>CAYVWR010000001.1:0-1252396 GCA_964455525.1 uncultured Alphaproteobacteria bacterium
CTGAGCGCCGTTGGCGTTGTAGCTGTATAGATGCGTCGTGTCGTTGCCCAGCAGACCCTTCCGCTGCCGCGAGAGCAGCCGGTTGCTGCCTGGGTAATACGTATATGGCTCGATCACACCCGTGCTCCGGCTCATCTGCTGGCGACTGCCGACCTCATCGTACTGGTAGCCGGTCGTCACACCGTCGAGTTCCCAGGAACTCAGACGTTGGGCACGGTCGTAGGCGTACTCCTGGCGTTTGGCACCGCCATCGCCATACTCGTACTCCTGCGCGGTGATCTGGCCGCTCTGATCGTACTCCAGACGCTGCCAGAAGACCGGCGAGCCGTTGCGGGTTGCTCTCAGCGATTCAAGGAACGTGCGGCGGTTATAGGCGTACTCTACCAGAACATCAATGGACGGATAGGACTGGCGGGCAACGCGATCGGTCTTCGTGTACCAATATACGAGTTCCGGGACACGGTCGCCATGCTCGGCGTACCCGGGAAAGCTCTGCCGGGAGAAATCATCGCCGCTGGCCAGAAGACCGGTGCCAGGGCCATCCAGCCGCGACCACACGCTATCGACACGGCCCTGATGGTCGTGCCCATACCACGTCGTAAACCGCCGCAACGGATCGGCGACCGTCAGCGCGATCACCTGGTTGGCGGAGTTGTACTGGTAGTACACCGCATCAAAGCCGAGGTTCTCGGTGTAGCGCAGCAGTGCCTCCACACGCCCACGCTCGTCGTAGCTGGTCACACTGTAGTGGAACGGCTCGCTGGCTTTATCGCGATAGGCGACCGCTGCCTCGCGCCCCTTCAGGTTGCGAACGCTCCCGGTCGGTGCAAGACGGTCCCACTGCTCCCACGAGGGGAAGTGTCCCCAGACGGCTCCCTGCCGCAGCGGCAGGCGGTCGTAGTGCACGCCGATCCGTGCGTGCTCCGGGTAGCTCTGCACATCCTCGAATGCTGCCAGCGGCGCGCCAGGAAATCCGCCGGCGTGCGGCGTGTGCATCCGGGTGGGATGCTGGATGAACGGGCCACGCGGCGCGGTCGTCTCATCCAGCCGTGGCTCCGCCTCCAGCGGGCACCCCTTCACACGGTAGCCCGAAAGATCCGCAACGCTCGGAACAGTTGCGGCCGAGACCGGCGCAACCAGCGTCGGGTTCGCCGTCACCGTCGTCCATTCCCCCGGCACATACAAGCGATTGCCATCCAGACGGTCGGTCAGGCGGGAGCCATCGCCGCAGCCGCCGCTTCCGGGATCATCCTCGTTGTAACGGCCGCACTCCCCCTGCTCGTCGATGTAGGCTTCCCCCATCAGCGTCAGCCGGTTCAGATCGTCGTACTGGCTGAACCCCAGCAGCCCCGCCGCGGCCTGCACCGCATCCTGCGAAAAGCGCACATTGCCCAGATCATCATACGCATAGCTGATCGTCCCAAGATCCGGGTGCGTCTTGCTCCTGACTCGGCCGAACTCGTCGTGCGTGTAGAGCGTCACCTGCCCCATCGGGTTGGTAACCTGCACCAGACGGCCCAGCAGGTCGTATGCGTACTGCGTTGTCAGGTTCAGGTTCGATTGGCTCATCCCATAATCCTGCACCTCGCGCCGAAGACGGCCAAACGCATCGCTGAACTGCGCCACACGAAGGCCGATCTCGTTGCTGACGATCGTCCCCTCGCAGTAGCCGTAATACTCCTCGTCGTCCAGGCCCAGCGCCGACGGCTTCCCCTGCACATACGCGATCGTCGTCTTCTCCCCCTCCGGGTTCACCGTCTCGACCACACGGCCAAGCGCGTCGTAGAACGTCTGCACGCTATCCCCATCGGCATTGATCGCGACCCGCCGGGCGCCAAGGCCCGTGTGGCGCTGCTCGGCAACATCGGTGCGGCTTGCGAGCACACCAAGCGCATCCGGCTCGATCACCGTGCGCTCGGTTTTCTTCAGACGGTAGTCCGCGCCAAAAAAATGCCGGCCCGTGCTGCGGCGCGCCGATAGATGATGCGCCGCCAGATCGTTGCTGGTGTGCCACATATCGTCCACCTTCCCCTGTACCGTCGTCGTCAGCACGCGGTCGTCGTGCTGGTAGGCGACCGTGTAATCGGCGCGATCCCAGAGCTTCTTGTACGTGCCATAGACGTTCAGGCGCGGGCGCAGATCCTCGGCGTTGGTGCCGTTGATGAACGCCACGGTGGCACCCGGCGTCTTCACCCGCAGCTCGATGGCAAGCGTGCTGCCATCCGGCAACGACCCAAGCTGACCGGCTATCGGCGAGAGATCCACCACCAGGGTGTACCCGCCAGCAACGCGTGCAATCCCGGCGGCAAGCATGCTCCGCCCGCTTGTGTTGCTGCCTCCCTTGCTCGCACGGCCCTGTGGAGGATCGCCATCGCCGGGCGGGAGGTTCGGATCGGAGCAGCCCAAGACAAACGTCCTGGTGAAGATCGTGCCGATGGCCACCTCCAGGTGCACACACTCCCCATCGACCGCGGTAATCATCGTCTCGAAGCGTATGCTATCAATCCGTGTGGCACGCTTCAGCGGGCTTGCGGCATCTATCACATGGCTCAGCACACCAACGTAGCCGCTGGAGCCGGTGTACTCCTCATACGGCAGCCACCGCTCGTAGGCCTGTTGCATCTGGCGATCGCTCCCGGTGGGCTTCGTGCTCTTCTCCGATGGCGGCGGCGGCAGCGGCGGGCACTCCGGCACACGCGTCAGCGGCAGCGACGCCACCAGCGTGTCGTGGTTCACCGTGTGTTCCACCGGGCCGGGGATCACCGTCGAGACCACATATTCCTGCTCCCCATCCCACCCTTTCTCGCAATGGATCGTGTCCACCCGCCGCTGATGATGCGTCACCCCGTACAGGTCCACGCGCTCGGCACCGCTGTAGCTAAACGTGTCGAGCACGCCGGTGCCGGGAAAGTCCAGCGGCAGCCAGCCGACATTCAGACGGCCATTGGCATCGTAGGCATAGCGCGAGAGATATCCGTTCGGCTCCACGGTCGCCGATGCCTGGCCGAAGTATGTCCGCTCGGTGTAACTGCGCAGCGTGTCGGCGACCAGCTCCCCGTTGCCATCGTAGCGCCGCACGGTCTGCTGCGTGGCCGTCGGCTTGCCATACCAGTACGCAAGCGGCGACCACGCCAGCGTGTCCAGACGGCTTGTGCCATCGTTGGCGACCACGGTGCCGATCGGTGGCGGCGAGGCGCATTCCTCCCAGAACGGCACATCATCGCAGAAGGAATAGTTGTAGCCGTAGCGTGTCTCCACACCGGCGCCAGTGCGCACCCATGCCGGAAGCTCCCCGGTCCACTCCCGCCGGTAGCCGTAGGTTCCCTTCAGCAGGCTCCTGCCATCGGAGCCAAGGATCGAGTCGGCCACACGCTTGCCGCGCAGGGCACGCTGATCGCCGTCGAGAATATCCGATACGTAGACGTTCCGCGTGCCGGTGACCGCACCGTTTGCATCGGTACGCCAGGACCGCTCCTGAAGACCAAAGACCGGCGGCGCCTGCACCTGCTCGCTCACCTCGTCTTCATCGAAGACCGCCACCGGCGCTCGCAGCATCACCTCCTCCCAGCGACGGCCCACCACATCGGGATGCCGCACGGTGTCGCGCAGGTAGAAGAAGTTGGCAAGGCTCTTCAGCTTGTCCCAGCCGACCTTCCTGTAGCTGATCGTCGTGTCCAGCAGCGGCAGGTGCAGATAGGTCGTGGTATCGGCAAGCAGCGCCACCGATGGCTGCATCGGGTTGAGCGTCCGGGTGACCGTACGCAGGATCTCCATGCCGTAGATCGAGGCGAGATGGTCGGTGCGCCAGACCCTGCGCACCGTATCCAGCGTGTAGCTCATTTCCTGATGGCTGCGCGGGATGCCGTTGACGCTTGTCACCTGCGAGACCGGCAGCACCACGAAGTTCCCTGAACTCCCCCACGACGGCATCGTTGCCGGGGTCGCATAGGAGGTCTGTGTCTGCCTCACCAGATCCCCTGCATGCTCGGTCGTCGAGACCAGCACGGTATGGCGGCCCGGCGAGAGGATCGGCGCGTAGTTGTTGAGCGTATAGTTCAGGTAGCGGAACTGCCGGTGCACCGACTGCCCGGCGATGTGATCGGTCGTGATCTGCTCGCTGAAGGAGGCCGGGCCAAGGTTGTTCGCGTCGTGGAACAGGTAGCGGTCGCTCGTCAGCAGCGTGCCATCGGCATCGTACTTCGTGACCGAATCGACCATGTTGTTGAGCTTCATCGGGCTGTCCCAGCCTGCCACATCCTTCCAGATGATCTCGTCGCGTGCGCCGTAGTAGCTCACCGCATAGCGTGCGGTAGGCTCGGTGACCGATGCCAGCCGGTAATTCTTCAGCGAGAGCGTGACCGTGCCGTTGTTGTGCGGGAACCCGGCATTGCGATAGCGTTTGGTGTAGCTCTGGTAGCCGAAGCTCGTCACACGATCCTGCGGATCGACGATGCGTGTCACAAGCCCCAGGAAACTCCTGGCAAGCTGGGGATTTCCCTCGTTGTAGCCGGTGTAGGTATCGACCATCGGGGACATCGCGCCGAGGTTGGCATAGGGCATCACCTCGTGGGCGGCAGCGGTGCCGCTGCGCATGACCGTATCGAAGGTGATCTTGGTGGTGCGTCCCAGCGCCTCGACGATCATCGTGTTGTGCCCGAAGCGGATCTCATGGCCGGTGAACGAGGTCACCAGCGCGCGGCCACGGGTCAGATCGTCAAGGGTGCCGAGCGGGCCGCCGAACTGCGGGTAATGCCGCGCGCGCTGGAACTCGACGACACTGCCGCCATTGCTTTTGATAGATTCCAGATAGAAGATCGTCGGATGTGCCCAGACCCCACCGGAACGGTTCTCATCGTCGGTGAAGGCGCTCAGTCCGAAGGGAGCCACCCGCTCGCGGAAGACCGCTTCTGTGCCGTCCCCCGGATAGTACCGCAGGATGCGCGAAAAGAGAGGATGGCGCTCCCTGGCCGGCACATGGTCGTCGAGATAGTCGCGCACGGTCGCCGGCATAAAGGCAGGGTCGTACTCCACGATGCCATAACCATGGCTGTTGGCCTCGTTGACGAAGTAGGTGCCGGTATAAAGTCTGGCGGCGGTATCGGGGTTGCCGTTGTTGATCTCGTCCTTGATATAGAGGTTCACAAGCTCCAGAAGCGAGCCATCGGCGCGGAGGATGCGGATAAGGTCCTGATAGTGCTCGGATTGAGCTACGGCGCCAAAATCGCGCATGCGGCCAGAGAAGTCGTAGCCATCGATCACCCACGGTACGTCGGCATCGTCGAAGTCCTGGATGATGGGATTATAGATGCGCGACCCTGGGTGCGCATGGAAATGGGGAGCGGTTGCGATGACGTTGACGGCCCATCCTGCCACGCCAAGAATCCAGGCGGGCCTGTTCTGATGGAATCTGGACCAGCCGCTGTACTCGGTGCCACGATGGCGGTCGGCAAGATTATAGTCCTTGAAGGTGGTGAACTGTACGGCGGAGCAATAATTGAGGGAGACATCGACGGAGTGTCCGCCGGAGGTAAAGGAACTGATGGGATAGGAATAGGCAAGGCTGCCATTCTGATTATTGACGGCGAGTTTACCATCGACGGAGATGACGGCACTCTGGGAGAATCCCCGTTCATCGTAGAGATCCTGTGCTTTTTTCAGGTCATAGACCTTCGGGTCGTATTGTGCGCGCAGCGGGAGCACTGCCAACGGCAAGGCCAGCGCCACGAGCAGAGAGAGTTTCAGAAACAGGTTCATAGGAAAGCGGAAAAAATTATCGGGTAATGACGATTGTGGACGAAACGCTTACGGCGGCGGCGCCGGCGGCCTCGGCATCGGTGAGGCGCACGAGGTAGTAGCCGGCCGGGAACCGGCGCAGGTCGAGCGGCCACGCCAGCCGTCCGTGGCGCGGGCGCGCGAAGTCCTGGCGATGCAGGAGCGATCCATCGAGCGAGACGAGCATCAGGCGATACAGCCCATCGCGAAGACCATCGGCCTCGATCATCACGGCGGCCTCGGCGGGGTTGGGATGGATGCGCAGGGAGACCGCGGACCCGGAACCGCCGGAAGCATCGGAAATACCGGCAAGCGGCAGGCTGCCGGGCCTCAGGACGGGCTGTTCCGCGGTGGAATCCTGCGCCTCGATCACCAGATCGACCGGCTCCAGCAGATAGCTCGTTGTACCGGAGAGGTCGCGCGTGGCGGGTTCCGCCAACTCTGCGCCGCGCACCAGTTCCATGGCGACGAACGGCTCGGCCTGCAATCGCCCAATGTCGCCGATGTCGATCACCGGCAGGGCGTCGAGCGCCTGCTGGCCGAAGATCGCGACGGACCGCAAGGACTCGCACGCGATCCCCTGGTCGGTGAACGTGCTGCGCACGTGGATCACCATATCGGCAAGCGTATCGGCATTGACCTTCTGGAAGCTGACCGCGCCCTCGGCAGAGGGGCTTCCGTTATAAAAGATGCGCGTCTGGGGCGCGCCTGCGGGATGCGCCGCCGGCCGTCCCCACAGGATTCGGCAGGGCAGATACCCGCTCGGCGTCTTGACCCCCCGCACCGTGTCGGGATAGCCGTCGGCATTCAACGCGCCGATGAAAAGGACAAGCTCGCGCCGCGAAGAATCAGCCTGGCTCCAGAGGGAGGGCGTCAGGCAAAGGGCGCACAGGACCGTGACGGGCAAAAGCGCCCGTGGGTGTTGTTGCATAACAACTCCTGAATGAAATGGAACGTAAATCGGGGGGTTCGTATATCGTGTCGTGTTTTACATGTCGGGCAACAGAATAACGTCCAGCGACAGGGCCGGTTGAAAAACGGGGGAGAGGGTGTGGTTACAAGGAAAAAGGATCAACGACCGGCTTGTGCGGTGAGCCGTCCGGGATCGGAACGATGGCGTCTCTATCGCCATTGCGCTTGAGAAAATGCACGTAAATAATGTGCGAATGCAATGATAAATCAATATACTGTCGGCGACCGCGCCGCCGCAATCCCAAAAAACAATCCTGCGATTTTTTTGATTTTTTCTCAAAAGTGCAACGACCGTTTTTTTATGAAGATTTTACCGACGATCTCTCATATGCGCCCGGACCGTTCGTCCGCCGCAGGCTTGACGGTTTGGCCTTCCCTCTTTGCCACCCGCTTTTTTGCCTGTCCCCGGCAAAAAAGCGCCCGGCCGGGAGAGCTTTGCCGCGCCACCCACAAACGGCGCGCTCCATCGACCGGCCGGGCCGGATACGTTGCTGAAGGCCGTCCCGCGCTTCAAGGAACTCGGCCAGCCGCCATCGGTCCGCCGCTCGTTCTTCGCATGCGGCCGCGCCCGTGAAGGCAGGAAAGCGCGCGAACATGGGCCAGCCAACAGGCAAAACTACGCCCGGTGACTCAATGCGTCCAAAGATTTTGTGGGCCGCCGATAGCTTCGGCACATGGCTGGCAGCAGAAAGTCACAACCGCGTGACGCCCGGAAGGTTCCTGATCCGCAGGAAGTCTTCGGCGAGATTATCCGCGAGAGACGCACCGCACGCGATCTCTCGCAGCGGGAGTTTACGGCCCTGACCGATCTGGAGCGCAGCACCATCGCCTATATCGAACTGGGGAAGCGCCAGCCCTCGCTCGCCACCATCATGGAACTCGCCCGCGCCCTCGATCTCCTGCCGTCCGAACTGATGCAGGAGATGGAGCGGCGGCTCGGTCTTCGGAAACATCTCTAACCGCGCCTGCGGCAGCCTCATTCAAAGCGTGAGGTTGAGTCCCGCCGACAAGACCGATACCCCCCACCCAAGCCGGCCATGCAGCGCCAGCGAAGGCGAGAAGAAATACCGCGCCCCCGCCACCCCGCTCCAATAGATATGACTGCTGTAATAGGGCGTCGTCTCCTCGACGATCCGGCCGTCCGGCCGGTGCCGCGGGCAAGCGGGTACGACTGGAGCTATTCCTGGGTGCCGATCGGCATGTTCAGCGCGTACCACTTCGCCCTCCCCAACAGGAAATGGGATCTCTTCGCGGGCCTCGGCTACATCATCGTGAATGGGTCGCGTTGCCGGGTGGGTCAGCTCCGAGCCTACCAGCAGTTCCATCGCACAAAACGGCCATGCCTGAAACCCGCGGATTGTGCCGATATCTATCACCGGAATGGAATCCAATCCATACTGGCCAACCACCACAACCGATCGAAAGCCCCCGCCTTCCCCTCCCTCCGGTTGCCCGGCAACTCCCTGCCGCCCGGCCTTCCATCGCATATGGATCACGATATCGGCCAGAGAATCGGCAGTACGGTGCTGGAAGGCCACCGAGCCGCCCTGGATCTGTTCCGACGCATAACTCAGCACGGTCTGGCGAACCTTCCTGCCGGACGGTGTGCCGCCGGAACATGCCGGATCGCTCCCCCCGCCATCACCTGTGTTGTGCGGAATCCCCCAGAGGATACGTCGTGGCAGGTATCCGGGAGCCTCGCCGACCCTCGATCCGAGCACGGTATCGGCAAAACAATCGGCATTGATCGAACCGATGAAGAGGATCTGTTCGCCCCCCGCATCGGGTTGTGCCGGTGGACCAGGCTCAGCCGGCCCAATCTGGCCTGATGCCGTCGCGATCGTTCCCAGCAGGAGAGCGATCAGCGCGGGCACAAGCCATCGTGGATGGTGCATACAACCTCCTTGAACGTGTTGAGCAGTAGAGTGTGAACGAGACGCAATGCTGTGCGCCTTTGCGTGCTGGGTGGCACGCGAGCAGATGAGAGGAGATGCAGCAACGGCCACAGCTCATCCCCATACAACCGATATCTCAGCAGGCGTGGCGGCGCGGCACCGCACATCCCGGTCCACTTCCGGGATGCCGGGCCGCGTGCCGACCACGCGCTGGAGGGGAGGACCAGAATCAGGGGAGGGCATATATCGCGGCGCGATGGGAGCGTTCTGTGCCCCCACAATGTTGCCGCCACGCGCCGCGTGGCGGCCGTTAGGCCGACACACCATACAGTTTTGCGCCCACCCCTTTCTCCTTGTGCAGCCGAGGCTCGCCCCAGACGGCAGTGCATCAGCCGGAGGCAACTTCGCCTTCCACACCGCGCTGTACCAGTACACAAAGGTGGATAGCCGGGAGAATTGTGGCAGAAACCGGACCTGCCATGTACACCTTTATGTACTCCCCCGGCTTCATGCTGGTAGCGATGTTACGCGACTTCCACGGCCCGAGCCGCTCGGGAGCACCAGGCTGAACAAAGGCAATGGCAGAACTCGCCGCCATGCCGATGCACGACAACAGGGAACGCAGAGCAATGGCACGACAGCAGACAGCACCGGAGGTGATGCCGATCGGGTTGTGATGGTCGCTGAGAGCATCCCGCCGCCCCTTTCCTGGCCGCAGGTGTTCCGGGCAGGCACAGGGAACATGCAGGGTGCCGGAAGCGGATGCCGCCCCCTGCTCCGTATGGTATCGCATGTGGGGGATATCAGCCAGCAGCTTCGCCTGCCCGGCGCCAGCACCAGATAGTGGCACGAAGGATGGCGGGAAAACCTATCAAGGACGTTGCGGCACGGCTGGAACTATCGCAGGATGGCGTCTGGAAGCATATCGCACCTTTATCCGCAGGGCGAGCGTAAAACATCCGGGAACTTTTCATACGGCATAGTGTGCCGGAGCCTGGGCTTCCTGTCGCCGCACGCCCCTCCCCACCCCACAGCCCCCGGCGAACACTATGGAGCCACAGCAGCCGCCCGTGGCCGTGCCGGACAACGCCCGAAAGGATGCAGAGCCGATCGTGATGAAATGGTAGCCGAACAAAAAACCGGGATGGCAGCAACGAACAGGCATCCCCACGTACGAAATAGAACGAGCATGACCAGGTTCAGCACAGTTGATAAACAGAATATGGCGGACTCAGCGGCAGGGCTTCCGATACCACCACATCTGCTCCGCTTTATGAATAGCCTGCCGGTAGAGCAACAATCGATGGAGTGGGTCATCTCGTTTAAAACCGCATTGGAACAGCTCTTATATGATGTAGATAGACTTGCGCTGTTCGTCAATACTACATGCCCTCTATCCGATACCGTAACGTTACCTGATACCATAATGCCACCCGAGACCGTAACGGTGCCAGGAATTCTTATCGCACAGGGCCGCCTGGATGAACGCCCCGATAATCTCACGCTGACGGCCGTCGATACCAACAACCAAAAACTCTCCGATGCCTACCTACACCATATGGAGCAGGGTGGATTCCCCTTTCATGAGTATCAGGAACCGCATACATTCCTGTATTTCATGCCACCGGCAGAACACCTTGGCACTATCATTCTCTTCCGGCGACGGGGAGCCACCCCAATCTCCTCACAAACGTTGGAAACCGTCGAGCAACTCCGCCCCTTCTTTATAGTTGCATTATCCAGTAGGGTGACCCGAGAAGCCTATCTGGCCCCAGGCAACAGGATGTTTACCACGATCCTATTAGGTTTCATCGGACATCTCTGCCTTACTCCGCGAGAGAAGGAGATACTATCGCTCCGATTAATGGGCTTGCAGATCAAAATCATCGCCGATAAGCTTACGGTCTCCGAGAACGCTGTCAAAAAACATATCGCACGCATACTCCGAAAGGCAGGGGCGCGCAACGTCCGGGAACTTTTTATGCGCTATCTGCTGCCACACCGGGATCTTCCCGATGATCTCTGGCTCTCAGCAATAACACACTCACCAGGAAAGGCCAGACGGCGTGGTAGAACAACCCAGAGCGAGCAGCCGATGGCCATCCGCACCACTCATGGGCATCTGCTGTGGTAGCACATGGCTGCTATACCCCCTCCATGCGGCACATGCCTCGCGCTCCACGCAGGGGGGCGCATCGCCTCCCCCTGCACCGGCATCAGCCCGCCGGATCGGGACGGATGCCGCCGGTGATGGAGGGCTGCGCCTTCGCCTGCGGTTCATCATCGTTGCTCCGCGCCTTCTCGTCGCTCTCCCCCTCCTCACCGGCCACATGCACCTCATCGTCCAGGATATCCTCCACATAGAGCATCTTCAGCAGCACAAGCCCCACCGCCATCAGCGGGGAGGCAAGCGCCACTCCCAGGCCACCGGCAACGATGCCGAGCACCACCTGCCCCAGCAGCACAAGCACCGGCGGCATGGAGATGGTCCGGCGCTCCACAAGCGGCGTGAGCAGGAAGCCCTCGCACGATTGCACCCCGAAATAGAGCAGGATAACATACAACGCCTGATCGCTCCCCTGGGTAAAACCAAGGAGCACTGCCGGGAGCGCCGCAAGGATGGGGCCGATGTTCGGGATAAAGTCGAGAAGCGCCGCAAGCAGGCCAAATGCCAGCGCCAGCGGCATACCAAGCAGCCACAGCCCAAGCGCCGTCACCACCCCCACCAGGATCATCGAGAGGATACGGCCGATCAGCCACCATTTCAGCGTATATCCGAGCACATTAAACACCTCCTGCGCACGCCGCCGCCGCCGGATGGGGACCAGCTTGATAATCCCCTCGATGTACAGTTTCGGCTCGGCGGCACAGTAGACCCCCACAAACAGCACCAGCGCCGCATCGACGATAATGCCGAGCGTGGAGGAGAAGATGCCCGACACCTTGGTGACCACCGCGCCGCCATCCGGCACCATCTCGTTCATCTCCGGGATATGCTGCAACACCCAGCGTCCCCACCCGTAGTGCGCCAGATTCTCACGAAGTTGTTGCACTGAAGCAGGGAGTGTTTTCGTCAACTCAGTCATCTGTTCCCCGACGCTCGGGGCCAGCAGCACAAAGCTTAGAACCAGCCCCCCCGCCAGCAGCAGCACAACTAGCGTCAGGCTCCAGCCATAGGGAATACGGGTTCTCTCGTGCACCCACTCGCTTAGCGTGTTCAGCAGCACGGCGAGCAGCACCCCGGCAAACAGAATCAGAAGAACCTGTGCGGCCTGCCAGAGAAGAAGGGCAAGCAGAACAAACAGCAGGGTGATGGCCACCGCCACAAGCGCACGCCGCGCAAATGTTTCCGATCCCTTGTTCATAGACCTCTCGAACGATGAGTTGAACGATGTTGTCAATGGATCTCTATCAAGCTTCGGGCCAGCAGGACCATCCGTTCTTCACAACAAAGAATTGATGTGCACGGGAGCACATTGTATATTCCCCGGTCCTTGGTCCAGATTGCGCGATGATACCTCTGTTGAAGCCATAAGCCCGTCCACCCTGCCCCGTATGCGCTGCATTCCCCTGTTACGGCAGCGCCAATCCCCTGGAAGATGCGGAAGATCCCGGCCACACCTGAACAGACCGGGTGCTATCACGGGCAGGGCACGGCATGTCGGCCAGAACATGCCCCAATCGCCTTGGGTGGCATGGATGGCAGAGGCACGCTCCTCTCGTAAACCCACGCGAGCACCCAACACCTGCCTCGCGCCTTGTTTCACGTCGATATCCCTTGGTCACTGTATGTCCCGACAGCGTAGCGTTCAGATACAGGAAAGCTTGGAGCATCTTGCCCGGCTTGAACAGCACTACCGTGGCGAGCCTGAGGGGGCACGCATAAAAGTGCTGCGGCTGCTCAAGGAGGATGCAAACCGCACCATAGAACATGCTGCCAGCCTTGCGGGATGTTCGGAGCGGAGCGTCTACCGCTGGTGGAACCTGTATCTGGAGCAGGGCATCAACGCCGTGCTGGGGAGCAGACGGAAGAACACGGCACAGAGCAACCGGATAGGGCGCGACGAGATCGAGGAACTGGCAGCACAGCTTCGTGTGGGTGAGCTTTCCACCCTGAACGATGTGCAGAGCTGGCTGGAACAACGTTTTGGCGTGCAGTACAGTTTAAAAGGTGTTGCCAATCTGTTACAACGGCGGCTGAAAGCGAAGCGGGTCTGGCTTGTTCCAGAGGGAGATGAGGCTCGTGGAGGGGAAGTGCGGAGCAATGAGGTGCGGATGAACGCGGTTAAAAGCCCAAAAACGGCAACCGACACTACGGTTATTCCTGACAAGGTAGTTCATTTTTTGAACCGTTTGCCGCTTACAAGCGATACCCAGAAGGCTGTGGATGGCTATCGCGAAGCATTGATGAAGTTCCTTGGTGATGTCGATCGCGTCTCCCTCTACATCAACATTCGATGTGACCTGATGGCCGAACCACCAGTAGTGGAGCAGACTCAGACTAAAGGACAGCAGGTAATGATTACCGTAGATGCCACCGTCGGAAAGGAAGGCATCTCCGTGGCCTCACACAATAACAGCGAGGATCCCTCACAACGTATCCTGGAGAACCTTCAAACACAGGGGGTGAGACTGGATGAGCACCATACGCCGGTCACCTACGATTATTACTATCGCAACACTTGGCTTGGAGCGATCTTCCTCTGGCGCGACCGTACAAAAACCCCGATCAGCCAGCGTACACGCGATATGGTGGCCCTGCTGGAGCCGTTTATCGTGTATATGCTCTCCGATCTGGTGGCCCGCCACAACTATGCCCATCCGGCCGACAGGCTGCTTCACGACGCGTTGGAAGAGATGATGCGCGATGGTGGCCTTACCATGCAGGAGCGCCGTGTGGTTACGTTCCGCCTGCTTGGGCATGCCTACAAGGAGATAGCCGACAAATTGAACATCACGGAGGATGCCATCAAAAAACATCTCAGCTCGGTGCACCGGAAAACCGGCACCCGTAGTTATACCGAATTGTTCGCCAAATATTTTACCCCCCGCCTGAACCTCAAGGAGGTCTGATACTCAGGGCATCCGTCTTCTTCCCCCCTCCCCAAAAGTGCCATTGCCATCGGGTCTGCCAAGAGACGAAGTTTGTACCGGTTCCTGCGAGCCACGCCATACCCGGCGTTCTCGCAGCGATCCCCCCCTTCGGGTCCAACCGTACATTCTCTTTCAGACATACGATAATGAAACTCGCGCTGACAGTTCTCTCCCTCCTCGCACTTCTCATCGGCGGCGCCTCGGCGCAAACGGCCGCCCAGGCAACCGTTGCTGCCCCGGCCACTACCGGACAGACATTCCCGGTTCAGGTGCACGTTGGAAAAGCCCCGGATGGCACGTTTTATTCGACACAAGCCATGGATAATACCGTTATTATCGCAGTTGGCCAATTCGTCATCCTCAACAGCAATCCCGGTTATCTGCTCGACCCGGACTCGATCCGATTCAGCGGCGACAACGACTTCATCAATAGCATCCCGACCGACAAGGTTTTCGAGTTTCTGGCGCAGGAAATAGTACGGCAGGGCACGCTGCTCGGCTATACCCCCTACTCCACCGATTGCCTGGTGCCGGTGCGCACCAAGGTGTACTCCGCATCGTGTGTCACACGCCAGTGGCTTGGCGCTCTCACGACCATTGCCGCCTGCTCAACCGGGGAGAACATCTGGGAGTATGCGGTCTGCAAGGCCCCAACCAACTCCACGTTGAACGTGACCCGTGTGCCGTATACCAACACCGCCATATGCAGCGGCCAGCCTGGCCAAGCATGCGAGCCAACCTGCCCGCAGCAGGCCTCTCCGGGGCTTCTGTAGGCTCCCGGCAGGATACCAACCGGTTTATAGCTGTGCCAGAGCGCCCGGCTCCGGCACAGCCCCCAGGGCACCGGAACAGGGGCACGGCAGAGCAGATCTCCCTGGGGAGGGGGATACGGCCTCCTCCCTTTTGGATAACGTTGGCAAAGTCAAGAGCCGATTCGCTGGAAAAAGCTCTCCAGTACGCTCAATTGGCAATGTATGCTTCGATTCGCCGCAGTATCTTCGGAGTTGATGAGTGTTGCGAGCCACAGTCATCAACCCGAGTGTCCCCTCGAGGTCCGAATCGAATTCATCAATCCGTTCACATCCCAGAACCCAACCGAACAGGATTTCATTATGCAACGGGAAAACACAACCCAGACCGAAGAGAATCTTGAGATCATCGAGACTCTTGAACAGTTCCATCACGGCGAGGCGCAAGAAAACCGCATCAGGATGCTGAGCCTTCTTGCAGGAAACGGCATGGTGATCGTTGGCCGATAACAAAAGTTTCTCCACCAGCGTTTAGGATGTTACCCCCCGAGTAACCCATACACTGTGATCATTATGCCCAGAAAGAGACAAGACCAGATTATCGAGCCTCTGGAAACGATCCTTGCTCTGGAGAAGAAATACCAGGGCACACACCAGGAGTCCAGAATCAGAATGTTGCGGCTGTTGAAGGAGCAACCATCCCGGTCGCTCAGCGATGTAGGGTCGCGCCTGGGCTGTTCCGAACGGAGCGTGCACCGCTGGCTGAAAGTGTATCATACCGAAGGGATCGACGCATTGCTTCACACCTCGGGCGACGAGCCGCGCGCACGTGTGAACCAGGAGGTTCTTGAGGAACTGCGCCACCAGCTCAAGGCTGGCAACATGGCAAGCTTAAACGAGATTCAGGGATGGCTGAAGGCGAGCTATGGCGTGGAATACAGCCTGAAAGGGGTGGCGAACCTGTTGCAGCACCGGCTGAAGGCGCGCCGCGTCTGGATAGTGCCGTAAACGCTTCGGGGCCGCCAGCGCTGGCGGCCCCGAAGCGCCAAGCCGGTATCAACCGGCAGCCCGGAACAGTTACAGCAGGGGCGCCAGGCACACGGCCCCCGCTGTACTACGCCCCGAACAGCCGCTTCCATTCGTCGATATCATCATCGGAGACCGATCCCGGCTTCTCCGATCGTTCCCGCAGTTCGGCGATCCGATGCGGACGGGCCGAGCCGTCGCTTGGAGGGGAAGCCGATCGCGCATGCGCGCCGATGTTCAACTCCGCAACAAATGCCTTCGATGGCACGATTGCCGCCAGATTCACACGGGCCGTGGCGATGATCTCCAGATCGTTGGAGACCACGGCCAGCGCACGCCCATGCAGCCGCGCCTGCTCCCGTATCAGATCGTCGGCGCTCCTGCCGTGGCTGGAAACCACTCGTACCCGTGCGCTCCCCTGGCCTGGCTCCACAACACCATCGAACACGACGATACAGTCGATATTCCTCTGCTCGGCAAACACCGCGATCGCGCTCAGCAGATCGAGCCGCGCCCGCTCGATCCCGAACGAGTTCAGCGTCCGCTTCAGATCGGGGGATGAGTGCAGGACGTTGTAGGCGTCGATAAGATAGATCTTCTTCATGCTATGGATTCCGGCTCGTACTGAATGCATCGCGCACGGGCGCAACATGTGTGTGGCAGCGGGGCAGGAATGCCGGGTAGGAACGGGCCGGGATCGGATGGCGGATCGGGCCTGGCCCCCGGTCTGCTACTCCCCCTGCATCAACCGCTCGATCTCCTCGGCGGAACGCGGAAGCTCCTGCGACAGGTTTACCGGCCCATCCTCGGCCACCAGGATATCGTCCTCGATCCGCACGCCGATGTTCCACCATTTCGGGTCGCAATCGCTTCCGGCGGGAATATAGATCCCAGGCTCTACCGTCAGGACCATACCCGGCTTCAGCGTGCCATTGGTATTGCCGACATCGTGCACATCCAGGCCGAGGTAATGCGATGTGCCATGCATAAAATATGTCGTGTAGTCCTGCTCATCCTTCAGGATGCCGAGCCGCACCAGGCCGGCGCCGATCACATCCACCGCCTGGCGATGGGGCAGCCTGAAATGATTGCCGGGACGGCAGACGGCGATCGCCTCCTGCTGTGCCTTCAGGACCAGATCGTAGATGGCGCGCTGTTCCGGCGTAAACCGTCCGCTGATCGGGATGGTACGGGTGATGTCGGCGGTGTAGCCGTGGTATTCGGCGCCGCAATCCATCACCACCAGATCGCCAGGAACGGTCATGCGCCGGTTCGTCTCGTAATGGAGAATGCAGGCGTTCGGCCCGGAGCCTACAATGCTGGGATATCCAGGGCTTTGCGAGCCAAGGCGCCGGAACGCATACTCCATGATCGCCTCCAGCTCATACTCGTGCATACCCTGGCGGGCGCCACGGATCGTCTCCAGATGTCCCTGCACGGTGATCTCAACCGCCTTTCGGATCAATGCCTGCTCCACGGGCGACTTGATCGCCCGAAGCTCGTTCAGTATCCCGCCAACCTCCTTTATCTGCACCATGCGCCCCTTTCCGGCGAGCACCTTCCGCATCTCTCTATCCCAGACATAGGTGGTTCCGGTCAGCGGCTCCGTCTCGAAGCCATGCAGCCATGCATCATAATAGAGCGTGCCGAGCAATGGAAGGAGCGAATCGAGCACCGGGCCAAGCCTGGCATACGGGAGCACCACGGCGACGCCGCTCACCGACGAGGCCACATCCATCCCCATTCGGACTCCGGCCCAGACCTCCATGGTGGGGTTGCGTTCGGCCACGAAGAGGACCTCCGTTGCCCATTGCCCTGCGATGCTGATGCCGCGTGGCACAAGCAGAAGGGCGCTCCCGGCCTCCGGTATGCCGCTCAGATAGAGCATGCTGTTGCGCTGGCGATACTCGAAGCGCACATCGTTGGAACGGGTTTCCACCTCGGCGGCACGCACAAGCATTGCCGCATTGGAATCAAGGCGTTGCAGCACCGCGGCGCGGCGTGCGGCGTACTCGGCACGCGGAGGCAGATCGGGATCATAGACATCGTAATGCCCATATCGTCCCTGCTCCTGTGCAAGCACCGAAGCGGCACAGAGAAGAGCGAGCAGCGCCGTGATAGCTGCGCGGCGTACGCCGGCAGGCGCTATCGCAGGCGCTATCGCAGGCGGGATAAGGGCAAAGAGGTGGCGCACTCTCATATCGTCTACGGGTTCTCCATAAGTTCGTAGGACATGCTTGTCAGATGGCGGCCATCCACGGTTTTGCCATCCGGGAACTCCATCGTAAAGCGTGCGATCTGGGAATAGGTTCCCCCGACCGGATATCCCAGATCCGGGGCGAAATAATACTCGCCGCCGCCATTGACCACGGTCCTCGTCACCGGGTTGTTCGGGTTGCCGGGCACCTGATGGGTCAGATTTGCCACATCGGTCAGGCCAACCTCCAGCACGCCCTTGTGCCCCAGCGTATCCAGGCGCCTCGGGATAAGCCGGAAGCTGCCACCGCTCCACCAGATCGGCGGAAAGCTGTTATCGGTAAGCCACTGCTCGTTGCCGAACGTCCCGGATTGTCCGATGAACATCTCCCCGGAGCCAACATGGGGCAGAAGAGCCGGAGCGAACGGCCCGCCGGGAGCATTGCCAACCACGGTATCCCCTGCAACCAGATCCACACGGCGTCCGGCACGATCCATCAGAAATCTGATGGGCCGATCCACCCACGGATGATCGGTACGCACCACCGGGGGGAGCGTATCAAGCTTCTCGGTGGCGCCATACTCCTGCGTGGTCACCGTCACGATATACCCATCGCGCAGCACCGAATCGCACTGGTAGGTGATGATCTCCACCCGTTCACGGGCCAGGGTACGCCACTTCACATCGTAGATCATGATGGAATCATACGAGATCACGCGATAGGTAAGCACCTGTCCCTGCTTGAGTTCATAGCTGACATGGACGGTATCAAGCTGCACATCATCATCCTGCGCCAATGCCGGGGAGCAGGCCATCGCCAGTGCGGCAACGATGGCGAGGAAGGGAAGAACGTAACGTACCATCATCAATTGCGGGGTCACGGGTTATAGGAACTGGCTGGGGAAGGTCGTGCAACATGACGGGCCAGGGCCGAGCACGACGCTTCGGCTGCTGGCCCGTATCATTGCTGCATCGTCGCGGCACGCCGGAGATCCGGCCCTGCCATCGCTATCACTGGCGAACCATCGTGGACTTCATCCTGAGGGTCATCGGGATCACCATCTCCATCTGTCCGGTCAGCGCCATACGCATGGCGGTCTCGTTGTCGCCGGTAGCGGCCAGCAGAAGGCCATCCTTGGTGGAGTAATAGCTGGTGACGCTGGAGGAGCCATCGCCATCGATCTTTATCTCGGCGCCCATCATATCGCCGGAACCATGAATTGTCATCGATGTCACCTCGGCATAAATCCGTGCCGCCTTGGTTTTCAGCGTATCGACGGTGCCATCGAAGGTATACTTCGTCGTACGGTCTATCACGATCACGGCGCCCCCCATTGCCGGGTTCTGCACGGTATCGCTTTCGGCGATCTCCCAGGTATCGCCAATCTTCGCCGAGCGCACAAGCGCAGGGGAGAACATCTGCTTGGCCGACATCTCCTGCATCCCGGAGCCGAGCATCTGCATCGCCTCGGAGAGCTTCCCGGCCTCCAGAACCGTTCCCTTCAGATCCGTCACGAAGTTGACCGGCTCCATCGAAAGCGTGGTGTCCTGACCACCGTTCGGCAACATATCGCCGGAAACACGCACCTTCAGATTGGAGACGCCATAGCTCCAATCAATACGGTCCTTGCCAACCTTGGTGGCCACCACCTGAACGGTTCCGTTCGAGTTGGTTTCAACGCTCATCTCCTGACCGGCCATCGCCTGGGTCATGGACATCTCCGAAGAGAGGGCATAGGCGAACTTGCTGCCCCCCTTGACGGTGATCTTGTCCTGAGCGACGAGCACGCTGCTGGCAAGCACCGAGAGAGCTATACCGAGAAATAGTGTCCTCTTCATTCCAAATAGGTTATATGTGTCCTAATACTACAAGTTGGTGCCGAACGCCCAGAAAGGACGCCCGCACCGTATGGGGAATTGTGAACCGGATGCACCGGGTAACAAGCTCACCGGATGAAACAAATACATCCGGGAGACCTTCTAAGTTACACCCGCGCACCACAACCGGCGAGAATTAATCAATCGAACAGAGGTGCCCCGCTCTCCCCGGCCGTATCATATATAGGGCGCACAGGCGATTCCGCCACGATCCACGCGGTTCTGAAGCAGAGACGGGCGATATGCGCAAGCTTTCCATGAACGATCTTGTCGGGCGAGTCGCTCACCTGGTGATAATCGGGATGCAGGCCACTGGAGAAAAAAAGCGATGGGATCTGCTTTGCGGCAAAGCTGGCCTGATCGCTTCTGAAGAACATATCCTCCAGATCGTAGGCCATCGTCATAGGCTCGGCACGGTTTGCCTCCTCCCCCATTGCCGCAAGTTCCGGCGACCGTGATTTGCCGGCAACCGACACCGAATCGGGATTATTTCTTCCGATCATATCCATGTTCAGCATGGCAACGGTTTTTTCGTATGGAACAAGAGGGGCCGCCACATAGGCACGCGATCCGAACAGCCCCTTCTCCTCCCCGCTGAACGCGATAACGAGGATGCTGCGCGCCGGGCGCTGCTCCGGCGAAAGCGCGCCGAACGCCTCGGCGACCATCAGAAGCCCGGTTGTGCCGCTGGCGTTGTCATCGGCGCCGTTGTAGATGGTATCGATCTGGCTGCGCGATGTATCCTTGGCATCGGCCGGGGCGGCAAAGCTGCCAACATGATCGTAATGCGCGCCGACCACCACCACCTCATCCGGGTACAGCCTCCCAGGCACCATGCCAACCACGTTACGCGCAGGGATGGTGGTCTTCTCGATCGCCACGTTCAGTTCCACCTCCCCCTTCAACGGTCGCGATACCGGTTGCTGTGTGGAATCTATCGAGCGCACAAGCGCGGCGATCCGATCCTGCGACATACCGAAGATCGCCTTTGCAACGTCGCCGCCGATCCCCACCGAGGGAAGCCCCGGATCGCTCAGCGGAAGGTCGAGCTTGATCGGCATGGCCCCTTCGCCAAGGTTCGGGTATAGAGCACGCCAGGGGTAGCCGTACGGGCGCAGCACCCGGGACTTGGCGGGGTTCTGGAGGATGAGAACCCCCACAGCGCCACGGCGTGCGGCCTCCTGCATCTTGGCATAGGGCGTTGACTTGACGGCATTGGCCGAGGCATTCGGGGAGGTAAGGCCAGCAGGCTCGCCGGAGATCACCAGGACGATCTTCCCCTGCACATCCATGCCGGCATATTCATCAAAGCCGATCTCCGGGCGCGAGATCCCATATCCCACGAAGACGACGCTGGCAGCAACATTCCCGGCCGTGGTGAAATCGAACGGGATAAAGCCGGTCTTCAGATCGAAGGCCTTGCCGTTGACCTTCAGGCTGGTTGCGCTCCCGAGATCCACCCGTTTCAGCTTGTACTCGTTATAATAGGAGCCATTAACCGGCTCCAGACCGAACGCCTTGAAATGCCCGGCGATATAGCGGGCGGCGCTATCAAGCTCCAGGCTCGGGGTGTTCCGCCCCATCATCTGGTCGGAGGCGAGCAGATCGATATGCTGTTTCGAGCGTTCTGCGGTAATAATGGCAAGCGCATCCTCTGGAACCGGCCGGGGTGCAGTTCCCTGCTGTCCCGATGCACCTGCCGAGGCAACCAGCATCAGCACAAGGAAGAGGGCCGTACGAACGGAGGGCATCGTGCCAGGATATGGCCTGCCGATGCCCGGGCGCAACTGTGAAAGAGATCGGATCATTGATAGTCGTTCGATGATTCAGGTACGAATTCACGGCGGCAGATCGGAACCAGCCGACTCCGGGCGGCGGTTCAGACCAGCACGATATGGGTGATCTCCGGCGGGCAGTTCACTCGAAGCGGAAGCCCAACCGTTCCCACGCCGCGCGTCACATACAACTGCGCCCTGGGGTTGGACCGCGCCTTGTAAAGCCCGGCGATATAGCGCGAGGCAAGAGCCGCAAAGGATAGATTGACGTTATCGAGCTGCGCCAGCACAACCTGGCCGCCATGGGTATGCCCGCTTATCATGACATCAACCCCGAGCGCGCTGTATTCCTCGAATGGATAGGGTTTGTGGCAGAGGAAGATGCTCGGCGCCCCATCCGGAACTCCACGCAACAGATTTTCGATGGTCCCCGTCTGGCTCTTCCCGGTCTCAAGATACGGCTTTACATCATAGATGCTCGCATCGTCCATGCCGAGCAGCCACAGCTTTTCGCCTTTTTTTTCCACGGTCACATTGGTGTTTCTGATCAGCTGTATCCCTGCCTGCTCCACCTCCTTTGCCACGGTTTCGATGGCGCCGGTATAGTAGTCGTGATTGCCGGTGACCCCGTAGACGCCGAGCGGGGCCTGCAATCGGCTGAACGCCTCGGCAAACGGATAGACCTCCTCCAGCTTGCTGTTGACGAAGTCCCCCGTCACCAATGCCACATCGGCCTTGAGCGCGTTCAGCGCATCCACATAGCGCTCCATATCCTGGCGTGTCATAAAGACCGAGGAGTGCACATCGGAGATAAGGGCGATCGTGGTCCCCTTCAGCCCCACCGGGAGATTGGGAACACGGATCACCACACGCTCCACAAGATGCTCCCGCCCCGCCTGGAGCGCCGAGAGCGTGGAGGCGCTGGTGGCATACCCGGCCGCAGCCATCCCGGCCGTATAGAGGAAACGGCGGCGCGGCGGCATCACCAGGTGAACCGGCGGCGTTATCCCCTCTGCGGCGGCTGCCGGAACCGGCATGGAAGACGGCACCACCGGGACCGATGCCGAAGCCGCCGGGCCGGGATCGGCCGGCCGCCCCATCCCGCGCAATCGGCCGAAGAGCCGCTTCAATGGACGGCCGATATATCGGCCGAGCACAAGCATACTGCCAAAGATGAGTGCATTTGCATGCAGAGCTATAAAGACGCTTGCCCAGAAGTGCATCAACTGGTCCAGAATCAGAGGGTGAAAGATCTTGTAGACGACAAACGCATGGATCAAGGGAAGATCCAGCACCAGGATCAGAAGCCCCAGGAACAGAGCGGCCCAGCGCCGAAGCGTGCGATGCGCCGGGCGCAGCCGCCGTATCGCAAGCCGGGCCGCGACCACATGAAAGATGCTCAGCGCTACAACAAAGGACGCTTGTGCAAGAAACAGAAGGAACTTATGGCTCATATCATGGGCGAAGACGGATAGAAGGGAGGGAAGATTTCCCATCAGGAAAATTTCAGCGTGGGACGGCGCCCTATCCACCCCGGAAGCCAGGGAACGCCCGGAAGCAGGGAGCCGGCGTCGTGTGGCATCGCCACGGCTCCGGCACACAGGGTCGAGTTGGTGCCGGACCGCCATCCCCCCCCAGGCGAACCATCGCCCGGCCCCGAAACGCATCACGGGCTTCCCGCATTCCCCGATTTTACCGGAGACGCCAGAAAGCCCGTGTATGGGCCGCACGCAGGTGAGCTACCGTGCGCTATTCTTCATCGGGCAGGTGCCCAAAGCCAAGCTGCCGCTGCACGCGGGAAAAGACATAGGTGAAGCCCTGCACCCTGGAGCTTTTATTCCCTTCGATGGTATAGAGGATGCCGTCGCGCAACTGATGCACAAGGCCCACATGTCCCAGCCAGCCGTTAAGGCGCACCCGCCACCAGAACAGGATATCCCCCGGCTGTGGCAGATGGCCGCTGCGCGGCGGATGTGCCCACCCACGGCGGCGAAGTTCGCGCAGCAGCACACGTGCATCCAGTGTATACGGCAGCGGATCGGACTGTGGCACGCCCGCATAACACCAGCTCACGAATGCAACGCCCCAGGGATTGCCCTGCTGAGCCAGCCCATGCAGATATTTCCGCACCCAGGGGCCACGATTGCTTCCGCCGATCTCGCAGGCACCCGACTTCAGTTCCCCCATTGCCAGCGCCAGCGCCTGCCGTCCGCGACGGCTCCCGCCGGTCCCCTCCGGCGGCGGAAGCCGGAAGTCGATGCTGCTCTGGGTCTCTATCTTCGGCTTCGGATGATACATGCTCCACGATGTCAGCGGTCCGGCCACCCCATCGACCGCAAGGGGGACGCCATTGCGGTCGAGGTTTTGCGACTGGAATGCCTGTATGGCATCACGGGTCCGGGTGCCGAAGATGCCATCCACCTCTACGGGATAGCCATGCGCTGTGAGCAGATGCTCCAGCGCGGCGACATCATCGCCACGATCTCCTAGCTTAAGCGTTCGATTCATGATCGTTCTCCTTCTGGTGGATCCTCTGGCGCCGTTCCGTTATCGGACCATCCTGGAAGGCACATCCACTCTCGTCTGCTTTGCATGTGTGTTGTAACCATATCGGCTCGTTTTGTTCCCGCTCCACCGAGTGCGCGCTCCCGCCCCTGTGCCACAACCCTCCGCATCCGCCGGCCTCACGTTCGGCGTGCTCCGCCGTATTTGACGCATTCATGCCGCCCGCTCCATTCCGATCGGGAACGTGTGCACGGCAACTGCCCCACATGGGGCATGGCACCACGGGGCAGTTCCGCCGCAATCGGCCCCATATCGGGGATACATCCGATGATCTTATATCCTGAAGAAGCAGTGGAACGATACCACCGGCTGTGCCGGTGATGGATACCCCTCTTGCGGACCACCGGAGAGGCATTCGATGCATGCGCGCCGGACCTTCTTCTCCGCCGGATTCTCTAGCGATCGTCGCCGGGGACTTCCATGCCTGCTATCACCGTCCAGGCAAGATCGAATCCGGGAACGGTTGGCCACGGCCCATAATCCACCTGACGGAGCATAAGCCACCCGCCCCTGCCGATCGGCATCCAGGCACGGAAGGTGTATTGTTGCTCGGCGCTGCTGCGCGAGTCATCATCGATCCTGTAGTAGATTTTGTGGCCGTTCACGCTACAGGTATCAATCCATCGGGTTTGTGGCGGCGATCCCCACCGATCGAATAACACGGTTACCTCCTGCGGTACCCGGAAATCCTTTGGCCCCGGGGGCGAAACGATGAATCCCTGCGGGATCTCCTCAACAAACAGGGTTTCCGGGACCGTTACCGATAGCCCATTTGGATGAATCACCTGCTTGGTCTTGCCGCCACCCCTTCCCGGCTCTCGGCTCAGCGAGCAGGAGGCCAGCAGCAACGCAAGTGAACAACACAATAGCCATGTGCCGCTCATGATGATACGCTCGAATTGTGGTGGTTGTTCTCGGGTCGCCCCTATGTCGAGCGCCCGGCACCGTACGCAACGGACCGGCGCAAGCCGATGCCGACGGTGTACGATAAAGGGTCGAGATCCGGCCTCCGCCGAACCTTAACAGGCTTATCCGTCTCTACGAACATGCCCCTGCTGTAGGGCCATCATGGCAGGCCGGAAAGCCGGAGGGAATGGCAGATGCCTGGCAAGGCCCATTCCGAATGTTCAGGAACTGATATAGATGTGTGTGGTTGATGACACTGCTCTACAGGAGCAGATGGTATCCGATTGAAACAAAGGTACATAAACGCATACGCCATATGCAAGCCCCCATTGCCATATCGCACTGGCACGGCGATCGGGGCACATGCGCCAGGAATGGAGTGCGGCAGGATCTGCCACGGCCGAGTATTCCCTGGTAGATCCGCCACCTGTGCCACGGCGAGATCGGAAACACGCATCACGGCAAAAATGATGGGCGCCGGTCCCCCGGCACGCCGCTGGCGCAGGGCAATCATTCACGGCATATCATTCTCGCCCTGACGATCTCCAATGTTCGCTGCACCTGCATGATAAGCGCGGCCAGGTAGTCCACCTGGTTACGAATCGTATTCAGTTGCAACTGTGCAAGCGATGCCTCGGCGCGCAGACGACCACGGCTCGACGGCGTGCTGCCAGGCTCTCTCCGGGCCAATCCGCCCTCCCTGGTGGCCGCCTCCCAGCGATCGCGTGCACGGGATGCCGCATCGAACCGCTCCTGCACTCGCATCAACTCCTCCTTCTTGCATTCAAGCTGATAGGAAAGGCCGGCAAGCATTTCCGGCAGGTCGTAACCGGTTGTCATCAACTCGGCGATATCTGGCTCAGACGACGAGTTTTCGACCAACATGCGCAGTTTTGGGGGGATCTCGGTATGAATCTGAAGTCTAGCCATAAACTCTAGGGGATCGGTGCCGCACGATAGCCGCATCGCAGGGTTGGCAACGCAGCAGTGCAACAGATATATTGGGGCACTAGAGCATACAGCAATAACTATTCCAAACCAGCTTCGCCCGAAGCCAGATCAAGGCCCAACCTGACCATGCCCCCCCCCCCGGCATAGGTAGCCGTTAGGCTCGCGGGCCGGTCCTTCCGAGGCGCCTGCCGAACCGCTTGCCGAACCGCCCGATCGTCGGCGATCAGTAACGATACTTATTTGGACTTGGTTCAAATAAGCTATCGTTCTATTTTTGTCATCTCTCTCAACTTCCTCTTCGGAGCTGCGCGGCGACCGAACGAGCCAGGCAGTGAACTGAATACCCCGTTAACCATGATCGTGCAACGCATAACCTCTCTTTCTTTTCTTCTGGCAGCCATCCTGATTGGAGGATGTGGCGCCGAGAAGGACGCAGCAGCGCCTGCCACTCAGGACACGACGGCGCCTCAGGCACAGGCCTCACCAGCGGACTCTGCTGCCCGCATCATATCGCTGGGCGGCCCTGTCACCGAGATCGTGTATGCTCTTGGCGCGGAGAAGGGGCTGATAGCGATCGACATCTCCAGCACCTACCCGGAAGTGGCACAGCAGCTTCCGAAGGTTGGCTACCAGCGCACGCTCTCCTCGGAGAACATCCTTGCGCTTCGCCCCACCCTGGTGATCGCCTCAACCGAGGCAGGCCCGCCCACGGCCATCCAGCAGATCAAGGCAGCAGGCGTCCCGCTGGCGATCGTTCCATCGGAGCACTCGGTAGAGGGGGCAAAAGCCAAGATCCGCGCCGTGGCACAGACAGTCAACCGCGCCGAGGAAGGGGAGAAGCTCTGCGCGGCGCTCGATAGCGCCATGGCCGAGGCAACGCGCCTGCGCGGCGCGGCAGCCGGCACCCCATCGGTGCTCTTTATCTATGCTCGTGGCGCCGGGGCCATGCAGGTCTCCGGGGTGGGAACGGCTGCCCACGCCATGATAGAGCTTGCAGGCGGAAAGAATGCCGTGACCGGCTATGACGGCTATAAGCCGCTTACCCCGGAAGCCGCGGTGGCCGCACGCCCCGATATCATCGTGATGACCTCAAGCGGCCTTCAGAGCATCGGCGGGATCGACGGGCTGCTCAAGAGCGCGCCGGGAATCTCCGAGACCCCGGCCGGCCGGAGCCGCCGTGTGATCAATCTGGAGGACGAGCTTCTTCTCGGCTTCGGCCCTCGTCTTGGCGAGGCAACGCTCCAATTGGTCAGGCTCTTCCAGGCAGCACCGAAGGGAGCCTCGTCATGAGGTCGATTGCAGGAGCTGTCCCCCTCACACTCCCGCTTCGCGGGATGGCCCGCTCCATAACCTTTACGCTGCTGCCGCTGATTCTTATCGGCGTCATCATCCTTTCGGCAGGGATCGGCGCCATGCCGATCTCTCCGGGACAGGTGCTGGCGATTCTTGCCAACCAGATCGGCATTACTCTTCCGTGGCATTTCGATGATGGGCAGGCCGGGGTGCTTCTTGCAGTCCGGCTCCCACGTGTCTGCCTGGGCATTCTGATCGGCGCAGGGCTGGCATCCTCGGGCGCTGCCATGCAGGGATTGTTCCGCAATCCCCTGGCCGATCCGGGCCTGATAGGAGTTTCAAGCGGCGCCGCGCTCGGGGCCATTTCCATGATCGTGCTCGGCGGGACGGTGCTTCATCAGATCCCGGAATGGCTAACCGCCTATCTGGTGCCGCTTGCGGCGTTCACGGGAAGCCTTATCGTCACCATCGCCGTGTATAGGTTCTCCTCGCGTGGCGGCCGTAGAACGGTGGCAACGATGCTCCTGACCGGCATCGCAATCAACGCCATGGCCGGTGCCGGAACCGGCCTTCTGACCTTTGTTGCAACCGATGCCCAGCTCCGGTCGATCACCTTCTGGAGCCTGGGAAGCCTGGGTGCCGGAACCTGGCAGGCGGTTGGGGCAGGGCTGCCGTTTATCCTGGTGGCGCTGCTGCTGCTGCCACGACAGGCGCATGCGCTGAACGCGCTGACCCTGGGAGAGGAGGAGGCCGGACATATCGGCATCAATGTGGACTCAGTGAAACGGATCGTGGTGGTGCTCACCTCGCTTGCGGTGGGCGCATCGGTTGCCCTTGCAGGGATCATCGGGTTCATCCCGTTGATCGCCCCACATCTTCTGCGCTTCCTGATCGGTCCCGACCATCGGTTCCTGCTCGGCGGCTCGGCGCTGCTGGGAGCGATCATCCTGCTGGGAGCCGATCTTGCAGCACGAACGATCGTGGCGCCGGCCGAGCTTCCGATCGGCATTGTCACGGCGGCTCTGGGCGCCCCCTTCTTCCTCTGGTTGCTTATGCGCGAGCAGCGGGGGGATGCATAATGAGCATGACAGGCACGGCGCTTACGGTTACCATCGGCCCACGCGCCATTCTCGACAACGTCTCGATAGAGATCGCGCCGGGAGAGGTGGTAGGGGTGCTTGGACCGAACGGGGCAGGCAAATCGACGCTGCTCAAAACTCTCTGTGGGGATCTCAAGCCACAGCGGGGGGAGGTTACGCTGAACGGACGGCCTCTGTTATCATGGTCGGCAAAGGATCGGGCACGACGCAGAGCTGTGTTGCCACAGCACTCGCTGCTGTCGTTTCCGTTCTCGGCCATGGAGGTTGTGCTGATGGGACGGACCCATCATGCCTCAGGGAAGCTTTATCCGGGAGATTATCAGGCCGCCCGGGATGCGCTGGACGCCGCCGATGCCAGCCACCTGGCATCGCGCATCTACACGACGCTCTCAGGGGGCGAGCGCCAACGGGTGCACCTGGCACGCGTGCTTGCGCAGATGTGGGATGCATCGCCGGATGAAGGCTACTACTTTCTGTTCGACGAACCACTGGCCGGCCTCGATCTTGCCCATCAGCATACTACCCTGGCCGTCGCCAGGCAGTTCGCGGCAAAGGGCGCGGGCGTCCTGGTGATCCTGCACGATCTGAATCTGGCCGCACAGTATTCAGACCGCATCGTCGTGCTTCAGCGAGGAGCCGCCGTCAGCACCGGAACCCCGCACGAAGTGCTCACCCCGGAACTGATCGCGGAGGTCTTCGGGCTTCCCACGCTTGTTCTCCCTCACCCCAATTTCGATTGTCCGCTCATTGTGGCCGGAACAGCAAAGGACCACTTTGCAGTATAAGCTGGAAACGGATGCCGAAACGGTGCGCAGCGCCGTGCATGCATAGGGCGGAACCCGGTTGCACGAGAATGCCCTGATGGCCGCCCCGGGAGAACAGACGAAGCGCACGATGATAGCTGCTCCGCGGCATGCCAGCAAACAAGAACTATCGATGTCTCTTCATCCAACATCATTCAGAGATACAGGTTATGAACAACGAACAGATCACTGCCCCGAGCATCAGCCTTGCCGACCGCCTGAGGGCGTTTAAAGAGGAAAATCCAAAGATGCGGATTCGTGAAGTCGCGAATCAGCTCGGCGTCAGCGAGGCGGAACTGGTCGCGACCGGCTGCGGAACAACGGCCGTGCGGCTGAGCGAGGACTGGAAAGGCATCCTGACCTCGCTTGAAGAGCTTGGAACGCTTATGGCACTGACACGCAACGAAAACGCCGTGCATGAGCGCAAGGGAGTGTATAGGAACGTGTCGTTCAGCGGGCCGGTAGGTCTCGTCCTGGATGAGGAGATTGATCTGCGGATCTTCCTGATGTACTGGCATTTCGGTTTTGCTCTGGCAGAGGAAACCACCAATGGCACCCGCCGCAGCATGCAGTTCTTCAATCAGGATGGCACGGCCGTGCACAAGATCTACCTCCAGGAAGAGGATAAGCTGGAGAAGTGGAACGCGCTGGTGGAGCGATTCCGCCGTGAAGATCAGAGCGCGACGCTCGACATCAGGCCCGTTCCGGCACCCCCGGAGGATCGGCCTGATGAGGAGGTCGATTTTGCAGGACTGTTCGCCGACTGGGGCGCCATGAAGGATACGCACGAGTTCTTCGGACTGCTCAAGAAGTTCAAGGTGGGACGTCTCCAGGCAATCAGGAATGCCCCGCCGGAGTTCGCCAAGCAGGTAACGCCGGAGAGCTTCCGCAAGGCGCTCGAAACCGCTTCGGCAACCGGCCTGGAGATCATGGTTTTTGTGGGAAGCCCGGGCGTGATCCAGATTCATGGCGGTCCGGTGGAGCGGCTGGTGACAACCGGACCGTGGCTCAATGTGCTCGACCCGCGGTTCAATCTGCATCTGCGTGAGGATAAGATTGCAACGGCATGGGCAGTCTGGAAGCCAACCACCGATGGCCTTGTCTCCTCGCTCGAACTGTTCGATGCCGATGGCGAGCTTATCGCGCAACTGTTCGGCAAGCGCAAGCCGGGCGTGCCGGAACTGGAGGCATGGGCCAAGCTTGTCAAGGAACTGGAAGAGTACGCTCCGGCGGTGAACTGATAGAAGAATATGGAGTTGGGGTATGGCACTGGAGCGTTCCGGCGCCATACCCCGGCACTTCGCAAGAAAGTCAGATGGCGGACGCTCCTGCGCTACATCGCGCCCCCGGCCCGGCAACACCACAGCCACCAGAACAAGAGGGATGCGTAGAACCTCCGCAACACTTCCCCCCACGAACCACAGCCGCTTGCTCTCCAGCATGATCTCCAGATTCCCCTTCCGGGGGCCGATCGTCCGCTATCACCGCCGACCATGCCGGGGCATCCCCGTCTCAAATGGCCGGGTTTCTGCCGCCGATAGCCACGCCGCTTCAGCGAATGGCGGCGCCATCTGCCTGCCGACGGCCATCCCGATACCATGACGGTCCCCGCCAGTGGCATTCGCAGGCAGAGCGATCATGCTCCTCCCCTGCCGACAGCAACGGCGGCTGGAGCCTGGCGGGCACTACATGCCAAGCCCCAGCAATTTCTCCAAACGCTGTTCACGGATGCCGTAGAACGCCTTGAGCGCGCCGATCTCCCCGAGCGCCTTCTCACGGTCGGGCGTGCCGCCACGCAGCCCGACGATCATCGTATTCTTGCGGGTATGCTCGGTAGAGATGAACTCAAAGACCTTGGCATCGTACCCGCTATGCTCAAGCAGAAGTGCGCGGAGCGCATCGGTGAGACATTCGGCTTCGCGTTCCAGAAGGATACCATGACGCAGAATGCCACGCAGGGCGGGAGGGGGCACGATCTGCCGACGGATCTCCTTATGGCAGCAGGGGGCGCAGATGATGATGGCCGCGCCCGCTGCAATCCCCTTGTGGATGGCATCATCGGTAGCGGTATTGCAGGCATGCAGGGCTATCAGGATATCGGCACCATCCGGCTGATAATCGCCGATATACGCCTCGCGGAACTCAAGCCGCTCGAACCCGGATTCCCGCGCAATCTCGGCGCAGAGCTTCACCAGCTCCGGGCGCACCTCCACCCCGAGGACATTTGCACGAATCCCACGAACGTTGTTCAGATAGTCGTACAGAGCGAACGTAAGGTACCCCTTGCCCGACCCCATATCAACCACCGTGATCTCCTGGCGCCCGGCCAGCTCCGAGGAATCGAACAGCCCCGCGACGATCTCGATAAACCTGTTGATCTGCCGGAACTTCCCCCCCATCTTCTCCCGTACCTCCCCGGCGCCATCCAGCACCCCAAGCGCCTGTAGATAGCCGCTGCCGGCAGCCACGATCGGACGCTGCTTTTCACGGTCATGGCTCTTTGATGGGATATCCGTACAGGTAGGGCGGGAAACCGAAAGATGTGGCTTCCGCTTTCTGCTGTATTCAATCTGGGCATCGCCGCTGGTGGCAAAAAGATGGCCGCTCAGAAACGATGCCCCAAGCAGTTCGCGCACAACTGCCAGCCCATCCTCAAGCCCATGATGTGCGGATATATCGCGGGTACGATAACGAAAAAGGAAGGCGAGGCGATCCTCCCCCTTGATTGCCACCAGCCGCAACGATACGGATTGAAGATCCGGCTCCGCACCACGGTATTTCCCGAGCGTTGCCTTGACGAACGTTCCATCGCGCAGGCTTTCGGCCAGCATTGCACGGAACGTTTCGGTATGATCGTTCTTCTGCACTCTCGTCTCCGGGGATAATCAGTGATAGCCGCACCGCAACCACAGCGGCAGCAAAGCTCTGCCGGATGGGCCGATACTCGTATACGGGAAGGATGAGATAGTGACAATGTCCTCCCCGGCAGTCGCCGAAGCCGCATCGGGGAACTATCGGAGACACTGCATCCGTGTGATATGGACACAGGGCACGGCGGGCATGAATGGCCCCGATGCACCCGTGGCGGCGGCAAACTTGCCCCCTGCGTTGCGCACAAGCACGCACCGCCATAGCAGGCACGGCCTATTCGATAAACTGCGCGATCCGTTCAACCGTACGTTCAAGCCCCCGGATCGACTCCAGAACATCGCCCGGAACTTCCATGACGTGGTTGGCCCCCTCTATCGAGAGGCTGCCGCCACCGGTAGCGCGTTCCAGCTCGGCCAGATGTATGCTGTCGAACTGCTCATCGGCGGTTCCGCCGATAAAAAGGGCACGATGCGGCGTTGCGGCGATCTGCGACCGCAGACGCTCGCTGCGCAGAAGCGGGGTCATCCAGATACAGGAAACGCCCCGGAATCGCCGATCGCGCTCCAGCAGATCCCCCATCACCAATGTTCCAAGCGATTTACCCAGAATTGTGACACGCGAGTATAAACGCCCACCGAGCGCCGCATCCAATGCCGGGGGCACGTCGGCATTCAGGCGACGGTACATCTCCTCGTTGGAGGTCATCTCCGCCGTATATGGCGTATAATCCACCACAAGAACATCGGCCCCCTCCTCCTGAAACAACCGGATGGGATAGAGAAGGAAAGGGAGATACGGGCCATAGGCACGGCCAGGAAGAACCACCGCCAAGTGATCCGTCTCCTGCTCCCGGCGAAGGAAGCGATGCGGGACCTCGCCGCCGTTATAACCAATGATGTCGAGTGCGATCTCCTGATGCATGCTATGGCGCCATGATACATGTGAAGGGGAAAAAAGCCTGCACGCGATATCTCCATCTGGCAGGTGCAGTTCCACGCCGGAGTATAGCACTCTTCCTCTTTACTTCAGACCTGTTTCTTTTGCGACGGCCCGCACCCGTTCATGATCGGCGTGCCGGAGAGCACAAGACGATAGCCTGCGGCCGAAAAAACGGCAGCGGCCGAAGCTTGGTAGAAGCTCCGGCCGCACTCATGAGAAGAGCCGATGCCATGCAATACGGCTCTCCTGCTGTATCACCTTACCGTTTTGTTACGACAAGCGTTGCCACATACTCCCCTGGCTCTGTCTGCCTGGTGGAGAGCGGATAGGGCTTCAGATCAACAAGCCGAATCGAATAGCCGAGCAGCATGCTGCTCCGCGGTTCAACGGTCGTATTCAACTCGCTGCTGCCGGACTCCTGCCCATTGCGCAGAGCAACGACGATCCGTGCGTTGCCCGCGGCCACGCAATGCACATCCACCGGACAACGGGTATCCTCGGCAACCGTAGTGAACCCCACCTCCACCTTCTCTCCACGCACCATCACCGTCTGCCCCACAGCGATGTCGAACACCTCTGCCAGAGCAACCTCCTTTGGCCCCACAGGCGTATCACACCGCGCAAACAGCAGAATCATCGGAACCACCAGAAGAAATTTCCTGACCATTAGCACTATCTCCTAACGAAATAAGTTTGTCCAGACCCTGCCTGATGCCATCATCGTATCATGCGAGTTCTCAAAGGGAGCGTAAGGAACCATGCGTAGAAAGGGGTGAACCGTCAAGCTGCTCCGCTCTTCGCAACGACGGCCAGTGGCTATCAGATATGACCTGGTATCCGAATATGCATGGCAGCAGAAAGCGCTCCATGCGACCACACCTGTACGACGCTGCCGATGGATCTTGTCACACGGTTCAAGGAGAAATATATCGGCAGGAGGCATTGCACACGATCACGCTGGCGGCTGAGAGTTCCTTGCCGAAGGAACTCTCAGCCGGATACGGGTATAACGATCCGGCACACTTTCAATGGCAAGCGAACCGCCCACCACGGCAAGCATCGTGCTATGCAGGGCAAGCCCCTGGCCGCTTCCTCCGGCCGACGCCTCTGCGCCATCGATGCCCACACCATCATCCTCGATCGTTATCTCCAGGCCATCATCGGTCGCAACCAGCACTACTGCAAGGCGCAGCGGACGGCGGCCATTGCCGCCGCGAGCGTAACGGGCAGCGTTGCGGATGATTTCACGCGCCGCATAGTAGGCAACATCGGCCGCAAGCGGGGACAGCTCGGAGGCCATGCCCTGCGCCTCGGCGTCGGCATCCCAGAGCACATGATCGAACCCATTACGGAATTCGACCATCGCAACATGGCGCAATGCGCCAGCAAAGCCAAGACGTTCCACGGCCTGCGATGTAGGCGCGGGAAGCTCGCGAAGGAGATCGGAAACCTTTCGATGAAGATCGCCGATCATGCCCACCGCCTCGCGCGCGGCAGCGCTGCCACCGCTCAGCTCCAGCATCACCGCATGAAGCTGCGGCAGCACATCGTCATGCAGCACACGCCGCGTCTGCTGATCCACCACCTGGCTCTCGGCAAGGCGCCGCCGCTGCAACTCCATAAGCCTGCGGGCCATCTCGGCACCCGCCTGCATATCGATCAGACGCTCGCCGCTGGCCCGTGCTATCTCCATCTCCTCCTGCGTATACAAGCCCCCATCAAGCTTTTCCCCAAGCAGCAGGGCACCGATCAACCCACGTTCGCTCCAGAGCGGGATAGCCCAGACCGCGCCGCCGTAACGGACCGGATCGACCTGCACGCTCAGCGTGCGGGGAGAGTTGAGCGCCGCAAGCAGCTCCGATCGGTCCGCAAGCGAATCGGGCGGAGAGGCAGGATACGACAGAACCGGCCCCGCAAGCGCTGCCATCGGACCCAGCGGGACAAGACAGGCCACCCGCGAGCCGAGCACATCGGTGCAGAGCGCACGAAATGGCACGGCAACGTTCGTTCCCGAACTTCCCTCATCTCTACCGGCCAGAAGGAACTCGTACAACTGCTGGCTGCCGATAAAGGGACGGAGATGTTCCAGATAACGATCCCGTTCGGCGAACGAACGCCAGTTGAGCAGCGCATAAAACAGTGCGATCAGCACTGTGGCGATCAGAAGGCTGTAGATCGGTGGAAGATCGAGCACAAGCGCAAGGCTTAGAAGCGCGCTATATCCTGCGGCAAGCACTATTGCATTATACCAGTGCCGACGGAATCCCTGGCGCGGAAGGATCTTGCCGGTAAATATCTCATAGGAGACAACGGCCTGCCCCAGACTGAGAATGGCACAAGCTATCAGAAAGGAGATGCAGAGGTCGAACCAGTGCAGCGCCAGCAGATCGCTCATGGTGAACACAGGCTCCCCCCACTCCACCACCACCCGGAACAGTGCCCACGCCACCAGCACACTGACGCCGATCAGAAGAAGGGTCGTCCCCTGAAGCCAGGGCCGCGCCCGCACCCTGGCCAGATCGCCCATCACCCTCCCGGATGGCTCTACATTGGCGAGCACATGCAGCGAAAGAATGAAGCAACAGATGATATACGCCGGATAGAGGATCACCTGCAACGGCACATGCCCCACAAACGGCATAGTCGAGTAGATCGTCCGTGGATCGTTCGATGAGGCAAGCCTGTCGATCGCCAGGAGCAGAACGGTCACGACGAGCGCAAAAGGTATCATCGCCGCCAGCGCACGCCGGTGGAAGCGCCTGAGCCTGCCCGCACGGTGTTCCCAGAATCCGGCAAACCAGAGCATAGCCCAATACCAGGCCATCGGCAACGCGATGATCGGAACCCAGCGGATAGACCACACCGGCCCAAGCATCAGCCGGAAGGAGAACAGGGTTCCTTCAAGCAGCAACGTATGGAAGATGAAGAAGATCCCGGAGGCCAGCAGGCTTCCCCCGGCCAGCCATATGCCCCAGGCGCGGCGCTCGGCGTTCAGCAGCACGGTAAGGCCAAGCCATATCGAGATAATCATGTTGAAGGATGAGAGGGCGACCAGCACCCAACCGAGAATCGCATCACCGCTCATCCATTCCATTGCACCCACTCCCCCCGCTCGTTCTGGATCGTGGGCGTGCCATCCTCCTTCCAGACGATCATCCGTCCCTGTTGCACGATAAGCGCAGCACGGGTACGGGCAACCTTCTCATCGGTTGTGGTATCGTTCAAGCCCCACGCCGCGTAGATCTGTCCGTTTGTCCGGCTGATGGTGCGCTTATCGCGAAAACCGAAGCGCGATGCGATCTGCTCGTTGCTCATGCCACGCGCAAGCATCTTCGCCACAGCCTGCTCGTTCGGCTCCAGAAGCGCCATCGGCGAACGCTCGTCCTTGTGCCGCACCTCCTGCACGCGGGACTCGATGTCCGGGTCGATGAAGTTTCTCCCGGCGATCGCATCGCGCAGCAACGGCACGATCATCTCCGGCAGCAGGTAGTTCGACTTGCGCACATAGGCATAATGGCTCAGGATGCCGGAGCGGCGGAAGGCACGGTAATACTCGTCATCATCCTGAATCGAATAGAAGACCATCGGCATACGGGGGAATTCGCGCCGTATCGCCACGGCCGCCTCGATGCCGTTCATCGCTCCGGCAAGCTGCACGTCCATCAGAATCACTTCGGGGGCATGCTCCAGACAGTGCTCCATCGCCCGCTCACCGGTATCGCAGTCATACCCGACCTGCACCAGAGCGGTGGCATTAAGCCCGGCCCGAAGCGCCGGGCGAAGCTTGGGATTGTCCTCGACCAGAAGAAGATTGAACGGCTGCCGGATGTTCATTGAATATTGAACCTGAAGATAGAGAGGAAAAGAAGGCACAGAGCAGCATAGCCCCTTGGTACACTCCACAACCATTGGCGCCGGCCGGCCCGGAACGATCCGCATAACGCCGCATGGGATGGGCATCCCCGGCAAGCTGCATCGCACGCTCACAACATAGGTTCCGGCGCATCGAGAACCCAAGCACTCGGGTGCGCCGGGAACAGGTTCCAGAGCCTCGGCACACAGAAAACTTATATGTGGACCTGCCCCCGCGCCAAGAGGCTCTCGAACGATCAACAATCCCGGAATGCAAAAGCATTGCCATACCCCGACAGTACGGCGCTCATGCCCTGCAACGATATTTCGCCCGCAAGGCACCGCCATTCCTCTACAGGATTACAGAGGGACTATGCGCCCGTTCATCTCTCGGCAATCCCGGAAAATCTTCCGGGATTTTCCCGATCCCACTATCGTCCGTTGTGCAGCATGCGCCACGGCACTCAAGTGCCCCACATTATCCCCCTGAAGCGTCGCAGAAGGAGACTTCCAGGCCCTACCATTGCACCGCATATCTGCCTGATGGTACCGCAAGTCGCATAACCGGCAGATCCGTCACACATAATCGGAGAACATGCAATGAGCTGGGTGAATTATTTCGAGCAGAATAAAAAAGATCGGGCGGATATCCCGTGGCATCTAGGGATATCCGTCGATGAAACGCTGCGCAACCCGCTGATCCGCTCCCTTCAGCGCTTCCAGATCGCCGAGAGCGGCGATGGGGTTCATATGCGCCAGGGGGCGGCGGCCACCGGCAACAGCGAATATGCCGCAACGATTGATCTTTTTCTACAAGAGGAATCCGTTCATTCGCAGACCCTGGATCGTGTGCTTACAACGCTCGGCGCTCCTCTGCTGAAGCATCACTGGAGCCACGGATGTTTTGTTATAGCCCGCCGATTCATGGGTCTGCATGTAGAACTGGGGGTGATTCTGATCGCTGAGATGATCGCCATGCGTTACTATCAGGTACTGCACAGCGGGATCGCCGATCCGGTTCTGCACACCATCTTCGGACAGATGGTGCACGACGAAACGAAACATCTGGAGTTGCATTGCGAAACCTTGCGACGATGGCTGGAGCAACGCCCCGGCCTGCTCCAGAAAGTTCTCCACGGCAGTCTGTGGGGTTTTTACCAGATGGCATTCATGGCGGTGGTCTTCGACCATCGCGAGCTTCTGCGAGCGCTTGGGGTAACGCCCGGGGAGTTCCTGCGCGGTTGCGACAGCCTGTTTGGCGAGGTCTGTAGACGTCTCTTTGCGAAGGCCGAGCACACAGCACCCCGGGTGCGACCAACACAAGCACACCAGACATTACTGTAACTGATGGAGGGAAACAGGCTCTCATCGAAACTTCCCGGAGCCGTCATTGGAGAGTGGCGGCTCCGAGGAACACAGATCACCGTATATGGCCGACAACCGTTCCAAGCAGTTCCACGCCGCGCTCGATATGCTCCCGGATGACCGCAATGCAGCCGGATGGGCTTGCGATGCCGTCCCCTTGCCGACCATAGCGGCCCCGGATCTATGCTGAACGGCAACCCTCTAGAACCTGGGCGTCTGGTTCACATTGAAGATGAAATCCCGCCAGTTACGGCGAATATAGCTGAACTCGGGCCGAGGCCCCCAGCGCCGCATCAATACATCCTGAAGGCTTTCCCCGTTCGACGTGGCATCCCGATGCGCCTGTGCAAAATCAAGCAACGCCGCCGCAATCGGCAGATAGGACCAGTGCCAGTCCTCCGGCATATAGCCCATGCTGCCGGAGGAGCCTGGCGTAAAGGTCTGAACAAATCCATAGAGCGACGCATTGCGGGCCAGCCAGCTATATTCATCGGCAAAACCGCTGGCGCCGCTGCGCTGCCAATCACGCGGATCGACGCTGAACAGGTCGAAATCGGTGCCGTAATGATGTCTGGAGATGCCCGGTGCAGACGATGCTTCCAGGATCTCCCGCTGGCGCTCATCGGTTGTGAGGGCACGGTGTCCGGGGGGGATGGCACAGGCGGCACTGGTTGGCGTGGCAAGCACTCCCCAGCAAACACGATGGCACTCGTTGCCCGGCTCCCATTGCGAGCCGGCGGTTCCTATCTGTGGCCCGCATGTGGCAACCGCGCTCGGCGTAATCCGATCGAAATTGGCGCCGGTCATATTGAACTTTCTATTCCAGATCCCGGCCTGGCTGCTATCGCTGGCATACCCACGGATGATACGCAAGTTTGCAGGGAGCGTAATCTGGCCGGAGCTGGAGGAAGCTGCTCCCCGGAGACCATCAAGCATACACTGCAACTGATTGCTGGCTTCGGCCGTCGCAGCCGCTGGCGGCGTCTGCTGGCCGGTAATCCAGCCGAGCACCGCGGGCACCGGCATGCCCGCAATGATGCCGGCCCAGCGTTGCTTTCCGGCATCGAAATCGCTCTGATCGATAAAACCACGGCACCCTGTGGGCCTGGGGGTTGCCGTTTCAAAATCCCTCTCGCGCACCATCCCTGCTGCCAGCCCGCCGCGTGGCATCGGCGCCGGAGCGGACCCCGCCCCGGACGGTGCCGCAGGGGTCGCCGGGGATGGGACAGGAGCGGTTGATGCAGGCACCGGCGGCGCACCAGATGCCGGCACCGATGGTGCCGCCGGTGCCGGGCAAGGCCCGGCGGCAATGCCAAGGCTGGCCATTGCCGCCTCTCCCATCCCGATATCAGCCGCCAGCAACTGGCGTCCCCGATCCCCTGTGGCGACATTCTCCACCTCGACATTGATATACGGACGGTTCTGCATCGCGACCGAGAGCGAGCCATCATCATCACGGCCGGACAGGTTGGCCTTCTGAAGAACCACGTTCCGATTGGCATTGCGAAGCGCGAAGAACTGGGCCGGTTGTGTTGTAAGAAAGAAGTTGTCGTGATCGGTCCGAATATCGGTGGTGGATTCTATGCGAATATTCGGATTGGCAACAGGAGCGCTGGCGCCCGGAGGCGTCAGCCGCACAGGATCTGTTTCGGTTGCCGCTGCCTCGTTCCCACCAGGACTATACGAGTCAATCGAGAGCGGAGCGCCGGGCGTATTGTTATGGAAGGCAACCATCGGCAAGGCTCCGGTTGTGCCGGTATTGCAGGTGGCAAGCGCAGCGTTGATGCGCGTACTGAATGCATTGAGCTGAGCCATCGCCGTGGTGTGGCGCTGCCTGACAGCGCTATCGGCACTGCTGGCATTGCGTCCATTTGCAGCAGGGCAGGGACAGGTAGAAGTAAACGCCTTCTGCGGTGCCGTGGGATCGAACATGCGATTGGGATCGGCCTTGCAGTTGGGGGCAATATCCACACAGCGCGAACTATTCTCCAGGAATACGAAGTTGGTGCAATATCGGCTCCGAATGTTCTGGGCCGCGGCAAACGCGGTCCGTTCATCACCATGCAGATGCACCAGACAGGCGCGCGCACTTCCTGGGGTCATCTGAAAATCCGTCCCTATGTTCGGCGCTCGCTGAAGCGCCGCCCCCGGACGCGATTGAACAGGCATGATACGGTCGGCGCCGCTCATCACCTGCCGGGCAACGGTATCAGCCTCGACTTCATCAGCGCCACCGGGGCTATTGACCGCAAGCATCGGCTGCATTGCCGTCGCCGATGCGCCACGCTGCTGCACTACGTGCACCAGCTCGTGAGCAAGCAGGCCCATCCCATCAGCCGTTCCGGGAGCAAACCGTCCTTCAGCGAATACGATATCCGAACCAAGGGTATACGCATGCGCCCGCACCTCCCGTGCCGACTCGGCCGCGTGTGCATCGGTATGCAGGCGCACGTTGCTGAAATCCTGACCGAAGCGAGGCTCGAAGAATTCCCGCTCTCTCCTGGAGAGCGGCTGCCCGCCGCCATGCAACGATTCTATCCGGCGCTGCACTGCCGGAGAGACGCGTGGCACCGCCCCTGGCTCCTCCTTCGCCTGCACTATCCCCCGTTCCTCTTCATCATCGCCATGATCTCTGCCTCCGCAGGCTGCGCATGCACGTTGTACCAGAGAGCCGACGCTCTGGCTGATGAAGAGCGGCGATCGGTCGGCAGTATCGGCCATCCGCATCACCTGGCTGGCAACGCGATCGGCCTCCTGCTCCCATGCATCGCCCGGCCTGTTCACCATCATGGCCGACCCGGAGGATCGTCCGGCACTACAGCGCGGGCAGCCGCCACCGCATGCACAGGCCGATGAACGTTGGAGGATTGCCTGAGCGGGCAGTGCAACCACCGCCGGGCGCGCATCATGCTTCAGCGAGGATTCTCCCCGCTGCCGCATGTCGCGGCCGGGACGGGTTTTCTCGGGGTGCGCAGTGTGTGGCACAACTGTTTTCATGATGATCGTGTTCTCCTGTACTCACCGGCATGGCATAACGGCATGCCATTGATTTCACCGGGCACTTCTTCATCGCTCTCAATCGCTCACCCCTCTTCGATCGGCAGCTCATGCATACGGCTATCAGGGTGCAACTGGTCCAGATAATGCTTAAGCGTACATGGCGCGAAGAGTCCCAGAGCCATCACCACAGCATGCCCTATATCAAGGAAGACCGTGATCCCCCGCCCTGCATAGACCCACGCCCCCTCTGCAACCGGCATGGCGCCAGCCGAATAATCGACCTTTGCCTGTGGTTTGCCAAGATGATGGACAAGCTCGGATGCCGGATATGGAAGCATCGGATATCGAAGCTCGATCATACGGATACGATCGCCATCGAACCAGATCTTCAGGTTATGAGGATATCCTTCGCATAGATGCATACGGAACAGGGTCTTATGGCCTGCACGCCCAAGGAACCCGACGCCACAGGCATCCGAAAGGCGCGTGAACAGGCTATCGACATCACTGTATCGCAGATCCATGGGCAGGCCCATCCACGATCGGAACTCATGCCGCTCGATCGCGGCCCGGACGGTATCGTAGGAAGGCTCCATACGGCAATACCCTGTTGATGACGTTGAGTACGGAAGGCATCATGATCCTTGGACAAACCGGTCGGAGGATATCGGTCGCTGCCTGCACAGCACCCGGTTACGGCCCGCCGATCAGATCGACCTGTCCGAGGAAAAATGCGGACATGGCATTACGAACGCCGACGATCCCGACCAGGCGTTCCGCGTTGATCCACTCGGGATAACGGGGCGGCAGCGGAATGGTATGCCCGGCAGGCTGTGCGGGGTCCTGGAAACGGTCCTCGATCGTGGCACGCAGCACCGCATCGAAATTGACATTGTCCCAGACGATCTTGCTAAGATAATCGGTCATGCCTTCGCGCAGCACAAAACCACCACGGCGTTGCGCCAGGGTGGTGCGATATTGCTGATGCCGTGCATTCTCCAGCGTATGGATATACTCATGGATGACCGTGGCGAAGGTACGATACATGATATCGCGATTATCGGGATGATTCGGCTGCCCCGGCACCGCCAGATACCGCTGAAGATGAATATTCCCGCCGCCAGCCGATGCCGGCCAGTTCCGGTGGATATCAAGCAACTCCGCCCGGTGAGCGCCCACGATGCCGGTAGTTACATGCGGCGGGTTCGCATCGTAGTCCAGCACGGTGGGCGATTGGTTGGGAAATCCGGTGATGCCCGCGATCAGGCCCCACTCGGCAGAACGCGACTGCACCGCACCATGCTGCTGGTCGATCTGGTTGATGGCGCTATCACCATCGAGGATCTTGAGCACACGCCAGTTTGCTGCCCAGTCGGCGTTGCGCTGGGATGCTGCGATCTCGGTGTCGCGCTCAACGAACTGGTCGGTGATATTCACACCGAACGTCATCGGCGGACCGGTGGCATAGCGGCCGAACACCGCATCGGTAACGGTTTTCGCTGCAAGGGCAAGCCGGTTGATATCGGCAGCGCTCATCAGATTTGCAGCGGTGCGTGCCGGACGCGAGGCGACCAGCCGCATATGCTGCGATTGGATGACCGCATTCAGCCGATCGCGCAGGCGTACCTCGTAGGGATCGGGCTGACCGGCGATCGTGCGTTGAAACACGGGCTGGCCGCCCCCCGCCACAACCGGCTCGGTGATGATGGCCGCGTTGGCTGCCGCCGCATCGGCGGCATTGAGCGCTCTGGTACCATCGGCCAATGGCCGCGCAGCATCCGTGGCGATCCTATGTTCGGGATGATGACCAAGAAAATGCTGGTCGAGGAGATTGATCGTGGTTGCATTGACAACGCCATTGGCGGCTGCTCCGGCAAGCCCCTTCGACCTCTGAAAGGCCTGCACCGCCGCCTGGGTATCCCGGCCAAATCGTCCATCGACGCCGGCCACCCCCAACGAGAATCCGGCATCTGCCAGCGCCTGCTGGATGATGGTGACATGAAGTCCGCGACTGCCGCGACCAATCGTATTGGGGCCATCGAAGACATCCTCCAGTTCCACATTTCCCTTGAAACGATTCGACGAGAGATCGTGGCCATCGCCGATGATACGCTGGAGACGCCGTGTATCACGCTGCTGTATGACATGAACAAGCTCATGCGCCAGCAGTTGGCGTCCCCGATCGCTTTCGGGCGCATACTGTCCGGCACCGAACACAACATCACTCCCCACGGTATAGGCCAGCGCGTTCACCGCACGCGCCGTCTCGGCGGCATGCGATCCCCTGTGCAGACGTACGCTGCCGAGATCGTAGCCGAGCCGTGGCTCGAAGAAGGCCCGCTCGCGATCCGGCAATGGCTCGCCTCCGCCGCGCAACGACTCTATCCGCTGCTGAAGGCCAGGGGCGATGTGCGGCATTTTTCCTGGCGACTCCTTTGCCTGCACCATCCCGCCATGTCCCGCCTCGTTCCCTGCCATGGCTGTGGGTTGTGCTGCGGCGATGCAGTTCCCGCCGATGCAGCTCCCAGCAGCCGGGGAAGGATCGGCCATGCGCATCACCTGCTCGGCAACACGATCGGCTTCCTGTTCATAGGCATCGCCAGGAGCGTTCACCACCAAAGCCGATCCCGAGGAGTGCGATGCCGTGCAGCGCAAGCAGCCGCCGCCGCAGGCACATCCCGCCGTGCGCTGCACGGCCAGGCGGCCAGGCGTGGAGATGCCGGACACCGTTCCCGGCACAGCCCGCTCATGGGCATTCCGGCGATGTTCTCTCGCCGGAATGCGAGAAGAAGCCGACTCCGTTGCAATCGCTCTCATCCGCTCATACCTCTGCCGGACCAACCCGGCGAATCGGATCATGTGCTCAACGTGATATCGATGATTTCAACCGTTCCGGCCTCGGGACGATAGATATCCTTTGTCTGGGCGCGCCGCTTCCCCGAGCGATCGGTTACCCTGACATAGACATCCGGCTTCCGCTCGAAGAAATCACGGAAGTCTTCGGTTGTGTACCTCAGCTCGTACTCGCCCCGTTCATTCGTCTCGGCCTGCCCGAGCCGATCGTCGAAGAAAAGATCCTTGTCCCATATGGTGACGATCATGCCGACAGCAGGGGCGCCCCCCTTTTCGGTGACCCGACCCCGCACGATCCAGATCGGCGTCCCGGCTTTCTTTCCGCCATGTCCCTGTGGCGACAACTCGTCGGGATCGGTCTTGCCACCAGGTCTCGGGGGCCGTGTGCCGGGGGTTGTCCCGGCATCCCAGGGGGGCGTACAGGCCGTCTTCGCGCCGATGATGATCTCACGGTAGGCAAGCCCTCCCGGCATCGAGATCATCGGCACGGCATCCGTATGAAGAACCGTTCCCTTGCCATCATGCACACGCAGGTAGACCTCACGTTGTTCGCTCTGGGTTACAGGAACTTTCACGGTGAAATATCCATCCTTATCGGTGCAGGCATAACCGAAAGCCTGGATCGGCGCTCCGCGGTTCGTATAGAAGGCGATCGTAAGCCCGGCAAGCCCCTTGCCGCTGGCATCACGGACCGAGCCGAACACCGTCCAGGAGGCACTATCCACCGCAGGGATCGGCGTCTTCATCTGATAGGCCTGCTGTGCCAGCGATACCCCCTGAACAGTATTCTCCTGAATACGATGATCGAGCATGGCAAGCCGAGGGCTATCGGCAGGAAGCCGTTCGGCGAGACGTTCGCGCTCACGGCGCAGCATACGTCCTTTTGCCTCTCCCAGCGACTGCATTGCGGTTACCGCCTTGGTGCCCTGGCCGAGAAGGCCCAGGCTATGCTCCTTCAGCGCCTTCAGAACATCATCCTGGGAAACATCCTTTCCTTCGGCGCCCGGATTTGCGATCATGGCTCTCTTCTCCTGTATATGCTATCTCGGAAATACTTGCGGTTATCGTCGAATAATCCCGCAGCGCAGGCATCGCCCACAAGCGCCTGCCTATGCTTTTCCCGGCGCAGATTTTCCCGCAAGAAAATCCGATTCGTATCCATTGCAGACATTCTCACAGAACTGTTTCATCAGAACCGTATTGAACCCGCTCGAAGTCAGCAGCGGCATGCCCCGTATGAGCAGGCAGTGATCCGCCTGGTTATCGGAGGTTGTGTTTGCAAGGCCAAGCGTGACCGCAGAGAGGAAACCGTTCTGGAGTCCCTCCCTGAACCTGTTGTCGGAAACACGCAGGGTTGCGCCAAGCAGCACGGCGTTGATAAGGATAAGATTTGTGCCGAGAAGGCAATCGCACTGATTGCCGTGGAAGCTTACATCGTCCAGCCCTGCGATCAGAACCGATGTGAACACTATCGTGCCGGTATGGCCTGTGAGATCGAGCCGGCACTGATTACCGGAAAAGAGCACGCTCCCACTGGGCACATTGGCGAGCGCCAGAACGGGGGGGAGATCGTTGTTTGCTGTTGCGTTCGGCTCGGCGATCACCAGGCGGCCATCGCGGCAGGTGAGGTACCATCTGCTCCACTCGCGGTTGATCTCCGCAAGAAGCAGGAACACCAGATCGGTCATCATCCCGACATCGAGAATACAGACTGTGGCAGCAATGCCAAGCGACTGGTCGTATCCACCACTGACAAACTCATTTGCCATAACCGAAAGCGGACACCGCGCCACCACCAGAAGCGCCGGGCCGCACCATATGCTCACATCGTTATCATGAATGCTCACCACTGGAGCCGAGCGGCGTGCATTCCTGCCCCCCCTTGGCCTGGCGGTATCGGTGGTATCGGCGGTATCGGTGGACACGGCCTGCAAAGCGATGCCGCAGCGCAGGCCGGGCTTCAGCGCGGCGGCATCCCTTTTCGCCGCCAGCAGTGGGTACACCGCAATGTGATTGCGCGATATCTCTATCCCTTCGCCGTGCAGCACAAAAAGTCCGCACGCCGGAGCAGCGGCATCACGGCCGATCTGTGCGATATGGTTATCGCGCACAACAAGATCATCGACATCGGGAAGGACGATGGCGCCATAGGCAACAGCCGTAACAAGATCGGGCGGGATCTCCGCGATGTCCCGATTAAGGCAGCGGCGGATATCGTTCCGCTCGATCCGCAGCCCATGGATGCCGATCAGCTCCTGCTGATCGCTCGGGCTGAAAAACGCGACGGGACCGATGCCGTTCAATCCTCTGTCGAGAATCAGGTTCTCCGCGATCAGTATATCGTACAGATGGCCAGCCGATTCCCATACCTTCCTCTGGTTGCCCGCCTGTGTGGCATTTCCATGAATGATTATCGAGCCAGGTTTGCAGGGATCATCGATATCGATCACCCAGCCGCCGGGCCGTAGCCCCCCATTGACCAGCCGTTCAACCAGGCTGCCGAGCGTAATGCCGTTGCCGACACCGCCACGAATCAGATTGTGCAGGATCGAGATCCGTTCCGATGTGCCGCCGATCTGCACGCCACCACGCCCACGCTCCGCAGCAAACGGGGTATCCAGCTTCAGCGCACGATCGCCTGCAACGCCGATCGTATTCCGTTCTATCACCACATCCTCTCCCACAAGGAAGATGGCGGGCCACGGCGAGGCAACATCCTCCATCTGAATGCGGCAATCGCGGATCGCTCCCTTGAACACGCTATATGCTTCGATAGCGCTCCGCCGTGCAGCCCTGATGCTAAGGCGATTGAGCGCAACATCGTTCAGCGGATCGCCCAGCCGAAGGAACGTCTGAAGCTCGATGCCGATCGGCAGGCCGTTCATCATCACCCCGACGCCATTGGGATGCGCTTCGATGGCGAGCGATTGAATCGTGATATTCGACGATCCCTGGATCGAGATCACCGGCAGTGCATCGGCCAGATCCAGGCTTTGCGCGGAAATGATCCGTGTGCGGTCGCCGCATCCGCTGATGGTGATATTCTGCCGCGCACTGATCGTGATATTCTCAGCATAGACGCCCGGCAGGACGCATATCTCGCCACCGGAAGCAGGGAGGCTTTCGATGGCCTTCTGAATGGAATTGAAATCTCCATGGCTACGCATCCCATCGCCCACACGATAGGTGCAGCAGGTGCCAAGGCGCGTAAGCGGCTGGAACAGACGGCGGCAATCGCTGATGGAGTGTACCGATGCCCCCACGCCCCAGGTGATGACCCCGAGCGCCACACGGTGATAATGCACGCCATCTGGCACCTGATGGTCGATCAGCTTCTCATCGTTTGCAATCTCCCCTGCCCGCACCGCAAACGTCCAGTAATCACCTGGCGTATTGCGCAGAGGGTTGGCCGATGAGAACTGGAGATGGATCCCGAAGGCAAGCTCCTTCTCCGAGGCCACAAAGTCCGCAACCTTTGCAATGCCATTCCATAACCGGAAGAACACCTCACCGGTTGATGCTGGTGGGCCTCCAACGACATAATCGGCTGCATTGTTCGGAAGCCGCAGATCGCCATTGGAGTCGAGTGTGGCATTCGCCCCGCAGAGAACCGACCAGTGCCCGCTGGCCGGATCATGTACAACAACCTCAAGATAAAAGCTTGTCAGCCCGGCATTGACGATCGCCTGAAGGTTCGAGGAGATCGCAATGGATTTGGAGGCACTGTTATAGGTGCCACGTCCTGCCAGGCCGCCATTATACTGCGACCATAGGAACCTGGCCTCGGATGGCTGATCGGTCCGTGCGATCTCGATCCGGTAGAGATTATGCTCGAAGCCAGTATAACCGCCGCCGATCACCACGGGGCAATCATCACTGCTGACGGTAACGGGCTTCAACGTGGCCGAGAGCGTTGCCTTTGCCGAAACATCATCCCTCATCTCTGGGGTAATGCTCTCGCATGTCTGGCCATCGGCGAGCCGATACAACCTGAAGGCAAACGCGGTATGCAGACGCTCGGTTGTATCGGGGCCACCCAGCGCAGGCTCCACCAGAAGTTTATCGAGCTGAAAGCCATGGATCTCCTCGCGCCAGACCTCCAGCACAACGGCATCACGCACGGCATTGGCAATCGAGCCTACGCTCCCTGCCGGCGACTGGATCGGCGGTTGCAGATAGCTCGCGGTATGTTTTCTGGTTGATGTGCCCGGCAACGTCACCAGCATGCCATCGACCCATGCCCGTCCGCATCCAACCGTGAGTGTGACAGTGGACCCGCTCAACTCCGCGCCAGTGATCTTGAAGGATTCCGGAAGACCGGCCGGAACGGCGGCAACACCCGATCCGATCACATCCTCTGCTTCGGTGTCCTGCCACTGGTTGGTGATCGCTGTCTGCGCATTCCAGTCGCTATCGAGCAAGACCCTTCCCTGCTGATGCAGCACGCCGCTGAAGTTCTGGTTGCGCTCGTTGCGCCAGCTTGAAAAATCGCCTCTCATCGGGTTCTCCTTAGGTAACAGGTATCAGCAACGGGCGAACGCCCACCGGCATGAACTCCCGGAAACGCACGCCCAGATTACGCCACTTGTGCGCTTCGAGCAGAAATCCGAAAGCCCCCATCGCATCATCGTTTGGACCGCGTTCACGGATAAGAAAATCGCAGCGTTGTGCAAGCTGCCCATAGGCCGGATCGCCGAAGTGTTCGCCTGTGAAGTGCAGATACGCCTGCGTCCCCTTCACACATGCATGATTCTGCGGGAGCCTGTCGGCGCTCTCCCCCGAGAAATAACTGTAGCGTATGCAGCCATAGGAATTCTCCAGCACTTCAAGCGCATGCGCCCAGATGCCGCCACGCCCGCTCATCCTGGCAACCCGTGTACGTCCGAGAAATGTGGCGCCATCAACACAGGTCGGCGGCCCCCACTGGCCTGCCGGATCGGTTGCCGAGGCAAGCGCGTAACGGCTCGCCGCATCGCCAACACCCTGGCCTGCATCAACAATCGTCTCGCAGAGCCGCAGATCATAATCGGTATCGATCATCAACGGACCGGTGATGGACCGGTCGAAGAGCAGCTCGGGAATCTGAGTGAAGTGAAACAATTCGGTGGCCACGAACCCGTACCCATTCTCCAGAGAGAGCACGGGCTGTACTGGCGCAACGTTTCCATCGAACTGCCGAAAGCCCCCCGGATCAAGCGTGCAGCCGATGATCTCCAGCCTGTTCAGCGCAGCGCGCGCGATGAGCGGCGCAGCAGCGTCGTACAGATCGGCGCGAACGATAACCAGCCCCTCCAGACGCACCGTAAGCGAGGAGAGGACGCGCCTGGACTCCGGGGTGCCATCCACCGTCTTCGGACGGAAACGCAACGGTTGCCGAAGCTCGACGATCGGACGCTCACCATCGGCGGCACGAATAAGAAGCGATCGGTTCAGCACAAGATTCCAGGAACCATCCTCGCTCAGACGCACATCAGCATAGGCGGCATCGTCGAGGTCGATACAATGGGTCAGGCTGTCGGCGATCTCGATGACGACCGGGCGTGTGGCCAGGTGGATAGTTTTCAGCACATCGCGCAATGCAAACGGATTGTGGCGTGCGTTGATGGTGATGGCAGACCGGTACATCGGATCGGGGAACCACTCATCGGAGATCGGATCACGCGAAATCGGATGCGCGCCCACCGGTCCGACCGCGCCATAGGTATAGGTCATCAGAAGCTGCTCCTCAAGTGCCGTTGCGCGCCCGGCATCGTTCTGGCCGATCACCACGCGTCCAAGCACCGGGTCGATGGCGATCTCGCCGTCGGCAAGCGGGGGGCGAATCCCGGTCTCCCAGGCGCACAGATTTTCTCCGCGGATCTTCCATGATGCTGCCTGGCCTTCCGGTGTCGGCCAGATCATGCCGGCGAACTCCGGGTCCGGCAGCAGCAGCACAAGCGCACGATCTGCGGCGGCTTGCACCTGAACGCTGCCATCACCAGCGATCCTGTAGGACTGCACCGCCAGATACTCATCGGGCGCCCCGGTTGCGCTTTCCTGGCCAAGCCGCTCAACCGGCACAGGCCCCGGCGACTCATCGAGCCGAGCGATGGTGATGGACGCATCGGATGGATCGGCATGCCCTGCGGCACGATACAGCAGATCGATATGATGGGTGTTGAAGAGTCTGACCGGACGCCCGATGGCCGTGCCGGTGAGATAGGGGGAGGCGATCGGGTTGACATTGAACCGCACCGCATGCGCGGCTCCCCCCGGCACCGGCTGCGTGCCGCGCCAGACCGGCCTTATGGCCTGTAGACGATAGGTCTGCAAGCGCCAGAGGAAGATTGCAAGGTTTGGCAGGTTGTAATGGATGCCCCCCTGCAACGGAGAGCGAAGGTCGGCCAGATGAGCGAAGCGATCGAATGGTGTGCCGAGCAGCGAGAGCATTGCGGGATCGCGCAGGGTGGCCGTGCCGCCACGGATCAGGCTCTGACGCCGCAGGTTCCGGCTGGCACTGCCATACGGCTCTGTTCCATTCTCCGCCGGACGCTGGTGGTTCAGATGCTGATTCCAGGCAAGCAGTTCCATCAGCTCAACACAGTGCACCCCCCAGCGTGTAAGGTTGTACGCCAGCAGTTCTATCGCGCCGAGCGTTCCTTTGCGGCGGCGCAAGGCGATCGTATTGGCAACATCGGCACGCAGTGTCCAGGGATCGCCCGTAAGATGGCTGGTGCCAAGCAGATCGCCGATATACGGGATCACCCAGTGGCTCGCGGTCTCGATGAAGAGATCGTGGTAGAGCGTCTCGATATTGGCATGGATGGCCCCGAAGGCATGCTCCACCGCAGCCAGATAGCTTTTAAGCTGATAGGGCGGATTCTGCTCGGCATCCTTGATACGGTAGATTTCCGGCAGGCGTTCGTAGAGATCGACACGGTTGGCGCTCATCTCAGCAGATCCCCCCTGCAACATTGTTGGCATAGATGATTGTAAGATGCCCGCGATAAAGGCCGAGCATCTCATCGGCCCCGCATACTACAGCGGCAGCGCCCGGCAGGGGAACCGCAGCATGGTTGATCCTGGCTGGGTTCTCGGCAAGGCCAAGCGAGGCAAAGCCTGTAACTCTGGCCCAGAGCACCCCATCCACGCGCTGCACAGCCCCCTCCACCGATCCGGCGTACTCCGCCTGGCCGAAACGGCGAACGTGCACCGAGAACATCCCGTCCGACCGATGGCGATCCGGCGGCCCCTGGCTTGCGCCAAGCGCTGCGATAATTCCCGACTCGACATCCTCCTGGCGCGCCCGTGGATCGCGTGCAACCTCGAGAACAAGCCCCACCGACCGGATCATCCCCTGCTGTACCACAACACGATGGCGACGGGGTCCACGGCAGCGATTATAAGAATCGATCACCCCCCGTACCGAGGCGATCTCACCCCCACGCCCACGCTGCATCAGCACCGTAAGCACAACGGCAGGCGAGCTTCCAACAAGGCGCCATGCGGCGTGCGCACGGGCAACGCCGGAGATGGCAAGCGTCTCGCTTTCAAAGTCCCGAAGGCTTACCAGCCGATCCAGGCTCTGAAATGTCCCCGGCGCGGCCTCGCGTGTGCTGTGGCCATCCTCCGGCTCGGAACCGCCATAGGCCACCCCCGGCATCAGCACCTTGTCCAGCCGTTCAATACGCCTGCCCGGCTGCACTGTGGTTTCCGGCTTCAACGCTCCGAACGCGCCGGAACCGGTACGATACCGGGCCGTGATATTCCTGATGCCGGATGGAAGTCGGGCGCCGGTTCTTCCATCACCAAACTGCACCCAGCTCTGGTCCTCGGCATCCTCACGCACGATGTAGATCTCTTCATCGTAGGAATGGCCAAAAAGCGTCGGCACACGTTTCCACATCCTTCCATTCACCCAGATGGTAAGCTCGGGCGCTTCGGGCGGAGTCTCCCCCGGAGCCAGGTGATAGGTCAACGGGGCTTTCGGCACCTTGAATGTCTGGAATATCTCGCGGGCATCACCATTGCCAAGGGCTATCTCCGGCTCCAGCTTCCCTTCGGTGGCATCGGCGATGTTGCCATAGACCGTCACGGTCGGATCGGTGTTGGAGTGCCGGGCATAGAGGAGGGCGCTATCGAGGGTGACCCTGCGCAACATCCTGCGCCCGGCAAGCGAGGGCGCGCTCTTCTCGACCTGCACGACGCCCGCAATGAGGGGATCGGCGCCGGGATATTCAAGCATCACCCTGCGACCGAGCAGGCTCTCGGCCTCGCGCTCGGTGCCATGGAAATACAGCTCGGTGCCGCTGCTGGCGGACGTCTCCCGTTTCCAGGGATAAAGCTGCATCCCCGGACTCACAACCTCGTGGATCTGCACGCGCCTGATATCGAACTCGTTTGCGGTGGCAGCGCTGATCTCCTCCAGCATATTATTGACCGTCACAACGGTTCCCCTGCCCGCCGATGTCCCCCATGTGGCTGCATCGCCGCGTGTGGAGACTATCGTGCGTAGGTATACCCTGCCGGACACGGCAGTGCCCACGGTAATCATGGCCTGTATCAACACCTGGGTGCCGTTTGCCAGGTCGTTCACATCGCCATCCAGCACAAACTCGGTGGAGAGGAGCGGTGAGGGGCTTACCGGCGTTGTGCCCGATGTTGTCGAGGAGAGAAGGTTTCGTGTAAAGGACGTTGTCGCCCATGTCGGCATCAGAACGTTTGTGGTAACGCTTTTGCCATCGGCCGATGTCGTTGTGGTGGTACTGACCACGCCCGGCAGCTTCGGCGCCGATGAGTGCCCGAAATGGCGGAACATCCGTCCAAGTTTATAGGCAGTCAACGGCACAGCTCCCACGGTCTGCGCCATTGCCCCCTTGATGGTAACGACTCGTGCGCCATGCTGTTCACGCACCGAGTGGACGATCACGACCTCGGCATCGCCGAGCGTCGATGGATCGTGCGGATTGTTCGCATGGCCGACAAGCAGGCGATCGCCGGGCTTCAAGGCGATGGGAGCAACGTGCTGATCGGGGGCTTCGATGGAAAGCTCGGTTATACGGGTTCCGGCCGGTGGAGCAAGAAGCGGCCTATAGAGGAAAAACCTGCTCAGCCACGGATACGCCACGATCTCCGCGCTGGTCTGAAAATCCGACTGCTTCGCGATCGGATCGAGCTGGAGCTTCAGTGGAAGCCCTTCCGGGATTGTCACGGGCGCATCTCCCTTGATCTCGAAGGCGAAGGTGGCATTGCCGCCAAGCCCCGGCGAGAGCCGGTAGCCAAGGAGCCGAACCAGATCGGCGATGCTCTCACGCCACTGTGCGGTACGGAGATAGGCCTCGTTGGCATACAGCTCCTGATAGAACGTCAGGATATCACCAAGAACCGCAGCTCCTTCCAGCAGGGCGATGCCGGGATCATCGGAACCACGATAGGTCCAGGCACGAAGCGGCTCGGCGTTATCGATGGCACGCAGCATAAACTCACGGATATCGCTATAGACGCCGAGGCGATAGTCCACATGCGAGAGAGCGGCCCGGTTGTCCAGCACACGCGGAAAGCCTGGTGGCACACTGCAATCGTTCCTGCACTCCTTGCTCATCGCCGTCCTCCTCGAATATCGAAGTCGATGCTGCCAAGTTCCATATGGTCCGGATCGTTCATCACCTGAATGATTTCATTCGGCGCCAGATCGGTAATGCCTTCGCCGCCAGCCACGGTTCCGCCGATGCGCCTGCGCATCGTCACGGCGATCACATGATCCACTCCCGCCACCGACTCCACCAGCCCGATCACCTGGCTGGTGCGCAGCGACTGGGCAAACGTCCAGCGATCCGGGTGGAAGAATGCCATACGCCCGTCGGGCGTCCAGCCATCGGAGAACTCCTGCTGAAGAACGAAGCGAAGATCCTCGGGCCAGTATTCAGCATGGGCGCAGAGTTTCACATGAATTTCCAGCGGCACAAAACGTGGCGGCAGTATCTCCAGATCCTCCTGGATCAGCCGCACGGCGTTCAGATGCCGCCGCACTGCCGTGCGAAGCGGCTCATCGAGAACAGCGGTGCCGGCCGGATCGATCGTCACCTGCACGGTGCGCCAGCTTCCGGTCCATGCGTAGCGCGCCGATGCGCGCGAAACGCCTGGAACCTCCTGTGCACGCCTCGCATAATCGTCCAGCGTGACCGCACGCAACTGCCGCGCACGATATGCTTCCGGGACACGGCGCACGATCTCCATAGCAGGCTCCGGGGCACGGCCATTGCTCACGTTGAACGGATTCCAGCAGGATCTCAGCAGAGTGCCAGCAGGAAGAAGCGTTGCCGGGTCGTACTGCACCAGCATATCCGCGCCCACGTTCCCATCCAACCCGCGCCCGACCTGATACCGGCATAGCACAATCGAGTTCTCGGGCAGTTCCCGTCCGCTGACGCTTCCCTGAATCCCCCCCGCCCCTGCTGCATCTCCCCCGCAGCATCGGTTATCACCGGCAATGGCCGGAGCATTTCCCTGTCCGAACCGCACCACACTACGGCGCTCTTCATCGGTCTCCACAAGGAAGTGATTGCCATTGGGGTCATCGCTGCCACTATGCACAAGCGTCGGCACTTCGAGCCACACCCGAGCGGGCGCACTCGGCAGTTGTACCGTTACCAGGAGCGTCGACAATGGGGGCGCATCACCTCCGGGCGGCGTATCGAGATAGGCAAGGTCACGATCGGGAAGTTCACACACGGTTCCCCACGGGGCCACCCTACGATAAGAATACTCGCCTGCGCCCAGCACGGCGCCCGGCTCCTTGAATACGGCACTCCGCCACTGCCCGTGGCATGCTCGCACAACGTTGCCATGAAAGAGCGACACATGATCCACATCAACCCCATCACAGTCGACGCCGAAGCAGTAGGTCTGCCTGAGCGCATCCTCCGGCTCCCACGACACACGCACAAACCAGACAGGGCTAGCGCTGGCGAGCGTGACGGGATCGACGGTCGCCGTAGCGGTTTCAGGTCGCAACCGGAGCATCTGGCGTTTCCCCACGGCACGTCCTGCTGGCCACCCTGTACGGGGATTCAGCCACTCCTGCACCACCAGACGCGGAAAGCGTCCGCTCCGAATCAGGGTTTGCATCGCCAGTGCCGTAGCATGATCGGTAAACGGCACAGCCCCAAGGAAGAAGGAGAGATCGGCGCTTGTGGCACCGGCTTCGAGCGACCGCACAGCGCCCCCCCAGGCATATAACCCGATGCGATTGAGCATCGGGCAGACGAACGTCGGCTGTTGTGTTGTAAAGAGCCTGGCGGCGTCCTTCATCTCACGGCCCGCCCATACCTCCAGTCCCTCCTGTACCGGATGGGCCACCATCGGCGGCATCTCCTCGGCGGCCTCCAGCACAAGCCATGTGCTCGCCTGATTGCCCTGATGGATATGATAATCCATAAGCCGTGCATGGCGCGCCAGCGATACCCGCTTGCGTGCGGTTGCCAGATATGCCTCGTTCATCACACGATCCTGATAATCGCTCAGCTCATCCGCTGCGGCGCTGAACAGGCCTATCAGCACCTGATCGAGATCGGCCTCGCTGGTTGGCTCCCAGCCGGGAACGCGGGCGCTCATGGCTGCCATCATCGTATGGCGAAACGAATCGTAGTCCTTTGCCAGATAATCGATCACCGGCTGTTCAACAGGCGGCGGGGAGCCGCTCCACTCCGGCGCACAGTTGGTGTTGAAACATCCGGGACGGAACTTGAAGCCTACCTCTGCCAACAGTGGGTCGATGACAGGCTGGAACGCCGGGTCGAGGCTGCCGAAGGCACTGCTATCGAGAGCGATCGTATAGGTGGAATAATCGCCGATCGGCTCCACACGCAGCAGCACAACCGGAGCAAGCGGATCGGGCTGCGAGACGTGCACAACCTGCACCTGGGCAGGCTGGCTTCCAGCCCGCAAGCGATGCCCCCCGGTAATGGGAAAAGCACGGCTTGGGGATACGGGGTTGCCCATTGCATTGCATGCTGCGACGATCGCCGCCAGATAATTTCTGTTATAGAAATGCAATCGCAGATCGGCGCCGTTGCCGGAGAGAGCAAGGTCCAGGCGGCGCACGCCATTCGGGATCGGCAGACTATCGAGGATATCATCCCGCTCGGCACTGCTCAAGGCCTCCACAGCGACGGAAAGCAGATAAAATGCTCCCCCACCATCGAGATGATAATATATCTGAAGGACGGCCTGATCTGCTGCCGGGCGGGCATCGAAGAGGCTCTTCGGCAACCGCTCCGGCACAATCGTCATCCCTCTGGCACGGCTTTCCAGCGCTTCGGCATTCACGAGCATAGCATCTACTCTCCCTTCCGCTGAAAGCGGACGATTCGTGAATCCTCGGTTCCAACGATGCGATAGGTAAGGTCCACGTCGATCGCCGATGCGGCAACCGTCACCTCCAGACCTTCAAGAACGATGCGTGTGCCGAGCCACCGCGTAATGGCCTGGGTGATAAGCGCCTTTGTCATCACCCCCAGCGTATCATCGCTGCTCTCAAAGACAAGCCGACGGATGCCGCCGCCGAACTCCGGCAGGAACAGCCGCTCGCCCAGATTGGTAAGCAGAAGCTGCATCAGCTCCTCGCGCACATGCGCATCCAGCGTCTGCACGGTTGCCGAGCGCCCGTGGCCTCCGACATGAAAGGGGAATGCGAGATGCTCGCCGTTCGGTGCTGCCATTATCCACTCACCTTTGCTTGCGTATTGATGATAACTGCCACCCCCTGCACAGCTCCTTCGGCGCTGTAACACTGGCCGATGCTGGTAGCCACCAGAACCGGGGTACCATTGCCGCCCACGGCCGTAGAGCCTCCTGACCATTGAATCCGGATGCAGGGAGAGGGTTTTGGTCCCGGCAGGGTAAAGGGACAGCCGACAACCGTATGGATATCGCTCTGCATCAGCGCGGGCATAGCATCGACGTTGAGCGCCGTATTGGAGGTGGTAAGGGTTGCCTGCCCGCCGTGCGGACAGATGATCGTGCTTGATATGGTAAGAATGGGTGCTGGCATATCGTTATCTCACCAGTAAGGCTCCATTGTTGACATCGGCTCCCGCCGCAGAGAGCTTGATCTGGGCCGAGCCTGATTTCAGCGTGATATCCGACGTGGCCAGAGTGATCTCGGAGGTTCCGATCTTGAGCGTGATGCGATCATCGGCCATCGTCATCTCCGCGCTCCCTATGCTCAGCGTGATATCATCGTCGGTCATGGTCATCTGGCCGCCGCCGGAGTGAAGGAGCAGGATTTCGCTATCGTCATCGTTCAGCACAAACGTGTGTCCGGCAGTTGTGACGATCGCGCGTTTTTTCGGGCCGCCCGCCTCGGGAAGCTCATTGCTCCCCCACCAGCCGCCCGTCCAGATAGGGCGCGACAGATCTCCGGCCTCGAACTCCATCCAGATGCCATCGTCCACCTCCGGCAGCATCACAAGGCCATGCGATGACCCGGCAAACGGGGATGCTGGCAACGCCCACGGCGAATCCTCATCCGGGCCGTAGATCTCCGGCACCTTTGCCCGCACACGCCCCATCTTCTCAGGATCGTCTGCATCGCTTACCACGCCACGATACTTGCCATAGTAGCGCGAGCGCACATGGTCGTGAAGCTCGGCAAGCATGCGTTCCATCTCTTGACTCACCATCAGAATATGCTCCCCTGAACATTGAAGCTGAGCGAAAGGCTGGCGCTTGCCTGCGGCCCGACGGCGCCATCGCTGGAGGCCGTCGATATCGAATCGCCTTTCGCCGAAAAATCCTGCGTATAGGTGGAGCGTGTCAGCCGATGTGTTACTCTGGTAATAACATAGACCGCGCTAAACTGGCTATCGGAAAGCATCACCATCACGGCGCGGTATGGCGAGAGCACTCCCTGATAGCAGTGCGGGATCACGCTTCCGGTGGCATCGGCGGCATATCGGGAACGCCCTGCCGCCCCTTCCACCGCGCTCTCCAGAGCAACCGATTCCCCCACTCCCGGCCGAAGCATCTGTTGCGCGGTATTGCCGGAGGAACCGGCCACCGGCTCATCGCTCATGAACTGCCGGTCGCGATAGCTTGCCGTGGCAGTAGCAATACGTTTATCGGCAATGCCGAGCGATGCTGCCTGCACATCGGCCGGGCGCTGGTGGTTGTTTCGTACGGTGAACTCCTTGATGTTCTGCCCATCGCCCAGGAGCACCATCGGCGGAAGGCCATCGGGCTGGGTTGGAAGCTGGCGGAATGCGCCGATGCTTTCTCCGATCCTGGCGCCCGGCAGCACATAGGCATGCCAGTCCTCGTGCCGTGCGGCGAGCGCACGCAGAAGCCGTATCTGCGTGCCGCGCTGCACCACGATAGCCGGAAGCGATCCTGGCGGCTCCGCCGTCTCCACCGGGATATCGGGAGGGGTAGAGGAGAGCTGGGGCACCTCGCCGAAGATCTGCCGCGCTATCTGGCTATCGCTTTTCCCCTCGAAGCGGACAATGCTCTCCTGCCGATGCAGATAGACGCTATCGTCGCGCACGATCAGCGTTACCATGCTCTTTCCCGGCAACGCGCTTCGCGCCGTATCATAGCCCACGATCGGCCCATCGATCAGCGGCACAAAATCATCTGTGCCGATGCGCACTTCGATACGCACACGCACAAACTCGCGCATCCACGCCTCGTTCTCCCCTTCCCAGCGCCCGTCGTTATCGACGCAGACAGGAATCCGCACACGCGCCTCCCACATCATATCAACCTCCTGCTCCACGATCACATCCTCGATCGTATCGAGCTGCTTCTGGGTTGCGGGGAGAGCATCGAAGAACATCCTGTATTCGATCGCGGCCATGGATTATTTCTCCGGCACGAGTATCACTCGCGCTGTTTCCTCCAGCAGATCGCCTGCCTGAAGCTCGGTGTTGGCATCGGCGATATGCCAGAATCTGGTGGGGTCCTTGTAGCGCGTCTGCGCGATGATATCCAGGCGATCGTTATCCTTCACCATCATCGGCACACCCGGAACATAGGGCAGGCGCCGTAGCACCACCCCCTGCGCCTCGCGGCCGCCCACCTTGACGGTGATGGCTTTCAGCTTCGCATATCTGGACGATTCAAGAAACATGCTGCGCCTCCTAGAACGGAATAAGTTCGGCGATCTGCCCGATGGTATTGGCGAGGTTCAGCGTGGCCTGCGCCTCCTTTGCAATGTTTGAATAATCGAGTGCCCCCCGGCCTATCACATCATCGGAACACGTGTCGATCTCGTTGACGGCAAGGCCGATGTTCACCTCGGCCTGCACCGGATTGAGAATAAAGTCGTACTGCTGCTCTACGATGCTCATAGACTCTATCACCACCGGGAGCACACGAAACGGTCCCCAGATAAAGAGGATGCGGGGAAATTTCTCGCGTGGGATCGGCTGCCGAGGCCCGCCGCCGCCACCTCCGCCAAGCCCGATAGCGCCCCCGATGGCGTCGATCGCGGCGCCGATCAGCCCACCCAGCTTTCCCTGCGGGTGCACCATCTTCTCCAATGCCGCGATCCGTGGGCCAACCCCCATCGTACGCGCAAGGATGTTTCCCGAGTTAAGCCCATCGGATGCATTGAAGACAGCTTTCAGCGTGATCTTTTCGATGGGCCGTTCCCCTGCCTGGGTTGTCTCGCGTGCATTGGTCCCCACCGCACGCGTTGGCACGTTCAGGTTGCGCGTCAGCGTTTCCGGGTTGAACTGAAAGATCACGATGTTTGGCAGCGGGCCGAGGAAATCGCTTCCGTATTCGATGAGCGCGCCTTTCAACAGATAGGGCATGGGCGTGTTGTCCCCGAATTATTGGGTGATCCGTCGTTCGATCGCAGCGCCGATATGCTCGACGAGAGCCTTTTGCAGATCCTCGGCCGATATTCCCGTGGCCATGCTGTGGCGGCCCGCATCGATGCCATCGACCTGCATGGCGTGGCGTGGTAGCGCGGCGTTTTTCGATGCCAGATGGCGCAGCAATGCATCGCCAAGCCCGTCGATAGCCCCCCGTGCCGCCCCTTGCGATATGCCCTTCAGGCGAATCTCGATGCCATCGATATGTACTCTGGATTTATTCATGGTCAAGTCTCCGAATGATTTCCCCATACGGCCCGAACTGTTCCAGGCTGATCGTGCGTCCCATTTTTTCGTACTCCCGTTTCAGTGCTATCACCAGCGCAGCCATCGTCAGCCGCCCGGATTTTCCTTGTACGCCGAGCATCGAGCCATCGGCGCATTGCAGGCACGCATTAAAGATCACCGATCGGATATTTCCTCCGGCTATCTGAAACCGATCGGCAAGAAAATGGAGATCGAGGCCGGAGGCATCCACGTTTGCGGGCATCATCTGCCCCCAGATGCGCCTTCGCTCCTCTGCCTCGGGCAGGGGAAAGTCAATGATGTACCGCAGGCGCCGCAGAAATGCATCGTCCAGATCCTTCTTACGATTGGTGGCGAGTATCGCCAGCCCCCGAAACCGCTCCATCCGTTCCAGCAGGTAGCTCACCTCAAGATTTGCGTAGCGATCCTTCGAGTCCGACACCTCCGTACGCTTGCCAAAGAGCGCATCGGCCTCGTCGAAAAAGAGTATCATATCGGCGGCATCAGCGGCATCGAACACACGTTTCAGGTTTTTCTCGGTCTCGCCGATATACTTGTTCACCACCTGCGAGAGATCGATGCGGTACATCGGCAATCCCAGCACCTCGGCAAGCACTTCGGCCGCCATCGTCTTTCCCGTGCCGGGAGGTCCGGCAAATAGAACCGAGATGCCACTCTCGCCCCAGGCCTGTGCTGTTCCCCAGTTGTAATGCACCTCTGTGAGCGAGCGCATCGCCTGGATGTGCTCATCGAACTGCACCTGCTGTTTATGCGGAAGGATAAGCTCCTGCTGATTGAACCGCGGGCGCACACGAACGGCAAGCTCGCCAAGATCCAGATCAAGCTCGGCACGGCAGCCGTCCAACAGGTTCTCCTCGGTAAGCTCCCCTGTGAGCCTGTGCAGGCCTTCGGCAATCCGGTCTATCACCTCACGTTCGTAGCGATAACGGCGTGCGCATTCGGCGACGGCCTGTTCCAGTCCTTGTAGACGGCTTCCCAGCGCTCTTCGCCAGTGCACCACACGATCGGCATAGGTGAACACCGGCACCTCGACGATCGGCTGAAGCAGGCGTTCCGGCAGCGATGCAAGATCCTTCCGATCGCTCACGGCCAGAAAGAGCGTGGCGGGGATCATCGCCGATGCGATACCGATATGGTTGCCACCATCCGCCTGATGCGTGGCCTCGCCCCTCCGTATGAATAGCGCAAGGCCACGGAGCCAGCAGTACGTTGCAAGCGCGTCGATATAGCCTGGATCGTCGCCGAACGCGGCATCCACATCATGCTCGACAACCTCCATCCCGGCCAGACACGCCATCTGCCGTACCACCCCGTGATAATCGCTCCATCGAGGACCGAGCACCGGCACAATACGGAGCGACCGACCCGTTCCTGCGGCAAGCCGTGTTGCCACCACCTGCATGGCATGGCCTGCATCGCTGCGATATGGCCCGCCGCTTTCGATCTGCCTCAGACCATAGGGGAGCGGCAGTTCCGGGAAGAGCAGCTCCCGTGCTACAAGCGAAGGGACCGTAAGCGGCGCATCCCAGCCGATCTCTCCCGGCTGCACCCCGTTCCGGGAACCGACGTGCAGCAACCCGCAACGCAGCAGCGGATGGAAGCGATCGGCAAGCGAAAGAACTTCATGCGGCCGATCCCACAGCCGTTGCGCAAGCGCAAGCGTCGGCTGCACACGCGATGCATCGTTCAGGCAGGTGGCGATCACGCTCCCCATGCTGCCATCCAGCACAGTCGCCAATGCCAGAGCCAGTACAAACGCCGAGACATCATCCAGCTTCAGCTCATCGACCGCCCAGGAGAACGAGCCGCGCACGGGCCTGGCAAGAGGCTCCAGCGGCTCGGCGATCAGATCGCTCAGGTACCGTGCGGCGCTATCGCTCTGCTGAAACGCCTTTTTCTCGCGTGCGAACCGGCTTATGTCGAGTACCGCACCGGCACCATCGGTGAACGGCGGAAGGGCGCCGGAAGAATCGCCCGGCAAGGCTCCCCGTTCATGCCAGCACCAGGCAACCTCACGACGCAGCCGGAGCGCGACCTGACATATCCAGTAGTTTGCCGTCGGCTCGCTTGCCCGCAAGCCGGACGTGAACGTGATAAAGGCATTATCGTCGATCGCGGAGGTCATGGCACAAGATCGATTGTCGGGCCGTTCCTGGCCTGCACCCCGTTGACACGCACCAGGACGACATAACTGCCGGCCGGCACCGCATGCGCCGGAGGAATCGTGAAGCGCCGGACACTCTGTGTTGCAGCAGGAGGCACCGGCGGAAGAATCAGATCATCGAACATGGCAACGGTCTCACCATCGCGATACAACGCGACATACGTATCATCCTGGGAGGTGCCGAGCAGGCCCCCTTGCAACTCGAACACGCCATGCGCCATGGCGATCGGCGGCGGAGGGATAATGGTCCGGGTGATAACCGAGGCCGAGGCAAGCACCGGCAGCAGTTCGCCGAGCAGAGCGTTGCTCCGGCGCGTGCGCCCGGCCGGCAGCGCCTGCGCCACGGCAACCGGATGTGCGCCCGCGGAGATAACATCGCCATGAACCATGTCGGGGCGAACCAGGAACTTCAGCCAGTTGGGATGCTGTGCGATGACCGGCAGTTCCACCGGACCAAGCCGGACGCTAAGCCCGGAGAGATGTAGATCGTCCCCGTGGATCGTGACAGTCTCACCGACCTCAAATCTCGATGGCGACAGCTCCGTAATAGCCGGGCCAAGCGACGGTATCACGGCCGTCTGCACTCCTTGTAGCCCGATCGCCGCCGGTGGCGACTGTGTATAATCGACACCAACCAGAAGATTGTAGGCGGGCGGGGTTCCCATCGCGATCATCACCGGCCGCACCTCGAAGGCGATGGAGAAACGATAATGCTCGTCGGTTCCCTGCATCACCCGTGAAAGGAGTTCCGATGTTGTTTCCACAAAGGTGAGCTTCAACTGCTGGGGATTATCCATCAGAGGTTTACGGATCGAATCAGGATCGCTATCCCGTAGCTGAAGGAAGGCGTTCTCCTGAAGTGCGCGACATGCTTCTCCGAGAATGTCGTGCGCTTTGACGGTATCACTCTCCCCTTGGTCATCGTACGGGGTAAGCAGATAGCGCAGCACCATCCAGAGCGGCACGGGCTGCCCCTGGTCAAGCGGGGTGTTCCTGAGATTGGGATCGAACACCGACTCATACAGGAAGACATTCAACCGGGGATTGGCCGATGTCGATGCCGAATCGGGTCGGCTGGCCTGCACATGCAGACCGGTCGCCAATGTCAGCCGTTCGACAATAAGGCTCGATGTCGCTCCGATAGCTTTTCCACTCTCTGCTAGGGCCATTCGCTGTGCTCTCCTCCCCGAATCATACTCTTCAGATATAATAGCGGCTCATTCTGGAGGATTCCGGCGTGGTTGCCGCCACAGCGGGCGGCTCGGCTCGCCGTACCGGTGATGACGGCGGCGGGGTGCCGGAAGGCTCCTCGATAACGATCCGTATGCTGCCGATCGACAGCGTGAAATCCTGCACGGCAGGCTCGCGGGCTGCGGGCCGATGAGCCGATGGCTCACGCACCTGACGTTCCTGTACGATCGGCTCCGTCGCACGGTCGCGCACGGTTGCGAGCCGAAGAGCATTGCGCTCGCGGTCGGGTCCATGCGCGGACATCTCGAATGATCCACGTCCGCTCTCCTGCCCCTCGCCCCGCTCCACGGCTTCACCCATCACACGCTCTTCGATCGGGCTGCCAGCCGTATCGCGGGGCACTGATGATCCACGTCCGCTCTCCTGCCCCTCGCCCCGCTCCACGGCTTCACCGATCGCATGCTCTTCGATCGGGCTGCCAGCCGTATCGCGGGGAAGCGATGGGGCAGCGATCCATCCGATCACATCGCGCAGGATCGAGCGGGTGGCCTCGTTGATCCGCGGTCCGTTGCCGTCATCCAGCAGTTCAGGATCATCCCCGGCATCGGTACGTTCAGAAGGATCGCCCTCGATCATCCTGACCACAAGCTTCTCCAGCGACAAGGCAGAACGTTCCCCGGACGCCTGCTCCTCCGTGCCCTGCACGGCCGGTTCATCGAATGCCATCCCTCCGGCACCATGATGGGTGCTGACCTCCTTTCGGCTCATCTCCTGAGCGACCTGCAACACACCCGGCGCACCGGCATCGGGGGTTGGCGCTACACCGGGGCCATCGCCATCCTGCAAGCCCTTTGGATGCATGCCTGCCGGAATGCCATCCGATGCATTACCGGCGGGTTTCGGATACCATGGGCTACCGACAGTATCGTACGCAACGCCACCGGCGCCCACCACACGGGTTTCCTCTACGTCCAGCGGCTGCGGCGAGCGCAGAGGCTCACGTGCAATCGGGACCAACTCCCGGCCCGATGCGCCCCCGATGCGCACGCCCGTGCTCTGTGCAAGCCGGGAGAAATATCCGTTCATCGCTGCTCCTGTTCGATAAGCCAGAGATAATGCTCGCGGCGCCAGTGCGGCACCGCAAACGTCTGCTGCTCGCTCCATTTGTAATGCCAGGCAAGCTGATGCACCGTGGAGAGCAATCGAAGCTGTGCCCGGCGTAACCTTCTGAGCGCCATCTCCTCAAGATCGACCGCATGCCCATGCTCGCAACCGCAATTGAAGCAGCGAACGGTGACGGTACAATCGACCAGGGGATCGAACCCGGCCATCGCCTCCCCGATAGCAGCGATCGTCCCGGCATCGAGCATCCTATCGGAAGCCGCAGCATCACCGGCGATCATACGCACCATGGCACGCATCGCCTCGCGCTCATCGGCATAGCTGCCGCGCAGCCACAGGAGCTGATCGCGTCCGGTTGGCCTGCGGATCGGATACCATTCCCCCACTATCTCCACCTGCATCGGCTGGCGGCGATGCGCGGCATCCTGAAGCTCCGCCAGATCGCCCAACGTCAGCTCGATCTCCATATCCTCCTTGCACGCCGTCTCTGGACAGCCGAGCGTAAGGTCGATCGCCCCGCCATCCCACGCCACTGCAAGCGTCACAAGCGCATGGATGCGGTTGCCGACCGAAAGATTCCAGAGGAACTCCTCGTCTGCATCTGCATCCGCATCGCCGCACAGACAATTGCGGAGAACCTGTGTGATTGCAACCGGCCGCGCGGTCGCACGCAGATCGACGTGAAGATCGGCCTCATACAAGCCAAACGGACGCAGCCATCGTTGCACCTCAGGTGCGGAACCTGCATGCACCTGTGGAAACCGAACAAGCGATTCAGAGGATTCTGCTGCTATCATCACCTATCTCGCGATGCCACTAGCCATTGGGATCAGGCTCCTTCGTATCAGGATCACGTTCCCAGCTATTGAGTTCGATCTTGATGGATTCGATGGCAACAGCATTGGCATTTGCATTAAGCTCCGGCACGGCCGTGAACTCGCTCACCCAGCAGTCGTGCAGGAAATAGCGAAAGGCCACCTGTCCCTTTTCGTTCATGACTTCAAGCGTCAGTTCCTTCTTGAAGTTTGCAAGATCCATTGCTGCATCACCGGCGGACGAGTGGATCTTGTTTGCCCATGCTTCAAACTCCAGATCATGCGTAATGCCTCGCTCCATGCTCACCGAATCATACGACGTACGCCCCGGCGACTTGGAGTCGTGGCTATTGTCACCGCCATCGCGATGCTTGACGACCTCTGTCGTCCTCTTCAACGCGCCAACCTTGCTGACGCCGAGCACGGTCTTGCCATCCCAACTGACCCGGAACTTGAAGTTCTTGTAGGGATCGATCCGCTTGGCGTCCTTGGTGAAGCCTTTTCCCATGATGTAGTTCTCTCGGTTATGATGCCACGACGATTGCTTAGAGGTCGCCGGCGATCTGTTGGATCTTGATGATAACGAACTCCGCAGGCTTCAGCGGTGCGAAGCCAACCTCAATGTTCACGATGCCGAGATTGCGATCGTTCTGGGTCGTGGTTGTTGAATCGCACCTGACGAAAAATGCCTTATCGGGCGTGGTTCCCTGAAACGCTCCCTGACGGAAGAGGCTCATCATAAAGGCATTCAGGTTCAGCCGGATCTTCGCCCAGAGCGGCTCATCGTTCGGCTCGAACACCACCCACTTGGTGCCACGGAAGAGCGACTCCTCCAGGAAGAGCGCCAGACGGCGAATGGGAATGTATTTCCACTCGGAGCCGAAATCGTCATGCCCATCCAGGGTACGTGCGCCCCAGTTGACGATGCCGTTCGAGAACACGCGCTCGCAGTTCACCCCGACCTGATTCAGCACCCCGTTCTCCATATCGGTAAGCTTCACCTCCAGCCCCACGATGCCACGCAGATCAGCATCGGTCCCGGCGGGCGCCTTCCAGACCCCACGTTGCACATCGGTGCGTGCCATCAGGCCGGCAATCGCACCGGACGGGCCGATCGGCTTCACGATCCCATTGTCGTTATAAACGAGCCGTGGGTAGAACACAGCCGCGTTCTTCTTTGCCACCGTATTGCGGATATCGGTATTAACACGGCTCATGGCGTTAAGGATCGCGGGACGCGGCAGCGGATTCAGAGGTCCCGGCTGTGTTGTCCAGCCGGGAGGCGCATCAATCAGCAGAAAGGCGCGCCGACTTTCACAGTAGTTGCTTGCAGGCCCCCAGAGGCTAAGCTGTACAGGCTCCGGCACCTCCTGATCGGCCGGTATCACCAGCAGATTGAACAGATCCACGGCATCGAGCGCATGCAGGCCGGTCTGGTTCACGGCGTTGCCGATATACTCGGCAGCCGTCGCGGCATCACCATCGGTGCCCGGCACTCCACCATTGCTGAACGGCATACCGGCGCCGCCATTGCCAAGGGTATAACGCCGTACATTGCTGGTGAACGTCCCGAGCAGGTTTGCCGGATTGGTAAGGGTGCCTGTAAACGCGATGCCTGGCCGTTGGTTGATATTGCCATCACGGGCAACGATCGAAAGGTGATATCCGTAGGCATCAGCACGCCAGGCAAAGCCGGGCTGGTTGGAGATGGCCGCAGCAATACGCATAAGCTTCTCACGGATGCCATCGTTATCTGCGGTAACGGTACTGGCATTGGCGGCATTTTTGATCCATGCGGTGGCACCGGCAACGGTGATAAGCGGAAGCGCAATCGGCGTGGCCGGAAGGCTGTCGATGCTCACCCCTGTGATCCCCTCTTGAACCATCTGGGCCATGATGACCACATTATCCAGGCTTAGCGTTCCCGGCGTGCTTCCGGCACCTGCGGAGAACGCGCCGTATCCCAGAAACGCGCCGGTAGGAGCAGGACGGAAATTGCTCCAGCGGGCAAGCTCGATTCCCCCCTGATCCACCCCAAGCATCAATGGCACGGCGATATCATTGGAAGCAGCGCGCCGGACACGCACGCTTGCAAGGCTGCCATTGCTGGCGGTGATTCTCAGCAGGTTCCCCTGGGTCCAGGCAACAGCGGGGGCAACAACATCGGGAAGCGCCGCAATGGAGACCTCGACCGTCGGCACCGGACTGCCCAAGGCTGCCAGGGCATCGTTGATCCTGCTCTGGATATGCCCCTTGATACCATTGATCGTATTCTGAACGGTCCAGGGGGCCAGATCGACAGCCACAAACCCGCTACCGTTGACGCTGATATCGAACTTCGACTTCTGATTAGCGGGATTGGCAGGATTCACCAGGCCGTTCAGAAAAGTTTGAACATCGGCCGCAGCCGCGCCAAGCGGGCGCATGCCGAGCGAAGATCCGGCAATGCTCTGTGCCACAGCGGGCGTGTTTGTCGTAAGGAAGGCAGTCGGCGCCAGATCGATCAGTTGCGAGCTTTGTGTCACAAATGCAGGGGCATATCGCGGAGAAGAGGGGTTCATCGAGAGGCTTGGGAACGACTCCACCGCAAGCTCGGCCCCACCATCCTCCTGGATCACACGAAGGTTGAACGTTTCATCAGGGTTCGTGGTATTATAGTCTACCTCCAGCCGGACCATATTGCCCCAATCGCCCTCGGCCTTTGCCGTCGCCGTAAGCACATCCGCTCCGGCCAGCGATCGCATCGTAACGGCCGCCGCCGCCCCGCCATGTGCGATACGGATCACATAACAGTCGGTACCGCCATTTGCAAAGAACAGGTTAACGCTGTTTGCAAGGTCGCTCATCGGATGTGGCGCGCCGAATGTCCGCGTAAAATCCGCAAGGCTCAGGATTCTCATCGCCTTGTTCATCCTACCCTTTGACGCCCGACCAATAAACGCAGCGATAGCTGTTGACACACCAGTGATCGTATGCACCCCACTGGGAACTTCCTGGATATAAACGCCAGGATAACTGACCTGTACTGGCATTACTGGTTCCTCCGTCGAACCGTCCGGGAGTCGGATGGTTTGAATATTGTGTCGTTGTTGGTGAACAAAACGCCACCAGTTTTTTTATTGTACTACGAGATCATGAGCGTTTGCCACGGGACAATATCGGATGTGTTTATACACTGAAATAATCCGGCACGGCAAAACAATCCCTTACCAGATTATTATGCTTACCTGCACTCCCGGCATATGGATCGCCGTTGGCACTGGCCTAAACATCTGGTATTTTTTTTGCTGCACCCCATCCCTCCACCGGCAGAAATGTGCGGCGTCAGGTCCGGCAATTCCGGGTCATCACTGGCGGAATCACCCTAGGTGCTTATCGTTGCTAAATGTCGAGTAGGAATGATGTTGTATCAGGTACTTTTCCACATCCACTATAACCATACACACACAAAGGGCATCACCCCTGTATAATGTATGCAGGTTGAGTTCATGCATAGAACACTACGATGCCTGCCACAGGCCCCATATGGTCTGGAGCATATGCTATTGAACCATACCGAACACCAGCAGCAGTTCTGCAAAATGGTATCGGAAAGATCGGCTATATGATAGCCATGGAAAGAGTATGTGTGGGGGGATTCGCCTTACCGAGACAGGTACATTTGATTCCGCAGTGTCATCATTAATGGCGGAATCAATAGTTCAGATCGAAAACCGAGGAGCAGTCTACGTGTATGGCTGTTGCCATCAGGTGTATTTACCACCGACATGCTATCCAATAATAGGATATGTCAAGGAGTGACACGAACATATGTAGACTGGCGGACGAAAGCAAATAAAATCTGCATCCGGCATTATTATGGTGCTATGATTCATGAATATACCGGATATGATGCAGCGGCCATGAGCAGTATTCGGGCATTCAGATGTTATGCAAAACCCCCTCTGAGAACTTCCCCTATCATTTCCCCCCGCTGAAGGTGACACCTGGAACAATGGATAAGACGGCCAGCGTAGCCACCTCCTTTCCCGTCATATCGTTAAAGGACACCATACCATCCGGGCAATGTCCTGCTTCTGAAAAATCGTGGCGGCCCCGATTATCAGGCGATCAGCAGCGACCGCATTCGAGCAAGGGACTCTCATTATCCGCATTCCGATCTCTGGTCGAGCATCGGATCGGCATAGTGTGATGCCGGTCACCACCTCCCCGTTCCCATCCTGCGATGCCGAACCGAAGGGCCGATCGCGATGGTTGCGACATCGGCCAGCGCGATGGGTGTTCCCATGGAACTTGTGCCGATGACCATGAGGCCCAGGTCGCCGACGCTGGTGGCGGCCCCTTCGCAGAGGATCGAATACTGCCCCTCCCCGTCTCCATGTATCCGGCATTCCGCAGGCACGGGCGACGGCATCGAACACAGTACAGGTCGCATGGATGTATAAGATGTTCGGGTAAGCGTGGGCAGCGATATGGTTGTTTGCTTCACCTCGCGGTGCTCGAAAGAGCCACCTGTGACAAGGGAAAGAACAACAAACGCCTGCTTGCACACCATTGCAGTTACTATCCTGTCTAGCAATTGTTGGCCATGATTGATATATTCTTCCTACGTGAACGACCTCCAACGTTATATCGTCCCGCTTATGCGGATGATGCTTGCGATTCTGCTCCTTTTCTCAGTGACTGAATCACAGTCAACGATCGAGAGGGGCAGACCTTCATGCTGTTCGGCGAACCGAAAACATGAGGATTCGCATCGGCAACAGAAGGACTGCTGTGCGAAGGATCGCCCCTGCTGCACTTCCTATCCTCCACTCGTGGTCTATCTGGCCGCATCGGCAGGGCATGACAATTCTTATAGGACCGCACTTCCGATTCCGAACCTGGAGGAGATCACTCACCACATGTCGCAGGAGCCTATCACTCCCCCTCCAAGGACTTGAGTTATCCACCGCACCCGTACAGACATCGAGCATACATGCCTCATGGCTGAGCAAGCTCGATGCTAACAAGCGAATCCGAACTCAAGAACACTTCACATCCTTTTTTGGAGGATAGAGCAATGCGTAAGATTCTCAGTATCGTGGCTATTGGCCTTGCCAGTGCCACCCTTGCCTTCGGAGCGAACAGCCTGATGAGCAATGAAGCCGGGACGTGCTGTGCCTCAAGCCTTTGTGCCTGCACCTGCAACGGTGACAAGGCCGCTTGTACCTGCCCTTCTGGCTGCACCTGCGATAACTGCGCCGCCGGTTGCTGTAGCGCCGGATAAGGTTGCCTTGCACATCTGAACCTGGGGCATGTACCATCCGGTGCATGCCCCTTGTCATTCGCAGCCGACCCTCCGCAGTTTCGCTGCATAACCTCCCCTGCCCAGCCTATCATGCACGCTCCATCCGATCGTCAACCCTGATCCACACGAAATCCCGGCCCCCACGCTCCGTCCCTCCTGATCGGTCTGGGATGATGCCACGGTGACGATCAATCCACCATCCACAAACGTCACATGCTCTACGCCCAACCCAGTACGTTCCGACCTTCGGAATCGACCAGCGCCCCCGAGCACTGAGAAGAGCATCCGGCATGATCCTCATGATGCCCCGATCGAACCACCTGCTCATGCAGCATCCCAACAACCAAGAGGCATCAACAACCGATTGCCCGGATCTATACATGATGTGTTGGAGTTTGCCGAGAAAAGCATCCAGAAACGGTGGGCAGCTTCCGGCACAGATCCTCGGGAGCGAATGGCACAGGCCGGTAAACCTGGGGATACCATGCCAGGGAAGGGAACAGCAAGAGCTAGCCTCGGGGTTCCATCCAGGTGCGAATGGAACTGAGGCAGTTTGTTACGATTTCGATGGAATTTGCGCTCCCTCCCTTTTTATATTTGCAGTCCTTGAAGCGAAGCCCGGCCTGGGGTATCCAAGCCAAGCTTCAATCGAGGAAAGGACAGGACAGAGCGGTTTTGTGCCCAGGCACAGCAGCTTCCAAGTCCCGCCCACCAGATGAAAATCTGGCAGAACATACAATCGGAGAGGTGCTAGAGTGGTTGAATAGGACGGTCTCGAAAACCGTTGAACCGTTCTGCGGTTCCGTGAGTTCGAATCTCACCCTCTCCGCTTACAACGCGGCCCAAAATCCCGCAAAAAAGCCCGGATTTACATCCGGGCTTTTTCTTTGGGTACAACAATCCATGGGCTTATTTGCTCGCTTATGGATCGTTGAGGTAGATGATCCGGTACAGGCTGGCACCTGATCCGATGGAGGGCAGTAACGGTATAGGGTAAGATTGAATGCCCCTTTCTTCCCTGCTCTTCACCATATCAGGTGCTGGTAGGTCAACCTTCCCTGTTTCTGCCACAGCATCTAGATAATCCGCCCACGCCTCCATCATCACGGTGCGCTGCTTTAGGAAGGTCGAGCGGTCCTACGGCTCTCCCAGTGGCCCGGCTGGTTTGTGCGCCAGTTGTGCCTCGATGATACGCCCCCAGCGACAGGCATTCTCGTTGCCAAGATTGAGGTATTTCAAGCACTACAGCTTACCGCCCTTGAATGGTTGGAAATGGATCTCATGTTCTATTGGTTTTCTGTAAACTTCCATTCTCTTGACGTAAGGAGAGCGAAGTTCTATTTTTGTTCCAAACTCCATTCGCAGATCGGTCGCGGTATGAGAACAACCTTGAATCTCCCTGCAGTAGTCTAAATGCCCACAACTGCGCCTCTCATTACTGTGCTCCAGACCAATCTTTTTGAGTCATGCCCCTTAAGTGAGGCTGTCTCATCCTTTGCGAATGCGAGTACTGAAACGCGTGGCGCAGTATTTACGCGTCGTGAAGTGGTAGATTTTGTTCTCGACCTCACGGGCTACATAACTGACCACCCACTGCACCTGACGAGACGGCTTGAGCCATCCTTCGGCGATGGTGACTTTCTGATACCCGCTATCGAACGCTTGCTTGCAAGCTGGCAAGAGGCAGGAAAACCCGCACCGGAAAAAACTCTGTCAGAGTGCATTCGTGCCGTTGAACTCCATCGTGCAACTTTCAACCAGACTCGGACACGAGTTCTGCAATTGCTATCTGAATCTGGAATCTCGACGAAAAACGCCATCTTCTTGGTGGATCGCTGGTTGTTGTGTACGGATTTCCTTTTAGCGCCCCTCGATGGCGAATTCGATTTTGTCGTAGGGAATCCACCTTACGTTCGCCAAGAAATGATCCCGGCTGCTCTTATGGCCGAGTATCGAGCCCGCTATCCGACTATCTTCGACCGGGCCGACATCTATGTACCGTTCATAGAGCGATCGCTGGATTTGCTCAAAAGCTGTGGACAGCTCGGCTTTATCTGCTCTGACCGGGAGGCCCGGAAGGCAGAGATTGCTGGCAGACACGTCGCACGGAAATCTCTCACCAACTGGTACAGAACGATTGACCGGACTTAACCTGCCTTGACGAAGCGTCCGACTTATCGATGACGAAAAGAAGGTACGTGAGTCAGCAATGACCTTTTGGGGCAATCGCGAAAAGGCCCGGCAGAAGCAAATCGCAGCTGGCAGGTCCGATCAGGGCGAATGCACGACCGTCACCGCCGGAAATAACATGGATGGTTTCGTGGCGCTGGTTATCGAAATTGGTGCGCGCAAATGGGTTGGCTCATGCGCAGATTCATCGGGAGCGGTCCGTATTGACCCTACCGGGCTTCTTTCGTCCAACAAAGCTATGGGACTGCTTGTCATTCATGAGGGACGGCTCATCGCCGCCGTCGAACTGAAGAGTCAGGTTGGGCCGTCGTTCGGAAACAACTTCAATAATCGCATGGAAGAAGCAATTGGAACCGCCCATGACTTTTGGACGGCGTATCGGGAGAGTGCTATTCGGCAAAGATCCACGTCCATTCGTCGGATGGGTGATGGTCGTTCCGATGACGGCGAATCCCACCGGCTGGGCCACCGGTGGGATTTGTATTTGAGCCGATCTACGCGCTGATGCCGCGCTTCGTTCATTGCCTCTATCTACAGCAGGAGCAGACACTTTTGACTCCGGGAGGCGGAATTGCGCGTCATGGCCCGGTCCTGCCTCTCGTTTTTCTACGCTCGCAACAAACATAGGCATTGCAGCCCGTGCAAATCTTCAACTGTCCTGATCGTACTATTGGAAACAAACCATGAAAACGCTGAAAGTCGAACTGTCGGAGGAAACCACCACCCTTGTCGAGAAGCTTGCAAGGGAAAAAGACACATCCGCAACGGAGATACTGCGCCGTGCGCTGGCATTGTTCGCTTATGCACATGACGCGCATGCCGGGGAAAGAGATGGAGCACTGTCCTTTACGCGCATTGAGGCCTCATTTATACGCATTGAAGAGAAGAAAGAAAAGAGCACGAGCAGGACGCCGGAGACGAGCAATGAGTCTACCACAAGCACGGATGAAAACCAGACCTCGGACAATGACATCACAAGTCAACTCATGAGGAACATGTCCTTTTAGCCGGAGCGGACTTTACGGATGGCCTTCAAGTGTGATCCAATGAATTCAGAGTAAAAGTCGATTGCCAGCTACGTATCGGGAGGGGGACAGGAAGGCATGTGAGTCGAACGAGGCTTGGATCACACCGGGACTAAATCTCTGGAGGGTGCCACACAGTTGGTGTTCGGCCGAACGTTTGAAGGATGGTCAGGGCCGGGAAGCATCTACCACGAACTGCATCAGGAATATGTGCATCTTGCTGAAATCCACTGGCGCCCGGAAAAGAAAGCCTATTGCCGCTTCAATGAGCACGGAGATCTTGACTCCATAGTCTCGGTTACCATACGTGAAGAAGGGGACAGCAGAGCATTCTTGCTTCCTTCAAGTGGGGTCGCTGGAAGAGTATCTGGCCGCCTCCAAATCATCGCTGGTGAGAATGTTCGATTTCCCCTTGTTCCGTCCATCAGATTTTAGCGGGTGGTCAAATAATTCTCCACAAAAGAACTACGAATCAGAGGCTTTCTTCTATCGGCCGACGACCATGCCGGGACACGCTGCCTATACGCGTGGGGTTCAGATTATCCATCCGTGCCGTTCAGAGAAGTCCATCTTCGCCAGAATTACAGATGGATGGTCCGGGCAGGAAGGCGAGGAATATGGTCGAGTTCACGGCCTATGACTGGCGTAATGGACGCATCACAAAAATTTCAACCGCCCCAAGCGCTACAGCGAACTATTTCAACGATGAGGGCAACTCCATTACCCTATGAGCTGCCACCTGCTTTCTTCTGACCCGAAGTTCTTCTGAAGTATAAGGCCGATCGTGACAAATACACCGCAGGCGCACGCGAAGTTTCTTGCCGGGCAACATGGCATCCTCGGAGCATGCTTTGAAAAACGAAGAAATCGTGACTTTGAATCAGAAGCAAATATTCGACATTGAAGACCTAGTCAAGCTTATTAGCATTGCTGATAGTAGTAGCACCATTGAGATTAGCTTGTCAAAGATAGGCAAGCTAATCAGCGCCCGCAAAAAAGATTTGTAGCATGTGTTTCATGCCCTATTAACGCTCAATCGAGAGCTGCGGCGCTTAACTGTAGGTGCGTCTGCCTGACGGCATGAAGCCATTCGCGGACTATGTTCAGCGGTCTCGCTTTTATCATAGGATACCCCGTAGGTCCTATTGAAGATGGTGAAGATCTCGGCCTTGAGCATGCAGCGCTTGCGCAGCGCTCCGATCAAGGCAGCCATCAAATGGTTCCATAGACCGGTCGTGCGCCAGTGGCTGTAGCGATCATAGACCCTCTGCTACGGCCCCTAGCGCTCTCTGGCAGGTCAGGCCATTGCGCACCCGTGTTGAGCGCTTCCAGAGGATCGCGTTGATCCCCTGCCGGCAATCTTTCCAGGGACACCCCCCGTTCGGCGAGTTCTTCGGCAGATGTGGCTGAAGGCTCTGCCACCGGGTATCGCTGAGTTCGTGTCGTTTGCGCGACATTTGTACAACTCATGATCGCTTGTCGTCTGTGCAGACGTTTCACATCAGGTTATCACACACGGCCTGGGTCTGTCTGATAAGTCCTTTTCAGGAAAATTTCGCAGATTTTGAACTATCATATCTACCTGCAAAGCGTCGCTATACAGGGAGCTTAGGTCCCTCGGTCCAGCCCGTTCGAGCCGTGAAGAACACTTATCAGACAGGGCCTAGAGTCACCCGAACTGAATCTGCCCTAGAACCCTTGCTTGTAATGATCGTTCAGCCTTTCCTGTCATGGAATTACATAGAGGAAGGAGAAGCGACTCATGATGGAATGCCGCAGCTTTACAATCAGGTTAGCCCCTGAAACACCTACGTTTGCATACTAGAGGGAATCTTGACAATGTACTCTACATCCCTTAGTTTCTGAACAACTCTACTGGATGAATCCACCTTGTTAGATACTTGATCTTTAGGGCCGTTACGCATGGTTGGCAGGATGATTGTCTGGGATGCAAGAAGACCGGCTTCCTTGGATCCGCATTTGCTGACCCCGGCTAATCTCTTAACAAAGCGATGCAGGAGCAAGAGTTGCGAAACGTTGATCCCCAATCGTTATGGGAGATTGCCCACAAGATTCAAGGAACTTCGGAAAAATCGAGAGAAGCAGAACCTGCATATTAAGAGTTCTACTTCTTTTTCTCTATTCTGATAGCTAAACCGGCCCTCCACTTTTTCAGTATGCAGGGCCTTACCCAAAGCTATAGAATCGCACGGTAAAAGCTAAGGGCATTGTCCATACCTGGTGAGGGCCTCTCTACGGACAGCGCGTCGGGATACCCGGATTTCGCCAGACATGGAAGTCACCCGGTTTGAAGTGGCAAACAAGAACAGATATTATCTTGCGGATCGAAGAATGCGGGTAATATCATTCCATGGAGCGTAAAAGGGAGAACAAAACACATGCTCAGAGCAAGGTTCATCAACATTTCTACTTTCGTTTCCTTGCTATTCATTACGGCCTTTCCATCACCTGCCCAAACATCAAGCCCGCCCTATAAGGCTGTGGCATTCGACTATTTCGTGATCTTTGATCCCAATTCGGTTGTTGCCGATGTCGAGAAAATTTTTCCTGGCAAGGGCATGGATTTCACAAAAGCGTGGCGGGCAAAGCAATTTGAATATTGCTTTTTACGCTCCATCACCGGCAATTTCGAGGATTTCTTCAAGGTTACGGAAGACGCTCTGACCTATACAATCGAGAGCATGAAGCTGGAGACAACAAAAGCGCAAAAAGACCACCTGCTGAACGCATACCTTACGCTGAAACCATGGCCCGACGCAATTGAAGGTCTCAAAAAATTAAGGGCATCTGGCATACGGATCATCACCATAGCTAACTTCAGCACCAAGATGCTTCATGCAAATGCGGAGAACGCTGGGATTGCCGATCTCTTTGACGAACTTTTAAGCACGGACGTCAATAGCACTTATAAACCGGACCCGAAGGCCTATGGCCTGGGCATGGAGCGTCTGGGCTTGAACAAAGGTGAGATTGTTTTTGCTGCATTCGGTGGCTGGGATGTTTATGGCGCCAAGACCTTCGGATACCCTACCTATTGGGTGAACCGCTTCAATCTGCCCGCGGAACGATTGGGGATTCAGGCGGACAACACATCCAATGGCTTTCAGGGGCTGTTGGATTTTGTGCTGGGCAAGGAATAAAAGCCTTCCGATTGCCCACAAGAGGCGGTTTTCCACGGCGGATACTCCCGAGCCAGGTACCACCATGCACATCCATAGTGCGTGCGGCACAGAAGATCACAGTGAGAACCATCTGATGTCTACACGGCCGATAACCATTGGACCCGACCATCTAAACGACGATGCCCTGAATGTGCATCGTCGTTTAGTTTTCCGGCGATCTTGTATATTGGAGTCGATATCGGGACACTATATAACGGTTTAGACTTCCGTTAGGAACCAACGTATGGAGGTGTGCCATGCAGACAGCCCAAGACCTGACATTCGAGCAGATCCCGCATGAGTCCGCGATCGAAGCAATCATGAGAAGCGACTCTGCCTATAACGGGAAATTCTACACCGGAGTTATTACCACCGGGATCTACTGCCTCCCCTCCTGTACAGCTAGAAAGCCAAAGGTGGAGAATATCGTGATCTTTAAGACGAAGGATCACGCAGAACACCATGGGCTGCGCCCGTGCAAGAAATGCATACCTGATCTCCCGGTTACAGACTGGGGGGATGAAGAGAGACCGCTCTCACTCCGTGTCCCTCCCGATTTCAACTTCGAGGCATGCATTTTATTTTTCCGGCGCTCTCCCATCGAACCGCTTCATCATGTAAAGGATGGCAGGCTCCATAAACTTATCCTGATTGGCCGAGAGAGCATCATCATCGAAGTTTCCGCTGGTCCCGGCGAAACGATCGAGGTCCGGTTCCTGAATATGAAGCCAACCAAGGGAATCAGGATCGCCACGGCACGGTATCTGATCAACTGGCTTGATCTCAACAGGGATCTCACACCATTCTATGCAATGGCAGAACAGAATGCTGTGCTCCGGGAAACGGTGGCATACTACCATGGACTCAGAATTATCGGCATACCCGATCTTTTCGAGGCACTCACGTGGGCGATTACGGGACAGCAGATCAATCTTCCCTTCGCATACACTCTGAAGCGCCGTTTCATCGAGAGATACGGCACCCATCTAGTCCATAATGGCCACACCTACTGGAGCTATCCATCCCCGGATGCGCTGATGGGCTTGCCGGATGATGCACTGGTGGAACTTGGGTTCACAAGGATGAAGTCCGAGTTCATCGTGGGAGTGGCCAGACGGATGGCGGATGGAAGACTTGATCCCAACCGGTTGCTGGAATGCGAAGAATACGATACTGCCTACAAAGAGCTTACGGCGATACGAGGAGTGGGCGACTGGACAGCCAATTATGTGCTCATGCGTTTCCTGCATGCACCCTCGGCTCTTCCAGCAAACGACGTGGCATTACAGAACGCGATTCAAACCATACTGGCTCTGCCGGAGAAACCGACGGCTGATGACGTCAGGCACCTTGCCAAGCAGTGGCAAGGCTGGGAAGCCTATTCAACATTCTACCTATGGATGACGCTGCTACAGAACGACGCTACCGGGCATATTACGAATCGGAGATCGGAACGATCGAGATCGTTTGCACCGATACGGGCATAACCTCGCTTGCCTTCATCGAAGCCGCAGAGTTGCAGAAGGATAATCATCCCCTTCTCAGGGAAGCGGTGAAACAAGTAGAGGAATACTTTCAGGGAACACGCCAGGAATTTTCGATCCCGCTCTCCGTTGAAGGAACAGAGTTCGAGCGCTTGGTATGGGAGCACCTGCTTGCCATTCCCTACGGCGAGACACGATCATACGGGGAGATCGCCACAGCGATCGGCAATATGAAATCCGTACGGGCGGTGGGACGTGCAAACGGGAGAAATACTGTAGCCATCATCATCCCCTGCCACCGTGTTATCGGGAGTGATGGAAGCCTGACCGGATATGCCGGAGGGATACACCGGAAGCAATGGCTGCTGAACCATGAAATGCGGATAGCAGGGCGTATCCTTCCCTTCTAAGGAGGGAATACCTGGCGAATGACCGCGTACCCTCCTTCCTGCACACCATTCCCAAACCCTGGGGGCGCTGATCTCTTTAACGTTCTGCGCCGGCGCCGCTGGCCATGCTATGCTCCCCGGACACCACACCATCGCCGGAGATACTGCCATGATGAATGGCAGCAGTGATACCATCCCAGAGCCGTATCCGCGCCTCGATTGCCAGACGGGCAGCGGCCGCACTCTCCCGCCATTTTTCCTCATCGTCACCGCAAAGGCTTTCCAGCATCGCCAGTGCCATGGGCGTATGATGCTCCTCATCGAGCTGAATATGGCGCTCCAGATAGGTATGGAACCGGGTGAGCTGATTTGGGAAGCGGGCACAGAGGTCGGCAACAAGCGCCCGGAACATATCGGGAATGATATCCTCTCTGCCGAGCGTGAAGGCGGCCGCGATGGCATGTACAGAGCCTGATTCGATGACCGCCCAGGTGGAGCGGACAAATTCCGCCGCCGGCAGAGGCACGGCCACCATCTCCAGCGCCGCCGGGACACTGGCTCCCCCCCGGACCACTTCAAGGAACCAGTCGATATGGGATGTATCCGCACTGCATGCTTCCATCGCCTCATGGTACATCTCGTAATGGCTGATGAATCCCCCTTCATCCTCATCGCTCTCCTCTCCCAGCACGATCTCGTTGATCAGGCGCCGTGCCACCCGGTCGCCCACTGGCATCCAGGGAATGTCCACACAGGTAAGGCGGCCCTGTAGGGTCTTCAGCAGCGACATAAAATCCCATACCGCATAGATATGATGCTCCATGAATATCCGCAGCCCATGCATCGTCCGAATCTGCGTATACATGGGATGCGCTATCAGCCGCTCCCGTATGGGGCGCAAGGATTCCTGTAGCTCGCCGAGACGAGGATGTGATATCGCCATAACTAAAACTCCTTGAGTACTGCCCCGAGCATCCATCGGGAATTGTGTGACGGCGGCCATCGGACAGATTGTTCAATCGAGGACGGGAATATAGCCGGGCTTGATCCCCTCATGCCCATTGCGCTGTTCGGATTCTTCCCCGGCAACCTGCCCCGGATGCACGAGCATACCGGCGGACTTGAGCTGCTCCACCAGGGCCAGGATCTGCGTGCGGATGCTATCATTCTCCTCTTCCGAATTCCTGGCCTGCCGACCAAGCCCTTCCAGCAACGCCCCCTCATCCACTCCAGCGGCGGCCAGATCCAGTACCAGCGCAGTGATCGGAGCCAGACGAGCGATCTGGGGAGTACCATCCTGAAGCACGTAGAAGGCATAGATTCTCGGCGCTTCCCCATCATCATCCCCGAGGAACTCTCCCGCATGCTCAAATTGATCCACGACAAGAGAGTGATTGGTAAAGAGAGTGCTTGCGGCATATCCCTGCCACTCGGGAAGGCTCACCGGCCTGTGTGTACGGGAACGGAAGAGATCCTTCCGAAGCTCCCAGCGGATCATCTCGCCGGTCGCATCATCAAGCAAGTCCCTCTCCGACAGGTGCCTCTCCAGAAACTCCAGAAAATCGGCGATCGCCCCCTGGTACAGGCGTGCCCCGGACCGGCCACGAATCCGGTTCCTCTCTGCAATCCAGGAGGTCCAGCCGATCAGGATATCCAGAGGGTCGGCCCCGCGTGCATGCAGACGAAGCATCAACGGACGGAGAGCATTGACCATGGGAAAAAATTCATCTGCGGCCCTGATGATGCCGATAGTTAGACCTTCATAATAGGCCAATCGGGAATACCGGGAGAATATCTCGAAGTGCGCCGACATCAGGCTACAGTTCTCGGCATGAACATCTTCGGAGAGGGGGAAATCCACGAAATGATCGTCGAATATCAGAATGGAGCTGAGACGATCGTAGTGAGGGCTGCCGCGATAGGGATTGAAGCCGAACAGATGGACAATGGCACCGGGGAGAGCCAGGAACTTAAAAGCCTGGTTCAATGTTCCGCGTAATGAGACATCGGATTCCCCCGGAAGCCCCGCGATGAACCCGACCGTGGCCCCTATCCCCTCTTCGGTCGCTCTAGTAATGATACTCTCCGCCTCTGCCAGATCCAGATTTTTGTCGATACGCGCCTGCATCTCCTGCGTCCCGGCCTCCACACCGAAATAGATATCGCGGCAGCCGGCCCGCTTCATCCAGTAGATCTGCTCCTCGTCGATGGTATCAGTGCGCGAGCTGCATGTCCAGGTGACATTCAACCCGCTTGCGTCCAGCAGTTGGCAGAACGCCAGAACCCAACGACGGTCGGTGGTGAGCAGATCGTGTGTGAAGTTGAAGTCGGTGCGGCCATATCGCTCCTTGAAATATCGCAGCTCACGGAGCACCCGTTCCCCGCTTTTTATACGATGCTTCCGCTGCCAGTAGGGAGCTGTGAAACAGAAATTGCACCGGAACGGGCACCCTCTCCCGATCTCTACATAGATGATATCCTGGGGATCGAGTTCGATGCGGGAAAAATCGGGGAACGGGAGGGTGTCCAGATCAGAAATGAGAGGGAGATCGCTCGTGGAGACAACATGCCCACCCTGGCGGAACGTGACATTATGCGCTCTCGACAGATCCCCACCCTCTTTCAGAGCATCCACTACCGAGCGGAACGCCTCCTCCCCCTCCCCCCGTACAATGAAATCAACTGCCGGAAAATCACGAATGGTCTCCGAGTGCGCCGCCGAGGCGTGCACTCCCCCCAGAGCCGTAAGTACGGCCGGCCGCCTGGCCTTGATGCGTTCGCATATGCGGAGCAGATGATGATAGGAATCGGTCTCCGTCATGAACCCGATGAGATCGGGGGAGCCTCCGAGGAGCCACTCGGCAGCTTCGTCGTAGAAACTGCTGGACATCGGCAGCCTCCGACTGTTAATCATCTTGTTGATATCGGCAATTTCCACCATGGCCTTGCCCTCCACCGCACAGGCAAGCGATATCAACCCCATCGGCGCAAAGCGCTGTGCATAATCGATCGACTCAGTGGCTACTGAGCGATCCGCTCCACGATGAAAGACGCTGTGATCAAGATGCGGACTCGTAACGAGTGATATCTTCATGATCTTCTCTCTCCCTACTCCAAATAGATGAACGTTGGCATCCCTCCTCGGCCAGTATACGTTCGATGATCCCCGGCAGATCGCCCCTGCGGGTCAGAGGGTTCATGAATACGGCACGGAGAACGGTGCGCCCGGCGATTCGTGTGGTGGAAATAAGCGGTCCTCCGTTCAGGAAGAGCGTCCGCTGGACTGCCGCGTTTATCGCGTCGGCTTGATTGTCATCGCAGCCGACGCAGGCCAGCCTGAAGCAGACGATGTTTGTATCCGGCCTGGTGATGAGCAGAAACCTTTTCTCCGCACGCACCAGCCGGGCGAACTCCGCCGCCAGATCCAACGTGTGGTCGATGATGTCGGCAAATCCATCACGCCCGAAATGGCGTATCGTCATCCAGAGCTTCAGTGCATCGAACCGGCGGGACCCCTCCAGATGCCAGGCACCGGCATCCTCTCCGCATTCCTCTCTCAGCGCATATTCGCTGCGAAACTCCAGCGGCAGACGAGCAGCGGGATTGCGCAACAGAAGCGCACCGACAGCATAGGAGACGTAAAGCGATTTATGAGGGTCCCACGAGATGGAATCGGCCTCCCTCCAACACGCATGGGAAGGATTTGCCCTGCGGCTCAGCGTTATCATGCCGCCGTGCGCCGCATCGATATGGCACCAGGCACCATGGCGCCTGGCGGTCTCAATAAATTCCTCCGCCCGCTCCAGGACGCCGCAGTTGGTGGTACCGGCAGTACACACCAGAAGAAAGGGATGCAGCCCCCGAAGCCGTGCCTGCATGGCCGCTTCGGCAACTGCGCCAGGAGCGAGACGCCCGTCTGGGCCTGTGGGAGTGCGGATCACCGCATTGCGGGAAACGCCGATCAGGGCCGCCCCTTTTTCCAGTGAAAAATGGGCCTGGTCGCTTGCGATGATGCACCGGCTGGCAGGATCATCGGAGGATTGTTTCGCACGGTCCGCTGCGAGCGCCAGATATGCGGCAAGGACATTGCTCATAGTGCCGCCGGAAGTCAAAAGCCCGACGGCATCATCATCACAACCGGTTGATGCGGCCAGCCATTGGAGACATTCCCGCTCCACCTGTGCCGCCAGAGGAGCCTCCTCCCAGATGAATGCACATTGATTCATTCCTCCTACCAGGAGATCGCCGATGATGGAGATCACCGACGATGGGGGGACCATATGAGCAAGAGCAAGCGGGAATCGGTAATTGATGGCATGCGCGGCGACGCCATCGCCCACTTCCGCAAGCACCTGCTCGATCGGAAGACCGGAGTTCCCATGCAGCCCAAGATCGGGCGGCCGAGAGGATGGGATGAAGCTCTGCTCCGCCTCCATGATCCTGTGCAGAATCGGAAGCGCCGCCCGGTATGCCCGATTCAGCCCTGTCAGGCCGGAGAATGCGTCGTCCCATGACTCAGTAGACATATCCCATCTCCGTCCGAAGGCGCTCCGTTCGCAGTCGCAGATCCTCCTTCTCGAAATCCGTGGCCCCGCAGCCGAACAGCTCATTGTTCAGGACCAGCGACATCACCGGGCACCTGTTGGCACAGAAATAATCCTTGCCGCTGTAGGGACATCCATTACACACACCGAAATTATCCCAGGTGATGGCCCGCATCTCCCTGAAGGAGTGTTGCCACAGATAGGAGAATTTCTGGTCACGGACGTTGCCTGCACCAAATGCCTCCATGGAAGCGCTGGTGACGCATGGATAGACATCTCCATTGGCAGCGATATAGGCAATGGAGCGGGAACAGTGCTCCCGTTTTGTCATATACATCAGCGACAGTGCATAGTTAAAGAATTTGCTCACGCACATGCCGGTGGTCTTATCCTTTTCCCCCTCGAATTTCTTCTGCATCATGAAGAGTTCTGCCGAAGCTGCGGCATCATCCTTCCCCATCGCATGGGTATCAAGGTTGACCAATCCCCTGCCAAGGGGATTGAACGTTACAGTGCGAAAAATGATATCGCGATCCACGCACCAGTGAAGAAGATCTTCCAGCTCATGGATATTCGCCTTGGAGATCACCGTGGAAATCGAGCATGGAATATCCATGCTCTGCATCAGTTCCAGCTTGGCCTGCATCAGTTCAAAGGTGGAATTATGTCCCCGGATAAGAGTATGCGCTTCGATCCCGTCAACGCTCAGGGTTATTCTACAGTTTTCCTTCGGCACACGCTCCAGTATAGCGGGGGTCAGATAGCTCCCATTAGTGACTACGGCTATGATAAAGTCAAGTTCGGCGGCATATTCCAGGATCTCCGGGAAATCGGATCGGAGATATGGCTCCCCTCCCGCCAGCACGATCGCAAAGGTCCCGATCGACTTCAGATCATCCAGTGTCTCCTTTATTTCAGCCAAAGACATTTCATCCTTGCGGGGGCGTCCGGCATCGATATAACAATGCGTACAGGTAAGATTGCACCTGCGAGTTACCTCGAACCAGACGATCAGAGGGCTGTTCAGATGAAAATTGGGGCCAATAGTGAACTCCCGCAGCCGATACGGCTCCAGATCCTCCTGGGTTCGGGCATGTCCCAGCACTTCGGCTGCGCCATCGTCATACATCTCGATCGCCCCATCGGGGAACGCAACGAGATAACCGAATGATTCCTTTGAGTATCGCAGTTGTAGCATGGTTCCTCCCCACCAATACAGGGGTTCGATGATAATCCGGCCGGGCATGGCCGGGAGTTCGTTATGGGCAATCTGTGGCACGAGCGCGCTGGTGCTCTCGCTGATGATTCAGCAGGCCAGCCGATCCCCCCCGGAACGGGGTGAACAGACGAGGCATGCGATACTCACGGTGTGAAGAACCTGGGCCGTGCGCGCCGAACATACGGACCGCAACGGCCCACGGCTGCAACCGTCGGCAGATGGGTACCAACCGCCGACACAACACGTTATTCACCCGGTGTTACTTCGCCGTGCCAACCTGAATCGAGGCGGGCGAGACACAGCCGTTCACTACTTCCACCCTGATTTCGGCTATTCCGACGCTCCCGTGCTCGTTCCAGAACCTCTGAATCTGCGCTCTCTGCTCTGCGGTCAGAACGAGCGTCACCCCTACTAGCTGCAAATCGTCCATAATCATTCCCCCGTGATGTGCAGGCACCTCCGCTGCATCGCAGATGATGCCTGCGGTGAATGGAGATGCTGCCTATATTCCGGCAGCATCATGGTATTGCTCAGCATTATCGCCGGATCACCCATTTCAATCCAGGCCGCCGGCTGGCACCTGTACCGACTCGACAAGGCAATAACCGGCCCCTGCCTGCGGCGACCCTCCTTGAAATCCCATTCCACAGCAGACAGCCATGTGCACTGCTGAGATAGTGCACCCTTACCTCTCTGGTTATATTGGCAGGGTATACCAGAGACCCCTAGATCTATATCTCTCGGTGTATTGCAGCCATCAGCTCAAGAGTAATTCCGTCTTCACTTCAGTTCACCGATTTCATAAAAAAATATGGTGTGGTGGGCTTCATAACAAGCGGATAGCATTGGCCTGAAAGCCTATCTATTAGCCGAATTGAGCGGCGTTGGGCACACGACTGTTCCATTATGGAATATCTTACGATATCGTGCCGGAGAAAGGCCGAAAGCCTTTTCAAAATCGCGAACGAAGTGGCTCTCATCCCGTATCCCTACATTTACCATGACTTCCTTGATGCTGAAGAATGTGGTTTCAAGCAATTCACGAGCTTTATAGAGGCGGCACATCTTGACATACTGTTTAACTGATACACCTGTCTCAACCCTGAAGATCGAGTTCAATCGTGACGGGGAAATATTCACGGCTTTCGCAAGAGAGCAGATACACAGATCGCCCGTGAAGCCATTATCGATAAGGTTAAGAACAGCCTGTACCCTTGGATCCATGGTACACACCGGTTTCGTTTTAGTGGAGGTAGTATGTCCGCAGTTAATTGGTTTGCGAAATGCAGAACACCTGAAACTTCAAGTTCAGCAGGCTCCTCAGTTCTGACCGATACTGCTCGATCTTGCTGAAAAAACCCATAATCGCCTCGCCAAACAGATCATTCGTCGGATAATACCATGCGCCGGTGATACGCTTCCTCAGAAACTTCCAGAGCCGTTCGACCACGTTCGGATTCGACGATTAACTCGGCAGGAACACTTGCTCGACACGTGAGGTTGCTGGCAATGCTTTGACGGCACGGCTGTGATAGTACCGCACATCATCACAGATGACGCTGGTCCATCCGCGCAGACACTTCTTGTGGAGGCAGTCGCCAAGATCGGCCGCCTGCTCATAGACGGCCGCAGAGCGGTACACTGTTGAGGGGTCGATGCCGAAAACGATCTGTGCGGGAGGGAAGCCCCAGTCGAGCAGAAACACAAGCGCTCTCCTGTGCTTTTTCGTACCCCTCTTAATTTCCAATATATAAACAACCAGTAGCGCAGAATGCCTGGCACCCTGTATAGAACATGGCGCTGCAATTTGATGAGCGCCGGCAGAATGGCACGATATAGTTCTCGCCTGACGCCTGTAGGAACTACACTATCACATTATAAATCATCGAAGAAGTACATCTTTGTGTACTCCTCTGAGATAAACAAATGACCGCATGGTAGGAATATGCCTTGCAGGCTGCCCCCGGCGTTCCCCGGCCGTGGGTGATAATGAGGAGAATCTCATATATGCCCAGACGCACAGTCCAAGGGAATACTGCATGGCATGTGTAAAGTCTCACCTCGGCGGAAATGCCCTATCACAAAAAGCGGCGGCGTCATTCAGACGCCGCCGCTCTTTCCTTGCTCGTAGTTATCGGCATAACACAGAACGTCCGTGCAGTGCCTCCATGTTCCGTTCCAGCGCAAGCAGCATGTGCTGCCTGTTCATCAACGGTATGCTAGTCTGGGTTCTGGTTCTGGCCTTTGGGAACGAACTTGATCGATACCGAGTTCACACAATGCCGGGTATTCGTCTCGGTAAAACGCTCACCCTGGAAGACATGGCCCAAGTGACCGCCACACGCCGCACACAGGATTTCTATACGCTGCCCATCTGGATCAGGCTCATGTCTCACTGCGTGCGGGATCTCCTGGTCAAAACTGGGCCACCCACAACCCGAATGGAATTTTCGGTCTGAGACGTACAGCGGTGTATCACAGCGTCGGCATACGTAGACCCCTTCTTCAAAAAAGTCATCGTAGACGCCCGTGAACGGCCGCTCGGTGCCCTTGTGTACGATAACACGTTCTTCTTCCGGTGTGAGTACGTTGTATTTCAATGGACTATCCTTATAGAATTAGCGTAACGATGCACTAAGCTCGACTTTATCCATGAGGGGAGAGGACGTGCACAAAAGAGGCGGGTAACATACCCTGGTATCCCAACCCTACTCGATGTACCGGATGCTTATACTACCCACCGCATATGCAGCGACGATTCTAACATTTGCTCTGCTGTTTTCCAAACGCCTCTTCGCCCACCTCCAGAGGCTGCTGCGTGGAGCTGTCCTGGCACCAGCACCACGCACCGCTAGTGCCTACCTGCACGTGATAGGACTGGCCGAGGCAAAACAGTTGCAGAGGTATCATCACGCGCTCAACCGCGCTCGATGGATAAACTTCAGCTTATGCTTTACAAAGTGATTGTAGGATAGGCTCTCCTCTCCTTGATACCGGTATTCCCGGGGGGTACACAAAGATGTACTCCACTGTAGACCGAGCAGTTCAATAGATTGCAATCCATTGAATGCTGTCTACTCCCGGATGAGCTGATCCAGCAGATCTCCCCTCGGCCCCCATCTCCTCGATCTCATCCGGCACCAGCTTTCCTATCACGTTCTTTCTTCCTCCTTGTCTCCATACGTGCGAAACGAGCATGCCCGGCAGGATCTTGCCACGTCGTTTTTCGCCGGAGTTGCCGCTGCACAATTAAAGGGTTCCAACATAGCCAAGAGTTCGACGGCTTTGCTCCGCCTATCAATCCCTGATCCGTGGTCAACGGCTCACAGACGGGGGATCAGCCTTCATGGATCTCGCCAAACCACTCGAATATGACAGGATATCCTTATCAGCCGCATCGATATCGCGTACGATGCCGATCATCATTCGCCCCATCTATCGCATCATCGAACGCAAACAACTCGGGGAAAGGAGTCACCGATCGCAAATTCCGCGATACAGGCCGTGACGGCAGGTATACACCGATAAGCTTCGGAAACTGCAATTAGGACAACAATGCTCACACTCAGAGACCGCAACGATATCGAGTTCATGTGTCAGACATCCCTCCCTGGAGTTCCGACACTGCTGGATTTTTCCAACGACGTTCACTACCGGTTTTATACCAAGCAGCTCAAGCTGGCAGGCATCAACCGGGAAGATTACCCGGAACAATTTCATGTGCTGGAACGGACCCGCGAGCAGCATATGCTGCATGGAGTAACATCGGAGCCGCTGTTCGACAACTACAATTATCAGCCGATCCAGGCGATCACCACATTCGGCTCCTCCGATAATCAGAATTTCGACAGCTCGGCTCTCTCCTCGGTGCCCAACACCCCCTATGTCTCGCAGATAACGCTCGGCCTCTACGACCCATCGTATCAGCAACTTGGCCCCACACAGTTCAACCAGCAGTACAATGCCGGAACCGATCTGACACTGATAGCATACGGCACCAAGCAGCAGGGCGAGATCATTGTGCTCTCGATAGCGACATACATGTGGCAGGACCAGTTCGGCAATGCCTACCACGGCTACCTACAGGCCAGCACCTCGCAGGCGCCGACGAACATAACAAATCTGGCACCGATGCCGGGACCGGGCCAAGCGGCAACAAAGCTCTGTCTGGGACGCACCGGGCCTGACTGCACCTATACTCCGGTGGGAGGATCGGGATCGAACGTCCTGATGCCGGTAGCGGGAAGCATCACCTTCTCCTCCGACATCAGCCTGAATCCACCGACACCGAACACCTGCCTGATCACAATGGCCCGTCCCGATACCGGACAGGGGGGGGGCTGCACAATCAAGAGCACATCGAACTTCTTCACGGACCCGAATACTAGGATCGAGGGGCCGAAGATCTCGTGGAATCTTCAGCCGGCGCAGTTCCAGCCAGCCAACGGCTGCCTGACGCCGAACTCCGAAGCGATCTATACCTTCACCATCTCCCTCACAGTGAACAACCTGCCGGTCTACATCACCATCACAAGTGGACCGGTGCCGCCGCAGAACCCGTATTACCTCCGCATCCCCCAGCTTCTGGTATTCTTCAGTTGCATTGCCGAGGGAACCGAGGTTACGCTCTATAACGGCACATCGAGGCCGATAGAGATGTGCGGTCCCGGCGACCGAATACTGGCCGACCGATCCGGCACGGTGCTCGAAGTGGAGAGCATGCTGAGCGGAACCGAGGAGGTGCCGATGCTCCGGCTGCGCACCGATCTGGGACACAACGTTCTTATCACCGACGGGCATCCGATGATAACGCCCGAGGGCGTGGTACTGGCGCGCATGCTGAGGGTGGGGGACACGCTGATATCGCTCGACGGCGAGACGAGGATCATCGCCATCGAGGAGGAGATGTTCAGCGGCTATGTCTGGAATATGAACGTGGGGCCGCGCATCGAGGATTTCAACAGGATCCCGGACACGCGCACCTACTTCGCGGGCGGGCTGCTCGTCGGGGACAACCAGATGCAGTTCAAACACAACCGAAGGCATCGCTATATCGCAAGTTCGGTCCGCCAGGCGCTTCCTCCCCGCTGGCATGCGGACTTCAATTCCCATATACGACGGCGGCGGCGGTCGACAGTGATCTGATCCGGTTGATCCGTGTGGAGCCAAAGGCCGAACCCTCCACTCCCTGGATTGCGATGGTCAATGGCTAGTGTGGTAGTGGCTATCAGCATGGCAGCCCATCGCTATAGCCACGCACAGCCAATTGCGGCCCATCGTCCCAATCGTAAATCGACGGACGACGGGCTGCTGACCACGGATGTTCTTTCAATCGTACATCCTACTACGTTGCCCGCTCTCGTTCGGAACAGTCTTGCGGCACTACCCCCGGCCGCGCTCACAGCCCCTACGCTACCGATGGAGGTCTATCCATGGCGGAGAATCTGACGTTCACCCATGTCATATACGATCCGGGGAATCTTCACGCCGAATGGCTCGCGCTGATCCCTCCCCGCTTCACCGGATTTCAGGTGGCCCTGACCGAAGCCGGGAACCCGCCGCAGTACTTCCAAACGCAGGTGCCGAGCATCGATATCGGCCAGACGCTCGAACCTACCAAGACCTATACGCTTACCGTTACGGTCATGGTGAGCGGAGAGCCGACATCGCAGAGCGAGACGGTCACCCTCATCACTGCCGCGCCGGTCGTGAGCCTGGTCGACAATAGCGGCCTCTCCCTCCTGTTGCAGTGGGGTCCCGCGCAGGGGACGGCGATCACGGGATATCTGGCGCTTCTCGTGGAAGAGATGCGCCAGAGCTGGACGCAGACCACCGACCCGGCGACCTTCACCACGACCTTCCAGCAGCAGCTCCTGCCGACAGCGCGGTACACAGTGAGCGTGCGTGCCACCGGGGAGGAAGGGGTTGTGCTCGGCCCGCCGAGCCAGGTGCTGGCGCCGATCACGACCGCCCCGACGATCACAAGCGCCAGCAACGACGTCACCGAGACAAACATCTGGTGGATAGCGGCGCAGGGAGACCAGATCGAGGGATATGCGGCGAATCTCCTCCGGGAGGGAGGAAGCAGCTCGTGGCAGTACACCGATGGGTCGGCGCGGCGAACAACGTTTCACCAGCAGCTCGATCCGGCATTTCAGTATACCGTGACGGTCCGCGCCACCGATGCAAACCTCATCGTCTTCGGCCCTCCCAGCCAGATCCTTACGATGATAACGGGAAGCCCGACGATCATCATGGTGGACAACGGCGGCCAGAACATCCTGATGCGATGGACCGGCGCCGGGGAGGGGATCATCGACGGCTACCTTGCGATGCTTGAACAGACCGGCTCGCAGCGGTGGTCGCAATCGACCGATGCCGATACGCTGCAAACCACCTTCAACGTACAGTTGAGCGTGGAGGCGCTCTACACCATCGTCGTGCGCGCCACCAACAGCAACAACATCGTCCTCGGCCCGCCAAGCCAGGTGCTGGTGCCGATTGCGGGCGCCCCCGGCATCACAATGGTGGACAACAGCGGCCACAATGTCCGCTACGACTGGACGGCCGCGCAGGGGGCGGGAGTGGAGGGATATCTGGCCCTGCTGATGCAGACCGGCGGAAGCCTCTGGACCCAGAGCACCGACAAGGATACGCTCACCGCGACGTTCGGCCAGGCGCTCTCCCCCGCCAACGCCTATACCACAGCCGTGCGCGGAATGAACAGCGGCGGGATAGTTCTCGGCCCGCCGAGCGAGATACTGACGCCGATCACCACCACGCCCCGCAATCCGACGGTGAACACAACCGGAACGCAGATCATGGTGGGCTGGAGCGCCGACACGAACCCGATAGTGACATCATACGTCGCCGATCTCTTCAGGGATGAGGCCAGCCAGGGGAAACAACAGGTGCAAGGCTCTCCGGCGATCTACACGCAGCCAATGGCACAGGGAAGCATCTACACCGGGACGGTTCGGAGCGGCGGAGATAAGCTCCTTGGCCCATGGACGGAACTCGCTATCGGTCCCTATGCGGTGGATACCGCATTCGCCTACGACCCGTTCGGAAGGCTCGCCACAACGACCTGGAACGGCGCCAATCGCATCACGTACACCTACGATGACGCGGGGAACATAACCTCGGCGCAGAAGAGCGCCACGCCGGAGATCTGAACCGCATACATACGCCACGGGCACGTGAACATGTGCCCGTACCGACCACTGTACCATCCGCGCCCCGGAATCGCGCAACGGAGAGAGCTTGATGCAACAGGAAACACCCGTAGCCCCCACCCTCACGCTTACGTTCGCAAGCGACCAGACTGGCGCCGGAACGGTTTTTTCATTCGGGACCACCGGCTCGGTAAGCCAAGGGCCGATCGCAAACTTTCCGGTTAACGGATTCACAGCCACCTGCTGGTTCCAGACGAGCGATGGGTCCGCCTCGGCGGTGCTGATGAGCTATGGCACCGACGATGCACACCGGCTGTGGCTAGAGAACCCGGCAAACCTCACGGTGCGCTACGGAGCAGTGGGGTCCACCGGGGGGACCGGCGTCGCCATCAACGACGGGGTACCGCACTACGTGGCGCTGACGATCTTCCCGAGCAACGGCACGCATTACGGCGTGGCGCTGTATGTGGACGGCATGCCGGTCTACATGGGAATCGGAGCGCTGGCGTTTCCCGCAGGCGGCGGTCTACAGGCCAATGGCACGCTCGTGCTGGGGCGCACCACGGTGGATGGAGGGGCACAGAGCCTTCAGGGAACGGCCAGCCAGTTCCGCCTCTGGAACAGCATCCGCACCTCCCGCCAGATCGTTGACGACATGCAGGTGCGCACACCGCTGGACGGCTCCACACCGATGATAAGCTGGGCATTGACCTCGGCGGCGACATCGGGGACGGTGAACCCGCCGGGAACCTTCGTCAACTCGGCCACCCCCTACTACCGCAGCGAGAGCCTTCTGGCAAGCTGGACATCCGCCGGTCCCGGCGCGACGTACGAACTTCAGGTACAGGCGTCGGATGGATCATGGCAGCGCGGCTACACTGGGCTTACCACGACCAGCCAGCCGATCACGGGATATTCGATCAATGCCCTCTACACCGCCAAGGTGCGGGCAACGGTCGGCGGAGAGACCGGGCCGTGGAGTTCCGATGTCATGGCGCGCACGCTGAACCTTGGCGCGATCGACGCCACGCTCGCAAGCAGCGGCCAGCAGAACCTTCAGGCACAATGGCCCTCGGTGGACCAGGCACAGGGCTACAGCATCTCTCTCTTCAAGAACGGCGGCGCAACGCCCGATTCATCGACGACACAAAGCGGCACGACCTACGATCTGATGCCGCTGGTACAGGGGAGCGACTGGTGGAACTACAGCATCAGGGGATCGGCCCAGGGGGCACTGGGACCGGCCAATCCGCAGGTCGTGCTCGATGTTCCAACGCTCTCGTTCGGCTACTACAACGACGGCAGCGGAACACCGGCGTTGCGGGCAACGTGGGAAGCGCAGGCCGATGCGCAATTCTTCTATCTGGTGATCACAAAAACCAGCGCGCCTGGATCGACGGTGGCGGTGATGCTGAGCCGGACCACAACATCCTACGAGATCACAACCGGTCTGACGGCCGGGGACACGTACACCGCGCAGCTCAGGGGGATCGGCATCGGGACGATTGGACAGTGGTCCCCGCTACAGACCGTGGTGATACACAACCTGGTGGCCCCGAGCATCACCACATGGAGATCCGACGGCACAGCCCACACCATCACCTTCGGCTGGCAGTTCGATGCCGATGGCCTCTCCCCCGCCTATACAACGCAGCTCTACCCATACGGCGGCGCGTTGCTCGCCTCCGACCCGAACAGCCCGAACCCGAAGACCGTGCAGAACTCCGCCATCGTCGATGGCTCGAACTTCCAGGTGCGGGTACAGGCACGCGCCGACAACTCGTACGGCCGGTGGTCGCAGATGCAGACCATCGCCGTGGGAGTACCGCCGCAGGTGACCGGAGTGCAGGCATCGGTCGATACCAGAGGAAACATCACCGCGACATGGTCAACGAGCGATCAGGCCGCCGGGACCACCTATACGATCAAACTCACCGGGCCGGATGTGGACATAACCCGGCAGGGATTGAGCGGTCCTCCCTACACCTTCAACTACGCCGACACGCACGTCCAGACCGGCAAGACCTACACCGTCAGCATCCAGGCGGTGAACAACGGCAGGACCGGCCTTCCCGGCACCGCCGATGTGACGGTGGGAACCATCACTCCGGTGGACCCCAACAATCAGAACAACTCCGGGCGGGTGATGGACCCGGTGAGCGTGGCGAGCGGGATGTACAGCTATCAGAACATGGATATCGAGGTGCCGGGCCTCTTTCCGCTCCAGCTCGTCACCTCCTACAGCACAACGACGCCGACATCCGCCGACAGTCCGTTCTACAACACAAAGCCGCTCGGAGAGCGGTGGAACCACACCTACAACGCCCGCATCGCACGCAACGGCAGCAACACGGAACTCTACGTGCTCTGGGGGAACGGGCAGAGCGATGTGTTCCTGATCCCATCGTCGATCACCGGCTCGTACCAGCAGAAAGGGGTTCCCACCGGCACGTCGCTCACGGTGGCATCCGATCTGACGATCACCGTCATCACAAAGAGCCAGATGCGCTATGTCTTCCGCTTCGACGGCCGTCTCCTAAAGATCTACTCCTCCACCGGCAACTCCCAGACGCTGACCTACAACGGCTCCGGGCAGCTCACCCGTGTCAGGGACGATCAGTCGGAACGCTACATCGACCTGGCCTACGATGGAAGCGGCTATCTGCAAAGCGCCACCGACAACATGAACCGCCAGGTCCGCTACACCGTGAACGGAGGGAATCTGACGGCGGTGACCGATGTGAACGGCAACCCCAGGACGTTCACCTACACCGGCGCATCGCTCATCGAGACGATCACCGATCAGAACAACCAGCCGATGCTGAGGAACAGCTATCAGGACGGCAGGGTGACGTTCCAGAAAAATGCCCGCGCGCTGGTGCAGGGAGAATCGTGGGGAACCACATTCACCTATGCCGAGACCACGGTGGACGGGATAACGATGGTGGAGACGACGGTGACCGACCCGGAAGGAAACGTTACGGTATATACGTCGGTAAAGGCGAACGGCAACACTGTGGGCGAGAAGGCACTGCTGCCGGAGGGGCAGATGCGGCTTACAACCTCCGCGTACGACGGCTTCAACAACCTGACCGAGCAGACGGTCTACGAAGGGCCGGTCGCGGCATATCAGACCGGGGCCGGTAACAGAACGACCTTCACCTATGACGCCAGCAACAACCTGAGGACACGGACCAATCCGCTCGGCCAGACCGAACAGTTTATCTTCGACGGACAGAACAACCTCCGATCCTACACCGATATCCTGGGAAACACACGCACCTGGGAATACAGCGGAAGCGGCTTCGAGGGAAATCTACTGCGCGGCTCCACCGACATGCTGGGGCGCAGTTCGACGATCACCTACAAGCCCGGCCCGATCGCGGGCCTGTACGAGACGATCACCGATTTCATGGGGAACATGTCGCGATGCGCCTGGAACGGCACCGATCTGCATCAGGTGGTAAATCCGCTCGGCGGCATCACCGAGATGCGGAGCGACTCGATAGGAAGGGTCATCCAGATCGATACAAAGCAGCCGGACGCCACCCTGCTCCAGACGATGCTCCTGACATACAAGGCAGCCGGACAGGTGAAGACCAGCAGCGTTCTGGTGCCGGGGCAGCAGGCATCGAAGGCGTATGTGACAACCTACGACTATGACGGCAACGGCAACATGATCGCCAAGACCGATCCTCTGGGGCAGACCTTCATCTACACATACGACCCCAACAATCTCCTCATCAACCTTCTCTACCCGCAGTTCCAGGGATCGGCGCGCACCACGACATACTCCTACAACCGGCTCGACGCGATCCAGCGCATTACCCTGGCGAGCGGCATCGCGCAGCGCTTCATGTTCGACCAGTTCGGGCGAATAACATCGTACACCGATCCGAACGGCAACATCTACACCAACCTCCGACAGATGGTGCTATCCGGGGCAGGCCCCTACCCGCTGCGAACCACTCTCACCTACCCCGAGCTTGCGTCGGCGCCGGAGGAGTTCTTCACCGAGATCACGAACCTGAACGCGGCCGGAGAGATCACCGGCATCACCGACCGTGAGGGGAACACCACCAGCTACGGCTACTCGACCCAGAGCGCCGGAGGCGGGCGCACAAATCTGGTGGTAACTAAAACGCTCCCTCCCGCCACGCCGGAGGCCGAGCCACTGCGGGCAGTCTCCGTCTACGATCCGCTCGGACGCCTGATCTCACTGACCGGCACCGATGGGAAGACCACCACCGTCCAATATTCCCTCATGGCCGATCCCACGAGCGGCACCAACCAGGAGGTGGCCACCATTACCGATCCGCTCGGCAATCGTACCATTTACACACGCGATGCACTGGGACGGACGGTGAAGACATGGTGGGGGAAGGATGATATTTACTGCCAACGGTCCTACACGTACGATGCGCTCAACAGGCTGCTGAGCTGCACCGAGGGAAATGCGGCAGGCAGCGCGACATCGGCCTACAGCTACGGCTACGATGCCCCCGGCAACCAGGTGACGGCGAGCATCGGACGTCCCGGCGATCCCTCGGCGGCGACGATCCTGCAATACGACGGGCTTGGGCAGCTCGTATCACAGACCGACGCGGTCGGGAACACGACTATTCTCTCCTACACCCCCTGGGGAGCGATCGCCGGGTTCACCAACGGCGATGGGAAGGCGCTGGCATACGGATATGATGCCGCAGGACGGTTCTTTGAAACCACCCTCCCCGGCGATGCCGGCACCATCACCCACGTACTCGACGCCAACGGGAACCGGCTCCAGACCAAACGGAACGCTGCTCTATCGATCGCGAGAACGTTCGACGCGTGGAACCGTCTCCTCTCCCGCACCTATGATGGCGCAACGGTGGGATACACCTATACGCCGATCGATTTGACCCGCACGCTTGCCTATTCCGACCAGAAGCAGGTGGCCTACACCTACAACGCGATGGCCCAGCTTACATCGGTCACCGACTGGAACGGACGCACAACACGGTACGGCTACACCCCCGCCGGGATGCTCGGAACCATCGCCAACGCAAACGGCACCGCAAGCACGTTCAGCTTCGACGACGCGCACCGCCTGACGGGACTCTCCCATATGCACGGAGAAACCATCATCGCACGAACGGACTATACGCTGGACGCGCTCGGCAACCGGATTGCAAGCAGCGAGATCCTTCCCCTCCCCTTCACGGTTCCACCGACCAACGATGCCGCAATCTTCAACAAGGCCAACGAGATGACCACCTTCAACAGCATCACGGTCGGCTCCAACGCAAACGGCAACCTGGATGGGATACCGGTGAACGGGACGATGAAAACCGCTGTCTACGACTGGTTCCAGCAGCTCACGGGATTTGCAGAGGACACCTACGAGTACGATGAGGATGGGCTTCGCACACGAACGGTGCTCGGCGGGACGGCACGCCGCTACCTGCACGACGTTAACAGCTACCAGGCACCGTGGCAGCAGATGCCGGCAGCAGCAACGCAGATCGGCGGCTCGCTGCTGGCGACCACGGCCACCGGCGCAAGCGCGCAGATCCCGGAGATCGGAAGCGGAGCGACACCCGTTCCCCTCAACGACTCGGTTGACCGGCTGCTTGAGCTGAGGGATGACGCGGGAGCGATACTCGACCGGTTCATCTATGGGATCGGGCTGATCGGCCAGGAATCGGCGGACGGCGATTACCGGGTCTTCCATTTCGACAGCCGTGGGAGCACCATCGCACGCACCGATGCAGCAGGCACCATCATCGACCGCTATGCCTACGGCCCCTACGGCGCGCTCTGGAACAGCCAGACCGGAGCGCTGGGAAATCGATTCCTGTATGACGGCCGCGACGGCGTCATCGACGACGGCAACGGCCTCTACTTCATGCGGGCGCGGAGCTATGCGCCGGGCATCGACCGATTCCTGCAACGCGATTATCTCTTCGGAAGCCTGACCTCCCCGAAGACGCTGAACCGTTATGCATACGTGGTCGGCGACCCGATCGCAAACATCGACCCGCTTGGACTGAAGGGAGTGCGCGACGCGCTGATCGCGCTGGGAGCGATCGGAGGCATTGCCGCGTTGGGAGCGATCATCTACTTCGGCGCACCGGCCATCGGTGGGGCCTTCGTAGCACTCGGCAACAGCATGGTGATGGCCGCCGGCAACCTTGTGGCAGGAGGGAGCAGCGGGCTTGTCTCGCAGGGACTCCACAGGGGCGGGATACGGTTCAGCCAGTTCGGTCAGTGGCTGCAACGCCTGCGAGGCCAGGGAGGACAGGTCATACGAGGAGGCTATCGGCCTTTGCCGCAGGAGCTCATCGAGATGGGGCAGATCGGAGGAGAGGGTGGGATTCCGAATGCACTGGAACTGGAGGGGTCGTTCTCGGACGTATCGAGCGAATTCAACCCGCTGCTGGAATCGGAATCATCGCTGAACCCGGTGCAGGGAGGTGCCGATCTTGAGCTACAGGACTTCACATCGACCCGTACGGCCGAAGGCTCGACAGCTACCGAACACTGGGCGATAAGCCGTAATGCCACCAGCGGCCTGCGTTACCGCGGACACCGCCCCCCCACCGATCTCATCTAACAACAGGAGCGAGACCAATGCTCAGCATGGATATCTTTAACACCAGCGTAAGCCTCTACAACGGCCAGGTGAGCTTTCCCCTCCCGCTCCTCGATGTCCCCGGCCGCAACGGCCTGGACCTGACCATCGCGCTGGCCTACAACAGCAACGTGCTGACGCAGGCCACCACATGGAACCTGATGGCGCCGACCGGCATGCTTGGCCTGGGGTGGATGCTCCCGATCGACCGTATCCTGGCAACATCCGGGGAATCGGCAATTCCCGGCGGACGACAGTTCTACTTCGCGGGAGCGGGAACCAGCGGCGAGCTTGTGGCAACCGGCACAACCGACGACGGGAGCATCTCCTTCGCCCTGACCGGCTACGCGTTCTGGAAGATCCTCTACGATCCCTCGCGCGAGCGCTGGGAGATCACCCGGGAGAACGGCGATACCTTCATCTACGGCGACAGCACCTCGGGACGGGATACGGTGCAATGGGGGGTGGCATGGGAGGCATGGCGCGGCTCCAGCAACCGGACGCAGAACCAGCGGCGGGTGCCGGTTGCCTGGAACCTCAGCGAGATCACCAACCGCTTCGGCGACCGTATCACCTACGCCTATACCAATGTTATCATGCCGACCGGGGGAACCGACGGAATCGGTTATACGCAGGCATCGTACCCGGCGCGGATAACGGCCGTGGGAGGCGAGCAGGTGATCTTCACCTATGGCGACAAGCAGAGCGTGGAGTATCAGGACCCGCACACCGCGCCCCCTCCCCCAAATCCTTACCAGGATCGCTTCGAGACGAAATATCTGGCGTCGATCGCGGTGATCTCGGCCGAGAACGCCCCGCTCGGCACCTATAACTTCATCTACGGCCCGCGGCCCGACTCCCCCACATTCCTCGGCAACGGCCAGCTCAGCAAACGGCTGCTCCTTGAGATCCAGCGGATCTACCCGGAAGGAGGCTCCCTCCCCAACCCGACGTTCAGCTACTACGATTCCACCGGGAACGGCGCGCTCTACGGCGCGCTCAGAACCGCCACACTCCCGACCGGCGGCACCATCACCTACGCCTATCAGCAGGCGACGCCGCAATTCTCCTCACGCGATATCGCGGTTGCTCCGCCAACGGAGACCGGCACAACCTTCACCCTCCCCCGCTTCCACTTCGAGCAGGACTATGTTGTGGCGACATGGCTGGCCACAACCGGCGCGGCGAACGGAATGAAGGTGATGGCATACACATGGGACGGGCGCTGGATAGCAAAGGATCTCGGCACCATTCCGCTGCCGAACGCTGCGACCTACCAGACAACACCGGTATCGACCGCACACGGGCTGTTCGCGGTCTATGTATCGCAGCAGATGCGCCTGTATCATCGCGACGTGGCACGCGCTGGAGAATGGGTTCAGCCGTCGGGAGCGAACCCCTACTTCTCCCCGCCGATCCCGCCGACAAACGGAACGAGACTAGCGATCGGGCACAACTACGCCGCCCTGCTGGATACCACCGCCGGCGTGCTCTATCGATATACATGGAACGGGATCGCATGGCTTGACGCGGCAACCTACCAGCTCGACGCGGCAGGCCCGAATGCACAGTATGGCATATCGGCCTCCGGCAATGTGATCTCCGCCGTCGCGGTCGCATCCGATCAGCCCGGGGGAGCCACGCCGTGGGTCTATCTCATCCACAGCGATATCGTCGGCGCCTGGAGCAGCACGTTCCGCACCGTCGATCCCGTTCCCGGTCCTGTGAGCGGGATCGATCTTTTCGCTGGGGAGACCTTCACGGTCTTCCGTTCCAGATCGGTGCGTGGCACAAGCGCGCAGATCACCTACGGGGTATTCTGGTGGGACGGCACGTTCGATATGGTCCGAAGCCAGACATGGTATACCACGTCGATCCCGGCGTCCAGCGCTCCGGATGATCCCGATATCCGCGGCAGCATGGTCGCCATCGGCCAGAAGACCTGGCGGTTCGACGGCACCACATGGCTCTACAAGGATATCGCGACAATCACATATCCATTGCAGCAGGGGGTGGAGTTCATCTCGGTGGGGGCCGACCAGATGCTCCGCCGCATCCGTACCGGCAATACGACAACCCCCTACACCTTCGATCTTGTGGTCTACGACCCGGCGACCGGGGGCTGGACGGTTCCGGCCGGGATGAGCGGCATGAAGGAGACGGCGCTCTTCGCCTCGGTGGCATCCAACCGCAGGAACCAGGCGAGCAACTATGTGATCTTTGAATCGGCGGTCTACTACCGCAACCCCGATGGAAGCTGGACGCAGGGGGGAGCGCTGCCGGGAGCAGCGGATGCAAACGACATCGCCAGCTTCCAGTTGGCACCGGGATATCTCGCCTATCAGACAGGGAGCGGAACGCAGGGAGCGGCCACGGTGGTCTCGTTCCTCAGAAACGGCACCATCGTGCAGCCACCACAGTCGATAACCCTTGCAGGGGAACAGATCTACATCCCCGGCGCCCCCGCATCGGCGCTTGTCGGCGAGAAGGCATTTGTCACCTACACCGGAACATATGCCACCGGCCCGACGACGCTCAGGCTCTATAGCGCGGTGCAGGAGAAGGTGCAGGGAGCGCAGACGAGATACGTGGCCTCGGTGGTGACGGTGGATACCGGCTATCCGGAAACCGACGGAGTGAACGGCCCGATATCTACCGCGTACGCGTTCGAGAACAACGCGGCAACGATCGACCCGACCGGGGAGATGCCACAGTTCAACAGCGGCTCGCGGCTGTCCGGCACCGCAACAGCCGCATCGGCACCAAACGGAACCACCACCAGCTACTACTTCAACGGCCTGAGCGGGACCGCCCCGGAGACGCCGCTTCTCCCGTATCCCACCGGAGCGGATTTCACCAATGCCCCCACCGAGTACTCTCTGGCGAAGGGGGCCGCATACACCTCGAACCAACTCGACACATCGGGCGAGACGGTGCAATCGACCGTATACTACTGGTGGATCACCACGCTACAGCTCGGCACGCTGGGGATGGGAGGATATGCGAGGCTCCGGCGGACCTCATCGGTAGAGAGCGGCGTCACAACCAACACCGATAGCGCCTTCAGCACCGATACCGGGCTGCCGACATCGAGCAGAGGGTACAACTATCAGCTCGACGGAACGGAGCTTGTGTTGCAGGAGGACTACATCTATTTCTGGCAGAAGTACGATCCCACCCGTGCCCTGAACCTTCTGACCCCCGTGGTGGAGATCGTAAAAACATCGACCACCTCCCCTGGCGGCATACCGCAGACGAACATCATAAGCGATCAGGTCACGACATGGAAATCGAACTGGGGAAGCGGCCCCGGAAAATGGGCACCATACCAGACGTTCCGCTCCACCGATACCACGGCGCCCCCCTTCGACAAATGGAACGGCGGGATGCCGACAACGGGCTGGCTCCTTACCGGAACGGTCATGACCCGCGACATGTGGGGGCTGCCGATATCAGTGCAGGATATCGACGGAGTGATGACCTCGACGATCTACGACCGCGACCGGCTGAAGTTGGTAACCACGGGCTTCAACGCCAACGTGGCCGCCGCGGAACTGAGCTACTTCGGATGCGAGCCATATGAGACAAACAACGGATGGGGATGGACCGGCCAGGGAGCGCTCGGCGACCATGTGACCACGGCCGAGTATCACACCGGAACACGATCGCTCCTGCTGCCGCCGGTACCGGCAAGCCAGACCGGCCCCGTGCTTGTGATGCAGCCCGGCAGCCAGCAGTCATCCTTCGTCTTCAGTTGCTGGGGGATTGTCGATACCGGCTTCAACGGCGCCGACGGGAAGGCGCAATGGGAGATAACGGTGGCGAAGGCGGGAGACAACACCGTGATCCCCAACGCGGTAGCGCCGATCGACATGTCGGAAGCGGTAAACGCATGGGGCTATTTCCAGAAGGTGATCGATCTGGCGGCGATACGAAGCGCGGCCGGCCTGCCGCAGGATACCCAGATCTATATGACGATCCAGGGGAGCAACCGGAACGGCCAGGGGAAGAACTGCTATGTGGACGAGCTACGGTTCTCCCCGCTGCACGGTTCGTTCGGAGCATCGGTCTACGACCCGGCAACGCAGTTCCCAACGGCACAGATCGGCAACGACGGGCAGTCGATCCGCACCATCTACGACTCCTATCAGCGGCCATTTGTGTCGGTTGGACCGCTAGAGCGGGTCAATTCCATCACCATCCCCTCCTTTTCCCGCTCTCTTACGCAGGATGGCACCTTCAAGCCAGACTTCCCGAACAGCACCCTCTCGCTGGCAACCGGAAGCGCCAGCACCTACTACGACTTCCATAACGCCACCCCCGGCAACTGGGTGCTCACCCCTGCGAACCAGTGGAACTTCGCCGACGGGAAGCTCTCCTACACTGGCACCAGCGGAACAGCCCTGGCGGCAAAGGCCACACTCACCACGATCGTGAAGGACAACTTCGCCGCACGTGTGAAGGTGACACGCACGCCGGGAACAAACCTGGCGAGCGTGGGACTCGGCAACGGCTACACCTATATGCTCTGGGTGGAGGAGAACATCCGCGCATGGCGGCTGGTGCAGGATACCGGATCGCAGACAATCATCCTGGCGGAGAACGACTGGCTCGGCTTCCGCGACGACTGGGTGTTCACCATCATCGACAATTTCGTCACCTGCTACGCGGGGGGCGTGGAGATATTCTCGGCGGCCATCACCGCACCCTCGGTTCCTCCCCCCAACTATGGCCGCGTAACCCTTTCGCTCAGCCAGCCGGGGTCGTTCGATGATCTGCTACTGCTTGACGATCCCCAGATATCGGTTGGCTTCTTCGACGGGATAGGAGGCTCCACACAATCGATCAGCATCAAGGGCAGATCGGGAACGGCCTATCCCACACTCACATCTGGACGGTTCCTCGATTCGCTCGGACGGCCATCGGTGGTGCGTGATAGCCTGACCGCACCGGTGAGTGTTCAGACGCCGCCGCAATCCCCCCGCGCATCGGATGATGATCCCCCGCCGCCGACGCTGATCCAGGGGGATCAGGATGTCTATCTTACCGACGAGCTGGGAGCGCAACGTACGATCCGGCAGTACCTCGACGGAGGTACCGGCGGCAAGGAGTACACCTTGTACGCATATGAACCATCTCCGCTCGGAAGGGTCGCCTCGGTCGTGGCGCCGCGCCCCTCCTCCGCCAACGATGCGCTCTACACCACCACCATGTTCTATGGCGGGACATCACGGATCGACGGCGAATCGGGCACATCGCTCGACGACAGCAACATCTTCTTCGTAACCCGGCAAAGTTCCATCCAGAGCACCAACGGCGACGGCACGGAACGCATCAGGATCGACCGGACGACGGTCACCGACATATTCGGGCGCACGCTCCGGGAGACGATCGCATGGGCGAAGCTGCAACTCGGCAACGGCGAGTTTACCGTGACCGACCAGGGGACCAGCCGCATCGCCGAGTATGTCTATGATGCGGTGGGAAATCTGACAACGGTCCGTACACCGAACTGGTTCGCGCCGCCGGGAGGTTCATCACCGGCGCCATGGGAGATCGTATCGACCTATACGTTCCAGGGGCTGCTCGCCTCGCGCAGCACATCGGATGCCGGGACCACGCGCTACCTCTACGACAACGCCGGGCGTCCCCGATTCTCGATGGATGCCGACGGCGCCGCCGCCACGCCGAACATCATCAACTACATACGCTACGATGAGCTGGGGCGGGAGACGGAGCGAGGTTATATCCAGGACAGCAGATACAACTGGGGAGCGGAGGGGGCGGCGCTCAGTGCGAAGGCGAACGTGCGCGCCTTCCCGGTGGTCGATCCGGCAATGAGCGGTGACCCGAACTATGCGCAGGGAGCATGGGGGAAACGATGGAGCTACGACTTCAACGGCGATGTCGATGCGCTCTACCTGATCGGTCGGCTGTGGAAGACGGAGATCAACAACGGCGCAACGCCTGATTACGAGAAGCTGGCATACGACGCGTTTGGCAACATCATCAGCCGGACCACCCGTGTCAACGGCTTTGCCGGAACCGATTATCCGTTCGATTACGCCTACAACAGCCAGGACAAGCCGATCGCGATCACCTACCCGGATCTCGCCGCAACCGGAACGCGGCTGCGTGTAGGATATTCCTACGATCAGCTTGGCCGCATGGCCTCGGTGGATCGGCTATCGCAGCCGGCGATGGAGACCGACTACGGCTACTACGCGCTCTATACCTACAACTACCAGGGCGCGCTCGCAACCGAGACACTGAACAACGGCACCGGGAGCGCAAACGCCGTCCTTCGCTCCTATACCTACGACGAGCGGGGGCTACTCCGTTCGATCGATGATCCGTTCCTGCGGGAAACGCTCGGCTATGATGGCGGCTACAACGACCTGAAGTACTTCGACGGGCAGATCGCCTCCAACGGCATCATCTACAGAAGTTCGAGCCGCTGGACGGCCCCTCCCTCCTCCTACTCCTACCGCTACCGGTACGACCCGGTGGGACAGCTCGTCAACGCCCAGTGCAGCGCCGGGAGCGGCGCTTCGATCGCCCTCGATAAAGATGGGCTTCCGGGCTACGATGCAAACGGCAACATCCAGAAGATGGCGCGGGGAGCCACACAACGCACGTACGACTACTCGCCGCAGGGAGGTGGCGCACCGGTCAACAACCGGGTGCGGAACGTGGCAAGCGGAGTGAACGTGGCAATGAACTTCGACACCGGCACGGTATCGGGAGGATGCATCGGCGAATGGTGCTGGTTCTCCAACAACGGCGGACCGTCGGGTCCATCGATCACCACGGATAATCCCCACTCCTCCCCCAACTGCCTGGCGATGCCCGGCGGCAGCCTGGGACATTACAACATCCTGGCCTTCACCAATTATCTGGCACCGCTCGGCAACTACGCGCTCGGCTACTGGAGCAGGACCGACCCCGGCTTCTCCACGGCGATCGGGACCGCCGGGTGGTACCTGACGCTCTACGGCGTGGAAGGTCCGGTCGCGGAGGTGCAGCTATCAACGATAACCGCCTCCTCCGGATGGACGCAGGGAAACACGACGATCGATATCGCGGCCATAGCCGCGGGGCTGGGGCTTGGCGAGCAACTGAGCTATGCGACGCTTGAGCTGAGGAACTACAAACGAACGGCCGGACCATCGGCCGGCCCCGCGCTCTACGTGGATGACATCACACTGACCGCATCGGGCACCACCCCGGATTACGGCTACGACGGCAACGGGGCCACAACATCGGCGATGGAGCGGAATCTCTTCCAGATCACCTACGGCAGAACGGTGAAGCTCACAACCTCGGTGCAACTGGGAAATACCGTCGGCAACAAGGCAACGTACGCCTATGGGGCCAACGATCAGCGCACGCTGGCGCTCCTCAGGAGCGCCGACGGCTCGCAGACGCTCGGCAGGACGCTTCAGCTCAACGGCGGTAACATCCGCCCGCTCGCCCAGCAGAGCGTCGCCGACGGCACGACGACCTCCTACTACATCTACGGATTGAACGGCGCGATCGCCATGCAGCGCGGAACCGATGTCGAGTACATGCTGCGCGATCACCTCGGCTCTCCCCGCGTCGCCGTCAGCGGCACATCGGGATCGGCGCTTGGAGCGCTTGACTACATGCCGTTTGGCGATCTCTGGCGCTCCACCGGAGCTGTCGCCACCCCCTATCTCTACACCGGGCAGCAACACGACGGGGAGACGGGGCTTTACAACTATGGCGCGCGCATGTACGATCCCATGCTCGCCCGCTTTTATGCGGCCGATCCCGCCGGCCAGCACCCAAGCCCGTACCTGTATGCCGGCAACGATCCGGTCAATCAGGTTGATCCGACGGGAGCGATATCGGGACTTTGGTGGAAAATCCCGGCATTCCTCTCTATGGCTGGCTATGTGGCCATAGAACATTTCAGCAACATCGGCGTATGGCTTGCAGTCAATCTCAGCTCCTCGCTCCGCGCCGCGTTCGATAAGAAGCTTGATAAGCAAAACAAGAAAATCATCTCACAGAGGGAGATCGATTGGGTGGAAGAAGGTGTATTTACCTTCCTCGATCGGATTCTTCCCTATGCGCTCTCCCGCTACAAGACCGAAAAGACGACGCCGTGGGAAAAGGGGAATGCATACGCCCATTTCAGTTGGCAGTCGCATGTCACGACGATATTCGACGCCACGACCGCAAAAATGCTCGGCGATGCTCACGAGGTTGGCGTTGCTGAAGCAGGGCCTGATACCATCGCCGATAAGATCAACAATGCGCTGGGACGCGCCACCACGGAGGAATATATGAGGATGTCGTATGGCGTCAAGACCTGGTCGCGCACACAATATCTTCTTAGGCTCGTTGCCATCCATGCCAAGAGTAAATGGTTCGATCACTGGCGCGATGCAAGCGTTCCTGGGTCGATCAAGCACACGCTCTACACAGTTGAACCGGCGATCAACTTCTTTCTGGGAGATTTCACCGACGAGCTTTTCAATCGTGAATGGGAGGCAGGGCATCTGGCAAAGGCCACGACCCATCAGGATTATTTCCAAAGACTGGACCCGAGCCGACGATATTCATCCTTCTTCGTGCCGATCTTCAATCTCTGGAAGAGATATAACATTCATCCACAGTCGATATTCACCCCTGCGGAAATCCAATTTTACAAGGATAGCGGCATGCCGTGGCTCGATGAATGGGACAAGTAAAATCCCGGCCAATACATCAAGGAATACGCCATGCGTGTGGCCCCGGCGCAACCGGGGCCGCACGCATGGCAACGACACTGTCCATGGATAATGCGCTCATCCAACCGGATTTTTATTTGGCAATCATATACTTACGCACCTCAGAGGATTAGTACCTTCACACACTCTCTATCCCTCACTATCAGGGCCATGCAGAGATGTGAACTGTAGGAACACAGGGCGGAATTGGCATGTTGCGACCGTTTACGATTTCGGTATTTCCCGCTTGTACCGGGCACTGCCCCGCTTTGCCATAGGAGCCATGATACAATCGCCCAGCAGGCGATTCCAGGCTGATGATCCGGCACGGCAACCGTTTCCTTTCAGCAGGTTATAAGCCACAAACCAACAGATAACAAGCATGGAATCACCCCGCTTACCGTATTTCATCATAGTGACAATGTCATGGTTTTTTTCCCGATATGGAGAGAGAATCATACCACTTCTCACATCATGGAGGCATCATGAACACTCCACGACTTTTCAGCATGCTTCTGCTTCTGGTTTTCATCATAACGGGTGCCAGAGGGCAGGATAACAAAACAGGCAGAGATATCACAGGCGCCGGTGGCGGAAGCTCCGGCGATGGAAAGCTTGTTATTCACACGTCGGTGGGGCAACCAGCCGTTGGCGACATCATCATAGGGAGCACGATGCTCCAGCAGGGCTTCTGGTTTCATTCGGCCAGAGGAAGTGCATCGCTAACCAGTATGGAGCATCCAACCACCGGACTTTCGCTCGTGATGCAGGCACAGCCAAATCCATTTTCCGCATCCACCACCCTGCTTGTGAATATTCCCGTGGCAGGGCACGTTACCGCACAACTGCATACCATGCAGGGCGTTGCTCTGCTCACACTGATCGACGGGATATATCAGGCAGGAATGATGAGCATCACGGTTGATGGCACGCACCTGCCATCGGGCAACTATGTAGTTATGCTGGCTGCCGGAGAATGGCGCGCAGCGACAACGCTCCGCCTGGTGAAATAGCGCAATCGGCAAATGAACACTTCGTGTTGACTCCCTCGGACACGAATCCGCAAACAACCACACTATCTCATTAGTACAACCGCGAGGAGAACATCCATGAAACGCTCTATCTCACTTTTGAGCATGATCCTGATGGCGGCACTCATCACCGGACCTGGAGCAATGGCACAACAGACCGCCACAGCTCCCGTTGTGATAAGCTACCAGGGTATGCTGACATCGATCGATGGAAAACCGGTACTGGACGGGGAATATCAGATCACGGTAACGTTCTATGACGACGAACATGGAACAAACCGGGTCTGGCAGGACACATATCAGACGATGGTGCAGGGGGGCGTGTTCAGTTTATATCTGGGATCGGGCAAGGTTCCACTACCGGCGCCCGGCCAGATGGATAGAGCACTATGGGTGGGAACCCGGATATCGGACAACCATGAAACACGTCCGTTGACACGGTTAAGCGCCACCCCTTATGCGCTCAACGTAGCGGACAGGGCCATCACAACCAGCAAGCTTGCGGATGGCGCAGTGACCAAGGAAAAGGTGAATATGAAGTATGTTGAAGGCGTGTCCATCAACGGTACACTGGTTGAGGGAAAGGGAACCACACTGAATATCCAGGCAGGCAAAGATATCGACGTACGTTATGACGAGAAGACGCAGAGTGTGGTGATCGGCACGGCAACATCCGGCAAAGGGAGCACCGAAGATAAAAAGGGAGATCGGGAACTTCAGGGAACGGCACTTGATGCCTGGACGATGCGAGGGGAAGGGATATCCGTTCTCTCGGGAAACTCTGTTCCGGCAACTGCGGGCGATTACATCGGCACCAATGCGCCGGGGAACGTCAGCTTCAACATCAAGGTGAACGGCCAACCGGCGATGACATATCAGCCAAATGGTAGTACCACACCCAGCATTATCGGTGGAAATGGTTCCAACGGAGCACCGGGAAACGGCCAGGGCAATACGATTTCCGGCGGAGGATCGGGCACACCGGTAACGGCAAACAGCATTCAGGGCCTTTTATATAACTCGATCGGAGGTGGAGAAGGAAACAAGATTCAGCATGCCAATTCGGATTACGGAACCATCGGCGGTGGAGGTATCAACTCAATCGGCAGCCCCACAATCGGGGTGGATAACGGAACGATCGGAGGCGGGATCAGAAACCGTGTTCTGGAGACCGCTGGGACAATCGGGGGCGGCCAGTCCAATATTGTGAATCTGGGCGGATTAAGCGGTACGATTGCGGGAGGATCATCCAACAACGTCAATGCAGTTTTTGGCACAATTGGAGGCGGCATGGGCAATGAGATAAACGGGAGCAACGGTGCGATTACCGGTGGAGAAAGCAATTCCGCCAATGGTTATTGGGACGCCATTGGCGGAGGAATAAAAAACTGGGTGAATGGCCCTGCAAGCGGCATCTTCAGCGGTGAATCGAACTATGTCGAGCAGGATCATAGCGCGATCGGAGGCGGAGCGAACAACATGATAGTTGGCCGAACCAGCTTCATCGGCGGTGGCAATAACAACCGTATCGAAAAAACTAGCAATGCCGTGATCGCCGGTGGCGCCGACAATCAGATTTTTCTGGGCGCATCGAGTGGAATCCTCAGCGGATCATCGAACTATATCGAGAGCGGAAACAGCGCAATTGCCACTGGAATTGGCAACCGTATCGCTGGCGAGTTCAGCTTCATCGGTGCTGGCGACAACAATTACACCGAGAACTATTACAACATTATCGGCAGCGGACGTGGAAACCAGATCAACGGCACGTTTAACTTCATCGGCAATGGTGTATTCAACACTATATCGACGGAACTTTCTGCCATCGCCACCGGCGCTGACAATCATATCAGCAGCGGTCACAGCTTTATCGGCAGTGGGCGAAGGAATCAGATAAACGGACTATTCAGCTTTATCGGCAGCGGTGCAGGTAATTCGGCCGAGGCTGATTACACGGTAATTGGCGGCGGAATTGGAAATATCAACCAATCCATCTATGCCACTATCGGCGGTGGCATTGGCAATAGAGCAACGAACAGTGCACCAGCGGGAACTATCCCAGGCGGTGATAATCTTCTGGTGCAAAGTTATGGACAGACGGCAGTAGGTGTATGGAATGCCCCCAGGGGAAATGTTCCATTCCGATTTGGCGGCCAGCTACGTACCAATGATCCAATCTTCATGGTTGGCAACGGATTTGCACCGGGACGCTCAAATGCGTTTGAAGTGTCGTACAACGGCCATTCCACCGTCTATCATACCAATGGCCAGGGTACGCCTGCCATCATCGGCGCCACATACACCGACAACATCACCTATGCATGGGGCGACATTGGCTGGAATGGGGCAACGATTGTCAGGAACAGCGATTTTGGTGTTCTCAGCATTACACGGCAGGGTGCAGGTTGGTATAGAGTCAAGATGACCCTGACCACCCCGACCGATGTTCCGACAAACCTGAACGCAGCATCGGTCACTGCTAGCATAAGCACCAATGCCGCGCCGGGAGGGATGTTCGCCAAGTGCAGATACATCACGGTGTCCCGTATCAATGCGGCTAACGAGTTCGACGTTTTCATCACCGAGCAGAGGATCAATGCGGGCACGATGATGCTGGACTGCGTGAATGTCGATGACTCCTTCATGTTCAAGGTCACAGGGCGTCCATAACAGGTGACAATGCTCCTGGTAACTCCAAAAGCCACAGGCCCGTAAACAACGGCCGGGATGGGATATGCATCCCGGCCGTTCATTGTATGACCGGTTTGTTATGCTGGCGCGTGCCGGTTTTATTCCCGGCACGGAAGCATCCCTATGGCAAGCCAGCGGCTCCAGGAAAATCCCATCGCGTACCACTCTACTCCTTCTGCCCACAAAACAGCGGCTTTCGGATAGGCTCCAGATAGATGTTCCTCATCGCTCTCCCCCACTTCATTGCCCCCTCACCCTGTGGCCGGATGCAACCTTGATTTTCTCATCACTATCGCCTATGTTCTACAACAGGACAATGATGGGTACGGATGTTAGGCAGCCGGGAACATTCTCACGGAGATAAGAACTTCTGCTGACAACTGACTGCATCATATTCCACAGCATTATTATCCAATAGCCATGAGCACTCTCATACTCTCTCTGCTGCTCCTCTGTACATGCATTTGTACTGCCCAGGCACAGAACCGCTGGTTCCGGCCGGATGAACTCTTCAGCTATGCGGTAACAGCGCTCTGCGCGGATACGGTGCCTCGCGGAATATGGGGGATCGTCTGCAATCCCGCAGGAGCTTCCTATGGCACCTATGCTGTCCAGGGATACGACGGATCTAGCTGGCACACATACAGCACAGCAGAGTATGGGTATCCAGTAACGGAATCCATCTGGTTGCGGGATATCGCCCTCGATGCCCACCAGAATGTTGTGGTTGCAGCCAGGAACTACATCCTGCGATTTAACCGGACGTCCCGATCCTGGAAGGCGGTAGATTTCCCTGATTCGCTACAAGGAGAACGTGATTTCAATTATGTCTTTACCGATACGAAGGGACGCATATGGATTACAGCGGAATCACGAACCGTACTCCAGCGTGATACGATAAACGGCGTTGTCGTGAGCCGGATTATCCCCTATAACGAAATCTTCCTCCTTGGAGATGATGCTCTGGAAAAGGTGCTCCATTACACATCAACCGCAAGTCCGTTTACTACCATACAAGAGGATAGCAAGGGAGATCTATGGGTTGCCCACAAGACCCAGAACGGCTCTGGTCTTGATGCCCTTATGAAATATAACGGCACCACATTCACAGCCGTTCCTCTGCCCCCTGCCGTCATGGCTGTTCGTGGCAGAACAACTACGTTGTACATCGATAAGTTGGACAACTTCTATATCGGCTGTCAATCCTTTGAGGATGCGGGGGTACATAAACCGCCAACGGTGACAAAGATCAGCAAGGATCTTACCATGGCTGTCAACTATGAGATACCATACGGCACCAACGCATCACCTGAAATCCACCGTGTAGTGGAACGCAATGGTATTCTTTATGCAGGAACGCGAGACGGCTTATATACGATCAACGGCGATGAGATCCGAAGAATAGAGATGCGCGATTATTTTCCAGACTTTACGAGGGCCTCCAATCTTCAATCGACGAACGGCCTCCATATCAGGGACAATGCACTATATTGTGCCACAACCTGGGGCGTTGTCATCTTCGATCCGCTTTCCGGGCTTTCAAACGTTCAAGAAGAGCGCAATCACCAAGCCGCGAGCATTCGCCCAAATCCTGTGAAGCGAAACGGGTCCATTATGGTCGATCCGTTTCTGGAGCCGGGAGAAGCCGTTACCGGTATCAAGGTCATCAATATAACCGGAGAGGAAATTCATATTCCTGTAGCAATAGAGGCGATGCACTCCACCCCAATCCGAATCGCAATAGAGGGACTACCCTGTGGCATCTACATACTGCGTGCGACAACCACCAAACGCCAGCATAGAGCAAAATTCATCATCACTGATCCCTGATCTGTTGCCAGTAGAGAACAAAGGAACTCTGCTCCACTTGAAAAATCTACTTATGGAGGATGACAATGATCGTGTACCGTCTCACCTTCCTATCATTGATTATGCTATTGGCGGCCTCATACACTATGCTGAGTCAGTGTCCACCTAACGATTCCTGTGGCCAATGGAATCCTACTATTACCGTTACCACTACGACCTTTAATCCTGGCTGTACAGCAACAATTTACTATCGAACGAGGGAGTGCAACGGGGTAGTGGAATACGATATTATTGATATGGCCTATCAAGGCCTCTGCGAAGACCTAAATAATCTTGACATTGAGCACTATCATTATAAGGGCATAGTCGATTACCTCACAATGATTGTTATCACTAGAGATCTTCTCCACACCAATATTCCGCCTTGTGGTTCAAATGATCGCATCCAGATCGCTAATATCTATATGGCCTCCTGTGGCATCTGGGTAAGTTGTGAATATACCGTCGACCCTGACAGTAGGCAGTGCGACCAAGGATATGATGAACCATTTCCGGCATACGGAAGCGATGGCGTAACGAAAGTCAAGATGTACAAATGGCAGCCCTGTGGTACAACTTGCTGCCGGAGAGTCTACTCGATTTGTGCAGATGGCTTTCGTCCGTCTCTACCAGCACTCCTCCGTGCCACTCTCATCTCAAAGGAAAAGCTAACCGAATGTAGCGATCGATACAACTACGGCAGCGCTCAAGATTGTCTGGATGGATGCTAAGTATTTTGTGAGTGCTGTATCAGTTCAAAGCATCAGATTTATTTTACCTGAGCGCCTAGATAGGATCCACCCCTATGGGGATCACCGCATTGATGGCAGGCCCAAATGAATGGCAAGGGAATACCCTGCGCAAGTAGAGCATCCCCCATAATTCGCCCGGCATCGCTGGCGCTCCGGCTGCATTCCTGCATTGCCATACCCACCAGACAACAGCGCCCATTTACCATGGGAAGCGCTCTATCGTCCATCGTGCCGTTTCCCACTTCACAAGCACTACAATCTCCCGCCCATCATACCCGGCCGGAATCACCTTCACAAACCGGTCGCCGATAGTATACCGATAGATCGTCTCACCGGTATAACCACCATGACGGTACTCCTGTACCACCACCCAATTTCGCCGCTGCGTGGTATCAACACCTGATAACACCACGTGCGCAACATCTCCCCCGTTTGTCATAATGCCATCAACAGTAAGTTGGCCAACCATTGCCGAATCAATCCGTACCGGTCCTTTCTTCAGCGAATAGCGATGATTGTACATCGCCGTCGTGACTCCTCCCAGCTCAATGGGTTCGTACTCCAATGAAACACATGTAGGCTGTCCCCTCAGGAATGCACCATTTCCCACATCGAAGTAATAAAGCCACCCGCCAGCAGATGCTATATGCTTTTCGTACCGAATGTCCGATGCCATCCCAAATCTTCGCTCCTCCTCATGCAGCACCAGAATGGGAGTTGCCCGCAAAGAATCCCCACAAAACGCCATCAACGTAAAAAGAGAATCGGCATGCGTCCGCTCCCATGTCGTATCTGCCAGCGCCCTCTCCGGCACCACACATCCCACGTAGAACAACGGCTCAAGCTGTTGCATCGAAGACGATGGGGAGGTTACCGACACATATGAGCTTTGCGGCATGGGCTGCAATGACAGCAATTCCATAGAGTCCGCTGTAACCCTCAGCGTCAATACGATCATCGCCGCTGTCAGTCTTGCTTGTTGCCGCCCATTAGGCAATTGAATCAGGTCATATCCGGTAAACATCCGGGCCATCACCTCCAGAGTATCAAGAGACGACCGGATAATATCATCCACCCGCGCCAGTGGGTTGTAATTCTCTATCAGAGTAGACCAGACCCCATTAGTGTCCATAGCATCATGAAAGTGCAGCCCGATCTCTCCCGGGACCACTAGTCTTCCAACTCTTTCCCCACGATCAAGGCCAAAGCGGAACAGATCATTCTGGGCACCATCGAAGAATGTCACCATGCGGTTTCTACTGTCCACTTTCGGCGAATGCGCAGTCAAGACAAGGTCATCGTCTTCCTGCAACTGCACGCCGATAGCTGGGCGATCGACCACAATCGAACTTCCATCAACCTCGTTACTATCCGACGTACTAGCACGTCGCAGCCCTTCCATATCCACCGGATCATGTTGAATATCCTCTTGACGGTGCACAACCCGTCCACCTCTGACAACCACCATCCCCGGCGTATTACCTTCAAAACCAAATATCTCCTTTAGCCTCGCCGGAGAATCCTCTACAACGCTCGATGTCATAAACATCTTCTTCAGTGCCAACCCCTCACGGGGAGCTTGTGCCGCTACGACCACAATAACATTGACCGGCAATGCCTCCTCCTCAACACCCTTCATTGCCCGATTAACGGCCGTTACACCACACCCGACACAATCGGCAACCGAGATAAGAAACAACACATACGGCCGTTCCGCGCTGATGCCTTGAACATTCGTACTCCATTGAAGGAGCGTATGAGCAATTGCCGTATCCGGCTGTGCCGATGCTCTACCGATCCCAAGCAGTACCACCATCACCATTACAAGAAACCGACCCATGGTTATTTCCTTTGGGCTACTATGAGCGGCGGCCGGAGAAATCTCCGGCCGCCGCAGATCAGTGAATCGAAGCTCTTGATTACTCGAATGGCCCAATGCCATGCGCTGCCGTGTACCACTCAGAGTACGACGTAAATATCCTCGAATCATCGTATTCTGTCACATAGCCCTCACCAGCATCGACAACCGCATCGGCATTCGTCCAACCCAGCCCATCCCCTGTGCTTGTCTCGGTGTGAACAAACGCTCCAGTACCGAAGACTGGATTTACTACCACTCTGCCATTACAAGGAACTTTCTTGATATCGGCAATCCCCGGTATAATGACATCAATCCCATTTCCCTGAGCAATTGTTATACAGGAAACGGAACCGATGGTACACTTAACCTCGTAACACTGCTGTACAGTACGTGGCATGGGCTTTGCTACGGCGACACCACATACAATAAAAAAGAGTGGAACCAAAAGTCTGACTCTCATAAGAACTCCAAAAATCAGGTTGAATTGCGTTTTTGCGGTAACTGACACGACAACCACTGCTACCAATGGATGTAGCAGCCAAAACAATAGCTAACGAGCTAAACAATACATGCCCACCCTCCGTTACGCTTTAGAGTTTACAAGTGCATCTCAGAGAGAAACGAACATTGAATGGACTACATGGATAGAGCAATCTACCTCCAATGACTAAAAAACACGGGTACATCTTTGTGTACCCCACCGTCCCCCACACCCAGATAGTAGCACAAACAACATTGAAATACTAGGCCCTGTCTGATAACTATTCTGCACGGCTCAAACGGGCTGAACCGAGGAATCCAAGTTCCCTGTATTGCCCACCACATACCTGCAAAACATACCACCAGCACCGCCCCATCGGGGCTACAATCATCGAATTCACTGAAAAACTACTGCCGTGACCGTATCAAAGCCAAAAAGTGGAGCATTGGGCCACATTACAGAGAATAGCAGAGTATACGCTCTGGCTGCCTGCATTTGTTGTGACGAATATAACTCTGCGACCAACGATGCACTGCTTCGGCCTCTCCTATAAAACCTGGCCACCGGCACGTTTATCATCACGCAATCGGCCAGCATGCCACCCTCTCGCCCATCACTCACTATGGTAATAGAGATCATCGTCTCCCTACAACAATGCTCCCCTCCGCATTGAGGGGCGATGTCCATGCCCACCGTGGCTGGAGCATCGTTCTACATATTCCTCCATGCAATGCGATGATGATAGCCTCTTACCGATTACCAGTATGACGGGATCAAAAAAAAACGGCCGGAACTATTGTTCCAGCCGTTTATGATCGCTATTCACACCAGACAACGACGTTATGTTTTTTTTTTGCGGGCGGAGAGGCATTGCCGCAATTGCATCAGCATATGGCTGCACCCATGCTGGCCGATAAGAATGAGAACTATGCATCGCTCTCTCCGCATAACAAACCGTCCTATCTCCTGACAGCCATAACCGTTCCTGTTACCACCCCAGTATCCATGCAAACATCAGGGGTGCCACAATAGTGGCATCGCTTTCAACAACAAACCGTGGAGTATCCACCCCAAGCTTTCCCCAAGTGATCTTCTCATTGGGCACGGCACCGCTATAGGAACCATAGGAGGTAGTCGAATCGCTGATCTGGCAGAAGTATGACCACAGCGGCACATCATGCCATTCGAGGTCCTGGTACATCATTGGCACCACGCAGATGGGAAAATCGCCTGCGATGCCGCCACCGATCTGATAGAACCCGACACCTGCCCCTTCCGAGTTCTTCCGATACCAATCCGAGAGCCACACCATATATTCGATGCCGCCTCGCACAACCGATGGTTGAAGCTCGCCCTTGATGCAATACGAGGCAAAAATATTGCCGAGCGTCGAGTCCTCCCATCCAGGGACAACGATCGGGATATTTTTTTCGGCTGCCGCAAGCATCCAGCTATTGGCCGGATCAATCTCGTAATACTGCTCAAGCTCTCCACTGAGCAGGAGCTTGTACATAAACTCGTGAGGGAAATAGCGCTGCTGATTGTCCTGCGCCTCCTTCCAGAGCGTGAAGATATGCTTCTGGAGCCGACGGAACGCTTCCTCTTCAGGGATACAGGTATCGGTTACACGGTTGTAGTGATTCTCCAGAAGCTCCACTTCGTCCTGCGCCGAGAGCTGGCGGTAATGAGGAACGCGCTTGTAGTGCGAATGCGCCACAAGATTCATGAGGTCCTCCTCCAGATTCGCCCCTGTGCACGAGATGATATGCACCTTGTCACGACGGATCATTTCGGCCAGCGAAATACCAAGCTCAGCAGTGGACATTGCCCCCGCCAGCGTGACCATCATCTTGCCACCGGCATGTATGAGAGTCTCATATGCCTTGGATGCATCAACCAAAGCGGCGGCATTGAAATGAAGATAGTTCCTCTCAATGAACTGCGAGATCGGTCCTTTATTGTTCACTGGCTATAGTCTCCTGTAGTTGAATTGGGAAAGAATCGAGAGAGCGCAAAACATGGCAAGCGAAGACCGGCAATGGTCAGGATACGCTCAGGCGGGAATCTTCAGGGCAGCGATATAGGCCGCAACCCCCTGCTCCAGCGTGCAATGATCGTTGCGATACCCTGTCGCCCTGATCTTCTCCATGGCCGCCTGGGTAAAGTTCTGATACTGCGCCGAAAGCTCCGCAGGCATATCGATGAACCGAATGCGAGGCTCCAGTTCCAGCGCTGCAAACACGGCACGGACAAGGTCGAGAAATGTTCTGGCGTGGCCGGTGCCACTATTATAGACTCCACCGGGATGGGGCGATTTCCAGAGCCACAGCATATGGTTGATGCAATCCTCCACGAAGACAAAATCGCGTTTCTGCTCACCATCGCTGATAGATGGGTCATTCGAGCGAAACAGCGACATCTCCCCGGTTGCGCTGATAGTCCGGTATGCCTTCCACACCACGCTTGCCATATGTCCTTTATGTGCTTCCCGGGGTCCATACACATTGAAGAATTTCAGTCCCGCCCAGCGTGGTGGCGTTGGGTCGCCATGCTCTATCTGCGTATGCACCCAGCGATCGAACTCATTTTTGCTACGGCCGTATGCATTCAGCGGGTGGAGATGCTCGGGCGCGGTGTTATCATCGAATCCACGGCGACCATCACCATAGGTTGCCGCACTTGATGCGTAGATATACGGCCGTTCATGCTGAGCGCAATATGTCCAGAGCCTTTGGGAATATTCGATATTGTTCTGGCGCAGGTAGTCCCAATCGGTTTCCATGGTATCACTACACGCACCAAGATGAAAGAGGGCATCGGGAGCAACACCTCCTGTTTCAAGCTCTTTCAGGAATTCCAGATGATCGAGGAAACGAAAGCGCTCAAGTCCCGAAAGATTTGGCAGCTTCTCAGGTGTGAGCGGATGATCGACAAGCAGAACCTCCTCCCCCTCGGCTGATAAGCGCAGAGCAAGGTTCGATCCGATAAAGCCAGCAGCACCAGTAACCGCGATCATGTATTCTTATTCCTCGATTATTCCCACAATCCGAACAGAAAATTCCCGCACGATCCGATGCCGAGCAGAGTCTGCCCGGCTAGAGTCATGGCCGCAACCATTGCGGGCCTGCCGGACACATCCGGGCACCGTGCAGTTGGCCGAAATCAGTTTTGCCATCATGCTCTCTACGCACGGGCAGGGCACGCGTATCCCCCGCAGAGAAAAAGGCTCTACGAGCACAGTTGCAGCAAACTCCGGCTTGCATCACGCCCCTATGCCTGCCTGGCAACCGGCTCGGCGGGAGGAGCTTCATTCTCATCAACCGATACCGCAGAAACAGAGCGCTGAAGCAGGGGGATACGCACAGTAAAGGTGGAGCCTGTGCCCGGGCCGGCACTATCGGCCCAGATATCTCCGTGATGCATCTCCACCAGCCTTCTGGTGATGGACAGGCCAAGGCCCAGCCCTCCGAACTGCTTATTTGTCATCTCCTCCCCCTGTTCAAAGGGCCTGAAAATAATTGAAAGCAGTGACTGTTCGATGCCGATGCCGGTATCAAGGATCGACACTTCGCAATAATCATCGGAGGTTATTGACGAGCGGATACGGATCTCTCCTCCGGCCGGAGTAAATTTTGCGGCATTCTTGATAATATTCCAGAACACCTGCTGAAGACGAGCGGAATCGCCCATCACAAGGCAATTCTCATCGGCATGGCTGGCCGATACATTGATCTGTTTTTCCTGCACATCGCGCTCGCATATCGCAAGCGCTGCACCCACCACCGTACGAAGATCGACCTCGGTCAGATGCAAGGGAAGCTTGCCGCGCAGGATTCTGCTCATATCGAGCAGATCGTCGATAAGGTGAGCCTCCAGGGTGATATTACGCTCGATCATCTCAAGATAGACCGCAAACTCGCCGGGGACATCCTCCCATTCCGATAGGATCTCCAGCGCGCCGAGAATCGGGGTGAGCGGCGTACGCAGCTCATGGCTGAGCGTCGCCAGAAAATCATCCTTGGCTCTATTTGCAGCCTCGGCCTTCTCCCGTGCCTCCTGTGTCTCTCTCTCCCAGCGTTTTCGTTCCGAGAGGTCCATGACAAACCCTATCGCCTCCCCTGCGGTTCCCTCCAGCAGCGTCATCCCGATCAGCACCGGGACGGTAGTGCCATCCTTTCTGATATACTCCTTTTCATACGGGGGATGAAATCCGCTCTCGATAATCTCCCGCACTGTTGCCGCATCAACCGCCGCATATTCCGGCGGCGTGATATCGGTCCAACGAAGCTGCCGGTCGATAAGCTCCTCGGACGAGTATCCGATGATCGAAAGGAACGCATCATTTGCCTCGCTGATCACGCCATGCGCGGTAGTGGCGATGATGCCGATCATATTGGAGTCCGACAAGCGATGGAATCGCGATTCGCTCTTGCGGAGCGCATCGGTCAGGCGCAGCTCGCTTTCGCGCAGGGCAAGGACCATCTGATGGCGCTCGCGCGCATAGCGGATGGAGCGTTCCAGCGAGCGCGGGGTCAGCTCGCTCTTCAGCATATAATCATCCGCCCCGGCCTTCATCATCTCCACATCGGTATCGTAATCATCCTGTCCTGTCAGGATGATCACCGGATGTTCGTAGCCACGGCGCCGAAGCTCCCGCAGCACATCCAGGCCGGTCTCCGCGCCAAGATTATAATCAAGGAGGCACAGATCATACGAGGCGGAAGCGAGCATGGGGAAGGCCATCTCGGGCGATGACGCCCAATCGAGGATGAGGCGCTGCGAGGATATCTCCTTCAGAAGCTCGGCCGTCAGGAAGTAATCATCGTTATCATCCTCGATGAGAAGTATATGGACGGGCACCATAACTCCTTACCTCTGCTCGGTAGTAGGTGGAAGCTCGACAAACTCGATCCAGTATGTGCCAAGGGTCTTCATAAGGTCCACCAGACGCTCAAACGTCACCGGCTTGGTGATAAACGAATTGGCCCCGAGATCATAACTACGGAAGATATCCTCTTCGGCCTTCGACGTGGTCATGATGATGATGGGGATACGGCGCAGATCGGGATCGCTTTTGATCTCCTGCAATGCGGTACGGCCATCCTTCTTCGGCATGTTCAGATCGAGCAGGATCAGGCCGGGCCGGGGGGAGGATTCAGGATCGGCGAATTGCCCGCGATGGTGGAGATAGTCCATAAGCTCCTGACCATTTTCGACGAAACGAAGATCATTAAGCACACGGCTCTCGGCGAGTGCGTCCTTGGCAAGCAGGCGATCATCGGCATCGTCATCAGCCATAAGGATTGTGATAGTCCGCGTTGTGTTCATCAGGAGTGCTCTATGTTGTTTTGACGGACGGGCAATTGAATGATAAAAACTGTTCCCTCGCCGGGCGTGCTGCGTGCTGTGATCGTCCCTTTGTGCCGCTCGATAATCTTGCGGCAGACGGCCAAGCCGATCCCGGTCCCCTCGTATTCATGGCGCCCATGCAGCCGCTGAAACGGGGTAAAGATCTTCTCAAGGTATTGCTCCTCGAAGCCGATACCATTATCGGTAACGGTTACTTCGCATACGCCTGCATCCGTATCGGTGGGAACTGTTACGATTTGTCCCTGGAGCTGTATGACGGGAGGAACATCGGAACGATGGAATTTCAAGGCATTACCAATCAAGTTCTGAAATAGCTGGCGCATCTGCAAGGCGTCGGCCTCGATGGATGGGAGAACATCGAGTTCAACCCGTGCATTGGTCTGCTGGATGCGAACCTCAAGATCGATCAGAACATCCTGGATGATCGTGGTAAGGCCGAGCGGCACAAACGGCTGCGCTTTCGAGGCCACCCGCGAGAATGTCAGCAGATCGTTGATGAGCGTATGCATACGTTGTGATGCGCTCTGCATACGTTCCAGATAGTCCAACCCTGTTCCCTCCAGAGCTGCCCCGTATTTGGTCTTCAGCCTGTCGCCGAATGCCTGAATCTTGCGCAATGGCTCCTGGAGATCGTGCGAGGCGACAAAGGCGAAGTCCTGCAACTCCCGGTTGCTACGCTCCAGCTCGATGGTGGTATCACGCAGCTTTGCCTCGGTCCGGCGGCGTTCGGCAATCTCCGTCACAAGCGCCATGTTGGTCATCGTCAACTCGGCCGTCCTGGCCTCCACACGCTTCTCCAGCTCGACATGCCCAGCCTGTAGCGCCTGTTCCTGCAAGCGACGGTTGCGTATATCCCTGCTGAGCAGGATATACACCGCACCGACAAGAAGGATGATAAAGGCGTTCGTGACGATGAATGTGAAGATGGCATGGGCACCACTCTCTCGCGATTCATTCCCATGAATGGTCAAGAGGTTCCTCTCCTGCCCCTCCATGAGCCTGACCAGATTGCGGATCGTGTCCATGGCCCGCTTCCCCTCTCCTGATCGTATGGCAGCGCTAGCAATCTCCATGCCATCAGATCGCCTAAGGTTGATATTGCCCTCAAGAATGGCAAACCGTTCTCTGACCAACCGACCAAGCTCTTCAATGCGCACGCTCTGCCCGGCATCACCGGCGAGAAGCCCCCCGACACGAGAGATGAGCGGGCCAATCTGACTCTGCGCCTGATAATACGGCGCAAGGTAGGAGTCGTCACCTGTAATAATGTATCCGCGCTGCCCTGTCTCGGCATCCTTCAGCGTTGAAAGTATCTCCTCGATGCCCAGGATAATATCGTGAGTATGCGAGACCAGCCTGTGGTTCTGGACAAGGATGCTGGTCGAGCGATAGGAGAGGAAGCCATTCACCACCAGAACGATGACAATGATGGCAGATCCGGCAGCGATTGATCGTTCAGTAAACCATTTCATTTGGCACCATCAGTACGTTGAAACCACACCGGGGCGGGGACCATATTCCAGAAGCAGAGCATTGCAGGCAATGCAATGCCGCTATACGGTAGAGCCGGAGGGCCTTGCAGGGCATGAACAACGGCAGGGCGATCACCGTTCCGGCGACCACCCCATCCAGCTCGGGAGAGCCTGCTGCGGGCAATATATGCTAGTTCCGGCTCTACGGACAACCGGTGCGGCGCGCACCGGCCACCAGCGATCATTGCCCCCCTCTTCTGCCGCGCCAGCAGGATGCCCTCTGCTCCGAATACGTGCTGCTGGCGGCATCACGCTTGTGATGTGCGGACACAGGCTTGGTGCGGAACAGATGTTCCTGCGGATTCCTTTCATCGGCAGCGAGCGGCATCGGCAGCCATGGAACGCCTCCGCGGTGCTGCCGACCTTGAAGAGTTAGGGCGCACATCCACACACACCCTGTCAATCGTCAAGCCTGCCGTAGAGTCATGCTCCACACCACATTGCCCAGGGACCGCTCTTGCAAAGGAAGCCATCGTTTCCTTCAGGATCGCAGGCATACGTTTGGATAATACCACCGCATCCCGTCGGATCTTGCCGCATCAACAGGCTGATCGCTTGCAAAGCTGCCTGTAAGCAGGCAACAACAGCCTTGCCATCCCCTGTTCAAACGGCCCCTCCTTTGTGGCCGGTACGGGCGAAGGCGGGGATTGCAGATAGAGGAGAACATGTTCGTATCATCCCTGTGGCAGGACCGGAGCATCGTGGGAACGGAAACCGGAGGGCAAGACGCAGTGATTTTCAACCGGCAGAAGATCGGCACCTGATCGCTATCGGCCGCCCGGCCATTGTTGCCGACCCGATACCGGCAACAATGATATGAGGGAGAAAGAGCAGGAGAAGAAAGGGCACAATGCTAGTGAAATATATGGCGGCAGGTATGGAGCACCGGCACTGCCATAGCATAACACCACAACAGATACACCATCGCACCCATATCGGATGGGAAGGAATCTCTATGATAAAAACAGGCGCCGATCCTATAATGCAGTACAAGTGATAGCGGGCGCACAACGGCCATCCTGTGGCCATGCCCCAGCCACGATGCGCGCCCGGCGCGTAGAGCACTGCCTGCCGGTTTCATATTTTTATACACCCCGGCAGGCAGAGCAGCAAACGCCATCGGCAGGTTTTAAGAGTGTCCCCGGGACTGGCTATCATCGCCCATACCCTTTTGGCCATGCCGGTATACTTTATCAGGCCTGGCCGATACAGTGAGGTTCGCAAGAAACAGCGACAGAGAGACATCCGGGCCAAGCCGGAGCTTTCGCCGGATATTATGGCGATGGCGATCGACGGTATGGGGTGTAATGCTCAATTCCGTACTGATTTCCTTTGTCGATAGATTTCGCCGAAGGAATTCACAGACCCGTATCTCGGCTGGGGTCAGAGCGGGAAATTCCTTCATCAGCACGAATTTGAATTGTTCCCGCTCGGCATAGAGGTGCCCGATACGACGCTGCACCGCAGGATTTTGAAGTTCCGCCCCGATCCGTACCGCCTTCCTGAAATATTCCAGCGCCCGGCCATCGTCCCCTTTCTCTTCGTACATGGTTGCCAGCGCATCATACACCTCCTTTTCCATACGACGATCTTTCATCTGCTGGAACATGGAAAGTGCTTGATGGTATAGCGGTTCTGCCATCTCGTAGTTGGCGGCAATTCTTTTACACTCTCCCCTATACATCAGCGATTGCGCTTCGTAGAGTCGTCCGCCGCTTTTTCGGGCCATTTCCGCAACACGGAGAAAATACTGCTGCGCCTTGTCGAGATCGCCACACGACATGAATATCATGCCGATATTGATAGATATAACGGCCATTCCTTCCCCATCGTTATCCGGGACAGCAGCTATCTCCATGGCACGATGGCCGTATGCAAGCGCCTCGTCGTATTCCTGTTGCGTGGCATAGATACTGCCAATATTGCTCAACGTTTCGGCTTCATCGGCTCCACTGCCATTGGTACGATGAAGTTCAAGCGCTTCATTAAAAAATTCGAGGGCACGCGCAAAATCCCCCATATTCCCGTGTACAAGGCCAAGTTCATTAAGGATACGGCCTACTGTCAGATTATCGCCGATGATACGCGCATGATGAATGCTACGAAGGAAGTGATCGACGGCAGCAGGGTAGTTGCCAAGCAATCTCTGGCATGTACCAACACAGCCAAGGAAAATGGCAATCATCCGATCGTCATGCAGATGAAGGGAACGCTCATAACACTCCAAGTAAACATGCATTGCTTCTTCAAATCTGCCGGAGGCTTTAAGCCGGTTGCCCTGCTCCTGGCATATCTGCATGGTCACAGGTTCTTCAGAGGACACCGATGTCCTCCCAGACCCCGTCGCGGTTACAGTGGGTGATGTCATTGGGTATACCTACCAGATCTACGGGGGGATGAATATTATCGGGCGCCGCCGGATATGCGCTGTAAAAGCCCATGGCAGCATCCGAACCATATACGCAGTCTACAAGGGAACACAACGGAGGGAATCCGCATTGCCCAAATCGTGGGACGCCCGCAGGAGAAGGGAAGCGCCGCTATTGATAAAGACAAATGAAACCACTCAAACGTCACATCGAAGGCGCTTCTTCATGGATCTACATAGCGGAAGCAGGGGCAATCCTGGATATGGGGCAGACAGAGACAGCAAGGGAGGTGGCCGGGACCAAGGGTACCGAAATACCCGATCAACCCCATACGATGCATCCGGCGGGCATGCCGACGATAATTTTCCATGGATGGCATCGCTGGCGGTGAAAAATTTGCGACAGCAGATATCCTAGGTATCATTATGCGCAGCACTCCGAGGAAATAATGCCCTCTTGAGGCAATCGGTCGGATTCACATCGAGCTGTAGGAATTGTGAGGTGATGTTACCGTATCTCTCAGGCGCTCCACGCCAGGCTATCAACGATTACGACGGCAGGGAGAAGCCAGCCTCTGGCTATTTTCTTCTCCCTGCCCCATATGAACACAGCACAGGCCCAACCGCTCAGCGATCGCATGGGCGTTTTCTATCGGCTTCCATTAGAAACGATAGCCGATCATCAGGCCGCCATAGAAATTACGTCCCACAGCAGGGGCATAATATCGCCCGTCGTTTGCATTGAATGCCAGCGTTGCGGCATATCTGGTATCGGCCAGATTATCGGCCCCGGCAAACACCTCGGCCTTGAAGCTGCGCCCAAGATAGGTGCGATAGCCCGCCTTGGCATTGAACAGAGCATAGGGATCGGTATAGACCTTGTTATTATCCCTGAGCGGGATCTTGTCCACATACTGATAGACCAGGTTCAGATAGGCTCCAATCTCCAATTCAAAATCGACCCCGGCATTCAACAGGTTCGGCACAGTGCCGGTAATTGTGTTGCCGGAGAAGTCGTTGGTGTCAAGCGTATAGGTATCGAACCGGGTCTGGTTATAGGCATATGTGACCCACGGACGCAGGAGCTGAATGCCATCGACTGCTCCTTCCGACAGCAGAAGATAGGAGAGGCTGGCCTCAGCCCCCGTATAGCTGCTCTTGCCAGCATTCACATACGCGGTAACGCCGGAAACGCTCTGCTGAACGAGCGCATCGCTAACGGCCATCCGGTAGAGCGTCACATCATAGTTCAGCCGATCGGAGAGAAGGAGTCCGCGGCTGCCGACCTCATAGCTCAGGTTCCGCTCCGGCTTCAGGTCTGTGTTGATATAGCTTGGAAGATTTACCCCGGAGAGGGTAAGCTGCCCTGCCGTCGGGGGGAGGAAGCCGGTGCTGAGCTGCGCAAACACCGATATCTTATCATCGAAAACATGCACAAGCGCCACTCGGGGGGTTATCGTAGGATCGAATGCCGACGTTCCCGTCAGGTTTGTCTTGAGCATATCAATATTCTCGTAGGAGACGGCATTATAGCTTGCGCCGAGCGTAAGCGTGGTATTGTCGAGGACCTCCACATCGGCCTGAAGGAATGCATTTGTCTGATAGGCACGCACTTCATTATCGCCGGTGATGGTGCCGGCCTCCCCGGTGCTTGATATCTGATATGCCTTGGAGACTGTATAATTGGCATTATACTCGGCGCCGAGATTAAGCCTGGTTTGCAGCCCAGCGATTGCTGGCGTGTAGGTAAAAACCGTACGGCCGCCATATTTTGTCTGCGCCGATCGCGAGAACCGCGGCTCCACCGGGCTGACCTTGGACACATCGGAGGTAAAGACGGTAGTAACATTGGAGAACTCCGGAACGAAGTCGAACGAATGCGAGACCGCAAGGCGGGTCAGCTCCTCCTGAAGTCCGATATCCTTGCTGATATAGGCAGGGAACGCCTTCTCCGGAGCATCCTTCAACGCACTGCTATCCACCTCACCTGCATAATTGTCATCGATAGAAGAATAATTTGCGAGCACTGAAACGCGCTGCCGATCGCTCAGAAAAAAATCGGAGGCAATCGTCGCAAAATCCTTCTTCGATTCGGAATGTTCCCTGAACCCATCAATCTGCTGATGGCCATAGCTGACGTAGGCATTCACCTTGTCGCTACCGGCCATAAACGATGTGGTGGCCCTGACCAGGCCAAACGACCCTGCGGTTACCGACTGATTGATCGACATCTCCCCATACGGCGATCGTTTTGTCTGAAGGAGCACCACGCCCCCCAGGTTCGATCCATACAGGCTCGAAGCCGGGCCGCGCACAATCTCTGCCCGCCCGATGGTCGCAAAATCCACATCCTCAAGCGTGCTTGTTCCATCGGCATCGGTCAGCGGCACGCCATTCAGATAGAGCTTGATGCCTCTGACACTGAAGCGTGAATAGGTACCGATGCCCCGCACAAGGATATTCGATTGCGATGATGTACTGCGCACATTCATCATCACCCCTGGGACAAGATTCAGCGTATTCTGGAGAAAGACATCATTGCTCCGCCGGAAATCATTCTCCGTCAGCAGCGAAACCGGAGCCGCCTGTTCGAGCAATCTTCGCTCGGAGGCGAACCCCCGGACCTGCACCTCGCTCAACCGTATGTTCGATGGCGCGAGCTGTATATACAGCCCCCCCCCATCCAAGGGAATTGGGACCTCGGCAGTCGTGTATCCTATCAGGCGTACGACAAGCATCGGCAATGGATTTGGTGAGGACAGTTCAAAATGTCCCCGGCTGTCCGTAATGGCATGCGCCGTAGTATTGCCAGCCGTAATCACGGCCCCGGCAAGCGGCTCCCTTGTTTCCTGATCCACGACAGTTCCTCGAACCGTATGTTGTGCCAGGACAACCGCAGGAAAACAGAGACAGATGAATGCAAGGGAAAGTCTCGATACTCTCATGTTGCTCCTCGTGAATGAGTGGTCGGAAAATCGGCCAACCGGCACCGATGCCTGCGACCTGCTGTCGAGTGGGATACCATGCAGGGGTAGAGATCAGGCGTGCCACCGCTTGTGGCAGAAACAGAGTGATATACGAATGGTCCTCCGGTTACCATGGAATTGTCATCATCCCGCCCATACAACCATCATGGCCGATCCTTGAAAACGATCAGCGGGAATTCCAGATCGTCGCTGGCGATTCTTCGTCCGTTCATCTGATAGAGCGTGCGGAATATCTCGGGAACGATCACCTCCTCCGGCGCCCCTTCGGCAACACCGGCACCATGATACAGTGCAAGGAGGCGATCGGCATATTGTGCTGCCAGATTGATATCATGCATAACCGCAACCACCACAACATCATCGGCAGCGATCGTTCTCAGAACGCCGAGCATATGATGCTGGTGGTTGATATCGAGAAATGTAGTAGGCTCATCGAGCAGCAGATAGCGGCATTCGCCGTCCGGTTTCTCCCAGATCTGCGCAAGCACGCGTGCGAACTGCACCATCTGTTTCTCCCCGCCGGAAAGCGTGCGATAATTCCTGCGATAAAGGCGCTCCACGCCCGCCGCTCTCATCGCAAGAACAGAGATGTCACGATCGCTGGCGGAAGGTCTGACGGAAAAATGCGGATATCGTCCCATCATCACCACCTCTTCCACCGAGAGCGGGAAGGGTATCTCCACACTCTGCGAGAGCACCGCCCGAATCATGGCAAGGGATTGCCGATCCTGATCGTGCCGGGAACGTCCACCATAACGCACGCTGCCGGAGGTAGGAGAGAATTCGTACCCGGCAATCTTCAGGAGGGTAGATTTCCCGGAGCCATTCGGCCCGATTATCATCGAGACCTGGCCAGCCTTGAAGCGCGTGGAAACTCCGTCCAGAATCGTTGTGCGATCGATAACGTAGCGGATATCGATTACTTCAAGCATAAAAACCACCATGAACGGCCGAGCGCTTGTGGCGAACGAGTATCCAGAGAAATACCGGTGCTCCAACAACGGCGGTGATGATCCCGATTGGCAGTTCGGCCGGAGCTATCACGATCCGGGTCACCATATCGGCAACGATCATGACGATCGCTCCCAGCAACGACGACCCGAGTATCAGGAAACGATTGTCGGAACTCTTCATCATGCGCAGCAGGTGTGGAACGATAAGCCCCACAAACCCTATCACGCCAACCATCGCCGTTCCTGTGGCGACGATCAACGTATTGAGCAGGATAATCCGGACCTTGAGCTTCTCGGTATCAATTCCCAGATATTGTGCCTCGGCCTCTCCAAGCAGCAATGCGTTCAGCCCTTTGGAGTAGCGCAGAGCAAGGAATATCGCTGGAATCGTGATCGCCAGAACGATGCAGGCCGCATTCCAATCGGCGCCGGAGAACGTGCCCAGATTCCAGAAGGTGATCGATCGTGCCTGGGGGTCGCGCGCTATATAGGAAAGGAACCCGGTGGCCCCTGCTGCTGCTGCATTGATGGCAATGCCTGCCAGGAGCATGGTTGCCACACTTACCTTTCCCTGCGACGCTGAAAACCGGTAGACGGTAAGAGTCGCGGCCAATGCGCCGATGAACGCAGCAAACGGCAGGAGAACCAGCCCGATGACCATCTCGGAAAACGCTCCAAGATGTTTGCCAAGCACAAAGACCAGCGCAGCCCCAAGCGCTGCCCCAGAAGAGGTGCCGATAAGCCCAGGTTCGACGATAGGATTGCGGAACAACGCCTGCATCAGCGCACCGGAGACCGATAGGCCCGCGCCAACCGCAGCGCACAGGATGATCCTGGGCAGGCGGATTTCAAAGAATATATTTTCCTGCACCATATTGATGCCCGGCATATGATATATGCCAAGGCGATCGCCAAGGTATATCCCGATCTGATGATAGGTCAGATCCACGGCCCCCGTCCCGGCCGAGATCACCATAACCACCAGCAGAAGGATGAAAAAGCCCATGTAGTATGCACGCACGCCGAATCGGGGACGCCACATGTTATTGCTGGTGGATGAGGTTCATAAGATTCAGAACGTTCTGTCCCGTTCTCGGCCCCAGATAGATCAGATCGTGCTCTTCTACGCGGTAGATACGGTTGTGCTGTGCGGCTGGTGTGAGTGCGACCCCGGGGAGCTTCTTGAAATTCTCCAGCCCTCCGGCCTTGTCGTAGCCAAAATCGGTAGCAAGGATAATATCGGGCTGGGCGGCGGCAAGACGTTCGGGGCTTATAGGCTTCATCCCCTCGGCAACATCCATGGCATTGACTCCACCGGCCCACTCGATCAACGTGGTAGCAGTGCTTTTCTGCCCCACGGCCAGATAGATATTCATCTGCCGACCGAAGTGAATCAGCACCACCTTCGGACGCCCGGCATAGCGCGTGCGTTCCTCCTCCGCACGCTTCATATCGGCATCCAGTGCCTGGCAGAGCGAATCGGCGCGTGCCCCGGCATGGAACTCCCTGCCAAGGGTTCGGATAAGCTGCCGGGTCTCCTCCAGCGTATGCGCCTCCGGGAACTGCTGAACGGCGATGCCAACCTTCTGGAGCTGGGCGAGAACGGCCATCGGCGCCACATTACCATCGTGGAACACAACGGTAGGATTAAGCGATGTGATCCCCTCGGCGCTCAGCAGGCGATGATACCCAACCGTGGGCCGTGTCGTCGCCTCAGGAGGATAGGTGCTCGAAAGATCGACGCCAACGATCCGATCGCCCCCACCGAGGGCGAAGATGATCTCGGTAAGCTGTTTCGACACGCAGACGATGCGAGCATCGCGGCCACCGGGCGCATCAGCCTCCTGAAAGCGTTCGCACGACGACAGACAAAGCAGAGCCGTGAGCACAGGGAACACGACAGACCATACACGCATAGGAACCCCCTGAATCGTAATGCTGAAGGATATGCAGATCGATTCTCCGGCATTCCAATTCCCACATCCTAGCGGCATATCAAGCGGCATGCGGAGCGCCGCGGCCACTACAGAAGGATATGCCCGGAACGGCATCCACAACAGGCAGCCCCCCCACTGGAACAAATCCACTGGGGGCATCCGCTGCGGAGCATACGGGAACGGGAGGACGGCCGCCGGTTCAGTTCGGCCGAATGGGGTCCGGCATCATTTCCCCGATAGGGTCGGGCTCCCGGCGAGCCGGGAAGAAGATGCCATAGCTGGGGTATGAGGATTAATATACAGTCGATTGGTTCAGCGAACCAGTTCCTTTTTATCGAGGTTGCCCTGCCGCAGCTCCTGATGGCTGGCGGCGACGATCGCTGCGGACCCCGCTGCTCTACGTTTTTTTCTCTTCAGACGGTTGATCCAGAGGATCACCCCAGTGATCGGAAAGGTGAACCCCGCCACGCAGGAAAGCAACGCGATAATACGCCCGGGAAGCCCTGCAATGGAACCGACATGGATCGGGTAGAATGTGCCGCGCACCTTCTGCCCCAGATTCTGGTCGCCGAAGCGCCGTACCTCCAGCACGCTCCCGGCATACTGGTCGATAAAGATCTGATCCGATGCCCGCTCGTGCGGGGCATCCTTTGGCATCACCGTTACACGCACCGCATCCTCCGGCTCGCGCGCAAGGCCGATCGTATAGAACTCCGCCTTTGGCATTCTCGTTCTGGCAGCGGTAAAAAGTTGCTCGATGGCGACCGGCGTGCTCCCCTCCCCTACAACCGACTGTGGCAGCCGGGAAGGCTTCCTGGTGGTGCCGGTAACCCAGTAGATACCATCGTTGAACCACTCGAACGACCACGCCAGGCCGGTAAACGCAAAGACAAAGAGGAAGAGCGCCGTATAAAATCCGATCACGACGTGCAGATCGTGATTGATCCGTTTCCATCCACCGCTCCACTTCATCAGCAGCCGTTGTTTCAGGATCTTCTTATTCTTCGGCCACCAGAGCACGATGCCGGTAATCAGGATGAAGAGGAACATCACCGTGCTCACCCCTACGATCATCTTTCCTATGTCACCAGCGAGCAGCCAGCGATGGAGCGAAAACATCGTAAAGAAGAATGTGGTCCGGTAGGAATAAAGGCTTATAAGCTCCCCGGTATAGGGGTTCATAAATGCCTGATTGCCTCCTTTCCCTTCTCCATAATTTATTTCCACCGAGCGTTCTGGATCATCATAGATCTTGACCGACGCAACCTTGGCATCGGCTACCGACGTGCGCAGATTCGCGATCATCGTATCAATCGCAACGCGCTGCTGGCCGATCTCCACCCGGTAGCGCTCCGGGTAGATGAACATCTGCATCTCTTTCTCGAACACAAGCACCGCACCGGTGAAACAGACAACAACGATCACAAGACCGGCGGCAAGGCTCAGGTAGAGATGGATATTTCGGAAGTATTTTTTCATACGTATCAGAAGTATTTATCGCAGCGATCCGGGCTGGCACTCCGGCCGGAACCATGTAACGGAGAAACAGAGACATGGGATCGCAGAGCTACGCCGCCGGCTCCACCGCTGGGGCGATCGGCAGTTGGGTTCGTCTGGAATTCTCAGCGAGAGCATCGCGGAGAACTCCAGAGCTATCACAGCTTGAGATTGGCCGTCAGGGAGAACATCCTTGGAGCAATCGGGTTGATGCCGTTGTCATCGTGAGCATAGTAGTTGAGGACATCGAACACGTTGGAGACCTTGAATCGCAGGGTGATCTTCTCGAACTGATATCCGGCGGAGAGATCGAACTGGGCGAAGCTTTCGATCGGCATAAGCTTATAGGTATCGTTGTCCACCGTAACTCTGGTAGAACGTCCGGGCTTTCGGTAAGGTTTTTTGCCTTCAGACTCGGTATATCATCCCGCTGCGCATAGGCGCTCATATCATAGATATTCACCGAGTTGTACCTGGCAATATTATCGTAGGCAATATTCTTGGTCAGGTATGCATCTGCTCCTACAAGCAGTGTATGGGTCAAAAAAAACGGCAATAAACTCCCCGGCCAGATCAATCTGGCCGCGATACATCATGCCCGGTTCAGGAGAACGTCGGGAAATCCCCGTGGCTGGCAGATGCCAGAGAACGACTACCGAATATCACCGGGTAGCTCGGCGATATTCGTGTTGCCCATGCATCTGCATCGCTTGATGGAATGCCTTTCAGGAGTTATATGTACGCACACGGATCAGGAGTATACCATCTGTACCGGACGCTTCTTGTATTTGGACCAAGTCCAAGCAACTTACGTAATAAAGTCCCTGTGCGCCATAGTGTATGCCCTGACACTTCACGGTATTGCAAATTTTTTACATCCGCAGAGGCCGATGGGGGCGATTGCCGACGATCTCGGCGCCAGCACATAGCCATATCGGCAACCGGGGCCATCCGGGCCTGGTTCCTGGCGATTATGATGGTTGATCGTTGCGTCTACGCAACGATATTCTGCTGTTCCCCCATATCGTGGGCATACATCATCATCACTGCTGCCCGAAACACCAGAGGGACCATATGAAAACGATCAGGGGGAGCCGGTTGGCTCCCCCTGATGGGATATCGATAGGCATACGATACGATCCTGTCTCTCCTGTCACTGAAGATAGCGCCCGCATCCCCTGTATTCCCGCTCATCCACGGTCACCCGTACGCGGGCATCGAATTCCTCGCCGCTCATATCATCGGCACAGGAACCGCGTTCGACAACCACACTCAGCGTATAGGCTGCCTCCTTGGCATGATACTCCACACCTCCGGCAGAAGTGGTTCCACGCTCCAGCGCTATGGTGCCAAGACGGCGCTCACCATAGTCCAGCTCCAGTTCGGCATACACCGGCGTCTGGTTTTCATACAGGGTCATACTCCATCCCGGCTCATTGCCAACCGCACGCAAGGTTGCACCGCGCAGGCGAGCATCCTCCCAGACAGCCCGTGCAGGATTGGAGCGGCAGTTGCGGTAGGTGGCGCCATTCAACTCCAGAAGCGCCTCATCTCCCTTCGTCCAGAAGGTGATATTGCCTTCGGTATATTTTGCGCCGGAGGCAGCAGGCACCTGGGGAAGAACATAGACGGTATCGGGAAACATCAGGCCGATCTCGCCGCCACGAACCCGTACAGTGACATCCAGGCCATCGCAGTTGAAGAAGTACGTTGTTGTGGGCGCCCTGCCATCATCCGGGATACGATGCAGCAGTATCTCGACCGGCTCTCCGGCCACCGGATCAATCTGGGTTCCCTCCCCTGGAGTCTCCCATGCGGTGCGACCGAACGGCTCCAGAAGCCGTGCCTGCACCCGGTAGATATAGCCCTCCCTCATCTGCCCTCGATCGTAGCGGAGCGTAAAGGGAATCGGGATACCTGTCAATTGTTCAAGCGTTGTATCGGCAAGAGAGTGGCTCGCCCCTGTGGCGGTATCCGTTGCAATCAACTCCACACGCGCCATAGCATTGGGGAACAGAGCAATCCGCTCCCGGTAGGTAAGCGCCCCCGTCATCTCGGCAGCACCGGCCGCCGTAGCAGTCTGCGATGTTTGCCGACCACACCCGGCAGCACCGACGAGCAATACCAGAAGAGCAAGGCCAACCAGCCACCGACACCATGTGCACATACGTTTCTCCCCAGCTTATAATCGGATATAGAGGTCTCGGATAATGTGAGCGGATGCGGTTGCAGCGCAACCGTTCTCATCAGCAGAAGAAGCTGCGGCTCGCGAGGAATCGCAGCCCCCTGCTCTCGGCATCCATCGGAAAATTGCAGTACGGACAACGGAAGGGCGGCTGCCAGAGAGGAGCCTATGATGGGCGTCTTGCAGCATGCCCTGGCGACCGCCCGGCGTACCCTCTCCGCATTCTACTACAGATCCTGGGACAGTTCGCGAGGAGCCGTCCGTTCGGTTTCCTCGGATGTCGGGGAGGTAAGCTTCAGACCGACGAGCGCCACCATCAGCAGCACAAGAAAAAATACCCTGCCCAGCGTACGTGGCTCATCGAACAGGACCATGCCAAGAATCACGGCCCCTATGGTGCCGATGCCTACCCAGATACCATAGGCAGTGCCAATCGGCAATGTGCGCGCAGCAAACGAGAGAAGAAGCATGCTAAGCACGATGGCAGCGGCAGTAAGGATGCTGGGAATGGGACGGGTAAAACCATCGGTATACTTCAGGCCGATAGCCCAGCCGACTTCCAGCAATCCAGCGGCGATAAGATAGAACCAAGCCATAAGACGCGACAATAACGTGAGGTCGTCCTCACAAACAACAAGGACTCGCGGGGTCGTCCCCATGAGTCATACAGAAGCATGCCCGTTCCAGGCCATTTCCGGGCTGGCGGGATCTTTTATTCGCTCTTTTCAAGTATACCGGAGGCATACCGTACCAGATCACAGACACGCATATTGGCATCCACGACGAGGGTCATGCCACCAACCGAAGAGCCTTCATCGGAAGCGAGCACACGATGGCTTTCTCCCCATCCGGGATTTTCACCTGAGAGAAGAAGCATTGTAAGATAGCTTTCCCCCTTGGCCTGCCTGGTATCAGTTGGCATCGGATGCTGGGTCCGGCGACTTCGAGCGCCGATCTCCAGCACCATCACCGATGCGGTATGCCCATCCTCGTCCACAACGGCGCTCCGGTAGCAGATCCGCCCGGAAAGCACCGCATGGTTTCCCTGGGGATCATCTCCGTGCAACCGCTCATGATCGGGTGTTCCATATCGAATATCCATACCTGTCCTCGCTGTTCAGAAGTATCCGGGTCAACCATTCATCACACATCTGGCGCTCATCACCCCCATATCGGGACGCTGTTCTACGCATCTTCATGCAACTCCCGTGCAAACATTGTGCGCCGGAGCCTCCCGGAGCATACTTCCGACCAGAATTCCCAGCCCCCGCCCACTCAAGCGCGGTCCTGACGATTCCGGCTTCATCCGCAGAAACAACCGAAGCATCGGCACCATGACTCTGTGCCATTTTCATGCACATTCCCGGTTCTGGCTCTACAGCCCCCAAAACAGCGCATAGCCGTTGCATCATATCGGTGCCGATATCGGCAACTACGATAGCGGAGCAAAAAATGCATGGATACCAACGGAATCCCATATCCTGTACAAAAAACAACCAAAAAAGGTTCCCTGTAATCCTTATGACATACGGCGGTGAAGCTCCCCCTTGTATCCCCATCGCGTGGCGAAACCCCTGGCCAGTATTTCAAGCCCGACAAGAAAATCAGGCCAGCGCTCCGGCCGCCCGGGTGGGATATCAACAACAGGACGGGTTGCGGCACGACGTGTTGGGAGATCATTGGCCAACAGGTCGTGCCGATAGCTTCGGGAAGGATGGCAATGCAGATACACGAGCACAAAGCGCTTGAACACTCCCTCCCCAGGCGCTCCTAGGGAAGACGCTCAGCACGCCGTGCATCGCTACACCAGGGAGGGCGCTCGTGAAGAATCCCTACGATATTTTTTTATTTCGCACTCCCGGGCTTGCCACCACACCAGGATGAATACCGTATATTTAAAACGTTTGATAGAACATCTCGAAACGATCCGTAGCAAAAACCGGGCGGTATATAACAGAGATGCACCGCTCATCCCATATCACTAATTGCCGCACAGTTTTCCTCATTATCCATTTCGGAACCATACGGAAATCTGAACAGGCAGACAGGCCTATCGCTATCATGCTACGCTAGCGCCGACATCAGCACTATGAGGTCATGGCTCCGCTTAACAGAGGGTTCATGCACCGGGTTGTCCAGCCTCTGGCATATTGCAGAGAACCCTGGTGATGCACTGTTGCAAAGGCCTCAGTAGTTTTTATACTGCATCGGATACGAAGCCATCGGCAACAACACATGCCCCCCCTTGATGACATCGCATCTCTCCATGACCCACACGACCAGAGAGGGGAACCATCCGCTCATGAATTCCATATAGAGAGTCACGATCAAAGATGCGCTCTACACCTTTGTTTCGTTTGGCCCTGGCAGCCACAACAGGCATTACGCTATTGATAGTGCTCCAGATGGCCTTCCTGAACCGATTGTCAAACGCACGGTTCTTCATGCCCCGTGGCCATACGCATGTACTGGCCCCGATGCTCGTGGCGCTCCACGCGAGTTCCAATAGCCTTATCGTGCTCTCCTATGTTGCCATATCCCTCACGATCGGCTATATGATATGCAAGGCATGTCGTGGCATGCCGTTCCACTGCCTGATCATGGCCATTTTTGTTGTCATCATCGCCTCTGCTGGAACATATCTGATGGATGAGCTGACGCTCTGGAACCCGGCCTACTGGGTTTCCGGCACGGTAAGGCTTGTTGCAGCATGCTCTGTGGCCGCAACAGCCATCGTGCTCCCTTCGATGGCGCCAAAGGTGCTTGATATCGTTCGCACCGCACGGGAAGCAGGAGCCAGGAAGAAGACACAGCCATCGCCCTCCAGGCCTCGGCACGATGATGACAACCCGAAGACCCGGTTCGCCGAAACTCCAGGCTCCGATCTGCATACTCCTCTGAGGCTTATCCTTGGTTCGGTGCAAAAGCTGCTGGAGGAAAAAAAGATCCCGGCAGCCGAACAGCAGCACCTTCGGATGGTAGAGCAAAATGCCAGCATCCTGCTGCACCATGTCAATGCTCTCCCGGCTCTCTCCAGGCCGGACGCCACCATGATAGCGCCCCACCCAACCGCAACCGACCTTGTCCCGCTTCTCCACCGTATGGTCTCTCATTTCGAGATGCTTGCAACGAAACACCGCATCGGGCTGCATGTAGCAACGCCCCCATCGGTTCCGGCCGTTATCGACCGGGAGAAGATCGAGCAGGTGCTCATGAACCTTCTCTCCGGCGCTTTTGCAGAGATCGCGGATGGCGGCATTATCGCCTGCTCTCTGGAAGTGCACGAAGGGAACGCGCATATAAACATCCAGAACAGCCGGTCCAAGACGCCGGAGAAGACGCAACCAGCACGATCCGATCGTTTTGGTCGGCATCACCAAGAGGGCGCACACCACTACGGCGATGGCAGCCCGAGCATTTCGATCGCCAGGGAATTTGTGGAATTTCATGGCGGCACCCTCCGCCTCAGCGATGCGCCCCAGGGAAACAACCGATGGACCATCACACTGCCATTAACCGAGGCGATGCCAACAGCACCCCAGGCCGATGCGCAAACCGTGGCGATCGCAACGGGGCCGATCGTATCCCCATCCCAACAGCCTCCACAAGCAGCTCCTCCAGCCGATACCGATCGGCCTCTTGTGCTGGTTGTGGCTGATAATCATGATAGTGCAACGGCCATCGCCCATATCCTGGCAGAAGAGTTCAGAGTGATAACGGCGTTCAATGGCGATGATGGATACCGCAGAATGCTTGAAGAACAACCGGATCTGATCGTGAGCGACGTGGCGATGGCCGAATCCGGCGATGAACATCTTGTGCAGCGGATCAGGCGCCACAAAGAATTTGCAGCCATGCCGATCCTGCTGCTTACAGCACAAACGGACGACGAAGCGCTGATGGAGCGGCTCGGCGAAAACGTGCAGGATCATCTCGACAGGCCATTTGAACCACAGGAGTTGCAAACACGCGCCCATCACCTTGTCCGTATGAACCACCCCCCCGGGGTGCCCTATAAATCCCCCGAGAACCGCTTGCACGATATCGCCGAACCCGGAGATCGGCCAGCGGGACCAAAGGCCGATCTGCCTCACACTCCGGGGCATCCGGCCCGAAACCAGATCCGCCTGCACCACATCATCGAGGCAAATATCGTCGGCATTTTTTTCGCCGATTCACAGGGAACGGTGCTGGAAGCAAACGATCTATTCCTACGGATGGTCGACTACGATCGCAACGATCTTCTCGCCGGAGATATCTCCTGGAAGGGGTTGACCCCGGAAGAGCACCATCATACAGGCACACAAGGCGGATTCCATACCATCAATGCGCCCAAACCGTTGGAAACCGTCTATATCAGAAAGGACGGAAGGCACCTGCCAGTGCTGGCAGGAACGGTTCTCCTGGCCGCAGCCGACCCGGAGTACGCGACGTTTGTGATCGACCTGAGCGAGCAGAAGCAGATGCAGCAGGATCTACAGAAAGCAAGAGAGACTGCCGAGAGCGCATCGCGTGCGAAGGACCATTTTCTGGCGATTCTGAGCCACGAGCTGCTCACCCCTCTGACACCGGCGCTTATGGCAGTGCATGCACTGCATAACGACCCGGCAACCAGCAACGACGGCCACATTCTCCTTACTATCATCGAGAACAACATTGCCATCGAGGTCAGGCTGATCGAGGATCTGCTTGATATGACAAGGCTTGCCAGCGGCACAATGAGGCTGGACCTTGAGAACGTACAGGCTCACTCAATCCTACTTGACACTATCGCCCCCCTCCAAACGATCCTGGCAGGGAAAAATCTGGCACTAGATATACGGCTCGGCGCCGAGTTCCCGCATACGCTGGCCAATCCTCTACGATTGCAACAGGCGTTCCGAAACATCCTGAAGAACGCTGCAAAATTCACTCCCAGCGGCGGCTCGATAACCATCTCATCGCGCAATGACACCACACAACAACTGCTCATCATCGAAGTAAAGGATACAGGCATCGGCATTGCCCCGGAAGTGCTGACAGGCATTTTCGCCCCGTTTCAACAGGGTGAACAATCAATCACCCGAAAATTCGGCGGGCTGGGACTTGGCCTGGCACTCAGCAAACGGATCATCGAGATGATGGGGGGCACACTACAGGTGGAAAGCCCGGGCGAGAACATGGGAACGGTGTTTAGCATCACGCTGCCAACAGCAAAATAGCGCAGCCCACAATGGTGAATCGACGGGTGCAGCACGCGTGCGCTCAAGCAGGAGGATGGAAGGCGACGGGGTGGGAGATGGCCGGGTAGAGAAAACACGAAAGGGTGGTATCACGAGGGACAGCCACCCTTCCGTCAGCATAACCTAGCGCGAAGAGGGCACCCGCGCAAGGTTACTGTCATCTCAGTGGTTCGGCTTGAGACAGTATGCACCGGAGGAAGCGTCCAGCGCATCCGGCCATTGCAAACCATAGGAGAGCAAGATACGTAATATTGACAAAGGAAGGGATACCCACCACTCTATCACCGTGAAAAAATCGAAGCGGAGACCGGAGAGATCCTGCTCGCACGCCCGGATTATTCGGCATACTACTACGGTGATGCCAACAACAACTGGCAGAGAGTTCACCCTAGGGCACATCGCTACCGGTACCAGCCGGGGGGCGCAACGTATCGCCCCGGAAGGCCTGGGGGCCAGGCCCGTCGTCATGGGAATCATATATTCGGTGGCAGCAGCCGATGTAACGATTCACCCAGCATTGCAGCCAGGTATGCCCATCGGCATCCCGCACAATAGGAACGGCGATTCGGCATCCGCGTCCCGGCCCATGGAGCCGGGATGCGGGGTTACCGTGGGCCTCTCGATCGGCACAACGCCCTGGCAGAGATAAAGCCGGTTGGCCCCCTATAGAGAACAGATCTGGCCAACCAGGCATTGATACGAATAGAACCGGACGATCTCATGGCATGAATCGGGGTACCGGGGGCGCTATGGCAAGCCGGAAGCGGCGCCGCGACCGCACACGATGCTCCGCTGCACATAGGCCCACAGAGCCGGGATACCAGAAGGAGGCTATCCAGAAGGCACTATCAAGCCAGAAACAGCAAAAAACGCGGAAGGGATAGCAACGGAGCATCGTCACCATCCCTTCCTCAGAAAGGGGCCGCACGGCGAGGGCACCGTGGCAGGCCGAGGTCAGCCGTCAGAAGGTGAGCATTCAGATCCAAAACCACTGAGACGCGATGGCCGCGCCATCGCCTCTGGTATCAACGAGACCGGCCGCATTGCAGATGTTCCCGCATCAACTGCGCATAGCAGGGACTATCGGGATCGAGGCGGTTTCCGCAATCGGGACAGTAATTGGCAATAGGATGGGGCACTCCCCCCCCGGCATTATTGCTCCGGCCAACAAGCAGATCGCCACAGCAGAAGCAGTAACGATCGCCGGGATAGCAGATCGCTTCGCACGAAGCACATGCACGAAACCCGCCCGGCATTACGCACGTGCTGCCATGCATATATCGGTACCGGTCAGGCCCATATCCCTCGCTCATATATTGACGATCCGCTTCTATCCATGCCATAGATTCCCCTGGGGGAGAAAACTTTCAAATATTCTGGCCTATAATATCGGCTCCTTCGGTCGCAATGCACAGCGAAAGCGGTCGTAGTTATAGGAAAAGATGAACGCAACAACAATTTCACATGTGTTTTCGGTGCATCAGCATTTATTTTAGCGGGCATCAACAGCTATACACTTTTTTGTACAATCGCAGAATCGGCCACCCCCAAACGGCTTTAGAGGCAGCTCATCATCGACGTACTCAGCAGTTCGACCCCCATGCACGCACTTGCCGATTTTCTGAATCATGGCATACTGCCCTTTACCGGCCGGTCTCAGCAGCTCAATGAACTGCATGCTTTCTGGCGATCAACGATTGAATCATCGTCGCTACGGATGGGCCTGCTGGTTGGCGAAGCCGGATCGGGGAAAAGCTCCCTGATTGAAACGCTGGCCCCGATGGTGACGGCCGATGGTGGGGTGATGATCCATGTAAAGCTTTATCCTGATGCGGCTCTCTCGCTTGCGCCCTTGATGGCGCACGTGCTCACAAGACCCGGAACAGCTCCCGGCATTCTCCGCCAGGCACCGGAGACGAGTCTAGGGGGCGTTGCTGGCGCGCTCAGGCGGCTTACCCGCCTCCGCCCCACCCTGCTGGTGATCGAGGATATTCATCTGCTGGCCAATGAGTCGCTTGGCGAGCTTTCCCGGCTGCTTCATGCGCTTGCCGATGAACCGCTCACGGTACTCTGTCCGGCGCGTCCGTTCGACTCCACGATCCAGGGAGCACTGGAACGGTATACTGTCCATGAATGGCATCTCGGCGGCCTTGACCAGAAGGAGGTTGGGCAGCTCTGGGTGGAGCTTTTTGGCACCAGGCCGGACGATTCGATCTTCAAGGCACTGTATACCGCGACGCTCGGCAATCCGTTGGCATTACGCTCGGCGCTTCGAGGCGCGCTGAAAAGCGGCGCCATCACCTGCGAACATACAACCAATCGCTGGCATCTGGCAGTGTCGCACCGGCAGTTCGAGCAGGTGCTTGAACGCAGTGTACGGCTCCTCTCCGAAGGGATGGCGGCTCATCTTACCGATGAGGAACGGAGGATTGCCGAGCAGTTTGCCTGTCTGGGAGAATTATTTCCCCAGGAAGCAATAGCCCTGCTGGCCCCGAAGAAAGAAGAGATTGTGGAACGCCTCGTCTTCAAGGGCATCCTGATCGTCTCGGAGACCGCCTCACGTCCTCTTGCGGGGATCTCCAAAAGCTCGCCGCTTTCCTTTACTCACACGCTTCTGCATCGCCGTTTTGTGGAATCCGCAACCACCGATGCCACGGCGCTTGTACGGGTGATCGCCTCCGGCGTGCCGCTGTATTCGGTGCTCCCGTTCCAGCTTATCGCCGAAGGGGCCGACATACGGATCGACGCCGAGTGCGAGGTGATCGCGCATGCGGTGAACCGGGTGATGGCGATTATCCCTGGGCTGAACATAACCACCGATTGGCGGCTGAACGTGCCGCTCTGGCATGCGGCCAATCGGATCGTTCAGCTTCGCTCTGACTGCTGGGACCAGGAGCAGCATGCAATGCAGGAGCTTGCCATGCTCGATGCACGCATCATCACCGAGATCCGCAACCAGCATACCGATGAGTATTACAATCTTGCGATGCAGATGCTGGAATTGAGCTTCAAGGCGGAGACGGAATTTTTTGTCACTCACAGGATGCGCGCATACGGCAACCTGCATTTATCCTACTTCCGGCGTATGCCGGAGCGTTGCCGCCAGCTCTGGAACGATGTGGAGAACCTGCTGGAGCAGCATCCCTACCTTCGGTACACCAACGCCTATATCCGCTATATAGGCCGGGTGCTCAATATGAGCGGAGTGGTGGCCTCCGAACTGCCTCGCATCGCGGAGATACGGGCCGAGGAGCTTATCAACTGCAACAACAAGAACCCGGAGTTCAGCGAGGCCATTCGTTTTTATATCCTGCCGGAACTGCTTATCATGTTCGACTCGAAGGAGAAATTCGATAGGCGTGTACAATTCCTGGAGGAACTGGAGAACGGGCCACGTGCAAGCCCCTACCATTTTGTGGTGAAGAAGATCGCCATACGGCTGCACGCAGGTCGGCTCTACGAGCTATCCCAGCTTATGGATGAGTTCATATTGCGGCTCGGCGAGATCGGCGAGTTCCTGGCGCTGTGCTATGCACAGGTTGTGCAGATATTTCTGGAGGCCATCCTTGGCGAGCACCCCGAACAGGTTGAGCCGGCACTTGAGAAGATGCTCACGACCGCCACCCCCTGGAACCGCGCCGCGCTGCATGAAAACATCACGCAGTATATAGTGGCTGTGGGTCTGCTTCGAGGGAACATCTCCTGGGCCGAGAAGATCTATCGTCAGGTGGGGAGCGATTACCCCGTGCTCGATCTGTCGGAGATGATCATCCTCCGCACACAGGGAACTCTCAGCGGCGAACAGTATGCGGCAACGGAGGTTAGCGACCCGGAGCATGAGCTTGTCTCGCTGTTCCACGCCATCAAGGGCGATGCCATACCACAGGAACGGATTCTCGCAACAATCCGTGGCGTCACCGACAGCGAGCCGTATGACCTGTTTGAGCTTATCACCTTCCGCAGCACCGTCGATGGGTTGCAATGGCTCGATGGCCATGGACGCTACCCTGGCATTCTCCAGGAACTGGCCCCCGAGCTGAACGCTGCGCTGAATGGATGGCTGGAATGGCTCGCCACACAGGGACTCTGGCAGATCATAACGCCGCTGCTTGATCGCTACGATCACTATCTGACGGCAAAGGAGCGCAAACAATGGCTTGGCACGATTGCAACGCTCCGACAGGAATATCAGCCACATCGGACCCTGAGAGGAGGCTCAGGACGGATACGGGTCTCGATGATCGGCACGATCAAGGTGGAGAGGCCGGAGATCCCTGCCCAACGCCTCCGTGGCCCACGGGTGAGCAAATTCCTTGGCATGCTTGTAGCCGATCAGATGCTCGATCCACCGCTCTCCTTCCGGGAGATGTGCCGCCTGATATCCGGCGGGGAATTCGATCCCGAACGGGAACGCAAAGCCTTGAACGATGCGGTCTACAGACTTCGGGAAGTGCTGGGGCACGATGCGGTGATCACTGAACGAGAGGTCTCCAGGCTCAACAGCGATCTGGTGGAGGTGGACCTGCTGAACGCCCACAGGCTGCTGAAGGAAGCAACCATGGCGATACGCGAGGGGGCGCTTGCGCGTGCACTGAAGGCGACGATGGCAACGCTCGATATAGCCGATGGCGAAGTCCCGTTCCCCGGCCTCTACGATGTTTTTTTCGAGGCGGCACGCACCGAATTTGAGGTTCGCGTGCGGCATACTCTGATAACGCTCGCCGAAAAGCTTCTGGAGGAGGGGGATACCACAGGGGCGGAGCAGTTGCTGCGCCGCGGGTTTACAACGATGCCGGAGGACGAGGATATCATGGAACGGCTCTGCCAGGTACTGGAACGAATGGGACGATATACCGAGGCCGTACGGGTGCGGATGCGTGCATCCCAGGCAGAGGACTAAAGCGAAACGGGATATACAGCACCCGGCATAAGGGAAAGCCTGTACATCCCGTCATCGTCTATCAGACAATCGGCCAGCTCTATCGGTTCACGATAAGCTTCTCCACAAACACCTCGCCACGAGCGGTTTTCATACGGCAGAAATACGCCCCCTGCTCCAGCCTGGAGACATCGAAGCTGACACGGTTGATGCCAGCAGGCAGATCTATAGCACGCAGAACCGGCAACATGATATGGCCGGAAGCATCGAAGACCTCCAGATCAACGATATCATGATCCGAGAGCGCCACATCCACCGAGGCGGTTCCGCTGGCAGGATTGGGCACAGGCATGCCCAGGAAATTCCGCTTTGCAGGCGCATAGGTTGTGATGCCGATGGCATTATTGCAGTGGTCGGTACCAAAGCCGTTTGCGGCCAGCACCGTCGTCACCATCATAAGCTCGTCAGCATGCTCGCAGCCATCAACGATGATCATGGTATCGGCGATCATGCCGATCTCCCACCCTTCCACACAGACGGCCACCATGGTGGTCTTCCCCGGCTCCACGTAGATCGGGAACTGTGCGGGGGGGATGCTGTAGTTCCTATTGCCCTTCATCAGAATCCGGTCGATCCGCATCTGCCGGCTTCCATAGTTGGCAAGAAGCACGCTATCGCAGAACCGATGGTTTACCGCCACCATATCGCCGTTCCACTGGCGGGCATAACGCGCACCAAGGGTATCGCGGCTGTTGCTATCGCTCAGAATAGCCAGCGTGAAGCCACCAATCGTATCGCGATCGGTACGGCTGTTGCCGGCGGCATCGCGCAGCGTGATGGAATACATAAGATCATACCGGGGGTCCTGCCTGTGCAGCTTCAGTTGCAGAAGCTCAAGCGGCATCTTGCTGGTGTCGCTGAGCATCTCCACCGTACAGTTGACCAACGTATCGTACTCGATCGCTACGATCCCGGAGGCACGATAGCTCTCCGAGTAGCTTAACAGGAACTCATCTCCGCACGGAGGCCCTTGCAGATCGACATCTGGCGCGGTGGTATCCACCCGGCTGTCGATCGGCACGATCGCAACGTGACGGCTGGCGCATGGGCCATCGATCCTGAGCGTGAGATCGAACAGGGTATCGGCCATATCCTCGAAGCAGATGTCGATCGTGGCAACCTCGCCAGGCTTTACGGTAACCGGCAGATCCGTAGCGATCCTTGCCAGCGGCATATTCTCCAGAATGGATGCCTTGGAGATCTCCTGCTCAAACGCACCATAGTTCTGGATGGAAACCTGTCGGCAGAACGACGGGGCATTAAACACCACAAAGGTATCCAGACGTTCCGGGGCATTTCTGGTGCCGAGCACTCGAAGCGTATATCCCGGGATGCTGGCGGTCTGCGTACGGGTACGCCCACCACGATCGACCGCCTTGATCGTCAGGCGCCCATCTTCGTACGGATCGATCAGGGTGGCCGAATACATCACCGTATCCTGTCCTGACTCAAACGGCTGAACCGTTAGCCGCACGTTTACGGTATCGGACGTGGCATAGACGGAATCAAGCCCGGTGTCGGTGATCTTATCATCGAGCACAAGGCCACGGATCAGCGCACACTCATCAGCCCAGAATATCTCCGGCGGCTGAAAATCGCTCACCAGCGTTCGGAAGAGCATTCCCCCCGGATAGCCGTAGGAGGTAGCGCTCCCATAGCCATATACCGAAAGGCCGAATGCGGAATCGCCCCGTATATAATGCGCCCCACCGCGCACCGGAATCTGGGAGTAGAGATAGCGTGTCCCCGGCACCGGCAGGAAGGGGGTCGTCACCGGAAGATCATCGAGCCGCAGGCTGGCTTCCCCCCCGGCAGGGATCACAACATTGATGAAATGATAATCCTGGAACTCCCGATGCAGAATGCTCTGGAACGTATAGGCGGTATCGAACTGCTCGGCAGGAGGAACCAGCATCATAAAGGGATCGCCGATATCGGAGAACGTATTCGGGCCTACCGAGTGCTCGTATTGCGCCACAAGAATCGGCTGTGAGGCCTTGATCGCCATCGCTTCAAGCAACGGCAGCTCGATGGAGAGACCCGGCCCAAGCACATACGACCTAGTGCCGACCATATCGGTAACCGAGACATCGGTGCCAGCAAAGGCCGCAAGGATACGGATCACCGCGGTATCCCCGGCTTCCGGCGTCACCTTGAAGTGGGGCGTCACCAGAGCACCACGTCCCCAGGCGTCCAGCGGCGGAAGCTGTTCCACAAGATGGTCGCGGTAGTTGCCGATACGTGTCGGGATACTTGTCCGCTTGTTTCCGGCATACACGGCCACAGGTTTGTCGGCGATAACCTGCGAACCGCTCACGTCCTGCTCCTGGCCAAGCCCGGCCTGTGCAAAAAAGACCTGCCCGCGGTCCAGTTTCACCGAAAACCCCTCTCCCGCATCCCTGAAATTGATAGTGGTACCGGGCGATGGATTGATACGAACCGTGGTATTATCCTCGGTGCCGATCACCGCGAACTCCGATGGTGTATCGTAGGTTCCCGAGTTGAAATCATAACCATTCGGATAGGCCAGCACAACGTATCGTCCGGTGAGCACATCGGTGGGCAGCCCCAGAAAGGCATCGGCCGACTTATTACGGATATTCGCCCCATAGAGAGTGATCTCGTTGTCGGCTGAGACAAAAAACGACCGTCCAGATATCTCGTTCGCACGGGAATTCCGCACATCGCTCAACTCCGCGTTGACGCCGCTGAAGAGCGTATTGATGTTCACCTCCACCGGCACGTTTGGCGTTGGCAGCACAACCTGCCTGGAGCTGGCATCACCGAAATAGGTGATGGTGACAACCGTTGGTTTATCGCTGCTGAGATAGAGCCGAAGCGTAGAGACCTCGCTGCTGACCGAGCCGAGGTTGGACATGAACGTCACCCAGAACTCCTTCCCTTTGGAATCAAGCTCCTGCGCAGCAGCAGGCGTAATGGCAAACACAGCCATAGAGACAATGCAGAGGAGAAATACCGGAACCTTCCTCAGAATCGATCTGTGTAACAAGTCCATAGCTGGATCTCTCCATGGTAACTGGAAAGGTGGGAGTAAACATAATCATCTGCCATTCATAGCCGAATGGCCAGAGCAGGGTAGACGCCTACGGTAAAATCTCCTGGTGGAGATTTTATTACAGTACCGGCACAACACCGCTCCAAAACGCCTACCGGCAGTGCCTGCCGGGCTTGGGATCGCCTTAAGAACGCTTTATTGACCGCTGAGAAGGAAAGAACCGGACACATGGCGCGTGGCCATGGTCGATAGCCCACGCTCCTATCACCGGCGGATGACCATCTTCTCGCTCAGCACAGTACCGGTGCTGGTCTGCATCAGGATATAGTAAAGCCCGGCCGGAAGATCATCAAGCGACGCATCGATCCTGGTGATACCGCCTGGAATCGGGTCCTGCTTCAGCAGCACGCGCACTTCGTTCCCCATCTCGTTATGGATGGCAAGGCTCACCTGCTGGGGACCATCCAGACCAAAGGTGATGGCAGCACGATCGCCCGGCACCGGATTCGGGTGCGGTGTCTGAAGGAAATTGCGTTTGACATAGCCATTGATCTGGAACTCGATCGCATTATTGCAGCGATCGGTGCCATTTCCTTGCAAAGGATCGACAAACGTCTTCAGCAGAACCATCTCTCGCGGATTATCGCAATAGAAGTCGATCACCAGCGTATCGATCTGCTCGCCGAATCCGCGCGGCCGGACACAGACCACAAACGGGCGGACCTCGCCCGGCATCAGGGTTATCGGGAGCTGATCCGGCGGGATTGAATACTCGAGATTCCCCAGCACCCGCGGACGCTTCAGATCGAGCGGAAGCAGCCCATAATTGCGGAGATAGACGGTCTCGCACCGCTCCTGCCCGTAGGTCAGATGATCGTAATCCCATGGTGTATCAACCCGGAACCCGATCTGTGTGGCATCGGCCTCCTGCACCCGGAGAGTGAATCCGCCAACGGTATCGCTGATGCGTGTGATGTTCCCCACAACATCGCTGATCTCGATGGAGTAGATCATATCCTGGAACGGGTCCCTCCGCTTCAGATGGAGCTGTGCGACCTTCGCCGGGAGCGCCGGGGTGATACTGGCCTCCACATTCATGCTATCCAGAAAGGTGATCGACCGTACCCCGGAATTGAGCGCGCCTTCCTCGGAAAGCTGGATAAGACGATCGGTCTCGCATGGCTCCAACACCGGCACAGCGACCGGCGTCGTGGAGTCAATGCCGCTGATAAGCGGCAGGTCCGCCACCGAACGCAGATCGCAACCATTATCAATCATGATCTCGGTGCTGAAGGCAGTATCGCCGACATGGAGAAAGCAGATGCTGAAATCGCGCGTCTCGCCGGGGAGTATCTCCACCGGAAACGGCGACTCTCCGGCATTGACACGAAGCCCGGCCGGCTCTCCGCTGAAGCGCAGACCAGTGATCCTTTGGGGGAACTGCCCGTAATTGCTCAGGCTGATCTGTCGGCAGAACTCCATCCCGTTCAGCGATGCAAGCGTATCAAGCCGTACCGGGACGGTCTGCCCCACCTCCATTGCCACGGTGAACCCCTTCACGGGAAAGCTGTAATAGCGATCAAGGCCGGCCGTATCCACCGCAACAAGCTCCGCCCAACCATCCTGGTAGGGATCGTTCAATATCAGCCGGAAGTGAATGGAATCGGCACCAGGCTCGAATCGATCCTTTTCCAGGCGCACGTTCCGCGACCCTTCAAGCAGGCGCACATCCTCCATACCGAAGTCGAATGTGCTATCATCGAACGCCGCACCGGCCGCACCACCGCAGGTATCATACCATCGGATATCGGGCTGTTTCTGATCCTTGAAGAGCGTATCAAAGACAAGCGCACCCGGATATCCGTAGGAGTTATAGACGCCGTAGCCATAGGAATACAACCCGATCGGAACTCGCGCGCTCACCTTGTGCATCCCCGGGGAAACACGAACCTGGGCAAGACTATAGCTTGTGAAGGGGATTCTGGCCCACTGCCCCCCGAGCGGCGCCCCATCAAGCCGGACAGAGCTGGCGCGCTCGGTAGGCGCCACCACATTGATATAGTGGTAGGTAAAGTCCTTCGTTGCAAAACTCTCGAACCAATAGACCGAATCGAACTGCTCCGGCCCCAGCATCAGCATCATCATCGGGTCGCCGATGCTATCGTTCGGCTGGCTTATGAACTTCTCATCGACGGTGGAATGCTGATAGCCTGCCACAAGGAATGGCTTGCTGCCGGTAACAAGCATCGCACGATTAAGCGGGATCTCCACCATTTCGCGCGACCCCAGGGTGCGGAAAAACGTGCTGTCGATGAAAATGCGGGTATCGTTCTCGGCGGCTATGATGCGGGCGATATTGGCATCGGGAACAGTTTTCGGGATCTGGAACAGCGGTGTCAGGATCGCCCGGTTTGTCCAGCGATCCACCGACGGGAGCTGTTCTACAAGATGATCGCGCCCCACCGCATCATCGAACGGGATGTTCGCACGCTGATGGCTGCCGTAGACAACCAGCACACGATCGGATATGATCCTGGTACCGGTAAGGTCAACGCCGGTCTTGCCAAGGGCCTGACCGAAGTACACCTCGCCTGCATTCAGGGTGACGGTAAAAGGGTTGGCATCCGGACGGGACTTGAGCCGGACCGTGGGATTTATCGTGACGGTGGTATTGTTGTGCATCGCCACCACAGCAAACTGCGAGGGGAAGTCGGATGCACGCGTATATGCCGCGGTCGGGCTTGGATCGAGCGTATTCGGATAGGAGAGGATGATATGGTCACGACCGAGCACCTCCTCTGGAAGCGCCAGGAAGGCATCGCTGCTCCAGCGCTGGGTATTGATACCATAGACCACCACTTCGTCCTCGAACTGAAGCAGCAGCGTGGAATGGCTTATCGGGGAGCGTGTAGGGTCCGGCAGAAGAAGGTCGGCGGTGTCCAGGTCGATGCGCATTGCCACATTGGCAGGAACGGCGGGGATCGGCACGGTACGCCCGCTACGCAGATAGGTGATGGTCCCACGTGTTGCCTTCTCCGAGGCTACCACAACCGCAAGCAGCGGAGCATCCTCGGCCCCGTTGGTATGCAGGAAGGCCAGACGAAACTCCTTGCCCCTGTTATCGACACGGTTTCTTGTCTGGGAGTGGAGAACTCCCGTTGCAAGAACCAGGAAAATTGCCAGAAAAAGCCCGCGCAGTGCTCTATCAGTTCGCATCACAAACCTTGGGATAGGGGTCGCTGGAATCTACTCAAGATGACGCCGGGGCACGACAACCGCAACAGCTACGGCCGGTTCCCGGACATCCGTACGCCACGATCGGGCGAGCTACCGGCCCATTGAGGAAGGAAGGGCCTTCTCTCTGCCGATCCATCAGCAAAAACGTCCGAACATTCCAGGGGAAACGAAAAAAATGCATGGTAGAATGGGTGCCAACGACACGGAACAACCATGAACAGTTCCTGTATAGAACGCGCAACGAGGTTCGCCATTGTCTACCAGCAACCTGCAACGTGTGCACAAGCTCCGGGCCAGTCTATCGCCTCCCTCTGCAAACAACCCGCCACTCCCTTTTCGGTTACATCCACCCTGCTTTCCGGCCAATCCCCGATCGGGCAGTGGGGAATGGTACTTCCTGCTTAATTTGGCTTTTCATCAATGCAATTGCAATTCCAAGACGACATCGTGACAATTAAAACTCCTATTACCGGACTCTTCGGCATCCAGTATCCGATCATACAGGCAGGCATGGTATGGTGCAGCGGCCATCGGCTGGCCTCGGCGGTCTCCAACGCCGGAGGGCTTGGCCTTATCGGGGCAGGCTCGATGAAACCCGAACTGCTGGCCGAGCACATTCGTTGCTGCCGCCAGCACACCGATAGGCCGTTCGGCGTGAACATACCTCTTATCCGGGGTGATGTGGAACGTCTGATCGAGACAGCCATCGGCGAGGGTGTGCAGATACTCTTCACCTCGGCCGGAAATCCCGGGCTGCATGTGCGCCGTATCAAGGATGCCGGCGCCATCATGGTGCATGTGGTGGCCTCGGTGAAACATGCGCTCAAGGCCGAATCGGTCGGCGTTGATGCGGTGGTGGCCGAGGGGTTCGAGGCAGGAGGGCATAACGGCATCGATGAGATCACCACGCTATGCCTGGTGCCGCAGGTGGCCGATGCGGTCCGGGTGCCGGTGATAGCCGCCGGTGGCATCGCCGATGGCCGTGGGATGGCCGCAGTGATGGCGCTTGGCGCAGCCGGAGTGCAGATCGGCACCCGATTCGCTGCAACTATCGAATCCTCGGCGCATGCGGCATACAAGCAGGCCGTGCTTGAGGCAACCGATACGGCAACGGTCCTTACCCTGAAAGCCCTGACGCCGGTACGACTCATCAAAAATGCGTTTGCCCTGGAAGCATTGCAGGCAGAACGAGCCTGCGCCACGCAGGAGCAGATGCGCGATCTGCTTGGCGTGAAACGCGAGCGCCGGGGCATATTCGAGGGGGATCTGGAACAGGGGGAGCTGGAAGCCGGGCAGATATCCGGGCTGATTCGGGAGATACTCCCGGCAGCCGAAGTGGTCGCAAGAATTCTGGCCGAGTTCCGAATGGTGGCCGGACGCCTTGGCATGCTTGTAGCAGATCAGGAACCAGCACGGGAGTAACAAGAGAATCGGCGGATTCCGGCAATTATAAAGGCTCTGCACCGTCAATAGCAGGTCTTCCCAATTTCAGGGTTGCGGCTCTGATGATCCAAGTGATGGCAGAGCAGGAACCAGCACCGGGCATGACGATAAAAGCGGCTTTGGCCGGAGAATGCATCGTGCCACAGTGCTGGCGGCATGCGGGCAATGCCCGGAGCAGGGTGGAACTCCAGGGCATATGCATCGTAGGGGTTTTGTATGGCCTCAATCGTCGGCCGTGAACGTTTCGTGACGGCCACGAACCTCCCCGACAAGCGAAGACCTCCTGCAATCAAACAACCTACTATCCCGGAACAACGTACGATGGCTCAAGGCGAGGAAGTGCTTGGCAAGGCAATCGACAGGAAGCTGCTGCGGCGACTGGTCGTTTACCTCCGGCCCTATAAACGGCATGTGATAGCATCAATCATTATGGCGATAGCGGCGGCGCTCTTTGGCGCGCTCCGTCCTTATCTGTCGAAGGTCGCCGTTGATGATTATCTGATGCATAAGGACTTCGGAGGGCTTCTCTGGATATCCGCGGCCATCCTCGGCGCGCTTCTTCTACAGGGGATCGTGCAGTACGCCCTCACATTGCTGATGCAGTATGTGGGGCAGGAAACGATTCATGCGATGCGCATGAGCCTGTATGCCCAGCTTCAGAGGCTCTCCCTCCGATTCTACGATACCAACCCGATCGGCAGGCTCGTCACCCGTGTAACCAGCGATGTGGAGGTCTTGAACGAATTTTTCGCCAGCGGACTGGTGATGATCGCGGCCAATATCTTCATCATCATCTGGATCGTGGTGCTGATGTTCCTGATGTCGGTGAAGCTCTCGATCGTCACCCTTATCTCGCTCCCCCTGCTCCTGTGGGCCACCTCCATGTTCCGCAAGAAGGTGCGTGTACAGTATCGCGAAACCCGTACCGAGCTTTCCCGGATGAACTCGTTCATCAATGAGAACGTCACCGGAGTGCAGACGGTGAAGCTCTTCGGCCAGGAGAAACGGGCGTTCAGCAATTTCGACAGGATCAACAAGGCATATACCGATGCCCAGGTCCGCACGGTGCTCTATTATGCCGTCTTTTTTCCGGTGGTGGATTTCCTTTCCACCCTTGCCGTAGCGCTCATCCTTTGGTATGGCGGCACCGAGGTTATCCAGGCCACGCCGGATGCAGGGCTGGTGCAGATGATACAGGGCTGGTTCGGCGCCGACGCGGCCAATCCCCTCACCTTCGGCGTTCTTTTTGCGTTTATCCAGTACACCGAAATGTTCTTCCGCCCCATCCGCGATCTCTCGGACAAGTATAATATTCTCCAGAACGCGATGGCAAGCTCCGAACGAATCTTCGAGCTGCTCGACGAGAAGGCATATGCCCCGGAGAGCGAGGACGCAAAGCCATTCCACGTAGAACATGGCGGCATCTCGTTCAACCACGTCGATTTCAGCTACGATGGCAGCAATCCGGTGGTGAACGATCTTACGTTCACGGCGAAGCCGGGCCAGACCGTGGCGATTGTTGGCGCTACCGGCGCGGGCAAGACCTCCATCATCAATATTCTGATGCGTTTCTACGAGTTCTCCGGCGGAAGCGTAACGATTGATGGCCGTGATATACGTTCGATAGCAACCGCCGATCTGCGCCGCGATATCGCTCTTGTGATGCAGGATATCTTTCTTTTCCGAGGAACGATCCTGGAGAATATCACGCTGGGCAACGAGCGCATCTCGCTGGAACAGGCAAAACGTGCGGCCGAAATCGTCGGCGTCTCGCGGTTTATCGAATCGCTGCCGGAAGGCTATGATACGCCGGTACAGGAGCGGGGCGCAACGTTCTCGGTGGGACAGCGGCAGCTTCTTTCGTTCGCCCGCGCACTGGCACACGACCCCAAGATCCTGATTCTTGATGAGGCTACCTCCAGCGTCGATACGGAAACGGAGTGGTTGATACAGCAGGCCACCGAACGTCTTCTGGAGGGGCGCACGTCGATTGTGGTGGCGCATCGTCTCTCCACGATCCAGAACGCCGATATGATCCTGGTGATGCATCATGGCGAGCTGCGCGAAATCGGCACGCACGAGCAGCTTCTGGCGCTTGGCGGCATCTATTCCACGCTGTATCATCTCCAGTATAAGCTCCAGGAGCGGCAACAGACGGTGTAACGTACCGGGTCCGAGAGATCCCGGATATATCCGGGGGTCGCCGGCAATGGTCGGCCGCCCCCGGGGAAAGCCCTGAAGCCGGATACCCCTCCCCCATACGTCCGTCAGATATGGGAGAAGCGGACAAGCCAACCTGGGGGATGAGAAGAATGAAGGGTCATGGGGAGATATGGTTGCGGCACCTCCACACCTGCATACGCAGATGCGTGGGCAGGGGGGTCAGCGATCGCACGGCAATCGGCGCGCAGCATTGGGGATGCTAAGGCCAGCATACAGGTTTGTATGTGCAAATTCCAGCAGCATGGCGTAAAGCATCTTGCAGTTGGCGAAGTTGCCCAACCACCGCATAGCCCACAAGAGGCTCTACGCCAGCGCTGTCGCAGTGTCGATACTGCCGGTTGCCCACCACCTGCTGAACATTCATCAGCCGATGGGAACGGCCACCGCCGGACAAGGCTTCGTCCTGCCTGTCCTGGCGGGGACTACGTTCATTGGGATGGAGGCGGTGTGCAGCATCCGGATTGCAACGGACAGCACACGCAGACATCCGAAATGATACGGGCCTGGCTCACGGAGGACCATCACCGGGGGGGTGAAGCTCCGAGCAACGTTCATCGCAGGTTGGGCTGCAACGCACGTTGACATGAACCAGGGCCGATCCTGGTCGGGGCGCCCAACGGCATGATCGAGCGATCGCGCCGTTATCGTTATCACGCCTCTCATCCTCAGGCCACGATGTCTCGGAGCACCGGGCATGCACACAAAGGCCGCATACACGGTGCAGGCGGCGCGCTGGAAGGCACCGAAGCCGAACCACCGCCCGAACGGGGCGGCACTCATAGAGAAAGGCTCCGCGCCATGCTGAACCGATCTCCATAGATTATGTCCCTGTTCCCGGCATCATTCAGGATCGGCAAAAGATCCATGAACGATCCCCACAATGGATGAACAAGAGCATAGAGCCGCGCGCAGTATGTTCTTCTCCATCCACATCATGCACGATCATCCGAGAGGCAGGGCACTGCGCATCCAGTACAATCACTGGCGATCCACCACGGGCCGGTGAACTGGTCCATCATGGGCAGCTCATCCGGCAACCGCTATGGATCGTTCTCATCACATCATCATCGGGGCCAGCGCATACGTATATCGCCAGCGAGCCATCCTGCATGAGGCTCACCGCCATTGATCATCATTCGCTCAGTTATACACACCCAATCCCCCCCCATCGCTCCCCTTCGGCGATCGCCCCGGCATACGTCAGTGCCGAGGCATCGCACCGCTCATCATCGTCATCGACTCCCAGGTCATCGTATCCACAAACGATCTTCACCATCAGCGCCGGAACATGCGGCATCACGTGTAGCGAATCGACTGGAGAACCATCGCCCAATGGTCCCCCGGTCGATTCGCTACCGCATAACAATCAGCGAAGTAAGGTCAGCTTCGCGTGCCGGGGCACGATGACGTCATGCGGGAGACGATACCAAACGGCATCGCCCCTCACGGATGCAGTGTGCAGTGCAGCCGGGGAAATATTCTCAACGCCACGCAGGGCGTATCTTCGTGAGTGTAAAGATGTTGTGGACCTATCAACCGAATAGGCATCCGCTCTGGGTGGATGCCTATCACCGTCCGCAGCAAAGCGCGACCGGCCTCTAACTCGTGTTATGCGCTGGAATCCGCCATGATTCCAGCGCATATTCTCAGCCATCAGGATGGCTGTAGTATGAAGAACGCGCAAAACTACAAAGCAGGGCCAGCCATGAACAATGACATTTGTCATATTTGAGTTTTATATCCGAATATCGGCGCCGATATTCGGATACTCCCCAGCGGCGGTACTCGATCGACCGGGGCACAGACGACGGCTTTCCGGGCCTGATGCAGAGGCCGTAGAGGATGCGGCACCCTGCACGGGAATGCGCTACCGGGGGGTACCAACCTGCCCCCCTGTCCTTTCCCGGCAGCTTATCTCCGCATAATCGCCATAGCCATCCACCACTTCCGATGAACTTTACCGTGCCCAGGTATATGCCAACCTTTGTTTGTTCATGTCTGAGGGCTATTTTCACATGTATCGGATAGAGCATCAGGCCATATCCGGCAGGTCTCCGCACAGGGAGACCGTTGTCCATGGTCAACGAGGTCCAGAGGTCCAGCGGGAATCATGTTTTCCCCACCTGTACGTGCCTTCTCGTTTCCATGCCCCCTGTATCCCATGTTTGTTCAGGGCTTCCGGCGTGCCCGGCAGCATAGCATGGTTGTGTCCGGGCATACCAAGTCCGGTCAACACCATACCACGACGCCACGGGCCTGCCCCCCTGGGCATGCATACCCGATCCTTGTTACCGCATATGGTCCTGAACAGGGCCGGGCGTTCCGCACGTTTCTCCTCTGCGCTTTTCGGCTCATCCGAAGGAACAGAGAGAGACGGCACCCTCCATGGCGATCCATTGAAGGGAGCGGGGCGGCTCTGATGCGGCACAGGAATATTTTTGCCTCAGGAGTACACGGATGATTACGAGCAATGGTCTGCGCACCGATGCGCCCCATGGCCCGGCACGAAGCCTTTCGGGGCTGCCGATGAAAGGAAACGATCTGCTGCTTGTTTCGGGTGGCACCGAGCGGACCTTCAGAAAGGGAGAGACCATCTATCGTGTTGATGAACTGCCCCACGGCATGTATTACATCGCCAAAGGAAAGGTCAAGGTGTATAAGCTGGGCATACTCGGCAAAGAGCAGATCGTCCGGCTGGCAAAGGATGGTGAGCTGCTCGGGTATCGAAGCCTTATCAGCGACGACAAGCATTCCACGACCGCCGTTGCACTGGAGGAATCCACGCTCTACTTCATCCAACAGGAAGTGTTCTTCCGGCTCTGCACGGTGAACAACGGATTGCTCCAGAAGGTGCTGATGGTGCTCGCCGATGAATTGAAATCGGCCCAGAGCAAGGTGGTGACAATGGCGCAGAAGACCACAAGATCCCGTCTGGCGGAGGCTCTGCTGCTGCTGAGCGAGAAATACGGGCTTGAAGCCGATAACGCCACTCTACGGGTGATGGTCACCCGACAGGAGCTTGCCGATTACATCGGCACGGCCACCGAATCGGTTATCCGTCTTCTTTCGGAGTTCCGGCAGGAGCGTATGATCGATATTGCCGGACGGCGGATCAAGATCCTGAACCACCGAGCATTGCAGTCCATGTCGGACGCACGGATATAGTCGGGCCTTTCGGCTGCGCCCCTTGTGCTGGTCGGGTGGTGGCATGTTCTCGTCACAACTGCCAGCTACCAGACCGAACGGAACACAGCCTATGGCCCGCTATAGAACCGTTTAGAGCTGGTAGCTGAGCTGTGCAAAGGTCTCCCAGTATCGGGCGGACCCATCGCCGAAGAGCCAGCGCCCGGCGCCTATCTCCAGCCCATACGCCTGATTGCCGCCCACTCCCACACTACCGTACAGCCGTCCGTAGCGCCCGTTATTGAAGTAATAATTTTTTCTGGGCCGCCCCTGCTGGTCGCGAAACTGGAACCGGTCCGACTCATCTGGCACCAGCCCATTGCCCACACCGCCGGTATAGTCGAACAAGATTTTCGGGGTGATGGCCCATCCCTGGGAGATCGGGATAGTATACCCGCCATCGATTGAAATGATGACCTGATCGGCATATGCCGCCTGGCGAAAATTATAGGCGAGCTGCCCCTCGATATAACCATCGCCACCAAAGGAATGCCCCACCAGCAGATGCACGCCGAAATCCCGTTTCAACAGGCCACGCCACTCGGACGTCGGCTCGACGATCTTCTGGTTCAGACGCACCAGAGAATCGGTGCCATCGGCTCCTAGCGTATCAAAGGTCGTTGTATAGGTACGGGTGGCATGGCGGGCATAGACATGCCCAGGTTCATCGTACAGATCGGGAAACCGGCTGGAGAGCATCACGGCCATCGGCACCTCTCCTTCCAGGAACTGGTATTTCAGATTAAGCCAGGAATCGGTAAACCCCTGGTTCAGCTCCCAGTAGGGGGGGACAACCTGACCGGTATTTGGATTGCTTGTCACCCTCTCATATCCCCAGAGATAGTTGATGGTGCCGGAGAGTTCCAGATTGTCGATGATGCCGATCTCGGCGCTGAGATACGCATACTGGAAATCATGAAACAGCCCGTCCACAAGCGTGCTGTCGTCAGGGGTCTCCAGTTTATTCTCCCTCCAGAGCGTGCCGGCCGTCTTGCGGCTGAATCCGAAGCTGAGGCGGGTTTTCCCTTTCTTCTGCGTCCACGGACCTCCTGCATGCAGATCGATGGCCACAAACGCAAGAATCACCGCCACTACCGTTGAAAGTCTTGTGATGGTCATGATAACACCCAATGGATAATCGACTATGCTACATGCTCCTCCAACGATTCCGGCTCGCAGGAGCAACGGAACAGCCACCATCCTTGATTGATATCATCGAGAATGGCCTCGCCCGCGACAGCCATCCCCGCCCGAGGGGCCGGAACACTATGGCCGAAGCACACAGCATCAGGGCAGGAGTGGCCAGCACGATTTCCCCATGACGTTGTATCGACAATCATGGTGGCTGGTCGGAGAGACTGATATTTGAAGCAGCTATAGTAGTTAAGAGGGCATCAGTGGAAACAATTGCACATAACGGCAGGAGAAAAGACAGGGTTGACAGGCAATCTTCTCAACCAGCTCCCTCCTCCTTCCGGGAAGACGACAGGAAAACATGCGGGCAATGGACGTTTACACCTGATGGATGAGGTGATTGGGCACATGCCCGAGCGAACACAAGAGAGCCATGCGGAGGAATGCAAACGGTGTTGCTGCGGTGGTAAGGTAAGGCTTCGGCATACCGGGAAAAGGGAGGGCCGGAGTAGAACTCCGGCCCTGGCATACTACGATCGGCGGCGGCGTTTTGTACGCGGCTGCGGGAGAATCTCATCCCCGCGCCCCGCATTGTACGCCATAAGCTCCGCCGCTAATATCCGAATCCTCGCAGCCGCTGCTCGCTCTGGCGCCAGTCGGCCCGAACCTTGACAAACAATTCGAGGTACACCTCCTGATCGAGAAACGCCTCGATACTGCGGCGAGCACGCTCGCCGAGCCGTTTCAGGGCCTCCCCCTTGTTGCCGATGATGATTCCCTTCTGCGTATCCCGCTCCACAATGATCTCCGCATTGATAAAGATCTTGAAGGGAGCAGGACGCTCCTTGAACTCTACCACGGCAACCTCCACCGAATAGGGAATCTCCTGCTTATAGAGCTTCAGGACCTGCTCACGGATCAGTTCGCTGACAAAGAAGCGTTGCGGTTGCTCGCTTATCAGATCTGGATCGTACAGCGGCGCACCAACCGGCAGATGCTGCACCAGCGAGTCCATAAGCACATTGACATTGGTCCCTTCAAGCGCAGAGATCGGGATCACCTCCTTGAAGATGCCAAGCCCCATCAGCTTCTCCATCAACGGAAGCACCACAGCGCGATCCGGGAGCGCATCCACCTTGTTGATGCCAAGGACGATCGGCTTTCGCAGATCCTTGACGTCGCCGATCGGCGTAGCGATCAACCTGTCCAGATCGGGCGCGCCCGCATCGATCAGCAGCAGGATGACATCGGCGTCCTGCAGGGCACTCTTCACATAGCCCACCATTTTCTGCTGAAGCAGATAATGTGGGGAGAGCACCCCGGGCGTATCGAGAAAAATCATCTGCGCTGTATCGGTCGTCTGAATGCCCAGGACGCTTTTTCGCGTCGTCTGCGGCTTGTTCGTGACAATCGAAAGTTTTGTTCCCACCAGCCTGTTCACCAGCGTCGACTTACCAACATTCGGCTCGCCGACGATGGCAACATATCCGGTACGGAAGTCTGTTCTGGTATCGTTCGTATCCTCTGCCATATCTCCAGGGTCATGTCCCCAGCCTCTGCCGGAAACCGGTTATTGTTCGGAACAGCATATACTAGAATGATTGCAGGAAGCGCGATCGCGGCCCGCAGATTGCCAGGCACCGCACGTCAGGATGTGCCGAGCACCGTCATAGGATCGAGCCGGGTCTGATTGCGCCAGACCTCGAAATGCAGGAATGCCCCACCAGGCATGATCCCCACCGTGCCGATCTTCTCCCCCGCCCGCACGGTAGCCCCACGCTGCACCGAAGCGGCCGCAAGATTGCCGTAGACGGTTCTGTATCCTTCGCGATGTTCCACGATAACGATCGTGCCATAGCTCGGAAGCCAGGAAACAAGCGAGACACGGCCAGACTCCGCGGCCTTTACCACCGATCCTGTCCGTGCCGCAATGTTGATGCCGGGGTTCACCGTCACGATGCCGGTAGCAGGATTGGTACGCTCCCCATATCCTTCAACTATTTTTCTGCCGGAGGTAGGCCAGAGGAAGCTGAGTGGTGCGGCCTTCTTCTCCACATTTTTTTTGCCAGGGCTTTGCTTCTTTGGCGTGGCATGCTGCCTGGCATACTCTGCCAGCCCTGCTATAGCACCGCCTGCATAGCCCTCGGCATCGCTCGGCATCCCCGCGCCCTCTCCCCCACTTGGGCGCGCTCCCTGGCTCAACGCCGCTCGCAACTCCCCCTGCCCGCAGATGATAGCGGCATACAGGCTGAGAAACGCCGTTACGGAGGGTATGCAGAGCACCAATCGCATGATGTGTCGCAGGTTCAGCCCCTGTGACGGACAGGGGATTGATTGCGGAGATCCGTGGCCGAAGCCAGGTTCCAATGCCGATAGAGGAGATTTGACCGAGAAGCATCGCAGACGTTGAATAGCGTGCTGCTAACTCACCGATGCCTCGTCGATCGTAATGGTCCTTGCAGTGGCATCGAGCGTTGCCAAAGCTCCTACCGGCACGGTCAGCTTGCTTTTGATGTGCCCGATTGAAAGCCCATAGACAACGGGGATTTTGAGCGGTTCCAGAATATCGCGCAGCACCTCTTCCAGCGAGAGCGAAAGGCGGAACTCCCCACTGCGGGAGGATGCCTCGCACTTGGTGAAGCGCCCCAGCGCGACACCAGCGCAGCCCTGCAATTTGCCTCCGAGCACAAGCTGCATCAGCATCCGGTCGACCTTGTATGGCTCCTCCTGCACCTCCTCCAGAAAGAGGATCTTTCCCTTTGTATCAATGTCGTACGGCGTCCCCATCACCGCCGTCACAAGCGAGAGATTGCCACCAACGAGCCGTCCCTGCGCTTTTCCCTTGACGATCGCGGAGGCACGTGCCTCGCTGAACACCGTCCCTTTGAACTCATCGCTCTCGGAGAACTCTCCGGCCGGCGCTACTTTCATGACAGTGCGGCGGAAGGAATCGAGTGTATAGCGATCGAACGTGGAGGTAGCCACCGGACCATGGAAGGCGATCATATTGGACCGCTGATAGATGGCATTGAGCAGGGCGGTGATATCGGAGTATCCCATAATCACCTTGGGGTTGGCGCGGATCTCATCGAAATCGAGCAGGGGGAGAATACGCATAACGCCATACCCGCCGCGAACCGCCATCACGCAGTTCACCTCCGGGTCGCGTATGAACTTCATGAACTCCTCGGCACGCTTGTCGTCGCGCGCGGCAAGATAACCAAAGCCACGGGTAAGGTGCTGGCCGATCTTGACGTTGAACCCCAGATTACGGAGCGTGGCGGCCGCATCCAGAATCTCTCCGCCTGCCACGCCGCTTGCCGGGGCAACGATGGCGATCGTGGAGCCGGCTTTCAGCACGGGCGGCTTGATAAGAGGGACAGAAGGAGCCTCGGCTTCCCCTTTACGATTTCGGCGCTCGTTCCGTCGCTCCTGCGTGGGTGTGATACGTCCGGGCGTAAGGGTGGAGTCCGGGCGGCGGACGGAGTCGGCCGGAGCATTGGTACCGGCATCACGGCCGGTCTCGATCTGGGCATGCAACACCACCGGGGCGGCAACGACCCCGGCGATGGCGATGCGTAGAAAACGACGGCGGGAACGAACACGCAATGCTACGTCACCCCTACTGCTCGAAGGCGCTCGCTAAGGATCCGCTCCAGCTCCTTCGGATGAAGCTGAATGCGCGGCTTGGCCTCGTAGATCGCATGAGCAACCGACGGGATCTCGCCGTTGAGGAATAGATAAATATGATAGCCGAGACGGTTTCCATCGTTCATTTCGAGGAATTCCATGCCCTCCACCGCCTCATAGGCGATGCGAGCCAGATCGTACTGCTCAAGCGGCAGACGCGGCTCCGGCCGCCCCTGCACACCAGTTGTCATGATCGGTTCCATAGGATCACCACTCTACATTGAACATAAAAAAGTCATCGGCATCGCATGAATGTACGAAGTTCCGGGAGTTTGGCGTCTATCACCCCCGAGATTCCGTCGCAACACCGTTCCTCGCCATAGCCATTGCAGGGCCTGAGATGGCTTACAATGCGGCGTGGGGGAAGAATGATGCCCCCAGACACCATCCCTTCGCGCACCTTCCGGCCGCAGGGCATGCCGCTCAGTGTCCATCATCAGCACGTCCAGCTCTCATGCCCCAGCGGAGCCTGGTTCAGTTCCTCCCGGTAGAGACGCCATTGCGGCAGAAGCTTATCCATACAGAGGTAAACACCTGGTAGAACTGAGACGCCTGGTAGACGCTGCCGAAGACCGGCATGGCCTCCCCCCCGGCGGCTTTGCGGGCGGCCCCTGGTCTCCATACCCATCAGGTATATCGGGCATGATGTTCCCGGCCGCAACTTCGAGCTGAGCACCTGACCGATATCGCAGGCTTCGTAGCGCAGATCGAGCAACACCTTGCCCTGTACCACTTCATTGCACCAGCTATGCCAATCGTACGCCCACTGCCATCGCTGGAGCGAAGAGGGCAACACCCAGTACATGTGGACAACGTATTGCATCAGATCGGCTGACGACACCTGAACCCGCCGAAAGATCGTAGGTTCCCCGGCTATAACGCCCAGAGCACCATCGCGCCCTCAGTTCCCCTTGCCCTCGACACCGAAATATCCCGGCTCTACAATATCCTCCGTGGCCGAGGCCTCCTCGAACGGGCAGATATCGACAACCACGAATGCCAATTGTAGGATGTATACCAGAGGGGGGGTACACAAAAATGTCCCCCCCCTCTCTAAGGATAACTGGCTGACAAAAGCCAGTTAGCTTTAACTTTGATCGTTTTTCAGGAAGCTCCACTAGTGTAAAGTTTCCCTAGTCCCACCATTGACACTTCAGTGCTTGAGCTCCCGGTAACTACAGTCAGCCAGTCAGGCTGCTACAATTCAATGTTTAAGCGGAGAACTCCATGAGATTTACTTTCCGACGAAGCATGGCCCTTATGATGATGATGATGATGGGGATCATGTTCTTTACTGCCAATCAGGCAAGTGCTCGCATCGTCACTTACGATGGTCCCTGTGTTTTAGGCGGCAACTGGAGCATGGTCATTACCATCAACGACAACACGGGTGAGGTCACTCGCAGGGAGGGAACAAACTGCAATGGTGAGATATGGGTAGATCATTGCATGGTCTCGATAGGCAGCAATCTCGGTTCAACCAGTGAATACTATATCCAGGACGTTTCGATCACTCCTCACTGGTGGATACGGTTCAACACGGATCACGCCGGGAACATTACGAGCATGTGGGGTAAGGATGCTGATGGAAACCACTGGATCGCCAGCGTTGGTACAGGCAGCAATCACGAACTGGAGTAATGGGGATCTGCTCTATGAAAAAATCCATTATTGCCATTCTTGTGGCCACTGTCACATTTTGCACTGCTTGGGCCCAGACTATTTCCAAGACCGAGCAACTTGACTGTGCAAACGGATTCGCAGACGCATACCTGATCACGGATATAGATGCCCTCGTTGGTTGCATTCTATCTCAACATGGCATAGGGTGCGACGGCCAGCCGTTCCGTCATGATTTTACCATCCAAGTTCGCCCGTCAGATTTGATAGCACCATTTGATTACCTCTATTCTGGGGTTACAGTTGCTGGCACATGGTACGTGAAGATCGACTACGACAACGGTCAATTTGTAAGAGCGTGGGGAAAAAAGGCAGACGGTAGCTACTACGAGGCCAAACTCTAATAACTACTATCCCCGCACTACCGTTAATCTGATTAATTCAACCTCCGAAAAAGGCCTTACGATCCAGTACGGCCTTTTTCACTTTCTCCACTGCTCCCACCATCAAGGCAACATTAAAAATCTCATCAGCCAGACCTTCAGCAATAAGCAAGCCGGCAGGATCACCGACAACTGAACTTTTTTGGGGATTTCTAAGCAACACCACATCCCACCCCACCGATAACGCCAGCATCCGATGTACTTCCGGCTCCGATAGAATCCGTTCTCCGGTAGTCTGTTTCATCTTCGGTAGCTCAATCGGCGCCCCGACGTTGTATCCCAGATAGCCAGTCCGCTTATGAGCATAGGAAACACACCGCTGCAAGGATGGTCTTTTGGGACGAGAGAGAGATCACGCAGCGCATGTCCGCTACGCTTGAGGGGAACAGCCATGCAACCACATCACCACGACATCCCAATCATTTACCATCTGGCTGACCGGGCTAGGTGCCCCCACAGGAGCACCACAGGGAACGGTGCCCGGGGCATCGACCAGTATTGCCGCCAGCATTGATCCCACAGAAAATCTTTCACTCCATCCATATCATATCTACTGTTTTCTAAGAGCCTATCCCAAAACCTACTGGGACTTGTTTGTCGAACCGCTAGCGAAGCATTGAGGAACGGCGTTCCACTAGCAGCCGGTGCGCAGCACATAGAGAATGCCGTTGAGAATCACGCGGAAGCTGATCGCTGGTCGGCCGGCTGTATCGGTCTGCTTTTGTTTGGGCAACAGCGGTTGTGTGTTCTGCCACAGATCATCGGGTATCGACATATCGTCATAGCGCTTCTATACCGGGGCATGAAATCGGCAAAAGCGGCCCCTGATCTTTCGGAGCAGACCATTCAACCCACCATACACGATCTGCTCCGGCACATCTGTGCTCCTGCCTGGTTGTTTCCGGCAGCACCGATCATGCTTTGCTTACAATCGCTTGAACGGTAGCAAGCACACGATCGCGTGTGGGCCATGTAGAGCCAAGAAACGCGAGTTGGGAGAATGCCGGGATAAGATGTACAAGGCGCTCGGGATGGCTTTGCAGGTAACCGACGGCAATCCAGTAGAGAGCGATGGCGGCCGATACCAGCGCGGGGATCGTAAAGAGCACACCACGCCCGATCACCGCGCTCTGCACCAGCAGCAGCAGCTTCTCGACCGGATCGGTTACCGTGATGGCTCCCTCGCGCATCGGCTTGGCGGCATACGAGGCGAGCTGCCGACGGCCCAGCCGCAGCCTGTACACAAGTATCCCTCCGATGATCCCGACAACCGTCACCCCCCAGATGATGCTTGCAAGCACCGTGACCGAAGAGTTCAGCGCCATTCCCTGTCTCATCATCGCATCGCTCGACATAGCGAAGAAGAAGAGGAACATCACCAGCAGCAGCATGACACTAAACACCAGAACCGAGTAGAAGATCTGCATGATCCGAAGGCGCCGCACCGTCAGTTGTTCCTGTACCTGATCGAAATCAACGTCCGAGAGAGATGTCATAACAAGGGTATCCGTAGGTAAAGAGGAGGCAGATCGCATTTGGCCGGGCCGCTATGCCCGAAGACAAAGGAACCACTGTGCCGGTTGCCCAGCAAGAACCTCTTCGCAAAAAGATGTTCAGGATGCGCCGATCGGGCGCACGTGGCATATCCGCAGGCCAAGCGGCGGCATGTTATAGATCAATCAGATAGCGGCACTTGTATCGGTCGCCACGCATATACAGTTCATGGCTCTTTGGCAGGGCCACCGTATCGATCAGCCTGCCACCGATCAGTTCACAGGTTCTACGCGAGGCCTGATTATCGGGATTACATGTGATCCACAACATCTGAAACCCATGCCTGCGGGCCAATGGAAACAGAAGTTTGCAACTGCGCGCAGCATAACCGTGGCCCCGGTGCTCGGCAAAAACCCCGTACCCGATATGACCGAAATACCGCACCAGATTATCCCCCCCTCCGATTCGTATATCGATCTCCCCCAGTATCGTAGCTGTTCCGGTGCACCGCATCTCGAAACGATACGCAGGCGCCCAATCGCGCAGCGGATTGCCGGGCGCGCACTCTACCAGAACAAGCTCAAGGTCGCCATCGACCAGACATCCCGGATCAAGGAAATCGAACGATTCGCCATCGCTCACCAGCGCCTTGCGAATAACTCCCAGCAGACGGTTGACATTGGCATTCATAGCAACCCTTTTCAGCATCGGATATAGCGCCATCGATGGACTATCTCCATTCCCGCACCTGCCTGCCGGAGCAGGACACTCCCATATAGAGCAACCTGTAACGCCTGATAATGCAGAAACTCCCGGAGCAAAAGGGTTTCGTTCCAGGAGCGTTCGGACAGATCGTAGCGGAGGATGGCAACCCGCGTTCCTTGCAGGCAGTTCGAGCACCGCCATACTGTATAATCAGATCGGGATATTGCCGTGGACATTTCCCAAGCAGCACCGTGCAGACAACCACGGCTCTCCCCTGCGCTGGCATGCCCGCCGATCGCTCAAAGGACTTTCAATGCTGGGGGGCACCGGCAGTCTCCGGCACAGATCAATGCGGTTCCCGAACAACCTTGCTCTCCATTGCGCAACTGATAGGATAGGCGCAGACCGGGCAAAGATATGAAGACTACGGGGGGAATAACAGCAGGGGTGAAGCTATACGGGACCGATCTTTTTTACGGACCCGCACGGCAGCACCACAGGCTACGGCGCAGGATGCGCTGACCTGCCCTATGGAATACACCGATGGCGTTATGGTTACTCCCCCACCCCATCCATATGTATATTCAGGAGTTGAAAGACCGAGGCGCTTACCAGAAACATGACCGCAAGCAGAAGTAATGCCTTGCCCGCCGCACGAGCACCATATTGCCACCCTCTGGAACGCACAAGATAGATGCAGAGGCTGATGATGCTGAAGATGGTAAGAGAGGCTCCCATCAGAGGCCGGAGATGTTCGGCGACCTCCAGGCTATCCAGATAGGCCCAATAGCAGACGAGGACCCCGGCAAGAAGCAGCGCGATCAGGAGCAGAGAGACACGCCCGTCCCTGGTATCAACCAGGGCAATCAGCGGCACCAGAGCTGCCAGCACAAGCTCACCCAGGATAATGCCCCGTTTGGTTCCGGTATAATCCGGAAGCGATATGGGATCGATCCTCCGCATCTTCTTCACGCGTTCTCCATCGTCGATCGCATGCGCTGTGTGCCCACATCACCCGGAGAAGGCAATTCGCCGTTCCTATCAGGTATCAACAGGCTCTGGCGTTTCCCTATCGGCTCGCCGACGCAGGATCGAGATCTGAAAATCCCTGGTTGTATGACGAGCCTTGGCGTAATCTCTTGCATCCTGCCATAGGTAGATCGGCAGCATCCACCGGGATGATGCGGGCATGGAATCCGGCCTCCGCAATACCGAAGCCCCGCTTATCCCCTGCGTTCTCTTAACTCCTGCAATCCCTCCTGCACCTCCTCGCGCGGCAGATTTCCGTTGCTCAAGTCCACAGCATCCTTCATCAGCAGCCGCTCATAGAACGCGATGCCCTCATCAAGCATATCCGCTTGGCCGTTGTGGAGAATCTCGAAGAGAAGGTCCTCGGCATCGGCATAGAAACCTCCAATCTCGAGATAAGCAAACAGAAGCCGGGCCACAGATGGTGGAAGATCACGTCCAGCCGTACACGCAACAAGCATCTCGATCCTCTCCGGCGTCTCCAGCGGCAGCGCGATATCGCCCGATCCATATACATCGAGCAGTATGCCCAGCGCCTTTGCATGAAAATCCTCCTCCTCCGCCTGATTGCCGTTCAGCCCGGCGATATCCCCCAGTTCCTTCAGAATATTGCCCAGGGCCACTCTTTTTCTGATGTCGTCCCCCTCGTCACCCTCCTTCGCATATGCAAGGATCTCCTCGACGCTCATCATTCGGAGCTGTGCGGTGTTCCGCTCGAAAAGGCGGCCGCAGAACTCGTCGATCTCTGCCAGCGCCACATCGAAACGGCGGGTCTCCTTCAGGAAAACGAGCCGACCAAGGAATTGGGCAAGCTCCTCGATCATCGTCAGGATATAGTCTTTTCTATACATTTGAATATGCCTGTACAAACGCCGTAGATGTGCGGCCGTACTCTATGTTAGTGATGTATGGGTGATATCTGGCGCCCGAAGCGGGGGCAGGGCATGTTGCCGGGCACGTGCGCGTTTGCATGCCTGGCAGGTTCCCGAACACGATGGTCAGCGCCGGTCTGCCTCTGCCCAGTGAAAATCGCGCGACCAGGCAAGGAACTCCCGGACACGCCCGGCATTCTGCTGCAACCATTCAACAACATCAGGATCGCCCTGTGCCTGATGGATGTAGTGGGCAAAGGGATCGGCGTACCCACGCCGTGCAAGCTCTACGAAGTACGGCAGGTAATAGCGCACGGCAAATCCTTTGCCCATCGTGGCCGAATCGGCAGTAGCAAGAACCCGCATCACACCGTTCAGCCGCGCAATTCCCAGGGCAGCCTCGTCGCCTGCCTGGCGCGGGGCTACCTGGCGCAGTGCGGCCTCGATTTCGGCGAATCGTCCTTCGGACTCTCCCTTCCCCATCTTCCCGCTGCGCTCCAGCCGAAGCAGATCGCCGATCAAGAGAATGGAGGTTTCGGCACGGCTTGACCCCGACTCCAGGATCACCGCCCTGCTCAGGGCCATAAGCGCCGGTATACGATATCCCTGCTGGAAGTACACCTGTCCGAGACCGATATGGCTGCTTGTATGGTTCGGATTGATGAGCAGGGCCTGTTTGAAACATTCGCGGGCATTGTCGAGGCGCTCAAGGTGCAGGTAGGTGATGCCCAGATTGTAGTGGAGCAGATAATTGTCAGGCTCCAGCACCAGCCCCTCCTTGTATGCCCCCACCGCTTTCTGCGACTGCTTGAGCATATCGTAGCTGGTGCCGATCATCAGATAAAAATAGCCGATATGCTCCGATTCATACTCGGCACCCCGCCGGGCGGTCTCCAGACAGCGGTGGAAGTCCCGACTGTCATAATAGCTGGCGGTGAGGTCGAACAAGGCCTCCACATTATCCGGGTTCAGCCGGAGCACGTCCGTATATCGGCCGATCGCGCCATCGTAGTCCTGATTATCATGCTGGCGATGCCCCGCCTCGATCAGCAGCGCCTGCTCCTGGTTCGATGGAACCGGCGAGCGGCGTTGTGCCAGAACATCCGTGCTAAGAACGACCAGAAGGGCCACTGGGATCAACAGAGGCGATACGCTGACCTTGATCATGTCTTGGAGTACATCTCAACCATGCGGGGGAAGCCGGACAACGGGTGCCACCCCAATCCGGACCTGAAATATAGCAGAGGAAACCGTGCATCGGAAGGGGCGCGATGGAATAGTTTCATCGTCGTGCCACCACTACACCGTAGGCATCCGAACCGGATGCCGGGCATGCTGGGAAAAAGGTCCGGCAGAGACGGCCCTCCGGCTGTCCGATTTCCTCCCCTTCGGTTGTCAGCATTTCAACAACGGCAAAGCAATGCGTCCGTAGCCGGCCCGCGCTACAGGCCATGCTTCCAGAATATCCCAGACGATCGGCCCATGTTCGGACGATGGGTAACAGCGACTCCTTCTTCGATCGTCTGGGAACGGGGCTGGTCCCGGTGGGGCGCATAGCACAGCGCCCCACCGGCCCAACCTGTACGGCAGCAGATCCTCTTTTACCACACACGGATCATCGCATCAGCCTGCCTTATCTCCTTATTCCCTCTCGGCTCGTTCTGCTCCTGCATCCATCATCATATCCTCTCCATCACTATATTCTCTTCCGGTATTGCCCACAACGGTCGGATCGCCTCTGGTTCTGCGGCGTGCCATCCGGGCCGGATGTGTACGATCGCGGGGGGATATGCTAGATTTACGCCCCGGCGTGGTATTGCGGAAGGGCGATCGCCCTGAATATTCCCGGACCGGCGCCGTTGCATCCCATCCGCTACTCTGGCGGCCATCACGCCGATCGTCTTCCCCTCCTTCACACGAGCCGATCATGGCACTGTGCCGGGAACGGTGCAATAAAGCGCCATGTACACGTCTGTTGTACATCGCCATATGTAAGCAGCATGACAATCGACCTTCGACGACTAGAGGAATTTCTCAGGCTTATCCGGAAACGTTATCCCGCATGGGAGGGCTTTACCGATCCACGTTTTCTTGAGGAGGAAACCGCGCCAAAGCGTGACGGTGTGGAAACCGCACGCGAGCTACTGGGATGGGCCGGGCTTCAGGGCCTTCTGATGCGTGGCGAACATGATGCGTTCATCGAACATCTGGAAAAGGCGGGGCGTATCGGCAACCTGCTCTATCGGGGAACGCCTCGCCGGGGGGATACGGGCATCCTCTACGATCCCCGGCTTGACCGGGCATCGTTCTGCCAGGCGGTACTCGATCTGCTGTATGGGACGGACGCCACACCGGCACGCCTGGAACACTATGCTGCGTATATAACAGCACATGACCTGCCGAACCGATGGACCTTCCCCACCTACTATCTCTTTATCTGCCATCCTGAACGCGAGCTGTTCATCCAGCCGAGCACCATGCGCTGGGCATTACAGTTCTTCGGCCGGTCTGCTCTGTGGCGCCGCACCCCGAATCCCCGCACCTACTCCACGCTTGTCAGAATAGCGGCGACACTGAAGGAAGATCTGGCGCACCTTGGCCCACGCGATATGATCGATATCCAGAGCGCCATCTGGATAGCCTCGCAGGAGGCGGATACAGGACGCTACTGGAAGATATCCCCTGGGGAAAACGCATGGCAGTGGGAGGAATGCCGCCGTGGAAATTTCATCGGTGTGGGATGGGAGCTTTTCGGCGACATCTCCAGGATGACCCGGCAGGAATTTGATGCACGGCATCGCGAGATCCTGCGAAGCTTCCCCGAGTTGCGCGCTGCGCCGGAATGGTCCCGTGCAGCGTTGCGGCAGCTCTGGGCGTTTGCCCGCATCAGGCAGGGGGATGTGATCGTAGCAAATCGGGGCACAACCGAGATCCTGGGCACCGGACGAGTGGTAGGGCCATATTATTATATGCCTGGACAGCGCAATGGCCACCGGCTGCCGGTGCTCTGGAACGATACGCCACGCGAGGTGCAGGAGGAAGGCTGGCGCCGTACACTGCTGGAACTGAACAAACGGGAGTTCGCCGGACTCCATACCGAGCCTCCGACGGCAACCGCGGAGACAATGGACAAGCCGGTGATAGCCGAGCCGCTCCCCCCCTATGCCACCGGTGGAAGGGAGGAGCAGGAAACGAGCAGCGGCCAGCCTGCGGTCATGGAGCCGGACGAAGCTGAAGGGAACCTGGCCGAGCCGATGATACAGCCGGAGTACACGCTGGAGGCATGCGCCGATGATACAGGATTTCCGGCTGAAACGCTCGGCGAATGGGTTCGAGCCATCGAACGCAAAGGGCAGGCGATCCTCTATGGCCCTCCCGGCACCGGCAAGACCTATGTTGCCGAGCATCTGGCGCGCCATATCGCAGGGGGCGGCAATGGCTTTATCCGGCTTGTACAGCTTCATCCGGCCTATTCGTACGAGGACTTCGTGCTTGGCATCCGGCCCCGTTCCCGTCCCGAGGGGGGGCTTGATTACCCTCTCGTCCCCGGACGCTTTGTGCAGTTCTGCGAGGAGGCCCGCCATCGCGACGGCCGCTGTGTGATTATTCTGGATGAGATCAACCGCGCCAATATCGCCCGTGTATTCGGCGAGCTGATGTATCTGCTGGAGTATCGTGACGCCGAGGTGCCGCTTGCCGGCGGACGCCGCTTTTCAATTCCCGGCAATGTTCGGATCATCGGAACGATGAACACCGCCGATCGCTCTATCGCGCTTGTGGATCACGCCCTGCGCCGACGCTTTGCGTTTATCGCCCTGGGGCCATCGTACGATGTGCTCAGCCGCTATCATGAGCAGAACCGATCAGGGTTTGCCGTACAGGCGCTGGTGGACCTGCTCCGGCGGCTGAACCGTGAGATCGGCGATCCGCACTTCGAGATCGGGATATCGTATTTCCTCCGCCCATCGCTGGGCGAGCAGATCGCGGAGATCTGGCGGATGGAGATCGAGCCTTATCTGGAGGAATATTTCTTCGACCGTCCCGGCAAGGTCGATGAATTCCGCTGGAGCACGATCGCCAGGGAGCTGCAACGATGAGCACCACAAGCCCCGCATTGCTTGCGCTTACCGAGTATTCACGCACACGATTCCCGGCCGATGCTCTATCGCCGGAACTGGCTGAACGGCTCTGGCGTGATTACGGAGAGAAGATCGCGATCACTTACCCATCGCCGAAAAACAACTGGCAGTGGGAACTCTCCTCGCTTGGATGGGTTGGCCTGATACCGCTTGCACCGGAACTGCATATACTACTTCATCCGAAGGTGCGGCTCCGCAATCTTTTCGGCATGCTTGAATATGCATACCGGCTGAAAGGCTTCAGGGTTCTGGATGGTTTGTTTGACTGCGGCACGATCGAGGAGTTTTTCTCGGAACTTGCAGCGATCCTTGCGCGGCGCACACTGGACCGGGCGCGCAAGGGACTATACCGGGCCTATATCGCCGAGAACGCCAGTCTCCCCTACCTCCGTGGCAGCCTCGATGTACAGAAGTTGATGCGCGAGCCGTACAGCGCAAGCATCCATTGCGATTACCATGAATCGACGCCCGATATTGATGACAACCGGATTCTGCTCTGGACGCTCTCGCTGGTGGCACGAAGCGGTGCCTGCAACGAGCGGGCCTTGCCCCCCGTTCGCCGTGCCGTCCAGCTTCTGCAGGGAGCAGTCTCGTATATCCCCGCCTCCGTAGCCGACTGCACCGGCAGGCGCTACAACCATTTGAACGACGATTACCGGGCACTGCACGCCCTCTGCCGTTTCTTTCTGGAGCATGCTGGCCCATCGCTGGAACAGGGCGATCGCCGGATGATCCCGTTTCTTGTGGATATGGCGCGGCTCTTCGAGCTTTTTGTCGCCGAGTGGCTGCGCTCTCACCTGCCGAGCACCATCCGTCTTGGAGCACAGGAAACGATAACGTTCGGCAGCACACGAAACTTCCATTTCCAGATCGACCTCGTGCTGAGCGATGCGCTCAGTGGCCGCCCGCTCTTTGTCATCGACACCAAATACAAAACGCCCTCCTCCCCGGATGCCGACGATATAGCACAGGCGATCGCCTACGCCGAAGCAAAGGGATGCACCGAGGCCATCCTTCTGTACCCGGTATCCCCGGCAACACATCTCGACGCCACCATCGGCGATATCCGCATCAGAAGCATGGCATTCCAGCTTGACGATGATCTGGAGGCATCGGGGCATGCCCTGTTGCATGAACTGCTGGAGGGGAATCAGGCATGACCGGCAGCAGGGATAGAACCGTGGATACGCCAAAGATTTGATCGCGATGCCGATCCGTCTCCGCCCTGGTCCGAACGAACACTTCCCCCTGTTTCCGTGGCAGATATCTCACGCCCCGTATAGAGAAGGCGCCCGCCCCTGCCGCCTGCACGCGTTCGCCCGTACGCGGTTCTTCACACGATGTACAGGAGATATACCGTACAGGCCCAATCATCAGCGATGATATACACACGGCTCGATACAACGAAGCGCCCCAACGGATGAACCGTAAAGGCGCTTCGCTATCAGCCACAAGAGGTGTTCGCTATGGAGAACCTGAGGAGGATTGATTATAAAGCGAACCCCTCCTGCACCGATAGAACCAATATACACATCGTGCCTCCCGGCAGAATGGAGGAAGTGCGACGCGAAGGCCGCACCCCGCATGCTTAGCGATCGCGGTCGGGACTCGACCAGAAATGCGGATCGCGTGTGCTGCCACGGTTCCAGCCAATCCCTTCGCGACGACTATGGTTACTGTACTGGTTGCCCCAGGCGTCGAAATCGCCCCAGGTAGCGCTATTCGATCCATCGGGCCAACTGAAACCGGCATCGCGGCCACGATACTGCTCAAAATCCTCGGCACGCTCTCCTTGTGAACGCCCCGGCCTTCGGTCGCGGTCTTCATGGAGATTGCGGCCATCGTAGTGCCCGTATCGCTCACGATCCATCGTACCCCGATAATCGGGACGGCCGGGAGGATCGACACGAACCGGCCCGCTTATGCGCGGGCGATCATCCCAGTCGTCATCACGACGCGAGCGTTCCTCGCCGCTTTGCCGGTGTTCGGCATACCTGTAGCGTTCATGGTCATCATGACGGCGATCGCTATCGTAACGGTCATAGCGCCCTCCAGCATCGCTGGCATACTCCGCGCTCCTATCTTCTCGGCGATCATACCCGCCGCGATACCCATCGCCGCGATAGCCTTCGCCGCGATACCCATCATGCCAACGATCATCATCATGGCGCAGAGAGCCTTCCCCCGGCCTATCATCGCGATCATAGATCGAACGTTGGCGGTCCATCCGCTCTCTCCTGTCCGGGCGTTGCGTCTCGCCATAGGAAGGAGAGGGATACGACCGCATGTTCTCCCTGCCGCTATCGCTCATCCCGGAGCGCTCATGTTCCTCATTCCATCGTCTCATTGCAGTATCCTCCAAAAGCATGTCATAACATCGACCCTGGGCAACCGGAGCAGATCATCATCCCTCCTCATGCACCAGTTCTCACGATGTTGCATCTGCCAGTTCAATGGCAAGAAACATACCACAGGATTACCCTGAACCGTCTGGAACCAGGACAAACAAACCGTGCCCCGTTCTCTCTGGGAGCACGGGGCACGGTAGAGCATTCACGTAGTACTCCACGACAGGAGGGCGGTTACTTCCGCTTGCCGGCCGTCTCATCCGGCTTCGCCTCGCTGCCACTGCTGGCAGAGGACGTGCCCTGGATGCCGGTTGTACCCGAGGAAGGTTTCTGGCCGCCGCTTTGCAGGCCCTGGGCGCTGCTGGGGCTGCCTGTATTGCTATTGCTGCTCTGGCTGCCGTTTGACGGGTGCTGGCTGCCACCGTGAGCGCTGTTCTGAGCGCCCACACGAAGCTGGTTCTGCACTTCCTTCACACCGGAAAGCCCCTCGACGATATCCTCGACCGAGCGTTTTGCGGTTCGATCCTCGACAGTGCCAGTAAGGGTGACCTCCCCATGTTCCACCTTGACATCGATCTCGCTTGCATCGACCTCCGGGTGTTGAGTCAGGCGCTCGCAGATATCCTCGCGGATGCGTTCATCGGAACGCTGATATCCCTTCGGACCACGACCGGCCTTCGACTGTTGCTGGGTTCCGCCCCAGGTGTGGGTAGCGCCCATATTCTGACCACCGCCATAGCCACCCTGGTTGCCCCAGTTCCCACCGTAACCACCCTGGCCACCCCAGTTCCCGCTCCCGCTCCAGCCGCCCTGGCTGCCGCCAGTTCCACTTTCGCCGCCATAACCGCCCGGGTTTATCCAGTTGCTGCTCTGGCTGCTCATAGTACCACCCTGGCGGCCTTGACCGCTCCCCTGGGGGGCACCCTGCTGGCCGCCATAACCGCCCTGGCCGCCCCAGTTTCCACCGTAACCACCCTGGGGGGGTATGCCCTGAGTGCCATAACGACCTTCCTGGCCACCCCGGTTGGCGCCATACCCGCTACCTTGGCTACCGTAGCCGCTCTGGCTACCATAGCCGCTCTGATTGCCGCCAGACTCCTGGCCCTGGTTGTAGCCACCGCCGGTAGAGCTGCCCCATTCGTAGCCACCTCTGCCCCCCTCCCTATCGCTGCCATAACGGCTCTCATATCCGCCCGAGTATTCGTTACCGCTCCCATAGGAATCACGCGACCGGTCTTCGCCACCACGACCATACTCACCGCCACGTCTACTGCTGTAATCCTCGCCACGACGACCATACTCGCCGCCACGATCGCCGCCATAGTCTCCACCACGGCCATACTCACCACGATTATACTCGCCACCGCGACCGGTGCCGCTCATATCGCTGCGATAGCTCTCGGCGCCACTATTGCCATACCTCTCCTGGCCGGAATCGCGCGAGCCGGAACGGCTTTCACCGTAGCTGCGACGATCGGACTCGCGGTCATAATCGTAGTTGCTGCGGCTTGATCCGCGCTCACGGTCATCATCCCGATTTGCCATTGCTCTTTCTCCTGCGAAGGTTCTACATGTAATTCAATTCAACGGGTCTGTTGTGGCCGGATTCGCTTTTTCAGACCGATCAACCGCAACAGGCCCGTCGGATAGGTTGTTATAACTGCTACTGCTGTGTATCTGCGATCACATCGGCACATATCACCTCAACGTCCGGCAGCTCCTGGAACACAGATCGGAACCCCCTGCCGTATCTATATCGATCGCACCGGGTGCTCAGGAGACTTATGTGCCGACATGGCACCGCCAATTCCGGCAACAATTGCTAGCGCCGACCTAATTCGCTGCGGCGATCGCCACGACGATAGTTATCCCCATGGCGTGCACTCTCGGAGCGACCATAATCCTCGCGCCACTGCTCTCCCCCCTGGCGACTGCCGCGATCGTTGTTCCAATCGTTTAGGCTGCCAGGGCGGTTGCGATCATCCCGGCCATACTCATGGTTATCGCGCTCGTTATCCATACGGCTGCTCCGCCCCTCTTCACGACCATAAGCACCGGACTGATGCCCTGGGGAACGATAGCTCTGATGCTCATTGTGTTCGCGGTGGTACTCTCCTCGCCAGCTTCCTTCACGTCCCCCCCGCTCGGCATACTCACTTCCTCCCTGACGACTCTCGTGATCGCGGCCGGACCAACCTCGCTCTCTCCCCTGTTCGGGATTTGAACTACCAGAGCGGTCGGATTGCCAGCCACCATACTGCGATCCGGCGTACGTGGAACGATCGGGGCCTTGGCCGGAACGGCCATAGTCACGGCCCTGATAGTGCTGTTCCTCACGGCCATAGCCATCGCCCGAGCGGCCCTGGTATCTGCCGTTACTCCGATCATCATCATCCAGGCCATACCCGCGACCATACTGTGATACGCCACTATACTGGCGATCGCTGCTTTGATAACCGGTGTCGCGCATATAGTCGGGGCCACGCATGCTGGAACCGGACTGGTCCTCACGTCCATATCCACCACCACCGGAGCGACCATATTCCTGCCGCCCTTCATAGCCGCCACGACCACCCTCGAACCGCATACGCTCGTCTTCACCATAACGGTTGCGCTCATCATCACGATTGCGCTCATCACGATTGCGCTCATCACGATTGCCATCATAACGATCGCGCCCACTCTGGTCCATCCGACCGGGACGATCGTTATCATCAAATCGGTTACGCATGACTCTCCTCTTCCGGGATTAATTATTGATAATACGTGAGAACCGATGGACATGGTATGTGATCGGGCATATCAGTTGTTAATCCCCGTTCCCTGCATTGTCCGCCGGATCTACATCAACTACACAACAAGCATACCATTTGGCAAAGATTTTTTTCTGCATGCGATACGTTGGTGGCAATGGTGGTGTAGATACGATCAACGAGAGCAATTCCGCACATCTACGCGTTTATCAGCTTGTATCTCCCGTATGTATGTGGATTTTTGTGTAGTTATAGCAGGCTGATGAAGTATTTGCTGCGGAGCTGGACCGACCGCAGCAGATATTCGGCGATATTTCCGCCACCATATATCCAACCGTCCTCATCCACATATACCGCATACCCCATTGCATTTTTTCATGCGCAATTACAACAACGAATCGCCACGTATTATTATGGCGCACGTGCGCATGCTGTATGGAATCCGACGGTAGGCACCAGAGGATCGGCCATGTGCCGAAGCAACACGCCGTATGGCGGATGGCCTTGTACACTCTATAGATAGAACTGAAGTGATGTGGCAGGATGGCGGGTTGGCACCAGGCTCTCTGCTCCGGGGTCTTCGGCAATCGCCAAAGACCCCGCTCTCGCAGAAGAGAATTATGCAATCGTCATAGATTACCGGCGACCTTTCGTCCCCGGCTTCTTTCTTCCGGGTTGTGCATCAGAGGAATGCTTGGCGGCCGGGGCAACCTTCTTGCCCTTGCCCGCACCCTTGGCGGGCGTAGCAGCCTTCTTAGTTTTTTTGCCCGCGACCGCTCCCTTTTTTCTGGAGCTTCCGGCGGAAGCGGTTTTCCCCCGGCTTTTCTCCGCCCCTTTCTTTCCGGGCGCAGCACGCTTTACCTTCGGCGCAGCGCCAGCCTCCTCATCAGGAACCTGGGCATCCCCGATGCTGATGCCGCTGCTTCTGCGCTCGATTTTCTCATTCGGCTCTCCTCCCTCGGCCAGATACTCCCCTTCCTCGATCAGCTCCATATCGATCTTGGCCTCGATATCATCCACACGGATCACACGCACGTGAATGGTATCACCCATGCGATACACGTTTCTGGAGCTACGTCCCCGCAGCGCTCTGGCGCGTTCGTCGAAGACATAATAATCATCGCGGATGCTGCGCAGATGCACAAGCCCTTCGATCCCAAAACGCTTCAGCTCGGCGAAGATGCCAAAGCGCATCACCCCTGAGATGGTAGCCTCGAAGACATCGCCGACATGATCCTTCAGAAATTCCACGCCAGCGATCTTGATCGACTCGCGCTCCGCCTCCACTGCCGCGCGCTCGCGCTCGGAGCAATGATCGGCGATACCACCAAGGTTCTGTGCGTACAGCGATCGCCGCGCATGGCTCATGCCACGGCTATATTCATGCAGCATCCGGTGCACGATCAGATCAGGATATCGCCGGATGGGAGAGGTGAAATGTGTGTAATAGGTAAAGGCGAGGCCGAAGTGGCCAACATTGAAATCCGAATAGACGGCCTTTGCCATCGAGCGCAGCGTCATCTCGGTCACCTGATCCTCGTTGTCGGTTCCCTTTGCCGCATCAATCAGGCGCTGGATATCTTTTGGCTGGATATTATCCACCGCGATGCTATAACCAAGGTTCTTCACAAACGAGGCCAGATCGAGAAGTTTCTCCTTGGGGGGCACATCATGGATGCGGTAGATAAAGGGACTCTGTGTCCCCTTGCGCACCTTGCCGATATGCTCGGCCACAACCCGGTTGGCAAGAAGCATGCAATCCTCGATCAACCTGGTGGACTCGGTAGCACGCTTCTGCATCACCTCCACCGGATGGTTATCCTCATCGAGACGGAACCGGGTCTCCGCGCGATCGAAATCGACGCTCCCTTTCTTCCGACGTCCTGCACGAAGCACATGAGCGATCCGGTTGATCGCCAGCAGTTCGTGCGCAAAATCACCTTGTCCGGTTTCAAGCACCTCAAGCGCCTCATCGTAGGTAAAACGGCGCTTGGAGTTGATGATGCTTTTGGTGATCTCATAACGTTTGATGGCCCCACGCGGCGAAAGCCGGACGAAGACAGAGTATGCCAGACGGTCCTCATGCGGACGAAGCGAGCAAAGCTCGTTGGAGAGGCGTTCCGGGAGCATCGGGATCACACCGGTTACCAGATACACGGAGGTGCCACGACGATATGCCTCCAGATCGAGGGCGCTCCCTTCCGGCACATAATGCCCGACATCGGCGATATGAATGCCGAGCGTGACCTCTCCCCCCTCATGTTCCTCGATGGAAATAGCATCATCAAAGTCGCGAGCATCGGTCGGGTCGATCGTAATGATGGTGCTCTGGCGCAGGTCGCGGCGATCGCGCAGATCATCCTCGGTGAACTCGGCAGGTATCGCCGCCACTTGGTCCAGCACCTCCTGCGGGAAGATATGCGGCAGGTGATAGGCTGCGGCGATAGAGGCGATCTCGGCATTCATCTCCCCTGCACGCCCCAGAATCTGCGCCACCGAGCCTTCCGGCTCCTGATAGGGATCGTTCCACTCGAAGAGATTGAGCACCACCTTATCCCCCGCCTTGGCCCCATTAAGATCCTTGCGACGGATGGTAAAGGTCCGATGCATACGCCGATCATCCGGCTCAAGATAAAACTGGCGTCCCTGCTGCACCGTGCCGACGACCGTCGAGTTGGCCCGTTGGATCACCCTGGTCACCTCGCCATGCGGGCGCTCGCCAGCACGGGGGGCCACGATCATCTTGGCCCGTACCAGATCGCCATGCAGGGCGGTCCAGAGGTTATAATGTTCGATCTCGTACAGATTCTCCGGGTCATCGGCTGGAATCACCACCCATTCCCCCTTGCGATTCTCCAGGCGTCCCTCGACGGTGACATTGGGGGTTTTGCGCCCATATCGCCGCCGCGACGTTTTGAAGATCAGCCCCTCTTCCTCCATCTGATCGAGGGCCTCGCGGACCATATCGTACGCCGGATCGGTTGCCCGTATCCCGATTACCTTCGATATCTCATTTCTCTTCAGCACATCCGGGCTGGCACTGTCGAGCGTCTCGATGATCGCTGCGCGAACCGTCTCCAGTGTGAATTCTGGCTGTTGTCTGTTTTTCATGAAGTAGTTCTAATATGCCAGAGTAGCCGGGCATCCCCATCCGCTACACCAACGGTTGTGCCCCTTTCCCAGTTGCTGGAACAAAGCATGCGCCAGCCTGAAGCAGATGGGATGATATACAGATCAGGGGTCAGGCGAAGGACGTGCTATATCATGAACCAGTTCCAGGACACGGCGGCTGGCGGTAAAACCATCGGGGAAACGTTCCATCCCCTCGCGACGCATCTCGGGGGCATGCACCGTGAGATAATGATGCAGGCTTGTACGATCGCGCAGATAATACTGTACGACAATGCTCCGCTCTGCCTGGGGCGCCTCCATATCTCTCAGCCATCTGGCGCCGAGAAACCCATCGAGGCGCACCATCTGCCCGATGTGATCGTGCAGCCACCGTTCATATTCATCGGCGATGGACTCACGTACGGAAAGATTGACTTCGTAGACGATCATCTCAGGGTTCTCTCGGGATGATGGAAAGCAGGAACGTTCGATGCGGAGGCCGGGCACCATCGCCAGAGAGGGTGGTGCAGCGAAGGAGCTACAGATACGGATGTTTATGCCGACGAGGGCTCCTCGGCATAAACATCCGGCGAATCCCCGCAACCGGTGTCGGCACCAGAGGAGACATGGCCCTAGTAGAGTATCACGGCATTGCCATCGCCACCACGCGCCTTATCAAGCGCCTGGCAGGCGCCATCGATCAGAGCATCGCGAGCGCCGAGATCGGAAAGCTCGGCGATGCCAACGGATATCGTCACGGCGGATTTCCGCTGCCCGAGCGCAAGGATACGGCTGGCAACCTCCTTCCGCAGTTTTTCCGCCCATAGATAGGCATCCTGATCGCTCCGCTTGACGAGGACGGCACCGAAGACCATCGAGCCATACCGTCCAACGATATCATACGGGCGAAGCGCTCCCTGGATCACCGCGCCCACGCTGGCGGCGATGATCTCCTCCAGTTCGGGCGACTTCTCCGCACGAAGCGAGGCAGGCATATCGATCGAGATAAGGGCAAACGAAAGTTTCTCCCGGAAATCGCGGGCACGAGCGATCTCGCGATCGAGAACGCCCATCAGAAACTCGGTATTATAAAGCCCTGTCACCTCATCGAGCATCACCTGCGCCTCGATGGCACGATTGGTATTGAACACCTCGATGGCCATGGCAGCATAATGGGCCAGATCGCGAATCAGATCTATATCGCGCGGGATATAGGCCGCCGCCGCCGCATGTTCGATCACAAGCGTACCATAACACTTGGTAGTAGCAACAAGGGGAATTGCAAGGAAGGTGCCGCCCGGCTCCAAAGGCTCGCCACTGGCAAAACGCATCTCGTTGCCGATCTGCTCCAGAAGCACCTCTTCGGCAAATCGTGTCGAGCGTCCAACAAGGCTGCCGCGCATATCCGGCTGCACGCGTTTCAGCGCGGAGGCCAGCGCCGCATCGCCCACACACGATGTCACCCGCCAATCCCGCTGCTCCTCATCGAAGAGAACAACGGCAACATAGAGGGTATCGAACAGCTCGGCGATCTGCGTAGCAAGCATATCGGCGGTGCGAACCGGATTTGGGGCATTGCCGCTGAACACATGGCTCATCTTCTCGAACGCATCGAGCGTCCGGGCGATCAGATGCAGATCGTACTTCTCGGTATAACTTCTGATAAGCCCCGAGATCAGCCGTGTATACTCGGCGAGGGTGGCAACCGACACTTCATCGAAGCCATCCTCCTGGGTGGAATCCGCAGCAAGCACGCCAACCACCTCACGACGGAAGAAGACCGGCACGCCAACAAACGAGCGGGTATCGGCCGGGCCTGCATAGTAGGCGATCAGCTCGCGCTCGGCAACGGGACTGATATCGGTAATCACCTCAGGAACGCCGCTTCTGGCGATCTGGCTGACAACATCAACGGCAAGCGGCAGGCGATCGCCCAGCCGGATATCATATGCTCCGGTGGTCACCCCGGCCTCCGGGATCAGGTGTCCCTTTTCCAGATTGACCCAGAAGAAGACGATGGAACGGGCCTGAATGCTCCTGGCGATGGCCGTAAGCACCTGGCCGACCAGGCGGACAAACTCGCTTCTCGGCTCCCCTCCCCGCGCATCATCATCACCATCGGAAATCAGATCCTCAAGGATAAGCTGCGCCTGTTTTCTGGATACCACCGAATCGGCACGTGTCTCATCAAACGGGACCGGAATCGAATCGATCATCGGCTTCACAGAGCCGCTCATCTCCGGCGCCGCCGCTGTTTCGGCTGCCCTGGCGGCCTCCCGTTTCTCCTTTTTTTTCTCCGAGCGCGTCGGAGCAGGGGGATCAAACGTTGCCGCGCTGCGCGCATTCTTTTGAGAAGAAGAACGGGAAGCCTCTGGCTTGGGCGGGCTAACCACCCGGAACGACTCGCTTCCGGCCGGCGCCATCACCAGCTCGTCGTCCTCCGGCTCATCGCGCAGCTCATACGGACGTGGCAGACGATCGGCTGGCGCCGACGGCATCGCCACAGCGGCAGGCTCGCGTTGCGCGAGCACCTGGGCATCGCTGATAGGCTTTGCCCGAAGAGTCTCCTGAAGCTCGGCGATCGGATCAGGCCCGGGATTGGGATCTGCATCGGACCCACCAAAGGTCTGCTGAAAATCATCGAACAGAATCCGCCTGGTGCTGGTCGAATCGGTTGTCACACGTGTCTTGAACGCAGGGGGGGGAAGCGTGGTACGACGCGTTCTCAACTGGATCTGATCGTTGATGCGCTGGCGGATGGTCACATACAGCGCAACCAGGCCAAGCACGGCAATCGAGCCGCCGATCAGCTTGATGATCGGATCCTCAAGAAATAGTACGATGGCGACGCCAAGCAGAGTGATGACGATCGCCACAGCATCCTGCGGTTTGATCGCTTCGCGGTATTGCGTCGAGTTGAGTGCCATGGATTGGACCTTTAGTGCTCCATCGATAATTCATATCGGGGGGTGCATGCAAGGCTCCCCCCACTCCCCATCCTATGCTCGTTACTCTGCGGCGGGCTTGTAGCCGAGCAGTTCAACCGTTGTCTTCGTCGACTTTCCCTGCCCCAGCGTTGTTGTCTTGCCAGCGCCGGGACCGGACTTTGCCGATCCTGTCAGTTTCAATCGAATGTCGATCGTTGTCGTCTTCCGCACAGGAAATCCGGTCAGAAGGTTCAGCAGGACATCACCGCTGCCGGTGGCGGACGCCTCGTCGATCGTGGCGGTTCCCGACTCATCCTCCAGCTTCTTCTGGGGGAAGGTGGTCATCAGCTCCACCTTGATCCGGCCAAGCGGCTGATCGTTCACCGTCTTGATCTCCACCACCTTGTAGGTAACCTTTGCACGGGAGGGAACAGAGGCGATCGGCATCACCAGCGGGACGGAGTCGCGACGGCTCCATTCGGTTCCCACACGCACCGCGCTATCCGGGATGCTCTGAAGGAAAAGCTGCTGCACAATGGCCTGAAAGACGCTCAAGCGGATGCCATGGCGAATACGCTCCACTGCCTGCGGCGGGACGCTATCGCGAAGCTTGCCGAGCATCGCATTGACGATCGGCTCCAGGTTCGAGATCTCCCGCACCTCGCCAACCTTCGAGAGGGTCATGTTCACGCGCTGGCCGATCAGCACCTTGGCCTGCACCGCCTCGGCGATCGAAGAATCGACAGCGCTGCGTGTATCATAGCGGATCGTCCTGGCCACCGTATCGACCACACCAGGGGGAAAGGACTTGACCGCACGGATGCTATCATAGCGCATCTCGACCGTAAACGAACCATCGCTATTAACGCCGGTGATACGCTGGGTAAAGTTATAGACCGCCTCTTCCGTGGCCTTCAGCCCTTCAAATTCCGTCACGCCCGACTGCGCAACACGATAGCTGTAAAGCTCCCCCACTTTCGGATTCACATGAAAGGTATAGCTCACCTCGGGATCGGCAGGCCGGGCTTCACTGAAGCTGGAGGCAACCTCGGTGGCAACCGCCGAACCGGTATCACCGACCGCTGCGGCAGCGCTGGAATCGCCTGGTTTGCCGGGCGTGGACTCGCTGTTGCAACCGCTCAAGATCAGCACCATTGCGGCACATGCTACAACAGTGGAGATGAGACGCGGCGACCGCGCGGTGAGGAATATGCTAACCATTATCAATTGATTGAACAAAGCGGAATGAAGGAAGCCCCCGTTGCAGAACGAGCACCCCGTGCAAAAGAACCGAATAAGCTGCAAATCTAGTCATAGTTCCACCAACACCACCAACTATGCACAAGAAGTTGCGTTGCAACCGTTCCCTCTGCTATCAACAATAATGCCCGTTCAGCCCTGCGGTATCGCGGATTGAACGGGCATTCATACAACCAGGCCCACGCCGTTACTTGCTCGCGAACGGAACCATCCCCATCAGTTCGACATAGACCTCATGCCTGATACGGCTGGTAACCGGCACACCGGCACGATCGCTGGTGACCGTTCCGGTCACATTCATCCAGCCATTGCGAACCACGCCATCCTCCTCCAGTGTCAGCTCGCCGGCGATCCTTGCCTCCGCCGACTTCACCTCAAGCGGATCGGAGTAGGCGCCGATCGTCATCTTCTTCAGGATCGGGTCGGAAACCCTCCCCTCGAAGCGCAGCACCGGCTCGCCTGCCGGAGACTTCGTTACATGCGAGGTCCCCGTTCCACGAAACGCCAGACGGTCCAGGGCAACAACAAGCGGGCTGGGAGCCGACCGATCGTAGCCTACACTGCGGCCAAGCGGCAGCATGCGCCACGGAAAGAAGACCGTGGAGAGATAATCCTTGGTAGTGATCTCCGCGATACGAACGCGGGTAAAATCATCAACACCGGGGTTTTCGGCCTGCCTCATCACGTTCTCCAGATCCTCGCTCTTGATATCCAGTATCTCACCATAGGGGGAGACATTGGCGGTAATAAGGCGATTGACGATCGACGACGGCCCGAGCACCTCGCGATGGCGGGCATTTTTCCAATCCCCTTCCACGAACTGCTGCGTATTAAAGGTGACATGTTCCTCGATGCCGCGAACATCAAGCGTCATCGAGTCGATATTCGCCTCCACGGTGATCGGTCCGCCCGTATTGGCAAGGATCTGGCGCTGCGTGACGAAATACGTCACCACACGTACGCTTGAATCGGCTATGGTGCCGCCGATCTCATGAACAGCATTGACGCGCTCGGTATACTTATACCCGAACACATAGTTGGAACGGAGCGGAGGGCCAAAGCGAAACTCGTTCTCCTGTGCGATAGAAGTAGCTGTTGCGGCAACAGCGATCACAGTTGCCACAATGCCACACCGCAGTATGCCACGTATGGCTCGTTTCATAGACATCATATCTTCTAGGTTCCTTGAATCGTCAGGCAGGATAGATAAAGATCTGCTTCGGGGGAGCCGCTCCGGCGGGCTGCCCGACCAGAGCGGTGCATCCAGGAAGCTCTTCGGCACCGGTTGGCTTATGCGTTGCCCACCAGTTCCCGCTCGGCAAAGAAGAAGGCGATCTCCTGGCGGCCATTCTCCACCGAATCGGAGCCATGCACGGCATTCTCCCCCTTGCTGGAGGCAAAGCGCTTGCGCACCGTCCCCTCTTCGGCTTCGGCCGGGTCGGTAGCGCCGATCAGCGTGCGGTAATCGGCAACGGCATTCTCCTTCTGAAGCGCTATGGCGACCACCGGGCCGCTCGACATGAACTCGACAAGGCTCGCGAAGAACGGACGCTCGCGATGCACTTCATAGAAGCGCTCGCCATCCTGCTGCGAAAGCTGAAGCATCTTAAGCCCGAGAATAGAAAATCCGGCGCCGGTAAGCATGGCGATGATGTCGCCGATAACGTTCTTGCGGACGGCGTCCGGCTTGATGATGCAGAGTGTACGTTCCACGATTGATAAGATTTTAGTCGGTTGTCAGTAATTCAGCGGCACAAGGGCTGGCATTGCTGGATGCAAATACGACCGCCCGGCATCCGCATCATTTCTCGGTTTCCCATCCCCGTTCGGTCCATCCTCGCCATCCTTCGGCCATGGATTTCACATTTGTGTATCCCATGGCGCCAAGGGCATCTGCGGCAAGGGCGGAGCGAAATCCGCCGCCACAGTACAGGACGATCTCACGATCGGGATCGGGAACTGCCTTTTCGATATCACGCTCGATGACGCCTTTGCCGATATGGATGGCACCTTTGATATGGCCATTGTTCCACTCGCTCTCCTCGCGTACATCCACCAGCAGGAAATCCTCCCCCCGCTCCTGCATCGCATGGGTCTGCTCGGGCGTGATCTCCCGGATACGGGTCATGGCATCATTGACCAGGCGTAGAAAATGTTTGGAATGGATCATGGGTAGACAAGAGCTGGTATGTACATCCGACGGCGGCGATGCATGAGGATGCACCGCCGCAGCCGATTGATAACACGCGAGATCGAATATTGTTAGCGGAGATGCCATCGGTGGTGGCAACCGCGCTATACGGATTACTTCGAGGACTTCGTCGAGCCGCTCTTCCTGGCCGTCTTCTTGGCCGATTCGGTGCCGCCATCGCTCTTTGCCGTTGCTTTTGCCGTGGCCTTTGCGCCGCTCTTGGCAGGCACTGCCTTCTTGGCCGATCCACCGACATTGCCAAGCGCTTCCTTCACGGTACGTCCCATATCAGCCGGGGACTCGACCACGGTAATGCCCGCCTCGCGCATAGCGGAGGTCTTCTCGGTGGCAGTTCCCTTACCACCGGAGATAATGGCACCGGCATGGCCCATACGGCGTCCGGGAGGGGCTGTACGCCCGGCAATAAAGCCGATCACCGGCTTCTTGACATGCTCGGCAACATAGGCTGCGGCCTCTTCCTCGGCGGTGCCGCCGATCTCGCCGATCATCAGGATCGCTTCGGTCTTCGGATCGTCGTTGAACAGCTTGATGGCATCAATAAAGCGGGTGCCGATGATCGGATCGCCGCCGATACCGATGCAGGTGGACTGGCCGAGGCCGACATCGGTAAGCTGGCGCACGGCCTCATAGGTGAGCGTTCCACTGCGGGAGACCACGCCAACCGTCCCGCTCTTATGAATGAAGCCGGGCATGATGCCGATCTTGCATCCATCAGGGGTGATAACGCCGGGGCAGTTCGGGCCTACCAAGCGGGTGGTCTTGTCCTTGAGGTACTCCTGCACGGTCACCATATCTTCAACCGGGATGCCTTCGGTGATACAGATCACAAGCGGAATTCCGGCATCGGCGGCTTCCTTGATTGCATCGGCAGCAAAGGCGGCCGGCACAAAGATCACCGATGCGTTGGCACCGGTTGTCTCAACAGCATCACGGACGGTATTGAAGATCGGCACCGGACGGATGAACTCCGCAGGCTGATAATCAGTCCCCCCCTTGCCTGGGGTGACGCCGGCAACCACGTTGCTGCCGTATTCCAGCATCTGCGAGGCGTGGAAGGTCCCTTCGCTCCCGGTGATTCCCTGCACGAGAACACGGGTGTTCTTGTCGATTAAAACGCTCATAGCCAGAGTAAGAACTATTGATCTATTAGACAGACTGAGTTATTCCCAGGGACTGTAGATTGGCAAACATACGAAAAGGAGCCCGAGCAGCGAAGGACGGATGGGAGGTTCGGGGATGCGACAAGGAGTAACAGAATCGGGTGCCCCGGGGAGATCTTCAGGGTAGGCTATCCGGTTTGCCGTCTCTGTTGCGGCAGCAGCACAAGCGCCGACCCGCCCCCCGCGACCGGTTTTGCGGCCGTACTGCGCCTGCCGAACCGGCGCTGCAACATCCGGTTGGGCATATACCGCCACGACATGATTGCAATGGAGCCTTGACCGGTCCCGCATGAGCCTGGCTGGGCAAGCTTCCGACCTTGGGGTTACGATGCTGCCACGCACACCGGACACCATCCCGAACACCGGAATATCTATACATCTCTGACCATAAATTTCGGATTTCTCATTTCGCTCCGTTGTATTTTTGCAACCGGAACGCAACTTCGATTGCGAATCCTCCTGCCTGATTCGTCCTGATACCTATTATCTGAATCCGACCTCTACGAAATACGCATGGAAGCTGATCGGTCATTCGGTTCAACGACGCGCAAACGCGCGTTCCTGATCTTCACAACGCTGATATTCCTCACCTTTACCGGGCGTCTGGTACAGTTGCAGGTAATAGAGGGTTCTGCGTACCGATCGCGATCGGAATCGCAGGGCATCAAGCAGATCGTCCGCGAGCCGATTCGCGGCGCCATCTACGATCGTTCCGGCCATGCGATCGTCGCAAACATCCCATCGTATTCGGTGCTGGTAACGCCGAACAAGATCACCCCGGAAACCAAGCTCAAGCTGGCGCGCATCCTCTCGACCGATACAACTACGATCAACGAGAAGATCAAGCAATACAAGATCAACAACTTCTCGCCGGTACGCATCTGGCGCGATATCGACCGCCAGGCATGGGTGCTCTTGAACGAGTGGCATACCGAATTGACCGGCGTCGATATCGTCGAGGAATCGAAGCGCGCATATGCAGGTGATATCCATGCCAGCCATATCCTCGGCTACACCAAGGAGATCAACAAGGATGAGATCCTGAGGCTTGGCGACTATTATCAGGCCGGAGACGTGATCGGCAAGTCCGGCATCGAGCAGGCATACGAAGACCATCTGCGCGGCGAGAAGGGATACGAGTTTGTTGCGGTGAACAACCGTGGGCAACGGGTGAACCAGTTCAACGACGGCAAAAACGACCGCACGCCATCAAACGGGTTTGATCTCTACCTGAGCCTCGACGGCGGACTTCAGCAATATGCCGAGCAGCTTCTGGCCGGCTATCATGGTGCCGTGGTGGCGCTAGACCCGACCAACGGCGAGGTGCTGGCGATGGTCAGCGCCCCTGATTACGATCCGAAGATCTTCAGCGGCCTTACCTCCCGTGCCGACTACGAGAAGTTGCACCACGACCCCTCGAATCCCCTGATGAACCGGGCCACGCAGGCGATTTATCCTCCCGGCTCCACCTGGAAGATGCTGATCGGCATCGCCGCCATTCAGGAGGGAATTATCACGGCGAACACCCTGTATCACTGCCCCGGAGGCTTCACCTATGGTGGCAACACCTGGAAGTGCCATGGCTCGCACACGGTAAACTTCCGCAAGGCGATCCATGTATCCTGCAACGCCTATTTCGGCAGGCTGGGATTGATGATGGGCATCGATGTTTTCAGCAAATACGGCAAGCTCTTCCATTTTGGCGAGAGGCTTGGCACCGACGTGCTGGAGGGGAGCACCAGGCTCCCCACGCGCGAGTATTACGACAAGGCATTTGGCAAGGATAAATGGCCCAAGGGTGTGATGATAAACCTCGGGATCGGCCAGGGGGAACTCGGGGTAAATCCGTTGCAGCTTGCGGCCTATACCGCTGCGATTGCAAACGGTGGAACCTGGCATCAGCCGCATCTGGTCCGTGGCGTCAAAAACGGCCAGCTTGGGCAGATCGAACGGGTGAAGTACGAATCGGAGGATCTCGGCATCCGCAAGGATATCATGGATGTGGTGCATCAGGGCATGTTCGACGTGGTGAACGTGGCTGGCGGAACCGCACGCGGCGCGCGTCTGGACTCGATCCTCATTGCAGGCAAGACCGGCACCGCGCAGGCTGGCAAGGGAAAGAAGGACCATGCATGGTTCGTCTGCTACGCTCCGTACGACAATCCAAAGATCGCCATGTGCGTGCTGGTGGAGAACAGCGGTTTTGGCGGCACGTATTCCGCCCCGATCGCTCGCAAGCTGGTCCGCTACTTCTTCACCCGCCAGCGCGAGGCGGGCGACATCATCCCCGGCTCCCATAGCGAAGGGCTTGACCACCCGGACGCTCTGCGCAGCATTGGCGGCGGCGATGTTCAGGAGAGCGACCTGCTGCCGGAGGAGATGCGGAGCTGGTAGCACAGGAGCAAGACCTTGCACGGCACGACCGGCACAGGCATATGGTCTCGATAAAAAAAAGCCCGGCGGACATTTCCACCGGGCTTTTTTCAATTGCGATCCTGATTCCGGCACCATCCCCTGGCACTACCGCACGATCACCTCTTCCCGGCCCGGGCCGATGCCGATATAGCTTGCCCGTGCGCCGATGAAGCGCTCGATCGCCTCGACATACTCGCGGGTCTCGACCGGCAGACTTTCCCAGCTTGTGCAGCCATCGAGCGCGGTATTCCACCCCTTGAAGCTCTCGTAGATCGGCTCCACCCGCTCCAGTGCCTGGCACTCGCTCGGGAAGTGCTTAAGCTGGCGGCCATCCAGCATATAGCCGGTACAGACCTTCAGCTCATCGAACCTATTCAGCACATCGAGCTTGGTAAGAACGATCTCGTCGATGCCATTGATCATGGCGGAATAACGAAGCGCAAAAAGATCGAGCCAGCCGCAGCGGCGCGGGCGGCCGGTGGTTGCGCCGAACTCATCCCCATCCCTGCGGAGCTTTTCGCCGGTCTCCTCGAACAGTTCGGTGGGGAACGGGCCGTTGCCCACGCGGGTGCAGTAGGCCTTGACGATACCAATCACGCCGGTGATGGCCGTAGGAGGCAATCCAAGCCCTGTACAGGCACCGCCCGAGGTAGGCGAGGAGCTTGTGACAAACGGATAGGTGCCATGATCGATATCGAGAAGCGCACCCTGCGCACCCTCCAGCAGCAGGTTCTTGCCGGAGCGCCAGGCATCGTTCAGGAATTCGGCAGTATCGGTGATATACTCGTCGATGCGCTGGTCGAACTCCATATACTCCGCCACGGTCTTCTCCACATCCAGCTCCGGGGCATCGTATACTTTGCGGAACCACTGGTTCTTCTGCTCGATGCCGGCACGAAGCTTCTCCTCCAGCACAACACGATCGAGCAGATCCACGATACGGATGCCCGAGCGGTTGTATTTATCGATATAGGCAGGCCCTATGCCTCGTCCGGTTGTGCCGATCTTCTGTCCGCTCTCCTGAAGAGAGTCGAGCAGCTTATGATACGGCATGATCAGATGTGCCTTGTGGCTGATCTTGAGGCGCCCGCGCATCGAGATGCCAAAGGATTCCAGCAGGGCGATCTCCTCCATAAGCGCAACCGGGTCGATAACAACACCGTTGCCGATAACGCAGACCACTCCATCATGGAGGATACCGGATGGAATCAGGTGGAGGACATATTTGCGGTTGTTCACAACGAGGGTATGGCCGGCATTGGCACCACCCTGGTAACGGGCCACAATATCGGATTTCTGGGCAAGAAGATCGACGACCTTCCCCTTTCCTTCATCTCCCCACTGTGCCCCGACGATAACGCGTACGCTCATAATGCTCACAAGAAAACGCTCCGATCACCTCCCAGCGGGGATGGACCGGAGCGTACAGACATTCGTGATCGGTTGTTACTTACTGATAAGCGGCCACCGCCTCGTCTCTGGTCGCGTACTGCGCGAGCACAGAATCAAGACGGGTCATCCGGAAAAGCCCCTGAATCTTCTCATTCGCCCCGGCGATCGCAAGCGAGCCGCCGGAGGTACGAAGCGATGTAGAGGCCCCGACAAGCATACCAAGCCCGGAACTGTTCATCACCGGCACATTGGTAAGATCGACTACGACATGGCGCACCCCTTCGCGCACCAGATCGCTGACGGCACGGGTGAACTCCATGGCCTCCGCCCCGCCCAGCACATTGCCGTCGAGCGCGACCACCGCCGGATCGTTATGTTCGATCGTGAAAGTCATCGGATCATCAAGCTGTGAGCCGGTCCGGGCTTAGATCCCCCGATTCCGGCTCGTTTGCATTCTCTGTTTTCTATTATGCCCGCGCCTGGGCGCCGCGGTTCTCGCGCTCGGCAGCGATCCTCTCATGCTCCACGAAGAAATCGCGCTCGGCATTCGGATCGAGCTTCCCCTGCTTGATAAGCACATCCACCACAAACGAGCTGGCGATATAGATCGAGGAGTAGGTGCCGGTAAGAATTCCCACAAGCATCGTAAAGGCGAAACCACGAAGCACCTCGCCGGAGAAGACCAGAAGGATCACCAGCACAAGCACCACGGTCAAGGTGGTATTGATGGTGCGCGGGAGCGTTTCGTTGATCGACCGATTGATAAGCATCAGGAAGTTCTCGCCCCGATGCAATGTCCGGTTTTCCCGGATACGGTCGAAGATAATCACCGTATCGTTGATCGAGAAACCGACCACCGTAAGGAAGGCCGCCAGCATGTTCTGATTCATCTCCAGGTTCAGGCCAAACATGCCATTGAAGATGACAGCAAAGGAGAAGGCCACCAGCACATCGTGCGTAAGCGCGATAACCGCCCCCACGCCGAAGAGGAACTCGAAGCGGAAGCTGATATACAGGAGGATCGCGATGATCGAGGCGATCACCGCATACAGCGCCTGCATTCTCAGCTCGGCGCCCACCTTGGGGCCGATGTTATCCACCCGGCGTATCGACGCGGAGTTATCCGGGAAGCTCTTGGAGAGCGCTTCCTGGAGGCGCTCGGAGACCTTGTTGATCGCCTGCCCGGATACAGCGCCAGCGGCCTCATGATCGGCCTTGACGCGAATCAGCACCTCGCGCTCCTCTCCCAGGTTGCCGATGGACTTGATCTCGGCCCCCTCGAACCCAGCGTTGTCCACCGACTGGCGTACATCCTCTATCTCGATGTTCTTGACGAACTTGAACGCCACCTCGGTGCCCCCCTCGAAGTCGATACCGTACTCAACTCCGCGAGCGAAGGCTATGACCAGACCAAGCACGGTGATCACGATCGAGACGACATAGAAGACCTTCCTTTTGCCGAGGAAGTCTATGTGAGTGTCCTTGAAAAACTGCATGTCAGTTTATTATCGATTAATCAGTTGTTCTTGAAGATACCGTCGCGAACTGGCGAACGGCGTTGTTATGCCGCCGCCGGCTCCGTGGGCTTCACCTGGCCGAAGTTGATCGAGGTTGTTCCACGATCCAACATCAGCAGGAAGACGGTCTTGGTCACGAACACCGCGGTAAAGAGCGTTGCGGCGATACCGATCATCAACGTGATCGCAAAACCCTGGATCGGCCCGGTTCCAAAGAGGAAGAGGATGGCACCGGTCATCATGGTTGTGATATGGGTATCGATAATAGCTGCAAACGCCTTGTTGTATCCTACATTGATTGCGTTTTTCAACGAACGCCCTGCCGCCAACTCCTCTCGTATTCGCTCATAGATAAGAATATTCCCATCCACAGCCATACCGATCGTCAGCACCAGACCGCCGATGCCCGGCAGTGTAAGCGTGGCATCGAATGTAGCCAGGATCGCGAGCGTCACAAGGACGTTGAACATCACGGCAAGGTCGGCGATAACGCCACCGAAGCGATAGTAGAAGAGCATGAAGAGGATCACCATCGCGGCGCCGAGCATCGTAGCATTCAGACCCTGGCGGATCGAATCCTGTCCGAGCGACGGCCCAACGATACGCTCCTCGATAATACGGACCGGGGCCTTCAGCGCACCGGCCTTCAGCACGATAGCCAGCAGGTTGGCCTCCTTGATATCGCTGGAGCCGGTGATCTGCGAGCTGCCGTTGGGAATCTTGTTCTGCACGGTCGGCGCCGAGTAGACAGCCGAATCGAGCACGATGGCGATACGCTTCTTGATGTTGCGTCCGGTGATCTCGGCCCACTGGCTGGCGCCATCGGTGGTCATCCCCATCATCACCATCGGACGGCCCGACTGCGGATCGAAGTCGGCACGGGCATCGGAGATCACCTCGCCGGTCAGCTCGATCTCCGAGTTGATAGCATAGATGCCATATGCGGCGGTCTCGGGGTCCTTGCCTCCGAACTCAGGATGCGCGCTCATGGCGATCTGGATATCATCGGGGATAACGGCCTGCACATCGGGACGGCGCAGAAGAGCCTGGATCTTCTCAACGCCCTGACGCGACGCATAGAAATCAAACACGCCATCCGGCACACTCTTCATGGTATACACAAGAGTGGTCACATCCTGTGGCTGTGCATCGGGATTCACCCGGGCATAGGTCTGGAAGAGGATCGAGAACGGGTGATCGCGCATATACGCGGCAGCACGTTCGCTCTCGGGAAGCTTTGCATAGGGATCGGTGGTATCAGCCGAATCGGCCGGGCTGGCCGAGGCAGTGCTCGGCGAATCCGGGCGCCTGTTGGCCGTATCTGCGCTTGTTATGGCAGAATCGCCACGTTTGGTGGAATCACCTCGCGCGATAACTGCGGTATCCCTGGCGGCCGTGGTATCGGCGATCCCCAGCAGCGAATCGGTGGCGATCTTGCCGGCGAGCACCTGATCGATACGCTGGAACAGCCGCACAGCATCGGCATCGTTCCTGACCAGTTTGAACTCAAGGCGGGCGGTTGTCTGCAAGAGGCTGCGCACGCTCTCCGCATCAGTAACGCCGGGCAGCTCCAGCACGATACGGCGTCCGGCCACCTTCTGGATGGTGGTCTCGCTCACGCCGTACTTATCAATACGCTGGCGAACGACCTCGACGGCCTGATCGACGGCATCGGTGATATTGCGGGAAAGCCGCTGGATGATGGCGTCGTCCCCGGCAGATGCGCCGAGATCGCCGAGATCATAATAGTTGAGGAGGGTGCGTCCCTGTGGACGGGCGAGACGATCGAAGTTGCGTGTGAAGATGTCGAGCACCGGCTCATCGGAGGATGCGGACTCATCGCGAGTGGCCTGCATCACCTTCTCGAAGATATCATCGACAGCATCGCGCTGGGCGCTCTCATGGAGCAGACCGGCGATATCAACCTCCATCGTAACATACATTCCTCCCTGAAGATCAAGGCCGAGCTTGATCGGAGCGGCAAGGAAATTGCGGAGGTCTTCACGGTAGTTCTTGCCGTGGATAGAGTCCCACGTGGCAAGGGCGCTCTCCCCCTTGAGGGCAGCTGCCTCCCGCTCCTGGTCGAGCTGGTAGGCCCTGAACGTCGGCCAGAGTGCGTACCCACACGCAAGAAGGACGACAATGATCAGCAACGAACGATAACTTATTGGCTTCACGGACAGTGCTCCCCAGAATACAGGATTCCGCTCACGTAACTGGACTTGAATACGAGGGTTAACTATAGATCTTTCCCAAATAGTCGGTTCGGAAAGGCTGCCAATATACGTGGGGCGGTAACTACGAGTCAATTTCAGAATTGAATCGGTCCAAAACTACGTTGCATGGCAGCCCCGCCCCCTGGCTGTAAGCGATCGGCCAGAGGGGCACAATACTATAGGAACCAGTAGGTATCATCCGGCAACCGACCAGAAGGCGATACCGTGCCGGGATCGGGCGGATCATCGCCCCGATAGCGGCTTCTGCTGCACCATGCGATCGGTTTTCCCCGACAAACGGAGAAAGGGTCGGCTATGGTGCCCGATGGCCGCCGAGGCCTGCTAGACGTGATTGACAACGATCATATTGGTGCTCGCCTTTTCATCCATCGGATAGCCGGTCGTGACAATCACAATATCCCCTTCTTCTACCACACCTGCCTCCAGCGCCGCCTTTTTCATTGTAGAAAGGGCATTCTCGGTGGTATCCGGGTGCTGGATGAGAAGGCTGTAGATGCCGCGATAGAGTGTTAGCTGGCGGCAGAGCACCTCATCCTGCGCCATGGCAATGATAGTCACCCCCGGGCGATGCCGCGACATGACACGTGCCGTATTGCCGGTATAGGTAAGGCAGAGAATCGCCCGTGCGTTCACCTGCACCGAGAGAACGCACGCTGCGGTTGCCACCGCATATTCGGACTGCTCGGCAACATTGGAAAGCCCCTGCGGGCCTCGTACGGCGGGATTGAACGATACGGCGCTCTCGGTGGAACGGATGATATCGTTCATCATCATCACCGCCTCCACCGGATAAGCGCCAACCGAGGTCTCGGCCGAGAGCATCACCACATCGGTGCCATCGAACACGGCATTGGCAACATCGGAGGACTCAGCGCGAGTAGGACGCGGATTGTTGATCATCGACTCCAGCATCTGGGTGGCGGTAATCACCGGCTTGCCCATCTCGTTGCAGCGCTTGATGATGCGCTTCTGGAGCAGTGGCACCTCGTGGCTCGGCAGCTCAACGCCCAGATCGCCACGTGCGATCATCACCGCATCGGAGGCAACGATGATGGCATCCAGTTCCCGTATCGCCTCGATCTTCTCGATTTTTGCGATCACCGGTGTAGACTGCCCTTTCTGGGCAATGAGCTTCTTCAGATCGAGGATATCCTTGGCCGAGCGAACAAACGAGAGCGCGACGAAGTCAACGCCAAGTTCCAGTCCAAACAGAAGATCGCGACGATCCTTCACCGTCAGAGCAGGCTCGCTGACATTCACACCGGGGAGGTTCACCCCCTTATGTTCTTTCAGAAGCCCCCCGTTTATCACGCTACAGGAGACATTTCTACCGCTCTTGGAATCCACCCGCAAGGCAAGCAGGCCATCGTCGAGGAAGATCATATCTCCCGGCTGGACATCATCGGCAAGCTTCTTATATGCCACCGGGATCCTCTCATCCCCCTCGGCTACCGCATCGGTGGTAAGCACCACCTTTGCCGCAGGGCGAAGCAGTATCGGGCCGCCCGGAAGGGCGCCGATACGGATCTTCGGCCCCTGGAGATCCTGAATGATCGGGATGTGCCGGTTCAGCTCCTTGGCCGCAGCACGAGTCATCTCGAAAAGCTTGCGATGTGTCTCGTGGCGTGAATGGGAGAAATTGAGCCGGATGGCATCCGCCCCGGCGATGATCATCTGCTTGATCCGTTCCTTGGTTGCCGTGGCAGGGCCAAGGGTGCAGAGAATCTTGGTATGCTGGAGCGACGGGGGAAAGACAACCGGCTGCTGACGCACTTCATGTTGTTCCATATCATACAAATATATGAAAGCCCCCGGACGATAGGGGCGGCGAATCCGCCCAATGCATTCTCTTCACACTGATTGGGCAGGAACAGCCGCGATTATCGCCGTTGAAACCCGGGCAGAGATGCCCGAACGGCGGCGCTCGGCGCCACAGCGTATAAAAAAAGGGGCCGAAGAAGATTTCTCCGGCCCCTGATCGCTTCACAGAACATATGTGAAGGAACTTCTATCAGTCGCAGGTTCTGGAAACCTTCACGGCGATACGGCGATTCTGCTTGCGAATGGACTCCAGATCCTCCGGCTTCATCTTCTTTGCTTCGGCCGACTTCGGATCAGGCTCGGCAACGGCATTCTTGCGGCTGCCGTAGCCGATCGTCATATCAACCTTGCTTCCATCGCTACCACGTTCGATAAGCCACTGCTTCACGCGTGCGGCGCGCATATCGCTCAGCTCCTGGTTGCGCTTCTCGGTCCCCTCGCGCGAGGCATGCCCCTCGATGATAACGCCAAGCCCCGGGCACTGGTTCACATACGCCAGCAGCTTGGCCAGGTTCTCATCGGTTTCTGGACGTGAGAAGTCGAACTCGTCGGTATTGACCTTGAAGAAGATATCGGGGAAGTTTGTGATAGTTCCCACCTTTGGCGGCGCCGGGCATCCGGCACGCTCTGGAACACCGGCGATGAGCGGGCAACGGTCGTCGCCATCAATCACGGTATCACCATCGGTATCGGGGTTCAGAGGATCGGTCTTCACCCGGAGGACCTCTTCGCCATCGGTCAGCTTGTCGTTATCGGTATCGGCCTTCAGAGGATCGGTCTTGTAAGTATGCACCTCTTCGCCATCCTTGAGACCATCGCCATCGGTATCGGCAACCTTGGGATTGGTCTTGTAGGTACGCACCTCTTCACCATCGTTAAGACCATCGCCATCGGTATCGGCCGCAAGCGGATTGGTCGAGTAGACGGTGATTTCCTCGCCATCGGGGAGACCATCGCCATCGGTATCGGCATTGGTCGGGTCGGTGCGATGCACATTCACCTCGTCACCATCGGTCAGCTTGTCGCCGTCGGTATCGGGGTTCTTCGGATCGGTCTTGCGTGCGATCTCCTGGCCGTCGTTCAGGCCATCGTTATCGGTATCGGGATTGCGCGGATCGGTGCCATAGGTGCGCAGTTCCTCGAAATCGTTAAGGCCATCGCCATCAGTATCGGCCTTCAGAGGATCGGTGCGATAGGTGCGCACCTCCTCAAAGTCGGTAAGGCCATCGCCATCGGTATCAACATTGCAGGGATCGGTGCCAATGCGGCGCTCCTCGGTGTCGGTAAGGCCATCCTTATCGCAATCGAGTGAGCCGAAGATATAATAGCTGGCCCCCACCCCGAACAATGCGAACACATCGTTGGGACTATCGCCCGCATCGGCAAAATCATCGAGATAATCGGTCTGGGTCAGATTGATCTGCCCCTTTGCGTTCAGCGTAAGATCATCGGTCACATACATCTCGATACCGGCGCCGAGCGGAATGGTAAGCTGGGTCTTGTCGTACAAACCACGCTGATTATTCGGCAGGCCTACGTTCTGATCCAGATTGCGCGGCTCGAAGTTCATCACACCGATACCACCGAAGATATAGGGGACAAGCTTCTGATGCGGCGTGATATTATACGAAAGGAGCATCGAGTAGGTATTGACGCGGATTGCATTCTTCTCCTCGCGACGGATATCGGTATTGGGGTAGAATGTGGCATCGAAGGGGCCGAAATACTCGGGATGATCGCGCAGGTTCTGCTCGTTCAGCTTATAACGAAGCTGCGAGAAACCGAACATGCCATGCAGCGAGATAAATGGGATGATGTTCCAGCGGAGATAGATATCCCCTCCCTGCCAGAACTGATTATCGGTGAACGATCCCCAGTACTTGCTCAGACCATAGTGCGCGCCAAACGCGACGCGCCCTGCTGCCGATTGCGCCGAGACCTGCATGGTTGCGGACACCATGAACAGCAACGCAATTGCAAGCATCGTGTAGAAACGTGCATGTTGTCTCATGAATTACCTTCGATTGAGATACGGAGTTGTTCTCATAACATCCGTCATGAGAAGTGTATATGGGCTGCCTCAGCAATAAGCGAGCCAGGATACGAACGCTGGAACCCTACGCGAGGGAAATCATGGGGGAGTATCAGGAAGTTCGGCAGCCTCAAAGTTATAGCGAGCCGGGCTACAACGAAACCAGGTGGAGTGTTAGGCTTCGTAACGGAGATGCCCGGCCCCTGCCATCGTGGAGGATGCCGACTCATGGTGTGTGGGGACCGGCATGAATGTACGACGTACGGACCGACAATGACAACAGAAACGACCGGCGTTCCCAGAAAAGCCGGTCATGACAATGATCGACCGCAATCCATGTTCACAAGGGAGAACGGCCACCGCTCTAGCGGCACGGCTCCCGTACCAGCGTTGTAATGCGCCGGTTCTGACGCCGGATCTGCTCCAGAAGCGATGCGGGGACGCTGCCATCGCGTGGTTCAGGAACACGAGGGAGCTGGCTGCCATATCCGATGGTGCCAAGAATTTTCTCTCTGGCCACGCCATTATCCAACAGCCAATCCTGCACACGGCGCGCTCGCTTCTGCGAAAGCTGTTGATTCCAGCGTGGATTTCCCTCGGACGACGTATGCCCCTCGATCACCACGCCGATGTCATCGCACTGGCGCAGATAGCTAAGGAGGCGGCTCAGGTTCCTGGATGTTTCCGGGCGTGAAAGATCGAAATCATCGCTATTGACGCGGAAGTAGATGCCCGCAAAATCGGTTCGATCGCCTTCGATGGCCGATTCGGGAAGCCCACGGAGCGGGCCGCTCTGGCGTATCCGCTCGCTGTAATCGGCGGGCGACATCCCGGCAGGGCAACCGTTATTGGCGGGATCTCCCTTCAGATTCGGGCACTGATCCACGCCATCCGGAACGCCATCGCCGTCGGTATCAGGGTTCAGAGGGTCAGTAAAAAGCCGGGTCACCTCCACGCCGTCGCCAAGACTATCGCCATCGGTATCAATATCGAGCGGATCGGTCTTGTAGAGCCGGACTTCCTGACCATCGCGCAGCCCGTCGCCATCGCTATCGGAGTTCAGAGGATTGGTACCATAGACTATCACTTCGGCGCCATCGGTAAGCCCATCGCCATCGGTATCGGGATTGTTCGGGCTTGTATTATAGCGGAAGATCTCATCGGCATCGCTGAGATTATCGCCATCGCTATCGGCGTTGAACGGATCGGTCATATAGCGAAAGCGCTCCTCGTCGTCGCTAATGCCATCGCCATCGCTGTCGAGCCAGGGGCCGGTGGCATCGGCAATCGGGGCTGGCGTTCCGGCTCCGGACGGCTGAGCCTCCGGCTGATACATGGAGGTATCCAGAACGGCATCGGCACCCCGGGGTTCCGCACGGCCGGTGGAAGGGCCTGAGGCGATGTCCGATCCGCCGGTCTGCCGAGGCGGCTCCGGCTGCCGATGTGCAACCGGGGGCGGCTCGGGCCTCTCCGCCTTCGGATTGTTGAGCGTTATGGATGCGCCGATCGTAATGGTAGCAAAATAATCGGCAGGGGTCTCCACATCTCCCGGTCCTATGCGCCCATCCTCCCCCGACTCAAAATCGAGGTGATGGGCATAACCATCGAGATAATCGGTGGAATTGACATAAAAAAGCCCCTGGAGGTAGATGCCAAAGCGGTCGGAGAAATGATATTCCACTCCCCCCCCCACCGGCATAACCATCACCAGATCGTCGTATTCCCCAGTAATATTCCTTGGGATGGCAATGCCGCTATCGTTGGTCACCGTAAAGTTGATAAGGCCAAGGCCGAGCGTGAAATACGGTACCAGGCGCGACTCCGGGAAAAAATGGCTGCGGGCCAGGAGAAGATAGCGGTTGATGCCAATGGTGTTCTCCTCGGTGATCGCCACATCGGTTCCGGGATAGGTGGAGGTTCCCACCGGACCGAAAAAATTGGAGGCATAGCGGCTTCTGTTGGTCTGGCTGATGCCATACGAGAGGTTCGTACGGCCAACCATGCCATGCAGGGAGAAGGACGGAGCGATAGTATAGCCCAGGGTCACACCGAAATCGGTGCCGAAATGTGGTGCCAGCGAGCCTTGATATTGCAGGCTGTTGAACTCTCCAAAATACATTCCCGTTCCAAACTCCACCCCGGCCACCACCGCATCGGCGACAACCTGGGCACCGGCCACAGCCGGGAACAGAAACAGAAGGCCGAGGAGAACACTGGCTCTGAAAGCTTCTCGCATATCAACGGTACAGGTTGGGTTGCATCCGGCGTGGGAATCAAGGGGTCAGGTCTTTGCCTGCCATCAACGACAGGATATCGCCGGACGATCCGGGAAGCATCCCATTGCTTCCACAGACACGGGGCTATCGCATTCGGCGCTCAGGAGAGTCATAACCCTTTTGGCGGGCGCATGTTACGCTTTAGAACCGACACAAAAAACGCCCGGCCCCGATAGCATCTCTGCGAACGTGGCCGGGCAGCCAGGATAATGCCATCTCCTGATGAGAAACGATATCAGCCTGCGATTGAATTTGCCTCGTAATCCACAAGGCTCTCCAGATCGATGCCCTCAGCGGTCGCAGAGGGGGGGATTGCAGCAAGCTTCTCCTGCACAAGACGCCAGATCGTGGCATGTACTTCGTCCGGTGTGTTGCTGCCGTCGATCACATAAAACCGGCCACGTTCCTCTTCGGCAAGCGTCATATAGCCATTGATGACACGCTCATAAAAACGCACGCCGCTTTCCTCCATGCGGTCACGTTCGGAGGCAAGGCGATCCTTGCAGCGTTCAAATGCCAGCTCGGGGGAGATATCGATGAAAAACGTCATATCAGGGACCAGGTCCTGGGTTGCAATCCGGTTGATATGCATAATATCCTCCAGCGGAAGCTGGCGTCCGTATCCCTGATACGCGACGGTGGAATCATAGAAGCGATCGCAGACCACCACCGTATTGCGATCCAGCGCGGGGAGGATCACCTGCCCGACAAGCTGCGCCCGGCTTGCAGCAAACAACAGCAACTCGGTCCGCTCGTTCATCTCCATGAACTCTTTGTTCAGGAGGATCTCGCGGATATGCTCCGACAACCGGGTATTGCCCGGCTCACGAAGCGGCAGTACGTCTCGTCCTGATTGCTCCAGCCGCTCGACCAGCAGGCGAGCCTGAGTCGACTTGCCGCAGCAGTCGATGCCTTCAAATGTTATGAACATAGGCGCTGCTCCAATTTACAGTGAGACAAATAGTGGGAAGTTCTTAGCTTGTTCATCTGTCCGCCAGGCGGACAGAGAAGGAAGGGGTACGAAGGGATGGGCACAGCCGATGGCGGGACCGGTTGTTGCAACGGCACCCTGCCAGGGGATATGAACCGGAGTTGCTGTGAAACTGTCATCGTTTGGGAAAATAGACTCCCAACGGACCAAAGTCAATTGTTATCAACCCTTATTTATGGTAAAGCCTGCTCCTACCCTCCGCACAGCCCTTGTATGGTTCGGTGGCCCACTGCTTCCGGCCTCTTTGATACCCCTCCTGGTGCTTACGCTGCTTCTGGCCGGATGCTCAGGCTCAAAGCAGCAGACATCCGAGAGCAGCAGCGGCTCCGAGGCACGCCAGACGGAGCAGGAAGGGACCGGCAAGCTGAAACGGCCCAAGCTCCCGGAACCGCCCCCGGTGTGGGGTTCGGCTGATATCAATGTAGAGCCGCTGGAAGGCCCTTCCGACACCATCCGATTCCATATCGGCTCACCCTTCTTTCTTCGCCTGAAAATCCTCGACGACCAGGCCTGCGGTCCATTCCAGGGACAGGCGTTTTATTTCGATGCCCCCGGCGCACAACTCGGCTGGGGATTTCACGAAGTCAACGATAAGCTTCTGTTCCCCCAGAGCCTAAGCCACCCGTGCGAGCGCATCGTGATGGTCTCCTCCGATGGCTCCAACCGCATTGCCGAGGGAGAATATACCTTCAAGCTTCTTCTGTTTGTCGACGACACACACCGCATCTATTCCGATACGCTCGTCGTGCAGGCAGTGCACTCCCCTACCGGCGCCGACACGCTCTCGTATATACGGTTTCTCCAGGAACAGATCGTCAACAACAGCCCTCTGCTTTCCGATCCTGAGACGGTGCAGGCACTCTTCGCCGAAGGCACTCCGCGCAGCGCCGAGTCGGAGATCTATCGTGCGGTCATCCTGTTCAAGGGAGGTGATGCAGGAGGTGCCGAACAGGCTTTACGGAGCGCACAGGAGCTTGAGAAGAAACGGGGCCACGCGCTGAATCGCACGGCCAGCGCCACCCGCGACGCCCTTGGACGCACGATGGCAGGGACATCCTCGCGTTAGAGATAGCCGCACGGATATTCCATTGCAGTGTGTGCCGTATTGTATTCTTCGTTACCATCAACGTCGGGGATTGGATATCTTTATGAGCTATCGCTACGAATTCCTCGCCGATGTGCGCGATGGCCGCATCGAGCTTCCGCCGGAGATAACCTCCCGGCTAACCCTCAAGGGGCTTACCCGCCTTCGCGTGGTGATATCAACCGTAGCAGAGGAAGAGGAACGCCTCGCCGCACGAGGCATCGATGGCGCCACGATTGACCGTGTGGCGGCCACGCAGCTCTTCGATCGGGATATCGCTACAACCGTGCTTGCCGGCGAGGGGGCCGCACTGGCCCATCCCAATCTGGTTGGCAGCCTGCGCCGCCTTCTCCCCCCCTCCCAGGAGTAGCAGGTGAACGGAATCCTTGTAGAAACAGATATTATCGTGGAATACCTGACGGCCGGGCCGGGGGATACCCCGTTGCTGCGGCAGCTCCTTGAGAGCGTCATGTGTTACACCACATTCCTCCAGGCCGCCGAGATCTACAGTGCCGCGCAGGACGAGGACGAGCACAGAACGGTGGAACGTGCCCTCTTCGGGTTGAAGATTCTGGGTGCCAGCAGCCGGTACGCTAAAACAATCGCCCAGGCTCTTACGTCAGATGGGCGTGCAAGCGGGCACCGCGCCGCCATCGTTGCAGCGATGGCAATGGAGTCGCAACTGCCGGTGCTTACCGACAGCTATCTCAAAGATTTCTCCAACATCGCCGGCGTGCATCTGATCGCTGCCTCCTCGTTACGGGAGGTGGCCAAAGGCGCTTCATTTGCCGAGGCGCTCGCAACCATACGCTAGGATGCTCCTTGCAACGTCAACCCTAGGCAGAATCTCGTCCGGCCTGTCTATGCCCCCTGTACAGGGGGGTTAGCAGGGATCGCACGCCGGTTGGCGTGATGCACACAGCCATCACGATGATGATGGATCCCAGGCCGCCCATTGGCGGAACGCGGCCCCTGCAGAACTATTCCCCGCGAGCGCCCGGCGGCCATACGGCCGCTGATGTTGAGCGCCCGGACGACTGGACATTTTTTTCTTCTAGACATGTTACTAGCTATTCTTGTGGAATCATTCGTCGAGGTGCTCCTGTGCGGATAACCAAACAGTATACAAATCGTGAAAGCCAGTCCTTGGATCGCTACCTTCAGGAGATCGGCAAGGTAGAATTGCTGACTCCGGAGATGGAGATCGAGCTTGCCAAGCGTATCAAGAAGGGAGGGGCCGACGGCGAGCGTGCGCTCGAACAGCTAACAAAGGCCAACCTCCGTTTTGTGGTCTCGGTGGCAAAGCAGTATCAGAACCAGGGACTCTCGCTTGGCGATCTTATCAACGAGGGGAACCTTGGCCTTATCAAGGCCGCCAAGCGTTTCGATGAAACGCGAGGCTTCAAGTTCATCTCATACGCTGTGTGGTGGATTCGCCAGTCGATCCTCCAGGCGCTTGCCGAGCAATCCCGTATCGTGCGTCTTCCGCTGAACCGCGTTGGCGCGCTGAACAAGATCGGCAAGAAGTTCTCGGAGCTTGAACAGCAGTTCGAGCGCGAGCCAACCGCGGCAGAGCTTGCAGAAGAGCTTGATATGACGATGTCGGAAGTCGCCGACACCATCAAGATCTCCGGGCGTCATCTGTCGGTGGATGCGCCGTTCGCCCAGGGGGAGGACAACCGGCTGCTCGACGTTCTGACGAACGAGTCGCAGCCCGCCCCCGATACCGGCCTTATGTCGGAATCGCTGAAGATCGAGGTGCGCCGCGCACTCTCCACCCTTTCCGAGCGCGAGGCGGAGGTGATCCGCCTGTACTTCGGCCTGGATCGTGAGCACTCGCTGACGCTTGAGGAGATCGGCGAGCGCTTCCAGCTTACCCGCGAACGGGTGCGCCAGATCAAGGAGAAGGCTATACGCCGCCTGCGCCATACCTCGCGCTCCAAGGCGCTCAGAGCATATCTCGGCTGATAGGCATAGCTGTGTAGCACCATGAAAACATACAAAGGCCCCGGTAGATCAGTTCTCCGGGGCCTGCTTGTTGGCATACGTACCGGCTCTCCCGCCAAGAACAGCAGAATAATCCCCTGCCCTGGCAGCTTCGCTAACAATCGTCTCCACGAAGTGTTACGGTAGAGTGGAATCCGATATCGAGGCGATCCTCTGTATTTTTGATATAGCAACCGCCGAGGGACGTTGCCAAGCGCGCAGTGCGCACGCTTGAAGCCATCGTCCCTTCTCAACAGTGAATGCTCTGCAATGACACTCTCTGAATCTCGTATCACCCAGATCCTCGACAATTTCCTCGGACGCCGTATCGCTGTTATCGGCGACCTGATGCTCGATCGGTACTATCGCGGCACGGTCTCGCGTATCTCGCCGGAGGCGCCGGTGCCGATCGTCGATATCGAGGAGGAGACGGAGTATCCGGGGGGCGCGGCCAATGTGGCCTATAACCTGGTGATGCTCGGCGCATCCCCCCTGCTGCTCGGCGTGGTGGGCAATGATAGCTCCGGACGGCAGCTTCGCGATCTGCTCGGAGGGCTAGGCATCGGCGATGAGGGGCTGCTGGTCGATTCCGCACGCCCCACCACGGTGAAAACCCGTGTGATAGCTTCCAGCCAGCATATCGTCCGTGTGGACCGCGAGCAGCGCAAGGAGATCGGGGAGCATGTGCGGCAGGCGCTTCTTGGGCTTGTGGAGGAGAATATCCGCAACATCGACGCGCTGATCCTTCAGGACTATAATAAAGGGGTCATCACTCGTGAGCTTATCCCCCATGTGGTCCAGCTTGCACGCCATCATCAGGTTCCGGTGTATGTCGATCCGAAGTTCAACAACTTCTTCGAGTATGCAGGCGTCACCGTCTTCAAACCAAACCGCAAGGAGGCCGAGGACGCGCTCCAGCAGAAGCTCAAGAGCGGGGACGAGCGGCAGAACGGGGTGCAGGATCTGCTGAAACGGCTGGCATGCGAGTACGTTATCCTGACGCTTGGCTCCGAGGGGATGATGCTTGCACATCGCGACGAAGAGCCTATCCTTGTGCCGACCAAGGCGATCCAGGTGGCCGATGTCTCCGGCGCGGGCGATACGGTTATCGCAACGCTTGCCACCGCATGCGCAGCCCAGGCATCGATGCAGGAGGCCGTGGTGATCGCCAATCATGCAGCCGGTATCGTCTGCGAACAGGTGGGGACCGTCCCGGTCCGCCACGAACAGCTTCTTGAGGCTCTGTTGGGCGATTGCGATCGTAGCGTGGAACAGACGTCATTATAGCTCTGGAGACTGCCGGAAGCCCGGGCACGCCGCACAATGGCGCGGCCCGGACCTCCGGAGGTTCCCGGACCATAAGCACCGCACCACCCCCGACCGGCGCCCGGAAACCTCCGGGCCATCTCCCCCCTGCCTCTTCTTCCAGTATGAACAATCGGAATATTCGGTTAGGTTGCCGTTGGTGCCGCACCCGACCTGATGCATCCGGCCAGTATACCGGCACATCGCCTCCGGGTAATGGCACGGAAAAGCAAACGGCATCATCGACGGATCGGCCACCATGGCTGTTCCGGCAGATGCTTCCCTTCATATAGCTATCAATACGTTCTTGGCTACTGTACTTTCACGCGAGGAATGCATCGAGCGCTGTCGCGAACTACGCAGGAGCGGCAAACGCATCGTCTTCACAAACGGCTGCTTTGATATCCTTCATCGAGGACATGTCACCTATCTGGAGGAAGCCGCATCGCTCGGCGATGCCCTTGTGGTGGGGGTCAACAGCGATGAGTCCATCCGCCGCCTGAAAGGCCCCCTGCGTCCAGTGGTCCCGGAGGAGGATCGTGCGCTTCTTCTGGCATCGCTGCGCGCGGTGGCCCTGGTCTCGATATTTCCGGAGGATACCCCTCTGGAACTGATACAATCGATCCACCCGGATGTCCTGGTCAAAGGTGGGGATTACGACCCCAGTGCAACCGATGGCGGAGGATATATCGTTGGCTCGGATGTTGTTCGGTCCTCCGGGGGGGAAGTTCGGGTCATCAGTCTGGTCCCGGGGCGATCAACCACCGGCATCATAGAACGAGTCCTGGCTGCATACGGAGAGCGCTCGAAGCCTTCGCGCTGCTGACCTACGGTGCTGCTGGCAAGCACGCCATGCGACCTATGGCAAACGCGGTGGATTTCCCTGCGGGGTTAAACCCGGACCGGCCCCTTCTATCTTCCTGGCATGTCCCAACGCTACATGATACGTTCCATCAATACCATTGTCCGCATCGGAGCACGCTCCCTGGTCTTCCTTGTGTCGGGAGTAGCATTCCTCTGTGCGGTCGCTGTCGTGCTTACGCAGTTCGATCCGGTGCGCCGATGGGGTGTTCGCGAGGGACTGAAGCTGCTGAACAACGAGCTTCAGGGGCGCGTTGAGATCGGCGCCATTTCCGGCAACATCATCACCGGTCTTACGCTGCACGAAGTCAGCGTCATCACCGATAGCACCACGATGGTCTATGCCCCGCTTATCGACCTCCGCTATCAGCTTCGCCCCTTCTTTCGGGATAATGTGATCGGCGCTTCGGTGGTGATCCACAATCCCGTCATCAATCTGGTACGCAATGCACACGATAGCATCTGGAACTTTGCAAAGCTTGTAAAGGAGTCGCCGGTCACCGATTCGGTAAGCAGCCCCTTCCCCTATACCATCGACGTACACGCCCTGGAGATCCAGAATGCCACGGTCTCCATGTCCGATCTTACCCAGCCGATGATCTTCGACACGGTGGCACGGAGCGTCAACTACTCCTATATACGCTTGGAGAGCTTCAATCTCTCGGCGCAGGCGCGTATCGAGCCGGTGGATATGTCGGTCTGGATACAAAACCTGGCGTTTTATATGCCGCATCCCGACATACGAATGGTGGAGCTGGCGGGACGTTTTGCCATTGATACCAATGGCATCACCGTGGATGGGCTTCGCATCGAGACCGAGCGTACCCTTCTGGATCTTGATGCCCGCATCGATTCGGCGAACTTCTTTGCCAACGAGGTAAGCGGCACCGAGGAATGGGGAGAGTATCCGGTGCAGCTTGCGCTCGATGCCAAACGCATCTCCACACTGGAGCTACGGCGATTCCTCCCGGATCTGGCATTTCTGGATGGAAACCCGGCCATCGAACTGGAAGCCCGTGGAACCTATGGCGATATCGCCATCACTACGCTCCAGGTGGATCTTACCCACTCGGCAATCGCGATCAAGGGGCGGCTGCTGAACCTGGACAACCCGGACAGCCTCTTCATCGAGGCTCGCATGGGAGAGTCGAAGCTCAACTACGCCGATGCGCCGCTCTATGTGCCGGGTCTTGAGATCCCCGATCTTGCCTATCTCGGCGATGTCCGGCTGAAATCGGCGGCATTTGTAGGCTACGCCGACCTCTTCAACGGATCGGTAGATGCATCCACCGATATCGGCACGGCCCGTGGAGGCGCGTGGATGGACCTGCGGGGCAACATCATGCGCTACAACGCCAATGTCTCCCTCATCAATGCCAATCTTGAGCCGGTGATTCAGGATCAGGAGTTCGCAAGCGATTTCAACGGAAACATCCTTGCCAACGGAAGCGGCACAAGCCTCGACGATCTGAACACCGAGGTCAGGGTCTATTCGGAATCGTCCACGATCGGCGAGCGCAGTTACCAGCGCCTGATCGTCGATGGCTCGGTGCGCGACAACGGCTTTATCATGATTGATACGCTCCTGGCGGCCTGGGGACCGAAGGGGCAGGCCAATGAGGCCGCAATCCTCAACATGGCCCCTGGATCGGTCGATGTGTTCATGCAGGGAAATGTCGCGGCAACGCTTTCGCGCCCGGTATCCGGAAGCTTGATCGGCGACGGCGTCTTCAGCACCAACCCGGCGCTTACTCTGGGCGGCTGGCTGGATATGCGCAATACGGATCTCCCACGCTACAACATCGCCGCACAGGGGCGGCGTGTTGCGCTCTCCGACGTCATGCCCGGAAGCTCTCCGACCCGAATGTCGTTCACAATAGAGGGAAGCGGCGTCAGCTTCGACCCCGACCTGATGCAGGGCACGGCCACGATCAACGTGACACACGCCGAGCTGCCGGGCAACCGTCCATTTACCCCGATCTCGGCCGACGTTGCGCTGGTAATCGATAGCGTGGCAAATCGCACACTGCGGCTCCGCTCCAACCTCGCCGATATCGATATGGCCGGCCAATGGGACTTCAGCACCGTGATCAACGGTATCGCCGAAGGCGTCAACGGCATCGTGGAATATCTGAGCAAGAAGGCAAGCTACCGTGAGGAAGATCCCTTTGCCATGGCCCAGCTTCCGTTTGGCGCCCCGGTCAGCGCCACCTATAACCTCGCAATCAAGAATCTGGCACCGCTTGAGATATTTCTGCCCGGAACCCAGATCCACGCCGTCGGGGAACTACAGGGCGAGATCAGCGGCACATCGCAGTTGTTCAGCATCACCGCCAATGGCACCCTGCAGAACCTGCTCTACCGTCAGGACTCGATGGAGCTGCGCCTGCTTGCCACCCAGATCGGCATCGAGCTGCGGAACATAGCGCCGGGACGCATCGAGGATATCTCTACGGCACAGGTGGTGATCAGAACCGACTCCACCGCCACCTTCAACGGCATCGACCTGAATGCGCCTCGCATCAGGGCATCGCTCGAAGAAGGCGAGTTCCATATACGAGCCGCAACCGCCGTCAACAACCAGGTGTCGCTTGCCGTGAACGGCCAGGTGAACACCACCGACCCGGAGGGATACCGCATCCAGCTCGACACGGTGCGTGTTGGTTTGCCCAATGGCATCCGCTGGCGCAATGTGGGTCTGGTGGAAGCGCTGGTCAATGAAGACGAGGTACGGATCGACACGCTGGCGATGCGGCGCGCCAACGCCGAGATCATCAGCGTGCGGGGAAGCCTCCTGGGGGGAGAACGTTTGCAGAACATCCAGATCAAGGCAAGCGAGGGATATATCAGAGGACTCTCCCAGTTCATCGATGGCGACTCCCGCAATGCCCTCGATCAGATGGGGGGATGGCTCCGGGAACTTGAGGTGAATCTTGAAGGCACATTGAAGGACCCAACCATCACGGCAACCCTGGCGGTGGATTCGCTGAGTTATTCAGGCAATTTCATCGGCAATATCCTCACCAATATCAACTATGCCGATAAGAATCTTACCGGCAATGTCAGCATCGGCAACCTGCTCTTCCCCCCCGGCACCGTGGATTCCAGGCTGCTGACCGATACCTCCCATCTCACCGCGAGGATCGACATCAATACCCTGCCGGTGGATCTCTCGCTCAGCTCGGTCGATGAGCGGCTTATCGAGGGACGCAACGTGGATATCAAGGCGCGAACCGATAGCCTTCCGATAGCCTTCATCGCCCCGTTCACGCCGGGCGTACAGATACGGGGCGGGCTGGCAAGCCTTGACTTCAGCATCTCAGGCCAGTTGCCCAAGCTCAATTATACCGGGCGCGGCGCGCTGCACCGGGCGCGGGCACTGATCGAAGGCAATAACATCCTCTATTATGCCGATGCGCGCATCCGGTTCGAGAAGGATACGCTCTGGCTGGATGAGATGCTTATCAGAAACGATCCCCGCGATCTTCAGGGAGGGCGCGCAACCGTCCAGGGAAGCATTGATCTGGCAGGCTTCGAGCTTGGTGAGATTGATCTGACGGCCCAGACCAACCAGCTTCTTGTGTTGAGCGATGCAACCCAAGCGGTAAACGAGACCATCTACGGCGATCTGGTGATCGCAAGCGGCGTCCGTCCGGTGAAATTCACCGGAAAGATCGACCGTCCGAAGCTCTCCGGCGACATCTCGGTGCTCAATGGGAATCTGAGGATGGAGCGTGGTGGTGCCGAGTCGGTAAGCAGCGAAGTGGTGAACTATGTCGATTATGCCGACTGGATGCGGCAGCTCGAAGAGGAAACCTATGGTCCACCCGATCCCAACAGCGAGGGTGCAGCAAGCAGGCCCCCCGATACGGTGGCAGCGGCGGACCCGGCGACCCTTGGCACGCCGGAATCGCTCGAAGAGCGGTTCGCTCAGGCACAGGAACGTCTGCGGCGCGTCCCGGCAAGCTCCACCGGCGAGCGTTCCTCTCTTACCGATGCGCTTCAGCTCGACCTGAATATCTCGATCGCCGAGCGTCTGTTCCTGACCATCGACTTCAGCCCGATCGAGCAGTTGCGCGCCGAGCTTACCAATGATGGCGATACCCTCCGTGTGCAACGTAACAACGATGGCGAGATGAACCTGAGCGGTACCGTGGCGGTGCAACCCGGCTCCAAATACATCTTCATCAAGACGTTCGATGCAACCGGGAGCCTCTCCTTTAGCGGGCCGGTCGATAATACCAAGCTGAGCATCAAGGCGGAACACACCGCACGTGCGCTTCGCGCCGACAACTCGTTCCGCGAATACCAGGTGCTCATCTTTATCACCGGAACGCTCGACCTGCTGGAGATACGGCTCGACTATATGGTCGATGGCCAGCCTCCGGCGGTGGCCGATCAGGAATCGAAGAATCGTAATGCCATCTCCCTGCTCCTGTTTGGCCGCCCTGCCGATGAGATCGCCGGCAACGCGCTTCGTACAAGCGTCGGGAATCTGGGAAGCTCACTCCTGGAATCCGGGACATCATCCGTGGCAAGCCGTATTCTCACCGATATCCTGGCGGGTGGCACCGAGTTCATTCGCAGCCTCGATATAGATATGAGCGGCAGCCCGGGCAATATCAGCCAGGCGAAGCTAAATGTGGTAAGCCAGTTCGGGCGCGTTATCATCCGGGCGGGTGGGCAGATATCCAATCCAACGGCAAATGGCACGGTAACGATAGATCTTCCGCTCTCGGTGCTCCTGGATCTGAAAGCGCTGCGGAATATCGTGATTCAGCTTGAGCGCGAAGCTCAATCGTTCGATTCCAATTCATCCGATATCCCGGTGCAAGGCAACGAGGTCATCTATAGGGCCAGGATTCAGTGGCGCTATGTGTGGTAGAGAAGGCCATGGAGTTCTCTACTACGCATAGACAGGCATAAGCGCCTCGCACAAGCATCATGCAACGGCACAAAGAGGCAACCACGTGCGCTCTCTTTGCGCCGTTGCGGCTTTGCGTTATACGCTCGGCGCGCAGTTGAGTCTCCCGGGTATAACATTGCCGTCGTATTTTACTATCACCTCGATCTCTACCTGGGGCAACAGACCTGACCGCACTCGCATAAGATTCATCGACCCATGAGCATCACGATCTCTCCCGTCCGTACCGCAGCCGATCTCCGCACGTTCATTACCATGGTATGGGCGATCTACAAGGATGATGCCCAGTGGGTTCCACCTATCATCGCCGACCGCAAGAAACTGCTCGACCGCGCGTGTAACCCCTTCTACAAGCATGCAGAGATGGAACTGTTCCTCGCCCGCGATGGCCGGAAGGTGGTAGGGCGTATCGCCGCCATTGTGAACCATGCCCATAACACAATCCATAACGATCGGGTCGGGTTCTTCGGCTTCTTCGAGTCCGTCAACGACCGGCGCGTATCCGATGCGCTTCTCAAGACGGCGGAGCGCTGGCTGGCAGAGCATGGCATGACGCAGATGCGTGGCCCGTTCAACCCCTCGATCAACGATGAGGCGGGGCTGCTTGTGGAAGGGTTCGGTGATCCACCCCAGATTCTGATGACCTACAACCCGAAATATTACAGCGGTTTAATCGAAGCGTTTGGATTAACAAAAGTTAAAGATCTGTACGCCTATCGGCTTACCAGAGAGGGGTTCCTGAATCCAAAGCTGGAGCGAGTGCAGAGCCTGGTGCGCAAGCGGGAGGAACTGACGATAAGAACCGTGGATTTTGGCGATAAAAAGGCGTTTCGTCGCGATGTGCAAACCTTGAAGGAGATCTATAATATCGCATGGCAGCCCAACTGGGGGGCAGTGCGGATGACCGATGCGGAGTTCGATTTCCTGGCGGCCGACCTGAAACAGGTGGCAGCGAAGGATCTGGTGCTGCTTGTGGAGCGGAAGGGAACGCCGATTGGATTTGCCCTGGCGCTTCCCGATATCAACCAGGCATTGATCTTTAACCGCGGGGGGGGGCTGGTGGGCGCACTGCTTGCCCTGATCTTCCGAAAGAAGAAGATCACACGGGGCAGAATCCTTGTCCTTGGCGTAATTCCGGGCTTTCAGCGCCTTGGCATAGATGCGGTGCTCTACTATGAAATCGGCACACGGATGACCAAGGGGCATGGGTATACCGAGGGGGAAGCTTCCTGGGTGCTGGAGGATAACACCATGATGAACCGGGCCGCTCAGATGATGAACGGGGAGATCTACAAACGCTACCGGATATACGATAAGTCGATTAACAAGAATTAAGCCCCCTGCCCAGACGTTCAAACTATCTTTGTCTCGCCCTCTGGAACGGTCCACGGGGGAAACGAGATAGCGTTAGAACATCACGTGGAGGAAATTCTTGAAGTCGAATAACACGGCAATTCCAGGCACCGGTCGCAGCCGCAGGGCCTTGATCGCGATCGTGACCGCCGGAATCATGAGCGCCGTCGGAGTTGGCTCCTACGCAGGTTGGACAGCCACTGCCGATGTACGCCCCGCAGTGTTCGATGATGCTTCGTCACAGCTCACGATCAACATCGATTCGCTCTATACCGCCATCACGGCGGAAGAAACCGAGCACGATTCATCCTATATCGCCGAACTTGAACCAGAACGTACGATAGCAGGACGGGTCAGTTGGTACGGCCCAGGATTTCATGGACGCCGCACCGCCAACGGAGAACGCTTCGACCGTAATGAGATGACCGCCGCACATAAATCCCTTCCATTTGGCTCTCTGGTGCGCGTCGTTGACGTTTCTACCGGCAAAGGCGTTCTGGTACGGATCAACGATCGCGGCCCCTTCTGTAGAAGTCGTGTGCTCGATCTCTCCGAGGAGGCCGCCGAACGCCTCGGCATTCGCGGCCGCGGAACCGCTACGGCTCGCATTGAACTCTATACAAAGCCAATGCCACGCTCGACTGCCACCGCAGACGAGGATAACACGTCCCTCACATTCGACCTCAGCGGTCGCGCAATCGCCCCTCATGGTTTTGCTGTCGAGATTGCCCGCACTGCCGACTTCGATGACGCAATAGAATTGCAACACCTGCTCCAGAAACAAGGGCAGGAGAACGTCTACCTTACCCAGGTAGCCGAGGAGAAGGGAAGAATGGCCTATAAGGTCACGATTGGCCTCTTCAGCTCGGAGCGGCTCTGCAAGAGCCTGCTGAGCGAGCTTGGCGATCGTTTCAAGACCGCCTCGATGATCCGCTTCGATGATGGCACACCGGTCTCCCCCGGCATCCTTGCCACAGTCGATGTGGAAGATCCCACACTCTAAAGAGAAGATTACAGCGTATCCTTCCAGCAATGGAACCCGCAATGCCTTGTGCTCGATGTAGCACAAGGCATTTTTTATAGGCGCCCCTCCCCCCTTCCGAAACGTATGTCTACTATCCGTACAACGCTCATAGGCAGCCATCTCGGCCTCTATGCTGCCTAGTACACGCGACGCGGAGCCGAGCGATGTGCTTATAGCCAAGCCCGCTCTCAGGGCGGAACTCCCGCGTTATCCCGCCCCGATGATGCCCCCACAATCATGCCATTGGAAGCGCTCCGATGGAGCGTTCCGGCACCATACCTCGGTTATCAATCGTGGGCGGCTCCAGCCCCATCCCTCCTACCCTGTTCCCACGGAAACTGTGCTGCCGCCGCCAACGGCATACGCCCCGGAAGGCTGCTCTGCCCGCTACAAAAAAGGAACCCCCAGTACAACATGAAGCGTACTGAGGGTTTCAACTATCTTCTCGGGTTGCACCCGGAAGCCGGGGACGGCGCCGTTATTTGCCCAACACCGGTATCCACGATCTGGTAGCGAAGTCGCTTATGGTAATGCCGAACATGATGATAAGCCAGACAAAGCCGGCACCGGCCGTCACCCATATCAACTGGCTGCTGTAGCGCACATGCATAAAGTAGAGCACAACAAGCAGCGCTTTGACGATGGCGATCGACATGGCCACATAGATGCCCCAATTTCCCAGCGGAAGATAGGCCACACCCACGGTAGCGAACAGAAGGATTATCAGGGCGGCGAAGATGGCATAATAGACCTTCTTCGGCACGATATGATGCTGTGAATGAGCGTGCTCGGACATGGTTACGAACCGTTTAAGCTGTGTAAGACTAGTGCTCGGCTGTCTGTCTACGTTTCATCCTGATGCCTTTCATCGAGCAACGGCCGGACGAAGGCATCCCCAGGGTTCTATCACCCCGTGCTACGGTCGATCAGATACAGCAGCGGGAAGAGGAAGATCCAGACGATATCAACAAAGTGCCAGTATAAACCGACCACTTCCACCGGATTGTAGTATGCCGGGGAGAAACGGCCGCGCTTTGCCTTTATAAGAAGCCAGGTCATGATGCCAAGCCCGATAATCATATGAAAGGCATGCAGGCCGGTCAGCGCAAAGTAGATCGAGAAGAACAGCTCCGGGCCTCCCGGATTCGACAGCGGAAGCGCTCCCGGGGGCACAACGACGCTGCCGCCGTGGGTAGGATCGAAGTGGAACGACGGCCCCGGCACCATATGATGCTCGAACTTATCGGCATACTCGAAGCCCTTCACCACAAGGAAGGAAGCTCCCAGAATCATCGTCACAATGATATACCGCACCAGCGCCTTCGTCTTCCCCTCCTGCGCCGCATGAACGCCCATCGCCATCGTCAGGCTGCTCACCAGCAGAACGCAGGTGTTGGCAGTGCCGAGCGGGACATTCAACTGATGGCTTGCCAGCAGGAACTCCATCGGGTAGCTTGACCGATAGACGAAGTATGTCAGAAGGAGGCCGCCGAAGAACATGATTTCGGTGACCAGAAAGACCCACATTCCTACCGTGGATGATTCCTTCTGCTGCTCGGCAGTATCAAACTGATGCGCTACCAACGAATGTGGATCAGACATCGAGCACTCCCTCCTTCTTTACGCTTTGCTCATACTCTTCCTCCGACTCTTCCGGAGAATACTCATATGGTTCCTCGGTCACCGTTGGCGTCTGGTAGAAGTTCTCCACCGGCGGTGGCGACGACGTCTGCCACTCCAGGCCGGTAGCATTCCACGGATTAGAGCTTGCCTTGGTGCCATAACGGAGCGACCAGAGGAGATAGATCAGCGGAAGCAGGTAGCCAAGGCCGAGCACCGAAGCGCCAGCCGAGGACAACACGTTCAGCACCTGAAACTCCTCCGGGTACACGTAATAGCGGCGAGGCATGCCAAGGTAACCAACCAGGAACTGCGGGAAGAACGTCAGGTTGAACCCGACAAACACCACCAGTGCGGAGAACCGCCCCCACCCGTCGGAATAATTGCGCCCGGTGATCTTCGGCCACCAGAAGTGGATGCCGGCCAGATAGCCCATCACCGCGCCGCCAACCATGATATAATGGAAGTGCGCCACCACAAAATAGGTGTCGTGCACGTGGATGTTCAGGCCAAGCGTGGCAAGGAACAGGCCCGTCATGCCACCGATGATGAACAGCCCGATAAAGCCGAACACATACAACATCGGCGTCTGATACGAGACCGATCCCTTATACATCGTCGCCGTCCAGTTGAACACCTTGATGGCCGATGGAATCGCCACAAGGAAGCTCAGGAAGGAGAAGATCATACCGGCATAGGAGGACTGTCCCGAGACGAACATATGGTGGCCCCAGACGAGGAAGCCGATCACGGCGATACCCACCGAGGAGAACGCCACAAACTTGTAGCCGAAGATGCGACGGCGCGAGAAGCAGGTTACCACCTCGCTGATAACGCCCATCGACGGCAGAATCATGATATACACGGCCGGATGCGAGTAGAACCAGAACAGATGCTGGAAGAGCACCGGATCGCCGCCGAGCGCCGGGTTGAAGATGCCAAGGCCAAGGCCGCGCTCCAACGCCAGCAGCAGCACCGTAATGGCGATCACCGGCGTGCCCAGAATCATGATAAGACTGGTAGCATAGTTCGCCCAGATGAACAACGGCAGACGGTACCAGGTAAGCCCCGGCGCACGCATCTTATGGATCGTCACAATGAAGTTCAATCCCGTCAGGATCGACGAAAACCCTGTGATGAAGATGCCGATGCCTGTCAGCACCACATAGGAGTTCGAGTATACCGTACTATACGGCGTATAGAACGTCCAACCGGTGTCAACGCCTCCCAGAATGATCGCAGTAAACGTGATGATCCCACCAACGATAAAAACGTACCAGCTCAACAGATTAAGCTTCGGAAACGCCATATCACGTGCCCCGATCATGATCGGAACCAGGAAGTTGCCCAGCACCGCCGGAATCGATGGCACAAGGAAGAAGAAGATCATCACGATGCCATGCATCGTAAAAAGCTTGTTATAGGTATCCGGCTGAACGATGTCTCCATGGGGCGTTGCAAGCTCCAGGCGAATCATCGCGGCGAAGAACCCACCAACGAAGAAGAAGAGGGTGATCGTGATCAAATAGAGGATCGCAATCCGCTTATGATCTATCGTCAGCAGCCAAGACTTCACGCCATAGTTAGCGTTGAGATAATGCTCACGTATGCTATCGGAGATGATCTCGCCCGGTGACAGCTTGTCTTCTGGTGTTATGGTATCCATCACTGATTTCCTGACTTTTCATTAGATCCCGACGTTGGGCGCGCCGTCGCTCCCTGGCCCTGTCCTTCCGGCGAGCTACCTCCCCCTGGCACTGATGCGGCGCCCGATGCAGGGGCCGCGCCCTCATTTCCCCCAGTGGCCTGGTCGGCCGCGCCAAGGGATTTGATATACGCAACGATCTGCTGAAGATCGTCCTCGCTGATTCTTCCCTGATACACCGGCATCAGCGGCTGATATCCGGCCACGATCTGCGCCTGCGAACGGAGGATCGACTCGCGAATATACTGCTCGTCGGCCACAACGGTCTGGCCACTGGCGAGCGCAACCGGCTTGCCATACAGCCCCTTCAACAGCGGAGCGCGGGTGGCGTCGTCATCCGTATGGCAGCTTCCGCAACCCTGTTGCTGGAATATCTGCTGTCCGGCAGAGGCCATCGACTGTCCGGCAGAGCCGCCATTTCCCCTGTCGCCACGAAGCCAGGCTTCGTATTCGGTCGGCTCCATTGCGATCACACGGCCAACCATCCCCGAGTGCTGGGTACCGCAGTACTCCGCACAGAAGAGATGATAGGTGCCCGCCTCGGTTGCCTCGAACCACATCTGGGTATAGCGCCCCGGAACCACGTCCTGCTTGATACGGAAGGCTGGGATATAGAAACTATGGATCACGTCCTGCGACGTCATGATAAGCTTGATAGGCTTGCCAACCGGCACATGAAGTTCGTTGATCTCACGCTCGCCGCTGAGATGCTGCACCTTCCACATCCACTGCTTGCCGGTTACGTAGACGTCCTCGGCATGCTTGGGTGGGCGCACCAGCGTGAAATAGACGCTGGTGCCCCAGTAAAAGATCACCAGCACTATGGCCAGCGGCACGCCGATCCAGACCGCCTCGAGCATGGCGCTTTCCGAGAGCGGACGGCTCCTGCTCACCCGGTTTCCACGCCGGTACTTGATGGCGAAGTAGACAACGGCCCCGGAAATTAAAATCCCGAAGAATGCCGTAAGCCCAACCAGGAAGTAATAAAGCGCGTCGACGGGAGCGGCGACGGTAGAAGCCTGTTCAGGAAATAAGGGGAAATCCCACATTGCTCGTAGTCCTATAGGAATCGCCGCCGTCCGCAGGGCAAGCTGATGTTGCCCGTCGCAGCGATCCCCTTCGATTGATAATTCCTTTTCTGCGTCCGATACCTACATCAATTCCGGCAACCGCATTCAGGCAACCCTGACCGCAGCATTCTTGCGCCGATCGCGCCGGACCCAGATGAATATGAAAGTTCCGAGAAGGCCAACGGTGAGAATTCCGGCGATCCGAAGCACACGCATGATCACCAGACCATACTTACCGGTCACCGGATCGTACTGGTAGCAGAGAAGCTTGAGCTCATCCACCAGCGTTCCGATCTTGTTGTCGGATGCTTCCACCAGCCCCAGTCGGAGATCGGTGGGAGGATATTCGACACCGTAGAAATACTTCGAGACTCGCCCGGTCGGCGTAATCACCATGATGCCGCCGCCATGTGCATACTGGTTGGACTGCGGGTCGTAGAGATAGCGGAACCCAACCGTCTTTGCCAACGTCTGAATCGGTTCCTCATCCCCGGTCAGGAAGTGCCATCCCATCGCCGCGCCCGGTCGGTTGTAGTCGGCCACATAGCTGGCCTTCTTCTGTGTGGCAAGCTCCGGCTTCTCGTCCGGGTCGATGCTTACCGTCACGATATCGAACTCGTTGCCGATATTAAAATCGACGGTGCGCAAGGCTTTTACCGTGCCGTTCAGCACCAGATCGCACAGCATCGGGCAACGGTAGTAGGCCAGGATCAAGATAACCGGCTTATCCTTGATATACGTTCCAAGCTGTACATCACGCCCATTCTCATCGCGAAACGGCAGATCCAGCGGAAGCTGTGCGTTCAGCTTCTGTTCGATCCCTATTTCGTTGACAACTTCGGTAGCACTCTTCTGAGCATATCCGGGAACCATCACCGCCAAGCACAACAGCACCAGCGAGCAGGCCGTGCGCATAAGCATCATGGAGGTTCGCTTCCCGAAAACAGAACACGAACGTTGGCTTTTCATCGTTTCTCTAAGGGGCTCCCCTGCGACCTGACGTCAGTCGTGCCGACCGGGAGCGGGGTGATACGAGCAGCCGAATCGCCTTCCCTCTGCCCGGACGCCGTGGAGCGCTGTAAAGTGCTGCGCACAGCATCCACCCCTTGACGAGCGACAATCGAAATCGCGCTGTCGATCGGCATCCGTGCGATGCCGGCGGGACGGTCGACCCACCCGTAGTGATTGATAACCGAGTCGGTGTGCGCGCGGAACACCGCCATATCGATAGAAGGTTGTGCCTGCAGGCGCGGCTGCGGCGGAACCGCGGCGGTATCGGCAACCGGCGAGGCCGGGATATCAAAAGCCGATTGGCGCGATTCAAACATCGTAAACATCCCCCAGACTATCAGGCAGACCACCCCCACGGTGACGGCAATGCCCCCCAAGGCCCAGAGGATCGCCGGGATGTTTACATCACGTTCTTCATGCTCATGGTCATGAGGACTGGCCGATACCCCCATCGGCCTTGTCTCGGTGACCACCATCTTATCCTTATCCTTAATGGCCATGGCCTCCTCCCTGGTTCAAAGGTGCATTTGCCGGCACAAGGGTCGGAACGCTCTTGAGATTCCTGCAGAACAGTGCCAACCAGATGCCGCCGATGCCGATCGGGGCAGCCAGATCAAGCCAATGGAAGTGGAACTCGCCATGATGAAGTCCCGGCGCCATCGTCCAGAACAGATCCACCAGACGCATGACAAAGAGCAGGATGGCAACACGAACCAATGTGTTGTTGTGCCGCTTTGTTCTCCGCATCAACAGCAGGAAGAACGGAAGAGCAAAATGTAGCAGCAGCAGTATTGCGGAGATCCATCCTCCCACCCCGTTTATACGCGGCGTGTACCAGATCACCTCCTCCGGCAGGTTCGCCGACCATATGATCAGGAACTGCGAGATGGCGATATAGGTCCAGAGCATCGTAAAGGCCAGCAGAAAATTGCCAAGATCGTGCAGATACTTCGGCAGCACCATGGCCTTCAGCTCGGCATTGGAGTTCGCCATGAACACCAGCATCGTGATCGCGAAGGCAAACGTGGAGAGCACCTGCCCGACAACAAACAGCAGACCATAGACGGTGGAGAACCAGTGTGGCTCCAGCGACATCATCCAGTCAAACGAGGCAAAGGTTGCTGTCATGAAATAAAGCAGCAGGGCAACGGCACTGAAGTTCTGCATGCCACGCGTGATCGCCGGTGCCCCTGCCCGATCCAGGCTTCGCATCTGGCGGTTGAGCATAAACCCGATGCCGATCCAGACCACGAAATAGATCGCCGTCCGCACCATAAAGAACGATTCGTTCAGGTATGGGGCCTTTTGTATCAGGATCGGATCGTTCTGCACCACATCATGATGCGTCCACTCGTACAGGCTATGAAGGCCGAACAGAAGCGGAACAAACAGAAGCGCCATAACCGGCAGGGTCCGCGCTGCGGACTCCAGGATGCGGCGGATAAGCCAGCCCCAGGGTCCGCCCACAAGATTATGAAGCATCAGGAGGCCGAGCGAGCCAAGGGCCAGCCCAAGCCAGAAGATGTAGCCGAACAGATAGGAGCGGAAGAACTGCTCCAGGCTTCCAATAAAGGCTCCCACCACGCAGAGGGCAAGGCCCACTACACCGATGACGAGCGCTCTTCGCTGGAGGCTATCCAGCTTTGGACGTAGTGATTCAGTCTGATTCATTCTCCAGAACCTTGCAACTTAGTTCGTTCCTGAGCGGGGAGATCCTGCACCGGCATATGCTGGCTTAACTGCAGGGCCCGGATGTATGCCGCGATCGCCCACCGATCGTCCGGCGGAATGCGCGACGCGTAGCTGTACATCACGCCGAAACCGTTCGTGATCACATCATAGAAATACCCGTCCGGCACCTGACGAAGCCGATCGGTGTGGAAGCTGGTGGGAACCGGGAACCCACGCTGCACGATCATCCCCTGGCCGTCGCCCAGCGATCCATGGCATGGGGAGCAGTAGATGTCAAACCGCTCCTTGCCTCGCACCAGAAACTGATGCGTTACCGGCACCGGAACATTTCCGTCTCGATCGAATTCCCCGAAATCAGGGTTGGAAATGCGGGCGGCAATACCGCTGTCGGCGCCCAGCATAAGCCCTCCGCTCGACTCTCCGTAGGCGGCATCGGGCGTAAAGCCATGTGTACGGGGAACCGTCCCTTTCACCTGCGGACGAGCCGACTGGCTATCGGGGAAGAAGGTGCTCATCTCAAGCGGCTCGTAACGCGCCTGGTCATACATCTCCAGGCGGCAGCCGGAGATCACCGGAAGCGATGCAAGCACCGCTATCACCATTATGGCGCGAGCGAGCATGCCGGCACGGAATCCCTCTGCCAGCCGCACGCCGCAGTTCCTGTTTCCGGCTCTGATCATATGTAGGGAGACTGAGTCTTTCACGATCACATCCTTGATTTCACCCTGACCCACCCTTCCCCTTGAACGGGGAACTGCGGGCACCAACCTGTTGGAGGAGGCGATGGCAGCACTGCACCCATCGGCCACCCGGCACCGAGATGTCAGTGCGGCACTTCCGCGATAAAGTCCGGCCTCATGCTTTCCAGAAATCCCCGCGTCCGCTCCATGTCGAACTTCGGGTCCTCCGCTTCGATACAGATAAAGAAGCGATTGATGGAAGCCGAGGTAAAGCGCCTGACGTTGAAGACCGGATGATACGGCATCGGGAGCTTGTTAAGCGCCAGCATGCCAAACACCGCAGTCAAAGCCGCAAACAGCACCGTCACCTCGAATGTCACCGGAATGAAGGAGGGCCAGCTATAGAAGGGGCGTCCGCCCACGTTCATCGGATAATAGATCACCGAGACGAAATACTGGAGCCCAAATCCGGCAAGAGCGCCGGTGATGCCACCGGCAAGCACAAGCATCGGCAGATATGGCCCGCGCGAAGGAACGATATCGTCGAGCGGCTCCACCGGAAAGGGGGAGAACGCATCGAAATGCTCGTATCCTGCGTCGCGAGTCCGCTCGGCCGCTTCCACAAGCTCCTCCGCAGTGTGGAACTCCGCCATCAGGCCATAAATGGGAGGTCTTTCTTTCTTTTTCATAGCAGGTTCTTCAAACGACTTGTCTCAGATACCGCGATAGCTGTTCAGGGAATGGCCACTCTTGATACCGGCCATTCCCATGGCGCCTCCTCAATGCTTTCCGTGCATCTCCTTCTCGTGCAGCAGCTCGCGCATCTCGAAGACGTTGATCGCCGGCAGGAACCGGAGAAACAGCAGCAGCAGGAAGAAGAAAAGACCGATCGTTCCAAGGTACATCGCCCAGTCCCAGATCGTAGGGGTATACATACCCCAGGCAGCCGGAATGAAGTCCCGGTGCAAACTGGTGGCGATGATGACAAAGCGCTCCAGCCACATCCCGATGTTGATGACAATCGAGATAATGAACAACATCACCGTATTCACCCTGATGCGCTTCAACCAGAGGAGCTGCGGGATCGCCACATTGCAAAGGATCAGCAACCAGTAGCTCCACCAGTACGGGCCGGTCATACGGTTGGTGATCATAAACTTCTCATACTGGTTGGCACTGTACCAGGCGATAAACGCCTCCATGCTGTACCCATAGGCCACCACCAGCCCCATCGCCAGCATCACCTTTGCCATATTGTTCAGATGGCGCATGGTGATAAAGTCCTTCCAACCATAGATGGCGCGCATCGGAATTGCCAGCGTAAGCACCATGGCAAAGCCGGAATAGATGGCGCCGGCAACGAAGTACGGCGGGAAGATCGTGGCATGCCAGCCCGGAATCACCGAGACCGCGAAGTCGAACGACACGATCGTATGCACCGAGAGCACCAAGGGCGTTGAAAGGCCGGCAAGCAACAGATAGGCGATCTTGTACCGGCGCCAGTGCTGTGCAGATCCACGCCACCCAAGGGCCAGAAGGCCAAAGATTCTACGCTTGATCGGGCTTGTGGTACGGTCGCGAAGCGTTCCCAGATCGGGAATCAGACCGATAAACCAGAACAGGAGCGAAACGGTGCCGTAGGTCGAGATGGCAAACACGTCCCACAGAAGCGGGCTGCGGAACTGCGGCTGAATGCCCATCGTGTTCGGATAGGGAAACAGCCAGTAGGCAAGCCACGGACGCCCGGTATGCAACAGCGGAAACATGGCCGCGCAGGCAACCGCAAACAGCGTCATCGCTTCGGCGAAGCGGTTGATCGAGGTGCGCCACTCCTGTTTCAGAAGCAGAAGGATTGCCGAGATCAGCGTCCCGGCATGGCCGATACCGACCCACCAGACGAAGTTGATGATATCAAAGGCCCAACCGACCGGAACGTTGTTGCCCCAGATACCGATACCGGTCATCACCAGATAACCTACCGTATAGAGCAACACCATCAACAGCATAAAGGCCACGGTGAAACCGGCAAGCCAGAGCTTCCCCGGCTTCCGGTCAAGCACCACATGAACGATCTTCTCGGTGATCGTGTCGAAGGTATGCCCCGGCGCAAGCACCGGGGGATTCACCATGATATCGTTCGCGTCGGGAGAATTCAGTTTATGCTTGTCCATCAGGCAGCCCCCTCGATTTCAGGATTCGGATTGCGGAGCTTTGCCAGATACGACGTACGTGGTTTTGTCCCTAGCTCCTCTAGGAGGCCATAATTCAGCGGCAGTGCCTTCAACTTCGATACCCTGCTGTTCGGATCGTTGACATCACCGAATATGATGCCGTCGGTCGGGCAGGCCTGCGCGCAAGCTGGGACGATCTCACCATCCTGGATCTTACGATCCTCCTTCTTCGCATTGATACGCGCCGCGTTGATACGCTGCACACAGTACGTGCACTTCTCCATCACGCCTCGGCTCCGAACCGTCACATCCGGATTCCGCATCAGTTTCAGGCTCGTCGTCGTGTCGTCGTTGTACCGCAGGTAGTTGAACCGGCGGACCTTGTACGGACAGTTGTTCGAGCAATATCGTGTTCCGACACAGCGGTTGTAGACCATGTCGTTCAAGCCCTCGTCGCTATGCACGGTGGCGCCAACCGGGCAGACCGGCTCGCATGGCGCGACCTCGCAATGCATGCAGGGACGTGGCTGGAAGTATACCTCGGGGTTCTCCAGATCGCCAGCGTAGTAGCGGTCCACTCTGATCCAGTGCATCTCGCGCTGGTTGCGGACCTGCTCCTTGCCGACGACCGGAATATTGTTCTCCGACTGGCAAGCGATCGAGCAGGCATTGCAGCCGATACAGGAGTTCAGATCAATCACCATTCCCCAGGCATATCCCTCGTACTTATGCTCGGGATAGAACGTCGGGAGCTGCATGGTGTCCGAGGGTGTCAGGGCGAACTTCGGATTCTTGATGAAGTTCTCCAGCGTCGCCTCGCGCACCAGATCTCGCCCTTCCATGCTGAAGTGTGTCTGCACGGTGGCAAGCGGAAAGGTATCGCCGGTGGCGTTGAGCTGGGCGCCAACCCCATAGGACCGTGTATCGGAGGTCAGGATGCTAAAGGCATTAAAGCCGGTGTTGTTCCCCACGCGACCCAGGCGGGTGCGGCCATAGCCGAGGGAAAGGGTGGCGGCACCATCGGGGTGCCCCGGCATCACCCATACCGCCACGCGGAGGGTGCGCCCCTGATAGCTGATCTCGACAACATCCTCGCTCTGAATCCCCATCCGCTCGGCCATCTTCGGGCTTATGAGCAATGGGTTATCCCAGGAAACCTTTGTCAGCGGCTTTGGCAGCTCCTGGAGCCATCCGTTGTTGGCAAAACGTCCGTCGAGCACAGTCGGATCGAGACGGAAGATCAGTTCCACCCCGTTGCCCGATGGCTGCGGCTTCGGCGCGCTTGCCATCCAGTCGGAGCGGAGCGCAACGTTTCTGGCAGCAAAGGCGCTGTTGGCGATCACGCCATGATATAGTGCCCGCTGCCATCCCTTATCGAAGCCTCCCTCCCATACCACCGCTCCACCGGAACGGGCCATCTGCCCCCCCTGTGGAACCGATGTTCCAGGGGTTGCCGCACCATTGATGGAATCGGCACCTGGCTGCGGTGCCGGGGCAGGGGCCTGGCTGACCGCAGCGCCACCGTTCTGCCAGTAGGCACGAATCAGATCATAGCCCGAGGTGGTAGCTTCCGAGAGAAACACCGCCATCATCTCCTGCGGGGTCTTGCCGTCGTACAACGGCGCAATCAGCGGTTGGATGATGGAGGTGGTGCCGTCGTAAGCACGAGCATCGCCCCAGCTTTCCAGGTAATGCGCCTCAGGAAGATGCCAGTGCGAGTAATAGGCGGTCTCATCCTGGTACAGCCCCAGATGAATTCGGAGCCGCACCTTGTCCATCTTCTCCGCAAAATTCAGATCGGCCGGAGCGCTATACACCGGATTGCCGCTCAGAATAATCAGCGTATCGACCTGCCCGGCCTCCATGTCGCGCGCCAACTCGGCGAGCGACGCAAGATGGTTGACCGGATTCGGGTTCACCGGATCGGTATAAACAACGGTAGCCCCCACATTGCCGAGCGCTGCGTTCATAGCATGCGCCAGCGCATGGATCGCCGGTGGCTGATTATCGCCAGCCACCACCACCGACCGGCCACGATGGGCCTGAAGGTCGCGGGCTGCGGCGGCGATCCACTTCTGATCGAGGCCGCCGGCATCGGCGCTGGCACCGGGCACTCCAAGTGCCGAGGCAAGCGCCCAGGCTGCCTGTTCCACCTTGCTTGGCGGAAGCGGCATGCGATGGTCGGCGAGGCTGCCGGTAAGAGTCGGCGTGCTTTCGATGCAATACAGACGGTTCATCGTCCGGCTGCCATCATGCACGCGGCGCCGGTCGGTGAACTCGCGGGCATACCGTACGCTTCCCGGCATACCATCCACAAAATCGGCATCGAGCGAGAGCACGACATCGGCGTTGGCGAACCGGTAGACCGTCTCCACATGCTCACCGAAGGCCAGTTTTGCCCCTTCCATCACCGACGAGCGGGAGGTAGGATCGTACTGATGCCAGCGGGCCGCCGGATATTTCTCCAGGAACCGGCGCATCTGATCGCCAAACGACGGCGACGAGATGGTCTCGGTAAGGATACGAACCCCTCTTCCCTGCGTAGCATCCCATGCGCCGATCTCCCCTCCCATCGCAGCAATAAAGCCCTTCCAGGTATTGATGGCGGCGCGATGGATCACGGTCTGAGAGCGATCGGGATCGTACAGATTCAGAATAGAGGCCTGTGCAAAGGAATCGGTGCCACCCATGCTTGCAGGGTGGTCGGTGTTCCCCTCGATCTTCGTTGGACGCCCCATATGGCTCTCAGCGAGCACGCCGAGCGCATAGCCGCGAAGCGGCATCGCAGTTGCGAAGAAGATCGGCTTGCCGGGAACAAACTCCTCCGAAGCCTTCACATATGGAACGATCATCTCGTCCGGCTGCCGTGTACAGGCACCAACGCCCGCCAGCGCGAGCGAAGCCCCCATGAGCTTCAGGAAGTTGCGCCGACTAACCGGATCGGACCATTCGGACGCACCATCGGGATATTCCTGATGGAGCATCTCCTGGAACTCATCGGTCTCAGCGATCTCCTCCAGGCTTCGCCAGTACTGCTTGCCTGAAGCCGAGGCCAGGCGCTCGCGGATCGCCGGGAGATCGAGAGACTTTCGACTAACGGTCTGGGAATCGTTTGACATTATCTATGGCAGATAGAGCAATTGGTGAGCTGTCGGACGTTGATGTTGTACTCCTTCACGAGCTTCGGGCCGAGCGTGGCCTGCGATTCCTCGGGCGAATAGCCCATGGTAAAGACCTTCTCACGTGGCCTGATCGCGTCCTGGGGATTACGATGGCAGTTGAGACACCATTCCATGTTCAGAGCGTTCTGCTGCCACATAAGCGGCATGCGATCGACTCGACCATGACAGCTCTCACAACCGATCCCCTTGTTCACGTGGATGCTGTGGTTGAAGTAAACGAAATCTGGCAGGTCATGGACCCTCGTCCATTTGATAGGCGTGCCGGTCCGGTAGCTCTGCCGGACAGGCTCAAGCAGCTCTGCGTTGGTCCAGATTTGAGAATGGCATGTCATACAGGTCTCCGTCGGCGGGATGCCCGCCGATGGGGACTGCTCAACAGCAGTATGGCAGTATCGGCAATCAAGGCCGAGCCCGGCAACGTGGTGTTCGTGACTAAACTGGACCGGCTGTTCGCGAACCACCGCGGCTTGCGTTACATAGGGAGATCTGTTGATCTCCGCCAGCAGCCACAATCCCCCAGCCAATAGGATCAGCACTGCAAGAATGCTGACCTTTGAGAGGGTATTGCTACTAGGATGGAAGATTTGCATCAGCGAAGCTACTCGGAAGCGTTTCCACGGAGGCTCCTCTCACCCCTCCAGGAGCAATGTCCGGGGAGGAATAACCGTCGAGTAGACGACTGGCGATGAGAGAAGGAACGAAACTAATTCAACGCTCTGGCGTCTTTGCTGAGAGATCAAGCAGTCGGGTTGTACTCTGCTTTATCGTCATAAGCCGTCGCGTTGCTTAGTGAGGTCACGAAAATAGTGAAAGTTGGCGTCCTTACTATGCGCAATGTTGCATAGATAATCGTGAACGCCCTGTAATCTTCCTGTAATACCAGCCGGATCGTACCCAGCATGGCAGGAAAAGGGGCGAAATGGCCGAACTCTGCGATGATTTAGAGGTTTTTCTTCAATGGTATACACCGCGAAAAGATAAGTGTAAAGGAGTATTACTGATTAAACTCGGTCTTTGTCGTCCTTTTTTTGTCTGTTTTCACGGTAAATCCAGCTATCTCTGGAAGGCTCTTTACGCCGCTCGCCCCGATGCGATCCTCTGTTGGAAAAGCTTTCCGCCTCCTTGGCTCCATTCCTTCGCAATGGCACTCGGCGACACCTCTACAGCCCTTTCTGTACACCTTTGCGGCCAGACTGTAGATACTATCACCCCTGTATGCCCCCGCCGTGCTCCTTGCCGATCCGCGCTTCTCTTTCCATGGCGGCATAGCTCCGCCATGGCACTCATGGATCTACAATCGCGAACCGGACCTGTATAAATCGAGCAAAGCCGCAAAGGCTCCATCCTTCGCGGCTTTGCCTGCTGTGGCTTGTTCACCGGTCGCCTCGATTGTCATCCAGGCAGGAACCGTGGTTATTCGTCCACCTCTTCAAGATTGGCGCTGGCGACGATCTTGGACTCCACCTCTCTGGGCATCTCCTCATAATGGCTGAAGGTTCTGGTATAACTGCCCCGTCCCTGAGTAAGCCCACGTATACGAGCAGCATATCCATACAGCTCGGCAAGCGGGATCTGCGCCTTGATAACCTGCGCAGTCCCCCTGGAGTCCATCCCGAGGATACGACCGCGGCGGCTGCTCAGGTCGCTCATGATATCCCCCATATGGTCGATAGGGGCCACCACCTCGATGTTCCAGATCGGCTCCATAAGCTGTGGTCGGCACTCCTTCACCCCCTGTTTGAAGCACATCCTGGCAGCGGTCTTGAAGGCATTCTCGTTTGAGTCCACCGCATGCATCTTGCCATCGTGCAGAATCACCCGCACGTTGGTCATGGGATACCCGGCAAACGCCCCACGCTGCAAGGTCTCCAGCACCCCCTTCTTCACAGCCGGAACAAACCGTGCATCGATGGAGCCGCCAACAATGGAGTTGATGAAATGGAATTTGCCCCCCCAGGGGAGATCCTCCAGTTCCTCGCCACGCACCTGGTAGGCACCCGGCACCGGACGGTGCTCATCCCACGGCTCGATATGCAGATGCACCTCGCCGAACTGACCGGAGCCTCCGGTCTGCTTTCTATGCCGGTAGCTTGTGTTTGCGGCCCCACGGATCGTCTCCCGATATGGAATACGGGGCGGGTTCAACTCCACCTCGACGCCATATTTCGCCTGAAGACGCTTCAGGATCACATCCAGATGCAACTCGCCGAGGCCGCTTACCACGGTCTGATGCGTCTCGCCATCCAGATAGACGTTGAAGGTGGGGTCCTCCTCATGCATCATATGCAGCCCCTCGGCCACCTTGGCCTCATCCCCCTTCCCTTTCAGCGAGACGGCCCCGTCGGCGATCGGCGCGGGGAACCAGATGGTGGGGATCGCAAACGTTGCCCCCTTGGCTGCGAGCGTGTTGTTGGTATGGCTGTTCTTTAGCTTTACCACCCCCCCGATATCGCCGAAATGAAGCATCGGCACCTCTGTCCGCCCCTTTCCGTTCATCGTATATAACTGGTTCAGACGTTCTCCTCTGCCATTGGACATGTTGACAAGCTCGGTTCCTCCTCCCACATGGCCGGAGAACACCCGGAAGAAAGAAAGCTCCCCCACATGAGGCTCGCTGATGGTCTTGAAGATGAACAATGCGGTCTCGCTGTCTGGCGAAAGCTGGACCGTCTGATCGGTTCCGGGGACATAGGCGATCGGTGGGGATGCATCAAGAGGGCTGGGGCAGAAGTCAACGATAAAATCCATCAGGGGCGTGATGCCGACGTTCTTTGTGCTGGAAGCCGCAAAGAGGGGAAAGACCTTCCGGCTGAGCACCGCCATTTTCAATCCCCGCCGTATCTCCTCTTCGGTAAGATTTCCGTTCTCGAAGAAGGAGTTCATCAGCGCCTCGTCCGATTCGGCCAGACACTCCACAAGCGCCGACCGTAGTTCGGCGCATCGCTCGGCGACATCCGCAGGGATAGCAGTGCTATCGGAATGCGCCCCGGTGCCATCCTCGGCAAACGTCATAGACTGCATCGAGAGGATGTTCACCATGCCCGCAAGGGACTTGTCCTTGTAGACCGGATACTCCAGCGGCATGATATCGCGCGAGAAATGTTCGCGCAGATACTGAAGCGTCTCATCGAAGTGCGCCTGCTCCATCCCTACCTTGGTAAGCACAAGGAGCACGGGGATGTCGGACTCCTCGGCGAACTCCCACGCCGAATCGGCACCAAACCCGACGCCGGTGGAAGCATCCACCGCCATGAGCATCGTATCGGCAACACGAACGGCCGCCTTGGTCTCGCCGATGAAGTCGGGATACCCAGGAGTGTCCAGAATATTGATCTTATGCCCTCTCCACTCCAGATGAAGCAGGGCCAGAGTGATAGAGATACCACGTTCAATCTCGTCCTGGTGGTAGTCGCTGACGGTGGAGCCATCGCCGATGCTCCCCATCCTGTTGGTCTGCTTTGCGGCGAACAGCATAGCCTCGGCAAGCGTGGTTTTGCCGGAGCCGCCATGCCCGGCAAGTACAATGTTGCGGATCGTATCGGAAGTGAACTCTACAGCCACGGTATACCTCCATACAACGTTATGTCAAGCAATCGATGCCCTCTTGACAGAGGAATCCACCGATAGAAATACGGAAGAGTATACGGAGCAGCCGTAAGGTTATCAATAGGTTACACAGTTTCTCTTGCGGTTGGCGGAAACTGGCCAAAGAAGATCAGGATTCCCTGCCACGATGCCCGGAATTCTTCCAGAATCGTTGGAAGATTTTCCGGCGGTGAAGGTCTATATAAAGGAAAGCGGCTGCCCCATGTGCAGGGCAGCCGCTTACTGATTCGATTGCAGCAGGGCAGGAGAAGCCGTTCGTCTGAGGTTACGGCTCCACGACAAGCTTTGCCGTCAACGGATTGGCCGTTGCGCTGCTATTGGGGTTGCCATAGACGATGATCGTATAACGCTTTCCCTCTTCCAACGTCACCGGCATGACAACCAGCTCGGAGTCATCCTCCTTGGTGATGACCAAGGTCGGGGTGGCGACCAGAACCGGCGTAAAGGCGGAGCTGGACCTTTTATATTCTATCGCCTCACCCACCATCGGACCATTGGCAGCAAGCTGATGCAGCTCCACCTTTGGTGCCCCTGGCGATGCATGAATCATACGGACGCCGGCGGTGCCGCTCACGGAGGCTCCCTTGGTTGTTGCAACAGCAAACCCCTCGGAGCCTGTGCCGGAACCGGAATAGACAAACCAGGTGGAGGTCAGGCTATCCACCTTGGCGCTTGCCTCGGCAAGCTGGGTACCCGAAAGCCCGGTCATCTTGACATTGATGTTGCTGCCGATCTGGAGGCTGGCAACCTGTGGCATACCATATGCCAGCTCATCGACGATCGCCTGACCATTGTACATGAACTTCACCTTCGACGGATTCTCATCGATCTGTGCATAGAAGGTGGTAACCTTGGCAGTCTTTCCCAGGTTCGGGTCCGGGGCAACCGGATCATCTCCACAGGCGGTGATGCCGAAGCCGAGCAGAGCGGCCGCGAACGTCAGCAGTGCGCGCCGGGATGTTAAAAAGGCCTTCATTCTCGATCCTTATTAGTTGTATGGAGTATAGAGGGAGGAGACCTCCCATCCCTTCCCTTGGAAGCTAGATAGAAGCAAGGAGCATACCAGCATCTATACCATTAGGACTGACCAGCCCGTTTAAACGTAAAAGGTGATGATATGACCACCTTTCGCTTGCCCTTCACCCGCCAGCCTACGTAACTTGTCAGGTTGACGATTGATGATAGCGTCCACTACCCCGCAATGGGGCATAGAGCAACTATGAAGCGCGATAACGACCGATCCCAGACTCAGACACGGAAGCAAGGCAAATCTAACATCCCCCCAGTCGAATCCAATGGTGGCAACGCCAAGGCTCCCCCCTTCGATGGCGTAGTGGTGCGCGGCGCACGCGAGCATAATCTGAAGGACGTTGACGCCTCGATCCCGCGCGATTCGCTGACGGTGATCACCGGGCTGTCCGGCTCCGGCAAATCCTCGCTTGCGTTTGATACGATCTATGCCGAAGGGCAACGCCGGTATGTGGAGAGCCTCTCCCCCTACGCACGGCAATTCCTCGGCCTTATGGAACGCCCGGATGTGGACCTGATCGAAGGCCTCTCCCCGGCGATCTCGATCGAGCAGAAAACAGTTTCCACAAATCCCCGCTCTACCGTCGGCACGGTTACGGAGATCTACGACTTCCTCCGCCTTCTCTTTGCCCGCGTCGGCGTACAGCATTGCGTCAACTGCGCCCAGCCGGTGGTGAAGCAGACGATCGACCAGATCGTCGACTCGGTTGCCGGACGGTTCCAGGGACGCAGAATAGCAGTGCTGGCCCCTGTGGTGCGCCGCCGCAAGGGACACTACCAGGAGCTGTTTGAAAAGATCCTCCGCGATGGATTCACCCGCGTTCGTATCGATGGCTCCTATCAGGAGATCATCGCCGGGATGAAGGTGGACCGCTATAAATTGCATGATATCGAGATCGTGGTGGATCGGCTGGAAATAGCCGAGGCAACCCGCTCACGACTGTATGGCTCCTCCGAGACCGCGCTCCGCTTTGGCGACGGCGTCATGATTATTGCCGACTGGGATAATCCCGGCGATGAGGCGCTCTACTCCGAGAAACTTGCCTGCCCCACCTGCAACATCAGCTACGAGGAACCGGAGCCGAACTCCTTCTCATTCAACTCCCCCTATGGCGCCTGCCCCAAGTGTGATGGGCTGGGGGAATCGTACGATTTTGCGCTGGAACTTATCGTCCCCGACCGGTCGCTCTCGCTGAATCAGGAGGCGGTGCGCCCGCTCGGAAAACCGCGCCGCAACTGGCAGTGGGCACAGGTCCTGGCGGTGATAAGCCATTTCGGCTATACTGCCGATACCCCCCTCTCCGCCTATAGCAAGGAAGCATTCGATACGCTGATACGAGGCGGTGGGAAACAGAAATTCGAGATCCCCTACAAATACAGCAATGGCAAGACGGTGACCTACCATCACCGCTTCGAGGGGATCGTCAAGAACCTGGAGAACAGCCTGACCGGCGCAAGCGCGGCATCGACACGCGAGTGGGCCGAGGCGTTTATGACCTCCACGGTCTGCCCTGCCTGCAATGGGGGGCGTCTGAAGCCGGAGAGCCTTTCGGTGCTTATCGATGGTGCCACGATCAACGATGTGGCAGTTCTGCCGATCGCCGATGCCATAGAACGGCTGAACACCCTGGCAATGAACGATCGGCAGTGGGCAATCGCCCATCTGGTCCTGAAGGAAATCGTCGATCGAATGAGCTTTCTGCTGGAAGTGGGGCTGCATTACCTTACGCTGAACCGCTCGGCCCGCTCCCTTTCCGGCGGCGAGGCACAACGCATCCGCCTGGCAACGCAGATCGGCTCGCAGTTGAGCGGCGTGCTCTATGTGCTCGATGAACCATCCATCGGGCTGCATCAGCATGACAACGTAAAGCTTATCAACTCGCTGAAACGGCTCCGGGATCTTGGCAATACGGTGATCGTGGTGGAACACGACCGTGAGATGATCGAGTCGGCAAATTATGTGATCGACCTTGGCCCCGGCGCCGGTGAGCTTGGCGGTGAGGTGATGGGCGCCGCCCCGCCGGAACTGTTCCTGAAGGAGCAGGCCAATGGCACAGGCAACAGTGGCAGGCACACGCTGGTTCCCCCGGCAGGCCCCTACTGGGTCGATATGGCACGGAGCCTTACGTTCCAGTATCTCACCGGCCAGCGGGAAATAGAGCTTCCGCCGGCACGACGCCAGGGCAATGGCCAGGCACTGCTGCTACGTGGGGCACAGGGGCATAACCTTAAAGATGTGGATCTGCGCCTGCCGCTTGGCACGTTCATCTGCATCACAGGGCTTTCCGGCTCGGGAAAATCGTCGCTTGTCAACCAGACGCTCTATCCGATACTCTCGCAGCATTTCTTCCAGAGCCATACTCCACCGCTCCCATATAAGAGGATCGAGGGGCTGGAACATATCGATAAGGTGATCGATATCGACCAATCCCCTATCGGCCGCACACCACGCTCGAATCCGGCCACCTATACCGGCCTGTTCACCTATATCCGCGACCTGTTCACACAACTCCCGGAGGCGAAGATCCGTGGATATACGGCGGGACGGTTCAGCTTCAATGTGCAGGGAGGGCGCTGCGAGGAATGCCAGGGCGATGGCCTGAAAAAGATCGAGATGAGCTTTCTCCCGGATGTCTATGTAACCTGCGAAGTCTGCGACGGCAAACGCTATAACCGCGAGACGCTGGAAGTACGCTACAAGGGGAAGTCGATAGCCGATGTGCTTGATATGACCGTTGCCGAGGCCGTGGAGTTCTTCGAGGATATCCCTCGCATCAAACGGAAGCTCAAGACGCTGAACGACGTTGGGCTTGGTTATATACGGCTTGGACAGCAGGCAACCACCCTCTCCGGCGGCGAGGCACAACGGGTGAAGCTGGCAACCGAACTCTCCAAGGTTGGCACCGGGCGCACCTTGTATCTGCTCGATGAACCGACCACCGGGCTGCACTTCGAGGATGTGCGGATGCTGCTGATCGTGCTTCAGTCGCTTGTCAACAAAGGAAACACGGTGGTGGTGATCGAGCATAACCTGGACATCGTCAAATCGGCAGACTGGCTGGTGGATCTTGGACCGGAAGGGGGTAAGTATGGGGGCGAAATCGTGGCCGAAGGCACGCCGGAAAGCGTTATGGAAGAACCACGCAGTTATACCGGCACCTATCTGAAGCAGGAACTTGAACGCACTCTGCACGCCGTCAACAGAAGGCAGGCTCCTGCCGAAGCCGGGACCGAACAAGAATAATCGAGCATTTGGGTACCTCTCATACCTTGTTTCTCAATATTCAATAGTTGCGACAATCGCAGCTTTTGTATATTGATTCTTGTAATTCTTTCAAAAAACCCACATCGTGAACTTGTCGGCTGCATGGGTATCACCCAGACAGAATACCTCAAGGCCGACTCACTTAAACACGGGAGGCTTCATCATGGATCGATTCAATCAACTGAAGAGTTTGGTTGAAAGCTTTGAGAAGGACTTCGAGAAGTTTTATCAAAAGGAGAATAAGGCTGCCGGCGTCCGCGTCCGCAAGCATATGCAGGAGCTTCGTGCGCTTGCCCAGGATATCCGCGCCGAAGTGCAGACAAAGAAAAAGGATGAGGAGCCGGAAGCATCGGCGGCTGCTTAAGGCGCCCCCAGCCGTTCGGAACCTTTTTCTCAAAGCCCACTAAGCCTACTCGGGCGATTGAGAGCAACGTGACGTCATCGCGATGTGCTCAATCGCCCGATCCTATTCCTGCTCTACCCGGAATCAGCCCCTTCATGAACAAGCAGCTACCAAGCATACTCCAGGCGGCTGCCCTCCTTTTCGCCATCGCTGTGGCCGCAGTGGGTTGCCGTTCCGATGAGGAACCACGCAATGAACCGCAGGCCACCGATACCACCGTGACCCTCGATGGCATCTCGTTCAGCCCGCAACTGCCAGATGGCAACCGGCTTGATACGATCATCAGAGCCGATCTCGACGGCAATGGGAGCGACGAGCTTATCGTTGCCAGCCTGGGACGCGATAGCATTGCCCCGGCGATTGCACGCGCCGATTATATCCAGTTCTATACACTGGACTCGGCTCAACGGCGCTACCGGCTCCTGTATGCCGATAGTATGCTCTGGGCTAGCGGGATCTCCGTCCGGCGACTTGCCAGAACTGGCGGCCCGGTTGTGATCGTTACCACAGACGGCGGCGGCAATGACGAGATCGCAACACGAGGAATGAGCATCTATTCAGGCGCTGGTGGAGGCGTTGGCAGAATCTTCCAGACAAATCGTGGCAATCCCTGGATTGAATCGCTGCCAGGCCCCGATATCGCCCGGATCGTTATGGAGGGACAGTACTGGCCCCCCTTTATGAATCATTCCCAGGCGCTCCGCTATATCGATGATTATCTGGCGCTGCGCGATGGGAAACTGGTCAGCGTCCGCCGGGAATACCATGAACAGTTTGTGGCAAAGGCCCAGGAGGCGCTCGCCAGATATGGTGCGCTGCGCGATCGGTTCAAAGCCGATACGCTGCGGACCGGGGACTCGGCCCTGGCGGCAGCCAACGATTCGGTCGATGGGCCGCATCCCCTCTTCTCCCCCGCCGCCCTGGCGATCCTTACGCTGGGACGTGGTGGGGCCGATCGCTCGCTCCGCTCCTTCTGGGGTTCCGAATGGGAATATCTTGAACGGCGGATTCCTCCTGAGCAGTTTCAGGAGCTTGCCACGCTCTATGCGACCATGGTGGAACACCCGTAGCCGGTCCTCCTCGGAAGACTCCCGGCTCCATCTCATCAAGGCCTGCCGGATCGCATTGCAACGGCGCCAATCCGCTGACATGGCAATCAATATGCCGAGCTAGCCTTATGCGAACATGGGCGGCAGAACCATACCGATGCCGGTTGGATGATGCGGAGCCGGAACTATGCGGCAATTCAGACCGAATCAGTATTGTTGCGCACATATAACGCTCACGAGCCTATGTCCAATGTCCAATGTTCATGAGCCGGTGAATGGTACACAGCCGCGCAGAGTGCGTAATCTTACGCCTCCCCAGAAACGGCCTCCGCAGCGGCGGCGAGGCTCGCGACGCCCGTTCTACATAGCGCTGATCTTGCTGCTCGGCATCGTGGTGGCGGTTCTGGCCTATGGGTTTCTTCAGCATACCATCCTCCGTCCCAAGGTCGATGCGACCATCGAACGCACCGACCTGTATGTAAAGGCCGGAGAGCATATCCAGGTGAATGTCGTCAATGCATGCGGCGCAAGCGGGATAGCAATGAAGTTCACGGAATTCCTCCGTGCACGAAAGTTCGATGTGCCGGAATACAGCACGGCAAAAACTCCTGAGCCATACTCGAAGGTGATCGACCGCGTTGGCGATCAGGTCTCCGCACAGAAGGTGGCCTATGCGCTCGGGATAGCTCCCGAACGGATCGACGTGGAGATCGACAGCTCGCTGTATCTGCGGGCAACGGTGGTGATCGGTGAGGATTACCTGTCGTTACGACCAATGAAATAACCCTGAACGGCCCGGATAACGCCAAACAGCGATCGCCCGACACACTCAATACACGGCACGATCGACTATATCACAGCGATCGATACCATGAGCATACAGGCAATGCGGTGCCAGCCGGATACATCCCCGGTCGCTGGCACCGATTCAGGGCCTGCCGCCCTGCCTGGGGGCATTGCCGATCTCATGATGCTGCACGAAGGAATACAATGGCTAAGACGAAAACAACAAACACAGATACGACTATCAGCAAGAGAAAACCATCGCATCCGAAGACGCTCGCGCGCCGATGCGCCGATCTGATGCTTTCCAAGAAAGCCAAGGATGTCGTGATCCTCGATATCCGGCAATTGACCGATATGACGGATTTTTTCGTCATCTGCACCGCCGAAAGCGATATCCAGGTAAAAGCCGTGGCCGATGCGGTGGCCGATGGCCTTGTGGAATACGATATCAAGCCGTACCGCACCGAAGGCTGGCAGGGACAGCAGTGGATCATCCTTGACTTTGTCGAGGTGGTGGTGCATGTCTTCTACCGTGAGGCCCGGGAATTCTACAAGATTGAACGGCTCTGGTCCGATGCCAAGGCCGAGCATATCGTCGATGAAACCGCAACGCCGGCAGCGGTTATGGAATAACACGGTATCTCGGGCTTCCTCAGCCCGGCGGGACGCCCTTGTAGCAGACACAGCATATCAAAAGAACCATCGCGCAGAGACGCCACGATGCGCGCCTCTGCGCGATCATCAACCCTTGAAAGCCTACCTCCTTCCTCTCCTACGTGATGCGCTCCGCTCGATCGGTGCCCCGGAGGATACCGAGATCGTTCTGGAGATCCCAAGGGCCACCGGCCGTGGCAACCTTGTCACCCCCGTCGCCTTGTCCCTGGCACGCCAACTCCGAAAATCCCCCCACACGATCGCCAAGGAAATCGTCGCACATCTGGCAATCGACCCGGAGCAGATAGCAGAAGTGGAGCTGGCAGACTCCGGCTTTATCAACATCAGTTTTTCCCCAGGGTTCCATCATAGCCGTCTGGATATCGCCGCCAGACTGGGCAGGAGCTATGGACGAAGCGATGCCGGACAGGGTATCCATGCCAAGGTGAGATGCGCCAGCACAGATCCGGCCATACCACTCCAGCCGGCGCAGTACCGCAATACGGCTCTCTGTGATGCCATCGTCAATCTGCTGGAGTGGACCGGCCATAAGGTGGCATACAGCCATGCCCTCACCGATCGCAGGGTTGCGCTGGTAGTGGAATCGTTCGCCGCCGATGATACCACTCCACGTTCCGATATCAGCCAGACGATCCGCACCATACCTCACGGCAGCATCTCCTTCGTGGAGGGGGGCAGGCCAACCCAGCTATCGAAACAAACCGGCCGAGCGCTCACTCTGAACAACCTGAACGATGAGCTTGGTGCCGAGGTGGTCCGTTTCTTCTGTATCATGCAGGGGGCAGCACCACATCTGGAATTTGATCTCGACCGGGCACGAGAGCACTCGGGGAACAATCCCCTCTTCTATCTTCAGTATGCCCATGCACAGATAGCCGGAGTTCTCCGTCATGCCGCCTCAGCAGGAATCTCCCTGGAGGCCGACGCCATGCTCTCCCCCCTGTGCCGCGACGAAGAGCTTGCGCTTATCAGACAGATCCTGCTCTTCCCGGACATCGTCGCCCGCGCTGCCCGCGAGCTGTCCCCCGCGATCGTCGCCGGGTATCTGCGCGATCTCACCGCAGCATTTCATAGCGTCTACCGCACATGCCGCATCGTCATCGCCCCGCCTGCACTCCGCTCCGCCCGTCTGCGCTTGCTCCAGACTACCGGCACCGTGATCGCCAGCGGCCTTGGCCTGCTCGGCATCTGCGCACCGGACCGAGTTTAGGCCATTGTGCCACCGGAGCGCACAGAATCGCAGAGGGCCACTTGCTCGAAGCGGGTCAGGCGCCGTATCTTGCATGCTCGCTATACGCGCCCGTAGCTCAGGTGGATAGAGCAACAGCCTTCTAAGCTGTGGGTCACTGGTTCGAGTCCAGTCGGGCGTGCATGATTGGGCAGACCACCGAAATCGGTGATCTGCCCTTCAACTTTTCTCTCAGATTCCTCGTTTTTTCCACGTAATACAGCTAGAACCTCCCGCCGCCGATAGATCAGCTCCATCTTCAGTGTGTAAAAGAAGCTCTCCATCGCTGCATTGTCATAACAATTACCCCTGCGGCTCATGCTCGCACAGCTTCGATGATCGCTCAATAATTGCTGGTCATCGTAGCTGGCATAGTGGTTTCCTCGATCGCGTGTTGCACCAGACCCGTTGCCGCAGAGCGTGCTTCAAAGGCCATTCTTTGGGCAGCAAACACTAACAGCGAACGGCCTCATCCTTGAACTCTTCGCTGTACTTGGCTTGTCCCATAACGTCCTCCGGTTGGTAAAGATAGGACTACTGCCTACCTGTCCACCAAATCCGGGGAAGATCAGTTGCGCTCAGCGAACGTGAGAAGTACAACGGTCAGTTTCATCGGCTCGATGCTCTGAGCTATCCAGACGACGGCCGCCTTCAGGGAGTCTACCTTCGCTCGGTGAAGCACCCGGTGACGGTTCTCAGACAAGTCTTTACCAACCAAGACGGAACCTCTGGCACCCTGTATCTGGTCAGCAACGACATCTACCTGACGGCCGACCAGATCGCGACGATCTACAACAGACGGTGGAGAGTCGAGCAGTACCACAAGTCGTTGAAGCAGCACACAGCGATCGCGAAGTCACCAACCAAGACGGTCCAGACACAGGCCAACCATCTGTTTGCCTCGATCGCGGCCTATATCAAGTTGGAGCAGCTGAAGCTAAAGCTGGGAGGAAATCATTTCAGCATTAAAGCTATCCTCACTGCTGTTGCCACGAAGGCCGTGTTCATCGCACTCGGGCAATTATTTGCGTAACGTCAGTTAATCACCTCCAAAGATTTCATCTGCGCACGCTTTCGCATATGATTTCGCTCTAGAGCGTGTCATGGACTTCAATCGTTGGAATCAATTCAGAATCAGCCATTTACTCTCGAAGATCACCCGGATAGGGACAGAATAATTCACGGATCTTCCAGCGGAAGGCCCAACAGAGCCTTCCACGCTCATTTTTTAGCCAAATATTTCATAACACGCTCTATGGCCAATAACCAGCACACACTACAAACAAACAAAAGCGCATTGGATTTCCAATACGCTTTTCTATTACATCATTACTTCCCTAAGAAAAGAGAGCATTCGCTATATCATACAGTTATATACCACGTGATATCAGCTTGAAGCAGCCGTCTCTTTCACAACGGACCTCATATGAGTTAACAGCTACATAGAACTGGAATGCACCACCACACCAAGGGCACTCGCGAGCGGATTTTTGGCTTACAGCCCTCTCCATCCGATTTCGAAGCATCGATCTTGATTGCAGCGAATCACACCAGAATTGCCCACCAATCTGAACTCGAAATCTCCGCCACACCAAGGGCAGCATCGACTAGTTTTCCCTGTTCGCTGCCATTCTTCCAATGCAGCGAAGGCATAATCTTCTTCCTCTTCCGTCACCTGACGCTCTTGGCTGTTAATATCTATAGAGGACATGATATGTACTACAGTAGAGATAGAATCAGTATTCATCGAGTATAAATGCGGATTATACTCTACAGTCCACGTGATACCAGATCAAAACACCCATCATGCTCACAACGTATTTGATAAGAATTGCCTACAATCAAGAATCGTAGATCTCCACCACACCATGGGCACTTACACTGTGTCTTTCCCATTAACTTCCATTCTCTCATTGCATCTTCCACATAATCCGCTTCTTCTTCAGTCATCTCTCTTTCATCGTAGTTAGGATCCATACAGTATTCTCCTTCTGATTGGTGAACACCGACGAGCTAAGCATTTGGGATAGAAACGAGATATTCCGCCTCCATCCCAAATGCAATCCAAATTGGCTATGAACTAATCAAACCATCCGAGAATTCCTGCCAATCGTTAATTTCTTCCGCCCATGCAGGACAGTAACCATCCATGTGAGCGATTAATGTGTTACATTGAGCACGGCAATAGATATTCATTCCAGCTCTATACCTTCTTCCTGCTACTGCCTGGGCATCGGTTAACGCCTTAGACACAGTGAAGAGCAAACCTATCTGGTTACAGTATGGACAGATCCGATTCCGTAGGTCATCCATATTTCCGGACAGGAAATCATCTTTCACCTTATCGATATCACTCATTTAATCACCTCCAAATATTTCATCCGCGTATGATTTTGCATATGACTTTGCTCTAGGCTCAACAATATTATCCCATTGATGATTGAATGATGGTCGACGGGTTTCAGGATAAAGTCCCATAAGCTTAGAGTGATGAATTTCTTCAATCATTGTCTCTACGAAATAACGATCACCCATTGACAGACCTTCATCATAGATCTTGATTGTCTTGAAATTCATGGGGTCTACACCACCAGACACTCCAACTTTACTTCCACCATGGATAACTTCAATTCCTCCTAGATGTTTCCGCAGACTGTATTGGTCGATCAAGGCCTCAATCCTTGCTTGAGGATTGCGCGCAAGCCAATAGTCTTCAAAGCTCCCATATCCACCAGTCACACTAAACTTTTCAGTGTAGATACGGGGCATTGAGAGACGGCCTCTAATATTATTGGCAGAATGGCGAGATATCTTCCCCACGATTTTCCCAATACTCCTTCCCCCTGTACGCCAGACAGTGACCCCGCCACTGACGATCGACGGTAGGGCATCCACCGTCCAGCTCCCCCACTCCTCGGCACTGGCATGGGCAAGATACTCAGGAATCGCACCAATCATATTCCCTAAACGCTCATAGCGTTCCCGAGACGGGTTGTACATCGCGTCCACCCCCATCCCGTACATCCCGATCATGCCGGTGGCCTCCTCTTCGAAGACGGCATAGCCCAGCGGAGTGAACATCAGGGTGAAATCGAACGTACGTTTTGCGATGCCGCCGAGATACTTCCCTACCGTGCCGAGCTGCCCTAATGTGCTATCCACCATCGAAGCAAAGCCATCACGGATCCTGTTGCTCACGTTACGCAGGAACTCCGTGGTATCCATCAGCCATTGCGGCCCTTCGATCCCCTTTCCATCCCCCGCACCATAGGCCACGGATCGTTTGGAAGTGCCCCCCGCCATCGAAATCCTTGGCGGGCCGAAGTAGCCACTTCCTCTCCCTCCGGCCACCGTCCCGCCATCCCCATTGCTAGCAACGCTCCCCTTGCCCGCAGAAAGACCGCTCGGATCGGCGTAGTCGATCGGGTTCTGGCCGGCATAGGCGTAGAGGTTGGGACTATCCACTGTGCCGAGCGGGTCATGGCTCAGCCAGAGTCCATGCCGGGGGTCCATCATCCGGGCTCCTCCCAGATAGAGTCCGGCATCGTTCATCCAGCGCAGTCCGCCGAACCGGGGCTCAATACCGGTAGAGGAAGTGGCGGGGGAGGGCGCCCCGAACGGCTCGTAGCGGTAACGCTGCCGCAGAGTTCCAGCACTATCGGTGACGGCGGCCAGATTCATCCGGGCGTCGTGGTGCATCAGATAAGTTTCTCCGGAGACATGCACCGCCATCGGACCGGGCATACCGGGATGATGCGTGAACTGCCGTGTCGGACCGCTGTTCCCCCGCTCCTGCCAGAGCGAGCCACCGAAGTAGGAGAGCTTCCGCACCCCCCCTCCCGCACCAGTGATGCTTGCCACCCGTCCTAGCGGATCATATTCCACGGAGGTCTTGGTGGCCGTTCCGCCGGGGTTCTTCACTTTTGTGACCCGGCCGAGCGCATCCACCTCGTAGCGGCTGTTGGCGTCGCTACGACGCGTCCCATCGGGAAGATGGGTGATGGTTTCCCCTCCGGCCGAGGCCAGCCGATGCCCCTCCGTATAAGAATATGCCGTGGTGGTAACTCCCCCCGCCGCATCGGTTTTCTTGAACGAAAGGCGTTCATCCGCCTTGCCGCTGCTCAGTTGCAGGAAGGAATATTCGTATTTGACCGGAGGCGGGGTCTGGATGCTCAGGGCATATTCCATCGCCTCGATATCGGCATCATGATCCCCTTGAGTATATCCGCTCGTGCCGAGCGTCACAAGCTGCGATCCTTCGCAGGTCTCCTTCAGGCGATCATGCCGGTCGAACAGGTGCAGCCGCGCCTGGATTGTGCCGGTGCCGGTCATCTCTACCCGGCGGCGATCGGCCTTGTCATAGCGATACAGGGTTTCCTCCAGTGTGGTCCCCCCTTTTGCATAGCGCACCCTGCTGATTCGTTTCCGCTCGTCGTAGGTGTAGGATGTCTCCACTCCCCCCAGCAGCGACGCCTTGCCGATCAGGCCGATCCCATACGGAGTGAATGCCCCCAGAACAGATCCTCCCGCGCCGAGCGTTCCGGATGCGGTCCGCTCAATACTGGTAACGACTCCATTGAGATTGGCGCTCAGAGTTTCGCGGCGCCCATCGGGCCATTTTCTAACCGCCGTTCCCGCCAGATAATTGTAGACCATCTCCAGTGTATCGCCATGGGTCGTCTCGCGAAGCAGGCGGCCAAGACTATCGTATGCACGCGAAACCGTCGCGGAACCAGCAGAAGCGCTCAACAGGCGGCCGAGAGGGTCGTAGCTATAGAAGTGCTGTGGAATGGCCTCCACCCCATCGGGAATATTGCCGGCATTCACTGTGGCGAGACGCCCTGCCGTATCATAGGTATAGGACAGAGAGAGCCCGCTGGGAAGGATGCTGTTGGTAAGGCGCCCATCGGGACCATAGGAGAACATTCGGGGCAACTGGTCACCCGGCAGCGATGAACGCACGAGGCGGCCGATGCCATCGTACTGGTAGGTCGCCCTCTGCCCCGAAGGGTCTTCCGTGGCGATCAGGCGTCCGACCAGATCATAGCTCCGCCAGTTGGTGATATTCAATCCCGCCGGATCGAGCGTATCGCTGAGCAGTTCATTGAGCGGGCCGTATGTATACTCTCTTCGTGTACCATCACGATCGACCATGGCGGTGAGCAGATCGCGATCATCGTACTCGAACCACGTCAGCGCCCCATCGGGCTCGCGGGTTTCCACCAGGCGGCCTCGCGCATCGCTCTTCTGTTTCCATTTCCTGGAACGAATCGTCGTACCATCGGTCTCGATATCACGGTGTTCAACCTCCACGCTCCGCCCGGCGATATCATAAACATAGCGTCGCTGGTTGCCGAGGGGATCGGTCTCCTCGGAGATCCGGCTCAAGCCGTCATAGCTGTAGACCGTAATGCCCCCACGCGGTCCGACTACTTTGACGAGCCGGTCGTCGCGATCATAGAAATATCTGGTGACGAGTTTTGGCGTGGTGGTATCGTTGAACGGATCATCATCGCTGAAGGGACGCTCCGTCCGCTCGATCATCCGGCCGCGGGCATCGTAGCGGAATTCGGTACGAGAAAGAAGAGTATCCGCCGTATCACCGGGATACTCGCGCAACTCAGTACGGGCCAGATATCCGCGTCCCGACCAGGCATGAAGGAGCGTAGGCCCTGCGGGATAGGTCGAACCGTCGGAGGAGCGATGCAGAGTGTGCACGCGCGCAATACGTCCGAACAGACCATACCGGTATTCGGTCACATCATCCCCTGCCGGGCCGTGAATCTCCCGGCGAAGCCGCCCATCACGCTCATAGATATAACGATCCCCTGTCACCGCCTTGTCGGCCCCCTCGACCCCATGCCGGAAGAGAAGCCCCCGTTCATCCCACTGCCAGCGGGAGACCGTTCCTACCGGATCGATGCTGCGAAGGGGGAGCCCCCGGTGATCGACCACTCTGCTAGTAATACGGGGCGTTTCGGTATTTGCACCGATCTCGGAACGAACGACATAACCGAGAATATTCCGTACGCTCCGATCGACGATGTGATCCCCCTGAAGGGCCGAATCGGCATAGGCACCATGCGGCCGCTCCACCTCCACCAGAAGGCCATCGGAATTGTAGCGCATCAGTGTGGTGGGAGCGGCACCATTTATCTCCGGGGCCGTCACCTTTTCGATCTGCCCGAGCGCATTATACTCGTAGGTAACCACCGCACCACTGGGATCGGTAACCGTCTCCAGAAAACCGTAGCCGTCATAGGTAAAGCCCTGCTCGGCAGCAACACCGCCGGGACCCGCATCGGCGATTTTTTTCAGCAGACGTCCCCGCCCTAGACCGACGGACTCCTGATACACCAGCTCGTGCCTGATCCCCTCCGGAGTGATAATGGCGGTCGTCTGCCCGCGCTGGTTCGTCTCGAAACTGGTCTCCGCCGTCTGCATCGTCCCATCGGGAAGAGTGGCCGGTGGATGAATGATCTTCACCAGCGTTCGCTTTGCATCGGAACTGTACTGATATGTGGTGGTGAGATCGGCGGCAGAGAAGCCATCGCCGGGCAAACCATATTCGGTTTCAAGAAGCTGGGTATCGGGATCATAGGTTCCGGCCCAGACGAGCTCGTTTTCAGCACCATCCAATCGCCGGATCTCCTTCACCAGCCCGCGCATACGAGGATCGGAATGATCGTGATGATACTGGCGGAGCTCGCCAATCCCCCACAACTGCTGAAGAACATCCCCCGGCAGCCCGGAGAGCTCCCGAAGCTGCTGGCTCTCGGTGCGGTTGCCCTGGGTGTCGTACTTGAAGGCAACGGCCGTAATCCAGAATGAACCGTCCTTGGCAAGACGTGTACGGCGATCGAGGATATTTCCCCGAAAATTGAATGTATAGGTGGTAAGTCCTCCTTCAGGATCGAGGACTTCGGTGCGCTGCACCGGAACATTCAGATAGTCATCATGCGATGGAAGCCATTGCAGCGGGGTATACTGGAACCGATAGAGATATCCGCCGTGCATCTGCCGCAGCACATGCCCATAGCTCCAGCTCGATGGATCTTCGTCATAATAATTTTCGACATAGACATTTCCGTGGCCATCATCGACCCGGATAATGTTATGGCGAAGAGTTTCCGGCAGGTGAAGGCCCCCATAGCTATAGGTCCGCTCCATCCGATTGGTATCGCCAGGATGGGCTACAGGATAGCGGACACGAAGCAGGCGCTGAATATCCGGATCATGATAATAATCGACTTCTCTCCCCAGACTATCGCTCACCCGCTCCAGCAATCCGCAGTTTCCATAGATGAAACGAAGGTAATGGTATGGCCATGAAGCGGAGGCACCGCTGGCGTCGACGGGCTTGCAGGTAACCTGATTCAGACGGTTCTCATCATCGTAATCATACTCGAGCCGGTTACCGAAACGGTCGCGCACCGTCACCAGAGGTATGCGATAGATATTGGTCCATCCGTCCGGCCGACCGAAAAACCATGAGAGACCTCCCACATCGTGAATGACATACTCCCCGTCCGGATCAAGAAACGGGAGCCGCTCCAGCTTCTGGAATACGCCGCGCGGCGGCTCAAACTCCTCGCCATTCCAGGCGAAGATATCTTCCCGAAGATCGCCATTCCAGCGCGCAACATCGCCGGTGATGTCTCCATCGGCCGGAAGAAGCTCACGCAGATAGATATTATGATTATGATCCCAGTTCCATGCGAAAGGCCCGGGGAAGGGATGTCCGCTCCGATACGAACGAACGAGCGCAAGCGGAAGGACCGAGCCGGGAACAACCAGATCGGCCTCTTGAATCGTAAATGCTCCGCGATAGAGATCAACGGGGTCTCCTCCTTCGACCGTTTCATTGCTTACTTCGGCACTGAACGGCATGCTGAGAGGCTGCTTCTGCTCTTCTTCGGAAAGAGGAGCATACTGTGGGCCGGGAGGATTATTATCATCAGATGATGTTTCGATGGCAGGACTCACCGTAGCGCCGGTAGCAGATTGGGGTGCCCCCTGCACATCGCCGGAATCCTCCCTGATGTTCTGCTCCTTGGGGCTCTCCGACACTGTTGCAACATTCCACAGAAGATCTTCGCAAGTGAAAGGACAATTATCTTTCTGCGCCTGCTTGCAGATCTTATCGATCAGGAGCCTGGTTGCGTTGGTATTCTGGACAATGGCGGCTCTACGAGTCTGCAACGGCTGTTCAGCGGTTCCCTCAGTGACATGCCTCGCCGTCTTGAGGATTTCGATCAACTGGCACGGAGTATCAACCTTCACCGATTTTTGTCCGTCGATACTGTGTGCAACACCTCCCACGGTATATATCAATGGGAGTTCTTCATTATTGGTAAATATGATGGGAAACTGTACAGATCCGGCTGTCTCTTGACCGTTTGGCATACAAGCCTCTCAGGGATAATAATTGTGGTGATGAAAAAAAGAAGGCCGACTCTTGAAATCACTATACGATTCCCGGCGGCACCCCAGAAGTGCCGCCGGGGACCAGAATCATCAGACCGAAACGCCACCGTAGACCTTCACCCCGAAGGTGAAATCACCGCCGGCAGTACCATCTCCCGACGGGAAGGCGTTCGGCTCGCCGTCCAGAGGCCCGTTATTATAGGTTATCCGGCTACCCGAGCCGCTTCCGACAAGGGTGACTACATAGTCGCCACTTGCCAGTGGCGCGGACAGAACCAGCCATGCCCGGGTATCGTCCTTCATAACCACTGAGCCACTCTGCGTGGTCGTACCCGCCTGAATCTTGAACGTACTCGTGGTCACGGTTCCGGTATCCGGTGCCTTGCTGAACGTCACCTCAATGACATTCGGATAGCTGGAGACCGGCACGGCAAGTAGCTCGCTCGGATGGCTCATCTGCATCAACACCAGAGCGTTATTACTGTTCTGATAATTGCTCCGGATCTTTACCCCCGTCACCCGAAGTGTGGAAACAAGCGGGGGAGTGGTAATAACCGGAGCATTTCCCACCTTGAGGTTGAACCCGAAATCCCCCCCCTCAACGCCGTCTCCGGAGGGAAGGTTGCCCGGCTCTCCATCGAGCAACTTGGTCTGATAGGTCGGGGCATCATCCCCGCTGCCAAGGACCTTGCACTGGTAGGTCTTTCCAGCCTCCAGCTGCGTAAGGATCTTGAACCGCGACGCAGCACCGTACACTCCGATCAGACCGATGTTCAGAGGAGTAATTCCGTCGACGATCGTAAATGACCCATCCACCACTGAACCACTATCAGGCGCATGGCTGAAATCGATCTCGATGATATCGGGAGTGTCTTCAACGTTTACCCTCTGCTCAACTCCAGGATGCACCATCTGCGTCAGAACCTTCGGGTTGTTGGCGTCCGGCACGGAACTCATAAAACGGACTCCCACAACCTTGAGAAGCTGCGTTGGAATTACCGGAGGTTGGGAGGTGACGGGGAGATACGGCTTCATCATGAAGGTGAAATTTCCCCCTTCCATATTATTTCCCGACGGAAGCCCTATCGGTTCTCCATCGAGCGGAAGTCCCTGAAAGGTGATCTTGTTCCCCCCCAGCCCTCGTAACGTCACCGTGTACAGCGCATTCGCCTGGATGCTATCGGTGATCGTCAGGGTGGCGGTGGCATTGTTGCCGAGAGATACCGTGGCGTTGACGGCCTGGCCGTTCTGGGTGACGCTGAAGGTCTGCGCCGTAACGGTTCCTGTATCCGGCTGGGCACTGAACGTCACCTTGATGATATTCGGCTGATCCATGAAATTCACTACCTGCACATTGCGCGGATCATCCATGGAACGAAGCACACGCGGGTTCCCAGGATCAGGACTGGAGCTTGCAAAAATCACCTCGGTCACTTTTGCAAACGGCGTTACCGGAGAAACGGTGGTTGAGGGAGTTCCGATAGCTCGCATGGCGAACCTGAAGTCTCCTCCCTCGACGCCGTCCCCGGACGGGAGTCCCAGAGGATCACCATCCAGGGATTTCCCTCCGAACGTGATCGGCGGAGATGAAGACCCGTTCACGGTTACCGTATAGATGACACCGGCCTGGATCGGATCGGTGATGATAAGCCGCACGATATTGGATGCGATACGGACAACATGTTTGTTGATGGAGACATTCCCCTGCCTGATCGTGATGGCTGATCCGGTGATGCTCCCGCCGTCAGGAGTATCGCTGAAGATGATATCGATGACGTTCGGCTTGTCGTCATAGGACAACTGCTGGATCGCCACGGGACTGGTCATCTCCTGGAGAATACGGACCGTATCGGGATCAGGATAGGTGCTGCCGATACGGACACCGATAACCGTACGAAGCGGATCGGCAAGAACCGGAGTCCTGGGAGCGATCGAGCGGAGTATCTGCTCCTTGACGGCCAGAACCTCCTTGATCGGTTTCTGAACGATTTCACTTATCTCCCATGGATCGGTACGGATGAAATTCTTCAGCGTGATATTCCCCAGTGCCCTGATGACCTTATCACGATATTCGAACGGAATCGACGGAGAAACGCTGATCGGCTTGCCGATTTCACTGCTCAGCTTATACTTCTCAAGTACCTCAGCGACCCTGGAATAAAAAACATTGCTTTTGACAAACGGTGTCGCGCACTTCTGGGCTCCCTCTCCCATGGTCAGCGACTTGAGAAGTTCTCGGCGTATGAAGGCAGCCAGCTCATTGCTTTGATAGATAGCCTCTTCGGTAGCAGGGCCATTCATAATTTCCCGCTCTCCCATCTCTCTGGTAAGATTCATTCCCGGCCAGGTAACCACTCGCACGGAAGAATTTACAGGGGGTCCGGGAGGAATATGCTCATCGATCTCCTCACATTCGTCATTGACATCACCGCCACCCCCGCCTGAACCCGAGCCGCCACCGGAACCGGAACCACCCCCCGAGCCATTTCCCATCCCACCATCGCTAGGGCAGCAGCAGAGATCACGGCTATTGATGAACATGCTACTCAGGCTTTCCCGGATACTGAAAGGCTTCTTTTTGAGATGAACAAGAAAATTGAATTTCAAAATCCCCGTATTAATACCGGTATTATAAACCTGCCATGACACTTCACCCTTCATGATAACCCTAGCACTTGAAATCGATTCCACAGATGTCTTTGTAGGGTCTTTTGGCCACCCCGGCCGCTCCTCGATGACATTTATCCCCTCCTCACTGGTCTTGTCGACGTCGATCATCCATCCCTCGGGAGGCTCGTACAGGAAGGATTTAGTGGTATATCCGGTTGCGTCGACGGGCGCTCCGGAACGGGGCTGCGATTGCATCTCATAGGATACAAGCACGGTATCCTCTTCGGTATCATTTGCGAACCGGGTCTCAGCCTCGAGGTGAGCAGTTTGAAGATTGGCGCTCACACAGAAATCAGAAACGCTTTGCGGCCGGACAACTACAAGAAAAATATCTTGGATTCCTTCGAGCGCGCGAGGCCCATTGATAAACGTTGCCTGGCTCTGAAGAACATGGGGACGGGGTTCCATGAAGAACACAGCACGATTGGTTCCGACATGAAACGACTGAAAAAGGTTATAAAGCTGGGAAAGCTGTGTGGTATGAGAGGAAAGTTCCCGTCGCTCGGTGCTTCTGTCCACCGTAGTGACCTCGGAGCGCTCAGAGCCAGCACGATTGGTAGTACTCGAGCCTCCGGATAGGCCTACTCCACCCCCTCCAAGTACATCGTCAACAATAGGAAGACTGATACCGAAGTTCAATCCTGCATTGAACGAACTGAAGGTCTCCGTGCTTTCGGAATTTATCGCGCTTTTACCCACGGAAACGGAACTCTGAGAACCGGAAGCCATCTGTCCAGTAGAAGACACCGCTTCAAACAGTTCACGTTTTTTAGGCTCGAAATCGGCAAAATAAATATCACGTGCCGTTCCCCCGCCAGCAGGTGTTACAGAGATCTGAAGAAGCGCACCATAACATGCACGGGCTTTCTGGAGTGCGGCCGCCTGAGTTCCTACCAATCCAGAAACATGTGAAGTTGCGACCGCGGCGACATCCGGCGTGATTGATACCGTTACCTTGAGGTAGGTGATTCGCTGCCCATATTTTTCCAATAAAGATTGATACTCATCCTCCGGAGTATATTCATAGATAACTATTGAAGGCTTCCAGGGGCTGGGTGGCTTGCTTGCACAGATTAGACTGTGCACCATATCATCGGTAAAGCATTTGCGCTTCCATGGGATATCCGTGGGAAGCCCGAGATTGAACGAACTCATGCGTCGCTCCTCCAGAGATTATTCTGGTTGATATTGTGATGGATGTGCATGGCACGGCCCGGCATTAAGCCAGGATCACGGCCTGAATCATGATGACATATTGCCCCGGCCATGGCTCTGCCAAGGCACGAACACAAAAGACTCAAAATGTTACGAGGTGATAGACAATCTCAGTGCAATGGCCAGAACGAAGTATTGAAGCTTATGCGTTTGTGGTCGGCTACCATCTGTGGCAATGATAGATAAACCACGGTGGCGTGTCAAGAGAAATATACAGGCTTAAGCGAATAAGTCTTTCTCCCAACAATGATATCCAATCGCACAATATAAACAATCGGGGCGGCCTGGCCTTGGCAAGGCCGCCCCCGTGTATGGGAATAGCTTCTCAGAGCGTTGAAATATGATGAATGGTCTCCCTGATGTGGCAGTTGTTGATGACAACAATGATCCCGGAGAAGAATACATCAGCAATGATGGAAGATTTCACGTCGCCACCTATAAATATGATATAGGCCTTCAAGTAAAATCTTCCAAGAAGTTGATTTTTCAATTCCCCACCACCATCGCCCCCACTGATCCTGTAAATGGCGGCTCGGCCGATCTTTCAAACCGGACAGTCAAACGAGACCTGATACAAATGGTCAACTGGGAACAACTTTATAACCGCTGCACCCTGTACCGGGGATTCATAGATGGAACGCTGCTCCTCGATCATCATCAACGTTGGGGACTGGCAACAAATCTCCTCTGTCTTATGGGAGGAGAGACGAAGTTCTTTGAGGGGTTGTCGAAACGTCCTGAGTACAACTTGGACAAATGGGATGCAGAGTGCCAGCACATCAGCAAACGATGTTATGCCCCTGCTCGATACTCTACGTTCTACCCCGAGGCTGAGGAGATCGCACAGGCTATCAACCTTGTAGAAGCCGCTAAGCTGAAAGCCGGCCAAATCCACATTTATGAATCACCAGAATACCTGACGCCGAGAGGAAATTCATCAGCACTATGCAGGAGATCATGGATCAGCCGGGTGAGGGCGTTTATGTCGTGCGCGCTGACACCAGTATTCGAGGTGCTTGTAGAGTGCCCGCAGACAACCAACCGTGTCGGTCTCCCATGTGGTACAGCGGCATTCAATACTCTCGCTAATGCAAAAGCGACTCTCGCTTGCGGCTATCGCGACATTATCGAGATCCCTTTGTATGGTAAGTAGCAATAGGCATCGTTCAAACAAGAGACATTATCAACAAAATCCAGAGGCCTGCTCCTGTTTGGGAGGAATCATGAAAAGAAGCATCCTGTTCCTGATGGGGGTATCCCTTCTGGCGCTCGGTTCCTGCTCCAAGTCCAGAATCGATCCCAGTAAGGTGATCTCCGATGAACTGCCGGATGATGCCACGTTTGGCGAGATGAAAGTCGGCGGGGATGGCCACCGCGCCCTCTTCGAGGTGTACCGTGCGACCACGAAGTTCAGCCCGGATAATGTGATCCAGCAGGAAGTTGCCCAAGTCTCGCTGGAGAACCCGGATGCGCGGAAGCCCATCTATGGCGGTGAAGTCACGATCAATGGTACTCCCATTCGGGTCATCTACTCCTCCGACGGGCTTGCCAGATACCAGAGCATCCAGCATAACGTCTCCCCGCAGCTTCAGAGCGTGCCGCTGAGCTTCGGTGGCAGCTATCAGGTCTTCCGTGTGGGGGGGAACAGCAGTTTTCCGGCATTCGCCGACAGCCTGAAATCCCCTGCCACAACAGTCGATATCGCCGAGCCGCAGGTTGGAACATCCCTCTCGAAATCGGCGGGATTCACCGTGCACTGGACCGGCACGGCGGGACATGATCTGACCTACATCACGATCTCGGGAAATGGTTTCAGGGGATTCGGAAAAAAAGTGACCGGAGAGAGCAGCCTGACGATCACCTCTTCGGATATCGCCGGGCTGAACCCTGGCGAGATGAACATCATCGTGACGAGCGGGAACTACAAGGGAGTGGTATCCGGCGGGGTCGGGCGCCTTGTGGCTGTGTATTCGAGCATGGCTATAAAGACGGAGCTGGCCCCGTGATGGCCTGCTGGAACAGCTCCGGGATTCCTACCTGGGCCATCTCGCACCGTAATCATGAAGATCACGGTGTCAACGATAACGACAGGATGAAACCGGTGCATCGCTGCTCCCCGCTATTCTGAGAGAATCTCCTACCGTTGTTCCCGCACAGCATTTGATGTCCACATCAGTACAGGAATAGCATGGCCCCTCGGAATTATTATGGCGCTCACTCTCAGTCTATCCCTTATGAGCAGCACAACACTTCCGGCTCAGCAATCCCTTCTCCAAACAACGGTGAAAAGATGCGTCGAGGCAATAGCTACAGGAGATTAGGCGGATAGAACCCGGCATGAGGCATGCCGCATGGGATTGACATCCATCGTCTTTGCATCCGCCAATCGTTGTTTGCGCGCCTGTTTGCTCTTCGGTGCCCGGAACTATTTTCCGGGATTTTTACGAAAAACTTGAGACCTGGCGCTATAAACCCATGTCCGTTGGCTCCCGAAGATCTCGTTTCCGTAGAGTCTGCGAGCCTTCCAGGTTTTCTGGAGACAGGCTCTAAGTATTTCCTAGGTAGCTCATTTATTTACAATGCTAACTAGATTGTGGCTGTCGGAATATGATAGAGGTCCATTACGGTTAACCGTGCTTGGAGGAGGCACTCCGGCGATACGCGCAGGCCAATGCGTGGCCTTACGCATATCGTACCCGCATGCCTATGCAGTAGCTGGGGAATTTCCTTACTCATCTACATTCAATGCCGACAATACTCATTCATTTTTTTTGGGAGAGGACCAATGGGATTGCAGGGAAAGTACACAACCGGAAGTGTTTCCGGGTTTGAGCTGGACATCACCACCAGCAACGACGCCAATGGCACGTTTTCAGGAACTTTCACTATCCGTACGGGAGTGAACCAGTACAGCATCAACATTACTGGGCATTATCATTTCCGCGACAGCACAAACGACCCTACATTGTTGAATTTCTGGGGGATGCAGGATAATGGGCCATCCACTCCGGGAATTTATGTGGGATACGCAGGGATCTGCTTTAGCAGTCAGAACTATAGCACGATCAACGGACATGGTGGAGTCTCCATGGTCGATCCACAGGGCAATGCCAGCAGCACTCCATTCGGCATGCTTACAAAAGCCTAAAGCCCTTTTGACACTCTGATTCATGCCATTGCAGCGCCGGGAAGGAACCCCTTATCCTTCCCGGCGTTATGCGTTTCAATCCCACCGCTCCTTCCGTTTTCTCTTCACTCCCCGCCCACCATACAAAAACAACCGTAGTGCAAACAGCGCCTGTGGCATGTGGCGGATTTCTTCTATATTTCCCCCGATAGTATCCATGGCTCCGTTCAACCGTTCTTGATCGAGCGCCTTCCGGCTATGATGGAGCTTCCTTCTAATGGGTGCCAGCTCTATCGCTTCCCGGAAGGCGCCTCGATCTCTTTTTTCTCCCGCATGGCCAGCAGCATAAACAACGCCATCTATCTCCGGCGGCGGCGGCGACTACAGCTCCCTTCAGCAACCGGCACTGCGACGCTTCCCCCCGAATACATCGCCACATTGCTGCGCAATCTGGAATCGCTCGGCGTTACCTTTACCGAACGGCTCATCACGACCTGTAGCAAGCTCTCGATAGAACAGCTCGTCGCGCTCTACGAGGAACTGATCCCGCTGCTGAGAGAGGCACGAGGCGCCCACAGAGAATTCCAGCCGATGTACCCCAACTTCCCGGCACAGGTGATGATGGCCAGCGAAGGGCAACTCTATCTCAATGCCATCCTCCACTACCTGAGCATTGGGCAGTACCTCCCGGTAAACGAACGCGAAGAACGTATGCCGCTCCTCGAAGACGTGGAGCTTACCGTGCTCGATCTGGGCACCGGGGAGGAATTTGAGCAACTGTTCGCCCAGATCGCGACATCCAACACCTCCCTCTCCGATCAGGATAGGGAGGATCTGGCCTGGTTTATCAGGAGCTACGGTCCGCGCATCGAGATGCTGCTTCCAGAATCGATCCCCCAGAAGGAGACCATGGCGACTGTGGTCGCTCTCCTGGTGATCCATACGGACCCCACCATCGAACGGCTGGGGCAGTACTGCCGGACAGCAACCGATCTGCTCCGGGTCGCGGTGGTACTATCGAATGGCGATGCATCGCTGGCAACGCCAACCCGCTTCCGCTCTTTCCCGAGAAAAATGCGCAGGCTCCTTCTCGATCTGCTGGAACGGCAATCCGCTATCGTCGAGGATATGGTGCGATGGAAGGATCGGTGGATCAGGCTCGGCGAGCGGCTGCACCCTGGGGAGTTCCGCAAACGCTATCCCCGCGTTGCCGAAGCGTTCGGCATCATCCGCAACGATCTCCCCCGCACAACATTCAACAGCAGAGTGGAGCATGCGCTTGCAACGGCCGATACACGCCAGGCGCTTGCCATCCTGCGAACACGGCCGGGAGAGCTTGCACGACGTCTGGACCATCTGCTTCGCACCGGGCAGAGCGATCAGGAAAGCATCCTTGAAACATTCGGTGCCATAGCAGACGGCATTGCAACACCTCTGCTCCTTCAGCTCCGCGAACATTTCAGAAGACGGCGGGAGGATATTCACCGGGAGCATCGGCCGCTACGGATATTCTTTCCAAAAGGCAACCTTGCACGCGCCCGCGCCATCGAGAACAATCTTCCACATCTCTCCCAGACGCTATGCGGACGGGTTATCGCGATCTGCGAGCATACGCTGCTGGAACGCTTCGGTGCCCTGCCACCGCTCGGCAGATGTTACCTCGATGAAAAACTCGCGGATTATATGGTACCCTTCTCGCAACGGTCCGCCTCGCGATCGTTCCGCACTCTGGTACGTGGAAGCAGGCTGCCGCTGCCGGAACATTGCCGCGTACTGCGGTTTTTCATCTGGTGGCACAATGGCATAAACCGCACCGATATCGATCTCTCGGCAACGATGTTCGATGAGCGCTTCGGCTATAAGGATATCGTCTCCTACTATAACCTGAAAACATATGATGGCTGCCATAGCGGCGATATTATCGATGCCCCGAACGGTGCCAGTGAATTCATCGACATCACCGTGGAGAAGGCCCTGGCATCGGGCGTTCGCTACATCATCATGACGCTCACCAGTTTTACCGACCAGCCCTACTGCGATCTCCCTGAGTGCTTCGCCGGGTGGATGGCACGCACAGAGCCGGAGTCGGGAGAAATCTATGATCCCCGTACGGTGCAGGATCGCATGGATATCACCGCAAACACACGGATCGCCATCCCCCTTATCATTGATATCGTCGATAAAGAGGTGATCTGGTGCGATATTTCCCTCCGAAGCATGCCCCCCTGGGCAAATACGGTGCACAACAATATGAAGGGGATCATCATGACACTACGGGCGATGACTGATCCGGGAAAGCCCAATCTCCGCGATCTCCTGGCGCTTCATATCACCGCACGGGGGGAGCAGGTGGAGGCCCCGGAGCTGGCCGACACGATATTCTCGGTGGAACAAGGCACACCGTATCGGCTTGAGGAAATCGCATCCGAGTATCTGAAGTAGGCTGATACGCTCCGCCCCCATACCCCGAGAACTGTACAGAGATCACGCAGAACGTATCTGGCCGTTGCCGAGAGAGAGAAGCGTTCCATAGATCTCCGCCGGGGTTCCGCAGGGAACCCATATTTGCGTTCATGTCCCGGATCAGTCGTCATCCATCAGCGGGATATGGATATCGACCTGGGTTCCGGCAGCCTTCGCATCATCATCGAAAAGATCAACCACCTCGACCCGGAACTCTCTGCCATAGGAGGTGCGCAATGCCTCCAGACGTTTTTTCGTAACCTCCATGCCCTGCGACCGATGTTCCCGCCCGGTCTCGGATTTCAGCTCCTCGGATCTCTTCCTGCCGATACCATCGTCGATCACCGAGCAGATCACATATCGCCCGCTCCTGCGGATCTTCACGATCAACGTCCCGGCCATTCCTTTGTATGCCAGCCCATGCTTGATGGCATTCTCCACATAGGGCTGAATCAGCATCGGCGGGATCTCGATACTATGGGGATCGATCTCAGGAGCCACCGAACAGTGGTACACAAAGCTCCTCTCGAAGCGGAGTTGTTCGAGTTCGACATAAAACCGCAGCGATTCCAGATCTTCGGCAAGAAGAATGAGATGGTTTTTTGAATGATCGAGGATAAGACGGATAAGCTTGGCAAACTTGGAGAGATAGCGATGCGCGGCCTCGGAATTATGCCTGACGATGAAATAAAGGATGGAGTTGAGCGCATTGAAAATAAAATGCGGGTTCATCTGGGCACGCAATGCCTGCAACTGATACTCGACCATCAATCGCTGCAACTCACCCTTTTTTCGGACGTTCCTGATTCGAGCGAGCACCAGCATCGAGGCCACACCGATCCCGAGCGATGCAACCAGCCCCTGGAACAACCATGTTTGCCAATAGGCGGGTTCTATTACCAGCGTTAGATCTATCCCATCGTTATTCCAGCAACCGTCGCTGTTGGCCCCCCGCAGATGGAATGTATAGATTCCGGGAGGGACATTGGTGTACTCGGCATACGGGCGTTTGCCATCGGTACTGCGCCATTCTTTATCAAGGCCCTCAAGCCTGTAGGAGTAGAGATTACTGGCGGGATTGGTGAAGTCCAGCGCAGCAAACTCGATAGTAAAAAAATTACTGGCATGATCGAGATAAATCTCCCGTTTCACCGATATCGTGCTATCGAGCGGGAACGCCCTGTCCAGCACCTTGAACGACGTCAGCGCCAGCGCCGGGATAGATGGATTATCCTCGATGCTATCGGGATGGAACGTAATGATGCCGTTGGTTCCGCCGAAATACAAAGCCCCGGCACGATCGCGGAAACAGGCCTTGAAATGAAACTGGTTGATATAGAAGCCATCTTCCACCGAATATGTCTTGAACTGCCCGCTACGCGGGTCCAGCCGCGAGATGCCATTATTGGTGCTGATCCATAACCTGCCCCTCATATCCTCCAGGATGCCGCAGACGGTATTGCTGGCCAGCCCTTCCTTTTCGGTGAAACGGACCGAGCGGCCAGTGACAGGATCAAACCGGTTCACGCCCCCTCCCGATGTCCCTATCCAGAGATACCCGGATGCATCCTCATGGATATACCAGATCCGATTGTTGCTGAGGCTCCAGGGATCCGCCGGATCGTATTTATAATGAATGAAACGGCCCGTGTTTCGCTCCAGCCGGTCCAGGCCATCATCGGTCCCTATCCAGATATTGCCCCGTGCGTCCTCGTGGAGCGAGAGAATCTTGTTATTTGCGATGCCCCAGGGAGATTGTGGCATATACCGATAACACGTACGCCTGCCGGAACCTTTCTCGATCCGGTTCAGTCCGTAGAACGACCCGAACCAGAGCGCCCCCTGGCGATCCTCCAGGATAGCCCATATATGTTGCAGTGTGGTAGAGTCGGCTGGGTCCCGGTATCGGACAAAAGCGCACGAGCGTCTGTTATAGCGACTCAACCCATCGGATGTGCCGATCCATAGATCCCCGGAGCGCCCCTGATAGATAACGTTGATGTTGCTATGGGCATCTTCGCCATCAATCGGCTTGCATCGCACCACCCGCCCGCTCCCGGCGTCGATCCGGTTTAATCCATCCCTCTCGGTGCCAACCCAGAGAGTGCCGGAGCTATCCTTCAGTATCGACCGCACCACATTCCCCGACAGCGATGCTTCCGTGAAGGGATCGTGCTGGATATAGTGCAGATTCCAGCCCTGGCGATGAAATCGCGCAATGCCATTACCAGTTGCTATCCAGATATTGCCCGATCGATCCTTGTTGATGGATCGAACCTCGTTGCTCCCAATGCTCTGCCGATCGGTAGGGGTGGTGACGGCCCTTGCCATCATCCCGGTAGAGAGATTGAACACATAGAGACCACTGAACCGGGTGCCGATCCAGAGCAGATTGGAAGTATCGCTGAACAAGGAATAGATCAAGTCGGAGGAAAGGGTGCGGAATTGTGGCAGAGACATGATAGCGTTGACGATAGTGTCGGCGGTAAGATCCAGCCTGCTGACCTCGCGGAGCGATCGCATCCAGATACCATCCCTGGCATCTGGATGAAGCGATGAGATTTTTCCTGTTATCTCAAACGAATATGCGGGTTTGCTGTTGCCGTTGATAAAATCATCACGGACTGGATCATAACGGTTCAAACCGCCATCGCCGGTAGCAACCCAGATATCGCCACGATGATCGCGGCATACATATGTAACATACTTGCTGCTAAGGCTCCTGGGGTTGCGGGGATCGTGCCTGTAGGAAAAGAATGTCCCGCGATGTTTATCGAATCGGCACAATCTGGCAGTGGCCCCATCGATCGCGATCCATATCATCCCGGCGCCATCTTCACAGATCGACAGGATCAATCCCTCCGGTATGCTCGCCGGATCATCAGCGTGATGGCGGAAATGGGTAAAGCTCCCGCTGGCTCGATTGAATCTGTTCAGCCCTCCGGCGTGTGTCCCTACCCAGAGAATACCGTCCCGATCCTCGAACAAAAAGGTGATGCTGGCATCGGAGAGTGAGCGGGGATCGTTGTTGTCATGTCGGTAGATTGTACATCGATTGCCATCGTATCGGTTAAGCCCATCTCGGGTTGCAATCCAGAGGAAACCATAACGATCCTGCAAGGTGCAGATGACATAGTTATCGGAGAGTCCCTGCTGCATGGTGATCGTGTCGAACTTCAAGGTATTCTGCTGTCCCTGCATCGGCAGAATCGTCATGGTGCTTATCACCACAAGGAACAGAACGATGCGGGACCATCTACTGTACAGATGTGGAGGCATAACCGAAGGATTGTAGATGGGATCGACCGGAAACATCATGCACCGATCGGCGCAAACTCCGATCAGTGAAACGTAATGCAGCAACAACCGACAACGGCGACGATGCCCCCCGACGGCTTCCGCCCGCTATGCTGGCTACAGGATCGGCGACGCGCCCGCAAGCCTGGCCGATGGCCCGGAAGAACCATCGGCAACGATCCCCCCGTGCACGGCACGTCACAGCATGAACATCTGGCCGGAATGCTGTACAAGCGAGGCATCGCCGTGTGAGATGAAACGGATAATGCCAGGCGATCCTGGGATTTCGGGAGACACACCATCAGGGATGTCCACTGATGCGCCAGACCATCTGGCCGTTGGCGATATGGCAATATAGGGACAAGGGATATCTGGTTGGGGTATCCTCCCGATAATTCACCATCCCGGCTACGACACCACAAAAAATAGATAACCAGAGAAGGCTTCAATCTTTTTTGAAAAAGATGATGGCGAGGCGTGGCATGGCGACCGTAGCCCATGATATACCGTAAGAGCCTATCCGAGAACCCACGTACGAGGCCGGTTGGTTCTACAGGAGTAAACATTTTGGGATGCCATAGCCATGCACACGACAGAATCGAATGGCCAAATTTTCGAGAAATCGACAAAAACGGTTTTGGGATAGGCTCTAAGACCATTATGAAGCGGATGGATGGAGCCGTCGAACAAAGCTCGCTGCGCAGCGCCATTAAGAACCGCAGCAAGGGCATGTGCCTGTACACTCTGGAAATGATTACATGGGGGGGGTACATGATGATGTACTGGCGCGCCCCTTTTCCTGGGTGCATATTCGCGCCCACTCTCCCCGGAAGTTATACGACTTCCTGGCCTCTGAGAAGCAAGCTCCATTTTTACCAATGGTACATCCACGATGATGGAGCAGGACTGCTATCCTGAAATCACAGATACAAGGACCGACACCATAGAGAGTTTTTTTCTATTTCCGCGTAATCACCTGGGCGAGACCGTATTCATAACCCGGCGGCAGGACGATATCGTGGATAGAACGAAGCTGGCAGGGAATTGCCGGATATACGCGTTTATATTTCTTTCAGAAACAGCCCGGAAACGCACTGTAGATCCCAGGTTCCCCTCTACCGAATAGTCCGATACGTACAACATGCTTCGGCGTGTTTATTCCGACACGCACGAGTCAATGCTCTGCACATGCAATGTGCGATCGCATGTGTGGCATTGTGCGGTGTGTCTTGTTCGAACCTCACCATAAACCTGTTACGAGGTTGCAATGAACTTCATTACCACGTCCGGCATCAGGCGATGTTTACTGCCCCTGATGCTCGCGATCATTGGCTTGTGTGTGCTTTCGCACACACAGGTAGCAATGGCACAGTCGGGGATGTCCCTGACAATCACCAAGACCAACGACGCCCCAAGCCCAGTTCCTTCAGGCCAGGTATTCACCTATACGCTTGCGTATAGCTGGACGGGCGGAATCGGCTGGTCGCCATTAACACCCGGCACGCTTATCATCACCGATGCGGTTCCAGCCACGCTGGACGTCATCAGCGCAGCACCGGGATCGCCCATCTCAACGATCGTTGGCAACAACGTCACGTTCACGCTGAACAACATCTCATCTCCGGCAGGCGCCGGCTTTGTGCAGATCAACGTACGGTTCAAGCCGGGGGTCACCTGCCCGGGCACACGTGCCTGCAACGTAGCATTTATCAGGGCTGTAGGCTTTGATGCGCAGGCATCCTCGAACGACAACTGCGTCACGGCGACGGCGTCGAACAAGTGGCAGTTCCAGAAGACTTACATCTCGGGCTGCATCGTTGATAGCGGCTCGATCGTCTACCGCATTGACCTTATCAACCCGGCCGGCAATGATATCGGCGGCCTGAATCTGAGCGGCATCTCCCTCACCGATTTCCTGCCGCCGGGCGCGATCATCACCGCCATTAGTGGCAACTGGACCGGCTATTCCCCATCCACCGGCACGGTTTCACTTACCGGTGGCCCCACATCGGTAACAGTGATGCCAGGCTGGGCATGGTATTACTGTTATATCACGGTCCGGTATCCGGGCGGAATATTCACGGCCGGGCAGACCGTCACCAACAGAGCACAGCTCACCTTTCAGACGCCGTGCAGCCAGGGACAGAAGCTGACGATGGACGCCGCGGCCAGCAACACGCTGTGCAATCCGACGATACCGGTGCCGGGCGGCTCGATCTGGAAGTGGCTGACCACAACGGTCTATTTCCCATCCAACCCCTGGTACACCCCGTCGTGGTCGCCCGGCTGCTGCGGAACATATTATGTACAGTACTATAACAGCGGCGGCGTTACGCAGTCGAACATCGTGCTCGACGACAACATCCCGCCGACGGTCGATGTGAACTCGATCTACACCCACCTGCCGGGCACCATGAGCTCGGTGATCATGGATGTGTACTGCAATATCGGCGGCATCTGCCAGGCAACGCCCGCAGTATCAATTCCCTACACCGTGTCGGGATCGTATACTCCATCAGGGCTACCGGGACCGATCTGCCGCATTCGCTGGCGTTACACCGGCAACCTGGCTCCGGGCAACTGGATCTACAACAGCATCGGCATCTGTGTGCGCAGCAACAGCATGGTCTCGCCGTTCGCACCGGTTCTGCCGGGCCAGAATATCACAAACACCGTCTGCGCAAGCGGCATCAACGTGCCGACAGGCCTCTGTGCAAACAGCACCAGCAGTGTGACGGCAACAGCCCCGAACATTCTGACGGCCAAGTTCTTCGCGGGCAAGTCGGGCACCTGTCTGCCCACCTGCGTTCCATCGACGGCCGGACCGTTCTATCCGGGCGATATCGTCCGCTGGCGTATGGTGATTGCCAACGTCGGCAGCGCGACCGCAACGCCATGCACAATCACCGATGTCCTCCCGACTGGCTTCAGCTACGTCGGCAACCAGACCTATTATTATGGTCCGATCACCTGGGCAACGGCAAACAACCCGACATGCTGTGCACTGACAGCAACGGTTCCCTCAGTGATCGGCGGGCTTTCCTCGCCTTCGGTTGGCGCCACAACGCTTAACTGGAACTTCGCGACGCTGCCGGCCAACTGCAACGGGGCGGTCAATTATCTGGTGATCGAGTTCGACGTGAAGGCAAACGACAGTCCGACGATCCCGCCGGGCAACTACTTCAACACGTTCAATTTCTCGGCAGGCAATCTTGGAACGCCGGTGACATCCAACCCAGCGCAGGTAACGATCAACGGATATGCGCAGGTTCAGATATTCAAGGATGTCCGCCAGAATCTCACCGGAGCGGCTTTCGGTTCAAACGCAACGGTACAGCCGGGCGCACAGGCAGAGTACAGGCTTCGGATCTCGAACACCGGCATCCTGACGCTGTCGAACATCTATCTGATGGATATCATGCCGCATATCGGAGATATCTCGGTGCTCCCCCCTTACAACTTCCGTGGCAGTGCATATGATCTCCCGATCAATCCGCTGATTCCCACCGTGGCCGGTTATACCAACAACTATAACCGTTCCACCAACACGAAGAACCCGACGCGCTCCACACTCTTCGCCAGCACGCCTGATCCAGGCATCGGCGTGCCGCCGCTGACACCGTGGGTGCTCTCTCCGCCAATCCCGGCATCCACCTTCTCGTTCAGCATCACGGGCAATCCGGCCACAACGATAGCACCGGGCGCAACCCAGGACTTCTTCTTTGTGGCAACCGTTCCGGCAACCACGCCAATTGGCTTGAATGCCTGCAACTCATTCGGGCTTCAGGTAAGCGCATACGGCACCTCTACCATTATGAAGGCGGAGTCGGCACCGGCATGCGTAAAGGTGATCCCACCGAACAAGAAGCAGTGCGATTCGATCTGGGGTCCTGTGCACATCGACGAATGCTGCACGTTTACCACCTCGATCATGAACTCGCTGGGCAATGTGGCTCAATTGAGCTACAACGTTCTGCCGCTCGTTCCGGGAGGCCCCCCAAGCGGCGTGGTTCAGAGCGTACAGACCAGCCCATGCTTGCCAAGCTTCACCGTGCCGGGCAGCCTGGCCGGAACGACAAGCGGCTCGTTGTACTTCGGCCCTCCATGCCCGAGCGCGCTCGGCGTGCAGATACATGCCGCCAGCACAACCGCAAGCGGTGAGGTCTGCATTGAGCTGATCGCGGTGCTTGTTGGTGCCGATGGCAATAAGATCGAGTGCCGCGACACGATCTGCTTCGATTGCGATCCGGCCCCGCAGGATCGTTGCGACTCGATGTCGGTGCTTGGCATGTCCACGCTGAACTACAGCACACGGAGCTTCACGATCTATAATATGAAGTCGCCGTCGTCGCCCATCTGTAGCGTGGCGATCGCCGTGACGCCGCATCCGGGTTCCAGCAACCTGTATGGCAGCAATCTCCTCATCGACGGTGTTGCCCATGCCTGGCCGGCCTCAAGCTCGGCAGGATATTCGCAGATAACATCCGTGCACGGGCTGCCAGCGGCCAACACGGTCAGCTTCAATCTCAATATCCCATACGGGATCGGCTGGGTAGGCAATGTCACCGTGACGGTCTATCACTGCGACGGCCAGAAGTGCGTCATGGATTACGGTCCATGGGATGTGTCGAAGAAGATCAAGATCGGCGTCGGCACTGCGACCGACGTGCCCGATCGCGCCACACTGCACATGCATAGCCTGACGTTCTCGCGTGACAAGGCACGCGCCGAAGGCTATCAGATCCGTTCTATCGGTGTGCTCTACTCCGACCCGGTCACTGAAATCGTTGCGGTAACGGGTGCCACCTATCCCTGCGGCGCCGACCAGGATGGCGGCCAGGGCAGATGCGACGATCTCTTCGGAGCCGTGAACGTCAAGGATCGCGCCGTTATGATCAACATGCGCCGCGATCTCGACGACGAACGCAACCAGACCGATCCTATCGTCACAGTGGTCTACAGAGCGCTGGACGACAGGCCGGTAACGGTCGAGATCATCTACTATGATGAGAATGGCCAGGAGGTTGGCCATGATGTTGTGGACTTCAATGGCGAAAACCCGCCGGGCGGCCTTATCGCCGGGTTCGACGGAAACAACAGGCCGGGCGACCACGAGCGGATGACGGGCATACTGGGTGCGCTGACGGCACATCCAAACCCGACATCCGGCCGTTGCGACCTTGGCTTCACACTGCCATCGGCCGCAAAGGTGGATCTGGAGCTTCTGGATGCACTTGGAAACAAGGTGACCACGGTGATAAGCGGCGAGCACTTTGCCGCCGGTGAACATCATCGCATGGTGGATATGAGCACGATACCCAGCGGCACCTATGTGGTAGCACTGCGTGTCAACGGCGTGCCGTCGATTCTCCGGGTAAACCTGGCGAAGTAAACCGGCGGCATGGTTGGAAGCGATGTACGGGCACGGGAGGCACTGCTTCCCGTGCCCCTTTTTTTTGGGGCATGGCAGCGCCCATATCCCCAAAAAAAATTAGCGACAGGCTCGGCATTGACGGCGATACGCAGAGCCAACATACACCAACGTTGATATGGCGTAGATCCCGCCGACAATGAAAAAGCCGCGAGCATATCAGGCATCGCGGCTTTTCGCCCTGCATCGAGAGAACGGCCGGGCATGAGGCCGGAACAATCCGGGATGCCGGTATCCTCGCCGAAAAATTCCCTCACTCTCCCCGGATGCCTGGGCGCCCCGGCTGCACGCTCCCTACGCGGTCACCGCGCCAGCCAGAGCGCAAGGTTCCGCATATAGGCATGGGTGTCGGCAAGCGCACGAGGCTCGCGCCGGATGCCATCGCCGGGAGCTTCCTCAACAAAGCTTGGGCACCCGAGCGATGGCTCCCAGTTGTAATCCAGAAAGTGGTGAAAGCTCGAATCGGCCACCGCACGTCCGAACGTTCGTCCCTCGGCATCACTCCATCGCTCGAAGGCGACGATAAGGTTGAACGGCCTGCCTGTAACGGAACTACGTCCGGTTGCGATCACACGCGCATGTTGCTCCCCATCCGGGACACCGACAGCACCCTCATGCGGATGCGCCGGGAGGAACTCGATCATCCCCGATGGCGATTCCTGATTCACCAACAGCTCATGCGGCGGCTCTGCGGCCATCACCTGCTGATAATCGCCGTTCGCCCCCGAGTGATAATTCGGCCAGGAGATGGTTGAAGTATAGGTATCGTCGATCGCATGGCGCGATACATCAGGCTCCAGGTTTCTTGAATGGAAATAGTGCGCGGCCCCGATCCCCCCGAGCGTGCAAAGCGATACGCCCAGATCCTCGTGATCGCGTGTGGTAAGAATGCCGCCGCCGCGCTCGCGGAACGCGGTGATCGCGCCACATTCCGCACTCGTAAGACCGTTGCCAGTATCAACCGCGAAGAGCCACAACTCATCGAAGGCGGAGGAGTCGAGCGTGCTGAGCACCGGATCGTTCCCGTCGGCATCGGGCGCACGATCGCGCGCGGTAACCTCCACCAGCAAATTTCCCTCAGCATCGCGTAGAGACGAGAGCATCTGCTCAAGGAGCGAGAATCGCTCGATACACCAATCATCAGGATTGCGGGTGATAGTCGTTTGCAGAAGAATCCGTATCGGTTGTCTCATTGCAGTAAGCTCCATATACTACATCAGTTATCGATCCGGCATGGCCGCACCATACCATTGGCACCGATCCTGACCGGCTAACGCCTGGCGGCCTGTTCCTGTGGCTGCCTGGCCTTGAGCGGAATCAGCCTGTAAGGACACGCCAATATATCAACGGGACCGGCCATGGAAATACCTGCCAGCCTTGCAGGAAAATCCGACGCCTGTACGGATGCTGGCAAAGCATGCTAGCGACACAAACAGATGCGGCTGCCGGAGTTCTACCGGTACGGTTCCCCGGCGAGATGCCGCACCGCATCAATACATAGCATGATGCTCGCATACGATAACGACCGATCGCTGGCATGGCCGCGATCCTTATGGGCATGCCAGCATAGGAAGCAGGAGCCGGTTTGGCATGTTCTCTCCTCTCTATCATCACGATCATCGCGCCGCCAGCCTGCGCCGGAACTCCTCCTTGCGCCTCCTGGATACGGAGACCACGGCCCCATCGGTCATCACCACCTCTCCCATTTCTCCCCGTATATACTTCCTGATATGGGCCAGATTGATAAGATGGGAGTTATGCACCCGCACAAACCCCTTTTCGTTCAGGGCGCACTCATAATCCTTAAGGGTTCGTGCCATCAGAATGGTGGTACCATTACGGAGATAAAAGCGGGTATAATTGGCTTCGGCCTGGCATCGTATGATATCGGCAAGCGGCACCATGGTCACAACATCGTTGGCAACCAAGCCCAGGCGGCCATCATCGCTGCCTGCCTCGCGAGCACCTCGAAGTATCTGCCCCAGATTTCCTGTAGCGATGGTCTTCGTCGCGACCCTCTCCTGCATTCTCTGTACCGCTGCAACCAGATCGTCGAGATCAATCGGCTTCAGCAGATAGTCGAGCGCGCTATATCTGATCGCCTTGATCGCATAATGATCGTAGGCCGTAGTGAATATCACCCCGACAGGAAGGTTACCGATGCTGTCCAGCAGATCAAATCCACTGCCAAACGGCATCTCGATGTCCAGGAAAAGAAGATCGGGGCGGTAGCGGTAGACCTCATCACGTGCAGCCAGAGCAGAATCGGCCGACGCGACGATATCGATCGATGGACAATATCTGCGCAGAAGCTCCATCAGCATCTGGCGTCCCCCCGGCTCGTCATCAACAATAATGGTACGGATCATGGTGTAATGGACCCTTGTTATGATATGGTACCTGGGTTGGTTGTCCGGCCTCATCTGTACATCGTTTTCAAGCCGTGTCAATCATCTGGGGTGGCGATACCCACCTGGGGGGAGGATGGCATATCTCCAAAAAAACGGCACAAGCCTAAAAGGCTCTCCCTGGAACTGACCGGTCATACGATGCTTCCGGCACTTTTGCAGCGCTCAGGCTTTGCAGGCAGCGTGCGCACAATAAAAAATCCTGATCCTTCGATTGTTTCCTCTTCATATCAGTATCGAGCGCCACATCGAGCGCCTGGCAAGTCTCCACGCCGCCGGATATTCATGACCTGTTCCGAGCGTTGCGAAAGGCTTAAGGGGAACAACCACATCGTCCGTGTTGCTTATGGCATCGATAGGGTCGGTATCAGGGATTCCCTGTGCATGATGATGTTGCCGAACTTCAAGCTCTTCCTTTTTTTCCAGACAGTGGAAGGACCGTCACAGCCATATGGCTCCACAGGAAAACCGCGACGGAACAGAGCGATCTCTGTCATACGGATATGCAAACGTGATCCAGGGCGCTGTGTACAGAAGTAGCCATAGGTCCGGCGCGCTTTATCGGCACTCCGCACTGGACCGGCGGCCAGAGCAGAGTACGAACTTCAATCGTAGAAACAAAACAACTGCGCGCATCGGCAGCGAAAAAAATGCATAACATCCCAACCCACAAGGTTATGCGTGCAATGGTGTCGTGCCCCCGTTTTGCACGCACTGGCGATCACCCTTGCTTATAGAGCGTGCGCCACCGCACTCGCAGCATCCCGGCACGCGCCATCTCATCGCATCATGGGCACACTGCCGCACGGATACGCCTCGGGCATAGGCTTGTGCACAACCGATCGCAACACCATCTGGCAGATGATTCTCCCGGGACGCTCTATTCCCTTGCCACGGCTCACTGGCGCTCTTATGTTCCGGCCTCCAACTTCTCCGGGAAGTGCGCCCCACATATTCATTTCAAGACCAGCCCCCGGTAACCCGGAGCGTGCCGTACACCGCAGACAGGAACGGCACGGCAGAGTGCTGGCATCGGTTTCGGCACCTATTTATTCCCATAGAATACTACATTCCAATATGTCCAACCCTACTACCAGTTTTCAACCCACATCACTGCCAGGCACACCATCGATGACCGGGCGTGCAATACTTGCAATTATCTTTCTCATCGGGTTTTATCTGCTTGCATTCGGTATAGTCGGGGTATTGCTCTATATCCCATATGCCGAGATGCTGTATCTGGGACGCATTCATCTACAGATCGTAGCCTTCTGCCTTATCGGCGCCATCCTTATCCTCTGGGGCCTGCTGCCACGGCGATCACCGTTCATCGCGCCCGGGCCGAGGCTCGCCGAAAGCGATCAACCTCGGCTTTTCAAGGAAATCCGGGATATCGCCAAGGCTACGGGACAGGAAATGCCAGCAGAGGTCTATCTCCTTGCCGAGCCAAATGCGTGGGTGATGGATCGGAGAAACTTCCTGGGTCTTGGGAGCGCCCGCATCATGGGCATAGGCCTTCCGCTGCTCCAGATTCTCGATATCCCCCAGACACAAGCGGTGCTGGCACACGAGTTCGGCCATTTCTACAGCGGCGATACAACGCTGGGGCCGTGGATATATACAACACGCGCAATGCTTGAACGGACGCTTGAGGGCCTGCGACATCACAGCTCGGTACTTCAGCAACCATTCATCTGGTACGGCAAGGCATTTCTTCGGATAACCCATGCGATCTCCCGCCAGCAGGAATATACAGCCGATGCGCTCGCAGCGTCCATCGTGGGACGTGATGCGCTTATCAGCGGCCTTACGGCCATTTCCACCACTCAACCGGCCTTTCATCAATACTGGCGAAGCGAAGTCATCCCTGTTTTGGACCGGGGCTATCGTCCCCCCCTGATGAGCGGTTTTCAGGCCTATATACAGTCCCCTTATATCACGGCGGTACGCGACAAGATTTCTCAGGTATATCTGGCCGACAAGAAATCCGATCCCTACGATACCCATCCCTCACTCTCCGAACGGATAGCGGCATTACAGCAGTATTTGAAGAAGGATACGCAGCGCGAGCAAATTCCGGCGATTTCATTGCTGGATAATATCGCTGCACTTGAAGGAGAGATCCTGATCGCCCTGGCCAATGAGAAGTCGATACAAGCATTGAAGCCGATCCAATGGGAAGAAACAACCGATACGATATGGATAGGGATCTGGAAGGAAATGGTAACAGCCGCTGCCGGAGATCTTGCCGGGATCACCCCTTCAATGATCCCCGACATCCTTGCCAGTTCCGATCGACGCGCCATGCTCTTCCGGCATTGCGAAACTCCGGTTCCAACAGAATATCAACAGTTATATCTTATTGATCTTTTCGGAAGCGCGATTACGCTCGCCCTGATCCAGCAGGGATGGATAGCCAGCACACTGCCGGGAGAGGAGGTAACCCTCTATAACGACAGAGCCTCGGCAACCCCTTTCCTCTACATTGCGAACCTGATCGACGAAAAAAAGACCGGTGAGAAGATGAGCGCAGAGGAATGGCATATGCTCTGCACCGATCTGGATATCCGAAACGTGGATCTTGGAGCAATGGCGGCACAGCAGAAACCGGCACGCTCCTGAGATAGCAGGCGGCCCGAGGGGGGATGAAGCAGAGAGCACATGCCGAGGGTGCCGGAACCAATAAGACATTCCGCCCTCCGCAACCTCCTGGTTCCCAGCATGGGACCATCTCCCCGGAAACGGCCGCGGCAACATTCCACCGGCGCTCTGTGCCATGTATGCGGACCCAAGGAAGGGGGCGTGGTTGCCTATGGGCCGGATGCCCCGGGAAACAAGAGATCATCAGCAATGATTTCCTGCAAGGAGCTACATTCGGAGGCGAAGGAGAAACGCCCCCGTTGCTATCAACGGCATGCCCGGACCCAGCGGGCACGCTTTTGTACCCAACGCTCACAATACATCATACAGGATAGATAATGGATCTTGGACTACATGGCCGTACCGCCGTTGTCTGCGCCTCCAGCCGGGGGCTGGGCAAAGCCTGCGCCATCGAGCTTGCACGCGCCGGATGCAGCATCGTCATCAATGGTCGCGATGCATCGGCACTCGAAGTGGCAGCCGATGAAATACGCAGGGAAACCGGCGCCCGGATTATTCCCGTGGCAGGAGATATCGGGACACCCGAAGCACAGGAAGCCCTTGTTGGCGCCGTGCCTACGATCGACATCCTGATAACAAACAATGGCGGCCCTCCCTTTCGCGATTTCCGGCAGATCAATCGCACGGCGATGATCGACGGGGTTGTAAACAATATGATAACACCGATAGAGCTTGTGCGCCGTGTGATCGACGGCATGGTGGAACGGCGCTTCGGCCGCATCGTCAACATCACCTCGGGTTCGGTGAAAATGCCGCTGGCGGGGCTGGATCTCTCAAGCGGCGCCCGTGCCGGGCTGACCGGTTTCCTTGCAGGTATTGCACGAACGGTGGCCCATGCAAATGTTACGATCAACTGCCTTCTGCCAGGATCGTTCGAGACCCGCCGGCTGCAATCCGCATTCGAGGCTCTGGCACAGCAGAGAGGAACCGAGCCGGAAAACGTTCGTGCGGCACAGCAATCGGCCATCCCGGCTAAACGTTTTGGCGATCCCGCAGAATTCGGCGCCGCCTGCGCCTTCCTCTGCTCTGCGCAGGCCGGGTTTATCACCGGCCAGAGCCTGCTGATCGACGGTGGAGTATTTCCCGGCATCTTTTAAAGGGAAGCGATGGAACAACCATCGGCCAACCCAATCTGCTGGCAACCAAACGGCCGACAACAGGCTCTCCATCCAACCCCGCCATAGAGCCGCGCCAGCATGGTGGCACGGCTCTATCGGAAGGACACAGCCTTCATAGAAAATGAAGGAACTGCCCCCCGCCTGGATATCGTTCCACAAAGATCCGCGCACCATGCAACAAAGAACCGGCTCCACCGCATCGTTGTTGCATGCCTCTGCCGATTTGAGTAGTATAAACGGCATTGCAGATCGGGCAGTGGCCAACTCATACCATACCGATTAATGCAATGAAGCATCCGAGAAAGTGGCATGTGGAACATCCGACCCGTCCAGACAGAGGAGGCAACACCCCCCAGCGCCTAGCCCGACAGATTTTTTGCGATGCCCCTGCCCCCCACGAAGAGCGATTGATCGGCTAGTCGCAAATTCACCGTGGCGAGGCCCCGGCCATCATAACCGGCAGCCAGCCGGTTGAGCCGGGTAGATGTTCACCTTGCTGCGTTCGCACGACACTCGCGGATCGAAAGCCCGGCGATGCCAGCGTCGGCATCAATACCCCGTGGTTTTACCACGCCCCCCCGGACGTTGCCGGGTCCGGTCGGCCTCGGCTGGTGGCACGCCGATCACGACACGGCTGTGATCGAGGCACGACCGGCAGCAGGAACTGGCGTATCAGGCAAAGCTCGCGCAGCCCACCTGATATCCCCAGGTGCCCTCCGCTCTCTATACCAACGTCCTTGAACAGTAGCACACTAACCGATCAAGAATGACCGCTCTGGAGATCGCTTCTTCACGAATCCATCATCATACACTTCAGCGCAAGAAGATGAGCCAGCCCGACCAGGTTGTATCCTGGTTTGGTGCAATGCAGGCACAAGACTACCGAAGCATACAATGGGGAATCGGTATCCGATGCGCAAATACAACCGAGGCGGCAGTTGAGCAGGCGATTGCCAGCGGAAGGATTATCCGAACATGGGCCCTGCGCGGCACGCTGCATTGCATCGCCGCATCCGATCTCCGATGGCTGCTATCGTTGCTCGGGCCTACCATCATCGCCCGCACCGCATCATCGTATCGTAATGCCGGTCTGGACGATAAGGCGTTTACAGCAATTACCAGGACGCTCCGGTCCATCCTGCAAGGTGGGCGCCAACTCCCCCGAAAAGACCTGTTCGACGCGCTTGCAGAACACGCCATATCCACCGATGGTCCTCGCGGGAACCTTATCCTGTATCGTGCGGCGTTATCCGGCGAGATCTGTCTTGGCGCCATGCGTGGCAGACAGACCACCTATACACTGCTCGATGAGTGGGTGCCCGATGGCAGGGATCTGGACCATGATGAGGCATTGGCAGAGCTTGCCATACGCTATTTCAGGAGCCATGGCCCGGCAACCTTGCAGGATTTTATATGGTGGTCCAGCCTGCGTGCCGCCGATGCGCGGGCAGGGCTTGAGATGATACAGTCCCAGCTCTCCCAGCATATCATCAATGGCACGACCTACTGGATGCCTCGTGGCACGGCCATCGCAACGATCTCCACGCCGATGGCGTACCTGCTGCCAGGCTTCGATGAATATCTCCTGGGATACAAGGATCGGGATATCATGCTCCACCCGGCACGGACTGCTCAGGTGATCTCCAGCAACGGGATATTCAGCCCGACGATTGTCATGGATGGGCAGATCGTGGGCACCTGGAAACGTACGATGAACAGAGCAGGAGCAGCCATCGTGCCCACCATGTTCCGATCGCTGACAGGGGCCGAACAGAAGGCTCTCTGGCTGGCAACGCAACAGTATGGGTATTTTCTCGATATGCCGGTGACGCTGGTAGAGCCAGGCACCGTCAGATGGTAGCACACAAGGTGATGCCACGCGGGCAACCCCATCCGAATTATTCACGCATTCCCTTATCGACATCATAAAACCTATGGCGGAAACAAACACACAACCGAATCCACTTGCAGTGCCCGATGCCTGGAACACTGTGGCCGAAGGATATGCGATAGATATCGTCCCACGATTCTCGCTCTATGCACAGGATGCGCTCGCCCTTGCGGAGATGCCCCCGAATGCCCATATCCTAGATGTGGCAACCGGACCGGGAACGCTCTCGGTGATTGCTGCGCGCAGTGCTGAGCGGGTTGTTGCGATCGATTTCGCAGAGGCCATGATAGAAGTGCTGCGGCGGCGCATTGCCGAGGAGAACCTGACAAATATCGAGATCGTGACCGGCGACGGGCAATCGCTTGCATACGACGATGAGACCTTCGACGCCGCATTCTCCATGTTCGGCCTGATGTTTTTCCCCGATCGTGCAGCCGGTTTCCAGGAATTGCGGCGCGTACTGAAGCTGGGACGGCGCGCTGTTGTGTCGAGCTGGACCCCGATGGAGCAGATACCGCTGCTGGCAGCTCTCTTTGGCTCTATCCGATCGTTGCTTCCAGGCCTCCCCTTCGCAAGTGGCAAGGCCCCGCTCTCCCATACGGATGATGTTCGCACCGAGATGACGGCAGCCGGATTCCGCTCGGTGGAAGTTCATACGGTTGAACATTACGTCGAGATACCGTCGATAGCAGCATTCTGGAAATCGCAGACACGATCGTCGGCGCCCATTGCATTGCTGCGGAACAAGCTGAGCGAGGAGGAATGGACCGATCTCGCCGCCGGAATTGTGGAGCGCCTGGAAACCGAGTTCGGCACGGGAACGCTGAACGTTGGCTGGCCGGCACTGCTTGGCGTTGGCATACGGTAGGAATGGATAGACGCAGACGGCACCGATCGCACCATCAGAAAAAAACTTGCGGCGATGCAGACATATACCTATACCCTGAACAATGGTCGGCACCTGCTTGTGCGTGAGGCAGAAGCAGAGGATGCACAGGCCCTTATCGAATACGTTGAAACTATCAGCGCCGAGACCGATTTTCTAGCATTCGGCCCCGGCGAGTTTGTTATCAGCATAGAGGAAGAAGAGAATATCCTGCGCAGATACCGCGATGCCGAGGATCATCTCTATATACTTGGGATTGTTGATGGTGTGATAGCCGCATCACTGAATTTTGCAGCAGGACGCCGACCACGTATTCGGCATAGCGGCGAATTCAGTATGTCCGTCCGAAAAGACTGCTGGGGCCTTGGCATCGGCTCTCATCTGCTGGATATATTTATCCGCTGGGCACGATCGACCACAACCATACGGAAAATCAACCTTCGTGTCCTTACAGATAATCAACGTGCCATAGCGTTGTACAAACGCAAGGGGTTTGCCATAGAAGGCACTATCAGCAGGGAGGTTATCGTGGGGGGCAACTATCTCGATAGCTACTGGATGGGGCTGAAGCTGTAGGGCCGCCCCCCCGGCATCTTCCAGGCTCTCTTGCCACTGTTCCCACCGATATCTGAGGCTATCATAAAGGCCGCGACCCATTGTTGCAATGAATTGGATCGCGGCCTTCCCGGTAGAAGCTGTCCAGGATGCAAGTCATGCGCTTCCTGGGGTGGCGCATCCGCCAATGTAAATCAACTCCGGCCATCGAACGGTTTGCGATTGCATAAAAAAGCCCAGCGTTCTGCTTGGCTCCCGGATGCCATAGGATGGATGTTAGGGCGTGTTGTTAGGCTCCAGCCGAATGCCTGGTAATACTGCCATCATAGGTCCCGACGAATAGATAACCGCCATCGACCATATTGAAGATATAATATGGCTGGTCGCTCCCCGGATACAGAGGCCAGCGGAGTGTCACCGTACCATAGGCCCCGGTAAATCCGACCCTCTTCAAAAGTTCGTCTGCCTGCGCGATATCCATGGGGATCGGCCAGGGGATAGCCATATTCCCCAGCCAGAGTTGTGGAATATAGGTGATCGGTCCGAATTCACCCCAGACGGTGGAATGAATAAAAGCTGTACCACCGTCGGCAGTGCGGAACACAAAACGCCAGCTATTGACATGCCTGATATTGATAGTAGGGCCACCTGGCGATAGGCCATCACCTTCGTATAGAACCGAGCCAGGATACTGTTCGTTGACCAGACGGACAGCGATGTTTGCCATGCCAAGAAAGCTTAAAATTGCCATGAGGGTTCTCCTAACGATTGAGAGATTGTGAGTTGTGCTACTCCGTGGCAGCTACCACGGATATATGCCATATGGGCCAGCCTCATATTGGCTACCCTGCCGGCTCAGCATACCCCATCGCAACCGGCCCTCCTCTTCTATGATGGGCAAGAGAAGGAACAACGGTATCTCTGCGACGGTATGCCAAGGCATCGCCAGCTCTATGATTACACGATGTTGAAACCAAAAATGGGGGTGTTGGATCGGTACGACTTCATCTGCCGCATACAGGATATGGCACTATGAACAAGGCAGTCCAGCATAGTACAATCCGATATGCATACAAACTATTCAGGATGAAGGGCCGAAACCGGAGCAATGAGAGCACAAACCTATAGCATAATTTTTTTGTAAAAAAAGTGATTTCTTGCGCATCTCCTGTATAGGTAGGCGTATGGTCTGGACGGCCTGGCACTATATCCATTGATGGCGGCAAAAAACGCTCGGACTTGCAAACGCGCGGCAAGATGTCTTACGCGAATATGCTATATCCTGTGCCTTCGCATGGCAGCTCAGTCCGGCTGGATCTATCAGAATATACATATCTGATAGCATCCCGCAACCAACTGTGCATCCCGCTATAGTGGGATACGGGCAGATAACGCGCCTCAGCCACGCCGACCGAGCATAGATGGAACCGTAAGAGAATGTATTCTCCGATAAACGAGGCATGCGGATCGGTAAATTTCGGAGGGTTGTCGGCACGCACACATCGAAGCCCATGATCTGAGATGGAACATTGATCGGGTAGCCCGGTCCACATATGGAGAGAGTTCTTCGGAAGCTTGCCCCCGACAGAGCCTTGCAGCACACAGGAAACGACGACCATACAATAGCATTGGAGCATCTATGGACCGAAAAGCGATAAAGCGCGAATACAAGGAAAGCCGCCGTCCGATGGGCATCTATCGTGTGCGTAACACCATCAACCACAAATCGCTGATAGGATCAAGCGTCGATCTCCCGGCAATGCTCAACCGCCAGAAGGCACAACTCAGCCTAGGCGCCCATGTCAATGTCGCACTTCAGAACGACTGGAACACGTTCGGCCAGGATGCGTTCCTGTTCGAGGTGCTCGACACGCTCACGCCGCCGGAGCGCCTGGACTATGATCCATCGGATGATCTCAGAACCCTTGAGGAGTTATGGCTCGACCGGCTCTCGCCGTTTGATGAGAACGGCTACAATAGCAGGCCGAATCGCAAGGTCTGAACCGCCTCTTGGCCTCTGGCTATTGCCATCGCCTGGCGGATCTTCTGCCAGCAACGGAGTTCTCTGCAATTATCGACCGTAAACCGATTAGTACCGGGGGCGCGGTATCGCTGCTCTTCTCTATATCGGTGGAGAATAACACGAGCTATCAGATGAGCGCGGAATGCCCGATTCATACCATCCCTGCGATGCCAAAGACCATAGCACCAGAGCATACTGATATGAACCAGCCTCCATCAGATCATGTCACATCGGTCGAACAGCTCGAAGCTCTGTATGGCCTCCCTTCCCCCAGGGCACTGATAAAGGAGCTCGACCATATTTCCCATCACTACCAGGCATTCATAGAACTATCTCCCTTCGTTGTCGTCGCAACCAGCGGTCCCGAGGGCCTGGATTGCTCGCCACGGGGAGATCAGCCTGGCTTTGTCCGGGTAGTGGACAGGCAGACGGTGATCCTTCCAGATCGCCGTGGAAACAACCGTCTGGACACCCTGCGGAACATCGTTCGCGATCCTCGCATATCGCTTCTTTTTCTTATTCCGGGAGTTGGTGAGACATTGCGGATCAATGGTACCGCAACGATCATCACCACCCCGGAACTGTGCGCGCAACATGCGGTAGAAGAAAAAGTCCCGAAGAGCGTGATTGTGATATCGGTGAAAAAAATCTATTTCCAGTGTCAGAAAGCGATCGTACGCTCCCAACTCTGGAATCCGGCAACCCAGATACCACGATCAGCGTTACCAACTGCCGGGCAGATTCTTCAGGAGATATCCAACGGCGAATTCGATGGCGACGCCTACGACAAGGGATATCCTGAATATATGAAGGGCACGATCTACTGATATCGCATATCGAGAATGTGAACGCCGGTCCCGATCCTGGCTCTACCAGCGCGCAAACAAACAAGCCGGAAGGTTCACCGGCATATAACCGTTTGTGATATTTTTTCTTCCTGCCCCCCATGTCGGCCACTGATGCAGCATAACGCCGACCCGGCACGCATACTGTGGCATCAGGTCTGCCTGCCCATACAGAGCCAGGGATATTTCGGAACACTATCAAGAGATCGTCTATATGAAAACACGCACCTTAGGCAACTCCGACCTCTGCATCACCCCCGTTGGATTTGGCTCATGGGCCATCGGCGGCCCCGGATGGGCATTCGGATGGGGTCCACAGGACAATCAGGAAGCTATCGAAGCGATCCACCAGGCGCTCGATATGGGGGTGAACTGGATTGATACGGCCGCCGTTTATGGGCTTGGGCACTCCGAGGAACTGGTGGCCGAGGCGCTGAAAGGATGGTCTGGCACACGCCCCTACATCTTTACCAAATGTGGCCTGCGCTGGGATCGGCAGCGACAGGTACGCAAGGTGCTCCGCGCCGATTCGCTGCGAAAGGAATGCGAGGATAGCCTGCGACGGCTTCGTGTAGAGGCTATTGATCTCTACCAGATACACTGGCCCAGTGACGACGATGACGAGAATCAGGAAGGATGGGAAACGATGGCCCAATTGCAACGCGAAGGAAAGGTGCGCTGGATCGGCCTGTCCAACTGGAATGTGGCACAGTTGAAGATGGCGATGGAGATCGCCCCGGTCACCTCCTTACAGCCCCCTTATTCGCTTATCAGCCGTGAGATAGAGGATGAGATCCTCCCCTACTGCCATCGCACGGGGATCGGCGTGATCGTCTACTCGCCTATGGCGTCGGGCCTGCTCACAGGAGCGATGACACAGGAACGGGCAGCCCAACTGCCGGAAAGCGACTGGCGACGCAATGACGCCGAATTTCAGGAACCGAGGCTATCGCACAACCTTGCGCTTGCCGAAAAGCTGCGCGAAGTTGGCGCACGTTATGGACGCTCGCCGGGCGAGACCGCCATAGCATGGACGCTGCGCCATGCGGACGTGACAGGGGCAATCGTCGGCGCCCGCAATGCCTGGCAGGCCAGGGGGGTGATCGGCGCAGGATCGTTCGATCTTCGAGCGGACGATATAGCCGAGATCGAACGGTCTGCCGTGGCCCCCTGATAACCGGACCTTCTCTTCTGATGGCACAGGCATTGCGGTTTCTATCGGCGCCGGCCGATAGGATGGCGTCGTTCTGGGCGGACAACAAAGCGGATCGAACGCTTTCATCTGCCGGGAACGATATATCCGGCTTCTACTCCCGATGCTTGACAATCAACAACTCCCGGTACCAGCATGGCAGAGCATTCCCAGGCAACCCCGCAACCACGTACAGGGCAGGGCGATGTAAAGCTCTCCCGTAAAGAATTCGAGCAACAATTCTGCGAGCGTTTTTACGATCCGGCGTTTGATGCGGTGCGAACCGAGATTGGCCGGATCGTTGAAATTGCCTGGACTGCCTATGACGACTATCATAAAAGCCCTCGCACACGCAAAGCGGGACCGGGATTCCATGACCCGGAATTCGAGCTTCCGGTGGAATGGCTCGAAGCCCGAGAGGGAATTCAGGAGGCGGAGAAACGATACAACGATATCAACAGCCCTTCGCGCATCCTGCTGGTCTGTGGGGCTGCACGGCACGATCAGACCTGCCCGGGCGAGATGTCCAAGAGCTTTCGGCTTATCGAGATGGCACGCCATGCAATCCAGAGCGTCCAGGGTTTCGAGTGCGATCTTCTGGACCTGAGCATGCTGACAGCACAATATGGCCGCCAGATACTTCCCTGTAAAGGATGTGTTTCCACAGCCATGCCGCTCTGCAACTGGCCATGTTCGTGTTATCCCAATCACGCAATGGGGCAGGTCAACGACTGGATGAATGAGATATACCCCCGCTGGGTGGCCGCACATGGCATTATGATCGTCACCCCCGTCTATTGGTATCAGGCGCCAAGCGTTCTGAAATTGATGATCGATCGTCTGGTCTGCGCCGATGGCGGCAATCCCGATCCCACAAGGACGCAGGGCAAAAAACCGGATGCGGCAAAAGCACTTGAACTGGCGGGCTGGGACTATCCGAGGCATCTGGCAGGCAGGCTCTTTTCCGTGGTCGTGCACGGAGACACCGAGGGCGCCGATGTGCTTCGCCGCTCGCTTACCGACTGGCTCCAGGATATGAACCTTACGCAAGCAGGCCATGCCGCAGCACTCGACCGCTATATCGGCTATTATGAGCCGTATGCTACAAGCCACGATGCGCTGGACCATGATGAGGCATTGCACCAGGAGATACGCAATGCGGCAGCAGCGCTGGTTGAAGCCGTAATGCTGTCACGCGCCGGGAAACTGCCCCGGCCCGGCGAGCGCCTGCTTGATCCCCGCCCGAAATAATACCACAGGGCGGCGCTGGAGAATCAGGGCGCACGTATGGGCCGGAGACTCTTTTCAGAAACAGAGCAAGACACAAATGCCGACGAACAACCAGAAGAAGACTCTGCCGATTATTCATATTGCCTCCCGGAACGAGTGGGAAACATGGCTCGATCAGCATCACGGGACATCGGATGGAATCTGGATGAAGCTTGCCAAAAAAGACTCGGGGGCCAGCTCGATCTCGCATGCTGAGGCGATCGACACCGCGCTCTGTTATGGCTGGATTGATAGCCAGGCCGCCTCATATGATGATGCGTTCTGGTTGCTTCGCTTTACCCGCCGGACCCCGCGAAGCAAATGGTCGGCGATCAATCGTGAAAAGGCAACCGCCTTTATCGCACAGGGACGGATGAAGGAGCCGGGTCTTCGAGAAGTTGAAGCCGCCAGGCTTGATGGCAGATGGGAGCGGGCCTACCCATCGCAGGCAACCATGACCGTTCCGGGCGACCTCCAGCAGAGACTGGACCAGCATCCCGAGGCTGCCGAGTTTTTTGCGCAACTTGATGGCAGGAACAGATACGCGATCCTGTATCGCATCCATGATGCAAAAAAGCCCGCAACACGGGCACAACGTATCGAGAAGTTCGTGGCAATGTTATGCGAACGCAAAGCACTGTATGAGCCGGACCTGTTGCCAGCGGCATCACCTTCGGCATCCAGCACGCGCCCGATAAAGCGGCAGTAGCGGCCCACCGGGCGGAACCCATTATAACAACCACCCGCCACGTGTATATGGCTGGCTAGGAAAAAAAGGAATCGGCACACCATCGCCGATTCCACCCACCGCTCACACAGCCAGACCAGAAATCGTTGTAGCCAGCACACACACTATCAACGGCATCGCGATCGGCAGCATCGCATACATGCCGAAGCCCCATCGTTTTTTCTTCCTTAAAAGCCCTCCACCCCATTTTTTCATCCTGATTCCGTAATTTGGCTGTCTTGCACATATTCACCTGATGCAGGTTATGGGATTATGCGCCCATGCTATCGGACAATAATGCCAGCAGCCCCCCAGGCCCTATCAGCAGAATATACGGAGAGGATAATGCCAAAGACGAAGAACAAGCAATCCCCCATCGTATACTCAACCATATTTACGGGCGCCCAGCATCGGCGCGCTCATGAACCGGCATAGCACAGCCGCCAGAGAGCATACGGTGAGTAACAGAAGAAGGAAATGATATAGCTATCAGGGGAAACATTGGTGACATGGCACCGTAGACGCGGCGCAATCGCATTCAACAACCAGGCTCGCAGAGCGATGAAATTTCCTGCCGACGCCTATTTCCGATAAAAAGAATGAACACCCCAGATCAGACAGAGAGCACCATGGCGGAAGCATCATCGGCATGGAGCATTATCAAGGATGCGATCCGTGGCTCGCATCATGATTACACCCGGGGCACCGTCGATAAAGCCATTCTTATCCTCTCCATTCCCATGGTCCTCGAAATGGTCATGGAGAGCATCTTTGTGGTGATCGACGTTTTTTTCGTCGCAAAACTTGGCGCCGATGCCGTCGCAACAGTAGGGCTTACCGAGTCGATGCTTACGCTCATCTATGCAATAGCGATGGGCCTTGGGATCGGCGCCACGGCCGCGGTATCCAGGCGAATAGGGGAAGGGGATCACGATGGAGCAGCGCGTGCTGCGGTACAATCGTTGATACTCGGCATTATATTATCGGCAGCGCTGGGAATTGCCGGTGTTATTCTGGCGCCACGTCTGCTGGAAATAATGGGAGGGTCGCCCGACGTGATACGCACAGGAACACCATTTATGCAGGTGATGCTGGGGGGCAACATCTCCATTCTGCTCCTGTTCCTGGTCAACGCAATCTTTCGTGGCGCCGGTGATGCCGCCATTGCCATGCGCGTATTGATCGTGGCCAACGTTATCAATATCATACTCTGCCCATGCTTCATTTTCGGGATCGGACCATTTCCCGAGCTTGGTGTGACCGGGGCAGCCGTTGCAACAACAACCGGCCGCACGATCGGGGCACTGCTGGCAATAGCTCTTCTGTTCAAGCCGGGAGCGCGGGTAACGATCCGCCGCAGGCATCTGCGTTTCGACATAGCTCTTATGAAACGCATCGCACGCATTTCGGCCTCAGGTGCCTTTCAGGTCTTCATCGGCATGGCAAGCTGGGTAGGGCTGGTGAGAATCGTATCGAGCTTTGGCAGCGATGCGCTCGCTGGCTATACCATCGCTCTTCGTGTTACCACGTTTGCATTGCTTCCATCGTTTGGCATGAGCAACGCGGCGGCCACCATGGTAGGCCAGGCGCTTGGCGCAGGGAAGCCGGACCGTGCCGAACGTGCCGTATGGCGCGCGGGGCTGTTCAACCTGATTTTCCTTGGAAGCATGGGCGCAGCCTTTGTTGTTCTGGCCGAGCCGATCATCGGGATATTCACAGCCGATCCTGCCGTGATCCCGTACGCCGTTGACTGCCTCCGCATCGTTGCCTGTGGCTTCCTGTTTTATGCGTATGGCATGGTGTTCACACAATCGTTCAACGGTGCCGGAGATACAACAACCCCAACCCTTATCAATCTGGTGATCTTCTGGTTGTGCGAGATTCCACTGGCATATCTGCTGGCGATCACCCTGGACATGGGGCCACACGGGGTCTTTCTGGCAATCACACTATCGTTCTCCCTGCTGGCAATCGTCAGCGGCATAGCATTTCGCCAGGGTCGCTGGAAGCAACGGACCGTGTAGAAGCGTATCGGGAAAAATGGCGGTTCTCTCACCCAGTAACACGCAACAGACTCTGAGGGACCAGGCCCATGGATGCGGCAATTCATCTATGGGCCATGGTTGTAGAACATGGGCATATCCGAACCGATAGCCGGACACAACCTATCGCCTTCTGTAAAGATGCACCTCGGCTATCTCCCACCCCGTATTACCCCAAGGCATCTCCTCCGGCATGCCATCTACAGCATACCAACATTTTACCGTACGGTCATCACCTTGGACTGTCTGAACTGCCCCGAAGCATTTTCCACGGTCAACTGGAACAGGTAATTGCCCGATGGGACCGAGGCGCCAGCCGCGATGGCATCCCATTCCACCGTATGCACTCCCGCGCCCAGCCGTCCATCGAACACTGTCGCTACGGCTCGCCCGGACATATCATACACAATCACCTCGGCGCTCGACGGCTGGATAAGCGAGAATATCACACTGGTCTTTTTTCTGAAAGGATTTGGGAAATTCTGCTGGAGCACGAACTGTCCGCCGGTCTCGGGTTCCAGATCTATCAATCCCGCCACCGGAGCATTGATGCCAACGGTCATCGTGCCATCGTATCCCCCGGTCGATTCATTCGGGGTAACATTCAGCAGCTCGTACTGCAAACTGCCGGGAGGGGAGTTAAAGACGGTATCGGCGGCATTATTTGCAACCGTTTTGTTCTGCCCATGCGTGGTATACAGCGGGGTATTGTAGACGGCCGTATTCAGGTTATCGGGAAAAGCGATCTGCGAGGTTGCCCTCAGCACCGAACTGACAAACACCTGGAAATGGATATGGGTTATCCGTCCACTATACCAACCGGGATAGATTGTATGAAAGCGAACCTGCCCATTGCCATCGGTCATCTGAATGCCCCGCATAAACGTCTGCCCCACGGTATTGGCACCTGGCTGCGAGTAGCCGGAATAGACGCCATCCTTATCACAATGCCATATGTCCACCCGGGCATTGGCAAGAGGCTCGCAATTGTTATTGACGTTTACCACGGTCAGAACCAGATCGAGCGATATTCCGGCTCGCCCCTCGGTGATATCCTGCCGGAATACGCTGGCATTCTTGCTGAGATCCAGAGAGTACGGGCCTTCGGTCTCCTGCGGAATCAGGACACAATCGACCCCTTCAGGTAGCATTCCCTTTGGAAGAATTTTTGTCCCGGCCTTCGCCATACCCGCTGGCACCATCGCCCCGATGCCGATTGCTCCGACCGCCTTTAAGAGATTCCGCCGTTTCATAATGATCCCATCCTTGTAGAATAACCATTGAGTGCCGTGCATAGAACACCATCATATGGTGGCACAGGATACGGCCAGCCTGTTACTACCCCCTGGCATCCGCGACACCGACAGTATGCCTACTATCGGCGCCTCTCTTATTTCTTTAGATCCATTGTAGGCCGTGTAGGTCACGCCATACCATGCCGGGGCCTGAACTCTATCCTGAACAGCCCGGCATAGCCCCCTTGCACGATACGCCCAAACATCGCAGCCCAGTAATACCGGCTCCTGCTGGTATCCTGAAGATTTCCCCATAACGCATGCAACAAAAGCCCCTGCAACATCTCTCCGCAGATCCAGACCAGGGAGCAGGATAATTCCCGAGGGATCGCCATCGATCGAATTTGAAAGCAAGAGTCGGAGTGCAGAAGAGCACCGCTCTTGCTAGATTGTCATTCACAGGCTGGACCACTGAAATGAAATGTACGATGAACAGATCAGCAAAGAAGAGGGAACCGGCTATCGCAACACGCCACGACCCACGATGGGTTGCGCTTGCCACTGGCGACCCCGAGGCGGACGGGCGGTTCTATTACGCGGTCAGGACCACAGGGATCTATTGCCGTCCCTCCTGTCCTGCACGACTGCCACGGCAGGAGAACGTCGATTTTTATGCCACCCGCGAGGAAGCGGAGGCACACGGTTTCCGGCCATGCAAACGCTGCAAACCGGATCAACCCTCGGCAACGGAGCGCTATACAGCAAAAGTCACGGAAGCCTGCCGGATTATCGAGGGATCGGAAACCGTGCCAAATCTGGAACACCTTGCACAACGGGTTGGCCTGAGCACGTATCATTTTCACCGTGTGTTCAAGCGGGTAACTGGTCTGACCCCACGAGAATATGCGGTCGCGCATCGCGAACAACGTGTACGCAATGAACTTGGGAGAAGCGATACGATAACAGGGGCCATTTTCGATGCCGGGTACAACTCGAATGGCCGTTTTTATGAACAGTCAAACGAGATTCTCGGCATGACACCGACCAGCTACCGCTCCGGCGGCGCACAGATGGACATCCGCTTTGCCATCGGCGAATGCTCTCTGGGCTCAATCCTTGTGGCACAGAGCGAACGGGGAGTCTGCGCCATTTTTCTGGGGGACGACCCGGAGGAACTTGTACGCGATCTACAGGACCGCTTTTCCCGCGCCAACCTGATCGGCGGCGACCATGAATTTGAGCAGCGTGTTGCCAGGGTCGTCGGTTTTGTGGAGTCGCCTGGCATTGGCCTTGATCTGCCGCTGGACGTACGTGGCACCGCATTCCAGCAACGGGTGTGGCAGGCTTTACGCGAGATTCCGGCAGGCCAGACCGCAAGCTATACCGATATCGCATGCCGGATAGGCTCCCCGAAATCCGTGCGGGCAGTAGCGCAGGCATGCGCGGCAAATGCTCTGGCAGTTGCCATTCCGTGCCATCGGGTTGTTCGTCGTGATGGCAGTGTATCTGGCTACCGCTGGGGAGTGGAGCGCAAACATGCGCTGCTGACCAGGGAAGCTCGCCCATGACCATCTGCATGCGGGGAGGGAACGAGTAGATGTCTGAATCGCCACACAGGCACCGTCCGGCTCACTCCCCATTCCCTGCTGCCCCCCTCTCTGCCTGTGCCTCTGCCCCCAAAAGCCCACTTGATAGCATGGGAGCAGAGACACAGGCAGCTATCGGGTTCGATCGGGTTTGGCCGCCGCCAGATCATCACAGGTCCGCATGTACCAGATTCTGGCGCCGGATGGCCGTTTCCGAAATGGGATAGTATCTTTGAACGAATGCCGTGCAAGCACGCGGCATGCATTTAAGCCGGACCACCGGTGACATGCAACGCCGAATATCGATGGATACACCGGATTACCAGCCCCACCTATGCTCGATCAACTGCTTGGCGCTCTGAGAAGCCTGGATCTCTATACGATCACGGCACTCCTACTTGCGGAGAATCTGGTCATCTTCATCCTTGCCATCCTGCTCGGGCATGTCCTTATCAGGCTTTTCAGCCATAAACCTGTAGCGCTTCCCCCGGACACCCTCAGCCGAACGGAGATAGTTCTCACGCTCACCACCATCCTTTTGAACACGGCAGTGACGGTTGCAGGCTGGTGGTTATGGCGCCATGATATCATCCAGTTCCGCACCGATACCGGTATCTGGGCATGGGCCGATGTGCTCCTCTTGCTTCTGGTAATGGATTGCGCCATGTATTTCCTTCATCGCATGGCGCATATCAAGGTCCTCTACACGATCCTTCATAAAATTCATCACAAGTACGACCGTCCTCGTCCGCTGACATTATTTGTGCTGAACCCGTTCGAGACGATCAGCTTCGGGGTATTGTGGCTGGCGGTCATCGCCCTGTACGATGCCTCCTGGCTCGGGATGTCGATCTATCTTGGGCTTAACGTCCTGTTTGGGCTTATCGGCCATCTGGGAGTGGAGCCGCTGCCCGACTCATGGCGGCGGATACCACTTCTCGGCTATCTCTCCACGAGCACATTCCATGCACAACATCACCACGATAAGGAACACAATTTCGGATTTTATACGCTGTTCTGGGATCGTCTCTTCGGCACCTTATCGCCGCATTATGCCGAAGAATTCGGGCGGCTTCCGGCCGAGGAGCGCCGCAAAAGCGATCGCGACACATAGCCGATCGCGCAGCGCACTCCAGCCGGAGCTACATCATATACACCGGGCGGCAGGTTCCGGTTCGGGCACCTGCAATACAAGTGCACAGAAGCGTGCAGGGTTGCGCGCTGTTATTCCGCCGTGTGTTCTTCGGAAAAAATATGCGATGCGACACATAGGCAATTTCGGCCTGTAGACGCCCGTCATCGAAGCCTTTATCAAACGTTTGTGATGCCGGTCGAGCCGATCATCCTTGATGCCGATGCAACACGGCTTGCCCAGATCTTCTCGAATCTCCTGAACAACGCCGCCAAGTATACCAGGCCATCGGGAACGATCAGGCTCGGCGTCGAGCGCGATGGGAGCTATGTTACGGTGGCAATCACGGATGATGGCATCGGCCACCGCATCCTGGCTGTGGATGACAACAGGGATTCGGCGCGCAGCCTCGCCCTTATGCGTACGATGAGCATCATGAACCACAGATGGCACACGATGGCTTCGAGGCAGTGGCGATTGCAGAAGATTTTCGCCCCGACGTGATCCTTCTGGATATCGGCATGCCTGGACTGAGCGGCTATGCTGATGGCCACCTCGGCAAAGGCAACCGGATGACTCGGACGATCAACGCAAGCATACATGATGCCGGATCGGCCAGATGCCCGATCGCAGTTCCGCCCGTTCCGGCGAGCGACCGCCCCGTGCCCGGCACCGATACTCTCCTGCGAGCGGCAGACATATCCTGCTGCAAGCCTGGTCCCGCCATGCATCGCCAGTAGCACCATATCATCCGATCGGATGGCGCCCTATACGAGCAATGTGCCGTACACAGGGTGATAATGGGGGCTGATACATCATAAACTGGCACGGCATCTGGTTGAAGAATGCACACCTATGGAAACATTATCACAGACAACAGAGCCGGATCTGGGAACCCCAACACCGGTTGAACAGAAAACGGTCCTGGTTATTTTCAGCGGTCTTCTCCTTGTCATGCTGCTGGCAGCGCTCGATTCCACCATCGTGGCAACCGCCCTGCCGACGATCGTAAGCGAGATGGGAGGGCTGACACGCCTCTCATGGGTGGTAACGGCCTATCTGCTCGCGCAGACGGTTGTTACGCCCCTGTACGGCAAACTGGGCGATCTATATGGGCGCAAAATCGTGCTTCAGGCAGGGATTCTTCTCTTCCTTGTCGGCTCGGCTCTCTGTGGCATAAGCTCGAATATGACGGAGCTTATCATCTTCCGCGCAATTCAGGGCCTTGGCGGCGGTGGTCTGATGGTCACCACACAGGCAGTGATCGGCGATATCGTATCGGCACGGGATCGCGGCAGATATCAGGGGATTTTCGGCGCTGTCTTCGGCATCGCAAGCGTTGCCGGCCCGCTGCTGGGGGGCTACTTTACCACACACCTGTCGTGGCGCTGGATCTTCTATATCAATCTCCCGCTCGGCATCCTTGCGCTTATCGTGCTTGCGGCCACGCTCCCCGCACGAAGCAACCGTATGCGCCACTCGGTGGATTATGTGGGCGCCGCCCTGCTTGCCATCACCCTGAGCGCGATCATCCTGGTCACCGATCTTGGAGGGATGACCTACGCGTGGTCCTCGCCGCTGATGATAGGGCTGATAGCTACGGCAGTGGTGGCGCTGGTTGGGTTCGTTCTCGTCGAGAAACAGGCAGCCGAGCCGGTGCTGCCGCTCCGTCTGTTCCGTGAGCGGACGTTCTGGGCCGCATCGAGCATCGGGCTGATCGTCGGTTTTGCACTGTTCGGCTCGGTTACCTACCTGCCGCTCTTCCTACAGGTGATAAAGGGGATGAGCCCGACGGCATCGGGGCTTCAGATGCTTCCGTTGATGGGGGGCATGCTCGTCACCTCCATACTGTCGGGGCAGCTTATCAGCCGTACCGGACGCTACAAGATCTTTCCGATCACGGGAACAGCGGTGGCCACCGTGGGCCTGTTTCTCCTCTCCCGGATGAGCCCGGAGATCGGCATTGGCACCATCTCGCTCTACATGCTTATGCTTGGCTTCGGGCTGGGCCTGGTAATGCAGGTGCTTGTCATAGCCGTGCAGAACGCTGTTGCCTACCGGGATCTTGGCGTGGCAACCTCAGGGACAACGCTCTTCCGCTTTATAGGGGGATCGCTCGGCACGGCAATGCTTGGCGCCATCTTCGCAGGACGTCTTGAGGGCAATCTTGCCCAGCTTCTGCCGGAGGGCATAACCGGCACAAGCATCATGACAGGCCCCCAGGGGATGGCCCAACTTCCGGCGGAGCTGCACGCAGCCTATGCCCAGGCCTTTACCGCATCGCTCGGCACGGTGTTTCTGGTCGCGGCGGTTGTGGCCCTTATCGGGTTCGCCATTGCATGGGTACTGCCGGAACGCCCATTGCGCGAGACTCTGGCAGCCGCAACCGAAGAGGATATCGGGGGAGATATGGGGCAGACGTTTGCCATGCCCGCCGAGACCGATCCGCTCCCGCAGCTTGTGCGCGGACTCTCCGCGCTGGCCGATCGGGATGTGCGCAGACAACATATAGAAGCAATCGTGGCACGCGCCGGAGTGTCCATGAGCGCAGCAGCGGCATGGCTGCTCGTTCAGATCGAGAAGGAACCATCGCGATCCATTGCATCGCTCGCGGCCATGCAACGGATCGACCCGGAACGGCTTGAGAAGGCGCTCGCAGAACTGATCGACCGCTCGCTCGTTGTCCGAATTGATGCGGCACAGCAGCAGCCATACACGCTTGAGCTTACCACGGCAGGATGCGATATACTCCGTCGTCTGGTGGAAGCCCGCCGCGCCAGACTTGAAGAGATCTATGGCGATTGGACGCCGGAAACCCGTAGGGATCTGGCAATGGTATTGCGCCGGATTGCACACGATCTTGTGCCGGAAACCCGAACGCCATTGGCCACAGGACCGGAGATACCCCAGCCGCTGAGGGAAAACGGAGCCTGAGCAACGCAGCATGTGCCCTCCTCCTTGTGGCAGCAGGTGGAAGGGCACATAGCCTCTGCCGCACAGTGCACGGGTGCCGGAGGATGGCAGACGGGCAACAAACCTCTCTGGAGAAGAAGGGACGAGAACAATATCATGATAGATGCAGCAATCGACCAACCTTGTCCTGCGTGATATCCCACGGAACGAACTTCCCTGGGAGCTTCTGCGCGAAGCGGATCCCTCCGACGCCAATATCGACTCGTACATCAGCGATGCGATCGTCTTCGGATTGTTCGATGGTGCCAGAGCCGTCGGGATCGTAGCGATGGCATGGCAACCAGAGGAAACGATGGAGGTGATGAATATCGCCGTGGCAGCAGAGCATCGCCGCCGAAGCATCGGGACCGGCCTTCTTGCATCCGCAATCGAGCGTGCCAGGGCGCTCGGTGCGAAGCGGCTGCTGGTTGGCACCGGCAACTCCAGCATCGGCCAGCTTGCATTCTATCAGAAGGCGGGCTTCAGAATGGAGTCGATCGAGAGGGATCATTTCATTCGGCACTATCCCGAGCCGATCATGGAGCATGGGATACAGTGCCGCGACATGGTCAGGCTCTCGCTCGATCTGGTGAACGCCGGATGACACAACCATGCCGACAAAAGCGTTTCCTGTACGACCGTAACGCTTGATCTCCGCCGCCGCCACGCATTGTCTGGCAGAATCGGCAGGTTATGGTTGGGCCGCTTTGCCCACGCCCGGATCATCTCCCACATCGTACCGGCACTGCTCTGGTGCGGCACCAGTTGCAGGCTCCCCTTCGCCCGGCTATCATGGATATATCTGAAGAGCTTCCCCCTGTGCACAACAACAACGTCGCATTCAACGGCATGCAAAGCCGCTCGGCCTATTACCAGCTTGGCATTATTCTCGGCGCACTGGGGGCATTAGGGCCTCTGGCAATCGATATGTATCTGCCAAGCTTCCCGACGATAGCCAGCGAGCTTGGCACCGAGCAATCCGCGGTGCAGATAACCGTGGCCGTATATTTCGTAGGGCTTGCCATCGGCCAGGCATTCTACGGGCCGATCACCGACCGTGTAGGACGGAAACTGCCGCTACACTTCGGCCTTATCCTGTTCATAGCCTCCTCGGTGGGATGCGCGCTTGCCGGAAGCATCGAGGTGCTTATCGCGTTCCGCTTTCTACAGGCGCTTGGCGGCTGCGCCGAAATGGTGATAGCCCGAGCCGTTGTACGCGATCGTTTTGATGAGCGCGAATCGGTGCGCATGTTATCGCTGCTTATGCTCGTCATGGGGGTGGCACCGATTCTGGCACCGATGATCGGCGGATATCTGCTGGCTGGGTTCGGATGGCGTTCGGTGTTCTGGGTTCTGGCAGGATTTGCCACGCTCTGTCTGCTTGCAACCACGTTGCTTCTACCGGAGAGCCTTCCACCGGAGCGCCGCAATAAACACGGGCTGGGAACGATTCTGCGCACCTATGGCACCCTGCTCAGCGATGCCCGGTTTATGGTGTATGTGCTCTCGGGAAGCCTTATCATGGCCGGCATGTTCGCCTATATTGCGGCCTCCCCCTTCGTTTTCATGGATATCTACGGCGTTTCCCCCGGACACTACGGGCTTTTTTTCGGCACCAATGCGCTTGGTCTTATCCTTGCCTCGCAGATCAACGGACGTCTGGCTCGACGTCTGCATGCCGGGACCATCCTCCGGGTTGCCCTGACCGTGGCGGCCGGGGCGGGGCTGCTGCTGCTGGTCACAGCCGCGACTGGCACAGGCGGATTTGCGGGCATCCTCCTGCCGCTCTTTATCTTCGTAGCCAGCCTCGGCTTCATCCTGCCGAACTCCACAGCCCTGGCAATGGCTCCCCATGGACGGGCTGCCGGAAGCGCATCGGCTCTTCTTGGGACTATACAGTTCCTTGCCGGCGCCGCTGCCGGAGCGCTTGTGGGCATATTCAACGATGGCACCGTGCTTCCGATGGCACTGGTTATCGCAGGCTGTGGCGTCGCCGCCTACCTGATTCATCTGCTGAGCATACGCACATCTCGGCGATAACCGCAGAGAGGGAAACGGAGTGCCAGAAGATCCGCACCACTCTACGTGATGAAGGCCCGAAGCCTCTGGAATGCCCTGGCGCACGGAGAGAGCCACTCACCCCGGATATCATGCACATGAGATGTTCAGCGATCAGGGCCGACTGGACCAACAAAGCACAACCATCTTCTTTTCCCATCACCCATATCGGAGGGTGTCTCCGTGCATTATATTGGGAATGTCATGCAGGCATCGCCCACGGGTTCCTAATCGTATCCGGCACCATGCGCTGGAAGCTCAAGCTGCTGAGCTTCCAAGCCAATTGGCATAGACCTGCCGGACCAGCAGAATCTTCCAGCCGAGGGAACAGGTAGGTTCAGACGATCAACGCACCAACATCATGATTCAACTCATTCGCAGAACGGCCATGGGAGGTGCCATCGCTGGAACCCTTGTCTCCATCCTGGTTGCAGGGCAGGCCGATTGCGCAGGTCCAGACTGCATTCGCGAGCAGGCGCTCGGCATTTTCGGCCATGCCATGGCCGCAGCGGCACTGGGTGCGGCTCTTGGTAGCATCGCAGCCTTTGCCAAACGCCGTATCGATCAGCGCCCCTGACGATCGGCTTCTACACGCAGAACGGTGGCAACGTCGCTACAGAAAAGCGCTTGAGCTGCTGCACGCATATCAAGCGGTCAGATAATTGACTCTGTCAGACAGTTGCTTTACTTTATCCCCGCCGTGCAACAGCTTTTTGTTGCAGGGCAGCATCCATCACTCCAGCAAGGGATGAGCATGTCCGAAACCGAAACTGACGTCGATCAACGAATCGCAACCGTACGCCGCTTCAACAGATTCTACACCGGGCGAATCGGTGTCCTGCGAGAATGGCTGTTGCAAAGCCCTTTTTCTCTTACCGAGGCACGTGTTCTGTACGAGCTGGCCAACCGGGAGCAAAGCACCGCAAGGGCCATTGGCGAGGAACTGCGGCTCGATTCAGGGTACCTGAGCCGTATTCTCCAGGGTTTCCAGAAGCGTGGGTTGATTGAGAAGAAGCAATCTGAAATTGATGGACGGCAAAGTCTGCTCAGGTTGACCGAGCAGGGACTCCACGCATTTGCGCAGCTTGAGACAGGCTCGCGCAACGAGGTACGAGGCATCCTGAAGACGCTGCCGGAACTGCACCAGCAGCAACTGGTGAGAGCTATGGAGACAATCGAGTCCCTGCTCAGCAGACCATCCGCTCCCAGGCCCTCCTACAGGCTCCGCCCTCCTGAACCAGGGGATATCGGCTGGGTGGTACAACGGCATGGGGTATTGTATGCCCGGGAATACAACTGGAACGGGGAGTTCGAGGGTCTGGTATCCGAGATTGCTGGCAAATTCCTGCAACAGTTCAATCCAGAGCGTGAACGCTGCTGGATCGCTGAGTCCGGTGGCCAGAACGTGGGATCGGTATTTCTGGTACAGGAATCGGCCACTGTTGCAAAACTGCGGCTGCTCCTGGTGGAACCTGAAGCACGCGGAATGGGCATTGGCGCAGCTCTGGTAAACGAATGCCTGCTCTTCGCCCGGCAGACAGGGTATCAGAAAGTGAGACTCTGGACCGATAGCAGCCTGCACGCGGCCCGGCATATCTATGAGAAGGCCGGGTTCCGCCTGGTCGAAGAGGAGGCCCATCATAGCTTCGGCCATGATCTTGTCGGACAAACCTGGGAGACCGATCTGTAGGCATCACACGTTGTCGTATTCTGCGCGATCGCCCTTCCCGGACCACCCATCGTGGTACGAAAGGGTGATATGCTGCAACGGATGTTATGAGGAACGCACGGCCGCCATACGGTGGTGAGCAGGACGCATCTCCTCCACGGCTCGCATCTCTATCCTCCTGTAGCTTCCCCGTCCGCTCTTCCGTTATCGTATATTCCAATCACCCGACGGTTCCAGCTTCAATTCACATCTGGCTTCCTGACCCACTCATCATGAACAGCGGACAGCTACCCAACCGACAACCTGCTGCCGGGCAGCGGGCAACGACGGACAACATAATGGCAACCACACCCGAGACGTCTTCCACCCCACCCCGGCAGGGAGTACGGCTGCTCCGCGCCTACAGGAAAATTCACCGAACGGTTGGAGTGGCTCTATGCCTCTTCTTTTTCTGTATCGCCCTGAGCGGACTGCTTCTGGGCTGGAAAAAACATATGGCCGGCGTGATCCTGCCAAAAACATCGACCGGCGTCTCAAGCGATCTGTCAACATGGCTCCCCTTCGATAGCCTTCATCAGGTGGCACTTCGCACACTCCGCGACTCCATCTCCCCGGAATTCTCCCCCGAGCTTGAGCGCATTGATGCCCGGCCTCAGAAGGGAGTGGTGAAATTTGTCTTCCTGAAGCACTTCTGGGAGGTGCAGGTGGATGGGACCACCGGGGCGGTACTGGCGATCAACCGCCGTACATCGGATATCATCGAAAACATCCACGACGGTTCCATCCTCGATTTCTGGCTGGATACCGATGATGAACAGATCAAACTTGCCTATACCAGTGTTATGGGGCTGAGTCTGCTTGGACTGTCGGCGAGCGGCTTCTGGTTATGGTATGGCCCGAAACGCATACGTAGGAAACAGCGGTCGGCGCCCTGAGTGTGGCCGATAGCATACAGGGTCGGCGGCAGAGCATGGGTCCGCCGATGCCCATCCGGTCTGCTCCTGATATGGCGCTCCCCTGGCACATCCCTGTATACACAGCGGGATGCATAGGATCGCATCGGAGTGCCGCACCACGCGTCGGCAATCGCCGGAGAAGCCTATCCCCCCATGAAAAAAGGCTCCGAACAATGGTTTCGGAGCCTTTTTTCTATAATCCTGCCTATCTCCCATCCCGGCAGCTCTAGGCATACAGCCCTACGGCAAAACGATCGCCCACCTTGAATTGCCCCTTCTGAAGCATCATCACTTCCCCCTTCAGCGAATCATCGCCGATTTTCAGGCGGATATAATGGAAGGGGCGCAGGGTACCGGTACGATACGCATCGTTCTGGAACGGCCTGGCCGACGAATTATCCACCAGGCGCCGTGGCCCGCCGCCGCCGCCGCTGGTGACAAACATCTTATCACCTGCCACAAAGCGCTCATAGGAGTGCACATGACCAGCAAAGTAGAGCCGTGTCTTGCGCGCGCTCAGGAACGGCTTTGCAAACATCTCGATCACCTCGCGATTGGCGCCAAGGTCGCTATTGGTATAGGGCGGATGATGTGAGGAGACGATGATGCCTTGCACAGAGGGATCGGCGTCCAGCTCCTTCAGCCACGCCCCATACTGAGCCTCCTGTTCGCGGACCTGGCTGGAGCGAAGCTGATCGAAATTCGAGTTCAGCGACACCAGCGCAAGCGACCCCAGGCGTACCAGAGAATGGGAGCCATCCAGATGCGGGAAGCGGTCGCCATAATTTCTCATGCAACGCGACCGGTTCTCTCCATAATCGTGATTGCCCAGAATCGAGTGCACAGGGATATTCTGTTCATTGATCTTGTTCATGCACTGATCAAAGTATGTCCACTGCGCCTCATCATCACCGGCCACCACCTGATCGCCCAGCATCATCACCATATCGGGATTATCGTCCCCTATCGCGCTGAGAACCGCCTCGCGCTCCTTGTCGTATTGCCCACGCCCCATGAAACTAAGCTCGGCAAGGCTGGTTCGCTGTACATCGCCGACGATAGCAATATGTTTTGGATTCAGATTTGCGTTCCATGTGCAGGCTCGTGCCGGGATCGGCGAAGAACGGATCTCGGATAATACCCGCGTGGCCCCAAGCGAGGACATTGCCAGAGCGGATATGAACTGTCGGCGATTAAGCATCATCGTTGCACCTCCTCAGTTTGCTCGATACAATCAGAAAATATAGCCACTAAATACGTGCCCCAACGTGAAACCAGGCCCGGGCAATTCAGCAAAAGCGTACAAAAGTGCGTCGATGTAGTTATTCAAGTATACGTTCATCATCCGATTGCAGAAACCCGCCTTTAGTTAGACGTACATCGGATGGTTTTCGCGGATGCAACTCAAGATGCCCATCCCCATCCCACCAGAACTCTCCAACGATCTCAACCTCCGATCCAACGCGTGGAACCTTGTCGAGATCGCCCTTTGCCTCTGGAAACAACTCCACCCGCAGATAACGGACACCGAGTTCATGGGGCATTCTATAGGCATAATCGCCTCGCTTGATCCTATCGAGAACGATACGTTCCCTGTGATTTAGTAACGTGGAATCGTTCGCGTTATTGCCCAATTGATAGCGTAGCGCCAGGGCGGAATCGAGCAGAACAGCGTTACGCCAGACCTGCATCGACCGTGGATTGGCCGAGTCGAGCCGGATATCAAGCGCCGAAACGTTGCCGCTGGCAGCTCGCGATGAGGCGACAACCGTTCCACGGATCACCCCCCGAAACCCTAGCTCCCGCCAGCCAAATCCCGTATAGGGCTTTATCTCCGTGTTGATGAAGTCCAGATTGCGGTCCAGAATACCAAGAGCCTCGTTCGGCTCCTTGCCAAGCAGCTCTATGATATCGTGGGCGGTGACAACAAGCGCAGGAACCCAGGGCTGGAGCGCCACATCGCTTCTGGGAGCAAGCGCCACCTCCAGACCCAGTGAGAAGTTCCAACTGCCGATGCCCTTGTTCCCCTCCCGCAACGGGACCATCCAGGCCACCTGGGCCGCTCCCTGAACCGCATAGATCGGCGTTATCCTGTAGCGAAGCCCTAGGCTCGGCTCGATGCCGATATACGTCTGGGCCGGCAGACTACGTCCGCGAGGCTGAAAGAATGCGGAGCCGACGCTCAGGCTGAGCGGAAAGAGAAAGCCAGGATTATAGAGCGGAATGGCGATGGAGCCGCCGATGCCGCCGTTGAACAGAACGCCCACCTCGCCGTTTTCGGCATCCCAGCCAAGCCACCCCTGCTCACGCACCACATACTGGTTGGCACGGGCAAACAGAAACAGACCGAAATCGGTAAAGCCCGACGGGATGGCAATATTGGCTTCGGCACCAAAGCCCCCGCCAAGCGCCTGCGTCATATAGGTGCGCCAGCTAGCCCGCCCTGCCACAGTGAACAGGGATCGGGGCCAATACAGCGTGGGATCTTCCGCAAGCCAGTTCGGGACCACCCCAAGGCGCAATAACGAATCGAGCTGTGCGGTGGTGGGACGGGGAAAGGGAACACCACGATCGTATCGCAGCTCATCGTCATCCTGGGCATATGCCAGCACGGCCCCGCAGAGCATCAGCCCAATGCAAATCGATAATCGCCTCATCGTCTGTCCTGAAAGAGATGAATGTTGCCGGTTCACTGCCAACTCGAAACTCCTCATCCAATCAAGTGCCGAACCTATATGCCGGAAAAAGCTGCGGGGGTGATGGTGGAAGGAATCAATGGCGAAGAGACCCGGCAGGCAGAGGGCCTTGCATGCGCATGCATTCCCCCTGCCCTATGGTCGTGTAACGGCTTAGAGCGACGCTTCTATCTTCTCGATCTCTGCTGAGAGCGTCCCCCATACACCATACCGTTCTGCAAGCAGGCGGCTGATCTCGGCAAGCCGCGCCTGCGTCGTACGCGTTTTCTCGGCATTGCCGTAGGTCTCCGGCTGCACCATCGCCGCCTCGCAGAGCGCCTGCTCCTCCTCCAGCCGTGCGATCTCCGTCTCGACCTTCGCCACCTTCTTCTTCAGATCTTTTGTCGCGGCATACCGGCGGTTGCGCTGCTCCGCCTCGCTTCGCTTCTTATCCCTGGCCGAAAGCCCATCGGTCGGCTCCACCTTCCCCTTGGTCTCGCTACGCCCCCGGCTGGGACTCATAAAGACCTGGTTGATCGTCGAGGTCTTATGGCGCTCCAAGTACTCGTCGATGCCGCCGAGATACTCCTTGATGGAGCCGTTTCTGAACTCAACACACTTTCCAACGATGCCGTTCAGAAAGTCACGATCGTGCGAGACCACCACAAGCGCCCCATCAAAAGCGATCATGGCCTGCTTCAGCACATCCTTGCTCGCCATATCAAGGTGGTTGGTCGGCTCATCAAGCACCAGAAGGTTGACCGGCTCCAGAAGCAGCTTTGCAAGCGCAAGGCGCGACTTCTCGCCGCCGGAGAGCACCCCGACCGGCTTGAAGACATCATCCCCCTGAAAAAGGAATGTGCCGAGAAGCGAACGAAGCTGTGTTCTGATCTCCCCGGTCGCCACCGAATCCAGCGTCTCCAGCACCGTTTGCTTCGGATCGAGATCCTCCGCCTGATGCTGCGCAAAGTAGCCGATCGAGACGTTATGCCCCTCCAGACGCTCCCCCTGCTGATACGATTCAAGACCGGCCAGAATACGGCTGAAGGTTGACTTGCCCTCGCCGTTACGTCCCAGAAAGGCAACTTTCTCTCCGCGCTCCAGAGCGAAATCGACGCCCCGCAGCACATGGTTCTCGCCATAATATTTATGGATACCCTTCCCTTCCACCACCACACGGCCGCTCCGGGGGGCCGGGGGGAAACGGAAACGAACAGTCGCCCCCTCGTTTTCCACCGGCTCCATACGCTCCATACGTTCAAGCGCCTTTACACGGGATTGCACCTGGCTGGCCTTGGAAGCTTTATAACGGAACCGATCGATGAAACGCTCGGTCTCCAGAATCTCCTTCTGCTGGTTCTCGTATGCTGCCTGCTGCAACTCCCGGCGCGCTTCCCGCTGCTCCAGATAGGTGGAATAATTTCCGCTATAGACCGTAAGCCGCCTCATCGCCAACTCGAAGATCCTGTTGGTGATCGCATCAAGAAAGGCCCGATCGTGCGAGATAAGCAGAATGCTCCCCTCGTAGCGCTGGAGATATCCCTCCAGCCAGGTAAGGGACTCGATGTCCAGATGATTGGTAGGCTCATCGAGCATCAGAAGATCGGGACGGCGCAGCAGAAGCTTGGCAAGCTCGATGCGCATCTGCCAGCCGCCGGAGAATTCACGACAGGGGCGGTTCAGATCATCCGGCAGAAAGCCAAGCCCCATCAGCACCTTTTCCACCTCGCCGGTGGCGGCAAACCCGTTCATCGCCTCGAACCGATGCTGCAACTCGCCAAGATCGTTCAGCAGGGCATCAAATCCGGGCGAGCCGGACTCCTCTGCACGACGCCCGATCTCCTCTGCCATGGCCTCGATCTGCTGCTCCATCTCGACCACCTCGCCGAACGCCTTCATAACCTCGTCGCGCACGGAGCTATTGCTCAGGACGATCCCCTCCTGCGGCAGATACCCGACGATGGCATGCCGACTTGTGCTGATACGCCCGTCGTCCGGCTCCTGGCGTCCGATGAGCGCCTTCATAAGCGTGGTCTTGCCGGCACCGTTTGCGCCGATAAGGCCGATCCGCTCGCCAGGGCTGATCATAAAATTGACATCGCGGAAGAGATATTCACCGCCGAACTGTATCCCAAGAGACTGCGCTGCGATCATGATACATCAGAAAGAGAGGAAACCACCTGTACGCCCCGTACTTCCGGGCTGTACGATTGATAGATAAAGATAGAAAAGGAGCACCGCGTGACCGGTGAAGAAACGTCAAATATGGGCAGAAGATATCATGCTCAGGCTGTGCAACGGCCGTTGTGCCGATCAGAGGTACAGCGAATTGCGATACTCATCCAGGATAGCCCGCTCTTCTTCATCGTACAACTGGGCAAGCTCCTCGTTCAAGCGCTCGGAATCCTCCGGGGAAAGAACCACCTGTGGCGTTCCCTGGCACCGGGCCTCAAGGAAACGGATACGATGCGCCGTGGGAGGATGGGTGGCATCAAACCGGGATTCGGCCATCATGCTCACCCTGCGAACCCGCTCCAGCTCGCGCTCCGGCAGCATTGCCATCTGACGCCGAAGCTCATCGAACAGAGGAAGCCCATCGGGATTGTTGGCCACACGCTGAACGGTATAGGCAAAGATGCCTTGATGATAGATGAGCTGGGTGGAACTTATCGCGGCATCCCTCCCACCGACGACCGCCGAAAGATAGTCGGCGAGATATTCCGCACGCTGCGAGCTATGGTACAGAAGATGCACAAGCGCGGATATCAGCAACCTGATACCCCAGGCAACCGTGCAGAGCAGAAGGTTCACCGGCAGCATCAGCAAACCCGGCATGCCCGATTCGGAACTGAGCAGGCTCTCCGGCAGAACAAGGTGGTACCAGCAGACAAGGGCCTGAATGGCCGAATGAAGGTACAGCCCCCGGGCCGAATCGCCATTGACCGAGTGGCCGATCTCATGGCCAAGGAGCGCAACCCGCTCGGCATCACTATGAATGACGAAAAACGGAATGCCAAGGGTGAGATATCCCTTCCGCCGCCAACCCAGCACGCCAAACGATGCGTTGAACGCACAGTCGGCCACGATATGGTCCACCTTCTTCGCCCCGAGCGCGTCCGCAACCTCATCGACCAGACGATAGAGCGTTGGGAATCTCTCACGCGGCAGCACAGGTGCCGGAGGGGAAGAAATTCTCGGGCGCGCAGCGATTGCGATGCAGGCCGAGAGCACTCCCAGCACGATCATCACAATATTAGGCCACCCGATGATGATGGTGATAACCCCAACGAGAAAAAACAGAACCGTTACCATATGCACGATCCCGGCAATACCATAGGCCAGCATCGTAGCAAAAGTCAGCCGGGGACGCAGATCCGCTTCGGCAAGCATTCGCTTGAAAAGCCCCTCGCCCAGACGCGCCCCGAACTTCAACTGCAACTCCTCGAACACATTCCGAGGCTCACCCATGATGGAGGGATTCAGGTTCCACCCACAGCCATCGCACCAGGCTGCATAACCGTGATGACGGGGAATGCTCTGGCCACAGCCGGGACAGGCCACCGAGCATACCATGCCGTCGGCTAATGATTGTCCGCGCTTCTCCTGCATGCTGGAATACACCCATGATATGATAAAACGTGCAAGGATACAGGGTTGTACGGTAATGAACAATGGAAATTCCAGAGCAGCTCGCCGCCCCCCAATCGCGGCACATGCGCATGCGCCCCGTTATGCGGGCAATGGGAGATATGCTACCCCATACATGCTGATTCCCGAAAGATTTCATGCCGGGGCGCAGAAGGATTCCGCTTTTTGTACCACGACATGACAAGCCCGGCCGCAATGGCCCTACCTGCTATGGAATTTTCATAACATGGGGCCGAATGCACCATGCGCATTGAATGGCCGCCCATGCTGCCGCACCGATTCGGCAGCACCTTGCCCGCCTTATCATCATGCCATATACGGACAATTACGCACCAGGCAATCAGCCATGCCATCGCCATCACTATGTGCCGATGGCCACTACAACATTCCATTGCACAGGATTCCATCGCCGATCCCCGACGCGATTTTATACCTGAACTGCCGCCGACTACGGTCGGCTAGTTTGCGAAAGGACTTCCGATAAAGACAAGCACAAGCCGAATTCGGGCCATTGAATATCTCACAGAACCGGACACGGCCATGCCATCGGCTTATCTCCATAACCACGATGGCCAAACCCACATCTCCGCCTGAAGTCGGGGAGCGTCTCCCATTGCCCGACAGACGGACTACAACAGCATGGGGTACACAAAGATGTACTCTCATTACCCTGCATAACGGTTGTACCTTTAGTAAAACAGAGAAACAGAATCGTATAGACACCCCCCGCATCGTAGCGCGCAGATCCCAGACCGATCCAGGCAGCGCTCTATCCATAGATCCAAAATATCGTCAACCATCATCGCTGTACCGGCACGTGTAGCCAGTGCCATGGGACAGGCACGCGATGCCCGCACCGGAAGCAGCACTTGATATTGTCCGCACACACCCAATTACTCAATCGGAAGGATTACACCAATGAACAGCAGAAGAAACTTTCTCCGTTCGTGTATCATCGCTGCATTTCTTATGACAATGCTGACGGTGATTTCCCAGAACGTATTTGCTCAGGATTTTAAATGCCGTTGCAAGGCCATCCCCATTGTTACCGACAAAAGGGTAGCCTGTGAATTCAAAGTCTGTGTAAAGACCGGCGGCACCGTCTACTGCGAGGCAGCAATTCCAGGGCAGACAACCAAGCTGCCATGCATCGATGGCGCAACGGTTTTTGTGTACGACTGTTTTGGCAAAGAAGTCGCCATCACCGCCGACTGCAAAAAACCCCAGATCATCGCCATCAATGCCAAATGCTGTGTTGCTGCGTGCATCTATGTGAACGACGAAGGATGCCCCACAGTACAGTTCACCTATGTTGAGGCGCCGTGCGCCAAGTGCTGATATAAGCACACAAGAAGTAGAAGAGAAGGCGCCCGGCATGGGACATGCTGGCGCCTTCTCTTATGTACATCCAACGAACATGCTGCCTGTCCCGTTACTATTTCATCGTAAAAATATTTTACCGGACATCCGCACCATCCCGGCATCTGCCAGCATCACAGCACCCCAATAATAATGGGGTACACAAAGATGTACTCCCTATTACCCTATCGGGGGGGTTATGTTAATACTATTAACATGATGATGGCGGCACCGACTTGATGCCATATCCAACCTACATCGCACGTTCCGGCACAGTATCCCTGATAAGTTGCACGGCGGCCAATGCATGCCAGACCGTATACGATACCCTACATTCGGAGACTCACGGTGAATCGAAAATTCCGATAAGAATCGGCGTTACGGGACATACGCACGAAACTTACCGGACTATCGTGAATCCGTCCAGGATCTCAAACATCCATACACTCAATCCAAACAGGATCAACTCATGATCAACAGAAGAATGATGATTCGTTCGCTCATCGCAGCGATGTTCGTCGCTCTGTTGTCCGTGATTTCGACGCAGAACGCAGCAGCCCAATGGCTCTGTAAATGCGACTATATCACGGTCAGCGCCTCAAGTGACATCCGTTGTAAATTCGAACTTTGCGTAGAAAGCGCAGCCGGCCTACAGTGCGAGACAATCGTTCCCGGAAGCCAGACAATCTTCAAATGCCTGAAGGAAGCCAATATCTGGGTTACAGACTGCCAGGGCAAAAAGGTTCTCATCACCGCAGACTGCGATCTAGGCCAGACTCAGATCATCGCGATCAGCCCTGACTGCTGCATCGAGCTCTGCGTCACCCGCGGTGCGGATGGTTGCCTGTACATTAAAATCTGGGCTGCCAAGGCCCCGTGCGCTAAATGCTAAGCTGATAGCGCAAACCCGACATTCCTGAGCCGCTATCCGGTATGGGACATACTTGGAGAGGATTCAGAAAGATCAGAGGGAGGGGGCTGAGGCCCTCTCCCTTTTTATACGTGTTCTATACGTGCTCATCCCCTGCAATATCTCCAGCGCCACATATGGCAGGACTCCATATCGCTTGCGCCATGCCGGTGATCGGAAATCCCGGCCCGTGGCACGGCGCCGAGCTTCCTGCGGCAATTGCCCACCATCCGGTCTCCCTTCCTGCGGCATACCACGACCTGTGTTACGGGACGGCCATCATTCTCTGTGCATGGAGCCGATCCACGAACGGCCGCCAACCATGCTCTCCTCACGCATGGACGGTGCCGATAGAGCTGCCACAGGATGCGAGATGAAAGTGTGGATGATGATGGATGCTGCCATTATGACCCCGCCCCCCCCTTCAGGATCTGCCCACAGTGCATGGACACCGATGTTCGGGATGGCATACCCGCCCCATCGATCGGTACGAGACTCCCCCCTTATTCCTGTATCACCAGCTTCTCCACCAGCATTTCCCCACGATCTGTCACCATCCGACAGAAATATTCTCCGGCGGGAAGCTGCGGAAGATCGAGCCGAATGCGGTGGATTCCGGCACCAAGTTCATTCTCACGGAGGATCTCCGCCACAAGTACCCCGGAAAGATCGAAGAGATCGAGCCGCACCCTCTGATCCCATGCCAGCCCGATATCGATAGAGGCAGTTCCGGCCGTGATAGGGTTTGGTACAGGAACCGTCAGAAATGTCCGTTTTGCAGGACCGAACCGTGTGAAACCAACAACGGTGCCGCATTGGTCGCTCCCCTGCCCGGAAAGAGCACGCACATCGAACTTCATCGCAATCCTGTCATTGACAAGACAACCGCTCTCCAAGGTCAAGGTGTCGAGCTGCAAGCCATTGAGGACGCCATCGAGACACACCTGAAGGTATACGGAGCTTTGCGGTGGGATCACCAGGGGAAACTGCGATGGAGGGATACTGAAACGAAGATTCCCGGCCAGATGTCCCGTCTCCAGCCGAAGCGGCCGCAGACCATAATTGCGAAGCTCGATGCTATCGCACTGTCGGCTTGTGGCCACCATCAAACCCGCATCCCACTCCCCTCCCAGACGCAGGGCACGTGAGCCACCCGATGCATCGGGAAGCGCCAGGGTGAAGCCACCGATGGTATCGGCAAAAACGCGCACATTGCCCATAGCATCTCGAACCGTTATACGGTAGATCATATCCTCTCGCGGATCATCGTGGATCAGCCGCAGGCTCGCCGTGCGCACCGGCACCGTATCGTCAAACGGGGCGATCTCCGCCGTACAGTTCTTCAGCATATCGATTGCAAGCTCACGGATGCCGGAATAGAACTCCCCCCCCTCATCAACAACGATCTCCAGAGCAGGATCGCAGAACAGGCGATTCAGGCTAATCATGGGAGCGGTGGTATCAACCCCAACCACAAGCGGCACAACCGCTACAATCCGGCTGATGCAGCTATCGGCCAGTTGAAGCCGGATCGTCGTATCACGATCGAGCGCCCCTTCAAAACAGACCAGAAGTTCCACACGTCCCCCCGGCTGCAATGTGAGGGGGAACATCATCTCGCTTATGATAACCGGCCCCAACGCCGGAATCGCCTCCAGATTCTCGATCCTTCTGGGGAATCGCCCGTAATTTTCTATTGTGATGGTACGGCAGAAACGGGCCATGCCAAATACCGCCACCGTATCCAGAAGCTCCGCCTCCCCCCGATCTCCCATATTCACAGCCCTAAGCGTAAACCCCGGGATCGACTCGGTGTACCTATTGACCCGCCCGCTGGCAAACCTCAACAATACCCCCACAACGCCATCCTGATAGGGATCGCTCAGACCGGCCTTGAAGCGCAGTGTGTCATCCTGCCTCCAACGGGGATCGATATCGACCGTGACATTCCGGGAGGACGTATCAAGCTCCACGGCGACCAGCGAATCGCGTATCACCTGGCGATCGTAGATCTCCCCTTCGAGATTGTGGCAGAAGATGCGGCTACGGTAATCGGGAACGATCTTGCGGAAGCGCATGCCACCAACATATCCATAGGATATGGCCCCACCATACCCATAGGCATACAGTCCAAAAGGACTGTCGGCGCCGATGGTATGAGAGCCTGCGGGAAGATTGATCTGACCATAGCTGAAGCCGGTCCCGGGAATCGGGGTAAATGGCACAGCGACCGGATTATAATCCAGCCGGAGCGATCCTATAGCTGGGGTTGGGATCACCACATTGATATAATGCAGCGATAGGTCGGGGTGGCTGATACTCTGGAAGACATAGGCGGTGTCGAACTGCTCGCTTGGAACAGCCAGAACCATAAAGGGATCGCCATTTCTATAGAAGCGCTGGCCGTTCTGCTCCATCATCGGCACCCCCACCGAGTGCTCGTACTGGGCCACGAGGATCGGATTGGATGCGGTTATCCGCATCGCCCGGGGCACCTCGATCTCAACGGCGCGCCCCGGCTCAAGCACCCCCTGCGATATCCCGTCGATCTCCCAGACAGTTCCCGGCATCATCGAGATGATACGCGCAAACGAGTTGTAGGGTGATTCGGGCGTCGGGGCAAAAAAAGGCGTCAGCAGCACCTCTTCGCCCCAGTTCGAGACCGGAAGCATCTGCTCTACAAGATGATCGCGCCCGTCTGGCTCGCTGGGAGGAATGCCGGTGCGCGCAATCCCCCCGAATACGGCAACCGGATGGTCGGCGACGATCTCGGTTCCCGATACATCCTGATGTCGTGACCAGGCCTGCGCAAAAAATACGTCGCCCTTGTCCAGAACGATCGTGAACGGATTGGTATCGAGGCGTCCGTTGATGCGTGCCTGCGGGTAGATATGTACGGTTGTGCCATCTTCGGTGCCAACAACACAGAACTCCGATGGATGATAAGCACGCTCCCTGACAAGCGCCGTATCGCCTGGCATGTTCGGATAGGCGAGCACAAAATATCGCGTGTCGAGCACATCCTCCGGGTAGACCAGAAAGGCATCGGCGGAGAAGGTCTCCAGATTGAGGCCATAGACCGTGATATCGTGGTCGGACGTGATATGATAGGTCCGTCTAGTAATCTCTGTGCCAACCCGGTCGGCCCCCTGAAGCTCCGTCTCCACACCAAAAATCCGGTCCAGATCCATCTCGACAACCGTATTGGGGTTGATGAGCGTAATCGTTCTGGACTGCCCGGTCTGCATATAGTGCACGGTCACCCTGGCAACCTCGGAGGAGCTGAAATACAGACGCAGGTCTGCCTTGTTCTGCTCACTGGTAAAGTTCTCCAGAAATGAGACCCAGAAGGATTGCCCTCTGGTATCCTCATCGGTTCGGGCATGGAGCAGACCCCGCCCGCAGAGGAAGATCAACGCCAGAACAAGCGGCAGAAGGAGACGATATCGAGGTGCGTGCAGGTCCATTGGATGCTACACTACGAGAATTCGGGCCGAGATTCAAGCCTTAGAGCCGTTCCCATCCCAGCCTCGGAAAATTTAATCTGGAAGAACCCGCTTCGCGACACCATTATAACACTGTAGAATGCAGGCACGGACCGGACACAAGCATGTCCATGAAAGAGCCGTTATCATACAGCAGCCGTAAGCAGTATCGGACGCCCCCGCGTGATAACCATGGTATGCTCATAATGTGCCGTTGCGCTGCGATCGGCGGTCCTGATCGTCCACCCATCCTTTTCCTCTACCATGGCACCGGAACGTGCCGCGATAATAGGCTCGATGGTTATCACAAGACCCTCGCTCAGTCTGCGCCGGAACGCACGATCGTAATAATTCGGCACCGATGGCTCCTCATGAATCAACCGCCCGATGCCATGCCCGCCAAGCTCTCGCATCACCGAGAACCCTGACGTGCGTACATAACGCTCCACCACACGCCCGATCTCATTGATTAGCTCCCCGGCCTTTGCCGCACGGAGCGCACGGTAGAAGGCCTCACGGGCACAATCCATCAGGCGCTGCTTCTGGTTGGATATCGGAGGGACTGCGACGGTCTCGGCAGCGTCGGCCAGATAGCCGTCCTTCTCGACGGTAACGTCGAGCTTTACCAGATCCCCCTCACGCAGCACCCGATCGCCGGGGATGCCGTGCACAGCCTCATCGTTGATGCTGATGCAGGCCTCTCCGGGAAACCCATAGATCAGCCTTGGCGCCGAACGGGCACCATGCCTGCGTAGAACCGCTCCTGCAATGTCGTCAAGCTGTGCCGTGGTTACGCCGGGGCGAACCTCCTCGCGCATTGCATTGAGCGCCAGGCGCACCACCTTCCCGGCAGCCATAAGCCCTTCCAGATCCTTTGGTGACTCTATCGACATCGTTTTTTCCTCCTTGTACTGATAGATCCGCTTATGAGCGACACACCCCTGCCCATGATGACGATCGCATATGGTACGCGCCAGCCGATGGCCGATGAAAAACCATACGACGCGGAGACGGGCATAGGCCGGTCCGCACCAGACGCAGCCCCCCCCAATATAGTGCCTCACCGATGCCGCAACCGCCGTGAAAGGAACCTTGCTTGGGTCTGAAAAACATCATGCTGAACGACAGGCACCGGCACAAGGCAATCCGGCACTCCCCGGCCCATATCTCATCGAGCAGCATGAAACTATCTGAACAAGGCTCGATCGAGCGGCCCCATAATCCCCTGGTGCTCACGGCATTGCCACATCAGAGTGCATGCCCGGCGCAATCGGCATAGCAGGGCACTGTGCTCCCCCCCCGGCCAGTTGCGACAGGCACACGCCCGCGCTACATGTTTTGGAGGAGCCGCCCATACAGTATCTTTCCTGTTCTGGTCGGCATGACAATTGACACTAGAGAGAATACTTGCAGCAATATCAACCGAGGAATGTCCGAACATGAAGATGCATCCTGCAATCCGTCTCCTCCCTGCTCTGCTCATCCTCCTTGCCGCCTGCTCAGGAACCGACGAACGGTCGGCAGCCGACAAAGGGCTCCGCCCCATCGATACTGCGGTCAATACCCAGCCGGTTACCGTACAATGGTCGGTGACATCCACCGGCATCGGTCCGATCCGTGTTGGCATGACGCTGGCGCAGGCACGCGAGGCGCTGAACGGCGCCCTTGTGGTAACCGATAGCACGTCGCCCTGCTTCTATGTGCGCCCTGGCAGAGGCCCAGCAGGACTCTCGTTTATGGTCACCAGCGGGCAGATCGCGCGCATTGACATACAAGACGATTCAATCGCCACCGATGCCGGAGCACGTGTTGGCGACAACGAGGAACGTATCAAGGCTCTGTACCCCGACCGGATAGAGGTTCAGCCACACAAATACAGCACCGGGCATTATCTGATCGTAACGCCCCAGGCAGGGGAATCACGGATCATCTTTGAGACCGATGGCACAACGGTCACACGATATCGTGCGGGAAAACTTCCAGAAGTGGAATGGGTCGAGGGATGCTCATAACAGCAGCGACCTTCCCCGCTTCCTTCTATCGGGGAGAAGAGCGCCATGGCATTCTTCTCTCCACCGTCCTTCATGGCTCCGCTCACACCAGCGAGCGCGCCGCCATCCGGCTCACAACACCACCCGGACGAGAATGATCGCATGGGAATCCCAACGGCTCGGGCAACAGCCTATACAGGCGATAATCGGCCCCGGGCCGATGGCCCACCCCAGCGAACAGCTTCCGGCATGCCACTGGTCGTCACATCCGGCGCCCTCTGGCATGGAACTTTATCAGCATCATTCTCATGGATCATATTCATCGGAGCATCTTCCAGTATGAATGGATCGTCTGAAACAGTTGAACCGCTGAACTTTGTAGAGGTGCATCATGCGCTGGATAGGCCAACGTCAGAGTACAAATGTTGAAGATCGCCGGGGCGCGCGCACAGGGCTGGCCGTGGGAGGAGGTGTGGGCACGATCATCATCGCGCTGCTCGCCTACTTTCTCGGCTTCGACCCCAGTTCCCTCCCGGAACAGATACCGCAACCGGCACAGCAGGGACGTTCCGGCCAGGTGTCCAACGCGGCAGAGGATTCTCTTGCGCAATTTGTATCGGTAGTGCTCGCAAAAACGGAAGATGTGTGGGGGGAACTGTTCAGACAACAGGGGAACCAGTACCGCGAACCCCGTCTCGTGCTCTTTACCGACCAGGTTCAATCGGCCTGTGGCATCGCAGGCGCAGCAGTTGGCCCATTCTACTGTCCGGCCGATAGCAAGGTATATATCGACCTCTCATTCTATCGCACGCTTCGGAGCCGACTTGGTGCGCCGGGGGATTTTGCGCAGGCCTATGTGATCGCACACGAGGTTGGCCATCACGTACAGCATCTGCTCGGCATCTCCGAACGCGTGCATCAGGCGCAGCAACGCTCGGGCCGCACCCAGGCAAATGAACTGTCGGTGCGGCTTGAACTTCAGGCCGACTTCTTTGCCGGAGTCTGGGCACACTATGCCGAAAAGGAGGGCATCCTCGATGTGGGCGATATCGACGAGGCATTGCGTGCGGCCAGCGCCATCGGCGACGACAAGCTTCAGAGGGAGGCCCAGGGATATGTTGTCCCGGATTCCTTTACCCATGGCACATCCGAGCAACGGGCACGATGGTTCAAGAAGGGATATCAGACAGGAGATATGCGCCAAGGAGATACATTTGCGGCACGCACACTCTGATAGTCGTAACACGCCTATCCGGCGGCTACCACAAGGGGTGGATATCACGATGGCCATGATCGCAGGATCGTGGCCACTCACCGGGATGCGGGGCTATCGAGCACCCCAGGGGATATGCCATCGGCCATGGAGCGGCAGCGCGAGATGACGGCAGTGTAACAACCGGGCATCTCCCGACTATCAGAGCGGGACAACTCAGAGCGGGACAACGAAGGTGAAATTTGCGCCGAACTGCCCGAGCGGTCCTATGCCCTGACGGGCATCGACACGGCCGGCAACGATGTCGGTAAGGAAAAGCGGGATGCGGCTCAGAGCTATACCAACCTCCGAATACCATAGATCCCCCGTCCCCGTGTACCCAACCGGATGCCGCTGTATATAGCGGGCTGCTGCACCGGCCAGGACCAGCTCAACACCGCGCCCCTTATACGTTGGCAGGCCTATCGCCCTCCACCAGAGATCGGTCAGATTGAACTCCCCGCCGAGCGCGATATATTCGGTGCCGCCATAGAATCCCTTGGGGGGCGAGACCAGCCCGCCCGGCTTGCCGAAACTGGCCGCCGAGCTGCGAAGCCGGAATTGATATTGGATCGGCAACGTTGCTGTGCCAATGCCGCCAGCGCCGAGCAGTGTCAGCATCATCGGCGTATACCCGGTCTCCACAACCGGGAACGAAAGCGATAGCAACGCTTCCACCAGACGGAAATCGGCATCACGATCAACCTTGCTCCCGAGAAGCCCCGAGACCGACCAACGGACATCGAGATCATTCACCGGCGTGATCTTCAGAAATGGTGCGGCATGCCCCCATTCCAGATCGGCCTTGACACACTGATAACCGCCATCGTCGATCGGCGGATTATCCTGAAAATCCTTGGTATTCCAGGTGAGCAACGACCACCGCGATGCCGTCGCCAGCGAGAACTGGCGCGTGCGCTCAAATTCGGCAGTAAAGCGCAGTGGATCATAGACAACATCCACACCGGCCAGCCAGCCATCCTTGCGATAAAAGTCGTAATAATCCTGATGAAGCCCGGCCGCTACAAGCGTGTTCATAATGCGCGGATAGCTTTTATCCCCCGTGCTGGTCACATCGATAAGCGAAAACGCAGCCGCACGTGGTATCACCTGGAACGCATTGCCAGATCCAAGCTTCAACCTCGCCGTCACTTCGCCGATCGGCCGTTGCAGGCCAAAGCTATAGCCCCCCATCCCGCCCACTGCCACCGGCCCCGCCGATATGCCCAGGGTCGCACCAAGCGATGCCGAGCCGACACGATTATAGTCGATATAGGGAAGTGCCGTCAAGGCAACGGAGCTGCTCGGACGGGCGGCCAGGACGCTCTCCCCTATCGCCTCGATCTGCCGGGCGCTCAGACTGCTCCTCCCTTCCCAGAACCCAGGGAGGGCGCGCTCGGCTCCGTCGCGTACGACGATCTGCCGCGCCTGGGTGCGGATGGAATCTGGAATCGGCAGGTTCACATGCCGATCGGAAAGCCTAGTGCTTATCCGAAAGGCGAACTCCGGCTCGGCGATTCCAAATGCAAGCGCCGTTACCTCTGCCACGCCGCTCAGCTCAAACGACTCCGGCTGATAGCTTCCCCCGCCTACCGATGAGAACCGTCCCGTCAGATGAAATTCCCGTAAAAATGGTATCGCAGTTGACTTCGACGGACGTAGATCGAGCGCCACAAGGTCATAGCTCCCCTCGGCGATCCAAAGTTTTCCCTCGAAGACCGGAAACAGATCCGTTGCCGGGAGCAGATCGACCTCATAGACCGGTATCCCGTCTCTAAGAGCACGCCCGGCCACCTCGAACCTGTAGAACGATGCCATATCGGCCGATAACGGTGATGCGATAGCCGTGGTAAGAAAAACGAATTTTGTATCATCAATGCTGAAATAACCGCCCAGCGATCGGACGTTATCGACCAGGTTCGCCGCCGGCCCGGAAATATCGGCCGTCCCGCGCACCGCATCTATCCTGACCCGTGTTCCGATATCCCTTCCCTGGTAGATCGTCCCCACCGATTCGTAGATCAGCTCCCGCTCCGGCATCAGCACGACCTTTGAATCGCCTGGCCGGATCTCGACGAACGACGTCGTGGACAGAGCGGCGGTAAAGGATCGCGTGGAGGATTCCGCCGCCGCACGACGAGCCTTCGCATTGCGCATGATCTCATCGGCATTCGGAATGATAGCGATCTGCGCCTGCGCCATGGTTGTGGCCAGAGCAAAAAGCAAGAGGAACATTATTATACGCGAGCGCATACGGTATCCAGTAAAACAATGATCTCCGGCATATCCGGCTGGCCCCCCCCCCGATCTGCGGCGCAGATCCGGTCGAAGCCATACGGAATGCCTCCTGGTTCTGCCTGCTCAACTGTTGTGCCGGAAGCAACCGGCATGCTGGCGTATGCCCCGGAAGAAGAGGGATACCGATCGTGGATGAAATTTCGCCGGGATTATTCTTACCATCCACGGGGCATCCCGACCGCACTGTGCCGGGAATCCCGATCATGGCCATCTCCCGGGCCGGATCTGCACCCCGGACGATCCCCCGCATGGCATAGACTGCTTATGCCGACGGAGCTATGAGCACCGGATCAATCGAAGCAATGCAATGATGAAAGAATCTGAGCGCCCATGTACACATCCTGGAATCGGCACGGTTGCTCCCGACCGGCCGATCGCCATGCAGCCCCCTCCACGCCCCGATATCCATCAGCCTCCCACCGTTCAAAGCGCGCTGCTCTTTCGCGCAAAGGCAACACTACTGCAATTCGGGAGAATGGCACGCAACCTGGCGCATCGCGCGCCCCTGCATCATCCGTCCGGCGGGCAGATGTCCGAGCATCCCTGTATCGCAGAATCCACAACGCTTCTATGGGGAGGCGCCACCCCTTCGGAGAGGCAACTGCTTGCCGGGAAAGTACACAATCTCCGTATCGCTCTCTCCCGTCTCCACACGGTGGAGGTACCCGCCGGTGCACTCTTCAGCTTCTGGGGGCAGATAGGACGGGCGAGCAGATGGAAGGGATATGCAAAAGGACGTGAACTGCGCGAAGGATGCCTTATCCCAAGCATCGGAGGAGGATTATGCCAGCTCTCGGGAGCATTGTACGATGCGGCTCTGCAAGCCGGGTTCCAGATCGTCGAACGCCATCCCCATAGCATCATCATACCGGGATCGGCAGCAGAACATGGACGGGATGCAACCGTTTTCTGGAACTATATCGACCTCCGATTCCGTTCCCCGCATGCCTTTCGCATCGAAGCCACCATGGATGCAACGACGCTGACCATCAGATTACGAGGACGATCCGAGAAAACAGTGCGCCCATTGCCGGTGGTCCTGCCACCACCCCCTTCAAGCGCCCATTCCGCCCCCCCGCAGAGCTGCGCCAGTTGCGATGTACACGACTGTTTTCGCCATACCAAACCGCAGAGCACCACCGGACGCACCGCCTACCTGGTTGACGGCTACTGGCCGGAATTCGACAGCTATCTACAACAATCGCATGGTGACCATGATATGCTGCTGCTCCCGCTCGATGGCAGGGCGTTCAAGAAAGAGGCATATGCATGGAATACGAATGGATTTCCCAATATCCATAAGCATACCCTGTGGACGCTCCTGCGATCGGCACGATCGAGACGACTTGCAATGCAGGGCGCGGCCAGACAGCAATTCCTGCTTGCAGCCAACGAACATCTGGCAGCACGATATGCATCCCTTCTGCCACATGATGTCGCCCATGTGACGGTGATGCAGCACCTGGTTCCATTTCTATGGCGGCATGGACATCTTGGCGGCCGGACGTTCGACGTGTTGATGACATCGCTCCCGCTGAGAACCCTGCACGACCGTTTGGATCGTGCTGCATCGCTGCATCCTGAAAGCACGACGCTGGCAGATTTCCGTGCCGATGCACAACTGCTACGGGACGAGGAGGAGGCCCTCCGATACGCTCGCAGGATCATCACCCCACACACGGAGATCGCCTCGCAGTATCCCGATACGGCAGTGAAGCTGGAATGGGCGCTGCCACACACCTCGTCTACAACAATGGCTGCCGGAACCACCCGCACCACACTGCTGTTCCCAGCATCGACGCTTGGCAGAAAAGGAGCCTACGAGCTACGCACGGCTCTCCAGGGCCTTGACGTGCATCTGCTGCTGTTGGGACCGCAACTCGAAGGAGAGAACTTCTGGCAGGGGCTATCGACCGAGCGGATAGGGCCGCAGGCCAACTGGCACACCAGAACCGATGCGGCGGTATTGCCGGCATTTGTAGAACATGCACCACGACGGCTGCTCACAGCTATCAGCCTTGGTATCCCCGTGATCGCATCCACAGCATGCGGTCTGGAGAATATGCAGGGGACTGTAACGATTCCACCAGGAGATACAGCCGCACTGCGGGGCAGCATTGAAGCGATTATCAGGAACCGCCGGAACCGGCCGGAATAAGCACGGGCAGAAACGCCGCCGGAAATACCGGCGATGCCAGTGGCTAGAATATGACCTGAAAAAAGAACCGGAACGATGCAGCGGAGCACCACCATCCGCAGCGAGCCGAACAGGGGCATCCATAGAAATACCGCCGGAAAAATCCCTGCGGCACATAGATATGGGCGAACAGACAACGAAGAATGCCGGTGGAGTGCCATCCTCAGCATATTCACCACCAGCAGAGAAGCATGAACCTGCCGGGCATGCAGCCGTATTATCCACACAACAATGTACAGCATCATCGAAATGGAGAGGAAGACTTCAGCGGACTCTTCGGTATTTCCCTGATATCCGGCGGGGCCTGGAGGGTACACAAAGATGTACTGTCCCCCGCCTCCGGCAAAGCATAACTTGGCCGAATGCAGATTGATAAATGGTGGCGGGAGTTTGGTTGTACAGCTCGATGGACAGCCGGATTCCCGTCACTCTGGAACCAGAGCCTTTCGGCAATTCATACACGGCATCCGGGTTCCGCATGGCATAATCCAGTCGTGCCGGAAAACCGGAGCCACGATCGCGGCCAGCACGTCTTTCAGACCCCATATCTCGTCGATATGGCAGCAGAGCGATCATCAACCTTCCCCCCATCCAACTCACAATGGTTTACCTTGCCGATGCACCTGGCTCTCATGCCGGGACATCATGGGAACATTTGCTTCGGCATCACTTATAGAGGTGAACACTGTCAACCAATCATATTCACGCAACAGGGTAATTGAATGATCCCATTGAAGAAAAGATTTTCTTCTGGAGTCGTACTCTGTGCAGGACTCGCGCTGTCGCTTGCAGGCATAGCCCAAGCACAGCCGTATTTCCAGTCCACATTCCCAGGCAACAGTACGCTAGCACATGATGCGGCACGGGGTGGAGTCCTGCTAACGAATGATGGTGGCACCATTTCCGTAGGCGAATCACGGTCGTTTGGCAATAGCCGCGACTACGATGTCTACGTTGTGAAGACCAATGAATGTGGCTTCATACAATGGTCCACCACCTACAACTTCGGCGGAAACGACTACGGACGAAAGATCCGGCAGACCAGCGATGGTGGGTATATCATCACTGGCTCGACGGATAACACGCACAGTTGCTGCAATATCAGCCGCCCCGCATTTCAGAAGGTCGAGCAGGATATATTCCTGCTTCGGATCGATTCAAAAGGCAGCACGGTATGGGCAAAGACCTACGGCGGACCACGTCATGACGTGGCAACCGATGTTCAGATCTATCCTGACGAGGGCTTTGTCGTCTCTGGCATTACACAGAGCTTCGGTGATGGGAAAACCAACGGCTATCTCATGAGAACCAATTCCAACGGTGATATCATCTGGGGCCGTAGCTATGGCCAGAGAGATGGCGCCGAGATTCTCAACAGTTGCACCGTTACTGCCAAAGGGGACATCTTGGCAGTTGGCGCAACCCAGAGCTTCGGCAACCAGAACATCCTCGCCATCAGAACGGATGGTAATGGAGTTATAAATCCGTCCATCGTCTCCCCCCCCACTTGGGCAGAATTCTTCCCATATAAAGGAACGGGTGTTGCCCGCCATATCATCGAAGCCAGCGACGGGACATTTGTCATCGCCGGATGGCTTCAGACGCTCGAGCCAGGTACACGCGACGGCTATCTGCTTAGGATCGACGGGGCAGGGACGGCCCAGTTCGACCAGGTATTCGCCGGCGTCGCCGATGACGAGATTGCAGAGATCCGGGAAACCTTTGATGGCGACCTGGTCTATACCGGCTACATGACCGACGCAGGATTCGGACAACGCGATCTCCTGCTCTGCGGCGTTGATTATAAATTCAACCCACAGTGGTACAGCCTCCATGGCGGAAAACGCAACGACGAGGGTTTCTCGCTTGCATTTGATGCGGAGCGTAGCAAGAAGTATGGCGCAGTGTATGTGGCGGCAAACGGTGTAACCGAGAGCTTTACCAAAGAAGGTGAAGATCTCTATTTGATCCAGGCGATCAAAAACGGCTACACGGGATGCAACGACATGCAGACAAAAGCCAAAGTCTTCCGTCCTGAACTCCGGGAGAAACAGGTCGAGTATTGCCATCCCCTTGCACTCTCTCAGTGCAATACGAAAGTTGCTCCGGTCTACAATAAAGATCAGAGACTTCTCTGCACTCCATGCAAGAAGGACCTGGATGATGAAGGCAACGAACCCGACCTGGGACGGTTGGATCGTGGCATTCCTTCCAATGGACTGACAGCACAGGTTACCAGCAGCGGCAATGTCAAGGTCATGGGACTGACCGAGACAGCGCAGAGCGTGGCCGTGCAGCCCACTCGCTAGTATATCCGGGAGCAACATGCTTCCATCAGGGATGCCATCCATATCTATGTGGATGGCATCCTTTTTTATTCCGCGTTCATCCTACGTCCCAGATCCCCCCCCCACGATACCGGCGGTCACACCGATAGGATATGCGGGAAACGGCCATCCCCAGGCGCCCGGAATGCCATCCGGCCTACTCTGCAAACATCGGTATATCCCTTTACCGCATCCTTGGGAGGGCGGAATACATGCCCTGCAACGGCATAACCGCATCGCGGACACCTCGCGCTCCCCACATTGATAGGCACCTCGCCCCCTGTTTCACATGGGGCAACACAGCAAACGGACCATTGGCCACCCCCAGAAATTTGTGTCGGACAACCGCCTGCTCCCCTCTTCGCCTGCCTCGCCAGGCGCCATTGGCGGCAACACACTGATAGCCACCCCGCCAACGGCGTTGATCCGCCCGACTCTCTCGCTCAAGGCCTTCTCATTACGCGCTGCAAGCAGAACCTTCGCACAACTGGTACGCCAGCAACAGCAGAGGAACAGCCGCGATCTGCATCCGCCGATATGAACGGCGCATACTGCCGGTAGGGTTTGCACCAGTATGCCCGCGACAAGTTCCGTTGGTGAGCATGCCATTTCCATACGATAGTGGCGTTCCCGATAATCATTCACATCTTCTCCTACAGCAGCAGGCCACGAGAGCAGCACAGCAGCCTATCGGTGCCATCCGATGAACTCGCCTTTGAAGTCGGCCGCAAAGCCCTTTTCCAGCGCTGGCTGGCATCATCCCGGACCTGGCATCATAGGAGCCATGACGGGTGCCATACCGGATCAGGCAGAGAAGAGGATACTGGCCATGAATTATCGTTGCCCCGGCACAAGCGATTCCGAAACCTGATCCGTCATCATAATTTGCATTGTTCCAATCTACGCGCCGCTGGAAAAGAACCCTGACATTCTGACCGGCCGAATCAGGCCGGGATATGCTTTTTGAGGACCTACTGCATCAGAAAACAGATGCGGTAGTCCTTGGTATCGAAAACTCATGGAAGCACAACCAGCGAGGTAATGATATCGGAACAGCGGTCATGCTATCCGGTATTGAGTCCCTATCCTATGATCATTCTTCACGCCGGGTTTACAGATGGCCGCCTTTATCTCTGGGGGGAAGTCCCCCCGGAGGAACGGCGAAGGCCCCGTAACAAGCCAGACCAAACCGTTCAGGGATCCGCCCCCCAGCCCTATCCGTACGCCGCCGATGCCACGGTGCTCCGTAAGGCATGCACGATCGTGGAAGGGGTGCATCCTGCCGCGCACCGGCACCCTGCCGACGCGCTTATCTACATTCCAACGCTCGATGGAGCGCCAGTCCCCTCCTCACCCCTTATCGCAGATGCCCCGGAATCACAGGCCCGGCCCATCCTACGCCCATTTACCATCAGCGCGGTGGAACTTCTTCCAGAAGAAGCCATCGCACTTCTATCGCCGACGATCGAGCACGGGCTGCTGGCACCAGGCGTGATAGCCGGATCGACGGTAACATTCTGGATGAAAGCCTTTCGGCTGGCCGTTGCACTGGTTGTACGGCAGCAGTTTCTGCCCGGACTTCTCTACGATGGCGAGCAGTACCAGGCATGCTGGGACCCGATCCTGGTGGGAACCATGACGGGACGGGCATCCAGACTTGCCCGGCACATGCCCGAAGCCTGCCGAGCATTGACGGTCGCAGGCTCCGCCCCTCCGAATACCGCATCCCGGACCCTGCTCGCCGAGTTCCTCGCGATGGCCGTGGACACCCTGGTTCTTCAAACGGTTTCACATACGGCCTCCCTGCCTCGCGCCCAGAGGCCTCCCGGAAGGCCCAGATTGCCTCTGGGGGCCTCCCTCAGCAGCCCCGATGAGCGCTGGCTGAGAGCACTGCACTCGGAATCCGGCCGGATATCCGGCACAGAGGCCGAGATGGAGGAACTGGCCGCACGTATTGCGGCATGGAAGCGCCCCCTTCTGACCTCAGCAGCAGCGCCGTTCCGGCTCTGCTTTCGTCTTGAAGAACCCCCGGAGATATCTTCCACTCATCACTCCAACCAGGATGGGGCCTGGAGTGTCCGCTATCTCCTGCAATCGACGGAGGACCCAAGTCTGCTTATCGACGTTGCCGATATCTGGACCGTGGAGAACGGACGGCGAAAACTTCCAGAGAGTCTCGGAGCAAATCCGCGCGAATATCTGCTGGCCGCACTCGGACGGGCATCCCGTCTGGTCCCCGAGATCGAAGCAAGCCTCAGAACCCCTGCCCCCAATGGTTACGGGATCGATGCAACAGGAGCATATCGGTTCCTTCAGGAAGATGCGTGGCTGCTGGAGCAGGCGGGCTTCGGCGTCTTACTGCCCGCCTGGTGGAGCCGCAGAGGGAGCAGGCAGCGGCTGACCGCACGCGCCACGGTTCAAAGCCCGAAGCTGACGGCCCATGCAGGCCTTACACTCGACAGCATCGCACGAGTCGACTGGGATATTGCCCTGGGCGATCAACGGCTCTCGCTGGCTGATCTGCAACAGCTCTCAGGCCTGAAGGCCCCCCTGCTACGGATGCGGGGCGAGTGGATGGAGCTGAATCCCGAGGAGATCGAGACAGCGCTTGCATACTGGAAAAAAAAGAAAGACCCCCATACACAGGTTCCGATCCGCGACGTTGTCCGCATGGCGCTGGGAGCGATACCGGCACCGGGAGGAATGGAGCTTGGGGCGGTTGAGGCAACCGGCATAGTCCAGGAGATGCTGGCACAGCTCAACGGAACCAGACCCCCACTGACGCTCCCACCACCTTCCGGCTTTCATGGAACCCTGCGCCCCTATCAGGAGCGCGGTTATGCGTGGCTCGCGTTCCTTCGCTCGCTCGGGTTCGGGGCCTGCCTGGCCGATGATATGGGCCTGGGCAAGACCATCCAGACGCTCGCCCTGCTACAGCAAGACTGGGAGAGAGGGACCACAGGCCCCGCGCTTCTCGTCTGCCCCACATCGGTGATGGGAAACTGGCGCAAGGAAGCAGAACGGTTCACCCCTGAACTGCCGGTGATGATGCACCACGGCATCGCCAGAAAGAAGGATGCCACTTTTGCCCGCGAAGCGAAACGCTCCGCACTGGTGGTTACCAGCTACCCGCTCCTGCACCGCGATGCGGCGCTGCTGGCAACGGTTCCATGGAGCGGCATCATCCTGGACGAAGCACAGAACATCAAAAATCCAGACACCAGGCAGGCCAGAGCCGCACGCGCGCTGAAAGCCGGCTATCGTATAGCACTGACCGGCACACCGGTCGAGAACCACGTCGGCGATCTCTGGTCGATCATGGAGTTTCTCAACCCCGGCTTTCTTGGATCGCATGCAGCATTCAAGCGCGCCTTCTTCCTGCCAATTCAGGTCGATCATGATCCCGATGCCACAGAGCGCCTGAAAAAACTGACCGGACCGTTCATTCTCCGCAGATTGAAGACCGATCGCTCGATCATCACCGATCTGCCGCAGAAACAGGAGATGAAGGTCTTCTGCACACTGACCAGAGAACAGGCCTCGCTCTACAAGGCAGTAGTGGACGAGATGACCGGCGAGCTTGATGATGCCGAAGGCATTCAGCGCAAGGGAATGGTGCTGGCAGGCCTCTCGAAACTCAAACAGGTCTGCAATCACCCGGCACAGTTTCTTGGCGACAACTCCGCTATCGCCGGACGCTCCGGCAAGCTTGACAGGCTGACCGAGATGCTGGAGGAGGCAATCGCCGCAGGCGATCGTGCGCTCGTCTTCACCCAATTCGCCGAGATGGGAACGATCATCAAACGGCACCTTCAGGAGACCTTTGCTGTGGAGGCGCTCTTTCTGCATGGCGCAACCCCGATACAACAACGCAACAGGATGGTAGAACGCTTTCAGGCGGATGCCGATGCCCCCCCGATTTTCATTCTATCGCTCAAGGCCGGTGGAAGCGGGTTGAACCTGACGGCAGCGGCCCATGTGTTCCATTTCGACCGATGGTGGAATCCGGCCGTGGAAAATCAGGCAACCGACCGCGCCTTCCGCATAGGGCAGCAACGGAACGTGCAGGTACACAAGTTCGTGTGTGCCGGGACTGTGGAGGAGAAGATCGATGAGATGATAGAACGAAAACAGGAGATCGCATCCAACATCGTCGGCAGCGGCGAAGGATGGCTCACCCAGCTTTCGACCACCGAACTCAAACAGATACTGGCCTTGCGTATGGACGCGCTGGGAGAATAATGCTATGAACCACGATTGGGATTCCAGGTATTCAAAGCCACCCATCGCCGCAGGAGGCATACGATCCCGCTCGCAGCATGGATCGTTCGGCGAGAACTGGTGGGCAAAGCGATGGATAAGCCTGCTGGAACGCTTTAATCTTGCCACCCGCCTTACCCGTGGCCGATCCTATGCCCGGAAAGGGCATGTGATCGCGATTGATATCGGCAAAGGGAGCATAACCGCGCAGGTACAAGGCTCGGGTAGAATTCCCTACATCGTAACGATCGAAGTAGCAACGCTCCCGGCAGAGCAATGGGATACGCTGGCCAATGCACTTTCGCAGCAGGCGATCTTTGCCGCCCGCCTGCTGGCAGGCGAGATGCCGGACGATATCGAGGAGGTATTTCGTGATACCGGCATATCGCTCCTCCCGGAAACGATGCAGGACATTCAGACCGATTGCACCTGCCTGGACTGGGCCAATCCCTGCAAACATATCGCGGCGGTATACTATCTGCTCGGCGAGGAGTTCGACCGCGACCCGTTCCTGATCTTCAGGCTGCGTGGGATCGAGCGGGAACAGTTGATGGAAAAACTGGCACCTGCCACCGGCCCTGCAAACTCCGGGAACATACATGCACCAACACTCCCCCCGGAAGAACTGCGCGCCGATCCGGCACTCTTCTGGGGATCGAACCTGTACCCGGCCGAGGACACTGCCGAGTTGCGAACGCCTCCCGTGCCGGCAGCACTGCCACGGCAGCTTGGCCCGCTCCCCTTCTGGCGCGCCACAGAGTCCCTCCACGATACACTCGTGCCGCTGTATATAGCCGCATCCACCTACACGCTAGGGGACATTATGCCGGATAAGCCCGCAATACCTGAATAACGCCGGGCACGATTACACCAGCCGATCATGATCGTGCAGGTTCAGCACGATCGGGAACTGCTCAACTCGTTTTCCATTGCGGCAGCCCCATCCTTTGCATGCATTTCTTCTGTGTGCGGAACGATCGCATCAAGATATCTGGTGCTACTGTAAGTCCTGCCCGATTTCGTATACTCCCGCTGCCGGTGCGGAAACAGGTACCCTCCGCACCATTCTCCCCCAAGGCATTTTTCCTCCGACCTCTCGTGCATAACCGCAGTATGAGCAGCACCATCATGGCATGACGCCATCGCGTCACGCCAGATAGTGGCGCCAGGACTCTGCATCTACCGTACGAAGCCGGACGAGGCGGCAGCACTCATCATCCAACACAGGAGAATCTTCCATGGCATTCGGAGATCTTTCGCGGCAACCCGATATCGTGATCATCATCACCGACCAGCAGAGCGCGCACCCACACTGGCCAAAGGGCTGGGAGGAGGAAAATCTTCCGGCAATGCGCCGTCTGAAGATGAACGGGCTCACCTTCGATCGCGCCTATACCAACTCCTGTACCTGCTCCCCAAGCCGCACAACGTTATTCACCGGACTATACCCGGCACAGCATACGGCGATCGAGGTGCTGGAGTTCGATCATATGCACCAGCGTAGCGGAAACACCGCCACCACGGTCAAGGAGCGGCGACAGCGTGGATTATCGAGCACCATGCAGAATATGGCGAAGATGATGAGGAGTGCTGGCTATAACGTGATCTACAAGGGAAAATGGCACCTGACCAAGCCGGTCCAGTTCAGCACAACGCTCGGGCAGAAGTACTGGACCGAGGCCGATTCGCTTCATATCGCCGAGCGTTGGGGCTTCGATGGCTGGGGGATGCCCGATGCAGGCGATAATCTCGCCATCGCCAATATGGGAGGCGGCACTACCAACAATGACGGACGCTTTATCGACGGACATGGACAGTCGGCAAAATATGGCTACCTGCCAACAGAGATCACCGAACGCCAGAGCGTGCTTCACTTCCTTCGGAATTACGATTCCGAGAAGCCCTTCTGCCTGATCGTCTCGCTGGTCAATCCGCACGATGTTCTGGCATATCCTGGCACCGGGCAGGCATACGTGCAGATCGATGGCAAACAGGTGCCACTCTATCAGGCCGGAGGCTACAACTACGATGCATTCAAGGATCTCCCTATCGACCTGCCTCCCACCGTCAACGAATCGCTCGATACAAAGCCCAAAGTTCAGGCCGAGTTCCGAAAGTTGAGCAACGTGGGGAACGGCCCGATAACCGAGGAGGACACCGAAACGCAGCTTGGCTACTGCCGGTTCTATGCCTATCTCAATACGGTGGTGGACCGCGAGATCATGCGGGTGCTCGATGCACTCGATGAAACCGGCCGCACCCCCGATACCATGATCTTCCGCATCAGCGACCATGGCGATATGGCGATGTCGCACGGCCGCCAGCGCCAGAAGATGTTCAACGTCTATCAGGAAACCTTGAACGTGCCACTTGTCATCTCCAACCCTCTCCTCTTCCCGCACCCTCAGAGCACCGACTCGCTTGCCTCCCTTATCGACATCATGCCGACGCTGGCAACCATCGCCGGCGTTCCGCATCCAGGCGATTGGATCTTCAAGGGAAAGGATCTCACACCAATCATCCAGAACCCGAAGGCCAGCGTACAGAACTTCGTTCACTTCACCTACGAAGACCTCTACTTCTATGTCCCCGGCGCAAACCACATCCGCTGCATCACCGAAACGGAATGGAAGTACGCGGTCTACTACGATGTCTACGATGGCACACAGCCGGAATACGAACTCTACGATCTATCAGCCGATCCTCTGGAGAGAGTGAACCTTGCCTACCCGTCGGTCTTTGACTCGCTTCCACCAAAGGAACAGCAACGCGTGCAGGCCGAGCGGCAGAGGCTTCACAGCAAGCTCACGCTCGCGATGGATTCGCTCGGCACCACGCCAGATATGATCGTCTGGCCGAAGCACTCCGGCTACGACCCGACGGCATCAACCGATCTGCCAAAAAACAGCCCGTATAAGGAAACGGTTGCCGAGACAATAACGTCCTGATCGCCAACGAAACCGCAGCAGGGCGGTGGCCGCCATCTCTCCGGCCACTGCCCTGCCATTGTACGGCGGGACCGCCTTCTCTTTGAATTCTTTTATAGATGTTTCCACTCTGCCATGGCCCAACCCGGCAGCTACCGCTGCCTACGCATTTCGCTCTCGGCAGAAACGAGGCACACCTATATCCCCCACAGAGACATCTCCGACTACGGAGGCATCGACTACAGCCGCCGATGCCTGCACTCGACATTGAAGGATCTCAGCCCTGCCGAATTCAAGGAGATATCGCTTGAAAAGAATCATTTCCACCGCAGAGCAAATGGCGCACGATCATCATTGGACCTATACAAAATTCGCAACGTATTATACGTAATACCCGATCCCACAAAACGACACGACGACGCCCAAAGAACTTGTCGAGACGATCCCCCGCGTGCGCGGCACACTCGGAGCAACGCGCCGTAGGACTTCTTAGAAGACAGGGTACACAAAGATGTACCCCAAAAAAAATTATGACGATCACATTAATATCAATAACTTACCACCGTAACTGAATAACCGAAAGATTTCATCCCGCCCCCTACTACCGTTCGCGAAGATTTCCAGAGCACATGCTCTCCCGAGAGGCCACCCCCGGTCATCTCCGTTCATATTCATTACTGAACAGATATATGGGGTTTAACCCTGATCGAGCGCTGCCTTGTCAAAGGCAACCATACATGCCGGGAGCGGATCAATACATCTCAGCATCTCATCAACATCATCTCAAAGCTTTCCGGCGATATACTATCACAACCTCCCCCCCAATAGTCAGCGCATCCAAAAATTTTCGGGATACAATGTCCAACCTCCCCCCCTGGTAATAATCACTATCAATTATTGACGAGGAATTGCTATGAGCGTTGAACAAACGGGTGGAAAATGGGCCAAACAGAGCGATCTCACGTATGAACGTCAGCTCACCGAGGACGATCTGAGTGATCTCGTGGACATCCAGGGATTGGCGGCCTCTTTGAAAGGCGCCATCGCGTCGTTGCGCGGTGCCTCCGCTTCATTATTGCAGGGCGCCGGCTCATTGCGCGGCGCGGTCGCCTCTCTCCAGGGAAACGCTGCCTCCGTCCGAGGGGTTGCCGCCTCGGTACGCGGTTCGGTCGGCTCGGTACGGGGTGTTGCCGCTTCGATGCGCGGCGCTGTGGGGTCGGTGGCCGGTGTTGCGGGATCAATGCGCGGCGCTGCCGGATCGGTGAGAGGGATCGGCGCTTCGATGCGCGGCGCGGTTGGATCGGTAGCCGGTGTTAGCGCTTCGCTGCGCGGCGCGGTCGCTTCGGTCAGGGATGCTGCGGCGTCGCTTCGCACTATCGGCACAGCATCCGAGGGGGGCTAAGCCGGACAGTTACACAATCCGCCCATTGTGCATTGGTGGTGCCGTCGGCGCGCATTTCGCCGCACCGGGTCGAGAACAAAAGCCATCAGACACTTAGCCGCGTTGATCCATATGAATATGCATGAGATAATCCATCACCCTCCACGCATTATTGATGCGACCCTGCGAGAAGGAACGCAAGCCCCCGGAGTTCGCTTCGGTGAACAGGAAAGTGTGGAGATCGCACGCGCCCTGGTGTCGCTCGGGGTCGATATGATCGAGTGCGGTCATCCACTATCGAGCGAGGTGGAAGCACGGCGTGTACGCTCGGTGGTCGCAGCCAGCGGTTCGACACCCGTACTTGCTCATGCGCGAGCACGTCGTGAGGACATAGACAGCGTGAAGGCAGCCGGTGCACAATGGGTTGGTATTTTTGTAGGCATCAACGAGATCTCCCGACGATGCCGCGTCCGCTTCGAGCGGTCGAAAGAGGAGATGATCCGCGAATCGGTACGCCATGCCAAGGACCTCGGTCTACAGGTACGGTTTACGATCGAAGATGGCAGCCGAACCAGTTGGCGCGAGCTTGCCGAGGGCTACAGCGCAGCGCTGGACACAGGCGCCGATCGAATATGCTTCGCCGACACCGTGGGCCTCCTTTGCCCCTGGGAAACGGAGGAACTCGTCGCACGCATCTGTCGCGAATTCGGCGGGCAGGAGAGACTGGAAGTTCATTTTCACGACGATCGTGGCATGGCCAACGCCAACGCGCTCAGCGCTGCCCGTGCGGGGGCAGGTTGGATCTCGGCATCCGTGAACGGTATCGGCGAGCGATGCGGAATTTCGGACACCGTCACGCTCCTAGCAAATTTCCACGCTCTACAGTGGCGTGCCCTGTGCGGCAACAACATCCTTCAGAGTGTCAGCCGGCTCGTGCAGGCCCACTCGCGGCTCAAACCCGATCCATGGCGGCCTATCACCGGCGCAAACGCGTTCACCCACGTCTCGAAGCTGCATCGGCGCGCAGCCGAACGCGATGAGTCGGCATATTCGTGGATCGCGCCCGCAACGCTCAACCGTACAAGCAATACCGAGCCCGCCATTTTGCCCCTCCTGAGAGCGGACCTCATCAACAACCCGGAGATCATTTCCGCCACCGAGCTGCGGCACCATCGCCATGGACCCGGCGATCGGTTTGTTATGCTGGACGATCGCGTCGTGCCCGATGCGCGCCAGTATTGCATCGTTCGCAGCATTCCCGAGATGGATGACTACGGCCCCGGACACGTCGACAGGCATCGTCATACCGTCGACAGCACATTTCTATTCATCGGAAACGGCGCCGGGCTGGCCGGACTCACCGTGGAGGTCTCCCTGGGCGACGAGAGCTTCGTGGTGGAAAGCCCGAAGAGTGTCTTTATTCCGTCGGGCGTCGCCCATAGTTACCGCGTCCTTGCAGGCGCAGGGTTGTTCATCAACTATGTGCTGGCGGGAGAGTACAACTCCAGTCTGCTCGACGATGCCGACATTCCGGGGATTGGTACGGCAACGACGCAGAGGCCCACAGCCACCGCAGCGGAAACCAACGGCCATATCAAGCCGCTGCGCCCCGAGGTGCTGCCGAGCGATGCAACCAGACGGGCGCTGGATTTTCTGGCGGCCTATATCGAGAACCGTATGCCGGGCACGGCCATTACGATGTCCACGCATCTCCTCGACGTGCTCGACTCGCTTATGTTCCTCGACCTGTTTCTATTCATCGAAGGAGCATATGGGGAATCGGTGTCGCTCGACGAGGTGGCAGCCTATACGACCTTTGGAGAAGTGGCGGAATATCTGGGAACACTACAAGGCAAGGAGATGGAATCGGAATGTGTGGTATTGCGGGCGTGATCGGCCGGGACTGGACACATCACGATTTCGATCTGTTATTCGAGTCGATTCAACATCGCGGCCCGGATCGCTCGGGAATTTTCCGTTCGGATGATATTCAACTGGGAATGCATCGGCTTCGGCTGCGCGGCCCGGATACCACGCTGCCGATCGTGATCGGAGATGCAATCACCGTGTTCAACGGTCAGATTTACGGCACATACGACCACGACGACGCCTTCAGGGAATTGCCTGCCGGGATCACACAGGAAACGGCGGCGGTTATCACAAATGGACACGACGTCGATGGGATGTACGCATCTTGTATTGTAGCCACAGACGACGGTCCCTCGGTTGCCTTGACCACCGACCCCCAATTCATCAAGCCTCTTTTTATCAGGGGGTCGGAACGAGGGTTCGCATTCTGCTCGGAGTTCGCCCCCCTGCTGCGCATATCGGCTACCAATGTCGTCGACCGCGAAGCGCTCGCCGAATTGTTCACCTACGGTTGGTATCTGAGCGACCAGTCGTGGGTGTCGGATATCCGTCTGGCCTGGAAACATGACATCACCATCTCACGCACCGGGATGCGGGAGCTGCCAAAGCGCCACCCGCTTCCGGTGGACCGATCGGACGATGACATCGCCAGACTCAAACATGCGATTCGGGATTCTGTGCAACGGTGCGTCGCCGGCAGCGGCCCCTTCGGCCTCGCGATCAGCGGAGGACTTGACTCAACTATTCTGGCATGGGAGCTGAACGCGGCGGGAGTCGAAGACCTCACCACGCTGAGCATTCGGCTGAAGGACAGCGATGATGGAGTGGAATCGCTCGATGAGCTTGGGTTGCCGCCCGGAGGCGCATGGGAGACATGGAGCCATCGGACCTTCACGATCGCCGACGAAGAGGATTTTCTTTCCGCGTTCGAGGCAGCCACCACAACCTTCGGCCAACCCTCGACCATGTCGAGCCTTCCCCTCTATCAACACTTGGCCGAGCTGGCCTCGGATGAAGGGATACGGGTTCTGCTGACCGGCGAGGGAGTGGATGAGCTGTTCTGCGGCTATCGAAGCTACTCGAAATTATCGGGGCTTGCCTCCATACTCGATTATTATCACGATCCCCGGCGCGACCGATTGGTCCGCACTCTGTTTGGCAATGCCGCCATAGATCGGACACAGACCAGATTTTCGGATTTGTATGGGGTGCAGACCGATATCCGACAGATAGAACGTGAAATTCGGCTGGTACGTCTTCTGCTGCGAAGCGATGTCTGTCTCATGGCGAAGTCGATAGAAGGGCGCGTTCCTTTTCTTCATAATCGAATTCCAGAAATGGCCCTCGCCATCCCCTGGCAGGAGCTTGCACCACTTCCCGGAAAGATGATACTCCGGCAGGCGTACCGCAACGAGTTGGGCATACGCGCCACCGCCGAGAAGACACGGTTTAAGGCATCCGATGCGATGTTGGCACGCTGTATCGAGGACAAGCGCTGCTCCACGCGGATTCACGCGGCTGCGTCACAACTATTCGGCAGCGATGCGGTCGGCGAATGCTTGCAGGCCCTCGCCACCGACGCCGGATTCGACGCCGACATCTGCTGCCTTCTGATATCGCTGACATTCCTGATCGAACATGGAGTTCTCGATGGCCACACCGGATGATGCAATTGCGCCGCCGCATCTCACGCTGGACGGAGTTATTACGTATTGGGCTGAACGGATTCCAGACGCTCCCGCCATCGAGTACGATACGGCGACCGGTCCAGACCATATCACATGGAGCACGTTCGACCGCTGCGTGAACGGCGCGGTGGGCAGCTTGGAAGGGATGCTCTCGCGAGGAGATATCGCCGCGGTGGTCTGCGACGACAGCGTCGATTTTCATATCCTCGTCAACGCGTTGTGGCGATGCGGTGTGGCCGTTCTCCTGATCGATCGATTCTGGGGCGCCGCAATCGTCGAGGATTTGCTTCGACTGACCAATTGCAGCCTCTTATTTTTACATAACTGGCCGGTGCAGTTGAGCACGGCCAACGTACGGCGCGCCGATTATCCCATCCGATGCGAAACAACCACGCGCCCCCACCGCCAACAAGAAAACCCCGACGACGTGGCCATCCTCGCCACCACCTCGGGAACGACGGACAATCCCAAATGCGTCGCCATCAGCCACCGCCGCGTTCGAACCGCGTACAGGACATGCCTCGCGATCCATGATTTCACCTCGGTGCGACGTGCGGGGGCGTTGTTTCATATCAACAGCCTTGGCGTCCTGGGCGTCTGCTTTCTGCTGCCGCGAGAGGTCGGCGCCGCAACACGGGCGTTCCCGGCGTTCACCATCGCAAATATTCGGAGCACATGGGAGGCACTGCTCCGATCGGAGGTCGATTTTGTATATCTGGTCCCGCCATTGGTCCGTCTGCTGAACGCCCTCCCCAGCCATTCGGAACCGAGGAGGCCATTACATGCATTCTGCGCGGCCGCACCGGTGCGGCGTGACGAGCTTCGCAGGCTGGAGACGAAATTTCCGGTCACCGTATTTAATGCCTATGGGCTGACAGAGTTGACCTTTGCCGTATTTCATGGCTGCCGCGATGATGACGGGCTGGCCAGCGAGTCGATCGGCTATCCCATAGGGATCGAGGCGCGGATCGTCGATGAGCACGGCACAACTCTCCCTGGCGCCGCACGTGGGGAATTGTATCTGAAGGGTCCAATGCTTACCGACGGATATCTGCACAATCCTGCGGCCACCTCCGAGACATGGGATGACGGCTGGCTTCGGACCGGAGACATCGCCGAGCGCGATCATCACGGTCGCTATTACATTTGCGGACGGATGAAGGATACCGTTCTACGCGGAGGCGTCACGTATTATCTCCATGAGTTGGAACACTATCTCCGTCGTGCTCCCAATGTGATCGATGCATGCGCATTCAAGGGGCGCGATCTGCCGTCGGGCGATGAGCTTTGTGTTGTGGTGCAGGTCGCTCGGCCAACCGAGCAAAAGGATCTTCTGGCGTGGGTTTACGATCAGATGGGAGAGGGAAAAGTGCCCAATATTCTTATCGTCTCGGATCAGGCTCTCCCGCGCAACTCAAACGGCAAAGTATTGCGACAGGTCGTCGCACGCCGATATCTCGACGGAGAGCTACGATAGGAGCAGGCATACCGAGGGAGATTTACCGAGCAAGGCGGGTGGGCGATTCAGATACAAGGCCGTATATGAAGTCGGCTTTGATCTCGGGTTTTATGTCGATACCGACTGCGTCGTCAAGGCGATCGTACCGCAGGATATCGGACCGTTCAGATATAACAACAGACGCAAGCCGTGGTGCAGGTTGGTTGAATCGGCAAGATCCTTAAGGTTGATAAGGGAATCGCACGATGGGATATGGCCGGTTCGTGACGTATTGTTCAGGAATGTACGCTCGATACCTATTCCGAGCAGCCGGGAAAAAACCCTCGTGGTCAACTCATTATAATTCGACAGGATCAGCCAACTGAAATCGCCCGGTTGAAGCCCCATCGCCTCATAACAATCGGCCGCCGCGTTCTTCGTCGCCCGGTACATCTCCAATATCAGATGGTTCCAATCTTTCTTATGTTTACTAGTACGATATGGTGAGATACCGGCATATTCGATCGAAAATATCGGCGCGGTCGATTTTGGCTCCTGCGTAACGACGCACGTCGCCACGCCGTCTCCCGTAACCGCAACGGCGACATCCATCACTCGTGTCTGCCCCGCCGTGAGGCGATCAACACAGACAAACAGGACATTGCGGCGAATTCCCGCCTCGATGAGCGGTTTGACCATGAATATCGCCTGAAGGAAATTGCTTGATCCGCCGAACGCGGTGCAGAAAATCGCGGCATTGGCGATCCCTACATCGGCCAGGATGTCGAACAGCAGGTTCCGCACGTCACGGAAGTCGGAGGAAGGGGCACCCGAATCATGGATGCCGGAGAAGCTCTCCGAGATTATCAGCACACAATCGACCTCCTCCGGCGGGACCATTGCGTCCGAGAGCGAGCGCAATACGGAACGCTGGATAACCTCCGTGATCGGTCCATCGAACTTCGAGTAGGAGCCAACCCCTTTCTCGATGAACAATTTGAGCGACTCCTCGGGGTCGATAGTAAACAAGGTTGCATCGATGCCGTGAATCGAACCAAGCTCGTAGTTGATCCCGCACAGGGATGCGGTTTTGCAGGTGTTCATCGACGTTCCCGTTGTGCGTCCGGCGACGACACATATCCGGCCACCATTTTCAGAGGCATGCGGACGGCGAAGCGCATGCTTGGGAGCGCCAGCGCATGTGCTCTCTCAAGCAGTTGATCCATGGCCGCGACAGCCTCGCTGTCGGCACGGCTGCGCTTGAATGCCGACCATGTCATCATGTAGGCAAGAAGCTCGTCCAAGGACCACTGCATTTTGATGAAAAATTCCGGCGTCGCGATACGTCGAAATGGGAATTCGATCTCCTCGCTTCGATATCCGTTCCATAACAGCATGTTGTTCGGCGCCCAGAACGGCGCTATCACCTCTCTGAACGGAACAACCACCGCAGAGTCCACCTCCGGTGTGCTGTTAAGCCAATCGTACCCCCACGCCACGAACAACGCTCCGGGTCGCCCAACCCGCATCACCTCCGACCAGAAACGGGGATAATCGAACCAATGCAGCGCCTGAGCGACCGCGATCACATCGAACGCCTGATCGGCAAAGCTGGTGCTTTCGGCACTCTGTACCGAATATTCGATGTTGTCCCGATGCATCGCGTGTTCGATCTGCTCGCTGCTGATATCGGTGGCAAAAACCTTCTTGAAATACGGCGACAAGCCCACTGCCGCCTGCCCGTTGCCGGCCGCACAATCCCAAGCAACATCATGGGAAGCGCATTGGTTGGCTATCCATTCAAACAGCTCGGCCGGGTACAGGGGACGGGCGTGCATATATTCATGCGACTTCTCGGAGAACGTTTCCCGTGCTGAGTTCATAGAGCTGACAATTAATGTAATGTAGATTGGGTCTGTCCAAGCATCCGCAGATAGTCCGGGCCGATCCCCACGCCTCCACGGAAACATCCGGGCGCGAGCGCTCCAGCCAACGGCAACAGGAACTCCGGCAGGGATTCGCTGTCGAACGGCGCCACCCACGCACGAATCGCCAGCCGTCCCCCACCCTGCTCTCCCCCATCGGCATATCGATCCCGTGCGTGCATGACACGATAATTATTGACGATGAGAAGTTCACCGGGCAAGGGGTTGAAGGTATGCTCCGGGCGCAGATCGTCGAGCACCGCGTCGAACGCATCGAGCGCATCGAGCTGATCCTTCCTCAAATGGGGACACCCCGGATGCCGCCGTGCATCGGTGATGAAGCGCCGGATATAATGCCCGCGCAGAGCACCATGTTCGTGCTTCCAGAGAATCGGGCGCAGATACCATTCCGGCGTCGGAAAAATGCGCTCGTTCCGAAGGTCGAACGGAAAATCCTCGAAGAGCATCGCAAGCGCGGAAGCGTGTACCCGTTCCAGACTTCTCGCCGATTTTTCATAGGAGACCACGCTCACATGGCCTCCCTCGGAGGCCCCGCGGACGTATAGCATCACGTTGAGGTCACATCGGTCGCTATGAAACGGCAGCCCCGCGCTGGTCTGATGGCCTCTCGTGGAAGATGCCTTGTAATCCTTCCCTTTATCCTCTATGAGCGCAATGAGATTGTTGGCATAGGTCTGCGGCACCAGGAATCCGATCTGCGTTGCGATGGATTCAACCATCCGTCGCAGCGCGTCGATCTCGAACCGCTGGGGCGAATCGAGCAGGCGGATGCGCACCACACCATGTTGTGCCAGACGCGGAAGGATAGCGTCCCGAATTGCCGAACCAGCACGTGCGCCATCCCAGCGCAGCCGCTCCTCCTCCGTCATACACTCCCAATCCTCGATCGCGCTCCGCAGCGCATCGGGCGCATGCAGCGTCAGCTCATCGGACATGTTCGCCCCTCTCGTGCAATTTGAAATTCGCCGGGTCCAACCACTCGAACGAAAAAGCATGCTGAAGGCTGGAGGTCTGATAATGGCAGACGGCAAATCCGAATATTTCTGCGAAATAACCCGCCGTGCGTACAACCGCATCGGGATCGATATATCGATCGATGCTTGATGAATAAATATCGACGGCGGTCACCGACGCGTGCGGACTCTCCACCGGAACCTGAAAGCACTCGGGCAGATATCCGGCAAAGCACCGAACACGGGCAATGTTGAATCGCTGCCGGCAAAGCAGATCGAACGATATCATGGCGCCCTGGGAGTGGCCGACCAGCGCAATCGGTATGTCGGAGCTATATCCCAGCGATTTCAGCGTACACTCGATCTGATGGATAGCCGCCACGGCAGCGGTTTCCATGCCACGGCGCAATACGTTCGGATTTGCAGAAAAGGCGAACCAACGCCGCCGGGAGGAGAACCGATCGAATTCCGGCCCATCAAGGAAGTGGGCGGCCGTGCTCGTCGAGTCCGAACGCCACCAGCGGCGGAACTCGTCGGCGCTGCTGCCGTAACCGTGAAGGAAAAATTCGATCATGGCCGGGCGTCTCCGATCGCTTCGGAAACCGCCGCATATGCCTCCCCTGCTCCCCGAACACTGTCGATGAGGCTGAGAGGGAATCGGTCATGTGCATCAAACGGCCTATGGCTGGCATCAGCGAACACCATCACGACGCCCCGCCGATTTTCCGGCGATCGATTCGCCGCGCTCGCGTGCAGCATATACCGGTGCCACACCACTGCGTCGCCGGAGCGAAGCGGCACCGGCCTGGCCTCAAGCTTGGCTCCGCTCACATCGACGCTGTCATGCCACGCAGTGGGCCCCATGTCTCCGTGAGGGAGAAGGCCCAGCGCATGGGAACCCTCAAACAGTTCGAGGCAACCATTTTCCGGCGTCGCCGGATCGATGGCAATCCAGAGACTGACGGCGCCGGGATATGGGAAGCCCCACAATGCCTGGTCCTGATGCGGAGCAACGGCACTGCCGACATACGCCGGCTTAATAAAGGCGGCATGAAGAATGAGGGTCGCATGGGGGCCTACGATATCGTACAGAATCGGAGCTATCGACGTTCGTCGAATCAGGTCGTACCAGAATGCGGGATCGTGCCAGAACAGCCGACGAATTTTGCGGAGGTGAACCTCGCCGGCAACTGTGGGGGATTCGTATTCAGGTTCGAGTGATGCGGGGACATACGCGCCGTAGTCGACGATATGTTGAAGCCAATTCTGTACCTCCTGAACCTGACTTGCACTAAGCAACGCCGGCAGCACAGCATAGCCGTGCGCCTGGATGTGGTGAGCGAAGGTTGCCATGACGATCCGTCCTGAAATGATGTGAATAGTACCGGACAAGCCATGTAATTCCGTCCCGTATCACTCGGCCGGAATCAATTGAAACCGAGTTGTCTTCAATACGCGACGTGATGCTCGGTCGGGAAATGTTGCGGTGTCTCGTTGTGAGTGGGGTGTCTCAAATGAAGAGACGCGGGTGCAACAGGATTTATGGATGTAGGGATAGTGCCACTTGGGGGGGGCGGCTAAATGCCACTGCTGCGAATACGTGGCAAATATAATAAGAGTCATCAATACAACCAGAGCTTCGCAGCGATTGTCGCCCATTTGCCAATCCTTGCCACCCTGCAACCCATCCGATCCCGATACAACCTATGATGCTGATAATGCGCATCCGACCAGTCGTAGCCTCCTGCCTCTTCTCTTGATCTCCTCCTCTTCCCGCACTGCGCGGGAAAGACCCGCCTTGAACTTCCAGAAGTAGGGATACGCTGTGTTGGCGTATACCTTCCCCAGCAGGTAGTTCCGAACCCCTCTACCATATCGGCAGTGAGAGCGCCGAAGGTGAGGCTTCCCCCAGTGCACTCATCCGGTTGCAGGTAGGCCGCGTCCAGCTCGAATGCTTCTTGCCGTGGTGGTAGATACCCAGGTAGAGCCAACGATCGCCCTTGTTCCTCGGCTGCTTCTCCTTGCCGGAATACCTTTCGTTCTTGGCCATATGCCCCCCGTTTGCGGTCTTCTGTCCTGCTCCTGTCTCTTTTGTTTCCCGGACGAAGACAGGAAACGTTCAGCACAGAGGAACGATCAAAAACGACCCCAAACGGGGAGAGGCATCAGAAGGGCACAACCAGCCCGAAATCTTCGGTTACTCTACAGTCACGGTGCTGTCAACTTCGATGAACAACTTCTGCTCGAAGAGATGTGATTGCCTCCAAAAGCGTACAGCATAAGCATCCGCCATGCCTTGAGAAACATTACAGCAACAGGTTACGACTCCCTTCACCTCAGAATGGGGTACACAAAGATGTACCCTACCCCCAGTCAGTCCATAGTTGTACATTGTACTACTATTGCAAGTATCTCCGTACCGCTGGATCATTCACAAATGAACAAAGGTTGCCGAATGAAACCCGATAAGACTCTTAGCTACTGGCTGGCAATAGGCGCAATAATATGGTTATGCTGTGGCTCGCCTGCATGGGCTCAGAACGAAAGCGGTAAGAGACCTATCAACCGGCAGAAGTTTGAGGCGATGGGGTACTGGTACAATGCTACTACAGCGATGTACCAGACACGCTACCCCATTATACGGAGCCTGCCACCGCTAAACAGCGGCATGCCTTGGGATATTCTGGGCGCCTACATCTACATGGACAGTATTGCAAGGTTTGATGTTCAGGGGCGCACGTTTAAATCCATTGAGAGGTGGACGGATTTATCCCAGAATGACACTTTGAAAGGTCTGGTTAAGTATCTCTATAAGCTCACCGACTACGACCCGATCGTATTCCGGCAATACCGCGATGAAGTGGACTTGCACAGATGGGACAGATATAAAACCAGCCTGAACTCTATTGCCGAGCAGGTGAAGAAGAGCTTCTTGAAGGTGGCGCCGAACAATGGGGAACGATTAGCTCTGTATTCGATGATCTATCCTGATTACATACTGAGGATCAAGGTGACGGACATAGACTCGGCTGAACTGAAGAGCCCTATTGTACGGCACAAGTTTCGTGTACGATGCGAGATACTCGACACATTGAAGGGGCAAAGGATCAGCACCTGCCCGGATCAATTGCTGATGCAGCAGCCTCCTCCTCAGGCTGTTGCCTATACGAATCCTCCTTGCTTTGAATTCCAATACACCCATAGAAACTATTGGCCGGGCGGCAGCATTCACCAGAGCGACTATCCGTATCAAACAAAAGATCCGGCGTTCTCAGTCGGAGCCGATAGCGGTTTCGCCATGCAGGTAGGGCAGGAGGCAATCGTTTTCCTCAGCCATCATGCCTCCGTCGTGGATTCATCATTCGATTATTACGATATAGACTTGGAGCCGGAAGCCTCATATAATGCATTGCCGATTATTGGCGGGCAGGTTCATGATATAAACAGGGTATGGTCGAATAGCACGACCATGAGTTATGCGGATTGGAGGAACCGTTTCCTTCAGCTTCGCGAAAAGATACTCACCATGACGTATTGAACTCCTACTCAACTCGCCTAAACCCACCATCATGAAAGAGTTCCGGTTGATCTTTGCCTGCCTTATAGGTCTTTGCCTCTCTGCCACAGCCAATGCTCAATCAAATACGGTAACCACTCCGCCATGTGAAGATCAATGGTGTAAGGACATGCCGTTCAACCTGGGTTTCTGTGATGAGAATGGGAGGGCTGTTCGCAAGTGTTCATCAGATCCGAACAACGAACCAGGATTGCAGCCTTTGAAACAAGCTCTGCCTATGGTCCTGTGCCCAAGCTTCGACCATAAATTTGTGCAGATAGTGTTCAATCCCAGCAATCCACTTGATCCAAATCCGCTGCCCCCAGCTGTTGTGTTCAATTGGGGTAATGTTGAAACTCGCCTGAACCAGGCTGCACGCCGATGGGACAACCTTTGCCCACCCCAGGGACCTAATGATGAATACCCGTATTGCTGCTTAAAAGTATTCTGGTCAAGCAGCCTCAGCGAACTGGGACGCTATCCGGAATCTACAAGAGGCTTTACGGATTTATCCGTGCGCAGGACGCCAGACGGTTGTGGGGCGGACTGCTCTACGGCCTATATGGTGGTCAACCAGCAAAAGGAGTTTACCAAGCCTGATGCTAATGGTGTCCCTACGAATTTCTTTTATACTGAGCCTGACAAGAAAGACGCAATCACCGATGGCTACAATTATGTCAGCCTGTACTCACTCTTCCTCCATGAATTAGGGCATTGGGCTGGTTTCCAGCATGGCGACGAATCCGAATGCAACCACGATGGCAGCATTATGCGGAACGGATACCTGGATGAATGGGTAAAAGCTGACCGGGATCTTTCCACCGAGGATGTTTGCATGTTCAAGAAGCTGTACTGCTGCGAATCCGCAAAGGATCTATCTGACGTAGAGGCAGAACCAGAGCTGGCAGAAGGGCTTTCTTTTGAAGTTATCCCGAACCCCTCCGCAACTGGAGTGGTTAACATTCAGTTAGGGAAACCTATAACACTACCCGGCACAAAACTCAGAGTTGTAAATACAGCAGGGGAAATACTCCTGGAGCAAGAAGCTATGAGAGGGGATCAAGTCATTCCCATCGATATCAGCCAGTTACTTCAGGGGATGTATATGGTGCAGATTGTCGGGGGCGGGCGAGTGTATGGCCGCAACATTATTATTACCAAGTAAACGGCATTGCTCACAAGCTTATAAATAATCAAGAGTTCGATCGTGATCCGCCCATAGGACCAGCACCTTGCCGAGGTACTGCATCAGCACCACATCTTCCCCGGCCTAGGCATCCCTTAGCACTTTGCCGGCCCTTGTCTTGAACCAGACGGGGCTTGCACACCTCCCCTCCACTTTCCTATCTTGTTTTTACTAAAAGCCAATCCCGTTTCCGCTGGGTTAACGCGGAATTGTCATATCTAGCCTCAAGCTATATGCTTGCGAGGATTGGATATGGCAACTCTATTGCCCTAAAGTTGTCCGGATGCGGGTAGCGGTAACGCCCCGGCGGTCCTATTGGCACCGTAGTACATCCGGACTTTTCTTTACTAAAAGCCAATGAAAACTTCACACTCTTCCGGCTCCGGCGGTATGCTGGAACCGGACGGCAGCCCCCTTGCCACTGTTCGACGGATCTATGAGCTGCTATGGGATGCAATCCCCTTTCTGAATGCCATCGGGGATTCCTTCCAGGCATTGACGGACGATCCCGCCGATGACATCGCCTCCAGAGCAGCGATTCCCGCGCATGTGAGATCACTCCTTGAGAAAGCCGTTCTGGAGGTTGGGGAGCTTAAGCAGCAGATCGAAGCCCTCCTCCGTTTGGAACCTCCCCCTGTTTCATCATCTACCCGCCCTCCTGATACCCCTCCTATCGATAAGCCTCTATCCGAATCCCTCCGAGATGCCTATTCGGTTCTCCACAGTGTTGCAACGGCGGCTTCCAAGGCGATCACCGAGGCGGCCAATCCCGGCTCGTTCCGGCTGGCGCGCAGTCTGAACGTGAGCGTATCGAACATGGGTAGGCTGCTCCGAGGTGCTGGTCTGGTTCCGGACCTCTGATATTCCTCTATCACTGACAAAGCCTTGGCCACAGATGTGGCCAAGGCTTTTGTCTATATTGATCGGTAAAACTAGCTATTGTTGCTGGAGAGACTTCCAGATTTCACTCGCCTGCCGCAGAGTCATAGCAAAGTTAGGAACACAGTCTGCGAATGCAGCATCAATAGGAGCTAGTGGATCAATCCATTCGACTTTTGCATGTCGTTGAGCTTTTACTTGGTCATGATTGGTAACATCCGCAAGGAATATGATTCCAGGAATCCTTCGTTTTTCTGCACCACCTCCAATAGTGTAGGTCCTAATTGGGACGATAGGATCACTAAATTTTAGATGTGCATTAAAATCCTCATGATAGCTCCGTTGTAGACATTGCTCAAATGTTTCAAAAGCATCAAGCTGTCCACAACCAAACTCCCAATGCCCCGGGAAGCGACGTTTGTCGGCATGACGCTGCGCGATTAGAACATATCCATTAGCACGGAAGCATACTGCAACACAATGAACTTCTATCAAACCACCTGGCCCACTAAGTACCACCTCAGGTTGCTCTGACTCTGCATCAGCAGAGTTTAGCTCACTAATGACTGACCACATCTCCTCTAGTTCTTCACGTCGACCAAGATCATTAAAAACTTTAACAATCTCATCAAGTTTCCCAATAGGACCTTGAGATCGTATCTGGCGAACTATTTCATGTTGATGATGTTCATCATATAAGAATGAGGATTTAATCCGTTCCCAATCTTCTTCATACCAGATAATAGGATAATGACGATTATTCCACACTCCTTTTAGTTGCTCATATGCAACTATCCGGAGCTGCTCATCGAACTTTCCAGAATCACGTGCTCTATCTCTGTACAGGAAATATCCCAGGTTCGCGCTAACGACTAAGCGCCTAGGAGCAGCAAACTTTGCAATGCGGAAACCAATATCGATATCTGGCCCAAGGAAGTCAACGGCAGTATTACCAGATTGTGGCTGATGGATGATAAGATTACTATACTTTGGCCCCCTAGAGCTATCCATTACATGGATATCTCCAGGAGGCAAATCGTGAGCCATCGCGCACCAGACAGTTGTTTTTACTGATAAAATAGTGCGTGTATCTGAAAAGCTTTGATGAATCCGCTCAATAGTGTCCTGCATGACATTATATGCTTTTGTCACACAGTCACGAGCATCCTCTATTCTGCTGATTCGCAGATAAAAAAGCAGTTCATCACCAACATACTTCCATAAGCGAACACGGGACAGACGTTTTTTAAGGCTGTCCTCAACAAACTCATAGAACTTGGTGATAACTAGAGGCCATTTAGCCTGATTGATCGACTTATATAGGGTAGAATTGACTAGATCGAACGAAAAGAAGATATAGAATGAGCTGGTAGCTTCACGGTTAGTGGGGAGCTCATCCTTATTGCGTGCTAGAGTCTCCCTAGCTTTGTCAATGTATTCTTCTTGCGCTTCATCCTTTATCAAATCCATGCGATCAGCCCCAACTAAATATCCCCAACCATCTTCCACGATTTAGTGCGGCATCCGCAGATACCTGAAAATGTTCAGCAATAGGAGATATGTGATAAGCATCTCCATTATAGTTCCGTCGTGCTATTAGTATGAACTCATCACGTGGCATTAGCAAAGCAGCAGCGAATTCGTTGGCCTCATACTCTTCAGTAGTGTAGCCAAAGCGATAGTAGACTGAATCTGTATATGTACCAACAGATTTCCACTTCTCTTCATCAACTAGATAGCCCATATGTATAAACAAGTGGCCTAGTTCATGAGCAATGGAGAAGCGGCGCCGGTTTTCGGAAACCTCTTTGGAAATTAAGATCTGGAATCCATTGCCTTGCTTTTCAATAGAGGCCTCGAATTCTGCCTCATCAACCCACTCAATGTTTCCTCGGAGGCGAGCTACCGCCTCTTCCATATCAATCGGAGTAGTTAGCTGACATACATCTCGTACGATCGCAGCTAACCGATCAATCTGCTCACGTCTAGTGCGTTCCATGAGATTCCCCCTTGCGGCTAACCAACTTGTTTCTGCATTTCCTATAGAGCTTGACAGCAAACAACTAAGTTTAAAAAGCCGCACGAATATACCAGTCTACCCTATTCTTCGCAAGAGGAACAGACCGGAACTTTTAGGGCGGTAGAACGTTGAATCTGCGCTTACCTGTTCCTGTCAACTTTAAGAATCCCCTTCTCCGCAAAGCTGTAGTAACTATCAATCCCGATAATCACATGATCGTAGAGCTGCACCCCCAGATCCTCAGCGATCCGGATACACTTCAGCGTAAAATTGACATCCTCGGGACTTGGCGCAGGCTAGCCGGAAGGATGGTTATGCACCAGCACCACAGCCGAGGCATTCACGATGATAGAGGTACGAAAGACCTCCATTGGCCGCAGGTAGATTGCCTCCACCGACCCGATGGCAACCACCTCGAAGCAGAGGATCTTGTTCTGTGCATCAAGATTGATGGCGATGAACTTCTCCTTTGTCTCGTTCTGGAGATCGGCGAACAACTCCGCCACGAGCTTGGCATCCGTCAGCCTCTTACCAATCACTTTGTCGTTGATCTTCTTGATCTTGTATTTGACCTCTATCTCTTTCAGATAGGTGTTCTTTCGAGCTTTCGCCATGAGTCATGTGGTTTGTTGCCTTCGATCCCGTCGGGGAAACCCGGCTCTCCCGGTGAGCCGCAATATACGCGGTTTCACTGTCGGGGCAGCCAGGGCTTTACCGCTCAGGAGAGCGGGCTTTGTGCTTCCCGTGGCCGTGCTCGTCCCCTTTTCCTCTCCTGCTCCTCTTCATCCTGTTTCCGGCGTATCTCTTCCCTTCGTCGCCGGGCCTCCTCCTCTTCCTGAAGATGGCCTGTAACGACGTATCGAAGTTCTTCGCCCCCACCAGCTTCGCCAGTGCATCCACATAACGCGATGGAATGGTTGACCGCTCCTCCAGACGATACACCGAACGTGCTGTAGTAATCCGTGCTCCGGTCGAGTTCAGGAGGTTCGCGAACTCGCGGGCGCTGTAGCCGCAGCTCTCCCTGATCCTTTTCAGATCAAGGCCGCTGATACGGCGATCGCCGCCATTTCTATCCGATTCGTTGGTGTTCATTGTTGTATGGTAGTGAAAAGCACCCGCACGGGGTGCCCGATCTAGTTCAAAGGATGGCGCCCCACTGGGGTTCAGCACCATTTGGGGACGCCAGGAACAGTTTCAGGGCTCAATCCGGATGATTCCTTTCGATTCGGTCATAACCATCATCACCCGGTGTCATATGTGCGTCATGGATGAGCCATACATATGAACCATCGTTGCTGGCGGATTTCACCCGACTTCCGGCCCAAATCGCCATTTCAACGCTCATTCAAGGTCGTTTGCCGTGGGGTTTGGACCGGGATCATGGCCGAATCATTGGCTTGCGGCTGTTCCCACTGGGTTTCAGATCCAGCCGCATGTATATAGGCTCTTCAGCGTATCACTCAGTTAAGCAACAGTACCTCACCTTCCTTGTCTCAGCGCAGGAGAAGGCCAGGCACCGGAGAACCCTGGACATATGGAGATTGAGTCTATAGGTGATGAAGTCTGAACACGGGACCGAGAAGCACCGGACCTGCAATGATGGTTCACTAGAGACATAAACGAGCTATGAAGCCCTTCTACCGGCACCGGAGACGCAGTAGTTGGCGGCAATGGTTTCGATCTCGGACCGATCGAGCACCCGCCGGCGTGCAAGCCAGTTCATTATCTCGGAGCGCCGGAAGTAGAGGCGCTTCCCCTGCTTGTAGTGCGGAAGTTCCGGCGGCTCGCCGTTGCGGCTACAAGTCTTCTGGTAGACGGCGGACTTGGAGAGGCCGGTAAGCCCGCATACGGCATCGATGGCAAGAACTTCGTCGGCCTGCTCGGTGAGAAGGCGCTCGACAGCCTCCAGGCGGCTTTCAATACGGGCGAGGATATGATTCACGGACATGGATAGTGTTTTCCTTGTAAACAAGTTGATAGTGGTTGTTTGCAAGGGCAAATATGGCACCCGCAGCTCCCCCGATGCCATTACTCTTTCCTACGCTTTAATACGCGCTCATCGTCAAGGATCTCGTCGATCTTCTCGCTTCCCTTGACCGTTCCGGTTGGAGATTTGAACTGGCGGAGCAGGGTAGCGAACCGCTTGCGGTCAATCTGGGAGACAGTGCCGTCCTCGTTGCGGAGCTGAATGTGCTTTGACACGAAGTGGTCGATCCGGTCCTTCTCGATGCATCGTTCCTCAATAAGAACGTGGAGGAGTTTCGCAAGGTCGGTGAGGGAACGGTCCCAGACAAGGACTTCCGAAGTGGTAGAGGGTATCTGAGGAGAGTAGGTAGGTACCGCAGCCTGTTGTTGTAGGGCTCGTTCCTGCTTGCGGATTTCACCCTTAAAGCCATGCGATCTCCCCCTTCACCTGTGAACCATGAATGAGAAAGGCGCTTTCATCCATACTTGCTAGATCAGCTTCCAGGTATTGGAGCCGACTCTCACAGTAGTCAAGGTGCTGCTGGGGAGTCTCGACCAGAGTAGCCCATTCTCCATACAGTTGATGGATTATATCAATTGTATCCGCAGAAGCAATGCGATGTTTCAGATCATTTACAGCATCTTCATGAGACATATGATGCTCTTGAGAGATATTCGTGATTACTTACTACAAATATGGGAGGCTGGGCGCTTTATAGCTCTGATCGCAGATAATGTTCGCCAAGCAATAGAAGAAGTACATCCTGGGCCAAAGCATGATCTGGGAATCGAACTACAGCTTCACTCCAAATGGCAATAGCTTGCTCAACAGCCCCTAAGTTCCAATACATACCTCCAAGATTAAACCATGCGAGGTCATAATCTTCATCAAGTTCAAGAGCTCGTTTGTAAGCTGTGATACTAGCCTCAAGGTTACCAATTCCTCCATACGATACTGCAACTTGGAACCAGCTCATAGCGTCTTGCTTATGCTCTTCAGCCTGAGCTAACAGAATAGGTAAGGCATCATCAAACCTACCAAGGAAATTCAATGCTGTTCCTAGGCAATAGCCATATTGATCAGGTTCCAGCTCATATGCTTTACGGTATGCACTCTCAGCTTGAATCCAATCATCACCATCTTGAGTCCAGTGCCCTACCCGGTCCCAAAGAAGTGCGGACTCCGAATCTCCACTTTCAATTAGTCTCACTACCGCAGACTTAAAGCCTCCAAAATCGATTCCCGTGGTTTCTCCAGCCGCATGCAGCTGTGAGAGGCAGAACAAACGTTCACGCTCTGCAATCTTATTATCTGGATCCTCATCAAGATAGCTACTCCAGAAAACAAGCGATCTCCGAGTTGAATCAATGCTTGCCCGCCCAAATTCTGCTACCTGTCTTGCACACCAGGGCCACGCCCAAGGAAGCGTTTCAGCCTCATTGAGCAAATTCTGGATCTCGCGAAATGCGCCATCCGAATCTCCGGTCCGAAACAGCAGCTCGATCCTCCAACCTTGTACAGCGGATATTCGAAGTGCCGATCCCTTTCTCCGGCTTACACGGTCCAGATGAGATAAGGCTAAGCAATAATCTTTTCCATAACGAATTTGCCAGAGGCCAAGTGCGAAATATACCTCGCCCAATTGTGGATCCAGCCTCAAAGCCTTTTCATAACTTTCACGGGCTTCATCTATCCTACCCATGGCTTCCAGTGCAGCTCCCATATTCTTACAGCACTGTGCTGCAACATCAACAATTGATGGGCTGGCCATTAATGGCAGTGCAGCCTTATAAAGCTCATAGGCCCTTTCATATTCATGCAATGCCAACCAACCGTTGGCTTGGCAATACAATAGTGTTCCTGGATGCAGGTAATTCTCTTGCATCTCGTTCTCAAAGATTTCTATGCCTCGCCGGATACGATCTTCATCAATGGGCAGCCCATTGATACCCAAGTTGATCTCTGCCATATATGCCTGATCCATAGCTCCTGGCAACGGATCCAGTACAGCAGAGAATTGTAAAAACGATTTAGAGATAGCCGAATCATACCCCCCTTCATAAAGCTGGGTTAGCATTACCCTTGCATGCTCTGGATCAATAGGCACCTCAATGAGTGGAATAGACTGATCTACTAAAGATGGGATTCGGTCAGGAGGGGCAGCTAACCATTCTAGCCGCAGATCCCGCATAGAGTTACCAGAAGCTATAACTTTAGCATTTAGACGATTTTGAAATTCTTCATCGAAAGGTCTACTGAATCTCACTGTGACAGTATCCTGATGGAGCCACTCTTTGCCACGACTCTCATACTCACTATAGACATCATGTGCAAACCGGACAAGCAAGCGCTGAGTAGGGATATGATAGCACACGAATATCGAATCACGTTGAGCAAGTAGATAATTCAGATTTGAACGGGCTATCTCCACACTCACAGATCCGTCTGCTTTTGTGGCGGCATCAGTGCCTTTGAGCTGAACATGAACTCGGAGGTTTGTCATCCTGCCATTCCATCTTGCCTCAAGCTGAGCATCAGTTCCGTAATCACTACGATCTTTCTGCTGGACCAAGAACAACTTACACGCATCAACAGCTGTGACAAAAGCTATTTCCGCAGCTTCTGCCCTATCGTGATTGCTATGGCGGTTGGGTAGATCGTCTAAAGAACCCATCATAAACCTTTGAGGATTCACTTCTCGTAGAGACTGGAAGGGTCATTTAATATGCTATATTCCTCTCACTCGGTCAACTATACCGGCAAAAGGAGCAGTTGATAGGACGCGAAGGTACATAACAGAGGGATAGAAATTACAACTGTTCTTACGAAGAGATTCCGAGTAGCCCCCCCACAAAAGCGCTTCATTGAAATGTTCGGTTCTCGTAGTTCCTCCATCCTCCTTCATTGCTGTTCCTGAATCCCTTGTAGATCGATAATGCCTCTATCTACTTGATACCTCTTTGTATCAAATAGGAAACTGGCTAATGTCTTTGCAGCGTTTACGAGCAAGACGGCGTGATGCCTCGAAGGGCGATAAGATCGCGCATGGGAATCGCTCATCTTATTCCGTAGTCCTCCGAGACCACTAACTATGCTAACAAGCCCAGATAGAACTTGCTTCAACGGCTCCGCAATATCCTTTCGCGAGGGCTCCAGATTCAAACCAGACTGAACACGACGATAGAGCTTCATCAAGTCCCCATCATATTGGGGAGCATTTGAGTCAATCTCCTTCTCAATCCCCACCAAGACAGCCTCAAGCAGCGATCGCGCATTTGTAATTGCTCCATCAAAATCTCCCTCAGCAAGCTTTACGTCACACTTCCTTGACTGCTCCTCGATAAACTCGTAATCGATAGAATTCGAATCTTCTAAACGTGTTAGGAATAGAACAACTCCTGAAAGCGCACGCACTTTGTAGAAGTCACCATCTGGCACTATCTCATAATTATCAAACTTAAATACTCGATTTAAATATTGAGCTATTTCATCACGGAAATCGTCGCAGTTCAGCCATTCGCGGGGGTCCAACATATCTCTGATAAGCTTCACAAGCTCCACTGTCCCATTTAGGCTTTGCACCTTCAACTGAGCAAATCGCCAGCGCGTTGGGAAACCTTGCCCGTATTCATCACTAAATCCGAATCTATTAAAGAATGCGACCAATTGCGGACCACTACGGTAAAGCCCAGGCCCCGTATCGCCCGCAACAACCTTTGCTAGTTCATCAATTGAACGGCTTGACAGTTGCATTTTAATATTAGAGCTAATTGATATTGCGTTTAAAAACTGCCTCTTCTGGGTTATTAATAGCTGAGATAACATTCTCAGCGACTTTCTCTATCAGCTTTTCGCCCCAAAATGGATCCTTAACATCATAATAGATAACCCTAATATGTTGCAGATCAAATGGCACATCCTCCTCATTGGAGGATACTAACACAACTGGCTTTTCTAGTGCGTGTGCCATACCCAACTCATAGAACACATTTGCGTTTCTAGTTGTTAGCTCAGCCACTAAAACCTTAGCTGAGTTTATACCTGACCAAATTTGATCTATAATCTTTCCGGTACCAAAAATTTCGGCATCAGCTCTGATGGGAATCAACCCAGCTTTCTTTATAGCTGGCTCATACACTTTTGTGTAATAATCACCTAGTGGAGGCGCAAATGGCATTACAACAAAGCAGATATCGCCTGTTCCAATTTTAGCTCCCTTGCTCAGGCTTTTGATTTCTTTGGAAGAATCTGCGTCCACACGTATCTCGTCCGACACATCAAGAACCCTAGTTTTCCCGCTGTGCTCTTCTATGAGCTTAGCGCTTTTTAGCGAGTCCTTGAATATTGCAATAAATTCGGCTGTTTTCTCCTTAGGTATACCGAAAGTATCAACCAGCGTATTCTCAAAAAATTCAAGGTCAGGTATATTCTCTCCACGATAATGCCGATAGACAGCAGATACATATGGGGCTTTGAGTACAGCCTCACGCAAGCCATTAATTCTATCATCTGTACTCTGAGGCCGTAATATCTTTCGAGACAAGTCTGTTGGCGCAACTTTACCGGGCGATGGCCTCTCCAACAATCCATACTTAATTGCCGAGCTCACTTCGACATTGTATGGCCCTCCTACTCCAGTCCCCACATATTTTGCCGATTCCTGCTCCGTACATTCACGACCTGCATTCTGGTCAAGGATTGCTTTTGGTATCCTCAATGCCTTCTCCACAGAATGCCTGGGATAATTCACCTTGAGAGCTATCGAGTGTTTCTCGTTCTTGGTTTTCTTAGGAGCTACCACCTTCGACTCTTTCGTCTTCGTGATAGACCTTTTCATAATTTTGCTCACACTAGAAGGATCAATATCAATCCCTTCCTTTGCAAGCGCTTCTATCACTTCTTTGTTTTTTGCCTTTGGCTTCTTTGCTAAGTATTGGCGGACCGCTTCAGCTTTATTAACTTTTGCACTCTCCTGTTCGTCCTGAGTCTTCATAGGGATTGATGATATAAATTTGTTTTACAGTTCCGGTATCAACTCCACCGCCGCCCTCTTCTTCTCATCCACAATCTTTCCATATACCTCTGTTGTCCGCACGCTCGCATGCCCGAGGAGCTTGGAGACTGTGTAAAGGTCTGCTCCATAGGTCAACGCCAGCGTTGCAAACGTGTGCCGCGATACATGGAAGGAAATAGGTTTCGTTACCCCTGCGCCCACTTGGTAAGCGCATGGTAGATGGGGGCATGGGTGGGGAGGTTAAACACAGCCGCATCAGGTTCGCCCGGCTCGCCGAGGTACTTCTGCGCCTGTGCTGAGAGCGGAAGATACTCAATTCTGGTTGTTTTTTTCTGCCGGTACTCGATCTGGCCGTTGCGGATCATGACCCAGCGGAGCGCCCGGACATCGGAGATACGGAGCCCCGTGTAGCAGGCGAATAGGAATGCCCGCTTGGTCTCGGTGTTCGGGCAAGATGCCTTTTCCAGCTTCCGCAGCTCGTCGAGCGTGAGGAACATCCGTTCGGAATCCTCCTGCTTAATCGGCTCCACATTCATGGCCGGGCTCTTTACCAGCCTTCCTTCCCGCACGGCGCGGGAAAGACCCGCCTTGAACTTGGAGAAGTAGAGATGCGCGGTGTTGGCGTGGACCTTCCCAAGCAGGTAGTTCCGGAACCCCTCGACCATATCAGGGGTGAGAGCGCCGAAGGTGAGGCTCCCTTTGGTGTACTCATCCAGTTGCAGATAGGTAGCGTTCCAGCTCGAATGGTTCTTCTCGTCGGCGATGGCCTTGAAGTAATCAACGAAGTTCGCCGCACGTATATGCGCGGGCATGATGCCGTGCTCCGATGCCTGAAGCTCGATCTCTCGCCTGGAGCGGATCGTCTCGGCGATACGACGCGTTTCGGCGTCCTGGGTCTTGTCGCCGGTCAGGTAGAGCTTGAGATAGTCGTAGGCCCGTTTGCCGTGGTGGTAGATGTCCAGGTAGAGCGAACGATCGCCGTTGCTCAGCTTCTTCTCTCGGAGCTTCACCTTGCCCGAGTAGACCCCTTTCGTAGCCATATGCCCCCCGTTTGCGGTCTTGTGTCCCGATCCTGTTTCTTTTGTTTCCCGGACGAAGATAGGAAACGCCCAGGGAACAGAAACGATCAAAACAGCCCCAAACGGGGAGAGGCATCAGAAAGCAGAATCCGCGAAATGGGCCCGAAATCTTCGGTTACTCTACAGTCACGGTGTTGTCAACTTCGATGAACAACTTCTGCTCGAAGTTCTTCCACATCATGCTTTCCACTGGCTGGCTGCTGCGGCCGTTGTATTTGGCACTTCCCTTCAGGTTGTAGGGAATTTCCACGGGGCTGGCGGTCATAAAGTAGATAAGCTGTCCGACTGGCATCCCCGCATAGACACGAATCGGCTGCTTGACGGAGATCTCCAGGGTCCAGTGGTTGCAGAACCCCACATCCCCCTTGCCGGCGGTAGCATGGATATCGATGCCGAGACGGCCAACGCTGCTCTTCCCCTCCAGAAAGGGAACGTGCTTGTGCGATTCAGTGTATTCCATCGTCACGCCGAGGTAGAATCGCTCTGGGGTAAGCACAAAGCCATCCTTTGGGATACGGAAGGTGGTGATCTGGTTGTGCATGCGAGCATCAAGCGTTTCATCGATGTAGGTAGCGAGGTACTCGCCGAGATGAACGTCGTAGCTATTGGTGCCAAGACGATCGCGGCGGAACGGCTCGATGACGATTTCACCCGCCTGCATGGCGGCAAGGATGTCGGTGTCGGAGAGAATCATGTATAAAGCTCTGCGTGAGATGTAAGTATCAGGAACTGTATAAGGATGGTGCAGCTTCATCAATGACCGGAGAACCGGCAACATCGATCAGCCATCCGCAGGAAGAGGATCATCCAGGCGTTTCGACATCAACCGATGCCGGGCAGCACTCATACAACCGGGGCAAAGTTCGCCCACCGGGAGTTCATGGGCAAGATTTCCCATCGTATATGAGTGCAACGGGATAACGGCAATTCAAGATTACCGGAGCGCCGTGCACAATTCTCTTTATGGAGATCGCTCCCTGGGTAAAAAAACGCGGCTGTATAACAACACTCCCGGTTCGGTGGAAGCAGACATGCTTCCCATCAGTGGCCCCGTTCCTGCTACAAGGATCGGCCATGCTGTAGCCGGAACGGCTGGGGGCAGTCGCCATGCTGTAACAACGCGAGGGCATGAGGCCACAGCTACAACAGCAACGGCCCGCTCGCAGGCAGGCCGTTGCGTTGTTGCACCCGAGTTGTACCGCAGAAACGATCCGGCGATGCTCCAGGGAGATCAATCCACCTGCTTCAGGAACGTCCCGGCCGGAACCTCTTCGGTAAGCTGACGCTGGTTTATGATCGCAAGCTCATCAAGACTTACCCCGGCATGGCTCTGCACAAGGGTCTGGAACTGACCGGAGCGCGAAGACTGGAACACATCAAGCCGGTTCGGCACAACTGCAAGCACAGAGGAGTTGGTAACCTCGCTGAAACTCCCCAGAACGCTCTGGAACGTGCTGCTGTAGGAACTGAACCGGGCCTGGGTTGCATAGCCATGGAACGCAAAAAGAAGCATGCCACTCGGCGTCGCCTTCCGAATGAAGTAGCTGAGCGCGGTAAGTGATGAACCATCCTCCAACGGAATAGTGCTCAGCAGACGATAGGCCGCAAGCCCATTGACCGTGATCGACTGGCTCTCCAGCACCGTAGCCTTGTTCGCCTGCACAAAGGACTGTGCCACTGTCTGGGGATTGGCGTCGGGAAGAGTCGTCAGCATAGCGGCGGCATCGCTCTGCCCCGAGGGAGCCAGTTGCACCTGGGCAGCAAAATTGCCGACAGTCCAACCGCTTGGCACCGAGAACTGGAATCGGAGATCGGGATGATAATAGACGCCCCCCTGCACAAACCCATGCCGAGGGTTCTGACCAAAGACGATATTGTTGAAACGAGGCACAAAGGCAGCGACATCCGTGCCTCTGGTCTCGTCGCCGGGAAACTGATCGGCATACTGCTGGGCAAGCCGCAGCACGGTCTGCTCGCGTTCGGCCGGATCGGGATGGGTGCTTGTCCAGGTTGGCAGCGATCCTCCCTGTTGCTGATCCTGGATTCTCTTGAGCGTGGTAAAGAACTTGGCCCCCTCGCCCGCCTGATACCCAAGCCTGGTAGCATATTTCACCCCAAGCTCATCGGCCTGGCGCTCGTCATCGCGGCCATACTTCAGGAAGAGAAGCTGCAACCCGGTCTCGACAGCCCCAACAAATGGCTGGATATCCTCGAAGAGGATGGAGCCAAGACCAACACCAAGCCCCGCAAGCTGCGAGTTTGTGTACTGGCGTGCAGTGTGCCGCGCCGTTACATGGCCGATCTCATGCCCCAGCACCACGGCAAGCTGCGCCTCGTTCTGCATATAGGCCAGAAGACCACGCGTCACATAGACAAAACCTCCCGGCAGGGCAAACGCGTTTATCACCGGAGAATCGAGCACACGGAAGGTCCAGGGAAGGCTGGGATCTTCCGAGCTTTTGGCAATCGACTGTCCCAGACTATCTATATAACGGGCGACGGCCTGATCGTCGTACACCCCGAACTCCGCCACGATCTGGGCATCGCCCTGTTGTCCAAGAGCGATTTCATCTGCACGGGAGAGAAGCGAGAACTCCTTTGCGCCGGTCGCCGGATTGGTCACACATCCGCTTATGCCGCCTGCAATCACAATGAGCGGAAGAAGCCAGCGGCCCATCAGCCTTCTCCCGCATGTATATCTACCCTGAATGCTCATGATACTCTTTACGCTCCCTGCTTGTCGGTTATGTTCGGATATATTCTTTTATCGGTTTCATGCCTGCAATCAGGCTGCCAAATTTTTCTGGAGGGAAATCACCCCCGCCATATTGCCGGGTTCCCCTGTCCTGATCCTCGAAACAACTGCCATAGCCGCGGGTTTAGTCGTCTTTATCAATCGAGGCATGAAATCTCTCAGCAATGATGGACCGGAAAGCTCCAGGCGGACTGCATTCTCATGCAAAGGGGTGGAGAGAACGCAGTTTTTTGTGCCTTCGCGCGCGCTGTTGTGCCTGATCGCAAGCCAGGGCCGATCACGCCGAAGAACAGCTATCGCCCCAGCGTGATGTTGTACATGGTGTTCAGGTCAATACAGCATCCGCTCGACCACCGAAGCCATGGTGCCAGCATTCAACGCTCTCTGCTCTGGCTGATCCTGATAGTCCCGAGCGACAGGACCGCACAACCATCCCACCCGACAGCCCAGTAGCATGTGCTCGCCGAGGAATACGCCAATTCATGGCACGTGCCATGGCAAGGAAAGCCGATAGTGCCAGAGAGCGGCTTGAGCAGTACAAGGCGCTGTGATACTGGCCAACATCGAGGCAGGACGATTCAACGACTCGATGGCGCCGATGGAGGGGGACCAGCCTCAGGTCCCGGCCTTCATCCCCCGACTGGGTACCCCCAGGGGGCCTGTTCGACCACAACGCCCGTACCCCGGCAGAACGGCTTATCACCTCGGCAATCGCCGAGGTGATGATCGCCCATCGCTAGTTCCCTGATACGCGGATGGCAACCGCGACAGCAGCGCCATCGTCCATAAGCAAACCGCGCCAGGCGCCATCGGAATCACCTTCTGCACCCTGAAAGATAGCGTGATCGGCAGCAGATATTACAATCAGAATATCCGTGCGTCTTCATGCTTCTCACCGGCTCACCTTCATCGGATTTCCTATCTTCCCCCACAAGGCAACAACACTCTATCCGATTCACGATTGCGGAGCAGGTTATGTCGGCACATCAGTGGCTCATCAAAAACACCGCCGCCAGCAAGGGACGGCACATCGCCATCACACCGGAGAACAGCGATTTCAGATTCATCTCGGCAGGACGTATCATCCTGGACGCCGAGCATCCATCGGTGAGCGCCCGCAACGAAGGTGCCGAGACAACGCTGCTTGTGCTGCACGGAAGCGGCATAGTACGGGTCGCGGGGCAGATCTACGAGGTCTCCCGCCTCGATGGCGTCTACATCCCGCGTGGCGAGGAATTCACGGTAGAGACCGGCAGCACGCTCGACATATTCGAGGGAAGCGCCCCGACCGAACTGATATTCCCGGCAGCCCATGTGCGCCACGAGCAGACAAAACATCAGGAGGGAATGCATCTACAGGTGGGATCGGAGCCGTATTACCGCGATATCCATAAGGTGATCGCCGAGAACGTGCAGGGTGCAAAGCTGATGACCGGCGTAACCATGTCCGCCCCCGGCAACTGGACAAGCTGGCCACCACACGAACACGCGGCAACGCAGGAGGAATTGTACCTCTTTTTCGACATGCCCCGATTCGGCACACAATACGTCTATACCGATCCCGAACATCCTGAACTTATCACGCCAGTGTATCAGGACGACGCGGTCGTGATCGTCAAGGGATATCACCCGAACGTTGCGGTGCCCGGCTACCCTATCAACTTCGCATGGCTGCTCTGCTCACTAGAGGATACCACATGGCGCAAACTGGGCGGGGTAAATGTGCAGCCGGAATTTCAGATGGAGACCGGCCTACGGTAATATTCAACCTAATCCATCCCCAAACGGCGTTTTCTTGAAAAATTTCGGGCATCCTATGCATTGAATTGGAATGTCTTTTCAATAAGAATGGTGGGGCAACCATCTGGCTCGACTGTTACTACAAGGGGCAGAGAACATCGGTCTGGCCTCATCTCCACATCCCGAAAGGCACAGGTAAGCGGATGCGGGAAGAGATTGTGCAGAAGGCTACAGCCATTGCCGATGATATATGGCAAGAGATCCTGGAGACAGAAAGACTAGATCGACTCTCCCCTGCTCGTATGGACTTCATCGAGTATTTCGAGAAGACCATGAGCGATAAGAAGAAGAAGCGCCAATGGAACCCGATACTACGTTTGCTACGGATGTATGCCATTCTCTATGAACGCACTGTCACTTTCGAGGACGCGGCTGATCGGGACTGGCATGAAAGCTTCAAGAACTTCCTTCTGGATGAGGCTGATATAGATCAGACCACTGCTCACAACTACTACAAGAAGATTATATCGTGTATTGAGTATGCAGTACAGGATCGCTTGATAGAGCATAATGTAGCCAGAGGGAATGGCATTCCTAATGGCTCCTTCCCTACCGTATATCTTACGCCTGAAGAAATAAACACTCTCGCCAATACACCTGAGCCGGATCGTAATCATGTAAAAGATGCGTTCTTGTTTGCCATCTATACGGGTCTACGATCTCTGACATCCGCAGACTCCGGTGGAGCAACATTCAGCGCGTGCTTAACGAGCAGAATAAGATTGGATATCAAGTCGAGTTCTGGATGAAGAAGTCCAAACGATGGAACTATCTACCATTAAATGATGCTGCTCTAAAATTTCTCGGCAAAATACAGGAAGGTGACGGCCTGGTATTTAAGCTCTATGATGAAAAGACAATCAATAAAGATCTGCGGAAGTGGTGCAGTGCCGCAGAAGTGACGAAGTCTACGGTAAACAAAGATGGACATTTAGAACCTTATCCCCTGCATTTCCATATTTCCAGGCATACATTTGCCTGCCTCCATATCCTCGCAGGTACATCGATCTACGACCTAAAAGAACTGATGTGCCATGAACACGTCGCCACAACAGAGCGTTATGCTCGTGTCATGGATAGAAGGAAGAGGAAGGCAGCAAATAATCTACGTGACTACACTCTCCCACAGCTATTGGCAGAAGAGCATGAAGAAGCACCCATTTAACTTCGAGGCGATACGGTGCAAAGTATATTCGCTGGAATACGCCGAAGATAAAGCTGATTACCTGGCTGATATGTTTGTGCGTATATCGACGTACATGGCTGAGCATCCAGAGTTCCAGACAGTTCTTCAGCCAATGGCGAGTGTTATCTCCTTGGAGATGGAGCACTATCGCAAGCATGCCCTAGCGGATAGCCAGCAAGGAATTCGCCAACCTCATCATCCCGCAGGGCTAGGCCGCCCTCGTAGAGATTCAACTAGCGATATCGTACCAATAGAAAAATCACCTAAAGAGATACTGCAAGAGGAAAGTTTAGAAAGGCAGATCCGGGCATATGCAATAAAGTCAATGGCAGATCCAGATAGGTTAAGCTATAAGGAGGCAGCAGAGCTTTTAGGACTCGCGCATGGCACCATCCAGAAATATGCAAGCCAAGGGAAGATTCCGAGTCATAAGACTCCAACAGGAGGGAAGTTTATGTACCGGAGTGAAATCCTGGCATGGAAAGATTCAAAGTCAGATCGATTAGCCAAAGAGCGAGCAGATCTACTAGCGAAAGTAGAAGGACAGAAGCCAAAATTTTACCGGCCTAGCCGGGAACGCAGAAAGGAAGAACGCAAGCAAGACATAAAGAAGTTGACCTCCCAGGAAATAGAGGAAGCATACAAGAAGATGAAGCACAGCAAGTCTAAGTAGAGCCGTGCCGATCCATAAGGTCTGCATTAAATACTGAATCCAGATCGGGATTGGGAACTACGGTATTCAGTATCATGAACCTCTTATCGGACAACTCGCGAAAGCCGAGCAGTAGCGCGTAGTTACGTACCGCATCATCTAAGGACTCGGCACAGAGAAGTACCAGGCTACAGCCATGAGAGTTGAGACGCATTGCCCGGTACATCGCAGGCACTTCGATATACCGGCCAGCATATTCCTGAGATGGTAATGATTTTACAATCACAAGGATGCCCAAGCCTTTCCCGTAGCAGTCAGGCCACATCTCTACGATCTCGTCCTTGTATTGTGTAATATCATTATCGACGTAGATAGCATCCAGAGCCTCATAGACATCCTCGTGTTCATATATCAGTAAATCGTAGAGATCTATATCTTCCTCAATAGCTCGCTCTATATCGATCTTGATCGCGTCTACAGTACACGCCTTTGTCCGGTCACCATCATTAACGCAGAATACATTTCCCTGTATCTGGATAATACAATCTTCCAGGTCAGAGTGCAGCTTTGATCCAAAGCTGAATTCAGCAACGAACTCTTCCATCTTCTCCTCCATCGTTGGGACAATATATCCTCTAACCTTATGCTGGCCTTTACATCAACATAGATGTCGTCATAATATAACTTTTCTGAGATTTAGATCGACCCCGAAGATGATGTTTTCAGCACAGCACATCTCACGACTGAATCAACAAACGCTACGTCAGGCCGCCGATCTGCAACGCCTGGACAGATTAATTTTACGATCTTGAGAAGCCGAACCCAATATCGCAACGGGCAGAGAACTATTGAGGCGTTTAATTAATTACTGCTTTCGCGAATGGGGAAATACTTCAAAGAAGCACATATCACTGCACAATTGCATACCGAATAATATGAACAAGCGAGCAGAACAAAGAAATTTTCGCACCTAAAGAGAGTACAACAATAAAAAATTCCTAACACCTAACGAGTTCGTATGTGTATATTTGCTTTACACATTTATTGACAACGAACATGCAATTATCGGAGCAGCGAATAACAATGTCAAATGTTCATCAATTATTAAATAATTTAAGGATTTTCATGATCGACATAGACACAATTTGTCTAACCCTGGGAGATTATAATATATCTCCCTTGAACAACCTATACGTGAAAGATGGATCGTATAGGGCAGTTGATGGAGTATTTGATAATGCTAGTAGTGATAAAGACATCCATATCTATAATATTGATGGATACTATCTGTCCGGAATTAAAGCATTTATCAACAATCCGAAGTATACTCTGGAAATATACCCGGCTCGCACAGGTGAGAGCAAGGGTAAATGTACCTTGCGATTGTCAGTCCCCAAACAGATCCACGGCAACAACTACCAAGCAGTTGATTTTTCTGGGCTTAGAAGAATAATGAATGGGGTCGAAGCATTGCTGTTTGATGACGGCATTATAACAAACATTTCGACTGCGGATATCACCAGGATAGATACTTTCCAGAACATTGAGATCGATCATGATTATTCCGCATATGTTCAAGTGTTCAGAAGCCTTCAAGCAATCAGGAATGATTGCCAAGTCTATGACACAACATATACTTGGGGCAATAAGTCATGGCAGATTTCGGTATATGATAAGATCGCTGAAATGGGAAGTCGTGGTATCGATACCACTGGATATCCTCCAACTGCACGATTCGAATATCGGATACTAAACCGTGAGACTCTTAGAAGACAGTTGGGCACGACGAGACTGAGTGATTTTTATGATGACCAATCCAAGCTCTTGGCAGCCCGTTATAAAGCCTTGGAGAAATTATTTGCCCATGATCTTGGGAATTGTGATAAAGACTTGCCAGATGACTTCCTAGCTATCGTAGATCGCTTTAAGAAGGAGTACGGTGACAAAGGATTGGCCCGACTGATGGAGGCCAGCTTTCTTGGTGAACTGGAGGAGCGTTTGGGAAGTGACGAGGCTCGGAAATTTATAGAAGCTAAGATGATTACCGGGAGCAGATCCAGCAAGTCGATGAAAAGAAAGAAAATCCGGGATAACAGCAAAGACCTCCAGTTCCTTTACAAAAATAGAGAATCCAGAGAAATTATTCAGTCATTATATACGGAATTAAAAGAAAAGGTATTGAAGAATGGATAGGAAGGTGAGCAATTATATGGACCTCGTTAATGATGACTCAGTCGAAGCATTCAAGGATTTCATAGAACAGAATACACATCCAGACAGTAAGCAAGCTATTCGTGAGACTGAAGCATTTAAGATTTGGCAATGGTATTGTCGCAATTTGGATCTACCCTATGGGGTTTGGGAGGTCTATGACAAGTTGACAACTAGAATGGGGCTTGACAAGCATATAGACACAATCAGATATCTTCGAGGAATCGCGTGGAAGGCGGATGCTGATTATATGCTACCTGGCGTTAAGAATTATCCTGATCCTGTATCAACGTCGGAATTACCGAAGCGGCAACGGGAGACATTATGGTGAGGATTTTTTGAAGAGTATTGACTTATTGACAATCCAGATAATGAACGGAAAGGTGGCATTCTTGTCACCTTTCTGTGTACCAGACAAAACCCTTTGTACATCTCAGATGTACAATACATACAGCATCATTGCAAATTCGATATACATTTTCAAATAAGGATGTGAGTCACTATGTACTAGTACATGATTGTGTACCCGCCCTATTCGTGTACCCTTATACCCCGTAAAGGTGCTTTTTACGCGATAGCAATCTGGAAGAAGTTCTTACCCTACCTATGTATTATCTATCCAATAAATGAGCCTATGCCAGGAACAAGGCTCACAACAATCAACCTATCTTTTCCTAAAAAAATGAAGAAGACACTATTTCCCCTACTAGGAATCGCGATACTGGGAGCCGGATTCATCGCAGCAGTCCCACAGCATCGTTATCAGGCAACACGGCCATATCCTGGAGGATCTCGCGATAACTGCGGAACCAAAGGCACGAACTGCGCATGTAATCATCAGCGCGTACCCGTAGAGATCAGTGGAATAACCTACTCGGTAGATTTTACTGGTTCAATGACACTTGAATGTATTGATACAGGAACAACACCGCCAGGATACCTTTGGAGAACCCAGCGCCCTACCGCGTTTGATGTCACTGGCACAGACCCCACCCTTGGTAGCATTCATGTGTATCTTGATAATAACCGGATATCGAGTAACGCCTATATGGAGTCACTTAACACTACAAACGAATATCCTGTGCAACATGATGTCTATGCCTATGCAGAAATGACGATGTCTTCACAGCCTGGCAGAACATACCGTAGTGTGCAACAATTTCACATGCAATCCCCCTCCATTGCCTCATTCGGGACCGGAAATCTGGAGACATATTCAGTTATGAGCAACGTCGATTTTTTCGAGACGGGTGCCCCTGGCGGATTAATGATAACAGTCAAGCCCGCACCTATTACAGCAAATCCATAGGCAGAACTTAAGAGAATAGACAATTAATTACGGATGTTTTTCTCATATAAGATGGATATTGGATAGCTCCTAGGCCCTACCGACCTGCTATCAAATAATACTAATACCCGATAATTGCCATATATATTTACGCAATTATCGGGTATTAGTATATGTCAACAACTCCCTATCATTTGACAATGTTGGAAATTTTGCAAATCAAGCCGATTCTGATGTGCGTGATATGTGTATGATAGATTCTCTATATACACATGGAATATTAAATATAAGGAATTGGCTCTTAGGCACTGGATGGCGCAAAAAGTATCGGCAGGCAAGACAGGATTATGATCTTAATGACTACTGCTATTAAATCTTCTGATACTCTTGGAGCTTCCTGATCCACCCTTCACGAGAAGCAATTCCCCCTGTCAATATTTTGACCAAGCTTACTGCTACGTCATTGAGCGTATAATGAGATGCCTCATATACTGTAGTACCATCCGCGTTTTCCGTAGATGTACTTTGAGCATCTTCTTCAAGATAAGGTCTGCCATCTACGCTCAGTAATCCGGCCCGATACAATTCCTCTAGTGGGTCGATCTCTATACGATGAAGCATCTTCTCCCCCCAGTCCTCCTCCGTAACCATATACTCATGATGCTTATTCTGTAATAGTGCATTTAATGCTGGCAGGCCACATCGAGCAACTGCTGATGCACGTTCTTGGAACCACCAGAACTCAATCTTCTTCTCAACATAGGCTGCGAAGAGTTTACCGATCATGGTTGCCTTATCAAAGTCATCAAGCCGATCCAGAAGAAGCAACACCTTCTCCCCAACCTTCTGCTCCTGCTCAGGATTAGCCTCCATCTCCTGTACGAACCGCTGCCGATCCAGATCAACAACCTGCCCTGCGGGTTCGAGGAATCGAGCAACCTTCTTGACAAAGAGCATCTCGCGGATGCTTGAACCTGCTTTATATAACTTGAAGAGAATTCCAAATACAGGAATGTTCTTCAGCACATCATCACTGATCCCAGAGTCCAAGATCGTCTCAGCAACATCTGCGGCAAGATCTGCAATATTCTCGATGGTTATGGACCGGATCAGCGCTCTACTAAGCCCGGTCTCCAACTTTTCATCCTGGCGTCCACGTTCATAGACCCACAGCATGGATGGCGAATCTGGCTCGGCGAACCCTCGCAAATAGAGCCTCGGGACGAAGTGATGGTTTCGTTTATACCCTTGGCGTTTTCTCTCACCCATTTGGCTATCCGTTTATGTTTCAGGATTTTGGCATCGACTCTTGGTAACTAGTAAATGATTGATCCAGATGAATCCAACTAATCGTAAGCTTAATCAATTTGATAAGATCATCAATGTCGTGTTGGTCCCACTTACGACGATAATGAACCTGGTCATTACCAAGCCACAGAGTACGCTCAGCAAGCCCGCGTAGTTTTTCATCCGTTAAATATTTCTGAACAATAGGTCCAACGAAACTAGATTCTACCTCTGAGTGGATAACCTCATCGTCAGTTGTAGACTTGATGTAATCTTTGAGCAAAAATTTGAATGCCTTGCGGAACCCAGGCCCGGCAACCTGCCGCAGCCCTCTTGCCAGTGCCTCTTCTGCTTGGTTGAATATCTCTACAAAACCTGGAGAAGTTTTATTAATGAACTCCTCGAAGCTGCTAACCTGAATCAATGATGGCTCAAGCTTCACAAGCTCAATGAAAAGGGGCGACGGGCTAATTGGATTAGTCCCAATAGGCTCCTTTGTTAGCCGATAGTAGGCGATAAAAAATGATTGGCAATCATAGCCAGGGCACTGGAGCACAGCTTGAGCGATGTCACTGTTATATCGACAGGAATATTGCCTATGTGCCTCTATTGCAACAGTTCTACAGCATATAGGGCACTGTCCAGGGTAATCCCCGCTATATCGTCGGCCACGGATATCAATCCAAAAAGATGACATTGTCTATGTGCCTAATGAAGGTTTGTTCTCAATTACATTATGAGGAGCTTCCGGCCCCAGCCACACTCCGGTTTCCAACCACTGCTCGTAGAAGTATAGCCAAGCAGCCGTCCACGGCAGGATATACCGTGCCAGAGAAGTATCCTTTCTCCAAATGAAATCATCCGGATAGTAGAGACAAAGGCTCAGATCGCTTGGGTATCGATGTGGAGCATCAGGTACGATTGTGGGACTAGTGATCCAGACCCCTGGCTTCTTCAATAGACAGTACTTAACCAAGACTTGATATTCCACCGATTCGGGCCGAGGTCTTAACCCGCCTCGGAAGGTATAGATCCCATCTCGACCTTCGCGGGCAAACTGCGGGTATCTGGATCGCATCTCTGCGGCTTGGATAAGAGGGTTATACTTCTGCTTGTGGAATCGCACTGCTTTTATCCTCCGAAGAATCTCGTAGGTTCAACGGAGATCACATTCTTGGCCGTACTCGTTGCCATGCTGATGACCCCAGCCGAAGTGGTTACCAATGTTCCCTTTGACAAAGCATCAGCGTATGCCTTCGCCTCTTGGCCCAGCCCCCGAACCTTCTTTGGGAACGTTCCCAGGAAGAGCTTATCCGAATTCCATAGCTCGATGCTCTCCTTCTCATCTTTCGATGCCAACGCAGCAGCAGCAACCTCGGCGGCGTCTGATAGAAGAGCTTTGAAGGCCCGGAAGTCCTGATCGCTCCAGTTACGTGATAATAGCTCTGAGGGTAGCGACGGGTTATACACTGCTGGCGCAGATGTCAACGGTGACAGGTAGTCCCGAAGGTTTGCGAGCACGGCCACAAACACCTTGTTCAAATTGTCGCGGCCAGATGTTGGGAAGTGCTGTCCCACCAGGGTAGTAAGGAGAATCGATTTCGGATGACCGGCCTCGCCGAGGTGCAAGTTCCTCCACCATTTGAACATTCGTACTACATCGTAGAAATACTCATCGAACTCCTGGTGCCGATCCTTACACCATTGCTTATACTCCTTTGGATGCGACTCTTTCCAGTCGCGAGGGATAAGTAATGTCCCAGCAAGATCACCTGAGCAATGGGCGGGAGTTATATCCAGGTGGAATCCCTGAGCATAATCGAGCCGTACACATCGGTTCTTTACTGTAATACGATCCTTATAATTCTCGCACTGCTTCAGTCGATCTGCCACCCACTGAATTATCGCACCCCCAGCATATAGGAGGCCATCTGAACTCCTACGTAGATTCAACGACAGGATCACATCCACATCGAAATCTCCATCGGCAAGCGGTTTGACCGCTGTATGAAGCCGGTATGACCCTTGCAGGAAGGTCTCATAGTAGAAAGGCGCAATCTCTTCATCGGCTGCCAGAAAGTCCCTGACGGCGTAATGCGCTTGTTGAATCCTCTTTGATCGCGTCTCATCGAGATTGATCGACGACGCGAACTCCTTGAAAGCATCGCGTAAAATCATGATTGCCCTCCTGTACTCCTGGTAGGTTGATATGGGTTAACTGTTGCGGTGAAGAATCGACTCTTCACTTGGGTGAACGTCTCCTGGGCACGTTGGTTGGCGAACACGCAGAGATCATCAACGTCATTAGCTCCGTCCAACTTGAACTTGGTAAACACTCCATAGCGCTTCGCAGGGGGCAACGAGTGGTCAATCCTGACGTAATGATCTGAGCAGAGATAATTCGCGATTGCATGTACCCCTTGCGACTGCGCCTGAAATACGAGATCCACAAGGGATGTTCGCCAGCCGAGTAGTCCGAACACTTTCGCAGCCCGGCGACTTTTATAGAAGGGTTTACTTCCGGTCCCGATTGATAGGACGTGGATGTCGTTTCGGTCATATCCGATCTTGATAGCCTCAGCAATTCCAACCAGAGTTGGATTGTTCGCCCACAAGCCTCCATCGACAAACGTGCTATCCTCAATCAAAGAGTATGCAGGCAGGTATCCGGGAGCTGCAGAGGTTGCTGTTGCGATCTCCCAGACGGGCCTCTTATGGTCTCGGTTATATTCGGGTAGATGCGGGGTCTTGAAGACTACGGTTTTGCCATTGAGAATATCGACAGTGGGTATACAGACGCGGCACATAGCTCCCTTCAACTTCACATCCTCGCCGAACAGAGCTTTCAATTCTCGCACTAAGGCCTGATTACTATACTTCGGCGTGAATTGTAGCGACACCCGTCGCAGCGACCAGGGAAAGATCTGGCGTCCCTTCGTTTTGTAAAGATCAAGGATCTGCTCGATGGGTACATTGAAGGCAAGCGCCAACGCAATGATCCCACCCGTTGACGTACCGACGATAAGGTCGAAGTACCGATGGATAGGGTCAGGCAAATGTTCTTGAATGTAAGCTAGGTATGAGGCCGGATATACTCCTCGAATGCCTCCACCGTCTATCGACAGTATTCTGAATGTGTCGCCCAATTGGTCTCTTCCTTGGTGAATCAAACTAGCGAACCATAGCCGTATCTATGGCTAGATTGCTATTGGTGAGATCTGGTGCAGAGCGGCCTTAGCGTTCTACGGAAGCAATTGTGAAGGAACCTACAAGCCGTAAGACAACGTTACGAACTTCTGAGACGAAAGTCAAACAAGATCTTACTATACCATCCGTTTATCAGGTAAACAGTTGCGCATATAAACTCTGATGTGTTATCTTTACCTACATACAGGATACATATAGGGAGACGGCAGTATGGATGCTCACACGATGACAATGATGTACCGGATATTAGGGGCGCGAATCCGTGCTCGTCGTGTGGAGCTAGGCTTAAGCCAGGAAGCACTGGCAAACAAGGTCAGGGTCAGCCGGGTCTCGATAGTCAACATCGAAAAGGGTCGGCAGCACCCTCCCCTTCATCTGCTGTGGGATATCGCGGAGACTCTCTCCACGAATAGTAATGAACTGATTCCTAACCAAGCCGAAGTCGTCAAAGACGAAGCACCTGCGCTTAGTGAGCTTGCGGCGAAGTACGGAATGAATAACAACGGTGATGAAGAAACAGTGCGCGGCCTCAGCCACTTAGAAAAGATCGCAAGCACAAACCCAATACGTCCCAATGGCAAAACCAAGCAAACCTGAACAACAAGCCCTGAAAGTTCTCAAGGACACAGGATTATATCAGATACCTATCCCTGTCGAAGATGTTGCACGACACATTGGACTACGTGTCGAGGCTGTGAAGTTTGGGGATGATGTTTCTGGGGCCTTGATGATTAAAGATAGCAATGGGGTAATCGGGTATAACGCATCTCACCCGCGTGTCCGCCAGCGGTTTACCGTAGCACATGAGATAGGGCATTGGGAGCTACACCGCAACGATTCGAATCTATTCGTCGATAAGCAATATCGGGTCGCAATTGCTCTCCGTGATGATCTCTCTTCCAGGGGTGAGAGTAGACAGGAGATCGAAGCAAATGCATTTGCAGCCGCTCTGTTAATACCCAGCGAATTGCTCTTACAAGAGATACGTAAACATCATTTTGATCTGGCGACGGATGAGAGAACTCTTTCGGATCTGGCAAAGCTGTTCAAGGTGAGTGTCCAGGCAATGACGATCAGGCTTGTTAATCTTGGGTTATACTTTGCTGGGTAGATGCTTCATTCGACATTCATTGAGCGTGACATTAACGAAGATGGATGTAGCAATCGTTGTATTAGTACTCCGCTGCATTGTCTCGAAACAGCCCTGCGCGGCATATGTATGGGTTCATCATCTCAAGACTTTTCCATCTTCCCCTCTGGGCAATGGCAAAAGCAGCACCCCCCTGATTCGAAGCATTTGTTGCCAGTCCGCTCCTAAAACTATGCCCCACAAACTTCTAGAATCAAGGCCGATGAGGTCACAGGTCCGCTTGACTGGACGTGCCACGCCACGATCATGCATACGGCCAGGAAACATCACATCATGCTTGAATATCCCCTGGAAGACTGGCTCAGCATCGATTCCGCCTATCGAGATCCAGGCACGCTGTGAGCGGACAGCGCAGGCCTCCACTCTCGATCCATGCGGTATGACTATCTCTATGCCCTTACCCTCCGTTTCGGTCTTACTGCGCGGGATCAGAATACTAGCTCCATCATGGTAATGGATCAGCAGCAACCCAGACAAGTTCAGCACCTAAGACAATTCGAGATAGTAGTGCCGCTTTATGCTGCGGAGAGTAGTTGTCAACTACTCGCAACAGGTCTCTCGTATTGTCTTGGCATCCTTCCAGTATTACATCAGCCAGATGGTTAAAGAGTTCATCACTCGCTTCTTCTTGCTGCATCTGACGAATCTCTTTGAATAGTCTACCTATGAGTGCTTCGCCTGATGCAGCAGCATTAATTTTCTTCGGCTCTGAACACCGATACCCGAAGTCATCATCCGGATGAAAGACGACTGGATGGTCGTCATCGCTGGGTAATTTACCGATATCCCGAGGTCTGAAGTAAACACTCTGTGCCATCACCTGCTTCCTGGCAAAACAAGTATTCAGATCGTCAATGGTATGGAACATGGGTGCTGAATAGTACACTAGGTTTGTTCCTGTGTCCAAGTCTACAAGAAAACGATGCTGGCGAGAGCGCCGATCCCCCGGTATCCAGAAACGATAGTACGGTTTACTGAATAGACTCCACTCCGCCGCATTAGATCGTGTTAGGATCTCGCATAGCTTAAACTGAAGAAACAGAGGATTGCCGGGATGATCGAGTATCACATCATATCCGCCTCCTGGTTTCCCTTCAGCGATGAGAGAAGGAAACACAGGAGCCGCCTTAAGCCCTTTGCCCGCCTGATTCACGATTTCATGGACCAGTGCAAAACCGTAGGAGAATTCGGAGAATGTTGAATTCATGTTGAACACGAAGATTTTATGGTAGTCACGAAAGACAACCACGGGACAGAGTGGATAAGAGATTTACACTCGTTTGAAAATTTAGGGTTTATCTCTGGGCTGAAGACTTACTATTTTTAGTTGTTATTGTGTGCGTCTCTTTTAATAACATCGATCCACGTCTCTTCTTGGTACTGAGGACGAAGTGTGGAGAATGTAAATCTATCTGATTGGGAATATGGTGGAGGCAACCTTTTCCCTTCAGATTCAGCACGCGCTATATCAATAACATGCAGGAGACGGAATTCCTCCACTAGAACTTCTCTTGCAACCAGGTCAGCTAAACTGGCCGTAACAGCAACTTCTGTACAATGCTCAATATGATCGAAGTCATACATATCCCCTTTACGCAACAAAGCGTGTGCAACTCCATTACGGGAAAGCCTAATCTTCTCCATAAAATCTAAGAAGCTCATTCCGATACAATCTCCATATAGCAGATGTGCACGGGAGGTTATTAGCATGCCCTCTGAAACCTCTCCAAGATCTCTCTCATCGGCAATGCCTAACTCTATAATGGCCGCATCAGTCTCCGCGAATATGTCATCTTTGAAAACAGCCTCCATGATTTTGTACGAACCTAATAAGCTGTAAAATGGACTGGAGCTATTCCGGCATTCACGATATAAGGACATCATGGCTCGGTGCCTTTCATCAAGATCGAATCTATTAGGGATAAATATCGGTACTGAAGCAATAGCCCCTATGCCAGTATCTGATTTTGTTCGCAGCGTTGCCTGGTGCTTTATATCTTGTACTCTAGCACCACCGATTGCAAACGAACCACCATTTTGTAAGCTCCAATGACTCAACAACTGGGATAGAGGGTTGAAACACCATCTAATTGCCCCTACCAAACTCGTGCTTTCTGTGAGAAAAATTATACTTTCTACTTTTCCTTCTTCATTAGTTGTGAATGCTACTTTGCTAATCTTGTCGAATGGCGCACCAACTACCGATTCGGATCTATTTTCGTTTACTAGGAACTGAATTTCATCTCGCATTAGCCTAATATCGATCAGGAAGAATTGAACGATAAACTTTCGGCTTTCTGTGTCTTGCATAACTGCAATGAACTGCTGACTCTCAAAGTCTGGTGGCAGTTCAAAGATATCAAAGTTGAAGTAAGGTGTCCACATTGTGTTTACATGGTAATTTTGGTCATTCACTTGTCACGGCTATTGATGCCAGTGACGACTCTGTGTAAGACATCCTAGGCTAGATCACACCTGAGGAAGTCCCAACCTTTGTCGATAGTGGTTGAATGCTTCAAGGTCATCCTCAGAGTATTCCTGACGTATATCGGGCCAGTTGTCGGGAAATTTCTCTGGGGCATGGATGCTCCCACTATCGTTGGCAACATGATCCAGAAGCCGGTCAATGTCTGATAGATATCTATACTCCCCATCAAGCCCCATATAATCTACTGGTAGGATCGCATGCCCTTTAGCAAAGCAGAGACAATGAAATAGTGAATTTACATCATCGCATAACATTCGTAGCTCATGGACGTAGACTTTCCTTTCCTTTGGCACTCCAGCGGCGACACTCATGACCCAATCTCTCTCAAAATGCGCGACCACCTTATTGCGTAGGTAATTAAGGCGCTTATTGACATTGTTCTGATTGATTCTACTAACTTCCTTCCTGATTTGACTTCGTACCTGGGCATAGAATCGGCTATCTGTTTTGAGATTTTTTAAGACACCATTTTTCCACCTACCTATCGTGAGCGATTTACCATCGGTATCTTGTGTAATCTTCCACAGTGATAGCATTACGGAATCTACTATACTAGCGAATGTCACCTGCCAGAACGTTGGGCGTTCCCGGCCAGGGCAGAAGAGATGAAAAGGAAACTGCATTATCCGGTCAAGAATGAAAAAGCTGGCATTCACGTTAACTAGCTCATTCCATATGATGTCAAGTTCTTTGAGATAGGTATCGATCCATTCATCTACGATGACTTCTTCGGGAGCTAAGGCCATCAAATCCATTATAAAATCTGTTGTGAGAATTCATTATGTGTATTGCTGCTACCATCATAACCCCAGAAAATCAGCGGCATTCTCCTGAAACAAGCCTGCGCGCCGGATGTAACGATTCACCATCTCTAGTGAAGCCCAGCGGCCTTGCCGAGCAATCGTATGCCCAGCCGCTCCTCCCGCAGCAGAATTCGTTGCCAGTGCTGCTCGTAAGGAATGTCCTGCAAATCTATCTGGATCGAGGCCGATTAGATCACAGGCCCTCTTGACGGCCCGTGCCACTCCCTTATCGCTCATCCGGCTAGTGAGCAAATTATCATGTTTATCAATACCTCGGAAGATTGGGCCTGCCTGGATTCCGGCGATGGCGAGCCAAGCACGTAGGGAGCATACTGGACAGGTTTCGGCTCTCGATGCATTTGGGATTCCTACATTCGCTCCTTCCTTTTCCTTATCCGTTTTTGATTCCAGCAGACGGATAATCATTCCATTCTCCACGAAAGTAATATGCTCCAGATTGATACTGACGAGTTCACGGCGACGGAACCCTCCACAAACCCCGATGAGCAGAAGAGCGCGGTCACGAGTCCCCCGCAACGTATCTGGTAGTACCTTGCAAATCTTTCGCAGATCATTGGTCATCAATGCATCCTTTTGCTTCGGTGCTGTTCCTTTGACCCGGCGAATACCTTTCCATACCTCTCGTACCATCGGATCAGTGGTAGGCGAAGGATACCCGGCCAGGATATGCCCCTGGGAGATCATGCTGATTCGGCGACGGATTGTCGATGTCGCGACCCGGTTCGATAGGTCCGCAATGTATGCGGCCAGGGTTGTAGCAAGAGCGGGTAGTGGCTGAAGGTTATATTGCATACACCATCCTGAGAAATCTTTCCAATCGCTCTTATATGCGATCCTGGTGTTCTCGGATCGTGACTGCTCTGCGTAGCTCTCCGCTTGGTTGATGATCGGTACCAGAGCCAGCGGAACCTCGGTGGACCGCCGCATGATCGTTTGTTTTCTTGCCATAGGTCGAGTCCTATAAACCTCACTTATCGGACAGTAAAAATGGGGGAACCCGGCCCGATTTGCCGTCTATGATTCCCTCTTTAACTCCGCGATCAACTCGGCTAGGCTGACTGGCTCTATCGGCCTTTTAGGTACTGGCTCCGGTCTGTACGTAGGGGCTTTAGTCCATGACCAGGGTTGGGGATCAGGACGAACAATCACAGGCCTATTGTCATAGATCGCCATAAGCTTCATCGCGGGCTTGTAAAGATCGTGGAGGAAATTTCTGGCCTCTGTATACAGAAGTCCGCCCTCCGGCGAGCATTCACGGCAGATCCCACGGCATGCGTGATACCCACTCATCACACTCCCCCCGGCAGAGATGACATACAGCACTCCATAGCACACAGGGCACACTTGAAGCCACGTGCCAGACTCCCAGAGGCGCAGTAGTACACCGATGGACAACTGAGCACCTGGAACCCATGAAGCCGCGATAAAGGCTCCCTGAGGCTCGCAGAAGAACCAGGTAGCTTGGTCCCGGATCTTATCAGAATGCATGAGGATCAGATCGAGGCTTGATGATAACAACGCAAGATCGCGGTGTCGGTCCTCCCCAAATTTGTCCGCATTGCCGGTAGATATGTGCAATCGTCCCATTAATCGATCTCCTGGAAAAGAAAGGCCTTCCCATCATCGATGAGAAGGCCTATAAGATCCTCGTGGTTCTTTCGCCAAATCATCGTTCCCGGATCTCCGGGCAGGAAAGCACCACGCCATATGGCAGGTTGCTGTGGCTTCATCGCCCTGATGCTCGGCCACTCTGGATGAGAAAGGGTTGTGTTTCAGTCTAAGCTATTATCTCCAGTCTCATGATCCTCCTATTCCTCTCTTACGAACAGTACTCGCCCCTCGGAATTATCTAATAAAACCAACAATACCAGATGAGCACCTTTGAGTTATTGTATGCTATCGGGGGCCAGTTTGCGGGGATTGTAGTAAGACCTGATATATCAGGATTACAACGTTGACAATCGTTGCAATGGTCACAACTATTGTCAGACTTCTCATCTGCCGCGTATATGCCATCATAGCCTTTGTCTGGTCATCATGATCCCGGCGAGCAATTTCTTCAAGATAGTAGCTCACGCCCACAGTAGTATGCTGAGCTAAATCATCGTGCCGACGAATAAGTTCTTCTCTTTCTATTGATCGAAGATCCCTTAAGCTTTCCGACATTTCTGATCCGTAATTTTATGATAGTAGTAGGAGCAAGAGATGAACCGACCACATCAATGAATAATGCGAAAGCCATCAGTTGCTCTACATAACTGATATAAGATTCGCGATTCTATGATATCCCTACAAGCTTCCTTGGGCCAATATTCTCGCTCTCGCAATTCAGAAATATTGGCGGTACAGGAACAGCAATTGAATCGTTGAAATACAGAGTAAAGTATAAGACCATCCGGTCTTCAGGTGCATAGACCTCATCTTCGTAGCTATCTATTAGTTCGACTTCGATCTTGCATGCCTGTTCTGAAGGCACCTGGATTTGCTCCAGGTCAAATTTCTCCCCTTCTTCAGAAAGAGGTATCGGGATTCGATATCGGGTTGTCGGTTTCAGAACTCTGGGTTCTGGCAATCCGGACAAGCCGCTATCATGGATCTTGACACGGAGATGCAGTCCCGTGAAAAGGATGGTTCGGTCAGATTGGTTGATAAAGCTGAAGCCTAAAACTGGAAATGGAGACTTCCCGTTATTAACCGCATAGAAGGCATATGGAACTTTCGGTCTTGGCAGTGATGCAGATCTTGCCCGCTTCCTTGATATGACCCCAAGTGGTATTTCGACCTGGAGGAGACGTGGGACAATGGATCTGAGCTACGTTGTGGAGAAGTGCTTGGCTACGCCTGTAGCCGGAGAGAAGATAGTGAACCTTAACTGGCTGATTGTTGGACAAGGGAATGCATCGCTTGCTACGATCCAATCCATCGTGATCGATGAGATCGCCAAACAGACTCCGGCAATCATGCAGGAGATTGTTTCCAACGTTATCGAGAGACTGAAGACAGAGAGAGTAATACCAGTAGGGGGCACCCAGCCCTTAGAGTCCGTGAACAGCGGAGGAGCAAGCGAGCAACCGGCGCCGACGGAAGGGCGAGTAAGTCAACCTATAGACTTGATGGACAACCGGGGATTTGTAAGATTCAGTCGGGCCAGTTCCCTCTGCAATCTGGATGAGTTTGCTATATGTCTATGATTCGGGGCCTGGACGTGAAAGTCAGCTTATGACAATGAAGCAGCCTACAGCAGCAGCGATGCCTGCAACTGGATTATTGTCCATGATGGTGTATGCTGTACTACCCGCGACCAGGGACAGCCCTACCCGTACAATCGTCTGGCTGTCGGGAGTACGCTGCTGGGCCGCTGTTGTCACCATGTTGATAATCTGCTGCTGATTACGAAGCACTATCTCACGGTTGTTACCGGCAATCGCCGCTTTGATCTTCATCCGCATAAGAGGGGACATATTGATTCCAGCTTTTTAATGGATGAGCTTGCTATCTCTTGTTATCATCATCGCCAAACAAGTATGCAAGCAGAATGAAGACTCCGGCACCAAACAGGATCTTTGGCATAAGATCCTGGAGTCCTTGTTGAAACTGTTCGTGTTGCCGCCTGGCCTTTGCGTTGTCAAGGCGCTGCCGCAACTGGACCAGTGCGGCCATCTGATACTCGTTGGGAGCAGCCTTACCAGATTCCCAATTCTGTACGGATCGGGGGGTAACCTGGAAGAACTGCGCCATCACCACTTGGGTCCAGCCCAACTCGGCACGGAGGGCCGCAGTCTCCTGCGACTGTAGAACTCGTCTTTGAATCATTAGGTACAAAGATAAGGATGCGAAGCACGGCACGCAATACAGCACGAAAATATTTCGCGTCACACTTCTTAAATGTTTCGCTTTGATACAATCTATTGTATAGTAGAACTAACACTCCCTTGATACTTTCGTGCTTGGCTGAATCTTGTAACAGTCGTAATATCAAAGGGGATGTGGGATTGCAAATCGGCCAAATCTCGCGAATCTTTCAGAAAATTGTTTGGACTCAGTCCTCTCTGGAGAGCAACAAGCGATAGGTCTTCTGTTTTATAGTTTCTTTGAAGACTTTGGCGTCCACCATCAGCTATCTGGCACGGCAAGATTCGGTGCCTGCTCCATAGAGATCCACTCGGAGGCGACGATAGTTGGCCTCGTTGACTTTAACAATAAGGCTGCTAACGATAAATCGAATACGAAGGGAGAAACCTCTATGAATACGGAAACTCAGAATCGCGGTAATAGCAAGAAGAGCAACTGGCTCACATATGTGGCTATGATGCTTATGATGGTGACCCTTGTGTGGAGCCTGGTGGTAGTATAATCCAATCATCGCTGTGCTAGGTGGTGATGGTGAGACGCCAATAGACAAGGGCAGGAGGTTCGATTCCTCCTTCCACACCAAATTTTTACCCATTGCTGATTTACTCCAGATCTATTAGATCTCACGAATCATCTAGTAAACGGTTCGAAATCAGTCAGTCCTGCGTGAGGAGTAGAAGGCTTCAAGCCAATGCAGAGAATGCCCGTCAGAAATGGCGGGCATTCTCATGTTAGATAGTTCATAACTTATTTCCCACGTAGTGACAATGTTCCTATACATTGCCATCCTCTAACAGATCTCGTCTCAGGTTATCGATAAAAGTGGGAGCATAGAATCCATCGAAGCCACCGCTGTGCCCACGAAACCTCTTTCCAACAACGTCTCCCCGCCTGTTCGCATACAGATATAACTGTGATGTCTTTAGATCGAAATCGCGGATGGTCACTTTACCTTTCAGAACCTTGAATTCATATAGTCGATCATTAACAATCAAACGCAAAGCGATTCCCTTAGCTCTGGCGTTTTTGTAGAACGGCTTGATATATCTAATAACTTTATCGCTGGGTTCGTTTGTAGCGATACTTAGATAAGCGGATTTTGCGCCGAGCTTTGCTGCCGCTGTAATCAAACCCTGAATCGAAAGCTTGAGATCATCTTTTCCTTGCTCCCGAATTGACTTCCAGTCTTTGCATTCAACTACCCCCACCTCATCAATGGTCAATAGGATCATGTCGACATCTGCGACACTCTTTTTCTCACCAATAGGAATAATCTCTCCACCTATGGAAGCAATACCAGGTATTCCCCGTTGCGAAAACAACCATAGTGTGTTAACTACGGCGCGGCCACCTCGTTGGAAGAATCGCCGTGTGAGTTCGCTAAGCCGGTATTGGAATGCTGTCTGTAAAGGCGTGACAGTATGTTCTCCACAGCCAATACATCTCACAGTTTCGCCCACTTCGTCAAGCGGATACCAATCTGTGTACATGCAGTGCTTACATTTGATAGAGTATCCTCTACGAACCAGGCCCGCATGCAATAGCTTCGGCAAGGTATTGTTTACCACATCCCGTGCCTTTGGCTTCTCACCATCTTTTGCGGCAGCAAACTTGTCTATGATCTGTTGCAGAGTACAAGTGATGCTCTCGTATCTCGCACCGATAAGGCAAGCGGCCAGTTCAAGCTCATCAAATGACTCAGCCCGGTTACCTGTAAACTCAATCTTGCGCAAGAAGGCTTTCGCATAATGCGCGGCTTCGTTAGGAACTAAGGAAAAGCCAGACTGGTATACATAAGACTGGACAAAATCTTCGTCTAACGGCACAAAGAATGACGCATCTGCAAGTGACTCATCCCGTAATTGGCTAGAGGCCACAGCGGAGATCCCAAGCCGGGTTGAACGTATACGCGGATAAGCAAACCACGATTCGATAGTATCCTTATAATCGAACTGCTCAAGCCGTTTTATACCGAATGTCAAGATTTTGGAACTGATCGCTGTATTGGGGAAACCAAGTCTGATTCCATCCTTTGTTGTCAATTCAGCATCAAACGCAAAAGCCAATGGAGAACCGTCAAATCTACTGGGCGGTGCTGGATCAAATTGCAGAAGTGATCCATCGACTACTTGTTGGCTAGAATGAACAGGCTTTTTCCACGCTAATCGAGCAGGCTCTATATGGAACATGTCGCCGTCATAGAAAACATCCACATCGATTTTCCTCCCAGCAATTCGGCTGAATGCTCTAGCAGTCAGATCTTGAAGCTGCTTAGCACTATTCGGCGTTGTATTCAGAATCAAACGAATAGCCTTATACCTCTTGGACATCTCTGTAATATGAAAAGCAGCGATGTCGAGGTTTTCTAGAAAGCCTTCCCAAGGTAATAATAGTTTGTTTTTAGTGAAGTGGCTGCTCTGGTTCCAGTAAGTTGACCAGATATGAATATCGGAATTCTTGTACAGATAGATGTGCAAAAAATCACCACTATCTAATCCGTCCCCATCCATATCCCAGTTTGCCGTAAGTCCTTTCAGGGTAAGACTCCGCGCAGTTTTGCTTGCGGCGACCAGGATAGAGGCTTTAATCTGATTCTCGTATGAACTGGCGGGCTTGACATACGAGACATTATTGTCCTTCTTAATCTGTTCAATATAGAGCAAACTGGGTAGCCCAGCTTGCACTGCCAAGCCCTGCTCTACACTGGCACTATTATTTGTACATATGATAGTTTCACCTGTGATCTTATGCAAATCAAGGATATCCATCATATGAGGAAGCTTCCGTTGCTGATAGAATGCCCGTCCTTTGTTCTCAGAAAAATGCTCTATAAATTCAGGGTTGCCGATTTTGATAAGGGGTGAGGTCATATCCTTCAATGACTTAGCAACTCCCTCTGGCATATCGTCATCCACATAGATGATAAGATCCGGTTCAAATTTATATATAGCATATTCGAAAAGCCCTACTTGGTATTTGGTTTTGGGCAGAGGTAGAATTAGGTTGGATGCCCCGCCCCAGGAGTGGGTATAGAATCTGACAGCAGCGGTAAACTCAGCTACATTCCGTACTAGATATACAAATCGGATTGGCCGGGATTGTGATTCGATATGGATGGTTCTATTCATCTTAGATAGGTCTGGTAAATTGTATGTTAGGTTATCCAGCTCTAACCTACTTCTCAGCGAGTCTTCCAAGAAACGATTCGAAATCGGTGCTATCTGGGAAGCAGAAGGCTAGAAGCCAATACAGAGAAGGCCCGTCAGAAATGTAGGCCTTTTAGCGTTTTCAGCTCCTCATACCTCTGTTCCAGCCTTATACTGCTCTTCTAAAACCAGTTCCTGCATGCTCTGGAGGATACCCCGCTCTGTGCTGATCGCCGGTGCCAGTGCGGCTTCAATATGCTCTGCAATCTACCCATCTACCTCGCCTTCCACCATCAGTTTTTGCGTCCACCTCGCGAACTTCCCCTTCTCCAATCTGGCGGCTTCGACGCGTGGCGAATTGCCCCGGCGCTTTAGGATATAGTGAAGAAGACATCCAAATAAGTAGGTGGAATACGAATCCAGGATCTCACTCTGGGCCAAGCTGATCCATATCATTTGTAAGAGTCTTGTAAGATTGTTGTGCCCCATCCATATTTTACGGGCCTTCCAGCTTAGCTTCTGAGTTTAAGATGGAGACGGGGTTGCGATGACAATGGCATTCATCGACATGGAAAACTGCACAAAGGGCCTCAAATCGAGGCCCTTTGTCGTTCGAAGCATGCACTTCGACGCCGATTTCGACCGAACTTTTCCTCCCGTGTGCATCCCAAGAATGTGAAAGACAGTCCGCGCTCGCAGACTAGAACCCCGATGTAATCAACGAGCCATATTCACATTCAACTGATAGAATTAGAATCATGGGAGTACTCTGAATCTTCGCAGGCTAAACAAGCACGGCCAACAACGGTACGCTTCTCCTCCAAAGTGGCGAACACTGCGTCAACAAGCATATGATGAAGCCACCATGCACTGGTAGGACCAATTTGCCTCGGCCACAATTCTCGATTTCCATCCGACATTGCTGCGGTCTGCTCCATTTATCCTATCTCCTATCCAACTCAATCAGGTCAAGCTTCTGCCACAACTCCACCACCGTTTTCGGTTATTCCATCGGATGTGTTCTCCTCCAACTGGATCTCACGAACAAGTTCATTTTCTACGATGGTGATGCACTTCGCCTGTCCACGTTTCGAAGCTGATGTTTCGTACGAATGGATGTCGATCACGACGAAGAAAATCGTCTTGCCATTATGGATAGTATATGGCACCGATAGATTCGTTCCGGAGACATCGAATTTCAAATCCTTCTCGCAGACCCGGAACACAATCATGTACCCGAAAGGCTGATTATAGTCTCGGGTATATGTGTACACCTGATTGAATCCCTTGATCAGATAGCTTTTGCCGTGTGTGTCAGTTGGCCCAAACACCTTCGCATCGGCAATCAGTGGATCATCATCGCTCTGCATGCTAATCAGGTCCGGGATTCCGGATGCTGAATGTGGTTCTATGTGGAATACCAAGCCTTGATCATGCAAATACTCATACATATCGGCAGCCAGTTTCCGTTCGCCCCCCTTCTGACAGAGTTCATTCAATTGTTCCCGACGGAACCACTCACAACGGTGTTTATACCGTATTAGCAGTGCCAGAATAGCACGGGCGTCATCCAGTTGCTCATCGATATAATCATATAATGGTTCAAGGAAAAGATGGCGGATCTTAGCTAATCTCGTATTGTAATCCGTATCTATCTCGAATCCTGTTGCCTCGTTGAGCCATAGAGTCTCATCATCCGTATCTGACCACCGTGAGAACACATAGTAAGCCCCAGCCGCATATTGTTCTTCTGTTTCACCGACAATCATACCCTCTCCGAACTCATTTCCCTCGACTTTTGCATTTACCTCATCTTTAAAATCAGGGAACCGTGTAACAAGTTCATCCAGTATTCCACAAATGACCGGCTGTTGCCGGATGAAATTCATAAAGTAGCGTAGTTGGTGATAAAAGGTATCATATTCGACCGTATTAAGCCTGCGCACACGTTTCTGAAGCTTGTACCGCAAGTTTTGTACTACATCGGGATTCATAACCGTATCTGAATTTTTATATTAGAAAGTGATCCAATCGCACGAATAATAGCTCGTTGTGCATTTGAAACTTGTCCGAGGTAGTCGGTCAACTGAACATTGGCCTTGCACCCTCGGCAGATCACAACATCATTCAGCCGAACCTGCCGGAAGAACACCGGGTTATAGAATCGGCATTGTGGACATTCCACCTCAATAGTCTCGTCATCAAGAAAATTCATCCCTTGCCCAATTCCAGTTGCAATGCATTCCCATTGCTACCGGCACCGTTACCGTTGGCCTTGTGCGCTACCGTCTCCGTTGTCCACAGTCCACGGGAACGACGAAGCCGGAGTGTCGCGGCAGTAAACAAGTGGTTGTAGTCCTCCCGGTACTTCCGGAGGAATTGCTTCTCCTCTTCGATCCTATCGAACCTGTTGATGATATCATCCAATGGGCCAATCTCACAACCGATCCACCGACGATTCTTCATCTCGGCCACTACATATGTGGTTCCGGCTCCACCGAACGGATCGAACACAAGATCACCCTCCTCCGAGGCCATTTCCACGATTCGATCGAGAAGCTTGATCGACAGCTCGTTCGCTCCATTGCGGCGCTTGTATTTTGCATGCCGTACGGGTGGAATATCGTACCATACGTCGGCAAGATTTACCCCGCAGGGATTCATCTTGTGCTTGTATCCCCCGTAATCGCGCAGGTCTTCTCCACAGGAGGGGCATACCTCCATCGGGAGCCGATCGGGATGGAAGGTGTTCGGTTTTGGCCCCTTGCAGTAATACAGCAGCGAGTAATGGGATGGGTAGAGCCGGCCGGTGATCGGCAACCGGTATTTAATGTCCACCGATATCCAATGCCGGAACGTCAGTCGATCGTTCAGGAAGCTGGACATCAGTGTATTCCACTTCGGAAGGTTCCAGATAAAGAGGCTCCCCCCCGGCTTCAATACCCGTACGCATTCAGCGGCCCACTGTTCACACCAATCAACATATTGGGCCTCCTTCAGATTGTCGTCGATACCGGAAGGATAGAGCTTGTCGAGATTGAATGGAGGATCAGCGAAGCAGAGATCAACCGAATCGGACGGCATATCGCGAAGGAGATCGAGGCAATCGGCTCGATACAGCGAGCCCAGCCGGGTAGAGAAGTTCGGCTCCATTCGCTGATGGGCATCGTTTTCCTCCTCTGGAAGCATCTTGGCGATGGTATCATACACCTGATCAGCGTTCGCAGCCAGCAACTTCTTGAGCCTCTGATCGACAATCCCCATGCGGAGCATCAACTGCACGGGGGTGATGCCCGCAGCGAGACATACCTTGTCGAGGTCTCCTCCCGAAGGGAGGATATCGGTATCGTTATAGTAGCGAAGCATCTCGGGGCTGACCGTGCTGAGATCAGCAAACGCTGCGATCGCGCTGCGATCGGACTTAATACCGAGTGCTTTGAAAAAGAGATTCGTGTGCATAAGAGTCCATCCGGTTATGGTGGGTAATATACGAACTTTTGCCATCGCAGACTATAGTCCGTAGACCGTCAGTCACGAAAGGGCCTAATTTGCGCTGATGCGAGGAACTTCTCTCCTTAGTTACCCTAATACTGCCCTGACGCCCGAACAAGCTTTCGGCCAAGTTCTTCGACATCGGAGGACAACGGCCGGGCTATCACAGGAACGACTTGCACAGGAGAGTAACCTCGATCGAACATACATTTCGTTGCTGGAGCGCGGCTTACGGCAGCCGACGCTGATAACCATACTTGAACTATCATCCACCCTTCAGGTCTCCCCAGCTTCGATTATCGAGGAAGTGGTGGCCCTTCTCAATGAAAATCATTCGACTTGAACCCCTCATTAAACGAGGCTCCTTCCCACTGAGTGAGGATTTCCGGCAGATCGAGACCGAAATCCGGATGGCAGTTGACGAGGTCAAATGGCCGACCGGATCGGACCGATTCACCCTGAACAACCGCTCAAAGAACTGCAATGGAGTCACACCGATCAAGACCAGTTGTGTGGACTATCTTGTTGGGAGTGGATGGGAGCGGGAGAAAAAGATGAAGATCGCGTCGAGAACGCAGCCGGGAGAGATTGATGTCATCAAGAAGCTGGGGGACGGTAGGTTCTTTGCGCTCGAATGGGAGACCGGAAATATCTCCTCCTCCCATCGAGCCCTGAACAAGATGGCGATCGGTATGATTGATGGTATTCTGGCCGGTGGTGTTCTGGTCCTCCCCTCCCGAAGTATGTACTACTGGCTGACCGATCGTGTCGGCAACTACTCGGAGCTGGAACCCTATTTCCGGATGTGGAAAAGCATCAAATCCGTACGAGATGGATACCTTGGCGTCCTCGAAGTGGAGCATGATGATCTATCGTCTGATGCCCCACGGATTACGAAGGGAACGGATGGGCGAGCATTGCGATGAACAGTTAATCGAACAGCCATGTTCCATTACATAATCAAACCCATTTATAAATGGAAAATAGCGGATTAACCCCTAAATCGACGAGCAGGCCACCTCATCAAGATGAAATCACCGATTATCAAAAGCTTCATCACCGGTTGAATGTCGTAAAGCGGGCACGTCACCGCGCTGCTGATCGCCTCGCGCTCCACCATCGGCTATCGCAATGGATAATCGCGTTTTATCCGTCGGCCTGATCCTGATCACTGTTTGGCCCTTGTTGGACCTACCTCGTGCACTCAGTGACAATCAGATTGGTGCCGCGCAGATCATTCTTGCTGTACTTGTACTTGTATATTCTTTATTACTTTCAACGGAGAACTATTTTACTTCGATCGCACCATTTTCATAAATGTGCTATGCAGATCGCGGATCTCGATAGAGCCATCAGAATTGAGCAGCCAACAGACAAGGCGTCATTACATAAATATTCAAAGCAGTACACAGGTATTCTTGACCGGTATGAAAACCACACGAAAGTCGATTATCTTCGTGCGAAGTTGGAGGCAACAAAAAGTGATGTTATGTGGTCAAAGATCATACATCTGGTAAAGACGTATCTCTGGTATCTAATCGGTTTCGGACACTATCCAATCGTTACATTAATCGAGCTATGGTTTATCTGTAAAATGGTGCAGCCGCCACTTAGCCCATGAGCCCTACACTGTAGTACAACCGTTGGATTCGATTCGTACGAAGTATAGATCCCGAATGGACTATTCTTGGGAGCCTTGAGTCGAAGTTCAAGGCCCGAAACGCCGTTTTTCGATCATTGATGCCTCCCCTGTGCATCCCGGATTATCCGGAACCGCATAACCATGTGGGTTGCAGGGCTAAAACCTGTCTCTTTGATGGAGACGGGGTTGCGGTAGCATCCAATCCCACTACCGTGGAGCCGATTGCAATCGCGCAGTGCACACGCGGACGCTGCTCGCGAGTCCATGTGTATGATTATAATCAGTTTATTTAATTATGGCTCTCCATAATTAAACAAACTGATTGACATGCTGTACCGATTAATCACTCTCTCGCTCTTTCTTCTTACAACGGCATCCATCTGCCATGCTCAGTCAGGCTGGCTGCCGCAGAACTCTGGAACATCGGCGGACCTTTACGGTGTGTATTTCATCAATACCAACAGCGGTTTTGCCATGGGAGATGGTGGCACACTGATTCGCACCACCAACGACGGCATTACCTGGGCAGCCATACCGCTTGGCGTAACGACGGACCTGCACGATATCGACTTCGGCAACAACCTCCATGGTTGTATCGTCGGCGATTCCACAACGATATTCGCCACCGATGACGGCGGCACAACCTGGACGCAACGCACCCCACATCGAGATCTCAAGAAACCGGTAAATTTTCTCGATGTGGATTTTTATAATGGAGATGTCGGTGCGGCATCGGGGGCGAATAATATCTTCACCACCACCAACGGCGGAAAGGACTGGGTTGCAAGAGTGCCGAATACATCGAGATCATTCGTATCGGTGGCAGTTCCAGGCCCTGATACACTGATCGCGGCCGAATTGAGAAGTGCAAAAGAATCGCCGGTGATCTTCAGGCTCATTAATGGCATTGCCGGGGGGAACTACGGCGGCAGACCGCTGCGGGTATTTTTCCTGGACAACCACTACGGCTGGTGTCTAGGATTATTATCGCGGGACATTGACCATACAAGGGATGGCGGCCACTCCTGGGAATCGATAGCATACGATTCATGGACACAGTACGATATAGGGAGGGCCCAATTGCCCCTGATGAAAAATATCTTTTTCACCGACACATTATTCAGTTGGGGTTTGGCCGATAGTGGTATCATCTACCATTCGCAAGGCCAGCGTGATGACTGGCATTTTCAATATTCAGGGACCTCCGCAAATCTCCGCGCACTTTATTTCACGGATCGAAGCAATGGCTGGATTGTGGGCGACCGCGGCACAATCCTTCATACTCCCGATGGCGGCGTCTCCGCGCCGGCCAATATGCTGTTGATCGATGGCTTCGAGGGGAGCATCGATCGATGGACAATTCAGGACCGATGGAATGATGGTGCCAGGTGGGAACATTCGCTGGACGCCGGCAGCGCCCATACAGGGAATGGATCGATGACGAACACCACGGGGCGTGGCCGCTGGGAAGGGCTCGCCACTCCCATCCCACCAGGGGCGCTTGCCACCCTCTCCTTCTGGATGAAGGCCGATAACTCACCAGAAGTGACAGACTTCGTCAACTCTAAATTCGAAGTGCAGGTATCCACCGCCGGACCTTCCGATACCGCATTCCATGAGGCACCGGCCACCTATATGAACTTCCCTACGGAGTGGACCTTGTTCCATGCGGATCTGAGCCTGTTCACCGGTCAGCGAATCTGGGTGCGCTGGCTGTTCCGCCAGGAAAAAACGATGACGGTGAATCTGGATGACGTGATTCTGAGTGCGTTTGATAAGGGAGGACCTCCTGCCGCTGTCCCTTATGAGGGAAAAGCACCGGCAGCTCGATCCCTGTTCACGATTTATCCGAGTCCCGCAGCAGCAGAGGCCACCATAGAATATGTGCTCGATGCTCCATCCCGCGTGCGCGGAAGCATTATCAATTCCTATGGGAATGAAGTGACACGTATCATTGATGCCGATGAAAAAACAGGAACTGTACGCCATCATGTTGACCTGCATGGGCTTCCGGCAGGCGTCTTATTACTGCAGGTTGCAGATAGGCAACCGAACTGAGGTGCGGGCAGTAGTGGTTCGATAGATGTTTCGGGCACATCATCCAATCTCATGATAATACACCCGAATCCCCCGAACGGCCACTCTTTGTCCGGTAGTGACTCATTGGGGTATATCAAGCTTGTCATCGTATTCATGGCAAACTGAGTCACACCCCTTTGTTGGGAAGATTTGTAAGATTCCTGTAAGATCGCGTCCAATCATCCAGATTTGACGCGGCCTGCAGCCCGACTTCTGAGTTTAAAATGGAGACCGGCCTACGATAGTGTCCAACATAATCCATATACAAACGGCGTTTTCTTGAAAAATTTCGGGCATCCTATGCATTGAATTGGAATGTCTTTCTGGAGGATTATCATGATGCAGGTGATTCTGTGTATCGACCTAGAGACGCCGAGAGGACCTGGATCCCAGTTTCATTGTTGAAAGGTGTTTAACGACGCTACCAGCCGCCTTGAAGATGGTAAACCTGCACTGGCCTATCGCGGGCGAGGGGAACACATTCCTTGCTATCGTTCAATCGCTTGTGATCGATGAGATCACAAAACGAACCCTGGCAATCATGCAAGAGATCGTTTCCAAAGCTGTTGATAGGCTGAGGGGAGAAGCAGTGGTATCAGGGGGGGTGCCATCCAGCCGTAAAGCCCGTGGACAGCAGGAAAGACAGCGGACAATCGACGCCGACGGAATGGTGAGCAAGGGACTCAAGAAGCTTAGCAATGATCAAGCCCTCAGTAATCCGCAAGCTTGGCGAGTGAGGCCCTGTCGATTACGACGAGCGTGGAGCCTTGCACGCGAATGATGTTGCGCGCGCGAAGGCTGGAGAGAAGGCGGGTCACGGTTTCGCGGGAGATGTCGATCAGTTGGGCGATCTGTTCATGTGTCATCGTGACTTTTAGACGCATCCCCTCCACTCCTTCGCTGCCGTTCTCACACCAGCTCAAAAGAAGGCGCGCCAGTTTTTCCTCCGCCGATCTGGAGAGAACGAGCATGCGGAGGCGTTCGTGGGCGTTGTGCAGGTCAACGCTCAGGTGCCGGGCAACACGCAGGCAGGCATCACCATGCAGTTCCAGAAAGCGGACGAAATCGGTACGCTTGATGAACGAGATCTGGCAGGGTTCTAGCGTTTCCGCAGTGGCATCGTATGGAGTATCGGTGACGGCGGCGCCCAGGCCGAGCAGCTCTCCGGGGCCGGCAAGGTCGACAACGAGAATCTTGCCGTGCGGGGAACAGACCGTCAGGCGGACATGACCGGAGCAGATGATGAGCACACCGCGCGGCACTTGATCCTCGACAAACAGCGATGCCCCTGCCGGATAGGTACTCGTCGATTTGATCAGGTCGAGATCGCTGAGCGTGGCAGGGGAAAGATCACAGAAAAGGCGGTCGAAACGTCGTTGGCAGTCGGTGCATTGCTCGATGATGTCGAGTCCGTATGGTGAACGCATGAAATCCCCCGTCCCGAAAGGTTTGGGTGCAACGGCCCGGTCTTCGTGAGAAGGGGATCAGTCCAGAGGTCAACCGATCCTGTTATCGGCAAAGGCGATCACATGTCCATCGGGATCGAGGCTGTAGGCAGCACGGTCTCCCCAGCTTCTCGGGGCCAGCGCGCTCAACTCCGTTCCTCCGCTCGCAATCGCCCGGTCGTGATAGGATGCCGGGTCATCGACAAGCAAATATAACTCACATCGGGGAATCCCCTGAGCCAGATCCGGATCAGGGAGCGGTTCCCCCAGCAGGCGTTTGATTCCGGCCGAGGGCATCAGTCCCAGAACGCAGCCGTCGGAGAGGGCGAACTCGGTCATCCCCGGAACATTCAGTGTCGGCTCGCGGTCGAGCACGGCGGCATAGAATCGGGTGCTCAGCACCTGATCGCGGACGTAGAGAATCAGGTGTGCTTTCATCGTATCAGCTTGGTGTCCATGAGTTTCCGGCATGATGATCAGCGGCAAATGTCATATGGAGCGGGGAGGCAGATCTCGACGAGCTGGGATGCCGGTCCCTTGGGGAGCATCTCCATCGCCGTCCCGGGCCAGCGCCAGCATCGAGGATCGGTGGCAAGATAATCACCGGTATAGGCATATGCCACACCGCGACATCCCCCGCACCGATCGCGCAGATCGCAGGAGCCGCATGCTCCCTTGAGCGAAGAGCGCTCGCGCAGCGATTGGGTCACCGTAGAGTTCTCCCATAGATCATCAAACGGCTGTTCCCTGATGTTTCCAAGGGGAACAGGGAGCATGACGCATGGCGAGACATTCCCCAGCGAGTCGATGCATCCCTGACCGATTCCCGCCTGACAACCGATGAAACCGCTATCACAGGTGAGCTCGGGAGCAGCCAGGACGAGCTGTGCAAGATGGGTGGAGAAGTCGAGGCGGTCGCGGTACTCTCGTCGCTTCTCCTCGAAGACCGCGACCAGCCGCTCCCATTCCGCCGGTGTAAGATCAAGCGCCGCATCCCCGCGTCCGGTTGGAACCAGGCGCGACATATTGAACCGCCGGATGCCCCACTCGGCTGCCCGGTCGATCAGCTCCGGCAGCTCGGTGTGGTTCATTCTGTGGGCGGTGAAGCAGACATGCACACGCAGCCTGCCTTCCACGCCGAGCGCGATGGCTCGTCTTGATCTCTCGAACAGTCCGGGCCAGCGGCGGGCACGATCGTGCGTTTCCGGCAGCCCGTCGATGCTGATCTGCAGCCGGTCGAGACCCAGCCGCTTCAGGCGCTCGACGACCTTCGGTGTGATCGTCGAGCCGTTCGACCCCAGGCCGATCCGTATCCCCTGGCTCACCGCGAATTCCATGACCTCGAAGATATCGGGGCGTGTCAGAGGCTCGCCGCCGGAGATGGCGACGTCGAAAATCCCGAGACGCGCCAGATCGGCGAACATCCTCTTGGCCTCTTCTGTCGTCAGTTCTCCAGGGAGCCGTTTTGCGGCGTCAGAGGAGCAGTGCACGCATCGCGCGTTGCAGGCGTTGGTTGCCAGCCAGACGATGTGATACGGCAGGCGTGGAAGAAAAGGTGTGCGCATCGACGCCGGCCGGGGCGCGGAATTGGGATCGGTGCTGGTCATGGTTCTCATCTCCAGATCTCTATAAGGTGGCGTGCCTCAAGCTCGAGCAGAAAGTTTTCGATTCGTGTGCGCGCATCGGCATTGGCGCCCTTCGCGCACACGACAAGCGACTCGATCTCCTGCAGCGAGTGTGCACCATCGCAGAGCTGGAGCAGCGTCCATCCCTCCTTCGGAACGAAGTGCATCTCGTCGGTCCGAACCTGGAACAGAAGGACACCGTTGACATCGTTGCGGTGAACGACATCCTTCGACTTCAGCGGGATCGTGTCATTACTTAGCATATCTCCCTCCATCCTCAATTATTGAGCACTGTCAGAGCGAACGCCGGCTCCTGTTCCGGCACGATCCAGCACGACCGATCCCCCATCATCGGGTCGCCGTGGTAGGACATTGAAACCGCCCTGCACCCACCGCAGATAGATTTGTGCGCGCAGCTTCCGCAATTACCGCTTCGTAGCTCGTCGCGCGTACGAAAAGCGTGCAGCAGGGGGGAATTCTCCCAGACCTCCCGGAACGGCGTCGTGACCAGATTGCCAGCGGCATTCGGGAGGAAAACGCAGGGGGTCAGCACGCCATCGGCGCGGATGCGGGCGGTCAGTTTTCCGGCACCGCACCCGGAATACCGATCGCGCTCCTCGGGAGGGACCAGCAGGGCGACTCTACAGTCATGCCAGATGATCTGCATACGCCCCGCATACTCCCTCCGCATGGCGATCCATTCATAGACAACCTCGCGCAAGATCCCGGGAGGAAGAGCCAGATCATGCGTTCCCCGCCCCGCCGGAACATACTCGGACATGTTGACCCCACTGGCACCGAGCTCGTAGGCGAGCCGTACCACCTCCGGTCCCTGTCGGTAGTTGAGCATCGTCGGTGTAAAGCTGACCACCACCCGGTGCCCATGCTCCACCAGTCGCTCTATCGCGCGCACCGTCAGCCGGAACAGGCCGGGATACTGCCGGATGTGATCGTGTGTCCCGGCGTCGGCGCCGTCGAGGCTGACAGTGATGCTGCGCACCCCCGACTCACTGAGTCGCGCTGCCACGCGATCGGTGATAGTGGAACCGTTGGTCGCGATGTTGACGATCAGCCCCTGCTCGGCAGCGCGCTCGATGAGTTGGTAGATATCCCGCCTCAACAGCGGTTCACCGCCGGAGAACGCCAGAATCAGCAGGCCTGACGCGGCGAGATCGTCGATCATCGCCAATGCCTGCTCTGTCGTCAGTTCCGACGGATGCCGCGCATCAGGCCCCGACTCGGAATAACAGTGCAGGCACCGTGCGTTGCACTTCAGACTTACCTCCCATGCGATATAGAGCGGAGCCTTGAACTCGGGGCGTGGTACGACGGTCATGATTCTCCTCCATGTTCGGGATCGTGCGCTAGGTATTTGTTGTGATTACACGACCGGCCATGCCGCCAGCGAGAGCCGGCCAACATCGCTTACCGAAAGATTCTCCAGGCTCAGATCGGGCACCTCGCTGGGATCGGCCTTCGGTGAGACCGTGACACGCAGGTTGACGATCTTTCCATCGGCCACGTCGAACAGATGCGATCCGGCCACATCGAAGCCATCTCCCTCCTCTGTTCCGATCGTTGTACGCCATCCCGCAACGGCACGTGTTCCATTCAGCCGCAGATGCGTTATGTTGGTCGCCACCAGGCCAAGCGTGGCGGCGCGAGCCTCCCCATCATTCCCTTCGAGTCTCAGCGCCATGCCGTTGGCGGCGAGCCGGTTCTGGTAGAGAGTCTGGATGGCGACTCTCCCCCGGTACGTACCGATCACCGGCGGGGAGCCGACGAACTCGAATATGCCGTTGGAGTGCCACATCTCCATGAGCGCTCCAACGGCGGTAGTGTGTCCGCTTCGCAGCGCGGCGATGTTCTGGAAGTAGTTGTTCACCAGTTCCTCGAGACCCGTGTTCAATCCAATTACATCATACATGATATCCTCCGAGCGTAGTGTGATTGATATACTCACGGAAGCAACTTACGGAGGGGTGGTGGCGGCGGACGGCGACGACCATCACCGCCGATTGTGATGGCGATCACATTTCGCGACGAAGCATGCCGACCGAAGCCGTCTGCTCACTGCCGCAATATGATATATGTCATGGAATTCCGATTGTGGCACATCCGTAGTTTACGGGCGATCCGGGAGGAGATCTCCGAGCGGATATATCATGAATGACGGCGGCCAACAGGCGGAACGTCCTCGCGAGAACGAACAAACACTCATAGATGGAGATCGAGGTCTCCAAAAACCATATGCAACTTTTCAAAAGCATCCCCGACTTCGATCGACCGATCGAGGCACTCTATATCTGTCACGACAACATCCTGGCCCGGATGAGGGCCATCGGCGAGCTGAGTTCCGTGCTCATCGAGCAGGGTCGTCCGGCCTTCGATGAGCAGATCGGCCAGTGGGCAGAGCTTTTCTCCTTCGTGAAGCACACGGTGGCAAACCACACACGCGACGAGGAGGAGGGGCTATTCCCGATGATGGCCGCTGCGATGAGCGAGTCGATCCGCTCGCTTCGCGACGATCATGCCGAGGGGGAGGAGACGGAGCGGTGGCTGGCCGGGCAATACGAGGACTTCGTGAACAATCCGGGGGAGATTACCAACGAAAGGCTACTGGAGTTCGCGGAACGGGCACGCGCGTTTGCGGGGTTCTACCAGGAGCACATCCATCTTGAGAACACGCTGCTGTTTCCCACGGCGCAGGAGGCACTGAGCGAGGAACAGCTTCGCAAGCTCGGCCGTCTGATGCGGGAGCATCGCCGGATTACGATCACGGTGCCCTGAGGAATACAATAGCCGGAACAGTGGGGCGCCGTTCCGTCACGGCGCTCCCTCCTTCCAGGTTGCTCACAGGCGCGCATCCACCCGTAGCTGTATAGGTTGTCGATCATGCGGGTCGGCGCCGCGCCATTCACGGGTGATGCGAGCAGGGATCTGGCGAAAGCGCGGCGCTGGGCACCAGCTACGACGTCATTTTGTTGTCGATCAGGCACGATACTCCGTTGACCTCGCAGCACGCTCCCCCGGCATTGCCGACGCCGAGCTTTCGTTCCAGCTCGACTGCCTTTGGGAAGAGGATGTTGTTCTCCAGATGCACGTGGAGATGCAGATCGCGCTCGAACGCGTAAAGCTCCTGATAGGAGACGCGGAAGGTCGTGCAGGCTTCCGCCGGCGGAGTGAATTCGTTGCTCAGCATACGGATCTGCTCCATCTCGTTTCCGGCATCGGCATGCTCCGCCTCCATCATCCGAATCGGGTTCTCGATCGAGCCGAAGAAGGAAACCGGGCGAGGAGATCCGGTGCGACTCGCTTCGGCCAGCGCCTTGATGTACGGAAAAAGGATATTCTCTTCCTTCTGCATGTGCATCGTCAGATCAGCCGCGATTCCGTTGAACAGCTCGGCAATCCTGACCGTCTCTGGATGCTTGGGGCCATGAACTCGCGCAACCTTCTCTGTGTAGGCCCTCAGAGTTGGCGTCAACCGGCGCACGAAGCGATGATGATTGTCGACGATATAGTCAACCAGCAGATCGAGGTCCCATGTATTGAACATCGGGGCGTCATCGTTCGAGATCTCCGGCAGGGCCGCCAACTCGCCCAAGATGAGATCTGGATCGATTCCCTTTGCATGGCTTGCCTCGGCGATCGACCTGCCGCCACCGCAGCAGAAGTCTAGTCCATGAAGCTGGAACACGGCGGCCGTTCTGAAGTCGTCGGCGACGATGTCGCGAATGAGTGTTTGGGCTGTGCTTACCATGATCTTCTATTCCTCCCATGAATCGTGTTGTTTGCGTGTCGGCCAGATGATCTTTCCATCCTCGATGCTCAGTTCTCCCCTTGCTTCCAATCCCTTGATGCTCCGGATCACCGTCTCGGTCCGCAGGCCGGTCATGTCGGCAAGCTGCTGGCGCGTGAGAGGAACCCGGTAAAGCTCCCCCGGCTTCACTCCTTCGTTTCTCCACAGGTATTCGATCAGCGTCCGCAGCCGGTGCTCGGCCTCCTCCACGGCAATCTCGGTCAGCATCATCGACTTGTAGATCAGCCTGCCGCTGAGAACCTGCATAAGCTTCAGGTGGATCGGAAAGTTGTTCCGCAGCAGCTCGATGAAGGAGTCGTGCGGGATCTTCCAGACGCTGCTTTCAACCAGCGCGATCGCGCTGGCGGGATAGGGCATGTTGTTGAAGAACGGAGGCTCACCGAAGCTCTGCCCTTCCGTGAAATACCCCTGCACAAACTCGCGCCCCTGGTCGTTATAGCTCGCCATCTTGATCCTGCCCCTCTGTACCAGCCAGAAGTATGTCGCCATATCCCCCTGCTGGAAGAGCATCTCTCCCTTGTCGAGCATTATTACACGGGCATTGTACTGTTCGAGGATCGTTTCGGGAATCATCGACGGATCTTCCGTTTAGTGGTTCAAACTTAGCTTTATGCCACGCCGGGAATATATGACTTGTGTCATACCGGGCATCACGCTCGCCCTGGCACTCCCACCCTGTCCCCCCCATTCAAGGAAATTCCCATGCAAATCATGACATATGTCATGGTTAGCACCGTTCCTACCTGACTAAGTTTATCGGCGTGATATAGAGCCTACTGAAGTCACGGTTGCTGCAAAGCCTCGAGAAAAACCAAAGCACATGAAAAGAGAAGTAGTACATGCCGCGGGACGAGGGATAGCGGTCACGGCAATCGTTACCGCCCTGGTGGTAATCGGCTCGCGCAATCTGGCGCATTTCGACGCCGCGCTCGTCGGATACACGTTCGCGGTTCTGTTCGCCACCTTCGGCATCACCTACCGGTATTCGATGTGGCTGCAACGTCCGCCGACGGCCCTTTACTGGAAGCGTGGATGGCAGGCATTCCTACGACGGGCCTACCGTCTGCCGAACCTCCGCAACTGGGTGGAGCGGATGGTAGGCGATATCCTGCTGAATCGTTATATCCGCCGACGCAACCGGCTGCGCTGGCTGGCGCACATGCTGCTGATGTGGGGATGCACGCTCGCCTTTGCGATCACCATTCCCCTGGTCTTCGGCTGGCTCCATTTTGAAACCGTTTCAGGGGAGCTCGACAGTTATCGTGCCTTCATCTTTGGCTTTCCCATCTTCAGCTTTCAGACCGAGTCCCTTTTCGGCTTCGCAATCTTTCATGGGCTGGTCTGGTCCTCCTTCCTGGTGATCGGTGGCGTGATGCTGGCGATGCGCCGGCGGATGCGCGATCACGGCGCGGCGGCGCTGCAGCAGTTCGGCGAGGACTTCCTCCCGTTGATCCTTCTCTTCGCGATCAGCGTCACTGGTCTGCTGCTGACGGCCAGCTACACCTGGATGCATGGATATGGCTACGAGTTCCTGGCGATCCTGCATGCGATCACCGTGATCATTACGCTGTTATGGCTCCCCTTCGGAAAGTTCTTCCACATCTTCCAGCGCCCCGCGCAGCTCGGCGTTGCCTTCTATCGCGACGTTGGCAATGCCGAAGGGCATGCCCGCTGTGCCCGCTGTGATAGCGAGTACGGGACGCAGATCCACGTCGACGATCTGATTGTGGTAGAGCGTGAGCTGGGGTTCCGCTACGAGATGGAGGGAGCGATCGATCACTATCAGCGCATCTGTCCCGCCTGTCGGCGGCGGATGCTGGTGCTGGCACAGGGGCGGCTCTGGCAGGACGCGCGACACGATGACGATTTCCTTGCAATGACGAGCACGAACGGACAGGATGGTCCGGCCATCTGAACATATCCTCATTCAACGACTTTCGACTTCAATCAGCATGGCAACCCTTCCAGCAGACCTCTCTGGTATCATCGACCACTTCGGTCCCCACCTGGCGTATTCACAGGGGCAACGGCTGGAATCAGGCGTCGAGCCTGACAAGGTGGTCAAGACCCATTGCTGTTTCTGCGGGCAGCAATGCGGCATCCAGCTCGAAGTAAAGGACAACATCGTGATCGGCTTTGAACCATGGGTTGACTTCCCCTTCAATCACGGGAAGCTCTGCCCAAAAGGGGTGAAGCGCTATCTGCAGGGGGCACATCCTGACCGCCTGCTCCGGGCCTACCAGCGTGATCCATCATCACCAGACGGTTTCAGCGCGCTTGATTACGACCAAGCGATCACACGGGTGGCAGCGGAGATCAATCGTATCCAGTCGGAGTACGGCAGGGACGCGTTCGCGCTCCTGAGCGGTGCCAGTCTTACAACCGAAAAGACCTATCTGATGGGAAAGTTCGCGCACATGTGCCTGCGGACTTCCAACATCGACTACAACGGTCGGCTCTGCATGGTGAGCGCCGGAGCCGCCAACAAGAAGGCATTCGGCGTCGACCGGGCAGCCAATCCATGGGAGGATATCCTGAAGGCCGAGGTCGTCTGGATCAGCGGGGCCAATATCGCCGAGTGCGCGCCGATCACTACCGACTACGTCTGGCAGGCGCGCGAGCAGGGGGCGAAGATCATCGTCGTCGATCCACGCGTGACGCCGATCGCCCGTACCGCCGATCTGTTCCTGCCGGTGAAGCCGGGGCGCGACATCGCTCTATTCAACGGCGTGCTCCACCTGATGATCGAAAACGGCTGGATCGATTCCGGCTTCATCTCCGAGCACACTGTCGGCTTCGACGCTGTCGCCGAGCATGTTCGCGAGTGGACGCCGGAGCGGACCGCCCGGGTCACCGGGATCGCCGAGCCGCTGATTCACCGCGCCGCTGAGATGTGGGGAACCGCCCGCCGCAGCTTCCTGATGCACGCGCGCGGCATCGAGCATCATACCCACGGCGTGCAGAATGTCCTCGGGGCGATCAACATCGTCCTCGCCTCGGGACGGATCGGACGGGAAGGATGCGGCTACGCGACGATCACCGGACAGGCGAACGGACAGGGGGGACGGGAACATGGACAGAAGTGCGATCAGCTTCCGGGAGGGCGCGACCTGGGGAACCCCGAACACCGCGCGCATATCGCAAAGATTTGGCAGATGGAGGAGACGGAGCTGCCGCAGCCGGGGGTCGATGCCTACGAGATTTTCCGCCGGGTGGAACGGGGTGAGGTGCGCGGGCTTCTCAGCATCTGTTTCAACCCGCTCGTCTCCCTTCCCGACAGCGACTACATTCGCCGGATGCTCGAAAAGCTGGAGTTCTACGTGGCGATCGATTTCTTCCTGAACGAGACCGCGCACCACGCCGATATCGTGCTCCCCGGATCGCTCCACGAGGAGGATGAGGGAACGGTAACGCAGGTAGAGGGGCGTGTGATTCGGATCAACAAGGTAATCGACTCTCCCGGCGACGCGCGGCAGGACTGGCGGATCATTCAGGATATCGCGCGGGCGCTGGGACGCGAGCGTGGGCTCACCTTCGAGAGTCCGCGGGAGATCTTCGAGGAACTTCGTCTGGCATCCAAGGGAGGGATCTGCGACTACTTCGGCATCACCTACGAGAAGATCGAGCGGCAGATGGGAGTCTTCTGGCCCTGTCCGAGCGAGGATCATCCCGGCACGCCGCGGCTGTTCGAGCCCGGCTCGTGGAATCCCGTGGCGAAAGGGGCAGGTCCGTTCTACTTCCCCGACGGGCGTGCACGCTTCGTGGTAGCGCCCTACACGCCGCCCGCCGAAGATATCGACGCCGAGTATCCGATCATGATGACCACCGGCCGTGTGATAAGCCAGTTCCTCTCCGGCACACAAACCCGCCGTATCGGGCCGCTGGTGGACCAGTATCCAGAGCCGCGCGTCGAGCTGCATCCGATGCTGGCGCAGAAGCTCGGCATAGTCGATGGCGAGCCGATCACCGTGGAGTCGAGGCGTGGCTCGTGTACGCTGCGCGCGCAGGTGGTCAACACAATCCGTCCCGACACCATCTTCATTCCCTATCACTGGGCCGGTCGTCAGAGTGTGAACCGCCTCACGATCGCCGCACAGGATCCGATCTCGAAGATCCCCGAGTACAAGGTCTGCGCGGTGAGGATAAAGAAGGGAGAAAAGTGAAGGTGAGCGATCAACTGCAACGTCACGATCAGCCGAGATAACGATGGCTATTTCCGCCCATATGGAGTTCTTCATCGACCCAAGCCGCTGCATCGGCTGCCAGGCCTGCGTGCAGGGGTGCAGCGAGTGCGACACGCACAAGGGGGTGTCGATGATCCATCTCGAATACATCGACCGGAGCACATCGGTGCAGACCGCCCCGGTTGTCTGCATGCACTGCGATCAGCCGACCTGTGCCGAGGTCTGTCCGGCCGACGCAATCAAACGAACCGCCGATGGCGTGGTGCAGAGCGCACGCAAGCCGCGCTGCATCGCGTGTAGCAACTGCGTGATCGCCTGCCCGTTCGGCGTGCCGAAGATGCGCGCAGAGCTGAACCTGATGATGAAATGCGACATGTGCTACGACCGCACCTCCGTTGGTCTGAAGCCGATGTGTGCGACGGTCTGTCCCAGTCAGGCGCTCTTTTTCGGCACGCGCGCGGAGGTGGAGGCGCTTCGCCCCCGATCGCTGCCGGTAAACCAGTTCCAGTTCGGTGCACAGACGATCACCACAAAGGTGAACATGATGGTACCGAAGAAGGGGCCGGCACGGAGCATCGACGTCACCTCCGCGCTCGGCCAGAAGCCCATTGGAATAACAATACCAAACGACCTGCTTCTGGCGGGGATCTACATGGAGGAATGATATCGTGGCACAGCGTGAACCGGAACAGATGACGATCGCCCCGGATGGGCGTCCCAACGTGGAGCAGCCGCGATGGCGGCAGGACTTCCCGATCGACTGGCCGCAGGATGACTACGTGGCCCGTCGCGACTTCACGAAGTTTCTCGTGTTGACGAGCTTCGCCTTCACCGTCGGACAGTTCTGGATTCTCTTCCAGAATTTCTTCCGCGGCCGGGCGGGAAAGCTGCCGATCCGTGCGATCGCCCCCTTGGCCTCGATCCCTGTCGGGGGGACGCTCACCTTCCGCTATCCGGGGGAGCACGATGACTGTCTGCTGGTGCGGATCGGGGAGGATCGCTTTGTGGCGTACAGCCAGAAGTGCACGCATCTCTCCTGCCCGGTGAAGCCGCATACCGAAAGCGGCACGCTCCTCTGTCCGTGTCACAACGGCCGATTCGATATGGCCACCGGCACGCCGATATCCGGCCCGCCGCGTCGTCCCCTTCCGGTGGTGACGCTCGAGATACGCAACGGAACGATCTACGCAACCGGCATAGAGGTGAGAAGAGCATGAGCCGTCCCGCCTTTGTTCGAAGCCAGCGGACGACGATCGTATACGGCATCCTCTGTCTGGTGCTGGTGATCGTGATCCTGCAGTTGTGGTTGCTGACCGCAACCATGGAAGCGTTTCTCGGCGGCGAGGAGGTGGTGCTCCTTCCGGCGGCGCTCGTCAGCCTCGGCTGCCTTCTCCTCAATGTGGGGCTGCTCCGCTATCTGAGCCGTCTGGACCGGATCATATCGTGATGCCGGAGCGGGGCCGGCCGGCTCTCCTGATGGCGTATATGATCCATCTCATCAACTCCGGCCGCTCGGCCTGCATACGTTGCGGGTGATTTCGATATCAAAGCATAATCGATCATGGAAAGCGCCCCCGGCGCTTTTATATCCGAGCTGAAATCATGGCTGCCACATTCAACAAAACGGCCCGCGAAGCACCCCGCTTCCAACCCTCACACGAATCGGCAACGCCCGCTCCGGCGCCTGCCGACAAGGCGCACACGGTCACGATCTGGAAGCCGGAGGATCCGGTCTTCTGGGAGACAACGGGCAAACGTATCGCCATGCGTAACCTCTGGATCTCGGTGCCGGCGCTCCTGCTGGCGTTCGCGGTCTGGATGGTCTGGAGTGCCGTGGTGATAAATATGCCCGGCATCGGCTTCACCTTTTCAACGTCGCAGCTCCTCTGGCTGACGGCGATCCCGGGCCTCTCCGGCGCGACGCTTCGCATCTTCTATTCCTTCCTGGTGCCGATCGTGGGGGGACGCAACTGGACGATCATCAGCACCGCGTCGCTTCTTCTACCGCTGCTCGGCATGGCATGGGCCGTGCAGAATCTCGAAACCCCCTATATGGTCTTCGCCATCCTGGCGCTGCTCGCGGGCTTCGGCGGCGGCAACTTCGCCTCGAGCATGTCGAACATCAACTTCTTCTTTCCGAAGTCGAAGAAGGGGCTGGCGCTCGGGCTCAACGCGGGACTCGGGAACCTTGGCGTCAGCGCGGTGCAGTTCATAGTGCCGCTCGTCATCGGGGCGAGTCTCTTCGGATCGCTCGGTGGGGAGCCGCAGACGAAGGTCGCCAACGGCGCACAGAGCCAGATCTGGTTGCAGAATGCCGCGCTCTTCTGGGTGCCGATCATTCTGGTAGTGGTTGTTGCCGCCTGGTTCGGCATGAACAATCTCGATGTTGCCCGGGCCTCTTTCAGGGAACAGTCGATCATCTTCCGGCGGAAGCATACGTGGCTGATGAGCTGGCTCTACATCGGCACCTTCGGTTCGTTCATCGGATATTCCGCCGCGCTCCCGCTTCTGATCAAGGAGGGGTTCCGGGGGATTGATCCGCTCGACTACGCATTCCTCGGCCCGCTGCTCGGAGCGCTCGTGCGTCCGGTCGGAGGCTGGCTCTCCGACAGGTTCGGCGGCGCCAGGGTCACGCTCTGGAATTTCGTCCTGATGATCCTCGGCGTGCTCGGCGTGCTCTACTTCCTCGCTCACAAGAGCGGCCCCGGTGCCTTCACCGGATTCCTGGTCTCCTTCCTGGCGCTCTTCTTCGCCACCGGCATCGGCAATGGCTCCACCTTCCGCATGATCCCGATCATCTTCCGCACCCAGCAGCTTCGCGGGGTGCCCGAGGGGGACCAGACCGCCGTGGCGGAGGCGGTGCGCGCGGCCGAGAAGGAGTCGGCGGCGGCGCTCGGGTTCACGTCGGCGATCGCGGCCTACGGGGCGTTTATCATTCCACAGGCATACAGTCTCTCGATCGTTACCACCGGCGAGGTCGGCGCGGCGCTCTGGGGATTCATCCTCTTCTACGCGAGTTGTATCGTGGTCACGTGGTGGTACTACGCACGCAGGAACGCGGTCACGCCGTGCTGAGGCATCTCACGCACGCGGCCCGAGCGATCCGATCGAGACATCGCCAACAGCAATCGACATGAAAGCATCAACCCAACAGACCATTGCGCCGGAGACCGGACGCCATTCCCGCGACGATTCCTCGAAACGGAATCGCATCCTGACCCTTTCGACAATCGCCTTCACGCTGATGTTTGCCGTCTGGCTGATGTTCGGCGTGCTCGGCATTCCGATTCGGGACGAGTTCGGCCTGACCGACATCCAGCTCGGCTGGCTGGCGGCCGTCGCCATTCTCAACGGCTCCCTCTGGCGACTTCTCTTCGGGATCTTGACCGATCGGTACGGCGGGCGTATCGTTTTCACGCTTCTGCTGTTGTTCACGGCCGTGCCCACCTATCTGATCACACAGGCAGGCACCTTTGAACAGCTTCTGGTATATGCCTTTCTCCTCGGCATTGCCGGGAACTCCTTCAACGTCGGCATCTCGTGGAACTCGGCATGGTTCCCAAAGAACAGGCAAGGGGTGGCACTCGGCGTGCTCGGCGCCGGAAATGTCGGCGCATCAGTAACCAAGCTGATCGGACCGGCGCTCATCACCCTCATCCCGGCGACCGGCCTTGCCGGCGGCCTGATTCCCGGCGGCTGGCGGTTTGTCCCCATGCTCTACACGGCACTGCTGCTGATCATGGCCACCGTCCTCTGGTTCGGCACGCCGGCCGAGGATCGAAAACCGGCGCAAGGGAGGCCCATGCGCGACCTGCTCCGTCCCATCCGCTCCATCCGCGTCTGGCGGTTCAGCCTCTACTATGTCGTAGTCTTCGGCGCCTATGTGGGGCTGGCGGCATGGCTGCCAAAGTATTATGTCGATGTCTACGGCCTTCCCCTCGACAGGGCGGCGCTCCTGACCGCGCTTTTCATCTTCCCGGCCAGTCTTCTCCGTCCGCTCGGCGGCTGGCTCTCCGATAGATTCGGTGCACGCAGGGTGATGTACTGGGTGTTCGGGACGATGTCCGCCGCGCTCCTCCTCCTGGCGGCGCCAAGCGGCCATGTGGTTCTTTACGTTCCTGATCGCTTCGAGGCGGATGGGGCACGCGAGGTGATGCATTTTGCCATGGGGGCCGGCCCCTTCACTGTGCTACTCTGCCTGCTTGGCGTGGGGATGGGGATCGGCAAGGCGGCCGTCTACAAGCATATCCCGGAATATTTCCCGGACGATGTCGGTGCCGTGGGAGGGCTGGTCGGCCTGATCGGAGCACTTGGCGGGTTTGTGCTCCCTCTTCTGTTCGCCTACACGTACGAGTGGATCGAGCTGCCCCAATCGACCTTTATGATTCTCCTGGCGATCACAAGCGCCGGCTTTATCTGGATGCACCTGACGGTTGTGAAGATGCTCCAGCATGCATCTCCAGAGCTGCGCCACAAGATTGAGCATGGCGCCGTCGACATGAATTTATGAACGCGCCGATACACGAGAGGAAGCAGACAATCGAGTCGATGGAAAGGTGAGCAAGTGCCACCAGGAGCTTGGCAAATAAACAGGGATTTGTAAGATTTCTGCAAGATTGCCCCTAATCATTCAGATTTCACGGGCCTTCCAGCCTGATTCCTGAGCTGTAAGATGGAGACGGGGTTGCGGTAGTATCCAGCACACTCCATTAGAGAGCGTCAACCTAATTGAGCAATTCCTACCAGAACGTTCTGGAAGCTATCAGAGCTACATTGTTTGCTATAACTGCCTTGAATATTGCTCATTATCACCCAGACCACATGACAGCTCCCTCAGTCAGGCATGCACGACTGCGCCGTACGACGAAAGGACCTACAGCGAGTGAATTTGCGATCAATGCAGCGATCGTGGATTTACCAACAAAGCCAGAACCTTCCAGTATTACAAGCATCAGTACTCCCCCTTCTCGATTGCTATGCAATTGGCACGAGCGCTCAACATATCCCCAGGAGACTGTATTGATGAAGTGGTGAACATGATGAAAGGGGAAGCGCCCCAGGCACTCCCCCTTTCCGAGTCTTTGGCATAACATGGTATACGGCACGCCCTGTTTCCCACAGGAATCGCTATCCGCCGTACAGATCACTCACGGTTGCAAAGCGTATCGCAGGCTGGTGGCACGGACAAGCGGCTGCAACTGCCCCTGGCTGGCAAATACCGTGAGGTCGAACAGATAGGAACCGTTTGTCGTCACCGGGTTGTTCGCCGTCTGCCACATCTCCACCACCGCCTGCATCCGGCTGACAAAGCTGGTCTCATCGTTCCAGTTCCAGTCGGTGTTCGGGTTGAAGTCGAATGAGGGCACCAGCACTATCGGCACCAGCGTATCCAGGTTCTGCGAAGAGCCTCCGTTATCACCCGGCGTGCTTGCCAGCGCATAGGAATACGCTGCCGCGAAACGGATCGTGAGAGTAGTATCCGGCTGCCACTGATTGTGCGACGTGAACATCTCCTGGAGGAATGTGCCCAGCGCCTGGCCGATCGGCATCGGCGCTCCGGCAAGCGCGATGGGAGCATCGGCAAATACCGATGGGATCGCGCTGCTTGTAAAGTTCACGAGCGGCGTACGATATACAAACGCCGGGTTGGTGGGCGTTCCCTGCACCAGCGACAGATTGCGCGTGATCGCCACGCTTGCGATGCCGCTCTGCTGCGAGAAAATGTTCACCGCATCGAACTGGAACGTCTGGTCCGCACCTGCATCATCCTGTAGGCCATTACCGCTCCGCTGACCGCCCACGCCATCCGGCCACGCATACACAAAGCGCTGTGCCACGTCAGTCGCGGCCGGGATGCCTGGCGGATAGTTGTAGACCGCCTGTGTCGCGCTCGGCGTGCCGACTGGCGTCAGTTGCCGTTCCACATTCTCCACCATCACGTAGACCTGCGGCCACAACTCGAATGGATTCGGCTGCGGCTGCCCGGTCATCGGGTCGATCGACGTCAGGGTCAACGTTGTCAGCATCGGATTTGTATCGCTGGTCTGCCCCTTCTGCATCTGATAGTAGAACGTCTGCATCTCTGGATTGAACGCGGCCGCCATCACGTTCTGTGACCAGGCATCGGCTACGCCCTGCATCACCGTGGTGAACGTCTGCACCGCAGCCAGCGCCACGGCATTGGCTGTGCCCGGCGCAACCGACGTCAACTGCGCCAGATCCTCCTTCAGAGCCGGCCATATGGCGATAAATTGCGCCAGCGCAGCAAACACCGCCTTCAGATTCAATCCGCCTGTACCCCCCAGCATCGCAAGCGGGCTGGTGGCACCGTTGAATGTGGCCGCCACCAGTGGCGTATCCTGTTCGGCGTCATCGTGCTGATACGTGAAGTCGAAATTCCATCCCAGCAGATCGGTGGCGCTCTGCGGCACGGCCACCGACTGTATCGCTGTCTGCGACACAAGCGTCACCGGACTGGGATACGAGCGCAGGGGCACCGGAATCGATACTTCGCCGATATCGGAGTTTGACATCTCCAGCGGTAGAATGAACTTCAGCCATGAGGAGCCTTCATACTCGCCGATGATCGAGCCGGGGTCCGGCAGCTCCAGTTCCGCGACCACGTACTGGAGGTCCAGGTTCGCCTCCTTGAACTGCGCAGGCGCCTTCACGCTGAACAGGAACGTCGCTGTTGCGCCGGGCCGCGTCAGTGCAACCTTCGCCGTTGAGAAACTGAATGCGCTGGGCACAGACTGGCCTGAACCATCCACATCCGACATGACGATCTTGCCGGAGAGCCGTGGCGCGGCCAGCGGATCGGTATACGAGGAGGAGACCCTCACCGGCACCTGTACAAGCGTGTCCACCGTGAACGCGGAGGAGAGCTTGCTTAGCAGCGACTGGTACATCGCCGCCTTGGCATCGTCCAGCGAGCCGCCGGGCGCCACCTGCAACACATAGGCCAGACGGTCGGATATTCTCTGTGCCAAGGTCTCCTTGGTGTTGACGATTGTCACCACATCGGTGGGATCGATCGCATAGGCAGGCACCGTATAGCCCGGCGTCAGCATCAGATCGCAGGCGCTCAGGAACGTGTTCAGCCACACATCCAGATCAACCCCCTGGAACGTCTGGTTCACGGCCGTCTGCCCCAGGCCCTGGCCTGGAATGTAGGGAGTGATCGGCACCGTTCCCCCCACAAGCGCCGTCGAGAGGGGCGGCAACGCGAAGTACTGCGTCTGGGCGCCATCGAAGTTATAGGTGATCGTTGGCCCGGCGCCGTTGCCGAAGTTCACCCCCCAGATCGTATTTGCGCTCTCCGGGTCGCCGCCCTGGGACGCAGGCTCGCCAGTGGCAACGCTCAGCCCCGGCAGAGATGCCTGCATCAGTGTGGCGAACTTCGTCAGCGTATAAGCGGCATCGCTCTGATTATCAGTCTGGTCAGGCTGTGGGGAGACGCTGTAGCTGACACGCCGCACCGAGGGAACATCGATGAAATCCGGGTCCACCCAGCGCTCATCGCGTTTTGCCACCACGTTCACCGTTATCTGGAACACAGCATCGGTAAAGCTGGGCGTGATCTGCACATCGTTCGATGCCGGCGAAGGGGGCGGCACCGGAGCAATCATCGCCGCCGCGATCAGATTCTGTACATCCTGTACAGCCTCCACCACATCGCCCATCGTTGCGCTCACACCGGCGGCCAGCACGATATTCAGCAGGCCGTTCAGCGTGCTGAAGTCGTTCGTGGTTGTGCTCACCCCCTTGATCGTCACTGCCACGCCCGTAGCCAGCACGCCCAGCGTGGCAGCGTTGCAGGCAGCCAGCGTCGCCACATCGGTATTGTAGGCTGCGGCCAGCCCGGAGAGCGTCCGCGCTGCGTTCACTCCCCCGGCATTGCCGATCATCGGGGGACAGATCCACAGACTGCCCTGGGTTACCGTGCTCATGCCGGGGTTCAGGGCCGTGATGATAGCCGTAGTGGTAGCAAACTTCGCCGCGATATCCGCAAGCGTTTCGCCAGCACCTGCGGTGTAGGTGCAGTATTGATTCGGCGACATATTGGAGAGCACGCCCGGAATATCCACCTCGGCGCCATCTGCGAAGAACACATCGGTTGTATCGTTTGCCGCGCCAAGCTGCGCGGGTGTGACGCCGTTAGCCACGGCGAACGTGTTCAATGTATCGGCAGGACCGGCCGGCGTGGGCGAGCTGTTGACGCCTACCTCAACCGGCGTTGCCGGTACGAAGATGTTCTCCACATTCTCGTTGCCGGCCACCAGCGTGGCCACGCTCCCGGAGGCGAATGCCCCTGCAAGCGAAGCGAACGTATCCCCCTCCACCACGACCACATTGCGCACAACCAGCGGCGCATCGGTCACGAAGATGCCGTTCAGATACTGGTTGGCTTCGGCGACGGCGGGCACGGTTGCGTTGAGCTGCCGCGCAGCGTTGTCGAACGTATCGCTGGCTCCCAGCGTGTAGGAGATTGCCCCCACGGTGAACACCGTTCCTTCAACCAGCAGGCCCGGCGTTGTGGCATTGTCGCTGGCGATGCCGCCCGGCGATGCCTGCATCCGCGTGGCGATAGCATTCAACGATTCATTGCCCGCTGCCATCGCCGAGCGCTCCGGCGTCAGCAACGTGACGCCAGCTTCCAGCGGCACATACTGATTCATCGTTGCAAGGTTTGTCGCGGTGATGCCATGCGACACAGCAATCGATGACAGCGTATCGTTCTGGACCACCGTGTACATCGCCGGCACCTTCAGCATCGCCGTGCCGAACAGCGAGCGGTAGGCCTGGTCCTGATTGGCGGCGAACAGCTCCGCGCCCGGCACGCTGTACTGCGTTGTAACGCTCTGCACGCTCGTTGTGCCGCCGCTCACGGAGCGCTGCACTGCCTTCTGCGTCGCCAAGGCGGCCAGATAGACATATGCGCTCCAGGCGAAGGTGGTAAACGATTCCTTCGCCAGAGTATAGGCTGCCTGGTCGGACGTCATGGAATTGCTGTCGAGCGTCGTCTGCATCAGCAGCGCATAGTCCGGCTGCGCGAGCTGATAATAGATCGTAGTGTAACTGGTAAGATCGGCGGCTATCGCATCCACGGCCGAAGCCACCGGCACGCTCAGCGACGGGATGTAGCGATCCGGCTGCATCGTCATCGAGAAATGCACCGTGGGCGCCGCTCCGCTTACGATGTAGCCCATCGCCAACGACGGCCAGCTCCCCAGGCTTACGATATCGTCGTAGTAGCCCACCGGCACATCCAACCGGTTGAACGGCGGCGACAGCGTCTGGATATTGCCGTAGATATCCTGCATGTCCAGGCTGATCGTCGCCTTGTTGATCTGCTGTGCACTCTGGTCATAGCCGACGCCGTTATAGGGGTTCCACTTTGCAGGCGGAAGCGCGGCCGACGTATTGCCATACTGCGGCGTGCCGAACGGCGCCACGGCGATCGTCTGCTGATAATACCAGTTGGCGGAGTTTACCTCCTCCGGGTCACGCTCGTCCAGACCATCCGTACCGCTCTGGAGATCATCGGCGGGTGTGGTGGGCAGGCCCGCGCCGCTGGCGATGAAGGCGCCCTGGCCCAGAATCGAGAAGCCCACCATGTTGAACAGCGACCCTACGACCTGCGAGGGGTTCAACTGGTCCCACGGCAGCGAATCGGGGTCCGGGTTGGTGCGTGTCATCTCGAAACCGATTGTCCCCGGCGGCGCCGTGGTGGAGGGCTGAAGCACCCCCTGCGAAAACTGCATCTGTGTCCCCGCCGTCAGGATTGCCGCAGTGGCATTTGTCCCCGCGTTCACCAGCGCAGCCAGATTGGGGAGAGAGAACCGCGCAACGATGTTGGCGAGCGTATCGCCATACTGGATCTCGTAGGGAGTTCCCTGTCCGGGGATTGTGAGCGTGGCCCCCACCAGCAACAGCAGCGGCACTGTCTGGTTGAGCGTCGCCACATCCAGCACCGAGTAGTTGGTACCCCACAGCGAGTTGAACGTGCTGGTGGCCGTGGTCAGCGAGTCCCCATCGCTCACCACATAGACAGCCGGCTGCACGAACACGGAGGTGGTGGTAGTATCAATGTTGTCGCCGATCACCACGCAGTTGTTGAACGAGAGGATCGCAGCATCGCGTGATGCTGCCTGCGAGTCCAGGATCACCAGCAGCGATAACGTCGCCTCGGTCGTATTGTTGAATACACTCGGGGGAAGCGCCGCACCGCCGTTCTGATTGATATAGTTCAGATAGAAACCGCCACTGCGTGTGATGCTGGCCTCCCACAGCAGGGTGATGAAGTCTGCCGCGTTCGACAGAGGCGAGGCGACCACATCGGTCGGGTTGGCCGTGGCAAACAGCAGAAATTCGTTGCCGCCGCTGTGTGTTAGCGTCGAGAGATTGGTCTTCACGATAAAGGTGCTCTCGGCGTTCAACTGATCGGATGCCAGCCCCGCCGGGTTGCCGCTGGTCGGGTTCGGCGAGTACAGCAGATACAGCGAGGCAGTGTCGGCAGTGCTCGTCAGATAGGCATAAAGATCTTGAAGCAGTGCTGCGCCCGCGTCGTCGGCGCCGCCGATCACGTAGGCATTCGACACCGAAGACGATTCTCCGTCGGTCGAGGGGAGCGTCACCGTAAAGTCCACGATCGTGCCCCACGCATAACATCCCACCTGCTGGGCATCGTTCACCTGCACGGCACTTACATCGCGCCCGGCAACCGTTTCAAACAGGGCCTGGCCCTGCGCGGCTGCTGCCTCAACCTGTAGAACAAGCGAATCGGGAAACAGCCACAGCGATGGATTTCCCGTGGTGATGGAGCTGGCAAGGCAGCCCGGAGGAGCGGAGGCGGCCTGCCAGGTGATATGGTTTTGCAGCACGATGCGCTTCGGCACCATCTGGAACAGCGACAGGCGCGTCAACGTCTCGATTTCCGGCACAAGCGGCGTTGTTGCGATCTCGTTCAGCAGATTTGCCTGATCGCTCGTCAGCCCGAACGCAAGCGTGCTGGCGCCGCTGAAGTTCATCCACGCCACGCCTGCGGCGTTGCTCAGTGTCACCTCGTAATCAGCAGGCGCCGGGGCAGCAATCGGATACTGCTGCCCGGTAAGCTGGAACAGAGGGAGTGTCGGTATCGCTGCAAGCTTCGTGGGGTCCTGAAGGTCCTGCAACGTCAGGCTCTGGAAATACGTGCTAGCGGGGTCCGGGATCTGAAGGCCGGAGAGCATAAAGCGCGAGACCATGCCCGAGGCATTGTTCCACTCCGTCTCGTCCAGCAGATTGCTCACCAGCGTATCCACCCCGATCTCCTCCACCGCATCCACAGTGATCGTCACTCCTCCTGCGAAGATCTTCGTGGGGGAGCCGCCCTGCATGGTGTCGGCTGCCTGGATCGCGATAGTCTCCAGCGGCAGATCGAATTTGACGGAGATGCTGCCGAAGGTGTCTGCATCATCCCCCTGGCCTCCCACCACCGCGTACTGAAGCGGCAGGGCAAGCACACCCTGCGGCGCCAGCAGCACCGTAGTGGCCGGCACGGCAAGCAGATTGGTGCCGATGACCGACGGCGTCGTAATCATCTGCTGAGCCAGCGAGTTGATGGTGGCACCGACCGGGAACGCATATGTCAGCGTCTGGATATGCAGTACGGTACCGGGCGGCTGCGGCTGGGTGGGATCGGTAACCGGCAGGCCCGGATTCAACTGCAAGAGGGTGCCGACGAACCCGGCAAGATCGAACGTGCCCTGCGAAATGCTGAGGAAGTACGAGGCGACCAGTGTCAGCGTATCGCCCGGCACCACCGTATACGCCGGCACGGTGAAGACCGCATCCTGCGGCAACGTGATCGTGGAGACCCCGACGATAGGAACGTTGGGATCGATGATCGACGGATTCAGCAACTGCAAACTCTCCACGGCGTTGGCAAGCCCTGCCAGCCCGCTGATCAACGACGCCGCGCCGGTACGCAGAAGAAGCCTGGCACCGATCAGATTCAGCGTATCGTTGGTATGCGTGGCATATGTGATGCCGCTGTACGGCAGGCTCACCCCCACATTGAAGAGGCCCGAGGCGTTCAGGTTTGCGGCCAGCACGTCTTCTGCCGTGTAGGGCGCGCCGCTTGCGTTCAGCGCCCCCATCGCCGCAAAGGTCGTCGCGATCCCCTCCAGCGTCTCGTTCAATCTGATCTGATGCACCACTTCCGGCAGGTCGAGCAGCGCACCCTGGTTCAGCACCTTAAGCTCCGCGTTCGGCGATACCACCCGCATCGGGTCATTGAGCAGCGTGGGATCATTAAGGGCGGTGGCGACATCAGCGATGCTCATCGCCGAGGCGGTAGCATACGGATAGTGTGCCAGCAGGTCCACCGCCACCTGTACCCCCTGCGACATCAGCATATTGAAATACTGGCCGAAGATCACCTCGGGCATTGAGGAGAGATCGGCGGCAGCCCTGGCCATCGGCGCGTTGCCACCGCCGCTGTTGTTGCGCTGCTGGAACTGCACCTGCAATAGCTGGAAGTAGGCGGCCACCTTCTGCTGATAGTCGAGATCCACCTCGTTGTACGTGCCGAAGTCCACCGAAGTCCCGACTGTATCGGTCAGCTTTATCGCGGGCACCATCGGGAAGATGGCCACACCGTTCTCGGTGTCCACATCAGTGGTGGCGGTCACATCGAACACAAAATTCTTCGCCAGGAAGCTGGTCAGCGTGGTATAGTTGAACGCCGCAGCAATCGTGGCGGAATCCTTCAACTGCGTTTGCAGATCCAGCAACTGGTCGAGCGTCACCGTCGAATCCCCCCCCGTTTCGGCGTAGATGCCCCAGCGCAGCATCGCCTCCATCAGCAGATTGAACGTCACGCTGGCGGGATTGCTGCCGTACAGCATGCGGTGTTCGCTACGGGTGGAAGCGCCGGGGTCCACAGAGTTCTGCGCGGCAAGCAGCATCACCACATTGGCATCGCCCGATGTAGCGGATTTCGTGAACGCCGGCAGCGCCCAGATCTGCACGGTCTGCACGCCACCCGGCATCACCGTCACGGCCGGCCAACTGAGGACCGGGCTGGAAGCGGCCAGCCCGTAGGCTGCCAGGCGCGAGGCAGGAAGCCGCGCAGCGATCAGCGAGCGCCGGAGCGCAAGGGCCATACCGGCCGGACGCCGGGCGCCGGTCTGTAGCGTGCGCTGCCCGCGCAACTGCATGAACTGCGGTGCCCCCATCTGTAGCATGCTGGCCTGCACCAGCGCCTTGTTTCCCCCGCTCTTCGGCGCAACGATCCACGGTGTAGGGGTCGCGCTACCGATCACGAACGATGCGTCCACGCGCGCGCTGAAGCTGAGGTGGATGGTGAAGAAGACGATCTTCACCTTTACCCGCACCGAGACACCTGCACTGATGGCGATGTAGATCGGCTGGTGCGACTCTATGGTCAGCGTCACGCTGGCATAAGCCGTCACGTCCACCGTGGCCTGGATGATGGCGAAGTCGATGGTGGCATAGAGCCGCCCCACGATCGCCACGGTGCCCTGTAGCCAGTAGTAGGTTTCCTTCGGCGAGTTGTCCGTGGGATTGAACCACGCAAGCGTGCCCTGCACGATGCCGATCACCGTCACGGTGATGCCGCCGGAGAGAATGCCCGCGTTCACGGTCTTGCCAACGCCCAGCGAGAGCGCCAGGCCGAACTCTATCACCGGCGAGAAGGTGCCGTTGGTGATCTGCGGCACACGCGAGGACGTTGCGCCGTCCAGCAGCGCAAAATAGAAGCCGCCGTAGCCAACGAACGGGAAGATCTGCAACGCAAAGGAGTTGGAGAAGTCCAGCCCCACCGGGAAGCCGAAATTCACCCTGAAGTTGCCGTTTGTGTAGATGTCGATGATGACCATCGGCAGGGTGACCGACACTGCGCCGAACTGGAGCGTGCGCATCGCGTCCGGCAGCTTCAGCTCGATGTGGTACACGCCGATGGTATCGGTCACCTTGCGGTAGAGTATCTCGAACTTCAGCCCGGCAAAGATCTTTGCCTTCTCGCCGGAGAGGGCGATCAGCACACCGTACAGATCGGGATCGTTGAAGATGGCGCTGATCGCCACGGTCCCCATCACGCTGAACTGCGCGCCGATCAGCCAGTTGCTCTGCGCGCTGAACGAAAGGCTGTTCTGTCCGAACGGCGGAAGCGCGCCGGCCTGTGTGGGGAGCACCGACGCCTGTAGCGCCTTCATCACCGCCTCCACGTTGGCGAACTGGATGCCATCGAACGCGATATGCTGGCCCAGCCCCGCGTACTGCAAATCGAAGAGCGCCGCGCCCGCACCCGGCACCGTTGGCGGGTTCTGGTTGATCGCGTCCCACGCCAGCGGCGGATTGGAAGAGCCAGCGCCGAAACGCTGTCCCAGGAACATGCCATCGATCGAGATCATCACCCCGCTGGCCGCCCCCGCCCCGCGCTTATAGGTGAGCGAGACGCTATTGATCTGGATGAAACCCAGGTCGATGGCCGCGTTATACGTCAGGCCCACGATCCCCTTGGTGACGTTCACGTTCAGCACCAGAGCGTCCAGGCTGATATCCAGCAGCTTGTTCCACGGATCGCCCAGGCTGATATCATACGTGGGGTCCACCATATGGACAAGATGATTCAGCATCGAGCCTATGGTCTCATCCACCAGATGCAGCGAGAACACCGTGTCGGTCTGATTGCTCAGCGTCGCGTTGGCCTGCAACGCTATCGTGCCCAGCACCACGATGCCGCTCAGCGTGGCGGTATAGCCCAGCGTGGGGGTGGAGGCGTCGATGCTTACCTCCACGGACATCCCCTGGATAGCCAGCACCTGGGTGCCGAACAGGCTTACGCTGGCGCTCACATAAGCGCCGACCACAAAATGTTTTGCAGCGATGCCGATAACGATCGAGAAGTTGCTCACCGAGACCGTCAGCAGATCATCCGGGATCGTCAGGCTGTCATCGAACAGCGCATTCAACTGCGCCAGTGTCAGCGTGATCGGTCCGCCGCTCTGCCGCCCGGTGATCGTCAGATCCGGCAACGTGACGGTCACCAGGAACTGCAACGTCTTGAAATCGAACAATGAGCTGAGCGTGATGAGCGACGTTGTGGGATTGCCGAAATACAGCGTCCAGGTCGCATCCAGCGTCAGCGTGTAATCGCCCCACATCGTCCACGGTTCCAGCGTTCCCACGCTCAACGTGGAGGAGACGACCGAGAGCGTCGTGGGGGAGAACGTGGCACTGTAGCCGGTAAGGCCGAACGTCTGGAAGTACGGCAGCAACTGCGCCGCCGGTCCGGTGAAAAATGCATCCCATGTCTGGCCGCCCACCAGGCTGCCGAGACGGTCAAGGCTGGTATCGAATCCAGGCACCGGCAGCACCACCAGCATCAGGATCGGCATGCCGGGCTGCATCGGCAACTGGATGCGCACATCCATTGGCAACTGTGTGCCGCTGGTATTCTCGAAGGTCACCCGCGCTCCCAGATACAACTGCACCAGCGATGTGGTGCGGTCCTCATCAGGCACCGGCATCACGCTATAGGCCACGCCCGTGCCCAGATGCTCCATCGTGACGATGCCCCCCAGCGAGAGCGTGGCAACGTTCAGATCGGCCATCAGATCGAAGGAGAGATTGCCGTCGTCGTCGCGATCCAGTTTGCCGCTCAGTGCATAGACGGTGCTCGCATCGCCGCTGATAATCAGGGCGATATATGAGAGCAGGCCGGTCAGTTGAAGCCCTGCATTAAGGCTCAGCCCCACATCGAAGCCCCCGGTGGCGACGGTGGCAAATGTGAGCACCGGATCGGTGTACTCAAGAAGATCGTACGGAAGGCCCAGCAGTTCCGGGAAGCTTGTGCCCGGAACCCAGTCGGCCGGCTGCCCGTCCACGCTGCGGGTCTGGACGCTCAGCACCAGATCCACCTGCGTGCCCACAATGAACTGGATAGTGCAATCGCGCCCCGGAAGATTCAGGAACGCCAGATCGCCGGCTGGCACCGTCGCAGCCAGGGTAAAGCCACCGGACGGCGGGTTGGCCGGGATCTGCGCCGGATCGACCACCAGCACCAACTGGCCGCTGGTGATGAGCAGATTCTTCACGATAAGCGCGTTCAGGCCCGTGCGCTGAAGCGTCTGGTCATCGAGCAGGATCTGATGTGGAGGCAATGCCGACTGGGCACGCAGCATATCTGCCAGTTCATTGGAGTTCATTCTATGATCTGCTTTGATGTTCGAGGCTGGTTCCTATAGATCGGCGACAATCGGAAGGTGATCGCTTGTACCGGCGGCGGGCGGCCCCAGATGCCCGAAGTTCACATCCTCGCGGAACGTCGTATCCTGCCGAGCGAGCGGCAGGCCAAGGATCTCCTCCAGCCCATCCAGCATATCCCAAGGAATGCCGGGCGCCGGACCGGTGCCGTCGATCACACGATTGATGACATAACCACGGGGTAATCCCCCGCCCGGCGCGGCACCGGCACCGTACTTTATCCAGGCATTGTCCAGACAGAGGTTGCGGAGATAGGCCAGCGGCGTCGCATCCGCCACGCGGGTGTACAGGGTGCGGGGCGCATTGATGACGGGAGTAAATCCCTCTATACCGCGCAGATAGCTGATGGTAGCTCTGGTCACGGTGTTGGCCGACAGGAAGTCCACGTTGAAATCGCCGATGAACACCGATACCTCATTGGCTCCGGGCGTCGCCTCGGCCAGCCCCATCATCCGAACCGTCGCCGTGCGTGCATCGGTGCCCGGCTTCGTGTGGCAGGAGAACACCTTGAGCGTACGGTTGGGGGGGGCAATCTCGCGGAACGTGGTGAGCACCGGACGTCGGCTCTCCGGGTCCGGGAACGTCACCTCGGTGCCCCCTTGACTGAACGTACACTGTGCGGCGGCCGTGGTTCCCGGCGGCACCGTCCCATTCCACGGCGCCAGATATGCCCCCGCAGGCACTCCCGGCGGCACCGACGGCCCACCGGCCTGCGCTGCCGCCGGCCATATGTATGGTCCGATGAACTGCAAGCGATCGCTGCGATAGAACACGCCCACCGTCTCGGTATAGGTGCGCCCATCCGGGTTGCGATTGCGCGTCTTCAGCGGCGGCACCAGGCACCAGTTGTCGTCATACTGCCGGAACGCGTTCAACAGATACAGCAGCCCCTGCGGCCCGCCGCCGGACGCCAACGTCCCGACACCACCGGCCTCGCTCAGCGGCTCAATCACGATGAAGATCGATGGGTCGGCCTTTGCCACCGTACTGGTGATATACTGCCGGTTCGCCGAAGCGGTCAGCATATTGTTCAACCGCTCTGTCGTATTCGCGCCGGTGGGATTGTTCACCCGGGTCTCGGTAAAGAACTGGATGTTCCATGCCATGATCCTCATATCTCGTCGCTCTCCTGACTCTATGATTGAAAACTCCGCGCTACAGGCCTGCGATGACCGTATGGTGATCGCAGGTGCTTGCGGCGGGTGAACCGAGATACCTGAAACCCACGTTCTCGCGGAACGCCGTATGCGCTGAAAAGGCGGCAGGGACGGGATCTCCTCCATCCCTTCCGGCCGATCCCGGGGAATGCCTGTCTACTTCTCCTCCCCGTTGGAGATCATCATCGTCGGGCTGCCCAGCATCCCGGAGCGGCCGGTGCCACCGGTCGTCTGCGTGCTTGGCTTCGCATAGGCAGCGTACCATCCCAGGCTGGTGCTGCCGCTGGCGGATTGCCCTGGGTCGCCGAACAGCACGAAGTTCACCTGGCCGGTGGGCGGGAAGGTGAATCCCAGGAAGGAGAAGCCGATGCCGTACAGCACAAGAATGAACGTAGTGCTGTCTTGCAGCGCGATGATCTCCAGCGTCTTGAACGTGATATTGAACAATCCCTGGATGGTGATCTGCCGCTTCGATCCGTTGGAGCCTGGCAGCTTCAGCCCTGTGAACACGGAGTAGGTGGCGCCGGAGTTCGGCGCCCATGCCGCGGTGATGCTGGCAATAAATCCCACCTGCGCGGCCAGCGCTCCGGGCGAGCCTAGGTTCACGTTGAAGTCCAGCGAGTACCAGGGATATGAGAGCGTGCTCTGCGTCAGCGGCGTCTGCACCCCCATGTATCCCAGACCGGAGGGGGTGGTGCCGTTTTTCCCTTGCGTAAACGATGCCAGTGTCAGCGGGAAGTGATCGAAGAAACTGCCGGCGCGTGTCTTGCTGCCGGCCATATCGAAGGCCAGCAGACTGGCATCGAACATAAAGACCGCTGGCACATCCGGCGTCTGCGGATCAGAGGTCATCACCACCATCAGATTGCTGAAGTTCAGCCCTGCCGGCTCCGGGGCATCGGCCTCGCGCCCGAACGAGAACAGATCGAACTTCCCCAATGCCTTGAAGTCCAGCAGCCCCCAGAACAGAAACTGGCTCTCGTTGAAATCCTCGGTGGTGGCAGAGGTCACCGTGACGAACTGCCCCTGGGTGATCTGCACCACATTCAATACGTTGCTCGACATGACAAACGTGGAAGCCTGCCCCGTCGGCGTCTGGAACGTGTAGGAGTCCTGCGTCACGCCGTTGACCACATGCTGCTGATACACTCCGAACATCTGAATGATGTTGTCGGGCGAACCCTCTAGCGCCGCGGTCTCGCCGAACAGATTGTTCACCTGTAGGTAGATCTTGCTGGAGAACCCTGCGACGGCCGAGTTGCTGAACAGCACCTTCAACGTCGCCACCTGAAACTGATAATTGGCACCGCTCTGGCGCAATGGGGCTGGAGCCTGATAGTTGATCAGCCCGAAGATCGAAGAATCCGAGATGCCCAGATCGCCCCCTCCCTCCGGTACATTGATCTTCGAGGCGTTGATGCCCACGTGATGCGCGAAAAACAGCCCGGGATCGATACCGGCGGCAAGCCCCTGCAACTGGGCTGGCAGCTCGTCCAGCGGAGCGGTGGCATTGAGAATCAGTATCCCGTTCCAGTTGGGATTGTTCACCGCATTCAGGAACGCCGCAAAATCCGGGTCATCGGGGTCGGCATCGGCGATAATCGCGCCGACCGTCGCCGAGGTGGAGAGCGGGCTGGTATTGAACGTAGAGGCCGAGGCCCACATCGACGGCTGCTTCGCCAGATCGGCGATGCTCATGTTGTAGAACTTGATGATGAGGATCGTGCCCGGTCGCTTTACCGAGGCCCACACGGCCGGATCGATGTTGAAGTTCCATGCCTCGCTTGGATCGGCACCGATGATGATCTGCGCATCAGCAGGCAGAAGCGATGAGGCTATCGACGCCGGATCGCTCACCACCAGGAACATCTTGTTGCTCTGGAAAGCCGAGAGCAGCTCGTTCTGCACGGAGGTCAACTGGAACTGTTGCCCCCCCGGCATCTGCGCCAGCACGATACGCTCCCACAGCGTGGCGGACGAGCCGGGCACGTAGCTGGCGAGCAGCCCCTGTGGCGTCGTGCTGAGCGAGCTGGCACTCTCCATGCTCCTGGCACCCATCGGCGACTGCGGTGGCGCGGCCGCGAGCGCTGCCTTGCGCTTGGGGCTTAGCACCTGCGACTCCATCTGCTGGTAGGTGTCAAGATCGGCGCCTGCAAGCCCGGAGTAGGGCATCATCGGGAATGTGAGCGTGGACACAGGTGGCCAGTTGATGGTGGCCGCCTGCACCGGTACGGCCGCAAGCGCGTTCACCGCCGCCGCTACATCCCCGTTGCCGTAGTTGTACAGCACGGACTGGTCCGGCTGCGCGTAGTACTGCACCGTGCTGGAGGGCGTTGTCACCGAGGCGAACGAAGTTGTTGGCAGCGTCGTGGGAACAAGCGAGGTGAAACCGGGCGGCTGCTGCGGATAAAACCCGGTGGCAAACGCAGACTGGTTCTGGAAGAAGGAGAGAATGTTTGCGTCCGGCTCCAGCGCTGTATACTCCACGCCCGACAGCCCGCACATCAGATTTACCGTGCCGGAACGTGGCGGCAGCAGCTTGAAGTCGCCACGAGGCACCAGATAATAGGGGTCCGCCTGCGATGCGATGCTGGCCTGCTGGTTCGGCGTAAACGCCAGCGCTGCAAACGTCGTGACCACATCGGCGCCCGTCAGCGGCTGCAAGGTGAAGGCATCCCCCATCGTTGAATTGTAGAGCACATCCACCGGCGCGGCCGTGCCGGTCTGCCCGGCATCGGCACCCGAGAAGGCAAGGAACGTGCGCGTTGGCACGAGCGGCGCAAGCGGGTCCAGGTTGGGATACAGCGTCAGTGTTGGGGCGGGATTAAAGACGGGATAGAGCAGCGATGCCAGGAAGAACGCGTTGCCGGGCGCCGCAGCCTGCGGGTTCTGAAGGTCTGGCGGGACGGCGTAGAAGTAGCGCAGGCCGACATCCAGGCTGTCGAGGTCGGCACCGCTCAGCACAACGCTGAATTGCAGACAGCCCGCCAGGTTCCCGGCGAGTGGCAACTGCACGGCTGCCCCCACGGTTCCGGCCGTTACCGATCCCCAGGCAGCGTTCAGCGAGATCGTGGAGCTGTTGGTAAACGTGAAGGCGAAGTTGCCGACATCGGCGGCCACCGGCGTGTTGCGCCCGATGCTCACCAGCACATTCTGGAAGCTGAACAAGGCTGTGCCGGAGGTCATCGAGCCGGGGCCGGGCGGCCCTCCTCCCGGCTGGTAGACACCGATCGTTGGGCCGGTCAACAGGCCGGACGAGTCCGGCGGATTGAACCAGGCAAAGCGCGTGGATTGCTGGCGAGGGTCGCTCAGGAAATTCCAGGCGGCCTGCGCGAACGCCTGCTCGGTGCCTGGCGCAAGCGCGCTCTCCAGGAAGATGTACACGCCCGTGTAAAGGTTCCACGCAGCGGCGAATGAGATGGCCGCCGGCAGGCTCTGCGTGTTCTGTGGAAGCAGATACAGCACCGTTCCTGGCGCCGCAGCTCCATTATCGGTTGCTTGGTACAACTGCGGCACGGCCGCCGTCTGACTGAATTGCATCGGGAATCCTCCGTAGCGCCGGGACATTCCCGCCCCGGCATGTTCCTCTCAGAACGTCAGCGTAATGCCATCGGCGGCAATCAGCGGCAGATCGAGCATCGAGGAAGGCACCGCCGCCAGCCCCTGCATATAAAGCGTGACGCTGGTCTGGGCTGTGCTGCCGTCGGCCGGATTGGTAAACAGGCGCACCAGAGCCATCTGCAACTTGCCCGTATTCAACGGCAGCATCGTAAAGCGCTCGATGATGTTGGCAAGGGTAGTGCCTACCGGCACATACTGCAACTGTGTCTGTCCGCGCACAGTGATCCATATCGGCACCTCCGGCACGGCGATCGCACGCCCCAGAAAAACCGTGCAGACATTGGGGGGTGTCCCCTCTGCGGTGCAGGCCGGATAGGACTGCGTTGCCGCATTCAACTGTGCCAGCGTCTGCGCCGAGATCAGCATTACATTCGTCAACGTGGCAGTGCTCCCCGGCTGCGATGGAGCGGACATCGTCGCTGGATAGAACAGCCGACAGTAGGCACGGGCACTCCCCACCGGCGCGGTGTCGATCACTCCACCGGCGACAACGGGCGAAGTGGTGGCTCCGGCAATTGTGGGCGAGTTTATCGTCCCTAGAAATGCGTCAAGCGTCACGGTACGCGGCCCGGAAGCGGCAGGCAGAGAGCTTATCACATATGGGAAGCGCCCGCTGGAGACATAGCCGTTCATCGTCCCGGAGGGGCTTAGATACTGGCTGGCCTCGGTCTCCAGACGCAACTGCATGCCGGGCTGCACATTGACGTAGCAGGTCGTGCCGCTCTGCAATCCCGTCGAGAGCGAATAGCGATAGAACATCGTCTCGGCCAACGGCGCCACGATACGGTCGGCGATCCACTGCCCGATACGGTAGGTGGCGCCGGGGATCAGATAATTCGTAAGCTCGTAGCGTGTCTCCACTTCCTGCAGAAAGTTCACGAAGTTCGCCATGAGCGCCGTACGAGCCGGCGCAGCGCACTTCCACATATTGCTTCCCGTAATGGTGATGACCACCATGACGTTTGCCTGCGACGGCGGCAGCGCCCCCTGCTTCTGCACAGTGAAACTGAAGTCCTCATTGCCGTAATCGGTATCGGGCGGCATATCGGCGGCATTGAACAGGAGAGGGATATTGAAGGTGATCGGCGCTCCGTACGTAAACGTGGGCGGCAGGAAATAGACCGCATTGGTGCACGCCTTGTCGGTACCCTCAAAGAACGGGTACACCTGGTAGTTGGTATTGGAAATTGGTATGCCCATCGTACAATGGAGGCGGACGAGAGCTTGGTTATGCTCTCGCCCCCCCCGGCTCCTCTGGCTAATGGTTCGTGGTAGAGTTGAGCGACTACGCTTCCAGCGTCTGCTGTACCCCCTCCTCCTCCTCTTTTGAAAGCGCCAACCCGGTGACCACCATCGACTGACCGTTCTGGTTGGCCTGTCCGGTCGGCGAGACCAGCACCACCTCGTTGAAGAAGATGTAGAGCTGCACATCGTTTCCGATGGGGATCAGATTGGGATCGATATCCACCGAATATACCTGCGAGCCGCCGCCGCTGGTGAACGAGACAATCAAGGTGTTCTGGCCGCCGAACGTCGCGTTGCCGGGATTGCCGGGAGAAGGATTACGCGGTACGATGACCTGCTGCGGCACGTAGTTGCTTGTTTGTGCCACCCCGGCCAGAGACGCCGTCAGAATGGTGTTGTTCAGGATCAGCGCCATCGCGTTGGGCGTACCGTTGAAGACATAGACATTACCAGCCATGATTGTTCCTCCGCAAGTGAAGTGTGTGTAGGGAATGCAGCCGGTCTCCCGGCATAAACCATAATGACAATATCGTGACACCAAGCGTTCAAGGGCAGAGCGGCGAATGGCGTTCCGGTACATACCCCTGCCTGGCCCCTCCACGCGATCGCGCAGGGAGCAAGAGATGAGGCACCGACCGACAGCGCGGCCCAGGCCCTACCGCGAGCAGGGAACGAGATTTGTTATTGTGTCACTGAATAAACATTACAAGCAACGCATGGGGGGTGTGCTCTAAAAGGCGCCAGCAGATAACCGACGCCGATATCGACAATTTCATGGACCATGATGCCGATAATCTGCCCGGCAATTGATACATATGGCATTCGGGCATAGCCTCTAGGAAAACGGGACCGAGATGAATCAACGCAAAAGCGCCCAATGGGCCGACCAGATGCGCTCGACCCAATTTTCTATTTCCATGGAGTCATGCCCGGAACTATATAGGCTTAAATCGGCCTGCAATACTGTAGGCACCCGCACCCTATGTATATCTCTATAATCCGTTCAGAAATTTCCAGAGGATACTCCCTTACCGTAACGCCGCTATACATCCTGGGGATTCTAAATAATAAGGCATTAGCCCAATTGGACCTGATATTGGGATGCAGGGAGGAAAGCGGGCAGAAGATACAGAACTAATATCTTTCTTTCTATGGGGGTACACAAAGATGTACCCCCCCCCCGCACCTCTTTGCAACTGACCTTATACAAATAAATATTCAAATGCGATGGAATAGGCCTTCGCCACAATAGGATTCAGGATAGTTTTCACGATACCATCATTACTTCCAGGATTCAACCTGGCGTCCGAACCATCCACGCATGATATTTCCAGCTCGCCCTGTATGCCCCTTATTATTGCCGTCGAGAGCCGAGACCATCACACACGTGCAACCTCCGCCATCGGCTCCCCTACACCCCTACGTCTCCGCGCCCAGAATGGCTGATCGTTCCAGCGATTCTCCGCGCTGTAAAACACCTCATAGTGGCGGAGGTATGCGGCCCGGATCTCTTCCAATCGCATCGCATACAAATCAACCGCACCGTACGCTCCATAAAGAGCTTCATCGATGGCACGGCCTGCTTTCATGCCGGCATACAGTGCGGTGAAGATCCCCTGGGAGGAGAGAGGATCGAACGAGAGCGCCGCATCCCCAACTGCCAACCAGCCCTCACCGGCAAAACGATCCAGCCGTGCTCCGCACGCCTCGGTTCCACGGGGCGGCTCTGCAAAGGAGAAATCGCCGAGCAACCGGCGTATATGCACGGTACGGGCAAGCTGCTCCTGCCATGCACCGGGACGACGAAGGATGGAAGCGGCGGCGGCGGCATCAACATGAAGCGCAACGACGCGTGCTCCGTCCGGGAGGCGGGAGGTATACCACCATCCATCGGGAACTGACTCCACGAGCGTACGGCCATCCCCATCATCTATGCACGGCGTGGCCCATGCGTAGAGCGCAACAAGGTGATGATCGCGGCGGCGCCCGGCTCCTGCGCTTCGTGCCACCGTGGCACGGCGCCCGGTGGCATCAACGATCCACCGGGTTGTGACCTGCTCTCTACCAACGTCAAGCCTCCATCCCTCTCCCAGACTCACCAGCCCCGACACTCGCCCCAGCCGCCGGACGGCTCCTTCCCGAACAGCCGCCGCACACAGATCGGCATCGAATCGTGCACGGTTGAGATGCCAACCCGGCCCGTTTGGATCGCGGATAAAGTCGGTAGCCACAAGATCGCTTGCGCCCCAAGCGGAAACATTACCGTAGCTGGGCGCATGCTCTCCCCCATCCATCATCGGCAACAGCCCCAGATTGCGCAGCAACGGCCTGGCAGCACCGGGGAGCGACTCCCCGATCTTCCGCATCGGCCTGGCAGCACTGTCCACCAGTAGTACCCGGCGGCCCGCCCTGGCAAGTACCAGGGCGGCCACCGATCCAGCCGGACCTGCGCCGGCAACAACGACATCCCAACTCAAGTCCGTCTCCAGACGACTCTGATCCGCCGGAACTCCTCGAGTTGCTCGGTGCTTTCCCATCCCGCCTGTTCAAGACGGCTTTCAGGCTCCGGGGCCTCCCCACGCAACGCTGCACCAAGCCGCGCAGAAGCCTTGGCTGCCAGCATCTGCTTCATCTCACCGGGAAGCGACTCCACCATCATCACCGCCGGGAAATCAGGGTCATTCTCGACACCCGGTCGCGACTCTACGATCCCCATATTCCCAAAGTTCGCGATCATCTGCACCATCTGCTGCGCGGCAGTTCCGGTGAGCGTGCGCACCCAGTTTTCGCGGTTGTTATATGCGGCAATGCGCTGCTCCCTGGGAAGATTCTCGTTGATGGCCGTCTCATAGTCCGCCTCGGTCAGCACCTGATTCGGCACACGGGCAGGCCAGAAGGTGGGGAGATACGGATCGTACTCAAGATCATACCCGGAACGGCAGAATGCCGTATCTCCCTGCCACGGAAGTGCCATCCATCGGCTGAGGTCACCGGGTCCCTGGGCATAAAGAGGGCCTCCGGGCTGCATCACGATCTGCTGCGTCAGGTTGCTACCATAATCAGGTTCCGGGTCGTTGGCCAAACGGTGCCGGATACGAAACGGCGCGGAGTACATAGTCGTGTGGCGCATCGGCCAGGTAAGCTCGCAGCCAGGATGGAACGCATCGGCCAGACAGAAGTCGAGCGAGGCCTGATCGAGCATCCCCGGCTGCTCCTGCAATGGGACCTGGTCGATCGAGCTATATGGATCGGCGTCGGCATCCCAATCGTTAACAAACTCCCCCTTGACCCAGAGCTGGAGCAGCCGTGCGCGAACATCCGACAGCGCAAGGTTATTGTTCGGGGCATCGGGTGAGAACGAGCCATAGGCATCCCCGTACAACCAGGGCCATGTGCGAGGATCATTGACCATGTTGTTGGATGGACGGAATGCATTGTACACCTGCTGCCGAAGCTCGGCGTATGGATCGGTGCCGGAGGCAGGGCAATGAGCCAGCTTCTCGATAAAAGCAGGGTCCTCGAAGTCCATAGGACATCCCTGACCATACATGGTGGCAAACCCCTTGTTCACCCACTGTAGGTTCGACAGACGGCGAAGCACAGGGAGCACATCCTTTGTGAAGGAGACGGTCTCCGGGAACGGAAGCCATCCGCACTGTACATAGGCATCGACCAGCAGATCATAGAGCGTGCGCCAGGCCACGACATCGGGGGCATAGTTTGGCGGGGCCACCGCCACCCAGGCCGGTTCTACCGGAATTGGGATACCCGCAATGGAGACCGTGGCGGTCACCGGACCGTCGGAAATATCGTCGTACCATCCATCGGCATTGTTGAAGCTGGCGGGATTGTCCGGGTTATAGACGGGCTTTCCCTCGGGGGAGTTGGAATGCCCGAGTCCCCCAAGCACCAGCAGACGGCCCGCATCATCGGTACGGATCTCGCCGAGCGGCACCGGAACGCCCATGAACAGGCCGGTATTGAAGTGGTAATCGCCTCCCGATGTGTTCTTGCCGGTAATGGTCCGCGCCCCCGGATCTATCACAAGCCCACTCCGGGCCGCCCCCTTGATAGTGGCATTGCGTTTCGGCACAGCCATGGTGACCGCCTCGGGGATATCGAGAGCGGCCTGGAACTGGTACCACTGCGCCTTCTTGTTTGCCAGATGTACCTGCCACTGAATATCGGCTCTATCGCTGGTAAGCTCCTGGACCACTTCACCGGCAGCATTATACCCATAGATGCGGAAGCGGGCCGCCTGCCGCTTGATGGCGCCGCTGGCATCGCGGATGCTCTCATCGCTCTGGGTGTCGGTCACCTCCGGGCCAATATAGAAACCATCCGGCATCATGCTGTTGCCGATACGCGCCACACCGATCCCCGGATAGATCGCTGCACGAACAACCTTGGTGTCCTTTGGCTGCGGCCATGTAGTATTGGGGCGGATCTCCTGCGGCTCGCCGATCGGCTGGCCATTCACATTGCGCCGCAGTGCGGCCGAGGCACGATAGACCACCATGCGGGCGTCGGCGATGCTCCCCACCGGCGCATTCTCCAGAAGCGTTCGCCAGGGATTGAACGAAAGGGTCTCACCGTAGTTGGACTGGCCTCTATCGGTAATATCCTGTGCTGGAAAGATAAGCGTGGCGACATGGATCGGCGGCGACTGCACCTCACTCCACGGGACCGTGGCGTTGTCCAGTGGCATCGTTATGGGATCGGTCTGAAGCTGCACCATAAAACGGAAGCGCGACTCGCCGTTCTTCAACCGGGCCTCCAGATCCACACGGAGATAATCGGGGTCGTTGTAATCAGGAACAGGGCCATCGGGAACAAGCTCCGGCTCGAGCTTATACTTGCAGAATTTGTCCTGGCCGGACTGGTCCTTGCCGAAGTGAAATGGGATTGTGCTCCAGTAGTCGGTGCCAAGCGTCGTGGGTACCACCTTCTCCATCTGGTCGAGGATTTCCTGCGTCCTTGGATGATGGCTCAACCATTCATTGAACGCCTCGGTGCTGGTGAGGGATGCCTTGGTAAACGCGCACATCTCGTGGGCATTGTCCACGAAGAACACATCCATATTCTGGAACGTGAAGTCGGCGGTGATGGTCTGCTCCTCAGGGTCGAGCGCCTTGACGCCCTCTACCCCGAACAGCTTGATGCCGATGCCAACGGTGCTCTTGAGATCGGGCAGGCCGTCGGGAATATCGCTCGACAGGCGTGCCCAGACCGAATACGACGGATGCTGGCCGAAGAGACCAACACGCAGATCCTCATCAAGCCCCGGAAGGATCTCAAGACGGCCATGTGCCACGCCATGCAGACGGAGAAACACGGGACGGCGGGCCGGGCACTGCCCCTGCTTGATGCGACCAAGCTGCACCATCTCGACAAACATCGTTTCGAGACAGCCAATGGGGTCAGTATCGCAGTTGCAGGGTGGGGGAGCCGCGGCGTTCCCCGGATGAGACATCTTGTGCATACAGGTCTCCTGGTATTATACGTTGAATGCTATGAGGAAAAGATCGAGTACAACAATTGAACATCGCATGTATGTTCAATATCGGATGGCCAGATAACTCCGGCATTACCAACGGGTTATTTCGTGGTAGATGATCCGAACCATATCCATCTACAGGGAACCCGTTTGCGGATGCGGCAGCATCTCGTTATACATCCACATTGCATGAATAGTGGCAGAAGCCCACAGCATAGCCTGTATGCCCGCTGGCACTCCCATGGAATTGCAGATTTTCTTTCGACGGATCTACGATGGCCCCCAAGCACACTGGAATCATGTCGGCACGGCCACACGACCGACATGCGCCAGCGATCCGTTTTGCGGTTGCAGGCACCAGCGGCAATCACAGTGCCCGGAGCATGCTCTCAGTCCGGTTTGAACGTACTGCTCCCGACAACCCTGCTTGCTCTGGGAATTTGTGTCTTCTGTGCATATTCGATGGCGTCGTCGATTTCCTTTACTGCTGCTGCCCATGAAATCCCATTCACCGAAACCCATGATCTGGGAACAACACTCTCCTTAATGGAAGGCAGGATCTCCACGATCGCATTCCCATCGTGCTCACCTTCGCGTGGGAATGCGCCCAATGTTGGCGTCGCAGATGAACGGCCATCCTTGATATACACTATTTCCCGCTGCCTGATGAATGTTGTAGGGATACGACCTTCCGCAGAATTTCCCGAGCACCGTATCACCCAGCTTCGGGTGACATAATAAAGGCTGGACCCATAGTTTCCCGTTCTCTGTGTTATGAAACTGGCCTCTACATTTCCCATGATATGTCCTTTACCTATGGTAGTATCTGTACTGTACGTTCTCGTACAGGCTGTACACATCATCGTGTAATTCTTGCCCGATCGTCCGTGATCTCAACAGCGCCATAGGATCTCGATTGCAGATCCGCACAGCGTATCATTGCAAGCACATATGGCGCTTAATAGGATCTATTCCCTCTATGGTAACCGCACGGCCAATTCAATCGTATCACCACGTACTGCCGTATATGCTCCCTGACATCATATGGGAGCGAAAAATCCATTCCGGCTTGATTCGGTCGATCAGAATATCAGAGTACTTTTGCCTGGGCATTTAGAACGGAAACGAAATGTCAGTCACAAACGCCCTGGGTGCGATGGTAGTTGGAATTCAGCATACCAGAGGAACAAATGGTACGGAATCAGTTATGGAGGACATAGAGTGATTATATAGATGGATATTATCATCCAGGCATATGGAACTATGATTATTGATATGCGATGCGTGGGAATGAATATGGCCGGTACCAAGGCCATAGGGTAGAATATGGAAACGAATGGTGCATCAAATGTATATACCCGATGGGAGCAATTGCAGGTGCGGACGTCTTATACTCAGCTCTGGCATGGCAACAGTCTGGCTCTATTGCAACATCGAAACAAAGGACTCATTTGTGCGGGCAATGCAGATCGCCGCAAACCCGGCATATGCAGCATACGGGCAGCCCACAGCTTTGATATCAGGCCGACAGAGAATCAGGGAGATCGTTTCTGCAAACTATATACGCCGGAAGACTATCTCAAGTACATGATTGTGTACCCCCCTGGAATGGCCCTGCCGAGAACACCCACCGGCAGCGCAGCGCACATCCTACCGCCATAGAGCATGCTATGACATCCAATAGCTGAAATCAATTCAGAATCGACGATTTCCGGCGGAAGAGCACCTGATACGGGCCATAGTGTGCTGATGGATTATCCCGCCGATTGCCCGGCAGAACCTTCTCTGGGTTTCTCATGCTACAGAGCGCGATCGCTCACTGGACGCATAGAGAGTGCCGTCGTGGCCGGCTGTGTACATCTGGCTCACCACCATCGTGCCAAGCCATCCGCCGTTGCCAATCGAGTTCTGCCGACGATCATATCCAGATGAGCATCGTACATCCCGTACGGCTTAGAGAGCAAGCATCCTCTATTCTACGAACACGGGGCCTGTAGAGCAAAACTCAGGGGGGCCTGATATGAATCGGCGTGCAGCGCACTATTTCAGGTACCTGTGGGACCTGTTCTCAGGCTTTTACCATAGGCACCCACCTACACGATCGTTACAATCATACAATACCAAACTGGCTGCGCACCCGGCCATCAATCCCGGATGATACGAAATTATCCTCTGAACAGCGGCAGGATCAAGAATAAATATTCCGGGAGAATATGATATCGACAACACCATACTCTCCCGATTTCATCACTGGATAGCTATAGAAAGACCAGCTATCGCAATCGGGCCATTAGCAGGGATCAGAGTAAACGTGCAGAATTCGTCGATGGACGGCTTGGCTGCCTCGATCGGATTTGTATCACCCCGATTGATTCGGCTGAGATCCTTGCCGTTGTCGGCCTTGAGCGCGATCTTATCACCATCGCGTACAGTTACATCACCGAATCGAGCTAGAACTCCCGACATAGGTTTACCATAGAGCAAGTGTGTGAACGGAAGCAGCCCATCAGATCATATCCTTTCACTGTCCCGTAAAGGTTGCAGTGGCGATACAGGCAAGAATGGATCTCTTGTACGGCGCGGGCCTTCGCTGCCGTGCAACGAACCTAGGGACAAACGCCTGACATCCACCTACCTACATATTACCTACAGATGCCCCGAAGGAGCGCCGGCCACAGGAATTTTGCTGCAATGATGGCTGTATAACGTTCCGAAATATCACCAGCGCTCTCTGACCCCACTCGGCATCACGACAGGCTTGCCAGAAATGTTATCAAACTAATATTTGGTGCAAGCCCAAGCTTTTTCCTGATATTGTATTTATGTGCCTGGACGGTACGCACCGACGTGTAGAGGATATTGGCGATATCCTTTGTCGCCAGATCTATTCGAGAGAGAGAGCAGATCTTCAACTCGGTTGGCGTAAGGATAGGGCAGCGAACCGAGAGGGTGTGGATGAAATCCTGGTGGAGATTATCCAACTGCTGCTCGAAGCGTTTCCAGTCCTCGTCGGAATGGGCATTTTCGATCTCCCTGAGAAGTGGCTCAACCGACTTCCCGGCAGAACCATTGCCCTGCTCCTGCATATGCTTCAGTTGAACTTTCATCTCGCTTAGCAGTTCCTTCTTCTGTAGCAGGTTCAGCGCCATTGCGGTAAGCTCGTTCTGCTTCAGATGCATCTCCGTTTCAAGCTGCTGGGCCTTCAGCCGGTAGATCTCACGCTCACGCTCGGCCTTATCGAGATCGAAACGCACCTGAAGCTCGGCGATCGACCGCTGTTTCTCTTCTCCGGCCACCCTCTCGCGGATCTCCGCATAGTGCTTGAAATGTTCGAGTGCCGGCCAGGGACGCCCTGCTTGCTCATGCAGCTCGGCAATCGCTCTATGCACCTGGTATTGCATATGGAGATCGTTAATGGCCTCGGCGATTCGTATGGCCTGATCGAAAATGAACAACGCGTCGTCGGGCAGCCCCATGACAACGTAGAGCCGGCCGATATTCAGCAGTATGGCAACCCGCGGTTCATCGTCGGTGGTCTGATCGAGCAGAGCATAGGCGCGCATATAGAACTCCATCGCCGCGCTCGACTTCCCCCATTTTTCATGAATGGCGCCGATCATCGTCAGTGTATGCCCCAGGTTCGGCCGATCGCCAAGAGCCTCGTAGATGGCCATCGCCCGCAGCGCCTGCTCCAATGCCCTCTCCAGCTCCCCTCGTGTATAGTAGATCGAGCCAAGGTTCGTCAGGGCTTTCACCTCATGATAACGGTCCTCCGATTCCCGAAACGCCGTCAGGCTTCTGGTGAAATATTCGAATGCGGCCTCATAATCCCCGGTAAGCCCGTACACGATTCCGATAGCCGACAGAGCAAGACCTGCTCCTTGGATATCGTTCAAGCTTTCACGGAGCGCGAGGCATTCCAGATAATGCTCCAGAGCCTTCGGATAATCGCCCAGGCCGGTCCATAGATCTCCCATGGACTCCAGCACTTCGGCCCGTTCTCTTGGAAGATCATGCCGGACACAGATTTCCAGGGAGGTGCCATACCAGCTCAAGGACTCATCGAGCCTCGCCAGCTCCTTCTTTGCTCTTCCAAGCGCAAGCGAGGCAGCGACGGCATCGGCATGCAATGCCAGATCGGACGAACGCTCGAATGCGATGAGCAGATCGTCGATGGCCGCCTCATACTGTCCTAGAGAGAGATAACAAAGCCCACGATATCGTAGAATATCGGCTTCGGCGGCGCTATCGCGCAATGCCACCGCAAGCCGGTATCCCTCACCTGCAAGGCCGGAGGCATATGCCGGATCATCGCGGTGAAGCTCGACAATGCACTCCCGTAGAAGGGCCAGCTTCTGCACGGGCGTGCTTGCCATCATCTGCCGTTCGATGACACCAATGCGGGCAATGCTGGAGATGGATCCGGTCTGATACATTGGGCATTCTCTATAAAAGTGTTGGTATCCGCAGTAACTGGCGGGCTGAAGCACAAGAATCTATCGTTGTGCTGACCGGCAGCAATCCTGAAACCGGGGCATCCGGTGCTCCCCTCCCTCTCTGCCGGCTCACGCCGCTAGCGGTCTACGTATATTATCAGTATCACTTCCACGCTCCGAATACACGATATTATCTGGTAGAACCATTTGGTGCAGGAAACCCAGCAGAGCAGCCTCTACTATCCAACCAGGAACAGTTATGACGAACAACGATTATCATGGCCACAACGATGAGAAGGCTGTCGATCGCGATACGGCGACAATGGAGCCTCAGGCTCTTTTCCCTCTGCATTTGAAGATCCCGGCAGGCTATCACGCAGTCGTCACAATGGTTTTTTATGGCAAAAACAGAAAAAAAATAACGATCTGCGACACAGTATCGGGAGAACCCGTAGGAATTCTGATGAGTTGCATTACCAGCCCATGCAACCTGCTGATACTGAATGCGGACACGGAGGATATTGTCTACACAATCGCCACCGATTGTATGTCCACCGGCTGTTTCGACAGCTCGAAGGGACAGTTACTCGTCCCACACTACACCCTCCTCAGCGGCAGCGATGCCTACACCTCTGTCTGCACCTATATCATTGACTACTCCAAAGGCTCTGGCATCCCGACCGAAGCGATCGGGATTACGATCGTCATCCAGGTTGGAACAGGGCCTATTCTTCCCTGATATGTCTGCTAGTCACTGGAGCTGCCACAGGGCTGTTCACCCTGTCTGCAACAGCATCTCCTCGATTTTTTCCCGCAGGCGTCCCACATCAGGATGGGCAGGTCCGTAAATCCTCTCGTATCCGATCATCGATTCCTGATAGAGCCTTGCGGCCTGCGCATAGTCATGCTTGCACTTCAGCACATAGCCAAGACGCTTCATGCTATCGATCGTCTCGGTAGTGTCTGTTCCCAATGCCTTTATACGTATGCGCAAGGCACGGTCGAAAAGCATGGCCGCCTCGTCCAGATCGCCCGTATCGCGGCAAAGCGCCCCCAGATTTGTCAGAACGATCGCAATCTGCGGATGATTCGGTCCAAGCACCGTCTCGGTGATTGCAAGGGCCTTGCGATACTGCTGCTCCGCGCTACGGATATTTCCCTGCTCCTGCAGTGCGTATGCATGATTGACGAGATTGGAGGCAACCTCCGGGTGTTCCGCGCCGAAGAGTGACTCATTGATCCGCTCGGCCCTCTCGAAATAGGTGATCGCGGTATCGTATCTGCGCATGGCTACACGCAGCGCACCAAGATTGTTTACAATCATCGCCACAACGGGGAGTCCTTTTCTCCCTTGCCGGTCGCCAATCGCCAGCGCGCGGACAAGATGACGTTCAGCTTCATCCAATTCCCCAATGGCATACAGACCGGCTCCCAGATCGGCCAGATTTCTGGCTATGCAGAGATGCTCCGGAGCAAAATTCCGTTCGCGGATCTCCAGTGCACGGCGAAGCAATGTTATGGCTTCGGCACCCCGCCCCATATGGTAGTGGAGCGTTGCGAGATGATCGAGCGTGACGGCAATATCGGCGTGTGCGTTCCCAAGCACCTTTTCCTGAAGAAGCAGTGTGCGCATGCCATACTCCTGCGCTTCGGCATATCGCCCGGCATCAGAGAAAAATCGTCCCAATGCTCCCAACGGGGCTATAAGCTCCTGTTCTTCCCGCTCCCGCTCGTAGCGCTCAAAGCTGTCGCGATAGACCTGGGCTGGATCGAACCGGTCGCCGATGGCAAGCCAGTAGGCAAGAAGGCAATCGCTGGTGCTCTCCTCGGAGAGCACCATAAACAGGGAAATATCGGCAAGACAGTCGCAGAGTAAGCCCCACTCCATGGCTTTGTGCAACTGCCATGGCTCTTCATCAGCACGCCGGGCCTCTGCCGGAAGCATAGCGAAGTACCTGGCCAGACGCCGATGTACAGCACAAGCCGACTGCCTCGCCCCGAGAACATAACGGCGTTCTACCGCGCCCCGCATCTGATCGTGGAAGAAGGTGAGCAGGCCACTGCGGAGCATCAGATGGTGCTCAAGGGCCTGGAGAAGCTTCGGGAGCGCTTCTCCGGCTGAAGCCACAAGCCCCGCAAGTTCCTGCTCGGACAATCCGCGGCGGGAAGCCCAGATCAGCGACAGCACATCGCCCACCAGCCCACGATCGTGTTCGCTCTCCAGCCGTTGGAGTATGCGCTGGAAAAGATCATCGAGATCGCCAGCATCAAGGAAATAATCAATCCGCTCGTTCAGCTCCGGCGATGCATCAAAACGCTGGATCTCCTGCAGACGTGTGCGAAGGAACAACGGGTTGGCGCTCCACTGGTCATGCGAGAAGTGCTGTAGCTGCTCAAGGCTCAGAGGATGACGGCCTGCGCTGAAATAACGCCGGACAATCTCCCGCCTCTCCTCGATCCGCAGCGGTGAAACAAGCAGTTCCGGCCATTGCCGCTCCCGAAGATTTTCCAGTGTTGGGCCAACAGTTGTGGAGACAAGCAGACGAAGATGGGGCTGGAGATAGTCAGGAAGCCATGCCAGCCCCTGCGACGCAATGGCAAGCTGATCAAGCCCATCGATAAGAAGGACCAGGGTTTCCTTCTGAACGTTGCCAAGCCAGAACGGAAAGGCCTGTTCAACCTCCTTGCTGTTCATGGGAAGCAGGTTGCCAAGAGCATACCGGTCCTTGATCTCGGCCATGATCCGCCGCAACAACGGGATATGCCCCCCACCCACGGAATCCGCGCCGATATAATGTTCGATGATGAATGCGCCGGGATGCTTCTCACGATACCGCCCTGCCCAGTATGCCAGCAACGCACTTTTTCCTGCCCCCGAATCGCCGGTGACGATCAGCCCTGTCCCCCCACCCTGCCCTGGCGATGCCCCCAGCACATGCTCATCCAGCCGATCTATGGAAGATCTGCTGGCCACGTATTCCCGGCAGCGTGATGTGGCAAACACCCGATGCAAACGGCGTTCGGACTCCAGCGGGGTGTTCGGAGCACAATGCACCAGATGGTTTTCAATGATCGCATTGATATCCTCTCTAACCCATCTGCCAAGGGTTTCCATGTCATAACAATGCTCCCGCACGCAAAACCCACTTGCATGGATCGTTGCAAGCATCGCCGCCGTTCGGGTCTTGGTATGCGTGGGCTGGCCGATGGATACTGTGGAGGCATCATCCGAGCTACCGGCACTGTAGAATAAGGCGTGGCCAGCCATGAGCGGGTTGGCGAGGATCTCCTCGATAAGCCACCAATCGCCCGCCCCAGGCCTGGTCGCGGTGCCATGCCGCAGCCAGGGATACGGTCGGCGCAGATCCCGATCGGGATACGGTTCCAAGGCAGGATAGTCGTGATGGCCGATCAATCCGATCAGATAAGGCCGGCTCCCGGCCAGCGCATCGAACATGCTGGTGCTGAAGCTCATGGGATTTCTGCGCTCCATATCGATCACCACCAGCGTTCCTCCCAGCGTACGGCAGCGGACGCTCAGCTCAGGCAGAAGATCGCGCAGCAGATAATCACGCGCAGGGTATACGTCCGGTCCGGTGGCAGCGATGACGATACGAAGTTCAAAGAGGTACTCATGAAGCATCGGTAGCAGCGAATCATTACGCATCACGGTAGGAATCGTTTCCATCTCCCCTCACCCTTTCTGGTACTGCTGGTGTTTATAACAGACGAAGTTGTTTGGAGGAATTGGGGGCTCCACTGGCATCATGGTTTCAGATAGGATACTCGCTCCTTTACAGCAGGGCGCTCAAGCAGACCCTGGCCGATGGTGATACCGGAATAGAATACGCTATTGGACAGATCCCCTGACACTATCCTTGTGAACAGAAGACCCACACGAAAAAGAAGCCGGAGGATGAGAAGGACGTTCGGTGCCATGCAGATCCTGGACCCCCATACCGTGCCATACCGATCGGCGCAGATATCGGCAGCGCTTGCATGCCGGGCTAAAGCTACAACGTCTTGCGTACATTGGCAAACAATCGGCATTCCGGCTCCTTGTACCGGCGGCGCCATGATGATCCGTACCGCCCGGCAGCAGGATCGACCGTGGCGACAGGGTTATCCATCAACACTGTTGGAAGCCCCTCCCGGCATGTCGTGATCGGCATACGAGGTCGTACAACGCCCATACCGATATCGTATTCATCAGGAGAAAAGGCCGTAGAACGCCCCTCTCCGGCCGGACGAACTCCCATGAAACAACAGATAAGACGGCTGTTGTCATGTATCCCCCCATTGTATGGGAAGAGTATCATCGAGTTATCACCGTTGAACCGGCCTCAATCACTCCCGCCACGGCATCCAGGCCGTTCGGCAGGGATCTGGACAGCCGACCAGACGAAAACGGACAAATTCCGATACGTTCCATACTTCTGATCGGAATTCGGACTGGAATGACTGGCAATCCAACTGACGGCAGGCCATTTCCGAGCATAAGAGGAAGTTCCCGACCCCATCCGAGCGGCGGATCGCTATCACACAGCATCCCGGAAGACCAACGGCCCGGGTGATCTGCCCAGGAAACGGAGAACGCAGCAGGCAGCCAAGATCAGCGGATGGCCGATAACGTGCGCACGGAACGTGCCAGCAACGCCATCGTATGGGACCACGATGAGCATCGCCCACACACACAGGCCAGGGAATGCATTGAGCGCCGGTGATCTTCTTTATGGGCACAGTCCGATACGGGAAGCGGACACAGCAATGCCGCAAGAGATGGTGTCTTGCTTCGCATAGCCAGCCCCCTGGAGCGACTGTTGCCGAACGGGACGTAGAAGCGGGTGCCGATAGAGTGGCGTCAACCATCGCGCATATCCCTAACGGCTGGTACAAAGTGGAAGCCATCTCTACCAGATCCACCCATGCCATGAATGCGCTGATCCAGCGCTAAGCGAGCAATAAACCAGGAGTGGGTTGAATATATATCCAACCCACTCTGAATCACCCACGATCATTGTTAGTCTTTATTTACTCTTCATCTTATTCGATTATGATATATATAGATGCTGAAATTCATCTAAAATTCTCTATGCCAGCGATTTCACCCTCATGTTCAGTTCACCATATACCAGATCATATAGAAGTTTCCCATTCCCAAATGTTACTGGAATCAGTTGAATCACAACGTAGCCAAAACGAGCGGGGAGAGCAGCAACGACTGCCCCCCCGCTTGTTTGGCTGAGAATGGTGAATCACCTATTACCTGCTGTTAGCAGCATGGATTATAGTACCAGAACCACCGTGGGAACCGGAGTGGGAAGTAATTAACCCACTGAAGACAGAGGCACCAGCAACCGCCATTCTGCCGTGGAAGGCAGAGCACTCGCTGTGAGTGCACGGAATAAAATATATTCCGAAATATTAGCCCCTCGACCATGCCTACTCCCAAAGGAGCTCGGAACTCGCTGACTCCTTCACGATTGATGGTGATCTGCTGCTTCTCCCCATTGTCATACAGGATGGTATAATCCAATGGGAACTCTTCGATCAATCCGTCAACTGCCGAGACGGCCTTCACATCAAACAGGATTTCGTCCTGTGCGTATGCCCTGCCTGAGATGACAAGCGACACAAGCAGGATAGCGGCAATGGCAAACACGCCGCGAAACAGGATCGTAGATGCACGTTTCATGACAACTCCTACTATGATTGAGGATATGGACTGGCCTCCCCCCCACGCCGAAGCCACCCATAATTACCGTTCGATATCATCGGGCTTCATACAGCATCGAACGAAAATCATAGAAGACGGGACGAGACGGCCATTGAAGTTATCGCAGCACAAACACACTCATAGATGAGTGCAAACAACAGGGTGATAAGGGATCGTTTCGGAGGTATAAGAGCCTATGCTCGATTAGATCTCTGGAATAGATATGGTGCAAAAATATTTCACACGGCATTCAGTTTTAAAGTACATCATAATGTACCCCCCACGATGAGTACCCCAATCGGCAGATATGAACAGCAGTAAAGTGTCTGCGCACGCATAGAGAACGAGAGGGAGAGGTTCCATCACACTGCATCTGCAATAGCTCCCACACAATATCCGGGTAGCAACCATGGCCGCTTATGGCATCATGCATCAGCGATATCTGGGGAGGAAAAAATGCTATCAGGTTGTGGAGGGTTACACAGCAGATACGGAGGGGAAAGGAACAGATGCACTGGCTATCGGGCAGGGCAAACACACAAAGAACAGCATAATGGCTGGCTCTACTCAATGGCGGCTGTAGTAGAACCAGCCACATATATCACCATAAGGAAGTCCGGCAAACCTATCATGCCGGAGCACTCCCGGGAGATAAGACCGATGGTTGCACAGCGCCCCCATGCTCAACCACAAGCAGCGCGGAGCCATCGGCCCCGGTTGCCGGAGAGTGGATGCGGCTGGCCCCGATCATCACTGTGTCTGGATCGTCATGATCTGCGTGAAGTAGAAGCTTGCATTCTCTGTCCATCCATAGACGACGCAGAGCGCCTGATTGCCATCCTGAGGGGCATAAAGGCCTGTACCGATTGATGTCGCGATGGCCTCACTGCTGAACCCATTGGTGTATTGGGCGCTATAGAGCTTTACCCCGTTGCCGGAATACGCCAGCATGCCGATGCCAGTGATTGGGTCGCCAGCATTGTTTGTGGTCACCGTAGCGTATTCGCTGAGCTGCCCGGTACCAGAATCGTAGGAGACCCCCCAATCGGTCACCGTGACGACGTCCGACAAGGATTCGCCGAGCATTGTACGTAACTTGGCCAGGTCCAGTCTCCCTTCTCTTGCCAGCGCCGTGATATCATTTCCGTTAAGGGCCATGATAAACTCCTTTCCTTTCTGTTGCCAGAGTGATGGTTGGCAGCCCATCCGCTGCCGGACATGACCGCCATGATTGCTGCCACCCGCAAGGATAATGTCCCGGATCGTTATGGCATCAGCAGAAAAGAGGGATAGGAAGAGGAGAAGTGGACAGAAGGCCGCACCAGATTTCTGGATTGTTGAAGCAGCTCTCAGGACCGGCTCCCGGAACAACGACGATGCCCCTAACACTCGGGAGCGTCTACCACGTTATTGCGATCAAGCACGGCCTGCTGCCAGTCATGATCGCGCAGCCGGAAATCCACCCCGCGATAATATCGCGATCAAGCGCAGCCGGCAACGCATGATGTAGAGATGGACGCACAATCTATCACACACATCACCTACGCGGACCATATGGAGCACAATGCCTCACTGGCACACCTGATGCCCGCCTGCACCGCTCCTCCGGGCCGCAAGATGACCTACCCCGCAACTTCCTGTGGCGGCTCTGCCATACGATCGAACAGTATCATTCCAAAGGGAATGAACGAGGTGGCGATCACACGCATCAAACGCCCGCCGGACCATCTGTATTCGATCTTCGCCTGAACAGCATTGAAGACGAACAGCACAAACAGCAAGCCGTGCACCATGCCAACCGAGCGAACCAGGGAGGGATCGCCCGCCATATACTTCATTGGCATCGCCACGCCCAACAGCAGGAGAAACGAAAGGCCCTCCAGCCATGCAACAACACGAAGCTGCTTCAGTCGATTGTTGAAAAAACTCATCGTTATAGGGGTATATGACTATGGTTCAGGATAGGCGCCACAGAGGGCGCTGGGCCAGGGGAGAGAACGGCCACGGGATCAGCAGAAGAATCAAACAGACTGCGATCGTCCAATATATCGCTACCGAGCGGAACTTGTGGCGGTCGTCCTTGGCACGCTTTGCCAGGGATGAGCCGATGGTCACCAGAACCACCGATGCAAACATCCCGAGGATATGAATCACGCTGAAGAACAGCAACTGCGTGTTGCCCACTCCATCGGCGGTATCCGACCAGAAGAGCACGACAAACGGACTCGACGCATAGAGTGCCATCCCAAGCAGCACCTGTATCTGGCTTGCCATTGTCCCGATTGCAATGCTCATCCGATCGAACCCCGCAAACGGCCGGGAGTACAGCAGAGCGCTATAAGCCCTTGCCAGAGAGATACTGAGACTGAGAAGAACCAGCCACCGAACAACGGAATGGATGTGAAGCAGAACACCATACATGCAAATGCCCTGAAATGATCGTTCAAATTACACAAGGATGCCCCCTTGTCCATAGAACGAATGCGGCCCGGACACATCCTGTTTCGGGATTGTTCGGAATGCGTGCAGGGAGGCCACTATACGGCTGTACCGACTGGTTGATGGCACCTATTCTTCGGAATGCGCTCGGGAAGCACCGGAATCGCCGCCTGCACAATCGGCAGAATACAAAGGGTCCTCAAAGCATGGCGACCGTAACATCGGTGGTTGGTAGAAGTTTCTGGGCCTGCATCAGATGTATTATAGATGCATTTCCCCGCATCACATCTCCTGGAAGTTGCCTGCCAGGCGCAGCCCGCTCGCGAACTCCCTCCGGCAACCATCCACCGGATCGACAAAGGAGAGACGCCATGCGAGCAGTTGCAACGGCGTTGTATAATCGTATGGAGCATGGGCATGAACATGCGGATACAGCCTATCGTTCACGATCGGAAAGCCGATCGAGAGGAGATGGACTCGAAGCTGGTGTTTCTTCCCGGTCTCCGGGCGTAGATGAAAGAGCGCCCGATCGCCCTGCCTGCCTATCACCCGGATATGGGTGATGGCATTGCTCTGGCCATATCCGGTCTGCATGGTACACCAGGAATCGCCCTGAACCAGACGACTCTCGATCGTATACTCTGCTTCAAGCGATCCCGTTCCACTGCCAATAGCCAAGTATTCCTTTGTGACGGCCCGTTCGGCAAATAACCGGTGATACAGCGGCCGCGTCTCCGGGTCGAGCGAAAAGAGAACCAACCCGGCAGTATCTCGATCAATCCGGTGAATCGGGGTGATGTTCTCGATACCGGTGCGGCGGCGAAGCCGGACGAGCAGGTTCTCGTTGACATAAGGCCCGGATGGAACCACCGGAAGGAAATGGGGCTTATCGACTACAAGAAGATGTTCATTGCCAAAGAGGATCGTTTCCTCGAAGGGGATGGCCTGCTCGCTCTCAACCTCCCGGAAATAATGAAGAGTTATATGGGGCTGATATGGCGTCTCCGGGGCAACCGCTCCTCCATCCCTTCTGGTCACTTTATTCTCCGACATTCTCTGCCGCCACACCTCAGCCCCGACATGCGGAAAGCGCTCGATAAGATATTCAAGTATTGTTGCCGGAGAAGGCTTCAGGTCCGGCAGATAGATGGCCGAGAGAGCGGGTGCGTACGACGCTCCCTGGCCCATTGCCGATGCACGTAACCGATCGCTCATGATATTGAAGACTCCTGTTGCCCCACCGTAATGAAATGGACGCTCTCACATGATCCCCCTACAAGGTGCTCCGATACCTTCATACGTCCGCTACCTCCCCCCTTTTCCCCTCACGATGCTTTCCACCGATACGTAGATCCTATGTAGGACACGTTGGCAGAGAGGGGGATATGTTCAGCGACCGGCCCAGGGATATAGGCATCGCCCGTAGCATCCCCCTGGCCAACGTATAACCATGCCGTGTCCGGCGGCCCATACTATTTCATTAATCTGTGTACCTCATGCCGCACGCCACCTGGCCAACGAACAGAACAGCATATACTGGCTGGCGCTCTGCTCTGTTGTTCGCTCTTGTGCTCTCCAGCCACACCCTATTCGGATGCATGTCCCTTGTGCCACAAAAAAGCGCAATGGTCCCACACCCGAACAGCATCACCGAGTACACGACCCCGACATTCGATAATAAAATCACCTGGCTGGGCTGGGGCGTCATCGGGGCAATGGCAGCCGGGGGCGCCTATCAAGGATATACATCCAATCTCTCACTGCCATGGACCGGATGGGAACGGCGATCCGAAATAAATCCTGCCGGCAATATAGCGCTTGGGGCCGTGGCAGGGCTTGCATCGGGACTGCTTATCACATCGATCGTGGGGGGCAATGCCCCGATAGTTACATCGGACAATGCGGCCACCTGGCTTGAGAAACTGGACGACCGGATGATACTGATTCCAACGGATGCATCACATCCGGGACTGCCCCTCACATCTATCAGAGCGATTGCGCGGAACGCGGACGCTTCGTTTATGCCAGGCTCACTGGGCGAGGTACGTTTTTTTCTGGCCACTTTTCCGAGCAGCCCCCATCGCGACCGCATTCTTGGGACGTTCATCCGCACGGTGCACCGTGAACTGCTCATACAGGTTGCAGAGATCGCCCAGGGGTTGCCTGCCGAGCAGCAGGCTATGGAGCGGTATATCGCCGAAACGCCAACATTCGAGGAGGCCATCGCCATGGCAGGCCGCTTCTCCGCCTACCGTCCGACCCTGGAGCAGCGAGCCGCAACATTCGTATGGGATCTGAACGATCTACAACGTTATCGCCTGACATTCCCCGGAAGCATCCATACCGATACCATCGCCGTACGGGTTTCCGATAGATTGAAGCGCGACGAGATCCCTGAATTCCTTGCGATGTTTCCGATGATCCGAAATCTCCCGGATCTTAAACTCCGCTATATCACCTCCAGCCCAACCACCATAGAGGCAATCAGGGCAATGCGCCGTTATCCCGAGCTGGAGGCGGTTGCCGAACGCCAGGCGGCACAACTCGCGGAGTCGCCGGAGGATTACAGAGCCTATCTCATCGCATTTCCCGACGGACCGGCAGCAAAAGAACTACGCGCTCGTATGCATGCCGAACTCTATGGCGACGAATAGTATGAAAAATCATCGGCGAACCGCAAGGCACCGATACGCACGGATCGGCATACCGCAGCACTCACGCTTCTATTATCCCATTATTATGACAACACTGAAATCCGCGCTCCATCAACGCGGCATGTTTATACTGGCCCTGCTCGCAGCAACAATCACTCTGTGGAGCAAAAAGGCCAACGCCCAGAACACCGAAAAAACCGAAAAAAGCGAGGTCGCTTCGATCATCTGGATCAACTCATTCTATGGCCCCAACAACTTCGGCGTTGGTCTGGGGGCACGCTATAGTGCAATTGGCATCGGCGCAACCGTATTCGGCTTTGCAGGCGATACCACACACGGACTCTCGGCCCGCCCGGGAATGATTGGAGTAAGCATTGATCTCTATATCGGCATCGATTTCAACACATGGCTCGCGGCATATGGGAATATCGGGGCAGTAGCACGGCTCGCAACCTATAAGGCTCAGGAAGATGTCGCAAAAACCTATGTAAAACACGCCATGATGTCGGTCGGAGGCGGCTTCCAGGTTTCGCTTGCATCTCGATTGACCATCGGCATCGGCTACAATGCTCTGCTCGATCTCCCAGACTATGAAGGCGGCCCAACATATAATGTACTGCATTCGATAGTGCCACAGATCGGCTATCGCCTGTAGTGCCGCACTGCGCGCCGTTTCCCATACCCTACGATCTGCTCATTGCGACAACGGTCGTTTATCGGTTTATAACATGTTATAAACCGATAAACGACCGTTGTCCTCCGCTCATACTACATCAAGGCGTACCCCTCTGCTTGCCGATGCCGCGCCCTATGCGGCTGACGGCAGAAATGCCTCGGCCGTCTCAGCAGCCACAACCACAGTTATAACAGCAGGTCGTCATGCCGGAGAACTTGACCTTATCAGATCCGATGGCTGTTCCTTCACCGGAAAAGGTGTTGATGGTGAGCACATATCCCTCTGCCGTCACACCGTAGAGATGGCAGCAGTAGAAGCTAAGCCCAGTAACCCCCTTGAACTTTATCGGCCCTATCGGCTCTACGCTTCCGTCCTCGACATCGATACGAACCAGCATATCATCTTTGCGCAGGGAAGCATAGAGGACATCGTTGCAATCGAACGCAAGATCGCCAGTGAACTCATCCATACTGCTGATATAGTGTCCTTCACCTGTTGTCGGGTCGATCCAGAAGAACTTTCCCTTTCCGGTACCACCATAGATAATTCCGGTTGAAGCCACAGCAAGCGCAACAACACCCTCGAACTTGGTATCGCCGATCACGACAACCTCACCGGTCTTGGTATTAATCCTGATAAGAGTATCCTGGCTGATGCCCCACATTGTCCCACCATGACAGGCGATATCGCGCAATTCACCGAGACCGAAATCCTTAAGCTGTTTGCTGATATTGATGGCTTGATGGAGGCTTCCGGTTGCGCAATCCACGCTATAGATTACGCCCTTATAATCGCTGGCATACAGAGTGCAGCTCATTGTTTGTTCCTATGGTAAAAGGATGATGATGAATATTCCTACAAATCCGTCGGCGGCCCAGGCCAACCGGTCAGAGCATTCCGGTTCGGGCCTGCTTCAGCAACCGCAGTTGTTGCAGCAGGTTGCCATACCGCTCCACCGTGGTCGCAGCCTGGGATTCGGGTGTCCGATAACCGTTCCTATACCGCTGTAGGCATTGATCGTGAGAACATCTCCACCGAGCGTTATGCCATAGAGACGGCAGCAATAGAAACTTATGCCGGTAACCGGGCCATCGGCGCCGATCGGGCCGATAGCCACAGCGTTGCCAGTAGCGATATCGACGCTTGCAAGCACCGGATCGTCCCCGACACATGCAAAGAGATTGTTGTTGCAATCAAATGCGATATCGGCATTGGAGCCGCCGATACCATAATTGCCGATATATGTTCCCGCACCGGATATAGGATCAATCCAGATAAATTCCCCACTGGTAGTTGCCGAGTAGAGTATGCCGCTTGAAGCCACAGCAAGCGCGTTCACTCCTGGGAATCCAGTATCGCCGATAAATATCGCCTCGCCGCTTTTTGTATTGATGCGGATCAGGGAGTCGCCCGCCACTCCCCACATCGTGCCGCCATGGCAGGCGATATCGCGTAATCCCCTCAGGGCATATCGTTCAAGAAATTCCTGTAGATCAAAGGCCTTATTGATTGTTCCAGTAGCACAATCGAGTGTGGCGATCTCCCCTGTAAGGCTGCTTACATACGGGATACAACTCATAAGCCCCTCCTATTTCCGTGTTGCTATCAGTTGCGGTGATATTGTGCCAGCGGCTGTAACGATAGGCCTGTCCAGGATCAACATCCGCATCCGCAGTTATTGCAGCAGGTTGTCATCCCCGAGAACTTTATCCCATCATCACCGATGACAACTGCTTCGGCACTATCAGGATTGATGGTGATAAAAGCCCGCGCGCGGTAACCCCATAGAGGTCACAGCAATAGAATGTCAACCCTGTTACCAGAGGTTCACAGACTCCCCCCAGAACCAGGGGCACGCCTGTGTTCACCCCTACCTGCACTAACAGATCATTCCCTGATCCCCTGTTGGCGGTTGCATAGAGGTTATCATTGCAGTCGAATGCAAGATCGCCGCTCGAACCAAGGCCGCCGCCGTAATTGCCTATAAGCGTCCCGAGACCGCTCACCGGATCAAGCCAGAGCAGATCGCCCGATTCCGTTGCCGCGTAGAGAATACGCTGCGAGGATATGGCAAGGGCATTGACTCCCGAGAATGTTGTCGGCCCGATGAACACCACATTCCTGTTCTTGATATCTATTCTGATAAGGGAATCGCCCGCGACCCCCCACATGGTGTTGCCATGGCAGGCGATATCACGCAACGTATCCAGACCATACCTCTCAAGGAATTCCCGCGTACTGAATTCCCATGTGGCGCTCCCGGTAGCACAATCGAGCGTATAGATATTCCCCTCGAAATCGGAGGCATAGATGCTACATCCCATTATGGTTCTCCTGGTAAGATAGATGGTTATTGGAGGAGCAAGGGCTTGTGTCAGCACCCGCATCCGCAATTGCAGCAGCAGGTCGCCAACCCGCCGAAGCTGGGTCCGGGACGGCCGATCTGGGTTCCAACGCCGCTGTCCGCATTGATCGTCAGCACTCTGCCGTCCCCGGATGCGCCATACAGACGGCACCCATAAAAGGTAAGCCCGAAGACGCTGTTGATGCCGATCGGCCCGATAGAGCTTGCCTGCCCGGTCCCCACATCGATGATGGCAAGTTCATCGCCCTGGCCGGCAAAGACCGTACCGTACAGGACATCGTTGCAATCGAACGCGATATCGCCGCTTGAGCCATAACCGCTATAATCTCCGATATAGGTTCCGGCACCGGTGACAGGATTGATCCGCCAGAAGCCGCCTCCACCGGCACCGTAGATAATTCCCGCAGAGGATACCGCAAGCGCGTTCATACTGCTGCCAAGCGGGCCGATGGCCGTCACGGTCCAATCTCCGGCATTGATCCTGACCAGGATATTCCCCCCGATGCCCCAGAGCGTGCTTCCATGGCAGGCGATATCCAGCAGAGTTCCGGCACCGACAGCCGCAAGCGCTGCGGAGAGATTGGCCAGCTTGTTGATGCTGCCGGTCGCACAATCCAGAGTATAGATGTTGTTCTGAAGGTCATGAGCATAGATGCTACATCCCATGGCATTTCTCCGTAATACAAACGTGATTGATGGCCGTGATGCTACGGCAATCCTCCCGTCATCGCGATCGGATGAGAACATTGCCATAACAATCCGGCTTGCCCCAGCCATGACGTTGGCCCAACCCATAGGAACTATCGCAACCGGGTTGCCATCACCCTCCATGATCTGCATCGGCGCCATCCTCCCCCCGGCACTCCCCCTACCCTGGCACAGCTTGCGGTTCCTGCCGTTGCCGGACAATGCCATGGCCAGAGGTTTCATGGGGACAGGAATACGAGATATGCCCTACAATGGATTGGCGCAGAAAACAGTAAAACGATGGATAAGGATTATCATGACCGTGTGGCAGCAACAATCTACAACATGCGTTCAACCGCGAAATACCAAATGCAGGATAATTGCCGGAATACGGGAACTACGCTGCATATGGCATCAGAAGCAGGATAAACTATCATAGATGGGAGGAATTATCATCTATGTTCGCAGGCATCGTGCCGAGCATATAATCCTGAATATCAGGATGAATAATTCTTGCAAATATTCTCGCAGTTTGGCAACTTTGCTCCCGCTATGGGTTGGCATCGAAGTTTTTTGCTTTCGGCATGTATCACCACCATACCAGAGGTCATCCGATGGAGAATCAACAGGTGCTGGAGGCTGTTCGCACCGTTATACGCCGCCGCAATATGAGTCGCAACACCGAGGAGACCTATCTATACTGGATAGAGCGTTTTATGCTCCACAACAACCATCGCGACCCCCATGAATATGAGGAAGAAGCTGTCTGCCGTTATCTCTCCGGGCTTACTGCAAATCAGAATCTCTCGGCATCGACACGCAATCTTGCCTTGAGCGCCGTTCTTTTTCTCTATAATTCCGTGCTCAAAAAGACCTTTGACTGCCTTGGGAACATCGAGCGGGTGCAACGGCCGCGCACACTGCCAACGGTATTCTCACGTGATGAAGTGGCCGCCGTTATAGGCCGGTTGAAAGGGGTATATACGATCATTGCGGGACTGCTGTACGGCTCGGGATTACGGCTCCAGGAGTGCCTTCATCTGCGGGTTCGGGATATAGAGTTTCAGAACGGGACGATCGTTGTTCAACCACAGGAACGATGCAAGGAGCGAACAACGCTGCTGCCGGAATCGCTGCGGGAACCATTGCAGGAGCATCTGAGGAACGTACGCGATCTCCATCGTGTCGATCTGGAGGAGGGGTATGGTGAAACGGTACTGCCGGAGGCGATAGCGCGTAACCATCCTGAATATGCGGGAGAATGGCGCTGGCAGTATGTTTTTCCCGCCGCACATCGCTCATCCGATCGGCAGACCGGAACGGTGCGGCGCTCCCATCTCGATGCATCCGCCCCTCAACGCGCCATCAAACGTGCGATTCGTGAGGCCGGGGTGACAGAGAGCGGATCGGTGCATACGCTCCGCCATAGCTTTGCACTCCACCTTCTGGAAGATGGGTGCGCGCTCCACACTGTGCAGGAACTGCTTGGTCATGCCAATGTCCGTACCACGATGAGCTATATGCGGCTCCTCACCAATGATGCATCGTCCGTTCGCAGCCCGCTTGATAGCAGCAGGGACGATCCGTAATGGAACGTCCCTGCTGCCAAAGCGGCGGATCTCCACAGCAGAAGATGAACCATACGATGATGTATGTGACTCTACTTCAAGCAGGTATAAACTCGATCGGGGCCATGCCAACGCCACCCTGAAGCTCAGAGCAGGCGGATCACCGGCCCGGGTGAAACGGAAACATCGGCAACGATCGGCTCGGCTCTTTCACAAACCGGGCCGGTTGCCGTTACAGGGCATCCCGCTCGGAAAGCTCTGCCGCACATCCTGCGCCGGGGCGACCGGAAGGGAACCGGCACAACCGCCCCACACACAGTGCTGCCAGAAGCATGGATATTCATCCATAGACGTTGCCAGCAGCAGCAGGCAGTACGATTTTGCCCCCCACAAACGAAATGGCAGGAACTATGCCAGCCTACTTGACCGATTGACACGGTTCCTGTATCTTCGCCTTCCAACATTTAGCTCTGCGGATATGTTGCGCCCGATTGACATCCTCCTGAGTCCCTGGATACTTCCCTCAATCGGCACAATCACTGTTTCGCAGCATCCATTCCGGACCACTGCTGCCTCCCTGCAACATTGCTCTCCAGGCGGACGGCAATATGCTGCACACCCCATCAATCCGCTCATGTCGGGTTATTGTCCTCTGCGCGTTTATTACTATCGTACATCATGCAATTGAGGAGAACCCGGTTCCAGTATGCTCTATGAAGATCAAGCATCGGACTTCGACGAACGTGCAGGCATCCCTCCTGAGGCCGCCGAAGCGGCTGCACAAGAGCTGGCGGCGATAGTCGGCCTGAGCGGTGGAGAGACCCTGCTTGAGATCGGTGCGGGCACAGGAAAACTGAGCCTGCCGCTGATCCGCCAGCCGATCCATTATATAGGCTTCGACCGCGCCCCTGCAATGATCGCCGTATTCCGCGAGAAGCTTGCACGCGTCGGCATCGACGCCGAGAAATCCGGCATCGAGCTTCTTGTGGCTGATGGCGACCAGCGCTGGCCGGTAGCCGACGGGAGCATTGACATTATCTTCAGCGTCCGGGCGCTCCATCATCTGAACGCCGAGCATGTGGTCGCCGAAACGCAACGGGTATTGCGGCCAAACGGCGGATGGCTTGTGCTTGGGCGGATCTACCGGCCTCAGGACTCGGTGAAATCGGTGCTTCGGCGGCATATGCGGCATCTGCTAAGGGAACGCGGATATTTCGGCAGAAGCCACGATGCCCATGCCGACCATGTCTTTGCGGCGCTTGAAAGCGCAGGCGCCAGACGCCTCCCCGTTCACGTGGCGGCCCAATGGAGCGTGCCTCGCACCCCGAACTTTGCAATCAGCGCCTGGGAGGGAAAAGAGGGCTTCTGGGGGCTTGACCTTCCGGCCGACGTCAAAGCCGATGTGCTGGCCGAGCTGCGCGCATGGGCCAGGGCCATGATCGGCGATCTCGACCAGCCGCTTGAACAGAAGGAATTGTTCGAACTTTCTTCAATCGACCTACGGATTCCATGACCGTGGCGTGCAACATCCCGGTGGACGGCATTTCGGCGCAGTGCCGCATCAACACTCCCCGTCCGTATTCAACTGTTGCCGCGCGTTGCTCCGACGAGAACGCGCACGTGGATGAACTCCATATTCCGACCTATCTATGCAGAACGAAATCCTGACCGAACTGGGCCGATCGCTCGTCAACGGCAGCCTTACCGATGCGACGCTCCTTGCCCGAACCGACGAACATCCCGTCCTTCAGATTCTTCCCCATGCCAACGTGATCAAGGTTGGCGGACAGAGCTTTATCGATCGTGGCCGCAATGCGGTATTCCCATTGATCGAGGAGATCGTGGAGAACCTTGGCCATCACAAGATGATCATCGGCACCGGAGCCGGAACCCGTGCGCGGCATGCCTATAGCGTCGGCATCGACCTTGGCATGCCAACCGGTGTGCTCAGCGTGCTTGGCACCTTTGTCAGCATGCAGAACGCCCGGATGCTGCACTACCTGCTGGCCAAGCATGGCATCCCCTTTATCGAGCCGGTGCAGTTCCCGCAGCTTCCGCTTTATCTCGCCGAGCGCGGTGCGGTTGTCTTCTTCGGCATGCCGCCCTATACCTTCTGGCAGAAGAACCCGGATGTGGGACGTATCCCACCGCATCGCACCGATACCGGCTGCTATCTCATCAGCGAGGTCTTCGGCGCCAAGTCGATGATCTATATCAAGGATGAGGATGGGCTTTACACCGCCGATCCAAAGAAGGACCGCAATGCAAAGTTCATCCCCCGTATCACCATCAACGAGCTGAAAGAGATGGATCTGCCGGACGTGGTGGTGGAACGTGCCGTGCTCGACCTGATGCAGAACGCCGAGAGCCGCCGTTCCATCCAGGTGATCAATGGTCTGGTCAAGGGCAACCTGACACGTGCCCTGAATGGCGAAGAGGTCGGAACGATCATCACGGCAGACTAACAGCAGGCCACTAGAAGACGATAGAGATAATCCGGTAACGAGACTTTCCAGGAGTACATAGATAATGCAGGAATCGAACGGCGATCGTCGCCATCATGTAACATCGATGCTTATGCGGGAAAGCCTGCTCGACAAGGAGGTCATGGCCTCCACCGAGTCCCCCGTGGTACGTATGCTTCCCGACGTGCATGTCGTAAAGATCGGCGGACGATCGATCATCGACCAGGGGAAGGCGATTACCTATCCGGTGGTGGACGTTCTGGCAGAGCTGCTGAAGACCGAGCATCTGATCCTGGGCGTTGGCGGCGGAGTACGCAGCCGTCACGTCTTCTCGATCGGAATCGACCTCGGGCTGCCGACCGGCGTGCTGGCACAGATATCGATTGCCGATGCGCTCGGCAATGCCCATATCCTTGGAGCGCTCCTCTCCCCCTATGGCGTGGTAGCGATTCCACCGGAGATCTTCGGGCATCTGCTCCCGCTGTTTATCCATTCGGCGCCGGGAGTGATCTTCAACGGCGTCCCCCCATACTCTCTATGGGAACATCCCCCCGGCATCGGGCGCATCCCACCGCACCGCACCGATGCGGGCTGCTTCATTCTTGGCGAGTGCTTTGGCTGCAAATCGGTTACGCTTGTCAAGGATGTGAATGGCCTGTACACCGCAGATCCCAAGGAGAACTCGCAGGCATCATTCATCGACTCGATCAGCGCAAAGGAGCTGAAGAAGCTGGCGCTGCAAAGCCTTCCGTTCGATGAAGTCCTCCCCGACCTGCTGCTCAACGCACGGCTTGTCCGCCAGTTCCAGATCGTCAACGGCTGCGAGCCTGAGAAGGTTGCTGCCGCAGTGCGCGGTGAGCATGTCGGCACAATCGTCTACGCCGACTAGCGTGAAACCTGCGATCAAGGTCGAAGGATTGGAGAAACGATTCGGCGGAGATGTGCATGCACTCCGCCGGATCGATCTTCTGTTCCCGGCCGGGGAACTGGTGGCGCTGATCGGCGCAAACGGCTCCGGCAAAAGCACGCTGCTGAAGATCATCGCCGGCATGATACCGCCGGATGCCGGAACGGCACGGGTGTTCGGTCTCGATCCGCGTCGCGATCGCGCCAGACTCCGCCCGCGTGTGGGTTATGTAGGCCAGGATGCCGACCTCGATCCGGAGATCACCGGATGGGAAACACTCCATCTTTTTTATGCGCTGCGGGCGCTCCCACACGCAGAACGAAACGACCATCTGAACCGTCTGGCAGAGGAGCACCGGCTGGCCCCTTTCGCCGACCGATTTGTCAGCGGATACTCGGGCGGCCAGCGGCAACGCCTGCATCTGGCACTGGAAACCATGCATGACCCCGGACTTCTTCTGCTCGATGAACCAGGCTCCAGCCTCGATCCCGGTGGTCGGCGCGATCTCTGGCGCCGCCTCGCCGACTGGCGCGATGCAGGGCGCACCATGGTGATCTGCTCGCACGATCTTGCCGAGGTGGCAGCACATTGCGATCGGGTAGTGCTTCTGGAATCCGGGAAGGTTCTCGCCAGCGGCCCACCCCGCGCACTGGTGGCAGCGCACAGCCGCGCATGCACCATCATCACGCTGTCGCGGCCGATCGGCGACCATGCGGGCACACTCGGCGATATGCTTGCGGCGCTGGAGGGAACACCCGAGATCGCGATCGACGCAACCACGCTGACCATCTGGCGCGATCGTTACCCGGAAGGGAACGAACCTGCACTTGAAATCCTTGCCGCACATGGCATCGGCTATCATCGGCACGAACGTCGCGAGCCAGATCTGGCAGGCGCATATTTTCGCCTTACCGGCAATGCCCTGACGGTGCCGGAGAACGCCGAACAACGCGGTGGACGCGGACGCGGGAGAAACCGCAGATGAGCATGCCAGCCTATCATATTGTGCGCGAGACCGCATTGCGAACATGGCGCAAAACGCTTCGCCGGCCCGTTCCACTTACCTTCTCGTTTGTACAGCCACTCTTCTGGATGCTGATCTTCGGCTTCCTCTTTCATCGCTTCTCGCTCGGCCAGGCGTATGTCGGGCTTTCCTATCTCGACTTCATCCTCCCCGGCATATGCACCATGACCGTGCTGCTCGGAGCCTCACAGGCGGGCATAAGCCTTGTCCGTGATATCCAGATGGGATTCCTACAGCGGATGATCCGTGCCTCGGCCCACCCGTCGTGGGTGCTGGCCGGAAAAGTTCTTGCGGAGGTGGTGCGGCTTCTTGCACAGGCCTGCATCGTTGCTCTGCTCGGGATAGCTCTTGGGGCACATCTGCATATCGCGCCCGCAGCACTACCTGTGGCCGTCATCGGCCTTGCACTCTTCGCCTTCGCATACGCAAGCCTCTCCTGCTGGATCGCCCTGAAGACTCGCGCCCAGGAGAGCATGGCCGCATTTGTTCATGTGGTCAACATGCCGCTTCTCTTTACAAGCACGGCGCTTGTCCCATCGCGGCAGATGCCGGAGTGGCTCGCGGCAATATCCAGATGGAACCCGGTAACGCTGGTGGCAAACGGACTACGGGAAGCCTTGATCCTGGACAGGATGCCCGATCCTGTTATGCTGCTTCCATTGCTCGGCATCGGCATGTCTATATTCGCCCTCGCAGCATGGGAGATGGCACGGGCGGCGGATAAATAGACCACAGGCACAATTCGCAACGCAATCGAAGGTCGCAGCGTACCCCAGGCAACAGATCTCGGGGACAACACACGACCATAGCAGTACCATTCAGGAGTGCACCCACGCACACTCCTGCAAGGAGCGATGCCCTGACCAGTAATCGGCAGAAGCCCAACCGGCAGAGCATCACCGCAGACGTCCCCGGACCACGGCCGGAGAGACGCTCCCGGCACTATCCCTTGTCCCACCCTGTTCACGAAGGGCCGCAATACATCCCTTCATATTTTATCCTACTATCAAACCGATAATGAAACGAAAGCTTCATGGTCTGCTCCTGCTGCTCACGGCTCTGGCCATCCCGACAGCCCTGATGGCGCAGGAGACGAAGCCCGCCGAGACCGTCACATTTTCCGGTAGTGTACGGCTCCGCAGCGAGCTTGATGACCGGCATCTGACGGCAACAGAGACGGTGCTGGCCCACCTTCTGCGATCCCGGCTCCGCGCTACGGCAAAACCTCTCCCCTGGATCACCATTGTAGCGGAACTACAGGACGCACGCTATCTCGGCTCCGGCGATCCATCGCAGGCACGTGGCACCACGGACATCTCCGCCGACGGGCTGGATATGCGCCAGGCATGGGCACAGATCAACGGCCCATTCGATCTGCCGGTCGATCTGCGATTTGGACGGCAGGAGATCACGTTCGCCAACGAGCGTCTGGTTGGCGTCTCCAACTGGAGCAATACCGGCCGCTCCTTCGATGGCGCCCGCGCCACGGTGCGAGGCGATGGCCTTACCCTCGATCTCTGGGGAACACGGCTGACGGCCCCTACGGCCGCGCCAACCGCAGCCCAGAACTTCTACGGCATCTGGGGCAACTGGAAACCCGCAGCAGGGATGTCGCTCGATCTGTTCGGTCTGAACGATAACAACACCGCAGAGATCCGCAGAGGCAGCGATGCCGGAGCTGCGCTTCTGCAACGGTATACGGTCGGCACATTCTTCAAAAGCACCTTCGGCATTATCGACATAGAGCTGGAAGGCGCCAGCCAGCTTGGCAGGACAGCCGCAAACGACAGCGCCGCACTCCGCTCGATCCAGGCCTTCATGGCAAGCGGCACGGTAACGGCAACGCTGGAGGAATCAAGCAAGACCCGCCTTGCCATTCTCGGCACCGTTCTTTCCGGCGACGGCTCGGCAGGCGACGATCGGAACGAGACGTTCAACACTCTTTTCGGCACAAACCACAGGTTCTACGGCACTATCGATTATATTCCGGAGCTTTCCGGCACCCTCGGCATGGTGGATCTGAGCGCAAGCATTGCAAGCGCCCCGATCAAGGGACTCCGTTTGTTGCTGGAGGGGCATCAGTTCCTGCCGCAGCGCATGGTAAAGGAAAGCTTCGGAACGGAAGTGGACCTTACCGTATGGTGGCGCGACGTGGCCCCCTTCGAGCTTTCGGGCGGAATATCGGTGTTCCTGCCGGGCGATCCTCTTCATGCACGCATCGGCGAGGACCCGCGCTACTGGGCATATATCGCAGGTTCCTGGGAATTCTGATCACTCTCCCATTATCATTCAATTATCGGGGCAAACCTTATGAAAATCAATCGCACACTTGGTACACTGCTCATTGCAGTTCTGGCCCTGTTCATCGGGGCCTGCGGAAGCGATAGCGATTCAAACGACTCGGCCGGACAAGGGGATAGTGGAAAAAAAAGCGAGATCATGGTCTTTGCTGCCGCCAGCCTTCGCGAGACGATGCAGGAGCTGGGGGAAACGTTCGAGAAGGAGACCGGCACCCGTGTGCTCTTCAACTTCGCCGGCTCGAATGATCTGGCCCATCAGATCAACGCTGCTCGCGGTGCGGATCTGTTCCTGAGCGCAAGCGAGAACTGGATGGACACCGTGGAGCAGGCAAACCGTGTGGTTCCTGCAACACGCCGCGACCTTCTCTCCAATACGCTCGTTCTGGTAGCAAACTCCAAAAACGAAGTAACGCTGAACACACCCTGCGATCTGGCAACGACCAAGTTCAAGAATCTGGCACTCGGCGATCCCGAGGCGGTTCCGGCCGGCAAGTATGCCCGCCAGTGGATGACCTCCCAGCAGTGCAGCGGCAAGACGCTCTGGGATGCGGTGAAGGATCGGGTTGCCCCGGCGCCCGATGTTCGTGCGGCACTTGGGCTTGTCCTGGCCGACCCGGACGTGCTGGGCGTTGTCTACAATACCGACTGGAAGGCATTCGCCGACCGCACCCGCGTGTTGTACGAGGTAAAGGATGGCCCTCCGATCCGCTATGCCCTGGCGCAGATCACCGAAGGAGGCAACCCTGATGGCGGAAGGAAGTTCCTCGACTTCCTGACGGGAGCCTCGGCTCGCAGCGTCTACGAGAAGCACGGATTCACTCCAATCTCCTCCACGAACGCAACGCCGTGACCGAGACGACTCTAGAAGCTCTACGATCGACCTTGTTGTGGGCGGCGATGGCCACGGCGCTGGTGATGATTCCCGGCACCCTGCTGGCCTATGCTCTGGCACGTTTCGAGTTTCCAGGAAAGAAGGTGATCTCCACCCTCTTCAGCCTGCCGCTCGTGCTGCCGCCCACAGCGGTCGGCTATCTCCTGCTCCAGCTCTTCTCATTCGATGGGCCGCTGGGGCGGGAGACGCTGGGGTTCGATCTGGATATCATCCTTACCTGGAAGGCTGTGGTGATAGCCTGTGCTGTGATGGCGACTCCGCTTGTGGTGCGTACCGCACGGGTCAGCTTCGAGGCGGTTGACCCGCGCTATGAACAGATGGCACGCACGCTCGGCCATGGACGCATAGCAACGTTCTTCCATTATACGCTCCCCCTGGCATCACGCGGCCTGCTGGCAACCATCATCCTTGGCTTTACCCGTGCGGTAGGGGAGTTCGGCGCAACCATTATCCTGGCGGGAAACATTCCGGGACGCACCCAGACATTAGCTTCTGCGATCTTCAGCGCGCAGCAGGCAGGACGCGAGGATGAGGCGAATATCCTCCTCGGCATCGCCCTGGCCGTTGGTTTCACAGCCATCTTCGTTACCGAGTATCTTTCACAGAAACAGACAGCCATTGCAACGCCCCGCCGATGATTACCAGCCAGACTCTCTCGGTACAGGTACGCCTGCCGCTCGATCGATTCAGCCTGGATGTGGAATTCCAGACCACCCACCGGGTCACCGGCATCTTTGGCGTATCCGGCTCCGGCAAGACCACGCTCCTTGAGACGATCGCAGGCCTCCGCCAGGGTGCCAAGGGCAACATACGGCTTGGAGAGAGCGTCTGGCTCGATTCATCACAACGGCACTGGCTCCCCCCGGACCGGCGTGGCATCGGCTATGTGCCGCAGGATAGCCTTCTCTTTCCACATCTGGATGTGATCGGCAACCTCCGCTCCGGGCGTGGCCGTGCAATCCGCGAAGGACATGATTTCGATGCAACGCTTGAATCGGTGGTTCGCGTCCTCGATATCAAACCTCTTCTCGGCCGCGCGGCCTCCACGCTCTCCGGCGGCGAACGCCAGCGAGTGTCCCTTGCACGGGCGCTCTGCTCCGGCCCCCGCCTTCTACTCCTGGATGAACCGATGGCATCGCTCGATGCAGGGCTTCGTCGCAAGGTGCTGCCATTTCTGAACCGCGTGCAACGGGAGTTTGCGCTCCCCATGCTTCTGGTTTCCCATAACCCGGTGGAGGTGCAGGCACTGTGCGACGATCTGATCGTCCTGCGCGAAGGCCGCATCATCGCACGCGGGGAGCCACGGGGAGTGCTGACACGCCCGGAGGTGTTCCCATTGGCGGAGCATGAAGGTTTTGAAAACATGCTCCCGGCACATCTCGTCGAGACCCGAACGGATACAAGCATGGCACGTCTCGGCGGAGCCGATGGCCCCCTGCTGATTATCCCGCGCTCCAGCCTTGCGCTGGATACGACTCTGCTTCTGGGAGTTCCTGCCAATGAGATCATGCTCGCGCTGGAACGCCCACGAGCGCTTTCCGCACGCAATATCATAGCGGCCCGCGTAGAGAGTATAGGCGAAGTGGGCAACTGGCGGCTTATCACCGTCCGTATAACCGAAGATACCCCCCCGGTGGTGGCCGAGGTAACTGCCGATGCGCTTGCAGAACTGCATGTTGAACCTGGCACGGAACTCTTCCTTATCATCAAGACGAGCGCCATAACGCTCTATGAAGATCCGTCGGGGAGTATAGAGTAAGCCGCCAGCCGCTAGCAACTCCAGCACCAGCGTATCGGACGCTGTTGCCCCCTGGCACCCTCTCGTAATGCCGGTTGCTCATACCGGCGTTGCTGCGGTAGCTCCCGCCTTTGGCACCCAACCGGCCGGGAGTACCGCGTTACGGCATCTCTGTCCAGATCCACCACGTTCGATCCTCTTACCTACAAGTCTTCATAGCTCCCTGCCAGGATTGCACTGCCCCCCCGCATTGCGGATGCCCCATATACACGGGATGATTCCGGCGGCAACAGATGAAGATATGCTATCCCCCCTTTTCTCAACTGTGATGCACGACATACGGGCTTCGATCACATCCCTGGATTCGATGCGGCCAGATCATGGACGCACCGTTTTGTACGGTGCCCTGCATCGACGCCAGAGCCTTCGTGGTTGCACCTGTTGCCGTTATCACACGCATACGGTGTCTCCGAATCGCTTCCATAACGATTTCCACTACGCTTGTTCCCACCTCGTCCGCTGCTCCCATCATCATCCGATTCAGCCTTGCTACACGCCAGGCCCGGAGCGGTGTGGGACATGCTCCGTACGAGGATTTCACGATCCGCTCATCAGATAGGACAAGGAGACATCACCATGAATCGCAACCGTACATCAGGCTATTTGTTGCTGATAGCCATGACCTGTTCGCTTATCACACTCTTCTGGCCAGGTGCGGCGTCGGCGGCACAGCTTTGCAGGCTCACGATAACAAACACCACAAGCTGCAAGGTCGAGATATGCGCGAACGGAACGTGCTGGAGCATCCCGCCCGGGACCACCACGGTGCCGATCAATCCATGCACGGTCAACAGCAATACATTCCAGGCTTCGATCTGCGGCACTCTACAGTATCTCACGCTCGGCCAGTGCTGCGAGCGCGTAGGTGCCGGAGGGTGCTGCGCCACCATATGCCTGAGCCAGCCCGCCCTTACCAACTACCAGATAACAATCACACCGGCAGGCGCGCTCTGCAATTGCGTGTGCTAAGGGAGAAACAGCGCAGAGGATGATAGTCCAAGCAGTCATGGAATCAACCCCGGCCGATAGCCCATCATGGATTGCCAGCGGAGGAAACGCCCCTGTGACGATCCCTCCTGCACATTCCCTTCTGTGCTCTACGATCATAAAGGGGAGGATAGGCACATAACCACGCCCATCCTTCCACATTCCAACGACTGCCGGAGCAACCGGCATCAACACTGATTGATCCACAACATATGGAGGCCCGAATGACTCGAACCATCATCACACGTACAGCAGCAATGGCGCTGTTTATAGCCGCATTTCTTCTTCTGCTCGGCGCCGATGCCAGCGCGCAGAAAAGGGGCACCCTGGCGATAAGCAACAATTCCAAATGCGACGTCACACTATGCGGACCCAGAGGCCTGAACTGCGTGACCATCCCCGCCGGGTCCGACTTGAGGATCGAGGTGCCATGCGTCACATCACCGCTCTATGTACGGACATGCGGCACGTTGCGGGAGATCCCGCTTGGCTCCTGCATCGAGAACGTCAACCTCGGCCCCTGCTGCGCCAGGATATGCCTGGTTACCGGCATTGTCAGTTGCACCTATTTTCTGTCGATCGATCCGGTAGACACGCGCTGCCCATGTAGATTCGAGTAGGCATGGTATGCGATGGGAGAAGAGCACGCTCTGGCCCCCATCCTCTCATTACCAATCACGCACGACCGGTCCGGTACAGACCGGTCGTGCGCTTTGTACAAGGGAAGATCCGATGGTCCGGCCAGATATCTTGCAATAGTCTCGTTTCCACCGGATATATCCCCGCCACACCCACCGCGCCGCTGCCACGGCCTTCACAAGATCACAGAGAGCATAACACTGGCGTTACATCACGCCGATGCCCCGTCATCTCTACTGTAGGCGGAGAGCCTGCCGGAAAGTATCGGCTCCGATCCGGCCGGGCATTAAACGCCGCCCGGCCCCCCCACATCCAATGGGATCGCCCCTCTGCTGATCCGGCCTGCAACGCGACGATACAGTCAGGCCCTTCCATACAAAGGGACGATCGAGATCGCTCCGAATCCCCAAGCATAGATGCGAAACAAGGCCGTACCGATGAACAACACACTCTCGCTCCTGACAGCTTTTGCACTGATCCTGCTCGGCGTCACGGCATGGGCACTTGTCCCGCCAACTCCTTCCAAACGCCTTAGCGGAACCCTTACCGGCATTGTGCGCGATGCACGGGGAACCCCGATTCCCGATGCATCGGTTGAAATCCTGAAGAGCTCCCCACGTATCGGCAGTTATACGCGTGCGGACGGCACATTCCGTGTCATCCGGGTGGTCCCGGGAACCTATCGGCTCAAGGTGAGGGCCAAGGGATTTGCCGTTTCCGAAACGGTGACTGTGAAGATCCTGCGCGATACGGAGACCAAATGCTCGGTCGTGCTCAAACCAGCGCCTGCAAGTGCTGAGAAAAATAGCGGTGGCGATGGCATGGTGGACGAAGATAGATATACCACGATGGCTTACGGAGCCGTTGGCGATGGCGCCGTGAGCACGCGGGAAATGGAATCAACCTCCCGTGGCCGCAAAAGCATGGCACTCACCTCCACAGCACTTGCTCCTGCGGCCCCCCCACGAACCCTGAGCGGAAGCAGCGCAACGGCATCTGGCACAGATTCGAGAATCAGCGACAGCACCCGGAAGCTGGTGGAGCGTGCCGGACAACTGACCGCCGGAGAATGGAGCGATCTGATACAGTGGAGCTACTGGGGAGATATCATCTCCGAGTCGCAATGGAAAAAAATGATCGATCACTGGGGTTATGATCCAGCAGGGCGTATCCCGGTGCGGGTGGTCGATGGTGACCAGCCGGCCATCGACGCCGAAGTGCGCCTGCTCGACCCACAGGGAAAAATCGTCTGGCAGGCCCGGACAAACAACCGGGGTTGGGCTGAGCTGTTCGCCGGAGTCAGATCGGCAACCGAGGGACTCTATCGGATCGAGGTAAAAACGCCGGGTGGCTATCGGAATGCCGGAACAGTAACGCCGGGACGTGGTACACCAACGATCGCCAATATCCGTGGAACGGCATCGTATCGAAACGAGCTTGATCTGATGTTTGTGATCGATGCAACAGGTTCGATGGGGGATGAACTCAACTATATCAAGCGTGAGCTTGAGGATGTGATCGACCGTGTACGAGAGACCTCCGAGGACGACCTTCGGGTGCGCCTGAGCTGTAATTTCTACCGCGATCATGGCGATGAGTATGTGGTACGCCCCTTCCCCTTTAATGAAAGCTCGTTCGAGGTGATAGGACAGTTGCGCCAGCAATGGGCTGCCGGTGGCGGCGATACACCGGAAGCCGTCGAAGAAGCTCTGGAGGATGCGATCAACAAACACGCCTGGAGCGAATCGGCACGCGCCCGGATCATGTTCCTGGTGCTTGATGCCCCCCCGCATTATACCCCCGATCGACTTGAAAAGCTTCAGGAGCTTACACGGCAGGCAGCCGCTAAAGGGATCAGAATTATCCCGATCGCATCCAGTGGCGTCGATAAGGAAACGGAGTTTCTTCTGCGGCTCTTCAGCATCTATACCGAAGGAACCTATCTCTTCCTTACCGATGATAGCGGCATTGGAGACTCTCATATGAAACCAACGATCGGCGCCTACGATGTCCGCTATCTGAATGATCTGATGGTGGAGGTGATCGGCCGTTATGTGGCACAGGTGCAGTCGTCGTCGGCCGATGGTGGCCCCCAGCAGGATCTACAGTAGAAACTCCCGGCACCAGAGGGAAGGCCGAAGCAATGGCCGCAGGCCCATATGATCTGCATGGATCGGATGGGCCTGCGGTGTTTTATCGTCGGCGGCACGATCAGCCAAGGCATCGCTCCGAAACATCATTGAAACTGCTTCGGCTCGCTCCCCCCGGCACAAGCATCCTTCCAGCATATACCGGAACAGAACGCACCGTCATTGATCTGCGATGCCCGCAGGTTCACCAGAGGCAATAACGCACGTCCCCTGCCCCGAGATACCGATAGATCGTCTCAGGGTGCATACCGACACCGATATCCTTCCGGTATCATCCACGGATACGTCTCAGTCGTGGCTCCATCATCCCTCCGCACATGTAACATGCCACGCCGTGCGGACAACATCTGTTCACCGCACGCAATCTCCCCCTGAACCCTCCGGTCCTCCCTGCATATTCATCAGCACGTGAGCCTGCTCCCCCCTGACGATCGATCGGTAACAATGGCATGCCCAGCCACCGCCATTACTCGATGGATCTCTATGCCGGTGATAACAAAACCCGCAGTTTGACAGCAACTCCGCCCTTTCCTCCGCCGCCGAAATAAAAAACAAGAGCAATGAAATCCGCCCGCCCATTTCTATCGTAGGTATCTGATAGAGACGGAGAAAACAACCGGAGATGGAATACAACCAGCAGGTGGACGGTTGTCCGTTCGAGGTACTTATTCAGAAACCATTGGGATGAACATGTCAAAGATTCTTGAGGCGAGCGTGGAGCGGGCAACACACCTTGACCAGGCAGCCCGGAATGTCGATAGACGAAATTTTCTGCGACTGGCAGGCGCAACCATCGCCGTCCTTGGCGTTGCAGGCTGTAGCGATGACAAGACGACAAATCCGACGGGCGGCGTTATGCTTACCAACGATGATGTTGGCGTGCTCAATTATGCGTATGCGCTTGAGCAGCTCGAAGCCGCATTCTATCTGCGTGTCACCTCGTCGTTTTTCAGTGGCGCCACGGTCGAGGAGCGCGAGATCCTTACCGATATCAAGAACCATGAAGTAGCACACCGCGATTTCTTCAAGAAGGCGTTGGGAGATAAGGCCATCGGCGATCTGGAGGTGGATTTCAGTTCAATCAACTTTGCCAGCCGCGACAGTGTGCTTGGCACCGCAAAGACGTTCGAGGATCTCGGCGTATCGGCATATAACGGCGCTGGCAAGATTCTCACCAGCACCGATTTTCTTCTTATCGCGGGCAAGATCGTTTCGGTGGAGGCACGTCATGCCGCTGTGATACGCGATCTGCTGATGAAGAATACCGCCTCGTTTGCCGGTGATGATGTCGTCGATCCCATAACCGGCCTCGATGTTGCCAGAACTCCGGCACAGGTTCTTGCGGCCGCCGGACCATATGTGAAAACCTCGATCACCAGCAATCTGCCATCATAAAGGGGAACCTCTAGTATGAAGACCAACGAAGCTTTGTTTGACAGCCTTGACCCCGAGATTCTCCAGCGCCTGTCGCAACGGCGTAGCGCTATGAAGAAGATGGGACTCTTCGGGGGTGCGCTGGTGCTGGGTTCGATTCCGGCAACATTCGCCTTTGTTTCCGAGAGCGCATTTGCCCAAGGAGGCGGCCCACAGGATGTTCTCGACGCGCTCAACTTCGCTCTAACGCTGGAGTACCTGGAGGCGGAGTTCTACACGCGTGGCGTCGCGGCGGCCGATCTCATCCCCGGCACCGTAAAACCGGTGTTTGATCAGATCCGCAAGCATGAGGCGGCACATGTCTCATTTCTCACCGGAAGGATCATCGCGCTCGGCGGACAGCCCGTCATGAAGCCGACCTTCGACTTCACTGCCGGTGGCACATTTCCCGATCCATTCCAGTCGGCAAACTACCAGGTGTTTCTTGCACTTGCCCAGGCATTCGAGGATACCGGCGTTCGTGCCTACAAGGGACAGGCCGCCAATGTGATGTCCAATGACATCGTGCTGACCGCTGCCTTACAGATCCACTCGGTAGAGGCACGCCATGCCGCCCAGGTACGCCGCATCCGAGGCCAGAAGGGATGGATCACGGGCAACCAGATCGATTCTGGCATCCCGCCACAGGCAGCAGGAATCTATGCGGGGGAAGAGAACACTCAGCAGTTGACCCTCACCGTCTCGGATACGGCATCGTTCGATGAACCGCTAAGCAAGGCACAGGTTCTATCGATAGCACAGCTCTTCATTGCCTGATCCTGTCTGTTTTTATGCTCGGGAGGCCGTTCTGCATAACGGCCTCCATGCTATTCATGCACTTGCCATCAGACGCCTGGCTCTACTATCGGCTTCGCTTTACGCGCTGTGGCGTCTCAGGCTGTGGCACTGATATACGGTGAGCATACTGGGAATGCCATGGCCATTGGCATAGGGTCGCGATCTTGATGCCGACAACACGTGCCACCTGTGCGACAGATTTGCCGCTGGTGACTGTCAGGCGAACCGTCTCACCGCAGAATTCTGGTGTGTGCGGTTGCCGCTTGACCTAGGCCTGCCTGCTGTTGCTCTGGTGCTTGCTCATCGGAAACCTCCTGAAGAAAGATGCTCCTCTGTTGATACCCACTAAAACATGGCTACAGCAGCTTCATCAGAACCATAGCTTACGAAAGCGCGATAAAATTCTCCCGGAAATTCACACTGCGCTGCTGGCGTTTGGAGGTATTCTCATCAACCTCCAATTCCTTTAACTTCTTTTTGTTCGGCGCTCTTATTGATGATCGCTCATCCTTTTCCACCGATCCCACACAAGCTCATCCGCAGCTTCCATTGAGGCTCGGTCCAACGTCCTGGCAGTACCAACAATGTATCGCGTAACTTTCTGCTCCGTCCGTTCCATCCTCATTACTCCTCCTCCACGCACATAGGTATTGGTTGAATCCGGTATCTCTCCCGAGAACTCTACTTCCTCCAGTTCCGTGCTATCGCCCACTCTATTCACATAGTAGAAACGGCGTGTGCTCCTTCGGCTCCCCCCTGGCATCGCTGGTAGCCGTGTATACAGAACTCCATCCTTGGGGATTTCGTAGATACGCACATCCCCAAGGTACTTTGCCGCAACACCATCAGCCCGATCAAAAAATACAGCCACTGGCCCCTGATATCCATCCGGTAGCACGTAGATCTCCGTTACAGGTTTCTGGTCCTCGGTTGAGATCCCTTTCCGAAGCATCTCATGCTGGAGAATAAAGATTGAATCAGTGTATTCATGGATGGTTCCGACAACATAGGACTCGAACCCATTGGGCTTCATAAGATTGCCAATCGGCCGAAATGTATAGGCGATTGCCTCCTGGGACATCTCTTCTTTCCATCGAACCTCTGGGATCTCTTCACGTTGCCCCTTTTCATCCACATAAAAATAGCGGATCCGTCCTGGCCTGATCCATCCATCATCGGGAGTTTCCATCTGTGTACGCAAGATTCCATCACTCGGTATCTCAAAGACCCGTGCACCATCTTCATACCGGGCAGGCACACCATTTGGCATATCATAAGCTATTACAACAGGACCGCGATATCCTGACGGGATAAGGTGAATTTCCCGTCCTCGCAATGTTGCAAAGTAATGCCCAACAAACAGCAAAACTCCTAGCAACACTATGCCACCGAATGCCAGAAGTACTTTTATAAATATCTTCATACCACTCTCGATATCCCCAGTCACTCTACAGGACTGGGGTTCATGTTGATAAATTGTTGATTCCACTCCTGGACAGTGTAGCTTCCTCCCCGGATATCACTCCAGTGAAATTACCATCCTTGCCTATAGTTATCTGTGGATTTATAGTAATCATTGGTGCACGGCCATAACTAATCAAGTTCAACGGAGTACCCTGCCTTGCAGATACCCCGAGGAATACTGTCTGTTTCTTTGAATCTGCCACCAACGCTTCAGTAGTAGAAAAGCGGATGATAATAGTGCGGTGGAATGAACAATCGTGAACTTTTAGAACCCTAGCTTGTGCAGAATCGTGTGCAAAGGCTTGCGCATGAGCAATCTGATACTTAGGGTCATGAAAGGTCTGCCCTGGAAACATCTGCGCTCTGATATAAGCCTCATTGATCTCATGCCGCAAGGACTCTCCCACAGTAGCGCCGCCTACTTCTCCAGATGCTCGGTTCACCCATTGCGGCGTCTGGATACTCCTAGCCAACTGCCATCGGATACTCCACCTGCTAAGGGTCGAGCTGAGGTGATCCACCAGCTTGTACTCCTTGCAGGATCTCGAACCGGCGATGAGCAGCTCGAATGCTCCAGCGTCATAGCTGATGTATCCCCATAGATAGCCACGCCGCCTTCCGATGATCCTGTCGATAACCGTGATCCACGGCTGTTCTCACCCATGCCGACAGGCCTCTTGACAGGATGATCGGCAAGTGTACAGCCACAGACGAGCAGAGGAGAGGCACGCAACCGGCAGATCCACTGGGAGCTCCCGATCGACAAGCCCCTCCTCGCATAACTAGTGTGCATTACAGAATCCCTGCACGAAGATCCGCCACGTTCCTCCACTGCTCACGCTCGATCCGCAGCTCGAAGATGCAACGGCGGATTTGCTCTTCCGCGTAATTTGGAAAGACCACATCGAACTTCGTAAAGCCGACACGTTCATGGGTATCCCTCAATGCCAGAAGAACATCCAGATAACATTTCAGCTCTTCATGACTCTCCAATGGAAGCCCCTCATGCACAAGGCAGATATGTTTAATGGGTGAGCCGATTGCCCCAAGTACTTCCTTGATCGCCAGCCAGCCTTTCGCCTTGGGTAACAACCATGGGTCTATCGAACAGGGAAATGCAGCAATCAGTTCCTGCCGGGTCCGGATTCCCGACGGGATCTCGATCAGCAGTTCACCATCCTCGGGAATGCAACCGCTGTCATATGGTCGGACGAAGGTGAACGCAGAGGGATCATAGGGGATAACCCATGTTGAAAGTTCTCGCTGGCGAAGCTCCTGATATGCCTCACTTATCTTTCCACGAACCGCTGGCGGGAATGTCACGATGAACTTTCTGCCAATATACGCTTCATGAAATGAGGCACAGTATTGCAGAACATCGAGATAGATCAGGAGATCTTTTCGATCTGCCGCAAGCGGAAGATCCTCATGAGCGATTACCATCGACATCTGCTCGATGTTATCGAGTGTACGCAAACACTCGTCGAATGAGTCCCAGCTTGCGAGGTTGAAATAGTCTGGGAAGCAGAACTCCTTCCTATAGACAGAGAAGAGTTCTGGCTTTGATACTATGCCACTTGGTATTATGGCCAGATATGCCTCTTCCTGCACAAAGGCAGGTACCTCCGAAATAAATGGCATGGCGGCCAGACCCTTGAACATGGCTACGGTTTATAAATAGGAATGGTGGTGAGCTGGTGCACGCAGAACCAGGGTAATCACACTATCGGTTACATCTCTGTCGGCAACGACCTGGCAATGTAGAGTATCCACGTACTCTTTACCAAGATCATATTGTAGAACAAATGGTTTGCCTATCCCACTACTTTGAGTAGCGAAGTAGCGGCGACTCTCAGGACAGTATAATGTGAAATTGTTGTCCGTAGATGGCAGCATGCCGGGTAACACAACCAGCCGGTACTCATCCCGGTAGCTTTGACTCCAGAAGAACAGAAACCTGTATTTTATATCATGGACACGCTCGATCCACGCATCCGCGATCGCTATCTGATCTCCTCGATAGGTAAGGTGACCGGGACTAACCTGAACCCTCCGAATGAACTTACCCCACTCTTTTGATGACTCAACCGAGTATGAAGCAGAGGTTGGTGCATTTGCTTCCATCTGTGAGACAACAATTGATCGATGCAACAAGAACCCACCGATACCCAGGAGCACCACAAGGCCTCCAAGCATCCACATCACCCTTTTCATTGCTTTACTCCTTTTTTCTTCTCAGGGATTGTTGGGAAATACACTGGATCATCTTCACTTTTATGTCCGATGTGAAGCACCTTATCGGCAATGCCTTGGATGATAAGAAGGATAAACTGTCCCTTAACGCCGAATTTGCTGGCACTTTACCCCCTAGTAACGCCGATTGTGACCATGATTGACAGGAAAACAGGTTCGCTCAAGCGAACCGGAGCAGGGTATGCCAAGGAACATTATTGTTTCATTGATGCGATTGCCAGTGCTCGCAATAAAGGCTGGCGAGCATATATTTTTCAGAGGCTAGGTGAACTCACCGACCTACTGAAAATTCCTCTGGCATGGCTTGAGTCTTATATTTTTTATGCTGTGCTATCTCCTGATTGACAAATTCTAAATCAGAGCAGAGCGGCACTTTATTATTCAACTTTCAACCACCCACCAACATGGTATATTTCCATCACATCAGTCCTATTAGCAATAATGGGATAGGATTTCTCATCAATCACTCCAGAGATAACAAACACTCCATCAGCACCGGAAACACATTTTTCATTGACATGGATGCGGTAATAGTTAATCCGGTCAGGAGGCTTTCTATCATTGTTACCGTAGAGGAATGCTTCAGTTGTATCTATCTCGCCAATGAACGCCTGTGCTCCCTGGATAACAGATGCAGACCCATTTTTTTCCACCGCTCCTCTGGCATACAATCGACTGGTAGTTCGATTGTATGATACTGAATCAAAATGAGCATGTAGAACACCGATTCCATGCCCTGGCCGCATCGATATGAACGTACTATCACCAAGATAGACATACGAGGCCCTCTGGTCATTGAGACATTCAATTTCCTCAATGTAGTTTATATGCTCCCCCGAGTCTTGTAAAGAGACAGAGGCAGCACACGACCATGACAATATGGCATTAACTGTTATACACACTATTGAATTTTGAATCTTCATGGTAGTGTTTCCCCGGTTTCAGCATCCATTCTATAGACGTTGATTCCATCATATATCACCGTATTTGATCTGCAACGAGTCTATCTACTGGCCGTGATACACCGCGAACTGTTGCTTGTTTCCTCCAAGAAGATAATACACCTACGGGTACACCGTGCTGTCCGGGGCTGAAACCACGCCGCCATCCTGAGCGTACAGCTGCTTCTGCTCGCGCTCCTCCATCGCGTTGTAGCGGCAGCACCACTGATTGAGCGCTCGCTCGGTTCATCTCCCTCTGGAAGTTGTATTATTTTTCCGAGAGACAGGGTTATGACAAGAAATACGGCGTCTACTTTACATCCGCACACCAAAATATACTTTTCAATCAATGCGAGTAATAAAGGACAATCTATTTCTTCTAAATGCGCTTCTTACTCCACAGCACCATCTTATTATTCTTGTTCCTGCAATCTATTACCGGGACGACTTGCAGTAATCGAGTCTTTTTTTATCAGCGGCCTGGCCCAAAAAGCCACCCTCCGAAAAGGGCACACAGCAGACCAAATCCAATTATCATTATTCCGCTGACACGCTGTGCGTAATTAACATCTCCCTCTCCATCCTCTACAGTTGATGAGGAAGACCGTCCATGTATAAAAAAGAATATGCCGATAATGATAAATGCAGCGCCGAATATGTATGCGCCTAGATTAGTATGTAGCATAGTGTTTCTAATCTTGTGTTTAGAATCCCGACCATAGCCTGATTATCGCAGCATATGGCCGGGATTTATAACTTCTACATTGCAAGCAATTGCTGGAGATGCCTGCAGATGACCATCTCTGTTATCAACATGGTCGCATCTTCCCTTATCAGGGATTTGATACAAAAATCCATTCTCCCAGGACGAAAAACAGGCCGAAACCAATCAGTGTTGCACCGCAAACACGTAATGTTCCATGGAGTTTTTCTTCCTTTGGCGTTGATGGCACAGTACGTCCTTTTAGAAACAGGCCGATACCGATTACGATAAACATCACGCCAAAGATGTATGTGCCCAGACTGGTCCGTAGTAGCATAGCTTTCTGATTTTGCGTTTGAAATTCCGGCCACAGCCCGATTATCACAGCATATGGCCGGGTTGCAACGTTGACTGCCTGTATATCATTTCCATAGGCTAATCTATTGCAAGGAAATATCCGTGTCTGCACAACGCAAGACACGAATTGCACGGTTACATATCTATGACCCCATCGGCTGGGGCGGTCTCGGCTGTATGCTCCATCCACTTATTGAAGAGATCCAACCATGTATCAGACTGGTGATAGCCCTGTAGAACAGCATGTGTAGCCGCAACAGCGGAACGAATTGGGTCAGGGTTCATGATCGGAAACCCCGTCAGCACGGGCAGATTGTGGTGTATGAGCTTCCGCTTCTCGATGTCCCATCCCACATGCGGGCGTTGCTGCTGGATCAACTCCGCAATCAGCAACCCCATGTCTGAAGACAGAGCATATCCACGTTCGCTTAACCCTTGTTTTCCACTGCTACTCAGGTACTCGGAAAACTCTCCCTCCCAGATCTTTCCCTGGAACTTCTCACCGATGCGTAGAAGATCTACCTGGGCATCCTGTACTTCACCCTCTTCAAGAAAGCTCAGCAGATGTCTGACACGTTCCTCGCGAACGCTCATAAGCCAGTTGAAATACTTCCGTGCTTCTCTCCTGGTCTGCTGCCGTCTCTCTGCATGGGTCAGGGGAGTCATAGTCAATAATGGATACTCTGTCATAGGTACGTCCTCCCCTAAAATCTGTCCGTGCCCCATTTGGTAGGCACGGACATGCAATCGTTATGTTTATGGGATCTTCACCTTCTCGGCTGGAGCTGTTTCTGCTGTATGCTCCATCCATTTGTCAAAGAGAATCCACCATGCGTCAGCTTGATAAAGACCGCGTAGAACGGAAAAGGCTCGTGCAACAGCTGAACCAACCGGATCAGGGTTCATGATCGGAAACCCCGTCAGCACGGGCGCATTATAGGTTATAAGCTTCCGCTTCTCGATGTCCCATCCCACATGCGGACGTTGCTGCTGGATCAACTCCGCAATCAGCAACCCCATGTCTGAAGACAGAGCATATCCACGTTCGCTTAACCCTTGTTTTCCACTGCTACTCAGGTACTCGGAAAACTCTCCCTCCCAGATCTTTCCCTGGAACTTCTCACCGATGCGTAGAAGATCTACCTGGGCATCCTGTACTTCACCCTCTTCAAGAAAGCTCAGCAGATGTCTGACACGTTCCTCGCGAACGCTCATAAGCCAGTTGAAATACTTCCGTGCTTCTCTCCTGGTCTGCTGCCGTCTCTCTGCATGGGTCAGGGGAGTCATAGTCAATAATGGATACTCTGTCATAGGTGCATGCCCTTCGCTTACATTATCAACATATTGCTGGCCTTGTGTTGTCATTACCTATACATCACCATCGTGTTTGGCATGCACACACGCTTCAGCACGTTTTCCAGGAGCCTTCTTGCTCTTCAGAGCAAGTGCTTTTGCCACATTCGCTTCATCGGTATGGCTTACGACTTCGGCAGCAAGCTTGCCACCGTTGCGTAGCCCTGTACCATCCCCTCCACCTGCTGCAACCAACCCTACAATAGCACCAGTAGCGGTCAGTCCCTTCTCCAAAGTAGTGGCATTATCATCAGTCCGTGTCTGATAGGCATCAATCCCATCATAGACCGTAGCAGCCACCTCGGCGATCACAGCAACAACGCCGCAGCCAGCTTTTCCACAGCAGGCTGTCCTAGGAAAGAGCGGCGGTTTATCGTTCAGTTTTCAACCACCCACCAACATGGTATATTTCCATCAAGTCAGTCCTATTAGCAATAATGAGATAGGATTTCTCATCAATCAATCCAGAAACAACAAACACTCCATCAGCACCGGAAACATCTTTTTCATTGACACGGATGCGGTAATAAATACTCCTGCTGGGAGGCCTTCTATCATTGTTACCATAGAGGAATGCTTCAGTTGTATCTATCTCACCAATAAACGCTTGTGCTCCCTGGACAACAAATGCTGACCAATCTTTTTTCACTACTCCTCTGGCATACAATCGACTTGTAGTTCGATTGTATGATACTGAATCAAAATGAGCATGTAGAACACCGATTCCATGCCCTGGCCGCATCGATATGAACGTACTATCACCAAGATAGACATACGAGGCCCTCTGGTCATTGAGACATTCAATTTCCTCAATGTAGTTTATATGCTCCCCCGAGTCTTGTAAAGAGACAGAGGCAGCACACGACCATGACAATATGGCATTAACTGTTATACACACTATTGAATTTTGAATCTTCATGGTAGTGTTTCCCCGGTTTCAGCATCCATTCTATAGACGTTGATTCCATCATATATCACCGTATTTGATCTGCAACGAGTCTATCTACTGGCCGTGATACACCGCGAACTGTTGCTTGTTTCCTCCAAGAAGATAATACACCTACGGGTACACCGTGCTGTCCGGGGCTGAAACCACGCCGCCATCCTGAGCGTACAGCTGCTTCTGCTCGCGCTCCTCCATCGCGTTGTAGCGGCAGCACCACTGATTGAGCGCTCGCTCGGTTCATCACTCCCTGGAAGTTGTATTATTTTATGGTAAAAGAGTCAGAAACGCTTGTAGGCCTTCAGCATCGGATGTCGCTTCCCTTGCAAGGATTTGTAGTAGTCGGTGAAGGGACGCAGCATTTGAGTATGCAGTCTAACACGTATACCTATTTGATATCGGCCTTGCATAAAGAAAAATTCCTCCACGATCCACTCGGCTCCCTTCGTCCGGACGATCACTTCGCCAAAGTACATCGCCATGCACTCCTCGAAGCCTGATCGATCACAACAGAATTCCTCGAAGGTATCGGTCTTGTAGAGCGTCCGATACAGATCGTCGAGCTGTTCAAGGCTCTTCGGAGAATAGTCTGGAGTAAAGACCTGCTGGCGATGGCGGATTTCCTCGAACATCTGCAAGCACTCATCCCTCCTGGCAAGAAGCGCATGACGTGCTTCCAGGAAGCTTGGAAATTGCGGCAGTGTCTGGCCGAAGCTCTCGACCGTATGTTTGATATTGTTATTCATCATTGTCCAAACTGGTGTAGCAGATAAGGAACTACGATGCTGTCCGTGCCTCCGTGTGCCAAGCACGGACATGCGATCGTTCTGTGTCTGCTCTCTGAGATATTGAAGGGGAGGAGTTGAAGAAAGGATATTCTGTCATAGGTCCTCCCCTGCTGTACCATGCAAAGCATGGAACCATCGGTGTCTTCCGCTGGGAAGACACCGATGGTATGGCTACGTATCTGTTACCCCACCGGCTGGGGCGGTCTCGGCTGTATGCTCCATCCACATGTTGAACATATCCAACCAACAGTTCGACTTACGTTTATCACGTAGGATAGCGAACGCTTTCGCAACTCCTGCTCCTACCGGATCAGGGTTCATGATCGGGAACCCTGTCAGCACGGGCAGATTGTGGTGTATGAGCTTCCGCTTCTCGATGTCCCATCCCACATGCGGGCGTTGCTGCTGGATCAACTCCGCAATCAGCAACCCCATGTCTGAAGACAGAGCATATCCACGTTCGCTTAACCCTTGTTTTCCACTGCTACTCAGGTACTCGGAAAACTCTCCCTCCCAGATCTTTCCCTGGAACTTCTCACCGATGCGTAGAAGATCTACCTGGGCATCCTGTACTTCACCCTCTTCAAGAAAGCTCAGCAGATGTCTGACACGTTCCTCGCGAACGCTCATAAGCCAGTTGAAATACTTCCGTGCTTCTCTCCTGGTCTGCTGCCGTCTCTCTGCATGGGTGAGAGGAGTCATAGTCAATAATGGATACTCTGTCATAGGTACTTCCTCCGCTACAACATGATGTCGGTTTCCTTTTCCTTGCAGATTGCCGACCAACATTCACCTCGTGTGCGTGCTCTCCGCTTACATCATCAACATATTATCGTTGTTCATCATTGTCCAAACTGGTGTAGCGGATAAGGAGCTACGATGCGGTCCGTGCCTCCGTGTGCCAAGCACGGACATGCGATCGTTCTGTGTCTGCTCTCTGAGATATTGAAGGGGAGGAGTTGAAGAAAGGATATTCTGTCATAGGTCCTCCCCTGCTGTACCATGCAAAGCATGGAACCATCGGTGTCTTCCGCTGGGAAGACACCGATGGTATGGCTACGTATCTGTTACCCCACCGGCTGGGGCGGTCTCGGCTGTATGCTCCATCCACATGTTGAACATATCCAACCAACAGTTCGACTTACGTTTATCACGTAGGATAGCGAACGCTTTCGCAACTCCTGCTCCTACCGGATCAGGGTTCATGATCGGGAACCCTGTCAGCACGGGCAGATTGTGGTGTATGAGCTTCCGCTTCTCGATGTCCCATCCCACATGCGGGCGTTGCTGCTGGATCAACTCCGCAATCAGCAACCCCATGTCTGAAGACAGAGCATATCCACGTTCGCTTAACCCTTGTTTTCCACTGCTACTCAGGTACTCGGAAAACTCTCCCTCCCAGATCTTTCCCTGGAACTTCTCACCGATGCGTAGAAGATCTACCTGGGCATCCTGTACTTCACCCTCTTCAAGAAAGCTCAGCAGATGTCTGACACGTTCCTCGCGAACGCTCATAAGCCAGTTGAAATACTTCCGTGCTTCTCTCCTGGTCTGCTGCCGTCTCTCTGCATGGGTCAGGGGAGTCATAGTCAATAATGGATACTCTGTCATAGGTGCATGCCCTTCGCTTACATTATCAACATATTGCTGGCCTTGTGTTGTCATTACCTATACATCACCATCGTGTTTGGCATGCACATACGCTTCAGCATGTTTTCCAGCAGCCTTGTTGTTCTTCAAAACAAGAGCTTTTGCCGCATTCGCTTCATCGGCAAGCTTGCCACCGTTGCGTAGCCCTATACCATACCCTCCACCTAGTGAACCAACCCTACAATAGCACCAGTAGCGATCAGCCCCTTCTCCAAAGTAATGGCATCATCGTCAGTCTGTGTCTGATAGGTATCAATCCCATCATAGACCGTAGCAGCCACCTCGGCGATCATAGCAACAACGCCGCAGCCAGCTTTTCCACAGCAGGCTGACCTAGGAAAGAGCGGCGGTTTATCGTTCAGTTTTTAACCATCCGCCAACATGGTAGATTTTCATCACATCAGTCCTATTAGCAATAATGAGATAGGATTTCTCATCAATCACTCCAGAAACAACAAGCTCTCCATCAGCACCGGAAACACATTTTTCATTGACATGGATGCGGTAATAACTAATCCGGTCAGGAGGCCTTCTATCATTGTTACCATAGAGGAATGCTTCAGTTGTATCTATCTCACCAATGAACGCTTGTGCTCCCTGGATAACAGATGCAGGCTCATTTTTTTCCACCACTCCTCTGGCATATAATCGACTTGTAGTTCGATTATATGATACTGAATCGAAACGGACATCTAGAACACCGATCCCATACCCTGGCCGCATCGATATGAATGTACTATCACCAAGATAGACATATGAGGTCCTCTGATCATTGAGGCGTTCAATTTCCTCAATGTAGTTTATATGCTCCCCCGAGTCTTGTAAAGAGACAGAGGCAGCACACGACCATGACAATATGGCATTAATTGTTATACATATTATTGAGCTTTGAATTTTCATGGCACTATTTCCCCGGTTCCAACATCCATTCTAGAAGCTTCCCTCATGCTATCCCAAGCAGAACGATGCATCGGTGCACCATCCCTGACGACCACTGCCTTCCCTAGATGCCGGACACGATGATTCAGGAAGCCAACACAGTCATGACCTCGCATCGAATGGGCGTGCACCGGCATCAACAATCTGCCGTTATCGGTGATACCACTGATCACCGACCGAAGCTCACGGCCCAAGCGCGAAGCCAGAGCTGGCGTTTGGCCGCTCGATGCCCATGTGCCAACAACCGACGGTAGCAGATAGAGTCCCAGCTCACCGACATAGACGATCCTATGCCCTTCGGCTATCGCTTTTTTTGATCGCTGGCAGGTGCTGCTGCCTCCACGTGGCCATTCTGATGGCTCAGCTTTAACGAAGCTTATTCTTTACAGCATTCTCCATCGTATCACTATCATCACATATGTTGTTCATACACCTTTGATACGCTTGAGCAATGGGACCGAAGACTGGCTCCGGTCCCATAATCATGGTGCAACGAGATCAGGCCCTCATTCTCCTGGTGCACGCAGAACCAGCGTGATCACACTATCGGTTACATCTCTGTCGGCAACGACCTGGCAATGTAGAGTATCCGCGTACTCTTTGCCAAGATCATATTGTAGAACAAATGGTTTGCCTATCCCACTACTTTGAGTACCGAAGTAGCGGCGGCTCTCAGGACAGTACAATGTGAAATTGTTGTCCGTAGATGGCAGCATGCCAGGTAACACAACCAGCCGGTACTCATCCCGGTAGCTTTGACTCCAGAAGAACAGAAACCTGTATTTTATATCATGGACACGCTCGATCCACGCATCCGCGATCGCTATCTGATCTCCTCGATAGGTAAGGTGACCGGGACTAACCTGAACCCTCCGAATGAACTTACCCCACTCTTTTGATGACTCAACCGAGTATGAAGCAGAGGTTGGTGCATTTGCTTCCATCTGTGAGACAATAATTGATCGATGCAACAAGAACCCACCGATACCCAGGAGCACTACAAGGCCTCCAAGCATCCACATCACCCTTTTCATTGCTTTACTCCTTTTTCTTCTCAGGCAGTTTTGGAAAATACACCGGATCATCTTCACTTTTATGTCCGATGTGAATCACCTTATCGGCAATGCCTTGGGTGACAAGAAGGATAAACTGTCCCTTAGGGATATTGATCATTGTTCCTCCCGGATACGCTCTAATGCCAACACTCTTTAAGGTCTTGTCAACAAGATCCGCGCAGTTGTTGAGCACTGCGTTGTACTTAGTACTATACTCCTTGTCTGCCAATTTCTGCGCTTTGGCATCTTTCTCCTCGTCGGTGACAATCCAGGCTCCATGCTGGTATCGAGAGCTCCTTTTTTTATCACTCAGGAATTCCCCCAATGACTTGTACTCAAATCGAGTATACTCCTGCTCTCCAGTTTCTTTATTTAAACCGTCCTTGGAGTAATAGATCCACCCCTTCTCATCATTGCCGATGATCACCGCCGCATGACCAAGCCCACTCGCACCATTCTCATCATTCAGCACAATGATATCTTTGCCGTCAGTATCTGTAATGTTGACAGGATTGTTAGCCGCATACTGATAGGGCGTTAACATCGAATACTTCTCCCACAACGGATCAACACTGACAAACCGCCCTGTCTCTGCATCGTACTGGCGGACTCCGTGGTTCGATGTGCTCGTCTCCTGATCCCGCTCCTTGTCGATGTACTGCGCCCGTGTCCCTACCCCCGTCACCGCGAGCGGTGAACCAAATGGCTCGTTGTCATACGTCCCGATCACACTCCCGCTCTGGTGCACAATCGATCGTGTCGAGCCAAGATGATCCACCACCTTGTACTCCTTCCCACCGACCGGACGCGTGATCACAAGACCCGAGGTGCCCACTCCGTAGCTGATATACTCCCACGGATACAGGTATACACGGTTCATTCCGACATCGCCGCATTTGATCTGCAACGAGTCCATCTGCTGGCCGTGATACACCGCAAGCTGCTGTTTGCTCCCTCCAAGGAGATAATACACCCACGGGTACACCGTGCTGTCCGGGGCCGGCACCACGCCGCCATCCTGAGCGTACAGCCGCTTCTGCTCGCGCTCCCCCATCGCGTTGTAGCGGTAGCGCCAATCCTGCCACCTGCCTCCGCCATTGCGGACCTGTGACCGGTTGTTCAGGCCACGGAAGCTATACCCGAACAATTCCTCCCGCAGCAGTTGGCTCCCGCCCCCAGTGTTGTACTGCTTGGTATGGACCGTCTGCGCGCCATTCGCATTGTAGCTGTACGCATGAACCGTATCGCCACCCAACCAGTCCGGTTGCACCCGAACCGACAGACGATTTGTGCCCGAATGATACCCATACAGCTCGACCGGAGCCGTATTGCGGATCACGCTATTCCGGTTGCCGATCGCATCGTACATGTACCCGGTGGTATTGCCACTGATCGCCCAATCGGTCAGACGCTGAAGCGGATCATAGGAGTAGTGCTGCGTTTTCGCTCCGCTGCTCCCATGCTCGTAGTGCTGCTTGGTGATCTGGCCGACCAGATCGTACTCCAGGCGCTGGCTGAACACGGCCGTGCCACCACGCGTGGCCACCATCGAATCCAGGAACTTCCGGCGGTTGTACGCATACTCCACCAGCGTAGCGATCGTCGGATACTCCAGCGTCCGAACCTGATCCATCTTCGTATAGGAATATACGATGTCCGGAGCAAGGCCTGCACGTGATGAGAAGCCGGGAAACCGGAGATTTTCAAAATCTCCGCCAAGCAGCAGACCGCTCCCTGGACCATCCAGCTTTGTCCAGACCGTATCGACTCTTCCCTGCTGGTCATACCCATACCAGGTCGTGAACCGGCGCAACGGATCAATCACTGTCAGCGCTATCACCTGATTGGCGCTATTATATTGATAATAGACCGCATCGAACCCGAGGTTCTCGTTATGGCGCAGCAGCGCTTCCACGCGTCCACGCTCATCATAACTCATCACCGAATAGTGATAAGGCTCGGCTGCTCTATCGCGGTAGGCAACCGCTGCCTCCCGCCCGCGCTGGTTCCTGACCTTGCCACCCGGCACAAGGCGATCCCAGATATTCAGCAGGGGGAACCGCTCCCAGATCGCGCCGGAACTGTTGGGCATACGATCGTAGCTTATACCGATACGGGCAAAATCCGGGAAGGACTCCACATCCTCGAACTCCCCCCACCAGGCAGGATATATCCCACCGCCCAGCACTTGGTACATGCGCGTGGGATGCATGATGAAGGGAACCGATGGCGCAACCGTCTCTCCCAGACGTGGCTCGGGATCGAGCAGGCACCCCTTCATCTGAAAGCTCCCCATCGACGCGAATGCCGGAGCGCCATCGGTATTCGTTTTGAAGAGCGATGGGTTGACCGTAACGCTGCTCGGATAGTTCACGATATGCAGGATGTTGCCATTCAGCGTATCGAGAAACCCTGAACCACCGCTACAGGCAAAGGGACCGAAATCATCCTCGTTGTATCGACCGCAACCGAACGTTTCACTGATATAGGCCTCCCCCACGAGAACCAGACGATTAAGATCATCGTACTGATTAAAGGTCAGCAGGCTGCCTTCGGCCTGCCTGGCATCCTGAACGAACCGCACATTGCCGAGATCATCATAGATGTAGCGAATCGTTCCCAGATCGGGATGGAACTTCGTCTTCACACGCCCAAATGCGTCGTGTGTATACCGCGTGGTATCCCCCTTGGGGTTTACCACCTGCACAAGCCGTCCAAGCAGGTCGTACTCGTACTTGGTCGTCGTCATATTGGGACCGAAGGGACTGTACTCGGCAATTTCGCGGCGCAGACGGCCGAACGCGTCGGTAAACCGGGCAAACCGGACCCCATTCTCATTGGTGGTAATCGTTGCCTCGCAGTACCCGAAAAACTCCTGATCGCCCACCCCGAGGGAATCGGGCGTGCCATGCAGATAAGAGATCGTAGAGTTTTTGCCGTCGGCATTGATCATTTCGACCGGGCGGTCCAACGCATCGTAGCGGGTAACCACGGTATCCCCTTCAGGATCGGTGCTCCGCACCTTGGCACCAAGGCCGGTATAGGTATAGAGGCTGCTATCGATACGGGTGCCGGACGGCTCGATAACGGTGCGCTCGCTCTTCAGCAGGCGATAATCGGCACCGAAGAAGGTCTGTGCCTTGGTCCGGCGGATATCGATCCCCTGCGAGAACAGAGCATTGGAGGTATGGCGGGCATCATCAATCTTGTCTGTAAGCGTCGTCACAAGATTTTTGTCGTCATGCTTGTAGGCGATCGTATAATCGGCACGATCCCAGACCTTCTGATACTGACCATAGACATGCAGGCGGGGCCGCAGATCGTGGGCATTGGTGCCATTGACAAACGCCATGCTGCCGCCGACGGTCTTCATGCGAAGCTCGATAGTCATCATGCTTCCGCTGGGACGCGAGGCAAGCTGTGGTGCAAGCGAGGAAAGATTTACCAGAAGCTTGTACCCACCGACAACGCTGCTCAGCCCCTGCATGCTACGTCCCGCAGTCCCATCCTTTATGCGACTCGTTCCGCCCGGCAGCTCACCGCACCCCAACACAAATGTCTGTGTGAAGATCGAATCGACCGCAACCTCGATCTGCACGCACCCGCTGCTCACCGAGGTGATCATGGTCTCGAATGTTATGCTGTCGATACGGGTGGCCGATTTTATCGGGCTGGTTGTATCCAGTGCATGGCTCAGACGGCCGAAATAACCTTTCTGTCCGGCATACTCGTTATAGGGAAGAATGGTGGGCAGGCAGGGCGCAGCCTGCATTGTACGCGAACCTCCGTTCCCATCCTTCCGGTCCTGCATCATAGGATCGCACGCCACACACTCCGGCACCTGCGTCACGGGAAGATGTGCATACAGCGTATCATGATGGATCGTCTCCACGACATCCCCCACGATCCGATTGGTGTCGCCATTCTCCCAGCAGTAGATGAAATCGCCACGACGATTGTGATGGGTCAGGCCAAACAGATCGACCACTTCGTCCCCTTCGTAGGGGGGAAGCGAATCCAGGTTTGTTCCGGGGAAATCGTACGGGAGCCAGGCAACGTTAAGACGCCCGTTATAATCGTAGTCATAGCGGGAGAGATAGCCGTTGGCATCTACCGTTGCGGCCGCCTGGCCGTAGTGGGTGCGCTCGGCATAGGTTGTCAGCGTGTCGCGATGCACAACGCCGTTGGCATTGATGCGGCGTACGATGTTTTGCTCGCTGGCTGGCTTGGAAAAACCAGTAGGCAAAAGGGGACCATGCAAGCTCATAGGGACGGGAGGTCCCATCGTTTGCGATGATCGTTCCGGTAGCACTTGGAATGCCGAGAGAACATTCCTCCCAGTAGGGCGTGTCGGGGCAGTGCGCCTGAGCGTAGGAATAGGTTGTGGTAATACCGAAGGCATTGCGCACGGAGGCGAGCAGATGGCCGCTCCATTCCCGGCGATACTCATACTCCCCTTTCAGAATGCGCTCCCCATTGGAACCGAGCACGGAGTCCGCAATCAGCACTCCACGGGGAGCGGGGTCGCCATTCCGTACAACATCGGTCATATAGATATTGCGTTTGCCGGTCACCGCACCGTTGGTATCGGTAACCCAGGCGCGCTCTTCCAGGCCGAATATCGGGGGGATATAGGCATGCAGGGCAGCGGTCGAATCGTGATCGAAGACCGCCACCGGAGAGCGGAACATCACCTCCTCCCACGTTCTCCCCACAACATCTGGATGGTGAAGGGTATCACGCAGACGGAAGAAATTTTCGATGGTTTTGAACTTGTTCCACCGGACCCGGCTCGCATTCAGCATCGAATCGGGCATTGGCAGATGCAGATAGACCGTCGTATCCACCAGAAGGAGTTTTGCCGGCTCATCCGGCTTCATGGTTCTGGTAACTTTTCTGGTCACCTCCATACCATACATGGCGCTGAGAGAGGGGGATTTCCAGAAGCCACGAAGCGTGTCCAGCTCGTAGGAAAATTCCTGATGGCTGCGCGGGATGCCGTTGATCGTGGTGACCTGGGATGTCGGTAGCACGGTAAAATTCCCCAAGGCACCCCAACCCGGCATAAACGCACCTGTTTGATAGCTTGTCGTGGTGGAGGTCTCGACGATGCCGGAGGAGATATTACCGGCCCATTCCACCGTCCCTTTCAGTACCGTATGGCGTCCCGGTGTGAGAATCGGCTCGTAATTGCTCAGCGTATAGTTTTCGTAGAGAAAACTGATCTGCTTCTGATGCCCTGTGACATGATCGGTTATAATCTGCCCGCTCAGCGATTGATTGTTGAGATTAGTTTCGCTGAATGTATAGAAATCCGTTGTCAGCGGTACCCCGCCAAGGGTATATTTCCGAACCGAATCGACAACATTGTTCAGGTTCTTCGGATTTACCTCGGTGGGGAGAATCGTGACATCGTTCGTGCCATAATATCCGAGCGTAAACTGAGCGTCTGGCTCCGTAATGGTTTTCAGCCGATGATTGCTCAACGCAAGGGTGACAGAGCTGCCAGCATGCGGGAAACCGGTATTCTGATACCGTTTCACATAGCTATCATAGGTAAATTTGGTGGACCTATCTTCAGGATCAATAATTTCCGTAACGTATCCAAGGAAACTTTTATAGAGCCTTAGATCATATTCTGGGTAATCGGCCATAGCCAGAGCATGATCGGTGGCGCCACCAAGCCGTGCGTACGGCATGGTCTCATTGGTAAGAGCGGTACCGCTTCGCGAAACGACATCGAACTTGACCTTGGTTGTACGGCCAAGTGCCTCAATGACCATCGATCTGTCGCCAACGCTGATAGTATGGCCGGTGAACGAGGTGATAAGTGCGCGCCCACGTGTTGTATTGCCGGTCGCGGTCACTCCCTCCCTGGCATGATGGCGTGCACGGGTAAACTCGGCAACCGTACCCCCATTGCTCCGAATTTCTTCCAGATAGAAGATCGTAGGATGCCCCCAGAGGCCACCGCTTCGTCCCTCGAAATCCTTGTACGCGCTTGTCCCGAACGGCGCTAGGTGCTCTTTGAAAATAACTTCCGTGCCATCACCAGGAAAATAGTGGAGAACACGAGGGTGCAGGGGTGCCCGCTCGTGCGCCATGACACCGGCCTCCATATGACTCCATGCAAACCCGGTGAACTGGCTGCTATCGTAGCGGACAATACCATATCCGCGGGGATTCGCCTCGTTGACGAAATAATAGCCGGTATAGAGCGCTGCAATGGTATCAGGATTTCTATTGTCGATCTCGGTTTTTGTGTGCACATTCATCAGCTCCATCACAGAGCCATCGGCACGGAGAAGGCGTATGATATCGTTATAGTTCTCCGCCTGCGCCACAGCACCAAAATCTCTCATTCTATTACAAAAATCATAGCCATCGGCCAGCCATAGAACGTCCACATCGCTGAACAGATCCCATTCGGTATCGAATATCCTGGAATCGGGCCTGCTATGGAAATGCGAGGCGGTCGATATCATATTTACCGCCCAGCCGTTCACGCCAAGTATCCAGGCGGGCCGGTTCTGGTGAAACCGCGACCATCCGCTGTAGATGCTCCCGGAAACCCTGCCGGCGAGATCATAGTCCTTAAACGCCGTAAATTGAACCGATCCACAGTAGTTCAGCGTGGTAACAACCTGGTGGCCACCTGATGTAAAGGCACTGACAGGATAGGAATACGAGGGCGTTCCATTCTGATTGCTGATAGCCAGCTTACCATCCACCGATAGCGCTGCTCCCTGCATAAAGCCACGCTCATCGTACTGATCCTGAGCCTTTTTCAAGTCGAAGACATCCGAAGAGTACTGTGCCCACGTGATTCGCGGCAACAGCATCAGGACTGCCAGTATGGAGAGTTTGAGAGTTGTATTCATTATATCATTACTTCTACAGTGATTCCATATGATCGTGAAGCGGCTGACGGAATGTTCAGTTCGCATGGAGGCCATGATCTGCGGCCCCATATCTGTTCCGCCAGATATCATCATCGTGCGATAATTACGGAGCGGAACCCAATGGTGGCTCCTTTGGCACTCTCGATCCGCACGACATAATATCCGTTCGGAATTCTTTGAACGTCGAGCGTGCGTTGCAGCGATTCTCCCGGATGCAGGCGCACATTCTCCTGCATCACCAGATCGCCATTGACTGAGACAAGCTGAATCCTGTATTCTCCATCCTGAATCCCTTCGGCTGCTACCCGAACCGTATTGCTGATAGGGTTGGGATAGATCCGCACGGTTGCCTGTGCCTTATCAGTTGCAGCCATGAGACGTGGAGCCGAGGGCATGGAATCCGGCATATCAGGATCAAGATCCAGATTCACCGGTTCCAGAACATAGCTGATCTGATCCGAGAGATCGCGGATGCCAGGGCTTGTAAGTTCGGAGCCAATCACAAGATCCATTGCAAAAAATGGAGCCGCCTGAAAGCGGTCGATCTCCCCTACATCGATTGTAGCGATGGAATCAAGACCATGCTGCCCAAACACCACAAGGGAACGGATGGACGTGGCCGATCCCTCGGGTCCACGTCCCGGTCTATTGGGGTCGATCGTCCTGAGATACATCACAACATCCATCAGAGAATCGTGGTTAATACGCTGAAATGCCACCGATCCTCCCCGAAGATCGGCATGGGAATAGAGAAACTGCGTCTGCTTTACCCGTACATCCAATGGCGTACGCCCCAGACAACCGCTATCAAGCTGCCCTTGATTATTCTGCTGCGGAACTCCCCAGATAATACGTGTGGGCAGATACCCATCTTCCCCCTCTACATTCCATCCTTTTACAGTATCGGCATAACAATCGAAGTTGAGAGCACCAACAAAAATGGTTCGCTCGTTTTTGCTCTCAATCTGTGTGGAGTCAGGCCTGCCCCATGCCGTTTTTGTGATCCCTGCCATCAGGACGATCAGTATGGGCAAAAGCCACCGCTGGCGTTGTATCATAACAACTCCTTCCTCTATAAATAGTAGACAGCGAGATATGCATCCGATATGTTCGGAGGCTTGGTTCTATGGTGTTTTCAGATACGGCAACAGAGCATGCTTCGCCAGTGGCGCCAGGAATTCATGGAGATAGCTGTGACCGTAGAACTACGGACTATGATACGGTCAGCGATACTCACGTAGATAGCATTCTCGGATGTTGATGCACACAGGGTATATGATGCTGATGTTACTTACATGAATATAGCCACGATCATTGGTGCGAACAAATGCAGAAAATATTTTCCTGCATATTTTTTTCACAGCCATTTATCCATCTGCATATCACAACTATCACTGCTCTTTAAGCAGACGGCGAGCATCTTATCATTGCAGCCGCATACGATACAAGGCAAAAGGCAGAATTTTTTTTTCTCTGCGATCGCTCCCTTCAAGGCCAGGGGACAACCGTATTACCGTTCACACGGTGCCGACGCCAGTATGGACTTGTCGCCCACCCCCTGCCCGCCATACAGTGATCGCATAGTGGTCCATAGCCGATTGCCGACACGCCCCCGCGATGGTTTGCCAGCAACCGAAAATCTCGTCTTGTACCCTGCACCTTCGGCCTTGCAACAATCTTAGCAACAAAGTATCTTACCAACTAAGATATAAAACCGATCACCGTAACGATTCAGATCGGTTGCATGCTACACTCTTCCCCGATGATACCGTATGCCTGCAAACAGAAGCACACAGCCAGCCCGCGCCGAGCTGATCGAAACACTTCAGAAGGAAGCGATCCTCATCGGAGACTCCATCATCCGTTTTCATCAATCGCTTGGTGAGCGAATGGGGCTGAATCCCACCGAGCATAAGTGCGCCGATATTCTCTTCCGTTCGGGGCCGCTGACTGCGGGGGAGCTTGCCGGATATGCCAGCCTGAGCACCGGCGCCATCACCGGCATCATCGACCGTCTTGAAGGGGCGGGATATGCACAACGGGAACGCGATCCGGCTGACCGGCGCAAGGTGATCGTCAGGCCGTTGCTGGACAACGAGAAGGAAGGGTTGATCGAGGCGCTTATGGCGCCTCTGACCAGATCCATGGGAACGCTCTGTGCCTCCTATAACGATCGCGATCTTGCAACCATCCTCGATTTTGTGCGCCGCTACACCGTAACCATGCGCGAAGAGGCTGCCAGATTGAAGGAAGGCATGCCCGCCCCGTAGCAGAGATCGGTTGGAGGCCGGATGCCATACAGAACAGATCAAAAACATTCAGATGGAGATGCAGATCATGAGCACCCCGACAGCACAGCCGCTCGAAGGAATGATTGCCATTGTGGCTGGAGCAACACGTGGCGGCGGACGTGGCATCGCGGCCATGCTTGGGGCAGCCGGTGCAACAGTATACTGTACTGGCCGCAGCGTCCGCGGGCACCTGGCCTCCGGCATCAACCGTCCTGAAACGATCGAGGAAACCGCGGAGATGGTGACCGCATATGGCGGACACGGCATCGCCGTGCAGACCGATCATACAGTGCCGGAGCAGGTACAGGCGCTGTTCGATCGCATCAGAAGCGAACGGGGACGGCTCGATCTGCTGGTTAACGACATCTGGGGAGGCGATGCCCTTACAGCCTGGGGAAAACCATTCTGGGAACATCCGCTCGACGATGCTCTGCTGATGATCCAGCGCGGGCTTACAACGCACCTTATAACAGCGCATCATGCGGCTCCGCTCCTGATAGAGAACCGGAAGGGATTGATCGTGGAGATCACCGATGGCGACACCTACAACTACCGGGGAACGCTCTACTACGATATGGTCAAGACAGGGCTCATCCGTCTGGCATTCGGGATGTCGCGGGATCTGCACGCGCACAATATCGCGGTGGTTGCGGTAACACCGGGTTATCTCCGATCGGAAGCTATGCTGGACCACTGGGGCGTCACAGAGCAGAACTGGCAGGAGGGCGCAGAAAGCGATCCGCACTTTATCGCATCGGAGACACCCTACTTTGTGGGACGTGCCGTGGCCGCGCTTGCGGGCGATCCGATGGTGATGAAAAAGTCGGGCAGGGTTTTCTCCTCCTGGGGCCTTTCCGATGAATATGGCTTCACCGATATCGATGGCCGCTCTCCCCATTGGGGGCGATACTTCGCATCGGCGTTTACACCATTGAAACCCTGCGATCGCACATTCTACGAGTATTGGTTCCATGACCCGATGGCGATGCACACCGGAACGCCATAGAACACCGCTCGTGCAGATCTGTCACCTTCTCGCTTGAGAGAATGGGTGAGTCCGGGACATAGACCCTGACACCGGAGAACGGCATGTCCAGTTTCCTCATCGGCCATCCTCTTACCTGGTACCGCCCATAATGGGTTCGATAATGATAACAAGCATCCCCCTACAACCTTACCAGTACCCCAAGGAGAACCAGCGATGAGAGAAAGAACCGCCCCCTCTGCCCCAGCCACACTCCTGGCAGCCATAGTGTTGATGGTGGCGTGCGTTATCTTCGGTGCAAACGAGCTACGGGCACAATGCAACTCCGTCACCGTTACCAACAACACCGAATGCCCCTTTACGATCTGCGCCGGTCCGCCCTCGAACCGCACATGCTTTCCGATCCCGGCAAACGGCTCAACGATCATCTCAATCCCGGCCAATGTTCAGCTCTCTGGCATCATCAACGCCTGCAACAAGTTCATCCGGTTCCCCAATACCGGCTGTATTGATCAGACACAGATCGGCCCCACCTGCTGCGTCAAGATCTGTCTGGATCGCGTAGCCTGCACAGTTACTGTGACCAAAGTCGCAAATCAGTGTCCCTGCTAAAAACCGCATCGGCCAATCCATCGGTCCTATAGTTCGGATAACCGTGCCGCACAGGCCTATTGTGCGGCACGGCTCGCGCCGCTCCCTACACGATCTGCTCCGCTGCCCTCCTGCAATCCTTATCCGGCCGCTCCCGAAATTCTTTCCAGCAGATGTATATCACCCGACAGCGCGCACAAGCCACGTATGGGTCGGCGCGATAATCTGCTCGCTTCATCCTTTCACCATCTCTATATTCGTATCGCACGCGGCGTCCGGCACCTGTAGGCTGTAGATGCATGCAAAAGCAGCGGCACACAGCCCACATATCACTCAGGCTATGCAGGAGATTTCAACCATGCTCAGGGGGCTACATCTATCGGTCCTGTTGTTCGTATGCAGTGTTATTGCAGCGGGTTGCAGTACAAGCAATGGCCCATCCGACAATGGCACCGATCCGCTCCCGGAGGGAGATTACCTTCGGGCAACGTTCAACGGGCAGACCTGGACATCCACGGAGATCAATGCATTCGAGACGCCGATGTTCAACTCGCTGAATATCGCCGCGCTCCACGAGACAGGCCAGCACCTGGAATCAATAGCATTTTCGATAACCGGCGTAAAGAACATCGGCACCTATACGATCAACCCCATAAACTGCGCGGTTCAGATGAATATTGGCGGCATGAGCTATGCGACCGGACTGGACACAAGCAGGACCTACGGCACCCTGACGATCACAACATTCGGCAAGGGTAGAATTGCCGGGACATTTTCCTGTACAGTGTATAGAAATGCCGATATAAACCTTGCATCCCTTGTGCTGAGCAACGGCAGCTTCAGCGCGGCACTAGGGCAGTAACACGACGTTCCGTGCCGACAGGCTCACCGGGATCGGCCGGACTCGGCGCACTCTTTTGCTCTTATCAAACGCCATGAACGATATACAACCCATTCCCCCCGATATGCTTCAGGGAATGCTCCGATTCTATTCACCACTGGTTTCCGATGCCATGGAACGCCTCGGCGTGCCAACCGGGGCATTGCATCATGGTATCCAGGCCATCCTCCCCGATGCATCGCTCAAGGTATGCGGCATCGCATTCCCCTGCCGCGTGGCATCTACGGAGAGCTATGTGGAGATCACAACGTTGCTGGAGATGGTAGATGCAATACCGCCGGGAGCTTTTGTGCTTGTATCGGCCGAAAGCCCGATCGACGCGGCGCTCTGGGGTGGCATGATGAGCGCACGCGCGCAGGCACAAGGTGCCGTTGGCGCTGCGGTCAATGGGGGCGTGCGCGATATCGAACAGATCGCATCGCTCGGCTTTCCGGTTTTTGGCGAATACCGCTGCATCAAGGATATCCGGCGCCGGGGATATATGATCGCCTACAATGTCCCGATTATCATAGGCGGTACGGAAGTACGGCCAGGAGATATCATCTTCGGCGATGCAAATGGCGTGATCGCAATACCGCATGGCAGCTTTGCAGCGGTCTATGACGAACTTGAACGTGCATACAGAGAGGAGGGCGCAACTCAGCAGGCGCTTGTGCAGGGGAGCCGGGCACAGGATCTCTTCGAGCAGTACGGGAGATTCTAACCACGCAACGGCGTCGTGATAGGCAGAGAGGAGAGACCACCGGATCAGCGGTGTGCTGACGCAGGCTGGCGTGGCAGCACCCAGATACAACGATGCAACACCTCCGCCGGCCATCTGCATCCTTGCGCGATAGAAGCGCACAGCATGTTTCCCGTGAACCCAACATCCTCAACACATATTCAGCAACACGGCAGCCCCCGGGGTCGGCTGGCACCAAGCCCAACCGGCCATCTCCATATCGGCAATGCGCGCTCGTTTCTTCTGGCGTGGTTGCAGATGCGCACGCTTGGTGGCGAAATCATTCTTCGGATCGAGGATCTCGACAGAGCACGTGCAGCGCCCGGCGCCGCCCGCCAGATCGTGCGCGATCTGGAGTGGCTGGGGCTTACCTGGGATAACGATCTGACACCGGAGTATTTCCAGTCGAACCGGTTCGATAGGTATCGGGCCGCCATCGGCGCACTGCATCGGCAGGACCTGCTCTACGAGTGCTTCTGCTCGCGCAGAGAACTGCACGATATAGCCAACGCACCACATGGGAGGACCCTTCACTATGCTGGCAACTGCCGTTCTCTTTCCATAGAAGAGCGGTGCAGCCGACGCAGCAACAAAAGCCCGGCAGTCCGTTTCCGCGTCTCCCCTTCAACATGCATCAGCTTCCATGATGGGGTGGCCGGAGATTATGCCGAGGATGTCCATGCCGTCACCGGCGACTTCATCATTGCCCGCGCCGATGGCGTTCCAAGCTATCAGCTTGCGGTAGTGCTGGATGATATCGCCATGGGCATCACCCATGTCCTCCGCGGCGATGACCTTCTTCATTCCACCCCACGCCAGATCCTGCTGTTCAAAACGTTCGGGGCGCCCATTCCATCCTATACACATGTTCCTCTGATGGTGGCTCAGGATGGAGCACGCCTTGCAAAGCGTCACGGCTCACTCTCCATCGCCGAGCTGCGCGCAGCAGGCCACAACCCGGCAGCCGTTACCGGATGGCTCGCCTGGAGTTGTGGCCTGCTAACACAACCGGAACCCATCCCGCCCCATGCTCTGCTCGCAATATTTTCGGTAGAACGGATAGCGAGCGAGCCAACCATCGTTCAGGCGCCCATACTCCTCTGACAACCGCACAATGGATGCGCAACCGCCCCTCCAAACACCGGCATCATCCCTCACTCAAAACGGATGGCACGCACCTTTGGCATCATTACCCCGATAACGCCGCAAACCCCTGACAACACGCCGCCATACACGATGGTGTGAAGAGGGCCGATCGCCTCGCTTACAAAGCCCGCAAGGCCGGCCGAGAGCGCCGTGATGCCATAGACGGCAATGTCGATATAGCCGAAGGCACGGCCAAGCAGATGTTGTGATACAAGGCGCTGAATGATGGTGGCACGCGAGACCACGATCAACGGGATTGCAAGAGCATGGATAAAGGTAGCGGCATACAGAAGCCCAAGGCTGTTTGCCGGAAGGTAGAGAAGGAAGGTGAAACCATCCAGCGCCAGTCCAACCGCCCAAAGCTGCCCAACCGAACGGATGGCAGGGATACGATGCAGAATCAACCCGGTGATCGTCATGCCAAGCGCATACATCAATTCCACAAGCGCGAAATCGGCAAGCGTTCCCCCGTACACATCCTGCACCAGCAGCGGCGTGCCGACAAGAGCCGGTCCCATAAGAAAAAAATTCCCAACCAGTGTCAGAACAAAGACGATACGAACGCCCCGGTTCTCCATAACTGTGCGGAGCCCAAGCATGGCCTCGCTTCGCAGCTCGGCAACGGTTATCCGGCGCGGATCGCCGGAGGCGAGATCAATACTGATAAAAAAAATGCAAAGGAAGGAGATGCCATAAGCAACCGCATTGACGGTGAGCAGCCCCACTGGTCCTCCGGCACCTGCTCCGAACGCGGCGAAGATAGGCCCGGCGATAGCGGCAAACTGGCGCGACGACTGCATCACCGCATTAACGCCAAAGAGCTTCGCCGGATCGCCCACCACAAGCGGCAGCGCCGAGTTATACGCGGGATTGAAGAACGTGGTCAGGGTGGTCACCAGCATCACCGTGGCGCCGGCATAGGCAATCGTAAGTATCCCGGTTGCCGCAGCCACCGGCAGAAGCAGCAGCGCAAGAGCGCGCACACCATCGGCAACGAGCATCACCCGCCTGCGATCCCGGCGATCGACATAGACCCCGGCGGCCAGCCCGAAGACCATGATAGGAATGTAGGCGACCAGTTGAAAGGTGCCGACCGCAGCATCGGAGCCGGTAAGCTGGATCGCCAGAAAGAGAAAGCCCATAAAGGCAAGCGAATCGCCAAAACCGGAGGCAAGCTGTCCGACCCACAAAAGGAAGAGATCGCGCCTGCCGAGAAAGTATCGCTCAAGCAGGCGGGCAGGAAGTGTCATGAATGAGAAGCTGAACGGATAGTGAACACGGAGAACAATCCAGATATGTCCCGGCCCGATCGGATATATATCGAGGAAGGCGCACAGCCTGGCATCTTCATAGACAGCATGAGACTGGAGCCTGCCGTGGGCAATCCTATCGCACGGGCATCAGGGTTCGGCGGCGCTCCGATTCAGGGCAACACTCCCCGGAGCATGATACAAAGGAGAAACCCCGATCATCTGGGCGGGGCTTCCGATATTCCAACCCGGGCATCCGCTCCACTCCTTCCCACACAATTGAAGGGGGACAAAGGTTCATCAGGCTCGTCCGCATCGGCAGCGATCTGGCCCCATCCGATTGCATGGCTCAAGCACTGAGCGATCACGGCAGGTTCGAGACTTCACCATCCAGATCGCCCTCATCGCCATCGATGGCACTTTCAGGATCGGGCTGGCCGGAGATCGTCACATCGACCGCCGCGCCCTGTGCGACCTGTGCATATGGCGACACCCCCTGCTCTATGACCGTATTTCTGATATAGGTGGGATCCTGCTTATAGCGGACCACGCCAAGCACAAGGCCTGCATTGGCAAGCCGTAGCCGTGCCTGTTCCAGATCGAGCGAGAGAAGGTTGGGCATCATAGTAAATCGCGTGCTCGGCCCGCGGCTTATCATCACATCCACCACCGTTCCCGGACGAGCGCCCACCTTTGCGGGAATGCTCTGAGCATAGATCAGATCCTTCATGATGGTATCGTTATGCTCGTAGGTAACCTCTCCAAGATCGAACCCATTGCGCATCAGGTTGATACGCCCCTCGCGCAACGGCATACCAATCAGATCGATCATCGGCACCATCTCGGTGCCACGGCTGAGGGTAAGGTAGATACGGCGTCCCTCCTTCGTCTGCTGCCCCGCATATGGAAGCTGCATGATAACGGTACCGGCCGGATAGCGATCATCGAACCGGGATTCGCCTCGCTTCACTTCGAACCCAAGCTTGTCGAGCCGTTTCTCCGCCTCGGCATAGGTCAGGCCAACAACGCCCGGCACCACCTCCACCGCCCCCAGCTTCACATACCACGGCATGACAACCTTATCAAGAAGCACCAGCAGCAGAAACATGACCACGGTTGTCAGCAGGAGGTACTTGATCATGGTCCCCCAACCAACCCGAGTCTCGCGACGCTGTGAAGGTTCCTCCTCACCTGTTGCAAATTCCGTCTGCCGATGCCCAACCGATTCGATCATGATAATCTATCTGCCTGCTATGCTGATTTTTGTTCATCGTTGCTCCGATCCCACCCATCTTCTACCACGCGCAACAGAGCGGATGTTACCTGCTCTGCTTGGCCACCACATGGGCTGCCATCGCCAAGCGCCCCTTGCGGATACGGCATCAAACATACAGAATCTCCCCATATCGATAGGACCACCTGCCGATTCCGTCCATTTTCACAATATCAGCCGCTGTCATACGGTTTTCAAGAACCATTACCGAATGTAGCATGCCGTCAGTGCAATCTTTTCAGGCACAGCAGTTCTCCGAAGGGAGGCACCGCACAGCGTTGTGGCACCGCCGATCGCCGCAGGTGCCGGACGGCGATCCTTCCATCCAGAGGGGCATCCGGTAGGCAGATCAGCAAAGTTTGTTTGCATCTTCTTTCAAACGCCTTTGTATCTTCTTTCAAGCGCCGTGAGCACGGCGCAGGCAACAGTTGGTTTGACAGCCATGAACGCGAAGAGACTCCGTGCAATCATTGAACTGGGGGAAACCGACACCGTCGAGTTCAAGCGCAAATTCTCAGGGTTTGAAAAGATTGCAAAGGAGATGATCGCGCTGGCGAACACTCGTGGCGGTCTTCTCCTGGTGGGCATCGATGACGACGGGCGAATCGTCGGAGTTGATAGCGAGAAATCGGAGATCGACCTGCTTACATCCTCGGCCGAGTTCTACAGCAATCCCCCGATCGAGATCGATGTTGAGGTAGTGGATATCGATGGGGTCGATGTCATCGTCATCAAGATTCCAGAAAGCCGAACCAAGCCACACCAGCTCATCCATTCTCCATCGGAAAGCAACGGCATCTACGATCCCCGTGACACACGGGTCTATATCCGGCAGGGGGAAAAAAGCGTTATGGCGAGCAAGGAGGTAGTACGGGTGCTGGCGGCAACACAGCCGGACGCCCCGCCTCTGGTACTGGAGATCGGGGAGATCGAACGGACACTCTTCCAGCATCTTGAGCACCACGAGCGTATCACCCTTCGAGAATTCCGCCACCTCGTCAACATCTCAGAACGCCGCGCATCCCGAAGCCTTGTCCGCCTGGTCCGCGCCGGCCTTATACGCCTGTTCACCGGCCAGGGGGAGGACTATTACACGCTTGCCTAGCCGACAGAAGAGGGCCATGCCAGGGCGCACCGCCAGCCCGGCGCGATGGAGCGAAGAGCGCTTATTCATAGCGCGGAGCATTGCAGGCGGGGGATCATGCATCGCTTCCTCCTCCCCTTAGATCAGCATCTTGATTCCAGCCAGCAGGATAACCACCCCAACCAGCAGTTCCAGCGTCGAATCCTTTGCACGGCGGCTCAGGCGAATCCCCAGCAGGCACCCCCCCACCGCACCGGCGATGCCCACAGCAGCCGGTATCCACAATTCCGGATAGAGCAGCCCCTCGGCTCCATAGGCAGCCACCCGTGCTATCGAGGTAACGCCTCCGAGCGCTCCGCCGGTGGCCGCAATCTCTCGCACCGGCATAGATGCCGCGGCCAGCGCGCCAACCTGTATCGGTCCATTTCCCGCGCCCACAGCGCTCCCGATCGCTCCCGATACCAGCCCTACGATCGGAAACACCCAGTCCTTGAGACCACTGGGGAACGGTATAGCCATATACAGGCGAAGGATATAATACAGGCCGAACAGAGCGAGCATCCCACCGATCCCGACTTCGAGCGCCCCAGGATCGATCGAGCTGAGATAGGCGGCACCGAGCATTGCGCCGGGAAGGATGCCGAGCGTAAAAAGGCCTGTCGCACGCCAGCTCACCTGGCGGCGAAGCAGAACAAGGCGCGAGAGATTCCAGCCGAGCGGGATCAGGGCTGCGAGAAGGACCGCATCTTTGCTCCCCACTGTCATCACCAGCACGGGAAGCAGCAGCAGCCCGCCGCCGAAACCGACAACGGTATCGAGCGCCCCGGCTATGAACGAGGCAAGCACGATCTCAAGATAGAAGAGCATGGGGATAGATTGAATGGATGATCGGGCACTATCCGGCACAACGCCCTTATCGGAGCGTCTTGACCGCCGCTTCGCGCTGCCACAGATCGTACATCTCATCAAACAGCCGGGCAGAGAGCGAAACCTTATAGGGTGTGGGGTTCAAGGCGCGCCGGTGATCGGCGCGAATCCCCTGCTGCAACTGTCGGGAGCGCTCGCGTATCGTCTCCAGGGTCTCCTCGGCTACTAGACTGCGCCCCCCCTGAAACACCTTGCTGTGAAGAGGCTCCACGGAACTCGGCACAATCCAGACGCGCTGTTCAGGAATAAACGGATGTCGGCAGAGATACGGCTCGCCCACCGTTGGCGGCGGTTCCTCCTCAAGCGTCATCACATCGGCCAGATAATGCCCCTCGTGTCCCACCAGCCGGTAGGTCCGTTTTCGTCCGGGAACGGTTACCTTCGCCAGCTCCTGCGATATCTTGATGCGTGGCGTTCCTGCCAGTTCCACAAGCTTGTAGACGCCGCCAAGCGCCGGTTCGCTCTCGGCGGTCACCAGATTGGTCCCCACACCATAGGAATCGATCATTGCGCCATGAGCCAGCAGCGAGATAAGCACCTGCTCGTTGATCGAATTGCTCGCAACGATCCTGGCATCGGCAAAGCCTGCCTCATCCAGCATACGGCGCGCCTCCCGGCTCAGATAGGCAAGGTCGCCGCTATCGAGCCGAATGCCGAGCGGCGTATACCCCAGCTCTCGAAGGATCTTGAACACCCTGATGGCATTGGGGAGACCGCTCTGGAGCGTATCATAGGTATCCACCAGAAGCATGGCACCCTCCGGGAACGACCCGGCATAAGCAAGGAACGCGGCAAGCTCCCCTTCGTTTGTCTCCAGACGATCCTCATCGCGCGCCCGATCAAGCAGATCGGCAACATCGCGCTTGGCGCCCGATGCATCACGCATCAGAAGCATCTCCGGCGTGATGGCCATAAACGACTGTACAAATGCATGGGCATGAGTTCCCGCAACCGGCAGATTCATCAACTTGCCGGCCAGCACATTGCTCGTGGAATCGAAGCCGCCGATGATTGCAGCGCGGGTGGCGGTCATGCCACCATCAGGGCCTTGTGCACGGCGGAGGCCAAACTCCATAAGCATTGCGTTCTCCCCTGCCACATAGCGCATCCTGGCCGCGTTGGTAGCAATCAGCGTGGAGAAGTTTATCAGGTTCAACAGGGTGGTCTCTACAAGCTGGGCCACCGCAAGCGGCCCTTCCACGCGCAGAAGCGGCACCCTGGGAAATGCCGGGTCGCCCTCCTTGAGCGAGTACACCACCAGCTCGGAGGCATCAAGCGAGCCAAGCCACTCCCAGAATTCATCTTCAGCGTGTCGCAATGCCGGTATGGAGCGAAGGTACTCGATATCATCCTTGCTGAAGCGATACGATTCGAGATAAGCAAGCACATCGCGCAGTCCCGCAAAAATGGCGTACTCGCCACCGAACGGATTTTTCCGAAAGAACAGATCAAACACCCCATGCTTCCGGTGCATACCGTTGCGCCAGTAGCTATAGGCCATTGTAATCTGATAAAGATCGGTAAGGAGTGGCTGAACGAGCGAATTGGTAGGCTTCATGGTTGGAGTTCGATTTGCCGACAGATCGGAGGGGCCAAGGCCGGGATCATGGGCTGTCTGGTTCATCAAGGAGTGCAGAAATGGCCGGGTGCGGGTCCGCCATGTGCCGGTTTATCCCGCCGATAAGCGTCCACCCTTGGAGCCACCGATCAGTTTCTGGTAGCGTGCCTCGGCGATTTTCATCAGATAGGGGGCTGCCGGATGCCTGAACAGCGGCATCGAGAGCGCGCGCTCGTACATCTGGCGTGCACGGCGCACATCGCCGATCTTCTCATAGGTATAGGCCATCTCGGCATAGATCGTATTATTATCCGGGTAAAGCTTCAGCACCTCCTCGAAATGCTCAAGCGACTCGGCATACGAGCCATCCGGGATCTTTGTCCTGAGAAGCCCCGCCAACGCACGCAGTCCCGGATGCACCGAGGCTATCTCCCGATGCCAGTTGCCGAGGACATAATGAGCAATCCAGCTATTATCGATAAGCAAGGCACGTTCGGCATGCTGGCGCACCTGCCACGACGCCCTGATGATCTGCCGTTGCGATCGTGTAAGCTGTGCCAGGCGCCCGATCGCGGCGGCCAGCATCGAATGGCCTATCGAGGAGTTCGGGTTCAGAGAAAGCGCACGCTCTGCCCAGAGCCTCATCTGCTTGATATGCTCGGCATGCTCTGGATGGCTGAATCCCTGTCCAAGAAAAAATGTTTGGTAGTAGTGAGCGCGGGCCAGATGCCCGCAGACTTCCGCCGAAGGGTAGCGCTCGTAGAGCGCCTCCCAGAGTTGTATTGCCGTACCACCATCACCAGCCATCAATGCCCGATGGCCAGCCCTGAGATACTCGGGAATAGGCTCAGCAAATTCAGGCGCATCACTGGCAGTCCTTTCCGAGGAAGACGCCCCGGTTTGCTGCTGCGACGAACGCTGCTCGTTGGGCTGCATTGGATTGAAGGGATGTAGCAAATAGAGATCCGGCTATAGGCGTCAACCGATAAGCGTAGTAAGATGGATCTTCCGGGAAAGAAGCCAGCGGCCCCTCTCCTGGCAATGATACCGAACTGGCATTGCCCAGCCAACCGTAGAAACCAGAGACCAGAGCGAACTTCAGCTCTCCGTCCATGTATCCGCAAAACAGGCATCGACCGTGGCTGGCTATGCGGGCACTCCCTCCTCGCTTGAGGGAAAAACGCTAGCGCAATCATACAAAGCTACACTGCGCCATAATGTAACAGTATGTCCGTCTGATATCCCTCGTACCGATCTAACCTGCTATTATTCGACTCATGTTTACAATACTGAATAACGTCGTCGATGAGCATCTGGCGACAACAACATTTGCCTGCGATCTCGGCGCCTGCAAAGGGGCCTGCTGTACCATGCCGGGGGGACGCGGAGCGCCGCTGGAGGATGACGAAGTACAGCTGCTTAACGATGCGATCCCCGCTGCATCCAAATATCTCACCGAGCGCAACCGTCGTATCATTGCCTCCCAGGGAGCGCTGGAAGGTCGCCGGGGCGATTACGCCACCCGCTGCATCGACCAGCGCGATTGTGTCTTTGTCTACTATGATGAGGGGGCTGCCAAATGTGCTATCGAAAAAGCGTACTTCAATGGAGAGGTCCCGTTCCGTAAACCGATCAGTTGTCACCTCTTCCCGATTCGCATAAGCAAGGTGTTCGACATGGACTACCTGCGATACGAGCATATCAGCGAGTGCAACCCGGCGCTGAAGAACGGCAAGACCGCAGGCGTCCCGCTCTATAAATTTCTGAAAGAGGCCCTTGTCCGCGCCTACGGCGAAGAGTTCTACGCAGAGCTTCTTCAGGAGATCGAAGCCCCACGTCGCCGCTGATACCAGGCAACGCCGGGGGCGCTGTTACGATTCGCGACGAGCCGAATGCAACGGCAACGATCATGGAACAGATAAATGAGATTCTGAATAAAAAACAGGGCTGCGGAGATGGCCATCCGTCCCATTTCATGATTATATTCCCCGGTGCCATCTGCAAAGAGGCCTCGGCATGTAAATAGTTGGCATTGTTTATGCTATGGAGAGTGATAGATCACTCTTAGCACATAAATTCCAAGACGAGTCAGCACGTTCATGCTATCCCTTTCTCAACGCCAGTCATTACAACAGCGACTCTCGCCGCAACAGGTTCAGTACCTGAAAATGTTGCAGCTTCCGGTTGTCGCGCTTGAACAGCGGATCAAGCAGGAACTTGAGGTCAATCCGTTGTTGGAGGAGCTCCAGGATATCGCCCAGGAGACCGATGCCGACTTCGATCAGGAGCAGGCCGTTGGGCTTACCGAGCGCCGTACCGAACAAAACGAGGCCGAAAGCCCCGACGGAGCGGCCGATGATCGTCCCGCCGAGGAGCCGCGTCGGGAGCAGGAGTTGGACTGGGATGAATATGCTTCGGGGGATTATGAAGGATACAAGGCTCCCTCCTTCACCGGCCCTGATAACGAGGAACAGGAGGAGTTTCCGCAGCGTGCGGAGCAATCGCTCTCGGAGCTTCTTCTCACGCAGCTTCGTATGCAGCTTATGGCCGAGGACGAGCTGGCGCTGGCCGAGGAGATCATCGGCAATATCGACGATCATGGCTATCTGCGCCGCGATCTCCGCGAGATCGTCGATGATCTGAACAAATTCATCGCCAGCACCCGGCGCTCAGCCGAACATCAGAGGGAACTCCAGCCACAGCTCGGCGACGGCCATTTCGAGACCTATGCGGAGGTGATAAACGACGAGCCATTCGGACGCGATCGTCTGATAGCTCAGATCCTTCATGACACGGACGAGGAATCCGCAGCCAGCCAGCGCGGTGAGATTGGGGATCTGCCGGTTGATCCGTTCAGTGTGAGTTTCGATGACGACGATACGCCCTCGAATGGCGGCGGGCACGGTTCCAACGGCAACGGGCACAGCAACGCCACCCTGAGCCGGAGCGGGACAACCGTTACGGCAGCGACGATGCCAACCCTTTCGCTCGAAGAGATGTCACATCTCTCGATCGAAGATCTGGCACGGCTGCTTGAACAGGGCACCGCAGCCCTTGCCCCTCCGGCGTCCCATCATCAGATCGGGCCGGCAGCCGGACCCGCAGCGCGTGATGGCAGTATCGGCATGGACGCCGAGGAGGACATTATCGAGGTCTTCACGCTGGAGGAGGCCGAGCGGGTGCTGCAACGCATCCAGCGGCTCGATCCGCCGGGCATCGGCGCCCGCAGCCTGCGCGAGTGCCTTCTTGTGCAGCTTGAACTCGATCAGGACCGCTCTGCCGCACATCAGCTTGCGCTCAGGGTGATCCGGGAGACCTACGTCGAGTTCACGATGAAACATTTCGAGAAGATCTGCCACAAGATCAACTGCACGACCGACGAGCTGAAAGAATCGATCGATGTTATCAAGACGCTGAACCCGAAGCCGGGCGAGGGTTCCACCTCGATGGTAGAGGATAATTATCTCACCCCGGACTTTGTCATCGAGCGCGATGCCGAGGATTTTGTGATTATCCCGAACGATCGTCACATCCCCATTCTCCGTATCAACCGTGCCTACCAGGAACTGATGCGGCGGGGCAACGGCAAAAAAAAGGAGATCGACCGCGATACGCGCAAGTTCATCCGGGACAAGTTCGAGGCAGCCAAATGGTTTATCGCATCAATCCAGCAGCGCCGCCAGACCATGATGAAGGTGATGCGCGCAATCGTTGATCTTCAGATCGATTTCTTCTTCCATGGTCCCAACCGGATCAAACCGATGATCTACAAGGATGTGGCGGAAAGAATCGGCATGGATATCTCAACGGTCTGCCGTGTGGTCAATGGAAAATATACCCAGACCGACTACGGCACCTTCGAGCTTCGTTATTTCTTCTCGGAGAAGCTGGAAACCACATCAGGAGAAGAGGTCTCCACCAAGATCGTCAAGTCGCGCATCGAGGAGCTTATCAGTGGAGAGGACAAGAGCAAGCCACTATCGGACGATGCGATCAGCAAGGAGATGGAGGATGCCGGGTTCTATGTGGCACGGCGTACCGTGGCGAAATATCGTGAACAGATGAATATCCCGGTGGCTCGCCTCCGTAGAGCATTATAGACGATAGCGCCGAACAGATGAGCCGAACCAAGAGAAGCCCTCCCCACCCTGGAGGGTTTTTTATTTCTCCATTGAATTCGTATCGTGCATCTATCCTTGCAATGCAACACAATCGGGTGCAGAATCAGCGTTTTGCTCAAGAACCTCACCGGCATCCTCGATGCCGCACTTCGCATTCCCTCTCACCGTACAGCGGCAGGCACCCTCCGTTTCTGCTGAAACTCCTCTAGCTTTTCAACAGATGCACAACAGACGTGCTCCCTGCACCGTCTGCATAGCACATCTGGCGCCGACGCTGGTCGTCCCTTTGTTCACAAGGGCAAGGACCGGCAGTTGGTTGCGCCACAGTTGTGTATGTTGCAGGATATAATCATCTCTTAGATATACGCCGAACATCCATATGACATCCAACTATAGCTCCAAGTCGCACGTCGCGCACCGATCTCGCGGATTCGCGGCAATCTTTATCGATTTTGAGAACATCTATTACTATCTCAAGGACAACTACGGCGATCTTTCCGATCTCAATGACTACCTGTTCGAGATACTACGAAACCTTCAGCACCATCTCGAACGTCGGCTCGGCCTTCAGTGCATCATCATGAAGGCATACGCCGATTTCGAGCGGCTGAAATCGGCACCGCAAGGCTCGCTCTATCTGATGGGTGTGGAAACCCATAACGTGCTCGGCACCGATCATAAGAATTCCGCCGACATGAAGCTCTGCATCGATGCGCTGGAGATACTCTATACCCGGCAGGAGATAGAATCGTTCATCTTCCTTGCAGGCGACCGCGATTACATTCCAGTGATCCAGCATCTGAAAAAGCAGGCGCGTTCGGTCTTCGCCGTCGCCTTCCGTGGGAATATCTCGGGGGATCTCCTGTTGAACATAGGCCCGCAGAACTTCATCGATGCAATCACCCTTATCGGCCCGGACATGCTGCGCCGTCTGGAGGATTCCGCCCGCAGACATCGCGAGATCGAAGCGGCCGAGCGCGAACGCGATGAGCAGCGGACGCTGGAACTGGAGATGCGGGAGGCGGCCAAAGAAGCCCAGCTTGATGAAACCAAATCGTATCTGAATGGCAACGGCGCAAACAGCACAGGCTCCGGCAGCCCGATCCGCAGCAACGAAACACAGCCCCCCCGGCATATCGAGGACGAGGAACCATCGCACCCCGGCCGGTTCTTCGATCTGATACCGGCCGGGTTCAACCCGATCTCCCCGGTCGTCTCGGAAACAGAGAAGATATGCCTGGAGGTGCTATTGAAGAATTATGGGCACCACCCGGAAGTCTGGATGAGCCCGTTCCTGCGCAAGCTCTCCGATGCCCTTCCCCGTCTGGCGGACTTCGAGCGCAAGGCCCTGCTTACCACGCTTGAAGGGACCGGCGCCATCCGTATTGAAAAGCGCCGGGGCGAGCCTTACGACTACTCGATCATCCTCGTCAATTACAATCATCCGGCTGTCCGCGAGCGGATTCCCGGCTAGGGAACAGGGTTGAAGCCGGGCCGCCCATGCATCCCCCCAGTCTCTTGGATCAACGTCTCATTTCTCCGGCACGTTGATCCCTATCAAGAGCCAGAGGGAAAAAGCATTGGGAGCAGTGCAGCGGCCGTATACCCTGGAAATGCCAGCACGCCCGGTGGAACTTCCGCCGGGCGTTGCCGTCTTTGCAGCGGCTACAACCATACTATCGCTGCAAATACGCCCCCCGTTGCATTCAGAAGCGCGATGTTCCCCAACTACTCATTATTTTGCCGCGCTATTGTTGAGCACTCATACATATGCGGTGATCCTGAGGTTATGCACCGCATCTGATCTCGCAGCACCCACCGGAGCAGCAAGGCTGCCCCGGAGGTGCCCGACGGCGCGCCAGATCAGGACGTAGAACTATTCTTGCATAGGAGTCAGAATGAATTCCGCCCAATCAAATCTTACGAGCGCCCCCGAACTGACGCCGGGTCAGATCGTCGCCGAGCTCGATAAATACATCGTCGGACAACACAACGCGAAGAAGGCGGTGGCGATCGCATTGCGGAACCGCTGGCGCCGCCAGCAGATCGGCGCCGGGATGCGTGAAGAGATCATGCCGAACAATATCATCATGATCGGGCCAACCGGCGTTGGCAAGACCGAGATTGCCCGCCGCCTGGCGCGCCTGGCGAACGCCCCCTTCCTGAAGGTGGAAGCCACCAAGTTCACCGAGGTCGGGTATGTAGGACGCGATGTGGAATCGATCGTCCGCGATCTTACCGAGCTTGCCTTCACCATGGTGCGCGGCGAACATGCCGTGCGCCTGCGTGAGCAGGCGGAGATACAGGTGGAGGAACGCCTGCTTGATCTGCTCCAGCCACCAGCGCAGCAGCAGATCAACTTCCCGTTTGTCATGCCGGGAATGCCCGCGCCCACCATGAGCCACTCCGATCCAGAGGTACGCCTGCGCGAGCGCGAGGAGTTTCGCCGTCGCATCAGATCCGGCGAGCTTGAGAACTACCCGGTGGAGCTTGATGTGGCCGACGACAGCCAGTCGTCGCAGATGGGCTCGATGTTCTCGCAGCTTGCAGGGGATGAGATGGGACGCAACCTCCAGGAACTTATGGGCTCGATGATGCCGCGCCGCACCGTGCACCGCACCATCCCCCTTGCCGAGGCACGCCGCCATATCATCAATGAGGAAACCTCGCGTCTGGTGGATAACGAGGCTGTGATCCGCGAGGCCGTGGAGCGGGTCGAGAACTCGGGCATCGTCTTCCTGGACGAGATCGACAAGATCGCCGGCGCCTCCGGTGGCTCCGGCCCCGATGTCTCGCGCGAGGGCGTGCAGCGCGATCTGCTGCCGATCGTCGAAGGCTCCACCGTCAATACCAAGTACGGCCCGATCCGCTCCGATCATATCCTTTTTATCGCCTCCGGCGCGTTTCACATCTCCAAGCCAAGCGATCTGCTGCCGGAACTTCAGGGACGCTTCCCGATCCGTGTAGAGCTTGATTCTCTCACAGCCGACGATTTCTTCGACATCCTGACGGTCCCGGAGAACGCCCTTGTGAAGCAGTATAGCGCCCTGCTGGCTACCGAGGGGGTTGAGCTGGTGTTCACACGCGAAGGCATTCAGGAGCTGGCCGATGTTGCAGCCGAGGTAAACGAGATGGTGGAGAATATCGGTGCCCGCCGCCTGCATACGGTTCTGACGAATCTCCTAGAGGACTTCCTGTTCGATGCCCCCGACAGCATCAGCGATGAGAAGATCGTGGTGACGCCGGAGATGGTGCGAAAGAAGCTGGGAGCCACCGTGGAAAATCGCGAGCGCAGCCGCTATGTCCTCTGATAGCCCGTCCAGAACAGACGATAGAACAAAGGGGACGGCAATGCCGTCCCCTTTCCGATATATCCTTGTTGTGGCTCTTCTGCTCGGCATGTTCACACCTGGTTGCGGGCCGACCCGCTGCCTGAACATTGCCGCATTCGGCAATCTTGGCCCCAGCGTCAACTCCCCGTACGATGAGTATGCCCCGGCACTCTCCGATACGGCCACCCTGGTATTTACAAGCAATCGGGTCGATCCAGGCGAAAGCGGCCTTCAACAGTTCTATCAGAAGACCCGTCCTACACGCCTCTTCTTTTCAATGCGGCTGGAGGAGAACTGGGATGATGCCCAGCGCTACCGGCTTCTGCTGAACGGCAATGGGGAGGGCGCCGAGGCGGCAACCATAAGCTTTGCCCCGTCAGGCTCCCCGTTCAACACCGTGGCATTTGTGGGAGCGTGCGGTCGCCCGGACACGGTGGGCGGATGTGATCTCTATGCGGTTGTGGAACGTCAGGCCGCCGCGCTGGTGAATCTGGGAAGGGAAGTGAATTCCACGTCGTGGGATGGGCATCCCTTTATTACAGCCGATGGCTTACGCCTGTACTTCGCCTCCGATCGCCCCGGAGGGGAGGGAGGAAGCGATATCTGGTATAGCGACCGTCTTGCCACTGGCGCATGGGGTGAGCCTCACAATGCCGGTCCCACGGTCAATACCCCCGGCGACGAATTTTCTCCGTTCTTCGATTCCCACACCGGGCACCTCTATATTGCCTCAAGCACCGCGGATGCCGGACTCGATATCTTTGTGATCGACCGTGCGGCCGGCTCGCGGCATCGGCTCCCCCCCCCCTACAACTCCGACGATGACGACTTCACCCCCTTTATTCAGGGCAGGCTCCTCTATCTGGCCTCCAACCGGCCTGGTGGCTGCGGCGGATACGATCTATATGCATTTGCGATAGAATAGCGATCCGCCAGCAACTGATAGATCTCCGGCGGCCTGGCCAGGGACCATATCAGATCAGGGGATATGGCAGGCCATCGCCATCATGAGACTCCGGGCCATACTGTGCAGAGCTTCCGATACGTTCTGATCGCCTCCTGCCCATACCCTCATGCATACGGACGGCACAGCATACACCTATAAACCGCTGAAATATCGCTGTAATTGACGATATCAAGGTTGGCGGAGCATATGCCCGACACGATACAAGCGAAAGATTCTCCTCGCTCTCCGTGCCCAGCCGGAACATTTTGCGAGAGGTTTGCCAGATCATAATCACCGATCATTCCAGTTTTTTCAAGAATACCCGCTGGTTTCTTTGAGCAGATTGCTTATACTCTTGGCTCTTTTCATTTTAGTTATAGCCTGATTATTCCCCAGGAGGATTCTGGCCTATGTCTACAATTCGTGAATCCGATCTTCCAGGCATTGGCCGGAAGTTTCAGATCGAAGCGCGCAATCACGATCGGATCGTCATCATCGTTCACGATGACGGCCTGCGCGAGATCTACCTTTTTCGCCATGAGAATCCGGATGAGTGTGTATCGGTAATTACGCTCAACGACACCGAATCGCGGCAGGTTGCCGGGATCATCGGCGGCATGGCATACAAGCCAAAGGATCTGGAGGCTGTCGAGCTGGCGCTTGACGATCTGGTGGTGGAGTGGTACAGGCTCACCCCAACCTCCATAGCCAATGGCACAACGATAGCACAGCTCGATCTGCGCCAGCGCGTAGGAGTATCGATCGTGGCTGTAGTCAACATCGACGGTTCCAAGAAAATCAATCCCGGCCCCGAGCATCTGCTTCGTGCGGGCGATACCATGGTAGTTATCGGAGAGCGTCAGCAGATCCGAGCATTTCGACGGCTGATGTCGGACGGAGAATAGCGTATGGATCATATGGTGCTCGAAATTGGACTGGCTATGGTCCTGATTGCTGGAGCCGCTCTGTTGTCAGGCAAGCTCCGTTTCTCCATCATTCCCGCTCTTATCGTCGTTGGCATGGCCGTGGGCCCCCATGCGCCACACTTTGGCTTTCTGGACCTGCGATTTATCGAAAGCCAGCCGCTGATCGCCTTTATGGGGCGGCTTGGCATTCTTTTCCTTCTTTTCTACCTCGGCCTGGAGTTCTCCATCGGAAGGCTGATGCGCTCGGGTCGATCCATAGCGATAAGCGGAACGATCTATATAGCGATCAATCTTACGATTGGGCTGCTGTTCCCCTGGCTTCTGGGATGGCCACTCCGTGAAACGTTGATAGCCGCCGGTATCACCACGATCTCCTCCAGTGCCATTGCTGCAAAGGTGCTCGTCGATCTGAAGCGAACGGCCAACCCGGAAACGGAGATCATCCTTGGGCTTATCATGTTCGAGGATGTGTTTCTCGCGGTGTACCTCTCGCTTATCTCCGGGCTTGTTCTCAGCAATGCAACATCATTTGGCGGGGTGGCCATCGCAATGGCAATGGCGTTCGGTTTTATGGTGGGCGTGCTGATGCTTGGCCGCCTTGCCATACCCTGGCTGAACCGGGTACTGAACATCACATCCAGCGAGATATTTCTCCTGGTGATTGTTGCCGTGCTGTTTCTGGTGGCTGGCCTGGCCGAGACGATGCATGTGGCAGAAGCCATTGCGGCTCTGCTTATCGGCTTGGTGCTGGCCGAGACAGAACATCAGAAGCGCATCGAGCATCTGGTGATACCGTTCCGCGATTTTTTCGGGGCACTGTTCTTCTTCAGCTTTGGTCTGTCGATCGATCCGTTCACGCTTGGTGGCGCCCTGTGGCCCGCCCTTGGCGCGGTTGCTCTGACACTTATCGGCAACTATGTGGCCGGCATGATTGCCGGTCGTACCACCGGACTTACTCCGAAAGCATCGTCGCGCATCGGCCTGACGATCGTTGCCCGTGGTGAATTTGCTATCATTATGGCGAATATGGGTCTGGCGGGGGGGCTCCTTCCGATCTTGCAACCCTTCGCAGCACTGTATGTGCTGATCCTCGCCGTTGCTGCGCCACTGCTGAGCAAGGAGTCGGATGCCATCTACAACATCGTCACAAAAATCTTTCCCTGGGGCACACGCCCGCAACCATCCACGCATGCAGCCGAGCTGCCGACATACGCCATGCCGAGCAGCGATATGGATGATGGGACACCGGACAAGAGTTAAGGACGGCGCCATGGGCACCATGGTATGAACAACGCTCGATCATTATGGGCTATCGCCATGATGATCGAGCGTTGTATGTTCGGCACAGCCATAGAGATGGCGGCTCCTGCGATCGCCCGGCAGGCGACGGGGAGCCAGCTCTCGCATCTAGTCCATCGCCACCCCCGCATACATCCCTTCGATCGGCTCCCTATAGCGCTCTTCGACAACCCTGCGCTTTACCTTGAGCGTCGGGGTGAGCATACCATTCTCCACGGTGAACGGCTCGCCGAGAAGCTCGAACCGGCGCACCCGCTCGAAGGCTGCCAGATCCCGCTGAATGCGTTTGACATCCTCCTCGATCGCCAGCAAGGTCGCCTCCGAATCCAGAAACGCCTCTCGTGCCTCCGCATCCCGCAGGTCCGGCACCGCGATCCCCTGCATCTCCGCTGTCTCCCGCAGCGCATCGACGTCAGGCACGATCAGCGCCGTAAGGAAGGGGCGTTTGTCGCCGATCAGCATGATCTGATCGATATAGCGGCTCGACAGAAGCAGGCTTTCTATCGGTCCCGGCGCGATGTTCTTCCCTCCAGAGGAGACGAACAGATGTTTCTTCCGGTCGGTGATACGGAGATATCCATCCTTGTCGAATTCGCCGATATCACCGGTGTGCAGCCACCCCTGTGCATCAATCACCTCGGCGGTGGCAAGCGGCTCGCGGTAATACCCCAGCATCACATTCGGCCCACGTGTCAGAATCTCCCCATCCTCGGCTATCTTCACCTCTGCGTTGTCGATCGGCCTTCCCACCGTGCCGATCTTTGGGCGCTCAAGCGGATTGGCCGCGATAATGGGAGAGGACTCGGTAAGCCCGTACCCCTCGATGATATTCATTCCCATTGCAAAGAAGAACTCTGCCACATCGGCCGGAAGCGCTGCGCCACCGGAAACGAACAATCGGATATTGCCGCCGGTTCGCGCCCTGATCTTGCTGAAAACCAGCTTCTCGGCAAGCGCATACTTGGCAGACAGAAGCAACCCGGCACGGCCTTTCCGCTGCAATGCACGATAGCGTTCCCTGCCCACCTTGAACGCCCAGCGGAAGATCTTCCGATTTTTTTCCGGCCCCTCCTGTACGCTCTTCTCCACCCTGTTCTTGATCCTCTCGAACAACCGTGGCACCGAGGTCATGATGGTAGGCCGAACCTCCAGAAGATTCTCCGTGACGGTCTCGATGGAGTCGGCAAAGGCGATCATGGCTCCGCAGGCAAAGCAGGTATAGTAGCCTGCGGTACGCTCATACGCATGGCAGAGGGGGAGATAGCTGAGCACCACATCAGTGGGAACGATATCGAACAGCCGTGCCGCGCCGCTCACGTTGCTGGCGAAGTTGCCATGGCTAAGCATCACCCCTTTGGGATTGCCCGTGGTGCCGCTTGTATAGATCAGCGTCAGAAGATCGTCTGGAGTGATGCCGCTGGCCAGACGTTCAAGCTGCCCCGGCACCGCCTGCGCCAATTTCCGCCCCTCCTGCACCATTCTCTGAAAGAGAATCACCCCCTTGTCCCCGGCCCCGGCGTTCCGTTCGATCGCATCCTGCTGCATCACGATGATATGCTCCAGCGTCGGGATGGCATCGGCAACCTTCAGGAGCTTTCCGAGTTGCAGGGTGTTCGAGCAGATCACCGCCTTTACCTCGGCGTTGTTGAAGATGTACTCCACCTGCTTCGGGGTCAGCACCGGGAATACCGGCACATCGACAAACCCGGAACAGGCACAGGCAAAATCGGCGATCACCCACTCCAAGCGATTCTCCGACATCAGCCCTATACGATCGCCGTGGGAGAGGCCAAGTGCCCGTAGCGCCAACGCAAAGGCTTCCACGTGCTCATACAGATCCTTGTACGAGGTGCCCTCGTACTTCCCGGCAACTTTCCGGCGGAAGGCATCTCTCGGCTCCGCACGAAACTCCTGTGTCACACCTAGAAACATATCGGCGATGGTGGAGAATTCCTTTACGAGAGGCATATGGCATTACTCCGAAATTGATGTGCTGCACTAAATGGTATAGGCGCAGGAGGAATGGAGGCCCCCCCCCTCCACCACGTGATGTCCGGCTAAGATGAACATTTCCTGCTGATTTCCCAGAACCACCCCCAGCAATTTCCATGCTCCCGATGATAAACGCACGATGGGATATCTGCCGGAACATGGCGCGAAGATAGTTGCAGGATCGTGAGCAACCCCCGCCAAGGGATATATCAACCTGGAAGCAGCACGATGGTGGAAGAGATAGTAAAATACTGGACGCTTGTTCTGTCGGTGGCAGTGGAGGCCTGCGCCGCCCTGCTTATAGGGTTCGCCTCGGCCCAGGCGATCGTTGCGGCTCTGCGCTGCTTCTTCCAACACAACGGAGCGCCGGGGGAGCTTGAAAAGATCAGGCTGCACCTCGGGCGATGGCTGGTGCTCGCCCTGGAGTTCGAGCTGGCGGCCGATATCCTCCGTACCGCCGTGGCACCATCCTGGGAGGAGATCGGAAAGCTTGGCGCAATCGTTGTGCTGCGAACAACACTGAATTATTTCCTTCAGAGGGAGATAGAACAGGTGAGCACACAACGGCGGGAACCGGCAGCAGCGCAAACGGCGGACACGGGTTGATTGCGATGCTGTTGCCTGCAATGCGGCCTGCGCAGCGGGAGCACCCCACGCTCCCGGCGTTATCGTTCCACCAGCATCTGCCTCGCCTCGCGATAGCTCCCCGCCTCGACACTGTAGAAATACGCGCCGGTGGGCAGATCGGCAACGCTGAAACGGATCGTATAGCGCCCCCCCTGCATCATGGCATCGAGCGGGCGAAGCACCTCACGCCCTACCGCATCGAACACCCGCACCACCGCACGGGCATCCTCAAGCTGCTGATAGGTGATCTCCACCCAGGCGCCGGATGGGTTCGGGCGTACATCCTCCAGCATGTTGCGGAACTTGCCAAGATAGACATCGGTGAACAGACAGCGATCGGAGATCAATACATGCGCTGAATCTCCGCAACTGCTGGCGACAAGCATGTCCGAATCGATGGCAACCGAATCAAGGCCGACAGACGTCTGTGCGCCCTGTGCGGCAAGAAGCTGGAAGCGAAGCAGAAGCGTGCCGGTACGGCTCCCTGCCGACTGGGTAAACGATGCGCGCCCTTCCCCCGGCACAACGATCGGCGTTGATATCCCATCCCCGCCAACAACACCAAGCAGACGAAGGCGGCGCCAGTCGTAGCGAAGATAATAGACCGCACGACCGGGAAGTTCACGGCCGCGATCGGCACGAAGGGCAATCTCCACCGTGTCCCCACCCCCGCCACTATAAAAGCCATCAACGCAGAACTCGACCGATTCCGCCGCCACGCGAGCAAGGCCGCTCAACGGCACGTTCGCAGAGAACACGCAGGGAAACTCGACCTCGGCACTGGCAGTAGGGGCAAATGTCCCGGCAAAGGTTGGGGTGAACTCCAGGTTCAGCTCAACCGAATCTCCGGCAGCCAGCAGCATCGGCAGACGGCCGTCATCCACCAGGGCGAATGGCGCCACCACGCCTGCAAGCCGTTCAAGACGAACCGGCACCGGATTGCGGTTCACCACAGTGACGCCTGCCGTGCCGCGAGCGCCGACAACCACCTCGCCGAACTCCCCGCCATGCACCTCGAACACCGGCCGAAGTACATCGGCGACAAGCGCCAGATCGATTGTGGTATCGCAGGGGTCCAGCCGCACCCGAAGCACGGCACGATACCGCCCCGGCCCGGATGGGAGAAACCGCACCGGAATGCTCAAGCCCTCCCCGGCAACGATCGTGGCCCCACGTATATCACGCGCAAGAGCAAAGGCACCGCTCCCGATGATCTCCGCCGAAACAACCGTTGCCACGGTTCCCTGATCGCCGGCATTGCCAAGAATCGCGGAGTCGAGCACGGCTCCGGTCTGGCAGAGCAGCAATGGATCGAACCGAAACGTATCGCGCGCAAAAGTGAGCACCGTGCCACGACGGCTTCCCCGAAGCGTCACGGTAATGCTCTGGCGACAGGCCGAGGTGATATAGGTGAGCGTTTCCTCGGCAGCCCCCGCATGGCGCGGAGAGAACTGAACCGTATCGGTGATGGTCCCCCCCGGCGGAATGGTAAAGGGGACCGATCGGGAGCGAGCCGGATCGATGCCGCTGCTACGCATCACCGCAACAATCCGTACCGGTGTGTTCGATGTATTACGGAGAGTCACGACGGTGTCGGCACCGCCTGCGCATTCCGAAAGAGGAGGCAGATCAATAATCGGCTCAACCGCCTCGGCCCGTTCGATCAGATACGTCCCCCTGAGCGCAACGCGCAAGGTATCAACACAAAGCCCGGACCGATAGACCACCAGGAGCTGCGCGCCGATCCTGCCGGTATCGGTTGGCGCATAACGAACCGGCAGACGGACCGATCCGGCGGCTTCGATCGTCCAGGGAAGAGATGGCCGATCGAAGAGGGTGAATGATCCGGTTGGATCTTCCACGGCGACCAGATCGATCCTCACCCCCGTATCCTCGGCAGCATACACAACAACGGCGCTATCGACCACCGCAGAAGAATCTGGACAGCCGATCACCGCGCCGAAATCGAGCGGTGGGAGATCGGGAAGGTTGCGGTGATTGCGAACCTCCGCAAACACCGCTATGCTGCGCGAGGCATTGCACTCCCGCACCCTGATGATTGGCAGGCCGATCACTGTATCCGAGGTTTTTCCCGCGCTGAACCTGAGCACGATCGGCCGCGAGGCTCCGGGCGGGATCACAACCGGCAGCTCCGTCACCACACTCAATCCAGGCTCGGCGATATCAAGCGCATACACCGTGATCGGCAGATCGCTTGTGTTCATGACGGTGATGGAGGAATCGACAAACCCCGCCTCTGCGGGGCAGGCCGTGATCGGCGGAAACCGAAGCTCGCTCTCCACAATAGTGAACGAGATCGTCCTGCCGCTCCCTTGCAGCGGCACCCGGATCTCCTTGTTACAATCGGGCGTGGTGATAACCAGCGTGTCGGTAAAAGTCCCCTCCTTTTTCGGCTCGAAGATGACCCTGATGGCGCTGCTGCCATTGACATCAAACTCCGCAGGGCTGTCGGTGCTGAACGCAGACTCGCCCGTACGGGGATTGCTGAAACGCAGCCGCACGCGAGCACGGGCTGCCGGGGTCACGCCCACGGTCAGCAGCATCGTATCGCGCGTGCCCCCCCCGGAGCAGAACGGCACTGCACCAAACGAGATGGCAGAGGGGTTTGTGGCGATCACCTGGTTGATGATGCTGTAATGAAGCTCCAGCGGATACCGTCCGGCAGCGGAGTCGTTGCTGAAGATCTGAAGCCGATCGGTCTCCTCACCCGCATTTCCAGGCGTAAATCTGACGATATAGCGGAGAGAATCTCCTGGGGCTATAAAAAACGGGGCAGCCTGTTGATTGGGGGAGACCACCTGAAACGGCGAGCTTTCATTCCGCACAAAATTATAGCGCCAGATCCGTAGCGTATCATCGCCCAGATTGTAGACATTGAAGGTATCGAGCCTCTCGGCGGGGCAGCGTATCGTGCCGAAATCATGAACCGGCCGGGCGTAGATGGCAGGGCGGCGGAAAAAACCATAGCGGAGAAGAAAGGCATCGCTCTGCCCGGCCTCCCCGGCATTGTTCAACTGCCGGTCGAACGCACCAGTGATGGTTGGAAGATTCACCGACCGGGTTGTGCCGGTGATATAGAGATCGCCGTAGATGCTCAGAAAGCTCTGCCGCCACGGGGTCTCATCGGCGGTGCCACCGATCTCGGTATCAGGAAGCACACTCCGTCCGGCATGGTCGAGCCGCACCAGCAGAAGATCGTTATCCCCACGTGCGGAACGGAACGTGCCACAGAGAAAAGCATTGCCCTCCCGATCTGCCTGAACCGTATGCCCGCTCCCACCATTTGCACGGCCAAGGTAGCGGCTGTAGACAAGGGTGGGACGAAGAGTGGCGGCGCTCCAGATCACCTTGATGGCGATCCATGAACCGGAAGCCCCGCCAAGCGACAAGGGTTCTATCGGAAAGTTGAGCGATGTGGATGAGCCGACCACATAGACAGTATCGGCAGAGATACCGGCGCCGCTGCCACCTCTGACCGCAAGCCCCTCTCCTTCATCATCCCCCGCACCACCGATCGTCATGCTGGAAACCGTCGCCGAGAGGTCCGGCCGGAATCCGCTGATAAAACAATCGCGCAGCCCTCGCGGCCCCGCACCAAAGGCGGTATCGGCAGGAAAGTCCGCCGAGGAGGTCCAGCCGGTTGCCCAGATAGTTCCACCACGCTCCATGCCGATCGAACGCACACGATCATCGGCGTTTCCGCCGATATACGTGCTGTTACGGAGTATGGCACCGAACGGATCGAGTCGGCTTATAAATCCCTCGTCCGTGTCGGTATGATAGGTTCGGCTGAAAGCGCCGGGAGTTGTGGGGAAATCGGGCGAACGTGTCCACCCCCCCACAACGATGGTATCGTTCGTAGTAAGGGCTATCGCCTCGATCTGATCTTCTTTCGAGCCTCCCAGAAACGTAGAGAACGCAAGGCTCCCGCCGTTTGGATTCAAGCCGAGCACAAACCCGCTGCCCCCCGCAACCACGGCATTATCACGCTGATAAGCGCCGACGGTTGTGGGAAAATCCGTGGAGAATGTAACCCCTGCGATAACGGCAACACCATTGCTCTTGACCACGATCCCGGCCGGACGATCGTTTCCGCTCGCGTTGATATAGGTAGCATACAACAGGATGCTGCCGGTTGGGTCCAGCTTGACGACAAAAATATCCTCGGAGGGGAACTCCGGGTTCACCGGATCAATTGCCCTGCGATATGCACCGGGGGTTGTCGGGAAATTCTTGGAACGGGTGAAACCGGTCACATAGATATTGCCAGCCGGATCGAGCGTGATGCCACGGCCATCATCAGGGCCGGCACCACCAAGATAGGAGCTATAGATCAGGGCCGGATCAATCACAAGCGGACGGGAGCGATCGTACTCCCCCAGATGGAAGCCAATGCCACGCCGGTCCTGGATAAACCTGCACGGCACCTCCCGCCGGATGCCGTCGATCTCCTGATAGCAATATGGGGCATTCTCGATAAGGTCCCCGACCGAGCTGCCAACACGTAGCTCCCCCCGCTCTGCGATGCGTATCCCGAGCGCTCCATCATAGGTAAACCGGATCAGGTATGGGTCGGCCCCCGGCGCCACGATCAGATCATACTTCAGCCCCCCCTCCTGCTGGTAATACCGAACATCAATGCCAGGGTAGATGCCGGGATACAACAGCTCTCCAGCACCCGCCACACCCGCCCACGTTGCGTCGGCGCCGATGAAGTTCCACGCCCCCGGCACCGGGCCGGCCGAGAGCGGAGCAATCGGCTCGGCACCGATGAAACGCTGCCGTAGCACATGGCCTCCTGCTGCACCAGCCAGGTCGTACAGCACTGCGCCCTGGCTGAACCAGGCGCGCAGCCCCGGGGCGCAATCGAGCATATACCGCGCCGAGGCATCCCACTGGCCATGATTTTCGATAAAGGAGAAGGGAAGCTTGTAGGAAGGAGTCTGTGCGGCCAACGGAGCATACAGAACCATGCAAAGCAGAGCCAGGGCGATGCCCCCCCTGAAAAAGAGCCGACGCCCCGCAGGTAGAGCATCGGTTCCGCGAAGGAGCCTGCACCAGGCATGGACGGTATGGTTCCGCAGTGCTTTCATCACATCGTCTCTCTCCATATAGTGCAAACCAAGACCCGAGGCAGCAAATGCCATGACAACACGCCCTGCAACCTCCGGGCGGCAGGATCTGGATCATCACGATTCGGCCGATCGGATATCTGCAACCGACCCGGCGATAGAAAGACGCCTGTCGAGCAGATACCGTGTCACGGCGATCGGGCAGGTACCGCCCACATTCTTCAGCACATCAACACGGGCCCACTCTCGGCCGAAGACGTTCCGAAACACGAAGGGATGCCGCCTTCGGCGATCATAACAAAATCGGGCGAATTGTCACAGGCCATCCCCTTCTTTCGGAGTTCGCAGCTCGATCACCACGGTCCGGCAGTGGGAGCGTCCCTCCGGGGTGGTAAACGGAAAACGTTCCCACTCCCCTCCGTTTTCATCGACAGAGATGATGACATCGGCCGGAACAAGCCCGCGGAAGATGGCGGCGGCCTCCTGCGCACGCGCCGTGGCAAGCTGGCGGTTATGCCCTTCGTCGCCAAGCGAATCGGTATAGCCGGTAAAGCGAACGTAGGCGCCGGGCTGCACACCGGCAGCGATAGCGCGCAGCAGGTCATCATCGCTCTGGCTGATCTTCGGACTGCCGTACTTGAACAGAAGCAGCGAGAAGGTCTCGATGGTCATGCCGCGTTCCTGATGCAACAGCTTCTCCTGCACCGACTGATATGCCACATCAATTCCAGTAGGAGAGGATGCGAACACTCCACCGGCACTATCGGCAACGATGAACGTATACCCGAGCCGCATTGGAAGCCTGGGAAGCTCCCCCTCGTTGCTGCGCCAGTTCCAGACGATGGAGTCCGGCGGCACACCGACCCCATCAAACGTTCTGAACCGTCCTTCGGCATCTTCATCCACCGCAAGCTGCCAACCGGCAACGCCAGCCTCGGCAACGGCCTGCATATGAAACGTGATCGCCGATGGAGTGGCGGTACGCTGGATATGGCGACGGAACACCGGCGCCAGGATGTTCGGATCGGACGGGATAAGCTCCACGCGCGCGTTCTCCTGGTAACCTTCGATCGTAGCCTCGCGGGCGCGATCGGGCGGAAGCCCCCGCCCTGTCACTTTCAGCTTTCGCGAGTCGATGCCCCAGACCTCGATCAGATAACGCCTGATCGTCTCGGCACGGCGCATCGACAGCGATGGGTCGCTCTCTCTGCTGTTCCGATATCCATTGATCGTAAGGGTGGCATTGCTCTGGCGCAGCCTCCGGCCGACGATATTCAGAACGTGGTAATAGACATCGAGTGCGGAGCCGAGAAGCTGGGCATTGGTAAACGTCTCCGTCTCCTGCATGCTCAGCCTCCGATACTCCGGGCGGAGATCGGATGAGCTTTCGGCAAAAAAGATCTGATTCAGAATCGGCAGCACTTCCGTGGAGTCGTACTCCTCGATCCTGACGCTCACCACCTCGGGGAAGGTGCTGATCGAAGCCGCAAGCATGGGAGCAACGGTGGTTGCGGTCGTCTCGGGAAGCTGTACAGGGGGCAACGGCAGGCTCTGCACAGAGCCACGGCCAAAGCGGAGCGCCGCACCAAAACGGAGCGAAAAGCTACGCCATACGCCATCGGTGGTCTGGCTTGAAAGAGGGAGCGATGCCATGATCTCCGGCGAGAGCGTGGAGGTTGCCGAGATCGGGAGATCGTATGCGATACCGGCCTCGATGCCGATCTCCAGCATAGGGTTGGCGATCACACTTCCGCTATCAAGCACAAACTCGCGGCTATTATTGGCAAAAAGAAGCTCTGCCGGCTCGACCATCACCTGTTTATGCCACTGGCGCGCAGCGATAACGTGGCGGACGCCCGGCCCGGCCTGCGCACGAAGTCCGCCCGGAAGGGCCAGCCGTGCCAGCGCGGCCAGCCCGACCATGGTGCGCTTATATTCCAGCACCTGATCTATAACGGCCAGGGCATAGCTGCCATCATCAAGGACAACAGGGTGATCGGTAGGAAGGGTTTCGCGGAGCATCCCGCTCTGGCCGGTGACGGATGGGCGCAACTGCAACGCTACAGTGCGGCCGAGCGGCAGCTCGAAGAGTCCTCCGGCGGCCCATGAGGTTGCATCGCCCCGGCGCAATGTGCCGCAGCTTGGGTCGAATCCGGGAAGGGTGAGATCGGCGATCTCCAGACCCAGCCCGAACCCGCCGTACAGACCAAGGAAATAGCTGGAGGGGGGGCGGAGACTGTCATTCTGGCCAAAAGCAACGCAGGCCATGCCGATCAGCATGGCCTGAGCCATTATCATACTATGATATCGTAGACGCTTGCGCACGCTTGCTCCGGCCGGGTTTATCCGCTCTAAAGATACAACCCGAATGCTTGCGGCCTGTAGGCTGGAGAAGAGAACGCTTTATTTGTCGGCCCCATCCGATCGCAGCACCGGCGGATGGTTGATCCTAGGTTGATCGGAGGTATCAATGCGAAGGCCCGGCTTCTGCACCGGCCGTGCCGTTGCCCTCTCCTTTGCCCGCACGGCATTCCGAGGCTCGGCGGCCTCCACCGTCGATGGCCGGGCCTTCCCCGGAGTCTCCTCCGCAACCTCGCTCTTCGGCGTAGCGGCTGGCGGCTGCTCGGCGGAAGGTTGCACGGCATCAGGAACGGTACGCACAGCCGGAGCCGGCTGCACAACTGCCGGGGCCGGCTCCGGCCCGCCAGTACTAAGCAGAGCAACCGAAAGCCCTCCGATCACAACAGCGGAGATGCCAACGGCCACCTTGCCGCTAAGCCACGAGAGCGCCCCGCTGCCAACGGCCTCCGGCACCGTTCCCAGCGCTGCGGCAATCACGGCACTATCAAGCGCCGATGACGGCGCAAGCGAGGCTACATCGGCACCGAACATCGCATGAAGGCTCCTATGGTGCTCGAAAAGTGCTCGAGCTTCGGGGGACGCATTCACTTCGGCTCGCAGCCGCGACTCCTGCTCGGGAGTCAGCGCCCCATCGAAATATTCGAGGATCAGATCTTCGGTCGTCATACTTTATCGAGAAAATATGGAGCAAGTAGTTCGTGTAGTCTCTGCTTGGCCCGGAAAATTCGGACCTTTACCGTTGCCAGCTTTGTTTCGGTAAGATCGGCGATCTCCTGATAGCTCAGGTCGTTGTAGACCCGTAATACCAGCGGTTCGCGAAGATCGGGCGGAAGCTGCTCGACAGCCTTTTTCAAGAGTTCAAGGCTCGGATCATACTCCGCCTCGTCGGGGGCCGTCTGCAATGTCTCTTCCACCTCTTCTAGGGCCACATGATGTACGCTATCACGCAGCGCGTTCAGGCAGAGGTTGCGTGCTATGGCAAACAGCCATGCAGAGAAACTTCCCCCCTGAAACCTGTTCCGTTTACGAGAAACCCGAATAAAGACCTCCTGAAAGAGATCATCTGCGGATTCCTTCGAGCTAAGCATCCGTATGCAGTATGCGTATACTCTGCGGTTATAGCGGTTGTACAGTTCTACAAACGCCCCCTCTTCACCCGCCTTGAAGCGATCCATCAGCGATTCATCGCTTGTCTGTGAGATTGGCGATTGTTCACGCATTTGCTGTCAGGAACACGGAGTTGAGAAAAAAGTTTCAATCGTATGCCGACCGGCCATACCAAAACCTTGAACGCACCGAATATCATACCGCAAAGGAGCCAGCCATGAGCGCTCCTCCGGCACCAGCCAATCCGTGGCAGGGCGCCCCCCCATCCGGCACCGAACATATGGCCGATATCATCACGGAGACGGCAGCTCGGGATACTACGGATCGGGCCTGGCCAACAACAAACGTCGTGGCCGCCCCCATGCTTCGATCGTGCCATTGGGCAGCTCGCCCCCGGCACCTGGTGCCTCTATGGCATCTTTCATACGCTCTATCACGATGGCCGCGCTCATTTGTATCGTATCTTCATGGGGAAAGCTACTTGAAAATGGCTCAGCATATCCCGCTATAATCCTCCGCAGAACCATCCTTCTGTTCCAGGTTGAGCCGGAAAGGAGTAGTTTCAGCGCCCAATTAATTCAGACGAACGCATGAATATCCTCCGGGAGACGGAAGAACTTGGCGAGCACTCGCTGCTCTCTGCTGCGCTCGAAGCGCGGCTGGCACATATCGAGGAACTGGTCGGCGATCTGCACGAGTGGATGCGCTCCGAACAGGTGGCGTCACTTCCCGGTCCCTACCGTCGGCTCTTCTCTCACCTGGTCTCGAATGACTTTGAACGGCGTTATGCAGCCAGCATCACCCGCTCGGTCCACGGGACATATGGTAATCGCGATGTGGGCGATGAGGAGCTGTTCGAGGCAACCGCACGCGAGATAGACTCGGCGCTTGAACGGAAGGCCGAGGCCATGCCATCGGTCACCCGCCGGGCGCCCGGCGAGCGCCCATTTATCTTCGCCCTGGTTGGCTCATCCGGTGCCGGCAAGACAACGCTGATGTACAAGCTTGCCGTGCGCGCAGTGCTTGCCCACGGACTGCGTGTCAAGATTATTTCCAGCGATACCTATAAGATCGGCTCGGTAGAGGGAGTGCAGACCATCGCGGACATTCTCAGCGTCCCGTTTGGCATCGCCTTCGACCCTGAGGATATCGTCTCCCTGATCGACGAATCAGAGGCGGATCTGGTGGTGCTGGACACAGCCGGGCGCTCCGATCGTCCCGCACGTGAGGAGCTGACCTCCTTCCTCGCCGCCGCCCGCCCGGATGAGACCCATCTGGTACTTCCGGCAACGATGAGCCAGCGGGCATTGCAGGAGACCGCCGCACTGTTCCTGGGGGAGCGGCTGAGCTGCGTTACCTTTACCAAGCTCGACGAGGCGCCATCGCTTGGCGGCATGATATCCTCTGCACGCTGGATGGGGCTGCCCCTGGGTTATATCTCCACCGGCACAAAGATACCGGATGACCTGATCTCCGCCGCCGATGCCTTGCTCGGCCAGTGGGCGATAGAGGGCGTCCCCCTTCCCGATCATGATCCGGAGGCCCCGCATGTCTAGGCCATCTGCTCTTCGACGTATCTCGTGCCTGCTCGGGACGGCTATCATCCTTACCGCAGCGGCCTCCGCCGCCGATGTCCTCGACCTTCGATGGGAGGGAGATGATGTGGCGATCCGCTTCTCCGATAGCCTTGGCTATGCAGTGGACCTGGCCGAGAGCGACTCAACGCAGCTTGTTATCCGGCTGAGCAATGCACACCTTCCACAAACGGCCGACCAGGGCGGCAGCTCCATACTGGGTCCACATCGTCGGGAGGCTATCCTGACCCGGTCGGGGCCAAACGAGCTTCGCCTTACTGTGCGCGCAGCCACCCGCCTTGGTTATGCGTCGATCTGGCGCCCCTATTCCAATACGCTGATCGTTCATACATTCGATTGGAACAAGCTGGAATACGCCCAGGAACACTATTACAAGGGTCTTCTTGCCTTTGAACAGGGGCTTGACAGGCAGGCCCTGGAAATGCTCAGGATAGCATATGCCACAGGCGACCCGCGCGCAGCATCGGCACTTGGCGTCTATTATGCCCGCCGGGGAGAACGTACGCTTGCGGCACAGTATCTTGCAAAGCCGACCACCGCAGATGATTACGCAGCGCTGGCGGCGGCGCAGCTCAAGGGAGGGGATTCGGCGGTTGCAGCAAGCAACCAGCAGACCTCTCGTGAAATGCTCACCGAGCACGATACGGCCTGGGCACACTCCAATGCAACCACACGACGCAACGATACGCCCCAACACGTGAATACCGACATCTGGAACTTCGCCGACCCGTCCGCCAGACGGTGGATCTATTTTATCGGAGGAGTGCTTCTCCTCATCATCCTGATCGCTCTGGTGATCTGGATATCGCGCCGCTCGTCGCGTCGCCAGGCCGCCCGCGATACTCGCCAGCCAGCCCCTCCCATGCCCGCACCGCGTCCCCAGGAACAGGGCGAACGTGGCACAGCAGCGCCGCAGATGCAGCCCATCCCGAGCGAGCCGCCAACCAGGCCGACGCCAGACCGGCCGGAAACGATTGTCGTAGAGAAATCCGTTCCAGCTACGCCCGTGGCATCCAAGCCCCCATCTTCTGCACCGGAGATACCACCGGCGAACACGGTTGTTCCGGCACTGGATCCCCCTCCACTCCCTGCGCAACCTGTCGTAGAGGCCGAGGCACGCCCTGCGGTGCAGGCATCCGAAGCACAGCAACGGCGGCCGCTCCCCACACAGGCCGCCGAGCTTCGCCGGAAGATCGAAGCGATGCGGGAAATGCCAACGCCCCCACCGGCCCCTCCCAAACGTACGACCCCGTCGTCCGAATCGACGGTGGCGGAGGCACGGCGGCTTCAGCTCTCTCGCGATAGCGTAGAGCTTCGCCGCAGGCTCGAACAGGAATCAGGCAAGGGGTGATAGCGTGATGCAGACCAGCGTAACGCCGCCGATCTCCTGGATGATGATTCTGATGAAAATCGCCAGAAGGGATTACGGCGACACCCCGGGCGGCATGCAATGAAAAACGGCCCGATGGCACACCATACGGGCCGTTTCTGTTATGTTTGCGTTCAGGCAGGCGGGCAGCCGCTCAGGAGCCAACCCGGCGAAGCTTCGTGGTCCCCTCCAGAGAGACCGGATAGCCCTTGCCACTCCCCCCTTTTACCTGAAGCTCGCCGGAATAGCTCTGTTCCACCTCGCTCCCAATCGGCATCCCGGTTCCCAGCTCAATGGTCATCGTCCCCTCCTGCTTCCCGGTGATCTTGTAGGTAAAGCCCCCCATCTGCCCGCTTGTTCCCTCTGCATCGCCAGATTCCGCGGCCGACTCCACGGCGATCGTCGCCACACCATCGTTCACCGATTCAAGCCGATAGCGGTTTCGGATAGGCACAGCAAAACCCTGGCCGCTGGGGGCCGCCCCATCCCAGAACTCTCCCACGGCAATGGGCTGCTCCGGCAGATAGCTGAAGGCCCCCTCCACCATCCCTTTCAGCCATTGCGGGTCGATCCGCCGCAGCCCTGATATCACCGACATCTCCGCCCCCTCGGCCTGCTTCTCCAGTTTGCCCCTCATCCTCTCCCAGAGAGAGTCGATGCCCTCCACCCCCAGCACTTGTCCGTCCGGCGCCACCCTCGCCGTAAACCCCTCGCCAAACAGCGCGGCAAAACCCACAGCCATCGGCGGGATCTCCGCCGACGGGTTACCGGAGTTGTACTCTGCGGTGCCGATCACGCCATCCTGGAAAAATGCCACCGAATCAAACGTCACCCGGAGCGATGCGACGCCTGCGGAATCAACCCCGAGAACGTGATAGGTGGTGCCGATGCCAAAACGCTGCGTGATGCCATCACCAAGCATCGGCTGCTCTATTCTCTGAGCGCTTTCGGACCAGAAGCGATAGCGTGCCCCCGGCTTCAGATGCAGCCGAAGATCGACAGGCGCATCACCGGATACATCGGGACGCTCCGCGCTACAGGAGACCAGAAGAGCAAGCACCACGATCACCGGAGAAAGCCAAAACGGGCGAGTCTGGAACATAGAAGGCTCCGAAGTCGAACAACAGAAATGGAAGGAGAGGGCCGGAAACGTCCCGGAGGAAAGAGAGCAGCCAGGCCCGTTCATCGCAGAGATGTCATGGCAGCCCAAGCAGGCCGCGCAGACTATCATCGGCGGTGGCATTGTGCTTCCAGTAGTCGATCATCAGCTCGTTCATCCGAACGGCCTCTGTAGTCAGCCGCTGGGCACGAGGGCCGGAACCATCGCGATAGGTTTCTCTCCAGCCGACGATCCTGTGCGGGAACTGCTTCTGGAAATCGATGGCAAGGGTGCGCTCCGAGCCGGGATACTCGACGGTATAACGAAGCAGTTCCTGGCCCGAGGAATCGGCGGCAATCGCCTCCAGCGTTCCCCGAGCGGCCTCTACCGCAGGCTCAATATGGCGCAGGCGCGCAGTCATGGTGCCGGGGACCATCCGCATATCACCGGTCGGCAGGGTGGCCGGTGCCAGCCGGATGCGCGTCCAGATCTCATCCTCCAGCATGCCACGATCAAGCGAGAACTCGCGGTCGCCCTCCGCCTCGAAATAGGAGAACGACCGGACGCTGTAGTGGTTGCTTCTGAAATTGAACTGCGTAAAGGTCTGGCCGCACCACTCCTGCACCGTTGTTGTCACCTTGAGCGTATGCGGATCGCCCTGCACATCCACCGGGGTGAAGACAGAGGTCATCATCGAATATGGATAGATGCCGGTATTGAATTTCTTGGTAGCGTTCAGCTTCAGAATAGGCACGGCATCCTTTCCGGTCGGATCGGACTCAAGCTTTACCTGTTTATCCCGGATGAAATCCTCGGTCACAAAGATCAGCACCGCATCGCCATCGCGCAATTCGCCATAACGCGCCTGCCGGAGCGCATACCGGGTCACCTCGGCCTTCCCCTGGTGCCAGTATGCTGAAAAGTCGGCAGCACGATCCGCAGCCCCCCCTGGGGTATCATGGTTCTGGCTTCCGGCATCGGAGCAGCCGAACGTGGCAACCAGTGCTCCGCACACCAGCATCGCCTGTAGACGTGGTATTGTTCTCATGCAATGATCCGATTTGCAACGGCATATCATCTGGACGATCCAGAGATCATAACCATCCACAAGGTACAAATCAACTGGAAACTCCGGCATGTTCAGAGGCTGGGAGACTATGGGGGGCGGTATGGCGGGTCCGCCTGCACTGAAGCGATTCGGCTAATGGGACGATCGGGCACAGCCCTGGGGATCACTGCTTCGCCGCTCCTAGCGGCTATCGGAATCGCCACAAATCCCGCTATAACGCCAGGCGCCCGGCCAGGGCCGGGCGCCTCGATAGCAGGATCATCCGATACGGGCGCCTGCGGATCACCTCTACGATCATCGGCACCGGCCGATCGCTCAGCGCCTTCTGCCGGTTGCTACCGGCTGCTCAACTCCACCATCACGGTCTTTTTCTCCTCGCCTCGAAGGAACTCCACCTCCACATGCTCCTTCGGACGGAACTCGCCGAGCGCATAGGTATAGTCATAGATATTGTTGATCTCCTTGGTCCCCATCCGCACGATGATATCGCCTTCCTGAAGCCCGGCTTTTGCGGCCGGTCCTCCATCGGAAACACCGCTCAGGCGAAGCCCCTTCCCCTCGAATGCATAGTCTGGAACGGTTCCCACATATACCCGAAATCCGGTGTTTGCACGTACCGCATTGGTCTCGGTTTTGGTGAACTGAAGCCGTTCCTTGCGATTGCTCAGCCAGTGAAGCGATTCGCCCGCCATATCCAGCAACCGCACCATGCCATCGTAGTTGATCTTCTCCCATGTATCGGAGGGGCGGTGGTAATCGGCATGCAGTCCGGTGAAGAAGAAGACCACCGGAATGTTCTTGCGATAGAAGCTGGAATGATCGCTTGGGCCATACCCGTCATCGATCCTCTTCAGAGTAAACCGATCACCTGCATTCAGCGAATCGAACAGCCCCTTCCACGAAGGCGAGGTGCCGAACCCATATACGATCAGCGTATTCGAGTCGAGGCGGCCGATCATATCCATATTGATCATCGACGTGATCTTATCGACCGGGAACGCGGCATTTGCCACAAGCGCAGCCGAGCCGAGCAGCCCCTCCTCCTCGCCATTGAAGCCCACGAAGATGATGGAGCGGGCATTGGATCGGCTTTTTGCGTACTTCTCTGCAAGCATCAGCATGCCGGCCGTGCCCGAGGCATTGTCATCGGCGCCGTAGTGAATCGCCGAATCATGGCCACGATACAGCGAGCCTTCGCCGCCGCGGCCAAGGTGGTCGAAATGCCCACCAACCACCACATACTCATTGCGAAGAGCGGGATCGTTGCCGGGCAGCACTCCGACCACATTTTCCACCATCGAGCGCACCGTGATCACATCCGAACGCAACACGGCGGCATATCCCTTCGGGGCAAACGACGCAGGCTTCTTGGTCGAATCGATCAGCGCCTGTAGCTCGGCAAGGGTACGCCCCTGAGCATCGCGAAGATCGGCGAACAGGGAGCTTCTGGCAGCTATGGCCACGATGCCGGAGTGCAGGAAATTGCGATCGAGCGTTGGCCGTGGAGGGAGCGAATCGGCATAGATCGGCGGATCAATAAAGATGATCCCGACCACGCCATGCTCGCGTGCGGTGATAATCTTCCGCGCAAACGTCGCATGCAGCCCGAACTCGCCGTGCGGGTTTGCCGCATCGGGCGAGCCGCGCATCATAAGCGCGATCTTTCCATCGGCATCCACCCCCTGGTAGTCGTCATAGCCTTGCTCGCTCACACTCAGGCCATAGCCAACAAACACTAGATCGCCTGCCACACGCCCGATATCGCTGAACCCCATGGGATTGAAATCCTGGCCGATGGCAAGCCGGACCGAGTCGGCCCGTCCACCGATTTCGCGCATAAGCTTGGCCCGGTTTCGCTCTCCCACCTGTAACCCGACCGGATAGGAGAACAGATTCCTGTAACCGGAGAATCCATCACCAGCAAGAGAGTCCAGACCAAAGGAGGCAAACTGGCGGGCGATATATTCGGCGGCCGCCCGGTTCCCGGCCGTGGCGGTACGACGCCCTTCCAGCGAATCGCTTGCCAGGTATCGGATATGCCGTTGAAGCTTCTCCTTCCATATCGAAGGAGTATCGGTGATGGGAAGCTGAGCGTTGGCCACCGTGGCAAGACAGAGCAGACATGCCATTGCCAGAAGGAAGCGGGGGGAGATGCTACGATCGTGCTGCATTAGTATATGGGGATATTCATAAACCAGAAGAAATCCGGCATCCGAGGATGATGCCGGTTGCGCCCTACGCGCACAATGCCGGGCATGAGGAGCCAGCGCTCCCCACTATGCCGGATGCCGACGGCCCTTAATATCTCACTATTCCCAAATACGAACGAAGCCTCCGTATAGAGGCTTCGTTCACAACCTGCTGCGGACAGGAGAAGTCCCGCCTATAATCACCGGCATGCCCCTGCTGTCCGGGACTCTGCGCAGATCACCGGCACCCCCGACCCCCTGTGTGCGCATGCCATATCGGGAGAGGATCGGCACGGGCTGGCTATGGCTGCACCAGCCCTTTTATCTCCTCCATCACCTCGGCGGCGTGGCCACGCGGGTTCACTTCCTCCCATCCTTTCTGAATCACTCCCTTGGTATCGATCAGATAGGTGATACGGGCCGCGTAGCTTCCCTTGCGGGGAACCTCGTACGAATCGCAGATGGAGCCGTCCGTATCGACAAGCAAGGGGAAATTAAGCCCGTACTTTTCGGTAAATGCCCGATGCGAGCCTTGGTCATCGGTGCTCACCCCAAGAACCACGGCATCGAGGGCATCGTAGTCCCCCTTGCTGTCGCGGAATTCGCAGGCCTCTATCGTACATCCCGGCGTATCATCCTTGGGATAGAAATAGAGCACGACGTTGTTGTTTCCACGAAAATCGCTGAGCGAGATGGTATCGCCGGTGGTCGTGGAGGCCGTAAAATCAGGAGCGGTATCGCCTGGTTGAAGCATCGCTTGTAGTCCTCTGAATTCTGAATATATATAGGCGTGGAAAAGGCCGGGGCCAGCATACGCCGGATGGCCTTGCCAGCATGTTTCTGCATCGCAGTGATCCTAACCTCGCCGCCCCGGATGTGGGGCCATCGATACAAGCAGAACCAAGGGCTGGTCGGTATCGTTCCTGACGCCATGCGGCACCCCGGCCTCCGCCACACACCCTTCCCCCGCCGCAAGCCGATGCTCATCCTCGCCCAGAAGAAAGATTCCCTCCCCATGCAGCACGAAATACAGCTTGTCGTTCTCGGCATGGCTATGGGGCTTCTGCCGCCCGCCCGGCCCCAGGAGGTAATAATCAACGAACATCCGGTCCGACTCAAACTGCGTGATCTTCTTCAGCGTGCCGACATTCTCATCTGCTGGCGGCGGTGTGTAACGATGTATTATCATGGCTCCAGGTTGATTGATAACAAGGCGCGCTGAATCTAGAGAATGAAACGCCCGAAGACAAATCATGGACCTGATGGCGGCAAACCATCCGACGGCACTCCTGCCTGGGAACGCATCATAATCGGCGGGGATTCCCCGGTTCCTCCACCACCATTTCTCCCCTCGTGTTTCCCAACGGTCATGGCAACTATGGTGATCGAACTAATCGTGTACATTATATGTTGTTATGGCAGAGGGGGCGCCCTCCTGCCAGCCGCACCCGACGGCTGCACCGATTCCATCCATCCGGGTTCCCCGCCATGTAGCAGAGCGATGCACTGGAAGATCCCGGCAGCCTTCCCCCCTATATGTCCGGGAGAGATCGTTACGGCCTCCCGGTTCAACGTCTTATCTGGAGACAGGTCTATGCACAGCCCCGGAGCGTGAAGCCCAGGTATTGCCGGAAGATTTTCAGGTATAGCAATGAAATTCAACTCGCTCGTCACAAAACTTTTCATCCTTCTCTCCGCGATGGTTGCCTTTGCATTCAACGGCGATGATAAACCGGTGGAGTTCTATCTCTCAAGCAACCGGATCTACAGTCCCGGCGATCAGGGGATTGCGGTCGATTTCGGCGGACAGATCTCTCGCCGTACGGCACTGGAACTCCGTGCATATCGGATTCTTGATCCCGTGCGGTTTTTCCTCGCCCAGAAAAATCCCCATTCCCCCGGCTCTTCCTCCGAGGAGGGAGCCTCCCCATTCAATCTCCGCGATGCAGCGCAGTTCAAATCGGTAGCCTCATGGCAGCACAAGGTAACCTCGCGCGATCGCTACTGGCAGTACGAGTCGATCCCGGTCCCGGTATCGGAGAAGGGGGTATATCTGGTACAGGCGGGAGCCGGCGGCAAGGTTGCAGCCACGGTGCTTATCGTCACCGAGCTTGGCCTGATCGTCAAGCAGACCCAGACCGAGGCGCTTGCCTTTGTCGTCAATCGGCACACCGGCGAGCGGGTAAGCGGCATGCCCATTACCTTTACCAGGGGGGGCACAAACTCCGTAGGCGCAGTAACCGGCAATGATGGCGTTGCAACAACCACGATCACCAAGCTTCTGGAAGCGTCACGGACCGAGGAGATAGAGGGAGAGCCATGGGGGTGGGGATATGGCAACCAGATCCTTGTGCTTGGCGGGCGTGGTGAGGATTTCGCCATCTCCGACTCCTATTACTCAGGCCATTATGGCGTGGCGACCGAAAGCAGCCTGATCTATCTGCACACCGATCGCCCGGTCTATCGCCCGGCACAGACGGTGTATTATCGCGGCATCGTTCGGACAGTCGCCGAGGATGGCACCTATGGCAGCGCCACAATGGACTCCGCACAGATTGAGGTCACCGACTCACGGGGTGGCTCCATCGCCAAGGCCACCCTTGCGATCTCCGATTTCGGCACATTCAACGGCGAGATCCTGCTCGGCGATGAGCCGCCGCTCGGCAATTATTATATCAAGGTCACGGCCGGCAGCACCCAGCAGGGCTTTAGCTTCAGTGTTGAGGAATACAAGAAGCCGGAGTATGAGGTCACCGTCTCGCTCGATAAGAAGCAGTACACCAAAGGCGATCTCATCAACGCGACGATCAAGGCCGATTATTACTTCGGCTCCCCGGTTGCCGAGGGCGATGTTGAATATTTCATCTACCGATCGCGCTACTGGCGGCCGTGGTGGTGGCGCTCGAAATGGTCCTATCTCTTCGAGGACGATAATATGAGCTACGCCCGCTACGGCACGGAGATGATCCACTCCGGGCGGGGAAAGCTTGCGCCGGATGGAACGCTCTCCTTCGCCTATACAACCCCGACCGATGGCGATGACGACTATATCTACCGGGTGCAGGCCAATGTCGTCGATGCAAGCCGACGCTCCATCGCAGGTTCGGCATCGGTCAAGGTAACCCGTGGCGAATTCTATATCATGGCCAGCACCGGCAAATACGTTTACAAGCCGGGGGACGATGCAACTGTGAAGGTAGAGACGATAGCATTCGATGGCGACCGTGGCATCTCCTCCCCCTTCAATGTCCGTGTTGAACGGATCTGGTGGGATGACCGCTCACGCAGCCAGAACAGACGCCGGGAGGAGCTGGTCTGGCGCGGCTCAGGCTCCACCAATGCAGATGGCGCTGGCTCGGTGACCTTTAAAACCGATAAGGCAGGGTATTACTCGGTAGTGGTGGAAGCAAAGGACAACCGTGGCAACGCCATCAGCACATCCAGCTCGGTGTATGTAACCGATGGCTCCTATGCCGACTGGTATACCGAGGAGAATACCGTGCAGGTGATCCCGGACCGTGATCTGTACAAGCCGGGGGAGATGATGAGCGCCCTTGTCATCATGCCAACCGCCGGGCTTGATGCCCTGATAAGCAGCGAAGGGGCAACACTTTATGGCTATCAGGTGGAACGGCTGAACTCCACCTCGGCCATTGTCCGCATCAGGATCGAAGATCGCTTTGCCCCGATGTTCTATCTCACTGCCTCGGCAATGGGGAACGGGACCTTCTATACCAATAGCCAGCGCATCGCCGTTGAGCCGGTTGGCAAGGTGATCGCGTTGCAGGTAAGCACCGACCGGCCGGTGTACAAGCCGGGAGACAAGGGAACGGTAAGGATTCGCGCAATCGGCGATGATGGCGAGCCCGTGCCGAACACCGATGTGGCAGTAGCAATGGTGGACGAGGCGCTCTATGCCATCCGGCCGGACGCCACAACCGATATACAGAAGGCATTCTATGGCACCCGCTATAATCAGGTATCGACGAATACATCGCTCAACTTCAGCTTCTATGGCCACGCCCGCATCAGAGCAAGCGGCGTAGCAGCAGAAATGTCCGATGCGCTGGGCATGGCCCCCCCACCACCGGCGCCGATGATGGCGAAGGCAGCCAGAGCCGCCGATGAGGCAAAGGACATGGTGGAACCGGCAGTCCGCGTCGACTTCCGTGACCTTATGTTCTGGACCCCCTCGGTCCGAACCGATGCAAGCGGCTATGCAACCGTCGAGGTATCCTTCCCCGATAACCTTACCACATGGCGCGTCACCGCACGCGGCATCACCGCTGCCACAGCCGTCGGCCAGACCACAGCCGAGGTGATCGCCCGCAAGGATCTCCTCGTTCGCATGGAAACACCCCGTTTCCTGACCCAGGGCGATGAGCTGCTGATCGCAACAACGATCCATAACTACCTCTCGACCGAAAAGCGCACCAAGGTAGTCTTTGCCGCCGATGGAGTGCGCCAGGAGGAACGGGAACGCGAGGTACGGATTGCCCCGAATGGCGAAACACGGATCGACTGGAAGATCAAGGCGGAGAAACACGGCACGGCGCGGCTTACGGTAAAAGCGCTGACCAACGAGGAATCCGATGCGATGGAACTGAGCATCCCCATCCTTCCCCAAGGCGTACAAAGCGGCACCGGCGCCCTTGCCGATATCGACGAGGCGAGCGGAACCCGCACGATCACGCTTGTGATGCCTGAGAACGCCGACGCACGCACCGCAGCGCTCTCGATCGCGCTCTCCCCATCGGTGGCCAGCTCGGTGCTCGGCGCTCTCGATGAGCTGATCGGATACCCATATGGCTGCGTCGAGCAGACCATGAGCCGGTTCCTCCCCACTGCCGTGGTTGCCCAGGCATTGGACAAGATCAATATACCGTTCGATCAGACAAAAAAGGCGGAATTGCCCAAAATGGTGGCCAAGGGACTCTCCCGCCTCTATAACCTTCAGCATGATGACGGTGGCTGGGGATGGTGGGAGCACGACCAGACAAACCCGTTTATGACAGCCTATGTGATGTATGGAATGACTGTGGCGAAGGAAGCGGGATACGCGGTCGAGAGCGGCCGGTATGAACGGGGTATTGCAACGCTTCGCACTCTGATCGAAACCCGTAAGGGGGGCGGCGGCATGGGGCAGAACAATGAGAAGCTCGACCCGACCACCGAGGCGTACATGCTCTATGTGGCCGCGTTCATCAGAAAGGGGGCGGCTGAACGGCTGTATATCGATCATATCCGCACGCTTGCACGCCGTGCCGATATCAACAACTATACCCGCGCTCTTCTGGCGCTGGCAGCACACTATCAGGGAGAGAAATCGCTTGCAACCGATCTGGCGGGCACCCTTGCAGCCAATGCGCAGGTAAGCGCGACGGCGGCACAGTGGAGCGGCAAAAGCTGGCATTACAACTGGCAGGACGATCAGGTGGAGACCTCGGCATATGCGGTCAAGGCGCTTCTGGAGATCCAGGGGGAGACCGATCTGGTGAAAAAAGGGATCCATTTTCTCCTCGGCCAGAAACGTGGTGATGCCTGGCATAACACACGGCAGACCGCCATGGTGATCTATGCCCTGGTCGATTACCTGCAATCCTCCCGCGAGCTTGAACCGGATTATACCATGACGGTTCGCGTAAACGGGGCGCAGGTCTATGCCAAGCGGATGACCCATGCCGATGTCTTCGCCCCCGAGCAGGGTGTGAAGATCGACCATTCCAAGCTCCGCACCGGAGAGAACACGATCACCGTGGAGAAAAGCGGCCATGGCAGGCTCTATGCCACCGCCCGCCTCAACTACTATGCGGTCGGCCCGGCTGTGAAAGCTTCCGATGCCGGATTCAAGGTGCAGCGCGAATATTATACGCTCCGCCGCACCATGCAGAACGGCCGCTATGTCTATCTCAAACAGCCCTTCAAGGGGACCGTCAGAAGCGGCGATGAACTGTTTGTCAAGGTGAAGATACTCCCCGGCTCCAGACATGAATATTTTATGCTGGAGGACCCACTGCCGGCCGGTTGCGAGGTCATAACCAATGCCGATGGTTATATCATCCCCGGCGAACAGGGATTCGACAACACTGGCGAGCGTTATGGTTATGGCCGTATGATCTGGAACTGGTGGTATGCCGACCGCGATGTCCGCGACGAGAAGGTCGCCTTCTTTGCCCGCGAGATCCAGGCGCAGCCGTATGAGTTCAGCTATATCATGCGGGCACAGATCCCCGGCTCCTATAGCGTGATGCCTTCGGTCGGCATGCTGATGTATTACCCAGAGGTCCGGGGCAACAGCGATGCCATTGCACTACGGATCACCGAATAGCCCCCGTAACATTGGTAATGCAAACGCGGCGGATAGGAGTTCTTCTATCCGCCGCCATCGTTTCCGCTGCACACAAGCAGGGCATCCTAGAGCGGGCAGCGGGAAGTTGATGACCCGAACAACCGCACCGGCCCCATCGCGGCATTTGCTGTACAGGACAGCAGATCCCGCCGCAGCATAGCCGCTGCACCGCTTTCCCAGGCTCTGGAAAACCCGTAAGTTTCGATGCACTCTTGTACTATTCTTCAGCTCGCTTCAGGGATTTGGCTATGCTTCTGAGATCGCTTGCCACTAGAGCTATGATCGTCTGTTCCATCCTCTGCGCATTTGCGTTCAATGGGGATGACACATCGTTCTACTTTACGCTCTCCTCCGACCGGATTTACTTCCCCGGCAGCTCCGAGATCGCCGTTACCTTCAGCGGCAACGGCGCCGGCGCCACCAAGATCTATCTGCGTGCGTTCAAGGTGAATGACCCGGTAGATTTCTTTCTGGCACAGAAGGACCCCCATTCCCCCACCCTTACGGCGCTTACCCCGCCGAACACGTTCGACATGCTCAACCTGGGGTTCCGCAAGGTGAGCCGCGATATCCGCTATGCTGCCCGCGATGTGATGCCGGCCGATGCGCGCCGTGCCATCCGCGATGCAACCGACCTGAACAGTACCAGAGCCGATAAGGAAAAGGAACAGGCGGCACAGAAGAAAGGAACAACCGCTCCTCGGCAGAACCCTGACCTCCCGGTGGATGATATCCCCAAGGGAGCCGAACGCTACCAGATCGTGGCGGCCTGGGACTACCAGCTCGCAAAACGCCAGGGAGATGATGACTGGCACTACGAGTCGATACCGGTCCCTGTGAAGGAGAAAGGGGTGTATCTGATAGAAGCGCGTGCCCGTGGCAAACGCGCAATCACCACGCTTATCGTCTCGGAGCTGGGCATGGTGGTAAAACAATCCAGCATGGAATTGCTGACCTATGTGGTCAATACCAGAAGCGGTGAACGGGTGGGAGACTTCCCCCTGGTTATCACCAGAGGAGGCTTGAAGCTGACCGAGGACGAGACCGGTTCCGATGGCATTTTCCGCATGCAGGTGCCAGCACTTCCAGCACCGGAGGAGAACGCCGAGGAGCCTGATATGTGGCGCTGGGATTATCAGCGCCGCCAGATCCTGGTGGTTGGCGAAAAGGATGGGAACTTTATCATCTCCGATCCCTATAGCTATGGCTACGGCGGGGGCACTGGTTCCAAGATCTACCTCCAGACCGATCGCCCGGTCTATCGTCCGGCACAAATGGTCTATTTCCGCGGCATCCTCCGGGCGCGAAATGCCGATGGCACCTATCTGAACCCATCCGGCTCCGATACCGTGCTGACCGAGATCCACGACGCCAGAGGAGACCTCCTGCGCCGTGATACCCTCCGCGTCTCCGATATGGGAACATTCAACGGACAGCTTATGCTCGGCGACGAGCCGCCGCTCGGCGTCTACTCCGTCAAGGCCGTCCGAGCAGGAGAGTCCTACGAGGGAGAACAGTGGTTCAGCTTCTCCGTGGAGGAGTACAAGAAGCCCGAATACAAGGTGAGCGTCACCGCCGATCGCAAACAGTATATCCGGGGCGATGCCATCACCGCAACCGTTGCAGCCGATTATTATTTCGGCTCCCCGGTCGTTAATGCCGAGGTTGAATATTTCGTCTTCCGCGCCCGTTACTGGCGCCCGTGGTGGCGTGGATCGCAATGGGCCTACCTCTACGACGGAGAGGACGATGATTATTCCACCTACCGGATGGAAATGGTCCATTCCGATAAGGGTGTCCTCGGACCAGATGGCAAGCTTGCGATCACCTATAAGACCGATGGCGCCGCCGATCAGGACTATGTGTATCGGGTGCAGGCAAATGTTGTCGATAACAGCCGCCGCTCCATCTCCGGCGCGCTCTCGGTGGAGGTGACCCGTGGGGAGTTCTATATCTCTACAAGCACCGATCGCTATGTCTACAAGCCGGGCGATGAAGCGGTCCTCACCGTGGAGATGGCAACCTTCGATGCCGATCGCCCGGTTGCACAACCGTTCGATATCAAGGTGCTGCGCACCTGGTGGGAGAAGATGGCCCCAACGGATTCTACGATGGAACCCGAGTATAAGAAGCGCTCCGAAACGATCTGGACCGGCAGAGGGTCCACCGATGGGTCGGGCAAGGGGAAGACCTCCTACCGTACAACCCAGGCAGGGTACTTCGAGGTGGAGATCACAGCACGCGATGCGCGTGGCACCGAGATCACCGAATCGAGCTATATCTATGTCTCCGATGCCAGCTATGCCAACTGGTATCGCGAAGGATCAAGCGATGTGCAGATCATCCCGGACAAACCCGCCTACAAGCCAGGGGAGACGATGAGTGCGCTGGTGATTATGCCGGCAGCAAATATCGACGCCCTTATCACCGTGGAGGGAGCGATCCTGTACAAACATCAGGTGGAGCGGCTGAACGCCACGTCCGCCATCCTACGGATCCCGATCGAGGAACGATATGCCCCATCGGTTTATCTGAGCGCCACCGCTATCGTCAACGACGAGATGTACAGCGAGTCGCAGCGCATCGCCGTTGTGCCGGAGGGGAAACTGCTCAGCATCGAGCTGGAGACCGATAAGGAGATCTACAAGCCGGGCGAGAAGGGAAGCCTTGTTGTACGCGCGCTCGATGAAAAGGGCGCTCCCGTGAGCAATGTCGATATCGCCCTTGGCATGGTCGATGAAGCGGTTTATGCTATCCGCCCCGATGCCACTCCCGATATCCAGCGCTACTTCTACGGCACGCGCTGGAACGAGGTATCGACCAGCTCCTCCCTTGCCTTCAGCGTCTACGGCGACGCCGTTCGTATCGACAAGGATGCGGCCGACGCCCTGTACGGGGCAAATCGTAGCTCCCGCAGAGATCAACGCTATGCCTCCAACGGACGCGACGCCCGATCCCTTGCCTTCGGCGACGTCAAGGGAACCATGTTCGTCCAGCCGGTCACCCGGAAAAATTTCAAGGATGTGATGCTCTGGAATCCATCGGTCAGGACCGGCTCCGACGGGCGGGCACGCATCGACATCGATTTTCCCGACAATCTTACCACCTGGCGGATCACAGCCAGAGGCGTCACAGCCAACACCGCCGTGGGGCAGGCAACCGCCCGGGTGATTGCACGAAAGGATCTGATGGTGCGCATGGAAACCCCTCGATTTATGATCCAGGGAGATGAGCTTCTGATAGCGACCACGGTTCATAATTACCTGGGAAGCGAGAAGGTGACGAAGCTGGAATTCACCGGCCAGAACGTAACATCCGCAGAGAGCGGCCGCACGCTTACGATACCGGCCAACGGCGAGAAACGGATCGACTGGAAGGTCACTGCGCCGCAATCAGGCGAGGCCAGCCTGACGATCAAGGCGCTGACCAATGAAGAATCGGACGCGATGGAGCTACAGGTGCCGGTGCTTCCGCGCGGCATGAGGCTTGCCACCGGAGCGCTCGCTCAGATCGGCGAGCAGACATCCTCCCGTAGCCTCAACCTCCAGATGCCGGCCGGGACCGATCCAACCACCGGGGAACTCTATGTCACCCTCTCGCCGTCGCTGGCAGGCTCCATGCTTGGCGCGCTCGATAGCCTGATTGGCTATCCCTACGGTTGCGTGGAACAGACGATGAGCCGATTCCTCCCCACTATCGCTATCGCCGATGCTCTGCGCAAACTCGATGTGCCCTTCAGTGGAGCAAAACGGGCAGAGCTGCCGAAGATGGTCTCGGCCGGCCTGAGCAAGCTCTATGGCATGCAACACGACGATGGTGGCTGGGGATGGTGGGCAAACGATAGGACCGATCCGTTTATGACCGCCTATGTGATCTACGGCATGACCATAGCCCGCAATGCAGGATACGGCGTCCTGGAAGAGCGCTACGACAACGGCGTGACGGCCCTTACCAGGCTGCTGGAAAGCGGCAGAGCGGGCGATAGCACGGTGATCGATCTTACCTCGCAGGCCTATATGGTCTACGTTCTGGCAACGGTGAATCAGGGGAAAACAATACCGGCGCTCACCGATAGAATCGCCACGCTTTCACGGTCAAATGGCTTGAACGATTATGCCCTTGCCCTGCTGACACTGGCAAGCAGATATCAGAACGGGGCACAGACGACCGCACTCGTCTCCCGTCTTGAAAAAAACGCCTCAACCGGTGAAGAGTGGGCGTTCTGGCAGGCGAAGGGACGCAAATGGTACTGGCAGGATGACCAGGTGGAAGCCTCGGCATTTGCAGTCAAGGCGCTGCTTGCGGTCAAGGGGGAAACCGATCTGGTAGACAAGGGGGTGCGCTGGCTCCTCTCGCAGAAGCAGGGAGCAGTCTGGCATAATACACGGCGCACCTCGATGGTGATCCTGGCCCTGGTCGATTATCTGAAGGTGTCGGGCGAGCTTGCACCGGATTATAACGTCGCGGTGAAGGTGAATGGGCAGGAAGTTCTCTCGCGACGCATCACCCGGGCCGATGTCTATCAGCCTGAGCAGCGGATCAAGGTCGAAAGCGCCTCCCTGCGCTCGGGCACCAACGTCATCACGCTGGAAAAGAGTGGGCAGGGAAGGCTCTACTCCTCTGCCCGTATGACCTACTATGCTACCGGCACGGCGCTGAAACCGGCAAGCGCCGGGTTCAAGGTATCCCGCGAGTATCATATCCTCCGCAAGGAGCGCCGGGGCGATCTGTTCGTCTACACAAAACGGCCGTTCACCGGCACCGTCAAGACCGGTGATGAGATCTTTGTGAAGGTGAAGATGACCCCCGACTCCCGCTATGACTATGTTATGCTGGAGGACCCGCTGCCGGCCGGTTGCGAGGTGGTGACCAATACGAACGGATATACCATTCCCGGCGAGCCGGAGTACGACCAGAAGGCACGCGAGGAACAGGGCTACTGGTACTGGAACTGGTGGTATGCCGACCGCAATGTTCGCGATGAGAAGGTCACCTTCTTTGCTCGTGAAATGCAGCAGAAGAACTACGAGTTCAGCTATATCATGCGTGCCCAGATACCAGGCAAATATTCCGTTCTCCCGTCCGTCGGCGCACTCATGTATTACCCGGAGGTGCGCGGCAACAGCGGCGATCTGGCACTGACGATAACGCCGTAAGGACAATCGGTTGCTTGTATGGATCGCGGGTGCTGATGGTGGAAGAATCAGGCATGAGCGGCACGTTTAGCATGGGCAGAAGGAGGTTCTTGCAGAGCAGCTACAAGCTGGAACCCCGTGCCTCCTCTGCCCGTAGACAACCGGGCAGTCGCCCCGTAGCGTTTTTGGTGCATGGATTGCAGTTTCTTCCATGAGATTATCTCTATCCAACCACCAGGGTCTTCTCTCCTGTGTGGTTATTGGCCTGGTACCAGACGATGGCATTCAATCCGAAATCCGATACGTGGATAGCTCCGTGTGATCTCTGCGGCAGCCTCTGCCACGATATACTGAAGCTCTCACACGGCACAACCGCACGGCGGTGCGCCGATTGCGGACTCATCACCTTCATCCACGCCGAAGAAGCCCTCGGCGGGAGGGGGGCGGCAGGGCCTGGGATGCCGCCCGACCTGGTGATGGGCGCCATGCAGGGACTCTCCCGTGAAAGCCCCGTCCTCATAATCGGCACTCCCTCCGCCGCCGTTGTGCAAGCTGCAATGGCGGTCGGCGCACATCTTACCGCTCTTGTAGACCCCGGCAGCGGACAGATTCCCAATGTCTCCACGGTTGAATGGAGCCTGGATGCGGCATCCTTTCCTCCCGAGCGTTTTGATCTCATCCTCTGCCTGCGTGGCCTGGAATCCTTCCCAGTCCCCTCGCGCCTGTTCGATCGTGCCCGCTTCTGGCTGCGTCCAACCGGCAGCCTCCTTGTCGGCGCACTGAATCTTGATAGCCTTCCGGCACGGCTCCGCCGCCGGAACTGGCTTCTGCGCTATGCTGCCGGAGCAGAGCATATGCTCAGCCTGGAAACCATCAAGGGATACGCCAAGCGCTATGGATTTGGCATCAAATCGGTCAGAACACGCTCTCATACCGATGAGGTAGCCTCCATTATCACCGGAAGTGACAATCCTTCCTGGCTGATGTCGATGGCCTCGGCGCCGCTTGCGCTGGCCGCCTCGATGCTTGGCATGGGAGTACTGGCGGTGGTGGAGATGATAAAGGAGGGATATGCGGTGCGCCCGCTCCGCCGTGAGCTGGAGGAATCCGCGGAGGGATCGCCGGGCCTGGCCCCCGCGCTCTATACCAGCGCACAGCGCGAGGTGGTGGTTGACTACCGCTAGCGGCACAGAGCAATGCCCGGCACGCCTATGACAGCCGAGCATCCGTTATCGGGAGCCAGATGCGAGAACAGGGAGCGATGGATTGCGCTGCATGGATTGGTGGATGGCGGTTCTATCGCCGAATGCATCTCTCAGGGTGTGCAAACAGTAAAGGCCGATATCCCATGGATGGTATCGGCCTTTGTACATTCCAACATTGCTCGGGATATCAATCCCGATCGCGCGAGAAGCTCAGGTCCGCCTCGTCGGCCACCGGTGCCTGGCGATGCGCCTGAGGGTCCAGACGCTCCTGACGCGCCTTGTCGGCAGCGGCACGTGCCCACTTCAACAGAGGCGAGGTCACCGGCTTTACCAGCGAGACAGTCACAGCGCGCTGTACCGAGCTGGTAAGGACGCCCTGCATGGTCGCCTGCGCAAGCGGGTTTTTCGCGGAGGCTTCCTTCCCGCCAGCACACATAACAATCGCAACAATAGCCACAAACAACCGAGTCATAATCTGTTTCCTCAAATACATACCGCAGCGGTTGGACACCCAACGGCTGAAACAGACCTCGATTGCTAGCGACTCTTATAATTCTGGATGGACAAACATAGCTCCTGGAATGCCCATCAATTGCAACCAAATGTATCAGACCCTATCCATGCATCGCCGTATGGTTCGCATAGGGCCTCTGGTTGCATACAGGGATCTATCCGCCGAGCCATGTGTTACTCCCCCTGCGAGGGCCTTTGCGTATCGGTGCAGCAGGGGGACTTCATCAACTGGCCGTTGATATATTCCAGACGGTTCACCCGCACATCCATACGGCGCACATCATCCAGCATATAAAAATCTCTACCACGTCCGGTATAGCCGGAGACCGATGGCTGCTCGCTCCTATCGGCATAACGTCCCTCCATAAGCACCAGGATCTTCGCCTTCTCCATACGGCTGCGATACTCTCCGGGGCTTAGCCCAACCGGTAGCAGGATGGTTCCATCCTCCACCATATCCATGAATGCCGGATACTTCTGAAGACGTTCCATCAGCTCGGTGTAGCCGTAATACACACGAAGCTTCGAGAGCGTATCATTGCTCTCGCTTATAAGTGATGCCCCGGGCGCCACCTCCACGTTGTAGAGATTGACCGTACGGGCACTGCTATCATAACTTCCGGCCACATACCGTACGGGTTCATCGCCGATATACTGTCCCCGCACGATCGGGCGTACATCGCTATAGGCCAGCACTTGAACCACCAGCTTGTTATTGCTGCCCGGCGTTTTTGCATTGTACTCGATGAACTCCGGGATGATCTGCTCTGCCACTTCGCTCGCCATCTGGCTCAGGTTCCGGTCCACCGTCCGCGCAAATTCCTCATACTCCCCTATTCGGCGCGTGCGGCGTCCTGTGCCGTCGCCGAAATAGAGATTGTTCCGGTGCAGCTCCACAAAACCGGCATCGGCGAACTGCGCATCGGCGAGCTTCCGAAGATCCCGCTTCAGATTTGCTCTGGTGTTCACCTCCCAGAACGCTGTCTGAAAATAGGGGACGTTCTTCCGGTATTCGTCCAGAATGCTCCGGGTATAGAGCCATTCGCAGGGAGGGGCCTGATAATATTTCGGATAGACATACACCGTATCGCGGATCATCACGTCGGCTGCGATCGCCGGCAGTGCCAGCGTCCCATAACGCCGCACCCGCTCCGAAGGGGAAAGGGAGCGTGTTGTGGGAATCCAGATGCTATCGAACGTCCGAAGCGTATCGTAGGCCACGACCTGCGCCTTGTACTTTCTGGTCACCCCTCCTATCGTCTCCTCGCGTCGTGCCAGCTCCATCCGCGTCACAATCAGATTATGCCCCTCGGCAACGATCGACTGAATCGTCGAGCCGGGGGTTGACACGATAGAGGAGGCGGAGCTGAACGGGACCGTATCAACACGGAGAAGCGTGTCGATATGCACCACCCGTCGCCCACGTTCCACCGTATCGCGCCACTCCCAGGAAACCCGTTTCCGAACATCGGGCGTCCCGTGGCTTACCTGTAGAAACGAATAGCTCTCGATGGCCGGGGTCTGCGCATCGCAATGGATCTCGTTATAGGCAGAGCCGCCGTACAGACGATAATCGGCCCCCATCTCCACATCGAAGACCGCCGGATTATCGTGCGATTCGGCAATCGGCGCCTCCTCCGGCTCAGTGCCAGCGGCTGCGGCAGACGCACGGTGCAGGCGTGTAAGCGGCCCCAGCACAGGACGCGATGGATTCTCGGCATCGAGCACCGTGACCTCGTAGCGCAGCCGTGGCACTCGGCACTCCCGCACAAACGGAAACCGGTAGAGATCGAATCCACCAGCCGACCGCACGGTCGCACTACCGGCACGGCGCGACTCGTTATCACGGTTCGAGGCAAAATAGAGATACTGCCCCCCCCCCTCTGCGGCAGGCTCGGTCATAAACGGAAAAAGCTCATCGGCAGCGGAATTGATATCATCGGCCCCGGACGGCAGCTTGCGAACCTCGGCTGCCGAGATCGTTCCACGCGCAAAATCGACGAGAAGCTCGGCCTCCCACAGATCGAACGAACCGCCCCGATTGCTTGCAAACAGTAGCCTGGGGGCATGATCTACACAATAGAGATAGGGGGAATATTCATTGGCCTTGGAGTTGATGGTCCCATCGCCGCCAACATCGTTGAAGTTCCTGACCTCGCCCCAGCGTCCGCCGATCCGAAAGACGTAATACAGATCGGCATTGCCTTTTACCGAATCGCCGGAGCCGCGCAACGTGATCGCCTCCCTGTAGGGCGATCCATAGCCATACCGTCCGGTTGGACGATCCGAGGAGAAGATCAGCAGGAGCGAATCACCCCGGCTGGCCGCCGCCGGATGGGAATCCCAGAAAATGGAGTTGATACCGGGACCAAGGTTCTGCACCGTGGTGCCGCCCGGCCCCGTTGTAAACGAGAACAGATCAGTTCCTCCCACGATACCACCAAAGCTTCCCTCACGCTGCGCATAGAGCGAATCGGGCGCATGCCCGGAGGCAAAAAAGCCGCTTGACGGAGTAATGAACGCCACCGCGCCATCGTTTGTCGTAGGCTGCGAGAGAAGGCTGATATCGCTTCTATCGATCTCCGCCGCCGCAAATACAGGCCTGGCCCCGGCCAGATCGCTCGTCCCTGAGCGCCAGATATCCTCCGTCGCATTCCGGTTCGATGTGAAGTAGAGCGCCTCCATGCCCGGCCGCAGCACCGGTGCGAAGTCATCGGCAGCGGAGTTCACCGAATCGCCAAGATTTCCCAGAGGACGCAACGGTGCTACGCTACTGCATCCGGCAAGAAGGCCCGTGCAGACCGCCAGCAGAACAATCCCCGCTCCCAGGTACATATGTCGGTAGATGCTCATGATATCCTGATTTCAATGAATCGTGGGAAGGGACACCCTTCTACGTCTAGCACAGCTCAGGCCCGTGCAACGCGGCAAACTTGATGGTGACACGACGCTGGTTCGGCGCCAGCGATGCCTCGAAGATATCCTCGACGTGGATGGCGAACTCCACACCGTTACGGGCAACATAGTAATACACATCTCCGATCTCCACGGTGATATCGTAATAGGTCTGCACTTCATTGGTGCCCAACCTGTCGCGGGTCTCCTGTGGAACCGGCACCCCCATCATCTCACGCCCAAGCGAGTCGATCACCACGATATCGGGCTGAACCTGGAGAAAGGAGCCAAGGCCAAGCCCGTTCACACTGGCAATGCCGCGCAACCGTGTAAGCTGTGCCTCGGTATTTGCACTATCCTTGATGAAATCGACGAAGTCCGTGGCGCTCCCCGATTGCAGATCGGCCTGGAACTGATAGAGCCGCCCGGAAAAACGGAGCGTGGCCGTGCGTGGCGTGGAGGAGAGGTCCACCGAGACCACCATGATATCCCCCTGAAGATCACGGTTGCTGGGGGTCCGGTTCAACAACAGCGCAGAATAGGGGCGGCCATCGGCCGGGCTGATAAATCCCTCCCGATCCAGCTCGATGCCCCGTCCCCCGGAGAAACGCTGATCGTTCGGAAAACTGCCGGAACTGGAGGAGCTGGCCGGGAACTCGAACGTTGCAATCGAGTATCGTGGCACAGGGCTTCCTTTATCCGCCGGATTGCCCGGATCGGCCGGCGGGTTCCAACCCGCATTGAACTCCGTGATCGTCTGGTTGTATACACGCGGGTCCTGCACCGGCCCGGTTGTCAGCTCCGGGCATCCGCAACCGGCTGCCAGCGCTGCAAGAGCGATCAGGCCAAGGATATGAATGAGACTCTTCATGAGAGCTGCTATGTAGTTCGTACTATATGGCTTGTGATGCCTGCCATCTGGATGAGAGCGCAGATCGGGCTATTGCCCAGAACCTGCCCACACCAGAGAAGGTTTGTCCGGGAACCGGGTTGCGCCAACGGCGATCAAGCCCCTGAAACCGCCCGATCTTCGCTCGATCAGAATGTTACCCCCGCCCGCAGGAAGAAGGTATTGATGCGTCGCAACGAGGGGACCCTCCATCCTCCCAGCTCCGCGTTCTCTCCCAGCCCTATCGAACGCCAACCGATATCGGCGGAGATATCCATGAACGAGAGGAGAGGGATATCGACCCCAAGGCCCAGACCAAACGTAACCGGCATGTTCAGATCCACCTCGCCGAGCTGGCCGCTCGCCTCCAGATCGCGAATCATCTCACCGCATTCGCCACATTCCTCGCGCGTTGAAAGATTGAACTTGAAAAGGTTCATCGTCGCACGATCGATTGTGGCCCCCGCCTGTGCATAGGCAAAGGGTTTCATACAGATCCCGAGGATGTTTGTCACCGGCCCCGGCGTCTGATAGCGCAGATGGAGAAGGGCAAGCGGCCGGAGCACCTCACCACTGTTATAGGAATCGTACGAGCTTATGCCACTGCTGAATGCGGCGCCGATGCCCCACTCATTTGCGCCACCGAACCGTACCCCTGCGGCTATCTCTGCCAGATACGCCTCGCGTCCCTGCTCGGTCAGCCGGGTCGGCCTGTCGTTGAACGCGCTATAGACACCACGCAGCTCCGCGAAGTACCAGGAGTAATCGCGTTGTGGGCATTCGAGTTCCGGGAAGGGAAAGCTGAAATCGAAGGGCTGGCAGTCGCAGTTCGGGTTTGGCTTGCCATCGTCCCCTACATAGGGGGTATAATCATGCACCGGCACCCGCCGCAGTTGCGGTATCTGCTCGGTGGTATTGAACGACTCCACCACGTTGATGTTGTTATGCTGCGCGTCCGGCGGGAGCATCAGCAGCGCGGCGATCTGCTCCACATCGCCCAGCGGGATGCGTTCGTAGTTCTCCCGCTTGTTCTCCAGCGATGCATCCAGGAAGACCACGGTGGTATCGATCACCCCCTGTGCGCCCGGCCTTGGAAGGATCTGAATCTCCAGCACGGTGCCACGAAGCGTCCGGCCATCGCGTGGGGTTCCTGCAACCGGCACACGCCGATACTCGGCCTCGCGATCGGGCTTTATCCGCAGAGCATCATTTGCCCGCTTCAGCGACGAGGCAGAGGAGCACCCGCCGGCAATCAACCCAAGGCCCAGCAGACAGAGCGCAAGCAGCATCAGAAAGCAATAGGAATGCTTCATGTTATAACCTGAGGTTGAGGCTGAGTCCTACGGCAAGCGCCGAGAGAACCGGACGCTGTTCGGAGCGGAGGAACAGATTGGGGAACTGGTAGTTTGCAAACAGATCAAGGAACCATGTCGAACAGTTCGAGTCGTAGAACAGCAGATAGCCAAGCCCCACACCGGCTCCTACCCCGGCCCGCGACGCGGAATCGGTTCCAGAGATACCGCTCAGGGTAAGCATGCCATGCAGGTACAGAGGAAAGTCGAGCGGTTGTGCAAAAAAATACCGGGCTTCCGGTGAGATCGTGATAGCCTCGTCGTAATATCCCCGCACGGTATCACTCGTTCGCTGATAGGCCGTGTAGCCAAGACGCAGCCCGGTCCAGAGCTGGCAATATTTGCGTGATCCGATCAGAATCATGCCGCCGAAGGAGGCATCGTTGGAATCGGCAAGCCTCCCCTGCGGGATCGAGTAGGTGGGGCCAATCCCCACAAAGAGCGTCTGTGCCGATGCTCTGGAATGCAGGGCCAGCAGCAGAACGAGAAGCGTAAACACTAACGATATTCTCATAAGGAGGTACCCCGTCGTGCCGGATGCGATGGTCTCCAGCTACCATGTAAGAGGTGAATTCGTCTGATCCGATCAGGCCCGTCAACGTCGGAACAGCCCGTATACCGACAGGCCCCCCGGAAACCGCCGCATGACGGAAACTGGAAGGTCCTTACGAACCGATGAGGCTGCCCTGGTTTAATGCCCAGGCAGAGAGAGATAAGGGATCATCAATGAAGTATGATTGCGGCGAACGAGCGACTATGCTCCTCTTCCTGTATTGATGAGCAGGCACTTGCCGCACTTCCTCCCGCAGAGGAATCCATAGGGAGGAGACACTCCGGCTCTCCCCAGCCTAACAAACGGCCACACACCACCTGCACCAAGGGGGGATACCAGAAGGATGACCATGAACGAGGGAGGCCCCGACTCCGCTGGGTGGATGCCGGCATCGCTCAACAAGCAAGAGACGCACAATACCTGCCGATTTGGAAACAGCGACAATATTAGGGAAGGGACGGGGAATAGACAAAGGAACGGGGTAGAGGGTGGCTCCCGGCTCCACGTGGCCGATCATATCGACGCGCAGATTGAGCGCATCGAAAGCGATCTCACCACGGCGTTTGCCTGCCGGATGGAACGGACCCATTATATACACTTGGCGCTGTCCCAAATCGCCGTGGTGACGCGCAGGCTCTTGTGGACGCGGGCGAAGTTGTAGGGCATGGAGTGCAGGGTATGGAATAAAAAAAGCCATCGCTATGGCCACCCGCTGCGGGTTCTACCATATACGATGGCCTGATGCTTTTGCAATGCCCTGCTACTTCGCCTTTGCCGCCTTCCTTGTCCCCCCCTTCTTCGGAGCCTTCTTCTCCGGCGGGTTTGCCGCACGGTCGGCGAGGATTTTTGCGGCTTCTTCCACAGTGATCTCATCCACCGAGATGCTCTTCGGCACCGGGGCGTTGAGTTCGCCATGCTTTACATAGGGGCCATACCGGCCAACATACGCCTCGATCGGCTCGCCATCGGCCGGATGCGGGCCGATGATACGAACCAGCCCGCGCTTGCCGGCGCCCAGCTTTTTCAGATCGAACAGCTCCAGCGCACGTACCAGCGTGATCGTCAGAACATCATCGGTTGGTTTCAGCGAGGCAAACTCACCGTTATGCATCACATACGGGCCGAACCTGCCGATCGCCGATTTGATATCCTTGCCACTTTCAGGATGCGTCCCTACCGTGCGAGGAAGTCCCACCAGCCCAACGGCCTGTTCCAACGTGATATTCTCCGGGGTGATCCCCTTCGGCAGCGACGTGCGGGTAACCTTCCCCTTATCGCTCTCCTCGCCAAGCTGCACATACGGGCCATACGGGCCTACACGAAGATAGATCGGCTCGCCGCTTTCCGGGTGATGGCCCAGCGCCTCGGCCCCTTCCACTTTCTGACGAAGTATCTTCTCCACCTCTTCCTTCGAGAGATCGGCCGGTGCCACATTCTCCGGCAGCGACGCCTTGATCGTCTCCTCTCCCCCGCTCTTCTCCAGATAGGCACCGAAACGCCCCACACGAACATCGACATCAAGGTCGTTGAAACGGATTGTGCAGGCCTGCCGCGGATCAATCTTCTCCTCCTGTTCCTTCACCTGATCCTCAAGCCCATCTCCGCCGTGATAGAACTCGCGCAGATAGGGAAGCCATTCCGCCTCGCCGGCAGCTATATCGTCGAGCGTCTGCTCCATCTGCGCGGTAAAATTCAGATCGACAAGCCGTGGGAAGTGCCCTTCCAGCAGCGAGGTTACCGCCATCGCCGTAAAGGTGGGAATAAGCTGCTGCCCCTGCTTTCTGACATATCCTCGCTCTTGCACCGTATTGATGATGGTCGCATAGGTGCTTGGACGCCCGATCCCTTCACGTTCCAGGGCCTGCACAAGCGATGCCTCGCTGTACCGCGCAGGGGGTTTTGTCTCATGTCCGACCGTATCGAGGGCTTTGCAGAGGAGCGGCTCACCGGCACGAAGCTGCGGCAGCGGCGCATCACGGTCCTCAAGGGCGGCCTCGGGATCATCGGAGCCTTCCACATAGGCCCGGAAGAACCCCGGGAACTCCACACGGCGTCCGTTGGCGCGGAAGATGGCATCATCTGCGGTGATGGTGGCGCCCACCAGCCGGAGCCTGGCATCGCCCATCTGGGTTGCCATGGTACGCTTCCAGATCAGGTCGTACAACGCCGCATCCAGGCCATCCAGACGGAGATCGGCAACGGTCGGCATCTGTGTTCCGGCCGGGCGGATCGCCTCGTGCGCCTCCTGCGCCCCCTTCGACTTTGTAGTGAATTTGCGCGGCGACGGATGCAGGTACTCCGAGCCGTATTTGGCCACAACGGCACCTCTGGTGGCATCAATCGCCTGCTCCGAGAGGTTCACCGAGTCGGTACGCATATAGGTGATAAGCCCCTGCTCGTATAGTTTCTGCGCCACCCGCATCGTCTGCTGCGCGCTCAGGCCAAGCTTCCGGTTTGCCTCCTGCTGCAATGTCGATGTGGTAAACGGAGGGTAGGGACGGCGCACCTCCTCCTTCTCCTCTACGTCCGAGACCTTCCATGAAACGTCGAGGAGCCGATCGCGCAGGGCACGGGCGGAGGCTTCATCAAGCTGAAGCACATCCCGGCCGCTCAAAAGCAATCCGGTTTTTGGGTCGAAATCCCGTCCGCCCGCAAGGCGCTTCCCCCCCACGGCAGTCAGCACCGCATCGAACTGCATCGCACGGCGATCATCCGGCACCAGGCCGGCCTTCAGATCCCAGTACGCAGCATTCCGAAACGCACGGCGCTCGCGCTCGCGCATCACCAGCATACGCACTGCCACCGACTGCACACGTCCTGCCGAAAGGCCACGGGCGATCTTCTTCCAGAGCAGCGGGGAGAGCGTATACCCATAGAGACGATCGACGATACGGCGGGTCTCCTGCGCGCGCACAAGCCGGGTATCGATATCACGCGGGCTTGCCAGAGCCTGGCGAATAGCCTGTTCGGTGATCTCATGGAACACCATGCGTTTGACCGGAACCTTTGGCCGAAGGATTTCCAGCAGGTGCCACCCGATCGACTCCCCCTCGCGGTCTTCGTCGGTTGCGATCACCACCTCATCGGCATCCTTCAGCGCATCTTTCAACTGTTTTACCACCTTGGCCTTGGCCGATGGTATCACATAATGCGGTTGGAAATCATGCTCGACATCTACGCCGAGCCGCCCCCACTTCTCCTTTTTGACCGAGGCCGGCACATCAGCGGCCTTTGCGGGGAGATCACGCACGCTCCCCATGGATGCCTCCACCTGGTAATCCTTCGGGAGGAAGGACTTTATGGTCTTTGCCTTCGTCGGTGACTCTACGATTACGAGTTTTTTTCCCATCGATTTGGTCAGTAGTCAGTCGTCAATAGTCCGTGATCAGTCGCCAGAAATTTATAGCCGCCGATCGGGCTGATGTTGTGCGGTCGTGAACCGGAGGCACTGGCGCGCCATCCTATCCCTCTTCGTTCTTCATCTATGCCGAGGCCTGTTGCATACGCATCCCCATGGCATCGTTTCCTGCCCGAGAGCACCATATCGCCGGATTACAGGACATTTCCCTCCTGCGATGTGCCAGATACGGGCGCAATCGTGCAGCAATATACACTTCCACCGCGCGCGCCAAACGGAGATGCAGGGATTCAAACCGTTGTCAACAGGCGCTGCTCTGGCCGGGCATGGCATCAAGCCCACGAATATACAGCCGCAAACGCACGCGAACCGCGCCGAGGGTCATAATGCAATAGGTCGGCGGACGCAACCCCGGCTGGCAGAGGGTGCTGATACAGGCGATCCAGGCTTGTGCAGGGCAGAGTTCCGGCTATTCTTGCGCCTCCCCGGGCACCTGTGGCTGCCGGACATCCCAGTGCTCCAGACGCAGATCGGCGAACAACCGGTTCACCCTCTGCATCTCCTGGAGTCTCTGTTTGCGGTCCTCTCCCAACTCCTCTCCGCGACGGATCGACTCGATAGATTCTGCCAGCACCATTGCATTATCATAATGCCCCTGGAACCGTTCGCTAGCATAATCGGCTGCCGAAGCGGTCGTGATAAGGAACTGCCAGTCGGAAGCCTGCAACAGAAGGCTTTCACGCGCCATCTGAACAAGCAGACGCTCATCGAGCGGATCCTCCGGCCTCCGGGTTTCCAGCAGCTTATGGAACCGTGCCTCCACCTCATAGATCATCGGCCAGGTCCAGGCGGTCTCCTCGTTCAACCAGACGCCGTGGCCTCCTCCCTCACCCCATGATCCTTCCGGGATCTGAATGACGATAGCAGGTTTTTTCGCATCAAGCTCGGCCGGAGCGGTACGTGCTTCCACGCTTCTGCTAAGGGCCAGCAGGCGGAGCACCTCGGCAAGAAAGCGAGGGCCCTCGAACCACCAATGGCCGAACAGCTCGGTATCGAAGGGGGCGGCCAGGGTGCCTTCGCGGCCGGTGCGGAGTTTGAACTCGCGCATCTGTTCCTCGACCATCGCCACAAAGTGCGCGGCCTGGGTCCGAATCCGGGCGACAACCCGTTCCGGGTGGTATTCCTGTTTTGCACCGAGTTCGATCTGGGAATCGGTGACGCGCCAGTAGCGAAGCCCGCTGTTATGATGCTTCTTATGAAACTCCAGATACTCAGGATCGCCGGGATATCCGTAGATACCGCTCCAGACCTGAAGCGTGGTCTGGGCATCCCGGGTAAAGATCGCGGCCATCCCGTTATAGGGATCGCCTGTCGAGGATACCAGGTACAGATCATGCACCGACCGTGCCTCGTTCAGCGGAACAAAATGTTTGCCGCGGCGCACCGCATCGGCAACCGACTCGAACCGTCCGGCATATACGCCCAGGGGACGTCCGCCCCGGGTGAGATGGCTATCGACCACGGTGTATTCCAGGCGATGCGCGGCGATAAGCTCCTCTACCCCCTTGCGTTCTCCCTCTGGAGACCACGGGTTGGGCACCGGCGCCTTCCAGTCGTAACGTGGACGATAGGCGCATTCAGGCATCCAGACGCCACGTGGCAGCTCACCGAAATGTTTCCGGTGTGCCTGCGCGGCAACACCAAGCTGTGCATCAATGCTTTCATCGCGGCCGAGCAGCGGAAAATAGCCATGGGTGGCGCCAGCGGTCTGAAGAGCAACGGCCTTCTGGTCCTTCAGCCGTCGGAAGGCGGCCACAAGATCGCGGCCATAGCGCTCCACAAAGTCGTGTTTCCGTGCCCCGTACCACTGTTTCCAGAAGCGGGCGAGCGGGATATACTCGTGTTCGTCGGGACGCTCGGCGAAATACGCCATATCGCTCTCGGCGGCTTCGATTTTCTCATCGAGATAGGCCTCGAAGACAACCGGGAACACCGGATCGGCAAGTTGTTCAACAACCACCGGCGAAAGCGAGATCGTGATATTCGGGGTAACCCCTTCATCCAGCAGAGCGCCGCATTCGTTCAGGATCGGGATATAACACTCGGCAGCAGCTTCGCAGAGCCAGTCGGAGCCATGCGGCCATTTTCCGTGATGAAGAACGTAGGGAAGATGGGTATGGAGTATCAGTACCAGTGAGCCGTCCATGATTGGCGATATTCGATTGATGAGAAGATCCGTATCCCGTGGTTGGCAGGCGCCCCGCATCACACCAGATCCATGTGGCGAAAGGTCCGGACACGTATGCCGCATCCGGACCCTGCACACCACCGGCGTATGGCCGGGGCCACATCATTATCGGCTTTCAACTCCACTGCCATTCCCGTGCCTTTGCCACATGCCAAAGGGTTGCAGGATAGAACGGTAGAATTGCAACATCCGGGGAACAACACCCAATCATCCGGCTGTGCCAACAGGCAGCATCGGAACGGCGAGGGGATCGCCCTCTGGGAGCGCTCCTGGCAAACCGGTGCCGAAACCGACTGAAGCCAGCAGATTTCGGCACACCCGGCCTGCACCGATGTTAGTGGACCTTCTCGTTGGCATCCGGCATCTGGAACCCAAAAGCGCCGCCAGCACTATTGAGAGGGATCTCGCCGTACTGACGCTCGTACTTGTTGATATTATCCTCCAGCGCATTCAGCAGCAGGCGGGCATGCTGCGGGGTCATCACGATCCGGGCGTGAACGCGGGCGCGGGGAACTCCCGGCAGGATGCGGGTGAAGTCGAGCACAAACTCGGCCGGGGAGTGGCTGATGATGGCGAGGTTCGAGTAGATACCCTCTGCCTCGCGCTCGCCAAGCTCTATGTTGATCTGCTGCTGCTGGTCGTCGTTTCCGTTCATAGTGTTGTGCCGTTGGGCTTGTTTAAACTGATTAGTCCGTGAAAGTAATATCGGTCGAATGGCGATAGACTGCCATCGCCGTTAAGGAAACAGGGCGGGAGGGGACATGCGCCCCATTTCCCGCCCGTTCCACACTCTGCGTCATAGCCCCGAACCTGCCGATCGAAGGTTTATATCATCGGCAGATCCAGAACAGATTTATAAACGATCCGCCTTGGCCTGCGCAGCCTCGGCCTTTGCGGTCTCGCCGATGATGACATAGACACGGCTCATCGCCTGCCAATAGTCCCTGTTGCCGGTATTGCGCGACTCCACTGCCTCCAGCGTCACAATCGTCTCGCGAAGCTTCTGCTCGTCTCCGAGGACGATATAGAGGTTGGCAAGCTCGCTCAGAACGGCAAAATCGGTTCCGCCCTGTGCCTTGCGATACTGCTCGAAATACTTGAGCGACTCGCGGAGCTTCTCGGCATAGACTTCCTGCTGTGCCTTCGACTCCCTGTTGTTCGACACCTTCTTGATGCTATCCTGGAGCGAGGCCCCCCAGTTTTTATAGACCGCGCCGAGATTGAAGAGCGAGGTAAGATGGCGCTCCTCCCCTGGCTTGGTCAGGGAAAGGCTCTTCTCGAAATTGGTAATGGCCGCCCTATAATCCTTCAACCCCACCAGCAATGTCCCGTAGTTGATATACAACGCCGGATCATTCGGATTGGCCTTGATGCTCTCCTGGAAGGATTGCCGTGCCTCATCGGTGCGATTGGTTCTCATATAGATATCGGCGATCACCTGCCCGATCTTCTCCTGCTGGCGATCGAGTTTCTGCACCATCTGAAGGTAGTTCAGAGCCTCGTCATAGCTTCTTGGATTCTTCTCGCCGTCATAATAGGCATCCACGCCAAGCGCATAATACGGGGCGCTACGGATGGTATACTGTGCAGCCCTGATCGGCTCCGGCGTGCCATCATCGTTGAAATAATGCCATCCCTCCACAACAGGAGCGCCACCAGCCGCAGCCGGTCCGAAGTAGACATACAGATCGTTGGTAGGATACCGATAGAAACCGCCTCTATCGGGGGTTACCTGGCCGGCCGAGGGTTTGCCGAGAGCCGATTCGACCTGTGCGGCAGTAAGGCCAAGCGCCAGGCCTGCCTTCATTCCGGCATCGATATCGGCGCGGGCGGCCTCTATATAATCCCGGTTTGCCTTGGCAGTGGCGGCCTCGTCCTTCAAATCCTGATGGATGGCCGCACGAACGAAATAGTTATCCGGGTAACCGGGGCGCAGGAGCATGGCCGTATCAACCTTGCCGAGAGCCTGCTCGAACAGTGCCCGATTGCCAGTGGTCTCGGCGGAGTCGCGAAGCTCAAGCGCAGCATTGAAGTTCATCAGCCAGAGATTGTAGCGTTTCGCGGAGATATTGCTCCGCTCCTCCGGCTTCAATGTGGGCTGTGTGGCAACAAGCGCCCTGGAGTACGCCTCGCTCATATCGGTGTATCGTCCCTGCTGCTCGTAGATATCCCCCAGAAGCACCCACGCTTCGCTATTCTGCGGACGGGCCGCAACTTCTTTCTTCAGGTTCTCTTCGGCCTTTGCCATATCCTTGCGCTGGAGAGCCACCTTGGCGGTGGTCATCTCTGTGGAGGCGCAATCGAATCCGCTGAGCGCCATATAGACAGTCGCGGCCGAGAGAACAACAAGAACTTTTCTCATACGGTAGAACGATTGATGTATCTATGGTTGGTCATGTACTGCTGCTTCGGAAACGGAGTCGGCGGGAACGATGTCCGGCGGCGATCCGCATCGGCCATCGTCAAGGTCGACGATCGTTGATACTACGTGACGATTACGAGCGAAGAGTTCTTATACGCCACACGAGATGGGGCATGCCGATACTTGAGAGACCCAGCCTCGTTTTGATTGCCTCCCCACAAGCTACACGGGAGGCACCGGATTTGATACAGGGCTACAAGATCAAACCTACTTAAAAGGGCGGCCTTCCACAAAATGAGGAATGTTTACAGGCTCGCGATGTAAGCTTTCGTTGCAATGCGGGAAGAGCGCCCGCCCCGCACGTGCAGGCCGGAACGCGCCGCTCGGTATACGGCTGCACCATCCTGCCCGGTTTGCGCCACCGATACCGCCCGACTGGTTCATACCCCGGCATCCTCTAGGGCCAGCCAGGGGATGCAAGAGCCGCCAAGCATAACAGATCGTGATGCTTCAGCCGACCCCAGATCCTGGGAATTCGCGGCCATTTTCGTACCTTTACCTCCATACATTCTTTCCGATCACTCCGATCAAGCTGGAATCGTCATGCCGTTTACCAACGAACGTCACTCCTCTGAAAAACTTGCCGAGATAGCAACCGAGATCAGGCGCGATATCATTCGCTCGCTGGTCGAGGCAGGCTCGGGCCACTCGGGTGGTCCCCTTGGCTCCTCCGACATCTTTGCCGTCCTCTATCTTGGCGGCGTTATGAACTACGACCCGAAGCAGCCGGATATGCCGGGACGCGATCGGTTTGTCCTCTCCGCCGGCCACATGTGCCCGGTGCTTTATGCAACGCTTGCAAACGCTGGATTTTTCCCGAAGTCCGAGCTGCTCACACTGCGCAAGTTCGGCACCCGGCTTCAGGGCCACCCGGCACGGGATATGCGTCTGCCCGGCATCGAGACCAGCAGCGGCTCGCTCGGCCAGGGGCTTTCGATAGCCGTGGGCATGGCGATGGCCGATAAACTGCTCGACAAGAATGGTGCCCGTGTCTACTCCCTCACCGGCGATGGCGAATTGCAGGAGGGATCGATCTGGGAGGCCGTGATGAGCGCAGCGCATTACAATCTCGACAACTTCTGCCTTATCGTCGATAATAACGACTGCCAGATCGACGGTCGTGTGCCCGACGTGATGAACATCTACCCGTTGCGAGAGAAATTCGAGTCGTTCAACTTCCATGTGATCGAAGTTGATGGTCACGATATCACGGCCCTGCTTGCCGCATTCGACGAGGCCAAGGCCACAACCGGCAAGCCGAGCTGCATCATTGCAAAGACCTATATGGGCGCCGGCGTCTCCTTTATGCAGGACCGCTACGAGTGGCACGGCAAGCCGCCGTCGGTGGATCAGGCAAAGGTTGCGCTCGACGAGCTGGTAAAGTAGCAGAAGAGATGCTTCGTTCCTGGTAGTTGGTGCCTGGAAGGATTGGGAGATCCAAGGGCATGCGGAGCCGATCCCCGGCAGCGTGCCATACATGGCATCCAACACCTTCAACCCCCATCGTCCGCCCGCCGAGCAATGTGTGGCGCAACGATTCTGCACATCTGACGCGCTCCTCCCTTGGTAGAAAATCAGCATGCTGATGATACAGGCCGCTCACAACCATAAAGATTGTGCGCGCCAGAGGGCTGCCCAGAAGTTCCAGAAGTTGATGCGCGATTCCGGCACAATGGACGCAGTACGCACCGAAGGCCTTGGCGGCAGGCCCCGCTCAAGGATACACGCCGGTCCGCACCGATAGCGCCTGGCTCTGGGGCATGCACCCAGGCACTGGCGGCCCCGAGCAGAAGAGCAGAGCCGAGAGTATCAACGGAACAACGGGAACCTTGGCGCTCAACCCTCGATCATCAGTGCCGACCGGTACACGGGGAGCAGAGCGATGGTGCTGCTGGCCATGCCCCAGACAGCGCTGAATCGCTCCCGATTGATCGCGTATCATCAGGGATAGCGGGGAACGAAGCCATACATGCTACGATCGAACGATTACGAACTTTCCATACATATAGAGCAATCATGAACTTTGAACAATACGGCTCCAAGGCCACCCGATTTGGCTTCGGCGAAGGGCTCGTCGAACTGGGCGAGCGCGATGAACGGATTGTCGTGCTCGGTGGTGATATCACCGCATCGGTGATGACCAACTATTTCAAGGACCGGTTCCCGGACCGGTTCTATTCGATGGGCATCGCCGAGCAGAACGCCACGACCGTGGCCGCAGGGCTTGCACTCTCCGGGAAGGTCCCCTTCTTCGCCAGCTACGGTGCCTTCTGTGCGCTCCGTAATGCGGATCAGCTCCGCATATCGGTCTGTTATAACGAGGCGAACGTAAAGATCGGCGGCGGGCACTCCGGCATATCGGTCGGCCCGGACGGGGCAACCCACCAGATTCTCGAGGATATCGCATTCCTTCGTGCGCTCCCTCATATGACCCTTGTGGTGCCATGCGACTACCTGGAAGCAAAGAAGGCTACCATTGCGATCGGCGAGATGGATGGCCCGGCCTACATCCGCTTCGGCCGCGAACCCGTCCCCTCCTTCACTCGCGAGGACACCCCGTTCCGGCTTGGCAAGGCCGAGACCTTCCGCGAAGGAAATGATGTGGCGATCATTGCCACCGGATGGATGGTATGGGAATCGCTGGTGGCAGCCGAGGAACTCGCCAAGGAGGGCATCCAGGCCCGTGTCATCAATCTCCATACGATCAAGCCGATTGATACCGAGGCAATCGTAAAGGCGGCCAGCGAATGCGGTGCCGTGGTAACGGCAGAGGAACACCAGATCATGGGGGGCATGGGCTCGGCCGTGGCACAGGTTGTGGCCAAGAACCACCCGGTGCCAATGGAGTTCATCGGCGTCTCCGATACGTTCGGCGGCTCCGGCAGGCCGGATGAGCTGATGACCGCCTTCGGCCTGACCTCGCAGGATGTCTACAATGGCGTCAAGAAGGTGCTCCAGCGCCGTGCAGGGACGTTCGGGACGATTCAGACGATGACCGATACAAGTTTCGATGGCCATCGCCCGAAGGGATATCCGAAGCCGAACGAGATATTCCCACTGGAGGATCTGATCGAGGCCGATAAGAAGACGGAGGAACCGGCGGTTGCAGGCGCAGCGGAGTAAGGCGGCGCATCCGGCCAGGTGACGTTGTATGGAGCACAGGGCACGCAAAGCGTGCCCTGTGCCGTTTGATAGATGTTGTTATAAATGATGGCGTGGCCAGCCGCCATAGTCCCATTCGGAAGATCGAACAGATCATCTCGGCAAACAGGGCCGGGACAAAACAGCCCCCCCAACTGCACCATCCACTGGTTTTGCCCCGACGTTCTCGTTCGATGACGTTGTGTCCGAGACTATAAGAATGAGCAGTATGCCCGGACGCCCCGCCCTTCCCGCTGGTCCCGCCCGATACTGTGTTGCAGACATCGTGATGCACCTTGCGAGGTTGAATTTTCACCCGAAGCTCCCAACTCCACATTCCCGGCACACCAGTTGTGACCAGACTCTTCTATCATGTCGATACGGTTTTCCCCATGCACGTTCGGGAAGGTTGGAGCATATTGCGGCAGACGGCTCGTATGGCAGGCAGAAGCGGCATGGCCTATGCAGCAGCTATGACGACAGACGCGTCCCCAGCGCGCTCCCTGCCCAGCAGGCACCGATGGAGAGGATAACGTTGAGCGCGATGTTGGCAAGTGCAAGGCCACCGGCATCCTCCCCTATCAACTCCAGGGTTTCGAGCGAAAAAGCCGAAAACGTGGTAAAGCCACCGCAGAACCCGGTGGCAAGCAGAAGGCGCCCCCGTTCGGAATCGCTCAGCAGCACGGCCCCCAGACCAATGAGAAACCCGCCGCCGACGTTCACCAGAAGCGTCCAGTATGGGAACGCGGCGGGATAACCCCGGCTCAGATAGGCCACAAGGTAGCGCAGTACGCCTCCCACGGCCGATCCGGCCGCGACGGTCATGATATTCAGAAACATGGAAAAACCTTGTCAATGTCCCGATTAACACATCTCGACGACCACGGACGTGCCAGGATGGTCGATATAGGCAGGAAGGAAATCACAGAACGCAGCGCTACCGCCGAAGCATTCGTGCAACTATCGCCGGAGGCATTCCAGGCGCTCAGGACGGGCACACTCACCAAGGGAGACGCGCTTGGCACAGCCCGTATCGCGGGCATCATGGCGGCGAAACGCACCAGCGATCTTATTCCGCTCTGCCATCCGCTTCCGATCAGCGGGGCCACCGTCACGTTTGAGCTAGAAGAGACCTCGCACACGGTACGGGTGGAATCGAAGGTAACGGTAAGCGCACAAACGGGTGTGGAGATGGAGGCACTGACGGCAGCATCGCTTGCCGCGTTGACGATCTACGATATGTGCAAAGCCATCGACAAGGGCATCGTTATCGAGAGGGTCCGGCTGCTGGATAAACATGGCGGCGCATCGGGCGATTATCGTGCGGGCTGACAGAGGCAGCGCATCACCGCATCGTGCCCCCGGAAAGCATCGGGGATTTCCCCGGCAGCCTCTTTATCACATTTGTGGTTCTACCACCCGGATGTTTTTGGCATCAGGTATGATGAGATCGAGATTGCCCACCGGCAGCCTCTACCCGCAGTCGGCAGAGCAATTCAGGAGATTCTATGATAGAGTTCGTACGGTTTAAGACGTTCATAAGACACTACCATCCCCCCCTTGCAGGAGCGCTTGCTATGGCGCTTCTGCTGGCGGGGATCTATGTGCCGCTCGCGGCACAACCAGCTCGTCCGGCGTTCGTGGCCCCTCCCTCTTCTGGAAAGAGCCTTATCTCCCCAATCGAAACCCTCCCTGCCCCCTCCGATCCACTCCTGCTGCGGCCAATGCCGGGAGATGTTCTTACCCCGGATGATCGGACCAACACCCCCAACGTGAAGATCGGGCTGCGGGTTGGCATCAATCGCTCATCCTATTCCAACGACCGGTATCTCAACAACGTGCTTCTGGATGTTGGCGATGTAAGTGGCGAAACCGATATCTATGCATCGGCAGCAGGATTTGGCTATATGCTCGGCGCCGATCTGGAATATCCTCTCAACCAGGGATTATCACTCCTGTTCACCGCCGAGTTCGATCATGTCACGTTCGGCTCCAGCGGCGCTGTGCAGGAGCCGTGTGTATCGAGCAGCGGCCAGAAACGCACCGGCAGCTCGATCCATGACTTCCGTGCGACCATGGATTTCCTCAAGCTGGCAGGATCGGCAAAGCTGAGCTTTTCCACCTGGTATCTTACCACCGGTCTGACCACGGCACACCCGCTGGCCACATCGCTGGACCGCACACGGAGGCTTGGCGGGACCGACTGTTTTTTCCCGGACTCCAACGGCGAGCGGCTGATCGAGGAGCATGGCGAGGTGCCAAGCCCGAAACGGCTCCACTATGCTCTACGTCTTGGCTGGGGAATGATCTACGAGCTTGCCGACCGGCTACAGTTTTCACCGGAGTTGACTCTTGACTTCGGCTTTGGTGCAATTAATAAATCGCCGAACTCCGACCTTGGTGTCTACGGCATAAGCGCCAACTTTCGATACGATCTTCGATGAAAGCATTCCGGGTAGTATTTCCGAGGCATGGCTTCAGCATGCCATCCCATGCCACATCAGAAGCCGGTCTGGGGGCTATCATGCTGGTTGCATGTGCGCTGCTCGCCGCCGGCTGCGGTTCATCCGGGAGCATTGCCCGGAAGCCGCCCCGCCTTGGCCCTGAAGAGGTGCGGAAGACCGAGGCAATCCTCACGCCGGTGCGCGGAATCAACACGGCAGCCGATGAGTTCGGCCTGACGATGCCGCTTGATTCCTCGATCATCTTCTTCTCCTCCTCACGAGGAGAGGCCACCGGCAAACACAGCATCTTCTACTCCCGCCTCAATGGCTCAGGCTGGGATGTGCCATCGCTTGCACCGGTCATCAACAACGCCCAGAGCAATGGCTTCCCCTCGATCACCCCCGGAGGCGAGGCAATGTATTTCACAGGATGCGATTATGGTTTTGGCGACTGCGATCTGTACCGTGTTGAGGTAGGGCCGCGTGGCGCTGTTCCCCATGCAACCATTCCGTGGTCCATCCCAACAAACCTGGGGCTACGGGTCAACGGCGTCTACTGGGATTCCCAGCCCTGCATCTCGGCCGATGGCAGCATCCTCTATTTCTCCAGCAACCGGCCGGGCGGATTTGGCGGCCGGGATATCTGGTACTGCCGCCGTAACAAGGATGGCAGTTGGGATCGGCCGATCAATGCAGGCGAGCGTATCAATACATCGTTCGAGGAGATATCACCCTGGCTTTCACCCGATGGGCAGACGCTCTTCTTCAGCTCCAACGGCCATCCAGGGCTTGGCGGCTACGATATCTATGCCGCCAGCACAATGGCCGGGGGCACCTCGGTGGAACATCTCGGCACGCCGATCAACAGCAGCGCCGACGAGATATCGCTCTCCCTTTCATCCGATGGGCGGCGAGCCTTCGTAGCATCGAACCGAAGCGGCGGCGAAGGGGGCTACGATCTTTATCAGGTCTCACCGGTCCCGGTCCAGGTCGATCCTCTTATGGTGGTGCGGGGAACCGTACGGGACGAAAAGGGGAAGCCGATCATCGCGACCATACAGGTTACCGATCTCACCTCCGATCTCTCCATGGGAACCTTCCGAACCAACCCGGAAGATGGCCTCTACTCGATCGTGCTCCCTCGTGGCTATAATTATTCGCTCACGGCACAGGCGCCGGGCTACCTCTTCAGCTCACGCCAGGTGCTTGTGCCACGCGATCTGGAACGCGATGCACAGCGCCGCATCGACTTCGGCCTGCAACCGATCAACGGCGTTGTTCGCCTGCTTGTGTTCTTCCCTCCAAACGAGGCAAATCTACAACGTGAATCGCGTGGCGACCTGGCCAGGGTGGGGGAGTTCCTTCTGGCAAACCCTTCCATCACCGTGGAGATCGCCGGACACACCGATAACTCCGGCGACTCGAAGGCCGCGCTCTCGCTTTCGCGCGAGCGCGCACAGGCAGTAAAGTCCTATCTGGTTGGCAATCGCATTCCCACCGATCGCATCAAGGTGGTGGGTTATGGAGCAACACAGCCGATTGCAGCAAACGATACCGAGGAGGGACGCGCCATGAACCGGCGTGTGGAGATGAGAATTATTCAGCCGAAATAACATTGCCCGGCAAGGTATGCATGCCATTGCAACCGCATGCATACCTGCCGGGCATTATTCTCCGCAGGATATTTTCCGGCTGCACTGCTCCGTCCGGCACCGCCCCTTCGCGTTTATCAATAAAAAAAATAGAGCGATCATGATCGCAATGCGCCGATTATGGTCTGGCAGATATCCCGGACTGCGGCAATGCCCAGCGCCCTCTGCACACGATGTTTATATTGTATATCCTGCGCGATGCCTATAATCGCTTTATTCAGGATTCACGCCATTCCCTCCGATTCCCCACATCCCCGCGTTCCCTGCGCACATGGTGCGAAACACCACTGCCTGCGATTGGCATATGCCGACCTAGCATATACATGCCAGAAAGACCTCGCAGAATATCCCCCCGCACATGGAATATTCACGATGCTGAGAGTGCTGCCAACATCGGCATGCCTTTATCCTGACACCCACAACGGAAGAGGATCTGGATGAACATGGGAGAGATAATTGCAGTAGGCAGCGCCAGGCCCAGAACGGACCGATTGCACCAGAGTATGGGGGTACACAATGATGTACTACCCCATCGATATCACCTGCTGTAACTTCATTGCGCCCAGGATCATATATCCGTGACTTGATATTGCCACTGCCTGCTGCAACAGGATCATCACGCCTACCAGCACAGGAAGGCGGTGGCCGCGCTGCGCCTGAATTCCAGAAATATTATTTGCCGAGACCACACCAGCCATCATCAAGATGATGGCCGCGCCGGGCAACGCCCGACAGTACGATCCCGGTCGCCTATCATGGACGCCCATCTTATAGGCGCTATCTCCCGGTATAGTATCTGCGGACAGCATACACGCATACAATCTCTGAAGCATCGTTTCACCCCGGAATTACATGACGTCTACATGGTATCCCATGTACAGGTATTATCCCCATAATCAACTGCACAGGAGCCGCAATGAAGTATCGCAACAGAATCTCGTTCATCGGCGCAATCGCCGCAGCCGTTGTACTATCATCAACGCCAGCGGTTGCACAGAGCTGGCTTACGACAGGAAACGTACTGCCCCCGGGGGGCGGCGTTCTGGGATCGCTGAATTCGCAAGATGTCGTACTGATTACGGATAACCAACCACGTCTACGGCTTAACGCATCCGGCACCATATCGACCACAAACGTCCCAAACTTCAGCATCAACAATGGCTCCCTTGATGTGATAAATGGTGGTGTAAGCATCATGAACGGCTGGTTTCATCTCAACGGCGGCCCCGTGCATATCAACGCCAACGGGCCGGTGGACATCATGGCCAATATGCATCCAATGAACATCAATGCCGGCCCTCTCATGATCCAGAGCATGCACCTCGGTCTTCACAGCAGCGCAGGGATTAACATCAGCGCCAACGGGCCAATACAGCTGCACAACCCTAGCGATGTGGTGGATATCAACACCGGGTCAGTGCATCTCAACGCCAACGGGCCAATACATCTGCACAATCCCGGTAATATGATGGATATCCAAACCGGACCAATACAGCTCAACGCCAACGGGCCAATACATCTGCACAACCCCGGTCATATAGTGGATATCCATACCGGGCCAATGCATCTCAATGCCCCGCTGCTGGATGTTAATGTCCCCGCCATACACTTGAACGGTTTTACCCAGGTTATGGGGGACCATCTGGTACAGGGGAGATTCGGGATCAATGTGACGACGACGCTCAACTCGTTCGACATCGCAGGGCAGGGTGTTATCGGCTCCGGGTATGCCGCAACCACACTGGCTCCACTGAACGGGTTGCTTGTGGAGAACGAGGTTGGCATCGGCTACCCGAACAATCCCGGCACCTACCAGTTGTATGTAAACGGCAGCGTATACGCCACCGCCGGGTATTTCAGTTCGGACATGCGCTGGAAGGAAAATGTGGCCAGGGTAGAGGGGGCACTTGCAAAGGTGCTGGAGATGCGCGGGGTAACCTATACCTACAAGCAGAAGGAGTTCCCGAACCTGAGGTTCCCCGAGGGGAAGCAGCTTGGGTTTATCGCGCAGGAGCTGGAGCGAGTGGTGCCAGAGGTGGTGGTAACCAATAGCGATGGCTACAAGGTGGTGGCCTATCAGAACCTGACGGCAATTCTAACCGAAGCGATCCAGGAGCAGCAGACACAGATTCAGAAGCTCCAGTCGAGGATCGACCGTCTGGAGGCGGCGCTGGGCCTGAAGGAGGCTCCGGCCGTTCCCTCCAGCGGCGCGGCGGTCTCCCCCGATCTCCGGTAATCATCTCCGGCGGCAGCCATGCAGGCCGGTACCGGATACAATGCGGGCGCCCCGAAATCCGGGGCGCCCGTTTATTCCATCCAGCCCCAGGGCGGAAGCATAGGGCATCTACATGGTCGGCATCTCGATATTCAATTTCTCCACGGCCTCGGCGGCGGCCTGCTGCTCGGCCTCCTTCTTGCTGCGCCCGCGCCCTTCTCCCTTCATCTCCTGCCCCACCATCACCTGCACGGTGAAGACCCGCTCGTGGTCCGGCCCCTCCTCCTTTACCACGGTATAGCGCGGCGCACCCAGGCCCTGGGCCTGCATATGCTCCAGGAGAATGCTCTTGAAGTTTTCATCGATAAACAGAATTTTCTCGCAGGTCTCGGGCGTCAGGAGGGTACGAGCGAGAAATTCCTTGACCGGCGTAAGGCTGCAATCGCTATCGAGGTAGATGGCTGCGATGATCGCCTCGAACGCATCGGCGAGCAGAGAATCATTGCCCTGCACAAGCGACTGCTCGGCCGAGGAGTTCAGCAGCACCACCTTTTCGAGCTGTATCATCCGTGCGCAGAGCGTAAGGGCCTTACGGTTTACCAGGCGGCTGCGCAGTTTGGTAAGCTCACCTTCCTGGATATCGGTATAGCGATGGAAGAGGAACTCACCGATCAACATATTCAGAATCGAATCTCCAAGAAATTCGAGTCGCTCATTGCTGACGATCGCTTCCTTTTCGGCCACCTGCAGGTAGCTGCGATGCACCAGAGCCTGCTCGAAATACGCAGGGTTGATGATCCGGTACCCCATAGCATCCTGCAGTGACTGAATGGCATGATCGGAGAGCAACGAATGGGTTATGAACTGCTTCTTATCGGAATACGGCGCAAACACCGCTTCGGCGCTTACATCCCGACTGAGTGCCCGTCCAAAGAGCTTGTTAACTAGTTGGCGAATCATTACGCGCGTTTTAGAAAGGTATCGTCCAGCCGCGTTGCCATCATCGGCACGTTCCGGTTCCAGAGGAGTTTGCGTCATCGGCTAGAGATATTGAACGTAGTATCGGAGTATTCGGCGGCCATCCTCGGCCACGGCTGCAATCCGGGCATGCAGGCACGACCACACCGATGCGTTACCCCTCGAATGTCCTGAAACAGAGCGAAGCATTATGGCCACCGAACCCGAAGGTATTCGAGATAGCCACACGAACATCGGCAGGACGAGCCTTGTTGGGGACGAAGTCGAGATCAACGGCTGGATCGGGGGAGACGCTATTGATGGTAGGATGGACGATGCCGTTTTTAAGCGTGAGGATCGTGGCGATCGCCTCGACGGCACCAGCCGCGCCGAGCAGATGCCCGGTCATCGACTTGGTGGCGCTTACCAGCAAGTTGTAGGCATGATCCCCGAACGCCGTCTTGATTGCCTCCACTTCGGCCAGATCGCCAAGAGGGGTGGAGGTGCCATGCACATTGATATAATCCACATCGGTCATCTGCAATCCGGCATCGGCCACGGCTATGCGCATCGAACGCACAGCACCTTCGCCTCCCGGAGCAGGAGCGGTGAGATGATGCGCATCGGCCGTCATGCCGACGCCAACGATTTCGGCATAGATCGTTGCACCACGATTCATAGCATGTTCCAGCGTCTCCAGCACAAGCGCCCCGGCCCCCTCCCCCATCACAAACCCATCGCGCCGCTCATCGAACGGGCAGCTTGCGGTCTTCGGCGAGTCATTGCGAGTGGAGAGCGCCCGCATGGCATTGAAGCCTCCGATCGACATGGGAGTGACCACCGATTCCGAGCCGCCGGTAATCATCACATCGGCATTGCCGCGCTGAATCAGGATAAAGGCATCGGTGATGGCATGGGAGCTGGTGGCACAGGCAGAGGTAGTAGCGTAGTTCGGCCCCTTCAGATTATAGCGCATCGAGATAAGCCCTGCCGCGATGTTCGAGATGAGCATCGGGATAAAAAACGGGCTGATGCGATGCGGTCCGCCGGTCTCGAACAATGTGGTCTGCTGATGATGATAGGTCCACATGCCACCGATACCGGAGCCGAAGACCACACCGGAGCGTTCAGGATCGAGGATATCGGCGGAAAGCCCGGCATCGGCCATCGCCTCATCGGCGGCGGCCAGGGCAAATTGTGCAAAGAGGTCGGTCCGGTTGGCAGTCCTCCGATCGAGGCGCTCGACTGGGTCGAAATTCTTGACTTCGCAGGCAAATGTGGTATCGTAATCGCTAGCATCAAACCGGGTGATGTAGTCGGCACCGCTGGCACCTTCGAGAAGGGCGTTCCAGTATTCGGGGCAGGTGTTGCCGATTGGAGTCACCGCTCCCATACCGGTTACAACCACCCTGCGACCAGAGAATTTCTCCATGTGGCTGTCAGAGAAGTAGTGAGAGTGCTTTATCATATCCGATCGGCACTCGGTGCATTGTAGAAAGAATGCCCGGCCTTAAGCCAGAGACGGCGGGAAGACCGGGCGAAACTCTCATGAAAAGAGGCAGGACCTGCCGGGGCCGGAACATATTCCCTGAAACAACCCACACAGACAAAGCATGAAGTGCCGCAGAAGGGGGATGCGCTCGGCAACCGGCAAGGAGATTATGCGTTCTCGGTGGCGGTCTTCGACTGGAGATAGCTCACCGCATCGCCGACGGTCTGGATCTTCTCGGCGTCGGCATCGTCGATCGTGACATTGAACGTTTTTTCGAACTCCATGATAAGCTCGACGGTGTCGAGCGAATCGGCGCCCAGATCATTGATGAACGATGCCGGCAGAGTAATCTGCGACTCCTCGACACCCAGCTTATTAACAATAATTTCTTTGACCTTTGACTCGACGTCTGCTGCCATTGTGTTCTCCGAATGAACGAATATGTGTTATGAGAAGATTGATTTTGAGTCGGGAAGAGCAAAAAAGCGACAAATTAGGAGGACAATTCACGGTCTGTTCGGTGTCCGGTCCGCCTTCGCTCCCACCTGCTGTGGGGCGCCTGGGATGCCTGGTTAGAGCATCGTCATACCACCATCGACAGCAAAAACCTGCCCGGTGATATAGGCTGCGTCATCGCTTGCCAGGAATGCGGCCATACCCGCAATATCGGACCCCTGGCCCATCCGCTTCAGCGGAATCATGGAAAGGAGCTGGGCTTGCTGGGCATCCCCCAGCTTCGCGGTCATATCGCTCTGAACGAATCCAGGAGCGATGCAATTGATCAGGATATTTCGGGAGGCCACCTCCTGTGCGATCGACTTGGTCATGCCGACCAATCCCGCCTTGGAGGCCACATAGTTGGCCTGCCCGGGGTTGCCGATCAGGCCGACAACAGAGCTGATGTTGATGATGCGTCCCCAGCGCTCCGACATCATCGGCCGAAGCACGGCCTTCGTCGTAAGAAAGGCGCTCGTAAGATTTGTTGTGAGCACATCCTCGAAGTCCTTCTGGCTCATCCGCAACACCAGGGTATCCTTCGTGATACCCGCATTGTTGACCAATATATGGATTTTCCCCCATGCCGAGAGCACCTTTTCAACGAGAGCATTGATCTGCTCGGCATCGGTGACATCGCACTTAACGGCCTGAACCCGATCGGCCCCAAGCTCCTCAACAATCGCCGTAGCGGCCTCGGACGAGGAGTTATAGGTAAAGGCTACGCGTGCTCCCTCGGCAACAAATCGTTCCACCATCGCGCGTCCGATACCACGCGATCCGCCGGTCACAATCGCTACGCGATCGGCCAGCCGCCCTGTTCCTACGATAGCTGCTTCGCTCATAAACTCTGTGTTGCTCCGCTAGTTGGTTGATGCATTAAACGTCTCCACCCCGGCAATATCGGCTACCCCCAAGCCCTGTACTGTCGGGAGAATCCGTTTGACCAGCCCTTGCAGCACGGTGCCCGGGCCTACCTCGATAAATTCCGTAGCGCCATCGGCGGCCATGCGCTGGATCGTTCCGGTCCAGCGCACCGGAGCTGTAAGCTGCTGTAGGAGCGCGGCACGGATCGCATCGGCACTCTGCACCGGCTCGCCGCTGACATTGACATAGACGGGGAAGTCGGCATCGCGAATCGGGGCGCGCTCAAGCGCCTCGGCAAGCTTCTGTCCGGCAGGCTCCATCAACGGTGAATGGAATGCGCCGGAGACGTTCAGCCCTTTTGCCATTCGTGCGCCAGCCTCCTTTGCCCGCTTCATCACCTCTGCCACCGCCTCGGGAGTTCCGCTTACCACCACCTGGCCAGGGGAGTTGAAGTTGGCCGACTGCACCACCCCGATCTCACCCCAGACCTGCTGGCAGATCTCGCCAATCTTCTCATCATCCAGACCGATGATGGCAGCCATGGTCCCCGGGGTGATGGTTCCGGCCTCCTGCATCGCCAGCGCACGCACCTGCACCAGACGCAGCGCATCGTCGAAGGTGAGCGCATTTGCCACGGTAAGGGCCGTATACTCTCCGAGCGAATGTCCGGCAGCCATCGCCGGCTGGGGATCGTCCAGAAGCTGAAAAAGCCCGTAGCTATGAACAAAGATGGCGGGCTGGGCATTGCGGGTCTGGCGCAGTTCATCCTCTGGCCCCTCGAACATCACCCCGGCCAGATCGCACTGAAGCACATCGTTAGCCCGGTTGAAGATATCGCGAAGGATGCCGTTGGCCAGATATGTATCGCGCCCCATGCCGACAAATTGCGATCCCTGCCCTGGGAAAAGAAAAGCTCTCATGGTAGATAATTGGTCCCTGGTTGGTTCTTCATACCCCGTGTAACATCGTCAGGGAGTGACAACGCAGGGAGAAGAAGTGTTGGTAGGAAAGCCACGATCCTGCACAAACCGCACATGGCGGCTGTGCTGCCTGGTTCCCGATGCGGGGCATGCCCACCGCAGACAGCCCCCCCTTTCCCGGAACCAGGCCTCAGAACCCAGGGCTAATATGCCCACTTCAAATACGCGCCGCCGTAGGTATAACCCGCGCCGAAGGTTACCAGCACAAGACCATCCCCCTTCCGAAGCAGCCCTTGCTCCCACCACTCGCTCAAGCAGATAGGAAGCGTGCCGGATGTGGTATTGCCGTAACGATTGATATTGACCATCACCTTCTCCATCGGCACGCCCATCCGCTCGGCGGTCGCCGAGATGATACGCAGGTTCGCCTGGTGTGGCACAACCCAGCGGATATCATCGGGGGTCAGATTATTTCGCCGCATGGTGGTCTCGGCAGCCTCTGCCATTCCAGGCACAGCCGCCTTGAAGACAACTCGCCCTTCCTGCACGATATAATGCTCGCGGTTGGTGACCGACTCTATCGATGGCGGGCGGAGCGAGCCACCGGCCGGCATATAGAGATGAGGGATGCCGGAGGGATCGACGCCAAGATTGAAGTCGATAAGGCCCACCGACTCATCCTCGCTCGGCTCAAGAAGCACAGCCCCCGCGCCATCGCCAAAGAGCACGGCGGTGTTACGATCCTCGAAGTTCATGATGGAGCTCATCTTGTCGGCGCCGACCACAAGCACCTTGCGATGTGCGCCGCTCTCCACAAGTCGTGTACCAACGTTGAGAGCATAGAGGAAGGAGGAGCAGGCGGCTTCCAGATCAAATCCCCAGGCTCTCGGGGCACCGATCTTCCCCTGAATAATGCTGGAGGTCGGCGGAAAGAGCATATCCGGGGTTACCGTCGCCACGATAATACACTCGATCTCCTCGGCGCCAATGCCGCGCCGTTGCAGGCAGACCTTGATAGCCTCCACGGCCATGTCGCTGGTGGCACCTTCCTTCAGGAAACGCCGCTCGACAATCCCGGTGCGGTCCCTGATCCACTGATCGTTCGTTTCGAGAAAGCTCTCGAAATAGTGATTATCGACAACATTATCAGGGACAAAATGCCCTACCGACGTGATCGCCGCTCGCGTAAGCGATTTCATAAAATTGCTGGAATGTTCGTTGAATGTCTCGGGCCGAACCAGAGGAGGCCAGGCTCCGCAGGTCTATCCTCCAAGGCGCTCGCCTATGCGACGATTGACCTCCTTGCGCACCATCTCCTCAGCCTTGAAGATCATGTTCTTCACGGCTTTGGCAGTGGAGCCGCCATGCCCGATGATCGAGACGCCGTTGACCCCGAGCAGGGGGACGCCGCCGTACTCCTGATAATCCATCTCCTTGAAGACGCTTTTAAGGGCACCACGGGCAAAACCAAGCCGCAGTTTCGCCATCAATCCTGTTGTGGCATACGCTGAAAGCTTGCTACGGAGCAATCCCGGCACGCTCTCGGCGAACTTCAGCACCACGTTCCCTGTAAAGCCGTCGCAGACCACCACCCGCGCCGTTCCTTTCAGGATATCACGCCCCTCCACGTTGCCGATAAAGTTCAGCGAGCTTGCCTTCAGAAGACCATAGGCCTGTACCGCACGTTCCTCCCCCTTCCCCTCTTCCTCCCCCACATTCAGCAGCCCGACCGTAGGGTTGCCATACCCGAATATCTGCTCGGCATAGACGCTTGCCATAACGGCAAACTCGTAGAGGTTACGCGCCTTGGTATCAACATTGGCCCCTACGTCGGCAACGATCGTAAAACCATTGGCCGCCGGGAACTGCGAGGCGATCGTCGGGCGGGAGATGCCGGGAATACGGCCAAGGATGAATGTGGAGGCAGCCATCACCGCTCCGGTGTTCCCGGCCGATACAAAGGCATCGGCGGCGCCCTCCTTCTGGAGTGTGACCCCCCGTACAATGGAGCTGTCGCGCTTGGAACGGACGGCCTGTGCCGGCTCGTCTCCCATCGCAATGACATCGGGGGCGTGGACAACGGATATTCTGGAACGGTCAACGCCGGAATGCCGGGCAAGCTCACGCTCGATCGGCTCCTGCCGTCCGATCAGGATAAGATCGAACGCGGCCCGGCCACGAACGGGATCGCTCAGCGCCTCGACCGCACCTTGTACGTCTTCCGAGGGCGCATTGTCGGTCCCCATGGCATCCAGCACGATCCGAACTCGCGGGCGATTCATGGATTTCAAGCGTAGCGATCTATCGAAAGGGAAGAACGGAAGGAAGCCACGATGCACCGAGCGCACGGCAATGGCTCCCATCCAGACAAGGCGCAAACCTACGTGAGAATTGCAACGTACGCAATCGCGAGTCGGTAAACGGTTGTCATGACCCTTCAGTTGCATCATTGCCGCAACTGTTTGCATCCCCCCTGGCGAGGGGCACGAAACCGCCTGGTGCGGCTTCGTGCCCCTCCTGCTGCCACCGTTCATGCATGTGCTGGCAGGCAAGCCGTACGGCTCTGCCAGGCGATGCAGCGGCAGCCCCCGCCATTGCCAGTACGATCTCCCGGCACCTATATCTATAACATCGTGGCAGACGGCACGCTCTCGGCAAGCCGAACGATGGTTGTGGCGAAGCAATGGAGAGTTCAGCTCTACAGGAAAGGGGGCGGATGAGATACATCCGCCCCCTTGGTATAGATCTGCCCCGGCCCATGCCAGGTTCTCTTCTCAGGCCCTATGGCCGATTCCTTCCTATCAGACCTTATTCCTGTGCCTCGGCCAGCTTTGCATCGCGCATTTTTGCAGTAAAACGGTTCAGCACACGCTCCGCCTCGTCGGCATCCTCCACACCGCGATACAGGATCGAAAGCGTCTTCCCTTTGGTCTCAAGCTGTGCGCCCCGCTCGCGGCCAATCGACTCCATGATCGATTGGAACCAGCGCTCGTAATAATCGCGGTTGCTCTCCGGCGGAAGCTCCAGACGCATCTCGCCGTCGCGGAGCGCACAGCGAACGCCGCCGGTTCGCATGGCAGCCAGACGCAGGCGCACGGCATCAAACAGGCGTATGGTCTGCGGAGGCACGGAGCCGAAACGGTCGCGCACCTCGGAGAATATTCCATTAAGCTCGCCAGCATCCTTTGCCGAATACATACGTAGATAGAAGTCGTAGCGCTCCGCATCATCGTTGATATAGCTTTTTGGAATCAGCGCATCCCCTTCCACCTCGATCACGATATCCTCGTTGTCTGGCAGGCGTACCTCGCGCTCCTCCTGCTCGATCTGTTCTGCGAACAGATCGCGGAACTCTTCGCGCTTCAGCTCCTCCACGGCCTCATCGACGATCCGCTGGTACAGCTCGAAGCCAACATCCTCGATAAATCCTGACTGCTCAGCGCCAAGCAGGTTGCCGGCGCCACGAATCTCCAGATCCCGCATCGCCAGCTTCAGGCCCGAGCCAAGATCGGTAAGTTCCTGGATGGCCTGAAGGCGTTTCAGCGCAATGCGCGAGAGCGCTGTTGGCGGCGGGACGATCATATAGCAGTACGCTTGGACGTTGGAGCGTCCCACGCGCCCACGGATCTGATATAGTTCTGCCAGGCCAAATTTATCGGCGCGGTTGATGATGATGGTATTGACCGCCGGGATGTCAATGCCCGACTCGATGATCTTGGTTGCCACAAGGATATCGAAGCGGCGCTCGATGAACTGCATCATCGTCTTCTCGATCTGCTCGGCCGTCATCTCGCCGTGCACCACCGTCACCCGCGCATCCGGGACCATCTCGGCAATCTTGGCTGCCAGATCCTGGATATCGCCGATCCGCCAATGCACCACAAAACATTGTCCGCCCCGCCGCAGCTCCCGCTTGACCGCATCGCCGAGCGCATCCTCGTTCCACTGCATAAGCTCCGTAATGATCGGCAGACGGTTGCGTGGTGGGGTTTCGATGGTGCTCAGATCGCGCGCGCCCATCAAGGAGAAGTTAAGCGTGCGGGGAATCGGCGTGGCGGTCAGCGTAAGCGTATCAATGTTTGCTCGTATCTGGCGAAGCTTTTCCTTGGCGGAGACGCCGAAGCGCTGTTCCTCATCGATGACAAGCAGGCCAAGATCCTTGAAGCGTATATCCTTGGACAGGATGCGATGGGTGCCGATCAGGATATCGACCCCTCCCACCTTCAGCTTCTCCAGGGTCTCCTTCTGCTCCCCCTTGGTACGAAACCTGGAGAGAAGATCGACATTGACGGCATAACGCTCCAGGCGATCGCGAAAGGTGTTATAGTGCTGCTGTGCCAGAATGGTGGTGGGCGCCAGGATGGCGACCTGCTTGCCCCCCTGCACCGCCTTGAACGCCGCACGCACGGCCACCTCGGTCTTGCCGAACCCGACATCGCCGCAGACAAGGCGATCCATCGGCGTTGGCGACTCCATATCCTGTTTCACCGCATAGGTGGCGCTTGCCTGATCCGGCGTATCGTCGTAGATGAACGAGGCCTCCAGTTCCCGCTGCCACTGTGTATCGGGGGGGAACTGGAATCCCGGCTGCGCCTTTCGCTGAGCATACAGCCGGATAAGCTCGCGGGCGATATCCTTGACGCGCTTCTTTGCGCGCATCTTCATCCGCTCCCATTCCTCGGTGCCAAGCCTGCTCAACTTTGGCTGGCCTCCCTCCTTGGAGGAATATTTCTGGAGCCTGTTGATATAGTTCAGGTTCACAAACAGCGTATCGCCGCCGGAATACTCCAGCTTCACGGCCTCCCCTTTCGATCCGGCGGCGCTGATCGTCTGAAGCCCCATAAACCGGCCGATCCCCTTCTCGACATGCACGACAAAATCGCCGGGCCGAAGCTGTTTCAGTTCGCGAAGCGTAAACCCCTTGAACTGTTTCTGCTGGCGTCCGTGCACACGGGAGCGGCGGCGGCTGAACACCTCGTGTTCGGTGAACACGGCAAGCTTCATCGACGGTATCTGAAAACCATTGGAAAGGGTCTCCGCCTCGTAGCTTACATCGCTTGCCCCGATTCCATACGGCTCACCGGCATCCGAGGCACGATCGCACTCCCCATCCACCAGATCCTCCAGACGGCGCCTGGCCTCCTCGCCATCGGCGAGCAGGAATATGGTATAACCTTCCGAGCGCAACCCGGTTATCCCCTTGCACAACTCTCTGAGCGAGCTGGAGAATCCCGGCTGCTGCCTTGCATCAACGTCGATCACATCACCGGCGGCGCTGTCAAAAAAGTGCGAGTGCAATATCCTGCGCCATTTCCCGAGCGCCACAACCAGATCATGATGGCCACCATCCTCCAGCAGCCCTTCGAGACGCTCCGGCTCCTCCAGAAAAAACCTCGCATTCTCCGGGAGATGATCCAGCAGCGTTGCCGTCAGCTCCTCCTGCTGTTCGGAGTGGAACAGCCGCGCCATCAGATTCACCGACCCCATATCGCGCATCGAGCGCTGGGAGAGCGGATCAAATTCGCGAATCGAATCGATCTCGTCGCCGAAGAATTCCAGACGCACCGGACGCTCCGAGCCGACCGGGAAGACATCGAGAATGCCGCCGCGCACGGCATAGTCGCCGACCGACTGCACGATATCAGCACGCTCGAATCCCCCCAGTGCCAGACGCTTCGCCAGCTCCTCGAACCCAACCCGCTCCCCTCGCCTCAGCTCTATCATGCTGCTGGTAATCCGCGACTGCTGTGGCACCCGCTCGCCGAGCGATTCCACATCGGTGATGATAACCCGGTTGGGGTTGTCTGCCAGCGCCTTCAATGCCTCGGTCAGCGATATCACCTCGGCGTCAAGCGTCTGGCGAAGCGTGGCAGCCGTATGGTGGTCTTCCTGGTAGAGCAACACATGGTCCGAACCGATCAGAGTCACCAGATCGGCGAATGCGGAATCGGCATCGCCACGATCCTCGAAGACCATCACAAATGGCTCGCCGGTGCGCTGATACAGCAATGCAATCAAGGTGGTACGAAGCGATCCGGCAAGCCCAGCCACGCGAACTTCACGCTCATTTCTGGTGGATTCCAGCAGGGAGGCCGTCAGGGGGCTGGTGCTTAGTTTATCGAGAATGCGTCTCATACAGAGTCGTAAATTCAGAAAAAATGCAGAAAACAACATACATGGCCGCTCTTGCCATGGTAATCATATGACCACCACGCCGGGCAACACAAGAGGCCAACAGGTGCTCATCCGAAGCCCTGCCGGCCGAGCCGTAAACCTATCACTTTTATGAGGAATGACCTCCATAGCACCGGCGATCATCCCAGGAAGACAGACGGGCAAACGACGCATTCCGGCGCTATCGCACCACCAATAGTCAGGCCATAGCATGTGCAGCGATCCGGGAATGCGCTGCCAGCAAATCGTTTCTCATACCAGCATCGGCTGCGCCAGATCAGCGGGGGGACCGGCGATCATGCACCTGTGGTGCGCCGACCGTATCTGCCAACGGAGAGCTTATATGCCTCGGCAAGCAACGGCCGCAGCGCTTCAAAGGTTGCGGTGCCGGGGTTGAGCACACACACCCAGTGCATCCGTCCGTACAGGGGATGGGGCATCAACCGATCCAACGCGGTGAAGTCGTGCCCGCCACCCTCATCCGCCCTACCGGCAGGATCGGCTGGTGCCGCTGCAAACAGGGATTGATAGGTGGCCCTGGCGATGCCGATATTCAATCGGAAGACCGACGGACGGTTCAGATTGGAGAGGTTGTCAACGTCATTGTCCGCGGTGACGATCGTCGCAAAGGGGAACATGCGTTCGGGATCGTAGAAGAAGAAGGTATCGTCGGTCGACCTGTCGGCATAGACGCCATCAAACGTCTCGACGATATATCGGATGATCGCGGCCTGAGTCATGCGTTCTATGGACATGCTTGAGAAGAAACAATCGCAGCAGAGGAATATACGAAGCAGAAGAGGAGGGTAGAGCAGTTGTCGGTGCCATTACCATACGGAGACGTATCGCTATCGGCATATGGATACGGAGGGACATCGCGATCGAGCAGCCACACACTATCAGGAAGCGCCGGGAGAGGAGGTGGCTTGATGGGAAGGGACTCACAAAAAAACTGACCAGAGGCATTCCGTTTCAATCCCGATGGGCACCATTGGCGATCCATCGCCGGATCGCGTCGATCTCCTGAGCGCTCAACCCCTGGTTGCCGTACGGCATCAGATCCCCCTCGCCATCCCCCGGCCCTGTAAGCTTTACAAGCAGAAAGGAACTATCCGGCACTCCCGGCACCACCAGCTTCAGCCCTCTGGCGAGGGCCACCTCATTCACCGCCGGCACACCAACCAGATGATCGTAGACATCCTCCCCCTCCAGGGTCAGCCCCCCACGCTGCCCCAAGGTGCCGTGGCACGACGACGTCGTGCAGTTCTTCTCCAGAATATTCTCCTTGATGCTCGTGAACGTGGCGTCCACACCGGCCGGAGCTACCGGCTCATCACCGCATCCCTGAAGGCCGATTGCAGCAACAAGGCAGAGACCAAGGGGGGACACAAGAGCGCACCGAAAACGTTTCATGGATTCGATTAGAATGAATAGCCAAGTTGCAGCAGAACATCCTCGTACACAACCGTGCTATGTCCCCAAACGATATAGGAGTATCCGGCCCCGAGATCCAGTTGTGGAAGCACTCTGACGGAAAGGCCGATCTGGGGACGGAGGTAGCTGGCGTCGTTGAAATCGAAGAAATGATGTCCGGCTTCCAGGCTCAGCCCTGAGAAGCGATCCTTCGATGTGGTAGGCCGGGGTTCGCCGACGCTGAACGCACCATCCACCCCGATCTTGCCCCATAACCTTCCATCGGTAAACGGTATGGCGCCGCCAAACTCTGCGGTGCAAAGGATCTGGTTGGTTGATGCCCCTTCCTTGATCCTATATCCCAGCGATGTAGAGGCATACGGGCCATCGAAGGAATGGGAGACATGCAGGTTCAGATCGTAATCGCGTTCGAGCAGGCCGGGGATCTCGGTGAGAAGCTGTCCATTGCGTATGCTTGCTGCCTCGTAGAGATACGGCAGGCGCACGGTGCCGGATATCGCGGTTGGATATTCACCTCCCCACAACTGGTATTTCAGACCGATCCACATATCGCTGAACCCGTGATAATGCCGCGATGGATCTTCCGAGGAACTATCCACGGTCTCGGCAGCCCACAGGTAGGTAAACAGATACGATCCTTCCAGTCCCGTGATAATCCCGACTTCGCCGGAGAGATAGAGGAATCGGTAATCATGGGTCATATTGAAGAGCGAGCGATAACGTTCGCCCTCGGTATCACGCCGCTGGGCATCCGGCTGGCCTTTCCAGTTGAACCCGATGCGCACCCCTCCTTCTCCCGACTCTGCGACCCATCCGCCACCCCCTCGTGCGTTATGCGCCGAGAGAAAAACGATCAACGTCACAAGAGCCAGCAGGCCCTTGTGACGTTGCATTCTACGCACAGGATGGAAATCCCTCTCTACCATGAACTCTTCCTTAGTGGTTAGATCCGGTGGGATTCCAGCAGCATGCCGCCATTGAAATCGTAGATCGCCTTGCCATTGGCTGGGCCGGGATAATAGAAGGTGAAGAGGTTGGCATGCTCTTCATATTCCACGTGCGGTCCAAACTTTATCTCATCCTCGGTACGGTTCTCATAGGTTGTGATATAGGCGATGCTATCGCCGGCCTTGATCGTCAACGGTGTGGGGAATTGCAGTATCGGAGGCTCGCTCCAGTTGCCGCTATGGTAGATCGTATCGGTAAGCTTGGTGCCATCCCAATGTCCCACGGTAAAGGTCTTTCCACGGCTATGGAAATGCCCGGTCATCAGCAGAAGCTTCACATCATGCTCGAACGGGGTAACAACCTTGCAGTAGGTGGCCGAAGTAAACGGCGGGATATTGATGGTCTTGTTGTTCGAGAACACTGCGCCGACAAGCGTCGTAACTTCGGACTTGTCGATCGTCCAGAAATTGATCATCACCTTTCCCCGACCGGATGGCGTTTTCTGCGTGCCGGCATTCACATAGTGCGTCTGGAAGATCATCTGCTGCTGCGCGTTAAGCTTGATTGCAACGCCCTGCGGGAGTGTCCAGGTAAAATCGCCCTTCTGGGATGCGGCAACCATATCCCAGCTTTCCCATGCGATCGCATTGAACGTGTTCTCGACATGATCCGGCACGTTGATGCTATCGCTCTTGAAGATGTTCATGTGATGGCTTCCCTGATTGAACCGGAACTCAATCTTCGTCACATAGATATCCTCGGTGATAGGGAGCTTCTGGTAGTAGTTCTTCTGGACTTCCTGGCTGGAAGGCGCATCGAACGGCCCGATGACGATCTGCAACCCCTCTCCGGCCGGCGGAGGCGCAAGCGTTACGTCGGCGCTGCTGTCATCTGGTGCAGTAGGCTCGCTTGAACAGCCCCAGCTTGTACATAGGATAGCCGTCGCAGCCAGCATCGCAGCGACTCGTACCGGTGGCAGTACTCTCATGACACACTCCTCTAGGTAACGATGGTAGTTGAATTGAGATACCTTCATTGCGACTCCCTCGCGCTGCGAAAACAAGCCAGCAGATTCCGATCGCACCGTTGAATGGTATTAGTACAGTATAGATGACATGAATTCGTGAAAATGCACATCGTTCCCCCATCTTTTTTGTAAGGAGGGGGAAACGAGATCCTGAGATCTTCTTCATACCGCTCGCAGGGGGAGCAGAGCCTCGCAGTCCCTCCTGCACAGCCCGCTTGAAACAGAGCAGGCTGGGGGAAAGGAGTATGTGTGCCGCCGATTACCGAGCACGGCCATGCGCCCTGCGGAAAGTCCGCCAGGCTCCTCTTTCTACGCTCAATCGGGCCACCTGTCTGAATGATTCTCTCCGCTATCACCGCAACCCACACCCCGCTCGCAGAAGACCGCTCGGGATCATGATCCGCACAGAGCTGCGCCGGGGCGCCGATGATGGTGGGCGCGGCATGGCCGCCCCCCCCGATCACGATCGTGGCCGGATCGGTTGAAAGAAAGACGCCGGGAGAAAATTCCGGGGGATGGTGGCATATCTCTGGCAGAATATTGGCAGCAGGAAATCAGCAACAATTTGCCGATGTTCCCACAACATGCCCCGCACCGGAATAGATGGCCGGAGGATGCGCGGCCGACCGTGTATGATGGCAGCATATGCCAGGAGCAGCCAGCGCGACGCCGGGCATACGATCCTGGAACCTGGCAATACCGCTGTTGAATGAACAACCGCACGTCCGAATTGTACATATGGAACGAACCACATACAGCCCCTCGGCACCGCTTCCTGCGGTACGCAACGATATCTCCGCCCATGAAGTGGCTCCGGGCATCATCATGCTCTATGATGATGCGCTCTATGCCACAAACACGCTTCGCATCCCGAGAAGCATCGTGGAATATCTGGCATTGCTCGATGGCACAAGAAACGCCCAGTATCTGGCCCGCAAGGCCGCCGATGCCGGACGAAGCTTTTCCATCCAGGAATTTCTGGAGGTGGTCTCGACGCTCGACCGGGAGAATTTTCTGGACTCTCCGGGCTTCCGCGACTACCGATCGGAGCGCGACCGGGAGTTCAACCAGAGCGCCACACGCCCCGCGGCTCATGCCGGAACCTCCTACCCGGACGATCCTGATGAGTTGCGCGCGATGCTCGATGGTTTTCTGGCAGCCGATGCCGAGGCCTCCAGGCGATCGTCCCCGGTGGCGGTGATAGCCCCTCATATCGACCTCCGCGTTGGCGGCGCCAGCTATGGGCCGGCCTATAATGCGCTGCGCCATTGCGATGCGGATACCTTTGTGATCTTCGGCGTATCACACCAGATGAGCTACGCCCCCTTTATGGTGTCGCAGAAGGATTTCGAGACCCCGCTCGGCGTGGTCCCAACCGACCGTGAGTATATCGAGCGATTCCGCGAGAACCTCCCCTTCGACATCACCCGCAACGAGATCGCGCACAAGCGGGAACACTCGATCGAGTTCCAGACGATCTTCCTGCGGCACATCTTTCCCGACCGGGATTTCAAGATCGTCCCGATCCTCACTGGCTCGCTTTATGAATATGTGGAGCTGGGCAACGGGAAGGCCTCGGAGGATGAAACCTTGAACACGCTCTACAGCATCCTGCGAAGCACGGGGCAGGAGCTGGGGCGCAAGGTCTGTTATATAGCAGGTGCGGATCTCTGCCATATCGGACGCAAGTTCGGCGATCAATTTGCCGCACGCACAATCCTTGAGGATGTCCGCCGTTTCGATGAGCGCCTGTTGAAGGACGCCGCCAGGCCCGATGCCGATGCATTTCTCCGCACGCTGGCAGAGCAGAAAAACCAGTACCGCGTCTGCGGCGTCGCCCCGATCTATGCCACACTTCGGGTGGCCGAACCGGTCTCCGGCGAGGTGCTCGTCTACGATCAATGGGATGAAACGGAGCGGGATTCGGCGGTGAGCTTTGCCAGCGTGGCCCTGTATGGCTGAACGGCACCGAAGCCGGGATGCCGGGCAGAAGAGACGGCATGCAGCAATGAAACGGCATGCAACAGAAACGATATCGACTCAACCGTAAACTGAACAGAGGTACGGATGGAAATCGGAATGATCGGGCTTGGGCGCATGGGCGCAAATATGGCGCAGCGCCTGGTTCGCGGAGGTCATCGCGTCGTTGGCTATGATAGAGCGCCGGAAGCAGTAGCCGGCGTGGTTGCAGAAGGGGCCGAGGGAGCCGCCTCACTTCAGGAACTTGTGGCAGCACTCAGCACGCCACGAGCGATCTGGATCATGGTCCCTTCAGGAGCACCGGTCGATGCAACACTGGAAGCATTGCTCGGGATTCTCTCCCCCGACGATACCATCATCGACGGCGGCAACTCGAACTACAACGATTCCATCCGCCGTGGCAACACGGTGCATGCCCATGGGATGCACTACGTGGACGTTGGCACAAGCGGCGGCATCTGGGGACTTGACGAGGGCTATAGCATGATGGTGGGGGGCACAGACGAAGCAGTGCAGAGCCTTCGCCCGATCCTGCAAACGCTGGCACCAGCCCATGATCGGGGCTGGGGTCATGTAGGGCCAGGCGGATCGGGGCATTTCACAAAGATGATCCATAATGGTATCGAATACGGCATGATGCAGGCGATGGCAGAGGGCTTTTCGCTGATGCAGCATAAGGAAGAGTTCAACCTGAACCTTTATCAGATCGCCGAGATCTGGCGCTCCGGGAGTGTGGTTCGCTCCTGGCTGCTGGACCTGACCGCACGAGCGCTACAGGAAGATCCCCAATTGAACGATGTGATCCCCTACGTCACAGACTCGGGGGAGGGACGGTGGACGGTGGAGGAAGCGCTCCGGCTATCGGTATCAGCACCGGTTATCACCCTGTCGCTTATGGAACGATTCCGTTCACGCGATAGCCAGGCCTTTGCAAGCAGGCTTCTGGCGGTCATGCGCGAGCAGTTCGGCGGCCATGCAGTTAAACGGGTGGAGAAACAACCATGAGCCGTGGCACGATTGAGCCGAATCTTTTTGTGATCGTTGGCGCAACCGGCGATCTTACCAATCGAAAACTGCTTCCGGCACTCTATCATCTTATCGCCCGTACATCCTCCGAGCAACGCTGTGTGATCCTTGGCGTGGCACGAGGCGAGCTGACCGAGGAGGAATTCCGCCGCAACGTGCGCTCGGCACTGGAACAGAGCGATCTGCCAGCCGATGAGATCTCCTCGCAATGGTGCGACAGAAGCGTCCATTATCAGCCGATCGGCGAGAGCACCGAGGCAGACTTCCAGGCGCTGGCGGCCAGAATCTCGGCTCTTGAGCAACTGCACCGACTGCCGGGCAACCGGGTCTTTTACCTGGCGCTCCCCCCTGCCGCTTTTGCGCCGACCATCACCATGCTCGGCGAAACAGGGCTGCATCGCTCCCCCGGATGGACACGACTGGTTGTCGAGAAGCCATTCGGACGCGATCTGGAATCGGCCCGAAGTCTGAATGAACTGGTTCATTGCTACTTCCAGGAATCGCAGATCTATCGCATCGACCATTATCTGGGCAAGGAAACGGTGCAGAATCTGCTCTTCTTCCGCTTTGCCAACCTTCTGTTCGAGCCTCTCTGGAATCGCGATCGGGTGCAGAGTGTGCAGATAACGGTTGCCGAAGACCTTGGCATCGGCAGCCGGGCCGGGTATTACGATCGGGCCGGAGCGCTGCGCGATATGATCCAGAACCATCTGACGCAACTGCTTACCCTTACCGCCATGGAAGCCCCGGCAGCCTTCGACGCCGATGCCATCCGGGATGAAAAGGTGAAGGTGCTCCGTTCGGTGGAACCGATCGGCCATGACGATGTGGTGCTTGGACAATACCGGGCAGGAACCGCAGAGGGGCAGCATGTTCCCGGCTATCTGGAGGAGGAGGATGTGCCGGGTGATTCGACGACCGAAACGTTTGCAGCGCTGCGACTGTATATCAATAACTGGCGGTGGCAGGGGGTGCCCTTCTATCTGCGAACCGGCAAACGCCTCCCGCGACGGCTCAGCCAGATCGTGGTCGATTTTCATCGCCCCCCGGTCTCGCTTTTCCAGTCGTTCCGTGATTATGAGGGCAATATCGACTCCAACACGCTTATCATCACGCTTCAGCCAGATGAAGGCTTCGATCTCTACTTCGAGGTCAAGGCTCCAGGACAACCGGTCAAGGTCAGAACCCAGCGCCTCACCTTCCACTACGCCGACGCGTTCGGCCAGATAGCAGATGCATACGAGACGCTGCTGCTCGACATTCTTGAAGGCGACCAGACGCTCTTTGTTAGGGCCGATGAAGTGGAAACGTCGTGGAACTTATATGATTCCCTGCTGGAGAACAGACCCGATCTGCTGCCGTACGAGGCAGGGACATGGGGACCGCACAAGGCGGCACAACTGACCGCCGAAACACGGGATGAATGGCTGACGCAGTAGCAACCAACCGGAAGCGCGGCAAGCCGTCCGTGATTGCGGCCATCACGGACGGCCGGAGGAGATTCGGCATACAGATCCCATGGGCATCAAGTGTGGCTCGCCAAAGAACAACCGATACGGGCAAAGGAGATCGCTACATGAAGCAGACAACATCCAGGGCTGGCGATACCGTTCTGATCTGCTCCGATCGTGCCGAGCTGGTACATGAGGGGGCAGAGGCCATTGTGCAGGCGTTCAACCACAGAGCAGCCGACCGATTTTCCATCGCCCTCTCCGGCGGAAGCACGCCGGAGCCGCTCTATGAACATCTCGCCACCAGGCCGCACAGCGATATCCAATGGGATCAGGTCGAGCTTTTCTGGGGCGATGAGCGATATGTCCGCCACGACCAGCCTGAGAGCAACTATCGGATGGCACGTGCGGCCATGATCGACCGCATTGCGATCCCTCCCGGCAATGTGCACCCGATCCCGACGAACTGCGACGAACCGGAGGAGGCGGCACAGCTCTACCAGCAGGTGATCCGCCGTCAACTCGGCGACCCTCTGCCACGGCTCGATCTCTCCCTGCTGGGCCTGGGAGATGATGGGCACACCGCATCGCTCTTTCCAGGCTCGGCCGCGCTTCTGGAACGAGACAGCCTGGTGGCAGCGACGGAGGCACCAGCCGAACCCCGAACACGTATTACTCTTACCCTCCCACTGCTGAACCGCGCACGCAAGACGATCATGCTGGTGGCGGGAGCAGGAAAGCATCTTCCTCTGCGTGCCATTCTGGATGACCCGGAACGTGCGCAAGAACACTATCCGGCAGCGATGATCCGGCCGGAGGGAGAACTGCTCTGGATTGTAGACCGCAAGGCATACGAAGGGTGATGCCTCGGCCTGAAGCCACGGCTGACCGGACGACGCAACACCATCGGCCCGGCCAGCACCACACGAGCATCACACCTCCAACGGCCCATCCTCCATCAGCCCCTGGTTCTGCTCGCGCGACTCCTGGGCGATGCTCTGCCTGTACGCCTGGATTCTTCCGAGCAATTGTTCATCATGCGAGCCAAGCACCTGTGCCGCAAGCAACCCCGCATTCCTTCCTCCCCCTATCGCCACGGTAGCCACCGGAACCCCACGAGGCATCTGAACAATCGACAACAGCGAATCGATGCCGCTGAGCGCCGTGGACATCACCGGCACACCGATCACCGGAAGCGGCGAGTGCGCCGCAACCATTCCCGGCAGATGTGCGGCCCCGCCAGCACCGGCGATGATAACCCGTAGCCCCCGCTTGTGCGCTGTACGGCCGTATTCGGCCATATCGTCCGGGGTGCGGTGCGCCGATACTACCCGAATCTCGTATGGAATGGAGAATTCCTCCAGAGCCTCCGCCGCCTGCCGCATCGTCGGCAGATCGGTTTTGCTCCCCATGATAATCCCAACCAGAGGACGTTGATCGCTCATTATTCTATTGACCATTGCATATGATGGAACGCCGTTCCGATCTGGAACAGGTTTTGGCACGGACCTTGAATTTAACTATTGCAGAGACGAGATCGTTCGACTCGGCGAATAACATGGGAATAACAGTCCGATTCAGATAGGAGAGTAACGTTATGTGGACCGTAGTGATTGTTCTGTTGGTGCTGTGGGCACTTGGATTCGGATTTGCAGGCACGACGCTCGGATGGCTTGTTCATATTCTACTTGTTGTTGCAATCATTGTAGCGATTGTAAACCTGATTCGTGGCCGCAGCGTGCTCTGAGGCCACAGGATCTGTTAAAGAACAGTACGGCCGCCAGATGCGGCTGAAAGAAACGGTCCATGGCCCTGGAACAGCTCAAGGCCGTGGATGGCGATAGAACAGTGGTTGAAACAACGAACCAGTGGTTGACCCTAGAAGAAGACATGAGACCATCATCGGCTCTCCCCCCGAGCCACGGCGTGGAATCATGATTGGAGCACCCGTTCGTTCATAAATTCACGGACCGCACGACCATGCTTTGAGGTCCGTTTGAATTTGATAGCCTGTGCCAGCTCCAGACACCTGTCGGGAGCTGGCATTTTTTCCTGCATGCCCATGTGTGATCTCCATGACCATATGCCCCTGAACGGACGGGATACGTGGTTGTCCGCTCCGGCCGCACACCTCCTATAGGTTTGTTATACGGCATGCGATCAGGCATATCGCTGTTTCCGGGCGCGATCGGTACAGCAACCATACTCCCCATCCTTCTCACCAGAACTCTTATGGCTGGCGATGGCAGGGCCGCATCAACGGCCATTTCCCACTCCCTGTATTACGATCCCGCAGTCCTCTGCCATCGCAACGGATTCAACAGCAATCCACAATGGAATGTCCTCCCGCAATGAGCACCCCCCGCCAGCGGCATCACGCACCGCAGGAGAAATCATCGTAGGGCATGGCAATGCACCGCGCTATATGGCCAGGCCTCTCCAAGCGAGAACGTTTTAAGGATCTTTTAAGCCGTTACAACAGCTTGTACCACAGAATGAATTGCCCCGATTGGATGACCGGGATCTTGTCTCTCCATATATGCACTAGAGGCCCCCTCCATGGTATACTTTGCACGATGCCCTGCCTGCGGCGCTGTCAACGACGGAGCGTCGCGGAGCTGCTATCTCTGTGATGCCTCCCCACTGATCGTTGCATGCCCTGAATGCAACGCCGAAGTTCGCAATCCTGTGCTTACCTGTTGCCCCTGCTGCGGCTCCGCCTACAGGCTCCGCAGACCCATAACGGCCGATGCGCATAACCACGAGCACATACAACATGGATCGAAGAACCAATGATGACGCAGGTGATACGGGGTTCCTCGGCAAGGAAATGCTAGATTTACCGTTGCAACCGGAAATCAGTCCTGAAACGCCAGCGTACAGCATTATGTCGCCTCGCATCAAAGACTTCATCAACCGGGGCCTTATGCCCTTGGTTGGCCGTGAACGAGAAGTTCGTGCCCTGCTCGATGCCTTTGCCAGCCTCCTTGAAGGAGAGCCACGCGCGGTCTGGATGAGCGGCGCCGCCGGGGCGGGCAAAAGCCGTCTGCTGGACGAGCTGAAGGCGCGGGCACGCGATCATACGGCCCGCTCGCTTGTGGTGCACGCAAAGTGGTACGAAGGTGAGGGCGTTGAACTAGGCCCTCTGAGCAATGCGCTGGAGGTACTTCGTCCGGCGATTGCCGCCCCGCTGGCTGCGCGCATCTATCGCGATGGCGCGGTAGTAACCGTGGATGCCGCTGTGGAGGCGGTACAGATCGCCTCGCGGCGCTACCCAGTTGTGCTGATTCTGGACGACCTGCATTACCTGAACTCATCGAACGAGCTGGGGCGGTTTGTCGCGGCGATCGAGGAGATCCCGCTTCTTTTGATCGTGACCACACGCCCGGCGGAGAATCAGGCGCTGCGATCCTTTCGTGCAGCGCTCGCAGGATCGATCCCCCCACAGGAACTGGAAATCGGATCGCTCGATGGCGCGGGCATTGCCGAAGCCGCCGCAGAGCTTTTCGGCGTGCAGCCACCGGATGGCATGCTGGAACAGATAGCGGCGCTCTCGGCCGGGCTGCCGCTGGCGCTGCGCGAGGTCTTCCGCGAACTGATCGCCGCCGATCATCTGGCCCCCACCGGAGCTGAACAATGGGAATGGTGCTCCGCACAACTCTCCGATGATGAGCTGCGGGCGATAGGAGACCGGGTGCACGGCTTCTCCGGGCGGCTTGCATCGCTGCCGACAACGGAACGGGGAATCCTTGCACTGGCGGCATATCTTGGCGAACAATTCAACCGCGACCTGCTCCGGCACCTCTGCGAACGCACCGTCGGCTGGGACGATCATGCCTTCGAGCGCCTTATCCTCGGCGGATTCCTCTCGGTCTCCACCCCATCCAGCCGTCTTGGCGCCCGCGAGCCTGAAGGGAGAGTCTGTTATGCCTTTATGCACACGCTGCTCTGGAAAGCAGCAGCAGCAATCGAGACCGACCGAATCCCGGAACGGCACGATCTGGCCGCGGCAACCCTTGATATTCTCACACGAGGAATCGGCGAGCTGTACAGCGTAACCCCGCTCGAAGGCTTTGATGTCTGCTCACTGCCGGAAGCTGATCTGGGCCGCCTCTTCGTATGGCTGGTAGCGGTAGGACGGAAGCTCTCGCCGATCTACGCCGAGGCATATACAGCTCTCTGCCGTCTGACATTGCAACCCTGCCGCACCTCGGAGCGCACAATCGCATTGAACCAGGCGCTGCTCGACTCGTATCTGGAAGCCCTGGCGATGTACGGCGACCGGCTCTATATCACCGGCGCCCGCGATGAGCTGCATGACGTGGCCTCGGAGATAGCCTCGATACTGGAACGCATCGGCAAACAGCCACCCCGCAACCCACAGGAACGGATGATCCGGCTGGATGCAGCCGTGGTTGTATGGAAGGATGCGCTGACACACGGAGATCCCGGCCGTGCCAAGGGTTTCCTCGATGCGCTTCTGGAGGTTCTCCCCGCACCGTCGCAACAAAACGACCGCGAACTGCGCGGCGCAGCCGAGGCAATACGGCTGGTCGCATCGTATTCCTTTGGCCGTGGCGATTTCGCCGAGGCGCTCGACCTTGCAGCCCCCTACATCAACGAGATGGACCGGATGCGCCCGGAGACGCTGAACGCGATGATGAAGGTGCTGCTGTATGCGATGATGGAGGCTGGGAAGATGGAGGAGGCCGCAGAGATGGTGGAAGCGGGACTGCGGCTCCGCCGCGAGGCCGATCTGTTCACCGAGTATGAATTGCTCTGGCATGCAGCCAATTATTACCGGAGCGTTCGAGACCATGAGAAGATGCGGCGCTATGCAACGGAGCTGCGTGAGCGGGTGGATCGTTATCCCGCATACAGGAATCTGAGCACCAACTATTATCACCTCCCGTATGTGGCTGCCTGCGACGGCAATCCCGATGAATTGACGAAGCTTGAACGAGACTTCCGATCAACTCCCCCGCCAACCCGGTCGATGCCTGAACAGGTTGCTGGCGCCAAATACCAATTTATCTGGGCATGGAATCTGCTCGGGTGCCCCGATAAGGCTCTCCGTTTTATCCATGAACTTGCCACCGAAGGAAATGCTCTTCCGCTACGGGTGCGCTTCCGCCTTGCCGAAGAGGAATTGCGATCGCTTATCGACTCGGGGCAGCGGAATAATCTTGATAGCGTGCTGTCGAACCTGGAACAGCATGTCGCTGAGCTGGGCGGCGAGTATCGCAACCCGCACTCCGCTCCGGGACGGCGTATCAGAACCTTGGAACTGCTGGCATCCGCAACGTCCATTGCCGAACCCGATGCGCTCCGCGACTTCATACAAAGCGTCGGCGAGGATATAGAGGATATCGACGGAATCCGTGCTGCGAAAATACTTCTGGAAGCGGCAGAGCGAAGCACCGGCAAAAAACGTGAATTCAATGATGCTGCCTATACGGTCCTTGAAATAGCCCTACGACGTGCGCAGGCCGAATCCGCCTCCGGCCTTGCACATCATCATCTGGATCGCCTGGCCGATATTCTCCCCAAGACCAGGCTTTCACGATTCCGCCAGCTTGTGGGCAATGATCCGCGGCCTGCAAACGAACAGGGCGCCGGACCGGCACCGGCAACACCCGGAACACGTTCGGAGTCGGCCAGGATGCTTCGTGCATTTGGCGCTCTACGAGTGGAGGGAGTGGAGGAAGCAGGGGCAAAACTGGAGTCGAAGACCCGTACACTTGTGGCAGCGCTTGTGGTGGCACGCCTTGGCGACACCCGCTCGCTCGGCGAGCTTACCCGGGATTGTCTGGCCGATCTGCTCTGGCCTGATATGCCTCTGGAAAAAGCTATCAATAATCTCCATGCAACGCTCAGCTACGCCAGGCGATTTCTGGGAGGAAGCACAACCGTGCAACAGCACGACGGCGTCTATCAGCTCGGGGATGATGTCGCCATCGACGCGGTTGAATTCAGGGAGAGCATTAAAAAAGCCAACCGGCTCTATAATGAAGGGGTCTACTTCGGCGCAGCGGTGGCATACCGCCAAGCGATTGATCTCGCAACCGGCGATTTCCTTGAAGGCATGTATGCCGAGTGGGTCGATACGGTGCGAGAAACACTCCGGGGTGAGCTTGCAACCGCACTGGAACGCCTGATAGCGCTGGAACTGGACCGTGAGAACTATACGGCGGTCCCTTCCCTGGCTGAACGGCTTCTGGCTCTGGACGATCTGCACGATGGCGCATACGAAGCGCTTATCCGCTCGGCAGCGGCACGTGGAGCACGACGCGAGGCATTCAGCTATTTCAACCGCTACGAGGCCGCGCTCGATGCATATGGGGCCGGGCCGGCCCGCAAGGTCACGGAATTGATGAACAAGGTGCGAGCCGGCGAGGTATAACAGATACGAAAAAAGTGCCGCCGAAAGAACCTCCGCCACCGCGAGGGTACACACGGCAAAACCGAACAGAACCCTATGGCCCGGACATGATGCCCCCCCCACGGCCGCACACTGGGATATCCTCCTCCTGATGCTCCTGCCAAGCCCACGGCCGAAGCGATAGATGCTGCTGCCCTGGCATCCCGGCAACTCCTCTGAAGAACAGCGGCTATCAGGCCAGCGTGGCGGGTTCCTGGAGATTCGATTGAAACGCCGTTACTTGTAAATGCTCCGAAGATCCCGCAACGCCGACGACTGACCCGGAGATCCAGACCGGTGCCTGTGGCAGCGCCGGTCTGCTTGCCGCAAAATTCCGAGCTGATTATACGGATACAGAATACAACGATGCGAGGCAAATATGCAGGCAGTAAGAGCAGAGCAATGATAGATACATTGTCGGCATGATAGCCAGGAAGCATCGAAACAGGAACTGCCGTTCGCACGACGTCCCCGATCAGCAGGAACACCTATCCCCTCGGGATTTCTCTTCGGTTCCAGTAGAATGCCGCGAGAAATATTCTTTTCCGCACTTTAAGAACTCTTTAGGCCGCGCCGCTATGTTTGTGGTATAACGATATCAGGAAGGACTCCGACGATGACAACACACGAACATCATATCAATCGACTGCGGCGAGCATCCCTTGGCATCGGAGCCATGCTGGCCCTTCTCTTTTCTCCGTTTCACCTTCTTGCCCAGGGAGCAGGGGCGCTTGACGTTACGGTAGTCTCCAATGGCGGCGATAATCGCTCCGGCGATTATGGCGAGATGTACTCTACAGTGGGGGAGCCGGTTGCCGATGACGAGATCAAGGTAACAGACGATAAATCCACCTGGACCGGATTCTGGCAGGTTGTTCCGCTACCTGCGGGCGCAGGTGTCCATGAGGAATCCGGGCCTGCCACATCTGATGCCAGCGGCATCCTGGGGGCAACCCCCAATCCGTTCCGGGCATCCATTGCCATCGAGCTTGGATTGAGATCCCCCGCCCATGTACGCCTTGTCGCCTACGATATGGTGGGGCGCCCCGCAGCACTGCTGGTAGATGGGCGGCGCGAGGCGGGCACCCTCCGGCTTGAATGGCGGCCGGATGGCTTGCAGACCGGAAGCTACCTTCTACGGTTGACGGTTGACGGACAGGATATGCCCGCACAGCTTGTCCATTACTACCGGTAGATCGTACCCGAGACGGCGATGCCCCCTGCCTCTGAACCGGAACATAGAAATTATAGATAATTCAATAGCATAGAGAGAGTACAACCATGAGAATGACTGTAGTCACACTTGCACTCTGTGCACTTGCCGTCTCCACGGCCATTGCGCAGGTGCCACGGACCATCAACTACCAGGGAAGAATCGCAGATGGATCCACCCCCGTTGCTGGCAACCGCACGATGACCCTGCGGCTCTACACAAGCGCAACCGGCGGCACACCGATCTTCTCCGAGACCCAGACGGTGGAGTTCAGCAACGGCGTCTTTACGGTCGCCATCGGCGGCGGCACATCGGGTGGGATTCCGGAATCCGTTGCATTCGACGGCCAGTACTGGCTTGGCGTATCGATCAGTGGGTTCAATAGCGGCAACGAGATTGCCCCACGCTTTGTGCTACGCTCCTCTCCCTATAGCTTCCGCGCCAGGATCGCAGACTCGGCCGATCACGCGATGGGGGCAATCACGGCCCAGAGTGCGGCCTCGCTCGATGTGCCGGCAACGCTCGGCGGAGGCGCAACAACCCAGCCCACCGTAACGCTCACCAATACGCAAGGCCCCGGGCTGCATGTGTCTGGGGGAAATTATGCCATCATCAGCGATGGCGTCGACAGTACCTCGCGGTACTTCGTGGCCGGGAGCAAGGCGGGAAGCAAGGCGGCGCCGGTCGCCGGGGCCTACTATCGTGACAACGTGCCGATAGCCTGGGCGACCGTCAACGGCGACGGCACGATCATAAGCGATTTCGGAGTATCGCAGGTTGGAAAGCCGGGAGATCGGGGCTATGAAGTGATGCTCGATCATCCGGTGGCCACGATAGAGTTTAACGGTGCGCAAGTGCCGGAGTTTTCAGCAGTGATCGTGCCGGGAGGAGGCATCCCGCCGATCGTCGACCCAATGCGGGTGTTTGCAAGCTGGACCTACAAGCAGGACGCCTCGGGAATCGACCCACAAACGATCATCGTCAGGATCATCGACATCCAGGGAACCGCCGTGCAAATGCCCTTCTCGATAACAGTATTCGGCCGCCCGCAATAACCAGCCAGAGACCACGGACCCATGTCTGGAACGATGCCCGGCCTTGCACACGGAAGCGCCGGGCATCACCATTGCCAGCCCCCACGATCACCCCTACCTATGCCCGTTACGCCAGGCTCACCTGCCTGGCGCTGGAGCAGCCTACCACTCCTCGGTTTTCTCACGCACGATCGCCGCGCCAAGCGCGGTCAGCTTCTTCTCCAGACATTCATAGCCCCGATCGAGATGATAGACCCGGAGCACCTCGGTTACCCCTTCGGCCATCATACCGGCCAGCACCATCGCCACCGAGGCGCGAAGATCGGTGCTCATAACGGTGGCACCGGTAACATTCCCGTTGCCATGAACCGTTGCAACATTCTCATGCACCTGGATATCGCACCCGAGACGGGCCAGTTCGGGCACATGGCTGAAGCGATCCTTGTAGATCGTATCGGTCACATGGCTTATCCCCTTTGCCTTGGTCATCAGGGCCATCCACTGCGCCTGAAGATCGGTAGGGAAACCGGGATAGATGCCCGTTGTGATATCTACCGGGCGCAGCTCATCGGGGGACTTCAGGGTGATGACATCGGAGCGGATATCGATATCGCAACCGGCCTCCTCCAGCTTCTCCAGCACGAATCCAAGGTGGTACGGGTTGGTGCGCGTAAGCGATCCGGCACCGCCTGTCATCGCCAGGGCTATCAGCAATGTTCCCGCCTCGATCCTGTCCGGGATCGTCTCCTCATCAACCGCCTTCAGATCATCGACGCCCTCGATCGTGATCGTGGAGGTGCCAAGCCCCTCGATCTGGGCGCCCATCTTTTGCAGGAACCTTCCGGCAGCGCTTACCTCCGGCTCCATCGCCGCGTTGGTAATCACCGTACGCCCACGCGCCAGGGTGGCGGCGGCCATAATGTTAAATGTGGCACCGACCGATGCAAACTCAAAGTTGATATGGGCGCCACGCAAGCGCTCGGCGTGGGCGATGATATATCCCCCCTCCAGCGTGATCTCCGCCCCAAGCTGCTCCAGCCCCTTCAAATGAAAATCAACAGGCCGCGGACCCCATGCACATCCCCCCGGAAGAGAGACCTTGGCATACCCATAACGGGCGAGCAGAGGGCCGAGAACATGGATTGAGGCACGCATTTTCCTTACATGTTCGTAGGGCGCCTCAAGTTTGGTGATGTTGGATGTATCGAGAAAAAGCTCGTTGGCGTTCAACTCGGCATGTGCCCCCATCGAACTCATCAATCGCGACATCGTCCAGACATCGCGGATATTCGGAGTGTTATGCAGGCGATAGACCCCGGGTGCCAGAAGCGCCGCAGGCATCAGTTCGAGCGTAGCGTTCTTGGCGCCGGAGACGGCGACGGTACCGGAGAGCCTACGCCCCCCATGAATTACGAATTTGTCCATAGTAGGGCAAAACTAGCAGATTCCAGCGAGCAAGCCACTACTCCAACCACCACAGGCAACGAAAGAATGATGAACGGTATGTTGAGGCTCCTCCCTGCCCTGCCCCCTGCGCCACACCCGCACCAATCCGCTGAAGCACCATACAGTCTCACCGGATGTCGCCAGCACAATGGTCGCCGCAGGCTGCCCAGCCCGGCATGATGATTCCGTCTGCCATTATCATCCAGAGCCAGCATGTGCCCTGGCTGCTGTCGGCATCGGATCAGGCTCTGTAGGGCACGGCTCACCGGGAGATGAAAGCGATACCATGATACGGCGTAGCCGCCGCGGTGAATCACTGTTACAGAACAGCCCTTGCTCGATTCGACCGATGGGTCAATATTGTGACCCATCGGTCGGAGCACGACTAGCAAGTCAACTTCTGAAACACCGGGTGCAATCTTCGTCCAACGGTTCCGTTCATGGATTTCAGCCAGGACTACTTACCAGGAAGGCAAGGGATGACCAGAAAAGAACGAGAGCGGCAGCTTCATCAGCACGAGATCGTCGTGGCTGCACGGCTGGTCTTTGCGCGCAAAGGGTTCACCGAAACGACGATGGAGGATATCGCCACCACCGCCGAGTTCGGCAAAGGGACCATCTATAACTACTTCGATGGCAAGCAGGAGCTGTTCCGGATCGTACTGAACGAGTCCTTCTCGGAAATGCTGGAAACGGTTGACCATGCATTGCAAAGCGTTGGCACATTCGGCAAAAAGCTGGAAAGCCTTGTGCATGACCTTCTCGATTATGCTCTGAGCAACCCGGACACCCTGTTCCTTATGGTTCGCGAGTCGCACCTCCTGTGCAACGACAACCCGCTACTGCAACGGGTCCCGGAGCTTATCGACCGTATCGCCGAGGTGATAGAGGGGGAACAGAAAAAGGGGAACGCGGTAACCGATATTGATTCCACAACCCTGGCGCAGGTATTGATGAACCTGATCCTGGGTCGTTTCACCAATATCATCCATACCAAATTTGGCACCATCCTGGGAACCATCCGAGGCAGTGCAAAGGATACCATCCCCGCGATCCTGTTCGAGCAGATCAAGACAAGCGACCTGCGAGGCGAGCGAAAGGCCGCAGCGGCAGTGGTACGCACGATATTTCTCCACGGCATCGCCTCCCCAGAAGGAAATTGAACATGGCCCGAACCGACGATAAAGCGCATACCGGCATATATACTACGGACCTCGCATGGTAGCAAACCCATCCCGGCCACTGACCCGCAGGGAGCGTGAGCGTCTGGCACGGCGCCAGTTGATTCTCGACGCTGCGCTCAAGGTATTTGCCTATCGGGGGTTCACCGATACAAAGCTGGATGATGTGGCAGAGCTTGCTGAGTTTGGCAAGACCACACTGTACAGCTATTTCCCGACCAAGGAGGCATTGTTCGAGAGCGTGGTGGAAGATGCATTTATGAAGTTCAAGGCGATTGCCGAGGAGGCATTTGCCACCGACGAACCATTCGAGCGACAGCTTGAACGATTTATCCGCGGAGAGCTGGAACATTTTCATCTCAGCCCCTGGAGCCTTCACCTGCTGATGAGCGAATCGCATCATCTGCGTGGGGCCAACCCAATGATACGAATGATGCCGGGCCTGCTCGCCGTTCTGACAACCGCCATCGAGCGCGAACAACGGGAACGCAGAATGATGCCCGGAGCCGACTCCATCGACCTGGCACTGATGCTGATGAACATGCTCTTCGGCCAGTGCATGGCACGCGTTTACCGCCGCCTGTGCGACAAGGGAATGGAGAACGTATTGAAGGATGCAACGGGCCTGGAGGAATTTCTCGGAGATCTGAGAAAAGGGGATCTCGAACAGGAGATCGCCAGGGCCAGCGCACTGATTCATGCGGTGTATCTGCACGGAACTACCGAACGTTCCCATGAACATTAACCATACTAACGCAAGGCAGCAGATCATGAAAAGATTATCCGCGGCGCTCATCGCCGCGACGATGCTTGTGGCGTTCTCTCCTCTGGCCGCTCAACAGCGACAACTGGCGCTCGACGAAGCAATCGAGATCGCTCTGGCCAATAACAGGAGTCTCCAGATCGCCCGGCTCGAGATAGACAAGGCAGATGCACAGGTGAGCGAGGCGTTCGGCAATGCGCTTCCATCGCTTGATCTGAGTGCCAACTATAGCAGGAATATCAAGAAACAGATATTCTATTTCCCCGGCACCGATGGCATTCCCCGCCCGATCGAGATCGGCTCCGATAATGCCTTGAGCACCGAGCTGCGTCTGCAACAGGTGCTCTTCAACAGTGCAGTGCTCACCGGCGTTGGCACGGCAAAGACCTACGCCCAGATCTCCCGCCAGCAGCTTCGCGCCACTGCGGCCGAGACCGTGCTCATGGTGAAAAAGGCGTATTACGGAGCGCTGCTGACCAGGGATGTTCTTGTTCTTAACGAGCAGTTGCTTGCCAATGCGGAGCAGAACTACCAGACCGCAGTCAAGTTCTACCAGGCGGGAATGCGCGCCGAGTTCGATGCGATCCGCGCAGAGGTGCAGATGGAGAACCAACGCCCGGCAGTGGTGGAGGCACGCGACAACTACCAGATGGCCATCGACAACCTGAAGCTCCTTCTTGGGATGGCCCCCGAGGTGACGCTGGAACTGACCGGCGCGCTTGAACACCCTGCAAGCACGGATACCACAGCACAAACGGTGGCTGCCGCACGCCAGATACTGGATCAGTACAACCCCCAGCTTCAGACGCTCAGGCTCAGCACAAACGTCAACGAGCAGTTGATCGACATCAACCGCTCGGAGTATCTCCCCACACTGGCATTCTTCGGCAGCTATCAGTATCAGGCACAGTCCGACAAGCTCAGCGAGCTGAGTTTTCAGCCAACAGCGCTTGTGGGACTTAGTCTGAGCATCAATCTGTTCAACGGCTGGCGCACAACTGCCAGAGTGGAACAGGCGAAGATCGATTATATGAAGTCCGAACAGCAGCTTGCACAGCTCGATCAGGCACTGAAGACCCAACTGGAAGCGACGCTTCGGCGCATCAACTATGCGCAGCAGAGAATCGCAGCCAGCGAGAGAACCATAGCACAGGCACAACGCGGCTATAACATCGCAACCGTGGCCTATAGCGCGGGCACAGGAACGCAATTGCAGATCAACGACGCGGAGCTTGCACTGGCGCAATCCAGGCTGAACCAGCTTAATGCCATCTTCGACTACCGCTCCACTCTGGCAGATCTGGAAGGGCTGCTCGGCGACAGGTACAAGCTGACGCAGAGCAATGACAACGTTATCTACAACCGATGATCGCAACCGCGCGATACCGGATGCGGTTGACATACACCAGGCCCTGCTGGCACGAGGGCCGCTGACATGGCGACATTCCTTTCAATCATCAGGAAGTACAGACAAATGCAACGATACGGCAGGAAAATTTTCAAGGGCGTGACGCTGGCGGCTACACTGGTGCTGGCGGCGGTCGCCACGGGCTGTGGCGGCGCAGAGAAAGCGGATAACACAAAGGACGCCGCGACGCCCCCTATGGTGCTTACGCTCGGGGCACGTGATGTGGCCGTTGCCGAGAGTTCCCGGCTGGAAGCCGGTGTCCCGATAAGCGGCTCGCTGGACCCATCGGAGCTTGCGGAGATCAAGGCACAGATCTCCGGCACGATCACCGGACTTCGCGTAGATGCAGGCTCGGCGGTGTCACGAGGCCAGGCGCTTGGGGTTATCACCGCAGAGGGCATACGCAGCCAGGTAACCAGCGCACAAGCCGGAATCGGGGCCGCCGAGGCCAATCTTGCCCTTGCCCGCCAGCGGATGGAGTCGATGAAATCGCTCTATGAAACCGGCGCTGTTGCACGGCTTGAATACGACAACGCACGCGCGGCGGTCGAAGCAGCACAGGCACAGGTTGTTGCCGCACGCGCACAGGCCACCGGCGCAAGCGAGCAGGCAGGGCGCGCTACCATCACCTCGCCGCTCGGCGGCACCATCAGCCAGCGGCTGGTCAACAACGGAGAGGCCGTCAGCCCTGCGCAGAAGCTCTTCACCGTGGTCAACAACTCCATCCTAGAGCTTGCCGGGCAGATACCGGCAAACCAGCGGGAGAACATCAGGGTGGGCCAGCCGGTTTCGCTAACGCTGAGCACTGCGCCGGACCGCCCGGTTCGTGGGACGATTGCCCGGATAGAGCCGGTAGCAAACCCGCAGACACGCCAGGTGGGCGTGCATGTGCAGGTGAATAACTCCGCGGGCACGATCGTGGCCGGGCAGTTTGTGAACGGCACCATCCTTACCGAAGGCGTGACGGTTGCCACTGTAGTGCCCAAGGGCGGCCTCCGCCGCAACGGCGATACGGCCTATGTGCTGGTGGTGGAGGATGGGAAAATCGCGCAGCGCAACGTGACAGTGGGAAGGGTCGATGAAACCAAGGGAGTCGTTGAGATCATCTCCGGCGTACGGCCAGGCGATCAGGTGATCGTTGCACCGACGGTCACCGTGGAGCCGGGAACAGAGGTACGGCTGGCCGGGACCCCCGCGAACAATGGTGGACAGGATTCCGCCGGAAGGAGCAACTAGCATGAACGAACAGAGCAGACAGGAAATGCCGACCGAACACGCCACCAGTGGAGGCGGGCTTAGCGGAATGTCGATCCGCAGGCCGGTCTTCACCACCATGATTATGCTTGGCCTGATCGTCCTTGGCATCTTCAGCTTCCGGGGACTGCCGATCGACCAGTTTCCTGACGTCGATATCCCGGTCGTCACCGTCCAGACGATCTATCCGGGGGCAAGCCCGGAAACGATCGAGCGCGAGGTGACGCGGCGAATGGAAGAGGCGTTCAACCCCGTAGAAGGCGTTGACAAGATCACCTCCCAATCGCTTGAAGGGGTATCGGTGGTGATCGTGGAATTTGAACTCGGACGCAACTCCGATCAGGCATCGCAGGATCTGCGTACCAAGATCGAGTCGATCCGCCGCGATCTTCCGGGGGATATCGAGCCTCCGCTCGTGCAGAAGTTCGACCCATCCTCCACACCGATCATCTCGCTGGCGCTTTCGTCGAACACGATGCGACCGGTTGAGCTTACCACGCTTGCCGACCAGACCGTTCGCCGCAAGCTTGAGACGGTCTCGGGCGTTGGTGAGGTGCGCCTTGCCGGTGGGCTTGAGCGTGAGATCAGGATATTCCTGCAACCGGAACAGCTCCAGGCTCTTGGCATCTCCATCAACGACGTGATGGGAGCATTGCAGTCGCAGAACCTTGAAGTTCCGGCCGGCAGACTGGAGCGAGGCAACACCGAGCAGCTTGTTCGCGTCACCGGCCGTATCACCGACCCTGCACAGTTCGGACAGATCATCGTCGCCACCCGCAAGGGGGAGCCTATCCGTCTGGCGAGCGTTGCACGTGTGGAGGATGCGACCGAGGAACAGCGCTCGATGGCACTTCTGAACCAGTCCACGGCAATCTCGCTCGACATCCTCAAGGTTTCCGGGGCCAACACCGTGGATGTGGCAGATCGTGTCAACAAGGCAGTTGTCGATATACAAAGCTCGCTTCCGAAGGGAACGAGCATCCAGGTTGTTCGCGACAACTCGGTGACGATCCGCCACTCGGTGGAGGATGTGATCTTCGAGCTTGTCCTGGGCGCAATCCTGACGGTGGTGATCGTTATGCTCTTCCTGAACGACTGGAAGGCGACGGCGATCACCTCGCTTGCGCTTCCGGTATCGGTGATATCGTCGTTTATCCTGATGAGCGTGCTCGGCTTCACGCTGAACGTTCTGACGCTGATGGCATTATCGCTGTCGATCGGCATCCTGATCGACGATGCCATCGTGGTCATTGAGAACATCGTGCGCCACCGGGAGATGGGGGAGGATCACTTCACCGCCGCAGGACGTGGCACCAGGGAGATCATCCTGGCGGTGCTTGCCACTACGCTGACGATCGTTGCGGTGTTTGTGCCGGTCTCGTTCATGGGAGGCATCATCGGACGGTTCTTCTTCCAGTTCGGCCTTACCGTTGCATGGGCGGTGCTGGTCTCGCTCTTCGTCTCGTTCACCCTTACACCGATGCTTGCAGCATGGTGGGGCGTTGATCCGCACAAGGCCGAGCATTCCCGCAAGAGCCGCAATCCGCTCACGATCTTCATCAATGCATTCAACCGCTGGTTCGACTCGCTTGCGAGCTACTATCGGAATATCGTTGCATGGGCATTACGGCATCGCAAGACCACGCTTGCAATCGCGGCGGCATCGTTCATAGGAGCGATGATGCTCTTCCCGCTGATCGGCGGCGGTTTCATGCCCCCATCCGACAACAGCCAGTTCGCCGTAACGTTTGAAACGCCCGATGGTTCCACACTGGGCTACACCGAGAGCAAGGCACGAGAGATCATCAAGATTCTGCAATCGGTGGATGGGGTGGAATACACCTATACCACGATCGGCTCGGGGCAGACCGGAAGCGTCAACCGTGGCGATATCTATGTGGATCTGGTATCGCCAAGCGAGCGTCCGCTGGCACAGCAGCAGGTGATGTCGGTTGCCCGCGAGAAGCTTGCGGTGGTCTTCGGCACCAATATCTCCGTGCTGGAAGCAGGCGGTGTGGGGGGAGCACGCGCTCCGATCGCCATAGAGATCCGTGGCCCCGAGATCGGCGAGCTTCAGAGGCTCTCCGAGCAGATGATGGCAACCGCAAAGTCGATCCCGGGCATCGTCGATATCCGCTCCTCGGTAGGCAATCCCCGTCCGGAATACAGGATCAACGTTCGGCGCGACCTGGCAAACGATGCCGGGTTGAACATCGGACAGATCTCCGGCGTGGTGCGCCCGTTGCTGGCAGGGGTAACCGCAACCCGCTGGGAAGACCCCACCGGAGAGGAGCGCGATGTTGTTGTGCAGCTTCCGCAGAGCAGCCGCGTATCGATCGAGGATATCCAGTCGCTTCCGCTGACAACCATGCGCAACGATGCTGCCGGCGTTGCCATCACCGTGCCGCTCGGCCAGGTGGCACATGTGGAGGAGGGGACAGCCCCTGCACGTATCGACCGGACAAGCCTTCAGCGCACCGTGACGATCTCCGCCGGAACAACGCCGGGGTATTCGGTGGGAGAGGCATCGGCCGCACTGCGTGCATCCATCGACAAGATGAGCATCCCGGCAAGTTATTCGGTATCGCTTGGCGGGGAAACCGAACAGCTTGAGGAGACGACCGGCTATGTGCTGCAAGCTATCGCACTGGCCATCATCCTCATCTTCCTGATCCTGGCATCGCAGTTCGAGTCGTACACGCAGCCGTTTGCAATCATGCTCTCCCTGCCGCTTTCGCTGGTAGGGGTGCTGCTGGCATTGCTGGCCACCGGCGATACGCTCAACATGATGTCGATGATCGGGCTTATCCTGCTGATGGGCCTTGTGACCAAGAACGCCATTCTTCTGGTCGATAATGCCAACGAGCAACGCTCGCTTGGCAAGAATCGATTCGAGGCGCTGGTGGAGGCCGGTGCAATCCGTCTGCGTCCGATCATGATGACCACGCTTGCGATGGTCGCAGGCATGTTCCCGATCGCGCTGGCGCTTGGCGAAGGCGGCGGGTTCAGAGCACCGATGGCACGAGCGGTGATCGGCGGCCTTATCACCTCCACGCTCCTGACGCTGGTGGTGGTGCCGGTGGCCTACACCTACTTCGACGACTTCGGCGCATGGTTCAAGGGAAAGTTCGTCTCGAAGAAGCGCGAGGAGGAGATTCGCAGAGAACAGATGGAATCGGGCCTCGGTCCCAAACCAGCCCTCTTTGAAGAAGGTTGATCGCAATGGCGGGAGAATGCCCTGTGCACGCATGGGGCATTCTTCCACGCCATAATCCTGCTAACAGGGCCGTTGCAGGGACAACAGACGGCACTGCCCGACACAACTGCCACCAACCAGCACACACACACTTCTCTCTCGCTCCCCCCTGCGATTGCATTGCAATAAAAGCTCACGGTCCCCACACCCGAAAAATCATCGGCGAGTTCCACCGGCATTTCTCTGCTGGCCGGGACACTCCGATCGGCACGGTACATAATATTTTTTTCCACCCCTCCCTTTTATCTCGTTGCACAACAGTTGCTGGCCATCGCCGGGGCGATTCTCGCCTGCCAGAAACGCAGAGCTGGGTTGGCGGCATAGCCCCTGTTTTATGCAATAATACCGGCAGGAAGGGCGGTTTGTCCTATTTCAGCGCAGGCGGCAGCACCACTAGCAACCTGGGGAGAATCAGCGAGAATGTTCTGCGGAAGGCACGGCCACCATCGCACCGGCATATATTTTACCGCACAAGGAATCCGCCAGCCAGGCCCGGCAGCAACTCCTGGCACGCGAACCTCATGTATAAAAGAATTGTGACAGAACAATGCACCCTGATTAATCCATCGGTGGGTTTGCCGCTCCAAGCCCTCGCACACGCCGGCAGGCGCCGGCATATGCACCTCTCCTGACACAGAGGTTCTTCCGCTGCTTCGGCATTTCCGGAAACTCCTCCGGGAATGCCGAGCACGGTCTGCCTTCCAGCTCTTCTACATTCGACGCCTGATTTCCCGGACCCGCTAACAAATCTCCCGGCACCTTCGTTGAACGAAGTGTCAGGAGAGCAGAACCAACAGTCATTCTCAAAAATCTAGAAAGTATGATGGAAGCGACCAATATCTCTCGCATGCTGCAACGGCTTGTGGCTGCTGGAATTCTCTCCTTATTCGCGGTGCTCGCGGGCTGTTCCGAGAATACCACCGGCCCTGCTCCAACTGACACCAACCCTCCCGGCACAAACGCAACCGTGGACATAAGCGACCCGGTATCGGAGGAGGAGGCCAACTCGGTGCGGAATAATGCACAGAGGAACGCTGCCGACACCATTATCATCTCGATTGATGAAGCCATCACTCGGGCGATACAGGAATCTGGTGGAGGGGAACTCCTGGGAGTGACGCTCGATTACGACCGGGATGAGCTGAACTACGAATGTGTGGTGCGTAACAGCGGAAAGGCCTATCTCATCGTCATTGACCCGCGCAACGGGACAGTAAAGAAGAAGGAGCAGATCGAGAACTTCTATTATCCGGAGATCATCATCATCAGGCCCATTGTGGTGAAGATCAAGCAGGCCAAGGAACAGGCCAAGAAGTTCACCAAGGGGGACGTGATAGAGTGCAATCTGGAGAATGTCGATGGCCGCATCACCTATATCGTCATCATCCTCTCCCCGGAGCGCCGTTATGTGACGCTGTACATCGATGCCGAGACCGGCAGGGAGCGGAAGCTTGAGGATAACGGTCGCTGCAAGGAAGAAAAGAAGAAGAACAAGCGCAGCCGCGGCCATTATCGTTACGGCAAGGGGTATGGATATGGCCATCATCACCATTGCTACTGCAACTGCGACACCAATGGCAACGGCGGCGATACCACGAAGGTGCCATCCGGGATCATCTCGGTGGATTCGGTGAAGACGATCATCAACGCGACGTTGGACAGCGTTGTCATCAACGAGATCAAGCTGAACGTGGAGAACGACTCCACGGCTCGCTACAATATCAAGATCTCCCGCGATTCCAATCGGTATGAGATCGTCCTGGATGCCTTCAAAGGCTCGCTTATCTCGATCAGCCAGACCGCCGGAGACCTCACCAACGCCGAGTATCATCCGGTCATAACAAAGGACTCGGCAACCAGCGATACGCTTGTTGCGCTGAGCGTGGCAAGGACGGCGGCCCTGGCGCAGTTTGCGGGCACCGTAACGATGTGGACACTGGACTACGACAAGACTGAAGCCAAATGGATCTATACCTTCGAGGTACAGCCGGCTGGCACCGGCAACAGGAAGCAGGTCGTGGTGGATGCAACAACAGGAGCGTTCATCAGAATCAAGTAGGCGGGGCAGCCGCGAGATAACCGGCGCGCGCCCGATGCACACTTGAGCATGCCTCGATCAACGGCTCGCGCTCATCATAGCTCTGCTTTCAGAATAGAGGGGTCCGGTTTAAGCCGTCGGAGTGATAACTCTTCGACGGCTTTTTGTTTGCGGTTCCGATCGCCCCGCACTCCGATGGCGTGGTGATTGCCCATAGCAGAGAAGGTTCCCGATGCGATAGTATGCCCGGCGAATAGCGAATGGGGGGTAGAGATCGCTCCTTTTTTTGTACTATTGCAATCAGTTCTCAAGCATCTCTATGAAACTAACTAGGTACGGAAGCGACGTTCTCGTCGTAATGACGCTCGTGACGATCGGCATCATCGTCGTCGGGCTGTTCATTGATATCATCTGGCTACAGGCACTCCTGATAGCGCTGGCGCTGTTTCTGGCGCTCTTTACGCTCTACTTCTTCCGCGACCCCGAGCGCACTCCCCCGGATGGTTCCTTCGATGACGGGATAGTGATCTCTCCGGCCGACGGCAAGGTTGTGGTGATACAGGACGTGATCGACCAGGAGTATCATGGCGGTCCCGCCAAACAGATCTCAATCTTCCTTTCTCCATTGAATGTTCATGTAAATCGTATCCCGACCTCGGGTGTTATCGATTATTACAAGTATGTCAAGGGGAAGTATCTCGTGGCATATCATGACAAGGCCTCGGAGCTGAACGAGCGCACTCACATCGGCATCAAGAACAGCCGTATCCGGGTGCTCTTCAAACAGATCGCCGGCGCAGTGGCCCGTCGTATCGTCTGCAAAGTGAACGTGGGAGACCAGGTACACGTGGGCGATCGCTTCGGCATGATCAAGTTCGGCAGCCGGATGGATATCGTGGTGCCGCCGGAGATGATTGTGGAGGTAAAGCTGGGAGATATCGTCGTAGCGGGCGAAACCCTGCTCTGCCGTCTGCCGGAGTAACTGAATTGTACTGATGACGCGGGCACGCGAATGTGCCTCGAAAAAAGAGCGGGAGCCTGGAGACATCCGACTCCCGCTATTGCGACATCGGGGAATGTTCAATTTTCACGCATACGCCTGTGCCGATCCGTGTGACGCGCTCGGTGATCCCGAGCCTGTTTACCAGCATGAACCTGTTCTGCGGTTTCTTCGCGATCGTGAAAGCCGCACATGAGGAGTATGCAGCAGCAGCTTGGCTGATCGTGCTGGCCGGAATCTTCGATGCCCTCGATGGCGCGATGGCCCGCCTCACCAATTCAAGCTCGGAGTTCGGCGTGGAGCTTGACTCCCTGGCCGATGTTGTCAGCTTCGGTGCGGCCCCGTCGTTTATCCTGTATACCGCGTTTTTCTCCGAATGGAATACCGTGGGAGTTGTCCTGGCCTCCCTGCCGGCACTCTGCGGCGCCATTCGTCTGGCCCGCTTCAATGTGCAGCTTGTCGGGTTCGACAAGGATTATTTCCGGGGCCTTCCGATCCCTTCGGCGGCACTGGTGCTTATCAGCTACCTCGTCTTTTTCCATATCCCCCCGGATAGCCTTATCCCCGACAGCGCAAAACCGGCCCTGATCGTTGGCATCACCGTGGCCGTCTCCCTTCTGATGGTAAGCACGGTCCGCTACGATACGCTGCCGAAGTTCAGCCCTAGCGGCATCAGGAAACATCCGCTGAAGTTTATCAGCATCCTTGCCGGCATCGCCCTGGTTATCGTGAGCAAGGGGGAAGCGATCTTCCCGCTTATGGCCCTGTATCTGATCTATGGCATGATCCGGCATGGGGTTGCACTCCTACGCAATCGCGATGATGAGGAGGATGCGGAGACGATGGAGCAGGAAGAAGATTCCCCGTTCGATGTCTGATCGGAGATGCCCCGCACACAACCGGGCATTGCCCGTGGCCGTTTATCGCCCCCACCGTGCACAACCTATTCCACTGCATGCCCCGCGTCCGCCGCAGAAGGCGCAGTCTCCCATTCCAGCATCGTAAGAATCGCCAGCGCATCGCCACGTGTGTGGCCGCACATCTCCTCGGAAGGGGCCAGGCTGCCACACACTGCCGGACGCTCCGGAGCGCCAAAGATCATACAACGGTTATCGCTTGCAAGCTGCGCGCAGCGGACTCCGGCCGGTTTCCCATGCGGCATGCCGGGAATCGGCGACGAGATCGAAGGGGCTATGCAACAGGCACCACAGCCAGGACGGCAATCCATATCCACTAGCTCGCTTCGTGAAAGCAATCGCTCCAGCACATCTGGTTGTTGTTCAACGCAGAGTATCGGCCGATCGTGTATTGCCAGCCCATAGGGATGTCCCTCTCCCCCGGCAATCATATTCCGCCATCCTTGCCGATCGCTATGCAAATGACGTATGTTGGCTCCCCCCCTTCCAACCCCACTGTGCCGGACAGCATGATATTGCGCCTGGCGCGCTGGCGCCTTCATGGCAGCATCCAACACGCACGGATATAGATAGGGTATGGCAACTCATTTTTCAGCGATCGGCATACCTGTGAACTCAGAAGAGGAGTTCAAGGAGATCACCATGAAGGCGGCGATGGCAGGCACACAGTTGGCCATGGCAAAAGGACGATATATCCGGTGGGCATCGCCCTCCGGGGCAGAGCTATGGCTTCAGGTGCATGCCGATGGCGCATTGATCGGCGTCACCCCCTATTTCTCCGGCACATCGGCCGTACACATCAGGCTGACGGCGGCCATCACACAACCCGATGATGCGACGCTTGATGGAGCATTCCATTGCTGGGCCGATCCCCGGGAGGAAGATTCCGAAAGCGGCCTGTATCCCTTCGTCTTCGATGCGCCCGATTTCCATCTCTATCCGCCGTTCACATTTCCCTGCATCGCACAGGCCCAGATCGCGGCATTTCCGCACGAGGTGGAGGTGTATGGATCGCCCGAGGAATTCAGCGAGCGGCAGAGCGACACGCCTGCGATGGCATCGCAAGCATTTATTCCAACAGGGCTGTTCTCCGATAGCGGGGAGCGGGCGGAAACGCCGATGGCCTACGCCATCCTCAGCGGCCATGTCATCACCTCCGAGACCCGCCGCAACGAACTGGGGGGCGCACAATTCCACTGGGCCATGATCGAGTCATTCGGGGGCACCTACGATGTGGTGATCGATCCGCAGCAGATCCCCGCGCTCCCCCAACCCGGCGCGGTCATCAGCGGTTCGTTCTGGCTCTCGGGAAGGCTCACCAGCTACCCGAAACCGGCAACCGGCTGGTTCAGCCGACATTTCAGGCGAAGCTGAGCTACGGCCCCGGATTCCCCTCTCCTGGGCCATTCTCCCGGCGCAGAGCATGGCATCTATACAACAGCGCCGCCCAGCCTTCCGGCCGGTGGCATTTATACCAATTGAACAGGAACGGAATTCATGACACAGGACTCGCTCCCTCCCTTTCCGCTCACGGAATGGGAGGATACAAAAAACACCCTGCACCTCTTTGTGCAGATCATCGGCAAGATCCGGCTTGCGCTTGTGCCGAGGATCAATCACTGGTGGCATGTACCACTCTATATCTCGGCACGGGGACTGAGCACCGGGCCGATGCCCTATGAGAACCGGACGATCGACATCGAATTCGACTTTATCGATCATCAGCTTATCATCCGCAGCAGCGAAGGCATTGTACGCTCCCTGCCGCTTACCTCCCGCTCGGTGGCCGAATTCTACCACGAGATACGGTCGATGCTCGGCTCGCTCGATGTGCATATCAGCATGATCGCCAAGCCCTACGGCATTCCGATCACCGAGCCGTTTGCCAGCGATTCCACCCATGCCTCATACGATCCAATCCATGTGCACCGCTTCTGGAATATCCTGCAACAGGTGGAGGCGGTATTACAGGAATACAGAGGGGAGTTCATCGGCAAGTGCAGCCCCGTCCACTTCTTCTGGCATAGCTTCGATCTGGCAGTGACACGCTTTTCCGGCCGCCCGGCCCCTGCAAACGATGCCGCCGACAAGGTCACGCGCGAGGCATACTCGCACGAGGTTATAAGCTGCGGATTCTGGGTCGGCGATGCCATCATACCCGAACCGGCCTTTTATCTCTATGCTCACCCGGAACCGGCCGGACTGGCCGATGAGCCGCTGTATCCCGCAGCAGCCTTCTGGAGCAAGGCGTATGGAGGCTCAATGGCTCTTCTGCTGTATAAAGACCTGCGCAACTCCGAATCGCCACGGGAGACGCTTCTGAAGTTCCTGGAAAGCGGCTACCAGGCAGGGGCACGCCTTGCGGGCTGGGAGAGAGAGGCGCTGGAAAGGAAGCTCTCGATCGGCACCGACAGTTGAGACAAAAACGGATAGGCACTCTATGGCCGAGGGGAATGCGAGGAGCTACAGGCCCCGAGCATTCCCTGGCCTGCCCAGAGAGTCCAGAAAGGCCCCCCTGCATTGTTACGATCCGTACAACTTGGGCGCCACGCTGATGCGGCGCCCCCCATATCGACGTTCACTCCAGCATGTATCATGGGATGCCGTGCCAGCACACAGAGCTTCCATATCGACGATACAGACCATGGCTGTTGATAGAAATCGCGACGGAGTATCAGGGCCTGGTAGCCACCCATATCCCCCACAGGATCAAGGACCGCAACGATCTTCCCGGTACGGAAGGTCCGACAGAGTGTATCGGGATGCACGCGATCAACGAAGGGGTCTCTTCTGCCGCACCTCTCATTGTGGCCTGCCGATACCGGCCGCTCCGTAAGTTTCGGTATCCTCCCTATCCTCCTGCCACCTCCCCCCGTTTCACGAACCCCGGCGAACTCGTACCTTTGCATACACGCCAGAAGAGAGGGAGCACGTCTTGGATGTAGGTTTCGCATTCCCGCAGTATGCGGGCCGAAATGTTCCTGGGGCATTGCATCGGGAAGAAGATATCGAAGCGGGCCCCCTCCCTAACAGCAGCCGAAACCGGCCTGTGCAGCGTTCAAGCCAGCATTTTTGTTCACATTCAGATAGTCCTACAAGGTATCCATGACGTTCAAGGCTGAAGTCAAGATCATGCTCCGTCCGGCCATCCTCGACGTGCAGGGAAAGACGGTGGAGCACTCCCTGCACTCCCTCGGCTATACCAATGCCGACCATGTTCGTATCGGCAAGCATATCACGCTTGAAATCGAGGCCTCGGCCATCGAGGATGCCGAGCGCATTGCCCGCGAGGTATCCGAAAAGGTGCTTAGTAACCCGATCATGGAGAACTTTGAAGTATCGGTAACGGCGATGGAGCCGGAGGAGGCACGATGAACATAGGGGTTGTCGTCTTTCCGGGATCCAATTGCGATCACGATGCATATTATGCATTAAAGCACGAGGTCGGCGTAGAGACCACGTTTCTCTTCCACAAGGAGCATAGTCTTCAGGACGTGGATGCGGTGGTGCTGCCGGGCGGGTTCAGCTATGGAGATTATCTGCGTTGCGGTGCAATCGCCCGCTTCTCTCCGATTATGAAGGAAGTGGTACGATTTGCGCAGTCTGGCGGTCCGGTGATCGGGATCTGTAACGGATTCCAGATCCTTTGCGAAGCGGAACTGCTTCCTGGGGCTTTGCTGCGCAACAATGGCCTGCGGTTTCTATCGAAGCATGTCTATATAAAGACTACCAACAACAGGACGCTCTTCACTGGCGAACTGGCCGAGGGGGAGGTGCTTCGTATCCCGATAGCGCATGGCGAAGGGAATTATTATGCCGATCCGGCCGTTCTTCAGGAGCTTCAGGCCGAGAACCGCATTGTCTTTCAATACTGCGATGGCATGGGGAATGTGGTCGATGAAAGCAATCCCAACGGATCGCAATTGAATATTGCAGGGATCGTCAATGCTAAAGGCAATGTACTCGGCATGATGCCCCACCCGGAGAGGGCATGCTCCCCGATCCTGGGTTCGACCGATGGGCTTGGCATCTTCCGCTCGATCATCCGCTCGCTGGAGATCGTGGCCGCTTGACCCCACTCTGTCGAGCAGAGCAGTTCTTGAAAATTTCCAGCAGAAGCCTCCGTCGTCCATCGCCATTGCGGCGCTTAGGAAGGCTCAGGCCCATCTCTTCTACTAGTGAGGAATCTCCAATGGGTATCGGCACACCTGAAATCATTATCATCGTTCTGATCGTGCTGCTTCTGTTCGGTGGCAAGAAGATCCCCGAGCTGATGCGCGGTCTGGGATCGGGCGTCAAGGAATTCAAGAAGGCTACCAATCTCGACGAGGAGACCGAAGCACGGCGCACCTATGTCGATCGTCAGGCTGAAGATCGTCGCGAGAGCGAGCGCCATCTGGAGGAGCGCCGCGCCTATGAACAACCCATCGACGATCGCCTGCGCGAGGAACAGCGTTCGCGCGAGACCCGATAAGGGGTACCATGGTGAACAATGCTCGCCATGGCCGATGTCGCCTGTAGCAGTTACGGTTCAGCGGTCGTGGTTGAAGTGTGGTCCCGGAATCATGGGTCCTCCTCGCCATCATGGCCGACCCGTACATCCGGACATCGGTTATCAGAAGCTATTGGTCACGAACTGCATCCAGGAGAGATTACGGCATGTTCGATATTGGTGGTGGAGAACTTCTGCTGATTCTGATAGTGGTGCTTGTGGCATTCGGGCCGAAAAAGCTGCCCGAGCTTGCACAGAGCCTTGGACGGGGGATCAGGGAGTTTAAACGGGCACAGCGCGATTTTGCCGAGCAGATCAATAGCGCGATAGAACTGGAACAACAGAAGCAGACACGAACAGTTGGCAGAAACACGGCGGCCACTGCACCGGCGGCCTCCGGACACCCGGCACTGGAAAGCCAGAGGAGCGCATCGGAACCGATCACGGCCGAGCAGCAACCGATGATCGATCAACCGGCAGCTCAGGAGCCATCGATCAAGGTACCGATGGGAGCACGTACGGCGCGGGGCGAAATGCCCCCCCTGGAACCCTCGCCGGTATCAACGCCATCCAGTCTCGATCCAACAGGAGAATAAGCTCCGAAGCGCTTATCATAGTACAACGGGAGATGGGGTTCTCATCTCCCATTGTCGTTCCCGGACCATTCCTACCACTCCCCCATCTTTGTTCAGCGATGCACAACCAAAGGCGCCGTATTCGATTCGCCAGCGGCCGCAACACTATCGCCTGGCAATCAAGAGATCGAAGATCGCGGCCGGAAGGAGCGGGAACCATCGCCGATGCGAGAACAGCGTAAGAACGTTTAGTAGAGCTTGCAATACTGTGGGTGCAGTGGTATTCGATGCCCAAACATCCGGGTCGGGAAAAAGCCCACCCGAGATGGGTGCGTATAACACCCCGGAAATATACAGCCCCAAGGAATCCGGGGATCTCTCCGAACGCTTCAACCCGGCACAAGGTCCGCGGAATATCCTGGTAACGATAACCGCACCTATACGGCCAGGCCGCCGAAAACAAGCCGGAACGCGCCCGTCATGGAAGAAACACCAGCCATTGCGCCAGCAACATTCCCATGGGCAGCAGAACGGCGGTTGTAGTATTAGGCTCCCATGACCGGATTCTCCCGGACATATCGGCGAAACAGTTCGAGTCCCGAACGGAGCGTTTCCCGCAGCACACCTAGTTCCTCATCGCTCCACCGCACCGGATGCAGGCTATCACCGGCGGACTCGAAGAGTTTTTCATATACTGTATTCGTCCGGGCATAATCCACATCGAAATCACCATGGACCGATGCGGAGAGATCGGTAAACAGGTTCCATGCTCGAAGAAGCTGATTGCAGTCAGGCTCTACCCTCTCCTGGTACGCCACCCAGGCTACCACAGCATCCAGATTATGAAGCACCGGATCTTCCAGCTCGATTTCGATGCCCCGTGCCTCGGCATACTTGAACAGCTCGGCCGGAAAACCGAAGCAGGCGACCATGCCTTCGGCATCACAAAGAATTCCATCGCTCCCGTTCGAGTACCAGATGAGATAACCATCGGCCTCATCAAGCCGATATCTACAAATGAAATACGATATTTGGTCCATTCGGTTAGCCCGTTTTATGAGTATATGCCCACTATGCCGCAATACAGCATTGCAGTAGCAGGGTTCTCATGAACGCTCGATCCCTATCCCAGCGCACCCACGATGGTATGGAAGATAATGGCTGGCACTGCGACCGGGATCTACAGCCACCCCGGGACATGACAGCGGATGATGTGGACAAGAAGGGAGACAGGCCCAGCGCTATCACACCACAAACAGCTACGGAAACAGAGTGTGGAACTATCCCGGACCACCGGACGCCATTACGGCATCTCCCTGAACGGAAGCTCGTACGACGACCGGTTACGTAATGCTTGTAGGAGACAACGCATGAGCAGAACGGCCCGGCTATACCAACCCGGAACATAGCTCGCGTACGTGAAGTGGAATGGAGTACGATGGATGGTCCGATAGGAACAAGCGATACGGCATCCGCACGGAGACGGTATTCTCCCCGCAATCCTGTAGCATACGAAGGCGTTGGCAGGGGCAGAAGGCAACGTGATGCCCATTGCTTCAACCATAGCCCTGGCAGGAAGTCAGTGATATGCACGACAGCCTCCGGCATCATTGGAATCATTCATTTCCCAACCCGGCCCAAATGTATGCTGTTTCCACAACGCAACACAACGATGAATTCTACCATCAGGATACCCGGAAGGACAATCATACTGATGATGGCAGCCTTGTATAGCACACATTTGTTAACATTTTTCCATGGCATATGCGACTGCCGTGGCCTTCTAACCGGCACCCCCGATGTTCCTCCCGAACGCCCTGCCTTGCACCATATACCATCACTGTCTCCGCCGAAAGATGCATGAAACCTTATCCCGACCACCTGAGAACGATACGATTCCACCGGAACATGAGTGCAACCAAAATTCCAGATCCCCACCACATTCCCCATCGTGCCATGCCCATCAATCGCCGTGACGCTGCTGCAAACCGATCGGTTCCAGCATACGGATTCCATCACGGTACGGAGAGTTTCATGGGGCACGTCCCAACCATCACCGGAACTCTGCTCCCCCGAACGATCAGAAAGAGTGGAAAGAGGACCAGCCGATATGCCCCCCACAAGCACCCACTCGATTCGCCGCACCTGGTCCCTGCACACTACCCCATGGAAGCTTGCATAGCACGTTGATAACCACATATTCTTCAACTTTATATACCATCATTATTGTCACCACCGGCAGGATATGGCACAAAGGAATATTCACTGCTGAACGGAATAGCGTCTCTGCCATCACAACGTCCCGTACCGGACGGCGCGATCGGAATCTGTAAAGACCCGCCTTCCGTTTTTGGCTCTTTCCGCCCGAACGTCCGGGACATTATATAATCGGTGATCCGGTTGCACACGACCACCGCCATAACCATATTCCCGGGCGTCCCACGTCCACCGTGCCATGCAGTGGCCACGGCAGCACGTATGGCAGGCTCTTCTTATGGCAGTACCATACACATACACTGCCAGCTAACGTTTAACTCTCTCCAGCAATGGCCGATATATCGTATCCCCATACCAATGGAACTGTTCATCCTACAGACGTTGCCCGGCAACGTCCCCCGAAGGTTATTGTTATCGGTGGTTCGCTGGGCGGCCTGTATGCAGGCCTTTCCCTTGCAGCGGCCGGTTGCGAGGTGGATATCTATGAGCAATCGACCGGCGATATGCAGGGCCGGGGCGAGGGATTGATCGTTCAGAACGAGATGGAGATGTACCTGTCACAACACGGTATACCCGTCGAGGAATCGACTGGAGCCGCCCTGTGGATACGCCAGAAGGTGGATCTGTTCGGCGCCATCATCGAGCGCGAGGCTGCATTTACCCGCTATACCAGATGGGAGACGCTGTATCGCAAGCTCCGTAGCCTTTTCCCGGCACAGCACTATCATACCGGAGCACAGCTCCAGCGGCTGGAACGGGACGACACTCATGTAACGGCACGATTTGCCGATGGGCGCGAAGCCACCTGCGACATGCTTGTGGGGGCCGACGGGGTAAATTCGGCCTGCCGCACTATACTACTGCCGGACGTGCAGCCACGCTATGCAGGCTATGTGGCCTGGGAGGGTGTGGTGCCGGAACGCGACATGCAGGAACGCACACTCCGATCGCTGGGGGAGAAATTCACCATGTATCAGGGATATACTATGCAGATGGTGTCCTATATGATTCCCGGCCCCAATGGTGAACAGGAGCAGAACCAACGGCACATCGCCTGGGCCTGGTATCTGGCTGTGCCGGAGGAGAAACTGGGAGAGATCATGGCCGATCCCACGATGACGATACTACAGGGCGATGCCATCCCACACGATATCATGAGCAGACAGCAGGCAATGGCCGGGGCACTTCTGCCACCGACACTTCTGGAGCTTTTCGAGAGAACGGAACGCCCGAGCGTCCGGAAAATCGTCGACCTGTCGGTGACACGAATGGCGTTCGGCAGGATATGCCTTCTCGGAGATGCCGCGTTCACGCTGCGCCCGCATACTGCATCGGGTGCATCGAAGGCTGCCGACGATGCGATAGCGCTTGCGGAATCATTACGCAACCATAGATATGATGTGATCGCGGCACTACGGCACTGGGAGCGGGAACGGCTTGCTCATGGCAGGCGTCTCCGGCTCTGGGGAACAGCGCTTGCCAAACAGGCGCTCTCCAACTCATAAATGGTCGGCACACCCGCACCCGTTCTGCCGCGATGCACCGCCAGACCAGGGAGTGCTGCAACAATCCGCTCCCGGTAAATCCCCCTTACTATGTTCCGGAATATCCCATACGCCAAGATATGACAATGCGCCCATGCCTCTACTCCTCTCTCCCCGCTCTCCTCATGCTTATGCTGGCCGGATGCACAGGTGAAGCGGACCATGCGTCGCTTCAATCGGCACAGCCAGCATCGGCCGATAGCAGTGCCACCGATAGTATTGCACAAGACATCGGCTCCGCCGCTGCCGCAAACGATTTGCCGCGCTCCACCCTTCGTCCTGATTTTGCAGGCTATTTCGAGAAACAGAACGCCGATGGTTGTTTTGTTCTCTATAATCTCAATGCCGACAGCACCATACGGTATAATCCGACGCGTTGCGCGCAGGGATTCCTTCCAGCATCCACGTTTAAGATATTCAATTCGCTTGTAGCCCTGGAAACGGGAGTGCTCGCCGATGAAACCATGGTACTGCCCTGGGATGGAGTCAAACGCACGATAAAAGAATGGAATCAGGACCAGAGCATGCGAACTGCGTTCCGGTACTCGGCAGTCTGGTTCTATCAGGAAGTAGCCAGACGGATTGGCGAAAAGAGGATGGCCTACTACATAAACAGAGAGGGATATGGAAATAGAGATATCGGTGGAGGAATCGATATGTTCTGGCTGAGCGGTGACCTGCGTATCACTGCGGACGAGCAGATCGAATTTCTGAAGCGATTATATACAGGCCAGCTTGGATTCTCCGATCGGACGATGGCGATCGTCAAGGACATCATGACGTTGGAGCAGACCGAAACCTATACGCTTCGTGGCAAGACCGGCTGGGCGACCGACAAGGATAGCAATCTTGGCTGGCTGGTGGGCTATCTGGAACAGAATGGGAACGTTTATGTTTTTGCGACCAACCTCACAGCTCAGGGAGATACGTATCCGATGGTCAGCGCCAGGATGGACATAACAAAGGGGATACTCAAGGAACTGGGGTTGATGTAATACGCCCGGAGCAAGGGCACGATCATTGCGTTACTGCTCTTTGATCTCACAGAGATAGCGGAAGCTGCCTGATTGCAAGACAGCCCGCTATAGGCTGTGTCGGCACAAACGGATACGTGCATTAAGCGCCGTCGCACAGAAACGGCCGCCCCCATACTCTGGCAGAACATCAACCGGATAGTACCATGAGCAAATATTTCGACGAGCTGTTGAATCAGAGCAACGAAGCCATACAAGCCATGGTGGCCTCGGCAACACGTATCGCCGATTCAGCCAATCGGATCGGGAACTCGCTGGCCAGACGCACCGAAGAGGTAAGCAATACCGCAAGCCTGGAGAACGATCTCCGTACGATAGAACTGGTACGCATTGCCGACCGCACCGCCGATGATTTCAATCAGTTGACCGGCCTTCTGTATTGCGAAGGGGAGCGCCTTACATTCAGCGTGGCCAGATGTATCGATGCCCTGCTCAGAGCACGTTCGATTCAGAGCGGAGAGCAAGAGAAGCAGATCATACAAGAGGGCCTGTCCGATCTGCTGCCGATCGGACAACTCTTCAACGATCTTGCAGTGAAACTCGAGCAGATCCATGGCATGCTCGCCACGATCACGCCGTTCTCCCAGCTTCAGGCAAACGCACAGCAGCATGCTACCGAGGTTATCGCGCACCAGCGCGGGGAAATCCGCTCTGCCGCAGAGATGATCGTGGCCACATGCAGCACAGACTGAATGCCCGGTTTCGGTTCGATGCCGATACAAAGGCTTGCCCGGCGGGGCAACCGGTCAGGCCGGAACCATCACGCAACGCCATGAAGGAACAGTTCTTCGCAGCGTGGTTGTGCACCCTTGCACGGGCTTGCGACCCCGGATTGTTCACGTAAACATCGCCGGATAGTATCTGCCGCGTGGCATCCCAACGGGCACCTGCCGGGGACATCGTCTTCCCCCTAGTCACCAATTCCCCCCTGCTTCTTAACTTGGCAGCCTTTGACAGCACCGGATATCCGAGCCGGGCAATACAACGTTGCATGGCTCACATAACTCAGAACGTCTCATGGCAGAAACATACACGTCGTTCCGTCGCAGACTGGATGCAGGAGAAACCACCTGTACAGAGGCCGTTGCCGATGCATTGCAGGGGATCGAGGCGGGAAAGGATCTGAACGCGTTTCTCGCGGTCTTCAATGAACGGGCCGCGGATCGCGCAGCAGAGATCGACCAGCGCATACACGCTGGCACTGCCGGACCGCTGGCAGGCATGACCGTAGCGCTCAAGGATAACATCGCCATACAGAACGCGCAGCTCACCTGCGGCTCGAAGATCCTGACAGGTTTCACCTCGCTCTACTCCTCTACCGCCGTTGAGCGCTTGGAGGCGGCCGATGCCATCATCCTTGGCAAAACCAATATGGACGAGTTTGCGATGGGCTCATCCAACGAGACATCATTCTTTGGCCCGGCCTATCATCCTCAGGACCGATCGCGCGTGCCAGGAGGCTCCTCCGGAGGTTCCGGGATAGCGGTAGCAGCCGGCATGTGCCATACATCGCTTGGATCGGAAACCGGCGGATCGGTACGGCAGCCGGCGGCGTTTCTGGGCGTCGTCGGGGTAAAACCGACCTATGGCCGTGTGAGCCGCTACGGCCTGGTGGCGTTTGCCTCATCGCTCGACCAGATCAGCCCCTTTGCCCGCTCGGTAGAGGATGCCGCACTTATTCTGGAGACGATTGCCGGGCATGATCCGAACGACTCCACATCGAGCGCGCAGCCGGTTGCGGGATATACCCAGGGGCTGGAGAACGCCGATATGCGCGGGATGCGCGTTGGCCTGCCGAGAGAATATTCCATCGAGGGGATGCATCCATCGGTAACCCGTTCGGTAGATGAGGTGCGGGCACGCCTGATCGATGCAGGCGCGGAGATCGTGGAGATATCACTTCCCCATACCGAGTACACGATCCCCTGTTATTACGTCATCGCGACGGCAGAGGCAAGCTCCAATCTGGCACGTTTCGATGGCGCGCGCTACGGCTATCGTTCCTTGAACGCCTCGACGATCGATGAGATGTATGAAATGAGCCGCTCGGAGGGCTTTGGCCCCGAAGTACAACGCCGCATCATGCTTGGCACATTTGTTCTCTCCAGCGGCTATTACGATGCCTACTATCGGAAGGCACAGCAGGTACGGCGGCTTATCCACGATGATTTTGCCGCTGCATTTGCCAAGGTGGATCTGATCCTGACCCCTACCACACCAACACCGGCGTTCAAGCTTGGGGAGAAGACCAGCGACCCGATCAGCATGTACCTGAGCGATATCTTTACGGCTGCGGTGAATCTTGCCGGTGTCCCGGCCATCTCTATCCCTTCCGGCCACGACAGCCAGACCGGTTTGCCGGTGGGCGTACAGTTCATCGCCCGGCATTTCGACGAAAAACGGATGTTTCAAGCTGCCGCATGGTGCGAGCGCGTGCTGGCACACAAGGCCATCTGAACGGCATCAAGGCCGGAACAGACATTGCATCACAACCGTAATGATTGCATGAGAGCGACTGCCATTTCGGCAGCCGCTCTCGTTGTTACGCCCCACCCCCTTTGATCGCCCCAGGCACCGTGGTCGCAAAACGTCCGACAAGGTGGTTGCCAGGTATGTTCCCAGGGAATAACTTCCGGTCCGGGCACATTGCATCGGCACGACCGCCCTTATAGTGAAGGACGCCATGATACAGCGCATTCTGCTCCAGGCTCTCGCAACCACCATCCTGACCCTCGGGTGCGCCGATACCGGCACGACGGTCGGTTCCGAGACATTCCACGCACCGGGTGCCGGCGAAGCCGCCCCTGATTTCACCAAGGCCGATACCGCCGGAGCAAGCATCTCGCTGGCTGATTACAAGGGGAAGGTGGTCTTGATCGACTTCTGGGCAACCTGGTGTGGGCCATGTATTGCAAACGTTCCGGATTTGCAGGCGCGCTGGGAGCGCTTTCGGCATCGTGACTTTGTTATTCTTGGGGTTTCTCTTGACTCCGATCTCAGACAATGGCGGGAATTCATCCGGCAGAACAAGGTAAGCTGGGTGAATGTGATCGACACATACCCACACCCGGTATCGCGACGCTACGATGTGCAGGGCATTCCGATGACCTATCTTATCGGCCGTGACGGCACAGTAATTGTCGGAGCAAACTATATCGACGATCTTGACGACCGTATCGAACAGGCGCTCCGATAGCCTATCACGATCAACCAGATTTAGATATACTACATGTCACAGGCAACCATTCCAGCCGTTCTACCCATGGATCGGCAACATCCACATCGGCAGGGCGATCCATGGCCTGCGATGCACCTGTCCTGTAGCGCAATCGCATAAAGCATTGTCCGTCTACCCGTGGAATGGGAAAAACTCCTTATTTTAGGCTATCCGACCGCATTTTCTGAGCAGAAACCGCCAGAATAGGTCGGAATGGTATCGATAGGTAATGATATCTGTTATATTTGTTTTATAAGCAGCCCCCCTCTCCTGCTTGGCAGGGATGATGTGGCGGAACAATTCACCTCAAAACCTAAGTCGTTTCCCTACTCCTTTCACCCCTAGGGAGCATGTGGCATTGCCATGCTCTGCCCTTGCTCAACTACCAGGATATTGTTGGTACACCCCGCCCTGCTTATTGTATTATGCCGTGCAACAGGCATTCCTGTAACGGTATACCGACCTATACAATCAGTCGACCTCAGGAGACCGAGTAATGAAGAACGCTCTACTTCGATGGTATGCACTTGCCATAGCACTGGTTATTACCGCAGGCAGCGGCACTGCATACGCCCAATGTCTCGACGCATGGCTGTATAGCCGCCCCATAAACATCACAAACCCGGGCGCGGCAATCAGCAATTACTTTCTCATCGTCAAGATCAACACCCTGGAACTGATATCCTCGGGGAAGATGAGAAGCACCGGCAGCGATCTCAGGTTCGCCGATGCAGCCTGCAATTCTCTGGATTACTGGATAGAGAGCGGCCTGAACACCGCGACAACCATCATCTGGGTGAAGGTCCCATCGGTATCATCGGGAGGCACCTCCATCAAGATGTTTTACGGCAATCCTGCCGCTACGGCAACAACCAGCGCCATGTCCAACATCTTTGGCAATGGCGTTGCCGCGCTCTACACGTTCACCCAGGATGGTGGAACCACCCTACCGGACCGTTCCGGCAATGGATTCGACATGGCGCTGAGCGGCATCACATGGGGCAGCGGAATCAGAAGTGATGTCAAGGCGATCGGCGGTTTCCAAAGCGGCGGGCGTGCCTTCTATAACGGCACCGGACCGGCACTCGGCACCGGGAGCTGGACCGCAGTTACCTTCATCAACGTGCCCGCTGCGAGCAGTGGCGCAGGAATCATCGGAAGCTATCCTGGCGATGGCGTTACCGCATGGCTCATCAAGATGCAGGGAAGCGGGAACGCCACCTTTATGAACCTGACGTACGATCCGGCTACTGGAGGGTTCTGCCAGACACCAGCCGTTGGAGCAGTGACCCCGAACGTCTGGCAGATGGTGACCGGAACCCGTGAGACGGGCGTTACCAAGTCGATCTATCTTAATGCTACCAAGGCCGGAGACATGTGCCCCGGAGACAACCGCAATGTGACCAGCCCGAACGGCCCGTTCGAGCTTGGAAGAAGCTATGGCGGCGCTAACCCATTGAACGGAAGCCTCTCCTTCGCAGCGGTCTATACCGTTGCGTTCACGGATAACCAGGTTGCGGCATTGTACAACAGCCTTGCTCCCAACCCCGAGCCAACCACCTCGGTTGGTGCCGAGGTTATGCAGGCACCGCTCATCACCCGTCACCCGGTTGGCGCCTTGCTATGCGAAGGCAGTTCGATAACGTTCACCGTAACGGCAGAGGGTAGCAACCTTAGCTATCAGTGGCGTCACAATGGCGTTGCCATTCCATTGGCAACCTCGACATCCTATGCTATTCCTTCAGTGACGCCGGCCCATGTAGGGGAATACGATGTGGTTGTTAGCAACCTGTCTGCAATCACGACCACAAGCAGCGCGGCACTCCTGTCACTACGGTCGGCTACCGCCTTCACGACGCAGCCGGAAAGCTATTTCGCCTGCGGAGGCAGTCCGGTCCGATTCTCCGTCACCAGCAGCGATCCCAACGTCACCTATCAGTGGCGGAAGAACGGCACACCGATACCGGGAGCCATCGCCTCATCGTACGACATCCCCTCGGTATCCGCCGCAAGCACCGGAGATTACGATGTGATCGCCACCAACGTCTGCGGCGATAAGACCACAAGCAACACCGGGCGCCTGGACCTGAATGGTGGTCCGGCGATCACGGCACATCCGGGAAGTCTGAATCTGTGTCGTAGCCGATCCGGCATGCTTACGGTGATAGCAACCGGCACAAATCTCACCTACCAGTGGCGACGCAATGGCAAGCCGCTCGAAGGGGAGAACCGGCCGGAGCTGAGGATATTCGCAAACCCTGCTGCGGCTGGCAACTACGACGTCGTGGTCAATGGAGATTGCGGCACCCAGATAAGCCAGACGGCAACGCTCCAGGTGCAGCTTGATGCGATCATTACCGAGCAGCCGCTGGATCAGAGCGTGGACATCGGCGACAGGGTAAGCTTCAGCGTAAAGACGACCGGAGGCGGAACGCTCAGCTATCAGTGGCAGAAGGATGGCTTCAACATCCCCAATGCTACCGGGCCGTCCTATACGATCCAGAGCATGACCTACAATGATATCGGCGACTACAACGTGGTGATACATGGCACCATCTGCAACTCCGAGCCAACAGTAAGCAACAAGGCATCGCTGCTTGTGCGCCAGGCTCCGAGCATCATTGGCGAGCCGGAATCGAGCATCGCCTGTATCGGCACACCCGCCAGCTTCAGCATCACGGCCACCGGGGTCGGTCTGAGCTATCAGTGGCGCCTGAATGGCACACCGATCGCTGGCGCCACCGACCGTCACTACCTGATCGAGCGTACCTCACAGAGCGATGTGGGCACCTACGATGTGGTGGTCCGCGCCAGCTATGGGCAGACCCTTACCAGCAAGCCGGCAACGCTCTCGCTCTTCAGCCTGCCACGGGTGACCGAACCACCGATGAACTACACCGTGTGCATGGGCAATCCGGCCCGATTCTCCGTCGGCACCGATGACGCAAACGTTACCTACCAGTGGCGCCATAATGGCACGCCCATACCTGGAGCCACCGCTGCATCGTACGACATCGCCTCGGTAGATGCCAGGAACACCGGAGAGTACGATGTAGTGATTACCAACACCTGCGGCAACCAGATCGTAAGCGATGCCGGACGTCTCGACCTGAACAACGGCCCGGTTATCACCTCTCATCCGGTTGACAGAACCGTCGTACGTGGCGAGTCGGTGATCTTCACGGTGATCGCCACCGGCCAGGATCTCCGCTACCAGTGGCGAAAGAATGGTATAGATATCCCGGGTGCAAACTCCTCGATCTATGACTTCATCGTTGGCTCATCAGCAGATGATGGGGTCTATGATGTGGTGATTACCGATGCCTGTGGCAACACCGTATCCAGCAACCCGGCACAGATCTCGGTCTCGCTCTCGTCGGCACCGCTGCTGAACGAGGCGACAACCGGAGGTGCATCACTGAGCGTGATACCAAACCCGGCACGTGGCTCCACAAGGCTCAGCGTCAAGCTGCCCCATGGCATGCATGTGGGAGCAGGGGCATCGCTGGTGCTGTTCGATGTCAAGGGACATCAGGTTCTTGACCTCAGTGAAGGCTTTGCACAAAGCGGCTTCGCTTCGGTGGAGTTCAACGCATCCACCCTGCCATCGGGCACCTACTACTGCCGTCTTACAACACCGCAGTGGAACGGAACCCTTGGCTCGGTTGTGATCGAGAAATGATAGAGCATCGCTGACAGGTATCAATAGCAAGGGGAGGCATTGTGCCTCCCCTTGTTCGTTATATGGCCACCACGGCGCAACATCTCCGGGCGCCACCACAGCCCGATCCGATCCTCATAGCGTATGAGGATCAGGACGCTCGATTTTCACCGAGGCGCGCAATACGTCGATTGGCTGCCCCTGGTAGATAAGCTCGCGCGCGTCCGCTCGGCGGAAGAAACGGGCTATCTGGCCGATGATCTGCACCTGTGCAGCATCATCCTGCCGAGATGTCAACAGAAGAAAAATCAGGCGCACAGGCTCGCCATCGGGCGCATCAAAATCGATGCCCGAGGCGCTATGCCCAATCACCAGCACCGGCCTGGCAAGCCCGCTCAATCGTGCATGGGGCACGGCTATCTCCTCGCCGAGAGCGGTTCCCATCAGGCTCTCGCGTGCAAGCACGGCGTCGGCAACCTCTCTGGCGTTCAAACCGGCAGAGGAAGCGGCCATCAGCACAAGCTCCTGGATCGCCCCCTCCCGGTCCGCCGCCTTCAAGTCCGGTTGCAGCAGCTCGGTCGCGATAAGATCCTCCAGCATCCACCGTTTCGGCTTCACGATAAACAGGCTCATCACCGGACCGCTCGCGGTAGCCCCTACAAGCGCCAGCGTCACAAGCGCAATGAACATCTCCTCGGTAATGATCCCATACTGCAACGCGAGAAGCCCCAGAATGATCTCCATGGCGCCGTGGGCGTTCATGCCAGCTGTCACTGCGTATCCCTCATGTTTGGGAAGCCCACCCCAGCGGGCAGCCAGCAGCGTTCCGGCCGACTTGCCCACAACCGACAGAACGATCACCGCAAGCACCAGCAAGAGGTTGAAGTCGGCCAGGAAATTGACGCGCAAGCCGATGGAAACGAAGAAGATCGGGGCAAAGATATTGGTAACGAACTGGTGCAGAATGGTGCGTGTATGCTCGCGCAGATGCTTTGAATCGCCGATCGCCATCCCCACGAGAAAGGCTCCGAAGATAGCATGAATGCCAATGGCCTCAGTAAGCGCCGCGCCGGCAAACGCCAGCACCAACGTAAAACTGAGCACGCCGCCGGGCCAACTCAAGCGTGCCTGAATCCAGGGAAGGAGCCGATGCACAAGGCTGCGCAGAACAGTCAGAGCAAACACCACAACGCCGAGCGTAAGAAGGATCGTCACCCAGATGCTAAATCCACTATGGGCTATATCGCCGCTTGTATCGGCCGTCCCCCCGGCTGCCCCCATCATGCTCAGGACGATAGAAAAGATGATCCAGCCGATAAGATCGTTGAACATCGCCGCCGCCATGATTAGCATGCCGACATCCGATTTGAAGATCCCCAGATCCATCAGAATCCGTGCGGCCACGGGGAGGGCCGAGATGCTGAGTGCCGTTCCAAGAAACAGCGCAAAGGTCAGCGTATCGCTACCAGGCGTGCTTCCCCAGAACTGCGGCATCAGATAGGCGGCTGTAAATCCAAGGGCGAACGGAACCACAACCCCCATAAGACTTACCAGGACGGCAGCCTTTCCCTGCCGCCACAACACCGACAGATCCACTTCCAACCCTGCAATGAGCAGTAGCAGAACAACGGCGATCAGGTTGATCGTCTCGAAGGCAAGGGGTGCGGCCCCGGTGCTGGGAAAGAGCACGGCCGAGATTCCAGGAACCAGCGTCCCCAGAATCGTGGGGCCTAGGACGATGCCGGCAATGATCTCGCCGACGATGGCAGGCTGCCGGAAATAATTGGCAAGCTCGCCGAACAGCCGGGCAACACCGAGCATCACCGCAAGTCCAAACAGCAAAAGGCTTATATCACGTGGGCTTAAAGACTCCATTGGCAATCCCGCATATGAACGAACACAACAGCTATGAGGTCGGAGAGATCACGACAATGCATGGGATGCCCGGTCGCGCACAATCCAGAGGTTGCATGGTATTTCGCGCAGCACCGATTCCATATCGGATGGAAAGATCCGCTCCAGAATGCCCAGATACGCACGATCCAGCGGCAGTACCAGAAGGTCCGCGCCCACATCCTGTGCATATGTTGCACCCACGGCGCCTGGACTTGTCCCTTCAAGGTAGACCGGCCGTATCGCCACCTGCGAGTAACCGGCACCATCGATGAAATCCGCAAGGAGCGCTCGCTCCTCGGCTTCGGTACGCCCTATATAATCGCTCACCTCGCCTCGATCGGCTCCTCTGGCAAGCGCCATCGCCTCGCCATAGGTGGAATGAATCCGCACCACGTCGATCGTCCCCACCCCCTCTTTCGAGGCCAGATAGAGCGCCTTGCGCAGGGCGATCACGGACATCACGGAGAAATCGGTGATAACAACGATCCGCTGAAACGGCCTGCGTTCCAGCTCCGGCTCGGTAAAGAGCATCAGGGAGCATTCCGCCTCGCGTACCAGCGTCCGCGCAACCGAGCCGAGGAAATAGCGCAGCGCACGCTCCTTCTCCAATGCTCCGGCAATCAGCAGGTCCACATGATGCTGATCTGCCAGCTCCATGATGCCGGAAGCCGGAGAGCCTTGCCCTGCCAGCAGTGGAAGATCGGGGGGAAGCCCGGTGCGCACCAGAACCTCCCGCAGCTTCTTCTGATCCATCTGCTCGCCTATATGAATCAGGCTAAGCTTTGCACCGGACCAGCCTGCAATGCGGGCAGCCTCGGCAAGCAGTGGTGCCAGTCGTGGCGTAAACGCGACTGCCACAGCGATATGGCGATAGATATTCATCATCTGTCGATCTGCTGGTTCATACAACCTTATGGGAAAGACGTATCCGGCAACGTTGGCATAGGATTCATCTTCCGATGAAACAAAGACCATTCCCCAATTCACGCACCGCTCCTGAGCATCGGCCGGTTCCAGAAGGCAATGCAGTTCTTCAAGAGCGCTGCGGACATACCGGGAAAGTAGACCAAGACATGATGGCATACAACTGTGGAACGGACAGTATACCCGGCGAACGCCAGCATTCATTGTGCGAATCTCTCATTTCCCGCCCCACATGTGCTGGAAATACCGATATTATTCAAAACGTTACGGAGCAGCGATGGAACAGGAACGAATCATTCTTACCGGCGCATCGGCTGGAATCGGCCGTGCGCTGGCACTGGCATATGCGCAGCGGGGCGCCCGCCTGCTTCTGGTAGCACGGCGCGAGAATCTGCTGCACGAGCTGGCCGGGGAGATCCGAAAGCTTGGCGGCACTGCCGAGATCCTGGCGGCCGATGTGGCCGATCCGGGGTCGGCCGATACAGCCGTGGCGCTTGCATGCGAACGGTTCGGCGGAGTGGATATGGTGCTGATGAACGCCGGCCGGGGAGGCCCGATGTTCGTTGATGCATTCGATGCGGAGGAGGCCGAACAGGTGATGCGCGTAAACTACTTCAGCATCGTTCGCATGGTGGGGGCGATTCTGCCAGCAATGCTCACAGAGCAACGCGGACGTATCGTGGCGGTCAGCTCGCTGGCCGCATATCGTGGGATGCCCGGCTCGGGAGCCTATAATGCAAGCAAGGCAGCGGTGACGATTTTTATGGAAAGCATCCGCACCGAGCTTCGCCAGCGCGGCATTGATGTAATCACCATCGCCCCCGGCTTCATCCGTACCGATATGACCGCCCGGAACGAGTTCGAGATGCCGTTTCTGATGGAGGCTGATGAGGCTGCCGAGCGCATCGTACGGGCCATCGACCGCCGATCCAGCCTCTACAGATTTCCGCTCCCCACATCGCTCGCCGTGCGGGTGCTCTCATGGCTGCCGAACAGCATCTTCGACCGGCTGGTACACTGGGGACGCTCCACGGCGCTACGCCGATAGCGGCATGCAGAGCATCAGCGCTCCCCGGCCATTCTCTCCGCCATCGCGGCGATCTCCCGCAGACATTCATCAAGATCATGGTCAAGCCGTGCCGGGGAGAACCGAATCACACTCCAGGCCTCCGCCACATCGCCGATCTCCTCGCCGATGACACTGCTCTCACCACAGATAATGCCAAGGCCTCGCCCGGCACGGAACAGGGCAAAATCAAGCTCCATCACCATCCCGCCCAAACGCATATAATACCGGCGCTCGATCTGCGGCTCGTGTTGCCGCAACGACGCCCAGAGCCGCTCCTCGCCTCGTGTTCCAACGATCAGATCGTTGATATCCACGGCCTGCAGCAGACGATCGCGTGTGGTGCGGATAAACGTGATCCGGCGTGGCCGCCGGCTCAGCACCGGCCGTTCCAGACGCTCCACATGCTTCAGCCGAATCAGATGATAGGCTGTATCGGCGGCAGGATGGTACGGCTCATCGGGAATGATCTGCCGCCGTGGCAGCACCCGCCGCTCCTCGATCTCGCCCCATACCTCGATGGCGCCAGGAAGGCCGGTACGGATCGACGCAGTCTGATAGAATGCAAGGGCGGAGGTTTCATCAAGAGCATCGTGTGCTATCTGATGCCCACGCACACGATCTGGAATCCGGTACCATCGCTCGTCGATCACGCGATGAAGATCGGCATCGTTGCGGAGAACTGCCACAAGGCAGTCACGCCTGGGTTCGGTGAAGGGAATTCTGTTCATGGCGGCATCTTTCGGAGTATCGGGATGGATGATCGGAGGAGATTCAGTGGTGGGAATATGCAAAAACGAGAGGGCCAATGCCCTCCCATTTCCCATCTGCGACGGATACCCCGCCACAATCTGCGGAAGAAGGGGGGTATCCCCGGAGCATATGCCGCACAGGCTCTCAGTACCTAATTATCATCGTTGCAGAATCGATCTCGACGCCATCCTGGTAGTTGAAATACGCCCTGAACGACGCATTGATTATCCGTTCCGACGGAATATTCCGATCGATACGAAATATCCCTTCGCTGCCGCTCCCCCCGGTAGCGAGCCACTGTGCATCCTGATAGGGGATCGCGGCTATTCCCGAAGGACCGAGCCGGGGATCGTTGATAAGCCCCTTTTGGGCAACCGATCCGTCCGGTGGAACATCCATATGCCCCACCAGGAGATAGATCATCGACAGGGAATACTCGCCCCAGTTATAGAGATACAACGGCTTTGGAATCCGCGCGATCAAGCGTAGCTCCAGCCCGATCGGCACCTTGTTCGCGCCAAGCTCCAGCCCCAGCACCGATGCAGGGTCCACCAGAAGCGGCAGCGAGTCGAGAACCATGCCCGTGAGGCTCGAACGTTTGTAGAGCCATCCCTGCACCGAGAACTGTCCCTGGCTATCGCGGATGGTATCGTAGCGGACTATCGTATCACGAACGGTGAGCGTATCGAACAGCCGTGTGGTATCCCGCAGACGCAGGGTATCGCTCTGGAACACCGTATCTATACGGATCACGATCCGTTCCACAATCACGGTATCATACCGAATAACCGTGTCGATCGTAAAGAGAGTATCGGCCACGATCACCGTATCGAACAACCGTGTGGTATCGTAGCGCACCACGGTATCAATCCCCCGCCTGATGACACGTGCGGAGTTTTCATCGAGCACCGTCTCGGTACATGCAGCGATCATCACCCCGAGCAGTATCATCACAACGATGCCAAGGTCACATCTTCCGGCCCCCCTGATACCCCATCTCATTACTGCCATGCATGCCCTCCATACACCATAGTGGTCCCTGGCAATCGCCCATCAATAAGAGAAGTGGAACTCAATTTTCACGATAGACAGCGATGCGGGCCACTTGAAATTTGCCGTCAGATGTGCCCGAATCACCCGTTGCACACTATTTACCTCGTCGATCTTGAAGCGCCCTTTATTCTCTATGCCCTCGGTGGCCATCCACAAGGGCTGGTCGCCCCCCTGATCCGTCCGATACAGCACACCAAGACCATTACGATCGGGGTACAAGGCAGGGTCGGCAAGAAACTCAGCAGATTGCCCTGGCTGAAGCGACACGTTCAGATAGATCCATGAGGGCGCATCCCAGATTCCATTGTTCATCATCTGCTCGTCGATCCTGGCCATCAATCGCAGCCGTATGTTGTTCGGGGTATTTGTTCCCTGATCGAACGTAATCTCCAGCCTGGAAAGAGAATCGATCACCAACGGGGCAGTCTCGCGCGCCCCCTGGTTATACGGAAAGAGGATAAGCCCAGCCAGATGCGCACGATCCGGGCAATGCCGCAACGAATCGGCGTAGCGAACGGAGTCGGCACGGCGAAGCGAATCAAGCTGATGAAGCGCCTTCGCCTGGCGAAGCGAATCCAGGCGCCGTATCGTCTCGGCAAATCGGAGTGAATCGGCATATCGCGTGGAGTCGGCAAAGCGAAGCGAGTCGAGCAGTCGCAGCGAATCACGATAGATGCGCAACGAGTCCGCCAGACGGTTCTCGCGCAATGTGATCCTGGCGCTATCGGCATCCACCGTGGTATTGGTGCACCCGGCAAGAATCACGACAAGCACAACCAGGAGATATGCCGCAACGACATGTCTCCTGCTGGCATGCTTATCGCCCGCACTGGCTACCACGGTTTCCACTGCACTCCTCCTGTCGCCCCCCAGCGTCCCGAGATAAACTGTTGATCTCTGAACGTATAGATCAGGCCGGATGTCTCCAGCCCCACCATAAGATCGAATGCTGGGGAGAGTGGCATCTGGCCGCCGATGCGGAACCGCACGATCGGCCCCCCGGTACTATAGGCGAGCGTTCCCTGGAGGAAGGCCTCCGCCCCATCGGGCACGATGGCGCCGATATAGAGACGGCCGGTAGCACCCAGCCACATATAACTTGGCCGCTGCTCTATCTGAAGCGTATCCTCATCATAATAGTAAAGCGTCTGATCGTAGCTCTCCTTGCCAAGCTCAAGGCCCACAGCAAACGACTCGGAAGGATACCCCAGAAATCCAAGCATCAGGTTATCGGTAGAAGACGTTGTTCGGCGGGCAGCGTTTGGGCTGAAAGCCCCGCCCAGGTTTCCCCTGGCCTCAAGAGCAAACATCCCGGCGCCTTCGCCAGCCGGGCCATCCGCCAGACTGCTGATCTGCAAAAAACCGTTTGGCACATGCGATGCAAAAAGCCCCACGGCCTCCGCACGCGCAGGTGGCAATGCAACGGCCCGGGCATCCACCGGGGTCACGGCGTGTGCCTGCATCGCGGCATCGGCGCTGCTTGCTACCGGCGCAGATGCCGTAATATCCGGCAGCAGCGTTGCATCACCGCCATATCCATCGCCATTCATGGCATGCCGCTCGGCCCCTGCTGCGCCATACAATCCCGATTGATTTGCACCGGAACTACGACGGCCGGAGCCTCTTCCATCTCCCCTGGCATTGCCGCCCCCGCTTCGTGTGCTGCTGGAGAGTCGGTTCCCCACGACATCATTATCAAGCCTGGCGTTGCTGCCTGCTTGGAGATCACTGGTGTTAGCGGAGCGCATATCCGCAGCGGAGGTGTTCCCATGCACACCCCCATGCGGCTCGGCTGCTGCCGCACCGGAGGATTGCGTGGCCACCGCATCCGGCCCGGCAGCAGCGGTCTGTCCATCCGTAGGACCGCTGGCATTAACTCCGGCGGCATGCTGCTCTGGCCAGGCTGGAGAATCGGCCAGGTAAACCACCACACTTCCGGCAAGCAGAACCCCAAGAAGGAATGAAAGCATCATGCCCCAGAATTTCCCGACGAACGAGAAAAGCCCCGCACGCCAGCCGACGCCGGCGGCAGCTTCCGCATACGGCAGCATCGACGCCAGCCCAAGCCCGTTCATCAAGGCATGCTCTACATCTGCCGGGGGCGTATAGGCCTCACGGTCGGCACGCACCGCCTCTGCAATCGTAATAAACTGCCGAAGAGCGGAGCGAAGCTCTGGCTGCAGGGCCATCGCATCGAACAACGCCTGCTCGGCATCGGGATCAAGCAGCCCGTCGATGTATTCTAATATCTGTTCGCTCTGTATCATGGTATCACATACCTGTTTGGACTCCTGGAAGGCGACAGAGGAGTCCGTACCTCAAACCTCTTCAAGGTATGGCGAAAGGATTCTGCGGAGCTTTTCCTTCGCCCTGAAAATGTGGACCTTCACCGCAGACAGACTCTGTCCGGTGATCTCCGATATCTCCTGATAGCTCAACCCATCGTATTCCCGGAGAACAAACGCCTCGCGATGATGCTGTGGCAGCAGATCAAGCGAACGCTTTACCAGCTCGGCAAGCTCCGCATTCTCATGGCTCGGCTGAAAGACGATCTCATGGTAGTCCTCCACTGCCGCAGTCGGCTTGTTGTTGCGGATCGTGTTCAGGCAGATATTGCGGGCAGTCGTGAAGATATAGGCCGAGACATTGGTCATCAATCGCTCGTTCTCGCGACAACGATTATAGATACGCGTGAACGTTTCCTGGAATACATCGCTGGCACGATCGCGGTCGCCGAGCATGCGCAGTGCATAGGCATAAATGCGGCTTCGGTAGCGCGTATAAAGCTCCACAAAGGCAGGTTTATCGCCTCTGGTCATCAGCGTGAAAAGCTCCTCATCGGTATGTCGTGCGTACTGGCCTGCCATATGTTCTGATTGCTAGGGACGGCAGTGGAACACCGTAACCGGACCGAAGTTACAGAGGGAACGCCACGCGGCGGGGATATCGTCATAGGCTCGATACTACAAGGAGATTACGCCAACCGCTGTATCTTCTCCGGGTGTCATCGAACTAATTCAGCAATGAGGAGAAGGCAATGAGCAAGGCGCCACGTCCGGCAGATAAGGGAATAAAGCTTGCGAAAATCGATCCGAAGGAGAGGGGGAGCTTTAAGAAGGAGGAGGAAGCAGCCGATATCCTGAAGGGTAACCAGAAAACGCTCTACGATCTGCACTACCTGATGTATGCGGAGAACCGTCGCGCGCTGCTTATCATCCTTCAGGGAATCGACGCAAGTGGCAAGGATGGAGCAGTTCGATATCTGGCCGGAGGGCTGAACCCTCAGGGCCTTACGGTACACTCGTTCCGGGCACCATCGGAGGAGGAGCTTGACCATGATTATCTCTGGCGCATCCACAAGGCATGCCCCGGCCGGGGTGAGGTGGCCATCCTCAATCGCTCCCACTACGAAGAGGTAAGCACCGTCAAGGTGCATCCGGAACTGATCGGGAAACAATCGCTTCCGCCGGAGATCGCTGATCAGAAATATCTATTCGAGCAGCGATATCGGCAGATAAGGGACTTCGAGCGGATGCTGACAGAGAACGGCACGGCCATCATCAAGCTCTTTCTCCATATCTCGAAGGAGGAGCAGCAGGAACGGTTCGATAAACGGCTCAGCGATCCCAGAAAGCAATGGAAATTCTCGGCACATGATCTGGTGGAACGGGAGCACTGGGAAGCGTACCAGGAAGCATTTCAGGAGATGATAGGCGCCACCAGCACCGACTACGCGCCGTGGTATGTGATACCGGCCGATCGCAAGTGGTACCGAAATTATCTGATCGGCGAGATCGTCGTGCGCCATCTGAAGGATCTCCCCATGGAGTTTCCACCACCACAGGAATAAGCTCTCAACGGCCAGCACCAGCACCATCGGGAGATGATCGCCGCACCAGTGTGGGGAACGATTGCCCCGATACGGGACACCGGCGGCACGATAACCGGCATGCCAGACGGGGACCGGAATGTATTCCGGCCCCCGTTGCTCTACCATCTCCGCACCATTATGCCCGTATGCCGCTACAGCTATGCGCCGACACGGCTACACAACGTTTATGGCCGTTTTGCCACGCCACCTGCCGCCTGCGGCATGGTGGCAGCAACGCCACTCTGCGTCGAGTCCTGACGTGCCACCATAACGTTGGCACTAAACATGGACACTTTCACCGGCCCCGTGGGGATTCCGCCCCTGTCGGTTGACAGGCTCAGTATCTGTACGTTCATACGGAACCCCTTGCCACTTGCCGCCACGGTCAGCGATTCGATCGGCACCGTCTGGTACGCCATCTGCTCACCCAGCGCCTGCCGGACGTTCCCCGCATAGCCATTGAGGTCCATCTCAACAAGCACCTCGCTCCCCCGCAGCAATTGCAGCATGCCGGACGAGCCAGTGAACACAAGCGCCAGGGTGTCGCCTCCCAGCTCGAACCCTTGCGGCACATCCGACCGATTGCCATAGCTCGACCCAGTATATCGGAGCAATCGCTCATACCCAGCAATGTTGATCGCCGAAGGCTCATCGGCCGAGAAGGTGACGGGGTTCGGCTCACCTTCCCCATAGGAAGGCGTAGGGTAATACTCTATCCCAAGCGGCTTGAAAATATCCTCCAGACCGACCGTATCGCTGCCGACGCCAAACCAGGGCGCGATCGCCCCCAGCTTGTTTCGTTCATCCAGATAGTAGATAATCGACCGTGCTCTGTTGATGGCATCGGAATTCGCGCCGAAGGTCCGGGACCCGACACGATCATTGACAAGGATCGTGTCACGCTCCAGCACCTCGCGCAACTGCCTGATCTGGCTCTCGGTTGAAACCTGCAATGCCCCCCACGGACCGAACACCGAGAACAACCCGAGCACAGCCAGGGAAACCGGTATCGCCTTGATATCACGCCCACGTGTGGCGAGCATATAGATGGCGATCGCCGCCAGCCACAACGCCAGCGCAATAACATAATAACGGCCCTCGGTGATGCCATACTCCGACACCCGCCTCCAGGCCGCCAGCACAAGGAGCACGGTAAGCGGAAGCAGAGCATAATAAAACCCCGAATAAAACCGGGAGATCCAGGTATTTCCCTCCTGCTCGCGAACGGGATATAACAGAAGAGCCGAGAGGATGCCCGCCACGGAAAATCCAAGGATCAGCGAAGAGACCCAGCCATTCGGCCAGTTCCATTCCAGGATGATCTTTCCGGCATACAGGTAGAGGATTCCCAGATAGACTACAACCAGTGGCAGAAGGACATACTGCGTAAAAACCTTCAGGCCGCCCGGATAGGATGAATCCTCCTGGAGCGCCACAAAATCGTGCGGCACACCGGCCAGGAAAAACCAGGTGTTGAAGATGCCGAGCAGCACAGCCCCCAGATCCGAGTAGATATCCCAGTCGATCTTTACCTGAAACAATTCCACAACCGCCAGCAACGCAAGCGACAAACCTATATACAGAACGCCGGTATAAAGAAGGCTGGCAAGGGCACGAAGAAAAAGCGCTTTATTGTACTGCCAGAACCCGTGGATCTGATTGCGCACCAGATAGGGGGCAACCGCAACCAGAAAATGAAGCACAAAGCCAAGCACAACAAACTGGATCGCATTGGCATCGGTACGGCCACCTGGGGCCAGCATGAAATAATATCCGACGAGCAGGACGACCCCAGCGATCCCGCCGCCGATCTTTCCCGCGGCGCTCCATCCACGCCGCTCGCCGAACAACGCAATGGAAAAAAAGAGCGGAATGCCGAGAACACTTGCAAGGATACTACGGATATCATCCGGCCCGATGATCGTGGCTATCGTGGCAACGGTTGCCGCAAGCAGAACAAACGGGAAACGTGCAAGGGTGGCCGTTGCCCCATGAATAAGGGTGGTAAGTGAGGGAAGCTTCATATGTAATGGATATCAAAATGAATATTCTCGGACCGAATTATTATGCATTCCCACAACGTCACAGAACGGCCTCCGGCCATCAGGCTTCTTATGCCGTCTCCGCCCCTTCCGGCGCCGTAGTGGTGCCCCCTGTCTCATCATCATTGATCCGCCCATCCACAAGGCTGATCCGCCGCCGTGCCTTTGCCGCAAGGTCGTGGTCGTGGGTCACATAAATGATGGTCTGTCCATCCTGGTTCAACTCCAGCATCAGATCATAGACCTGGGCGGTGGACGCGGTGTCGAGCGACCCGGTAGGCTCATCCCCAAGCAGGAGCAGAGGACGATTCGCCAAGGCCCGGGCAACGGCCACGCGTTGCTGCTGGCCGCCGGAGAGCTGGCTTGGGCGGTTGCCCATCTTATCCCGCATCCCCACCCGTTCCAACAGGCTCTCTCCGCGTTCAAGAGCATCGCGACGGCGAGCACCGGCCACCAGCATCGGCATCATCACATTCTCAAGCGCGCTGAACTCAGGGAGCAAAAAATGGAACTGATAGATAAAGCCCACCTTCCTGTTGCGTATCGAGACCAGGGCTTCCTCCGGCATCGACGATATCTCATCGCCATCGAACAGGATACGCCCTTTTGTAGGGCGATCAAGCCCCCCCATCATATACAGTAGCGTGCTCTTGCCGGAGCCGGATGGGCCGGTAAGAGCCAGAAGCTCCCCCCGTGTTATCGAGACCGAGAGATCAGGGATGATCGTCTGCATGATCTCCTTCGACGTGCTCAGATCCTTCCGCACGCCTTGCAGGGTAAGGATGGCATCTCCGGCCGGGATCTCTGCCGGCAACGGCCCTGACCTTTGTTTGGACGGCTCGTTCCTGCTCATATCCGGGCGGCGTTTACTCCACAGCCTTATCATTGTTCAGCGTCCATCCCCCGCCAGCGATTTAAGCTCGGCATATGCCTCCAGGAACTGAAGTGTGATTCGATCCTCGGCCAGACGTGCGTTTCGCACGCGGCTCTGGGCATTCTCCACATCGAGAAGCGTTGCGCGCCCCTCCTTATACAGGATCATCGTGATATCCACCGCTTTCTGCGCCTGCTCCACTGCGGCCTGCTGTGCCAGCGCCTGCGCCCGTGCCCCTTCCATGGTCAGCAGCAGGCTCTGAAGGCCCACACTATCTATCTGGCGGACTCTCTCCAGTTCAAGCTGCGCCTCGGCAACACGGATCTCCGCCTCCTCGCGCTCGGGATTCCCCCGCCACAGGCTGCTGATCGAATAAAGCGCAGCAACGCCTACATGCGATGTCATCGCCCAACGCAGATCATCCGGGAGCGTATGGTCGCTCTGCCCGAGCGCCTGCCAGCGTCCAACGGCATTGACCGTGGGGGCAACGGTGGCGCCCTCAAGCGCCACATCCGTTCTTGCGGCAGCAACCTGCACCTCGGCCAGACGAACGGAGGCGGAGTTCAGGCGCTCGGCCGCAAGCGTCAGATCGCCACCGCTCGGCCCCGGCGTGGTCGGTATGGCAAGTTTCCCCTCAACATCGAGATCGCGATAGTTGGGAAGATCAAGGATCTGCGATAGCACCAGAAGCGTCCCCAGATAGTTGAACCGTGCGCTCTCGGCATCGGCTCTTGCTGCGGCAACGGTGGCCGCAGCCGAAAGCGTATCAAGCGCCATGGCACGGCCGCCACGGTAGCGGGCCAGCGTGATATCGAGATTGGCCATGGCGGTGGCGATCTCGGCCTCTCGCGTTGCTCTCTCGCTTCTTGCATACAGGGCACGGTAATAGGCTTTTTCGGCGGTCATCCTCACCTCCGCCCGTATTGCCTCCAACTGCGCTCTGGAGACATCGGCCCGCGCCCCGGCGACCTCCACCCGCATACGCCGAAGCGGATCATACAACGGCTGCGTTATATCGATCGCAAGGCCGGTGGCATGCCTGCTGCCGATCGGAAACGCCTGGGTACGCCCGGTCTCATTGAACGGGTTGCCGGGCGCCACAAAGAGAACCGGGCGTTGCAGGTTGAGAGTATAGTCTCCGGTGGCAGTCACCTGGGGCAGATAGAGCGTGCGCGCAGTGGCGATGGCCTTTTCGGACCGCTCGAGCGCAGCCTGTGCCTTGCGTACATCCAGGCTCTGCTCATCTGCCAGACGAAGCGTCTCTTCCAGCGTCAGCATACGGCGCTGTGCGATCGCACAGCTCTGCACGACAAGCATCGCAAGAAGGATCTTCCAGGCACCATATCGGCGTATCATCATGAGTCGCACACCCAACCACGTTTCGTTGTAGATATTCCAGTGAAGCCGGAGGCTCTCCCCGGCCGTTCACACACTTCCGGTCCTGCCCGCGTGGCTCCTCCGCTCTGGCAATGGCGGCTTATCGCTCACCGCGCAGGATCTCCACCGGGATCACTCGTGCGGCCGAACGTGCAGGAGCCACCGCCGCAATAACGCTGACCACCACAGTACCACCGATCGCCAGCACGAAATACCATGGATTCCAACTCATCTGCAAGGTTTTGCTGGCGATCGGCGCAACGCCTCCGGTGCCACCGCTTGGCACCATGCCCATCAGCTCGATGGCAGCAGCACCGGTAGCCGATCCGATAAGGCTGCCGACAACGGCGATCACAAGCCCCTGAAAGAGATACATCCAGGTAATGGCACGCACCGAGAAGCCAAAGGACTTCATCACGGCAATATCCCGTTGCTTTTCGAGCACGCTTGTGATAAGGATGTTGGCCACACCAAACCCGCAGATCACAATCACAAAACCAACAACCACAAGGAAAAGCGTTCGGAGAAAGCGAAAAATCGCGATCACACCGGCATTTGTCTGCTCCCAGGTCTCGGTTTTCCTCCCGGTGACCCGCTCGATGGTTGCCGCCACAGCCGAGGCGTTGGCCACATTACGAAGCTGAAGCCCGATGCCGCTTGCCTCGTCTGGAAGCGCCCGCTCCAGCGCCTGCGCCAGCCGCAGATTTACATAGGCGGCGCGATCGGAAGCCTCCACGCCGATACGATACACGCCAACGATCCGAACCGTGAATATCTCACCGGAGAGCGAGACAAGCTGCAAACGGTCCCCTTCATCGACGCCGATATCGGCGGCAGCCTTCTCTCCTATCAGCATACCGTTGCGAGAGGCCTCCAGGCGCGCTATCGACCCGCTCAACAGGTAGTGCTGAAGATTGGTGATCCGGGCCTCACGTTCGGCGATGACGCCGTTGATGGCAAGCGTGCTCTCGTTGGTACCATACACCGCAAGCGCCTGCGTGGCAAGATACGGTGAGGCCACGGTCAGTTGGTCGCCAACCGAGCGCTCGACTCTCCTCAGCACCGTCATGATATTACCGATCAGGGTCCGCTCCTCCGGCTCCATACTCCTCCGCAGTTCCACCGCAGCCGGCCCGCCATCGAGTGCCGTGACCAGCACATCCTCCTTGGCGCCGATGGTGCTCTCGGCGGTCATCCGCACATGCGGCGCCACATCCAAGATCTTTGCGGTAAACGATTCAAGCAGCCCACCAAACAGGGAGATCGTCACCAGCAGCACGGTAACGCCAAGGACCACGCCGCTGATGATGATAATCGCCTGCCGCCTGCGCGCCAGCAACTGTTTCAAGGCAATCCGCCAGATAAGGAGCATGATAATCGTTCCTAGTCCCTGTTTCTCCATCCCCCGCAGATCCCGGAAGGAAACCGCTTGCGGGCCTCCCCGATCCATCCTGAAGCATCGGCCGGCTCTACGCCTCCCCTCGAATGATCTGAACGGGGATGAACGTTGCGGCACGGCGGGCGGGGAGAAGACTGGCAACAACAGCCATGACCACCGAAAGGCCGAAGGTGAGCAGATAGATCGTCGGGGCAAGCGACACCGGAAACCGGTCCATTCTGATATAGGCGGTGTCGTTGTTCGAGGGGAAAAGATTCAGACTCCCGAACAGGCTTGCCAGAGCGTAGCCAAGCCCGGCCGCAAGAAGTCCGCCAAGAATGCCGATCGCTGCCCCTTCCAGCATAAAGATCATGACAACACCGCGCCGCGAGACCCCGAACGATTTCATGATCGCGATATCCTGCTTTTTTTGCAGAACGATTGCCACCATCGTGTTCGAGATGCCGAAGGCGGCGGTGATAAACACAAAGATCACAAGGATGCGTGAGGTTAGGCGTTGCCGCGCCTGAAACTCCAGGATCTGGACGTTCGATTCCTCCCAGGTCTCCGCCTTATATCCGGTGGCACGTTGCAGCATCTCCTTGACCTCCCCGACACGCTCCACATCGCGAACCTGGATGCTGAGGCCGGTTACTGCATTACGGGACATCTGCCGAAGCGATTGCGCGAGCGAAAGGTTGATATAGGCCCGCCGGTCATCGAAATTTGCAATACCGCTGGTAAAGATCGCCGCCACCTGCAACCGCTGGATAGCCCCTGATGGGGTAACGAAGCTGAAGTCATCACCAAGGCTCACCCGAAGCTTTCGTGCCAGCCCACTGCCGATAACCGCGCCGTTCGGCAGAACTCCCAGACGCTCCAGCTTTCCCTGCTGTATATTCTCGGCAAGCCGGGCGATATCGTGTTCACGGCGGGGATCAACGCCGCGCACATTCACGGTCTGATAGCGGGTGCCATTACGGAACACCCCCTGTGCCAGCACATACGGAGCCACGGCCTTGACCATCGTGGAGGCATTCTCGGCCCGCTGAAGTATCTCGGTATAGGGTTTCACCTCGCGGCGCATCGTGGGAGGGGTATTCACACGCAGTTCTACAACCGCCGATTCTTCCAGAAGATTCCGTGTGGTAATGGGCTGAAGCCGGTCGGACGTGACAAGGAGATGTGGGGAGATATCGACAAGCTTGTCGCGGAGGAACTGCTGCTGCCCATCGGTGATGGCCAGCATCAGGGCAAAGATGCCACCGCCCACCATGATGCCGAGCGTCGCCAGCAAGGTTTGCCGACGGCGTGCACGGAGATGCCGTAGCGCAATCTTCAGGGCAAGACGAAAGGGCATGGTACAGGGCCGATATAAACGGTTGACAAGATCCGACCAGCAACAACAGACAGCGGGGGGCACATCACTACTGTGCTTTCACCTTCTGCCGCATCCTCTCCTTGTCGATCTGCACCCCTATCCCATCCTTCCACAACACATCGGGATTGAGCACCACACGCTCATCCTCGCGAAGCCCTTCGACGATCTCCACATAATCATCGCCGCGTGTACCAAGCTGTACAGCACGCCGTTCAAGCTTGTTGTGATCGTTCACAACGTAGACAAACGCATCTCCCCGGCGCTCCTCCACAATGGCCTCGGCCGGAACAGTAAGCGCATTTGGCCGACGCTCCTGTACAATGTTGATCGTTGCGGTAAGGCCATCGGAAAGGTTCGGCACAACATCTATCATGTTCAGGATCACCGGCACCGTCTTGGTAACCGCGTCGGCCTGGGGGATGATACGCTCCACACGGGCCTTGAAACGTTTATCTGGAAGGGCATCAAAGGCTATGACGGCCTCCTGGCCAGGGCGGATGCGGGCGATATCAAGCTCGTCGATATCGGCGAACACCTTGAACGACGCCGGATCGAGGATGATAACGGCCTCCATATTGGCAGGGACGGCATCTCCCTGGGTGATCTTGACATCGGTGACGATTCCGGTGATCGGGGAAAGGATAGTCCCCTTGCCGGTTGAAGCCTTTCTGGTGGCAAGGCCTGCGCGCATGGTACGGAGCGAGGCAAGCGCACGATCGTAGGCAGCTTGCGCATCATCAATAGCCTGCTGTGTGGTTGCCCCCTGCTCCAGGAGCTTCTTTTCCCGTTCCAGGTTTACCGCCGCCTCATTCACCGCCACATCCGCCTCGCGAACCCGTGCGGTTTCCTCCGCCACCTGGCTCTGCTGCTCCTGTTCCTTGATCTCCATCACCAGCATGCCCTGGCGAATCTCCTCCCCTTTTTTCACCGGGAGTTGCAGCACCACGCCACCGATCTCGGGGCGGATGCGCGCGATCTGCTCGGCGCGTACCATGCCGGTTGCATACACGGCTCGGATCGCCTCGCGGCGTTCCGGCGATGCAACCTCAACCTTGGGAACCCCGAGCATGCCATATGCCCAGAATCCGATCGCAACAAGGGCCGCCACGGCCAGCAATCCGATAAGCCACTTCATACCGTATTATTGAATGGAGATCCTGCTGCATATCCGCCGTGCGGGGAACCGTTGATATCTCATTCGGATTGCACGACGAAGTGGAGGCCACGTTGTCCGGACCATCCGGATTGCAGTACTGCACGACGACACAGAGCAAATTAACGATTGCCTCTCTTCCCAAAGAAACTATGTGCCGAACAGATGATTGCCCGTTTGCGTTCGTCGATAGGCTTTGAAAGCCAGAGACAAGCACAGCGCTCCCTGCCGGAGAGGGAGAGCTGCCAGCCATGCGCCGTCAGGAGATCGCTCCAAGGCCCCCATGTTCTCCAGACATCTGGCGCATCGTTACGTCCCGGTATGGTTGTATGGCATTCATCGCAGCCAACGATGGCTTCTTTTCGCATCGGACATCGCATCACGTTTATCAGGAGCAGCGATACCATGAGCAACATCATTATCCCAAAGGGGTGGCGAATCCCGGAACGTGAGGTCACGCCTGAGAATATCTATAGAGAGCGCCGCCGATTCCTGCAATCGCTCGGCATGGGAGCAATCGCACTGGGCGCCCTTGGATGCCGTGCAGCCGAGGATCAGCAAAGTCTGGTGCCAAAGCATATACCCCAGATTCCCAACCCAAATACCGGCCTCTATCCCGCCCCTCGAAACGCCAAATATACCGTCGATCGTCCGCTGACCAACGAGAAGCTGCCTGCCAGCTACAACAATTTCTATGAGTTCAGCGAGGAGAAGGAAGAGGTCTCGAAGCTGGTAGAAAACTTCCAGACACGCCCCTGGGAACTGGAGATCACCGGTCTGGTGGAGCAGCCGGTGCAACTGACCGTCGATGAACTGGTACGAAAGCTTCCATTGGAGGAGCGGGTCTACAGATTTCGCTGTGTAGAGGCATGGGCAATGACTGTGCCATGGACCGGCATCCCGCTCAAGAAGGTGCTCGAACTTGCCAGGCCGCTCTCTTCTGCCCGCTACGTTCGCTTCACATCGTTCTTTCGCCCTGAACAGGCGCCGAACCAGAAAAAGGCCACCTGGTATAGATGGCCCTACTATGAAGCATTGCGGATGGATGAGGCGTACAACGAACTGGCGATGGCGGTTACCGGCATCTATGGGCATGAGATGCCAAAACAGCATGGCGCGCCCTTGAGGATCGTGGTTCCCTGGAAGTATGGGTATAAAGGGCCAAAATCGGTGGTAACGATCGAGCTTGTGGAGGATCAGCCTGCCACATTCTGGAACGATCTGGCACCGAGCGAGTATAGCTTCCTATCGAATGTGGACCCTACCGTTCCGCATCCTCGGTGGTCGCAGGCCACCGAACGGCTGCTTGGCGAGGGAGAGCAGCGGGTGCCGACACTACCCTATAATGGCTATGGCGAGTATGTGGGGGCCATGTACGGGTAAAGCCATGTACGATACAAGACACGCATAGAGCTGAAAGCTCCAACCCGTATCCAGAATGCAGCACACCAGGTCGCAATCCTTCTTTGCGCCACTGCGACCTATCGGCCTGGTGTTTCCGGGTCGCTCGCGCCGATGATCCCCGACGGCGCACCGTGTCCCCCTGGCATAGCTCCGCCGATCCGGGGAGGCTCATGCCTGCCTTTATCTTTATATCGAAGCCGTACGGCCACAGATGAGCTGTACGGCTTCTTTTGTCCTTTCTTTTGGATATTTTTGCCTCGCGTTCGGTGAAGATGCAGGCAGACCAGGTCTTTGCCTCTCATCAGGCCCGCGATAACAACGTGGACCAACGGCCCTCTGGAATCACGATCGGGACGGAGCATCACATGCCCCCTGGATGGGAGGCTCTCACAGATTCCGTTCCTGACGAGACCGCTGGCATACCATTCGCTACTGTGCGTAAGCACATATCGACCGTTACTTTATTCGATCTCAGATGATTACCTCCAACCAGATAGAGCATATCGCCAAACTGGCACGTCTTCGGTTTACGCCGGATGAGCTTGCCGGTTTTACTCTCCAGTTCAACGAGCTTGTCGGTTATGTCGAAAAGCTGAATCAGGCGGATACCAGCGGTGTGGAGCCGATGGAGAGCCTGTTCGATGCAGATACGACGCTGCGTGAAGACATTCCTGGCCCCATGCTCTCCCCCGGCGAAGCACTTCGGAATGCGCCAAAGAAGACCGAGGGGTTTTTCAGTGTCCCCAAGGTTCTCAACGACGCGGTCGAATAACAGGCACCGCACGCTCGCCGCACGGGACGGTGCCTGGCTTGTGTCCATCAACGATCCCGGGCCGCCGTATCAGGCGGCCATCCCTGCTGCTTCATAGCAGGGCGTTCCCCCTCAACGAGTATCCATCAGCACGAAGAGGATAGTGATATGGGAAGCGTACTCGCATTGATCCCGGCTCGCTTTGCGTCGAGCAGACTCCCCGGCAAACCTCTTGTTGAGATCGCGGGAAAACCGATGATCCAGCATGTATACGAGCGCACCAGCGCGGCTCGCCGCGCCGACCGCGTGGTGGTAGCTACCGACGACGCCCGCATCTTTGACCACGTGATAGGTTTTGGCGGCGAGGCGATCATGACCTCGGTGGAGCACACGACCGGCACCGACAGGATAGCCGCAGCAGCGCGCGAGCTTGGCGGAGCCGATATCCTTATCAACATCCAGGGCGATGAACCGCTCATCGACCCGGAAGTGATCGACACGCTGGTGCAGGCATTGGAGGCAACCGACTGCGACTGCGCAACACCTGTGGGGCGCATCAGCACAGCACGCGATCTGTTCGACACGAATGTGGTGAAGGTGGTACTTCGCAAGGATTATGTGCCGCTCTATTTTTCCAGAAGCCCCATCCCCTGCTGTCGCGACCGGCAGCCGGAGGAATGGGTTGACGCACATACCTATTACCGCCATATCGGCATCTATGCCTATCGGCAGGCGGCCCTTGAGAAGTTCGTTGGAGCGGCATCCACACCGCTGGAATCGTGTGAACAGCTTGAGCAGCTCCGCATGCTCGATCTCGGCATGAACCTTTTCTGCGTGGAGACCGAGTATGTAGGGCATGCGGTGGACACACCAGAGGATGTGATGAAGGTGGAACGGGTGATGCAGGAGATGCAGCAGCACTCGTAGCAGGGGAATCCTCCACCAATGGCACGTTCGGCGTGGTTTCACAGCCCTATCGCACAGCCCACTCTGGTCTGAAAGGAACGACGGAGAAAATTTCAAGCGATCCGGGACCGCTTTTTTCCTTTGGCCTTTCGGGAACAACCCTGCTGAAACAGGGTGTCCTGAAAGGCACAGGCAGGGGCATGGCAATTCACATCATCTAACAAACCCGGCATCTCATTTCTTGCTATTATAATGTTTGCGTCCGTGGCCCACGCAGACGGAAGTGCGGGCGCATCGAAGCAAGAGCCAGCTTCACTTCCCGCTGAGTCGGCAATTACCAGGAGAATATTCATTGGCAGATATCTTTCAGAAATGTCGAGACTTTACCCGCGCCGACGACGTTAAGGAGGCTGGGTACTATCCATACTTCCGGGCGATCGAGGAGAACGAGGGGCCGGTGGTACGCATCGAAGGGCGCGAGATCATCATGGCCGGCTCGAACAACTATCTTGGCCTGACTGCCGACCCCCGTGTCAAGGAGGCTGCGATCAAAGCCACCGAGCAGTTCGGCACCGGATGCTCAGGCTCGCGCTATCTGACCGGAACGGTTCGTCTGCATGAGGAGATGGAAGCGGAGATGGCCGATTTCATGGGCAAGGAAGCCTGCCTTCTCTTCTCCACCGGCTATCAGACCGCTCAGGGGGTGATACCCACACTTGTCAACCGTGGCGACTACGTTATCTCGGACAAGGATAACCACGCCTGTATCGTCGCCGGAAATCTGATGGCCAAAGGGGCATTCGGGGATGTTGCCCGTTATAAGCATAACGATATGGCCGATCTGGAACGGCAGCTCGCCAGGCTCCCTGAATCTGCCGGAAAGCTTATCGTGACCGACGGCGTCTTCTCCACATCCGGCGAGATTGTGGAGCTGCCAACGATGGTGGAGCTTGCCAAACGGTATGGCGCACGCCTGATGGTGGACGACGCCCATGCGCTCGGCGTTATCGGCAGCGGAGGGCGTGGCACCGCCAGCTACTTCGGTCTGGACGAGGAGACCGATATGACAATGGGCACCTTCTCGAAATCGCTTGCATCGCTCGGCGGCTGGGTGGTTGGCGAGGAGAGGGTCATCAACTACATCAAGCACACCTCGCCTGCGCTGATATTCTCCGCATCGCCTACCCCGGCATCGGTCGCCGCAGCGGTAACCGCACTGCGAATCATGCGCGCCGAACCGGAGCGCATCGGCAAGCTGATCGCCAATGCCGATTATCTCCGTAATGGCTTTACCTCGATGGGCTATCGCATCATCGAATCGAAGACCGGCATCGTGCCGGTGATTATCGGCGATGATACGCTCACGTTCATCTTCTGGCGCCGCCTGTTCGATGCGGGGGTCTTTGTCAATGCATTCATCTCCCCCGGCGTGATGCCCGGCCTTCAGATGATGCGGACCTCGGTGATGGCGACCCATGAGCAGGGCCATCTGGACCGCATTCTGCAACTGTTCGAGGATATCGGCACCGATATGGGGCTGCTGGACAAGGAGACCCCTGCGACCGCAGCCGAGCAGGGGGCGACACAGCCGGAAGCCCTTGCCGAGGAGCTGGGATCGGAGGGCATGAGCGAGTTCACCGAAGACCTCGGCATCGCAGTCCCGACCACGCTTCCCACCACCGGCCTGATCCAGGTTCGCACCGTAAGCACTCGCAAGGAGCGCCTGGAGTTCATCAGAATGGTGTGGGATCTCTACAAAAACGATCCGAACTGGGTTCCGCCGGTCGAGATGGACCGGATGCGGCTGATTGATACGGAGAAAAACCCCTTCTACAAGCATGCCCGCCTGCAACTGTTTATCGCGGAGAAAGGGGGCAAGATCGTGGGGCGTATCGGCGCCATCGTCAACGAAAGTCACAATCGCGAGCATCACGATCAGCTCGGCTTCTTCGGGTTCTTCGAGTCGATCAACGATCAGGATGTGGCCAACACGCTCATTAACGCCGCCGGGTTCTGGCTTCGCGAACAGGGCGTTACCGTGGCACGTGGCCCGATCTCCCCTTCGATGAACGATGAGATCGGCCTACTGGTGGATGGGTTCGACTCATCGGCGATGTTCCAGATGCCGTACAACCCGCCATATTATGCGGAGCTTCTGGAACGCGCCGGATTTGCAAAGGCGAAAGACCTCTTCGCGTATATCGTAGAGTACCCGGAGTGCCTTACCGAGAAGATCGTTCGTGTGACGGATATGCTGAAGACACGCGGCAAGGCATCGGTTCGGGGACTCTCGATGAAACGTTTTGCCGACGAGGTGGAGCGCATCAAGCAGATCTACAACCAGGCATGGCAGCCGAACTGGGGATTTGTGCCGATGACCGATGAGGAGATGAACACCATGGCCTACGAGCTGAAACAGGTGATTGATCCTGATCTGGTCCTCTTTGCGGAAAAGGATGGCGAAACGATAGGCTTTGCGCTGGCGGTGCCCGATATCAACCAGGCATTCAAGGCAGGGACGGCTATCCCGCCGGGTGCAAAGAACCTGCCGACGGCCATCATGAATGTGATGCTGAAGAAGAAGCAGATCAAGCAGCTTCGCATTGTCATCCTCGGCATCCTGCCGAAGTATCATGGGCAGGGGATCGACGCACTGCTGTACCGCGAGATCATGGAGCGTGCGGTCAAGAAGGGAATCAACAGAGGCGAGGCATCGTGGGTGCTGGAGGATAACATCATGATGAACCGCGCAGCAGAGCTTATGAACGCCCGTGCATACAAGCGCTATCGGATCTTCGAGCGGGTGATCGTTTAAACGATCCGGCAGAGGCGGAACGGCTGGGCCGGAACGGAAATTCACGAGGCACGAGAGAACGGTGATCCGGTTCCCGCGTGCCTCGGTCGTTTCACGGGCATGCGCTGCACCGGCCCTGGCTGCCTGCGCAGGCCACCCCATACCATTCCCCGGTGCACCGTTCTTCGTAACTTCAGGCAAGGCAGCGAGAACACTCCTGCTCCCTCTCCCTTTGTACGCTCTCCGGGGCTTTCCCCCGTCATTACAAGCTCAGAACGCCCACTCTCGCCCGAGAGTCCGGCCGTGACGCATATCCGGACGTCAATACGTATGAATCCCAATATAGAGCAACGACTCCTCCATGGTCCGATCGTGATCGATGGCCCCATCCAGGCTGTGCTCCGCACGCGCGGGCACAATGAGAACCCGGTAGAACTGTACAATCTGAAAAATCCGCTGCTTGTCGAGCGCATCCATAGCGAGTTCATCGAAGCTGGGGCGGAGATCATCCAGGCAAACACCCAGTGTGCCAACGCGCTTACCCTGGACCCGTATAAGCTGCGCGACCGCGTCTACGAGATCAACCGGAAAGGGGTCTGGCTGGCACGCACCGCGGCACAGAACCGCGCCTATGTTGCGGGCGTAGTAGGCCCGGTCGGCAAATTCATGGCCCCGATCGGCAAACTGAAGCCGGAGGAGGTACGCGAAGCGTTTATGACGCAGGTACATGCGCTGCTCGATGGCAATTGCGATCTGCTTATCATCAAGTCGTTTATCGACGTGGACGAGCTTGAGATCGCGCTTGATGCAGCCCGGCATATCTCCGCCGATATCCCGATCATCGCACAGAAGACATTTCCTGAGGATGGTTCCGTGCTCGCCACAGACTATCCCAGAGATGTTGCCCGGCGCCTGAACCGGCCGGGAGTGATCGCAATCGGCTCGAACGGCACGGTAGGCCCCAACCGCATGCTTACCATCGTCAAGGCGCTCTATGGCGCCACCAATGCCATCCTCTCCGCCCAGCCCGATATCGGTATCCCGACGCTGGTGGATGGGCAGCCGATCTATAATGCTACAGTGGAGTATGTAGCAAACTCGGTGCGCGCACTTGTCGAACACGGCGTCACGATAGTGGGCGTGGATGGAGGAGCAATGCCGGAGCATGTGGCGGCCATCAGCAAGGCGATTGCCGGCCTAAGGGTGGGCGCACCGGAGATCAAGGTAAAAGAACCGAAGCATGCCGGGGACGACGTTGCACCACAGGCGCATGAGCCAAGCACCTTCCAGCGCAACCTTGGACGAAAGCTGCTGGTAACGGCCGAACTCGACGTGCCACGGGGCCTTAACATCGATGAGCTTTTTGAAGGGGCGGAATACCTGAAACGTTATGGCATTGATGCGGTGAATATCTCCGACGGCGCTCGCGCCAGGCTTCGGATGAACTCCATTACCATCAGCCATATGATCGAGAGCCGGACCGGCATGGAATGCATCACGCATATAGCCTGCCGCGATCGGAACATGGTCGGATTGCAATCGGAGCTTCTCGGCGCTCATGCCCTCGGGGTACGGAATATCCTGGCCGTCACCGGCGACCCGGCCCATATCGGTGATTATCCCTACGCCACATCGGTCTACGATGTCGATGCCATCGGGCTTATCCGGGTGGTAAAACGAATGAACGAAGGCCGTGACCTTATGGGGAATCCGGTAGGAGCGCATACAAACTTCATGATCGCCTGTGCCTGCAATCCTGTGGCAGACGATGTGGAGCGCGAAGTGCAGCGGCTTGAGCGCAAGGTGGCCGAGGGGGCACGGGTTGCATTTACGCAGCCTGTGTTCGAGGCCGATGCCCTGAAACGCTTTATGAGCCGCACAGCGCATATCCCGATCAAAATCATGGTGGGCATCATCCCGCTCCGCACGGCACGGCACGCGGAGTTCCTCCACCATGAGGTCCCAGGCATGAAAATCCCGGAGGCCATACAGCAGCGGATGCGCACAACGGCATCGGCCGCGTCCGAGGGGGTGGCAATAGCCGTGGAGTTCCTGGAAAGCATCAACGAGCTACGCGACCGCATCGCCGGAATCTATGTGATGCCCCCGCTCCGCAGGAACGATATGATCGTAGAGATCCTGGAACGTGCAAACATCAACCGCGAGGTAATCGCGTGAGGGAAACCTTCATGGCAATCCACCGGCCGTTGCCGGTGGATTCAGGCCAGAAAAGGGGATGCACCAGATCCGTCCTCCCATTATGACCACGCAAGGCGCTTATACCGGGAACGGAAGGGAGCCGGACCCTCCGGTGGTTCTTGGGGGAGGTCTGGCGGGAATCGCAGCGGCGGTAACGCTGGCCAAGGCCGGTCTCCGGCCGATCCTCATCGAATCACGTCCCTACCTTGGGGGACGGGCCCGTTCGTTCATCCATCGCGATACGGGGGACGAGATCGACAATGGCCAGCATCTTATGATGGGGTGTTATCATGCAACGTTCCAGCTACTCGATCTTCTCGGCACCCGCCATCTGGTTGAGCTGCAAAAGGCGCTTCGCGTAGAATTCCGTGATCCAGGCGGGAAACGCACCCTCCTCTCGGCCCCTTCCGGCCTCCCCTCCCCCCTTGATGTTGTGATTGCCATGCTCAGGCTGGGAGGCCTTGGCATCGGCGAGCGCCTGGCGCTTCTGCGTGTTGGACTCGCGGTCAGGCTGGGAACGCCCTCCTCCGGCGAGACCGTACGCAGCTATCTTGACAGGCTTGGGCAATCGCGTAGACTCCAGGATCGGCTATGGGACCCGATCATCATCGCAACATTGAACACACCGCCGGAACGGGCCTCGGCCGTGCTCTTCACGGAAGTTATGCGCCGAGCGTTCCTTGGAGGGGGAAGCAGCTCGCACCTCGCCTTTCCACGGGCCGGGCTATCGCACCTGATAGCCCCAGCCAGAGACTATATCGAAACAGCGGGAGGAACCGTGATAACCGGCGCCGCAATCACCGCTCTGCAACAGGAGGCACAGGGTTATATCGTTCGCTTGAAGGATCGCACAGCCATCACCGCTCAGCAGGTCATCTCAGCGCTCCCCTGGCGCTCGCTTCGCCCACTGCTCCGCGGCGATATCGCGGCCGACCACCCTGCACCTCCGGCCGACCATGAATATATACCGATCGTATCGCTCTATCTCTGGTACGACCGTGCATTGAAGGATATCCCGGCCTTTGCCGCGCTTCTTGGAACAAGCGTGCAATGGATGTTCAACAGACGAGCGCTGGGAACAGCGCCCAACCCGCAATTTCCGGGATTGCTTTCCTGCACCATCAGCACGGCATTCAAGGAAAGCACAACAGGCGAGGAGGAGATGGTGGCGATTGCCGATCGGGAACTGCGCGCAGCATTTCCAGAGCTACAAGGGGCGCGGCTTCTGCATGGGCTGGCGATCAAGGAAAAACATGCAACGTTCGCCGCGACACCTGCCGCCATGCTACGTCCTGGCACCCGCACAGATATCCCCGGCTATTATCTGGCAGGGGACTGGACTGCCACAGGCCTTCCAGCAACGATCGAAGGAGCAGTGCTCAGCGGGTTTGCAGCCGCACAAGCATTGCTTGAAGATACGGGAGGCCCCGATACGGGGAAGCGATAGGATCGTGATATCCCGGAACATGCAAATCCATAGGACATGGAGTGAAGACCCCCTCGTTTTTCCGGCCCGCTATCTCAACACAGAGATGACGGTAGAAACAAGCGCTCTCCAAAAAATTAGAGAGGAGGTGCACACCGCTATCGCAGACAACTCTACCCACCGGGCTGCCATTTCCGATGCATAATAAAAAAAATACAGGTGGTGTACGGCCGACACCATACACCACCGTTCGAGTGTTACTGAAACGATTTCCGTAGCATGATTCCCATATCTCAAAAGAACGCATACCGAAAATCGATCTGCAACAGCACGGTATTCAGATCCCAATTCTCAGATCCAGTCACATTGCTCAGACCATAGTCATAGTATAGTCCGGGACTCATCATCACCGCATTATCATACAACCCTATCTCACCCTGTATCCCAGCTTTCAGAGAGAAGCGAAAAGGATTACGCCCCGGAATATCCTGATTATCTGCATAGATCAGGCGGCGCCCGCCATTTTCGCTCGGCAGATCATGCTCATTGACAAATCTGCCATTGGTCGGCTCATCAAGATCCTGAAACTGCCGTAGAGTACCATTCACTACATATCCGGCAACAGGTCCGCCAGCAAGCCCGATGCGTATTTTCCGGCCAATGATGACGATATCGTGCTTGAACATCACCTCGGCATTCAGGAGGTGGTATGTTACAGACGATTGTGTTGTCACCGATTGATTCACGGATATTCCCTGATCCGCGATAAATACATCCGCATCTTCCAGGCGCTCTCTGAATTCCCCCGGGCGCGATTCATAGCTAATACGCGGGATAATGCTCCAGTCATTATGCTGCACCTCGGCAGTTATGCCGAACAGATACCCACGCCCCGAGCCGCCCTGAAAAATCGGGCAGATAGGATCGTTAAGGACACGGAACCCACCTGTATGATAATTCCGGTTCACCCCAAGAGTTGGCCCGACAAGGATACGATCGCGCGTAAAATGTGTGCCGAGCGGATCGGATTCCACACCAATTCTCCACTGCGACTGTGTTGCAGTGAACGCAGAGACAAAAATTGCGCATGTCACCACGAGCAACCGAGACAATACCATGTACATAGAAATCATCTCCCTGGCTATTAATTTGGCGACAGGAGCAAATCCGGCCGACATCATCATACATAGTGTTATGCATAACGCATGTCCCGTCGCGGAGACCGTTATCAGCGCTGCTAAAACTAAAGACCACAGCCTTATTATTTTGTCGCACGACATCGCACGATTATCACGATATTATTTCATGTATCAATACTCTGTTATGAACATCGCACACAGCGAATGACAGATAGAGAGCATAGAACCGGCAATGGATTCCATATGCTTCACACGGCGCGATAGTGACCGATGATGTCCGGGATAGATATTCACCCTTCCATGCAATTATGTGCAAACAGGGGCTTCTCCCTCCTGGCATTGTTGCAGGGTACCCACATCAGATAAAAGGGCTATGGTGGTTGATGGCGACAATAGCTGCGGCGGCATTGCAACAGTGGCTATCGAAGCGTACTGCACGCCACAGCGCTAAAGGCCCTCATCCAGTCCGTGTGTTAGCATCATGGAACAGGAAGCGATTGCAGGATATGCAGTTGGCGATCAAGCGGCGGCACACGTAGAGCCATCGGTTGCAGATGGTATCTGGCTCACCGGGGGGAGGAAACCATCAACTGCTATGGTGATGAAAACGATGCCTGGCTATCACCGGCACAACGTTCCAGCTACGGGATAGGATGGGGATTCCGGCAACCGTTGCCATGGCTATACGCGACAGCACTCCCCCGTTGCTGTCTGTGGTCCGCATATATATAGCGCGAGCGTGCGCACCAGCCGGGGGGCTGTGGCAGGGGCCATAAAACAATCGTCCAGATCTGGGAATCATTTGTTGATAGCGGTGCGCGGCCTGGCAGCATACTGGCCGGAAAATGCAATGGCGCCTGCTGCATTGCAACAGGCGCCATCAATTGGACTACGTGGTACAGCTCTTAGAAGGCGCGACGGAAATCGACCTGGAAGATAAGCGAGTTCAGGCTCCAGTTCTCAGCATCGGTAACATTCGTCAGACCATAGTCGAAGAACACACCAGGATACATGATAATGGCATTGTTGAACAGGCCAACTTCGGCCTGCACACCACCCTTGAGCGAGAAGCGAAGATCACTACGTCCCGGAATTTCAAGATCGCGGGCATAGACCAGACGACGGCCATTTTCTTCAACACCAACTTCTCCCGACGGAACGATAAAACGGGCATTGAGCGGCTGCTCAAGATCCTGCACCTGCGTTATGGTTCCACCAAGGACATATGCAACACTGGGGCCGGCGGCCACCGAAAGGCGGAAGCGCTTGCCGACCTGTGCGATCTCCTGCTTGTACATCACCTCGGCGTTGACGATCTGATAGGTGATATCAGAGGTTGTCGTCACCGTCTGGGTAACTCCGATAGTAGTATCCTGTCCTGGCACAACCAGAAGCACATCAAGATCTTCAAGGCTTTGCTCGAAATGCCCCGGACGCGATTCGTACGTAACAGCCGGGATGATACTCCAGGTGGCCTTGGCCGGAATGAATTCGGCCGTGATCCCAGCAAGATATCCCCAACCGGAACCCGACTCGAACAGCGGGCAAAGGGGATCATTGATGGTACGGAATCCACCCGTATGGAAATTCCTGTTTATGCCAATCCTGGGCCCAATCAAGATCGCCGACCTCGCCTGCGTCGGATTCAACGGGTTATCCAAATCCTCGGCATCCTGTGCAGTGGCAGCTTGAGGTCCGGCAAGCAATGCCGCGCACGCGAGGGCGATAAACGAAAAGGAGAAGACCTTTTTCATCAATAGTGATCCTCCAAACAAAGGGATATGTGGAACGATATATATGATTCTACGCTATTTAGCCACTATCATCTGCCGGATCGCATTGAACGGACCGGATATGAGGCGATACAGGTACAGACCACTCGGCAGATCCGAGAGGTCCACCGGAATCACATGACGACCGGTGGCAAGTGGCGAATCGACGAGCACCCGCACAAGGCGTCCGTCGGCGGCGAAAAGCTGGAGCGTTGTATGTGCATCCATACCGATCGTAAACTCGATCTCGGTTGCCGCTCCAGTAGGATTGGGATGATTCTGCTTCAGGGTATAATTGTCACCGGTAAGCTCGAACAATCGGTGATCGAGCGCGCAGATGCTATCAAGGTGGTATGGGGCCTGACTGAGATTGGTGAGCACACACTCGGCATCGCCCACGCTCATGGTTACATCAAACGTATCCACACGACTGTTGCCAAGGAAGCTCCGAAAGGGGAATATCGGAAAGGTTACCGAATCAAGGGCAGCACTATCGCCATCAACCGGTATAAACCGAACAATAACGACGCCCGGGCGCTCCTCGACCGGGGTACCAACCGGACGCCAACGGCTAAGGCTGGCCTGTATACGCTCTGCCCAGGTAACAGCATCGAAGCGTGCGATCAATGGGTTATGCTCGATTCGCAGTTCGACTTCCTTCTGCGGAAGATCCTTCCAGAAAACGCTATCGACCGACACCACAAGATCAATCACCTTGCCGATGCCGAGATTTGCAGGGGCCGAACTAGCAAGCCTATAGAACTGCGGAGCGCTTTCAAGCGAGAATGTCCGCCTGATGGTATCGGATATCTCGGCAAAGGTCCAGGAGATTGTACTGGTCAGAGAGCCGACATAGCCGCCAAGATCGACAGAGAAATCGATACGGAGCGATTCGCCCACCGGAATCTTCCGCGCTATGCCGCCGGAGTCGTGAAGCGTAACAAGCGCCGGCATGGCATCCATCTGGACGCTTGAGAGGGTCAGTGGCGTATTGCCGTCGTTGAATATAGTGATTGAGCCGGTTCGGCTCCCACAGGAGTAGGCTAGGGAACTATCAAAGTCGAACTGATCGCTTGCAAGCGCCACCAATCCAAACCCCTGAAGAACGGAATCGACCGAAACTCTTGGTCCGCCTGGCGAGCCTCCGGCTCCCCGAATGATACAGATACGCAGGCCCGGAAGCAACGGACGGAACCAAACTTTTATCGGGAGCATCTCGTTTGGCGCGATCGTCACCGGAAGCTGGAGCGCCTCGGCGATCCCGAAATCGCCGGGATCGCCCGCCGTTTCGTCGATATAGACCGAATCGATCGTCAAAGGCTGGCTGCTCAGATTGCGGAGGAACACCACGGTATCATGCGATGTGTTCACCCATCGCTCCTTCCAGTCGTAGCCGCTTATCACCGCGCGCAGAACGTAGCCTTCGCCGCGCAGCAGGTTTTTCCCTTCCACACCATCGCTGTTCTGCGGAAAGATATCGGAGAGATATGTGGTCTCATGCGTCGGCGCAAAGCAGACCGGCACCCAGAGCGTATCGCCAGGACCGAGGTCTGCCGGAAGAACGGAGCGATCGACATGATACCCGGCCTCCGCCGAAAGGTCGATCGCGGTCAGATGCAGCGTATCGCCGCCGGTGTTCACAACCGGAATGGGTGCACACACGGTATCGCCCACGGCAATCAGGCCGAAATCGTACCCGCCGATGCTCACGTTGGGATACACCGCCACGCCACGCAGCGATGCAACGGCAACGGAATCCGCATTGCTATAAAAACGGATCGTTCCGGCAAAATCGCCTACCTGACCTGGCTTGAATGTGACAACAAGGGTGGTATCGGCACCCGGAGCAAGCGAGTCCGGCGCCTCGAGACCGCTGGCGATCGAGAAGCCATCCCCCTCGATCCTGGTACTATCGAACAGCAGCATCGCCGTTCCCGAATTCCAGACACGAAGCGGGAGCGTGCGTTCGCGTCCAACTCGTATCGTATCGAAATCGAGATCATGGGTTCCAATGGATGGCACTCCCATGGTGGCAAGAAGCGGGATACGGTAGAACTGGCAATTGCTTTTGACGATAAGGGTATCACGCGATTCCTGGCGGATCGGGGTACTGAAGAGCACCTCCACATTGAGCGCGCCGCCTGACGGGATCACCGTGCCATCGTAGGAGCGGAGCAGGAGGAATTGCTTCCGAAACTGGCAGAACACGCTGTCGATCGTCACCGGCTCGGGGCTTGTGTTGTTGATCGTAAGCGTTGTACGATATGTACGGCTCGGCTCCACATCGAGCAATGCCACCGAGTCACGGCTGAACCCAAGCGCGCGTGCGGCTATCAAGGTTATCTCGATCGTATCGCGATTGCCGGCGAGATCCTCGGCGATAAAACGTGTTTTGCCATCCAGACGAGGATCGTCCAGGGAGACATAGCCGAGCGAGAACTCATCGCCGATGATAATCATCACCCTGGTGAAATTGACGTTCACGGAAAACGCCGTATCGATCCAGGCATTACGCAGACCGCTTTCAAAGGGGCCTTTGTCGCTGGCCGTGACTTTATAACCACCGCAATCCTGCTCCGCACTCAGCACCGGCGGATGTTCATCAACCACATCGAACTTGCGAAGGCCTGCGCCAACCGGCCAGGCATAGGAATCGACATAGCCGGTACCATAGATATAACCGCCGAAGAGCGCATCCCCTTCGATGACATGGATGCTTCCATCGGCGACGCGTGCGGTAGCCCATACGAACGGGGTTCCCGGCACTTTTCCGGTGGTGAACCCATCCTGATCGGCAAACGGCTTGTCGTTCAGCCTGATCGTCTCAAATTTCTTCTCTTCGGCAACGATCGTCACATAATGGTTCTCGAACTGCGGGGTATTCCACGGATAATAGGGGCTTTTCGACCTGTTCGGGAGCGTCTGGAACACAGCGGCATTCACAAACTGCTCCTCGGGAGAAAGCACCACCATATCGGGGTCGAAATTTATCTGCGGAATGGAGTCGTTACGGGGATCGTTTCCCATGGAACGGGAATACTGATTAACCAGGACCGGTTTATCTGCTGTGATAACGGTGACACTGGTTATAATCAGCTCAAGGAACGATCCAAGCCCCGAGACGTACTGTTGCGAGGTTCCCTCGGGATTGGTGATCGTCAGCGTTGTTATTCCCGGATCGGACGTTACGACACGGATAAGATCCCCGCCAAGGCGCCCGCCAAACGGCACCCCCACATAACGCTTGCCAAGGGCATTGCGCGGCGGCAGCATCTCGATCAGATGATCTTTTGTATCGAACTGGACCGGAATGCCCGTGCGCACATGGCCACTGAGAAGGCCGACCGGTTTGCTGGAGGTAACAACCGAACCGGTAAGATCGGACCCCCCACGAATGAACCCGCCATCCTGCAACTGATAGATATCCCCCTTCATCAGCAATCGTGAGGCTAATCCGACCTCCCGATAGGTTCTGGTCTTGGGATAGACTGTCACACGGGTGCTATCCTCGGCCGCAAGGATGGCAAACTCACCACCGCGAGGATAGACGCTACAGATGGAGTCGATCCCCCGCGCCGGGGCATAGTGATCGAGCTTGTAGTTTGATGTGAGATATTCGGTTCCCCAGCTATCAACCGGCAGGGCGAGATATCCATCGGAGGTTTGCGGGCGGCTGCTAAAACAATACACGCTTATCGGCTGTGTCGAGAGGATCTCGATACCTTTCTTGAAGACCCCCTCGCCAACGCACTCATAGCGGCGATCGACCTGGTAATTGAACACCTGTTTCGGTTTCAATGTAGCGGCAATCACCTGCCCACTAGGAAGGATGATCTGGACGCTAGTATTAAAGCGCGAGGCGATCGAGATGGAGCGCTCACCATATGAGTAGGAACACTCATCCAGCTCGTTCTCCATAAACCCTACAAAGAAACGTGTTCCCTCGGCATTGGACCCCAGCAACTCACGCTTTTTCTCAGTCTGCTGTGCAGACGCATACGCGCCCCCGGTCAGCAGGACGAGAAGCAGTAACAATACGGCTTTCATAGGTAGAACGTTCAGTGACGAAGTAGCAAGATTTCGATAGCTGGCGCCCTTAACATTGTATCGGTGTCCTCCGCGCTGCCAACAGCAGAGCAGAGACACTACAGGTCATTCAAATCCCGTGAACGAGATCCACCCCCCAGACATTCATCGCCACCGGCGAGATAGAGGAACACACATCGGCAAGCGTCAGGAAGACGCCCCAAACGTGGAATTACCGCCCTATGACGGTTGTACGTTGAAACCGGGATCGGAATATACGCAACTTACAAACGGATACAAGCCACAGACCGTGATTGCCCCTGGCACTGAGACGTAATACATAGACCTGGGGACCATGCAAATGTCGCAGGTAGGGCCATGGGGACCCACGATTTTCCTGTGCTGCATCACCGTGGCAGTTCCTTTCGATGACGGCCGGGCCATCATCACGAAGTGTACGCCGAAACGGACGCGCCCGTCCCACGCTGGTGAAACGGGCGCCCCGATGAATTGTACAGAGAACAACGATTCTGTCCGCCTGCTCTTACTGTGCAGGTATGGTCGGCGTTTCGATAACAACCTGCACGGTGCGGTTATAGAAACGGCCTTCCGGCAGCAGGTTCGAGTAGAGCGGGCTATCCTCTCCGACTCCCTGACCGTTCAGCGAAGCAACAAGGCTTGACTTCACGTTCTTACGGATGCCACTGGTCACGGTATTGGAGCGGTTCTCGGAGAGCTTCTTGTTGACGTCTTCCAGACCCACAACATCGGTATGTCCGATAACCTGGATCTGTGCTCCCTGGCGGATATCATTATAGATATACTCACGCAGGATACGATCGTTCAGCGGGCCGGCCTCAGGGCTGTTGAACTTGAAGAGCACCAGCGAGTACTTATCGATGGTCCTATCCTGAAGGCGCTTCGTACGCTTGTCTTCGTTGGTCACGATCTCCACCGGGATCTGGATCTCGTCGGAACGGCATTCCTTGCCGTCCTGACCATAGACCACAAGCTGCGCGGTATATGGAGTCTCGTTATTCGGAATCGAATCGGCATTGCCTCCACGGCCCCAGTTATAGAGCGGCGAGTTGACATCGGTACGCCCCACCTCGTTCAGCACATGCCACATCTGGCCATTGCGCTTGATCTCGATGGCACGACGTGCGACCAGATTGTCATTGATGCCGTTTTTCATCTGGAAGGTCATTGTCTCCGGCTGCGGATAGCGGCGGAAGTCCTGGATAACGATCGGCTTGACCACTTCCCAGTCTCCCGAGCGGATCTCCGCACGACGGTTCTCCACGATGCCGAGCGAATCCTTGATGTTCGACGGGGCTGGCGGGAGATTGCCACCCGGCAGAAGCTTGATACGGCTCGGGCTGATCCCCCAGATCGTGGTCAGATAATCATAGATGACCTGTCCACGCTGTGTGGAGACCTCTTTATTCTCGGAGAGGCCCGCCTGATCCGAGTTATGTCCCTGGATCTCGATCTTTGTATCACCGTACGTGCGCATGCGATATCCCACGATGTTAAGCATGTGATAATACTTTTCCAGCGTGCCACCAGGGATGGTGGTATCGGTGAACTCATGCGTCTGCGCAGGGTCGGTGAAGAGGATATAGCGATCGGGAACCTTGGAGCTACCCGGATCGAAGAAGACATAGGTGAGCAGCGGATACAGTTCCTTCACCAGGTTTTCCTCGATAAGCAGACCCCGGAAATTGCGATACTCGGACGGGGCGCTTTCGGGAAGGTTCTTCACATAGTCGGCGATCTCATAGGTAGCGCTCAGCACCGGCTGTTCGCCCACCGGGAAATCGTGACGGATCTCCAGATACTGCTTGGTCTCGGGGATCTGAATGGTATCCCGAATGGCAGGATAACCGGCGCTACGGCCATACACATCAATCACCATCGGCCTGCCGGTAGCGTTTACCACAAAGGAGTATGCGCCGGTAGAGGAGTTGGTTCTGGAGCTGTTCAGCGTATCACCGGTCTCGGAGTCGATGAACACCAGATCCGCAGGAAGATTGCCCTGGGTGCACATATCGTACACACGTCCGGCCACCAGAACGGTGATCGTACGAGGGGGAAGAAGGCCCATGAAGATATCAAGCTCTCCGGCATTGCCAAGATCGGTACGGGCAGAGGAGAAGTAGACGATATCGCCTGCGGCCGGAAGCGTGATAAAACGCTCGTCACGCTCGGTATTGAACGGAGGCCCCAGATTCTCCGGCGCTCCCCAGCCGCCACCCGGCAGGCGCTTCGCGACGAAGAAGTCAAGCCCGCCCTCGCCGCCATGGCCGGCCGACGAGAAGTAGAGCGCCCCGCTACCAGCGATGATGAAGGGGCTATCCTCGCGCTTCTTGGTATTGATGGGGGCACCAAGATTTCTTGGAGGCGACCACTTGCCATCGGCGCCAAGCGTGGAGACATAGATATCGGCGTCATCTTCCCCCCCCATGGCTCCCGGACGATTGGAAACGAAATAGATAGTCTTTCCATCGGAGGAGATCGAGGGCTGCGAGTCCCAGTACGGCGAGTTCAGTTCCCCCACGTTCCGGACGTTCTTCCACTCGGTTCCATCAAGCTCGGCCTCATAGATATCGCAGTCGCCCAGACCATCGGGACGGTTACAACCGGTGAAATAGATGGTCTGGCCGTCGGCGGCGATCGAGGCAACACCCTCGTTCAACTCGGTGTTGATGGGGCGTCCCAGGTTCTTGGGATCGGCAAAATTCGTGTCGAGGCGCTCCTTCTTCGTCGTATACCAGAAGTCATGGCCGCCGACTCCGCCCGGCCGATTGGATACGTAGTAGAGAGTGCGACCGTCAGCAGTGATCGTTGGGGCATACTCCAGGGAGGGGGTATTGCAGACAAACCCGATATTGCGAATCTGAAACTTTGGCAGACTTGAGGAATCCGGGGTGTTCGGCTGTGCCTGAACTGTATCATTGTTCAGAAACAGCCCAACCGCCACCGCCACCAGCGCCAGAGTCGTTCGTACGCTTACCGGGCATACCACTCGTGCAAGTGGAATAACATTTTTCTTCATTGACGATAAGTTGAAAGGTTAGACCAAGGAGAGGAAACTTTCTGCCCGAAGGCCGTGTTTGCGCGGAGTTGTAACAATCCTTGAAGTTATATCCTTATCGTAGAAAAGACAACTTGTTTCTCGCGCTCACGGCACTTCTTTCTATAAAGACCGATAGCACGTCCAGAACGTCACATCTTTTCAGCGGTGATAGCAGACTCTGCCTCACCTAACGGCATGGATTCTCAGGATTGCCACCCCGCCTCTCTCGGTAAATGGGTACGGCCGCCCGCTCTCATGAAGTCCACAAAATCGAACGACCGGAACGAGCACAATGGGGTGATCGGAGGCGGAATATCTGGATCGATGATCCTAGCTCGTGGGACGTATGGTGTTTCCGTTGGCATGTTCCTGCCGTCACGCAAAGAACATGGATGGCGGCGATCCGCCAGAACGTATTGACACAGGAAAGGTCCGGGCAATCGTCTTGTTGCGAACGAGCACCAATGCTCCCGGAGACGATTTAAGCAACGCAGAACACCACGGTATGGATGATTTCACGGAGACCTAGCCCACCGATCCGGCAGCACCGGCCTCACCGTAAAACTCACGTCCCGAACCTGAAGGTCGCCACATAGGTTGATAAAAACAAACGATCCCGACCGGAGAAATCCAATCGGGATCGTAAATACGGCTATCGGCAGTAGAATCCGCCATATCCGACTACTTGTGCGAATGCCCCTGTGTGGCACCCTGGCTCTGCTGCGGAGCATCTGGCTTGACCATCGTACCGCTGACATTGAAGTCGAGCGATGGCATTTCGGTGCTAGTCGTCTTCATCTTGACCTGGCCGTACACATGGCTCTCCTCCTTCGGAGTGACATATGCCTTCAGCTCATACTCCTCACCCGGCTTCAGTTCCTTCTTCCCCTGCATATCAAAGCGGACAGTGGCGTTCCCCTGGGCGAACTCCGGGGGATAGAGCGTGATCGTCTCCTCGCTGCTATTGCTGATACGAAGCGGCGTCGCTGCCGACTCAACGCCGACCTTGCCGTCGCTGATCACCATATACATAGCCGGTGTCACGGTAAGGGGACGGCGGATATTGGCGCGCAAACGAAGAATCTGCACCGCATTGGCAGCGTCATCGGAGGTGATGGAGATCGTCTTTTCGACGGGGCCGCTACGGGTGGAAACGTCGAGTGACACGCTGATCTTGCCGATTTCATTCGGTTGCAGGACGTTTTTGTCGATCGGGGCGGCGGTGCAACCACAGCTCGGGTGCACGTCGCTGATCTTCAACTCCCCGGTGCCGACATTCTTGACCTCAACAACGGTTGTAAGCTTGCCTGGGGCAACCGTTCCCCAGTCGTAGGTATCGCCGCCAACGATCTCCAGCTTTCCCTGAGCATATGCGGTTCCAGCCATGCAGATGGCCACCAACGCAGCAGCGGAAAGCCCACGAAGCAGGTGCATTCCTTTCATATCAACTAGCCTCAATGGATTTTTATGAACTGATATACCTTGTAGACGTTCTCGGGAATCGGTGCTTCCTGGCAAAGCACCAGCACTAATATGGCATAAGTTATTATTGCTGGCAATGCCGAGAGGAATCACACATGCTGACCAAAAAGCCCTGGCCGTAGTTTAAACGTCTCAATGATCTGCTAGGACGTTATATACGGCCCGAACGTGTACGCATACCATGAAAAAGGCCGGAGATCCTAGCAGGACATCCGGCCTCCTTCGCCAAGACAACCGGGAATCTTACTCGCCGCAGCCTACGGCCTTCATATTCTTCCGGATATCGGCGTTCTTCGGATCGTACTTCAGCGCCTCGCGATAGAACTTGCAGGCGCTCTCCTTATCGTTCTGATACTGATAGCTGAACGCCGTATAGAGATAGGCCTGCACGTTCTCCGGGTTCAGCTTCAATGCACGGTCGTACTCGGCGATGGCCCCCTTGTAGTCCTTTGCCTTGAACTTCGCGGTCCCGGCGAAGAAGTAGCCGGTCGAGACCTCCTTCTTGTTGGTCTCGTCCATGCCACGATCGGCCATCAGGCGCCCCACATCCCCTGCCTTTGTAAAGTCATCCTTCTTCGCATATGCATTCATCAGCCAGAAATGGGCCTGCACCGACGATGTATCGGCCTGAACGGCTTTTTCCAACGACTCGATGGCCTGATCGACCCGATTCTTGGCAAAATGCGAGAGGCCGATGAAGAGATAGGCCGAGGCCGCAGACTGGCTGGGGCAGTTTGCGATACGCTTGGTGAAAACGTCGATAACGTCATCGTAACGCTTCAGGGTATACAGAAGGCTGCCAAGCCCACCGCTCATGTCGCAATCGGCGGGATTGGCATCAACGACTTTTTTGTACATATCGACGGCCTTCAAGGTATCACCGCCGGAGAGGAGCATGCTCGACACATACAGCTTGGTGGCCTCTTGGTCCAGCAACGAGAGCGGCACCTTGTCGTAGGCGGCGCTCGCCTTTGCATAGTCCTTTGTAGCATACAGGCTTTTGGCCAGCATCACGCGTGCGCTATCGGCAAAGGCACGGGAAACATCATCGCTCTTTCCCACCACTCGTTCCAGCGGCGGAACCGCCTGTGTGAAGAAATTCCCCTCATAGGCCGATCTGGCAAGCATGATATCACCACGCGCATCCTCCGGGCGAAGCTTGACATACTCCTGGAAGGATGTTCCGGCCTTCTCGTACTGCTGTGCGAGAAGGAATATCTCTCCCTGCTCATACCATGCACGGGCATTGGTTGGCTCCAGGCCGGTAACCCGGTTGAACTCCAGAAGCGCCTTGTTGTAATACTCGTTGGCGGCCTCAAGCGAGCTTGCCCCCTCGATCTTGGCAAGTTCGCGATAGGACCGAGCCAGGCGGACACGCGGCTCGATCAGCGCGGGATCGAGCTTCAATGCATCTTCATATTTCTGCTGAGCAAGCGGATAGACCTCGCGGGCAAAGTAGAGATCGCCGAGTGCAACAGCGACATCGGCGGAGTTGGCGAACTTCCGCTGGGCCGTCTGGAAGGTGAGTTCCGCCTTGGAGAGCGAATCCTTTCCCGAGGCCAGATAAGCACGCCCAAGCGCCAGGTAGTTCTCCAGCGACTCATCGTCCTTCATCACATCGGCAAGCATCTCGATCGCCCGGCTATGGTCGCCAACGGCGGAGAGCGCAAGCCCATACTTCCTTTTTATCATCTTATTGCCGCTTTCGATATCAAGCGCACGCCGATAGAGATCTCGGGCTACTGCGTACCGATCAAGCTCCATGTTCACATCGCCAGCCTCTACCAATACCGACTTATCTCTCGGCGATTGCTTGAGCGCCTCTTCATAGAGACGGGCAGCGGTTGTAAAATCCCCCGTTTTGACAGCAGCCTGCGCCTGCTCGCGAGCATTTCCCTGCGCGGTGACCGGCAGAGTGAAAAGAAGCGCAAGTCCGATGAAGAATGCCGCCATCCTCGCGGCCTGGCTTGTGAATGTTCGCATACGTATTTCGCTGATGTTTATGTGCTGAGAGAACCCTGTAAACGTCATAAAGGAATCACTGCTGCAATCCGTTCAGATAGATGACGCACCGAAGCCGCCTGTATCGTTGCAATTGATTCGTGGAGTATGACAGAGGATGCGGCAAACGGCTTCATTTGTCCGCCGATCGCCCTTGTAACGTCCGGTAACTGTTTTTTGTTATTCCCTTTCCGGGAGTACGATCCGGATCTTGGTATTCTCCGGTTGCAGCCCCTGATGTCCCATATAGAACTGGGCATCCTGTCCTCTGGCAAGCCACGCAAGAAACCCGACGGCAAGCGAGCGGTTCAGGCCGAACGTATACCCAACGATAGGCTGCTTCAGGGGATAGGCACCCGTTACAAGCGAGGTAGGATGGATACCGGCCGGAGGGTGTACCCCACCGGTGGAGTCGATGAAACCAAGCGGAAGCGTGCGAAGACGTGTGCTATCGCGATGTGCGGCAAGCCAGCCGATAAGGCCGATGCCATCGCCACCGGCCACCGCACTCAGCACCGAGTCGCCAGTGCCGAGATAACGGGCCGGAGCCGCTATGTTTGAATCATTCAGCAGGAGACGGCGCGCAAGCACATACACCGATGAATTCTGATCTGGAAGAATAAACCGCAGAGGCTCGCCCGAGGCGGTGCTATCGAGAGCGGAAAACGCTGGTGCCCTAGAGGAAAGAGCCTGCTGCAAACGCTCTACCGTAGAGGAACGGATCGAGGAGGAGACCGGAACAACGACGGCAAGGCCATCGTAGGCAAGAACATATTCCTTGCTATCGAAGCCTGCGGCAATGATCGCCTGCTCCTCGTCGGGGAGCAGCATACGCCCTATGATGGCGGCGCTGGCCGTTCCGGTATCGGTACGGTTTGTATCACGCGCAGCGGCATCGAACAGATCCTGCATCACCATACGAGCGGGGGCCTCGTGAATCTCGATCTTCGCATTTGGACTCTTGGCCATAAATGAATCCGCAAGCACGCGAAACATCGGCGCATAGATCTCATCCACATACACCACGAGCCTCCCGGACGTGGATGTGTTCTGATTGGGATCGGGAGGTTCGCATCCTGCGGCGGCAATCAAGGCAAGCATCAGAAGAATCGCCGCCCCATGCCGATGCTGTGAAAAGATTCTCTTCATGATAGTTCTCGGTATCATGCGCGCCTTGCCCTGCGGCGCTGCATCTCGGTGAACGATATCCGGTAGATGCCATACAGCATCAGCACGATGCCAAAGACAACGCGTAGCGTCCCCCCTTCCGCCCCCTCCATGCCCCGGAACGTCAGGGCTCCGGTCAGCACAAGCAACCCTATGAAAAGCATTACCGTGCCAAGGACATAACCGATCCAGAACAGAAAAGGACGCATACGATCTTCCCCCGAATTTTGAACAGATACCCAAATTACTTGAGAGCGTGCAAACACTCCCAGTACTAACCATATGGCTATCGGATGGTTACATTCTGGGAGATTACTTCAGCTTGAATACCACAGGTATCCGTAACCAGTAATCGACCGGAGTTCCCCCACGCATAGCTGGCTGAAATTTCGTGGCGACAACGGCCTCGCGCGCAGCACGGCAAAGGAACAGATCCTCGCATTTATCGGGCATTGTCCGTAGCACTTTCCCTGTTGTTGAGATAAGGGCGCGCACAATCACCTGGCCCTCCACATTCCTGCTGCGAGCCACTTCCGGATAGATGATATTCCTTGAAAGCTCCGCCACGCTGTAGGTAGGTTCCTTGTCCACGTAGACAACTTCATCTGGACCCAGGATATGCTCAACGGATTTTTTTCTATCTGCCGGGCTTAACGAAAACACAACTGGTATCTGCACCCAGACGGCAACTGGTTTGCCGTTCTCCTTCGCCGGAGTAAATCGCATCGTTCGCAAGGCTTCTACCGCTGCTGTATCCAGCAAGGGATGTTTCCCCTGAAAAATCTTCGTCTTAGCAACCTTCCCTTCCTTATCTACCAGCAGGTTTACAATTACCGTTCCCTCGATCTCGGAGCGCCGGGCACGCTCAGGATAGACAATGAGCCTGCGCAGTTCGTCGGGATCATAGATCGGTATCTCCTCTGTATTCTGGCCCGCATTGCCCGATGGCTGGGCGGAACCGGACAATGGAACGCCCAGCATTACAGCAAGCATGAACATCACAAGAACACCGGCACTGCAATGAGACTCTCCGAACATAGGATTGAACGCAGTATGAATAAAAGACGCACATCCGAACAGAAGATGCTAGACTCAAAGGTATCGAGCACCAGCCCCGTTCCGAAGCTCCATGTAGCTGTTTATATGCAGGGCAACCGGAGGCATTTGGCTGGTAGGAACATGACAATGCCCTCCACACATCTCTGCTGACAGGAATGTATGGGAGAGACGCACCGTGTATTACACCGATGCCCTCCCCAAGGGGAGGGCATCAAGACATCATCGTTTAGTTGATCCTGAAGACCACCGGGATCTGAACCCAGACCGCCACCGGCATCTTGTTCTGGATAGCGGGGGTGAAGGTGGTCCTTTTGACGGCCCGCACCGCTTCCTCTTCCAGGGTCTTATTATCGCTGTTATCAATGACGGTCCTGATAACGGCGCCGCTCTTATCAACCAGAGCGCGCACCACCACGGTTCCCTCGATGCCATTACGACGGGCGATCTCGGGATACTTCACATTCCTCTGAAGCTCGGATGCATCGTACTTCGGCTCCACCTCGACCGAGACAAAATCGTCCAGATCGGGAAGTTTTTCAACTTCCTTGATCTTCACGCCCTCGCCAAGATCAATCGGACCACCAAGCCCCGTACCATTCGGATCGTTGCCAAACCCGGTGCCATCGCCCCCCTCCGGAGTTGCCACGGAGATCTCGGCAGTACTGGCAAACTCCTTGACATCTGGAGCCAGCAATGCATCGGGCACAGCCACCGGCGTACCGGCACGGCTTGCCACACCACCACCGCCACCACTGCTCGTCTGGAGCTGGGGCGGCACCATTGGCGGCGGCGGTGGCGGCGGAACATTCTCCTCTGTAGGAGGAGGAGCTACCGCCGTCAGTTTGATCTTGGCCACCGGGGCAGCCTTGCCACTGGAATCGGCCTTGCCGATGTTCAAGCTGAACATATAGAGCCCGATCAGAGCCAAGTGAAACCCGACAGAGATCGCGAGGGCGAGACCGAGATTCCGATTATAGAGCCTCTTCAGCTCGATTGCGCCATATCGTAGTGTTTCGGGAATGCTCATAGCTTTGCCAACTCCTGTTTATCTTCCTCTGTCATCTCCACGATTGCAAACCGCCGCTCGCGCTGCATATTCTGCGTCTTGTATCGCCCCATTAATTCGCCCTCGGCCTTATTAAGCTCATCCAATACATCTATCAACTGCGAATACTTTGCCCGAGGGTCAACCTTCAACGTTGTGATCAGATCGTTTCCCTTCTCCGTATTTGCCTGGATAGCGAACTCCATGAGCTTCGTCTTCTCCATCGTCACCATGCGAGGGTCAAGGCCTCTGTTATAGAAGATCTTTCCATCGTTGCGAACGAAGATCGTCATCAGACGGGACGCCTGTACCTCGATGGGCACGATAATGTTCGGGGGAACGGACATCTCCATGACCTGCGGCTGCGACATTGTCGTGGCAAACATGAAGAACGTCAGCAGAAGGAATGCAACGTCGACCAGAGGGGTCATATCGAGGACGAAACCGAGCCGTTTCGGCTTCTTTACGCCGCCACCTTTTTTGTGGCGTCCACCTCCTCCCAAGTCAACTGCACCCATCGTATGATCCTCCTGAAATCGTTATGTATATAGTCATCTGGTAATCACCATCGGTCGCCGGAGAACGTCCGGCGGGGCAGGCCCGGCACTCGATCCTGCATGTGGTGCCCCGGCGTGTGCCGGGGCACCATGCGGGCCATTCAGAATCCCGGTACGCCCATCTTGTTTAGTTACCCTCGCTTCCGCTAACGGTCACGAAGTTGAAGATCGTTGCTCCCTGTGAGCGCAAGGTGTTCATCACCTGCTCAATCCTGCGGAACTGGACCCCCTTATCGGCATCAATCGCGAACTTCGTCTTGTTATCCTGTCTACGCGTTGCAATCACCAAAGCCCCCAGAGTTGCCGTATCACGTACTTCCACCTGGGCGCTTGTCTGCGCTTCTTCCGGCGTAATGCCGGGGGCGGCACCGTAGATCGGGGCACGATCCTTCTCGTTGGTCACCGCGTAGAACATCACCGTGTCGTTCGTCTTGCTGTCGATACCGATCTTCACCAGGGCCGTCCCGACTTCCGGAAGCTTGGTGGTATCGGCTGACGCCTGAGGGCGCTTGATCTCGAACTTCTGCTCGTTCTCCGCGTCCGACTTGAACTTTGCCGTGAACATGAAGAATGTCAGCAGAAGGAACGCGACGTCGACCAGAGGGGTCATGTCGAGCTTAAAGCCGACTCGCTTGGGTTTATGTGCCATGCCTGGTTACCTCTTGATTATCGCGTCTTTACCGTCAGGATTTCCATCATCGAAAGAGTGGCTTCCTCGATCATATAGACGAAGTTGTCCACGCGATTGGTGAAGTAGTTATACGACACAATGGCAAGGATGGCGGCGACAAGACCACCAGCGGTATTGATAAGGGCTTCCGAGATACCGATCGACAACTGAACGGCAGAGGCAGCCTGACCTGCGGTTGCAAGAGCCTGGAACGCACGGATCATGCCCAGGGTTGTTCCCAGAAGGCCGATCATCGTGGAGATCGAGGCAATGGTCGACAGGGCGACAAGGTTCTTTTCGAGCAGCGGGGTCTCCAGACCGGTCGATTCGTCAACGGCACGCTTTACCTCGGCAAGCTTCTTCTCGGTGTCGTAGGCGGGATCGTTACGAACCTGCTGGAAGCGCTCCAGACCCGAGCGGATGATATTGGCGGCCGACCCACGCTGCTTGTTGCACTCGTCGATGGCCGCATCGACATTACCAGCCACCAGATGCTCGCGAACGCGCTGGATGAACCTGGGGAGATTGCCACGACCCTGGGCCTTTGAAAGCGAGAACAGACGCTCGACGATAAAGGTCACCACCATAAGGGTGAGCGCGATAAGCGTAGCAACGAGCGGTCCACCGGTGTAGACGGTGCCGAGCATATCGCCAGGCTTCGGCTGCGTCTTTGTGGCCGGATCAACAAAGTGGCTCGGATCACCAAAGATCACGTAGAAGATTGTGAAACCGACCGCCAAGCAGGCCAGGACCACACCGATAACGAAATACTTGCTTTTCATTGGTTTCCTGAATGGATTGAGAAACGGTTGACGTTATGTTGAAACTGTTATCGACTTGATATTCTCAGACAAGCAACTCTCCGCGGGAATTCAGCGTGATATACCCACGAACACCGCTGTCGGTTACTTCCGCAAGGATTAAGCAGCCTGGCCCGACATCTGGCTGACCCCATCATTCCGTGTCGTATAGATGCTGAAGACCAAGGAGAGCTTCGTGATAACGAAGATATTCTCGATGTTCTTTGAGACGTTGCACAGCCCAACCTTTCCACCACGCTTGGTAAAATTGGTATGAGCTGCGATCAACACACCGAGCGAGGTGGAGTTCAGATACGTTGCCCCCCCGAGGTCGATGAGAAGCTTGGGGGTTCCGGCTTTTGCCTCCTCGTTGAGCACCTCCTGCAACCGGTCGGTCTCGTTCCCCCCGATGAATTCGCCATTGAGAGCAACAATCTTGATATCGCCCTCCGCAGTAAGCTTTACCTTTGGTGTTAGCATGTGTTCTGTAACTCCTCTTGAGGTTACTATGTACTAGTAAGAATATCGTACCAAACTATAATGTGCGATTCGGGCAGGATTTCCAGCTTTTTATATCTAGCACCCCTGCAAGACGCGAAGGTTCGGAGAAACGCCTCCTGCATTTTGCAGGAGTTTGTATCAGCGGCCAAGCTCGCTCTGCTCCCATAAACGGAGCGAGCTGCCCACCGATGCCCCGAATGCCTGCTCGAACTGCCCCCTGCTCCCCACGGTGCGAAGCAGGGCAAGAGTGCGCTCCCGGCCAAGCTGGTTGACAAGCCGCTCCGTCAGGCGTGCAGCGGTACCATAGGCAGAGCGAAGGTTATCATGCGAACGGGATCGAAGCAACGTATCCTCAAGCTGCCGCAGGCTCCGAAATGTTATCCGCTGCGGATGCCGCTCACCGGCAACGATCATCGCCATTCCCTCGTTCAACCATCGCGGCAATCCACGTTCGGCAGCCGCAGCCAAGGCCACATGCGTAAGCTCGTGCCGTAGCGTGCGTGCGAGATTTCCATCGCGAAGAAGAACCCGCAGCGGCTGAAGGTGAAGCCGTTGCTGGCTGGCAAGCGCCAGATGAAATGCCTCGCCGTGGGAGCGCCGGGTGAACTCTGCTGTGGAAGGGTAGCAATACGCGATCACCGTGCGCGGAAGGGAAAGCCCATAGGCCTGCACATCCCGATATGCCGATTCCAGTTCTTCCAGCAGCCCGGAGACATCCTGCCCACGAGCAGCGTGGACCAGAAAGTGCGCCGATTGATAGCGCGCATCCTGCGCGGTACGAACGATCGATGGGATAAAGAGCAGCAGTGCCACCCAGAGCGAGACGGCAATGGGACTGACCGGGACCGAACGATCTGGAAGGATTGCAGCCACTACACCTTCGACTCCAGAAGAAGCGTGAACGGCCCTTCGTTGATGAACGCAACATCCATCATCGCCCTGAAACGTCCGGTTGCCACCTTGTCGGGGCCAATCAGCCGCCGCAATTCCTCTATAAAGACCTCGTATAGCTTCTGTGCCTGTTCCGGCGAGGCAGCGTTCACATAGCTTGGCCGGTTCCCCTTGCGGGTATCCCCAAGGAGGGTGAACTGGCTTATGACAAGGGCGGCATATCCGGTATCAATCAGGGAAAGATTGGGCACATCGGCGGTGTCCGGAAAGAGGCGTAGGGCAGCAACCTTCCGCGCCAGCATCCGGGCATGCCGCTCATCATCGTCCTGCCCGACGCCAAGCAGAACCACCATCCCCCGATCGATCCGCCCGACAACCTCGGCAGCCACAGTGACGGAGGCTTCGCGAGCACGCTGCACAACTGCCTTCATGTAAGGGAGTTTATCGCTAAAAGGGCAAAGATAGGGAAAGGGGCCAGACCATCGGCGACAGGAACAATGATATCAGTAGGAGATATGGTACAACCGCAACAGGCTCAGCGGCCTCGCTTCTGGGCCCAGAGAATACGCTCGATCCTATCGAGATCGGTGAGCAGATCCACCTCGAACCCAGCCTGTGTAAACATCTCCCGGAGCTGCCGCCCCTGCCCATAACCGATCTCAAGAAAAAGGCTGGACTCCTCGCGAAGCGTCCACGGGGCAAGCTCGATGAAACGTCGAAAGAAACGGAAGCCATCGGCACCATCGGTCAACGCGCCATATGGCTCGTGATCGCGCACTTCAGGCTCCAGCGTGCCGATATCGACGGCGGGGATATAGGGTGGGTTGCTTATAACAAGATCGAACGAGCCAAGGGAGCGCATCCCTTCATCGTCGAAGAAATCGACAGGATGGAAGGCGATATTGCGGGCACCGAGCCTTTCGGCGTTCCGGGAGGCCACCTCCAGCGCCGCCGCCGAGCTATCGATGGCAACAACCTCGGTCTCTGGATGTTCCAGGGCAATCGTTATCCCGATGCAGCCGGAACCGGTGCCAACGTCCAGCGCACGCAGCGACTGCCCGCGACGAAGGGCCTCCTCCACCAGCAGCTCGGTTTCCGGGCGAGGGATCAGAACCGCCGGGGTAACCTCGAAGGAATGTTTGTGGAAGTGTGCCTCGCCAAGAACGTATTGTAGCGGCTCGCGCATGGCGCGTCGTTTCACCAATTGGCGCAGCAGCAGCAGTTCGGAATCTGTCAGTGGCCGCTCGAACTGCATATACAGATCAAAACGGGTCAACTTCAGCACATGGGCCAGCAACAGCTCCATGGTAAGCCGGGGGGAGTCAACACCTCGCTGCTTGAAGAAGTCGCTCCCCCACTGGATCAGCCTAAGAATGGTCCAGATCTCGGTTTGATTCGGGTTCATGCCCGCAAAGGTATGACAAAAGAGGCAACGAACGGATAGCTGCTACCACCGTTCGGTATCGACCTCGCAGAGGACCGATTCGAGATCATTGAAGATCACCTTCTTTGGTTCAAGCGGCATCAGCGGGAGCTGCTGCTCCGATTCCGCCCCCCGCACCAGCACACGTACACGGGCGGCCTTTCCATCGCCGAAATCGATCTTCACCGGCACAACCATCTGAAAATCGGGCGGCACGTTCGCCTGCTTCACACGAAGCATAACCTTGTATTTGCCTCCCGGCGCCTCCTCGACCTTGTAGGCATACGTATAGCTTGGAATGCCGGTTCCATACACCCATTGATTGAAGAACCAGCCCATGTTCGCCCCGGCATATTTCTCCACAACCCGCTGAAAATCCTCCGTAGAGACACTGCGTCCCACGGAACTGGTAAAGAACTCGCGCATCATGCTTCGGTATGTATCCTCTTTCATCGTGTTCAGATCGAGGAAGTAGTTGCGAAGCATATGAAGCACCCAGGCCCCTTTTTTATAGATGATCAGATCATAATCGCCCTGCGTGCTGCTGCTGCTTGTACGCCAGCCCAACCAGATGGGACCGGCCTGCTGCCCATCAAGGAAGATGGACTTCCGATTGCCCAGCAATTCCTTCTTATAATCGTTCATGCGTCGGAAAAACTTCTCGTTATCCTTGAGCACAGCCTGCATATACATCAACCCGGAGTATTCGCTGAAGCCCTCGCTGATCCACTGGTCGTGGTAGCTGGCGAAGTCCACACCGATCCCCCACCACTGATGGGCAACTTCATGGGCGCGGAAGATCTCCGCATAGCCGGTATTATTATTCCGCAGAAACGTGGAAAACGAGAGATGGATAAGGCCAGGAAATGCCTCCCCATGATATGCAGGGATCTCCGTGACATAGAAATGCTCGAACGGCAGCTTGCCATACAGGTGCTCGTAGAACTTGATGCTGTTCTCCACATCCCAGCCGATCTGTTCTCCCATGCCGCCGGATGATTCCGGCCCACGGTACACCGTGATCGGCGCAACGGAGTCGGGCGTGAAGTTCTGCTCCTGAAACACTCCGATGTTGAACGATGCGTTGCGGATCGGCGTATCCCCCACCCAGCGGGTGATGCGCTGGTCGCCACGAGTCTCCGACGAGAGAAGCCGTCCTACGCTGGCGAACTTCATCGACTTTGGGGTACGGAAGGTAAGATCGAACAACGCCTTGTTCTTTGCATCGTGTGTTGGATACCAGCCGATGGAAGATTTCAGCAGCACCCAGTCCCGCTCGCGAAACAGCAGATTGCCGCCATAGAATATCTTCAACGTTCGGGCGCCGCCGGATGCAGGCACATTGCGCACCCAGAGCGTATTATCACCCATACGATGGTACGCCACCTGGTGGAAGGCCGCCGGGGTGCCATCATCCCAGATGATGGAATCCACACGAAGCTCCGGGTACAGAGAGAAATCGATCCAGCGTAGATCCGCCTTCAGCGGACGGAACGTCAGGTCCGTTCGGAATCGCGCATTGAGGTTATCGGCCAGATCGCACTCGACCACATAGCGATCCACCGCAACGCTCCGCTTATCCTCGGCACGAGGTTCCGATGCATACTCGGACTGATAGTGGGCCATGCTCACCAGCTCGCGGAATACCCTGTCCACGGCCTGTCCACGCCGCATAAAGCTGACCTCCTCCACATCGTACGGATTCACCTGGAAAAACCGGTGCTCGCCGCTGCCGGTGATCATATGTGCGTAAAAAAGATCGTTCTTCTCATCGTTCAGGAATGCACGAGCGAACGCCTCGTCGAGGCTCTTAGAGTCCGCATTACTGATAAACCGACCATACTTCTCCAATTCCTTCTCTACTCCCGGAGGCACAACCCCAGGAGCAAACGTAAGAGTGCGGCGAAGCTCTTCCAGCGTGGTATCGGCAAATACGAGAAACAGCATGGCAATAGGCTCATTCATCGACTCGGTCTTGAAAAAGCGCGCCAGGTGCGCCCGTTCCACAGCCGTCGATGGAGTGAACCGGTAGCTTCCATCACCGATGAAAAGCGCGGCACAGGTTCTGCCGACCACACTCTTGCAGAGCAGAAGCTTGCCGCTGACTAGATCGAACGTGGCGGCGTCGCGGCTGATCTTCAGGTTTGATACCGTGGCGACGGATGTGGAATCGGGCTGTAGCGAGGTAAGACTCTTATATAAGAGCGCATAAGCACCTGCACCGGGATCACCCGTCTGCGCGGAGAGGAATGGAGTGATGGCAATAAACACGATGGCAAGGCAGATCAACGATAATAACTTCATTGCACTACGTACCAGAAGTACTTGAGATATGGTAGAATTGCATACCGGATGATGTGGGACACATATCAGCACAACCGCTCATGCCCACAACGTGGCAAAAGGCGAGGGCGAGTATAACAAGAAGAGGGTAACCAGCCTAGGAAGGAAATAGTCCGCAAAGCTGCCGATATCGTTGTGGGGAATATCCAAAGGCCCGCGCACAACAGCGTTCCAACGAACGCCGCCACGAACAGGCCTTTGAATGAAGAATCGCTCTATTGAGCAGTGAGCAAGACACGGCAGCACCGGATTGGTTACAGAGGCAACCCCCGATACTTCACACATCAGAGACGGTGTTCCTCATACAGCGAGAAACGCCGTGCGCATGGTAGATAATCTCTATATAGCGGGATCAGCCTGCCACATCGTCCATCGGAGCCGGCACGGCCTGGGTGCTGAGATCGAAGTGCACGCCGGCGGCTGCAAGCTCCTCCAGCATACGATCCAGGAGCGGCCCCGCGACCAGTTCCTCCGAGGTATACAGTCCGGTAGCGCTGATATCTCCCCGCCCGATCATCCGGGCAACGATAGCGCCGGTAAACGCGGTTGTACGGGCCATCGAGGTAAAGCCGAGCGTGCGATCGTAATAGTCCACCATATCGGCACGATGCCGCAGCCGCTCGCCATCCTTCTGCCCGATCACATCCACCCGGAACAGGGTGATATCCCCTTCGCCATCCTCCAGCCTCACAAAGGGACGGAGAACAGAATCGACGACATGTTTCGGAACCACCATAACGCCATCGACATCCACCGCGCGCGTGCCGAGCAGCCCTAGCTCCAGCAGCACGCTGGCTTTTGCGGCATAACCCGGCCAGCGGATCGTCTTCTGGCTCCCTTCGCGAATCCCCTTGAACTCCTCCATATCGAGAAGCCACGGCATCATGCCCTCGTGCCATGCCTCGCACTCCCCCACACCGCCTATCGTCACAGGCTCCACGCCCGAGTACCGTTCGGCGTTTCTTATCTCTGCCCGCTCCACAACCAACGCCGGGATATCACGAAGCGGAAGCCGCGAGCCGCCAAAGACGATCTTGTAGCCAAGCGGCCCGGTTGGCGTTTCCGGCACCCCGCCACACTTGATATGCAGTTCCTCCACCGTATCAAGTTGCGCGGCAAGATGGCGGGCCAGAATCTCCGTCAGCCCCGGCTCCAGACCGCATCCGAGCACGATCAGTGAGCCGGAGGCATCGGCCATGGCGCGCAACTGGCGGCGTTCATCCTCATCCGGGATCGCCAGATCGACGATCGGCACCTTGGCTTCGAGCGCCGCACGGAATGCCAGCATGCTTGCGCTCCAGGGGAGCGCGGCAAGGACGACATCATACCCGGCAAAGAGCCGAACGGCACCGTCGTGATCGGCCAGATCGAATTGCAGCGCCGTGAGCGTATCACCACCGGGCGCCCCTGAAAGTTTGCCAAGCGCCCTTTGCAGGCTCTCCTGATCGATATCGCAGAGCGTCACACGCTCCACATCGGGATCGGACATGGCGTTATAGGCTGCGGCAGGGCCCATCAGGCCGCTGCCAAGAACAAGGATTTTCATCTGATAAAAGGACTATAGTCGGATGAGATGCTGATGCGAATTCCAGGGGATCAACATACGCCATTTAACGGCCATGGAGAATGATCCAGCCGTTCTCCACCTTCTGAAACCCTATCCTCGGATAATATTCCATTGCTTCCGGGGCGGCCAGCAACAGGAGCATAGCCTCCTCGCCGATCGCCTCCTGCACCCTGCGTACAAGCTCGGCACCGATCCCGGAACGCTGATAGTCCTTATCTACTGCAAGATCCGAGAGATAACAACAGAAGCTGAAATCGGTAAGCGCACGGGCTATGCCCACCAGCCGCCCCTGGTCGCGTGCGGTCACGATCAGGTTTGCATGTTCTATCATACGGGCGATACGCTCCGGCTCATCCACGGGCCGCCGTATTCCCGAGCGCCGGAACACCTCGGCAACATCGGCGGCATGGGGGGTCTGTTCGATTGCGTAGAGAAGGGCCATAACGATTCACGATTGAAAGTGGGCAGGTATTATGATATTGCCTGGTCCTCGATTGCCGGTCCGTGCGGCCTCTGCCATGCTCCGCTCGCAGAGGCTCTCAGAACTCCGCGCTGACGCCGATCAAGGGAGGGTTGCCGCGAAGGGGCAGCCCCATCATCCTACGCAAACGTAGCGCAGGCGCACAAGCCAGCACCGCCGCAGTGATCCCCATCATTCTCTTCATACACCTTATACGGTTACGCGGTTCATCACCGGCAGCCGCCGACCGAGGATACCGGTAATAGATCGGCAAACTAGCTCAGGTGAAGAAAAGTTCAGGCATTCCAAAAGAAAACCTGGAGAAACAGAAGAGCAAAAAATATTATACCCGGGGATCTCGACGATTGATTATTCGACACTACTACCTATCTTTGCGCCAGTCTTGATGTGGAAGGTCCTCCCCATTACAAGAACTGAAGCAACAGGTATCCAGACCACAGTTGCGAGCAGTGCCACAGTCTCGTTTTTTTCTTGAATCGCCTTTCTTCATCCCAACAATTTATCGTTGAGGTCCACAGTGGAAACGGTGCACGTACGTAATCGCATGTACTCACGCGTCCAGCGCGAGATCATGAACCATCCATACTCTGTCCAGATAGGCCAGCCATATGGATACAACAGCAATCCCAAGCCATACGCCACAAACCGTCATGACAGCACCTTTGCGGGCCTGGTGATCGGCACCATTGCTGGCGTTGTCGCGGCGATTATGCTGGGCGGCCAGTTATTCTAGGGCAATCCCCGGCGATTTCAATAACGGGCCGGTGCAGATACGCTCAGCACCGACCGCAGAGATCCCCAGGGCATGGTTCAATCGGAAGAAGCAGTCATAACGGCCATTGCCGTCATGACCGGCGGAGCCGTGGCATACGCTTATAACAGGCTCGCACAGGAATGGGGCAGAGCTGGTATCAGTTCTCTCCCTCTCATCACTGCCTTCCCCCCCTCCCTTGCAGTTACAGCATAGCGGACTATCAGCCTAGCATGGACCAGCGGCACACGTTGCTGGATACGCATGATCTGTTCAGACCGGCATGCATACAACCATCGGGCTTGAACCTTGAGACATGCCGAACAAGGGCCGGCGGCCCGGCCCTGTTCATCCATGTTCATCAATGCTGGCAGCCGCTAGGCCGGGCCCCAGAGCAGTTCCTCCACCTTCTGCGGCCCGGCGGCTATCGCCTGCTCCACCGCATCAAGCCCGATATGCTCCAACAACGCATCCTGGGCCTTGGCACGTTTACGCGCCTCGGCATAGGGGATTGTGCTAAAGGTCACCATGGAATACAACGGCACCCAGCGCTCGGGAAACATATCGTGCAAGGCGGCCTCGATCTTCTTCTTCTTAAGGAAATACGGGTCTACCACCTTCGAGCGCATCTCAAGAAAATTCTCCACCGCAAGCTCGGCAATGGCATCGGCATCGGGCTTGCGCAGCTCGTAGAACCGCCGCATGATGGTAGCCCAGTCATCCCCATGCTCGGCAAGCAGGCCATCAAGGGCAAGACAATCCTCGAAACAGCAATTCATCCCCTGACCATAGAAGGGGACAATGGCATGAGCGGCATCGCCGATAAGAAACGCCCAATCGTCAACATGCCAAGGGCCGCAATAAACGGTGCCGAGGCGAGAGGTGGGATTGGTGTTCCAATCGTGCAGCAGGGTTGGCATACGGGGCACCGCATCGGGGAAATTGCGGTTGAAATACTGGAGCACCGCCTCATCGTCCCTCAGCAGATCGACCCCATTCGGCCCTTCGTACGGTGCAAAGAGCGTACAGGTGAAGGTGGCATTCGGGTTCGGCAGGGCGATCATCATATAATCATGCCGGGGCCAGATATGAAGCGCATTCCGTTCTATCAGGAACTCGCCGTTTGGTCCCGGCGGTATCTCCAACTCCTTATAGCCATGGTCGAGCCACTGTGTACGTGACTCGAACCCCGGCATCTTCTCCATCGCGGCGCGCAGCGATGAGCTTGCGCCATCGGCGGCTATCAGCAGATCGACCTTGAAAGAACGGCGCTCATCGGTCTCATCATTCTGGACGGTAACAACACGCTCTTCCAGATCCACATCGACACAGCGGGCACTGAAGTGGATGCTCACCCCCTGCTCGGCCTCGGCAAGATTCATAAGCAGCATGTTCAGACCGGCGCGGGAGATGGAGTAGATCGCCTGCCCATCCCTGCCATAGGGTTGCAGAGCAAGATCCCCCTTCTGGTCATGAATCATACGTCCCGGCATGGCGATAGCGTCGGCCAGAACAGCCTCATGTGCCCCAACCTCCTCCAGCGCCCTGATGCCCCGTGTGGAAAGCGCCATATTGATGGATCGGCCACGGCCAACATCATGGGCGCGCATATCGGGACGCCGCTCGTAGAGATCGACAGTGTAGCCACGCCTGGCAAGATAGATAGCGAGAAGCGGGCCGGTAAGGCCGGCGCCCAGAAGGGTTATATGTCGAGCCATAACTCTGTATACGATGTAGAGATGATGCCGCCCGCGAACCGCAAGGAACGGAACGACCGGAAACCGGTATAGCGATAGGGAATCGGTGCCATTCAGGAGGTGCCGGAAAGCTCGGCGATCTCCTCGCTCAGATTCCTTCGTGCCACCTCCTCGTAGCGCTCGTACATCCACGACGTCTGGTAGATGCACGCACGCGCAAGGAACTCCTCCAGCACACTCCGCCGCGCCTGGCGGTAATGGGGTTCATCCACCCATGAATATTCACGGCGGATCGCCTGACGATACCACTGATATCGCTCCGGCACTGCGCCAAGGATCAAGAGATCGGCATCAAGGAACAGGAGGGCATCGGAATCGTCGGCAGGAGGTGCATGATGTCTTGTAAGGAGGATAAGCGACGCCGTACGGGACGCGATCTTCTCAGGGACCATAAGGGCACGAAGTATATTCGCGGCAAAATCCGCGCTCCGCTCCTCATTATCGCCCCGATAGGTGTCATAGATGACATCATGGAACCAGACTGCAAAATGCAGCGAGACAGGCTCCACGATCACCATGCCGCTCTGCTCGATGGCATCGATCATGGAGCGGATATGCCGCATCGTATGATACCAGCGTCCTGGCTCGGCATAAGCGCGAGCAATCATCTGGTAGAGTTTCTCGGCAACAGCCGGGTGCGCGCCGTAGCGAACGGCCAGCGGCATCCATCGCGCCTTCAGATCCTCGTCTACACTTTCCTGGTCCATACGACATTCACTCACCCTTTTGTGCATCGGCCTGCACATCGACAAACCATCCTGGTGATATCGGAAGCCGAATCAGGCAAGGCGGGTTCCATCAGGCACCGAACGTTCGGGCATGGCAAGCACAACATCCCCATCTTCGCCGACAAAGCCTGTGACAAGCACCTCGGACATGATGGTAGCAACCTGCTTCGGCGGAACATTGGTAAGGCAGATCACCTGGCGGCCAACCAGTTGCTCCCTCTGATAGAGCCTTGTGATCTGTGCACTGGAACGTCTGATCCCTGCCTCGCCCAGATCGATGCGAAGTTTGTAGGCGGGCTTTTGCGCCTCCGGGAACTCCTCTGCCTCGATGATTGTCCCCACGCGCAATTCGATCTTCTCGAAATCGCTCCAATTGATTTCCGCCATAAGCCTGAACCTACTGTTGTTTCGGGCCTCTGATCCTGATAGTTCTATCATCAGAAGTTATCCGGCCTGATTGTTTTTATCGATGCTTCATGGAGTGGGCACAGGGGGAGCAGCCCCACAAGCAGGCCCCGAGCGCACAACGATCTGTTCCGGCCTGGATTTCACCGCCATGCTCTGCAACGCCACTACCGCATGCCGGAACCGATATAACCGGACCATTCCGTTCTACCGTGTCAGCATCCGTATGATCTCCTGATGCTGGGGATAGCGTTCCAGCAGAACGTCTCTCTCGGCAAGCTCGAAATCCTCGAACTCAAAGCCTGGAGCAACCGTACAGCCGACCAGAGCATACCCATGCGGATCATCAACAACAGCGCCAAACCAGCTATTCGACGGGATGATCCCCTGAAAGACCTGATTGTGCTCATCTCCAGGGCCAAGCCGGACATGGGAGAGCAGGCCATCGCGATTGATGATATGGACCGTCACCGGAGCACCGGCATAAAAATGCCAGATCTCCTCCGACTTCAACCGATGAAGAAGCGAGGGCCTGGCTCCTTTCAGCAGAAAGTAAATAGCGGTGGAGGTTCTGCGATCGCCCCCATAACGGGCTGCAAGGGCCGAGCCAGGGATCGTCTCCACGGAACGATGGGTCTCGTGATAGTAGCCTCCCTCGGGATGCTCCACAAGCCCGAACCGCTCGATCCAGTACGATGCGTCGCGCATGGATGTGCTCCGTATTGATTGCTGGTTATCGTATGACCATTATCATTATCAGTATGCTATCCCTCCACCCCGCCACCGATGGGGCACGCTAGCCCTCTGCTCTCTCCTGCATCATCTTCACAAACCGCCAGACATCCTGGAAGCTGTTATACATCGGCACAGGGGCAACACGGATAACATCCGGCGGGCGGAAATCGACGATCGCGCCATGCACTTTCAGGTCTCCGGCAAGCTTCCGTGCATCGCCATCGATGCGGATCGAGATCTGGGACCCACGCTCGGCGGGATTGCGCGGGGTGATGATCCTGTAGTGATCGCCCGGCAGGCGATCGAGCAGAAACTCCAGATAGGCAACAAGGCGTTCGGATTTCTCGCGCAGCGCTGGCATCCCGGCCTCGCTGAACAGATCGAGCGCAACCTTGTGTGCGGCCATGGGAAGGATCTGCGCATTGCTCAACTGCCACCCTGCCGCGCCACGCTGCGGCACAAATTCCTGGCTCATCTCAAAACGGCTCTTTGGATCGTTCCCCCACCATCCGGCAAACCGTGGAAGCTCGGGGTTGAAACCATGACGCTCGTGAACAAAACACCCGGAGACCCCGCCCGGCCCGGAGTTCAGATATTTATAGGTGCACCACACGGCAAAATCGACGTTCCAGTCGTGCAGACGCATCAGCAGATTGCCAGCGGCATGTGCCAGATCGAACCCGACGGGGCACCCGGCGGCATGCGCAGCGGCGGCGATGCGCTCCATATCGAGCGCCTGACCGGTGTAGTAGTTCACCCCACCCATCATCACAAGCGCTATCGCACCGCCATGCTCGGCCAGATAGGCCTCGATATCCTCTGTGCGAATCGTGTCCTCCCCATCACGCGGACGTATGGTGACGATGGCCTCGGCGGGATCATAGCCATGAAAGCGGGCCTGGCTCCATACGGCATACTGATCCGATGGAAAGGCGCTCTCCTCCACCAGAATCTTGAAGCGATCCGGCGTGGGGCGATAAAAGGACACCATCATCAGATGCAGGTTCGTGGTAAGCGTATTCATCACCACAACCTCTCCCGGCACCGCCCCCACCAGACGTGCGGCCGGCTCGGCGAACATCTCATGATACGAGTACCAGGGATTGCTCGCCTCGAAATGTCCCTCAACCCCAAACTCGGCCCAGTCGCGCAGTTCCTGCTCGATCGCAGCACGAACGCCCTTTGGTTGCAGGCCGAGGGAGTTGCCGGTCAGGTAGACCATCGGCTCACCGTTCGGCATCGCAGGCATATGATATGCATCCCGGAACCGCGCAAGAGGATCGCTGGCATCAAGCTCCAGAGCAGCATCTTGCGTCGGCTTGAAATCGACGGCTGGCAAGAGTTCGTTCATCGGATATCGTTCAACCATTATTCTGGATTCATTCGATAGCATAGCCGGGGCGGAATGCCGCCGCCATGCAAATATACCCCGGCCGCATCTGTATGCATGCCGTATCCCGGCCAGACGACCTGGAGCCGCCGCAGCGCGCCAGGCGCGGCGCCTGTTTCCCGATCGGTTCGGAGCACACATGGCTACTCAGGCCACATCCACACGAAACAAGAGGGGACGTGATGGGGCCGCATCGAGGAGGAACGGAGGGATTTGCAGATTGAGCAGGTAGATGCCGTCGCTGATAGCATCTTCCACATAGATCATCTCGGTGATCGTGCGGGAGGTGTACGGCTTCCGGGCTTCGCGAATGCCCGGAGGCACATCCCAGAAGATGCGATGTGCCACCAGCCCTCCACCATCATCCTCGCGATCGGCCGAAGGGAGATCCAGCAGAAGATGCTCCACGCCCAGCTCGCGCACCAGATGCATTGCCGACGGAGTGATATAGGGGGGATTGCCGCCGGAATAGGCGGCATGTGTCTTGGCCGTATCATTCGGCAACGTACGTAGAACAAGACCCTGGAAGAACTCCCCCGGCAGGGTGCCAAGCCGGGCCAGCCCCGCCTGAAGCACGGCGCGTGTAACTGCCAGATCGGAGGAGTGGATACCACCTTCGCTCTGCGGATCGGCCGCATGCTCCGGCCGCACCGAGAGCACCACCGCAGGAATAAACGCCTGGCGAAGAAGGCTAGAAACAGCGATGCGGGCATCGGTGATATGCCCAACACACTCGGTATGTGTACCATTGCCGTGCGGGTTCAACGTCACCGTCTCGCAGTTGCAACTGCCGCCGCGCCGCGTATCACCGATAAAACCTCCCCCCTCGGCGCTGGCAGCGGTCGCCTCCGGCAGATGGAATGCACCCGGCTGTCTGCCGTGGAAATCGAGCGGAATCGAGATATCGAAGGGGGGGGATGGATCTACCTGATAGATCGTTCCGCCGATACGCAGCGCAAGGCTCATCCCCCCGATAACGCTCTGCGGCACAACATCCAGGCTCACGATCGTGCCTCCGCTACGCCATGCGCCGGGCGGATGAAACGTTCCCGTTCAAGCCCGAGGAATTCCAGCGCCGTTCCGCTCAGCAGGCGCTCCTTGGTCCCCTCGGATAGATCGGCCATCGACTCGATAAGCGCTCCCGGATGATGCTCGCCGAGCGGGAAGGGATAATCCGAACCGAGCATCAAGCGATCTGCCGAGAACAGGCCGATCATATAGCGGAGCACCTCCGGGTCGTGCACCAGCGAATCGAAATAGAGCTTCGGGAGATAATCGCGAGGCTCGGTCTGCGTATGCACCTGCACAAGATCGGGGCGGACACGGAACCCATGTTCGATCCTGCCGATCGTCATCGGGAAGGAGCCGCCGCCATGGGCAAAGCAGAACCGGAGATTCGGGAACCGATCGAGCACGCCGCCGAACAGTATCGAGCAGATGGCAAGCGAGGTTTCGGCAGGCATCCCGACAAGCCAGGGGAGCCAGTAGCGGGGCATCTTCTCCCTGCCCATCATCTCCCAGGGATGCACAAAGATCGCTGCGCCAAGGCTTTCGGCAGCCTCGTAGACCGCAAAGAGCGCCTCCTCGTCGAGATTCCAGTCGTTGACATGGGAACCGATCTGGACCCCTGCCAGGCCAAGCTCGCCAACGCAACGTTCAAGCTCCTGCACCGCCAGTTCCGGCGCTTGCATCGGGATGGTTCCCAACCCCACAAACCGTTGCGGGTGGCGTTGTACAACCGAGGCGATATGATCGTTCAGCAGCTTCGAGAGATCGAGCGCATGGTGGGGTTTCGCCCAATACCCGAACATCACCGGAACGGTGGAGAGCACCTGAACATCGACGCCATGATGATCGCACTGGCCGATCCGTGCCTCCGGGCTCCAGCAATTTTCCTCGATCTCACGGAAGAACCGATCATCGATCATCATACGGGCGCAGCATGGCTTATGGTGTTCCAGGCGCACCCAGCCGCCATACCCATAACGCTCGCGCAGATCGGGCCAGCGTTCGGGGAGAATATGGGTGTGGATATCGATTTTCATAGAGACATCAATAGTTGGCAGTGGGCAGAGCAAGCACCACGGGGTTTCTCCGTCCGCCCACCATAAACAACGGACCGGACCACCGGCCCTGTAGGACAACGCAACAACAGCCCGATGGGCCGCATGCCCGAATTGTTCCAGCCTGGCCTATGGTTATCCGGCGATCGGTGCCGGCGGCTGCATCACCGTACCACAGTTCTTGCAGGTACGTGCCTCCAGATCCAACCAGAACGCATCGAATACCGGCTTGAGCTGCGTGGTGATATCGGTAAGCACCAGGAACTCCTCGTGCAGCTTCTGCTCGCATTTCTCGCAATACCACTGAAAGCCATCCAGCTCCCCCTGGCGCCGGGTGCGCTCCACGACCAGCCCCACCGTGTTGGCCGTGCGCTGCGGGGAGTGCGGAACGTTCGGCGGCAGAAGGAAGATATCCCCCTCCCTGATCTCAACATCGCGAATACGGCCATCCTCTACGATACGGACCACGATGTCCCCTTCGAGCTGGTAGAACAATTCCTCGCCGGCATCGACATGAAAGTCCTTGCGCGAGTTCGGTCCGCCAACCACCATAACGATGAACTCCGGGTGCACCTCCTTCCAGAGCTGCTCGTTCCCTACCGGGGGTTTCAGTAGATGGCGGTGCTCGTCGATCCACTGTTTCAGGTTGAATGCTGCCAGTGCCATATGGATTTGGATTTCTGTTGAAAGAGGATCGCAAGATACATAATCGTGGGGGCATCAGCGAACCGGGGCAACAGGTGGTAGACGGCAACGGGCCGGAGGTTCCAGAAACCTGCGGCCCGGCTCACGATTCGGGATCTGTCCGTGCACAGCTACAAACTGCGAACGGAGCAGAAGCGACGGCGGGAACCCCTCTCCCCGCTAGGCGTAGACACGCAGCTCGGCCGACCCTACCTCATCGATCTCCACGCACACATGATCGCCCGGATTCAGCGCGATCGCCGCAGTTGCCCCGCCACTCAGCACAACCTGTCCGGCACGGAGATACTCTCCACGGCGGGCAAGCATCGTGGCAAGCTCGGCAAGGGAGCGCGCCGGGTGCTCGTAGATCGCCGCGCTTGTCCCGGTCTGCACAACCTTCCCATTGACGCTCATCACAATCCCCAGGTTGCCAAGATTGATCTTCTTGGCCTGCACCAGCGTGCTGCCAAGCACATAGGCGACGGCCGAGGTATTATCGGCAATCACATCGGGAAGGGTGAACTGAAAATTTTTATAGCGGCTATCAATGATCTCCAACGCCGCACAGACGCCGCCGACCGCATCGAGCGCCTGCGCCGGGGTTACAGGCCCATGAAGATCGTCGTTCAGCACAAACGCGATCTCCGGCTCGATCCTCGGATGGATGAAATCCCCCAGGCCGACCACGGCACCATCGTTCAGCACCATCGAGCTGGTAAGCATGCCATAGATCGGCTCATGCACCCCCATCTGTTCCATCTTTGCACGGCTTGTCAACCCCATCTTCATTCCTACCAGCCGTTCTCCACGCTCCAGCCGACGTGCTATCGACGCCTCCTGAACGATATAGGCCTCATCAATCGTCAGCTCTGGCTCCTCCGCCGTGAGCATACCGATCTCGGTACGGCTGATGGCTGCATTATCTACGATTCTGGCAAGCTGCTGTATACGGTCGTTGTTCATGAACTACTCGATTGTTGAAAGACGATGCACCACGGTGGACAAACTTGAGAACAGGCATCGAGCCGACAGATGGCAAGCCCGGCACGGCACGTGTGCACGCCAGGGGCTGGCACAAACCGAACGTGTTCAACAACGGATACCACCTCCGCACCCTTGCGAACGCGCATAGACATTTACCACAGGATATCCATTGGAACGCACAAGGCGTAAGATAGGCCAATGAGCGGGAACAGCATATCGAGCGCCCGGCACGCCCGCGCCCCTATCGCATAAGCACCTGCGCCAATGCGGCGCTGCCGTTGCTATTGGCATAGGCAAGAACCAGAAAGAGAAGGCAGAAGGCGCAGGCGCCCGGCAGGTACCGCCGCTGGCGCTGGCTCACCATCCCCACGATCGAAAGGGCGGTGCAGATAAGCGATTGCAGCCAGAGCGAGCACAGAAGAACATCGCGTGCATAGGCCACCGTGCCCCACCAGTCGGCGCCGACAGATGTGGCAAGCTGGCCTTCCCAGATGATCGAGGGAAGCAGAAGGCCGAGGAGAGCAAACAGCAGAACGACGGATAGCCTGTACGGATGAACCGCCTTGCCACGAAGCGAATATGCTCCGCCATAAATGGAGCCGACAAGCAATGCCGACAACAGATGAATCATAACCGAACTTGATCTGGTATATGGAAGGGTCGTGCTGTTCCTGACTGGAGGAGAAGGTGCAGAAGGCAGGCACCGGAGGAGTTGGCCTTGCTCCGGGCGTTGCATTGCAATCGAACGCCCGTGCACCATGCACGGCTGCTGCGGCAGATGCCCGAAAAGCATGCAGTCCGCCGGGCAACCTGGCAGCCCGATGTCCTGCGGTTGACGATTGGCACGGTGGTTCGATTGAACGTGCTCAACCGTGCCAATCAAAAAGTTCCTGGAATGTGTCGGCCCCCGGCCATCCACAGCTTACTTCTTCGCCAGATCCAGCGCCACATCGACGATCATATCCTCCTGCCCGCCGATCATCCTGCGCCGCCCAAGCTCGATCAGGATATCGCGTGGATCGACATCGAAGCGCTTTGCAGCACGCTCGGTATGCAGAAGAAAGGATGAATACACCCCGGCAAATCCAAGCATCAGGGCATTGCCATCGGTCTGCACCGGACGTTGCTGGATGGGGCGGACAAGGCCATCGGCGGCATCGATCAGGGGATACAGAAGCACATCGGTACGTATGCCCATACGATCGGTAACGGCGATGAGCACCTCAAGCGGGCAGTTGCCCGCCCCCGCCCCCATTCCGGCGAGCGATGCATCCACACGATCGGCCCCGGATTCGATGGCGATGACCGTATTGGCAACTCCAAGCCCCAGATTATTGTGGTTATGGAACCCGACCTCGCAGCCGAGTTCACTTCGGAAGGCCGTCACCCGCTCACGAGCTTCGTCCATAAGAAGCGCTCCGGCAGAATCGGTGATGTAGACACATTGTGCGCCATACGACTCCATGAGCTTTGCCTGTTTCAGAAGCTGTGCCGTCGGGATCATATGGGCCATCATCAGGAAACCGACCGTATCGAAGCCCATTTCCCTGGCTGTGGCGATATGCTGAGCTGCGATATCGGCCTCGGTGCAGTGTGTTGCGATACGGATGGTATCCACACCCGCCTCGCGCGCCATCTTCATATCCTCGATCGTCCCGATGCCGGGCAGCAGAAGAGCAGCAAGCTTTGCATGCTTCAACTCCTCCTTTACCGCACGCAGGTACTCCACTTCGGTGTGGGCCGAAAAGCCATAGTTGAAAGAGTTGCCGTTCAGGCCGTCGCCATGCGATACCTCGATCAGGTCAACCTTTGCCTCGTCCAGCTTGCGGGCAATGGTGCGCATCTGATCAACCGTATACTGGTGTGCAAGCGCGTGCATACCGTCGCGCAGGGTGACGTCGTTGATAATGATCTTCTTGTCGGTAGTAGCCATAACGTAGTCGATTGCCGTTTCGGATGCCGCGGATGCGGAGGTCCGATCGATGAGAAACGACGATTCCCACCGATGATGGCAGGAATCGGTCGAGATGCTTGTAGAGGGGGTGCCTGTCGTGCTAGTCCGATACGGAAACGCCCTGGTCTGCCGGCATGGCCATCGTGGCTGCAACGATAGCACACCACGCTATGGCAGCACACAAAAGCCAGGATACGCGGCGAGGTCTGGTTCCGGCCCTATCATCCATACATCTACTGAACCACAAACCTGCCACGGGCAGCAACCGCTCCGTGGGTATCGGTCAGATCGACAAGATACTCGCCAGGGGAGAAATCTTTGCTGTCGAGCGCGATCCCGTTTCCGGCAACGCCGTTGATCGTACGAACAAGCGCCCCGGTTATGCTATAGACTCGTAACTGGCGCCGCTGGGCGGCATTCTCACCCCACCGCAGCAGCATCGTGCCGCGATTAGGGTTGGGATACACCTTTATGGTACCCTGGGCCTTGCCTCCAACCGGATACGATATGCCGGAGGTGGCGGTAAAGGCCAGATCGTCAACGCTGAGGAAATAACAATCGCCACTTACCGCGCAATCGCAGATACCAGCGGAGAAGACGACGATTGCCACCGAATCGGGCATCACTCCGGGCGCACGATCCTCGATCACCGCCGTAAATGGCGTATAGGCATCGGCCGGAACCAGCCGATGCGAGGCTGTGCCGATGGTATCGTAGGTGCCACGGTTGGCGTTGTATTTCTTCAGCAGCACAAGCACCATCGCCGAGTCAGGCGCATCGGACATGGCTCCGCCCGGCACATACCGATAATAGCCGGTCAGCGACGTTGGCTTGAAGTCGATCGGAGTGCCGTAGTTACCATAACAATCGACGCTGTAATCATCGCAGAGATATGCCCGCCGCTCCCCTATATCGCCAAGCACAGCCCACCCCCGACTGGAACAGTACCAGGTCCATACCGAGAGCGCATTGTTCCCGGTATGCGACTCGTTTACCACTTTGCTGCCAGTTCCCAACGACCAGCCGACAGGCTCTTCGCGCCCATCATGCTTTTCCAGGGTCTCGAACCCATCGAAGCGTACCTGACCGTGTGTGGTTCCGGCGATCAGAATCATCAGCGTTATCAGCGGAAGCAATCGTCTCATGGCATACCCTCGTTTCGTGTTGACCTACTTATGGCAACCGCCAAACTACAAAACCGGGCTGGCACCATCGCAGGACAAAGGGATCAAGATCCGGCATATTCTCACCCCGGACAGGGGGGAATCACGACTCGGGCATCGACTCTCGCGGGGCCAGGGCATCGAGAACAAATTCCATCGGATAGATGGCATCATCGCGAACGTCGCGAACAATAGCGCGAGCAATCGCCGGGGTACGAATGCTCTCGTCGGGCACTGCATCGAACTCATCGAAGGTAAGCCACCGGGCATCGAGAATCTCCTCCCCGTTCACAACCAGCGCGCCGCTCTCCACCTCCGCAACAAAATTGAATCGTACGCAATGAAAGCCAAGCTGGCTGATATAGCGCACCACCCGTGTCATCCCGACCGCCCGGACCGACAGCCCTGTCTCCTCATAGACCTCGCGCACGGCGGCATCCAGAAGCGGCTCCCCTGGCTCCACCCGTCCCCCCGGAAGCCCCCACTGCCGGTAGCAATGCTCCTTCCCTTCCTGCACAAGAAGGAACCGATCATCATCGAGAATCGACACGCTCACAACGACTGTGGCCTGCATACATGGCTCCATTATGGACGTCTGGCAATGCACCGAAGAGATCGGGCACCGACAGCAACGACGCCTAGACCTCGATGAAATTTCGGTATTCGCCGATCCGCCAGCCGCTTCTCTGCTCGATCCAGTCGGTAAGCTTTACAAGCAACGGGCGTGGCTTCAACCGGGTCGGGTCGAAGCGTGAGGTCCAGGCCCGGGAACGTTCGATCCGCTGCCGCATGACCGCCGGATGGCTACCGTCGTAGCGGCGGAGCTGGTTGGCGGACGCGTAATCGAACCAATCGACATCGGGCATGTTGCTGGCAATCCATGCGTCATCATGCCAGTACCGATGCGCCGTACGCTGCTTGCGTCCCTGAATCTCCGGCGGTTTGACCCAGCCATAATGAAACGCCCGCACATCGGTCTGCCGGGCACGAAGCTGGGCAGTAGTTCCATCGGGAAGCCGCTGGCGAAACCCCTGCGCATCGCCCCAGGAGATCACCCGGCCTGTATTCCGCACCGCACGTATCTCCCGCCGGTACCACTGGCGGCCAACCCCGAGGTAATCGTAACTCCCATAGAAATGGAGATAGCGGAGCAGAAGCGCATCGATGTCGGGCCTGCTATCGGCCCGTCGCAGCTCCTCGCGGAACCCATCGTAATCGGCCTCGTGAAGCACCTCGTCGGCCTGTAGGTAGATGCACCAGTCGCCGGTGCACGCCGCAAGCGCAAGATCGGTCTGCTGAGCATAGACCTGCCCCCCCTGCCGCAACGCATCGTCCCACACCGTCTGGATGATCCTGATCTTGCCGCCTCCCAGATCGCGCACGGCTTCCAGCGTCTCATCCTCCGAGCGCCCTACGGCAACCACAACTTCGTCGCAGAGCGGCAGCAGCGACCGGAGCGATTCCTCCAGCGGAAAATCGTAGAGGATGGCGTTGCGAACGAACGTAAAGCCGGAGAGCTTCAAGGTTGAAGGGAGGTTGGTTGTTGATTCCTGAAGGATGCGGCATAACGATTCGATGAACGAACGACCGGCGCTGCTGCGCCTATCGCGCCGCAGATACAGGCCACCACATGCGCCCTATGCACAGAGCGCATACAAAGGGCGCACCTATCAGCACCGGCAGCCCGTTCAGCCATCGGCCACCGAACGGCGGGGAGGTTATCCTGCAACCTGCCTGGTCTCGATATGCCGTGCGATCTGCTCGCCGACCTGGAGCGCTGCCGATGTCATGATATCCAGATTCCCGGCATACTTTGGCAGATAATGCCCGGCCCCTTCCACCTCAAGGAAACAGGTGGTCTTCACACCCTCGAACCGGCCCTGGCCGGGGATATTCACCGAGACCGACTCGAACACCGGGTCTTTCACCATCCGATAGCCAGGAACATACTGCGCCACCTGGGCAACAACGTCGCGGATGGACCGGGTGATCTCCTCTTCACTGCCATGCTCGCTCAGGGTATAGACCGTATCGCGCATGATAAGCGGCGGCTCGGCCGGATTGAGAACAATGATCGCCTTCCCCCGCCGCGCGCCGCCGATCAGCTCCAGACCACGCGACGTGGTCTCGGTGAACTCGTCGATGTTCGCACGCGTCCCCGGCCCAGCCGAACGGCTTGAGATGGAGGCGACGATCTCGGCATACTGCACCGGGACAACACGGCTCACCGCCCAGACGATCGGGATGGTTGCCTGGCCGCCGCAGGTGACCAGATTGACATTATCCGCATCGAGATGTTCCTGGAGGTTGGCAACCGGCACCACATAGGGTCCGATCGCGGCCGGGGTAAGATCAATCACCCGCTTGCCAAGCGATTTCAGGGCAGGGGCATGGTTCTGATGTGCTTTTGCCGATGTGGCATCGAACACGATCTCTATCTCCGAAAACATCGGATGCGCCACAAGCCCTTCAAGGCCCTCATGGGTGGTGGCAACGCCCATACTGGCGGCACGACGGAGGCCATCGGAGGCCGGATCGATGCCGACCAGCACGCCCATCGCCAGCGTCTCGGAGGTGCGCAGAATCTTTATCATCAAATCGGTTCCGATGTTTCCAGAACCGATGATCGCTACGTTATGCTTCATGGCAGGGTTCTCAAGTATCAATAGTCCGTGGCCGGTAGCAATGGACCGGCATCCTGGCTGGCAACGTTCATCACTGGCGATGGCCACCGGCAGTCAATGTTCAGGCACGCAATCCGCCCGAAGCTCTCTGAGCGCATCGGCGGCTATCCAGCGGGCGGCCTTCGAGTCGAGCCTGGCAATCGTCTGTGCGGTTTCAATCGCGGCAGCCCTCAACGTGGTATTGCGTTTGCCGATCTGCCGAAGCGCCCAGTTGACCGCCTTGCGAACGAAGTTACGGTTATCGCCCGACTCCTCCCGTATCCGCTCCAGTAACGGAATGAACAGGGAGTCGGGCGCCTTCCTGTCATGCACGGCGAGCGCGGCCATCATCACAAAGCCCGCACGTTTCACAAACTCGGCATCGCGTCTGCTCCACTGCAACGCCTTGGGCAGAGCATGCTCGGTCCGCACAAAAAGATTGCTACAGCACTGATCGCAGAGATCCCAGGAATTGAACACACGCGCCCAGGAATCAAGCTGGGCCGCGGTTACCTGCCGGGGATCGTCGACGATAGAGGCAAGGATGCGTGCCTCGTGCACACCGCTTTTCCAGAGCTTGAGCGCAAGCGGGTGATTACGCCGATACGGGCGGGCGATGCGCCGCAGTTCCGTTACCGATACACCGTATGCATTCTCCACGTTGATGCCGAAGCGTGCCATCCCCTGGCGATTCCGCTCGGTTCCAAGCAATTGCAGATGCGCGATGATTACGGCCGCATCTGCGGTAGCCGATAGGTTCGGCGCTCCCATACCTCAGAACCCCACCGATACGGCCCCCATGCGGCCGATCTCCACCGACACATAATCTCCCGCAACAACAGGGCTTACCGGACCCAGCGCACCGGAAAGGATCACCTGTCCCGTGCTTATCTGCTGGCCGAACTCACCAAGCTTGTTCGCCAGCCACACAACAGCGTTGACCGGGTTGCCAAGGCATGCGACACCAGCCCCTGTGGATACCACGGAGCCATTCTTCCGAAGCGTCATCCCGAGCGTACGCAGATTGATATCGTTGAGAAGAGCCGGGCGAGTGCCGAGCACAAACATTCCGCTCGACGCATTATCGGCGATCGTGTCGGGGAGCTTGAACGTCCAGTCGCGTATGCGGGAGTCGATGATCTCGATTGCCGGAAGGATGCATTCGGTTGCGGCGATCACCTGTGCGGCGGTGATGCCAGGCCCCACCAGGCATTTTTTCAGCACAAAGGCTATCTCACCCTCCACACGGGGTTGCAGCAGCTTTGAGGTATCCGCCTGCTCTCCGTCCCCGACGGCCATATCGTCGAGCAGACCGCCAAAATCAGGCTCGGAACAGTTCAACCATGTCTGCACCGCCACACTGGTGATGCCAACCTTCCGCCCAACCAGTCTGGCCTTGCGACCAAACAGCCCCTGTTCGTTGATCCTCCGGTTCAGATTGATTGTCTGGATCTCGTAGGCATCGGCCAGGGAAAGCTCGGGATTGGTCCCGGTTAATGGTTCGCACGGAGTGCCGCTTATCTGCGCATTCCACAGCCGCTCGGCAAGGGTCTGATGAATCGACATGGGATTGTTGATTGGAGAACATTGGATTGGTCCGCCGCCGCGCTCCCTCATCAGGCGCTCAACGGAGGGTATGCCACCCGGTTGAAGTTTGCACAGGGAGTGGCTAAGGATATCACCCCGCCATCGGACACGATCGCGGACATCATTCAGGGCGCCGCCGCCACCACCTTCATCTCGATCAGAAGATTGGGATGGGGGAGCTGATGTACCGCGCAGGTGGTGCGCACCGGCCCGCTCTGAACGTTGAAAAATTCATTATAGACCTCGTTCATGCCAGCATAATCGTTCATATCGACCAGCATCACCAGGATATCGACCACATGCTCCAGCCCGGCACCGGCAGCCTGGAGAATAGCCTCGATGTTCTGAATAACGGCACGGGTCTGTTCCCGGATATCAAGCTCCACACCACCATCGGGACCGATCGTAACGCCCCTGTGGGTATTGTCGGGCCGACGCGAGGAGACGCCGGAAACAAAGATCAGATCGCCCACCCTACGGGCATGAGGATAGTTTGCAAGCGCCGAGGCGCGATCATCCAGGATATATGCTGTACCGTTATGCGACATTGCTCTGGGTAAGGTTCTGGCACGTCTGCCGGATCGCCGGGAAATGGTTCTTCCTGGCATTGGTCTATGATCCATTGATCGGGGATGATGGCCGGTTGTTGCCAGACCATCATCGATAGCAGGGAGAGCACCGGGCTTCCCTGGCATAGCTGGGTCGGCACAAGAACGCGGTGAGCGCCCGGCTGGTAGAGTCTTGCTCCATGGCGGATTGCATGTGCCCCGTATCTATCTGACGATCACCGGGATGCTATCGCATAGTGCAGAGGTGGCATGCACGCAACCGCACCGCGCAATCCTGGTGTGCTTATGTTCCGCCTACAACTTTATGCAGATGTTTTTCAGCTCGGTATAAAACTCTACCGAGTGGACGCCTCCTTCGCGGCCAACACCGCTCAGCTTCACGCCACCGAAGGTGGTGCGGAGATCGCGAAGGAACCAAGTGTTCACCCAGACCATGCCGGTCTCAAGCTGGCGGGCCACGCGATGCGCACGGGTCAGATTCTGTGTCCAAACCGCTGCGCAGAGGCCATAATCGGAATCGTTCGCCATCGCCACGGCTTCCTCCTCGGTATCAAACGGCTGGATATGGCAGACCGGGCCGAAGATCTCCTCACGGATAACACGCGCCGATTCCGGCAACCCGGTCCAGATGGTAGGCTGGATGAATGCTCCACCATCGAACTCCGGGCCAAGATCGGGCACGCCGCCACCGGTGACAACCGTGGCCCCCTCCTGCCGCGCAAGATCGCAGTAATACAACACCTTCTCGCGATGGCCACGTGAGATCAACGGCCCCATTGTCGTCCCTTCATCATTCGGATCACCCAGCTTCAGGTTCTCCGCCTCCCGCTTCAACGCTTCCACAAAACGATCGAAGATCGGCCGTTCCACATAGACACGTTCGGAACAGAGGCAGACCTGTCCGCAGTTCGAGAAGACCGAGCGTGCGGTGCCGGCCACGGCCGCATCAAAATCCGCATCGGCAAAGATGACTGCCGGATTCTTGCCGCCAAGCTCGAAGGAAAGGTGCTTGACAGTTGTGGCTGCCGCTGCCATGATAGCCTGACCGGTGCGGCTTTCGCCGGTAAAGGTGATGGCCGCGATATCTGGATGCCGGGTGAGCGCCTCGCCAGCCGAATCAGGCCCGAACCCATGCACCACGTTATAGACGCCGGGAGGGATGCCAACCTCGTTCATCACCTCCGCGAGAAGCGTGGCGGTTGACGGGGTCTCCTCGGAGGGTTTTACCACCACCGTATTGCCACACGCAAGCGCTGGCGCCACCTTCCAGGTCATAAGCAACAGCGGGAGATTCCAGGGGCAGATCACCCCCACCACGCCGACCGGCGAACGGAGGGCATAATTGAGCGCCCCTGCACCATCGGCCGTGTCGGTCTGGAAACATTCCGTGGGCAGATTACGGAGCAGATTGGCAAACGTCCTGAAGTTGGCAGCACCACGGGGAATATCAACATTGCAGGCCCAGCCGACCGGCTTGCCGGTATCGGCGATCTCGGCCTGGAGAAACTCGTCGAACCGCTCCATGATCCTATCGGCGACCCTGGCAAGCAGATCGAGCCGTGTTCCCACGGCCATACCTGCCCACGGTCCGTTCAAGGCCCGCCGCGCTGCCTGTACGGCGCGTTCCACATCCTCGGCACCGGCCTCATCCACCTCTGCTACGATACGGCCATCGACCGGGCTGATATTGGAGAAGGTACGCCCACGTGCAGCGCCAGTGAACTGGCCATCAATAAAAAGCCGCAGACGACGAGGCGTCTGCCAGAGCCTGGATTCAGCCGTTGATGCCGATTCGGTTTCCTGCATGATCGTAAGCCGGATAAAATGCCGCCGTCGGGTACGCTATCGATGTCGGCAAAGCCTGAAATAATAGAGGGAGAAGTTACGCCCCCGCAGGGTGGTTTCGCAAATGGGGGCTGGCACTTCACCACTGCATACATTCTCTGGCAGGACCAGCAGCAACACTCTGACACTGAAGCAAAGGGTATATTTTCGCGAGATGGTCCCATTCTTGAGCAACTGAATTACATATGGATAGTACGCTTACATCTATTGCGACATATCTGGACCCAAAGAACATCACGCCCACCCTTGTGTCGTTTGGATGGAAGATTCTAAGCGCCGTGCTTGTGCTGGTCATCGGCATGAGCATCATCAAGCTGGTTACGACCCTGCTTCGGCGGGCGCTCAAGCGGGCGGTAAGTGATACAACGGTCCGGTATTATTCTCTGAGCGCGACCAAGATCCTTCTCTGGACGGTGCTTGTTCTGATACTGCTTGGGGTCTTCGGCATCCAGACGACCTCGCTTGTTGCGGTTCTTGGAGCCGCAGGGCTTGCCATTGGCCTTGCTTTACAAGGCTCGCTCTCGAACTTCGCCGCCGGGTTCATGCTGCTGCTGTTCCGTCCGTTCAAGGCAGGGGATGTGGTGGAGGTTTCCGGGGTTACCGGCAGCGTGATCGAGATCGGCATCTTCACGACGATCATCGACACACCGGACAACATTCGGGCATTTGTGCCCAACAGCGCCATCTTTTCCGGGGTCATCAGAAACAGGAGCGTGAACGAGTACATCCGCCTGGAGGTCAAGATCACGCTGGCCAAAGGGACGGATATCTCGCGTGCGCAGGAGATCATCAATCGTACGCTTGCCACAAACGACCTGGTTATGGAGGTGCCGCGTCCCGAGGTACAGGTGATCGAGGACCCCACCGAAGGGATCACCATCGCGATCCGTCCCTGCTCCCGTCTTCGCAACGCGGACACCCTGCGCTCCACGCTCAACAAAGAAATGCGCGAAGAGTTTCATCGGGCGAACATTGACGTTATCAAGTAGAGGACTCTGCTAATTACAGCTTCGTCATGCAATCAAATCCTTGACAATTCGCTGAAGAATGTAATTTGCGGGCGATCTATGCCAGCCTCCCCGGCTGGTCTCCTGCTCCCCCCGCAGGAAGTTATCTGGTTGACCGCCCACTTCTCTTATCGCCGGAGACCGCCCCCGGTATGCATACACCTGATGTTGATATCACACCGAAGATCGTCGCACTCTATTGCGAATCGCTTCTGGCGGCACTGGATACCCCGGAGGCTTTTGTCAATGCTCTTGTCCTGAAACTTCAGGCCATCATCCGTATTCATGGTCTGATAATGATCGTGGAGCCAGAACAGAGCAATAACAGGAAGGAAACAGGCGCCGAGCACCGTGCGCGCATCCAAATCCCCGTAGTACGCCCGACCCCTCATACAGATCCCTCGGTAAAGGTGGAACAGATCCAACGGGGGAAGGGGGGAACCATGCTGGAGGATCTGATAGAACGCGGCCAGAAGGATCTCGAGCACACGATTGCAACCCGTTATCCTGACAATGTGGGCCTCCATAGCCACTGGTTCCGCATCCACTGCAAGCCCAGAATAGCAGTCTGCATCTTCCGTGCGCAGATGCCGGAAGACATGGCCATGGAGTTCAGCAGCCAGGAGCAGTGCCTGCTTGGCAGCCTGGAAGAGCACATCGGTATCTGCATACGTGTCCACGCCGGGCTGACACGATCACGACGCGATAGTTTCGACTTTTTTGCCGACATCTGTCGCGAGATCGCCACCACAAACGGGCTGACCAACTCAGAATCGCGAGTGCTGCGGAGCATGGTGGCAGGCAGTACCAACAAGGAAATCTGCAACGAGCTTCAGATCTCGCTTGCCACGGTCAAAACCCATATCTCCCATATCCTGCAAAAGACCGGGTGCCGCAACCGCGCCGACCTGATCGGCAAGTATTTCTCTTCCAGAAAGGCAATGATGAGATGAACATCCGATAATCAGCCTAAAGTCTGATGTGTAACCAGATGTGATACGGTAACTTTGGCGCCGTATCGCTTGCAGAAGGAATTTGCACTGTGATACGGCCCGTGCTCTGGCGCCATTCGGACCATGTATTTCTGATCCATGTGCGACGATATCACGGTATAGAAACTATTGTCTTGGAGAACATGGTGTAGCTCCGGCGATGATATCAAGACGAGCTACATTATCTCAAGGCTCTGCCGACTGGGGGGGAGGCAGAGCCTTAGTTTTTTTACGGCCGGATCGCTGCTGATAACGGCGGCGCTTCCCCGAAGCGGGACAGTGTGATGATGACACCCTGATGATAGGGTTCGCTATCCTGGCCTCTTCGATCGCCACCGCACCGGAGGCAAAACTCCAGAAGCCCTCATGCAGTAGAATGCTGGCATACCTCTGCTGGTATCTGTGCCTCTGGGGCTGCACCAGCCCTGGCTATCCTCTCTCCTACGACATGCGCCCAGTTCTCCCCGGTCAGTTGCATACAACGCCTCTGCGGCCACATTTCCGGCAGCAACAAACTTGGCGACCAGGGCATCCCCAGCCCCCGGTATAACAACGGATGGGGCATCTACTGTTCCCGGCCTATCCCCCTTGCATTGCGCCGCATCCCTTCAGGGGTTGCGCGGCGCACCGGGCTTCCCTGAAAACGTTCCCGGAACTCCTCATCCGACATTTCCTGAAGCTGCCCTACCGTCAGATCGAGAACGCCGGGCCTGGGCTGAAACGAAGGCTCATCGGTCGGCTGTTGAAAGCGGTTCCAGGGACAGACATCCTGGCAGACATCGCAGCCGAACGCCCAGTTCTCCATGCTCTGGCCAAGCGCCCTGGGAAGTTCCTCCTTCGGCTTCTGCTCGATCGTGATATAACTGATGCACCGGGTACCATCAACCTGATAGGGGGCGATGATCGCATCGGTAGGGCAAGCATCAATACAGCGGGTACAGCTTCCGCAGAAGTCCGGTATCGATGGGGTATACTCGAACTCCAGCGAGGAGATGAGCACGCCAAGAAAGACCCAGCTCCCGATGCTACGGGTTATCACATTGGTATGCTTGCCCATCCATCCTATCCCGGCGCGCACGGCCCACTGCTTCTCCAGAACCGGCCCGGTATCCACATACCAACGAGACTCCGCCCCTGGGACCAGCGATCCCAGGACATGATGAAGCGCCTTAAGCTTTTTCGGCAGCACGTTATGATAGTCGCGCCCCCATGCATAGCGGCTGATCTTGGCACTGTCATCGGTATCGGCGTGTTTATGTGGCGTATAGTAGTTCCTGGCAACGACGATCACCGAACGGGCCGAAGGGAGTATCTCGCGCACATCGATACGGCGATCCACATTGCGCTCCATCCACTGCATCGAGCCATGCATCCCCCTGGCGATCCAGTCCTCGTACCGCGCCCCCTCCTGCTCCATCCGTTCGGCGGGGGCAAAGCCCACCAGATCGAACCCAAGATCCTCCAGCACAACGCGCCGCACCCTATCGGTCAACTCCTCAACGCCCAGCGTCCCGGCAGCGTCTGCGCCCTCTTTGTTATGCGTGTTCACATCATCCACGTTGGTAGTTCAGGCTCCGGCTTCTCCAGCATCACCTCATCTCCGTCGCAATACACCTCATAGGTCCTCAGCCTGCTGGCACCGCCGAGCACGTTGCCGGTTTTCAGATCGAACGTCCAGCCATGCAACGGGCAGGTGACCGTGCAATCCTCGACAAATCCATCGGCGATGACCGGCGCATGCTGATGGGGGCAGACATTATCGACCGCATAGAGTTCGCCATCGACCATGAAGATCGCAACCTGCGTCCCATCGTCGAGAACGATCAACCTCCCCTGCCTGCGGGAGATATCCTTTAGTGAGCAGGCGCGAATGAATTCTTTCATACGAGAGTATGCCGCAATGCTCCTGGCCGATCGCGGCAGGAGCCTAGAAGCTTGAGGAAAAGGAGAGGCACAACCATATTACAACTGCACGCGCTCGGCGATCTCGAACCCTCGCTTGCCAGCGCCGATACGCACAGCATCGGTAAACGCATCGTGCTCGAAACAGAGGAGCCACCCACGCTCGTAGGCTTCCGGCAGGAACTTCTTCTTCTCATCCAGCGTGGTAAGGGGGAAGTTATCATACCCCATGATGTAGGGGAAGGGAATATGGGCGCTGGTTGGGATAAGATCGGCACAGTAGACGAGTCCGGCCGGAGATTCATGCTCCCGGCTTCCGTGCACTACCACCAACTGCATGGCCGAGGTATGCCCATAAACGACCCGGACATCGATACCCGGGAAGAGTTCGCCATCCCCCTCCACCATCTCCAGCAGGCCTCGCTCGGCGACCGGCTCCCAGTTCTCCGGCATAAAGCTGGCGCGGTCCTTGTCGGTTGGATTGCGTGCCCACAAGAGCTGCTCCTGCTGCACATAATGGCGTGCAGCGGAAAACGTGGGAACGGGGGTTCCAAGCTCATCAAAACGAGTCGAGCCTCCGGCATGATCGAAATGAAGGTGGGTATAGACAAAGTCGGTTACGTCCTCCGGGCGCACGCCATGGGCTGCCAGCCCCGTATCGAGACTATAGCGGCTGAAATCCAGACCATAGATCGACTCCAGCTTCTCCCCCATCTTATCGCCGCACCCTGCATCGACGACGATCGTTCTTCCCTCTCCCTGTATAAGCAGAGCCCGTGCCGACATCGCGATACGGTTCTGTTCATCCACATGCGGATAGGCCTTGGCCCAGAGATTTTTTGGTACTACACCGAACATCGCTCCTCCATCCAGAGCAAAGCGACAGGTTTCGATGATGCTGACGTCGTACTGGCCGATCTTCATAAGCGTTGTTGAAAACAAGAGTTGATACAGAAACCGAATGTGCCATCGCGCCGCAGAGCGCAGGAGCATGGCAATGTCTCGTTTCTCCTGCATTTGTCCAACTGTGTGCCCGGCGATAGCGATGATTACTCCGTTGCGGACACTCTCCGCAAAGCACCGAAGGGATCGCCCGTGGTCCCCTGGGCAGCTTTCCCTTCCCCGTTTTTCGCCGGAATTCCGGTTACTTCTGTGCCCATCAACAGTTGCGCCTCTCCTCCCAATTGCCGAAGTTGTAGATCTTTCGTCCGCAGCAATTGCCGGCCTCCTCAGGAGAACGCGAACCCGCCGGGGGTTGTTGTTAAAGAGGTTATCGAGCGAAACCGCTCGATAACCCTCGCGTATCCCCTTATTCCGGCAGTGGGCGCCTTTATCGACGCTCGTCTTCAGCAAGCGTACAAACACATTCATACAAGGGATAGAGAAATGCTTAACAGTTTCAGCGCCCGCTCCACGTTACAAGTGGGGAATCGTGACTATACCATCTATCGCCTGGATGCTCTGGCCAGTGAGGGAGTTGATCTCAATCGCCTTCCCTACTCGCTCCGCATCCTTCTGGAGAACCTGCTCCGCACTGAAGACAATCTCTCGGTAAGCGCCGATGACATCCGTGCGCTCGTCAACTGGAATCCGGCGGCAATGCCTCATCAGGAGATCGCATTCACCCCGGCACGCGTGCTACTCCAGGATTTCACCGGGGTTCCGGCCGTGGTGGATCTGGCGGCCATGCGCGATGCAATGGCGGCGATGGGAGGCGAGGCATCTCGCATCAACCCGTTGCAGCCTGCTGAACTGGTGATCGACCACTCGGTACAGGTGGATTCCTTCGGCACCGACGTAGCCTTCGAGATCAATACAAAGCTGGAGTACGAGCGGAACCAGGAGCGCTATCAGTTCCTACGCTGGGGACAGACGGCATTCGAGAACTTCAAGGTTGTTCCGCCGGAGACCGGCATCGTTCACCAGGTGAACCTGGAATATCTCGCCCGTGTGGTGTTTGCCACCGATGTGAAGGACGACAGCAGCGGCGAGCTTCCGGTTGCCTATCCCGACACGCTGGTCGGCACCGATTCGCATACCACCATGGTCAACGGCCTGGGCGTGCTCGGCTGGGGTGTTGGCGGCATCGAGGCAGAGGCGGCCATGCTCGGCCAGCCGGTATCCATGCTGATCCCACAGGTGGTGGGCTTCAAGCTCACCGGCAGCCTTACCGAAGGCGCAACCGCAACCGACCTGGTGCTGGTGGTGACCCAGATGCTCCGTAACCATGGCGTGGTAGGAAAATTTGTGGAGTTCTATGGTGCCGGACTCGCCGGGCTTCCGCTTGCCGACCGTGCGACAATCGCCAATATGGCACCGGAATACGGCGCAACCTGTGGCATCTTCCCGGTCGATGAGGAAACCCTCCACTATCTCCGGTTTACCGGCCGTAGCGAGGAGCAGGTTGCCCTGGTGGAAGCCTATACAAAGGCCCAGGGACTCTTCCATACAGTGGAAACACCGGAGGCGCAGTACACGGAACGCCTGGAGCTGGATCTTGGGACGGTGCTGCCAAGCATCGCCGGACCGAAACGTCCGCAGGATCGCATCCTTCTGACCGATGCCAAAGGCGCATTCCACGAAACGATGCGGCTGATCTCCGGCCCGGCTCCCGGAACCCCGGAAAAGGTCGTGGGCCGCTGGGAGGGCGAAGGCGGGCAGATCGAGGATGGTTTACGCCTGGAAGACTTCTCGAAGGCTCCCTCTGCGATACGATTCACGATGAAGAGCGCCGAGCATGTGCTGCATCACGGATCGGTGGTGATCGCGGCTATCACAAGCTGCACCAACACCTCCAATCCATCGGTGATGATGGCCGCCGGCCTGCTTGCCAAGAAGGCTGCAATGCGTGGACTCCGCGCAAAGCCGTGGGTAAAGACCTCGCTGGCCCCAGGCTCCAAGGTGGTCACCGAATACTTCAACAAGGCCGGTCTCTCCCCATATCTCGACCAGCTTGGATTCCAGACAGTGGGCTATGGCTGCACCACCTGTATCGGCAACTCCGGCCCGCTGCCAACCGAGATCTCGAACGCCGTGGCACAGGGAAATCTGGTGGTCTGCTCGGTTCTTTCCGGCAACCGGAACTTCGAGGGACGCATCAACCCGGATATCAAGGCGAACTACCTGATGTCGCCGCCGCTGGTGGTGGCCTATGCAATCGCCGGCAGAATGGATATCGACATGTACAACGACCCGCTCGGCGTTGATGCCGAGGGGAACCATGTCTACCTGCGCGATATCTGGCCAACCCAGCAGGAAGTGGAGCAGACCATTCAGGAGTCGATGCAATCGGACATGTATCGCACTTCCTACAGCGAGGTGTTTACGGGGGATGAACACTGGAGAGCGCTCGATGCGCCGGAAGGGCAGATCTTTGCATGGGACGACAACTCGACCTATATCAAGAACCCTCCCTATTTCTCCAATATGTCGCGCGAGGCGGCAGAGAATCTGGAGGATATCACCAACGCACGGGTGATGGCGATGCTCGGGCATTCCGTCACAACCGATCATATCTCCCCGGCCGGCAGCATCAAGATCGACTCCCCGGCGGGACGCTATCTGATCGAGCATGGTGTGGAGCCGAAGGACTTCAACTCCTACGGATCGCGTCGCGGGAACCACGAGGTGATGATGCGCGGCACATTCGCCAACATCCGCCTGCGCAACCGTCTGGCACCGGGAGTCGAAGGTGGATATACCACCTATCTGCCAACCGGCGAAGTAACCTCGATCTATGATGCTGCGATGCGGTATCAGGAAGCTGGCACACCGCTGATCGTGCTGGCCGGCAAGGAATATGGCTCCGGCTCCAGCCGCGACTGGGCGGCCAAGGGAACCCTGCTGTTGGGCGTCAAGGCGGTGATCGCCGAAAGCTACGAGCGTATCCATCGTTCCAATCTCGTCGGCATGGGAGTTCTTCCGCTGGAGTTCATGCGCGAGGAAGATCCCGACACGCTTGGGCTTACCGGCAAGGAGACCTTCACGATCTCCGGCCTGAACGATCTCTTCGCAGACGGTTTCCCCGATGAGCGCACGATCCGTGTGCAGACCCAGCGTGAAGATGGGGCGGCAATCGAGTTCTCGGCTCGTGTCCGCATCGACACGCCACAGGAACTGCTATACTACCGTCACGGCGGCATCCTCCAGTATGTTCTTCGCCAGCTTCTCTCCGACAAGAGCGAGGCAACGGCCGTCTCCGGCGGCATGGCGACCATAAGCGAGCCTGCATCCGGCAGCGTCCCGACGTAGGCGGTTGCAGCGCATAGGGATGGAATGCAAAGGGCCGGTAGTTACAGACACTACCGGCCCTTTCTCTTGGTTCACCTGTCGGCTCGCCGCCTGCCTGGCTGGCCGTAGCCATCCCACCGCGACTGCACATGCCCTCCACGGTTCTTCATCCCGCCGAACACAAAAGCCAGGACCACCCCGGCAACAAAACCTCCGGCATGAGCAGCATAGGCAACCCCGCCACCATCGGTCTGCTCGGTATAGGCTATAGAGGCATACGTTGCCAGAAACTGCTGTGCCGCCCAGAAGCCGATCATCATCCAGGCAGGAACATGGAACAGACCGAAGCCGAAAAAGACGCTCACCCTGTTGGAACGGAACATCACGATATACGCGCCAAGCACCCCTGAAATCGCCCCTGAAGCCCCAACGCTTGGGATGCCCGAATCCGAGTTCAGAAATGCATAGATAAGGCTGGCGATCAATCCGGTGATGAGATAGAACAACAGGAAACGCAGATGCCCCAGGCGATCCTCAACATTGTCGCCGAACACCTTCAGAAAAAGCATGTTGCCGAAGATATGGGCAAAACCTCCATGCAGGAACATGGAGCTGAAGAGCGTGTACAGATCCTCGCCTCTGGTTATCTCCCGTGGAATTGTTCCCCATATCCGTATAAAGTGGTCCAGATCCGGCCCAAGCATCAATTCGTAGACAAATACCAGCACGTTGATACCGATCAGCACCCAGGTCACGATCTCGAACCGGGTGATCTCGCTGTTATCATCGCCGACGGGAAACATAGGATATCTCCGGATATGAACGATCCGCACACGCCCCCATGCAGGGCCTTACAAAGCTACAAGCCCATTATCCGGTGAACAACTGTGCCAGCCTCTCCCTGCGAAGCGACGCTCCCGGACGATCTATTCCGATCACTCCGGTTGAAGTATCTCGTGCACGTTGCCAAATGGATCTCTGAACGCAATAAATCGTCCGAACGGCGATCTGGCGATGCCGCTCTCCTCGTCGGAGAATGAAATCGGAAGAAACTCCACCCCCTTTTCCTTCCACTCCTTCAGCGTCCTATCGATATCTTCGACGTAAAAGACCAGCAACGGCCCGGTCTGTCTGGGATAATCGACCCTCACGGCCCGCTCCACCGGATATAGAAGCAGCGGCGCCCCGTTCCCATTCTCCAGCACCACAACGCCCCGCAGTTCGCTCCCGACAGCGGTAAAGCCAAGCGTATCAACGTAGAATTCCCGTGCCTTCGCAACATCGGTAACATTGATCTGAATTAGACCGACGGAATATCTCATGCTGGTTGCTCCTGTATGTATCATCTGTGGATTGTCATCGCCGGAGTTCTGCCGAATGCCGGAAGATGACAGGGAGAAATATACTTCCATAGATGATACGGAGGTAGCGATGCAGGGGAACGCATCGCCACCCACCATACAACAACGCCAGCCAATCATTGCTCGATTGGCTGGCGTTCATCATCAGGACCATCGGATATCCAGTATCCGCTTATTTCGTCTTTTTCCGCCCGGAAGCAGATGATGCTCCTTCGGAGGGAGCCTTTCCACCGGAGCGCCCCTTCTTCTCGGCAGCCGGAGATTCCGGCTTCGCAAGAGCATTCTTCTTTGGTGAACGTCCACTCTTGGCAGCGACCGGAGCAGGCTCAGCAGGCTCCTCCACAGCAGTTTTTTTGGTAGCACGCCCCTTCTTCTCGGCGGGTGCCGACGGCACCTCTGCCGCCTTTGTGCGGGAGCTCCCCGTTGCAGCCTTGGCTGCTTTCGGTGGCTGTGGAGCTTCCGTCGCAGCCGGCTCGGTGACCGCCGGTGCCTTGGCCTTGCGCGCTCCCTTGCCCGGTGAGGCTGCCGATGGCTCGGTGGCCGCCGCAGCTACCGGCTTGGATGCAGGTTTGGCAGCCTTTGCCGCACCCCGCTTCTCACCAGCAACCGGCTCATCAGCCGCCGGTATAGGCTCCTTTGGGGAAGATTTTTTTGCAGAAGATGCCTTTGCAGGAGACTTCTTGGCAGCGGCTTCCTTTGCAGGAGACTTCTTCACAGGAGCTTCCTTCACAGGAACTTCCTTCACAGGAACTTCCTTTACAGAAGGCTCTTTGACCGGCACTGTGGTTGAAGGTTCACCTTTTGGCACATCGCTCTTCGGTGCCGATTGGCTCTTTGGTGTAGGCGCAGGTTCGGGACGGGCGATCGCGCGTTTTTCCGACGCAGGCTGCTCCTTACGGATGTCCGCACCTCGCCCGGCATCGCCGCGACGCTCATCGCCCTTGCGCCGATCCTTTTTCCCACGAGACTCTTCATCCCTAGAAGCTCGCTGCGGCTCTACCCAGTTCTCCGGCTCGATCACTTCGATGCTCTCCAGCCACTGCTCATCATCGGGATTCAATGGCACTACCCTTGTCGAGCCTTTGCGTGCTTCGGTCTTTCTCTCGGATGGACGTTCCTTTACTGGACGACTCTCCTTCACTGAGCGGCTCTCCTGCACCGGGCTGCTCTCCGCCGCTGCTGGACGGCTCTCCGCCGATACCGGGCGGCTCTCCTGCACCGGACGACTCTCTGCCAGTGCTGGGCGGCTCTCCTGCGCCGGACGACTCTCTGCCGGTGCTGGGCGGCTCTCCTGCGCCGAACGGCTCTCCACCGGTGCCGGGCGACTCTCCTGCACGGGACGACTCTCTGCCGGTGCTGGACGGCTCTCCTGCACCGGACCGCCCTCGCGGGCAGCAGGCTGTGGCGTCTGGGATGGCGCTACATTCTCTCCTGCTCCCTGGCCATCCCGTGTCTCGCCTTCGGCTCCCCTGCGATTACGATTGCGTTTGCGCTTCCGTTTCTTCTTCCGTCCTCCCTCTCCCTGCGACTGTTCACCCTCGGGATGCGCAGCGGGCGGCGATGGCTCCTGCCGTGATGGCGCGGCCTGCTCCCGACGTGCCGGGGCCGGCTGTTCCCGTCGGACCTGTACCGGCACAGGTGCAAGCACCTCTTCAGTATCAGGCGAAGGAACAGGTGCGCTGTGGAAGGTCTCCTGATAGATGTTATCGAGAAGCATTGCCAGAAGCATCGACTCGTCATCACCCCCGGCGAGGCTTTTGGCAAGGCCGAGAAATCGCTTCATCCGTTCCCGTTGCAAACGGGTCATGCTGCTACGGAAACGGTCCTCCAGCACCACGGTCACCCGCTCCGCCATCCTCTGTTCCACCTCTTCGGCAGTCGGGGACGGCATTTCCACAAACTCGATATTATAGCGCCGGGCGATCTTCTTCAGATCGGACTTCTCCGACATATTGGAGATAAAAGTGATCACCACCCCGGTATTGCCGGCACGCGCGGTACGCCCGGCCCGATGCACATAACTATCGGGGTCCTTCGGCACATCATACTGGATGACATGGGAGAGATCGCTGATATCAATGCCACGTGCGGCCACATCGGTCGCTACCAGGAATCGGGTCTCGCCGCGCCTGATGCGCCCCATTGCCCGTTCGCGCGACTTCTGGTCGAGATCGCCCGAGAGCTGATCGGCATTATAGCCATAGTTACGCAGCACGGTAGCAACGTACTCCACCTCCACCTTCGTATTGCAGAAGATTATCACCGAGTCCGGGTTCTCCAGCTCGATGATGCGCATCAGCATCAGATCTTTTTCGAGTGGCGGCGCATCATAGAAGCGATGTTCCATCGTGCTGACGGTAACATCGCCGGAGCTAAGGGAAAGGAATTCGGGTTCGCGCAGGAACTCGCGCGCGAGCAACTGCACCTTATACGGCATGGTGGCCGAGAACATCCATGACGAGCGATCGCGCGGAAGATATCGCCGCAGCTCCCGCATATCTGGATAAAAGCCCATCGAGAGCATCTCGTCGGCCTCATCGAAGACGATGATATTCAGACGGTCCAGGTTAAGCGCACGGCGGCCGATATGATCGAGCACACGCCCCGGCGTGCCGATGATCACCTGTGCACCGGCACGAAGCGACTGAAGCTGCGCATTATAGCCGACGCCGCCATACAGCAACGCGCCTTCCAGATTCATTCCCTGTGCAAGCGTCTCAAATTCCTTATAAACCTGCCCGGCCAGTTCACGGGTCGGCACAAGCACCAAGGCCTGGGGATGTCGGCGCGATGGGTCGATCCGCATCAACAGAGGCATCATAAATGCCCCGGTCTTTCCGGAACCGGTGCGTGACTGCACGATCATATCACGCTTATCGAGAAGATAGGGGACGGCTTTGGCCTGCACCGGCATCGGAGCGGGCCATCCCATCCGCTCAACCGATTCGCGCATGGCCGGGGGTAGCTGATCGAATGAGAAGTCAGGAAGCTTGTTCTCCGGCTCCGTCAGGATCTGCTGCTGCTGTGGTTTATCAGACATTTGCTCCATAAGCCTGAAATATAAGCTGCCAGTGATGATTCAGAGCAATAAATCGCAAAGAGGGGAGTTGTCGGCCTACTCTCCTCCTTCCGGCAGTTCCTCCTGACTCACCTGCCGGAACGGCTCCGAGGCTGTACAAACAACAACCCGGCATGCATGGCAGGGGACCTCTGAAGTCCCCTTGCCATCCATTTTTCCCCTAGATCTTAATGAACGTGGCGCTCGGCGTGATAGCTGGAACGCACAAGCGGGCCGGACTCCACATGCCGGAATCCCATCTCCAGTCCGATCTCACGAAACTCATCGAACTCCCCAGGGGTTACAAAACGCTCCACCGGCAGATGATTTTTGGTAGGCTGTAGATACTGCCCAAGCGTCAAGATATCCACACCGATGTCGATCAGATCGCGCATCGTCTTCAGCAACTCTTCGCGTGGCTCTCCCAGACCGAGCATAATGCCGGTCTTTGTAAGCAATCCCTGGCGCTTCGACTCCTGAAGGACGCTCAAGGTCCAGTGATACTTCGCCTGAGGCCGTACCCGCCGATAGAGCGAAGGCACGGTCTCGGTATTATGATTCAGGATATTCGGACGAGCGTCGATAATCAGTTGAAGCAGATTGAGCCTCCCCTTGAAATCCGGGATAAGCACCTCGACGGTGACATCCGGATTCATGATACGGGTCTGGCGGATGGTCTCGGCAAAGACCCCTGCGCCACCATCGGAAAGCTCATCACGATTGACCGATGTGATCACCGCATGCGTCAGGTTCATCTGCTGAATCGCCTCGGCAACACGTCCCGGCTCCTCGATATCAATCGTTCCGGGACGTCCGGTTTTCACCGCACAGAACCCGCAGGAGCGCGTACAGGTATCGCCCAGAATCATAAACGTTGCAGTTCCGGCAGACCAGCATTCCGCCATATTGGGGCAGCGTGCCTCTTCGCAGACGGTATGAAGCGCCTTGGAACGCATCATCTGCTTCAGAACCCGGAACGTCTCACCGGTCGGGATTTTCACCTTAAGCCACTCGGGGCGGCGTTCAGCCGGGGCCGGACGCTCCGAGGACTGGATAACGGGGATCTCGATACTCTCAATGCTTATCATGCCTAACCCTTGATCATGGTACGAAGCGGGGGCTCCAAATCCGATTGGAACCCCCGCCGAGATCATAGCATCGTATTCTCGTTGAAGCTCTCCAGGTACTTGATGACATCGGAGAGGAACTTGCCTCCGAGGAGGCCATCAATCACCCTGTGGTCGTGCGAGAGGGAGAGATAGACCATCGAACGAATCACGATCATATCCTGTCCCATCACTTCACGTACCACCGGGCGCTTCTGAATTGCGCCGGTGCCGAGGATGGCAACCTGCGGCTGATTGATGATCGGCGCTCCGTGCAGAAGCCCGAAGACCCCGTAATTGGTCAGCGTAAAGGTGCCACCGGCAATCTCGTCCGGCGTAAGCGACTTGCTGCGGGCGCGTGTTGCCAGATTGTTCACCGCATGTGCAAGCCCGGTGACATTCATACGATCGGCATCCTTGATGACCGGAACTATCAGATTGCCATCAGGAAGCGCCGTGGCAACGCCAACGTTCACATGCTTCTTAACGATGACATTGGTGCCATCGACCGAAGAGTTTACCCACGGATTGTCGCGCAGCGCACGGGCCACCGCCGCAATAAAGAACGGCGTAAAGGTGAGCTTGATACCTTCGCGCTTCTGGAACTCATCCTTGCGAAGATCGCGCAGACGCACAAGATCGGTCACATCCGATTCACCGACCTCGGTGACATGCGGCGAGGTCTGCTTGGAACGGACCATATGCTCGGCGATAAGCTGGCGCATACGATCCATTGGTACCACCTCCACATCCGGCCCATACTCCTTTGGAGCCGATGCCGGACGGGCCGGCTGCTGCACGGGTTTTGCGGCCGCCGGCTGCTGTGCCGGTGTCGGCTGCTGCGCCGGTGCCTGGGCTGGCTGCACTGCCGGGCGTGCAACGCGGTTCTGAACATAGGAGAGCAGATCGTCCTTGGTCACCCTGCCACCCTGACCGCTGCCGTTCAGCGATTCCAGTTCCTGAAGGCTAAGCCCCTCGCTTGTAGCAATCGAGCGAACAAGCGGCGAGTAGAAACGGCCACCGCTGCTGCGGGGGATCGGGCCTGCCTCGGCAGCGGGTGCTGCCTGTGGTGCAGAGGTCTGTGCCGCGCCGTTCCGGGCCGATCCATTGCTCGGGGCTGGCTGCTGGGCAGCCTGCGGTGCGGTTGGCTGCTGCTGTGCTGGCTGCTGGGCAGCCTGCGGTGCCTGCTGGACAGCAGGCTTCACAGCAGGTGCGCTACCGGAGGAGAGATAGGCTATCACATTGCCGACGCCAACGGTCTCGTTCTCCTGTGCGACGATCTCCAGCAGGGTTCCGGCACCCGGAGAAGGGATCTCGGTATCCACCTTATCGGTGGAGATCTCGGCGATCACCTCATCGCGCTCGATCTGATCGCCCGGCTGCTTCAACCAGCGAAGGATCGTACCCTCCTGAACCGACTCGCCCATCTTGGGCATCAGGATCGGCGTGCGCTCCTGCGCCTGCTGTTCTGCGGCCTCAGTGCCGCCACCGCTCTGATCGCTTGCAGGAGCGGCCTGCTGTGCTCCCGACTTCACCTCAGCCTCGCCCGGCTGCGACTCGGCAGGCGCTGCGGCCTGCTGCGCGGCTTCCGGCGTGGCCGCACTCTCAGCAGCCGGAGGAGTGCTCCCCCCCGTTCCGCTGGCGGCAACCTCGTTCGGCTCGCCAAGGCGTGCAATGACGTTGCCCACGGCAACAGTCTCGTTCTCCTGTGCGACGATCTCCAACATGGTTCCTGCAGCCGGAGAGGGAATCTCGGTATCGACCTTGTCGGTCGAGATCTCGGCGATCACCTCGTCGCGCTCGACCTGATCGCCTGGCTGTTTCAGCCAGCGGAGGATCGTACCCTCCTGAACCGACTCGCCCATCTTGGGCATCAGAACATCAATTGCCATTGTCTTGTGTTCCTTGGGATAAATGTTCTATGGTAAAGATCTTGATATCGCCACGTAACGAGACGCCCTTCATGTAGGTGCCTTCTCGGCCGCCGCTACCCCGCCGGGGCCGGCAAAGGCGTTTGAACGAACAGGCAATTTACAAAGCCTACCCATCCGTTGTTCGCTTGATCTTATTGCAATTAGAATCATATCTCTCTGGAATAGCGATCAGGAGTTCATGCGAACACCAAATCTCTACCCCATCCCCCCCTCCAGTCTCGCTCCGTTCCGGCTGAATATCATACTTCCGGGAGGAAACTCTATATTTGAATAACTGTTCAGAATGTTTATTCAGCATTCTGACAGCTATCCGGGCACTACGGGATGCCCTCCTCTACATCAACATTTTTCATCCTATGCGATCGCTCCCACTGCTCACCTTCATCGTTCTGCTCGGCCTGAGCATCTGCATTGGCGGGGCGGTAACCGGGCAGATCATTCTGGCCCGCGCCCGCCGTCTCCGCGAGAACATTCTGGTTGTGCTCCTGATGGAGCAAATGCGCTGGATGGCCGTACGTGTATATATTCCAGTCGGAAGCATTGCGATATGCTCGGGCATCGCGCTTGTGCTTCTCAGCGGCACCTCTCTGACCACCTGGTGGGTGCTGCTGTCGGTGGCTCTAGCGGCTATCACTGCCTGTACCAGCGCGCTTTATTCCCTCCCGGAATATGGAAGGCTGGTGCGCATGGCAGAGGAAACCGGCGTGGATGATGCCGAGCTGCACAAACGCCTCTGGCGGGCGGTATGGGTCAACCGGGTGGAACTTGCCATAGTTGTCATCGCTCTCTTTGCGGTCGCGGCAAACGTCATCAACTAAACGGGAATTCATGTCCAGAAGCAACCCGGATTCCGGCGCCATCAGGCTGGAATCCGATCGGCCAGCAGGCCCGACAGATAACAGAGTTCCTGAGGCGCCCAACGCCGAAGAACGCCTGCTCGACGCGGCGATCGAGGTGTTCGCACGCAAGGGACGCGACGGAGCACGCTCGCACGAGATCGCGGCTGCCGCCGGTCTGGCAACGCCTACGGTGAACTACTATTTCCGAAGCAAGGAGCGGCTGTACGAGGCGGCGTTCAGGCGTGCCATACTCCGGTTCGCGACGGGGCTTCGGGAAGAATTGCGGCCAGGGGAGACCTTTGCAACCACACTGCGGACATTCATCGAGTACTATGTCAGGTTTCACATCGACAACCCATCGGTGGCGCAACTCTGGATCCAGGAGAACCTCCTCGGAGGCAACATCTCCTCGCAGGTGATACGAGGAGATGAACCCAACCATATCTTCTCCACCTTCATAGGAAACTTCCAGAAAGCGGTGGCAGCAGAAGAGATAGCGCCGGGCGACCCCTATCACACGTTCATATCGGTAATGGGGGCATGCATCTTCTATTCGATCGCCTATCCGACACTCTCCAAGGCCCTTCCCCCGGTTATGGCAGACCCCGAACGGTTCCAGTCGGAACGTGCCGAGCATATCTTCAATCTCATCTATCATGGATTGAAGCAGCGGGAATGAGAAGATCATCCGGTTTCCACGTTCATCGTAGTGGACTCGAACGCCAGCCGATGGCACCGAAAACTACGGTCATCATGGAACATTCCATATCTGCCGTATAGAGCGCAACGACCACGGCCCGCACACCTACTTATGTGCGGGCCGTAAATTTTCCAGAAATGTCATGCGCCCATTTCGGGTTCAGGCATCAGGGATTCTCCACTGAATCCGGCAATGGGGGCACGGGCACCGGCTGGTTGTTCATATCAACCGCCACCATCACAAAACTTCCTTCGCACGCCAGGGTCCGTTCCGGGCGATCCATTGGCTCGAACCACATCTCCACCATCACGGTCATGGAGCTACGCCCCACCTTCGTCAGACGTCCCACCAACTCGACGATGGTTCCCACCGGCACCGGTATATGGAAATCAATTGCGCTGCTATATGCGGTCACCACCTTGCGACGACACCATCGGGTTGCACAAATGAACGCTGCCTGATCCATCCAGGCCATCACCTGGCCTCCGAACAACGTATCATAATGATTGGTACTGCCGGGGAAGATCGGATAGATCATCCGTGTTTCGGTCAGCCGTTCCTCGATCAGCTCCGGCCTGGTCGAGGCCCCTGGTCTGTTGCCAGGAACTCGTTGAGTGTCGTTCATCTGCATTGCCATCCTATCGGCTTATAACGGGAAATGCCACCCATAAGCACAGGTGAGCATCAATGATGCACAACGCACTATTGATTGCCGCTCACCCCTTTTACGCGAGGGGCGTTGATCGTAAACCTCCTGCGGACAGGCATTCGGACTATAACCGTTGCGCGACAGTGCCGGAATTCCACCGGACTTTCCCTGATATTTCGGCCACCCACGACAGGCTGGCTCCGCACGAGTTGCTATGTTCGATAATACGCTCCCTGCCAGCCGTCAGCAATTACAAAGTGTGCGTGCGGCTCCCCATGGCTCTATGCCCCAACCGCAGAGTTCCTGAAGGGTTCCTGGCAGAACATGCAACCGCCCTGGCGATCGCCTGGCATGTTATAGTGTGCGATCCGCGTGGCCGAGCATCGCCGGATCGCACCACGCCGCCGATTTCCGGTTGACGCACTCCGGCAACGAACGCATAGAGCGCCATCACTGCCGGTTGCCGAAGCATGATCGTCGTGGGCGACGTTGGCCCCGAACGTAGTGCCGCGCTGGTAGCTCATGTGGGGATAGTGCCAATCAGACGATGGATCTCCTCTGCACCGGCCCTGCATATCCTCGGGTACAGGAGGATATGCTCAGGATGCTGATAGTACCGGCGAGTGACTCATAGGCAGGGCAGTGTTCCGGCAAGAAGCCCCCGGCATACTCGCACCCTTGAGAATACGTAAACGCCTGCACCACACCGTTGGCTTTTCCACCCCATCGGCGTATACTATAGCCTGCTTCTGATGTGTCCGTGCCTATCGAGACCTGAATAAGCATCCATTGAATTACATGAATCACACGCATCAATCTCTATGGCAACGGTGTCCCTCCCGGCACATGATCGTGCTCCCGATATGTCCGCCCATAGTTTATAGTGCCATAGCCTATAGAGAGCCAGGTGTGATGAAAGCCATCTTCAGAGTATTCGCTCATACCACCTCACATCCGTAAGCAGAGCACCCCCGCAACGCTGTTCAGGCATTGCCGGTGCCGACACGAGCGCTAGGCTGCTCTCTACCAACACCTTCAATCGTTACGACCTCATCCTACGACGCAGGAATCCCATAATGGAAGGCGCACAACTTGCCTGGATCGCTAATTATATCTGGGGCATCGCGGACGATGTTCTCCGCGACCTCTATGTGCGCGGCAAGTACCGCGACGTGATACTCCCAATGACCGTTATCCGCCGCCTTGACTCGCTGCTGGAACCGTCCAAGCAGGCGGTGCTCGACATGCAGGAATCGCTCGACATGGCCGGCATCATCCACCAGGATCAGGCCCTACGAGGAGCAGCCGGTCAGGCGTTCTACAATACATCGCCATTTACGTTACGCGACCTGCGTGCGCGCACAAGCCAGCAACAGCTCAAGACCGACTTTGAAGCCTATCTGGATGGTTTCTCGCCAAACGTGCAGGACATTCTGGAGAACTTCGAGTTCCGTAATCAGATCCCGCGTCTGTCCAAGGCCGATGCGCTTGGCACACTCCTTGAGAAGCTTCTCTCCCCCGATATCAACCTAAGCCCCAATCCCGTGCTGAACAGCGACGGTTCGATAAGGCATCCGGGCCTGGACAACCATGCGATGGGAACGATCTTCGAGGAACTGGTGCGCCGTTTCAACGAGGAGAACAACGAGGAAGCAGGGGAGCACTGGACGCCGCGCGACGCTGTAAAGCTGATGGCCAAACTGATCCTGCTCCCGGTTGCCGATGTGCTTGAATCCGGCACCTACCTTCTCTACGATGGCGCATGCGGCACCGGAGGCATGCTCACCGTAGCAGAGGAGACCCTTCAGGAGATAGCACACGAGCATGACAAGCAGGTGGCCACACATCTGTACGGACAGGAAATCAATGCCGAGACCTATGCGATCGCCAAGGCCGATCTTCTGCTGAAAGGCGAGGGCGAAGCTGCCGACAACATCGTGGGAGGGCCGGAATATTCCACGCTGGCAAACGATGCGTTCCCCTCGCGCGAGTTCGACTTTATGCTCTCGAATCCCCCCTATGGCAAAAGCTGGAAAAGCGATCTGGAACGGATGGGAGGCAAGGAGGGAGTAAAGGACCCACGGTTTGTGATAGAACATGCAGGCAATCCAGAGTACTCGTTGCTCACCCGCTCCAGCGATGGCCAGATGCTCTTCCTCGCCAATATGCTCAGCAAGATGAAGCATGGCACAAAGCTCGGCAGCCGTATCGCCGAAGTGCATAACGGCTCATCGCTCTTTACCGGCGATGCCGGCCAGGGGGAGAGCAACATTCGCCGTTGGATTATCGAAAACGACTGGCTGGAGGCGATCGTTGCATTGCCGCTGAACATGTTCTACAACACCGGCATCGCCACCTATATCTGGGTGCTCAGCAATCGCAAACCCGCCCACCGTGCCGGATACGTACAGCTTATCGATGCCACCGCATGGTTCAAGCCATTGCGCAAGAATCTCGGCAAGAAGAACTGCGAGCTTGCCGCAGATGATATCGCCCATATCTGCGATACGTTCCTTGCATTCCAGGAAACACCGCAATCGAAGATCCTCCCCAATGCGGCGCTTGGATACTGGAAGGTGACGGTGGAGCGTCCGCTACGGCTGGCAGGGATCGAAACGGGCCGCGCCTACACTCCCAAAGAGATCAAGGCCCTGAAGGAGAGCCACAAGCGCGACGATACAGCGGCACCGGTGATCAGGAAGATCCACAAGAAGGGGGTGGAACCGGACCCGCTGCTCGGCAGGTTCGAGGCGATTATCGCCGGAAAACGCTTCGTGGTGGAGTATGAGCCAGATAGCGAGCTACGGGATACCGAGCAGATACCCCTGCTGGAAACCGGCGGCATCGAGGCGTTCCTGCGCCGTGAGGTGCTCCCCCATGCCGCCGATGCCTGGTACGACCCGGCGAGCGTGAAGACCGGCTACGAGATCAGCTTTACACGCTACTTCTACAAGCCGCAACCGATGCGAACGCTGGAGGAGATCCGCGCCGATATCCTGGCGCTGGAGCAGGAGACCGAAGGCTTGCTGAAGGAGATTATCGGAGGGGGTATCTGAGCATATGGCAACACAACGCTATTCCGTCACCCGGCAGCCGATTGAAAGACTACTCACCTGGATCAAATCAGGGGAGATCGCTATTCCCGAGATCCAACGCCCGTTTGTCCGGGATGCTACATCCGATATCCGCCAGATCGAAGCGCGTGGGCGCATCAGCTACACCGAGAGTTTCTGGAGTGGAATGCTCCCGCAGCTCATGGATACATCCTCGTTGAACAGCCCCTACGTCCTCGCCTACAAGGCCGCACAGGTAAAGCTCGGCGACAAAGGGTTCCTCGCGTGCGATATCACAGTGCTCGACCTGCTCCTGAACCGGAGCGATATGCATCACGCCTATCCCAGCAACTATCTCAAGAAGCAGCGGCTTGCCAAGAGCCGCTACAACCAGATCGTAAACTTCGTGCTGGCCCCAAGCGAGATCAACATCGCGATAGGCGACAAGGCACCGGAACAATTAAATTCTCTGCCGGAGAGGATGCTCGATGGCCAGATCCCCACATACGACGTTTTCCTGCAAGAGCGCCGGAAACTGATGGCGCAGAAGATTAAAACATGGTTCGAGGTGCTTTGATGATCGATACATTGAAACCCTATCCGGCATATAAGGATTCCGGTGTGCCCTGGCTTGGGGAGGTGCCGGAGCATTGGGAGATTGAACGCGCAAAATGGCTCTTTCAAAAAGTAGATCGCCAAATCCGGGGAACTGATGATGTTATCACTTGCTTCCGTGATGGCACAGTGACGCTTCGAAAGAATCGGCGTGTACGAGGCTTTACCGAGTCTCTGAAAGAGATCGGCTACCAAGGAATCCGACGTGGAGACCTTGTAATTCACGCAATGGATGCCTTTGCTGGCGCTGTTGGTGTAGCCGATTGTGATGGCAAAGGCACGCCTGTATATGCCGTATGCGAAGCTGCGGAAAACGCCGATGCCTACTTTTATGCGTATACCATACGTGAAATGGCCAGAAGCCAGTGGATTATAGCGTTGGCTAAGGGAATCCGCGAACGTTCCACAGATTTCCGATTCGAGAACTTTGCGGTACAATCTGTTGCTGTCCCCCCCCTCTCGGAACAATCCGCCATCGTCCGCGTTCTCGATTATGCGGACCGCCGCATCCAGCGCTACATTCGCGCCAAGAAAAAGCTGATAGCGCTGTTGAACGAGCAGAAGCAGGCCATCATCCACCAGGCAGTAACACGTGGCCTCGATCCTGATGTCCGGCTGAAGCCGTCGGGGGTGGAGTGGCTGGGGGATGTGCCGGAGCATTGGGAGGTGGTACGACTTAAGAATCGAATCACCCCAATCGAGCAAGGTTGGTCACCACAATGTGATGCTCAGCAGGCGGGCCTAGATGAGTGGGGTGTAATGAAGGTTGGATGCGTCAATAGCGATCACTTTGATGAAACACAAAACAAGAGGCTACCTCCCTTACTGTTGCCAGCACCAGATTTAGAAATTCACAGTGGTGATATCTTAGTCAGCCGAGCAAACACTCGAGCACTATTAGGGTTAGCCGCTGTTGTTGAAAGCGTTCGCCCAAAACTATTACTCTGCGATAAACTGTTTCGATTTCGCCCTATAGCTTATCAGACCTCCGCACGATTTCTTGTACTCACAATTCGTAGCAAGAACAGTCGGGCTCAAATCGAGAGCAGCACAAATGGGGCAAGCGATTCTATGCAGAATATTAGTCAAAATGTAATTAGAAATCTATGGCTCGCGTTTCCATCTTTAGCTGAACAGCAACAGATCGTGGAATGGCTTACTTTAGAAACGGCTCATCTTACTCAGGAAACGGTCCGGGCCTCCCGCGAAATCTCCCTCCTCCAGGAATACCGAACGCGCCTGATCGCCGACGTTGTAACCGGCAAGCTGGACGTCCGCGAGGCAGCGGCAACATTGCCGGAGGAGATGGAAGAGCCAGAGGATCTTGTCGATGCCGAGGAACTTGTGGAGGCAGGCGAGTACGATGCGGAGGATGATGAAGCATGAGCAGAGAGCGGCGGCCACGACTTTCGGTCATGGTCTCCTCGGCCGTCTATGGCAACGAGGCGCTGCTTGAACGTGTCTATGCGCTCCTCACTGGATTTGGCTACCGGGTATGGATGTCGCATAAGGGAACGCTCCCCGCGCTGCCTGGCCGCTCCGCATTTGATACCTGCCTGCACGCTGTGGAGCGGTGCGATCTGTATCTTGGCATCATCAGCACCAGCTATGGAACCGGGCGTACCGACCCCACAGGGCAGTCGATCGTTCATGACGAGTTACTGAAGGCGATCGAGCTGAGCAAACCACGGTGGATTCTGGCGCACGACCATATAATATTCGCACGCATCCTGTTGCGTGCCCTTGGATATAGCAAAGCAGAGGACCGGGCAACGCTTACCCTGCAATCGAAAACAGCGTTTGGCGACCTCCGGCTTATCGACATGTACGAGGCTGCGATCCAGGATGGCATTCCCATCGCACAACGGGTCACAAACTGGGTTCAGAAATACACAACCGAACAGGACGCACTCCTGTTCATCGAGTCTCAGCTCGGCGATTACAACGCGGTCAGAACATTTCTTCAACACACTACAAGCGATATATCGCTGAAGAGTTAATCAATACGGAGCAGCATTTGTGAGCCCGGATTGGATTCAACAATTGATCGAGAAAGGCGAATCGGAAACTGTCGCATTTGTTCGCGATGCCGGTGATCTGGATCGGATCGCAGCGACGGCGTGCGCCCTTCTGAATGGCATGGGAGGGATCGTACTATGCGGAGTGGATGCAAAGGGAACGATCGCCGGAAGCGACAATGCGAAGAAGCGGGTCGCCGACATTCGGGAATACCTCCAGACACAACTGACACCGCAGGGAGCATTGCTATCGGTGAGCGAGGAACATGGCGGTCTGCTGTCGATCGAGATCCCAGTCGGCCAGGATACGCCCTATGTCTACAACGGCGCGGTCTATCTTCGTTCCGGCAGCCATACTCATACAGCAACCGCAGACGAGCTTCGCCGGTTGATCCGGGCTGAATCGTCAAAGCCGCAGCGGTGGGAGCGCCAGCCCTCCATCGCGATGATAGAAGACAATCTCAATCAAGAGGAGATTGCTCAAACAGTGACGGATGCTGAACGCAGCGGGCGATTCCAGTTCAGTACACCGAGAGATACCAGGTCGGTTCTAAACGACCTTGGCCTTGTGCAGGGTGAGAACTGTACCAACGCGGCCGATATCCTCTTTGCAGCCAATCCTGCCCGGCGCCATCCGCAGATACGCGTTCGCGCCACATGTTTTGCCGAGGATAAGGACTCGTCAACCTTTCTCGATGATGCCATCTTCGAGGGACCGCTCGTAACGATGCTACAGGAAGGCCTGGTACCATTTATCAGGCGGAACCTCCGCATCTCGGTCTCATTCGGAGACAACCTACAGACGGATGATCGGGCCGACTATCCGCTCGAAGCCGTGCGTGAAGGGCTGGTAAATGCTCTGGCACACCGGGATTACGCGTCGTTCTCCGGCGGCGTTGCGGTTCGCCTGTACCCGACGCGCCTGGAGATCTGGAATTCGGGACGATTGCCGGATGAACTCGCTCCGAAAGACTTGAAACAGCATCATTCATCCATCCCGATCAATCCCGATATCGTGCATGTCCTCTACCTGCGTGGCGTGATGAATCGCATCGGACGCGGGACACAGACGATCGTCAATCTCGCCCGTGAATGGGGACTGCCCGAACCTCGATGGACCTCCGACACATCAGGCGTCACGCTAACGCTGTTCGCAGCAACACATCCTGCCGGAGGCAGCACGTTCAACGCCCGGCAGCAGGCGCTGCTCCACTCTCTTTCGGCTGGTGAGGAGATCCGGCCGTCGGAATATCAGGAACGATTTGCCGCCGATGTATCGGAGCGCCATGCACGACGCGACCTTCAGGAACTTATCAACGCAAACCTGCTGGAACGCCTGGGAGGTGGCCCTGGGTCCCGGTACCGCCGTACCGATCGGCCATCGAGATCGAGGAACCGGACATAAACCGGACATCACTATACATCGGTTGCATGGTCCGGGACTGCGCTCCTGTTCCAAATTTGCGGTAACCAGGCTATTGAGGCCATCCCAAAAGGGACAAACCGGACACAAACCGGACACAAATCCGACACAAATCCGACACAAATCCGACACAAACGTCGGGATTACCACTACCTGCGATCTCTATCGTATCACTCAAGATGGCAACCGGCTGCCAGCACTATGATGATATGATGAAGGCTACATAGCTCGCTCGTCGTGATGACGGAATACGGAGCCGGACATACGAAGAATCATGTATCTTCGAGTATGCTACCAGGATCGACCACTGCTGGATACAGGAGCATGCTGCCGCATTCGTAGTGGAGCCGATGTAATACGAATCAACCATACCGATAGGGTTCGTTCCATATGTCCACGTCCGACACCACAGAGAGAGGGCTGGAAACCATCATCGTTGCCGCCATGACGGGAATGCCGATGACATCCGCCAGCGGAGAGATCCACGAACGCCCCGCCACGTATGGCGCAGGCTGGCTCCTGGGCCATGCCGACGACTACAACCGCGAGTACTGCATCGACCTGGCCCAGCTCCGCGCCTTTATAGAGGCCACGCAGCCGGAAACCGCCGCAACGCTCGACCTTGCCAACGATACCCCGACACGACAGAAGTTTCTGGCACGCCTCCAAGGGGAGATTTCAAGACATGGCGTTATTACGGTGCTCCGCAAGGGGGTGAAACACGGTCCGGTTCACCTCGATCTGTTCTACGGCACAGCATCCCCCGGCAACATGGCAGCAGCGGATCGCTACGCAGCAAACCGTTTTTCGGTCACCCGGCAGCTCCGTTATAGCCGGAACGAGGAGCAGCGCTCGCTCGACCTGTGCATCTTTATCAATGGCCTCCCGATCGCAACCTTCGAGCTTAAGAACAGCCTCACCAGGCAGACGGTGGAGGATGCCGTGGAGCAGTACAAGCGCGACCGCGACCCGCGCGAACGGCTCTTTGAATTAGGACGTTGTGTGGCACACTTTGCCGTGGATGACCATGAGGTGCGATTCTGCACCCACCTGAAGGGGAAAAGCTCCTGGTTCCTCCCTTTCAACCGGGGCTGGAACGATGGTGCGGGGAACCCGCCCAACCCCAATGGCCTGAAGACTGATTATCTCTGGAAGCAGATCCTCACCCGTGCCGGATTGACGGATATTCTGGAGAACTATGCCCAGATCGTCCAGTTAAAGGATGAGAGGACAGGCAATAAAAAGAACTCACAGATCTGGCCGCGTTATCATCAGCTCGAAGTTGTGCGGAAGCTGCTGGCAGATGCCGCACAACATGGCGCCGGGAAGCGTTATCTGATCCAGCATTCGGCAGGAAGCGGCAAGTCCAACTCCATCGCATGGCTCGCGCACCAGCTCATTACGCTGCGGCGCGAGGATACAACCGTCTTCGACTCGATCATCGTCGTCACCGACCGCCGTATCCTGGACCAGCAGATCCGTGACACCATCAAGAGATTTGCGCAGGTGGGGGCAACGGTGGTGCATGCAGAGCACTCGGGAGATCTGCGCAGGTCTATCGAGAGCGGCAAGAAGATCATCATCACGACGGTGCAGAAATTCCCCTTCATCCTCGATGATATCGGCACGGAACAGCGGGGACGGCGCTTTGCCATCATCATCGACGAGGCACACTCCAGCCAGGGAGGCAAAGCCTCCGCGGCACTCTCGATGGCACTCTCGGACAAAGGAGCCAAACATGATGATGAGACCACGGAGGATATCATCAACCGCATCATGGAGTCGCGCAAGCTGCTCCCCAATGCCAGCTACTTCGCATTTACGGCAACGCCCAAAAACAGGACACTGGAGATATTCGGCGAGGCCTATACCGCAGCCGGAGAAACGAAATACCGTCCCTTCCACAGCTATACGATGAAGCAGGCGATTCAGGAGGGCTTTATCGTCGATGTTTTGAAGCAGTACACACCAGTGGCAAGCTATTACAAGCTCATCAAGAAGGTAAACAACGACCCCGAGTTCGACGCAAAACGTGCCAGGAAGAAATTGCGCCGGTATGTAGAGAGCCACGACCATGCAATCAGGCTGAAAGCCGAGATCATGGTGGACCACTTCCACGAGCAGGTGCTGGCGCTCAGCAAGATCGGCGGGCAGGCACGGGCGATGGTGGTGACAAGCGGCATCGCCCGTGCCATCCAGTACTACCATGCATTCACCAACTACCTTGCCGAGCGCAAAAGCCCCTACAAGGCTCTTGTAGCATTCTCCGGCGAGCACGACTATGGTGGCACAAAGGTGACGGAAGCAACGCTCAACGGCTTCCCTTCCAGCAGAATTGCCGAGGAGATCCGCAACGATCCCAATCGTTTTCTGATCTGTGCCGATAAATTCCAGACCGGCTACGACGAGCCACTTCTTCATACGATGTATGTGGACAAGGTGCTTGCCGACATCAAGGCGGTGCAAACGTTGTCACGTCTGAACCGGGCGCACCCGCAGAAGCATGATGCCTTCGTGCTCGACTTCATGAACGACGCCGACACCATTCAGGCAGCGTTCGCCGATTATTACCGTACGACGATCCTAAGCCAGGAGACCGATCCCGACATACTACACGATCTGGCATCTGCGCTGGACGGCTGCCAGGTATATACATCGGAACAGATAGACCGGCTTGTCGCGCTCTACCTGGACGGCGCCAGCCGCGACATGCTGGACCCGATCCTCGATACATGCGTTGCAATGTACCGGGAACAACTCGATGAGAAAGGGCAGGTAGAGTTCAAGGGGAAAGCCAAGGCATTTCTTCGCACATACGGTTTCCTTGCATCAATTCTACCATACACCAACGCCGACTGGGAGAAGCTCTCGATCTTCCTGAATTTTCTCGTGCCCAAGCTGCCAGCACCGCAGGAAGAAGATTTCTCCATCGGCATACTCGAAGCGATCGATATGGATAGCTATCGTGTAGAGAAAAAAGCGGCGATGAAGGTCCAGTTGCCAGACGAGGATGCCGAGATAGAACCGATACCAACAGCGAGCGGTGGCGCACCCTCAGAGCCTGAACTGGAGCGTCTGTCCAACATCCTCAAGACATTCAACGATCAGTTCGGGAACATCCCCTGGAGCGATTCCGACCGGATCAACAGGCTGATTGCCGATGAGATCCCAATACGCGTTGCGGCCGACAGAGCCTACCAGAACGCGATGCAGAACTCCGACAAGCAGAATGCGCGCATCGAGCATGACAAGGCATTGGGACGGGTGATGACGGCACTGCTCCAAGACGATACGGAACTCTTCAAACAATTCAGCGATAACGAATCGTTCCGGCGAGCTTTGACTGATGCGGTGTTCGATCGTACCTATACCCCCGGCAAGGGCGCAGGCATATAGGGAAGCTGGCGCTCAGGCCTGAACAGGATCGCCCCGGGCATCGTAGAGAACAGTACATGCTATGAGACCGGCACAGCAGGCCTTCCGATAGAAAACAAGGGGATACATTATCCAACGGAAGCATAAGAAGAGGCACGATCGGGCCACGTACATTCCGGCCTTCGGCTACCTTTTCCACTTCGCGCTTCAGAGTTTCATCAGGATAGCTCCCGTACTCCTGGCGGTAGCATACTCCATCTCCCGTTTCAATATCCCCTGTGTGCCATTTGCGGCATGCTCCAACGCTCCGGCCAGCGAGACCGGAATGGGGAGAAGAAGTGTAAGAGCAGCCGGGCGCTGCTGGCAGGGATTGATGCCAAGATCCAGGCCAAGCTCAACCACAACGTTCTCACCCTCAATATGATGGAAGGCAAACCGGCGAAGAAGATCCTTCGTAAACTGATATTCGCACTCGGTTGTGACGTCACACAGCCGGTCTATCAACTCGCTTAGCGAGTTGATAGGGGGAGCGGCGATACCCCATTCCTCATGTGCCAATGTCCAGCGCACTAGCGAATCAGCCATGAGCGCCCGGAAGACATCAGTGGAATCGAAAAAATCGGTCAGCAGAAGTTCTTCAGTTTGTCGGGAAAGATCGAAGGATGAGTACCTGGCATGCGTCAACGCATACATCGGACAGTGCACCGTACTGTACGAAAACATGCTCATGATCGGCCCTACCACGGAAATCACCATGGCCTGTTCAAAGCCCGTGCATCCGGCCTTTTGCAGCGCTTGCTGCGCTGCCTCCGGACTGATCGGCGGCTTACCCTCTGCCCTGCGATTGCTCAACCCATCTTTACGTGCGGAATAACATTGGCCGGAAGCATCGTGCGCAACGATATCATCCTCGCGCATCGTAATAGTATAGGCACCACTACGGCCCTGCCATATCACGGTGCCGACGGACGGATTATCCTGAAAAGAAGTTCCACCACATGCCGCGGCCAGTGCACAAAGAACTATACTTATTGGCACCAGGGCGTGCGAAGATCCGGCTCTCAGCATAGACTGTTGTAGAAAAGCCCTGAAAGGTTATGTATACCATAACAACGGCAGAGATACCTGACAGGAGTAGGGTTGGTTCTTTATTGTAAAACAAACGGCAGCTTCAGCACGCGGGTCATGGTTTTCAATGGTAGAGGCCACATGATCCCACACATATGTTGTGTGCACATCTCTGACTGGCTCAGCACTACGCCCGCGTTCAACAGTGGCCTACCATGAACAACGGCATAGCCCCATGCATTCCCTCCCCCATGATCGGTGATCCCCGAGGCCCAGGTTAAAAACAGGATCTACGGGAGCATCCCGGATACTGGCCTTTCATTACCAAGTCTCCTCTAATCAGCGGGAACATCCTCTACTTCCACCGAAAATGCACAAACAGCCGTCCGAAATTCTTGCTGTCCTTTTCCACTCGGTGATAAAGCGCCTTGATCTCTTTCTGATCCAGGAACCGGATCACCTTCTTCTTGAGCTGGCCGGACCCCTTGCCTGGGATGATCTCCACCAGCGGTGCTTTTTTCTCTATCGCCTCCCGGATGATTCCGTTCAGCGCACGGTCGATATCCTGTCCCTTGTTGTAGATGTCGTGCAGGTCGAGTTTCAGTTTCATAGGGAATATAGGATCGTGTGCCGACCCAGCATGTCTATACCGGATAATCGCTCTTGCCGGAATACTCGCACGCAGAGAGCCGAACAGGTTCATCTATGATATAACTATGGACGCCAGGCACGCGGAGGCTTGTTGATTCATCGAGCCGTGGCATGCGGTTGCGATACGATGCCCCGGAGGCCAGCCTGTCACTGCCAGAACCGTGATACACCTTGACGAGGAAAGGTAGCAAGTCTTTCCGTATTGATCCTCCAGTTCTGCCGCGCACGATTGAAGCCCATGTGGCACGAGGGCACTGGCTCCCCCATGCCACAACAGAGGAGAGGACGGGATAAAAGCACAGCACAACCCCAGAGCATCATCTGCCGAATGGATGCGGACGCTATCTGCTCATCTCCAGCATACGGTCCAGCGAGCGGCGCGCACCGGCCATGGTTTCTTCCGGCAGAACGATCTCCGGCGAGCGATTGAGCATGCAGAGATAGATTTTCTCCAGGGTGTTCAGCTTCATATACGGACAGTTGTTGCAGTTGCAGCTCTCCTCCTCGGGGGGCGCACCGATGAACACCTTCTGTGGTGCAAGCTTCTGCATCTGGTGGAGAATCCCCGACTCGGTAGCGACAATAAACGACTCGGCCGGGGACTCCTGAGTGAACTTCAGGAGCGCACTGGTCGAGCCGACAAAATCGGCACGATCCAGCAGCGACTCCTCGCACTCCGGGTGCGCTATAAGCAGCGCGTTGGGATGGCGATGCCTCAGTTCGATGATCCTGCGCTGGCTAAAGGTCTCATGCACGATACAGGTGCCCTGCCAGAGCACCATATCCCGCCCGGTCTTCTTCATCAGATACCGTCCCAGGTTCCGATCCGGCGAGAAGAGGATCTTCTGTTCCGGCGGAATCCTGTTGATGATCTTCTCGGCCGATGAGGATGTTACGATCACATCGCTCAACGCCTTGACATCCGCCGAGCAGTTGATATAGGTAAGAGCAAGATGGTCCGGGTACATCTGGCGGAACTTCTTGAACGCAGGAGCAGGGCAGCCGGAGGCCAGCGAACAGCCAGCCGCCATGTCGGGAATCAGTACTTGCCGGGTCGGATTCAGAATCTTGGCGGTTTCGGCCATGAAATGAACGCCGGCAAAGACGATCACATCCGCATCCGTCTCCTGCGAGCGGCGCGCAAGCTCCAAGGAATCGCCGATGAAGTCGGCGATATCCTGAATCTCCGACTCCTGATAATAATGCGCCAGAAGGATCGCATTCATCTCCTTCTTCAGACGGGCTATCTCCTCGACCAGATCCAGCCGCAGATTTATCTGGTCGATCGAAAGCAAGCCGGGCGTGGAGGTGGCATCTGCCATCGGCTCCGTAAACTGAGTCTCGATCATAGAACTACCTCTATCATGATGACATGAACCGGCACCGGCCGAACCGGACGGGCACTACCGTGCATATTAGACAAGCGCTGGCAGGTACGGGAAATGCAACCACTCTGCCAAAGATACGGCCCTAGAAGGACACAAGGCACCACGCCGGAACGTTCAAAGAACCGGTTGCTCAGCATACGGCACAGGAACAGCGATGTTCCAGGCATGCGCATCATAAGCGAGCCGGGCAGATACACTGTAAAAGGATGTGAAAGGAACGTGTGGATGGCAGCAGAACGTGCAAAAAGCAGCGGGATCTGAAGAAAATCGGGAGAAGCGAGGGCTTGTGTGGTATGTTCTGGAGGTTGAGAAAACAATCGACGGGCGGCGAGGGTGGCGCCCCACCGCCCGTGATTGGACTATGCCCGAATGCCTAGCACATAGGGAGGTCCAGACCCATGTGTTTGAAGCCGTTGGTCCGCGATTATCTTTATGAGAGGTCCAGAATCATAAAAGCGTCGCGGCGACTCGGCAGACGTTGGTTTCCAACAATAACTACATATGCGTCGTTGGAAATGCTTAGCCGGTACGAATATAAAGACTTTAGTTGTACGAGAGCAACCCGCCTCCAAAAAAAAATTCACCCATCCCCCTTTTTCTCTCCCCAATGGCCGATTTGGAATTGCTACTGCCGTTCGTACCTTTCATCAGCGCACAAAGCAAGACGATTATCGGGCATCATCGCCCCGACCACTGTAGAACATTATGCTCAACGACCGATCTGGTTCAACCCCTCCAAAGATCCTTCTCATAGATGATGATAGAAGCTTTCTGGACACCGTTGCCGAACTGCTGAGACGCTCCGGCTATGATGTCATGACCGCCGAAGGAGGCGGTAAAGGACTCGAAGCATTGAGTGCAAACGCCTCCGGCATCGCCCTGGTGCTTCTTGATATGAGAATGCCGGGAATGGACGGCCTTGAAGTGCTTGAACGCATCGTCCGGTTTCATCCATCCGTTCCAGTTATCATGCTTACCGGCGAGAACTCGATCGACCTTGTAGTGCGTGCCATGAAGGGGGGGGCCACCAACTATATTTATAAGGGATCAAGCCCGTACGAGCTACTGACCGCCGTAAAGCCGGTTATCGAGCGCAAGATACGGGAAAAGGCCTCGGTCGGCGAGCGCCTGGAGCGATACGGCATCGTTGGTGGCAGCCAGACGATCCAGCGCATTCTGAGCGATGCGGAGATGTGCGCCATGTCCATGATATCGGTGCTGATAACCGGAGAGACAGGGTCCGGCAAGGATCTCCTGGCACACGCCATCCATATGATGAGCGCTCGCAAGGCAAAGCCCTTTGTGGTGCTCGATGTGCCGAACATACCGGCCACGATGTTCGAGAGCGAGCTTTTTGGCCATACCAGAGGCGCATTCACCGGGGCGACCGATGCCAAAACAGGCATGGTGCAGGCAGCCGACGGCGGCACCCTGTTTCTTGATGAGATCGGGGAGTTCCCGATCGAGCTCCAGGCGAAGTTCCTTCGTGTGCTCGACAGCCAGACCGTCAGGAAACTGGGATCGGTGACGGCGGAGAACGTCGATATCAGGATCATCTCGGCAACCAACCGTAATCTTCTGGAAGCGGTACGGGAACGGCAGTTCCGCGAGGATCTGCTGTATCGGCTGCGGGGCATCGAGCTTCATATACCGCCGCTCCGTGAGCGGAAGGAGGATATACGGCCGCTGGCATTGCACTTCCTTCAGGAATTCGCCACAAAAAACAGCCTTCCGGGGAAACGGCTTTCGGACTCGGCGGTGGATCTTCTGGAACGTCAGCGATGGCCTGGAAATATCCGGGAGCTGCGCCGTGCCATGGAGGCGGCAGTGGTGATGTCGCAGGGGGAGCAGATCGAGCATACCGACGTGGCACGAGTGCTTGAACGTGCCGACCCGTTCCGTCCGAGCGAGGTGACCATAGTACAGGATTACAATGATGTGCAGATGCTGGCCAAGCAGACGAAGAAGGATGAGCTGATCAAGATTCTGGATCGCAACGACTGGAACATCACACGCGCAGCGGCCGAGCTTGACATCGACCGTTCGACCCTTTCAAAGCAGATGAAGAACCTTGGCATCAACAAACCCAAGCTTCGTCTGTAGAAGTCTTTTCACTGCAACGTAAAGCGGGCACCCATAGAGAAGGCGCCCGCTTTGGGTTTTCTATCATCGGCAAGCCATCGCACGCCTCAGCGATCGCGGCGGAGGATGCCAATGGCTCTCAGCAGTATGATCAGGACCACCGCACCGCCAAGACTGACAAGGAATCCCATCAGCGATAGCCCCTCCTGAACCTTGAGGCCAAGTCTTATCGCGAGCCAGCTCCCGAGCGCGGCGCCGATCACACCGATCACGATATTCCAGAGACATCCCATCTGATCGTTGGTCTTTGCAATAATGCTTGCCAGCCAGCCAACGATCGCTCCAACGACAATGCTTGTGATAAGTCCCATACGACACATTCCTTGATAAGGAGTTGTATTTCCGACCAGGAACACAAACGGCGTTCCAACCGGCCCCATTCATCTCTCCCGATCCGGCACCGAAGGCAATGGCGAACGGTTCAGACATCCCTCTGACCGAACTTCCGTACCGTTGCAACGAGACTTTTGTTGCTGAACGGTTTGGCAAGCAGCCCATCGGCACAGGCATCGTCTACAAGCTCGGCCCCATCCTGATCGGCCGTCATCAGCACAACCGGAATATGAGTGGTTGCGGCATTCAACTTCAACTGCATACAGGCTTCGATGCCATCAAGCTGGGGGAGCCGTACATCCATCAAGATAACGGATGGCCCCCACTCTTCGGCGATTGCGAAACAGCGGCCATCATCCGCCGCACAAACCTCCATCCCTTCACGCTCCAGTATCATGCGTGTAACCGTCACGATGGACTGGTTGTCTTCTACGATCAGAACCCTCATGGTATCGTTTCCATCCTTGCTTAGTGTTCCGTCCCAGTGGGTATGATACCTCTTGTTCATCAAACATCGTGCGGGAGAACTGAAGAAACCATCATCCGGCACGATCGGGCATCAACGATACATTGAATCGGATGAACGCACTTCCGCCAATGAGCCGTAGTTTTGCACAGAATGAATATACTCGTCATCAACTGGCAGGACTGGACAAATCCCCTCTCGGGTGGGGCAGAGGTCCATCTGCACGAAACCTTTAAACGCGTTGTGGCCCTGGGGCACAAGGTTACCGTCTTCTGCTCCACCTTTCCGGGTGCCCCGGAGGAGGAGATGATCGACGGGATCAGAATCGTTCGCAAAGGATCGCGCAATACCTTCAACTTCATCGTGCCGTGGTATTATCTCTCCAAATTACGGCACGAGAACTTCGATGTCGTTGTCGACGATCTCAACAAGATCCCGTTCTACACACCGTTGTATGTACGGCGTCCGCTCGTTGGGCTGAGCCATCACTTCTTCGGCACATCCATCTTCCGTGAGGCTGGGCCGATCGCCGGAAGTTATGTATACCTTGCAGAGGAACTTGTGGACTTCTTCTATAAGAAGATCCCATTCCTGGTCGTCTCGCAGTCTACACTGGATGAATTTGTTGCACGTGGCTTTCGTCGCGAGAACTTCACCCTTGCTCTGAACTCCATCGACCATAGCCGTCTTCACCCCACCGGCGTTCCAAAATCAGCGCATCCGACGGTGGGATACTTTGGCAGGTTGAAGCGATACAAGAGCGTGGATCATATTGTAACATCGTTTGCACGGATACGCAGACAGATGCCGGATGCTGAACTGGTTATCATCGGACGGGGGGATTTTCGCCCGGAACTGGAGCGGCTCGCCGGTGAGCTTGGCGTGGCCGATGCCACCCGGTTCACCGGGTTTGTCTCCGATGAGGAGAAACAACGTCTGCTTCAGGAACTCTGGGTGGTCGTCAACCCTTCAATGAAGGAGGGATGGGGCATCGTCAATGTGGAGGCAAATGCCTGCGGCACCCCAGCGATTGCAGCCGATAGCCCCGGCCTTCGCGACTCGGTGCAGGATGGCCGTACGGGATTTCTTTACCCCTATGGTGATATCGACGCTCTTACCGAGCGGCTGCTTCTTGTCCTGCGCGATCAGGACCTGCGGGAGCGTTTACGTGCCGGGGCGATGGAGTTTGCCACGGGCATCACCTGGGAGGATACCGCCCGTGCCACCGTGGAGGTGCTTGAGGCGGCCGTTGCAGCACGCCGACGATAACAAGCAGAGCATCCGCAACAGGCATGCACAGAGCAGTATGGAACCAACGATCAGCAGAACGCTTCTGGAACGGCTGGCAAACGCACGGCTGGTGGTGGCATTTACAGGCGCGGGCATCTCGGCAGAAAGCGGTATCGCCACCTTTCGGACCAACGATGGGCTGTGGACGAAATTCAGGCCAGAGGAGCTGGCAAATGTGGATGCCTTCCTTGCCAACCCCGATCTTGTCTGGAGATGGTATCAGGCGCGGCGGGAGGTTATCCTGAATGCCGCGCCGAATGCCGGCCACCTCGCGATCGCCGAGCTGGAACGCCTTGTGCCGAAGGTGCCTGTAATCACGCAGAACATCGATGGGCTTCACGGACAGGCCGGATCGGCGGAGGTAGTGGAACTGCATGGCAGCATCAGAAAAAATTTCTGCCAGAACTGCGGCAGGCGTTACGACGATCAACGGCTGCTGACGGTTGCGAAGGTGCAGGAATGCGGATGTGGTGGCAAGATCCGCCCCGATGTTGTATGGTTCGGCGAGATGCTCCCGGCGAACGCCATGATGATGGCGGAACGCTACGCCCAACAGGCAAACGTCTTCTTCTCGATCGGAACATCGGCACTGGTGTATCCTGCCGCCGGTCTGCCGTTGCTTGCCAGAGAATCGGGAGCATATGTCGTGGAAATCAACCCGGAACAGACCCCTATCACCCGGCACATGCATGAATCGATTCGCGCAACCAGCGGAACGGTTATGCCGATGATCGTGCGAGAGCTGGAGAAGGTCCGCCCCAGCAGAACATAAACCACAGAAATTCACTACGACCCGACGCCCTATGATCGCTCCTGCAAACAGCCTATGCGCCCGCTCGCCCGGAATAGCACGCCGTCTGCTTATGGCCCTATGGTCGCTGACACTGCTGCTTGCGGTCGGATGCGAGCCGGCGCAGCACAGAAAGGAACCCACGCACCTGCCAGCCAAGCTCCTGCTTGTTGCGGATTCTTCCCTGCGCGAGCCTCTCAATGAGATTGAGCGGGACATCGAGAACAGCGACTCCACGCTACGCTTTTCCGTGACGTTTGCCAGCCACGATGAGATGAGAGCCGCAGCCGATTCCGGCAGGTTCGACCTCCTGCTCTATACTGATACCGGCAACGATCCGCAGCTTATACGAGGGAGCGAGGATTCCACGTACGGACCGGATCAGACGATGCTGGTGGCGGGCGAGCCGCTGGTGGTAGTGGTCGCGCACGACTCCCGGCTGCCCCTTATATCCATACGCGATCTGGCCGCCCTCCCATCCACACGCATTGCCATACTTGAACAACCAGCCCTTGAGGCCCGGCTGGCGGAAGAGGCGCTTGGTAGAAACGGGTTATGGCGTACGCTTGAACACCGTCGGCTGCTGGCCAGAGACAGCCGCGATGTGATCGACATGATCACGGATGCTCGCGCCGATGCTGGCATCATACGAGGAAGCGAAGCACGACGTTTCGATGCACGGGTGAGAATCGTTGATACGCTCCGATCCCCTTCTCCCACGGCTGATCCTGGGATAAACCCCTATATCCGCTACCGGATCGCGGCACTCTCCCACCTACAGGATAACACGGCGGCACGCCGTCTGCTGGAGCAGTTTATTCACCCGGATAACCAGCGGATATTCAGCCATTACGGGTTCACCCGGCGCGATTCCATGCTGCCACGGGAGATGCGAAGAGCGAAGTAGGAGATACGGGCAAGCAAGGGGGGCGGGGAATATATTCCCCGCCCCCCTACGGACCATTCCGCACACTATCACGCATTGGATTTTCAGCCTTCGGCCGGAGCCAACACAGCCATATCCGGTGCGTTCAGACGAGGATACGCCGGAATCCGCTCGGCAAATGCATAATTCAGCATCTTGTACACCAGCCGCGCCGCAAGCAGATTGGGATGGGCAAGCCCCTTCATCGGCGCCAGCTCCACAACATCGAATCCTACGATCGTTCGCCCTGACATAATCAGCGTCCGAAAGACATCGAGCGTTTCCGCGTAGAGAAACCCATCGGGTTCCGGCGTGCCGGTAGCCGGCATGATAGCCGGATCGAAATAATCGACATCGAAGGTAACATAGACCTCCTGGCCGAGCGTATCCACAACCGAACGCTGCCACTGCTCGCCATGCACACCACGACGGAGCGCGTTGGCATAGAACGTCTTCACCCCTCGCTCCTTTATAAACTCCGCCTCCTCGCGGCACTGTGCCCTGATCCCCACCTGGGTGATCTTCTCGGGATTCATCCGTTCGGCAACTCTGGCTGCAAACGATGCATGGGAATATCGAGACCCTTCGTAGCTATCGCGCAGATCGGAATGTGCATCGAAGTGGAGCAGGCTCATCGTCGGATACCGTTCCAGATGGGCCAGAATAGGAGCGGTGGAGATGGTATGCTCGCCGCCAAGCGTTACAACAAACTTCCCCATGCCTATCAGCGTAGAGACCTCGCGCGCGATCTGGTCGAGCGCATCCTGATCGACATTCTTACCGAAATCGAGCGGGCGGAGCGTTGTAATTCCCAGATCGAAACAGAGTTCCCGCTCGAACTCATCATCATAAAATTCCACATACGCGGACGCATCCAGGATAGCTCCTGGCCCCTTGGCCGCCCCGCCCCCATAGCTGACGGTGTGTTCGTATGGGGCCGATACAATGGCGATACGCGACTCCGAGAGCGAGGAATGCCTGCTCTCGATCGCCAGGAAATTCTTCTTATGTCCGAGCGTCTTCATGCTCACGTCGTTATGTCTCCGATAGATGAATGATGAGTCGGCGAACGGCCCGAATCAACTCTAAAAAAATTTCTCCCCCCCGCTTTAAACTCCCGCCAGGAGCCTCTGTCATACCCCACGAAAGTAACAAGAACGCAGCACGGCATCGCAACTCCTAGTACCCAGCGGCTGTGCACTGATTCAGATCACTTATAACTTTGGAGTTAGGCTCAATATGACCAAGAATTTTGTAACCCGCGCCCTTGTCCTGGTAGGACTGCTTGCTGCAACTGCAACCGCTAGCTTTGCCCAGACTGCGGTCACCTCGAAGGTCCGCCGTGTAGCCGTCGACAAGGAGAACCAGCAGCCGGTTGCAGCCAGCACGGTGATCCTCAGCAAAGCAAGCTCGCTGAATCTGACCGCCGAACAGCAGGCACAGATCGCCGCGATGGATAAGGAAGTAGCAGCTCTTCATTCCGAGCGTACCCGCCTGTGGTCAGAGTATCGTGCCCTGACTGCTCGCCCGGACTTCAACGATCAGATGGCAGAGAAGGAGGCAGCGCCGAGAATGCAGCGTATCGTTCAGATCAACGCCCAGCTCGCTCCGCTTGCCGAGAAGCAGGAGAGCCGTATCGCTTCGATCCTCAACTCGTCGCAGCGTTCCCAGCTTGCGCAGATGGTCTCGGCCGTTCGCACCAAGCTCTAATCCGCAGAGGCCATACACGGACCATGTAGAACTACACGAGCACAGGCTCGCGACCATGCCCCGGTTCCAAAAAGGACCGGGGCATTTTTATTATAACATCGCATATCTCTGAAGATCCTGGCTATCCGTTAAACATGGCCACAGCAGCCATACGCTATAGGAAAAACGGGCTGAATATGGTGGCTCTCACCATCCTGTGCCTTGGCCTAAGAGATGCTCTACCCCAACCTATGCTGCAACAATCGCATAACCATGCGTTCCTCCCATGGCAGATCATATGCACCATCGCCGCCTGCATCCCTCCCGGCACTGGCAATCACATCGGCGAACTCCCCTTCCAGATAGGACTCCAGCACAGCCGGATGCACATAGCTCTTACGGCAGACCGCAGGCGTGTTGCCAAGCTGTTTTGAGACGGTCTCTATCGCTTGCACGATATTTTTTTTTGCCTGCGACTCCGATGTGTACGGCTCATATTCCCGTAGTGCCATCACGGCGCAGACCGTGCCATTCCAGGTACGGAAATCCTTTGCGGTAAAATCGTGTCCGCTGGCAGCACGAAGGTACTCGTTCACATCGCCGGAGCCTATTGTATGGCGACCGGACTCATCATCCAGATATTGAAACAAATCATGGCCGGGAATATCCCGGCAGCGCGCAATGGTCCGTGCCAGACGGCGATCGACCAGATCAATGGAATGCCGCACGCCGCTCTTTCCCTTGAATGAGAAATGGACACGGGAGCCAAGGATCTTCACATGACGGTTACGCATGGTGGTAAGACCGAAAGAGCCATTGGCCTTTGCATACTCCACATTCCCTATACGAATCGACGTCCGATCCAGAAGCTGCACCACGGTTGCAAGCACTTTCTCACGTGGCAGGCCAGGCCGCGAGAGATCATGATCGGCGCACTCACGGATAAGCGGCAGGCTTTCACCGAATTGAAGCATGCGATGGTATTTGGTATCATCACGCATTGCCCGCCAACGCGGATGATACCGGTATTGCTTCCGTCCCCTTGCATCCCGTCCGGTAGCCTGAAGATGTCCGTTTGGGCTGGGACATATCCAGACATCGGTCCAGGCGGGGGGAATCGCCAGCGATTTGATGCGATCGAGCACCTTCTGATCGTTCAACCGCTCCCCATGCGGATCAATGTAATACACGGCATCCCCCTCCGACTCACGTCCGATTCCCGGACGCGAGTCTAGGACATAGCGCAGCCCTGCCGTCCGTGCCGACTCCGCCGGATCGATGCTGCCTGGGGTTTCCTGAAGATCTATCGTTGTTGCCCGGTTCATGGCCGTACCTGGAGCAAGGCGGATGCCAGCCATCTGCCAATGAAGGTGGCACCTGCCAGCGATAGCATATCGAGAGGCGATCCGTTTGCGCTCGCATAGTGGTCTCTGACCATCCTCCCGGGGCTATGACTGCTTATTGGCCTCCTCCTTTTCCTGGAGAACCTTTTTCGCAATTTCCATGGCGGAGGCCTTATCGCGCGCCACCCCTTCAAGCGATATGGCATTGTCCTGTGGGACAACTTTCGTCTTGCAGTGCCGTCTGGCGTAGACCTGGGTGAACTCCGCCCCGAACAGGAATATCTGTGCGGAATAATACACCCAGACAAGAAGCACGACCACCGATCCAGCTGCCCCGTAGGCCGAGGCCGTGCTGCTATTGCCTATATAGAGTCCGATAAGGAATTTCCCGATCGTAAACAGGCCCGCTGTAACAGCACCGCCAATCCAGACGTGTTTCCACTCCAGTTTCACATCGGGAAGAAGCTTATAGATCATCGCAAAGAGAAATGTGATGATCGCAAACGACACCACAAAGTTCACCGTTTGCCAGAGGATGGCACTCCCCGGCATATTCACCAGCACATATTTATAGACCGCCGTAAGCCCTGCGCTCAATATGAGGGAGACAAGCAGCAGAAAGCCGACGCCGAGCACCACACCGAACGAGAGCATGCGGTCCTGCACGATCCCCTTGATTCCGCGACCGGGCTTCGGCACCACCTCCCAGACGGTATTCAGCGAATCCTGCAACTCTATAAACACTCCGGTGGCACCAACCATCAGCATAACGATGGCCACAACCGTTGCCCAGACGCTATCAGAGGATTGATATGCATTTTCGAGCATCGTCTGCACAGCCTGCGCCCCTTCCAGCCCCACCAGCTCCTGCATCTGAACAACGATCTGCCCTCGCGCCGCCTCCTGGCCGAAGATCAAACCGGCAATGGCAATGGCGATGATAAGGATGGGGGCAAGCGAGAACAGGGTATAATACGAGATCGCCGCACCCAATCGTGGGCATTTATCCTTGTCCCACTCCGATGCACTCTCCTTCAGAAGAGCCCAAACAGTTGTAAGATTCATGAACATCCTGCGCATACAGAAACACGCCCTCCTGCATCAAGCCTATGCAATCCCCATACCGTCCGCACATCATCGTAACGATATGCCACGGAGAAATGGGCTTATAGAAGCATCGTAGTGTTTGTCTTGTGGCAATGGCCGGGCTACATTTGCAGCCATTGCACAAGTACTCAGGCAATCAACTCTATTCACTGGAACACAGCCGATTATGATCGAACGTATTCAGGAACTGCTCGGCAGCGACGCCGAGGATCTGCTGAACCATACCTGCACCACGATCCCGAAGGAATCGATCCACCTGCCGGGCCCTGATTTCATCGACCGCATCTTCGTGGCATCGGATCGCAATATCCGTGTGCTCAACAACCTCTCACGTCTCTATACAAACGGGCGGCTGGCAAACACCGGCTATCTTTCGATCCTTCCGGTTGACCAGGGAATCGAACATTCGGCCGGGGCTTCGTTTGCTATGCAGCCGGAATACTTCGATCCAGAGAATATCGTCCGGCTGGCGATCGAGGGAGGATGCAACGCGGTGGCATCGACGTTCGGCGTGCTCGGCATGACCGCTCGCAAGTACGCACACAAGATCCCCTATGTCGTCAAGATCAACCATAACCAGTTGCTCAGCTACCCGAATACGTTCGACCAGATCATGTTCGGCACTATCGACCAGGCATATGAGATGGGAGCGGCAGCGGTAGGCGCCACCATCTATTTCGGTTCAGAGGAATCGCCACGGCAGATCGTGGAAGTGGCCGAAGCCTTTGCCTATGCCCATGAGCGTGGCCTGGCCACCATCCTCTGGTGTTATACCCGTAATGCGGCATTCAACGTGAAGGGAGATAAGGACTACCATCTCTCGGCCGACCTGAGCGGACAGGCAAACCACCTTGGCGTTACCATCCAGGCAGACATCATCAAGCAGAAGCTCCCGGAGAACAACGGCGGCTATACCGCGCTCAACTTCGGCAAGACAAGCAAGGCCGTCTACGAAACGCTTACAACCGATCATCCGATCGATCTGACCCGTTATCAGGTTGCAAACTGCTATATGGGGCGTGCTGGCCTGATCAATTCCGGCGGCGCCAGTTCCGGTGAAAGCGATCTGGCCGAGGCAGTAAGAACCGCCATCATCAATAAGCGCGCAGGCGGCGCCGGGCTTATCAGTGGGCGCAAGGCGTTCCAGCGTCCGATGAAGGAAGGCGCGGCCCTGCTCAACGCTATTCAGGATGTCTATCTGGATGAGCGTGTGACGATTGCGTAGAGATTCGGTCCTACGGGCATTCGGAGCAACGGGCGGCTATCATGGCCGCCCGCCTCGTTTGTGCCTATCAACGGGGGAGAAGAGGGGTGATGAGCGGCCAGACCGAGAGAGGGGAGATCGCACACGCCAGGAACATGCAGCGGCACCCCAGCCTCGAAGAGATGAAGAGATACGGAGACATGGCATCGGAACACTCAGCCACGAACAAATATCGTCCCCGCCATCTGGCGTGCAAGCCCTTTAAATTCCAGCGTAAGAAGATTCACCAGCACCTCGCTCGATGCAAGCCCCGTTGCCACGCAGATTGCATCGATATGCATCGGCTCATCGCTCAGGACCGTATACACCTGCTGCTCGAACAGGTTCAGATCGAAGGACCGGGCATCAATTGCGAGAGGATCGTCCAGCAGCGCGGGTCCACCATAGCCAAGAATCTCCAGCACATCATCAGGGCTTTGCGTAAGGCGTGCGCGATCGGTTCGGATCAGCAGATTCGGCCCACGGCTTCTGGGCGAGGAGATAGGGCCTGGAACGGCAAAAAGATCGCGATCCTGATCGAAGGCAAAACCGGCGGTAATCATTGCTCCGCCGGACTGGTCGCTCTCGACGATGACCGTCCCCGAAGCGATTCCGCTGATGATGCGGTTGCGTTGCGGGAAATATGGGCGCAGGGCCTTGACCCCAAACGGATATTCGCTCACAACCGCCCCCTGGCGAGCGATCTTCTCCGCAAGAAGGGCGGCATACGACGGCTGGATCTGATCCAGCCCTGATGCAACCACCGCGATCGTCCGCCCTCCCGCCTTCAACGTAGCGGTATGAGCCGCCATATCAATGCCCCGCGCCAGCCCTGATACCACCGTAACCCCTGCGCTGGCAAATCCTTCGGCGTAGCGTTCGGCGGCAAGAGTGCCATAGACCGACGCAGCCCGCGTGCCAACGATAGCAACCGCACGCTCCTCATCCGGGCGGAGCACACCCCGCACATAGAGCGTCACCGGAGCTGCATAGATAGCCCGCAACGCAGAGGGATACTCAGGGTCCCAGAACTGCACGATAGCCGCACCATGCTGCTCCGCCAGCACCATCTGGGCATCGGCGCGCTGGAGCATTTCGTCCATATTCCGCATAGCACCAATGGCCGCACGACGCAGCCCGAGATCTGCAAGATCCTTGGGATCGGCATGGACTATCTCGTCGAACAATGCGCCGCTCTCGGCCAGTGCGCGAAGCGCTGCCATCGTTATGCCTGGCAGGAACCCCAGGGCCAGTATGTGGCGACGGGAAAGCATCGGCAGGAATGTGTGGCCCGAGATCGGTTGCTGCAAGACCATAAAAGCTTGCATAGATCGGCTCCTCCAGAGGCTCTCCCAGGCGGAGCAGCGCCGCCCGGCGACCACACGCTGTGCAGGATGGGGCGCTCAACCAGATATCGTCTCGATACGCTCCAGATAGGAATCGGCAAGGGCGGTGGCCTCCTCTCTGGTTGGTGCCTCGGCGATCACACGAATGATCGGCTCGGTATTGGAGGCACGCAGATGCACCCAGGATCGCTCGAAATCGAGCTTCAGACCATCCTCAACGGTAATACGGGCCGTTGTATGGCGATGCTGCTCCATGAGATGCTGGAGCATCGCCGTAGCATCGGTGCCTGGCAGCAGCGTTGCCTTCCGCTTGACGATCTCATAGGACGGCAGAGCGGCACGAAGCGAGGAGAGCGTGCCGCCATGCTCCAGGAGGCTCTGTAGGATAATCATGATGCCTGCGAGCGAATCGCGGCCATAATGGAGCGCCGAAAGGATCACCCCACCGGACCCCTCTCCCCCTATCACTGCGCCAGCCGCTTTCATTCTACGGGCCACATTGATCTCTCCCACCGGCGTACGCATCACGTACGCGCCATATCGGGCAGCCACATCATCGACCGCACGCGTGGTGGAGAGGTTCACCACCGCAATCAGCTCGCGCGCATCATCGCGCAGACGTTCCCACCGAAGAATGAAGTCGGCAGCCGCGGTAATGGTATACTCCTCGCCGATCGGTACCCCACGTTCATCGATCAGCACCAGCCGATCGGCATCGGGATCAACCGCAATGCCCATATCCGCACCGGCATCGACAACTGCGGAGGCAAGGGCGCCAAGATTCTCCGGTACCGGTTCAGGGGTATGGGGGAACACTCCCGAACCATCGCAGAACAGGAGCACCACCTCACAATCGCAACACTCCAAAAGCGCCGGGACGATGGCCGACCCGGAGGCATTCACCGCATCGACAACCACTTTGAACCGGCGCCTGCGGAGCCGCGCAAGATCGACAAACGGAAGCGCGATCACCATCGCTGCATGGCGTGCCAGATCACCCTCTGCATTCTCCTTCAAACCGGAGCCATGCCAGCCGGCAAACTGTTCCACCCCCCGATCCACCAGTGCAAAGAGCCTGGCACATTCCCCGGCATCAAGAAAGATGCCCTCGTGGTTAAGGAACTTCAAACCGTTCCACTCGGCAGGATTATGCGAGGCTGTAATCGAAATCCCCCCCAGCGCCTCGCTTTTCTCGGTAGCAAGCTGAACGGTGGGAGTTGGCGCAACGCCGATGGTGCGAACGTTGACCCCACAGGCACGGAGCGTGCCGACCACCACATCCTGAATCCATTCCCCCCCCACACGCCCGTCGCGTCCGACGACAATGGTGCCACTGCCGCAGAACTCTGCGAACGCCGCGGCATAGCGCACAATAATTTCTGGCGTAAGGCTGTCGCCAACTGTACCACGAAGGCCGGAGATAGAACGAATAAGGGGCATGGTCCGATTTGGATTATCGGTAGAGTAACAGTGGATTTTGCGCCTGAACCGAACAAGCGCACGCCACCCGGATGGCGAGATAACCGGCCCGGCATGTGCGCATGCATTCCGATACCGGCAGCATATGAGACAGCCAAGATAACTGTTACCGGTATTTCAGATAGAGAGTCATGTTGAAAACGGCCTCTCGCCAGGAGAATTTTCGTATGTTTGGCACCTCTGAATCATAACCTTCGAGCGTACCCCGTATGCATATCTCTTCAATTCTTGAAGAATCGTACATTGCGATCGATCTCCCGGCAACAAGCAAGGAGGAGGCGCTCAACCGCATGATCGACATGTTTGGGAGTTCCCCCAAGGTGCTCGATCTGGAGCGTATCCGAGCGGCGATCCTGGAGCGTGAGAAGCTCATGAGCACCGGTGTGGGACATGGATTTGCAATCCCCCACGGCAAAACCGATGCATTGCAGGATATCATCGCAGCCTTTGCTATCACCAGAGATCCGATCGACTTCCAAGCGCTGGACAACCAGCCGGTTCAGCTCATCTTTATGCTGGTGGGCAAGGAGACCCATGTCGGCACTCATCTCAAGCTTCTAAGCCGCATCAGCAGGCTTATGAACAATGAAGCATTCCGCCAGCAACTGTTGAACGCAAAATCCGCCGCCGAGGTACTGGCTCTGTTCGATCAGGAGGAGCATCGGTACTTCGAGACGTGATACATCCCTGCGCTTTCACGACCGAGCCTTCAACTCCGGGATAAAGCCCCTGCCCAGAGGGGCCTTGCTGCATTCCACGCCCGCCCTTCATACGAAGGGCGTTCTCATATCACATTCGGCCCTGCATATATGGCTTATCAATCGATTAAAGGCTTTCGCGATATACTTCCAGAGGAATCGGCCCGCTGGCGCAGGCTGGAGGATGTGATCCACGGGCTTACCCGCCGAAGCGGTTATGGAGAGATCCGCCTGCCGATCGTGGAGACAACCGCACTGTTTACCCGGGGAGTGGGCGAAGGCACCGATATCGTCGGCAAGGAGATGTATTCCTTTCTCGACAAATCCGAGCCTCCCGAATCGCTTACACTCCGCCCGGAGCTTACTGCCAGCGCCGCACGGGCCTTTGTGCAACATAACATGGCCCAGAGCCAGCCGCTGAACAAATGGTACTACATCGGCCCGATGTTTCGCTATGAGCAACCGCAGGCCGGACGCTACAGGCAGTTCCACCAGTTCGGGCTGGAACTGTATGGGTCATCACAGCCGGAGGCCGATGCCGAGGTTATCATCATCGGCGCACAGTTGCTGCAAGAGCTTGGCATAAGCAACCAGAAGCTCCGGCTGAACTCCATAGGCACTGCCGAAGAACGTATACGCTACCGGGAGGCGTTGCTGGAGTACCTCAACGCACGCATCGAACAGTTGAGTCCCGACAGCGTACGGCGTATGCAGGGCAATCCTCTTCGTGTGCTCGACTCCAAGCGCGAGGAGGATATTCGTGCGACAGCGGAAGCACCCCACATCATCGACTTCCTTCAGGATGAGTCGCGCGCCCACTTCGAGCGTGTACAGGATCTGCTGACGGCGGCCGGGATAGCCTTTACGATCGATCATAGGCTGGTGCGCGGGCTTGATTATTATACACGGACAGCCTTCGAGTTTCAGGGACTGGATCTTGGAGCACAGGACGCGCTTGGCGGCGGCGGACGTTATGATACGCTGATCGAGCAGATCGGTGGCAAGGAGACCCCCGCGGTTGGGTTCAGCTTCGGCATGGAGCGGCTGCTTATGGCGATGCAGAGCGCAAACGGCCCGGCCGAACCGGAACCGGAGACCGTGATCTATGTGATAGGCCTTGATGATGCTTCGCGCCGATGGGCGCTCGCAACGGTAACGGAACTGCGTGCAAAGGGAATCGCAGCCGAGCAGGATCTGCTTCGCCGTTCGATGAAAGCCCAGATGCGCGAGGCCAACCGGAAACACGCGCAGGCAGTAGTGATCGTCGGCGAGACCGAACTGAATGAACGTCGGGCACAGGTGAAGAACCTTCTGACCGGCGAGCAGCGCGGCGTGATATTCAATGATCTCATCGTGGAATTGCAGCGTATGGCAAGCAACCCACGCACAACGGCTCCAGAGGAGCCAACGGCGGCCGACCACCCGACATCCTGATACGGCAGCATACCGATCGTGACCATTTGCCGGGGAGAGAGCCGGGATCGGCTCTCTCCCCGACACGATATAGAGTACCGGTGGCAGCTCCCGGCAGCCCTTCCCCTCCGGCCAGGACATCCACCGTTACGATCGCCCACCGATAGCAGACTACCTGACGCACTCATGCCAACACTTGCCGAGTTCACCCTGAGGCTCCTGCGCCGTCGCAACGAGGAAAGCGGCCTCCTCTGGACAGTCTTCCGATTCGCAACCGTACGAGAATTCCGGGCATTTCGCTATGAGATACAGGTCGAGGGGAATCTTGACCTGGCGGCACGCAGCATCCGATTCAAGATCCTCGGTGTTCAGGCGCCTACCAACCTGATGCCGGGCGCCGGAGCCGCCTACAAGGAGATAAGCTACGCGGAGCTTGAAGGGGAATATCGCGTGGACTATGCGGGCGCCAAGCAGTCGGGGAGCTTTCGCTTTGCCGTCGGCGAGGAATCGCTCCATATCCTGGAGCTATCCGAAGGCGGCGGGCTTCGGATAGAGGTGGAAAAAGGTATTGAGAACATTCGGACATAACGCGAACTTCGGATCACAATCGTCGCACAATGGCAGAACTCTACCGTTTGCTGCGACAATCGCGCCGGGGCGGACCTTCTAGCGAGCGTTAACCCGGCTGAGCAGTTCCTACAGGAAGATGTGGAATCCCCACGATCGGCAGCCCTGTAGCGTCAGGCTATCAGACAGTATCGTTTGTATAACTGTCTTGAATATTGCTCGATCACGCTTACTCCCCATAGCAGCCTTTCCGAATGGCCAATCTCAAGACCATCAAGCTTCCCGTCTCCGCCAACATCAAGCTGGCGCTGGTAGCGCTTGCCTGCATCATTGTGGCGGGAACGCTTATCTATACGCAACGGCTTGCACAGGAACTGAAAGCCTCGGAACGAAAGACCGTGCAACTTTTTGCAAGCCTGTTCTCGCGCACCGCAAGCGCACCGCAGGTACAGGAGGACGATGGGGGTATGAGCTCGGTTGATGTGATGTCCGATCTGGCCCTGGAGCTGGGAAACACCATCGACTTTCCGATCATCGTTGCAAACGCCGACAAGGAGATCGAGGGCCAGCGAGATCCACAGACGGACAAGATCATCTCCTTCAACCTCCCGATGAAAAACATCTACTACGACTCCACCGCATCGATGGAGCAGCAGTATAGAGAGTTGAAGGACCGGCTGGAATCTATGGCGAGCACCTACGACCCGCTGCCGATCTATGCCATCACAGACACCGATACGCTGGTCTCCAACTGGATCTTCTATGATGATTCCGATACGGTCAAACAGATCCAGATGCTTCCCTATATCGGCCTGATTATCAGCGCGATGTTCCTTCTGGTGGCCTACATCAGTTTCAGCCATATCAAGCGAAACGAGCAGTCGAACATCTGGGTTGGCATGGCAAAGGAGACAGCGCACCAGCTTGGCACCCCGCTCAGCTCCCTGCTCGGCTGGATAGAGCTGCTCCGTTATACCCCCGAGGACACGGCCCAGGTGCTGGAAGCTGCCGATGAGATGGAACGCGATGTGGAGCGGCTGAACAAGATCGCACTGCGATTCTCCAAGATCGGCTCGGCCGCCGAGCTTCGTCCGGTGGAATTGAACGATGTGCTGGGCAATGTGGTGGTCTACTTCAAGCGCCGCCTCCCCCATCTCGGCAAGAAGATCACGCTGGCGCTGGATAGAATCGAACCGGTGTATGTTGCGGTCAACATCGACCTGCTTGAGTGGGTGTTCGAGAACCTTGTACGAAACGCGGCTGACGCCATCGACCATATCGATGGCACGATCCGCCTACAGCTTCATCAGACACGAGGAGCAGCCATCATCGACGTGATCGACAATGGCCGCGGCATCGATCCCAAGATCAAAAAGGATATCTTCCGCCCTGGCTTCTCCACAAAGCAACGCGGCTGGGGGCTTGGCCTGTCGCTGGCGAAACGCATCGTTGAGGAGTATCACGGCGGCAAGATATTCGTCAAGCAGACATCGCCGGCTGGTACCACCTTCCGTATCCGCCTGCCGCTGGCAGCGCTCGATACCAAGGGGCAATCCCCCACCAGAGCGAACGTGGGCAAGCCCGCATCGGAACAGCCAGCCCACGGTTGAGGCCCGATCGATGGAGCCATGCCGTCCTACGAACAAGCCATCCAGGCACAGGCCCATGCCGCGACAGACGCTGCAAGCAGCCCGAGAAACCGAACTCCATGTACCGAGAAGCAATTACTGGCTATCAGGCCCCAGCAATCCTGCTCCTCATCAACCAAGCATTCACGTTTTCATGAGCGAAGCGATCACCTATAAGAGCGCCGGTGTCGATATCGAGGCCGGAGAAGAGACTGTCAACAGAATAAAGCCGCTGGTCCGCTCCACATTCAACAGCAACGTACTGGCTGATATCGGCGGATTCGGCGGGCTGTATGATGTCACCTTTCTGAAAGAGTTCGAGCATCCCGTGCTGGTCTCCTCGGTCGATGGCGTCGGCACGAAGTTGAAGGTGGCATTCATGGCGGAGCGCTACGACACGGTGGGGCAGGATCTGGTAAACCATTGTGTGAACGATATCGCCGTCTGCGGGGCAAAGCCTATCTATTTCCTCGATTATTTCGCGACCGGCAAACTGGAGCCATTGGTCACCGAGGGAGTGATAAGGGGGTTTGCACAGGCATGCCGCGAGAACGAGTGCGCGCTGATCGGCGGTGAGACGGCGGAGATGCCCTCGATGTACCAGCCGGGCGAGTTCGATCTGGCCGGCACCGTGGTGGGGGTTGTAGAGCGTTCCCACATGGTAACCGGCGAGCATTCTGCGGCTGGCGACATCCTGATCGGCCTTCCCTCCACCGGACTTCATACAAACGGCTTTTCGCTTGCCCGCACCGCGCTCTTCCCCAAGTACGCGATCGACGATATCGTTCCCGGCAGCGATCAGACGATCGGCGATGCGCTTCTGGCAGTGCATCGTTCCTATCTACAGGCCATTCAGGGAACAATGAGGATCGGCGGCATACACGCCTACTCGCATATCACCGGCGGCGGCCTTGTCGGCAACACATCGCGTGTGGTACGGAAGCCGCTATCGTTGAAGATCGACTGGAACTCATGGGAGCGCCCGGCAATCTTCGATCTGATCCAGCGCGAAGGAAATGTGCCGGAGCACGATATCCGCGAAGCGCTCAACCTTGGCATCGGCCTGGTGATCGTTGCCGATAAAAACGCTGCCGATGCAGTGCTGGCAGCGCTGCGGGAACTCGGCGAGTCGCCGGTGATGATCGGCGAGGTTGTATAAAAAACAGCACAATGGATCTGCGATAACGCCCTGTGGTATGGCAATGGCCTGGAATGCATATGTCCAGGCCATTCTCATTCTAGCGATGCTCGCTGGCGCCAGCCGACACGGCTGGCAACGGCGTAGGCCCGGCTACCCCATCATCTTTCGTTTGTGCAGATATTCCACCAGCGCCACATCATACGGAACAGAGGTATCGAGCAGCAGATAATCAATGTTATGCTGGCGGCATTCCCGCTTGATACGCCCGGTGAACTCCGTCATGGCATCGGCATAGGCCTTACGGACCTGATACGGTTGTGTGACCATCTCTTCTCCGGTCTCCATATCACGAAAGGTGGCATCGTTCCCAAAGTTGAAGGTGCGCTCCATCGGGTCAAGCACCTGCATTGCAAGCACTTCGTTCTGCTTGTGGCGGAAATGTTTCAGCGCAGTGATAACCTCATCGGGATCATCGAAGAAATCGCTGATGACCACCACCAGCCCACGCCGCTTGATCCGCTCGGCGATCCTGTTCAGGGAACGGGCCGTGCCGGTACCACTGGAGGGTTTCGATGCCGTAAGCATCCGAAGGATCTCCTGAATATACCCGGCACGCGATCTGGGAGGCACAAATCCACGAAGCTCCGTATCGTACACGGCAGCTCCCACGGCATCCTGCTGGCGGATCATCAGAAGCGAAAGCGCCGCGGCCAGCGAAAGCGCGTACTCGAACTTCGAGATGCGCCCAGCCGAGCCATAGCCCATCGAGGCCGATGCATCGAGCACCACATAGCCCTTCAGGTTTGTCTCTTCTTCGTACTGTTTGATGTAATAGCGGTTTGTACGGCCATAGACCTTCCAGTCGATATAACGAATCTCATCCCCCGGCATATACTGCCGATGCTCGGCAAACTCCACCGAGAACCCATGATACGGCGACTTGTGCAGGCCGGTGATAAAGCCTTCCACGACCATCCTGGCACGCAACTCCAGCGAGGAGATACGGGAGACCACCTCCGGGTTGAGATATTCGCGATAATCTTTCATGATGATAAGATACGGGAGAGAACGACTATAGTGCAGCCATGCAGACGTGCCAGCAGGAGTTTTTCATGCGCGGGCCCCCCCCCGCACCGGCAGGTATAAAAAACTTATGGGCGACTCGCTATCATCAGAGCGCCCATAAGTGCGTCCTCGGTCGGACCCCCTTCATTGCTGTGGTGAAACGGACATCTGAACGTGGGCATTACTCCCCGTTATGTAGTGGTACACATACCCGCACAATCAAGCGATTATCGTGTGGGTAAGGTCTGACACACAGCAGCAACATAGTAGCGGAACAAATTCGGTGAGAGTACATCATTTGGTACCCCCCTGCGCGGGTACCGCCCTTCCTATCCTCCTATGCCCCCCTTCTTCCGACGCCGGCCCATCGGAAAAACGGCGTCAACAGCGCTATTGTTATCTTATGCCCTTTCCAAAGCCATCCCGGCTTTTGCATCGCATTCATCCTTGAACCGACAAGCATACCTATGTCGTACGAAACCATTCTCCTCGACCGTAAGCCGGAAGGCTACGTCATCATCACGCTTAACCGCCCCGACAAACTCAACGCCCTCAACATCCGGCTTCTGGAGGATCTTCGCGATGCCATCGGAAGGATCGGCAGCGACAACTCGGTGCGCGGCGTTATCATCACCGGCACAGGGGAGAAGGCGTTTGCCGCCGGCGCCGACATCGCAGAACTGAACCAGCTTAACGCAGAGACCGGAAGGGCATACTCCGAACGGGGGCAGAGCGTATTCTCCATGATCGAGCAGCTCAAGGTGCCGGTCATCGCTGCGGTAAACGGATTTGCTCTGGGCGGCGGTTGCGAGCTGGCAATGGCCTGCCATATCAGGCTTGCAAGCGAAAAGGCCAGATTCGGCCAGCCGGAGGTCAATCTCGGCATCATCCCTGGCTTCGGCGGCACACAACGCCTGACACGATTGGTAGGCCCCGCCCGCTCGGTGGAATACAACCTGACCGGCGATATGATTGATGCCGCAACGGCCGAACGGATTGGCCTGGCCAACCATGTCTACCCGCCAGGCGAGCTGCTGGAACAGGCAGAGGCAATGATGCTCAAGATGATTGCCAAAGGCCCGATAGCATTGCAAAAGACGTTGCAGGCAGTGGTGGCATCGGTGGATCTGCCGATTGGCGAAGGCCTTGCATTGGAGGCACAGCTCTTTGGCGAGTGTTGCGGCACGGCGGACTTCAAGGAGGGAACAAGCGCGTTTCTGGAGAAGCGGCCAGCGGACTTTACAGGGGCATAACACGAGACCGTACAGAAAAATCTCCGTTGGGCGGTTGCATAACGATCGCCCAACTGTGCCGCCACAACGCAATCCGTGCCGTTGGGATGGAAATGTCGAAGCCGACATCATGCCGAGACATGTGTCGGCTTCAACGCTTCCGGGGTCCTTGGTTGACCAACTATGCTGGCCATATATGCGGAGGCGAACATACATCGGGGGGGTCTCGAACCTGTGCTCAGAACAGCAAGATATTCCTTGCCGATAAAAAAAATCCAGCCATCTGTCATCCACCCTCCCACGATCCGTTTCACCATGAATGCACAGACTAGAGCGGCCGGAAATCGGTCGGCAAAAAAATAATAAGGAGCAGCCCACCATCCGGGAAAACCGGCTGGCGGGCTGCCAGGATGCATGGCCCGGATGGCACGCGTATGTTTGATGGATTGCCTGACTCACCACTCGCGCGCGCGCAGGCCTGCATCCTGTTCTAAAGGTGTACGCGCCGGAGATCGGGCACCGAGTCGATCATCGAGGCATCGCGAGCATCCACAATAACGCGATCGCCATAGGCTCTGAACCGATAGATATTTCCGGTTGCCGGGCCACGCACCGTAATAGATGTGGCACCGATATACTCATACTGCACCGACTCGGCATTATCGCCAGAGACAGCATCCGGCCTATTCGCCGACGTTGTTTCCGCCTGCGAGCCAGGCACCGAGGAATTCTGACTATGTGTGTGGAATTGTTTTCTACTCTGTCCGCAGCATCCCATGATTATTGCTCCTTTGTTTCACTATGTGCTTCTGGTGGTGTGTTTAATCCAGTTGTCGTACAGCGCTCCAGCAGAATTGCCCCCGCCGAAGTCGCCAGCCAGAGAAAAATAATCTCCTCCCATCCCTCGCCGATCACCAGCGCGACGGGAACGGCTACCCAGATGCTCAGACAGTAGAAACAGTCCAGAAGGCTTCCCCAGAAACCATTTCCGACCAGCGCCCGGAATTTCACGAAGATATTCCAGGGGCCATCCTCGCCGTATAGCATATGAGCTACACGCCAGACGCTGAGAATCCCGAGAATGAGCCAATAGATCTGCATCGTTGGTATATGATTGCATGAAACGTGGTGGTTACGCATGCGGTGCACGCGCAGAATCAATCACCGATCGCTATGGCGTTTCGGCACGGCCCCCGCTCCTTTATGGGGCGTCGTGACGGCAGTGCAGTGCTGGCGAAGCACTCTATCCCAGCTTATGGCGGCAGGAATAGCCGGACGCGACATACATGGAGTATAACCGCCGATGGAGTATAATGCCGAGCATGATGATGAATTTTTCAACTGGCTCTAATCTAAAACCCCGCTACACCAATAGCAACTGAAAAAATGATTACGGCCAACATTCACCGCATGGCAGGGCCGAGCGGCCTCAGGGAACACAGCGCAGGAAAAAAGCAGCAGGCCTGCGACCACGCAACACATACCTGCACGAGCAGAAAACAGAGAGCTGATGATGGCTGCTGGATTTACATACTACTGACAAGCATATAAACATCCAAAGACGATACATGCGCTAGAAGAGGCTCTAGTCCAGGACATCTCCAGTTACTGATGACAGTTGTTCGGGAGCTTCTCAGCAACACCATACAAGAATATATGGCGGAAGCCATATGACAGGAGAGCACAACCGCAATCTGGGTGCAGCACCATCGCCGACCCGAGCGCTCCGGCTGCTTCGGGCATGCGCTCCAGACGATACAGGGGAAGCTTACGGCTGGCTCTAGTTCCTGGCAGAACGAGGACGGCCCGATCGTAATGATCGGGCCGTCTGCGCTCTCTCGAACGCTGCCAGCATACTCTGCGCCGGAATTACTCCGCCAGCAATTACCGGCGTTCGCTGATAGCGGTTTCCACTTCGGTTGCTCCGAGGATCTCCTGGCGCAGCCTGAGCGTTTCCGGCTCCGGCTCGACGCCGAATTCCCGTTTGATCAACTTCCGGCATTTCTCGATCTGCTTCAACGCAGCAGAGCGATTGCCGCTCTCGTTGTACAGCCGGATCAAAGCCCTATGGGCCTCCTCATCGAACTGATCGCGTGTAAGCTGGGTGCTTATCGCCTCGATACCAATGGCGTACAGACCGCTCCGCAGCGCCATCCGTGCCACTGCAAGCGCGGCTTGGCGTATCTCTTCACGAAGCCTATCGCGGGCGGCATCCACCCAATCGGCATAGATATCGGTTGCAAACTCCCCCTTGCGCGCAAGCAGCAGCGCACGCTGATACTCATCGAAGGCGGGACCGGTCTCGCCGGCCCGATCCAGTTCAGAGGCACGCCGCACCGAGCGCCGTATCTGTAGCGCATCAACCCAGACGCTCCCTTCCAGATCGGGATTGGTGTTCAGTTCCAGACTATTGGCGCCAACGTTCAGGATGCTGTTAGGCGAGCCACAGGCAGCCCGAGCCGCGCTCGCGGCATTGTAGAGTGCCTTTTTCTGCTGCTCCGGCGTGCGCGCCTTCGGCACGATCTGCGAGGCAAGCTCCTCGCGGGTAAGCGGCCGCTCCAGCACTTCGGCAGCCACCAGCGACACCAGCAGCGTACGTGCGGTCTCACGTCCGAACGCCGTCTCGCTCAACTCCATATAGGAGTGTGGGCGCATCAGGCGGAACGCCCCCATAAGCGAAAGGCGAGCGCAGTCGATAGGCCCTGATTCCTGCGAACGGCTGTTCCGCACCACCACATGAGCTGCGGCCTGTGCAGAAGTTCCCATCCGCTCGAACTGTGCCGGAAGATCGCGCTGGGAGGCGCCGGTGATGCCGCAGGCCACCTCCCGGAAGATCGTGGCAAGCTGCACGATACGTGTCACAAGGCCCTTCTCGGACATCGTCGCAAAGAGATCGCGTGTGCTCTCCAGCGCCTCCTCCACAAGATCTCCTGCATTGGTAGCCCCGGACTCGGCCCATCGGAGCCGTATCGTGATCGACGCAGCGCGGTATTCCAGTTCCCGCTGCCAATCATAGAGTTGATCGCAGGCAGTGGCCGCACGTGTTATCGCGGCAAGCGCCTCCGAGTAATTATGCTCGGCGCATTCCAGCGCAGCAAGCAGCGTCTCGGCGCTGAATCGTGGTGGAGGGGCAACCTTGCTGGTGATCGTCGCATACAGGGCACGGAACTCCGCGGCCGCAGTTCGGATTGTCCCGGCATTGTACGCCACCGTGTCATCGGCAGCTCCCGCATCCAGCGATTTTGTCACACGGGGCCAATAGAGATTCACCGGAGCGTCCACCGGCAGCTTGCATCGCCAGCCAAGCCAGGTCATATAGAGCCGCAGCAGGGTTACCATATCAGGAAGGCGCGATTCAAACGGCGCCATCTCCTCGATCATCGTCTCGGCGAGCGAGAGCGCCTCGAAGAAACGTCCGGCAGCGATCAGGGATGGAACAAGCTGTACCTGAAGGATGGCGTAGTTGAACGTCAGCTCCCATGAGACATGCCTGGAGGCAGCTCTATGCCGAAGCACCTCCTCGCGTGCGCTCAACGCAGTATCGGCAGCAAGCGACGGCTCACCATCGGCAATGGCAAACAGCGCGGTCAGGTAACTATACGCGATGTAGTCGGCGATTTCGATCGGCGCGGAGCAACGGTTCCAGCTCTCGAATATCTGCCGGGCAAGGAAGATATCGCCATAGATCAATGTGGCGCGGACAACGCCGGAGACCACATGGAACGGCGGCAGCGGAGCACCGGAGCTTGCGCTGCTGCGAATCTCTTTCAGAAGCTCATTGCAATACGAGCGAAGCTGTTCCTCATCGCGCAGGCGTGCCGAGCGCACCACCAGTTCCGGCAGCACGTTGTGCTTCTCCTCCTGAAGCCCCAGGGTCTCGGCCAACTGGAGCACACGGCGCGCCCGATTGATCGCCTCCTGTGGCTCCCCCACGGGCACCAATGCCGTTCGCATACGGGCAACCTGAAGCTCTGTACGAAGCCGCTGGCGAGCATCGGCAACACGCCCCAGCGCCTGCGACGCCTCGTGCAGCAGGTCCGATATATCGGTGGAGCGATCGTTATAGAAGCGGGCGAATGCAAGCAGCACGCAGCTTTCCGCCCGGAGATCACCACAGGAGGCATCGTTCCCGGTGATCGTATATAATTCTTCCGCCTTTGCCACGGCTTCGAGAAAGCGGGTGAAATAATGATCGAGCAGGATGGACTGCACCAGAGTATTGGCATACTCGCGATGCGTAAGAAGATCACGGCTGGCGGCCATCATCGTATAGACCTCGGCACGATGCTCATGATCCCAGCCGGCCGAGAACAGGCTCTCGGTATCGATCAGCACCTCCATGATCTCGGTACGCTCCGGCGAACCGGATGGTGGCAGAAGCCCAAGGATCGTCTGGAACAGCTCTGCATCGTAGGCCCATCGGAAGGGTGTGCGCCGCAGCTCCTGGCGGCTTACGATCATCCGTGCCGCGCATTCCAGATCGTCTCGTGTACGAAGCTCGCGTATGGCATCGCCTATGCTTTCATGCACAAAGACGACCCGATCGGGGTTGGCGATGAACGGCTTCAGGAGAAGCCCCTGTTCCAGGCCATCGATCACCGTGCTCCAGGCATCGGCCTGAATGCCATCGCTGCCTCCGCACTCCGCCTGCATCGCGCCCAGCCAGTCGGTAAGCTCTTTGCGGCCTGCATTCCCTCCGGCACAACCGAGCATCATAAGCACACGTTGCTCGGCTGGCTCCAGGCGCCGCACCCTATCCACGGAACTCCCCTCATGGGCAAGGATCTTCTGGTTGTAGTCGCTGCTCAGGTGCCAGCCATCGCGGACGTTCGGCACCAGTTGCGATTGATCTTCCAGGCGCCGTATAAGCTCGATGGTGCGAAGCGGAAGCCCTTCGCCCGCATGTGCGATATCGGCAGCGATCTGCGCGCTTATGCGGGCGCCATAGATCTCGGTAACAAGCTCGGCAACCTCGCTGGTCGGGAGTGGGGAGAGATAGAAATGATCGAGCAGAATGGGGCCGAGCATCTCCCTGATAGTTTCGGCTTCCGGGGCCTCCCGGCGCATCGTTGCCAGCAGGAGCACCGGCGCATTGCGAAGCCCTGCGTTCAGCGCAACGATCGCCTCAAGATCCTCTCGTGGCATGAACTGCACATCATCAATCAGCAGCACAACCGGACGGAAGCGGGATGCATGGGTAAGCACCGATCCGATAAGAGCGGCAAGCGTGCTGGTGGATGTCGCCCCTTGTTTTACCGCCTGCGAATCGAATCCGATGGAGTTCTGGAGCATCGGCAGGCTTGCCAGCAGCGGATAGTAGGTAACATCTGCAAACAGCGCCTGGAGTCGGCGCTGGGCAAAACGCCCGGAGAAGAGATCATCGACCGCATCGAGAAGCGGGGCAAGCGGAGGCCGATGCAGATGGGGGCTGTAGGCACCTCGCGGGGTAAAGCTCCGTTCGTCGCGTTCAAGCACGGTGAGAAACTCCTCGGCGAGGGCAGTCTTGCCAACGCCGCTGAATCCCTCTATCAGCACAAGATGCCGACGATGATCGCTGTTCCCTTCCAGACGCATACGCAACTGCCCGAGCCGTTGTAGCTCTTCTCGCCGACCGACAAAAGGAATACGCCCACGGTGGGGGATGGAGGCCATAGAGGATAAGCCTTCTTGAAGCTGGGAAATGAGATTGATCGGGGAGCGTTCCAGCGGGCGCGCAGGTGGATGCACAGCGCCTGCTGCCAGGCAACCTGTGTCATCAAGCAAACGGCCCATGGTGTTGGCCGCATGTTCACATTGGAATAACGACGGCACCTGCCTCGTCATCACACCGCCACGATGGCACTATCAACGGTTGCCATCGAGAAGAGTTGTGGTCCGGCAGTGCACCGGCTACAACAACTCATGCCCCCAGATAGGTTTCAATCTACATACTCGAACCGTCTGGAGCAACCTTGACGTCCGCGGCCTCCTTCTTCCCAGCCTCTGGCGCCTGTATCGTACAGGCACGGCTATAAAAAACAGGCCCTCGCAGCACAGTCCGAAGACCGGCGCGAGGGCCACAAGTGTAAGCGCTTCCCCCCCGGCCGCGCTTACACAAGATCGCAAACATTCTGGATGCCCCAGAACCGGATGGTGGCACACATTGCCGACAGGCGATAGCAATCCCCTGTACCATCCAGGCTGGTCCGATACGGCATAATCGTAGGAGGGCGAACAGGACCGGAAGTCCATCGCCAAAGAAGAGAGCGCAACAAGCCAACGGCCATAGAAATAACTATGGCATCAGCCCATTGCCTCGAAGGGAATCAGGGGAGGGGGATGCGAGGCTCAATGGTATCACATTCTCCTGAAGATCTGCCCTGAAATACCAACAGCAATACGGCATCATGGCAGATCCCTGTCATCCTGAAACTGATCCGGCGCGTACTGCACAGGGCTTGGCGGCTCCAGGATTAGAAGAGAGCACAAAAATACATTGCTGCACCGAAACACAACGGGGCAATATGTATGAGATTGCAATAGTGGGCACCTCATATCCTTGCCTGCCGCAGTCCCCCCGGCGCCTGGTACAGATGCATCCGGCCACTGCCATTTGGAGACAACCGATGCGCTTGCGCGGTAAGGGTTTAATCGCAGAAGAAAAAGCTACGCGATCTATGTGTGCCCATCTCACATGCCGGAGGGCCGGAAACCCCCAACTGGCTCCTTCCGAACGGGACGATCAGCTCCGGCACCATGGGAAAGGGGATGGTCGGCGTCGGTTATCCGCTCCCGCTGACGTATCTTTGTGCGCTTGCGGTTCACCACAGGTTCCATGAACCGAACCACTCTGCATGTTGTTATTCGTTACAACCTCCCCCGAAACGTCCGTCTTTACGGTACGTTCCTTGTGCTTCACTCCCAGATGATTCGTACCGACCGTCCTAACAGTAGTAAAATGTGCTATTGCGGCGTAAATTCAGGTGCTTTTCTGATGGCCCTTACTCTCTACCGATAAATATCGATCAACCATGAGTCAAATCAGAATTCTCATCATCGACGATGACACCGAACTGAACGACCTGCTGAGCGAATTCTTCGAGTCGCAGGACGCTATGGTGACAAGTGCCGAGCGCCCGTCGGTCGGATTGAAGAAAATGCGCGAGTTTCATCCAGACGTCATCGTTCTCGACGTGATGCTCCCCGAAATGGATGGATTCGAGACAGCCAAGAGAATCCGTGAGCACTCCGATGTGCCGATCGTTATGCTCACCGCGCGCGGCGAGGTCAACGACCGGATCACCGGCTTGGAGATGGGAGCCGATGACTACCTCTCGAAGCCGTTCGACGTGCGCGAGCTTTGGACTCGCATCCAGGTTGTGCTTCGTCGTACGATGAAGGAGACCGGGACCGCCGGAATCTATCATTTCGACGGGCTTGAAGTGGATGTCAACACACAGTCCGCCCGGCTCGACGGGCAGCCGCTGGAGCTTACCACGGCCGAGTTCGAGATGCTCCGTCTGTTTGCCGAGAACCCGCAGAAACCTCTTGACCGCGACTTCATGATGGAGCAGACCAGAGGCATCCCCTGGGAATCGTTCAACCGTTCGGTGGATGTTGTGGTAAGCCGCCTACGCCAGAAGCTCGGCGACGATCCGCGCCATCCGCGGTTCCTGAAAACGATCTGGGGAACCGGCTATATGTTCATCGGCCGTCCGGCGGAGACAACCGAGAGCAACAGCGAGGCGGCCTCGAAGGGCTGATCGGGTCCGGGAGATGCATGATGGCGGATATGGCATCTCCTGGAGGAGATTCCCGCCCGCCATCGTTCCCGGCAGACGTTCGCTCGCATAAGCGACGACTGCTGCACTATAACAAGGGGCGCAAGCACAGTTCCCGTGTTCCGGCCGGAATACGACCGGCCGGAAACAGTTCTCGGCAATCACAGCGCGAACCAGGCCCCGTCCCCTGTTATCTCCCTATCAACAGATTATGTCGCTGCAACCGTCGATTCAACATTCGCCTTACTCCATTCCGGCCGATCCTCCGCGCAGGAGACATTCGCTGTTCTGGAAAGTGCTTGCGCTTGTGCTCACGACCGCTGTGCTTGCGACGATCTCGATCGGCATCTACTTCCAGTACGTGCTCCGCGATACCTACAACGGTTTCCTCCGCGAGCAGATCGGCAGCTATATGCAGATGACTGTGGATGATATCGGCTCTCCCCCCGATACTGCCATAGCGGCCCGCATCACAGGCAATTATCCAATAGATATCCGTCTTGAGCGGCACGACTTCATCTGGGCGAGCAGCACCACCATCACCCCGGCGGCGATCATCGCAGCGACGACCAGCCCATCGGTCTTCGACCGTGGCGATACGGTCCTCTTTCGTCGTCTTGACAGCCGCCTGTATGGTGTGGTGCGGCGTGGCGACTGGAGCTATGTGATTCGCCTGCGCTCGGCACCGGAGGAGGCGATGCTTATACCGGCAACGTTGATCCTGGGACTGGTCCTGACGATCCTTTTTGTGGCAGCCTACCGTATCGTACAACGGTTCCTCCGCCCGGTCCCCGCCCTGATGGAAGGGGTGACGGCTGTAGCAAACGAGGACTTCGATCATCAGGTGTCGGTTCGTTCCGATGATGAGCTGGGCGAGCTTACAAAGGCCTTCAACGCAATGTCCCAACGGGTGGCGGCGATCATCGCATCGAAACGGCGGCTTCTTTTTGATGTCAGCCACGAACTCCGCTCCCCTCTGACGCGTATGAACGTGGCGCTTGCGATGCTGCCGGATGGCAAGGCGAAGATCTCCATCGAGCGGAACATCCGCGAGCTGAACACGATGATCACCGAACTGCTTGAGAACGAACGCCTGGCGGTGCTTGGTGGCGCTCTTGTGGTGGAGAACATCGACGTGGTGGCACTGATGAACAAGGTGATCGACTCATTCGGCAGCGACACACGGCGGATCGAGCTTGACTCCCTTACCGGCTCGCTGGAGATCACGGCCGACGGACAGCGCCTTACCGTGGCGGTACGCAACATCATCTCCAATGCGCTGAAATATTCCGTCGAAAGCGACAGCCCGGTAAAGGTAACGGTCTTCCCGGACGACAGCGGCGCCCGCATCGTTGTCAGCGACAACGGCATCGGCATCCCGCCGGAAGCGCAGGAGAAGGTTTTTGAGCCGTTCTATCGCACCGATGATTCCCGATCACGGGCCACCGGCGGCTACGGGCTTGGACTGTCGCTCACCCGCTCCATCGTCGAAGCACATGGAGGGACAATACAACTGACCAGCACCGTGGGATGCGGCACCACGATCATGATGTGGCTCCCACACTCCCCGGCCAGCGGCGCAATGGTCAGAAACGTTGCAACGGCAAAGCCGCAACCGGCGCAGGCCTGATCCACCGCCATGCCGCGCACACTATTCTCCCCCGGCTCCATTGCATGTATCCGCCCGGCACAACGCGTAACGAGCGGCCTTGCAGCGGTTCATAGCCTAGACTTTCAGACCGGTCGATTCGTCTTCAGGAGGGTCCGTCAACTACACATGGACCGCACTCTAACAACCGTATCGTTATGATAGAACATCTGTCGGGAACGCTCATCGACAAAAGCCCGACCAAGCTGGTCATCTCCGCCGGGGGGGTAGGATATGCTGCGCTGATATCGCTTGCCACGTTCGAGGCACTGCCGGATATCGGAGCACAGGCATCGGTTCACACACATCTTGTGGTTCGCGAAGATGCGCTTACGCTGTTCGGATTTTCAACAACCATCGAGCGTGATATGTTTCTCCTGCTGACAAGCGTCACAGGAGTAGGCCCGAAGCTTGGCATCACGATTCTGAGCGGGACCGGCACCGATCTCCTGAAGGATACTATCTCGCAAGGCAACGCCGCAGCACTCACCAGGCTTCCCGGCATCGGCAAGAAGATCGCCGAGCGGATAGCGCTGGAGCTTCGGGAGAAGATCAATGCGATCGAGGCGGCAGGCACATCATTTTCCGGTGGGCGGCATGATATACGGGATGAAGCCCTTGCTGCGCTTCTGGCGCTTGGCTACAACCGCCCCGGCGCCGAAAAAGCATTGCGTGGGGCATTAAAGGATGGGCCTGCGGTGGAGGCAAACGTGGAGACGCTTATCAAGGCCGCGCTGAAGCACATCACCGGGTAAGGCAAACCGTTCCGGGGGCCCGCATGGGCCTCTTTCATTTCGAGACTCCCCGATCCCGTTTCTCTGCCGGGGCCACAAGCGCGATGAACGAGAACCCTCACGAACCCCGTCGGCATCGCCGGCGGCTTGGCTCAATCGACCTTGCGCGTGGCGTTGCGGTGGTGCTGATGGTTGGCGCCCATGCTACCGACGCATTCCTTGGCGACTCCTGGAAACAGAACGATCTCTGGTATGCCATCAACATCCTGTTCGGGTTCGTGGCACCGGCATTTATTTTCCTGAGCGGCCTGGCGCTCTGGCACGCGCTTACAGGGCGATCCGGCAATGATGAGCACAGGGGACGCATTGCCACCCGCTATCTGACGATCCTTCTTCTCGGCTACTGGCTCCAACTCCCGGTGCTCTCGCTCCGACAACTGATCTTCAATCAGCGCCCGGATGAGCTTGCCCGTCTGTTCGATGCCAATATCCTTCAGCTTATCGCCGTTGCCGGCCTGATCGCGCTCGGTCTGGCGATGGCACTGCGGTCGCCAGACCGCGCCCGTATTGCATCGCTGCTGCTCGGCATCACGGCCATTCTCCTTACCCCTTCCATCTCCGCAGGCACGTTGTATCTCGGCCTTCCCCTTGCAATCCGTCCCTACGTTGCGCCATCCCCTCCGGCCACGTTTCCGCTGCTCCCCTATCTTGCCTACTTCATGGTGGGATTTTCCCTCTCTCCGCATCTGACAGGGGCCGCGCAGAGCTTGCGCAAGCGCACGATCGTTCTGCTGTTCGGCGCACTGCTGCTGGGGCTTGGCCTTGCTCTGGACCCGTTGCTGGCCCCTTTTCCCCCTTATAACGATTTCTGGGGACCAAGCATTCAGCATGTGTTTTTCCGGCTCGGCGGGATTATCGTCCTCTTTGCATGTTCGTTGCACGCCATGGCGTTGTGGCCCTATGGATCAGGACTGCTTGCATATCTCGGCAGAAACTCGCTGGCCATATACGTGCTCCATCTGATGCTCATCTATGGCTCCCCCATGACGATGGGGATGCGATACTGGTTCGGCGGCGCGCTGGATGGACGGCTCCACCCGGTTGCCACACTGGCAACGACCGTGGCGGTGCTGGCGCTCTGTACGGCCGCCATATCGCTCTGGAGATGGCTGCGCACGGAGCATCCGCGCATAGCTCTCTGGCTGAAGCGGCTGTGGTGGGGCCTTTTCTGGGGGTTGTTTCTGCTACAACCGTAGCACCTGAGCAACAGGAATACCGGACAGACAACGGCTCCACAGCACTTGATAACGCCTCTTGGGTTACTCAGGATCTTTGAGTAAGTTGGCCAGCATATACCTTCCCCCCTGATTGTATACTCACTCTCACGGTTTCCAGCAAAACAGCTATGCCGATTGGAACGCCGTGGCCCATATCACACTCTAGGAGATTATTGATGAAGAAGTTTGTTCTGGTGCTCGCATGCGGCGCCCTTATTGCCGGATGCGGCGAGAAGGCACAAGAGATGAAGAAGAGCATCGACGCTATGCAGCAGCTTGCCAAGAACGCCGAGCAAATAACCGAATCGGCCAATGAGGGTGAGAAGGTCTATCAGGAGCGTGTTGCCAAGGGAGATACCGTTGCGATCCCATACAAGGAACTCCAGGCGTTTCTGCCAGGCTCGATAAGCGGGTACACGGCCGCCGATCCTACCGGTTCGCAGCAGAGCATGCCAGGATTCTCGATGTCGGTAGCCGAGCGGACCTGGACGAGCGAATCGAATCCAGAAGCCAGCATCAAGGTGACCATCACCGATCTTGGAGGCACCCAGGGCGCGTACGGTCTGGCCGGTCTTCCGCTGATGATGGCGTTCAACTCGGAAGACGATCATCAGAAGACCGAGTCGCTCAAGCTGGATGTGCCGACAACCGCAGGCTCAGCCGTCTTCAACAAGGACAGCAAGAGCGCCAAGGTAATCATGGGCACACGCTATCGTTACCTTATCAACCTGGAATCGAACGGTTCCCAGGACGATCACACCAAGCTGCTGACCGATCTCGGGATCGACGTTGCCAAGAAGTTCGAGGGGAAGTAATAGCACCGGCAGGCTAAACACCATGCTGCAAACAGCAAGGGCCAACTCTTTCTGATAGAGTTGGCCCTTACGCATTTCTTCAACATCCTCTGAAACACTATCGCAGGCGGGACGATTCCACAGCGCTTACAAAGAGCTGGGTAATAACCCTGGGCCGGGTAATGGCGCCACCGACGATCACCCCGTATGCACCCGCCTCCATTGCCTCGGAGGCATCGGCGGTATTCCAGATGAAGCCCTCTGCCAGGATCGGCACACTGACAGCAGTTGCAAGACGATCTATCAGATCGAGATTTGGCGAGGCGACCAGCGATTGCTCATAGGTCTCCTTTGTACGCCCACAGAGCACCGTCGAGAGCGCATTGGCGCCTGCATCAACGGCGCGTATCCCCTCCTCGAACGTGGAGATATCGGCAAGCACCACAACATCAGGATGACGATTGCGAAGCTCGGCAAGAAAGCTGGCACCGTTAAGCCCGCTCGGACGGAGACGAAACGTGGCATCGAGCGCTATCACATCGCAGCCCACCCGGACAAGCTGGTCCACCGATGCCATATCGGGGGTGACAAGCATCCATCCATCGGCATAACTATCGCGGGTGCAACCGATCAAGGGAACGCGGGTGGTTGCCCGTATCTCCTGGATGTTCTGAATCCCTTCGGCCCGCACCGCAGTAGCTCCGCCCACCTCCGCCGCCTGTGCAAAGAGCGCGCAATGCTGCGGTGTATGAAGCGGCTCGGTGGGATCGAGCTGGCAGCTTACGATCACCCCCGGTGGGACCAGTTCCTCGAATCGCCTCATATGTTGCTCTCCGGCGCACCCCAGTTCAATTCCACCACATCCTCCCCCCCATCAAAACGCACTACGCTGCCGTTGATCCACGAAGCATAATCGCTTGCAAGAAGGACGATCCCACGTCCCACATCCTCTGGCGTCGTCAATCGCCCGAACGGATTGCGCTCCATCGCATGGGCAACGATCTCGGCATTGCCCGGAATCTTGCTCAGAGCCGGGGTAACCGTGACACCGGCCTGGACGGCATTGGCGGCAATGCCATGCGGGCCAAGCTCAAACGCAAGCTGCCGACAGTAGCTTTCGAGAGCGGCTTTTGCAGCCGAGACCGCGCCATACATCGGCAGAACACGGTGCGAGCCGGAACTGGTCATTGCAACGATGCGCCCGCCTGCCTTCATCAGCCCGCGGTGCACTACATCCTGCGTCCAGTAGATGAGGCTGTTTGCCATGACATTCATCGTCATCTCCACCTGCGACTGCGTCAGCCCATCCTTTGGATCGGGGGCGATAAAGGGTTTCAGCGAGCCGAACGCAAGGGAATGCATCAGAAGACGGAGCGTAGCCCCCTCCCGCTCCGCAAAGAGCGCTGCAACCGAATCGAGCACTGAACCGCGCTGGACGGCATCGGCCGCATTCACATTGAAGAAATGGGCTTCCACCCCCAGTTCGCGGATCTGATCCTGAACCTGCTGGCATGCAGCGAGCGTGGCGCCACGGTCGAGATGAACGCCGATGATATGGATCCCATGGCGGGCGCATTCCAGCGCCGTCGCGGCACCAAAACCGCTGGAAGCTCCAAGGATCAGCGCAAAAGTATTCGTGGGAAAGCTGAGAGCGTGCAAGAGGATATCGCCTGTTATGGAAGTTGGATAGTGCTGCAAGAACATAAAGCCCGACAAAGCATCAGGACAGGCCCCGGACAGTGCGGCCCCCAATATACTGATGGCGTTTCTTCATTCCTATATCCGGCATACCCGCAGCCATACACGCGTTTCGCCGATCTGCTCCCCTCTGGTATATTGCCCGATCACCCTGCCTGCCACACCCCCTTCCCTGAACGGGTATGGCAGGCGGGACAGTATTCAGCAGTATCCCAACAGATGAACGCTCTTTTTTTCGACCGTGACGGAGTGATCAATCGCCGACTTGTGGGCGATTATGTGAAGCGAATCGAGGATTTCGAGCTTCTCCCGGATATCTTCGATGTGCTGCCGCGTGTGCATGCTGCCGGGTATCTCGCCATCGTCATCACCAATCAGCGGGGAATCGGCCGGGGCCTTATGAGCGGGTCAGACCTGGAGGCGATCCATGCAACCATGCAGAAGACCATCGCGGATCGCGTCGGCCACAGGTTCGATGCGATCTATCATTGCCCGCACGATCACGCAGACTCCTGCACCTGCCGCAAACCTCTTCCCGGCATGATCGTTCAGGCCGCCAGGGATTTCAGTATCGACCTGGGCGGATCATGGATGATCGGCGACTCGGAGACGGATATCATAGCCGGGATCGCTGCCGGATGCCATACCGCCCGTATCCATTCGCCGCAGGAGCCAACACGTGCCGAGATATCCTCCGCATCGCTTGCCGAGGCCTGGGAAGCTATCAGAAACGTGGAGGGCGGGAGCCTCCCAGCCTAACCCCATTCGGCATCGCCGCATGCATAACTATGGTCTGTTACGCAATAGCCGTTCGCGGATATCCCCGGCCGCATTACTTTTGTAGGAATAACGGAGATCAGCCAATATCAACATGATGGACCATCCCGCACCTTTAAAGATCCAACAGACCTCACCGGCAGAGCTGACACTCTCCTGGCTCGATGGCTCGCAGTGCACGTTGACACTGAAATTCCTGCGCGACGAGTGCCCGTGCGCCGGTTGCAAGGGAGAGGTCATCCTTGGCAAGGTCTATATGCCAGCCTTGCTTCCAACGTTCACACCAGGCATGTACGAAGTCCGCTCAATAGCACCGGTGGGAAACTATGGCATCCAGATCACCTGGAAGGATGGTCATCATACCGGCATCTACCACTGGGAATACATTCATCTGCTCTGCGCACGAACAGAAAAGGAAAGCCGGGAAGAGAACCGATAGCAGCCACGCCCATCGCCGAAGCCCCCTGGCTGGGCAATCCCCACTCTCCTCCTCTGCTATCATCGGCCGGCAGGTACCTCCGATGTTGTTGCGCTCATCAGCTCTCGGATCACGGACCTGATGCGTATACTAACCCTCTGTTTCTCAAAGACTGTCGGTGGGCTGGAGCTTGCAACTCTTCGTTGGGGCGCCGAGCTTCGCCTGCGGGGCCACCATGTTGTGGCAGTGCTGCCGGACTCGCCCGAGCTGGTTCGTTTTGCTGTGGAGCGCGGCATCTCGGTCGATTCCATCACCCCTACCCTTCCCTATCTGGACCTTCCGGCCGCACGCAAGCTGAGCACGGTTCTGGCCCGCGAGGACATCGAGATCATTATCGTAGGGCGCACCCGTGATCTCAGCACGGCAATGCTGGCCGCCGGACGCGATGTGGCCGTGGTGCTCTACCAGCAGATGCAGTCCGGGATCGATAAACACGACTGGTTTCATAACAAGGTGTTCAGACGGCTCGATGGCTGCGTCACGATCACACGGCGCGGACAGGAGGAGCTTCTGCAACATACGGCACTGGCAGCCGAGAAGATCGCAGTCATTCCCCCGGGCGTCGATGCCTCGCATTTTTCGATGGACGCCACCGGACGCACACAGGCACGGCAACACTACGGCATTCCGCAGGATGCATTTGCCGTCGGCATTGTCGGCGGATTCAACCCAGGCAAGGGACAACGGGAATTTCTGGAAGGGCTGCAAATAGCGGCCACGCTCGACTCGGAATTAGCGTCACGGCTTTATGGGGTTCTCGTAGGAGAACGTGCCGGAGATCAGAAGGAATATATCGGCGATCTCCGACAACTGCGTGATTCCCTCCCGTTTGCCGATCGTGTACGGTTCCATCCGTTCGCCGATTCTCCCCGTGATGCGTTCCGGGCGCTCGACGTCTTTGTGCTTGCATCCCATTCGGAGACATTCGGCATGGTACTGCAAGAGGCCGTGACGATGGGAATCCCGGCCATCGGCACCGATAGCGGCGGCGTGCCGGAGATCATCGAACATGAACAGACCGGCCTGCTTGTGCCGCCCAAGGATTCCAGAGCCATCGGTGAGGCGATCGTCAGACTCTATCGTGACCCCGATCTTCGCCGCCGTCTGGCAGAGGCCGGACGCCGGTTTGCAGTCAGGGCATACGATCCTGAACAGCAGTACAAAACGTTCGAGGCATTGCTTGATGCCTCGCTCGCCCGCAGAAACAATCGTTGATATCATCCTCGGCATCATGCCGAGGCAGGACACCTGTACCGGAAGGATAATGGAGTGCAACGAAATACACAGGATGTCCGTAGAGCTGCCAGATCATCGGGCATGATTGGTGAAAGAATATCCTGAGCAGAAACATTGTCTGGTGCCCCATATCTTTCGTTGCGCAAGCCAGCATCCCTCGTCACAACAACGGGGATGGATGCAATCGGGCAACCGCATAAACAGACAGACCAGTCGGTAGATCTCCGAAACCTTCAACCCCTGTAGAACCAACAGATCAGCGATGCAGGAACAGGCGGTAAGCAACCAGAAAAAAATAGCACCATATCCTGGCGGCACTGGACGGTCGATCATACCGGTTCCTCCAACGGCGCTGATCGGCAGATCACACGAACTCCTGAGCGCACAACACGCCCTCGACCAGCCACATACCCGGCTCCTCACACTTACAGGACCCGGTGGCGTCGGAAAAACTCGCCTCTCACTCGAAATCGCACATCGCATCGCTCATACCTTCGCACATGGGGCGACCTTCGTCTCACTGGCCCCACTCAACGATCCCACACTCGTGCTCGCATCCATCGCTGCTGCACTCGGACTCCGCGAGGAAGCTGCAACTTCCCTTATCGATCGACTCAAACTCTTCCTCCGCGATCGTAACTACCTCCTCATCCTCGATAACTTCGAGCAGGTCATCCAGGCCGCTCCCCTGCTCGTCGAACTCCTCTCGGCTGCGCCACAACTGCATATCATCGTCTCCAGCAGAGCAGCCCTGCGTGTCCGTGGTGAGCATGAACTCCCCCTGCATCCGTTGCAACTCCCTGATCCGGCACACACTGCACAACACGAGGTGATCGCGGACTCCATGGCGCTCTTCGTGCAGGCAGCAACCGCTGTCGATCCGTTGTTCAAGCTCTCCCAGAACAACCATGCAACCGTCGCCGAGATCTGCCGCAGGCTCGATGGATTGCCGCTTGCCATCGAGCTGGCAGCCGCACGGGTGCGGATGCTCTCGGTGCAGAGCATCCTTGCACGGCTGGGCAACCGGCTCGGCTTGCTCACTGGCGGAGCACGTGATCTGCCAGCACGCCAGCAGACGCTGCGCGATGCGATCGCCTGGAGCTACGAGCTGCTGCTGGAGCACGAGCGCAGGGTGTTTCGGAGGTTGGCGACATTCAGTGCTGGCTGCACCCTGGAGGCAGCCGAGGAGGTTTGTCAGTTGCAGGAGGAGGCGGGGATGGACATGATGGAGACGCTTGGCTCGTTGCTGGAGAAGAGCATGGTTTACCGGAAGCAGGGTCAGCAATCCGAGGAGCGTTTTGCCATGCTGGAGACGATTCGCGAGTATGCTCTGGAGATGCTCCGCGAGGCCGGCGAGGAGAAGATATTCCGCGACAGACACGCCGCCTTCTTTCTTCAACGTGCGCAGCGCTCCAGACACGAGCTGCTCAGGGGAGACCAGAAGCTCTGGATAGGGATGTTGGATGCCGACCATGACAACTTCCGAGGGGCCATCAACTGGCTGCTTGCAAGCGGCAACGCCGAGCATGCTGCCGGTATCGGAAGCTCGCTTATGCGGTTCTGGATCATCCAGAGCTATCTGACCGAGGGAAGGGAATGGCTGGAAAAGATCCTCGACACCGGCAACACCCTACAGCCAAAGACGCGCATTGATCTTCGCAACCAGCTTGCTACTCTGGCCTGGAGCCACGGGGATCTTGCCATCGCCAAAAACATCCTCCAGCAAAGCCTGGCCGATGCCGAGAAGCTTCAAGAAGAATGGCAGATTCAAACCGCTCTGAATCTGCTCGGCAACGTGGCATTTGAAGCGGGCGATCTGGCGTGCTCCGCTGAAATGCACCAGCGTAGCCTGGCATTACGCCGGAAGGAAGGGAATCAGGAACGAATCGCCGGGGCGCTCATCAACCTGGCAAATACCAGTTGCTCCCTCGGAGAATTCGAGCAGGCATTGATGATGTACAAGGAAGCGCTGGCAAACGACACAGGGTATAACAATCATGAGATGGTAATGCTCGGCACGATGAACATCGGCTTTGTAGAGTATTGCCTGGGTAATTATAAAAGCGCCGATGCAAATCTGAACAAGGCATTGGGTCTGCTGGAGATGTGGCCCGACAGAAGAGCAAAGGTATCGCTCTATGTGAATCTGGCCCGGCTTGCGTCCGAAATGGGAGAAGGTGAACGGGCCATCGCCTATCTCGATGAAGTGCTGCCTATCGCAGAGGAGCTGGAGGATATCGGACGTATAGGCTTCGTCTACGGCAACATGGCACATGCCTACCTTCTGATGGGGGAACGCCTGAAGGCGCTGGAATACTACCGTGAGAGCCTGGCCAGGCATTTTGAACGGCATTATAACCGTGCTACGGCCATCCACCTTGTTGAGATCGGCATCGCTAGCCATCCCCTCGGGCGGCCACGCCAGGTCGCCATGATGCTGGCGGCAGGGCTTGCATTCGATGCGATTCTCGGCAAATCGCTGCCGATAGGCGATCAGCAACGGCTGGCGACCGCACAACATTACCTTGCTCGGACGCTCGGTGAGGATGGCTATCAGGAAGCACTGCTGCAAGGGAGCAGTCTGACGATAGCACAGGCCGTCGCCATAGCCCAAGAACTTATCAAGGCCATCCTGAGCGGCCAGGCCCCGGAAATGCCCGCAACCGGAGAGTCCGATGCGCAATCGGCACCGCAGAGCCTATTGCCGCCACTCCCGTATCCCTCCGATCTTACGCTCCGCGAGGTAGAGGTGCTACGGCTGGTAGCTCGTGGGCTGACCGACGCCGAGACCGGAGAGAAACTTTTCATCAGTACCCGTACGGTACATGCCCACCTGCGCTCGGTGTACAGCAAGCTTGGCGTTACCTCGCGTGCTGGCGCAGCCGAATTCGCGCAGATCCATGGCCTTGTCTGAGCCTCCCCGCCTGTGTCCTGTAGCTCCATGCCTCGTTGCCCTTACAGGCTGGAACAGGCATCCGTCAAATGCTATTCATCGCAGTTGAACCATGACCGCTACATTGCTGGCTACGGACCGTTGAGGAACTACGACTATGCAGAAATCAGATGCACAGGCATCAGCCCAACCAGCACAGACAGAGCAGGAACCGAAGATTGCCCAGGAGCAACGGCAGCTCTCGAATCTCCCGGTTCCCCCAACGGCGCTGATCGGCAGATCACACGAACTCCTGAGCGCACAACACGCCCTCGACCAGCCACATACCCGGCTCCTCACACTTACAGGACCCGGTGGCGTCGGAAAAACTCGCCTCTCACTCGAAATCGCACATCGCATCGCTCATACCTTCGCACATGGGGCGACCTTCGTCTCACTGGCCCCACTCAACGATCCCACACTCGTGCTCGCATCCATCGCTGCTGCACTCGGACTCCGCGAGGAAGCTGCAACTTCCCTTATCGATCGACTCAAACTCTTCCTCCGCGATCGTAACTACCTCCTCATCCTCGATAACTTCGAGCAGGTCATCCAGGCCGCTCCCCTGCTCGTCGAACTCCTCTCGGCTGCGCCACAACTGCATATCATCGTCTCCAGCAGAGCAGCCCTGCGTGTCCGTGGTGAGCATGAACTCCCCCTGCATCCGTTGCAACTCCCTGATCCGGCACACACTGCACAACACGAGGTGATCGCGGACTCCATGGCGCTCTTCGTGCAGGCAGCAACCGCTGTCGATCCGTTGTTCAAGCTCTCCCAGAACAACCATGCAACCGTCGCCGAGATCTGCCGCAGGCTCGATGGATTGCCGCTTGCCATCGAGCTGGCAGCCGCACGGGTGCGGATGCTCTCGGTGCAGAGCATCCTTGCACGGCTGGGCAACCGGCTCGGCTTGCTCACTGGCGGAGCACGTGATCTGCCAGCACGCCAGCAGACGCTGCGCGATGCGATCGCCTGGAGCTACGAGCTGCTGCTGGAGCACGAGCGCAGGGTGTTTCGGAGGTTGGCGACATTCAGTGCTGGCTGCACCCTGGAGGCAGCCGAGGAGGTTTGTCAGTTGCAGGAGGAGGCGGGGATGGACATGATGGAGACGCTTGGCTCGTTGCTGGAGAAGAGCATGGTTTACCGGAAGCAGGGTCAGCAATCCGAGGAGCGTTTTGCCATGCTGGAGACGATTCGCGAGTATGCTCTGGAGATGCTCCGCGAGGCCGATGAGGAGCACACGATCAGGAGCCGCCACGCGCAATATTTCATCGCGCTGGCAAGGAAAGGGATCGTGGGGTTGATCGGGCCGCAACAGAAGGAATGGCTACAGATCTACGCACATGAGCATGACAACTTCCGATCGGCCCTTGCCTGGCTCAAGGATACCGGGCAGAACGCCCTGATGCTGGAGCTTGCCGGCATGCTGGGCCATTTCTGGCTGATGCATAGCCACCTGAGCGAAGGACGCCGATGGCTTGCACTGGCGCTTGCCGCCGGGGGCGAGAATGCGCCGCTGGAGATACAAGCCAATGTGCTGAACCATTACGGCAACATCCTCGCCGCGATGGGCGACCTTGCCCTGGCAAGGCAACAGTACGAGCAAAGCCTGGAGATCTATCGCCAGCAGGACAAGTTGCCGCAGGTTGGCGTTCTCATCAGCAACATCGGCAATATGGCCCTGGCGCTCGGGGACGTGCCTCGCGCCAGAGAACTTTTCGAGCAAAGCCTGGAGATCCGCCGAACGCTGGGAGACACCAAGGGAGTGGCCGGAGCGCTCAATAATCTGGGCAATATCCTCCAGATCCTGGAGGAGTATGAGATATCGCGGGCATTCTACGAGGAAGCGCTGGAGATATACCAGAAACTGGGAAGTCCGCAGGGCATACTCTTTTCCCTGACCAATATGGGGATACTCGCCCATGTCCTCGGCGATATCGAGCAGGCAGGAACGTTATACCAGCAGAGCTTGGAACTCGCACGCGAACTGGCAAACCGGCGAGCGGAAGCTACGCTTCTAAATCACCTGGGAAGGTGGCAGCACGACCGCAAATCCCTTGACGAAGCCTGGCATCTGCACAAGGAATCGTTCGCCCTGTTTCAGGCGATCGGCGATCGCAACGGAGCGGCGCAGGCGCAAACAAACCTCGGCAGGGTTGCCAGGAGCATGGGACGCACAGTGGAAGCCTACGAACTGTTCCGCAACGCCCTGGCAATCATGGTAGAGACCGGCGACCGGATAGATATGCCGACCTTGCTGATAGCCATCGGAGAACTGCTTGCAGGGCCACGGGGCCACGAGGTTGCCGTACAACTATCGGGCGCCGCTGCAACGCTCAAGAAAGCAACCGGAGCCACCACGGAAAACGATACAGAGGAGCAGAGCCTTGTTCGAGAAAGGCTACAACCATCCCTGGACGAAGAGACATTCCAATGGGCCTGGGAGCGGGGAAGCCAGATGAACACGGAGGAGGCAGTGGAACTGGCGATGAACATCAATCCGGCCTGGCTGGCCATGAACCCGCCCGCGATGCCGATGGCCGCTCTGGCGACCACCCATGCCGCAGCAACGGAGCATCCGCCGGAGCAGCCCCTGGCAGCCCCCCTCACCCCACGCGAACTCGATGTGCTCCGGCTGCTGGTTGATGGACAGACCGATGCCGATATCGGCAAAAAGCTCTTTATAAGCACCCGCACCGTCAATGCCCACCTGCGGTCGGTCTACAGCAAACTCCACGTCTCATCGCGCAAGGAGGCAGTGCGCAAGGCCATCTGGCACCGCCTGGTATAAATAATTTGCACCGTCCCCGCGCCCATGCATGGCGACCGTGGAGGCGCAAGAACGCTCCGCAGAATTCATCATCACCGCAATACCCTTCGATTTCCGAGCGATTTCCGGCATTATCACATCATCCTGGCAACTGCCTGGATGATTGCCTAGGCAGTTGCCAATGCGGCTGGTTGAAAAATAGGCAATGCGATTGGCTCAACTGCCGATGCATCCCCCCCTGCACACAACGCAAATTTGCACTCGTTGATGAGCGGCAATGGTGCCACGGCAGATGATGAACAGCACACGATGATCGGCCGATATGACGGCCGGACGATGAACAAACGATACACGGCCGCTCACTGAATGGGACTGACTTCTTACGATGAGAATGATGATGCTTAGGATGAATTATCTAGTGATACCGATAGTAGTGACGATGTGGATGGCCCCCTTTCTGGGGGCCTGCTCCACCAGCAGGACGGCGGCATCCGGCATGCCGCACACAAACAGTTTCATTCGGATTGGAAGCGGCGGCGGTTTCTCCGGCATCTTCTCCGGTTATCTCTTCAATGCTGACGGCAGCATCTACAAGTGGAAGATCGGCCCTGGAGAATCAAAAGAGGAGACGGAGCTGGTCTGTGCCGAGCGCGACTCGGTACGCCGCTTCTTCGATCTGCTTGACGGCATCGGTTTCCGATCCTACGACTTCGACCATCCAGGCAACATGACACGGTTTATAGAGCTGTACCAATATGACTCGCTCCACTCGGTTCACTGGGGAGATCCTGGATTCCCCTCTCCTCAACCGATCACCGAGCTTCATCAACACATGATGAGTTTTGCGCAAGCGCGGTTGTAACCGCACCATACCAGCACCGGGCTGACAGCCCACGACATACCAACGACAACAAGTTGATCCGGCCCATAGACATGTCCTCCCGGCATGTCCGCCCCTCCCTTTGCCCGCGATGAACGCAACATGAACACTATCTGAGATAAGAACGGACGTTATGAAGAAGTTTGCACTACTATTCGCCGTCGGCCTGCTCAGCCTCTTCTCGGCAGAGCAGAGCAACGCACAGAAACCGGCAGCAGACCCACGCCCGATGCATGGGCTGAAGCCGGATACGATCAGGACCTATCATAGCATACAGGACTTTATCCGGCAGAGCCGTGGAACCGGGCTGGCCAATGCAGCCACTCCCATCCCTATAAGCACCCACGGACGCCAGACCGTCCAGGCAACGCTGACCGACCAGCAGGGAAAAACAGCGTCCCGTGCCTCGATCTCCCAGCCGGGAATCAGCATCAGCCGCGCTGCCAACGGCACCCTCAACTGGATGACCGGGCCGCTTGGTCGCGCCGCATCCTTTGCCAGCCCAACCCTGCTCAGCGTGCTCTCGCACGAACAGTATGCGATCAGCACCGCAACGGGAACCGTTGCAGCATATCGCTCGGTTCTGGGCCTGAACGATCCCTCCACGGAACTCCGGCCCACCTCGGTCACGGTTGATGAGCGTGGCGCAACCCATGTGCGCCTCTCCCAGAACTACAAGGGCATTCCCGTATGGGGACGCGATCTCTATGTGCATACCAACGCCAGCGGCGATGTCTATGCCATCAATGGCACCTACGAGCCAACACCTACCCTTGTCTCAACCACCCCGGGCATCACCGGCGAACATGCCGTGGCAACGGTGATCGCTGATCTGACGAGACGTGGTGTATGGTCTCCGGTCCCAGCCGCCACAGCCCGCACCCTTGGGATGAGCGAGCCGAAGGCATCGCTTGTGCTGTATCCGCACACCGATCGGAAGCTGTATCTGGCGCACGAAGTAACGCTGCATGCCAGCCTTCTGGAATCATACACCTATCTGGTCGATGCATCCAGTGGCGCTGTGCTGGATCGCTTCGCACGCCATTGCAGCATCCTTGGGCATCGTCACGATCGCCAGAAGCCGGTAACGACCATCGGACTCGAACCCGCAGCATCGGTCGCGGCGCTCCCGTCAGGAGCCGCCGGATTCCAGGGTGCAACCGGCACCGACCTAAACGGTACGGAGCGCACCATGCGTACATATCGGCATACAAGCAACGACTATTATGCGATCTGGGATCTCCCGAACTTCAATGCCGGAGCATCGCAACTGCCGGACAATCTCTCCGGCGGGGCCGTTACCCTTTCAGCCGATCAGAACGAGATATCCAATGGCGTCGTGCTTCGTCATGTGACCTCGACCGACAACCACTGGCACGATGCCTCGGCGGTCTCGGCACATTCCAATATGAATACCGCCTACGATTACTACCGGAATACCTTCGGACGCAAGGCGATCGACGGCAACGATCGCAGGCTGCTCTCGGTAATCCATGTCACCAGCGGCGGCGAGCCGATGGACAATGCGTTCTGGAACGGCGAGCTTATGGCATATGGCGATGGTAACACGCTCTGCAAACCGCTCGCCGGATCAATGGATGTGGCCGGGCATGAGATGACCCACGGCGTGATCGAGCATACGGCGAACCTGATCTATCAGGGAGAGTCCGGCGCGCTCAACGAATCGTTTGCCGATGTCTTCGGCATCATGATGGATCGCGAGGATTTCCTGCTGGGCGAGGATATCATGCTGGCAGGCAACGGCCCGGGCATCCGTGATTTCGAGAACCCGGACAACCCGCGGCTTTTCAACCCGCAACCGGCTCATATGAACCAGTTCGAGCACCTTCCCAACGATGTGGATAATGGCGGCGTACATGTCAACAGCGGCATCACAAACCGCGCCTGCTATCTCATCATCAAGGCCATCGGCCATGAGAAGACGGAGAAGATCTATTATCACGCCCTGACCAATTATCTCACCCGCAACAGCCAGTTCATCGACTGCCGCCGAGCAGTGATCCAGGCGGCAAAGGATCTCTATGGCGATGGACCGGAAATGGCAGCCGCAGCGACCGCATTCGATACTGTGGGCATTACCGATGGCCAGCCCGGCAGGAAGCCGAACGACGTATCGACCCCGGAGGGAACCCCCTATGTCACCTTCCTTGTGGAAGATGGCCGCATCGGCATTGCCGCAATAGAACGGGCAGGAGCGGGATTATTCCCCGCCGAGAACGGTGCCGTGGCCCGCATCTCGCAGACGGCCGAGGGCGTTAATTACACGCTCCTGAGCACCCCGCGCGATGGAGCCCATATCTACTTCATCGACGAGAACGGACGGCTTGCCTTTGTCGATAACGCCACAAGCCAGGTCTGGGTATTCAACAACCTGGCAGTCCAGCAGAAGGGCGATCTCTGGAACGCCTCGGTCTCTCCTGATGAGAAATACGTGGCATTCACCTCGGCCTATAACGATGATCGAACCATCTACATCTACGACGGCAACCAGATCGGGCGAATTGAACTGCTGCCGGAAAGCACGCAGAGTGGCGTCAAGGACGAAACCGTACAATACGCGGATGTGATCTCCTGGTCGCCAAATATGGAACTCCCCCGCCTCGGATTCGATGCCTACCGCCAGATACGGCTCGGCGACAATACCACGCTGAACTTCTGGAGCATGTTCGAGATCGACCTGGAGCACGAGAAGATCTACAACCTGATCCCCGGACAGAGCCTCGACATCAGCATCGGCAACATGAGCTATAGCAAGACCGATCCCGACGTGATAGCCTTCAACACGATCGCCCCCGATGGCAGCTACGACGTGATGGTTGCCGACTATGAGGCGGGCCGGCTGATGCCGCTGAACATGTCGGACTATACGTTCGGCGGAAATCCGGTCACCGACGCACAACGCCCGTCGTTCTCCCCGGATGGTTCCATGATCGTCGTGAGCAGCCCGGAAAACGGCGCCCTGCTGGTGATCGACGGCGAGCACGGGCTGCTGGCAGGATTCCAACTCAACAATAATCGCCCGATGTATAATCCGCACTGGTTTGCGCTGAAACAGCCCAGCAGTGTGGACAATGCGCCGCAGAGCACCATGGTCACCGGCGCAGCGCCAAATCCTTTTCGCTCATCGACCCGGATCAGCTTTACGCTCACAGCGCCGGCAGAGGTGACTGTGGATGTGCTGAACACACGTGGCGACAGGGTGGCGACCCTGCTGGAAGGGCATATGGATACAGGCGAACATACCGTGACGCTGGAATCGCAGAGCCTCCCGGCGGGAGTCTATACCGTCCGGGTACGGACCGGCACCACCCTAACCAGTGAGCGCGTGGTGCTTGTACGATAACGATCGGCACACCCACCGATATGGAACGCAGACGGGAAGCCCCTTGCACCCCTGGGGCTTCCCAGGGCACAAACCTGACGGGCTTGCATGAATGAATGATGCGATACGATGGCAGCAAGCCGCGAGGATGCCCCACTGGACGCGCAGCAGATACTGACACAACGCACAGGCCTGGAATCAGAGACCAGGAGAACAGCAACCAACGCCCAGGATACCAGAGGAGCCATGATGCAGACAGAACAGATATTCGGTGTGGATGTACAGCAGCAACAGCAGCGCCTGCGCAACGGACGCTCTGCATCCTCGGAACCCCATCGCTCCGGCATTGCCCGGTTCGCTACACAACGGCATAGCGCCCACCAGCCTGTACCCCATGCGGCAATCGGCAGCCGGGGAGAATTCGGGATGTTTATGATCCAGGATTGAAGTCCTGGATTGCAAAGGGATATCGGAGCCTTGCCCAGGCTCCGGTAGCTCTATAATACATCATCAGGGATATGCGTGGAACGAAGCATAAGGGGATCGGCAACCTCGCCGGTCCCCCCCTGTATCGGCAACAACCCGCCAGACAGTGCCGGAATCCCGGAAAATCCAGGACCGATACGCCCGCCTCCGAAATCCAGAGATCCGGCTGCCGTAACGAGATGAAGCAGAAGGTATTCACCCTGCCACGATACGATAGCGCAACAGTATCACGATAACCGCAGAGATTACCCCTATGGCCTACACTTTGTCCCATCCTGGCTGGCATACCCTGGGGACATCCCCATATACCACGGAATTGTATGACAATGATCGTAACACAGGAGGAACTACGATGGGCAAGTTGAATGGAAAGAAGGTGGCCGTGCTGGTGGACAAGGGATTTGAACAGGTGGAGCTTACCTCACCGGTCGATAAGCTGCGCGAAGAGGGGGCCGATGTGAAGATCGTATCACCCGCCAATGGATCGGTCAAGGGCTGGGATATGACCGATTGGGGAAAGGACTTCAACGTGGACGTGCAGCTCGATGAAGCACGCCCGGAAAACTTCGACGCACTGCTTCTCCCCGGTGGCGTGATGAACCCGGATCATCTCCGCATGAATCCGGCAGCCGTACGCTTTATCAAGGATATGTACGAAGCGGGCAAGCCGGTTGCCGCGATCTGCCATGGCCCGTGGACGCTGATAGAGGCAGGAGCGGTAAGAGGACGCACGATGACAAGTTATCCATCCATCAAAACCGATCTGATGAATGCCGGAGCACACTGGGTGGATAAAGAGGTCGTGGTCGATAAGGGACTGGTCACATCACGCTCGCCGAAGGATCTGAACGCATTCAACCGAAAGATGGTCGAGGAGTTCGGCGAAGGACCCCATAACCGCGAGCGCAACGAGCCGGCAGGCATGACATCGGCCGCCGAAACATCGGCCTGAGCGATTTCAATCGCTCCTTTCGACATCATCCCTATCAAGAACAGGCGGGGTGCCATTGGGCACCCCGCTTCGGTTTCAGCTATGTAGTTATGCCACACATACCGATGTAGCTAAGCCCACCTGTCGATCAAGGATTCTTGTTCAGCTCGATCAACGGCTTGTCATCGTTTTTGCCCGGCTCGACCCGCAGAAGCGGCTTGCTTGTGTCTTTCGTATTGACATCCACCGCGCCAACCGTCTTGTTGCCCACCTTGATGGTGCCTTCCAGCTCGGTCTGCTCGTTACGGATACGGCCCAGCTCGCTCTGCCACGTCTGATAATCGCTCATCATACGAGCACTGTCGTAGGCAGCCCGATTCCGTGCGGCACGGGCTGCATCACGTGCGGCACGCGCCTCGGTCCGCCTGGCCTCCATGTCGAGAAGCGCCTGACGATTGGCGGCCATACGCTGCTGCGACTGGGCATACCGAGCGGCGGCGGCGGAATCGCTGGAGGCAGGAAGCGCCTTGAAATCCTGTTCCATCCGTTCGTTTGCGGCGCGCACAGCGTTATAATCGACCCAGAACATGCTGTCGGCCGAGTCCCATGTACGATCAAGCTCTACATACTCCGCATCGTTATCGGCACAGGCCGACACGATACCTGTCATCGCCACTGCGATAAGCAGGAAACTTGTCTTACGAATCATAATTATGCTCTCCGTTTGTTCAATTGTCAAGAGTATCCATTGCAGCGCAATTGCATCTTCCGTGCCATACTATCCACGCCGAAGGCCTGCCATAGCCTCCCGGAAGAATATTCCGGCGACACTCCTTGCCCATTGCTGCATACCATCGTAGTTGTGGCGTATCGCACAATCTGCACTCCCTGCCATCACCGGTCCTGCCGCCCATACCATTGCGGGCAATGGCCTATGTGCCTATATCACCGGCAGGTGGCATCCCTGCCTCATTATCTATTTTATATGGCACGAATACTCTGCCGTATACCTTGCCTTTCGTAGTGCCACTGTGGCGATCTATCACACCAATGCGTAGTAAATGAGTAGGCAGGCGCCACCACGATACCTGTATTCTTCTATCGGACCCGCACAGCATGTGCATCGCAGGAGCAAACAACAATGCTCCCCGACTCATGTTATGCAACAGATACCCTGCCCAGGCACGCAGGCATGATGAACATAGTCCACTTGCAGTATTGGAGACAGCACGATGAATATTCATTATATCGGACACGCATCCATTCGCATTGATACGGGCAACCGCTCCATCATTACCGATCCATGGATGCATGGCCCCGCCCACTGTGACCAACGGCATATCTTTCCCAGACCGGTCGATATCAGCCAGGCCGAGGCATCGGATGTGATACTTATCTCGCACGGGCATCAGGACCATCTGCACGGGCCAACGCTCCGCCGGATGCGAACGGACGCCCGTGTATATCATCCCTATAGCTGGCATGGAGGGACACGGAATTATCTGCGCGACATCGGTTTCAACCATATCACCGAAGCGATTACAAGCCGGAGCTATGCTCTGGACAGCAACACCAGCGTCACCTATATCGCCAACAATCTCGATAGCATTATCGTGGTCGAGCACCGTGGCCGGGTGATCGTCAATGCCGGCAATGCCCTTCATATATATCCCATCAACGTCATCGACGCATTTGTACGGCTTATACAAAAACGCTGGCCCCGCATTGATACGCTATTCTGCGGATTCGGTGGGACAGGTTGTTTTCCGAATATCATCCATAGTCCCAACAAGAACAACCGTGAGACGGCACGTGCACGCGAACAGCTTTTCATGCATAATTTCTGCCGTATCGTGCACGCATTATCGCCATCGGTCGCAGTGCCTTTTGCAACCGATTTTGTAGTGCTTGGCCCATCGCAGCGCTGGATCAATGCAACACGATTTCAACGAAGCGAGATCGCAGGATATTTCCGCGCATATTTTGGCGAGACGCCAAACGGCACGGTCATTCACGACATGTATCCAGGCGATATTCTCGGCGATGGCACGCTTCTCCCGGCCTCCCCTTACCGTGCGCAGATGCTTGATGGAAATCTCGATCATCTGATCGAGGAACAGTACGGCGCGGAGATTGAACGCGCAGAAACAACCGTTCCCATCCCCGCGCCCCAGGCCGAAAAACTCCGGCGCGAGATCCATGAGAACATCGAATGGCGCGCATCGCTGTTCAGTGAGGAGATGCTGGCTCGGCTACGATTCTCGATTCAGGTATCGGATGTAGCGGAGAAGAACTGTTACGGCATCACCTTCGACGGACGCGAGCCGCATGTGCGGCGTAGCTGCGAGCCGGGCGCTGATGATCTGCTGACGGTGGTAACCACAAGCGATATTCTTCGCCATTGGTTCGGATCGGAGTTGGGTGGAGATGCGATCACCACGGGATATGGTGCCGATATCATGGTGCCGAACCAAACAACTATCGAGACAGGGCTTGCGATGATCTGCATGCAACTGCTGACAAGGCATCCGGCACCCACGCGCCATATGCTCCGCAAGCCATTGCGTGCCGCCCGATTTTTATTAACCAACCCGCTTATGCGGACCCAGGCACTGCAACAACTCTGTAATCCGAATCGGACGATTCAGGAGACGGGCGGACCAAAGGAGTGGATGCGGCGCACTGCATACGAGAGGTACAGGATGCGCGATATCCCGCCGCCTGCCCCCGGCCTTTCAGCGGCCAACCGATAGCCGATCGGATATGCGGCCTTATCCGATTATGACGAAGGGGCACCCTGAGGTGCCCCTTCGCATGCAGGGTGATGGCTGGGAGCCGTAGCCGGAGAACGTACGGCTCATCCGTAACCATACCCTCTGGTAGCGCGTATCAGCCTTCTTGCAGCCATCGGCATGCCGGAGAGCACCGGCGGACGCCACGGCCACAGAAGAGATAAAACGATTGATAGGAAAGACTTCCTTGGAAGGGAGATGCCGCACATATCATGTGCATACACTCTGGGGGGAGAGGATCGAGACCAGACGATACAACGCTCGACCCGGAAGCAGCTCCGGCAGCTACACGATAGAACAAGCAGCCGGGGTGAGTGAGCCTGGCGGACACGCCGGGGTATCCGGCGCATCCGCACAATCAAGATCGTATGATGCTCTATCGCTATGATAGAGCCGATGAACCGGCGGATGCCTCCGTGCTTCCGGTTCCACGTCCGTTCTGCCCAAGGAAATGCCCAAGCTTGGCCCGCTTCGTTTCCAGATAGCGAGCATTGACCTCGTTGGCACCAACCTCGATCGGTACTCGCTCGACGATCCTCAGCCCATAGGCCTCCAGACCAACCACCTTCTTCGGATTGTTGGTCATCAGGCGCATCTCCTTGATGCCGAGATCAACCAGGATCTGTGCGCCAAGGCCGTAATCGCGCAGATCGGCCTTGAAGCCCAGCGCTTCGTTCGCCTCGACCGTATCCTTCCCCTGATCCTGAAGCGCATACGCCAGAAGCTTGTTGGTAAGCCCTATGCCCCGCCCTTCCTGGCGCATATACAGCACCACGCCACGTCCTTCACGTTCCACCTGCATCATGGCAGCATGAAGCTGCGACTGGCAATCGCAGCGCATGGAGCCGAGCGTATCACCGGTAAAACATTCGCTGTGCACCCGCACGAGCACCGGTTCCGGCGTATGGATATCCCCCTTGACCAACGCCATATGCTCCTTGCCATCCATCACATTGTGATAAAGATGGAGCATAAAATGTCCGTAATCGGTTGGGAGATCAACCTCCACCACCTTCTTTACCAGCTTCTCGCGCGAGACGCGATACTTGATAAGATCCTCGATGGTGACAATGGTAAGATCGAACTTTGCGGCAAGCGCTTCAAGCTGCGGCATGCGCGCCATCGTGCCATCCTCGTTCAGGATCTCGCAGAGCACGCCCGCCGGCCGCATATCGGCAAGACGCATCAGATCGACCACCGCCTCAGTATGTCCCGCACGACGAAGCACCCCTTCATCCACCGCACGCAACGGAGCGATATGCCCCGGACGGGCGAAATCCCCGGCGGAAACCGTAGGATCGGCCAGCCGGCGGATCGTGGCGGCACGATCGGAGGCGGATATACCGGTGGTGGTCCCATGACGATAATCGACCAGCACCGTAAAGGGGGTGGAATGCAGCGAGGTGTTCACCGAAACCATCATATCAAGCTCAAGCTCGCCTGCTCTGCTTTCGGTGATAGGAACGCAGATCATGCCGCGTCCCTCCTTCAGAAAGAAGTTGACGACCTCGGGCGTGCAGGTTTCGGCTGCCGCCACAAAATCACCTTCGTTCTCCCGCCCCTCATCGTCGACAACGATAATCACCTTGCCGGCGCGAAGGTCTGCGAGCGCCTTTTCTATCGACTGGAACATTGCCGGATACCGAATAAAGATTGAAATAGTGAAGCAACACAGGCACACCCCAACCGGGGCGCTTACGTCGTGGCCGCTGCCGTGCCGGTGCTGTCAACGGTCTGAATCGAAGCCTTTTCAAACCGGACAACCGTATTCCTCGCGATCTCTACCAGAACGGTCTTCTCCTCGACCTCATGCACCGAGCCATGCATACCGTTGCTGAGCACCACCTTATCACCACGTTTCACCGAGTTGATAAGCGCCTGCTGCTGCTTCATCCGTTTCTGCTGCGGGCGGATGATCATAAAGTAGAAGATCAGGATGATGGCGCCGAACATGATGAACGGGGAAGAGAGGGAGAACATTCCCCCATCCGGAGCAGCCTGTGCAAGAAAGGTCGTGAAGTTCATGGGCATTGAGTTTATCTGTAGTTGATATCGTTAGGAGACTTCAACAGAACGAATCGTCATTGACAGGAGGGTTGCCGGGAGAACGCCGAGGCCAGCAGGCTCAGGTTCCAATCGCGCCGATTCCCTTCGGTTTCTCCCCTGCTCTGCCGTTTTCCATCTTCTGGATCGTTGCGCGCATCCAGCCGGAATACTCTCCCTCGCGTAGTGCCTGGCGAGCCTGCTGCATCAGCTTCAGATAGAAGCTCACATTATGGATCGTTGCAAGCACAAGGCCGGTGATTTCATCCACATTGAATAGATGACGAACATATGCGCGCGAATAGTTTCGGCAGGTCTCGCACTCGCACTCCGGATCGATCGGCGATGGATCGTTCCGGTGGATGGCGTTTCGCAGGTTGATCCTGCCAGCCGATGTAAATGCACTGCCGTTGCGGGCATTACGGGTTGGCATCACGCAATCGAACATGTCGACCCCGCGCGCTATGCATTCCAGAAGGTTCTGCGGCGTGCCAACCCCCATCAGATATCGGGGCTGATCGGCAGGAAGAACCGGCGTTACCCGCTCCACCACCTCGTACATGGTCTCGGTCGGCTCGCCAACGGCAAGGCCACCGATCGCATATCCATCAAAACCGATCTCCATCAAGGCCTCGGCGCTTCGGCAACGGAGATCCTCGTGGGTTCCCCCCTGCACGATGCCAAAGAGCGCCTGGCGATGCTCGTAATAAAACGGTGTGCGGTCGTGATGCTCTCTGGCACGGCGTGCCCAGCGCATAGAACGCTCCATCGAGTTGCGATGATACTCGTAACTGCTTGCTGCCGGCGGGCATTCGTCGAGCACCATCATGATATCGGAGCCGATAGCACGCTGTGTCTCGACCACATTCTCCGGCGTGAAATGATGCCGGGTGCCGTCGATATGCGATTGAAACTCGGCGCCGTTCTCGCTCAGCTTTGTAAGATCCTTGAGAGAGAACACCTGGAAGCCCCCTGAATCGGTCAGGATAGGACGCCCCCAGCTCATAAAGCGATGAAGCCCTCCCGCCGTACGAAGAGTCTCGACCCCAGGACGCAGAAACAGATGATAGGTATTGCCGAGAATGATCTGGGCGCCAATCTCCTCCACATCGGCCGAGCGGAGCGACTTCACAGCCGCACGCGTCCCAACCGGCATGAAGATCGGCGTCTCCACACTGCCATGATCGGTCTCGAACCACCCCGCGCGAGCGAGGCTTTCGCCATCCCTATGAGTAACGTTCAGTTTCAATCGTCGATAAACTTACATAAAACCCCGCCGCCTAGTTGTGAGTGTTCGTCAGTCGCCGGGGGCGCCCGGCCTCTATTTCCGGGCACCAGCCAGGCAGGTAACGCCCCTGTCTAACCGGCCGACCCGGCATGCCACAGGGCGGAGCCGCCCGGCGCTGTAGTGCGGCGGCCCTATCATTACGGGTTCTCCTTCATCACGGCTTTGCCTGGGCCGCTCTCCGGCATTATCCTTGCAGGTTCTTCCGATAAACAACCAGGATCAGCAGCATGAGCAGAATTTCGCATCTGAAGCGGGCGCTGGACAAGTTATACGAGGCACGCCTTGCACTGTACGACCACACAAACAGCCTGAGCGATCAAGAGCTTTGCTTTAAACCGGCCCCGAACTCCTGGTCGGTAAGCGAGGTGATCGATCATATCATCAAATCCGAGAAGCAGTTCACCGAGCAGCTTCGCAAACGTCTGCGCAACACCGACGGGGACCCGGCCAGCGACACCCTGCTTTCGCATCTGGCACGGCCATTCATTTATGCAGGCATGGTGTACGGAAGCAGCCTTATCAAGTTCGAGGCACCACAGGAGATCCAGCCGGTTCAGGGATATCCGCACCTGTACCTTATCCATAAGCTGGCACTCGTCCGGGATACGACGCTCGATGTGGCCGAAGAGCTTGCAGGACGCTCGGATGTGGTGTATATGAAGGATACGCGAACCGGGACGGTGTTCAGTGGCGAGGACTGGCTGTACCTGATCGGCCTTCACGAGGAGCGCCATGTGGGACAGGTAGAACGGGTTCTTGAAGCCTTGAAGGAATCGCAGAAGGAGCCGGAACCGATGGAGGCAGTTGGCCGATTGCACGCTGTTCCCGTATAATGCGCCCCGCACCGAACGCCGCCGGAGAAAAAATGGCTGCCGCACCGCGGTCGGCCATCGAGTATAACCAGGCTCCGGCGGCCTTATCGCGCCATTACAGGACCATCCAATGCTCCATAAGACAGCCTCGCCTGGGCAGATCTTCTCCTGGACGCTCTTTGATTTCGCCAACACCGGGTTCAACGTCATCATCATCACCCTCGTCTTTCCGATCTTCTTCAATGGAACGATCGCCGGAGGAAATGAGGCGTACTGGGGGCGTACGATCTCGGCCTCGATGCTGATTACGGCCATCATCGGCCCGCTGCTCGGCTCCATCGCCGACGCTACCAGCCGTAAGAAGCTCTTTCTCGGCTTTTTTACCATCGCCTGCGTTCTTGCCACCGCATCGCTCTACCTTACCGGCGCCGGCACGCTCCTGCTGGCATCCTTCCTTCTGATTATCGCCAATGTGGGGTTCGAGGGGGGGACGATCTTCTACGATGCCTTCCTTCCCGACATCTCGTCGGAACGCAACTACGCGAAGATATCCGGCTATGGCTTTGCGATGGGGTATCTCGGCTCCTTTATCATTCTGATCATCGTCCTTCCTCTTATCACTGGCGACAACGTCTCCGAAACCGACGTTAAAACAACCTTTCTGATCGCCGCCGGATTTTTCGGTCTCTTCTCCATCCCCCTCTTTCTCTTTGTCAAGGAAGGGCGACCGGTTGGGCAGACCGCGCAGAAGGGGCTGTTTCTGGCAGGATATCGGCGGCTGCGCGAGACATTCGGGCATCTCCGACGTTACAATGCGGTGAAACGGTTCCTGATCGCCTTTTTTGTCTATAACGACGGCATCCTTACGGTGATCCTCTTTGCGGGCATCTTCGCAAAAGAGACGCTCGGGCTTTCGACGGAGGATCTGGTCTATTTCTTTATGATCGTGCAGGGGACGGCGCTCGCGGGTTCGCTCCTGTTCGGTGCCATCACAAACTATATAGGAGCGCGGCAGTCTATCATCATCACCCTGGCGATCTGGATCGGCGTGGTGGTGGCGGCCTATCTGATATCCACCAGGGAAGCGTTTTTCATCCTTGGCGCGGTGGCAGGCCTCGCCCTTGGCTCATCGCAATCCTCCAGCCGTACCTTGATGGCACTTCTGACACCGTACGAGAAACGAACCGAATTTTTCGGCTTCTACGATGGATTTTTCGGCAAGGCATCGGCAGTGATGGGACCACTGATCTTCGGTGAGGTCGCCCATCGCCTTGGCCAGCGCCCGGCGATGCTTGTGGTTGGCGCCCTCTTCATTCTGGGGATAGTTCTTATGCTTCGTGTGCCCGATGCGCGCCCGCCGCAATCATCGGAGATACAGGCGGAACCGCAGCAGAGCCTGGCATAGCGAAAGGGTGTGAACATCGGAAGGGCTAGCGCGTATAGGGCACGAGGCCCTTCCGGCACGGCACCACAGCAGGATCGCCCAACCGGCTGCCTCTACAACCGCACACATCGGCGAAGAAGGGCTTCCGGAAACCCCCTGCGCTTCGTATTATCAACCCTTCACGATAATCGGTGCATCCTGTCCGAATAGCATGCAATAGTGAGCAAACTCTGGAACGCGCTCTACCGAGACGATATACCAGCCGAACAGACCATGCGGGAATGCGATTTCATCGAGGAGATCGTCCCGCTTGCGATCTACCCGGATCTTCTCGATCTGGCCTGCTCCAGCGGACGCCACTCGCTGGAGCTTGCTGCACGAGGCTACCATGTCACCGGTGTGGATATCGATACCAAGGTGCTACAGGTGGCCACCGAACGAGCGCAGGAACGTAAGGTGATGGTTGAATTCATCGCCGCCGATCTCCGGGATATGAGCATGCTACGCCAGCACTTCGATGGGATTCTTCTCTTCTGGCAAAGTTTCGGTTTTTTCGACGGAGCCATGCAGATGAGGATCTTCGCCGATCTGCACCGCATGCTCCGGCCGGGAGGACGCCTGCTCATCGACATCTACAACCGGCTGCATTTCAGCGGACAGCGGGGTCGCCGGAAACGTCCCGAACCGGAGGAATCGCTCCCATTCTGGAAAAACGACCTGGAGATATCCGCCCCGCTGAGTTATGAGGAGGATCTCCGGTTCGAGCACCAGCGAGCGGCCGATCTGTTCGATCCTCATCTGTTCTCTCCCGGCGAGATAGCCGGAATCGCGGCAAATCACCATCTCCACCTTATCGCATCGTGTAGCAATTTCCATCAGGATACCGCCGCCACCCCGGACCACCCTCGCATGCAGCTTATCTTCCAGAGCATGCCGACGTGATAGCGCATCTGCACCAGTTCACCGGCTTGCCATCATGCCGGATGTGCCGTGCCGATCAGCCGTGCCGGACTGCGGCGGCTCGGCAGAAGCCCTATCCCTGCCGTGAGGCGACCCCTGCAAGGAAGTGCATAATCGCGTGGGCTGCCAGCTTTGCCGTGCTGTTGTCACGATCGAATCGAGGGTTCACCTCCACGATATCAAGCGCCTGTACACTGGGACGGCATCCGAGCGTGCGTGCGGCCTCCAGAAGCTCCCCGGCGGAGAAACCATCCGGCATGGTGGCCGATACCCCCGGAGCATCTGATGCCCGGACGCCATCGATATCAAGCGTGGCATACGTTGCATCGGCACCGCTGCCGGCCCGATCAAGCGCGCTGGCAACAGCGGAGCCGAACCCGAGCGATCGAATCTGGCTCAACGGCATCAGATGCCCCCCCTGCTCGCGCAGCCATCGGACATGCGATTCCGCGTTGACAAAGCTCTGCACCCCAAACTCCACAAAACTGCCCGGCACCACCCGTCCCTCCTCGATCAGCATCCTGAAGGATGTCCCCGAGTTCCGCATCGGAATCGGCGAGCGTACATCGAGATGAGCATCCAGATTGACCATGCCAAGCCGACCATGCACGGCATGCACACCAGCGGCCGAGGCATAGGTGATATCATGACCACCACCGAGCACCAGCGGGATAAGCCCCGCCGAACAGATATGGCGCACCACCTCGGTGAGCCGCTTATGGATCTCCTCAAGTTCTCCATCCACTCTGATATTCCCCATATCGAGGAGGATGCCATGCGGCAACGACCGCCCCTCCAGCATATCATACGGGGTCAGCCGATAGAGCATGGCGCGTATGGCATCCGGGGCACCGGCAGCCCCCGCACGGCCTCCGTTGCGCTCTACCCCGATTTCCTGCGGCACGCCGATCAACGCAACACGCGCTGCGCCGGGAGATTCATCCGGTTCGCGAAGCGTACAATCCCCCATACGAGGATCATCGGGATCGTTCCTGGAAAAAAAGAGCGCCGGATCGGGCGGCGCCAGATGCAGTGCAAGAGAGTTCATACGATGTTGGATTGCCTATGCTTGCGGATGTACAGGCGCCGGCCCCGGCGGTCCCGGCACCGATCTGATGGATAAAAAGCCGCTCCGAAGCTTCGCCACATCGCGGCTCCGCCCACCCATGCCGTGCCTGCTGTTACTGCGCACGGCATTCAATCGGCTATAATCGGAGGGTGAAACTTGTCACCGGCACAATGAACGGCGCAGAGAAGATCGCAAGCCCGAAATCTGCCGAGAGCACGTCGTTCTTCACACGCACGCCGAGCACCGACACCGTGTTCTCCGGCTTGGTGAAATCGTTGTTCCAGATTTCGCCGAACCAGAACATATCGTCGCGACCGAATGCAGGAGCATCAAATCCAAGCGCGCCGCCAAGCGATCCGGTATAAAAGAGAGTGAAGCGCGTCGTATCATAGTTGAAGGCCTGGAGCGCGATCGGCGCCTCCTGTTCACCGGCTGCACGGTAGAACAGCATGGCCGAATACCGTCCCTCCCCCAGAGGGAACGTTCCCACACCATAGATATGGGCGTAGGGATAATCGAGCGTGATAAAGGTATAGGTAGCCCCAACCGCCAGCTCGAACTCCCGGCTCCGTTCCAGCGTGAACTTCGCCCCCACATGAAAGAGCTGCGAGCGAAGCGCAATGCCCGGCACCACGGTAGCCCCGGCGGTGATGGTAGCCCCATACCCAAGCCCAAAGCCACCATAGAGGAAGCCAAGCTCGTAGTTGCTGAGAAAACCTCCCGGCCCGCTCGGCGAAGCGGTCGGCATCAGAAAATGATGGGAAGGCCGAAGATAAGGTCCATCCACCGGGATGAAACTGCTGACAAGCTGCTTCGGGACCACCACCCTGCCGAACTCCGTCACAAGAGTCACGGTGCTGTCGGTATAATCGACCAGATTGCCCCGAAACGAGTCGCCGCTTTGCATCTGCACGATATACCTGAGGCTATCTCGCTCCTGCGCAGTGGCCAAAAACGGCAAAACGATCAGAAAACATGAGAGAGTCAGAAAGAATCGCACCATTGAATAAGTTTTTACAGAGGGAAGTTTGCGCGTGGCGATCTCGCCGCCGTATATTTGTGGCCTTAGCTGCCCGGATGGCGGAATTGGCAGACGCGCTACATTCAGGGTGTAGTGTCCTTACGGGCGTGCAGGTTCGACTCCTGTTCCGGGCACCCGATAAGATAAGACGGCGGAGATGTAATCTTCGCCGTTTTACTTTTTTTAGTACCTCCCATCACAATCATCATCTCAACTCCTGTCTGCCTTGAAGGCTCCCCGGCCGATCTATGCCGGTGAAGGATGCTCACAAGAGTGCGCCGTAGAGGGGAAGGTAGAGATCCCGTGCCCACAGGCCTCCGCCAACCATTCGCACCAATCGACAGGCCAGTTCTCTCTGCTGCCATGCACGCTCCAGGAACGCTCGAAACATACGACGCCCGCAAACCGCCACACAAGATATTCCCCATGCTGATAGGCCTGCACACTTCCATGAGGCACGATATGACCGGGCAGCACGCCGGATGGGGTTGCCCCTGGCACGGAATTGCACCAACTCCGGGAGAGAGCTGGCACCGATGAGATGGCCGGTGCCGGAGATACGGGAGAGATCGCACTGAAAATATACAGGGAGGGGGCAACGATGAAACGGACGACACGAATACGGCTTGGCCTGGTCGTGGTAGCAGTGGTGGGGAGCGTTGCCACACTGCTTTGGCTCCTCTCCCCTCGATTTGCCCCCGATGCCGAGAGAAGACCTCCCCCTGCACCTTCGAGGCCGGAGAGCCTTCCACCCCCTTCCATAGCGGCAGAGCAGATGCCCCATGCAAACGAGAGCATCCCCCCTGCCGACAGCATCGGCACCGATCTCCGGGAATATCCCGGGCCAGGCCCGGTGCGCCCGCAGCCCGACCAGGCAGCGATCGTCCTTCACGATGCACTCCTGCCGGAAACGCTGCTCGACTCCCTGCAACTCCTGATCCCGGTTGCCGGGATACGCCCGGAGAACCTGAGCGATACCTATAACGATGCCCGATCCGAGGGCCGCATCCATAACGCCATCGATATCATGGCACAGCGTGGCACACCGGTCCTTGCGGCAGCCGATGGCAGCATCGCCAGGCTCTTCTCCAGCGAACGTGGAGGGCTTACCATCTACCAGCACGGTGTTGATGCACGGTTGATCTACTATTATGCTCATCTGGACCACTACGCCGATGGCATCGCCGAGGGGACTGCCGTCCGCCGTGGCGACGTTATCGCCTATGTCGGCAACACGGGCAATGCCGCCCCCGATGCCTATCACTTGCATTTTGCGATCTCGATCGTGTCCGATCCGTCCTGCTACTGGGATGGCATCGATATCAACCCCTATCCCATACTCCGCCGCTCCGCAGCAGCAGGCAACCGCAAGCCGGGCGGAGCGATCCGGTAACACAACCATATCCTTCGATACATCGAGCGGACTCCGTGGCCGAGCCGATATCGCCCGACCTGGTACAGACAAATGGAAGTTGTGCTAGAACTGGCGGCATCACGCGGGCAGAGCGATCCCATACTGGAATAGGAAAAAGCAACTGGCACACGCCTGCCGGGGCGCGATCGCGGTGACGGCATCTCTGCTCCCGGCATCACCTGCGGCAGATACGGAATAGAGCGTGCGCACGCCCCTTACATGGCGATCCCGGCTCGATCGTCTCCACGCTGGTCCCGTTTCTCCTGCGTATCTTGATGCCATTGTGAACACAGACATACAAGACATATCGATCCCGCTCGCATCGGCACCGCCGGTGCTTCGGCCACTTATCGGCGCAACGCTCCCCGAACTTGAGGAGCTTATGCGATCGTTGGGAGAGCCATCGTTCCGTGCACGCCAGCTTCATAGCTGGCTCTATGCACGGCGTGCCGAGAGCTTCGAGGAGATGACGACGCTCGGCAGAGAGCTTCGTGCCCGCCTTGCAGAGGCAACGTGTCTTCGCACACTCTCCCTGCTCGATGCGCAGCATAGCGCCGATGGCACCATCAAGTTCCTCTTCCGTACCAACGATGGGTACAACATCGAGTCGGTGCTGATCCCAAGCGAGGCCCGTGACGATCAGGACGAGCCGAAGCGCCGTACGATCTGCATTTCCACGCAGGTCGGGTGCCCGCTCGACTGCAAATTCTGCGCTACGGCCTCGATGCGGCTGAAACGGAACCTGCGCGCCGGAGAGATCGTCGAACAGTTCCTGATGGTGCAACGGCATTCCGGCGAATCCATCACCAATATCGTCTATATGGGGATGGGAGAGCCGATGTTGAACTATGAAAACGTCTTCCGCTCGGCAGAGATATTTACCGATCCCGAGAATCGGCTTGTCTCGGCCCGGCATATCACCATCTCCACCTCCGGCCTGCCGCATGCAATCAAACGCATGGCCGATGAAGGACAGCGGGTGAAACTGGCGATCTCGCTTCATGCGCTTACCAATGGCATGCGAAGCGAGCTTATGCCGATCAACAGACGCTACGATCTCCAGGAATTGATGGATGCGGTGGAATATTACTACCGGAAGACCCGCCAGCCGGTCACCTACGAGTATATCCTGTTCGATGGCTGGAACGATACCGATGCCGATGTTCGCCGTCTGGCACGTATCACCCGCCGTGTGCCGAGCAAGGTGAATGTGATCCCGTTCCATGAGATCGAGTTCACCAATCCGACCGGGATATCGGCCAGGCTGAAAGCGACACCGAGGGAGAAGTTCGATCTGTTTATCGCCAAGCTACGGGATGCCGGGGTTACCGTGATGATCCGCTCCAGCTCGGGAGAGGATATCGACGCAGCATGCGGCCAGCTTGCAATCAAACATGGGGCAACATCATTGCTGGCATAAAAACGGGGCGGCGGAAGAACCGTTGTTATGAGAACGACTCAAACGCAGAAGGGCTGTGCTCCGCGACCGAGCATGGCCCTTCTGTGGTACAGGCACCGGCAGGAACTCACCCGGCGGATGTTTCGATATGGAGTGTGCCGCTCTGAAGCAGATCCGCATCCCCTTCCAGAGAGACGTTGGTGATCTGCTCCTGTTCACGCTTGAAATCGACCCGGAGCACGCCTCCGCTGGAGGTAGTGACGGCAATCGGCGGGGTCAGGCCGCGCAGCATCGAGACGATGATGGCCGAGGAGATGGCGCCGGTGCCGCAGGCGCCGGTTTCCGCCTCCACCCCCCGCTCGTAGGTACGGAGCAGGATGCCGGAACGATCAGGAAGAACCTCCACAAAATTGGCGTTGGCTCCCCCCGGAGCAAACTCGGCGTGATTGCGAAGACGGTTACCCCAGACATGCAGATCGAGCTGCGCGATATGTTTCAGCTCCGCCTCTTCCATCTCATCAATAAACACCACCGCATGGGGCGTCCCCACATCGGCGTAATGGCAGGTACGCCATGAACCGAGCAGATGGAGCGGAAATCGCAGCCGGAACCCACGAGGCTCTGGAAAAAAGACCTTCACCCCCCGATCGCTCAGCATTGCCCTATAAGGTATCCCGGCGTTTACGAAGGTGATAGCGCTCGCATCGTCCACAAGACCACGATCGAACGCAAACCGCACCGCACACCGTCCACCGTTCCCGCACATCATACCGGTGGACCCATCACGATTATAGTAGCGCATAAGAAAACCGCCCGCATCCCGCGGCTCAACGGCGATCAAGCCATCGGCGCCGCCATGTTCCAGCGCATAATCGCACAGCAGCGGTGCCAGCACCGCCAGATCGATACCGGCTGGAAGCTCCCTGCCATCGAGCAGGATAAAGGTATTTCCCGCGCCTGACATCTTTGTATAGTTGAAGGTTTCCATGGGCATAAGATAGCGACAAAATGAACCGGGGGGATAGCGCGCCCAATCGTCTCCTGGTGACAGGGGCTACAGCGCTCGGCAGAACGGATTGCTCCTGCGAGAAGCGAACGCGCCATAGCCCTGGCAATGGAGCAGCCGGGCAGGCAGCCCATCGAACCTCGTGTTCTCCATCGTTCTCCAAGGCCGATATCATCACGGCACATCTGCCACCGGCAATCTGACGCGATAGCTCCACGTCTGCATTGCCTCGGCAGGCATAGACGTTTTCATCGTGGCTGCCGTCCCGATCGGCTCATCGGCACCCATCCCTGATAGCCCTTGATTTTCCTCGCAGAGCAGGTCATCTTTCGTATCTTCGGCACGTTGTTGCACGACCTGCGGAGAGCGCACACGCACTCTCTCTCCCGCTCAACATGATCGTTATTGTCTCCGGCCCAGCTCGTTTATGCTTCCATCCCCTGCTGTCATGCGTCTTGTTGCTTTTCTGCTAGCCCTTCTGGCTGGCGTGGCGGTGGCTATGGCACAAACCGATCTCAATCCCGATGATATTCTGATCGACGCCACATTTGTCACCTGTAGCGACACAACCGAATCGCTCCTGGTCCTGCGCGACGGCCGGGCCATCTATGCACATGGCAAGCGTGGTTCATCGCTCTCCATTGCCGGGGCGCTCCTGAACGATCTGAAGCGCGTGATAGATAGCTGCCATTCCGTGGTGGAAACCAACAACCTCGATAGCTGCAACACGATAGGGGTGATACTGGAAGGGCCACGTTATATCCTTCTGAATCCACGCCGTCCCAGCGCCGAGGTGCGCAATCTTCACAACCGGCTGGAGCGTCTTAGAACGTATGCCAGGCGTCGCATGGAGGGAACGATTGATAAATTCACCGAACATGTAGAGGCAGAGCCAGATCCGGCCATCGGCACGCTCCCCTCGGTGGCACCATCGGAAATCCGGCGAAAGGTCCAGCTCTCGCCGATAGCACGGGAATGGCGATGCGGCGGCACCGTAACGGTGGCAGCCATGATCACCTATCAGGGAAAGGTCCGCCAGGCATTTATACGGGATGTGCGCACCCGCGGCAAGTGCGCATCGGTCCTCTCGATAATGGCATTGCGCGCGGTGCTTCTGTCGAAGTTCGAACCGGCAACCAAAGATGGCAAACCAGTCGTCTCCTGGATAGAGATCGAGGTTCCATTCTCCCGTCCGAAATAAGGCGATGATCCAGGCACACAAAGGAAATGCGGCTCCTTGCATCTTTGCATGATGCATTCGGCCCATCTGGGGTCGCCCAGATAGATGCCTGAACGAAAAATTCTGCCCATCCAGAGCGCACTGCAACACTCCAATTCCCCCTGCTCTTCCTATTTTAGCCTTTCTATGACATCGGCTATTCCTACTCTTGGCATTCTCGGCGGAGGGCAGCTTGCCCGCATGACCGCCTATGCAGCGTTCCGTCTCGGCATGCGTGTTCATATCATGGAACGCACTCCCGGATCGCCTGCCGGACAGATCGCACATAAGGAAGTTATCGGCGATCCTGCCGACCATCCCCTGCTCCTCCAGTTCGCATCCGAATGCGATGCAGTGACGCTGGAGAGCGAATTCATCAACGAGGAACATCTGGCGGTCATCGAACAGGCCGGACATGTTCTGTATCCACGCGCCAGCTCGGTGGCGAAAATCCAGGACAAGCTTCTCCAAAAGCAGACTCTTCTGGCCGCCGGCGTCCCTGTTGCACCATTCCAGCAGGCCGACACAATGCAGCAGGCCCGCGAGTTCGGCGAGCAGCATGGGTACCCCTTTGTGCTGAAGGCACGGCGCAACGGTTACGATGGTTATGGCAATGCCACGATCCGCTCGGCAGAGAATATAGAGCATGGATGGAACAGGCTCAGCAAGGGGTCAGCCGCCGGAGAACTGTACTGCGAGGCGTTTGTGGACTTCGCGAAGGAACTTGCAGTGATGGTGGTACGGGGCCGCACCGGAGAGTTTGGGGTCTATCCAGTTGTCGAGACCGTGCAGCAGAACCATATCTGCCACTATGTGAGCGTCCCGGCAGCGATTGCCCCGGCAACAGCAGAAGCTTCCCTGGACTACGCCTGCCGGGCGGTGGAAGCGATCGATGGTGTCGGGATCTTCGGCGTTGAGCTGTTCCTGGGAAATGATGGCAGCGTACTGGTCAACGAGATGGCCCCCCGCCCTCATAACAGTGGCCATTACACGATCGAGGGATCGGTCACCTCGCAATTCGAGAACCATCTGCGTGCGGTAATGGGCTGGCCGCTTGGCTCAACCAACCTTCGTGCCCCCGGCGTGGCCATGGTCAACATCCTGGGCGATTGTTCTGGAACCGGTGCTCTGGCCGACTACATCGCACCGCTGAGCGATGCACGTGCGCATCTCCATATCTACGGCAAAGCGGCGTCCCGTACCGGCAGAAAGATGGGACATATCACGATCCTTGCCGATACGGCGGAAGAGGCACTCGGCGCGGCGCTTGCAACCGCACGCACGGTCCGGTTTGCCCCGTAGTTGGAGATGATTCGCTGTGGAACATTGTCCAAAAGAGCGTCAGGATGATAGTGATAGAGGATTATCCAACCTAGTACGCCCATCCCACTGGCCCGGCTCATGGTCGTCGGCATATCACGCAATGATGTGCCCTCCCACCCCGCGCCCACATACGCAGCAAGAGAGCCGCAATCCAGCCGGATTCATCGGCGCATCCTATCATGGCATCGCCACAGCCCCCCATCGCCATGTTATGAGGAGCGTCCTCATGTGTCTTCCTGCCAATGCCCAATGGCGGTTACAACAGCACAGGAGCAACCATGCGATGGGTCAGTATACTCTTATATGCAGCCATCATGCAGATGCTCTGGATGATGGCAGGCTGTTGTGATGGTGGGATAAGCACCCAATACCGCTATACCGGAATCAGCGTGGGGCATCTGAATACCAGCATGGGAACGCCGATGGAATCGCGTGACCATCTCATTCTGACAAGAGCATATGGCATCCGCATGCAGCTTACCACGCGGGAAAGCTTTGCCTCCCGATCCATCGGTTTTCCCTCTGCTATGGCATGCACAGACCCTGGCAACGCCGCCCGCGACCGCGTGATCGCCATTCGCATAACGGCAATTGAGGAGACCTCCGGGGCTATCATCCGCGACGTAACAGACGAGTTCGGTGTCTATTCTCCCCCATACCTGAACAACGACACGATCTCCATTCCGGGCTTGACCGAGCAGATGAATAGCGGCCAGATCACACAGGCGGACTTGCTACACCTGAGCGACAGCAGATACCTGAACAGAACCCAGTTCATCGTATCACTGGAGCTTGCCAGCGGCACAATGCTCGCCGACACGACGGACCCCGTGACACTCTTCTAAGGGGCACGGCCCCTCGGTTCCATGTTGTTTCACACGCTATGGGTTGGCTTCACGATCATCCCGCGCTCTCTCCTCCAGTAGAGCACAGAAGAGCCATCCGGGAAGCTGTCACAGGATGAAATTCCTCTTTCGGCGATTCATGGCATTAGCTATCTTGGTTTCCGCTTTGGTCCCTCGCATGGAGGCCAAGGCGCTAGGCCGGTTCCGTAGTTCAGCTGGACAGAACGCAAGTTTCCTAAACTTGATGTCGCAGGTTCGAGTCCTGCCGGGACCACTTTTTACGCTGGAATTTTGAAAATTTCGGCGTTTTTTATTTTGTTTCCGGTTCGCGGTGGTTTTAGCTCGTGCACGCGGCTCGGCGTCGGCTGATGCGACTTTGGGTATCCTTACACGTCGGCTTTCTCCGATAGTATGCATTGCTGATGTCTCGGGTATGGCCGATCACGTCAAGAACGTCTTGGCGCTCCCATCCTTCCACCTCATTCTCCAGATACCGCTCCGCACTCTTGTGAGTCCCGCCAAGTGTTCTCCCCGTCCGAGGAATCCCGGATATTGCCACGGCATAGTTGAACCATGTGCGGAGCTTATTGACGTCATCGAACGGGAAAAGAGAATGGGGCGGTCAGGATTGACCGGCATGGCCAGTAGATTGGCCAAGCACTCCCGACATCACCTCATTAACAGTGCTATCCCAATCACCAGGGCTTACGACCCGCCCAAGTGCTTCCAGGATCCCCTGAGCAGAGCAGGGAGAGCCAGCGGGATCGGACAGCATCTTGCAGTTCATTGGTACTCCAGTCATCCTATATCCTCGCGCATTCTCGGAGGATCATCAACGGCAGGAACTCCGATCTTCCGATATCGACAATACACCCCCCAAACACCCTCATGATTCCCTAACTTTGGGATTTCAAGTGAAATGTATCCAAGCCATATCCTTAGAACTGTAGAATAGGAGGCTATATCTATATGAAAGCTTTACAGGAATCGATTGACGATCTGGAATTCTTCTGTGAATGTGGAGGCCCCGCGCCTGAAGATCCGATGTATTATCGCACCTTTGATCGCAGCTTCAGACATACCTGCCGAGGGGAGAAGTTTTACAAAGGTTGCAATTGGCAACAATACTGTGTACTCCACTATCCCGCTTTAGATAAAACTAATGATTTCACTTCAGCCATTGAAAAAAAGCTCCAAGTAGGGGATTTTATTTTCGATGGCGTATTCTTTCCAATAAACTTCTCCCCTTTGCCGGAAGATTTTTATAAATCATCTTCCTTTGCCTATGCAATATTTAATTCTGATCCTTGGTTTTCATCACATCCCATATTTAATGGAATTGCCATTTTCAGCAATGCAAAATTCACCGATATAGTCTCGTTTTATGCAACCTTCAATTTCGATACAGCTTTCTCCAACGCTATTTTCTATAAGGATGTTGAATTTCATCATGCTGGATTTAATGGAGATGCATTCTTTAGTTTGGCCAAGTTCAAGGGTGAGGCTGGTTTTTATACAAATTTTTCATCCAACTCTTACTTTCGCGGTACTGTATTTGACAAACGCGCTACATTCTCTTCTACATTCGATGGCAAGGCACATTTCAACGACACCATTTTCGATGGCACCGCCGACTTCTCCACCTCGTCATTCAATGCTGATGCCGAGTTTTCCGGCATGGAATTGGCGGCACTGGTATTTGATGGGACAAATTTTAAAGAGAAAGTGCTTTTCAGCAAACTGCAATGCACTGAGGACAGAATCGGGCAGGTGCAGCCAGGACGTGTTCTCTTTAAAAAACCAGAAGCTGTCTCGTTTCATTCTTCGAAGCTAGCTCCCCACTGGTTTATTTATACAGATCCTCGCAAGTTCAGTTTCGTTGATGCTGAATGGTTAAGCAACCCTAAGCACGAATTGAAGCGTCTTCATGATCTGAAAGTGATTTCGCCAGCCCGTCTTCTTAGTATCACCTACCGAAACCTTGCAATCAATGCCGAAGAAAATCATCGATATGGCGAAGCACAGCGATTCCGTTATGCGTCAATGAACATTCGACGAATGGAGAGATTCCACGGCCTCACATTCTGGACGCTGGATTGGTGGTATTGGGCAGCCAGCGGTTATGGTGAAAAAGCAGGGCGTGCATTTGCAATACTTGTTGGCATATGGCTGCTATTTAGTATCGCCTTCCACCATATTGACTTCGTTTCTGCCAAACCTTTAGACAGGTCGAAGACCGATACAGTAGCTATACGCAGCACGGAAAGGCTGGATATGCGACAGGCATTGAATTATAGCCTGAGCGTGCTGACTCTACAACGTCCGGACCCTAAGCCAACGACATCCCCAGCACAAGAACTTGTGACGTTAGAAATGATTCTTGGCCCTGTTCAGGCTGCATTGCTAGCCCTCGCTATTCGACGAAAATTCATGCGCTGAGACGAACAGTGAGAGATCCACTGTTTCCGACCCGTTTCCGTCTCTAGGGGCAATAAGGGATGCAACAGGGCACTAGAGGACTTGAAGGAATCGCGGTTTCTGTGAAAAAAGGCGGGATTCTGGTTTCCCAGAATCCCGCTTCAAGTCCTGCCGGGACCACAACCCGCCCTCTCAGGCGGGTTTTCTTTAGCACTAAACTAGTAGACTCAGCTAGGCTATGAACAATATTCATCTTACCTATATAATAAAGAACGTTCTGTAGCTGTACACAACCACAGAACGTTCTGTTACTTCCTAACAGTTCTTCTAATGCAATCGTAAACATACGATGGCAAGAAGATTTACCAGAAAGCCTAGTATAACTTCAATCACGATGAATGAGTTAATTTTAATCCAGTCATCTCTTATTTCTGGCTTTTAGTGGCTGTAAAGGGCTGTTAACCCTCTGCTTAAAAGACCACTTTAGAAGAACAGTTTTGGGACGTTTACAAGAATGCCCGTTATCTCTTTCGAGTTAACGGGCATTCTTGACTTATAAGCGAGTGAACATTTTTATGTTTCATTATATTAAATAAAGAACGCACTACAACATATTGCAGTGCGTCCCGCTTCACTTCTTGATGGACTTGATGTGATCGTAAACGAAGGCAGCAAGTAGATTCACCAAGAAATTTAGCAACATCGACTCAATAGTCATAGGACTAGGAGTAATGTTTGTCCAGCGTATCTCCTGTTTACGCTGGGTTTAGTGGACGCAAGTGGTTAGACTTGCTCAGGAGCCCACTTCGTACTCCTTAAAGATGCCCGTTAACTCGAAAGAGATAACGGGCATCTTTATATGAGATACAGGAGGGGAATTTTCTATTCTTTAATAAGCAAAATTGTCCACAACGCTACCACAGCAATCCCAAGTATGCCCCACCATATCACCCAACCACGAGATCCCTTTTTCACGGTAAAGCAGATGATGCTGTAAACAGTCATAAGAGGGATTCCGATTATGCTTCCACGATAGGATGCTGTCTTAACGTTAATTGCGACAGTTCCAAAGACAATCGCTAAGCCAATGACTAGCATCAACAGAGTGTAGAGAAATTTTGTTGCTCCTTTTGGTTCCGTCTTTGGAGCACTCGTTAATGTTTGCGTGTTAGCGTCCATGTTTATTATCCTTATATTTGCATGTTGAATTTTATCTTCCTAGCTTTGTTAGGGCTCTGTCAAACATCATCGTCGCATGCATAAACTCTTCCATATCGGCTGAGGGCACATACCTATTTTTCTCAATTATCTTACACATTGATCGACACATCTTGTTTAATGAGTGTTCATATTCTGCCTGTGCAAGTTTATCATTGTGAGTTATCGCATCCATAGTCTCATTTAATAGTTGTTCTCGTATTCCTGTAAATCATAGGTAGTAAAGCTGGATACATCTGTTCCGTCTTTGGAGAATAAATGTGTAATTACCGGCTCGAAGCTAAGCCCATCTACTTTGTGCTTATCGATTACCCTGAGCTTCAAAGTCCCTATGTAGTATTCCCCATCCATCCACGTTTTCTTTCCCATCAAGACAGGATCAACAAAGACATACGCAAATGATTCGCCTTCATCGTATCGAGTCATTATTTTCAGCCCCGCTCGGGGATCATTAAGTCGGGCATTCTCGCGCAACTTCTTTTTATCCTGTGAGATAGATTTAAACCGTACAGCTTTCGGATTCCAGCTAATCTTGAACGTGCTATTCCATAGAAAGAGATTGCTTCCACTGAGATAGAAGTTCACATATACGTAACCCTTTGGTGAATCGATGTGCGAGTACACGACTTGAATAGCGTAGTCATTATCCTGATATAATGCAGATGGATCTTCCAACTCAGATTCCCCTACAATAACGCCAGAAGTTCTTAATGGTCGTTGTTGAGCGGAAAGAGATGTAATAGTGAGATAAGAGATAGCAGTGGCTGATGCGAGATGTATTATACGCATAGGGTGCGTTCCTTTTGCTACTAATTACTTATGAGTGATTACGCTACAATCATACGCTGCTCAGATAGCAAAGGAGCTACACAAAATCTACACAGGTGCAATATTAACTAGGAACACAACGAGGTTTACATTCCCGCGCAAATTGAGCTTGCGACGTATGGAGAGACGATGGTTTTGGACGGTACGTGGTAGGATGCAGAGGATGGATGCAATATGTTTTGTATCGAGGTTCAGACGGGTAAGAATGCAGACTTGCATTTCTGCTGGGGTGAGATTAGGACAATGATGAAGCAGAGCCGGGACAAAGTTTGCATGTATGCTGTTAAACTGACGTTCAAGAAGCGCCCATGCGGACGTCTCATCGAGTTTTTCAGTGAGGTCATTTATCATAGCACGAAGTTCAACTCTTATGCTTCCAGGCACCTTTAGGTTCTTCAAGCGCCCAATTGTTAATTCGATGATTTCTTGACGATCTACGAGATGAAGAGCAAGTGTTGATAGTTCGCTTTCTTTCTTCGATAATTCCGAACGTAATCGATCTTTCTCATGTTCTAATTGTTTCAAGTCGAAACGCGCCTGCATTTCTGCGATTACCTTATCACGATCTGAGTTAACAAGCTCTATCCATAGAGCATTGAAACGCTGCAAATGATGATGCGCCTCTTCCCACTTGCCCTGCTGTTGAAATACTTCGGAAAGAACACGATGAATGTCACATTGTCTGTCTTTTCGCGTCGCATACTCAATCGCTTCCAGCCCATGTGTTATTGCTTCATCCAGTTTTCCCCTTGCCAAGAATATTCTCATTCGTCCTTCGAGACCAGTAGCAAGCAAATGAGCGAATTGATACTTTCGAGCTAACGTAATTAACCTAACGTTGTACGAACGCGCTTTCTTTAGATCGCCAAGTTCAAAGAAAACCATGCATGCAGTGCTGTAGGCATTGGCGCAATCGAAAGGCAAAAAGAAATCAACTCTTTCTAACATCTCCTGGCAGTAAATTAATGCAGCGTCTTTATCTCCATTTGAACAACAAGAATTGGCTAGATTACCGAGTGTTCTTAATTCGTTCGCGCGATCGCCTGTACTACGAAAATTCACTAGCGCTTCTGTAAAATATTCAATCGCTAAAGGGTAGTTTGCAGTCTTAATATACGCGCCACCTAGTAAAGATTGAATTTGGGCAATATGTCCATTGTCATCCGGTTCCGCTAGAATTTCCAATGCCGAATGAAGAATTTCAATGCCCTTTTCCACTTCTGTAAGAGCGATGTATGTTCCTGCTAGATGCCTCAGTGCAAATACACGATCATCTTTTAAAAGATAATCTGACAACTGCAATGATTTTTGCAAGTGATTTATCGCCTCTAAGTGATTTCCTTGCATCCGATGACATACTGCAATTCGACCAAAGATATGCCCTTCAACTTTCTTATCCATTGTTCTTCTTGCATATTTCAGTGCTTTGCTGTAATGCATTAGTGCTGCATCGTAGTTGTGATTTTCATTACTCTCTTGTCCACCTTCCTTAAGCTCTAGTTCTAAACATTTCTGTAAGTCTATCATCGCCGTATTAATTATGATTGCTGAAGTTCGCCTTTAGTTTCAATTAAATCCTTGTACATCAAACGTTTTCCTTCAAGCATCTGCATTACTGCTATGAAACGTTCCCCGTCCTTCTCTTTTCGTGTGTTGAAACGATATGCTTGCTCGTCCAAGTAACGAAACAAATGCTCTGGATTAATGTGCGTATATGTTCCCCGGATTGTCCTTTTCAACAAACTCCAGAAGTTCTCAAGCCCGTTCGTGTAGATCAATCCATCAACATATTTCTCCGCATGATCTATCCACTGATGAATATAATCAGCATCAAGACCTTGATATGACGCGAGAGAATCCGTGAATACGCGACTTCCCGCCTCGACATTTGCCTTTACTTGGTCATGCAACGTCTTGCGTTGAATATCATTAATTACCTTCGCCCGAACATGACTTAGTTTACCTTCACTTCCACGTTCTAGAATTCCCATAACGATTGCCTTACCAACTGTTCCACGACCCTTCGGGAACTTCACGCGTTTATCTTTGTGCATGTTACTCAACTTGCCGCCGATATACGTTTCGTCCGCCTCAATGAAACCACGCAGTTTGTCAAGCTCCATCGATCCAGTGTTCAAAAGCCAACGAATACGATGCCCCATATACCATGCTGTCGTCTGATGCACACCGAGTGCCCGTGATAACTCATAGCTGCTAATCCCGTTCTTCGCACTTAAGAGCAACCAGATCCCAGCGAGCCACTTGTCCAATCCTAGCGCGCTATCCTCGAAGATCGTCCCTACTTTTACTGAATACTGCTTACGACAGACGCGACACTGCCATAACCTACGAGTCCTCACAAAACTATACTCATAACTATAGCATCGTGGACACCTCGGTCCTTCAGTTCCCCATCGCATCCGTGTTGTGAATCGTAGCGCAACATCGGGGTCTGCAAAGTATGTGATAGCTTCCTGGAGCGTCTTCGGGAACTTCAGCGGGGCTGGGTCTCTGTCCGTTATCTTCTGGCGATTCTGTTGATCGGGTTGACGTTGGGTCTCGTTCTTCTTGTTGGTATCTGCCGCCATACTCTCCAGGTTTATACAATATACAATCCGTCCCTCGACCTTGCAACCCTATGAGTGAAAGACCAGAATCTTCCTAGATTCTGTATGGTGCAGTTGGAAAAAGTTCACTAGAAAAATTTGACGAGAAAAAAGCGGGAGAGCATCAGCGGAAAAAATTATACAAATCTCAAAAGTGATTCGTTTTCAAAAAATTCGAGAGTAGAAGAGTAGAAACGCCTAAATAAAAAAGGGCAGAACGCCGTCAACGTTCTGCCCTTTAACTAAAAATACACAGCGTGTTATGAGTGAAATAATTCTTGTACTCATAATGCTGATCTTACTTGTTCGTGAGCTGGATCGCAAGCATTACAACAAGTAGATTAGGAAAGACAACGAGTATCAGAATTAATGCGTCTGACAGTTGCATCTCTGTAGATCATCCTAGCTGAGTCTACTAGTTTAGTGCTTTTTCTTTTGCCTTTACTCGGATAGAAGGAAACACCACGATCGTGTAAGCAACCATGGCACCTTCCTATCCGGTCAACCCTCCCCCGAATCTCAACGGTAACAGACTGTTACCCTCGAAAGAGATATGGCCTCACAGATAACCACAGTAGAACTTTTCGCTGGCATTGTGACTTTCGCCTGGCGGCGGCCCCACTCGGCTGGAACCAGGCCTGCACTGATCACGATAGCGCCGACCACGCTCATAAATCCACCCCGCTGATAGTAGTCACGCTATGCAACGCCATTCCCACATCGCACAACACCATGATGATGGCCTGGTAGTTCCTGGATATGTACATTACAGACCTACGGTGCCGGTGTATCCATAAAGACAAACGACCATGGAATTCAACCTCGATAGATCGCTGGAGATACTCAGGAGCACTCCTGCCACACTCAATGCACTTCTACGCCATCTCTCCAGCGAATGGATCTATGCAAACGAAGGGCCGCAGAGCTGGACCCCCTATGATGTCGTGGGCCATCTTATCCAGGGAGAGGAAAGCGACTGGATCGCACGTGCAAGGATCATCCTGCACTACGGTGAGCTACGCCCGTTCGAGCCGTTTGATCGGTTTGCAATGATTGAACGCTCCAAAGGGAAGTCCCTGGCCGAGCTGCTGGATACATTCGAGCAGCTTCGTACAACAAATCTGATGGAGCTGGAGCACATGCACCTTACATCTGCGATGCTGGAGAAACGGGGCACCCACCCGGCATTCGGGACAGTGACGCTCGGCCAACTTCTTTCTACATGGGTTGTGCATGACCTAGGGCATATCGGGCAGGTGGTGCGAGTGATCTCGAAACAATACAGTGATGCGGTCGGGCCATGGAAAGCCTATCTTCCCATCTTGAGCAGGTAAAACATCAGCACTTATAGCAGAACTACAACCTGCACTCCGGCAAAGCTCAGGGAAATGTTGTGGTCCAACCGGCCGATCTAATTCATCGGGGCACCTTCCTGGGGTAACGGAGCGTTTCCCCGGCAGCGGCCGTGCGATCATCTGCCACGGCGAACCGGACATGCTCCCCGATATCAAGGCTCTCTCCCCGCAACTCCATTATACACCGGCGTGCTCACTACCACAGCAATTGCCTGCCTTACTCCACACTACAGATCCACCCCACTTTTCTTCGTTGTACTGAACACGAAATCTATCCCTTTCATTTTTTTCGACCGCAGAAGGAATGTCCAGAACGGACGGGTATTTGGCATCGGATCGGGAAATCGGCCAAGATGATAGGCAGGGATACCCGGACGGGAATGATGAAGCTCATGCAGATTGAAGTTCAGGAACACGACGTGCGCAATCCCACGATTGATCCGCAGGCTGCGTGTATAAACGACCTGCTCGGCATATCTGATCGGCTGTACATCACGGCCATCGGCAAGGGGGATATCAATGTGGCTATGCTGGCTCAGGATGAACAGATCGGATATCACCAGGCTTATCAGATATGCCAGCCCCAGGTTGGCAAAAACCCAGTTGCCCCACAAGGACATGATGGCGATATACATCAGAAGCAACAGAACCTGGTTGATAATGATCGCTCTGACCTTCGACGCCGGAAGATACCGACGCAGCTTCCCATGGTTCCAGTAGTTTCCGATGCGGTAGCCGAGGGTGAACAGGGGAAACCCGATCCGCCAGGCAATATTCACAACGCCTGAAAGCAGCGGACCAAATTCCGGTGCGACGGTTCCCTCGGTGGTTGGGTCCTTATCACGCCACCCTGTCCAGCGATGGTGCAGAGCGTGTATCGCCTCCCAGCTACGGAACGGGATCACCGAAAAAAAACCGCAGAGATGCCCAAGAGATCTGTTGAGCAGTCTGCTCTTGAAGAAACTCTGATGCCCGGCCTCGTGCAGCAGAATAAAACATTGAAAGAAAAAAAATCCCAGCATCAACTGTCCGATCAGCCATAGATACCACGGACCTTCTTTCAGGGTAAACCACAGACCGAAGGTGGCAAGCAGTATGGGGAGCACAAGATGCAGCAGAGCCAGCCCATCGCTTGCCGCGCAATTCGCCGGGCACGTCCTGGAATCTGATGCCGCACGGTTCTCACTTGCTCTCGTTGCCATGCGCTTCATTAAATCTTGAGATAAAGATGGTTCGGACAGATGCTACATGCTCGGCAAGATCCGCCTCGTTCCATGCACTGGTATCGATCGTTGGCAGCACCTCCACACGCACGGAACCGCCTCTGAAGCGAAAACCTTCCAGCGAGTTGACATGGCGTGGAATATGGAGATAAAGCGGCACAATGGAAAGGCCCGCACGGAGCGCCATACGATACACGCCATGGTTGAACGGCGCAACGCCATGCACGAACTCATGAACTCCCTCGGAGGAAACAAGCACCGAAAAACGCTCCCGTACGATCCTCGCCGTTGTCCGCTCAAAAAAGCGCCGCCGCCGCTTCGGATATTTTTTCTGCGGTATATAGAGTGTGCCGATGGCAAGAGCAGAGATCGTGACCGGCACAAACTTCAGCGTTTTCTCCGAGAGGAAACATCGTGTATGGTCCAATCCCAGCGCTGTTATTATCAGGACATCCAGAAGACTATTATGATTGAACGTATACATCACATTCCGGCGGACCAGCGCCTGGCGCTCGGGCAGCACCAGGCGAACGCCGATAAGCCATAGGATAAGCCTGGACGACCTCCCGACAATTGCTCTACGCACAACATTGGTAAGCGATCCAAGGGAGAGAACCCGTATCAACAAACCTGCGATGCCGGTAACGCTCATAATCGAGTAGACGACGAGCAATCTGGCGATGACGATCAGGATTTCCGGCATATCACCGTCTGCATTGAAAGATTGAGGAATTTCTGGCAGAGCAGCAATGGCGTCAGCAGAAGCTGGCCAGCAAAATATGGTGCCACGATTGCATCAAGATTCAGCCCCTTGCCAATCGTCTTGAAATACGTCCCGGTAAAAATGTAGAAGTATGGTGGGAAGGCGCCATACGGAAGATAGGTCTGAATCCGAAACCCGTTCTTCTCGACCATCCGGCAGAGCGTCTCCTTCGTATACAGGGCAGTATGCTGCGGCGCCTGCACGCCGGGCCATTTCTCACCGAACAGACGGTAGGTAAGCGAATCCAGGCGTGGGACTTCGACGATCAGCGTGCCATCATCGTTCAAGACCTCCGCAGCGGTCCGCAGCGAGCGTTCAGGATCGTAGCAGTGCTCCAGGAAATGCCACATCGTCACCAGATCGTACCGGTTGCGTTGTAGTGGGGCCTCATAGAATAGTCCCTGATAAAACTCGATCTGATCGAAGCCGGGATAGGCCAGATCCTCCTTGAAATCAAGGCCGCTGATCGCGCAGCCATAACGCCTGTTCAGATGCAGCAGAAAGGTGCCAACCGCGCAGCCGACATCCAGCACCTCCGTCTTCGGCCCAAGCCTCACAAACCTGGAAACAAGCTTCTCCTTGTCACGATCGTGCTTGTTCATGGCCCAGGTATACAGGGGCGTCAATGGCCCCCAGTCCTTCTTCTTTCTGTGCGCTATATATTCGCTGTCGTAGAACTCCTTGATGCGATCGACAGGGAGCCGAGGGTTCTGATAGACCAGGCCGCACTTGTCGCATTGCACATACAGGAACCGGCCATCCTTTCCGGTAAGATCATCCTCGCCGATCAGAAACTCCGTGCAGCGTTCCGATCCACAGAGATAACACCGTACCTCCTCGTACTGGAAATGCGCCGGATTGCCAAGGCGCGCGGTATGTTCACGGGAATTAAACGCCATACTCAATGCTCAACACTCGTAGAAGAAGTACATACAACAGAAAAAGGTACGGCCCGCCAGCGATAGTGATACGACCATGAAGGTACCCGAGGAGTAGGACAAGGCCCATCCCGACAGAGACAGAGAGATAACACTGCGGCCCGATCGTCGGAAGGAGCAGGAGATGGAGCAGGACAAGCAGCACCACCGCCACGGGCCGCCGCAGATGGTACGACGGATCATCCAAGGATTCAAAGAGCACAAACGTGGGCAGAAGGGAGACGCAGACAAGCATCTCACCTATCGAGCCAGCGGCACTGCTGCCTGACGGAAACCAGAGAAGAAGCGCTATCACCGGATATTTGAGAAGCGGAAGGATATGCCGCCAGCCATCCCGATCGCACAGGAAGCGATAACCCAGGGTTTGAAGCACGAACCATATACCAAGAAGGATTCCAGCATACGCATGGTATAGAAATGTTGCAGCCATCAGCGCTATTGCCAGAGGGATAAGCAGACGCCGCAACTGCTGAAACGGCCCTTCCTGTAGATAGATTCTATCAGGCTTTCCGGCATCGGCCTCCCTGCTGGCGATATCATCGAAGAGCCTGAACCAGAACAGAAGCACCATCGTATACAGGAAGCACCCGACCGCCTCGCCAATACCCCAGCGGAGACCATTCACATACAGCATCAGAAATGCCGCAAGGAATGGAAACAGGCTAAACCGCTGTCTGATATAGAGCGCGATCGTTTGCAGCATCCCGGTAGATCTCTCCTCTATCCGCGTTCAGTTCTATCTCCTCACCATCCGCAAAGAGTGCGGTGGCCCCCGGCACACCGACGATTGCTGGTATCCCGAATTCACGCGCTACGATTGCACCATGCGAGAGCATGCCGCCACGCTCAACGATAAGCCCGCTTATCAACGGAAAAACCGTGGCCCATCCGGGATCGGTCTGCCGAGTCACCAGGATATCCCCTTTGCGGATACGCCCCAGCTCCATAACGCTTTCAAGCACCCGCACCCGGCCCCTGACAACGCCGCCACACGCGGATAATCCCCGGATCGCCTCTCCCTCTTTATGCTGCGCCGATTGCGGCACGACATGCTCGGGCAACAGATATTCTCCTGCCAGCGAGGAAAAATCATCGGGAAATATCAGCTTGGAGGATCGCTCATAGCCGTTTTTTCGGAGCGCAACCAGTTCCTTCAAAGTCCCCGGAAGCATATCGGATGTGGTCAGGTGTTCCTCGATCTCCTGATAGCGTAGGAACAGCAGATCGCCCTGTCTATCCAGCAGGCCGCGCCGGACAAACTCCGCACCGATGCCCCGGAGAACCACCTTGAAACGGTAATACAGGTGGGCCTGCTTCAGCCTGACCCGTTCACGGCTTGCTATGCCGGCAAAACAAAGGCGAAGAAGGAGATGGAGCAGGCCCATATCGACAAACGCCAGAGGCAGAAGCACCCCTCTGGCACGAATCAGACGTCGGCGCAACGCTCGCATAAGCGCCATGCGCTCCCCGGCCTTGGTATGTATGATCTGCTCGGGATCGGCGCCGGGCTGCTCGATATAGCCGCGCAGCAGATCGATGAACATCTCCGGGGCATCGCAGAAATTGTCCTCGGTAAGCATCAACTCACCGGAGCATCGAAATCCCCAGGAGTTCAGATACTGATCGATGGCGTTCTTGAAGCGAACAAAGCGCGGCTCGCTCTCGAACGATGCAAGCACATCAGCAGAGGAAGAGCGTCTCAGAAGATCGAGCGCCTCCGCATCGGCCCGTATCATCTCCCCGATCTTCCAGATATCGGCAACCGGCTTGCTGCTGACCAGTCCGGGAATAGCCTGGATGATCGTATTATGAATCCCCTGATGATCCTCGCCGAAGTATTTACGGCAGTACATGCCGATAAGCCCATGATAGACCATGGCAAAAAAATCCGCAAGCGAAGCCCTATACCAGCTATGCATACGGATCTCGATAAAATCATGGAAGCATTCCCGTAACCGATCCAGCCCTACAGCATCGGTACTCTTCCTCTGGAATTCATCGGCCCTGCGTTCAAATTCCCGGACGTTATCATTCAACCCGTAGTTAAGCCTGGCAAACCTTGTGATAAAACGGATCACATCCTGTGCACTGGATGCCCGTCCGGCAGCTACCTCTCCTTCCTGATACCCGACAAAATTATCAAATGCCCCGCGCAAAAGCCTGGCGAACGGCGATCGGCCGATCACGTTATGAATGCTCGACATGTTATAATACATCCGGCACCCGAACGCGCCAATGATATTGCTGTACTCCGCCTCCAGCTCCGTAATAACATCGGCCGGCACCTGGAGAAGTCGGGAAAGATTCTTGAAGTAATGGTAATACGACTCGCGTGCAATGGAATACAATAGCGGTGTGATCGGCCCGGGATAGTTCTCGTTGACGTTTGTGTTGGACCAGTAGATACGCTTTTTCGTTGTTATGGGGGTTATCGGGCGGCTCTGGACGATATAACACCGTCCATCCCGCACCACCCACTCGATATCGAGCGCAGAGCCGAAGAGCAATTCCAGACGAACCGCATAGGCATACAGCTCACCAAAGTCGAACGGGAGCGGAGAACCGGGAATCCCATCATCACGGCGACATCGGAAGCGTTTCGGATCGACCATCCCGGAGACCAATTGTTCCCCATGTCCCTCGACAAACTCGCACAGCATATCATGTTCGTTATCATAGGATCGGGTAAACAGCACCCCTGCATAGTCAGGATCGACAAGTTCCTGGACAACAACGCCCATACCCTTGAGAAGCACATGTTTTTCCGTCTGATAGACCCGCACGTTATCCTTGCCGTAGGATGCCCAGCACCCCATCAGGCCGGCAGCGATAGATTCCACTGTCCGATCGCAGAGAAAGGAATCGAGCTGCCCTGCAAACGAGGCTTCCTGCGAATCCTCTCCCACTGCGGAGCTACGCACCATCACCTTCTCACCGGCCAGCATGCCCATATGATGAGCGACCTCCTCCAGCAGCTCTGCAAATCGCCCGGCATCGGCGCCGGAGCACTCGGCAAACGCCTGAGCGGATATTGCAAAGCCGGGTGGCACGGGAAATCCGTTCCTTGTCATCCGGGAGAGATTGGCAGCTTTTGCACCAACCTTCTCCTGTTGCAACACCTCGCCAAGCCGCAGACAATACATCAGAAACTCCTCTTGATACGGAGTGAGACAAGCAACAGAGAAAACAGGATATGTGCCATGCTGCCGATGAGAAATATCATGCCAGCCTCCGGCAGCGTGATATCCGTCAGAAGGTAATAGGCAAGCGTAACACCAAACGCCGAATCCGTCTTATCCAGCAGCATAAAGAGATAGCGGTTCCTGGATGCCGCCTGCCCCGGCGCAATGCCCATCCGCCGTTTCAGATAGGAGTTCGGCAGCTCGAATAGCAGATAGGCCAGACCGAGAACAGCGCCCAGAAACAGCGACGGCCAGAATGGTGACCGATAGGAGAACAACGCAACAGCAATGGCGTTCAGAATCGGAAGAAGGATAAACCCACGCCATGTCTTATGCGCTCCGAACAGCGCTGTGGAGACCGGCCTGGCAAGCTCCGGCAGCCATCCCATTCGTATCACGATCATATGCAGGATGTTGGAGAAGACCAGCGGAACCACAAGACGGATCAGATGATAGAACAATCGTACCTCAGTCATTGCCGGCAGAAGTGGAACGGCTTGCATCACAGGCCAGTATATCGAGCATACGGAACGCATTTGCGCAGATCCGGTCTGCAAATTCATAGCGGGTCAGGATATCTCCGACCAGATAGAACGATACACGTGCCACCAGAAACTCCTTGATGGCGTAATGATATCCCTGCATCCAACTCTCCCGATCGGGGCGCGCCGGGTCGTCCGCATAGAGTTCGTAGTGAAGCTCCAGATAGTCCAGAAATATTCCGGCGCTGAAATCCTCCTCGAATATGAAGCTGAGAAATTCCACGATATCGCGGTGCGGGATATTTACAACGCTCAACTCCCAATCGTAGATGCAGGGAACGCCCGTACGGCGCATTGCAACATTGCGTGGGTTGAAGTCATTATGGATAACGGTGGCAGGCAGATTCAGCCCATCATAGTCACGCTCAAGATCGTCGAGAAATCCATACAGCATCTGCGTCCGCGCCGCTGATATGCGATCGTGATGATACTCCGCCGCCAGCCCTATCATCCTGGCATACAAGGCCCTGGAGTTCCAGGGCAGGAACGGCTCGAACGGAGAAAAATCTGCTGAAGCCAGCACCGGAGCAAGAAGCTGGTGGATCTCTGTAATCGCCCGGATCACCGACCGTACACTGGTGCGATCCCAGGCGGCCGGAGAGTTCTCCGCGTTGAAATGCGATAGCTCATCTCTATCAAGCAGTTCCTGAATAATCAGATAGATCTCCCGGTTCGCCTCCACCCTCCCACCATGCAGACAGGGGATATAGGGGATCGCATGATGATGAAGCATCTCGTAGACCGCCAACTCCTTTCTATGGCAGTCCTTGTACTCCAAGCCCTCGCGGCATTCATAGATCCGATCGGCAAGTTCCGTGTCGATAGCAGCCGCCATGAAATGCAATCCTTCCACCACCTCCCGATCGAGCGGTTTGATCTTCATCAGCAGACGCACCGTTATCAACGGGTGCGCCGGATCATCGGCAGGACGATAAGCAACGGCGATGGGAACAAACCCGAACAGCTTACGGCTGACCCTGGCGGTAAGATTTGTAAGGATGCCGTTATCGAGCAGATCGTTTCCGAGCAGCGAAACCGAATGGATGGTGCGCCCGGCGAAGCTGCCGTTCAGCGAGGACTTGATGAACGCCGTATCAATCTCTGATTTCAGAAGCCATTGCACTGGCTTGTTCCGCCCGAGCTTTTCATGAGCCTTTGCAAACTGCCCGCTGACGATAGCGGCATAGGTCGATATCTCCAGCGAGAGTGCAAACCCGGCAATCAGCGACGCAAACCGCGACAGCATGCCCGAGCCGTAACACCCCATCAGGCTCAGCGCTTCCTTCTGACGCGGCAGGTGTGTTCCGCCACCGACCGTCCCCAGGACAAGCGTGGGAAGATTCAGGGAGAGATAAAGCCCGGCCTCCGTCCGTTCCACATTGAGAACGCCGCAACCGGACTCATGAAGCGACCCTAGATCCTGTCCGGTTGCCACGAAGATGGCGGCGATCGCATTGGCAACATTGATAGTATAACCCACCATTCCATCGAGCTGGCTCATTGCCACCGACTGGTTGAAACACTGCACGATATCCGCAGAGCTGGTGCGAAGCACCGTCTTCAGGACCTCTTCCGGCATATGGCATTCGGCCACCACATGGACGCCACGGCCATGGCTCAACGAAAAGCCCGAGACCTTCTTATCGGACGCTCCATTCCCTTCAACAACACAACGGGCGATCTCCACACCGCTCTCCCGCTCGAACTCCTTCTGGATCCAGAGCATTGCATGCCAGGTGCAGCTTGTGGTCATATTCTGCCCGGCAGCATCGCCAGTGCTATAGACAAACTTCACATGCACGCTCCTGCCAACGATCACCGGCAGCAGGGAGAGAAGCCGGGCATGGTTTGAATGCCGTTCTGCAATCGCCCGTATATCATCGGCATGATGCTCCACCCATTGCTTGAACACGATGCTCTCGGCCAACGTAGCGAAGATGAACATGGGGGTGCGAATCATCTTCTGATGTAGCACATACGCAGAGAACCCGCCGCTCAGGCTTACCGCCTTTGCGCCCCTGTTCATGCTGGCGACAAGCGCCCCTTCCAGCGTTCCCGCCAGAGCATAGACCGACTCGCACCGCCCCTCGGTATTGAAGAACAGCGGTCCCACAAGACCAAGCGGGATCTCGGTGGAGCCGACAAACGATTCGATCGTATTACGGATCTGTTCGGGGAGCAATGTGGTGGCTGGAATCTCGTGCAACGCAAAGCCGCTGGCGGCAAGGTAGTGCAGTCGCTGAGCGATGCCATCCTCCGATACAATCCCTCTTCCGGGGACAATGGGATATATGCTATTCATTGATCGGACCGGTGTCTCATCGACTGTGTATCGACCTTGGAACCATGCTCAGGCCTATAGTATATAATCAATATACTACCATGCCAGCACCGATCGGTTCCGGCTGTGCAGAAGAAGAAACCACGTTTCGGCACGATTCGCAACCCCGATTGATGAGGACCTCTTTTTTGTAGCCACAAGGTCCATTCACAGATCATGGCCGCGATGGAGCGCTGTGCCAAGCTCGGCAGTGCATCGGCTCCTGCCCACCTACCGAACGATGGCAACTGTAAAGTTTGTGCTCCGAATTACCAAGGAAAGGAGCAGGTCACCTGAAGAATCTTGAGATTGTGCCCCATGAATTCTTCCTTACAGCCCAGCAGAATAGATAAACGTATCAGAATGGGCATTGCCATGTACTAGGGCTGGCATCTCCCCGCTGCATTGCTGCATATGCAGGCTCTTCAAGCCTTTTCGGACCCAAGCCACGCCATTCGCCAATGTTTCCTCCCATGAATGGTGGAGGCGGTGGGATCTCTCCACGAGCATCGGCCTGTGTATAGAGAAGGACCAACAGGAATATCCCAAACAACATAATCTTGAATATAGATTTCACGGATACATCCTTACTGTGCGATGATGATTTTTTGCGTCTTGACGACCCGGCCGTTATGCGCCAGCGTCACGAAGTAGGCTCCGCTCTGCGACATCCGGTATGCGGTCTCTAACTGTGCCGCATCCGTGCGCGAGTTGTAGGGGTAGAACACCAAACTGCCTGCCTCGTCATAGATTGCTACAGCCGTAAAACCACCGCCTTTGGGGCCGTTGAAGATAATCCGCAGATCCCTCGGCGATCCTGGAACGCTCGTGGCATTCAGCATGATCCCTTCTTCACCAGATATCTGCATCAACTCATCGACGCTCCGCTTTGCATAGACCGAGCCATAGGCTGCCAGATAGCTCTGCCACCATGCGTCCTTCAGTCGTTCCGATAATCCCACGGTTATCCCGTCACGGCGCATGAAATGGTGCGGACCGGCACCACGCGCCCGGACAGTGATTTCCACCAGAACCGAATCACCATCGAGCGAAGGGGGAACCACATAGGAGACTAGAGCGATGATCGGCCGTGTTCCGTAGATGGTAGGCATGCCGGGCGTAGTACGAGGTAACACGCCAAGGCTGTCAAGCTGTGCCAATGGGCGCCCATCGTCCGCATGCACCAGATATGTTATCATCTCCAGCGTGTCCAGCGCATAGTAGTTGTTGGTATCCATTCGGTTGTTGCTGGGGTTGATCCAGGACATATCCCGATAGAAGCTAATGGTATCCCCCGCACGCACAAGGAAATTGACCGTCCGGCTGTTGAACGACATCAGCTCGGCCGGTGCATGCACTCTCCGACCGTCATTCCATGAAAGCAGCTTCAGCAGCTCGCCGTTCTGCTTGCACTCGGTGAAAATGAACTCGGTTTGGCATGTGGAACCGTATGACATCAGGTACTCATATGCCGGAGACACCCAGGAGGGGGGTATCGTATCCCCGTTCTCCGTAACGAGCCACACGCCTATACTGTCCTGAATATAGACATCGATAGGGCGGGGCTGTGCCGTGGTAGTGGTGGCGAACACGACGATGATGATAAGGTTAATCATCATTGCCCGACATAAATAAATCATGAATCCTCCATTAGAATAAATTGGGGTGAAGCAATTTATACCCCCAATTATTCACACAAAACCGCGTTTTATACGTAGAACGTACGTAGTACCACCACACAAAGCACGATAACATGGACATGCAACCAACAATTCAGGAGGCAGCTATGACCCAGCTACAAGAGAATCTATGGAAGAAGCTATCTCCGACCGAGTATGCCAACCTGAAGCGTCAGATCTTATCCGGCGAGCCTACCGAGGTGAGCACAGCTCTTCAACTCATTCAGGAACGATTCGTAGTACGCCCACGGGAGCGGCGCGCTACTGGTAGAGAGTCGTCTGCTGAGTATGGGCGCAGGTATAGGGAGAAAATGAAGGCATTGGAAGAATGATCGCATGATGCATGAGCGTCCGGCGCACATTGGTGGCCGGACGCTCTGCTTGTGCTCAATTGAGCGTCTCAGAGGTAAACGTTACCGGAGCGCCGCAATACGTTTCAAGGCTCCGCCGGAGGTTTTAGAGGACACATATCCTCTATTGGAGTTGTTCATCCTGATGGCTGACGATGATGGCTCCCCCCATGCATGTACGCTGGCAGCAAGCGCACGCCACGCTGCGATCCCGGATTCTAAATTGTCGCTCCTCACCGTCGATGTATGTAAGGCCCTAAGGCAATAGAATATCCCTTGCCGATCCAGAGCAAGGGATATTCCATTGATTAATTCTGCCGAAAAATCTATAGAACTATCTAAATTTTTGTTCACTATACGTAGCGACAAGGCCATTTTCATCAGCCCATATCATAGAAAGGGGGAGCACCGGCAGGCACTCCCCCTTTTCACCCGCTATGATCGTCTCGCATAGCAGGCACAGTCTGCCTACACCGTAAGCACCTTGTCGTCCAGGCTGAACAGCCCTGAAGAATTCTCCACCCGCACCCTGAACCGGTTGAAGATCGGGCGCCCCTCATCGGGATCTTCCTTCGGAAGAACATTGGTGCCAAGATCGGTGTTTGCCAGATCCACCGTAACACTGCTGCTGTTCGTCTTGATGCGGTAGATCGTCACCCAGTTGCCGACACTGTTCATCTTTTCCAGATAATAGGTGCCGTTGTACACGGTCGTCGGCCATGAGAGAACGACACCCGTTATCACCACCGGGCTTCCGGAGAGGCCATTCGAGGTGTAGCCGATCTCAGGAGCATCAGGGTTCACCGTATCTATCACCGTCGTCAGGAGCAGCTTCGATGGCTGTGATGGCGCCCAATCCTCGTTTCCATCCGGGTCCTTGATCCTGCGCAGTGCGATGATGCGGTAGAAGAGCGTATCCCCATACGGTACGAAACCGCTTCCGAAATCATCCTCCAGCCAGATGTTCAGCGAGTCGAGCTGCTCGGTGTCGGCCAGATCGACCGTCTTCACCAGATCCATGGTGCGGACAGTGAGCGCGGCGGTCGGGTTGCTGGCGCGGTAGATGAGCATCCGCTCCACCTTCTGCACCGCCGGGTAGGCGTTGATCTCGAACTTCACGAACGGCCCGGTATTATCGAGCTTGTTCAGCTCCTCCACATATATCTTCTTCACACCGGGGGTATCCGGCGGACGGCTATTTATCAGGCGGATAGGCCCGGAAATCGGCCCCGCATCACCGAGGCGTCCCCGGTTGCCGATCTCGCGGCCGTGATAGAAGAAGATATTGTTGCCGCTGCCATCGAGCGTAAAGTCGGTGAACTGAATCTCGAACCCGTTTCCGGTCTTCTTCGCCATCGGCGCCATATCGAACTCCGGGTCGGCCGGGGCAAGCAACGTGCCCTGGCTGTCACGGATCTTCTGCGGCTTCGGCACCGGCACATAGGATGGGCCGTTGATGTAATCGTACATCATCGGCAGCTCGGTCAGCGGGGTGAACGCGCCGTTGATGGCATCCCGCAGATCGGCCAGGACGCTTCCCGGCGATGCTCCGTTCAGCCCCCCTCCCTTGTCGGGGTTCGGGAATGCATACCCATCTTCCCGTGGAAATTTCCGGAATCGCCCGTTCGTATTCGAGCCGGTCGGATCGTAGTACGGACCGCCTGGATTATCATAGACATAATCGAAGCCGATCAGATTTTTCCAGCGGTCGGAGAAATATGGATCATCCTCGCCGAGCGCATCGAGTTGTGCCCGAACTGAATCGTAGGTGCTATCGGAGTAGATCGCGCGGAGTATCGCCTCCTCGTTGGCACGATACATCGCCGTGGCAAACGGCTTATGTCCGAAGTTTATCCGAAACGTGTACGACGACTTGTAGTAGAAATCCGGGCGTGTGGCATACTCACTGCCGCTGGGCTGCTCCGGCGGCAACGGTTCGATGAACTCCATCGCCACGATCGGCGCCGGCACCCCCACCGCCGAATAATAGGGTTGTGTGGTATCTACCGATCGTGCTCCCAGCCAGGTCTTGCGGTTCCCCTCTCCTGCTGCCGGAAGGATGGCCGATGCCGTGAAATTCTTCGCCGCATCGGCGTGGAGATAGACCCTGTATCCGGGATAGTAGTTCACGGTTACCGGAGCGCCGGCAGTGATCGGATCGCCCGGATCGTATGTGTTGTCGATGGCATGGAGAACAAGCGGCAGCCCGGCGCCGAGATTCTCCATCGCGATCACTTCGAGCACCTTCTTGGGGCCTCCCGGATCGCTGGCCCTCTGAATGCGTACCACCCCCTTGTACCACTCCACAGGATCGGGGTCGGTGCTCTGCGGATGATGTGGCAACTGATATGTCTGGAAATTGATACGGTAGAGTCCCGGCGCCGATCCGGTCGGGGTATGGGTGGCAGTGGCGCCCGCCCAGATGCCACGCAGCTTTGCGGTGATGGTATCCCCATCCTGCACATAGGTTTCGGTGTACATGGGCCATGTACCGTTGCCGATAGTGACGACCTTCGTCAGCGGATTCGGGGTTCCCCACGAGGTGATGTCCGCCATGTTCTCCACGGCCATGAACATCACCTGCGTGATAGCAAGCGGGTCCAGCTCCGGCGCCACATAATCCTGCACGGTTACGTATGTCCCGGTGGACCCGGGATCGGATGCATTCCCCTGCATCAGCTTCTTCACCGTGAACACCGGCCCCTCCCCGGCAACCGATGGCGAGGCGACGCTCACGATGATATAGTTCTTCTGCTGGCAACTCACCACTCCACCTATGAAGTTTGCATAGAGCGAGGAGGAGAGCGTGGGGGTGATGGTGGTCCCGAGGCTGTTCACGATATACGGCTCGGTATGGAGCACGGCATATCGGCTGTTGGAGGGATCATCGGCCACCGACTTGACGGCCCCCACCACGTTGCGCGGCATACTGGAACGGAACACCAACTGCACCTTGTCGGCGAAGTCGTAGTTCATATCGTGGGTGTGGAAATAATCGAACGTGACGCGCACCAGCGTCTTGTCGGAGCCTGCAATCGCCGCAAGCATGGTCTGCTCGGCGGCGGTGGTGAGCATCAGCGGCGACTCGCTCTGGATGAGCTGCACCGCAAGGTTCGACGGCGGCAGCAGCCGGTTTGCTTTTGTGATGACCGTCGCATTGGTGGCGACGATATTCCCCACCGGAGAGACACGCGAGAACCAGTTGATCCCATAACCGCCATATTCGTGCACGCCGCTCTCCTTCTCGTTATGCTGAAGGATCGGCTTTGTGGGATCGGCATTGTTCGGCAGCGGGAGCGTTTCCGCCCGGTTCGGCGAGTCGAGATCGTTATATCCCGAATCGTGGGCGATCTCCGGCTTGCGCCAGGCCCCTTCCCCCTGCTTGCGGTATTCGATTCCGTAGAACACGCTCGATGTCTTGTCGGTGGCGCAGAATTCCAGCGAGGGATTGAAGAACGGTCCCAGAGCCGCACCGTCATCCTCCGGCTCGATAAACAGATTGACATAGCGCGAAAGCCCGTCCGGCGTATATCCCTGGGCATCGGTGAGATAGGTGGGCTGCGCCTCTCCGTTGTCCACGCTAAGACCATAGGTAGCCGGCTTCAAAAGAGGCTCGTCCGGGAGACGATAATCGAGCGGCTTCGTGGGAATTCCCATGTAATAATGGGTCACCGGCCTGGCGACATTGGTATCGTCCAGCTTCCCCTGGGTGTCGTAGATGCCGAGGTAGATATATTCGTCGTTATCCCCCACGATGCTCCTATCGAGATATCCCAAGCCCAGCATGCGCGCCACATGAAAATCGAGCGAGACCATGCGGAGCATATCCAGCATGCTGATCTCCACGGCTCCATCCTGCGAGGAAGCCCCGGAGAGGGTATCTATCGCAAGCGGATCGGTATTGCTCAGCGATATATACCGCTGCACCCCCTCGCGCATCCCGCCGGAGCGGCTCCAGCGATGCTGGTAATTGGATACGTTCAACCGGGCATTATCGTTGAATTTCTGCCACTGCCCGTTCACCGATCCGGCAACCGGCTCCAGCCTGCTGAACGCAGTTGCATCGGTGTCGGTCAGGGCCAGCCGCCCCATCTGGCTCCAGAAAGCCCCTGCGATATAATCCTGATAGGTTTCTATCTCCACACGGCGCGGATATCCGCTGTTCACATCGAAACGAACCGAGCGGATATTCTCCGACATGATGCGGGCACGACAATCCCGGTCTTCCCCCCTCCCCTGGCAGAATGAAAGGTCGTCGATGCCAAAATCGTTGCCGACCGACTCGCCGGAAAGGGTGAAGATCTCCACCTTGACGGCATACGCCGCACCCGAGTACCAGTTGAACTGGAACGGCTCCCACACCCCGGCGCTTCCCGCAATGGTATAATAGAACGATTGCACCGAGCCATCCCATCCGGTGAACCGGAACTCCAGCGTGATGGGATGATTGTACGGCCAAAGGCTGGTGAGCCAGCCGGAGAAGCAGTAGGGGGTGTTCTGCTTTATGTCGTAGGAGAACCGCAGCACGGCCAGGCTCCTTTCCGTGCTGCCATCCACTGCAAGGAACACCTTCCCGGAGTGCGGACGTCCCACCCATGCACCATTGAGCTTGGAGGCATCGTCGGTGACGGAGATGACACCCGGCAGCGACTGCTCATTGAACTTGTAGTCGGTACCGTACTGAAGAAACTTGGTGCTGTTCTCAAAGCTCCCGTCGGAGAGGATATTCGGACCGGTACAGCAGGAAGGGTTTTCATCCTGCGCTTGTCCCTGGCAGATCCAGAGATCGTCCAGACCAAAATCACTTCCCTCCTCCAGATTGGCACTGAAGACTTCGAGCCTGAAGGCATACGCATCGCCTGAATTCCAGGTGAACTGGAACTGCCCCCATCTGTCCACTTCATCCGGCGTATCCCGGTAGAACGATTGCACCGAGCCATCCCATCCGGTAACCCGGAACTCCAGGGTTTTCGGTCCGCCGTAATCATACAGTTTGCAGAGCCAGCCGCCAAAGCAGTAGCTGGTGTTCTTCTGCACATCGTACTCCACGCGAAGCACCGCCTTCTGGCGCTCCATGCTGCCGCTGACCGCAAGGAACGCATTGCCGGAGTGGGGAACTCCCACCCACCTGCCATCGATCTCGGCCGCGTTCGGGGTAAGAAAGAGAACGCCCGGGCGAAACTCCTTCTGGAACTCGTAGTCGGTACCATACGCAAGCGAGCCGCTCTCGTAGCTGTATTCAAAGCTTCCATCGAACAGCATGTTCGGCCCCTGGCAGCAGGGAATATCATCGGTAGGGGGCAGGGCTATCCTGGACTTGGCCAGCATCGTTGCCGAGTCCGTGGTCGGCTTCGTAGAGCCATCCTCCGCGGTCTTCGCCGCTGGTGCCCCCGGCGTCCCCGGCGGCGTCCCTCCTCCCCCGCTGCACCAGTTCCCCGCGTGGAATCGTTTCCGGCAGGAGACAAACACCGGGGAGAGCGGCACGTTCGATTCCACGGTCAGCGCCTCCACGCGCAGGACCGTGGTGGGACTACGCGCAACATCGAACTCGGCTGCGAAGAAGAGCTTGTCCTTCACCTCCACCTCCACCAGGGAGGGAGAATAATGCTCCATGAACTGGAGCGGCTGGGTCCATGGCTCAAAACTCGCACGCACGCTGGAATATCTCGCTGCATCACGGAAATGGATATACACCACCGTGCCGGTATTGGTGTTGTTATACACCCAGAACGCCAGCGTGTCGTTCACCACATCCGGTGCTGCCGAAAAGTCTATGATCGTGGGGAAGCGGGTAGTGTACCGCGAACGGTACAGGTCCACATAGTCATCCGACCGGTTGAAGTTGACTGTCGTGCTCGCATAATCCCCTTTCGGCAGATGCGTATCCCCCAGGTTGCGCAGAAGCATCCAGCGGACATGCGCGCCATAGGTGCTCCCATCGGCACCTGTCGAGCCTACGCTCTGCAGGTAGAGGTACGGGGACTGCACCTTCCATTCATGCGGCGGGAACATGATATTCTGATTGTTGAAGATCGCTGCCATGAGTGAAACCCGTGTTGAAAGGTGGTTGGATTCAGTAATTCATATCGATAAAGCCGGTCGTTATAACTGTGCGATCCACGTAAGTGCTACCGTCCCATTCGATATAGGCGAAACGGAACTTCATCTGCGTCACGGGTATCACGCTGGAAGGATGCATCACGAACGCCTGCGAGCGATCCTTCGAGAACATCACCTTGTAGTTCAGATCGGGAGCAAGCCCGTTCATCACCCGCAGGCTGCGAGCCAGCACATCATCCGGCAGTTTCGGATCGTTGAACGGCTCGGGATTGCGGATCCATACTGCTACCACGGCATTCGTGTTCTGATTGCGGACGATATTGAACTCCGTGCTGATGGCGGCATCGAGCGGTGTCAGCTTCATGGCCCCTTCCACCAGACGGTCGAACGGATCGGCCCAGTTCGCTGCCAGCGCCGCGTTGGCGGCCGACATGGTGCCGGCGACGATATCGTACATCAGGGTGATATCGGCCGGCGCCAGCGGCATCGCGAGCTGGAAGATCGCATCGCGCTGATTCCCTTTCCCGTCGCTGAGCTGATAGCTGTTCACCTGCGTCCCGAAATCCGCATACCGCGAGGTCTGGAACACATAGCGATGCACCTCCCGGATGTTCCCCTTGTAGAGATTGTTCACCACCGCCGTGTAGAGTTTCAGCGGCTTCAGATACTGCGGCGTCACCTGGGTGTATACGCTCGCCGGTTTGATCATCTCCCCGCCCGATGCCCAGCAATCCCCTCCAACATAGTCGGGGTTCAGCAGCTCCGGATTGCGCAGGTTCATCAGCGTCCGGATATCCTCCGGGATGCGCGGATCGCTGTCCGATGGCCACGCCACGATCGCCTGCGGTATCTGCGTATTGGTCACCAGCGGCGGCGGCGGATTGAGCATCGAGATATCTTCCGACGGGTCCTTGATCACGATCTGCATCTCGCTGCCGGTGATGGCCGGCAACCCGTTGTACGCGGGCCAGTTCCCGAAGAAATGGTAGACGTACCGCTTGGTGTAGAAGAGCAGGATGCGCGCATCCTCGTAGAAGAGCGGTTTGGCTCGTATCAACTCTCCGTCGGCATTCGGGTAGGAGCGCTGGTAATCGATGTATCCCTTCAGCCCAGTGAGCATATACTGGTCGGGCGTCTTGCCATTTGCAGCATCCACATAGCCGGCCGATGGGTCGGTGTGGAAATAGCCCAGCGGACCTGCCGTGCGGAACCCGAAGTAGAAATCGAAATCGGTGGAGGTGCTGTCGTTCACCTTGTCGGTCACCTGAAGCCGCACCGCATACTTGGTATCCGGCCTCCAGATCGGGGTGAGCATCTTCTGTATGGCCGCGACGGCGTTCTGATAGTCGCTCTCCACCGCAGCCTGCCCCGGCACGGTGATGTTGAACTGATGGTCCTCCAGCGAAAGGAAGCAGACCTCGTGCAGCAGGGTAATGCATGGGGACTGCGGGAGCGGCGGAACGTAGGCCGCGATCAGCGCCTCCACCTCCGCAAGCTGCTCGCTCAGCATCCGGCATTCTGCGGTCTTGGCACTGGCCTGCTGGGTCAGCTCCGTGCACCGTGTGTTCAGATAACTGGTTAGAGACCAGTTGCTGAAGTAGAGATCACGATATGCCCAGCGGATGTCGTAGCACCGACCATAGCGGATAGCCTCGATGTGATCGATCAGCGGGAAGAAGTTGTATCCCCACCTCACGGCATATCCCCCCATCTCTCTCCAGCAGCCGATGTTGTACAACGGAACCGGGCAGACCACCGCATATCCCCAGCGGCGGATGAGCACGAACCGTCCGCCGATATAGACCGCCATCAGCCGTTGCCAGACCCGCTCCATGAACCAGTCGCGCAGATGCGGCTCATTGAAATACCGCGGGCAGAATGCTACCACATGGTCCGGGCCGTAGCCGATGGTGAAGGAAAAGCCCTGCTCCCCTTCCGTCGGCCACATGACAAGCTCCCCTGCCATAAGCCGTTCGAGCATGGAGTACATCCCGGCATCGGCAGCTTCCATCTCTGAATAGGCTTCCACACCGCTCAGCATGATGAGGTTGAGAGCATCATCGTAGATGTGGAACCGATAGCCGAGCGTGCCATCGTACCAATAATCGTAGATCCAGTAGCTGAGTATCACCACCTCCCAGCGGCGGATGATGGTGATCCTTGAATCCACCCATATCGTCATCAGCTTTTCCCAGACCTGCGCCAGGAAGCTCTCGCGCTCGAACCATCCACCGAAATAATGCGGGCAGAATGCTGCCACATGGTCCGGGCTGTAGCCGATGGTGAAGGAAAAGCCCTGCTCTCCCTCGGTCCGCCATACCCGGAACTCCCCTGCCATAAGCCGTTCGAGCATGAAGCGCATCTCGACATTGGCCCTTTCCATTTCGGGGTAGGTCTCCGCACTGCTCAGGATGACGAGATTGCGATCGACATCGTAGATGTTATACCGGTACCCGAAGATCTCCTCGAACCAGTACTCGTAGATCCAGTAATTGACCAACTGCAATTCCCAGCGGCGGGTAAGCGTAAACGCTCCCCCCTCGGATAGCCCCTTCAACTGCTCCCATACCTCATGCATGAACTGGTCGCGCAGATGCGCCTCAGCGAAATAATGGGGGCAGAACGCGATCACATGAGCCTCGCTGAAACCAACATGGAAGGAGAAGCCGTTTGCTCCCCAGGTTGGTATGAGCGAAAGCTCACCGGAGAGGAGGCGATCCAGCATGACGTACATCTCGCTGTCGGCCACCTCCACCGTGGGATGATTCTCCACACCGCTCAGGATGATGAGATTACGCTCGTCGTCGTGGATATGGAACCGGTATCCGTACCCCCCCTGGTACCAGTAGAGATAGATCCAGTAGCTGAACACCCCCAGCACCGGATAATACCAGTAGCAGGCCGCGAACTGGCCATCGTAATAGCTCTTCCCCTGGCACGCCTCGTTCTGCTGCGCGATCAGTTGCTCCAACTGGGTGTCGCACTGCCTGACCTGCGCCATCAGGCTATCGCGCTGGGCGATCAACTGGTCGTACTCCTCGTACGCGATGCCGCATTGCATGCCGAGTAGCCTTGCCAGAGAGTTCTCCGCCTCTCTGATCCTTCCCAGCAGGAATTGGAGTTCCTGGCCGCTCAGGTTCCGCTCGTACAACTGCCGGTAGAGATCATCGATCTGCACCTGGAGCGCATAGATGGCCGCCGGGTCGCTGTTCATCGGGTCGATCTCCACCTTTGCTATCGGAACCGCCCCGTTGCTGTAGACCACCGGCGTGTCCAGTTGCGCGCGGCTCAGCGTGCGGGTCTCCACCAGGGTATACTGGAAGGCGAAGCCCACGGTCTCGCGCTTGTAGAACCGCACCACAGCCCCCTGTGCAAGCGTGGTCAGCTTCAGGCTCACCTCCGCACAGGGCTTGTTGAGCACGATCTGCACAACATCATCGTTCTCGAACCTGAGCGAGCGTGAGAAGCCGAACGGATTGGTCGAGCCAAACACCACGCCGTTTCCGCCGGTCACCCGGTAGAGCACCGTGTTATCCTGCTGCCAGACGCCATCGGGATAGACCTTGCCAGGCTCGTAGTCCGACCAGCGAACGCAGCGCTTCGTCTTAAGCTTTGTGCTGCAAAAGAGGGTGGCGCTGGTGATGCCAAACTGCTCGGGGACATACCAGCCAGGCTCCCCCTGCTGCATATACGAGAGCGATGTCTCGGCAAGCAGGCGCATCTTGTTGAACCCCGTGCCGCTGTTCTGCCAGAAGCCATCCTTGTAGAGCGAAGGGTTTGCGCTGAGCGCTGCCAGCGCCGCCGGCACGCTCATGGCCTGATATGGACGGTAGTCCACCCATGCGCTTCCGTTCCAGGCCTTGATCTCCATCGCCTTGATGGAATACTCGTGCTTCACCTTGCGCGGCACTTCGGCCGGCGGCACCAGATCAATGTAATTGGCCGGCGCCTGCCCGGAGAGCCGCCCCACACGCGCATCAACACCACTCTGCGGCAACATTCCCTTCAGAAACTCCAGATCGACCCAGGAGTCGAGCGGCACCACTGCCTGATCGAACAGGGGCGATCCGGCCGAGGGGAGCGACGTGCCCACGTACTTCACGTTGAACGATTCTCCCGAGAGCATGTTCATGCCCACAAGCGGCGGACGGCTGCCGAGCGCTGCCACGTCGAACGGCACAACCGGCGTGGTGTCGGCGTTGGGATTTTTCTCCCACTTGAACTCCACATCGAAGCACTTCTCGATCCGCTTCTTGAACTTCCAGAAGCCGATCGTGACCCCCACGCAGAGATGCACCTTCCCCTGAATGATAAACGGCTTGGGCACCTCCACCAGAAGCGATGTATCGATGCCGATATGGAAGCCGATGAACAGCAGGTACGCATCCACATGCCCGCCGAGCATGGCGAAGCCACCGATCTGCGGGCGCTCGAAGCTTATGCGCCCCCCGACCTCGATATAGACCCCCACCGATGCGCGCACCATACCCCCCGCATAGCTCTTGTCGAACCCAAAGGAGACGCCGGCACCGGCAGCGATTCCGGCCGCCGAGAGCATCACATAGGCCGTTGCGTTGAAGAGGCTCAGCACGCGGGCGGTGATACGCTTGTCCTCTCTGCCGAAGTTGACATACCATGCCGATGAGTTCTGGAAGAAAAACGCCGCCTGTATCTCGGCATAGACATCCAGAATAGCACCGCTCGATTTCGGCAGGTCGTAATCGGCACCGAAGCCGGTCTCCACCGACTGCGGGCTGATGGCGAGATAGGCGAAGAAGGGGGGATCATCACCGGTAAGCCCCACACGCTCGCCGAGGACGTTGGCCTTCCCCTCCAGATAGATCAACCCCGGGAGCGAGAGGAGCAGGAAGAGCTTCGTGGAGAAGGTCTTGCCGCTGTCCGCCGCCGTGGCGAGCGATATGCCGGCACCGATGGAGAAGGGGTTGTCGTAGTTCTTCGTCTGGTCGGGGGTCTCGAACTTGGAGACTACCACCCCCTCGCTCGGAGGTGCCTTGTAATACTGGAACCAGGTATCGCTCTCGGTAAGCCCGGCGGCATGCTTGGTGGCCACATAGCGGTGGCCGAACAGCCCGCGAAAACCATAGATGCCAAGGCCGGTGCCCCCGAGCGGTATCGGGTTCGCCAGCTCCACAAACGCATCCACGATAAAGGCTGGAGCTTTCGGCCTGTATTTCATGGCGGCGCCGCCGGCGATCTTTACCTTCGGCAGCGAGAAGCTTACCCCTCCTTCGTATTCTGGATCGGCCGAGGTGCCGTTGATGTTCAGGAACCCCGAAACGAGCAGCGTGGCGCTCTCCTTGCTGGCGTTGCCGGGGATCACCAGATCAATGGCGATGCTCTTGATCTCAAGGTAGCGATCTGTCGGCTTGCCGGGGCCGTCGTCCACCGTGTAGTAGAACTTGATCCCCTTGCCTCGCACGTCCACGCCGCCGGGGTTGATATCCACACCGCCGTCGAAGCCGAAGTAGCGGTAGTTGCGCATGCCGCCAGGCCCCTGCTGCTGGTGTGAGCCGAAGTGCAGAGCGGAGATCGATATCTCCACAGGACCGATCGGGAAGCGGAAGTTCTGCGGCAGCGGGATCGTTCCCCCTTCGATCTCGAATCGTCCGTCGCTCCAGATAAGAAGCTTCTCCACCTCGATCTCATCCTTGAAGATGTTCGCCAGAAGCGGGTGGGTGAACGTTATCCCCCCTGAAACGCCCAGGTAGAAATCGTTGCCCTTCTTGCCGAAGTAGACCGACTTCAGGTTGATCTTGAACACATCGCCGAACTTGATCTCCTTGAACCCATCATCCTCGTGGGCGGTCACATCGAAATCGCCATCGTCGCGGATGGCGACCTTTATTCGGATATCCGCCGGGTTATCGTTGGCATCCTTGAAGCCGGGGATACGGAGGGTTCCCTCCACATTGGAGGCGGTGATGGCGTTCTGCTTCAGCGTGAGGCTGAACGTGTCCAGGCTTATGCTGAAGTTGTCGCCGAACTTCACCTTCACCACGGGTGAGGGATCACCGGCGGTGACCGCTTCGAGCGACAGCGTGCCGGAGAACCCGCCGGTGCCGATCAGCAGATCCCTGCCACGGATGATTCCGGTAGAGCCGACCGCGTCATGGTTCCAGAAGGCCGGGAACGAGATGGTGGCATCGTCGATATAGACGCCGACAAAATCGGCCGGACGCCCATCGGCATCTGCCTCCGGGATGTTGGTGGTGCGGCTGATATCGAGCTTGGCCTTGTTCAGGCTTATCCCCAGGCTGGTCCCTGCAATGCGCGAGGGATGGTTGAGCGTGGCCACCAGAAGCTCGTCGAAGCCGATGCCGCGATCGGTGCTGAAATAGAGCGATCCGGCATTGAACGTCAGCCAGGTTCTGGCCGGTTCAGCAAGCGGCTCCCCTCCCACGGCATTCAGCGGCTCCAGCACGTTGCGGGGGAATTCTATGGCGATCCCCACGTCCAGCGTGGCATCGACTTTCGGGGTGATAAGAGTCTTCAGATAATCCTCGATGCTTTCGCCATCGAAGAAATCGGCGAAGAACGTCTTGATGCGATCGCGCGTGGTGGTATCGCTCAGCGCATCGAGCAGGTAGAGCGCAAACACGGCAGCCCCGGCGCCGTTGATCGATGCGGCGCTATCTATGGCATCGAGCACATCCCCCAGCGGATCGGGCGATCCGGGCGCAGGGTGCGGTATGCTGCTGCCGAAGAGCGCATTCACATCGTCCACGAACGTATCAATGGGGCTGGCAGAGACTACAAACAGGCTCAGCGCCCGCTCCACGACCTCCCTCTCGGTTACGCCGAGCACCCGCAGCGCGAGATCGAATATATCGCCCGGCTGGAATGAGAAGGTTTCCAGGTTGAAATCCCGCAGATAGCCCAGGATAGGCCATGTATAGGAAACGCTGACCGGAAATTCGCTGATATCCGGGGTAACCGGATCGTGCGAAGGGTTTAGGATCAGATATATTCCTGTGCCGGGAATTTCGATATCCAACCGCTTCAGGCTGACTATCTGCAGGCTGTAAAACCCGGAATCGCCGCGATCGTTGTTGGAGAATTGAAGATCCCGGAAATAAATATGCGAGAGGATGTTCGTCAGCCCTGTCTTGATGAAGCCAAGCTCGTTGGGCAGCGCATCAACAGGCAGGATTGCCGTGATCGGTGGATAGAATTTTGTTGACATTCCGTTCGAGGTTGAAATGGTTCCGTTGATGCCTACTTACGATAATGCTCCACTCGCTGATGCCGGAAGCGGAACAGCAGCGCCATAGAGAATGAATTCCCGTCGCTGATCGCCTGCCGGCTGTATGCAACGATGAACGCCGCACCGGCATGGTGCTTCTCCATCGTCAGTAGCCCCTCGTCCGTCCGGCGGAACGCCCTGCAAGGCATGTTCCTCCAGATGTTCATGTTCGTAGCGGACAGAATGGGATGCAGTGGTTCAATGATCTGCCGATGGGGCGCCGGCCAGTGGCCGGCAGGCCGCGTTCAGGGGGCGGAGCGATATCGTTTCATCGCGCACTGCCCCCTGGCATTCCGTCGCCCGCTTCTAGGAGAATGCACGCAGTAACGCATTACGAATCTCCTCTATCAACTGCTTCGTGGTGCCGGGGCTGAAATCCTCGGTGGACTTTACCGCCGGATTTACAGCCGATGACTTCACCTTGCCGCCCGGCCCGTGCTGGATGAGCGGCACATGATAATGCCCGGTGACCATCACCGGATTATGGATCGTGCGCAGGCGCGACACACGGTAGTAGATCTCGTTCGAGAGATAACTTCCCCCGGAGCCAATGATCGACATGATCTGGGATTTCTTCGGGGTTGTGGTGCTTGTGAGCGCCGTCGGAACCGGTCCATGCAGCCTGCTATGCTGCGGGTGGCTCGGGTCTTCGATCTTGAGCTTTGTGTTGGGCTGGATGTGGGAGCCATCCGGCCGCTCCGGCGGCAGATAATCTCCGAACATTATTTCCCTGTCATCATTGAACCAGTAATATCTAAATATATTATTGTAGAACACCTTGAAAACCCCGGCAGCATTGCCGTTGGGCACGATCTTCTGATCCGGGAGGGTGGTCTCATAGAACTGATCGCCGGAGACCGTGCCCGGAAACGGGATTTTGCCGACATTCAGATTATCATCACCGCCGCTGCGCCTACGGCCGGCAAAACGCTCCAGCCAGAATTCAAACGCTCCGCCCTGGCTTAGCGTGACGATGATGTCCGGCACATCGCCTGCTACGTAATCGGAATGCCCCGAGTTCATGAACCGCTCGAAGAAGTTCTCCACCACCCCGGTTCCAGCCCCGGGGGCAGGGTTCTGATCGAAGTCCGCATACCGTACCGGGAAGATGGCCGTCTGTACATGGATGTTGCGTGTGCCATCGGTGAAGTTCTGGCCGTGCATTGCGAGCACCGCCGCACCCGAAGGGTTGCTCTGCTTGATGTTACGGGCCAGCCCGAACGGATCGTATCCGGTGATGAGCACCTTCTTGCGTCCCCCGGCGGCGGCGAAGCTCACCGAATCGTAGCCGCGCGATTTTGTCTCGAAGAGCTTCACAAGCCTGTTGCGCTGCCTGAGGAACTTGAGCAGATAGGAATGGCTTTTCATTGCCACCATCATCTTGATACGCGCCCAGTAGAGGATGCGATCGTCGGCATAGCCGAAGGTGCTATCGTTGCAGATCAAGCGCGCACGTTGCAGTATCCTGGGCGCATGGGTGTTGATCAGCGCCTCGATAGCCGCCGCTGTCCCGGCATTATCAGGGACCGCATTCACCGCCGTGATGAAATCACCCACCAGGACCTCCATCCGATCCAGGCCGGAGAGCGTTCCCAGACGGTCCTTGGCGATATAATAGTCCTCGTAGTTCTTGTTCGGCCCGCGCACGGTATGGGTTCCTGGGGTGACCGTTCCGGGAGAGGTGCCGAGGGTGATAACGGAGTTTCCGCCGCTGTAGGCGACCGTGGAAACGGTATAATCGGACGTCTTGATGCGCACCTTGTCGCCGGGAGCTATTTCGCGGGTGAGGTTCTTTCCCGGCACCGTTACGGTGGTGCCGGAAGCCGCGGAGATCTGGTACGTGATGCCCGGCCTCTGCTGCGCCCCGAATCCCTCCTCGTAGTTGCGCAGATAGGTGGTCGGGACCGGCTGCGCCTGCGTGAAGGCGTGGGAGAAGAAGAATGTCCGGTCCACCGAGTAGACGTATACGCTGGTCCCTGGGAATGCCTGATACGCTGTGCCATCGGACTTCATCCCGCGCAGTCCCACCTTGTATTTACGGTACTGCCCGCCATTGACATCGGTGAATGGGCTGCCAGCCTCCTCCTGAAGAACGATCGTGCGCGGATACCGGCTATCGAACCCTGTGATCGGCTTCAGATGGGTCTCCAGCTCGTTCCTGCTCAGCCCCAGGAGCAGCATCGCCTCGGCAGGACGGCCGCTCCCTGGCACCTCCTGCAGGTGCATGGTCAGCACGTCGATGCCGCCGTCGGTGATAACATCGAACCCCACGGTATATCCACCGAAGAGCATCGGCTCATCGAAGAAGGTGCTGCGCTTGCTTATTCCATCGGCCATGCCGCTCTGAGCAACGAACTTCTTGCTGCCGTTTGCGAAGCTGTCCTTGGCCGCAGCGTAGAACAGCACTGTCCCGGCAGTTGTGACCGATCCATTCCACTGCGAGAACGCGATCCCGCGATCGGCCATGTGCTCGAAGCCCAGATAGGCCATGCCCTGGCCATCCACGTATTTCTTATCCTTCGCCGAAGTCCAGGCGATGACCGGATCGGTGACCGCCCAGAGCGGGCTGGCATCGGCGGGGCCGAAGAGATTATCGAGATAGCTGCCCGTGGGAACCACCTCCGGCGGGAACGGGCTATTGGCCATGTCCTGGCGCATCGTGTACTGAAGCTTAATCATCCAGGCCACACCGATGCGGTTGCCGCTGCCGAGGTCCTTGTTCGGATAATTGAAGCCGAGCACATTGGTGGTGGAAGCCGCTGGTGCTATCAAACGCTCATCGGCAACAAAACGCCCGGTGTTGATAGGTTTTCCATCGGTGCCTTTGTCGGTGCTCCCGTGTTCGATATACAGGATCGGCTTGTGGTTGTAGTCCCTGCGCAGGCGCAGATAGACATGGTTCAGCGTCTGTGTAGTGGCCATTGAAGCCGACGGGCGGATGAGGATCGGCCACTCATCGCTGGCATATGCCTGGGCCGTCAGCCCGCCGGAGGTATTCCCCACCTCCAGAGCCTTGCCGGCTCCATCGTTGTATTTCCCGTAGAAGTTCAGGGAAAGCCCATTTTCGTTGCGGATATCTATATATAACGTGTTCCTCGTGTAGAATTTTGAGATCACATTATTATAAATATCCACCCCCTTGTATTTCGTCTTGGTACCTGCTCCGTTGTCCACCTGGAGCCAGCCATCCTTGGACATATGCATGCCGAAGAATGCAGCCGGGTCGATATAGTTCAGGATCTTCTCACGCCCGAGACGAATGATGAAGTCGGCCTCGGCAGGAGGTGTCCCCACAGGTGGCACCGGCTTCTCGATAATGATCTCCTTGTATTTGCGTGCATAATCGAAATCGGGCTGGAAATCCCTCTCTTCAAGGATGATCTCGATGCCGAACGGATCGGCGCCGGCGTTCGTGAAGAACTTCCCGATGTTGGTGCCACGCGCAACAAACGGCAACTGCTTGCTCGGGTCCTGGCGGTAGAAGAGCTTGTCGATCTTCCCTCCCCCAGGCTGGTTGGCCAGATCATAGCCCAGCGCGGCGCTTTCAAAAGGAACCGCTCCGTTCTGGGCCGTATGAAGTGCCCAGAGCGATTGGATGTAGGCGTTGGCCCCTGCCTGCGGACGCACCAATTTCTCGTCTATCGCGGAGGTTCCCATCAGGAAATTATCCAGGCGGAGATTGCGGTAGACGAAGTATTTCACCGGAGTGAACCCGAGCATCGCCTGCTTGTACGGCTTGAGCACGAGGTTCACCACATTGGGCAGATACGTTCCCGGCACGGCGGGATTGGCCACACGCTGGATCATGAGGAGGCCATCGACGATGGCGTAGGCGTTCACATCCGCAGGTGCGCTGAACAGGCTGGTGACACGGAACTTGTTCTGCCTGTCGGCAGGGACGCCGCTTATCACCGGACCATAGGCAAGCACATCACCCTGTGCAGACAATGCCGTACCGATGTCGGTGAAAAAATGCGAGTGTGGGACCAGATCGGCCGGCGACGCGCCGGTATAGCGGCTGCTGGAGAGCAGGGCCTGCTCGTAGACGGCCACCGTGTTCGACTCCTCGGCCAGCACAACGGCCGGGGTGATGGCCGAATAGATCCTGGGGGTGATCCTGATGCCCTTGTACTGGCGGCTTACGTTGAGCGTGCCGCTGAAGGTCATGTAGTATTGTTCGCCGGCAGCCGTGGTGGCCCCATCGGCCAGCCTGGGAGGATTCGGCATGGCGATCCAGGCCGGAGCGCCGCCGGTGAACCCCCAATTCCCGCCGCTATATTCAAATATCTTCGTCTGGGTAGCGCCGTTATCGAGCGTTATCCGAAACTCGATCTTCACCGACTCCGCCTTGAACGTGCTCACATCCGATATGACCTGAACGATGAAGTTCTCGTTGACCACGGTGCCGAAGCTGTCCACCTCGATATAGTCCGCAATCTCTTCAACAGGATTCCCCTTCTTGAACCCAAACCGGGCGAACAGGATTTCACGGTAGGAGAAATTGTTGTCCTGCTCGGCGATATCCCCGGCCAGCTTGCCATCGTGCGGGGTGACCTCACCCATGACGAACATGCGCAGAGGACGGGCGAGAGGTGCCACACCGAACCCGTTGCGGGACGGCCTGTTGTTCTCCGGCCAGGCGATCGAATAATAGCCATCCTGCCCGGCCGCATACACCGGCAGGCTATAGTGTGCCGGACTCGCCACGGGGGGCGGATTGAGGTTGGGATCGGTGAGCAACCATGTTCCAGGGCGATTCGATGAGAGAGCAAAGGGTGCGGCAGCCGGATTGGTCTCTATGAGATGATCGATGTTCATGAACTTCTGTGCCGCCGGATAACATTTCAGCACCCATGTGCTGCCGAGAGCATGTCCGGTAACCGCATCGAACTGTATGCTCACGCCATCGCTCAGTGCCTGCGGCGCTCCTGTAATGGCGATCGGTGCCGAGAATGCGCCAGCCCCCTTTGCCCAGATGAACTGGTCGGCAACGCCGAGAGCGGTGATACGGATGGTGATGATATCCTTGGTGGCCCCGGTATAGTCGGAGACCGCCCGAAGGTCATCCAGGCCGCCGCCGCCAGGGGGCGGATAATACCGGGCCACAGGGCTGCCATCGCTCAGGCAGAGGAAGATCCGGTACTGGTACGGTGGGGCGACCCAGCCACCGGCACCGGACGAACCAAACGTAGCGGATGTGCCACGATTGCGGATACGCAGATGAACAAACCGGTTTGCGATGTTCTCGCAACGGATATACCACGTATCCCCGACGGTATGCCCGGTAATGGCATTGAACGTTATCGAGAGGCCGTTTGCATCAATTGCCTGCGCCGCGCCGGAGACCGCGATTCCCGCCGAGGCTGCTCCCCCGTCGATACGCCATGTAAAGGTATCGGTGGCGCCGGTAGCAGTGATCTCGATGACATAAGTGATAACACCAGGCCCGGTGAAGGTGCCGCCCGCCGAGAGATCGTTCAGCCCGGAGCCGATGAACATCGGCGTGGCGATATCAACACGCGGGTTCTGGTGCGGTCCCGCAGTGCCGTATGCCAGGCCCGGCGGGGTAGGAGCATCATTGGTCACCCAGAGATCCGGGCTTGACACCGGCTGTGCCGCGCGGTTGGCCACCCCGTCGTCGCCGACGAAGTTCCGAATCATCATGTCGCGATCGTTATGGGTATAGTTGATCGCGGCCTTCACAGCTTCATAGGCATCAACACGACCATAGCCGAAGCCGTGGCTGTAGAAGGCGATACGCCCGCCGGTGATATGCAGATTGCCCGGAACGTTGTTCAGCGCATGGCTGTTCACCAGGGGATACACCTCCAGCTTCGTCGCCGTTGCAATGTGCTTCACCACGGCAACCTCGGTGTTCTCTTTCTGCACGATACGATTGGCCGGATGAATCCGCGTTACACTGGCATTGAGCGTAAGCTGGTTGCCAGCCTTGCCCGTGATGGTAAATGGCCCCTCACGCTGGGCGGCACCGATCCGAACAAGAGTTCCGGCTGCGGCCGGGTTGAAGGCAACTCCCCCCACCGTATTCACCTGGAATATGATCCGTGCGTTGTTTGAACTCAGGCCGCCAGCGATGGTGTTGATAGCCATCAAGGTGACCTGCTGCCCCCCCACATCCAGAATATCGCCGACAATGAACCCATCCGGGTTCACGACCTGTAGAACGATACCGGTTCCGGGTGCGGGGGTCAGAGGCACGGTGTTCTCTATAACCGTCTCGATCAGTTTTCCGATGTAGATGGCATCCCCACGCTCGAAGTCGTCCCCCCGGACAACCGTCAACTGGTTGGCAGGGGCAGCAACTCCCGTGGGATCGGTTGCAGCGGCAAGTTTGGACTCTGCCCCGATCGTTATCGCCTGCCTTGGCTGGAACATATTGGCGTTCGCCACGGTAATCTGCGTGGTCCCCTTGTTCAATACGGTTGCAATGGTCCGGCTGGGAGCACCAACCGGCACCACCATTACACCATCGGCATCGATAACATCGGCACCTGCGGGGTCTACCCATCGCTTGTCGCGCCCAGGCCCAGGGCCGACGAAGCGAAGCCCGATGGGAACCGAGGTATCGCGAAGTATCTGCCGTACCTCAGCCCATGTAAGCTTCGAGTTTGCCGTCAGCATAAGCACTGCGATGCCGGACACCATGGGCGTTGCGGCACTGGTGCCACCGAAACTATCGGTATAATCCAATGCCCCTGTAATCAGACGGGAATTGGCCGGAAAATCCAGATCGAGCGGTGTGGCAAGCCCGATGGAATTCGGGGGAGCTCCGCCGGGAGGCGCCGTAATGGTATTATGCTCTACTTTTTCACCGTTGACGGGATCGACGATAAGCACCTGGGTTCCCACGGGAAACTTGACGAGATCGGCAGGAGAAAGGGTAAGGAAATTCCCCCCAACGGGGGGGTTGTTCAGTATCGTGCCCTGGTTGATGTTTGTGCCCGGCACACTGTTCCCTCCGCCGATGCCGACCTGGTAATCCGAGACCACGCCGTAATATTTCGGGGGATTATGCAGGCTATTCCAGTGATTGCTCGATGGCGCACAGACATCGATCCCCGGATCGGTCATGACCGAATGCGCCGAGTAATTCGAGAGGATCTCATAGCCTCTGTGATCGAGCGATGAGGCGGCAACCTTCAGCACGTTCAGATCATTCCCCCACTGGCTGAATAAGCGGGTATCGGTATCGCTGTTCCCGGCCGCCGCGACCATGACTGTGCCACGCCGATCACGGCCGAGCAGTGTGATCCTGGTCAGCGCATCCCGGAAAAGGATATCGGCCGCAGGCGGCCATGTATGGCTGAAGTTGATGACCGATGGCGCAGGACCGGCATTGCCCCCTGTCCTGAAGAGCGCGGGGAATGGCTCCGCGGCGTTATAAAGCCCACCGGGCGCCCAGGCAGGATTTATTCCGGCCATGAACTGGAAATGATTGGTCCCGTAGGCAGTGCTCGGCTTCATAAGAAATGAAGCCAGACGAGCGTTCGGTGCAGTTCCTACAACACCAGTGACACCATCGGACTTGGCAGTGCTCACCCCGGCAACCTGGATACCATGCCGGTCAGCGGCAAAATTATCGTTATCCCGCACCATCACCGCCCCAGGAGCACGGGAGAAATCGTAGAGGTAATAGACCTTGTTATTGTTCCCAAGGTAGGCGCTCAGCGTTCCGCCTGCAATGCTCCCGGTAAGGTCGGGATGCTGCACGGCACCTCCCCCGCTCGTCTCGATGCCTGTATCATGAACCCCCAGAACCACATCGGCCGAACCGAACGTGAGGTTGGCATTTATATTCCTCAAAAGCTCCCATGCCTCCGGGAGCCGAAGCGTCCCCAGATGCCATTGCCAGGGGCGCAGCAGATCGGAGGGGAGCACCGGGGCAGTAAGCTCGATAACCCCCTCCATCTGCGGCTCGCACATTCTCACCATCGGGTGTTGCAGCAGCAGGTAGACAACATCAAGCACCGCATACGGCTCGTCCGATTCCACCTCCAGCACGTAGATGGAAGGAGCGTAGGGATCGCGGTACAGAAGCCGGACGTAGTCCAATCCAAGATCCTGCCTCACATCCTCCCATGTCACCCCCTTTTCCAGGTCCACCAGAACGCGGCGGCTGAGGAACTCGATCCGCTCGCCGACAACTTCGATCCCCTGATCGGTGATGACGACATCGGAGAATTCACCAAGAAGCGCCTCACGCAGCATTACGGCGGATCTGGCACTTTGCGCATTGTGCGGCCCGGCTTCCAGAATCACCCTGCGTGGTTCGGCATGCAGCAAAGCGGCACCAGAAAGTTTCCCAGCATCCAAACGATCCCGTACCGCCCCGGCCTTCTTGTGATCAAAGTGCAGAACACCAATAAGCTCCGGCCGACGACGAAAATAGACCCGTCTTCCGCCAACCTTCACACATTCGGTATCTGCATCGACCAGGAACACATCATTGCTGTATCCGGCATCGCGTACTTCGATCTTCTTCTCGATAAGTTCATAATCCGGCGCCTCGATACGCAGCATATAGAGGCCGGGCGGAAAGTCCTCGGCAACAAAGGTGTAGACGCCAGACCCGAAGTCATAGCGACCGTGCAGAACACGATAATCGCTCCCATCCATGGGACGGAGGCTGAAATGGACATTGGCCGCAGGGGTGCCGTCAAAGTACAGGACTCTGACCTGAATTAGTGGTGTCTGATTCATGGTGGTTAAGCGTTGTGCTCTTTCGTCTCTACCGGCAGAGAACTCTCTACAAGTAGAGCAGGATCTCGGGATTTGATACGATTACGCCATCTAGTGCTGCTATGTGTTCCACATGCATATTCATGCTCATGCCGGTTTCGGCGGGCAATTGTACACGATAAAAATGCAGGCCGTCGGTATACGAAGGGCGGTTATCGGTGTAACCAGCATTGTTCAAGTGCTCCAGCCCCTCCTGCTCGCCGGATTCCGCTGCAAACAGAACCTGAATACTGTTGCCGTATCCCCTCGGCATAACATCGTTCTCATGTACGATGAGCACCGGTCCGGCGGCCTCCACAGCGGGGGCCGCACGTAATGCTCCCAGCTCCGCAGCATCCTCTCCGAAGGGTTTTCCGTCAGTTCGTCCAACCAGATACGAATACTCAGAGCTGATGCCGATCATCGGATCGCCGGGGGATGTAAGGGCCTTTCGGACATCGCCATAACTGACGAGGATCTTTAATCGGTTCGCGGCCAGAACATCTTCCAGCCGTCTCCGGGCTGCGGCAGGCGCCATACGCTCCCCCGACGCATTGACCGAGAGAAGCACAACCAGCAATGCATCACGGCGGCGCATCACCGGCACCCTGACACCTTGCTGATAATAATAGTCTTCACCATCGCGCAGCAGATAAAGCCGCGCGCTCAGCCCATATGCCTTATCGTAGACCGCATCCAGGTAATCGGTATGGCGAATAACGAGATGATACGGTGGTGGTGCAAGATCATCTATACAATAGCCATACCCCGGCCTGTACGGTATATTCTCTCCATTCAGGATACATTCAGCGTCCTCGATCGGCTCGTGCTGACGGTTATGGATCGAAAAACATGTCATACGTGCCTGCCGGTTCACTTTTCATGGGGCGTGTTGATAACGTATCGGCCTGCGTTATGGTGTAGATGCAATGTAGTACATCCGGCATACCCAGCGCAAGAGGTTCAAAAACAAATCCATAAATTTCTGCCCTTCTATGATAACGGTAAATTTTCTACATGGATGTAAGTGGATTGGCTGATACGGTATGTATTGCATGCACTGTCCGCAATACATGTTCCTTGTGTTGTGTCGCGCTGCCAGCGTTCTCCTGAATATGATAGTACTGTGCATGCGCCGATCTCGCGCCGTATATACCTGGCCGGTACGCTGTATACGGCATCTCTGCACAATAACCGCCGGAACACTTCACGCACCGGGCAAGATAAAGAGCGGCCTGATGGGATGCATTCAAGTGGAGCACCAGAACATGGCCATATGTATGCAGATGCGGCGTTTCACCCGCTAGCGAATACATCCGCCAACAAGATCTGGAGTGTGGAGGATATCACTACGATTGTCCCGTATAAAAGAAAATCCATCTGGATGGAATGCCTGGGTATGCCATTTGCGCGGTGTTAACGCTTATCATTCGTAGAGATAGCGGCATTGTAAAAAATCAATTCGCCCATGCATTGCCATGTAAGCGATGCGATGTTCTTCTGTTATCCGCCGTGACCATACGCCAGCCCCAAGATGCTTCAACGGCTCAGGATTCCCGATGCCATCAAATGGATGGCGCATCATTGCGCCAACAAGTTCCAGAGCGCGCATTGCATCCTTTGGGGCAGTGGGACCCCAGTACTCAAGATCCTCTCGAAACTCTTTCTGAAATATAGAGACGCGCTCAAATTGCTCAGAGCCTGTCTTGTTAGCCCTCTTCTTATTTGTTTTCGAGCCGTACGGATATTCCTCTGCGTTCCCTTATAAGCCACCCTCTCCCTTAAGCTCCTCTATTGTCTGCGAAGTCCATTTCCCACTCCTTGTCCGTGCAAGCAAAAAGAAACCTCTCAGCATTTTTGGGTGGGCGCAGCAAACGAGCCATCTGCACCAAACTCGATAGCTCAGAAGCGGCCACTAGACAACATCTTCGTGATCGCACCGATTGATGATGGCCACCTCGCGGCCATCAACCTCCGTATCCCAAAGCTCGGCGAACCTCTCCCGAGCACTTGTATAGGTCGTCTTTACTATAGCTGGCTCCTTCGTTGCACACTGTTCTGTACATATACAGGGCACATGTATGACTACGAGCGCTCAGAGCCAAGCAGAATATTGTGGGTGGGTAGGGGGTAAAAAGGCCCGTCAGGACTGCCAGGCGGTGCCGTGAGCACTGCGATGCAAGGCTCTAGCGGTTACACCATTCAGCATCGAAACGAGCGTGGAGGTCTCTACCAGGCCTTTGGCGAGCCATCCATCGACGGCTCTGGATATAAACCGATACAGCCGCATGTGATTTGGCCCCATAGGTAGCAGAAAATGCCAGCGGATCGCTCGCAATAAAAGGCATGGCCAACACGGTTGGCAGTATAATCGGCATTTCGTATATATTATACTGCACCGGCTGGCATCGGAGATCTCGGATGGCCTATATTGCGCCCATTCATTCAGCAGCCGTGCATGTGGCAACGCCGCGGAGTACAGAGCCACAGCACAAAAACCACCTATCAACCCGATACTCGCTTGTACAATTATTTCCTTGCAGGCTACTGTTCATGCCTCCTGCAATCGATGCATGTACCATTTGCCTCGACACCGGATCCAGTGTCGATCGGCGCGGTCGTGAAGTCCAGGCACCGTTGGCAGTATGCCAGCCGAAATAACGGTACACGACCATCGGCGCGATAGGTTTTCTGCGATAGCAGAGAGCAACACAATGGTGTTGCCACACCATACTGTTACCATCATCAACCAATTATTCACAGCGCTCACTCCAGCATGTGCGCCATCCGCACATGCCATGCAGTGACGATAACCAGTATCTCAACAAAGGAATTTAACAATGGACGATCTCAATAATCTGAGGGAACTTGAGCGGATAGCTCTGGACATTCTTTCCAAAGAACCAGATCTGAGGGATGCGAGGATAACGGCCATACAGGAACTGGCCGATGCACCGGCTGGCTACCCAATCTATGTGTTCTCTGCTGCCTCTGCTGCATCAAGCAACAGAGCCACCGCCGCCGTCGCCCTTAACGAGCGTGGCACCGTGGTCCCTATGGATAGCATCCTCGGCATGACGCTGAAGCCCGTACTCCCGACTGGAACCGATCTCGGTCCGGGATCGGTCGATCTACCACGGGTGCGAGTTGAGCCGGGTTCCACCACGCTCACTCTGGAGAACTGCGAAGAGTTCGTCCAGAGGATCAAGGTTGTAATCCCCCCAAGCTCGGCCGTGGCGAAGGCCGATATCTACTTCCTGGCCGATACAACCGGAAGCATGGGCGGCATCATCGACGCCGTGAAGACAGGGGCATCATCGATTCTTTCTTCGCTCAACCTACTGGGACTGGATCTCGCCTACGGCGTCGGCAACTACAAGGATTTCCCGCACGATGCCTATGCATTCCAGCACCAGTTGAGCCCGACTCCGACGCAGGCAAGCGTACAGGCAGCCATCAACGCATGGACAGCATCGGGCGGGGCGGATACGGCCGAGGGCAATTTCTACGCGCTCGATCAGATCGCTGAGAACACTGGCGGCAGCATCGGCTGGCGTGCCGGTGCCAAGCGCATCATCGTCTGGTTCGGCGATGCTCCGAGCCATGATCCGATCTGCACGGCAATCTCGGGCCTGGGCTATAACATCACCGAAGCCTCGGTCACGGCCAAGCTTGCCTCCCAGAACATCACGGTGCTGGCAGTAAGCACCAACACCGGTCCAGGACTGGATGCCGATCCTGTCTCCAACTCCTACGACTACAACGGAGTCTGCGGGGCACCGGGCGGCTCGGCCGGACAGGCCACGCGTATTGCCACAACCACCGGCGGTCAGCATGTCATCGGCATCAATGCCGCCACCATCACGGCCACCATCATCAACCTGGTTCAGACCGCGATCAACACCATCAACAATGTGAGCCTGGTGCCAAACGGAGCCATTGCTCCCTTTGTTGCATCGATCGCTCCTGCCGGTGGATATGGGCCGCTCGACGGCCGTGTGGAGAACGTTCTGAACTTCCTGGTGACCTTCAGGGGCGGATGCGACGACGAGGCCAGAACGTATGTGGGGACGCTCGATGTTGTCATCGACGGCGTCGTCAGAGCACAGCATCCCACGAGCATCACCGTTGGAAGGTGTGGCTATACCTATAGCGTCAAGTTCCTTTGCGGTGTGAAGGAGGATGACGGCGAGGAATGCGCACCGGTACGTCCTGGCATCTATGCCACCGAGATCAACATCCACAATCCGCTCTGCCAGGATGCGGTCATCTACCGGCGCGTTATTCCGGTAGTGCATAATGGCGATGTGATTGCCCGTGATCCCCGGTATAACGAGGGCGTAGACCTGGGTAAGATTGAGCTTCCGGCGCATGCGGCCACCATGGAGGATTGCTGCTGGCTCCAGGAGCCACTTGGCGGCTTCAATCGTATCACCATCGGCTTCGTGGAGATCCGTAGCAACACGCCGCTGGCCGTAACGGCGGTCTATACTGTCACCACCCACGATGGCCAGGATATCTCGCTCGATGTCGAGACATATCAGCCGATCCGCGGATAATTCGGCAGATGTCACCGAACCGGTGACGGCGCCATCATGAGTATCACAAGGACAAACGCCCTTTCAGCGATGGAAGGGCGTTTGCCCGTTGAAGGAAACATCGCGATGGAACGGCGTGCCAAGGCTTGACGGACCATCGGCATGCAAAGCCAGGAAGAGCGGAGAAGACAATATCCAGATACGATAATGCCACACGCCGCACTCAAACCTTCCGACGTCGTCCTCTCTCCACACTCTGGTTCATATATGAAGAATAACATTACATTGCAGCGAACAATGGGGGCGCCATTGTTCGTATAGGACATGTGCACACACTATGCGCCAGCAACATATTCCAATCAGGTGAATGTGATGGTTGAACAGAGAGGTACAGAACAACGCTCCCCGGCACCGAACGCTATAAACGGGGTTCGCCCCATAGATCCGGGCGTCCGTATCGGCCATGTTCATCTGAAGGTTGCCGATCTGGAGCGAGCGCTCGGCTTCTACTGCGGCGTTCTCGGCTTCGAGCTGATTCAACGCTATGGCAATCAGGCAGCATTTGTCTCAGCGGGGGGGTATCATCACCATATCGGCCTGAACACATGGGAAAGCCTCGGGGGCAGCCCGCCGCCACCGGGGACCACCGGATTATATCATCTGGCGATCCTCTATCCCACACGGGCATCGCTTGCCGATGCACTACGGCGGTTGATTGCTGCCGACATCTCGCTCGACGGAGCCAGCGATCATGGCGTCAGCGAGGCCCTCTATCTGCGCGATCCTGATGATAACGGGGTAGAGCTGTACTGGGACCGCGCAGAGGAGTTATGGCCCCGCACTGCGAATGGCAGCCTGGCGATGTACTCGCGCCGCCTGGATCTCGATGGACTTCTACGGGAAGCTCCCATCGCACACTAGGCTCTGGTGCAGAGCTTGCGGCATACTATCCTGTCATAGCCTCCCCTGTCATGACCATTCTCTCCTGGAATGTCAACGGCCTGCGCTCGGCTCTGAGCAAAGGGTTCACCGATACTATCACACTGCATCGTCCTGATGTGCTCTGCCTTCAGGAGACCAGAACGCCCGGTGCACCGATCCATGTCGAGCTGCCAGGCTACCGCGCATACTGGAGCCATGCCCGGAAAAAGGGCTACGCAGGCACGGCTATATTTCTCCGCGAAGAACCGATCAGCATCAGCGAAGGCCTCGGCAACGCCACACACGATTGTGAAGGACGGGTGCTGACATGCGAGCTTGCCGATTTCTATATCATCAGCGTCTATGTTCCAAATTCCAAGCGGGATTTATCGAGGCTGCGCTATCGGTGCGACGAGTGGGACAAGGAATTTCTGCGCTACCTGCGCCGGCTGATACGGCATAAACCGGTGATATTCTGTGGCGACCTCAATGTCGCCCATAGAGAGATCGACCTGGCCAATCCCAAGGCCAATGCCAGAACACATGGATTCACACCGGAGGAACGGCATGGATTCGACAATCTTATCGCCGCCGGTTTTATAGATACGTTCCGCACCCACAACAACGCGGAGGGGCAGTATACATGGTGGAGCCGGATAGGAAACTGCCGCGCACGCAACATCGGCTGGCGCATTGATTATGTGATGATGTCGGAATCGCTGGCACCCCGCCTGCGGCGTGCATTCATTCTGCCGGACGTCATAGGCTCCGACCATTGCCCGATTGGCATCGAGATAGAATAGCTCCCTTCGGCAGCAACAGCGGGCACCTCGCCATCTGGTGCGATCCATTACCACATGGCCGCGGCCCGCCCCCTGGCAGCACCCATCACGCAGCACATCCGCATGGGGCACTCGGCGATCCTGGCCTCCGCTCTATGGAACCGGCGCCGCACAACGGCACCTCTCTCCGATAAGGATGCACGCCGTTCTGCGACAGGCCCGTATCTTTACCGTTTACCAGCTTATCTCCTGAAAGCTCTTTCATGGATACGACAATCACACTCGCCCCGCATCCGCTTCTGAACGCGTATGCATTTACAAGCCGGTTCGATGCGCCCCTTGGCGATACTATCTCGCCCGACTGGCTTCTTGCACTGCTCAGCCTCGATGCCGATGTGCCGCTCACAAGAAGCGAAGAGACACGCCAGGCGGTGCGCGATCTGCTCCGGCACGGGGGCTACAAGCCAACCGGCCGGGGAAAACCGGCATCGGAGTATCTGCTCCGTGCAGCGGGCGAACAGTCTCTGGCCTCCATCAATGCCGCCGTCGACGCGTGCAACGTCGTATCACTCCATAGCGGCTTACCGATCAGCCTTATCGATCTGGATCGCGCAGAAGATCCTCTACACATTGGCATCTCTGCGGGAGGGACCAGCTATATCTTCAATGCATCGGGCCAGGAGATCGATCTTGCCGGGCTTCTCTGCCTCTGCGACGCCCAGGGTCCATGCGCCAATGCGGTCAAGGATTCGCAGCGCACAAAGACCGGCCCCAGCACAACGCGTACGCTCTCGATCATCTGGGCGCCCAGCAGCGATGCCGGGCACGGCGCTGGCGCCGAGCGCTGGTATCGTGAGATCATAACACGGCTGGGCGGCACAACCGGCACTGTAGCGTTTCATGTGGGCGAGTGAGGCCATATCCCGGCATCTCGCATCATCCTTTCGATATCAGCATCGTTTACTCCTGCACCTATCGTGAAATCACTGCTCCTGTTCATCCCGTTTCTTCTGCTGATCGCTTGCAGGGAGGAACATCCCCATGCGGCATCCAGCACAACCGATACAGTTACCGTACAACGAGCGGTATCGGCATTTGGCCCGATAGACTCATCGCTTCATGATGCAATGGCGGCGATCGAGTCACGAAGCGGCGGACGCCTTGGCGTTGCAGCAATCCACCTTGAGAGCGGCTGGCAGACAAGCTATCGCGGAGAGGAAAGCTTCCCCATGGCAAGCGTAGGGAAGCTGCCAATGGCGATCAGCTTTCTCCGTATGGTCGATGCAGGAATGTTCCATCTCGACTCCACCATAGGGTTGGGTGCAAACGATCACCGTCCTGGGGCAAGCCTGTTGTATCACCGCGCCAGACGTAGCGGAGGCACAGCCTCGCTGCACGATCTCCTGGAGGCCATGATCGGCATCAGCGACAACACCGCAAGCGATTGCATCCTCCGTCTGGCCGGAGGCCCCCGGCGGACCGACAGCCTTCTGAAATCGCTTGGCCTTGGTGGCATCGACATCTCCCACGGCGAAGGGGATCTCATCCTTCTCTGGGCGGGCGTGGACCCGGGCATCAGAGACTCGACATGGACACGCGATCGCTACTACGCAACGATCGCGGAGGCCGGTGACAGCGTATGGCAGACGGCAGAGGCGCGGCTGGTGGACGACCCTGCCGATGCAGCATCGCCGGAGGATATGGCGCGGCTGCTGGCAATGCTGCACCGCAATCAACTGCTCTCCCCGGCTACAACCGATACGCTTCTTGCGGTAATGTCGCGTGCGGTGACAGGACGTGCACGCATCCCTGCACTGCTCCCACCTGGCACCCCCGTGGCGCATAAGACAGGGACGATCAGCTCAACAACAAACGACGTCGGCATAATCACGCTGCCTGGAGGACGTGGCCATCTTGTTGTCGCGGTGTTTGTAAAAGGAGCGCGCAGTGGGGTCAGGATACGCGAGCGAGCTATAGCGGCGGCGGCCCAACTGCTTTACCGTCATATCATGGCAGAAGGAACGGCCCCAACGTAATAAGCCCCAACGGGAGAGTTCCCGCCGGGGCATCTCGGACTATGGCATAGGCACGGTGTACTGCCCTGTATAAAGCCCAGGGCTGAACCGTTTATGCGGGATTATTTCAACGTATAGGCCTTCAGCTCCATTCGGGCGGAGCCAAGGCGTGTACCATCCGGCCGTGTATTGATCGCCTCGATTTTTATTGTGCCGGTGCCTGGGGCTATCGAGAGCGTGGCATCCAGCCCCGGTATATTCTGATCGGTCAAACGGATCTGGTAGCAGGTAAAGACACCGGCAGGAACAGTGACGGTCGTGTTTGTGGCGACAATCGTATAACGCTGGCTGCCACGCTCATAGCTTTCCCCAACGGCTCCGGGATATCGCACATAAAGCCGGGACGCATTGTTCCTTGTATCCCAGTAATAGACGCCATCGGTCCTGCTTACGGTTGGCGTGGCACGATCATCATTGAAGAAAAACCACCTCTCCCCCTGAATGGTTGTATCGCCTGCCACCAAGGTAGTATCGGCCTTGAGCGTTGCCTTTCCAGTTGAATCATAGATTGTCGTCTCGTATATCCACCGATTTCCCAGAGCCAGCGGCAACAGCCTATCGGCACCATCTGGCGTGGTATCAGTGCCGCTTGGGCTGCTTTCTCCGCAACCTGCCAGCATCATCGTCGCAATAACCGCAAACGCCATACAAGCCAGTGATCGTCTCATAGTCCTCTCCTGATTCATTTATCGCCCCGGGAGTCCAAGGCTCACCCGCTCATCTATCCAACAGCATACTGCTATGCAAGATGCAGGCCGCTAGCGTTATCAACGGCAAAGCACACGCTATCGTTAGTAGGAACCACCGGAGCGCTCCGACAAACATGGCCGATCGCTATGGCATCTCTTCCGGGCTTGCAACGGCATTGTACACGAATCACCGGCCAATACGGTATCACCCACAGCAGCAAACCTTATCTCAATGGCACCGCACACATAGGGCGGGAGAGATCCGCAGGAAGCCGGTATAAAAAGGAACGGAGGCCGATCGTGACGATCGCCTCCGTTCCTTACATCCAGCGCCAGGGTCTTGCAGACTCTTAGCGCACCACTTCAATCCGCAGGACACTGCGCACGCCATTCACGCGCAGCGCAGCCAGATAGCTTCCGCTTGGGAGCGACCCCATATCAACGCTGCGGCGATGTTCACCGGCCGCGAGATGTTCCCCTGTTATCACATTCATCACCGTCCTGCCGAACATATCGAGCAGTTCAAGCTCCACAGTGGAGGTGGATGAGAGCGTAAAGCTGATATCGGAACGTCCGTTGGTCGGATTCGGGCGAGCGCTCAGCAGGGAGGCCACACCGGCCATGCCACGAGGATCATCCACATCAAGGAGCGTTCCCCCTGTCACGGTCATCTCGTTATGGCCAACCTCATCGCCGTTTGCATCGTAGTAGACGATCTCGATCGTTGGACGGCGATCGCTGGCAGCGGTGTAGATCACCGTCAGTTCCGGATCGGCACCCTGGGTGATGCTATCAAGCGCATGGCGCAGCTCAAGCATCACCATGCCATTGTTGACACGTACGGCATCAAGAAGGTCATTGCACTTCTCCTTGCTATCGGCATCGCATGGAAGCGATCCACCGGTCACCGCAACAATCGACTCCACCGGCGCCCCATGACGGATGGCTATGGAACGGATGTTCCTGCCGATCGCCTTATCGCGTGGGAACGACAGACGATAGATCTGCAACTTCAGCTTATCCTTGATATCGATCGGGGTTCCAACCACAAGCACATCCTTCTTCGACGCCTTCCACGGGCCATAGACCGATGTGCAGCTATCTCCATCGCAATGGTAGGTGGTGACGCTCACCGTACCGACCCAACCGATGGTATAATCTATGCCAAGGTTGAACTGCACCGTATTGTTTGCCGGAAGGCCATGCACCGGCAGAACCTGCGAGTAGCCAACCGAGGTGCCCCACGGCCACGACTTTGCGACGCCATCGACATACAGGCCGCCGCCGTTCACGCCAGGTCCGCTCGGCGGCGGCACCACGCTGATCTTCACGCTACAGATAGGCGAAGCAGGGGACTTCATGTTATACACCGTGAAGGTACGCCCGCTCAGATCCAGGTTCGGATATGGGAAGGGCTTCACTGACATCGAATCGCATCGGGTCTGCGGAGCGCGATCGCACTTGAAGCAGACGGTATCGCGGCATTCCACCTTCTGCCCATCCTTGGTTACGATCACGGCGATCAGCTCGATGCAGATCTCCCCGCTGGCAGTGGTGCTGGCGGCATTGAGATGCAACTGCATCGGCGCATTCTGGGTGCACGCGGTGTTGAAGTTCAGCAGGCCGGTTGTTGTGCCCGAGAGGTTTGCCGGCACGGTGGACGTTGGCAGGCAGGGAGCGGTCTGTACGCTATGCACAACACCGCTCGGCGTGTTGCCGCCAACCGGCAGCACATTGTACTGCAACGAGCTTACCGCGCCAAGCTGATTGGAGAGGATGACGCTATAGCCACAGCAGCTATCGGCACGTCCTTCCAGCCAGAGGCGATCGCAGCCACTGTTTGGCTTCTCTGCGACGCTCAAGCAGCTTGGCACCGACTGTGTGGAGAGACATGCCGCGGTGTTCAGCGGCGATGCCTGTACGGCAAAGGAGTTGCAGGCATTCTGCCCCGGCTTCGCGGTCGATGGCACCGTGGCGCCGACAAGGATATCGAGCGTGGCACCCGGCAAAAGCTGGGTGCTGCCACCGGAGACCGAGAACGAGTAGGTGCTGCTGCTGTAGGCGCCGAAGCTTCCGGCAGTCAACGGTCCTACGCCAACGCCAGCGGCCGGATCGGTTGTGCCACAGAATCCGCCACAGACGGTGGTACGCTGCGGGTTCTTGGTGTTGGCGGAATTGTTATAGCCAATGGCATATCCAGCCGGTGCGACAACGCTGCCTGCTGCTGTAAGCGGGAGATCGAACTGGCTGTTGCGAGGCGTATAACCGGGCAGCACCATGATATCCCCGACATGCGGCATGATATCCAGCAGACAGATATTGGAGAGTATAAGGTTGCCGGTATTCTTCAGCCGTACCCGATACTCAACCTGCGATCCGGCAGGAACCGTTGCCGACTGGGAGAACGTGCCGCTCGGTTTCTGACGGACCTCCTTCGAGATCGTCAACTGCGCGACCGCATTCACCGTAAGAGTGGCCTGGTTGGAGATCACGGCCGCCGGAAGATTGCCAGCCGCAAAGGTGAACGTGTTATTGTACTGTCCGGGCGGAACCGGCGGAGCATCGCTGATCTTCGTATCGAACTCGATAATCAGATATTCGACAGTGCCATCGCAGCGGCTCGGCAACGTCGGGAATGTCCAGCTAAGGTTGGTAGCACCGATTGCAGGTGTCGTTATCGTGCCCCCGATCTGAGCCGGGACCGTAGCGCTCAGCGAGCAGCACGGTGGGTTGTACTGGTCTGCCATCCAGTTGAACGTACCATAGTAGTATGTCGGGTTGCCTGCATAGCTCAATCCGGTTGGCAGGGCATCGGTGATCGTGCATGGCGATGCAGCCGCATTGCCAACATTTGCCACGGCCATACGCCAGCGCACGGTCTGCCCCGGCACAAACGGCCCGGCGGTCGCGGGAGTGCATGTGGCTGCACAGGCTCCCATGAAGAACTTCGTCGTAAGGATCTTCGGCCGGATGGAATCAACCGGCTTGGTGTGCGTGGCCGAAATCTGCGTCAGGTTCTGCGCCGATGCATTGACGGTGTTCAGGATGTTCTGTCCTGCCAGCACCGGAGCAAAGGGCGAAGCATAACTTGCCGTACGAACACAAACATCCAGATAGTTCTGCACCGACTGCGTTATGGCGATAGAGCCGCCATAGGTCCAACGTACCTTGCAGACGTTTGGCGGAAGCGACGTCAGCGTCTGCAATCCGGCAGTAGTGTAGACAACCGTCGTGCACGGCGTTACGCTGCACGATGCGCCGCTCCAGCAGTAGACCTCCACCGTTACCGGCGTATTTGCCGAGGGGACGTTCGTGCGAATGGCGTTGAGATCAAGCGTTGTCGGCAGCACATCCTCCATCACAAACCCAGGCTGCGCCACGTTGCCGGTATTGCTATAGGACAAGGTATAGGTGCCACAGCAGCCGGGAGAGAATGCAGGATAGTAATATGGGTTCGACGGGAAGTAGAGGTTGATCGCCAGCCCCTTCCAGAGCGAGCCGGACGGATTTGCGGCACAGAGGATAACGGTTGCGCTATCGGTAAGGGTCTGGGGCTTGACGCCATCCTTATCGCACGGCGTATTAAAGGCCACCGTGGCTTTGTTCACCACGCTCTGCCCCTGCTGGAATGTTCCCGACGGGAACGTCACATGCAGATAAACGCAGTACCAGGCGTTCCACGGCGACACCGGAAGGGTCGATGGGCCGCCGGTAAGGGTGACATTGCTACCGGCCTGTGTAAAGCTTGACCAGTTCCCCGAAACCGAGGTAAGCACCGCACCGGCCGGGAGCACATCATTGAGCTGCACATTGGTAAGGTTCAGACCACCGATATCTCCTCCTGATGGGTTCATCACACAGACACGAAAGATGACATCATTATCGAGAGCACAACCGGCCACAAGCGCCTTCTCGAACGTCCATTTGTTCTGGGCGGTCGCCGTCACGCAGACATTGTTGGAGGCCACGGCCTTCCCCTCTCCGGCCTGGATATAGGCGATGTTGCAGGCACGGGTGCCAGGGCAGGTCACCCCCGGCTTGAACCGAACGTTGATCTGCACCGTACCGGCACCAGCGCTCGCATTCAGCCCGCTAAGCTGGAAGGTCACGATGTTGCCGCTGATGATAGAGCCGGGAAGCGTGCTTACGATATCCAGTTCCGGGGGAATAGTGTCGCGGATGGTAAGCGTCCCCGGCGTCGCCACGGTCCAACTGGAGGCCCCCGACCATCCATAGGCAAGCGTGTAGGTAAATGCCTGCCCGGAAGGAACCGGCGAAGGCGCGTTATGCGACTTGGTGAGCGTTACAGTTATCCCCTGCTGTGCCACAAGCGCCTGCACGCACAGCACCATAAACGAGATGAGAAACAGGACGGGAAGACGCCAGGAGCCGATGTATCCTGGCTGCGCCGAAGCGTCTGTGTTCGCGGCACCCTGCGATGAGGTCCAATCGTTTGGATGGGAAACGTCCGTGTCATAGACCGTAGCCGGGCATGCCGGATCGTCAACGCTGCCTGGCCCGTCGAGGGTATAAGCCGGGAGAAGACCGCCAGTGTCTCTCCCACCCCGATGCGTACAGTTCGTAGCCATTGCCGAATCTCCTTATGAACTTGAATGAAGCCGGGCCGATCGGGCACTGAGTCCATCAGATCTGTTCTACCGGAACCGCGCTATGGATCTCCGGTTATCCGTCAATTCGACAGGAGGTTAAAACCTCCACCCTATGCCACGACACCATTGGACTGATGCGGCCGGGAAGATCGAGCTGATGAATCTGAGCGTCTGTTGATCGATATCCGCTTCTGCTTTCTATCGGCCGTCCGGCATAGTGCCGTAACGATCGAGAACAGAGACCATGCTATGCGGGTGACTTAAAAGGATCTTAAAGAGGTTGAAAAAAATTTGGCGGGGTTGAAATGTAGAGGAATTCGGGGGGAGGGGGATGTAAAGATACTGAGAATCCGGCCTCTGTGATGTGGCAGCAACAGCGCCCTGAGAGATATTTTACCGGGCTTCGGATGAACACCATCATATGCTCCATCCCTGGGCATACATGTCGGCACGCCATCCCACAGATCGTCCAAATCCGTTTGGATTCGATGATGTCATAACGATGCCGCAGTAATGGTGAGCATACGATCACCATCGCAGAGAGCGATTCCGGCAGGTAACGTAGTGGTAGAAGTGGTATGGTTCTGATCCCGGAACCAGGCTCATCGGCCAGTCATTTCTTATTTCGGACCAAATGATCGTTCCGGCATCAGCCGATGCCCTCATCATCTCTTTATGCCGACCTCACCTTCCTGTCGGCGAGCAGCGTTGCAACGCCGCCAGAGGGATTGCCTGCCCTGATGGCAGATCCAAACGGTATGCGCCTATCGCACCGTATCCCCCGCACCATGACACAATGACGCAGTAGTGTTTTTTACAAAAGCTCCACCGAGGCGCTCATCAAACAGCCAACCTCGTTCTGGCGGGCAGAAGGCCCCCGTCCAGCTTGCCTCGCGGACATCGGGATTCATCCCGGAATTGCCGATCACAGCACAAACGCCGTCCCAATACGGAGCACGCCATACATCACCGGGTACCCCTTATCATCAACTCCCGCGATAGCCCTTGAGAGGTAAAGATCACCAAAGAGCCGCCCCTTACCAGCTATAAAAAGGGCTGTCTCGAACCCAACTCCCCCCGCCACACCAGACGCAAACGTCGAGAATGCAGGCATGTATGCATCACCGGGAACCCAAGCAAGGCCCACACCATCCCGCGTAACATAAGCGCCGGTGAGCCCGCCGCTCAAGACCACGCTTCCCTCCTCAACATCGCCTGATATGCGACACCGCAGCCAAAGCTCCACCGGAACAATCCATGTAGCAAACATCCGCTCGCTGGCCGGATGCGGCAACGTAGAGCCGGAAGGATATGATACTGCATGGCCGAGCGCTCCACCGGCCAGTTGAACAGACAAGTAAGAACCCATACGATACAAACCAACCATACCAGCACCAATCCCTCCGTGCTTCGTATAGGCAAGCGTAGTGAAGCTCCCCCCACCCCACACACCAAGCTCAACCTGCGCGGCCACAGGAGCAGCGGCGCAGAGAAGGAACAACAGCAGTATCGGCATCAACGCCAACCGACACAAGCATACAGGACACTTAGCCGAAACGATCATGGTATTCCCCAGTGAAGCCCGCCACTGTATCCAGAGCATAGCATGAACTGTAATCGTTGGAACCGATTCAGCATCAACAATTCCAGAGGAACGTCCTCCCCATGCCCTTTCCCGATCATCATCTCCGCACTGGCTTCGCCACAGCCGTAGCAAAGACTCCTCTCCCCATTTCCGAACACCACGGCTCAGAACAGACACGAGAGGACAGGGCACTGCAATGCCCGCAGGCCCTATCAATTCAAACAACAGGCCGACATAAAAATTAGAAAGAATCGGAAGATAGAGGAGTGGTATCGGCACCGGACCCATCATTTCCGGCGCATATCTTTATGCCAGGCAACAAGAGAAAGCCGGGCTGCTACCGGCAACTGGTTTGCCATGCCCGACGAGCGAGACACCCACCAGCAACAGACACGGGAGCCATGCCGGGCGGCAGATCCATTCGGAAATGCCACAGTAGGCCAATGGTTCCCGTGCAAAGCCGGTAGATCTATGCTGCTATTCGTAACGCAATGCTTCTATCGGCTTGAGCGACGCCGCCTTGCGCGCCGGATAGTAGCCAAAAAAGATCCCGATGGCGGCCGAGAAGATAAAGGCAACGATAATGATGGTAGGCTCGATGGCTGTTGCCATATCAGCAAAAGCGGAGATAAGCTGTGCTCCTCCGATGCCAAGGAGAATGCCGATGATCCCACCCAAAAGGCTTAACACCACCGACTCCACCAGAAACTGGGTAAGCACATCGCTGCTACGTGCGCCGATGGCCAGGCGTATACCGATCTCACGGGTCCGTTCGGTAACCGAGACAAGCATGATGTTCATGATGCCGATCCCTCCCACTACCAGCGAGACCCCGGCGATGGAGGCAAGGAACATCGTCAGCACCTGGGTGGTGGACTGTGCCGCCTCGGCGATCTCGGTCTGGCTACGAATCGTGAAATTATCCTCGCCGCTCCGGTTGCGACGCAGTTCCCGCAGGAGCGTTGTGATCTCCTGCTGTGCCATCGGCATCTGCTCCTCTGATACGGCACTGACGATGATCTGCTGGATGAATCGCCGTCCGCTCAGCCGATCGAGCACAGTGGTGGCCGGGGCCAGGATCACATCATCCTGATCCTGCCCGGTTGCCCCCTGTCCTTTGGCGCTCAACACGCCTACAATCTTGAAGGGCACATTGCGCAGCCGTATCTGTTCTCCGACCGGGTCCATCCCGGGAAACAGGTTCTGGGCAATCGTATTGCCGAGAATGCAGACCTTCGCCCTGCCGCTCATATCGCGCTCGGTGAAAAACGCCCCCGATGCCAGCGGCCAAGCCCGGATATCGAGATAGCTGGCGGACACCCCCTGCACCGAGGTGCTCCAGTTGCCAATGCCACCGATTGCCTGGGCGCTTGCACGAACAACCGGCGAGACATTCGCCACCAGCGTAGCATCGCGCTCGATCTTCTCCACATCATCCAGCGTCAGCGCCTCCATGCTGCCGGCGCCCATGCTCACGCCACCCTGGCTCACTGCCGATGGGAAGATCATCAACACGTTCGAGCCAAGACCTGCGATCTGGCTCTCGACCTGCTTCTGCACTCCCTGCCCGATCGAGACCATCATGATCACCGCGCCGACGCCGATGATAATGCCAAGCATCGTCAGCGTGCTACGCATCCGATGCCGCATGATTGATTGCACCGCAACCCTGAGAATACTACGCCAATGCATCGTCAGCCCTCCTTCAGTTCCTGTTCAAGCTCCTGCAACGCCCTGGTCGGATCGAGCCGAGGCTCCACAGGCACATCACGACGGATCAGACCATCGCGCACCTCGATGATGCGTTTGGTGTAATTGGCGATATCATGCTCGTGCGTCACCAGCACCACGGTGATTCCCTGGTCGTTCAACTCGCGAAAGAGCGCCATCACCTCAACGCTCGTACGGCTGTCGAGATTGCCCGTAGGCTCGTCTGCCAGGATAAGCGATGGTTTTGTGACCAACGCGCGCGCAATGGCAACCCGCTGCTGCTGCCCGCCGGAAAGCTGGCTCGGCTGGTGATCGAGGCGTTCCCCAAGCCCCACCCGCTCCAGCGCCTCGCGTGCAAGCGCTGCCGGGTTCCCCAGATTCCGGGTTCGGTTGTACAGCAGCGGCAGCTCCACATTCTCCAGCGCCGAGGTACGGGCCAGAAGATTGAACCCCTGAAAGACAAAGCCGATCTTCTCGTTGCGGATATCGGCAAGCTGGTTCTTCGAGAGGGTATTGACCTGGGTGCCATCAAGGAGGTATTCACCGGCCGAGGGCAGATCGAGACAACCGAGGATATTCATCAAGGTGGACTTGCCGGAACCTGATGCCCCCATAATGGCCACAAACTCCCCCGGCTCTATTCGCAGGTCGATGCAGCGCAAGGCATGCACCTCCACTTCGCCGCTTATATATACCTTCTCCAATCCGCGCGTTTCAATAACTGGATGCATACCATATCCTCTCTGTTCACACTGGATGCGGACTCGCCTAGAACCCGCCTCGTCTCGACCCACCGCTGCTGCCACTGGGCGAGCCGAACGGCAGACCTGTGCCGGTAGGGGTGCGTGTGGCGCCCCCCTGAGCTGCCGCAGCGCTCGTTATCACCATCATACCCTCGCGCACCCCCGGCCCTGATATCTCGGTCCGCTGCCCATCGCTCAAGCCGATCTGCACTGGGATCATCTGAAGATTGCCGGCGGCGTCAAGCGTCCAGACACGCGAACGGGAGGTTCTGGAGGAGCTGCTTCCCGATACCGTGCTATCGCTGCCCGCCGCAGCGCGCTGGCTTGTGCGTGTTGCACGTGCCGCCACGCTATCGCCTCCTCGCTGCGATTTCATCCTCTCCTGGTACTGGGCCAGCACCTCCGCCGATGGCTGGAATCGCAGTGCCGCATTCGGAACAACCAAAACATCGGTAACGCTGGCAACCTGGAAGTTGACCGTAGCGGTCATGCCGGGAAGCAGAAGGCCATCGCTGTTCGGGGCATCGACAACCACCGTATAGTTGACCACATTCTGCACGGTCTGCGGCTGCAACCGTATCTGCCGGACCATTCCGTGGAACGTGCGGTCGGCCTGGCTTTGCACGGTAAACGTGGCGCGCTGCCCTTCCTTGATCTGGCCGATATCGCTCTCATCGACGCTTGCCTCGATCTGCATGTTTGCAAGATCATTGGCGATCGTAAAAAGCGTGGGCGTTGAAAGGCTGGCCGCCACGGTCTGCCCCGGCTCCACCGTACGCTGGATCACGGTACCATCGCTTGGGGAGCGTATCTCGGCATAGCCGAAGTTTGTACGTGCCCGCTGAAGCGCCACCTGCGATGAGGTTACCGAGGCACGCGCCGCTTCCAGATTGCTCCTGTACTGGGTGAACTCAGTCGCCGAGATATACTTCTTGTCGTAGAGCGGCTTGTTCCGATCGTATGCATCGAGCGCTGCGCGATACTGCGCCTGGGTTCGCTCAAGGTTCGCCTTGGCATCATCCACCGCCGACTGGAGAACACGTGTATCGAGACGTGCAAGAAGCTGTCCCCGGCGCACTTCATCATTATAATCCACAAGCACCTCCTCCACGCTCCCGGAAACCTGGGTGCCAACTTCAACGGTGCCAACAGCGGTGATCGTCCCGGTGCTTGTTACCAGGGCTTCCAGGCTTCCCCGGCTTACAGGGGTCGTCTGATACTTGGGTTCCGCCCCGCTTCCATTGCGAAGGAACAGGAATGCGCCAGCACCTGCAATCAGGAGCACGCCGATGATGATGATCCATTTTTTATTCATGATGCTGCTGATAATTCTTCCCGTGACAGTACTTGGATGCGTATCGCCTGCCGCTTTACGGGCGGCGCACCTCCTGCTCGGTCGGCGGCTGCGGTGTGGCACGAGGAGCATCCAGCACCCCGAGTACAAACAACACGCCGTGACGCCGCAACTCCAGTGTATTGCTCGCCTGCACCACCTGCCCCTGCGCATCGACATAACGGGCGCGAGCCTGCGAAAGCTCCGTCAGCGTGGAAACTCCGGCATCGTACCGTGTCTGCTCCACATCCAGCCCCTGCCGGGCCGAGGCAAGCTGCCGCTGGGCAACGCCGAGCTGCGCCTGTGCGGTGTTCAGGTCGAGAAGCACCTGCCGCACCTCCACAGCCGTCTGCTGGCGCAGCGATGCCATCGTCAGGATTTCATTTTCATACTCTATGCGCGCCTGTGCCTCGGCCACGGCCGTGCGATTGCGATCGAACAACGGAAGCGAGAGCGAAAGGCCGAGACCAGCATTCGGATTCTGCGAGAATATCTGGCCGGCGAACCCATCGCGCGTGTCGGTTGTGGAATAGCTGGACCCAAGCGAGCCTGATACGGAGATCGTCGGGGCATCACTGGCTTCGGCAATGCGGATCGACTGCACGGCGGCATCCAGACGGGCTTGCTGTGCTGCTATCTCCGGGCGGCGCGAAAGCGCCTGCTCAACCAGCGCCGATTCGCCATCGGAGCCGACACCGGAGAACTCCGCCGGCGACGGTTCAGGAAATTCATAAGCTCCGAGTGGGTCCAGCCGGAGCGTCTGAACCAATCCGAGTTTTGCCACATCGAGACTGCGCTCGGCATCCAGCAGGCGAAACTCGGCAGAGGCCACCGTTGCATCCTGTGCGTAGAGATCGGAGATCGGGCGTGTGCCAGCCTCGGTGAATGCGCGCACGCGATCGAGCTGATTCCTCTCCGCCAGAAGATTCTCTCGTGCGGTGGCGATCAGCTCGCGAGCTGTGGCAATCTGATAGAACGATGTAATCACCCCATACACCGTGCTTTGGGCAGTGCGATTGATGGAGATGTCGCTGGCGCGGGCAAGCTGCTCCGCCTGATTCAACGTGGCACGATCGGCATTGCCGTTGTAGAGCGTATAACCGGAGGAAAGGCCTACCGAAAACGAACCGGAGGCGTTGTTGCTCGTCTCCCCCAGCAGCTCGTTCGATCGCCCAAGCTGATATCGCACCCCAGGCCCCGCCGAAACCGTCAGGTTCGGCTGAAGCGCCCCGCGTGCCGACTCTATCCGCGTCTGTGCCGAACGCAGCGCGTTCTCGGCACGGAGCACGTCGATATTGCGAGCCGTGGCAAGATCAATCGCCTGCGGCAGCGTGATACGAACGGTATCCTGCGCCGATACATCGGCTGGCATCATGCAGAGCACCGCCCCAAGAACAACCCCGGAGATCACCGCCCGCATCGTTGGCACTTGCCAGTTATTGAAGTCCTTCATCTGCTTCTCGACAAAACCAGTGACGTAGTATGGCACCATCCCCCAACCCATAGCACATGCAGTGCCTGAATTACTTCGGGGGTACCAGAACTAGAGTCCCGGGCCGAATAGGCGTTCCCGGGTGTACATCTTGCAACAGGTCGGAGGGAATGGGTTTGGGCGGAGTACAAGGGTGCATGAGGTGAAAACCGATAGATGGCAGAACAGGGTTGAACCAGATAGAGCACAAAGAAAGGGGAGCGCGAGGCTGGCCCCTATGCGTACCGAAGCAGGGAACAGCCGTACGCCGCAATGCTGCACAGCCACCACAGGCGCAGACCGCCGATCCTGCTCCCTGGCATCGTCAGCCGGAACATATCGTATAATCGAGAGATCGCCGGACGGCATGGCCACCGGGTGCGGATTTCAACCCCGGCCCCCCCCCCATAAACCACACGCTCAAGCAATGCAGGGGGTGAGCGCCATCTCACGGTCGAATTCCAGGGGAATGGATTCTACGATCGCCATGCCAGGATGCCGGAGAGCGCCTCCATATGCACCACCGCTCAGACGCGTGGTGCCCGCATCGCCTCTGCATGCGATTCATCCATCTTCAACCTGCGATACATCACCCCAAGCGCCACAACCATAAGCAATGGGGCAGGCAGCGCCGCATTCATCCCGAGAGGGACGATGCCAAGCAGAAAGAGGACTCCGCCGATCACCCCAAGCTTCAAGAGAGGATCGCGGCGTGAAAGCAGCAGGGCGATACAGAGCTGGCCGAAAGCGATAGCCAGAACAACCGCCTGTGTATGCTCCCGGAAAAATCCGCCGATGAAGTCACGATAGAACCCGACAAGCGCAGATCGGGCAAATCCTTCCACATACGACTCCGGCCAATGAATGACGATAACCGTATTGGCAATGGCGGCTCCAAGAAAGATCAGAACGAAGAGCCAGCCCACAAGCCTCGGGCTAAGAATGGCACCGATGACCAGAAAGAGCGCGATGACGTTTGTGATAACGTAGGGGCCGAGAATTCCTGAGGAGAACATCGTAAATATCCGTGATCGTTCCTACCATGCTTCAGCGACGAGACGATCGCGAAGATACAAGCAGGAAGGGGTTCCCAGCCAACCATGCCGGAACATATCGCACAGAATGACGCCAAGCATACAAACAGACCACTGGCGCAGCCGGAAGGGACCGCGCCAGTGATCTCTATCGATAGTGCAGCAGATTTTATCTCTTCACAAACCGCTGCCGCAGGTTTGTTGTGCCATTGTCTATGGTGATATAATAGGACCCGGCCGGGAGATCGCGGGTATCGAGCGTAGTGCTGAACCGCTCGCCGACGGAAACCGTTTCGGTCCGAATCAGGGTTCCATAGGCATCATACAGGCGCAGATCGGCACGACCAAGCGGGAACTCGTCGATCACCACACGAACCTGCTCATCGGCAGGATTCGGAAAAAGCGCCACCAGGCTCTCGGCGTTCTCCTGGTCCACATGCGACACATCACCGATGCTGAAGCTATAGCGGATCGACTTGCCGAAATCCGGCTGGAACGTCTTCAGCAGCTTTCCATCCAGATCGTAGAACCGAAGATACCCGCTCCCCTGGGCTGGCACTGCCCAATAGGAGAGGCCGAAGTGATACGGATCGTCCATCTCCAGGGTATAACAGCCCGGCGGAAGATCAATCGCATCTCTATAGAGTGTCTCGTTCTCGGCATTCTCCTTCTGATAGACCACATCGCCATCTATATCACGGATACGCAGCGTGTAATCGCTTGCGCGCTTGTTTGTCCGGTATGACATTCTGAACGCGCCGGGATACAGATCGGGCATGGTGAACCGGGTGGTCTGCGCATCGTTGGCAGCGTACTGATCCTGCTCGCCGTTCGGCGAGCTGACACGCACAGTAAAGAGGTTCGAGCCATCACCGAGCCAGAAGCTGCTCCGGGCCACCGGCAGCGATATCGTCGCAAACTCATTCGGACCTATCGTGCCCTGCCAGCCGAAATGCTGCTGATCGCCGCCGGAGACGCCATAGTCAAACGTCAGGCGGGTGATCGTGGTAGCGCCATTGTTCCGCACCACCACAACCGGATCGGCACAGATGGGGTTCTTGCGGGAGTGATATTGCACATCGCTCGGCGCGTGTACATCGTAGATCTCGGCATCGACGGCATAGGCCGGGGCCGAATACTGGAAGAGCTGCATGGTGGTTACGTACACGCCGCCCCCCATACCGGGATTATTGTCCGGCACCGGCGTGATCGCATAATCGATCGAGACGGTCTTGCCTGCTATAAAGGGGGTGATCTCGAAATCATGATCCTTTACCACATCACCGGGGCACCATCCCTCGCGGGCGCCGGGCCAGGTTCCCCCCTGCGGGTACACAGGATTCAGCGCACACTCGTCGTTCTGGAAGATCTGCCATTCAATCTCGTTGTTGTTCACGTTGAGATAGTGTGTATTGTCCTTCCACTCGCAGCAATGCGGGTAGCTGCCATCGTTGCTGTTATGGCCATGGCCGGTAAGGCGCGTGCGAATTTTGAACTGTTCCGCCTCCGGCAGAAGCTGATAGGTCTTCTCCTGCAAAACGGCATCGTCGGAGAGCTGGCGATAATTGAACTCGCTTCGGCTCGGCACAATCTCCTCCATCGCCAGCACCGTGCGCGGAGGGGTTCCCTTGATGAACGCAAATCTCAGATCAATAAGCTCCTGCTGGTTGCCGGATGAGAGATCGACGCTGCCACGGAGATACTGTGCATAATCGGTCACATCGTACACCCAGGTAAAGCCGTTGGGTCCAAGATCAAGCCCTATGCCATAGGGGGTGATAAAGCGGCCGATCTCCAGATCTCCGGCAGGACGATGCAGCATGGTATAGGTAAGGTAATCCCACTCGCCGCAGTTGTATTTATCCTGGGCGGTGCGCGGATCGCACTTGAGCGTGTGATACATCAGAATCTTCCGATAGGTATCGCCACCATCGGGGAAGTCCCAGATCCCCCGGCGTGTGGCGATGGAATCGAACGTAAGGGTCTGCACCCATACGGTATCATCCTGCCCAACAGCAGGGATCACCGACGCCAGCAATAGCGCAAGCACACCGAGGGCTTTGGTACATGAGTAGTGGAAGAGGCGCATAGGGTAGAATCCTGGCAATGGGAATGAATGCATATGCCGGCGCAACCGCACAGTCCGTCACGGCTTGTACGCCTCCGATATCGGCGCTCGCGATGTTCCGCCGGGGTGTATGGAAGGTATCCGGGATACCAGCCGGAAATGTATCTATTTTTTGCGGATGATAGAACCGTGTGATGGCCAACAGCGGCTTGCGGGGACGCCTGTGGATAGCGGAAGGCCCATAAAAAAAGGGCGGCCATGGCCACCCTCCATACTACGATCTGTTCAGCCCATCATTTTCGAGTGTAACCGGCTACATCACGATCATAATCGCGGCTGAAATCGCTATCGCGGCGATCATCCCGATCGAACCACGAGCTTACCTCATCCCCCACCCGCTCGAAGAACCCACGCTCATCATGCCTGCCTGCGCGATGTTCGTCCGAGGAACGATGTCCGGGCGAATAATCGCGATGGCGTTCACGATCGAAATCGCGGTATCCCTCACGCGGCTCCCCTCTTCCGCCCCACGCGCCCTGTCCGCTGCCATAGGCGCCGGAGCGGTGACGGCCATCGTCCTCGCCGTGGCGTGCATAGCCGCCCCTGCCATCACGAGGCTCCTCACCTCTGCCACGATAGCCTCCGCGAGCGCCACGCCCGCTGCTGGCATCCCCCATAAAACCTCCCGGCACCTTCTCATCCCGCATCGTATCGGAATGCGACTGCCGCAGATGATGCTCGAACTCACGTCGCGCATCCCAGTATCCACGGTCGTAGGCGCGGCGCAGCTCTTCATTCCATTTGTCGCTCATAGCATCCTCCTTATCTGAAATTATTGCTTGATAGCTCCAGAACGACGGAACACGATATAGGATCGGCTCCGCCGCGATCGTCGGATAGCGAGCAATTACCGAGCCGTATTCTATGGTAGAGTTCGCCGATTTTTCAAATAGATACGAAGGCCGTCTTCAAAAGAACAGGAGGGAGAAAGAGTAATGGAAGAACCCGCCACAATTCATCGGGACGATCTCCTCTCATTTTCTTCTTGACCCTCACCTTACGTCAGGCTCTATATTCGTATTCGGAGGTTGAATCCAATGTCTGAACAACTATATCAGGTGCAGGAATTCGCAAAGCGGTCGGGCGTTACCGTGCGCACACTCCATCATTACGATCAGATCGGCCTGCTGAAACCTTCGGTATACACCGAGGCAGGATACCGATTATACAGCGACGGGGATTTCGCGCAGCTCCAACAGATCGTCACGTTGAAATTCATCGGGCTTCCCCTGAAACGCATCAGGGAAATCCTGGCAGGAGAGCAGATCAGGCTCGTATCCATGCTCAGACTTCAGCGTCTCGCCCTGCAAGAGAAGCGCCGCCATCTGGATCGTGCAATCCAGGCAATCGAGCAGGCCGAACAGCTTGCCACCCTGGAAAATGAACCCGACTGGAAATCGCTCAAACAAATTATCGAGGTGATAACAATGGAAAGCAATCAGGATTTTTTCAAGGAATATTATACCGAGGAACAGCTCGCCGAGTTCAAAAAGCGCCGCCAGACCGAGGGGGATTCGATACGCCAGACCGAGGAGGATTGGAGGGTTCTTATAAGCGAGGTAAAAGAAGCCGTTGGCGATGACCCCGGTAGCGACAGGGCGCAGGCGCTGGCCGCACGCTGGCAGGAGCTTGTGGAGCGCTTCACGCTGGGGAATCCCGAGGTTGCTCGCAATCTCAACAGGCTCCATGCCGATCGCGACAAGCTTCCGGCCGAGTACAAGATGCCATTCGGCGAAGATGTACAGCAGTTCATCACCAGGGCGCAGGATATTCGGAAGCAAAGGAACGGGTAGGCGGTTGACACGACGATCCGATCCCGACCGGCGACACACAGAGGGGCGAAGCAGTGCTTCGCCCCTTTATTCTGCAAGTATTCCGCCGTGCCCGCCCCGAGCTATCGCATACGGGCACGGCGCAGAAGAATGCCATAGAGCGCCGCAGCCCCCTCGTTGAACTCCTCCAGCTTTGCATGCAGTTCAGCGGAAAGTTCCCGGCCCGTCTCCTGCTCATTGACAAATGCGATCATCAGCTTCATATACCAGGGATAATACCGGGAATCAGCAAACGTATATCCTTTGGAACGGAGATATTTGATATGCTTCTCGGCAAGGCGCACGGTGAACTCGGCGTCGCCTCGCGCCATGAAATAGGCAGTTTCGAGCATGCGGAGTTCGATCTCGTACTGCACATAAAAATTCTTCCGGTTCAGCCGCATCCCCATATCGATATAGTGCTTGGCCTCCTCGATCCGGTCGGTACAGAGCAGAAGCTTGCCCCAGGAGATAGCTGCCATGGTCCCCAGAGAATTGTTATTGGCGCTTAAATGCCGATCGAACCGTTCCACCAGAAGCTGCCTGGCCCGATCATATTCTCTCCTGATAATGCAGATCTGCACAAACTTGGTCGTGTGATAATAATCACGGGCGAGCAGTTCCGCATGCTGCTCGAACTCGGCGGCATACAGCCTGTAGGCATGCTCGAAATCCATGCTGCTGAAATAATGGGCCTCGGCGATCGTGCAGCGGGTCAGCAGAAGCTCCTCCTCGGAGAACAGCCCCGGATGGGACGCCCCAAGCTCTGCGGCCTTTTCCAGATAATACAGTCGTCTCTCCGGCACACTGTCGATCTGTAGATGATACAGGGCAAACGCCTTGTAATGTTTGTAGAGCGCCATCGGGCCGGTGGTTTCGCTGACCCTCCGGGCATTCGCAAGCAGTCGGCGCCAGACCTTTGGCCGTATCACATCGTTCATCCCTTTGGCCGCCCCGCTCCAGATCATCACCCCGATCATATGTGCCTCGAAGTAGATCTGGTTATCGGGCGATGGGTGCAGCCGATCGTACTTCCGCGCCAGATCGCGCATAAGCCGCTCATCGTAGTCCTTTCTGGAGACACGTCCGAGAAGATTGAAACAATCGAGATAGAAGGCCGCACGGCGGTCCGGCGGGGCAGCGGCAAGCTCACGCTCCTGACGGCGGAACTCGTGCAGAAAATTTCCCAGAAGATTGCGCCGATTCAGATCATATAACAACGCGGTCCCCTCCTCCGGCACTATCGTCTGATAGACCTGCCGCAGAAGGATCGAGCAGATCTTATCGAAATGGATCGAGGAGACGCCGAGCCGCTCAAGCACCATATCGCGCGATGGATCAGGATGCTGGCGCAGACTACTCAGCAGATCGAACACGCTCCGGGCACGAGGCGCCAGATCGAGGCTCGCAAGACGGGCGATCTCGGCATCGGTAAGGAGTTGCAGATATCTGAAGAGGTAATTCATCGAAGTATACGAATGCCGGCGTACGGTTTCCGATGTGCGCCGGAGAAGAGCCAGGCAGAGCCAATGCAGAGGAGCTACTGGTAAGAATATCGCAAATCCTGGTTTGCCAGCACCCCTTACAAGGAGGGAATTTAGGGACGATTCACTTGTAGCAATCCCTATGGATACCCCATCCGCTTGCTACAAGCGGGATAGTCCCACTTCTGTATACCAGCGTTAACGATTCAGAGGGCACAGCATGCAGCAGATTCTTCGCTATCTCCTTATCGCCATCGTCATCATCGCAGCAGGCTGTGGTGATGATAATCCCACCGGCAACGACACGGCAAACGGCAGCATCAGCGCCAAGGTCGATGGTGCCGCGTGGAGCGCGACCAACGTACAGGCATCCAACAAGAGCGGCGTGCTTGGCATTGGCGGAGCCCAGATTTCCGGTGCGGAAAACAAGCAGATCAACATTGCCGGCCTGGTCTCCGGCGTCGGCACCTATCAGCTTGGCCTCTTCAGCGGCATTACCGTCACCTATGCCGAAGGCTCCCTCGGCAACATCAAAACCTTTGTCGCACACAGCGGCACCTTGAAGGTGGATGAACTTTCATCGAGCGGCGCCAAGGGAACATTCTCGTTCGAGGCCCGTGAGCAGAATGCCAGCGGGGCAGGCTCGGCCACCCGCACGGTGAGCGATGGGACATTCAATGTCAAGTTCTAGCTAGGATAACCGGATCCCCCGGAGAAACAACGTTCAGACGCACCGGGCCGTTCCCACCTGCGCATTCCCGTGAAAGCCTTCCATACCCCGGAACCGCATCGTCAGTATGCGAATCTGAAGCATCAACAACAGACAACGGATAGCCCGAGCGGCTATCCGTTGTCCGGTATAGACCATCCGGCACAGAGATAACCAAGCCGCTCAGAACACCAAGCCCATCCGTTACCAACTGGAACGGGCACAGCAGAGCCGCACCCGGATGGGTTTTCCCGCGACGGAAGGTGTTAAACGCCGCCCCTTGCGGTTGCGCCATGAACGCCCTTCTCCAGCGCACCCACGGCGATGGCAGGCACAGGAGCACCCCGCAACCGGATGGCGTTGTATCCTACTGTATTGCCCTTCCGCATCTATCGGCCAGCCGGAAATCCAGATTCGGAAATCGGTCTCGGTCCCTTCTCCCTATATTTACAGATGGTACCGGACAGGCCGGGTATATGCCTGGTCCTTCCGAGCGCTCTGCCCTGAACGATAGCGATCATCTCATAGAGAACAGGAAGAAGCCATGTCTGAATCAACGCACAGCAGCCAGTTGGAGCTCATCGACGAGGTGGGCACAGGGATATCTGTTCCGGGAACGTCCCGGCTCTACCAATCGGGCCTTGGCAACGAGTTTGCAACCGAGGCACTCCCGGGCGCCCTGCCGGTTGGCAGAAACTCGCCGCAGAAGGTCGCCTACGGCCTCTACGCCGAGCAGTTGAGCGGCACTGCATTTACCGCACCGCGCACAGAGAACAAACGCACCTGGTGCTATCGCATCCGCCCCTCGGTGGTGCACAAACCGTTCCGCCAGATCTCCAACCGTCTGATACGGAGCACTCCGTTCGATGAGGTTCCAACCACGCCAAGCCAGCTTCGCTGGAATCCGCTCCCGATCCCGGCCCAACCGACCGACTTTGTGGACGGCATCGTGACGATCGCCGGCAATGGCGATGCCTCGATGCACTCGGGCGTGGCAATCCATTTCTACGCAGCCAGCAGCTCGATGGAGAATCGATTCTTCTACAATGCCGACGGCGAGATGCTGATAGTACCACAGCATGGGCGGCTTGTTGTGCATACCGAGCTTGGCATCCTGGAGCTTGCACCAAAAGAGATCGGCGTGATACCGCGCGGCATCAAGATCCGCGTGGTACTGCCGGATGGTGAAGCACGTGGTTATATCTGCGAGAATTACGGACGCCCCTTCCGCCTGCCCGATCTTGGCCCGATTGGCGCCAACGGCCTTGCCAACCCACGCGACTTTCTGACCCCTACCGCGGCCTACGAGGACCGGGAAGGAACCTTCGAGACCGTGGCAAAGTTCTGTTGTAATCTCTGGTCGGCCGAGACCAGCCACTCCCCGCTGGACGTTGTGGCATGGCATGGCAACTATGCGCCGTACAAGTACGACCTGAACAACTTCAACACCATCAATACGGTCAGTTTCGATCATCCCGATCCATCCATCTTTACGGTCCTGACAGCACCGTCGGAGATCCCCGGAACCGCGAATTGCGATTTTGTGATCTTCCCGCCACGCTGGATGGTCGCCGAGAACACGTTCCGTCCCCCCTGGTTTCATCGCAACTTCATGAACGAGTTCATGGGGCTGATCCACGGCGAATACGACGCAAAAGCGGAGGGATTCCTTCCCGGCGGCGCCAGCCTTCATAACTGCATGTCGGGGCATGGCCCGGATGGGCCTACCTTCGAGAAAGCAAGCACTGCCGATCTGAAGCCACACTATATCGCCGATACCATGGCATTCATGTTCGAGACCCGTTTTGTCTGCCGCCCGACCCGCTTTGCCGTGGAAACCGATCTGCGCCAGCCGGACTATTATGAGGTATGGCAGACCCTGAAACGCAACTTCGACCCAAACAGCATCTAAATCTGCGGCACCGGCAACCCGCAAACGTATCACGGCGCGCCCTGGCCTGTTGTATCCCCAGAGCCAGGGCGCTCCTGTATCCCGGCCATCGCAGGCCAGCTATCACTGCACCACAACCAATAACAGCGATATATTGTCGGCTCGAAGGGCGTTCGTGAATTAGTATGGAGATTCAGACAATGGGAAAGATTCGCATAGACCTATTTGCCGATATCGCCTGCCCGTGGTGCTACATCGGCGAGGCACGTCTGGAACAGGCACTCGCCCAGCATGCCGATCTGGAGGTTGAGCGCCACTGGCATCCATATCAGCTTACCCCGGATGTGCCCCCGGAGGGCATCCCCTGGTCCACATTCGTGGAGGCAAAGTTCGGCTCCATGGAGCAGGCCGGCACAATGTTCGCCCGCGTGGCCCAGGTTGCCGAAGAAGAAGGGCTGCGGATGAACTTCGATGCGATAACGGTATCGCCGAATACCCGCGATGCACACCGATTGATACTGATGGCAGGCGACGGAGAAGAACAGATGGCGGTGGCCAAGGCAGTGTTCAAGGCATATTTCGCCGACGGTGCAAACGTAAGCGATCGGGAAACACTGATCTCCATCGCAGGGGCAATCGGACTCAAGGAGGATAACGTACGCACCTACCTGGAAAGCGATCAGGGAAATGAGGTGGTAACCGATAGCCAGCGCGAGGCGGAACGGCTTGGGATCAGTGGCGTCCCGTTTTTCATCATCAACGAGCGCTATGGGATCTCCGGGGCGCAACCAGTAGAAACATTTCTCCGTGCCATCGAACGGGCAATGGAGGAGCAGATCCCAATGGATGGGAGGACTTCATAGCATCATCGTATCGCAGATGCATACCGGCCGCATGATCCGCATATAACAAGCCCGCCGCCAGCGCGGGCTTGTTATGCGCCAGCTCCCTCGCACATCGTGCTGCTATGGAGCCATGCGGCAGATGGCCGATGGATTTGTAAAGGCCTTGACTTTGCTATTATAATAGTGCATGTTCGCCACCGTATTCGATATTCACTGTTATCCAACGCACCGCCGGTTATAGAGCTTCACTATATTCGGCAATGTTACCTGCCATCTCCGGCATATATCCCGGGACGAAGCCCTTGTGGCAACACGTCTCGCATAATTCGGCTCGCAGTGCATAACCGATCTGGGATCTATTCCATCGTTATGGATATAGTTCTGCCGGACCGATAGCTCCCTTATGCCCGATCGAAATGTTCAAATAATTGTAAAAAACCTACGATCGCCCGGAGACATGGTGGCACCCCTATAATTATCCCCCTGTATTCCATTCATTATCAGTGTGCCATCAGCTCCGGCGGTCCGTAGGAACCTGGAGCATGGAATTCGCGCAGCGGTGACTGCTCCACGCTGCGGCCTCACCGATTACCCATATTCATATACAATTGCGCTCATAATGAAGTGATCTGCGAACATCAACGCCCTTGCATTAAACGCGCTACAAGCACCTCAGCAGTATTCCTTTCACGAACCTGGCAACCTCCTATATATACATTTATACATCAATTTCCTCTTCCCGATCGGCACCGTGCAACGGGCTTCTCCCGGAAACATTTCCACCGCCACAGCCGGGACAGTCCGGTGCCCGGCGAATGCGCACGATATTCGGGCAGTATGATGATATCGCAATAGATGTCCGGCGTGGCCATCAAGATTCCCCGGCATACCATTTCATATATGAAAACCGGCACCAGGAGTTCATGCATCCGGCCTGTCAGCCATCCGAATCCTCCCTATCGAAAAACTCCAGAGGGTCCTGCTGATAGTAGAGCTTCAGCTCGTCGTAGAGTTCCGGGTAAGTACGCTGAAGCTGCCAGGGTTTCTCGAAAAACGCCTCGGTGGCAACGGCAAAAAATTCCGCCGGATTGGTTGCACCGTAGGCATCGAGCACGGTGCTCCGGCCAAGGGCGCTATCGCGCTGCAATTCCGCATAGACTTCGCCGAGCGTTCTGGCCCATGCAACGTACATGCTCCGTTGTTCCAGTATCGGAGCGCCGTTGGCATTGCCATCCTCCTGGTCGAGCTGGTGGGCAAATTCATGAAACACCAGGTTATGCCCATCGCGTATATCGGCAGCACCCGAGCGCACATGATCCCATGAAAGCACCACCGTTCCATGTCCCCAGGCCTCACCAAGACGCACGACCTCCCCTTCATGGATCACGCCATACCCATACTGCTGCCTCACCGTGGAGACGAACGCGCTTGGATAGACGATAACGGTACGGAGATCGGGATAATAGTCGGTCTCGCGGTGCAGGAGCAGGAGCGCGGCCTGCGCCATGATCGTCACCTTTATCTCGTCGGTGATCTCCAGCCCCTGCACGCCCTCGAATATCTTCTCATCAACAAGCACCTGAACAATTCCCTGCAACTCCTTCCGATCAGCCTGATTAAGCCGTGTATAGAGCGGGAAATTTTTTAGAAGTATCGCTTCCCATTCCGCCGGGAAAGGCGTCGCAAGAATATTTTCGCGGCGACGTTTTTTAAAAAAATCGAACATCGTATGTATTCCCTGTACGTATTATGCATGAATATTCTGAATCGCTGTTCCGGCAGCACCAGTATCGGCGATGGCCAGCACAACCACAACCATATCGTACGTATCACCCTCTCCTCTCTATCTCCCGGAAACCTGTACGATCCACCTTCTATGCATTGTGTGCGGCCATGGCCGTTGCCCCTTGTACGGGAAGAATATCGAGAAGGATGCATGGAAGATCCTGACGGACAGCAGATATGCACCATCCCACTTTCCAGGCGGTTATCACCTGTTACCAGACCACCACGAAGCTCACCACCGGCACCAAGGATGGTGATGGGGCTTTGCCCCCTGCGGTGGTAATGCCCAGATAGCCGATACCGGCATCAATGGCGTAGCGATGGCCGAAAAAACGGAAGGTGAGAGCAACCGGCAGGTATCCAAGCGTCTGCATCGTAAGCGCCTCAGCCGCAATCTTCCATCGATCGGCAAAGCGATAATCGCCGCCAAGGCCCAGCATCACCGCATCCTTGCTGAAAGTGCCAGCAGGGGTCATATGCCGCTTGAACGCATACGCGATGGTAGCCGAGACCCGGCTGTCGTTATCGCCATAGCTGAAGGCGGCATAGGGCACATTGACGGTGATGCGCGAGTCGACTACGCCCGGAGTACTCTCCTCATCATAGAGGCTCCGCCCCCACTGGTAGCCAAATGCCATATGCACACGAGGTACAGGCGAAACGCTCCAGCGCGCACCGACCGAATAGACGCCGTACATCGTCCCGCTCACCCCTCCCCAGTCATCCGGGAACGGGAGCGCCCCACCGGCAAGGATCATCAGATTGTCGATCGGCACATATCCCGCCATCAGGCCGAAGAGATCGTACACGCCGGTCGCGATAGTCCCTTTCGGCGGCACGGTGCCGTTCGGCAGCGTGATGGTACGAAACGCCGTCGGATCGGTGTAGGGTTCTCCCGGCGCATCCAGGCTCTCATCATCACCGCCAACGCCCAATCCGAACATCTGTGCCAGCAACGGTGACCCGGCACCATCATAGCCAAAGGCGATCCGGCCGGACGCTCGTCCGCTGCGATCGGGAGCAAACCGCAACATGACGGCACGGACACCTCGTCCGGGCACCGTCAGGCTCTCAGCTTCATCGAGCAGTGCAAACTGCGATGTATCGGGGCCGATCACTCGTGCCGATGAGAGGGTGATCGGAGCAGAGCCTGTATTGCGCAACATCACCCGCACGAGCGAATCGCGCAGGTCTCCCACCCGAACATCGCCGAAATCGACCGTCTCGGACTCCAGCCGGAGCATCGCCTGCACCCCTTCTCCTCGTATCGTCTGCACAAGCTTCTCTCCTCCCGCCTCGATCCTGATGGCAGCCTGCCGAACCCCGGCTCCTGCCGGAGCGAACCGGAATTCCACCCCATACGAACCTCCCGGCGGGACATCAAAGGGGGGCATACCGGAGACAAGCGAAAAATATCTGCTGTCGGCACCATCCAGCACTATGGATTCCACCCGCAGCGGAGCACTCCCGTCGTTTCGGATAAATCCGGCCACCACCGAATCGGCAGTGCTTCGGGAGGCTTTCACGCCAAAGTCAATATCGCGTGCAACCGGCCGGGAATCGGCCACGATAGCCCAGAGCGAGTCGGAACGATCGCTCTGCAACGGGCCTCCCTGCGGCGCCCAGAGTGCCGTGGCACGATCCATCGCCGTGGCAACATGGCCTCCATCGGGAGTGAAGACGGTCCAGGCCATCTGCGAATGCCACCGGAATACGTCGATCCGCTCGCCGATGGTTGCATCCCAGATCTCCACATCGTCACCGGCAACGATCGCCACTCTTGAACCATCGGCGCTGAAGTTGGCGAAGGATACGCTTGTGGAGGTGAAGGGCCTTCCCTGGATGCGCTCCGCCAGTTCATATACCGGCTTGCCGGAACGGACATCATAGAGGGTTGGGACCATTTCGATACCGCACCAGACAAGGAGGAGCCGCCCATCGGGACTGAAGAGAACCCTGGGACTGCCGCCGGTATTTCTCGCATGCGCCTGCCAGCCATGGATCTGCCGACCGGAGGCCGCATCCCAGATCCGTATCTCCCTGCCCCATCCTGCCGTAGCGATAAAGGCGCCATCTGGACTGAACGAAGCGCTTGTCACCCTGTTGCCGTGGCCGGTAAACTTGCGCACCTCCCTGCCGGTAACGGCATCCCAGAGCCGGGCGGTGCTATCCTCGCTCACGGTCAGAACCTGGCGCGCATCCGGGCTGAAGATCGCTAGGTTCACCCAGCCGGTGTGCCCGCGCAACCGATGCAGCATCCGCCCGCTGCCAACATCCCAGATGGTCGCGAACGTATCGGTACGCATCACGATACGCGAGCCGTCGGGGGAAAAGATCGGATCGGGAACGCTGGCGCCATCGGTGATCGTATGCGACACATCCGGCTTGCCATACAGACGCCCTTTCATCGACTGGAGCATCCGGCCGCTCCCGGCATCCCAGATCTGCACGACGTTGGCATCGACTGCGGCAAGGATACGGGAGCCATCGGGACTATACTCGGCGTAATAGACCCTATCGGGGCGCCCGCCCCCCGATCCAGAACTGGCAACAAGCGTACGCAGAGGCCTGCCGCTTGCCACATCCCATGTCCGAACGGTCCCATCCCAGCTTGCGGTAACGATGCGGGAACCATCGGGGCTGAGGTTGAACGCAAGCACGTAATCGTTATGGCCGGAAAAGGTGCGTGCCATGCTCCCCCCTGTATCCAGGGTATTCTGCGTTACCCGCGCCAGACAGCGCTCGCTTGGCGTTGCAGGCACCCTCCAGCGATATGTCTGCCCGTTCGCACGCGATGCGATCGTGCGCCAGCTTGCACCATTATCGACGCTATAGTCGAGCCTGACGGTATCGCTCGGCACGGTTCCCTCCCAGGCCAGCAGAACCTCCTCCCCCGCATGAAACCGCTCTCCTCCGTTTGGGCTGAGAAGCTGTATCGTCGGCGTCGCAATCCGGCTCGACTCTCCGGTGGCCGCGATCATCGTGCCGGCGCATGCATCGGCGCCAAGGCTCCAGCGCGCAAACGCATAGGCCGTATCGGTTGGCGCATAGCGAACGCTTACCGTACGGCTCTCCCCCGGCGACAGCGTGAACGGCAGGGAAACATCGGCAAGGGAAAAGATCGGGGCAGCTCTGCCGAGGCGTTCGATGGCGTTCACGGTAACCGGCATATTCCTGGCCGTGAGCGTAAGCTTCATCTCCCGCGTCTGTCCGGGACGCACCAGACCAAACCGGAGGGAGGGGGGATCAAGATCAAGCGATGGCATGGCACCGGGTGGCACCAGATACTGAAAGGATGCAGCAGCCGAGGGGACGGAAAGCGCTATCGTCCCGCTTCGCTGCGGCGTGCAGGAGGGATCGGACTGCCAGAGAAGCTCGCATGGTGCTCCTCCCTGCGCCCCATAAAGAATTGCCCGATAGATGCTCTCGGCCTCCTCCACGGTTGTCACATGTTCGAAACAGGCTCCCCCGGTCCGCGCAGCGATATTCTTCAGCACAGTGGGCGCAGGCATGTTCAGCGTTACGCAGTAGATCGTCGCGCCGATCCGTTCAGCAGCCGCAAGTATCGCCCGTTCATTGCCATCGCCCCGGCCATCGGTCAGAAATACCACCACCCGCTTTGCGGTTCCGGCTTCGGCAACCGCAAGCGCCCCGGCGAACGGGTCGATCAGCCCCGCGTTGTAGCTGGTTCCGCCGGATGGCTCCAGCGCGGCCACTATGGCACGAAGCCGGGAACGATCGCGTGTAAAGTCCTGAAGCAGGAGACTACGATCATCGAAACTGGTGATGGCACACTGCGATGCCCCTTCCGGCAGACCATCAATCCAGGCACGCGAGGCCGCACGCGCCAACTGGATGTTCGCCTCCCCGGCACCTCCCCTTCCCGCCGATGACATCGACCCGGATACATCGATCGCCAGCACCGAGGAGAGCGCCGTTACCGGACGTGGTTGCGGACAGGAGATGGAGATCACCCGACGCGCCGCCCCATTTTCGTTCACCGCAACATTCGCCTCCGAAAGCCCTCTGATCGGCGAGCCGACATGATCCAACGCATAGAACCGTGCGCGCATCACCGGAAAGTCCGAGGAATCGACCGAGAGGAGCGTAATGCTCTGCGCCGCAAGCGGGACGCCCAGCAGCAACAACAACACTGGGAGAATGATCCGCGCCGGACCTCTATAAGCGTGATGGGAGCGCATGGTCCGGCGGGCCGGAACAGCGTACAAACGGGATACGTTGACCATGAGATTGCTGAAGCTCTACAGTTCTGTTTGTGACGATCCTGATGGGCGGGGACACCAAGATGCATCGAATCCAGAACATCAGGAAGCAGCGCGTTGAAGGAGGTAGAAGAAGCAGTCCGATTGCAGAAGCCAGCAAATTCCCGCTATCGAACGGATGAGCCGCACCACGCCGACCGCGACCGCCCATGCCCGGCCTCCCCACTACGAACATCTCCCGGCACACACCGCAGTTCCGGCAGCATGGCAATACCGAAACCGCCTGGCACAGCCCCGCCGCCCATAGGGCTTGCCGGTCGGCAGCGACAGCCGGTTCCAGCGCCTCTGCATTGCCCGCGCTGGAATAATCTTTGCCGTCCATCATACAGGCAGACCGGCCAGACCAACTGGCACCGATCACCCATTGCTTGCCAATCAGCAACGCATGGAAACAGGAACGATCATGGCAGATGAGAGGACAACGAAGATGGCGGGACACCCTGTGCACAGAAAGGAGAAAAGCCGGGCCGCACGGCTGATCCCCTGGATATTCGGCATGCTGGTAGCAGCAGGGCTTCTCTGGCTCTTTACCACGATCGCAGGCTCGCCTGAGGACGGCCCGCCTCTGGTAGTGGATACCCTGCAAGCCCCGGACCTTGTTGCCGCCAACTCCACCGCAACGGAACCGGAGGTTCCGGCAGCCGAGCATGTAGCAGCGTTTATGGAATTTGCACATCAGACACGGGCGGCAAACGTCGGCCCGGCACATCTCTATATCGGCGATGGCATACAGCGCCTGGGGTCCACGCTCGAATCGATTGCAACGCGCTATGGATCGAACGACGCGGAACTGGCCCCAAGGCTTGAGCGGCTATTCACATATGCAAAAACCATCCAGCGCGGACCGGCGGCAACCGCCCAGGCCGACACGGTCCGTCAGGCATTCGAGCTGGGGATCGATATCATGTCCAATCTCCAGCACCGGAGCTTCCCAAAGGCAGCCCCACAGATCGAAGCATTACGCCGCACCGCAGCAACATTGCTCCCCAGCACCCCTCTGACCGATCAGATGGCGATTGTCGAACAATATTTCCGTCAGGCAGGCGATATGCTTGGCAGCATGGTGCAACCGGCAGGCTGAGCAGTATCATGCGATATCGCTCCAGCATTTCGCAACGTCAAGGATCACGGCTTGGCCATATCGCCGAATGCGCCGCCGGAATATCCTGTGGGACGGGTGATGGCCTCATCGATCGATGAGGCCGCCTGCTCCTCGGTATCGGCTGGGACGATCATCCTGATGCCATCGGACGAGATAGCGTGTGGCAGATCGCCGGGAATGAAGAACCCACCGCCAAGAAAGCGTTGCAGAGCCGATCCGGCAACCCGATAGAACGTACGAGGTGTTTCGGTAGAGATATAGACATCGTTCACCTTGCCGATCAGCCGTCCATCCTCCGTCACGATGTTCGTTCCGATCACCTCGCCGGAAGCAAGCGCCGTCTCAGCGACGTTTGTGCCCGGCATCCATTTCTCCAGGGTTGCAGCGCCCTGGGCCATCACCGCATCGGCCCCGATCAGGATCTCATGGACGCCAAGCGCCATAACATCGCCGCCGGTATCCTTGATCGTGATGCCAAGCACCCGCCCCTCGGTGGGATGGACTATCACATCCGCAACCTCTCCCAGTTTCGCCCCTGTTTCCGAGTCGAGAACGGCCATTCCCTGAAATTCCTCGATACGCAGCGTCTTTTTGTCGGCCATATCGTCACCTTCGTTGAATATTCTCGTTCATGGATCATTGTACGCCGCACCACGACACCCCGGATCAGAATCTGGCTTGCGGGCAGATCAATCCAGGAACAGGGCATCTTCTGCGCAGGCGTTCCCGTCATCATGCGCAAGCATCATGCCGCCAAGCCCCCGAACACATGCGGAGAAGAAGGTCAAAGAGGGGTACACGGGGCGCACTGCGACTCACCGGCGCTTAGAAGTCACTGTAGAGAACCCGATGCGACCTTGTATGGCAGCAGGCGTGTTCATCGAACGCAGGAAAACCGGCAATCGGATCTTCATGAGAACATCTACATCCACGTTCAAGGCCATGATGCTGGCCAGCGTTCTGCTGCTGTCCCACGGCATGGCGCGTGCGCAGCAACAGACGACCGTTGTCACCGGAACCGTTCTCGACTCGGCATCGGGAACCCCGCTCAGGGGGGTGACGGTGCGCGTTATCGACACGACATCCGGTGCCATTAGCAACGCAAGCGGCCGTTTCCTTCTTCGCCTGCCCCCCGGCGCCTACGTTCTTTCCTTTTCGATGGTGGGATATCGCACAGCACGATGCGATCTGACCGTAGCGGGGGACTCGGTCATCTTCACCACCGCTCTCGGCTCCGCCCCGCTTGCGCTTCAGGGAGTTGTGGTAACGGCAGAAGATCCCGGCGTAAAGCTGATGCGGGGGGTGCTGGCGAAAAAACTCCGGCAGCGCGATTCGCTCCGTACCTACTCGTACATGCTCTACACAAAGATTGTGGCGAGCACCGATACGCTTACTGCCGGGCGTAGCGAGGGGGCCGGCGATACCACCATCGTCTCCATCGCCGAGTCGTACTCCAGGGGATACTATCGCACCCCCGACAGCTATTTCAACCAGATCGTGCAGCGACGCCAGAGCGCAAATGTGCCACCGCAGTCAAATCTCGTGGCGTTCGGCACCAGCCTAAACGCCTACGACGACTATGTCACCATCCTGGGGGAGGAGATCGCCACACCGTTTCATCCCGATGCCACGGAGTATTACGAGTTTGTGCTGGAGCGCATTGCACGCACTGACAGCGGAGGGCGCACGGCTCGCGTGGCTGTCAGGCCAAAGGGAAACGGGCGAAAACTTTTTGCGGGGCATGTCGATATCGACCCTGACCGGCTGATTCCTCTGGGGGTAGAGCTGCGGCCGAACCGTGCCGTCGGGTTGCCGTTCGATGCCGATCTGCACTACAGCCAACGGTTCAACCAGATCGGCGACCTGTTTGCCATGCCGACCGGGATGAGGATCGACGCATCGCTCCAGGCGGATCTCTTCTGGATCATCGCTCCCCGGCTCGATATCACGATTGAAACGGTAGCCTACGATTACAGCATCAATCCTCCGCTGGATGGCGAGCTGTTCGAGCAACGGCGCGTAGAGCTAAGCGAAACCGTAAACGAGATAGATTCGGCCTACTGGCTTGCCGGCGCGGTGCTGCCGCTTCGCCCGGAGGAGGCACGGGCATACGAGAACATCCGAACTGAGCGGGAGAACCCCGACTCGCTCGCAAGCGTTGGATTGCTCGAACGGGTTTTCGGCCCGATAACACGGGAGATCGGCAGATTGAACCGCCGTCCCTTTACCGGCCTTGAGGATGTGTTCCGCTACAACCGGATTCATGGAGCCTATCTCGGCCTTGGCATCCAGGGTGACCTTAGCCCGTATCTTGAAGCGGCCGCCCTCGCCGGTTATGGCTTCTCCGATCGCCGTCCCTACGGCGAACTGCGGCTCACGACCTTTCTGGATCACGCCAGAAAGGTGGCGGTAAGCGGAACCATGTATAGCAGACTGGCCCGCCGTGACAACCCGTATATCGTAAGCACCTCCGGCATCACCGTAGGCTCGCTCCTGGCCAAAAACGATTATGGCGATTATTATTATGCAGATGGGTTCGAGGCCTCGATAGTGGCAGGATTTGGGCAACTACAGTTCATCCGTCGCGACATCTTTGCCCGCCCCACAAACCTGCGGCTGTTTGCACGAAGCGAGGACCACCGGAATGCAGTAAACAGAACCAACTTCGCGGTGCTCGGCTGGAACCGGTCGTTCCGTGAAAACCCCATCATCATCGACGGCCGCCTGCGCTCGGTTGGCTTTGAACTGCACTACAACTATAACCCGCAACGGCGCCTTGGCTCGTTCGGCGCGCAGGTAGCCGGGGAACTTGCACGCCCCGATCTGTTCGGCGGCGACTTCCGCTTCGAGCAGTACCAGGGAGCGCTCCAGCTTAGAACCCGGACGCTGCCGCTCTGGCGGCTCGACCTGCGGCTGAGCGGCGGCTATTCACGTGGTGCAATCCCGCCGCAACGATTTTTCAGCCTGGAGTCATCATTCTCCAGCACGGCAAGCCAGGGGGTGTTCAGGACAATGAAGGTGAAGGAGTTTTATGGCGATCGGTATATGGCGCTTTCGATGGAACATAACTTCGGCGAGGTGATCCCAGGGGTGCTTCGCATTCCGAACATCGCATCGTTCGGCATCGAATTCATTGCGCTGGCGAACATCGGCTGGACCGGGTTCTCCCCCGGCGCACGATTTGCCACGCTCGGCGGGGAGAGCATCATCCCTGCCAGCACCGACATCACCGGGGAGCGAGCCTTCTACGAAGCAGGCATCGGCCTGAATCGTGTGCTGATCTTCTTTCGCACCGATCTTACCGTGCGCCTATCGCAGACCGAGCGCCCCGGCTTCTTTTTCACCATATCGAGCGCAGGGTTCTAAGCAAAAGGAGCATCATCATGAAACTTGCCCCGGAACAATGCCGCTGAAGCGATCTGAACGTAACCAGCAGACCGCAAAGCAGGGGAGACCAGAGCCATCCCCTGCTTTCTGTGCCGACACTCACCACTGGGCAGACACTCCCCACTGGCCGGGGCAGCAGGCCAGCCCCTAGCGATGATCGCCATCGCCCACAGGCCCGATGCTATCGCCCTGGCGAATCACACCTTCGGAAAGGATCTCGGCACGCAGGCCGGCCTTGTGCAGAAGCCCTTTCAGCACCTCCGGCACAGTCAGCGACACCAGATAGCTACAGGGTTCGCATAATTCCAATCCCCGCAGCCGCACTTCCCCTACCATGAAATCGTGCCCCTCCAGATCATTCAGCCGGATGCCACGGGTGGCGATATTACGTCGTGTATCGGCAGCGGTGAACGCCGTGCCATACTGGCGGTTGAACTCCTCCAGATTCTCCGTTTCGATCAGCGTGATCTGCTCCGCTGGAGGGGTTGCGACATTGGAGGCACAGGCTCTGTTGAAATACCGATCCCCTTCCAGGCCGCGCCCCGGAACGGCGCGGACATCCGGCACCGTCATGGTCGGCCTGCCGACATCGGAAGCAATCGCAATCGAGATTACGCTACCGTTCATGATCGCTACGACTATTGTTATATGTTGTATATCAGGCTCAGATCCGCCCGGACCGAAGCTATGGCAGGCCGGAAGATTCCACCATCCATTCCCGGTTGCCGCCTCATCAGCAACGACGTGGTTTCTCCTCCGTGTAACTTCATTACGGCTGGAACCCGGCATCGCAGAGGGGCCTTGCCAGCAAACATCCCCAGCAGTTCCGGGGACGCTTCCCCTATCGCTTTATCGTTGCAGATGGCGATCGGGATCTTCTTCGGTTTTCTGCCGCATCTCCTCCACCAGACGCATCATATCCTCTGGCAGATCCGAGCTGAACTCCATCCACTCGCGTGTACGGGGATGGGTAAAGCCAAGCGTCCTGGCATGAAGCGCCTGCCGGCTGATGGATTTGAACAGATTTGTCACACGCTGGCGATGTTTGCCACCGGGACCGGGATAGACCACATTCCGTCCGCCGTAGGTGGGGTCGCCAAACAATGGGTGACCGATATGCATGGCATGCACGCGTATCTGATGCGTACGTCCGGTAGCAAGCCGCAGCGCAAGCAGGGTGGCAAAGGCATAACGTTCCAGCACGCGATAACGTGTCAGCGCGTATTTGCCTCCTCGTGCCACCACCACAAAGCGCTTGCGATCGCGAGGGTCCCGTCCGAGATTCCCCTCGATCTCCCCCTCGTCCTCATCGAAGGCTCCCCATGCCACGGCCCAGTATTCCCGTCTGGCGGTTCGATCGGCGAACTGGCCTGCCAGAAACGACTGTGCCTCGGCATTTTTTGCGACCACCATCAAACCGCTCGTATCCTTATCAAGCCGGTGCACGATGCCTGGGCGTGTTTCGGCGCCCCCATCCAGCTCCTCATCATCTGCGAGCGATGCGGCATCGGCAACCTCTTCATCTTCATCATCGGCAAACGACGCGGTATCGCCCAGATCCTCATCGCCGACGCCTGGGGCATCCGGGGCCAAGGGGAGCCTGCCGCCAACATGATATAGCACGGCATTGACCAGGGTGCCATCGCGGTTGCCGTAACCGGGATGCGTTACCATACCGGCAGGTTTGTTCACTACCAGCAGGTCCTCATCCTCATAGACCACATCGAGCGGGATATCCTGTGGCACCAGTTCGATTGGCGGAGGTTTCATCAACGTGATCGAGATCGTATCACCGGGGCGCACCTTGTAGCTGGCCCTGGTTGGCAGACCGTTGACAAGCACCGATCCGGCGTTTATGGCATCCTGCACCTTCGTTCGGGTGGCACGCATTACGCTCTGCGTGATAAAACGGTCGATCCGTTCCGGCGACTGGCCAGCGGTTACGCTAAGGATGATCGTGCGTGGCACACGCTCGTATGATCGCTCATCGTGCATCACAGGGCATCGGCAAGGTATGGGGCAAGCACATCGCGCAATCGTTCCAGGGCCAGGGCACGGTGGCTGATCCGGTTTTTCTGTTCCAAGCTCATTTCGGCAAACGTCCGTTGCTCACCGGCCGGCACAAAGAGCGGATCGTACCCAAAGCCTTCCTCACCTCGCATCCCGGCGAGGATCGTGCCCTCCACCTCACCTTCGGCAAAGAGCGTGCGGCTTGCATCGGCATAACAGATCACCGTGCGGAAACGGGCCGAGCGGTCCCCGGCACCTTCGAGCGCTTCGAGGAGCTTACGGCAGTTATCGCCATAACTGGCCCCTTCGCCGGCATATCGTGCCGACATCACTCCGGGCGCGCCGCCAAGCGCAGCGGTCTCCAGCCCTGTATCATCGGCGATAACGGGCAGCCCGGTGGCAGCATGGATCTCTTGTGCCTTGATATAGGCATTTGCCTCCAATGTCTCCCCATCCTCCACCGGTTCGGGAATCACATCGGCGATATCGCGAAGTGTGAGAATCCTCACCCCTTCCAGCCGACCGAGAATCGCTGTCAGCTCCGCGACCTTATGCGCGTTGTTGGTTGCAAGCAGAATGTTCATGCGGAAAGATACGAAGAGTCCAAGGCGCGGAATACAGCCCGGGATGGCACTCGCCACGCATGAAAACGCCGTCAGGTGAATTGTGGGAACCGCCCCTGCGGGCTGATGTGCGGAAAAGGAAGCGGGCCGCCCCCCGCCCGATCATGACGCCGGAAGCCGGGCACTCCCCTCCTCTCTGCACAGCATGCCGGCAGATGTGCCGGAACACGCATGCGCAGCCATCACGCTTCTGGGCGATCGGTCCCGTTTCCCGGCTCTGCTCTCACTGCGCCAGGGCGATCGTCCAGGTAAGAGCCGATGCAAAACCCACCCAGACAAGGTAGGGAAGGAGCATCAGCGAGGCGGGACGGGACACCGGCCAGGCACGCATCATCATAGCGACGATGGTTCCCCACATAACGACGATCTCGATGCCGGCCCAGAACGGAGAATGAGCCTGGAAGAAGATAAAGGTCCAGGCAAGGTTCAGCGCACCGTTGACCCCATAGAGCCACATCAAGCGCGAACGGCTGGCCCCGCCGGAACGGTGCCAGACTATCAGAGCCGACCATGCGAGAAGGATATACAGCGCGGTCCAGACCGGCCCGAACAACCAGCCCGGGGGCTGCCATGCAGGTTTGTCCAACCCGAGATACCAGAGGCTGGTTGTATCGGTTGCCATGCCGCCGATCACGGCGATCCCGGCAACAGCAAGCACGATAACCGCCGACGGCAGCATATCGATATGATTGCGCTCCACCCGCACCGTATCCATAACATCATCCTTCAGTTTGAAATACACCATTGAATATCACATCTCTGCAACCACGGAAAGCCCTCTCGTTCCCAAGCACGCACAGGCCATAACGTCCCCAGAGGCGCTTCTTCGCGACGTTGCGGTGCTTGTCGGGCCTGGACCTGTACGTTACAACGGCAGAGGATGCAAGCGATGTGCCTTGCCGGAAACGGATCGGTGCCGCGACCGCATCAGAAGAACGCCCGCACCTCTGCCTGACCGATATGGATAACTCGATTGGATGGTGGCTGTGCACGCCCGGTATAGGTAAGCGAGGCCTGGATGTTTGCCCCGAAGCGATACTCCAGCCCCAGGCGGCCTATCCAGGTAGTGCCGATCGCGTACCCATCGGTAAGCTGGTAGGGGATGGATAACACATCTCCGCCAAGATTCCGTCCGCTGATATTGCTGCGCTCTACCTCGGCGCGCACACGTCCACGCGTCTCGATGGAGTAGACCGCGCGCAGTGTATTTGTATTCAGCAATGTGGTGCGTGGGGTCGCCGGCAGCACATCCTCGGTGGAGACAAGCCTGAGCAGCCAGCCAAGTTCCAGCGAACGTTCCGGGCGATAGCTGAAATCGTTGGTGGCCGAGAGCGAGGTAAGATCGAACGTTCTCGTAGAAAGGGAATCGGTGCTTCGGAGCGTGCCATTGCTGGAGGCAAGGTCGATCTGCAAGCCGATATCATAGGTTGGCTGCCAGCGCACGCGGAGCGAACGCTCCATATCCCGTGTCCGCTCTATGGTGCTCACAAGCCGGGCAAGCGCTTCGCGTCCCAGATAGCGAAGCCGGAAGGAATACTCCGGGTTCGACTCGAACACATTGATATCCTGCTGGATCGTGCTGTTGCCGACAAGCGTGGTGGAATCGTTCTGAAAACTGCCGAGACGGAGGAAATAGATATCGGCCTCCCTGGCCGACTGGCTTTTCTCCTCCAGCCGGAGATAGGTCTCGCTGGTCACCTGTTCCAGAAGGCCGCCGAGAAGTGTGCCGGGGTTCAGGAATCGCCTCGGTTGCAGACGGAGCCGGGCGGTGGCACGCAGATCGACCACCGGAAAAAGCTGTTCGGTCGGGATATCGATGCGAACATACTCCCCTTCTCCGGGAAGCGCCAGACGAAACTCATCCTCGGTCTGCCGGTTGTTTGAGTCGATATCAATCCAGATATACTCTCCCTGGCCGTAGGGAACACGCACATACAGGCGTTGCAGCCGAGCTGCCTGCTCGGTCTGCACTTCATACAGCCCATCGAGATCAAGGCCGCGATCAAGGCCGCTCCAACGGGTCTGCGAGCGCGCAAGCACAGTGCTGTTGTCGAGCCGCCGGGAGGCATCGGCCGTGGGGACGCTGTCGTAGTGCCTGACCCGGTAGGTGAAGTCGAGCGTGGAGCTAAGGTTGCTTATGCCACGCAGTTCCCCGCGAAGGGTATAGGTCATCGAGCGTCCGTCGCGAAAGAACCTGCTGCCGCCGATCGTATCGGCGCGCACCGAGTCGTCGATACGATATCGCGCCAGCGCCGTCGTGCTCATGAACGGAAGGTTGACCCGTAGTTCTGGACCGGCCTCGAAGAAACTGAAGGAGCCGGGGAAAAGGGTATCGAGCAACGAGGAGCCGGTACGATTCTCGCGGTTCTCATACTCGAACCGTGCTCCCGGCGTAACGATACCCAGATCATAGCTTATCCCACCACGCTGCTTCACCCAGTTGCTGGTACGGGTACGCTGGAGCGTATCGGTGCTGATATGCTCGAACGTATAATCCATGCTCGGCAGAGTGGTATCGCCCAGTATACGGACCGTATACTCCTGCCGGAGCGAGCCGAGGTTGCGTCCAAGGCTCAGATAACCGTTGGAGGCCACCAGCTCCACCCGCCGTATCGGCGCATAGACCAGCGTATCCACCAGAATGAAAAAATCGTTGCGCGTCTCGCCCGGCCTCACCCCCACGTTCCACCGGCTGCTGAACTCCACCTCACCCAGCCGCTCCACGGTCTGGAAGTTCGCCCCTACATACTGCGCCCGCAGCGTCAGGCGGGCCGCGCCTATATCGGCGCCCACAACACGAAGCGTATCCCGCCGGGCCTCGGCTGCCGCGGTAAACGCCAGCCCATTCAGATTGGCGAGCGGATCGCTGCTGAACCTGTTCAGCGATGTTGAACTCAGCGCCAGTTCGCCATTGAAACTGACCCCGCCGAACGGACGGGAGCGAAGGCCCACCGAGGCAATCTGGCGCAGTTCCGGCATCGGCAGATACACAATCGGGAGATAGTTTCCGGCTCCCTTCCCGACAAATTCATACTCTCCGAACGCCACATACCGGTAATCGCCACGGCCATCCGGGGGAGCCGAGAAGATCACCTTATAGAGAGCAGCAGGGTCATCAGGCGAATACCGGAAGATGGAATCGGGAAGGCCATTGAGCAGGGTATCAATACGGATGTAGGTGCCGATAACACTATCGCCACGCCCCACATAATATGCGCCGCTTCGCAGGGCCTTCATCCGATCACCACCGGCAGCGCTCAGCAGAGCGCGATCGGCATCGCTCAAGCTTATATCGATCGTGGCATCCGGGTTATCGGCCTCCCGGATGAATCCTGTGGTGATCGTAAGAACACTATCGAAGAGATGCCCTGTATTCACAAGCGAGACAAACGACCGGGAGTACTGGCGATCGGCATACTCGAAATCGACCGTGATGCGATTGGTACCGGTGATAGGGCGGCGGGTCCGAAAGAAGATCTCGGCCGTGGAGTAGTCGATCACATAATCGTTGCTCTCACCACGGACCATCTCCACCCCATCGACAAAGACCCGTTCGGTACCTGCTATCGCCACAATGTTCCGCTCATTGTTCTGGCCGGTCAGTCTGTACGGCCCCTGATCGCGCTCGCGTCCCTGAAACTGCTGTGTGCGAAACCTGCCAGGGGAGACCGCAGCGGTCAGCTCGCTTGTCCCGAACGCGCCATACAGGGCGGTGGCCTTCACCCCCTGGAGCTTGCGGGAGAAGTTGAGGTAGTCGCTTGTGGTATTGGTGGAGACAAACTTGCCAAGCGTTGCCCGGCCGATAGGGGAACGGATCTCCATGAAAATGTTATCCACCTCGCGAAGCGTCTGTGTGTTCCCCTCCGGCTGTATCGGCGTCTGCTCGTCGGTCAGCGCCCCTAGCACCTCTACATCATCGGTGATGTTGCCGCTGAACTGGAGGCGTAATCCGCTCTGAAGGGTGAGATCGCGGTTAGAGCCAACGGTAAGCCCACGGACGATCGAGCCACTGCGCTGAAAATTCCTGCCAAAGATGCTTGTGGGCGTAAGCTCGGCCGGCTCCTGCGCCACCTCCCGCTCCACTCCGGCAGAGTCTACCACGGTAACCAGTTTCCGTCTGAAATATTCTCGCGGAAGCCGGAGCGGACGGTACAGATACGACGCCCGGACCGTATGGGGCCGGGAGCTATCGGCCAGCCGTGCCCGCAGTGTCGGGGAGAGCCTCAGAAGACCAAATCGGGCATCGAGGGTATAGTCTACCGGCTCGAACAGTGTTTCTGCGCTATCGAGAAGAAGCTGAAAGGATTCCGGGACGATAAACTCGTGGAACAGCAGAAGTACGGTATCGGCGGAGGTAACCGGAAAGCTTCCGCCCGCCTGTATCCCCTGCGCGGATGCGCGGACGGCACCCAGCAGCAGAACCAGGAGTATAGTCGCGAAAGCTCGTCTCATAGATCGTCTCAAGATCGACGAGAAAGATACTCCCGGAAAGGGTAAAGGGAAGTATCTTCCACCGCACCAGGGAAGAGGCTATCGTGCACGATAGCACGGCTGTTGTCTCTACTGCACAAAACACTACAAACACAAACGCGACACCGATGCCTGCAACAAACGTTACCGTCATGAGAAACGGTCCCCTGAGAATCGAAGGGGACTTCCAGCTTGTTGACCCTACCGGGACCACCTATGGTCTTGGAGGCCGCACAATCATCTCGCTCTGCCGTTGCGGACTCTCCAACACCAAACCGTTCTGCGATGGCAGCCATAACCATCATGGATACAAGGATGAACCTGCGGCACGGGATCTGCCGCCAAAAGCGTAGGGTCGAGCGAGCACGATCATCGCCTTTGAGAACCAGGGGGTGCCCGCTTGTATCGGCACGGCACATCCGCACACTGCGGCTGTGTGCGGATGTGTCGTGATGCCATAGGATTTTTTATGATACCCATGGCATCACGATAACATTTCGGACCGATGGATCGTACTACTATAGAACGATCGAAGAGGGGCACATCATGAGTTCGGACGCGTATTTCCTGCACAGAGCATTTACGCCGGGATATCTCCTGGCGTCGCCGGGGTGGGGCAGGCCCCTGCCGTTACGGCATCCGGCACTCCCATCCCGTATATCCATCCGGCCCCCATTTCCTTCCGGCGGTTTCCCCCCATAGTCCACTCACAACGGAACCGGGCATGCGGAGCCATGTTGCATTCATGCATGCCAGGGCCGGGTTCCCAGGTACCATCAAAGGCACAAGGAGGGTAGCGTTTATGAACATTCTGACCCGGGAAGAGCTGAAGATGCTTGCGGGCAGCTTCGCACCACCCTGCGTATCGATCGTTCTGCCGATGCATCAGGCAGGAGCCGATATCCAGGCAGACCCTATCCGGCTCCGCAATCTGCTACGGCAGGCAGAGGAGCGGCTGAAAGCCAGAGGGATGCGCGAGCGCGAGATCGGCGATCTTCTGGAGCCGGTCTACGGCCTCTTCCAGAACAACCGGCTCTTCTGGCGTTCCCCGAGCAGGGGGCTGGCAATCTTCCGCTCACAGGATTGCTTCCGCTACTATCGGTTGCCGATTCAGTTCGATGAGCTGGCCGTGGTCAACGACCGATTCTACCTGAAGCCTCTCCTGCCGCTGTTCAGCGGCAACAGCCGGTTTTATGTGCTTGCGTTCTGCGATGACGGACCGCAACTCCTGGAAGGAACAGATCTGGATCTTCACACGATAGATGCGGAACAGATGCCGACCGGCCTTGCCGCCGCGCTTCAGGACGAGAGCATCAAGGCACAGGCCCCTGGCGAACGCCGTATCTCGCTTGCTCACGAGCCGGAGGTCCGGGAGAATCTGGTCCGTGGCTTCAGAACCGTGGACCGTGCACTGCACGATCTGCTTCGGGCCGAGGGGGCACCGCTGGTGCTGGCCGGGCCGGACTATCTTCTTCGGCTCTATCGCGAGGCAAACTCCTATCCCCATCTGATTGCCGATGTGCCAACCAGCAACAACACGGAGCTGCGAGCCGAGGAGCTGCATCGCCATACATGGAAGGCCGTAGGACCATACTTCCGTATGTCGATGGACAAGGCGATCGAACAGTATACCAATGCAGCGGGGACTGGCCGCGCATCGTCCCAACTCACCGATGTGGTCTCCGCCGCCTGCACTGGAAGGGTGGCAACACTCTTCGTCGATGATTCGGCACGGCTGTGGGGAACATTTGATCCGGTGGAATCGACGGTGCATCTGGCACCGGCGGAGCAGCCGAATGCCGAGGAGCTTTCCGACTTCGCCGCGGTACAGGTTCTCCTGAATGGCGGGATCGTCTATCCGCTCGCCGGGAACAGCGTTCCCGATGGCGCGCCGATGGCGGCTCTGTTCAGATACTAGGATGCACGGGATGTGTGGCAACCGCAGATGATGGAAACGCCGGATAAACGCCTGTGGTCGGGGCGATGGATACCATCCCATACCAGCGACCACAGGCCAGGAAATGGAGACACAGAGCGCTGGCCATGTTGGTATGGCTGCGCAGATCATGTACGCATGCCCCCCTCCGCCGACAAAAGCTCTCCCGCACGGCCGCAGACAGATGATGACAGCGACCCGTAATCCACTATCTTGCCCTTCTATGAACCCTATGCAACAGACAGACGATGGCATTGCTCTGCGCACAACCAATCTCCGCAAGGAGTTCCGGCGTGTGGTACGTCCGCCTGGATTCAAAGGTCTGGTTCAATCGCTCACAGGGAGAAGCCGAACGGAAACCACAGCAGCAGTTATCGGGCTGAATCTGGAGATACGAAGCGGTGAGCGGATCGCGTTTATCGGCCCGAACGGATCGGGGAAATCGACGACCATCAAGATGCTGACCGGCATCCTCCATCCTACCAGCGGCGATGCACGCGTGCTCGGGTATGACCCGTGGCGACAGCGCAAACAACTGGCCTATCATCTCGGATCGGTCTTCGGCCAGAAGTCGCAACTATGGTTCCATCTGCCGCCGCTGGAAACCTATTATCTCCTGGCGAAGATATTCGAGCTGGACGAAGCGTTCTATCGCCGCCGCCTCGATCAGCTTGTGGAGTCGTTCGGCATCGGTTCGTATCTGAACACACCGGTACGCAAGCTCTCGCTCGGCGAACGGATGCGCTGCGAAGTGGTTGCCAGCCTTCTGCATGCTCCATCGCTTCTGCTGCTGGATGAGCCTACGATCGGGCTTGATGTGATTGCCAAGGGAAAACTTCGTGAACATATCAGGGAGGCGAACGAGCGTGAAGGGACCACGATCTTCATCACATCGCACGATGCCGGAGATGTAGAGATTCTGGCAGAGCGGGTGATAGTCATAGCAGAAGGCCAGATGGTCTTCGACGGCCCGGTGGACGAGCTACGCCGCCGATTTCTGAGGGTGAAACGGCTCGCGGCAACGTTGAGCGAGCCGATGGAAGCGGGAGCCACAACCGGACTGCAAGGCCCACAGCCGTGGCGTCTGGTCTCGGCCGACGAGTTTACCATTGTGCTCGACCTGGACAATGCCCGTCCCGGCGCCACGCGCGATGCGATCGCATTCCTGACTGACAGGTTCTCGATAGAGGATATCACCATCACCGAGCCACCGCTGGAAGATGTCATCAGGGTGATCTACCAGGAGCAGGAACGAGCCGTGGCATAGGCTGAAATGTAGCGTGCAGACCATGCGGGAGAGCGCTTACCACTGGCCTGTGACCATAAAACCGCCAGAGATTTCACTGCCAGCCATCACAGCCCTTACCAGGATTTGAAAGGGATGGCCATACCATGGTCTTGCATCAAGGGTTCGCCCGTTGCATATTCTCCATCGGTATACGATCATGCACATGTCCATCGTTCCTGACTATAGATAACACCTCACCATGAAAACCACCGCCATCGCCGTACTCCTGCTGCTGGCAGCACTGCCAACACTGCTCCATGCACAGATCGTCCAGGACAAAAATGCCGTCAAGCTCCGCGTGCTCTGGGAGATCCGAGGACCGGAAGAACAAGCATACTATGGCAATGGTGTCGGCGGAGGGTTCGATGTCAACAACGATGGACTCGGCGATTTCGCTGTGCGATGTGGTGCAGAATGGAGAGTCTTCTATGGTGATTCGGTCAAACTCAACGATTCGGTGCGCTGGAGGTTTCGCACCCGTGGAAGCGAGACGAGCAGGTTCCTCACTGGAGACTTCTTTGGCACCGGACGCAAGGCCATCGGTGTGGTCTATGACAGCGTTCGCCAGGGATTCGGCACACAGTCAAATCGCTTCTATTTCTTTCGCACCGACGATGGCTACCTGCCCGATACACCCGCGGTTGTCATCGACACAAAGATCCTTATGTGTTTTCGTGGCCATCAGGTGGTTGATCTCGATGGCGATGGTGCCGATGAGCTTATCATCTACCACACCTGTGAACTACTCGTGCCAACCCAGGATGGTCACGAGGTCTGGATCTATCGCGGTGGACCAGACTTCGGAACACAACCACCCATCATCATCCATGATAACGAACGACCCGGCTACCGATTTGAAGCTGCCGGCGGCGATTTCGATGGCGATGGTATCCCCGATATTATGACCGCTGGAGAATATCAGAGCGGCAGCACCTATAGTATCAAGAAGCTCAAGTTCTATTTCGGCTCCAGCGATCACCCCTTCTCCTGGCAGCAACCATCACGCATCATCGATATCACCGACGACCTCGAACGTGACCTCGGCACCTTCATCAAAGTCTTCGACTGCGATGGTGATGGACTCCCTGATATCTGGATCGAGGGACGTGATGGAAACTCTCACCTGTTCCGTTCTGCTGCTCCCGGCAAAAACGCTCGCACACGTTCCTTCCACCTCGACGATGCCGACCGTGTCCTGCGTAGCCCCTCCTTCGGCATCTACGGCAGCGCCGGATATCTCAACGACTCCACCAGACGCTACCAGATGACTGCACTGATCGGAAACGTCGGCTCAACCGCTCGCATGCTCCTCTTCTCCGGTGGACCAAACGGACCCGACTCCACCTACGATGCATGGTACGAGGATGGACTCGGATCGATCTTCGGATGGATGAAGTGGATCGATGACTGTGATGGTGATGGATGGCCAGAGATCATCTGTGGTGATCCTGACTGGTATGGGAGTCCCTTCCTCTATGGCAAGGCAACGGTGCTGGCCGGTGGACCGGAGATCCCGCGCGACACGGCAACCTCCTCGGTGCAGCATATCCAGGCAGAGCAGAAGCCGAGGGCACTGAGCTTCTGGCCGAACCCTGCGCTCGACCGTGTGCAGATCGCATGGCGGGGGGATCTGCGCCAGATGCCACATCGCTTCACCGTGCACAACATGCTCGGGGTGATTGTCACCCAGGCGGAGGTGGAACCCTGGCGTGGAACCGCAACATGGCTGTGCGGCGATGTGCCGCCTGGGAGCTATCTGCTGACAGCCTACGACGAGCACGGACTGGTCGTTGCCTCCGCAACGCTTATCAAACGATGAGATCCTGAGAGAACGATCCCGTGCACGACGTTATGGTCTTGCATCAAGGGTTCGCCCGTTGCATATTCTCCATCGGTATACAATCATGCATATGTCCATCGTTCCTGACTATAGATAACACCTCACCATGAAAACCACCGCCATCGCCGTACTCCTGCTGCTGGCAGCACTGCCAACACTGCTCCATGCACAGATCGTCCAGGACAAAAATGCCGTCAAGCTCCGCGTGCTCTGGGAGATCCGAGGACCGGAAGAACAAGCATACTATGGCAATGGTGTCGGCGGAGGGTTCGATGTCAACAACGATGGACTCGGCGATTTCGCTGTGCGATTTCGTGGAGAGTGGAGAGTCTTCTATGGTGATTCGGTCAAACTCAACGATTCGGTGCGCTGGCGATTCCATGCCACTGGAGATGAGCCGAGCGCATTCTTCGCTGGAGACTTCTTTGGCACCGGACGCAAGGCCATTGGTGTCGTCCGTGACAGCCTTGCTCGGTTCAGCACATTCTCACACCGCTTCTTTATCTTTCGCACCGACGATGGCTACCTGCCCGACACACCCGCGGTTGTCATCGACATGAAACAGGATATTTGCTTCTGGGGCCATCAGGTGGTTGATCTCGATGGTGATGGTGCCGATGAGCTTATCATCTACCACACCTGCGGACAACTCGTGCCAACTCAGGATGCTCACGAGGTCTGGATCTATCGCGGTGGACCAGACTTCGGAACACTGCCCCCTATCATCATCCAGGATAGCGAACGCCCAAGCCAGATCTTTGAAGCTGCCGGCGGCGATTTCGATGGTGATGGTCTCCCTGATATCATGACCGCTGGACAGTATGCCGATCAATGGCCTACCCGCATTAAACGACTCAAGTTCTATTTCGGCTCCAGCGATCACCCCTTCTCCTGGCAGCAACCATCACGCATCATCGATATCACCGACGACCTCGAACGTGACCTCGGCACCTTCATCAAAGTCTTCGACTGCGATGGTGATGGACTCCCTGATATCTGGATCGAGGGACGTGATGGAAACTCTCACCTGTTCCGTTCTGCTGCTCCCGGCAAAAACGCTCGCACACGTTCCTTCCACCTCGACGATGCCGACCGTGTCCTGCGTAGCCCCTCCTTCGGCATCTACGGCAGCGCCGGATATCTCAACGACTCCACCAGACGCTACCAGATGACTGCACTGATCGGAAACGTCGGCTCAACCGCTCGCATGCTCCTCTTCTCCGGTGGACCAAACGGACCCGACTCCACCTACGATGCATGGTACGAGGATGGACTCGGATCGATCTTCGGATGGATGAAGTGGATCGATGACTGTGATGGTGATGGATGGCCAGAGATCATCTGTGGTGATCCTGACTGGTATGGGAGTCCCTTCCTCTATGGCAAGGCAACGGTGCTGGCCGGTGGACCGGAGATCCCGCGCGACACGGCAACCTCCTCGGTGCAGCATATCCAGGCAGAGCAGAAGCCGAGGGCACTGAGCTTCTGGCCGAACCCTGCGCTCGACCGTGTGCAGATCGCATGGCGGGGGGATCTGCGCCAGATGCCACATCGCTTCACCGTGCACAACATGCTCGGGGTGATTGTCACCCAGGCGGAGGTGGAACCCTGGCGTGGAACCGCAACATGGCTGTGCGGCGATGTGCCGCCTGGGAGCTATCTGCTGACAGCCTACGACGAGCACGGACTGGTCGTTGCCTCCGCAACGCTTATCAAACGCTAACGGTTGCTGCCGGAAATTCAGAGCCGGCACCTAGCCTATAAAAATAGTATTGCGCTCGGTTATGACGGGAGTCACCACATACCTCCCGCCGTTCTATCTATAAGATTCAGGAGTTCACCAATGACAATCTATCTGCGCCGACAATGGCCGCGGCCACACTGTATTATGGCAGCGATGGTACTGGCAACGCTCTCTCTGCTTGCGGGAGCACCGGCTCTCGTCGCCCAAGGGATTCCGCCCGCCACGGCAGCCCCCCTTGTGCCCGCCTACGGACTTGATACCAATGTGTTTATGATCGCCGGCTATCCCACAAAATGGGATAAGGAGGTGAACCGGGATCTCTCGAAGATCTGGCTCTTCTCCCGCTCGCTCGGCCTTGATGTGATCTTCGCTGCCGGGACCAACGCGCAGATGGACGATATCATCAACTCCCCGCACCGGCAGGAACAGGACCGCATTTTTCTCCTTTCGCCCAAGGGGCAGCCAACAGTGCAGGCAGGCTATGGCCGCGAGGTGGAGCTTTTCAGCTTCGATACCGTGCCATCGCCGTTTTTCTATAATCGCTTCTATGAGAAGAGTGCGGGAGAAGTTTGGAATAACACCTCCCTTCGTCCTGAATCCCGCGACAAATACGAGAAACAATACACCTCTGAAAACACCACACCCGGCCAGATGATCCTCTCCACACCGATCTATGGCTACGACTCGCTGAAACATATCTATGCCGCACCTCGCTCCAGATACGATAGTCTGGGACGGGATATGGGGCATTTTCTGGAGTTCGGCGAGAAACACCATAACGAGCATACGGGCAATAGCTGCACCTACTACTTCGTCACCAACGCCCATCTCCTTACCCGGTCTGAATTAGTTCCAGACACCGCCGCACTGCTCCGCATAGAGCTGTGGCACGATGTACCGGAGGGATTCACCTACCTGAACGATGCGCTGGGTGCGGCTACCGCCGCCGCCGACACGGCCATGCTCTGCGACACCTTTCTTATAAGCAAGGCCGAGCTTATGGTAGACTATCCTGATCTCGACCTCCAAGCATTTCGCAGGATCGTCCGTTCGAGCGATCTGCGGCTGCGGCGCATTGACGGCGGGCCGGGGCCGATGCATCCAGGCCAGAACACGGACACAAAATCCTACCGTCTTGACATCCGCGCCTTCTGGCTTGGCCAGGAGAACGTGGCAGTGCGCAGCATTGCCATTCGCGACTCCATTGGCGAGCTGGTGCTTGGCACCAGCGCCGCCGGGACAAACTACCGCAAGGCCATCTCCAGCTCATGGAAGCGCATCCTGTTCGGCCCGAGCGGGAAGCCGGATTCGCTCCGGCAGTCGGTGATCCGAATTGAAACCGGCGTCGAGGCGGATTTCTCCCCCACCGAATATGCCGGGTTCGAGCGTATGAACCAGATGATGCGCGACACGTTCAACCTGGCGCGCTACCGCCAGCAGCGTGGCGAGCCGATACGCCCCGGCGACAGCCTTACCGCATGGCAGATCAACTTTGCGCCGGAGAACTTCCATCAGATGACCACCCCGCCCGAGGTGATGTACGAGATCGGCTTCAACGCACAGGATGACACCAGCACCTTTATCGGGCCGGATGGCGGGCCGATCCGTGGTTACGATGATAATCGGCTTCCCAGCAGGCTGTACGAGGTGCAGCACGACAAGATCCCCGCCATCAAACAGCATAACGGCGGGCGCGGGCAGATGCCGCTGCTTATGGACCTGGATTCGCTTGGCATCCCCGCACACGACGAAAGCCTGCTGCCACGGATCGAGGCCTACGAAGCGGCGCTCCAGCGGATGATGTACGGACATTATCATCCCGGCACGACCTACTCCTGGCCGTACGCAGTGCTTGGGGCCGCAGCCAACGGCTATGGACGCGCCGGGGCGATCTCCCGGCGCACCGGACGCAGATTTGTCTCGCAGATCGGCACGATCAACCGCTTTTCTCTTCGTGCCCGGCCCGAGGGGACCGGTGCGGTTACCGATACGCTGTTCGGCCATGTTCCCGAGCGATCCGAACTCCGCGGGCTTGCCAATCTCAGCCTTGCCTATGGAGCGCGCGGGCTGCTCTGGTGGAGCCTTGGCTCCTATCATGGCGTGATGTCCCAGAGAACGGTAAACGGTGTGAAGCTCTGGGTCAACGAGCATGACGACTTCCAATGCTGTTTTGGCTCCAATGGCTATTACCAGTATGACACGGTCAACAATGTGATGGATGTGCAACTAAGCCCCATAGGTGCGCTCCCGGGCACCAACGTGGTTGCGACCATCCCGAACTTCTATATTGGCTATCGCGACCGCACCACCGAGATCAAACATCTGAACAACTACTGGCTCAGGCGCATCGGCCCGGAGTTGATGAAGCTGCGCTGGCGCGATGGCTACAGCATACACTACACGGTGCCGTGGGCAGGCTCGATTCATGCAACATCATACCGTTCGATAGCGCCAACGGAGATCTTCTCCTCGGTCACCTCGCAGCATCCGATATTCAACACACCCGACTCCGCCCACCACACCTATGTAGAGATCGGCCTGTTCGACAAGAAGATCGGCTACGATACGATTATGAGCGGAACCTCTATGGAGCTGGTAGCAAACCCGTTGCGTGACACCAATTATATGTATGTGGTGAACCGCCGTGGGTTCGAGCCCCCCGCCGACGACGTGCTGAACCTGCTGGACACGCTTGCCGGAGCACGCCGGATCTCGATTCGCCTGCGTTTGCAGAACCCGGATCAGGGGGAATACAACTTCATCCGGGTGCGCGAGGTGATGCCGGACACCACCCCGCTCCCCTACACATTTGCATCGCGGCAGGGGCTTGATACGGTGATACGTGCCGATAGCACAATGGCGCTGACGCTGCGTCCGGGCGGCGGGGCACTGCTGGAGATCAGCTACTGTCCGCCGGGGGATACGATCGGCCCGGGCGATCTGCGGTTCAACTCCCAGCGGAAGATCGTGTTTTCGGGGGACCGCTATTATTCGGTCTACTGGCGGAAGGCTCCGGTCTACGGCAGCAAGGATACGGTCTTCCTGCGCCGTTCCATGCCGATCGACGCAGGAAGCGGAGCGGTACAATGGGAGCCGATCGAGCATGTGTTATCGTCCGATCCCTCGCTGCCTGAGACCTATATGAACGATTGTTTTCCATCGCTGACACTGCGGAGGATGGGCCAGGATTCAGTTGTCGTGACGGCCGTCTGGACCGCACGAAAAGATATCGATATAGTACCACGGCGCTTTGTGCTGTTACGGCAGATTCTGAACCTGGGAGATAAGGAACCGGAGATCCTGCCGACCGAAGTCGTAGGGGAGTTGCGTGGCAGAGATCCCGAGAAATGCGGAATGGCGGTGGTCTCCAGCCTGCATGGTGGCGACCTTATTGCCTGGTCCGATAGCACCATCGGCATAGCCGCACGGCTCAGGCGGTTATATACGGGCAGTTATGGCACGCCGGATTCGATCAGCCTGATGGCCGCGGTTCAGTATGGCTACCCTCCTGAGGCCATTCATCCATCGATGCCGCCATTTGCGCATGTTGCCGGGCGCGATTCCACCGTAGGCCTTGTCTGGCAGCATTCCACGCTGGATGGTTCGATGATCATGTATGCACGGGTCATCGACTCGGTAACGGCCACCGCGGACACGCTGATGATACGCAACATGATCCCGGTCAGCCAGAACGATGCGGCCCATCATCGTCATCCCTCCATCGACATGACGCAGGACATATGGTATGGAGCACAGGAAGGGATCACCTGGGAGAGCCACCGGCAGCTCTACGATCCCGTGAAAGGGCCACGCACCGAGACCTGGGTACATTTCAGCAGCTTGTTTACCGAAACGATACGGCGCTGGAATCCTGATTGGGACAGCGGACGCGGAGGGTACTGGCATCCGTACTGGGATCTGGTGGAGGACGTACAGCAATGGACCTACAACACCATGAGGATGACAAACGAACCTGGCATCACATTCCGATCGCTATACCCCAACACCTCCTCGATCAACGCACGAGTCGATGCTGCGAGCGCCGATGCTCCGGTAATGTTCTCGGTGGCGACCGGCGCCAGCGGAGTGTTTCCGATGCGGCAATCGATCGTTCAATATGCTATCAATTTCATCTGGCCTATTCCAACCCTGTACCTCTGGGGCGGCCATGCAGCAAATGGCTCATCGGCACCTGTGCGGCAGGCGAACCGCCATGCAGTGCTGTATCAGCAGGAGGCAGAGGAATCGGCGCTGAACACCACACGGCAGTTTTTCGCAAAGGAGCGTCCCAAGGGATATATGGCACATGGACGCCAGGCGCACTTTCGGATCGATATCCCGACACGTTCCATGATGAGCGCGCTTCTGCATGATGTGTGGGTGGCCGGGAACTCCTACACCGGCCCGGTAGGGCTGGTGTTCCGCCCTGATACGCTTCGGCAGATCGAGAACGTATCGATGGTTGGGGCCTTGTTAAGAAGCAAGCCCTTCAAGGCACATGATAGCACCCTGCTTGGCCTGGAAGTGGGGGGGCAGGCATTGGGCAACGATTCGGTGATGGCAGGTATGCGGCTGGACGTGGTGGCGGAGCTGGTCGATTCGGCAACGGGCACCCCGGTTCTCAGACTCGATTCATTTAGCGTAGGCCCCGGAATCATACCCTATCGCATGGTAATCCGGCGTGAACTCGACCTGCTTTCGGGGACCTATTTCGTTCGGCTGCGGGCCGAACCACGCCCGGTCCCCGTTGTCCCGGCACCGTATGCTCCATTATACCCGGTGGAGGAGCTGGCAAGCTTTGTGGAGGATGACGGGAACTTCGGAAAACTGCGTCGTCTGGAGCGGTCATCCGATGCCGGGCGGATCTCCCTATGGCCCAATCCGGCGTCCGGCACCGCAGAGATACGCTTCTCGGTACCCGTGGCATCCCAAGCATCGCTAACGCTCTACGATGCCGCCGGACGCGAGATGATGCGGCCGCTCGAACGGGCGTACACCGAAGAAGGACGCTATACGCTTACAACGGATCTCTCCGGCCTGCCATCGGGCAGCTATCTTATCGAGCTACGATACAACGTCGGCAGCAGCATCCGGCAGGTGGTTGAAAAGGTCGTCATCGGCCGATAGCAGAGCGCACAACCAGCATATCCCGATAACAACGAGAGAAGGCCCCATGCGGGGCCTTCTCTGTTATCATGATCTATCACATATCATGGTGCAATGGTTTCTGCCAGCACCGCCTAGTACTGCACACCGATCGCCGCGGCCAGATCGCGGGCATGCGGGTTTACCAGCACACGATCGCCAACGGTAATCGTCGGCACCACACGCTTGCCATTGGCCCAATCCATCACCTTCTCGGCCGCGCCGGGGGTCTCCTCGATATTCACTTCATTATAGCTGACGCCCCACTGGCTCAGATACATCTTTGCGCGATGGCAGTCGGGACACCATGATGTGCTGTATACAGTGACAGGTGCCGTTGCCATGCCCTTTGGAATGCCGTTGTGCATAGTAGATCCAGTATGAGTACAGAAGAGAGGGTATGCGAGGCAAGAGCGCTCGCTGATCTTGAAGACGCGCAAGCACCATGAAGTATTATCACAACCGGCTGCAACTGGCCGGGCCATCCATCAGTGCCGGGCCTATGGACGGGGGATCAGGTTGCACGAAAGATCCACCAACCGTTGCCGAGTTCCTCCAGGTAGAAATACTCCCAGGGAGTGATAAAGGGCATATCGCCTGTTGGGGAGTAGAGATAACCCACGGCATCCTCTCCGCTTCCGGCAACCGTAAGCTGCACCGATCCGGGCCAAGGCAAACGGGTATTGATAAACGTGATACGAAGGTCGTGCATCTGGCGTACGGCACTATCAAGCCGTGCCATCGATAAACCGAACCGGTTTGCCACCCTCTGCAAGGTATCAAGGCCATAGGCACGCATCTTCGCGGCGATCTTGAGCTGCTCCCTCATATATTGCTGCTGTTCGGCATTGGCCGTCTTCATAAACTCGTCGATCGCCTGCTGGGGAACATCCTGGGCGGCAACGCCCCACTCGAACCCGACATGGTTCAACTGAGTGATAACACGATCGTTCCGGCTCACCATATAGAGAGAATCGGACCGATGGAACTGCCCGGCCAGCGTCTGGAACCCGTTCCGATGCTCGGCGAAATGCCGCCGGAGCTGTTCATTGCTCAACAATACTCCCGAACGATCGCGTGCGATGACAGGCTTCAGGCTGGGAGGATACTCCGCCAGAGTGTCCAGCGTGCGAAGCATCTGCATGGCAGGATCGGCACCATTTTGGCGTCGCAACGAACTTATACGCCATCCGGCGTCTGTCAACTCGGCAAAAAACACCCAGTCGATCGTCATCGGCCCGAACAGCGGCAGCACGCCCATCTCTGTGGAGACTGTGGCGATGGCAAAATCGCCATTGGAACGAACAGGCCGCACCGAGGAGACCTGATACGACGTCTGTTTCGGCAGACGAAGCGGCACACCGTGGCGATTGCCTATCTCCTCGGCAAACTCTCCCGCACAGAACAATTCGCGCTGCACGATATCAAACGTATCCCGGTCCATAACCTCCAGATACTGTTGGATCAACTGCCGGATCTGAACCGAATCGTCCGGGGTACGAAACGAGAAGAACGGAGGCTGACTGGCTGCAAGAGGAACCTGAGGGAGAACGGCGAGCGCTGCTGCGAACAGCGATACAAGTAGCTTTCTGTGCATATCGGCGTATGAATGAAACTCTGCGATAACGGATTGGAATGGATCTTGGAGATAACCCATCACTCCCGGAAATGTTAGAGAGCGGCATAAATCGCGGCAAACGCCGCGGCAATCCGGTGAAGAGCAGACGAAGATGGCGGCTGGAAGTTTTGTTCGATCAACGCAACAGCCGCCGATCCCGGAGAAGAGCACATGAGAGGGTGGCCGGAATTTGCCTGGTCAGCCTCGAAGAATATGGTATTTTTGCGGTTTGCGAACTATGGACCATATCACTCCGAAGAAATCTCTCGGCCAGAATTTTCTTATCGACAGGAACATCGCGGCAAGAATCGTACGCGAGTTCGATCCGAACCCTGACGATATCATCGTCGAGATAGGCCCCGGCGAGGGGGCGCTTACCGGGCTGCTTGTTGAAAGCGGCTGCCGGATGATAGCTGTCGAGCTGGACCCTCGGGCTGCCGAGCGCATTCGCGACCTGTATGGCACCAGGATTGACGTTATCGAGGATGACTTCCTCAAGCTCGACCTGGGGGAACTTGCCATGCGTTATGGGACAAACCGGCTCCGGGTGATCGGCAACATCCCGTACTATATTACCAGCCCCATTCTGTTCCATCTCATCGATCACCGCAGGGTGATCGGCGATGTGATGATGATGATGCAACGAGAGGTGGCAAACCGTCTGATCGCCCCCATACGAACGAAGGATTATGGCATCCTCTCGGTTATGGTGCAGACCTATGCGGTAGCACAGCGGCTGTTTGATGTAGGGCCTCGTTGTTTTTATCCTGCGCCGAACGTTACATCAGCCGTGGTTCGCCTTCGCTTCAGAGATATCGATGGCATTGTCGGCATCGAGAAACAGCATCGGCAGATCGTACGCGCAGCATTCAGCCAACGCCGCAAGACGCTTCGCAACTCTCTTGCTCAACTGCTAAACACCCAAGAGGAACGTGACAAAGTATTTGGACAAGCAGGGATCGCCGCATCAGGACGGGCGGAAGAACTCTCGCCGACGCAATTCATTTGCCTCGCCCGCGTATACGCGGATGCGAAGCAGGGTGGCACGAGGGATACGGGTACGTGAGAGCACCTGGGAGACGATCCGTGCATCGCTCTGGAGCACGGAGTATCTCTGCCTTGCGATGCTCATCCTTTATACGCTGCTCGACATCATCTTTATCAGGCAGGTGAAGTCCTCCTTCGCCATCCTGCAGATGAATATCATAACCATGGTCGGCATCTTCGCCTTTGCGATGTGGTACGACCAGACCGGATCGAGAATCGCCCATATCCTCCGGTCGTTCTATATCCTGCCGGTCGGTTATATGATGTATGCACAGGTGCATAACTATATCCCGCTGGTCAACCCGCATACCTATGATGCAACGCTGGCGGCATGGGATCGGGCGATTTTTGGCGTCAATCCCACCGAGTGGATCTATCGCTTCGCCAATCCGTTCCTGACGGAATATTTCCAGATCTGGTACAACATCTTCCAGCTTATGCTGGTGGTGCCGGCGATCGAGTTCTATCTGCGCAACCGGATGCGGACCTTTCGCGTCTTTGCCATGACGCTGCTGGCGGGATTTTATCTCAGCTACCTCCTCTACTTTATCATGCCTGCGATCGGACCACGATTCGAGGTTCATGATTTCTACTCGATCGACCGGGATCTGCCGGGCCTGGTACTGACCGGGCCGTTTCGCGAGCTTATCAATGCCGGGAACAACATCACCCCGGACATGACCGACCCGTACGACGTTGTCAACCGCGACTGCATGCCGAGCGGCCATACGATGATGTCGGTGCTCGGCATCCTTCTGGTCTGGCGTTATCGCTCTCGCTGGCGCTGGTTTATCACGATTGGCGGGATCAGCATCGTTATCGCAACCATCTATCTGCGCTACCACTACGTCGTGGATCTGCTGGCGGGGGCGATACTGGCAGTGTTCCTCTATTATATACACACATGGCTGGTACGCCTCTGGAAACGATGGGGCATCCAGGTATAATGCCACACCGCAAGCCGCAAGGGGGATCGTTTCCAGCCCTCCCCCTGCTTGTGTTCTGCCTTGTGGTCGGCGCTCCCGTATGGGGCGCCTGCCTGCACGGACAGGAGATCGGCTCTGCGCTCGATCTCCCGCTGCCGGGCGCCCCCTCCCCCGCCTCGGCGCTCGATCTCCTGCTCCCGGAGCCGATCCGTACCGGCTATCTGACACGTGCCTGGATACGTGACTCACTCCCCCCCGCAGCCGATTCGCTCGACGATCTTACCCGGATGGATATGCTCTATCTACGCGCATTCGGCGAGGCAGGGGGAAACCCGGAGAGCACGCTCCTTGCAGCACTGATAGCAAGCTTCGAGCATCGTACCATCCCTCTCAGCATTGGCCTGGAACTCCCCCTGACGCTGGAACCACAGGAGGCGTTCGAGCGGAGGGTGGCCCGGCTTCCCCGCCGCCTCTTTCTCGATAATCCAAACGGCGACGACAAGGATAAGCTGCAACATTTTTTTGCGTCGGCCTGGCTCGCCACCATGCTTGACAACGGGTCCGCCGCCGATCTGCTTGGCATAGGCGTGGAGCTTGGCGAGGCGCTCTTTATTCGTGGCGGCGCCGATGATCCCCGCGATATTCGCGCAAACCGGCTCGGGCACCTCTATGCCGAGCTGCTCCGCACCCACCCCCATGCGCTTCCCAGCACGCTGTTCCGCGCCTGGAACAGAGAATACAAGCGGCGGCTTGCCCTTACACGCTAGAGTGCATGGCAAGAACTTCCCCTTCCCCACGCCGATTCCGCTCACCAGGCATTACACTCCCCTCGCTACACCACCAAGCACCTCCGCACCGATCGGGTGAAACACGACAAGTTCTGTCCGCTTTTCGGATCTGTCCTGGAACCGGGCAATGCCAGCGGCAGCAACAACACCGAAAAACGGACAGGAACGGCGTTTTCCGCTCGTGGCATGGTTGTATTGGAGGAGTGGTGCAGAACAACAAACAAACAGCCTGAAACCCTCTCTGCAAGGATCTCGCCCATGAATCGCATCGCCGTATCACTCCTGGCCCTGATGGCGCTGGCTACCGCCGCCGCGAACGCAGCAGCACAGTCCGCCGCGATCGCCAGCACCGCGACCATCATCACCCCCATCACTGCGACCGCCATCGCTCCGCTCGCCTTCGGCTCCATCACAAAGGGGACAACTGCAACCGTCCCGCCAAGCAGCGCAGCCGCTGCCGCAGTCAGCTTCAGCGGCGACGAGGGGGACAACATCTCCATCAGCCTCCCGCCATCCCTTACCATCTCGACCACTTCCGGCGCTGGGGGAGCATCCATGACGGTCACGATCAACCGATCGGCCCTGCGCGTGCATACCAGCAACGCCCAGAGCACCGCAACGGCCCTGAACGCATCGAGCGGCTCGGCAACAACGATCCTGAGCACCGACAACGGGGGGGATGGGGTAGCATCCGACGGCTTGGGGCAGGCATATCTCTGGATTGGCGGCTCCGTGACACCTGCTGCACAGCAGCAGCGTGGCAGCTACAGCGGCACCTTCACCGTCAGCGCTGCTTACTCCAACTAAAGAGTAAGGGACCGGGCGGGGACAGGACAACCGTTATGACTCTTCTGGACGGAGCCACAACGGGAATGAACATCCGGGGGCGCCGATTCTCATCCCAGCTTTGCGCAGCCCTCGGGACCGATGGTTCCGAAACCGGCTTGAAGCCAACTGAACACTGGTAACGAGACGGATCGGAGCATCACTTCCGTCCCGGTTCCCGGCGGCGCGATTGCATGAGCAGTCGCGCCGCCTTTGTTACAGGCTCATCTCTCTGAAAATCCATGCACGGCATGCATGGATAGCCTCTGGCAGAACCAACTTGCACCGCGCACTCACCCATCCATCATCAGGCACATCCTCGAAGCATTATACGGCAGCCTCAAGGAGCCGTCGTATAATCTCCTGCGATGAGACGTTCTCCGCCTCGGCATTGAAGTTTGTCACGATACGATGGCGAAGCACCGGCAGCGCAACAGCGCGCACATCATCCATGCTTGGAGAGAAGCGCCCATAGAGAACCGAACGGGTCTTGGCGCCAAGGATCAGGTACTGCGAGGCACGAGGCCCGGCACCATAGCTCAGGAAGTCATTGACGAAGGCGGGGACGCCTTCGGTTTTCGGGCGGGTCATCGCCACCAGGCGCACTGCATACTCGATAACATTATCGGCCACCGGCACACGCCGAACCAGATCCTGTGCGGCGACGATCTGTTCCGCATGCAGCACCTTCTCCAGGCGAGGGACTACACCGGCCGTGGTCTGCTTTACGATCTGTATCTCCTCGGCGAACGATGGATAATCGAGCCAGAGATTGAACATAAAGCGGTCGAGCTGCGCCTCTGGAAGAGGGTAGGTTCCCTCCTGTTCGATAGGGTTCTGGGTAGCGAGCACAAAAAACGGATCGGGGAGCGGATAGGTCTGTCCGGCTGCGGTAACATGATGTTCCTGCATCGATTCCAGGAGCGCCGCCTGCGTCTTCGGCGGTGTACGGTTGATCTCGTCGGCCAGCACGATATTGGAAAAGATCGGCCCCCTGACAAAGCGAAACACCTTTTCGCCGGTCGACCTGTTATCCTCGATCACCTCGGTGCCGGTGATATCGGATGGCATAAGGTCAGGGGTGAACTGAACGCGATTGAACGAGAGATCCAGCACCTGCGAGAGCGTTCGGATCAGGAGCGTCTTTGCCAGCCCCGGCACGCCGACCAGCAGACAATGGCCGCGTGCCATCAGTGCGATAAGGAGCTGCTCAACGATTGCATCCTGCCCGACGATCACCTTGGCGATCTCAGTACGGACACGATTGTATGATTGCTGAAGGGACTGAACTGCTTCTACGTCGTTTGCCACGTGCATCCAAGATTGATGAAAGGAACAAAGGTACAAGAGCCGGAGCGCACGACATCCCCTGGAATCTCGGCGACGCTCCCTCCTCTTCCCGGGGACGGAGGGCACAACGCTCCTCCGCCCGTGGGAGTACCTCAGGGAGAATAACGATCCGGCAGGAAATAAAACCCCTGAAAAGGACGTGCATCCGCCCGATTTGCCACCCTGGGAGCCATTGCAGTATCGTTTTCCCTTCTGTGCGAACCCGGCTCAGCCTTCGCTACAGTGCCTCAAGATAGACCTGATCGACATAACACCATCCCCAGTTCTCACCCGGCTCAAACGACCGTATAACCGGATGGCCGGTGGCATGGAAATGTTTTGTGGCATGTTTATTCCGCGAGGAATCGCAGCAGCCAACATGGCCGCAGACAAGGCAGAGCCGAAGATGCACCCAGGAATCGCCGGTCTCAAGACACTCCTGGCAGCCGCTTGACCCAGGCTTCACATCCTGAATCTGATCGAGATGGGCACAGATGGTAGACATCGAAAGAAGGATTGGTTATTGGCTGTCAGTTGCCGGCAGCTTCCGACTACGGCATTGGCACCATCGCATTCCAGCAATTGATTCATCGCTCCATCATTTCATACAACGGTACGCCACCTGGGATGGGCCACCAACACCGTACCACGAACACCGACGAAGGATCGTCTCACTATCGCCCATCGTGTACGGCATAACCGCCCACGGCCAGCCCGGCGCCTTCCACCGCAGGTTCCTCTCGCAGAAGCGCGCATGCCGCATCGGCCACAAGATCCGGCTCTATCAGGTCGATCGTCTCCTCGCTTGCGCTCACCAACAGGATAAATCTGGTCCCGAACGGATACCACTCCGCCGCCTTGATATGCTCGCCATACAATCCAACCACAGGACAACCGGCAGCCGCGGCGATATGCACCGTGGCGGTATCGGGGCTTACGACAAGCGATGCTCCCGTCACAAAACCGGTGAACTCGTTCAACCGCAGAGAAAGGGCCACACAGTCCGAATGTCCCACATCCGCCACAACCTGCCGCACATCGGCAACATCGGCTGGCGCACCGGTGATATAGATGCGTACCCCCGGATCGCGTGCCACCAAGGCCCGCACGGCCGCGGCACAACTGGGCGGCCCCCACTGCCGCTCCCTGCAATGCGCGGATATATTGACCACACAGTAGCGTTTGCCAGGGAAGGGTTGCGGCGCAGGCCCGCTCCAGCCACGTCCCAGCACCACATCGGCCCCCATGCCGGAGAAACCAAGCCCCTCGCTCCGCATAAAGCTCTCGGCACCGCGCCATCCGGCCTCATCCAGCACCAGGTATGGCCGCACCCCCTGCGGTGGAACATCGACAACCGGATCGATCGTCTCGGTAGCCATGCGAAGGAAGGTTTCCGCCAGATGTTCCAGCCCGGACGGACGGTCCAGTTGCCGGTGGAAGACCTGGCCATAGATCGTACGGCGTGGCCAGTGGAGAAGCGTAATCTTTTCCGCATGCGGGGTGATAATCCGTCCCATCACCGCGCAGCGGGTCATGCGATTCGGAAGCGCAAACAACAGATCGCTATCACGCGGGCCGATCGTCCGCAGAAGATTGAAGAACGCGCGATTCAGCACCATCTGCTGATGATGTACCGTAAACACACGATCGACATGCGGATCGGCTCTGGCGAGCACTTCGTTCCGCTGGGAGGCTATCACATCGATCCTGGCATCGGGAACCGCCTGGCGGAGCCAGCGGATCAAGGCCGTTGTCACGATATAATCCCCAACAGCATCATAACGGAAGATCGTAATGTGTTTAAGCGACGCACCATTGATCTTTTCCTGGTGGTCCTCGCGGTTACGCCCATCGCCGAGAAGACGGAACACAGAGCGGCGGATCATGGTGGAAAGGCGTTTGCCCTGCTCCTCCCTGACCTCGGCAGCGTGCGTAGGAACCGTAGCATGGCATTCGGCCTGGAATGCGGCATGCGCCTGCGAGGTAATGATCTTTGTGCTGTTCGGCATGCATCTCTGTCCGCGCCTTCACGCGGAATGGATTAGATAACAACTGCGATGCCCGGGGGCACCGGGCATGGTCCATTGACGATTGAACCTGCCTGGAACGTTTTCAACCGGCCCCAAAATAACAGAGTGTCGTATTGTGCCGCACTTACCCCTTCCGTTCTCATCAGGGCCACCCCGGGCAAAAGCACTCATCCGGCAGCACAGCGCGGCACACGGCGAAGCTCAGCCCGGATTCCGCCCCATGATGTTCCAAGACGTGGAGCTACAGCTTCATAACACCCCCGGCACTGGCGGGAAGCATTCTGCAAAGCTACGGTATCGGGATGCGATATCAACGACAGGCTGCATCGGCAAGACCATCGCCGTATGCCCCGCAGGAGAGCTTGCCGGCCGGCCTTCGGCCGGTGCAAACGAAGAAGGGGAGCCATGCCAGCTCCCCGTTCCTCTGCAAGACACGTCGTTATCGGCTTATACGATCGCCACCGTTCGCCGCGCCCGATTGGCCGGATCGGCAGCATCCACGACAAGCAGTCGGCGCAGCCCGGTTGAAGCGGATGCATGGGCGGTGATCGTAAGGAGCGAACCGGCCACGGCAAATGTCAACTCTGGATCGGCACCAACAAGCGGCGGAGGCGTCCCATTGGTTCTGGTAACCTGAACATCTGCCAGGGGGGTAACACCTCCTCCGGCAAGCGAGGCACAGTTCAGCACCAGGGTTCCGCCGCGCGGCACCTGATAGATGCCGCCGGGAGCATTTGCCAGGAAATGCCCTTCGATCGGGACCACAACGCTCAGCACGGATTGATTTGTGGGATCTCCTACGGTCACTTCGAACCGGACCGACGCACGTTCCTCCGGGGGATCATCCGCCCCGAGCCGCAGGCTGAACGTACGGCCGAGGCCGAGGAACCGCAGAAGCTCGGCAGACGCAGCGCCTGTTGCATCGGCAAGAGCCACCACCGGATCGATGGTTGCGGCTGGCGCCGGGGCCGAGGCATACTGCACCTGGTGGTTGAAGAGCATCACGCTGGAAGCGACAAGGACAACCACCTCGCTCCCTGGCCTGAGCGCCTGCACAGGCTCGGCATAGACCGTGAAATCGGGACGTGCAGGAAGCGCTGCCAGCACTGGAAGAGTGTCTACGACATCAACGCTGATGGTACGGACGGGGATATCGACATCGGTTGCCAGATGCATCCCGCGACCGCGAAGCGCGCCGTTCTCGAAGTGTCTGGCGACCGGATCGAAGTGATAGAAGCGGCTGATCTCGACCGGCTCACCGGCCCCATTCTGATCGCGTGCCTCCAGCACCAGATCCTCCGGCGCACGCAACACCGGGCCATCGGCCGGACGCCGCACGGTAACACGATAGCGGCGGGCAACGGCCAAGGCGCCCTCGCCGCTCACCTCCACGCGCGCCCGTTGTGTGCGAAGAAGCCGCACCGTACCCCCTTCGGCGACGGCAACCCCATTGACGGTCGCCGTCACGTCCTGCACAGTGACGTTGTAGAAGATCACCTGCTTCCCCTTATCCTGCGCGTGACGATCGGCTGCGGGATTATCGAGACCGGTACGAATCGTCATACGATGGCGTTCGTTGCCAGTTGTAGGACGTGTAAAGGCCACATAGTTGGCCATGGTGCGCTGGATCCTTGGCTCCATAGGCACCCAGCCACGCATGCCAACGTTGAACCTGCGTGCTCCGGTCGCAGCAGGCTCGCGCGGATCGGCCGTGCTCTTTGCAAAAAACACATCGGGCAAGCCATGCCCTGGCTCGGTAGCCACAGCTCCGGCCTGCGCGTTATTATTTGGCTCACTGCCGTTGTTCGGGGCATCGGCACCCGATTCATTGGTCACAAATGGCATGGCACAGGGTTCGGCCGGCAGATGCACCCCCGGCGCATCCTGTCTATTGCCCATTGGAAGGATGGAAAAACGACCGCCGGGCCAGAACCAGTAGAGCGCAATATCGCCAACAACCATTGTAGCGGTCGGCCCATCGCTTGAACGCACGCCCTCGCCATAGAGTCGGCCGATCGACGTATAGAGATCGCCACTATGCTCGGAGGCATCCTGTTCGATAAAGGCGAGATAGGGAGCATCCTTGGTTCGCGACAGAAAGAGGCCATCCCAGAAATAGAACCCGAACGCGGGGGGCATCATTCCCCAGGCCGAAGTACCGAGCAGATACCGTCCCACACGTGCAAAATGAGTCCAGAAGGAGTCGTGATCCCGCTGCTGTGCGGTGTAATGAATCTGTCCGAACGGATCGGTCAACCAGCGCACCCATCCGGCATCGTAGAGATCGTCCACCAGGCGCTGATCGATAAATCCGGTGGGATCGTCGCGGCCGATCTTTGCAAGCCGTACGATAAGCTCCGAGCCGTCATTGGCCGGGAGATTGGGGAACGCCTCCTCCAGGTCGATCGTGTTGCCGTTGACCGCAGTAACGGTCGTGGTAAAGCCAAAGGAATCGTTCTCATCGTAGAGCACCCGCACGCGATCGCGCGGGCGAAGCGTAAGGCTATCGCTCCCCACCGCATGCAACTCCACCGTGGCAAGCCGGTTCGGGTCCACTGTGGCAGGATAATAGGAGTTCCAATGCCACAAGGTCCCGGGGGTCATGGTCTCGTATGGCGCAACCTTTATCCTCCCTGTGGAGACAGGCAGCGGTGTACGGAAACTGATACGGCCATCATCGCCCGGAGGATCGATCGAGCGTACCACAGTGGTATCGCCCCCCACCATGATCTCAACGCGGGTAACGCCGGAGAATGCGCTGGCATCGGAGGCATTGTTCAGCTTCACGACGGAGCCATTCCCCTCCACCTTGGCATTGAACTGCTGATTGCCTCCCTCTCTGGACACCTTCACATCGCGACCGGAACTCACCAGGATGGGAGCATCAAGCCTGATCCTGCCCTCGGTGATGGCGCCATCGACGCTTCGCACCGCCTTGCCATCATCGATCCGAACGATCAGGCGCGATTCATTGCGGATATCGCGAACCTGGGGCGCGGACGCAAGCACGGCCACCGCACCATTATCCTCCACGGTAGCTTCGAGGAGCGTTCCGCTGTTGACGGTACGGGAGATCAGATGGATGATGCGGCCGATGAGCTGATAGACCGAGCCATAGGTGAGCGTCATGGTCACATTCATAAGGCTCGCCGGCGTCAGGAACCGGAGAATGCCAAAGGCGATATCGTAGGCTGTTCCCTGTCCTGAAGCGCGTCTGCGCACAAATATATCGCCGTTTGATATCGTAACCGAGCCGGAGATATCGAACGTGGTTCCATCCTGTGTTCCGAGCTTCACTTCATTGTGCGTGCTGGCGCGATAGATCTGCACGGTATCCCCAGCGCTGAAGGGGATGCCCTGCATATCCGGTATCGCCAGCCTGCGCACAACATCGGCATCATTGCTCAGGAGCCTTCCCGGCACAAACGCCGAATACGCAGGAAGCTCCACATCGGTGGCGGCGGCCATCACCGTATCGAGAATCCACATCGGGAAGAGGGTGAACCAGAGCGGGCCGAACCAGTTGTACTGCTGCGCATGCCGCAGCTCGTGCTCCACAAGCGCCTGGCGACGATCATACTCCCAATTCTCCGGGTCATCCGGGGCTTTTACCGTGCCGGAGTTCAGCTCTCCGGCCACCCGCACTGCCGTCTCATTCAACCCTATGACCACAACCAGATTCTGGCTCGGAACGGCCAGCCCGGCGGCGCCTCCTGGCAGAACCAGAGCATTGGGGCTTTCCTGGGTGAAGGTCGCCGCGAAGTGCCGCCCCGTTACCGGCAGCACATGGACTTCGATACTCGCTCCCGGCGCTGCCGGTGCCACCGTAAACCTCAGCGTAAGCACCGGCATACGGCGCACCGTGATATCGGTGGCCCCGCCGGGAATCCCGGCACCTCCGGTGCGGGAGACCAGATCGATCCTGGCGCCCGATACCGCGGTGATCGTACACTCGTCGCTGGCGGCTGTGCCACTTCTCCACTCGACGATCACGGCCTCATCGACCTGAAACTGAGTGGGGGTGACGGCGGCCCCGGCGATTGTGGGCTGCACATCGAGTTGCATGGGCAGGGCGGCATTTGGCTGTATGGCATCGTAGCTGGCCGGGCTTACACGCGCTGGCAGCGTTGTGCCATTCGAGACAATCCCTACCAGCGTCACACCGGCCAGAGCCTGGTTGCGCCAGAACCGGAACCGGGCATAGCGTGTCGTTCCGGTGGCAGCCTGATGAATCGGCACGCCATCGATGCCGAGGAACTGGCCTCCGGTCTCCGGGTCGCCCGGCAGCACCCGTTGGATGGCAAGGGCGCCCGGCGCGGCCGGTATCTCGGCATCACCCTCCAGGCTCAGCGTTGTGCCAGCGACATCGGCGACCCTATAGAGGCGATCGGCAGCTCCGGCAGTGACAAGAACGATCTCTCCGATAAAAAACCGTGGCATCTGCACGCGCACACCATTCACAAGCGGGGCAACTACAACCGTGCGGACATCGGCTCGCTCGGCATCATAGATCGGTCCGGCGGGCACAAGCTGCACCAGACGGAGATCGCTTGCGGCAAGCGTCATATCACGATCCAGCTCCACAGTCATCTCGATCGCCCGGACAACCGCAGCAGCAGGAGGCCCGCCGCCACTATTGACCACAACCGCCTCACCGACCTGGATCGGCTGCGCGCTTGGCGTACGATATGGCAGTGTGGCGCTCTCCCCGGCAACCGTAAACCCGGCAGCGACCAAAACCCCGGCGGGCAGGGTCTGCGTCCCTATCTGCAACAGGCGGAGCGAAACCCCGCTGAAGTTCACATTCTGTGCAAGGGCAAGCACCGCCGCAAGCACCGCAGAGGTGACCGCCAGCGCATTCCCCTCCTGCACATACCGTTCCACGGTGAACTGCGCAGGCCCAGCCGGCAACGGCCCGGCAAGGACCATGCTATCGTAGGCCAGCGAGGCAATTCTTCTGGCAGCGAGCGTGCCACCGGCATCCTCCACGCCCACAAAACCGCTGGCTGGGGCGCTGCCACGCACAATGGGGGCATAGGTAAGCTGTGCGGCCCCTTCCACCGCACCGCGTCTGGCGCCGTGGGCGCTACCGCGCACAAGCTGCTGCCACGACACAGCTCCGGCCGCGCCAAGAGCCGCAAGCGAACGATCCACCCGACGATTACGTCCGGTTTCTCCTGGGATAACCACAACGGATATCGTTGTGCCAGCGCGCGTCACGTTCAGAAAATCGCCCTCGGCCGGAACCGGATCGACCGCGAAGGTAAGGACCGATGCATCGGCTGTCAGCTCTGCGCCACGCACCGGGCCTGACGGAGCAAGAGCAAAGACGGCGATGGGCGACCGCAGGGTTCCGGGAAGCGCCGCATCAAGCGTGAGCCGCGCCTCGAACCCGCTAACAAGGGCTGCGCCCACCGGGACGCCGCCATCAAGCAGCCGGAGCGCATCATCGGAGAGATAGGGGGCGCTGCCCGCAACAACATTCAGATGAGTATTCTGTGTGCCACGGGGCAGCACCTCGCTCGACTGCATGGGGCCAAGCCTGCGCAGACGCAGACCGGTGGTCCCGGCGGCAAGGGTCCGCTCGTTCAGACGTACCTGCGTAGCGCCACCTGACTCCTCCACCGAAAGGGTAGGAACGATATCGGCAACATTGGCGGCATTGGCGATCAGCACCAGAGCGCCTTCGGCGAGGCCATGTCCGATGCCAGGCAGTGTAAGAAGAAGTTTATCATCCACCGTTCCGGTAGCAACGTCCGCTCCTGGCTCCAGCTCGGTAAGAACGCCGCGCATCGGCCCATGTATCCCGGCTTGTATCGCAAAATGGAACCCGCCTGCTGGAAAACGGGGAGAGAGCAGACCTGGCGCGAATGCTTCGGCCTCACCTCCAGCACGTGTCCACTCGATGACGCCGCTATTGAACTGCGGGAAGCGTGGATCGCCGTTGGTACCGGGGCGCGAGCCACGCAGAAGGAACGCATCGGCATGTTCCGGGACCACCCGCAGCATTGTCCCATAGTATGTGGGTGTAATCGGCCCATCGGGGGCAAACCCGCTGATCTCGGCATGCGACTCGAAATGTTCTCGCTTTGCCCAGACGATATGCTGTGTGGTGAAGACCTGTCCCTCGGCGGCCATGATCCCATCGAGTTGCAGCGCCCCCATGCCGAAGCGTTCGCTGTGGATATGAGCACCGGAGAAGAACCTGCCGATCTGCCCGCCGAACAACGATCCCCAGAAGTTGATGGTCCCTTCAAGCCCCACCCAGGTAAGCAGGTTATTCGGAAAGGCCCAGGTAAGGGTTGTCAGAAGATAATACCAGGCGATGGTGCCGGTAGGATCGACAAAGGCGATCGGATCGTACTGGCAGACCGCATAACAACCTGCCACAGGACGCTCGACGAGCAACGTGCCACGGTATCCGCCAGCACGTCGTGGATCATCCTGCCCACCATGCCAGGGATCGGGGGCATTATAGGACCCAAGGCGAGGGTCGAGCGCACGAGCGCTATAGTAGAAAAATTCACCATGACGCGCACCTCCGAACAATCCCGGAACGCCTTTGGCGCAGGCGAGCAGGCCTTCGCCGAAGGCATCGCGAGGGATGCGTGTAACGCCATCGCGAGCGATGACACGCACCGGCGTACCGGTACCATCGAGCGAGAAGACAGCCGCCAGCGGTTCCCCCGGAGCACCATCAACACGGGCAAGACAATGGAAGCCATCCCAGATGAAAAATGCTTCCACCCGGCCATTGGCCCCGGTGATGCTCCAGAGCCGTCCCTCATCATCTCTATTCCAGGCGGGCGGCACCTCCCCGACATCGGAGCGCAATCCGGCATCATAGGCGATGCTGCGGCAGACGCCCCCTTCTTCAATTGATACCGGCCGTCCCTGCGTATCGCGCCCGATGCGGCGCACCCCGGATGGAGAGACGATCTCGACCAGATACTCATCATGGTAGCGATAGAGCCAACTTCCCTCGGCATCGATACAGGCGGTTACCCGGCCGCGCTCATCGCGTTGAATCTCCACACCATCGACACGCACCGGCAATCCCGCCGCATCGCGCAGATAGGCCTCCACCCATCGGCTCTCTCCTGTCTGTACATGGCGTAGTAGACCTGCCGGTGCATCGACATCGCTTGTTCTGACAAATCCGTTATCGTAGACACGGATTCCCTCCTCCACACGGAGATACTCGCGTCCTGCTGCATGGATGGAACAGAGGTTCCCTTTGGCATCGCGCACTACGACAAGCGCAGAATCAGCGCCGGGGATCGGAATAATCGTCTCAGTCTTCATGGTAAGATCTCCACGCTCACACGAACGCTGGCGCTTGCATTTGAGCTTGCATACCTGATCGACTCCAGCAGAGCGATCACTTCATCACGAATCCCCTCGATGGCCCTCTCCACTCCGGTCACAACCCGATCCGGCAGCTTCTCGACCGACTCCACCAGATGCCCGACATCAAGCGCCGCAAGCCGTGCGGCCACCGTATCGAGCGAGGTATCGAGCTGCGAGAGGATGGCCGCCGGAGAAGCCGCCTCCATCTGTGCGATAAGGTCATCGAACAGTGCAAGATCGCCGAGAAGCGCCGCGGGATCGAGCGATCGTATCTTGGCGGCAACCGCCTGCACAACATCGTACAGCTCCTCTGCAAAGGCCTCGGGATCGTAGGCGGCGACGGTAGTTCTGATGGCGGTATGGACCTCGTTCAATTCCGAGGCAAGGCGTCGTGGGTTGAGCAGATCAAGCTCCTCACGGATAACATCGAACACCGAGAGAAATTTCTCCGCCTGCACGGCCGGATTAAATATTCTGAGCAGATTCACCAGCCGTTCCACCGCTGCACGAAATACGTCGTCCATACCATCCATGAACTCGGGAACCCGGCGCAGCACCATGGTGACAAGCTTATCCAGCTCCACCGCGACCGGTTCGGGATCGAGCGCTGCCAGAAACGCATCGGCATCACCAGCCAGGCGGGCGATGCTGGAGCGTTCAAGCGCCGTGGCGGTTTTATCCAGGAGCGCGCCAAGGCGCCCTCCGGTCTGCGCGATCACCTGCCGTGCCTGCTGGCGAGCGCTTTGCAATTCCCCGGCCAGCGCCGCACGCAACGGTCCCGGACCGGCGATTGCCACGGCAGTCATCGCTCCGCCCAGATCAACTCCCACCGAACCGACATGAAAGTTCGCCTGGATAGCGATCTGTGCCCGGATCTGTGCGCTCCCCAGCGGGATCAGCATGGTATCGAGCGATGCGGCCATCTGTTCCTCGGCGGCGAAGAGATCCCGTTGAATACGGCGGAGATCGCGTGCCAGCCCGCCGCAGAAGGAGTCGATTCTGCGAAGCACCTCGCCGAGGACTCCCGCATCGAGTTCATGCAGAGCCTCGCGCAACTTTGCCGGGAGATAGCCCAGCATACGAATCAGATCACCGGCGCGCACCTCTTCGAGTTGTGGTGGCAGCAACGATGCCGCGGCTGTTCCTCCGGCGGCCCCGCTGCTTCCCGATCCGGCACTTCCAGTCCCGCCGGAACCACCCTGCTGTGCTCCCGCCGAACCGCTTCCAGAACCGCCACCGGAAGCTGGCGTGCTGCCGCCGGTCAAGCGTTCAAGCGGCTGGCTAAGCTGCGCGCCAAGCTGCGCGCCCGCACTGTTGAAGGCAGCATGCGCCCCTTGTATCACCGCATCGGGAGAGGGGAGCGAGACGCCGGAGAGGAGGCTTTCATAGGCATCAATCGCGGGGGCCAGAAGCTTCTCCGGGCGCACCGCATCGATCGCATCCATCACGGTATCGAACGGACCACGCAGTTCACGCACAAGCGGGCGGGGATCAAGCTCTTCGATACCATCGGCTGCCTTCTCGATATAGTCCTTGACTCCATCGAGGAGCGAGGAGGGATCGAGCTTTCGGATCTGCTCCACAAGCCTCTGCACCTCGGCGTCGATCGAGGCAACAAGCTCCGGCGTAATCAGGTTGGCGATAAGGCGGCCAGCCTCATCGAGCACCCCTTTGACCGTATCAAGCGCCTCATCCGGGATCTGAAATCCTCTGGCAGCCTTGTGAACCGGTTCAAGCACATCGCTGAAGTCTATATTCTCCAGCGTGCTCACAAGCTGTTCCACAAGCGGGCGCAGGGAATCGGGAAGAGGGGCAACCGAGAGCAGCTCCTCCGCCTTCTCGCGCAGCCCGCGTATCTTCTGGACCACCTGTTCGCTCGCCTGATCGATCTGAATCCCTTCGATCAGCGTTGAGACCTCATTGATCGTGCTCTGAAATTTCTCCAGATGTGTCGCAACGCCATCCAGCACGCCGCTCGCCTGATCGGCCAGGGAGGTGATCTCGGCCACGATGGCATCCAACGCCGCCTTTACGCCACCAAGCGCTCCGTTGACCGCAGCCTGCACATCCTGAAGGACGCCCTGAATCTCCCCTGCGATATCGAAGTCGGTGACAAGGGATTCCACACGTTGCAGGAACTCGCGGGTTTCGCGCGCATACCGATCGATATCGGCATCGCGGATGGCCTCGGCAATGCTCTGGATAAAGCGTGTAAGCTCGCCCCGATAATGGCGCAGCGGGATATGCGCCAGAAGCCCGCGCACCCAGGCCTTCACCTCTTCCACGGTCCGTTCGATCGGCTCTTGGACGGACTCGCGCAGGCGAGCCTCCAGCATATCGCCGATTGATTCCACAATCGCCTTTACATCATCGATGCCTGCCGAGGCGATCGTCTCCCCCATAAAAGCGATAAGGCGGCGGATACGATCCATGAACTCCAGCACCGAATCCTCGCCGGTACGAAGAGCCACCGACGCATCGGCGATCACGCCAAGATGGCGGGCAAGATCGAGCCGTTCCAATCCCCCCACAACACCTGCAAGTGCGCGGCGGACAAGCTCCAGCGCGTTCTGGCGGGCGCGCTCCAGATCGCGCAGGGCCTCGTTCAGACGAGCGGGATCGCCTGTAGCCGCAGCAACCGCAACCAGATCGAGAGATGCGGCCAGCGTCGCCGTAACATTCGATGGGATCTGAATCGACCCGATCCCGCTGAACACGGCATCGACGCTGGAACGTATCGTGCCCAGGTACGACCGGCCGAAGGGGAGCAGAAGATCAAGCGCCATCTCCACCAGCCGTCCCACATCCGATGGCAGACCGCCATCCACCGTATCGATCAACGTGCGAAGATCGGCCACACCATCGAGATTCACCCCGGCATAGCGGGCGGCCTGCGAGCCTACCTCGCCAAGCATATCACCGAAGGTCTGCCCGGTAGGAAGCGTCAGCTTCGTCAGATCGCCATCGCCGATCGAGCGCATCAGCCCAACGACGATATCGACGCCGTTGCTGACCGCGGCGATATACTCGGAGACCGGGAGATCGCCTATGGAGATGGAGCCGCGCAGGTTTCCCACCGCGCTCATAATCGGCTTCAGAAGGTCGGCCGGGCTTTCCAGCGATCGTATCTCGCCGAGCAGGCCACCCAGCGTCCCGAGCACGGTCTGCACGGCGCCATCGCCGAGCAGGCCTTGCAGCCCATCGGCATTCACCGACACGCTGATGCTGCCGCGCGCCGAGACGATGCCCGATGTATCGAGCTCTCGCATCTGATCGAGCAAACTCATGGCCGTCGGTACCTCAAGATTAAATCGGAGATGTCCACGCTCATAAACAGCTCGCTTGCAAACGCCGGAGCTGCTGCGCGAAAGAGTGTTGGGGGGAAATTCTGCTCAGGTATATCGATGGATGGGCTGTTCACCGAAAGCAATCTCTGGCCGCCAAGGAGAAGCGCCCGCCCGCCGGGATCGGGATCGTGTATGGCGACGCGAATGCGCGGGCGCTCCTCACCAGCCCAGAAGAAGCGTCCGCGAAGGGATCGCACTGAAACGGCAAGCGGTTCCGACAGGGTTCCGGTCTCGGAGAGATCCACCCAGGCGGTGGTCTGCCTGCCACCCGACGGGAGCACAACGACCCGGCCGGGAGGCCCGACCGGCGCGCCCACCACACCATCACGAAATCGCACAAGCTGCGCCTCCAGCTCGCACTCCTCCGGGGCACGGCCGATGAACCCGATCATCGCCACGCTTATGCCATCAAGCCCCGCCGGGGGAAGAGCGCGCAGCAATGGGGCATCGCGCACCACAACGCCGCGCACCATCTCATCAGGCGCCGGAAGGGGATCGGAAAGCTCGGCAAGAAGGCGCAGCCCCAGATAGCGAACCGAGAACCCGCCGCTCACACGCTGGGGCGTCTGGGGATCGAGCGCTTCGCCAGCAAGGGGAAGGAGGACAGGATCGCCAGCAAGATCGACATGAAGAAGCCCGCGATGCTCGCGAAGGATTTCCCCACGCGGATCGTTGAACGTGATGAACGCAGCGGCTCCGGCAACCGATCCCTTTACTCGGAACTCCGCACGCAATGGGCGTCCGGCGGCAAGAGCGGCGGGGAGATCATCGTTCAATGCAAGCTCGATCGGCACACGAAGCGATGGCTCGGAAGCGGAAGCCCCGAGAGGATACTCTCCCGGGAACGCCCAGATCACCTGGCCATCCTGCCCCAGCAGTTCAAGATCGCGTGGCACCAGTTCGGCGTTTGCCGCAACGCTTGCAACGGTGGTGGCAACCGCAATGAGCGATTCCAGTCTATCCCCCTCGAAGAGGGTAAGGCGCATCTGGCCGCTTATGGCGTACGGGAATGTCAGCACCTCGTTGCTGAAGGTAGCACCGGTCAACAGCGATGGAACTTCCCCGCGCGAAGGAAGCGGGGGCACGGCAAAAGCTGGCATCCAGGGATCGCTCGCCGAAGCACGTGTGGCGACCATAAGCCGCAGGATCTTGTTGGTGCTTGTCGGCGTGCTGAAGTCGCTCTGCTTCTTATACACCGGGTTCTTGTCTCCGGTCATCTTCAGGCCGCGAAGCACCAGGCTTTTAATCCGGTTCCGCCCGGGGTTGCTATAGATGCGATGGTTTCCCTGGCTTGTAAGGGCTATCGTGCCAAGGGGATCGGTGGCAGCGGCTGGCGCTATGCGTACCGATCCGCCCGCAGGAGCGGACGCCGTGCTCTGCCCGCCATCATCGAGCACAACCCTGGTAGCTCCGCGCACAGGATTCCACTGAACAGAGAGTGGATGGCCTGCGGCCGGGATGGGCACAGCGATCATCGGCCGCATGATAACCAGTGCCGCCTCCGTAGCCATTCCCCACTGCGTCCCGGGGCGTTCGGAAGCCGAGGAGACAGGAGCATCCTGCTTCATGGCGCCTCCTCCACCTTCAACTGGAAGCGTTCAAGTTCCAGCCCGATCCCCTGCTCGCCATTATCGAGTGCAACAACAAGCCATAGGCGCCCCGGATCGGCCGGAGGCTGGTAGGCAAATTCAACCACGCCATCGTGCACATCGGCCAGAAGCACGCCGTTGACAGCTCCGACCAGCGTTCCGCCGCCCGGCCCACCGCCTGAGCCGATCAGATAGAGCGCGAGCGACGCAAATGTGCCCGGCGGAGCACCGGCCGGCCTCGTGATATCACGAACATGCAGAACCAGAGCGACCGGAGCGCCACCGGCGATGATCTTCGTTGTCGGCAGCTCAAGCCTGAGCGGCGCGAGCGCGCCACGAACGCGTATCTGCTCGATCTCGCGGCCGGTTTCCCCTGGCATGCCAACAGGCCAGAACAATCCCTCGGCATTGAACCGAAGGATGGCCTGCTCCTGAACATCGCCTGAGGGGAGCAGCGTTGGGGGCGTATCGAGTTCCACAAACCGCATCGACCGGATAAGGAAGCCGGGGTCCGCAGCGCCACCGGCCAGGGCCGCACCATTTCGGATATCGGGAGCATCAAGGAGATAGAGCACCGCATCGGCTCCCTGCATCTGTTGCGGGCGCACCGGCATCGCCCCTGAGATCACTGCGATCTCCACGGTGCATGCAAGACGCACGGTACGTCTTGGAGCAGCGGCGCCGGGCACGGTCTGCAAGGCTTCTCCCCCCATCCCTGACTCAAGCGCCACGGCAGTTGCCACACGAACCGTGACTGCCGGATCAGGCCCGTTGGATGGAGCGGAAGCAACATAGGCACGGCCCTTGAAGGGAGGTGGCAGGCGCTCTCCCAGAACATCCGCCAATCGCTGTTCAAACTCCGAGATCATGATCGTCCGGTTCTATTCCTGAATATCGTCTCAATCGGCTCAGCCGACGCGTGCCAGCCGCGCCGCCTCCTTTATCATCGCCGCGACCTCCGATTCCGGCCTGCCAAGCATGGCGGCCAGTTCGGCGGGCTTCAGCTTTGCAAGCTCGGCGTAGGTAGTAATGCCATTGCTGCGGATACGATCGGCGAACGCAGCACCGATGCCGGAGATACGGGTGAAATCGCTTTCGGACTGCGTCAGGGTTTTTCCTCCGAACTCGGCCATGGCCCGCTTCACCTCATCGTTCACAGCAACACGCAATCCCTTCTCCAGATCGGCCATACGCCGATCGACGGCGGCATCAACCAATCCGCCGACCTGCGTGCCGACGCCTTTTTTCACGCCATCCTGAACTTTTGAATCGATCGTCCCTTCAAGTTTCCTGAAGCCATCGGCAAGCTCGGCTGCCACCAGATCGCGTGTCTCTGCCAGAGAATCCTTGCGCGACTGAGCGATGGCATCCTGCATTCGCCTGGTGGAATCGGCGAGGCTGGCAGCAAAGCGTGCGTCCAGGGTCTGCCCGATCTCGGCACGTTCGGTGGCGAAGCGCCTGTTCATATCGTTGACTATGCCATTTGTGGCTGACATCACGGTATCGACCTGCCCACGCAACTGTGGGATATCGCCCTGCACAATGGCCATATCATCCTGCACCGACTTGAAACCACGGTCGATCTTCAGGTCCAGATCCTTGCGCAACTGGATCAGCTTGTTGTCGAACTCCACCTGGAGGCTTCTGGTACGCGAGTCGATCATGGCGCTCAGGTCGGTTTTGAGCGTATCGGCAAGCGACGCTCGAAGAGCTGGGATGCTATCGGCGACCACACCGGCCACCAGTTTCTCCACATCGGCAAAGCGGGAGTTCAGTTCCCTGCTCAACCGGCTATCGAAATCCTTCGACATCTTATCCAGATCGACGGTAAGCTGAACACGGATATCCCCTTCGATCTTCTTCATATCATCATCGGAGATTTGCACCTTGCGCTTGCCAAGGATCTCATCGAGTTCGGCACGCGAGACAAACTTGTTCTCGGTCTCCTGCATTCGCTGCTCGAAGGCAATGCCATCGAAGACCTGGCCGGTTGGCAGGCGGAGGCGATCGCGCATGGCCTCAAGCTCCACGACACGTTCGTTGAACACCTTCATATTCACGATGCGCCCGCCGATCTCCAGGCTACTCCGCAGATCAATCACGGTGCTGATATCCTTGCGTATGGTATCAAGGGTACGGCGAAGCGCCAGCACATCCTCGCGGCCATCGGCCATGCCATCGACCTTCTGCAAGACCTTCACCATCGAGCGTTCGCGAAGGAGGTCGCGGGTGATGGCCTCATCGAGACGTTCGCGCAGCCCTTTCAACGTAGAGCCAACCGAGGCAAGGGAATCGTTCAGTTCCGTGGCGCGCTGCTCCACCCGGAGCACACGGCTTGTGGCAACCGGATCATTCAGCGGCCCCCGCTCGATAAGCTGGCGCAGTTCCGAATCGAGCCAGTCGAGCGACACCTCGCTGATATGCTGATGCGAGGGCACATCCTGGTCTGTCTCCAGCATGGTAACAGCCCGGGCAAGCTCTATAAGCGATTCGACAACGACATTCCAGTTATCGGCCCGGATCACATCGCCACGCTGCACCGAGGCCAGCGGCAGGAGGCGCTCCACCAGAGCGCGCAGTCGTTCCAGCTCAACTACTGTCGGCATACCTATCTCCTCCCAGAGCGTTCGTTCGTTACGCGGAATTACTTTCTGGTTATGAACTCGAAGTTCGTACCACCGGACTTGCTGGTGGCGGCGCGGTAGTTGTTCAACTCCGTCTCCCCCTTTATCTGCTTGCCGGCGACGGTATAATGTTCGGCCACCACCATCAACTGCTGTACTTCGGTTTTATCGAGCACAGCGGGATTGCTGATCGCGGCTTCCTGAATCGCCTCCTGGATATTGCGGGAGACCTGCACCAGTTTTCCGGTAAAGACCGGCGATGGGGTCTGCACGGCTGCGGTAAGCTCCTCGATCCGATCGCGCAGATTTTTTTTCACCGCCGGATCGACGTTCACCTCGGCCAGCGCCGACTCGGTTTTCGCCGAAAGCTTCTGCGCCTCCAGTTCACGGCGGATCTCAAGCAGGCTCTGTCCGTATGCCTCGGCAAAGCGACGGAGGTTTTCCTGCACCTCACCGACCTTCTCGGCGATCTCCGGGTGGTCATGGCCCCGCGGTGAAACAAGGTTGGTCAGCTCCAGTATGGCGCTGGCCAGATCGGAGACGACATTGACCAGCGTATTCCAATCGGAGGCCTTGATAACCTCACCGGGACTTTTCCCCATAACCGGGACAAGCCCATCGCGAGCGGCGGTTGTGGCCTGCTGCACGGGACCGAGATTGGCATCCGGGAGATCGCGAATCGGATTATCCACAAAAAGCTGCTCCGGGACCGGGATCGTGATCACGGTAGGGCGGGGCTGCGGAAACAGACGGACCTTCTGGCGGGCAACGGCATGGGTCAGGTTGGGATGGCGAACTTCCACCTCGTACATGCCGGGTTCAAGATCGCGCACCAGCAGGGTGCCGTCGAGAAATGGCTTCCGCTCCACGCTCGCACCGGTCGACTGATTGACCAGTTTCACCGTTGCATCGCGTGCGGCGCTGACAAAGCCGCTCAGGTTAACCTGGAAGGATGATTTCATGGCTGTCTATATCCCTGTAATTCTAGTTGGTACTCCGTCTGGCTGTGTCTGTGCCTGCATCGTAGGCTACGCCGCTACGACAACCAATTAAGGTCGCCATAGGGAAACGTCACCTCCCAGAAGAGAGTCAGCTCGTGATCTCCTCCCTTGTCGATTGGTGTGAACGTCACCCGATTATAGAGAACGTCCCCCTCGCCGGTCCTGGCGATAAGCCCGGCTTCCCGGATCTGACCAACAGCAGCGGCGGCCGGCATTGTCCCGCGAACCCGCACCACGACCAGGCGTCTTGTCTCATCGGTGCTGACAAGCATGGCCTCCGAGGCGATCGGTGCCAGCGTCTCGCCATCCAGCCGATCGTCGCCGGTTGTTGGGTTGACCAGCGCAAGCGTGGTATATGAATCGGAGTCCGGCTCGTCGCTTGTGCCGACGCCCATATGGGTGATGGCTCCCTGCCCTCCTGTGAAGAGGCGGGCTATCAACCTGGCTCCCTCCTGCATGACCGCATTGCGCGCCTGGCGGGCGGCTATGATCCGGCCGGAAGTATCGGTAAGCTCTAGTCGCAGTTGTGCGCGCATCCTACATCCTTAGCGAAAGATGGATTGTTCATAGTCGGTTATGTCGAAGGAACCTCCCGGATCGACCAGCTTATCGGCACCGGTTGTTCCCTCCTCCCGGATCGTCATCGGAAGCGCCATCACCAGCCTGTCGCGCTGGCATTGCACCTCGGCATGAGGCAGCATCCGCACCTGCGAGTCGATCCCGGCACCACGGAGCTTGCCGATGCCCTGGCCGAGCGAGTCGAGAAGCTGCTGGCGATCCTCCAGCGCCCGTGCACGCCGTCCCTGCTGATCCCCGGCCGATCGCGGCGACAGCATGGCAGCAGCCGGAAGCTGTATCTCGAAGCTGGCCGGGCGGGTCTCCACCCAGCTCATACGGAGGATGGCGGCAGCGCTCTGATAAAACAGAGCGTGATTGAATGTCGTTTCGTCGTAGCGTCCCTGCTTCAGCAACAGATCGGCAAGCGCCAGCAGATAGCGATCAAGGCCGGGGGAATCGTAATGGGCAATCGGGAGAAACCACATACGATTTTCGCCCCTGACCATCCGCATCGCCTTTGGCGACTCATCGACCTGATTAAGCGACCAGGCGCTCCCCGGCACCAGCCCGAAGACCGAGCGCAGCCTGCCCGTCACATCGGTCCCTTCCAGATCGGCCACGGCCCCTCCATCCGGGGTAGGGCGAATCCAGAGCCTCTTGCCGGTCTCGATCGTATCGAGATAGATGAGGCCCTGGCCGGTGGTAAGGTTCACGATCACCGGCGTGCATTCTGGATCGCCCGGCAAACCCACCAGCAGAAATCCACCGAGAGCATCGTCGAGGCCACGCTGCTGAACGCTGAACTGATGCAGAGGCTCAACCCCTCCGGCAACCGGAATGCGCTCAAAACGTCTCGTAGGCGGGTTCTCCAGAAAAATCGGTTTTCCCTGGTTGAGCGCACGGCGCTGAAGGTTCCCAAGGTCCGTGGGCTGGCTGCTTCCAAGGGGTGCAGGCACCCGTATCCATGCGTCGGGGTCCATGCTGAGCGGCGCCATCGTCCGCATGCTTTCGGGGCTTTGGAACGCGTTGCTGTACTCCACGACAAACTGGGTGATCGCCTCAACCGTTACGCTTCCGTAGAGAAGGCGTGCATTGCGAAGCGCATGCACCCACGCACGGTATTCGGCAAGGCTCTGCCACGGCTCAAGCGCTATGTCTAGAATTGCCGCAAGCCGCGCAGCCTCATCGCGCTCCAGCGTGGCATTAAAGAAGTGCGAGCGCTGCACTTCCAGCAGATCCTCATCGAAGATCTCCAACTGGGTTGCCGGAGCGCCGAGCGTGCCGCCGACAAGCTCGCCATCGCGATAGAGCTGGGGCAGGCGGCCGATCATCTCGCGCAGGTGCGCCATATCAGTTTCCCTCCTCTATCCGCACCGATACCGTCCCCTTGGCGATCTTTTCACCCTCGGCAGGAGCATAGGAGCCGACGCCATCGCTCAACTGTACGAAGCGGCCGTCGCTTGTCTCCACGGTCACCACCAGTGCGGCACGGATCATCACGTAGCGTGTCTCATCTCGAAGCGCGGCGATAACCCCATCGGCCGTAAGCGGACGATCGGCGCCGCGCTGCGCCAGATGCGACGCAAAGGCCATCTCGATTGCCGAGCGTGCCTCGGCAGCGGTAACACCGGCGGCAAGCCGCACCGAAACATCGGCACCGGCGACCGATGTGATCTGCATGGCAGAGGCCTGCTCGGCCGTGATATTCGGGAAGCCATAGCCATCAACCTCCAGCACCTCGCCTGTGGCAAGCTGTAGCTCCGCAAGCGGATCGCCGCCAACCGGTGCAAGCATCACCGTAGCATCGGCAATGCGGGCATCCTCCATCACCTTTGCAAGCATCTGCGAGCGGCGGACCATGCCGCCGGGGGCGATGCCTTTGAAATAAGCTGCAAGCCGTTCCTGCACCCCTTTTTTCAATGCCTCAAGCTCGGCACCGCTCACCCCGTTTCCGCCGAGGACCAGGGTGATCTGAAGGGTGACATGTCTTTTCGCCGCCTCACCGATCGGCAGCACTCGCACGCCAGCAGGGCGAAGCTCCTCCACGCGCCGCTGGACAAGCGGAAGCACATCGGCCGCATCGGTGCTATAGGCGATGTCGATCCGAATCTCCCCGGCAATGTCGTTCGGGTATTCGGTGATAGAGACATCCTTGACGCCATCGATCGCAAGCAGACCAAAGCGGAGCGCGTCGAGCGTGCCACGCGCATTGCCTTGCAGCGCGTTTTTTGCGCGACGGCGGAGTTCATCATCGGTTTCCGGCGCAGCCAGGGTATAGGCGGCATCGGGATTGGTAACGCCGCCAACCCCGGCGATCAAGGTTTCCATCCGTGTAAGCTTTCCGGCCTCCACAAGCGATGTGGCAGCGTTCTCGCCTCTGGCGAGCATATCGCGACTATTCTCGTATGGCTCCATCGTAAGCGCCGTCTGGGTCAGATAACGTGTGCCATCATCATCGGTCACGGCGGTGTTTGCCGGAATCGTGATCTGCCCTCCAACACCGGCACGCCGGAGGAACCGGAGCTTTGCAACTGGCTGGCCGGGCCGCATACGCGAGACGCCGACAAGGGCAACCACTTTTTCGAGCGAGCCTGCCTCGGCAGTCTCCAGAAAGGCCGATTTGTAGACATGCTCCAGTTGCAGATATCCAAGAGAGAGTTCTCGCGCAAACGTCTCCATCATCGTCCGCACCACCGATCCGATATTCAGATCGGTAAGGGGAACCGGCGGAGTCTGCACCGGATAATAGTTGACCGTAAGCCAGCTTCCCGGCTTCGGACGGCGGCCATCCCTGCGGAACCGGATCTGGCTTTTATTCTCCGGGTCATCATCGGGGGCCACCAGCTCGAAGTCCGCTGCCGTAAAGCGATACGAAGGCCCATCGACAGCCTGGTCACCGGCGGTAGAAAGCACCCCTTCAAGATGGGAGATGCGCCGTACCGGCCGTTCCTTCAGCTTTACCGGCACAAGCAGCTCATCAGGATCTTCCGGCACACGAAGAGTTTCCCTGACAGTGCCTCCGGTAAGGGTTGTCAGAAGATCGCGGACGATCTCGGGATAGATACGGGGAACGTAGCTCATATCTCCACCTCCATCGAAAGGCCGATAGGCTCATCCCCATCATGGGGACGCACCGCAAGCGTAAACACAAACGAGGACGACGTCTCCTGAAGCGGGTCGAACGCCAGCTCTACGGCAGTGTTCTGTACACGGGGTTCCTGCGCCACCGCCTCCAGAACGAAGGCACGGCAGAGATTGCGGAGCGCTTCGGTTTTCAGCCTCCCTATCAGCTCATGCAGGCGGGAGCCATAGGCGGCATGGCCAAGGGCCGAGAGGGAGCCACGAGGCGTAAGCAGGCGTAGGATGAGCGCCTGCGCAAGGTTCTCGCGCCCCCCCACGACATCAAGATCATGGATCATCCCGTTGCCATCAGGTTCGGCTCCCGGCACCATCGGCCCGGCCGCACCACGCACCACGCGTGCGCGCCGTGCATGGCGCACCAGATCCATCTCCGATGCATCATGCGCCGTGAAGTAGGGAATGACCTTCAGGTCTATGCTCTGTTCAATGCCCATAGGATTATTATCCGATCATCACTGTGCCAGCGGCCACGACCTGTCCCACCGGAACATCGGCGGGATCGTTGCATGTCTTCACCGGATCGCCGTTGCGGGCAGCGCCCTTGCCGCCGATCTTCACCGTCATGCTCCCGATCATCACCGTTCCGCTATTGGCCGGAGGCTTCTGAAATGATGTTCCCGGCGGGGTCGGGATATGGGAGGGAGAATTTGTTGCGGTGGAATCGACCACGGCCGCAGCCGCACCGCCGATCTTCACCGTATTGACAAGGCCACCGCTCATCATTCCGTTGAACGGATGCGGCAACGGCGTTGGCACCGGCCCTCCCGGCGTCGGGACCATCACGATATGGGTGTCAACTCCCACCACTGTGCTGTTTGCGTTTGCTGCTGGAAGAGGCATGCGCGGAAGAATGATTGTTTGCGATTAATTCCGTACAGGAGAGATTCAAGGGACGAGCCGTTCATGTTACATACCGACCATGCCACGGCGCTACGGCACGTCCTGGCCGTATCATATCGGCCGCGCAGTGCGGTCGTTTCCCCGTTAATTCACATCCACCTGCGCCCCTGATATCTTTACTTTCGACGAGCCGGCGATCTCTATCTCCGTCGCTTCCAGTTTCAGGTTGCCGGCGGCGGAGATCGTGATATCCCCATCCTTTTTCAACGTGATCGTGGAACCTCCGGCGGCTATATCTACGGCACCACCACCGGCGGCATGCAGATCCACCTTCATCTCGGCCACCTGTATCACCACCTTCTCCTTGACGATCTCCACGATCACATCGCCAGGGAGCTTGAGTGTGATCGAGGGCTTCTCGCCGATGATGCTCAGATCGATATCGGGCTGGCTCTTGCCGGGAGGGAGCTTCAGCACCAGCTCCCCATCCTTATGCTCCGGCGGCGCGATATCGGGCTGGTAGAGCCGTCCCACAACCACGGGGGCGTGATAATCGCCTTCGGCGAAGATCACCACCACAAGATCGTCTGCGGCCGGTATCGCCCCGAACCCCATGCTCCCTACAGCGACTGGAACATGGGGAAGCACAAGGCCGCTATCGCGCAACTCCACCGAGACCGCATACTCGGGCTGTTCGGCGGTAGGAGCAAACAGATCGACGACACGACCGATGGCCGCCACCGGGCGCGCACTGCTCTCGTGGCGTGCTATGCGTGCAATACTATCGTAGAGCGCCGTATTCATATCAAGCCTCCGATAGCCGAAACGAGGCTGCCGAGCAGGCTTCCCGCATCTGCGGCTACACCCTCGAACACCGTGGATGCGCCAAGCCCGGGATGCAGCCGGTGCCGCACCCGTGTCACCAGCCAAGGCCCCCCGGAGAGGCCGCCGGGCAGATCCTGAAGTTCGATAACGGAGCCGGGGCGAACCGCAGGCAGAAGAAAGCAAGTGGCGCGCACACCGCCTGATGCGGCCGCCACCGCCCGCGTGGCCGATTCAGACCCCTGCGTCGCGGCCGATGCGGTTCTGATCGCCGGAACGGGACGCCAGCGTGCAGAGGGACCAGGAGCCGCCGCGCTCCCGGGAAGCCGCTCAAAACTTGGATGCAGCACGTCCGGCGCCTGTATGGAGCCGGCGGGGCCGTTGCCGATGATAAACTGCTGCGCAGCAGGGGGAGGGGCTGACAGTTCCTGGTAGTCCATGATCTCCCGTCCATACCGTAGTGCGATATCCGGGCGTTCCGGCATCGGGCGAACCGAGACAGTGCCATTGGCATCGACCAGGGCCACGCAGCCAGCGAGCGCGGCAAGCGAGGCGATATGCTCGGCAGATGTTCGCCCCTGATGTGCCACATACACGGCCAGTGGCAGATCAATATCAACGGTCCCGCCCTTTGCACCCGCATCGGCGACCAGCGAGCGAATCACCTTGGCCCCTTCCTGCTTCTCGAACGTGCTTGCCGAACGGGCATTGCCGAGAAGGGCACCGGCATCGACGCCGGTGATTGTGTTGCCAAGCAGCCCCCGGCGCATCAGGCCTATCGTCCCGGTAAGAACGGTCTCGGCTCCTTCACCGCCATCGAGACGCAGAATCGCATCATCCTCCGGCGTTGCGCTAAGCTCTGCCGTTGCCGGGAGCGTTGCACGAAAGGAGCCGACCCCTGGCAACAGCCCAAGCGTCACGATCACTTCCGAGGCGTGCATCTGGTAGCGTTTCGACCCGAGCGTTATATCTGCTGTAGCATGGAGCATAGTTCTATCAGGATCTTCGGAGACGCCAGGAACCGCCCTGGAGACAGGGGCACACAACCAGAAGAGGAGGGAGCGCAGTACAATGCCTTCCAGCCAGCCACGGATCACAAACGACTGGCAACTGATCCTGGCCTATGGGCTGTACAGCATTGCCTGCGGCTACACCCTCCACATCTACGAGAACGCCTTCATCAACCCATCGGTCGCCTTGGCAAACGTTTCCCCCAGCTTCGCGATCTGTCCCACCGGCTGGCTCAGCGGCTCAAGCAGGCCGCTCACATCAAGGCCATCAAGATTGGCCAGAGCCGAAAGCTGATCGATCACATCGAGCGCATCGTCGATAGCGCCCGCGATATCTCCTGCCAGATCGGCCAGATCGCCGAGCAGATCGGTATCAAAGCCAAGATCACCGAGACCGAAATCATCCAGTCCACCAAAACCTTCCAACTGTGCCGGCGGCGGCAATGGCGGGCTTTCGGAGATGATGAGTTCGTAGACATATTTCCCCGGTTCCCCGGCGACACCGGTTCCCCGAAAGGATGTCACCACCACGCGCTGCAAGTCGAGCGCGGTGGTGATGTCCGATGCAAATGTCAACTCCTCCCCGGCTACGGCCGCCTTCTGCAAGGACTCCAGTTGTGCCGCGGCATCTTCGCCGATCAGGTAACCGCATATCTTTATCCGGTGCCCGCGCCGACTGAGACGTTGCTGGAGTTCGCCGTCCAGCCCTGCGATACGCATCGGCACAAAGCCGGTATCAATAGAGTGTTCGATCAACTGACCGTATTCAAGGGAGATATCTCCCAGCAGCGGTATGGGACGCGATTCGCTCACCGATCAATCCCCCGTAGATCTGCTTCTTCGTGCAGGAGTTCGGCCAGCGCGTCGGCCAGCTCCATGATAGTTGCCGCAAGGTCTTTCCGCTGGATCTGCCCGGATGATTCCGGCGGCGGGAGCATCGTGGAGACCACTCTCTCCAGCTCCGGTGCGGCCGGCAGTGCAAAGGCATCCTCCGGGGCTATCGTGGCCCCATGCCTCACAACCGAGGAGAACGGCGCCCCTCCTGGCATCGCCCGCATCGCATCGGCACGGCCTTGTGCCCGAGCTGGCCCGGAACCAAGGCTCATCATGGGATCGCCGTACGGCCTAGCGTACCGCTCCTCCGGCAATGCCCCCGGTCCTGGGATGGAGCCGGCATCCCTCCCATCGCTGGAAGCAGCTCTGGCGGTGCTGCTCCCCGACAGGCGGCCCGCATCACGGCCCCAACGGCCTTCTCCCGAGCGTTCACCATCGTTCCGTTTATCCTCTTCGGATCGCCCGGATGCAAGCGGCGCCGGACGCTGATAGGGAGGCGCCGTCGAGGATCGGGGCGCCACATCCGGCCTCTGTTCATTCCACCGTGCAAGCCTGTATCCAAGCACCCTTGCGCCTCGCCTTCCTTCATCCTCATCCACCTCGGAACCGCCATACGGCTCCGACCTCGGCGTTCCACGTAATTCGTCCAGCCGCGACAAACCGGCCACGTGCCCATCTGCCATCGGCGACATCTGAACCTCTGTTGCCTCGCCGCCTGCAATGCCGGTGCTGGCCGGGGTCCGATCGGCACCGGCCATCGGCGCGCCCCGTTCAATCCGTCGATCAATCCGATCGGTATGATCGCCCGCGCCAAAGACCGGAAGGTTCCCATCCATCTCCTGGCCGATGGCCGATTCATCGCCCAGACGTTCAAGAAGGCGTCCGGCAAGGCTTCGGCGAATCGAGGCCAGATCAAGCACTGGATCAGCCTGAAAAAGCATACGGTTCCAGCCATCATCGGCATCGGGCTGTTGCGGTTGCAATCGCCGAGCAAGACGATCGATCCGGGCTGCCTCGGCACGCTCTATCTCCAGATAACTCCACCCGGACCCGGCACCTACAATCAGCATGGCATCGGCAAACAGGGGGCCATCGGTCTCCGCACCGGCAAGGGCCAGCGCCAGCGTCTGGCACAGGCTCTCATCGGTCGGCGATAACGCGCTCCCGGCGGGCAGCACCGTGGCACAACGCACGATTGCGGCACAAAGGCTCTCCACCGGATCAACGGCAGCCAAGGCCCGTTCCACCAGCCGGAACCGCTCACCAAAGCTGATCGGCCGGAGCACAGGGCCGCCTGGCGGCAGCAGCCGGATGGCACCGGCTGGCTCCGCATCGGCGATCGAGAAGGCCATATCGCCCACTCTCAGCTCACCATTGGCGCTATCGATAACGACCTGCCGGGGCACGATCAGGCAGCCTCCTCGCGTACACGTGTAGCTGTGAACTTATAGACCGCCTCGCCGTGGCCGCTGGCGGCCATCGCAAACTCCTTTTCCAGAAGGAAGCAATCGTCGAAGGTGACGGTCATCTGTGTCGTGCCCTGCTTAAGCTGGGCGGTGATCTGAAAGGGCGCATCACCGGTAAGAGCGTTCATGGTAGCGCTGGTCGAGACCACACGAAGACGCCCTTCGACGAGCTGGGGACCGGAGGCCATGCCGATACGCTCGGCACTCCCGAGCGCATAGATATTCTGGCGGGCCTGCTGATGCCGGTATTCGATAGCCCGTACGCCTTCGACGACCTCTCCATTGAGCAGCACAGTGCTCTCGTTCGCTGCAAAGATTGTTGGCATCGATCACTCCTAGTTCTTTACTCTGATGGTAGCGTAGATATAGTCGATCGCCCGAACCGGACGCACCGCGATGTCGATCCGCACGATTCCCTGCGCGAAATCCTGCTGCGTTGAGTAGACATCGACGAGGAAGGCAGGGTCGCTGCCATCAGTGGAAGGGACAAGCGCATTATCCCGCTCCAACCGGAGAAACGTCGCCACGATCTGCTGCTTCAGGGCGATGCGGGCATCCTCGGTATTGAGACGGCCAATGAAGTTCTCGGCAATCGCCTTTGTTTCGCGGATACACTGATCGGCAACACGGGTTACAGAGATCTGGTCGCCGGTCGTGTCGATGCCACGAAGCACGATCACCCCCCGTCCATTACGATTCTGTACCACAAGCAGGTTGATCGTCTCGCCAAGCAACTGGTTAAGCTGGCTCTCACGATACGACGATGGGGCCAGCCCATGCAGGTTCAGCGGCTGAAAGGTCGGCGAGAACTGAGGCTTCAGCCTGCCGACAGCCCCTGCAACAGCGCCCTCGGCCCCTGCTGGCGCAACCAGGACCATTCTGCGATTACGAATGGTAGCCGCATGATCCTTCACCTTGGCGATCGTTCCCTGCTCATCGCGTGTGACCGAGCCAAACGCGATACGAGGAGCGCCGTTATCGGACATCGTCACACAGTGCCCGACAAGCGCCTGATGAATCTGGCGCACCTCGCCATTGTCCCGTCCCGGCTCGATCGAGGCGAGCACAAGGTCGATACGCGGGTCCTCCGAGAGAAGATCGATGGCGGCCAGGTAGTCCTGTACGGTGGGCGACTCTCCGCCGATAAACGGCGCGGGTCCGGCTGTGGACTTGGGGAGCGGATCGGCGAGCGACGCATGAGGGCGCACCCGGATATAGCGGCTCTGGGTAAGAAGAACGTAGGGCAGATAGTTGTCGTCGTCGGGATTCATCACAAGGCCGGTGAACTCCTCCTGCAAGCCGCCCTTGAACACCTTCAGGCTGATCTTGCCGGTGTTCACCGCAAGATCCACCGAAAGCCCGTTCGGACTGATACCATCGGCCGGAAGCAGGTCGAACAACGTATCGGTTGGGGCCAACGCCTTTTTCACCTGATGGACGGTTTTATCAGCATCGAAGGCAAAGAGCTTCGCCTCTGGCACTGCCGACTCGAAGCCATGATCGATCGCGACGACATACCGCGAGCTTCTGTTGATAACCTCGAAGAGATCGTCCATCTGACCGACGGCAACCTGAAGGTCGGAGAAGGTCTCGGCAACCTTGCCATCGCGCAGCAGCCGGAGCGTTACACGGATGGTGTTCCCCTGGGCATCGGTCACCGTGTTTACATCGGCCCGCAGAGCATTGCCCCAGGTGCCATTGGAACGGCATCGCAGGATGATGGTATCGACATCGCTTTTGTTCTTCAACACAAGCGATGCGGGCTTGCCACCGGCCACCGCGGAGACCACGGCCTCGCTTGCACCATTGGCAAGGGCATGCACAACCTCTGGCATGCTTATCTCGGTGCCAGGCCCAAGCAACTGTCGCAACTCGCTGGCCTTGGAGACACCAACAAGTTCGCCGGAAACCGGAGGCCTGTCCACGATTCCAACGGCACCGAGAATGCCTGACGGGGCAGGAAGTGGAGGCAATACATCGAACCGTGCCTCCACCCGTACGCCCGGAACTACCAGAGTAGTCATACTACCTCCTAAAATTAAATAGCTGGTGCTCGCTCGAATTGCGCGAGCTCGGCGTGTTCATGCTCATCGTCATGAATGTTATGTTCGATCGCTGCTGCTCAACGCACCACAACGTATATCGCAACGTCGATATGATTATTCGCTACCGTGTATTCATAACCATAGATTACCACCCACATATGAAAAATCATCTGTGCCAGTATTTGAATATGCACGACAATAACCATCAGCGCGGCATTAGTACTATGCCCGACGCATTAGAATTATATGCCCCGTGTATATTATGGATGCGCTCGACGATACAAGCCCGCCCATGACTATCAAGCGGCCTGGGCACACGGCCCCCATGTCACCATCAACAATGATGGCAGCAGAAGCACACCTTGATCACACGATAGATGCAGGCCATGCATAAAATCAGGCGTGCGTAATCATTCTCGTGCCGGCGAGGGGAATACCGACGAACGCAGGGAAGTGTATGGTTATACGAACAACAGAAACTAAGGCTTCGGATCAGCAAACGCAAATGAATTCATTGCAACCTTTCCGCTTTTGTTACCTTTTTCAAAAAAAATCAAACACGCGAATGAAGCATAAGAGGGAGATGAGCAGATTGCATGATAATTCATCAGAGACCATAACAATCCCTCCGATGAACAATGCCTCATCGAAAGGTACAACAGTACCATAACCGCCGCACGTGGATCAGGGAGATGACCCCGGAGCACACGGCAAGCCGACCGTCACACTGGAAGACAGGAGGATGGGGGAATGAAGCCCGTTGTGTGCAACACACGGGTACGATCACGGTAACGAAACGACGCCGGAATAAGTTAGCGGGAGATATTTTTTTATGGTGGCTGTCTGCGCGCCCCCTACAATCAAGCCAAGCCCCCCACCTTCCGGCTCTCTCCATCGTTGCGCAAGGCATCTCTTCATGCTTCTATCGCTCCCCCCTTCAATACAGCCCCCGCGCCGCCCGATAGGTACCCACATGTCCTCTCACAGTTTCGCTGATAGGCCGGGAGTACCCACCGCCAAGCGTCAGAACAAGAGGGATACCACGCCGTTTCGCCTCGGCAAGCACCATATGGTCGCGCATCATCACTCCCTCATGCGTCATGGCCAGTTTGCCAAGCCTATCGCAGTGCAGGGTATCGACCCCTCCCTGATAGAACACCATCTCAGGCCCGAACGCAAAGACCTGGGGAAGAGCCTCACCCAGCAGATCAAGATAGAGATCGTCGCCGGCCCCATCCTCCAAAGGGATATCGAGCGTAGAGGGAACCTTGATAAACGGGAAGTTATTGCGTCCATGCATGCTAAAGGTGAAAACACGGGCATCGCCACCGAGGACCGAAGCTGTCCCGTTTCCTTGGTGCACATCAAGGTCGATCACGGCAATCCGCCCCACCATTCCCTCATCGAGCAGAGTACGCCCTGCCACAGCGATATCATTGAAGACACAATAGCCCTCGCCATAGTCATGAAAAGCGTGGTGAGTTCCTCCGGCCAGATTGCCTGCAATCCCCTCGTGCATGGCCCGCCGTGCCGCCTCAAGCGTCCCCCCGACCGATGCAAGCGAACGCCGTACGAAACGTTCGCTCCAGGGTATCCCGATCCTTCTGATGGCTCTCGGGCCGATCGTCCCTTCGCAGAACGTATTGATATACTCTGCCGAATGTGCACGCAGCAAGGTCTCCGGCCCCACCGGGATCGCCTCGTGTAGTTCCTCCGGCGCAAGCACTTCTTCTTGCAGAAGCGCATCGCGAAGCATCCGATACTTCTCCATCGGAAAACGATGCCCATCAGGCAGAGGCACGGTATAGGTATCGGAGTAGAAGACGGTCATGAAAACAGGTATTGGTTGTATAGCAGGACAAGGACTATGAGGATATCCGTCAAGCAGTTGCCGAGCGTGGCTCCATCGCCCATATCAAGCGCCGAGGCACACAGCAACCACCTCCGAAGAACCAGCGCTATCCGGCACGGCGCTCGGTGGTAGAGCGAATCAACTCCTGGCACAATCGCTACCGTCGGTTGCTGATCTGCTGGGGGGAAAAAGCAGCGTATTATCGTGCTCTGGTTGACTTCGTCTCCGCATTAGTGGTCTATCGCATGATCCATTTTCTGCCAATGAGCAACTCCCAACAGTTTTTTGGATAGGCTCTTCGTAGCCTCCCCTGTGCAGCATCTGTATGTTGATACAGACCACGATCAAATATAGCAAGGGAGGCAATGTCGTTCTGTCGAGAATTGGATCAGCATATAGCTTATTGCTCTTTGCTGACGATTGGATTGTCGCCAGCAATCATAAGTAGAGCTTCATGAGGAGTGAGTGGTCCTTCATCATCTCAATCACATTGCTCGTAACGATCTCGACGTAGTCTCCTTTCTTACGGTCTTTAAGTACCTCTTTCAATTCTTTGATCTGTGTTTTATTCAGCTTAGATCCTTCACGAATATCATACATGGTGCTCTCCAGTTGGTTCGCTGCTTGTTTACCTGTATGCGGTTCGTACAGAACCTTCTACTTCTCCTTTTATGCTAGTGATAGGAACTTGGGGGGGATACACAAAGATGTACCTCCCCAAGCTCCCATAGCTGTTGTACATTGCAGCATCCCGACCCCCTACGTTCCGTAATGTCCTACTGTCTGCATACTATAGGCATCGCTATGGTCTAGGCTAAGTCTACCAACTGGTGTAGACGTTTCCTGGATGTCCAGGAGAAGATTCAAAGCGGGGCCGATCATTCACCACAGTGCTGGAAAATATCTTCTACATGGCAATGAATGCGTTGACTACAGTATGCAGTATGATTGCTCTACAGGATGTTCTTTTGCGCCGTTGTTGTTACACACTGTAATTCAAGGAGGGTTTACAATGAATCATTCGCGTAGAGTGCATGGAGGTTTCACCTTACCACTGTACCGAAAGCTCCGGCTGGCGCTTCCTTTCTGTCTTCTACTCCTTATCGTCGGGGCACAACAGAGTATCGCACAGAACGAATCCGGTGTGCGGTTTCTATTACCATCAGCGTTCAGCAATTCCGGATACGATAGCACCACGGATTGGTATCATAGGAAGTTCCCCATCCTTCGGTCGCTTCCGCCTCTAAACAGTGGGATGCCGCCCGAGGTGATGGCCGCCTATATCCACCTTGATAGCCTTGCGCGCTTCAACACCAATGGGGATTTGGTCCAACCCGATAAAGCAACGGCTGCATGGCGTGCGCGGCCGGAATTGCTGAAGAAAACCCTCGCTGCATGCTACACGGCGATGGATTACGACCCCCTCATGTTCGAGCAATACGACATGGAAACGGCTCTGAAGAGGGGCAGAATATATAAAATCCCTTTAGGGTTCATTACAGGGTATTTCCCTGGGATTCTAACTAAGGCTGCATCTATCCCACGGGAGGGTGGCGGGCTACGGGCAGCATTCGCACCGGATTACGTGCTCCGCGTCAAGGTCGTCACCATCGACTCCATGCTGACGAATTATTCCACTCCACTCCCCGGTGGAATCTATATCTTCAGTGTGACCGCGCAGATACTTGACACGCTCAAGGGAAGAGCGATTCCCTTCTGCGAGCCGAACCCTGTTGGGAACGGCAGTAATGCTATGCCGCTGTCCACGAATATGCCCCCCACCATACGCTTTCAGTATTTCCATAATAACTATGTCAGTTACTCTTCCAGATGGGACAAAATGCCGGAACAGGATAGTGCCTTCATAGCAATGAATGAAGGGGGATGGCGTGATTTCACCATGCATGTGGGACAGGAGGCGGTCGTATTTCTGGACCACTCTGCCTGGAAGCTCGACACCATGTACGATTACTACGACTTGGCGATGTCCGCAGAGGCATACTACGCACTGCCGATTATCAATGGACAGGTGCGTGACGTAAATCACTATTGGTCTGACAATCTGCTGATGAACTACGCCGACTGGCGCAGACGCTTCCTGGAGATTCGCGAGAAAATTCTGAGTGGAACCTATTGATCACCACATACCAATGGAGGAACGCTCATGAAAACAGCTCTGATGACGCTCGCGCTGGTTCTGTACTGCTGTGTCTGTTATGCCCAGGGACCAAACCCGAACCAGAAGAAGGATGACGGGATATGCGACCAGGATGCCTGCATGGATGCGAAGTTCAAGTATTTATTCTGCACCAACGATGGCAGGGTCATCGAAAAATGCAGCGATGATCCGAACAACGAAAAGGGCATGAAGCTGCTGAAGAGGAAGATACCGATCGAATACTCGTTTGAATGGTGGACGCTAGACCCGCAAGTAACGGGTGGAGACGATACAGTGACATTCTATGAGGGGGATCTTCTGGAGGTCCGCAAATACCCGATATTCGTCGGACTGAATATGCGGCCCATAATACAGGCGGCGGCGCAGCGCTGGATGACGCAGCTCTGCCCTCCGCAGGGACCGGACGCTGAGTACCAGAACTGTCCGGTTCGCATACGATGGTCAAACGCGAGGGACAATCTAGGTGAAGTTTTTGCGCGCACGAACTATGATATAGTTCAGGGTTGCAGCGTGGCCTGTGGCAGTGTAGAGATCATCCTCAATCAGAATCCGAACTTCACGCTCAGGGATGATTATGGAAGACCAGTAAGATTCATTGCCACTGAGCGACAGAATTACGGTCATTTACCACCGGCGTGGGGACCATATGAATACATCTACATGGATGCCTACACCCTCATGCTCCACGAGTTTGGGCACTGGCTCGGCTTCCTGCACGTCGAGGGGCCAGATCCCGATGGCCAGAGCTGTGGCGATCCAAATGGTGTCATGAAGGCAGTAGCGGGCAATCTGGAACAGGGCGATCTTACCTGGGCCGACCAGTGCATGTTCTTGAAGACGTACTGCTGCAAGGCAACTCAGCGTGAAGTGCCCATGACGTATGACCCGCGTAATCCGAACGATCCTCCACTGGATGGCACAAAGACCGTGATAGCGTATAGCGAAGGGTTTACCGTCCTTCCAAATCCTTCCCGGTCGGGAGTGCTCATGGTGCGTGTAACACTGCCGGAGGAATCTGGCACATGGAGCGTCAGGCTTGTGGATGGGGTCGGAAAGGTGGCATTGGATCAGCAATTGGCAAGTGCCAAGGCACAGGAGGTATCTCTGGACGTCAGCGCGCTACCGAAGGGCATGTACATGGTGCAGGTGTTCTTCGGCGACCGTGCATTCTCCAGAAAGGTGGTCATAGAGTAGCACATTAGATTCTATCCCGGCAACAAGGTTGTCGTCGAATGCAGACCATGAGCAGGCACCAAGAGATTGGTGCCTGCTCATTATCATTGATCCTATTCTGATAGGAGGAACGAATGAGCGCTCATGCAGTAGAGAGGCGTATGGAAATCCAGGAGGTTTTCCCGAACAAAGAGCATATGGTTCTCGTGACGGTAGGATTACCAGACGTAGGACCAGGAGGGGAGTATATCCTTGATCCGGCCGGAGAATGGAAAATATTTTTACGTCCAGTAAATGCTACACTACCACTCACATCTCCCACCATCACCTGATCCATTCCACATTTAATAAGGATTTCATTACAAAAAAACTCCCATATTTTATCTAGAGATAGTGCATATAATGCAGGATTAGATACTGTATTATACGTCTATTATCAGATGCATTACGAACATCTGCAACTCTCATTACGAATTTCATAGTACGTAAGAACATAAATCCATAACGACTGCAATATCAATGTATTTATGCCGATCGACTGGGCATCACTCACCATTTTGCGCTTACTGCATATAATGTATCAATTCGGCATAAGCATAAAAAAATCATTTATGACATAGCAATATAGATTTGTTAACCAGCGACTCATGATGAATGTTGCTCACAACATCTTGTGTTCGTACAGCACGTAACGGATATCTAAAGAAATCCTCACCCTCGATATTGATGCTAGCAACTAAATCACCATCGACATAGAGATCAGCCACACAAGCCTCAACAAGGCCATCGAGGCCGTGTATCATACCAACAAATACCGTATACTTACCAATACGGTAAACATCGTCGACCTCCATTACCCAAGATATTTTCATAGCCCCATATCTTTTAATTGTTTTAGAAGCAAGATATCATCTTCAGCTAATCCTAATAAACTTTGATGCCTAATCATAAAATCTTTAACATGATATTCCGCACCGCCAATCCCAAATTCTTTAACGATTCCCAATCTATGTTGAGTCCCATGCAAAAACTCTTCGAGGACAGCAGCCTTACTAGGGTTGCGCCGTAATATTATCACATCCGGGCCAAGAGATGCGGCCTCAGCTTGCCGATAATTTAGGTACTTATATACCTATCTCAGTTATGGAAGAGGCCGGTGAAAACACCGGCCTCACAGCCTACTTAACCTGGCAATAGTTAAATCCGTCCACAAGCAACAACGTTAGCGAAATTTATCCAGGTTCTCTGAGGTATAGGACTAGGATTACCCAGAATATTGCATTCGGCCCAGAGACCTTCAAACCCTATTATGGTTACTTTGATTTCCTTACCTCCAGATAGAATTAGCTGATAGGGTTTGGTATCTCCGAATTCAGAAAATGGGTGATTGTTGGACACTAGTGCATCGACCTTGACTTTTGGGACGTTTTCAACCATAACTGCCAGGGTGTTGTTGACGACATTTACTTCGATTGGGGGTTGGCTAGTTGGCATCTCGCTCATAGTTTACTCCGAAATGATTAATGGATAGTTGCGGGGCGATTACTGAGTATCATCATCAGATTTATAAGGCACTTATATATTAGGCGGACCAATCAAACAATACGGGAAACGACAGCCCAATTAGTCCGAGAATTGATTGTGACTACGAGAGAATGCATTAATGATCTACCAATTATGAGAATTGCCCCATATCGGTGAGGGAGATCAGAGCCGATTGCGGATCTAGTAGGAGCGTATATTGCTGGTGGTTGATCCACGGCATTGAACATATGAACGCCGAGAGAGAACCTGGTAACGGATTTGCCATCAAGGACGGCCTCAGCAGACGGGAAGCCAAGGCTAATGGCAATCTGAGAATTAACATAGGATTGTTTTATGCCGGTGTCGATGATAGCGTAGCCATGATAGAGTGGTGGATCGGGAATGTACATGAATTGCCCTGGATCTCTAAATCTGATTTTGGAATCACCTTGGCTCATATGCGGGCCGATGATAACGCGAATACGCGGCCCATTTTCTAGGAAATCAAAGGACGGATGCATAGATTCCTCATATTGACAAGTGATAAACTAAACGTCAGTAGGATCGTGATTGATAAACATTCAGTTTCTGTACATAAAACTCACCTCTGCCAAAATCCCAATTACCTTTCTCTATCGCAAGCTCTTCCGTTGGGAATACTTGTCTCACGGTATCCATGTGAATTAAAGCGTATTGGTCAGGGAACAATATAGACCAAGTAGTATAATAAAAGCTGAATGGGCAGCGAATGTCATTAAGCTTTGGGTCATCCTGGCCCGTGATCCAGTTATTGTCAGATATAATTTCCATAGATAATGTATAAATACTACTCAATATCCACGTCATCTTCTACCTGGTAATCATCAAGATACGAAGGCTCGGCGTACTCCCGATCCAGGATATCCTCTTCTATTTCTTCAGAATCACCAGGCATATCATCAACATCTTCAAAATCTGGATCAACCACCGCCTGGGGATCAGTATCAGATCTTAGGATAGGATCATATTCTTCGGCGATGTATTGGGTAAATGACTTGACGTGCTTTGGATACGAGTTAAAAATGCTCATGAGATATATAAAATAGTTTTAGATATATATCACATAAGCATATTGAAAGGAGAAAAGTAAATGAAGATCGAGCACAAGGCGGTAGACTGGCAATGGTTAATCAGTGCCAGTAGCCAACGAGAGTACGAAGCACTCAAGTACCTGATGGAAGCGCTAGAGTTGAAATGGGGCACACCCGGCCTGTTTAGTACCGACGCTCAGGAGGAAGGTTCTTGAACCAATTCCGTATTTCTGCGTTGTGAAAACCAGCGACAGGAGGGGCCATTCGAAGGACAACGACAGTATCCTTGGGTGCAAGGTGTTTGTGAATTTCATCGCGGACAGTATCAACATCATCAGTGGTCTTAATGGCATAACACGACAGGTCAAGCCTAGCAGCATCATGTTTCGGCGTCTTGATATATTTCATGAGGGCATCTCTATCTCGCTTAGAATCTGATTCTGGGTCAGTTGTATCAAGTTCATAGGCGATAACGAGAATGGAAGCTTGTATCCAGTCCCAGTTCTTTCTAAAGGTCTCTGATTTCTCTTTTGGTTCTTCATTTCCGGCCATTGTTGTAACGGAAATACTGTGAGCGATTTGAAAGAGATCGGATGGATTTCCAGTCCCTTCTTGGTTTATGAATCTGAGGCAGTTTCAGCAACAAGGGTACAGAGCCGGATGAAGCGCTCTTCATCGAAGTCCTGCTTCATACGATTAATATCCTTGTGAACCCATTGGACATTACCTGGCACGTATCCTTTTTCGGGATCTATACGATCCAGGGAAGCCGAGTTATCGGTATTGAATCTTGACCTTCCATTAATCTGTTTGATCCTGAGACCTGAGAGAGCGCATTTCCCCTTCTGCTTCTGGAAGAGCCTCCAGGCATATTCAACAGAGATTGTGAAATCGAGATCTCTTCGGGTTGCGCTATGGATTATCTGGTTCCAGTAGTATTGAGAAATTTCTATATGATCCGGGATGTCATGGACCGAACATGGGGATGAATTCGCTGGCATGAGTCATAGATGTTTTTGACATCTATATATTCATCCATAAGAGAAACGCCATTCGCCTAGGTCAAGAATTCTCTTCTGTTCCTGTCCAATGGAACAGTCCTTCTGGGTCAGCCTTAGTTACTTCAATTATTGCCCGAAAAACTCCATCATCATCCATCTTCTCTTCCCAATGGGGTTTGAACACTTTTATATGCTTTGCTTCTATCCATCCATAAAGTATGAAGAAGACACGCATCGACTGGAAGCAGGGGTCAGCAAAGCGTTGGAAGTCAGCAATGATATCGACATCTTCGCTATTCGATCCTGGACCGAATTGATACAGGGTTTGTTCAAACTTGATGACCCCTTTACCTGGTTCGGTGTTTGCCTGACGAACTGCAACTAGATGCGGCAACGCCATTACAACATTCCCATGTGCTAAAGCATGTCTAAGCGCTAATTCATAGAATTGACACACAACACCTCCACGCCCAGCAGAACTACGAGTGCGTAGGGAATCAGTGACATCACCTGCATTGTAGAGATTGTGGTTATACTTGAAATCGCTAAGGTCATTAGCCACTATCCTTCTGCAATACTCTGTGAATACCAACATTTTCCGCATAAGCTCCATTGTTGCAATGTACCAGCGGAAATATATATTAAATACGATCTCTGCCTGGAGTACAGGTGGAACATTGAGCCGCTTTGCTGCATTATACCATAAGAGTTGTGTGCGGGTTACGTCGAAGAACGGAGCCGCTAGATCGGTGTAGGCGTGTCCAGGATAGCCACGTTTCACAATATTCCAGGTTTCAATGCCCTCTTCACCTTTCTTTATTATTACATCAGCCAAGTAAGAAAACAGTGTAACACCTGTTTCTAGAACTTCCTTACCGTTGTTGTCCTCCGCAATTAATCGAAGTTCAGGTGTAAAGTTGCTTAGACGTTCAGATACGCGCTTGGGTTTGCTATATGTTTTGCAATCATCTTGTAATAGTCTAAGATCCAGGTTCATATACTTCTGATAGAAGTGGAGGGAGGTGGAGGGGATTCATGAATCTACAACTTCACATGGACTCATCCAAAAGGAAGTTGTAGATCTTCGGATATCTAGTAGAATATAGCGAGGGGCTGATCCGAAGGAAAAATCAGCCCCTAACCAAGAGAGACAGTTGCCACCCTTCTATCTCTCACGCAGTGTCACTGTGAGTCGGGCTTTACCAGGGCTCTGCTTCGCTATCCCACTTGCCTTCTCGTCATCCTGGAGCCTTCCAAGCTCGATCTTCTGCCGTTCTTTCAACCCTTCCACTGCCTGGCTGTAGTGCCATTCCTGTGGATAGCATATCGAAACATCATGGCCCATCAATTTACCACTGGTTGCGCCACTCAATTGGTATCCTAAGTTTTCGAATGCCTGCTCCTTCAGATTCTCTATACCTGCTTTGACCGCATACTCTAATTGCTTTAGATAGATATAGAGCGTACCGGAATCAGTATGCTCCAGGTTTGCCTCAATGAATCGGCGCATCAGGTCTTCGATCTCGGCCTTGCACAACGATCTCTCCATGAGCGCCGCATTGAATTCCACTGCCGTGATACTCTCTACTCGCGCATCATCTTTGCCGAAAGCAATTGGATAAATATCCGTAGGCCACCGATTAGTCACGGTCTCGGTTATCATAGAGCCTCCTAATTGCGTATATAAATCTTGGCGCGGGTATTAAAATCGCGCAGCCGATTATGAATACGGGAATAGCGATCTGATTGTGTCTCGGTGAAAACGTCGGAATGCTGATCCAAGAATTTATCCAATGGATCAACATCACCAAGGAAATCGTTTAGATCATTTCGGGCATTCAGGGAGTTTTTGCCCCAGCCCAAAATCGTTTTCTCCATTCGGTTGCACCGATCTTCATATTGTCGAAGACTGGTCTCGATTTCCTTCCGCACTTCTTTGATATATGCCATGTATTTATTCTTTACCTGGTCATAATTCGCGCCATCAGGAAATGAATCTTCGTAGGATATGCAGTCTCGATAATTATTTATAAGAGCAACTGCCCTCACCTCAGCAACATCATATAGTGTCGAATCCTTCAGCATGATATCGCGTAGATCTCTGATCCTCGTTGTGTTGTTGATCTTTTGAACAAGCTCCATACGAATTGCTTGCCGGACAGTATCAACGTACTGGCTACCGGAGAAGGCAGTGATGAACTTCTCACGCCAGTGATTATCCGTCGCTAGTTCCAATGCCCGGCGCTCAATCGCTGGCTGTTTTTCGGGGAACATCTTCGCAAGGTTTGCCAAGCCATCAAACACATCGTACTTCTGCTTTACTGTCATCAACAAGGTATCGACCATCGCATTTATGTGGCGAGATCTGATTCTCTTCTTCGCAAGAAATTCGAACTTCTTCGCATCGAGGTACCGGGGGTCCAAATATTTGATAACCACCGAGTCCGTGTACTCATTATTCCCGAACATTTCTAACCAGTCTTCTCCTCCAAACTGAAGAGAATATTTTGCCGCAGAATCCTTCACCTCTGGGAATGTCGTGATATGATTTTCGACACTCCTGATAGAATACAACTTGTTGAACATGGCTAGTTGCACAGGTATGCTGTGGGGGCTCTTCATCTCTCTCAGCCGGATCGCTATTTCCTTTGCCTCGTCATAGGTTACGTAGGGATCTTCTATCAGGTACACGATATGGCTGCTTTCGGGATACTTGGTAATGAACCCCTTGAGTTCGTCCAGATTTCGATACCCGCTCAATCTGAACTTCGAAGCCTGACCCTCTTGTGCATGAACTGAGTGTGCCAAGAAGCAGATCGACAAAACAATGACAGCGGGCACACCATGAAAAGGTGCCCAGAGAAAATAGCGCAACATGTATGGCCTCCAATAGGGTTAGTTCCAGTATGGAGGCAGGCCTGCCTGATGTTAACTACTCAATATAACAAAAGAGGATGGCGTTTGGGAACATACGCCCAAAATAAATCTGAGGTGCCAGATAGCTTCGATGCTATGGCACGACCCTTACGACCATTGAACCTTCCACCAGGGGTAGAGATCACCCCTGAGATTGCTTTTGCCCAGATCCTTCGAAGCAAGAGAGTTGAACTCGGCCTCACCCAGGCTGATCTCGAAGACGACGATTCGATGGATCGCTCTTATATCTCGAAGCTCGAACTAGGGAAGGTGCAGGTGTGTATGCGTGGGATTATCCACATCGCCAAAAAACTCAACATGACGCCGGGTGAGCTAATGGACGAGGTAATGTATTTGGTAGAGAGGGAGAAGACCAGGTGATGACTAGCCGGACTTTTTCGACTCACGAACAAGCTCACTCAAGATCAAGATAGCTACACTTCTCATGTATGACTCCTCTCCAGGGCGATACATGTGCCCGTCATACCTAGATGCTCCACCATAATAAATGGTTTGATAAAGATTGCGGGTGCCTTCGATAACCCGTGACCCATGGTGTGTCACACCATCTATCTCGATGCTGATATTTTCGTTCCTTGTAGCTTTCATTGCATTTACAGGTTAGTCGATGGAAACCAGGTGACCGTTATAAATCCTTCCCATATACTTTCCCTTGCACCTCCAGATCAATCGTGAATTATTCGGACCCCACACAACATGGAGATCAATGTCACAAGTATTTGGCATTTTCTCAAAAGCTTCGATAATTCTTTGAATCATCGCGTAGTCTATCGACATCCCATCGAGTATCCAGGTCTGCTTACGTCTTTTCTTACCACCTCGTCTTGGCTTCCCATTTTCCCATTTTTCTTCGCCAATCAACCGGCGATATGTGAGCCTCTTTCCCTCTACCTTACCCATAGCCTTCTCGAACCTTTCAACATCATCAAGCTTCCGTGTATTGAACCGGAAGCACTGTTCGTCGAGGTACCGGAATAAATGGAATGCCTCGCAACTTGTATATGTCCCTTCGATAGATCTCTTCAACAAGCTCCAGAAATTCTCGATCCCATTGGTAGATACATGACCATTCACATACGTCTCAGCATGGTTCACAACATTGTGAATATACTCGGCAGGTAATCCTTCATAGGATTTTAATTCATCCGTATGAACTTCGGCACCTGATTCGACGTGAAACTCGATCTGATCCTGAAGGGTCTCACGTTTGATATCACCGACAACCTTTGTACGAACTTCACCATGTCGTTCCAAGAGGCCCATCACAATGGCTTTTCCGCTACCACCGCGTCCCTTGATCTTGAACTCCTTCTTATCCTTGTGCATGTTCCGGGCTTTGCCGCCGATATATGTTTCATCGACTTCGACAATCCCAGAAAGCTTCTTTTCGATGGTTCCGTTGTGGACAATCAGCCGTATCCGGTGCAGCATGAACCAGGCAGTTTTCTGCGTGACCCCGAGGGATCGTGCAAGTTCACACGAAGAAATTCCATTCTTGGCATTGAGAAGCATCCAGATCGCCGCGAACCATTTATCCATGCCCAAACGGGATTCCTCGAATATGGTTCCGAGCTTCACGCTGAATTGCTTGTGACAGCCCTTGCACTCCCACATCCGGCGCGTCCTGATATAGATATGATCGTCCAACACACCGCACCTGGGGCATACAATACCATCAGGCCACCGTGCCGCTGCCGCATATGCGGTGCACCGATCAGGATCAGAGAGGTAAGCTATCAGGGCGGCCAACGTTGCTGGTAACGGCCCAGGTTCTTTCTTCTTCGGCATACCCCGAAGTTAACTACTGTTTTTGCGAGTAGTCAAGAATCTTTTTGGTTACATGTAACAGAGTCCATAAACAAGCGGGAGCCTCGGCTATCACAGAGAATGAAAAAGACCAATAAAGACATATAATTCTAAACGCATTATATGTCACCTGTGATGATTGTTTCACAAAAAAGAAAATTCAAATGAAACTCTCTTTTCTATATCTCTCATGTTGCTTTCACCCTCTTCACACCATATTTTTACACCGAGACCCACAAAACAAACACGCCGATGATTCCAGTCATCGGCGTGTTTAATGGCGAGGGGGTTTATTCCCTGAACCTGGTTTTAAAAATTACGCACCGTTCACATGTTAGAGGGTTTCCTTCTAACATGTCCTAGCCGGTCTTGTAGTGTACGTCATGGTACGCTGGGCCGAAACAGATAATTCTGTTGTCATAAGAATTCATCCCTAATACTTTACTGTCCTAAGAAAACAGTTCTAGTATTTCATTACTGAAACACTTGTCAGGGATTCATCTCGTCATTCCCACATGACTAATGCATCGCCCAGACTTCTTTGGCCCTGGTGTTGGATATATGATCAGGGCCTTTCTATATATATCAAAGATATATAGAATATATCTATCCACCCAAGCCTGATTGAACCGGACTCATCAGCAGAACTGAACTAGGTATATAAGTACCATAATTTAGATATCGCAGCATATCAGTATCGACATCAGCCCAGACTATATCTCGCCGCATAGCTACAGCTTGAATAAGCCTGGGCGAAGCCTTCTCTACTCCCCACAACTCTCCTGAGCTAAAAAGCAGCCGATACCCAGTCACTTGAATAATAGATCTGGGAGTACTTATTCCAACTTCACTTATTAGTTGTGCTCCAGTTCGCCAAGTAGTCTGCACCACCCGTACCGCAGTAAAACCACCACTCACAATCAACGGCAGTGCATCCACCGTAATACTCCCCCACTCCTCCGCGCTGGCATGAGCAAGATACGATGGTAGAGCACCGATCATCGTCCCTAATCGCTCGTACCGCGATTGATCCGGGTTGAACATCGCATCCACTCCAAGCCCATACATCGACGCTGCACCGCTGAACTCTTCCTCGAACACCGCAAAGCCAAGCGGAGTTAGCAGCATCGTCAGATCGAACAGACGCTTTGTTATGCCACCGAAGTACTCGCCGACCGTGCCAAGCTGTCCCAACGTAGTATCGACCGCCCAGGCGAATCCATCGCGGAGGGCGTTGCCGTTGTTGCGCACCACCTCTGTCAGCCCCAGCAACCACTCCGGCCCCTTGATCCCGGGACCATCGCCTGCGCCGTACATGATAGAACGGCCCGAGGTTCCTCCGGGCATCGATATCCGGGGCGGGCCGGTGAAACCTCCCCCACCACCGATCGCACCGCCATCGCTATTGCCCCCTCCTCCTCCCTTGCCAGCCGCCAGACCGCTCGGATCGGCATAGTCGATCGGGTTATGGCCCGCATAGGCGTACAGATTGGGACTATCGACGTACCCGAGCGGATCATGGCTCAGCCAGAGGCCATGCCGGGGGTCCATCATCCGCGCTCCACCAAGATACAGATCGGTATCGCTCAACCATCGAAGCCCGCCGAAACGAGGCTCGATGCCGGTGGCCGAGGTAGCCGGAGATGGGTTCCCGAACGGCTCGTAGTGATAGCGTTGCCGCATGGTTCCGGCACTGTCGGTCACGGCAGTCAGGTTCAAACGGGCATCATGGTGCATCAGGTAGGTTTCGCCAGCTACATGAGCCGCCATTGGCCCCGGCATGCCCGGATGATGGGTGAACTGACGTACCGGGCCACTGCCTTCGCGTTCTTGCCAGAGTGAGCCACCGAAGTAGGAGAGCTTGCGTACAGTTCCTCCGTAACCGGTGATGCTCCCCACACGCCCCAAGGGATCATACTCCAACGCAGTCTTCGTCACCGATCCATTTGGGTCTTTCACGCTCGTTACTCGTCCAAGCGCATCCACCTCGTAACGGTTGTTGGCATCGCTGCGGCGTGTTCCGTCCGGAAGGTGGGTAATGGTTTCACCACCGGCTGAGGCCAGGCGATGCCCTGGCGTGTAGGAATATCCGGTGGTTGTTGTCCCCGCTGATGGATCGGTCTTCCTGAACGACAGCCGCTCGTCCGCCTTGCCCGCGCTTAGTTGCAGGAAAAGATATTCGTACGTGATAGGGGCCGGGATCTGAGCATGCAACGCATTCTCCACCGCCACGATATCGGCATTGCTGTTTGCCTGCGTATAGCCGTTTGTGCCGAGCGTGACAAGATGCGCGCCCTCGCGTGTTTCTTTCAGACGATCGTGGGAATCGAACAGATGAAGTCGCGATTGAACAGTGCCGGTGCTGGCAAGCTCCACCCGCCGCCGATTGGCCACATCGTAGCGATAGTCGGTCTGCTCCAGCGCCGTTCCCCCGGCTGCATGCCGTACCCTGCTGATGCGTTTCCGCTCATCGTATTCATATGATGTCTCCACACCGCCGAGCAACGATGCCCTGCCGGGCATACCACGACCATAGGACGTAAACATCCCCAGAAGAGCATCCCCCGCGCCGAGCGATCCTGAAGCGGTCCGCTCGATGCTGGTGACGCCCCCATTGAGGTCCGTGCCAAGGGTTTCGCGCCGTCCATCGGGCCATTTCCTGACCGCTGTGCCAGCCAGATCGTTATAGACCATCTCAAGCACGTCTCCATGGGTCGTCTCCCGAAGCAGGCGCCCGAGACTATCGTATGCACGCGCTACGGTTGCCCCCCCTGCCGACGCCGTCAGGAGCCTGCCGAGGGCATCGTATGTGTAGAAATGCTGCGGAATACCATCCACCCCGGCCGGAACATTGGCAGCATTCATGGACGCAAGCCGTCCGCCCGCATCGTAGGTATAGGAAAGCGCCAGGCCGCTTGGAAGGGTGCTGGTTGCAAGGCGGCCATCAGGACCATAGGAGAGGGTGCGAGGGGCCTCATCTCCCGGCATACGCGAGCGCAGAAGGCGCCCGATGCCATCGTACTCGTACGTTGTTCTTTGCCCCGATGGATCTATCAACGCGGTCATACGACCAGCGAGATCGTAGCTCCGCCGATTGGCGATATTCAGCCCCAGGGGATCGCGCACGTCAGCCAGCACTTCATGGAGGAGCCCATAGGTGTACTCCGTGCGGGTACCATCGCGATCGACCACAGCAGTAAGAAGATCACGGTCGTCGTATTCAAACCGGGTCACAGCCCCATCGGGATCCTGCCTCTGCACCAGCCGTCCACGGGCATCGCTCTGCTGCCTCCATTTCCTCGATCGCACGGTGTTTCCATCGGTTTCGATGTCGCGATGTTCCACCTCAATGCTCCGATCGGCGAGATCGTAGACATATCGTTTCTGGTTGCCGAGCGGATCGGTCTGTTCAAGAAGCCGATTTAATCCATCGTATGCGTAGCGGGTACTGCCACCGCGCGGGCCAACAACCTTCACAAGCCGATCATCGCGATCGTAGAAGAATGTTGTGACCAGCCTGGGCGTGGTAAGCTCATCGAACGGTGCATCGGAATTGAACGGACGCTCTGTCTGTTCAATCATCCGGCCGCGCGCATCGTACCGGAACTCCGTGCGGGAAAGGAGAGCATCGTGATCCCGCCCTGGATACAGGCACATTTCCGTACGTGCCAGATAACCACGTACCGACCAGATGTTACGAGCAGTAGGACCGGCAGGAGTCGTAGTTCCATCCGGAGCACGATGCAGACGATGTGCCCGTGCAATTCTACCGAACGGCCCATACTCATATTCAGCGACAGTATCACCGGTAGCCCCATGAATCTCCCGGTGAACTCTTCCATCGCGCAGATAGATATAGCGTTCCTGCGTGCGGGAATCATCGTATCCACTCACCTCATGACGCAGGAGAAGCCCACGCTCATCCCATCGCCAACGAGATACCGTTCCAAGAGGATCGCTGCTGCTCAACGGCAGCCCTCGATGATCTACCTGGCGTCGTGTTACCCGAGGCGCTTCGGTGTTGGCGCCGATCTCCGAACGCACCACATGGCCGAGGATATCCCGCACGATCCGGTCTACGATATGCTCCCCCTTAATCACAGAATCGGCATATGCACCACGTGGCCGTTGTACCTCAACCAGCAGTCCATCTGCATTATAGTGCAGGATGGTGGTTGGCGCCGAGCCGTTGATCTCCGGCGCAGTCACCATTTCAAGCTGGCCGAGCGCATTGTATTCGTAGGTGGTTGCAGCGCCGGTAGGATCGACAACGGTTCTCAGAAACCCATAGGCATCGTAGGTAAATATCTGCTCTGCGGCGCTCCCTCCGGTTGCCGCATCGGCTATTTTTTTCAGGAGACGGCCACGCCCATAACCAGGATTCTCCTCATAGACCAACTCATGCCGTATTCCTTCCGGCGTGATGATCGCCGTGGTCTGTCCCCGACCATTTGTCTCGAATTTCGTCTCGGCGATCTGAAGGCTGTTATCGGGAAGAGTCACGGACGGATGAACGATCTTCGCCAGCATCCGTTTTGCATCGGGGGTGTAGTGATACGTCGTCGTACAATCGCCTACGGAGAATCCATCACCTGGCAAGCCTCGTTCGGTGAGAAGGAGTTGCAGATCGGGATCATAACTTCCCTCCCATACAAGCTCGCTCATGGCGCCATCCAACCGTCTGATCTGCTTTATCAGGCCTCGCATGCGCGGATCAGGATGATTGAAATAATAGTCGATCTGCTCCCCAAGCCCCCAGAGATGCTCCAGATCCCCACCGCCATCGCTCTGGAATTCTCTGAGGTTCCGGGTTCCTGTACGATTTCCCTGGCTGTCATAGCTAAATTCGACAGCAGTAATCCAGAACGATCCATCCTTTGCCAGACGTGTGCGGCGATCAAGGATATTTCCCCGGAAATTGAATGTGTATGTGGTAAGCCCTCCTTCGGGATCGAGAACTTCGGTGCGCTGCGTGGGAATATTCAGATATTCATCACGCGCCGGGAGCCATTGTAGTGGCATATACTGAAAACGATAGAGATGGCCGCCATGCCCCTGGCGCAACACATGCCCGTAGCTCCAGCTCGATGGGTCTTCATCGTACCGATTTTCGATATGCACATTGCCATGCCCATCATCTATCCGCACGATGTTATGGCGGAGCATTTCGGGAAGATGAAGTCCGGCGTAGTGGTACACACGTTCCATGCGGCTTGTATCGCCGGAATGTGCCACAGGATAGCGAACACGGAGCAGGCGCTGAATGTCGGGATCATGATAATAATCGACCTGGCGCCCCAGATTATCGCCCACTCGCTCCAGCAGGCCACAATTTCCGTAGCTAAAGCGCAGATACTGATGGGGACCGGCGGCAGGATTTTCGTTTTCATCCACGGGATGGCATGTCACCTGGTGCACACGATACTCGGCATCGTATTCATAGCGGAGCTGATTACCGAACCGATCGCGCACATGTACCAACGGTATGCGGTATGGATTGGTCCAGCCGTCCGGACGGGCAAAAAACCAGGAGAGACCGCCCACATCACGGATTACATAGTCACCATCGGGATGCAGAAGCGGCAGTCGCTCCAGCTTCTGGAATACACCGCGTGGCGGCTCGAACTCCTGGCCGTTCCAGGTGAACCGATCCTCCCGCAGATTTCCGTTCCAGCGAGCAATATCACCTGAAGCTTCGCCTTCTGCCGGAAGAAGCTCGCGCAGATAGATATTGTGGTTATGATCCCAGTTCCAGGCAAAAGGCCCGGGGAAAGGCTGGCCGCTTCGATAAGTGCGAACAAGCGAGAGCGGCAAAACCGTGTTCGGAATCACCAGATCGGCCTCTTCGATCGTAAAGATTCCACGGTACAGATCGACTGGATCACCCCCGTAAACAGTCTCATTGCTGGCTTCACCGCTGAATGGCGGTGGCTGGGGCCGTTCCTCCTTCTCCTCCTTGGTTGTACCATATGTATGCCCGGCCGGAATATCGGTTGAAGGTGGTGGGGCAGGAGCATCCGAGCCCACCATTCCCTCGGCAACACGTGGAGGTGCGCCCTGTGCATCGCCAGTGTCCTGACGAACCGTTCCATCCTGCTGCCCTTGTTTTGGCGTGGTAACCTGCCAGAGCACATCGCTGCACCGAAGTTCTCCGCATGCCCCGCTCTGCACAAACTGGCACGCTTCCTCTATCTGATATCTGGTGGCATTCGATGCCTGTATAATCGGTGCTTTTGTCAGCACCGGCCCCGAACCGGACTCTCCTTCATGGATTATATAGGCAGAGTTGATGATCTCGATCAGCTCACATGCTGTATTGGCATAGACAGTATCGGTCTGAGTGCCGTTCGGCCCCAGCATCCTGGTCTCTCCATTTTTCTTGTATTGTATAGTTGAACGCGTATAATTTTTCAGTGGATATGGGAATTTCAAGTATCGGAATGTCGGCGCTCCATTCGGCATAGTTCAGCCCTCCTACAGACATCTGGATTAATATTGCTACAACGAAAATTGTGATGGCATCCAGGGTCGCACTTTTTACGCCCTTCGTATACAACGGCCCGGTGGTAGATCGATCATAATGAAATTGCTGGCACACCACGGAATCGCCTAGTTATCTCTCTGGCGATAACATTCCCGGCGGCATTGCCAGACACCGCCGGGAATCCGTATCAGACAGAGATTCCGCTATAGACCTTTATCTCAGCGGTGAAATCACCACCGTGGGTACCATCGCCCGAGGGAAATGAGTACGGCTCGCCATCCAGTGGCTGGTTGTTATGTGTGATCTGGCTTCCGGTACCACTACCAACCAGGGTAACCAGATAATCATCAGCAGTAAGCGGACCTTGAGGCACAAACCAGGCAGTTGTATCGTTCTTCATCACCACAGCTCCGGGAACTATTCCGGTACCAGCCTGGATCGTAAAGGTACTGGTTGTCAGTGTGCCATTATCGGGTGCTTTATTGAATACCACTTCGATGATGTTGGGATAGCTTGCTGCCGAAACGGCAAGGATTTCAATTGGGTGGCTCATCTGCGTTAGAACAATCGGAATATTCGGGTTCTGATAGTTGCTCCGAACCCTTACCGCCGTTACACGTAGTGTGGAAATGATGCCGGGCGATTGCACAGTCGAAGCCCTCTCCACCCTAAGATTGAAGGCGAAATCCCCTCCTGCCACACCATCTCCGGAGGGAAGACCACTTGGCTCTCCGTCGAGTACTTTCGTCTGATAGGTAGGGGCATTGGTGCCGCTGCCGAAAAGCGTGCACTGGTATTCCCGGCCCCCTTCCAACGAACTGGAGAGCTTGAATCGGGCGGCAGTTCCAGAGGATGAGATCAAGCTTACACCAACGGCATTGCTTCCGTCCATCACCACAAACGATCCATGTGTAAGCGATCCGGAATCCGGCTGATGACTAAAACTGATTTCGATGATATCCGGTTCATCCGATTCATATACGATCTGTGCCACACTCGGATGGATCATCTCGGCAAGCACCCGCGGATTGTTCGCATCGGAAGCAGAGCTCATGAAACGCACTCCCACCACATTCAGCATCGGATCAGGAATTGGAGGCGGTGGTAGAGTGACTGGTTGATAGGGTTTCATCATACAGACAAAATCCCCTCCTTCCATAGCATTCCCCGATGGAAACCCCAACGGCTCGCCATCGAGCGGCTTTCCCTGAAAGGTGAGCCGATTTTCCCCTTCTCCCTTCAGCGTAATGGTATAGAGCGCATTCGGCTGAATGGTATCAGTGATGGTCAATGTTGCCGTCGCATTGCTGCCAAGCGCAACCGTCGCATTCACCGGCTGGCCATTCTGCGTTACTCTGAATGTCTGTGCGGTCACGGTGCCGGAATCGGGCTGCTCGCTGAAGAGCACCTTGATGATATTCGGCTGATCGTGATAGTTCACAACCTGCACGGTGCGCGGGTCATCCATGGAATGCAAGACTCGCGGATTCCCGGGGTCAGGGCTGGAGCTTGCAACAAGCACACCTACCACATTCGCGAGCGGTGTCACAGACGGAATTGTGGTGGATGGAGCACCCACGACTCGTATAGCAAACCGGAAATCGCCTCCTTCAACTCCATCTCCGGAAGGAAATGCCAAGGGATCGCCATCAAGCAATGCCCCACCAAATGTGATCGGGGGCGATGTCGTTCCATTGACGGTCACCGTATAGAGAGCCCCGGCCTGAAGAGGGTCGGTGATAATAAGACGCACGATGTTGGAGCCAACACGAACGATCTGCTTAGCGACACTGTTACTCCCTTGCGTAATAGTGATGGCCGATCCTGTGATGCTCTCCCCATCCGGAGTATCGCTGAATATGATATCGATCACATTAGGCTTGTGGCTGTGTTGTACCTGCGGGATGGCAGCCGGATTGCTCATATCAACCAGAACACGAACAGTGCCGGGATCAGGATAGGTACTGCCGATACGTACACCGATGATCGTACGCAACGATTGCACCGGAACGGAAGGATGGGGAGCAATCGTCCGCAGGATCTGCTCCTTGGTTGCAAGAATTTCCTGGATCGGCCTGCCAAGGGCATCGCTCAGCTCCCACATATCGGTGCGAAGGAAACTTCCCAGAGTGATATTCCCCAGTCTCCTGCTGATGGCATCTCGGTATGCAAACGGAACAGCAGAAGAACGATTCACAGGTTTGCCGATCTCGCTGCTCAGATCATATGTCTCGAGAGCACCAGCAACCTGGGAGTAGAAAACATCGCTTTTGACAAATGGCACCGCACATTTCTGCTCATCATCGGTGGTAGTGAGCGCCTTCAGGATCTCCCGGCGAACAACTGCTGTCAGCTCGTTACTCTGATAAATCGCCTGCTCGGTTGCCGGACCACTTACGATATCGCGCTGGCCAAGATCCCTTTCCAGGTTCATTCCCGGCCAGGTAACAACTCGATGGGTATTGTTTACGAGTGTTCCCGGATCATAGTCATAGTCCTTATCACAATCCATTGGTGTATCACCGCCACCACCTGAACTGCTGCCGGCCCCATTGCCACCACCACGCGAATGGCAGCAGCAAAGATTACGCGTGTTGATATACATGCTCTTCAGGCTTTCACGGATGCTTCGTTCTTTTTTCTTGATATGCACAAGAAAATTAAATTTCAGCGTGCCTTTATTGACGCCGGTATTATACACCTGCCACGACACCTCTCCCTTTAGAATAACTCTGGCGGTCGAGACCGACTCCACCGATGTTTTTGAAGGGAATGCGGGCCATCCCGGCTTATCCTCAATCACGTTGATTCCCTCCTCACTGGTCTTGTCCACATCCACAATCCATCCATCAGGTGGCTCGTAGACAAACGAGCTGGCAGTGTAGCCAGTTGCCCCATCCGGAGCTCCCGAACGCTGCTCGGCCTGAATCTGATGCGATACAAGCACCGTATTCTCCTCGATATCATCTACGAATCGTGCATCGGTATCGAGATGTGCCGTCTGGAGATGTACCCCTACGCAGAAATCCTCCATGTTCTCAGGGCAAACGACTACCAGAAAGATGTCCTGAATTCCCTCAAGCGCACGAGGTCCATTGATAAATGTTGCCTGGCTCTGAAGCACATGTGGACGAGGCTCCATGAAGAACACTGCACGGTTAGTGCCCACATGAAATGACTGAAAAAGATTATAAAGCTGGGAAAGCTGCGTGGTGTGCGACGACAGCTCGCGACGTTCGGTACTTCTATCGATGTTTGTGACCTCTGAGCGCTCCGATCCGGCACGATTGGTAGAGCTTGACGTGCCCGATGCCCCTACCTTAGCCTCACCAATCAATGGCAGGCTTATGCCGAAGTTGACCCCGGCATTGAACGAACTGAATGTCTCCGTACTCTCTGAATTCACGGCGCTCTTGCCAACTGCCACAGAGTTTTGCGATCCAGAGGCTATCTGCCCGGTGGAAGTCACGGCCTCGAAAAGCTCTCGTTTCTTAGGCTCGAAATCAGCAAAATACAGATCACGTGCTGTTCCACTTCCAGCAGGTCCGAGCGATATCTGCAATAATGCCCCATAACATGACTGGGCCTTCCGTATAGCCTGTGCATAGCTTTTTGGCAGGAAGTTCGCCAGGTAGACAGAGGGGATTTCAGGGGCATCGGGAGTAATGGAAACGGTCACCTTCAGATATGAAACCTTTTGTCCATGTTTTGCCAGCAATGGCTGATAGTCATCTTCTGGTGTGTACTCATAGACGATAATGGAGGGTATCCAGGGATTTGGCGGTTTGGCACCGCATATCGGGCTATGCACCATGTCGTCGGTGAAACACTTCCGCTTCCAGGGAATATCCGTAGGGAGCCCAAGATTAAAAGAACTCATTGGCTGATCCTCCAAGGGATAGTGGTTATAGTATGGTGGTGTAATAGCAACAGAACCGCGCACGAAGCCATAATGGTTCCATGTTTAGAACATCCAGGAAATACATATCATGGACGATATTATTCCGCCCGCGATGCAGGCAGACTGGTGATTGTGGAAACGCTTATACCAGAAATATCATAGTGGCAGTTGAGAAGGCGTGATTGGTTATCATCTGCGCCCATGGTAGATACATTCCTATCTCCTGTCAAGAGAAATAACTATCCTTATATATTTTTTTATAGTCAGGGAGAAAACATAACGCCAGAACGCGGAGAAGATGCAGGCCACTGGTACTCTTGATGGCGTTGCGTCTTTGCGCCCTGGCGTATATCATTTCTACGTATAGATGTCCGCAGGTACCGGCCTCCTTCTTACTCCGGCTCGGCAGTTCCCTCAAGGATGCCTGGACGTGTCCGAGGGAATTTTTCATACCACAGGCTCAGAACGTCATGCAGATGTTTTGCGTAGCGGAAGTGTGCACCGGTTCCTGTGCGTAGTTCAGCCTCATAGATGAACTTATCGGCTGTTGTGCCATGCTCGAATGTATACTGCGTTCCCAGAAGGCTCCAGTATACATACGACGGGTCCGATTCGGCCAGATATGCAAGTGCCTGCCGTGAAGCACGGTTGCCGATAGCAGCTATCGACCGCAACGATCCCGCAGAAGCTTGTGCACGCGCCGACGCCGACGGCAGATCATCAGCAGCATAATAGAACCCTTTCGGTACCAGCGGGCAGTGTTTTGTGCCGGTCCTGTGACGGTTCAGATCGCGGATATCCGCAAAGGCCACCCCATCCCAGCCAAAACGTACCAGGGTGCGCTTGAGCGATGTTCCCAGCCATGAGTAGCGGTTGTCATGAAACGAAAGATCATCCGCCAGATCGTCGGCAGATATCCCGTCCGGCAATATCGCATCCAGAAACGCGATGGGATCGCAATCGAATGGCGCATGGGGGTCGTCGGTAGAACGTTCACGGCTCCGCCTGGCAATGGCAACAAGGTTGCGGAACTCCGATGCTGCTCCGTGCACGAACGAATCCTTCGCCACGGCATGTTTTATCATACGCGGGGCCGAAAGCTCCAGCTCGCTCCGAATCGCAGTGCCAAGCCGTTGTGCCTCCGGCAACGGGTGCGCCAGTAGATACTGGCATAACTGCACCCATCCCCTGGCCGACATGATAAGCATCATGTTTGTGAGCGCTGCAACCGGGAGGAAATACCGCGCCCGATCGAACCCATAGTTCCGTCGCATCCGTGCAACCTGCCGCTGCGCCTTGTCGGACGGATCATCCAGAAGCGCCCCTGGAATGCGCATAACCTCCGGTGAGTGTTCTGCAATCCCCTCCCAGAGCTTCCACGACTGCTCATACGCCGTAAAGCTTTCGTCCATCATCGTCTGCCACCGGCCGATATGTTCCTCCGGGATTCCCAGATCCTCCGGTGAGGCAAGCCCCCCTGGTCCCAGCTTGATGTATCGCGTCGATGACTCCTGCCCCCCTGCGGTGGGGCAGAGCGACCAGACGTAATACGCCAGCCATATCGTCACACCATCGATGAACATGGCAACCGGCGCCATATCGGCAATCGACTGATGCCCGTAGTCGATCATCCTGAAGATCGAATCGACGGATTTATCGAGATTGTCAGGATCTATCTTGGAGAGTATCCCCTCCAACCCTTCGTTATTACGGGAGTATCGTGCCCCGCTGGCAGCCAGAAGCTCCGGCGTAAGAGAGGGACGGCCTGCCTGAAGTGATGCTTCGGTGGGACGAATTGCAACCTGGGTTACTTTCATTGCTGATGTACTGGGCTATGTTGGGCTTGCGGAATGCGGGCGCAGTATAGGTAATTGGGCCTCCCATGCCTGTAACCAAGCGTCACGCCCGGTATACGGTAAGGAAGCAAGCTGCCGGGAAACCAGGGAGACATCTGCGATGCGCCCGGGATGGAAAGATACGATGCGGGCAGGGCCTGGATATACTGCCGATGTACCGCTCTCTGCTGCGATCGGCAGAAAGGGCAGGAGCTGGCATCAGGCATCAACAGGATAGGAGAGGACGTACATCCACAATACATATATACCGATGCGGCCCTTCCACAGAAGGAAACGTCCACCTATGCGGAGCCACCAGAGCATCTTGATAGAGCCTTCAGCGCCAGTTGCATGGCGCCTACCTTCGGTGCCTGCGCCTTGGAACAGCGCCGGGTGGCATATCGGCACCGTGGTGATACCATCGGTCCGCTATCGCTCCCGATAGAAGACGGAGCTTTGGCCGATGCCGAAATGGTACTCGATACTCCCATCCCACAGGCACTGCCATCCGTAGACTCTCCCGCAACGCTCACCCTTTACCACGCTCGCCAACGATCGTCATGTTCATTATTCCATTATGCAATGAATTTATTATTCAGCGGGGTCAGAATCAATGCACATTGAAATATTCACCATGTAAAACCTTTTCATTACAGGATCAAGCACCATAGTTCCTCCCGTTTTTCGGGGAGGGAAGGGCCGTGGCACGGTGTTGTAGGGAATGGGAACAAGAGACGATGATGATACAACGTACAAAGAAACGCGAGGCGACAGCCTGACACACAGAGGCGCCGGACGGACAAACGGCACGCACTCGCAAGCAGGATGATGAACGATAACGTGAAAGCATTTCAGGAGGCAATAGCCATGAATACGACCAGCTTGAATGAGAAGATCTCGAAGACGATCAAGAGCACATGCGCCATCGCATTCTGTCTTGGAATTGGCCTTGTCGGCTCCAGGGCCTCGGCTCAGGATATGAATTACAACTATGACTTCGACATCCCAGCAGAGCGCCAGATAGATCGCACCGTTGATGAGTTGTTTATCGGCAGAACGGTACAGACACAAAATGCCGGGGAGGTTCAGCTTAGCGTAGGCGCCATGCACCAGCGCGATGGAGATCTCCGGTTCACTGAGATCGTATCACGCGCCGAGTACGGCCTGAGCGATCGCTTGCAGCTTCAAGCGCAGCTTCCGTTCCAGATCAACGACCGTCCATCAAATTTTGAAGCGCAGACGGATGTAAGCAATCTCCAGGTTGGCGCTACCTATAGCATCTTCCGTGGCGATGATCCGGTATCGCTTTCGGCAGGAATGGATGTAGCGGTTCCCATCGGCAAGAATGTGGCCATGCCGGACGGACGCAACGACGGGCAGACCATCTGGAAACCATCGCTGATGGCGGCCCATGACTTCGGTCCGGCCCAGCTTCATGCCGATGCGCAGGCTGAGATAAGCCGTGGTGATGATGCGATCAACTATAACGTCGGCGCGATCTACAAGGGTGGCGTTATCGCCCCCACAATGGAACTGAACGCCCGCAGCATGCAGAACAGCGCCCCCGAGTTCTACGCGACGCCCGGCCTTTTCTATCGCTTCTCCGAGACCGCCCAGGTTGGCCTCGGCGTGCCGATCGGCCTTAACGAGCAGTCGCGCGACGGGCAGATCATGGCAAAGATCAACGTGCGGTTCTAAGATCCTTTATCGTCCCAGCGAGCGCACAACAACCCTCGCTACCAGCAAAAAAGGAAAACGGCTCGATGGAGTATACCATCGAGCCGTTTCGCCATATGGACGCGTTACAGACCCCATACCAGCCATTACATTATCGCCACAGAATTCTCGTGTGCCCCGCTGTTTGTATCTCCGCCCCTTTGCGCGAGCATCACTCAGGGCGATCCGGCGCAGCAGGCCTTGCAGCAGCACGATCAACGTCTCCCCCCACAGGCGTTCACATGCCAAAATCCTCCATATCCTCCGAGGGTGCTCCTTGTCCATCGCGGGTACGCCGGGAGCTGCGATCGGATGTGCCGAAGGTATAACTGAACGTCAGGAAATATCCGCCCGACTCCCAGACCCGCCGTGACTCCTGATAATAGCGGGGATCGTTGCGAATCATCCCGAAGCCACGCAGCTTGAAAGGATCGCTTGCCCGCAGGCCAACCCGTGCCTTATCATTGAAGAATTTCTTCTGTACGGTGAAATCCATCATCTGCATCGCCTTCATCTCCCCTCCCTCCACTTTCATCGGCGCACGATAGAAATAGCTTGCTTGAACGTCTATTCCCTCCGGCAGCATACACGTTGCATTGGCTCGCGCGCTCCAGGAAATGCCATCGCTGCCAAGATCGGCTTCCACATTATTGGCATCGGTCACCGAACGATATGCGCTTACCGAGGCAAACGCCCGTATCCAGTCGGTTGGCCGGATCGTGCCGACAAGGTCCAGGCCATAGGACTGATTCACATCAAAATTGACAAATGTCGATGTGGAAATACCGGAGGAATCGATCACCTCGAAGCGGCGGATCACATCGGTTGAACGCCGATAGAACGGCGTAGCGGTAAGCGTGATGCCTTCGCCAAAAAACACCCCGCTTACCTCGTAGGAATCGGTATACTCCGGCTTCAAATGCGGATTGCCCGCATTGCGGAACTGGGGATCGCTGTAGGTAATAAAGGGATTGAGCGAGCGAATCCTGGGGCGCTGCACGCGTCTGCCATAACTCGCCTTGAACTGAAGCGCATCGCTCGGCTTATAATTGAGGAACGCGCTTGGAAAGACACTGATATAATCGTTCTCGAATTGCTCGCCGCTCGTCAGCAGATCGAACGTGGTATATGCCCCTTCGACACGAACACCGATCTGGGTGGAGAAATCGCCGAATTCCTGCCCATACGTGCCATAGACGGCATGGATCTGCCGCTTATACTCGTAGGTATTATTCAACGCCATATCTGGACGGAACTCGCCGGCAGCCGGATCGAGCGACTCGGAAAAATAATCGCCACCGATCTGCTCCACCTTGCCCTGGTATCCTGTCTCCAGACGGGAGCCGGGCACAACCAGGGGGCGCACATAATCGACCTGCATCGAATATTCATTGAACTTCCTATCCTCGGCTGTTCGCTGCAACTGCCGAAGCGAGTCGCGCGGCGATCCATCCAGCGAAAAGTCGTTCTGCGTATAATCCGTCTGGTCCAGCTCATTCTCCCGGCCATAACGAACCTCCGCACTCAACTCGTGCTTGCTCGGCTCCAGCACCAGCTTATACCCCAGGCGGTAATCCATGCTGGTTTCATCATCTCTGCTTTCAGCATCCCGATCGTAGCGGCGCAGGAACGCGCGGTCTGTGGCCAGTTCCGTTGTTGCACTGGTGGAACGTCCATCGGCAGCACGACTATTTACCACAGCGGAGAGGGAGAAGGTTCCTGCGCTGCCGAGACTATAATCGGCGCTGGTATTGAGAGAGTGGGAAAGGGAATTGCGATTGTTCTCCGAACGCTGTTCCAGGATCGGCGTCAGCCCCGGAACCCGATTCTCCCGATAGCGGGTCCCCGAGCCATCGCGATTGCCATGGTTCAGCGCATAGCTTCCAAACACGTTCCAGGGACCATCGCCATAGGCCATATTCACCCCGATGTTCTGCGAGTTGGTGGTGCTGATGGCCCCATTGACCCCGCCGCTGAACCCACGGCTTGTACGCTGATCCAGAACGATGTTGATAATGCCTCCCATCCCCTCAGGATCGTATTTGACCGACGGATTGGTGACAACCTCGATACGCTCTACCGAACCGGCCGGGAGTCCGCGAAGAAAATTTGTGAGGGCATCCCCCTGAAGGATCATCGGACGGCCATTGACCTGGATCGCCACATTCTGATTGCCGCGAAGGCTCACCTTGTCGTCGGCATCCACCTCTACCGATGGGATATTCCGAAGCACATCGGTGGCATTGCCGCCTGCACTTACCGTCAGATCGCTTGTCTTGTACACGGTCCGGTCGGCCTCCACGGTCATGAAATCCCGCTCGGCAGTAACAACGATCTCATCGTTGCGTGCGGCGTTGACGCGCAGGGCAACACGTCCCAGATCGGCCTCCTGAGCGCCGGGACGAATCATGATGCCGGAGATAACCCGAACGGCATACCCTACATAGCTGACCCGTGCGTAATACCGTCCCGGCCCCAGCCCGACGATCGAGAACCGGCCATCGCGACCGGCAATCGCCCCGGTAGCTAGGGTAGAATCGGCGGCATTCCAGATCGCGACCGTTGCTCCTGGCAGGAGCGCCCCGCTGGAGCTATCGGCGACAATTCCGGTAACCGTTCCCTGCGCTCCCTCCCCCGAACGGCTGGCTGGTGCGCGCCCCTGCGCCAGGGCTATTTCCGCCGACGCAATCATAGAAACAAGAACTATCGACCGCAGAACAAGAGATCTCTTCATACATCAGAACAAAGGATACATGTACAATGCAGGCCGATCATTATCGCATCGCGACGATGATCGGCCACAGGATAAGGAAAACGTGACTATCGGCGTTTACATGAACTGCCGAAGAGGCCACCACCCCGGCAGGCACACGAGGGTGGTTGAAACCAACCATGCACCGTACCCATTCCCCCTCAACCAGCCGGGGAGCCGATGGGCAGATACTTTGAGACCATAGCCCCGGATCGGTTCCTGAACCGGAGCCGGGAGAATCAGGATGATAGGAAATTTCTCCCAGCTCTCCCGTCCTCCACACCGAGACAGGCCCCCACCGCACCTCCGATTGCAATGGCTGCCCCACAAGACGATCAGGGCAGCGCCGGAAGTCTCCCTATCGGGGCCGATCTACATACCATAACCATCCAGTCCGCCACCGCCCGGCTGTGGCTGTTGTCCACGATCGCGGCGCGGCATCGCACTCTGGTTGCCGAAGTTATAGCTGAAGGTGAGAAAGAGGCTGCGCGAATTCCATGTGCGATCGTATTTCTGGTAGAAGCGGCTATCATCGCGCACAACATTGAACCCCATCCAGTTGAACGGATCGCTGACCCGCAGGCCAACCCTGCCACGATCGCCGAACACCCTCTGCTGAATGGAAAGATCAACCGACGACCAGGAACCGATACGTCCCCCTTCGATGGTCATGGGAGCACGATAGAAATAGCTTGCCTGAAGATCCAGCCCTTTCATCAGGGTGAACGTGGCGTTGCCACGAAGCATCCAGATAAATCCATCGCTGCCGAGATCCTCCTGGATATTCCCGGCATTGGTCACCGTCCTATATGCGCTTGCGCTTGCAAAGGCGTTCAGCCAGTCGCGCACCCGCACCGTGCCGATCAGATCCGCACCATAGGATTCGTTCGTATCAAAGTTCAGAAACGTCACCGTGGAAACGTCGTTGCTATCGGTGATATCATAACGCCGGATGATATCGGTGGACTGCCGGTAGAACGGGGTCAGCGTCAGCGTGCCGTTCTCTGCAAAGTAGACTGCGCTCAGCTCGTATGTATTGGTGTATTCCGGCTTCAGAGAAGGATTGCCTGACTCGCGGAACGTAGGATCGACAAAATTGATCGTCGGATTCAGCGCCTGAATCCACGGGCGCTGTACGCGGCGGCTATAGCTGGCCTTAAGTTGAAGCGCATCGCTTGCCTTATAGTTGAGGAAGACGCTTGGGAACGCACTGAAATAATCATTATCGAACGACTGCCCCAGCCCAAGAGCATTAAATCGGGTCTGCGCCTGTTCAAGGCGTACTCCCACCTGAACGGAGAAGTCGCCAAGCTCCTGGCCAAGCGTGCCATAGGCAGCATGGATCTCCCGTCTGTAGTCATAGGCGTTGTCCGGCCCCGCATCGGGTTGAAACGTAGCAGTGGCATTATCGAACGTCCCAAAGGTGAAATCCCCCTTGGTCCCTTCCACCTCCCCTTTATAGCCTGTCTCCAGCCGCGATCCATCCCAGAGAGAGCGAACATAATCCAGTTGCACGGAGTAGCTGGTGACGGTATTGTCATCTGCGGAACGCTGGCGCACTGGCAGCGAATCCCCTGCTGGTGCTCCATCGAGCACCAGATTATTCTGGATATAATCGGTGGTAACCTCGCTGCTCTCCGTGCCGAAACGGACCTCGGCACTCAACTCGTGCTTGCTCGGCTCCAGCACCAGCTTGTAGCCGAGACGATAATCCATCGGCACGCCATCGCGATTGGCGGTGGCGCTCCGATCGTACCGCTGCACCATCGTTCCGGCGGCATCAAGTTCCCGGGAATGGTTGACCGAAAGCTCCTCTCCGTTACGCAGCCCGCCAACGGCCACAAGCGAGAGCGTATTCGCCCCGAACGTATAATCGACGCTTGCATTGATCGAATGCCCCGGATAGGTGCCATCGTCATCGGAATGCTGTTCTAGAATAGACGTCATGCCTGGGGCATACGTTCTCCGATAACGATCGCCGGACGCATTGCGAGATCCATAATAGAAGGAATAACTGCCAAAGATATTCCAAGGCCCATCGCCATAAGCAAGACTGCCCCCTACATTATAATTGTTATTGGAAGATGCCGATCCTGTGATATTGCCGCTCAGCCCACGGCTGGTCTTCTGGTCGAGAACGATGTTGATAATGCCCCCCATCCCCTCCGGGTCGTATTTTGCGGAGGGATTGGTGACAACCTCGACCCGTTCGATGGCACTGGAAGGAAGCCCACGAAGAAACGCCGTAAGCGCCTCTCCTTTTAGCACCATCGGGCGGCCATTAAGTTGAACCGCCACGTTCTGATTGCCACGGAGGCTTACGGTGCCATTGGCATCCACCTCCACCTGCGGAAGATTACGAAGCACATCGGTTGCATTGCCGCCGGAACTCACCGCAAGATCCCCCGTCTTGTATATTGTACGGTCAATCCCAACCGTCATAAAATCCCGCTCGGCGGTTACGGTGATCTCCTGCTGGCGTGCTACATCCACCGCCAGCATAATGCGTCCCAGATCGACTTGCAACGCATCAGGCCGTATGGCAATGCCGCCAACAATGCGCGTGGTGCGCCCCACATAGGTGATCTTCGCATAATATGTTCCCGGAGGTACCGCGCCGATGCTAAACGTTCCATTGCGCTCGGCAATGGCTCCGGTTATCAGTGTTGAATCGGCCGCGCTCCAGAGCGCAACCGAAGCTCCCGCCAGAGGAGTATCGGCAGTGCTGTCGATCACCATGCCACTCACCTTCCCCTGTGGTCCCTGTCCGGGAAGTGCGCCTGCTCCGGTCCGTTGTGCGATGACACTTCCATACGTTGCCGCAAGACATACGGCAACAGCAACAATGTGGCTATACGATCTCTTCATAGAGGGATATTCCGATGCTGGGAAACGTTGATGTACAATTTCCTGTCACACACATGGCTCTACGGGAATCATCCCGATATATGCCCCGGTGTGTCTCCCGGGCTGCGCATTAGTATCGTGCCGAGGGAGAGTGCAGCCCTACGCGCGACTGGGAGATTGAGTTGCAGCGCAACACAGGGTCTTTTTTTTATCGCTCCTCCAGAAAACTATTCGTAATCCCCGATTCCAAGGCAGACATCACCACCATGCTCCAGGCTGGAATAGAGAGCCGTTCCAACGGCACGAGATCCCCTGGACAATGGCAGCGGCAACATCATCGAGATCATATTTTTTTTCTCGTTGAAATTCCTGGGATTTCCCCTGCGTACAGCAAAGGCCGGTACCACCCGGCAACACACCGATCCTTTGCATCTCCCGAACCCTCATCAGCGGCATTGATATGAGCGCCGAAGAAATTTTGCAGGAGATACGATATGCCCATCGTAGTAGCTCCCGCCGCTACCCAGACCAATCACCCAGACCATCCGGCGCAACGGCCCGAAGAACGGACACCCGGAAGAGCACCAGGTGCTCGTCATATAGAGCGCCAACGCATACAAACGCATACCAGGCAACATGGATGGAGCAATCCATACAAGATGAAACAACTGGCTATCCTCCGCTTCACTCGATCCATGAAATCCACGAACAGAAGAGGCGAAACGGAATGAGCGATACCAAGGCACGGCTGGCCTGCTCCCGGAGCACCATCCGCATTTGTAGGTCCGGGCACATCAATCGCCAATGGAAATAGAGAATGGCATTGCCAGGAAATCGCCCGGATGGCAATATCACAACGGCTTATCCGTGAAACGGTGGTTATAGGAGGGATACGCAGCATGCTCGGCTCCGGGTTCACTCCCCGGGTATGGCAGCAGATGGAATCGCTCACCTGCACCGGAGCGAGCGCTCCCTGAGAATCAGGATTATCACGGAAATCTCCTGTAAGTGTGCGATCTTCCCTCCGCACCGGCACCCGAAAAGCCAGGTGCATTCAGGACCCCCAAGGACTCGTGACATGGAACTGCTCCTTATTATTCTGCTGGTTGCCGCCATCACGGCTGGGGTAGTGGCGCCGTGGAAGCTCTCAGGAAAACGCAAGGCAGCCAGAAGCGGCCTCGCGGATTCCGAGCCAACCCGGACCGCACCCCCTCAATCGATCTATGAACGTGTTGTCGCGCAGACGCACAGGCACCCGAGCGACCCTATCGATTATGACGACTTCCCGGCCATTCCGGCCGATCACGAGGGAACCACCTATCGCCCCGGCGCTCGCGACATGCTTATCCGGGAGTCGGACGACCCACGCTGGAAGAAGGTGGTGCAGGCAGTGATTGCGGCAGCAACGGTAAAGCTCGACGACTGGCGGGCGCTTGAGGAGATCGTGCGCGATGTGGAGCCGGCGGCCTATCATCACAGGATTTTGAAGTCGATCCAGCCGATAACCATTACAGCCGATGTGCGCGACCTGTTTGCGGAGATGGCACAGCGAAGCTCCGACTATACCGCAGTTAAATGGGGTATCGCCATCGGCACCGTTGGGGCTACTCTGCCGGAAATAGAGTCGCTGCTGCCGCTTGCACGCCATTCGGAGTTCACCGGCTACCTCTGCTATGCGCTGGCACGTAGTGCACGCAAGGCTCCAAGCTACACGGTCCTGCTCGCCGATCTGGTATCGGTAACCGAAGGATGGGGATTACACCGGGCCATAGCATACATCACACAAACGCCTGAACTGGTTGACAACTGGGAAATCCAGCGGAATTGCGTGATTCATGGCATGCGCCGTGGCGATGGCGCCCGTGGCTTCATCGCCGAAACAATTGTCCGCGAACTGGACCCGCTTGTACTGATCGACCGTGCAAACGGTGATCCCGAGCTTGGCCAGGCACTGCTGGAACTGCTGGAGGCGCTTATCTGGACGCCGGAACCGCCCGGCATGTTCGATCAGATCGACCACGCCGAGCGGATCGCCGAACGCTTTGTGGATCTGGCCGAGACCCTCGACAATGATATCGAGACCGTTAGAGCGCTTCGCTCGCTCGCCATACTTCTGGCTCATGAGGAGCTTGGCTGGAAGAACCAGAAAACATTGTTCGAGCGGGCCAGAACACTTTTTCTGGAAAGCCTCGATCCTGAGATCATCGCCGGTGCCATACGTGCCGACCGGCATCGCGAGATCGCCATGCAGATCATTGTGGAGCTTGGCTTGAACGATCTGGCACCGGTGGTCCTGGAAGATCTCAACAAACGCCCCTCCGCGCTCAACATTGATGTGCTCGGTCATGTGGGCGATGGCGAACATCTCCAGATCCTGTTTGGATTGCTTCCTCCAGCCGAGACAAGCCGCGCACGCAAGTTCGTGGCCCGCGACGCGGTTATCAGCGGCGATCTCCACAACACCAGCGCCATCTATGCCGCCGTTATCCGCCATATGGGCAAGCTGCAACGGCCCGATACTCTTGAACGGGTGAAATCCGCCGCCGGGGACTTCCATCCCTGGGTTCGCTCCGCCGCCATGTATGCCATGGGGACCATGCAACGCTGGACCCTTGATGCCGAATGCAAGATGCTTGTACGCACCTGCCTGATCGACTCCCATGAGTTCGTTCGTGATGCGGCCAGGAACACCGCGATCTACCATAATCTGAACGCCAGCATCAATGGCATGCTGGGCAGAGCGAGCAGCCAGGATCTTGACATCTCATTGAACTGAGCGCCCATTGTTTCTCTGAATGCCATACCGGCCCATATCATGCAACCCTGGAGCATGTTATAACCTTCAATGGCTGAAGGTCAAGCTCGGAACCGGCGATTGCCGAGCGAAGACCGATACCGCCCATAGTGTATCAATGCATTGTCTGGACAGGGCCTGACAGAGCCTTTTCTCTGCCTGCGTTTCCACGCTGCCTTGTGCTGGAACACACTCCCCCCCACCCGGCAAACGGCCCGCATCACCTTTGTCGTGCCCGCCCCCGATTCACAGCTTCCGGCAACGACATACACACCCGCATGGTTCCGCCCACCCCGATCGTTTATTTTTAGCCCGATGCCCATGCCCGACAGGCCCCCTGGACGGATTCGATATGTACGCTCAACGCTTTCAATGATGCCAGCCCGTACTCCACACAACAGACAGCAGCCAGCACTCGCCGATCTTATAACGGTAGAACAGATACTGGCACTTGGCGGACGTGCCTATTTCGGACGCGGTCAGGAGTATTTCAACTCCGGCGCTGTTATGAATCTCGCACAGCAGGGGGACGCCATCACGGCAAAGGTGATCGGCACCCGAACCTACGCTGTGCGTCTCTGGAGGACGGGCCGGACGCTCGGTTATTCCTGCCCCTGCCCGCTTGGCAGAGACGAACTATTCTGCAAACACTGCATTGCCGTGGCACTGGCCTGGCTGCACAGCAATGCCTCGGGAAAGGGGATAGATAGCGAAGCATCTGCCGCACAGCAGGCGCTCGTCTCGTATCTGAATTCCTTATCGAAGGATGCGCTGATATCGCTCCTCCTGGAGCAGGCCCAGGCCCATGACGATCTCTTCCGCGAACTGCTGCTCAGAGCAGCAGGCGCAGATACCGGGGACGTCCCCCTGGAATCGCTACGCGAGGAGATCGCAACGTTAACCCAACCGCTGCACTCCTACTATGGCCAGGAATATTATTACGACGAATACGACGATACGGCGGAGAAACATGCCAGGGGGCTTCAACAGATCACGACTATCCTCTCAGAGACGCTGAGCAAGCGCAAGAAGATATCCGCGGCATTTCTTGATCTCATCGAATATTGCATTCACCGTATCGACGGCGTAATGGACATATCGCCCGAGCAGGATATACTGATTGATGTCACAAAAAAATTGCTGCACCTGCACTATACCGCGTGCGGGCTACTGAAACCCGCGGCGAAGAATGTGGCCGAACGACTGCTACGCCTGGAACTGCATGTCGATACGGACCTTTTCTTCGATGCCCACTCCCGGTATAAACGTCTTCTCGGAACACAAGGAATGGAGTATCATCGAACGCTGATACAAAACGCACTGGAGCAGCAGCAATCGGAAAAAATTCAAAAGCCGTATGCCGGAAAAGAACAGAGACGGCTTGCGAATCTTGCCCGGCAGGTCGCGCAGCAGAGCAACGATATCGACCTTCTGGTTGCAACAGAAAAGATGGAGCCTATCACCCTTGCCCGTACTATCAGCATCGTCGAGATCTATACCAGGGCCAGGCGTATCGACGATGCTATCCGCGAGGCGGAGGAAGGGATACAACAGTACGGCATCGTTCCCGGCCAGCGCCTAGCGGATATGCTTATCCAGGCGTATGCAAAAAAGGGGATGCAGGAGAAAATGCTGCTCCTTGTATGGAATCTGTTTATGGCATTGCAGGGCATTCAGCAGTATCAGAAGCTGAAACAGCTCGCCACAAAGGCTGGCGTATGGCCAGACTGGCGCAAACGGGCAATAGATCTGCTCAAGGCCGACGAGAACGAGATCGTCTGGTCGGAAAGCGCTCGCGAGCGTCCGCTTATCACGCTGCTGCTTGCAGACCGGGATTATGAGACAGCATGGCAGGAAGCGCTGGACAACGATTGCTCCCAACAACAATGGATATTGCTTGCCGATGCACGCGCCAGCACACATCCAGAGGATGCGTTGGCGATTTATACCGCAGCCATCGATCAATATTCGCACCGCACCACCACGGCCGCCTACGAGGAGATCGTTCGCCTGCTCAAGAGCATGCGCAAACTGGTGGATAGGGGCACCCTTGAGGACTATCTCGACAAACTGCGAGAGCGCTACGGGGCACGCAAAAAATTTATCGCGATGCTCGATGAAGGTTTTCCCCGGGCAAAAGCTCAAGGCCAGGGCGGATACGATGCACGATTCCAACACTGAAAAACCCCGGATGCACATGGTCAGAATGTTGCGAGATGCGGCTTGTCTCCCCCTGAAGGGATGGCTAGCTTGAGCATCGAGCAAGCTATCTCAATCAGTTTATCGTCATAGGCCATGCGTATCAACCTGCTCCTTCCCTGCCTGTTTGCCCTGCTTGCGGTCTCGCCTCCGCTACGGGCGCAATTCAACTACCGCACATTCTCATCGCTCACCGATGTCACATTGAACGGCGCAGCACAGAACATGGGCGACCGCATCAGGATCGTCCCGGCAGAGCGCTCCAGAACCGGATCGGTCTGGTTCAACACAAAACAGAGAATCATCGACGGGTTCGAGTCCACCTTCTCATTTATGATTTCCAGTCCGGGGAGCCAATCGCCCTGGATTCCGGGTGCCGATGGGCTGGCGTTTGTCATCCAGAACTCATCGGTCTATGAAGGTGGTGTAGGAGGGGGGATCGGCTATGAAGGAATACGGAACAGCCTGGCGGTGGAATTCGATACCTACGACAACAATCCCGATAACAACCCGGAACCCAACGGCAACCATATCAGCGTGCATTCGCAGGGCCGGGCGCCCAACAGTGCAGACCACCGCACATCGCTTGGCTGGACAAGCAGCATACCCGATCTGAAGGCCGGTGCCCGCCATACAGCAAGAGTGCGCTACACTCCCGGAACGCTGGAGGTATATCTGGATGATCTCTCCAACCCGCTTCTCAGGCTGCCCATCAGGCTCGATACGCTTCTTCAACTCGATATGGGGGCCTGCTGGATGGGGTTTACCGCAGCAACCGGCGGCTCATGGGCGAACTTCGATCTTTTCAGCCTGAACAGCGAGGTGATCCTGAATGTGCAGAACATCTTCTTTGATTACGACAAGGCCGTTCTCAAGCCGGCATCCGCTTCGGAGCTGAGGAAACTTATCGGCATACTGGAGGCCGATCCGGGATTGATGGTGGAAATACGGGGGCATACGGATAATCAGGGGGGCGATGCCTATAACGACGGGCTATCGCAGCGGCGGGCGGAATCGGTTCGGGAGCATCTGATCCGCAAGGGGATAGCCGCCAGGCGTGTGCTGGCACGCGGCTATGGCGCGAGGATGCCGATCGGCGATAACACAACCGATGCCGGGCGTGCGCAGAATCGCCGTGTGGAAGCACGGCTCTTCAAGGAATAACACCCCCAGAGACCCGCTCGGCACAGAGGGTACTTTCATGATGCACAAAAGGAACCACCATGGCCCATTCTTCCAAGAGGAATGGGCCATGGTGCTCCACGCGCCGGGCATGCGGTTATTTCACAACCACCACCTGCCCTCCAGCACTCCAATCGCCCGATGTCATCCGGTAGTAGTAGACACCCGACGGATACCGTATAGCATCCCAGTGGATGATATAGTGGCCGGGACGCAATGGGCCATCAACCAGCATCGCCACCCTGTCTCCCCGACCATCAAAGATCTCCAGACGGGTATGGGCGTCAAGGCCTATCGAAAAATCGAATACGGCCTGCGATCCTGTCGGATTTGGATGCACATCCTTGATGGCATAGGTCGCATCAATCAGCTCGATCAGCCGCAGAGTAAGCCCGCAGACCGAGTCGATCCTCACATATCCCGATTCAGCATCGACGGCAACGCATTTGGTATTCGGGAGTTCGATCGACGTCGGCAACTCCGAGCCGATAACGCCGCCAAGGTACATCTTGAAGCGAAGGTTCAGCAGAGGTCCCGTCCCTGTCAGATACTGATTGGCCGATGCGGCCTCCAGCTCGATCTGATATCGCCCTCGACCGCTCCGAACATCCAGCACCCGCCATCCATCCAGCAGCGTCCCATCCGTCAGATCGCTGAACTGGTTTCCATTGGTCAGCACCATGATGGTGGAATCGAACTCCACACCGATTCTGATCCGGTCGATGTTGTTCCCATCGAGCGGCTCGTACAGCAGCACCGGGATGGTCTCCACACCGCTGAGAGTGGCGATATGGTCACGCTCGATTCCTCCACGAACCGTTATCTCGGGCGCGGAGCAGAGCCGCTCGGTTGTCACACAGGCCGCGTTATTGGTCAGATCGAGATCGGACTGATCGAGGCGTGCAAGCTCCGCGCAGTTGACGATAATCGTGGCTCCGCCCTGGACGATTGTGCAGGAGATTCGCAGCACGAATGTGGTGCCAACCGGAAGCGACGGAATGTGCAGCTCCCCCGTCACAGCATCGTAGGTGCCAGGCCCATCAACCGTATAGGAATCGTAGCGCAGCGTTGGCGGGAGCATATCATGCACAACAACATTGGTTGCATCAACCGGCCCGTAATTGGTGACAAGCACCGAGTACACAAGCTGTTCGCCCCCCTCCGCCCTTGCCTTGTTCACCACCTTCACAATGCTCAGATCTGTTCCCCGTACCGTGATGATAGCGCAGTTCTCGGCACGATCGACCAGATCGGACAAGGGGGTATCGGTTTCCACATCGGCACAGTTCACCACCGGAGTCTCCAGCGGAACCCGTGTGCCGACCACCGCACGCAGCACCACCGATCGGCATTCCCCCGGCAGCAGCGCGACAAGATCATGACTGGGATAACGGCTCATCCCATCCACGTAGTCAAGTCCATCCGGGAGAACATCCTCCACCGTCGCATCCACCGCTCCACAGGAATTGAGATTGCAGACCATGATGGTATAGGCGATCGTATCGCCATAGCGTGGAGTATCGTCATTGACGGTTTTTGTGATACGCAAGCGCGCGGTATCCTGGATCAGCCGGTTCAGATCAGGCTCGATCAGATTGCACAGCCCCAATTGCGAGATCCGCCCGGCCAGATGGATTCCCTCATGCTGATACTCACAATCCGGCGCACGTTCGTTCGGTCGGTTGATCACTCCAAGCGTGGGCGAACCTCCGATCGCCACATAGATCTTGCCATCCGGCCCGAGTTGCAATGATCCAAGCGAGGAGCCGGAAGGAACGGGAATCCTCTGCATGGAGCGGACGATCGACACGGAATCATCACTGGAAAGATCGAACTGCACGATGCCCCTGCCACGAATCCAGCCACTGGCGTAGAGCTTGCGGCTATCGGGAGAGAAGGACACGCCATAGTACTCGCTGTAATCGGAGGCAAGCGTTATCCGGTTGGAGATCCTGCCGGTCAGATTGTCGAAGTCGAACAGCTCGATGCTGGAAGCGGTGAAGTCCTGTCCCGGCACCCAGACGAATGTATTGGCCGACACAAGCCTGCGGCCATCCGGCGATGCCTTTATATAGCCGATCGTGGACCGGAACGAATAGCTTGTATCGGAAGTCATATGGTAGGGCTTTCCACCGGTAGCAGTGGAGACCGGGCCGGTGATGCCATCGCAGCTAACCAGAAAGGCATCAACCAGATCGGTTCCCCAGCGCCGTGTAATCACCCAGTAATCATGTCCGTTGCCATGCGGCACGGCCGTCAGCTTCTCGCTGGCCATCTCCTGCAGAAGGATATCCCGCTGCACCACCGCTCCGCGCCCACCATTGGCTCGCATATCAATCATCGAATACCGCAGCCCGTAATATCTGGGCTGCCCCTCTCGCACTTCCGGTGTGGAGGCTGTAAAGAGATAATATGCAGCGCTATCGCCCGGATGGGGAACGATGAGGCCCGCCTGTGTGGAGCTTTCATGAGTAAGCAGTTTGTCTCCCCCCTGCATAACGGCATGAGTGGCATCCCAGACGGTAGTGCCGTTGGTATAGAACAGAAGCGCGCCGGTCCTGCGATCGCACATGGTGGAGGCCGCCTCGGTTGAGCGCAGCTCCCCATCGGTCAACGGCACAGGCGATCCCTCTGCAAAGGAAAGCCCAGCCTGCGCACCGAAGTACCAGATCTGCCGATCGCGCCGCCGGGAGATATCGGCGCCCCCCCTCTTTTCGGTCACATTGACCAGCAGACGCCCCTCGCTTCCGATTGCATCACCGTTATGCGGGGCATAGACAAGCCGCGCAAGCCCGATAAAGCCGGGGGGCGGGGTATAACAAAGCCTGTTGCCATCGATCCGAACGCTTCCGCCTCCGGCCAGAATCCTCACCGATGCCGGATCAATCGTCAACGGACTGCCATCGTGGCTGACATCGTTGACAAGCACATCCACACACACTTCGGTCTCCCTCAGCGTGGTTGCGTAATCATCAACCGCCCGTGGAGCACAGCGCGCGCAGGAACGGCCGCGAAGCCGGTAGCCGAGATCGCACAGCACCTGTATCTCCTCGACCGTATACCGGCGATCGTCCCCACCTCCGGTGGAAGGACTCATCACATAACGAATTCCGGAACGATAGGGATCAAAATGGCTAAGGCTGCTGCCGGGACGATAGGGCGCAGGAGAATAGATCGGATTGGGGGAGCCGCACAGCTCTCCTTCAAAGAGAAGGGCATTGGAGGTGATCCCGGCGATATCTCCATTGAAATCACCGGTCGCAGGATTAACCATCGGGACGCCACCCCCATTGAGCATACGCCGGTCGAACAACGAGAACGTTGAGCCGATAATGCTGTTGCCGGCCGGGCCGATCAACGAGAAGATCCCAAGCGCGTGGGTGATTTCATGAAGCGTCACCGAATACAGGTCGATCGCATTCCCCGGCAGGCTGGACCAGTCGTCGTGATAGGGAAATCCAAAGTCGAAGATGACACGGGCATCGTATGCTCCCGGGGCAGCGGTAGGATCGACGCCAAGAGTGATGTGGTCGTAGAACGTGCCGCCCACAAACGCACTGCTGCCCCCTACAAAAAAGGGAGAGGCTGCGGCAAGGAATCCGGTACCATCGGTTTCCGATTCCTGAATGATGATATCGGGAGCACCCCGAATCTCAATGACATCAGCGATATAGCGAAATACCTCGCAGACCGTATGGCGGCGTATCTGGCCACGTGTGGTAGCCCCGAGCAGCGGATGGACAACGGGAGTGCGATCGTCGAACCCCTTCGCGTTCCCCTTGATTACGTCCTCAAAATCGACACGGAACCCACCACAATCGTCGGCTTGCAGGCCGGAACGCTCCTGCTGTGCACGAACCAGATGTTTTCCTGGTCGCCAGGGATAATTGAACCGATCCACGGCCCCCGTTTCCCCTGGATTCAAGCCGCTTCCAGAGAGAGCGGGACCACAGAGATGAAGGAACCGGTCGTGATGCCGGCTTTCCTGATGTTGCGCGACAGCCGTTGTCGCAATGGCAGCCGTTAGAATAGCTGCGAGCAGTAGACAGATGGGGTGATGTTGCAGCTTCAAAGGGTAACCTCGCTAAGCATTATGGTTGCAAGAAGGTGAAGTGCAAAAGCAAAACAGACAACGCCTGGGGGGGGGGAGTGAGCCTACCAACAATCGGCAGAGACAGAAGGTAATGGCGCGTACCGGAGAAGAAGCGCCGGGCATCACTGCCCTGAAGGTGCGGGGCGAAGATACCATGGCGGGCACGACATTTGCAATATTATGATACAATTCTATGAAGTCTATGAAGGCATCAGTTCCCTGGGTGGAGATATTCCAGTATACTGGAATATTCGCAGGCTGCATAAGGCCGGGCCTAGTACTGAACGATGCGGCCATGATGGCGCCGTGATTGGCTGTTATAATCCGGCACAACCGGAGTGCGCGGCATATCTATACGCGCAGACCAGCCACGCGGATATGCGGCAGTCCAGTCAACTCCCTTCCCATCTGCTGCTGTATATATGTTCCGTGCCACAGCAATCATCGTAGAGCGGCGCCCGAGATGGAAAAGCATCGTCTCCGTTTCCCCCTCCGTTGGGGAGCACGCCATGGCAACGGCGTTCCCCGGACGATAGAGGGCAGATCCGGCAGAGAGCGGGCAGCCCCATGCTACAAGGCTCCTCTCCCTGAGAGATTTGTATCTCGTGGTGCCCACAATAAGATTTCCCCCATTCGTCAAATGTAAGATAGCTCCATAGCCGCAGCATGTCCCGGCCAGCCCATGCTGCATGGCTCCCCCTTTCCACATCCGCTCATACTTCATGAATCATCATGCACGAAGCTGAACCTGGAGGTCGCCCCCCTATTCGGAAAAGTTCTCTTATGCAACCAGAGTTTCTGGCAGGCGGAGATTCGATTTATCTGCTTGGGCCTGACGGCCGTATCCTCTATGTCAACGATGTGGTCTGCACCATCCTCGGCCTTTCGCGGGAGGATATCATCTCCTCATCCATCCATGATATCGTGCCGGATTTTCCAGCGGAGACATGGCCCACCTTCATTGCAGCCATCAGAGAACATGAAACCTTGTTGCTGACCACGATGCTGGACGCCGAAGGACTGCCACAGATCCCGCTTGAGGTAGTTGCAACCATTATACATCTGGACGGACGCGAGCTTATCCTCCTTACCACACGCGATATCAGCGATCGCCTGCAACTGGCCACCGAGCTGGATCGCAGCATGGAGGATTACCGTTTCCTGGCCGATGCCATGCCACAGATCGTCTGGACATCGCAGCCGGATGGCAGAACCTCCTACTGCAACAAGCAATGGCAGAGTTTCTCCGGCCTTACATCCGAGCATACAGAAGATTGGAGCTGGCAGACCGCGCTGCACCCGGAGGACCAGGCCAGCACACTGGAGCTATGGAATGATTCGATCCGCACCGGACAGCAATTGCAATTGGAGGCGCGGTTTCGCGGAGGCGACGGCAAGTATTACTGGCATCTGGCACGCGCCATACCGATGCGGAACGGCCAGAACGAGATTATCCAATGGGTGGGCACGCTTACCAATATCGACGAGCACAAACGCGCCGAGGAGGCGCTTCGCCGTGCAAACGACGAGCTTGAGCGACGTGTACACGAGCGCACCGCCGATCTTGTACGAACCAATGAGCAGCTTCAGGCCGAGATCACCGAGCGGCGACGGGCGGAACAGGCGTCTTCCGACTCCAATCATTATCTCCATAGCATCATCAATGCTATCGCCGATCCGGTGCTTGTCATGGATAAGGATCATCGATTTGTACTCTATAACCAAGCCTTCAGCCAGCTTATCGGCGTTACAGACGATGAGCTGATCGGCAGAACCAACAACAAATTCCTTACGCAGGAGGAGAGCGACCTGTTCCGCAGGGCCGAAGAGCTTACGCTTGAAACCGGCGAAGAGACGGTGAACGAAGAGACCCTGTCGCTGCCAGGAGAGAGGCCACGGACCCTCCTGACAAAACGAACGCGATATGTCGATGGATCGGGCGAGAAATTCATCGTCGCGATCATCCGCGATATCACCGAGCGAAAAATCGCCGAGGAGGAGCGCGACAGGTTTTTTGTGCTCTCGCTGGATATGCTCTGCATCGCCGGATTCGATGGACGGTTCAGAAGAATCAATCCGGCATGGGAACGAACGCTCGGCTTCTCGACCGAAGAGCTTCTACAGACCAATTATATGGCGCTCGTTCATCCAGACGATCAGGAGCACACCCGGCAGGAGATCGACCGGCTTCTCTGCGGCGCCGATAGCACATCGTTCGAGCATCGCCTCCGCTGCAACGATGGCAACTACCGATGGATCTCCTGGAGCGCCACCCCCTATGGCACCAACGAATATTTCTATGCCGCCGGACGTGATATCACAGAGCGGCGCGAGGCGGAACTGATTATCCACCAGGCCAAGGAGGCGGCAGAAGCGGCCAATCGGACCAAAAGCGAGTTCCTTGCCATCATCAGCCATGAGATCCGCACGCCGATGAACGGCATCCTTGGCATGACCGAGCTGGCGCTCGACACCTCCCTTACAGCAACGCAGCGGGAGTATCTGCAAACCGCCCATTCATCCGCCGAATCGCTCCTGACCATCATTAACGATCTGCTCGACTTCGCCAAGATCGAGTCGGGGAAGTTCGAGCTTGACTATCATGACTTCTCTCTCCGGGAAAGCCTTGGCGATACCATCCGCACGCTCGGCGTTCGCGCCGATCAGAAAGGGATCGAGCTGGCCTGCCAGTTCGACCCGGAACTCCCGGATCACTTCGTAGGGGATTCCACACGGCTGCGCCAGGTAGTGGTCAACCTTGTTGCCAATGCTATCAAGTTCACGGAAAAGGGAGAGGTGGTGCTCCGCATCAAGCTCGACTCCAGAACCGACAATACGGCCACCCTCCATTTTACGGTCTCCGATACCGGCATCGGCATGGCGCCGGAGAAGCAGAAACTTATCTTCGAGGCGTTCACCCAGGCCGATAGCACCACAACACGACAGTACGGCGGCACCGGTCTTGGCCTTGCCATCTCCTCGCAACTGGTAACGATGATGGGAGGCGGGATCTGGGTGGAGAGCGCGCTCGGCCTTGGAAGCACCTTTCATTTCACCATCCGGCTTACGCTTCCGGCAACACGGCACTCTTCGGTTGGCGAACGCCTCGACCTGAAGGATGTGCCGGTGCTGGTGATCGACGACAGCCCAACAAACAGACGCATCCTTGAGGAGCAGCTTACCGGGTGGGGTATGATACCAACCCTTGTCGAGCATGGCTCCAGTGTCCCGGAAAAACTTCATGAGGCACGGGAAAAGGGAACTCTCTTTACCCTTGTCCTGCTCGATGCCAATATGCCGGGCGTTGATGGATTTACCGTGGCGAAATGGATTAAAGGCAACCCGGAAATATCCAGCGCCACCATCATGATGCTCTCCTCGGGAAGCCTTCAGGATTCCGTGGCCCGATGCCGCGAGCTTGGGGTGGCGGCACATCTCACAAAACCGATCATGCCCTCCGATCTCCTCGCGGCAATCCGTGGTGCCCTCGGCAAGATCTCGCCGAACGTTGATAGCCACGCCGCCCCGCCGATACACTCACCGATCAACACCCTGCCACCGCTCCGTATGCTTGTGGTGGAAGATAATAGCGTCAATCAGTTCCTTGCCCGCACGATCCTTGAGAAGAATGGCCATACGGTAACACTTGCAGCAAACGGTCAGGAGGCGCTTGACATTCTGGAGACCGAACATTTCGATGTGATACTGATGGATGTGCAGATGCCGGTGATGGATGGCTTTGAGGCAACAGCACACATTCGAGAACGTGAATTCCTCTCCGGGATGCGGACGCCGATCGTTGCCATGACCGCCCATAATATGAAGGGGGACCGCGAACGCTGCCTGGAAGCGGGAATGGATGGCTATGTCTCGAAACCACTCCGTCGCGAAACTCTTCTCGGCGCCATCTATGATGTGACATTCGCCAACGCCACCGATGGCAGCAGCGGAACGGCTCCGCATGGCAGCAATGATATCCCCCCGGCAACACGGACGTTCGACAGGGAGTCACTGCTGGCACAGGTAGACAACGATATCGATCTTCTTGGCGAACTGGTCTCGCTGTTGCGACGCGATACGCCCAGGCTTCTGGAACAGATACGCGACGGGATCGCCAGCGGCAACCTTGAACAGACACGCCGCGCCGCCCATGCTCTGAAAGGGGCCATCGCAAACTTCGCAGCCCCGGCTGCCTACCACGCGGCACAACGTGTGGAAGCAATGCAATGGGATGGAGCATTGGAAGAGGTGCAAAACGCTCACACGCACCTGGAGCATGAAATCAGGCTGCTGCTGCAAGAGCTTGCAGAGATCCTGGAGTGATCCCCTGCCCCCAGCATCTGCCCCGCACGGCACGTGGAACAAGGGGAGATATAACAACGCCGACAGGCTATATCCCGGCATCGCATGGCATCAGCCGAACGGAGCCCGGCACGATTACCCCATACGGGCGCAGCCTGAACGGCACTCTCCGCCATCAGGTCTGCCGGGCATGGAGCACAATCTGGCTCCATGCCCATTACGGTTGTGCTCTCCAGCTTGCAAGGATTCCGCTTCCTTCGTAATCTGCTTTACCCCATTCCGTCTCGCCTCCCCTCGGCAGCTATATCCAGGTGCGCCCGATCGCCGCCGGAATCATCAAGCCCGGCAGGCCCTAATGACAATCGACAACCAATCCCAAGGGATAGATATCTATGCGGCATAGCTACTCGTTCATCCGGCATATTGTGCCGCCAACAGCCCGCACAATGTTGGTCGCGGCGATCGCTGCATTGCTCTGGGCATGCTCCCCGGCAGCTCAGGCCCAGACCGTGGATACGGCCTTTGGCGGACAGCTTCAGCGATTGGTCGATGATCTCCAGCAACAGAATGAACTGGTGGGCATCGCCGCAGCTATCGCAATGCCGGATGGCAAGCAATGGCAGGGAGCCGCCGGAATATCTGATCTGGCTGTGCCATTGCGCCCCGATATGCTTCAGGGAATCGGAAGCATCACCAAGACCTATGTGGCAGCACTTGTGCTCAAACTTGCCGAGGATGGCCTGCTATCGCTCGATGACTCGTTGCATCGCTGGCTCCCACACTACGCAAATATTGATAGCACTATCACGATACGGCAGCTCCTGAACCATACGGGTGGCGTCTTCAACTACCTCAACAACCCGGCAGTCAACGACTCGCTCCTGGCAAATCTGTATCGGATATGGACGCCCGAAGAAATTCTCACCTCATTCATCCAGGCCGGAACATTTGCTCCGGGCAAGGGATGGGCATACTCCAACACCGGCTATATCCTGCTCGGCATCATAGCCGAAAAGGCATCGGGCGTCTCTGTGGAAACCGCGATTCGCAACCGCCTTCTCACCCCGCTCGGGCTTGCACATACATTCTTTCCGGTCGCAGAAGACCTTGCAGGCGATGTGGCTGATCCCTGGTCCGATATCACCGGGGATGGCAGCCCGGATAATATCATCGGGATACCGAGAGATGCCCTCCATAGCATCGCCGGGGCAGCAGGCGCCATGTACGCAACACCGACAGACCTTGTCGCATGGGGACGTGCACTGTACGGCGGACAGGTTCTCACCCCTGCCTCCGTTTCGGCCATGACGACGTTTCGTACGGTCTCCTTCGGCTTGAGCAATGGCTACGGTCTAGGCGCCATGCGATTCCGGGTGGCCGGCAAAAATGTCTATGGGCATGGCGGCAATATCCTCGGCTATAGCTCCATCCTCCTCTACTCCCCGGATGACAGCATCACGGTTGCCGCCATCATCAATGAAACCGCCGATGCAACCTCGGTGGGGCTGGCATTGATGAACCTTGCAATGAACCGCAAGGCATCGAGCGTATACCAGGGTGATGCGGCAGCGCAGATGGCATTAACCGTGACATCCGTACGCTCCACGGCCGATGGAGGATCGCTCACCGTCGAGTACGATCTTCAAAGCTCCACCCCTGCCACACTGGCACTCTATGATCTGCTGGGCCGGGAGGTCATGACGATATCAGATATACCACAGGACACTCACGCGGTCGAGCTCGACATCCGTGCGCTTCCACGTGGAGCATATTTCTGGAGGCTCACGGCCGGAAACCGTGCCGCATCGGGAAAAGTGATGCTGTAGCATAACCTACGCATCGGCGGTGGGCCTCCTCAGGTATCGTATGCCCGGACGAGGCCCACCGGCGTTATCCCATCCGGCATTCACCACAGCAATATCACCCCCCTTCACACGCCCACCACTGCCTGCCTCAGCTCAGAACAGCAAAAGGGGGCCATAACCGGCTTGCACCTCCGGGATCGCCAGCACATTCCAGGCATAATCTTGGATGGCACATTCTGTTTTCTCTGCCGATGCCCTTCGATGGTTTTCCTTTGAGTCCGGCAACCCTCGGGGCATCGACATACTCGGAATGAACGGAGCCGAATAACCATGCAGGAATATCCTACAATCCGCGATGCATCGCTATCGCTCTGGCAATCGGCGGTGGCCGATATCTGCCGTGAAGAGGAATGCGGCGATCAGCAGGGGATCGCCAACACTGACGGCAACGCCCCGGCAGTGGATATGACCCAGCCGCTCAATGCCGCAACAGGAGCCTATGTAGCCGGAAGCGGCCAGGAGCCGGACCGCCAGGAGCAGATCGAAAAGCTCTGCGAGAACTGCGGCGATCGCGACCCGGAGGTCTCGGCCCTTTATCACAAACTTGCCGAGGCCAGGGCACAGGACAATTCGGTTCTGGAGAAATCGCTCAGCAAAGCGCTTGAGGAAACGGCCGATCTCGGCATACGGGAACGATCGCTCTGGAATCGTGTAAGCGAGCGGTTTGTGAATTTCACCAGGCTCTTTCGCAATTCCATCTACCGATCATGGGAACGCGAAGGGAGCGGCGACCTGGAATATTCAACGATTGCATGGCGTGTTCCATCGCATGGAACCGTGGCAATGATGGGAGATTGGGGAACCGGCACACGAAACGCGGTGGAAGTTCTCAAAGCAGCCTGCGCCTTCACCCCGGATGCTATCATCCATCTGGGGGATATCTATATGACGGCGATGCCGGTTGAATGCGAACGAAATGTGATAGCGCCGATCCGGCGACATGCGATCAACCGGAAAACCGGCGAGCCGATCCCTTTTTTTGCTATGGCAGGCAATCATGAATATTATAGCGGAGGCCATGGGTTTTACTGGATGCTGGATCGCCTCAACCGTAACGATCAGGTGCAGCCTGCAAGCTATTTCCGGCTTCTCAGCCAGGATGGCGGCTGGCAGTTCCTGGCCGCAGACACAGGGTTTAAAGCGCGATGGGATATCCTGATGGCACACGGTATGGGGTCGGTTCCCCGTACCGATGAGACCCCCTGGCTCCATCATAAACTGGAGACCTTTCCGGGGCGCACCATCCTGCTTACACACCATCAGGCATTCTCCAATCACGACCGTCTCGGCGGCGATCCAGAGGACCTGTTGGGACGCGACGCCGTCAATACCAGGTTGATCGAGACCTTTACCCCCTATAACGATCGTATCGCCGGATGGTTCTGGGGACACGAGCACGATCTGGTGCTCTTCGATGAGTACATGGGAGTGAAAAAAGGACGTTGCGTGGGGCATGGAGGACGTGCCGCCACTGTGGCAAGCTTCCGTACCACTATCCCCCCGGCCATCCCCGTCGCCGATGTTCTGCTCGGCATCGCACGCGATGGGCGGCATCTGAACAATGGTTTCCAGATCGTGCATCTGCATGGCAGCGGCAATCCGGTCGAGGTGGTCTATTATGAGGTCGAAATGCCCCCCGCCGATGAATCGCCGGTTGTGCGGGAATTATATCGGGAATTATTGGTATAGAATATTGCCCCCGGATGCAGAGAAAAATACCGGACGGCATTATTCACGATCCATTCGAGCCGGATGCCCGCACAACACCCGGCTCGAATCGCTACGCCAACGGCAACGCCCAATCCACGCTGCCGTGTGGCCGCACGTGGCAATGAACTACAAAAAAGACCGGGGCTGCCATGTCATAGGCAGTAGAACATAAAAAAAGAAAAAAAACAGCACGGCAGCCCCGGTCATACTATCAAACCTCATCCGATCGTCATGGATGCCTCCGGGTAATTCAGCCACATAGTGCAAAATCCCCGCAGGGTCCTGCCTCTGAAATGCCCGTCGATATCCACATTTTCATTATCATCGTGATATCAATGCTCTGCATATATTCCGAGGCATAACATCGCACCTGGAAAGGATAGCCGCGATACGTACGAACTACTTATCGCTACCATGCTCCCGGCTCTGGCACCCGCTTTACCCGAGTGGCGCAGCGATAATTCCGGGCACATCTGCGACCCCGGCCAATGCAGCATCGGGCATGTCAATCTGGACTGCTGGCCGTGCCAATCGAAGCGGCATAGGGAAAGTCTACCCCCTGCGGCGCATCCCCGTACCATTTTGCCCCGGACATCCCTATGTGTTATACTGCCGGCCACCCTGACTACACTTCCTCTTCATAGGTTTGCTCTATGGAACAATCGTTCATGCGTACACAGCCCATGCAAAGCACCTCCGTATCACAACCCAGAATAGGCGGCATCGCCCTGATCCTGCCAGTCGTACTACTGCTGCTGCCAGTGCTCACCGCCTATGCGCAGCAGCAGCAATCACAACACATATTCGTTGCACAGACCAGCAGGACGGCCAGTGCCAATGAAGAACGATTCACAATACGTGCAGAGGAACTGCGCGCGGCGCTTACATCAAGCAATCGCCCGATGCTCGATGAGTTTCCGGTTGCGCCCAGGGAACGGGCAACCGTAACGCTCCGCAGGACACACGCAGCGCTCGACTCACGGACCAGGATCATTGCCGGGACAATCAACGGCGACATCGAGATGGCGATGCCGGAGATCGTCTGTTTCAGGGGCGTGATTCCAGGGGAGACCGGCTCCAGCATCTTTGTGGCGGCCGCCCCCGATATGGTGTTCTGCACCATTTCCCGAGGTGATGGCCGGAGCTATGTACTGGCACCATCGGTGATTGGGACCGGCGAGCATGTCCTGCTTGATGAGCAGGCGCTGAAGCATTCGCAGCAGACGCCCGAGTTCTCCTGCGTTCCGTCCATTCCGCCACAGGAGCGCCAGAAGGGGGCACAGCTTCCCGGCTCGTTCCGATCGCCATCGACGCTGCTGCAAACGGATATAGCCATCGAAGCCGATTACGAATATTTCCGCGCAACCGGCAGCACCATGGATAAGGCGATTGCCTATACGACTGCGCTGTTCTCCATGGTCAGCACCTTCTATGAAGACGAGCTGAATGTGATGTTCCACATACCGTGGTTCAAGGTCTGGACCGATAGCGTTGCCGATCCATACAAGGTGAAGGGCAATGCCTACGCGCTCTGGGACACCGTGCCCCGTTATTGGCAGCAGAATTACGGCGATGTGCCACGACACCTTGCCCATGTCCTTACCTCGATCGGCTATGGCGGCGGCGGCATCGCCACACTCGGCACCCGATTCGAGGGAGGGCCGGGAGCGCTCTGCAACAACGTCTATGGCTATGGAATGAGCTCCCCGACCGGTGCCACCACATTCCCGACCTTCGCCTTTACCTACGATTCCTATATCGTAGCACATGAGCTGGGACATAACTTCGGCGCACGCCATACCCATGATTGCTGGTGGAGTCCAGCGCTCGACACCTGTTATACGCGTGACGATAAAACCTATCAGCTCGGCGATGCCTGCCATGCACTGCCGATCACGCCACGGCCAAGCTCCGGCAGCATCATGAGCTATTGCCAGAACACCAATTATGGGATGAGCGGAAACTTCGCAGACTACAGAGTCGAGTTGACGTTCCTGAAGAGAGTTGCTGAGGTGATGCGGCAGGAGGCTGCGATCGCAGCATGCCTGGCCGAGCCGGAGAAGCCGACGATAATCCTGAAAAGCCCTCGTGGCAACCGGCCATACTCAACCGATATGATGGTCGACATAACATGGGCATCGGCGCATGTGGAACGTGTGCATCTGGAATATTCGCCCGATAACGGACAACAATGGATTCGTATCGAATCCGATGTGCCAGCTACCGCTGGCAAGGGGGTCTGGCACACTCCGCTGGTAGGAACGGACAAGGCCTTTGTACGCATTATAGATGCGGCACGGCCCGATGTGGCCGACACCAGCATTATACCGTTTGAGATCGCGGCATCGCGAGAGCACGATGTGTATCAGAGCCTCTCACCGGCCGATCTGGAGATCGGGGTACAGCGCGAGAATATCCGTGTCACCTATACCATCAGCCGTTCGATGCCCACGCTCACAATCGCGCTGCATGACCTGAATGGCCGTCAGGTTCGCGGCATCGCCGGCAAAGCCGATCTCGGGACACATTCGGCAACCATCCCCACGCTGGGCCTGCCAAGCGGAACATATTTTATTGTGGTGGAAACAAACGGCGCCCGCACAACTCGCCAGGTGATAATCGGCCATTGAGCCGGATCGGCCTTCTGCCGCTGAAAAAACGACATATGGGCCGGGTGCCGCGTTGACAGGCATCCGGCCCGCGACGTTATGCCACTACTCTATGGCCGCTGCTCGCAAGCAGGTATGATACAATGTCAGGAGAATTCGAGCGATGGTGGCTATCACAACAACTAGCCATCGCGACTATTCCTGTTCGCGACGGCTCGGTGGTCCCTTCCCGTCCATGGACAATGCGCATCTGCCCCCGGACGCTGCGCCTGTGCGCGCAGGATAAAAAAAGTAGAGGAGGCCTCCTCATTAGCTCCGCAGTACCATAACCCGGCACATGGAGAAATGTTAGCAGCGATAATATTTTTCTCACGCAGAGGCAGGCCTGGCAGTGCCTCCGCAACCGGACGCGGGAGGAGGAGAGCGCTCCCGATGACAGCAGCGGCGGGATTGGCGCTACAACAGCCGCCGTGCATCAATGCAGCGAATAAGCCAATCGCGCTTGCGGGTCAGATCAGCGATGCTCAGATCGCCCTGTGCCTTCGAGAACCGGCGTTTCGCCTCGGCATGAATGGTGCTCACCTCGATTGTCCAGCCAAAGGATTTCAGAATAAAAGAGAGCCTTGAGGCGAGCGCGGCACACTCCTGACGTAGCTCATGCTCATGCCGGCTGACATCGAGCACATAATCCTTTGTGTTCTGTTTCACCTGCACCTGTGGCGTCTCCGGCCGGGCATATTCCGGGAACAGCTCCAGGATATGGGTCTGCATATCACGGTGCTGGACCTCCTTCAGCTCCCACATGCTCTCGCCCGGCACCGCACGTGCGCCCCCCTCTTCGCGCTTCCGCTCATCCTTCAGCTTCACCCCGATCTGCTCTTCGGAGGTAATCCACTCCAGCGTCGTGACGACCTCGGAATCGTTGGCCGCATAGATATCGCAGAGATTGGCCTCCTCGCTGAAACCATCGTAATAGCGCATGCCACGAAACACCTGCTGCATCGTCTTGGAGTAGGCGCGGACAAGGTCTGCCTTGACGATCACACTGATCGGCTTGATATCGGTACCCTCGCCGATCATATCCACCTGCACCATCACATCGACCAATCCCCCGCGGTACTGCGCAAGCAGTTTCTCCCGCTCATATGCGGCAACATCCTGCCCGATACGAGCTGAGGAGACCTGGGGAAAACGTGCCCGGACAAACTCTAGTATGGCGGCCGCATGGCCGTTGCTCATGGCGATGATAAGCATCTGATGATTGCGGAACCGGCCTCTGGCATCGGCCTTTTCTTTTTCCTGCCGAAGCGCCGCCCGCTTCTCGGCAAAACGCTCGAACGCCGGACGAAGGAGCGATTCGAGATAGACCTCGTGAAAACGAAGCTTCTTCCGCGCGAAGTAGGCATCCACGTCGTTTTTATCGCGTGAGATATTGGCAAGCTGCGAGAGCGACATCTCGACGATCTGCCCCGTATCGGCGTGCATCATCTTCAGCCTGTAGTCGATGACATGTGCCTTTACCCGCTTCAGGATCTTCCCCTCGGCGTGGGCATCGCGCATGGTCACCTCATGAAGCGCCATATAATACTGCTCGCCGTTGTCGCGCAGCTCGAACGGCACGCCGAAGAGCGTCTTGCTATCGGAGCGCATCGGGGTGCCGGAGAGCGCCACACTGCATGTAAAGGGAAACTGCTGGATTTTGGAAGCCCAAAGCCCATCATCGGAGAGATGATGCACTTCATCGAACACAAACATACAGGGTGCCGACTGGCAGAAGCGCAGAAGCGCCTCATGCCCCCCCTTGCCACTGGCATACTGATAGGTCGTGATAATGATGGCTGTATCGAGGTTCTTCAGAAAGACCCTCTCGGAATCGGCAACGCAAAAGGAGAACGTGGGAGCGCCCAGGTTATAGAAGACCTGGCTAAGCTCCTTTGGATCGGCATACTGATCGCGGAGATTGCCGCGTGGAACAAACACCACAAGTTTGCTGGCCAGCCCAAGGCTATGAGCCACAACAAATGCGGCAAGGGCGGTGATGGTTTTACCATACCCCGGCACAAACACACCGAGGTGATTATCCTCCCCACGTTGCAGGGCTGCACCAAGCTTGGCAAGAAAAAGCCCCTGTCCCTGCCGGAAACGAAATCCGTTCCGCGGATCGATGCCAGGAATAAGACGACTCATGCTCTGCGATCCCTCCGACCCGGTTTTCACGGGGGCGACCGTGTCGTTGTATTGCATTGCGAACTGCTACCATCAGAAGAGTTATTGCGCGGAATAGAGAGACCACCTGTCCCCTGAGACCTTCCGAACCAGCCGGGCACATGCTCTGGCAAGCCATGAAGATACGGCAAGCGCGCCGCTTCGCACGACCGAGAATTATATGATTTTGCTAACGAGTTCAGCCATACCGGTCCGATCGCTCCGGCACTGGCAGCGTGGCAACAATCCATCACGAAAAATCCCTTGCAGTGAACCATGCCAGCGTCCTTCCCCCCGTTCAGCGGGCAATCGGCCATGGCGCACAGAGAGGTCACCCGAAAAAAAAATCCCCGGAAGAAATCCGGGGACTCTGTCTTTCCGCATTTCACATCAATGAAACCGGAAGGGTCCTTGGATACTTTTTCAACATCTGATCGCAGGAATCAGGTCCCTGCACACCACACACAGTGCCACGCTGTGATGTGGATCTGCATCAACCTGCTATCGACGAGCCCTGGGGAAAGTCGAGGAATCCGTTCCCGACATTGTTTGTGATCTCCCGCAACGTACCATGCACGATCAGATGCGGGGCGCTATACGGCTTTCCGGTACCAATGCTCTGCTGCTGCATTGAAGCCGCATCAATACCTTGTTCCAGAGAGTCTTCAGAGTTCATCGCATTCCATCCATTTCTGATAATCATAGTTCTACGCATTTGGGCATCCGCCTCATGAGCGATATCGAACGTTTCACAGTGAACCGGAGCAACTCCGGCCCTCTTCTACAACAGATAGCCATCTCCCCGATACGCACATAGTAGACATAGCAGGAAGATAGCAACCACCTCCAAGGGGATACAGGGATAAGCCCTCACCGTGTCTGCAACGAGAGCCGCCCGAGCGATAGGATCAGCGCCAATGCATCAGCGATTTCCATACCAAACGCTCCGTATCAAGCAGAACATCCATGTTGCTCATGGGAGGCCATGCACAACGTATCTTGTACATCCCTGCATCATCTACGCATGCGAGAAACAAAGTGAAGGTGGTTGGTCGAGATCGGTACCTGGGTCCTGCATTACCCGGCACACGGCTCGAACGGGCCTGAAAAAGAATAAGCCCACCTTCAACCGGACCTCGCATGCATCCACAGGAAGTATGAGATAGACCTGGACGTCTATAAAGACGAGAGATTCAAAGATCGTGATTCGTTGCGTCCGACGCAAACCCGCAAGGGGATTCCCTGGGTGATTATCAAGAGTTTATCGCAATAAAGTGCACGGGTCCCCTTCCATACTCTCTCGGATGAAAGGGGATTGTACGAAAATCGGTCACAATGCAACCATGGCAGTTCATCCTGCAAACTCGCTCATCACCTCGTCAACCGCCTCAAGCGTCTGTGCGATCTCCTGCTCACCATGGGCAGTCGAGATAAACAACGCTTCATACTGCGACGGCGGCAGATATATCCCCCGCCGGAGCATGCCATGGAAGAACCGTGCGAACCGTACCGTATCGCTCGATGTGGCGCCGGCATAGCTATCCACCGGACGATCGGTGAAAAAGGGCGTGAGCATCGACCCCACACGATTAACCGTAAGCGCCACATGGTGGCGTGCCGCGCTCTGCTCGATCCCCTCGGCGAGACGTGCGGCGGTTGCCTCCAGCGCATCATAAGGCTCCAGCTCTACCAGCATACGGAGCGTCTCCAGCCCTGCCACCACCGCAAGCGGATTGCCCGAGAGAGTGCCAGCCTGATAAACGCTTCCCACAGGAGAGACCATTTCCATGATATCGCGGCGGCCGCCATAGGCTGCCGCAGGAAGCCCGCCACCGATGATCTTTCCAAAGGTGAACAGATCGGGCGTTATATCGTAGAGCGCGGCCGCCCCACGAAGGGCAACACGGAATCCGGTCATCACCTCGTCGAACACAAGCAGGCTGCCGTTGGTGGTGCAGATATCGCGGAGTTCGGCGAGGAACTCCCTGCTGGCAGGCACCACACCCATATTTCCACCGATCGGCTCGATAATGACCGCAGCCACCCCGGCCGGGTTCGATGCAAACAGTTTCCGTACCGAGGCTATATCGTTAAACGAGGCGATCAGCGTGTCGTTTGCCGTCCCCTTGGTCACCCCTGGAGAGCTGGGAGCGCCATGGGTAAGCATGCCGCTTCCCGCCTTTATCAGAAAGGAATCGCCATGCCCGTGGTAACAGCCCTCGAACTTGATGATCTTCTCACGTCTGGTATAACCACGTGCAAGCCGTATCGCCGACATGGTCGCCTCGGTGCCGCTCGAGACAAGGCGCACCATATCGAGACCGGGGATAAGCCCTGTGAGCAGCTCCGCCATCTCCACCTCCAGCCGCGAGGGGGCGCCGAAACTGGTGGCACGCTCCACCTGCCGCCGTATTGCGGCCAGCACCCGCTCATTGCCATGTCCCAGGATGAACGGCCCCCATGAACCCACATAATCGATATAACGATTGCCATCGGCATCGCTCAGGTAGGCGCCCTTGGCCTCCTCGAAGAAAATCGGCGTTCCGCCAACACCTCCGAACGCCCGTACCGGAGAGTTCACTCCCCCTGGTAATACCTTGCGAGCACGTTCAAAAAGGGCAGCACTTGTTTCAAGGGTTCGGATAGTGGACATGGAGAGTATATAATTATAAGTGGAGAAGTAGAGCTGCCTAGAAGGGATAACCCGCACCCATGCAGCGGTACCACAAAATGTTCACCGCATAAGCTTATGCAGATTACGGGCAATGCGCTTGGCGAAATAGGTGATAATCATCGAGGCTCCGGCGCGCTGGATAGATAGCAGCGACTCGTTCATCGTGGCATCCAGATCCATCCAGCCATTGGCGGCGGCAGCATGGAGCATGGCATATTCGCCAGAGACCTGGTAGGCGGCGATCGGAACATCGGTCGTCTCATATAACGCCCGGATGACGTCGAGATAGGGAAGTGCGGGCTTTACCATCAGGATATCGGCGCCCTCGGCCAGATCGAGCCGGGCCTCCTTCAGCGCCTCACGGATGTTCGATGGGTCCATCTGATGCGACCGGCGATCGCCAAAGCTGGGTGTTGATGCGGCGGCATCGCGGAACGGGCCATAAAAACTGCTGGCGTATTTCACTGCATACGACATAACCGGAAGGTGCTCGAACCCGGCAGCATCCAGGCCACGGCGGATTGCGCCGATCCGGCCATCCATCATATCGGAGGGAGCGATGATATCGGCGCCCGCCTCGGCATGCGAGACAGCCGAACGGACAAGCAGGGCCACCGTGGGATCGTTCAGGATCTCCTCGCCATCCAACACCCCGCAATGGCCGTGGTCGGTATATTCGCACAGGCAGACATCGGTCACCACCAGCATCTCCGGCGTCTCGGCCTTTATAGCCCGAAGCGCCCGCTGCACGATGCCATGATCGGCATAGGCTCCGGTTCCCTCTGCATCCTTCTCATCCGGCACACCGAACAACAACACGCTCCGCACCCCAAACTCCAGCAGTTCCACACACTCACGCACAGCCTCGTCGATCGAGAGCTGAAACACCTCCGGCATTGAAGCCACTTCCCGACGGACACCTTCTCCGGGAACGATGAACAGCGGATAGATAAGCCCCGATGGGCTGAACCGGGTCTCCCGGACAAGCTCGCGCATGGCAGCGGTTCTGCGAAGTCTGCGCGGCCTGTGCATCTGGGCGTTTCCGCCCTCCAACTGAATGATATGACCACTCATGATTCAGATCCCATGATATAAACAATCTTGTCCATCATCTACACACTGCCAGCCAACGGCTGGCCCGGACACCCACCACAGCCTCCGGTATCGCCACCTCTCCAGCTAAGCATGTACGACACCGGCTTTGTTGCGGCTCATCCGTCCGCTATACATCCGGCCCCTGCGGCGCCGGCTCTCCCACGGCATCGAACACGGCTGCGGCAACGCGTCCGGCCAGAGCACGTGCTGCTGTGATGCAGTCCCCCACGGCAACCCCGCCACGGTAGCTGCCGAGCAGGTGCAGCCCCTGCAACCGGCTCTCGGCGGCGGCGATCGCTGCAAGAACAGCCCCATATCCAAGATTGTACTGTGGAATGGCTCGTGGCCAGACGTGCAGATCGAACGATATCGGCCGGGCGCTGATGCCAAGGATACGGCGAAGCTCGCCGTGAATATCATAGACCATCTCATCATGCCCGCGTGTGGCAAGCTCCGGGGAGCGTGCGCCTCCAACAAACGCCGTCAGGAGCACGGTGCCATCAGGAGCACGATTTGGGAAGAGCGTCGAGGAGAACATCACGCCGAGAATCGTTCGCTTCTCTACTTCTGGAATCAACAGGCCGAAACCATCGAGCGGATGCACAACCGACTTGCGATCGTACAACACCGATGCAACGGCAACCGGAGGATGCTCGATGCTGGCAAGCGCCAAAGCGGCCTCACGATCAAGCGGAGCGATCAACCCGGCGGTGGCATAGGCCTCGGCGGCAATTATCACATGGGTTGCGTTCAGGGTCTCCCCCGCTACGGCAACCCGCCAGCGGCCACCCGTCCGCTCGACGCGTTCGGCCGATACGCCAAGCCTGATCCGGTCATGCCAGCGTCTCTGGATCGCTCCTGGCAGCATTCCCATCCCTTCCATCAGCGAGAAGATCCCTTTGAGCGGTTCGGCGGCATTCTGCTCCGCCTGCGCCTTTTTCTTCTGCTTCTTACGATCCTTCGCCCGCCTGATCCCTCCTTTTACAAGGCTGCCCGACTGCCGCTCCAGTTCGTGCAGAAGCGGAAAGGCATAACGAACGGAGAGACGCTCAGGACGTCCCGCATAGATGCCGGAAACAAATGGATTGATGGCGTAATCAAGCACTTCGCGACCAAGACGGCGCTCCACGAACTGGGCGACGCTCTCCTCGATATCGGGCGACATGGCGCTTACAAACGGCTCGCGAAGCAGGCGAAACTTGGCCGTGGCTGATAACAGCGAACTGCGAAGAAGCGTTTTCGGCCCGGATGGGGCGGCATGGATCTCCCCGTCGCGCATGATATACCGATGTGCCGCCCCCTCACCCGGCTGCACTATCTGGTCGCCAAGGCCAAGTTCCCCGATAAGATCCAGCAGATCGCCCCCCCGTGCCATCACCGTATTCGGTCCGGCCTCGACCAGCGCTCCCTGCTCGTTACGGCGCGACCCGATCACCCCGCCTAGCGAACGGTTCCGTTCCAGCAGAAGGACATCCAGCCCGGCCGAGGCAAGCCAATGAAGCGCCGAGGCGCCGGAGATGCCACCACCGATGATAATCACATCGTGGTTATGCATCCCCTCCCTCCTTCTGCAACTGCAATTGCCCGCCATAACGGGCTTCAACCAGATCGGCCAGGGCGGCAATAAAGAGCGGCGAATCGTTCAAGGCGTACATCACCTCATATTTATGGATGCCGGCATGCTCGGCCACCTCGCGCAGCTCGATGTCCAGCTCATGCAGGGTTTCGATATGGTCGGTCACAAATGCAACCGGGATCACAAGCAGCGAGCGAACCCCCTCCTGTCCCAACCGTGCCAGTGCATCCTGCGTATACGGCTCCAGCCATTTCACCGGGCCAACCCGGCTTTGAAAGGAGACGCTGTAGGGAAGATCGTTCCCGCGAGCGTTCATCACCTCCTGCACCGTGGTCGCGATCTGTTGCGAGTAGGGATCGCCCGCCTCTACATCGGCAATAGGGGTTCCATGGGCGGAAAAAAGAAGGTGCAGCCCCTTGCGCTCCTCCTGGCTGAAACGCTCCCGTATAGTGGCATCAATCCTCTCGTTGATCGCCTCCACATACCGCGGATGCCGATAATAATCCTTTACCGACTTTACATGAAAAGACCGTGCATACTGATCGCGGTGCAGATCGCGCCACTCCTTGAAACTGGACCCGGTCGTGGTACGGGAGTACTGCGGATATAGAGGCATCAAAAAAAGCGTATTGATCCCCAGGCTTCTGAACTCGGCGGCGGCCTCGCGGGTAAACGGATGCCAGTAGCGCATCCCAAGCCGCACATAAAAGCGGGCCGATCCAGAGAAACGGCGGTTCAGCTCCGCCTCAAGAGCGCGTGCCTGCTCCTCGGTCCGCTCTACCAGAGGGGACTTCCCGCCAATCGCCTCATAGTTTGGCGTCACCTTGGGCGTTCTGCGCCGCGCCACAAACTCGGCGAACAGACGACGCGGGAAAAAGCGTCCAAACGGGCCAGGCAATGGGATCTTGATGATCTCGGGGTCCAGAAACAGATTTGTCAGAAACGGCCGTATCGCATCAAGCGATGTAGGGCCGCCGAGGTTATGAAGGATGATGCCGATCTGTTTCATAAAAATCCTGCTGTCGGTTGTTGATCGCACGAGGAATACCTATCGTACACGCTCCGATTCTTCATCGATACGTCTGTTGACCGCAAAACAGCGGGCACACCGCCCGCCACAGCCTCTTGACAACAACTGACGACGATCGCCGCATGAGCTACAGTGGACGCTCTGCCAAAGGAAAATAATCACACCCCCTCCCTTCGCATCGTCTCAATTCGTCAAGCTCCCCATGTAGACTGAGGCGAAACATCGGCGGCGCCACAGCCGTGGCAACATGGCATCATGGGGAACAGGAACGGACCGCTTCGCGCAGAACGGGGCAATGATGCCCACAAGACCACCGCCGCCGGGGCGGCACCAGCGACGTATCAGCCGATCATCCCCGAAAGGTCCATAAGTTTAGGAAGTTGAGCAACGCCGTGCAACTGGCCTGGTGCGCATCGTCCCCCGGACGCTCTTGTATGGATGTGCCAGATCGATCAAACAAGAGAGGCCAGCCAGATGGTTCCTGAAGCGCTCCGGCGGGCACACCTCATAGGAGTTCCGATCCATGCTGAAGGCATATCCAACCGCGTTCCATCGCTGGCTTCTGGCCGGTTATTTCTCTCGCCGCATGCGCAGACGTTTCGCCCGCGTTCTTGCACGTGGCATACAGCGGCTGGAGCCTTGGAACGGTGGAGCGGGGGAGCGTCCGCTTCTTCTTGTTGCAAACCACTCCTCGTGGTGGGATGCCGTTCTGCCGATCGTCATCTCCTGTTCAACCCTGCATCACGATGCCTATGGCATCATGGAGGAGAAACAGCTTGAGCGTTACCGCTTCTTCAGCAAGGTCGGGATATTCTCCATCAACCGCGACCATCCGCGCAAGGCTGTTGAATCGCTCCGTTATGCCGCCACGCTCCTTGGAGGCACCGGCCGGGTGCTCTGGATATTTCCTCAGGGAAAAATCGTTCCAAACGACTGCCGCCCCATCCGGTGCCAGAGCGGTATCGGACGGTTGATAGCCATGCTCGGGGAGTGTTCAGTGATTCCGGTAGCCTTTCGCTACGAGGTGGGGCGGGAGGAACTGCCGATCGCCTATGTATCGGTTGGCCAGGAGGGGCGATTCACCGGGAACGATACACGGTCTCCCCATGAACTTGCCACAGAGGTCGCCACGCTCCTCACCAACGAACTCGACGCCCTTCGCAACGCCGTCCTCACCGAATCCACAGAGGGATTCCAGCCGCTGCTGAGCGGCCGGGCATCGGTAAGCACACGATGGGATAACGCCCGTGGTATCTAGCCCTCTCCCCGCAGCCATAGTTCGGTGGGCCAAGCTATTCTCCCGCATAGGCTCCCACGCCTGCGGCGGCTTCACTCTCCCCTGCTCTCCACTATCTTTGCCGTATGCGCTTCTATCTTGTTCTTCCCCTGGTGGCTCTGGTCACGATCTACTATTCCATAACATCGATCATCATCATGCGCTTCGATAGAAGCGGCAAGCGCTATCATCGCATGATGCGGCGGTGGTCGAAGATCCTGCTCTGGCTTTTTGGCATTCGGACCAGCGTCCGTGGCGCCGAGCATATCGACCGGTCGACGAACTATGTCTATCTACCGAACCATTCCAGCTATCTCGATATCATCGCGCTCGGGGCAACGATACCCGATGACATCCGCTTCATCTTCAAAAAGGAGCTTGCCAAGATCCCCATCTTCGGCTGGACGCTCGCGGCAGGCCCCTATATCCTGATCGACCGGGCTGACCCCAGAAACGCGCTGGCGAGCATCGAGGAGGCGGCATCGCAGATTCGGGATGGGGCATCGGTGGCGGTCTTCCCGGAAGGGACACGCACATCCGATGGCACCCTTGGACCGTTCAAACGGGGGGGGCTTCTGCTTGCAACACGCTCCGGCGTTCCGATGGTGCCGGTAGCGATCCGCGGCACCTACAAACTTCTCTCGCGCCATGATACAAAGGTGCGCCCCGGCTTGGTCGAGGTAATCATCGGAACACCTATCGCCGGGCGCCAGGAGATGACACGCGCCCAGGAAACCGCGCTGCAAGGAGAGATCCGGCAGCAACTTGAGCAGATGTTAACGCAGTAGCGTGACAAAACCATCGCGGAGCCTACGGGGATCTTGGGGCGATAGGGGGCATACCCGCCCCTATGATGGTCATCATCCGATCACCATGGTGACTGTGAGCACCCATGCCGCTCGTTTCCCGGCCGAACCGGACAAGCATGGCGAGCCGAGCGGTTCCCGACAGGCCTGATACCACCATACACATCCGGGCAACGCACGATGCTGCACAGGCCACACCCCGGCATAACACTCCCGAGGATATTCGCATATCCGCTGCGGCTCCCTTGCCCTCATCTGCATGCGTCTTTGTTTCTTCGGCCCGCCTATGGTAAGTTTGCCGTCTGTTTTCCGAACGGTCGGGCCATTGGCGCCGCAGAAGAATACATCGGCAGCGCATCTGTCCGGCACCATGCCGGGCACTCCGATCCCGGAATCAAAAACTCCTGACGGACACTAGACAAAGCAGTAATGACAGTCGAACAGGTACTCTTTCTCATCCTCGCTATCATGGCGGTTGTCAGCGCTCTCAACGTCATCATGCGTAAGAGCCCAATGGCCGCCACGATGTTCCTGGTGATGCATTTCATCTCACTCGGGGGCCTTTATCTTACGCTACAGGCGCAGTTCATGGCGATGATTCAGATCCTGGTCTACGCCGGGGCCATCATGGTGCTTGTTGTGTTCGTGATCCTGCTCCTGAATCTCGGCAAGGAGGAATCGCTCAACCAGAGGATCAAATCCCGGGAATCGCTCGGGGTATCGCTTTCGATCCTTCTCGGTGGCGCCATCATCTACGCCGTTACCCGTGTGTTTCACACGCCGAGCACAACCAACGATATCATGGCGCACAACGGCACGATCCAGGCGGTTGGCAAAGCGCTCTTCACAACCTATGTCTTCCCGTTCGAGATGGCCTCGCTGGTTCTGCTGGCGGCCGCAGTTGGCTCGGTTGTGCTGACCAAGCGCAATCTCCAATGAGTCATGGCGCAACAGTAACTCTCACTTTGCAGAAGAGATCATGCTTTCGCTTCCCATAGAGTATTACCTGGTGCTGAGCGCCATCATCTTCCTGATCGGGACGATCGGCGTGCTTACGCGCCGCAATGCGATCATCATCTTTATGTGCATCGAGTTGATGCTCAACTCGGTGAACCTGACGCTTGTTGCCTTCAGCCAGTATTTCGGCAATATGGCCGGGCAGATCCTGGTGCTTCTGGTAATGGTGGTGGCAGCGGCCGAGGCGGCGGTTGGCCTGGCGATCGTGCTCGCCCTGTTCCGCAACAAGCAGACCGTCTATCTGGACGAGATCAACCTCCTCAAGTGGTAATCGGAACCGAAGAAACAACGATATCGTTCGCTTCCGGTTCTTTTTCTCCCTTCTACGGAACTGGCCGATGAGCATACACCCTCCTCCGGCCTCTGAGGGGCCTCGGCCACCGGCACACCCGGCCGCCGCACCAGGCCGGGCACGCTGGATCATACGAGCTGCCCTCATCCTTGCCGTACTTGGTCTGTCGCTCTGGTACGTTGCCGACAACATCGATTGGGACGGGTTGCAACAATCGATTCTCTCGGTGAACCCGCTCTGGGTGGTCTGTGGCATCCTCTCCACGCTGTGCGCACATATTGCACGAGCACAACGCTGGCGGCTGCTTATACCGAATGGCTCCTCGATCTCGCTGCTGAACTCCTTCTCGGCCACGATGATCGGGTATATGATGAACAACCTGATCCCACGGAGCGGCGAGCTGGTGCGTCCGTACACGCTCGCCCGGCGGGAGAAGAGGCCCGCGACGGCCCTTCTGGCAACGATCCTTGTGGAGCGTGTGCTCGATGGCCTTACCCTCGCCTGCATCTTTGTCCTGCTTCTGTTCATTGAGAGCAGGCGGCTCGACCAGATCTTTACCGGCTATTCTTCCTCCGACATCGTCACCGCCCTCTTTATTCCCATTGTGGCCGTGGTGATAGCAATGGCCGTGGTGCTGAAGACATCGTTCGGCGAGAAGATAGCCACATGGATGGAAGGATGGCTCCCGGAGAAATTCCGTGGGCGTCTGGGGCGTATCCTGCACGATTTCCGCACCGGCATCGGCTTCGGCGGGCCGGGCCGTATCGCACAGATCATCCTCTGGACCTGCACGATCTGGCTTGGATACGTCCTTTCGGTCTATTGCGGCATTCATGCCTTCGGGTTCGACATCACCTATGGCCTTGGCATAGGCGATGCACTGGTAGTACTGGCGATCACAGCCATAGGGATCACAATTGCCCCGACCCCGGGCGCATTCGGAGTCTATCATACCTTCTGCAAGGCAGCCATGGTAACGCTCTTCGGCGTGCCGCCGGAAGCCGCTGTAGCGTTTGCACTGGTCACCCATGCCGCCCAATATCTGGCGGTGATGCTGGTCGCCCCGTTTTTTCTGCTCCGGGAGAACCTCTCTCTACGCGAAATATCCCGCCCAAGCGTCGATACCGTCTCGGAAGCGGACATCCCCCAGGTCCAGTTTCAGCCGAACTCCCCGGAAAAGCATTAAGCCTTTTTTGGTTGTCGGTCCCCCGCCCCCTGAATATATTGGTTGTCACGGTTCTATGTGTGTGTATACGACAGGAATGAGGCTTGATGAAGACTCCTACGAATGATTCATGGTCGGACTCCGACAACCATGACCATACCAATGGCAATGGACGAGGAAACGGCAATGGCGATCACTCCCATGACAATGGATATGAGAGCAGATCGCTTGCTCGCCGCTCTCAGCCCTATGCCCCGATCCGCCGTCAGGCATATGGCACGGAGCTAGGGCATCTCCCGATTGGGCTTATGGACCAGCAGGAAAAGCGCCGGTTCAGCTTTGGTGATTACCTCGGCCTCATCTGGCGCGGCAAATGGATCATTCTGGCCTGTATTGCGCTTGTTGGCCTCCTTGCCGCCTATCGAACGTTCTCGCAGCCCTACGTCTACCAGTCGTCGCTCCAGATCATCATCAACGAGCGCGATGCAAGCATGTCGCCTCTGTTTGCCGGAAGCGAACGGTTCTTCTGGCAGCCACCGGAGCGCATTCTGAAGAAGGAACTACAGATCCTCACCTCGCAGCCGATCATACAGCAGACGGCCGAGGCGCTTATCGCGCGCCGCTATATCGATACGCTGACACGTGATTCGGTGATACCGGTTGTGGCCGCAGCAGAAAAGGCCACCCGCTTGAAGGCCACGCCAGTGGACTCCGAGGCCGTGCTGCATGCGGTTGCCAGCAGCGTGCGAAAGCTTACGACCTTCAAGCCCTCGAAGGACGCCGATATCATCCAGATCATTACCAGTGCGGGCGATCCTGATGAGGCGGCGGTTATCACAAATATCTACGCACAGGTATACGAGCAGGACAACCAGCAGCAGAACCGCTCGAAGGCCAAGGCGGTAAAGGATTTCCTGGCAGCCAAGCTGGAGACCACACGCGACTCGCTCGGCAAGCAGGAGATCCTGCTGAAGAATTATCGCGAGGGGGAGGGAATCGTGGGGCTTGACGATCAGGCACGCGAGCTTCTCTCCAGCGGCTCCAAGCTGGATGCCGATGCCTCGGAGACCCAGATCGAGATGCAGGCGATCGCCAGAAAGCTCCAGGAATCAAAACGCCAGCTTCGCGATCGCGATGCAACCCTTTCGCAGGAAGTAGCGTCCACGATGCCGGAGTATATCACGGCGATGACGCAGCAGATAGCACAACTGGAAGTGCAGCGCCAGGTGATTATCGCAAACAACCCACGGCGCGCCAGCGAGGTATGGTACAATCAGCAGCTTAAGGCGCTCGACGACCGTATCGGCAGCCTGCGCAACAAGCTTGAGACGGAGGTGGAGAAGTATAAAAACTCCAATCTCGGCGCGATGTCCAACACAAACGACGAAGGAAAGACCGGCACCGCGGCGCTTGGCTTTCTTCGCCGTCAGATCTTCGACGACGAGATACTGCTCCAGACGCTTCAGGCACGTCTTGGAGCCATTGGCGCAAAGAAGGGGGAGATAGCCGCAAAGCTCACCAACGTTCCATCGCAGGAGCTTGTGATGCAGCGCTTGGAGCGCGATCGCTTTGCGCTTGAGAAGATCTATATGCAGATCATCGAGGAGTATAACCGGAAGGTTCTGGAAGAACAATCGGTGTTCTCGAATGTCAGGGTGCTGGAGGCTGCGCAGTCCAACGACGCACCGATCAGCCCGGACCGTCTGGCCGATATCATTACGGGGACGATAGCGGGTTTGGGCATCGGCATCGGCATCGTGCTGCTGCTGGCGTTCATCGATACAACGATCCATTCGCCGGAGGATCTGGAGAAAAACGGTTTTGTGATGCTGACGGCAATCCCGGCGATCCGCGAAGAGCAGATCAGCATGGTTCGCGAGGATATCACCCTCACCGGCAAGATATCCTCTCATCTGATCACCCAGGCCGACCCGAAATCTCCGGTGGCAGAGGCCTATCGCTCGTTACGAACCGGCATCCAGTTCGCCTCTCTGGAGGAGCACTCGCGTGTGCTTCTTGTGACAAGCTCGACGCCGCAGGAAGGGAAGTCGACCACATCGACCAATACCGCGATCGTTTTTGCACAGAGCGGCTCGAAGACATTGCTGATCGACTGCGACCTGCGCCGCCCGATCATCCACTCGGTGTTCGGACTCTCCAAGGAGCCGGGGCTGGTGAACTGTCTGATTGGAAGCGTACGCCCGGATGAGGCGATCTACTCCACACTGATCCCAAATCTGGATGTGCTCCCTTCCGGGTCGATCCCGCCGAACCCATCGGAGCTTCTCGGCTCGCGCCGTATGCGCGACCTGCTGGATGAGCTGCGCGAGCGCTACGATACCATTGTGATAGATTCCCCTCCGACTGCGGCGGTGACCGATGCGATCATACTCTCAACGCTCGCCGATCTCACGATCGTGGTGGTACGCGCACATAAGACAAAACTGGAGTTCCTGCAAAAGACCCGTGAGGAGCTTGAGAGGGTCTTTGTCTCCCCGCTCGGCATCGTGCTGAACGACTTCGATGTAACGCAGAGCTATGGCTCGGCGTACAAGTATTATCGGTATTACAAGTATTATGGATATTACGGCCCATCGCAGGAGGGATCGAAGCGGAAACAGCGCCGCGCAAAAGCGGCGCTCAACGATGCCCCCCGGAACAACGCCTGAGGCCTTGGCGCCCGCTCGTGATACTGATGGCGTGTTACAATTAAGGGTACGAGAATTTGTATTGCGCGCAGGCGGCATCGGAACTATTGTTGCGGCGTAGTTCCGGCCGCCACTCCTTCCGAAGCACAGGCCGCACGCCGAATAATGTCGAGAAGTATCAACGTATTGCACTAGGAGAGGGGTTTCTATCGCTCAATATATACTACTGCTGTTCGACTGTTGCTGCACAAACCAACCGGGCACAGCGCTTGCCAAGCCCGCCCCATATATCCTCGGGCATTGAAGCAAGGCCGAGGGTGTATGTTTGTGCAGAAACGATCGTAGAGATCGACGTTCAATCTCTGCGATCAAAATCATCACGCAGGTCTTCGGTGTAAACCGTTCTTCCCACTTTCGAGATTCGTTACAGTCTTGAGCGATAGATATAAACGTCCCATCGCGCCGTTTTTTTGCGGCCTATGTCTGGTAACGCTTCTCCTGGCGACTCCGCCGGGGGCATCGGCACAGATCGACACATCGGAGATCGGGCGCATCCCGACCGGGACCACGCCGCGCACCCCGTTCTCCCCGCTGAGCGATCCGTTCCCTTTTGACACATACCGGCATATTGTCGAGTTCGATAGCGTGACCAATCAGGTGCATGTCTACGAGCGAATTCTTGGCCAGCCGATCGGCCAGCCGCAGACGTTGACGCTGGAGGAGTTCATCGCACAGCGCCAGCGCGCTCAGGAGCGCGCCATGTGGGAGAATCGTTCGACGACCTACAAGCTGGGAGACGCGCCGGCCGTTGAGAAATCCGATCTGGAGAAGATCCTGGGCGAGGGGGGGGAGTTCAAGATCCCGATCCCCCAGAACCCGATCTTCTCGATCTTTGGCGCCCCCACCGTTAGCATCAATGTGAATGCCGCCGTGAACGTCTCGGCCGGATGGCAGTGGGATAACAACAATCTCACCTCCATCAGCTCGCTCGGCTCCACACAGTCCGCGCCGTTTTTCAACCAGAATATCACGGTGTCGGCATCCGGCAAGATCGGCGACAAGCTGAAGCTGAGCGCCGACTTCGATAACGGCCGCTCCTTCGATTTCGACAATCAGCTCAAGATCGCCTTCGGCGGCGGCCCCGGCTCCGACGATGATATCATCCAGACGGTGGAAGCGGGCAACGTGCAGTTGCAATCCCCCAGCACCCTGATCGGCGGCAGCCAGGCACTCTTCGGCGTAAAATCGAGCTTCAAGTTCGGACCGCTCTTTCTTACGACCATCGCTTCGCAGAAGCGTGGCGAGCGCAAGACCGTCTCGGTCTCCGGCGGCTCCGTCAAGTCGCAGATCTCCATCAAGCCGTACGAATACGCGCAGAACCACTTCTTCCTCGATACCGCCTACAAGCGGTTCTACGACATCTATTTCTCCAGCACCCCGCCGGCAGCCACGCTTGAAATGAAGCCATATAACGTGGTCGATCTGGAAGTGTACGAGCAGGTAAAGGATGCGTCGATCCCAGGGCAGTTCAAGGCTGTGGCCTGGGCCGACCTGCCGGCGATCGACCGGAACTCCCGCTACGATGATTCCTATCGAACGGTTCCCGCATCGGCCGGGAGCGGCAAGGTTCAGGGAGGCTCGTTCCGCAAGCTGGAGCTTGGCACCGGCTACGAATACGATCGCCAGCTTGGCACCCTCACGATACGCTCGCTCCAGCAGGACAAGCTCTACGCCGTGGCCTACCGCAACGAAAACGGCAACAGCTATGGCGAGATATCCAATACCCGGGAACTGGGACAGGTCGGCGTGCTGAAGCTGGTCTATATGAGCAATCTTCAGCCGAACTTCACAACGCTCTGGGCACGGCAGATGAAAAACATCTATCCGCTCCAGGGCGTACGCAACATCGACCTGAACAGCTCCTCCATCAAGATCACCTATGGCGTCCCTCCCGATACAAGCGAGGTGCTGAAGGTCACCGGCTCACCACGTCTGGTGACGGTGCTGGGCGTGGACCGCTACAACAACTCGGGGGAGGCACAGTCCGACGGCGAATTTGATCTCCGCGTCCCCTATTTCTTCGATGCGGCCCGTGGCGAGATCATCTTCCCCTCCACCGAGCCATTCCGTAAGGGCCTGCTTGAATCGCCATTGCTGGGAGCCAATGCCGGACCCTATACGCTCGACGCCATCTACGACGATACCAAGGAGAACGCCCGGCGCGACACCAAAAGCAGCCGCTATACCATCGGCGGCGAGATAGCCGGAGCAGGAGGAAGCAAGATATCTCTTGGCGCATTCGGCCTGGCGCCCGGCTCCATCAAGGTGACCATCAACGGCGAATCGCTCCGGGAGAACGAGGACTATCGTGTCGATCCGGTATTCGGCGAGGTGACGCTCCTTTCGGCACGTGCGCTCAGCACCACCGGCAACGTGGTGGTGGAGTACGAGCAGAACGACTTCTTTACAACAGCGGTAAAGACGCTTCTCGGCGTTCGTGCGGATTATGATCTGTTCAACAAGCGCTATGGCAAGTCGCGCATCGGCATGACATTCCTCCGCTATGCACAGAGCACACAGACCGAGAAGGTGCAGATCTACTCCGGCGACGAGCCCACCACCAATATGATGGTCGGGTTTGATGGCGTGCTCGATTATCGGGCGAACTTCCTTACCAAAGCGATCGACGCGCTCCCGTTTATCGACACCAAGGAGCCATCGACGCTGCGCCTGAGCGGCGAATGGGCAATGGTGATGCCCAACCCAAACACCAAGCAAAGCCTGGTCGATAGCGACAACGGCAAAGGTGCGGCGTATATCGACGACTTCGAGTCGGGAGCAAAACGGCAGATACAGTTGAGCACCAGCTATACCTACTGGCACCCGGCCAGCCCGCCGCTGGACCCCAGCGTTGGCTCCAGCCCGGAGGATGCGGTCCGCCGTAAAGGGCTGTTCTACTGGTACAACCGTCTCCCGGCAAATACACCAACCCAGGAGATCTGGCAGAACCGCGACGTGGCGCAGGGCGCGCAGAAGACCACCGTGCTCGATATGGTGTTCGAGCCGGAACTGCGTGGCATGTACAACCCGAACTACGACTACGAGAGCGGCGATGTGCCACGCGACTCGGTCTGGGGTGGCATGATGCGCAGCCTTTCCTTCTACTCGACCAATCTCGATGAGGAGAACATCGACTACATCGAGTTTACGATGAAGGTGGAAGGCCCGCTCGACCCGAGGGCGAAGATGTATGTGGACCTCGGGCAGATCTCCGAGGATGTGATTCCAAACCAGAAGCTCGACACCGAGGATGGCATCACCCCCGGCAACCCGCAGCAGGACGACATTCTGAACGATGGCGAGGATGTGGGCCTGGATGGCCTCTCCAACGAAAATGAGCCAGGATATGATCCGAACACCAATCCCGATCCCTCGCGCGATGATTATGGATCGTACCAGAATGTGGGCAACGGCAACCCGGACGACTTTCAGAACTACCGCAAGGTAAATGGCACCGAAGGAAACGTAGGACGCGAGAGCGGACCATTCCCGGACACCGAAGATCTGAACGGCAACCGTGGCCTCGACCTGGACAACACCTATTTCAATTACGAGATCAATCTCGACCCGAACCCGGCAACCAACCCGCAGATCGTAGGCGGCGGCGACAACCCGAGCGGCTGGCGCCAGTATCGCATTCCGATCCGCACCGGCTATCGTACAATCGGCAACCCGTCGTTCTCGAACATACAGTTCGCCCGTATCTGGTTCAAAAGCCCCTCGCTGCTCCGCGTTCGCGTCGCCGAGATGAACCTGGTCGGCAGCGACTGGCGTAATCTGGATACGCCGAACGACAGCACCCGCGATCCGAAGCTGGATATCGCATTTGTTTCGGTGGTGGACAACTCCGGGCCGCCTGACTACTACACGATCCCGCCCGGCGTACGCCAGGAACGTGAATACAACACCGAGGTGCTGAAGAACGAACAGTCGCTCTCGATCCATGTTCAGGATCTGGAGCGTGGCGAGGCTCGCGGCGCCGCCCGGATTCGCCCGCGCGCATTCGATGTGTTCAACTACAAGGAGATGAAATTCTTCCTGCACGGCGGCGGCGATATGGACGACGAGCAGACGCCGGGAGCAGAGCCGAAGGTGATAGCCTTTATGCGCTTCGGCTGGGACTCGCTCAATTATTATGAGTATCGCGTGCCGCTGCTTCGCGGATGGAATGAATACAAGGTGAACTTCGCCGATCTGGCAGCGATCAAGGAGGATGCAGGAACATTCGACCCCACCGGACGCAAGACCATCCCGGTTCCGGGACAGCCGGGGAACAAGTTTGTGCTACGAGGCATCCCCTCGCTTACACGCGTTCAGTTCATCGCCTTTGGCATCGAAAACAATGCCTATCCGGGCGCGCTTGCCACAACCATGTGGGTGAACGAACTGCGTGCGGTGGGCGCCGAGGATGCAAACGACTGGGCGGCAACCGTGGCAGCCGAGGCAAAACTGGCCGATCTGGGGAGCGTCAACTTCAACGCCCGAAGAATCAATCCGAACTTCCATCAGCTTGAACAACGATTCGGCCGGCGTATAGAGGAGACAGACTGGGCTGTGAACTCGGTGTTCCAGCTTGAGAAGTTCCTCCCGAACTCGTTCAAAGGCTCCTCCATACCGCTTACGTTCAACCATGTCGAACGACTGGAAAAACCACGGTATGTCTCCGAATCGGATGTGGAAGTGGATGCCGCGGTACGCCAGATCGAGGCGCGCCCCGGACTTGATCGCACGGAAATAGAGCGTAAAACCGATAGCCTTCGTAGCGCAACACAAACGCTCATGGTGCGCGACGGATTTGCCTTCTCCAATTTCAGGCTGGTGTTCCCCGGCGAACACTGGGCGATCCGCGATATCGTGAACCGGCTTACGCTTGGCTTCACCTACAACCAGGCGCGCGAACGCTCGCCGCTGGTGGAGCAGCGCTTTGCGTGGGACTGGGATTTCCAGGGACGGTATGCGGTGGATATCCCCCAGAATTTCGACCTGCAACCATTCCGTGGCGTCTTCGATGGCACGCCGGTGCTGAGCTTCTGGAAGGATTTCCGGGTAAACTTCCTACCAAGCCAGTTCTCGGCAAGCACCTCGGTGCACCGCGAGCGAACCACTGAACAGTTGCGCAATGTGCTTGATCCAAGCCCGGTGATCCGCGACTTCCGCGCCACCCGTGGCGCCCAGTTCAACTGGCGAATGACCGAAGGCGGGATCATCAACCTGACCACCGATTATGCTGTGGATACACGAAGCTCGCTGGCTCATCTGGAGACCGATATCTTCGGACGCCAGCGAGGCGGCGATGTGATCGCCCAGGATCTTTTCTTCAAGGAAGGGCGCCTGTTCAATTTCGGGCTTGATAACGATCTTACCCAGAACATCACGCTTAACACGCGCCCGAGGATTCCGTTCATCCCCGATATCGACCGATATCTGACGCCGACCGCCCGCTATAACGTCCGCTATTCCTGGCGCGACGAGCTTGGGCAGACCATTACAAGCAGGCCGGGCACCTTTACGAAGTCGGCACAGTGGAACAGCACCTCTACGCTTGGGCTTGACATACGTCTGGCAGCGCTTGGCAATGCGCTCTTCGGCGATGGCAGGACAACCGATTCGACACCGGAGTCCACGCTTACCTCGCTGCTCCGGTATCTGATCAAGATCCCGATCCTCGACTTCCAGACGCTGCGCTTCTCGTATACGCAGAACAACTCCTCGAAGAACCCTGGCGTGGTTGGCTCCACCGGCCTGTCGAATCTCTGGGGACGGAGCCTTCTGTTCCGCTCGGAGTCGCCGGACTTCGGGCCGGGAACGGCCTATCAGCTTGGGCTTACCTCCGATCCCCATGGAAAGCTCAGCTTTGGCCTTCAGCCCGCATTCCCCTTTCTCAAGGTGGATGCGCACCCCGGCATTCGTGCGGCAAACATCTACGTGCAGGACAACTACACGCAGAAAAACACGCTGACCGCAAGCACCAACAGACCACTCTGGCCGGGCGCATCGCTCGATCTGAACTGGTCGGTGGACTGGGGCTATAACAAGAACTACACGGTAACAAGCAATGCCAACGGCGTGGTGACGGGTTATACACCTGCAACGCTGACCGGCAACCTGACCAGGACGTATCTGAGCCTTCCAACCCTATTCGGCGTCAATATCTTCGATAACGAGATCGAAGGGGTTGTCAACGAATATCGCACGCAAAGGATCGAGCTGGAGAATCAGTATGGCACAGTGCTGGACGATAGCAGCCGCAAGGCTTTCAACCGCGATATCATCGACCTGCTATCGACCACGTTCGAGAACAAACTGGAGGCGCTGAACTGGCTGCCAGGGGAGATAAGCCGCTATCTGCCCCGTCTGAACTGGCGATTCCAGTGGAATGGCCTCGAAAAAATTCCTCTGTTCACCGCCTGGGCACAGAGCGTATCGCTCCGGCATGAGTACAAGAGCCAGCTCAACCGGAACTTCACAATCACCGACGATGAAGGGATGAAGCCGGAGACCCATACCGTCTCGCGTGGGTTCCAACCGTTTGCCCAGCTTACCGTTACCGGCAAGCCCGATGTCTGGAAGGGGACGATGACCGGTTCGATCGCCTTCAAGACACAGACGAACTTCTCGCTGATCGCCTCGGCAAACTCCGAGATCTCACAAGAGCTGAAAAACGAACTCGAAACCCAATTCAGCTACCAGCGTCGTGGCCTCAATCTGCCGCTCTTCGGGCTTAACCTGAAGAACGATGTGGAGTTCACGCTGGCATTCTCCTATGCCCGATCGAACCGTAAGCGATTCGATCTGACGAACTTCACCCCGGATGGAAACAACGATGGCTCGACCCGGCTCAATTTCCGCCCGAGCGCACGCTACACCCTCTCGAACACGGTGCAGGCATCGGCATTCCTACAGTACGAGGCAACCATCCCCGATGCCGAAGGCTCGCGCGAGATTCGCAGGAGCACCACCAAGGTCGGCGTCGATCTCAGGATCGGCATCTCGGGCGGCCGTTAGGCCATCAATGCCCGCCAGAATGGATAAAACAATGAAGCCGGAGCGTCTCTGCACGCTTCGGCTTCTTCATGACTTCACCTCGCACGATATCAACGGCAGCCTGCCACGGCTCCCACGTAAAAACAATGTTCGTCAGTAGTAGGGATACGGCGGATAGACATACCCAGGCCCCCAGAACGGGGCATAACCATAATAACCGTAGAGGTTGTCGAGATACGGGACCGTTATCAGGGCAGGATCGTAATGCGGACCGCCATGCACATGGCTCCGGGTCCGATCGATATACACCTTCTCCTCGGTGATCCCGACGATGGCATCAACCGGAATCAACATCTCCCGCTCCCCTCCGCCGGAGGGGTGGCCTCCCCTGACATGGAGACAACGGACCCTGGCATTGCTAGGATCGAGATAGAGATCGTCGATGGCCCCTATCTCCTCCCCATCCCGATCAATAACAGTCCGTCCCCGGATATCCTCCTCCTGATCGGCAACGTCGAGTCCGGTATCGCTCAAACGCATCAGATTCCCCTGTCCCGGTTCTTCTGTCATCAGAAGCTCTCCTCGTTATGATTCATCCATTCTACAAACGATCAGCTCCGCCTGCGGCGCAGGAAGCGCATATGGGATATGAATATACGCCCCAGCACCGAGATGATACGAAACAGCGGCACGGCATGATTGGTGTTGCAGCACTATCGGGGAAATCCTAGGCGATGGCGGCCCACGCGGTGCAGGCATAACCTGGCTCCACCGGGCAGCCCCCTGCTCCTGCTTGGCGGCACCGGCATATCCAAACCATATGAAGTCCTATAACGTAGCGCATACATCTCCCGACAATCCCGACCCTCGCCTGCGCGATCGAACCTATGCAGCATCGGCCGAGCAGATTGTTGCGGCGCTCCGCACAATTGCCACGGAGCTGCCGCGTTGGAGATTGACAGGCTATGAAGCGGCCACAGGAACCGTGCGGCTGGAACATGATACCCCGATCATCACCTTTACCGATGATATCACGCTCCACCTGTGCCGGTCCAACGGCCGGATCATCGTCTCCGGCAGGAGCGCCGCCCGTGTCGGCACGTTCGACTTCGGCGTCAATGCACGCAACCTGCGAAGCCTCCTTGCCGCGCTTGACGAGCACATGGAAGGAGAATAACGAAGCCGGGGCATTCCCGGCTCCATGATATGCGCTCTTCTGTCTTTGCCCGGTTGTTCGTATCATCGCGGCGTGAATCCCCGTTCCCTTATGACAGTACTCAGCAGCTATCTACTCGACGACGCAAACAACAGGAGAATTGATCAGGCCGTGGCATCGCTCGGCGGCCGATTTATTCCCGCGCCGCAGACCCGTGAAGAACGGGGTGCGCAGCTCGACGCACAGATCGGCCAAGCCGACATTCTGTTCGGAGGGAGGCTCTCCGCCGAGCAATGGCGCAGGGGGCACAAGCTACGGTGGATACATGTGCCCTGGGCCGGCGTCAACTCTCTTCTGGACATCGATGAGATCCGCCGGAGCGATATAGCCATTACCAACTCCTCCGGGGTGATGAGCGATGCGGTTGCCGATCAGGTAGTGGCCTATCTGCTGATGATATCGCGTGACCTCCCGGCACAGGTACGCGCCCAGGAACGACGGCAGTGGCTGGAATACTCCGTGGAGGGCACAAGTCGCCAGCACATGCGTGGCAAGACCCTGGGCATTCTCGGCTATGGGGCGATCGGAAGCGGTGTGGCATTGCGAGCACGCGCATTCGGGATGCGGATCATCGTCATGCGCCGGGACACCAGCAACCATCCGCCGGAAATCGATCTCCTTGTCGGCACCGATGGCCTGAGCGAACTGCTGGAGAGTTCCGACTTCGTGGTGGTAACGTTACCGCTCAACGAGGATACCCAAGGGCTGCTCGGACGAGAGGAATTCCGTCGGATGAAACCGAGCGCCTATCTGATCAACATTGCGCGCGGCCCGGTTGTACAGCAGGATGAGCTGATAGCCGCATTGCAAGCAGGAGAGATCGCCGGGGCGGCGCTCGATGTCTTCGAGAAGGAGCCGCTCCCGGAGAATTCGCCATTGTGGGATCTGAAGAATGTGATCCTTACCCCTCACTCGGCCGGAGGCTTCCAGGGATTCTGGGATGCCACCGTTGACCTCTTTCTGGACAATCTCAGCCGCTTCCACCGAGGGGAACCTCTGCGCAACCGGGTACAGCCACAGCGCGGATACTAACGGATATGCCCGGCTGCACCGCCTATATAGTATCCACGGCCCATCATGCCGCACACCGGATATCTCCGTACCCCGTGCCGATACATCGTTCATAACTCTGTTCCATTCCGACTCTCTATCATGGTTACTCCCGGTGCTCGTCACGCGCTTCTGCTTCTGCTACAACTCGCGATCGCCATCCTGGGCCGCAGCAGCGCCAGCGCACAGACATTCTATGCCACGGTTATTGGCAACCCCGACTTTCTTGTTGGATCGAGCACACTGCACAGCGGGCTGTATCGGAGCAGCGATGCGGGGCTGACCTGGGAACATCTCGGCCCCCGCAATCTGAAGGCATATGCCATGGATGCGGTGGACTCCAGCCGGGGGCGGATACTTTTTATCGCTGCCGGCAACGGCATCCATAAATCGACCGATTACGGGCGCACCTGGAAGATCATGACCGACTGGCGCATCACCGAGGTGCTCGATGTGAAGGTGGACCAGCATCACCCCCAGCAGATCCATGCCGCCACGGCGTCCGGCCTCTGGCGCTCCGACGATGGCGGCCAGACATGGCAGAACCCGGATGGCATGCTGAAAGAGCGCTACGTCTACAGAATCGACACAATACATGCCGATGGTGAGATGACGGCCTGCGGCGAGGATGCCGTCTATGTCTCGTTCGATCGCGGCATATCCTGGAGCCTGCAACTGGAGACCAGATCGCCACGCGGCATGTTCACCATTGGGAACTATGGCACGGTGCTGGCCAGCAGCAAAGGCCCCATCTGGTACCCGAGCAACGAGATATCATCCCCATCCGACCGTCCCGGCGCCTCCTCGCCAGATATGAACGTGTACGATGTCGTCTATCGCAACGACACCATCTTTACGGCAACCGACAAGGGCATATGGTTTCTCGGCATCGCAACCCGATCGGTCGCCTGGCGAAAACTCAACTTCGATATCCCCAATTACGCGGCCCATGCAATCGCGGCAACGCCCCAGGTGCTGCTGGTTGGCACATTCGGCAACGGAGTGTTCAGACTGGAGAACAATTCCTGGAAACCATCCGGCCTTGATGGTGCACAGGTATGGAACCTTGTTGTAAAGCAGTGGTAGACATAACTCCGTATCCCCCGGCATCCCGATCCCACGCCGACCGTAGAACGATCATTTCCATGAAAACATCATCGACGCCACAGATAGCCGGAGCACTGCTCCCTCTCCTTTTCATGCTCCCCTGGCTCGGCGGATGCTCCACGCTGGGGACCGGTGGTTCGGCGATCCCCCTGGACGCAAAAAGGACCGAGGTACTGCGCTCTGTGGCCGCCATCAACGCACGAAGCTTTCCTGTGGTGGCGGCACGGATCACGCTTGGCATCCAAGCCGACCTTGCCTGGCAGCAACTCGATTCACTGGTAGGCGAGCCAACCGGCGACATGTTCTGGATGTATCCGGCAACGGCCTTCTATTTCCATTGCAAGAACAAGCTGGACACTCGCTGGCGCAACCGATTCCGTGAAGCCTGGAAGACCTATACACCCTACCGTGGTGATACCGAGAACCACTTCCTGATGTATTACTCCTCGATCCTTCTTGCTGCGCAGGAATGGCCTGATCTTCCAGGGAGCGAATGGTTCAACGGCAAAAGCTCGCGGGAGAATTACGATGAGGCCTATGAGTATCTGAACCACTGGATCGAGGAGACGGCGCTCCATGGATGCAGCGAATGGGATTCCCCGCGCTATGCGTACTACTATATCACGCCGCTCCTTACACTGCACGATTTTACGGCCGATCCGCTCCTGCGCCGCCGTGCCGGGATGATGCTGGAGTATATGCTCGCCGATTTTGCCGCCGAATATCTGAACGGCTCCTACTGTGGCGCGCACTCCCGCGATGGCGATAACTCCGTAATCAACCCGCGCAACTCCGAGGCATATAGCTACGCCGGATTCTACTTCGAGGAAAAACCCGAGATAATCCTCCCCGATCTCGCGTTCGCCGCCATGAGCAGCTTTGCAATGCCGGATATCATTCGCGATATCGCACATGACCGGAGCCAGAGCTACGTGCACACCGAGATACAACGCTCGCGTGCCAAGATCCGCAACTCAAAGGAGCGATTCACTCCCGTCTACAAATACACCTACATGACCCCCGAGTACTGCCTTGGCTCCATGCAGGGGGGCTTGCAGCAGCCGATCCAACAGCATACATGGGATGTGACCTTTGCCTCGCCAAAAGCGAACAATACCATATTCGGCCTTCACCCCGAACATTCAGCCAGCGAGCTGGCAATGTTCTTTCCCGAGGAACCGGAACTGATGGTAGATGGCGTTGCACGTGTCAAGGGAAGTTATACCAGCGAGGATAAATGGGTCGGCGGCTCCGCATTCGAGCGCGTTTTCCAGCATCGGGGAACGCTTATAGCGCTCTATGATCTTACGCCGAGATCGCAGGTTCGCCACACCGATCTCTTTTTTCCGAAAACTCTCGACACGCTGGAGCGCGATACCTCCGGCTGGATCTTCTGCCGGATGGGCAATGCGTTTACGGCAGTCTATCCATCGTACCAGAAATATGAGTGGATAGAAGAGGCGGACAACTGGCGCCTTCGCGCCAAACGCATGCGCACCGGCTATGTGGTGGAATGCAGCGCGGCACACGAGATGAGCTACCAGGAGTTCAAGGATCGCTGCCGACGCTCTACGCTCCCGGAAGCCCTTATTTCCCGCTCGGAAGGGAATTTCCTGAAGCCGGGAAGCAATATCCACGGCGATCTTCTCTCGGTGGAATCCAACAGGCACGGCGGAAGCATGCTTCTGGTGAACGGCACCTCGCTCGCTCCAGATACGACGTGGAGGTTCAATGGCCCCCACCTGCGAAGCCGTGCCGGAAGCGGCGTTATTGAAATGCGTTACGGCGCCCACAGCCGCACGCTTGATTTCACGCAGAACGATATCATCGTGAAATAATGCCTGGCAGAACCACGACACAGCACCGAGCGGGCGGCGTTCCCTGCCCGCTCGATGCCCCCTACCCCGGCATACGAGCATCGGCCCAAGCCGAACCGCAGAGAGCGGACGATCGCCGTACCACCAAAGGCGCTTCATAGCTATCGCCTGCGATAGCTATCGCACAGCAGAACCCGGTTCAGGCACTTCTGGGCCAGGGGCCGATATATGCCACAACGACCTACTCAACCGAAAGAGCATCACCAGGGCGCCCGATCGCCATCAGCGATCGGCAACCACCATCACCCCTTGTAGCAGCCGGGGCTATTCGGACAGGGACGGATGAGAATTTCCAGCAGCAAGCTCCCCTCTGCCATGATCCTGCCAGTTGTTATCGGGAGGTTATACCGCTGAACCACCAGCGCGAAAATTTACACGCAGTGTCATACAAGCTGCCACTTAATCAGATTTCACTACCACTTAATCAGTTTCCATTGCGACCGCACCGGAAATACCGCAGCTTGCACCTGCGAGTCAGATGTATAGTCCGGGATCAACATATTCTACCGATCGCCGAAAAACGTTCCATCTCACACAACCCCTTTTTCAACAGTAGTCCGTATACCTGGTGAACAACCGATCGGTTTGTTCCCGGAAATCTCCATGCCGCAGATGAACCAGCAGTAGCAACCATCACCGCTACAACGTCTTATCGCGGCACATCTGCATCAGCATATAGGAGATCATCTCCCCCGTTCATATCGCAGCATCCGGCATAAAAACGGCGGAGAAGACATATCCACATATCACATAATTCTGGAAGAGAACGCCATGAAATTCAGACTCCTGACAGGCCCGGTGAAATCACTATGCGCCATCGGCATGGGATTATTTCTTTCCACGGCAGCGAGCGTTGCGCAGCAGGACTGGGAGGCATTCTATGATGCCGGTGGCCCGGCGGCTGCCCGTGGCGGCGTACTTCATTTTGCCGATAACAGTTCCATTGTTGTTGGCGAAGCATATATTCCCCTGCAAGGCAACACCGATATTTTTATCACCCATCAGGCAAGCATGGAATGCGGCGATTTCGACTGGCTCTACACCTACAATATCGGCGGCAATGATATTGGGCGTAAAATCCGCAGAACAGCCGATGGAGGATATATCGTTGTTGGCTCCACCGAGAATACCGGCACTGGCTGTACGCCCAATGATATATTCCTGCTGAAAATCAACAACGTGGGGATGGTGACCTGGGCAAAAACATATGGTGGCAGCGGTATCGAGGAGGGATATGATGTACAGCAGCTCGCCGACGGAGGATATATCGTTGCCGGGAGCATCACCTCTGCCGGTGCTGGCTTACGCGATGGATATCTGCTGAGAACAAATGGACTTGGCGTGCCCGTCTGGGGACAAACCTACGGATATATCGGCGATGAGCTTTTCCGCACGGTGGAAGTGGCCGCCAACGGCGATCTTATCGTATCAGGGCTGAACTTGAATAATACATCCGGCGGCGCCGACATTCTCCTTGCGCGTATCAACGCCGCGACCGGGGTGCCGATCTTCTACTACAACTACGGCACGGCCGCCAACGAGATCGCCTGGCGCGCAATCGAGCTTGCCAACGGGAACATTGCCATCTGTGGCAACTCCCTCGGTTTCGGCGGCAACTCCGAGGGCATCATCATGCTTACCAACAATGCCGGCGGGTTCATCGACGGCCACTATTATGGCGGCAGCACCAATGGCTGGGATGAATTCCTCGACCTCACACAGCTCGCCGGCGGTGATATCATGGTCACAGGTCTCTTCTATGGCGCGGCAGGCGGATTTGGCAACTACGATGTCTATGTAGGCCGCGTCAACTCGGTAACGCTCGCACCAGTGGCACAGCTTCTGTTCGGCGGTACAGGAAGCGATCAGGGCTGGGCGATCACAAGGTCCGCCAGCGGAAATCCCAATGGATGGATGGTTGCCGGTGTAAGCCCGGGTTATGCATCGACTCCCGTGGACAGGATGTATATCCTCAGCCGTCCAAACATGAACCGCCGCAATTGCATGGATGCCGTTCCGACCATCACCCATGGTAAGGCCAACTTTGCGCGCATCGCTCCGATAGTGGTGCGCACCCCCTATATACCATACTGCATTGTGACCGCAAACCGTAGCAGCTCAGGCGGGTATGTCGCCGGCTGCGGCAATTGCGGTCTATCAAGCCCGGCGGCCTCGGAGACGGAGACGATCTCCGAATACCGTGGCCCGGCCTTCCAGATGCAGATGGCACCGGCGACCGATTCGGCCAGACTCTCGCTCTCCTCGGTTGAGGATGGCACGGGCACCTCGGCAACGCTCTATCCCAACCCGGTCAGGAGCGGTTCCAGCTTCAACCTGAGCCTCCCAGGCGGCCCCGGCAACGTGGAGATCATCGTCACCGATATGGCAGGCAAGACCATCTACACCGGAACAGCCAGCACTGCCGAAATCTCGATCGGCACCTACGGATGGGCCAGTGGCGTGTACGCGATCCGGCTTACCCGCGATGCCAGAACAGCGACCAGGCAGATCCTCGTCACCGACTGATCGTTCCCCCCATCGTATGGGCTTCTGGCAATCCGCACAGCCCCTATGATTCCCTCTGTAGAAAGCGGCCATCCACACACACTGTGGGTGGCCGCTCTTGTATCCCTTCTGCTGGAGACTGGCCGGGGGGTTCCCCACCTTTCCCCCATCATAGCAGCAACAGGCACCTCGTCGGTGATCGCCGGGGATCGCTTCGCGTCCTGTTGCAACCGCCAGCATCCCCGATCACGGCAACGTTCACTCCACCCTGTGCTGCGCCGCTCCCCTCCGGCGCACGCCGGCGCTGTGCCAGGCCTGTATAATCCCGGCACACGCACTGCGCCGACATGGAACGCCGAGCGAATGCCTATGCCGGCCGATACGGTTCAAGTATGTGCCACTTCGGCATGAGCCTATCGCCGGGCCGGTTTTGTGATTAACTTATGCGAATGTTTTCATGACAGGCATATCGGCTGGCGATGACCGTACGGCCGAACACCTGCCATCAGCTCTTCACAAGGCAACAGAGAAAGATCCGTGCAATCGTTACTCACAACGCTTACCTCGATCTTCGAGGAAACCTTCGCTGCGCAGGGGCTTGACCGTGCATTCGGCGAGGTTACCGTTTCCCAGCGTCCCGACCTCGGGCAGTTTCAGTGCAATGGAGCACTTCCGGCGGCCAAGGCGGCCAAGCAGAACCCACGAGCCATAGCCCAGGCAGTAGTCGATGCCGTGAAGGATCTGCCAATCTTCGCCGATCTTTCGCTTGCAGGCCCCGGTTTTATCAACATCTCCCTTAGCGATCAATACCTTGGCGAGTGGACAAACCGTGCGGCCTCCGACGAGCGCCTTGGCTGCGCCCTGACATCGAAGCCGGACACCGTCCTGCTCGACTTTGGTGGGCCGAACGTCGCCAAGTCGATGCACGTGGGGCACCTGCGCTCCTCCATCATCGGCGACAGTCTGCAACGCCTGTTCCGCTTTGTCGGCGACAGGGTGACAAGCGATGTGCATCTGGGCGACTGGGGCACACAGATGGGCATGCTCATCACGGAGCTGCGCCGCCGCCAGCCGGAGCTTCCCTACTTCGATCCGCACATCACCGGCCCGTATCCCGAGGAGCCTCCCATCACGATCAACGATCTGGAGGCGCTATATCCTACGGCTTCGGCACGCTGCAAGGAAGATCCGGGAGCAATGGAGGAAGCCCGTATCGCCACGGTTGAGCTACAGCAGGGCCGCCCCGGCTATATGGCGCTCTGGCGACACTTCGTCTCCCTGTCGGTCACCGCACTGAAGCGCGATTTTGGCGCGCTCGGCGTACAGTTCGATCTCTGGCTCGGCGAGAGCGACGCCAACCCGCGTATACCGGCCATGATAGAGCGCCTGAAGAATGATGGCTTTGTAGAGACAAGCCAGGGAGCACAGGTGATCTATCTGCCCCCCGGCCCCGGCGAAAAGGAAGTCCCACCGCTGATCCTGGTGAAGTCCGATGGCGGCGTCATGTATGGCACCACCGATCTTGCGACGATAGAACAGCGTGTAGAGGATTTCAAGGCCGAACGTATCATCTATGTGGTGGATGCACGCCAGGGGCTGCACTTTGAGCAGGTGTTCCGTGCCGCACGGCGAACCGGCATTGCTCCATCAGGGGTGGCACTGGAACATGCCGCATTCGGCACGATGAACGGCAAGGACGGCAGACCGTTCAAGACCCGCGCCGGTGGCGTGATGAAGCTGGACGATCTGATCCAGATGGCACGGGAACAGGCTATGCTGCGCATGCAGGAAGCTGGCATCGGCCAGGAATACAGCCAGGAGGAACGCGAGGAGATAGCACGCACGGTGGGCATTGCGGCGATCAAATACGCTGATCTGATGAACCATCGGGCATCGGACTATATCTTCGAGCTGGAAAAATTCACTCGGTTCGAGGGACGCACAGGCGCATATCTGCTCTATGCCGCGGTACGCATCAAATCCATTCTTCGGAAGGCCGCCGAGCGCGGGTTCCATCCGGGCGTGATTCTTCCTCCATCGGAACGGGAGCGGGAGCTTATGCTGACCCTGGCACAATTGCCGGATGCAATTGCCCTTACCTACAATAAACGCGCGCCGAATTATCTGTGCGATTATATCTATACGCTTGCGCAGGCATTCAGCAGATTCTATCAGCACTGCCATATTCTCTCCGAAGAGAACGCAGCGGTGCGCAGCTCATGGCTGGCGCTGGCGCGTCTCTGCCTGCAACAATTCGAGCTGGTGCTGGGATTGCTCGGCATAGATATACCGGAACGGATGTAGAAGCCCCCGGCATATGATTGCCATCGTCCGATCGAAATCCGTGCGCGAGGCGGCCGGCAGGGGCCGCCTCGCTCTGCATCCTCCCTGATACCGATCATCATATCCTGCTTGCATTTTCACCCCCTATCGTTGTACGATCGCACCAGAACGCCCGGAATTTATCCATACGCCGCATATATCTGCTGTTCAGGCAGCCCGCTATCAGATCAGTGCTCGCCGTATAATCCACACCAAGGAACTCCACGCTGCCATCGGTTATCTATCGGGCCTGCACAGTACGGGATACGTTTTGTGTATCATCCATCCCATTTTTTACAAATAATTCTCACCAGCCGTAACTCTTTCCATCCTTATGGGTTCTGTACCAGCACATCGGCTGCGCAGTCGTGTTATCGCAGGATATAGCGGAGTAAATTCATAGAGCCATCTCCGTTTGCACCCTGTACCATTACATTCTGGAGGAACCAATGAAACGGCTTCGATTAGTCATTGTACATCTTGCACTCGTATTTCCGTTTCTCTGCGGGATACGTCTGGCTGCGCAGCCGGCCAATCCCTTGTGCACTGGAAATGAGACATGGATGCCTGTTGGTTCAGGCCTTGAAGGAGAGGCAGCCCACAGCATCGTTATGGATGACGGGCTGTATGTTATTCACGAAAAAGCGGTTCCCTCACAACCGGGCATTATGTCGATCCAAATATCCCGATGGGACGGCTCATCCTGGACCGACATTGCCAATGCAACGGCCAGAAGCGTGAAGGAGCAATATTCGACCCCAACCATGGTGACATCCTTTATCAACTACAAGGGAGAGTTCTATGTGGGCGGAGCATTTGAGTCGGTGAACGACATCGCAAACACGCAGGGCGTGGTCAAGTGGAACGGAAGCACCTGGGCACCGGTTGTAGTGCCGGAAGGGTTTACGACCGTCTATGCAATGGCTGAATACAGGGATGAGCTGTACATCACCGGCCACGGCAAAAACGGCTATGGGCGTATTGTCAAAGGTGATGGATCAACATGGGGAACCCCAGGCGATGGCAAGATAGCGGGCTATATAGAGACGATGGCGGTAGGGGACGGCAAGCTCTATGTAGGAGGCAACTTCGACAACATTGATAATGGTATGCACACCCTGGGCATTGCCATGTGGGATGGAAATTCGTGGTCACGAAGCTTTCCATTCCAGCTCTTTTCAATAGTCCATAGCCTGATCTACCATAACGGCAAGCTCTTCGCTTATACGGATCTCCCTACGGAAAATGGCTTCTCGGGCCGGTTTACCTACTGGGATGGTGCATCCTGGCATGAGGACTCACAGTTCGCAGACAACGACCCTATCACAGAAGCCAAATTTGGCATTCATAATGGCGAACTCTATGTATATGGCACCACCAACGACACTCTCGAAAACGGGCTGCGCCATGGAGTCGCCGCACGATGGGATGGGTCAACCTGGACACGCATTTCGGGCTTTGTGGGCTCACCACGATTTATGACCAGCTACGATGGCGCGCTGTATGCTGGCGGGCAGTTCACACGATCATGCGGACCTGCCCTGAACCATATCGCCTATCTCTGCAACAACGACAACTGCGCACGCATCACCGGCACGATCTATCACGATCTGGATACCAACTGCACACAGGACGCCGGAGAGAACGGACTGCCACAGCGCATTGTGGAGATACTCCCCGGGCCGTTCTATGCGGTCAGCGACGAGCATGGCAACTATTCGCAGTATGTGCACCCAGGCGCCTATACCGTCACAATGCTCCCCTATCTTCACTGGGAAAGAAGCTGCCCGGTCTCGGGAGAATATTCGGTGACGATTGCAAACCAAGGCTCGCATGCCGGAGGGAACGATTTTGCCGCAACGCCCATTCCCGGCATTCAGGATATCCGCGTCAGCATTGTTGCAAGCCGTGCGCGACAGGGACGACAGCTTACCTACGCCATCAGGTACGAGAACAAAGGAACCGTTGTCATGGATGGCACGATACGGCTGGCGCTGGACCCGCTTCTGAGATTCGACTCGGCACAGACGGCCATCACACGCATCGCATCCAACATTGCCGAATGGGAGTACACAGGACTGGGCATGGACGAGGCCCGTACCATTATGGTCTGGGCTACCGTGCCGATCGAGACACCGATGGGAACCCTATTCTGCGCGCAGGTCGAGGCCACTCCGGTGCAGAACAACTTCAGCAACACTACCCGCGATAGCGTCTGTGTGCCGGTTACCGGCTCCTTCGATCCCAACGATATCCAGGTCACCCCGCTCGGCATCGAGGATAATGGCGTCATCTCCGCCAATGACTCCACGCTCACCTACTGGGTCAGATTCCAGAACACAGGCAACGATACCGCCTTCAAGGTCGTCGTCGTCGATTCGCTCCCGCCTCACCTCGATATAACATCCATCACCCTTGGTGCGGCAAGCCATCCCTTCTCCTTCTCGATCAACAGCGACAATGCTCTGGTCTGGACCTTCAACGACATCATGCTCCCCGACAGCGCGGCACATCAGCTCAACAGCAATGGGTTCTTCAAGTTCTCCATCCGGCTGAAGCCACATCTTCCCATCGGCACCGAGATCGCCAATCGTGTCCACATCTACTTCGACCACAACGAGCCGGTTACAACCAACACCGTCGTCTCGGTCATCGGCTCCACGATGGGGGTTGAAGAGAATAATAGCCAGGCGGCAATGTTAGCGATCTATCCCAACCCAGCCCACGGGATCGTGCATCTCAGCGGAGAGATCCGCCGGGGCGGACAAGTTATCGTTCGCGATCTGCTTGGCCGCACCATCAGCAGCCACACGCACGACGGAAGCGGTCGTATAACGATCGACGCGACATCGCTGCCGGCAGGGATCTATGTGCTACAGGCGGAGACACCGACGGGAATCGCATTACAACGTTTCCTGGTAGTGCACTGACCGCTGTTCGTCCATCGGGATCTTCTTTTTTTTTTGCGTCATCGAACAACGGAATCAACAACCGCAGGACGGCCGGGCATGGCCGTCCTGCGGCATATCCGGCCTGCCCTGCTCCCCGGGCAACCATCACATTCCTGTAGGTTTCATGGATAAGGATCGCTGAAGGGCCTGCGCCCTGATTTTCGCACCACCGATGGGAGCAAGGGTGCGCCCGGCATCGCCGGTATTGGCGTACAGGTTATCTTTCCCCGTTTCCATGTCATCTATAGCCAGTGCGGCATCACAGTTGCACCACACCTGCATGATGGCCGCGCAGAGGGGGACATCTGATTGCCTCATCTGCACCCATTGACCTGTATCGACAATCATCGAGGACGACCATGAACACTGCTGGGAATATTCTTCGGCGCTGGTATCTGCTCTCCCCGCTTCTGTTCTCTCTTCTTGCCTGTGCGACAACAGGCCAGGGAGGACTTCAGGGGGAATTTGATGTGGCACGTAGCACATGGAGGCTGGCACGTCCGGGCGATTACACCTACCGCTATCAGCTCTCCTGTTTCTGCCCCCAGGAACTGACACGTCCGGTGATCATCAGCGTGCGCAATGCACGGGTCGATAGCGTCTTGTATGCCGATGGCAGCGGGGCGGTCGATCCGCAGTATCTGAGCCATTTCCGAACGATCGATCAGCTTTTCGACTTTATGCAGGAGGCTCTCAACAGCAGCCCGGCAGAGATGGCGGCCAGTTACGATCCCACCTACGGATATCCCACCTCGGCCACCATAGATTACGACGCAAACATGGCCGACGAGGAGTTCCGTTTCATCGCCGACAGCCTGAAGCCTGCTGTATCACGTTAGGCTTACTCCTTCCTGGCATATCTATCTGGCGGAGCCGGGAGCGCTCCGCGCGCGCGGAGCAACGATCCCCCCCGGAACCATGAAGGGCTACGGATCGGTTGAACCCGGTCCGTAGCCCTTGCGATGTCTGGCCTCTCGTCATCTACGAGGTTCTGCCGAACCGCCTATCAAGTTCGGCCAGATCGATACGAATCACGATCGGCCGCCCATGAGGGCAGACATACGGCATGGAGGTTGCAAAAAGCTGTTCGATAAGGTTAAGCATCTCCGGCTCCGAAAGTGGATCACCGGCTTTAATTGATGCACGACAGGCGAAGGATGCGGCGATCAGCTCGCGCTGGTCGGTCATCCCCATCTGCTGATATTCCTGGTACTGATCGAGCAGTTCCCGGAGAATGGCCCCCTCCTGTCCGGGGCGGACATCGTTCGGCACCCCCTGGATTACCACCCGTTCCCCCTTCTCCAGCGATACATCAAACCCAAGCGCCAGAAGATCGACCCGAAGTTCGCGAACCAGCGCATACTCGGCTGGCGTGGACTTCATCTCCAGCGGAAAGAGAAGCTGTTGCGACATCGGCATTGCCGCCTTCATGTTCTCCAGGGCCTGTTCATAGAGAATCCGCTCATGTGCCACATGCTGATCGATCATCATGATGCCGGAACGAATCTGCGACAGGATATACTTATTGTGAATCTGCCAAAGCCCGGCCCGATCCTCGGTGGCCGACTCCACCGGGCGCACCTCCTGCTGAAGCATCACCCCGCCACCTCGTCCGGCAGCCGTGCGGTTCCCATCGGAGGCGGGCATCTGCTCCGTTCCAGAAGCATGGCGTTGCGGCTCGCCAAAAAGCTGGCGCAGAAGATCGCTCCCCATCCCCCCCTGTTTCTCCGCACGAGGTTCACGAAAGGCCCCTTCGTGCGAAGAAGGCATCGGCGCACCGGACGAAGGCCGCTCGGATGAGCGGGGCGTAACCGGGAACTTCTCGGCGCGATCGTACTGCGGCAACGCAAAACGCAGCGCAGCGATCACGCTCTCGGCGGTCTCCGCCGGGGGCATGGTCATTGCCGGCGTCAGGTTGTACTCCCGAAGCGTTGAACGAGTCCCCTCCTGCAATACATGATAGATGGCGTTCTCATCATCGAACTTCACCTCGGATTTTGTCGGGTGCACGTTCACATCAACCCGCTCCGGGTCGATCTCCAGATAGATGATATAGGGAGGATAGCTCTGGGCATCCATCAGATGTTCGTAGCCGGTGAAGATAGCATGCGAGAGCAACCGGCTGGCGATATAGCGCCCATTGAGAAACAGGTACTGATCGCTCTTGGATTTACGGGCGAAGTTCGGCCTGCCGATAAATCCCGTAGCCTTTATTCCCTCGGCAGTGGCCTCGAACGGCAGCAGGGCGTTCATCATCTCGCTATTATAGAGCGCGGTGATGCGTTCCTCAAGCGTTCCCGGCGCCACATTCATCACCAGGGAATCATCATCCGAAAGAGTAAAGGCCACCTGCGGATAGCAGAGCGCAAAACGCTGCATGGTCTCCACAATGTGCTTGAACTCGGTGGCATTGGACTTCAGGAATTTCCTCCGGGCCGGCACCGAGAAGAAGAGATTTTTCACCGCGATCGACGTGCCGCGCTCGCACGCTGTTTTGGTGCTCTCCAGCACCTGCCCGTTCTCCACACGCACCAGCGTGCCCAGCTCCTCCCCTTCCTGACGGGTTTTCAGCTCCACCTGTGCCACCGCCGCTATGGCGGCCAGGGCCTCGCCGCGGAACCCGAGCGTCATGATCCTGTCCAGATCCTCCGATGTGGCGATCTTGCTTGTGGCATGACGGAGGAACGCAGTTTCGGCATCCTCCCGGTCCATACCTGCGCCGTTATCGCTCACATAGATCAACGACTTGCCGGCGTTTCGGATCACCACCGATACCTGTGTCGCGCCAGCGTCGAGGGCGTTCTCCACCATCTCCTTGACGACCGACTCCGGGCGCTGCACCACCTCGCCCGCGGCGATCTTGTTGGCGAGTGATTCTGGAAGCTTGTGTATGCGAGACATGGATCGTAGTCAGTGCTAGTGCTGAGATCTAAGTTCTTAGGATTTGAGGACTTAGTGTTTAGAGAATCGGGGCTACGGGTTCATTGCCTGTCGTTGTTTTCACGTGTTCCGCGAGTATCCCGGAACAGCACAATACAAAATCATAGTGTGCCCACTCCAGAGTGGCCCCACACCACAAAGGTACGAGAGATTCATTCCGCAACAGAGCGATGAACTGCCACCACCAAAACCGGCATGCGTATCGGGAGACCCCCTACACCGCTGCGCCATAGAGCGCCGGGAGCGCCCTCGGCAATGCTGTTATCCCCACGGTTCCTCTCCCCGGTTGAACCAGGCGGCACCGCCACCAGGCATGATCGCCGGTCATCGCCCGCGCTGCACCCTGAACTTAACGAACGGCCGGAAGGCGGCAACACCAAGTCTTGGAGGACGAAGAAATTCCGTGATGCCCGGCCCATTGGCTATTGTGCGGCCATCCAGTTCGACATTGAAACCGGAGATGAGCCTATGATAAAACGGCCCGGCATCAACCGCATGTTGCTGGCGTGCGGCAAACCGCAGCCCGGCGCCCGCCGAATCTCCCGCAAGCTCCTTCGGATACCGAAGCGTTGACCAGTGTGCGCCCCTCGTCGATTCCCGCAGAACCAGATCGTCTGCATGGCAGATCAGCCCTCCATTTTCCAGAAGAAGCATGCGCCGGAAGGGACTCTGCCCCGGTTCATCGGGCATCACCGAGAAATAGACGAAAAGATGCCGTTCGGAGTGGAGGCGCCCCCAGTGCCAATCGGCCTGAAGATGATGGAGCGGTCCGGTACCGAAGTTGCGATCGTGATAGGCACGCCCGGAAAATCGTGCCTTGCGGGTGCTCCGCCCAAGGCGCCAGAGATCAATCCTGGCGGTAAAGGTCCCCTGGAGTGCGACGGGAACCCAGAAGTGGCCCTCCGCTGCTGGATCATACTCCGATGCGATCTCGCCGAGATCCCCTGGCGGCGCATGCATCTCGATATCCCCGACAAGTCTGGCACGGCCAAGCCCAAGCGCAACATCGAGATAGAAGAGATACGATTTCGATCCCGTACGTGATCGCTCCCCTCGCACCGCATTCCTCCCCAGCCGTGCATCGGCATTCGATGAGTCGCCCCCCGGACTATCGCCCGGCATCTCCTGAAGGCTGGAGAAGATCCTGCGGCCACGATGATAGAGGTTGAAACTGAACGCGGAAAAATCCTCCGGGCGCGGTGGCGGCAACGCCGGATTACGAATGTGGCGATCGATGGCCGCCGTATAATGCGGGGACATCGGGCACCCCCGAAACCAGATGGCGACAAACCCCCACTCGCCATCGTCTGAAAGCCCATCAAAGTAGGTCCATTCGTACGAGCCTGGAGTTGTTAGATTGTGGAACCGGTCCTCGGAATCACGCAGGACAACCATGCATCGTACCCTGGAATTGAATAGTGCCAACGGAGTAAGATAACGAACAGCACCCTATCTCCCCCCGAACCGCAGGAGGATGCCGGGAACCTGCTACGGAAGCACCCGACCCCCTGCAAATATTCCCACGGGATAGGCTCCCCATCATACAAATAAAACCGGCCCCATCCCGACCGGGACACCCCTGTTATGCTTGCCTATCAGATCATCATCCTTGTGGCTCTGCTCATTCCGTTCGGCATCTCCTGCTGGAACCTGCTCGGCTTTGCTGCAATCCGTCGGGAAGACTGCCCACGGCGAGCGCTGAAAATATCGGTGTTGATCCCGGCACGGGACGAGGCGCAATCGATCGAGCGCTGTGTGCGTTCCTTTCTGGAGCAGGAGTATCCATCCTACGAGGTGATCGTCCTGGACGATGCCTCACAGGACGGCACCGGCGCAATACTGGCAGCGCTGCAACAGGACGACCCTGCACTGACCGTCCTACAGGGAAAAGAGCTGCCGGAAGGATGGGTGGGAAAAAACTGGGCGTGCCATCAGCTTGCCGAACGGGCAACCGGCCAATGGCTGCTCTTTGCGGATGCCGATACCTGGCATCTGCCGCAGAGCCTGGCGGCTACCCTGGCATATGCCGAGCGCAATCGGCTTGGCCTTCTCTCGGGGGTGCCACGTCAGAGTCTGGAGAGCTTCTGGGAGCGTGTCATCATCCCGATGGTCTCCTTCCTCTACTTTGCGTATCTCCCGAACCGCTGGATCACTGAGCGAAGCGATCCGCGGTTCTCGGCAACAAACGGGCAGCTTCTGTTCATCTCGCGGGAGGCATATGCCAGCATCGGCGGACACCGCAAGATCCGCTCGCAACTTGTCGAAGACATCTGGATAGGGCGGAACGCCAAGCGAGCGGGGATTCGCACAGCACTGGCGGTGGCGATCGAAACGGCATCCTGCCGGATGTATAGATCGCGTGGAGAGATCATCCGGGGATTTTCAAAGAACCTCTTCCCTGGCCTCGACTACAATATTGCGGGGGCCTGCATCTTCATCCTCATCATGGTTCTGTGTTATGGTGCACCGCTTGTGTTTGTGGTTGCAGGAGGTATACACGGAAACTTCAGCCCCGCGTTCTTCTGGCTGCCACTGGCCCAGCTCCTGCTCGGCCTTGGCATGCGATGGATGATGGCAGCACGTTTTTCATTCGGCTGGGAACAGCCATTGTATCACCCTCTCTCGGCGCTGGCACTTGCCATGATCATGCTGAACTCCATACGCTGGGCATACTGCGGAACAGGAGCGCGGTGGAAGGGAAGAAGCTATCACAGAAACGATCCCGGATAGCTGGCAGAGCAGGCCGCCGGGGCACTTCTTTCGCCCCAGTGCGGGGTCCGGCTATGCCGATGCCAGCGGATGCCTGTATGCGATCGGCTGGCATATGGCTATAACACGGCACAGTTCTCTTGATGCCGTCTATAGCCTCAGGGGCGGTATGCCGCCGCACCTGACAAGGGGGGGCACCGCATCTCCGAAACGCATGACGAAAACTTCATCGTAAAATCTTCATAGGCTGCCGATCCGGGCTTGCCTGGGAATAAACGATGCTGTAATATCGTCGCCTAGATGAACAATGCGGGCTTTCCGTTTTTTTCAGCCCCCATCTCCTCTGATTTCATGCCTAGATCAAGGATCTCGACGTGTTACGACGCCCACAATTCCGCATAGAGGGCCCGCAGCGGCCGACTGATCCCCAGGAACGGGATCGGATTCGGCGCAACGGCGATCGCCACACGCTAGGCTCGATCATCTGGTTCGCCATGCTTCGTCTGGTGGCGGTGATCTTTGTGGCCCTGTCGTTGCTGGAGCCCTTCTCGAACTTTTATGCGGAATGGTGGTCGGTAACGGTCCTGGCCATCTATGGCATCGCAATCTATCCGGCACAGATCCAGTATCATTATTTCAAGAAGACAAGCAAGCGGCTTATCGAACAGACGCTCTGTTCAAGCTGTCGCCATTTCAACCCGGAAGGGCTTCATTGCATGCAGCTCGACGAACATATCACCGAGCATTACCTCCCATGCGACGGCGAGGGATGGGAACCGAGGTCATTCGAGGATATCTAAGCGTGTCCAGACCGTCCCCGGCCTCCTCCGGGAGCATTGCCGGATCGGGTGCACCAGCGCATCCCGGCGCTATCAAGCACCTCCCTCCTCCAGCTTCGCCAATTCATCTCCATCCAGACCGCCTGTTCCAGCATGCCATGATGCATTTGTTCGGCCGTTACCTCCCCACGTTTTTCCTCGCATTTCTCTGTGCCACGGTGATACTCCCGATCGTTGTGCCGGATGGGGGGACCATGCTATTTGCGCAGAAGGCGACAAAAAAAACAAAATCGAAATCGAAGCCAGCAGGAAAACCGGAGCGTACAGGAACAACCCTCAAGCAGGGGAAAAAGGGAACAAAGCAGAGCCGATCCACAAAACAGGCTCGTACAGCCAAGCCAAGCCAGCGGAAACGTGACAGGATCACCGGCCATGCAGCCGTCGCGATCGCCCCTCGCCATCAGATTCTTCCTGACTCCACCGTCATGGTGGAGATCGCCCAGGGCGTTTCGCATCGCTGGATCACCACGGTAGGGAAACAGGTAGTCAATGTGCTGGCGGTGGATCTGAAGAGCGGCGCACGCATCAGGAGTTTCAAGGCTCATGAACGGTACGATGGGCTGCAAAACGCATCGGATATCGCATATATGGCCGGGAGCATCCTCAAGGATACCGTGCTTGCCGCGACCAATGCCAGCTTCTGGCGCGCAGGCTTCAATTCCCCGATCGGCGCCACCATCGTCGATGGCGAGGTGGTAGAGATGCCCGGCTATAAGCAGTGGTCGTCGCTTCTTGTCTACGACGATGGCACAGCCGGAATCGACCGCATCACGCTTCGCGGAGAGATATTCTGGCGCCATCGCCGCCGCCCGGTAGAAGGGGTGAACCGACGTGCCAGGGATGAAAACGGCATCGTGGTCTACAACCGATATTATGGCGATTCGTTGCCGCGAGGATCGCGCAAGAACGACAGCGCCATCATCGCCGAGGCATTTGCCAACAAGGTAGGAGCCGATATCGGCGATGATACCGAGGGAGAGGGAATTGATACGGCCGCGCTGATTCGGAGCTACCGCGAGAGCAAGGTGCTGGAGGACCGGGAGCATCCCGGCCTGAAAATCGCTTGCGTCCCGCTCCGCCCACGGCATAAACGCGATCCGATCCTGCCACCGCGCATTGATGATACGATGCGGCTTATGGTGGTAGCGGTGGACACCGGCGTGGTGGCAATGCCACCGAACGGCTATGTGTTTTCGCTTGGCGATGCTGCCGAATGGTTCACGGTGGTACAGCCGGGGGATACCATCTCCCTCTTGTATAGCATCTCGCCACGGCAGGCAAAGCCTGTACGCGATGTGCTCACCGGCACCCCCCGTATCGTCCGCGATGGCAAAGCAGGCCCGGAGCAGGAGATCGAAGGCTCCAAGGCCCGCCGCTTTGTCGATGGAAAGCTCTCCCGCACAGCAGTCGGCATCTCGCGCAATGGCGACTCGCTCTTCCTTGTCACTGTCAACAGCCCGAGCAGTTCCCAGCAGACCACCGGCATGTCGCTGTGGCAACTGGCAGCATTTATGGAATCGATAGGCGCATACCAGGCGTTGAATTTCGATGGTGGCGGCTCGGCATCCATGTCGATACAAGGAACCATGATAAGCCGTCAGGGACAAAGCCCAACCAGCCGCCGGGTAAGCAATGCCGTGCTTGTGGTACGTCCATTCCAGGAAAAGCAGGCCAGACGAAAGACAGTCGCCCGCCCCTCGCCCGGAACACAGGCAGAAAAGAATGAGCCATAACCCGGCATTGCCCCTTGCTCCTGGCCGACGCCACGCGCTGCCAAAACTATCAGGCAAAGGCGCAACGCCGCGAAGTAGTGCGTTTCTTTTATGGCGACTGCATGCTCGCACACTGGTCGTTCAGCCCTATCTCGGAAACGATCAGTCTGCAACGGCCGCGCTCGCCCGGACCGGAAACGGCCCCGCCGGTCTCCGGCAGGGTTGTTATGCCGCCCCATGAAGTACGCCGGGAAACATCGGGCACGACAGGCGGCCTCTGCTATGAGCGGCTCCGCGCAGAGGGCCTTGTGGAAACCAGATCAATATTTTTTGGCAAGATGATGTAACTTTAGGGTCGCTTGAAGGTTTTGTTACGTGGTGCACAGCTACCGGGCCGCCGAGCGGCCCGATGCTATTTGTGCTTATTCCTAAACGTTATTATAAGACCGTCGAACCTCGCATGTGAAGATCTGCGGTGCTTGTACAGATGCTACGTTACCTTGCCATCAATCGTCAACACCTGTACCAGGAGCAACATCAATGTCCATATCTCTCTCCTTACGCCGATTATCGGCTCTTGCCGTAGCGGGAATCCTTACCGCTTCGGCGGGATTGCACGCACAATTTATCATCGATGACACATATCGCGCATCGTTTCCACCCCTAGGGAAAGCCTATTTCTCGGCCACGGATCGTCCGGCCGACAAGACGGACGATCGGGGCATGCTGAGCACAGTTCCAACAAAGCTGTACAACCATGGCGATCCGACCAACGACGAGCAGTACATGCTGGAAATGGTGAACCGGGCGCGAGCAAACCCAACAGCAGAAGGAGAGCGTCTAGCCTCCGTCACCGATGCCGATCTCAGCGCTGCATACAATTACTTCAATATCAACCGCGAGAAGCTTCGGAACGATTTCAAGGCATATCCGGTACGTCCGCCGCTGGCATTCAATGCAAGCCTGATCAATGCCGCACGCAATCATAGCCGTGATATGGACCAGAACAACTTCCAGGGCCATACCGGAAGCAACGGCTCATCGTTATCGGAACGTATGGTGGCTGCCGGATACGGCGATGGAGCATTTGCCGGAGAGAACGCCGCCGCTTACTCCAACAGTCCTTTCTACGGCCATGTATCGTTGAACGTGGACTGGGGCGAGCAGAACCAGATCGATCTGGGACACCGAAGGAACATCATGAACTTCGGCAATTTCGAGTACACCGAGATCGGCATCGGCATCATCTATAACGGGAAATCGCTTCCCCATACCGGCCCTTATGTCATCACCCAGGACTTTGGGCGCCACTCCGTCCCATTCCTGGTTGGCGTGGTCTATGAGGACAAAAACGGCAACAACTTCTATGATCCGGGCGAAGGAATCCCGGGAGTGACCATCATGCCCTCCTCGGGTGACTATTACGCCATCACATCGGCATCCGGTGGTTATGCCATCCCGGCACCGAAGTCAGGCTCATGGGGCGTTACCGCCTCCGGTGGCCCGCTTTCCACAGCGATCACCCTGAACACGACCTTCGCCGGAGATAACGTCAAGCTCGACTTCACCCCGGCAATGACGGGTGGCCCCAAGCCGGTGGCGCTTACTCTGCCCGAGGCCAATGCAACCATCACCACCGATCATGTGGAGCTTTCCTGGGAATCGCCCCAGGGCATCACGCTGTATCATCTTCAGGTAAGCCACGACGTCAATTTCACTTCGGAGCTTCTGGTGGATGACTCGACGCTGACCACGGCAAGCTATGCGATGCACGATCTGCACAACCGTAGTTACTACTACTGGCGCGTGCGCGCAAAGAACGCCAGCGGCTGGAGTGTCTACAGCGAAAAGCGTCTCTTTGAGGTGGCCATGCCGCCAGCGGCCGTTACGCTGACCTCACCGGCAGACAAATCGAATGTCACCCCAGGGACCGTCGAATTCCAGTGGACCCCCGGCGCCGAGGAGGTGGATCGCTACTGGTTCGAGATCGCGACCGATCCTCAGATGAGCAATCTGTTGAGCTTCGACTCGACGGTATCGAGCGCATGGTGGAGCGTCAGCAATCTGGCAGACGGCACCACCTACTACTGGCGTGTCAAGGCTGGAAGCAGCGCAGGATGGGGGCCATTCTCCGACATCTGGAGCGTCTCGGCCAGCACTTCCGGCGTCCTTGGCGAAACCGCCAACTCCGCCTTCAGGCTCTCGGCCAACACCCCGAACCCGTTCTCGGCGTCCACGCTCATCTCCTTCCATCTACACGAGGCGCAGAACGTCACACTTTCGGTTGTCAACAATCTCGGCCAGCAGGTCGAACTCCTGCTCTCGGAGAAGCTCACTGCCGGCGAACACCAGGTACGCTGGAATCCGGAAGGGATGCAGAGCGGAGTATACTATTACCAGCTTCGGGCAGGGGATCGTACCGAAACCCGTTCCATGATCCTTGCACGATAGCGCTATGATGCCCCACCCGTAAACCGGGAGGCAGGACGCTCCACACAGCCGGGTTGTCGATGACAACCCGGCTGTTCTCGTTAGTGCCCCCTCCCGCCATGCCTGCATGAAAGGCAGGTTGCCACCGGATAGTTATCTTATCGGCTGAACGCAGAGCGGAATATCAACGAGGCACGCATGGGATCTGATCTGGACTCTTTGAAAAATTTCAGTGAGCTGACCCCCGACACGGTGATCGATCTGGCGGAGAAATCGCTTGGCGAGCGATGTGCAAGCTTGTGCAGACCACTCAACAGCTATATCAACCGGGTATACGAGCTTCAGAAGGAAAACGGAGAAGGGGTTATCATCAAGTTCTATCGTCCCGGACGCTGGGACAGGCTGGCGCTTGAGGATGAACATGAATTTCTCCTGGAGCTGGCCGAACAGGAGATACCGGTGATAGCGCCGCTCACCCTGGCCGATGGGGGGTCGATACACGAGTACCGGGGCACCTACTATACGATCTTCCCCAAAAAGCTTGGACGAGGCATCGACGAACCGACCGACGAGCAATGGGAGGAGCTGGGGCGGCTTCTGGCACGCGTGCATAACGTAGGCGCAGTTCATCCACCGCAGAACCGCATCGTCATGTCGCCGGAGCACTCGATGCTCGACAACATCCAGTATATCCTCGACTCCGGGTCGGTGCCACGCGAGTTTCGGAAGGAGTACCAGGAGACGGCGCTGGAGGTAGAACGGATGATCGAGCCGATGTTCCAAACTATCGACATGATCCGTATCCACGGCGACTGCCATCAGGCCAATATCGTCTATCGTCCTGGCGAATCGTTCTACCTGATCGATTTCGACGATATGGCCATCGGCCCCCCTGTGCAGGACTTCTGGATGCTCCTCCCCGATTACGGACGGAAATCGTTGATGGAGATCGACTTCTTCCTTGAGGGGTACCAGACGTTCCGCGAATTCGATCGGCGATGGCTGAAGCTGATCGAGCCTCTCCGTGCCATGCGCTATATCCATTATACGGCATGGTGCGCCGCACAGATCGCCGATGGCGGCTTTGCCAAGGTAGCCCCCGGCTGGGGAACCCCCTCGTACTGGCGGCAAGAGATCAAGGATCTGAAGATCCAGCAGGACGAGATTGCGGCAAGCCAGACCGCGTTCTGGGGAATGTAGAACCCAAACGGATGCCGATGGAGCCGCAGAGCATGCCGGCATCCCCTCACCATAGCACAATCAGCAGGACCGTATGCCCAGTACTCTCTTCGACCTGACCGGAACGGTTGCCCTTGTCACGGGGGCCTCGCGTGGGCTTGGTGCAGCAGCGGCCACAGCGCTTGCCGAGGCCGGAGCCGATCTTGTGCTGATCGGGCGCGAGCCTGGCACGCTCGCCGCCCGACAGGAACAACTGCAAGCGCATGGCATTCAAACCCATGCAATACGTTGCGATATGGGGGTGCCGGACGAAATCCGCCGTGCTGCCGCCGAAGCAACCGAACGATTTGGCAGAATCGATATCCTGGTGAACAATGCCGGCATCATTCGCCGCGCCGCTGCCGAGGCCTACGCACTGGAGGACTGGAACGATGTCCTGGCGGTTGATCTCACCGGGCCATTCCTGATGGCACAGCAGATCGGACGAGGCATGATCGAACGCGGTTCCGGCAAGATCATCAACATCGCCTCGCTTCTCTGCTACAGCGGCGGGCTTAACGTCGTGGCCTACACCGCAGCCAAAAGCGCCCTGGCAGGGATCACACGTGCGCTGGCAAACGAGTGGGCGCGCCACGGCGTGAATGTCAATGCTATCGCACCCGGCTATTTTCGCACGGAGGCAACCGAAGCGCTTCAGAACAACCCCGAGCGCACCAGGGCGCTTCTGGCCCGTATCCCGGCCGGACGCTGGGGAGAGCGGGATGATCTGAAGGGGGCCATCCTTTTTCTCGCCTCCCGCGCCAGCAACTATGTGCACGGCCATATCCTCGCCGTCGATGGCGGATGGATGGCAGCATAGAGGATTCAACGTCAGCAATCGTACAATCTCTTCATGATCGATATTCTTGCAATCACGGCTCACCCGGACGATATAGAACTGAACGTGGCGGGAACGCTTCTTAAAGCGAGCGACGCCGGGCGGACCTTCGCCATCTGCGATCTTACAGAGGGGGAACGCGGTTCCCGTGGCACACTCCAGACCAGGCGCGAGGAGACACGCCGCGCCAACAGAATACTCGGCATCCCCGATGAGCTTCGTATCAACCTGGGCATACCGGATGGCAATATCGAAGTCAGCAAGGAGAATATCACCAGGCTGACACGGGTGATCCGCCACCTGCGTCCCAAGGTCATTCTCTTCTCATGGGAGCACGATCGCCATCCCGACCATGAACATGGGCACCGGCTTGTACGGGAGGCCTACTTCGATGCAGGGCTTACACAGGTGCACACCGAATGGGAAGGAGAGGCACAGCAGCCACACCGTCCGAACAGGATGTACTGTTTCTTCCACACCTACGAGCGCCAGCCCGACTTCGTTATCGACGTTACCGATCAGGTGGAACGGAAGATCGAGGCCATTGCAGCCTACGCCACGCAGTTCACCGTGCCGGGACGAGAGGACGCAATGCCCACAGGGCCACGAACATTCATCTCTCATCCCGAGTTCATCGAGTCGGCACTGGCGCGCATGCGGCACTGGGGATTTATGATCGGCGTAACCTATGGAGAGGCGTTCACAACTGTCAGCGGGCCGCTTAAGGTGAACGATCTCCTCGACACGCTCTAACCAGGAACCGTGCAGGACCATCTGGCCATATCGACCGACACACCCCAACAGGAGAGCAGATCATGATTACCGTGTTTCTAGGCGTTGCGCTTATCATCCTGGCGGCATTTCTCCACCGCTTTGCCAAACGGGCGCAGAATCATCTTCTGGAGATACGCTTTATGGAAACATCGCCTGTGGCGGATATCATAGGCATGCGGAAATCAATTGCGGATGAGATCGGCACTGGCGGATTTAAGCAGCTTGTGGAGATCAAAGGGATCGCCGGATGTACAACGCCTCTGAAGGGGGAGCTTTCAGGCATGCCCTGCGTGTATTATGAGATGCAGGTGGAGGAACGATACGAAGAACGTTATCGGGAACGTGATGCGCAGGGACGGGAGGTAGAGCGGACGCGCACCGGAAGCGATATCGTGGCAAGCAACAAGCAGAGCGTGCCGTTCTTTCTGGAGGATAATGGCCACAGGATCATGATCGACCCGAAGGGGGCGCGCATGGACCTTCAGAAAACCGTCGATCGGTATGAGCCTTCGGCCAACGCAGGGGCCAGGCTCAACATCGGATCGTTTTCGCTCGATCTGAGCACGCGCCCGGCGCGCGGGCGGCGGATTCTTGGCTATCATTATTCGGAATCGCTTCTGCCGACCGGCCGGGATATCTTCGTGATCGGAGAGGCATGCGATACACGGGGCGATCTGACGGTGCTCTGCCCCGGCGATACGGAGAAGCCATTTATCATCTCGCTGAAATCGGAGGAGGAAATCATCAAGGGGATGCAGACAAAAGCCCGTCTGCTCATCGGCGGTGCGATCATCTGCGTGATTGGTGGCGTGGCACTGATCGTGGCCGGAATCGTATGATGGGGGCCTCCAGCCCCACCGCAGAGGCACGCCGGGCCGATCTCATGCACCATTATCGGCACCAGTCCCGCCTCGTAGAATGGTCCTGTGGTCGGCGGTCCCGGCGGCCTAGACCTTCCCTCCCCTTCTATGGTACCGCGCCCCCCGGCTCTTCACGCTGCACACCTCCAGTCCTGGATACCGAAGCGCGGTAAGCGCGCCGCCGAAGACACAGCCGGTATCAATACCGATGGCGAAGTCATGCAGATAGGGAGAGTCGTATACCTGATGCCCGAAGATCACCAACTCCGGCCCCTCATACCCTGGTGCCCAGTCTATCCGTTCTGGAAAACCTTCCGAGGTCAGGTTGCCGGTTACCGGACCATACAACGTATATGCACGGATGCGTTCAGGGCTACGCTCTGCATCAAGACCGGCACGCCACGCGGCATGGGCGACAATGGCCCGCCCGTCATCAATCCTGATAGCCCAGGGAAGCTCGCTCAGAAACTCCAGAAGCTCCTCGCGCCAGCTCTCCCGCTCCGCCTCCGGCAGCCGGTTGAACTGCGCTACGGATTCCTCCAGGCCATGTTGAATCTCCATCTTCCGCCCGCTGAGCCAGCGCAGAAACCGATCGTCGTGATTACCAACCACCGTAAGCGCATACCCTCGCGTGCAGAGCCTATGCACCAGGCGTAGCGCCTCCACGATCTTATCGCCACGATCGACGATATCCCCCACAAAGATCACCCGTGGCCTGGCACCATCCGGCGCAGGGGGAATTGCCGGGTCGAGCAGATCGTGATGCCCAAGCTTTGTCAGAAGCTCGGCAAGTTCGTCGTAGCATCCATGTACATCACCTATCACATCACACACCTGTACATCGCGACGATCATGGATGCGTGGATGCGGAGGCAGGCTCCGCTCGTAAGTGTGCGTCGAGTCCATGCTGAAAGATAGCGAGAGCCGGACCGCAACAGCAACGCCCTGCCACAATGGCGTGCAATGTGCCGGGGCGTAGCATGCAAGGCCGGGGAGGGGACCGGCATGGGGGACCAGAGCCGGAACGATATCATGAATAAAAAAAAGGGAACCACCAATCCATTCCGATCGGTGGTTCCCTCCGAGAAACATCCGGCAGCATGGCCATGCAGCTACTGCTGCTCCGATGCTTCGCCGTCCACAATGCAGGAGGCCTGTGCATGGCACATCGCCTCTTCCCGCAGTACACCGGAGGTGAATCCCGGGAACCGATCCCGGGACTCACAATCCGGCATTCATCACATCCAGATCACAATCATCATCCGTCGTCACCTATACAACCACTCAATCCTCCGAGAGCAGAACCTATCCAGACATCACAATCATCATCATATTCCCGGAGGGGGCCGCCAGGGCGATTCACACCGCCCTGCCATCATCTACACATAGCATCATCTATATATCAGCGTCGTTATGACGCAATCAATCCAGATCTGTCTTGCCGCCCTGCGACTTTCCCTTCTTCCCCTTGCGCTCACCGGGCGCACGCTCCTTGCGTTCAGCCTTCATCTTCTCCAGTTCCGCACGCTGCTCGGCCGTCAACACGGCAAGGATCTGCTGATGCAGCTTCTGCTGTGCCGGACGGAGCGTTTCCATCCGCGACTTCATCTGCTCGCGGGTCGCCTGGGCATTGGCCTTGTCCTGTGCCTTTGCAGACTCCTTCATCTTTCCCCTCAAGGTCTTCATCTCCGCAAGCGCCGCCTGATTATCATTCTTGAACTGATCGCGCAGAGCCTTGATCTTCGTCTTCTGATCGGCCGACAGGTTTAAGCGCTCGATCGCTTTTCCCATCATTCCCATCATGCCGCCACGCTTGCCCTTGCCTTCGGAGGTTCCCTTCTGAGCAAGGGTTGCGGAGCTGATCATCATCATTCCAAGCAGGGCAAGACCAAGCATGCCCACGGCCATTCTGTTCTTCATCATGTTCTTCATCGGGATTAAAGGTTATGTCAAGCTCCAGCATGGCGCTCTTCCGATATCCATCGCTGATTCAGGCGAAGGAGCATGGTAGGAGACGTCAGGCGGAGGCCCGGGTTTAGCCAAAATGTATATCAATCTGCATCGGACGCCGAAGGGGATCGCTTCCTGGCCTCCACAGAGAAGGCCGCTGCTTTGCCATTGCCCATCGGTGCCGTCTGCAAGAAGAATTAGAGTCAGATGATGCCATCAGGTTCCTGCGATACGATCTGCAAAACATGTGAGGGGGGGAGCGAGCGTTTTCTCTCTATCTTTCATGCTCCCCTGCACAACGTGTTCGCCAGGGCGACCCCGTTATAACGATAGTATATCCGACACGCAGCCGTTACCGATGATCCATTCCCTTGAACTTGTGCTCGACCTGAGCAGCGCCGACGATGAAACGGCCCGGCGCAATCTTGCCGCAACGCTGCTTGGCATCGAGCCGGAGAGAATTACGGCAGTGCGCACGCGACGGCGCTCGATAGACGCACGGCAGGCTATCGTCAAGATCAGGATGCAGGCCGATGTCTATTACGACGAGGATGCGCCCACCGAAGAACTGCCGCGCCCGGAGTATCCCATCGTGCGGGGCACGCGGCGCGTGGTGGTGATCGGGGCGGGTCCGGCCGGACTCTTCGCGGCTCTTCGGCTGATAGAGCTGGGGATCAGGCCGATTGTGCTTGAGCGAGGAAAGGATGTTCGCGCTCGCCGACGCGATCTGGCAGCCATCCAGCGTCAGGGGATCGTCAACCCCGACAGCAATTACTGTTTTGGCGAGGGAGGGGCCGGCACCTATTCCGATGGCAAGCTCTACACCCGATCTACAAAACGGGGCAATGTGGAGGATGTTCTCCGAACCCTTGTAGCGCATGGTGCCACCCCGGAAATCCTTGTGGATGCCCACCCGCATATCGGCTCGAACAAGCTGCCGCAGGTAGTGGCCGCAATTCGCGAGAGCATTCTGGCAGCGGGCGGAGAGATCCACTTCGACAGCCGCGTGGTGGATCTTATCATTGATGCCACCGGCACGATACACGGCGCGGTTACCGCCGCCGGCGACGAGTTCACCGGAGAAGCGGTGATTCTGGCAACAGGGCATTCCGCACGCGACATCTTCAGGCTGCTGTTGCATCGTAGCGTTCTGATAGAGCCGAAGCCGTTTGCGATGGGTGTACGGATCGAGCACCCGCAACCACTGATCGATCGCATTCAATACAACAATGCAGCGGGCGATCTCCGCCTTCCGGCAGCCAGCTACCGTCTAGCCTCCACCGTGAACGATCGGGGCGTCTTCTCCTTCTGCATGTGCCCCGGCGGCTTTATCGTTCCCTCGGCAACCGAAGGTGATGAGGTGGTCGTTAACGGCATGAGCCCCTCTCGTCGCGATTCCCCGTATGCAAACTCAGGCATGATCGTATCGGTGGAGAGAGAGGATCTGGTCCCCTTCGCCGAGCATGGAGCGCTTGCCGGAATGTATTATCAGAAATCGCTGGAAACGATGGCAATGGAGGCAGGCGGAGGTGCACAGCGTGCCCCGGCACAACGCCTGACCGATTTCATAGCAGGCCGCACATCGAGCACGCTGCCATCATGCAGCTACAAGCCGGGATTGAATTCGGCACCGCTCCACGAGCTGCTCCCCCCATCGCTGGCGACCCGGCTTCAGGGCGGACTGAAGAACTTCGGACGCACCATGAATGGCTATATGACAGAGGATGCTGTGCTGGTCGGCGTCGAGACCCGCACAAGCTCCCCGATCCGCATTCCTCGCGATCCCGCCACGCTTGAACACCCGCAGATCGCCCGTCTGTTTCCCTGCGCCGAGGGGGCCGGTTACGCGGGCGGCATCGTCTCCGCGGCAATCGATGGCATACGATGCGCCGATGCAGCGGCACACTGAACCACGGAGGGGCGCCATCACCGCGCCCCATTGCCCTGAAAGCTGGGCATCGTGGTGAATGCAGGCGCGTGGCAGCCGCCACACCGATCAGCACCACAAACAGCAGCACATGCACCGGCCCACGTCGCCCCGCAGAAGCTCTCGTATGGCACGCCGAGCAGATACCCAGCCGAACCGATATCAAGCAGCACCGCGCACGTCGCGGCCAGCACCCGGAACCGCAACGGCATGGCAGCACCGGTAACGCTTCCGCCGAGCGCCAGGCCATGTATGTGTACAAGGCCGTAATCGTAGCACAATAAGGTCTTGAGGCTTCTCGCCCATTACAGCAGAATATGTATACTGCACCCGATCCGGCACAACGTACGCCGCCTGTCACGATACATGGACCTATACGACTTCCATGCTCTTTCTCCTTCTAACGATCATCAGTTCGGTATCGGTATCGGCTCTTCTGAAAGTCAACGAGACGCGTGGTGGCAACCGGATGGTTGTTGCTGGCACAAACTACCTGGTAGCAACCTGCATGGCGTTTATCATGGCAGGAGCATCCGAGCTTGCCATCGGCCCGCGCTGGATCGCTCTCGGGCTTGCCGCAGGGGTTGGCTTTGTAGCCGGTTTTCTGATGCTGATGCGTGGATTGAAAGAGATCGGCCTGGCGATACCAAGCAGCGCTGCCAGGCTTTCGATGCTTATCCCGGTCACCGGCTCCATTCTGATCTTCGGTGAACAGCCATCAATGCTTCAGATCGGGGGCATAGCCGCGGGCGTCCTGGCATTTGTTCTGCTTGGGGCGGCGCAACGCCGAGCCGGCGGAGGCTCGGAGCTTGACCTGAAGGCGGTCGGCATCCTGGTGGCGATCTTCGCCATCGTCGGCACAACCGATTTTTCCATGAAGACTGCCCAGGCATATGGGGTGCACAGCGATGCGCTCAGCTTCTACATATTCCTTTCGGCGACACTTATCTGCTGGCTTTCGATAGCCATCGGAAAAACTCAGGTAACACGAGGCGATCTGGCGTTCGGCGCGCTGCTCGGGGTGCCGAATTACTTCAGCGTCTATTTCCTCCTTCAGGCGCTCGGCCAGCTCGATGCCTCCATCGTCTTTCCCTCGGTCAGCGCCGGTGCGGTGATTATGGTAACGGCCGTGGCCATCATCTTCTGGAAGGAGCACCCGAACCGTATGGCCTGGTATGGCATCGCGCTCGCCGCAATTGCGGTGGCACTTCTGGGATTTCAACAGAGTTCGTAACCATCATGACCGATGCGCTTTCATCCATAGCCTCCGATACGGGAACGCTGAAGAGGCTGGCCAAGCGCTGGGGAATCGCACGATTCATCGTCTATCCCCAGGCCGATTCAACACAGAACATCGTCCGGGCCATGAACGATTCCGGCACCGAGGCCTGGACGCTTGTGGTTGCAGACTATCAGACCGCCGGGCGGGGCCAGCATGGACGGTCGTGGCTGGCCGGGCCGGGTATGTCCCTTATGTTCTCTCTGCTTCTACGTCCCCGGCATGTGGAGGCGGCCGCGCTCCTGCCGATACGCATCGGCATGGCAATCGCCGCCGCGCTCGATCCGTTTCTGCGACCGGGAGCACGAGCTATGCTGAAATGGCCGAACGACGTGATTGTGAGCGATGGGAAGGCTGGCGGCATCCTCTGCGAGTCGCAGATCCGCAACGAGGAGATCAGTGTGATAGCGGGGGTGGGATTAAATGCCCGACGATTCCCGTTGAACATCGATGATCGGCGCGATCTGATGCCGGTTTTTCTGGAGGAGCAGAGCAATGCCCCGATCGATCGGCTTGATCTGCTGGAAGCCATCATCGGCTCGCTCCGCAATCGCCTAGTGACCGAAGGCGTCCGTCTGGACGATACGGAGTTGCGTGAATTTGCACGGCGCGACTGGCTGCGCGACCGTGCCCTGCATGGTCCCGCAACCGGCCGCGCCTGTGGCATCAACCGTGAGGGGCATCTCCAGATCCTGCGTCCCAACCACCTGATGGAGAGCTTTATGGCAGGACGGGTGCTGCTGGAGGAGCTTATCGGAGACGCTGATCGAGATAGCCCTTGATCTGCTGCTCGATAGGCCCCCTGAACGGGCTGAGCGCCATGCCGAGCCGTATATCCACCGTTACGGTGGCATCGTCCACATTGATGGTGCCATTTGCCCCGGAGCGCTCGAATTCGAGCACATCGCCGTTCCAGCGATAGCGAACATCCAGCTTGTCGCTCATCTGCATAGCCACATCTTCTACCGCTTTGCGTGCCCCATCCCTGCCGAGCGCATGATTTCTCTCTATGTGAATCCCTGCCATGGATAGCCCATCATTTGTTGAAAGAAAAGTGTTTCCCCTTGCGGTAGCAATGCTTGTGCCGTAGGCCGCGAGACGGGACTCTCCGAAGGGCATCGCCAACAGGATAGAACGCAACACGCCCCGATGATATACAACCGGAGCGCCCCCGGCAGCCGGTGGCGACAAAGCGCCATCCCGATGCTCTCCCCGTTCTCTCTATGATACGGGAGCGGGGACTCTATCTGCCCCCGCCGCAGGCAGGGCAGATCTCCCCGCCCGCAAGCATTGCACACCGTTCCCGAAGCATGCTCGGTGCACTCTTCAGAGGAGCAACGGAAGGAAACCGAACGTCTGCAAACCTGGATGGAGCCGACCAGAGCCGATCAACGGCTGGCCAGAAGCTGACTCCAGGCGGCGATCTGGCGCTCTACATCGCCGGGAGCGGTGCTTCCGGCCGAGCGTTTCCGCTGGATGCTTGTAATCGGAAGGAGGTACTGAAAGATATCGTCATCGAAGGCGGGGGAAAAACTCCGAAACGTTTCAAGGTCGAGCGAACCAAATCCGCAGCTCTGTTCCACGCAGTGTGCAACGATTGCTCCGGCCACCGCGTGTGCATCGCGGAAGGGGATACCGCGACGCACCAGATAATCAGCGATCTCGGTAGCGGTGGAGAGATCCTCCAGCGCTTCCTGCTCCATGCGCTTCTGCTGGAAGCGGGTATGCTCAAGCAACGCGGCAGTGATCCCAAGACAGTCGCGGGTGGTATCGATGGCATCGAACATCGGCCCCTTATCCTCCTGCATATCCCGATTATAGGCAAGTGGCAGCCCTTTCATCATCGTCAGAAGGTGTACCAATGCCCCATAGACCCGGCCGGTCTTGCCTCGCACAAGCTCCGCCATATCCGGATTCTTCTTCTGTGGCATAATGCTGCTTCCGGTGGCAAACGCATCGCCGATCTCCACAAATCCGAATTCCTTGGTGGCCCAGAGCACATACTCCTCTGCAAGACGACTTAGATGCATGGCAACGATGCTGCACGCGGCCACAGCCTCGATGATATGATCGCGGTCGCTCACCGCATCAATGCTATTGCCCACAATGCCATCGAACCCGAGCTTTTCGGCCACCATCTGCCGGTCGATCGGGAAGGAGGTGCCGGCGAACGCGGCCGCGCCAAGGGGGGAGCGGTTCATACGGCGCATGCAATCGCGAAAGCGATCGTAATCGCGATCGAGCATGGCGACATAGGCAAGCAGATGATGGGCCAGGAGCACCGGCTGCGCACGCTGGAGGTGGGTATAACCTGGCATCACGACCGAGATATTCTCCTCGGCCTTTGCAACGAGCACACGCTGCATCGCCGAGAGCGCATCGCAGACATCAGCGAGCGCGGTACGAAGGTAGAGACGTTCATCGAGCGCCACCTGATCGTTCCGGCTCCGGGCGGTATGCAGCCTTCCCCCTGCCGGGCCGATCTTCTCGATCAACCGGGCTTCCACGGCCATATGCACATCCTCGAATCGCTCATCAAGGGGGAACTCTCCCCGTTCGATCTCCCCCCTGATCTCCAGGAGCGCCTCACGGATCTGCTCTGCCTCCTGGGCGCTGAGGACGCCGGTTGCGGCAAGCATCTCCACATGTGCCACGCTCCCGTCGATATCCTCCCGATAGAGCCTTCCATCGACGCCAATCGAGGTAGAGAACTTCAACGCCATATCGGCGAGCTTTTCACTGAACCGACCACCCCAGAGCGTTTGCTGTGCCATGATCCTTGAAAAATCCCGGATAGTATATATAAACGATCACATCATCGTTGTGCTATGTGCTGCCTGCCGGATGCCACCAGGATAGTCTCCGTGGCATCCGGCTACGCAACACGCATGGAGCGGAGAGTTCGTGCGGGCAGATACGAGCACTGCTCAGTGGGCCAGGCCAGAGCTTGCCAGCGCCTCTGCATGCCTTTTATGCCGCTCCTTTACTCGGAGACAAGCTGTTCCACAGCCCTGCCAACCCCGTGGAAGGTCTTCAGCGGAAGCGTAAAGATCTTGATGAACCCTTCGCTCGCCTTGTGATCGAACGAATCCTCATCGGTATAGGTGGCAAGGGAAGTATCATACAGGGAATACGGCGAGGTACGTCCTGCCACAATCACATTCCCCTTATAGAACTTCAGCTTCACAACACCGCTTACGCGTTTCTGTGTCTGGCTGATAAAACCATCGAATGCTGTTCTCAGCGGAGAGAACCAGAGGCCATTATAGACCAGATCGGCATAATCGTGGGCGATCTTCGCCTTGTAGTGGGCGGTATCGCGATCGAGCGTAAGGCGTTCCAGCTCGCGATGTGCGCAATGAAGCGCCACGGCGGCCGGCGCCTCGTAGATCTCACGGGATTTGATGCCCACAAGCCTGTTCTCCACCAGGTCGATCCGTCCCACACCATTGGCGCCCGCGATACCGTTCAAGCGATCAATCAGTTCAAACCCGGAGAGCTTTAGCCCATTCAGCGCTACAGGCGTTCCCTCCACAAACTCCAGGGTCACATACGTAGGCTCGTCGGGGGCATCGAGCGGATCGACCGTGCGCTGGAATGCATCGGCAGGCGGCTCGACCATAGGATCTTCCAGAACACCGCACTCGATGCTGGTACCCCAGATATTTTCATCGATCGAATACGGGCTGGCTCTGGTAGCGGACACCGGTATGGCGTGGGTTTCGCAGTAGGCGATCTCCTCCTCGCGCGAGCGGAACTCCCACTCGCGCACCGGCGCCAGCACCTTCAGTTCCGGGGCAAGCGCAGCAACAGCGGCCTCGAAGCGAACCTGATCGTTCCCCTTGCCGGTGCATCCATGTGCCACTGCATTGCAGCCGCTTTGCAGTGCAACCTCCACAAGAGCTTTTGCAAGGAGCGGTCGCCCCAGCGCCGTCGCCATCGGATAGACTCCCTCATAGAGCGCTCCTGCCTTGAACGCCGGAAGGATATAGTCCTCCACAAACTCATGGCGGAGGTCAACCATATTCACCTCGCGTACGCCAAGAAGCCGAGCTTTCTCCTCGACCCCGATCAGTTCCTTTTTCTGCCCCAGATCGCCCGTCACCGTAACGACCTCGGCATCATATCGTTCCTGAAGCCATCGCACCATAACGGACGTATCAAGCCCGCCGGAATACGCGAGCGCAATCTTGAGCCTGTTCACGTGTTTCGACCCTTTACCGGTGTATAATTGTGGATTGTTCTATGCTATTATGTCTACTACGCGCCGGAGTCGGCGTTCTATCTGCTCTGAGCTATCAAGCTCCGAATGAATAGTATGACATCGGGAATTTCCGCCATCGATCGTGGTGCGATAAAGATCGTGTTATCCCCCGCGATGGTTCCAAGCACCCGTGACTCGTGCAGGCTATCGATGATCTCGGCCACCCCATGTGCTCTGCCAGGCAGCGTCTTGATAATGATGAGGGATTCGTTCGACTCGATCGACTCCACTTCATAGCTCAGGAGCGAGGTAAGCCTGCTCTCCTCGCTCTCCGCACGCAGCACATACCGCATTCCATCGGCGGTGTTCAATCGCGCGACACCAAGCTCCTTGATATCGCGCGAGAGCGTCGCCTGGGTCACTTCGTAGCCCTGTGCCTCCAGCAATTGCCGGAGATCCTCCTGGCTGGCGACCACATTTCGGGTAATAAGCTGCTTTATCGCAAATTGTCGGCTCTGTTTGTTCATCGAACATCAAGGGCTGAAGGTGGGAACCGTACATCGCTCGATGTACGGTGGCGCCACCTGCATCGGCGCTACCTCCTCGGCAAGTCTGGCAAGGAGCGCCTTCTGCACATGCAGGCGGTTTTCAGCCTGATCGAAGACGATGGAGTTCGGACCATCGAGCACCTCTGCGGTCACCTCCTCCCCACGATGTGCCGGGAGGCAGTGCATGACCGCACAATCAAGCTTCGCCGCCGCCAATAAACGGAAATTCACTTGATAGCGGGCAAATGCCTTTCGCCGCTCCTCGGCCTCCACCTCCTGTCCCATGCTGGTCCAGACATCGGTATAGATCACATCGGCATTCTCGACGGCCTCGTAGGGGTCCTCGATGATATCAATGGTGCTGATCCCCGCCCGGCATGCACGGTCCAGCGTGGCAGGGTCCGGCCCATAGCCGCCCGGCGCCGCAAGAACAAAGTGCATCGGGTAGAGCGAGGCCATCTCCAGCCAGGAATTCGCAACGTTATTGCCATCGCCTACAAACACAACCTTGACGCCCGGGCGCAGCTTGCCATGCTGGCGGATGGTATAGAGATCGGCGAGCACCTGGCAGGGATGGGAGCGATCGGTAAGGGCGTTCACCACCGGCACATCCGCATTATGGGCAAGATCGACCAGCACATCATGATGGAACAGCCGGGCGATGATCATATGGCCATACCGGGAGAGAAGCTTCGCAACATCGGCAGAGCTTTCCCTGGTGCCGATTCCGATCCCCTCCTGCGACAGCACGATAGGATATCCGCCGAGCTGATGGATGCCAACCTCGAAGGAGACCCTGGTTCGCAGGGAAGGTTTCTGAAAAATCATGGCAACGTTACGGCCTTCCAGCGGCCTGTAGCTCGTGCTCAGCTTCAGCTCATCGGCCAGGGAAAAAAGCCCCTCCAGCTCGTCCCTATCGATGTCGAACAGCGACAGAATATCCTTCTTCATGCGATTACTCCTTCAATCAATATGCTCTCTTCATACATCCCCGGCGCCGCGATGCACACCCCTGCATCGTCATCCGGTCCCGTCCTGATAATGGCGGTACCGACTGCCTCTCCATCAAGAAGCTGCCGCAGCGCGCCGGGCCTGCGACCATCGATGATGCGTACGCTTGCCACACCTCCATCCACCGCCTCCAGCGCCGACTCCACCTTTGGTATCATCCCGCCATGTATCACCCCGCATGCAATAAGCTCACGCGCCTCCTCTGCGGTCATCAGCGGTATAATCTCACCACCGTTGCGCACCCCCTCCACATCGCTCATATAGACCAAGAGATCGGCACCGAGCGCAGCCGCCACGGCACCGGCGGCAAGATCGGCGTTGATATTATATACCGCACCCTCGGCTCCCGATCCCAGCGTGGCGATCACCGGAGTATAACCGCCACGAAGGAGCAGGTCCAAAAGCTGCACGTTCACCTGCTCCACCCTCCCCACCAGACCCAGATCAGGCTCGGTAAGGCGGCGTGCCACAAGGAGATCGCCATCAACGCCGGACAGACCAACGGCACGTCCGCCCGAGGCATTGATCGAACGCACAAGCTGCGTGTTCACCGTTCCGGCCAACGCCATCGTCACGGCATCCATCATCTGCGAATCGGTACGGCGCTGGCCCTTCACAAACTCGGCCTCTACCTCGAGTCGTGCGGCCAGCGCCGTTACCTCATGCCCTCCACCATGTACCACCACCACATGGGTACCGGCACGGCGAAGCGACATCAAATCTTCTGCAAAGCAGCTATCGGGAGCGGAGGCGGCAAGCGCGGCGCCGCCGTACTTGATGACCACGGTTCTGCGCGCGCAGAGGCCGCCATTGTTTCCGGCGATCATGTCATATCCTGTGTAGCTCATCGCTGGCATTCCTCCTATGACCTGTAGCTGGCGTTGATGTGCACGTATTCCTTGGTCAGATCGCATGTCCAGAACGTGACGCCATGCTCTCCCTGGTTCAAATCGACCATGATGGTCACCTCTTCGCGTGCAAGCGCCGCCTTGGTCTTCTCCTCGTCGATGACGATCTGGTAGTTCCTGGCGAGCACCGGCTGATCGTTCAGCGTTATAGCCACGATGTCGGGATCGAACTCGATGCCGGAATAGCCGACTGCCGCGATAATCCTTCCCCAGTTTGCATCCTCGCCATGAATGGCGGTCTTCACAAGATTGGAGTTGGCGATGGAACGGGCGGCGGTCTCGGCATCACGCTCGGTGGCGGCTCCCCGCACGGAGACCTCGATCAGCTTCGTGGCTCCCTCGCCATCGCGGGCGATCATCTTGGCAAAGCGAATCAGCAGATACTCGAGCGCCGCCGAAAACTGAGCGTATGCCTCCCCCTTCTCGGTGATCTCCGGGTTTCCCGCCAGGCCGTTGGCAAGGACCACAACCATATCGTTGGTGCTGGTATCACCATCAACGCTGATCCGATTGAACGACTTTGCCGTGGCGCTGCGGAGCGCCTCCTCCAGCAACTCGGGAGCGATCGCCACATCGGTGGCCACAAAGCCGAGCATCGTTGCCATGTTCGGCGCTATCATCCCGGAACCTTTTGCCATAGCTCCCATCGTCGCCACGGTATCGCCGATGGTGAACCGGATTGCAAGCTCCTTGCTGTACGTATCGGTGGTCATGATCGCCAGCGCGGCATCATGAGCGCCAGCGCGTCCCACCTGCTGTGCCAGCATGGCGATGCCATCGGTGATGCGATCAATCGGGAGATACTGACCGATCACGCCGGTCGAGGAGACAAGCACCTGGTCCTCCGGGATCGCCAGAGCAACGGCGGTTGCCCGTATCATCGCCCATGCATCGTTCAAGCCACGCTCGCCGGTACAGGCATTGGCATTGCCGCTATTGACGACAACCGCAGAGCAGCGCTGCGAACGCTTGAGCTGCGCCCGATCGACGATAACAGGGGCGGCCTGCACCTTGTTCATGGTGAACACACCTGCAACGGCCGCCGGAGCATCCGAGACAAGCAGCGCAAGATCCTTCTTGGCCTTGCGAACGCCGCAATGGATACCACCGGCCGAGAAGCCCGGGGCAGCAGTGATGCCCCCTTCAATCTCCATAAGCTCCATAGACCCGATCATCGTAACGCCTCCGTTTCATTGAACCCGAACAGGATATTCATGTTCTGCACGGCCTGGCCGGCAGCCCCTTTCACCAGATTGTCGATTGCCGAGAGAAGCACCAGGCGCCGATTGCGCTGGTCGATCCTGAACCCGATATCGATATAGTTGGTCCCGACCACATTTCGGATCTCTGGAACGGCGGCAGCAGAGACGCGCACAAACGGCTCAGCGCCGTAATACCGTCCGAAGATCTCCGCGATCTCCTCCTGCGGCGTCTCCCGTCGCAACGTTGCATAGATCGTCGTATAGATGCCACGGGTGATCGGCACCAGATGCGGGGTGAAGGTGAGGCTCACCTCCTGGGCTGTGCATGCCTTCAAGACCTGCTCGATCTCCGGGACATGCTGGTGGGTGCCGACCTTGTATGCACGGACATTCTCGTTCACCTCGCAGAAGGAGAGATCCACCGAGCTGCTTCTGCCTGCCCCGGACACCCCGGACATGGAGTCGATGATGATCCCCTCGGCCTCCACGATGCTCTCATGCAGCAATGGAGCAAGCGGGAGGATCGCGCTGGTGGGATAACAGCCGGGATTTGCCACAAGCTGCCCCCGGCGAATCTTCTCCCGGTTCCATTCCGGCAGCCCATATATCCCTGCGCCGAGCAATGCCGGTGCTACATGAGCACGCCCGTAATAACTCTGGTAGAGCGAGGGATCGGCCAGACGGAAGTCCCCTCCCAGATCGATCACCTTCTTCCCCCGCTCCAGCAACTCCGGCACGATGTTCATCGCCTCCCCGGATGGAAGCGCTACAAACACAAGATCGCTCTGGCAGACCGCATCGGCGTTGTATGCTTCCAGAAGAGCATCGCACCGTCCTGCCAGCCAAGGATACAGATCCGCAAGCGCCCTTCCTGCCGATGTATTGGCGACAAGCCGCTCCATCCGCACGCCCGGATGACGAAGGAGAATCCTCACCAACTCGGCGCCGGAGTACCCTGATGCACCGATGATCGAAACCGTTATCTGCTCCAACACTCTCTGCCTATGGAAGATTACCGCCAGTTCAAGAAGGACAAATATACACGAGCTATGCATAGATATGCAATAGAATGCATAATTATGCTATCACTTTTTTTATGGGCATGCGATGCTCCAAAGCAGGGGTTCGGCGGCAGCAGAGATGAACAGTATGGCAATGCACCGCTCTTCGCAGATGATACTGATGGGAGAAGAGGGAGAAGCCAGGTAGTTTTTCAGCAGAAAGCGCCCCGAGGCCAGCGGTTGCCGAGCAGATCCGCCATTGGCATGATTCTGCGGTACGGCTCGGCGTTGACAGAGATTCCGGGAGGAACGCCAGCGGGCCAGACAGAAGAACCCGCTCCGACATCAATCGGCAGGACGCCAGGCCGAGGCCGGTTCGCGGACATCAGGGAAATCAGGAGGAGAAGATGGCAAACAGGAGATACGAGAGCACGCCACCAGCAAGGCAGCAGATAGTGTTAACCAGATCGTTGGTTACCGGGCGCCGACCGGCTTCAAGACCAGCCGGAGCACCGCAGTGCACGGCCCGCTCGGTGATTGCCCCACAGCGCACACACCGGTACCGTGCCTGGAGCGTGGCGCCGACAACGCTATCGACAAGCATCCCTGCCAGCCCCGCCGCCGTTGCGGCGGCCAGCAACGGGACCACGGCGCTGCTCCAGTAGATGCCGCTCACCGCCACGGAAGCTGCCCCGGCGGCCGCCCCCACCGTACCAGCCACTGAGATGCCGCCGGAAACACCCGGCTCCACCGGACGCAACGTCCGTATCGAGATCGTGCGTCCACGGCTCAATACGCCAAGCTCGGTGCCCCAGGTATCGGCGGCGGCGGCAGCCAACGCCCCGAGATATGCAGCAAAGACAGCTTCGACCGGATACGCCGCGTACAGCAGAACGACAAGCCCTGCAATGCCTCCATTGGCCCACACCTGCCCGGCATCGCGTGTAGAGCCTTTTTCGAACGTCCCGCCAAGCCGTTTCTTTACCTCCTTCCAGCGCTTCGGCCCATATTTGGAGAGAAGGCTGCTCAGGACAAAAAAGACGATCAGCGGCAGGCTGAACCGTGCTCCCCCAAACCCGAACACAACCGATCCCAGAACAAATGTCGCCCATGCCCCGGAGCGCATCAGAAACCGGACGCGATAAGCGCCAAACGCGATAGCCCCAGCGGCAAGGGGACCGATCAGCAGTCTGAAGGCAGGTTCATCCATCGTATACCATAAAAAAACCCCGGCAGTGTTTAGCTACCGGGGTTTGCAGTGCGGAAGGCGGGACTTGAACCCGCACGCCTTGTGAGCACCACCCCCTCAAGATGGCGTGTCTGCCAATTTCACCACTTCCGCATGTAAGGGGCCACAAATATAACAATGCCGGCAAGGGGTACGCAAGTGTTTGCTGTAACTGATTTTGTCCAGGGAGATAATTATTTATGTTCACCGGTAGCCGGAAGCCCATCGAGCAGGCACATCCGCCTGATAAGCGGATCGGCCGCATCCTCGTGTTCGCGCAGCATCCGTACGAGATGCTGCCGTACACTACCATCGAGCACTCATCGCTCTCTTCGGCAGGAGCAAGCGATCGGCTCGCCGACGGGGATCGGTCCTTACAGACGAAGCGGCCCCGGAGATGGTTCCCCGGAGCCGGCCATGCGTTGCAGCTATCAGGGTCAGCCTAGGCCACTGTCTCGGTAGCCCTGGCTTCTTCCACCTTCTTCGGCGGCATATCAGCACCACGCCAGCAGTTCGAGGTGGATATATTCTCCACACCGCTTGCCTTTGCGTAGAGGAAAAGCTGCATCTTATAACCGGTAAACCACTTCAGCACCGAATCCATGATGGCAACGTCGAGCGGCCGCTCAACGCCGGTAGGAAGAGCTACGATACGGGTCTGGAACTCCTCCTCGCTCAGCCCGGCGAAGAACTCCCTGATCTCCTCCATCTGCCGATCCATTATGGCCGGGAACTCCTCCGGCGTCATCGTAGCGGTACGGCTGCCATACTCGCGCCATACGCTCCAATCGCCCGAGCTGAAGGTCTTCACGGTAGCCACGCCAAGCATCCCCAGATAGCGGAGCAGCTCCAGCGTGGAGCGCTGGCCGGGTGAGGGGCGATAATCGAATGCGTCCGTGGGAATTTTCCCATGGATGTGTTTGCAGATTGTACACTCCTGTAGTATCGACTGTTCGAGAGCATCCTTGCTGATCATAATCGTTGTCTATGGTTGATGTATAGCTCTGGAGAAAAACCTCTATAGGTCGGCAAACCGATGCCTGCCCACACAAGCCACACGAATGGATCCGAGCATACTCCTATGCTCCGTAAATGTTACAGGCACACCAGAGGCATGGCCATGATCGCTCCACGGCCCCTTCCGGCCCCTGATTCCTGACGAGGGCAGGCGGAGACATCCCTGAAGAACAACGGCGCGGACCAGATGTCTGGAACGCGCCGTCGGCTATGCATGGTCGGATCGATTGAGCGCCGAGCGCCCCGGCCCCTCTGCCTCTACATCAGTGCCGCGCCACACCGCCATCAACGTTGATCGTCTGACCGGTGATGATGGACGACTCGGGAGAGGCAAGAAAGGAGACAACCTCGGCGATATCCTCCGGCTCATCGCCGCGATGGACAGCCTGTTGCGGCAGCAGGTGCTCCAGAATGCTCCCCATCAGTTTTTCGTTCGGCGGACGCTGTGTAGCGGTAAGCCCGACGGTGATAGCATTGACGGTGATACCATATTTTCCTACCTCCGCCGCAAGCGAGCGGATAAACCCTATCACCCCCATCTTTGAAGTGATGTAGTGTACCAGATATGGAGTACCGAGCCAGATCGTATCGGAGCTGAGCGCAATGATGCGCCCGAATCCCTGCGATTTCATGGCAGGAAGAACGGCCTTGGTTGTCAGAAAAAGAGAATCCAGATTCACCGAGAGCATTCTCTTCCACTCCTCGAACGATATCAGCTCGAACGGCTCTTCGTGATACAACCCTACATTGTTCACCAGAATGTCCACCCGGCCGAATCGCTCTATCGTCCTGCGAACCATCTCGTGGGTCTGTTCCTCCTGCGTTACGTCCACCTGCACGGTCTCGATCTGCCCGCCGATCTCCCGTACTCGTTCGGTCGCCTCGGAGGCATCGGCGATATCGGCGATCATGATGCGCGCTCCCTCCAGTGCAAGCCGCTGGCAGAATGCCTGGCCGTTGCCCACCGCCGCGCCGGTAACGATCGCTACCCGATCCTGAAGTTTCTTCATAGTCTCTATCGAAAGTTGAACAGCATCGCGTTTGGAAGGAGGTGAATATACGCAGCCCGTTCCTTCCGGCGGCATTCTCCCGGATAGCAGCGAAGTCAGCACATGTAACCGGAACAACGGGCAGCATTCAAGCAGACCCGATATACCGGCATCCACTGGTTGCGGTAACGGGGCGATTGTACGAACGGATTTTTATAGCGATGTGGAACGGTGAGCGATTTCTCCCCATGAAAGAACTGGGCGTATCCGCCATAGCCCCGTCTATTCCTACAATAACTATGGGAATATCGCCGATGGGACGTTCACTATCGGCAGCATAGACAAGACGCCATAGAGAGTGATGAGATACATATACATAGTCCCACCAGCATACGCCGTGGCGCGTTAAGGCAGCGAGGAATCCACATCACCGCTGCATTCATCCGCCGCTGCATAAGGCTGATATAATCATTTTATCCGCCTCTGTATTGTTCTATATTTACCCGTCGCCTGCGGCACTATTTAATTTCCGGCAGATTGCCTTTTCCTGGCGATATCCACAGCATACATCCATTTCGCATCTCCATGTTCAAGAACAATCGAATAATTTCTCTAGCAGCGGCACTTACGCTGGGAATCGGCGCATGCAGCGGTGACAGCACAAATGGGCCGGATGGAAACGGCCAATCGATGAGCGCCAAGGTAAATGGCCAGTCCCTACGCCTGAGCAGCGTCTTCTGGGGCGTCACGTCATCATCCTTCTTCGCCGTCGGCAGCACTGATATCGGCATTGCGCAGGAAACCGTGGGGATATCGGCCGATAGCATCACCGGGCCAGGCACCTATGATATCGGCGGCAATGGTTCGGTGAAGGTGACGGGCAAATACATACCGGCCGGCTCCAGCACCACCTATCAAACAGCCCCCAACAGAGTGGTGGGTTCGCTCAGAATAGTAGCAATCGACAGCACTCAGCTCAAGGGGGAATATTCGTTCACGGCATGGAACTCCGCCAACCCTGACGATTCGGTGGTGATAAGCGATGGGACGCTGAATCTGGTAAAGGATTATTGACCGACCCAACATCATGCAGAGGCGCACATTTTTTTGCGCCTCTGCGCCTTGGCAGGCACTGTGTGCAGAGCACCCCCTAGTGATCCACAAATACCTCCCCCTTCTTGAATGTGCGGAAGAGATAGACCAGCGACGGGATAAGAATCGCCATACCGCCAAGCAACGCCCAGAACTGAAGCCACAGCACATTCCCGGGCGCTGCGGCCTGCATATAGGTAAGGCTGCCCGGGATCATAAAGGGATACTGTGCAAAAGCCCATCCCAGGATAATCAAGGTCACCTGGCCGATGGCAAAGAGGATCGCGACACCTTTTGCCCAGCGTTTACTACGCTCAAGATACCCGGCATCGCCGGTGCGCAGATACCGCCATTCCGAGATCGCCATCAGGAGCGGCATGCCCATGCCAACAGCGGCGTAGATGATGTGGAAGGCCAGGGACATCGCCATCTGCGAGCGGGCGAAGAGAAAATCGCTCATCGCTTATAATCTCCAGTTGTCGCCGCTGAAACTATGCACTAGGCTCGCGCCGAAGGACCACATCTGGTATCAATGCTTGTCAAAGTATGTCGTGCAGGCGCTTGTACCACCTGGCATGTCTTGCGGGAATTCCCACGAACGGGAGGCACCAGGCTTCTCTCCCCCTATCGCGTACCCGCAATCGCGTACCCGCAATCGCGTACCCGCAATCGCGTACCCGCACCCGCTCCGGCGACACCCCCCCGGAGCGGATGATCCGGGGGGTAACGGGGGAGCGGACTTTTCAATGACGGGCAGCCCGTGGGAACTGGCCTCGCTTGAACCTCCCGCTGGCTGCAACGCCCAGGATGCGACCTGTACATAACGGGCTATACCAACGGTCTGCCATACGGGTCTTTACGGTGAGCGACAGGATTGCGGCGCCACCAGTCTTGAGCGGACTATGTCGCTGCGCTGAACTCCGCTGGGCGGAATATGCCGTAGGCTCATCGGCGGCACTCAGTACCCGTAAGGGGGTACACAAAGATGTACTCTGCTTTCCCTGGCAACCGGGTTTATCTTCACATCGTAGGCTTTGGCACTCCGGCTTCCCTATCTGCTGTCCTCGGCTGGGCAACGGCAACCTCCGCTGGTGATAACAAGTCAAGGGCCACGCTTCCGCACCGATCGCCAGTCCCATTGATAATGCACCCGACTGCATTACCAGAACCATATCTCCGTCACCGGGCTTGGCGAACGGATCACCAGCCGGAACGATAAAAGCGGGCGAGGACAAGAAACATATCGGAACGTCTACACCACTCATGACACAATCGCGTGCCCTGGCATGCGTAGACCGTTACCGGTACGCTCGGCCTTCATGCCGTAACTTTGGAGTCGGCAACGGATAGCAACAAGCGCCATCCGTTAGCGTCGAAAGCTCCAGCGATCATACAGTAGAACCGATCTCCTCCCTCAGCACGATTGCCAAGCCGATGCACCCATGGCCAGGAGTTCTCTCAGCCCGTATATCCCCGGCTCGATGATCTGTCATTGCCACCGGGAACAGCCGGAAAGCGCCGGGGGCGGCCGGAGCGCCCACTCCCATTCCAGACCGAAACGAGCAGCATGAAGACATTACTCATCGATAATTATGACTCCTTCACGTTCAACCTCTATCAGATGATAGCAGCGGTGAACGGCGAGGAGCCGATTGTCTTCACCAACGACGGCATCGACTTGCCGCAGTTACGCAAGCTCGATATCGACAACATCGTCATCTCACCGGGTCCAGGACGGCCGGAGGTGCAGCGCGACTTCGGCATCTGCCGCCAGGCCATCCTGGAGTCGCAGGTGCCGTTGCTCGGCGTCTGCCTGGGCCATGAAGGGATCGGCCATCTCAGCGGCGGCACCATCGTTCACGCCCCGGAGGTCATGCATGGACGGCTCAGCCCCATCTACCATACCGGCGACGCACTGTTCACCGGAGTTCCGCAGGGCTGCATGGTGGTGCGCTATCATTCGCTCATCATTGCCGAGGAACTGCCCGACAGCCTGGAACGGACAGCATGGACCGATGATGGCATCATCATGGGGATACGGCACCGTACACGTCCGATCTGGGGGGTACAGTTCCACCCGGAATCGATCTGCACAGAGCATGGCGCAACCATGCTCCGCAACTTCCGCGATATCACTCATCGGATAGGGCCGAGCCGCGTGCTTGTACACGACATCGGCAAGCATACGATGCCTCTATCCGGGAAGGAGCGCAACGGCCATCACAGCAATGGACAGCCCGATCTGCGCCATGCCGATGCCGATGGCCGCACACCGTTGCACACCGCAGAGGAAGGCCTGGCCGACCACCACACATTCGAGGTGCACAGCCGTCGGCTGGCAGGGACATTCGATGCCGAGCAGACCTTTGTGGCACTCTTTGGCACGGAACACCATGCGTTCTGGCTCGATAGCAGCCGCGTAGAGGAGGGCCTCTCACGGTTCTCCTATATGGGGGCAGCAGGAGGCCCAAGCGGCCTGCATGCAAGCTATCATAGCGACACACGCGATCTGGCGATCACCGAAGGAGGCATCACCTGGCACCGCACGCGAAGCATCTTCGATTTTCTGGAAGAAGAACTCGGTCGGCGCCGTGCCTGCGCCAACGATCTCCCATTCGATTTCAACGGCGGTTTTGTTGGCTACTTCGGCTATGAACTGAAAGGGGAATGCGGCGGCGAGCTTGTGCATCTTTCTCCCGTTCCCGATGCCGCCTTTATCCTCGCCGATCGCTTTATCGCGTTCGATCATCAGGAAGGGAGCACCTATCTGGTATCGCTCGTCCCTGCCGGCGGCGCGGCTCTGGCCGCCTCCTGGTTCGATGATATCGAACGGCGGATCACAAATCTCCCTCCGCTGGCTCCGGTTTCCACCGGAACGTGGGATGGGCAGGTGCTCTTGCGCCTGGATCGCGATCATCAGACCTATCTGGAGGATATCGACCGGTGCCAGGAGTACATCACAGAGGGGGAGAGCTACGAGATATGTCTGACCAACCAGATTCGCACCGAGAGCACGCTTAACCCGCTTGACCTGTATCGCACGCTTCGCTCGGTGAACCCGGCACCGTATGCCGCCTTTCTCCGGTTCGGCGATCTTGCAGTGCTCTGCTCCTCGCCGGAACGTTTTCTCCGTGTGGAACGTGATGGCTGGGCCGAGTCGAAGCCGATCAAGGGAACACGCCCCCGTGGACGCGATAAGGAGGAGGATGAACGCATCATAGAGGAATTACGCACCTGCACCAAGGACCGCGCCGAGAACCTTATGATCGTAGACCTTATCAGAAACGATCTTGGCCGTGTCTGTGAAGTGGGAACCGTGCATGTGCCTGCGTTGATGCACGTGGAAAGCTATGCCACCGTGCACCAGCTCGTCTCCACGATCCGTGGCCGCCTCCGCACCGGAGCAACAGTGATAGAATGTGTGCGTGCAGCATTTCCCGGTGGCTCCATGACCGGCGCGCCAAAACTGCGAACCATGGAGATCATCGACAGGCTGGAAGGAAAGGCACGGGGAATCTATTCCGGTTCCATCGGTTTTCTTGGCGTCAACGGATCGGCCGATCTGAACATCGTGATACGCACCCTTGTCGTCACACCGCACTCGACATCAATGGGGGTTGGCGGCGCCATCGTCGCACTCTCCGACTCCGAAGAGGAGTTCCAGGAGACACTGGTCAAGGCAAAGGCGCAGATCCAGGCTATAACAACAGCAGCTACCGGTGCGTTCGCACCGGATCGCTACGAACTGCTCGGCACCGAAGCCGCCATAGCGGCGATACGCTGACCCGCCCGCGTCACAATGTCGCGGAAGAGCGATTCGACCGGTGTGCGCCCCCCGATCACTACACCGAATCGGGGGGAAGGGTGCACCGTAGGCAGGCCAGCGCCTGGAGAGCATCCCCATTCTTCAACAAATCACAGAGCATACGCCGATGAGCATCATTCTGGAGCCGTGCAAATGGACCTATATCGGAGGAAAGCTTCTCCCGGCGGAGCGTGCGGTGCTCCCGGCGGATAATCACGCGCTTCACTATGGGACCGCGGCATTTGAATCGCTCCGCGTCTATCGAACCGCATCAGGCTCAAAGGTCGTAGGGCTTGCGCAGCATCTTGAGCGCCTGCGGCTTACCATCGAGATGCTGGGCCTGAATCCCATCGCCGAGTCCCGGCTACGCGATGCGGTGCTACGAACCATCGCAGCCAACAACCTGGAGGAAGGATACCTCCGCCTGCTGGTGTATCCATCCGGCCCCTGTACACGTCTGGACCCCGCAGTGCACGATGCCGACCTTCTCATCGTTGCCTGGCGTGTGAACGGCCCACGCTACGCCCCCTCGGTATCGCTTGGCACCTCTCAGATACGACGTCCGCAGGCAGGCAGCACGCTGCCGCGTGCAAAACATAGCGGTATGTATGGCGTCTATGCGGCCACTCATCGCGCCGCACGGATTCAGGGATACGATGACGCGCTTGTGCTGCATGCCGACGGCAGCGTCTGCGAGATCACCGGCGCCAATATCTTTATCGTGCGCGACGGGGAGCTGCGTACCCCCTTTACACCGGAAAGCATTGATGGGGTAACCCGGCATCTGGTTATGCAGCTTGCCGCATTGCGCGGCATTCCTGTGCACGAGGCAACGCTCGCGGTGGAGGATCTCTTCGCAGCCGACGAGATTTTTCTCACCGGCACGTTCCACGGCATCCGTCCGGTACATGGTGTGGACGAACATTCGCCACGCCTGAGCACCCCTGGACCCATTACCAGAGAGCTTCAGGAGACGTTCGACACGCTTCTCTCGGAGCCAGGGCCACTTGCCGATACATGGCTGACAACCATTGCCACCGCACGCGATGCCATGCCCCACGATGCTGCCGGCCAGATCCGCGTACGCCCTGCGCTGCACGATGATATCCCCAGCGTGCTTGGCGGCATCCGAGCGCTGCTGGAGGAACTGCGTGGCGTGCCGGGCATACAGCTCCCGGAAGGTGCCCGTCAGGTGTGCGAGCGCATCATTGATGGCCGCTCTCGTGGCATCATCTTTACCGCCTTTCCGACCGGGCAGGAGAGGCTTGTAGGCCTTCTCTCCATCACCATACAGGATGCCATCCATTTTGGCGGCCCCTATGCCTTGATACAATATCTCTGGGTTCACCCGGAATACCGGAGCCATGGCGTAGGGGCGGCGCTGATGGGAGCTGTGGAGATATACTGCCGCGACCACAAGCTTCCGACCCTGGAAGTGTGTCTGCCAAGCCTCCGGTTCCAGAACCTGCCACGCACCTACAATTTCTACCAGGAAAATGGGTTTGTGGAGCTTGGCCCACGCATGCGCAAGGAGGTAGTATGAGCAATGACGTGCTGGATGTCATTCTTCAGGAGGACCTCGCCTGCTCTGTCCCGCACATCCTCGACCATCAGGGCAATCAGATCGCCTGCCGTGAGACCGAGCTGCGGATTCTGCGGATAGCCCAGGGACTGCGCTCCCTTCCGAATGTGGCGTTCCTCCCCCCCGTGGTCGATGCGGCCAGGCTCGATGCCCTGATCGCCAGGGTGCATGCCCCCGAGTACGTGCAGTTCCTGTCGGGACTGAGCAAGGGGCTGCCGGAAGGAGAAACCGTGATGTTCCATCCCTATATACCGGATGGGATCGCACCGGATACGCCGATCGTGCCGGGCATCTACGCGGTTGCACGCGACGCGGCGCGCACGGCGGTGGCAGCCGCCGATCGTGTCGCCGCCGGTTCGCGGTTCTGCTATGGCCTTTGCCGTCCCCCAGGGCACCATGCCGGGCGCGCGTTTATGGGAGGACACTGCTATCTGAACAACGCCGCGATTGCCGTTGCCACACTACGCCAGGCAGGTTTCAAACGGCTGGCAGTCATCGACGTCGATTTCCATTTCGGCAACGGCACATCCGAGCTGCTTGCAAACTGGACGGATGTGTTCTTCGGCTCGATTCATTCCTGTACAACGCTCAGCTATCCCTACAAAAAAACCTGCGCGCCGCACAAGAATCAGCTTTTCCTACCGTTCGCCGATGATCCCGGCAGAGAGGGTTTTCTCGATGCGCTCGATACCCTGCTACAGCGAGCGATCGGCTTTGCCGCCGAGGCCATCGTCGTCTCGATCGGCTATGACATCATCGCTGGCGATCCATTCGGCAAATGGAACCTGCACACCGACATCCTGGAGGATATCGGCAATCGGCTGGCAGCATCATCCCTTCCGCTCTGTATGGTGCAGGAAGGGGGGTATCTGCCGGAACACCTCGATGAATGTGCATACAGACTCGGCAGAGGTCTGCTCTGCCACATAAAACCCACAGCCATCACACAGCAACACCCCGCCAATATCACAACAAAGAGGACCGTGGGAATAACTACCTGATGCTCACCATAATCAGAAGGAGATGACGATGAACACACTTGAGACCTTCCGGCATGAAATCGACCGGCTCGACGCCCGCATCATCGAGGCGCTCGGCCATCGGCTGGATATCTGCCGTGAAATAGCCTACCTGAAAAAGGATCAGTTCATCCCGATGATGCAATACGGGCGCATCGAGGAAGTACGCAAGCACTGCGCCGACCTCTGCGCGCAACATGGCGTCAGCACGGATCTGGTGGAGGCGATCTATCGCATGATTATCAGCGAAAGCTGCGAAATCGAGACCAGGATCATCGAGGCACCAACGGTTATGCAGCCTTCGATCACCGGCGCTCCTGTGGGCACGCCGACACTGCGATAACATCAAGGTTGCGCCAATGGCGGCCGGCCGCCAGACGCAACACCCATTCGTTTCTACTGGGAGAATCCATGAAGTTTGTCACGCTGGGGCCGGAAGGCACCTGCCATGAGCAGGCGGTACAGAAATATCTGCAATATCATGGCATCGAGGGAGGCCAGATCATCCTGATCCGCGATTTCCTGGATGGATTGGAAATGGTGTATAATGACGAAGCCGATTTCCTTGTGCAGAACAGCGCGCACCTTGCCGTCCATGATGTCACCGAGAAATATTACAAGGAGGTATTTGTCGCCGACACATTTCTCTATACCACCAAGGAAATAGCCGTTCTGGAGAACATTGCCGTACATGATCCGCAGACGGTGGGCCTTGTCTCGGCAACGGAAGGATATCTTCACGATGTCCATTATCCCATCAAGATCTACCAGCCAAGCAAACCTGTTGTTGGAGCGGGGTTTCTGGAAGGTGCCTACGATGCTGCGGTTACCTATCTCTATTACCATACGAACAATCCCGGGCGCTTTCGTGTCAGAAAATATATCGGACACGTACCCACTGCCTGGCTGGTATATGGGAAAAAGACCGTGTTTACTGGAGAGGTTATGGGGGTGGCACCGCCCGGCTTTTATACGCATGGCACTGGCCTCAGCGATTGGCCAAAGGGCGGCTCAGTCTATGCGGCACCGCAGGAGCTGACCATAGAGGAGCCATCATAAACCACGGCGGAGCGTTCGCAGCGCCAGCACGAGCCGGTCGCTCAGGCTGCTCACCGTTGCGGCCACGGTATCCGGCGCAGGGTATCCCGATCGGTTATGATGGATATCGTTCTGGCGTAATCAGCCCCAGGCTTGGCATAGCATGGCAAAGCACGGTGCGAGCCAGGCGGCGCAGACGCCGATCGGCAGGCTGGGCAAGGAAATCCTCGCAGAAATGGAGAAGATAGCTGGCAAGCCCGGCAAGCGAAAGAGTGGAGGCGGCACCGGTCATATTACGGTAAAAATCCTGTGAGCGAATGACGGCCAGCCGGTAGGCGCTGGCATCGAATGGCCCCTCTTCCTCCGGCCCCATCACCGCGCACCAGGCACGGGCGATGGTCCAGCCGGGATTATCCTCTCCCATGAGAAGATCCCAGGAAAATTCCATTGGTTTTATATGTGGTCGGCAGAGGAAAAAACTTCTGACAACAATCGCGGTCAGCTCCTCTACGCTTACGGCTCCGGTGGCCGACTCGGCAAGCTCCTGTATCGCCGGTGTTCCGTCGATACGATCAAGCAAATGGTCGATCAGGAGCGCCCCTCCTTCGCTGGAGCTCATCTTTGCATTGCCAAGGGTGACCATGCCATGAAAAAGCAGGATATGGGTATCGAACATCAGCTCCGGGCGAAGGCGTTGCAAAAGCTCCGTATGCAGCGCGCTGGCAGGCTGCCATTCCGTTCCTGCAATATCTATATAAGAACGACCGGCGCCCCACTCCTCGAACAGGCGATAATACACGCCGAGCAGGCGCGCATGCTCGGTTGGGAATCCGTCGTTGCGGATCAGGACCATCTGTTCAAATTCCGGGCGTCCGCTATCGTAAAGGACCGTGCCATCATTCTCGCGCCGGAGAATTCCTGTACAAACACCATGCTCCACGAGCGCGGGGAGATCATCCATGGCATCCGATTCATAATCGTGACGATCAAGCAGGACGCCAAACCTGCGTAAGGTACGCTGATGTCCTTCCAGAACCCTATCCCGGGTCTGGCACCAGAGATCATGTACATCCGGGTCACGGGCAAGCCAGCGCCGCATATATTCATCGGCCGGATCGTCCGTAACCCGTGTCTCGCGGGCGGCAGGATCATCGCATGCGGCATCACCAGCAGAGGCCCGGGAATATTCGCGAACATATCGCGCATAACAATTCCCGATGGCATGATCGGGTTTTACATCCTCGGGAATTCCATTCGGATGAAATTCCCGCAGGCCGGCCATTGCCTCACAGATATTTCTGCCGATATCCCCAACAAGGCTCTGGCGAAGCACATCGGCACCGGCCGCACCAAGCGTTGCAGCAAGCGCGTTCCCGATTGTTATATTTCTCAGATGCCCTATATGAAGCGCCTTGCTTGTATTTGGTCCGGCAAATCCAACAGCATACCGTTTCCCGGCCAGCGCCTGTGATGTGTCGAGCGTGGAGATATCACCCGACTCCAGTCGTGCGCCGAGATCGTCGATAAAACGGTCCGCACAGCGTATCGACACCGTTACCCCCTTCGGGCGCACATCGGCAATTGCAGGATCGGCAGCAAGAATCCTCCGAAATTCCTCTCCCGACGGCGACGAGATCCAGTCGCGTCCCCTGAAGAACAGACGCACATCAACCGGAGAATCTCCACGGCGACGCAATTCCACCGTCCGGCAGCTTTCGCCACCAAGCGAGGCAAGGAGACCTTCAATATAATTCAGCAGATTTATTGATGGCGAAAGGCCTTCGGATGGGGCTGCAACGCCCCTGGCACGGATATCCGCTGCGGAATCGGGTATCATCATGGCAGGTGTTGGGTAAAGGCATCATGCGGCTTCCATCTCCGTGGGCGGAGAAACGGGAATGCACGGTTCAAAACGGCATACGGCCTCATTATCCTGACGAATAAACGAGGCCGTAGCAATAACAGAGCGCGCCTAATGGGACTCGAACCCACACCTGCGGTTTAAAAGACCACTGCTCTTCTAGGCCGTTCCTTTCCTGCTCTTCCAGTGGAACCGTATGTCGGAATCCGTAACGATTGAAGCGAACATCCTTTGTTCGAGAAGTTTAAATTCCACCACCAGGAAGTAGATATCACGATAGAGAGCCTAGGATACCTCTACCGACGCGCGCGTACTGTTATTCCTGATCGTAGATCGTTTTTTCTCTGGCGTAGGGGCCGCATCAATCTAAGGGAGTTGCCTCCCCTGGGACATTTTTCGGGATTCCAAGGTAATTCCGCCTTTGTAGCAGTTCCGTTTAACCTATTGACCGGTTGAGCTATAGGCGCATATGTTGAGGTTATATCACTCGGCACTCTTTTCAGCTACTGCTTGATTCGCATCGCCATACGATACTGGAAGCGATCTATGTTGATTATGCAAGAATCGTACGGATGTGTGTGTGTTCGATGAGAATCTGGAACGTCGGACTGTCTTAGTGTGCCAGGCGATACGGGGAGTAAATTATATCATAATCCCGACGAATGCAAGAAGAGAATGCCTTCTCATATCAATTTGTACGATATTTTTCCGCCATTATTTTCTGCCCCCTCTTCTCCTGTTTTTCATGCGATCATCTCTATCCGTCGTGATGGGGATTGTACATTGCAATGGCGGGTCCGGGGACAACCCGCCCCGCCTTCGTAGCCGAAGATATCGCGGCCTGTGGATGGTGTGTGTGCGTCAGGGCATATCGCAACCGAGCCAGGCGTTATCCGCCATTCACATCGAGCCGACGTAATGCTCTGCGATAGATGAGCAGAGCAATGCCGCCAAGAATCACAAACCACACCACACCTCGCAGCAGTGTTGCAACAATCAGCGCCGGCTCGGGGGAGACAAAGAGTTTCGCCGGATAATACATCATCACCGGGAACGGGGTCAGCTCCACCATCGTACGTGCCCAGTCCGGCCAGAAACCGATCGGAACAGCGCCTCCGCCAAAGGTCATGATAAGCAGCCCGAGAATCCAGACGAAGGCGGTTGCACGTTCGATCCAGAACGTTGCCAGCCCGGCAATAGCCTGAAGTGCGAAGTACAGCAGGGTACGCAGAATAAAACCACAGAAGAAGGCAAACACGCCAAGCGGCGTCACTGCAATGGTCCCTGAGGCGATCCATGCCACAAGAAAGGCCGCAGGAAATGCCACGGCAAAGGAAAGGAGCGTATGGGCCATCGAGACCGAGAACCGCGCAAGCAGATAGTCATACGGGCGTGCCAGCGTCACCGCGATATTGCCGGAGACAACATCCTGCTCGATATCAAGCTGTGCTTCGGTCTGCACGGAAAAATAGAGGGTCTGCGAAGCGGCAAGGAACCATAGAAGCTGCGCCCAGGTGAACCCTTCGCCCGCAAGCGACGACACATTCTCCGGCCGCACGGTCACCTGCCAGACCTGGATCAGGACATAAAAGAAGAGGACGATGATGATATTGCTGAAGATGAAATCCCAGGCATAGGCCGTCTGCTGTCGCAGCTCGATCCTGAAGATCGCGACATACTTGCCGATCTCACTGCGGATAGTATGGGGGCGGCGGGTGGGATCTGCGGTTGTGGCGCGTGTAGCATTCATGATGATCTCACCACCTTCCAGAAGTCGATCTCCAGCCCGACGCTCTGGGGCGTGGCACGGCGCTCGGCATGGGTCAGGATGATCTCCCCCCGCATAAGCGGCCCCCGGCAGACAAACGTATGATACTCGCCCGCCTCCCCGCAGGGATCGAACCCGTTCTCCCCCATATACTCTATGAACTCGACGGTGACATCCTTGCCGAGATAGGCCTCGCTGATCTTCCGATCAATCTGGACGATGGTGGATTTCATGGTCCGCCGTTGTTCCTCGATCAGCAGAGCAGAGGGGATGCCCCAGAGCGGAAATACCGCCCGCATCGAAAAATCGGAAAGAAGGCTCTGGAACCAGTCGCGGTGTTCACGGCTATGGATATCGCCAAAGATGCCGTGGGTGATGCCATCGCTGCGAAGGTCGAAGAGCAGGTTGCGAAGCTCGCGCTCGTAGGTGTTATATGTGGCCAGCACCTTTATCAACGCAATATCCATCAATCCGGCCTGCTCCTCGATCAATTCCGGCGGCAAGCGATGCGACATCACAAGATCGGTGTCGGCATCAATACATGTGAGAAGCAGCTCGCACTCCATTCCGGCCTGCTGGGCACGCTGGATTGCGTAATGAGAGTCCTTGCCGCCCGACCACATCGCAAATGCACGGCTCATCCCTTCTTCTCCCCCACGGTACCGGAAAGGGCAAGCCACCGGTCCGATTCCGCCTCGCCGAGTATAGGAAGATTGGTTTCGCCGGTAGCAAGCGCTCGCTGCATATAGGGCACACAAAGCCCGCAACCGGTGCCGAGTGGCAGATACTGCTGCAATTCCACAACGGTCTGGCAGCCGTGCTCGCGTGCTACCTCGAGCGCCAGCGCAAAGGGCACACGACGGCAGATGCAACGCTCTACCGCCATCCCTTCTCCCGCATGATATGTTCCGGCCTGGACATGCACTAAAGATAGTGCAACGGAACACGTACCACCGCTACTGCGACGTAACGATAGGTCAAACGATCCGATTTTCTACGGGCACCGATCCTCAGATATAGACGAGGGACGATACCGCACAACAGACGGCAAGAGCCGAAGGAAGATGACACGGAACCTGTCAGGAGGGGATGACACCCCCTCCTCATGAGTCTTCTCCTTACACCGATTCCGCCGACCGATCAGGGTCCGCCGATCATAAAAAAGCAGAGGACAACCGCCGCACGCAGTCGTCCTCTGCAAAGTCACCCTCCGAGCCGGTCCGACTCCCCCGTCATCAAGACACCGGAGGGGTTGTATACTCCTGGCCATCCTTGCTGCGCCTCCGACGATCGGTTATCATACGTCGGATACCACAGTATCTATAAATCTCCTGGATGGCGTAGAGTCAGGAGCAACGGAATGATCTCGTTCGAGACCCGTCTCAACAAGCTGCCAGCAACTGTTGAAACGCGGGTACAATATGCCGGAGTAGAACGAGGTGTGGTATCACATGAAAATGTGATTTTGGGGGAGGTGATACTAACGCGTGATACTTATCCAACTTGGTGAGCGCCCGTGTGCAACCGGTGAAATCATGGTTTGCGCTCACCAAAAACGCCGTTTTTGCGCAAAATTCTGCGCTTTTAGCCCAAATTAAGTCTACAGATGACCTTTAGGGCCGCCACTGACCTACAATTGCACAATAAAGCATAGGATGATACGAATACACCCCCGGCACACCTCCTGTCGGCAATGGAATATGAGCCTGAAGGCACTCCGAATCACTCGGATGGCTCTTCACCGGGAACGGGGAGATCGAGCCGACGCCACACTTCTTCATCCCCCAATGCCCCTTCTTTAAGCGCATGCACGATATCATCTGTATACTTTTCATGACGCATCCCAACAAGCACGGTATCCACTCCCGGCACACCCAGAAGCATGCGCACTGCAAGCGCAGAAAGCGTTCCGCCAAGCTCCTCCCCTACAGCAGCAGCCAATCGTCCGCGTATCTGCTGTGAACGCTGCGCTGCAGAGACTGCGTAATACCCACCGATCGTCTGGAAGAGAGCACGGGCATCGGCCAGATAGCTGTTATACCAGTCCAGTTGCGACTGCATGCAATGCTGGCGGACATACTGGGAGGCATGGTGGAGCCGGGGGGCGAAATACTGCGAGAGAACATCGTTGTAGTGCTCGATCGTACCAAATGTTGCCCAGTACCGATCCATCGTCTCCCCCACCGACATGCATTCCAGGAGCATGCTTCGTGCTTCTGGATCGCTGGCAAAGGATTCGGCAAGATCTGAGAGGAACTCGTGTTCCAGTTCCTTGAGCTTTCTGATCCCACTATTGATATGCTCCTGGCCGATATGGGATTCCGACCGGGGAAAATCGGCCAGCCGAACAAGACCGCCATCGATAATGGCGTTCAGCGGACGATTGACAAGCACTCCCAGGTTTTTCTCCCTTGCCACATCCATCACCGTACGCCCTCTGGACTGATTCCGTTCACGAACAAACCCCTGTTCGTAGAGATTTGCAGGGAACTGGATCACCTTGAAGTTATTGACAAGCGATATGCTCTCGGCAAGCTTGACGGTTTCTTCAAGCGAGGTGAAGTCCGCCGCCGAAGAGGGGTGCGGGAAACTGTTCGATGAGATGCCATAGCAGCCGATCCTCCCCTGCTCCACCTGGCTCTCCAGATAGATAAACGCGTTTTTGATACGACGGTAGTACTCGGCACGGGCATCATCGAGCGGGATATCTGCGCTCGTGGCCCAGTTGAGATAATATTCCGGGTTATGCAGGAGATAAACATCGAGCGATGGAAGATCGAGCCGTTCCAGAGACCGTGTGATCTGATCGTCCAGAAATTCCGGTGCGATACAGTGCCAGATCCCCGATCCATATTCGACCACCTCCGGAAAACCGCTCCCGGCCTCCACCCGTTCCCGTGCCAGCTCATAGTTGCTCCCCTGGATATAGCCACCTTTCGAGACGATAACGATCTCGTTCCGGGAGACGACCCCACTACGGATCAGCTCCGCCATCGTCTCGCCGATCAGCTCCTCGCTCTTGCCATCGGCATAATTGGCGGAGGTATCGATCAGGTTGATCCCGGAGACCAGCGCGCTGGCAAGCGCTATACGATGGGCATCCACCCCGGCTGCGATACGATAGCCCCCGAATCCGGCACCTGAGACGGAAAGGCCGGTTCTCCCCAGAACAGATGTATATAGATCCGAGTGCCGTCTATGATAGGCGGCGGTTGCTTCGGCAGTGGCACGCATGGGAGGATTCGGAAAGGCTCATTGAACATATCGCACCTTCCGCCGCAGAGGGCAGGGTGCGCTGATCTTCAGGGACTGAAAGCAGCAAGCGGCATACCGGACATCGGGAAACGTGCTACCGTATGCTCAGCAGAAGGTCGATCTCCGGGCCACCGAACAGAAGAAGAAGGCCCCATATCGAGGCTCCAAACGAGAGGGGAATGGTAAGGTTGTCGTCGATATTCACCCCATAGCTCATCGCCTCGGCAACCGCCGCAACAAACGATGCGATAATACCGGCAACAAGAAACTCCCATGGCGCATCGTAAATGGCGGCAACGCCAAGCACCACCATAACGGCCGTCACCACAAACGCGGAGGAACCCTCCACGCTCTTCTCCAGAAAACGATGTCGCCCGAACCGGCGACCATACAATGCCGATGCCGTGTCGGAGACGATCAGCACGGTGAAGCCGGTGATGGTGACCACCTTGGGAAAGATCAGAATGCAGAGTGCGGCGGAAAAAAGCACAAAGGTTGCCCCGCTGATCTTGCGCTTTCCCTCCTTCTCGTGCGGTCGGAGCATCTGGCCGAAGAGTTTGCTGAACAACTGTTCCACGGCCGGAACCCGAGTCCGAAGAAACTCGATGGCAAGCGACAACAGAAACGCCGGCACCACAAGAGCCAGCATGGTCTCTCGGGTAAGCCACATATACAGAAGAGGGATGCCGATCGAGGAGAGATGGATCATCTTCCGTTGCAGCTCGCTTTTCATGGAGATCTGCGCCGGATTTGATGGGGCCTGAGAGCGTGGGGTGGACGGATGTTTCTTCAATACAGCCATCTATCGTTTTGGAAAGTGCAGATGGAGCAGGTTCAGGACGATCTCCATACAGTTTTCTATGCCCGAATGCCAGCGCCGGGCCGGTACGGTTCTCCTGGCCCCATGCCGGGCGCAATAGCCCCCGCATCTGCCGGTGGCCCATCGCGTTGCACTGGCGGGGAGCGAGAACAATCGGCGACAAACGCCATAACAGAACGCCCGCTCATGAGAACCATAAGCGGGCGTTAACATAAGGCAAAATCGGATAACTGGCACGAACTACTCCGATGCAGCAGCCTGGACTAGCGCTGGCTTGGATCGGGGCTGGTATTGACATCGTTGCCAGCCCCCCCGGCGTTCGGGCCGATCACAGTCGTGGCAGCGCTCACCGAGGCCTTGTCGGCCGAGGCCTGGCCGCTTGCCTGGCGGGCCTGCAACATCCTCTTCACCTCGAGCGGAGGCAGCTCCTCGCCCCGGATCACCATATCGATCTCCTCGGCATCCAGCGTTTCACGCTCGATCAGAAGCTGCGCCATACGGTGCAGCACAGCGCTCTGCTCACGCAGCACGCTGCTGGCACGCTGCATGCCGGCATCGACGATGCCACGAACTTCCTTGTCGATCAACTCCGCCGTCGCCTCGCTTATATCACGATGGGTGGCGAAGTCGCGCCCGAGAAATACCTCGCCTTCATTGGAGGCATAGTTGACCGGGCCAAGGTTCTCGGACATGCCAAGCTCGCAGACCATCTGGCGCGCAAGCTGTGTTACGGTCTTGATATCACCCTGTGCACCGGAGGTATAGTTGCCGAAGATCAGCAGCTCGGCGGCACGTCCGCCGAGGGCCATGGCGATCTTGGCCTCGAACCAGTCGCGCGAACGGGAATGAAGATCGTCATCAGGAAGAAAGGCGGTCACACCCAGGGCACGGCCACGCGGAATGATCGTCACCTTGTGCACCGGGTCGCCATGCGGGACAAACTTGCTTACCAGCACATGTCCCACCTCATGATAGGCGGTCATCTTCTTCTCATCATCCGACATCACCATCGTCCTGCGTTCCAGGCCGAGCATCAGCTTGTCCTTTGCCATCTCAAAGTCGTACATCGTCACCTTATCGCCATTACGGCGAGCAGCGAAGATGGCGGCCTCATTGCAGAGATTGGCAAGATCGGCACCGGAGAAGCCTGGAGTAGCCTTTGCCATCGTCAGAAGATCCACGTTCTCGGCCAGCGGCATATTTCTGGTATGCACCTTAAGGATACCCTCGCGCCCCCGGCGATCTGGACGATCGACGATCACCTGACGGTCGAAACGTCCCGGACGCAGCAGCGCCGGATCGAGAACATCAGGCCGGTTAGTAGCAGCAATGATAATAACGCCGGTGTTCTGCTCGAACCCGTCCATCTCCACAAGCAGGGCGTTCAGGGTCTGTTCGCGCTCATCGTGCCCACCGCCCAGACCGGCGCCACGCTGGCGGCCTACTGCGTCGATCTCGTCGATGAAGATGATGGCGGGAGCGATCTTCTTGGCCTGCTCGAAGAGATCGCGAACGCGGGAGGCACCCACGCCAACGAACATCTCGACAAAATCGGCACCGGAGATCGATAGATACTGCACACCGGCCTCGCCCGCCACCGCACGTGCCAGAAGGGTCTTGCCGGTTCCCGGAGGGCCGAGCAGAAGAACGCCACGGGGGATCTTGCCCCCTAGGCGCTGGAACTTTCCCGGCTCGCGGAGGAACTCAACAATCTCCGTCAGCTCCTCCTTCGCCTCGTCGGCGCCGGCCACATCGGCGAACGTAACGCGTGGGGATGTTTCGCTCAGCAGCCGTGCACGGGACTTGCCGAAGGAGAAGATCCCCTTGGTTCCCACCCCCTGCATACGGCGGAAGACAAAGATCCAGATCGCCAGAAGCGCAATCCACGGCAGAACGGTAACGATCGGCCCCCACCACTCGTCGCCCCGCTGCTGCACGGTAACGGTCAGCCCCTTATCAATCCACTCCCGCTGCACGTCGCCATCGACCACAAGAAGCTTGGTAGAGATATTACGGGTCTTCACCGGACGATTATTCCCTTCGGCCGTGACCGTCACGGCCTCCTTCAGCTCTCCCTGAAACTCATAATCGTTAAGCTGCGATTTGTAGACAACCGCCTTGGCAATGGCCCCATCGCTTAACAATTTCTGGTATTCGTTGAAGCTGACCGGCACCACCTGTGTTCCGCCCTTGTTGACGATCATGAAGACGACGAAAGCGCCGAAGATGATTGTCAGCCAGACGAGCACGCTCCGGACGATGCGGTTGATGCTCCCCTCCTCGTCGCCGTTCTGATTACGGCGAGGCGGAATCGGCCGCATCGGCTTGCGTTGATTCATATCATCCTTCATCGGAAGTGTAGATCCTTATATCTGAGGAAACATGCATTATACTCATTGATCCTAGCAGCATCTCTGCCCGGCAGAGCATCTGCGGGATACGAAGACCAGACCATGGAGTTACCGACACAGATGGAGATCCGGGATGCGGAGCAATTCAACATCCTTCGCCGGCAGCGCATCATGGTAGGGCTTCGTCGGGGGGGATATCATCAAGGACGTAAATAGCCGGAAGATTCCTCCCTTCCTGCATATAATCGAGGCCATATCCGATCACGAAACGATCGGGTATCTCGAATGCCACATACTCAGGCTCATCGCCGATCATGTCGGCCTCACGCTTGTACAGAAGCGTCGCCAGCGCCACCGAGGCAGCATCCTGCTCAGCACAATACTCTCTCAACCGTCTGGCGGTACGCCCTGTATCAACGATATCTTCGCAGATGATGACGTGCCGCCCTGCTATCTGAGTGCTACATTCCGTTGTAAAAATTATCGTGCCAGATGATTGCATCCCGCCACCATAGCTCGACACCCGAAGATAATCGAGCTGCAATGGAATGGGCATCATCCGTACCAGATCGGCATGGAACATGGCGGCCCCGTTCAGCACGCAGACCATAACCGGAAAAGCATCGGCATAACGGTCGGCAAGACGATCGGCCACACGGCCGATACCCTGGCGCAGCACGTCGGCCGGAATCATCGGAACGAAGCGTTTCTCCCTGACGATCACGGGCGCCCCGTCCTTATCCCGCCGTTGCAGGAAGCTATTTTCCATTGCTCGCTGAGGAACGTATCTCCAACCGGATCACGTTTCGCGTGTTCTGCTCCACCTTGTAGCGATCATCGAGCCGCATACCGCAGACCCAGATCACATCGGCACCATCGGCAACCACCATCACCGAGCGCTTGCGATCCAGAGGAACTTTTACATCCACCAGAAAATCGCTCACCTTCTTTTCGCCGGTCATGCCAAGCGGGCGGAACCGATCCCCATCACGCCAAGTTCTGATCGTCAAGCTCTCGGAGATCTTGTCGGCATCAACAAACTCCACACTGCTGTTGCGGGTAAAGCGGACATTGGCGCGTTCGAGCCGCTCTGTAATAATAGTGCCGTATTCGGTCTGAATGGTCTCACCTGGCCGAAACGTCCGGTTGACCTGAATGAAAGGAGGAGGCTCGCATCGTACCGTAAGGGTATCGCGATCGCGCAGGGCGCTCAGCCCTCCGCCAAGCTCCACCTTCGATCCGGTCTCCTTCCAGAGAAGCGACAGCGTACGATCGACCGCACCATAGGAGATCGGCTGGATATCGAACGTCTTGGAGACAAGGCGTTGAAGAAGCTCCGCCTGAATCGCCGGCAGGTAATGCTTGAGCTGATTGATGCTTAGATCAACGCTCTCCTCACCACGTTCGATAACAACCCGTTTTGTTGCCAGTTCAACGGCGCTTCCAAGGTACTGCTCCATGCCGCGCATGATCTCCGCCGTTGTATTGAGCGTGGAGACAATGCTGGGATTGAACTCCAGCAGCGCCGGCAGAAGCTCATGGCGCACTCGATTACGCGTGAACTGTGGCGAGCGGTTGGTGATATCTTCATGCCAATCCACCTGCATCTCGGAGACATAGATCTCCAGATCGCCCCGTTCGGAGCCAAGCAGAGGGCGTCCCAGAAAGACCCCCTCGGCAAGACGACGAAGCGGCGGGATGGCGGCCATGCCCCGCACACCGGTCCCACGAATCAGATTCAGCAGCAGGGTTTCGGCGTTGTCGTTTGCGTTGTGGGCGGTGAACACCACACCATACGCATGCTTGCGAGCAACACGCTCCAGAAACTGGTAGCGTGCCTTACGGGAGGCATCCTCCAATGAGAGCCGAAGCTGCGAGGCAAGCTTCTTGACATCACCACGTCCCACATACGTTTTCAGCCCCCGGAGCTTTGCCTGCTCCACTACAAATGCGGCATCCTCCTGCGAAGCCTCCCCGCGAAGGCCGTGATCGAAGTGAGCAACGGCAAGCTCGAGTTGAAGGGTTGGAGCAAGGCGCGCCATAATGTCGAGCAACGCCATCGAGTCGAGACCGCCGCTGACCGCTATCAGCACCCGTTCTTTACCGAGCAGCATCTCATGCTGGCGGATATAGCGGCGGATCTTCTGAAGATATGTCTGGCCAATACGCGAAGAAGAAATCATATGGCTGGGAAATTACGCAATGGCGGGAGACCTTGGAACGTATCCGTCCCAGGGGAGAGGAAATGAATGCATACGCAGCAATGGAAAAGGGAGAGGAGAACCGGTCTCCACTCCCCCTGATCGTATCTCCGGCGCATATATGTATGCAACCATACGGTTGCATACGATGCGATCGCGAACACCTATGGTTCGCTCGCGGAGTGCTGCTCGCGCCGGAAACACTCGCTTCCAGCAGCACTCCGATATGGCCACGGCAGGGCAAACCGGCAACAGCATCAGTTACCGCTGCTCTGGGGTCGGCTGCTCGTTTCTATGTTCACCCCTGCCGGGATCGGCGTCTCCACCGTTACAGTGACCGTACGACTGTAGTAGCGGCCTTCCGGGAAGTTGTTATCGTACAGAAGCTCGCTGGCACCCAGCCCCCGAATCTCCTGCGGCGTAAGGTTCAGCAGTTGCGCCGCATATTCGGCACGCTGCTGCGACAAGCGCCTGTTATAGTATGGCAACCCGATCCTATCGGTATGGCCAACCACCCTGACCGTGGAGTTCGGCATAAGCTTCTGCTTCATCAGCGGAAAGGACTGCTGTGTAAATGATGTCGCATAGGCACTGTCGAAGCTGAACAGGAGGAGGTTATAGGTGTCCACATACTTCCCTCCCACCACGGTGCGGATCTCTTCGTACTCCCCTTCCCTCTGTACCACCACCGGCTGGCTCTTGATACGTGCCAGATCCTGGTACAGCGTATCACGGATCACCAACGTTGAGGAGACCGTGACAGAGCCGCGCAGATCAAGATCGGGACGGTTCTCTATCTGGTAGTCGATCTGCCTGGGAGGAGGGCCAACGCCGGCAACAGCCCTCTTGATAAGGGAATCGCCGATCATGACATCGAGCGCCCAGCTATCAATCTGCCCTGAGGTGTCAGCAGTGGCAGGAGGCGGGATGAAACGGACGATGCCGACCGGCGCCAGGAACGTGGTATCGGGAAGCTCGACCGGGCGCTCGACGATATAACCGGCCGAGGAGATCTCCACACGCTGGTTCTCGCGCGCCGCCTCTGCGGTATCCACCTCGCTCAACGAAGGATTTGCCGGAAGCCCACGGGCTATCACCTTGATCCTCCGCTCCGGGATACGCCAGACCGTCGTCAGATAATCCCGCACAGCCTCGGCACGACGAAGTGCCAGGGTGGAATCCCTCTCGAACTGGCTCACACATCCGGTGATCGTGATCTCCGGCACCCGCTCATCGCGCACACGTGCACCAACGATATTCAGGATGTTATAATACAGGTCCAGCGTGCCACCACGCGGAATACGCTCCACACGGAAATCACGCCGTGCTCTGCCATCCAGCCGGATGTACCGTGCCGGGATGACAGCCGAATCGCGATCGAAGAAGATATAGGGGAGAAGCGCGTGTACCTCTGTTGCCTTCACCTGCCGCCGCGAGATCCTAATCGTATCGCTAAGACCATCGGCGGTAACAGCACCTGCCTGAAGAAGCGGTCCATCCGGACGCGGCGTGACAATGGTATCGCGGCCAGCGATCACCGGCGGTGGCGGCATGCGCTGCGGGCTGGCACCAAGGCCATAACGGATGCCAAGAACTCCGCTCAACGTGGCTGCGGTCCAACGCTCGTTGGCACGAAGAGGCTCCAGAAAATTGCTCAACGTCGGCTGATACTGGGCCTCGATGAACATCCTGAATTCCGGCGTGAACTCCTGCTCGTATCCGGCACCGGCGGAAACCGCAAGCACCATCGTCGCATTGTCGAAATCGCGATTGCCTAGATTGCGTGTCGGACGCGGGCCAAGCCGCCCGGTATCCTGGAAACGTGCCCCACGCGGCGCAAGAATCGTCTCGGTGTAGTTGTAGCGTGCCTGCGCCGGAAGAAGGAGCGACGGCCCACCATAGAAATACACCGGGAAGGCAAACGGGGCAACACGCACATAGGGGGTCAGGCTCACATGGCCGAACTTTGTCTCGACCAGCCCCCGCACCGTGGCCGATAGCGGGAGGCCATCCTGGCTCCGCACATCCTGCGCGTTGATGTAGGTCTGCGCCAGCTCGCCGCCATGAAGCTGATACCCACCACGAAACCCGATATTGAAGGTCTCGCTTAGGGGAACTTCCACAAGCAGGCCGGCAAGCGCCCCAAGCCCATCACCTTCGATAAAGGTGCTGGTGGCCGGAACATTTGCCCTGCTGTTGAAGACCGAAGGGGCAAGAAACACATCGTACGTAGTGAGCGAAAAGCCACCGTATGCGCCAAGGTACAGCCATGGGCTGTCCGAAGGCGGCACCGAATCAAGCGGCTGTGCAATCGCCGTGAGCGACCATGCAAGGCCGAGCAGCAGACTGACCGCAGCTCGCTGTAATGCAAGGCGCCCCGTTGAAGATGCCTGAGCAGGGAATCGTATCAATAACATCGTACTCGAATGACAGGTTCAATGACAGATATAACCAGAGTGCAACCATGCAAACATCCGGCCAAAGGATAACGTGCAACCAGACAATTCAGATAGCACGCTGGACCGGGGCATGAACGATGATGAACAATTTCGGCACGCATATGCCACATGCATGGCTCTGCCCGCCGACTACGCACCCGCGAGGATAAGAGAATCCGGAAAACCGTACAAGGAGTCAGAAAATGGTGCTGCAAGAGATGCCGGATCGGGCCATGAAGTTATGACAGAAAACTGCCTGGATGCGCGCCCCCACCAGGCTATACCAGCAGGGAAAAACGATGCAAACGAACTGCCCGGCCCCACATCACCGATGTGTTCTGTGGAGCGGACCCGGCACCATCCGCCGCCCCTGCATCAGCTCACCCCCTCCACTATCCCAATACACATCGCCTACATTCTGGCCCCAATCAGATTCCCACTCTCGTAGAGCCGCAGGCCACGCCGAAAAAGGGCTGTAGCAACAAACGGCGAGATGATTGCCAGCGCAGCCAGCCCACACAGGGTGAGCAGATCGGGGTTGAACAACTGCTGCGCCTGCACCGTGCCCACATAGGCAGCCGGAATGATGGTATAGAGGAAAAACCGCACCGCAGCAGAAAAGATAGTGGCAGGCTTCTTGGCAAAGTGAAGCACCACCGAAAGGAGCTTGTAAACCAGCACCGAATTGCCCAGCTTGAAGGTCAAGGCATGGATCGTCATCACCCAGGAGATAAAAATGGCCGTGCCGGTAAGGCAACCGAAGATGTACAGAACGACGGTGGAAAGGGTGAGAGGGACAAACATGAAAAAGAGGGCCGTTCCAACAACGATCTGCACGCCACGCACTGGCTGCGCGCCGGAGAAGAATATCTGATAGATCACCGATTTCGGCTGCACCAGAAAGATATCGAGCTGCCCGGTGATGATAAGCTGGCCAACCTGCCAGACGCTGCTCCCCATAAGGGTATCGGCACCGGCATAGATCACATGGTTGAACGCAACCAGCGCGGCAAGCTGCTCATAACTGGCACCGGGAATGCCGTCGGAAATACTGAAGAAGATCTTCCAGTAGAACAGGTACATCCCCACTTCGAGCAGCGAAACGGCGGTCTCGAAGATAAAGTTGGCCCTATACTCCATGGCGCTACGAAGATTTACTCGCATATACGCCAGAAGAAGATTCAGATATGCTCCAACCGATTTCATTCTCGTAAGTTTGCGTTCGCTGAATTACGATCGACCGATGAGTATTACGATACCGTTCTCTGTTGAAGGCTCCGAAAAGGAGTGTCTGATCCAACTGCGCGACCTGGCCGATCGGGTCGTGGTCACTGAGATCTTTCGCGGCAACTGCTTGCCGGGAGTCCATAGGGTCGAATTCGATCCAGACGGAATCCCTGGCGGGCTTGATGCCGGGATCTATATACTGCATGTGATGATAGGAAGCGACGACGAGACCTATCCATTACAGTATATGCCATGATCGGCCGATAGCCACCGTGCCGCCATGCACCGCGATCTGCCCGAGTGGGTAGACCGCCCGGCAGAGCCGTCCCCATTCCGATACCAGCGCAACCGGCCTGCGGCGCCCGTGCCGTGCAGGGAAATCGTGGCACCTGTGCATCGTCGTGGCGCACAGGTGGCGCACGCCCCGGCCTATGGCATAGGCGGGAGCAGCCGTATCCCGGCACGTTCATCGGTGATAAAACGGGTGATGATCCCTATGGTGGCAAGCAGATCGAGGCGTTCCTTGCACCGCAAGCCGAAGCAACGCCGAGCAACCCTGTACAGCCCGGCAGCATCCTCCCCACCCCCCTCCGCACAAAGAATATCATAGGTCTGCCTGGCCTCCGGGATCTCGATGAGCAAGCGATCAAGGCGTCCGCCAAGGATCGCCCGGGAGTTCTCATCGACATCATGAGCTACAAGAAAGGGATGCCCGGCACTGCGATCGAAAAGGGTATGGAAATCACGCTGGCTCTCCTGACAGACGCGCATCAGATCCAGAGGCCCTGCATTGACCAGAGGAAACAACCGGGCACCGCAAAGGGATGGAAGCTCACGATAATGAACCGGGCTGACCGCCGCCGCCCACCCTGATCCTCCCGATGCCATAAGATGCGCCAGCCCCTGCACTGAGATATCGTCATAGATCTCCACATCCGGCAAACCGGCCGCAATGGCCCGAAGCATGGTGCTCTTCCCGGCCAGAGGACCGCCAGCAACCAGCAGTGGCTCGCCGCGCTCCAGAAACTGAAGTGCACGACGGGTCATGCGCGGGCGGAAATCGAAGCCCGATTTGTGCATCCGGTCTGGCTCTGGCCGTTCCGGCATTACATGCCTATGGACTTCAATGCCTCCGGCTCCGGCTTGCCAAGCGCAAGCTCCTGTCTAAGCTGCTGGAGTTGCTGCGGCGTTCCACCCTTCTGCACAAACGTGAGAAGACCGGCATCGGAAAGCCCAAAGGTCTTCAGCCCACTATATTCACCTCCCGAAAGAAGGCTTTTTTTCTGCTGAAAACGCAGCTTGGCAAGCTCCAGTATCGTCACATCCCCCACATTTTTCTCTTTGAGCGCCCGTATATCATCGGACCATGCCGGAATTGCGCCAAGATCGACAAGCTGGGTCATCACCGTGGCACCAACGCCCTGTGCGGCCAGGATCTGCACGGTAAAGCCAAGATCGAATTTGAGATCGCGCTTGTGCACGCTCTTGACCATCTGCACGATCGATGCATCGTCCAGCCCTCCCTGCTTCGCCTCGCCTATCGACTGAATCTCATCCGGCGTCAGGTCCATCGTGCTGAGTTCAGCGGCGGCCGCCTCGGAAACCCCGGAAGAGGCCACCTGTTTTTTTGTCTCGGCATCTTCGCCACCACAGCCGATCAGCAATCCGGCGGCGAGAGCAGCCACCGCAAGACCACGCGAAATGTTCATGATCGTCATGAATCTTCTCCTTTCAGGAAACAACTATCTGGATGAAAACGGTCGGCAGCCGATCATACCGCACGAACATCGTGCGCCATCTCGTCGCCGACCTGATGATCCGGCTCATCGGAACCCTCCATGCCTCCGCCCTCACCAACCGGAATCTCCCTATCACTGGCATCAGAGGCAACGCCCGTGGCATCAGCATCATCGGCTGGGAGGGATTCCTCTTCAGGATGCCCCGTTTCCGCACCCTGCTCCTGCCCGCCACCATCCTCCAGGGCACCTTCGGAAATCGGCTCGCTGGAAGGTTCGGCAGCCGACTGGCTGGGGGATTCCTCGGCATCGGCACCATTGCCCCCCTGCCCCTCGCCCGATGCAACGGCATCAGGAACTTCATCGGCCAGCTCGCCGTCAGGCTCGGGGAGATGGCCGGCAGCCGCAACCCTTGCCTCGATCTCCTCCACCTCGGTGCTGGCATCCACCATGATAACCTCCGCCCTCTCGGCGCTATAGGCATCCTCCTCCATAAGCTCCTCGATCTCACGAAGTTTGGGAAGATCGCCAATCCCCCGAAGGCCGAAGATGCGAAGGAACTCCTCGGTCGTGCCGTACAGGAGCGGACGCCCAACCGCCTCGGAACGTCCGGTGATGACGATAAGGTTTTTCTCCATGAGCGAGAGCAGCACCTGATCGCAGTTCACGCCGCGAATCGCCTCCACCTCCGGCTTCGAGACCGGCTGGCGGTAGGCAAGGATGGCAAGCGTTTCGAGCGCGGCCGGGGAAAGGCGCCTGCGCGCCTTGTCCTTGGAGAGCATGGCCACAAACTCACCATAATCACGGATGGTCGCAAACTGAAATCCGCCGGCGACCTCAACGATGCGAAAAACACGGCCGGAACGCTCGTATTCATCGTTCAGCTCGTCGATCATCGCACGGAGATAGGCCTGATCGAGCGTCGCCGAAGGCTCCTGCCGTGCCATACGGGACTCCGCCCGCTGCATGGCGGCGGTCAGATCATCAGGGTTTAACTCCCCCTGCCTCGCCTCGTCCGATACTGCACCCTCATCAGAGATGGCCGCCTTGTCCGATACCGTAGAGGCTTCCAGTATAATATCCGGCCCATCGGCAAGGCTCTCCTGAGGGGGAACCGAGATATACCCCTCCGGCTCTACCATCATAGCCATGTCCGGCACTATCACGGCGCCGATGATATCGGCAGACACGTCAGGAAGCTCCCCCTCCGCCGTACCTGGATCATCGGGAACGATATCGGAGGTTATTTCCCCAGCCACCATAGAGGAACCAGGGGATGCTAGAAGAGGTTCCCCGCTATCGGCGATCGAGGCCGTTTCAGGCGCATCAGCCGGAGTGCCCGGCACCGTCTCGGCCTGTTCAACGGCTGTCTCCACGGGGGCTTCGCCCACCGGTTCGGCCTCCCCCACCGGCTCCTGCACCACCGCAGCAGCGGTCTCCACCGCAGCCATCATCCCTACCAATGGGGGGGTCTCCTCCCGCTCACCGGCCAGGAGGCGCAGCAGAGCACGAGCAGACAGAGGTTCCTCGCTGGCAAAGATCATCGCCTCGATGATCGGCTTGAGCGTATCTGGATCTATTGCTATACGAGGCTGCTTGGACATCTCTATGAACCGAGGAAAATGGGAATGCTTGTATGGAAAGAGGGTCGAGAGGGATTGGCTGGAAACCCCGAGGTACCCTCACGGCCTGTGTGCCGGGGGGGAAGGTTATCGTTCTACACCCTGTACAGCAGGATGTCCTCGAAGTTCTCCTCCTGGTGGAATGCGATCACCTGATTCTTGATAAGCTCAAGGAGCGCCAGAAAGGTGACGATAATGCCAACCCGTTCAAGGCGCCGGACGATCTCGAAAAAGGTGATCTGCGATCGCTGGACAAAGAGGGAAAGAATATACTCGGTCTGCTCCTCGATCGTATAACTGATCCGCTCGACAACATGGACAGTCCTTTTAGGAGCCTTGTCGAGCGCCCGCTTGAACGCGGTAAGGAGATCGAACAGGGTGACATTGCGGAGCACATCTTCGGCGGTTTCCTCGTGCACGATCCTCTCATCCGCCTTGAAATATTGCCGGTAATAGACGTAGCGCTGCTCATCCTCACGAACCTTGAGATGTCCGGCGACCTCCTTGTACTGCCTGTACTCCAGGAGCCGCCGCACCAGCTCGGCACGTGGATCTTCCTCATCGTCGTCATCGTCGGTGCCGCGCTCCGGCTTCGGCAGCAGCATCTTTACCTTGATCTGCATCAGCGTGGCAGCCATCACGATAAACTCCCCTGCCTGCTCCAGATCGAGCGCCTGGATCGCCTGGGTATAGAGAAGGAATTCCTCGGTGATCCGGGCTATCGGGATATCGTAAATGTCCAGCTCGTCCCGCTTGATAAAAAACAGAAGCAGATCGAGCGGTCCCTCGAAATTGGAGAGGGACACAACGTACGGGCTTGCACTCATTACTGGCGAAGATACAAAATTGGGCGCCTCGAAGCCGTTTCCGGCCGATATCCTCTGCTGTTCGATGGGGATTGCAGGCTCCGGGCGGTGCACCATGGCATGGGAGCAAACGCAAAGAAACTCGTATCACCGATATGGGGTTCGGAACTCTACCGGCCCTATGAGGGGAACAAAGATAATCCATCATCCGATACGGGATTATGGCCCGGGAACTGCACGAACGAGTAATTTTGTGCTATGAATATCTTGAAACCCCTTGTGATAACCGCAGCCGCAGCAAGCCTGCTGGTGTATATCGCCTGCTCCAACGAGCCGGATGGGTTCCGCTATGCCGCCCCCGGCCGTGGCATCAACCTTCCGGCCGATCATGCCGCACATCCCGAATATCAGAATGAGTGGTGGTACTATACCGGACATCTCCGCTCCAGCGACGGACGCCGCTTTGGCTTCCAGCTTACCTGGTTCCGTGTGGGACTCTCCAAGGAGCAGCAGGAAGGCTCACGGTTCAAGGCGACGACATTCTATTTCGCCCATTTCACCGTTGTGGACAAGGACAATGGGACATTCCACTATGCCGAACGCTCATCGCGAGGGGGGGAGTACGATGATGCCGGGGCAGACAGCCGTTACCTCCGCACCTGGATCGGCGACTGGCGCCTTGAAGGACTCGGAGAGATGTTCTATATGTCCGGCCGGACCGATACGATGGCGCTCTCGCTGATCGTCACGCCAAAGAAACCGGCCATTCTCCAAGGTGACAATGGATATTCCCGCAAGGGGGATGGTCCGAACAATGCCTCGATGTATTATTCCATGACCCGTCTCGGCGCCATCGGCGTTCTTACGATCGATGGGAAACCACTGGAAGTGGAGGGAGAAGCATGGATGGATCATGAGTTCGGAACCTCGCAGCTCGCAATGGATCAGGTGGGCTGGGACTGGTTCTCGCTCCAGCTTGCCAACAACGAGGAGCTTATGCTGTATGGCCTGCGCCGTCCCGATGGAAGCTATGATCCCAATGCCAACGGAACCTATGTGAAGGCCGATGGAACACGGATGCCGCTCTCGCCGAGCGATTACACCATCGAAGTACTGGATCGCTGGAAAAGCCCCAGCAGCGGAGCCGACTATCCGGCCAAATGGCGGATAACGGTTCCCAAGCTGGGACTGGAGGCCAACGTAACGCCGTACCTGGCCAACCAGGAATTGCAGACCGACAACAGCGCGAGGGTCACCTACTGGGAAGGAGCGGTGAACGTGGATGCACAGATACAGGGAAAGCCGGTAGCGGGCGAGGGGTATGTAGAGCTTACCGGGTATGCGGGTGCATTGCGACTGTAAAGGGGAACGTAGTGCACAACGACAGACGGGATATCGCGCAACGTGGCAAAGATGCAGAGGCGCCAACTCTCTTGCTGGCGTCTCTGCACGAACCGTTCCATGCGTGCATCCCACCTCATAATTCACCAACCGTCATCAACGATTCCTGCCCGTCTCCGTACCTTTGCGATTATTCCACGTAAATCATCCTACCATGAGGAGAACCAGAATTGGCCAACGTATTCAAGAATTATATCAACGGTGAGTGGGTCGATGCCCGCTCCGGCGCCACCTTCGAGAATCGCAATCCCGCCGATACCAACGATCTGATAGGAACATTCCCGAAAAGCGATGGCACCGATGTGGATGCCGCCACCGCTGCCGCTGCCGAGGCCTTTCAAGCATGGCGCTTGATGCCTGCACCGAAGCGTGGCGACCTGCTCCGCGTGGCCGGTGATATTCTCGCACGGCGCAAGGATGAGCTTGCACGCCATATGACCCGCGAGATGGGAAAACCGGTCTTCGAGACAAAGGGAGATGTCCAGGAGGCGATCGACACGGCATATTACGCCGCCACCGAGACCCGGCGCCTGTTCGGGTACAATGCTCCGAGCGAGATGGCGAACAAGGTCAATCTCTCGTTTCGCATGCCAATCGGCGTCTGCGGCATCATCACGGCATGGAACTTCCCGATGGCAGTGCCAAGCTGGAAGATTCTCCCGGCGCTTGCCTGCGGCAACACGATCGTCTACAAGCCATCCGAGGATGCTCCGCACTCCGGCAATCTGATGGCGGAAGTCCTCGAAGAGGCTGGCATCCCGGCAGGAGTCTTCAACGTGGTACATGGTGCCGCCGAGTGCGGATCGGCCATCGTAGAGCACCCGGATATCAAGGTGATCGGCTTCACCGGCTCCACACAGGTCGGCAACGAAATCGCCTCCCGCGCCGGCGCGATGAACAAGAAGGTCTCGCTGGAAATGGGAGGGAAAAACGCTCAGATCGTTATGCCCGATGCAGACATCGATCTGGCATTGGAAGGGGTGCTCTGGGGCGCGTTCGGCACAACCGGACAGCGTTGCACCGCCACCAGCCGCCTTATCCTGCACGAGTCGATCTATGATGACTTCATCAATCGCCTTATCACCCGTGCGGCAAAGCTGCGGATCGGGCCTGGCCTGGCCGATGATACCGAGATGGGTCCGGTGATCAACGAAGCACAGCTCCGAAGGGTGGAGGAATATGTGCGCATCGGACGTGAGGAGGATGGCGCTCTGTGCGTGCTTGGCGGCGATCGTCTCACCGAAGTTGCCGAAGCCGCTCATGGCTGGTTCTTCCTGCCGACGATCTTCATCGATGTGACACGCGATATGCGTATCGCCCGTGAGGAGATCTTTGGCCCGGTGCTCTCGGTGCTGAAAGCAAAGGATCTGAGCGACGCTATCGACATCCTGAACGATACGCCGTATGGGTTATCCTCCAGCCTCTATACTGCAAATGTCAATGATGCGTTCCGCGCCATCCGCGATATCGAGGCGGGCATCACCTATATCAACGTCCCCACGATCGGCGCCGAGGCACATATGCCGTTCGGCGGTGTGAAGGGAACCGGCAACGGCCATCGCGAGGGAGGCTGGACCGTGTTCGATATCTTCACCGAGTGGAAGACCGTCTATATCGACTACTCCGGCTCGTTGCAGCGGGCACAGATCGATAACTACTAACGCCAGCCACGTACTCGAACCAGAATGCCGGAGGGAATCGTCTCCCCCCGGCATTGCTGTTATAAAAAGCTACGGACAGGCCCGATGTACAACCGATTCCCATCGTCGTCGGCTGCATTCCACACGATCATCATGCGCCACAGCGTTTCCGGCCTCCTCCCCTTCTCCGAAATGGGCACAGTAGAAAAATGTACTATGCGAGATCGGAATTCCCTGCGATTTTACTATGTTTGGTCTCTCCATAGAATCATCGCAAAGGTCATACTATGCCAACACCCACCTACACGCCCGAACAGCTCGCACGTCTGCACCGTGCGCGTACATGGCCCAAGGATATTCCAATGCCCCCCACAGGAGGGTATAGGAGCAGACAGCCCTGGAGCTACGAGGATGAGGAGCTACTGCGACGCTGCTATCTGGAGTATGGCTCGCTCTATGCCGCACGGGTTCTGGGACGCTCGCGGATAGCAGTACGGAACAGGGCGTATCGCCTGAAGATATCCATGCCACCCGGCAGGCCCTGGACCAAGGCCGAGAATCGCTTTCTTAAAAAAAATCGTCACCGTCTTACCGCACCGCAAATGGCGGCACACCTGAACCGCACACCCGGAGGGGTCCAGGTCCAGCTCAAGAAGCTTGCGCTCACAAAACCCCAGGCACAGCAATGGAGCGAAGCCGATACCGAATTTCTACGACAGCACTGTTATACCATGCCACATGGCAAGCTTGCCGCGCACCTTGGACGAACACGTGCAGCAGTTGTGCGCCGTATCGGCCTTATCGGCATCCCTCCCTCACGCACCATCTTCGTTCCCACAGCAAGCGACAAGGCGTTCATCCGCAGAACCATGGGACATCTCTCCTTTGTCGAAATAGCACGACATCTGGGCACCTATGCCGAGGCGGTAGCGAAGATCGCCCTGGAATTCGGATTTCGCGCCCGCCCCACAACCCGCCCCTGGACCGACAAAGACGACGCCATGCTCCGAAAGCTCTATGGTAGCGTCCCACGCAAGGAGATTGCCAGACAGATGAATAGAACATGCCAGGCAGTGGCCATCCGTGCAGGACATCTCGGGATACGAGAAAAAAGAGCGCTGTTCTGGAGCGCCGATGAAGACGCCCGGCTCAGCGAACTGCACCGCAGGGGCATGAGCTACGACCAGATAGCAGAGCAGCTTGGCCGCAGCCGCGAAGCAGTGCATGGACGTACCCAGAAAATAGGGCTTACCAGCACACAACGGCAGCGCGCTCCGCACTGGACCGAACAGACGATCGCAGAGTTCCGAAAGCTCTGGGGTACGATGCCCTGTGAGGAGATCATGGCCCGCTTGCAGCGTAGCCGGACATCGGTTCTGCTCAAAGCTCGCCAACTGGGGCTTACCATGCCGCGCGCAGAAACCTAGACAGAGAAGAATGATGGCGATCTGGCACAGCATGATGGATCGGGCCTGGAACAGAAAGTCACGCAGGCATTGAGCCGACCGCTCCCGGCGATTACAACCCGAGCGGAAAACCTGGCACAACACGACCGGAACAGGGAAAGAGGTCCCTCGCACACACAAACACCAGGGCGATCGCTCTCGCCCCGATAGAGCAATGCCGGAAGGGCCGCTCGATCTCCCCCCGGCGTAAACGAACCCGGTCGGGGGCCCTCAGCCCGGGCACGCATCTATCCTCCGGCATTCATAATTGCGCTCCGTACCGCAAGGAAACGATGGCGCCAGTCGTGATAGCTTAGAAGATCCTGATCGGACCAGATGTGATTAAGGTCGCGCACCCTGCCATCAACGATTGGCAGAGCACTGTTCGAGGCCCAGGGATCGAGATGGAGATAATAATAATCGTGCTCGGCATCCACCAGATGCTCATCATGACGAAGAAAGATGATCGCCTCCTGCCCCGGCCGCATGCCAAACCGTTGTTCGCCGGTCAGAAACGCAGGATCATCAATCGTATAGGGAAAGGGGATATCATCGCGATCGCGCGACCCGATGGTGGGCTGCAAATAGGTATCGGGGGTATACTGGAACTGGATACTCCCGGTGCGGTTATCCGGTGCTGCCGTGGCAAGCTCCAAACGCTCATACGGCTGGAAGCACTGCCCCTTCAAGGTATCGAGCACCTCGGCGGTCACTCTGTAATAGTGATTCTCCAACTGCCCTTCATCGAAGGATGGGTCCACCGACCGAATCTTCACACGCAGGATATAGTCCGCGCGCAGGGTGGAATACAGGGCATTGTCCTGGCGCCCCCCCGTGTTTCTGATGTGGTTGTACACCACATGGCTGAACTGTCGCAAACTGGAGCCAGAGCGATCGCTGCGATGCATCTCGGCACCATCGGCATACTGCGCGAAGATCACCGGATTATAATCGTTCATCTGAAAGAGATAGCTCGCGAGCCGACCGATCGAACCGTGTTTCATCCCACGAAGATCAGCATCCTGCAAAAGCCTGTCGAGGTTCGGAGAACGCATCAGCGTATCAACATACAGATATGCATCACGTATGGCTGGTGCCATCGCCGGATCGGCAAGCGGGCTGTGCCGCAACAGAGGGTATTGGATTCGATAGAATGGCAGTGTGGTATCATACCACTGGCGTGTATTGACAAGACGGGAGGTCTCGTGCCGTCTATATTCCGCTCCGGTCTGCGCAGCAACATCAGTCGCCGATGCAGCCAATCCAATCCCAAGCAGGGCGGTGGCCATCGCCCCTGTCAATCGTCCGCTCATCATGTGATGGGTCCTTTTCGTAAGAGAGGCATCCGGGACCTTTTTCAGTAGATTCGCCCATGCGGTCCAGCCCAGCGAACGTACATCCCGGTCGATCGTCCGTTCCCCTGTCCACCGCACTAGCCCCTCTGCCCTGGAACGGTTGGCACACCCTCCGCATCGCCCATGATGCGTTCGGGAAGGGCGCCGTCTGGTCCAATCGTCGGTGCCCATCCCGGCAATCCTCTGGTAGGGAGGATTGGAAGGAAGCTCCAATATATCCCAAATCCTCGCTATTGTTTCGAGAACTTTTTTTATGCCCAGACTCCCTGAAACATTGCAGGCCCGCAGAAAACGCGCCGGTGAAATCGTCCGTATTCTAAAGGAGGCCTATCCCGATTCGGGAATCGTGCTGGTCTATGCCACACCATTTCAGTTGCTTGTAGCAACGATCCTGGCAGCGCAGTGCACCGATGTGCGTGTGAACATGGTGACGCCCGTTCTGTTCTCGCGCTATCCCACACCGCAGGCATTTCTGGACGCTCCGCAGGAGGAACTGGAACAGGCCATCTTCTCCACCGGATTCTATCGCAACAAGGCGAAGTCGATCAAAGCAGCATGTGCCATCCTCATGGAACGATTCGGCGGCGAGGTACCGGAAACGATGGAGGAACTTCTGGCGCTTCCCGGCGTCGGACGGAAAACGGCCAATGTGCTTCTCGGGCACTGCTTCGGCGCTCCGGGCATGGTGGTGGACACGCATGTGAAGCGGATAAGCAATCTTCTTGGCCTGAGCGCCAGCGAAGATCCCGAGAGGATCGAGGTGGATCTGATGGATCTGATCGCCCGGCAGGACTGGATACGGTTCAGCCATATGATCGCCGACCACGGCCGTGCCATCTGCATTGCGCGCCGCCCTAAATGCCCAATCTGCCCCCTGGCAGAACTCTGCCCTTCGGCACTGATACCCGATCCGGCAGGCTCTGCGGCGGCAGGAACCGTTGCCGGAAGAACATCCTCGGCGATCAAACGATCACCGGGAAGACTCTCCGATGGCAGATAGGCCGAAGGCGGACCTATGGATCGGGCGGGAGACAGCACTCGACCTCCCCAGAAACGGCAACGGGGCCGGCCTGATGCCGTCCCCGCCGTATCGAATGTATCCCGGCAAGCGTTTGGGCGTTATTTCACCACCGTGATCTGGTGTGATGCACGATATGCGCCAGAACGAAGCGTATAGGTATAGGCTCCGGCAGGCAGTCCCGCAAGCTCGACCCGAGCCTGGTATGTGCCAGCCTCTTTCATCCCTTCGTGGTAGGTAGCCACCAGTTCTCCCGCAGCATTATAAAGCTTGAGAACCACATCGCCACCCCTGCCAAGCGTATAGCCGATCGCAGCCTCCGAGCGCGCAGGATTTGGGAAGCTCTGAGCGAGCGCATACCCTGCAATCGCCGGCGTTTCGCGAACGCTGCTGACAGGCTTCGGTGAATACCCTGCCTGCACTACTTCCTTTGTGAAATCGTTCTGCACAAACGCCACCACATACATCTGGTCGGCCTGCCATGCATCGCCGAGCTGATAGCTGAAGGTGCGGCTCTTCTCCTCATCCCCCCCGATGCTGAACTCCTCACCATCGGGCCCGGTAACCAGCGTGCGCATCACATCCTCGAACTCCTTCTCATTGTTCCAGAATCCGCCCTGATAGCGGTCATCGTAGATATGCGCCTCGACGGCCACCACATGGAGACGATAATCACCATCGAGCGCCTGGGTGCCGGACTTCGCCGTCACCTGCACACTGAAATGATTTTCCGTTCGCGTCTGCGTCACCTGAAGCTGAATCGGGGACTCCTTCTCCAGCCGGTCATCCGCCTTATCGAACACATCCCCTTCGGATGTTACCGAGACAATGGTAGCACCATCGAACCGGCCATAGGGCAGTCCCATCTGCTTATCGTAATACTGCGCGCGTTTCCCATTATGTTCGGGATTGGCGTTATACCAGGGATCGCCGGCAAGCGGGATATTCATATGATATCGCACCGATACCACACGCCCATTCTTCTCCTTAATCACCTTGTTGACGAGCGGAGTTGCCGTGGTACATGGCTTGCAGGTAATGCTCGTGAACTCCTCCAGGAGCACGGTACGTGGAAACTGTGCCTGGGCCTTTGCCGGGCCAATTGCCAGCACCGACGCCATTAGGGCCATCGCAATGTAGAAGGTCTTCTGTCGTTTCATCGTCCGCAATCGATTTATGAATGGTTGCATCAATGCTACTCTAGGCAGGACGCCGATACCTCGCCGGAATTACATCCACCACCGGTGCCGGGCGATTTCATCTGCGTGATCGTACAAAGTCCCGACATTATAGAACCAGGTCTGGAAGGTCGTGCAGAAGCTGTTTGGCAATCTCCTCGCAGAATCCTGGCAGGCGCGCATTGGGGTCCCCATTGATTTCATTAAGCCCCATCCAGACCACATTTCCGTTCTTGATATCAACCAATCGGATGATATACTGGGTACGCCCGCTGACCACTGTATACCCCCCACGAGTCTCTGTTGTGATCTCTTCCTTCTCCACCGCCTTGGATGCCCGTTTCTCCGACGAACCCACTGCCTGATCCAGTAATGGCTTCGCCAACCCCAGCAGAGCCATGGGCAGCTCCTTCTTTGGTTCCTCCTTCTGCGTCCGCTCACGTTTGATCGTCGTCGTCGAGGTCGGCGGAACCATATGTTCACGGACCTCCCCCACATTGACTGTCAGATGAAGGTAGCCATCGAAGCCCTTCCCCACAAGAGTTTCCAGCCATTCAGCTTCGCTCCATGCTCTCGTAGGAGAGATGATCGCATAGCTCTCCGATACATTGAACTTATCTTCACGGAGGGTCTGCACGAGCCGGGTCTCCAGATTATAACGCCACTGAAGATTGCCCGTATCAACTAAAACGGCAAACTGCCGAAATCCAGCACCAGTAAATGCCGAATCTGCCTTGAAGGTGGTTAGTCGGCGTATGACCTTCTCGGAGCTGCATCCCGGAGAAGTTGCAGCCAGTAGCAGAGCAAGAGCCATCAATGCAGAGCATAGTCGTACGGTCATAACGGTTCGTCCAAAAGTTATGGGAATGCTCATCTATCGCTCACTATACCGAACCGATCTATACAAGATCCACGAGGTCCGGCAGAGATGAACGACGGAAGAAAACACTATAGACAACTAGAGGCTAGGTAAAAAAAACCGTTCCCCTTATAATCTGCAGAAAAAGAGGAACGGTTCAACAGTAGTATTCGGAACGCACTATAACGTGCTGAGCACCGTAAAACGGAACCCGCTGAAGGGATTAATCAGCCGGCAGACGCCACCGGTGCAGACAACGCCGCCACGCTCGGAGCCATACTGCACACCAACGGTATGGGCATTGCCGATACGATAGGTTGCCCCGACCACAGGCCAGATCTGCTGTCCCCCCTGCTCCTTTTCGGTGCTTGTCCACTCGATCCTGGTATTGACCGACCAACGCGGAGAGCGGCTGTATTCAAGCGTCAGCAGAACGTTATTGTAGTTGCCATCGGATGGGGCAATGCCGAGAGAATCGACGCCGATGGTTGCCTTTTTGGAATCGAAGACCTTCTGCAGTTCCAGGATCGCATGCAGATTGTCCTCATCGCTAAGATTTGTGATCGATTCCAGCATCAGCGTGGTGGCCTTATAGGTCTCCGAGGTTGGCAGCAACGTGGTGCCATTGCCCTCGCCGTAGATAACGTTGTCGCGACGCTGAAGCGCCATGGCGAGGCTTACATCCTCATTAAGCTGATACTCGCCATGGGCATATAGTTCCCAGTACGGGGAATATCGGATATCCTTCAGCTCCGGGAAGGAGACCGGCGCATCATTGATGCGTTGATAACGGGTCCGCGACGTTCCCCCGACCGTATCCTCCACAGCCTCCCAGCTATTATGACGGCTCCCGCCAACCGCAAGCAACGTCACTGTAAGCGCGTCGGTTGGATACAGGAGCGTTTCAAGCTGGAACCCAACCTCGTCGCTGAAGTCGGGTGCATGCGGATTACGTGCCAGCAAGGTCTTGTCATGCTCGGGGATCAGGTTTGGCGGGTTCTGAAACGGGAGCGCACGGGTGCTGCGCGTGTTCACCTGCTGCTCGTTAGGCTCCAGCAGATCGAAGCGGTAGTTCTTGTACTCGGCGGTGACGCCGACGTTCTCATTGTTGAAGCCGAGCAGGCCATAGGCTCCATATCCATGCAATGGCGATGTTGTACGGGAGCGGGCAACGCTATCGAGCTGTGAACGGCTATCGGCAAGATTCAGATAGGTACGGAACCCCTGGTAACTGCCCCCCAGAAACATCTCGCGGAAATAGGCATCGAACTCGCGCGAGAAGCCATTCTGCGTTTTTCGCCCGGTTGCCGCGAGATACGATCCCCCGATGCTGACCTCGGGAATGGGACGCACCGTGCCGGAGGCACCGCGCAGCAGATATTGCTCCACACGGCTCGGGTTCACGATATCGGCATAATCCATCACCCCGCCATGTGCCATTGCGTTGAATTCCGGCCGCTCATACTCCAGCTTGATGCCCTCGGTCTGCGTATCAAAGCCGAGCGGGCGGCTCTCGAACGTATTTAACACCAGCCCCCGGCCAATCAGATTGTAGTAGGTGCCGCCACGCGCCAGCAGGCCATCACGCCGGAACTCGGCATAATACTCCTTGATGCCAATCGTGTCGCGGCCGTACTCGCGGGGCTGATCGACCTGAAAACGGAATCCGAGCGTGAAATCGCTGACGTACAGACGGGTATTGAAAAGGTTTTCGAGATACTCCTTACGAAACGGCTGATCCTGCTCGTATCGTTCACCGATACCGTAGCGGAACTCGTTTGAAATGGAGTACTGCACATCCTGGGCATGCAGAATCTGCGATGCGGCGGCTACCATAACGGCAACCGTGGCAGCCGCCAGATAACGGCGAGTTGAATGCTGTCGGGACACGTGGCTTATGGGTTCGATGAACGTTTCGGGATTACCCGCAGGAAACGACGATAATAACAAAAAGCGCGGAGCCGAGAAAGGTGTCCGCTACGATGCCCAGGCCCGGGACCACGTCCACAACGGGAAGCGGCGCCATGCGTAGAGGGAGATCGGGCACAACATACCGGAAGATCCGCCCTCTGCCGGAGCCTGTGCGCCATGCCCGCCACCGCCATATGCAGCCCATGCCATAAGGATCATCTCAAGACCTCCCATAACAGAAAAACCGGACCGCTTGCACAAGCAGTCCGGTTTTTACATTGGCACGGGGCAGCGGCTCAGGCTAATTGCTACCGGAATCGGCACCGGCATTGGCCTCGGCCTTCTCGATCAGGTCGGTCAGTTCCTTCTCCAGCTTTACGGCATCCCCTTCCAGATAGCCATTATGCTTGGCATAGAGCGTGCCATCGGCATTGAACACAAGCGTGTAAGGAACATTGGTACCGTTCAGCGTACGGAACACCTCGCTGTTCGGATCGAGGAGCACCGGGAAGGTATACCCCTGCGACTTGACATAGGGGGCAACCTTTGCCATCGTCTTGGTGTTGTCGATCGAGATGGCGATATACTCCATCTTTTCCTTCAGCTTCTCGTAGATCGGCTGCATCGCCTTCATCTCCTCCTTGCACGGCTTGCACCAGGTAGCCCAGAAGCTTACCACGGTTACCTTGCCCGCGCCAAGCGTCGCCACCGAGTTCTGTGCCCCGGAGGGAGTTGCGAGCAGATTCTTGATCGACGAGATCGACTGTGCCGACGCTGGCGCGGAGAAGGCGACGCAGAGAGCGGCAAGGACGAGCAGGAAAGACTTCGTTCTCATGAAATGATCCTCTGAGATTGGTTCAGTACAGCATGAATGATTCTGGGACGATTTGCACTGAACCTTTAGTTTCAATCGTCAGGAACTGGTTTAAGTTTAACCGGCCCGCCCCTGACGATAGGGATGATAGACTTGTGCGATGGTGGCTCGCGAGCAGGCCCAACGAGCGCACGCACAGGCTACCAAAACACAACGATCCGCGCCCTGGTGGCCTGTCTGCATGATGTATTCAGCTCTGGGAAACAGGCCAAAACCGGGCGTTTCCTACCATGTCCCATCCTCACGATCATCTCCCGGACGCCCCTAGAACCGAACGCTGAAGCCAAGCGTGGGAATGATCGGCAGCATATACACATCGCGAACCAGAAGGTTTGTGGTACTCTTGTCCACCGAGTAGCTGCGGGAGAGAACGTTCTTCCGGTTATAGATATTGACCACATCGAGATAGATGGCCCAGTCCAGATCCCACCAGTCGGCATACATGGTAGCCCGGACATCCAGACGATGGTATGCAGGGAGCCGCGCGGAATTGATATTGGAGACGCCGCCGCGATCGATTGCAAAGAGCACATCACCAAAGACATTGGTGGCAAGCCCAGGGGATTTTGCCCCCGTGGAATCGGCATTCAGCACCACGGTCGGACCATATCCAAGCGCAGGTGTATAGGGGAAGCCGCTGCCGAACTGAAAGTTGCTCCCAAGCTCCAACCAGGTGTTTACCCGATAGTTGAGCACCAGATTGACCGTATGGCGCTGATCGAAATTAAACGGGAAGGTGACGCCATCGCGATAGCGATTCGCCCAGGCTACCGTATAACCAAGCCAGCCGGTGATAGGCGACTCGCCGACCGAGCCGATCTTCTGAAGCAGAAACTCGACGCCATATGCCTCGCCGGTTGCGCCGTTTACCGGGATCGGCGTCACCGAATCCCCCATCACGGCGATCGGCTCGTTCCAACCACTGGGCCGTCTGCGGTCCCCTTCCTGCCGTGGGGTGGTGGTATACTTGGTGCCGGAAAGCCTCTCCTGGATGATGAGATCATCAAAGCTCTTATAATAGCCTTCGACACGCACCTGCCATTCCTGCGAGAGCAGCCGCTCAAGACCAAGCACATAATGAATCGACTTCTCCGCCTTCAGATCGGCAATGCGTGCAGAGGTGAGGTCGAAGTAGGTCTGCCGGTCGAAAAGTTTCTCATAACCGGGCGACTGGTAATAGACGCCAAATGCCCCGCGCACCGTTGTAAGCGGATCGGCAGCATAGGAGGCGCTAATGCGAGGGGCCAGATACGCACGGTCGATGATCTTATAATAATCGAACCGAAGCCCCGGTTGCAGGAACAAACGATCGCCGAAGGAGATCCGGTCCTGCACAAAACCATTTACCCGGTAATAATCAACCGAGCTGAGAACGCTATCAGGGAGCGATCCACGACTGCTCGCGCTTTGCAAGGCAAGCAGAAGCGAATCCGGTTTGGCGGAGAACTCCACGGATGTGCTGATAAGATCCCCCCCCACGCCAAATTCCAGCAGATGATTCTCCATCTGCCAACTTGTCTCATTCCGCAGCGTGATCTTGCCGAAATTGAACGCCGCATTGCCATCGCTGATACCGAATGCGGGGGGATTATCGGGATCGATGCCACGTTTGCGCAGGGAATCCTGGATTGCCGGAGGCATACGGCGGATAAGCTGTACGACGCTATCGCGCGAGATGTCACCGTACAAAAGCTGGCTTCCACCCTCGCCGCCAAATTCCGTCTCTCCGGTATTTTTATACCAGCTCAGCATGGTCTTCGAGACCAGGTTGGCGCTTGGAGTATAACGCCATGTTGCGCCAATCAGGGTATTGAACGATTGATCGTTGATGCTGATGGAATCGATCCGATCGCGCTGGGCACTGGAAACAAGCTCGGTGCCGTCGCGACTGCTCAGCGCATTTACAACAAAGCTGTGGCTTGCCCACGGAGCAACCACCGCCTTGAACTGCACATCAAGGAAGTTCGGAAACGCGATATCTCCATCCACGAGATTCATGGAGCGTGCAATGGGGCCAAGCACCAGGTCATAATAGGTACGGCGGGCGGACAGAAGCCAACCGCCATTCAGCACGCCCGGAAGCTGCCCCTCGAACATCAGGTTGGCGTTGGTAACCGAGGTGTTCAGTTTTCCATTGAGCGCCCCCTTTGCCTCCCCTTCGCGATTGGTGACATCAAGCACGGCGGAAAGACGATCGCCATACTTGGCAGGAAACCCTCCCGAGAGCAATGTGATATCGGAGATCGTCTCAGGATTGAACATCGAGACAAACCCATACAGACGATAGGGATTGAACACCTCCATATCATCAATGATGATAAGGTTCTGATCCGGCCCGGAGCCACGCACCACAAGCTGCGCGCTGAAGTCGTTCGGGGCCACCACACCAGGCAGCGAACGCAACGAACGCATAACGTCCTCTGCCGCACCGGGAAGGTATTTGGCTTCACGGGGATCGATCTTGGTAACACTTGCACGGGTGTCGCTCTGCTGCTGCCGTTTCCCATCGGCCCGCACCTCCACCCCCTGAAGCTGTAGGGCACTCTCCTTCATCTCGATATCCAAGCGGCTGATCACACCGGCCTGAACACTGAGCCGTCGGCGCACCATCTCATAGCCAAGGTTGGTAACCAGCGCCCATCGCTCTCCAACCGGCACATTGCGCACCGAGTAGGTGCCATCGGCACGGCTCACCCCGCCGATGCTCTCCCCCTCTATTCTCACCGTGGCCCCGGACAGCGGGCGCCCGCGCTCATCCCGCACAGTGCCCTCGATAGCCCCCGTCTGTGCAAATGCAGCCACCCGCCCCGCAAGCAGACACACCACCAGCAGCATCACTCTACCCATGCTCATTCTCTGCATTCCCGATCCTTAATCATAGTGCCTGTATACCAGCAATGACGCGCCCGGGAGTATTCCCGTGACAGATTCCATTGCAACAATCTTTTCTCCTCCCTGATTCCCCTGCGCACACCAGCCCGATGGTGCGTCAGTAAGAGACGCTCTCTGAGCCTGAGGTTGCAACCGATCACAACGCGTAACAAACGGAGCGGGCAACCTGCCATTGCACTGGAAGGTCGCCCGCTATTGTGTTCACGATATTCTGTGATTCCCTCAGCGTTTACCGCGCCACGGTGAATCGCTCCTGATGTACCATACTGCCATCGGCGCCGAGCAGACGGGCCACATACATGCCGGTTGGCAGTGCGGGCACGGCAAGCTGCATTCCCTGTCGGGCTTCGCCCAGGTTCATCTGCCACACAGAAGTGCCATAGAGATCGCTTACCACCAGACGTGCACCGGCTGGGACCTCTCCCACCAGGCTCATCATCTGGCCAGGCCGCACCTGATTGGGCGCCAGAGCAAGCCCGGACCGCTCCCTATTCTCCACGGGCGCGCTTGCAGCACGGTCGTAGTTATAATACACGGTCATGATAAGCCGTGTGATGAATGGGTTGATCGTCACCTGCCCACCTTCGCGTGTGAAGGTATGGCTGAAATTCGATCCTGCCTGCGGGCTGAGAACGTTCACCGAATCGATGCCGGACACCAGAGTTCGAGGAAACGAGATAGTGATGTTCTGCCCGATGCCCCGCTTCAGCAGCATCGAATAGCTGAGGGCAAAGTTATTGACCGCCCCCGATTTCACCGAGTCGGGAATGCCGCGGATATCCTTGACCGCGAAGTCCTCCGCCCCCCGATTATCCGGCACCGACAGAAAGACAAAGAAGCCATCGGGAGGAAAAAACGGGGGAAGGATATACTCTCCCATATCAAAATCAACGCTATCGGTGTACTGCGCACCAAAACCGAAGGTGATGCGCTGTAGGCCATCCTCCGTGTTATTCGAGTTAAAACGGATCTCCTCGATCACCTGCACCGGAACCTGTCCAAAAGCCGCCGACGTTGCGATCCCGAGCATAAAGGCCACCACACCATACAATCGTTTCATATGCTACCCTCCGCATTATTATTCCTGAGCATTTCATTGGATCTGCTTTCCACCTCGACCATCCTCCTGAAAGAGCAATGGGCGCGCCCTTCTTCAGAGCACGCCCATTGTTGATTACCATCGAGGTCAACTACACCGGCTTACTTCGCAATCACGACCTGGCGAACCTGCGAGAAGCCGCTGGAGGTCGTCATCTTGTAGTAGTACACGCCGGCCGGGATACCATCGACCGAGAAGTCGACGGTCTGCTTGCCCTTGGCAGCACCCTTGAAGAGGGTGGCAACCTCGTTACCGAGCGTGCTATGGAGCGTGATCGTCACGCTCTGCTCGCCAGGAACGTTGAAGTCGAAATTGACTCTGGAGGCGGCCGGGTTCGGGAACGCGGCGCCCAAGCTCATTTCGCTCGAAGCAACACCCGTGATCTTCACCGACTTGGTAGCGGCATTGAAGATCGTGACCGTGCTCATCTCACCACGCTGGAACGAGCCGAGCACATCGCCGGTAACGGCGTCGGTGACGATGTAATCAGCATCGGCATTGCCAACCGTGAGAACCACCGGATACTGAACACCGGTCAGGTTCACCACGCGCTCGGCGGCGATATCGGTCGAAGCGCTGACAAAACCATTGTTATCGAAGCGAACATCGAACATCTCGGTGCCAGGAACTGGCGGCAGCTCATAGCGGGAGTTGTTGATGCCCGCAGTGGTCTGACCGAAGTACAAGGTGCCGACCTTCTGAGCATCGTCGTTGATGCTGAGGCGGTTGAGCGACGTGTACGGGTAGTTGCTCGGGGCAACCTTGCCCAGATCAAGCTGGTTCGGAGGAGCGCTCAGGCGATAATAGCCGTCGCGATCGACCTTCACCCAGTAACCATATCCTGGAACGATAAGCGATGCCTGCTCGTAACCACGATCGGTGATGTAGCGATAGACTTCACCGTTAAGGAACGGAGCTGGCTGGCTCGGGTTGAGCGGGCCGAAGCTCAGATACTGCGACTCGGTGGTCGTCATGACCGAGAGGCCACCGACGGTGTTCCAACCCTTGTAGACACGGATCGAGAACGGCGAGACCAGCGGGTCCTCATGAATGCGGAGCACGCGGGTACCTGCAACCGTCGAATCGAGAACATCACCGTACTTCACGAAGTAACCAACGCCAACCCGGACAGTGTCATCAAAGACATACTGGTTCTGGGTGAAGCGGGTCGGCTTGCCGGATGCGATGTTCGGGAACACCACACCGGAACGTGGGTCGGACGGAACAACCGGAAGCGACACCAGGTTCCAGCCGGTACGGATCTCCGGGAACTGAACAACCGACGGCACCGTATACTCGATGCAGAAGCCATTGATGTTCGGATCCTGGATCGTGAAGTAGCGACGGGTACCACCAAGCGAGGTGGCCTGGCGCATATTGGTGCTAAAGAACTGGCCGTTGATGTTATCGCGGACGAAGAGCTGCGCACCGTTCGGGAAGTCACGCGTATCGAACTCCACCACCACCGGGTAGTTCTGCGGAGCACCCGCGCTGAAGCGGACACAGTAGACCAGCGTTGTGTTGGTCTTGAAGTTGCGGATGTCCAGGCTCGACTCGCCGTTGGTTGCCGTCGGAGTTACGCCACGACCATCAAGCAGGCCGTTGAACAGAGGATCGGAGTTGAGCGACGGCGGGAAGAAACGGGCATAGAAGGTGCCCGGAGCCGGAGCCGTCGGAGCGCTGATCTCACCGAAGAGGACATCAGCCGTATCGGTTGCACCAACACCGGTGCCAAACGTCAGGTAGGTCGAGTCGGGGCGTGGGCCCGAGTTACGGAACAGGAGCTGAATGCCACGCGAACGGACCGACTCGATATCCGGATCAAGCCCGGTCTCAAGCGGGTTACGGTTGACGATCAGGACCACGCGCAGGCGGACAGCACTGTTGCTGGCCTCGGCAGAACGGATCGTGATATAACCGATATAGATGCCAGGCGTCGGGTAGCCATCAGGGTTGCTGGTTGGCAGAAGCGACGGATTGGCGATCACATTGAGGTTGATCTGCGAGGTCGGAATCTCGCGGATGAACATGCCACGATCGCCAGGGGCGGTGCCACCACCGCCGACCTGCGACGGAATGTTGGTATCGACACGGAGCCACGGTGCATCGGTCTCGATAGCCACGTTACGAAGGATCGCTCCCTGCACATTGTTGCGGATCAGCAGGTTACGGAAGATGTAATCCGTAGTACCGAACTGGGTCTGCAACGGATTGGTAAGCTCGAACAGCGAAGGATCGCCGCTGATAGAACGCACCTGACCAGCCGGGAAGAGATTGATCGTAGGACGGTTTGTGATCACCACCACGGACGCGCCGTAGTTGTTCGGATAGTTAACCGGGAACACCGGCGTCGGAGCGATCGCCTGCTGGTTACGCGGGTTCGGGTTGAATCCGCGAGCCACCATCGAGGGCGACACCGATGCCGAGTTGATCGAGGTTGCCGGATAGTTATTGAACATCAGCGTATCGTTCGTCAGGATAACCTGATCACGGTTGCCGATGCCGCCACCGCCAAGCTGGGCCGTGCCGACGACCTCGAAGAGGACGTACATAAAGACCGCAGTATCGCGGTAGACCGGATCGGTGCTACCATCGGGGGCATCCGCACGAAGCGGAAGCGGCAGCGGAATCGAGGAGCTGCCGGTGATCATGATACGCTCACCGTTTGCTGCAGGAACACCGATGGTCGAACGCTTGTACGTCGAATCCTGATCGATATCCCAGCTCAGGTTGAAGTTCTTGGCAGCAACAGTCGTATCAGCGGGCAGAGGCCCACGCTTCTGTACGCCGATGGCGCGCAGCAACGTACGGTTGTACTGGATCTTGAAGCGGAAGCTGTAGATCGGCTCCCCGGAAAGACCAGTGATCGGATTATACACCGAATCAAGAACGTTCTTGATGAAGACAGGCATCAGAAAATAGCGTGTCTCACCAGTGCCTGCCTCAGCAACGTATTGCGTATCCCGGGCGGTCACATCGTTGGCGCCGACCCGGAAGTTCTTTACTAACGTCAGGGTGGGGAGATACTTATACACCTGCGCCTGAGCACTGCCGGCGCATGCCAGCAGCACTGCCAGGACAGCAAGTGCCTTAAGTCCTCCGAACCAATAGCGTTTACGCATGGATCGTATCTCCTTCTTTAGAGATGTTACTTTATAATTGTGAACTGCTTATAACCTATTCCATTCCGGTCGCGAAGCGCAACGAAATACGTTCCGCTTGGCGGAGGAATCTCAAATCGTACCCGTAGTGTCGAAGCATCGATCCTCTCCATCGGCTGTGTAGACAGCCGCCCGCCCCACATATCAACGATCATCACCTCCACCACTGCCAGATCCTCTGCGATGATTGTCACCATCTCGCCCTGGGGCGATGGGATCAGCCGGATTGATTCCGAAGCCTTTCGCCAGTCATATCCGACAAAGGAAGTGCCTGTGTCTTTCTTCGAAATCGTCTCTCCGGAAACCTGGGCACTCTGGCGAACAAGCCTCCCAAGACACGATTCCCGATTAACGCTGAATCGATCCACGGTCAGGGTGCTCGCAAAAGCGCTGTCGTTTTTACGGCGGAGAACAATCTTGATCAACGCTCCCTCGGCGTTTAGATCGGTATCACTCTGAAACCGGCCTTCGATCGCATCGGGAGTTATCGATAGCTCCTTCACATTCCAGTTGACGGTACCAGCAAGCGTTCCGGTTTCGATCGTATCGGCAAATTCATAGTGGTTCGTATCGGCTTTGATCCCGAAACGAATCTCCTTGACCCGACGATCTCTGGTATTCTGAACGCTCAGGGTTATCGTATCGGCACGAAGCGTGTCGAACGACCCCGTTGTGCTGCTCAGAGTTGCTGTAAAGCCGGGCGTGGTATCACGCACAACTCGTACATAACCGGTATTGCCCAGATCGATCGGCGTATAGCGGACGGAGCTTTCAAACGAGACGCTCAAAACCTGCACCCATCCATACAGACCATCTACCGTATCGGCAGCTTTGACCCTGCCCGAGAGATAGAACAATGGCTTATCCGATCCCGTCGCTGGCTTTAGATTGGTATCCCCCATTTCAATGAACATCCACCCCGCCTCTTTATCCCTCGTCGCTGTCTTCCGGCTGAATGTGTAGCCGATCGTTTCGCTGCTGGTAATCACCAGGTCATCGAACTCGATCGTCTGCACATCCCAGGCGAGATAAATTCTCGCTCCCACAAGGCTATCCTGTAGGGGAACATCCCCTATGCTCACTGGCATCAGGAACTCCTTCGGCCCACAGACGTTCAACCTCACCGTGTCCAGCAGCACCGTCAGTGAACGGCTCTGCTGGGCCGGAGTGACCGGGGAGAAGAGGCAGCTCATCACCGCCACAACTGCGATTGTCAACCAATAGCGCATATATCCTCCCCGGCTATTCACTCACATGATCTACATGGTACGATTCAGATCGAAGGTAATCCGCCGCGACGCGGCATCTTACTTGCGTACCTGCATCGAGATCGACCGGCTCTGGCCGGCGGCTTCGATACGGCAGTAGTAGACACCGGCCTGTACCGGCATGCCGTAGTTGTCCAGGCCATTCCACTCGGCGGCATAGGAACCGGCTTTCACCGCGCCGCTGACGAGCGTCTTGACCTCGCGGCCGAGAACGTCGTACACACGGACGGCAACCGGGCCATCTGCCGGGACGGCATACCCGATGGAGGTGATGCCGTTCACCTGGAACGGATTCGGAGCGTTCTGGGAAAGGCTCAGCGAGCTTGCATCGCCGGTGACCGCACCGTAGATGTTCAGCTTACGTACACCCTTGTCCTGCTCGCAGAAACGGACGTTGTTGAAGGCCACATCGCCATTATCGTTGGCTTCCACCACGAGTGTTGCGATTACATCGTCCGGGCTGAAGTTACCAGCAGCAGCAAGAGCCAGGCTGCCTTCCGAGGCAATGGCTTCGACCCATGCGTTTTCCGTACGTGGCATCGTCTTCACTTCCAGGATGCGAGTGCCGTTAAGCGCCTCCATCGAAAGTCCGACAGCACCACTCTTGTAGCCGTTAAGAGTCACCGGGATCTCGATGCGGCGATCGCCGACGAGAGCACCGTTCGAGAGATTCACATCGCTGGCGATAGCGTTCGGAGCGAACTTGCCAGTGAATGCGGGAAGCGTATCCGGCAGCCACGGGAGCACCGGCAGCTTCGCTGCGAGATAGGTCATGATCAGACCGGCATCAAACTCATCGGCATCGTAGAAGAAGCCGTTGAAGGTGTTGTCGGTCGGCTGCGGCGTATTCTCGTCCTCGCTCTTGAACGGCCACTCGACACGGTAGCGAATCAGACGGCCGTTAAAGCCTATCGAATCGCCCGTGCCATTGTAGTTCCTGCTTGAATAGTAGAAACGGCCGTTGTGATTGACGTCGCCGTGGTAACCATGACGTCCGAAGGTCGAGTCGAACTCGACGTTGCGGGTGGCACGGTGACGAAGGATACGGATCACATCAAGGAACGTCACAAAACGACGCTGATCCTCGCGGATGAACTCGGGAATGGTAACATCGAGCTGCGTCAGATCCACATCGCCATCACCCCAGCCGTTGAGACGGCGTACACCGGTGCCGGTGAAGACAAAGGCCAGACCCGGATTGCCGGTCGGCGGCCACACACGGGTAAGGCGGCGGCTCTGTGCAGCGCTGTCCAGACGGAGACCACTCTCACGAAAGGCAACAGCATTGATATAGGTTGTCTGACCATTCGGCACTGCCGGCTGATCCTCAATACCGATCGAGGCACCGCTTGTCTTGACAATCGAGCCAACGGTATCAGGAATCGGCACAGGCGGACGTGGTCCGATAGCACCATAATGGAACTCGATGATGCCCTGGCGCGACGGCGCACCCGGAGCAGCTTCGATCAGCCATGCCTGGAACGAACCGACCGACGTGGCCTGTGCCTCGACGTTGTTGACCGGAGCGAACGGATCGTCCGGACGGGTCGGATCGAACTGATAGTTGATATTCATTGATTCCCACTCAACGGCCAGGCGCGAACGGCCGGAGCCATCGGGTGGGAACAGTACGTAGCGAATCGTGCTGGGCGTATAATACCGACCCCTGGGATCGAACTCGTCGAAACCGGGAGTACGCAGATAGTGATCGCCAAAGAACGGAGCCACCGTCAGGTTAGGACGGGTTCCATTGAACAGCGAGAACGGATCATCGGTAAGATATGCCCCAGGGTTCTGGAAGCTCATCCAACCGTTGACGCAAACGTAGAACTGTGTAAAGATCTGATCGTCATACTCGAACTCAAAACCGATCGGGAGAGGACCGGCAACACCATTGTCCGGGTCGACGACTGAAGGAGCGAACAGATTTCTGAACTGACCGCGTGTGATCTGGACACCTTGATTAGTCAACGGCTGGTATTGCCGAGGCTCAATCGAAGGGCGGTACTCCTCCAAGATCTGCGCAACAGCTCCCTGGGACGTTGCCAGGGCAGCTAAGGCAACCCCTGCAACGGCTCCGAAGAATGTTCGACGCAGCTTCATACTTTGTCTCCTGTTAGTGTATATCTCAACTGTATTGTTTGCTTTGTCATACTAGCTCTGCCACGCACCCTCTGGCCCTGTCTGCCCCGAGCTATCCCCCGATGATCCCGAAGGACCACCGGGAGACACGCTCACAACAGATTCAGGCAATCAGGCTCGGAGCCACGATCATCACTTCACCAGCTTCATCTGGTTGGTCAGAACAGTCGAGCCAGCCGTCAGTCGGTAGATATAGTCGCCCGTAGCAACCGCCCTACCAGCCTCATCAAGGCCATTCCAGGTCACCGTGTGGTGTCCAGGAGTAACCAGACCGTTGACCAGAGTCCGAACCAGCTTACCGTTCATGTCGAAGATTTCAAGCTTCATCGCACCGGTCTTCGGAGCGAAGTAGTTGAGGTCAGTCGACTTGGAGAACGGATTCGGGACGTTGTTGGAGAGCGTATAGCCACCAGCAACTGCGGTCGGATCGCTTACCACATCGGAGAGGCGATCGTACACGATCTTGAAGCCCTCTACGGTCGTCAGGTTGATCTGAACGGTCACGATATCACCAGCCACGCTGACGAGGATACCGGTACCGGCCGTGTAGGCGCCGGTCTTCATGTTCACGCGGAACAGACCGCTGTTGGTAACATCATCCCAGAACTGATCCTCGAAGTAGATGTCGCTTGGTGCGCGACGTGCATCCGTCAGCGACCATGTGGCCACAACCGGATAGTTCGGGCTGCCACCTGGGAGGTTGCCGGCCTGGAAGGTGCCCTTCCAAGCGACCAGCGTACCCTGCTCGGCGGTCGGGATCGGCGGGAAGATATTCCGCAGCGTACCGTTGGTCGTGATAATCGTCCAACGCGAATCAAACACGTCACGCGGTGGCAGCGGCGGAAGCTCGAACTCGCAGTAGTTGGAGTCGAGATGCCCCTGATCGCCACTCTCTTCACCAGTGGTAGCACGATCGCCAATTCCGAAGACAAGCGTCTGGAAGGCATTGTTGCCACTCTGGGTGTTCGTGTTGCGAATCGTGATCGGCATGCTGAAGACAACAGCCTCGCTCACCGTGATGTCGTAGGCAAGTTCGTCGGTACGTCCGCCAGCATCCGTCACACGGATACGAACGCGGAGCTTACCCTGCTGGTTCGGTGGAACCGTACCACGAATCTGCAGCTTTGCAGTATCGGCACGCGGGCCAACCAGTACCGACGGCTCAATCGTGAAGCCAGCAGGCTCGAGCACGGTGAGACGAAGGGTCTCGGTGAAGCGCGTACGACCGAGGTCGATATCCGTCACGAAGAGCGAATCCTCGTACGGCTTGCCCTGCTCCACGCACTGGATCGGCGGACGGCCGAACAGACGCGGGCGATGGTTTGTCGAGTCGACCTCGAGAATGTAGGTACGAACATCGGTCAGACCGAACTCGTCCTCGACCACAACGCTAACCGTGTCAGGACCACTGTTTGCAATGTCGCTCCGGCGTGGAGCATCATTCAGGCCTGGCGTGCCGTAGAGCAGACCCGAGTACGGGTTGACCTTCAGCCAGCTCGGCGTGGTCTTGAGAGCGTAGTACAGACCGGCCTCGAAATAGCAGCCGTCGCGGGCAACAAACGCCGTATCGGCATTGCTGGTGCGAAGGAGGCCGGTGCTGTCAAGCACCTGCGAACCGTTCTGGTACTGCGGCAGGTTCAGGTTATCATCACGATAGATCAGCGTATAACGCAGACGCTGATTCAAGTTGAGATCACGAGCCTCGATCCGACGGGTCAGATCAAGAAGCTGCGGATTGTAGTCCTGATCTTCCTTCGCATTCGGAAGCGTGGCAGGCTGGAGCTGCGGAGCAACGTTCACCTGTACACGCATGTCGCGCTTGTTCTGGCCGGTATGGCCGTCGTTTGCGACAATCGTGAAGACCGAGTCGAGATTGAAGACACTGTTGAACTGCCCCGGGTTACGAAGCAGGTTGATCGCTTCGAGCGAGTCGATACGGACACTGACGTGGCCGGTACGGATAAGCGATGCGCCCTGATCTTCAACACCGGTAGTGTTACGGAGGTAACGATCGGCAAGCCAGATCGGACGGATATCCCGTACATCATCCACACCCGTCGTATCGCCCGACGTATTGAGATATACACGATCGGTGAAGACAAAGCCATAGGTCGTGCGACCATAGCGGAAGTCCCAACCTTCGTTCTCTGCATCCGTATCCTCGTTCTCGTCGTCCGTATTAACATCGAAGTCAAAACGGAGCTTGTTCGTCAGGTTGGCAACCGGCAGACCCTCTCTGCCGCAACGCTGTACGTCGGCAAGGAACACCGGAGGCGTATCCTGGACGAACAGACGCAGACGGTAGGAAGCCGTGGAAGCGCCACCAACGTCGATCGTATCCTGCTGGAGGTAACGAGCCGTGACCGGATCATACACCTGGCAGTTGAAGTACGGCGGGTACAGGAACAAGTAACGAGCGATCACGCTATCGGGCAGGCGGAGCGAGTCTGCCAGCGCCTTGAGCGAGTCGATCGTACGGATGCCTGGAGGATAGTTCGACACGCGAACCTCCAGAAGCTCGCCACCAGGAACAACGTCCGGGTTATGCGGGGTACCATAGAAGCGGAGGAAGCCACGTGCGCTGTCACGCTTGCCAGTTGCCGACGGGTAGATGACGTCAGCCTTCAGCCACGATCCGAGACGAACCACGCGTGGGTCGCTGGTCGGAACCTGGGTGCCGTTGGAGAACTCCCGGATCGGTGTCCACTCATAACGGAGCGCGGTGTAGCGGTCCGGATAGATAAGCGAGCGTGGATCGAAGAAGCCGTTGAGATCATTTGCGGTTACCTCAAAGATCCTCGAGGTATCAACACCACTGGTATCGCTTGCGTAGACCACATCCTCGGTGAGGAAGCGGGTGTTGCGGAGCTGTACCGGCGTCTTTGCCTCAAGCGAATCGCGCTGACCGAAGATCACCGGAGCGGCCACGCTGTTGCCCAGCGTGTCGATGACAAACTGCAAACCGGTTGCCCGTGCATTGTTCAACACCGGGATCAGCGAGTCCTGCGTGTTCCAGAGCATCGTACGGGAGATAACCCAGATGCGGTCGCCGGTCTTTACCGGAAGAGCACGATAGCGCTCGCCAGCATAGATGTCGGCAAAGTCAACGCCGTTCGGACGGTTGGAGTAACGGAAGCCATTGCCGCCCAGCTCGGAGTTGCCCGGCTGAACGTTGCCACCATAACGGCGGCCAAGAACGGCAACCGAATCTTCATACTCGGCAGCACGACGGCGTGCAAAGCGGAGGCTGTCCAGTTCGGTCGGCAGGTTCGGGATCTCCCCCGGCTGCTGTAGATAGTACCGCGGCGACAGACGATACAGCTCGCCGATCGAGAACTGAGCGCGTCCCTCGCGGTTACGACGCTGCAACGGATTGCGGTTGATCGAGTCAGCCACAAACTCAACGCGGGAACGGAACACCGGGCTTCCCTCGACAACCTGCTTGAGGTTGGTACGGATCAACTCACCGGTCTCGACGTTGATGACGAAGAAGACGGTGTGATTGAGAGCGTACTGATCGTCGTTGACCGTGTCACGATTGCCAATGTAGTTGGCGGTCGACTCGAGGAACAGCGGATAACCGATCGGATGATTGCCAACAAACTCGCGCTGGAGCTGGGCATAGATCGTATCGATCTCGGCCACGAACGGATCACGGGTCAGGCGACGAATCACCTTGCCCTGATAGACGCCATTCGGGTTGGTGCGCAGACGTGGCGGGATACCGACAGCGAAGTCCTCGATCGGCGACATGCGCGGGAACGAGTAGTCGGCAGCCTTGATATCAACACCCTTGTCGAAGATGTCATAGATGCGTCCTTCCATCAGGAGCGTATCCGGGATCATATAGATCGGGATCGGCTGATAGGTGTAATAGACGTTCGCAGGATCGCCCGAACGGCGCGGCGACTCAAACGGACCCTGCTCGTTGACATTCGATGGGTTCTTCAGCGGAAGCGTGCAGCCATACCCTTCGATATAGAAGGTGTTCTGGAACGTACCGCTCGGAAGGATCGTCGTCACAGGAGCCTCGACGGCACCCCAGAAGTTGCCACGGAGCGTATCGACACCGCTCTGGCCCATGCCGATGGCGCCAGGAGGCGCATCCGGAAGACGGACGATGAAACGGCCGTCGTTATCATAGATCGAGTTGGCATCCGTGTGATACAGAGTCGATGGGATCGGGCCCTGAACATCAGCATAGAAGAGCGCACCGGCAGTGCTATCGGCAGCAGCCGAGGTACGGTAATTCACGATTGAATCCATCGTACGGCCAACCGTGGAGATAGCGCGGTTACGCGAAACGAGGTTCTTGTTGATAACAAAACGCAGCTCGTAGTTGTCCGAATAGACAGCCGAACCGGACCAGGCCTGGTTCTCTTCTATGCGGACGCGGTGCGAGATCACCGAGTCGACACGCGGCGCGCCCGGGTTCTGTCCCGGCGGCTGACGGTCGTTGATGTAGATAGCACCACCGAGACCGGTGTAGTTACGGTTCGGATCGAGAAGCGTTCCGCCAGCGGCACGCGGGTTCGGCTCGAACACTGCAACCGGCTCCGTCCCGTTGGAGGAGTCGCGCATGGCGACGTTGCCGATGAAGCGGGTCATCTCACGCTGATCGCGTGGCTCCGGGCCTGCAACAAACGGCAGCGGAGCGCCGGTGCTGAAGTCGAATGCCACATCGCCAGTGGAGAGGAAGTAACGGTTTGCACGAACCGGGGTAACCATGGAGATAGCGCCACCGTTGCCACCCCTGGCAATGTTACCGTTGAACTCGACCGAGCGGAAGAAGTTCGTGTTGCCGTTGAACGAGAAGATGGCACCACCACCGAGAATCTCACGCGAGAGAGTCTGAACCGGCATGTGGAACAGATCGAGCACCGTGAAGGTGCCGTTTTCGTTACCCGCACGAATCGGGCTGCGAAGCGGGTTGAACAGCTTGATCTGGCGGATCTGATCGATACGCACAGAATCGCCGACAACGTTGTTCAGGAAGAGCACACGCTCGACTCGGGCAAAGCTGTTGGTCGTGTTTGAACGATTGTCGATCGTGATGGCACCACCCGAAAGACCAGCCGCGTTATCCTCGAAACGGATACGACGGTCGACCAGGGGACGCCCCGGCGACGACGAATCGATCGAGGTGAGCAGCCTGGACTCGATGCGAATGTTGCGCTGCGAGTAGATACCGCCACCATCGTATTCAGCCTTGTTGCTGATGAAGTAGACGCTGTCGCCAAGAAGGTTCGGCGAGAGGAATGGGTCCGAAACCGGGTTGGCAACTGCGGCGACGTAGATACCGCCACCCTGGCCCGCCTTGTTGTTACGGAACTCGATGTTATCTCGAACGGTCAGCTCCGGTGAGGTGGCCGACATATAGATACCACCACCCTGCGACCAGCGGCCGCGATCGGCGTAGTTGACATCGGAGATGAACGGCGTTGCCGTGAAGTTGTCGCTGAAGCGGGATAGCTCGAACACCATCGAGCTGCTATCGCCGATGAAGAAGGCACCACCACGGGCACCATTCGTCCGAATCGCAGTCTGCACACCACCAATCGTAAAGATCCGGGTGAGCGTATCCTGATAGTTGACGGCGTAGTTGCGCTCGGCAACGATCGTGTCGGTTGGGTCAGTGCCAAGGCCAAGATTGCGCAGGGCCGAGCCACCGCCGAAGTACACCGTCACATAGCGACGGCCCGAAACGTAGACGGCACCACCGTAGGCCTCGTTCTTGGCGAGGATGCTGGTGCTGGAGATCGCCGGGTACAACGGAGCAGGAGCGCTCTCATCATCGCGGTAACCGTTGATGTCGTTCAGCGTATTGCTTACGACAACACGGTTGTCACGGAAGTAGAGACGGCGCACACGGCCCTGGTTGATGGAAAGACGGCCGTCGTCGTAGGTCTGACGATACTGGACAGCGCCACCAGCCGGCGAGGTTGGCGTAAGGGACGTGATCGGCCCAAACGGCGACGGGACCGTACCACCATAAAGGTCATAGGTCTCGGGGTTGACGGCCGGATATGCGGTCGGAGCGATCGGCACACCAGGGGCCGGAACGAAGAAGACGCCGGTCGGATCGAACGGAGCCTGCAGGAACTGAACGGCACCGCCATGGAAGCGGGCGAAGTTGCTATCGAAGCGGCAGTCGAGCAACCAGGTCTTCGACGAGAACACCGTCATGGCGCCACCGCCACCGCCGGTGATACGGCGAAGCTGATCGTTCAGGCTGAAGCCGGCAAGCACCTGCGTGCCATTATATCCGGCGGCCGCACTCGGCGTATAGAACTCGGCATTGCCGATAACCGTCGTGTCCTTGCGGAAATTCACGAAGGTACAGTTACGGAAGATCGCCGAGTCGGCACCCGGGAGGATCACGATATGACCCCACTCGGGCGAATTCTGATTGACCGGGCGACCACGGAAGGTGATCGGCGCACGAGTAACGTTGCGCTGATACTCGGTGTTCAGCAGGTTAGCGTCCTGCGCGCAATCACCACGACGGTTTGCGTAGTAGAAAAGGATGCGCGGGACATAGTTGGTCCAGTTCGGACCCGGAGAAGTGATCTCCGGCTTACCGGTGCTGGAAACGGTCGCCGTCATGTAATTCACATCACAATAGCGATCCGGGTAGGAGTTGACGATGCTACGATTGCCATTCCAGATGGCCTCGAGCTCGCCGTCGGCAATGATCTTGCCGCCAACCGAATCGATCAGGCGCCCGTTTGGAAGAAATTCTACTGTCGTGCCCGGCTCTATCAGGAGCGTACCGGAAACGACATACTGACCGGCCACCCGGTAGATCGTGTCTTTTGTGAACACTCGGAGTGTCCCCTGTGGCAGTCGTCCACTAACAAAGACGGAGTTAGGCTGCGCCAGGGCAACCTCTCCGAGCAGTGCAAACGCCACCAACAGGAGTAACGCCTTCAACAAACGTTGCATATTTCCTCCTGCAATGAGAGAATCGATGAGAAAACGATGTATTTCGTTCTGAGAATTTTCTAGTGCCTTTCCGTTGGAATCAGACCGGCGTGTTTTGGAAGGAGTCACAATCATCATAAGCATTCGTTGATCTGTTCTTCAGCATCCCGCCACACAATCATATCAAAGCCTGATTGCTGTACGGCTCGAACATCCGGGAGCGGCCACCAGGCGATGCCCGAGGCCGGCTCCATTCCAACGTGAGATCTTACGCTTCGACTCCAAGGCGTGCCAAGGCAAGATGTGCCTGAGCGTTGGCCTGGGACTGTGGGAATCGTGTAGTCACCGTCTTGTAGTGCTCGATCGCTTCATCCTTCTTGCCGGCCCGCTCGTAGTTGCGTGCGGCATTGAGGATATACTGCGGCGTGTTCAGCTCCAGACGGTCTTCTGAAGCAGCCTTTGCAAACTCCTTGGCAGCTTCATCGTAGCGGCTTGCAGCCTCGGCAACCGATGCCAGCCCGGCGTGGGCGGCTGATGTTACCAGAGTCTCACCGGCCCCTGCGGCGATCTCGAACGCCGCATTCGCCTGCGCCGGCTGCCCTACCCCCAGGTAACTGTTACCAAGAAGAAGTGCGGCAACCTTGCCGGCGGGCGTTCCCCGATAATCGTCAACGATCTGACGCAATCCACGCACCTTTTCGCCATTGAAGATCTTGGAGGAATCGCCGCTGATCGCGATCATATACTCGCCCCGTTCGTAGTACGGACGGATACGAGCAAGCTCGAGCAATGCTCGATCGTTCTCCTTCCCGCGTCCCAGGAAAAAGAAAAGCCCCACGCAGAGAAGAGCGAGGAGTCCAAGTCCGATAAAACCGAGCGTTTTGACGTTGTCGCGCAGGAATCCCCCGCCACCACCGCTTGTTCTGCTCTGCTCTATCACTTCACTGTCCGATTGACGCATAGCCATTCTGTTGGAAGATCGAAAATATTAGGTACGAGAAAGGTCGTTAGTTAACGCCACTCAGGTCCGAAAACGGGAACGCGGGATGGACCAAGAGAAAGATAAGGGGGACCACTGGTGAGAAAAGCGCGCCCGGAGGGACTCGAACCCCCAACCCTCAGAACCGGAATCTGATGCTCTATCCATTGAGCCACGGGCGCATTGTATGTTGTTAAAGCAGATGTTTAGGTGTTCCCCCTATCACCATCATTCCCCTTGCCTTGTCATCATCCCTGATCTGCCTTCATATCCATAAAGAGGGGGCAAATATAACCTTCTAACCTTGGATCGTGCAATTGTTCTTCATGCACTTCTTCATAAAGCGGAAACTTTGCTTTATCACCTGCCGCTGATCTCCCTTTTCAAAGAACGTTCTCGCCGTGCCAACCTGCAAAATCCACTCTATCGGGACCGCTACCGGAGTGCCGCAGTGCAAGAGAGGTGCCACAGCATAAACCCTCTTTTCCTGCGAAATTTTCGACAGTTTGAAACATTCACAGTGACCGTGGGTCACGAACCGTGACAATTTGCCACGCCTCTTCTTTTTTCAGCAGGCAACACCCGCCAGGACAACGCAAAACCCCCTCCCGATGTTAGGGGAAGGGGTTGCTTACGGGAGAATCGCCAGCCCGGCATATGTGCCGGATACGGAAGGGGCTGCAACGGCATCGCTCAATCCTTCTTGGCCGCAATCGGGCCACGTGTGCCGGAGTATTTGCTGAGCGAGCCGTCGATCGAGCCGATCACAACCTTGGCACTGACCTTTACCGGGATCTTCCGGTCATCATCGGTCAGATATACGATGATACGCCCTTCGCTCTTGAAAAGGCCTCCCTCGGTGACCATCGGTTCCACCACCACACAATCGAATGTGCCGGCGTCCACTTCCACGCGCTCGCGCCCAAGGATCTTCACCCGAAGATCATGGGTCTTCTTGCCATAGAAGTTATTGAGCGTAAAGCTCTGCCCCTTCTTCATGCTCTTGAGATCGGCAGCGCGGGTATAATAGAAGGCGCTCAGGATATCATGAACATAGGATGGCACCTTGAACGATCCCTCCGTGGTCTTGGCAACATTGCCCCGCTGGTCGATGTTGGCAGCAAAATCACGGGCATACTTCCCCTCACGAACCGTCTGCTCAAAGCGCCAGGGAAAGATACCATCCACATCAATATAGCTTACGTAGCGGTCGCGTACCTTGAATACCTTATCAAAACTGGATGTGGTACGCACATCGAAACGGACCTCATACGTGGGACGATCGCTGACGGTAACTGCCTTCTCCCCGATCTGCATCACGGCTTCACCGGCTGTGATGAACTTGTACCCAAGGTTGAAGGTCAATTTTTCACCAAACCCGAAGGCGGTGTTCGGAACATAACGAAGCGCACCCTCCGCATAGGCATTCAGTGCAGGAGTCGACTCGGGAGCCGAGGACATCAGCGTGCTTACGGCCACAGCGGTTATCAGGGCCAGTCCTACAAATCCGCATCGACGCAGCAGGGTTGATTGCATGGCTCTTATCTTCATATCGACTTCTCGCTTTGATCTATTCAACTTCAACGAATACCAGGACATTCAGATCTCTATCCAGAGTGATTGGTCGTGATCGGGGGCGATAGGTTTCATCCCCATCGATATCAGTATGGCGAGAGCGCTTGCTACGATATGTAATCGGCGGTGCCGATATCATTGCCGACCAGCATACGGCGGCATGCTTCGATCACCCGTTCCGGGGCAATGCGCTTGACACAATTTTCCGGCTGATGATCCTTCCCGCACGGCTGATCGCAGAGCGCCTCGTCCGGGTGCGGCACCAATGTGGTTACATGGTTGCCAAGCGGCTTCCAACGGGCCGGCCAGAGCGGAGGCAGCCCAGGATAAAGCCCGACCACCGGCGTCCCAACAAACGCGGCCAGATGAGCCGGACCGGAAGAGCTGCCAAGAAAGCCGCGCGCACCACGGAGAAGCTCGCTCAGCCCATCCAGCGATAGATCCTCCATCATCACGATACGCCGGTCGGTTCCCGCCGCCGTTATCACCTGTGTGGCCAGACGCTCCTCCCCCGGCCCTGCGGTTACGACGATCGAAAGGCCGGGGTTCTCCCGCAGAAGAGCGGTGGCCACCACGCCGTAATGTGCCGCTGCGTACGTGGACGCCGATCCTTTGCTGCCGGGATGGATCACAAAATACTCGCCGATCTCCCCCGCCGCTGCCAGACGCCGCTGGGCCTCGGCCATCCCACTCTGCGATACCGGAAGCGTCGGCATCTCAACCGGCAGATCGTCATCGAGCAGAGGCCCCAGCAGATTTACACCATACTGGGCCTCATGTTTTGCCCCTTTTTTCCGGTGTTCATAGACCCATCGTGTGAAGAGTCCCGAATACAGACGATACCCGGTGCCGATGCGAACGTCGATGCGGGCGATCAGTGCCGACAGCGCCAGCTTGAACTCCGGCTTTGCGAAGACGATGGCGTCCGGCTTGTAGATCTTCATGACGTGCAGGCCCCGGCGGAGATCCGAGATCGTAAGCACCTGATCGACCTCCGCAACCCGCCGTACAATGGGAGCGGTATACGGGGTTACCAGAAATGCAACCTCCGCCGATGGCACCAGCCGTTTCAACGCAACCGCAATCGGCAGAGTGACGATGACATCGCCAAGACCATCGGTGCGCGATACAAGGATGCGCCGTAGTTCATGTGTGGGCGTAAGTACTGGCATAGAGTAGAAAATACACACCCGGCAGCCCATTATCCAGCATGGATACCATATTACAGAGCTATCCGAAAATCATTTTGTGCCGATGTGGGGTCGCCAGTTGAGCTTCTATCATGACGATCCGGCCCCGATTTCCGTGGGAGATGCCCAGTATCCTATGGAAACGCTATCTTCGTGGCCTATACCATGAGCACAAACGCAGATAGTGAACTACTCCGGCTCGCCCTTGTCGGCTATGGGCAGATGGGGCAGGAGATCGACCGGCTTGCTGCCAGCCGGGGCTTCGACGTTGTGGTACGCTACGATTCGCGAAACCCGCTTGGCAGCACCTCGCAGACCCCATTTGACGTTGCCATCGAGTTTACACGGCCGGACCTGGCTATCGCCAATATCGAACGGCTTCTCCTATGGGGAGCGCCGGTCGTGGTTGGCACAACCGGCTGGCTTGGCAGGCTTGCCGATGTGGAACGGCTGGTAGAACGCCATCGTGGGCGGCTGATCTACGGGAGCAACTTCTCCATCGGCGTGAACATCTTTATGAGGCTGCTGCGCCAGAGCACCATGCTCTTCAATGAGCAGGCGATGTATGATGTTGCCGTACACGAGATCCATCATACCAGAAAGGCCGACTCCCCCAGTGGAACCGCGCTCAGCATAGCCGAGACGCTGCTGGCAGGCATCGCTCGTAAAAAGGTCATCCTCTCGGAAACGGCACATGGAACTATCCGGCCGGATGCGATTCATCTGAGCAGCCAGCGGCTCGGCAGCACAATCGGCACCCATACCGTCACCTTCGATTCGGATGTGGATACCGTGGAGCTTACCCACCGTGCAAAGAACCGATCCGGTTTTGCCCTTGGCGCGCTCATGGCAGCACGGTGGCTTGCCGGACAACAGCCGGGGTTCTATCGCTTCGAGGATCTTTTCTAGCATGGCGATGGAGCCGGCAAACGCTCCGGCGGGCCTGAACAACTCTTACGAATACGAACCAACATTCCAGCGACACATATGACAGCCCTATTCCGCGGCACCGGTACCGCCCTTTCCACCCCGTTCAAGGCCGATGGTGCAATTGACTTTGCATCGCTGGGTCGGTTGATCGATATACAGATCGCCAGCGGCATCGAGGCGCTCATCCCCTGCGGCTCGACCGGCGAGAGCGCAACGATGACCTACGAGGAGAAGCTGGAGGTAATAGGTTTTACGCTGGAACGGGTGCGGGCACATCAGGAACGGCATCCGCTGGTGATTGCGGGCACCGGCTCGAATGTGACGGCCGATACCATCAGGCTCTCCCGGGCAGCCCAGGATATTGGCGTTGATGGCGTGCTCCTTGCCTCCCCCTACTATAACAAGCCATCGCAGCGTGGAATCGTGGCACATTTCAGCGCAGTGGCGGAGGCAGTGCCCGAGCTGCCCATTGTCCTCTATAATGTTCCGGCACGCACCGGCACAAACATGACGGCGGAAACCACGCTGGAACTTGCAAACCGCCATCGCAGTATCGTCGCCATCAAGGAGGCATCGGCCGATCTGGATCAGTGTTCCACCATCCTGCGGGATGCCCCCGAGGGATTCAGCCTATACAGTGGTGAGGATAGCATTACGCTGGCGCTACTGGCAATGGGGGCCGCAGGCGTGATTGCCGTGATAAGCAACGAGGCACCGAAGGAGTTCGGCGACATGGTGCGCCATGCGCTGGCAGGGGAATTCCAGGAGGCACGCTCGCTTCATATGAAGCTATTCGAGCTGATGCGCCTGAATTTTATCGAATCGAACCCGGTGCCGGTCAAGGAGGCACTGTTTATGATGGGAGTTTTCCCGGCGGCGCATCACCGGCTTCCTCTGGTGGGGCTTGCCGATCAGAACCGTGAGCGCCTTCGCGCTGGCCTTGAGCGTCTCGGCATGCTATAGCCAGGACCCGCAGCGGTAGCGTATGTTCGTCCTGGTATGCGTCGTATGGCGGCGTTTCTTTACACGTTTAACTCACTTTTGCACGTTGGATAGCACTGAATTCTGGTCGATCTGCTCGGCGAACGGATTGTTGGTCTCCCGGGAACAACTGGAACTGTTCGAGCGATACGCAAATGACCTTCTTTACTGGAATGAGAAGGTAAACCTTATCTCGCGCCGTGATATCGAGCATATCTGGCTCCGGCATATCCTTCATTCCACGACTATCGCTTTTAGCGGCGAACTGCCAAAGTCGGGACGAGTGATCGACATCGGAACAGGGGGAGGGCTTCCTGGCATTCCGCTGAAGATCATCAACCCGAAGTTCGATGTAACCCTGCTCGACTCGATCGCAAAGAAGGTACAGACAGTGGGGATGATGGCCTCACACATTACCAAACATGGTCTGCGCGCCATACGCCTGCGTGCCGAGGAACTGCCGAACGATCCAAAGCATAAAGGACCGTACGATCTGGTCGTCTCCCGTGCAACCGCGCCGCTTGTCGATCTGATGAAATGGTCACGGCCGATTCTCGCCGAGACAGGAAAGATTCTGACCTTGAAGGGTGGTGATCTGACCGAGGAGATACGCCAGGCGCAGACCAAGTTCAAGGAAGCCGAGATCACGGTGCTGGAATTGAAGGTGCGGGGAAGCAACTGGTTCGCCGAGGAACAGAAGCAACTGGTACGTGTTACCTGGCCTGGAACAACAGAACCGGACAAGCAGGAAACTACCTAACGGGCATGGCAGCGTTATAGAGATGCAGCCTGGCGCCTGCCAGGATTTACCAAGGATGTCATGTTCACGAAGACAAGAAAGGAGTTGCCATGAGCAGCGCATTCGTTGATGAAGATAGCGATCATATCGAGCAGCTTCCAGAGCTGCCGCAATCGGAACATCCCGGTTACCTGACCCCGAAGGGAATGCAGAGCTTGCAGGCTGAACTGGAGATGCTGGAACAGGGGAAGCGTCCCCCGTTGCTGGATGAGATCGAGACAGGGGGTCCCAACGCAAGCGAAGCGGAAGCAAAACTGGCGCGTGTTGAGCAGCGGGTGAAATATCTCCAGGCACGCATCGCCCGCGCCATTGTGGTTGATCCCGCAGCAGCAGCGGAAGATCATGTGCACTTTGGTGCAGTCGTCACCGTGCGCGATCAGAATGGACACGAGATGACCGTCCATATCGTGGGCGAGGATGAGACCGATCCCGAACATGGCAAGGTAAGCTGGGTCTCCCCTCTTGCCAAGGCTCTGATGACCAAACAGGTTGGGGATATCGTAACATGGCATCGGCCGATCGGCGATCTGGACCTGACAGTGCTCGCCATTGCCCGCGGGGCCTGAGCGATTTCGGTGTACCGATGGTATCCACGTGGGAAATATCAGGGGGCACGTCACTATGTGCCCCCTTTCTTATTGCCAGCCGCATCATCGGGCGGCCCTATGCCCATATACATTTTGTACGGGATCATAACCACGGTGCCGCTCCGGTCTCATGGCCACCCACACATCAAGAGATATCCTGATAGAATAATCACGCTGGTCCGCAGGCCTATCGGAAACGACAAAGGGACCGGCTGCGCGGTCCCTTTGCTCTGCGATATCCACAACGGTATCACAGCACTAGCATGGTTCTGCGTCCGTTACGAGCAACCGCTCGTGGTCCCGCAATCCTCGCAGACATGGCAGGCTCCGTTCTGCTTTACGCGCATCGAGCCACAGTTGCCACACTGCTCGCCGGTATATCCCTGCGCCTTGGCCGTCATCACCTTCTTCTGACTTTCGCCGAGCGGCCTCTGCGGAGGAGCCGATGTGATATCAATCGCACGTGTCTGCTGAAGGTACAGATCCTGTCCCGGCGAAAGCTTTGCGCGACCATTGCCATTGGCGATCCCATTGCCCCCTGCATGGGCGTTTGCACTTCCATTGCCGTTGCCATAGGCATCGCCATGCGATCCGCCAGACTCGTCGATGGCCCTGACATGTACAAAGTCCTCGCGACCAAGGTACTCGTAGCCGATGGCACGGAACACATAGTCGATGATCGAGGTAGCATGCTTGATGGCCTCATGGCCATACACCGGTCCGGCAGGCTCGAAGCGTGTAAACGTGAAGGTATCCACGATCTTCTCCAGTGGCATGCCGTATTGTAACGCCTTGGAGGCCAGCACAGCAAAGCAGTTGAGCAATCCCTTGAAGCTTGCCCCCTCCTTGTACATATCGATGAAGATCTCGCCAAGCGTTCCATCCTCGTACTCGCCGGTGCGGAGGAATACCTTATGGCCGCCAACGGTGGCTTCCCGAACAAATCCATGGCGACGTTTTGGCAGACGACGGCGCTCGGCACGATGGTAGACCTTCTCTACGATCCGCTCATGCACCTCGGCTGCGCCAACGTTCTCATTCCAGGTATTTTCATCACCCACCATATCGCTGATGGTGACCTCATCGACCAGGCTGGTATCGCTGGTGGAGTTAAGCGGCTGTGAGAGCTTCGAGCCGTCGCGGTACAGCGCGATCGCCTTCAACATCAGACTCCACGACTCCCTGTAGACTCGTGCCACCTCATCCACCGTGGCATGGTTCGGCATATTGATCGTCTTGGAGATAGCGCCGGTGATAAACGGCTGGGCGGCCGCCATCATCTTCACATGCCCCATATAGTCGATATAGCGCTGGCCGTATTTGCCGCACTTGTTGGCGCAGTCGAACACCGGGAGATGTTCAGCGTTCAGGCCGGGGGCACCCTCGATCGTCATCGTGCCACAGACATACTTGTTGGCCTCCTCGATCTCGTTACCGGTAAAGCCAAGCCCGCCGAGCACATCAAGGTTAGGATCATCCAACTGCTCGGCACTGAACCCGAGCGAGCCAAGGAACTCCTCACCGAGCGCCCATTTGTTGAAGGCAAACCGTATATCAAAAACCCCTTCGAGCTGCTTCTCCACATCGTTGACCTTCTCATCGGTAAAGCCACGGCTTCTCAGGCTGGCACGGTCGATATACGGGCATCCAACAAGCGTTGCATTGCCTTTGATATAGCGCTCAATCTCCAGAATCTCGGTCTCGGAGTAGCCAAGCGCACGCAGGGCCTTTGGCACCGACTGGTTCACAATCTTGAAGTAGCCGCCACCGGCCAGCTTCTTGAACTTTACAATGGCAAAGTCTGGCTCGATACCGGTCGTATCACAGTCCATCACCAGGCCAATCGTCCCGGTTGGCGCAAGCACTGTAACCTGCGCGTTACGATATCCATGTTCTTCGCCCAGCGCCAGCGCACGATCCCAGCATTCCTTTGCCGCATCGACAAGATTCTCCGGGCACTGCGCATGATCGATCGCCACCGGCTTGATCGTCAGATCCTCGTATTCTCCAACCGGGGCATTATAGGCTGCACGACGGTGGTTGCGAATCACGCGAAGCATGTTTTTCGCATTCCGCTTGTAGCTTGAGAACGGTCCGAGCTGTCCGGCCATCTCGGCCGAAGCTGCATATGCCTCACCGGTCATTACCGCGGTGATAGCGCCGGTCCAGGCACGCCCCTGCTCCGAATCGTACGGGATACCGGCAGTCATCAGCACGGTACCAAGGTTGGCATAGCCAAGGCCGAGCGTACGGAAGTCATAGCTTTTCTGTGCGATCGTCTTGGATGGGAACTGCGCCATAAGCACCGATAGTTCCAGCACGATCGTCCAGATACGGCAGGCATGCTTGAAGCCTTCAACATCGAAGTGCCGGTTCTCCGAATCGTAGAAATGTGCCAGATTGATCGAGGCGAGATTGCACGCGGTATCATCCAGGAACATATACTCCGAACACGGATTGCTCGCATGGATCTCGCCATCCTTGGGGCAGGTATGCCACTCGTTGATCGTGGTATGGAACTGCAAACCGGGATCGGCGCTGCTCCAGGCGGCATAGTTGATCTTGTGCCAGAGCGCGCTGGCACGCAGGGTTCGTACAGGCTTGCCGTCGGTACGACGGATGAGATGCCAGTCGCGATCATATTCCACCGCATCCATGAAATCGTTGGTGACACGCACGGTATTGTTCGAGTTCTGCCCCGACACCGTGATATATGCCTCCCCCTCGTAATGGGTGTTATAGGTGTTGAAGTCGATGCTGGTCTCCCCCTGCTCCACCAGGGTCAGCGCACGGAGGATATAATTCATCGGCACACCACGATTCAGCGCGCGCTGCACAAGATCGTGCAGACCCGTTCCCGGCGTTGTGTAATCGGTCCCCTCCGCGGCCGCCAGCTTCATGATATCGTTCAGGAAGAGATTGCAGATCTTGGAACCGGACACAAGAGCGGCCACCTTCTGCTCCTCCAGCACCTTCCAGTCGATAAAGGTCTCGATATCGGGATGATCGGCGTTTAGAATCACCATCTTCGCAGCACGGCGGGTGGTGCCTCCCGACTTCACAGCACCGGCAGCACGATCGGCGACCTTCAGGAAGGACATCAGCCCGGAGGAGACGCCTCCCCCCGACAACGATTCCCCCTCGGCACGAATGGAGGAGAAGTTCGAGCCGGTGCCGCTACCATACTTGAAGATGCGTGCCTCACGCGTCAGCAGGTCGAAGATGCCTCCTTCGTTCACCAGATCGTCATTAACCGACTGGATAAAGCAGGCATGCGGCTGCGGGTGGGTATATGCATCCTGCGAACGGGTAAGCTTACCGGTCTTCGGATCGACATAATAATGCCCCTGCGCCGGGCCGGTGATCCCATATGCATAGGCAAGGCCGGTATTGAACCACTGCGGCGAGTTCGGAGCAGCCATCTGCTTCAGAAGCATATAGGCAACATCGTCATAGAATGCCGCCGCGTCGTCATCGCTGTCGAAATAGCCATGATCCTTCCCCCACTGCATCCAGCAACCGGCCAGACGGTGCACCACCTGCCTGAGACTGCGCTCCGGGCCAAGCACCGGCGCCCCGTTCTGGTCGAGCAGCGGCTCCCCGGCAGCAGTCGTCTGCGGCACACCGGCCTTACGGAAATACTTCTGCGTCAGAATATCGGTGGCAACCTGCGACCATGCCGCCGGAACCTCGACATCGTTCATCTCAAAGACGACAGATCCGTCGGGATTCCGTAGAACCGAAGAGCGGAGCACGTACTCGAACTGATCGTAGACACTCCTGCCTGCTTGGGTGAATCGGCGGGTAACCTTCATAGATGCGATCTCCTGCGGGTTTGTACGGCCTCCGGCGATTGGCCGGAAGCGATACGTCTTTTTATAATGAAGTCTGGTATGCCCATCTCGGGACGGCGAAGCTGGCGAATACCCTCCGACCTCGACGAGAGTTTGCGAGCGATAGGGCCGCACGTCTCTCGCCATTGCCGAAGTGCCGCAGAGCTGTCACACCGATGCCTCTGTATGGGACACGTTTCAGATAAATATTCTTTCCAAGGCTCGCTCCCCCTGCAAACCGCTCATTCGATCGTCCCGGCATGGCAGTACGCCAGAGGCAAGGACGGATCAACAGCCCGGTTCACATCACCATGCATCTATAGGCATAACGGCAATACAGTCATCTGGAAAGGACTTCCGGCATGAGGATCGTGTGTATCGACCAATGGGGGCAGGAACTCAAAAGCGTGGCGAATATACGTGCTCGGATCGGGCAAGGTGGATCTAGTTTTCCACAGTAATAACGGCAATAGAATACATATAAAAGACGAAGCTGAAACGATGGAATTTTGCGTGGAATCGGACTTCTTCAGAATCGCGCTGAACCGAGCACGGCGTTCTACTCGCGGACTTCACCACCGGGCTGATCCTTGCATGCCAGGGTGATGCCCGCTGTGCCGCCCCCCTTTTTGCAACCGCACCGATGGGGCTGCCACCGGCCATAGCAAAACGATACAGATTGTGATCCCAGCCGTTGGTGGCGAATTCTGCCCCGGCGTATCTTTACCCTGCCACGCAGGATAAACGGATAGCAGAAGGAGGAAACATGGTCTCGATAACGGTTACGGACGATATGATAGGATTTGAAGTGGAGGGGCTGGACAAGCTCTGGGCATTTAAAAGCCGTCTCAATATACCTATACGCAACATCACAGGGGTACGCGCCGATCCCACAATCGCGCATGGATGGTGGAAGGGTCTCCGTGCGCCTGGCACGCACCTGCCGGGAGTTATCATCGCCGGGACATTCTACCAGGATGGGAAACGGATTTTCTGGGATGTGCACGATCCTGAGCAGACCATCGTGATCGATCTGGCCGATGAACGTTACGATCAGTTGATCGTGGAGGTTGAACACCCCGAGGAGGCAATACAGGCCATCGAACGTGCGATAGGAGCAACTGGTTGAGGCCTGCAAGGCGCGCCGGGCATATGGATACAACGATCATGGCCCGGCACGTTGTACGATCGTGCCGGGCCATATCCAGCAACATGAATGGACCTGGCTCTACCGCACAAGCATTTTTTTCACGAGCATGGCCCCATCGCCGTATGCATGCAGATAGTATGCTCCCGGCGCCAGGCCCTCCAGCGAGATCGCCTCGCACTCACCTGTATGGATACGTATATCCTTCTGGTACACGATGCCCCCGGCAATATCATGGATGGCGATCCTGCGGATGGTATATGCGTTGCCGGTATTATAGAGCATAACGGTCGATGAGGCAGGGTTTGGGGCCAGTACAAGCGCCTCATTGCTCGGCAGGGCCGATCGCTCCCATATGGCGTTGGCAAGATCCCCTTCGTAGACAAGGGTTATCATGCTGCTGGGCAACAGTATGGGATCGCCGCCAAAGTTCAGGATCGTGGCATGCACTTCATAATAGACCCGGTGCCCACGGCTACCACGCGCCTCGAAGGTCCCGCCATCCTTGAGATAGATCGTACAACTATCGCCGGCGGCGATCACGGCTCCTCCCGGATCAACCGTATAGATATTGCCACAACCGCCTGCCTTCAGCACACCTCCGGCTCGCACCCAGAATTCCCTGCTGGAGTCAGCCGACACCTCGTCCCCACTCACCTGAACGGCAGTGCCGGGAATACGCTTGGTATAGGGAACCAACGACGGACACCCCTCCGAACGAGCCTCGGTATAATCGAATGTCACCGATTCCACGGCGATCAGCTCAAGGAAATCGATCCCGCTGTCCAGATCGCCAAGAAGGATGGCTCCCGGCTCGTAGATCACACGGTGATAACCGCCCCCGGCATTCTTGTAGATCAGCGCCGCCCCGCTCTTCAGATACACCAGACAGTCAACGCCCGGCTTCTCGATGAACACACTCCCCCCCGGTTCTACATAGATCGTCTCCCCACCTCCGGGCCGTGTGCGCAACACGCCGCCGGGGCAGACCCAGTACAGAAGATTATCGGCGGCAAGAATGGTATCGCTACGAACGATATTTATTCTATCCTTGATATCAATGGTTGTTGCAATAACATGGATAATTGCCCGAGCGGTCGAGACACATCCGCCCGGCGATGTCACCGAGAGATAAATGCTCTTAAGCCCTCCTGTTGCCCAGGTAATTACGCCGGGATTATACAGGCTTGATGTGGCCGGAGAAGCCCCCTCACCGAAATCCCAGTGATAGGCCGCCCCATGTTCCGAATAATTGGAAAACTCCAGAGAACCATGCTGCAATAGTTCCCGTCCCTGCATCTGGTCGAACCGATGCACGCTATCTCCATCGATAGGACGGTCGGCAAACTGGAAAGCAGCCCTTGGACGCTCCCCGATCAACAGATCATGGCCATTATCAGGCCCGGCAAGTATGGGATTGCTTGCTACCACCCGTACCCGATATCGGTTGCCGGGCACAATATTATCTGGGATCTTTCCCGGGATCGTCCCGGATATCCTGGATGTAACAGCCCCAAGATTGATAAAGCCCTGTTGAAAACTTCCGTTGATATCGGAAAGCTGAAGGATAAAAACATTTCTGGCATTGAATGTCCCGGTGACCTCGTACTGCACGCTTATCGCACGGCCGGGACAATACGCTCCGGCAGGCGGCGCATGCACGGCAAGGATCGCTCCCGATGGCCTGCTTACCACGATCTTCCATTCCTGTATCACCGATTGTCCCGGATCGTTCACCAATTCCGCCCGTATGCTGGCAGAATAATCCCCGACCGCACCGGGGAGCCACGATACAACGCCGGTAACGCTGTTGATCATCATCCCCGCCGGACCATACTGAAGCGAGTACTGCACGGCACTGCCATCGCCTGCCTTGGCATCGGCATCATAGGTATAGGGCTGACCAACGGTTATGGTATCGGGGATGGAGCTGTCGGGCGTGGGCATGGTAGTGAACATAAGAGCGTTCCCCCCCCACACAGCGGTACCGGGGAAGCCGAGCAGCAGCAGCACTATCCCTATCATCTGCAAGACGGAACGACAATGCCACGGTCTCATAATCAGGCTTCCTTTCCTTATCGATAGAGGGAACACTCACCGCAGGCAGCCGGTACAACAAGGCAGGCCATACATTCCACCATCGGATCGCCGGCACAGGGCATGGTAGATATCCATCCCGGCCGGCACCCGCCGATCCTCTACGGTGGCAACGGGAGCGTCCGGGCGCGCCGCCTGTGTATCCAGCCCTGGAATGTGCAATTCACCCTGGAACCGAGCACCCCCCGTATATGGCGGCATGCTCGGTATACAATGTGTCGAGAACCTCAGCGGTACAATGCCATTCCCACTTCATATTCCCTCGATATGAAAGAAGGCGACCTATACAGTCACCATCGGGTGGCGTTGTTGTGCTACAAACAACGGCGCCATCCTCCGGCTGGCCTTGCACATCCTTGGTTCTCGACAGACAAGGGAGGCATTCCGAAAGCCAGGTTGGTATATGCATCGCGCAATTGCATCAGGCTCTCTCGGCGCCCACCGAGCCCTTGACATCACGCGTCACACCATACCTCTGTGCGCTTCCTGATATCCCTCTCTCACCACATGCAAGCCCTGTATCAACACCAGGGCGCATCATCTGCTGTTCCTGGGTGGATCGACTTGCACGTCGATATTGAACCCATTTTTTGGTTTGGCATCCCCAGCTCGTGTGTTCCGGCCATCGGCGGTTGCGGAGGCCGGGCCACGATCGGGTGAGAGATTGCCCTGATCGGCCGCCGACGGTGTTGTGCGCTGGCCCATCTCTTCCTGGCTCGCCCCCTGTTTGGACAACGTCGTACGGCTCGATTTATCCTGCACCGGTCCCGCTTCTATCTGCGGCAGACTCTCCTTTAGCGAGGGCGCAGGCAACGGCATGCTTATCTGCTGTGGCATGGCTCCCCCAAGAGTGTCGTGCGCCTCCCCTGAAACGATTCCAGGGGCAGCATTCGGCAGCACATCCGGCTCCGCCCAAGGGTTCACGACGATCACGCCCACCACAAACAGTGCGGTGGCTCCCGCAGCGGCGAGCCATCTGGCCCAAACCGATCCGAATGAACCTGCCGACGGCAGAGGCTCGGCACCGGAAACGGCCGAAGAAGCATCCGAGACCACGGTTCCCACCGATGCATTTGCCAGCACCCCTATCATATGCGTACGAAGCGATGCATACGACACCACATCAGCGGCCCGATCCTTGTACACGGCACTTTCCACCACTTTATAGGCTTTCAGTTCCGTCCGCAATTCGCTGTTGGCAGCCACCTCGATCAGAAACTCCTGCTCTTCCAAGGAGGTCATGGTCCCATCAAGGTAACGCTCGATAAGTTGCTCACGTTCAGACCGTTTCACTCGTGATCCTCCGTATTGCTCTGTTCATCCTGCAAACGATTCTCGTCCAGCTCGATAAGGGCGGCAATGATTCTTTTAAGCTGCCTTCTGGCCCGCCAGGCACGGGTTCTGACCGCACCGTGCGATTCGCCCACCATCTGCGCGATCTCTTCAAATTTATAGCCTGAGTACGCATACAAGATCAAGACCTCACGCTGGTCGAGCGGCAAGCGTTCCATAGCGATCATCACAAGCTCTTCCATGTGCGACAACTCGCCTGGCATGGTGCTGGGATGTTGCATCTCGGAGAGGCTGTCAAGAGAGAGATGTTGTCGGCGATCTCTGATATGATTCAGGCAGAGATTCCGGGCCATCCAGTATAGTAGGCCCAATGGATTGTGCGGCGGGCTTTTCCCATCTCCACGAAGCAGGGCCACCTTCTCCCAGAGATCCTGCATAATATCCTCGACACGGTGGGGATCACCGATCATCTTTCGGCAATATCGCCCCAACCGGGGTGTGTGCCGATCGAACAGTTCGATGAACGCAGCATTATCCCCTTCGAGGAATCGGGCAAATACCGCCGCATCATCATCGGCAGCCCCTGATCCCTCTACAGTTCCCTTCCGCTTCACGTCCCGATGCTCGGCAAGTATTGACAGGTACGGATTCATCACTTCCTTCAGCATTGCGTTCATAAGGGAATAGAACCCAGGCCCGGGAAACTGTCACAGCCAACGGTAAAAACTCCCGAAAAAATTTCTAAGGCACTGCTTGCCCCACTGTGACGTTTTCAACTGTTGATGATCTGTCTATATTGGGAGGGTCGGGGCTTTCATTGCTTGCCAACAGCAATGAAATGCAGATAGGCCCTGTGACGTTGCCTGGCCGCAGTAGATAGAATGATCCCAATGGAATAATGTCATGATGTAGAGAATGACGATGTACCCGGTTGCCTTGTTCTTCATACTTCTGTTCGCGCTCGATTTCAGCATCTCCGGCAACCCGCTGTCGCCAGAGAATGCCCCGGCCGCCCCACAGCAGAAGACGGCAGTATATGTTGGCCTCAGCCATACCATTGTAATGCCAGCAGGCTCGGGAGCGGACTTTGTGGCTCCCGACACGGTGTATATGGGATTGATCCGTACAGGCACCTGCGAAACGCTGGATATACCATGTGTGAACTCCGGCAGGGAACCGATCAGCATCGACTCGGTGTATGTGGAGGGGGGGGACTTTGCCGATTTTTCGATCGCAGACGACCTTCCGGGGAGAAGGCAACGGATCGAACCTGGGGAATCGGTAATGATACGGTTACGCTTCTGCCCGCAACAGGATGGATGCGCCAACACCGGTATCTTCATCATAACACGCCCGAGCAACGGCGTTGTGCCAACAGAGCATCGCATAGGAACCAGCGGATGTGCAGGCACGCCACGTCTGGTAGTGGATCGCCTTGCCATGAACCTTGGCAGCATCCCGGTAGGGGAATGCCGTAGTGATACCATCATACTCCGAAATCCCGGCACCTATCCGCTGAAACTGGATGCATTGCGTAACCAGGAGGCATCCTACAGGATTCTGCCCCAGGAACTGGAGGCGGGTTGTACGATTCCCCCAAACGGGAGCCAGGATCTTATCGTACGATTCTGCCCCAACGATAGCGGTGAATTCATCGACGATATCTCTGTGATAGGGGCTACGGGGGAGGCACTGGCCCGGATCGCACTGTGGGGAAAAGGATACAGGCTGACAGGGGATATACCCGCGGCCATCGACTTCGGTCCGGTGCCGATGCGAACCTGCCGTGATACCATCATCGTTATCCGAAACGCGGGCCACGGCCCGCTCCTGATAAAAGAGTCCAAGTTCTCGGTCTGGCCCCGCCAACAGGGTTTTACCCTGGTGCCACCGATTCTCCCGGGTCAAACGGTTCTGATCGCACCGGGCGACAGCCTCCAGCTTCATATACGATTCTGCCCGCCAACGCTCGGCCCGGCATCCGATCGGCTTGAGCTTATGACCGAGCCGGACTCGCTACGGACCATCGTTCTTACAGGCAATGGCAGGCCCTCCCGTCTCTGGCTTGATTCCACCAGTGCCAATGCCGGAGATATCCTGTACCTGACAGCACGGCTGGATGCGGCATGGCTTGAAACCATGCCAATCGGGCGATACTCGGTACGCTTGAAGATTGAGCCGACAGCGCTCTTTCCGATACGTGCCCTGGCCCCCGATGGCGAGTCGGCCCCGACAATGGACTATGAAGATGGGGGGGAGATCCATATCCAGGGAGAGAACTCAGGGAAACCACAGCCGGATGGCTCCCTGTTCCGCATAGAATTCAGGGGATTATCGACCGGAAGGCCCACGAACCGGGTCGTTATCACCGAAGCGTCCATGACCGGCATCGGAGCATTGTCTGCCGGAAGCGAGGGGCTGGTGACATTATTCGGGTGTGATGTTACGTATGGTGTTGGGATCGGTCCCCGTCTGGCATTCACCAGACCGGTGAGGATCAGCAACGGCTTGGAGGCGACGGTATCCTACCGATCGCCCGAGGGGTCGATGCCGGTGCTGGAAGTGATCGATCTTTCCGGGCGGGCCTTGCGCTCGTTTGAGCTCCAGAAGGGAACCGCCGAAGAACAGCAGATACAGTTCGCCCTTGGTTTTCTCCCGCACGGCATCTACATGTTCGAGATACGCACACAGACTGCGCGTGCGGCCATCCCGGTCATGATTACAAACTAACAGCATAATGCTCCCGGCATCCAACCTCTAGCATACCGATCCCGGCCGATGCGCCAGCAACCAAGCGTCCATATCACTCCTCTAGCCGTCCGAAGGCAGATGCTGCGGGTTATCGCAACTGCACTGGGTCTGCTTATGCCGGGCATAAGCGCCGCACAGGAAGAGCGTGGCCCGGCGGTGCATATCGGGGTGAGCGTGGCACAGGAGCTTGGGCTGACCTCGGCACGGTTCCCGATCCGTGCCGGCTCCCCAGGTTGTGGTGAATTCACCTCGGGCATAAGCTCAGGATCGTGGTATGGCGGAAGCATAACGATCCCCACGCTGTTTTCGCCACGCATCGGCGCTTCGGCCCGCCTGGGCTGGCTGCACAGCCAGCAACAGTTCATGGGCGATGTGGCCGATCCCCTCTGGGTCTTCGATCCCAAGGGAAGAACCGAAGTACGGCTTGATCGCGAATTCCGGTATACCGTCACCTTCACATCGGCCATCGTCGATCTTCTGGCAAGCTATCGGGTTGCCGATGGATTGAGCCTAGCCGCCGGCCCTCGCATCGGCTACAGAACGGCGTCGGCACCAGTCCAGAGCGATCATATCATCAATGGAGGGGATCTTGGCTTCGAGAATGGAGGGGATACCCGGGAGATGACCGGGGGGGAGCGGTTTACCACACAACCGCTCGTGCTCGGGGGAACGCTGGCAGGCTGGTATGCAGTGCGATTAAGCCCACGGCTTTCGCTGGTAACAGAACTCTCCGCCGCCGCACAACTGCTTTCCTCAGTACATGAGGTGGCCTGGAGAGATTTCACTCTGCGCGGCGGTTTTGCCCTGGTGGTCAATCTTTCCCCCCCTACTACGCCGGACGCGACCGTTGCCCTTCTCCCGCCCGGCATGGCCCCCCCTCAGCCGATCGCCCGGGATATGCGGTCCGAGAAGAGCCAGCAGGATGCCCTGGAAGCCGGATATGCCGATACGGTGATGACAGCGGCGGGCCTTGGTGCGTCGATCAAGCTGTATAGCATTGATGAGCATGGGAACAAGGCATCCACCGCAACGGTCTATGTTGTCGAGACCGTTCGCCGAGAAGTTATGGAGCTTGACCGGCATGTGGCATTCGAGGAGGATGCCGTGCGTCCCTCCACTCTGGTGCTTCTAGGCTCACGGTTGGAAACCCTTCGGTTCACGGCTGATTCGCTATCGGATGTCGAGATACCGGAACATCTGCTGAACATCATCGGGGAGAGGCTGCGGAACAATCCCCAGGCAACGATCGCTCTGGATGCATCGGCCTCCACAGCGCTTGCAGAGCAACGCCAGAAGATGATAACACGCTATTTCACGGAGATCTGGGGTATCGCCCCGGCACGAATCATAGCAACTGCCGAAAAAGCCACGGCCCTCTCCAGGGAGAATCGGCCGGACCAGGGACAGGCGGGCGGGCAGGTCGTGATCTCCTCGGACTACCCGCAGATCATCGCCCCGGTACGATCCAGCCGCACCGACAGGGATTTCATCTCTCCCCGGCTCAAACTGGAACCTCTGTATCAGTCCGATACCGGGGTCAAACGCTGGAATCTCCTTCTGGACCATCATGGACAGACCATTGCACAGTATTCCAGCGAGGGGGCAGAAGAACAGGGGAAGGAAGCCGACGATAACTGGCAACCTGTCTATGAACGGCTTACCAGCGATTCGACGTTTATCACAGCAACCTTCACCGTGGAAGACCTGGCAGACGAGCAGGCCACGGTACAGTCGCGCATTCCATTGCGGCTCCAACGATCGCAACGCATCATCGAGCGGAATCTACGCTTGCACGCACATCAGGAAGAACTCGTGTACGTCTTCTCTGCTGCGGATTCCGCCTCGTCCGATCTTCTGCGGCCGGAAAGCGATATCATCACCGAAATGGCACGCTCGGCTGATAGAGGGTCAACCGTCTCCATCATCGGCATTGCAGGAGGCTCTATCGACGAGCACTCCATGAGGGTCCGCACCGCACACCTTGCCGAAACCCTCCGCACAGCACTGGCACAACAGAAGGGAAACCGGAAAACCGTTGGGCTGTCCCAATCGGTGCTTGCCGACACCACCACCCGGACATTTGCGGGAGAACACGCACCCGGTGGCAGCATGGTGGTTCTCATCAGCAGAAAAAGATAGGCCGGATTCACCCGATAGACACCTCTTTTCGCGGCTGCCGACGGCAGCGGCCAAGAGGATCTCCCGGATATCATCCTTCCCCCCACGCTGGCCATGTCCTATGGCCATGCCGGAATCCTCTCCCCTCCCGGGCCGGTTCACCATCCGATACCGAACAACTCCCGCGCATTCTCCTGGCGTTGCCTGTGTATCGCACATCATCCCCCGCGACCATTCGCACAGAGCGATACGGAGCCTGCGAGGGCGCCTCATGACTCTTTCCTATCTTTGTGCCTTCGCAGTACGTTCATAACCCTTCAGCGCGACTTACTATATCCGATGGCAAAAAGCAGACCCCGCAGAGGCAACAAGAGCACGGAACAACCCCGGAAGCATGAGGTGAGCGAGATGCACACGGCACCTGCCCCGGCGGCCACAAGCAACGGTACCGCCTCCACAGAGGCAACGGCCAGCATCGACTGGCGGCGCGTAGCGCGACTGATGGTGGTATCACGGACACTCGACCGCATCGAGGAGGAACGACTTGTACCGCAGGGACTGGTCACCTACCAGTTCTCCTCGCGTGGCCATGACCTGGCGCAGATCCTCCTTGGCCTCCAGATGAATCATCCTCATGATGCCGCTGCGGTCTATTATCGCTCCCGTCCCTTTGTGCTGACCCAGGGACTTACTCCCGAGGAGGCGATACGAAGCACCACAGGAAGCGCCGGAGGAATCTCCGAGGGGCGCGATATCGGCGTGGTGCATAACCTTCCATCACGCGGCGGGGCCACCGTGCTCCCAACCAGCGGCGATGTGGGGGCACAGTACACACCGGCCGCCGGCTGGGCACAGGCAATCCGCTATCGTTCCGAGACGCTCCAGCAGAAAGAATGGGATGGGGCCATAGCAGCCGCCCTTGGCGGCGATGGCTCCTGCGCCACCAATGGGTTCTGGGCCGCGCTGAACATTGTCGCGGTGAACAAGCTCCCCTATATCTTCTTTATCGAGGATAATGGCTATGGCATCTCGGTCCCCTGCGCCTACCAGACGCCGGGAGCGAATATCGCCGAAAATCTCAGCTCATTTCCCGGCGTGCGGATCATGGATGGCAGCGGCACCGATCCGGTAGAAACCTCTGCCCTGATCACCGAGGCGGTACAGCACTGCCGCTCGGGCAACGGCCCGGTCCTTCTCAGGCTTACCGTGCCAAGGCTGGCCGGGCACTCATTCATGGATACGCAGGCATACAAGCCCGCCGATCTGCTGGAGCGCGAACGCGCCAACGATCCGCTGCCGAAGCTCCGCACGTTTATGATCGCCGAGGAGATCGTAACCGAGCAGGAATGGGAAAGCCTTGAGCGCGACGTAGCCGAAGAGGTTGAAGCAGCGGTCGAGCGAGCGATTGCAGCCGGGAACCCAGAGGCCGACTCTGCGCTCAGCGATATATTCTACGAAGCCGGTCATCCGCAGGAGATCGGAGGCGCGCTCCCGGAAATCGGCGAGGAACGTGTTGCGCAGAACCTTCGCGGATCGCGGGAACCACATGCATCCGGCCCCCGCATGAACCTGATCGACGCAGTTCGCCAGACAATGACCCATGAACTGGGCCACAACGATCGGATACTGGTCTTTGGCGAAGATGTCGGCATGAAAGGCGGAGTGCACGGGGCCACCATCGATATGCAGGTACGATTCGGCGAGGCCCGTGTTTTTGATACCTCGCTCAACGAGGAGGGTATCATCGGACGTGCGGTGGGCATGGCGATGGCCGGCCTGATGCCGGTGCCGGAAATACAGTTCCGCAAATACGCCGATCCAGCCCACGAACAGATCAACGATTGCGGCACGGTACGCTGGCGCACCGCCGGAAAATTTGCCGCGCCGATGGTGGTTCGCATCCCAGTAGGATTTGGCAAAAAAACTGGCGATCCCTGGCATTCGGTCTCCGGCGAGGCGATCTATGCCCATCTGATCGGCTGGCGCATCGCCTACCCATCGAATGCAGCCGATGCAGTTGGACTCCTGCGGACGGCGCTTCGGGGCAATGATCCCACCTTCTTCTTTGAACATCGTGCTCTGCTCGACACAAAGGAAGGACGCCGTCCCTATCCGGGCGATGACTATATGCTCCCCTTCGGCGTTGCCAACGTTGTAAAGGAAGGAAGCGACCTGACAATCGTAGCCTGGGGAGAAATGGTACATCGTGCGCTGGAAGCTGCCTCACGCTCATCGGCCAGCGTGGAAGTGCTCGACCTGCGCACAGTGATACCGTGGGACAAGGAGGCGGTGCTCCGCTCGGTTCGCAAGACCTCCCGATGTATCGTGATCCATGAGGATAATTGGACCTGCGGCTTCGGCGCCGAAATCGTCGCAACGATCACCCAAGAGGCCTTCACCTGGCTGGATGCTCCGGTTGAGCGCATGGCTACCGCCGACTGCCCCATTCCCTACAACCCGACGCTTATGGATGCTGTGGTGCCAACCGTGGAGAAGATCATCCAGAGGATCGAGAAAACGATGCAGTTCTAGAACCTGTCGCATACTGGCTCATGGGACCACCTACCAGAGATGGCGTGGTCCCACGGGCCATACCCACGTGCACAAGCAGAAGGGCCGGAAAAGACCATGCCGGCCCTTCGTTGTTCAATGCCAGCGATGATCGCCCCAATCGGCAGCATCGCACAGCCACATCGCAGGTCCGGACCATAGAAGATACGCGCCGCTCGCACGATCAGATCGTGTTTCCATGACAGCAGACGGTGGGGAACAAGAAGTCGATGATCGGACCCCGCACATGATCGGGGCACCCGGTTGCATCCCGGGATGATGACGTCGTATCCCTATACCAATCAATTCTATCAGGCAACCCAACAACAAAGCGTATGCGTTACCCTCTTCTCATCGTCATTCTCTTTGTGTTTGTCCTCCCGCTACAGGCACAGCAGGCTCTGCCAATCGAGGGCATCGTCCTTGCGGCTGAATCGGGCAATCCGATCGGCGGAGCCGTGATCCGGGCCAAGGAGACCGGACGGCGCACCTATACATCCACCGGCGGACGCTTCCGCCTGCCGCTCCCGCCGGGAACGCATACGATCATTGCCTCATCCATCGGCTATCGTGATACAACCTTTACCATACCGGCCGGGACCACCGATCTTGCTATCAAACTTCAGATCTCCTCGATTCCGATCAAAGGGGTGGAAGTCACCGCCGAGATCACTGCCGATCAGATCATCCGCCGCGCTATCGACCGCAAAAAGGAAAATCAGCGCAAGGCAAAGACGGTGCAGGGGCTGCTCTACAGCAAGACATCGTTTGCACTGGAGGGGAACGCATTCGGACAGATCAACGATGAAGATCGCCAGGCGATCATCGAAACATTCGCCCGCGCTTATTACAGCGACCGCGGCCCCCGCCTGGAGGTGATCCAGCGGCGCCAGACCGCCAATATCCCGGCCAGCTCCAATCTGGTTGCCATCGGCGATTTCATAAGCTTCTACAACGACGATATCCCCATCCTCAACGCAACGCTTCCCTCCCCGCTCAACCCCTCGACCCTCTCCCGCTATAACTTCTCGGTTCGCGAACGAACCTCGATCAACGGACAGACGGTGTATGTGGTGGATGTACAGCCGGCCACCAGCATTCTGCCAACCTTCAGCGGAACCATCAAGATCGTTGCCGACACCTACAACCTGATCGAAGTGGATCTTCATCCATCCAGCGCTACGGCTGTGGCATTTATACGCGAGCTACGCTTCCAGCAGAAATTCGAGAAGTTCGATGACGATATCTGGCAGCCAACCTACCTTCAGGTCTCCGGCAAGGGCAAAGTGGAGATCGTGCGCGGATTCGCCGAGATCGAAGCCCTGGTAACCGCAACAAGCTTCTTCACCGAGTTACAGATCAACGAGCCGATACCCGATTCGGTCTATGCCAACAAAGAGATCATCAGCGCCGCCGCGAATGCCGATTCCATCAGAACTGAATTCTGGGAGGGAAACAGCCTGAGCGAGCTTTCCGACCAGGAAAGGGAAGTCTACCAGCGTGTGGATAGCCTTGTCGCAATCAGCGATACTACAGCGCCAACACGGGGGTTTGCATTCGACTTTGCCCCGTATATCGGCTTTAACCGGGTAGCAAGCGCTATCACGGGGATGACGATCATGCCACGCCTCGGCCCGGTGCGGCTTGATCTTACCGGCGCCTATAGTTTTGGCATGAAGGAATGGCAGGGAAAGGGGGATGTGGCGATCACCCTGCTTCATGGAAGCAATGGCGCTGTGAACCTGCTCGGATCGGTTTTTTCATGGGTGGAACCAACCACAGCCGATCGCCCCTATCCCGCCCTTCTGAACACGGCGACTGCCGCTCTGTTCCACCGCGATTATTACGACTACTATCGAAAGGATGGGTGGAGCACCGGCATCGATTTCCGCTACGACAGGCTGCGCGGATCGGCCCAGTTTGAGACAGGACGGCACTTCAGCCTGGTAAATACCGTGGCCCATTCGATATTCCGCTCCAAAGAGTTCCGTCCGAACCCACAGACGCTCGATGGGGAGTTCCGCACGGTGCAGGGAAACCTTCAGTGGGGGGCCACCGATGGATTTGTTGTCATCAGCTCTTCACCATCGGCCAGTATCGGCACACGCGTGGCAGGGCTGTATGGCGAGCACACAGGCAGCGCCATGAGCTTCCGCGCCATCGAAGCAGGCACAACCATCAACGTTCCCACGATCCCAACCGGCTATATGCCGATGATGCTTCAACTGTATGCACGCGCAGGGACCGGAAGCGACAATCTGCCGGTCCAATATCAATTCCGCATGCGCACCTCCACCAGCTTTATCGGCCAGCTCGGAAGTTTCTACTCGGCCCCGGTGGGCACGTATGGCGGCACCAGATTCCTGAGTATAAGCGCCAAGCATACCTTTACCGATATTCTCTGGCGTGCAGCGGGCCTTCCGCTGTATGAAGGACGCGGATTGGAGCTGTCGATCTCAGGAGCCGCCGGGCATTTCGAGAATGCCAACCCGGACGGCTATAGCGGCACCGGCGACCAATGGTATACCGAGGCGGGCTTTGGCATCGGACGCATTCCCATCTTCATAAGCAACGTCATCTACCTCCAGTTCGATGCACGATGGGGAATCGGCCCGCTCGGCAACGGGACATTCGGCGCGGTGGTGGGCCTCTCCTCACCGTTCTAACAGTTTATCCCCGCCGATCACAACAGAACAACCGGCATGCAACGGCGGAACACTCTTTGCCGTCTGCATGGCGGATAAAGCTATCAGATCAATTTCGGACGATCATGGCAAAACGCACACATACACAGGATGATATACTCTGGAAGATGCTCGAACGCGAGCTACAGATGCCGGAGGTACAGGAGTTGCAGGGATATCTTGCCGGTGCCACGGAGCACTACGAGATGGGCTATGGAGATCTCTCGATAGAACCCTATGATGCAGGAAACGGCCTAAGCGCAATATTCCGGCTGCGCCATCCCGCATTCGGGGAAACAACCGTCAGCCGTAGTGCGCTCCGTAGTGTGCTGCACGACCTTACACACTATCTTCGGCGGTGATCGCCGCCACCCATCTATGGTGCATGGAATCGCTGGCGGCAGATAATCACGGACCGATCGAGCAGGTATTCATGGACACTGTGAACCACGAACGGAACATCAACACGATTCGCCTGCTGGCGGTCGATCAGGTAGAAACTGCAAAATCCGGGCATCCGGGGCTTCCGCTTGGTGCGGCGCCCATGGCCTATACTATCTGGACACGGCACCTGCGCTTCAACCCGGCGCATCCGCAATGGCCGGGGCGCGACCGGTTCATACTCTCGGCCGGCCACGGCTCGGCATTGCTGTATGCATTGCTCTACCTCTTCGAGTTTCCTGGTATGACGCTCGATCAACTGCGGAACTTCCGGCAGTATGGCAGCATCACCCCCGGACACCCAGAATGGCAGCATACAAATGGCGTGGAGGTGACAACCGGGCCGCTTGGCCAAGGGATCTCCAATGCCGTCGGCATTGCGCTCGCCGAACGCCACCTTGCCGCACGCTTGAACCGCGACGGTTATCCGGTAGCGGACTTCCATACCTTTGTCATCGCCAGCGATGGCGATATGATGGAAGGTATGTCCGGTGAGGCAAGCTCTCTGGCCGGGTATCTGAAGCTGCACCGCCTTATCGTACTCTACGATTCCAATCATATCTCAATTGATGGCAGCACCAATCTGGCGTTCACCGAGGATGTCCCGGCCCGCTATCGTGCCTACCATTGGAACGTAGAGGAAGTGGCCGATGGCAACGATATCGAGGCGATCGACGCGGCCATCATACGCTGCAAGAAATCCGATCGCCCAAGCCTGATCTGCGTCAAAACAACCATCGGCTACGGTGCCCCACACAAAGCAGGCACCGCCGATGTACATGGCTCCCCCCTCGGCCCGGATGAAACACGTCTGGTGAAAGAACGCTTTGGATTTGACCCGGACCAGAAATTCGTGGTGCATGAAGATGTATGGGAGTTCTTCCGAAGATTCCAGAGCAGGGGTGCAAGCCTGGAGCGCCAGTACGATGAGATGATCGCACGCTACCGCGAGACCTTTCCCGACGCGGCGGAACTCTATGGGCAGTGGACCGAGCGCCGCCTGCCGAACGGCTGGTACGATGCCTTTCCCCGCTTTGCACCAGGCGATGATATGGCAACACGTGCGGCAAGCGGCAAAGTGCTCGATACACTTGCACCGAAAGTGCCCTTGATGATCGGCGGCTCGGCCGATCTTACTCCGTCGAACAACACAAAATTCAAGGGGAGCGATACACTCTCCCCCGAGAATTATGCTGGACGCTATATCCATTATGGCGTCCGCGAACATGCCATGGGAGCCATCATGAATGGTATGGCTGTCACCGGCCTGATCCCCTATGGGGGCACGTTCCTTACCTTCAGCGACTATATGCGCCCGGCGATACGTCTGGCCGCACTGAGCGGTTACCCCACGATCTTCGTCTTTACACACGATTCCATCGGCCTTGGCGAAGATGGCCCCACACATCAGCCGGTAGAACACCTCGCAGCGCTGCGTGCCATCCCGGATCTTCTGGTACTGCGCCCCGCCGACGCAAACGAGACGGCCTTTGCCTGGCAGATCGCGATGGAACGCCGCTATCAACCAGCGGCATTGATCCTTACACGACAGAAGGTCCCTACTCTGGCGGGCACCGAATCAGGAAACGCGCTGCATGGAGCCTATATCCTGGTGGATGCCGATAAACCGGATATCATCATCGCAGCCACCGGCAGCGAGGTACATCTGGCAGTGGAAGCGGCACAGACCCTGAAACACCATGATATCGCCGTGCGTGTTGTAAGCATGCCCTGCTGGGAACTATTCCGCGAGGAGGCAAAGGAATATCAGGAGCACATCTTCCCGATGGCTGTTCCGGTGCTGGGCGTGGAGGCGGGCGTAGAGATGGGATGGCAGAGCTTTGCCGATGTCTTCATCGGTATGCATCGCTTCGGAGCCTCTGCTCCTGGCGAGGTGGCAATGGAAAAGTTCGGCTTCACCGCCCTCCATGTTGCCGAACGCGCAATGGAGATGCTTGCCGAGGTAGTTGCGCTCCGCGAGGTGGTACAGCGCCGCATCGAGACCGGTGATATCGCTGAAGAAGAGGGTTCCTGAGTCCGCAGTGTCTATAGGGACACACATACACCCTGATGAAAATAAGTGTGGGAGCCTGGCACTCCGGCCTGGCTCCCACATCTCCTGGGGGTCGCTACGACACATTGTCAGATCCCTGGCCCTTCCCGCCGCCCTACCTTAGTTCGTATATGCGGTATTGCTTGAGAGGGGTTGAGATTGTTGTTGTATAGAACTGGAAACAGCTTCACGAAGGAACGTGCCAGAGGATAGAAGCGGCGATTTTGTTGCGATTCGCGGGATTGGTGAGAGCGGATGCTGTACGAACACCGGACACTTCCCAGGAGTCGGACAGAAGGAGGGATAGCATAGAGATCCACAGAGGAATCGAGGCGGAACGCATAGCGTCGAGAGTCATGAGCGGGTGGCAGAACGTAGCGTCACAGCCAACCCGGCCTCATCGCAGAGGGCAGACGCCCATACAAGTTCGATTATCTGAAACGCATTACATTCCAGCAACGGACATCGGGTCTGTGGCAGCATGGCACAGCAGTTGGTGTACCCGTTATTCTCCGGTTCTCGATTCGGCAGGGCTTCGGCGACGTTCCGCCGTATGATGGATGGTCGCGACACGCCATCCTCTCCCGTACACATATTCCTTGGATACCAGGAACGCAACACGACAAATCCATCGACCATGAAACTTGTGCTTGCCAGCGATCACGCCGGATTTGACATGAAGGAGCGACTACGCCCCTGGCTGGAAAGGAGTGGGCATCGCATACACGATGCAGGAGCATACAACGATGAAGCGAGCGACTATCCTGATTTCGCCGCTGCGATTGCACATGCCATCCTCAACGGTCAGGCAGAACGTGGCATTCTCGTGTGTGGTAGCGGCGTAGGCGCCTCGGTTGCCGCCAATAAATTTCCTGGCATCCGTGCCGCCCTGGCACACGATCCCTTCTCTGCACGCCAGTGTGTCTATGATGACGACTGCAACGTACTCTGTCTGGGAGCACGAGTGATCGGGGAGGAGCTTGCCAAGGTGCTGGTGGAGATTTTTCTGGCGACAAGTTTTTCCGGTCTCGACCGCCATATACGACGGTTGGAGAAAATCAGAGAAATCGAGATGGGGAAATTATAGGCAGGCAACGAGCGGATAGCCGCCGGGCAGGGGTATCCTTATGTTATGCTGCTGCATAGGCTACTGGTATGGGGAAAGTATCGTTCCGCAAAAACCAGTGTAGAAACGCCTCATCAAACGCCCCGGCAAGGCAACACAGCAGCATATCGCCACGCAGCACCTCCTCTAAAAAACATATGTGCTTGGCCGACCACGACAAACCACAAGACATCCACGGTCGGGAAAATTGCTTATATAGCACTTGAATAATCGGCCACAAGCATATCGGGATTTATGCTCATCCTGGGAAATGATATCAGCACATCATCGTGTGGCCTGCCGATGGAAGGGCCGTTGCGCACGATATCGGAACAATGCAGATAGCTCCCCGAAACGTATGGCAACAGAGCAGGAGTGCAGTGAGTCATATCGCTCAAAAATCCTGATTAAGCCCGAGCATCACCGAATGTTTGAACTGGGTGCGACGAGTCTGACGGATGTCATGCAGTACATTAAATGTCCAGGTAAGGCCAATCGACTTCCAAAGCCGGAATCGCGTTTCATTCTTCCACTCCACAGTCCAGACGCTCAGATCCTCAAAGCTGCCAAAGAGGGTAAGCTTCCCCTCGTAGGTAAGAGTGGAATCGCCACGCAGCGTGGCATCATTGACAAACTCGATACCTGACTGCGGCCTATAGGCCTCTTTTACATCGAACGTCGTATAATCATCGGTCAGCATGGTATTATACTTTGCCCGAATCTGCTGTATCGCCACGCCAACACGCGTATTGAACATATTCTGCCCCCCGACCAGCATATACTGCAACCCGGTACTCTGGCGTGATGTCACCGGATCCCACAGGCTTGCAACACGCATTCTGCTGGGACCATAATATTGGAACGATTCGGTAATGGAAGTGCGAAGGCTGGCAGCGATATAAGGGTCCACCCGCCACGACACCGGATAGGCTATAAGCAGCTCACCGAACAGATCATTCTCCCCTACCCGCACCATATTCTCCGGGATACTATCATCCTGATAATTTGCGCCAATGCCTACAGTAAGATAATTCCGAAAAACGAATGGTCCAGCCTTACGTTCATCACGCGATCGGATATTCAACTTGACTGCAAAAAAATTCTCTTCGCCCCAGAACCAGTTCGAGGAAAACGCCTGGGCAAAGGAGAAGTTCACGCTGGTTCCATTAGGCCATGGATAGATCGTCATAGGCGGCGTTGGCGACAACGGGGGGCTTGACTGCCCCAGACAAACCGTATGGAGGCAGAATGCGACGAGCGCCGCAGACAGAAAATGGAGTCGATATGATCGGGCTAGTCTTATCATAGGCATACGGTTCACAGGTCGTGCGCCTGATAATACGGTCTGAGGAGAAGCACCTGCAAGGCAATGTCAATCATTTGAACCACAAATGCGCAGAGATAGTTCTCACAGCACTGATGGTAGCCATGATAGTTGATTTGACCATGCATCAGACAAATCTTCACGCTCCCTTCATGCGAGCTATCACATGAAGACATTCCTCTTTCGCAGATATCTAGATCACCATTTCACCCATCTCCATTGGCCAGTGAGATGCGAACACAAACATTCTCCCGGACCCTCCAATCATACGTATCCCGGCCGGGTGAGCCTACCGGGACGTTTTTCACTACGCCGGAGGCCGGGGGCTAGGCCCCCGGCCTCCTACCACGATGGATTCTGCATTCCCGAATTTTTCCGGGATCAACAACCGCAACTCTAACCGGCAATGGCGGATTCCTCGCGGTGGATACCGCTCGACTCGGCCAAACGAATTTCGGCCCATCGAACAAGACGTGTGGTCTCGTCGATGATATCCTCGCTGGAAAGCTCGGCACGCGTATGCCTGCCGGAGCCTCCGCCGAGATATTTCCGCATCTGCTCCTTGGCACGGCGCAAGCGCATATTGACACAGGAGAGCTTGCAACCATAAACCTGTGCCAACTCATCCAGCGTAAATCCCGCCCATTTCAGCAGTACAAGCTCCCGTTCTTCACCACGTAACGCTTTCAGCGATTCATGGAGATCCATCGTGGAGTCCAGCAACGCCCCATCGCTCTTCTCCTGCGGGCCACTTTCACGATCAGGCAACTCTCCGATATAGGGCCTATGCCGTTCCTCAGAGCGTTTACGATAGAGATACTGCTGCTTGACGATCTGAAAAAGCAACGTTCCGAACTGCGTTTCATCATGCAACTGCGGAAAATATCGCCACGCAACCACCGCAGCATCCTGCATAAGATCCTTGGTCTCCTCGGTTGAATGGCAAAGCTTACGTGCGAATGCCTCTGCCGACGAACGTACATTATTTATCAATCCGGCAAACCGGACCGAGTTATTCCTATAAGACTCTTGGTGACAGTGGAGGACGCCTTTCATCATACAAGAATTTCCTGTTGATGGCGGCCGGTCATGATGCCATGGCAACGGCGCAACCAATGATTGCGCGCCGCCTGTGGCATCTCATTACGCATAAATGCAATTGATGGTGAAGCGTCCGACCGCCGATTCTGTGTGAGTTACATTGCGAAATGAAGCGGAGAAATGTATCGAGGGCCGAGATCCGCAAGCATTCCAGCCTGCGCCGGAGAGCTTATTCCCAACCATTACCATGTATAAGGCTCTGCACTGTCATAAAAACTATTGACAAGGTCCGCGGGAGCTTGACTGGCACGGCGTTCTGCTCCGCACCGGACTTCACCTCATGCAGCAGGAGATCGGCTCCGGCCCGCTCCCCAACGACCTGTCAATGCTACTGCAATGCAAAGGCGCACCAGGCTTGAATGTGTACTGCCAGCCGGACGGCTGAAACAGTGTGACAATGGCATGCAATTGCGCGTGATGATCTCTCACCGTACGATAAGGGCCGTACCCTCCCCTTGCGTCCCCGGATCGTGCCATGCTACAAATCATAGCCCGATCCGGGGACGCCGACTCATATCGCCGATCAACTGGTAAGAACACGATGGCGGCATCACGATGGAGGAAGCCAGACACAGATGTATCTCCCCCTCGGCTCATGATTCTTCCGGCGATGGATTCCTTGAAGGTCATCACCGGTCGCCATGACAACTAACCACAGCGAACCTACCGGGCCAATCGCCCGGCAGGCAGCCCATACGAATTCGGATCGGTAGCCTTGGTCGCAAGGAGAGCGGGCCATACCAGCACACTCCCCTTGATCCGGCACGCACGGTTAGGAACCGGTCGACTCACAGAGTGGGGGCAGGGAACCCGAGGAACATCCTCCCCCTGTGCTGCGAATCACCTGAACCTGCGGCACCTCTATCCCAACAGGACAGCAGGTAAGATATTCTCGCATGGAATAATCATTGGCAGTACATCGGCTGAACTTGGTCCCCGCTCCAGTTCCCTCGCGCTGTACACAGGCCGCAACATACACCCGGCTCAGACTCGAGTAGGCATCATTACAGTTATGGGGACAGGGGGTGTGGCCTTCGGCCATTCCCTGGAGAATCACTGTGCGGCAGAGCAGATCAAACAGAAGCACCGTGCCGGTACCATCCAGCCAGGCACAATCGCCGGTGAATGCTATCGAGTCGACGTTGACGTAATAATCGATACGCCCTTCGCTACGGAAAATCGCAACGGTATTCCATATCGTTCCCTCAACTTCCAGAACCGAACGGCCCCGCTGAACTTCCGAGCGCGGAGTGACATTAAGACGCATGGTCCCAATCATCTCTGCATCGGGATTCTCTGGATGTCGTACATCCGTTGGCTGTGACCATGCCGTGGTGCAGAGCATGATCGCACAGAATAGTATTGTGGGTAGTGATAGACGCATGATGTTGATGCTGTTGGAGATTGGGGGATACTTGATGTGTCGGTAGCGTAGTTCGTTTAGCATGTAGTGGCACGAACCTCTGGCCCAGAAAGACCGGCAGACCCGCTCGACACCCATCAAGTTACGCTAGGCAGGATGGGGATGGACAGTACATCTTTGTGTACCCCCCCTCCGGTCATTCCAGTGTCGGAGGTGCTGGATAGTATCTATGACGATAATACATGTGATGGCAAGCTGACGACAAGGCAAAACACCCCCTATGGGGGAATCTGACACAGAATCCGCATACAAGGCCAGATCAGCCCGCCTCAGGCGGATCGGCGGAGGTATCGCTGGCCTTGCACCAGTCTACATCCCGACAAACAGAACATCGTATACACCGGCCCCATCTACAGACTATCTTCCTCTCCCAGCCCCTGAATGCCAAGACGTGGCGTGAAATATTTCGCGAAAAGCTCGGCAAGGCTTCCGGTCCTTGTCTTGCGATAGATCCTCTTCATGTGCTTGCGCACCGTATCGATGGTCACCTCCATGCGGTCGGCCACCTGCTTATAAGAATAGCCGAGCAGCATCAGGCTCAAGATCCGCATATCCTGAGCACTAAGCCCCGCCTCCTGGACCATCCCAAGAAGGATCTCGTTGAACACACGGTCGATCGGCCGGGCATAATAATGTCGGGTAACCAGATCGGAAAGAGCAAAGAGAATGAACGGCTCCAAGGCCCTCACTGTCTCCAATGTCCGATCCGAAATCGGCGTCTTTGAGCGATCCCGGAGAAGAAGTATGGTCCCTAGATATGCCTTCCCGGCAAAGTAATAATCAAAATAGTGGGGCGGATGGTAGTCATCGACGGGATGCCCAAGCTGGCGGAACTCATTGATCAGCTCTTCGCCCGGAAATCCCTTGTCCGAAGTTGATACATGCACCGAATCGCCAACGTTCTTGGCAGGCAGCATATGCTGTGCAATCTCCAGCGCGACGTTCCGATGAGGGTTGCTGAGGTCGCAGTTGGTGTTGATCTTCATGGAGATCCTGTCAACATCTCCAAGCATCTGGCGCAATGCCTCGCGAAATGCCTCGATCCATCCGACGATATCGCCGGTCACCGGAAGAGCATTGAGAAACCTGATCATATGCTCCGGGACGATCGGGGTTCCGGGGGAGCCACCGGACGGCGGTGTGGTCTGCATCTCTTTTATCTCCTCGACGTTCGCCTGCGAGAGTTTGCGTGTGGGTCGTGGCATGCATCCATCCTCTTTGAAGGAACGAAGGACCTTCAGGCCACAATGATAGCACAACGCCTGATTACTATCAAATAACCACTGATTGACAGAAACGGATGCCGTGTTCTGTGATGGCCGATCCAAATGCCGAGGGAACGGTCTCGGAATGCATTGTGAAGGTCGGAAAAACGCTCGCAAGGAGGCGTATGCGCCACTGTAGCACCGCATGCTTCAGTGACCACGCTCGGGGGAAAAGGGGGACCCATAACGAAGACAAATGTACAGCGTTCCGTACTCATCTGCAATCGCTCTTTTTTGTAGAAAATCATTTGCACGAACGCGGAGCAAGGGGGGGTAAGGCTTTGTTGATACCGGCAAAACAGCCGGATCGGAAGCCTATCCCGAGCACTCATGAGCGTAGCAATAAACGCCTGACAGCAATAGTATCCCCCCATCGTTCGGAAGCCCAACCAGCACAGAGCATAGATCCCGGCGCTGGTTGGATAGGGCCGTGGATCGCCATGGCGGAGCATATACGTTCCCCATCAAAAACATGCCTCCAGAGCTTGGTCATGCCGCCAATATGGAGCGCCGTACGCTCTTCGGCATAACAACAATCTATAACCACCAGCAGGCTGCAACGAACGTCCTGGCGGCCACGGAATCCGCGCCGAACCGCTCGCCGGCACACGCCATAGCGGTACCATTCATACGTACCCGATCCACATCCCCCAATAGTTATCGCGCCGATTCTCCGAAACCGAATTCCCCCGTCCGATGCAACCACCACCATCCAGCAACCGTACCGATAAAACGCCGGGCGATCCTGGTGCAACCATACTCAGCAGTATCACAGGAGATCAAGCAATGATGAAACCACAGACAACCAGATACAGGGCACCATTGCTGCCGGAAAAGAAACGCCTCTATGTAGGCATTGGGAACGCGGTTGTGGCATTCAACCCGGAGACCGGCGAGGAGCTATGGCGAACAACGCTGAAAAGGATGGCGGCGTTCGTCACAGTATCGTTCGTCCATCAGCGTGTGTTTGCGGCGACTTCCGGGGAGATATTCTGCCTTGACCCGGTAACCGGGGAAGTGCTCTGGCATAACGCGATGAAAGGGCTGGGCTATGGCTATGTAACATTTGCAGGAGAGGAAATGCATGGAGATATGACCGCGGCAACCGCAATGGCGGGCACAGCGGCGGCATCTTCATAATGGTATAGCATACAACACCAGGGCCGGGCAAACCGGGATGCAGTGCAGCATCCCGGTTTGCCCGGCTCCGTCAACAGCCCCATCAGAGCAACAGCCCAAGTTCCCACGGCAATGTCATCGCAGGATCACTGCCGATACAACCCGCCCGGGACTTACTGCACCTGCTCGGCCGGACGGAAGCGAAGCGCCGACCAGACATCGTCGATAGCCACCTGCGCGACCGGCTGCAACCCCAGGGCTGTGATCGCATCCCAGCCCCGGTCGCGATTGATGCCAGCCGTTGCGCTGCCCCCCCCTTTCGGGTAGGCGATCCAGAGCACAGCATCATAGCGGCCACTTCGGACGGCCACCGGCCCAAGCCTGTCGATATCGGCCTTGTTCTCGACGAAGAGAAGGACAAAATCGAAATGTCCATCCCGATCGGTAACGTCATGGCGCAGATTGGAGTCAGCCACCTCGATACGGAATCGTTCCGGCGCATTCAGCAGCAACGCATTCTGATCGTCCTTGTGTCTCAGCTTCTGGAGTATCGTATTCATGATCGCCCCTTGATAGGATGCCCGCCATTTCAGGACGGCAAGATACACCGAAGCAGCAATGTGCCATCTCATCAACCTTCCTGCCCTCGGTATGCAGCCCCATCTCTATGCAACAATGGGCTTATCGGACAATTGAACAGAAGAGTTACCGGATTCTCCTTCGTATCACGTTATCTTCCGCACCAGAGAATCGCCGGGCAGCGATCCCGACCGGGGCAATCGTCGCGCATATCGCCACGCAGCGGCAGCGCCGCCCTCGCATCTCGGCATTCCATCCATACCGTCGTCATCGCTCCCCTGGAACTCCGGCGCGGCCAGGCCGCACCAAACGAACACATGGTGCGAGGACGAGTGGACTCCATAATCAGCGATCTGATTCAAAAAAAGGACGGAACAATGGCCTACATGATCTTCCTTTCACTCCACTCCTATCTGCGTTGGTTTGTTCTTCTTCTGGGAGTTGTAGCGATACTCAAGGCAATCGGTGGCTGGCTTGGAAAGAAGCCATGGCAACCATCCGATCAGAAAATCGGCGCATTTTTTATCGGGAGCCTCGACCTTCAGCTTCTGGTCGGCCTGCTCCTCTTCTTTTTCCTCAGCCCCATCATTCAAGCTACCTTTCAAGACCCCGGAGCAGCCATGGCAAACAGGGTCACACGGTTCTTTACGGCAGAGCATACCGCCCTTATGGTGATCGGCACCGCCCTGGCCCATGTCGGACGTGCGCGATCGCGGCGCATTGATGATCCTACGCGCAAGCATAAGACCGTCGCAATCTTCTTCGGCCTTGCCCTGCTTCTGATCCTTGCGGGAATACCGTGGCCGTTCCTCTCACACGGCCGTCCCCTGTTCCGATAGTCCAACATCCCATTATAGAGCCTGATACCTATATCGGGCTTTTGGCATGGCATCCCACGCCATGCAGCTTCCGCTCAGGGGGCCGCATGGCGTGGTGTATACATCATGATAACAACGCCCAGCATCACCACTGCCGCACCGATCAGATCGAACCGATCGGGTACTACCCCATCGATGATCCAGCCCCATAGCACCGACATCACCACAAAAAGCCCACCATACGCCGCATACACCCGTCCGAAATCCGCTGGCTGAAGCGTCGGAAGAACCCCATACAGGACAAGCAGCAAAGCTCCCGCACCGGCAAGCCAGATGCTTCGCCCCTCACGCAACCACTGCCAGACGAGATAGCCACCACCGATCTCACAGAGACCGGCAAGAATAAACGCAAGAATTGATCTGATCATACCGCTGTTCTACTGACCCATACGCTCCAAAAGCACTCGGCAGCAACAGCCGGTGCGCCGATCCCTGGAAGCTACCATATGTTCAGCAATACGAGACAGAGCGCTGCCTCACGACAAAACCTGGCGCCATAACAGCCATACCCCTCTCTGCCGACATTTCCCGCGGCAATCATGTATCTTTATGCGGCGAGATACAACGGCGACCGCCGGGCAGGGAGGCTGAACATAAGCGGCATGAAAACGCTTGCACTGCTCACCGGTCTCGGCCCGCTCGCAGCCGGGTTGAACATAAAGATCGGCGAACCGGCAGATTGGCATCGGTCACAGCGCTCAGCGACCGGCTGGAGAGCAGGAATCTGTTCGCCGCATTTACGATCAGGATGATCGGCGGCATCTACGGGACCCTCTCGCCGTTGCCTGCCGCGGTACCGGCATCGTGTGCCCAGCCGCGCACCTGGAATTCCCGGTCGAACTCCTGCCACCCGCTCTAGCCATGGTAAAGACGATGAGGCCGATCCGATCATAACAGCGCCAGCTCCCCACGAGGTCCATATGAAACTCCAGCATCTTCTTCTCTTCCTCCTTCTCCTCTCCCCCTCTCTTACCGCACGAACGTTAGAAATACGCGTCGGCGGGACCTATACAACTCTGGCAGCAGCAGCAGCCGATGTCCGCCCGGGGGATACGATCCTCTTTCGTGGCGGAGTTTATAACGGAGGCGAACATGTGGCTATGCTTCAGGGAAGCCCAGGGGCATGGATCACGATCATGGCTGCCGCCAGTGAGGAGGTGATTATCCGTGGTGGCAATAACTCATGGCAGCTCAGCGATCCCGCCTATCTGCATATCATTGGATTTACACTGGAGGGACAGACCGGCAACGGAATGAACATAGACGATGATGGAAGCCCCGAAACGCCCGCCCACCATATCGTGATCGAGCGCTGCACATGGCGCGGCATTGATGCAACCGGGAACAACGATCTTCTGAAACTTTCGGGAGTGGACAGTTTCGAGGTACGCGATTGCAACTTTCGCGACGGGGCGGCCGGTGGGAGCCTCATCGATATGGTGGGCTGCCACAACGGGACGATCGTCGGCAATCAGTTCGAGCGTGCCGGATCAAGCGGCATCCAGGCCAAAGGGGGAACACACTATATCAACATCGAGCGAAACAGATTTCTCGATGCGGGCGCCCGCGCGATCAACATCGGCGGCTCCACCGGCCTCCAGTTCTTTCGCCCGCTAGGCGCCACATACGAGTCGGCACATATCGCGGTTCATAGCAATATCTTCATCGGCTCCGAGGCGCCGATAGCATTTGTGGGCACGGTCAACTCGGAGGTCGTCAACAATACGATCTACCTGCCGGGGCGCTGGGCAATCCGGGTACTTCAGGAAACGACGGAGCCGGGATTTCTCCAATGCGGCGATAATGTATTCCAGAACAACATTGTAGTAGTGGGCAACGATGCCGCCGCACGGATGCTGAACATCGGGCCGAACACGCGCCCGGAAACGTTCAACTTCTCGAACAATCTCTGGCACAATATCGAGAACCCGAACTGGGGAGGACCAACGCTTCCGGTAACGGAAACGCATGGCATTGTGAGGCGCGATCCGCTTATAAGCGCAGCTCCCGACGACATGGGGCTACGCCCCGGCTCTCCTGCGATCGGAGCAGGGCGCCCGGTTGCCGCCCCACAGCTCGATTATCGCGGCAACCGGTTTGCCCCGGACCGTTCGATCGGCGCAATCGAGGGGAACACTCCAACGACATCGGTGGAGCCGGTCCCGCCGATTCCGGCATCGCTCCGCATTATCTATCACCCTGGCTCCCAGTCGGCCATCGTTCATCTGGCTCTGCCGCACGACGAAACGATCGACGTCGCACTGTACGACATAAACGGGCGGCGGCGGTGGAACATACAAGAGCATCGCACGCCAGGATATGAGACGCTGGCGATACCGCTTGGCGGGCTGCCCACGGGGGTCTACCTCTGTGTGGTACGGTATGGAAAAGAAATGATCGTACAGCCTGTTGGGGTACAGCGGTGATGGCAGCACATTGCATACCCATGCGTTACTCTTCTCCCATAGCTCTCCATTGCAAACAGTATGAACTCTGCAAACAGCATGCATGATTCAGCATTTGATATCGACCCGGATATACGCCGGGCATACTCCCCTCCGGCATCGCTGTATCTCGACCCGGCGATATTCCAGCAGCAGAAGGAACAGATTTTTGCGCGAAGCTGGCAGTTGCTCCCGGGGGCCGAGCGGGTGAAGGCGCCCGGGCATCTTCTTCCGCTGACTCTACTCGACGGTTGCCTAGGCGAGCCGCTTCTGCTCTCCTGTGGTGATGATGGCATTACACGACTGCTCTCCAATGTCTGCACACACCGCGGTGCGCTTCTGGTGGAGGGGGAATGCCACCTGCGCGGCATCCGCTGCCGTTATCATGGCCGCCGATTCTCCCTCGACGGAAATATTGTCTCGATGCCGGAATTCGAGAATGTAGAAGGGTTTCCGGGCGCAGCCGATTCGCTGCCACAGGTCCCGTTGCATCAATGGGGTCCGCTTGCGTTCTGTAGCCTCGACCCGGCATACACCTTCGATGAATGGATAGGGCCGATCCGGGAACGCGTTGGATTTCTTCCATTGGATGACTTCACATTCGATCCCGCCACCTCACGCGATTATCTGATCCGCGCCAACTGGGCACTGTATTGCGATAATTATCTTGAGGAATTCCACATCCCCTATGTGCATGGGTCGAGCCTTGCAGGGAAGCTCGATTATGCCTCCTACCATACCGAGCTTTACCCCTATTCAAATCTTCAGCTTGGCACCACACGCTCCAGAGCGGAGGCGTTTGTGCTGCCGGAAGGGCACCCCGATACCGGCACGCTCGTCGCGGCATACTACTTCTGGCTCTTCCCCAATCTGATGCTCAACTTCTATCCCTGGGGACTCTCGGTCAACATCGTCTCCCCGCTCGCCGTGGACCGCACACGCGTTTCGTTTCTGTCGTATGTATGGGATGAAAGCAAACGTGCCGAAGGTGCCGGAGGGGATTTGCACCGCGTGGAGATGGAAGATGAGGAGATCATCGAACAGGTGCAGCGGGGAATCCGATCGCGCCTGTATCATCGTGGCCGATATTCACCTCGGCGAGAGGTTGGAACCCATCATTTCCACCGTTTGCTCGCCAGATATATGGACGAGGCGAGAAGGGAACAATCGCACGATGACGCATGCCAGAGGGATACTATACCATCCCGGACTCACTGATCGCCCCAGTGGCAGGACGATGCTCATCCTGGGCCTGGCTCAGCATTGCCCGAATGGTAGGAGCGTGCTCGGAGAGGATAGATAACAGCCGGAGAGGCGATGGCATGAACAGGATGATCCGCCCGAGATCCCAGGCTCGCCTGCAACTCACCTAGGAACAAGCGCGCTATGATAGGTTGCACACTCCGACGTATGTTCGCCGTGGCAGACCGCACGCCGGCTGCAAGGATGGAACGATGATATCAGCAAAACCAGGTAGTAGCACATACGATGATCCAGACCATTATCCTTGTCTTCGTTCTGGCGTTCTTCTACATCGGATGGCGGCTTATCACCCCGACGGGCTTTGCACCGCGATGGAAGATCGCCCTGTGGGGAGCCTTGCTCCTCTGGTTTATAACGATGCTGGGTGGGGTGTTTCTGGGACGCAACGCCACAACGCCCAATGAACTGCTCTCCTGGACGACATATGTCTCGCTTGGATTGCTTTCCACGCTCTTCTTCCTGCTGCTGATACGGGATCTGGTGATGCTAGCATCCCGAGCCATCAGCACGGTGCGTTCGCTTCAGACAAAACGATCCAAAGCGGGCGCACAGGTTGTGGCGGACCCGGCCCGGCGCAGACATCTTCTGCAACTCGGCAATATCGGCGTGCTTGGCCTGACCGGAGCCATAACATCGTATGGGATCTTCGAGGCGCGACGCAGGCCCGGCATCGTTGCTATCACAGTCCCGATTGCACGTCTGCCGGACTCCTTTATCGGATTCCGCATCGTGCAGATCACCGATATCCACGCAGGCCTGACGATTGGCCGGGAATGGATCGAGAGGGTGGCATTGGAAGTTCAAGCCCTGAAGCCTGACCTTATCGCCTGTACCGGCGACCTTGTCGATGGCTCCGTTGCCAACCTCCGTCATGCGGTGGCACCGATTGGCCAACTGCATGCGCCTTATGGCAAGTTCTTTGTGACCGGCAACCATGAATATTATTCGGGCGTCGAGGAATGGGTGGCGGAAATTCAACGCATGGGATACGATGTGCTTCTGAACGAACACCGGCTTGTTGAACGTGGCGGGGCGCGGATTGTCGTTGGTGGCGTTACCGATTTCTCCGGGGGATCACATCTGCCATCGCACACATCGGACCCGGCGGCGGCGTTCCGCAATGCACCAACGGATACGGCCAGAATTTTCCTGGCTCACCAGCCGAAGACATTGCGCCAGAGCGAATCGCTCGACTTCGATCTGATGCTTTCCGGCCATACCCATGGCGGGCAGTTCTTCCCCTGGAATCTGGCAACTGCCGCCGACCAGCCCTATCTCTCGGGACTGCACCGTCCGAATGGCAAATGGATCTATGTAAGCAAGGGAACCGGATACTGGGGGCCTCCTATACGGCTTGGAGCGCGCTCGGAGATCACGGTTATAACGCTTACAAGGGAACACACCGCGTGATCCCCCCCGGCAATTCATCACGCCGGAGGGATATGGTCGGCAGAACGATCGGATGTTATATCAGCTCATAGTCCAACACGAAGGGAACGGCCGCTTCACCATGCCGTGCGGTAAAACTCCCCTCGCCACGCAATCCGCTCAGCTCCCCGGTACCGGAGCCTGGCAGTACCAGCACCTTCCCCTGTACATTGGCCCCCTCGAATGTGCCGTTATGCTGAAGCACAAAGCTGCCCGAACGACCGCCGAGGCTGCCAACAAAACGCTCCAGCCCGATAAACGTCCCAGCGCTTTCGGTCTGATAAAATAATAGATAGGCCAGCGTTCCCTCCCCCACGACATCTCCGCTAAAGATGCTGCGCACAGTGACCTGGGAGAGCTTCTGCCCTCGTTCGCCCTCGCTGTAGGGCTTCTCTTCCCAATTGTTGGATTGGAAGCTTCCTGTTGCCCGCATGTTCATTATTATCATTCCTCTGATTGGAAGTTGTTCACAGCCCCTAGTCCGGCCGCCGCTCATGGCAGAGAACGACCTGCACACTGCCATAAGCCAGGCTATTGCGATCACCGGCGCAATATAGCGGGCGTGCATTACCGTGGATTGTATATACGCGACAGAAGATCTGCCAATCATTCCCTGGGAATCGGCGTAGATATCCCCCTGCCCATAAATAGATGGAACAGAAGTATTGCGCCACGATCCAGTGCCAGTTCGTACAGTCCATATCACAGATACAGGCACCTATGGCACAGATAAAAACCGCACCCCCCAGAGGGATTCTCGGTGCCGAGCACCGTGCGGACATCTATTATCATGCACGATATATCCCCGCACCGGATCTGGAACATTTCGTGGAGCACTACTGGACCGTGGCATGGGATCTTCGAGGCAGAGAACCGCACCTCCAGGAAGTGTTGAGCCATCCATCGGTCCATCTGGTCTTCGAGAAGGGCAACTCGCGGATCGTTGGCGTGGTGCGAAGGAAATTCTCCTATCTCCTCACAGCGGCGGGACGGGTGTTCGGCATAAAATTCAAGCCGGGCGGATTCTATCCGTTCCTGGCTTCGCCGATGAACCTGCTTACCGATCGCTGCATCCCCATCGGCACTATATTCACTATCGGTGCAAAGATGGTGGAGGAGACCATCCTTGCACAAAACAACGAGGAGAGCATCGCGATTGCCGAGGATCTGCTTCGCGGACAGCTTCCGGCGCCTGATGAGAAGGTGGAGATGATCGGCAACATCATCGGCCGCATCGTCTCCGACCGAGCGATCATCACAGTGGAAGCGCTTGCCGACCGCATCAACATGAACAAAAGAGCGGTGCAACGGCTCTTCAGCCGATATGTTGGCGTAAGCCCCAAATGGGTGATCCAGCGCTATCGCCTGCATGAAGCAGCGGCTCAGATGTCAGGCAGTGCACCCGTGGATTGGCCCCAACTGGCGCTCGACCTGGGGTATTTCGATCAGGCGCATTTCATCAAGGATTTCAAGGCCATCGTCGGCACATCCCCGGCAGAGTACATACGAAAGGCACATCCGGGTTCAGCAGGCGGCTAACCATCGCACAAGTCTCCGCTGGAGAAACGGCGCGGCCCGCCATCGCTGGCAAGCCGCGCCGTTGTTCAGAATGTCGCGCCGCATCGGATATCAGGCCGGGCGCTCCAGACGGCCATCGCCATGGCGGGCAAACCGGCCTTCGTCTCGTGGATGCACCGGGGCATCGCTCGGCCAGGGCCAACCACCGAACTGCGTGCGCTGGTAGTCGATAAAGGCCTGCTGGATCTCCGCCTGCGAGTTCATCACAAACGGACCATGCTGCGCAACCGGCTCGCCGATGGGCCGCCCCTGGAGCAGCAGCAGTTCGCTCTCCTCCGGGCCATTCTCGATAGCGACCTCGGCATCGGCGCGAAGCTGCACACTGCGTTCCAGCGGAATATCACGCCCGCCGATATTGATGGTGGCGCCCCGGAAGAAATAGAGCGTACGATTGATGCCGGGTGAGGCCAGCGGCAGTGTCCATCGGGCGCCGGGAGCCATCCTGATGGTCCAGATTGCAACCTCGGCATCGGGACGCGATGCCCACGACTCCGGCGGAGGGGCGAGCGCTCGATGATCGCCGAGCTGCCCGGCGATCACCTGCACGTCGGTGGCCCGTCCCTCCTCGTCGTGCGCCACATACGCAGGGATATCGGGGCTCCAGAACATGGTGAAATGAGGCTCCGCAAACTTGCTTGTGCTGGGCAGGTTGAGCCAGATCTGGAAGAGTTCAAGCGGGTTTGGACGCTCGCGATCGAGCAGGGGAAACATCTCGGCGTGATTGACCCCTTTACCGGCGGTAAGCCACTGAACATCGCCATGTCCATAACGCGCTGCGGCGCCAAGGGAATCGGTATGATCTATCAACCCGCTGCGCACAATCGTCACCGTCTCAAACCCACGGTGCGGATGATAGGGGAACCCCGGAATTACCTCGCCATGATACATCCGCCAGCCATCCTTTCCCTGAAAATCCTGCCCCAGCCTCCTTCCGGCCAGTGATGCGGCCGGCCCCATCTCCTCGTTCGCCTCTGGATAATGATCCACATGGTGCACGCAGAAGAGAAAGGGATCGGCGGTCTCCCAGGGAAATCCAAGCGGCTTGACACTGATAATGCTGTTCTCGTTCATCTACCACCTCCATGCAAGTGCGAAAAAGATATGGCCTACGGATATCGTGCTATGATCGGCCCATCGCCCGGCAACGGAATATACTCCGTCTCGTCCGGCACCGCCTCAAAACGCCCCGCCTTCCAGTCCGCCTTTGCCTGCTCTATCCGCTCGCGCGAGCTGGAGACGAAGTTCCACCAGATATGCCGTGGCCCGTCCATCGCAGCGCCGCCGAGCAGCATAAGCCGTGCGGGCACGTCCGCCTGCACCGTTATCGGCTCCCCTGGCTTCAGCACTAGAAGCTGCCCTTCATCGAAGGTGCCGCCGTCGCGATCGAGCTTGATATGGCCTTCGACAATATAGACGGCACGCTCTTCATGCTCTGCCGATATCGGAAGATGCGCGCCGCCGTCCAGCACCACATCCGCATAGAACATCTCCGAAAGCGTTTCTACCGAAGAGCGCTCCCCGAAGAGCGAGCCGGCTATCAGGCGCACAGACTTCCCCTCACCTTCGATATGAGGGATATCCTCGGCCCTGTAATGGACAAAGGATGGATCGTTCTCCTCGGCAGATACCGGAAGCGCCACCCACGACTGGATGCCGAAGATCCGCGACCCCATCCCTCTCAACTCCGGCGGGGTCCGCTCCGAATGGGCAATGCCCCGCCCGGCCGTCATCCAGTTGATATCACCCGGACGGATATACTGCCGCACCCCAAGGCTGTCGCGGTGCAAGGCCTCTCCATCGAAGAGATAGGTAACCGTGGCAAGGCCGATATGGGGATGGGGAGCAACATCGAGCGCCCTTCCGGCCCGGAGCACCTCAGGCCCCATCTGATCGAGAAAGATGAACGGCCCAACCATGCGTCTTCGGGATGATGGGAGCGCGCGCCGTACCTTGAATCCTTCGGCAATCTCGCTTGTGCGTGGAAGGATCACGGTCTCCAGACGGGGATCGTTAAGTTCCATATGTTGATATCCTCCATAACTTTACACAGAGGGAAGTTATCACCACTGCGCCATTTTTCAGCACTGCTAGAGCTTCGGCAGCGCCGGTTGCGGGCAGGCTGCGCGTATCGTAACGGAAGACATCGCCCGGGCCGATCCAGGATCGGGAAAGCGCACACAGAAAGGACCGGAAGCATCGAGGGTTCAGCCATGTGGCCTATTATCTATCATACGGACGACAGGCATGCGGCGGACAAAAAAACGACCACCATCGTATCACGGCAAAAGGCACGAGCGTAGAGAGCCGAATAATACAATGGCCATTCGCAGGGTTCATGATTCTCTATCACCACCATTAAAACCGCACCGGCAGCAATATCCCCAAACACCATCGGCGACGACATTTATGGTACCCTTATAAGGGGGTACATCAATATGTACTGGAACAATAAATCCTGCTGGTGTATTATTCATCCACGTTATAACTGCCAGATCAATGCAGGCAGTGCAGAGGAATACACGACCACAGCCATCTATCAACCCAACGCCCGGCATCAGACTGCAGGCTTTTGTCTGGCGGATTACGTTCTCCGAATTTTCGCTCGGGAAAACGCTCAATGGCTTCTATCTGTATCCTCATCCTATGCCGACGGTATCATCACCGTTATGCCTTATTGAATCTGCCAGTTTGAACGAAATAGCTGCTGCCTGGGATATACCCGTGCAGTGCACGCTCTATAACGTTTCGCCTAACAGTTCACCTAAACCGAGGAGAATAAACACCATGGGACTTGCAAAATTGGACATTTACGTCTCTGGCATCGATGATCCCTGTGGAATCGACGACAGGACATGGTATATCATCATCTATAATTGCGACGGATCGGTATTTCAATGGTGCCGCAAGCGGTATGTGGTATTGCCGGCCCGCTGCGGCCATCTTGAGGTTGAAGTCCCCCCGGGCTGCTACTACATCAAGGCGGTATGGGGATATACAACCATCAAGGAAGGACAGCATTATCGCGCAAACCATTTTACCGATGCCGCCATCGTTACAGCATGCTGCGAATCAACGCTCTGCGTAAAGCTCTTCAACCCGAGCCTGCACCGGTGCGGTGATATCTATGTAAAGGCTCTGAAGGATTATGCGGTACGTGAGGACCTTGATCTCAGACATGTGGATAGGGTAGCAGAAGTGGTGGAAATGGTACGCGAGCGCGCCGGTGATCCTGAAAAGCTTTTTGAACTCGGGCATGATGATGAGATTGCAGCACTCGTCGCTGAGCGAGAGAGCGATGAGCAATAAGCACCGACCCGGTTCTGCACCATTATGGTATTATACTGCAAGGAATCATCGCTTCTATGGTAAATCTCCTCTGCTTGAACGCGCAGCAGCACAAGGCACGAGGTGATAGCCGGAAATGGCAATGTATTGCAGATATGGAGGTAAAAGGTTCATATGACGTTTTGAACGGCCCACTCCGTGAAAAGAAGGAGATAATTCCCCACGGTAAAGCCACCCGAACAGGATAATGGTCCATCAGCAATGATGGGCCATTATCCTATGATTGATTTTCCGACCCCACAGAAACATTACAATAACGGTTCGGATCCGGCCATATGAATATTGCGAGCATCTGCCACACAGGATATTCTGCATGAATACACCACCTGAATAGTGTTGCCAACTGGCCCCAATGGCTCAATCCAGACCGGTCTTGCCGGGCGCCCAATATGCCTTTGTCTTGATCTCGGCAGACCCGATATCACGCCCCTTCAAGAACTTGTGCAGCCGTTGAATCGAGGTTGCCTTGCCAGTCAGCACAAACTGCGCGGGTGTGCGCAGCCCGACCGCCTCTGCCAGCGCCGTCTCCACCTCGGCGATATGGCCGTCATCAGGACGGCGCTCCACCAGAATGGCATCATGTACGCCAAACGTCCGAAGAACCATCTGCGACTCCGCGATCGAAGCCACCTCAAAGAGAAAGGTGATATCCCGCATACCTTCCCCGGTCGCACGCAGGCTGCAAGCCAGCCCGAACGAGGTCTCGTCACCGAACATGATAGCTGGTCGCCGCAGCGTAGTAAGATCCAGCGATGCACGCGGACCGAAAATCTGGCAGGATGCCCCTACCGTCAAAGAAGCAGCCCAAGATGCCCCTGGTGCCGTACCATGCATAAAAACAAGGATCGAGGTAGAGCCATCCTTCGCATCCCAGACCATGGGGGTAAAGGTGCGTGCGACAAAGCCGCCCAGCGCCATCTGCACCTTCTGTCCCGGCACCCAGGCAACCGATGCCAGCCCATCGCCCGCTATGGTAATGGCACGGAATCGTGGCGATACGTCTTCGATGGCGGTGACTGTCGCCGGTCGGGCAAACAACTTGAGCAGCGTGCTCTCGATCCGACCAGGTTTCTTCGGTAGGGAACCCGAGGCAGGGTCCGCAGAGCTAAAAGACGACGAAGAACTCATAGAATATTCCTTGATCGTACCCCCTCCCCTCACCCTTGTGAGAACGACGGCACTGCGATTGAGATCAACTCCGATATACCGATTGCAAGATATGGAGTATTGCCACTGGTACGAAACTGTGCCCTGTACCGGCTACAGGGGCATGGCGCATCTGCCATCAAATGGATCTGGCCGTTGGCCCGATACCACCGAACAAAGGAAACCGGAACGTTTTCCGTAGCGCCCTGTACGATGCCATGATGTAAGTCCACGGTCTTTATGGAAATAGTGCCTTGGCTACAGTATCGCTTGCTCTCTGTGAAATGATGGCCAGCCCCGTACCGTAGGAGAGACATACGCAAGGATACAGCCCTGGCCGACCTGGGCATTGTATGGTGCTACGCCTGGACATTCAAGCATCAACCGGGCAATCCAGGTGGGCCTCGATCAATAACGCAGTCTGTTGACATCTTCACCTTGCCGATGGTCCCGCCCTAGTGTGCCAGCAGGTCTGCACTGGAAGAGTGCTCGGAATCATCATCCTATGAACTTCCCTCGCAGAATAGCATTGTCGAAATCGTGAGCGCCCACAGCGGCAGGCATCAACTTCTCGGGAAAGAGAATCGAGAAGCGTGCAAGAACCTCCTCCCTGACGGATTATGATGATGTTGCAACCCACATGAACGCTATATTCACACCGGCATGACCGCATCGCAGACGATGGCAGGATTGGTCCGTTGATGCAGCAGCATCCCTCCCGTCCCCAACAGCCAATAACGATCGGCATATGATTTGCCGTATATGGGCCGTCATCTACACCTAGCCATATCAATAGTGGAGATACCATGGATAACCACGAACAGCAGCCGCCGAAATCCCCCAGCGAGCAGAGCACGGATGCCACCCTTACAACCCGGCAAGGACATCCGGTCGCAAACAACCAGTCGCAGCGCACAATCGGCAGCCGTGGACCGGCAACGCTGGAGAACTATCACTTTCTGGAGAAGATCAGCCATTTCGATCGCGAACGGATACCTGAACGGGTCGTGCATGCACGTGGCTTCGTCTGCTACGGGGAGTTCGTGGCAACAGGAACGATCGGCGATGAGCCGGCATCCAAGTATACGCGAGCACGCCTCTTTCAGGAAGCGGGAAAGAAGACGCCGCTGGCCATCCGCTTTTCGACGGTGATCGGAGGGCGCGATTCCTCGGAGGTGGCACGTGACCCGCGTGGTTTTGCGGTGAAGTTCTACACCGAGGATGGCAACTGGGATCTGGTGGGCAACAACCTGCCGGTTTTCTTCATTCGCGATGCCATCAAGTTCCCCGACGTGATCCATGCGCTGAAGCCGGACCCGATAACGTTCCGCCAGGAACCGAACCGCATCTTCGACTTCATGAGTCAGACGCCGGAATCGATGCATATGCTCACGTATCTGTTCAGCCCGCGCGGAATCCCGGCAACCTATCGGCATATGGAGGGGTTTGGCGTCAACACCTACAAGATGGTGAACGCAGAGGGGGATACTGTCCTGGTGAAATATCATTTCCACCCACGCTGTGGAACCGCCAGCCTGACAGCGGACGACGCGGCGAAGGTGCAGGGACAGGATCTCGGCTCGGCCTCGAAGGATCTCTATGGAGCCATCGAGCGTGGCGAGTATCCGCAATGGGATATGTATGTGCAGATCATGGAAGACCATGAGCACCCGGAACTGGACTGGGACCCGCTGGACGACACCAAGATCTGGCCTGAGGACCAGTTCCCGCTACGCCACATCGGCGTGATGACGCTGAACCGCAACGTCACGGATTTCCATAACGAGGGAGAACAGATCGCCATGGGCACCGGAGTGCTGGTGGACGGCCTGGACTTCTCGGACGACAAGATGCTCGTCGGGCGTACCTTCTCGTACTCCGATACCCAGCGCTATCGGGTAGGCCCGAACTACCTGCAACTCCCGGTGAATCAGCCGAAGAACGCGACGGTGGCCACCAACCAGCGTGGCGGGCAGATGTCGTACGGGGTGGATCTGGCGCCCGGACAGAACCCGCATGTCAATTATGAGCCATCGATACACAATGGGCTGACGACCGCTTCGCCCAAGCCGAACAACCAGCCGGAAATCCACGGTCGGCTTACCCAGAGCGTCCTTGAACGTCGTAACGACTACGTACAGGCACGCGGCCGCTATAACACCATGATGGACTGGGAGCGCAACGACCTGGTGAAGAATATGGGCGACCTGCTGGGCCAGTGCGAACGCGACGTTCAGGAACGTATGCTCTGGCACTTCCTGCTGGTGCATGATGACTATGGCACTCGCGTGGGACAGGCGCTTGGCATCAATGCCGATGATGTGAGGCATCTGGAACCGCTTCAGGGACAGGTTCTTACCGATCAGGACCAGAACCGGCTGCACAACCTTGGCAACAACGGCGATGTGATCGACCCAACTGGATGGGGCATCTGGACCGGATCGGTGGAGGACCGCCAGGCCAGCCCCGATGAGGTGCTCGGCACGGGGACAAATCCGGTCAAGTAGAGTGCTCGATGCTGCAACGGCATCCTGTGCAGTCCCGATCGGATAACACAGGATACGAAGAGAAGCTGCTCGCAAATACAACGGCTCGTCATATGCTTGACGGGCCGTTGTCACAACAACTCTGAGCACCCTGGGAGCATAAAGCGAAATACATGGTGGAGCGTGCTGCGGAAGGCACACCGATAGGCAATGAAATGAATGGACCGTATCGCTGCCGGATTCCTTCCATACTCGATATTCATTCGCAGATGCTAGAGCCTGTCATGCACTGTTCATCGTTGATTGCGAGTTGATTCCGACGATTGAAGTGCATAACACGCCCTAATAATCAACGATGCCCTAAATGGAAAGATGGGGTATATATGCTTAAAGGAAACTCCACACTATTCACACCGCCATTGATGATGAACCGTATCTCTTCTTACCAGAAGATTGGCTTGGGCCAGGCCAATTCTCCAAAACGCAAAACGGCCCGTCAATCACTTGACGGGCCGTTCCTGCATTGGCTTCGAGCGCCTTGCGCTCCGCGAGTAGGATTCGAACCTACAACCCTCCGGTTAACAGCCGGATGCTCCACCGTTGAGCTATCGCGGAATTGCTAGGAATGCAAATATAGCCCCCTTCGCGGGGAGTTTGCAAGAATCCTGCGGAATGAAAATGTTAAAGGATGTTCCAAAGGACCGGGCGGGTAACTTACGGCACGCTCTGGCAATCCCTGCCGGAAACTCTGCGCCGATAGCTCTGCTCTACGGCAGGGCCACCTGATCCTCTTTCCATTCCTTTACAAGGCGCTCGTACTCCAGTGCAAGCTGGGCCGACCGCTCATGTTTATCGGTCTCGACGATGATATGGAAGAGCGGCCGTTCCTTGTCCGGGATAAGCAGCGCCCAATCCTCGCCGAGGAATATCTTCACGCCGTCGATAAGCTGGCGTGGGAAGTTCTCGCTATGCTCCATCGCACGGCGCATCACCCGTCCCTTCAGCTCCCACGGGCATTCCACGGTACGATCGACCACCGAGCGGCGCGGCAGCTCCTTATTAAGCTGGCCAAGCGTCTTGCCGCTCAGTGCCACCATCTCCATAATCTTGGCGACCGCATACATGCCATCGATGGAGAAGAGGAAATCGGGGAAGATGAAACCGCCTCGTGTACCACCGACAAACGCCACTTCCTTGTCGTTGGTAGCATCCATCATCGCCGAGTGGTTGTTGCGGGTGTACACCACCTCCACGCCATACTCGGCGGCGATCATCTCCACCTCGCTCGATGCAACGATCGGCAGGCCGATCTTCTGCACCTGCCCGTTGCGGGTCTCCAGGAACAGCTTCGTTACGATGGAGAGAAGGCGATAGTTGCTTATAGGCTCGCCGGTCTCGGAGACGGCATAAACTTTCTCCGCCCCCGGATCGACCAAGAAGCCAAAGTCGTAACCGAGCGAGGTGACCACCTCCCCAAGTTTTTTCATGGCCGCCTCTACCTCCTCGCGCTCGCGTGCCATGCGGGTGGGATCGAGATAGGCGTTCAGGGAGATCACTTCGGGGCCGAGCGCGCCAAGGATGTTCGGGAAAAGCGTAGAGGCCACGCCATAGGAGAAATCGAGCGCCACCTTGAAGCGGGCATCGCGGATGGCGGTCACGTTCAGCGATTCCAGGAACCGCGCAATGTAGCTTTCGTTGGTCCGCTCCGGGAAGTAGATGCTTCCCACCTCATCATACCCGGCGCGCTGATATTCCTCGCCGAAGAAGAGGCGTTCGATATTCTTCGTCTTGCCAGGGGGCATATCCTTGCCATCGGCGCTGAAGAAGATGATATCGGTCTTGCGGCGATCGTGCGGCGACTTGCGAACATGCACGCCGGCCACCTGTTTGCCGTTGCGAAGCTCCGAGCGGGTGATCGGGATCGGCGTGCTCTGAAGATCGTTCACCATCACGCCGGCACTCATCAGCCCCGTGCTTATGGCGCGATGGATCATGCGCGAGACATTATCGGCATCGCGGCTGATGGCAACAGCACGCCCCTTGCCTGCAAACGCGCCGAGCGCCGCGCCGAGCTTGGCACCGAACTCGGGGTTCATCTCGATGTTCGAGAGGCCGGTGATACGGGCATCGGTGAAAAGTTCCCGCTGCCAGCGATCGGCCCAGACAAGGCTTGTGGAAAGTGTCGCACGCGACTCGACCTCCTTATCAGGCCAGAGCTTGATATTGGAGAGCAACCGGGCACCATCACCGATACGGCAACGGTCGGCCACAAAGACATTTTCATTCACCTCGACATCCGCCCCTATCTCCACATCGGTGCAGAGCACGTCATCGCTCAACTGTGCTCCACGACCGATACGGATACGCTGCCAGAGCACGGAGTTCCGTATCTCGGCTCCCGCCTCGATCAGACAGCCATCGCCAATCACCGAATCGGCAATGAAGGCACCCCGCCCCACAGTCACGTTATCGCCCAGCACCACATGCCCCTCGAACTGCACGTCGTCGGCGATAAAGGTTCCTTCGCCGATATGGATGTTTCCCCGGCGCTTTCCCGGGATCTCCAGTTTTACCACGCCGCGAAGAGCATCGAGATGAGCAAGCTGATACTCGGTAAGGTTGCCTATATCGCGCCAATATCCCTCGGCAATGTAGCCGTAGAGTCCCATCTGCTCTTTCAGCATCGCCGGAAAGAGATCCTTGGCGAAATCGAACTCGCGCTTGTGCGGGATCAGATCGAGCACTTCCGGCTCCAGGATATAGATGCCGGTGTTGATTGTATCGGAGAAAAGCTCCCCCCACTGCGGCTTCTCAAGGAACCTAGTGATGCGCGCCTCGTCGTTGGTCATCACGACGCCAAACGACAGAGGATCGGGCACACGGGTAAGGACGATCGTCGCCTTGGCCTTCTTCTCCTCATGGAAGGCGATAGCCTTGGCCAGATTGAAATCGGTCAGGACATCGCCGCTGATGATGATGAACCGCTCATCCAGAAATTCATAGGCGTTACGAACCGATCCCGCCGTTCCGAAGTCCGCCTCCGACTGCACATAATGCATATCGATGCCGAACGCCGATCCGTTACCGAAGTAGGTTGTGATAACCTCCGGCTGATAATACAGAAGCGATAGTACCTCGCGGATGCCAAGCCGGGTCAGAAGCGTCACGATGTGGCTCATCATCGGACGATTGACCATCGGAGCCATCGGTTTGGGGATGTTGCAGGTCAGTGGGCGAAGCCTGGTACCGAATCCGCCGGCCATGATAACCGCTTTCATAGAAAAGAGGCTAAGAGTAAGAAAATGGTCACGATCTGGGAGTAGATCAAGCAACTAGCCTGCCGTAATCATCAGGCGGCATGAATTTAACGAATTGGGTGCAGAGAGCCGCTCTCCATCTCTGTGCGCGGCATGGCTTTGGAAAATTTTCAGCGATCCGCCGGGACCATAGGAGCCACTTATCGGCCATCCCCCCTTATTAGAGCCGGATTATGCTGGTACGGCTCCTTCATACCGACGATAGCGGCAAGCTGCCAAAGGCCCTGCAACAAAGCGCAACGGCCGGACCCACATCACGCAGGCCCGGCCGATTGATGTTGATCGGTCTTGAGACTACTGGGCTATCGTCAGCTTCATCGTCTGGCGATCCCTACCGGCCGCAATATGAACCATATAGGTTCCGCTCGGGAGCGAGGCAGCATCGAATGCCACCACATGATCGCCAGCGCCACGAGGGCTGTTGTCGATCAGCGATGCTACCACACGTCCCTGCATATCGGTCAGCGTAAGATCCACCACAGCGGAGCGTGGCAGAGTAAAGCGGACTTCTCCGCGTCCGGCAACCGGATTTGGTGCAACGGTCAATCCAAAGAGAACGCTATTCTCGCGATTGACGCTTGAGACCGGAGTTACCGTCAGCAGGGCTTCATCGCTGGTAGCAGTGCCACAACGGTTCGTAAAGACAGCACGATAACGGGCACCGCTCTGGCTCATCTGCACATTGGAGAGCGACAGCCCCAATGTCGTAGCGCCCTCGATGGCGGTCCAGCCACTGCCGGTATTCACCTCCCACTGCACGCTCGGCACCGGGAAGCCACTGCTCTCAACCTGGAACCCAGCCGATCCGCCCACAATGGCGGAGACGCTGGCAGGCTGGCGGAAAACCGAAGGAGCAGCATGGATCGTAAAGCTGGAATCGCTGGCATCAAATGCCTGTGCATTGGCGATCCGAACCTGGATGCGGAACCGTGTGCCGGCAAGATTGGCCGGAATCGTCCAGGAATACGAACTGCCGGCAACGCTGCTAGCAATGGAGTTATAGACGCCACCGCCATCGCTTGAAAGAAGGATATCGAACGGACCGGCCGTGGACTGCGCCAGCCATGTGATGGTCTGGGTGGTTCCGGCACAGAACTCCTCGCCTCCATTTGGCGACATCACTGCCAGCGCCGATACATCCAGCGTCGCGGGCATGCTGACAACCGTGCCGCAATCGTTTGTGAAAACAGCACGATACTGAGTTCCCTTCTGGCTGGCCGAGATATTCTGCAGGCGCAGAATGGTGCTGGTCTCCCCGGCCATCGTTGTCCATCCACCACCGGAATTGAACTGCCACTGGACAGTCGGAGCGGGAATCCCGTTGGCTTCAACGATAAAGGTGACAGTTCCTCCAGCCACCTGTGTGACGTTCTCCGGCTGGCGGATGATCGCAGGGATAGCATTGATGGTGAAGTTGGAATCGCTTACATCGAACTCGGCCTGCGAGGAGGTCACGATCTTGATACGATACCCCTTGCCTGGGGGGAAGTTGGAAAGGATGGGCCAGGAGTAGGAATTGCCAGTAAGGTTAAAGGCCAGCGGATTATATGTATGGCCGCTGTCGGAGGAGATGTACAGATCATACGTCACCCCGGTAGTAGGGCCGTTCCAGGTGATCGTGGAAGTGCCTCCGGCGCAGAGCGTATCGCCGCCGACCGGCGAGGTAAGCTCCAGTATCGACATCTGTGTCAGGAATGCATCCGAACGGTTAAGGCCTCCAGGCATCTGTTGATAGGCATTCGATGACACCGGAAAGTTCTCCGAGCTGGTCTGTCCGGTCAGGAAGATCGTCCGGTTTCTTCCGATCGTAATGCCATAACCTTTGTCGCCACCGGAGCCGCCTAGATAGGAGGAGTAGAGCAGTGTGCCATTGAACCGGAGCCTGGCGATAAAGACATCGGAGCTATCGCCACCGAATGTGGTATCAACGGCGTTCACCGTCAGCGGGAAACGCGATGAGCCGGTCCAGCCGGTAACGTAGAGATCGCCATTACGGACGGACGTGGCAGCCGTGGCAACATCGGCACCGGCACCACCGAGGTAGGTGCTGTACAGGAGCTGGCTTGCAGGCACGACCGCAAGATTGAGACGGAGAACAAACGCATCGCTGGGGTCTCCGGCCCCGCCACCAAACGTGCTCTGGTGGGCATTCCTGGTCGGGAAATCGCTGGACGTGGTCGAGCCTACCACCACCACCCCATTCAGCGCATCAACCAGCAGATCATAGGAGAGATCATCGCCTGCACCACCGAGATAGGAGGAGTAGGAGAGTTGCTGAACGCCGCTCTGCTCCATATCAAGCTTCGAGACGAAGATATCAACACCACCGTTGTACGTGCTATCGTAGGCAATGCTGGCACGAAGCGGGAAATTGGCCGAGCTGGTCTGCCCGGTCAGAAAAATTTCATTGAACTGGCCAACCGCGATGCTGGTACCGGCATCATCCAGGTTGCCGCCCAGATACGTGCCATAGTCCAGTGCGCTGGCATCGGCCTTGACAACGGCAACAAAAGCATCGCGACCACCGGCGTTCGAGGCCTGAAAGGCATTGGCCGTTACCGGAAGCGTATTGGCTGTGGTGCCGCCGGTCACATATGCGCGACGTGTTGCATCAAGAGCGATCTTCGGCAGCGTGCCGGCCGACTCGTCCGCCACAAAGGTAGAGTACAGAAGCACGCTCCCCCCTTCGTTGAACTTGGCAACAAACGTACCCTGGGCATTGACATTGGCAATGGGGTGGGTGATCGGGAACTCCGAGCCGGCCACGCCGGTGATGTAGATATTGGAATTGGCATCCAGAGCGATATCAGTGGCAGCATCATTGCCGGCGCTTCCGATAAAACTTCCCCAGACAAGCTGGTTCGGCCGGCTGAGCGAAGGATCGATCTTTGCCACAAATGCATCGCCACCGGGAGGATTGCCGGTTCCACCGGCGTCACCCGCATACACGGTCTGATAGGAACCGAAAATTGTCGGGAAGTTGTTTGAGTAGGTAAACCCGGCAATGTAGACCTTCACAAACTGGGTTGTAGTATCCACTGCCACCGCCCTTGCCTCGTCCCAACCTGAGCCACCAACATATGTGCTATAGATGATGGGGTCGATAACAAGCGGGAGACGCCGGTCATAACCGCCGAGGGTGAACCCGACCGCACCGGCCTTATCAACCGAGAAGGAACAGGCAACCTGCTGTTTCCGGCCATTCACCAACTGATAGGCGAACAGGCCTCGTTGCGTCACATCGCCCAGTTTCGTGGAAAGCACAAGCTCGCCTGCACGGTTTACCCCTACCTTTTCAGCTCCCTTATAGGCCACCTTGATAGCGGATGGGTCGGCTCCCGGGGCAACGATAAGGTCATAGCGGGGGGCACCATCATCGAAATAGAGCATGGCATCCACACCACGATAGAGGTTCTGGATGCGGGTCTCGCCATAACGGCGCACATCGGTGGCCCACCGTGAACGGTCGGTGCCGAGGAAATAGTTATAGGTGCCGGACTGTAGCTGATCGCCGGTAGCGACGGCATCGGAACCAGCGCCGATGAACTGCATCTGGACCACATGACCGGTACGGCTGCTTGTGGCCGCCGATGGATCACGATCCATTCGATAGAGATCATAGACAAGCCCCTTGTTTGTCACCCAGAGGTCAAGCCCGTTGCTACGGGCAAGGAATCGCGCCTCCGGATGCCACTGTCCGCGATTTTCGATAAAGACCAGAGGTTGCTCCGCAAGGGACTGCCGGACGCTTTCAAGCTGGGTGGGATCAGGTATCCCGGCCTTCTGCGCCAGCACGCTCGTTGTAACGAGCAAGGCACACAGGAGCACGCCTGGCAGAATGTTGAGGTGTCTCATCTGTAAGCTCCTACCATATGAATTGTGTGAGTAGTTGACAGTTGAAGCGATTCCGCACCTACCCTGCAATCCAGAATAAGCGGGGGGTGCACCGCGTCGCAAGTATACTTATTGTGAACGTTGCTGGAAACGATCTTCTTCTATCCCAGAGAAGCTTGTTCCGAAGAGAGGCACCACATATACCATCTAGAGCAGATGAGGTGGTACCACGATCTTTATCAGCCCACGGCACTGTTGAACAGGAACCCAGCAACAGGAAAGATACCTGTCTGGGGTTTTACAACTACAAAAACAGGCCCAATCATGCTAATGGGGCCAATCGGCCCTCCTCTGCCAACACGCTACCCCATCGCCATCGCTCCTGCATACGGTAATCGATGCGATGTGCTCAACGTGGAGACCGCAGAACCAGGCTCAAGCGCTAACGTTCACAGGGAAAAGGAAGAGATGATGCCAAGAAGGGTGCCATGCGATCCGAACCACCTGGCCTACGACCAGGGAACCGCAGAGCCAGGTGTTGGTACCATCGGGACAACCTACGGTTATTTGACTGATTCTCACAAACTCATTGATACGAACCATTGCATCCCCCCCTCTTGATTTTGTAATTTTAATACGCTGAAAATGCCCTAATTCCGTATTCCAGCATCCCGTATAGCCCTCCTAATGGATGTAGAGGTGTTCCAGAAACCCGCCTGCGACGGTCGCTTGCCTCGGGTGATGTCGTCATTTGTTTGATACCTTCCATGAAATTATCGGACTTCCGCTACACCGCCCCCAAATCCGCAACCGCGAAATTCCCAGCCGAACCGCGAGATCAATCAAAACTTCTGGTGCTTGACCGCAAGACCGGTGAGATGGAAGATCGAGCATTCGCTGACATCGTGGACTACTTCAAGAAAGGCGATTGCCTTGTAGTCAATGAGTCGAGGGTGTTTCCGGCGCGGCTGATAGGGAAAAAGGAGAAGACAAACGCGCAGATCGAAGTGATGCTGCTACGAGAGCTATCGCAGAAGGATACCTCATCGCTCTGGGATGTGATCGTTGATCCTGCACGAAAGGTGCGGATAGGAAACAAGATCTATTTCGACGATGGCAAGCTCTACTGTGAGGTGATCGACAACACAACCTCGCGTGGACGAACAGTACGGTTCAACCACACCGGCGATCTCTTCAAGACAATCGAACGCATCGGATTGATGCCGCTCCCCCCGTATATCGGCCGCGAGCCGGTGGAGGAGGACCGGGAGTACTATCAGTCGATCTTTGCCAGGGTCAACGGTTCGGTGGCGGCACCGACGGCCGGGCTGCACTTCTCGAAGAAGCTTATAGCACGGCTGGAACGAAAAGGTGTGAAGATCGCCCGTGTCATGCTGCATATCAACCGTTCCACCTTCGATCCTGTGGAAGTGGAGGATCTGACAAAGCATAAGATGCATTCGGAGTATTTCGAGATCTCCTCGACAGCCGCCGAGACGATCAACAAGACCATCAAGTCGAAAGGGAACGTGTATGCCGTTGGCGCATCGGTGGTACGGGCGCTGGAAAGCTCGGTGCTGACCGTTGGCACGGTCAAGCCAAACCGCGCCTGGACCGACAAGTTCATCTATCCACCCTACGATTTCAAGATTGTCGATCGCCTTATCACCAACTTTCATCAGCCGGAGAGCACGGTGCTTATGATGGTGTGTGCCTTCGCCGGTCGTGAAAAGGTGCTAAAAGCCTACAAACATGCGATCAAGGGGAGCTATCGGTTCTATAGTTATGGCGATGCGATGTTGATACTCTGACGCGGCGGCCCGCGCCGATGCTCTCCCCCCCATTTTCACCTCTGCATCCTCTCCATGATGCGGGAGTGCCCTGTGCGCAGCAGCCGTTGTCCGGCAGGCACAGGGTTCTGCGTTGGCATCGCTCCGTGGTAGAGCAGGCTCACCCGCCGATCGGCTCAGAGAATCCCTCGATCCTCCCCCACTCACGTCCTACCACGGAAACACCGCACCCAACCTGGATCTCTCAGCCCTCACCTCCGCTATGAAGCGAGCTAAGGTACTGCCACGCCTTGCGGTACTTCTCCATACGTTCGCTATCCTTCTCCTTGATCTGACGGTTGCTTCGGCGCACATCCATATTATCCTCCAGATCGGCCAGTTTTACCGCCCGGGCCAGCGGGTTTGGCGCAATACGGCGCACAAAGGAATCGTATCGCTCCCCTTTGCGCCGTGTAAGGCATTCCACAGCCTCGATGATCCGCTCGCAGAACCCCAGATTCCGCAGATCGTCGAATGTATGCTCGGTATCCTCCACCACATCGTGGAGAAACGCGACGATTTTCTCTTCCAGCGAACGGCAACGCCCGGCAACACCGAGCACATGAAGAATATAGGGCTGCCCGTATTTATCGGTCTGCCCATGATGCGCACGCACCGCAAGCTCTATCGCCTCCTCCACACATCCTTTCCCTGTATCAGCCTCTGCCGTGCTTGTATCGAGTGATGGAGATACAGTGCTGGGCGTCGAAGGTTTACGGACCGAACTTTGCCGTATAACCTGTTTTGGTGGTTCCTTTGCCATGATCCTCAATGCGAAGAACGTAAAAAACATGCTCATCCCCTGCCAAGGGGGAGCAGAAACAATACTCAGTCCGATGCAGGCGGGCCAGATCGGAAGTGGAGAGGCCAGACCGATTATTCTGTGGCATCGGATTGCATATCCGGGCCTTCGATCCCGGCATCCGGGTCTCCTTCCACAAAACGGACATTATCAAAAATCCGCACGCCATGGGCCAGCGTTTTATGTACCGGACAACGTCCGATGATCTGCTGGAGGCGATCCTGTTGCCCTGCATCAAAGACTCCCCCGACCGTCACATACGCCGTCACCCGCTCTATCATGCCACTGTCGGGATTCTCGCATTCCTCGCAATCCCTGGCGTGAACACGATCGAACTCGTACTCGGCCTTGATCCAGCGAAGGTCGATCCCTTTGAAGCGCGCATAATACCGCACCGTAAGCGCCGTACAGGCGGCCAGACTGCCAAGAAGAAGCTCATATGGCGTTGGCCCCTCGTCGGTCCCCCCTTCGGCAGTCGGCTCATCGGCAAACCAGCTATGGCGATCGGTACGTACCGACACCTTGGTGCCGGTCTCAAGAAATGCAGTGATACGTGACATGATTTTCCCGGAAAATGACGCCCGGCCGTTCATGCGGCCGCCGGGCCGCCACTGAAAATAGCATACCGGAGGAGATACACATCTGCCTTATACCGGTACCCCATACATTCTCGTGGCAGCGATTATATCCTCATCCCATATCCGCGCCTTCCCTAACTTTGCGCTCTATGGCAGAACAACCGAACGTCACGATCTATACCGATGGCGCCTGCTCCGGCAACCCTGGCCCCGGAGGATATGGCGCCGTGCTTCTATACGGCGACAAACGACTGGAGCTTTCCGGTGGCTTTAAAGGCACAACAAACAACCGCATGGAGCTGCTGGCGGTGATCGTCGCGCTGGAACGGCTGAGCCGCCCCTGCGTGGTCACGGTCTACAGCGACTCGCAATATGTGGTCGACTCCGTCTCCAAGCGATGGGTCTACTCCTGGCAGAAGAAGGGATGGCGCAAATCCGATAACAAACCTGCCTTGAACGTCGATCTCTGGCAGCGGCTTCTGGCGCAACTGGAGAAGCACCGTGTGGAGTTCCGCTGGGTGCGCGGGCACAACAACGTTGTAGAGAACGAGCGGTGCGATCGTCTCGCCGTGGAGGCATCGCAGAGCCGGGAACTGGCAGTGGACGAAGGATTCCGGCCAGTGCCTGGCATGGCGTAGAAGGGAGCATTGTGGCAGCCGACGGCGTATGGCCCGCATCCAGAGCATAAACCAACGAGCACGCAGTGCCAGAAGAGACATCGTTACTCTCGCATCTTATAGCGATCGCTCACTGGTCGCCACTACACCTGTTGATCCCGCTGGCAATCATCCAGCGGATCGCAGAGCTGAGGCTTGCCAGGCGCAATGAACGGCTGGCACGTTCACAGGGAGCGATAGAGGTCGGCGCAAACCATTATTCTGCCATTGTCGTGCTGCATACCCTCTGGTTTATCGGCATGATCGTAGAGATCGTGCTCCTGACCCGTGCGGTAAGCTCCTTCTGGCCTCTCTTTCTTCTGATCTTCCTCCTTGCAGCGGGGCTTCGCTACTGGGCGATCCGCTCGCTCGGGGTGCGGTGGAATACCAGAATCCTGGTTATCCCCGGCAGCCGGACCATCCGGCGCGGCCCGTATCGCCATATGAAACATCCGAACTATGTGGCGGTGATCCTGGAGCTTTTCTCCCTGCCGGCACTCTATGGGGCATATCTTACGGCTATCACCGCCTCGATACTGAATGGGGTGCTGCTCCGCATCAGGATAACGGCCGAGGAACAGGCATTGCAGAGATTGGGGAAAGGATATGAGATGGTAGGGAAAAGGGGGCGAAGCTGAAAACGGATACCCGGAAGGATGCCTGGATAGAACGATCCGTAGCCGACCGCCTGAGGCCCCCGAAAGGCAACTATCGCCATCAGGAACTGTGCCGACCGGCTACGGCGATCACCTCTTCTACTCCCTGAACTTCGGGTTCGTGAGGAACTCCTCGTCGGTAAGCGACTTCAGAAAGGCCACCAGATCGGCCTTGTCCTGCTCGTCCAGCCTGAGGGGATGAATGATGGGATCGGCATTCGGGTGGGCCACCCCACCGGAAACATAATGCTCCACCACCTCCTCCAGCGTAGCAAGGGAACCATCGTGCATATAGGGTGCCGTCACCGCAACATTGCGAAGCGAGGGAACCTTGAACTTGCCGATATCACGGGGATTCTCCGTTACCAGATACCGTCCCTGATCGGCATAATCGAGATACAGACCGTTGTTCTGGATGTTGTTGTTTGTGAAGTTGAAGCCGACATGGCAGTGAAAACATTCACCGCTTTCGCCCAGAAAAAGCTCCATGCCGCGCTTTTCCGACTCGTTCAGCGCCCCGTTCTCCCCTCGTTGATAACGATCGTAACGGCTGTTGCCGCTGACAAGGGTACGGATGAACGTGGCAAGCCCCTTGGTGATCCCCTCGGCCTTCGGCTCCATATCATACGCCTGCCGGAACAGCTCCACGTACTCCGCATCATCCTTCAAGCGCACGGCAACATCCTCCAGCCGCATATCCATTTCAAGCGGGTTAAGGATAGGCACTATCGCCTGCTGCTCCAGCGTGGGCACACCGCCATCCCAGAAGAAGCTTGTGTTATACGCCATATTGACCAGCATCGGAGCGTTCCGGGTTCCGACCCGGCCATGCACTCCGATGCTGATCGTACGGGGATCGGCAAACGCATGCTCCTGAAGATGGCAGCTTCCGCAGGAAACCTCGTGGGTACTGGAAAGGCGCTTGTCGAAGAAAAGCTTCTTCCCCAGCGCGATCCGCTCGGGCGTGATCTTATTATCGGCCGGAACGGGGAGCTGCGGAAAACCGGCCGGAATCTTCACAGGTGAATCATCCGGTGGCGCATCCACGGTCCCCGAACAGGCTGCGATAACAAGCCCAAGCGCCAGCGACAGAATGTAGCGATGCGATCCTTTCATGGTACGGCTACGGCTTCAGCGTGATGAATCCGGAGTTGATGACATTTCTCGACATGATATCGGCTGCGGTGCCGCCATGAGCCATGCGATCGGCCATCTCTCCGATCATGTTCGGGCTATGCTCTCCGATCGGGGTCACAAAGAGTTTATTCACATTCACCTCCAGCGTGCTCGATGAGGCCCCTCCCTTTGCAACGGTAAATGGCTCGTTGATACGTACCGGCATGATGCGCTTGTCGTCGCCGAGATGGTAGAAGAACGAGAGCCATTCCTTGTCGGACTGGGCACGCCCCTCGGCCTTGAGGAAGATATATCCGGCCTTCCATCCCCAGTACATATCGGCATCGACGTTGAGCGGGAACTCCATGGCCGAGGCATCGACATGGTTCAGCTCCTGCCCTGATGCATCGGTCAATGGCACGCCGACGGTGAGGTTAAGCCCCTTATAGTTACCTCGTGGAGCAAGCACTCGAATCGTCATCGATTCCGGCAGAGCATAGTCCACCAAAGCGATGTTGTAGGGGAGTGGCTTCTCCGCGTTGTCCACCATCTCCACAGCCACCGATTGCCCGGCAGTGTCCACCAGGTTGATCCCCTGGATATAATAAATGAGCTTGGAGATCTTGTAGGAGATGCCGGATTCGCTCGTCAGCATGGAATCGAGCGCAAATGGCGTTGCGCCCGCTACGGTCCTGATATTGAACGTCATCGGAACCCAGGCAGTGTCGGTATCGACGGGATCGGGCTGTGCCGGATTGTCATCGGCGCAGCCGGCAAGAAGCATCAGCCCAAGAAGTGGTGCGCTCAAAAGAGCGAGAGCCTGACGATAGTGGATTCTCTTCATGATTAGGTTGTCTGTTTCGCAACACGATATGGTGGACCCAGGATCTGGAGTCGCTGGTCGCGAACGCTTGATGGTATGGTGATCGACCGGGTGTTGGATGCGTGGAGACGAACAAGCCCGGCAGTGATATTGGATCGGGGTAACGATAAGATGCGAAAGGATCGGGATCAAACCAAGCGCCATTTCGGTAGCGGCCCAGTTTGGCGGCGGCTGCACATGTAACAGGGCGATCGCTCCTCCCTGCACCAAAGCCAGATGCGCATGCCGGATCAGCCCCGACCGCTTCCGCATGAGCGAGCGACCCGGAAACCGAGATCATCGATTGCAAAGGTCGGATGACTGCGGCGGCGATTTGTGGCAAGGCAACCTCGCTCGGGATCAGCCCAGCCACCGCCACGAAACAGACGATACGAACCATAGACCTGTGGGTCGTATTGATCGGCACACCACTCCCAAACATTGCCAAGCATGTCGTAAAGCCCCCATGCATTCGGCTGCTTCCGGCCTACCTCGTGCATATGCCCGTGGGAATTTTTGCTATACCAGGCTATCTCGTCGAGCCTGCCATAGCGCGGGCCATCTGTCCCGGCTCGACATGCGTACTCCCACTCGGCTTCGGTGGGCAGGCGATACCCATTACGTTCGTGCAGCAGCGTGGTCCCATCGTCATAGATATCATAACAGCACTCAAGGCCGGCAGCCCTGGAGAGCATGTTGCAGAAATGAACGGCATCAATCCAGGAGACGCTCTCTACCGGGCATTGTGCGGCGATATATGACGAAGGCCACTCCCCGGTCACCGCAGCATAGTGCGCCTGCGTGATAGGATAGCAGCCGATCGCAAAGCCATGCAGTTCGACATGCCATGTATTGCCTATTCTATCATCCCTCAATACGATAGTTCCCGCAGGGAGATCTACCATCTGTAGGTCGATCGGTTCGGATACCTGTTTCATTTCCCTTGTAACGTCATACAGTTGCCAACGCCAACCACGCCTCCCCATCCCCCCCTCCGGCATCGTGAGGTGGCAACAACTACGGGGGCCTGGAGCGCACGCCGGATCAACGACAATACGGACGCGAACTGCCGCGAAGCCCACACCGAGACACTACGGCCATGGCTCCTGATGGCAGACGCGATACACCCCGACTTTTTTATTTCTCCTTCCACTTGAACGTCCGAATCACGCCGACAACCTGGCCGAGCAGAGCCACATCGTCCCTGCCGGCCACCACATTGATCTTTTTGTAGTAGCGATTGGCCGAGATCAGATAACGGAGTTCCCCACTCCCCTGCATCCTTCGCACCACCTGCTGAGCGCCCACCAACGCAAATACCAACCCGCCATCAGGAAGATCCGCTGCCTGCTGCACTATCACATAGTCCCCCTTGTAGATGCCCTCGCCATCCATGGCATCGTCGTTGACGACTGCGGCAAAGCTGTTGGCGGTGGGGAACAACGCCGGATCGGGAGCGAGCGTCCCATGCGGGTTCATAAAGATGGAAAACGGGTTCGATGCATCGCCATCGCCCACGATGGGGATCTGCCTGCTTCCCCTGCCACCGGAGGCCACTGCCGGTGCATTCTCCGGCAGCGCGATGCCACGGGCGGTTCCACGCACACGAATGATATACCCCTTGCGTTCCAGCGCCACAAGCAGATCGTTTACACCGTTGGTCGATCGAATGCCAAAATGCGACCCGATCTCGGCGATGGTCGGAGGGGTGTTTCGCTGCTGAATGCAGGATCGGATAAACTCGTAGATCTCGTTCTGCCGGGGCGTCAGCGAGCCACGGACACGGATGATATGGTCAGACATAACGGAAATATGGCACGCAAGTGTGCACAGTATGTACAAAATATGCATGCGGGCCGAATGCCGCGCCTATACGGCACAGGAGGAGAAACTGGCTATCTTACGCTTTGTAGCGTGGGGAACCTAAACGGAACAACGATGATCAAAGCGGTGGTTTTCGATCTGGATAACACGCTTGTGGACTTCATGGCGATGAAACGGCAATCGGTTGATGCTGCCATCGCCGCAATGATCGACGCAGGTCTGAAGATGAATGTGAGCGATGTGAAGCAGCACATCGACGCCATCTACAACGAGCAGGGAATCGAGTACCAGAAGGTCTTCGACGAGCTTCTAACGACGATACTTGGCAGGATCGACTACAAGATGCTCTCGGCCGGCATCGTTGCCTACCGTCGCGCACGCGAGGCCGCGCTCAGGCCATACCCGCATGTCTCGGCCACTCTGATGGAACTGGTGAAACACGGCGTGAAACTCGCTGTGGTCTCCGATGCCCCCACCCGCGAGGCATGGCTTCGCCTGTGCTCCATCAACTTCCACCATATCTTCGATTTTGTGGTCACATTCGATGACACCGGCAAGCACAAGCCAGATCCGGCACCGTTCCGCCTGGCCCTGGAAATGCTCAAGGTGGAGCCGCAGGAGGCGATCATGGTGGGGGATTGGGCCGATCGCGATATGGTGGGAGCTGCGGCCATCGGCATGAAAACCGCGTTTGCACACTATGGCGATGCCTGGGGAAACCAGACCGTCACGGCCGATTATATCCTGAAGGACATCAAGGAACTCCTCAATATCGTGCTCGATCCTGAGGAACGCCTGGAGATTATCCGCCGCGAGGAGGATAGAGCAGCATTGGAAGGAGAACAGCTATGATCGTTGGCATAGGAACGGACATTGCAGAGGTGGACCGGATTCGCCGAGCACTGGATCTCTACGGTGAACAGTTCGAGCGCAAGGTCTTCACCGAGGAGGAGATCGCATACTGCCAAAGAACGCCTCGTCGAGCCGCCGAGCGCTTTGCAGCCCGATTTGCCGCAAAGGAAGCATTCGCAAAGGCGCTCGGCACCGGCATTGCCCGTGGCGTCTACTGGCGCGATATCGGCGTTCGGAGAATGCCGGGAGGCCGCCCCTTTATCGAACTCCGTGGGCAGGCCGCCCTGCTCTGCGCCGGTATGCGCGCGCATCTTTCCCTGACCCATACCGAGACGTCAGCCATGGCAACGGTCATTCTGGAACGCGAATAAAGATCTCCGAAGGCGGCCGCAGCGGTTATATTCCTGGCAAGCTCAGGTCATACGTTATACAACGGCGGCTCCCTGGATGCGTTTCATGGAGCAGGTCCGGCACAATGCGCATATCAGCAGGCGGAGCATATGACGATCTATCAGCCCGGCACCAGCCGGGATGCAGATGAACAACTCATCGGCGCCAAGGCACGCAACCTGTCGATTCTGATCGGTGCCGGACATGCTGTCCCTCCCTTCTTTGTCGTCACCGCCGATGCGTTTGCAAGCGCGGCAACCGCCTCCCCCGGCGCCCGGTCCATCCCGGCACCTCTGCTTCGGGAGATCGAGGATGCGGCAGCGGAACGATGGACCGATCAGACCTATCTGGCGGTTCGCTCCTCGGCAGTCGGTGAGGACAGCGCCGATCTCTCCTATGCCGGGCAGCTTGTCTCCTTCCTCTTCGTTCGCCGTAGCGACCTTGCCGAATGCATCCTGGGCGTCTGGCAGTCGGCCTTTAGCGAACGGGTGAGCGCATACCGCAAGCACAATGGGGTGCACGGCGAGTTCCCTCGTGTGGCCGTTATCATACAGGAGATGATCGCCGCCGATATATCCGGCGTGGCATTCGGGATCGATCCGGTCTCCGGCGATAGAAGCGCCGTGGTGATCTCGGCAGTGTATGGCCTCGGTGAAGGGCTGGTAAGCGGCGAACTTGACGCCGATACCTACCTGGTTCGCCGTGGGGGAACGGTGGAATCCAATATTGCGCAGAAGCATCACCAGGTGGTCTTCGACCGCCATGGCGGCCGGTTCACGACCACAGAAAGCCTTCCCGCCGAGCTTTGCACAAGCCCGACGCTGACCCCAACATGGATCGAGGAGATCGCCGCCGCAACCAGAAGGCTTGGAACGCTCTTCGGACGCCCTCAGGATGTGGAATGGTGCATCGCGGAGAACCGCCTCTACCTTCTCCAGAGCCGTCCGGTTACCGGGCTTGCCTCATCCCCCGACACGACACGCGGACGCATCCTCTGGGACAACTCCAATATCATCGAAAGCTACTCCGGCGTCACCACGCCCCTCACCTTCTCCTTTGTCCGCGATGTCTACTCGGAGGTCTACCAGGAACTCTGCCGAATACTGGGAGTGGATCAGGAGACAATCGACAGCAATCGGGACATCTTCGAGATGCTGGGGCTGATCCGGGGAAGGATCTACTATAATCTGCTGAACTGGTACCGCCTGCTGGTACTTCTGCCCGGCTACAGCATCAATGCCGGGTTCATGGAGCAGATGATGGGGGTAAAGGATCGGCTGGAGGAGACCCCGACGGTCGTTCCCAGCAAGCGCAACCCCTATATCCGGCTGGGGTTCTCCCTGTACCGGCTGGTAGCGAACCTTGTGACGCTTCCGAAGAACATCATCGGCTTTCAGAAGCACCTCAACACGACGCTGGCACCGCTGGAAAAAAACGATGATCTGCGCGAGCTTGCCCCCGATGAACTTATGGCCCTGTACGGAAGGCTGGAACGCTCGCTGCTGCAACGCTGGCGCCTGCCGATCCTGAACGACTTCTACACCATGATCTTTTTCGGCCTGCTGAAGCGGACCATAGAGAAATGGCAACTGGATAGCGCGGGAACCCTCCATAACGATCTGCTGAGCGGCGAGGGAGGCATCATCTCCACCGAGCCGATGCGGCGCCTCCGGGAGATAGGCGCAAGGATCGGAGCAGAGCCGGAGCTCGCCGCACTGTTCCAGTCCGCCACACCCGGCCAGGCCCTTCGCGCGCTGCGCGAATACCCCGAGCTGCACCGCGAGGTAGAGGAGTACGTGGAATATTTCGGCGATCGCTATGTAGGGGAACTGAAGCTGGAGACGATAACGCCGAAGCAAAATCGGGAACTGATCGTCAAGCTTCTGGCCGGCTACCTGCACCATGGAAGCGCCGGTGGGCGGATCGATCCTGAACAGCTACGGCGGGATGCGGAAGCAACCGTCCAGAGGAAGATCCGAAGCCCCTTCCGACGCTGGCTCTTCAACTGGCTGCTCCGCCAGGCCCGGGAACGGGTGAAAAACCGGGAGAACCTGCGGTTCGAGCGTACCCGCGTCTTTGGCGTGGTGCGAAGGATATTCCTGGCGATAGGAGAGCGCTTCAGCGCCGAAGGGGTGCTCGCCGCCCCCCGCGACATCTTCTGGCTGACCAAGGAGGAGATCTTCGACTTCATCATCGGGGCCGCAGCCACCACCGATCTGCGTGGCCTTGCCGATATCCGCCGCGCCGAATTCGCACGCTACGGCAGCCAGCCCCCGGCCGATCGGTTTGCAACCTATGGCGTCGTCTATCTTGGCAATGCCTTTCGCGAGGAGGGGCAGGCCACCATAGCCACGGAGGGGGCCGATCTGAGCGGCACCCCATGCTGCCCCGGCATTGTGCGCAAACGGGTACGCGTGGTGCTCGACCCTGGCACGGCCCCCCCGCTCGATGGCGACATCATGGTGGCTGAACGAACCGATCCGGGCTGGGCACCTCTGTTCCCGATGGCAGGAGGACTGCTCGTGGAACGGGGCAGCCTGCTCTCGCACTCCGCGATCGTTGCGCGAGAGCTTGGCATCCCGGCAATCGTTGGCATTACAGGGCTTATCACACGGCTCCGCGATGGCGACCTTGTGGAGATGGACGGAGCACGCGGGACCATCCGTATCATCACCGGGGAGGAGGACCAATGAGCGATATACGCCAGAGAGCGTCGTTCGAGATCATCCGTTATGCCAGTTGCTGGGAGGATGCCGATATTCTGGTAGAGGCGCTCGATATCGCACCGCACACACGCTGCCTTTCGGTTGCCTCCGGTGGGGATAACTCCCTTGCGCTTCTGGCAGGTGGTCCAGAACTGGTTGTCGCAGCCGATATAAGCGCCGCCCAGCTTGCATGCGTGGAGATCAAGATGGCAGCATGTGGCCAGCTTGAGCATCACCGGTTCCTCCAATTCCTGGGGTTTCGAGAGAGTCCCGAAGGGCGTCTGGAGACATACCGGATGTTGCGCAGCAAGCTTTCGGGCCAGACGCGCATCTTCTGGGACGGACGCCCGGAGCTGATACGCAACGGGGTGATCCACGCGGGAAAGTTCGAGCGGTACTTCCATCTGTTCCGGCGCAGGGTGCTCCCGCTTGTTCATAGCCAGCGCGATTCCCACACCCTGCTCAAGAAAAAAAGTAGAGAGGAACGGGAGGGATTCTACCGAAAACGTTGGGATACGTGGCGATGGCGTCTGATCTTCAGACTATTCTTCAGCCGATTTGTGATGGGAAAGATGGGACGCGACCCGGAATTCTTTCGCTATGTCCAGGGTGATGTCGCCACAAGGATTCTGCGCCGCGTAGAATATGCTCTTACAACCCTCCCGGCACACGACAACCCGTACATGACCTATATCCTTACGGGAAACTTCGGAGATGCGCTCCCATTCTACGCACGACCTGAGAATTTCACCCAGATCCGGGAGAACCTGGAACGCCTGCACCTGTTTCATGGCGGGGTAGGTGAAGCAACCAAACGATTCGGCAGCTTCGATGCATGCAATCTCTCCGATATCTTCGAGTATATGGCCCCCCCGGAGTTCCGTACGCTTGCCGGGGAGATCGTGGCCGGATGCCGTAAGGGAGCGCGACTGGCCTACTGGAACATGCTCGTCCCCCGACAGATATCGCTGGTGCTGCCAGAGACAACCGCAACTCTCGACCGGCTCTCCGAGAGTCTGTTCATGAAGGATCGCGCATTCTTCTATCAGTCGTTTTTCGTCGATAAGGTTCTGGGATGATCTTCACTTCGGATATAATCTCTGCGATCGTAGTGGGCGCGCTCTATCTGGTGCTCTTTGCAGCAGCAGAGATCTGGCGACGAACCGGCTCCCCCGATGTGGAGCATACACGCAAACTGGTCCATTTCGGCGCCGGGGTGATAGCGCTTGCATTCCCCTATCTCTTCCGCTCGCATTGGACGATCCTTCTGTTGGCAGGGATCTTTGCCCTGATCCTGATCTGGACACGCCGCACAGGCGTCCTTCGGTCGGTACAGGGAGTTGAACGGAGCACCATCGGGGAGATCATCTATCCGGCCGCTGTCTACCTGACCTTTCTCCTCAGCTCGATTCACGGAGGGATCGAGTTTTATGTGGCCCCGCTGCTGACGCTTGCCATCTCCGATGCCCTTGCAGGGATCATCGGCAAACGTATCGCAAGCCCGCTCTATCACTTCGGCGGCGAGGCAAAAAGCCTCGCCGGCTCCCTGGCGTTTTTCCTGCCAACGGCTGTCATCACAGGTCTGGCACTCAATGGGTTCTCAGCAGCATCCTGGGCCAATCCGCAGATCATCCCGCCACTGACGGTGGCCGCAGGGCTTACCATGATCGAGGCCCTCTCGCCCCGAGGGCTGGATAATATCACGATCCCGGTCGCGGCATGGTACTTCCTCTATCTGACCGATACATGCGTGGGAAATCCGATCATCATGGCGATCTTCTACGTTGCGGTCTGGGTGCCCTTCGCTATCGGCATACGAGCCGTCCTGAAGATGAGACATACCACGGCCAGTTCACAACAGTCCTCCACGGTCAGCAATACCCGTGGACCGGCAGAGCGACCATAACCAATGGGAAGATCGGGAGCTATGATGCCCTACAGCGTTCACCTACATTCCCCGGATGCGCCGGAGATGGAACTGTTCCGGCAGGTTGCTACAGACCTTTATACCGATGATCCGCGCTGGACGGCCCCGGATGATCCCCCGGCACTGCCCGGTACGATCTGCGCTCTGGTCCGGTGCGGCGAGAACGTCGTAGGGCGAGCATGCGGCATGGTCAATATGGAGATCGCCTATAACGGCGCAAAAACAGCACTGATAGGATGGTATGAATGCAGCGATGACCCTGCGGCCGCCGGGCTGCTGCTGCGGAGCATCGCCAGCCATTTCCGGGACCAGGGATACTCCTACCTGATCGGACCGATGAACGGCTCCACCTGGCACCGCTATCGCTTCGCCGACCCATCGGAGGCCCCCCCGTTCTTCCTCGATGTGCATACCAAGCCGTGGTACGTCGAGCAGTTCACCGACCATGGCTTCGAGACCATCGCACGGTATAGCTCCACCCGATTCGATCCCGGCACAGGCGACCCCGAGCGGGTCGGGCGCTCCGAGGAACTATATCGTTCACAGGGCATTACCATACGTCCCATCCGAACCGATGATTTCGAGAACGAACTGCGGCGGCTGCATCAGATCACCCTGGAAAGCTTTACCCGAAACTTCCTCTATACTCCTATCCCGTTCGAGAGCTTCCGGGCTATGTATACCCCGATCGCCCCGCTGATACAGCCCAGCCTTGTGCAGATCGCCGAGAGCGCCGATGGGCGCCCGCTCGGCTATATCTTCACCATCGGCGATCGGTTCAATCGCACCACGCCGACGCTTATCATCAAAACCGCCGGGATTGTGCCGATGAGCCGGACGCGAGGTCTGGGCACGCTTCTGATCGAGAAGATGCATATCGTTGCGCGTGAACAAGGCTATCAAGCATGCATTCATGCTCTGATGCATCAGAACAATCCATCGGCAAGCATCCTCTCCAACGAGAGCCGACCCTATCGCACGTATCGCCTGCTCGGCCGGAGCCTATGAGCGGCAACATCATCGAGATATTCCCGGAGGTTGCCCGGCGGCATCCCCGAAAACCTGCGATCGTTCAGGGGGAACGAAGCGTCAGCTACGAAACGATGCACGCCGATGTTGGCCGCGTTGCAGGATATCTACGGGAACGCGGGATCGGGCACGGCTCCCGTGTGCTGATATTCGTGCCGATGTCTATCGAACTGTACGAGATCCTGCTGGGGATATTCCATCTGGGTGCCGTCGCGGTGTTCATCGACGCCTGGTCCGACAGAAAACGACTGGCTGCGGCATGCCGTGCTGCATCCCCCGATGCGTTTATCGGCACGACACGCGCACAACTGCTGCGGCTGCTTTCGCCGGAGATCCGTGCAATTCCGGTCAAGCTTCGCTCAAACGTCGGCGCCTGGCATCCGAAGAACTCCCAGCCCCCTCCTGTGGCCGATGTCTCCCCGGAGGAGCCTGCGCTTATCACTTTTACAACCGGAAGCACCGGAACGCCAAAAGGGGCAAATCGCACCCATGGATTCCTTCTGGCACAGCATCGGGCGCTCGTCGCCAATCTCCGCCCCACGCCTGATGATGTAGATATGCCGGTGCTGCCGATCTTTGTGCTCAGCAATCTTGCCACCGGCTCCACCACGGTGCTGCCACCGGTCGATCCGCGGCACGTGGAGCAGTTCGATCCTGCAACGGTCGTGGAGGTGATGACACAGTGGAAGGTTACAACCACCTCAGGATCGCCTGCGTTCTACGAGAAACTGGCACGGTACGTTCAGGCGCGGGCGATACCACTGCCAACCCTGCAACGGCTGTTTCTTGGCGGCGCTCCCATCTTCCCACCGCTGGCACGCCTTCTTGTTGAAGCCTTTCCGCACACCGAGACAACCATCCTCTATGGCTCCACCGAAGCCGAACCGATCAGCGAGCTTTCAGCACGAGAGCTGCTTCGCGATGAAAACGCAACGGTGGAACATGGCCTGCTCGTCGGCCATCCGGTAGAACAAACCGATGTTGCGCTCATACCGATTGTCGATGCCCCCATCGTGCTCGCGCCCGGTGAGACGATCGGCACCATACGGCTGCCCCCGGGAGAGCCGGGAGAGATCTGCGTGGCAGGGGATCATGTGCTACGGGAGTATCATGGCGACCAGGAGGCAATGCTGCGCAACAAGATCCGCGACGGCGGGCGAATCTGGCACCGTACTGGAGATGCAGGATATATCGACCGGGATGGGCGGCTCTTCCTTCTTGGCCGTGCCCGGCAGAGCTTCGAGCATAAAGGGCGGCGGATCTTTCCCTTTCCGATCGAGGCACGCCTGCATGCAATGCCGGAGGTGGCGACCGGAACGATCCTGAAGGTGGGATCGAAGCTTGTTGTGGTTATTGAACTGGCCAAGGGAGAGCGGTTGAACGCCGGGGAGCTTGAGCAGATGCTGGCGCAGGGCGGCATCCCGTTCGATGCCGTCCGAATCATCCATGCCATCCCCCGCGATCCACGGCATCACTCCAAGATCGACTACGACCGCCTGCGGGAGATGCTGGCATGAACAGGCAGGCAGAGACGTTCATCGCACGGCATCGCTCGCCGATGCCAACCGATCAGGCAGCCGCCCGCACCGGTCCCTTTCAACAGATCCCATCGCAGAACGGCGGGCATCCCGCACATGCCTGCCCCCGAACCAGAACGGGCAGAGCATCCAGGGACGCCATAGAGAACAACGGACCCTCCCTGATCGTAACTCATGGATCGTACACTCAACATCCTCGATTCCGCGCATGCCTACATCAAGTAATCAAGCACGAGGAGCAATCGAACGGCTTCTCAACAGCACATCGGCCGAAGAGGTGGTGGCACGGATGATGCCCGTTCTCCCCGAACAGCTCCCCCTTCCTCCGGCCGTGCCGGAGACACGAAGCTGGAGCACCGAGGCGACAAAAGCACGCCAAGGATTTCTGGAACGGCAGCATGGACTACACCTCCCTCATCTGACCGATGGAGCGATGAAGGAGGACCATACGGTGTTCAAAGGAAACATCGAGAACTTCATCGGCATGACCCAGGTGCCAACAGGCATCATCGGCCCGCTTCGCATCAACGGGCCGGATGCAAAAGGGGATTTCTATGTGCCGCTTGCCACAACCGAAGGGGCCTTGATCGCCTCCTATAATCGCGGCGCGGCCGTGGTCTCGCGTGCCGGTGGAGTCACCAGCGTCTGTATGACCGAGGCCGTGCAACGCTCCCCTTGCTTCCGATTCAGAACGTTCGGCGATGCGGGGCTGTTCTTGCTCTGGGTGATGAGGAATATCGACTCCTTTCACGATATCGTTCCCACAGTCTCCTCGCATGCAAAACTGGAAGATATCAGGCCGAACGTGGATGGCAATCAGATCACGCTCGTCTTCGAGTATACCACCGGCGATGCCGCAGGGCAGAACATGGTGACCCTCTGTACCGATGCGATCTGCCAGTATATCATCCGGCAGGCGCCGATGAAGCCGATCTCATGGTTCATCGAGGGAAATCTTTCCGGCGACAAGAAGGCAACCGCTCTCTCCTTCATTTCGGTGCGCGGACGCAAGGTAACCGCCGAGGCGCGCATCCCACGTCGGCTGGTGGAGGAGATGCTGCATGCCACACCGGAACAGATGATGGAGTACTGGAAGATGTCGATGACCAACGGCGTGCAGAGCGGCTCGATAGGCGTCAACGGACATTTTGCGAACGGGCTTGCCGCCATTTTTCTGGCATGCGGCCAAGATGTGGCCTGCGTCTCCGAAGCATCGGTGGGGATCACCCGGTTCGATATCACGCCGGAGGACGATCTCTATATCTGCGTTACCCTTCCCAACCTGATCGTTGGCACCGTGGGCGGCGGCACCGGCCTCCCCACACAGCGCGAATGCCTGGAACTGCTCGGCTGTTACGGCACCGGCACGGCACGGAAATTCGCTGAGATATGCGCGGCCACGATCCTCTGCGGCGAACTCTCTATCGTGGCGGCGATCGCCGTAGGCGATTTTGCAAAGGCACATGCGATCTATGGCCGCAAGAAAAGCGGAGCGAACCATTGAGCACAAGCGATCCTCACCAGAAACGGCGCCCCCTGCTTAAACGGCTGTGGGAATATCAGGCGGAGCGATTCCCGGTGTTCCGGCATGGGCTGCTGATCGTCACCTTCACCTTCTCGGCGGCTTCGTACTCCAGAATCTGCCGGGGTGCCGATGGATTTGTTTCGGCAACGGAATTTGTTGTCGGCGCCATCACCGCCTTTCTCCTGTTCCTTCTCCTTCGGCTCTTCGACGAGTTCAAGGATGCCGAGGAGGATGCCCGGTTTCGTCCCTATCGCCCGGTGCCTCGCGGCCTGGTAAGTCTGGCGGAACTCCGATGGGTTATCATTGCCGTTATAGCCATCGCGCTTGCAGTGAACGCGGCCGTTATGCCCGTGATGATATGGGCGTTCCTCCTGGCACTCGCGTATATGGCGCTGATGACCAAGGAGTTCTTCATAGCCGAACAATTGAAGCGCCGCCCGATTGCCTATATGCTCTCGCATATGGTCATTATGCCGATGATCGACTTCTATACGACCGGATTGGACTGGATCAACGAGGGAACAGCGCCGCCAAACGGCCTGGAGTTTTTCCTGACGGTTACCTTTCTCAACGGCATCGTTATCGAACTGGGGCGAAAGATTCGCGCGCCTGAAGCAGAGGAGCATGGCGTTGATACCTACTCGGCGCTCTACGGGGCACGACGCGCAACACTGGGATGGCTTGGCATCCTTGTGCTGACATATATCTCGGCAGCACTGGCGGCGTGGTACGCAGGGTTCGGCCAGTGGGGAATACTTGTGCTGACGCTGATACTTGTGGCATGTAGCATACCCGGCGTGCTCTTTCTTTTGAAACAGGAACAGCGACGAGCCACGTTGATAGAAACCGCGGCAGGAGTCTGGACCATCGGGATGTATCTGACCCTGGGTGCTCTGCCGATGCTCATTCGCTGGCTCGCTTCCTGATCCCTGGCTACAACCGGCGATGAGAGCGATCCGAATGTGCGTATGTTATGCCCCCTTGCCGCCGATCTCATACGGGCATCGTATAGTCCCGATGTGCCATCGGTGCCAACCAGTACAGTTGCCGCCAGGCGGCATTGCGGAGCAGACAGTGAACCAGCAGACGTTTCGGACCGACGAGGAGACCCGATCATTGAACGATTCAGGAGGCCAGACAAACTTGCGCGCACTGGTCCGCGGGACGTTGCAGAGCTTTGTGCTAATCCTTACCGGAGTCTTTGTCTCCCAATTCTCCAGAGGCACCGAAACGTTCATAGAGGCCGATACGCTCGCTGTTGGTCTGGCCACGACTATTCTGCTTGTGATGATGCTCGGGGCTACCGGCGGCCCCGAGGCAACATTCGGCCACCGTAGAAGCCAGCAATGGAATCCGGGACGCCGCATCATCATCGCCCTGTCCGGTACGGCCCTGGTGCTCAACATCCTGCTTATGCCAGCCACGATCTGGGCCTTCCTCCTGGCACTTGGCGCCACCCTGCTGGTACGGCACCTCCTGCTCCCCTTTCCCTCTCACCTCAATCCGCTGGTGCCGATCACAACCAGGGCACTTGCAACCGCATGCATCGCACTGTATGCAACCGCGCTCGACTGGAGCAACGAGATGGTGCGACCCGCCACCGGCGTATGGCTGTTCGTCCTTCTTATCGCACTGAGCATGGCGCTGATCGAGATCGGCGAGCGCACCCCATCGCCGGAGGCACGGAGCACCGGTCAGCCCCCCGCTACCCCGATCGGCTCACCGGGCATCAGCGTTGCTGTGTGGCTTGTGCTGCTCGGACTCTCCTTTGCGGCATCGCTCCGAATTGGATCGGAAGTCTGGCAGGGGCCTATTGCGGTCGTCCCGATGAGCGTGGTGCTCCTGTTCAGCGTTATGCCGGCAATCCGGCTTTTCAGATCGCGTGGTCCATGGAGCGGAGAAACATTTGAGGCGGCATCATGGGCCTGGACAACCTGCACACAGGCCGCCATCGGCATCCTCCCAGCATTCTTCCGGTTGCTGGGCCTTTGAAGCGCCGTGCCATCTCTGGCACCCCATTGCATGATGTCGCCGGGCACATACAGGCGCCCGTTGTGGTGTGATGTCAGGCAAACAATGCCGGTCTTATAGGGATGTGAGCGGCCAGGCTCCTCTGGCCCCCCTTACGATCAGTTCTGATGCCATCTGCACTGATCGTATGTTCTCGACACGCCGACGATAATGGCCTGGGCGAACGGGAAGAACTGCACAGAATTGATACATAGAACCCCATTTCCCTCTCATTCTTCAGGGATTTATTATGAGGGCACACTCTCTACAATCTACCTCCGAGCGGATTCTCTCTCTCGTCGGCCTGGCCCTACTGGCAGTTCTGGCTCTTACCAGAACCGTGCGGGCACAGATCCCACCGATTGACCCACAATCGGCCGGACGGACCTATGTCATCGCCTTTCCCGATACAACCACCAATCTCAACGATCCCCGGTTCCCCAGCCCGTTCCCCGATGCATTAATCATCTTCATTTATTCGGCAGTCAGCAACGAGGTGAGCATCGTCGGGCGCAACTATTCCCGCACGATTAATCTTCGTGGCGGGAGGTTCGAGACGGTGTATCTGAATACAACCGGCTCCACCAACGACAATGCCATTGTCACAACCTCGGGAGAGATCTCCAATAACACGTTCAGGGTGGAAGCACGTGACCCCATCATCATCTATTGCTCCATGCAGACGGCGTTTGGCGGGGAGATGTGGGCGCCGATCCCTGTGGAGAACTGGGGCAAGGAATATCATGTTGCAGCCATGCCTGGAGAGCTGATCGCCGACATGTATCTCAACGGAAAATTCCGGTTCGAGCGCACCCCCGATGTGGCCCCCTCGGAGATGTTGATCGTAGCGGCGTTTGATGGCACTACCGTTAAAATCCAGCCGAATAGCGCATTGATGATACCAGCGGCGCCAACTGTGGTGACGCTGAATGCAAACCAGGCCTACCAGCTTCAGAGCTATGCCGATACCCTGCTCGACCAGCAACCGGATATGGGTGGCAGTCATATCGTGGCAAATCGCCCAATCGGTGTGATATCCGGCAATACCAGGTCACAGGTGGTGACAATGAGACAGGGTGTCACCAACAATACGATGAGAAATATGCTGATCGAGTGGTTGCCATCGGTCGAACAGTATGGCACCGAGTTCGTCTACCTCCCATCCTGGGATACACGGCGATCGCTCGGCATCGCCTCCGAACGCGATGGACAGAAACGGCTGGTGGAAGTGGTACGAGTGTATGGTTCATCGGCGGCTCCCTCGGCGATCCATTATTACCACGATACCACAAGCGTTGAAACGTCCTCGGTCATGTCCCGGTCGCTTCAACACTATACCATTGCGGCAAACGCGCCAGCCTATATCCGCACGGAGGAACCGGCACAGGCAATGATGATGTCCACGCCGACGATAGAGGCGATTCTGGAAACATCCGCCAACATGGGAGCCCGCATATATAGCACCTGGTCCACCCATATGGTGGAGCTTGTGCCACGAGAACAATGGACCACCTTTGCCCCGATCTACGTCCCCTCGCTTCCCTACGATATGCGGCATTATATCAATGTTGTGGCCGATACCAACGCTCTGGACAAGGTCTTCGACCGCTATGGTGCTCCATTCGATTTTAATATGGGGGCGATCGTAGGGACCAGTCTGATGTGGGGCACGACGGAACTGACCCCTGACCAGACCTATTATCTTGAAGCGAAGGAAGGCGCAACATTTTATGCCTACCAGTATGGGCTGCGCCCCGGCCGGGAATATTATCGCCCCGATACCGTGATACACTCGCCGGAGTATCAGGAGATCATGAGCCTGGCCTATGGTATGCCGCTGGCGCCACGACGCTCCATTCTGCGCCCTGGCGACTCGCTCCGCATCGACACGCTCCACCGTCCCTGCGAGTTCAACGTCAAGCTCCGTGCTGCCAATCCCAACCCGGTCGGATTCAGATCGATCGAGATGGAACCAGGTTCGATCAATGCCCACATCGAGCTGATACAGCCGTCCGGCCCGGGAGGGGTAATAGGATTAACCGAGGTAGAACTGTACATCGCTCCAATCGACCGCAGCCGCGATGCATCGGGCATGCTGATAGCGACCGATAGAACCGGTAAGAGGACAGGCATCCCCTTTTTCTACAAGGCCGACCGACCACAGATTCTGCCGGCCCAGAGCGTGGATTTCACCGAGGTTGCCGTAAACAACGCCCAGGATACGGTGATCACGCTCACGAATACATCCGACAAGGAGATGTGCATCAACAATATCCGGCTGCGCCATGGCAACCAGGCGATTTCGGTGCTCGGCACCAGCCCGGCAGGGCCTGCCCTGGCCCCCGCCGTGCCGGTTTCTCTCCCACCGGGAGAGCAGATGCAGATACGCATCAGGGCCACCCCCCTTGCATCGAACCGGTTCTACGCCGATACGCTGCGCGTGGCGCTCTGCTGCTCGGAGCTTCAGATCCCGCTTACCGTGCGTGCAGCAATCCCTTGCATCGACGTTCAGGATCTTGATTTCGGCGTCCTCAATATCGGCCAGCAGGCAACCCAGGATCTACAGATCTGCAACCAGGGCCAGGGCCATGTCACGTTCGGCAATCCTTCAGGGGACTCGGTGATAACCTGGCTGACCGATGTGTTTACCGTGGCACAGCAGGATCTGGACAGACTTCGCAGTGCCAGACTGGGGCCCGGCGACTGCATTGCCATACCGGTTACGTTCCTGGCACAACAGGCAGATACATTCCGAACCGTGGCCCGGCTATGGGCAAATACCCGTGATTGCCGCGATACCTCGCTGTGGTATGCCATCGTACGCAAACCAGCAAGCACGGTAGAGCCGCACGGGGCACTCTCCGGTACTCTGCGAATCGCCCCCAATCCAACCAGTGGACGGGCCGCATTCCACGTCGCCACACCAGTGCCGGGGTATGTATCGCTTGATATCTACAACAGCCTAGGCGAAAAGATAGCAGGGCTTGTGAACGGGCCGCTGCACAGCGGCAACCATGCCTTCGTCTGGGACGGCTCGGCCGAACCACCTGGCCTTTACTACTGTAAACTCATGATAAATGGCCATACCACGACACAAACGGTGATGATACAGCGCTAACGGGTTCCGGTGGAATCACAAACAACCATGAAGGGACTGCCTTGGATGGCAGTCCCTTCATGGTTGTTTGAACTACCCGATTATTATGGGGAATGTATTCAACAATTATGATTACATTTTTGGGTGGATTACCGATTGAAAATATCGCACGTAGTACCCCTACGGAATAATCCTTTCATCGGCCTATGCATCGTCATCGCAATGTATGAAAACGCTGATACCAGCCTTAATACGGCGATCGGCGCAAGGCCCACGTGGAGCTGCTACCGGAATGCTCCGGGACAATGAGTGCAGGCTTGCAATCTTTCAGCCAGCAGCGGACAACCGACCACAAGCCGGAACCACTCCGGTATGACAGTATGCATCTGCACTGCATTTCGTTCGGTGCGCGTCGTTCTTCATGATGACATCAACCCCACTCCTGGCAGAACATAGTGCAAGGATTTCCCGACCAGGCGCTGATACCGGTCGAAGATCCGCCATCTCCGTAGCAGAAGGAACCCCTCCCCTGCCCATGTTCCGGTGATGTCCGTTTGTACGGATCGCCCGGCGCTGTGGCACTGCAATCGACGATTTTTTCACTCCAAAGAATCATTATGTCATGATGCGCTTACTTTTTTTTATCGCCGTTGGCGTCGCGTTTTTCCACTCCATATCATTCGCGCAGCATCCATTGCAAACGCGAGAGGTGGCAACCGGCCTCTGGGTGCCATGGGAGATCATCTGGGGGCCGGATGATTTCCTCTGGATTACCGAGCGCCCCGGTATGGTGAGCCGGATAGACCCGCAAACCGGAAAGAAAAAGGAGATTTTGAATATCCGCAGCCAGGTTGCCGAAACAAACGAAGCGGGCATGCTTGGCATGGCTATCCACCCGAACATGGCTGATACGCCCTATGTGTTTCTGGTGCACACCTTCTGGCATGCCGATACCATCCTTGAACGGCTTGTGCGATACGAGTACAGCCCTGAACAGGATTCCCTGATCAATCCCAGCATCCTGATCGACAGCATCCTGGGAGGATTGTTCCGCGTTGGCAGCCGTCTGGCGATCGCCCCGGACCGCACACTCTTCATGTCAACCGGCGATGCGGCCAGAATCGAGGAGTCACAGGACCATACCTCGCTCTGCGGCAAGATTCTTCGCATCAACATGGATGGAAGCGTGCCATCGGATAACCCGTGGGCCACGGCTCCCTGGCCCAGCTCCCTTCTCTGGACAACCGGACACCGCAACTGCCAGGGACTGACATTTGGCCCCGATGGAAAACTCTATGCCTCGGAGCATGGCCACGATGATGACGATGAGCTGAACATCATCGTCAAGGGGGGCAACTACGGCTGGCCCTATGCTCATGGGTATTGCAGCGACACCGTATCGGCACTACTCGATGGACAATCGGGTGCCGACAAGCAGCAATTCTGCCTGGACTCGAACGTTGTGGAGCCGATTCGTATCTGGAACCCGACAATCGGCCCGGCGGCCATCACCTATTACAACCATGACGCCATTCCGCAGTGGCAGAACTCCCTGCTTATGGTCTCGCTTGGAAAGCTGAAGCCGGATCTCCCGGCACAATCCTACAGCATCATCCAGTTTTCGTTGAACGAGGATGGAAGCCGTATAACGACGGACACAGCATATTTCGAGACGGAATTCGGCCGCCTGCGCGGCATCTGCGTTTCGCCCGATGGACGAGTGTTTATATCGACAAGCAATCGTGATGGAAGGGCATCGGAAACCCATGGCTTCCCACATCCCGGCGATGATAAGATCATCGAAATCACTGTGAACACAAGCAGCGTGGAAAAGGAGTTGAAGCAGGTGGGATTCCAGGTGACGCCGATGCCGGTGGAGCAAAACGCGCGTATCACATTCGAGGAAACGATGAGCACCGGCACCGTTCAGATCTTCGACGAAGCAGGATATCTCGCCAGAAGTGAAGAGTTCCAGGGAGGCCGGGAATTTTTCTTCCGGCGCGGGTCCCTCCGCCCTGGCGCCTATTTCCTCCGCATTCAGGATGGCAAGCGCATTGTCGCCTGCTCGCTGATCGTGCAATAGATCGCAGGCCGGGAAGCGGTCACACGGCCATCTCCCGCCTGCGCCAAAGGGGTGTTCCACACATGATGGAACACCCCTTTGATGTATACTGCACAGACAAACCCCGCCACGTCCAGCACACCAGGACAACAGCAGATCCCGGCATCCCGAGTATGCCCCTGCCCGCTCTCAGTAGGCCAGCAGCCGCTCAAGCTTCCCATGCAGCCAGTTCTTTGCCAGGAACTGATCCTCCAGCGATCTGCTGAACGGAACCGGCGTATCAAGCGAAGCACAACGCATCACTGGCGCATCAAGCCACGCAAAACACTCCTCGGCGATCGAGGCAGCGATCTCGCCGCCAAAACCGCCTGTCAGCGTGTCCTCGTGCAGCACCAGACAACGTCCCGTTCTACGAACCGATGCATAGACGGTCTGGCGATCCCACGGCAGCAGCGTTCGCAGATCAATGATCTCAAGCCCCACATCCGGCAGTTCACGTGCCGCCGCCAGCGCCCAGTGAACGCCGGTGCCATAGGTTACCACCGTCGCATCCTCCCCCGGCTGCACAACGGAGGCAAGCCCGAACGGGATGGTATAATAATCGTTCGGCACCATGCCACGAACGCTTCGGTACAGCGCCTTGTGCTCGAAGAAGAGCACCGGATTCGGATCGGCAAGAGCGGTGGTAAGAAGCCCTTTTGCATCGAACGGATTGGAAGGATACACAACCTTCAATCCGGCCACATGTGTGAACCACGCCTCGTTGCTCTGCGAATGAAACGGCCCCGCACCGATCCCCGCACCGGTTGGCATCCGAACGGTGACGTTCACCGGCTGTGCCCAACGGTAATAGGTCTTCGCCAGATTGTTTACAATCTGGTTAAAACCGGTGGAGACAAAATCGGCAAACTGCATCTCCACCATCGAAGCATGGCCACGGATGGCAAGACCAAGCGAGGCACCGAGAATGGCCGATTCGCAGAGCGGTGTATTGCGCACCCGTTCCTTGCCGAACTGCTCCAGGAAGCCCTCGGTAACCTTGAAGACCCCTCCATACTCCGCGATATCCTGCCCCATCAGAATCAAGCCCGGATCACGTTCCATCGCCTGCCGCAATCCATCGGACACAGCATCGACAAACCGACGTTCCGAGGCCACCTCCGGCACTGCGGGCACAGGCGGCGGCGCGCCCGGGGCATAGATATCGCCAAGCTCCGTGTCGAGATCGGCAACGATCTCCGGCTCGTTCAGCATCGCCTCCACGCCATGTTCGATCGCCGTTGCAAGGCGTTCCCGGATCAGCCCCAGCTCCCGCTCGCTCAACACACCGATATCCATCAGGAACTTCTGATAGTTGAGCACCGGATCGGATTTCCCCCAGTGCTCGAAGAGTTCCTTCGGCACATAGGCCACACCGGAGGCCTCCTCGTGCCCTCGCATCCGAAACGTCATAGCCTCCACGATCACCGGCCGCCGCTCCACACGTATTCTGGAGGCAAGCTTCTGTATGGTATCATGAACAGCGATAAGGTTATTGCCATCAACCTGCACCCCTTCGATACCATAGCCAATCGCCTTATCGACGAAGCTGGCGCATCGGAACTGATCGCGGCTCGGGGTTGACAGGCCATACCCATTGTTCTCGATCAGGAAGATCACCGGAAGATCCCAGACCGCAGCAACGTTGATCGCCTCATGGAAATCCCCCTCGCTTGCCCCTCCATCGCCGGAGAAGACAAGCGCTATCCGTTTCTCACCATCGAGATTGCTGGCAAGCGAAATACCATCGGCAACGCCAAGCATCGAGCCGAGATGAGAGATCATCCCGATGATTCCATATGCCGGCGCACCAAAATGGAAGGAACGATCGCGTCCCTTGGTAAACCCACGCAGCTTCCCCTGCCACTGTAGGAACAGTTGGTCGAGCGGCATGGAACGTGATGTGAAGACGCCAAGGTTGCGGTGCAGGGGAAGGATATAATCGCCGGGGTCGAGCGCTCTGGTACATCCCACGGATATCGCCTCCTGGCCGATACCGGAGAACCACTTGCTGATCTTCCCCTGGCGCAAGAGCAGAAGCATTTTCTCCTCGATCATGCGTGGAAGAAGAATGCTCTCAAAGAGGCTACGCAGCGATGCATCGCTATGATTTTTTCGATCGAAGTTCATTGCAGTCCGTTCTCGTTCTATGGATCTGATCCAGGCCGTAGGAGTCTGGCAATGGCTTGGGTGGCGCAGATGAAGGGCGCAACGGTCCAAGAATAAAAAAAAGCCCCCGATACCGAAAGAGGCATCGGGGGAAACACGCTGCAACACACGTTTATAAGAGAGACCCTACACCGTGGCGCCGATATGATTGTTCAATGCATCGGCAAGCTGCTGCTTGGAAGCCACACCCACGATCTGCTCAACCACCTGTCCATCCTTGAAGATCAGAATCGTCGGGATGGAACGGATACCAAAGCGGGAGGCGATCTCCGGGTTGTTATCGACATCGACCTTGCCGACAATCGCACGTCCCTGGAAGTCGTTCGCCAGTTCCTCCACCGTCGGGGCAATCTTACGGCATGGACCACACCAGACAGCCCAGAAATCGACCAGCACTGGAAGATGTGCTTCCAGCACTTCTGTATTGAATTTGCTGTCTGTGAAATGCGCTGCTTCAATCATACCTGTCTCCTGATGTTTTATGTGAACATAACGTCTTGTGTGCCAATGCCACCGGCCCCGTATCCCAGCCGCTCAGCGACAGTGCCAACCGGGATATAAACAGCCCGACAGCGATACAGAGTTCCGAACGACGGATCGCCCAGCATACTATCATGTCTTCGATAGCATGAGGCCACTGCCAGGCCCGCAAACATTTTCCAGGGGAGGAGCGGCCATCAGCCGCAGAGAACGGAGCCGCCGTTGACGTTAAGAACCTCGCCGGTAATATACGAGGCCTGCCGCGAGGCCAGGAATACCACGGCCGCCGCCACTTCGTCTGGCTCGCCGGGACGCCCAAGCGGAATGGAATGATTGATCGCCTTCCGCGTTGCCGAGTCGGCAAAGGCCGCCGCAGTCATATCGGTTCGTACCCAGCCGGGCGCCACACAGTTGACCGTGATGCTCAGCGGTGCAAGCTCGGCAGCAAGCGACTTCGCCATGGCAATCAGCCCCCCTTTGCTGGCCGCATAATGCGAATGCAAGGCCTCCCCCCGTATGCCAGACGTGGAAGCAATAAAGATGATCCGTTTGGGAGCAGGGGATTCTCCAAGGGTCATCAGGCGAAGAGCCTCGTTAGCGACGACGAAGGCACCGGTCAAATTGGTATTGATGGTATCCCGCCAATCGGCAAGCGTCATCTTGCCAAGCTCACCGCGCTGCCATATGCCGGCATTAAGCACCAGCAGATCAAGCCCGCCCCACGACTCCTCGACCCGTTTCATCATCGTGCCAACCGAGCGTTCCTGGGTGATATCGGCCTTGAGCATCATATGCTCGAAATGGCGCCCGCCAAGCTCGCGCCCGAACGTCTCGGCAGCATCTATATTGCTGCGATAATTGACGGCGACCCGTGCACCCGATGCCGCCAGTGCCACAGTGATCGCATGTCCTATCCCTCGCGTTCCCCCGGTAACGAGCGCACGAACTCCGCTCAGATCCAGAACCATGATGGTTTCGCCCTGCTTGGATGATTTGGTTGAACTTGACTTGGATGCCAGGTGAATCCTGATACATACGCTCTGCACAGCAGAGACGATCAATTTGCATCACCCGTGCAGGAATCACAAATCCTTCCGGCAGAACCCTTGCTCCTATCCATTCCCCTCCGTACCATACTTTCGGTCGTTCTGTACAGTCTTGAGCACGCCAAGATCATGTGCCAGATCGATCAGGTTTCGCAGGCTTCCCTGCGTGGTCTGATAATACTGTGTCTCGAAGCGCGCCACCTGCTCCTGATCGGCCTCGACCAATACCTTGGCAAGCAGATCGCGCACCGTCTCGACAGCGGACGTAAACTCCCGTTCCAGCGTAGCATAACCTTCCCCCCCCGGCGATGTCTTTCGCAGCGTGGTATACAGGTTGTGAAGGTGGCGGCCATGAAAGATCAGCTCGTTCATCTCCTCGGACGCTCCCATATCGGCAGCAAGTTCGAGAAGAACACCCATGTCATTGCGCTTCCTGAGTCCCTGACCTGAGGTATGGTCAAGGTAGTTGAGAACGTTCTCGGTATCAGAAGAAAGGGGCATGGCACATCAGAAATTCTAGGGTTGCCTCCGTGCCGCAGAGATGGTCTCAGATCAGAACGGAGCCTCCTCGTTGGAAGGAGGGAGATACTGCGGCGCATTATCGTACTGGAAGGCAAGGTTCTCGAAGCGCGCAAACTCCTTGACAAACGCGATCTTGGCAACGCCGGTAGGGCCGTTACGCTGCTTGCCGATAATCACCTCCGCGGTCCCCTCGGTCGGCATTCCATCCTCATCAACCGTGATACCGTAATACTCCGGCCGGTGGACAAACATGACCACGTCGGCATCCTGCTCGATGGAGCCGGATTCGCGCAGATCGCTCAACATCGGACGTTTATCACCACGCGACTCCACCGAACGGTTCAACTGGGAGAGCGCAATGATCGGGATATCAAGCTCCTTGGCAAGCTGCTTCAGGCCGCGAGAGATCATCGAGATTTCACGCTCGCGGCTCTCCGCCTTGGGAGCATGCATAAGCTGAAGATAATCGATAACGATCATCTCGATATTATGCTCTCGTTTCATCAGCCGTGCCTTGGCACGCAACTCCATGATGCCGAGCGCCGGGGTATCGTCGATGTACATAGGCGCCTCGGTAAGCCGATGGATCGTGGAAACGATCTGCTGCCAATGCTCGTTCTTGAGGTCGCCGGTACGCAGGCGATGCTGGTCCACCTTGGCTTCGGCCGAGATCAAACGCATCACAAGCTGTGTGGCCGACATTTCAAGCGAGAAGAATGCCACAGCCTTCTTATAATCGATCGCAGCATTGCGCGCCAGGCTCATAGCCAGCGCAGTCTTTCCCATCGATGGACGCGCGGCCAGAATGAGCAGATCGGACTTCTGAAACCCACCGGTAAGGGCGTCCAGTTTCACCAGACCACCCGGCACGCCGATCACCCCGCCACCATCCTGATAGCGGCTGGAGATGCTCTCCAGCATCTCCACGGTCTCGAATGCCAGCCGCTTCATCGAATGGTAGGACCGATTATTGCGGCTTTCGGCGATCTCGAACATCTTCTGTTCGGCATGATCCACCTCCTCGAAGGCGTCGGAGGTCTCCGAATAACAGTTGCTTATCACCTCCATCGCGGCCGAAATCAACCGGCGCTTGAGCGCCTTCTCGAAGACGATGCGCGCATGATACTCCACGTTGGCAGCCGTCGGAGTGCGCATGTTCAGCTCGGAGAGATAATGCGATCCTCCAACATCACCAAGCTTGCCGATACGGCGAAGCTCATCGTTGAGCGTGATGATGTCGATCGGCTGATTGCGCTCCGAAAGCGAGAGCATCGCCTGATAGATCAGGCGATGTGCCTCCCGATAAAACGAATCCGGGGGAAGAATCTGGATGACCTTGCTGGCAGCTTCCTTTTCGAGCATCATCGCGCCGAGCACAGCCATCTCCGCTTCATTGGAATGCGGCGGTACCCGATCGGTCGAGGCCGATTCAAGATGGACGATCTTCTTGTTACGCCGTCCCGCGTTGAGCATCTTCTCAAGAGGATAACTCTCGTCGCTCCCTTCGTTTAAAATTCCTCCACCTGCAATCAAGCTTGTACCTCGTTCAGCTTCTTGGTTTTGGAAAGGGAACTGTAGCGCTCATATCGCATCCTTATGGTGCCTTTATGAAGGCCATGCCATCTATAACCGATCCTGATCCCGGGCAGCGACCGATCTGGGTGGTTCCACCCTCGAACAGCCGCCGACACATTCATGACAGGAGGTATTGGCACAATAGAACCTGGTACAAAGACTACGCCCAACGATACCAACCGGTCGCGGCAGAGCAACTTCGGGCCGCATACCCCACGAAGCGTTCTGAGGATATGAGATACCTGACGGAAGATCGCATGAAGAAGGCCGGCACGGCGCCAGCAGCCTTCGCTGCCGGGATGAAACCGTGTAATGATACGCTGGGAAAGGATGTCTGCGGCCGACGCCTGACCTGCCGGTACGGATAATGGCGAGCTAGAATCGGCCGAACATATCTTCGCTGTCTTCTCTGAAAAGAATCAGCCACTAGGAACCAGCAATCTTACGGGGATTGGTGCCGATTGCAAAACCGTTTCTTTCAACAACTTTTCCACTGGATTATCCACAGGAACATTTGCATTGTGGATAACTACACCCTATAGGAGCAGTACAGCACAGTCAATTTCTTCCCTAACTTAGCTCCTGCTTCGGTAACAACGAAGCAAACGAAGTGTCATATACTGAAAGTAGCTCTTGAGGTATAATGCATCGGTAACACACTAAACCTTCACGTGTATTTTGTTCCAGACATGTGGAAAACTCCAGCGCCGGAATCCCTTTCCAGCCTCATCTACGACGTCCCGAAGCGGATGGTTCCGGCCCCTGAGAACCATGAATACCATTATGTGTACTAGAGATATGAAATCGCTTTATTTCGCCCTGATTCTTCTGATCGGCATCGGCACGATCGGTTGTGGCCGAACCGATATCCCCAGCGGGCCGAGCAGCGGCAATATCCCATTCGGGCTTATCATTCCGGGCAATCGTCCCAGCGCCGACTACCACGCGGTGAGCGGCGTGATTACCCGCATGGTATCCTCAACCGTTGGCGATAGTATCGTGGACAGCCCCCAGATGCTCTTCTATGCACAGTTCACAACGTCCCCGATAGCACCGATGATGGCCTCTGTGTCGCTTAATGGCAGCGACCTGGACCATCATATGAACACCGATACACTCCGTCTTTCCCGCACCCCGAGCCTCAGCATCTATGGCGATAACACCTGGCAACTGACCGACTCCGGCAACGCAACACAGAGCTATCTGATGCCGAAGATCGACATCATCGAGACGCTCTCGCCGTTTGATACCCGCTCCTCGGTCCGAGGTGATACCGATCTGGTACTCCGCTGGAACCGGCCCACGCTTGCCTCCTCCGCAATACACATCTACTGGAAAGCCCCGAACGGCACCTACGAAAAGGTTGTCCCCGATTATCCCGGCACCCATCAGATCCCAAAACTGGAGATCAACAAGCTTCGCGGCAAGGGACAGGTCGTTATCACGCGATATTATTACCTGCCACAGAAATTCAAGGAACGGACGGTGATGATCACACGCATCGCACAGCGGATATTCACCATCGAGGTACAGTAGTTTCAGCAGCATCAGGGGCTTGGGCAACACTCTGGTCCCAGCCCCCTTTCCAGCATGAATTTGTGCGTTTCACCTCCTTTTCCATACATTCGCCCGATCCCACCATGAAGAGTTCACGATAGTAGACAAGCCAGGCTCTTCATGCATCCCATCCATTAGTCCTCTCAGGGTACCATCCCAGATGAACGCGTGCCGTTTGTACATTCTGCTTGTTCTGCTCCTTCTGGTTGTGGGACATGCCTTTGCCAGTGGTGGAGCGTGGAATCGCAGAAAGGGGGGCTATTATATGAAATTCGGGCTCACTTCGATTACAGCGGAACAGGGCTTTGGGTACGACGGGCGCCTCCAGCCTCTGTTCAGCGATACGGTCAACTTCCACGGAGGTGATTTCGGCGTTACCGATCTTACCATCTACGGCGAATACGGGGTTACCGACTGGCTCACCGGCGTGATATCGACACAGTACAAGGTGGCCGTGCGGCAGGGGGAATATCGTCCCACCGGCCGTGACTCCACGGCCTCGGCAAGCGGGCTGGGCGATCTCTGGATGGGGGCACGGCTGAAGCTGCTGCCGGATGACGAACCGATCGTGGCAACGCTCACCCTGGGGTGGAAACTCCCGACCGGCTCGCCATTGCAGGATATCCCGCTTGGCACGGGCGTGGTCGATTACGAAGCGGTGGCGGCCGTAGGCACCAGTTTTCCCGCGTTCTCGGATCTCTACGGCTACGCACAGCTATCAGGCGGCTACCGCATACGAAATAGCGCAGCAAATGAACTCAACATTCTGGCAGAAGCAGGGGTGAATCTGAGCAAGATGCTGCTGATACATGGAGTGCTCGACGGCAGCTATTCCATGGCAGATTTCGGGCCTGCCATCGGCGATCCGGGTAATATGGAACTGCTTGGCCGATTCAAGAACGATCAGTCGTTCACCCGCTGGCGACTTGGCATGATCTATTCCATCGGCGAGGATATGGATCTCAACCTTGACTACGAGAAATATGTCTCCGGGCGCAATATCATCTCCGGCTCCGGTATAGCGATCGGGATAGCGTGGAAGCGATAGCAAGCCGTTGCAGAGGGCCGAATCAAGAGCGCTCCTCTCCCCCCTTTGCCCACCACCGTTGCCTATCCCCGGCATGACGTTCCTCTCCATCCGCATCTCCTCTGTGCCGCCCCGACCGGGCTGGCTCCCCCCTCTCCGACTCTCCGGCCCATTTCATAAATCCTGGTGCCATCCTGCCACCCATGCTAATTCTGGCCTACCCTTTGATCTATCCTTATTGGGAACGAATGGTACTATCCGTCAATTATGAGGATGAGACGATGCACGGAAAGAATGGATACTATATCGCGCAGAGTGTGATGGCCCTCATACTCGTCCTGCTGGCCACAACAGCCGCAGGCTGTGATATCATCGGCGGCATATTCAAGGCAGGTCTGTGGGTAGGTGTGGTTGTGGTAGCGGTGGTCGTTATCGGCATCATCCTTCTGATACGACTGTTCAAGCGCTGAGCGGAGGTGTGGCGGGGCGCAGTGATATCGGAAACAGGGTAAGAGGAACAATGCCTACAAGAATGAACTATGCAATGGGATCAGGTGCCCGGTGCCCCGATCCCATTGCATGGTCGCGTAGAATTTGCAACGGCGCTACGGCTATTGGCGCGTCTGTGCCGACTCGATCCTCCATCCTGCCGGCGTGCGTTTCAGGCGCACCCAACGCGTCTCTGCCTCTCCTGTATCTCCCAATGGCACCAGAACTACGGCAATAACATGCTCGGCGCCATCCGGCTCGACCTCTAGCAGTTTCGACCGCTCATACTCGCTACGATCGCCTCCATCCGCCTCCGGTATCCATATCCTGCCATCGCGTGCCACCACGCCGAATTCCGTCAGCAGAGTGTCGATCGCTGTTGTGGTATAGACCGGTTCGAACCAGCTCCGTACATCCTTCATCGTCGCAATCTTTGCCGTGTCGAGCGCGAGCAGAACACCATCTCCGGTTGTACGTCGCTCGGCGGTTGCCAGCCCACGTATTCCCCAGTAAAGCTCCGACTCATGTGCCAGCAGAGCAGCAATCTCGCGCTCGGTGATGAAGCCGCTGCGTTCAACGGCTATGGAATCACTGATCCTGCTTCTGGCCCTGGAGAGCATATGCCCTCGAACGGCGGTGCTTTCAGGATCACCGGGCTGGCTACGATGGCCGCCGGATGAATCGCCGCATGCAGATGCCAACACGGCGGCCACAAGCAGAACCGCCCAGCGGGACGTTACCACAATTCTATCATTCATTGCCTATCGCACTGGTAAATACGTACCGATGCCGAAAATGCGACATCTGAGGGGAAGGCCAGCAGGGAATCGCCACTGACCTGTACGACAAAGAGCACAGGCTGTTCACCTACTGCGACGAAGGGGTTTTCCGACCGCAGAATCGAGCGACGGAGGCTCGCATACCAAGCAATGTACAATATTCCGATAACTGCTCTTAACGGATAAGATGGATCAGAAGCCCCACAAGGCCGCCGATAAACGTTCCGTTCAAGCGGATATACTGTAGATCCTTGCCAAGGTTCAGCTCCAGCTCCTGAGAAAGCTGTTGCGCGTCCCATGCATCCACCACCCGCTGTATCAGGCTCCCGATCGCGTGATGATTGCTGTTGAGCACGGAAATCACCCCCTTGCGGAGACGATCATCGAGGGTCTCCTGAAGCTCTGCATCCTCTCGCAGTTTGCCATGGAAGGAATCCACCGCACGCATGGCATATCCGCGGATCGTGGAATCAGGCTGTTCGATATCGTTCAGAATCCATTCTTTTGCCTGCGACCAGAACCCGGCGATAGAACTTCGCAACCCTGGATGCCCCACCAGATCGTTCTTCCAGTCGTTGATACGCGTTATCCATTCAGGATCATTCTTCAGCTTGTCGGCCCATTCCCGTACACGGGCATTGAGATCGGCACGAAGGGGATGATAGGGATCGTCGGCAGCCTGGTTCAGCACCTCGATAAGGGCCGTAAGCGTCTGATCGGTAGCACGCTCGATAACAGCAGCCGGCACCAGACGGCTTCCCCACTTCAAGGTACGCTCCACCGAGCGCTCGATGAACTGATGGATGATCTCACGCCGTGTGGGAACCCACGCGGCAACCTGATGCAGTCCCTGATCGATAAGCTCGTTATGTTTCCCGCTGGCTATCATCATATCAAGCCCTCCCCCCAAAATGCCGGCGGCATCGAACTCGCGTAGCCGTCGCGACGCCATCTCGGCGATCATCGTCTCTATCTGCTCATCGTTCAACGTTCGTACAATCGCGGCAAGTCCTTCGGCAAGCCATCCGGCGGTGCGCACCCGATGCTCCTCCGGTTCCAGATAGCCAAGCACGGCACGCGATGCGGAAAACCGGCCGATCTCCTGCGAAAGATTCTCCACCGAGAGCAATCGTGTCTCCACAAAGTTCCCAAGATTCCGCCCGATCTCATTCTTTTTGCGCGGAATGATCGCAGTATGCCAGATGGGAATGCCGAGCGGATGGCGAAAAAGCGCCACCACGGCAAACCAGTCGGCCAGGGCACCGACCATTGCGGCCTCGGCAAACGCATTGACATGATCCCAGCGGACCACCCAGAAGATGGCCCGGGTGCCAAGGGACTCGGTAACAAAGAAGATGACAGTCATCAGGAGAAACGCCCCTGTGGCTATCATCTTCATACGCCGCAATGCACGGCGCTTTTCATCGGCATCAGGTGTTAGAACAGCCATTACCAGAACTGATAAGCATATGGCGCGTCAGAGAGCACACTGGCCCGGCTTCTATGCTGAAACTTCAGCCTGAACCGGCACAAGGCAGATCCGTCCACGCCAGGAAAATCGGATGCGTCATGTGACAACGGGATCATCTACGGCAAATCATGCCACGACGTTGCAATCGGCAGCACAACCCGTACGATCCGAATCCGCGAGCACTGCACAAACCGAGGGTGTAAGGAGGCGTGAGGTGAAGGCATAGGACAGCAGACGAGCCTCATCACAGGCTCGGCAGGTAACAAGAGAAACCGGGACAACGAGCGCACTGGCCGGGGCCTGTATGATGATGCTCATCATCGGGCACCGGACCGCTGCATTGCCAATCACCCTGAATCCGATGCTCTGAAACACGGACCGTCTCGGCGTCCTACTCCCCGATAAGCCCGCGCCCGGACTTGGTCAGACGCCCTTCCTGTTTCAGCCTGTTCAGAGCTGCATCGAGCACGCCATTCAGGAAGATCCCTGATTTATCGGTGGAATAACGCTTGGCGATCTCGATCGCCTCGTTGATCGTCACCTTTGTCGGAATCTCTGGAAAGAACAGCATTTCGGTAAGACCGATGCGGAGCAGCACCTTGTCGATCGGCGCAATCCGCTGAAAATCCCAGTTTTCCGCAAGTGATATGATGATCTCGTCGCACTCGTTGGAGTGGTTGAAAACGCGGAGCATAAGTTTCTGCGCAAACTCGAAGAGCTCCGCATGGTCCTTGAACTCCGGATACACAAGACGAGATGCAAGGAAATCGATCGTCTCCCCTCCGACACTTCGCCCTATCTCATAGGCATAGAGTGCCTGCATGGCGCGCTCGCGTACCAGGCGTCGGTTAGGAACCGGATGTTCCGCTTCTTCGTCGTCAAAGATATGTACTGAACTCATACAACTATCCGCACAATCGCCCGGTTGCAGGCCGCCTGAGAGGCGCCCCGGCCGGGAACGATGGAAAAGAACTAGACGATACAATGGACCGATATGATGTCTGCCTCCGTCCCGCCGGGCACGGCGCAACCATACATTCGGATGCCTAAACTACGGCTTTGCGCCGTAGCGCACAGAGGATTTACCCGCAACGATCGTAAAAACCGATTACCCGGCAAAGAACATGCTTGGCTTCCGCCACAAAAATCCTGGGGATAGGCTAGACTCCAAAAAGCCAGTAGAGCACCAGCGCGCTGCTCTCGCGCAGATGCGACAGCGCAAGATTCTGCGGCCCCAACGGCGATTCCGACGATACCCCCCTGGCATCAATATCATTGAACTGGCACATCTCCAGAGCACGCTTCAAATGGAACTGGTCGGAGATGATGATGAACGAGGACCATCCCTGCTTCTTCTGAAGCTGATCGCGGATAAAGAGGATCTGTTCAAGCGTCGAGCTTGTATGCGTCTCCAGAACGATCCGTGTGGGATCGACACCGCGCTTCAGCAGCTCACGCCGCGCAACCTCCGCTTCCGGAAGCTCGTTGGGCGCGCTGCCACCGGTAAGCACCAGAAACTGTACGGTCCCCTGCTTCAGCAGGTCATATCCCTTGTTGATCCGCTCCCGTAGCACGGGGCTTGGGCGATCGCCGCTCCAGACTGCCGCACCAAGGATCACACCGGCATCAAACTCCTGCCGCGGCTGCTCCAGAATAATTGTTGAGCTGATGGGGCTTATAAGCACCGAGGCTATAACGCCGACAAACGAAAAGAATGCCAGGCCGGCAACGAACATAGCCACGCCAACAGCCTTGCGCCACCAGGAAAACCATGGCGTTCGCAACGCCACAACAAAGATCCCAAGCTCCAGCCCCTTCAGCAACAGAAAGAGAAGATAGCCGAGATACGGGAGCATCCCCCCTGTAAAACTCAACATCGGGGCGCTACTGAGCGCCACCAGGCTGATGCAGGCCATCACCGCCGCCGTGCTCGCCAGCCGTAGCCTATGATGGCGCCGCATCACCAGAAGCGCCAGAAACAGAAGAATGAACGGAAGCTCGAAGAGAAACCCCAGCACATTCGCCGTCTTTGTCAGATCGAAGAACTCCGGCCTCAGATGCTGCTCCTGATACCGATAGATCGTCATCAACAGAAACGATAAGATCTCTCCAACAAGGGCCACCGAAAAAAGGAATGGCGCCAGCCATGCCCCTATCTGCACCCCTGCCGGCTGCTCCGCCACAGACGAGAGCGAAGGCTCCTCAGCCATTGTGCACCTCCGTCTCCCCGAAGTAACGATAGAGCACCGCAGGCGACCGACCATAGGCATTCGGCTCGGTCACCAGATCGGTGCCAAAGGTCGCCCGAAGAGTCTCCGTGGTAAGCACATCCGCCGGAGTGCCGAGCGCAATCACCCTGCCGCCAGCCATCGCCACGATACGATCGCTACAGATGGAGGCAAGATTCAGATCGTGGATCGAGGCTACCACACAAAGACCTCGCTCGCGTGTCATACGCCGTATGGTGGAGAGCACGCTCTGCTGATGTGCGATATCGAGATGCGAGTTCGGCTCGTCCAGCAGCAGCGTTCCGGTCTCCTGTGCCAGCGCTTTTGCAATCATAACACGTTGCAGTTCCCCCCCGGAGAGCCGGGTGATCGGTTCATGACGCAACGGCTCCAGCGCCATCAGCTCCATGGCCGCATCAGCAGCATGCAGGTCATCCTGCTGCTCGAACCCACCATAGACGCTCCGATAGGGCATCCTTCCAAGAAGCACCGTCTGCTCCACCGTGTACTCAAATACCGGCCTGTAAGTCTGGGGAACATACCCCAGATGACGTGCCCGCTTTGCAAGGGAATAGGAGCCGAGCGGCAGGCCGTCCAGCAGTATGCTTCCGGTCCGGCAGGGAAGCAGCCCTGCCATCATCTTCAGCATGGTGGTCTTTCCGGAGCCATTTGAGCCGATGATGCCAAGGAACTCACCATTGTCCACGGCCAGGTCCTCCACGCGCAGAGTGAAGCGAGGACCATAGACAAAGCTGATATCGTGTACCTGGATCGACATTCCGGATCAAGTGGATCGTATTGGGCGCAGCGCCCGGTTGTGGCCGCATTCCTGGAAAGGTTTATCGAGGCTCCGCTCGTGGCCAGGGCGCAAACCACGATATGAATGCACGCCAAGTTACGCAATGAAGAAGATAGGATGAGCCGGATGGGATGGCTGGGAGAATTATCAAGAGAAATATATTAGAGTTGTAGCAGGGCGATGGCTCGCCGAACAGCGTTATCGTTGCACAATCGACGGGTTCCCCTATCAGCAATCCTATGTTCGACTCGTTCTCAAGCCACTATCATCATGCACTCTCCTCTGGTTCTCGCACTCGATATCGGTGGTACAAAGCTCGCCGTGGCAATCGCACGGCTGGATCACTTTGCGCGCACCGGAGAGCTGCTCCATATCGTCAAGGAGCCGATCCCCTCCCCCGGAACTCCCGACGTGGTGATACCGCGCGCACTACAACTGGGAAGAGAGCTGGCGACTCGTGCCAACGGCTCGATCGTTGCCGCCGGGATATCGATAGGAGGACCGCTCGATCATACAACCGGCATGGTGCTCAACTTCCCGCATCTGCCGGGATGGAAGGAGATCCCGCTCTGCGATCATATACGCGAGGCGCTCGGCGTCCCGACTCGTCTCGATAACGATGCCAATCTTGGCGCGCTTGCGGAGAACCGTTGGGGGGCCGGAAGAGACTGCCCCGATGTGATCTACCTGACCATAAGCACCGGAATCGGGGGCGGGATAGTCGTCAACAACAGGCTGCTGCATGGCATCGGGTCGGCCGCAGGAGAGGTGGGACATATCACGGTGCAGACCGGCGGACCGCGTTGCACATGCGGGAATCCGGGCTGCCTGGAAATCATGGCAAGCGGCACCGCCATAGCCCGCCGAACCCTTGAGGCTCTGGCGATGCATGATGATGAAGGCCCGATACTTCGCAGCCTTGCTCCCGACGACCTCAACAGGATAACCGCCGCCATGGTCTTCCAGGCAGCGCGTGAGGGAGACAGGCTGGCAGAACGGATGATTCAGGAAACCGCCGAGTATATAGCCATTGGCCTCGCCTCCATCATCCATGTGCTTGCCCCCCCTCTTATAGTCCTGGGAGGAGGGGTTGTACAGGCCGGAGAGGAACTCCTCGCGCCGATACGCCAACGTCTTCGCAACCATGTCTTCTATGTGCCGCTCGACCGCATCAGAGTGGAGGCTGCCCAGCTCGGCCACGATTCCGCCATCATCGGCGCTGCTACGCTTGCGCTCGACCTGATTGCGGAGATAGGGGTCAATCCATTGAACTATTGAACAATAATCGGTAATCCGGAGATACCGGTCACATCTCTGTCCGCTTTTGGGGTCGAACGTTGTCTTTAATACGCAGAGTGTTCCGCACACTCTGTGATAGTAAGGATATTAGGGGGCCTTGCACGGCCCTGTGCTACCAGCCCGGACGGGAAAAGCGATTCCCATCCGGGCTGTTTTATTATGGAGATGCTCTGCCACTATAACGGGGATGAGGATGACATGGTGGGGATGCAGACCAGATAAACGCCACGAGGCACCTTTGCAGGTACCTCGTCTCATTCTACCATACCACGGCAGGGCTGCGGCATCACCGCATAGCGTTGCCCATCCACCTCTAATGGGTATATGGACATGCCACCATCTGCCCCTCTCCTTTATCCTCGAATGCCGGGAATGCATCGGCACAGTCGGGACGGGCAATCGGGCAGCGGGTACGGAAAGGACAGCCGGAAGGCTTTGCCAGCGGTGTTGGCACGTCGCCGGTCAGCACCATACGCGCCGCCCGCTCACTGTCTGGGTCGGCAATGGGCACAGCCGAGAGAAGCGCCCGGCTATAGGGGTGTTTAGGCTCGAAATAGACCTGCTCGCTCGATCCATATTCCACCATATGCCCCAGATACATCACCGCAATACGGGTGCTGATATGCTCCACCACCGAGAGATCATGCGCGATAAAGAGGAAGGAGACCCCAAATTCATCCTGAAGATCCTGCATCAGGTTGATCACCTGCGCCTGGATAGATACGTCGAGCGCCGAGACTGGCTCATCGCAGATGATAAGGTCGGGATTGGTGGAAAGCGCACGCGCAATGCCAATGCGCTGGCGCTGACCGCCCGAGAACTCATGCGGATACCGCGCGGCCTGCTCCGGACGCATGCCAACCTTGTCGAGCAGCCATGTCACGCGTTCCTTCATCTCGGCCCGGCTCATCTTCGTATGGATCTGGAGCGGCTCCTCGATGATCTGCGACACGGTCATACGGGGATTCAGCGACGAATATGGGTCCTGGAAGATCATCTGGATCTTCGAACGATAGGTACGCATCTCGGACTTCGACAGCTTGTTGAAGTCGACAACCGTGCCGTCCTTGCCGTGATAAAGAAGCTCGCCGGTCACCTCCGCATCGGGTGACATCGTCCGGACAATGTTAATCAACGCGCGGCCGATCGTGGTCTTGCCACAGCCGGATTCGCCTACCATACCAAGCGTTTCGCCACGATAGATATTGAAGGAGACCCCGTCAACCGCCTTCACCGTGCCGACCTTCCGCTGGAAGATTCCGCCGAAGATCGGGAAATGCACCTTCAGGTTCCGAACTTCAAGGAGGAGATTGCCGCGATTCCCGGCCATCTCCGCGCCCGCGCGGGTCTCTGTCATAGAAGCTGTAGTCATTATGTATGCTGTATTTCCTGCGTAGCCTTCATTCAGACATAACGTTCAGGGAAGAGTAGACGAACCGCTCCCCTCCGGCAATGTTCAGGACAACCTCCTGGCATGCACTTGCTGCATCGGCACCGCCCCATCCCCACAGAGCATCGTGATACATGCTGCCGCGTACATCACAGCCCATGGCAGAGCCGGGAAATGAAAGCGCCCATCGCCGAAGAAGATCAGCGAGATTGCCGTGAAGTAGAGCATGACGATCAAGCCAAGCCCAGGCCACCGGACCGAACCGGATTCTCTTCTGAAGATCATGGCCGCATATCCTATGCAGGCAGCGCCAAGCATCACATACCAGAGCTGGGCGATGATCTTCAGTATGAAGATCGTTCTTCTCCCCCCTTCATTTCCTTCGGGCAGTCCGACACCATTCAGCGAGAACCCTTCGGTATCGGCCCGATAGAGATACCAGAATTTTCTTGGCAGCAGCTCGAGCACATCCACCGGATGAGCGGCGATATAGCCGAGCGCAACACGCATCGCCTGTGCATCCTGCTCGGCTTCGTTGCCAGCTTCGTTATAGAGCGCCTCGATACGGCCGCTCATATGATACGCCCCGGTCGCCTCCGGGTTGTTGCCGATCAGCAGATTGATGCCGCCATTATTGGAGATGATCCCGAAACGTCCGAAGAGATCATCATTCCGAGCCAGCCATGGAAACAACACAAGCCCCATCACAAGGTGCACAGCCACCACGTTTCTCCAGAACAGACCCCACCGTATGCGTCTATATGCCGATGAGCGAAGGATCAGCACTGCGGCAACCGGCAGAAAGATCGCCTGGAACTTCACCAGCGAAGCGGCGCCGAACAGACATCCGGCTCCAAGCGCCGCAACCATCCCCGGTTGCCGAAACGCCCTCAGCAGCAGTGCCATTCCCCCCAGTACCAGCAGCAGGAACAACGTTTCGCTCATCAGAAGCGAACTATAGGCGATCTGGTTCGGGCAAAGCGCCAACAGAAGCAGCGTCATGCGCCCGATCAACTCCGAGCCAAACAGCGTCCGTGCAAGAGCGTAGGCTAGGTAAAGGACGCCACCATACAGGATCACATTGGCAACCATCCCAACCAGATGGGAGGGTCCGAAAAGCGCCGTGAGCCATGCCAGAAACGCCGGATACCCGACGGGCCAGTACGCCGTAGGGACGCCATCGACGGTATATCCCGCACCGGCAGCCATCGCGATAGCACGTTGGTGGTACCACGCAGCATCGCTTGCAGGGACTATGCCCGCCCCAACGATCCAGGCAACCCAGGCAGCCCGCACAAGCAGCCCAAGCACGATCATAGCCGGGATGAAGAGCCTGTACTCCCCTACATACCGAACCGCCCGGCGGATTACCTCAGAACATATGGCACCCACAGATACCTCACCATGAGCCGTTGTCCCCCTCCGTTTCCGGGCTGCCCGACATCACAGGCGAACCGGCTGCGGGTGGAGATGGCAGCGGACGAGATGCCCCGGCTCTATCTCCACCAGCTCCGGCTCGACGCTAAAGCAGACATCCATCGAGTATTCGCACCGGGTATTGAATTTGCAGGCAAACGGCATCTCCAGGATGTTCGGCACCATTCCCGGAATGGCCTTCAGGCGATGGCGCCGTGCGCCGCGCACCGGGCGCGGGATGGATTCCAGCAACCCCTGTGTATAGGGATGAAGGGGGTTGTTGAAGACCTGGCGCACCGTGCCGACCTCCTGAATCTTGCCTCCGTACATCACGATCACACGCTGGCAGGTCTCGGCGACCACCGCAAGATCGTGGGTAATCATCACGATGGCCGAATTGGTGCGCTCCTGCTTCAACCTGAGCATAAGCTCCATGATCTGCGCCTGAATCGTCACGTCGAGCGCCGTGGTAGGCTCATCGGCGATCAGAAGCGCCGGATTGCAGGCCAGGGCCATGGCGATCATCACACGCTGGCGCATACCACCGGAGAACTGATGCGGATAATCGTTCATCCGCTTGCGGGCATCCGGAATGCCTACAAGCTCCAGCATCTGTACCCCGCGGTCGAACGCCTGGTCCTTGGAAATCGGCTCGTGTTGCAGGACCGTCTCCATCACCTGAGCGCCGATCTTGTAGACCGGATTCAGGGAAGTCATCGGCTCCTGGAAGATCATACCGATATCCTTGCCACGCCTCTTGCGCATCTCGGGCAATGGGAGCTGCAACAGATCGGTGCCATTCATCCGGATCGTTCCTCCCACGATCTCTCCGGGCGGGTTCGGAATCAGGCGCATCAGCGAAAGTGCGGTGACCGATTTGCCGGAACCGGACTCGCCGACGATGCCGAGCACCTCATCCTTGAAGATGTCGAACGATACACCGTCGACAGCCTTCGCGATTCCTCCCCCCTCGGTCTTGAAGTAGGTCCGCAGATCACGGACTTCCAGTAGCTTCTCTTGAGTCACTTGTTGGTAGTTCTTTATTCGTTGGCGGCGGCCGGTATCCCCAGCCGCCGTCGAAAAAATTGCCTGGCATCCCCCATCACCACACTCGGCAGCCCTTTTACCGGAGACGCGAGAACACCTTCGGATCAAACGCCTCGCGGATCGCCTCGCCGATGAATGTCACCAGCAGAAGCGTCAGAAACATCGCCGTCAGCGGCGTCACCACCAGCCACCAGGAATTGATCTCGCGTAAGCCCACCTCCACCATCTGCCCCCAGCTTGGGGTGGGCGCCGGCAGACCGAAGCCGAGATAATCAAGCGACACAAGCGATGTGATGCCGCCGACGATGGAGAACGGCAGGAATGCCACCACCGGGGTAAGGGAGTTCGGAAGGATATGCCGGAAGATGATCGTCCGATCCTTCACGCCAAGCGCGATTGCTGCCGCCACATAATCCTTCCCTTTCTCGCGCAGGAACTCCCCGCGCATATAATAACTGATGCTGATCCAGCCGAAGAGCGATATCAGCAGGATCAGAATAACAAAGCTTGGAACCAGGATGGAGCTGACGATGATAACCGTATAGAGGAACGGAATCGTGCTCCAGATTTCGATGAAGCGCTGGCTAAGCAGGTCCAGCTTTCCGCCAAAATATCCCATCAGGCCGCCCAGGCTTGCCCCCACCAGATACTCAAAGAACGTAAGGATGAGCGCAAAGGAGATCGAGACATTGAAGCCATAGCACATACGTGCAAAAACATCGCGGCCGGTATCGTCCGTGCCAAGCCAGTGGCTGCTCGACGGAGCCAGAGGGAAACTCTCGGCAGAACTGAAATCCACCTCGTATGGGTCCCATGTATACGGCGGCATAAGCACCCAGTTGTCGCCATCGGCATCATCGAACGCCTTGTCGAGCGCCCGGTAATCGGCCTCGCCGCCGCCAACATCGGTCTGCCCGAAGGTCAGGCCGGAGTGGAACGTGAGCACCGGAAAATAATACTCGCCGTTGTAGCTCACCACGAGCGCCTTGTTGTTCACCAGCAGCGGCAGCGCGAAGGAGATCGCGTAAAGCCCGACCATCAGGAGAAAGGAATAGTAGCCCCGCTTAAGCCCCTTGAACTTCCTCCAACGCTTCTGCATGATGGAAACGGGCCGTTGCGGCGGACGTTTCGTTTCCATGCCCGGCGCATCGCCCACGGCCTCGCGTATCTGGCGCTGTGCCGGCTGGCGCTGCACCCCCTCGACATCGGGAACACCATGCCGAATCGGCACGGAGGGACGCGCAAGCATCTCATCGTGCATCATCGGCAGTTCCTCCCCCCGCTCCTGCTGCGGAACATCGAGCGGCCCCACCTGTTCCCCGCTCTCCGGGATATCCTGGCGAGGAACATCGTCCCGTGGTATGCTCTTATCCTTTGAACTCTCGTCGCTCATTATGAACTATCGTGTTATAGAGACATGTGCATGTTCGGTTGTGTGCGAACCGGCCGGACCGGTTGTATCCATCCACGGATCGGAAGCATCTCTACCTGAATCTGATCCTGGGATCAAAGAGGGCATAGAGAAGATCGCTGAAGATATTCCCCAGCAACTTGATAATCACGCTGAACACCAGAATACCCATCACCACCGTGTAATCGCGCTCCACTGCCGAACGGTACCCAAGATAGCCGAAACCATCAATATTGAACGTCCGTTCGATAAGCAGCGAGCCAGTCAGGATGATGCCGAGAAAGCTCCCAAGGCCGGTGGCAATCGGGATAAGCGAGTTGCGAAGCGCATGGCCGAAAATCACCTTCTTCTCGGTAAGCCCCTTGGCAAACGCCGTACGGACATAGTCCTGCCCCAGGTTCTCCAGCAGCGAGTTTTTCATCAGAATGGTGAGCGTGGCGAACCCACCGATCATATACGCTATCAACGGCAGAATCGAGTGATGCACCTGATCCCATACCTGGCCTCCGAAGGAGAGATCATCCCAGTCAGGGGAGCGGAAATCTCCAAGCGGGAACCAGCCGAGTTGCCCGCCGAGAAGCACAAGCATCACCGCACCGAGAGCCCATCCGGGCACTGCATAGCCAACAAAGACCAGCGCCGAGGAGACAAAATCAAACGTGGTACCATGCCGCACGGCCTTCATGATGCCAAGCGGGATACAGACCAAGTACGAGAGGAAAAAGCCGATCAACCCGAAATAGATCGAGATCGGGAAGCGGCTCAAAATCACCTCAAGCACCGGGTCGCCATAGACATACGACTTACCGAAATCTCCCTGAACGATGTTCCCCAGCCATAATGCATAACGCACCGGAACAGGCTTGTCGAGATTGTAATATCGCCGCAGCTCTTCCTTGGCAGCCTCGGGAACGCTTATCTGATCGTAAGGCCCTGCCGACCCGCCACCCCCTTCTCCCCCCATGGCGGCCTGCCTCGCCTGGTCCATAGCACGCTCGAACGGACCGCCGGGCGTGAACTGCAGGATGGCGTAGACAAGCATGGTACAGCCGAGGAAGGTGGGGATAATCAGCAGAAACCGCCGTACGAAGTAGCTGAACATAGATTTTCGATGCTTCGTTTACTGGAGAGAAGAACACCTCCCGGAATGCCGGGAGCACCGCTTCATGTGAAGAAAAAGCCGGGACCTCGCCGTGCGAAGCCCCGGATAACGTTCTGCTGATTACTGGTTGGCGCCGGTCGTGGTCGCAGCGGCGGTTGTCTGCTGGTGCTGCTTGTCGAAGTTCTGCCAGAAATGGTTCTCCAGCGGCACCGGCTCGATCTTCACCGACTTGTCGCGGCGGCCCTTCTCTACGAGGGCTGCCTTGTCGGCATCAAACCACCACTGTGCAAACGCGGCATCCCAGTCGCTGATACGGCCGATCGTATACTCCGGCATGCCAAACCTGTCCCAGTATGCGATACGGATATTGGGCACATGGTAGGCCAGCGCATAGGTATTTGTTGCCACAAGAATGCTGTCAAGCTCGCGAAGGATCTTCACACGCTCGGCCTGATCGAACGTAATCTGCTCGCGCTCCATCAGCTCGTCGGCACGTGGATTGGCGAAGCCGGTGATGTTGTTCGAGTTCCCCCCCTTGGCAAGACGGGAATGGAAGGAGCTGATCGGATTCGGGTAGATGATGCCCCCCCACTGCTGGAAGGTCATATTGTAATTCTGTTCGCTCACCATCTTGAAGCAGGTGGTGCCGTCCACAGTACGGAAGTTCACCTTGATGCCCGCCTTCTGGAGATCCTGCTGGAATGGCGTAACGATACGGATCTGATCCTGCGTTACAAGCATGTCGATCGATAGAGGCCGACCGTTCTTGGTAAGGATGCCATCGCTGTTGCGCTGGGTATAACCCGCCTCGGCAAGCACCTGAGCTGCCTTCTCCGGATTGTACTCCTGCGTGGGGTTGTTCGGGTTGGCGTAGATCGAGTTCGGATAGTAGGAATCGGAAAGCTCGTACTCGTTGAACATCAACTTCGCCACCAGATCCTTCCGGTTGAACAGAAGAGTGATCGCCTTGCGGATCTTCGGATCGTCGAACGGCGGACGGTTGGTGTTGAAGGCGATGCCGCCAAAGCCAACCGGGTTGCTGTTATAGATCTTCTGGCGCTGCACCAGCCCACGCTTGATCGCGTCGAAATCGAACTTCTCAACCCAGAAGGAAGCACGGTTGACCGGATAGAGGTCGATTTCGCCGTTCTTGAACTTCTCGAACAACAGGACCTCATCGCGCACCACAAGCATCTTGATCTTATCGAAGTTATAGCTGCCACGGTTGAAGGCAAGATCCTTGCCCCACCAGTCGGCCCGGCGCGTAAGCGCCACGGAATTCCCCTTCTTGATATCCTCGCTCCGCACCACATACGGTCCGGTTCCCGGCGGCATCTCGTACTGATACTTATCCAGATACTCCTTGCCTCCCATCGTGCCGATCACATGTGCAGGCATAATGGAGCGGCCGGCGAAGTAGAACATGTTCTTCCAGTTCTTATCCTTCGAGCGCACCGAAACGAGATACTTGCTGATGGCAACCGGCTCCTCAAACCCTTCGAAGAAGGTGTTCGTAAACGGCTCAAGGATGCCGGGATCGCGACCAAGCTTGTAGGTGGCGACCACATCCTCGCTGGTCACCGGATGGCCGTCGGAGAACCGTGCATCCGGGTTGATACGGAAATAGTAGGTCTGGCCGTCCGGCCCGAGCTTCCAGTGCGAGGCCAGTCCCGGAAGGAACTCAAGGGTGATCGGATTGATTCCCAGAAGAGACTCGTAGACAAGGCCATGGATGGCGCGGGTAGCCTGGGTGTTCTCATCCTTGCCATAGGCACGGAAGGTGGCCGGATACTCCGGGACGGCAAAGGTGATGTCGCCCCCCTTCTTGGCATTGGTATCCGCGATATAGCGGAACTGATCCGGGGTCAGATCGGTCGTCTGCCAGCCACTGTCGGCCGCAATCGCCTCAAATCCTGCTCCGCCAAGCCCGGCAGGCACGCTGGGGTCAGCGCCCGGCGGCACATCAAATGCCTTTGGCATCGTGATCGCCTGGCTCTTGATTTCGGTTGACGTCGGCTTCCCTGCCTCATCCTTGCCGGGGCAACCAGCAACCGTCACCGCGATGAACAGGAGCGCGGACAGGCGCATCCCGGAAGTCCACGAAGAGAGCTTCATCGAATGATCCTTAACAATTGAATAGGTATAGCTGAAAGAGTCTAACGAATGGATGTGAGCGACCCGATGTGCCTGTGTACCAGATCGAATCGGACAGGCAATATAAGAATGTGAGCGTAGATCGGTGTGCTAGACGGCACGACTTTCCACAAACTGTAAAGGAGCATTACAGTGCCCGCACCGCAAGCCACCAGCACCTGCGGCGGCTTCCCTGCCTGGTCCGGTGAGGCCAAGGGTGATCGTGATGGTTACATGGCCGCCCAAATTATATCAGCAGACAGAAACGTACGCGCTCATTGAGAGGATCGCACAGGTTCCAAAGGATACAGAAAATTCCCGTATCGAAATCCTATCTCCATACTCCGTTCCAGCATGCCACATATTGTTCCCCTCCCCTTCCCACACAATTGGCCTGGGTTGATAAGCACCCGGCACGCGCTCTTATGGCTATCTGGCGCCGTGTGCCTCTATTTGATAACTTCACGCCCGCTGTCCTCAGCACTACACCCTGGTCCTCCCCCTTCTCCGTTCGCACACGTTCCGGAAATCATACGATGGCTACTCTCCGACCTTCTACCGTAATTCTCGCAGCCCTCTTGGTTGTTCTGCTGATGGTGCCGGCAACAGCACAACCCATCGGTATCACCAACGGCTTCCCCTATACCATCAATCCCTCCGATACTACATCCAGCCCGTATCTACCAACCCAACCCAGCCAGCAGGCGGGAATTCATGGATTCCTGAAGCGGGACCAGGAAGGAAATTTCCGGTTCGATGATGGCAACCCGGCCAGATTCTATGGCGTGACACTACAATGGACCGCCTGCTTTCCCGATAGCACTTCGGCAATCGCAACCGCTGCGCGCCTCAGAAAGCTTGGAGTAAATCTTGTCCGATTCCAGTACATGGACAACTCCTACGACTGGTGGCAGCAGGCAACATTCCTCGATGCGGCAACAGGGTTTCGCACGCTGCACCCGCAACAGATCCGCCGGCTCGACTGGTTTATCGCCCAACTCAAACGCAATGGCATCTACTCCTATCTGACCCTCCAGTCGGCCAGGGTCGCTCGCACAGATGATGGCATCGGAGCCACCGCAGCCGACTCGGTGATCTGGCTTGGCACCTATCTCAATTATCTGTACCCGCAGATGCGCACGGTCAACAAGGAGATCGCCCGACAGTTGCTCGATCATGTGAACCCCTTTACCGGCACCGCATACAAGTCAGAACCGGCGATCGCTCTGATAGAGATCATGGGCCAGGGAAGCCTGATCTCCCGCTACCGGCAGGGACAGACCGAATACCGCCCTGGCGGCTACGGATTCTCCTGGCAGCATAGCAGCAGGCTTGATACCCTCTTCACCGAATTCCTCCGCCGTAAATATGGCACAAAACAGGCCCTTGCATCGGCATGGCGGAACGCTGCACCCCACGGTGGCTTCCCGAACCTGATACAGGAGGGAAGCTTCGAGGGAGATTTTGAGCGATCATGGATCATCGATTCCTACGATGGCGTATCCGTGTCGAAGATACTGACGCAGGGTGATAGTGTGCCGGATGGCTCGCTGGCGCTTACGCTCCGTGTGCGCAATGGCAGCGGCAATGTCTACGCTGCTTATATGATCCAGAACGTACGCCTGGAATTTAATACCCTCTATCGTCTCAGCTTCAAGGCGAAGTGCAGCAATCCCGGTGGACGCAAGGTGATCGTAGGAGGATATCAGGAGGGTGGCCTTGGCGCAGGACTGTTCAAGGATCTGGAGATAGCTCCGTACTGGAGAGAGCAGGACGCCTACTTCCTGGTGCCGGTCAAAAGCAGCGACCCATTCTCCATCGTCCTGTGGTATGGCGATGTGGAAGGGGATCTCCAGATCGACGACATACAGATCCGTGCCGTGGAGACAAGCGGACTGCAAGCCCGGGAGGCTCAGGAGAACGCTCTTGTGGGACGCATCCCGTGGGGCAATGATCTGAACGCTCTCCTCTCCTCTGGCAGAATCGAAGATCAGTCGGAGTTTTATATGGGATTGGAAGCCGGTTACCTCACCGACCTGCATCGCTTTGTCAGCGATACGATCAAGGCACAGCAGCCGGTGAGCGGCGCAAGCCATTACTGGGCCAGCGGCTATATGGAAGCCGCCATTCAGAAACAGTTCGACTACTCCACCACATCGGCCGGATGGGACTGGATATCAGGAGAGGGGGATGCCTGGCAGATACGCAATACATCGCAGCTTCGCATCGACTGGGGAGGAGCCATCTACGAGATGACGATGCGTGCACACCGGGAACAGCCCTATATCGGCACCTTTATGCAGCCCTACCCGAATCGTTATCAGGCCGAGTCTATGCTGATGCTCCCGGCATATTCCCTCCTTCAGGACTGGGATGGGCTGATCCTGGATACCTATGCTGAACAGAACACACCGGGACCGGAGAAGTTCATCGACACCGGAGCATATTATACGATCGAAAAGAATCCGCTGGTGGTCTCCCTGATGCCTGCGGTCGCCCATCTCTTCAGGAATGGATTCCTGAAGCCTGCCCGGACAGCTATCCCCCTTCGCCATTCAACCGCACAGGCTCGCCTGCTCCCGCGAATGGAAGGAGCCTGGGGGTTGTATGCCGTTCCGGGAGGCATCAATGGACGCACCATGCTTATCAACCGGGTGGTTATTGATTCCACCGATGCGGAGTACTTCACCCAGAGCGATGACATCTCCTTCCCCAGCCAGATCGAGGGGGAAGTCGCAAGCGATACACGCGAGATCCTCTGGGAGTATAATCGTGGGACGCTCAGCCTGGATGCTCCGCGAGCGCAGGGCGCTACCGGAGCTTTGGCCCGCGCTGGAGGGTTCACACTCCGAAATATCTCGATCGCCCTCCTGTCGGCCAACGAGACGGCCACGCTGCTCTGGGTTCCGCTCGACACAGCACAACCTCTTGGGACCGCAGGGCGCTCCCTTCTGGTGCTTGTCTCGCGCACCGAGCCTACCGGCTGGCACTGGCGCGACTCCACCCATGCCGACCTGTGGGGCGCAGGCCCGATGCTGTTCGATCCGCTGAGAGTGCGCCTCGCATTCAATGTCAATGACACGATCAACCGTATAAGCATCACCCCGCTCGATTCAAGCGGCATGCCCGCCGGGGAAACGGTAGTCCTTAGAAAAGATGGCCCCTTGACCACCACCATCGATCAGGGGCGTACACCCGCGCTCTGGTATAGCGTGGAGCTTGCCACCGACCCATCGCTATCAACAGAGTACCGGCGGGAACGGGAGACGCTGACGGCATGGCCCAGCATAACTGCCGATCGCACCTATATCACTGTGACGCTGAAACAGCCGCTACAGCATGCCCGGCTTGAACTCTTCAACCCTCTCGGGCGCCGGGTACGGATGATACATGAGGGGGCAATGGAGGCAGGCGAGCATACCGTACGACTTGAAGCATCCGATCTTCCATCCGGGACCTATCTTATCAGGCTTGTATCAGCAGAGACAGGGGGCCTCACAACACGGGTGATCGTGGCACACTAGAACATGATATGCACGAGTGTAGTTCGGAAATCAGCACAGAGGACTCTGCCAGGCCATCGGCGAGATACTCCATTGATACACCCTGGGCCGTGTCAGGCATTCTTCGGTCAGAAACCGTTGATTCCGAATCGGTTTCAACGGTTGAATCTTCTACCATGCTCAAGCTGAAAGATCCGGCCCGATGGCATGCAACACGCTGGCGCCGTGCAGGGCAAACATCCTCGGCACGGCGATCCGCACCCATGGGAACGATGGCCTGGCGCACTGCTCGTACAAAAATCGCCAGGCCGGAGATGGGCACAGGGACATCCCTTTGCCAGTCATGTGCCATATATTGTTGGCTCGATATCAGCTTATAGTATTCTGTCCTTAATTCACGAACGATTGTGGTATATTTTTTTTCCGATGCCCATCTTGGCCTCGGCTCCGCCGTATCGAATCGGGAACGGGAGCGTATGGTGCTCCGATTTCTGACGATGATTGGCAACGAAGGGGCCGAATCGGTTTACATCGTCGGAGATTTATTCGACTACTGGTTTGAATATCGCTCCGTTATACCACGTGGATTCACTCGCACCATCGGCGCGCTTGCAGCGCTGGTAGATGCTGGAATCACGGTGGAATATATAGTTGGGAATCACGACTTCGGCCACCATAATTTTTTTGAACAGGAGATCGGCGTCCATGTCCACTACGATGATATCGAGCGCATTATCGCCGGACGGCGCTGCTATATCTCTCACGGCGATGGCAAGGCATTCAATGATACCGGCTATCTGCTTCTGAAACGTGTTTTACGGTCCCGGCTGTCGAACGCCCTGTTCCGATTCATTCACCCCGATATTGGAATCGGCACCGCCGCATATGCCTCGCGCCGAAGCCGCGACCACACCGCACAGAAAAATTACGATGGCGAAGTGCCGGGAGAATCCGATGGACTGTATGCATTCGCCAGGAAGAAGATACTGGAGGAAAAATACCAGCTTGTCGTGATGGGGCATAGCCATTCCCCTGCAAGGGTCGATCTCCCCGGCGGGACCTATGTAAATCTTGGCACCTGGCTGAACGACCGATCATATCTTGTGCTTGATGATGCCACACTCGATCTCCGGCGCTTCGCCTGATATCAGGCATTGTCTACTGGCATATTGGTCGTATGGAATTGGGCACAACGGCACTGCGAGGCAGATAGGGACTGGCAGAAAGCCCCTATTCCAACCATCTCCAGCGCCCTGCCGCACAGTTCCTTGAATAATCCCATGCAGCCGGGATACACACTATCACATTGCCACAACCAGGCAACCGAGCGATTTCATACTCTCCGCATACCAGCCCTGACCGGTGCCATCTATATTCCGATTAATTTTATGGATATAGATACTAAAGCCCGGTTCAGCAAAGAACCGGGCTTCTGGAATCAAACGCCCGAGCGGTTATCCATAGGATGGCGATACGGCCCTGGTTTATGGCAACAGCACCATCACTATACGGTCATAGTGCCGTGCCTATCATGCATTCGCGACCTCGTCACGGTCGGATAGTATGATCGTATTTCAGCATGATCTTCTGTTCAGTCTCATGCCTCGTATACGTCAACGTTGAACCTCCATTGAGAGTCTGGCAGATCATATTCGGACTGATCGTCGCTATGCCGGTGTAGTCCTGCACCAGCGACATCCAGATCTCACCAAGCGTGTGGGTTGGATCGTCGGCATAGCACCAGAAATCCACCAATACAGGTAAATGAGCCATTGGCATGTTTGTAGGGTTAATGGGTATAGGGTTAGTTGAACTGGACGCACTACAGTAACGGTAATGAAGGCGGACACACGATGATCAATCCGACCGCAATTGATCGGACGAGCATCGAGATCAAGCGTGTTATCCTGTACTGTATATGCTGTTATCGAGATAGATGCAATTGATCGTGGTTCGCGAACGCCGCTGTAATCCCGAAGGACCTCGGTTTCAAGGGAAGCGTGTCGAAAATCAGTTGAACAGACGGGAACTGCCGATATGGATTCTGACGCGGAACTGTCGCCCTGTCACTATGTCGCGACGCGTAATCCAGGATGTTCTTCATCCGGGATCAGCTTGACGAATTGTTATTATGCGGCAAAGGGCATCTCTTTCGGACATATGATGTCCGAATTTATCGTATACCACCATGGACAGTCGGCAACACATGAATATGAGATGCTGGGATTGAAAATACGATCCTTTATCTGATGAGGAAAGGCCAGAGCGGCCGTCTAGTGATAATTATCTCCTGTTATGGAGCGTATTGTGGGGATCTTGTATCTTTAGACCTGCTTATGACAGCATCCAGGAATTTTTCATTCGAGAGATAGAGCATGCAGGAAACAATCGCAGACGGGGCTGTTGCCCGCCTGAAACCACAGAAAAACCAGTTGAACGAGCAGGGCCTGCTCCGCTACGGCAAAATGCTGATCGACGGCGAGTGGACCGATGCGGCATCCGGCAGAACGTTCCCGAGCCTTTACCCTGGCACCGGCGAGGTCATCGGGCATGTGGCGCTCGGCGAACAGGAGGATGTGGATCGCGCCGTCGCGGCAGCCCGGCGAGCATTCGAGGAAGGGGAGTATCGGAAGATGAACGGCACCGACCGCGGCCGGCTCCTCTGGAAGATCGCCGATCTTATGGAGCAGAACATCGAGGAGCTTGCCGAGCTGGAAACCCTTGATAACGGCAAGCCGCTGATCGAATCGCTTAAGGTGGACCTTCCGCAATCGATCGCCTGCTTCCGTTATTATGCCGGCTGGGCTGGTAAAACCACCGGCGACACCGTGGAGCCGAATGCCCGCGCCAACGCATTTGCCTACACCCTTCGCGAACCGGTTGGCGTCTGCGGCCAGATCATCCCCTGGAACTTCCCGATTCAGATGGCAGCATGGAAGATTGCCCCGGCGCTCGCCTGTGGCAACACCGTTGTGATAAAGCCTGCCGAGCAGACCTCCCTCTCCCTTCTGCGTCTCGGCGAGCTGATGCTGGAGGCTGGCCTCCCGAAGGGTGTGGTGAATATCGTAACCGGCCTCGGCGAAGGTGCCGGCGCCGCTCTGGTGAATCATCCCGATGTTGACAAGATCGCCTTTACAGGATCGGTGGAGGTGGGCAAGCTCATCATGCGCAATGCGGCCGGGTCGCTCAAGAAGGTGACCCTGGAGCTTGGCGGAAAGTCCCCGAACATCGTCTTCGCCGACTCCAACCTTGAACTTGCCGCAAAAGTAGCGCTGGCGGGCATCTTCTTCAATCAGGGACAGATGTGTACCGCCGGCAGCCGCATTCTGATAGAGCAATCCGCACGCGAACAGTTCATGGATGTGCTGGCAGGCCGCGCCGCCAAGATGGCCGTTGGCGACCCTCTGGACGTTAAGACCCGTATGGGCTCCCTTGTAAGCGAGGAGCAGATGAACCGTGTGCTCGGCTATATCTCCAAAGGTAGCGAGGAAGGGGCGAACCTTCTGGCAGGGGGCAAGCGTGTTGGCGACAAGGGGTACTTCGTGACGCCAACAGTGTTCGATAACGTCCGAAACGATATGACGATCGCCCAGGAGGAGATATTCGGTCCGGTGGCATCGGTTATCACGTTCAACGATCCGGCCGAGGCACTGAAGATTGCCAACGAGAGCCGGTATGGCCTGGCCGCTGCCGTCTGGACAAACGATCTGAAGAAAGCCCATACCTTCGCACGTGGCATCAAGGCGGGCACGGTCTGGATCAACACATACAATATGACCGATAATGCGCTTCCGTTCGGTGGCTACAAGGAATCCGGCTTTGGACGCGAGCTTGGCGCTGCCGCGCTGGATGCGTACACACAGGTCAAAACCGTCTGGGTCGATCTTAACTGATCCGATCCCCTCCTAACCTTTTCCCCGAGGCATCCGTTGCTTATAGTGGGTACAGGGTTCATTCACACGTCTAACTCCGACGTTGTTCCCCAACAGGGACGACGCCGGAGTTTTTTTATGGGGCCAGCGGTGTACTCGGATATATCCGAGACCGTATTAGCAGTAGAGCCTTCCCCCAGAGAGGCTGCCTCCAGTGCCCGTTACATAGCACCATGAACACGTAACGGCTTGTTGTTGCCATAGGAAGCATCGTGCCGGATGCCAACGGTTTTCAATACTTTAACCGCAACCCGCAGAAGAGGACAGACCCCTCGGAGGGGCGGCCAGGAACAAGGAATGGAGCCGGTTGTACGGCGCTGTAGACTGTAGTAGGGGCCGACGTTTGTGCAACGACAACGCACCAAGCAAGCGCTGGTCATATCGACCGGAAGCTGGATGGCACCACCGGACCACCGGTTCCAGCACCTCAACATCCTTTCCTATAACGTATTCAAGCGGAGTATTCGCTATGAAACGCACGTTTGTCTCTCACCTTGGAGATATGGCCGGTGAGGAGATTCTTCTGCGGGGCTGGGTACATCGCATGCGCGAGCTTGCAAAAACCAGCTTTGTGATCGTTCGCGACCTCACAGGAATAGTCCAGTGCGTCGCCGCAACGGATGGAGTACGGGGCCAGCCGATAAAACTTGATGATGCCGTCGAGATACGAGGTCGGGTCCGTCTGGAACCACGCTCGAAAAGCGGATTTGAAATTGATATCATCGAGCTGAAACTGCTTAATCCCTGTGGCCATATGCTCCCCTTCAACTCAAGCTCCGCTATCGAAAACATCCCACAGGATGTGGTGCTTGACTATCGCCCGCTATCGCTTAGAAACAGTCGGATCGGCGATATCTTTCGGATTCAGGCGGCAATCCTATCCCATTTCCGCGAATTTCTGGTGCGCAACGGTTTCACGGAGATAGTTACCTCGAAGATCGTAGCCGGTGGCACCGAGGGTGGAACCAACCTCTTCGCGATCAAATACTTTGACCAGATAGCATATCTGGCACAAAGCCCCCAGTTCTATAAGGAATATGGGGTAGCCGGGTTCGAGCGGGTGTTTGAGACCGGCCATGTCTACCGAGCCGAACCACATGCTACATCACGCCATCTGACCGAATACTATTCGCTCGATCTGGAGATGGGCTTTATCGACGGCCCCGAGGATGTTATACAGCTTGAGCGGGAATTGCTTACCTATATCTTTGAACGTCTTGAAGTCTCTCATGGCGAGCTTCTTGAACAGTACACAGGAGGCCAGCTCCCGTCCATGCTGGATGTGCCGATCTGGGGGTTCGATGAATGCCTGCAACGGCTTCAGCAGAGATTCGGGCGAAACGACCTGACCGACGATCTGGACCCGGAGGGAGAGCGGCAGCTCTGCCGTCTGGCAGAGGAGGAAACAGGAATTCCGGCGGTGTTTGTGCTTGGGTTCCCACTTTCCGGCCGCCCCTTCTACACAGCCCCACACGGGGCCAAAGGCGCCTCGGCAAGCTTTGATCTCCTGTTCCGGGGAATGGAGATCACGACGGGAGGCCAGCGCCTTCACCGCCGTACCGAACTGGAACAGGCGCTTGCCGGACGTGGTATAGATCCGGCATCGTTCGCCCTGCATCTGGGAATGTTCGAGCTTGGCATGCCGCCACATGGCGGGCTTGCCATCGGGCTGGAAAGGCTTACCATGCTGATCCTCGGCCTGCACAACGTTCGCGAGGCCACCATGTACCCACGCGATCGCACACGCATCACCCCGTAGGATACCGACGATACACACGCAATAAAAGCGGACGGGCCGCCCCGTTATCGGAGCGGCCCGCCCTCTTGATTCACCCCTGCCGCAGCTCTCAGGTCTTGGCATTTTCGATGCGCATTCCATAGAAGGAACGCCAGACAAAGATGCAGGTAAGCACAAAAAACGCTGCGGCAAGTATATTTGTAAACGTCGCTCCCTGCTGTGCCGTCAGGCTCACCGCAAGCTCAACCGCCAGAAGGCCGAACAATGTTGTGAACTTGATGACCGGGTTCATCGCCACCGAAGAGGTATCCTTGAACGGATCACCGACTGTATCACCCACCACCGTGGCCGCGTGCAGCTCGGTCCCCTTCTCCTTCAGATCCACTTCCACCACCTTCTTGGCGTTATCCCAGGCACCACCGGCATTTGCCATGAAGATGGCCTGATACAAGCCGAACAGAGCGATGGACATCAGGTAGCCAATAAAGAAATATGGCTCCAGAAATGCGAACGAAAGACAGGCGCAGAACACCGCAACGAAGATGTTGAACATGCCACGCTGAGCATACTGCGTACAGATCTCCACGACCTTCTTGCTATCGGCCACCGATGCCTTGGTAACGCCCTCCAGCCTGATGTTCGCCTTGATGAACTCCACGGCACGGTAGGCGCCGGTGGATACAGCCTGGATGGTGGCGCCGGTAAACCAGTAGATCACCGCACCACCGATGATAAGCCCCAGAAGAAACGGCGGATGCAGAAGCGAGAGCATCTCCAGATTCTGCGTCAGGCCAAGAGTAAGCGCCACGATGATAGAGAAAATCATGGTTGTGGAACCGACAACGGCAGTGCCGATAAGCACCGGCTTGGCAGTTGCCTTAAAGGTATTGCCAGCACCATCGTTTTCCTCCAGAAGATGCTTTGCCTGGGCGAAATTGACGTTGACGCCGAAATCCTTGTTCAATTCCGTTTCGATCCCCGGTATGGATTCGATCACGGAAAGCTCGAACACCGATTGTGCGTTATCGGTCACCGGACCATAGGAATCAACCGCGATTGTAACCGGCCCCATACCAAGGAAGCCGAATGCAACCAGGCCGAATGCAAAAACAGGAGCTGCAAGCATCAGATCGCTGAACCCCGTCAGGCTCACCAGATAGGCGATTCCCATCAGAGCGACGAAAACGATACCAAGCCAGAATGCGCTGAAGTTTCCGGCAACCAGACCCGACAGAATGTTGAGCGATGGACCGCCTTCGCGAGAGGATATCACCACCTCGCGAACATGTGTGGACTCGGTCGAGGTGAATATCTTCACCAGTTCCGGTATGATCGCTCCGGCAAGTGTGCCACAGGTAATCACGGTGGAAAGCTTCCACCAGAGGCTACCATCGCCCAGATCCGGGATCAACAGGTAGGAGACAACATAGGTAAGGGCCACCGAGACCAGTGACGTAAGCCAGACCAGAGCGGTCAGTGGAGCCTCGAAGTTCATATGGCTGACATTGCCATAGCGCCTACGGGCAATCGCGTTGTTGACCAGATAGGAAAGGCCACTGGCAATAATCATCATCACACGCATCAGGAAGATCCAGACCAGGAGCTGTACCTGAGTGGTGGCCTCTGGAACGGCCAGCATGATAAAGGTGATAAGCGCCACACCGGTGACACCATACGTCTCGAAACCGTCGGCACTGGGGCCGATCGAGTCACCGGCGTTGTCGCCAGTACAATCGGCGATAACGCCCGGATTACGTGCATCGTCCTCCTTGATATTGAACACGATCTTCATCAGATCCGAACCGATATCGGCGATCTTGGTGAAGATGCCCCCTGCGATACGAAGTGCGGCCGCGCAGAGCGATTCGCCGATGGCAAAACCGATAAAGCAGGCACCAGCATAGCTGGCAGGAATAAACAGAAGGATCAGGAGCATCAGAAGAAGCTCCACGCTGATAAGCATCATGCCGATGCTCATACCGGCCTTCAGCGGAATATCGAACACCGGAAAGGGCTTCCCTCCCAACGATGCAAACGCCGCACGGGAGTTGGCGTAGGTATTGATCCTGATGCCGAACCATGCAACACCATAACTGCCTGCAATGCCAATCAGCGTGAACAGCAGAATGATGATCACCTTCTGCATCTCAAATCCCTGTAGAACGCCGAAATAGATTGCGATGATGATTGCAACAAATGCCTCCAGAATAAGGATGAACTTTCCTTGCTGAAGGAGATAAGTTTTGCAGGTCTCGAAGATAAGCTCGGAGACCTCGAGCATGGAGCGGTGTACCGGCAGGCGTTTGAGCATACCGGAGATCACTAGGCCGAACAGCAGGCCCAGCACACAGACGCCGATCCCCACCATAAGCAACGTACGGCCATTGATGCCCATGAAGTCCACCGATCCTAGATCGGGAAGCACCAGATTAGCCTCTCCTCCGGCATGATGCTGCGGTGGAGCCGCAGGTGATTGGGCAAATCCGGCCGAACCGGCCAGCGCCCACATTAGCAGTACAACTGCGATCATCACTGCACGTGGCATTCCTCCCTGCCAATACCCCCTCGCCGCTGTGCTACACACCTGCTGGATACGCGAACACGAAACGTTCTCCTGACTGAAGCCGTTGGTTTCTGGAATAGCTGAGACCATACAATCCCTCTGTTAGTGGAACGGAAACTATGGAGTAGTTACAGGCTGATGCGGTTCTTTACTCGTGGATACATGTGATCGATCAGGACTACTATGTCACGTGTTCATGCAGAATCGGGAGCATGGACTTGGTGCATGACAAACCACACCGCCTGGAGTGTTCACCGACATCCCGGAGACCAAGCTCCCGCCCGCAAACCATTGGACGACTGTGGAGTGCGGAATGGTAATCCGAGATGTGAGTGGGCTCTGGCAATGCCATAAAAGCTCCGGTATAGGGAGCTGACAGGGGTCCGCTTGCTGGAAGCCGCCGTAACGGCCATCCTTGCGGTTACGCCAGAATGGAAACTAAAGCCTTGGAGGGAGATTACAAATAGCTACAGCGATTACCTCCTGATATATTTTGATCTGCCCGGCGCTCGCCCCCTATCCCTGCGAAAAACCAGGGATCGCATATGGAGGGCTGCATCCCAAATGCAATCGCCCCCGGCACACTGCTGCACCGGGGGCGATGAACTACCGCCTCTATGTAACGGCCCTCTGCCGCAATCGGCAGAATACAAGGCGTTCTAGCGAGTCACCAGAAAACGGCCGGACGCGACCATCCGCCCACCCAGATCCTCAACACGGATGAAATATTGGCCGTTCGAGACATTGCCGATACGGACCACATCGAGCCGTTCGCCGTTTTGCACCTTGCCGATCTGCCCACGCTGTACCACCTGTCCACGGCTGTTTGCCAGGCTTACAAGCAGTTCCGACCCTTCCAGATTCGGCGCATGAACGGTAAACCACAGTTCCCCTCCGTTACGGCTGACAACGGTGGACTCCAGTTCAAGCTGTGCCTCCGAGCTTGGTGCACGGCGCTCCTGCTGAGACAAGGTATACACCGCTGCGACGGCTGGAATCTCGGCGCTTACCCCGCGCAACTTCCGCACATCCTGCGCAAACGGGCGATCGCTGCTTACAAAGCTGCTCATCCAGCTCATCTCAGGCGTTGTAGAACTGCCTGCCGAGGTGATCGTACGCATCCAGGTATCGGCCGAACCGTTCAGCTCGTAATAGCTGTAGATGGCCCCCTTTGTCAGCGTAAGCTCGCCATCCGCTCCAGGAACTATCACATAAATGGCCAGAGGATGACCGGTCGCCACACCCACACCATTCATCTGTGCCGACGACACGGTTACCGGAAATCCTTCCCCCTGCAATGCCCTGTCGGTAAACGTCTCATACGCTGCTATTCTTTCCGGCATACTGCGCAGCAGGTCGATCTGATCGCGTGCCAGATCCTTGGCTCCAAGCTGGAGTGTGGCGATCTGCATCATCTTCGCCGCGACATTCTCGATATCCTGCAACTTCGTCTGAAGCTTACGGCTGATAAGCCGATCCCCACGCCCTTCAGTGAAACCATTCCGTAGATAGGCGGCCAGAGCGGCAACACGTGCCCAGGCCTCTGGATTTGGCTCCACATACGTCTGCATGGCGATTTCACGTCCCATATTGCTGGCAGCAGCCCTGGTAGCGGCCTGCATCGGCATCACCGCCGACTGGTGCTGAAAATCGCCCCAGGCACCGAGCGCCGAAAGCACTTCGCGATCGCGCCACGCGTCGCCACGCATAAACTTTGGATAGCCCCCCCCACGCTCCTGCTCAAGAGCAAGCGGCTGCACGGTATAGAGCACCGCACGATCCATATCCTCCACCCATGACTCGGTCGGCATCCCCATAAACGCGCTCATCAATGAACGGGAGTTGCCTGCCTGGGTCTGGCGCAGGTCGGCAGCATGACGGCTACCCATTGCGGCCATCGCAAGAAGGCCATAGGAACCAGCCGAGACACGAGCATCGCTCCAGATCCGGTCGAGCACGGCATACGATCGGTCAGACTCCCAATCGATCAGACGGAAGGTGGGCGATCCGGCACGGGTCATTTCCTGCGAGGCGATCTGCTCATCCAGATAGCCGACAAATTCCCCTAACATGGCGTTATCGACCAGGAACCCGGAACCTGCCTCGACGATCCTGCCATAATACCCCCGCATCGCACCGGTAAGGATATCCCAGGAGGAGATACGCTCGCTGCTGCCATTGAGAAAGGCGATAGGCTCGTTGATGTTCCGAAGCGTCTGCTGGAAGTCCGCTCCCCCCTCAGCCTGTGCCATCAACGCCAGCAACGAGGCCATACGAACCGATGAAAGGTCGGCAGCTCCGCCGGGCGTACGAAGGCCAAAGCCGATCTGGCTCAGCCATGCCCGTGTGCGATAGAAATTGCCAAGCTTCTCATCGGATGCATAATATCCCGATGGCGCAAAGACCGTATAGCTGATGGTACGCTGCGGAAACACCGATGACGGAGCGCTCCCGGCTGCCGCACGAATCTTCCGAAGCTCCTCGGTGACTACCGAACGAACACTAGGATCGACCGTCATCGAAGGGTTCAGCAGCACCTGCGCTGTCTGTACATAGCCAAGCAGCCCCTGCAAGGCATCCCGCAATGCCGGACTCCGCTCTGCATCCAGTTGTATCCTGATGCTGCGGGAAAGATCCGAGAGCTGAGCGTCGAGCGCCTTGGTTGCATAGTTGCGCTCCATATCGCGAACAGCCTCATCCATCGAAACACGCACGCCGTGCAGAACTGCATCAACCGTGACAAAACTTCCCATGGGATGCGCGCTCAACTCCACCGAGTAGGCCTGACCGAAACTGCCAATTGCCTCCGGGCGTGCCACAAAGCCGTTCTTCTGAAGCAGAGAGCGCTCACCACCGGTGAAGTAGCTATTCCATGAAAATCCTCCCCCGGAAACCCCGATGTTGGAGAAATCGGAGGAGACGCCTGGCTCGTTCAGGCCGATCTCAGCCTTATATCTAGGGACGGAATATGGCTTATAAACACCAAAACTGGTAGTTACAGGCACCTTGATCTCAGCCGCAATCTCGTTCTGACTGGTCTTTATAGCTCCATCGGAACCCTGGCCCGGCTTTACACTCTTGCCCGGCAAGCCGCTTGCAAGGCATGCGCCCGAGACCAAAACCCCTGCAACCAGGCTGGAAAGTATAGTCCTCATTGAAACACCTCTACAGTACGTGTACCTTGGTCAACTCTAGCGGTAACGGTCAATCACATCAATCTCCTCGTAGTCTCCACACTGTTTGTTTCAATATCCCTGCCACGATTGAGAGCAGGGGAGAAGGAACAGATCGTTAGACACACCCCGAATCTAGGGTTTACTCTGCAAATAGTAACGGTTATCGCGCGGCTTTTGTTATCGACGACCAGGAATAAACAAGAGTGTGATGGTACCAAGTTATTTCAGAGCAGGGAAAAAACGAAGTGTAAACCGACCGTATAGACGACAAACGGGGCATAGGTGTCTCCATATGCCCCGCCTACGGTCTCTCTATAAACGATGTCGGCTTGGTTTCCCCGTGGCCATATCGGCTCTGTTACCAGAGCACGGAGGCCCCGATACCGATGCCAAGATTCAGCCCGGTACCGGTTTCCAGCAGTGTGGTCCGCTGGCTTTTCTCGCTGTACCGCAATTCCGGCTGAAAGTCGGTCGTGGTTGTCAGGCTCTGCCGGGTATGGGGCTTTGTATACTGAATCGTGGGAAGGATCTCCACCCTCATCCAACGAACCGGCTGATAGGCCACTGGCAGCTCCGAGCCAAGACGGAGGTAATGCGCTCCTGCTCCCGTCCAGACGCCAACACCGATCCTCCAGCCCTTTGCGATCTCACGACTGTAGCGATAGCCTCCACCCAGCCATACTTCGTTGTACGAGTCCTCATGGACCTGTGCAGAGCCTGAACGCAAGCTGGCGCCGGTAACTGACTGGGGTGGATACACGGCTCCATCGTACATGACCCCGATAAGGCTATCGGAATAGCTCTCGCGATATGTTGCGCCCGAGATCAGGCCATACACCTGATGATCGCCCCCTCCCAGCTCAACGCCCGCCTTTAACAGCACCTGTAGATGTACATCGGGCCTGGAGAGGCTGACCAGCGAATGCTGCTGAAGGCCGAAGGTTAACGTCACCGGGCCAGGCCCTGGTGATTCCAGAATTGGGGCCTGCACCATCGGCCGGTACTCACTCGCGCTATCGGAACCTCCTCCCATGGCCGATCGTGGAGCGCTTGCAAAGGGAGCGATCTCTCCCAAATCGAGCAATTCCGCTTGTGTCTGTTCCTGGGAGATCAGCGTGGGAAATCCCCGAGATAAACGTTCCGTATCATGAGAACCACTCGACACAGAGCGCGACAACTTTCGATTGCGCAGGTCCGGCTCCTGCTTCCCGGCACCATTGTGGCCCAGAGAATGGGCTGTATTCAACTTCAGCTCCCGATCGGTCAGGACGGCATCACTCAGTGCTCCGAATACCATCTCGCTGGCAGCTTGCGCATCAGCACCAGTTGTATCACCAACGAGCGTTCCATCCATCCCCTGGGGGCTGCTGGCCATCTTCGATGCCAGCAGGGCCGCCTCACCATCCTGCGTTGCAGGTGCACTCTGATCGACATCAACGGTGCGGCTTGGTGAGGACGTCATGGCAAGTTCGGCACGCTCGGCCTCAGGATGCCGCCCGGCGCGTAGATCGTTCTGCCGTGGCGCACGCGGTGGCACACCATCGGCTTGTGCATTCGATTGCTCTAGCGGATGCGGGCTGGACTGCCGAGGCTCGGAATTCAGGCCAGCACCAGGATCGGCACCGGCCAATGGCACCGATTCATATGGGGTTGAGGAGTGAATCTCCGTTGAACGTGTCCCCTCATACGCCAGATCGGTCCCCGAGCCGGATGGGATGCCGACGGGATCGCCATTCCAGAGCACGATAACGAGCATCCCGGCAATCAGCGTGGGGATCAGCCACGGCAGCACACGACGGCGACGGCGCTCCGGTTGCTGCATGGCAGCCGAAGGAATCGCAGGCTGCGCTCCTGCACTGCTCACCGGCACGACAGGAACAGGTGATGCTGCCTTTGCCGCCATTCCCTCCTCATGTACAAGACGATCGAACAGCTTTGCTCTCATCTCCGGGGCAGGAGTATGCAGCACACGCTGATCCCGAGCGATCCCCCGGAGCATGATATGCGTCCGAAAGAGCCGGCGGGCCTCGGGAGAGACTGCAAGGCGATGGTGCAGCTCCGCCTCGACATCGCCCGGAAGGGTACCGTCGATATACTGCGATATCAGATCTTCAATGTTCATTACTATTGCTCACTCAACTGGATCTGCGTCATCGTTCACATCATATTCAGTCAGTATCATGTTCATCGGTTCCACTGGTATGCAGACGTAGCAAAAGCTCATACACTCTTGGTTGATGACCTATGTGACACCCGAAACGGCCCATGCCGTCCGGCCTTGCAACTATATCAATATCAAATAGCGGCCGCGATCGTTACTGATCGTTGCCCAGATACTTTTCCAATGCCTTTCGCAGCGCACGCCGCGCGCGGCTTATCCGCATACGCGCCGCCTCCTGCGTACAACCGACCGCCGCAGCCACCTCTTCATACTCCAACCCGTTTATCTCTCGAAGCACATAGACATCTTTCAGCGATTGCGGCAGCAATTCAACACACGCCCGGAGCTTGGCATACAATCCCTCGCTCGAAAGCTGGGGATCCTCCCCATACATATTGGAGAACGACTCCTCGATCGGGACCATCAGACGCTCATCCCAGCGATAGTGCTCATCCTCATCGGATAGGGAGACCGTTTGGCGAACCGAGCGGAGATGGCTGATCGCCAGATTATGTGCCACCCGGAAGAGCCATCCACGCACACTCTGGATCGGCCGATAGTCATCACCACCATTCAACGAGGCCAAATATTTGGTCCGCTCACGAAACAGACGAACGAATGACTCCTGAAAGAGATCATCGGCGATCTCGGGAGGATCTTTCACCACCGTCCGGATATAGGTCAGGACGCTTCGATCATATCGTTCGTACAGCGCCGTAAACGCTGCATCATCGCCAAGCAGGAACCGCTCCAGCAGCGCCTCATCGCTATCCGCTGTCGCAACCTTCATCTTGTTGGTATGTCCCTGATAATCCGGCACGTATAACGGCGTAAGAAGTGATCATGTAAGGGTTCTGGAACAAGGACGCGTGGAGAAGGGGAATGTATCAAGTCGGGCGCATGAGAATAGGAAGCGGCGATCGTATCGGCACACCACGGCGATTGACCGCCACCAATGCAAAGGGGCGATCCGATAGGACCGCCCCCTGATGCTCGATGTGGCAACCACCGCCGTTCTACCCCTCTATCTTCGCCAGCTCCTCGTCGGTGATCTCAAGGTTCGTATAGACGTTCTGCACATCGTCGTTATCATCCAGCATATCGATCAGCTTCAACGCAATGGCTGCATCGGCACCGCTCAACTCCACCATCTGGTTTCCCATATACTGAAGGTTGGCAGCCGTAATGCTGAAGCCGGCCGCCTCCAGCGCACTGCGAGTCGGCTCGAACTGGTCGATCGGAGCATACACATCGTAGCTCTCCTCGGTTGTTTTGACATCCTCGGCCCCCGCATCCAGCACTGCCATCAGCACATCCTCCTCGCTCCTTTCCCCTTTTTCCACCGAGATAACGGTCTTGCGGGTGAAATTCCAGGCAACCGCCCCTGCATCTGCCATCGAGCCATTGTTCCGCGAAAGAATATGGCGGATATCGGCCACCGTACGGTTGCGATTATCTGAGACACATTCGATCAGGAAAGCGATCCCGCCAGGACCATAGCCCTCGAACATCATCTCCTCCAGTTGCTGCCCCTCTATCTCTCCGGCACCACGCTGGGTGGCCCGTTTGATGTTCTCATTTGGCATATTCACCGCCCGAGCGCTCTGAATAGCAAGCCGTAGCCGAGGATTGCTTCCAGGATCGCCACCGCCCAGACGGGCGGCAATGGTGATCTCCTTGGCGATCTTCGTAAAGACCTTGCCGCGCTTTGCATCGGTCGCGCCCTTCTTATGCTTTATGTTCGCCCACTTGCTATGGCCTGCCATATACTCTATACTACCGGAATGTTGATTCTACTCTATTAATGCTCAGGCGACACGACACCATTGCGTGTTGCAACCCGCGGCCCACCACCACTGCCTGTGGCATAACCATTTGCACTGGCAACCTCCACCCCACCGTCCTGCTCCGCATGACGGAAATCAAGGATGCGAAGCTGTGGTGTAATCTGCCCCCGATATTCGTTCTCCTCGATATTGAAGACGATATCGTACTTCAGCCCACCGCTCAGCTCGCCCAGACGTCCTCCCATACCAAAGGCTATCGCCTCGATAAAACTGGTACCGTTGCGAACCCTGAACTTCAGGTGATCCTTGCCAACGACCTTCGGATAGCCGACGATCTCGGCCCCTCTGACCAGAAAATGCGGACGTGCATTGCCCGGACCAAACGGAGCGAACTGCTTGACGATATGGAAGAAGCGGGGCGTAAGCTCGTCAAGCACAACCTCGGAATCGATGTTGAGCTGCGGGATCAGCATTTCGTCGTCGATCCGGTCAACCGCAAACTTGTTAAGCGCAAGCCGGAACGGAGCTATCTGGTCCTCACGGATCGACAGCCCCGCCGCATACTTATGGCCGCCGAACTGCTCGATATACGACTCGCACTGCTTGAGCGCGTTATGGATATCGAAACCGGCGATCGACCGTGCCGAGCCTTTTGCGATCCCATCCACCGACGTCAGCAGCACCGTCGGCAGGTAATACTTCTCCACCAGACGGGAGGCGACGATGCCGATCACCCCTGGATGCCAGTTCGGATTATGAAGCACAAGAGAACGGTAGCTGGTCTCCGAGAGCATCTTCTCGGCGAGTGCCTGCGCCTCGGCAAAGGTTTCCTCGTCGATCGTCCGGCGGCTTCGGTTATCGCTTTCCAGATCCTGAGCCCTCTGGAACGCCCGAACCTCATCCTCCTCGATAAGCATCTCGACGGCTCTTCTGGCATCACCAAGCCTTCCGGCAGCGTTGATCCTGGGAGCAATGCCAAAAACGATCTGCGCCGTGCTCAGATTGCCACGCTTGATGCCGGCACATTCCAGCAGCCCGCGAAGACCCGGACGGGGAGAATCGTTCAGCTTTCGCAGGCCATGCGAGACCAGCGAGCGGTTCTCCCCTACCAGCGGCACGATATCGGCCGCAGCGGAGATCGCCACAAAATCGAGATAGGGATAGATGCTCTCCAGATCGCCACGACGGGTGGCGATGGCCTGCATCAGCTTGAAACCAACGCCGCACCCGGCCAGGTACTTGAACGGATAGGGGCAACCCGGCTTTATCGGATCAAGAACCGCATATGCGGCGGGAATCGTATCAGCAGCTTCGTGATGATCACAGATGATCATATCTATGCCAAGAGACTTGCCATAGTCCACCTGATCGACGGCAGTGATGCCACAATCGATCGTAATTATCAGACGAACACCAGCAGCGAACAGACGGTCGATGCCGGTAGTCGATAGCCCATACCCTTCGGTAAACCGATCGGGTATATAGAACTCCACGTTAGCCCCAAGACTCTGGAAATAGAGATAGAGCATTGCCGCGGAGTTTGTACCATCGACATCATAATCGCCGTAGATCGCCATCTTCTCACCGGTTTCCACAGCAGACATGGCGCGCTCGACAGCGAGCTCCATGCCGTCCATCAAAAACGGATCGTGAAGATCGGCCAGGCTCGGCCTAAAAAACCGCTTTGCCTGTTCAAAGGTGTGAACCCCACGGGCCACCAGTATCCTGGCAACCGTCGGCGATACATTGATTGACTGTGCTAACTTCTGTATTTCGTGTTCATCCGATATGGTCGAGAGAATCCAACGGTATTTCAATGGTTCCTTACTTATTATTACTCCAATTGCAAATAAGATACGTCAGCCACCATACAAGCCGCAAGTACGCATGCTGCACACAGTAGCCTGGAGAACAACACCTTCGATTATGTCCGAAACTGACAGAATACCGACTCATTACATTCTGTTCGCATGGCAGCCCGGTACCCGATCGGGGTAATATGGACAACCTGATCCGCTGCCCAGGCAATCCAACACCCTGCTACAGTACCAATGATCGCGGACTCCCCCATCCCTGGCAGAAGGGATACCATCGCTCTGCTCATTCTTCTGGCAGACTGTCCCCCCATTCCCGTTCCATCCCCTACCGATTATGCGATATGGAAGACACCACCAGCATCGGGCGGCTCGGCAGCAACGATCCTGAACGCCGACAACGGGGGTGACGGGGTGGCATCCGATGGCTTGGGGCAGGCATATCTCTGGATTGGCGGCTCCGTGACACCTGCTGCGCAGCAGCAGCGTGGCAGCTACAGCGGCACCTTCACCGTCGGCGCAGCATACTCCAACTAGAGCGAGGGCTGACCGCTCTCCGGCGCATAGAGACAGGAGCCGGAGGGTAGGGGAGCTTTTTTACCACGGCCAGCCTCTGGCACAACTGGACAGTGCCGGAAGCTGGCCGTGCGATTATATACCGGCAGATGCCGCGCCGCCACCAGTATCGCGTCGCAGATCTACCCTTATCATACCGGCGGATGCAAGCAAGGGTTGTGCGCTCCCGGAGGAGCATTGCCGCACCGTGCAGGAGATTCCGTCCCCGATTCTCCTGCACTTTTCTTTTTATCCTCCCGTCTCAAGTCTCAAGCACATAGCATCGGTGCGTCAGGTCGATTTAACAGCTAGCGTAAAGGAGGAACGAATAGTATGCGTATGAATAGAGGCCCTGGTTTGCGCTCCATCCTACGGCTGAGGCAGCTTCCGCGATACTTGAAAGATCCATCGGTATCTCTGCTGAAGAAAGTGGCGATCGCGGCCAGCATGGTCTATATCATTTCCCCTGTCGATGCCATCCCTGATATCATACCGATCGTTGGCTGGCTCGATGATATCGGTGTGCTTGGCCTTCTCATCACGGCACTGATGCATGAGCTTGATGAGTATGGCAGCGCGCTGCAACGGCAGCTCGCCGAGTAATGTTCAACCAAAGATTTCTTCTAGAGGCCCTCGATCGGATCGAGGGCCTTCTTCCGTTATACATATGCCCGTATCCGGTCGCCCTCCTGACAACGGAGTAGATATATTACTGGCACCAATTCCTCCGTATCTTTCGATTATATTCTCCCCTCACGTCGCTGGATCCATCGCATATGCTTGACGCGGCCCGTCCTACAACGCCCATCGAGGCGCTCCAACGTTTCTTCCGTTACCAAGAATTCCGGCCTGGACAGGAGGAGATCATCCGCTCGGCGCTTTCCGGGGATGACACACTGGTCGTGATGCCGACCGGCGGAGGCAAATCGCTCTGCTATCAGGTTCCCGCACTGCTGCTCGATGGCATCACCCTTGTTGTCTCCCCCCTGATAGCTCTTATGAAGGATCAGGTGGATGCGCTTGCCCGATGTGGTGTGCGCGCTACCACGATCAACTCCATGCTCGATTTCGGCACCGTGCGCCAACGGATGACCGACATCCGCTATGGGCTTTACAAACTGGTCTATGTTGCGCCGGAACGGTTCGAGAGCCAGAGCTTTCTTGAGCTTATGAAGGATGTGCGTGTGGGGTTGTTTGCCGTAGACGAAGCGCACTGCATCTCGGAATGGGGACATGATTTCCGTCCCAGCTATATGAAACTACGCGCCGCCGTCGGCGAGCTGGGGAGACCGCCCGTTATAGCTCTTACGGCCACGGCCACGCCGTTTGTGCAGGATGATATCATCGCACAGCTTGGCCTGCTCCAGCCCAGACGTTTTGTCCGGGGCTTTGACCGCCCCAACCTGAACTATAACGCGCGACTTTCCACCGACAAGGAGAGCGATCTCCGCGATCTGATGCATCGTGAAATGGGGCGCGACGGCTCGGTGATCGTCTACTGCGGCACCCGGCGCAACGTGGAATCGGTTGGCACCATGCTGCACGCCGAGCGCCTGCCGGTCACCATCTACCATGCAGGTTTACAGGACAACGACCGGCGTACCGCACAGGATCTGTTTATCTCCGGCCGGACAAAGACGATCGTGGCAACCAATGCCTTCGGCATGGGGATCGACAAGGCCGATGTCCGCCATGTGATCCATTTCGACATGCCAGGCTCGATCGAAGCCTATTATCAGGAAGCAGGGCGCGCCGGACGAGATGGCAGCCCAAGCGATTGCACGCTTCTGCACACCCCGCGCGACCGCCGCCTTCAGGAATTTTTCATTCGTTCCAGCTTTCCCGACCGCGATCAGGTCGAAGCGCTCTATGAAGCGCTCTGGGACATGGTGCATGTTGGCGTCGGCAATCGCTATGAAGGCGTTTTTGTGCCGGACGAGAAGGAGCTTGCCATCCGTTCCCGCATTCATCCGGCTGCTCTGCAAAGCACCATCTCCGTGCTGGAGAACAACGAGATTCTCAGAAAGGTGAAATCCGAACGGCTCGGTATGATCCGGTTTCTCTCTGGAAGCAACGATGTACAGGAATACTATCGGCGCACCCGTGACCCGGAACGGCAGAAAACGATTGTCGCCCTGCTGCGCACCCTGGGCGGGGCAGCGCTTGGACAGCAGGCACTGTTCAACCCCGACGAAGTGGCCGAGAAACATGGGATCAACCGTGATGCCTTTGAACGTAGCCTCCGCTCTCTTATGCTCGGGGGATTGCTCACCTATACGCCGCCAACCCCAGGAACCGGCTATCAATTTCTGAAAGAGCGGCTGGCCGCACGAAAGATCGCCATTGATGAACGCTCGATCGAACAGGGACGGGAACGGGCACTGCTTAAGCTTGGGGCCATGGAGCGCTACATACGAAGCGTTTCCTGCCGCCGCGATTTTATTCTGGAGTATTTCTGCGCCGATCCTGAGCCGCAGCCATGCGGACGCTGTGATGTCTGCAAAAATCCAAGAGAGATTGTTGAAACAGTACGCCCCATAGCTACGTCCACCGCAGCGGCACAGACGATAGAGCAAAAGGTTTCCCGTCCCCGGATAACCCGTGCCATCGAACTGCTCCTGGCATGCACGGAGGAGCTTGGAGGACGGTTTGGAAAGATGACGATGATCGATATCCTCCGAGGTATACGCACCACAACGGTGGAGCGATTTGGCTTGGAGCGCTATCACAGATTTGGAGAATTGCGCGATATCGATCGGTCCGAACTCTCCCGTCTTGCCGATGCGCTTATCGAGGATCGGCTGATGGAAAGCTCGGCGACGCTACGGCCAACGATACGCCTTACATCGCATGGACGCAACGCAATCGGCCAGATGACGCTGAAGAACTTCGTGGCGGAATGGGAGGAAACAACAAGCAGCCGCAACCCCGATCTGCTTATCGCTCTTCGAGAACTGCGCGATCGTATCGCCGTACGGGACGTGGTTGCACCGGATTCGATCTGCCCTGATACACTTCTGGTTCGAATTTCCAATGAGTTGCCGACCAGCCGCAACGCATTTATTGCGATCGAGGGGGCCGGCGAGGATCTGTATAATTATTGTGGCACGTCTTTTATCAACCTGATCGAAACGGTCCTTGGCACCGATAAGCCGACCAGGGAAGAGTTGAGCATTCCCGAGCGTCTGCGCCGCACCCATATGCTGCTCCAGGATGGTTATGGCCTTGAAGAGATAGCACAGCGCTCCGGGCTTCAGCCTTCTACGATCAGCGGCCATATCGAGGAGCTGGTAAAGCTGGGAATAACAATTGAAATAGACCGTTTTGTACCGAACGGGATGATCCGTGCGATACGGGAACAGCTTCTGGCGATGCCGAATGCCTCGCTCCGCGAACTTCGCGCGCTCCTGGGTGGCTCAATCGACTACCCGGAATTACGGATAGCTGCCGCCTGGGTGCGCTTTGAAAACGGGGCGGGTGCAAAGGGACCAAAGCGTAAAAAAAAGGTGGACGAATTCGGCGAATAACTACACGATTCGCCCACACTCCACTCCGCCAGGATGGTACCCAACGGTCGCAGGAGGAGAATAAGGGCTCAGATCATGACAAAACTTGCATTTCTGGAAGAGCGTCGCACCTTCCCTCCGAAACGATTCCTGCTGATCGTCTGGCTGGCAACGCTGGTTATCTCTCTGTATGGACTGATTGCTACGCCGGAAAATCGGGGCGCCCTGTACGTCTGGCTGGCAATCGGCTCCGTTGCATTCTGGCAACTCTGGACCCTTCGCTGGATAGAACTCGATAATAGCGGCATCCGGGCACGCAATATCTTCCGGCAGGGATATGGGCTGCGGTGGGAGGAGGTGACAAGATTTCACGAGGAAGAGGTACGCCTGAACAAAGGAACGTACGCGGTGCTCCTCCTTTCAAACGAGCATCCGACCACGCCCACCCGGCGCTCGGAGAAACGCCCGATCCGCATTAAACTTACGGCCGATCAGGCCGACTTCGAGACGCTTCGGATGCTGATCCGGCAGGTAGTTCCCAAATAGAAGAACAGTGCCGCAACGCAACGGATGGCAACGGAACGGTGTGCACGCATGCCGTTCCCAGCCCCACGGTCCGGCATAAATGTTCCCACGGCAGCGCTTGCAAACACCGGCTCGGCACTGCCCGGCAAGCCGTTTTCTCCAGGATTTCCCCTAGAACGCTTGCAGCCACCGATATCACGCGCCGCATGCCAGCAACAAAAAGGGATGCTTACCGCATCCCTTTTTGTGCACCACCCTGTGGTGGGCATCATAACCACTCCATTATCAGCCGTACGGCATCAGCCTTCGATATTGGCCTCGTCGCGCATAAGCTTGGAGACAGCATCTTCGATGCGCTCAAGCGCCTTCTGGATGTTCTCCACCGAATTGGCATAGCTGAAGCGGATGAAGCCCTCGCCGAACTGGCCAAACGCGGTGCCGCTCAGGCACGCCACTCCGGCCGTATTGAGAAGATAATCGGCCATCCGTTGCGAGCTGTAGCCGGTGCCCTCGATGTTCGGGAACACATAGAATGCGCCCTGCGGACGGAGGCAGCGGAACCCGGGAATGCGGTTCAATCCATCAACGATCACATCACGACGGCGGCGAAACTCGGCGATCATCTCATCGGCCGTATCCTGCGGGCCGGTTAGCGCCTCAAGCCCAGCCATCTGGGTGAAGCTGGAGGTACAGCTTGTACAATTGGTCTGTAACTTGGCGACAAACGCCGCAATGGAAGCAGGCATCATCCCATACCCAAGGCGCCAACCGGTCATGGCGTAGGTCTTTGAGAAGCCATCGAGCATGATGGTGCGCTCCTTCATCCCCGGGAACTCCAGGATCGACGTATGCTGGAAGCCATCATACGTGATCCGCGAGTAGATCTCATCGGAGAAAACGATCAGATTATGCCGTTCGGCAAGCTCGGCGATCCCCTCGACATCCTCCCTGGTCAGGATACCGCCGGTAGGATTCTGGGGCGTATTGATGATAAGCATCCGGCTCTTCTTCGTGATACGTGCCTCCAGATCGGCCAGATCGAACCGGAAGTTCTTTTCCTCGCGCAATGGGAGCGCAACAGGCTTGGCACCGAGGAAGTTGATTACCGACTCATAGATCGGAAATCCGGGATTCGGATAGATCACCTCATCCCCTTCGTCGATCGTTGCCATCATTGCATAGAACATGATGGGCTTGCCGCCAGGAGTGATCACGATCTCATCGGCCGAGCAACTGACGCCTGGGCGGGTCCGCTCGATATAATCGGCGATGCCCTGGCGTGCCTGGGGAAGTCCGGCAGAAGGACCATAATGGGTAAAACCGCTGTCGAGAGCCGATTTCGCCGCATCAATGATGTTCTGCGGTGTATCGAAGTCAGGCTCACCAATCTCAAGATGAACGATATCACGTCCCTGGGCCTCTAGTTTACGGGCCTTGACGAGGACTTCAAATGCGGTCTCGGTTCCGAGACGAGACATGCGCTGTGCTACATGCATGAAATACTCCGACAAAATCTATATGAGTGAAGTACTGCCAATCGGTATATGAGGAGCATGCGGAAAGGGGAGGCCTAAAAGGCTTCCTCTGGCGAGCATCGGTCCTGCAAACATAGAGACTAGGCAGGGGATAGCGAAGATGATATGGCAATCTAATGAGAAAAAGAAGAGAGAGCCGTGTTTCAGGTGGAATCAGCCCGCGATCTGTGGCCACGGCAACTATCACGTTGTATCCCCTGAAGTCGATACGCTACGCCCCTTTTTGGGGCCGGCACCATCATCATCGACGCTTGAAGGTAAATCATACCAACCAACCTCATGGAGGACACCAAGTCATGCATGCAGGCAGATACTAGTCCTGTACGGTGCCGGAACGGGATGCTCGTGGAGGAAGGGATCGGTGATATTCCTGAAGCAGGTTTCAACTTCAACCGTCGAAATCGCTGCAAAATCGAGGACTTGTGCTTGGGGGGTACGTGATGCGGCCCGATGAACAGTCGCGCCGAGGGCCTAGCAGAGCCTGCTCTGTTTATTTCTAGGCTACCTGGTGCATACAACGCATTGGATGAGGATAGTGCAGATAGGGGTGATAAATGAATATACAGGCTACCGAGCAGATCATAGAGGAAAGGCTAGCGGGGAGTGAGGAGCGGAAACAGTCCACAATACGATGCTCACAGGCGGGGTACCTCTCATTACGAGTGGACCGGCACCCCGCCTTGAGCATACAAGAGCGCGGTATCTTACACTTGGACGAAACGACCAACGACTTGGCCAAGGACCCGAAATTCCGTCTGAGCTAGTTTAAGGTCGCGCTCAGGATGCAGAGCAAGCCCGGACAGAAAGCCGGGAGGACCTGAATGCCCTGCATCACAGTCAAACGAAGGCGAAGAGATGGTAACGGTGCTATAACACCTACCGTATCTGAACGTTATACAAGGGCACGGCACCAGTGGGGTGAAGCAAGCATCTTCATCATAGGAAACACGCATGCTCCACAGTACTATCTGGACACAGGTGGTGCCCTTACAGCAGGATGGTCCCGAGACTGGGTAGACCTCCCATCCTGCGTTTTTGCACACTTTTAACGAGGGATTCAGCGCCCAGGCAGCGGACCGATACCTCTGGCAAGCCAGAAAGTGTCCCTGGCGGTCCGCTGCCCGTTTCTGAAGCGTACTAGCGTACTACAACCATCGTACTGCCAGCGATGATTGAACCGCTACGAACGATTCGATACTGATAGACACCTTCCGTCAACGAAGCTATGTCCATGCTGAGTGAATGCTCACCTGCTGCGCGCGGTCCCTCAAACGCGCGTAACACCTCGCGTCCATGAAGATCATGGAACACTACATTTACCTCGCCTGGTGCGTTCAATTCATAGCGAATTGAGACGCTGTTCGCTGTTGGATTCGGGTAAGCTGCCGTCCGGTCCGAAAACCGTCCTTCTCCACCCTGATGTCTGGCGCTGAGTGTTCTGGCAAGCCTGCTCTGCAGCCGTTCGGCTGATTCAGGTGAGACGACCTGCCACGTTTTCCCTCCATCGGTAGTCTTCAATGCCCCGATCTCACTATTGGAGATCGTCACCTCTTTACAACGGCTTGCATCGGAATCCTTCATCTCTGCGAGCTGTGCGCTGGCGCCACTGTAGAGCGCCCCGCAGGCTAGAAGAAGTGCCACAACTCTTCGTACGACGGACCCTCGTTTCTGCACGATTTGTACTTGAGTTTATTCTGAATTTCCGTGTGCCGCTTCCCTCATCACATCAAGCATTTCAGCCTCACCGCTAACACATGCAAAACTAGCTGAACCAGGCTCCCACGTCAACTACACTTTTGTGTAGTTATCCCCTTCTAAAGCTTGAAAGTTGTATAGTTACCTGCACACCGACTCACATTCGCCGCCTCCACCCACACCACCAGCACATTGTGCCCCCTCCACCGAGAGGAGATGGGTTACCGGAGCACCCGCTCCATCGGGGCAGCAAACCTGGTAGGTGCGTATACAGCAAGCATTGGGATCGCAAGGCTCAAACCGTGTATCTATCCCACTGCCTATTCTCCTGACGCATGCCGTCTGGCATACCCGCACCGTCACCGCCTGGCAATCCTGGGTACAAACGGTATAGCCGGCAAGAATCCCCTGAGCAATTGCAGCCTGCTCGGCCATCCTGAAGATCTCTCTCGTGCCCATGCCATCAATCGCCACAGGATCACCTGCAAACCGGAACGAATTCGGAAGGATGGAATACTGTACCGGCCCATCACCGGTTCGATATACCATGATCTCAAACGTCGCCACGCCGGTATTACCCTGTTGACCTTTGCTTAGCTCTCCCCCCGGCCCAGGGAATTGAACAGAGGTACGGATCGTATCAATAACGTGAAGAGTGGGGTCATTACTGGGGCAAGTCGTTTGTTGCGACAGAGCAACCGTTGATAGTACGGATACGAGCAGCAAGAGGGAGGTTATCGCCGTTTTCATGAATGTGCTCTAGTAGTGTGAAGAGGACTGGTTCAGCATCAAATCCATTGGAATGTTCGGGAGCAGGGACTGCATCATAATGAAACTACTATGATGCATGCTGTCAATCAACTACACTTTTGTGTAGTCAACGCTGTACAATACGGATTGTTCCGCTTTTGAAGCGGATATGCTCGTGGTGGATTTACGAAGATAAGGTACTGTGCGGCTTTTTCGTTCCCCATGCAAACCAGAGGTAAAAGCAGGGGCGAATTTGTAACGCGTCTGCCGTTATCGGCATTGCCCCACAAGAAATTGCCCGCGGACTCAAGAGCATAGCTACCCCGATCTCATAGGAGTGCCAGAGGCTCTCGCCCATACGCCACACCATCCAATCGATATGATTATGATTGAACCGCCGGATGCACATTCTGACATAGTGCCGACCGGCGCTATGTCCCGGCAAGGCCTATGGCCGGTACTCTGCTGCAACCTTGTCGCGCACGACGCTCTAGCGGCTTACTCCTCTGGGATCGCCTGCTTGGGAATCCGCAACCAATCCCAGCCGATCCCATATTACCCGTCCAGGTTCGTTATCAGCGATCATGGAACCCTCCTGGCCTATAAGCGCATTGATATTGCAGCCAAGTTCATAGAGCCGTTGCAACATGCCCAAACCAGGATTACGCTCTCCGTTCAGGTACTTCTGCAGGTTTGATGGCGCCACCTTGAGAGCACGAGCAAAATCTTCGATGGACCCGAAGGCTATTTCCCCGAACTTTCTAAGTCGATCGCCAATACTGGTTTTCGATGCAAAAAACAGGTTCTCATGAGAGAGATTCAGAGCAATAGGCACATCAACTTTTATGATGACCGCCTCGCTTGCTATGATTTCCTGAACGGATGGTTCGTTCTCACCTTCCAGATTCTCGCGCAATTCAAGCCGCGGCATGAAGTACTTCGCAAATAGCTCGGTATAACTTCTGGACCCGGTCTTGCGATGAATCATCTTCAGATGATGCTTGACACCATCCATCGACACATCCAGGATATCAGCAATTTCTTTATATGAATGACCAAAAAGCTGAAGGACAATAACTCGCTGCTCCTGTTTGCTCAAGCCAGCAGCCACCGATAGGCTTCTGAAAGCCTCAAGGAACGTTTTATCCGCCGGCTCTATCTGCTGCCGACGTGCAACAAGGTCCGAAAGAGCAAATACGAAGAAGGGCTGCAAGGCCATCATCACCTGCAACGTGTCATCGGAAATAGGTGAATGCCCCTGCTGCCTCCATAGAAAAATCGTCCCCAGATAAGCGCTGCCTCCGAGGTAATAATTGAACACACTCGGCGACAGGTATTGATCCACCGGAAAGCCACGATCCTTGATCGACTCTATCAACCGTTCAGCTTGAGTGTTCTCGCGTACGCTATGCTCAACCCTAAGCTCACCATCCTCGCTATCATCGGTTGTAAAATGCCTGATATGAATGGCTGGCTGATAACTCTGAGGATCTTTAAGATCGCATCCAAGGTTCACATTAACCGCAACCCGATCCACATCTCCCAGCAGCAGGCAAAGCTCGTCACGAAACACAGTAATCCACTCCAGAGGCTCCCCAGTCACCGGGAGAGCATTCAGGAAGCGAAGTATACGTTCTGGGATGATCAGGGGCGTAGTCACGTATCTATAATGTCGGTTAGAGCCGGAACGGAAATGCGCGGAGATAGACGATCGAGCACTGGATCATGGATACCCGATAAGGATCTACCACAGAGAGTGCCAATATCAGAAGGTTCCCCATGATTTGCACCATAAAAGTGCTTGTAGGAAATCCCTCGGTTCCCCCTGTAGAGCGTTGCCGGATGCCTGTGAATTGCTTGCGATGCCAGCATGTCGGCACCGGCTTGGATCGTTTCGTCGATACACCAGGCTCATCAGGCACAGCCCCCCTCTTCTTTCGCGGGTAAAGGCCAGCAGGAACCATCCGCTATCACTATGGGATTCGGCAGAAAATGCGCACCCAGGCTTTAGGCATGGGAATGCCGGAGACCGGCCATCAGCGCCCATGGGAACCCTGTTGAGGCCCGCTCGGGAATCGTGATGCAGCGCTCCCGATATGCCTGACTGTAGAGCCTGCCTAATCAGGAACGTATAGCCGATAACCAACAACACATTCCACAGGCAATTGCCTGCATACCATTGCCATAAGAGAGCATGGACCATTGCCCTCCGAAGCCGCCCGGGATCATCGGGATCGCATGGCCGGAAACGGCATCGAGCCGAAGGAAGATACTGCGATTTAGAGGCGAGGCCCATGTAATACCGGGCGCGATCGCACCCGAATCGTATCGGCGATCGGCCCCCATAGTTTCAGCCGAGAGCATCCCCGGCCAACAATCTGAGCCTATCCTGTGGATAGATAACGAACACCGGACCTGTAACATTCCGGGTATGATACCATTACCCCCCTGTGCCGACATCAGGACGTGGAGGGAATGTGCAGAGGATTGTGTTCTCTCCGCGCCCGGCAGCAATCCTTATCAGCATCATCCGGCTTCCTGCTTCAGCCTCTCCAGATCGATCTCGGCGAATGCACGGGTATCCGCCTTCAGGATCTTCTTCATGATCGCAAGCGCATACTCATTATTCTCGACCGTCTGCGAGGCTATACAGTCGTGCGGGATCACCAGACGATAATCCCGCATGTAGGCATCGTTTGCAGTAAAGAGAACGCAGATATCCCCTGCCATCCCTGTCAAGATCAAGGTTTGTGCGCCAAGATACTCCAGGAGCACCCCCAGCGTTGTGGAGTAGAAGCCGGAATGTTTGGGCTTCAGCACAAAGTAGTCCTCCGTAGATGGATGTAACTGCTCCACAATCGGCCTGCCCCGCACGTTATCGTTCATGCAATGATCGACGAGCTTCGTGAAATCCGACTGCCATTTGCCGAAATTATCGTTGATATAGACGACCGGGACGCCTGCGCTTACCACCTTTTGCTTCAGATCGGCGATGTTTCGGGCCATTGGCAGAGCATGATGCAGCAGCTTCTCCCCCCCATCGAACTCAAGATCGTTGATAACATCGATAAGCAAGAGCACGACCGACGATTTATCCGGCGCACTACCATGCAGATCGTCATTGTATCCAGGCATTCCCATACCTCTCTCCTCCATTCGTACTAGTGGATGTTCGCATCATATACCATTTGGAAGCAGCCGGCCAATCATCCGCTGCTCCCAGACATTCCCCCCGATGCCCGGGCTCCCTTACCGTAGGGCAGAAACGGCTTCGTTTGCAGAATCCCTCTCTCATCGTCATGTCCAGGCCAAGGATCGGCACCAGAAGCACCATGCCGTTCTAGCAAGGCCATCACACCCGGCATGGCCAGGCGCCGCACGCAGGCGTCCTATGCATCATCGGAGAATCGCACTGTAGCAGGGCAACAAACCGGCTTGACATCGGCAGAACGCTCTGCTGCGAGCGTCGTAAGGAACGAGGGATCAGACTACGATCAGAGCATATCCGGCATCGCCATCATGCGACAATCCGCATGCAATGCAGCGACCATACGGAAGGCGATTCCCCGAAAACATATCGGCCCCATCGTATTACCGCATCTGCATCGACCATATAGTACAAAACGTTATACGCCACCTGCCGTATTATGATAATTTTGCCTGTTTCCTTACAAGAAAGCCCATCGTTAGCAGGAGTTCTATGACGAAACGCGAGGAAGCTCTGGAGTATCACCGTATGGGACGACGTGGCAAGATAGAGGTCGTCTCTACCAAACCGGTCTCGACACAGCACGATCTGTCACTGGCATACAGCCCCGGCGTAGCCGAACCATGCCGTGAGATCGCCATAGATGAGGAAAAGGTCTACGAATACACTGCAAAGGGAAACCTGGTGGCGGTGATCTCCAATGGTACCGCCGTGCTGGGCCTTGGCAACATCGGCCCCTCCGCCGGAAAGCCGGTAATGGAGGGCAAAGGGGTACTCTTCAAGAAATTTGCGGATATCGACGTGTTCGATATCGAGATCACCCCAACCGATACTCAGCAGCTCATCGAAACGATAGCAGCGCTGGAGCCAACATTCGGCGGGATCAATCTGGAAGATATCAAGGCCCCCGAGTGCTTCGAGGTAGAATCGGCCCTGAAAGAGCGGATGAACATCCCGGTCTTTCATGACGACCAGCATGGCACGGCCATTATCTCTGGAGCTGCGCTTATCAACGCGCTAGATATTCAGGGCAAGAAGATCGAGGAGGTCTCGATCATCGTCTCCGGCGCGGGGGCCGCAGCGATAAGCTGTTCGCGGTTCTATATGCTCCTCGGCGCTCGGCGCGAGAACATCTATATGTGCGATTCCAAAGGCCTCATCCACAGGAACCGCACCGATCTGAACGAGTACAAGGCGGAGTTCGCCAACGGCGACGAACACGCCACGCTGGCCGATATAATGGTCGGCTCCGATGTCTTTATTGGTCTGTCGCAGGCTGGTGTCGTCACCAAAGAGATGATCCTATCGATGGCACCCCGGCCGATCGTCTTCGCGATGGCCAATCCCGACCCGGAGATCGGCTACGAGGAGGCAACCGAGGTACGCAACGATATCATCATGGCAACCGGGCGCAGCGACTATCCGAACCAGGTGAACAATGTGCTCGGGTTCCCCTTTCTCTTCCGTGGCGCGCTCGATGTGCGTGCTCGCGCGATCAACGATGAGATGAAGCTCGCCGCCGCCCATGCCATTGCCAAGCTGGCACGCGAGGAGGTCATCGACTCGGTGATAAGGAGCTACGGCGACAATGCTCTTAGCTTCGGCCCGGAGTACATCATCCCGAAGCCGTTCGACCAGCGCGTGCTTCTGTGGGTGGCCCCGGCAGTGGCGCAAGCCGCGATCCAGAGCGGTGTGGCCCGCAAGCCGATCACGGACTGGGATGCGTACAATGATGAGTTGGAGACACGGCTCGGGAAATCGCGTGGTTTCATGGTCCCCATCATCAACCAGACACAATCGCGCCGACCGCTGAAACGGATCGTGCTTCCAGAGGGTGAGGAAGTGCAGATGCTGCGTACGGCACAACGGCTTGTCGAAGAGGGCATCTGCCAGCCGGTTCTTCTTGGCAGGCCAAACCTTATGGCCGACCTTGCGTCGCAGCATCATATCGACCTCTCGGGAGTGGAACAGGTAAACCCGATGGAGGATGAGCGAAGGTTCCCCTATCATCAGGAGCTGTTTCGGATACGAGGACGCAAAGGGGTAAGCGAAGCAACTGCCCGGCGATTGCTACAACGGACGATGCACTTCGGCCTGATGATGGTGCGCCAGGGAGATGCCGATGGCCTGGTAGCAGGAACATCCATCTCCTATCCTGATGTCATCCGTCCCGCACTTCAGGTGGTCGGGCGTGACAACCGGTATTCCCGGGTGGCAGGACTGTATGTTATCATGCCGAAATCGGGGGGCACGTACTTCCTGGCCGATACAACCGTCAATATAGACCCGGGAGCCGAGGAGCTTGCGGAAATTGCCCTGATGGCAGCAGAGACGGCACGCAGGTTTGGTGCCGACCCACGGGTGGCAATGCTTTCCTTCTCGAACTTCGGCGATTCGAAGCACCCGAGCGCCGTCAAGATGCGGCGTGCCACGGAGCTGGTGAAATCGAAGCACCCGGATCTGCTTGTCGATGGAGAAATGCATGCCGATGTAGCCGTGGTAGGAGATATGATGGATACCTTCTTTCCATTCAGCACGCTTTCGGGCAATCCGGCCAATGTGCTGATCTTCCCCAATATCGATGCTGGCAACATCGCGTATAAATTGCTGATGCGCATTGGCGAGTGTGAGGCGATCGGCCCCATTCTGATGGGAATGAACAAGCCGGTCCATGTGATCCAGAACTCAAGCCAGGTACAGGATATCGTCAATATGGTCGCGATCACGGTTACCGAGGCCTGGAACCGGTCCTCCGATTGAATCTGTGCCGGTTCCACCTTGCAGATCGTACAATCCAGGACACAAGGCGCCTGACGGCTGGAACAGAGCATTCCGCCATGCGGCAACACACCCCGCGTGGCGGAATTATATAGACACCTTTCATGAAGGTCTAACCTTTCCTTCCATCCCTCCGTTAATCCCAGTGAAGGCCGATCTGGCATCGGCTTTTACCGGAGACGGGACGGGAGAACACAGAAGGAACAGAAGATCCTTCTCTCCTTGAACGACCAAGCTCGGCGGAACCGTTTTGGCAACGAAAAGCTCCAAGCAGTCGGCGATCTCCGATGATGAATTGCTCCGCCAGGTAGCTGCTGGCGATAAGCAGTCGTTCCTGTTGCTCTACAACCGCTATCGCGAGAAGCTCTTCACCTACTGTTGTAGGATGATAAGCGACCGTGAACGCGCCAAGGATGCAATGCAGGAGGCGTTGTTAAAGGCGTACCAGAACGCTGGAATGTATCAGGAAGGGACGAATGTGGCGGCGTGGCTGTTCCGGTTGACCCGCAATGTCTGCATCGACATGATTCGTGCCCGCAAGGAACATGATTCGATCGACGAGGTACAGCTTCCGGCTCAGGAAGGCACCCCGGATGTAATGTTGCAGGATGCCCTGACCGAGGAGATCGAACGTCTCCCCGACATCTATCGCGAAGCGGTTGTGCTCCGTGATGTTCAAGGACACTCCTACGACGAGATAGCCAAGATCACCGGCACTGCCATCTCAACGGTGAAGTTCCGGATCTTCAAGGCCCGTGATACGCTCCGGCAACGTTTAGCCCTTTATCTCAAAGACTAATGAACGAGGAACTACATCATCTGCTTGACGGTGATCTCCCTGATGGAGCATCGGCGGAGCTGTTCCGCTCTCTGGCAGGGAGTGGAGAGCACCGCGAGCTTTTCCGCGAGCAGGTGAGACTCCAGGGTGCGCTCTATCGCAATGAATGCCATGGAGCGATGACTGCCGACGAAGAGATGGAGATGCTCTCACGTATGGGCGAGGCCATTGATGTCAAGCCAAGGGCGAGCACAGGGCGAAAAGCGTCACCGCTGGCGTTTATGCTGCTCGGCATCGGGCTACTGATCGGCGGCGGGGCAGGCTATATGGCCGGTGAGAATGGCAGTGGGAAGGATTCAGCGGTTTCCACGGCGCCCCCCTACCAGGCACCGGCGCAGCAAACCTTGCAGCAGGACCTCCCCCTGGCAATCAACCGCGACTCAATCGTGGCAGCCATTCGTGATTCGGTGACGCATGCGATGAATACTCCGCAGAACCAGAGTGCGGCAAAGCGGAAGGTCCGACCCACCAACAGGGGATCAGCCGTCGATGACGATCCAACCGGGGCAAAGGCAGCGCAACGGCTTGCAAAAGAGAAAGCTGAGCAAAGCCAGAAAAACGAGTAGAAGAGGTACAGACACATAGGTCGGCTTATGCCGCCAGCCAGCATAAAGCAGCCTGGCGGCATAAGCCTTCTCTCGAAGAAGGGATAGACGCCTGTGGTGGTGCGTCCATCCCTTCTTCCTTTATCCGCCCCCCTATGCCCTATCGTAGAGCTGCAACCTGTTAGGGCAGGCGTGTCAGCGTCACCGGCGGAAGACGATCGCTTGTACCATCAAGCACGATTTCATCTTCGGCGGCAGCGGATACGGCAAGACGCCGTGCAACAAGCTGCGCGCTATCGAACCGCAACCGATATCGTCCCTGCGCCACTCCTGCAATCAGTATCGTCCCATCGGAAAATGTCTCCCCATCATAATAGGCCCCCGATGCCTCGGACACCAGCAGCACACGCAAGCCGTTGACAGACGATGAGGCGACCGTTCTGGTTGCGCCATCAGGCCGCTTCTCCTCCACCATACACTTCCCAGTCACATCCATACCGGGGCGATAGGGCACATCGACCGTTGCGACCGAGCTTGGCAACAGGTAGAGACGATGCAGCAGCCGACCGGGATACAGCCCTTCGGCAGCATGTTCCCAGCGATCCACTTCGATATGCCATTCCATATTCGGCGTCAGGGATGTAAAGACGCCATCCGGCGACTGCATCCGCATGGCTCCCATAATCAGGCTGGCCCGGGGAGCCGGCAGATCCTCTTCTCCAGCATCGCGTACCCCATTACCGTTATCATCACGAAAGGCGCGGACCATGATCGCAGACATCCCGACCGCATACTCCGATAATGGAGTGACGCCAGCAGCGGAGACCAGCGCACTGCCCCGCGCCATTGTCGACACCGACGTTATGCCCTGCTCTCTGCCAACAGCGAAGAAAAGACGCGCTGGCGAGAACTGCAATTCCAGCTGTGCTCTCAGCAGCCCGCGTTTCCAATCGAGATCGGGAACGGAGTAACCAAGCCCCAGGGCAACGTACTTATTGATGCGAGCATAGCCATACAGATCGAGCCGCTCCAGCTTCTGGCGCACATGATTGTAAACGCCTTCTCCCTTCAGCAATGTCCCAACAAACGGCGTGGCGATCACCTGTGCCCCACTTCTGACCTCCACACGCCTGGGTGGCTCGCTCTGCGCCCTGCTGCTATCCTGCAACCACGCGACATCGGCCGAGGCTATGAAGTTCAATCCACCAAGATAGCCGGAAATCCTTGGCAGTAGCCCCATCTTATACCATCCATTCCGCCGTTCGAGCACCCCGGCACCACTAAATGAGATGCCCCCCATCGGCACCGTCCCTTCAAGCCGCCCCCGGAACGAGCGTGCATCGAGCGTCATCGAGTCGATGCCGCCACGCACTACTACATTTTCGGGAGAGATCGTATAGAACTCTCCTCCCACAAGTTCCGAACGTAGCCCATAGTGAAGGGTAACCGTGCTGGATGAACCAAGCCAGGCTGTCGCCGAGGCCCGCATCGCAATGCTATCGGAAACAGGCTCGCGCAATGCAGCGCCCCGCATCTCTGCCTCGGCCGCCAGCGTCAACCTCCTGGTCACCCCAAAACCGATACGTCCCTCCGCACCAAACGGTGACGTCTCTGCAAATCGTGCAGAGCTTCCGCGCATTGTATACTGCACCTCCCCAGCCGGAAGGATACCGGAGCTGAGCTGCACACGAACGGCCTCGGTAATAACCTCGCCATAGGGGCCGATAAACTTCAGGGTTCGATCGACAAGCCCGTAGCCAACCGGCACATCAAAGTGATAATAACCAAGGCTATCGGCCTGTACTACATCCATAACCCGAACCCCGTTATACAACTCCACAGTCCATCCCGGCCTTGTCTGCCCCCTGATATCATGCTCGCCAACAAAGCTTCGCGTGGCAAGCGGGACATTTGACAGCTCAAGGCCATATCCATATGTCCCGGCTGCGGATATCGTTCCGAGCACAGCACGGCGCATCAGCGGAAATTCCGGCGCATAGTAGCTCCAGTTCCACCGGTCGAGCGTCACACCCGGAGTTCCATGGGTTGTGCGTACGGTCCCACCGGATACGCCAAGCTCCAGTTCACCGAACAGAACCCCCCCACCAAGCGTCAGATTTCCCGATCCTATGTTTCTGCCAGAGTAGATCGAATGTGTCAGCGTCCAGTCGATAATCGGAGCACCAAGGAGACGTCTGTGTGGCGAGGCGGATTCAAGCAACGAGAATGGGCTTCCGTCATCCGCCCACGCCATCGACGAGCGGCCACGGCGGCGACTCCATTGTACAACCGGGAGCCTTTCATCAGCGCCAACCGTCAAGGTAAGACGGGAGAGATCAAACCGTGCAGTAAGATTCAGCAACGAGAACAGGAGCGTATGGCGGATATAGATCTCCCCACCCACCAGCCGCACATCAGCGTCCAGAAAAGGAATGCTCACGGCACCACGGCGTGCAACCCTATCGGTACGAGAGATCAGAAACGGCTCCGCAGCCGGGAAGAGGCCTTCCAGAATCATATTATCGGAGGAGACAGACGCCTGGATATGAAGGAAATCGCAGAGGACGAGGTAGGGAAGGAAAAGCGTATCGGCGGCATATTGGGCTACGATATCCTGTGCGGCAACGCCGGGAACCTCGAGCAGCACAACCCCCTCATCCAGGGGGACAAAAATACCGACACCAGCATCGTCGTGGAGATCATCCGAAGACTCTACCACAGGGCCACCACCGTGGCTCATTGCCACAGCGGTGAGAGCGACCATGAACACAGCTATGGTAAAGATATCTCTCACCGATACTCCGCTGTCAGCGTCACAGTGCCATTATAATCACCACGTTGCTGGCGAGCACCGCTCGTAAGACTGCCGCCGATCCGTACATGGATAACTCCCCTTCCATTTTCTCCGACCGGGAATTTGGTATCCTGATACAGAGTTCCGGTAGAAAATGTATACCATGAACTCCCACCATCGAGGCTATAGGCACATCCGGAATTGGCTACCGTAAAAGAGCATGTGCGATCCGCATTGTTGCTGCTAGCACCAGCATTGGTGACAAGATCGGAGACCGATATGGTCAGCCGTACATCCTTACCACTATCGCCAGCAACAATGAAATGGGCAGCAGCGCCTGACACATAATCAACGGCAAATTCGCCGGAGCGCGGCAGGATACCAAAATTGAGGTTGCTTGATCCACCAATCGTGATATCTGTCTGAGCAAAGGCAGAGGATACAGCAAACAGGAAAGAAACGGCAAGAAGCAGAATGCCTGACAGCACTTCCGCTTCGGTAACGATACGAACGCCGGATGCAGGTGATTTACTCTCTGGCCTGGACATGAATGTTTGTTGGTGATATCGTTACATCATACAATTTTTTAATTGTGGGAGCAGTGAGCACGACATCATTGGCTGCCCCCTTTTTCACGCTTACCAGCTCTATTTCGAGCAGGTAGGATCCGGGAGGAAGCTGTGGCAGATGGATACCGGAACGCAGTGAAAACTCCGTAGTGAACTGCTTATCGGATTGCACAATCTCCCCACCCTCCGCATTCCGCACACGCAACCGCATTGTTCCACGATAGGCACTATTGCCCTGCCGACGCATATCAGCAAGGACTAGAATTCCCTTGTTGCTATGCTTGACCGTAACATCGTCCAATATCACACCGGTCTCCGCAACACCACGGCGAAAAATGACAGGGATATCGAGTTTCAACCGCATGCTCAGGCTGCTCCTGATATCAGTAGAGATCGTATCAACAATATTCGGGCGATCGGAATGTACAGGCGCACTACCAAAAATCACACGTCCCCAGAACTCTCCATCACCGATGCTATCGGGGGGAACAATGAGAACACGAACAGAACGTGAACTGCCGGGATTAATCAGGAACCGCCGAGGGAAAATTTTAATCCATTCCTTGCACGATCTGGATTCTTCCTCGGGCGTTACCGGATCACGCAATGATATAGTTCCCAGCGAGTCGCTATCGATCAATTTAAACCCAAGCTCGGTGGTCACCTCCACTTGATCGTTCGTGGAGTTATAGATATGAATCTCCTGTGAGCGAATACGATTTGTCAGCAGAACACGAGTAGGCGATACCTCGATCTGTGCCATAGCACCGCAGGTAATCACTACCAACGAAGTTACGACAAGAGCAACGGCTCGGAGATATGAGGTAGAAGGGATCATTCTATATCACGGAATAGCGATGCCGGCGCAGGATATATATCCTGGCACCGGCATTCCGAATATCGGAGAGATGCTAGTTGGAGTAGGAAGCACTGATATCGAAGCTGCCACTATAATCTCCACGCTGCTGGGTAGCAGTGGGGGATACCGAACCGCCCACCCAGAGATAAACCTGGCCAAGCCCATCGCCCTCGGTACCATTGCCATCAGTGTCTGCGCTCAAGGCAACTGCTGCAGTACCATCGGAAGCATCCAGAGCGACAGCATTGCCCTGAACATTATCGGTGCTGTTGGCGAGCATCGTGCCACGAGCGATTGTCACCGACATGGTAGCACTACCATCACCCGCCGTTGTCGTAAGAGTAGCGGTTTCGGGAACAGTAATGATGATATCATCAGCCTCATCACCACTAAAGAAGAGCGCTCCGGCAGTTCCGGCAGACGCAGCAACAGGGTTTGCCTGTCCTTTGGTAACGGTACCGAATGCAAGAGGAGCTGTTGCACCGGCCGTGATCGGCGTGATAACCGTGGCGGTTGCAGCAACACTCTGGCTTGTCTGTGCTCCGGCCTGGACAGCGGAGAAAAGAACGGCAGCGGCGCACGTTACAGATGCTAGAAATCGTTTGGCATTCATGTTCGATAGTTCCGAAATAATATGCGTGGATTGGTAAAGGAGGACCTTTCCTCTACCATAGTGATTGAGATCCAATTGGGGTGCCGCGCAACAGCAAACGGAGCAGGAGCTGTTTGCGGGCAATATTTTCTATGTTGCTGAATAGCAACAGCCAGTTCCTTCTGGTTATCGCGGAACGACTTCCCGATACGGGTGGAGAAAGATTATTCTGGATACTATCCAAAAACAGGGTGGGATGCCAACACCATCACAAGAGGCTTCACGACTTCCTTGCCGGACGATTGCATGGAGTTCTCAAAATCTATCTAACAGTACCGATAGGATATATCCCACTATGTTCAGATAGCAGAAAACCGCGCAGCAGCTTTGGATTATGCATGTTGGCTTCCAGGGCTATTCCCAGCACCTGGGTGAATATTCTATGAATGTTCTGGCTCACATTCATAAGGCCTATAAAATAGGGTACGCATCGCAGAAATACAAGCGGAATAGCATCTATTTCATTTTCTATGGGTATCAATCGGTATGCCTGGGAAACGTTTGCCCTATTGTTGTTCTTGTGATAGAAGTTCTAGCGAGCCGATCAGACCGTCAAGGACGTCTGCAACGATCATCTTCCATATCGATATCAACGATTCCTGAGAATCCCCCATCTATTCCCAGTACTTCTCCATACCAATAAAAATAAAGGAGCACAGGTCCGTCGACCTGTACTCCCTATCCCATGGGACCTTCACCGGCTGAAGCTCGAGCTTCTCCAACCGGAAGGTAGTCCCTAACCCAGTCCTCTATCGGGCGGGTAGCAGATGTCCGCTGCCCGCCCTGATATCTTGCTCGAATCTAACACTGCATTACCGTCCGATCCACCCGGACCCGCCGCTCGTCGTCACCCAGATATACTCCACCATGTTGGCAGGGAGAACAACGGTCGTCGCGTTCAGCACGTTACCAGAGGTCACGTCGGCATTGTCTGCGTCCGAATTATAGATCGTAAGCACCTGCCCATCGGCAACACCCGCCGGGAGGGTGATCTCATAGCTACCAGCGGAACCGTCATCGTTGATAACAACAACCGAGGTATTTGAAGGAAGCAACACCGTGTTGCCGGAACCTGGCGCAGTAACCGCAGCATATGAAAGGATGACACGTCCGCTGTTCACATGCAAACCGGTCTCAGAGGCATCGATCAGGACACCACTGCTTGCTCCTCCCGTACCAGTGACCGTGGCAGTAAAGCCAGGCCCGTCCTTCGTGGCAGTCAGAGCAGCACTGGAACTACCCCCATTAACGCTCTCGAAGGCACCGCCAACGCCTACCCCCGTATTCGTAATCTGCATAGTTGGGCTAGCATCGGCAACAGAGCCAGCGTATGGAAGGGCGAGGCTTGTGGCCTCAACGTCACTCCAGACCGTGTTGGTTCCGTCGAAGATGATTCCCTGACCAGCAGCAGCACCGGTCGTGCTAAGCTTCGGAAGCGTCACATTGGCATCAGCAATTGCGGCTGTTGTCACAGCATTGGCTGCGATCGTCGGGTTCGGATACGTACCGGCCAGATCTCCACCGGCTGCACCATCTGGCGGAAGGCTCGTTGGTGCGCCTGTGATCTTCGCATACGCTACGTCCGTGATCTTTGCATCCGTCACCGCACCATCAGCGATTGCTGTTGTTGTGATAGCGTTGGCTGCGATCGTCGGGTTCGGATACGTACCGGCCAGATCTCCACCGGCTGCACCATCTGGCGGAAGGCTCGTTGGTGCGCCTGTGATCTTCGCATACGCTACGTCTGTGATCTTCGCATCCGTCACTGCACCGTCAGCGATTGCCGCTGTTGTCACAGCATTGGCTGCGATCGTTGGGTTCGGGTACGTACCGGCCAGGTCACCACCGGCTGCGC
>CAYVWR010000002.1:0-370209 GCA_964455525.1 uncultured Alphaproteobacteria bacterium
GGGTAGTGTTTCAGCACAGGTCGATCCGATCACGGCCGATCCTGGTGCAAAGCGGTTGAACCCGGTGTGGTGGATCGAGGGTGATAGGGTCATTGGTGGTGATCGGATCGGTGGGGGTGTCGGTGGCATCGGGGATGTGTTCGGCACAGGCAAGGGTGCCTGGGCAGTGCACTTCGGCAAGGTGAACGAATGGCGTGTGTATCGTGCCTACGATGACTCGCTCGGCACGGTGCCGGTCTGGAGTCTCGCCAATAGTGGTCCTGCTCCTCCGTATCCGGTGTTGGGAGACTTCTGGGGCAGTGGGCGCAAGGCGGTGGGGTTTGCCAGCGGGAGTTCGGAGGTGGTTGATAGGAGGACTCGATACTACTACGAACTCCACATCTTCCGCACGGACTCCAACCGTCTCGATAGTGCAGCGACGGTTGTGCTGAACACACGTCTGATGACACCGCCAACACAGATATTTCCCGAAGATGTCCTTGCGGTGGACCTGGATGGCGATGGTGCCGATGAGTTGATCATTCCGTTGGGTGGAGCTATTCGTGGTACAACGTTGAGCACACAGGGGGAGATCTGGATCTATCGGGGTGGTGCGAACTTCCAAGTGGATACCCCGACGGTGATCCTGACTGATCCAGAAATACTGGTAGGGTCGAGCAAGTTTGCTGCCAGTGGAGATTTCGATGGTGATGGTCGTATGGATCTGGCAATGGTTGAATCGCATGGCTCGCCAGGCACACCAAAACGATTGTATCTGTTCTGGGGAACCGATCGTTTGGAAGACTTCGGACGTCCGGAACATCGGCGCATCATCGATCTGAGTTCGGAACATCCGGATGCGCTGCTCTCGGGTGTAACGGCGCTGGATTGTGATGGCGATGGCGTGAGCGATATCGTTCTGAGCCAGCGCCAGGGAACGCTCCAGCAGCAGGGCAGCTATGTGTACCGTTCTTCCGGCACAGGCAAGAGTGCACGCAGTCGCTCATACCTTCGCAGCGATGCGGAACAGTATTATTCGGAGTATTTCAGGCATGGTTCAGGCGGGTATCTCAACGATAGTACGAAGCGGTATGCGATGCTGATGTTGTCCAGCTATGGTTTTACTGCGAGTGATCCATCGCGGATACTTGCATTTTCCGGAGGAGAGCATGGTCCGGATCATCGCTACGATGCATACAATAATTATGCGTTTAACCGGCATTATCCAGCCGGGGATATCGATGGGGACGGCTGGGGTGATTACATCGGTGGGACCTACGAGTATGGGACGGTGAAGTCAGGGATCGCGATGCTGTTTTTTGGAGGTCCCTATATCCCGAGAGATCCGACAATGGGTGTGGAGGTTGTTGCCGGTGAAGGCCATGCCCAGGCGATCAGTGTGTGGCCGAACCCAGCTCGTGAGGAGTTGCATGTAGCCTGGCGCGGCGACCTTCGGCGCTCACCGAGGATCTTTCATGTTCATGATGGTGGAGGTCGTCTGGTGGCCAGTGGTGAGGTTGATGCCAGCTCCGGTGGTGCGTTATGGCGTTGTGGTGGTGCTGCTGCAGGCGTATATATCGTCTCGATCCAGGATGCTCAGGGAAGCCTGCTTGCTTCGGTAACGGTGATCAAGGAATAAGAGTGTGAAATGGGTTGCATGGTTGATAGGGCGCGCCTACCTTCACAGGCGTTGTAATACTTAACCTTTTGGGATGGTGTTTTTATGGGATGTATGATACATAATTGCTGTGGTTGGCGGAAGCGCCTGGTCTGTGTGAGTGTGTTGTTATTGCTGCTGATGCTGGGTAGTGTTTCAGCACAGGTCGATCCGATCACGGCCGATCCTGGTGCAAAGCGGCTGAACCCGGTGTGGTGGATCGAAGGTGATAGGGTCATTGGTGGTGATCGGATCGGTGACGGCATCGGTGGCATCGGGGATGTGTTCGGCACGGGCAAGGGTGCCTGGGCAGTGCACTTCGGCAAGCTTGATGAATGGCGTGTGTATCGTGCCTACGATGACTCGCTCGGCACGGTGCCGGTCTGGAGTCTCGCCAATAGTGGTCCTGCTCCTCCGTATCCGGTGTTGGGAGACTTCTGGGGCAGTGGGCGCAAGGCGGTGGGGTTTGCCAGCGGGAGTTCGGAGGTGGTTGATAGGAGGACTCGATACTACTACGAACTCCACATCTTCCGCACGGACTCCAACCGTCTCGATAGTGCAGCGACGGTTGTGCTGAACACACGTCTGATGACACCGCCAACACAGATATTTCCCGAAGATGTCCTTGCGGTGGACCTGGATGGCGATGGTGCCGATGAGTTGATCATTCCGTTGGGTGGAGCTATTCGTGGTACAACGTTGAGCACACAGGGGGAGATCTGGATCTATCGGGGTGGTGCGAACTTCCAGGTGGATACCCCGACGGTGATCCTGACTGATCCGGAAATACTGGTAGGGCCGAGCAAGCTTGCTGCCAGTGGAGATTTCGATGGTGATGGTCGCATGGATCTGGCAATGGCGGAGTACTACGGAACCAGTGAGACGATCAAGCGTCTGTATCTGTTCTGGGGAACCGATCGCCTGGAGGACTTCGGACGTCCGGAACACCGCCGCATTATAGAGCTTGGCCCTGGCTACCCTGACGCGGACTATGGCATCACGGCGCTGGATTGTGATGGCGATGGCATCACCGATCTGGTGATGGATCGGACCTGGAACACCTCGGAGCCAGCGGTGTATCTGTTCCGTTCCCGCACTGGTAAGGATGCTCGCACACGGAGCTATCAAATGAGTGATGCCGATGGAGTGTTTCCAGGATATCGTAATCACCGGTCGGGTGGGTATCTGAACGATAGTACGAAGCGGTATGCGATGCTGATAGTAATCGCGAATGGTTTCACACCTGGTGATCCATCGCGGATGCTTGCATTTTCCGGAGGAGAGCATGGTCCGGATCACCGCTACGATGCATACAATAATTATGCATTTACGCATAGTTATCCAGCCGGGGATATCGATGGAGATGGCTGGGGTGATTATATCGGTGGTAGCTATCAGTATGGGACGGTGAACTCGGGGATTGCGATGCTGTTTTTTGGAGGACCCTATATCCCGAGAGATCCGACGATGGGTGTGGAGGTTGTTGCCGGTGAAGGCCATGCCCAGGCGATCAGCGTGTGGCCGAACCCAGCTCGTGAGGAGTTGCATGTAGCCTGGCGTGGCGACCTTCGGCGCTCACCGAGGATCTTTCATGTTCATGATGGTGGAGGTCGTCTGGTGGCCAGTGGTGAGGTTGATGCCAGCTCCGGTGGTGCGTTATGGCGTTGTGGTGGTGCTGCTGCAGGCGTATATATCGTCTCGATCCAGGATGCTCAGGGAAGCCTGCTTGCTTCGGTAACGGTTACGAAACTCTGAACTCCCGGACTATCTGATGTCTGTTGCCAGCCCTGTGTGCTATCAGGAACAGGGCTGGATCTTTGCCACTATGGAGTCCTGTGGAGTCCAGTGTGCTCCACCATAGTTATAGTTCTATTCCACGTATTATAGGAGTGTACCCTATGTTTCGCACAACACGCGGGCAGCCGTGGCGGCCGCTCGGGCATTCTATTGCCATGCTCTTTCTCATCGGGCTGATGGGAATACAAGGGGAGGGATGGGCGCAGCCACCTCTGCCGGATGTTATCGTTCCACGAAAGGAAATCTATGGCATGCCGCTCGATTCGTTCTGGATTGGCGGGGTAAAAGCTGTTGAGCCTGCCAGCGGAGGGTTCGGCGCGCTCTGGGAGTTTTCCAGAGAGTTTGGCATCAAGATCTGGGAGCTCAGGAATGAAACGGAGAGCCGTACCGATGCCCTGAGAGACAATGCGCAACGGGGAGAGCATATCATCCCCAATCTTTCACCGATCGATCGTGGTGGCAATGGGCGTGAAGCGATCTTCTATCCGTTCGACTCGGCGCAGTCCTATTACTGGCAGGATCGGTTTGTGTATCAAGCTGGCGGAGTGAGTCGGGCTAACTCTACTGAGAAGGATGTTCAGGAGCGCGTCTTCGACTCAAGCAATACCACTGCCGGGAGCATCGTGGCCGGGCAGATCGCCTTTGGCTATGATGCCGCACAGCATATCCGGCGATATCCGGTGGGGGAGAATGATGACTTTGTGCAGAACTCGAACAGGCTGATAGAAAATCAGTTGCAGTATATCGCCTGCAAGACCTGGTACCTTGTGGTGACCGGTCATCTTTTCGATGAATTACAAGGTGGCGGAGGTGCCGATGATGACGATGCGCTGCTTGAAATCGAGATCTGGAACGAGGTGCCCAAGGGGAATTCCTACCTCACAGCCTATGATACGGTATATAACAGCGTTCCTGAGGATACGGAGATCCTCTACAAAACGCTTTACATCACCAAAAATAGCCTGAAACCAGTAGGATCTTCTTCCAGTGATTATGATATCTACCGCGACACCCTCATTCCCATCAATCTCTATCAGGACGGTAGCGCCATGGGGGGGCCGTTGCATCCATCGAACAGCGCGCATCGGTTTGATATACGGATACGCTGGACCGGGGCGGAAAAAGTTGCGCTCAGGAGCATTGTCATGCGCGATTCGATAACACAACTGCTCGCCGGGAATACTCCGGCGGATGAGTCGTATCGCCAGGCATGTCTCGATACAGCGCGGCGTCTGCTATTTGGTTCGTTGAGGATACCAAACGGCGACTGGCGCGATAGCACCGTTATGCGCTTTTATACCGGTGATGAAGGGCAGTGGTTCGAGAATGCCGGGTACAATATGATGGATTCTCTGCTCTACAATACATTCGGTATGGGCGATAGCCTCACCAAGGGGGTTCGTGCCTATCGGGCGCAGGCAAGGCACCCCTATGCAAGCCAGCATATCCTGACTACGGCCAATGAGATCACTGTGGAAAATTATCATGGGGATGCGATCTATGGTGTGGAAGACCCTATGGGACTCTATAATTTGCCATATAGTCAGCCCCCGTCCATTGCAGAGCATAATGGGGGGCGATACGGTCTGCCAGTTTTTGATGTCACCAAAGCAGGGGTCGATCTCTATACACAGCATATGCAACGTATGAGAATCGGGGCATATATCACGGGAAAGAACAACTGGCCCTATGCACAGGATAACTGGGCGAACGATCTTGGGCATGCTGCGTGGTCGTCGCGCCGTACCGGCAAGCGTATTATTCAATGGCCGGGGGTCCATTCGCCGTTCAACGTGCTCTGGGATACCACAGTGCGTGCACATGTGCCATTACTTTCGCATATACCGGAGGCGGCGGAACTTCGGCTGCTGGCAAATCTCGGCTTCTGTTATGGTTCTCGTGGCGTTCATTACTCCTGGATCGGAACGACAAAGGATGAATTTGATACTGTCAGCGTTCGCAACCATGATGATACGGTGCGCCGATACAAGTATTATAGTGATATAGGCCCTATCGGCCCAAAAACATCTGATACGAATAATTATGATACCCTCTATGTGGTGGAGAATATTACTACAAATCCACCACAGAGGCTGGAGTTCCCTGATTTTTATACGGGGTGGGGCGTTAAAATGCGAGAATTGAAGTGGCTTGGAAATGAGTGGTTGCCCCGTATCGGGCGGGCGATGGCAAAATTGCAATGGCGTGACTCCTATTCCATGCATTTCACGACAACTCAGGAATGGATGAGCGATAACATCTCCGGTGTGTTTCAGTCCAGGGTTCGTCCGTTCCCGGATACCGAGATCGTCGCAAGCATTCAGAGCTTTGATCTGGAGGGGACGGTCGATCCACCGGAAGAGACCTATGTGGAGCTTGGTCTCTTCGAGAAGGTTGGGGGGATCAATCCCGTTAGCAGCGCTCCCGATCCTCTCTACGATACCAACCATATCTTCGTGGTAAATCGGCGCACCTTCGAGCGTTCCAGCGATATCGCCGACACGAGCGTGCTGGGAAGGGCTATGGACTCTCTTACGGAAACCCGGACCATCCAGCTTCGCTTCCGTTTGCCACATCCGGATCAGACCCAGTATAATTTTCTGCATATCAGAGAGATCGAGCCGGACACCGAACCGTTGGCACATACGCCGGGGGTAGGGCGTAAAGGGCTTGATACGATCGTCTATGCTGATAGCCTCGTCAATCTTACATTGCGTCCGGGTGGTGGAGCACTGCTTCGTATCTCGTACTGTCCGCCGGATTCCAATATCATCGGGGGTGATATCACGGTAAACAGCCAGCGGAAGATCCTCTTCTTCAACGACCGCTATCATGCGGTATACTGGCAGAAGGCTGCTAGCTATCCGGCAAAGGATACCGTCTACTACCGCCGATCCTATCGTACAAGCGAATGCTGTGGACCGATCCTGTGGGAGCCCAAGCATTATGCCGTTTCGCCGGATGAGCGGTATATGAGCACTACCGAGAACGATTGTTATCCGTCGCTCACCGCCCGTGCCGCCAATGGCGATACGGTTGTAACGGTCGTCTGGACAAACAAGATGGGCATTGTCCCCGATCCCCGGCGTCAGGTGATGATGAGAAACATTCTTGTGAACGAAGGGGAGCCTGTGCGTGGTCCCATTATCGAGGTAGGGCAGCATAAGGGTATGGACCCACGCGAATGGGGAACTCCCGTTGTCTCCTCATTGAACGGTGGCGACGTTGTTGCCTGGAGCGATAGTTCCGTTGGCATCGTGGCCCGTTTCCGCAAACGGATCTTCATACCGGGCGCGTGGGGTGGCGGTGTGCTTAGCCCCATCGACTCGGTAAGCTTGGGCGATCCGGGCTATGGCGGCTTGAATCAATTCCCCACCATGCCGGCGTTTGCTCATGTCCGGTCGCTCGATTCCAATGTCGGGATATCGTGGCAGCAGACGTTTTTTACCGCCTCGCCGCCGGTCAGCGGTATTATCTATGCACGGCTCAAGCATACCGATAGTACCGGTGCCGACTCGCTTGTCAACCGGAATTATACATGGCTGAGCACCGAGACCGATCGTGCGCTACATCCGTCTATGGATCTTGGCCAGGATGTCTGGAATAATGTATATGAGGGCATTACCTGGGAGACGATGGAACCATCGACAAATGGGTTTGGGCTGTGGGATACCTGGCTGACGTTCAGAAGCACCTGGACGCCAACAAACGAGCGTCCCGGATGGGACAGTATCGATGTTACGCAGCTCTGGGGGCTTGCCAAGCTTCGGGTTGTTGAGGACAAGGTGTGGGAGGATGGATTTATCTATCCTAATACCGCTTCGCTGAACAATGTCTACGATCTGGCGAGCCAGTTCGACTCCCTGTTCTTTTCTGTGGCCTATGTCGATCCGGCGATTGGTATGAGGCAGGCCATGATCCTGTTCTCTTCGGTCAACTTCAAGGATGGTTCCCCCTGGAACTATGTGTTTGGTGGAACCTCGCCCAACAGCTCGGCATCGCCCGATCGACAGCCGGATCGCCATACGGTGTTGTACGAGACGCCCGGGCCGAACCCGGGAGAGAATATTCTGAGAAGCAGCCGTCAGTTCTTCGGCGCAAAAACACGTCCTGCCGGTTATATCGCCGATGGGCGAAAAGGGCTGTTCATTCTGAACGATGCGGCTCGTACCGGTATTTCCATTATGCTTCATGACGTGTGGAAAGCCGATGCCTCATCGAGCCAGGGAGTGGCCATGATCCCTCGCACCGCTGCCGACTCAGTCAGGACCGATGATCTTGCGGAGCTTTCCGGGTTGCTGCGCACGGCGTATTTTCATGCGCATGATAGCACCACGATCGGGATTGAGCTGGCTGGAAATTTCTTCGGGAATACAAGTTTTGCCTCCGAGGCAGTCGTGAGAGCCGTTGTGGAGCTGGTCGATTCCGCATGTGGAACCGTTATTCAGCAGCTTGATTCATTTGCCGTCTCGGCTGCATCGCCATTCTACGGCGTTCGGCTGGAGCCGACACTCGATCTGCTGTCGGGCACGTATTTCATTCGCCTGCGGATTGATACGACTGCCGTGACCATTGATACTGTTGCCGGTCGTTCCTGGTTCCCGGTGGTGGAAACGGCAAGCGCGGTACGGAATGATGCTGCTGGAAAGGTTCGTAAACTCGATAAACAGTCGTCGGCACGTGGACGTATCTCGGCACAGCCTAATCCGGTTGTCAACCGTACCGAGGTCCGCTTCTCCATTCCCGTCCGTTCCTCTGTCTCGGTCCTTCTCTATGATGCTGCGGGACGGGAAGTTGCTCGTCCGGTGGAAGCTTCCATAATGGAGGAGGGGCGTTATGCGGTAGAGTTTGATGCCAGCGGGCTGCCAGCAGGCAGCTATATTCTGGAGCTGAGAAACGGCAATCAGCGTGTGAGCGAAAGGCTTCTGATTGCGCGCTAGCCCTTTGGCCTATTTGGTAGAGACACTCTATCGGGAGTGCCCGCCCATCCTCTTCTATAGAGAGGATGGGCGGCGCTCGTCATAAGCGTTCCTGTGCTGTTTCTCCATACGGGCCTCGCCTGTATCGCATATCGCGGGGGGCGACGTCGGTGCCGGTTCTCATCGCTTGCCGATAGCTCCATATCATGCGATTCGGTTGCCATCGTGGATGTTTATCGACTTTCAATCCCCTGCCGGACGCTCTCCTGCTCAACGCCACAGGCTCTTACATTTGGGGGAACCGTTGCGGTTTCGGAAGTTTGCCCGACTATGTCGAACAAGCAACTTGTGATCGCTATCGATGGGCCTGCCGCTTCCGGGAAGAGCACAACCGCCAGGATTGTGGCGCAACGCCTTGGCTATACCTATATCGACACGGGGGCCATGTACCGTGCCGCCACGCTTGCGGTGCTCCGTGCCGGTATCGATCCGCACGATCGTCCCGCTGTTGAACGGCTTGCAGCCGATCTGCTCATCATGCTGGAGCGCCAGGCGGATGCCTCGCTTCGCATTCTGATGAACGGGGAGGATGTGAGCAGGGAGATTCGTCTGCCGGAGGTGACCGCGAACGTATCGCTGGTAAGCTCCTATGGCGGCGTACGCGGACCGATCGTACAGCAGCAGAAGAGGATGGGGGAGCGGGGGGGGGTGGTGCTCGATGGAAGGGATATCGGCACCGTGGTTTTCCCCGATGCCGATGTAAAGGTCTTTATGGTCGCCGATATCCGTGCCCGTGCCGAGCGCCGCCGCGAGGAGCTACAGCAGATGGGGGCGGATGTCACCGTTGATGGACTTGCCTCGGAGTTGGCCGAACGGGATCGCTTCGATTCCACGCGCGAGATGAGCCCGCTGGTCAAGGCCGATGATGCCGTGGAGATCGATACCTCCGGGCTTACCGTGGAACAGCAGGTGGAGCATGTGCTGAGGCTTGCCACAAGGAGATGCGACGACCAGAGCGCAGGGGAGGCTCCTGCACGTCCGTGACACCGTTGTATCGTGCGATACGCGCCGCAATACACAACGGGGAAACCATACGTTCGCGCCCCTCGTTGCCAGTGATGGATGGTGTCCCGTCATTTTATGCCTACGGCTGCCAGTGCGCCGTACTGCAACCTCATCAACTCTATACCTACGCCTGCCTTGATTCTCTTCAAGAATATTCGTCTGCTTAATCCTGCCCAGGATCTCGATCGCCGTGCCGATATGCTGGTCGCCGAGGGCCTCATCGAACAGATCGGCGAGAACCTTGTGGTCCCGGATGGGGCGGCCGTGCATGATGCCTCGGCCTGGGTCGCCGCGCCAGGGTTTTACGATATGCATGTGCATCTGCGCGAGCCGGGGGGCACCCACAAGGAAACCATTGCCAGCGGATGCGCCGCGGCAGCCAACGGAGGGTTCACTGGCGTGTGCAGCATGCCGAACACCAACCCCGCGACCGACTCGGTGGAGGTGGTGCACTCCATACGGTGGCGTGCCCGGGATCTGCCGGTGGATGTGCTCCCCTCGGCCGCCACAACCAAGGGACGCAAGGGGGAGGGGCTTGCGCCGATGGGGGAACTGCACGAGGCTGGCGTCCGTCTGTTCACCGACGATGGCGATTGTGTGGAATCGGCAGAGGTGATGCGCCGGGCATTCGAGTATGCATCGATGTTCGAGGGGGCCGTTATAAGCCAGCATTGCGAGGATCATACCATGACCCGTGGCTTTGCCATGAACGAGAGCGTGGTATCCACCCGGCTTGGCCTTCCCGGATATCCCGATATCGCCGAGAACCTGATTATCGCACGTGATATCATGATCGCCGGGTTCTGTGGCGATCGCCCCTATCATGTCTCCCATATGAGCACACGCGGCGGGGTGGATCTTGTGCGCCAGGCGAAGAGCCGCGGGCAGGCCAATGTTACCTGCGAGGTGACGCCACACCATTTTGTGCTGACCGACGAGGCCGTGGAGAAGTATGGCACCAACGCCAAGATGAATCCGCCGCTTCGCACCCGGCGGGATCTGGAGGCTGTGCTGGAAGGATTCCGCGATGGCACGATCGACGTTATCGCCACCGACCATGCCCCGCATACCCTTGCCGAAAAGGAGGTGGAGTTCCAGGCCGCGCCGAACGGCATCATCGGCCTGGAAACCTCTATCGGCTTGAGCTGCACCTATCTGGTGGAGACGGGCATCATCTCGCTTGCGCGGCTTGTGGAGCTTATGTCGATCAATCCGCGCCGCATTCTCTCGCAGCCTGTGCCCTCGATCGCCGAGGGGGAGCAGGCCAACCTGACGATCCTTGCTCCAGAGATGGAGTGGACCGTGGATACGGCAAGGTTCAAGACGATGTCGCTCAATACGCCGTTCAACGGCTGGACCCTTCGCGGCAAGCCGATCGCGATTCTCAACAAGGGCGCCGTGGTCTGGAGCGAGCTTTAGGCAGGATCGTTTTGTTGTGATCCGGCGATGCGTTCCCATGTATGCCGGGGACGCATCGCTGGCATTGCGGGCGGGCGGGTAATGGGCGGGGATCGCTCCCTCTGTGGCGTGAGATACGTTTTTCGGCAGGGGAGGAAGCCCTCTAGCTGGGAGGGAGGTTCCTAGGCTCAGGTATCGTGTGCCGCCCACAGGCCCGCATCGGCGATCGATGCCGCCACCTCGCCAGGAGTGTTGCATAGAAGATGCGCTCCCGCCTTGAGCAATTCTTCTGATGATCCATATCCGTATGTAACGCCGATCGACCGGAGGCGGTTTGCGATGGCCGCTGTTATATCGTACCTGCGGTCTCCTACCATCACAGTTCCATGCCAAGGCAATGCATGCCGTTCAACCAGCTCACGCACCAGAAGGGCCTTGTCGTCCAGGCGGCCGTCGAGTTCGCTTCCATGTATGGCGACGAAATATCGGTCGAGCGAGAAATGAGCCAGAATCTTCTCGGCAAATATCTGCGGTTTGGATGTCGCGATAAAGAGCGAGCAGCCTAGTGATCGGAGCGAGTCCAGCATGGCATCGATGCCGGGGTAGACCTCGTTTTCATACAGGCCGATGCGGGCCAGCCGTTCGCGGTACAGGAGAACGGCATGTTCTATGATGGCGGGATCGGACGTGTGGCAGAGCGAGCTGAACGTCTGCCGCAGCGGCGGTCCTATATACGATGCAAGTTCTCCCCTTGATGGGGCTGGAAGCGAAAGCCCGTCGAGCGCATAGCGTATGCATCGGGTGATCCCCTCCACCGGATCGGTAAGGGTTCCATCGAGATCGAAGACGACATGGGTTGGCGTGCTCACTATATCATCGCTCCACATTGCCTCGCGTTATCGTTGGCACAAATGGGCGTGCCGGGTGCTGGTCTGGCAGGCCGAGCACTTCGCGTGCACGGCTCAGCGCGGCGTCGATGTTGCCGAGCACATTTTCCTCGCCGATTTTTTCCAGCAGTCCCGATTGCTCTAGCGCAACGAGGGGTTGGGCATGAATGCCCGATATAATGAATGTGATGCCAAGTTTTCGGCAGTTGTTGTGGACTTCCTCCAGCACATGCAGCCCGGTGGAGTCTATCGCCGGAACCTTTCGCATGCGGATGATGCGCACCTTCGGCTGCCGTTCCACCAAGGCCATTGCCTCCTCGAACTTGTAGGCGGCGCCAAAGAAGAAGGGGCCGTTGATCTCGTACACCTCCACTCCTTCCGGCACATCCTGGCGCTCGATCGCGTTCGGGTCCTCCTCGGCATCCTCCTCGGAAAGCTCTCGTGTCACCACGCCGACGTTTGAGACGGTGGCCATCTGGCGCATAAAGAGAAACACAGCGAGCACCACCCCTACCTGGATTGCCACGGTAAGATCGAACACCACCGTCAGCAGGAAGGTGATGATAAGGACGGCAACGTCGCTTCTGGGGCTTTTCAGTAGGGCGCGGAAGGAGTGCCATTCGCTCATATTATAGGCCACCACCACAAGCACCGCCGCCAGGCAGGAGAGCGGGATAAGCCGTGCCCACTGGCCGAAGAAGAGCATGATAAGAAGGAGCACAAGCGCGTGCACCACCCCTGCAATCGGCGTGCGGCCGCCGCTGCGGATGTTGGTTGCCGTGCGTGCGATGGCGCCGGTGGCAGGAATGCCGCCAAAGAGCGTGGAGCCGATGTTGGCAAGGCCCTGCGCGATAAGCTCCGTGTTGGAGCGGTGCCGCGTTCCAATCATGCCATCGGCCACCACCGCGCATAGAAGCGATTCGATTGCCGCCAGCAGCGCGATGGTCGTGGCAGGCCCCAGAAGATTTCGTATGGTCGCAAAATCCATGGCGACGATCGACGGTGCCGGAATCGTCGAGGGGATATCCCCGAAGCGCGAGCCGATCGTCTCAACCGGAAGGTTGAAGATCTGCACAACAGCCGTGGAGGCGATCAGCGCGATCAACGAGCCGGGAATCTTGTGCGAGATGCGGGGCCACAGCATGATGATAAGCAGAGAACCGGCGCCGATCGCCACCGCGTACGGATTGAGCTGATGAAGGTGTTCCGAATAGGCGGCTATCTTTTCGATGAAATCGGCCGGTACCGCTCCCATCTCCAGCCCGAGGAAGTCCTTGATCTGTCCAGAGAAGATGATGACCGCGATGCCGCTGGTAAAACCAACCACCACCGGGTGGGGGATAAACTTGATGACCGAGCCAAATCGTGCAAGCCCCATGATAACAAGGATCACGCCCGCCATGATCGTGGCAACGGCAAGCCCGGTTGTGCCATACTGTTGTACGATGCCGTAGATGATGACGACGAAGGCTCCGGTAGGGCCGCCGATGGAGACGCGGCTGCCGCCGAGCACCGAGATAAGGAACCCGGCGATCACCGCAGTGATAAGCCCTTTATCGGGGGTGACCCCGCTGGCGATAGCAAAGGCGATTGCAAGGGGGAGGGCGACGATGCCGACGATGACGCCAGCCGTAAGATCGGCCGTGAATTGCTGGCGGGTATATCCCTTCAGCGTTTGAAGAATCTCAGGTTTGAACATGGGGTGTATCCGAATCCTGTTGTACAGAGCAGGGCATGATCGTGAATATGCCGGACTGCATCAGGGAACTACCCCGATCATGAAACGTCTGCCGAAGATGGCCGCAGATGCGGCCGGAGAGATCAAGGGAGATGAGCCTGGCACGATGGCGTGGGCCGATTCCATCAATCCGTATGTTCTGCTGGGGCGTATCCTGCCGGCGCATTGCAGCAGAGCCGAAGCGCCTGGGCACGTTCTGGAGAATCCTATCATACACATCCGGCTGCCCGGTTTCGGTCGGCTCCCGTGCCTGGCAGGTGATGTTCCGGGATGGGGATGGCCACAAAGGGGATGGGGCCAGGGGGGAATCGCCGCCGCAGCGATGCGGCGGCGATGCAGCTCATAACAAGGTCAGGCTCACCGCGGACGATCAGGTGTATTCCACAAGATCGTGCCGGGTAAGGATGCCGGCCACCATGCCATAGTCTTCAATCAGGATGGCACGTGCATCCTTCAGGCAGCGGATGGCGTTGGAGACATCGGAGGTATGGGGGAGCATCGGGAAGCTAGGCTCCATGATCTCCTGAACCGGGCTTTCCAGCAGATTGCGATCTGCCATGACAGCGGACATCACGCGGTTATCGCGGAGCGATCCAACCGGTTTGTTTTCCTCCATCACCGGAAGCTGGCTGAACCCATGCGTGTTCATAAGCGCCAGTGCGTCGCGCACGGACATCTCCGGCGTGGCGGCCACAAGCTTTGGCGCCCCGTTGCGCGTGGTCTTTACCTGCATCACTACCTGGAGCGTGACCTTCTCGGACTCCAGGAACCCCTTCTCCTGAAGCCATTCATCTGAATGATGTTTGGTGAGATATCGCTCGCCGGTATCGCAGATGATAACGACCAGCACCTCACCTTCGTTTAGCTCGCGTGCCTTTCTGGCGGCCACCACCACGTTCATGCCGGATGAGCCGCCGCAGAAGATCCCTTCCTCGCGTGCCAGACGCCGTGTCATGGCAAATGCTTCGCGATCGGAGACGTTCTGTACCTCGTCGATATAATCGAACCGGAGGTTGGCGGGAATGCGTTCCTGGCCAACACCTTCGATCAGATAGGGGAGGGCTTCCACCAGCCGGCCGGTATCCTTGTAGGTCTTGAGCGAGGAGCCGGTCGGGTCGGCCGCGATGATTTGAATGTTGCTGCCCTGCTCCTTGAAGAACCTGCCGCAGCCGCTTATGGTGCCGCCCGTGCCCATGCCGGCAACAAAATGGGTGATCTTTCCCTCGGTTTGTTTCCAGATCTCCGGGGCCGTGCCATAATAATGGGCCTCGGGGTTGGCAGGGTTGTCGTACTGGTTCAGCATCAGCGCATTCGGCAGCTCGCTGGCCAGACGCTGTGCGGTGTTGTAGTAATATTCGGGGGAGCTTGGTTTGGCGGCGGAGGGGACGATAAGAACCTCGGCGCCCATCGCCTTGAGGTAGCGGACGCGTTCCATTGATGCCTTGTCGGTCATCACGAAGAGGCAGCGGTATCCCTTCTGGATTCCTGCAAGCACCAGGCCGATGCCGGTGTTGCCGCTGGTTGGTTCGATGAGCAGCCCGCCCGGTTTGATCTTTCCTTCGCGTTCGGCGGCCTCGATCATCCGAATGCCGATACGGTCCTTGACCGATCCGCCGGGATTGGCGCTCTCCATCTTGGCGAGAACTATCCCTTTGGTTCCTTCAACAACTCGGCGAAGCCGGATCATTGGCGTGTCACCGATCAGTTCGGTAACTGAATTATAATACTGCATAGAGGCTGGCTACTCCAGGGTTGAACTGCCTATACGTTATGGCCCGATTATATAAGGACATGGGCAGCCGCAAACCTACTGAAAAAGCTCCGTTTCTCCTGAAATAATGGTGTAAACATCCTTTGCAGGCGATGGGCAGGCTCTGCTCTGCTGATGCTGTGGTGCACGGGCGGGATGGCCGGAGTGCAGGCGTACCGGGGGGCGCGATAGCTTCGGTGATGTAGCGGGGGCGGATAAAGCCGCCATATATGGCCGGTTATGCCAGCAGAGGAGGCGGATATGAATAATCCCCGCAATTCCCGTTTCCGTCGTGGCCGTGCTCCGGGGCGCGATCATCCGAGGCAGGCTCCCAGATACAGCGCGGTGCAGGAATAGAAGGGATGCGCATCACGCTATATCCGGGATTTCTATCTCGACAGCATCGGGTGCGGCCCGGCGATGGGATTTGTGGCAGGCAAGACCATGGGCACGGTCATGCCGAGAGCCGCCCGTGTTGCCATCTCTATCCACTATCGTCGGGCGCTGTTTCGGTTACGGCGCTGCCGGTCCTCTACGAGAGCTGCCGTCATGCAGATAGTGGGGCAAGCCCCTGCGTTCCCATCCACCGCCAGGCCGATTCCACGATCGTCTTCAGATCCTGAAATCGGGGCTGCCAGCCAAGTTCCTGGCGTATCCTGTCGGACGCTGCGATCAGCACTGCCGGATCTCCGGCGCGCCGTGGGCCTATCTTTACCGGAATATCTCTGCCGGTAACCTCTCTGGCCGTCTCGATCACTTCGCCGACGGTGTACCCATCGCCGCCGCATCCGAGATTGTAGATGGCATTGCGCTCGTCGAGAATTCCCAGCGCCATAACGTGAGCGCGTGCCAGATCGATCACATGGATATAATCGCGTACGCAGGTGCCATCGCGTGTGGGATAATCATCGCCGAACACGGAAACCTCGCTACGGCGTCCGGCAGCAACCTCCAGCACGATCGGTATCAGATGCGTTTCGGGGTCGTGCAGTTCGCCGCACCGCTGGCTTGCGCCTGCCGCGTTGAAATAACGGAGCGATGCATGCCGCAGTCCATATGCCCCGCCGTACCAGCCAAGTGCCCGCTCGAACGCCAGCTTGGTATCGCCGTAGGGATTGGTCGGCATGGTGGGGTCGCTCTCTTCGATGGGCTGTTTTACAGGCTCGCCATAGACGGCGGCAGTGGAGGAGAACACCATGCGGCGCACCCCGCACTCGGCCATCGTGTCGAGCAGGGTAAGGCTGTTGCGCAGGTTGTTTGCATAATATTTTGCCGGGTTCTGCACCGACTCCCCAACAAGCGAATCGGCTGCCATATGGATCACCGCTTCGATGTCGTGCTCGCGGAGCGTTTTTGCGAGCATGGCGGCATCGGCAAGATCGGCCTGTACAAACGTTGCCTCCTGCGGCACCATCTCCCTATGCCCCTTGTACAAGCTGTCGTACACAAGCACGCTGTGCCCGTCGCGCACTAGCTCCTCACCTACCACGCTTCCGATATATCCGGCGCCGCCGGTTACCATTACCCGCATGATCTCTGGCTCCTCTGAAGAACGTTCCTTGATACGGTAGAATCGGAGAAATTACATGTTGTGGCCGGTTCGGCAGCATCGCCGTATGCCATGCAGTTGTTTTTGCAGAGATAAGCCGGATATCCTTCCTGGCGGTTATGTTTGTCCGGTGATGATCCCGGCGAGGCCCGACCGGGCTGGCAGACCTTGGTATCGTATTATTTCGTGATGAAAAACAATCCTTCCTTTCTCCCCCGTTCCTTCGCCCTGAATTCGGTGGCGGTGCGGGAGCGGATACTTCGATGGTTCGAGCGCGAGGGGCGGCAGTTCTCGTGGCGATTGGTGGAGCGGGCGATTGGTGCTCGCCAAGGGGAACCGATCGATGATCCATATATGATTCTGGTAAGCGAGGTGATGCTTCAGCAGACCCAGACCGCACGGGTGGCGGTGAAGCTGCCGGAGTTCCTGGCGCTTTTTCCTACGGTCGATGCGCTGGCCTCGGCCTCGCGCGGTGCGTTGATACGCGCATGGCAGGGGATGGGTTATAACCGCCGTGCCCTCAGATTGCAGGAGGCGGCCCAGGCGGTGGTGGATCGTTACGATGGCCGTTTTCCCCGATCGGTTGAAGAGCTTCAAACGCTCCCCGGCATCGGACGGTACACGGCCAGCGCGGTGGCCTGCTTTGCCTTTGGGGAGGAGGTGCCGGTGGTGGATGTCAATATCATCCGTGTGTTCTCCCGCATCTTCTTCAAATGCCATACGGCCGCCCAGATTATGCCGCAGGGCATTGTGGATCGTCTTGCCGAGGCGATAGCGCCGCCGGGTGATTATTATCGCTGGCATCAGGGGCTGATGGACCTGGGAGCCACGATCTGCACGGCTCGCCGTCCGGCATGCGGACGCTGTCCGGTGAGCGATCTCTGTTTCTCGGCGTTTCCTATGGAGCTGGAGTTGTTCGGTGCCAGGCACGCGGCAAGCCGGGAGCCGGAGATTCGTGGCGAGCCTCGGCGTATCTGGCGTGGCAGGATTGTTGAGGTGTTGCGGCGTGCACGCCTGCCCATGCGTGTCGGGGGGGTGATCGATGATTTTTTTCCTCCCGGGCTGTTCGAGAGCGTAACGACCGGTGAGCGGCGGGCATTGCTTGCGGCGGCGGCGGCGCTGCTGGATGAGGGGCTGATCGTGCGTGGTGGTGTGGTCCGTGAGGGAGATCTCCAGGAGGACGATCTGATAATGCTGCCGGAATGATATGGCCCTGGGGGCTGCTCCTGATGAAGCCGGGCGGACGCTGCCATAAACAGAGGACGGGCGAGCTGGGCATCGTGTATCTCGTCCGCTGATCTGCCCGGCAGCATGATGGCATTGGGCGTGCCCCCTTTACTCCCAGTACCGCTCCTGCTTCCAGGGGTCGGCGCTGTTGTTATAGCCGTTCTGTTCCCAGAATCCCGGACGATCGCGTTCCAGGAATTCCAGTCCATTGATCCACTTCGCTCCCTTCCATGCATAGCGTTTTGGTGTGAAGATCCGCATCGGCCCGCCATGCTCTCGTGGCAGAGGTTTGCCGTTGAAGGTATGGGCAAACATCACATCCTCCTCGATCATCCATGCAAGGGGGAGATTGGTGGTATATCCGCCATAGGCATGTTGCATCACGTAGGCAGCTTCCGGCTGCACCAGCTCCCGGATCGTCTCCCAGAAATCGCGGAAAAGGATGCCGGTCCACTCATCATCGAAGCGCGACCAGTGGGTGACGCAGTGGAAATCGGCCTTGAGGGTCGTCTGCGGCAGGCCCATGAATTCACTCCAGGTCCAGATACGGCGTGCGCTGACAAGCCCGGTTATACCGAACTGCCAGGAGGACGTTGTTACCCTCTGTACCGGGCCGTAGGTAAGCACCGGAAACTTTTCGGTAGCGATCTGTCCGGTGGGGAGTTTCGGCAGACCGTATGCGTTCTCCTTGGGCAGTGCGTTTTTGGAGGGCCTGAAGAGTGACATGTGCATGCACCTGTTGGATTCTCGAAGTCAGGGCTGCCATGCTGGCCGGGATATGTTCTGCACACATCGCCGGCCAGGGTCGCGACAGATGGCAGCCGTTTCAGGGACGAACCTGTGGCATGGTCCGTGCCCGATTTGCCCGGGCAAGTTACTCAGAGGAAAGATTCTGATGAACCGGCCAGGTCAATTCGGTCCGGCGGCAACTTCGGCGTTACAATTGCGGTGCAGAGCTATATGATGGCCGTCTTTGCCCTTCATCCCGTTTTCTCCGTCTTCTCTATCATTCCAGACAATGGAAATTTCCCTGCTTACCAATATCCTGATTACGTTCGGGCTTTCCGTCGTGATTCTGCTGGTCTGCCACCAGTTCCGTATCCCTCCGGTGGTTGGGTTGCTTCTGACAGGCGTGCTGGCCGGGCCGAACGGCCTGGGGATCGTTGGGATGAATCATGAAGTGCATATGCTGGCCGAGATCGGGATTGTTCTGCTGCTGTTCACCATCGGCATAGAGTTCTCGCTGGCAAAACTTTTTCAGATAGGAAAGACCGTGCTGCTAGGGGGGGGCTTGCAGGTACTGCTGAGCATCGGCATCGTCTATGGGATAGGGGTGATGGTGGGGGTAAGCAGCGGAGAGGCGATGTTCCTGGGGTTTCTGGTATCGCTCAGCAGCACCGCTATCGTGCTGAAAAGCCTTCAGGAACGGGGGGAGATGGAGGCGCCACATGGAAGGACATCGCTGGCGATCCTGATTTTTCAGGATATCATCGTTGTGCCGATGATGCTTGTTACGCCGTTGCTGGCGGGGCAGCACAACGATAATCCCGGCACATCGCTTCTGGCGATGCTCGGCAAGGGGATCGGGGTGCTTCTCCTGTTTATTGTCAGCGCACGCTATCTGGTGCCCTGGCTGCTGTATCAGATAGCGCGTACTCGGAGCCGGGAGCTTTTTGTGCTCAGCGTTGTGGTGATCTGTTTTACGGTGGCGTGGCTTACTTCCAGCGTTGGCCTGTCGCTCGGCCTGGGCGCCTTTCTGGCGGGGCTTATCATTTCCAACTCGGATTATAGTCATCAGGCGCTTGGCGGGATACTTCCGTTCCGGGATGTCTTTACCAGTCTTTTTTTTGTCAGCATCGGGATGCTGCTCGATCTGAATTTCCTGCTGCGCGAGCCGTTGCTGGTGATCGGCGCGGTGGTTCTGGTCCTGCTGCTGAAGGGGGGGATCAACGCAATGGTTGTGCGCGTGCTTGGCCACCCTCTCAGAACGATGATCCTGGCCGGGTTGGCGCTAAGCCAGATCGGCGAGTTTTCCTTTGTGCTGGCCGCTTCCGGCGTGGCGGAAGGGCTGCTTCAGAACGATCTGTATCAGCTCTTTCTGGCGGTGACGGTGCTGACGATGGCGGCGACGCCGGTGCTGATTGCGGTGGCGCCGAAGATCGCCGACCGGCTTGCGCGGGCACAGGACGCCGGGATATCCGAGCAGGTGGTGATGGCTCCGGCAGAGGAGAAGAAGAAGGAGAAGCTGCACGACCATCTTATCATCATCGGGTTTGGTGTAAACGGTCGGAATGTGGCGCGTGCGGCGCGTGCGGCGAGCATTCCCTATATCGTGATCGAAACCAATGCCGAGACGGTCAGGCGCGAGCTGAAGAACGGAGAACTCATCTTCTATGGCGACGCTTCCTACCATGCCGTTCTGGAGCATGCCGAGATAGCCTCGGCAAATGTGGTGGCGGTGGTCATCAATGATCCGATAGCCACACGCGCCGTGATTCAGGTGGCCCGCCAGCTCAACCCGGATGCTTATATCATTGTGCGGACCCGGTTTGTACGGGAGATCGGAGCGCTCAAGGCGCTTGGTGCCAGCGAGGTGATACCGGAGGAGTTCGAGACCTCGGTAGAGGTCTTCTCCAGAATCATGGGACGGTACAGGGTGCCGCGCGAGGAGATCGAGCGTTTTATCAAAGAGGTGCGCCAGGATGAGTATCAGATGTTCCGAACGATGTCCGAGCTGCTGGTTTTCTGGCGTGGGCGTGCAAGCGATCTGCCCGATGTGGAGATAAGCCTGCTGCGGGTTGATCGGGGGTCCTCGCTCGATGGAAAGACACTAGGGGAGATTGATCTGCGCCGCCGTTATGGGGTTACGCTGCTGGAGATTCGCCGAAAGGGTCATGTGGTGAGCAATCCGTCCGGGGATGAGAGCCTTCAGGCTGATGATCTTCTGGCCGTCATGGGGCCGAAGGAGTTGCGCGACGCGCTTGCGGTGATCTGCTCGGCGGGCGATATACACCATCTATTCTCTGCCGCCCCTTCGGATACGGGTGGTTCGCACGAGGCTCTCGATGTTCCCGATGGTGGAGGGAGCGATGGGGAGTGAGCCGCTCGGGAGGCGATGCGGTCTGCCTCCGGTTCCACAATGTTGGCAGAGAACGGCAGCGGTATGGGCGGACGTGCCTATGCCCATTTCATAGCCCGCCAACGCTATCTTCAGATTCCTCACTGCTCTGTGTACCACCCGGCCGCCTCCGGCGCCCCATGTGATGTGTGGGCGTATGGAGTGGGGAGAACACCATGAAAAATATCTCCTACTGATTGACAATAGTATACGGAATACTCGTCCGCCGGATTCTAGTTTTCGTATATGGTACCAAAGGATCTTGAAGGTCCAGAGTATGACGGAGTAGTCATCGGGCTGGAGCATGCCTTCGGCAAGGTTCTACGACAGCTCAGGATGAGTAGGAATCTCTCGCAGCAGGAACTTGCCACCGAGAGTGGGCTTGGCCGTACGTTTATCTCGTTGCTGGAGCGGGGGCTTCGCCGTCCGTCCCTCTCCACGATCTTTCTGCTGTCGCGCCCGTTAGGGCTATCGCCCGCGCAACTTGTACAGGCAGTGGATGAGAAGCTCAAAACCGCGTTTCGGCATCGCCGTTAACATCGCGGGCATGTGCGCTCCCAACATCTCCACGTTGACCTATCGGTTGACCTACCGTCGAACTTCTGGACAACCTTCGTCATGTGCATAGACGATGGCTGGCATAACACCGGGGCACGTTGCTCAAACGGCCCGAGAAGCACAGGCGTGGTTCCTCTTGTATACTATTGTGGTCGTGTATCACCTTGAACTATGCAACGCGCCATCGGCTATCCCGATGGCGCGCTGCGCGAAATATGCCGGAAGAACCATGCGATCTGCCGATCAGTTCATCCAGGCCTGGAGGCGCTCGGCGGCCTGAAGCGCCGATGTATAGTTTGGTTCCAGCCGGGCCGCCGTCCGGTACTCGTCGATCGCCACCTTGATCTCTCCCAGACGTTCATAGACCCGGCCAAGGTTATAGTGCGGAAAATGGCGGGCATCGTAGCGTAGGGCATCGCATGCGATCTCAAGCCAGGGGATGGCCTCCTCGAATTTTCCCTGCTTGATAAGGTATGCGCCAATATCGTTGTAGGGATTGCCGAAGTCTGGATCAACTCCGATTGCCTCCTTGCACTCGGTGATCGCAGCTTCATAATCCCCCTGAAAACTATATGTCCAGCCAAGGAAGGTATGGGCCTCGGCTGTGGGGTAGAGGTTGATCGATTTACGATAGAGGGCAATCGCCTCATCGAGCCGGCCGTTCATCTGAGAGCTGTAGGCAAGCTTGAAATAGCGCTGCGCTTCTTCGATCAGTGCTGAATACGACATGTTCGACATTCGACTTCGCGTTTCTTCTGGTTGTGACCTGGTGCCGCAAAGTTAAACTTTCGCGGCAATTGCATAGCCTCCTTCGTATCATCTCAAGCACGAAGAGCCGTTGGCGTTGAAGATGGCTGTGCAGAACGTCGGAACGGTCTGATCGCCTCTACTCTGCTTTCGGCTCTTCGAGACTCCTTCGGCTCCCCAACACATGCGTATGCCGTTTGGTTAGTTGCGATTCCGTATGATAAGGCATTTCGGCTCTGCTAGAGCATACCGCTTCGTTTTCGGATGGTCCATTCGATGGCAAACATCGCAAGGGCCGCCACCAGCACCCAGGGATAGTTCCAGAGAGGGACATCGCTGGTTGCCTCTATCGTGCGCGGAGAAAATCCCTTGTGTGCAAGGATGTCCTCGACGAGCGTTGTGCTGGTGCGAGCCGTATAGAACCGGCCCCCGGTGCGTCCAGCCAACGAGCGGAGCAGCTCTGCGTTCATGGATGGTTGCAGGAACTCCAGGCCGATCTCGCCCACACTAAAGCGTCCCTCGTCCCTGCCGATCTCCCGGCCATTGGCGACGGCACGTCCCCCGAAGCTGTAATCCCCGGCAGGAAGATTGCTCAGTGCTGCCTCGTAGCGGCCATTGCCGCCCGGGGCAAGCGTTAGAGAGTAACTTCGTTCGGTTCCCTGCACCGTCACCGCTACCTCGGCATCGGCCAGCGGGTTGAAGCTTTCGTCGTAGACCTGCGCCAGCACCCGGACCGGCTCGCCGAGGTTGTAGAGCTGTTTGCTTGTGACGATGCGCACCTGCTTCTCCTCGTCGCGCACGGCAAGCCAGCGGAGAGCGTTGCCGATGAAATCCTCCAGCACTCCCGGCGTCGCCTCGCCCCGTGCTGCACGTGGCCCGTCGCCGAGAAGCTGCCAGCGGTAGATGCCGTAGCCGAGCACGGCGAGCGAGCGGCTGCGGCCAAGCCTGCGCGAGACGATCAGAGGATCGTCCAGCGCCGTTGACCCCAGTTTTGTGCTCGCCAGCACCTCCGCCTCCGGTTTCGCCCGCACATTCGTTTCGGTGCGGAAGATGGGGGGCAGATCCTTCCAGGCATCCATCGTCCTGACGCGTGTGATGGGGCTGTTGGCTCCGGCGCCGGTCAGATCGGGGAATACCTGCATTTCATCACCACGGGCCGCCCCAAACGATACCGGCAGAAGCGACTCCAGCTCCTTCAATCTGTTGATGTCCAGATTGGAGCCCATGATGAGAAAGATCGGCAGGTTCCCTTTCTGCACGGCGGACTTTACCATCTGGATCGTTTCGGGACGGGTTGTCGCTGTTGGAAAATCGACCAGCACAACCGCCTCGGCCTGCTGAAACGATGCCGGTTCCAGTTTCCCGTCGATGAACTCGCCCGTAGTGCCCCGCTGGATGAATGTCCGTACGTCGATATTCCTGTCCTGGCCGAGAAGGCGACGCAGAAACGCGACGTCGGGGTTGGGGCCTCCTGCCAGGAGAACATAGCGGCGCTTGTCCGATTTCACCTTTACAAACACAGACCGGCTGTTGTTTTTCTCGGTGAGTTCCGAGCCACCCCCGCCGATATCGGCGCGAAGTTTTGCCACCCCTTCGGAACGGGGCTTATACGTGAAATTTGCGAGATAATCGTTGGTTCCCGTGGCTAGGGCAATCTGCTGTGTGGCAACAACGCCCTGATCGTCGCGGAGGGTTACCGTGGCGGTACCACCATCATAACCGGCGGATTTCAGGCGTACCTCCACCGGCAGCTCGGTGCCGAGATAGGTGACCTCGTTGGTAATGATCTGCTGTACGGAAAGATCGCGTGGCTCGGTGGAATCGCCAAGGCCAACTGCATAGACCGGCACGCCCAGCCCTTCGGCGGCGAAGAGCGGGTTTGCGCCTGAGTTATACCGTCCATCGCTCAGCAGAATGATTGCGCGGACATTGTTACGGCGAAGCGAGTCGGCAGTGAGGATAAAGGGCGATTCCAGCCGGGTTTCGCCTCCAGAGGCATCGAGACTGTCCATGTCTGCCGGTACCCGGAGCGGCAGCGCCGAGTCGGAAAACAGGATGAAACTGCTGTTCGGGGAGAGCCGGGAGCCTTCCAGCACGGTTGTGATGGCACGCGCCTCGGCGATTCTCGATGAGTCCTGTCCGGCAAGCGTCATGCTCTGCGAGTTATCCACCGCAACGATCACCCGTGGCTCCTCGGCGTTCGCCTGGAGCAGGGAGAGCACCGGCTCGAAGAGTGCCACCAGCAGCAGTGCCACGCCAAGCGTGCGGAGCGCGACAAGCGTCCAGCGGCGGAGCGGTTGCACCGGGGGGGAGGTTCTCTTATACGAATACAATGCGAAGGCAAACGCTGCCAGGATCACCAGAGCCACGATCCAGGGGCTCGCAGCGAGGCCGAGAGTAAATGACTTCACGAAATAACCTTGGGTCCGTTAGGATGCCTCACTGCCGGTAAGCCCGGCGAGGCATGGAGGGCGATGCGCCGCTCAACAAGCACGGCGCCACCAAACCGACGGCCCCGATGATGTTTGAGTGCATCCGGGAGCACCGTTCCGAGTGGGGCACCGAGGCTCAATATACGTTCTGCCGTGCCTCGAAACATGGTGATACAGAGGGAATACGGATCGGATCGGATACAAGTGCCCTATCTTAATCCGAATCTCTCAACGGGAGGAGGATGCTTGCGGCAGTGCGAAGAGGCGGGCGGCCCGCCCACATTTCCACTCCTAGCATCATCCCGCCCGGCACGGCGCCGACCTTCTGTAGTGGGCTTGGTTCGGCACACTGCGCGTATTTTAGGCTTGTATCGGCCCGGCACCTCTGGTCCGTGCAGAGAGATGCCGGGGCAGGAGCGGAGCCTGGTGCGCAACGGCGTGCCAGGGTAGCCGACCAGGAACTATGGACAACTGATCTCTACCGATTTCCCATGCCACGAACACTGCTTGCCATAGAATCCTCGTGCGACGAGACCTCCGCCGCCATCATTCGCGATGGCGAGGTGGCATCGCTTGTGATCACATCGCAGCCCGACCATAGCATCTGGGGCGGGGTGGTGCCGGAACTTGCTTCGCGTGCCCATCTCACCTCCATAGCGCCGGTTATCACCGGAGCTATGGATAAGGGGGGGGCAACATTCAAGGAGCTTGAGGCGATCGCCGTCACCACGGAGCCGGGGCTGGTGGGATCGTTGCTGGTGGGAGTGAATGCCGCCAAGGGGCTTGCCGTTGGGCTTGGTGTGCCGCTGATCGCCGTTCATCACATCGAGGCCCATCTTCTCTCGGTGATGATCGAGAACGATGTGGCGTTCCCCTTTCTGGGGCTTGTGGTCTCGGGCGGGCATACGCTTCTGTACAATGTAAAGGATATAGGGGAATACGAGTTGATCGGGGCAACGCGTGATGATGCTGCCGGTGAGGCCTTCGACAAAGGGGCCAAGCTGCTCGGGCTTGGCTATCCGGGCGGGCCTGCCCTGGACAGGCTTGCCCTGGATGGGAATCCGGCTGCTCATACATTTCCACGTGGCATCATCAGCAAGGGGGGGAATGATTTCAGCTTCAGTGGATTGAAGACCTCGCTTCGCTATTTCCTTCGCGACAACCATCCCGGACAGCTACCGGAAGGGAGGGTGCTCGCCGATATCTGCGCCTCGTATCAGGAGGCGATCGTCGATACGCTCGTTACCAAGTCGGTGCGCGCTGCCGAGGAGAGGGGGCTTACACGCATTGCCGTGGTTGGCGGCGTGGCGGCAAACTCGCGGCTGCGGGCACGGATGAGCCAGGAGTGCGAGCGGCGAGGGATGAGCTATTATACGGTGCGCCCGATCTATAGCACCGATAATGCGGCCATGATCGGGATCGTGGGCTGGCAGAAGCTGCTCCGTGGCTCGTTCTCGCCACTGACGGTGACCGCGAAGTCGACCATGATTCGTGCGGCAAGACCATAGAGAATGGGGGGGGGGGATGCCTGTGTGCCGTATGCGGAGCTGTGGCAACCCTGGCAGAGCAGATGCCATACGATACCCGCCGTGGCCGCACTCCCATAAAAAACAGCGCGCATGCTGAAGCGCTCCTTTCCACCGATGATTGGCCAACGACGGCAGATCAATACCGGCCTTTTCTAACATCCAAACAACCTACATCATCCATTGAATCAGGTACACAAGACACAGGGAGAGGAACGGTATCCGGGGACGCCATTTCGTCTCGGGCATTGTTATGAGTTGCTGGCGGAGATCCTGGAGCGCCCCGCTGTGCCGGCCGATCTGACCATCGGGCGTTTTTTTTCCCGCAAGCGCTATCTCGGGTCGCACGATCGAGGTTATATCGCCGACACCGTGTATGGAGTTCTCCGTGGGGTGCTGCGCTTCCATTTTCTTCTTGCCGGCGATTATCCCAAGATCTGGCCCTTGCAGGAGGCGGGGCTGATGCTCGGGGCATATCTGCTGGAGCGGAAGGAACCTGTCAGCGATGATGTCCTGCGCGAAGCCGTTGGTCTGAGCGGCCGTGATATCGCCCTGCTTCGCGAGCGCATGCAGGAGGCCCCGGCGATCATCGCGCTGCTGGAGGAGCCTGCGCGTACAGCGGTTCGCCACGGCATGCCGCTCTGGCTGGCCGCACGGGTCCTGGAGCAGATGGGAGCCGAGGAGGGGGAGGCGCTGCTTGATGCGCTCGATACACAGGCCCCCATCACGCTTCGCGCAAATCGTCTTGTGAGCGATCGCGACAAGCTTGCCGAGGTGTTGCAGGGGGAGGGCATCGGCTCGGTTCCCGGCGCGTATGCTCCCGATGCGCTTCTGCTTTCCAGGCGCATGAATGCCAATGCCATTGCGGAGTTTAAGCTTGGCTGGTTCGAGTTGCAGGATGAGGGGAGCCAGTTGCTCTCTTCTCTGCTCGATCCCCATCCGAACTGGAAGGTGTTCGATGCCTGCGCGGGGGCTGGAGGAAAAGCATTGCATATGGCCGCCATCATGCGTGGCAAAGGCTCTATTACCGCGCATGATATCAACGAGCGGCGCCTTATGGAGATACGTCCGCGTCTGCGCCGTAGCGGTGCGCAGAATATACGGGTGATGAATCACGATCAGTATCAGCAGGGAAAGGAACGCCTGCGCGATTCGTTCGATGCGGTGATGATCGATGCCCCCTGCTCCGGCACAGGTGTGTTGCGCCGTACGCCGGGAGCCAGATTGACGATGGATGCGGGCATGGTGGAGCGGCTTACCGATCAGCAGAGGGAGATCCTTGACGAGTATAGCACGGTCGTGAAACCGGGCGGACTTCTTCTGTATGCTACCTGCTCGCTTCTTCGGGAGGAGGATGAGGCCCAGATCGAGCGTTTCCTTGCCGATAATGCCGGGTGGACGCTCGAACGTCCCTCCGCTCCGAACGAGATGATTACCGCCGAGGGATATTTCCGTTGTTTTCCTCACAGCCACGGCACCGACGCGTTTTTCGGGGCGTTGCTGCGGCGGCAGGGCTGAGGGAGGGAGAACGTTCGGCTGCAAAGCGCCCTCTGCCGCATCTTCGTGCCAGGCTGATGATGTTCCTGTGGAGAAACCGGAGGTGCCACCGTGGTGGTGAACCTGGTGGCATCATACGGTGCCGATGGCGCTACCGTAGCCCCGGCCATGAGCTGCCGATTGCTCCCTATGGCCGGGCATGGGACGCGTGTGCCTGCGTGCTGTTTCCCAGGAGGGGGATATGATATATAAGCTCCGATAGACCGGATCGCCACCTCTCAGCCGTAGAGCTGCCGGGAGCGTTATTGCTGCGATGATGCCGTGGCCTTTCTGTTCTTATGCCGGTAATAGAAGTAGAACGGGATGCCAGCGGCAACCAGCAGCAGCCCGAATGCCGAATTGATGATTGCCGGCTTGCCGGCTGCCACCGCAGCATGATAGTTGGTGACGTCGTTGTAGACGGTCAGAACAAGATAGGCAAGCGCAAAAATGATGAAGATGCATGGGAGAACCGGATAGCCTGGAACGCGATACGGACGTGGGGTGTCCGGTTCCTTGCGGCGCAGCACAAAAAGCCCGTAGGCGCCTGCAGCATAGAATATCCAGCTTATGAAGATCAGCGTGTCGGTCAGGGTATCGAACGTGCCGCTGAACAGGAGCAGCACGCTCCAGATGCATTGCACAACAAGCGATGATGCGGGCGTGTGGTAGCGTGGATGGGCGGCGCCAAGAAAGCGTGGGAAGACATTGCGCCGTGCCATCGAGAAGTAGACGCGGGCGCTGGCAAGGATGGTCCCGTTTGTGGTTCCAAAGGTGCTTATCATCACCGCCGCTGCTATCCATCGTCCTCCGCCGGAGAAAAACCGGTCTGCCACATCTGCCGCTACCAGCTTCGATTGCGCCATCTGGTCGATCGGCAGCACATAACAGTAGGCGATGTTGATAAGGAGATAGATGGTTATGGTCGTTGCCATTCCCAGTATCAGAGCGCGTGGGATGTTGCGTTGGGGGGTCTTTACCTCGCCTGCGATATAGGTGACGTTGTTCCACCCATCATACGCCCAGAACGCCCCTTGCAGCGCTGCGGCCACGCCGAGTGCAAGCGCCAGCCCGCCTCCGGTGGCCACTGCCGTGCTGCTGCCGTTGAAGATATGCGCGCCGGAGCCGACCTCCGGCAGTGTAAATGCCAGGATCACAAGCGCCAGCATTGCGCCGATCTTTGAGACTGTGAAGATGTTCTGTACCAGCCCGCCGAACTTCACTCCCAGATAGTTGATCGTGGTAAGAAGGATGATCAGAAGCGCCGCCACCATCTTTACGCCGCTTTCGGCCAGAGGTCTGATATCGCCGATGAAGGGGAGATGAACGGAGAATGCCGCGCCGGTTTCGGAGAGATCGGGGAGTGGGACGAACTGCGTGAAATATTCGGCAAAAACATAGGCGATGCCGGCAATCGATCCGGTCTGGATAACCGCAAACACCGCCCATCCGTAGATATATGCAGGGAACGGGCCGTACATCCGGTCGAAGTATACGTACTGGCCGCCGGTTTCCGGGATCATCCCTGCGATCTCGGCGTTGCTCAGTGCTCCGAACAGGGTGATGATACCAGCGAGCACCCAGACTCCCAGAAGAATTTCCGGCGTTCCGATGCCATACCCGAGCAGATCACCGGCCATTACTCCCGGCTTGCGGAATATCCCGGAGCCTATCATCGCTCCCACCACGATCATGGTTGTGGTAAACAGGCCCAGCGAAGGGAGCAGGCCAGTGTTGGCGTGGCGTACCTCGGCCTTGTGATCGGGATGGGTATGCTCGATCGGTTGCTTCACGGTTGTTCCGGGTTGGTTGACGAAATATTCAAGGGCCAGGGGGGGAGAAGGACTATGTCATAAGCCGGGCATGGCGCCAACGGTTGTGATGATCGGGCGATGCGGTTATCCCGAGGTGGCCGGTTCTATGCCTGGCCTGAGCGCGGCTGTGATATCCCCGGCAACCATGATGGGCGCACCATCTACCCCTGGCATTCGATACTGCCAATGCTCCCGCCTGCCCGTGCTGCCATGGGGATATCTTCCCGCCGGTGCGCGCCGGGCGATGTGCACCGGAAGGTGTTGATCCTGTCTCCGCGATAACGGCGGGGACGGGGCATAGGGACGGAATGCGTGGTTATCTCGACAATCCTTCCAGTACCTTCGGTGGCAGCGACCACATCAGATTTCCCGCGGCATGTGGTCTGAACCGATTGATCTGCACGGCAGTGGTTGCTGCCTTCTTCACCTCTAGCAGGAGATGTCCGTGGGCGCACAGGCCGCTGATGATAAGCCCCATACTTGGCTCGTGTCCTACCAGCAGGAGCGATCCGGCATCGCTGTTCTCCGCAATCAGATCGCTGACCTCCTCGAACTGTCCATGCGGTAGCAGGCGTTTGTCAAAGAGGATATCCTCCTTGTAGTTGTTGATGCGGCCAAGGATCTCGGCTGTCTGCCGTGCGCGAACATAGGGGCTGGAGATAATCCTGTCGAATGTGATATCGAGCTTCCGCAGTCCCTTGGCTACCATTGCGGTGCGTAGTGTGCCGCGTTGGGTAAGCTGGCGGTCGGCATCGCTTCCAGTAAGTGAGCTTTCTTCGGCTATGCCGTGACGGATCAGGTAGAGAACCATAGATCGGCTATCGAACAAAAGTTGGTAGCATTGTCAGAGGTCGGGCCTGGTTGCCGGTGCGCTCCGTATAGGGGCGCTGGGGCCATAAAGACATGGTCGGAAGAGCCGGAGGCTCCATAAGGCGCGCAAGCTACTACGGCGTGATGATAACGCAAGCGAATTTTTGCGCGGTGGCTCCCCGGAGCGTAGATTCCGGGTGTTTCTATTTATTTATAGATCGTCCATACTCTTGAACCAGGAGAATGCCATGAGCACGTTGCCAAAGCCACCTGATACGTACATACAGTTCATTCGGCGCTACCCGAAGCTGGAGGTCGCATGGAGGGCCATCAACGATGAAGGTGGGGAGGGGCCGCTCGACGAGAAGGTGCAGCGGCTTATAAAGCTCGCGGTGGCGGTCGGGGCAATGCGCGAGGGAGCTGTTCGCTCCAGTGTACGGAAGGCGCTTGCAATGGATATCACCATCGAGGAGATGGAGCAGGTGGTGGCGCTTGCTGCCGGAACGCTCGGCCTGCCGTCGACCGTGGCGGTCTTCTCCTGGATTCATAATGTCGTTGGCAGGGGCGGCGATCATGAGCAGTAACGTGGGCACTGCAATCGCGATCATGGCCGGTGGCAGAAGTCGGCGGATGGGGTGCGATAAGGGGCTTCTGGATTTCAACGGGGAGCCGATGTTGGAACGGATGGCCCGTGTGGCGATGCAAACCGGTCGGGATGTGGTTGTGGTAGGCCGTGAGCAGCCAGGCAACTGGGGGGTCGATGGGGTGCAGTTCATCGCTGATGAGCATCCCGGCAAAGGCCCGCTCGGTGGTCTGGCAACGGCTCTGCGGAATCGGCGTGCGCCGACGCTCGCTCTGGCCTGCGATCTTCCGTTGCTCACCGGACAGGCTCTTCTCTGGCTGCTCGATATCTGGGAGCAGGAAGGGGAGGGCGATGGTCTTATCACGGCCCGCAATGGTTTCTGCGAGCCGCTCTTTTCGGTCTATGCGGTATCGGCTCTATCGCTTGCCGAGACGGTGCTGCGTAGCGGGGCCGGGTCGTTGCGTGCGCTTCAGCGCGCCGGATCATTTGCTACGGCCGAGCTTCCGGCAGATATCGCCGCACAGCTTCTGAATGTAAACACGCCGGAGGAATTCCGCGAGGCAGGATTGCTACGGGAGCGCCTGTCCCGGTAGTGTGCCGACGGCGTTGTATGGCAGTGACGAGGGGTGCCACTGTTCTGCAAGCTCTCTTCCTTTTCTGAAAATCTCCACGAACATTTCCATGGTAAGCCGTCCGGTAAATGTGTTCTGCTGGCTTGGATGATACGAGCAGATGATAAAGGGAGCATCGGCAACGGTATGCAGCGCACCATGCCCGAAGTTCATCCCACGCTTGCTTGCGATCCAGCCACGATCGAGATAGAATCGGAGCGTAGCATTAAATCCGATCTGGCCGAGCGCTACCACGCCGCGCAGGTTCGGCATCAGGTCGATGGTGCGATGAAGGTACTCGGCGCAGTGTGCAAGCTCTTCCGGGAGCGGCATATTGTCCGGGGGCGCACAGTGTGCCGAGGCCGTGATAGCAACATCGTGCAGCCGGAGGCCATCATCCCTATGAAGGCTCTCCGGCTGGTTTGCAAATCCCGTGTCGTAGAGCGCCCGATACAGGAACTCGCCGGAACGGTCGCCCGTGAACATCCGCCCGGTCCGGTTTGCGCCATGTGCTGCCGGGGCAAGCCCTACGATCAGAAGGCGGCCGTTGGCATCGCCGAAGTTGGGCACGGGTTTTCCCCAGTACTCCCAGTCGCGAAATGCTTTGCGTTTGTTATGCGCCACCTCCCGGCAGTGGTCACGGAGCCTTGTACATCGCTTGCAGGCGATGATATCCTGTTGAAGCTGTTCGATGCTCATGGCTGCACTCATAGGATGATCGCTGTAATCATGGCAAGATGTTCCGGCTCAGACCCATTCCCTTGGCTCGCGGAGCCAGCTTAGCAGTTCCCGTTCGTTTTCGGTTGTGCCCATCGGCGGAGAGTAATCGAAATTGACTACCGGGGGAAGACTCATCAGGATGCTCTCGATCCGTCCCTGTGTCTCCAGCCCAAAGAGCGTGCCGCGGTCGTAGACCAGATTGAACTCCACATAGCGTCCCCGGCGGAGGTGCTGGAACTTCTTCACCCAGGGTGTATAGGGTTCATGCTGATGCCGTTCGACGATGGGGAGGTAGGAGTCGAGGAAGGAGTTGCCGAGCGATTGCTGAAACTCGAAGAGCTGTTCCAGCTCCTCCGGTGTGCCACGGAGGTAATCGTAGAAAACCCCGCCGATGCCTCGTGCCTCGCGGCGATGTTTGATATAGAAATATTCATCGCACCACTTCTTGAACCGTGGATACCGGTCCTCGCCGAACGGGTCGCATGCCTTTTTCAAGGTCCCATGGAAATGCTGCCCGTCCCATGCATCGGCGATATAGGGGGTCAGGTCGCACCCGCCGCCAAACCATGCGTCGCCGTTTGAAAGCTCGAAATAGCGGAAGTTGGCATGCACGGTCGGTATACGGGGAGAGCTGGGATGGAGCACGAGCGAGATTCCCGTGACAAAAAAGTCGGCATTCTCGATCTCCATTCTCTCGGCCATCTTTTCCGGCAGCCTGCCATGCACTGTGGAGGTATTGACGCCTCCTTTCTCAAAGATCCTTCCGTTGGCGATGATCCTGGTGATGCCGCCGCCCCCTCCGGGACGTTCCCAGAGGTCTTCATCGAATCGGGCCTTGCCATCGATTTTCTCCAGTGCTTCTGTAATGCGATTCTGAAGGTCGAGTACGAAATTCTCCATACGCTCGCGGAGTGGGGGAAGGGGAATCTGGGGAGTTTGCATTGTCGTTTCCGATCGGTAAGATATTGGTCGCCAGGGCTGCCAGCTCTCCGGCGTTCACCCGCGAAATATAGGTCTCTGGCGGTTCACAGGTTTTTCGATGTGTGACAGGCTCAAGGCACCACGCTCCCTTCACCCTCTGCGCGATATTCTTCGCATCACCTGATACGCTGCATACCCCAGGCTATCTCATGCTATGCGTACCCTTACGATGCCCACCTGTGGCTGGGGGGGGTACACAAAGATGTACTGTCCATCCGGCTGGTCTTCAAGTAGATTTGTGCTGGTATTGTAACGCGTCTGAGATATCAAATCACCAAAAGCCATACGTCAAGGTCGGGTCGTTCCGTATTCACCATCATCGTGACGTAGAGTCTCATGTGGCCTGCTTTTGCCGAAGCGGGCGCACAACGCCAATCCAGCATTCACTCCCCTCCCCCCTGGTTTCCGTTATCTACGGCTCTTTCATATGAGGACGGTTGTATCTGCATCCTACTAGGTGCTTTGCCTGATTTGTAACAGGGGCCCCGAACTGCGATGCATCAATATGATGTTCGTCCGACGTCCACACCTATCCATTCAATCCTTACGAGGACAGTAATGATGAGATGTACAAAGTCTACACTCCTCGGTCTACTGCTGCTATGTGCGGTTACCGTGGCAGGATCGCTCGATCTGCATGCGCAGTTCAAACGAAGGGACATCACAACCTTCACCGCAGCCGAGCGGCTACAGCTCCGCCAGTTGATTATGCAATGGATCACCACATCGGCGCCGACTCCGATGGCAAAACATCTGGCAGTGATCGGCCCGCTTCCAACCGGCGTTCACTGTCAGGTCACCTCCTTTCTTACCTGGCATCGCACGTTCCTCGACGAGCTGGAGACATGGCTGATGGGGCAGCCGAACGGTTCCAAGTATGTTCCGCTGCCGAAGTGGAGCCCGACGACGATGATCCCGGCCGAATTTTATAATGGTCTGGTTTCGCCTGGCAGCGCTGTGGCTCCCGGATATGCGGCGCTTACCAATCAGACGCCGAACATCGGCAACTACAACTTCACCCGTTTCACCAATCCCAGCACGATCTGCAACTATACGGCCGGGAACCAGGCACGTTTCTGCATGGGCGGCGGATCGTATACATCGTTTGGCACAGCGATGGACAATTTCGCTCGCGATCTTGAGCGGGAGCACAATCCGGTCCATGGCAATATCGGTGGTGTGATGAACACCGGCGCATCTCCTGCGGCGGCGATCTTCTTCCTCTGGCATGCCTATGTGGATGATATCTACCAGTATTATCTCTGCCGCTGCACCAGCACGTGGAAGGCCTCCGATCTGTATATCAAGGATAATAATGCCGATGTGGGCGACGAGCCAAATGCCACAACGACGATCTATTACCAGAGCCCGGAGATATGGGTACGCAACGTTGCCGATCCTTTTGTCGGTGGCCGGTATAGCAACGAGGATAATCCCAATCGCCATCAGAATCCGCTGTATCGTGTTAGCGGCCAGCCGAACTATGTGTATGTGCGCATCCGTAATCGTGGCTGCAACTCCACGCCTGCCAGCACGATCCGTTTGCGTGTCTACTGGAGCCGTGCCACAACCGGCCTGAACTGGCCGAACGACTGGACGATCCCGCCGGGAGGAAGCGAGATCACCGCAGCGGCGGTATTTGTGCCGGCGTTGAACCCAGGGCAGACCTGGACCGCACAGGTGCCGTGGGTTGTTCCGAACCCCACGACGACCAACCATTTCTGCCTGCTGGCACGGCTGGTCTCGACGCTCGATCCCATGACCTTTCCCGAGGGCTTGAACGTCAATACAAACACGCGCAACAACAACAACATCGCTTGGAAGAATACCACGGTTGTACGGCAGAACCCGTTCTGCGCGTGGTGCCCGATTCGCTGGGATGCGGTTGATGTCCGTGCGGTGAATGCCGGTGCTACGGTCCGCTTGCAGCTCAACTTCCCGCCGGAAGATGGCGGCTTCCTCCGTCCGCATATCGATCTCGGTCAGCAGCTCTTTTCCATCTGGCAGGAAAGTGGTCGGCAGGGGCAGGGGGTAACCCAGGTGGGCGGAACCGTTCTGCGTGTCGATTTGCCGAATGCCTATATCGGAGGCCTTAGCCTGCCTACGGGGCAGACCTATACTCTTGGCGTGCGCTTCCAGACGCAGTACAACGAATCCGGCGGAACTCCGCCCGCCTATTATGGCACCAGTACTCACCTCGCCATTACGCAGTACGAACGCATTCAGGGATCTACCACCGAGCAGGTGACCGGTGGTGAGTACTATGATGTGCGCTGGGAGATGACCGAGGAGGTGCCGTGCAACTCGATTATCCAGAACGCTCTGGTGCAACCGTCGTCATGCCCGAACTCCTCCGATGGTCGTATCAATCTGGTGCCCAGTGGAGTGCCTCCATATACCTACTGGTGGAGCAACGGGGCGTCCAGTGCAAACAATATCAACCTGAAGCCGGGCGAGTACACGGTGATCGTGCGTGATGCAAATCACTGCATTGAAACCAAGACCTATACCGTGGGCACCTCATCGACCCTGAACGTGAACCTGGATTCGCATAATCCGAGCTGCGACAATAACAACGGCTCCGCCTATGCCCACGTGAGCGGCGGCGTTGCGCCATATAGCTATCAGTGGTACTTCGAGAACTCGCCGCTGCTCGGCAAGACCGGCCCTGCGATGACCGATATGCATTTTGGCCAGTATTCGGTGCAGGTGACCGATGCGGTGGGATGCAGCTTCCGCCAGTTTATCAACTTCACCAACGATTTCATGGGCATGCAGCTTGTCATGACCGTGAGCAATGCCAGCTCGCCGACTTCGGCCGATGGCGCTGTGAACCTGACCGTGGGTGATGGAATGCCGCCGTTTACCTATCAGTGGAGCAATGGTGCTACGACGGAGGATATCAATGGCCTGCTCCCAGGTGAGTACTCGGTGACGGTGACCGATATGATGGGCTGTGTGGCCTATGCCACCGCGACTGTTGGCGTCACCTCCTCGTCGAAGAACCTTGGATCGGCAAGCTCGCCGAATGCAGAGCTTTCGATCCTCTCGGTGGTCCCCAATCCGGTAGCCGATCTGGCCGATGTACAGTATACCCTTACTGTTGCGGCCGCGGTCCGTGTTGAGGTGTATGACGCACTTGGCAAGCTGGTGCTGGCATACGAGCAGGGAGAAAAACCTGCCGGCCGGAACTCGGCATGGATCACGACGAGCGAGCTGGCACCGGGCCGGTACTCCTGCCGTATGATCTACAAGGGAGGCGTAAGCGCAGTGCCGTTTGTGGTAGTGCGGTAAGCGGGGACCCTGCCATTGATCGGCAGGGAATATGATGTCAATCAGCGGGCGCCATCTTGGGAGGTGGCGCCCGTTTTATATAGGGCCATTCATCGTGTGTAAGCCGAGGGGGGGGGGGGGGTACACAATGATGTACTGGCCTTGGCTTAGGATACAGGGTATTTTAAAGCCATAGCGACTATGGTTCCGGCATTGAGATATGATAACGTGCTCCCTTTGGGATATTACATCATGGGATTGCGCTGCTGTTATCGTTCCTGTATGCCTGTTGCACACCATCTGATCCATTAATACATGCTACGGCGAATATTCTCCGGTATTCGCCGGGCATTTCTACCCAAATATCATTCTGTCCAGAATGATAATCACCTCAGCTATGAGCTGTATCCATTGCATCCTGTTGCTTTATAGGCTGCCCCAGGATAATCGCTCCGATGCCGAGTGCACTACTGTTCAATACCGTTTCTACCTCAACTCAACCCGTTCTGTATGAAAGCTCGACACAGAATACTCATGTGGATGATGGCCGTAATCATCGGCCTGAGCGCCACGCTTGACGTAAGCGCACAGTTCCGGCGCAAGGATATCTACGATGCCGTTTATAACGGCCAGCGCCATCGGCTGCGCGAATTGATTATGCAGTGGCTTACGGTTTATCCAACCACAAATCCGCTCAACCCGATCAAGCAGCATCTGGATATTATCGTGCCGCTTGGCTCCGGCGGTATCCATTGCAATACAGCCACATTCCTTACTTGGCATCGGCAGTATATCGACCAGCTCGAAACATGGCTGATGGGACAGCCGGACGGGCCTCGGTTTGTTCCGCTGCCGAAGTGGAACCCGACAACGGTGATCCCGGGCGAGTTCTTCAACAGCGCAGTCCCTCCCGGCCGTGCTGTTGTTACCGGCTATACCGATCTGGCCATCCAGAACCCCAACTCGATCCCAGGGATCAACATTGCCAGGTTCCTGAGCGCCTCCACCATTTGCGATTACGCCGCGGGAGTCCGTAATCGTTTCTGCATGGGCTTTGGCCCCTACACATCGAACGGGAGCGCGCTGGACAACTTTGCATGGGATCTGGAGCGCGCACACAATGCGGTGCACAACAACACCGGTGGCGTGATGGCACAGGGCGCATCGCCAGCCGCAGCGATCTTCTTTCTCTGGCATGCATTTGTCGATGATGCCTACCAGCACTATCTGTGCAATTGCACCGGCAGCTATCCTCAGAAGGATCTCTATATCAAGGATAATGATGCTGATATCGGCGATCAGCCGAATACTACCACCGGCGTGTTTTACCTCAGCCCGGAGATCTGGGTACGCCAGAACCAGGATGTGTTCAGCGGCGGACGTTATAGCCTCCAGGATAATCCGAACCGGCATGAAAACGCCGAGTACAAGATCTCGGGCAATAACTATATCTATGTCCGCGTGCGCAACAAGGGATGCCTTCCAACAGTAGCCAACGAGATGCGCCTGCGGGTGTACTGGAGCAAGGCACAGACCGGAGGCTGGACCTGGCCGAACGACTGGACGAACACGCCACCGCAGATCCCGAAGCGTGGCGACGAGGTGACCAATCCCAGTGTTCCGGTCTATGTTCCTGTTCTGCAACCGGGCGAAAGCTGGGTGGCCGAAGTGCCGTGGCATGCCCCGAACCCGGCCGATTATCCTACCGATTCCTATCACTTCTGTCTGCTGGCACGTATCGTCTCGACATCGGACCCGATGGCCGTGGTCGAGGGAACGGATGTTGGCGCGAACACGCGCAACAACAACAACATCGCCTGGAAGAACGTGACGGTGAGAAACGATGATCCGTTCAATATCGTCGCGCCGGACCGGCACCCGTGGAACACCGTGCATGTTCGCCCGACGAACGAGCATGCGACCGTACGGTTGCAATTCGATTTCCCGGGCGATCATGGCGTGCATGCGACCGTCGAGCTGCGCGGAGAACTGTTCGAGCGCTGGAGGGAAGGGGGAGCGCAGGGGCGTGGCGTGACGCTGATCGGGAAGAACCAGCTTCGGATCGAGTCCCCGGGAGCATATATCGAGGGCTTCCGGCTCAACTATGACCAGATCTACACGCTGGGGGTGAACCCGTATGTGGAGTACGACAATGAGTATCAGGGGAAGGTTCTCGAGTATGGGGACCGGGTGAACTTCAACGTGATCCAGTCGGAAGCCAATGCCGATGGAACCTATGGTATCGTAGGCGGGAACAACTACGAGATCCGCCTGGTGCAGTCGGAGGAGACCAAGTGCGGTGAATTTATACAGGATGTGCGGGTCACTATGCCAAGCTGCCCGGATGCCAGCGATGGCTCCATTCGCCTGTCGCTGCCCAAGGGCAGCTACACATACTTCTGGAGCACGGGAGCGCGCTCGGAGTCGATCGATGGCCTTGCACCAGGCAGCTACTGGGTTGTGGTGCGGATGAACGATAAGTGCATCGAACGCCGCGAGTTCATCCTGAAGGATCGCTCGGGGCTGAGCACGAGCATCTCTTCGGAGATTCCGCGCTGCCAGTTGGATAATGGCAGTGCAGCGGTGAGTGTACAGGGCGGTAAGCCACCATATGCCTACCAGTGGTATCGCGATGGCAGGCTGATCGATGGCGCCACAAATCCCAATCTTGGGAATATGGGCTTCGGTGCTTATACCGTTCGTGTGACCGATGCCGCCGGTTGCACCATTACTGATGCCGTGCATTTCGATAACGATTTCATGCCGATCAGTCTGTGGTTCGATGTTACCGATGCAAGCTCACCGGATGCTGCCGATGGTTCCATCGATATGACGGTGGTCAACGGCATGGACCCACTGAGGATTCAGTGGAGCAACGGCCAGACGGTCGAAGATCCGAGCAACCTGCCGCCGGGCGATTATTCGGTGACGGTGATCGATATGATGGGCTGCGTTGCCAATGGAACCGTGACGGTGGGCGTTGCACAAAACAACAACCTCCAGTCAGGGGTCTCGCCAGACGCTGATCTGACGGTGCTCTCGGTGGTGCCGAACCCGGTGAAGGATCTGGCGGAGATCCAGTACACGCTGCGCTACTCGACACCGGTACGCGTTGAGGTGTACGATGATCTCGGCAGGCTTGCGACCTCCTACGAGCAGGGAGTCAAGCCGGTTGGCGTGAACTCGGCCTGGATCGAGACGAGCGGTCTGGCCAGTGGCCGGTACTCCTGCCGGCTGGTGTTCAGAGGTGGGGTGACCGCAGTGCCCTTTGTCGTGGTGCGGTAACTGCCGCCGGGCAGGTGCCGTACATAGTCTAGGAAATGATGATAGCGGGCGCAGCCGTAGCAGGTTGCGCCCGCTCTGTTTACAGGCGGAGCCTGGCCACCAGGGTGGGGTACACAATGATGTACTGGCAGAACGAGGAGCATCCAGCATATGTTTGCACCTGATTTGTCGGGCTTTGGAACATCGGTATCCGGCCGATGGTTCTCTCCGGCGATCGCTAAACCCCCGCAATATCTTAGTGCCCTCGAATCACTGCGCCCGAACGCGTCGGGACCCGGTTGTTTCTGTTTCAGCAGAAGCAGCGGCCGCGCATGGCCCAGCCCAACGCTAGCCGATGGATGCCATGCGGCAACCGATACGGCAGGCATAGTGATGGAGTGCCTTCATACTCTGGAGGCATACGTGCTGGCGCGAGTGGACCCCTCACACATCGGCTGCTCATTGAAGTCGGCATGCCGACCATGCAATGGTTGGTGCTCACTCAGGCTTTGGCCTCGGCGATGGTCCCCGGTTCTCCGATACGTCCTGAATCATGAGTGTAGGAAGTTGCAGTGCTCATTCAACGTTAATCCACACTACTATGAGAATCAGAAACACCTTGATAGCTGGCCTGCTATCGCTTGTAATGCTTGTGGGCGCCACACTCGATGCCGATGCGCAGTACCGTAGGAAGGATATCTCTACCTTTAGCGGGATCGATCGCCATCGTCTGCGGGAGCTGATTATCCAGTGGCTTACATTCCATCCGCTGACCGATCCACTGAATCCGGTTCAGCAGCACCTCGATGTTATCGGGCCTCTGCCGGGGGGCGTGCATTGCAAGACCGGCACCTTCCTTACCTGGCATCGTCAGTATATCGAACAGCTTGAAGCATGGCTGATGGGGCAGCCGGATGGGCCACGGTTTGTTCCATTGCCGAAGTGGAGCCCGATCACCCCTATCCCGGATGAGTTCTACAATAATCTTATCGCGCCCGGCCATGCGGTGGCATCATTTGGCGTGACCACGTTTCCCCCGCTGGGTGAGCAGGACCCGAATTCTCTGGGGGGATACGATTTCAGCCGATTTGGCAACCCCAGCACCGTGTGCAACTACGTTGCCGGCAACGAGACACGGTGGTGTATGGGAACACCAAGCACGTTCATATCGTTCGGCAGCGCGTTCGATAATTTTGCAGCGGATCTTGAATGGGAACACGATCCGGTGCATATGAATATCGGCGGCGTCATGGGGTTCGGCCAGTCGCCTGCGGCGGCCATCTTCTGGCCCTGGCATTCCTATGTCGATGATCTGTATCAGTATTATCTCTGCCAGTGCACAGCCAGCTACCCGCAGACAGATCTCTATATCAAGGATAATAACGAAGATATAGGCGACCAGCCGAACACTACCACCACGGTATTCTGGACCAGCCCGGAGATCTGGGTACGCCAGAACCAGGATGTGTTCAGCGGTGGACGTTATAGCCTCCAGGATGATCTGAACCGGCATGAAAACGCCGAGTACAAAACGACCGGCAATAACTATGTCTATGTGCGTGTGCGCAACAAGGGGTGCCTTGCAACGACGGCAACCGATGTGCGCCTGCGTGTCTACTGGAGCAAGGCGCAGACCGCAGGCTGGTCGTGGCCGGGCGACTGGACAAATACTCCTCCGGCTATTCCGAAGCGTGGTGATGAGATAACCAATCCAAGCGTTCCGCTCTATGTCCCCGCGTTGCAACCGGGGGAGACCTGGGTGGCCGAGGTACCCTGGCAGGCGCCAAATCCGGCCGATTATCCTACCGATTCCTATCATTTCTGTCTGGTGGCCCGTCTGCAATCGACGGTTGATCCGATGACTCCGGCAGGTGAAGGAACCGATATCGGGCTTAATGCCAGGAACCAGAACAATATCGCCTGGAAGAACGTCACGGTGTTGGATAGCGATCCGTTCAATATCGCCCCTCCTCCAGCCAACCAGCCGTGGAATACCCTGAAGGTGCGCAGCCTGAATAACCGGCCGCTGGCGGATACAAGAATTCAGTTCGATTTTCCCGCCAATCATGGTCTGACCGCCCTGGTCGAATTGCGCGATGAACTGTATGATGTATGGGCTGCCGGTGGTTATGCCGGGCGAGGAATTACGCCGATCGAGGGGACCAAGCAGCTACGGGTTGATTCCTCGGGAGCATATATCGGTGGCCTTACCCTTGTGCCACGTATGATCTATACCATCGGGGTACGTCCATCGGTACACTACGGCCAGGAATACCAGGGGGTGATTCTGAAGTATGGCGATCGTCTGAACTTCAATGTCAGCCACTATGAGCAACCTACCACAGGCGGCGGGCACAGGCTTGTCGGCGGCAATAATTATGAGCTTCGTATCACGCAGTCGGATCAGACAACGTGCGGCGAATTGATTCATAATGCAGAGCTGGTACGGCCAAGGTGCCCGAATGCCAATGATGGTGCCATCCGGCTTCATTTGGAACCGGGTCTCTATGAGTTCTTCTGGAGCAATGGAGGCCGTTCCAATGCGATCGAGAACGTTGCGCCAGGCACATACTGGGTGGTGGTCAGAAGCCGCGATAATTGCGTGGAGCGCCGCGAGTTCGTGCTGGAGAATGCATCCGGTTTACGTGCGGATATAACGTCGACAGTGCCACGCTGCCGCGCCGAGAACGGCAGCCTGTATGTGAATGCGCATGGCGGCCGTCCGCCCTATCGCTATCAGTGGTATCGCGATGGTGAGCCGATCCAGGGAGCTACCAATCCTTCGCTACAGGGGGTTGGTTTTGGTATGTATACGGTTGTTGTTGCCGATACGGCCGGATGCGAGGTTACCGATGGGGTGATCTTCGGCGATGATTTCATGCAGTTCCGTCTTGCATTCCAGGTTGTCGATGCAAGCTCGCCGCATTCTGCCGATGGCGCCATCAATCTGACGCCGGTGGATGGTATGGGGCCGTTTACCTATCGGTGGAGCAATGGTGCGACAACAGAGGACCTGAGCAACCTGCCGCCGGGCGATTATTCGGTGATCGTTGTCGATCATATGGGCTGTGTTGCCAATGGAACCGTGGTGGTGGGCGTTATACAGAACAACAACCTCCAGTCGGTGGACTCGCCAAACGCTGATCTGACGGTGCTCTCGGTGGTGCCGAACCCGGTGAAGGATCTGGCGGAGATCCAGTACACGCTGCGCTACTCGACACCGGTACGCGTTGAGGTGTACGATGATCTCGGCAGGCTTGCGACCTCCTACGAGCAGGGAGTCAAGCCGGTTGGCGTGAACTCGGCCTGGATCGAGACGAGCGGTCTGGCCAGTGGCCGGTACTCCTGCCGGCTGGTGTTCAGAGGTGGGGTGACCGCAGTGCCCTTTGTCGTGGTGCGATAGGAACGCACCCTGTCCGGCGATGATTCGCATACTGAGATGGGCATGGTTCGCAGGAGCCATGCCCATTTTTTATACACGGGACGAGACGCTGCTGGCCGGTAGATGCATCTGCCGGCACATCATCCGGGAGTTCACATCGTTCTCCGCCACATCTCCCGGCCGTGGGCATCCAGAGGGAGCACGGCACAGGCGGGGGAGCCGCGGAGAATACCACGGATCTTTTGCACCGGTGCGCCCTGGGATGAACGGGTGTTCGTATCTTCACGGTAATGAAGGAACAAGCTACAAAGAAGGGCAAGGGGAAGGTGGCCGAGGAGAAGAAGGAGGCCGTGGAACGGGTGTTCCCGTTGCAGTTCGTCAAGGGGATCGGCCCCGCCAGGGGAGCGGCTCTTGCGGAGCTTGGTGTGCTTACTGTGCGCGATCTGCTGTTGTTTGCGCCGCGTGGATATCTTGACCGCCGCACCGTTCTGCCGCTTCGCCAGATACGGCTGCTGCTGGCGGGAGAGGATGGGACGCCGGATCAGGTGACGGCGATTGTGGAGGTGAAACGGTTGCAGTTGTTCGAGACCGGCAAGGGGCGCAAACGCCTTGTGATCCGTGTGTTCGATGCAACCGGCGAGGCGAACCTTGTCTTCTTCCAGGGGGCACAGTGGTTCATCAAGGCATACCAGCCAGGCGAGATCCTGGCCGTGAGCGGTCCTCCTGAGATATTCGGTGGGACGTTGCAGTGGACGCACCCGGAGCTGGAGCGGATCGACCGCGACGAGGAGCGCCTGATCCACAGCGGCCGGATCATCCCGCAGTACCGCGAGGGTTCCAGGATGAAATCGGTCGGGCTTACCTCGCGCTCCATGCGCTCGCTTATCGAAAATATCTTCGAGCTGTATGTCGAGCAGGAGCTGAAGGAGACCCTGCCGGATGAGATTCTCGGCGCCTACAATCTGATGCCCTTTGCCGATGCTGTGCGCCAGGTCCATTTTCCTGATACCGAGGACTCGCTGGATCGTGCGCGCTACCGCATGAAGTTCGAGGAGCTGTTCTATTTCGAGCTTGGCCTGGCCGTTACCAAGCAGATCGTCCGCACCCAGGAACCCGGCATCGCCTTCGATACAAAGAGCACGATCGCCCGGCAGTTGCTGGAGAAGCTTGGCTTCGAGCTTACCGGCGCGCAGAAGCGAACGCTGAAGGAAATCCTCGACGACATGGGGATGGCACATGCCATGAACCGTCTGTTGCAGGGGGATGTTGGCTCGGGCAAGACCATCGTGGCGCTGCTGGCGATGCTTGTGGCGGTGGAGAACGGGTATCAGTGCGCGTTCATGGTCCCGACCGAGATCCTCGCGGAGCAGCATTTGCAGACTTTGAAGCGTCTGCTGGAAGGCCTCCCGGTTACCGTCACGCTCCTTGTTGGCGGATTGAAGAAAAAAATGCGGGGAGAGATCCTGTACGCCATACGAAACAACGAGGTGAACATCGTCGTTGGCACACATGCGCTCTTTCAGGATGAGGTGGAGTATGCCAACCTTGGGCTTGTGGTGATCGACGAACAGCATCGCTTCGGCGTGGAGCAGCGGGCATCGCTGCGCAACAAGGGACGGCGCCCGGATACGCTTATCATGACCGCCACGCCGATCCCCCGTACGCTGACGATGACCCTGTACGGCGATCTCGATGTTTCGGTGATCGATGAACTGCCTGCCAATAGAAAGCCTGTGCGCACAGCCGTGCGTTTCGAGACCAATATCGACGGGGTCTGGGAGTTCCTCCGAAGCGAGGTGAAATCGGGGCGGCAGGGGTATGTGGTCTATCCGTTGGTGGAGAAATCGGAGAAGCTGGAGCTGAAGTCGGCCGTGGAGCATTTCGAGTTCCTGGCAAGCCAGGTGTTTCCCGATCTCCGGCTTGGCCTGCTCCACGGCCAGATGTTCTGGTATGAGAAGGAGGACGTGATGCGCGATTTTCTGGCGCGAAACATCGATGTGCTGATCGCTACCACGGTGATCGAGGTGGGCATCGATGTGCCCAATGCCAGCGTGATGGTGATAGAAAACGCGGAGCGGTTCGGGCTATCGCAGCTTCATCAGCTTCGCGGACGGGTGGGGCGCGGCAACGATCAATCGTATTGCGTGCTTATGACCAAGGATCATTTCCGCTATCATCTGATGCCGGGCATGACCCAGAACGAGGCGCGCAAGGAACGAAAGTCGGTGATACGGCGCTTGCAGGCGATGGTGGATACAAGCGATGGGTTCCGTATCAGCGAGATCGATCTGGAGTTGCGTGGCCCCGGCGATCTGGTCGGCACGCGACAGAGCGGTCTGCCTGAGTTCAAGTATGCCGATCTGGTTGCCGATGGGCCTATCATCGTGCAGGCCCGCGAGGCCGCTTTTGCCGTGGTCGAGGAGGACCCCGATCTCTCTCTGGCCAAACACTCTACCATCCTTGCCGGGTATACTGCGGCGCTCAACCGCGCCATGCTCTATGCCGATGTGGGATAGATGCTCCGCGCTGTGCCGGCAGCATATGCCACACCTGCACGGCGGTCCGTGAACTCCCCTTCCTCATCTGATGGCATGCCGATGGCCGCACCCCGCTTATCGTATGCGCCCGCTCACCGGTTGGCCTGCTTCTGGCTTGGTATTCCGATGATCTCTCTGCTGTGGCATGGTAGCCGATGCAGCAGTCATCCATGAATATTAGCGCATCCGGCAATGATTGTAACCTATATCCTTGGTTTCGTCGGTGCAGGAACCCTGCTGGCCGCCTTTGTGCTCGGTCTGTTCAAGGTCATCGACCACCGTGGCAGAAGTTATGCCCTGCTGAACGTTGCAGGGGCTGGCATCGCGTGTTATGCATCGTATCGCACCGATTTTTCACCGTATATGATCGTGCTGGGCATCTGGTGTGCGGCGGCGGTGATAGGGGTGTTGCGCTCGCGGCGGCGGAGCAGCATATAGGGTCAGGAACAGGCCATCAGGTGAGGATGCGCCAGCGATAGAATCCAAGGAAATAGGGATTGGATTCCACCGGATGCCAGCGGGGATTGGGATGCTGTGCGAGCTGTTCCAGCGTGAGCCGCTTGACGATTCCCGGTTTGCTGCCATCGGGTCCGGTATGATAGACCGTGGTCCCGTTGCCAACATAGATCATCGAGTGATAGGGCCATTTGCTGTCGGAATCGTTCAGATAGAAGATCACATCCCCCGGCAGAGCCGCAGCGGGATCGCGTGCGATAAATGTCAGGGAATTGTCCTTCAGGCGGGCAGCCTCGGCAAAGTCGCTGAACTGATCCAGCCGGAGCGGATGCTGCCGTGGTGGCTGGGCGGTTGTTCCTGCCGGTATCACCTGCTCATCGGGGCCGGTCTGCTGCTCGGCACGGCTTCCGGCATTGAACACCTTGGTGCCTACAAGCGGCACATTCGGATAGTTGTATTTCCTCACATCTGGAATCGCCCCGGTGATAAGCCAGCGGCGCGAGGCCAGCCAGGCATTATCATGGCGCTTCAGCGCCTCGCGATAGCAGTAGCGGAGCAGTCCGGCGCAATCGCGGTCGTGCCAGCGGTCGTCGATATGGGTGAGCTGTCCCAGGGCGATCGTGGTAAACCAGCGACGGAATGCCATGCGATCGCTCTGCGACGAGAGATCCATGGCATCGGGATAACCGTTGCGGTTTCTATCGGCGAGCGATGCGGTAAGCTCCAGCCGTGCCTCGATGGGGCCGGGGGCGCCAAATATCTGCACCCGTGCCACAACTGCGCCAGGGTTGAACCCCGAGACCAGCCGGTAACGGAGGCCGTCGCCGAGCGACACCACTTTTACAAGCTCACGTCCTTCGATGATCTCCACCTGGGGCGGATGTGGCAGCAACGAGACATTCAGCCGGTTGCCGAAGCGCGAGATAAGCCGTATCTCCATCAGCGCCGAGGATGTGCCATCGGCCGGGATCGAGCCAGGGATGATCTCCATATCGTACGACTCGATCCTGGAATCGAGCCGCTGGTAGATCCAGATCCCGGCGATCACGGCCGCCGCCGCCACAGCCATTGCAAGAACCAGCCGCAGGATATTCTTCTTTGTAGTCGGATTCTTCATTGACTCCCGGAATTCAGATGCGTTGCCCGGTTTGTGCAAGGGCCTGTACGCGACAGAGCGATCATCTCTTTGCTATCAGGCGCCCGCCGCCGTGGCGCAGTCCGTTCTCCACGTGGAATGTCCATTCCAGGGTTCCATACAGCTCAAGCGCACGCTCAAGCGGCTCGATACGCTGTGCGATCTCCGACGGCGAATATCTGCCGGTGCGGAGCAGATACCCGGAGAGATACCGCGTTGCATTGGTTGCAAAGGAATCCACATGAACCAGCCCGTTGAGATAGGCGGTGCCGGATGTGGCCGCTGCACCATCGCGAGCTGCCAGCGACATCGCCGTGCGGCGGAGAAGTTCGGGGGTGGAGGCAACCAGCAGCGTCCGGTTGTTGACCACGGCAAAACTTGGTTGCAGCTTCCGCTCGCGCAGCAGGCTGTCGTTTGTGGTCGTATCGCGTGCTATCCAGAGCCTGGCGCCCCCGCTCTGCACTGTTTCCGGCGTGTACAGCAGCGAGGTGATGCCGCCGAAGAACGTTTTCAACGTGGAATCGAAACCGGATGGGGCCGAGCGCAGCGGGACAGCCATCAGCATATCGAACGATGTGTTGGCGTATCCGTAGTGCTTTGCCAGATAATCGACCCCGCCATAGCCAAGCGTCATCGAGCCGGAGAAATAGGGGATGATCTGCCTGCCGATATCGACACGCGCAAGCCGGGCCAGGGAGTCGATCGGGTTTTTTCCGAGCGAGCGCACATCCACGATATAACGCCAGATCATCGCCGGGTCGTCGCCGCTCATGGTTGTTGTGGCAATGGCGCTCGGAACACTCTGTGCCACGGCAAGTGCCCTGGCATGGGATTCATCCGGGGTTGAGGTTTTTCCCAGAGCACGCGCCAGGATTGCCAGACGGCGTGCCGATGGATCTTTCGAGCCGGTGATCTCGAAATAATCGGTTGGGTCGAACCATGCAAAGAGCACCTCCGTGCTGCCGCTCGGATCGAGCGCCGAGAAGCTCCGGTTGAAGAGCGGGTCGATGGCGATCGAGCCGCCACGATTGGTGGCATATGTCCGTATCCCACGTCCGATCAATCCTGTGTCGGTGGCAACGATGAAATAATCGCCCGCGATGGCATAGGCAAGGGTACGTCCGGTTTTCAGGTTGCGCACGGTGGCAACAGGATTCCCTTCCACAGTGGTGCGTACAATGCCGAAGTCGCGGCCAAGCTTGCTGAAGATGCCCATCATGGTCTCGGCCACCTCCACATTCTTATCCTTGAAGCTTGCCACCATATACTCGTCATCGTACTTGCCGATGATAAGCTGGTCGCGGAAAAGACGTTCCGGGGCAAAATACGGGGCCATCGCCCCCATCGTCTCGTCCAGGCGCTTGCGCAGTGCGGCGATCGTCTTCAGCATCGGCAGCGACCAGGCATCGTTCGGGACCGGCGTTCCCTCCAGCGTGCGGGCGAAGCGCGATGCCTGATATTGCTCCAGAACGTCGTCGGCGTTCGGGACCGCGATGATATACTCGGGGCCAGCCGGGAAGAAGAAGGATATCTCTCGTGCCTTCTTGATGCTGTAGTCTGCGTCAAGGCGGCTCTGCTCCTGGAAGCGGATGGCGAGATCGGGATCGGCGCGGGAGATTGTAAGGGTGCTGGAGCGATAGTTGCCGAGCGGCGTATGAGCTGCCGGTTGTGCGTCAAGCAGACGATACAGCGAGTCGAGCAATCTGCTGGCGCCGGGCGTGCCCAGCGCAGCAAGCGAACCGACGGCGGCCTCGTAGAGATTGTCGTTCAGCGTGCTCAGGCTCCCTTTCAGGATGGTGAGCGCCTTTTCGGTATCGGCGATCTCTCGTGCCTTGACTAGCGCCACCTCGCGGACCGGGTCACCCTCGTGCGAGCTTACGATATCGGCGATCGCTCGCGCGCGCGCGCCATCGTCGAGCGCCTCGTATGGCTTTCCCATGCGTTGCCGTACGCTCTCCTCGAACAGCGAGAGATAGCTCGGACCTTCGGCAAGCGGGCTTACCTTATCGGGATCGTAGTCCCATAATACGTAGCCGGCCACCAGGCCGATGCTGCCGAGAACTACCGCAAGGGAGATAAGAAGGAAACGACGCATAACAAGCTCTGGTCTATCGGTTCAAGGTCATCATGATTCGGTACGGTCCCGCAAGGGAGGAAACGGATGCCGTCTATCGCTAAACTTACGGCCTGGCGGCGAGATATGGTATTTCCAGAGCTTTCATGTACCGATCCTCGGCGATGAGCCTGGTGCGTGGCGGCCTGGCCCGATCGTTTTCCGTCGTATCGCATGGCGCCTCATGCGGCCGCCATGCGGAAGGGGCCGTACGGCAACCGAACCGGGCTGAGCAGGATATCCACGTCTGTGGAAAACCAGGTGGATAGATGGGGGGCCGCCTGGAGCGTACAGTGTCGATGCGTGCTTCTTCTGGTGAAGCCTGTGCGATCGCGGCAACGGCAGAGCCAGGCGTGTGCCATCTGCTTGCAGGGCATGGCGCGAGCTTCCGGGCTGCAAGCACCGTGCGGATATATTCCTGGCGGGAGCTTTACGGAGATTCCACAGGGAGAAGCGGGCAGAGCACCTCCCCCTGCTGGGGGAACCGTTCGGTGGGGTGCCCATGCTCGTAGATCTCGCAGACCAGCCCAATGGATTCCACCGGCGTCTTTTCGCTGCTGAAGTGTCCCAGAGGTATGGCCGCCTCCAGGGTTTCGCCGATAGCCGCCGAGAACCCGACAAGCGCCACTCTGCCCCGGTCGTCGGTCGATGCCTCCATCCCGACGGTGCTGCCGGTGAACTGAAGCACAACGGAGCGCTGGCCCGTCAGCGTCAGCCTGATCCCCTCTCCCTCCTCCAGAGGCAGCGGCGTATCAAACCGGAGATAGAACATACGGGTGTCGGCGCCAAACCAGATCCGGCGTTCCAGGTCCTCGGCGCGGTGCATGGCGCCTCCCACACGTCCCACCTCGAAATGCCCTGCCTCGTTCCATTCATGAGCCGGGGAGACCGTGCCATCGATAACCGGAGAGATCGGGCCACGCGGTGGCGAAACACGCGGGCCGCGTGCGGATTGCCGGATGGGAGCATTCAGACGTTCCGGCGGCTCCTGGGCGATCAGCGTATAGACCTTGCGCAGATGCCCTCTGAACAGATCGTCGAAATCATCCTGATTGGCCGAGAAATGCTCATCGCCAAACCACCAGAACCAGTCGGAACCCTCGGCGATATAGATCTCCTCCATCGCCTCGGCAAACGTCTCCTCCGGGATTCTTCCGCGCGCGGCCATCAGGGTCTCGCGCGCCTCGGCCAGCGCATCCCATGCCGTGTTATCCTCGTCATGGCCGATCCATATCTTGAAGTTGGTGCCTACCCAGCTCCCGGAATAGATCCTTCCCAGCGTTCGGGAGGAGTCGGGCCGGGCATTCTGGAGCGCGTCCCAGATGGTGGTTGTGGCGATCTCGTTGGACTCCGATAGAAGCTTGTAGAGGGCTTCAAGGAACGGCCTGCCGTTATCCTGATAGAACTCCCAGCAGTTCTCTCCATCGAGTATCACCGGTACCAGCGCATGATGCAATGCCTCGGCTCCCCGTTCCTGAATGATGCGTGTGCGGATCTCCACAAGCCGATTGTAGAAATCGAGCGCTGCGGCCTCCGGGCTCCAACTGCTATAGACAAAGCCGATGGCATCGGATAGTTCGTGATCGCGGAAGACCATCCAGAGCGGGCCGTTGCGGGTTTTGAGCGTATAGGGAAAGTATTTCGCCAGAGGGGACCAATTCTCGCCAAGCGTTTTTCGCAGCACCCCCTCATCGGTGGCGGCCCAGTTCAACCCCGCCCTTCGTACAAGCGCCAGCGCTTCGTCGCTTACGCTCCCCTCGCTCGGCCAGAGTCCGGCAGGCGGACGGGCAAAGCGCTCGGTAAATAACTCCACGGCCCGTTTGATATGCACTGCCGCATCCTCGGGGTAGGCGATATGGTGGCTTGGGAGCGTTGCGTTCGGCATTGCTTCCAGCGCCGAGAAACTATCGCAGAGAAGGGGGAGGATCGGGTGATAGAAGGGGGTTACCGAAAGTTCCGCCTGTCCCGATTCCATCAGGTGCCGGTAGGCCGGGATCACCCGTGCGATGATCTCCTTCGAGCCGACCAGAAGGGCCTCTTTTTCCGCCTCGGTGAAGTTGCGTCCTTTGCCCAACAGCGAGGCGAACGGCTCCTCCTCGCGGGAATATGGGCCGATCCAGGTGAGATTGTACCAGACCTGGAGATCGAGCCAGTCCTGTGTGCTGAACCCGCCTGCTGCCTCCTGTAGGCCAGGAATATCATCCCGGTCACGATGTCCTCGATTGTAAAGCTCGGCGAATCGTTCATAGGGGAGGACCATCCGTTCCACGTTGCAGAGGAAGAAGTAGCGAAGGATCGTGATCTTCTGCTCGCCGGTGAGTTCGGCGGCCGGGATATGGCTCAGGTCTAGAACCAGATCGGATGCTCCGTTCTCCACATAATCGATCAGTTGTACCAGGAGCGATGGCACCACATTGATGGTCTGCCTCACCTTGGGGAATCGCTCCAGGGCGACGGCTATATCGTAATAATCTTTGGTGGCATGCAGGCGCGCCCAGGGTAGGAGATAGATCTGGTCCTGTTTGTAGTATGGCTGGTGTTGATGCCAGAGAATTCCTACGCGAAGCGGCTGTGCAGGCATGTGAAGGAGGTAAATGATTCTGATATCAGTGCAGGCCATCCCTATCCCTATGGATGGCGCAGTTCTCGACTGCCAGCAAAATAGGCCGGATTGGCGGTGGCTGCAATCCCGCGGAGGCGATCGGGCGATAATCATCTGTTATGGTGGATGGGGGCGCATCGCTCGAAGAGCCGGTGATCGTGCCGGGAACGCGGTTGAAAGCCGGAGGGGCGCGCATCGTTACGGCGATCGCACATCGGCCTTCCCATTGCCCGGGAGGTGAACTCCATGACAACGGGGGAGGCCGACGGTTGCACACGTTGTGCTCTAGCAGCATCGGCATGGTATGCCGGGATTTCCCGGCATGTAGCTCTCTCGATGCTACGCAGCTTCCGGTAGGGCTACAAACCCAGTTTTCCGAGAATCCCGCCCAAGCCATCCTCCTGTTTGCCGCTGTTGTGTTGCGTGCTGCCGGAGTTCGAGAGGAGGTTTTTCATCACCAGAGTGATGACGGCAGTGCCAAGGATTTTTACCAGTGCCGGATTCTGGGCAAAAAACGACATCGCACGCTCGAAGATCGTCGGGTCCGTCGCCCGTGCTTGTGCGGCCACCTTTCCCACATCCTCGGGGCTTGCCTGCTCCGGGTGCTCGGCCACAGACGAATTGACGCCGATCCCGCCGAGGAAGGAGCCAAGGTCGATGCCGGAGGAGCGCAATCCGTTGAACAGCGTGCCCAGCAATCCACCCCGCTCCTGGGGGCTCATCTCGGATGCTGCGTTACGCACGCGTTCCTGCACCTGATCCCCGCCAAGCGAGCTTAATGCCGGGCCGATCAGCGAGCCGAGAAGATCCTTGGGCACAACGCCCGCCACCTGATCGAAATCGTTTCGTGCCTGCTGGCGATCGGCCGAGGCACCGCCTGCATACTGGTTCAGAAGACCACCCAACTGCTGCATGAAGTCCATTGCGTTCGATTCCTGGATAAAAGGTTATGAAGATCGTATTGACGGAGGCAATGCCATACGGGACGAACCAGGCTCGCAAGCCCCATACCAGGGGGCAGGCAGAGCCGCGACGGTACAAGATCCTGTGCTTGTGCGGCTTTGTGCGATGCGTTCGCTCCGGTTGGATCTCGCCCGGACTATGGAATTGCCCTGAAGTATGCCGGTCGCCCGTTTCGGGGCAACATGCGATCCGGGCAATAGCAGGGCCGTGTTCGTTCGGGATCAGTTGTTCGGGGTCTGCGACAGGATCTTGTCGTCGGTCGTGCCCACGGTCTGGGCGTTTGCATGATCGGCCAGATCCTTCATGGATATGATGCCGACCAGACGGTCGTTCTCCACCACTGGCACGCGGCGTACGCCCGCTTCCTCCATGATCTGCTGTACATGCGGCAGCGGGTCGTCCGGTGCCACCACAGAAAGATTTGTCGTCATGGCCTCCACCACCAGGGTTTCGGGTCCGCTTCCTCCCTCCTCGCATGCCTTCAGGGCGATATCCCGATCGGTAACCAGTCCTATCAGGGAGCTGCTATCCTCCGGGCTTACCACCGGCACCACACCACAGTTTTCGGCCTTCATGATCTGGATGGCATCGGCGACCGACTGCGTTGCGGTTACCGTTTGTGGCATGCGGGTCATGATCTGCGATGCCTTTAGAGTCTCGCGTGACGTGTTCATCGTATACTCCTATGCTGAGCTATATTCGGGATCGTTCAATTGCCGGGAACCGCTCCGGCGCGGAGGGGGCCTACCGGCCAACGGAAGACTAGCCGAGACCATCCGCCAATACAATGCCAAGAGACGATCGGGCATCCGGCGGGGGGCCTGGACTTTCGTATCTTGAACGTCACGAAAAATTTTATGCCCAGATATAAGCTATTGCTGGAATACGAAGGAACACGCTACTCGGGGTGGCAGGTGCAACAGGGAGCCAAGACCGTGCAAGGCTCGCTTATCACAGCCGCCAGGACGGCGTTCAACAAGGTAGGGGAGGTGATGGGGTCGGGACGTACCGATGCCGGTGTACATGCGCTGGGCCAGGTTGCCCATATAGATCTGCCGGGCGGCATTCCCGCCGGACGGATCGTGCATGGACTGAACGACAATCTTCCCTATGATATCAATGTCGTCGCGGCGGTTCCGGTTGCCGAGCGATTTCATGCGCGGCACGATGCCGTGGGACGTAGCTACGTCTATCAGATATCGCAGCGGCGCACGGCCTTTGGCAAGCCGTTCGTATGGTGGGTGAAGGATTCGCTGAACATCGGCACCATGCGCCGTGCTTCGCTGGTTCTTCCCGGCATGCATAACTTCCTTTCCTTTACCGATATGCACCCGTCGGAAGGCTCGACAAAGGTTGCGGTGGAGTCGGTAGAGATCGGGGAGTTCGGTGCGAACATCGTTATTCGTATCCGCGCCAGCCACTTCCTCCGAAAAATGGTGCGCCGGGTGGTGGGCACTCTTGTGGAGATCGGCAGGGGCAATATGCTCCCCGGCGTCGTTTCCGATGCCCTGGAATCGCCACGCGGGGGGGCGATGAACTATACGGCGCCGCCCTCCGGCCTCTATCTGGATCAGGTGATCTATAAGGGGGAGCGTTTTCAGACCGATCTGCGCCCGGCGCTTCTGCTGGGGCAATAGAACAGGTGCCGGGACAACGCCTGATAACGGGCTGCTCTCCGGGGTGCATGCCACCCGGTTCGTCCGTCACCATCAGGGGGGGCTGCCGGGGAGCATCGCCTGATGGCGTGATGCAGGGCGATGATGCCGCCGTTCTGTATGAACCGGCCCCAAAACTGATGGTGAATAGCCGATAACGGATCTGCCTTGCCTGTCCCGTCCATGATGAGATATGCTCTGGAACCTTGAATTCTGAACTGCGATGGCTCTGTACGTACAAGTTGCTCTTCCCGTCCCGTTGTTCAAGACGTTCACCTACTCCGTGCCGGAGGAGTGGCGCGACCTCGACCTGGTCGGCATGCGTGTATCGGTGCCGTTCGGACGGCGCACGCTGACCGGTGTGGCGCTGGAGGAGCGTGATAGCACCGAGCTGGGCAAGGTTCGGGATGTTCTGGACATCCTCGACCCCGAGCCGCTGTTCACCCCCGATATGCTCAGGTTCGCCGAGTGGATGAGCCAGTATTATGTGTCGCCGATGGGGGAAACGCTTCGTGCGATGATGCCGGCCGGCATGGCCCCGGAATCCACCCAGCGGATAGCCCTGGCGGGGCCGGAGGTCGTCGAGGAGATTCCGGGGCTTCGCCGATCCGCTCCCAGACAGGCGGCCATTCTGAGCGCCCTTGCGGACCATCCCAAAGGCATCACCGTAAGCTATCTCCAGAAGAAGGTGGGCGCCGATAATCTCCACGCCCAGCTTGAAGCCCTGCAACAGAAGGCCCTGATCGTCCGAAAGACCGAGCAGGGCAGAGCCACGGCGCCGAAGACCGCGCGCGGGGTGCGTATGCGCCAGGATCTGTTCGAGGATGATGATGCGGTGCATCGTCTGCTCGATGAACTGGATCGTGTGGCGCCGAAGCAGTCGGCGATCCTGATGTTGATGTATACCCAGTCGCACCGCCTTGGCAGCAACGATTTTATCTATGCAAGCGATCTTCTGGAGTCTGCCGATGCCTCCGATTCCGCTCTGAAAGGGCTGCGTGCACGCGGGGCGATCGAGATAGAGGATATCGAGATCTCCCGCGAGGAGCTTCTGGCCGATGATGCCGGGGAACAGCCTGCGGTTACCGAGGATAACGGAAGTCCCATCCGTCCAAACGAGGATCAGCAGCGGGCTGTCGGTGCCATCATCTCGGCAATCGATGCAGAGGCGTTTAAGACGTTCCTGCTGCATGGCGTTACCGGCTCCGGCAAGACGCTGGTGTATATCGAGGCGATGAGACATGCTATCGCACGGGGTAAGCGGGCCTTGATGCTGGTGCCGGAGATAGCCCTGACGTTACAGCTTGTCGAGCGCCTGATCACAGTCTTTGGCGATCGGGTTGTCGTGCTGCACAGCCGGATGTCGCCGGGAGAGCGGTACGATGGATGGCGCCGTGCCGCCTCCGGCACATGCGATCTGGTGGTTGGCGCACGTTCGGCGCTGTTCGCCCCGCTTCGCAATGTGGGCATCGTGGTGGTCGATGAGGAGCATGAGGCAAGCTACAAGCAGTACGATGCGCAACCACGCTACAATGCCCGCGATGCGGCTATCGTCCGTGCCCAGATCTCCGGCGCGGTCGCCGTGCTGGGCACCGCAACGCCGTCGATCGAGTCGTATTACAACGCGCAACGAAAGAAATATCATCTGCTGGAACTGCCCGATCGGGTGGATAATGCGCGGGAGCCGAAGATTGTGATCGTGGATACAGTGACCGCCCGCAAGCAGAACCTGATGCGGGGCGCGCTCTCGGTGCGGCTGCTCAAGGATATCCGCGAGCGGGTCGATCGGAAGGAGGGGGTGATACTGCTACAGAACCGACGGGGGTTTGCAACACGGCTGGAATGCATGTCGTGCTCGCACTCCCCTAGCTGCCCGCATTGCGCGGTGACCCTTACCTATCATAAGAAGATCGAGGAGCTGCACTGCCATTATTGCGGCTATGTGCGTAAGGCCGATCGTCTCTGCGAGGTCTGCGGACATCATGATCTTCGCCAGCCGGGGATCGGGACGCAGAAGGTGGAGGAGGAGCTGGAGCAGCATCTGCCGAATGCCACGCTTGTTCGGATGGATCTTGATACAACAACCCGCAAGGGGTCGCATCGGAAGATCCTTTCGGCGTTTGCCAATGCAGAGGTGGATGTGCTGCTCGGCACGCAGATGGTTGCCAAGGGGCTTGATTTCTCCCGTGTCTCGTTGGTTGGCGTGATCTCCGCCGATACGCAGCTTCTGCTTCCTGATTTCCGTGCCAGCGAGCGCACCTACCAGCTTCTGACCCAGGTGGCAGGGCGTGCCGGTCGCCGGAGCAATGTGCAGGGTGAGGTTGTCATCCAGACGGCACATCCGAACCATCCGGCGATCCAGGCGAGTTTTGCGAAGGATTATCAGATGCTCTATACCCAGGAACTCCAGGCTCGCAACGAGCTTAATTATCCTCCGTTCTCACGCTTTATCGTGGTGGAGTTCCGTTCGGAAGATCAGCGCGAGACCGAGAGCCATGCGCGGCTATTCCGGCAGCTTCTGCCGAGCAGCCATCCGGCGATGGACGTTCTCGGCCCGACGGCCGCACTGATCTGGAAGCTTCGCAATCAATACCGCTACCAGATCATGATAAAAAATAGCCGCCTGATCGATCCCGGCGGCAAAGCCTTCTATACGGTCTTCTCGGATGCCTACGAGCGCTATCATCAGGGGCATGCAAAAGCCTCCGTGCAGATCATTGTCGATGTGGATGCACAGGGCATGGGATGATACTGTTGGCAACCGGAGAGTGCCGTGAAAAAGATTCTTGCCATCGCTGCGATTCTTTTCATTCTGCCGCTAGTATGCCTTGGCATCTGGGCGGCCTGGGAACATCTCCGCGATCCGCTCGCCGCGCTTGATTATGGCCTCCCGGAGATCGTTGTTGCGAGCGATAGCATGGTTGCGGTGGGCGAAGCGGCCGAGGCCCGTATCTACCGCGATGTCGTTCTTGTTGCCGATGGGCTGGACTCGATCCGTTTCACCGTAAGCGCGCCTGCGGTGAGTGCCAACCGGCGCCTGCCCGTTGTTATGGTGATCGGAGGACTTGAGATCGGCCGGACCAGCTTGCGCTATGTGGGGCATCATGGTGATAATGTGCTGATCGCCTATGAATATCCCTATGGGCCTGACTACTGGTACCGGGGAACCCCCTATACGGAGATCCCTGCTCTGCGCAATGCGGTTTGCAGCGTCCCGGCGCAGCTCGAAGCGATTCTACGATGGGCGCGCACACAGCCGTGGGCCGATACCAACCGGATCTGCACGTTCAGCTATAGCTTCGGCGCGATGTTCGTTCCGGGATTCTATCGTCTTGTTGCAAGCAGAGGCGATACGCTGGGGCCTGCGGCGTTGATCTATGGGGGCGTGGATATCGAGCGGCTGCTCCGCAATAACCTTCAGATCGAGCCAGGCTTCCTTCGGGATGCCGGGGCGTGGCTTGCTGCTACGGCAATCCGCCCGGTGGAACCGGCATTGCATCTTCGCTATGTCAAGGCCGAGCTGCTTATCGTCAATGGTACACGCGACCAGCTTATCCCGGAGCACTGCTGGCGCGAGCTGGGGCGCCTTGCTCCCATGCCAAAAACGGTGATGACACTGGATACCGAACATATGCACCCCCGTGCAACCGAGCTTATCGCCAGGCTGGTCGATATCGGCCGCCAATGGTTGCTGGAATGCGGCGCAATAGAGCCGTAACGATGCCCGATTTCCGATCGGTCTCTGCCAACACCGAAGATGCCCTGGCGCCTGTCACAGTGCCGGTGTCTTGTGGCGGCCCCCCGATTCTTCACACTTCGTGACGTCTCTCCAACACACTGACACCCCCAATCCGCATTGTTTTCCTGAAGTTGCTTCCGTTACCTATTCGATTTTCGGGATTAACTCGTAGTGAACCAATGAACACGCTATCGCTCCAGGATCTGCTGGAGTTTTTCTGGAAAGATTACACGTCGGTTACTCCGTCGGCAGCAAAGATCTATGGTCTTCTTACGGAGCGGAACGAGAACTATGTGAACGATCACATCGCCTTCCGCACGTTCAATATTGATCCGATTGGGGTGGAATCGCTCGGTGCCACATTCCTTGAGCTTGGATACAGGGTGAGCGGTGAATATCACTTCGAGCAGAAGAAGTTGCGCGCGTTCTCCTATGCTCACCCCGATCCTACTACCCCGCATATCTTCATCTCCGAGCTGCTGACCGAGGAGTTCAGCCCGGAATTGCAGGCGATCGTGCGTGAGCTTGTGGAGCAGATCCCTTCTGAACTGAAGGGAACGCAGACGCTGCTTACGGCCCGCCCAACCTGGAAGCCGATCGAGTACGCGAAGTATCGCAGGCTGCTCGATGAATCCGAATATGCAGGCTGGCTTGCGGCGTTCGGCATCCGTGTAAACCATTGTACGGTGCTTATCAACGCGTTGAGAACGTTCCCGGCGTTGGAGGACTTCAATGCCTGGCTTGTGCAGAGCGGGTTTGCGATGAACCGTTCCGGCGGGCTTATCAAGGGAACCCCGGAGCAGTTGCTGGAGCAAAGCTCCACGATGGCCGATCGTATGGCCTGGGAGTTCGCCAATGGCCAGCACCATACGATCCCGACCTGCTACCATGAGTTTGCGCGTCGTTATACCGATCCGGCAACCGGCCAGCTCTACGAAGGTTTTATCTCCAAGAGCGCCGACAAGATCTTCGAGTCGACCGATACCAACGGTGTTCTGTAAAAGCCTGGCCGGAGCATAACCTCTGCCACCGTTAGAAACGCCACGGCCGGATGCAAATGCGACCGGGGAATCCCGCACGACGGCTCCCCGGTTTTTTTCTGGCCCTCTCGATCTGCTTTCCCTCTCCCCAGCGCGATCGTCCCAGCACACTATCACCCCGCCATCGCCCCCATAACGCATGCACGTCTGCGCTTACCTCCGTATGTTGCTTTCCGGGCCTTCCGGCCGTTCACAACATTCTTCCCAACAACTCCATCATGCTCATGGAATCTCTCGCTCTTCTCCGCGATCTCTTCCTGTACGATGTCTGGGCTAATCGGCAGATGATAGCCTGTATAGCATCGGGCGATCCGCTACGTCTGATGGCCCATATCCTTGCTTCGGAGCGTCTGTGGTGGGCGCGTATCCAGGGGCAGGCCGAGGGGCTTACACCGTGGCCTGATCTCTCCCTCGAAGAATGTCGCGAGCTGGCCGAAACGATGAGCACAATCTGGAGCAACTATCTCGGCACGGCGTCGGAGGGAACGTTGCCCAAGAAGGTCTCCTACACAAACAGCCAGGGAACGCAGTTCCACACCGGGATCGGCGATATCCTGATGCATGTTGCCAACCACTCCACATACCATCGCGCCCAGATAGCGCGTGCCTTGCGCCAGGAAGGGATCGCGCCTCCCAGAACCGATTATATCGCGTATGTACGAGAGGGACGAGGGGGATAGCCTCTGTGCGTTCCTGCCAGATGGCATCCATTCGATTGCACTCTTTATCATTATTCATCATTTTACGACGACTGTAGCGGAGGGAGGGGGGGGGAGCACCCTGCGATGTTGCCGTTGCACAGCCGTTTCCGGGCAATCATCCATTCACATCAGAATTCCATTCCAACAAAGGCATAGCATGAAACACCTCGTGAGCCTACGAACGGCTATCTCGGCGCTGGTCCTCGCCGCGTTGTTTGCCGTGACGCTTCACGCCCAGCAGAACGAGACCATCCGTGTACAGACCTTCACCTACGGATCTCCATACGATGCTTCCTTTCTCTTTCCCCCGGATAGCCTGCGGTTCGAGAAGATCCTGATGCATTACAAGCTCCGTTGTCCGTTCGATGGACCGTGCGGCGAGTGGGATTATCTGGCGTATATCTATCTCTACGACAAGACCGGGCTGATCGATTCGACGCGTGATACGGCCACCAACTATTCGATTGGCGGCCAGACGCCCGATTCGGTGAGCTATATGCTGAGGCCGTCGTGGCGCTATATCCCCTATTTCCAGAAGAGCGTGGTCCGTACCTCCACGATCTCCTTCGATTCCGCTCTGGTCGGCACCGGCGCCGAGCCTGTTTCCGCTCCGTTCCCCGGCAACTTCCGCGTGGGACGCTCGCAATATCTCTGGAAGGCGGCCGAGTTGAAGGCAGGGGGATTGAAGCAGGGGGAGATCACCGGCATTCGGCTGCATGTGGAACAGGTGGGAAGCGAGCTGCGCAATCTTATGATCCGTATGAAAAGTTCATCGCTCGACTCGCTTACGCCGGGCGTGATCGAGGAAGGGGGCTGGACCACCGTATACCTGCACGATACCCGCTTTGCCTCCTCCGGGTGGAACACGATACCCTTTACCGCCCCGTTCGTCTGGAACAACAGTTCCAATATCGTGGTGGATGTGAGCTTCGAGAACCAGGGGGCCGGGGGAACGGCCACAACCGTTCTTGGCGGAATCCCAGGCTTTCAGAGCGCTGTAGCATCGAGCAATGACGATCGCTCGCTTGAATTCCAGGGGAGGGATTATATCGAGGTGCCCGCCGAGGCGCTTGCTCCGGTCGATAGCTTTGTGACGGTATCCTTCTGGCAGTATGGCAATCCTGCTGTTCAGCCGCAGGAACAGTCGATCTTCGAGGCGTTCGATAGGTTCGGCCGCCGCGTGATGAATGTGCACCTGCCCTGGGGTGATACACTGGTCTACTGGGATGCCGGGAGCAATAATCAGGGAGGATTCGACCGCATTATCAAAAAAGCCACCAAGGCTTCGGAGTACCTAGGGCAGTGGAACCACTGGGTCTTTACCAAGAATGCCCGGACCGGCCAGATGAAGATGTACCTGAACGGTGCGCTCTGGGTATCCGGCACAAGCAAACGCCGTCCGATCACCGGCATCGCGTCGTTCAAGATCGGCTCGATGGGGGATGGCAGCCGGAATTACGATGGAAAAATCGACGAGTTTGCGATCTGGAACGTCGAGCTTGATGCCGCCACGATCAGCGCCTGGGTGCGCGGTGATATCCTGGCCAATCATCCGTTTCGCGACAATCTGGTGCTCTACTACAACTTCGATCAGGATAATCCAACCATGGTCTCCGATGCCAGCGGCAGGGGATATCATGGCACGCTGATCGGCCCGCCACAGAGCATCGCGATCGATGGGGCCTCGATCAACAGGGGCTTTGCTCCGGTGCTCCGCCCGAACGTGATCTTCGAGCAGGGCGTCTATGACTCCCGCATCGATTCCACCCTGCGTATAGATTCGCTCCCCTATGCGCCGATGCAGATCGTGCGCTTTGATGATCCCGCCGATCCTGCCAGGCCGACCGATACGCTCACGGTGTGGCCTGCCTATTATCGTTATACCTTCAACGATGCAGGGGTGGCGGTCGATTCGGTTCTGATAACGCCGGATGCCACGCTACGCCTGGAACGGCACCCGTACTACCGGAAGTTCGAGGTGGTGAACCGGTACGAGATCGGCCGCTATATCACCCCCTATGGAAATGGGCTGAACCTGGGCGATGGCTTCGTCTGGACCTTTGATGTCACCGACTACCGGACATTGCTGGCGGACTCGGTGCGGCTGGTGTCGATAAACTCGCAGGAGCTTGTCGATATCGAGTTCGAGATGATCGCCGGTGTGCCGCCGCGCGACCCGATCGCGGTGGAGAATCTCTGGGTGGGCGCTCCGGCCTATGGCACAAGCACCCCGATCGAGAACTTTCTGGCCCCGCGCGAGGTGAAGATCCGTCCCGATGCTGCAAATGTCCGTCTCAAGATGCGTAGCACCGGGCATGGGTTCGGTGGCACCGAGAATTGCGCGGAGTTCTGCCCCAAGGAGCATAGCATCCTTGTCGATGGCACCGAGCGTTTCAAGCGGATTCTCTGGAAGGATGATTGCGGCCTCAATCCGGTCTATCCGCAAGGGGGAACCTGGGTCTACAACCGCGCCAACTGGTGCCCCGGCGATGCCGTGCCGACCTATGATTTCGAGCTGACCCCGTATGTGACGCCGGGAGGCAGCGCTACGCTGGATTACAACGTGCAGCCATATACGTGGAATGGCGTCGGCAGCACGCCGTATTATGCCATCGAAACCCAGCTTGTAAGCTACTCGGCGCCCAACTTCACGCTCGATGCATCTGTGGAGGCTATCAAGTCGCCGAGCACTGCCGATGCATACAAGCGGATGAACCCCATCTGCAACAACCCGCTCATCACCATCAGGAATACCGGCACAACCCCGCTGACCAGCCTGAAGATCACCTATGGCGTTGCCGGCGCACAGCAGAGCGTCCATACCTGGACCGGCACTCTCGGATTTCTGGAAAGCGCCGATGTGCAGCTTGGCGCGATATCGTGGGGAAGTGGCGAGAAGACGTTCGTGGTAACCATCAGCGAGCCGAACGGCGGCCAGGATCAGTACGCGAACAATAACACGATGAGCGCGGCTTTTACCGCTCCGCCGGTATATCCGTCCGGGATCATCCTGGAATTGAGGACCAATAACAACGGCTATGAGACGAGCTACGAGCTTCGCAATGCCGATGGGTCGCTGGTATTCTCCCGCCATGATCTCCAGGATGCCACAACCTATCGCGACACGTTGAACCTGCCGGATGGTTGCTACGAGTTCCGTCTGCTGGATGAGGGGGGCGATGGCCTTGACTGGTGGGCCAACAGAAGCTCCGCCGGCACGGGCCTGATGCGCATCCGCCGCGCCAGCAACAATGCCGTTATCAGAACCTTTGGCGCTGATTTCGGGTCGGAGATCTATCAGCAGTTCACCGTCGGATACGATCTCTCGTCGGTCGAGGAGAGTCCGGCGCCGGCCGGGGAGGAGCAGGTGCGGATCTTTCCGAACCCAACGCCGGGGGAGTTCTCGGTGGATCTCCGCCTTGGTAGCTCGCAGGATGTGACGGTTGCCATCCGCGATATGCTCGGCAAGACGATCAACGAGCGCACAGTGAAGAACGTAACGGCCCAGACGCTCTGGTTCGATATCTCGGGGCAGCCCCCCGGCGTCTATGTTGTCGCCGTTCAGACCAAGAGCGGGATCACCAGCCGCAAGGTGGTGGTGCGCTAGAGAAATGGTCGTGTGGCACGATCGTGCGCCGGCTTCGGACTCCTCCGAGGTCGGCGCATTTGCTTTGAATGCCCATGCACCGCTGTGGCGTGGAATTTGTGATTGCTACCATATGCAGGGTATGGTGATGAACATGTTGTATGGAGGGCGATCATGGCTGGCGAACCGATCAAGGCGAAAAAAAATAAACAGGAAGACAAGCCGGGCCTTCCTCTGTTCGAGGAGAAGCCGGAGCTGGGCGATGAGGAACAGGCGGCGGAGATAACCGAGACAAATCAGGAGCTGGATCGGCAGCTCGGCTTCGATCCGGCCGATGGCGATCCTGAGAGTTCCATTGGACCGGATCACTCGGTGGATGAGCGGATGCCGGTCGGCTCCGAAAGCCCGGAGGACAAGGCGCAGGATATCATCAACAGCGGTGTTATCTGGTCCTAGATCGGCCCGATTCCGCCGTCCGATTTGTTGCCGGTCGGTTCGGCACGAGAGATCGTGGAGTGCTTGGCGCAAACGCAAACGGGACGCGAATGTTCGCGTCCCGTTGCGTGTATCGATGTCGTTATACAGCAGAGGGAGCGTGCCACTGGGCCATGTCCGCCCTATGGCCGCATCCCGATCCACCGCACAGCGTTCGATATTCCTATGCGATCCCCTCGTTCCGGGCATCCGGGACGGCGTGTTCTATTGTCATCTCGTCGTCGATCTCCACAGCCGCCGAGGCCGTCCGCATACGCTCCTGTGCCTGCGCAGCGATCTTCTTCACATCGTTCAGATCGGCAAACTCCACGATAAGCTCCTCGATCGAGCAGCTTCCCCTGTCGCCTTCGCCATGCACCCGCACGGATGCCGAGCCGCTGGATTGCTCCTTTTCGCCGACGATCAGCATAAAGGGGATCTTCTGAAGCTCCGCCTCGCGAATCTTGTAGCCGAGCTTTTCGTTGCGTTCATCGACTTCGGTACGGAACCCGGCATCGCGTAACTGCTGATGCACCTTCTTTGCGTAGTCAATGTAATGCTCCGAGAGCGGAAGGACGATCGCCTGCACGGGCGCCAGCCAGAATGGGAAGTTCCCGGCGTAATGCTCGATCAGCACGCCGATAAACCGTTCCAGCGAGCCAAAGGGGGCGCGGTGGATCATTACCGGGCGATGTTTGGCGCCGTCGGCACCGGTATATTCCAGATTGAACCGCTCCGGCAGGATATAATCGAGCTGCACCGTGCCAAGCTGCCACTCGCGGCCAATCGCATCCCGCACCATGAAGTCGATCTTCGGACCATAGAATGCCCCCTCGCCGGTCTCGATCGTATAGTTCAGATGAGCGATCTCGGCCACCTCCTGAAGAATACGCTGGGACTGTTCCCAAAGCTCGTCGTGACCGGCGTACTTGGATCTGTCCTCCGGGTCGCGGAAGGAGAGCTGGGTCTTGAAATCGCTGAACCCAAGCACGCTCATCACAAATCTGATAAGGTCGAGCACGCCGAGAAGCTCCTCGCGCACCTGATCGGGGCGTACGAAGAGGTGGGAGTCGTCTACCGTAAAGGACCGAACGCGGGTAAGGCCATTCAACTGCCCCGATTTCTCGTAGCGGTAGACCGTCCCGAACTCCGCCAGACGCACCGGCAGATCGCGATAGCTGCGCGGCTTGCTTGCGTAGATATGGCAGTGGTGCGGGCAGTTCATCGGCTTCAGGAGATATTCCTCTCCCTCCTCAAGATGGATCGGTGTGAACTGGCTCTCGGCGTAATACGGGTAATGGCCGCTGGTGCGATACAGGTCCAGGTTGCCGATATGGGGCGTTACTACCGGGAGATAATCGCGTTTGCGCTGCTCGTTGCGCAGGAAGTTCTCAAGCGTCTCGCGCAGCACGGTGCCCTTGGGAAGCCAGATCGGCAGGCCCTGGCCGATCTCCGGCGTTATCATAAAGAGTTCAAGCTCGCGGCCAAGCTTGCGGTGATCGCGCTTTTTTGCCTCCTCCAGCATCGTCATATGCTCGTCGAGCAGCCCCTTCTTCGGGAAGGTGATGCCATAGATCCGCTGCAACTGCTTCCGCTTGATATCGCCACGCCAGTAGGCCGAGGAGACCGAGAGCAGCTTTGCCGCCTTGATGCGCCCGGTGGAGGGAAGATGTGTTCCCCGGCAGAGATCGGTGAAATTCCCCTGCTGGTACAGGGTGATCTCACGACCTCGGAACTCGTCGAGCAGCTCCAGCTTGTACTCGTCCCCCTTCTGGCGGAAGAACTCCACGGCATCCTCCCAGGAGATCGGGATGCGCGAGAAGCTGTTATCCTGCTTGGCAAGCTCCGCCATCTTCTTTTCGATCCTCTCCAGATCTTCCGGCGTCAGCATATGCCCGCCAGCGATATCCATATCGTAATAGAAGCCGTTCTCGATGGGAGGCCCGATGCCGAACTTGGTGCCGGGATAGAGCGATTCCACCGCCTCGGCCATAAGATGCGCCGAGGAGTGCCAGAAGATCGCCTTGCCTTCGCCATCGTTGAAGGTCACGATTCGGATATGCGCGTCCTCTTCAATCGGGCGGCTTAGATCGTATGGCTGGTCGTTTACAAAGATGCCAACGGCCTCGCGGGCCAGACCCTGCGAGATTGATTGCGCGATTGCCATTCCCGTGCTGCCACGCTCATACTGGCGGGCGGAGCCATCGGGCAGCGTAATATGAATCATGTACACTGTCCTGAAATGCAAACAGGGCATAAGAACGCACGCCTGTACACGCTCTTTGCCCTGCTCGGTTCAGAGATTCCACTGGTAGCCATTACAACAGGCGTGCTTGTTAACGTGCTGCCAAGATAGGCAGGGGAGGCAGAGGGATGCAAGAGGCAATGCTATAAAATGCATGGTCCAATCAGGTGGCTGAAAGGAATCAGGTTGTCCGATTGATCCCGGACCTGGCCCCCTGGCTCCATTGCCGGCTGCCATGATGCGAAACATCGAATCTGGATGATACGTGCTCTTCTGTATGTATTCTATTCGATCCGCATCGTTCGTAGGAAATGCGATCGCATGATGCCTGTAAATGTCTATCTGATTTTTGCGAAGGTGTATGTGAATGTATATATGTTGTCCGATGTGAGTCCTGAAACGATACCCTGACACAGAGATGGTTATGCGCCGCGCTTGAATAATAAATCCGAATGGAAAAGCGTTCGTGTGAATATCCCTTTTCTTTTTTTTCGCATATCCTTTTGCTGCCGTATTTGTAGTATCGCCACCCTGGCATTTTTTTGCGGGGCAGTGATCCTTCAAGCGCCGGAATGCTGGCCTGTAGCGGTTCACTCGCTTGCAGGCCGAATGTTCAACAGATGAGAAGAACATAAATCCATGCTGATAATGAATTTGCGATATATCTCCGTAGTCTGATTTTTTTTTTGGATGTTTCTGCCCGTCCATCAATAGCTCCTGATCGGTGCCGCAAATTTCATATGGGTGAACGGGACTTCATCCGGCCGGGCCTTTCCTGCTGGCTGGCTCTGCTTGCCACCGAAGGGGAGGGCTTATTCATAGCGGAGATCCGGTCTTCCTTGTAAAGCTCCGTCAGGCATGGGGGAGTTCATCCGTTCGTACGGGTGTAGGGCATAGGCGAAACCCACATTACAGGGGAGGACTATTATTGAAGGAATAGCTGTTGGAAGCGCCCCCCGTTCCTTTGGTGGATGGTGTTGTTCTGGGATCATCTGCAAGAAGCATTGTTTTCTGCTTCACAGATCATCACGCATCGGTGAGCGATCGCCAGCGTAACTTTGCCGCATGTTAGAGCAGATCAGACGGCGGTTGTTGGGGCCTCCCGCCCCCGAAAGCGAAGAAGCCGGTGTGATGAGCGGATATCCGCATTTCCGCCGGAACTATCTGCTCGGCATCGCCAACGGCGTGCTCTTCAATAACGGCCTCTCCTTCTTCAACCGGACCACCATCATCCCGGTGTTCCTCTCCTCGCTTGGCGCGCCAAGCGTTCTTATCTCGCTGACGGCTCTGTTCGAGTCGCTCGGCTGGCATCTGCCACAGCTCTTCGCCTCCAAGTTTGTCGTGCATAAACCTATCAAGCTTCCGCTCTACCGATGGGCGGCAGTGATACGGGTGATCGGTCTGGTGATGGCCGTGGGCGCGGCATTGCTTGCTGCGAGCGAGCCTTTCTGGGCATTGTTCCTCTTTGTGCTTGGTTATGGCATCTTCGCCGTCGCGGGCGGTTTTGCGGGGCTTGTTTTTACCGAGGTGCTGGCAAAAACCTGTCCGAAGGAGAAGCGTGGGAGCTATTTCGGCTGGCGTGCCATCCTGAGCGGTATCGTTGGGCTGTATCTCGGGGTGAACCTGATCCGTCCGATCTTCACCGGCTTTGCCTTTCCCTACACCTTCCTGATCGTTTTTGCGATCGGCACCATCCTGATCGCGATCAGCTTCTATCTCTTTATGCTTCAGAAGGAGCCGGTGCAGACGGAGCTTCCGCCGAAACGAACGCTCAAGGCGCAGCTTACCACGGCGCGGGGCATCCTGAGGTCCAACCATGCCTTCAGGCGCTTTGTCGCGTTCCGGGCCTTGATGATGCTCTGGTTCGCAGGAGTGCCGTTTTATATGCTCTTTGCCAAGGATCGGCTTGGTGCTACCGAAGCGGAGATCGGCACCTATATCTCCTGGGAATTTGCAGGGCTGATCGTGGCAAATCTTCTCTGGAGCTTTCTGTCGAATCGGGTCGGCAACCGAACCCTCCTGATCGTCGCGGTGTCGCTTGGGCTGGTGGTATCGCTTGGCGCGGTTCTCTATGCCGCCGAGCTTCTGCCGCTTCCGGCCTGGAGCTTCGGCGCCATCTTTTTCCTGAGCGCGGCCGTCGATTCCGGGGTTGGCAACGGGGGCATCAACTATGCCCTGGAGATCGTCCCGGAGCCTGAACGCCCCACCTACATCGGCCTGATGAACTCGATTCTGGCCGGTGCGCTGATCGTGGCGGGGGTGGCCGGATCGCTCCGCGATCTGATCGGCTATCATGGCCTGTACCTGGTCACTGCCGTTGTGGCGCTCCTGTCGCTGGTGATGATTCTGCGCCTCCCGGAACCACGCAGGCAGATGAGCATCGGCTCGGCAGTGAGGTGATGTGGCCGAATTGATGCCCCCCCGATCCGGCTGCACGTAACATATTATAACCCCGCTCGCACACGCCGCAGATGTTCCCCGGTTGTATGGGAGTTCCCGTTGCATTAATTTGGACGAAGTCCAAATAAACTCTCGGGGACCACATGGACAAACCGGGCGAACGGTGCGACGTTTCGCCATTCTCTCTTCCCATGGCTTGTGCGGTTGGCCCTCTGCCGATCCATGGCCGTTTATATCCTGAGGCACAATGGCGCGGTTAAAACCTTTCTGGCTAATTCTGCAGCAGACCCGCAGCGGGTGCATCTCCCGTAATTTCTGCTGCAATACCATACAGTTTGAATTTGGCAACGTGATGCTCTCGTTCATCCCGGAGGCCTTTCTGCGCTTCGTCAGCTTCGTCGAGGAGATCGATCAGACCGTGTTCGAGCCTCGGCGTCCCGGCTGTGCCAGAAAGCTGGCGGTGGAGCTGCATCCATCGATCATCGTCATGACGCTCAGCAAGGCCGAGGCAGAGGAACTGCGCGAGCTTGTCTGTGGGGCGCGAAACGTGATCGAGCTGACCGGCCGTGGCCACCGTCCCCAGTACTGTAATAACTGACCCCTGTATTCTCCTGCTCATTCACTCGGGAATTTTTCATCAGGCATTCATGAAACGTGCGACTGTTCGCGGAGCGTTGCTCCTATGGCTTCTGCCTCTTCTGCCGGCTGCTACGGCCTATGCTCAGAAGCAGGGGGAACTTGAGTTCGAGGGATATGCCGTTATCAACTACCTGAAGTATGACTGGGAGACCGACCCGCAGCGTAGGGCGAATTTCGATGTCGAGCGGCTTGCCTTCGAGGTTGCCTATCAGATCAGCAATAGAATCAGCGTTGAGGCTGAGGTTGAGTTCGAGCATGGCGGGACCGGGGTGACGATGGAGTTCGACAAGTTCGAGGAGTTCGGCGAGTACGAGCAGGAGGTTGAGAAGGGGGGCGAGGTGGTGCTGGAGAAGCTTGTTGCCAAGATCCGCATCATCCCCGAGTTCAATGTCCGGCTGGGGCATTTTTATGTGCCGGTGGGATTGCTGAACTCCGACTACGAGCCTGGTAGGTATTTTACGACCAACCGTTCCCAAGCCGAGGAAAACCTGATCCCCTCGGTCTGGCACGAGACCGGGGTTGGGATCTATGGGGCCTTTGGCGATCTAAGCTATCAGGCGGTGCTTGTCAACGGGCTTGATGCGACCGGGTTCAGCTCGGCCAGTTGGGTTGCACGCGGGCATCAGACACGCTTCGAGATGGTGAACGCGGAGAACATGGCCGTGGCCGCACGCCTTGAGTACCGCTTCCTTCCAGGCTCCAGCGTTGGCGCCTCCGGCTACTATGGCAATAGCGCCGATAACAGGCCGAAGCCCGATCTTCTGGTGCCCGCGCATGTTGGCATCGCCGAGGCACATGTCGTCTACCAGGATGGGCCGGTAACGGCCAGAGGGCTTCTGCTGTATGGCGCGCTGGAGAATTCCGCCGAGGTCTCCAAGGCCAACCGTAGCCTCTCGAATAACCTTAATGTGAAACGCACGCCGGTTGGCAGCGCCGCCCTTGGCTGCTTTATCGAGGCCGGCTACGATCTCCTTTCGTTCTTTGCATCGCCCGGCGCCGATACCGCCTGGTCGCCACGGCTCGATCTGTTCGGCCGCTACGATTTCTACGATACGATGTTCGAGACCGCCGGGGGCATCTTCGACAATCCGCGCTGGGAACGGAAGGTCTGGACCGCCGGAGTCAATTATCGTCTGGTGCCGGAGTTCATACTCAAGGGGCAGTTCTCGCGGCGCACGCTTGGGCTGGCAGCCAGCAACCGCGAGGATACCTTCTCGGTTGGCCTCGGGGTACAGATCTAGCATTTGTACAGGGGTCGCAGAGAGCCGGGCGCCTCCTATCTGGTTTATCCGAACGTGCTCCCTCCGCGCCGTTATCCCGTGGCGGTGGGTATCGTATGTGCGCGGTGTGCCCTGTACGCAGCATCCGTAACTATCATATAAAGGCAGCGATCATGAAGCTTTTTGGTTCAACTACCTCCCTGCGTGGAGTCCTTCTTCTTTCCGTTCTTTCGGTGGCGGCAGTTGGTTGCAGCGATACCGTTGTGGAACCTCCCGATGATGATGGCATCATCGGAGCGGCGCTTGAGGAAATCGGCACCAATGTGATCCTGCCAACCTATGCGCATCTCGACAGCGAGGCTTCCTTGCTTGTCATCAGCGTGGATAATTTCAACAGCAATCCAACCGCGTCATCCCTGGAGTTGGCACGTGATGCATGGCGCAATGCGCGGCGTCCGTGGGAGCAGAGCGAAGGTTTCCTCTTCGGGCCGGTTGACACCAAGGGGATCGACCCGGGCATCGATAGCTGGCCGGTGAACAAGGCCGATCTCGATGCCGTGCTTTTCAGCAATGCCGTGCTGACAAAGGACTATATCGACGGGCTTGAAGGGACGTTGAAGGGGTTTCATACGATCGAGTATCTCCTGTTCGGCGAGGGCAATGCAAAGACCGTTGCGCAGTTCACTGCACGCGAGCGTGAGTATCTGACCGCTGTAACCCGCAGCTTCAAGGGGGCCACTGCGGAACTTCTGCATGCGTGGAATCCATCGGGCGATAACTTTGTTGCGCAGCTCACCGAGGCCGGAACGGCCGCCAGCAGCTATGCGTCGCGGAAGAGCGCTCTTCAGGAGGTTATCGACGGCATGGTTGCCATCTGCGATGAGGTTGCCACCGGCAAGATCGCCGATCCCTACAGCCTGAGCGATCGTTCCCTGGAGGAATCGCAGTTCAGCGATAACTCCATCGCCGATTTCCAGGACAATATTCGCAGCGTCAAGAACGTGTATACCGGCCGTTATATGATCGTTGACAGGAGCATGGGCGTTGGATTGCTTGTAGCCACGAAGAACCCGGCGCTCGATACACGGGTGTCTGCCGAGATCGATGCGGCCATCGCCGCCATCGGCGCGATGCAGCCGTCGTTCGGCCAGGCCATCTTTAACAACAGGCCAGCAGTACAGGCCGCCATTGATGCGGTCTCCACCTTGCAGGCCACGCTCCAGGGGGATGTGCTCCCTCTGCTTATGAACTAAGGCATCTCGTTCGATACCAATGCGCTAGGCCGCCGGGAGCCAGATATTCCCGGCGGCCCTCCTCGTCCCGGAACCTCTGCAATGCTTCTTGTATGATTTTCATGGCATCAGGGCCTGTGGCCTGCCGATGGCGCTTCCTTCTGGTTGGACTCATGACGCTGCTTGGTGCCTGCAACGATCCGGGCATCGGAGCCTCTCCGGCCGATGAGGATGTTCCGGCCGGGGGAGCCACCACGCTCTATCTTGCTACAAGCACCGCCTTTTCCACCCCGGCTCCCAATCTCTCCGCTGCCGGGCTTGAACTTCATCGTCAGGGCGATGTCGGGTTCGAGGCGGTCTTCGTCACCTCCCCGGCAACGGTCAACGGAGGTCTCGGGCCGGTGTATAACAATACCTCCTGTGCGTCCTGCCATGTGCGCGATGGTCGTGGGCGCCCTCCCGGACCTGGCGAGGTGATGGCCTCGATGCTCTTCCGTGTCAGCATCCCCGGGCAGGCTGCCGATGGTGGTCCGCTTGCGGTGCCAGGCTTTGGATTGCAGCTTCAGGAGCGTGGGATCTTCGGCGTGGAGCCGGAGGCAGCTATCGTTATCCAGTATACCGATAGCATCGGCCGTTTTGCCGATGGCACCACCTATCGTCTGCGCGTGCCGCGTTACATAGCGCATCGCTCCTATCGTCCGCTGCCAGCCGATATGATGATCTCTCCCCGCGTAGCCTCGCCGGTCTTCGGGCTGGGCCTGCTCGAAGCGGTGCCGGAGGCAGGCATCCTTGCCCTGGCCGATGAGGCAGATCGTGATGGCGATGGCATTTCCGGGCGGGCCAATCAGGTCTGGGATGCAACGGCGGGCAGGTGGGTGCTGGGACGCTTTGGCTGGAAGGCGAACGTGCCAACGCTGCTGCAACAGACGGCCGCTGCCTACAACAACGATATGGGGATCACCTCGTCGATGTTTCCGGTGGAGTCGTGCCATGGCCAGCCGCAGGGGGAGGGATACGAGGGGGAGCCGGAGATAAGCGATGGCGTTCTGCGCGCTACCGCCTATTACACCCAGACCCTTGGCGTTCCGGCACGGAGAAACGTCCGCAATCCCGATGTGCGGCGTGGCGAGGCCCTGTTTCGGGAGGCTAACTGCTCCGGCTGCCACCGTCCGCTGCTCCTTACCGGGATGCTGGAGGGGGTGCCGGAAGTGTCAGGACAGCGCATTGCCCCCTATACCGATCTTCTGCTGCACGACATGGGGGCGGCGCTGGCCGATGAGCGTCCTGATTATCTGGCCAGTGGCAGTGAATGGCGAACGCCCCCGCTCTGGGGGATCGGTCTTACACAGGTTGTCAGCGGTCATACCTATTTTCTGCACGATGGCCGGGCGCAGAGCCTGCTGGAGGCGATCATGTGGCATGGCGGCGAGGCTGAGCGCTCACGGGAGTTTTTCAGAAAGCTTTCCAGAAGCGATCGCGATGCGGTGATAGCGTTTTTGCAATCGCTGTAGTGTGTGCAGGGGGCCGGATGTATGGGCAGCGCCCGATATCAGGTTCGGTTTCCGAACCCGATACCGGGCGCTGCGATGCCGTGCCGATCGTGCGACACAGAATTATTTGGACGAGGTCTCTTTCTGCATCAACTGCCGTTCGCGCTGGTCCAGCAGCTCCTGTTGGCGACGAAGTTCCTCCATCCTGATCTCCAGCTCCTTTGCCAGAAGATCGGCGTTCCGTTCCTGTTCCTCGCTGCCGCCGAACAGGCCCCCCACAAGCCAACTGCTACGAAGGCCGCGCATGCTGATGCCAAACTCCCGTGCGGCAAATCCTGCCGATCCCGCTGCCTCGTTCAACGTGCCCGAGAGCGCCTCAAGCGAATCATACAGCGAGCGATTATACAGGAGCGCGCCAAGCGTCCCCTTGCCACTGCCGATGTCGGCCACAAGCTTCTGCCCCTCTTCGGTCATCGAGTTCACATTGATCGCCGCACGGTCGAGCGTGCCGGTGATCGTGGCAAGCTGCGTTGAGGTCTGGTTCATAAGCCGTTCGGCCGAGTTTGTCACCTTTACCAGCCCCATATACGCTTCATCGTCGGTCAGGAACTTGCCAAGCGTCCCCTCGCCACGCCGGAATCGCAGAAACAGCGTATCGAGCGACGAGGTGATGTTCTGCGTGTTTTTGACAACCGTCTGCGCATCATCCAGGATCGCCTCGTAGTTGGTTGGCTCGGCCGCCCGGATCTGCGCGCCATCGGCAATGATCGGCGCGTTGGCATCGGTCATGTTCAGCTCGATGATCTTGTCGCCGATGATGCCCTGCTGCGAGATCGCCGAGACGCTGGAGGTGCGTACGAACTGCCGTGCGGACTCGTCGATCACCATATCCACACGAACATAGGAGCTTGTATCAATCTTCAGCTCCACATTGCTGACCGTGCCCACCTTGATCCCGTTGATCGTTACCAGCGCCCCGGATTTCAGGCCGCCGACCGTTCGGAACTTCGAGTAGATCGTAAACGTCGTGTTGAACATGCTCTGCTTGTCGCCGATCACAAATACGCCGATCATCAGGATGATAAACCCGAGCAGGGAGAATATCCCCACACGAAGAAGCCGTGTGTTGCGATCCTTGCCGGTAACCATCACCTCCGGCTCGTTTACGGATGGGTCGGGGCCGGCGACCGGCACCTTTCCCTGCGCCGGGGAGCGGCCATCCTGCGAAGTGGGAACTGACTTGCTCATGATATCTGTTCTCTATAATAGTGCGTTATCAGTAGTATGCGTGCGCGTCCGGTGCGTTTCATCCGTCGGTGCTCCGCTGTGTCACATCGGGCTGCCGGGCCGGACAGGGGCACCTGATACTAAGAGGGGGGCGTTATTCCGATCCAAAATCCAGTGTGAAGAATATCTTCAGAAACTCCTCATCCGAGTGCCGTCCCTCTTCCGGGGTTCCCTCGAACTTGATGCGTCCCTCGTCCAGATAGATGATCTTGTCGGCGATGATATGCAGACAGTAGGGGTCGTGTGTCACGGCGATGCCGGTGATGTTCAGATCCTCCTTCAGATCCACGATCAGCTCCGAGATCTCCTTGGTGGTCTGGGGATCGAGACCAGTGGTCGGTTCGTCGTACAGCAGGTACTCCGGCTCGGTGATGATCGTCCGCGCCACACCGATGCGCTTGCGCTGCCCGCCGGAAAGCTCGTTCGGCATCTTGTTCACCTTATCGGGAAGCCCTACGCGCTCCAGGTAGTGCATCACCCGTTCCTGTACCTCCGCTCCTTTCATACCACGGGTTTTCTCCAGCGGAAACGCCAGGTTCTCCCCAACGGTCAGGGAGTCGTACAAGGCGCCGCTCTGAAAGACGTAGCCTACCTTGCGGCGGATCTCCTGAAGCGTCTTTGCGCTGGCCTGAACCACCTCGATCCCCTCCACCTGTATGCTCCCCTGGTCCGGCTCGATCAGCCCCACGATGCTCTTCAGCAGCACGCTCTTGCCTGTGCCGGACTTGCCGAGCACTACCAGGGTGGTGCCTTTGGGCACGGTCAGGTTGATGCCGCGAAGAGGGCGCAGATCGGCACTAAACGCCTTATATAGGTTGCGGATCTCCAGCATTGTCAGGGGTTTGGAAAATAAGTGATGGTGATCTTCACCAGGATCATGTCGATAAGGATGATCCAGAGAGAGGAGAGGACCACCGCCGATGTCGTGGCCCGGCCAACCCCCTCGGTCCCGGATTCGGTGTTGAATCCCTTGTAGGAGCCGATGATGGCGATTGCAAAGCCAAAGGCGGACATCTTCATCACTCCCGGCAGCACGTCGATGAAGAAGAGCGCGTCGATCACCTGGCCGTAGAAGTACTGGAGCGTAACACCGGTTGAGATGAACTCCGCCAGATATGCGCCGAAGAGCGCGATGAAGTCGGCATAGAGTGCCAGGATCGGCATCAGGAACACCAGGGCGATCACCCGTGTGGTCACCAGATAGTTGTACGGATCGACCCCGGAGGTCTCCATGGCGTCGATCTGCTCGGTCACCTTCATCGAGCCAAGCTCCGCGCCGATGCCGGAGCCGACACGGCCGGCTACCAGAATCGCCGTTATCACCGGCCCAAGCTCCCGCGTGATCGACGCGGTCACCATGGCAGGGATAAAGGCGGCCGCGCCGAACTTCTCCATCGTGGGACGTGCCTGCATTGCCAGGATCAGTCCCAGAATGAAATTCACCACCGAGATAAGCGGAAGCGACATCGCCCCGAAATCGTCGATATGGCGTATGATCTGACGAAATTCGTATGGGGGCTTGAACACCGTCTTGAAAAACCGCCCCGTAAACTCGGTGTACTTGCCGAATTCGAGTGTAAAGTTGCGGAAATAGCCCACGAGGTCTCCGTTACTGGCTCAACTCGCCTTTGCGTCCGTTGCGGACCTTGTTCAATACAGCAAAAAAAAGGTCGAGATCACATTCTTGATGCAGGGGATTCGTCAGGAGTCAAGAGGAGCATCCTCTGCCGGAAAGCTACAAAGCAGATGCCATGCCGACAATCAGCGAATGTAACGGATTTCGAGCGATTCAGGATATCGTCAGGGTGGTTGTGTCCCGAATCGTATGCACGGGGGTTCCTGATTGATTGCCCGATCCTTCCGCAGACGCTAACTTGCGTGCCCGCCGTAGCCTGGCGGCCCGTTGTTATGGGGCCTTTCCTGAATAGATATCTCTCCGAACAGATACCACATGGATAAACTCGAATCGATTCGCCAGCAGTTCCCTATCACCCGCGAGCGTTTTATCAACGCCTCCGGGCAGGAGCACACCATCACTTATCTCGATCATGGTGCGAGCACCCATCCGCCAACTTCTGTGCTGGAAGGCTATCGCGAGTTCCTGGAACGCTACTATGCGAATATCCATCGTGGCAATCACTACCTCTCGCAGAGGGCATCGGAGCTGTATGACTGCGTTTCGGAGGTCGTTCTGGATTTCCTCCATGCCGATCATAGCCGCAACAGCGTGATCTTTACCAGCAATACAACCACCGCGCTCGATATCGCCAGCTATCTGATGCAGGAGCAGCCGGGGGCCACTCTGGTCTCGACCATGGAGCACCATTCCAACGATCTGCCGCATCGCCGTCGTGGCGAGACCCTCCGTATCGAGGTCCTTGCCGATGGCACGATCGACTACCAGGATCTGGAAACGAAGCTTCAGCAGAATCGGGTGAAACTTGTCGCGATCACCGGCGGCAGCAATGTTACCGGCTACCTGCCCGATATACGCCTGATAGCCCGTCTTGCACATGCCCATGGCGCACGGATTCTTGTGGATGCCGCCCAGCTTATCGCCCATCATACGGTTGATATGATGCCAAACGATTCCGATGAGCATGTCGATTTCCTCGCCGCTGCCGGCCACAAGGCCTATGCGCCGTTCGGGAGCGCCTTCCTGATCGCTCCGAACGAGGTGCTGCTCGGAAGCCTTCCCTATATCCCGGGCGGGGGAACCGTAAAGTTTGTCACCGATCATGATGTGGTCTGGGAGAGCGGCGTGGAGCGCCATACCGGCGGTACACCCAATATCCCCGGCGTTATCGCGCTCGGCGAAGCGCTCCGCTGGCTGTCGAACATCGGGCTGGAGTGGATTCGCGAGCATGAGGTGGATCTGCTGCGCAGAGTGGAGGGGCGTCTGCGCGCTATCCCAGGTGTGACCATGCTGGGCGATATCCCGGCCGAACGCAAGCTTGGCGTGATGTCGTTCAATATCGATGGCATCCATCATGAGAATGTGGCGGCCATCCTGAACAATGAGTACGGCATTGCAACACGTAATGGCTGTTTCTGCGCCCATCCCTATCTGACGCGGCTTCTGCATTGTACCGATGCGGAGGCGGTGCGCAGAAAGGTGGAGAACGGGGAGGATGTGCTGCTTCCAGGTGCCGTGCGTGCCACCATCGGCATCTACAATAATGAGGACGATCTGGAGAAGCTCGTCAGCGCCGTTGCCGATCTGGCAGCGGAGGCCGCACATGGCAATACCTTTGCCACACAGGTGAAGCAGTCGGCATGCAGCGAGGCCCTGTAGCTTGCCAGATGCCGATGGCGCCGGGCTTTTTACCATGCTCTGAAGAAAAAATTCTGCAACGCTCGATGGCGTGCCCTACCTGTACAGGCGAGGCACGCCATGTTGTTTTCCTGCCACCTATGGTTCCCCCCGGAATATCCCGTGGCATCCCGTTGGCTGTGCAGTGATAATGCCATGCGCCCGGATGCCTCTGTGTCATGTAAGTCCCAACGCTAGAGTGTGCGATATGGCCGATCGTTCCGTCTTGCGCATGTTCCACGGCGGTTGTATGTTAATGCGACCGATCGGTCTATTCCTTGGATCCCATGAAAAAATCAGAACGCACACAGCAGCGGATACTTGGCGAGGCGGCACAGCTCTTCAACAGGAAGGGCTACGCCGGGACGCACATTCGTGATATCATGGAGGCCACGGGGCTGGCCAAGGGGGGGATCTATGGCAATTTTCAGAGCAAGGAGGAGATCGAGCTTGCCGCGTTCGAGCACGCAGTGAAGCTTGTTTCGGGCGCGATTGAGCAGGAGATCAGGCATATCGAGAGTCCGCTGGCAACCTTGCATGCCATGTTCGATTTTTATGAACGCTACGTCTTCAGCCCGCCGGTAGAGGGAGGATGCCCTATTCTGAACAGTGCAATCGAGGCCGATGATACATCCCCTGCGCTACAGGCCCGTGTGGTGGCCGCGCTACAGAGATGGGAGCGGAGAATTGTGCGGGTGGTGCACCAGGGGATACGGCGCCAGGAGATATCGGCGGAGGTGAATGCCGAGGAGTTTGCAGTGCTGGCAATCGCCATCATCGAAGGGGGGATTATGCTCGCCAGAATCTACCGCGATCCGAACAAGCTGCGGATTCCCTTGCAGCATCTACGGGACCTTGTCGATACAACGCTCCGTGCGAAGTAAAACCTGTGGGAAAGAACCGATGGCGGGCTTCCGCCTTCTTTTTTATTCTAAAAGAGACCGATCGGTCTATTCTGAGGCGCCGGTCTATCCGTGAGCGCCCTGACACGATGAGTTCGGAAGAGCGTTATGGCAGTGGCTCACCGTCATTTTGATAGGTGCTCCCCGGAGAATATTCAGGTTCATGTCCGGCTGGATACCAACAAAAACGATGAAGGGATGAACGATATGGCGCGAGAAGTTTTTATCATTGCGGCGTCCAGGACGCCGATCGGCGCGTTTGGGGGCGCACTTGCACCATTGCCCGCAACCGCTCTCGGTGCGGCGGTTATCCGAAGCGTGATCGAGCGTGCGGGGATAGAGCCTGGGGACGTTGAGGAGGTGCTGATGGGAAATGTTCTGAGCGCCGGTCAGGGACAGGCTCCTGCCCGGCAGGCGGCCCTTGCTGCCGGGCTTTCCCACGGTACTATCTGTACAACCGTGAGCAAGGTGTGCGCTTCCGGGCTGAAGGCGATAACCCTTGGTGCCGGGGTGATAGCCCTTGGCAATGCGGACGTGGTGGTGGCCGGAGGAATGGAGAGCATGTCGAACGTGCCGCATTATATAGATGTGGCACGGTTCGGGATCAGGGCGGGGCATGGGCAGCTTACCGATGGCATGCTGAAGGATGGCCTCTGGGACCCCTATCACGATTACCATATGGGGAGCGCAGCCGAGGTCTGTGCCCGTGTTTATGGTATCACTCGCCAGGAGCAGGATAGCTACGCCGCCGAATCCTATCGTCGTGCGATTCAGGCAGGAGCCTCCGGCCGGTTCGACCAGGAACGTGTGCCGGTGATGGTGCCGGGGCCAAAAGGCTCGCGAAGCATGGTGGCAAAGGATGAGCAGCCCGATCGGGTCAACTTCGACAAAATGCCGGGGCTGAAGCCTGCCTTCGAGGAGGGGGGAACCGTGACTGCTGCAAACGCATCGTCGGTGAACGATGGTGCCGCCGCGGTCGTTCTTGTCAGCGGCGACTATCTTCGTGCGCACGGGCTGCGGCCGCTTGCTCGCCTTGCCGCATATGCCGATGCGGCACAGGCGCCGGAGTGGTTCACAACCTCTCCTTCGATCGCGATCCCAAAGGCGCTTGCAAGGGCTGGAATGGCGGTCTCCGATCTTGAGTATATCGAGATCAACGAGGCATACGCAGTGGTTGCCATTGCCAATAACAGATTGCTGGACCTCGACCCGGAACGGGTGAACATCAACGGCGGCGCGGTAGCGCTTGGGCATCCGATCGGTTGCTCAGGAGCACGGATCGTTGTCACGCTCCTCTCGGTTCTACAGCAGCGTGATGCCACGCTCGGCGCGGCTGCGGTCTGCAACGGAGGTGGCGGCGCCACGGCGCTTGTCATCGAACGACTCTGAACATACAATCTGAATACCTATCGTATGAGAGAACTATCAAGGCGCGTTGTCGTAACCGGCATAGGAGAGCTTACACCGCTTGGCCTGAGCGCGGACGCTACGTGGGGGGCGATGCTCCAGGGGAGGAGCGGTGCTGCTCCGATCACCTATTTCGATACAACGGAGCATGCCACCAAGTTCGCATGCGAGCTCAAGGAGTTCGATGCGTTGCAGTTCCTGGATCGCAAGTCGTTGAATCGCATGGATCGCTACTGCCAGTACGCGGTGATCGCGGCCGAACAGGCGCTCAAGCAGAGCGGCCTCGATCTCAATATCGTCGATACCACCCGCTTCGGTGTGGTCTTCGGTTCGGGCATCGGTGGCTTTATCACCTACGATGAGCAGTTCCGCAACTATCTGGAGGGAGGCCCGCGCAGGGTAAGCCCGTTTTTTATACCGATGATGATCCCCGATATGGGGGCCGGCATGATCTCGATGCGCAATGGGCTGCGCGGTCCGAACTATGCTACGGTCTCCGCCTGCTCTACATCCATGCATGCTCTTATCGATGCCTGCATGATTATTCGTAATGGCCTTGCCGATTATATGATCTGCGGTGGCGCCGAGGCTTCGGTGACGCCGATGGCGATTGCCGGATTTAATGCCTCCAAGGCGCTCTCCACCCGAAACGATGATCCAGCCACCGCTTCGCGTCCGTATGATGTCGATCGGGATGGTTTTGTGCTCGGCGAGGGGGCTGGCGCCCTGGTGCTGGAGAGGCTGGATACGGCGCTGGAGCGCGGAGCGGTCATCCATGCCGAGGTCTGCGGCATCGGCATGTCTGCCGATGCATATCATATGACGGCACCGCACCCGGATGGAACCGGTGCGGTGCTCTCGATGAACATGGCGCTTGGTGATGCCGGGATCAGGCCGGATCAGGTCGATTATATCAACGCGCATGGAACATCCACGCCGCTCGGCGATGTGGCCGAGATCAAGGCGATGAAGATGGTGTTCGGCGAGCAGGCCGCACAGCTCAATATCAGCTCCACCAAGTCGATGACCGGGCATCTGCTTGGCGCTGCCGGAGCGGTGGAGTCGATCGCCTGCATTATGGCGCTGCGTCAGCAGACGGTGCCGCCGACGATCAACGTGTTTAATCAGGACCCGGCCGTCGATCTGAACGTGACCCCGAACACGCCACAGGAGCGCTCGATAGAGTATGCCGTGAACAACGGCTTTGGTTTCGGTGGCCATAATGCCACGATCGTCTTCCGCCGGTTCGATCCAGCCAATGTCTGATAAACAGACGTGGGTGGGAGTGCCTCTGGTGAATTGAGACACTTCCACCCACGTTGGCGAGCGCGATAGACCACACACGCCATTCCTGGATACAAAGGTTAGGAGGCCGGACAGGAACTGATCCTCTGGATTCTCCGGTTTCCAGAGGGGTTCCATATCCGACCTCTCAGCATCATCTACTGCAATCCCTGCTCCTGCAACAGAGCCGGGGTTGCCCACAACGTTCACGATCCATTGCAGCCGATCGCGAACCTGAGCCATTCCGCTGGAGGCGTCTGCCATGCCCGGTTATCGTTGCTTTCATATGCATCCTTGCTACAACGTCTCTTCATCGACCGTAACCTGGCATATCCAATCGGCGTTCACCTCTGAAGAACGCAGCAGATGAAGGAAGTTCTCACCGGAAATCTTCCTGATGCAGAGTTTTTTCATGGCAAGGAGTGGGAGAGCCGGGATGGCACATCAGGGCGATCCAGCGGCCGATCTGGTCGCTGCGCTAGATGTTACGATTCATTGTGCGCACGCTATCGGTTCAGGGCGTACCCGTATCTTGCGATTTTGTGTGAAACCATTTGAAAACCAGATAGATTATGGGCTTTGCTTGTGGAATCGTCGGTCTGCCGAATGTCGGTAAGTCGACTCTGTTCAATGCTATCACCTCCGCCGGTATCCCGGCCGAGAACTATCCGTTCTGTACCATCGAGCCGAACACCGGCGTGGTTGGCGTGCCGGATGAGCGCCTTGCCTTTCTTTCCGGGATCTACAAAACCCGCAAGGAGATCCCGACCACGATCGAGTTCGTCGATATCGCCGGGCTGGTCCGGGGCGCCTCCAAAGGCGAGGGGCTTGGCAATCAGTTCCTTGGCCATATCCGCACCGTCGATGCCATAGCTCATGTCGTCCGCTGCTTCCAGGATGAAAATGTGGTGCATGTCGATGGCGATATCGATCCCCTTCGCGATATCGAGACCATTGAAACCGAACTGATCCTCCGTGATGTCGATTCGGTCGAGAAAAAACTTGATGCTGCCGCCCGCCGTGGCAAGACCGGCGACAAGGATGCGCGCGAGGAGCAGGCGGTGGCCGAGCGGCTGCGCGATTTTCTTCTGAAGGGCAACCTTGCCATCAACTTCAAGCGCGATGAGGCCGAGGCGCGCATCGTCCGGGAATATCATCTGCTGACCGATAAAAAGGTGATGTATATCGCCAATACCGATGAGCAGGGGTTGCTTCAGGGGAGCGAGCATATCGATCGCGTGCGGGAGTTTGCGGGCGAACGAGGGTTCGAGGTGGTGCCGGTCTGTGCCAAGATCGAGTCGGAGATCGCCGAGCTTGCCCCGGAAGAGCGCGCCGATTTCCTGGAGTCGCTTGGATTGAAGGAGCCGGGGCTGAACTCCATTATCCGCTCAGGCTATAATCTGCTTGGCCTTCTGACCTATTTTACGGCTGGTGAGAAGGAATGCCGTGCCTGGACCGTGCATAACGGCGCCACCGCCCCGGAAGCCGCTGGCGTTATCCATAGCGATTTCGAGAAGGGGTTTATCCGTGCCGAGGTTCAAAGCTACGAGGATCTACAGCGGCTTGGCTCTGAGCAGGCGGTGAAGGAAGCTGGGCTTTATCGAATCGAAGGGAAGGAGTATGTGGTGAAGGATGGCGATATCATGTATTTCCGGTTCAACGTATAGTGCCGATGTGGCATCTGCTGGTGGCAGATGGTGTTGAGATCGTGCCGCGCAAATTCTCTCTCCCTGCCGTCACCCTGCGTGATGCCAGGGAGCCGGCTCCCCCTGGCATGCAATGCATGGATATGGCGTGGCATGCTCCGATTGCGGTAGTCACCGTTCTGCCAGGAAGGCATGGTGGATGGGACGTCAGGGGCGGCGCTGATGGCTGCGGCACTTATTTCCGCAGGTGATGCATCGGATACAGCAGCCCTGGGTACATCACCTTCCAGATGTTGTGCTCGCGGAGCAGATGAACGATGATCGGGTCTTCCTCCCGCATGCTGTCGATCAGGCGGCGCCCATCGATACGGAGCGCAACGCTGTCATGCGAGCCGCCGATGACGGTGATTCTACGGTCCTCGATATCCCCAAGCGTCTGGCGGGCTGCCGTCCATATCTCCTCCCGTGTTCCAAGCTGGCCTTTGCCGATGCGGCTCAGGCTGCGTTCGGATAGCGCGCTCCAGAACATCTCCCGATCTCCCGAGTCGATTGCCGTGATAAAACGCTGCATGCCCTGCACAAGCTCCGTGCGTTTCCATCCCGATGTGCTTTCGGTTGCTCCCGGACCAGGGCCTGGCACCCCGGATGCGGAGATCGCTCCGGTGGAGTCGGGCATGGTTGCCGTATCAAGGGGTGGCGATTGTGAATCGGCCGCCGGGATGCCCTTCCCGGAATGCCCGGCATCCGGCTCCGGGACCGGAGTATCGGTACGGCAGGCGTTTTGCGTAAGGGCGATTGCAATTGCAGCGATACATGCTCTCTGAACGATGCGGGCGCGGTTAGTCATATGCCATTCGGTTGTCGGGGATCTACTGGCTGCCGTTGGCGTCTGTTCAGAAGGGAACGATGCCCATGCTCCGAGCGTTTTCGTTCGGCAACTTCTGCAAAGATCGTAAATCTGGAATACATGAAGCTGATTCTCTTCGATATCGACGCAACGCTTGTTCATGTCCGGCCGGATGTCACCCGTCAGGCCTTGCGTGATGTGGTTCGCCATGGCCTGGGGCATGACAATGAGCCTGGCGAGGTGGAGCTGCATGGTAAGACCGACCGGCAGATCATGCTGGAGATCTGCCGGTCGCTCGGCTATGATGATGAGGGCACCCACGAGAAGCGCGAGGCGATGGCGGAGCATCTGCTTGAGTTCTGGCGTGCCCATCTTGATCGCCAGACCGTGGAGGTGCTGCCGGGAGTGCACGATCTCCTTGAGCGTCTCCATCGGCGAGATGATGTGCGGCTTGCGCTGCTGACCGGCAATCTGGAGACGGGGGCGCGTCTGAAGCTTGCACCGCACGATCTGAATCGATTCTTTCGGTTCGGTTCGTTTGGCTCCGATGCCATCGAGCGCAACGATCTTCCCCCGATCGCCATCCAGCGTGGAAACGAGCTTGGCATCGGCCCGTTCAGCTTCCAGGAGACCTTGATCGTTGGCGATTCCCATCGTGATATCCTCTGTGCCCAGGCCTGGGGAATCCGCTCGCTTGCGGTGGCAACCGGCTCGCTGAGTGCCGATCAGCTCCTGAGCTACGGCCCGGATGCGCTCTGCGAATCGCTTGTCCAGAGCGAGTATATCGTTGAATTCATCGAGTCGAACAGGGGGGCCGATTCATGATGGCATACCACATCCGGCATAGGGCGAATCCGTTGGCGCGTCTGGCCGTACCGTTGGCCCTGCTGCTGCTAGCGCTGGCAGGTGCCCCGGCGCTCCGTGCACAGGTGCTCCCCGGGATCGATGTGCTTGTCCGTGATGGGTTCAGAGGGCTGGAGGGGAAGCGGGTCGGGCTGGTTCTCAACCAGACGGCGCTTCGCCGCGATGTTCGCCAGAGCACGCTCGATGCGTTTCTGGCAACCGATCGCTGCCGTGTTACCGCGCTCTTTGCTCCTGAACATGGCATTGATGCCTCGGCGCTTGCAGGGGAGAGCGTGGGAAACCAGACCGATCGCCGCACAGGTCTTCCCGTCTACTCGCTCTACGGTGCCACCAAGAAGCCTACGCCCGCCATGCTCCGCGATGTGGACGTTATGGTCTACGATATCCAGGATATCGGCGTGCGGAGTTATACCTATATCTCCACGCTTATCAAGGTGATGGAAGGATGTGCCGATGCCGGTATCCCGGTGGTTGTGCTCGATCGTCCCAATCCGATTGGCGGTGATGTGGTCGATGGCCCGGTTCTCGATACGGCCTTCCGTTCGTTTGTTGGCATTGTGCCGGTGCCCTATGTGTATGGGCTTACCGTTGGCGAACTGGCGATGATGGCCAACGCGGAGGGCTGGCTTGAAACACGATCCCGCTGCAACCTGCATGTGGTGCGGATGGATGGATGGAGCCGGTCGATGACCTGGCGCGAAACGGGCATGCTCTGGATTCCAACGTCGCCGCATGTGCCAACACCGGAGGCCGCATTTGCAAATGCCGCCACAGGTGCCATCGGTGAAATCGGTGTGGCAAGCATCGGCATCGGGTATACGCTGCCGTTTGAGCTGATCGGGGCAACCTGGATCGACTCGGATACGTTGTCGGTGCGCTTGAACAGTATGGGGGTGCCGGGGATATTCTTCCGCCGGATCGCATACAAGCCATTTTATGGCATGTCGAGCGGGTCGATGTGTTATGGCGTCCAGTTGGTACGTACCGCGGAGCGCTCTGCTCCGTTCACGGCCACGATCGCTATCCTTGCCACGTTGCGTGATGCCTACCCGACGCGCAGAGTGTTGGAAGGGGTTGCCGAGGACCGCTGGAAGATGTTCGACAAGGTCTGCGGCGGCGATGCCATTCGCCGTGCACTTCTTCGCGGCGATGATGCCGAGAGCATTATCGCAAGCTGGCAGCCCGGCCTGCGAGATTATATCGCACGCCGCGAAGACTATCTCCTGTATGAATGATCCGCCGTTGTGTATGCCGTGGCCCCCTCGGCTACCCGATGCCGGTCATATCCTCACCCCGCCGATTCCCGATGTTCAGGGCCGGAGCTGATCGGCCTGATCCCACACATCTTCCCATCGGCTTGCCAATCACCTCCTCCACCATAATCTTCGGAATTCTTCAGGAAAATCGGCAACGATAATTGCCCTGATTATCATAGGGGGGTACACAAAGATGTACTTACAGGGTTATAATCGCTGCCCTATATTTATCACGTATTTCATACGCAGCCATTGCTGCCGGTCCATTATATATATCGTGCTGCGGTTTGTGCCGTCACGGAATATTGGCAGTAGATTATCCGCCATGCGACCATGATGCCGGCGTATGCCGTCGATGTGCGTATTCATAAGGACTTTCGGAGACATTAGAGACACCCCAGCCACTCACCGTGCTTATCCATAAATAAGCCCGTTAGAAATTATCCGAAGCGGATACCGTGTTCCATATCCATCTATCACCCTGCCGTTTCCGGTAGATGCTGCACCGATGATGCATTGCCTCGGCCTGCAACAGCATATGGTCGTATATGGATTGAGACCACATGCTTACCCATCTTTAAACAGAAGGATTGTCATGCACGCAGGATTAATAAAGCGTATTGCCAAAGGCATGCTCTCTATGGTCGGTGCGGGATCTATTCTCGCCAGTTTTTGTGTAAATCAGGCGCTTGCGCAGCGTTTTGAGTATAGCTACGGCGGAGATGGCTGTTTCGACGCCGGGCGCGGCGGCGTTCAACAGGTCTCTGCCGGGGGGTATATCGCCGTTGGCGAGACGTTCAGCGAAAAAGAAGGAGGCTGTGGAGACGCAAACATCTACGTGGTGCGCACCCATCCCGATGGCTCGCTTGCTTGGTCGCAGGCGTACGATCTTGGTGGCAATGATTACGGGACAAGTATTCGGGAGGTATCCTGTAGTCCCAATGGGATAGGGGGATTTATCATTACCGGTTATACCGATAATGGGTCGTTATGTGGTGCGGCCAGAGAATTGCTGCTGCTGCGTATCGATATGTGCGGCACTATCCTCTGGTCCAATACCTACGGAACCCCCAATGGCGACGAACAGGGATGGGATGTGGTCGAGGCGTGTACCAATGGCAATCCGAACTACAACACCAGGCGTGGGGATTTTATCGCGGCTGGTTTCACCACAGCGACACGATCAGGCGTTGGCCGCGATGGTTACCTGATCCGGGTAAATGGGTTGAACGGCGCGTTGATCTGGGATGCGACCTATGATGGGCCGAATAACCAGGACGATTATTTCTATGGGCTCGATGAAATGCGCTTCAATAATCCGGGGCCAACAGGCGATATCGTGGCTGCTGGTGGCACCTCAAGCTATACCGGCGATTACGATGCCTGGCTGGTGCGTGTCAGCGGCGATGACGGCACATTCAGCGGTGGCTCACAGGGTAGCGCAGCCTATGATGGCGGCAGGGCCGAGGAGCTTCGCTCTGTCAAGGAGTTGAGGTTCGGCAGTGCCGCAGGCGATATCGTTGCCGTGGGAAGAACAACAAGCCTGGCAGGACGATTTGATGTGTATGCGCTTCAGACAACGCCGGTTCCCTGTACGCTGCGTGCCGATGTCGTCTTCGGCGATCTTGGCGGTGGAGCGGACGAGGGATACTGGATTCGCGAAACCCCAGGAGGCGAGCTGATCGTTACGGGGTATATGACTCCCCCCGCCGGCCAGGGATTTGGCAATGAGGATGCGTTCCTCTGTCTGCTCAGGCCGAACATTCTCAACATAATCGGTAATGTCATGTTATATGGCGGCAGCGGCACCGACTGGGGCTGGTCGGTATCGCCCGTGCTGAGCGGCTTTAATCCGCAGTGCATCACCGATGGCTTTATCGTTGCCGGATTCACCAATAGTCGTACCAAGGTGGCGAATCCGGCCGATCCCATGCAGATGTACCTTATCAAGACGGATGTAAATCTTGATGATCGTTGCGGAAACAGAGCCTATGTGGTTGCCGAGAAACACCCCAGATATCAGGAAAACTGCAAGCTGCCAACAATCAACAGACTCAGGACCTGGTGCGAGGGGAGAACATGGGGTAGCTGCCGGTACTGGCACTATCAGATCTGCCTGGACCGTGAACTTCCTGATTTCTGCCGGATCGAACGGTGCCAAGATTGCATACCGGATGGCTCCAAGCATACTCTGAGCGGTCCGGCCGAGGCCGGGAGCAGCCTACTCTTGCTGAACTCGTATCCCAATCCCGTAAAGGCTGGCGGCACGGTTACGCTGGAGTACATGCTGAAGGCCGATGCCCAGGTTCGTGTGACGGTGAACGACCTTCGCGGTCGGACGATCTACACGCAGGAGCGTACTGCTACGTTGGGCAGCAGCTCGCTTGGCATAAGCACCGATGGCTGGGCCAGCGGCACCTATATGGTGATAATGACGGCCGATGGCCGTTCAACAAGTACCCGGGTGGTGGTGACCGAATAATACATATCGCTCAGTGCTGCTTTGGGTAGGACAGCAGGATGGATTATCCTTCTGTCGAGGGCATGAACAGGCCGTCTCCGTTGTAATGCGGAGGCGGCTGTTCATTATAAGGGATACCGTGGAGGCGGCCCGCTCGATGCTGTTGTGCTGTTTTGTCCCGCTCTGCTTTCTGGGAGGACCTGGCCGTTACTACGAATGGTGGTACGTGTATGATATGCGTCCGATCCCTGCCCGATCGCCCGGTTATGCAACCGATATGCTCCGCACGTGTGGCAGCGGTATGCCCGCCGGGTGCCGGGATCAATCGGATAGAGCGATCGTCTGCGATGAATCAGGCGCTTTTGTTCATCCGTTGCCATCATGATTGCCAGGCAGTTGAACGGTTTGTGCTGCGTATCTGTTGCCGGAGGTACCCTAATGGGGGTACACAAAGATGTACTTACGGCATATCACAATCTGTTGGTAGGTTCGCACAATATCACACATGCTTCGATGGCATCGTGTCGTGATCGTATAGGTGTAGCTGTGACTTCCTGGCACTAGAAACCTGGATGCATCCATGAGGTCGGGATGCTGGGCGTTGTTTTGTGCTGCTCGCTGTGTTTCTATTTTTTGAAAGGATATATCCGACACTCTACATAATGATGAGGAAGTATCGGCGGTGGCGCCCCAAGCGTGGCATCACCGCCGATATCATGATGTCAACAATCCCGTGATCCCCCTATCCGTGCGATGTTGTACGGTTGATTACTGCCTGTCCCGGTTATAATTCAATGTGCCGGCGTTTATGTCGGCATCCATACATGTATTTCACTTTGCCGACATCACGGCATGGCCGCACTGTGGCTATAACCGCCATCTGTGGCATGACGGGGTGGAGGTAATGGTAGGAATATGGGTATGGCATAATGGTCCTCTACACCATTCATTTATCCAAAGGAATATCATGCAGACATGCTTAAAAGGCATTGCCAGCAGCATGCTTGCTCTGATCGGCGCAGGACTGCTCCTGGCCGGATTCGGTGCAAGCGAGGTTCGAGCAGCGGATGACCCGGAGCCTAACCGCTTCGAGTATACCTATGGCGGAGGTTGCCAGGAGCTTGGGCGCGGCGGCGTTCAGGCGGTGCTGGAGGGAGGTTTCATCGCCGTGGGGGAAACACGAAGCAATGCTGATGATTGCAGCAAGGTCGATATCTATGTGGTTCGCACGTTTGATAACGGCCGGCTGCTGTGGTCGAAGTCGTATGACATTGGGGGCGGTGATTATGCCTTGAGTGTGCGCGAGGTGCTGTGCGATCCGGCCGGTAAGGGCGGATTTATCATTACCGGATATACCGAGAACACCCGTTCGGAGTGTGGCACAGATCGCGATCTGTTCCTGCTGCGCATTGATCGTTGCGGCGAGGTGGTATGGGCACGTACGTACGGTACAAAAGGTGCGGCAGAGATCGGCTGGGATGTTGTGGAAGCGTGTACCCCCGGCGAAAAAAAGGTCGGTACCAGCTACGGCGATTTTATCGCAGCAGGGTATACTACACGCACCAAATCAGGCTCTGGCCGGGATGGTTATCTGGTGCGTGCACGCTGGGACGATGGTTCGCTGATCTGGGATGCTACCTACGATGGCCCCAACCAGAAGGATGATTATTTCCGTGCGGTTGATGAGACATGGTATGGCAATCAGGATAAGACCGGTGATATCATTGCCGCAGGCGCATCGAGCAGCTACGATGCGGGGGGCTACGATGCGTGGATCGTCCGTGTCGATGGCAATAGCGGGCGCTTTACCGGTGGTAATCATGCCGCTGTTGCCTATGGCAAGGATGGATTCGAGGAGCTGCATTCGATTCAGGAGCTGAAGTATAGCGCACATCGCTCCGATATCGTTGCCGCCGGAACCACTACAAGCATCTCCGGCGGACGCGATGTCTATGTGCTGGAGACCACCGCGTATCCATGCAAGATTGTCAGAGATATGGCCTTTGGCGATTTCGGTAAGAGAGCAGACGAGGCCAACTGGATTCGTGAGGTCACCTTCGATTCGGAGGAAGCCCGGAAGGGACAATTGGTCCTCACCGGTTATATGAACCCTTATGAGGAGAAAGGGCATGGAAAGGATGATGCGTTCCTCCATACGCTCTGGGCAGGGTCGCTTGAGCCTGTTACCGGAACGATCATGCTCTATGGCGGCGAAGGAGTTGATTGGGGCTGGTCGGTTGCTCCTACATGGTCGGAGGCGCTGAAGAAGCATCGGCCCGACTGCGTAAGCCGGGGATATATCGTGGCTGGCTTCACCAACAGCTTTGGCGGTGGTCCCAACCAGCTCTATCTCATCCGTACCGATGAGAATCTTCGCAGTCACTGCGAAGAACGCGAATATGAGGCCGAGCATATATTCGGTCTCTATAAGCCGCAGTGCAAGGAGATGGAAGTCGGGAAGTTCGGAGACCATTGTGGCGCCCATGTGCAATGGGAATGCCAGCGCTGGGAAGAAAAAAGATGTCTGGATCGTGAGGAAGCCTGCGATATCGAGCGCTGTGAATGCTCGCCGTTCAAGCCGAATGTGCCAGGTTCCGGCCAGACCGGTCAGGGAGTGCTCTCGATAAGCTCCTATCCAAATCCGGTAAAGGGGGGGGGCAGCCTGACGCTGGAGTATACGCTCGCCGATGAGGCACGTGTGAACGTGACGGTGAGCGATATCAACGGCCGTATGATCTATATGACATCGGTTGCGGCCAGCAGCGGTGCCGGAACGTTGAGCGTTGGCACCGAAGGCTGGGGCAGCGGAAGCTATATGGTGAGCATTGCGGCAAACGGCCGTATCGCGAGCACCCGCGTTGTTGTAACAGAATAGCCTGTTGGTGCTTCGGAGAACCCTATCGGGCTTGGTGACCCGATTGGGCCGGATGAGAAGCTTATACGGCGTGAAGTTCTTTACGCCATAACGATGATAGCCGAGCCGTCCCCGGGAATTCCCAGGGGCGGCTTTTTTTGTGGCACCGAACAAGAATAGCCGGATGGTCTGATGATTATCCGTAGGGAAAATGCCCCATATCCAGAAATTTCTCCCGATATCGATTTGTACTCGATGCTACCACTGCCAGAATAATCGCTCATATAGCAGAAAAAAAATAGCTTTCGCTTATTTATAAGATTTTTTTGTGCCAAGCTGGATGGGGTACCCAAAGGGGGTACACAAAGATGTACTTACCATGATAGAGATTTTATTGCCATGTTATGCAGTAAGAATATTGCTCGGTTATAATGGGCTTTTCGTGGTGCGGTCGCATGGGCGAAATGCCTTGATTTCCGCTGCTGTAGATGCTGCAATTGTAAATGCATTGATGATGGCTCCGTCAGCATCGTTGCTGCGTTGTTGCCTCTGCTGGTAGAATACCTCATAGTGGCGCAGACTTCATGGGCCGTTATCATAGTGCCCGTTCATAACGAATGCAGATATTCCATTCACCTGAATTCTGCGGTGAAATCACTCAATGAAAACCGGAGAATATCGCATTCTCATCACACAAATTCTGTTGCGAAATGGCGAAAAAGAATTGTTGTGGGATATGAGTGCGTTGGGTGATTCCATACCCCATCCATTCACCGACTGATCTTGCTCATGGCTCTCAATGGGATTTTTCCCAGGCATGCTCTGCTAATGGATTTTTGCCGGAGAAAAGGCTTTTGAAAGGGTTCTGATAATAATGCGGCAACCCGCATCAGGCCGTAGCCGTACGTAAGCTCAGTCACTAAAAGGCATGAAATGTACACAACCTTGAAAAAAATGACCTCAAGCCTGCTTTCCCTGGCGGGGGCGGGAGTCCTTGTGGCAGGGTTTGGCACGCATGACGCACTCGCACAGCGTTTCGAGTATACCTATGGCGGTCCCAAATGTGTCGAGGCTGGTCGTGGCGGTGTTCAGCCGGTAAGCGAGGGAGGATATATCGCCGTCGGTGAAACGTTCAGCAGGCAGGATGGAAGCTGTGGCGATGCCGATATCTATGTGCTGAGAACGCAGTCCGATGGATCGCTGGCATGGTCCAGATCATACAATCTCGGAGGGAACGATTACGGGACCAGCATACGCGAGGTACGGTGCGATCCCGAAGGACGTGGTGGTTTTATCATCACCGGCTATACCGATCGGGGCAGTGAGGAGTGCGGTTCCTGGTCCGATCTCATCCTGCTGCGCATTGATCGTTGTGGCGAAGTGATCTGGTCGAATACCTACGGCAATCCCGATAGCGAAGATGCGGGCTGGGATGTCGTAGAGGCCTGTACGCAGGGAACGGCGGACGCTGGAACCAGCCAGGGGGATTTTATCGCCGCTGGTTATTCCTGGTCCGGCAATGGTCGTAATGGCTATCTGATCCGTGTCAACTGGGCAAATGGCGGGTTGATCTGGGATATGACCTACGATGGGCCGCAAGGCGCAGATGATTATTTCTATGGTCTGGATGAGACGCGCTTCAATAATCCGGGATCGACGGGGGATATCGTGGCTGCTGGTGGAACGGACAGTTATAGTGGTACCACCGATGCCTGGATCGTTCGTGTCGATGGCAACAATGGCGGATTCAACGCTCCTCTACATGGATCGGCTGCCTATAACGGCGGCGACTTTGAAGAATTCCGTTCGATCCAGGAATTGAAGATGGGCGCGTATGCAGGATATCTGGTGGCAGTTGGCAGCACCAGGAGTCTGACAGGCGGGCTGGATGTCTATGCAGTGCAGACAAGGCCTCATCCGTGCGTGCGTATCAGCGAGGTCGTTTTTGGAACGTTTGGCGATCTGCCCGACGAAGGTTACTGGATTCGCGAAACGCCCTGGGGCGATCTGATCGTGACCGGCTATATGGTCCCTCCTGCGGGGGCCGGGCATGGTGCCGAAGATCTGTTCTTGGCCAAGCTCCCAATTCCAATCATGCCGGGCGGGCCGGTAATGCTGTATGGCGGCCGGCAGACCGATTGGGGCTGGTCGGTTTCCCCGGTGTCTGCCAAGCCTAATCCCGAGTGCCTGACCGATGGATATATCGTCGCTGGTTTTACCAACAGCCCCAATCTGGTAAATGCAGGCGATCCCAATCAGCTCTATCTGATCAAAACCGATCGGGATCTTTCTGATAAGTGCACAAACCGGGAGTACGATGTGTTCTGGGAGCAACCCCATTATGAAGTGCATTGCGAGTTCCCACAATATCATCCCATGGGATGGTGGTGCGGCACTGGAATAGAATCTACGTGCCAGTACTGGCAAAGGATGATCTGCCTGGATCAGGATCTGCCGGACCACTGCCGTATCGAGCGTTGCGAGTGCTCCCCGGATTGGGCCAAGCCGAATGTGCCGTCGCCTGGTGAGATCGGTCAGGGAGGGATCTCGATCAGCTCCTATCCAAATCCGGTAAGGGCGGGTGGCAGCGTGACGCTGGAGTATACGCTTGCTGCCGATGCGCTTGTGAACGTGACGGTGAGCGATATGAGCGGCCGTATGATCTATGCGAAGTCGGTTGCAGCCGGTAGCGGTGTAGGGACGCTGAGCGTTGGCACCGAAGGCTGGAGCAGCGGCAATTACACGGTGAGCATCGCCGCAAATGGCCGTATCGCGAGCACCCGTGTAGTTGTGACGGAGTAAACACGAGGCCATTCAGGAGTTCGATCGGATACGATCGGATGATAAAGCCGTCCCTGGCATTATTCAGGGGCGGCTTTTTTTGTCGGGAAGGAGGATTACATGAGCCGCGGACTTGTTTGTTCTATATATCCGCCAGACATCACCCTATGCAAGCCACCATCATTCATGGTTAAAGAGAGTAATGTGCAACGGTGCCGGGCGGTTTGGGATACCCGAAGGGGTACACAAAGATGTACTTACCTGATAGGGTGCTTTTGTTTCATATTATGGAATAAGACTTCTATTCCCGTGATAGCGGGTTTTTACGCGAACCAATGCTGCCTGGACATGCCGGGCATATCATCATCGCGCTCTGCGGTGTGCGTACGGATCTGATGCCGATCGTATTCATATTCGTAGATATTTGTCTGGCGCTCGACGATGCTATCAATAATGAATGATCGTCGTCGCCTGCTGTTATCGTAATTCCCTCTACTGAACAGAACAACACTAAACGCCAGATTCCGTGTTCATATCCCACTCGGCCGATATAACGGCATAGCCGCGCTTTTCTTCAATAACTCGGTTACGGTATGTCGAGACGGCACAATGGATACGATATGGGCATGGCATAATGGTCCTCTACACCATTCATTTATTCAAAGGAATGCCATGCAGACATGCTTGAAACGCATTGCTAGCGGCATGCTCTCTCTGATCGGCGCAGGAATACTCCTGGCCGGATTCAGCACAAGCGAGGCCAGAGCACAGGACCCACCCTATTACTTCAATTTTTTGTACGGCGGATCTTGCCATGATCTGGGCCGTGGCGGAGTGCAGCCGGTTACCGAAGGAGGGTATATCGCCGTAGGCGAAACTCGGAGCACTACGGCCGCGTGTAGCGAGGCCGATATCTATGTGGTCCGTACCTACGATAACGGACATTTGTTATGGTCGAAATCGTATAACCTCGGCGGAAACGATTATGCGCTGAGCGTGCGAGAGGTGGTATGCGATCCCTCCGGCCAGGGCGGATTTATCGTTACCGGGTATACCGAGAACCTCCATTCGGATTGCGGTTATCAGCGCGACCTGTTTCTGCTGCGCATCGACCGTTGCGGTGAAGTGATCTGGTCAAATACCTACGGCACGTCGGGCTGGGCGGAGATCGGCTGGGATGTGGTGGAAGCCTGTACCAATGGCAACCCATCCTATGGCACAAGCCAGGGCGATTTCATCGCTGCCGGATATACCAACCGGACGAAGTCGGGATATGGTCGCGATGGCTACCTGGTTCGCGCTCGCTGGTCCGATGGCGCGTTGATCTGGGATGCTACCTACGATGGCCCGAACCAGAAGGACGATTATTTCCGTGCAGTGGATGAGACATGGTATGGCAACACGGGGACAACCGGTGATATCATCGCCGCGGGCGGATCGAACAGCTACAGCTCCGGCACATTCGATGCATGGATGATCCGTGTTGATGGCAACACCGGTCATTTTACCGGCACCAATCACTCAGCTGTAACCTATGGAGGAAGCGGTTTCGAGGAGCTGCATTCGATTCAGGAGCTGAAGCACAGCGTCCAGCGTTCCGATATCGTTGCCGCAGGAACCAGCACAACCCTTACCGGTGGCCGCGACGTGTATGTATTGCAGACCCGGTCGGGCCTCTGTAGCTTGGTCAATGATGTTGTCTTCGGCGATCTTGATTATCGTGCCGATGAGGCAAACTGGATTCGCGAGGTTACCTTCAATACGGCGCAGGCCGATCAGGGACAGGTGGTCATCACCGGGTATATGACCCCTCGTGCCGGCGAAGGGCATGGCGCGAGCGATGTGTTCCTTCAGACGCTTCAGGCCGGATCGCTCACTCCCAGCGCTTCAACTGCCGTGATGCTCTACGGCGGCGATGGGGCCGATTGGGGCTGGTCGGTGTCGCCGATCTGGTCGCCCTTCCTGGCTGAGCGCCGTCCTCACTGCCTGAGCCTTGGATATATCGTTGCCGGATGGAACAGCAGTCCCTCCATGATAGGGAGCGATCCTCAGCAGCTTTATCTGATCGGTACCGACGAGAATCTGCGCGATGGGTGTACGAACCTGGAGTATCAGGTCGATTACAAAGATGTGGACTTCAAAAGAGATTGCAGTTACGCCCATGTCAGCACTATCTGGGAGTACTGCCCGGCACATCCGGAGATGCAGTGCCAGTACTGGGAGGATCGGTTCTGCCTGGACCGTGAGGAGACCTGCGATATCGAACGCTGCGAGTGCTCGCCTGCCAAGCGCAGCGTGCCGATTCCTGGCGAGATCGGCCAGGGAGCGCTCTCGCTCAGCTCCTATCCAAATCCGGTAAAGGGCGGCAGCAGCCTGACGCTGGAGTATACGCTTGCTGCCGATGCGCTTGTGAACGTGACGGCGAGCGATATGAGCGGCCGTATCATCTACATGACATCGGTTCCGGCCAGCAGCGGTACCGGAACGTTGAGCGTTGGCACCGAAGGCTGGGGCAGCGGAAGCTACATGGTGAGCATTGCGGCGAATGGCCGTATCGCGAGCACCCGTGTGGTTGTGACGGAATAAAAGGGGGGAGCGGAAACGTGCTGTGGGTTGAGATGCCCACAGTGAGTGCATAAAGCAAGCCGCCTCCGGCAGCACCCGGAGGCGGCTATTCTATGTTGTGTGTTGTCGGCGGATGCCGGTAATCTGAGGCAGGATCGCAGGTGCAGAGTGTAGAGGCTTGCAGTTGTTTGCAATAGCTGAGGCGCGGCAAGCCGGGGCAGGTTTCTTGGCAAGGTGCAGCGGTTCCGAGCGCACAGATACACCGTCTCGGAATATCCGGGGACGGTGTATCTGTGCGCTTATGCTTGTTATGCCCACTCTTCGGGGAAACCGGCCAGGGCATTGCCATGGTGCCGGGAGCACTCCCGGTTGGCACTATGATGAACATCCCTGCTCCTGCTGCCGTTTCTTCTGCTAGGAAAGGGGAACCGAGCCAAGACCCACCATAATGAAAACCACCAGAAGCACGGTTACTGCGATCACCACGGCAACAGCGGTGACGCTGGCTTCGGAGTTGGACTGACCGTTTCTGATGTTGGCGATTGAGTTGCTGGTATTCCTACGGTATCTATAGTCCATCGATAAACCATGAAGTTGGGAGGGGGCAAGGGTGCCCACCATACTGTCTATGAAGCAGCGGGATGCTTCCGGACAGGACCTGTTGTATGCCGGGCCAAGATACCGCGCATTATTCCTGCTGCAATCGGTGCAACCTGTAAAAGCTGATAACACCACATTGTGGTGGGGTAGTGGTTGCCTGTGTGTTTTTTAACAGGTATGTCCGTTTGTTTCGTCCCCCTTCATATGGCCCGGAATGGGCGATTTGTCGGCTCAGGCCATAACACAAACGGCCGGTGGCATCTCCTATGGTGCCACCGGCCGTACATGCATCAATATGTTCCAGCAGGATGCCCGGCGGCTATTTTCGGATGAGCGAGGCCACTGTTTCCACATGATAGGTTTGTGGGAACATATCCACCGGCTGCACATATTCTATCGTGTAGCGCTCGGCGAGCAGGGCACAATCGCGTGCCTGTGTGGTTGGATTGCAGCTTACATAGCTGATACGTTCCGGTGCTAGCTCCAGTATCGTGCGGACCACATCCTCATGCATGCCCGCGCGCGGAGGATCGGTGATGATAACATCCGGCCGGGCGAGCGTCCCGTTGGAGCGTTCGCTTCCCGCATCGCGAAGTTCCCCGGCGCATCGTGTGATGATATCCTTCAGATCGCCCGCAATGAACTCCGCATTGGCAATGCCATTGCGTTCGGTATTGATGCGTGCGTCGATAACCGCACCAGGGTTCAACTCTATGCCGAGCGCATGTCCTGCACGGCGTGCCGCTGCCAGCGTAATGGTTCCGGCACCGCAGTACAGATCCCACACGTTCTCCTCTCCGCTCAACGCTGCTGCTGCCAGCGCTTCCTGATAGAGCCGTTCGGCCTGGAGCGAATTGGTCTGAAAGAAGGAGAAGGGGCTGATCGTAAACTCGTTGCCCGAGACCCGTTCGGTGATCGTTCCCTCGCCAAAAAGAACACGCACCTCCTCGCTGAAGGCTATCTGCGCCTTCTTCCGGTTGATCCCCTGCACAAGCGTCGTCACTTCCGGTGCCTGCGTTTGCAGCAGGCGGGCATATTCCTGGATGACTTCATCGGCATCATCGCTTGTGACAAGCATCACCATGGTCTGGCCGCTTGCACGCGATTGCCGTATGACCAGATGGCGGAGCAGGCCGGTATGATCCCTGGTATTATAGATCGAGAGCTTATGCTCCAGCGCAAAGGCTCTGGTAAGGTTCAGGATATGGTTGCTAAGCTCCGACTGGAGCCAACATTTGTGGACATCGATGATCTTGTCGAACCGGCCGGGCACATGAAGGCCGATCGCAAAGTCACGATTCAATTCTTCGCCGGAGGCGATCTCCTGCTCGGTAAGCCATCGCTGCGTGCCAAAGGAGAACTCCATCTTGTTGCGATAGAAGTATTCCTCATTGCAGCCGATGGTGGGGCGCACCTCCACGCCATGCAGGCCGGCAATACGTTCAAACGCATCGAGCACATGCTGGCGTTTCCAGCGAAGTTGCTCCCCGTACAGCAGGTTCTGCCATTTGCATCCGCCGCAATGGCCGAAATAATCGCATGGCGGCTCCACCCGGGTTGGGCTAGGCTCCAGCAGTTCCGTGGTTTTTGCCTCGGCATGGCGTTTTTTCGAGCGGGTGATACGGGCGCGAACGAGATCGCCCGGAACGCAGCCGGAGACAAAGATGGCCATGTCGTCGTGCCGGGCCACGCAGCCCCCCTCGAACGCGGCGGCATCGGCGCGAAGCACCACCTCGTCCCCCTTTCTTGGCGCCCGTGTCGGCGCGCTGTTCTCCATATCGATATCGTGCGTCATGATTGCTGTAAAATATGTCAGGGGCGATCATCCCACCTATGGTTCGGGATAGAATCGCCCCTTTGCTACGAATGAATCGTTATGGCCGGGGATACGATGATGGCCCCCGGCCACACTGGGATCGCATCAGACGTCGTCCTCCTCGATCATCGCCGCATCGTGCTTCGGATCGGCATCCTCCGAGCGGCGGCGCTCGCGTACAAATCCGAAGCCGATAAGGCCGAACATCACCAGATTAAGCCCCAGCGATGTATAGCGGGCGGTATCGAAGCCTTCGGCAACGTAGTGCATTTCGATCACATGCTTTCCGGCCGGAACCACCATGCCACGAAGCAGATAGTTTGTCTGGACGATGTCGATCGGCTTGCCGTCGATCGTTGCCTTCCACCCTGGCGGATAATGGATCTCGCTGATCACAAGGAAGTTATTCCCTGGTCCGGGTGCATCCACATCCATCGTGATCTGATGTGCCTTATAGGTGGTGATATTCACCGTTCCACGTCCAAGGCTCCCGCCGGAAGCCGGACGGGGGGCGGCCGTATCAGCGATCGCGGTATCGGCCGGCTGCGGCGCCGATGCTGCATAACCTACAGGGTCCACCGTGCCGTTCAGCGGCGTGGTAAGATATGCCACCTCGCGTGGATCGAACGTGTTATCACGGATATTGGTAAGGATCGTTTTGGCATCTGCCGTCTCCACACGGTTTACAAACCATGCGCGCGGAAGCGCTCCTGGATTGACGAAGACGAGCGCCTGTTTCTCGCGTGACTGGAATATCGGCTGCATCCCCTCGGCTATCGGCTGCGGGGCGATGATATACTTGGTATTGAGCAGATTCCAGGCAAGCGGGGAGGTCGGGATATTGCCATTGCCCGCTACATCGAGAAGATCCTGATAGCTCCGCATCTTGGCCGCATGATAGCCGAGGATATGTTCATGGAACTGGCGTGCGGGGAAGTTTGGCCCCTGCACTGTCAGGTCAAGGATACGATAGTGTGAGGAATCGCTATCCAGGAACGCATCCACATCGGTTGGCCGGAACACGGCAAACGCCTGCTCCTGCGGCATGGCCTCCCCCATCGGGCGGTAGCTGACACGCCATAGATCGAAGATCAGAATGGCAAAGAGCGAGAGCTTGAACGCCGTTGGAGAGATGCGGTCCTTGACGTAGAAATACATCAGCAGCAGCGTTGCCACGCCAAAAAATGCGGCAAAGAGCCAGTCGGACTGCATGTTGCCGAAGATGAAGTCCTGAAGCTGATTCAGGTCGCTCTGTCCCTTGGCCTTTGCTGCATCGGCCACTGCTCCCACATAGCTTGCGCGGGCCACATTAACCCCGATCAGGCCAAGCAGGCAGAACGCTCCAAAGGCATATGCGCCATACAGGATGGACTTGTCGGCGCGTGGATTATCCCCGGCCTTGTGCATGGCTATCAGCGACTCGATGCCGAAGCCGGCCAGGATGGGAAAGACAAACTCCAGCAGTACAAGCGCCTGGCTTGGCGCTCTGAACTTGTTGAAGCTTGGGACGACATTATAGAAGAAATCGAAGACGATGGGAAAGTTCTTGCCGAAGGAGAGAAGGAGGCTGAACGCGCCCACAACCATCAGTGCCTGTACAAACCGGTTCTTGCGGTTCATCCATGCGCCGAAGATGCCAAGGATAAGCACCGCGATTCCCATATAGTGCGCCGCATCGGTGAACGGCATCTGCCCCCAGTAGGTCATGATCTGCTGCGAGCGTCCGTCGGGAAGCTCATAATCAATCTTGCCGAACCCGAAGTACGAGGGGACCACATAGGTGATCATCTCCTCCGGTGAGAACGACCAGTCGGTGGCGTATTTGTAGCCATGGCCGCCATCCTCGGTATCCTGCGTATTGCTCGGATCGGGAACCAGTGCGGAGGCGCCACGTGTCGAGTACGGGGTATATTCCTGGATCGCCTGATAGCGGTCCAGTCCCATACCATAGGCAAACGCACCGGCAACCGCTATCAACAGACCCGCCCGTATCACCCCCATGATAAGGGGCTTGCTCTTGTCCACCGCGGCCCCTATCAACTCAAAGAGAAGGTAGACACCAACGGCGCACAGCCCGTAAAACGCGGTCTGCGGGTGTGCCGCCTCCACCATGATATGTATTGCCAGGATAAGCAGACCGGCATACAGCAGGCTCCAGCGGTACACCAGCTTTTCCAGGCAGAGGAAGATATAGGGGAAGGTCATAAGCACGGCGATCTTGGTGTTATGACCGATCATGATATACACGATGATCCAGGTGGAGAACATCGCTGCCAGCGAGACGAAGAGCGAGGTGGAGCGGGCTGCCTTTTTGCTCCGCATCAGCAGGAACATGCCAACGCCATAGATGAAGTAATGGAAGATCACTCTCATCAGCCAGTAGTTGCCAAATCCCACCGCCTTCTCACCGAGTCCTAGTATCGCCATTGCCAGATCCCACCAGCGGTCGCCGGTCACCAGATATGCGCCGTAGGCGGGCATGCCACTGAAGATATAGGGTATCCAGAAGGGATGCTGTCCCTCGGCCTTCATCGCGTCCAGATACGGGATAAAGCTCAGCCAGGAGATATTATCGTTTGTGGCAAAGAACTTCCCGGTAAAGATGACGCCGCCGAAGAAGATGAGAAGCGAGAGGAAGATCATGCCGATGAAGATCGGCGTATGATACGCTGTGGGAACCGACGCCAGCGGCGACCGCGACGTTCGTGCTGAGGCGCGGGTACTGGCTCGTGCGGTCGTGCCCCGGCCGAGCGGGGTGCGCCTGGGAGGCGTGCTTCGCGATGTTGCCATGCTAGTGCGAGTTGAATATCGGTTATGTGAGTATCGGATGTCTACGAGCGTTCGCGGGCGGGACGGCGGCGGTCCGCATCGTGCGGATGGCCATCGCCCCGGCAGAACAGCAAATCCATGCCACCGTTACTGGCGCATCGTTGTGATGAGGCGCCACAGGAAGATGCCGATCGCTATCCCCTCGGTGCCATCCCGTCCGTCCTATCGTGAATCTATCCGTCCTGCTTCCCTTCAATGGCGCAGAGAAGGATTCCGGCGGCCAGGCCAAGCCTGCGGTCGAGCAGCAGACCAGGGTCGGAGGAGAAATCGGCCTCCAGCTTTATGACGAAGGGATTGAAGTTCTGACGGAAGGTCACAACCTGGGTCGTATCAATAATGCCGTTGTAGGTCTGGGGGACAAGGTTCGAGAGAAAGCGCCGGACAAGCGCCAGCACCATGCTATCCTCCTCGATCTTGCCGATCTCCCGGTCGTCGTTATTCAGAATATGCCATTCATCGCGCAGGATCGAGCGCAGCCCTTTACGCCGGAGCGCTCCTAGCTTCTGGTTGCTGATCGCGTCCACCACATCGTAGGTCGCCGAGAAGTCCAGCACCTTGCGGGCGGAGATTCTCAGAAGCTCCGTTGTCATATTCTCATCGGAATAGATGCGGATATCCTCCTTCAGCTTGAAGGCTTTCATCGTGGAATAGAGCACCACCTGGCCATCGGGACCGAAGATGTGGAATGTGCCTCCGAACAGCTTCAGAATCTTTTTTCGGATCAGGTAGGTTGTGTGCGTAAACCGCTCGTCCATGTGGGGTTGTCGATGTGAGTTCGTAAGAGGATGCCGCTTCACGCAGATCAAGGGGATGCCGGAGGCGTTCTCCTTGTATCAATGGGAGCGCCTGTAAGTGTGTCCAGAAGATGTGCCAGCTCGCCGGTTGTGGTCCTGCGCTCGTATCTGGCGATCGCCTCGGTATCGGGAAGAAGCGATCGGGTGCCCTTGATATGGTCGCTATATAATGCAAGAAATGCGTTGGCGATCCCGGCCACATTCGACTGATGGGCCACATACCCGCCGCGCGTCTCGGCGATAAGGTCGGCGATGGCACCACGTTCCGGTGCCACTGCGATCAGTGGGCGATCGGAGCCTATATATTCATACACCTTTCCTGGCACTACCTCGTCGCTTTCATCGCATTCATCCACCACCAGCAGGAGCGCATCGGCAAGAAAGAGCTGGACGATGCTGTCGCGGTGTGGCATATAGCCCACAACCTCGATGGCATCGCCAAGCGGGCTGTTTTTAAAGGTTTCCATGATCTCTTCGCCGAAGCGTCCGATAAAGCGAAGGCGTATCCCGGCCGGGTCCACCTCGCCGCGCGAGACAAGCCGTTCCACGGCGCTCAGGAAGGCATCAGGGTTACGGCGGCCGTACATCGAGCCTGTATATGCCACCGTAAAGCGGTTGTCCGTGCGGACGGTGGGGTTCACCTCGGGAAAATCGTTGCTATCGAAGCCATTGGGAAGGTGATGGAACTTCTCTCCCGGCAGTTCAGGGTATTTGCGGAGCGCGTCCTTCATGATGCCAAGCCAGGCGACTTCTACCAGATCGGACTCCTTGAAGACCGCACGTTCAAGCTTGCGGTCGATCGCCGCAGGCAGCGCCCAGCGCTCCGGCGTTGTGATGAACCCGGTCCAGGGATCGCGAAGTCCCGCTATCCAGGGAAGCCCGGTCTTCCGCTTCAGGCCACGTGCGATAAGGGCGCAGGTATAGGGGGGGGAGGAGCTGTAGATCGCGTCGATCTTCTCGTTCTCGATAGCTTTCAGCCCGGCTTTGATCGCGTGGGAGTACCAGCCAATCCGGGCATCCGGGATAAAAAGGGTTGCGCGGATAAACTCCGCCACCCGTTCGGATGAGGAGAGCGTTGCCCCTTCCTTTCGGATCGTGTTGACATCGATCGCCGTTCCCTTTGCCTTGCCGGTCAGCTTGCGGTACAGATCGTACGGCTCGAATATCTCGGTGCGTACAACGCGCACCCCTTCCGGGATCTCCTCCAGAAGCGATTCGTCTCGTGCCGGGAAGTTTCCGTCGCGCACGGTGAGCACAACCGGCTCCCATCCGAACTCGCGGAGGTACTGAACATACTTCAGGACACGTTGAACGCCCGGGCCACCCGATGGGGGGAAGTAATAGGCTACGATCAGGACTTTTTTCATCGGCCCGAAGATATAGAACTTCGTTGGATTGGAAACCGGCCCATCGCTGTGGGAGCGAGGTGATTTTCTCGGAAACGGCCTCTGCCGGATACCCCTTCGGGGGGATCATGGTGCTGGCTATGGTTGGATGATACTATGCCCCCATCCCTATCTCTATCATCTCCGTGCATTCCTGGCCGGGAACGATGATGGTGGCGTTGGCGATACCGTCAGCAGCCGGGCGTTCCCCGGCGGTGAATTCCGGGCGTATAGGGCTGCGATCGGGTGCCCGATCGCACATGGTTCTTTTGGCGGGCCGGGGCCTGGCATGTGCCTGTGCCGCATCGGCGATGGTGATGCGGTGATGCTGTAATCGGCGATATCTGGTATTTTTTTAAGCTTTTTCGCCTTTTTTTTGATTTCCGAGAGATTGCAGAGGTGGATGGGCAGTACGATTTCGGGTACACAAAGATGTACTAATGCCGGGTTTTGCAATCGCGTATGTTTGTCATGTCAATCGGCCATGACCGGTACTAACGGATGCAGGGCCGCGCGGGCAGCAGGGTAGGGAGCAGTAGATGAACCTGTAGGCCACTGCCGTCCGCCCCCCATGCCCGAACAATGCCGAGAGCCTATATGGTGCTCCTCAACCGCACGGGGGAGCATCGGCGTCAGCAACTGGCGCTGGCGAGAGGAGTGAAGGAGCGTTTCCATAGCTGCTTAATCTCCTGCACCCTCTCTCCCGGCAATCGGGGGCCGCTGAGACGATTGGTCTGTTGAAGTTCTTCTTTGTAACCTCCGAACACATTCAGCTACGTGTGCCGGTACCGCCTGCGGGAATCGGGGGTCTCTACGGCGAGTGCTGATTATGCGCTTGAAGATGGCTCGGAGGAAACGGAACGGCATGGTGCACCGGATGCACCATGCCGTTCGCTTTTCTATTCCGGCGTATGCTGTTTCCGGCTCTGGGTGCACTTCGGAACAGCGTGGGGCTTTTATGCGGGAGGGAAATCGCCATAGGGGTCGTCAACCGGCTTCCAGCCCCGGATTGCTCGCGCCCTGTTGACTCCGGCAAGAAATGCCAGCGCCTCGATCAACCGCATACCCCAGCAACATCCCCGCCCGAAAGCAATGCCTTTCCTTTTATCCTCGAACGGCTTCTCAAACGCAACAAGCACACCGCGCGGCGGAATGGCAACGATAGGGGTGCAGATCGCGACTCCCATCTGGGCATCGACAAGCTTCTCCTTGCCTGCATAGACATCGTAACATGCATTGTAGATGATGGTGGCGGGAAAATCGGGGCCTTCCTGATTGGCAAAGCAGATGCTTCGTGGTTGCTTCTGGGGGCGAGGGGCAAGTGTAAAGGTAATGTAGACCTCCGTGCCGAACTTCTCCGAAAGCAATTGGCTCCGTCCATACAGTTCCCATACCGCAATGGTGAATTCGAACTGTGTTCGCCCAAGCTGGTTGCGCACGCGGCGGTCAAGCTCAAGCCGCATAAACGCCTCGAAGTCGATCTCCTCGGTACTGATCCATCCGTTGGGGAGCGATGCGGTGATAGGGATTGTGATCGTCGAGGCTTCAAACTCGATCTGGCGGCCAACAGGAAAATGGCCCAACTGGGCTGTAAGAATCTCGCAGAGGCGATCGGTGTTGCAGCAGGTGCTCATATACGATCCTCCGTGGTGAAGAATGTGGAAGTGCCAGCATCCATTGTGGATGCTGTTCGCAGATACATGGCGGGGATGGTGGCCGGGGGGAACAGATTCTCGTGGGGGAGATGCCTTCATCCCGGTTCGGGGACCGAATGATACGGCGCCGTATGCTGAAGAACTTCTTCCAGATTGCTTCTTTGGTGGGGTGGGCAAGCCAACTGCACAGGCCAGGATACCCTGTGCAGTTGGTTCTTCGGTTGCTGTGTTTTCCATGAATCGGTTGCATAGGGCTGCCGTCCGGTCTCCATCGGCACGATGCTCCCTGCTTCTTGCCAGAAACAGAGTCCGGGAACGTTGCCCTGCACCTGAACGGGAGCCTCACCGATCAAGGAGTCTGTTACGCGGAAAGAGAGTCCTGGCGATTTCAAAATGTTCTCGGGCCTTCTGCTCATCTCCTCGTATAAGCTGGATATAGCCTAGATGGCAGTGGAGGTCAGATTGTATCCGCTCATCATCATTGGACTCGATGGCCTGCTTCAGGAGAACTTCGCCTTCGTCCAGATTGCCTTTTCTTGCCAGCACTGCTCCCCGTGTCCCTATGAAGTACGAGTGCCATGGATAGGACCAGTAGGCCTCCAATGAGCAGTTATCGGCTTCGCTGAGAAGTTCCGGCCGTTCAGAAAGGAGATCCTGACAGGCAAGCGCGTTGAGCGCCGAGGCGCGTATCCACTGGTGCAATCCCGGCGTTGCAAGAAGGTCCAGAAGTATCGTGCGCGCCGTTTCGGCTGCTCCAAGATCGGCCATCACGTTGGCATAACCCACCAGAAGGGTAGAACTCGTGGGAGCCAGCCGCAACCCTTCTTCGTAGATACGTCTGGCTCCCTCCAGATCATGCTGTAGGACGAGGTCGCATGCGTCGTATGCATAGCCATAGGAAATCTCCTGGTACAGCTCCTTCTTTCCCATCACCAGCAGCCGCCACAGTCGCAAACCATCGTTTGGAATCATTGTGGTGTCCGAACGGATCATCCGTGGCCAGATACTCATGGCCAGAGCCACGATATTGGCCGCCAGCAGGTCGAACCCCACGTGTACTCCATAACTGGTCGGCACGTCCGTTAACGACGGCAGGACGAGGTGCTCTGCCAGCAACGTCAGCAGAACGATATGGAGCATGGGACCCAGGGCCGTTACCATCATGTTCCTGATACGATACCATCGCTGGCCTGATGCCGTTGCAAGAATAACGGACGAGAGAGGGAGTGGCTTGAACTCCCAGGTGGCGCCCAACACGGTAAAGCGGCGTAGTGTGGTGCCAGAGCCGACGACGGCCCGCCGGGTTTGTAGTCTCAGGAGTTTGCCAGCCGTTGTTTGCAGCAGCGGATGAACGGTTATGAACAGGAACGAGAATGTTGATACAATGGCCAGATCAGCAAGCCGCCATTGGAGCGCCAGCTCATCGTAATCGACCATATACCAGAGGGCCGCAAGTAGAAGGAGGCCGCGATACAGCCACGTCTGTCGCCTGTGTGTGTTGCTTCGGTTGCGTATACATCGGCGGCAGATCCTCTTGGCTGAGAATGCTGACCAGTCCCATGCCCATCCGAGGAGATCCTCGCGAGTGGAAGGTGTGCCGCAAAGGCCGCAGGGCGCCATAGCTACAGGTTGCATCGGAGTTGAAAACCAGTGTGGATGGGATAGTCGATCGGCAGCGTATGCTCTATGGCAGTTCCATACTCCTGCAAGAGAACCCTGACCTTCCGATCGGATGAATCAAGCCCGGGCAGGCTTTTCGAGAACCTACGATATCAGGAAACATATACATCAGTACCATTGAAGAGTGACCATCATTATATAATCTCCGTAGCAGATTCAATGTACGCAGATTTGAATATCCAAGTGGCACAGAACAGATGGTCAGGATGGGCGTGCAGCACTGAAAAGCATCATCTGAACTCTTGGCGTTATTACTCGTCCATGCCAGTGTGACGGCCGCTAACCGGGGGCCAGCACTGAATACCGGAGATACAATGATATCCTTCGGGAGCTTAGTGCATGCGCTATTCTGCCGGCACTACATACATGTCGAAGTCAACAACGGCTCCGATCCGATGAAGGAATTCCACCGCTCGTTTGTCGAAGCCGAGCCAGGGTATACTTTCGCCATTGTCATAATACATATATACAGCACAGGAGAGTTCTGTGTGGTACTGATTGCATACTCGCGTGAAGGAACTCAGATGAGGCTCGATAAGCATCATGAGGGCATCCATGTGATGCTCAAATCCCTTATGCCTGCCAATTCCCGATGAAATTCCCCAACCGTTCTGTTTGTTACGCATGATTCCCCTCGCATTGCGCTGTTCGCCTTTTTGCCATACCTTGGTTGGTTGTATGCCTAGTTCCTGGGTGATCTCTTCCGGTTGGCACTCGAAGCCTACAATGCGCAAACTCACTTCGATCTGGTTTCTCTTCATGATAGTACTGGAGGTTATGGTATACGATGTCTGAGCCGGTGCACAATGCATCTCGGATACATTGTGCCGGGATAATCGTCGTCGCGATAGTTATTGTGCGTCGTGATTCTGCGAGAGTTTTGCAGCCATGCGAATATTCAACCAAGCTTCCACTACCGCAACGCTCTCTATCCTGCCTTGCAGGTTGTTTTCGATTTTTTCGATTATTACCAGCGGCATACGTTGAGCACTACAATGGATGTCTCACGTTTCCCGGTATCCATGCCGCATCCGGCAGTGTCGGGGCATGCTGCGGCTTGTGTTACTGAGAAGCCTCTGTCTCCAGCGCCAGAGAGGGGGGTGATACCACCCTCTGCTGCCTTTCCGTTGTCTTCTGCCGTTCAAGGTTCTTATCGTCGTACCGGATCGTATCCGTCCGCCGGGGAGACCCTCATGGGCAGGATTACTTCTGCTCCAAGCTGTGCCAGAACTCTCATCATCCGCTTATCAACGTGAATCCAGGGGGTGCTGACCTCAAGCTCGTAGTACATCTGAATCTTCCCGCAGAGCACGGCATGATACCGAGTGCAGATATCGGTGAACGCATCAAGCCTTGGCTCGATGATCGCGAGCAATGCCTCCATGTGTGCCTGAAACTCCTCCTGCTGTGGAAGACCGGATGTGATTGCCCAGCCATTGTCCTGGTAGAGCTGTCCGGTATCACCGTGCTGTGGGTCACCGTGACGCCAGAGGTATGTTGGCTGTACTCCGAGTGCGTCGGTAATCTCCTGTGGAGTGCATGAGAAGCCAGTGATTCTGAGTTCGAGGGAGATATCGTGGAACTCCTTGCAAGCCTGTTGTGAAGAGTGCAGGGTAGTACAGGCTTCTGGCTGTTGTTTACTGGTTTGTTCTGGTGAGCCGAGGATATAGATATCGAAATCAATCTCCGCGCCGATACGCTGAAGCATACCGGTTTCGTGCTTGGTGAATCTTAGGCTTGGCACCTTGTCATAATCATAGAGATAGAGAGCGCAGGAGATCTCCGCATGGTATTTGTTGCCGATTTTGGTGAATTGCTCAATATGTGGCTCGATGTGTCCTAGCAGCGCAGTAACATGAGACGTAAAGCTTCCATGATCTGGTAATCCTGATAGGAGAACCCAGCCATCCCCTGTATGCCGAATTCCTACTCCTGGGATTGTTGGATCTCCCTTATGCCATATTCTCGTCGGTTCAACGCCGAGCATCCTGGTTATATCATGAGGTGAGCAGTCAAAATCTATGATTCGCAAATCCAGTTTAACTTGATTGGTACGCATTGCTTAAAGGTTCTTGATGTTGATAGACGTTGGTTTGCCTGGACCTTTTCCACTAGAAGGTTTGATATAGATGTTCCCTTTTGCATCCTTAGATCAATCTCTCCAAGCCTCTTTCCGTGCTTTCCTTTTAGGCTATGAATGTTGAACCCTCTGTCCTTTAACATGTCGATCTCGCCTTTGCTTAATTTCTTATCAGCGGCTGGATTGCGGTCATGGTCGGCATTGGCCGGATCGTAGAGATCCTCGGTTCCATCGCTCAGCGCCTCTGCCAGAAGCAGGCAGCCAACGACAACCGCACCAACAACGAGCACGACAGGAATAGCCGGATCATCGAGCACCCCGATGACGGTGGCATCGTCGGCCAGGAGAGCGCCAGCGGTGCCAAGCGTGATGGCGAGTGCTTCCATGGCTGCACTGCTCTCCTCACGTACCGGCACAGGCGGTTCCACGATAATCGGCGGTACCACCTTGACGCCTCTGTTGTCACGCAATCGTCAGCAGGGGGGTATCTCAGGCCTGGGTGAGTTCCGGTACGACGTAGCTTGTAGCCCAGGCCAATGCTCATCCTGCTACCTTTCCGTGCTCTTGTTGCCGTTCAGGGCATTCCTGTCCTTTCCACTCCTAACTATCTGCCGGGGAGACCGTCATGGGCAGGATTACCTCTGCTCCAAGCTGTGCCAGTATGCGCATCATCGGTTTGTCGATGTGAATCCAGGGGGTGCTTACCTCAAGCTCGTCATACATCTGGATGGTGCCCCATAACTCGGCATGGTATCGAGTACAGATATCGGTGAATGCATCAAGCCTTGGCTCGATGATCGCGAGCAATGCCTCCAGATGTGTCTGGAACTCCTCGTTCTGCGGAAGTCCTGAGGTGATTGCCCAGCCATTGTCTTGGTAGAGCTGGCCGGTATCACCATGCTGCGGATCTCCTTGATGCCAGAAGCGTGTTTGCTGTACGCCAAGTGCGCCGGTGATCTCTTGCGGAGTGCATGGGAAGCGGGTGATTCTGAGTTCGAGGGATATGTCGTGGAACTCCTTGGGAGCCTGCTGTGAGGTGAAGAGCGTTGAAGGTGCTGCCGGTTGTTTGCTGCTGATGCGTTCTGCTGCGCCGAGGATGTAGATATCGAAATCGATCTCCGCGCCGATACGTTGGAGTAGATCCGTTTCGTGCCTGGTGAATCGTATGGTTGGTATGCTGCCATCTCTATAGTCATAGAGATACAGAGCGCAGGCGATCTCCGCATGGTATCGGTTGCCGATTTCGGTGAATTCTTCGATGTGATCGGTGATTCGCTTATATAACGCATCAACGTGTGAAGCGAAGTCCCTATCATCTCCTAATCCTGATGAAATACCCCATCCATTCTGCTTGTTGATAATTCCTGTCCCGGGAACTGTTGGCTCTCCTTCATGCCAGATTCTCGTTGGCTGCATGCCAATAGCTTGAGTGATGTCGCTCGGCGAGCAATCAAAACGCATAATGCGTAGGCTCATGGATATCTCATTTGATTTCATATGCTAGAAGTCATTAATGGTAAGATAGATCGGTTCGCCAGGGCCTCGTCTTCCTTCCGTCTTAATGTATCTATTCTCTTTTGCCGCCGCATTCCCGGGGTTAATCCCCGTTGAAGGATGCATAGCGCTGAGCCGTTTCAAGCATATATCGCATACCCTCGGCACTCTCCACTACCGCATACCTGTTCGCAAATAATTTCCTTGCAGTCGGTATGCTTGTGCCAAGTGCCGTAACAACAAAATCACGTGGTCCTGCAATAATGTTGTGGTACTCGTTGACATTCAGCATCGCGCACGACCTGTCTTCAGGAAACAGAAGGATATCGAAAAAATTGTATCCGTTATGGAAACTTGTGAGTCCTTCATGTAGTGCAGGCACTCTGTAGCATTCGTCGTTGAATGTGCGAACGGCAAATACTTCGTGGTGCCCAGCCATACGAAGGGCCTCGGCAAGCAAGCCTGGATCATAAGTCAATTTGCTGACCAGTGCGGCGGCCCACTTGTTGGTGCGAATCCAATCGAGATCGAGTTGTTCGTCTCCATCAAGCATCTCCCGGCTCAATCCCTTGAGATGTTGGCAGAGGCTGTGGTCGGTAATGGTCGTAAATGCGATAAGATCGTTGCGGGAGTATCGTGTGGCCACTGCTTTTAATGTATCAGCAAGTCCTACTGGAGCAAAATAGGACTCGCTGATATCGATTGCATTGGCCATAAAATAACTGCGCGCATCATAGATATCCTTTCTAACGGCATCGTGGACAAATGCAGCAGGACCAGCAAGGACAAGATACCCGTCCGGACTGCACAGGAGAACGAATGCAGAGTCGTTCGGGATCAGTAGATAATTGACATTGGCGCATTGTGTGCTGAACTCGAAGAGAGCATCCCATGTCATGGGGAAGCGGAAGGAGGGATGCTGAGCCGGAGATGGAGGTACTGGGATTGCATGGCATGTATGGCAGCCGAGCTTCCTGGCAGCTTCTACCAGCCATTCTATTTGATCTTCCATAAGATGGACTTGTGGAAGATTCATTCCCATTGCCAACCATCTCTCGACAGGTGTAACGGCCCATTCATTCTGTTTGATCCAGGCGGGACACAGATGGGCTTTGCCCTGAACCACTTCAGCTATCGATGCTGCGAGTTGTTGCAGCTCTTGGTGCGGCTCGATTTGTATCATCATAAGGTTGGTTGTAGATATAGACCCATTGGCTTCTCTTCAATAGATCTGTAGCTGTACTAGTTACTGGTCTTACATGCCATGATGGCTTGAGTCGGGTCGTAGGGGCACTTCTGTTATCCTGCTAACCATCCGTTTCTCCTTGGAGAACTCACTAATGAGCTGTTTTCGGGAGGAAGATAAACTCAAATAGTCTGCGTAAGATCAGTTACTTCTACCGTATTTCATATTCTTGTTGTGAACGCCTCAAGCTGAGGTTCGATGAGGCGTAGCAAGGACTCGATATGATCGTCGAAGTTGTGATGGCCGCTGACTCCCGATGAGATCGACCAACCATTCTCGCTATGGTAGAGGATCAGTTTGGGAGGTTTGCGTTGGGTTCTAGTTGCTGCGATTCACTCCAGATCAAATAGCCCTCGCCATCAAAGGCTCCTACTATGATGTGCTCTGCTCGTTGCGCAAGCTCTTGAATGTCATTATTCGTAAGTTCTACCTTCCCGATCCATTCTTGTATGTCTGGTACTGATGTGGCAACGCCAATCAGTATCCATGTGGAATCCGCTGTGCGAATGGCATGTTTAAGGCCCTCCTCAGTGCATTGCTGACTGAAAGCAACATGGTAGACTTCTTTGTTGTATGTGAATATGCGTGGTTTGTCGCGTATAACCCATGTGAATGACGGCTCGGCACCTGCATCCTCAAAAATGCATAGCCGATTGGGAGACTCGCTCATGAATTTCATAAGAAATTCTGTCAGGCACCTCAAGGAGCCTTCAAGTGAGGCGATACCGCCATAGTTGAATTCATCTGATGATAAATTCTGGATAAGCTCGATATTGTCATTCGTTGATAGTCGTGAAATAACATGGCCATTCAGAATATCTTTGTTGCAAAGATGTTGTGAAATCTGGAGACCGTGATGCAATTGGTTGAGGATGAAGAGTCGTGATTGCTCGCCAAGGATCGCTTGTAGGCACTGCATACGTTTCCTTGTTCTTATTTGAAATGGTTGATAGATGTCATAACCCTACTTTGAATTTGGTTCCATCCTTCCATTGCCACGCGGCGGCGGGGGAGGGCCTATCATCGTCGGACGTTCCGTTCGTGGTTCCGGGGAGCCTCCTCTGCGCCGGGGGCCGTTGTTCCCGAGCAGCTTTTCGATCTGCCAGACCGGCATGCCGGCATCTCTGCCGCCGCTGCTTGGTGCCGGGTCGAGCGGGGAGGGCTGGGGCGATTCTCCGGCCAGCCCGCTCGGGTCGCTCCAGGAGAGCGGGTTGTTCCCGACGTAGGCGTAGGGAACATAGCTCCTTAGATATGACTTCCTCTGAAATATCAATCTCCATTAAATGGCTCATAACGCCTGGCTGCATTGAGCATATATCGTATTCCACCCTCCCTCTCCAATACCGCATACCGATTCACAAATAATTTCCTTGCAGTCGGTATGCTTGTGCCGAGCGCCTTGACAACAAAGTCTTTTGGCCCTGCGATGATGTTGTGAAATTCGTTGACATTCAACATCGCGCATGATCTGTCTTCAGGAAACAGAAGGATATCGAAAAAATTGTATCCGTTATCGAAACTTGTGAGTCCTTCCGATAGTGCTGGCACTCTGTAGCATTCGTCGTTGAATGTGCGAACGGCAAATACTTCGTGGTGCCCAGCCATACGAAGGGCCTCGGCAAGCAAGCCTGGATCATAAGTCAATTTGCTGACCAGTGCGGCGGCCCACTTGTTGGTGCGAATCCAATCGAGATCGAGTTGTTCGTCTCCATCAAGCATCTCCCGGCTCAATCCCTTGAGATGTTGGCAGAGGCTGTGGTCGGTAATGGTAGTAAATGCGATAAGATCGTTGTGGGAATATCGCGCGGCCACTGCCTTTAATGTCTCCTCAAGTCCTACTGGAGTAACATTTGAAATGATCGCATCGAGCGATAGTCCCATAAAATGATTGCGTGCATCATAGATATCCTTTCTAACGGCATCGTGGACAAATGCAGCAGGACCGGCAAGGACAAGATACCCGTCCGGACTGCACAGGAGAGCGAATGCAGAGTCGTTCGGGATCAGTAGATAATTGACATTGGCACATTGTGTGCTGAACTCGAAGAGAGCATCCCATGTCATGGGGAAGCGGAAGGAGGGATGCTGAGCAGGAGATGGAGGCACTGGGATTGCATGGCATGTATGGCAGCCGAGTTTCCTGGCAGCTTCTACCAGCCATTCTATTTGATCTTCCTTGATATGGACTTGTGGACGATTCGTCCCCATTGCCAAGCAACGCTCGATAGGTGTAACGGCCCATTCATTCTGTTTGATCCAGGCGGGACTCAGATCGGCTTTACCGTGAACCACTTCAGCTATCGATGCTGCGAGTTGTTGCAGCTCTTGGTGGGGCTTGATTTGTATCATCATAAGGTTGGTTGATCTATGGGGATAGCCTCAATACGTCTATACTGATTACTTGTAACGTATTTTGCGCTCGGGTTTATTCTTGCTGGTTTTTGATACCTTTATTTTCTGTACTTCGAGAGTTGGTGAGCCGTCACTACTGGTCGGTCGAACTACTAACATCCTTCCATCCGGTAAAGTCTTTATCCTGATCCCATCGCCATTATCCTTGATTATTGTTCCGGTGACCCTATCAAAGTCCTCATTTGCTTGATCGAAGCCACCGGGTTTCGTTAGATCGAAATTACCATCCCCACCCTGGGCTTCACCGAGAATGTCCTCTATAGTTGTGCCTTCCTCACTCAATGCATACGATATAGCCTCATATGCCCCCCATACCAACCCAACTCCTACGACGATTCCTGCGGCGATAAGGTCCCATGGATCTCCGCTGCTGGCTATGGCGCCTCCCAATGAGGTGGAGCTTAGAATGATTGTTCCTGCACTGCTCCCCTCACGTACTGGCACAGGTGGTTCCACGATAATCGGCGGCACCACCTTGACGCCTCTGTTGTCACGCAATCGTCAGCGGGGGGTATCTCAGGCCTGGGTGAGTTCCGGTACGACGTAGCCTGTAGCCCAGGCCAATGCTCATCCTGCTACCTTTCCGTGCTCTTGTTGCCGTTCAGGGCATTCCTGTCCTTTCCACTCCTATCTATCTGCCGGAGAGACCGTCATATGCAGCGTTACCTCTGCTCCAAGCTGTGCCAGAACTCTCATCATCCGCTTGTCAACGTGAATCCAGGGGGTGCTGACCTCAAGCTCGTAGTACATCTGAATCTTCCCGCAGAGCACGGCATGATACCGAGTGCAGATATCGGTGAACGCATCAAGCCTTGGCTCGATGATCGCGAGCAATGCCTCCAGATGTGTCTGAAACTCCTCCTGCTGCGGAAGTCCTGAGGTGATTGCCCAGCCATTGTCATGATAGAGCTGGCCGGTATCACCATGCTGTGGATCTCCTTGATGCCAGACATATGTTGGCTGTACGCCAAGTGCGTCGGTGATCTCTTGCGGAGTGCATGGGAAGCGGGTGATTCTGAGTTCAAGGGATATGTCGTGGAACTCCTTGCGATTCTGCTGTGAAGGGTATTCTGCTGGGGAATCTGTCTTGTTCTGATCGTCGGTTTCTTCTCGTAAGCCAAGGATATAGATGTCGAAATCGACCCCTGCGCCGCTCCGATGAAGGAGGGCGATTGCGTGTTTGCTGAGGTAGATCGGGGGTGTCGCTTCGTCGTTGCTATCATAGAGATAGAGCGCACAGGATACTTCGGCATGATATCTATTGCCAACCTCTGCAATCGTATCGATATGAGGTTCGATATGTTCCAGTAATGCGTCAACATGTGAGGCGAAGCTCTCATACTTTGATCGTCCTGAGGAGACCTCCCAGCCGTTCTCCTTATGGGTGAGGCGTAATCCTGGGACTCTGGTCCCTCCCATGTACCATATTTCAGTAGGCAATAGCCCAACTCTATGGGTTATCTCATCTGGCGAACAATCGAATTCCATAATTCTAAAGTCCAGTTCGACTTCGTTGGCACGCATTGTCATGGGGATTACAGAAGTTCTCGTGATTCAAACTGTTCCGTGCGGTTCCTTGGCATGCTCCCTGACGCTCTACGATCTGGCCTGGGGCAATCAGCCCTTGTTTTACAGGATATACATATCAACGTCTATCTCTGCTCCGATCTGGTTGAGGATGTGCATTGCTCTCTTATTGAATGCTATCCACGGAAGGCTTTCATTGTTGTTGTGATACATGCGAATGGCACATGAAACCTGCGTGAAATATTGGTTGCCGATCGACGTGAACGCCTCAAGCCGGGGTTCGAGGAAGCGTAGCAAGGACTCGACATGATCGTCGAAGTTGTGATGGTCGCTGACTCCCGATGAGATCGACCAACCATTCTCGCTATGGTAGAGGATGAGTTTGGGATGCTTCCGTTCTCCTTTGCGCTATGTCCTGGTCGGTTGGATGCCCAAGGCATGGGTTAGTTCCTCAGGGGCGCACTCAAAATCCGTGATGCGTAAAGAAATTTGTATGGTATGAGTGTGCATAAGCTCCAGATCGGTGCGTGCCAGTTCATGATGGCGCTGCTGTTTCTATATGATCGCTAAACGCTTCTCGTAGGGAATGTGGAGCAGGTTTCAATCTGCTGGTACTATCTATATAGACCAAAGCTGGTGTCAATGTGCCTGGCAATGCTGGTCTTGTGGTTTGCTCCAGATCAGATATCCTTCACCATCAAACGCTCCTATGATGATATGTTCTGCTCGTTCTGCTAGAAGTTCTATCTCTTCGTTCGTTATTTCTCTTCTGCGAGCCAACCTACTGATGTCGGGGAAGGATGTCATAACACCAATGAATATCCAGCCGGATTTTGATTCGAGGATCGCGGTCTCAATGTCCGCTTTGTCGTGGGATGTCCCAAGAGCGAGGTTATAAACATCATTGCCGGATGAGAGGGCATATGAAGTAAACTCGGATGACCAGTTCAACGGAATCTGGGCGTTGGGATTCTCAAATATGCAGAGGCGATCATTGTCGGAGCCAAGGAATTTGCATGCCAGATCGACAAGTATGGCCAATGAATCTTCAGGACGAGTGATGCCTCCGTGCTTGAACTGCATGCACGATAACTCATTGATCCTGGCTGATCGTGATGTACGAGGAAGATATGTTTCCACATTGCCATCGAGTATTCTATGCAGTCGAAGAATATTTGAAGATAATCCCAGCCCTATGCTGAGCCGATCCTGGACATAGAGTTTTGCCTGCTTGCCAAGCTCGATTCTTTCGTAATTCATAGTCGTGTCACTCCTATCTATCTGCCGGAGAGACCGTCATGTGCAGTGTTACCTCTACTCCAAGCTGTGCCAGTATGCGCATCATCGGTTTGTCGATGTGAATCCAGGGCGTGCTCACCTCAAGCTCGTAGTACATCTGGATGGTGCCCCACAACTCGGCATGGTATCGAGTACAGATATCGGTGAATGCATCAAGCCTTGGCTCGATGATCGCGAGCAATGCCTCCATATGTGTCTGGAACTCCTCGTTCTGTGGTATTCCCGATGCAATGACCCAGCCGTTCTCGTGAGACTGCTGGTTGGTGTCATCATGTCCACTGTCCCCGCTATGCCAGAAGCGTGTTGGCTGTACTCCTAGAGTCTGGGTAACCTCATCAGGAGTGCATGGGAATCCGGTGATCCTGATCTCTAGGTTGATGTCATGAGACTCCTTGCGAGCCTGCTGTAAAGAGTGCTCTGCTGGGGAATCTATCTTTTCCTGATCGCTGGCTTCCTCTGCTGTGCCGAGGATATAGATGTCGAAAACGAACCCTGCACCGATCTGGCCGAATAGAGCAATTGCGTGCTTGCTGATACGGATTGGGGGCATCACTTCGTCGTTGCTATCATAGAGATAAAGTGCGCAGGCGATTCTTGCACGGTATCTATGGCCAACCACAGCGATCTTGTCGATATGGGGTTCGATGCGAGTCAGAAGCGCTTCCATATGGGATGTGAAGCTCATACTCTCTTCCAATCCTGATGAGAGACCCCATCCATTCTGCTTGTTGCGAACCCCTGTTCCTGGTACTGGTGGTTCTCCCTTATGCCAGACCCTTGTTGGTTGCATGCCCAGCAATTCGGTGACATCATCCGGCGAGCAGTCAAATCTCATAATGCGCAAGCTTAGTGCAACACCATTGGTTTCCATACATCAGAGGTTGTTTAGGTTGATATAGGTCGGTTCTCCAGGACCTTGACCTCCGCGGCCTTTAGGCCCGCCAGGCTTTATATATACATTGCCTTTCGAGTCTTTATACAGATCGATCATTATATCTGCGTCGATATCTTTTACGTCATGTATATCGAATCCTCTCTTTTTGAGTTTTCTTATCTCACCATCACTCAATTTCTTATCAGCGGCTGGGTTGCGGTCATGGTCGGCATTGGCCGGATCGTAGAGATCCTCGGTTCCATCACTCAGCGCCTCGGCCAAAAGCAGGCAGCCAACGACAACTGCACCAACAACGAGCACGACTGGAATAGCCGGATCATCGACCACCCCGATGACGGTGGCATCATCGGCCAGGAGAGCGCCAGCGGCGCCAAGCGTGATGGCGAGTGCTCCCATGGCTGCGCTGCTCTCCTCACGTACCGGCACAGGCGGTTCCACGATAATCGGCGGCGGTACCACCTTGACGCCCCTGTTACCACGCGGCGGCGGGGGAGGTCCGACCATCGTCGGACGTTCCGTTCGTGGTTCCGGGGAGCCTCCTCTGCGCCGGGGGCCGTTGTTCCCGAGCAGCTTTTCGATCTGCCAGACCGGCATACCCGCATCTCTACTGCCACCGCTTGGTGCCGGGTCGAGCGGGGAGGGCTGGGGCGATTCTCCGGCAAGTCCGCTTGGATCGCTCCAGGAGAGCGGGTTGTTCCCGACATAGGCGTAGGGGCTTGTCGAGGGCATAAGCGGCCAGAGTGGTTCCGGTGCCGCAAATGCTCCGCGGTCGGGATCATAGCCTCGAAGCCCGAAGTTCGCGAGATCGGTTTCGGGATCACGCTCGCGGTCGATATAACCTTCGCGCCGGGGAACGCCTGCCACGGCAAGCTCTTCACCAAATGGCCCATAGTCGGCTCCGGCTATGGGGGATGCCTGTTCATCGAGCGTCAGACGTGGGGTGCCGAGATGATCGGCGATCTGGTACTCCTTGCTGCCATTCGGGCGTGTGATGATGGCAGCAGCCGGGCCGAGGCCATAGGTGCGGTACTCGGCTGGGTACATGTAGACCCGTGTTCCACCCTCGTTGCATATCAGGCGTGTGGAGTCGAACTGCTGGCCATGATAGACCGCAAGCTGTGTATGACCTGCGCCGAGAAGATAATAGGTCCAGGGATAAACCACGCTGTCGGGGGCCGGGACGACCCCATTGCTGACCTTATACAGCCGTTTCTGTTCCCGTTCGCCGTCGGGGCTGTAGCGATAGCGCCATTCGTACCAGCGGTTGTCGCCGTTGCGCAGATCGCGTACTCTGCCGACGTTCAGAAGATTTCGGAAACTATAGCCCAATGTCTCCTGGCGGAGCATCTCAGTCTGGGATGGGGTATTGTAGCTCAGCGTATGATCGGTTACACCGCCATTGGCGTTATGGCCATAATGGTGCGTGGTGTCGTTCCCCTGTGCATCCCGTTGCAACCGCGAGATAATGCGGCTGCCATCGGGCTGATAGCTATAGGTCTCCGGCTGCCTGCCCGATTGGACGCGCATAAGCCGATTGCCGAGCGGATCGTAGCTATAGTCGGTGGTACCCGAGCCATCGGCCCATCCTGTCAGGCGGCTCAGATTATCATAGCGATAGCTCTGTTCGGCTGCGCTTCCGTAACGGGTAGAGGATTGTTTCAGAATCTCGCCGCCGGGGGAGTAGTCGAGATGCTCGCTGAAGACCGTCAGGCGGAGCAGCGGGTCATCGCCCAGGGTGGCGACCAGCGAATCGAGATAGGCCTGGCTGTTGTACGCATAGTCCACGAGCAGCTTGATGTATGGATAGCTCATCTGCTCTACCTGATTGCGTCGGCTGTAGCTGTAGACGATATCGGGGGAGAAGGGGCGCGGGGCGATGAATGGGACACGAGGCTGGCTGAAGTTCCCATTGATAACCAGCCCGCTCCCTACCGGTGAGAGTTTTGTCCATACCGTGTCGATCCGTCCGTTGGCATCGTAGCCATACCATGTCGTGTGCTGGCGGAGCGGGTCGGCGACGGTGACCGCCGTTACCCGGTTGGCGCTGTTGTAGGTATAATAGACGGCATCGAACCCGAGATTGTCATTGTGCCGGAGTATGGCCTCCACACGTCCGCGCTCATCGTAGCTCATCACGGTGAAGTGATATGGTTCGCTTGCCCGCTCACGGTAGGCGATCGCCGCCTGGCGGCCCCGCAGGTTGCGAACTCGCCCTTTGGGAGCCATGCTGTTCCAGCGTGCCGAGTCTGGAAAGGCGCTCCAGACAGGGCCGGTTGCAACTGGAAGCCCATCGTAGTGGACGGCGACCCTGGCAAATCCAGGGTACAGGCGCAGGTCTTCACACTCGTCGAGTTTTGCGCGTGTCAGGCCATTGGAGAGATACCGTGGTGCTGGATGGCGGATGAGCGGACGGGTTGGAGCCGTGCTTTCGTGGAGCCGTGGCTCGGGATCGAGAACGCAGTTTTTCAGGGTGAAGGTGCTGGGATCGGGGAAGTGCGGCGGCGCTTCGGCCGATGATGAAAGCAGTGTCGGGTTTGCCGTAAGTATATCTCCCCCCGATGTGATCTGGAGGCGTGAGCCATCGAGCATCGCGGGAAGATCGGTGCCATCACCGCAATCCTGTGGTTCCGAGAGTCCATCCTCGTTATATGGAGGGCAGTTCCCTTTCACATCGATCGCGGCCTCTCCTACGAGAGTGGTACGATTCAAGTCATCATATTGGTAATAGGTCAGCAGCCCATGGGCGGCCTGCTGTGCATCCTGCGAGAAACGGATGTTGCCGACATTATCGTACGTATAGGAGACCGCACCAAGATCGGGATGGCTTGCCCGGCTCAGCCTGCCGAATGCGTCATGGGTGTACTGAAGGATTCCGCCGCCTGGGTTCACGGTTCTGGTAAGGCGGCCAAGGGCATCGTAGTCGTACATCGTTGTTGCGGCCAGCCCGTTGGAATCGGCTATATGGCGGCGGAGCCGGTTGAACGCATCATAATAGCGTGCATGTCTGACCTTGTTTTCATCCTCGGTGATGGTTGCCGAGCAGAATCCCAAAAAGTCCTGTATGGTGTCGGTGATCCCGCACGCGGCGGGCGTGCCGGAGCGATACCTCACCGCCGCCTGTGTGCCATCCGGGTGTACAAGGAGCGTTGCTCTGCCGATGGCGTCGTAGTGAATGACGGTGCTATCCCCTTCCTGATCGATGATCGTCATCGGACGATTCCATCCGGTATGGCGGAACTGCACCGAATCGAGACGGATGGGAGCATGCGGTGGGCCGATTGTGGTCTCCGAGCGTTGCATGACGTATTCCGGGCCATACAGTCGGCGGGAGAGGGTATAACGGCTGGTTCCCGGCGATCCGCTCAGATCGTTGCTGCTATGGCGGATGTCGTCGATCTTGGATGATACCGAGGAGAAGAGCGAGTCATCGTTGTACTGGTAGGCAATGGTATAATCATCCTCGAATCCAGGCTGGAATCGGGTGCGGTCGAACGTGCCCCGAAGCACCAGGCGAGGCCGTGTATCGGCGCCATTGCTCCCATTGATGAAATCGATACGGGTATCCGGCGAGGTTACCTTCAGGTAGATCCCAAGCCGCTCTGCATAACCCATGCTGAGAAGATCGGTGATGATGGGACGCAGATTCACCTTCAGATAGACCATGGCATGCGAGGGAACCCCGGGGGCCGATGCCAGATCCCGGCTCTTCCGCTCCATCTTGCCGGTCTCCTTGTCGTTTGGCACTCCTTCCAGTATCAGTACCGACTGGCAGTTGAAGGTATAGGTCTTTGTGAACCCGAACTGCGGAATCGAGACGTTGAGCGCCACGCACTCGCCGGCCATGGATGTGACATAGAGCTGGAGGTAGGCGCTATCCAGGCTTACGGCATTGAAGAGGGCGCTGGAGGAGTCGATGAGGTAGTCGATCATGCCGATATGCTGATCCTTGCGGGTATATAACCTGCCGAAGTTGCAGGTCGTCAGCAACGCTCGGTCGTGTTTCTTCTCATCATCTCTTCGTGCGGAATTGCAGGGAGGACAGGCCGGATCTGCCGCAAGGCTCCGCATTGCCGCAAAAAGGCTATCGCCATACAGCGTGGTATCGGGCTGGCGGGGGTATACGAACTTCATTCCATCGGAGCACTCCACCGAATCCGTCTGCGTTACACGCCAGGTGCTGCCATAGAGAGGGATGGTCTCTATCCCCGTATAGGTGCTTCCCGCCGAATCCTGAGGAAAGTCGAATGGCCGCCATGCTTTTTTCAAGCGGGCCACGCGATCGTATTCGTTTCTGGAGTACCAGCCATTGGCATCAACCGTGCCACCAACCAGCCCGAAGAATGTGCGTTGGGCGAGGGTGCTCAGGGTATCGGTGGCAAGAGCGGAGGAATCCTGGTAGCGCCGTACATACCCCTGCCATGTTACTGGCCGCTCGAATCGATGGGCGAAGTATACTCCTGTCAGATGAGCCTGATCGGTTGCCTCGTCGTCGTTGCGGAGGATGGTGCCAGCAGGGACGCCGGATGCCGGGGCCTGGTACTCATAGAAGGAGCCGATCCGGGCGCCGTTGGCATTGGTCGCGCCGGATGGCAGGTTCTTTCCCAACCATCTGCTGTAATCGAATCGGGTTCCGAGGATTGTGCGCGTTCCTCCTGCTCCGATGATCGAGTCCGCCAGTCGTCTTCCACGCGAGACGTTCCGCTGTGCCGGATCGGTTGCATAGGTGAAGATCCTTCCCTCCAGGATCGTGCCTGCCGAGTTATGCAGCGTGTGCCGGCTGGGAAGCCCGAAGAATGGAGGAACCTTCCGGCGTCCCTGTACCGTATCAATCCGTCCGATAAATACCTGCGGATCGAATGCCACCTCCTCCCAGTAATCGCGCACTGCCTGATCGAGATTGGTGGTCGTTTTCCAGTAGGTATTGTAGTAATGAGCGAAGCTTTTTCGTTCATCCCAGGTGGTATCATAACGGGTGAACGTCGTATCGGCGAGGGGGAGATGAAGATAGTGTACGGTGTCAATCAGAAGCACCGTGGCAGTATCGTCAGGACGGTGCACGTTGGTGACGCTTGTCAGAATATCCCGCCCCAGCTTCCCCGCCAGCACTGTGTCTCCGCCATAGCTGCGCACGGTGCCGATATCGTAGCCATAGGAGAGGAAGGACTTGCGAACTCCGTTGACGGTGGTCCATGCCGCTGTGGGGAGAATGAGATAGGGCGTTCCCCAGCGCGCCGCATCGGGGTCACGAAGCGAATCACCATAGCGGATATACGAGACAATCGTGTCCCCTCCGGCGATCTGAGATGTTTTATACAGCGAGGTGAAATGTGCTCCCGGGACCGCTGTAGTTCCAAAAAGCCTGGGAAGGGCATAGGGGTGATAGGAATAGACTGTGGAGATGTTTTGCCCGGTTACCTGGTCGGTGGAGATGATGCTGCTGGAATCAATGAGGTACCCGGATGTTCCATCCCCGGCGAGCCTGTAGGTGAACAGATAGTGATCGGTGCCGAGCAACGTTCCGCTACGGCTATAACGAGCCACCGAATCGACCACATTGTTGAGAAGCAAAGGTGAATAGAGAGCGCCTGATAGAACATTGCCATCGATTGGTTGATAGGAGATGGTGAATGTTCTGGTAGGCTCCTTTACCTCTGTCAGCCGGAAGTTCTGTAACACAACAGTATCGTGGCCGGGTGCAAAGCCAAAACCGATGTAGCGGCGTGGCACTCGTTCGTACGTAAATGTGGTCAGCCGATTTTCCGGGTCGGCTATGGCGGTTACGTATCCGGCCGCAGATTTATATTGTTCACGAATCCAGGAGAAGGGGGAGTTCTCGCTTGTGGTCCATTTGTCGGCACCGGCCAGGGAGAACTTGTCCGCTCCGTTTCCGCTTGTCGAGACCGAGTCGAACCAGACCGTGATTGTACGTCCCAGCGCCTCGATCACCATTGAATTATTGCGTCCTTCCTGATAATTCTGGCTGAAGGTGATCGGGAATGAAAAACGGTGGCCGGTAAGGCCACTGATGAATGACCGACCCTTGGTTGAATCCTTTCTGTCGGAATTTTCGTACTGCGGGTAATGTCGTATGCGGGATACATCGATGGTTGCTCCCGATCCGGTTGTGATAGTTTCAAGATAGAATATCGTGGGGCCGGCCGCCATGCCTCCATAGAGCGTTTCCCATCCCTCGTACGTGTCCCCGTTATAACCGCTATAGACCAGGGTGCCGTATGGGGCAACCCGCTCCTTGAAAATATATTCGAGACCATCACCGGAGTAATAGTGTACACGTCGTGGAACAAGATGGTATCCGCTTCCTTCCCCATATCGCCGTATATGCTCCGGCCAGTTGAGCGAATCGAATTCAACGAACGCGAACCCCCGGCTATTTGCTTCGTTGGCGAAGTAATAGCCGGTATAAAGCTCCGGCCGTTGGTTTGGGTGAGCAGTGGTCGGCTGCTGTATGTTGCGCAGTTCCAGCACACTGCCATCTGCACGTAGAAGCCGTATCACGTCGATGAATCTGCTCCCCATTGACTGTAGTGCATTTGGTGAAGTAAAGCTGACCATACGATTGCCGAAATCATAGCCATCAACCGTCCAGACAAGATCGCGATCGCTCAGGCTGGTTGTTCTGCCGCTGCCCAGGTTCCACTGCGGATCTTGATGGAAGTTGCCAGCCATGGAAATGGTCTGCACCGCAAAATCGTTGACGGCGACCAGCCAGAGCGGTCGGTTCTGTGTCAGGCGGCTCCAGTAGGGGGCCGAGGTGTCCCCGATCGCAGGTTCTACATATCGGAAAAATGCCGTGTGTTCTACTGCACCGCAGTAGTTCAGTGCCACGGAAATAGCGTGGCCATCAAGCGATTGCTCGGAAATAGGATAGGTATAGGCCACATTGCCGCTCGATGCCGATACGTTCATGCGCCCATCAGTCTGTAGTGTGCTTCCTCCTTGCCATCCGTTTCGATCGTAGAGGCTTGATGCACTCTTGAGTTCAGAGATGGAGCCGGTCGGCTGAGCGTGGGCGCAGAGTATGGCCAGAAGCCACAGCAGAGCCGGTATGGAGAAGGAGCGACCGTTATATGGTGTTTTCATAGTAGCCGGAATGCTTGCTCAGTGTGTGATGATGATAGGGTAGGTTGCGCGAAGAGTACCGTGCTGGTGCAGCCGGACTACATAGTAGCCGCTTGCCAGCAAGCGTAGATCAAGCATGCGAAACAGATCCCCGGATGCGGTCACCGTCACGTTCTGCTGTCGCTGTAGCTCGCCATTCACTGCAACGATATCAACACCATATTCTCCGGCAGGGATCAATCGCCCTTCGATTCGCGCCAATCCGGCGGCCGGGTTTGGGTGAACACGCACGTCCAGGGTGCGCCCATTCTCCTGCCACAGTTGCGGCGTAATGGAAGAGTCGGCGTTTACATCCATGGCCACTGCAAGGATCTCGTGGCTTGGAATGCCGCTGATATCCCGTAGTTCCGGCTCTATGATGTCGCGACCAGGGCGCAGGTCAAGCGCAAAAAATCTCGCATATTCAAAAGCTCCTACCTGGTCTAAAGAGATTGTTGTGATCGTATCAAGGTTCCTCTGGCCGAAGAGCACGATGGCCCGGGCGGTATCCCGATCTCCAGCGTCCGTTTTCACTTTTCCTCGAAGAAAGAAAATAATATCCGGTAGCGTGTCGCCGTTGACCTCCTGAAAGGCTGCCGTACAGTGTAATTTTTCCCAATGCGGATATCGTATCTGTGTGCGTACACCGTTGGTGCTGGCAGGGTTGCCTGGGTGGAATGGGCCGGGATCGCCGGAACAACCTTTTGTCCGGTGGTCCGGCCTGCCCCAGCCAATGGCAGCAGGGGCATATGCAAGCCCCTTGCTTGTGCCGCTGAATACCGTATCCTCGATGCAGTCGAAATTCAAGTGCCCGATAAATAGCACACGTTCTACAATTACGGCGTCAACTGTATCTATCGGGGATGCGGGCGATGCTGCCAGATATCCGCTCCATAGCAGCATGATCGCCATGGAAATGATACTGCATGTAAAATGTCGTGGTAACCAATACACGGTCTCTCCTGCTGGTACGCCAGAGGTTGATATTCTGTGGGATAATGGAATGTTGGGGGCGACCGTCCGGCAGATTATATCGCCGGATATTCCTCATCTGTGCTTGTTGCTACCGTTGGTGCACACAATAGTGTGATGCTCTCTCTTCCGAGAATGAATTCGCTCGGAACAGGTGTGGTTGTAGCGGGGGCGAATATGCATTTGCAGAATTGATAAAATCAAGACCATTGTGAAATAGTGATGAAAAAAAATATGATGGTCTATCCGGCCGGGATGGATACTCAAGCGAAGGGGCAAAGGACTGCCAACCTTCACGGCTTTGCGCGGATGTGTTCTGCTTGCAGGACTGGCTGGAATATCGTTAGCAGAAAATATTCCTGCGTGGGAACCCGGCGCGTGCCCTGCCAGGGTGTTCTTCCGTGTCTGTTCACATCATCCAGAAAGCGGTCCTGTCTCATCCATCGAAACCCTCTCTACATTCCCACTGCTTCACTATCTTCATTCGTCAATACAGCATAGGTTGCGTGGCCGCTCCGATATACGGATCACGGCTGCGGGCCGGGATATCCGCACGAGCACTGTTTCGATGGCTAAATCGCTTGTCATCGTCGAATCCCCTGCAAAGGCGAAGACGATCAATAAATATCTTGGGGAGGGCTACATCGTCGAGGCGTCGGTGGGGCATGTGAAGGATCTGCCAAAGGGGGATCTCTCGATCGATGTGGATCATGGGTTTGTCCCCACCTACGAGCTTATCAAGGGGAAGGAGGAGATCGTCAAGCGCCTTCAGAACCTTGCCGGGCGCTGCGACAGGGTGTTTCTGGCAACCGACCCGGATCGCGAGGGGGAGGCGATCGCCCATCATATCGCCGAGGAGATCCGGGAGCGCAACGGCAATATCCAGCGTGTTCTGTTCAACGAGATCACAAAATCCGGGATTACGGCGGCCATGCGCCAGCCGCGTGCTATTGATGCGGCGATGGTGGAAGCGCAGGAGGCGCGCCGGGTGATGGACCGGCTGATCGGCTACAAGGTAAGCCCCTATCTCTGGCGGAAGTTTACCGGCCAGGGGCGGGGGCTTTCCGCAGGACGGGTGCAATCGGTAGCGTTGCGGCTGGTTGTGGAACGTGAGCGTGCGATCAACTCCTTTATCCCGATCGAATACTGGAACCTGATAGGCCATTTCCGCACACGCGATGAGGCCGAGATCGTTGCGCGCCTTGTCCGTTTTGATGCCACCGAGATCAGAAATCCGAGCGGATCGGCCACCGAGCTGAAGGGGACGGGCGAGGCCCTCCCCTTTATCGCAACAAAAGCCCAGGCCGAGGCGCTCCGCGAGCGTGCTCTGCGCGAATCGTATCATATCGCTTCCATTACCAAAAAGGAGGTGAAGCGGAACGCGCCGCTGCCGTTCACTACCTCCACGATTCAGCAGGAAGCATCGCGCCGCCTTCGGATGAACACTGCCCGTACGATGAAGCTTGCGCAGCAGCTCTACGAGGGCGTTGATTTCGGCAGGCAGGGACGGGTGGGGCTTATCACCTATATGCGTACCGATTCCACCCGCGTAAGCGATGAGGCGGTGGCCGCAGCAGAGGAGTTTATCTACGAGAACTATGGCAAGGAATATCTCCCGCCGGGACGCAAAGGGGAGAAGGCTGCCGTCGTGAAAAAAGGGAAGCCGAACGTGCAGGATGCGCATGAGGCGATACGTCCCACCGATCTGAAGATCACCCCCAAGGAGGCGCGCAAGAGCCTGGACAAGGAACTGGCCGACCTGTACGAGCTGATCTGGAGCCGCTTTGTTGCCAGCCAGATGGCCGCTGCGATATTCGACCAGACCACCGTTGATATCCTGGGTGGGGCGTTTCTGTTTCGTGCTACCGGACGTATCACCCGGTTCAATGGCTGGATGCAGGTCTATGCCGATGTGGAGGAGGAGGAAGGGGGAGCTGCCGTAAAAAAAGGTGCCCGGGCTAAAGGGAAGGATAAGGGCGCCGCAGGCCCGGACGATGGCGAGAAGGAGCTGGAGACCGTTCTGCCGCAGAATATCCGGGAGCGTGATCCGCTCCGGCTGGAGTCGATCGAGACAAAACAGAGTTTTACCAAGCCCCCGGCGCGCTACACCGAGAGCCTTCTGGTAAAGGAGATGGAGGCCAAGGGAATAGGACGTCCCAGCACCTATTCCGCTATCATCTCTACGATCCAGGATCGGGGGTATGTGGAGCAGCGCGAGCGGAAGCTTTATGCGGTGGAGCTTGGCCTAAAGGTGTGCGATGCCCTGGTCTCAGGGTTCCCTGCGCTTTTTGATGTCAAGTTCACGGCGCGCATGGAGGGCGATCTCGATACGATCGCCGGCGGCAAGGCCACCTATCTGAAGGTGATGCAGAGCTTCTACAAGCCGCTTCTTTCGGCGTTGCAGATCGTGGGACGTGGAAGCGGCGGGCAGGAGGGGGGGCGCAACGGCGGGCTTCGGCTTCGCCACAAGACCACCGGGGATGGACGCCCGGCAAAGGGTGCCGTCGAAGGGGTGAAGAGCGATGCAGTCTGCGAGAAGTGCGGATCGGCGATGGAGCTTCGGCTTGGCAGTTACGGGCATTATCTGGCATGCCTGGGGTTCCCGAACTGCCGCAACATCATCTCGGCGACGGAGGATGGCACGCCGCGCGCACGTTTGGGGGGAGGTTCGGCTGCTGCCGGAGCCGTTTCGGCAGATGGAGAGGCGGTCATCTGCGATACATGCAACTCGGCGATGGTGCGCCGCAAGGGACGTAATGGCGGCGAATTCTACGGCTGTTCCAACTATCCGAACTGCACTGCCACAAAACCCGTCCCGCTTGGGGTTTCCTGTCCGGGATGCGGCCAGGGGGATATCGTGGAGCGGGTGGGGGGACGTTTCAGCAGTGTGTTTTATGCATGCACCCGTTATCCCGAGTGCCGCTTTACCTCGGGACTGAAGCCGCTGAACCGTCCCTGCGGCATCTGCGGCAATGCCTGGACCACGCAGGCATGGAGCAAGGAGGAGGGGGAGTTCGTCGAGTGCCCGAAGTGCAAGGGGCGTCCCCGGCCGGTGTGATAGGCCGGGACCGGCGGGCATCTATGTGCCGGTGGTGTTGTGCATGGCGCCCTGCCCGTTTGGTCCGAATATTGGTCCGATACCGGTGCATCTATCGGCTGGCAGGCTATCGCATTATGATGCGATGTGCCTGCACCCTATCATTGTGAGGAGTTTATGGCAGGGAACAAGGAATATCGGTCCGACGATATCATCGTCATCTATGATCCCGCCCGCTGCATCCACGTGGCAAACTGCGTGCATGGAGTGCCGGCCGTGTTCAACCCGGAGGCGCGCCCCTGGATCCAGCCGGAGAAGGGGACTGCCAGTCATATCGCCGATGTGGTGCAGACCTGTCCAACCGGGGCGCTTCACTTCGAGAGGCTCGATGGCGGGCCACAGGAGCAGGCCGATGAGCAGGCAACCATTGCCGTACAGGAGGATGGCCCGCTCTATCTTCGCGGCGAGTTTCGGATTATCGGCGAGGATGGCGCCCTGCTGCTTCACGATACCCGTATCGCGCTCTGCCGGTGCGGCGGTTCCTCCAACAAACCCTTCTGCGATGGGGCGCATGCCCGTATCGGCTTCCGTGCCGGATGATATCCATGCCCGTGCATTTCCTTCCCTCCAACTTCTGAACGACGATGATCGACATCTGCCGCTGCGATGAGCGTGCCCGGTATCGCGATGACTGGTGCGACAGCTATCGGACCTTTGCCTCCACAGAGCGTGCCGGAGCATGGCGCCAGGGGTTTCGCAGTCTCCGTGGCATCAACGAGGAGCGCATGGCACCGGGGCGCGGGGGAGATATGCATGCACATCAGGATGTGGAGATCATCACCTATGTGATAGAAGGGGCGTTTGGGCATAACGATGGCATGAATAACGGCACGATCGTCCTTCCCGGCGATCTCCAGCGCATGACAGCCGGACGAGGCATTGTTCACAAGGAGTTCAATCACTCCGGCACCGAGCCGGTGCATCTGCTTCAGATCTGGGTTGCTCCCGAGAGAAACGGGCTGGTTCCCGGCTATGAACAACGGATGTTTGTGCCCGAGGAGAGCATCGGCTCCCTTCTCCTTCTGGCATCCCGCGATGGCCGCAGCCATTCCGTAACGGTGCATCAGGATCTTGAACTGTATCTCTCGACGCTTGAGCCTGCACACGAGGTTCGCCATCGGCTCGGCGATGGCCGCGCTGCCTGGGTGCAGATTGTGCGTGGCTCTATGGTGGTGAACGGCGCGCTGCTGCATGCCGGCGATGGCGCGGCGCTTACCGAAGAGCCGGAGCTTGTTCTTGAGGGCAATGATGGGGGGGAGGCGCTGGTCTTCGATCTGGGGGCTGGGTGAGAAAGGCCGGGCAGGAGGGTCTTCAACGACGATGGTGGCCCCCGGAGAACCGGGACGCCACCATCTATGCATTTCAGGAGAGGGTTATCGGGAGACCATAATGATGCTGCTCGCGATCTGGCGATCGTTCGAGAGCAGACGGCAGAAGTAGGCTCCCGGCGGCAGTGCTGCCGCGTCGAACTCGGCTGTGCGGAAACCGCTGGCGGCGAGGTTCTCGGTAAGATCGAGCACCTGGACGCCAATCGAGTTGAAGAGTTCCAGCCGGAGGTTGCCGGGGAGCGCTTTGCCCGTATATGAGGCAAGCTGAAGCACAACACGCCCGGCGCTCGGATTTGGCAGGGCCGTTATCGTCAGGCCGTTGCTTTCGCTGGTGCCGAAGCCCGGGGCGACGCTGGAGAGGCCAACCGAAAGCGTTGCCGGGCGGCTGAGCATTGTGCACTCGCCGTTGATAAGGACATCATAGGTGCCTGCATGTTCCATCCGTACCGGAAAGATTATGTAGGTGGATTGTGTTGCGCCCGGTATGGGCACACCATCCTTTCGCCACTGGTATTTCAGATCGACCCCTCTGGCAACCACCGAGAAGCTGACGGCATCTCCTGTGAACGCATGCTGGGTGACCGGATCGGTCTCGATATCCTCGGGGAACAATTCAAGTCTGGATGGGATGCTGTATTGCGGATAATCCTGGCAGATATCATTGAAGACGCCCAGCCGGTAGACGCCGGTATCGGCCTCTGTTGCCGATGGGATCACCAGGACGTTCTGCACGGCGCCCGGTATCGGCGTGCCGTTCTTGTACCACTGGTAGCGTATATTTTCCCCTTCGGCGATCGCCTCGAATCGCGCCTCCTTTCCGTAGCAGGGGAGCACACGCCAGAGCGGCTGTTGCACGATCTTTGGCACCGGATAGAAATCCACTCTGGCCTTGTTGGAGAGTCCGACATTGCCGCAGGCATCAATCACGGCCACCTCGTACCATCCCGTATCACGCGGGGTCAGGGAGTCTATGCTAAAGGAGGATGCGGTAGCCCCATGGATCGTGAAATTATCCTTGCGCCATAGGTAGCTGATCTTATAGCCGGTTGCCTGTATGGAGAAGTTCAGCGGTTCTCCCGGGCAGACCAGCATGCTGGCGATCCCCTTCTGTAATATCGGCGATTCCGGCACCTCGAATACCGCTCCCGTATCGCTTTCCCTCTTTCCCGCCATGTCTCGTCCTGATCTTCCCGTGATATAGATCCGCCATGTTGTGCCGCTCGGGAAGGTAGATGGTACAAGCCACGGCCAGGTCCCTCCGTCAGCACCATAATTGCTTATCAGCTCCACCGACCACTGCGGGGGAGTGCCGCTCATGAGGTGGATCGCTATCGTGTCGATGCCATAGCTTGCCCAATTGATATTGAACGTACCATTCTGGCAGGAGAGCGTTCCATTGCCTGGAGTCTCGGTCAGCAGCAGCAGGTTGCGGGGGTTGAGCCTGAGCACAAATGCATCGTAGGAGAAATCGGCCCCCACGTCGTTGAAACGCCGGGCAAGAGTAGCATCATACCCCCCCTGGCCAATTGGGAAATTGGCCGAGTTGGTTGTGCCGCAGAGATAGATATTCACCGGTTCAGGATAGGTCGGGATAACGATCAGATCGTGCGCGATATCCTGATTGACCCCTCCAAAGAGCGAGACATAGCGAAGGCGATCGCCGTAGCCATCCAGTTCCAGCACATAGGTATCGTATGGCCCGCCATTATAGGTTGTATCGTATCCGGCGGAGAATACCGGGAAGTCGATGGATGCCGTATGGCCTGCGATCCAGATATTTCCCTGCGCTATGGCTATAGCATATGCATAATCGTCGCTCTGCCCGCCGATAAACGTTGAGAAGGTGAGCGATCTGGATGTGATCGTGTGGCGGATGGCAAAGATATCGTAGGCTCCGCCATTGTAGTCGGGGCTGTAGGAATCGGGTGTTGTCGGAAAATTTCTCGACGCGGTATAGCCGCACAGTGCCACATCGTTTTCACCGAACAACGCCAGATCATAGGCATAATCGTCGTCCGATCCGCCATAATAGCTACAATACAGCAACGAGCTGTTCGAGGCGTTCAGTTTCAGCAGCACGGCATCATGCGGCCCTCCTGCATAGATGCTGGCAAAGGCATTTGGGCTTACCGGAAGATCGGCCGAGGATGTCGTGCCGAAGATATAGCCGTTTCCTCTTGCGTCGAGTTTGATCGCATATGCATAATCCGATCCCGATCCGCCGATAAAGGTGGAGCTGGCAAGATCCGAGCCGGATGGATTCAGCGCCAGGGAGAAGATATCATCGGCACCATCGTTATAAGAACGGTCGTATGCTCCCACGGTCGTCGGGAAGTCGCTGGAGGAAGTATAACCGCAGATACGGGCTGTGCCGTTGCTTTCCAGTGCTATGCTGTAGGCGCCATCGCTGGCCATGCCGCCGATGAAGGTGGAGTACTCAAGGTCCGAGCCGGAGGCGCTCAGCTTTGTGACAAAGATGTCGTGCGACCCGCCGTTGTAGGATCGGTCGTAGGCGCCGACCGTGGTCGGGAAGTTATCCGAACCGGTATAGCCGCAGACATACGCTTCGCCGCTCCCGTTAATCGCTATCGAGCGTCCGTCATCAAACCCGTTGCCGCCGATAAAGGTGGAATACAGAAGCGCCCCAAGCGTCGGGTTCAGCTTTGAGACGAACACATCGCTGTTGCCGCGATGGACGAGATCATAAGCGCCGGTGGTTGTCGGGAACGTCTCGGCGTTCGGATTTGGAGCGTTGGCATACCCGGTTACATAGACATTCTGTTGCGCGTCGAGTGCCATGGCCAGTGCGTTCTCATCGCCGCTTCCTCCAAGCAATGTGGAATAGAGCACAGGGTCGATCACCAGAGGACGGCTCTTATCGTAGCTCCCCAGGGCAAACCCCACCGTGGCGTTGTCGTGCACGGCAAAGGAGCAGGCTACCGGCACCTGCCGTCCGCCGATCTCCTGATAGGCGAAGAGTTTCTGCTGGGTCAGTTCGCCAAGGCTTGTAGCGATCGCAAGCTCGCCACTGCTTGTGACGCGGATCGTGCGGGCGCCATCGTAGCGGATGCGGATTCTGGATGGATCTGCTCCGGCGGCCAGAAGCAGGTCGTAGCGTGGGCTGCCATTATCGTAAAAGAGAAGGGCATCAACGCCGGGATAGATGGCATTGATACGGGTGTGGCTGAACAGCGGGACATCGGCGGCCCAGCGCGATGGATCATTGCCCATGAAGAAGTTATAGCGGCCGGGTTGCGGATGCATGCCGGACGCGTTTGCCTCTGGCGATGCGCCAACAAATTCCATCCGCAGGATATGCCCCTGGCGACGCACAAACTCGGGATGGTCCTTGCCGTTTTTCGGACCCGATGTCTGGGCCGATCCTTCCACTGCCGAATTTTTATGCAGGTCGAAGAGCACCGAGGAGTTTGTCACCCACATATCAAGCCCTTGAATGCGGGAGCCGAAGCGGATCTGGCTGGGCCACTGGCCCCGGTTTGCTATAAATATGGGCGCATGTTTCCGCATCATATCTCTGGCCTCGGCCATGGCATGCTGCGATACATCGGAGGTCGGCTGGGACTGGCCCGGCGATACCGATGAGCATAACAGAAGAAGGAGCAATAACAGGATAGTTCTCATGTTCATAGGGTAACTCCAAACAGTATGGGTACAGCAGCATCTGCCGGGCCTGCGTCTCAGGATCGCCCGGTGCCATTCATCGTAACAGATACGGGGAGGGCAGTCAAACATGCTGCTCCCGCAGGTTGCATGAAGTGCGATTATTCGTTCACAACCATGGTCGATGCCCCGATACATTCCATGCGAATAAAGAAGAGCGCCGTGCCGGGGCGCTGGTTTCCGGTGCTGCGGCATATGCCCCCCTGGCGTGATTGTGCCATCGCTGCTTGCGCCAGCAGTACGGTGGGGCCATAGTTTTCATCGTCATCAATAATGCCGGATTGCGGAACGGGGGGGAGCGGATCTGATGATCTGCGCAAACGGAGCAGGAAATGGGTAAAGCCGGTTCCCCAATGTGTTAGCACGTATACCATGAACAATGTCACAGAGCGGTTTGGAATACTCCTATCGTTGTGCTGGTATGCTGCCAGGGGGACCTGATGCATTCCCACAGCAGAGGATGCTGCGTGCGGGAGATGAATTATCAGAAATCAACCTACAGTATAGATAAAGACCCTGTGATGGCATGAAGTGTTTCAGCATCGGGATGATGGCTTTCGTGGCAGGGGGGGAGATGGCATCGCTATGCCCGTGCCTCACGTGCGGATGTTCCTGTACCGATGTTCAGAGCGGCAGGAGGTTGATGCTCTCCGCATCCGCTAGGGCAACTCCAGGCACTGGATAATGATGGTGGGATCTTTATCCTCAGCCTGTTCGCCGCGGGGATATATAGGCCCGTCCCTTGTCCGGCTCCGGGCATTATCACGCCGAGGCTTTTTTTTATACCGATCGCTGAAGAAAAAACGTGCCTCCGATTGCGGAGGCACGTTGTACGATCATACCGTTGAGGCGTATCAATGCAGGGATCAGGAGCTCATCGCTTTCAGGAATTCCCTATTAAGCTTGGTTCCCTGCATACGATCGAGCAGGAACTCCATCGCTTCGAGCGGGGTCATATCGCCGATCACCTTGCGGAGAATCCAGATGCGGTTCAGATCGGCCGGATCGGTCAGCAGCTCCTCCTTACGGGTGCCGGAGCGGATGATATCAAAGGCCGGGAAGATTCGGCGATCGGCAAGGCGACGGTCGAGCAGAATTTCCATATTGCCCGTTCCCTTGAACTCCTCGAAGATCACCTCATCCATACGCGAGCCGGTGTCGATCAGGGCGGTTGCCATAATGGTAAGCGAGCCACCTTCCTCGATATTACGTGCGGCGCCAAAAAAACGCTTCGGTTTGTGGAGCGCATTGGCATCGACACCGCCGGAGAGGATCTTGCCGGAGTGGGGCACCACGGTGTTATGAGCGCGGGCAAGACGGGTGATCGAGTCCAGCAGGATCACCACATCGTACTTGGCTTCAACCAGGCGCTTGGCCTTTTCGAGCACCATATCGGCCACCTGCACGTGCCTTTCGGGGGGTTCGTCGAAGGTGGAGGATATGACCTCCGCCTGCACCGAACGCTCCATATCGGTCACCTCTTCCGGGCGCTCGTCGATCAGCAGAACGATAAGCTTCACCTCGGGATGGTTGCGGCTGATGGCGTTGGCGAGCTTCTGTAGCAGCACCGTCTTACCGGACTTCGGTGGCGACACGATCAGGCCACGCTGTCCCTTGCCGATTGGCGAGAGCAGATCCATGATACGCATCGAGTACTCACCAGGGGTGGTCTCGAGGCTCAGCTTCTCATTGGCATAAAGCGGCGTCAGGTTATCGAAGATGGTGCGGTCACGCATCAGTTCAGGCGACTGATAGTTGACCTGCTCAACCTTCAACAACGCAAAAAAACGCTCTCCTTCCTTTGGTGAACGGACCTGGCCGCTGACCGTATCGCCGGTGCGAAGCCCGAACTTCTTGATCTGTGATGGCGAGACGTATATATCGTCGGGGGAAGGGAGGTAGTTGTAATCGGATGACCGTAGAAAGCCGTAGCCGTCGGAGAGAACTTCGAGTACGCCCTCCGAAAAATTGATGCCGTTGTCGCGCCCTTCCTGGCGCTGCACCTGCGACTGGGCCTCAAGGATCTTGAAAATCAGTTCTTGTTTGCGGTAGTCGCTGTAACCTGGAACGTTCAGGCTTTTAGCGATTTCGGTCAGTTCCGCGATCCTCTTCGCCTTCAGCTCGGCAATGTCGAGCATTGGTAGCTGGACCGCTTCGTCAAATGTGGGCATGCTTGCTTGATCCTCGTTGAGATAACTATGGCGTGATCGTGTGCCGTGAATATAAAAACAATTTGCGTACCTCTCTGCACTTTCCTGACGTCAGGAGTTCCTTGCGACCTCTACGTCCATGTTCCATGGGGGGGATGAGGAACCCGTTTCTACCGTATGATGCCGGACTTTTTTTTGGTCGCTCGATATGACCGTCGAATGATTCGTTAGACGAATACGTTCGCAGGCTGAAGGGTGGGGGGCGACGCGGCCAAACGTCTCCTGGCTGTACTGGGTTGTCGACGGGATTGGAATAGAGCAGTAAGGTTGCCGGAAGAGGTACGCGCGCTCGCATCAATCGACGGCAAGCGGCGTAGTGTTGGAACTGGATCAGAAACTGAAGTTCTAACAATTCCCTCGCACCGGAGGACAGGCTTCAGAGATCAATAAGGGAGAGTGATCCTGTGGATGTTGAGCTCGGATGCAAATATCACTATGCGTCTCTTGCCAGTCAAGAGGATTTTTATGCTCAGTCGGTCAGTTACAGAAAATTATCAAAGATGGCTATTTGTGGAGAACACTATCGGCATACGACGTAGCGTATCTGCAAATCGTGTATCTGCCAGGGATCATCACCTGATATTCGGCGATCGTTCTCTCCTAACGTGCACCGGGGGTGGAATGTCACAGGGCATCGGAGGGGGCATGGCAGGCTCTGCGATTGTGCCGGGACTTCAGGGGATGCCCGTTGGCATCCCCCTTCCCGTGCACTGCCGTTGCAGGCCGGATCACTTCGTTTCGGCGACCAGTATATCCCCATAGCTGAAGTTTGCCAGGCGCGCCGCAATCTTGTCCTGCAATGCGCGATATGCGCCATGATTGCCGCCGTTCATCAGCATCGAGAAGCATATCTGCTCGCCATCGCGCGTGGTAACGTATCCGGCCAGCGCCGATACGTTCCTGAGCGTGCCGGTTTTGCCGTGGACATTTCCCTCGGCATAGGTTCCTTTCATCCGCTTGCGAAGCGTTCCATCAACCCCGGCAACCGACATCGACTGATAGAAGGGGCTGTAGATCTTCTGGTCGTTATAGGCAGCGCCCAGGATGCCGGTGAGCGCCGAGGCCGACAGGCAGTTGGCACGCGAGAGACCCGAGCCGTCGTTGATGATACAGCGGCCGAACGGGATCTTGTTCAGGGTCATCCGCTGGTGAATCCTCTCTACCGTCTTCTGGGCCGTTTCCTGCTGGCCTCCGGCCGCGCCGCCGATCATCTTGAAGACATACTCGGCCAGGAAGTTGTTGCTGTTCTTCATGACCATCCCCAGGATCTCCTGAAGCGGCCGTCCGGTCTCGGCCAGCACCGTCATGCGTGCCGGTGTGATTCCCGAGGAGGGCGATCCGGCAATGGTGATGCCATGCGAGCGGAGCCGGTCATAAATCATGCCGGCGATCACCAGCGGCGGATTCCGCATCGTATAGCGATAGCTTACGGTCCTGTTCGGAGGAAGACTGCCAGCAACCGTAATGGTCTGCCTGCCGTTCTCGCCGCTTCCGATCGAAACACGAACCGGTCCACCCCCCTTGGCAACCGCTGGCGCGGTTGCCGCTTTGCTTGTAGCCTTCGCAGGAGGGGGTGCCGCCGTTTTTGTTGCCGTTTTTGCCACCGGCTTCGTTGCCGGTTTCGCCGCTGTTTTGCCCTGGGGCTTGGTGGCGGCCGCCGTTTTGTTTTTTGCCGGTGCCTGCTTTGTCTTGGTGGGCGCAGCCTGCTGGCGGGAGTTTTTTACAGTCGCACTCTTCTGAGGTTCCGTCTTTTTCTGGACTCCCTTCTTTCCCTTGGCCGTCTCTGCTGGCGGCGTCTTCGCCGGTTTGCGCTGCCGGTAGATCTCGTAGGCCTCGATCGACTCATCGCCGTAGCGTGGCGCATGGCTGTCTTCAGGAACCAGGAGATCGGAGCGCCGCTTCCCTCCCTTGCGTACACGGGGGGCGGGGGCTGCCGAGACGGTTGCCTGATTGCTTATGGCAAAGCCGGAGGAGGGAGGATAGGTCTGTACGTTACAGGGAGCGCCGGGGGTTCTGGGAGAGGATACAACCACGGTAAAGACGCTTCGCTCGATTGTCAGTGCGGCAATCGGGGGAAGCGGCACTACCACGTCATCGTCGCCGCTGTACTCGGTGCGCTCGGTCTTATCATCGAAGAAGCTGCCGTCGCCTACGATGTTCCCTTCCACATGCTTGATGCCGGCTGCAAGAAGCTGGTCCACCAACTGGTCGATCTCGTTGATCGAGAAGAAGGGGTCGCCGTAGCCTTTTACATAGAGATTGCCCTTGACCACACCATCGCGCGGGCGGAGATCTGCCGCCACGACCGTTCGTACGGCATAACCTGCGCCAAGCTCGCTGAGCGCGGTGAAGGTGGTGACGATCTTGGTGGTTGATGCCGGGGTCAGCGGCTTATCGGCGTTCATCGAGAAGAAGGTCTTATCGGTGGAGAGCGACCTGATCTCGATGCCGACGTTGCCTGCCTTTGCCTCCGGGAGCTTGATAAGCCCCGAGAGATCGGCTGCCAGCTTTTCAAGCGCCTTGAGCGAGTCGGTTGTGCTCAGCACCATTCTGCCGACGGTGTCGGCGGTGACCCCTCTGGCCACAACGCGCCCCCGATCGCTTTCGGTGCTGGTAATGGTCGAGAGAATGAGAAGAAGGGCTGCTGCTAGTGTCAGTCGCTTGGTCATGATTCCCCATGGAGCAATTGTTCAACGGATTCGCAGATGATATGGCCCAGTGTGATATGCGCTTCCTGAATGCGCTGGGTGTTCTCCGATGGCACCACGATCGCTATGTCGCATGCCTGGCGCAATGTTCCCCCGGTTCCACCAAGCAGGCAGATGGTCTTCATCCCCTTGCGTTTCGCCGCCTCCACCGCCAGGATCACGTTGCGCGACCGGCCGCTTGTGGAGATGCCGATCAGCACGTCGCCGCTGGCCCCAAGCCCCTCTACGTTGCGTGCGAATACCTGATCGAACCCGATGTCGTTGCCCCCGGCCGTCATGTTCGATGGATCGGTGCAGAGCGAGATCGCACCTAGTGCGGGACGCTGAATGTTGTGGTTCAGCCGGATCATAAGCTCGGTTGCCAGGTGCTGGCAGTCGGCGGCACTGCCGCCATTGCCGCAGAAAAGCACCTTGCCGCCGTTACGGTACGATTCCACGATCATGCCGATCGCGGCGATCACCTCGGCGCGACATGCATCCATCGTGTGGTGTTTTACTTCGGCGCTCTGGCGCAACGACTCGTTGTAGAATTCTTCGAGAGACTTCATTAGAAGAAAAGATAACCGGAAAGGGATCTATCTGGGGTTGTTGATCGGGGACTGCGCGCGCGACTCTGGACGAGGCTTACGATGAGCAGGGATCACGCAAACATACTATGCTGCGGAGAACTTTCCGGCACCCGCGGCACCATTCTCCCCAATGCACGTGCTCTATAGGTCGTACAGGAGCGTTTCAGGATTAATGCCAGGCGCACACACGCCGCTTTCTCGTCTGTGAGGCCGATCCTTTACCGGCGGCGCGAGAATGTGTAGGGAAGGATGATCGTCCGCTTCAGGTGCGTAATGTATGCACGGCGGGCATCTTCATCGAGCGAGCCGAAGTGTTTTGCCTGCCAGTAGATCTCTCCCAGAAGCCCGGCCAGAAAGAGGCCGCCCAGGATGGCGGCGATATATGCCAGATATTCCTGATCGCCGATGTTCAATGCCTTCGCCAGCAGGCCGCCGCCGGATAGGACGACGATAAAGATCAGAAAAAGAACTGATTCAAATGTATCGCCCCTGAGCCGCTCCCGAATCGTGGCCAGACGCCGTTGTTCCCGTAACTGGGTAAGCTGGAAGTTCATGCCGAACGTGGCACCGGCCAGGAGCAATGCCATCCACCAGCGGTAGAAGTCATGAAATGCCATCAGAAAGAAGACATGCATGGTTGCCAGCAGCGCGTACTCGGCTGCGCGTTGCAGCCGTTTCAGTTTGTACTCCTGGAGTAGCTCGTGCTCCGATTGCATGGCGTCAAGGGATAAGGTGCTCAGGGATGATGCGCTGCTGCGGGTACATAAACGACGCTCTTCTCCCCCGATTCGTTTGCTACTGCCGGGCATTTCTCGCCGTGGCAACGGCCTGTCTGACGGTTCCAGGATGTTCAACAGACGTTCTCGGCAACCACCTGGCACTGTTCCCGGCGATGTGCCGGGATAAAACTGCGGAGCAGCGAGAGATTCTCCAGATCCTCCTGAAGATCTTTTCCTTTCGGCGTCTCGATCACCATGGGAACCTCTACAAGACGGGAATCGGCCATCACCATGCGGAATGCGGTCTCGCCGATCGCTCCTTTGCCGATATGTTCGTGGCGATCCACCCTGGCGCCCAGCGCGGCCTTCGAGTCGTTCAGATGCATCAGGCGCAGATACCGCAGGCCGATGATGGCGTCGAACTCCTCCATCGTCTCGTTGTATCCGCCTTCGGTGCGAATATCATAGCCGGCAGCAAAGATGTGGCAGGTGTCGATACAGACCCCGATCCGGCTTGTATCGTCGATCATGCCGATGATCCGTGCGATCTCCTCGAACCGGCGCCCGAGCGTGCTTCCCTGCCCTGCGGTGGTTTCAATCACCGATATCGTCTTCTGTCCGGCGGTGGCCTCGTGGGCCAGATTGATCCGCTCAGCCACAATTTCCAGAGCCAGCTCCGGCTCCTGCCCGCATGCCGCGCCGGGATGGAAGTTCAGCAGCCTGATCCCAAGCTGTTCTGCCCGTCTGTGCTCGTCGATAAACGCCTCGAACGATTTACGGGAGGTCTGTTCCTCGGGAGAGCAGAGGTTGATAAGGTAGGAATCGTGGATCGCGATGTTGTCGAGCGGAAATGTGTGCGCCGCATCGAGCCATGCCTGAATATCCTGCCGGGAGAGCGGAGGGGCCGCCCATCGATTGTTGTTTTTGGAGAAGATCTGGAGGGCGGTTCCACCAAAGATGCCTGATCGGGCAATGGCCTTGTGGAGACCCCCCGCAACGGACGTATGTGCACCAAGTTTCATGTGATAACATAGCGCCTGCCGGAAGGTTATGCAACCGTTCTGGCTGAATTTTATCCCTTGCAGCGATGGCGGGGCTTTGCAAAGCCCTGCCATCCCGCCATATCGAGATCCTCCCCGTATCCTCTCGGCATGCGCTTGTTACGTTCCGTTGCCACCATAACTGTGCCCGCTGGCGGTGCCGTTCGTCTTCCCTTCAAGAGCCTGATGGCGGGCAAATGATATATTCATGGCCGGAGCATAGCAATGACAATCGTTCAGCAGAATAGAAAGAACCCGAGCGGCGATCATGCCGATGCCGGGGAACACGTTGCACAACACCTCGATCTGGCTATCGAGGGGATGACCTGTGCAAGCTGCGTGGCACGTGTGGAGAAGGCCCTGAGGAAAGTGGATGGAGTGGAGGAGGTGGCGGTGAATCTGGCGACCAACCGCGCCAGGGTAAAGGCCGATCCGGGCGTGAGCGTGGATGCCCTGCGCGAGCGCGTGGAGCGCGCCGGATATGCGGCCAGGCTGCTCGAAGATGCCGATCGCTCGCAGATCGGGATCGAAGGGGCCAACCATGTGCGCGAGGCTGGGCGGAAGTTTTTTGTGGCAGCACCGTTTGCGGCGATTGTGATGCTGGTGGCAATGCTGCCGATGGCCGTGCCCGCGCTTGCCGAGCTTGTTATGCCCTATCACGAGGTGTTGAACTACGTTCAGTTCGCTCTTACATCGGTCGTGATGTTTTATGCGGGGCGGGAGTTTTTCCAGATCGCTCTGCGGAATGCGCGGCATCTGACGGCGGATATGAATACGCTTGTGGCAGTGGGCACCGGGGCTGCATATCTGTTCAGTTCCGTGGTGGTCTTCTTCCCGGAGCTTCTGCCGGGCATTCAGGCGCATGAGGTCTACTTCGATACGGCGGCGGTTGTGGTGGCTCTGGTGCTGCTGGGACGCTGGCTGGAGGGGCGGGCACGCAATCGTACCTCCGAGGCGATACGTACGCTTGTGGCGCTTGTCCCGGCAGTCGCCCACCGTTTTGCCCCCGATGGCTCCGGTCGCCTGGTCGATGTGGAGGTGGAGTATGTACGCGCCGGTGATCTGCTGCTTGTGCGCCCCGGGGAGAATGTGCCGGTCGATGGAACCATCGTCGATGGAGGCTCGGCGCTCGATGAGTCGATGATGACAGGCGAATCCCTGCCGGTGGAGAAGGGCGTTGGGGCGAGCGTCACCGGCGGCACCTTGAATACCACACGGTCGTTTACCATGCGCGCCGATCGTGTGGGAGAGGAGACCGCGCTTGCGGCGATCATCAGGACCGTGGAGGATGCGCAGGCCTCGAAGGCGCCCATCCAGCGCCTCGCCGATCGTGTTGCAGGGGTCTTCGTCCCGATTGTCATCCTGATAGCGCTCGGCACCTTTGCTGCCTGGATGTTTATGGGCGATGCCGATGCCGCTCGTGCCATGATCAACGCTGTGGCGGTTCTTGTCATAGCCTGTCCATGTGCCATGGGGCTGGCCGTGCCCACTGCGGTTATCGCAGGAACGGGACGCGGGGCCGAACGGGGCATTCTGATCAAGAATGCCGAGGCCCTGGAGCGCGCCGGTGATGTGGGCGTTGTGGCATTCGATAAGACCGGCACCCTTACGCACGGACGGCCGGAGGTGGTGGGGGTACACATCCTGTCCGGTTTTGATGAGCGTGAGGTGCTTCGGCTGGCCGCTTCGGTGGAGGAGCATTCGGAGCATCCGGTGGGGCGTTCGGTGGTGCGCCATGCGGATCGGCTGGCACTGGAGCGTGCGCCGGTTATGGAGTTTCGTGCCGAGGTCGGCGTTGGCGTGCATGGTGTCGTGGAGGGGCATGCGATCTATGTTGGGCTTGGGCGTTCCATTGCCGGAGCGCCGGTTGCAGAGTATCCGGCTCCTGCCGGTGCCAGCGTGATCTGGGTGGCGGTTGATGGCGTGGCCGCCGGGGCCATTGCCGTCGCCGATACGGTACGGCCGGAGGCCGCCGCTACCGTGAAGCAGCTCAAGGAGATGGGGGTGGATGTGGTGATGCTGACCGGCGATGCGCTTGATGTTGCCCGGTCGGTGTCCGCAACGCTTGGCATCGAGCGGTATATAGCCGAGGTGCTTCCGGGCGATAAGGGGAACCAGATCAGAAACCTCCAGGGGGGCGGGCAGGTAGTGGCAATGGTGGGCGATGGCGTCAACGATGCGCCGGCACTTGCCGCTGCCGATCTTGGCATCGCCATGGCGACCGGAACCGATGTGGCGATGGCAACCGCCGACATAACGTTGCTGGGAGGGGCTATTGCGCAGGTGCCGGAGGCGATAACGCTCTCGCGGCGCGTGATGCGGATCATCCGGCAGAACCTCTTCTGGGCTTTTATCTATAATGTCGTCGGGATACCGCTTGCGGCGCTCGGCCTGCTCGATCCTATGATCGCCGGTGCGGCTATGGCGATGAGTTCGGTAAGCGTTGTAACCAACTCGCTACGGCTACGGAAATAATGTTCCGATACGGCAATCATCAACGAGCTAACGATATCTGTGCGTTCTATGATCTCCTCCATCCTCGATTTGTATAGAGCCAAGGATACCCGACTTGTAGCGGGGGTGATGTCCGGGACCTCGTTGGATGGCATCGATGTGGCGTTTGTGGAGATTGCCGGGAGCGGTTCCGGGATGCGGCATGCGCTCCGGGGTTTTCATGCGGTCCCCTTTCGGCCGGAACTGCGGCGGCGTCTGTTTTGTGCCTCGGCAGGGGATGCAACGCTGCGTGAAGCGTTCGAGCTGGATGCGGATCTGGGCCATGTCTACGCCGAGGCAATCGCCGAGGCTGCATGTGCGGTCGGCGTTGCTGGCGAGGCGATTGATGCGGTGGGGCTGCATGGGCAGACGGTCTATCATGCGCCCCGGCGTTCTCCAAACGGCGTGACGGTGCAGCTTGGCTCTGCGGCGGTTGTCTGCGAGCAGCTACGGACGATCATCGTCAGCGATTTTCGGGGGGGGGATGTGGCCGCAGGGGGGGAAGGAGCACCCCTTGTCCCGTATTGCGATTATGTTCTGCTCGGCTCCTCCGAGAGAAACCGGGTGGCGCTGAACATCGGCGGGATCGCCAACATCACCTGGCTGCCACGTGGGGCAAGCCAGGACTCGCTCGTCGCTTTTGATACGGGGCCGGGGAATATGCTGATCGATGCGGCGATGCGGGAACTGCGCGGCCTGGAGTACGATGCCGAGGGCGCGCTTGCCGCTTCAGGAACCCCCGATGAACGCTGGCTTGCCGAGCTTCTTGATGATGAGTACTACCGCTCGGCGCCTCCGAAATCGGCCGGACGGGAGCGATTCGGCGAGGAGATAGGACGAGCGCTTGCCCGCCGCGCACGTGAGGACGGACGAAGCGATGCCGATATCGTCGCCACGCTGACGTTGCTGACCGCGCGCAGCATCGCCCGTGCGGTGCGCGATGTGGCCGGGGAGGAAGCAACGGTCGATGAGGTGATCGTGGGCGGCGGAGGGGCCGCCAATCGGGCCATGATGGAGCAGTTGAGCGCCGAGCTTGCCGGGTCACGGGTTGTACCCGCCGATGACTACGGTCTTCCTGCCGATGCAAAGGAGGCGATCTGCTTTGCCATCCTTGCCAATGAGGCATTGCTGGAGGTTCCCGCCAATCTGCCGAGCGTTACCGGTGCGCGCCGTTCGGTGGTCTGTGGCGCGATACGTATACCGTAGAGGATGCCTTCCGAACGATAAGCGCCGATCTCATCAACCCTTTGAACCAGCCCCATCCCTGGGCATCTCTCATGTTCCTCGATCTTTATCCGGCCGATAGCACGCTGTTCCGTGCAGTGAATGGCGGCATGGCCAACCCGGTCTTCGATGTTCTGATGCCAGCCATCACCGACGTCCGGCATTTTTATATACCCTATGCTATTCTCTTCATCGTGCTGCTCTGGAAAGGGGGGCGCAGGGGACGGTGGTGTGCGTTGCTGCTGGGGCTGACGGTACTGCTGACCGATCCTATAAGCAGCAGGGTGATAAAGGAGGCGGTGCTCAGGGTGCGCCCATGCAGCGCGCTTGATGATGTGCGGCTGCTGGTGGGCTGTGGTGCCGGAAAATCGTTCCCATCATCGCATGCGGTGAATAATGTTGCTGCGGCGACGATCATCGGCTACTTCTTTCGCAAGGCCATTCCCTATGCCTTTGCGGTGGCCGGGCTGGTCGCCTTTTCCCGCGTTTATGTGGGGGTCCATTATCCGGGGGATATTCTCGGTGGTGCGGTTGTCGGTGGCGCGATGGCTGCCCTTGTTCTGCTGATCTGGTCCAGGGGGCGTGCCCTCTGGAATCGGCGTGCGGCACGGCAGCCCATGAAGGCAGGCGATGATGCTCCGACATCCGCTGCATAATATGCCAGCGCAGACCATGCCGACCGGTCCGGTCATCTGGCTGGCCTGTCCGGCCAGGATGAAACGGGATTGCGCCTTTGCGTGATGCCTGTGGTCTGGTGAAAAAAAATGCCCGGGGCTTGTTGCAGAGCATCCCGGGCATTTCCATTCCGAATGGGGAGTCGGTTTATCGAACGATGTTGATTGGCATCGAGGTGACCGATGTGCCCTGCTGGAGCGTCATGATGTAGACGCCGCTGGCAAGGTTTGCGGTCTCGATGATGACGGTGTTCTCACCGGCCGCGGTCTCTACCGTGCGGACCAGAACCTGGCTGCCTGTAGCATTTGCGAGGCTGACCTGTGCGGTGCCGCTTGTGGCGTTGAAGCGTACGGTGAACTGCGCGCTGGTCGGGTTCGGGAATGCGCTGGCAGCGATGCGGGCGGCCGGTGCCTCCGGCGCGCTGCTGGTGCTGTTGCTTGGCTGCAGGATCGGGTCCACCGACTGCTCGCTCTCTTCGTCGATGAAGGTCACCATCTGGCGCGATGCCGCATAGCCGATCTTGTCGACGAGCACGGTGAATGTGCCGACGCCGAGGCCATTGATCGTGAACTGGCCTTGGGCATCGGTGATGGCCCAGCCGTTGACCTGGTTCTGGGCGTTGATGGCGTAGACCACGGCACCGGCGATCGGATTGGAGCCTAGAAGATTGTTGCGGCTGATCTTCCCGGTGCCTCCGGTTGCGGCCGTGATGGTGCCACGGAGGAGATTGCGGCCGTTATCCTGCTGCTGCTCCTGGAGATAGAACCGAAGGTCGGCGATATGATCGTCGCCATCGATTGTAATGGTGGTCGCCTCAGCCCAGGTAAGCACTGCCAGGCTGTGCGCCTTGTAGTAGCCCGGCATGTATTCGCTGGAGTTAAGGGTATCCAGCGACATGCCGAAGAGGATATAGTTGCCTGGCGTCTGGCCTGTGAAGTAGAAGATTCCCATGCGGGTGTACATAAAGCCCTTCTCCGTCAGTATGGTCTGTCCCTGTTCCTCCACAACCTGATAGAGTCTCACAATGCCTATAACCGGGATGCTATCCGGGCTTAGGAGAACGCCCGAGATCTCGTTGTCGTAACGGGGAGGCTCTTCACCGTGGAAGAAGTTGATGCTATGATTCGGGACCGAAACGACCTGCGCGTTGGCGCGGGAACTGGACCGGTTGAAATACTGCGGCTCGATGGTGCTATCGGCTGGCACGGACTTGACGACAATCTGAAGGCCGGTTGGCAGCAACGCCGTATAATATCCATAGGCATTGGTGCTGGTCACGCTCAGGAGCGAGTCGAAGCCGTTGCGTGTAGCATAGATCTGAATTGTCGATGCAAGCGGGCTGTTGTCAGATGCTCTGACCACCCGCCCCATGATGGAGTCGTTCCGGTTGTTTGGAGGATAGTAGCTATTGGCCACGAACGAGACCACGGTGGTATCCTGGCATGTTACCGAAACAGCGCTTGCCTCTCTCCTGGTACCAGCATTCTCATACCATTGGTCCACATAGCCGTTGGCCTCGAACTTCAGATGATAATCTCCGGCACGCAGATGCATGACGTAGGAGCCGTTGGAGATCGTGGCTCTGACAGCGTTGCTATCGGCTCCAAGGCCGTATGCGACAACGGTGCCGGTTCTGATCGGTGCGCCGCTGCTATCGGTCGCAGATCCGAGGAGGACCGCGCAGAGAAATGCCGGATCGGGAGCCACCAGGAGGATCATCTGCTTGCTGGCCATGATGCTGGAATCGCGTTCCAGGTAGGCGACAACGGTGTAGGGATAGTTGCTCTGCGTGGGAGTCGGCGCGGTCCAGGTTACCACCCCCGTTACAGGGTCGATCGTCATGCCCGCAGGGCTGCCCGCCAGCCTGTAGCGCAGCGTCTCATTGGTGTTGGAGACCGCATCGAAGTCGCAAGTGTACTGCATCCCTTCAACCGTCGAATCCACACGGGTTGTCGGGCTTGTGAACCTGATGCTTTCCAGATAGACCCTGACATCGGCCAGGTTGCTTGCTTCGCTCTCGCCGTCGCTGTTGTAGGCTGTGGCATAATACCGATAGTTGCCGGCTACATCGACCGCGATACGGTGTTGTATAAAGTACTGGGCCGGGTCGGGGATCGTGGCCACCTTCGAGAAGGTATACTGTCCATTGTCTTCGATCGCCTGATAGATATAAAATCCATCAGCGGCTCCACCGGTTGAATCGAACCGGCCACATTGAAGTTGTACATATTTGCTGCCGTCGGGGTTTTCGTCCAGATAACCATACAAGTACCTCGGGGCCGAGGGGACCAGAGCAAATGCGGCTGTTCCGGCGAGCACAAGCATCGCCAGAAAGCAGAAGAGCTTTCCTGGCCGATATAGTGTTGTCCTTCTCATTCTTCCGTTCTCCGTCTATGTGACTATAAACTTGATATCGTCAGTCTTGGCGTATGTCGTGCTAACGTTAGCTGTGAGTCGTTTCCATCCATCACTCATCCGCGGGTATAGCTATTCCACCGGGAGGGGTGACAAAATCCATAACATCATCGTCATCGTGCCGCCTGCCGGCGGGCCTTCCGTTCTGTATGGCCGTGCTCCCAGCCAGCGCTGTTCCACGGCCTGATTTCCCTGTATCGGTAGAGGATGCACTGCCGGGCCGTAGCCCGGTGCAGTTCTATTGGTCCGGGTTCACCTTGATGGTTACCCCAACCGGCAAGGAATCATCTTTACGTTTTCTGGGCATGATCGGTTCGTCGGGCGCATCAAGCTGAGGCCGCATGCGTTCATTACGGAGGCTCGGGCTTGGCTTCTGTATCTGCTCGCTTGGCACAGCTTCGCCATCTGTTTCTGTTCGGGCTTTTTGCGTTCGGCTGTTCTGCATCGCTTCCGAGGGGCGTGTGCCGTTCGGGGATGTTGCGTCGATGCTGGCCGCCGGTGAATGTGGCGTTCCGGCCGTTTCACTGGGTGTGGCGGCGGGCGCAGCCATGGCGTCCCTGTCCGCACTCGCCGGAGCCGGTATCGGGGCATGCTGCTGTATCGCGGGCATCTCCGGGTGGCTCTGCTGGTAGCGCGTTGGCTGGCTATTGTGATCGGGGAGGCGATCGATCAGCAGGAATATCACCGCTGTAAGCGCGATGGTTGCGGCCGCGAAGCTTATCCATTGGATCGGCAGAATATTCTGCACGGCGCCTGCTGCCGGGGCGGTAGCGCGGGGAGCAGGGGAGGTCGCCGCCGGTTTCTGCGGTGGCGGGACCGCAACCAGCATGGCCGCTACACGAGCGCGGAGTGCGGTATGCTCGGACGGCTCGGCATCGCGCTCCTTGCGGATTGCGCTATCGACCGTCACCAGCGCCTTCAGCTCGATGCGCAGCTCCTTGTCGAGCGCTGCCTGTATGAAAAAATCCTGTTCCTCGGCGGGGGTCATGCCGCCTGATATATATCGCTCGATCTGGTGTTCTCGTTCAGAGCGTGTCATTGCTGTAATACTCCCTAGTGCTTCCCCGATGGGCCGGGTGTGCTGTTGTCGTCCTGTTTCTCGTCGAACTCCATAAGCGCGGAGATAAGGCGCCCAAGCTGCACACGGGCACGCCAGGCGCGTGTGCGTATGGCCCCGACCGGTTCGCCGAGCATCTCGGCGATCTCATCGAACCTGTATCCGGAATAGGCATTGAGGATCAGAACCTCGCGGTATGATGTCGGCAGATGAGGGAGCGCGGCTATCACAAGCTCCTCGTTGTGCGAAAGCTCTGCGGCGACCGCCTTCGGATGCTGCCAGTCCGGAAGATCATCGAGCGATGCCGCCATTTTCCGGTCGCGGATATGGTTCAGGCAGAGATTGCGTGCTATCCGGATCATAAAGCCGACGGGGTTCTCCAGTGCCCCTTTCTCATCGGAGCGGAAGCGGATCAGCCGCTCCCATATATCCTGTACCAGATCCTCTGCCTGCCGACGGTTCCCCACGAACTTCAGGCAATACATATGCAGCCGATGCGTGTGCCGGTCGAACAACTCCATGAACGCGGCATCGTCCCCTTCCAGGAACCGCGAAAAAAGTTGGGTATCCGAATCGAGTGGGTTCGATGCCACCGATTTCTCCTCCACGTGGTTATCTGGGTATGTCGATCGTATCATGCTTGGTTGAGATGCCTACACGCGGTTGTTCAATCATGTTCTCATGGTGGATAACACCGTATCGGTGGCTGGTATCACAGGGGCAGGGAATTTTTTTTTGTCGTGATGTTTGCAGTCCCTGGCGTGTCATACCCGTAGGCCTGCTATGCGCAATAGCAGGCCTCTCCAGACTTGAAATGCAGAATTCCTCTCGGTTTTCCGGATTTTTCGATGAGATTAGAATGATTGGCTTTTGTATATGCATCCTGACGATCTTCTCGCTGGTTGCGCCCGGGGTGCCGATTGCCGGAATCTACGGCCACGATGTCCTGTCGTATGGCCGTATGAACAAGGTGGAACCGATGGTGGCATCGGCGGCCGTGGGCACCGATACGGTGAACATCGATTCTCTGCGATCTCTTCGCCTCGATTTCAAGCTGGGGGCGGTAGGGTATTATAAGGATACCACCATCACGATCGCCAACAACAGCGGTTCCAATCTCATTGATCCACAGTGCTCCATCCTTGGCGGCCGCCATTTTCGGGTTGCAAGCACAGCCGTTTCGATCATCTCTCCCGACTCCGCCTTTACCGTGGCTATCAGCTATCGTCCGATGGACTTCGGCCCCCATATCGATACGCTGCTCGTCGGCTGGGCCGGGGAGATGCATGCGATTCCCCTGAGCGGCCGGGCGATACCGACGATACTGCCATTCGATGATGCCTCTACTTTCGATGCCGTTGATACGGTGGATCTGGGGGCGCACGAGACAGGCTATCGCGATGTCGATACCGCGACCATCATCGGCGCGCGGACTTCCGATACGTTACGGATAGAGGCGATGGCGTTCGATTCGGCTGCCGGACCATTTACTCTCATCCAGCCGTCGAGCTTTCCTGTTGTTATTGTGCGCCCCCCAACCGATACCACTGTCACCCGGCCGGTGATTGTAGGGATAACGGAGGGGGTCCCTCCCGGTGTCTACTCAACGTGGCTTGTTATCAGGGCAAATGTGGGCACGCTCAGGATCAGGTTTATTGCCACGATCCGTGCCCGTGCGGTCGATACCGGAGCCGTGGGCGCGTATCCCGGCAGCCTGAAGTTCGGCGAGGTGCCGCAGGACACATGCAGAGTTGATACGCTGTGGTTACGCAATGCGCGAATGGTGCCTGCGCAGGTCAATCTCCTGCTCGATGGGCAAGGTGTGTTTACCCTGATAAGTCCCAGGGAGCTGAGCATCTCCATTCCTCCCAACGACAGTGCCATAGTGCTGGTGAGGTTCTGCCCGACCGATACCGGGAGGTTCAATGGTGCCATTGTGATCTCGGGCGATCTGGAGCAGACCATCTATCTGAGCGGATCATCCACCGGGAGATATTTCGAGAGTGTGCCCGATTCACTCTATATCGGCCGGACGGATGTTGGTACCTGTACAGGCGATACGGTGATTGTTGTACCATTCCGTGTTGGCCAATGGGTCGATAGTCTCAAGTCCGGCAACCCGGCGTTCCAGATCGTTACCAACCCCGCTCTTCCGGCATATCTGAGCGTTGGTGATACGCTCCGAATACAGATCCGTTTCTGCGCGCAGACTTCCGGCATGGCCTCGGATTCGATCTTTCTGAGGGTCGGCCAGGATTCGCAATGGGTGTATCTGGCCCGCGTTCATGGCTCTGGCTTGTCAGGTGGTCCCGGCCCTGGAAACGCCTTCCTACGGTTTCGGAACCTGGCCGATACAACGATTGATTTTGGGGCTGTCGATACCCTTTCCTGCGCAACCTACGATCTTGTGATCGAAAACGTGGGGGACGCGCTGGGGGTGCTCGATGAGCTTTTTTTTGATCCGTCAGGCGCCGGAACCCCTTTCGGCTTCGCTCTGCCTCTGCCGGCTCTGCCGTTGCTTATACCGGCAGGGGAGTCCAGGACGATCGCGCTCCAGTTCTGCCCGAAGAGCCTGGGGGGGGCTTCGGCCATGTGGAACGCACAGCAGTCCGGCGGGCGTTTGCTTCAGGCGGTTCTTCGTGGCAGCGGAGTGGCGCCCGCGATCGGCATCGAGCACACCGTTCGTCTTGCTGATACCACGGTGCGGGTTGGCGAGACGTTTCGGCTGATGATGCGCATCGACGCCCCGGTGGGCAATGCGAGCGCCGCTACGTTCGAGAGCGCCAGAATTATCCTCAACCGACGTTCGCTCTGGCTGAAGGGGGTATTCCCGGCCAGTGCGCCCGGTGTTACGCTTGCGTGGGGATTCGAGGACGACAGCACGGTGCTGGTGACCGGAACAGGGGGGACGCTCAGTGGTGGTGGGATTCTGGAGCTGGAGCTTGTTGGTCTGTCCACCGGCATGACAATGAATCATCTCAGGATCGAGGAGCTTACGCTCGGCAATCTCCCCGGCGTTACGGTCGATACCTCCGGCGGAGAGGTTGTTCTGCTCGGCTGCGACATCGGCCGGCAGCTTGGATACACCAGAAAAATTGCTATCAAGGCCATCCGGCTCGATCCGTTATCTTCTGCTGTTGCCGTGTCGTACGATGCCCCCGAGGGGTTGATTCCCTCGGCCAGCCTGATCGATATGACAGGGGGGACGGTTCTTTCGCGGGAGCTTCCCTATGGCAACGGCAAGGAACAGGAGGCACGCATTGCCCTGGGCGATCTCGCGCCGGGGGTGTATCTGCTGGAGCTTCGTGTAGGAAAGGATCGAAGCACCGTGCCGATCATGCTGTCCAGGTAGAACCTGCTGTTCCTTAGCGATCGTTGCCGCTCCTCCAACTGTTCGGCGGCCGACCTGTCGTGAATGCCGTACCGGCTCATCTTCTCCTCTGCGTGTATGCGTTTGCATCGATTTGCTCTCATGGTGGTAGGTGCGCTGCTGGCTGTGGCATGCAAATGTTCCGGCCAGGAGACCGACCGGATCGTTCTGGGGCCTCTATTCGGCTATGGCATCGGCGCGCAATTTTCCGAGGCTATCCCTGTGTTTGCCGGTTCGGATGAGTGTGGCCTGTTTGCCGCCGGAACCGGCACGGAGTTCTCCTTCGGCGTTCGCTTTTCCCATCGAACTTTTTTTTCTCCCGTGATCGGCCTTGTCCTCGATGTGCAGATGGCGGGCAGTGGCGGCGCGCTGGTTGCTGCCGCAAGCGATCCGCTTCTGATATTCGATGGGGATACCGGAGGGGGCACCGAGATCGGCCATGAATATCGCTTCAATCAGGAGTCGCAGCTTCTTCGGCTGGATCTGGCAGGAACCTATGCTCTTGGCGACAGGGTGGGGATACGGCTCGGAGGATGGGGAGGATATCGTTATCGGGGGAGATTATGGCAGATTGATACGATCACCTCGGGACTCTTCCGGTTCTCCTCGACCGCCGATCCAAGCGCGCGTGTAATGCTCGAAGGTGAGCAGCTTTCGCCAGGCGGCCTTGCATTTGGTGCGGTGGGCGGTGTCTCCTGGAGCCTTCCGTTGTGGCCAAAGGTGTCGCTCCAGCCGGAGCTTTTTGCACGGATCGACCTTGGCTCGTTTGCCGCAGAACGACGGTGGCAGATGGTGAGCGGTGGGCTTTCGGTGGCGCTTCTGGTGGATGTCTCGCCCGCGCCGCAGGCCGATCGGCCTCCTGACACTCCTACCCCACCGCCCGATCGCCCGACACCTCCGCCTGCTGCTGGCCGTGTTACCGCGCAGATTGATCTGTATGGCACCGACGAGAATAATGTGCGGCTCCCTGCCCCCGTGATACGGGTTTACGAGACCTATCGCCGGGTGCGCAGCGGGCGCCTGGATCAGGTCCGGTTCGAGCAGGGGAGCAGCGAGGTGCCGCAATATTATCCCAGGCTGTCCGGCGAGGCCGCCGCAACCTTCTCGATCGACTCGCTTGAGATTGTCAATCCAGGCGATCTACGCCGCCATATGCTGAATATCATCGGCCAGCGGCTGCGTGCTGCTCCGCTTGCCTCGCTCGTTCTGTCCGGCATGAGCCTTCGTACCGAGCCGGTTGCGCTTGCGCAGTCCCGTGCCGACGATATACGGCGGTATCTTGAACAGGTATGGCAGATAGACTCGGCCCGGATCACAAGCGCCGATGTCGGATCGGCCAGCAGGGAGGTGATGATCGGCGCTTCGGTGCCCGAGATCACCCAGGCGGCAGTGGTGGAATGGATGGATCGGCGGTTCGATCCTCCATTGATAAGCATCGATCCGCTGTACAGGGCCGATGCAGGGGTACGGCAATGGATGATTACAGTGAGCCATGACGGGCAGGCGATCGGCCATATAAGCAGCGGCGATACGGACGGTGGGCCGCTGGCGCGGTTCAACTGGGCGATTGCCGACGGCAAGCCGGGGCTGAGCCATTCCATGCTGATGGCCGAACTGAGCGTGGAGGACTCTCTAGGGAGCGTTGCTGTGGCCCGTTCGCAGACGCCCTTGACTATCCAACGGCAGACCCGTGTGGTAGATCGTTGGGAGAGCCGGGAGGGGAATCGTGAGGTGATTCTTCATACGCTGTATCCGTTCCAGGCTGGCAGGGTGGGGCTGGCAAAGGAAAATATGGATGTGATGGCGGAGATCGCACGGGAGGTTCGCCGAAATGCGCGGGTCGGGGTGATCGATGCGGCGGGAACCCCTCTCTCGGCAGCCCAGGCGCATGTTGTGCTCGATGCCCTGGCTGAGGCGCTCCGTAACAGCGGGGCACAAGTGGCCCTACAGGCCGAGCGCTCCGTCCTGGCCGAGTCCGAGCCGGTCCTGACGATCGCAAGCGCCGGTGATGTGGTGGTGATAGTGCAGCAGGATCTGCCTGCGATGACGCCGTAACCGCCAGTTCATGCGAAAAAGGCGGTTGGCACAACACTATGGCTATAGCAGAGGCGGGCAAAAAAAGGGGAGCCTTGCGGCTCCCCAATCCTTATAAGACTTCCGATGATTTCTCCGGCGTATCACCAGTCATCCTATAAGGCGCTTCATTATTTCAGTGCGGTCGTCCGATGAAATCAACCCGCTTGTAATGATATAACTGCAATACGGCGCAAACCTTACAGGAAAACTTCGCGCTCGTGATTTTTTTTTCACGGGAGGTGCGTAGTTCCTCCGGCAACGCCGTTTTCTGCGTTATTTCCCTGTTTCCGTCCCCTGGCTACCACTCCATATTTCATTTCGTGAAAAGAGCATGGTTGATGTATCTTTCCAACCGGCGCCGGACTCCGCTTTGTTACCACCCTATTCCGCTGTGTCATGGAAAGCGTCCGATGCGCCTGCTCACTATCCGCTTGTTGTATCAATCAGAGGTAACTGATGAATCGTATCCCGATCTCCGTTATGCTATCTGCTGCCCTTCTGTTTGGTTATGGCTGTAGGGAGCGTGTCTCATCCGATGGCGTCCCGATTTTCATGGCGGCCGATTCCGGTAACGATGCCGATATAACCCATGTGGCGAACAATGCCTCGGTGGAGGCGATCGTTCTTGCACGCGACAGTGGTGGGAGGCCTGGGGCGATCGTGAGCGCCTTTCATCCGAGGGATAACCCGTTGCATGCTATGATCCGGTTGAGCGGTGTGGAACGGGGGACGAGGGTGAGGGCCGTCTGGAGCGCGGTGGAGGCCGGAGGGGAGACCGATTATATCATTGCCACACAGGATCTTACCGCAGAAATCAGAGGCAATGTTGGGGATTTCATGGTGTCGCTACCACGTTCCTGGCCTGTAGGCCGATACAGAGTCGATGTCTATCTGGGCGATCGTCTGGCACGTTCGCAGGAATTTGCCGTGCAGGAGTAGGGGGTGGGGAACGTCCTGTATCATGCCTGGCCACTATGCATCATAGACAAAGGACGGGAGGAGAGCGGAGCGGAGGCCGATGGCGCTATCCGGCGCCGATCCTCCCGACGTTTTTCCTGGCCTTCGGCGGCTACCTCTCAAGCCCTTCGCAGAGATCGCCGAGAGGAGGGTCGTGCCGTTCCTGGAATATCTCGAAATACTGTTCCGGGGCGATGATACGCCGTACCCCTGAATCGCCGATCACCTTTTCATAGGTTTGATAACACTCCAATGCCCGCTCGAACGCCTCCATATCCTCCGGCTCGCCGTGGATGATGCAATCGATCTCCTCATCCTTGGACACGTTCAGATTGAACTTGGAGTCGCTTCTGTTCACGTTTGCCGGGCCGAGCGTATAAAATGCGAGGCGCTTCAGATAGTCTGCGCCGGAATCGCGTAGATTCAGAAAGACGTTTTTTGCCACAGCGTGCATCACCAGATGATCGTGAAATCCGCTGATGCCATGCACCGGATAGGAGACGACCACTTCCGGGCGGAGCGATGCGATATGCTCGGCCACAACGTGTTCGATCTGGCGAGGGTCCATCTCCTTCAGCCCCCCATCTGGGAGATCGAGCACGGTCATGCCGCTCAGGTCGAGCGCCTTTGCCATCTCCTGCATCTCCTTGTAACGCACCTCGCCCATCTCCTCGACGGAAAGACCAAGGATATGGCGTTGTTTGGTTGCTCCTCCCTTGGTAAGCGTCAGGAGATAGACGTTATGCCCGGCGCGCCGCTGATGGGAGATAGCCACGGCGGGGCCGAACGATTCATCGTCGGGATGGGGGAAAACATAGAGAATGTTCATGGGTAGAGCTGGCAGGGGGCGGCACGGGAGGTTCCAGTGGATGGAGGCCGTTCACAGGTAGAACCGGCAGAGGATCTGCCGTACTCGCCATAACGTGGAATTGGAATCGTATGACAATGTACTCTTTTCCCTGCCATCTTCTACTGGTTCGTTGCGGTGCGCCTGCCGCCGCTCGGCTTGTCGCTTCTGTCCCGGACGCTTGCAGCAATCATGTTAATTGATGGTTCCCATGATAGGCTTCAGATATTCCCAGCCCTCGCCCCGCATATCGGTCCAGGAGAAGCCATCCTGATCGTTGCCCGGCAGGATAAAGATCGCATCGCCGTGGCTGTACTCGAAGTCGATATGGTTGATCGCTTCGAGCAACTGGCTGAATCCATAGGGGGTGAAATAATCCTCTTCGGAGACCCCTTCCACAATGCGAACCATTCCCTCCAGGCTCCGGTGCAGTTCCAGCAGGAACGCCATGCTTACCACCACATAGCTTTTCTCGGCGCTCATGCGATGAACTTCGTCGATCTCGGTGCCGAGTTCCTCTCCCACGGTTGCCATGCTGGCTTCCATGCCATCAACCCAGTCGTGGAACTCCTCGGTTGCATCGCTGGGGTTGGTGAGATAATCCCAGAAGCCATACTCGAAGAAAGGCTGACTCTCGCGGAGTATGGCGACGATCTGCTTATAGAAGTTGCGTTTGTCGTAGGGGGATTCCACCTCATCGATTTCGGCGATCACGCGGTGAAGGCGCTGCCGTAGCTCATCCTCGCCGTAGATATTGATGACGATCTGAACGCCGAAGAAAAAGGGATCGCCCTCGCTACGGGAGGAGAAGATGGATTTGAACTTGGAGATAAAGCCGCGGCGATTCATTGCTGCTCTTCTGGTCTAGGTGATGCCGTGCCGGGGCGATGCCCGTGCGGCGGATCATGGTGCTCGATAACCGTGGGATCATGGGGAGCATCGGCATGGGGCGTTGTGCGCCCATGCGGGCGGCAAGCGACGGAGGGGCCTTTGCTGGGCGCCCTCCGTGATCGGGGCGTGCTGCTTACGACGATGAGCCGCTACGGCTTCGTCCGAACGAGCCGGAGCGTCCGCTGCTGACGGTGGAGCGGCCATTGCTTCCCACGCGTGTTGACACCTTGCCGAACCCGCTCGGGCGCTGGCGTCCGATGCCGCTGGCGCCCCCTACGGTGCGTGCCGAGAACATGGTTGGGCGTCTGACCGGATTGTACGTGCTTCCGCGGAGCGATGTGGCTGGCAGCCGGGAGCGGCTGGCAAGCCCTCCCATCGGTATGAACAGCGGATAATGATAGAAGAACCATGGGGCGAACATCGCCCCTCCGCCGTAATGATAGGTGGTGTGCTGTACTGTTCCGGCCGCATTGCTTCCGGCGGCAAGCGAGGCGGAGTCGGTCGCTGCCGGCGCGTTCGGATCAGGCTTGAAGTCCGAGAGCGCCACCATCGACACATTGATCCCCTTCTCCTTGTAGATCGCAAAATCCTCGTTGATATCGTCCAGCTCGGCGGTCTGCGACTGATCCGGCACGGCATACAGGACATTGCTGATGCTGAGCGCCGAGAGTTTGTCGGCGGTAGGGAGCTTCGCCATATACCTGTTGTCGAACTGTTTATCCCCGTCTGTGTACGGCGTCAGGCGGCTGCTATCCATGATAAGAACCGCCGGAGCATCTGCCGGGCGTTTGGCCGCCTTTTCGGAGACCTCGCCCGCATAATAGAGCGCCGCACCAAGCGTCTGGTGCGATTGCACCACGCCAAGCGGATGGGGCCAGTTATCAAACGTCATGATCGGGTCGGCGATATCGGCCAGGGCTGCGGCATAGGCCACCGCTTCGGGGCCTGGCAGATCGACCACGATCATTGTAGTGCTGGCATTCTTGCTTTTGGAGAGGATCTCCCGCATGCCGAGACCGCGTGAGTATGCCTCATCCATCGCCCTGGAGTGCACGGGCTGTACCTGTCCACGAAGCGATGTCTGCGCCAACGATTGCAGCAGTGTGGGGACGACATACGGCTGCCAGTTTGCGTTTGCTGGCTGATATGCCTTGAGCAGCGCCGCCGGTTCCTTGTAGGTTGTCCAGTTCATCGAGCCTTGGCTATCGGTGGCCGATGTATCCTTGTAGGCAAGATTGGTGCTGGTGGAACCCACGTTCCATCCTTCCTGCTGTTGCAGGTCGAGCGCCTCGCGGTCGACATCCAGCCCATCGTCCCCATCATCGCCACAGCCGGCGGTAATGCCCGCCGAGGCGATAAGCACGGCTGTGATGCCGAGTTTGGCGATGCGGCTGTTTGCCTCGCGGCGTGTGAGCATTTCCTGCCACCAGGAGGAGCGCCCCTCTTGTTCGTTCGATTTCATGATAATCCCGGTCAGATCAAATCCGTGGAACAGGTCGTTGCACGGAAGATAATAATGTTCCTGTAGAGTCAATGGTCTGGTATGGCAAAGCGCATGGTCTTGATACTCTTTGCCAAAGAGCACTTCAGTACCACCTGGAAGGAGGCGTGCCGATACTGCCGTACGATGTGTCCTGCGCGAATTCAGGGGCGATGCTGTTCATCCTGATCCCTACGCAGAGAACGACGTGGGGTTGCCCTACAATCGTTCATATCGCTCGATGATCTTCTGGCGATGCGGTCCCGTCCTGCTCCCCTTGTTTCGGAAGGATGAAGGTTGGCGGGACCATCGCCGTATAATCGGTGGAGCCAGGGGCCAGCCGTGTAAATACTCCGGCGGTCTCTCCGGCTATCAGATATACGCCGTAGTTCGGGACCAGGCCCTGTGTGTCCGGCTGCGCGTGGAAGTATCGTTGCACGATCCAGCGTTCCGGCACCGCCGCGGCCAGCGATTTCCGCCAGATCTCATCGCTTGCAAGGTGTCCGATGATAACTTCATCTCCTTCGCACCCATAGTCGGATTTCAGCACCCATTCCTGCTTTACCAGCCGTTCCGGGTCAACATCGGCAAGGCGATGGGTTTCCGGGATATAGGCGCGTATGGCGGCTGCCGACTCCGGGGAGAGACGATCGAGGTTGTTCCAGAGAAAGGCCATGGTCAGCTTGTTCTGTGTAACCACCCCGCCGAACGGGTTGATAAGGGTGAGGGCGCCGGCCGCATCGGCATCCAGGAGGAGCCGCAGTTGCGGGGCGAGCGGCTCGGGGTCGTCGTAGTCCGCCTCGTCGGTCCAGGCAGGGATACGTTCTCCCCACCAGTCGGTTTTATAGTGCCGGATCATGATGTCGATCGGCGTCTCGAACAATGCCACCCCTGCCAGTGGTGCCGGGTGGATATTATAGGGGGAACCAAGCGTCACCTGGCAGCCGCGCTCCTCGAACCATTGCCGGTACATGGCTATCATTGAAAGATCCTCCGGCATATCGGTGGGATAGAGTATGCCGATGCTTGGATATTCTTTTGCCGCTGTTCCTGCCGATGCCTGGTAGGAATCAAGGGCCATGCGGACAAATCGCTCCTTGAACCGGGCATTCGGGTCGATCGCTCCGGGATGGAAGGGGTGGAGAAGATGATTGATAACCACCGTCTCCGCTTCGCCGCTCGGGGTGTCGGAGTTCATCTCGCAGATCTGGATCGCATCGTCTGCCAGAACAAACAGATCAAGCCGTGCAATGCCATGCCAGCGCCCTTCCGAGGCAAGCCACATCAGCTTCTGGTAGGGGGTAAGGCCAAAGTAGTCCTGGAGCAGCTCCGGTTGTTCCCAGACGATGCGGGCAAGCTCGTCGTAGGCCCTGCCGATCGCCTCGGCCGCCTCCTGGAAGCGGCGGTAGAGCTGCTCAGGAAGAAAAAGCGGTTGCAGCCGGAATCGCTCGCGCCCCTCGATCCATGGATCGCTGATGATATTGGTCCGGTACAGTTGCTGTGCGAACGTTGCATAATCGGGCGAGGGGATCGGTCGGGGAATATCTGCCATGCCTGGAGTTGTCATCAGTAGTTGAGTGGGCCGTGTGCCTCTGTTGCTATTATATAGCCGTCGCTCCGTTTGTTGCGTAACGATCCCGATGTTGCTGGCGTGGCATCGGGATCGTTCTTTTGCGGGGAGCGTTGTGTGCCGGGGGCGTCGTTGTGCAACGATGGCTGTAGCCCTTTCTATGGTACGCAGCCTCTCTATTCTCTGTGCTGCTGCCGGGGAGTGTGTACGGTGCCGTTGGTGCTCTCCACAGCTACGATGCGTTATCCGCCGTATCGGTACTTCTCGCCGGGGGAGATAGGGGTGGTAAGCCGAAAGTCGCCAAAGCCGCTTTCATCGGCAAACACCAGCCGCACATTACGCCGGTAGTAGTGCCAGCTCTCCACCGCCTTGCCGTCGGTGCGGAACGGGTCGGTGGAGATGTTGTCGGGGGGGCCATAGATCACGTAGATGCGCCCCTTATCGGTAAGCCAGCCAGCCGCATAACTCCGAAAATGAGCCGTTGCATGCTCGATCCGCCGGAAATATTCGTTCTGTGCCTCGTTCTCCGGCGTGCCCGGCGTGGGGTCGAAACGTTCCCAGAACTCGGCATAACGGCGCTGGCGGTCCAGAAGCGTGGGAGCATTGCGGATATTGTCGATCTCGCTCTGTGTGGCGATATAACGAAGCTGGGTGATTCTCTCGTTCAGCTCATCTTCTGCCAGCGGAATGCCGATGGCCGTGCCGTCGAAGCGAACCGTGCGCCGGGCTGTTGCAAGCGTACGGGATGTATCGTGTGCCGCAGTGATGCGGAGCTCCACGGTGAAGATTCCCCGCGGCATCGCCTCGGAGGAGACACGGACCCATTGCTGAGAACGTCCTGCGGGCAGAGGGCGCTGGAAGCTTCCTGCTGCCCCAACAGGGCCTGCGTCGCTGCGATGTTGTGTCTCGATATGGAACTCCCCGGCGCTCCCATTATTGTAGGTCTCGAAGAAGAGGAAATACCCGTCGTCCCCGGGATCGACGCTCTCGGAGAGCATCGGGGTGATGAGATGGCCTGTTGAATCCTCGCGGATCTTCCTGACAAGCATAAGCCCGCTTAGCGCGACCGGCTGGGCCGCATAGTCCGGGATCACGATCTCCCGCTGCTCGGTTGTCGTTAGATTTTTTCCGAAATCAAGCAGCTCCACGCTTGCGGTATAGGGGCCGGGCGGGAGCATCTGCCGTTGCTGATAGAATTCATAAACGGGGCGGCGGCCGGCAGTGGTTTCGTACGATGAGGTTTCCACCGAGCGGATAAATGTCGAGTCCAGCCAGGTGTGTCCCCCGCCAACCACCTTGATCCGTGCCTGATATCTTCCCTCAAACTGCCCATCCCGTCGGCTGAAGCTTATGGCACTATAGGGGACAACAAGGTAGAGATCAAGACGCCCGGAATCGGCGGTGGGGCCTGCAAAGGGGATGGCATCGAAGAAGAGACGGCCGGTCTCGGCAGTCTGGGCCTGTGCCGCTGCGGCACAGGCCAGAAGGAGAACACATGCGCCCGCAACCGGTCTCATACAGCTATCGGTCAATACCTGGATAATGTTCAATGCAAGAGAGCGCCCTGCATGTGCGGGTACGCCGGATACGGAGTCATCGGCATTGTAGCGCTGGTGCGCGGAGGCGCCACGCTACGGCAATCGTCAACAACAAGGGGCTTCCATCTGTTTTTCTGACCCTGCCAGCGGAAAAACGGCGCCGTCCGGCCCGTTCTCCTGACTTATCGTGCCTCGGCAAACAGATCGTAATCGTGTGCGTCATTGATCTCCACCTCCACAAAATCCCCTGGCTCCAGCTCTGTGGCCGATATCACATAGACCTCGCCATCCACCTCCGGTGCATCGCGATAGCTGCGGCAGATGTATTCGCCGCCCGACTCGCTCTCCACAAAGACACGTTCGACGGTGCCGATCAGTTTTTCGTTCTTGCGAGCCGAGATCGAGCGCTGAAGCTCCATCACCCTGGCGATGCGCTCCTGCTTCACCTCGTCGGGAATGGGATCATCCATGGTATGGGCTGTCGTATTCTCTTCCTGGGAGTAGGCAAAGACCCCCAGCCGTTCAAATTCCGCCTCTGCCACAAAGTCGAGAAGTTCCTGGAACTCCCGTTCCCCCTCATTTGGATAGCCGATGATAAGGGTGGTGCGAAGCGCGATATCTGGGACGGCTTTGCGGATCTTGCCGAGCAGTTCCATCAGAGCACGGCGTGTGATGCCTCGGCGCATCGACTTCAGCACCGGATCGGAGACATGCTGAATGGGCATGTCCATATAATTGCAGATCGTCGGCTGCTCGGCGATCACCGGCAGGATATCCAGGGGAAACTTGGCGGGATACGCATACATCAGGCGTACCCACTCGATGCCACGCACCCCGGCCAGCTTCTCCAGAAGCTCTGCCAGCGAGCGTTTGCCGTACAGATCGAGGCCGTAATAGGTAGAATCCTGCGCGACCACAACCAGCTCCTTCACTCCCGCGCTCGCCAGATAGCTAGCCTCCATCAGGATATCCTCCATCGAACGGGAGACATGGCCGCCGCGCATCAGCGGGATGGCGCAGAAGGAGCAGGGGTTATCGCATCCCTCGGAGAGCTTGATATAGGCCGATCGCGCTCCCTGCGGAATAAATCGCTCGCTCAGCAGATCCCGCTTCAGGTTCGGATTGATTGTCTTGAGGATGTTTCCGAAATCGGTAACGCCGAAATAGGCATCGACCTCCGGTATCTCCTCCTCCAGATCGTCCATATACCGCTGCGAAAGGCAGCCGGCCACATAGACCTGCCCGATCTTTCCCTCACGCTTCAGGGCGGCAGCGGCAAGAATGGTGTTGACCGATTCCTCCTTTGCCACGTCGATGAAGCCGCAGGTGTTGATGATGATGGCGTCCGCCCCCTCTGCCTGATCGGCCAGCTCGATGTTGTTCCTCTGAAGCAGCCCCATGAGCACTTCGGAATCGACGGTGTTCTTCGAGCAGCCGAGCGTTACCACGTTCACCCGCTTGGTCTGCTGACCGATATGGGGAAGATCAATCTGAATGGGATTAAACATAAGAGACGTTCTCGCGTATGCACGCAGTGCTTGATGAGCTGGTATCGGGTCGCGCCCGGGATCGATAATGCAGAAGGCCGATTGCTGTCCCCGGCGTAAAGATCATGGGACGTCCGGCCGGTTGTATTCATGTTCGTCAGGCGCTTCCGCTCGATTTTCCCCCTTGTTCTGTTGGGCAACAGGGGATGAGGCGCGGAATTCCCACGGCGAACCACGCAAGATACGGCGCTTCGGACCCCATTTTATAATAACGATTGCAACGGCCGTGCTACGCGCCATTGCGGCTAGCGAAGCACGAGCACCTTGGTACGTTGGTGCATGGTGGCCGTACGAAGCTCCAGATAGTATACACCAGCCGGAAGCGGTGCCGCGTTGAGCCGTACGGCATAGGCGCCCGGGGCAAGCCGTGCATTGATCAGGGTGGCGGCCAGCCCTCCAAGCGGGTCATACAGGCGCAGCGCGACATCGCCATGCTCCACCGTCTCAATGTCCACGGTGGCTTCGGCTGCAACCGGATTGGGGTGTACCTGCTTTAACCCGCCATTGCCGTTGGCCCGTACAAGCCTGGCATCACCTTCTTCGCAGATCCCTTCAAGCCTGAAGATGCCCGCAGTGGCCCCAGGCCGGGCGCGAGGAGTGTAGAAGTTCAGGCTGTCGTTGCTATGAACCATGGTCGATGCCGAATCGCCGAGCATTGCCCTGGCTTCCAGATAGATGAGTGTGCCGGGCGCTGCGAGCGTTGTTGTTCCTTCGGCTGTGAACAGGACCCACCCTGCTGCCATCTGCTGTTCAACAATGCTCCAGTCCGCCGGAAGCCCCGGGCCGGGGATGATCCGTTCCGGCACGAGCAGGCGGCCGTTGAAGCGTGCGCTCGCGGTAAAGGATGTGACGGCGGCTCGGCTGATGTCGTTGTCCAGAAGAAGGGGTATCCTGATGATCCCTCCCGGCGCTGCCGATGCATCCGCCCATCGTATCGAGACCGGGATCAGGTCATCGCCGATCCCGGTGATTGCAAAGGCGAACCCCTGGCATGGTGTCGTCCCTATCACCTGAAGGCTATCGCCATAGGTGCCGGGGAGGGTCGGGGCAAACTCCATCTCAACCGTCAGGGTGTCCCCCGGTTCGAGCGTGGCCGGCAGAAGCGGCTCCGTTGAGAGCAGAGAGAAAGGGGGGGCGATCGGGAGCGCGGCTATGGTGATTGCGGCAGTGCCGGTGTTGATAAGCTTCCAACTGCTCTGTCCGGTGAGTCCCTGAATCACCGTATCAAACCCTGCTCCTTCCAGCGCCAGCGATTGGGATACCCGTTCCCCCGCGAGCGGCAGTTCCAGCACCGGACGGAGCGGATCGCTGGAGAGGATGTTCAGCACGGCGTTTATCGGGGCATCGGCACCGGCGCCGGGGGTGAACCGGACCACAACGATATGGGTATCGCCGGGCTGAAGGGTTTTTGGCAGATCGGCGCCCGTTGTGATCGCAAAGTAGGATGCGGCAGACGGCGGAAGAACTGCGGGGGAGGAGAGCGTCACCGGCGCGCTCCCTATGTTCCTGAGCCGCACCGTGTCCTCTGCCGTCTGGCAGAACAGAAGGCTGCCAAACGCGATGGCGTTGGCGCTCATGGAGATCCCGCCGCGCAGCCCGTAGCCATCCAGATCGGCCGAGAGGGTGGTGCGGCAGAGCGAGTCGATATCCACCTCGATTCCCACACCGTCAGGGATCATGCCAACGGCGATCGGGGCGAACGTCACGGTTACACCTGCCGATCCATCTGCCGGGATACGGATCGGGAACTGGGCCGGGTTGATTGATAGGCCCGGGGTTGGCGGCACGATCCTGGCGCCGGAGATTCTGATGGCCGTCTTGTTGTTGTTGTTCACCATTGCCAGCGCTGTCCCGGAGCCTCCTACGGTCACATCGCCGAAATCCGTGTTGGCGAGGCTGTACGATGGGGCCGAGCGCGACCCCTCCACAATCACCGAGTCCAGAATGCCGCATGGCTCCCCGTTGTAACGGAACACGGCGGAATAATCGCCATCCACGGTTGGTGCAAAGATGATTGTTACCACCTGCGAACGTCCCGGCTCGATGATATAGGGTGGTGCCGGAAAGAGGCTGAACGGCGATGTGATATACACTTCCTTGATGGTATCGGTCACCGATCCGGTATTTGCCAGAAGGATCGTCGATGTGGCCGATCGTTGGCAGGAGAGAAGGGCATTGAACTGGAGAAGCCGGGTGCTCGGGGTGATCTCGGCAGCATGGCTTATGCCCCGGAGATCAATCTGAAGGCCCTGATCGTCGCCAACAAGAACGTTGAGCGTGCCGGAGGTGGATAAGGTGCCCCCCGGAGTATAGCGGACACGGACACGCCGGGAGGCCTCGGACGCGAGCGTGAATTTCTTCTGCGCTGGCTCAAGGATGCTGAACTGCGTGCCGGGGGGGATGTTCAGTTCCACCTCGGCAGACTCTGTCCCAGTGTTGAATAGTGTGAGCGTGTCCTCTATCGAATCGATGCCGGAACAGACGGGGATCGTCAGGATCAATTCGTTTTTCGAGGCGGTGATGGCCGCCAGGCCGCCATCGCCGGGAATGCCGCCATGCCACGGCTGCGCTGCGATCGGCAGTGCGAGCAGGATGAGGAGGGCGAGGGTCGATGCTGGCAAGGCTGCGTTCATTCGGTCGCGATATGATTGGGGTATCGAGAGCTGTTGCAACGTACGATCAAGGGGCGATCGGCGCCAACGGATGACGTGGGGCCGCGCCTGTTTCGTGCCCGGCGCAATGCTCCGCGTGCGGCTTCCGCCGGAGCGGGGAAAGGTGTAGCTTGCGCCGAAACAGGTTCTCACAGGCTATACCGGCGATAACATGATGCTAACGGCGCGCGAGGCTATCCGCCGCTTTCTCGAATATCTGGAAATCGAACGGAAGTATTCCCCTAAAACGATTGCTGCATATCGCTCCGATCTTGAAGGCTCCGATCGTGCCGATCGCCTCGGCGGCTTTCATCGCCACCTTGTGATGGCCCTTGGCGTGAACGAGCCGATGCTGGCCGATGTAACACAGCGGGAGGTTCGCGGGTACATCGCAGAACTGCACCGCCAGGGGCTGGCCAGGCGAAGCATCGCCCGGAAGCTTGCTGCGGTGCGATCGCTCATGAAGTTTGCAGCCGCCGAGGGGGCGATCCCGGCCAGCCCGGCACGTCTGGTGAAGACCCCGAAGCTGGAGCGTCGGCTCCCGACGGTGCTGAGTGGCAGGGAGGCGGGGATGCTTATGGATCTGCCCGATCGGAGCACGCCGGAAGGGCTTCGCGATGCCGCAGTGCTGGAGCTTCTGTATGCCACCGGGATACGCCGTTCCGAACTGTGCGGCATTGCCGCTCATGATGTCGATATGGCTTCTCGTACGGTTAGAGTGATGGGGAAAGGGGGGAAGCAGCGTGTTGTGCCATTCGGAGGCCGCGCCGCCGATGCGATTCGGGAGTACGAGCGCCGTCGGTGGGAACTCCTGCACGATGCAACTCCTGCGCTGTTTCTCAGCAATCGTGGAAAAGCACTGGCCGGAGCCGATGTCTACAGGATCGTCAGACGATATATGTCCCAGGTCACCGAGCAGAAGAAGCGAAGCCCGCATGTGCTCCGCCATAGCTTTGCAACCCATCTGCTGGATGCCGGTGCCGGGCTTCGGGAGGTGGGGGAGATGCTTGGGCATGCATCGCTCTCCAGCACACAGGTTTATACCCATGTTTCAACCGAGCGATTGAAAGAGGCCTATGCTCGTGCCCATCCTCGTGCCGGGGAGGGACCACCGGCAGCCGGACCGCCCGAAGAGCAACTGCCGTGAGCCTTAGAGCCGATCCCCGAGTGGAACCATCAGGACCGATTGGAATTTTCTCATGCCTATCATTTCCATCTCACACGCTCGCATCATCCTGATCTGGTGTGCGCTCTGTCTCTACGGCGCTGTTTCGGATGCTACCGCGCAGAACATTGGCGACCGCGAGCATACGGATAAGCCTGCCGATACCGGAACTGCCAGGTCGGGCGTACGGGATTACGATATCTTCTCGCTCGGTCTGGAGTTTGTTCCCTCGCCAACAGCCGGCTCCTTTTTCGAGGAGTACCCCAGGCTTGGCGGCACCGAGAAGCTGGGAGGGAACCTGATGCCGTCGTTGATGCTTCGTCTCGGCTCCAGCGGCCATCTCCGTTGGGTGCTCTATGGCGCATATGCCGGAGGGGAACTTGTCGATATCTACGATGTCGTTGATACGGTCGGGGTGGATCGCCCGCTGGCATCAATCATCGAGAGCTTTGCAGTTACATCGGTGCCGGTGATGGTCGGCGCCGAATATGCTCCGATCCGGGAACAGTTCACGACCTATGTGGGCGCCGTTGCCGGTGTTGCCTATTCCAGTGTGGAATGGAGCACCCTGGTGCGGAGTGTGCCGAATAGTGGTTTTCACCGTCCCTCGCTCAATCAGAAAGGGGGACGGTTTCATCCGGCCTACCGTCTTTATGCCGGCATAGATTATCGGTTCGATCGTAATCTCTGGAGTCAGGGAGCGGTCCGTGGCATATTTCTGGAAGGAAGCTATCTTGGAATCCCGGTGCACCGCGATTATTTCACGGCGATCCGGAAGGAAGGGCGGGAATTGCAGAACCTTCCAAGCTCTGATGATGCAGTGATCGATCTTGGAGGCTTTACGTTCACCGTGGGCGTGAACCTGCAATTCGTGCGAAACTAGGATAATGGCTCATCGAGCCACAGATGGAGAACAGATCATGAACATTCAATTCACGGCCCGTCATTTCGAGGCTCCTGAAGCACTCCAGCGCTTTGCTGAGGATTCGGTGAGGAACCTGACGCAGCTCTACGACGGCATCATCAGCGCCGAGATCGTTCTTGAAGAACGTCCGCATGGCGCCGATGACAAGGTGGCCGAGATCATTATCTCGGTCTATAGAGAGCGGCTTGTTGCCAAGGAGCAGTCGAGTGACCAGTTGAAGAGCATACAAGCGTGTGTCGATAAGCTGGAACGCCAGCTCACCAAGTATAAGGCGAAGCTCCACGAGGGGCAGCGTCCACACGAGCGTCCGGAGATTGAGGAGATCATTGGGACCAAGGAAGAGGAATTCTAAGGTCCGCGATCGGACGTTGCAGCTCTGATAGGCTGCCGGGAATTGACGAGTTCGGTTGATATCGGGATGGAAGAGGGGATGGGCGCCTTACAGCTCCATCGGTGCTATGAACGAGCCGATACCAGCCATAGAGTTATTACTACGTATCGAGTGGAAGCCGCAGGTGGCCGTATATTGGGCCGTCCCTTCGGCTTCCACTTTTTTGTTGCACGATGAGCGCACTCGATAACCTCCAGGAGATCCGTAAAAAAAGCATCACGGTCGGCTTCCTTGCCGATGAATGTCGTGAGCGCTTTCAGATCCTTCCGGCCAACGATGGTATAGGCCGCGAAAAGCTGATTACCGACAAGAACCTCCATCGTCCGCAGCTTGCGCTGACCGGCTATACCAGGCTCTTCACCTATCACCGCGTTCAGGTGCTGGGCAACACCGAGTATTTCTACCTGGAAAGCCTGACCGCACATCGTCGGCACGAGGTGTTCCGCAACCTGCTGGGGTTTGATGTGCCCTGTCTGGTGGTTACCACCGGCAACCAGCTTGCCCCGGAGCTTCTCGACCTAGCGAGCGAGCGGGGCATCGGGGTCTTTTATACATCGCACGAGACGACCAAGGCCGTCTATTTCCTGAGCGATTTTCTGGACGATCAGTTCTCGGCCTACTCTCCGGTGCACGGCGCGTTTGTCGACGTCTATGGGGTCGGCGTGCTGTTTATCGGGCGTTCCGGGATTGGCAAGAGCGAGGTTGCGCTTGATCTCATCGAGCGAGGGCACCGTCTGGTGGCCGATGATGTGGTGCTGGTCACCAGAAAGGGGGAAGGCATTCTGATAGGTGCGGGCACCGCTCTGGCACCGCACTTCATGGAGGTGCGCGGGCTGGGGCTGCTGGATGTGCGGCAGATGTTTGGCATCAGGGCCATCCGTTTCCAGAAGAGGGTGGAGGTGATCGTCGAGCTGGAGGATTGGGACCCCGATGCCCATTACACACGCACCGGGCTTGATGATCCGACTGCAAAGTTGTTGAACGTGGATATCCCGTATGTACGGCTGCCGATATTTCCCGGCAAGAACATTACCGTTATTGCGGAGGTTATTGCGCTGAACTACCTTCTCAAGCATTATGGCTACAATGCCGCCAAGGTATTTGCCGACAAGCTGACCGATGCCATTGCCAGGCGCTCGGCAAAATCCGACCTCTCGGCCGATCGCTCTACGCCATATTTCGAGCATGACTTCGAGTGACCTCTTGAGGGTCAGGGTTGCAATTCATTCAACCCGTGCTTGAACTGATAGCCGAAGTCCCCTGTAAAACCGTATCCTACAGACAGGGCAGGGGCTTCGAGAAGCAATTTCCTGTTTTTAAATTTCCACTTCAATGACGATCTGCGCATAATTCATGTATATTTGTCCCGATATCGGTGTTCCATCACCGGCATGGGGCATCCACAAACCCATACGTCTGAGCGATTGATGTTCACCCTCATCTGAAGGAACCGCATTTCCTTCTTTCCCGCACGAAAAGCTTTCTACACGTAATTCCTAACAAAACCTATCCAAGCGACAGAAGCCCTATGAGCACTGCCGAGTTTACTCGCCGTCTTTCGTATGCCCTGGTCTGGGGCAGCGTGCTTGCCGCGCTCGTTTTTGCTGTCACAGGCTGATTCTAGTCCAGATGGTTTCATAGGTCCGCACCTCCGTAGATATGCACCATAGGTGCCATCCAAAAAATTACTACAATTGATTCGCCCTGTCTGTTGCGAGATTGCACCAGGCCCCACTACTCTCCGCCCACGTCCCAGGCTATCAAGCAGCACTTCAACGAACCTTCAGGGTAAAATGGCATTGCAAAGCCTTGTGTGGCCGTAGTGCTGGGATCTCCATATCCAAGCTGGCAGTAGTATCGCTTGGCAGAGGAAACGCCGGATATTTTCGCGCGGGCGTCATAAGCCGGTGGGAAGCTTGTTGCCCGCTTCATGAACGGAGGGGGAGAATCGCTAGATTTCCCTTTGTCTGTGCCTATCTTGGGCCTGTTCCAGAACGATCATGTAACGCCCGGCAGGTTGAGGAGTGCAACTCAATCGTAGGGCATAACCCATTCAGTGCCGATTGAAACGTTTGCGGAGCCAGGCAGTGATCGCAGCCTCTACCTTGCCAGGAGCGGTCGAGCATGCTACTAGGGGGATTCCGGGTGGGGAATCGTCATCGGCGAAGCGTGCCGAGACGATACCGGATGCAACATCGGTGCACAATGGTATGGCTGCTTCGCTTGATGCAGGCAATCAGCTTATGCTGGCATTGCAGCAAGGGGATCGGCAGGCGCTAAACCGGTTGTTTGCCCTGTATAATCCCAAGCTCTACAGTTTTATTGTCAGAATTGTTGGCGATTCCACAAGCGCTGAGGATATCGTCCAAGAGACATGGATGACGCTGTATGAGCGCCGCTTGGGCTATCAGCCGACATTTAAATTTTCCACCTGGCTCTTTACGATCGCACGGCGCAAAGCCTTGAGCGAGCTTCGGCGGCGCAGTGTGCGCTCGGCGGTGCGTTCCCTGACCTTTCAATCGAAGGCCGGGGAGAGCGAGGAACTGGAGACACCCCAGAACACCTTCTGTGGGCCTGATGCCATGGCCGATGGTGCCATCCTTTCCAGAATGGTGGAGATGGCGCTTGCAAAGCTTGCGCCGCAGCATCGAGAGATCGTGATCCTGCGCGACATCGAAGGGTTCGAGAGCGATGAGATAGCACAGATCCTACAGTGGAGTCTGAAGCCGGGAGCGCTGCGCAAGCGCATCTTCGATGCGCGCGAGGCATTTCGCAAGGCGATGCTTGCGCTTGGATATAACGAATAGATCACGTCATGAGCTTTCCGATTCCGAATACATGATCGATCCTACTACCCTCCATACAGATGATGCTCCGCAGAATTGGGAGCGATACGCGAAGATTCTACATGAACAGCCGGGGCCGGCGCTTGCACAGGAGCGTGCGGCGGATATGCTCTCGGCAGTGCATACATCGATAGCAACCGGTTCAAGGAAACGTGCCTGGGCTTCACGCTGGGTGATGATCCCGGCGGCTTCGGCGATCACTATCGTGCTGGTCCTGCTGCTTATAAGCATCTCAACGCCGGAACATGCTCCGGTGCAGAAGGCGGGGGTTCCGGTGGTCACCAAGGAGAACAACGAGCCGCCACGCCAGGTACGGCGGCAGAATCGCAATCGCCTGCCGGAGCCATGGATACCCGATACCCCGTTCCCCGCCGTGGTCGATTCTGCGCTGCTGCCAAAGCCAGGGCCGATTCCACCGCTGATGGACCCGATTGGGCCAGGGGGCGCGCGCCAGCCGCGTGCCGGAACCTACCGATCCGGGAGCGCTTCGGGACATTCGCCTACGACAACCGGACCCTGAGAACGGAATGCATCCTGCGGACGCCGCGCGACAATATCGTCCGCGGCGTTTCCTGCATATGGGACCATCCCTGGATGTTTGCGTATCTTATCGGAAGCGCCGGTCTCGTCAACGACCGAATTTCATTGATTCCGTACGAATCCAATCACATTCCATCCCTATGAACAGCACGTTCTCGCTCCTTCCATGGGCGACGCGTTTCGGAGCGCTTGCTCTCATGGCCCTTACGATCATTTCCTGCAACAAGCCGGACAATCCGCCCAATGATGGCGGGACCGTAGAGGCATCCGGAGATCCGGTCACTGGCGACTGGGTGGTGATCCACGAGCTTTCCGATGCGGAATCCTTGAACCTGATCACAGCTTCGGATGCTACCTCCCAGGAGGTGCATGCGCTGATGTACGAGTCGCTTACCACTACCGATCCCTTTACGCTGGAAACCAATCCCTGGCTTGCCGACTCGCTGCCGGTTGTGGGCGCCGATCGTCTCTCCTATGAATACACCATTCGCAAGGATGCAAAGTTCAGCGATGGGAAGCCGATCACCGCGAACGACTTTATCTTCTATATGAAGTCGATCAAGAACCCGGAGATCCCGAATGCTGCCCCGTTGCGTGGATATTATTCCCGTGTCGATCGCCTGGAACTGATCGACAACGATCCGTATCGCCTGCGTGTGGTGATGAACGAGCCGTATTATCTCGCCGAGCAGTTTATCGGTGGCCTCTACGCCTTCCCGAAACATATCTGGGACCCGAACGGGATCAGCGACAAGATCACGTTCGCCGAGCTGAACAAGGGGGCGAAGAACCCGGCCATCACCGAGATGGCCAAGCTGATCGACGATGTGGAGAAGGGGTTTAACAAGCAGTATCTCGTCAGCTCCGGGCCGTATATGTTCGAGGAGTTCCGCCGCAACGATCGCCTGGCCCTTGCGCGCAACCCGAACTACTGGAACGCCACCGATAAGTATGGCAAGGCCTACCCGGATCGGATCGTCTATCGTACGATCAACGATCAGAACGCAGCCACCGCCGCGCTGAAGTCCGGCGATGTGGATTATCAGCCGGTGATGGAAAAGATCGCCTTCAACAACGAGCGGAAGCGTTTCCAGAGCAATAAGCTGAATGAGGCGGTGTTCGATTATCCGTCGTATTCCTATATCGGTTATAACGAACTGAAGCCGATGTTCCAGGATAAGAGGGTGCGTATGGCGCTCTCGCATGCGGTGAACCGTGAGGCGCTGATCGAGAAGATCTATTTCGGCATGGCGCGCCCGGTGCAGTCGCCCATCTTCTACAAGCGCGTCGAGTGCGATACCACGCTGCCGATCATCGCCTATGATCTGGCCAAGGCCAAGGCGCTGCTGGCAGAGGCAGGTTGGAGCGATTCCGATGGCAATGGTATTCTCGACAAGGTCATCGATGGAAAAAAGACCGAGTTCACGTTTAGTATCATGCTGAACAACGGCAACGAGCGCCGCAAGCAGACGGCGCTTGTGATGGTCGATGCTCTGAAGCAGATCGGCATCTCTGCCAAGACCATAAGCCTGGAGTGGGCCACGTTCCTGCAACGCACACGCAATGGCGAGTACGATGCCTTTGTTGGCGGCTGGGCGATGAGCGCGGTGGAAGGGGATATGTACCAGATCTGGCATTCCAAGTCTGCTGAACAGGGAGGTTCCAACCATGTTCATTACAACAATCCCGAGGTGGACAAGCTGATCGAAACGATCCGCGGCGAGTTCGATTTCGAGAAGCGCAGGGAACTGTATAAGCAGATCCAGCGCCTAATCTATGATGATCAGCCCTATACCTTCCTTGTGTCGGAGAAGCAGACCGGCGCCTACAACAACCGTTTCCAGAACGTGCAGTTCTTTGCTCCGCGCCCCTGCTACAATCCTGCCTGGTGGTGGGTGCCGAAGGAGGCGCAGAAGTACAAGTCGTCGCAGGTGGCATCGAACTAGGGTCGGCGGTCTTATAGCGATCGTGATTCCAGACAATTGTGTGCGGGCCTCCGGTATCGGAGGCCCGTTCTGTTTTTAGGGCGTTTGCGGTGCGCCGTCCAGATCTATCGCAGGGCACCTGGTGTATCTCGGCCGGCTTGATGGCCGTGCATGGATATGCCGGAGCCACGCTGGTTCATCATCACTATCCTCCTGCACATGGGGTCGAGGCTCAGTTGAGCAATCCGGGAGAAGTTTGCCGTGGGCTACCATCGTATCCTTCTAGCCTCAGCGGTTGCGTCCAGACCCGCCGTAAGCGGTGATATGCGGATGATACCCCCGCCAATGCCCGCCAATGTGGGCTGCGACATCGCATAGCAGTAGAACGGAAGGGGGAGGATGCCAGCCGCTGAGCCTCAATGCTCATACCTATATCATTACCTGAGAGGACTCAATGTTTACACGAACCAGAAACGCCATGCTCGCCGCCGTGCTGGCGTTTGTCGGCTTTGTCGCTGCCAACACGACCGCCATCGCCCAGCCGCCATGCAGTTGCGTGATCGTCGATGGCTGCAAGGTTGTGACCTTCTACGACGAGTTCGACAACCCGATCAGCAGCGAGACGATCTGCCCGAGCACCGGCACGGGCGATTTTAATTGCAGCCGCGAGCTGCCGCCAAATGGTCCGATCAATACCACGTTCCCGCCGGTGTCGATCAAGGCCCAAGGCTTCAGCCCGACGTTTGGCACGATCGCGACCCGCATCGACCCGGATCGCCCGTCGAGCAATGCCATCGTGTTCTCCAACAACCAGAAGGAGCGTTATCCGCTGACGGTGCAGTTCAGCTTCTATGCGGTTACCGAGGTTGCCGGAATACGGTATCGTAGCGAGACCGAGCTTGTCTTCCGCAACGACAACGTGCACTCGTTCCGCCCGTTCGCCCATGAGAAGTTCTGCCTTGTGAAGGATGTCGTGTTCCGCCCGGAGACCCCGGGCCTCGGCAAGTTTGTCCTTCAGGCCGGTGGTACCTGTGTGACGCTGAACTAAGCCGGGATACGCCTGGCATTGGAAGCTCCCCCCCATTGCCTGTATCACGTATGCAGATAGGCCGCGCCTCGGCAAGCACGAGGGCGGCCTTTTTTTCGGGGTGCGCAACGCACCCGGGAGAACCCGGAGGGGTGCAGCAACGCGCCGGGCAGCCGTGGCAGGAGCGAGCGTTGATGGCAGGATGATGCGCTATGCATGGCAATGGAGGAGGAGCGCCAGGCGTTGCGGGGGGCAGTAGGCAATTCAGCAATCCGGGAGAAGTTTGCCGGGGGATACCATCGTATCGTTGTGTATTCGTTCGATTGTCGGGTGTCGTCCGGTGCCCGGCATATCCACCGGCGTTCATCATCCGATCGCTTATGCCTAGGAATTGCTCCGCAGCGCTCCCCCCGGGCGGAGGTCGGAACCGCCGGTATCTCAGTTCCCCCGACCATATCAATCACTATCATCAGAAAAGGAATCGTAATGCTGAAACACGTTAGAAATTTTGCGATGCTTGCCATGCTGGCAGTTGGAGCCTTTGCCGCATCCGGCATGGCCTACGCGCAGCAGAATTGCAGTTGCGTGATCGTCGATGGCTGCAAGGTTGTGACCTTCTATGACGAGTTCGACAACCCGATCAGCACAGAGACGATCTGCTCGGGCACCGGCACGGGCGATTTCGATTGCGCCAAGGAGCCCCCGCCAACCGGCCCTCTGAACCTTAGCCTGCCACCGGTGGCGATCACTGCAAAGGGGCAAAGCCCGACGTTTGGCACCATCACGACCCGTATCGACCCGAGCCGCCCGTCGAGCAATGCAAGGATCGTCTCCAGAAGCGAGAAGGAGCGGTTCCCGTTGTCGGTGGAGTTCAGCTTCTATGCGATCACCACGGTTGCCGGCGAGGAGTTCTATAGCGAGACCGAACTTGTCTTCCGCAGTGATGATGTCCACTCGTTCCATCCGTTCCAGCAGGAGAAGTTCTGCCTCAAGAGGGATGTTAGGTTCAGGTCCGTACGCGGTACCTCGATCGTGCTTGAGGCCGGTAAGACCTGCGTGACGCTGAACTGATAAGAGCTGCATAGAACGCGCCGCACAACGGCGGGTTCTCTTGCTGTTGCGATGTGTGGGGGCCGTACCACCCTGGCCGGGTGGTGCGGCCTTTTTTGCGGGGCTGTCTGCTGCTCGGCCGGGTTGAATGCACCACGCAACGGCAGTGCATCTCTATAGCAATTGAGCAAGGGGGAAGAAGTTTACCGGTCGGGAGCGCCGTATCCTTGTACAAGCGATCGCCGGGTCCCGGTACGCCATACGATTCATCTGCCGAGGAATGCCAAAGGCTACAGGATCGTGTCGGGAGATCCGGTTGAACACATGTTTTATCCATAGAGATCCAGGTGCCAGGAGAAACCATCATGTTGACAAGAACCAGAACCTTCATACTTCTCGCCATGCTGAGCGTTGTCGGCGTTATTGCCGCAAGCACGGCCTACGCACAGCAGAATTGCAGTTGCGTGATCGTCGATGGCTGCAAGGTTGTCACCTTCTACGACGAGTTCGACAACCCGATCAGCACAGAGACGATCTGCCCAAGCACCGGCACGGGCGATTTCGATTGCGCCAGGGAGATCCCGCCAACCGGCCCTCTGAACCTTAGCCTGCCGCCGGTGGCGATCAATGCAAAGGGGCAAAGCCCGACGTTTGGCACCATCACGACCCGTATCGACCCGAGCCGCCCGTCGAGCAATGCAAGGATCGTCTCCAACAACGGCAAGGAGCGGTTCCCGGCCACCGTAGAGTTCAGTTTCTACGCAATCGCCAAGGTGGGGGAGGAGGGCAAGTTCGTGGAGTATCGCAGCCGCACCGAACTTGTCTTCCGTAATCCAAGCGTGCACTCGTTCCGTCCCTTCAACCAGGAGAAGTTCTGCCTCCAGAAGGATGTTGAATTTGTGGCAGCTTCCGGCGCCAAGTTTGTCCTCCGTGCAGGAGCGACCTGTGTGACGCTGAACTAACCAGAGGTTGCAGCCTTTTGTGTCAGTAACAGGTATCTATGGCGAATTCGGTCAAAGGCCTCTACAGAGTGTGGCGGCGGGCGCCTGGAGCGATGCGGCTATGGTCTCTCATAAGTGCTGCCTTGCCGCCAGGCGCCACGCTACATCTCAAGCACCGATCGCGCCATAGTGGTGGCACAATGCGGCAGGGCCGTAGTACCGATCGGTGCTATGGCCTTTTTCGCTCGGCTCTACACGATATCCGCTCGTTGCCCCCTTCAGCTTCCTCGCTCACACCAGGATAGCGCCCAACAATGCCTGCTCTTGCAGCCGTGCTTTCAACTCGTTTAAGCCCTTGCATCAGGAGACGTTCCGTCTTCAGAACGATGGTGGGTTCCCTGGCCGCGATGATCCGCCGAAGCGGAATGCCCTTGTGCTCCGCGCAGGATCGGCCTGTGCGACATTGAACCAGGCAGCCGGGTGTGTCCTGAACGTATGCCATAGCTATGGTGGGCCGTATCTCTGCAATCGGGGTGCGGCCTTCTTCGTTGTTGCATCCTTTATGCAGGCGGTGGTTCCTCATGCTCCTATGATACTGCTCTCGGAGCAGGAGTGGCCGGATACGCCTGGCAGGGGCGCCACGGCGACGTGTTGCCGCTGATTCTTTCTATTTGCTTGGCGGCGAGACGTTGGGCGCTGTATTTTGGGGGATGGCGTTCATTCCCCTGTTGGGCGGCGGCCCGGTTGCGGTGGGGGGGAGAGGGCGCTCTTCCATCATTTCGCGGCGGCCCGGCGTCTCCGGCTTATCAACTCTGGCAACGGTTTATGGGAACATATATCTTCAAACGTATCCTTCTGTTCATCCCCACCCTTATCGCCATCACGATCGTTACCTTCGGTATCAGTCGTTTGGCGCCGGGTGATCCGGCGGAATTGAAGGCGGGGGTTGGTGGGGAGAACCAATCGACCGATCGGCAGATGACGGCGGAGATCGTACAGAAGATCCGTGAACAGTGGAATCTGGATAAGCCTTTGCCGGTCCAGTACTGGTTATGGCTGAAGGGGCTGGTGACGTTCGACTTCGGCCGATCCTTCAAGGATAATGCGCCGGTGATCGGCAAGATCATGGAGCGGATGCCGATTACCATCCTGATGAGCCTTATATCGGTTGTGCTGGCATATATCATCGCCATTCCAATCGGCATATACTCTGCCACTCACCCGGGAAGTGCGCTGGACCGAATAATGTCGACGACGCTATTCGGCTTATACTCCCTGCCAAATTTCTGGATAGCGACGCTGGCGATCATCTTCTTCGCCCAGCCCGATTATGGCATGAACTGGTTCCCTCCGGCGGGGCTGTACTCAAACGAATATACCAGCGACTGGTCGTTCCTTCAGAAGACCCTCGACCTGCTCTGGCATCTTACCCTGCCGATGATCATCTACACCTATTCCAGCTTTGCCTTCATCTCCCGGCAGATGCGTGGATCTATGCTGGAGGTCGTGCGGCAGGATTTCATCCGCACCGCGCGAGCTAAGGGTTTGCCGGAGCGGGCTGTGATCTTCAAGCATGCGCTTCGCAATTCGCTTATTCCCATCATCACCCTGTTGGCTGGCCTGCTGCCGGGATTGATCGGCGGCTCCATTATCGTGGAGTCGATCTTCTCGATCCCCGGGCTTGGCCAGCTTGCATTCCAGGCGCTTCTGGAGCGCGATTATCCTATTATTATGGGTGAGTTGACGATAGCCGCCGTGCTGACGATGCTCGGCGTGCTCCTGGCCGACGTGCTGTATTCGGTTGTCGATCCTCGCATTGCCTTCTCGAAGAAGGCAAACTGAGGAGGCCCATGTCTCCGGCGGCATGATCCCGTCCGCCGGGATGAAGGAAGAACGATGGCAGGGTATGATGTACAGTGGCAGCAGCAGGAGATGGCCCGGATGCCGGACCCTGCGGAGAACTCCAGATGGCGCCACAATCAATTCCGGTATCGGCCAGCAGGCCATAGTGCCTGGCATCAAACGTACGGTATATAGAAGAAGCATATGGCAGAAGAAACAACGACGGTGCTCGCTCCTGCGACGGCAACAAACGATGTCCAGGATGGTTCAAAGGGAAAGAAGCGCCCCGATCAGACCTATTTCAGTCTGGTAAAGCATCAGTTCCGAAAGAACAAACTGGCGGTTGCTTCGTTCTATTTCATCCTTTTTATGTTCGTGCTGGCGCTGCTGGCCGATTTCCTTGCCAACGAGAAGCCTATCGCCTGCTCCTATAAAGGGAAGTTCTATATGCCGGTGATACAGAACTACCTTGTGGATCTCAAGTTGTCGACCTACCCGGCGGCGCTTGCAAATGCCGATTGGAAGTCGCTTGAATACGACTGGAAAATCTCTGCTCCAGTGCCGTATAATCCGGGCAATGCCGATCTGCTGAACTCCTTCGCCGAGCCGTTCGGTGGGAGCGATCATTACCTGGGTGCCGACCAGCTTGGCCGCGATGTGCTGTCGGGGATCATTCATGGCTCGCGGGTATCGCTCTCGATCGGGCTTCTATCAATGGGGATAGCGGCCGTGATCGGCGTGCTCCTTGGCGCTCTGGCGGGATATTTCGGCGGCTGGGTCGATATCCTGATCTCGCGTCTTGTGGAGCTGTTCCTGAACTTCCCTTCCTTCTTCCTTATCATCACCATCGTCTCGTTTCTTGATGCCGATATCTGGCTTGTGATGATGGTGATCGGCCTTACAGGGTGGATGGGCATCGCTCGATTTGTCCGTGGCGAGGTGTTGCGCGTACGCAACCTTGAGTATGTGACGGCGGCGAACTCGCTTGGGTTCGGCTCGTCTCGTATCATCCTTCGGCATGTGCTGCCGAACTCGCTTGCGCCGGTGCTTGTGGCGATCGCCTTTGGTATCGCAGGGGCAATCCTTACCGAGTCCGCCCTCTCGTTCCTTGGCTTCGGCGTTCCGGCTACAATGGTTACCTGGGGCTCGATGCTGAACCAGGCACGCTCCAATGTGTATGCCTGGTGGCTGGCCATCTTCCCCGGCTTGATGATCTTCCTCTCGGTGGTCAGCTACAACCTGATCGGTGATGGTCTGCGCGATGCGCTCGATCCCAGGCTCCGCGACTAGGCGCTGTGGATGGCATGCCTGAGAGAATCGCTCTTCAAGGTCCGGCACCATTCCGGTGGCCGGGCCTTGTCGCTCCTGGCATCAGGTTCCGGTTCCGCCAGGGCATCTCTGGTTCCCGTGGTGCCAGGTGGGCCGGATATGGCGTTGCATGCCATGCCTGCCAAGGTGGCAACCGGAGAGCCTAGAAAGGCTCCGATAGGCGCACGACAACTTCCGGGTCGGCCATGATATCGGTGCGAAAGGCGATGCCAGCACGGAACCGCCCGGTTGCCGAGCCGATGTAGATGCCGGGAGCGTAGCACAGTTGCACAAGCTCTGCCGGGAATCCCGTGAGCGCGGCGGCCGATGGGGGAGCCGTTCCAACATAGCCGATAGCATTCTCCAGGATGAGCCGGAACCCAAGGCTGGTGATGGGCGCAAACAGCAGATCGCTCTGAAGGAGGAGGAGGCGATTCCCTTCATATCTGTTCTGCGGAAAGCCTGGAAGCGTGCCCAGCCCGCCGATCGTATAGCGTTTCTGCGGTGGCGCGTTGCCTGCGGCAATGCCAAGCCTGCCTCGTAGGCCAAGCCAGAGACGTTCCCTCAGGATGGTTGCCTTCAGCCGCGCATCGGCGGTGTATTGCTGGAAGTTGCCGCCGAGCGATCCGAACTCCCCCTGTGCCTCGAAGCCGATCCGGGCCTGATCCCAGCTTCGCAGCGCCATATAATCGACCGCTAGGCCAACCACCGCCGAGTGCATCGCTCCCTCACGGATCGGTGGCACTTCGGGGAATGGCTGCGTGGGGCCGAAGAGCGACCATCCCGCCTCGCGATGGGAGTTGCGATAGGTGTCGAACCGGTACTCGGCCTTCAGTGAAATCCTTGAGGTGAGGAACTGCCGTGCACCGATGGAGAAACCCTGGCGACGATAATAGTCGCGGGTATCCACCCCTGCCAGAAGCGCATACAGGGTGTTCTCTCCACATTCCATCTTCCATGCGTCGCGTGTATCGGTGAAAACATGCCCCTCGGCGGCCAGGCGGAGCGGAGCCTCTTCCGACAGGAGATCCCCGCTGATTCCTCCATAGGCCTGCCATGTATGGGAGCCGAAGGCATAGCCGAAGCCAGCATATCCCTGAAGCCGGTGGGCGCTGAAAAGCCGTGCGGGGGTGTTGCTGCCAACACCTGCAAAGGCGCCGTCGGCACGATCGTACTTGATGAAAAACGGCGGGGAATCCTGCAATCTCAGCAGATCGAGCCGGTTGGGGAATATCGTGATCCCGGACACCCGGTCGGAAGCGAGAGGAGACGTAAGAAATCCCGATTCATCTGCCGGAGCCGGGGGGGCGGAGCGCGATCCTGTATCAAATAGAGCCTCATAGCCCCGTACCAGACTATCGGCATCGGTATCGGCGTCTGTCTGGCAGAAAAGGAATGTCGGCACAAACAGCAGCAGGGCTGCGAAAAAAAAATACATGATAGCCTGAGGCGTGATTATTGGTGCAACCCTCTATCTCCGATAGAACCATCAGCATCGTGATGCCTGGCCCTGTTCTCCGGCACTCCGGGAACCGGTTGCGGAAAACTGATCGGGTTGGAGCCTGATTGCCGTGGCCGCGCCGAGCGGCACGACCGTTGAATCCGCATCGCTTTCAGCCTCGCCAGACAACGGTTGCTTGCAACATGAACTTACAACTCCTATCGTTGCCAGCGACCCAGGCGACGATGTGCTTGTATCGTAAGTCGAAACGTGGCCGATCGGTCACATCATTCTCACTGAATAACCATTATAGAAGGAGTAGCGCTCGACGCGACCATGACAATGATCCAACGGGTGACGCGACGTGAGCGGGAACGTCTGATGAGGCGTCGGGAGATTCTCGATGCAGCGCGGGCGGTTTTTGCGCAGAAGGGCTTCAATACTGCTACGCTGGACGATGTTGCCGAGCGGGCGGAGTTGGGAAAGGGAACGTTGTATAATTATTTCCCCAACAAGGAAGCGCTGTTTACCAGTGTGGTGGAGGATTCCTTTGATACCATCAAGGGCATTGCCGAGGAGGCGTTTGCCGGAGATGGGAGCCTTGTACAGAAGGTTGAGGCGTTTGTGCGAGAGGAGCTTACCTACTTCTTCAGCAATCTGGAAAGCGTGCAGTTGATGATGCGGGAGGCAAATCATGTGCGCGGCGGCAATCCGATGATGCAACTGATGCCCACACTCCTCGCCATTGTTTCCAGTGTGCTGAGCGCCGAACAGAAGAAGCGGCGGGTGATGGCCGATGCCGATCCGACCGATCTTGCCATGATGCTTGTCAATATGCTGTTCAGCCAGTTTGCCTGCCGGGTCTACCAGCGTGCCCATGCACACAACGCGGATGCCGCGGGTTTCTGCGGCGAGCCGAATCTGGCTGAGGCGTTTGCGGGTATGAGCCGCGAAGAGATCAAGCGCGAGATTGATGCCGGGACAAAACTTGTGCATACGGTCTTCTTTCAGGGAGTAGCAGGGGCCGCCTAGAACGGGATCATCTCGATCCCGTGCCGATGAAGCGGACGTTGCGGTCCCTTCATGCCCCCCCAGTGCCCTCCCGGAAATCTTGCGATTGTGTTGTCTTCCATCCCTGTGACCCGCAGCCGGGTTACCATACGTTCTACCCCGTATCGATAGCCCGCAGGCAGTCCGGGACACCATTCTCCTGCTGCCTGCGGAGGCGGAACACCCCTGTAGGCCGGTCATGACCGGCCTACATCAACTTACAATTCCACCATTTGCCGGTTGTGCTCATCCCTCTATGTTTGTACCGCTCAGTCAAAATATGACTGGATAGTCATTTTGTGAACGGTGTGAAACTTTTCTCTTTCCGAGCCGTCCTCCAACCCCACCAGAATGCACATGAGTTCTCCGCAGGAGGTTGCCGAAGCCTTATCGCAACAGTGGTCTGATGCGAGGAAGTGGTCCGGGAGGATGATAACCGATTGATGCATATGGGCCTGAAACTTCCCGATGCAGCGCACGTTGCGGTGCTGCGGGAAACGCCGGGGATAAGCGAAAGCAGTCCATCAATGTTCCCGCCGCCTGCCATAGAGAATGGGGGCCGGGAGCCAGGAACAGCACAGATACCGATATGAAACGTTTACTCATAATCATCCCGATGATGGTTGCCGCCGCCGCAACGGCCGGCGCCCAGAACACGATTCGGCTAGGATTGAACGAGGCGATCGATGCGGCGATAAAAAGCAACCGGCAGCTTGAGATCTCTCGTATCGGAATAGATCGCGCCGATGCGCAGATCAAGGAGGCCTACTCCAATACGTTGCCGACGCTCACGCTGAACGGACGATATACACGCAATATCCAGTCGCAGGTCTTTTATTTCCCTGGAGCCGATGGCATTGTACGCCCTATCTCGATCGGCTCGGATAACTCGGTGCAGGCCGATCTGACGGTGAATCAGGTCGTCTATAACCAGGCGGCGTTTTCCGCTCCGAACACGGCCGAGGTCTATGCCAGGATCTCGCGGCAGCAGCTTCGTGCCGAAGCCGCCGATCTTGTCCTGAACGTCAAGCACGCCTACTACAGTGCGTTGCTGGCACAGGAGGCGCTCCGGGTGAATGAAAGCCTTCTACAGAACGCCGAGGAGAACTGGAAGAATACGCAGGCGCTCTACAAGAGCGGGCTTCGCGCCGAGTTCGATGCTCTTCGCGCCGAGGTGCAGGCTGCCAATCAGCGTCCGGTGGTGGTGCAGGCACGCAATGCCTACCAGCAGTCGCTCGATAATCTGAAGCTGCTGCTGAACATCTCGCCGAATGCCGAGCTGGAGCTGAGCGAAAACCTTGTGATGCCCGCCTCCTCTACCTCAGGATCGGGCGCCATCGAGCCGGTGATCGCCGAGGCCACCACGCTGCTGGAGCGCTACAATGCACAGCTTGAAGCGCTTCGTCTGAGCACGGAGCTTAACCGCCAGTTGATCGACCTGAAAAAGTCCGATTACCTTCCCACCCTATCGGTCTTCGGTACCTATCAGATGCAGGCACAGGCGGACAAGTTCAGCAACTTCGATTTCCAGCCCAGTTCCTATCTGGGGCTGAACCTTAGCCTGAACCTTTTCAACGGCTGGCGTACCTCGTCGCAGATCGAACAGGCACGGCTGGATTACGAGACCAGCAAGCTTCAGCTTGCGCAGGTCGAGCATTCGTTGAAGACACAGCTTCAGACGGTGCTTCGCACGCTGGACTTCGCCCGCCAGCGCATCTCGACCGGGGAGATGACCACCGGCCAGGCCGAACGCGCCTATAAGATCGCTACCACATCGTACAAGGCCGGCACCGGCACCCAGCTCGATATAGCCAATGCCGATCTTGCGGTGGCGCAGGCAAAGCTGAATCAGCTTAACGCGATCTATGAGTACAGCGTGTCGCTTGCCGATCTTGAACGGCTTCTCGGAGAGCATTATCAGCTCGTCGAGGATGGGCGCGATGTGCAGTACAGCCTGCGATAATAGGCCAACCAGTGGCCAGAGAGGATCTGGTGGGGCATACCCGCCCAAGCCCTCGCCAGCCGCTGGCCGGTGCAGCACATGTAAACGAATCCGAGTACAACCTTACCAAACGATGTCATGAAAAAGGTTCTATACACTATAGTGGTTCTGCTGGTCCTGGGGGGCATTGTTACCGTGCTGCGCACGAACAAGGCAAAGAGCGACGCAAAGGCGAAGGTCCCTGCCCCCAGAGCCATATCGGTGACGGTTGCCCAGGTGAGCACCGAGACCCTGGCCGATAACCTGGCCCTTGTGGGAACTATCGCGGCCAATAGGGAGGTCGCCGTCGCTTCCGAGACGCAGGGACGTGTCCTGGCGGTTGGCCCGAAGGTGGGTGACTATGTTGCCTCCGGCGCGCTTCTGGCGCGTGTGGACGCCGAGCTGAAACAGGCGGCGCTTACCAATGCCGAGGTGAACTTCGACAAGGCCAAGCGCGATTACGAGCGCTATGAGCTTATGATGCAGTCCGGCGATGGCGGCATCGCCGATATCCAGGTTGATAACGCCCGCCAGGCGATGAAGTCGGCCGAGGCCGCCCTGGTGATCGCACGCCGCCAGCATCGTGATACTCGTATCACCGCGCCGATCTCCGGCGTGCTTATCGCCCGCCCGGTAGAGATCGGGACCACATTGATGCCGGGGGCTTCGGTGGCCACCATCGTCGATATCTCGCAGCTCAAGGTGAAGGTCAATGTGCCCGAGGGGGATGTCTTCAAGCTGAAACATGGCGATCTCGCTACTATCACAAGCGATGTCTATCCGGGCGAGACCTTTCAGGGACGGGTGACGATGATCGGCGCCAAGGCCGATGAGGCACATACCTATCCGGTGGAGCTGACCGTAAACAATAGCGGCACTCATCAGCTCAAGGCCGGGATGTTTGGCAAGGTCGCCTTCAATTCCATCCCACGTACCAGCGCGCTCGTGATCCCGCGCGAGGCAGTGGTCGGCAGCATCAAAAAGCCACAGGTCTATGTTGTCGATGGCAATAAGGTCCGCCTGCGCGATATCGTGGTGGGACGTGAGGCGGGCACCAGCGTGGAGGTGATCCAGGGCCTGGCCCAGGGGGAGAGCATCGTTGTCAGCGGACAGAACAATCTGCGCGATGATGCCGAAATCATGGTGGTGAACAAGACCAGATAGCGATGTGATCGGTTTGGGGGATGAGCAACCCTAGAGGAGGGTTCTGGCGCATGGGACGATGGACGACGGAGCCTGCGCTCATCCCCCTTTTGTTGTGATGATTAATTCAAGCCAGTAGAGAATAGAACAATGACCATTACAGAACTATCCATCAAGCGCCCGACCCTGGTGGTCGTGATCTTTACGGTGCTTGGCGTGCTCGGTCTGTTCAGCTATTCACAGCTTAAGTACGAGCTGCTCCCGAGAATCTCCCCGCCGGTGGTCACCGTGGCCACGGTCTATCCGGGCGCCTCGCCAAGCGAGATCGAGACAGGGGTGACAAAGGTGATCGAAGATGCCGTTTCCGGCGTTGATAAGATATCCTCGGTCCGCTCCACCTCGCGCGAAGGGGTCTCCTTTGTGATGATCGAATTCCTTCAGTCGGCCAAGATCGACTTTGCACTCCAGGATGTGCAGCGGAAGGTGAACGAGATCGCCTCGCGGTTCCCCGATGGTGCCAAGACCCCGACCTTCTCCAAGTTTGCGCTCGATGAGATTCCCGTGCTTCGTATGGGAGCCACCAGCACGATGCCGGAACGGGAGTTCTATCAGTTCCTGAAGGATCGTATCCAGCCCAGGCTCTCGAAGGTTGCAGGCGTGGGACAGGTGACGCTTGTTGGTGGCAACGAGCGCGAGATTCGTGTGAACGTCGATCAGGATAAACTGAACAGCTACGGCCTCTCCATCCTTGCGGTGTCGCAGGCCGTGAAATCCTCGAACCTCGATTTCCCGACAGGCAATATCAAGGATCAGGATGGCCAGTTTGTGGTGCGTATCGCCGGCAAACTTGGCTCGATCCAGGACCTCCGTAATCTGGTCGTGGGCAGGTCGCAGGTGGGGGGCGATATCAAGTTGAGCGATGTGGCAGAAGTGCAGGATGGCCAGAAAGAGCTTCTTACCATGAGCCGCATCAATAACGTCAGCTCGGTCGGTATCCTGGTGCAGAAGCAGTCCGATGCCAACTCCGTGGATGTAAGCCGCCTTGTGCGCGCCGAGCTTGGGAAGATCGAGAAGGAATATGCCGCCGATAATATGAAGATCGATGTGGCACAGGATGGCTCCATCTTTACGGTGGATGCCGCCGATGCTGTCAAGCACGATCTGATGATCGCCGTTGCGCTGGTGGCGCTGGTGATGCTCCTGTTCCTGCATAGCATCCGTAACTCGGTGATCGTGATGATCGCCATCCCGGCCTCGCTTATCTCTACGTTCATCGCCATGTATGCGCTTGGGATGACGCTGAACCTGATGACCCTTCTGGCGCTCTCGTTGGTGGTTGGTATCCTTGTGGACGATTCCATCGTGGTGCTGGAGAATATCTATCGGCGCCTGGAGCTTGGCGATGACCAGCGCACCGCAGCGCTGAGAGGACGTAACGAGATCGGCTTTGCAGCGCTCTCGATCACCCTTGTTGACGTGGTCGTGTTCCTTCCGCTGGCAATGGTGCAGGGATTGGTTGGCAATATCCTCCGCGAGTTTTCGCTCGTCGTGGTCGTTAGCACCATGCTCAGCCTCTTCGTCTCGTTTACCGTGACGCCGATGCTTGCGTCCAGATTCTCGAAGCTCCAGCATCTGAGCCGCTCAACGCTGATGGGACGTTTCGGCCTTTGGTTCGAGCGGCAGTATGATAAGCTTACCGCTACCTATGTAAGCGCGCTCCGCTGGGCGCTCAATCATCGCGTCGTGGTGTACTCGGCTGTGATCGTCCTCTTTGTCAGCGCGCTTATGCTGCCGGCGATGGGATATGTTGGCGGCGAGTTCATCACACAGTCCGATCGCGGCGAGTTCGCGGTCTCCCTTGAGCTGCCTGCCGGTGCCACGCTGGATCAGACCAACAAGGTGACCCAGGAGGTTGAGCACCTTGTGCTGTCGATGCCGGAGGTGAGCAAGGCTTTTGTGAACGTTGGCGTGTCGAGCGAAGGTCTTGTGGGGCAAAGCTCGAACAACAGCTCGGAGCTGAATATCTCCCTGGTGCCCAAGGAGCAGCGCCTGAAAAGCACCGATGAGGTGGGACAGGAGATCAAGCATCGTGTGGGTGAGATACCAGGGGTGAAGGTGCGTGTCAACCCGATCGGCATCTTTGGCACCGCCAACCAGACGCCGATCCAGATCGCCGTCAATGGCACCGATCTGGAAAGCGTTCGTGCGGCTGCCACTATGGTGGCCGAGATTGCCCGCAAGACCCCCGGCACCGCCGATGTGCGCCTTTCCTCCGAGGATGGAAAGCCGGAAACCCGTATCGAGATCGATCGCGAAAAGATGGCCGCGCTCGGCCTGAATCTCGCCGAGGTCGGAACCACCTTGCGTATGGCGCTCAATGGTGACGATGAGGCGAAGTTCCGTGAAGGGAGCGGCACCACCGAGTACGATATCCGTGTCATGCTCGATGAGTTCGATCGCTCGCGTACCTCCGATGTAGGCTCGCTCACCTTCGTGAACAGGATGGGGGACCGTGTGCAGCTCGATCAGTTTGCTACGATTGCACGCACCACCGGTCCAACGCAGTTGCAGCGTAAGGACCGCAATACGACGATCACCGTCTTCTCGCAGGTGATGGGGCGTCCGAGCGGAAGTGTGGGAGCTGATATCCAGAAGGTGATTGCCGGGACGACGTTCCCCCCCGGCATCGAGATCGGCTACGATGGCGATCTGAAAAATCAGGGCGATGCCTTCGGCTCGCTCGGCCTGGCGCTTCTGGCTGCTATCCTCTTCGTCTATCTGGTGATGGTGGCGCTCTATAATTCGTACCGCTATCCCTTTGTGGTGCTCTTCTCGATTCCAGTGGCGATGATCGGTGCCATCTTGGCGCTTGCGCTTACCGAGCACTCGCTGAATATCTTCTCGATACTCGGCATCATCATGCTGATCGGTCTGGTGGCGAAGAACGCGATTCTGATCGTCGACTTTACCAACAAACTTCGCGAGGAGGGGAACTCGATCGGTGATGCGTTGCTGGAAGCCGGACGTGAACGTCTTCGCCCGATTATCATGACTACCGCAACGATGATTATCGGCATGTTCCCGATCGCTCTTGCAACCGGTGCCGGTGCGGAATGGAAGTCCGGGCTTGCCTGGGTGCTGATCGGCGGTCTTACAAGCTCGCTTCTGCTGACGCTTGTGCTTGTGCCGGTTGTCTACCTGACGCTCGATCAGTTTATCGATTGGGTTGGTTCTATAGGGCGTAAGCTCCGCCGCCGTAAGCCATCCGGGGAGGCGCAGGGGCAGATGCCGGAGCCGGTTGCGGCGTCGCTCGATCTGGGCACGCAGGAAGGATAGGCCATAACTGAAGAGGCCAGAACGATTGCGCCCCGGGGGACCATTCCCTTGGGGCGCAGTCGTTCCATAGAGCTGTGTAGGCGCAGGAGTAGCTCACGATCGGCCAGGCGTTACCCGGTGCGGATACTGTCAGTAGATCAGCTTCTCGGCGATATCGTCGATACTGATAAAGAGTTCGTCCGGCGAGCAGGCCGCAAACGAGTGGGGTGTTGTATAGCCCCAGGAAACGGCTCCAAAGGGTATTCGCTCGGTGCGTGCTGCCTGAAGATCCCGGATCTCATCCCCTATACAGATCGCTTCGGCGGGGGAGACTGCGAACTCGCGAAGAAGCTTCCTGAATTTTTTCCCTTTGCCGAACAGGGATGCCCCGCATTCGTAGCGTTGGATCAGTGCGGCGTTGTCGGCGCCAAGAACACGGCGGATGTTCTCAGGGGAGTTCGAGCTTGTTATCGCCAGGGCCACACCCCGGCCGGAAAGATCCCGCAGCAGACGGTCCACCCCATTGAACAGGGCGATGCTCTGAAGGTCCTGCGCCATCCGCTGCCGTAGGTCACGTGCGATCAGGGGTATCCGCCACATCGGTATGCCGAGATGCTCGATCACCCTGCGGGCATCATACCCACGCAGCAGAGTGTGCTCTCGTGTTTCGATCCGCTTGAACTTATGATGTTCGGCGAGCTGGTTCACTATGCTGATGAACCAGGGAAGAGAATCGGCCAGGGTGCCGTCGAAATCAAAGATCACCAGCTTGTACTTCATCACTATTCTGATCGTGCCGTGAATAATGTGGCGTTCCGGGTTTCCCTGTGTCGGAGCACCGGCTGTAGGTTGAATTGTCGATGGATTCTTATGCCATCAAGGTGTTTCGCCGATGCTGCCAAGGCAACGGGCATGGCGGCGGTGCGCTCTCGTGGTGGCCATAGCTGCGCAATACTGGGCAGAGCAATGTCTCCTGGCCGAGATGTCAGCACCCTGCTCCGAAACCGGGTTCAGGCCAGCCTGCCCTGTATCGCAGAGCTGTGGCAGGGCGGCTAATCTACGAAGCCTGTACGATAGCGCCGCCACCCGGAGTGCTACCGATCTGCCACCTGTTCCTCGCAGCCGTATCCTTCCGGGATCGGCAGGGATACGGAGGATTACGATGGAACCGGCACCGGACTTGCACGTGTTCCGGTGAACATACAGTGGATCGGAGCGATAAGGCATGGGCGCCGGAGTGCATGGCCCTAGATGATGACGGGCGGGGGGGATCAGGGGGGCGCCCATTGTATCAACCTCTGTATCAACTCCGGTTATATCCAGAATAAGGAGGGAGTTATGGCGGCAGATAGCAGCAACTACCACGAGCCGGTGGAGCTCCTGTCGGAGGAGACCAAAGATATGCATCGGGCGCTGGTGACGGTCATGGAGGAACTTGAGGCGATCGACTGGTATCAGCAGCGTGCCGAGGCCTGTGCCGATGCATCATTACAAAAGATCCTTCTGCATAATAAAAATGAGGAAGTGGAACATGCCATGATGAGCCTGGAATGGATCAGGCGAAACAGCCAGCAGTTCGATGAGATGGCACGTACCTACCTTTTTACCGAAGGCCCTATCACCGAGATCGAAAAGAAAGCGGTGCAACAGGGGGATGCAGGCGGAGGAGGCCAGGTGGCAGGCCAGACGTCAGGCCAAGCGGCAGGCCGGGCGTTCTCCTCAGGAGGAATGTCGCTTGGCATCGGAAGCCTGAAGGGGAGGGGATAGGCCAATGGATCTGTTGAAAAGAAATCATGCACCGATCATTCCCGAAGCATGGGAGCAGATCGATAACGAGGCACGGCGCGTTCTGAAGCTGAATCTGGCCGGTCGCAAGCTTGCCGATTTCGATGGCCCGCATGGCTGGCATTATTCTGCGGTCAGCCTTGGTCGCCTGGAGGTCTTTGAACGGGAGGTCGTTCCGGGAGTGCGGGCCGGAAAGCGGCTGGTGCAGCCGTTGGTGGAGCTTCGTGTGCCGATGCAGCTCGATATCTGGGAGCTTGATAATATCGCCCGTGGTGCCGAAGATCCTGATCTGGCACCGGTGATAGAAGCCGCAGAGAAGATAGCTCGTGCCGAGGATCATGCCATCTTCAATGGCTATTCGGAGGCGGGCATCACCGGCATCATCGAGGCCAGCCCGTATGAGCCGCTGAGGATTCCAGGGGATTGCGCACAGTATCCCCGTGCGATCGTTCAGGCCATAGAGACCTTGCGCGAGGCAGGCGTCAACGGACCCTATGCGTTGGTGCTGGGACCACAGGCCTATAATGATATATCGCAGGCCTCCGATGATGGGTATCCGATCCGTAAACGGATTGAGCAGCAGATCATCAATGGCCCCATCATCTGGGCGCCGTCGCTCGATGGTGCTCTGCTCCTTTCTGCCCGTGGCGGCGATTTTGAGCTGACCGTGGGGCAGGATCTCTCGATCGGCTATTCGTATCACGATAGGGAGCATGTGGGGCTGTTCATTACCGAGTCCTTTACGTTTCGTGTGCTGGAACCCGCTGCGGCAATCTATCTTCATCATCTGGAGCCGGTCAGGAACGCCTAGGCATCGTTGTCATATCCCACACGAGCACCTGCTCGAATTCATGCGGCCTCGGGTCCATCCTTTATGGTTCGAGGCCTGTTTTTTCATTGTGTTCACCGTGTCCGAATTGCGAATGAAGAAGAGGTCTACCATAATCGCCGGAATCTTTCTGGCCTGCGCCGGTGCATATGCACAGCCATCGCGCCCGGCTGCGCTTAACGTCCAGTTTACCCTTACCACCTCGCGTGATACCGGCACTATCAGCCGGTATGTCTATGGCTCGAACGGGCATTCCGATGATCGCGATGAGAATGTGACCGCACGCCGGTTTGGTGGCAATCGGCTTACCGGCTACAACTGGGAGAATAATGCCTCAAATGCCGGGGACGATCATGTTCATCATAGCGATAATTACCTGACCCGCTTTCTTCCCGGTGAGGTGCAGAACGTTCCCGGCATCGCCTATAGCGATTTTCATGACAGCTCGCTTGCAACATCGGCCTATTCCCTGCTGACACTTCCGGCCGCTGGCTATGTGGCCCGCGATAAAAATGGCACGGTGACCGAGGTGCAGACCGCGCCCTCGTCGCGCTGGGCGGAGGTGCGGTTCGCAAAACATGCCCCCTTTACAACGCAGCCCGATCTCAATGACCCCTATGTCTATGTCGATGAGTCGGTAAATATGCTGGTGCAGAAGTATGGGAATGCCTCCGCCACGCATGGGGTAAGAGGCTATGCCGTTGATAATGAGCCGGCACTCTGGCCTTCTACACATCCCCGTATCCACCCGGAGAAACCTACCTGCGCCGAGGTGATCGAGAAGTCGATCGCGATGGCAACGGCGGTCAAGGCTGTTGACCCCCATGCCGAGATGTTTGGTCCGGTCCTGTATGGATTCTCCGCCTATGTGAACTTTCAGGAGGCGCCGGACTGGAACCAGTACCAGCAGTATGGATGGTTCCTTGATGCATACCTGGCGAAGATGAAGGAGGCAGAGCAGACCGAAGGGAAACGTTTGCTCGATGTTCTCGATGTGCACTGGTATCCCGAGGCACAGGGCCAGGCGGATAATGGTGCGAAGATTCGTGTTGCCCTGAGCGGTAACAGCGATCGCGGTGTGGCGATCGCCCGCATGCAGGCCCCTCGCACGCTGTGGGATTCAACATATCGGGAGGATAGCTGGATAGGTGAGTGGTTCAGCCCGGTATCCTTGATCCCCCATGTTCAGAGCATCATCAATCGCCGGTATCCAGGCACAAAACTGGCATTCACCGAGTTCAATTATGGTGGCGAGCAGCATATCTCCGGTGGCATCGCCATGGCCGATGTTCTGGGGATATTCGGTCGCTATGGCATCTATATGTCGAATTACTGGGGCGAGATCGAATCATATATATCGTCGGCATATCGCATATACAGGAATTATGATGGGCATCACTCCACCTTCGGCGATCGCCGCATCGGTGCCTCTACATCCGATCTGGATAATAGCTCGGTGCATGCCTCGCTGGACGATCATGGCAGGCTGCATATCATCGTTATCAATAAAAACTACGATCAGCCGATCGAAGGACGCTTCGCTCTTCCGAACGGGACACGATTCCGGCAGGGGACGGTCTATGGCTTCGATGCGGCGAGTCCTGATATCCGCGAGATGGGGACTATCGCGAGCATCCCTGGGAGCGGGGAGTTTATCCATACCGTTGCGCCGTTGACAGTGCAGCATATCGTGCTGCTGCCGGATGTGGCTGGCGGCGTGGAGCTGGCAGACAATGTTGCCGGTGCGGTGAGCTGCCAGGGGATTGGACCTAATCCGTTCAGCACCGAGACTGCGGTGCTGTATACGATTCCCGCACGTGCCCATGTGCGCCTTAGCCTTGCTGACCCTCTTGGCCGTGAGGTCGCCGTGATCGCCAACGGCGATGTTGATGCCGGTTCGCATATCGCACGGGTCGATGGACGTGCCCTGGCGCCGGGAGTGTATTATTTCCGGGCAGAGGCAGCCGGGCGGATAACCGGTCTGCCGCTGATGCTTGTCCGATAACGTCCTCTAGGCGTAGGGCCTACCCCAGAAAAACTTTGCTCCGGTAGTCGTGCCGGCGAGCGCACGGCTACCGTGACATTCTTCATTCCTGTGGCAACGGTAAGCCTCGGCTACAGGTCCGTTGGTTAGAATTTGCTCAGATCGCGCCCGAACAGCCATGTTGTGATCCAGTTCAGAAGCACCAGAACCTTGTTCTTGAGCGAGACCAGGCGTGTAAGGTATGCCGAGCGCCAGAAGAAGTAGGTGATGATACCGCGCCACCGGACTTTTGCCTTTGGGATCTCCGCCAGCGCCTTGCTTTTTCCCACATAGGCAAGCATGCCAAGATTGTTGAACTCGAAGGGGGCGATACCTTTTCCGCGTGCCTCCCGGTTGAGCATCTTTGCAAGGTATTTTCCCTCCTGCATCGCAAGCTGGGCTGTCTGCGGAAGCTGGGCGCCGGCAACCGCCGCACAATCGCCGAGTGCGAATATCTCCGGGTGGTCCGGCACACGCAGATGGTCGTCGGTAAGTATCCGGCCGGGACGGTCGCGCTGGAATGGCAGCGTCTTGACAAACCCGGTTGGCCCGTTGCCGGTGGACCACACCACAAGCCCGGTTGGAATGATTTCGCCGCTGCTCAATGTGATAGAGCCATCCCCTACTTCCTTGACCGGTGTCCCAAGCCGGATGTCGATGTTCTGGCGGCGGAAATGCTCGGCGGTATAGTCGCGCAGATCCTCGTCGAACGAGTTCAGAATGGACTTGGCCGCCTCGATAAGGGTGATTCTGATATAAGGCTGTAGTTCCGGGTAGTTCCTATAGAGATCCTTGCCGAACAGATCGTGCAGTTCGGCTGCAAACTCGATGCCCGTTGGCCCCCCCCCGACTACCACGAAGTGCAGAAGCCGGTCGCGCTCGGCGGGGGCGATGCCGGGGATATCGGCGCGTTCCAGGCAATCCACCACCCGTTCGCGGATGGCGCGGGCGTCGGATATCTCCTTGAGAAAGAATGCATGCTCCTTTACCCCAGGGATGCCAAAGGTATTGTTCCATGCCCCTACGGCTATTATCAGTATATCGTACTGGAGCGTGAAACGGATCGATGGATCGACGCTCTGGCAGGTGATCTCACGTTTATCAGCGTGAAGCTCTATACAGGTTCCCTGCACAAACTCGTCGCCGTCACGGGTCTTTCTGATCGGCTCGATGATGCTTCGGAATTCTACGGTGCCAACAGTGGTGCTGGGGAGAAGGGGGGTGAAGAGAAAGTGGTTACGGGGGCTGACGACGGTGACGTCGTAGTAGCGGAGGTCAACCCGCTTCAGAAACATGATCGCTGCAAATCCTGAACCTAGCACGATGACACGCTTACGTTCTAGCATATCTGACGATCCGGTTGTTGGACATCTGCATATAGCATATGGATGCGATGCATCCGATACGCTTTGAACTTATCTATCGGACCCTACATACAATGTAAAAATGTGCCAGGGCTGCCCTGCGGTGCCCTTGCGTGGAGAGAACAGGCCATGTTCCTGATCGGCAACGGCCTCATTCCTCAGTATCTTTGTTATCTCTCTGCGGTTCTGTGCGCTTATGCAGGGGGGCTGGCGCTGCGATTCATCAATGCCCAACGAACATCTGCTTTTCCTCTTCGCTCACGAAAATGTAACTTGGCAGGTCCGTTCCACGGCTTTGGCATGGAACGGATCGCTGTACTGTTCCTCGTGGCATCGGGCTACGGTAGCCCCTGATGTGCAACTTCCGATTCTCTCTCTACATCCTTATATATGAAGTACATCATCTTCTGGATCATCTTTCTTGCCGCTTTTGGCGGGGTCGCCTGGAACGTGCGGCGGCTTATCCGATATCTTCAGGTCGGCAAGCCGGAGAATCGTTTCGGCAACATCGGTGAGCGGATCAAGAACGTGATGGTGGTTGCCATCGGCCAGTCGAAGCTGATGCGCGAGCCGATCGCCGGGGCAATCCATGCGGCGATCTTCTGGGGCTTCCTGGTGCTTATGGCCGCTGTCGTGGAGTCGCTTGTCGAAGGCCTTATCCCCGGCGGCAACCTGAACTGGCTAGGCCCGGTCTATTCCGTGCTGACGATCTCGCAGGATATCTTCTGCGTGCTTATCCTTACGGGGGTCGTCTGGGCGTTCTGGCGACGCTATGTCACCAAGGTCAAACGTTTGCAGGGAGATCAGGCCGAGCGCCGCGATGCTACGCTGATCCTTGCTCTTATCGCCACGATCGTCTCATCGCTCCTGCTGATGAATGCCGCCCGCGAAGGGGCCGGTGATGAGTATAGCTGGGCCGTTCGCCCCGTTGGCATGATGCTGCATCCTCTGTTCGCTAACCCCGATGTTGCGCTGGTTGTCTTCGAGTCGATGTGGTGGCTGCATATCGTGACCATCCTCGGCTTTATGAACTATCTCCCCTATTCAAAGCACCTTCATGTGATGACCTCCGTGCCCAATGTCTATTTCGGGGCGTTGGAGACGGTAAACAGCCTCAGCAAGATTGATTTCGAGGAGGAGGGGGCGGAGAAGTTCGGCGTTACCGATATCGAGGACTTCACCTGGAAGCAGTTGCTCGATGGCATGACCTGCACCCATTGCGGGCGGTGTACCTCGGTCTGTCCGGCCAATACTACTGGCAAGATCCTCGATCCCAAGCAGATCATCATCCAGACCCATCATCGTACGATGGACAAGGCGCCATGGCTGGTTGGCGAGAAGCAGCCCGCCACGCTCGGTGAGGGAGCTGCCACCAATGAAGAGCTGGTGGAGAGCCAGAACCCCGCTGTTCTCGAAAAAAGCCTGATCGGGGACTACATTTCGGCTGAGGCCCTCTGGCAGTGCACTACCTGTATGGCCTGCGTACAGGAGTGTCCAGTGATGATCGAACATGTTCCGGCCATCGTCGATCTCCGCCGTTCGCTGGTGATGATGCAGGCCGAGTTCCCGGCCGAAATCCAGCCTGCTTTCCAGAACCTGGAGAACAATTTCACCCCCTGGGCGTTCTCGGCATCCGAACGTGCCGACTGGCGTGAGGGGACCACTGTCCTGACTATGGAGGAGACCGCCGAGGAGGAGCGTGAGGATCTTGATGTGCTCTTCTGGGTTGGGTGCGCCGGTAGTTACGATGATCGCTACAAGAAGGTCACAAAGTCCTTTGCCGAGCTTATGGACATTGCAGGGGTGAAGTTCCGCATCCTTGGAACCGAGGAGAAATGTACCGGCGATCCTGCCCGGCGCCTGGGCAATGAGTACCTGGCGCAGATGCTGATACAGATGAATGTGGAGACCCTGAACTCCTATAACGTGCAGAAGATCGTGACGACCTGCCCGCACTGCTTCAATACGTTGAAGAATGAATACCCGGATTTTGGCGGAGAATACGAGGTAATCCATCATACCGCCTATATCGACTCGCTTGTGAAGGATGGGCGTATCAAGACCATGACGCCCATACAACACAAGGTTACCTATCATGATAGCTGCTACCTGGGCCGTTATAACAACGTCTATGAGCCGCCGCGTGCCATGCTGGAGAATATCCCCGGCCTGGAGGTTGTCGAGATGGAGCGGAACAAGAGCCGTGGCTTTTGCTGTGGCGCAGGTGGGGGCCAGATGTTCATGGAGGAGACCCAGGGAAAACGTGTGAACATCGAACGGACAGACGAGGCGCTTGCCACCGGCGCCGATGTTGTTGCCACTGCCTGCCCGTTCTGCATGACCATGATGAACGATGGCGTGAAGTCGCAGGACCCCGATGGGCATGTCATCGTCAAGGATGTGGCCGAGATGATGCTGGAGGCGGTGAAGGGAACCAATGGCCGCGCCATGGAAATCTGATCGTTCGTTCCGCGCAGAGATACGTGCATGGCTGCAAGGCTCCGGGAGTGGGTGTCCGGGGCCTTTGCCGTTAATATGGTAAGAGGGAGGGGGGGAAGAGAGGGATAGAAGAGAGCGCAACGCAACCCCGGGCGCGCAACGGGCCGACCCGATCCGGCCTGTTGCTGTGCCGCTCTGCCCATCCAATGCATGTATGGTTGCATCGGCACGTAATGGTTGGTGCATCATATCCATATCATCCGATGCTCCCTCCGATCACATGGATCGACAGTTTCAGCCATCACCCTGCTTTGCCCTGATCCTCCTGGCTGGTCGCTCACACCCCACCGATCGTCCTGCCGGGGTTCTCTCGTGCATCTCCCTCTCGGCCCATCATCCGATGTCGTGGCTGGTAGTAGTCTACTGGTAGTATCAGGAGCTTGCACGGCGCATAGCAGAGGGACCGATGTGCTCGCATCTCCGCCGGTTTTGTTATGGAAACGAGGATATCTCCGAGAGTATCGACAAGTTCCGGCTCGAAGGGAATCTCCGTATCTCTGCCAGCGAGCAGGTGGAACTCCTTCGGCACTTCCTTGCCGATGATCTCGGGCGCTCCGGCACGACAACCGCAACCAAAGGATACCACGCTGCTGGGGGAGACCCTGATCCATCGCTGAAGCGGCGTAACCGGCCCCGCCAGGCTTACAGCGGCCAGAGAACTTGGTTGGCTGGTCGGTTCCTGGAGCAGGACCATGCCCTCTATTGTTACGCTCTCAATAGGGAAGGAGGGGGGGCGGGAGGATTGGAGAGCACCAAGACATGCCGACCTCGTCCGTATGCTCCTCCGGGCGCTGGGCGCAATACCCGCTGATATCGTGCAAAGCCGTTATGGCGCTAACTCTTCGTGGCGCTGCGCCTTTATATCTGCATGGAGCCGCATCACATAGAGAAGAATTCTGGAGAATACCAGCTATGAATACTGTAAATCGTGCCGTTGTGGTGGTGAAGCCAAAACAACCGCTTGTTGACTGGGCAAACAGCATTCAGGCGCCGGACGAACTGCCAGCCGACCTTGAGCATATGCGGGTCGATTGCAATACCTACCTGATCGACGATATCGACTTCGATGAAGATGGTGAGGCCGCGATACGGTTCTTTCATCCGCTCTTCTTTCAGGAACAGCTTTATGGGTACTGCACCGAGGAGAGCCGATGGCCCGCCGATCGCGACTATCATACGTTCCGGGAATGGTTCGAGGTGGAGGTGCATAGCCTGGTGATTGATCTTGGGAGCGTCCCTCTTGCTGTCGAGGACCTCTAAAACGTGGTACGAACGTCAAACGCCGAGATCAATGCAGAATCGGTGATTCTTGAGTAGAGCGCGCCAGATTATATCCACAACCATCGACGGATCGTCTGGCCGGAGGCTTGGCGGAATCTTCTACGGTCGTTTCTGAGCTACATGGTGCAGAAGAGCCTCCAGGCCCAATCGAGAGATCGAGAGAAGGTGGATGGGGGGGGGAAGACTACGGCCGGCGTTTACCCTCGCCACTATCCCATTGCCTGGCTCATCCGCTCCCCAGGACTTTGCGGCGAAGCCTCTGCTTTCTCCATCACAGTAAGAATCTCCTCACTCCCGGCTTTCCCGCACGGACACTCCCGGCTAAGTTTTCCTCTATGCATGGAAAGGGACTGCCCGATGGATGCCAACGTGTGTGGCCTTTTTCCGGCGATGCGTCCATACCCCTATGAACTAATCCCCATAGTCGATGCGTACCCTTTGTCTGCTCGCATTGCTGTCGCTTCTGGCAACATTCCCTGTATGCGCGCAATGGACCTATCTCGGCCCTGAATCCACCAATGACCATAGCGATTTTGCAATAGCCGGAGAGACCATTCTTCTCGGCATCAACAAGACCACCGCACCGGTCGATCTGTATGGCTCCAACGATGGAGGGCAGAGCTGGATAACAGCGTTTAATAGTGGCAGTGTACGCGCCATCACCCCGCTCGATACCGGATTTCTCCTTCAGATCGGTGGCCAGAGCACCTATCGTGGCGATGCCTCCGGTCGCGTCTGGACAACTGCCCCCAATCCCGGCTACAATGTCACCCGGTATTTCTACGATCGGGATAGCCGTATGCTCTACGCTGCCACCCAGCGCGGGGCGCTCATGGGGAGCACCAACCAGGGGGAAAGCTGGCAAAGCCTGGGCGTTCCTGCACAGGATCTTACGTTTGTGCATGCCAGAGGCAACATCATCCTGACCGGGTATCATGGCACCGGGTTCGCCGCATACCTCTCCAGCGATATGGGGAAGACCTGGACCACCCTATCGACCAAGGTAACAGGAAGCCCCTCGGCCGGGTTTATTGCTGCCGATGGAAGCCTCTATCTGCACACGGGCAGCTACATCGCTCCGGGAAGCTCGGCGCTCTGGCGAAGCCGCGATGGCGGAGATAGCTGGGTGGAACTTACAAAGAGCGTTGCCGGGTTGAGTGGAACGCCCATCCTTCTTCAGTCCTCGGTGTATGCCGATGGCCCCACGATCCTCTTCAGCGTCGGGCCGAAGTTCTATGTGAGCACCGATGATGGCGATACCTGGAGCGAGCGAAGCGAAGGCATCCTGGCAACCGGCACAAGCAGTGTTATCCAATGCGCGATTCATGGTGGGTATATCTATGTCCTGCACCGGGCATTTATCCAGCCGGCCGCAAGCTATGGCCTGTATCGCCGCCCGCTCGCAGAGCTGGGGATTGGGCCTGCATCGGTCTGGAAAAGCGATGAGGCGGCCGGGATACGCCTTGATATAACCCCAAATCCTGCGCGCGAGTCGGCCACGATCGGGCTGATACTTGAACGTTCGGCCGCCACACGTATCGCCGTCTATGATCCGCTCGGACGTGAGATATCCGTTCTCTATGATGGAATGCTCGATGCTGGCAGCCACCATTTTCGCTGGCATGGCGTGGCTCCGGCCGGATGCTACCTCCTGGGAGCACGTATCGATGGCCGTACCACGACACGCACGTTGTTACGGGTAGAGTAGCCCTCCGGCAGCATCCATCCTTCTGCGCCCCATCCCGCAGGATACCCTGCCCGCGAACGTTTCAGGGTGTGTGGCTTGAATGCCATCCCCCGGCGATGGCCCCGATGCCAACACGTGCCGAGCAGCCAATGCCCTGTGCGCTCCTGTGGTGATGCATGGAGCGCCAGGTGTGCCAGAAAGGGCCGCTCGCCCCATGCACATCGGCGTCAGGTCCGTTTATGCTCCATCCTCGAACGCCCACGCTGGCAGTGGCTCCCGTGCCGTGCGCCATCGTTTCGGAATATCCTCCACTCCCGTATAGGCCGATACGATGCCGCCGACAATCGCACAGGATGTGCTCTGTGCATTGGGGCTGCACATCGCCAGCCGGATCGCTGTTTCGTAGCTGCCGAGCGATTGTGCGGCGCACCAGAGCGCATATGGGACGCCAAGAGCTACCGGAAGAAGGGATGCGCTCCCAAGAACGGATGCCACGTCATCAGGGGCAATGTCCGCTCCAAGCTCACGCGCCCGGCGTATGCCGCTACGGACCTGGCCCTCGGGGATAGAGGGGAGCACAAGGTCGAGAAACTGGTCGGGACGTGGTGGTGTTCTGGCCGTTTGCATCCTGCACGCATGGGCCACTGCGATCCCTACGGCGATGGCCCCGGCAATCGACTCATCATGCAGTGTCGTGATCTCGGCTGCCCGCACGCTCTGCTCTACCACGCTGTGCAGATCATCGGAATAATATGCTCCTACCGGGGCCACATATGTTGCCGCTTCATCGCCCTGCCCACCCTGGGTTTCAAGGAGGCCAGAGACAAGCACCTTCCAATCGCTGCCGGTGCTTACCCCTCTGAACAGATGATGCATGGCAGCACCATACCCTCTGGAATATTCATAATGAGCGGCAATGCTGTGCGCCAGCATGGTCTGGTCGATATGGCCGTGCCGCAGAAGAACCGCAACGACCGATGATGCCATCATGGTGGCAGCCGTATAATGCCAGGCAGAAGCAACCTCCATCTGCTCGGCGGTGCCATTGCGACCCGGCATGCAGTGCCAGGCAAATGCGTCGCCAACCGAGAGGCCTTCCAGACTGGTCTGCGCTCTTGTACCAGGATCGTTCATCGGAATTTCCATAGTGTATCATCAATAGTGGATCGGAAGAACTGGCACGCATTCCCCCGGAGTTGTAGATTGCGATGTCCACGGGCAATCCTCCTCGATGAAGGGCCTCGGAAGATTCCCCGGCGGAGAGACAACACAGCCATTTCTGTCATTCCTCTACCAACCGTGCCTGTCTATACCATACGTGTGGTTCTCGCCGTTTGAAGCACGGCTGGAGTAGCGACTGCGGATTTCCTCGCTCCACGATAGTATCATTGCGCTAAAAACCCCATGAAAGAGCCTTGATGGCCATAGATTCCCCGCTCGCATACGTTAATGTACCAACCACTTGGAGAGTAGTATGTTGGATGAGCTCAAAGCAAAACTCGTCAACCACGCCAAAACGTCGGTCATCCGAGCCGAACGTGCCGTTACCGAAGAAGCCACCCGTCAATATCTTGTCCTTCCGTTTTTTCAGTTGCTTGGCTACGATCCTCTCGACCCGGATGAGATCGTCCCCGAGTCCAATGCCTCTTTTTCGGATAAATTCAAAAATAAGGTCGATTACGCCATTCTGAAGGATGGCAATGCGGTGATCGCCGTGGAGTGCAAAAAAGCCGGGGAAATTCGAGAGGCAAATCGGGGGGAGCTGAAAGGATATTTTAATGCCGTGCCAACAGTAAAGCTTGGCATCCTCACCGATGGGGTCGTCTATGAATTGTTTTCCGACACCAAATTGGAAAATATGATGGATGATGAGCCGTTCGCCCGGCTTGATCTCCGCGCTATTGCGGACGACCGTATCGATCCCACCGCGCTGGATGCCATCAGCCGCGTTACCAAGGAACAGTTCGATCCTGCCAATGTTGGGGCGGATGCACGACGAAAGCTCTTCCTTGCCCTGTACATCGATTCGCTCGATCAGCTTCTTGCCGAGCCGGGGGATGCCCTGGTGCGTACGCTGATGGATATGGCGGAGGTGGAAGGGAATAGAACCGCACGTCTGATTCAGGAGAATCGGCCGTTGGTACGGGAGGCCGTCCAGATGTACATGGACCGGAAGATCCTGGAGCGGGTCGGCTTTGCCAGCCGCCAGGATCTTGTGCGGACAACGCCTGCGCCGGAAGCCGAGGTGAAGCCGGATGAGCCAAAGCCCAGTGATGCCGAGAGGCTTGGAATCGATACAACCGAACTGGAGCTGTTTACCTATGACTATGCCTGTAAACGCCTTTCATTTCTGGTACAAGAGGAGGCACTGTTTGAAAAGATCAGCAATGTGAAGTGGGTGGACCATAAAACCGTTTTTGTTGTGTATTACAGGCAGGAACGGAAGGGACGGCTCTTCTACTTCCGGGAGGGGAAGGAGGCGAAGTATCGGCTAGAATTTGGCGATGATTGCCAGGTGGTGGAGACCAATAATCTTGCCGATATTGATGAACAGCTTCTTCAGGTGTTTACCCGGCGGGTAGGGGATCTTGGGTAGAACGATGATAGAGAGGGCCGGGGGCGCGTTGCGGCGCCCCCGGCTGCTCCCTGCGTCGTGATACCGCAGAATTCCCCTCGGAGAAGGGTGGATGTGCCCGAAGGCTTGTGCGGGTCGAGAGAAGAGGGAGCAGACAGACCGTGAAATACGGATGTAGCGTCCTCTGCCAGCGGTTTCCGTTTATGCAGGATCGGCCTCCCTGCCGCTATGTTCCGGGGAGCCGGGGGAATCGGTGCCGCAGAAACATCGGTCCCGGCTCTAGCATCACACGATCAGTGCCCGGATCTGCTCCTCGTTCAATGCATCATCGTAGCTTTTGCTCCCTGCTGCCACTTCCGCCAGGGGGGCGGCGTAAATATCGAGGATCGAGGAGATCATCCAGACCGTCTGGGCTACCAGAGGGTCGATTGTCGTGTCCAGGCCCGGCAGCATTGCCATATGCCGGAACAGAAGCATCCGCTCCTCTTCCAGAGTGCTGAAGCCTACAAGCGGAAGCCTGCTGTTGAGCGCCAGGACCAGGCGTGCCACCGATGGTTCGTTGCCTTCCAGAACATCGGCAAAGGGGGCGAAAAATTGCAGGAGCGAAGCGCCCCCGAACTCCTCTTCCGTTGCCGGGACAAAGGAGAGTTCAAGCTGGACGACGACATTCTGCTCATCGGCAAGTGCCCCTACCAGAAGCACATCGACGGGGGATTGCTCGCCTGCTTCGATAAGGCGTGTTGGAAGACCTTCCTCGGCAAGAATCATTTTCCATCGCTTCAAGGCTTCGCGCTGAGCGGGCTGGTGCATGAGAGGTTCGATAAGAATTGCTGATGTATGGTATGGATAGCTCTCGGTCGCTCCGAAGATACGATCGCACGAGCGATACTCATAGCGCCCGGCTGCTCCCGCTAAAGGCATATCGGTGGCCGCACGCGATCATACATCCTCTGGCTGGCTGTTCCTTCCCATACCATGCCGGGGAGCAGCGCGGTTCCCTTGGTCCTTCCCGTGCACTTCTGCCGCGCTCGCCCGCCTGCCGGTCGAGTGTGGAATCATAGCGGCGAACAGGGAGCGAATCTTCATAGAGGGTTCCCTGTACATTGAGGGGCAGCTCCTGCAAACCATCGGGATGTGTGGGGGGATGTGTCCTCCGGCGGGGCAGACTGCATGCAAAAGCTGCCGGAGGAGCCTGGGCGCATGCCCGATCGACCGGAACGTTCCGCACAATGCTGTTCCGGCCCTGCTCGTCAGCAGAGTGATATCGGAGATCCTGCTGTGGTATCCTCCACCGAGCCAAGCGCTCCAGTTCTGAATAGTTATGATGGTGTTCAATCGTTCGTTGTGTTGGCTTCCCTTCATTGCGCTTCTTCTGGCCTCCTGTTCCGGCGGCGAACCCACCGCTCCCCCGGCTGGGCCAACGCTTCGCTGGGTAGAGGTTCTTGCCAGACTGCATGCTCCGGTGCCATTGCCCGATCTGGATAGCAGCGTGCTGCATGGGTATCTCCAGGTGGTGAATCATCGGCTGGTGGACTCGCTGCTGCTTGGGCCGGAAACGAGCATTTCGCTTGCGGCGTTCCTCGATGATGATGAGGGGTATAGACGAGGGGAGAGCGTTGTTGCCAACGGGGTACGGTTAAAACGCGCAAACTCCAACGAGTTCGGTTTTTTCGGTTACGCCTATGAGAGCGATATCCCTGCCGGATCGGTTCTTCGGTGGGATGCACGGATGACACGTGGTGTCTCCTTCCAGGATTCTATCCCGGTTCCGGCATATCCAGAGATCACCAACATGGCCGAGTACGACCGGATAAGCGCCAGCGCCGGTATCCTTGCCAGGACGGCTTCATCGCCGGGCACAGGGCGGCTCTATCTTCGCATCCGCTACGATGCCTACCGCAATCGTGCTGCCGGTGGCGATACCGCCGATGTCTATCGTATGAACCCACGCCCTCCGCTCAACGCCGAATGGTATGCTGCCGATGATGGCGTGGTGGCAATATCCCCCCAACTGCTGGACTCGCTCCCGAAAAACAGAGTGTATGTGCTCACAGTGATGCGGTACAACTATCTGGCGCATCCGAACTCCGATAATGGCCGTACCGGGATGCTGGCCGTAGCGTCGTACGAGCTGCCGGTGTTCCTGAAGCCATGAGCGCCCCCTGTTCTGCGATGTCGTGTCGGCTCTGCCCGCAAGACTGGCACCAACCGCTTGTAATCCGGCAGGCGCATGCTCGATAAGAACCGGTGGAAAAGGATTCGTAGGCGGTTTAGTGCCCTTTCGTCTCGACTTCGCTTCCTACGGTGATCTGCCCGATACTGTACTTGCCGTAGCATAACTTTTTTTGGGACATGATCTACAGCTCAGGAAATGGCTTCTCGCTTGTTTCCCACAACAAAATATCGGAAAAATCCCTCGTAGGCACTTAGATTCTAAGGAGGTTTCTTTATAGAAACTTCCTTGAGTAACGGCATCATCAACGTTGAATCACGAGCTTTCGCCCAAACGTTCCCTTTAGTGATACCACGGAAACGAAATAGGCTCTATTGGGCCAGCTTTCGGCATCGACCGTGACCTCTTGCTCTTCGCCGATCATTGGATGTTCAAGAACCAGCTCTCCGAGGCTATTGGTCACATGCAGGTCCGATACATGCTCATGCAGTTGCACCGTCAAGGTGTTTTTCTGAAGTGGATTTGGAAAGATATCAAAGGCTCTGTATTCGGTCATCTCCACGTTCTCCACTTCCAACAAATCCCTGAAGTTATAGCAGCAATAGAGTTTCAGAAGTGCACATCTATCGGCCTTGATAGTGATGGTGCTGGAGTGGCTCATCTTTGATCCTCCACCATGAGAAAGTAGAGCATAACCGTTGAAGTGTTAGCAATGTATATATCTGTCTAATATTCTCAAAACCAGGGGGGCTTGTTCTGCTGCCGACAGTTCTGTGGTCTTGATCGAACCCATCATCGCGCAGGTCACAGACAAGACTCACCAAGCCTTACCTAAATGCCGTCCAGATAGCCTATAAGGACGATTAGAGAGACTTTATTGATTGATGCTTTTCATCCTTCTCTCGGCCTCTCCAGAAGCTATCACCGATCTCTCGAACCAGGTATCAACTCACCTATGTGATTGGGTCGAAAATGGATCAAGAACGAACTGTAGCTGACATTGAGATCACCATCGGATCGAAGACTGAGATTTGTCCTGTAGGGTCTCTTCGGATGTGGACCTTCGTTGCCTCGATCGCATCCAAACCTGTGGTGCAAGGTGTCAATGACAACGGAATCTTGTTAGCCCAAAGCTCAGAAGAGAATCTACTTGCTTGATTAGGTAGTTGAGTGATATGTTCGTGTTGTCTCATACGGCACAACTCATTCGCCCCCACCTTCATGGTAGATACTACCATCCCCCTCCCGAATTGTAGCTATTCTTTCCGTGGACATTGTTATGCAGTTACTTTCACGATTCGAGCCATTTGCACCTTGCGTCGTGAGCTAATTGAAAACCTAACCCAATCATAGTCAAGGAGTCCTACGATGTCAGATCGAAACTTAACAATAGGGCAGCAATTGAATCTGCCACCTGTTATCGGCGCGATGAACGCTATGAGCGCAGCAAAAAAAATCGAAGCAATGGGCGACCGTGAAACGGCACGCTTGATTCGTAATACCGTTGAAGTCACTGGGAGCAATATCCGGCTTGCAGATTTTCGTTGGCCATGGGAGCCTTCTGAGCCGCCAGTATATGAATATGCTGATCATGCATTCGGCTTCATTCCAAAGCCAGCAGCCGGTGATATGAGTGACCTTAATATCAGCGATGCAAGGGCGATTGAGAGCGATACAACGCTGAGGCATAAGAGAATTAAGGTGACACTCGATAGGCTGAGAGTGATGGACTATCCGGGAAGTGGCCTCCACACTGTGCTTTTTGACTTTTATGCGAAACATCAGGCTGTGGATGATCAAGCACAAGAGGTGCATTTTACTCAGCAGTATCGTGTTCGGGAAGGATCTGGAGCCGGGATTACTGGCTATCCAATATTTGTTGGCCTCCGTGTCGGCACCGAAGGAGTGGCTTTCAAGTGCTACACAGTTAATGTGAAAAACGATGACGACCAATCAATTCTGGGTTTTATGGGAAGCGGAGTCTTTAAAACTGGACTTGAACTGGTAAATAAAATTAATCCTGCTCTGCCAATTATAACTGGTTTCGCTACCGGAATTGTTGAAGCGTTTGCACATAGGAACGATAACGTGCCTGTACAGGATTTCTTTATGGGGCTTGACTTTAGTGGTAATGCCGCTCGGGCTCAGCTTTGCGAGGGATCATATGTATGTGTGCAGGTTCAAGAAGCAGCCGCATGGGATTGGTCTAAGTGGATTTTTAAGCGTAGCTCAGGACAGATCGTAAGTAAGGATGATAACACTAGCCCTATTAAACTCAATTATTTGGTGTTCTCCATTTCCAAAATGGAGGATTAACAATAGACATGAGGAAGTTGATGCAATGCTAGGTGATCGAGTTAGGGATGGTATGGAATGAAGCCTATAGGCTGTTTATAGCGGCCTAGGTTCGGTGAGACACCTCGGCGTACCCAACAGCAGCGAGAGCGTATTGCCGCATTGCTGGCACCTGGAGCTGAACACTACGGCTTGCTCGGCGACGTGTGGACGAGCAAGCGCGTGGCCGAGGTGATTGAACGCACCTTCGGTGTCCGCTATAATGTCTCGCATGTGCGGCGACTGCTGCACGCGCTGGGCTTCTCTGCGCAGAAGCCCACGGTCAAGGCCACCCAGCGCAATGAGGAGGCGATTGCCACATAGGTGCAGCAATGCTTGCCAGCGATCAAAAAAAAGCGATAGATGAAGGGCGTACGTTTGTCTATCTCGATGAGTCGGGATTCTATCTGCTGCGGTTGGTTGTTCGCACTTGGGTGCCGAGCGGCACGATACCAGGTCTACGGTCGCCTCTGGGGCGTGAGCATCTATCCGTGATCAGTGGTATCACCGATGATGGCAGGCTGTTGATGCAGGTGCATGAGCGCTCGATCGGTAGCCATGAGTGTATTAGCTTTCCCGAGTTTCTACGTCGCCTTGCGCAGGCCATCGGCGCATGGCGGGAGCCTATAGGCTCCCGCCCGCCATATGGCCAGCCGCCATATGGCGGGCCATTGAAACGCGATGATTATTTCAATGAATATCCCACCAGTGTGCTGAAATTGCCGTTCATTTTCTGGGCGCCCCCGAACTGCTCCGGGAAGTTTCCGTGGGCTGAGCCATCGTTTCGGACGAACATGCCGAGCTTCGGTGCAAACCAGAATGTATCGATCTTGTTCACCGTCGAGTTCCCCATCAGTGGCACAATGAACGAGGCGTTCAGCAAGAGCAGCCCTTTCTGTGTGGCGATCGTCTCACCGTTGATCGAAAGATCCTCGGCTGCGATGTACGAGGTTGTTCCGGTGACCTGAACTCGTACCGGGATCGGGAAGCCGTTGAACGGGATATTGATCGTCGAATCATAACTCGGAATCGCCGTGGTCGTTTTGCTGCCGAAGGCGAAGGTCACCCAGCGAGCCGGCACGGTGATCTCCGGGATATCGAGTCCCGGCATGGCGGGGAGGTCGCTGTTCGGATAGGTGACCGCCGCCTGATAGTAGGAGGCATCACCATTGGCCTCGTAGTGGATGCTGATCGTATCACCATCTTCCAGATACTGTACCACATTTTGCCTGCCCGCAACGGTCACGCCGTTGGCAAGAATCGTACGGAGCACCGTTTGTGTTGTGGCGTCGATCCGCCGACCATTGCTATCGGTTGTATACGATGTATAGGTGAACCCGCTTCCCGGCTTCGGCGTGTGGATTGCTGGCGCGCCCGGTTCCTCGGAACTGCAACCGGTAACAAGAAAAACGGCGCAGAGTGCCAGAAAAGCGATGGGACGTGGGTAGAAGGTAGAGATCATGATTGTATCCAGGTTGGTATAAAAGACAAACATAGGGCTTCCGGTACCGATTGCAATCTATCCCTGTTCCTGGGGATGGCCTCGGCGCCGATAGGCCACAATCGTTCCGGTTCCGCTTGAAAGGACTATCAATACATCGCAAGCCGGACATCATGTGCTCCCATGGCGTGCCGATGGCGTTGCGCATGTTATTGCTTAGCATGGTCTGCCATCTCTTCACCACGCCCTGCAATCCTGGCGGCCCGGCTGCATGTTTTGTCGCGAGGTCGCGTCAGGCTGACATCCGTTGAGACTTGAAAAGCCTTGAAATTTCAAAAATTCCGGCTGGCATGGTATTAGAAGAATCTCTCACAGAAGCCGGGGATGATAGGTCTCCCCGCAATGTCACATCGAGAATATCTGGTGATAATCAACAAGGATCAGGAGGATTCAGTCATGTCAGTTGTTCGCTTTCACCCGCTTAATGACCTCTATTCAGTCCAGCGCGAGCTGAGCCGTTTGTTCGATACCCTTGTGCCAACCGCACGCCCTTCGGCCGATCAGGAGCCTGAAACCGCTGTCTGGCGTCCGGCCGTGGATGTGCATGAGGACGATCATGGGTACACAATTGATGTGGAACTGCCAGGGCTTTCGCGAGAGGATGTGAAGATCAATTTTCAGGAGGGTACCCTGACGATCTCCGGCGAGCGCCGCTATGCCTATGAGAAGAAGGAGGGGAAGGGAGCCGAGCCGGAAAGCAACGGCAACGGGACAAAGGAGAAGAGCGTGCATCGGATGGAGCGTGTCTATGGCAGGTTCTTCCGCAGCTTCAATCTTCCTTCAACCGTGCAGACCGATGCGATCGCTGCCAAGTTTGAGAGCGGGGTGCTGAAGGTAAGCGTGCCAAAGGCGGAGAAGATGCGTCCAAGGCAGATCGAGATCGCTTAAATGCTTTGGGTTGGTTCTATGATTCGATGACTGTAAGCGTGGCCACGATGGTGATGAGACGGTAGTGTATGGATGCGATGGTTTGTACGCTGTGGTGCCGGGAAAGGCAGGGCCTGGAGGGGAGGATAGTACGGATTGTGGGGAGCAATTCACTGGCAGTGCCCCCCGCCCACAGTGCGATCCCGGCAACATATCGCCGGGGACTGGCCGGATTTGAGAGGGTACGACTCCGATGATGTAGTATAGTGGTGTTCCTGTAGGTTATGGTGGGGACCCGGTCCGGGGATAAAAGCCGGATCGGGTCTTTTTTGTGGCGGCCCATGCCGGGCGCTGATGGCCGATCCTGGGGGGGGGATAGGGAGGCGAAATGCCCGGCGACGGCAGGCTCACGTTGCCCAAACGTATGAGGAAGGCCCGCACCATGGGGCCTGTCCCGGCGATATGCATGCCTTGTCGTGATGCTGGCCGGTTTGCCCAATTTCTACATGAATCGGCACAGAATTGAGGAAGCATGGTTCGCGGATTTTGTGTAAATTTGCTCTCTTTCTTGGAGCGGGAGAGGGTTTTGAGCTAACTTTACCCGTTTTCTCTATGGATTCAATTCAGCGAGGGGGGGCTTGGCATATGCCGAAAGAAGATAGCAGACACCGGCCGCTGATGGAGATCCGAATCTCCAGCCTGAACGATGGGGAGTATCCCTTCTCGTTCGATGTTCCTGCGGCGATGATCGGCCTGGATGAGTCTTTTCTGGGAACCGTGAAGGTGGAAGGGGAGCTGCGGAAGGTCTCGCGGCAGATCAGCATTGCCGGGACGATCCGGGCCAGTTTCCAGAAGGATTGCGATCGCTGTCTGGCCGAGACCAGGCGCGATGTGGATATCCCGCTGGAGTTGTTCTACTGGGCAGCGGTGGCCGGGGAGCGCTCGAAGGGAGGAGAAGGGGAGGATACGGAGATTCGGACGATCGACCCCGATCAGGAGTCGATCGTGCTGGATGAAGAGGTGCGCCAGTTGGCCCTGCTCGCCATTCCGTTGAAGATGCTGTGCAAGGATCAGTGCAAGGGGCTTTGCGCCAGGTGCGGGGCCGATCTGAATCGGGAGCAGTGCCGTTGCGATGAGCCGGAGATCGACCCCCGATGGGAAAAACTGGCTGATCTGTTTAAAAAGAAAGATACGTGAGCGATAATTTTCACGATAGATAAACATTCAAGGAGGAACCCATGCCAAATCCAAAGCGTCGGCACTCGAAGTCGCGTCGCGACAAGCGCCGCACTCATTACAAAGCAACGCCTGCTGCATTCGGGAAGTGCCCCAATTGCACCGCGCTGAAGCTTAATCACACCGCCTGCAGTAGCTGTGGCTATTACAACGGTCGTGTTGTCGTTCGTACGAACGAGACGTTTTAACGTATACAGTTCAGGGCGGCGATCGCCCTTCCGGCACCCGCCGGAACGTGCAACTAGAAGCGCCCATCTGCTCTCCCGATCCCTGTGGTCGGAACGGATGGGCGCTTTTGCTACCTGCCTGGCACTTATAACCCATTACACAGCACGAGCTCGTACACCATGGAAAACATCGAAGCGGTCATCAATACTCTGGGGAACGCCATCGAGATGGAGAGGACGCTCCAGGACTATTACAAGCATGCGGCACGGCATACGAAAGATCTGGCGCTGCTGAAGCGGCTGGAGGGAATGGAAGAGCGGCATATGGGGCTGGCTCGGCGCTTGAACACACGTCGTGAAGCTCTACAGAAAATGAACGGCGAAGGAGTGCTGGGCAATACGCTTGAGGCGATTGGCAATGCAATTGCTGCAACGATCGCAGGGCTTCCGGTGGGGCTGATCCGCACCGAGACCGATCCCTCCGTCGAAATGCTGATCGAAAGCGAGGAACGCCTGCTTGAAGCCTATGCTCTGCTGGGCACGGTCGTCGATCCCGATACCAAGCTTGTCGTGGATGATGCCGTACGTAACTGCACGTCCAATATCGAGCTGCTGAACGATATGAAGGGGTAGTACGGCCCTCCTGCTGTGCCTGGGCGTGTCCGGCGATACGTCTGGCGTTGCAGGCGCCCCCGGATGCTGCGCCGATAATTCAGCATCGAGCACCGCTCCAGAAGCTCGCCAGTGAGGTTCTGGAGCTTGTTCTTTCAGAGAGCGGCAGCCTGCAAAAAACGCTGGCTATGAACTATTACGATCATGGAGAGGACGGGCCGGACCCGCGATGCTTATGGGGGATTTTCTTGAACAGTTCGATCTCCTCTACCAGGCGATCTTTGCCATCCTTCCGAGGAGCTTCCGCCCTTTTGTGACGCCGACGCTTACGGTTGTCACGGTGATGCTTGTGGCGTTGCTTATACGGCAGGTGGTGATAAAGGGGCTTAAACGTTATAGCGCCCGAACGGCAAATCCGTACGATGATGTGGTCGTGGCGCTTATCGATCGTCGCATTCTCCTCTGGGCGTTTCTGATCGCTCTTCTGATGGCGCTTCCGGAAATGCCGTGGCGGCAGGGCATGATCCGAACCGGGATCACCCTGGTGACCGCGACGTTTGTGCTGTCGCTTGCCATGGCAACAGGGCGTGCCCTAGGCGCAATCGCCCCGCTGTATGCGGTCACTACCGGCACAGGCCTGAGCGGCACCACGCTGATTAAATACGTGGCCCAGTTTCTTATCTATGCGCTCGGTGCCTCGATCATCCTCTCGATGTTCGATATCTCCGTTGCCCCGGCAATCACGGCGCTCGGCATCGGTGGCTTGGCCGTTGCGCTGGCGTTCCAGGATACGCTCTCGAATGTCTTTGCGGGCATCGCAATGACGCTCTCACAACATATCAGGATCAACGATTATGTGCAGTTGGATTCCGGTGAGGAGGGCTTTATCTACGATATCGGTTGGCGCTATACGGTCATTCGCTCCTTCCAAAACAATCTTGTGATTATCCCGAACAGGAAGATGGCCGATTCGGTGGTGACCAATTTCCATCTTCCCGACCCCCAGCTTCGCATAGAACTTACGGTGACCGTCGGATTTGAATGCGATCTGGTCGCTGTTGAGCGTGTGCTGCTGGAGGTGGCCCGGCAGGCTGTGGGCCAGGTGCAGGGGGTGCTCGCCGAACCGGCTGCCACCGTGCGTTTCAAGGAGTTCAACGTCTCGGGTGTCCTTACCAAACTCTTTGTCTCGATCGACGATTTCAACCAGAAATACGTGGCCTCGCACGAGCTTATGAAACGTGTTCATATCCGGTTCCGCGAGGAGGGGATCATGATTCCCTATCCTGTCAGGACGATCAGATTTTCGCAGAGTTCAGGCAATCGGGGGGGAGAGCACCCCTATCCTGATGCCGAGTGAATGGGCACTGAAACCCTGCTGACTGCATCGTCCCGGTGTCCGTTTGTGGCAGTGCTCGGCCAGGGGGGGAAATCATGGCTGGGGGAACCGGCATCCTGAAAGCCCCTATGTATGCAGGCCGTACGTATCATATTCATCTTGTAGACATGGTGATCGCTTATGAGTCAGATAGTCCTGATGACCGCGCCAGACCGTGATGAGGCCCGCCGGATAGGGCGTGTGCTTGTGGATGAGCGGCTGGCGGCCTGCTGCACTATCATCGACCGGGTGGAATCGATCTATCGGTGGGAGGGGGCGGTGGAGGAAGCCAGGGAGGCCCTCGTTATCATCAAAACCGATGCACGCCATTTTTCTGAGCTGGAGCAACGGATTCGGGAATTGCATCCCTATGATGTGCCGGAGATTCTGGCACTGCCGATTGAAGCAGGCTCCGAGGCGTATCTGCACTGGCTGGCGGGATCGTTGAAATGAACGAGGCCTGATCGCGCTGGCGCTGCGGATCTGGCATCTCCGGCTGGACCTATCTGCCCACGGCATCCGTGCAGCCGGAAATGCCCCGGAAAGAATCGAGCGTGCGATCCCTCCCGGGGCATGGTAGGGCTTGAGATTGAAGAGCCGACGCTGGCAGCGTATGGTTAATCAATGCCAAGAGCAAGTGTAAATGGTATGCTGCTGCCGTCGATGCCAGCCGCCATCACCGTTACCGATGGAGTCTCCGATGGATGTGCAGGCCCTATCAGGGCGACTGTAAATCGTGTTGTATGGTCCCCCGCCGAGCCGAATGTGCGTGTGAACAGAAGCTCCTTGACATGTTTGCCGCCCCTGATGAAAAAATATGGAAGCGTTTCCTCAAGTGTAATCCGAACGGTGACAGGACCGGCCGAGGAGACACGCAGAGAAACATCGATTGAAAGAGGGTGTTCCAATAGGGCGGGTACTGGGTTGTAATCCATGTTTGTAATCGTCGGCATGGCGATATCCTGATCGGTATTGATTGAATAGTATCCAGGGGCGGGTGACGCCACACACATGTAAAACGAATAGTATCGCGAGAGTTGCTGCATTATGATTGTTCTCGAAGTGTTCGAGCAAGCGAAGCATGCTGGCAGGAACGGTGTGTCCGCACCGATACCCCTGTGCGTTCCCCTAACATCGCCACAACAAGGCGGGCTGGAATTACGTACGACCTACATATAGCCGACCGACGCTCATATTATGATGCCCGTTGGTGCGATACGGCGGCGCCAGGGCGCTGGATGATCTGCCAGCTTTTTCTTTGCGGATAATGATGCCTGGCCGGATGCGCCGGCGGCCCATGTTCTGGCGCGTTATAACGTCTGGATGAAGGTGACAAAATTCACTTCGGTGGGTAGCTCAAGCTTCTTTCGGATCTTCATCCGTTGCGTTTGCAGCGTACGAACCTTGTTTCCAAGGATCCGTGCGATTCGGTTTGTATCATTGCCAAGCGCCCTGGTAAGCAGACAGATCTTCATCTCGGTGGAGGTCAGGTCCGGCCGGCGCTCGAACAGCATCCTCTCCAGATCGGGATGCGCTTTCTCAAGCTGCCGCTTCAATCTCTCCCATTCAAGATCGGTTCCCGAGAGTGAGGTGCCGGATGCTTTTGCGGTTGTCCCATCTGCTCTGCCAGGGTGATTGGCAGGGCCTTTTGTATCCGCGCCCGCGTTCCGGTTGTGTTTGCCTTGGTGTTTCTTCCGTGCCTCATCTTTTTCGGTGTTGGCGCGTTGCTCGGTAAGATTGATCTGCGCCTGGATCAGTTCCTGCTGTTGCAGGTCCTTGTCTTCCTCAAGCTGAGATACCCGCTGCTGTGCTTCATCCCGCTCTCGCTTTATCTTCATCATATTGTATTTCATCTGTACTTCCGCTATCCTCTGCCGCTGCTCTTCCCCGGCAAGGCTCTGCTGTAGTGTCGCAAACTGCTGATAATGCCCAAGCGCTTCACGATAATATCCCTGCCGTTCGTAGACGCCGGAGATCGCCTTGTGCAGTTCCATTTCCGGCTGGCGCTCCTGAAGTTCCTGCGCTATGCGGAGCGCGTGCATATAGACATGGCGTGCGGCATCAAGATCGTCCATCCCTTCATGTATCCTCCCGACACGCTGGTATAACCCGAGCAGCAGCCCGTCGTCCGGGTATTTCTGAAGCAGATCGAACGCCTTGACGTAATATTTAAGCGCAAGATCCGGTTCCTCCTGCTGCTTGTGCAGATCGGCGATGATGATGGTAAGGGAGGCGAGCACGGTCCAGTCGCCGTTTCCCTGGCAGACCGCATAGGCGCGCCATGCGATCGCTATGGCATCGCTCAATTCGCCACGGCTACCATGAATGCCCGCCATATTTGCCAGCGCCCGAACCGTGTTCCCGATATCTCCGGCCTCCTGGAATACATCAAGGCTGCGCTGGTAATAGTCATAGGCCATTGCCAGCTCGTTCATCTTTCCATAGGCCGTCCCGATCGTGTTCAGCGCTCGCCCGCGCCCGGCCGGATCGTTCCGCTCCTCGTGAATCACCAGCGACTCCCGGAGAAAGCCTATCGCCTCGTCGTATCTGCCAACCGATATATAGAAGAGGGCCATCGCTTCCAGCACCTCGGCACGAACCGATGTTATGCCGATCCCACACTGCGCGATCGCCTTCTCGTAGCAGGCAAGCGCAAGAACCGGCTCGCCGAGCATTCGCTGCGCTTCGGCGAGCATAATGAGTATCCGTGCCGCAACAGTGTCATCGCCGGAGTCCATCACCAGCTCCTGCGCTTCGTGAAGATCGGCAAGCGCCGATGCCGGATTGCGAAGGTTGAGATATGCGTGGGCACGATGCCGGAGCATCTCCACCTGCGCTTCCGCGTTGGATGATGTCAGCGCTATCATGATTGCCTTGGAGGCATGAGTGATGGCAACGTTCGGGCTTGCCATGACGATCTCGGGAAGAAACCTGCCGTATGCCTTCAGCCGTGCCAGGGAATCGCTGGCGCGCAGCAGGTGCTTTTCCAGATGAGAAATAGGATCGTTGGAGCTTTGCTCCGGTTTGTTCGTCTGTGCCATGATCGTGTTCGTTGCTGTTTCGGAGTTTGTCTGCCACCCTCGTCATCTTCCCCGATAGGTTATACGTAGACCATATGTAGGCGGGAGGTTCGCCCAGGGAGGCATATTGGAATCGTAACCCGCGTATGTAGGTATGGCCAGCAAGCTTGCGAGGAACGAATATAATGCGGGGATGAACATTAATCATCAATCTGGAAAAGGCCTATGAAAAAATACCTCTCTCTTCATATCGGAGTGAATAAGACCGATAAAAATATTTATGCGCCAACAAGTTATTCGCAACTCTGTGGCTGCGTAAACGATGCCAATGCAATGCGCGATGTCGCGATCGATAAGGGATTCGATGTTATGGATGTGCTAAAAGATCAGACGGCGACATTCGATGCGGTTGTATCACGACTGCATTCGGCTGTAACGGAATTGAAGAGAGGGGGGACGTTTCTGCTGACATTCTCCGGGCATGGTGCGCAGCTCTCTACCATGAATTATGTACAGGAACCCGATCTCTACGACGAGGGATTTGTGCTCTATGATCTCGTAATGAAGGATAATTATCTCGATGTATTCCTGCGCCGGTTCGCAAAAGGCGTGAGCGTTATCATTGTGGCCGATTGCTGCCATAGCCGCACCATTCATAGCTTCGGTGCCAGGCCGCGCAGACGCCGCCGCGACGATGAGGCGGAACCCGACGGTGCCGGTGAGTGCGCGAGGAAACGGCGTCTGGACTACAGAACTGCCGAATATCATCGCAGAACCCAACACGAGCGGTACAAGGCGCTGGATGTTGACTATAAAGCCGCAGGATTTGCCGTGCCAAAACATATCAGTGCCGATGTGATCGTGCTTTCAGCATGCGATGATAATGAAAAAACAGCCGATGGACCCGATCATGGAGTGTTTACACAACATCTCCTTGATGTGCTCCGGCATGGCGGCCTGCCAAAAGGAGGGCCGTTTACCGGATCGTATGATGAATTCATGCGCGCAATACAAAAAAAAATAGGAAATGCACAGAGTCCCGCTGTGACGTTTCTTGGACAGAACAGGGAACAACCTGCGTATCCGTTTTTTAAGGGACCTCCATTTACAATAAAAAACTAGAATCATGATGAAAAACTTCTCAGTCTCGATTGTTATGATATGTATGGCGCTGCTCGCCATCCCATATGGTGATGCCGCCGCCCAGCCATCGCCACCCCTGGTGACGTTCGAGCAGGCTACACGGGCAGCCTCGAACTACGATGCCAGCATGGTGGTAACCTCGCCCTTGCAAGGGGATGTCGTCACATTGCAGAGCGATTGCGATACATGCCCGAAGTTCCTGGAGTTTGATGCTTCACTTCAGAATTTCGACCTCGGCGAGAAAAGCCTTGGCCAATTTCCCTGCGAGCCATTGTCGTACCACGATAGTTTGCGGTGGAAAGGCAATGGCCAGCATCTGTATATCGTGGTTGATAAGGGCGCAGGGAGGGTTATCGCGGATCTCAACTCGCCTGCATACATCCCTGTGGAACAGCCAACCCCCGGCCCTCATACGCTCCGGGTCTATATGGTCCGTTCATGGGATGAAAGCCTGAAGGCCGGGGTAAGCCCCGCCAGAGCAACAGATCTGTATGCTGTGCGGACATTCTATATCGGGACAAACGATGGCACGCATGCAATCGACACGGCCATACCCCTGCTGACGGCAAATTCGCCGCTCGATACGAACTACTATAAATATCCGCCCGATTCGGTTCTGTTCGATTTCAATCTGATGTTCAAGGATCTTTCGGACGGTTATAGAGTCGAGGCCACTGTCTATGATTCCACCGACAATATCATGGGGCGCGAAACTCTGGCAGTCTGGACCCCCTATTGTATTCGTGGCTTTCAGGAGCCGCCGCTGGGGCGTCTGGGAAAGTATTTCATACGAGCACGTCTCCTGGATATGAGCGGGCTTCCGGTTGTAAACGGGCCGGGCAATTTCAACGATCAGAAATGGGCGTTCTGGATACGCCGCCACTGACCGGCCACCTCCGGTGAATAGTATGGACAGGCTTTGCACTATCGGTGCGAAGCCTGTCCGCGTTTTATTCCTGCCATAGCAAACCTTATCAGGGAAGAGGGGAGCCTCTACGGAAATCCGTTGTCTGCGCGGGCAACCATATCGGCCCGGTTATGCCAGGGCATCATGGTGCAAGCGTTGCGCCGTTGTGCCCTTGTATGTCTCTGGCTATATCCGGGAATGTTCGTCTCGTGCGCTTCGGATCTTCTCCAGCATATCCACAAGAGTTCTGGGCGATGCCTGATCCGGGCCTGATAGCTTTACCTGGATTGCCATGGCCCGCCTGGCACATCGTTCGGCCGCGTCCAGATCGTTCTGCCTGAGATAGATCGCCCCGAGCACTTCCACTGCATCGGCAACATCGGGATGGTCCGGCCCCAGAGAGACCTCCCAGGCCGCGATTGCTTGCGCATATAATGGTGCGGCCTCATCGTCACGTCCCATTTTCAGCAGAAGGCTCCCCAGATTATTGGCGCAAATGCCTACATAGGGATGTGTGGCGCCAAGCGTCTGCACAGCCAGCGTGAGCGCTTCCCGAAGGATGCGCTCGGCCCCCTGGTAATCCCCGGATTGGCCCACGGGGTAAGCGGAACTGATGCGCAGGCCGATGGTCATCGGATGCTCCTGGCCAAGCTTGATGACCGCCGAGGTGATGGCGCGTGTGAACATCGCCACCGATTCGGGAAATTTCTTGCGGGCCTGGAGAATCGAGGCAACATTTGCCATTGTGGTCAATGTAGAGGGATGGTCGTGCCCCAGCATCTTCTCCTGGATGCTGAGAGCACGATAATACAAGGTTTCCGACTCGTCCAGATTGCCATCGGCACGATAGCTTCCTGCAAGGTTGTTCAGCGAGGTGGCCGTGATTGGATGATTCGGGCCAAGCCGCCGCTGGCGGATATCAAGCGCACGCTTGTAGAGCGGGATTGCCATGGCGAAGTCGTGGAGATCATGGTACAGAAGCGCAAGGTCGTTCAGGCTTTCGGCGGTCTCCGGGTGATCGGCGCCGCAGACCCGTTCCTTTAATTCGATTGCCTTCTGATAAAAAGGGAATGCAAACTGATGTCGGCCCCAGTCGCGATACAGCAGGCCAAGATCGCTGAGCACACGTGCCATCGTCAGCGAGGCAGGCTCGGGTGCGCCTTCAAGGATGCCGAGCGCCGAGCGGTAATATCCCTCCGCCTCCGCAAATTTTCCCTGCTGGCGGAGCAGTTCCGCAAGGGTATGAAGGGTGGCTGCGGTCTCGATGTGGTTGCTGCCGTACAAGCCCTCTTTTAAGAGGAGCGCTCGCCTGATATACTTCTCGGCGCGCTCCATAAGCCCGCTTGCCATGAAAAATGTCCCGAGATGCTCTGCCATGGCCGCGTGCTCCTCTGCGTCTGGTACACGCGAGCGCCAGGCGGCAAAGCTTGCTTCGTACGACTCCACCAGCATTTTTTCATCGTTCAACTGTACCCAGTATTCGCGCAGCTCATGGCGCCGATCGCTCCTCCAGAGCAGATTGAACATCGGGATATCGGACAGGCAAGCCGCAAGCCGCCCACGCTCCCCGGCATGTTCCCATTGCCACGGCTCCTCGGTTGCACGTCGTAACGATGTGGGTTCAGAGGCAAAATACTGTGCCAATCGCCGGTGAATGCCGAGTTGTTGTGCCGTCGATGACAGATATCGCCGCTGAACTTCCTGGCGTATATGCTCATGGGCGAATGAGAGCATGGTATCACGTTTCGAGAGATAGTGATCGATAGCGTCAAGAAACCTTGCAAGCGCCTCCGGGTCGGCGTTGTTCATCTGTCGCAGTTCGGCGATATGCAGGCCGGTTCGTGTTCCCCAGATAAGCGACATGACATCGGCAACCAGATCGCGGCCGTGATTGTTTTCAAGGCGTTCGAATATCCGCTCGAAAAACTCCTCGTGGGTTTGCGCGGTAAGCAGCTTGTCCCGTTCGCCATCGCTTTGTGTCTGCTGAATCTCTCGAACGCTCATATGAATAAGCAGGGGGGTGAATGCCGTGTCCACAAGGGTGAATCGCTGGAGCAGATCGGCGCCCAGGTCGTTGCCGGTATCGGAGACCATGCGGTCGATAATCATCCGTTTCTGCGCAAGTTTCAGCGGCTTCATCTGGAATTCATCCCAGTCGCGGTCCACCAATCTCTCGAAGATCTCCCGTCCCGCATCATCGGAGGTTGCCGTGGAGACCACCAGCCGCAGGTTCGGCGAGATATCGGAGGGGAGCCAGTCGAGCGAGCGAGCGGCCGTCTGAAGCTGGTCAAGCCCATCGATGACGAGCACCATACGTTTGTCTCGAAGCCTCTCAAGCCAGAGCGGTAGCGCCGCAACCATCGCGTTGAGGCTGTCCGGGACCTGCTCGGATATCGCATACAGTTCTTTCAGCTCGCTCATGATATGGCGCAAGACCGATGCAAGGTCGTTTTCGGCGGCCACGGCACCAACATGATGCCCGATAACAGGCACCGCCGGGGTGGTGCTGCGGGCATAGGCCATCCAGTTGGCAAGCAGCGCGCTTTTGCCCGTGCCACCTTCTCCGGTGAGAAACAGCGGAACCCCATCCCCGGCGACATGGTTGTCCAGACGGTCGAAGTATCCTGGGAATTCGACGTAGGAACGGCGGTGAGATGCCGCAAATAGCTCCTGCGAGCGCCGCCATCGTCCCAGAAGCGAGAGATGTTCTCCCGGCGGATGCAGCCGATCGAGGATCGCCAGGAGATCCTGAAGAATCGCGGCCTCCAGATCCTTCATGCTGCTTAGCCTATCGCGTACCAGAAAGCGGCCATCACGGGCGGCGCTGCGCAGCGTGCGTAGCTTCTCCAGAGCCGCCGGATGCCCGTCGCCCGGCGGCGTGTCGGGGTCGCCGGGGATGTAGAAGAATGCACGTTCCCGCATAAGCTGGTTGTCCATAACCTGCTCGACAAACTTCATAGCCGTAAGCGATTCCATTCCACTATCCATATCCTTCAGCCACGGCGCCTGCGCTCTGGCCTGCGATGCGGCGTGGGCGGTGCCAAGTATGGCGATGAAGATCGGCCGATGCCCATGCAGCTCCTCCAGGCGTGCGGCGATGATCTCACCGGATCGCCCAGGTGTCAGGGAGATCTCCCAGAGAGGATCGCTCTCAACCACAAACACCCCCCGCTCTCTTCCCCGAAGCCGCAGCTCAGGCAGAACGGAGTTCAGGAGCATATCGCGCTCCGGCCCGAGATTGGGCGATGTGCTTACGAAAAAGATGCGCAGATCGGAGTGATAGCGTGGATAGCGGCCAGAGAGAATAGGGCTGATAGTCATGGCGTACGGATGCTTGTCGTAGGATGGAAGGTTGAACGGCCCAGGATAGCCAGGCGTGCCGGTCTGGCCCTGGCGCTCCCGTTGTCACAGTGAGGGCATCGATTCCTGTGATAAGGGTCATGCCAGCCCGTGCGATATGCGCGATGCCGGACAGGGCGCATTCGGAATCTACTGAATCGGATGTCTTGTGAAACAGGCGTTCTATATGTAGATGATACGTAGGTGCCCCGGCAGCCCCCCATGATATGTTTGTGGCGCGTAGATGCGGGTGGTGCTGCGGATATGGGGGCTGATTGCGCTCGTAAAGCCCGGCAACACACATTCCCATACAGTCATGGTCAATCAAGTTACGGAGGTATCCAGTGGCGTTACGGCAATCCTGTACAACGTTGGTGCTTGTGTTCTTTGTTGGTTGCCTTGCGCATTACGATGAATCAATATCGCAGATGAGAACGTTCCCGGAGAAGAAAGAGGCTGTTAGGAGGATCTTTAACGATATCGTCGATGCTATCAATGATAAGGATCTCCCCCCGCATCTGGAGGTGCGTCCGGGCAAAAGCAGTGGGATCGGCTATAATGCGGGCGAAAAGGTCGTTGTCATTGATGAAGAGGTCATCGACCTCTGCTATAGGATCGGCAAGGACTCGCTGGATGCGCTTTCATTCCTTATCAGCCATGAGCTTGCCCATTATTATAAAGGATATAATAATGGAAAAAGGAGCAGGAAAGAGCAGGAAAAAATCAGAAGCATTACAAGGGAACAAACGGATATGGAGGATACCGAGGGGGAGGCGGATTATTTTGCCGGGTTCTACGGGCGTCTGGCCGGATACGATCCTCTCAGAGTGGCCGCACGTGTGCTTGAGAACTACTATAGCGAGTATAAGCTTCCTGATATCATAGAGGGATATCCGCCGCTGGGACGGCGAAAAGCTATCGCCAGCCAGATCCATGATGAATTGAAATACCTTGTCCCCATCTTTCAGATGGCCAACTATCTTGGCCTTGTTGGACGATATTCCTATGCCCAGATATTCTACGATCATGTCATCCAGCGGTTCGCAAGCCGTGAAATATTGAATAATGCAGGCGTCGTCTACACGTTGGGTGCTCTTCAGATTCTCGATAGCCAGTCGGTAAGCTATATCTATCCGCTTGAGCTTGATGCCGATACACGATTGCGCGGAATAGATCGCGGCACACGGAGCACAAGCCCCGAGGATAGTATGGCCGGCCGCCGGTTGATCGATAGCGCCGAGATCCGTTTTGCAAAGGCGATGGCAAGCGATAGGCGTTATAGCTCCGCCGGTATCAACCTTGCTACCGTATATGTCCTGAAAGGGGAGTACCGGAGAGCGATAACGCTGGCCGATAGCCTTATGAAAAGCGATACTGCCATGGATGTCCAGGTGCTTGCAACGACGGTCGCCAGCATTGCCTATGCCAGAATGGGCGATAAGAACAGGGCCAGGAAAGAGCTGAGGCGTATACGGAAAAAAGCCGAAAAACGTGGTATGGATGAGATCGTCCGGCTTAATCTGGATGTGCTGGATGGTAAAGCGCTTCCTGCGATTCATTCTCCGGGCTATCCGAGCGTTCACGAAACTATTAATGGATTGCGAGGGGATGATACAAACGCGGTGCTGACCGCCGATATGTCCGCTACGGTAGGCAGGGATACCATAACGATATTTGCGAAAAATGTGTGGAATTATGATGTGCTCTTTACTCGCACGCCCGGCTCCTGGGTGCAGTTTATTTGCACCGAACCGGAATTCGACGATCGAACAAAAAAAGGTATCAGGATCGGCAGCCCTGCCGGGAAGGTTCGGGAGGAGTATGGCGAGGAACCACGTATGGTAAAAGCTCGCCAGGGAACCTATTATATCTATGAATTTTCAAAGATGATATTCCTGATCGGAACAGACGATCAGGTGCGCAGATGGATGGTCTATGGGTCCGGCTAATCGCCGGACTGCCATCATGGCCTGATGGGCATGCGTAGCGCTCCATTTCGATCGCTGATTCCATATCCTTTAATCTGCCCTGGCGCCTCGTTGTGTAATGATGCGCCGCTGAACCCTATTCCCATAACGAACCGTGGCATATCGTATCGCTCGCATGGTCTTTCGCGTGTTATTCCTTGGTGTGGCTGGCTTGGTTGTGGCATCGGCATCGCTTCACTGCCAGCATCGCCATACCATCCCGATCTCTCTGCTCGATCGCTGGGAGCCGTATGGCGGGGAACAGGTGATAACCGACTCGGCATATCACGCCCTGATGTATGCGGGAGAGGAAGGTTCCGATGCCGAATCGGCCCGGAGCGCCGTTGATGATGAGATTGCGTGGCTTCTCGCCCATACAAGCATTGCATCGGCAGCCAGGATCACTACCATGGCGATCGAGCTGTACAGGCAGGGGGATGCCAGGAGGGCGGACACGCTCTTCAAGAGCGCGCTGAACATGACCCGCTCGCTCCTCGGCAGGAAGAAAACCAGCCCGGATCTGGCAGTGGCCGTTACCAATATGGCGCTGTTTTGTTATGAGCGGCGTTCCTATAGCTATGCCAAACGATTGTTCGCCGAGGCCGTGGCGATACGGCGGAAATGCTCATCCGGCAGACCCGATCCATCGCTTGTCCGGTCCATTCTTGTGCTGGGGGCATTCTACCATAATCGAACATACGATGATAGCGCACGCGTCCTGCTGGATGAGGCCGTGGCTGCATCGAGCGGGCTTGAGGGGGCCGATGCAATTCCTCTGCGTATCGAGAGCCTGCATGCTGCCGGGATCGTGTACTGCGGCCAGCGCGATTACGGGAAGGCGGATTCTCTCTTCGCTGAGGCTATCCGCCTGGCCCGCACCCTTGATGCCGACGTGGGGTCGCCACGGTTTGTGTGGGTTCTCGGCGATATCGCATCCATATGCCAGGAGCGGGGGGCCTATGCAATGGCCATGCCCTTGCTCGCCGAGGTGCTGGCCGCACAGGAGCGTTGGTATAGGGGAGAGCCACATCACGATATCGCCAGCACGTTGAGCAGGTTGGGAGTGCTCCGCCAGCAGGGGCAGGACTATGCGGGTGCGGATTCCGCGTTCACCGCAGCGCTGGCGATGGCCCGCCTGCTCTGTGTGGGCGCTGCCGATTCCCTGCTTGCGGCGCATATCGGCATGCTGGGAGATTTTCATGCCCGGCATGGTGATGTCGTGAAAGCCGGGGCGTTGCTGGAGGAATCCCTCCATATCCGCCGTGCTCTCTATGGGGACCAGGCACATCCCGATCTGGCCCGTAACCTTGCGGCCGTGGGGCGGCTGCGCGTGGAGCGCGGCGATTATGTGAGGGCCGATTCAGTGTTATATCCCGCCCTGCTTATGTATCGCCAGTTGTATGGACGGATGCCACGATTTGAACATGCCACGGTGTATATGCTGCTCGGACGGGCGCTCCAGGGGGAGGGATATTACAAGGATGCCAGCGCAAAGTTCAGCGAAGCATATGATATGTACCGGAGGCAGTTCGGCGAGGGGCCACATCCCATCATTGCCGAGATCCTCGCCGATCGTGCCAATCTTGCCATCGATCGTGCCGATTATGCCACATCGGAGAACTATCTGAATAAAGCCCTGCCGATGTATCGCCGTGTGTTTGCCGATTCCAGCGACCCCGGTTTTGCGCTCTGCCTGAAGTATGCCGCACGGCATTATCACCAGCGGGGTGAGCTTGACATGGCCGACTCGTTGTTCCGGGAATCGCTGGCGATGTTCCATCGTCTCGATAATCCGCGCTATCACCGCCACCTGGCGAGCTGTCTTACCGATCTGAGCGCAATCCGCGCGGAGCGTGGCGATCCTGCCGGGGCGCTGGCAGTGCTGAAGGAGGCCATGGCATTGCTGCGGTCGATGTATGGCCAGGACGATCGTTTCGATCTGGCGATGACGATGAACAGCATCGGAGGTTTGTATCTGGCAGAGCGGGCATACGATACGGCCATGCCGTTTCTGGAGCGTGCGGTGGCGATGTATGAGCGTTTATGCCAGGGAAAGGACCACCCGGATCGCGCCGCAAGCATCCGCAATCTTGCCATAGCTCATGCGCATAACGGTGATACCACGGTGGCCGACTCCCTGTTCACCGTGGCGCTGGATATCTGTTCCCGACTGTACAGCCGTGGCGGTTATCTCGATCATGCCATGATCCTGTATTCGGTTGCACGTGCGGCGGAGATGTTCGGCATGCAGAAACGGGCACATGATGCATACAAGGAGCTTCTGCGCATGCTGCCACGCGCAATGAGAGAGTCAAGCCTGTTTGAAGCGGAGGAGCAGCAGATCCAGTTTCAAGCGCGTTTATCACAGGCCTCGTCGGCCCTTCTCAGCTATTTTCTCCGCCATGGTGAATCCGGGCCGTTGTACGATGCCGCGCTCTGGTCGAAGGGGAGAGTGCTTGGCGCGGTGGAATGGCGCAATCATGTTCTGATGGAGTTGGGGGGAGCCGATACAACCATTATGGCGCTCCGGCGGGATTTGCAGGATGCGCAACGCTTCCTTTCCGATACACGTGCCGGAGCAGATAGCAGTTACTACGATCAATGGCAGGTACAGCGGCAGAAAACGCTGGAGATGAGCCGTGATATCGAGAGCAAGCTTACCAGACAGAGCGCCACGTTCAAGGCGCGGAAGCAGGAATCGCTCTGGCATGAGCTTCGGAAGCGGTTGAAACGAGGAGAGTGCCTGGTGGAGTTTGTTCGGGTTCCGTATGCTACCAGCAAACGCTGGACCGACTCAGTCTTCTACTGCGCTCTGGTTCTGCGTCCCGGCTTTAACCATCCCGATCTGGTAAGGCTGTGCGAGGAGCGCCAGGTCGAGGATGTGCTCCGTTTCTCCGTTGGCCACCCGGTCCGTGATTCCGAGAGTTATATCCATGATGCAAACCGTAGGGCCAGATTGTACGAGCTTGTCTGGAAGCCGATCGACTCGTTGCTTGCCAGGGTCGGCACGGTCTACATAAGCCCAGACGGTATACTGAACCGTGTGGCATTCGGTGTGCTGAGCGGTGAGTCGGGGCCGATGCTGCTCGATCGCTATAAACTCCTCTATCTGTTCAGCACTCGCGATGTGATGCCGGTCCCTCTTCTCGGTAATACCCCGCGTGTCGCCGAGAAGACCGCCCTGGTGCTGGGAGGGGCGAACTTCGATGCCGCCGATGCGCCTCCGCTGCGCGCTGGAGGTGCCCTGAGAAAGAGGAGGCATCAGGTTGCCGATAGAGGGACCTACTGGCCGGGACCGGGGGCTGACGGTCTCCAGCGCGAATCGGCGGTCGGGACATCCCCTTCGGAGGATGGGGAATCGTTCTGGGAGGATGATGAGGTCGAGGCAGATATCGAGATACCGGCCCCGGAGAACCCGCAGGTTCAGCGCGAGCCGGTGGTGGGGACACTGCTTCAGATGGCTGGCGGTTCACCGCACGAGCATGATGCGGTTGATGGAGACCCGGGCCTGCCGAACTCCGAGGATGACCTCGCCTGGCGCGAGTCGGCAGTGGGGGGATCGCTTCGGGCGCTTGCCGGATCGCTCCAGGAGGCCGATAGCCTCAGCGTGCTGTTGAAGCGGCATCACTATGGCGTCAAACTTCTGACCGGTGACCAGGCCACCGAGGAGGCATTTCTGCAACTGAAGTCCCCATCAGTGCTCCATGTGGCCACGCATGGATTTGTCTTTCCCGAACCTCAGCTATCCCCTCAGGAACGCGAGCGTATGGAGGCGCGGGGGGGCATTGGCATGATCCGCTATGCCAGGAACCCACTGCTGCGCTCCGGTCTTCTGCTGGCGGGGGCCAATCGCGTCTGGACCGGGCTGGCCCCCCTGCCGGAAGTTGGCGATGGAATCGTTACCGCCTATGATGTTGCCACCATGAACTTGAGCCGGACCGAACTGGTTGTGCTCTCGGCCTGTGAGACAGGGCTGGGGGATATCGTTGCCGGTGAAGGTGTGTTCGGGCTGAAGCGTGCGTTCCGTACAGCAGGGGCCAGGGCCGTAATGATAAGCCTCTGGAAAGTTCCCGACCAGCAGACCCAGGAGCTGATGCAGATTTTTTATACCAACTGGCTTGAGAGGAAGATGGATAAGGCCCAGGCGCTCACCGAGGCACAGCGGGAGCTGGGGCGCCGATATAAAGATCCATACTACTGGGCTGCCTTTGTATTGATGGGGGAATAAAAGGGGCCGGTTGCTGCCTGCTGTGCTGCATGCACCGGGTTGCCACTGCTCCGCCGCCAATCCGATGCGCGGGCGATCGCCGATAACTCATACCGACTACTTATCATACCTACTCACACTCGTTATGCAGCAACAAGGACAACAACCACAACGCATTCAAATGGCCGTGGCGACAAAACCTGCCGGGGCCTCGTTCCTCCGGTTCTGCGCATGGATATGGGGCATTCTGGGCATCATTTGCGGCATGTCGTATAAGGAGACGGACTGGAGGCTCGGCGTGCTGGCAATGGCTGCCGGATTTCTTATGCTCCCTGCCATACGTGCGCTGATCAGCCGTGTGCTTGGCTTCCGGCTGGTTCACCCGATGGCGATGGGAGCGGTTGTGCTGGTTATCGTGATGATGATAGGGCGTGATATCAGTCTGAAAGATTCTGCCAAGAAGGAGCAGCAGGCCGCGATTGCCCGCGAGGCGGAGAAACAGGACCGCGTTTTTCTCGAACGGTATCCGTTCGTAAGCCGCGATTCCCTGCATGCCTGGAGGAAATCTGCCGCCGATAGTATCGCAGATCCTGGCGGAACCCTGGCGTCTTTTCTGGAGCGGCAGCAGCAGGCATACCACAGGCGTCTCGACGACTCGATGCTCCATGCGAAGAACTGGCGGAAGGATTCCATTCTTGCCGCGAAAAAGCGGCGTGCGGATTCGCTGGCGGATCTTCGTGAGGCCCGGCGGTTGGCGGAACTTCGCGAGATCCGGCGGCTGGCAGAACTTCGCGAGGCCCGACGGCTGGCGGCAGAGCAGAAACGGTGGTCAAAGGAATCGTACCGCGCAAACACGGGGGGAGGCTATAGCGGCGGCCGTGTTATCCACACGGGGCCGCGTGGTGGCCGCTACTATATCAATAGCAACGGCAATAAAACCTATGTCAAATGAAGGTAAGGGGCTGCTCCCATCTGCCGGTGATTCCAGGCAGATGGGAACAGATGCCGCGTCGCCTTCTCCGACCTGCCGGACTTCTATAGGATCAGGCGGAACAACAGGAACAACGTTCCGGCCAGCAGCATCGAGACCGGCAGCGTAAGTATCCATGCCATGGCGATCTTCCGAACCGTCTTGGCTCGCAATCCGCTCTTGTTTGCCACCATCGTGCCGGCGATGCCGGAGGCAAGAACATGGGTTGTGCTCACCGGCAGGCCAGCCAGCGTGGAGACGCCGATTGTGCTCATGGCCACCAGTTCGGCCGCCGCCCCCTGGGCATAGCTCAGGTGGTCCATGCCGATCTTCTCGCCAACGGTGACCACGATTCTCTCCCAGCCGATCATCGTGCCGATGCCGAGCGCAGCCGCCACAGCGATCAGAACCCAGAGCGGCGCATAGTCGGTGATCGATCGTAGTTCTTCGTTGCTTTGTTGTAGTGCTCGTGCTTGGGCAGGGGTCAGATGCAGTGCCCCGCTTTTTGTGAGCTGGGTTACAAGGTTGTCAACTTCAAGGATATGTTTGCGAAGCGCCCAGCGCACGCTGTCCGGGATCTCGTTCATGGAGTTCCTCCCCGACAGAACGGTGGTGATAGACTGAAGGCGTGTGGAGATCGAGCGCCCCATCGGTGTAAGCTCAGCGGCGTTGATGATCTCTGCGCCGGTGCCCCCAGCGCTCTGCGCCAGATCATGATTGCCCGCCGGACGCACAATCGTTTCCTCGGCATTGCCTCCGATATGTTCCCGAAGGGTTGAATCGATGGTGGCCGCGGCACGTGCGGTGCGTTCCATCTGCTCCGGCCCGTATTCCAGATTGAGGGCAAATTGGGATGGGAGCAGGGCGATCAGCACAAGCATGATAAGGCCGATCCCTTTCTGCCCATCGTTCGATCCATGGGCAAAGCTTACCCCCGTACAGGTGAGTATCAGGATGGAACGTATCCAGAGCGGTGGCTGTGCGTTCTCTTCTGGACGCTTGTAGAGATAAGGGCGTTGCAGAAGCTTCTTGCTGAGCCATAGAAGAAGCGCCGCCGCGGTAAACCCGAACAGAGGAGAGAGAAGAAGCGAGAGCGCTACATCCTCTGCCTTCCCCCAGTTCACACCACTGCCGAATGTATGCCCCGGCAGCAGGGAGTTCGCCAGCCCTACACCAAGAATCGCCCCGATCAGTGTGTGCGAACTGGATGCCGGGAGCCCGTAGAACCAGGTGCCGAGGTTCCAGAGAACCGCCGCCACCAGCAGGGCAAGCACTGCGGCCAGCCCCCCCCCGGAGCCATCGGCGACAAGGATGTCGACCGGTAAAAGGTGGATAACGGCAAGGGCAACGGCGATTCCGCCGAGGAAGACGCCAAAGAAGTTGCAGATCCCCGACCAGACGACTGCGACGGTGGGGCGGAGCGATCGGGTATAGATCACTGTCGCTACGGCATTGGCCGTATCGTGAAATCCATTTACTACCTCAAACCCGAGCGCTATGATAAGACAGAGAGCCAGCAGTAGGAACTCTGCGATACCGAAGGAGATGCCGAAAAGATCGATCATGTTCTATGGGGCATGATTTCGCGTGTCTCTGCTGAAGAGGGCATGCGAAGGGGCCGCACACGTGGACGTATCCTGATGCGTAGGCGGTTTGCGTTAAAGCGGCTGCAAATATCGGGATGGCGGCGCTTATGACGAAATCATAACAGCGGCTGTACACTTTGTTGTGGTGATGAGCCTGGTGTATCGGTCGGGAACCCGGGGGGCGCTTGCCGCCGAGCCAGGCCATGGACAGAGGTGGAGATCATGGGGATGCAGGGAGAGATAGGGGCATGGAAGGTGGAAGAATGGGAAATAGCGCAGCCCCCATGATAGCTGACAACGGCATCTATCGTGGGGGCTGCGTATGATTGTATCCCCTGCGATAAGCTTGCCCGCTTCCTGAGAAAGCTCTCGTAACGATTTGCGTGTGTGCGCTGCCAATGGGCCGGAACGTGGACCTGTGGCCACGCAGGCTCGAAGCCCCTATGAAAAGTGTCGGGCCATCACGATATGGCCAGATGAGCGGATCGATAGGGGGCGCCCTTGCGATCCCTCTCCCCATCGTGGGCCTTCTTGCAAGCGGAGGGCCAGCAGCCGTATGCAGGGGGGCTGAAGGATAGGTCGTCGGTGAAGGACGACAGGTTTTAGGGACCGGCATCGGGAGGGCTGCGATGTCCTGGGGAGGCTGCAAGAATGGGGGGGATGCTCCGGGCAGAGAGTGGTCAGGCCCGGGAACTATACCGCCGCGGGCTATAACGATGGGCGAGGGAGGGCATGCTCTTCATCTGTGGGCATGGGGGGCTTCCAGAGGCAAACCCCGACGCTGAACACGACTGCTCTCAACAAACCTTGTACGCTCTAGGATAAACGGCACGGGCACGCATACAATGCGTGCCCGTGCAGACAGAGGTTGCCTCAGGAATATTCAATTCCGTGAGCGCCTTGAGCGTTGTGCAGTTCATGTATCCGTACGATCACCGGCGCATCCGAACATCGTCTGAGCCGACCGGATATGTGTTGAACTGCCCTGCACTACATCAGCACGGCCGTATATAGAGAACGGGGCAACCGCCGTCATATGTTATACGTGCTACAAGACAGTAGCCGTTGACAGTGAAAAATACCGGGTTGTTATAGGATGCAAATGGTCCGCTTGCCCCTGCGAGCGATACGCCAAGGAGGTTTGCAGCCGGTGGGCAGGAGGGGGGCGTTGGTATGGGGAATGTATAAATTCCGTTTGCATTGATGACGACCGGCCCGGGCGATCCATTGCTCCAGGTTGACCAGATTGAGATTGGAAGACATAATGGATCGACTGCTATATCGATACTACAGGTACAGCAGTTCGGATTCTGCTGTGCCACGGCTGTTCTGGTTGTGGAAAACGAAACTATCAATGCCGCCACAAGGGTCGTGACTATCGGGAGAATGTTTCCGGGATTCATAATGATGTTCCTGCTATGGGGGTAGAGTGGTATTGATCCGGCTCTATAAGCCGATTGTGTGATCCTGTGCCGCGATCGGCTGCCGACAGGGTGCGATCCCGCTGCTGCTGGTTGAAATCAGGGAGCGGAACGTGGTCTGCTGTCGCCGATGATCGCTCGCCCGGCCCGGAGAGATAACATGAGCGTGCTGTGGGAAGGGCCGGATGGTCATGAACCTGTTCCCATGATGCCGGCAAGGGCCACCATCGCTGCAATCAGCATTCCCGGGATATCGAATAAGGGTGATAGAACGATGGACCATGAAAATAATGCGGGAATCGGATATTGCGGAGGCATGCCGCGCCTGCCGCTTGCTCCGAAATCATCACGAGGAGGTGGCATCTCGGACACCTCCTCGTGTGTCGGTTGCTGGTTAGATCTACACGATCAGCATCGCGTGATCTTGATGACGATGCAGCCGTCTGCATCGAACCCGTAATGCATCACATAACAGCAGTTGTTTACCATGAACTGCCCGGATTCATTGGGGCCGATAACTGTAGCGCCGCCGTCCAGCGATATGGCCTTGAGAGTACAGGACGGAGGGCAGGGCGCGGGTATGGCGATCACCGGCTCGGTGTAGCTTCCGTTTGCAGTATAGGTTGTGCTATTGATAAAACCACCAGGGTTGCAGTACCAGCTTGCCCAGAGAGAGATCGGGAGGCAGGGGAGTGGAACGCCCTGTATCTCGACCCTGTATGTGCAGCATTTAAGACTCTGCTGTGCGCTTGCGCTGCTTGTCCCGCTCACAAGCATTATGAATGTTATTGCAAAGAGCGCGATGATGGACGAAAGAAGATTTTTTCTGGTCATGTGTAGATCCTTCTTATGGAGCGTGAGTATAAAATATGTCCGAGGGATGATTCCCTCGGATAAGAAGCATTGTGTTGATTGCCATCGGGAGAGTTCATGTCTGTGCTCTCTCTCCCGATGTTTGTGGAGTAATCATGATAATCGCATGATGTCTCGTGGGATTATCACGATTATAGAGTGATGTCTAACATGGATTGATCTGGAAACTGATGCAGCCGGAAGCAGACGATATCATCGTCAGTTCGTAGCAGCAGTTGCCGATAATATACTTGTGGCTCTGACTTACGTCAATGTAGGTAATGCCATCAAGCGATGCCCCAATCAGTTTGCACGGGCATGGTTGCAATGGATGAACATAGCTTCCATTACTGCCGTAGAAGGTGGTAAGTGAGGCTGGTACTCCACTGCAATCCCATCTGGTATAGAGCTTGAGTGGGGTGAAGAAACATGCGTCCGGGATATCCTTGATCGTAACGGAATAGTGGCAGCATGGCTGGGCAGCCAACGAACTGCTTGCATTGCTTGTCCCGGTTGCAACCATCATGAGCGTTATCGCAAAGAGCGCGATAATGGATGAAAGAAGATTTTTTCTGGTCATGTGTAGACTCTCCTAGTGGGTATGAGGTATGAATAGGGCCTTCCGGCCCGCTGTGATAGTCGTCAGTGTGCCGTGCCGATTATGGCTGAGAGAGAATGGAATGCATTCTCTTCGGGATATTGTCTTCGGTATCCATGCAGTCGCAGGTGTGTATTATGTCTACAATCTCGACATAATAATGGCAGCATTGCTGAGAAGCTGCGTGCGTGCATTTGTTGTTCCGGCTGCACCCATCATGAGCGCTATTGCGAAAAGCGCAGAAATTGATGAGAGAAATGCTCTTCTACGCATGTGTGGGTTCTCCTGACGGAGATGAGTCTTGAGTCATATTCGGGCAACCCTATCGATAAACAATGAGCTGGTATAGGGTGCCCGATATGAAGATGGATATGCCGTAAAACAATCCGTTCTGCTGTCTATCGCTTTATCGTGTATCCAGAACGTCAGGTACGCAAGGACGAATGGTGATGACGATCATGCCCGCGGCATCAACTGAAGTTGTCAGGACGTAACAGCAGCCGTTGATGGTATATACGGTCGTTCTGTTGAGCGGCGTCGGGATAATCGGTGGACTGAGCGAGGCCCAGTTGAACAGACATGCCGGAGGGCAGGGCGGTGCTCCGGGCGGGTTCAGGGGCACGAAGAACACGCCATTGTTGATGTAGGTACTGTTCTGTATCGTTATGAGGCCGCCCGCACATGTCCACTCGGTGACAAGATTGATCGGAAAACAATGCTGCGGAATGCCAGCGATGTCTACTCTGTATGTACAGATGTTCGGGTTCTGCTGCGCAGTGGCCTGTTGTGTGTTCCCGATGATGCAGAACATCATCAGGATGGCTGCGGTAAGCGTCGCGAGAAATGTTCTTTCAACCATGTGTTGTAGTTCTTGATGAATGCTGAGAGTGCTGTAGTGTGAGTCTGCTTTATACCAGGAGCCCCTGTGTGTTACATCAGGAGCCTTGATAGATAGTCTTCCCGTTTCTTTGCCGACTATATCCCTTAGTGCGCCAGGTACGCCGGGCGAGTGATCGCAGTGCTAGGGGCTACCCTGGTCGGCGACACTGATGCGGGTATTCGTACTGATGTAGGTATCCGGGCGCGTGTTCGCAGAATAGGGTGCCGATCCGCTCGTATCCCACATCGTGCAGGAACTCCATCTCCCACTGGGTTGCATCGGCGCTTGATTGTGTTCGGAATGGACAGCGTGTACCGCTGTGAACGGCAATTCGATGCAATGCAGGACAGGAGTGCGGGCATATCACTAGGTGCTGTAGCTGTTGTGCATGAGCAACAGAGAGATAGTGTTGGCATACCATATCCTGAACCGTAGCGTAGAGAATACATTTGTGTGTGCGATGTCACATGCAATGGGGCCATGCATCGTTATAGAAGAGGAATAAGCCCGATGGAACTGGACAGCCCAGTTATGGTGATGAAGTTTTTTTCTGAAACCTCCATACGATTGCCGTAGCGGATGAGAACTGTAATCGCAGTATCCATCCCGCTCGTAATCACCATCCCGCTCACCGGCATCGTGCCCGGTTATGTGCCTTCGCCCGTTCCTCCCGATCTCCTGGGGTAAAAGGTGCGGTGTCGATAAGCGATGGGGTCGGGACTGTGCCTCTGTGTGCTGGTCAGGGCGTTGTTTGCAGATGATGCAGAGTCGGAGCTTGGGCTGGGTTCATGGCGTATAATGCCGATCGAGCCTGGTAACAACCCCGTTCTCTGGCACCGATGCTTCTGCGGTCGGGATAGCCGGTGCATATGCGGGAGGGGGTGTGATAGAGGGGATGTGGGTAGAGATCCTCCATTCCCGGGTATCGCCAATTACATGCCCGGTGTTGCATCGTACACCCTTTATGCCCGAGTCGGGTCATGGCCAAACATTGCCTCCTCTCTGCACTCCGTTCAGGCCATGGGGCATGAGCATCTCTAAGGAAGAGAGGATAGCCTGTTGAGACTATCCGGGCGGCGCCCTATCCCGCTCTATGGCGTGCTGAACATATCGTTCCGGTTGAGGGGGCGGGATATCTCCCCCGGCCTTGCCTCCATCTATTATGCGACATCTTTACAAGGTGTGGGCATAGCGCCATCGAAGGCTGTTGAACGAGCGATCGCACCTGGGCGCTTGTTGCAACTATCGCCCGCAATGGCCATGCAACACCACCATCGATCCACATTGGCCGCCACAGTGAAGGCCTGATTCCACGATCATGATAGGCGAAGCAGCTACTATCTGTCGATAATGATCGTTTTTGGGGTGCCAGTGGATCTGATTATCCGGTTGCTTCAGCAGGACGAAGCAGGCGATATGCCGATCCCGTGACCCTGCCAGACGATGAACCAGGAGGGGGATATAGTGTTGTCCATGCATGTTCGTATCGCCGTTGCTGGTAGTATCTACCCGTAGCATGAACAGGCTTTCCACTCCATATATTTTTCTTTCGAGTGTTATGATCTTTCCGGCATCTCTCTTGACTTTTCGGGCAAGAGCGCATACCTTCTCATCGTGTGCGGCATGGGATTCTCTCCACGTCCACAACGTCCCCTTGCACACACATCTCTTCCACAATCTTTATTACTCCCGTCATCGATCCAGTCGAGCATGCTCGCCGCGCTTGAAATCGTCATCCCTATAATGCAGGGTACCGATAGTATCTATCGGTACCTCCATCGCGCCGGAATAGACGGTGGGCGGTTGCAGCCTCCTCGACCGATCACATTCGAGGTGCATCACAATGAAAACCACCCATGCAAGCAACGAACAATCATGGTTCAAGGAATCCGTTGCAACGGACATCACCAGAGATAATGCTGGCGCGGCTCGGAGTGAAGGCGCGTTTGCGCGTCCTGTATCGGAGACTGCCACAAGCCAGAGAAAGATAAAAGTGCTGAAACAGGGAAGGAATCCGGCTGTACGGAAAGGGGGGAAGGGGCTGGCTGCCAGGCCCGGAGGCCGTTCCAAAGCAATGGTGATGACAAAGGAGATGGATGTCATTATACCCAAAGGAAACGGGGTACAAAATCCTGAAGCCGAGCGGTTGAAAAAGCGAACCGTTGGCAAGGGACGGCCGGATCGGGAACACCCTGTTGTCCCAGGGCGTGAATTCCGTTCCGAATGTGAGCTTTTTGCCGAGGAGACGCGGCGCGAGCTGAGGCGTTCACGGGCCGCTACCTGGACCCAGGCGTTCCTGGCTGTGCTGGCACGATGTGGCAACGTGATGCTGGCATGTTATGCTGCCGATATCTCACGCGCTACAGCCTATCGTCTGCGCGATCTGGATGCAGGGTTCGCCAACGCATGGGATGAGGCGCTGAACGATGCTGCCGATGTATTGGAGAAAGAGGCGTGGCGGCGGGCAAAAGAAGGGGTGAAGCAGTTCATTCGCGCAAACGGCGAGATCGTGCGCGATGAGGAGGGACGGCCAATGCTGGAAACGCATTACAGCGACGATCTGCTCTGGAAGCTTCTCCGGGCACAGAAACCGGAGAAATATCAGGATGGACATAATACTCGTGAAAGCAATCAACCGAGAATGAAGGTATACCGTGGGATTGATCAATCAAGAATATGAAGTACGAGAGGTGCTGGACGATTGTTATCGTCCGTACGAGCCACGGGGCGGGGCACTGGAACTCTTCTACTGTCGTGCCCCTGAGGTGTTGATCGAGGGTCCGGTAGGAACCGGGAAGACCCGTGCGGTGTTGGAGAAGCTTTTCTACTGCGCCACAACGTATCCCGGTATGCGGGCCCTTGTCTGTCGAAAACAATTGCAGTCGCTTCTTGAATCGGTCCTGGTGACGTTCGAGGAGAAGGTTGCCCCTCCAGGGCACCCAATCCTTCGGGGTGAACGCGGACGGCGCGTGCCGCGCCAGCGGCGGCGGGTCTATCAGTTCCCAAATGGCAGCGAGATCGTTGTTGGAGGGCTGCAACGAAGCATGCGGGTGATGAGTACCGAGTATGATATGATCGCAGTCTTTGAAGCTACCGAGCTTACCGAGGAGGATTGGGACGCTCTGACCACTCGCCTGAGAAATGGACGCATGCCCTTCCAACAGCTTATCGGCGATTGCAACCCAAGCTATCCCGGACACTGGTTGAACCAGCGCTGCAAACGCGAGGAAACCTATCGGATATTGTCGCGACACGGTGATAACCCGGCTGTGACGAGAGCCTATCTGGAACGGTTGACTCATCTTGCAGGAGCACGTCGGAAACGCCTGGTCGAGGGTATCTGGGCTAGGCAGGAAGGACTGGTCTATGACTTCGATCCGGCTCTGCATCTGGTGGAACCCTTTGCCGTGCCGCCGGAATGGCGGCGGGTACGCTCTATCGACTTCGGCTATCGTAGCCCGGCCGTCTGCCAGTGGTGGGCGATAGCGCCCACCGGGGAGATGATCCTCTATCGCGAGATCTATCGCACGCGAACGCTGACCGCCGATATGGCACGACGTATCGTGGAGCTGAGCCAGGGAGAGAAGATCGAGGCGACCGTGGCGGATTGGAGCGTCGAGGAGAACGCAGCGCTGGCTGCGCTTGGCATTCCTACCATTCCCGCGTTCAAGGATATCGGCCTTGGTATCCAGGGAGTGCGCGGAAGGCTGGCCGATATGGGCAACGGCTGTCCGGGACTTCTGGTGATGCGTGGGGCACCTGTCGAGCTTGACCCGATCCTTGCGGAGCGGAGCCTGCCGGCAAGCACACTGGATGAGTTTGAGCATTATGCCTGGCCCGGTGAAGGGGAGGGACACTCGCAGCGCGAAGTGCCGGTAAAGGAACATGACCACGGGATGGACGCAATGCGCTATGCCGTTGCCTATGTGGACAATATCGGCAATGGGCGTACCGGGGGCGCCGCATAATAGTCACCTGCATAATGGATCGGGAACACCTATCCGCTTCCTGAATGGAACTGGATACCGTGGTCCCGATCTGTTCTTCAATCGCTGTGTGCCGGGGAATCCCCATGGTTATGGATATGGCGTCGCATACGCTGCGGTTAGCACTGTGCCACCCTACACAAGCTTGAAATACATGCGGATAATAATATGCTATAAGCCACGAAGCGGGGGCATCGGTCTATGAGATGGCTGGCTACAAATTTTCTTCTGGTTGAAATGAATCGTCTGGGTGTGCTGAGGTTTATTAGAAAAACGATAAAAACGGCGGTGCTGAATGAGATGTATGGTGATGCCGGGCAACGGGGATGGGGCGAAATAGGGGGGTACACAATCATGTACTACCCATCGGCAATAAATACATGTAGATTGCCGGAGCTTTGAACTCTATCGGTATGCGATAGATGTGCATCGCTGCTGTATTGTGCACGAAAATGCACGCGTGCTGAAGCGTAGCTATAGCGCTTCCAGATAAAAAACTGGCTCTGATTAATCCGGCAGGCTGAAGGTAGCCTGTATCATCCAGAGAACGCGGCCCCGATGTTGCATCCGGCGATATCAACGCCCGTGGCCATATGTTCCGCCATACCCCCGATTGCATTCAACGATCGCATTGTGCTTGCGCCCCCACGCAAATGTGCCCCCCTATTGCCCGATCCGAAACGTACCCCGTAAGCGCCAGTTCAGCCTTCGGTCCTCGCCGGAATCGGGCTGGCGCCCTATTCAACATACCTCATAGGAGTGCATTATGACTGCACGATCATTGAAACTGCTTTCGGCCGGTATCATCTGTATTGCGGTCGCATCGATAACGATTGCGAGCTGCGATAACAATAGTACAAATCCCGGCAATCCGTCAGGGACCGCGACAAATACCGGCGGAAGAGGCAAGGGGCCGCAGGTGCTTAGAAATGGATTTGGCACCTTGGCGGTGGACCGTGGCTCGTTTGGCACGGTTTCATTAGAACGGAGTGAGGAAGATCCTACTGTTCTGGTCGCTTCCAAGTTCTCTACAGAGGGGAGGTCGGGCTTGACAAGTGCGTTTGCGCCAGCAGCCGCATGGTCACAAGACGCTGATGTCACGTTCCCCAAAACAGGAGGATTCCTGACGTATACCATATTAGATGATAGTTCGCTACAAAGCACGTTGCGTGTGGGGCGAGGGCAAGGTGGAGACGTATTGAGTTATCTCCCTGGTTTCACTGGGGGGCCTCCCGATAGCACTTCCTATGATCTCACGATCTTTGCGAATAATGTGCCGGTCGTACACATACCGAATATTCCGCCTGTTAGGCCTGTGGAAGTGCGTGAGAGTACGTGTTGTCGGTTGTTACGCGGATTGCACTTCTTTGTCCTTCCTGATGGGCGCTGCCGTTGGCAATTGGCAGTGAACGAATGCTGTTCGGTTAGAATCTCCTACAACGGTGTTGAGTACCTGGGCGACCGGGTACAATTGACTGAAAGGAATACCGATGGCCAGTATCCGTATCACTCATTCAATCGTGTAGCGGTTAATGGTTTCGTCCAATCCTATACGATTGCTTCCGAGCTTGCTGTGCAGTAAGGCGTGAGCTTATTCCGGCGCAGAGATGCTGGTTTGAGGGTCATGTTTTTAGACATGGCCCTCACCCGCCTTATAATCTGATGCTGATCTGTAATCGGTCTGATAGTTGGATGGTTTGGTCTCCGGTTATGTTTGCTGGGGAGGTGAATATTATAACATTGGATATAGTTTCTTGTAGAATCCGAGTCGTCAGCATTCTCCAAGTAAAGGGTTCTTGGGGGATAGACTCCAAGTTGATGGATAGATAACGCTAACCTCATAAAGTGGTTTAGGGATAGGCTCTTAAGAGAATGTACTCGGGACTGTAATGCTGTAGATGGTTTTCCTAGTAACGAATATTCAGTGACTTTATACAGAACATCATGATGAAGATATACATTATCCGCTATTCCGTTGTAGCTATTGTAATTGTTACCATCTTCATAGTTGTTCTGATGGAAGGATTCGGGCAACGGGTGAAATTTGCCGAGTATGGGCCGGGAGAGGTGTTGTCGCTTACGGGTTTGGTTCTGGAGATAGAAAACGGCGAGGAAAAATCCGCTGGGGATGCTACTGTAAAGGACACGCTCCGCAATTCATTCGGTCGTGTGCTTCTGAACCTCTCGGATCACAAAAACCGTTGGCCTTATTTCCGTGCGAGCAAGCTTCTGTTCGATCGCGATTGGAGCGATATGCAACGGGAGAACTCACTGGCCGGCCCGCTCTTCAATGCTCCTGCGTGCAAAAACTGCCATGAGCGCGATGGCCGCGGGCGGCCTCCGTTGGAGGAAGGGGAGATGCCGGAGTCTATCGTTGTCCAGGTAAGTGTCCTTGAGGGTGGAATCGCGCGCCCTCACCCTCTGTACGGCGAGCAGTTGAAGTATCATGGCCTGGATGAAATGCCAGGGGATGGCAGCGTGAAGATAACCTATAGGGAGATTACAGGGCGTTTTGCCGATGGCGAGCAGTTTACCCTTGTTGCGCCGGAGTATACCTTCATAAATCTTGCTCATGGAGCCTTGGGGGGCAATGTCCGGTATTCCCCCCGTGTAGCACCCCCTACATTTGGCCTGGGGCTGATCGAGGCCATCCCTGCGCATGCCATCCTTGCCAATGCCGATCCAGACGATCGTGATGGCAATGGTATTTCCGGCCGCCCGAACTACGTCCGCGATGCCGGAACTGGCCGGTTGGCGCTGGGGCGATTTGGATGGAAGGCAAATCAACCGAATCTGGGACAGCAGATCGCGAGCGCGTTTTTCCATGATATCGGCATTACCTCCCGGCTCTTTCCCGGCGATGCTCCATATGCGCGAACCGCTGGTAACTCCCCCGGTGTTATAGAGTTGTCCGATGCACGGTTCGATTCGGTGCTCTTCTATATGCGCTTGCTAGCTGCCCCGGCACGCCGTAATTGGGACAAGCCAACGGTACTGCGCGGCAAGGCAATCTTCAAGGAGATAGGATGTGCCGGTTGCCATATTCCCCGTTTCGAGACAGGTGTCGTCCAGGACTTTCCCGAACTTTCGCGACAGATCATACGTCCTTATACCGATCTGCTTCTGCATGACATGGGAGAAGGGTTGGCCGATCGGCGTCCAGACGGTCTGGCAACCGGACGTGAGTGGCGTACCCCGCCGCTATGGGGAATCGGATTGGTTGGCAACGTCAATCTCCATACCCGGTTTCTGCACGATGGCCGTGCGCGAAATCTGGAGGAGGCCGTGCTCTGGCATGGTGGCGAGGGGGAGCGTTCCCGGGATCTGTACCGGCGGCTTGTGAAGAACGATCGCTCGGCCCTGATTGCCTTCCTGGAATCGCTGTAAAACCTTTGCTCATGTTCCCTGGATGATATCCGCTATCCCGGCATGGCGGCCATACGGCAGCTTCTGCCCCGGCCGATATGGAACAGTGGAACAATCGGGATAGTTGCTGCAAACCTCCTGCTTGAACTATTCTATATCCCGGCCTGTGTGCCGGTTCCCATCCGCTCGCCAATCCATCGTTCAGGCCGAACCTGCTATGATGTTGCCTCTATGCGCCAATGCCCGCATGATTATCACCGATGCGGCTTCCCTTACTACAGGGAGATAGCCAATGCCCAGTGTCCTTGCCACCATCCCCTTATTGTAAAGCCTTTGAATCAACGCCATCACAGTCATCACGCTTGCATGTGATAAGTGTCCTGTTGTATATTGCTGCCGGTTGGTCAATAGTTTGAACTACCGGCATGTCTGTGCCCAGCCAGATGTTTGTGCGCTGGAGACGTATGATGGCATGTGGTATGGAGCAGGTGCTGGGAGCAAAATCCCACCGTGGCCGGATTGTACAGTCTCTGATGGAGCCAATGATATGGCGGGTCCGAATATATCGGGAATCCGTGCAGGATTCTTATGGCCGGATCTGAAGATGTGTGATGGCATTCGTCAGGATAAGAACGTGGACGTTAATGAGCAATAGATGTCAACAAGGGACAGACCATGGATACGATTGAATCGATGGCCGATGGAATCCGTGAAGCTGGCGATCGTACGGAACGGGTTACAGGTGGAGGCGTATCGTATATAGCCGAGGGTGCCGGGGGAATCGTGGAGATATTTATAAGCCACGCAACAGTCGATACGGCAATTGTGGAAAATCTGGTACGGTTTATCTGCGATGCAGTGGAGATCGGGCCGGAGAACATCCGCTGTACATCGGTGCCGGGAAACGGGCTTGATATATCCGACCATATCTCTACACGATTGCAGAGAGAACTGGTTGGCTGCCGCATCGTTCTTGGGGTGATAACACGGGCAAGTCTTGAATCGCCCTATGTTCTGCTGGAGCTTGGGGCTGGTTGGATACAGGGGAAAACCTGGGCCGTGCTGGAGCCTGGGATGACGTATCGCGATCTGCCCGGACCATTACGTGAACGGCTGGCGGTGGAACTGCGGGAGAGAACACACCTGCTGAAGCTTGTGCGGCAGATCGCAGAGAAAACCGAGCGAAGAGCACGGCCACTGGAGATCGTGGATCGTGCGGTGGAATTATTTCTGCGAGCGGCGGGATGGCAGTAGAATATCGAAGGGATACGGTGGTCAGGCGGCAATGTTCCTGGCATACGCGGGCGGGCAGCAGAAAATGCGCGCAGACGTACTGCGTTCGGCGAGGTTCAGCACACCCGTTTTATTCTTCACGATAGACTGCAAGCACTTCTTCCTCCGGCATATAGATTTCGTAGAGATATTCGTTGCATGCGCGGTGCATAAATTCTCTGTAGTGCTGTTTACTTGTGCGAGCGCCCTCGGTATAACAACGAGCCGCCTGACCATAACAGCCAATGTCGGCGTAAAAGGCGCCGAGAATCAGAGGCATGGCGGGATTAGTGCTGCCGAGTTCGCGCCTGATCTCCTCGAGCCCAGTCCTGAGCATTGCGTCGGCGGAGTCGGCCAGACGATGGAACATGGCGCCGGTGCCGTGATGGGCGTTGTTGGCGTCGGTCAATGTCCAGGTATAAATAATCTCCGGGGTCAGACCGGGCGATTCCCAGATAAGGGCCGTATCAGAGGTCTCGCGGCGGAATATCTCCTCGCCCAGATAATTTTTCACCGCTACGATATAATTGCCTGCGGAGGTGGAGCGGAGCCAGCGGAAGAGAATAGGGCCGGATGAGACCGCTGTGGAGCGCGGTTCAAGGATAATCATATCCTCCTGGTCAACGCTCGCTGTCCCGATTCTTTCTGCTGTGCCAGGAGGCTCTTCAATACCGGCGCGTTCCGCGACGTTCCGGTTGGCTGTAGCGGTGATCTCTCTTGTTGCCTTCTTCTTTTTTTGTCTGCCTCTCTGCGATACTTCCTCCAGGCGAGTGGTGCCCTCCTTGTCTGTGCGTGGTTCGCGATCGGCGCCGGTGGTGGCAGCGATCGCACCAACCGTGGTTGCCACGGCGGTATTCTCGCCGGTGCCGGCGCGTTTGATTGCATCGGCGACACGCACTTTTCCGGCCTGCGAATATTGTATCACCTTGCCGTTGACCGATATTTGCACGCTTCCTCCACGGCCCACTCGTAGCTCGTCCCTGGCGGCAAGTTCCAGGCCTATAGAGGCTTTCCGGGAGGTTTTCCCGGACGTTACGGTAACCTTACCGGTGTAGAAGAGGATATGGATGGCGGTGTTCTGGGCCGAGGCGGAAGCAGCGGCCACAACAGCAACGGCGATGCAGAGAAGTGCTCGTGAATACATATATCCTCATCATCATAAAATCCGGGTACCGGATACCGATCAGGCTTAAGTTAGTAAAGGAGGATGCCGAAGCCAAGAGAAGCAGGAAAATCGATTGCGCTGCGATGCAGTACTTGACTCTGTGAAAGGGATTCCGTATATCTGACCCCTGTCTATGCACATGTTCCAATCGATATGTCCATGTCACCTTGTCCGGACGGTGTACGTATCCTGAATCCATTGCTCCGATCGCTCCCCTCCTGGTCGTGATAGCGTAGTTTGCCCCGTTCATATATATTCTGGCCTCTGAACAAACAGGGGCAAAGAATGTCCGAATAACGATTTCTTCGTTTTTCCCATCGTGTTGCACGAACGTAACGATTCAACGGGTGAGTCCTTCTTTTCGTTGCTTGCGCATGCCGAGGAACTGGTCGATGCCGGTCGGGTGCGTGAGGCGCGGCGTCTGCTGGCGCAGTTTATCGAACGCAAGCATCTGGATGGAAGAATGCTTCCGGCCGTTGCTGCGCTCTACCTGCGAGTGGGAAAGCCGGAACAGGCAGTGCTGGCGATGGAACAGGCAGTGGGAAGGCTCGGCGCTCGGCCGGAACTCCTGAATACGTTTGGTTTATTGCTGGCCTCGCTTGGCAGGGAGCGGGAAAGCAGAGAAAAATTCGAGGCGGCTCTTAGAATCGACGATACAAACTCCGAAGCGCTCAGAAATCTTGCCTTTACTCTGCATAGGGCCGGAGAGCGCCAGGAGGCGTATCGAATGCTTGTGCGTTGTTTTCATGCGGTTCCTCTGTCTGCCGAGCTGCGCCTGATCTGCGGTGCGCTGTTGGAACTGGATGGCCGCCTTGATGATGCTGCCTGTTGTTACCGCGATGTGATAGAGCTGAGCAGCGTCTGCGATCAGGTTCGCCTCGCTTCGCAGCGCCTCTTCAGGCTGGGTGCCGATCGCCCGGAAATGGCGTTCGAGGATGTCATGGAACGTTTGGAACGGGAAGGGGTGGCGGCAGGTGAAATGTAGCGTGCCGGGCTGCGGGATCGCTCCATGGTGCCGAGCAGGATGAACAGGGGCCGGCGGCCTTGCCCTCTCTGCCATTGCTCTGTTCTGCTGCCAGGATACATGGTTTGTATGCTACCCCCACCGCGATCGCTCGCTCCCGGATTTCCCCTCCTCTGCCCGGCAACAGGGGCTTGGTATCGCTGGCTGTTACCCCCGAACCCCCTCAATTCTTTTCCCCTTTCGTACGGTGATCGGCGAACCCTCCGCAACAAATGCGGAGACCGGGCGGGCCGAGAGCGGCTCGGTGAACTGCTCTCCGTATACCGCCGCCACGTCGCACTGGAACTGTGGTTCGGTCACATTCCAGACACGCCAGGAGGGATGCTCAACACGATATTCTACGCATCCCCCGTCGCGTTGTGCCGCATACCCCCAGTAATGCTCGGTGATGAACTCCTCTTCGGACCCTGGGATCAGCACGGTGCCGTTGCCGGTGGTTCGTGCGGAAAGGGAGTTCCAGCCGCCACGGCTCTGCCAGCCATAGCTGACGAGCGATCCGCTGCGTAAGGCTCCATCATGCAGCTCTACGGTGTGGCGCATCGGCATCGCCTCGTAGTTCTCGTTATAGAGCGTGCGCGCTGTCCAGGCAATCGCAAAACGTGGCACGATCTCCTTGATAAAGACCACCCCCCGCCGCCATCCCTCCGGGCCTTTGCGGCGAACATAGAAGCGAAGGTTCACCTCCTCGAAGTTCCGATGGAACGGGATTGTTATGCCGAGCACCTGTGTGTCGAGAAAGAGGAAGCCGACCATGCTGGCATAAACTCTGCCGTTCCAGTCATCCAGCTCCGTACCGCTCGGAACCAGCGGGCGCAGAAGCTCCGGTTCGATGCGATAATTGAGCATCAGGAGATGCCGCCAGCTCGCCGTAAGAAAGGGAGGGGGCAAGTGCTGCTGGCTATCAGGGCTTCTGTCCATTGTGGCCGGGATTGGTGGCAGGAGCGTAACGAGAGGATCTGCTCGGGGTATTCAAACAGCTCTGCCTTGTCCTTGATGATACACGATGCTGCTTAGAACAGGAAGGCGGGAAACAGGATGTCCCCCGCCATGCCTATGGTGCCGATCACTTCTTTTTCTTTGCCTTGGTATCGGCCTGTGTAAGCTTGAACGAGTTGAAATACCCTTTTACCGGCGCGCCATCGAGCGAATTGTTGGCAATCTCGATGAATCCGACCTGGTATAGCCGGTTCTCCACCATGTAATAATCCATCCGGCCGCGCAGCGTGGTCCCCTCGTTATCGGTTGTAAACCGGATGGAACGTCCGGGATGCCCGTCGATGGTCATCTCCTCTTCGCTCTGCAAGGTCGCGTTCATGTTGGAGATGGCACCTTCCTTTGCCCCTTCAAGCATCTCTATCTTCAGCTCATCGGTCATTGTGATCGACTGGATGTCGCTATAACCGACCAGACAGACCCCTTCGGTCATGTTGACAGAGGTATACATGTAGAGCTTGATCTCGCCGATTTCGCTCGGGATATCGTTGCTCTCCAGTTCAGGCTCGGAATAACCGTCCGGGATCGAGATGCTGAACCGGCCAGGCTTCGAGATAAAAGGCTTTGGTGACGGTGAAGGGGGGAGGAACGTGCCGGTGACCTGTGGGGCATCGGAGTGCGTAGCGGCAACATTGTGCGGCACTGGGGCGAACGTAAGGCATCCCGCTACGAGCGTTGTTATAAGCATAGATGCGATCATGGGAGTTGATTCAATATAATTGAGAGTAGGGTACCCGATGTCATCCGACAGATGGGCAAGGTCTCCGACATCGGAACGAAGATAGGGATTAAGGGGGAGAGATTATGGCAACACCCCTGCTACTGGGGCTTGATGGATCGACCTGTTGGCCGGATTCCGCCGCTATGGCACTGCCGCCGGATGTAGGTGCGTACTACCGCGGGGTCGATGACCCTGTTGCCTGCCACAGGCAGGCAATGGGAGGCCCATGGCCGCACGGTTATCACAGTGTTCCCTGCGGTTCAGCCGCTTTTCTCCTGGGCTGGAGCTGTGGAGCTGGCCTGATAGCGCAGGCGTTCAGGCCGAGCCAGCCGGAGATACGATGCCGATTTCTGGCCACGATTGCATACAAACCTATCTCGGCCAGAAGAAGCGGGGGGAGCAGATACAGCACGAGCGGGATCAGGGTCCACGGGAAATGACGCCAGCAGAAATGATTGACCGAGAAGGCGCCGGCATAGACCCGACCGTCGCGGGTGATGGAGTGGATTTTACGGGCACATCGTTCGTAATCGGTTCCGAAGCGGCGCAGATCCTCCTCCGGGATCGCCTGGTAGGGCGCTACACGGTAGGTGCCACCACGTCTCTGTGCGATCTTCTCCGCATGCTCAGCCGATGCTGTGCAGATGCCGCAATCGCCGTCGAACAGGAGGATATCGTAGGTGCCGAGTCGGTCCATAATGGGAAAGATACGAGCTGGCGGGAAATATGATACGCTGGATCTGTGGTCTCGGGCTGGTCATAGACCCGCTGCAATCGTAAACAATAGGGGGGATGCAACACGCTGAAGTGGTGATACCGCAGGCGGGCCCGTCATTGGTTCGTTTCGGTATCAGCCTATGCCGGGGAAACGGTGCATTGCCATATCGGCCTGGCAAGCGCCCACCGTTGCTCTTCAAACCCCTGGATGTGGTGTGTATTGCTGGGCTGAACGGCACACCCTTGCAATGAAACCGGCCATGATATCGCGATACAAGGGGCCTGGCAGGCAGGACGGTCTTGATAACCGGCCTGCCTGAAGCCCGACATGCTCAGGGCACGGTACTCGCTTACCGTGAGTAGTATTCCACCACGAGCGGGATGTTGCAGATGATGGGGATATCCTCCCGCATCGGCGTATGAAGCAGGCGAGTGCTCATATTCGCCTTGGAGACCTCAAGATATGGCGGCGGCTGCATGGATGCGCCGAGGGCCGTATGGAAGAATTCCAGCTTGCGGCTCTTTGCACGAACGGCGATGATATCGCCGGGGCGTACACGGTACGACGGCAGATCGACCCGCTTTCCGTTGACGGTGAAATGCCCGTGTGTGACATACTGACGGGATGCATAGATGGTGCGGGCCAGCCCGGAACGCAGGACGACGGCGTCGAGCCTGCTTTCAAGAAACTGTACCATCAAGTCACCGGTGTTGCCAGCCTTGCGCTTGGCCTGATCGTAAGTGGTGCGAAGCTGACGCTCGCTGATGTTGTACTGGAAGCGCAGACGCTGCTTCTCCAGCAACTGCTTTGCGTAATCGCTGGTCTTCCTTCTGCGTGTGTTCACACCGTGCTGTCCGGGGGGATGCGGCTTGCGCTGGAGATACTTTTCCGCCTTTGGAGTAAGCGCGAGCCCGAGACGGCGCGACAGGCGAACCTTGGGTCCGTTATAGTTCATGCCTAGAATCTGTTGATTGAAAATAGAATAATGCACGAGGCCGGAAGGCATGCCAAACCGTAGCCGGGATCATCCGTAATGATAACCCAGCCAGCAGTTTCCGACGCCATCCGGTAGTTCCACTGCGTATCAGGACGTGCGGCCGCGCGACGCGTCGTCCGGGAGAGGCGGCAGAGGAGATACCGGGCTAATTCGGTGGTCTCATCACTGCACCCAGACCCTCACATCAGTACCAGAGGAATGTGATTCAAGTACGCAAATTTACGAGAGTATGCCAATTACACCTAATACTAAACATGAAATAATTGTGAAGAAGAGGGGAAGAAGGTCCGCGGCATGAGATTCTACCCTCATGGCAGTCTTCCCCTCTGCCATAGAGCGATGAGCCTGGAAGAAGGCCCGCTCTGCCGGTGCGATGCCGGTTGGCCCCATAGGCCGTGGGCTTCCATCATTGCGATCCCCGATGGCGGCAGCGATGTGGGGAGATATGGCAGGTGGGATGTCGGGAGATGCGGAGACCATCCGCCGTAGATACCGTCGATCCGAGACGCCGACCGGCGCCTTGGCACAAGGACCAGCACCCTGTAAGCATCGCTCCCTCCAGTACCCGGACTTCTCGTTCGTAGGCTGAGGATCGGGTTACGATATCGTGGTTGCTCTATAGGAAGTGTCACCACATCCGGTTACCTCCCTTAACATTTGTAACGAAACGCTGCACTGCCAACTTTCATTTGGCACTGGAACCCATCCGATTGCATATTGCATCGCTTCCTTAGCTCAGCTGGTAGAGCAACTGACTCTTAATCAGTGGGTCGGGGGTTCGAGTCCCCCAGGGAGCACTAAATCCCCCGTTTTCTTTAAGAATTCGGGGGAAGGATTAGGGGAAGGAATCTAGAAGGATTGGACGCCTGAAGGGAAGGTAACTAGTTAACAGAGGGGGCTTGTGTGGTAGGCAATTTCGTTCCGCTGTACGTTCAACAAAGGAGTGGTGCTCATGGTTCGGTACGCAAAGGTTGAGACGATTCAAAGAGCGAGGGGTTATAGCAATCATTGGGATCTTTCACGCGCTGGTTTCGATGAAGGTGGAACTCTCCATATACCTTCATCGGAGAAGTTTCGCGGAACTGATGATATTGTCTACGTAGTGCCTCAATCGCTTTGGAATCGTATAAACTTTCCCGATCGAGAGAGAATTAACCAATTGTGGGATGAATATCAAAACCAATTGTGGGATGAATATCAAGAGGGAAACGAAGATCAAGGAGAGGGGGAAGATCAAGAAGGTTAGTACGTAGAAGTAGGGAAGTATGATATTGAGAGGGGGGAAACATGCCGATTCAGGCAAAGCTATGAAAGTCAGTTGCCAGCAGGCGGCAATCATCGAATCCTTTTCCGTGGCGTGAAGATCTTCCCGCTAGACGGTGAAGCTATCAAGCATAGAGTTAGTGACTGACCTGAAGATGCGGTAGATATCCGGTAGAATAGCTTATAGAGGCTCGGTCGTATCTTACTGGGCTTCTATTGCAACATCCTTTGACTATGCTGTACTTGGTATCCCGCTTCTACTCCGCTGTTTGATAGTAGCGTTGGCATACAAGGTTGAAGGATACCCGTAGCGCAGCCGTAAGCTTCAGGCTATCGGAGCCATGAGATTGCTCCAGGAAGTCTATCACCGCCTCCAGTACCGCATAGTGAAGATCAAGTACGTCCGTTTCCTCTACAAATGCCTTTTCAATGTCAAATGTCGTTGGTTTCGTCATAGATGTATCTCCCTAGCCTATTTCTACTAGTACGCTTAGCGTAGGCGTAATGTAAGAACGCTATGCGTACTATACAAGCCCGATCTATTGGCCGCACCCGCTATTCAGTTACACAGTGCGTGCAAAATCTTGATGGTGCTCCTTGCGTGCATCTATCTTCCAGGTATGGAGTGGATACCGGAAAACATACGACTGCTTCGGCTGCACATTGGGGAGACTCAGGAACAGTTTGCCGCCCGTCTTGGTCTGGAGCGTCGGCAGACGGTTCATGATTGGGAGGTTGGAAAGAGGAACCCGAGCGGGACAGCTCGTAAGCTGATGGACATCATTGCGTCCGACTACGGTTTTACTGAACGTGTTGCGGCGCGTTTGAGAGTGCAGCGGGGACGTGATGAAGGCTCTTAGCCTCGTAAGACGCCTGTGGTCACTATCTCTGCCAGACGACGCGGATCGTCATAACGCCTACCACCAATTGAGCTGAGATACCTTTGCTTGGAATGCTTCCGCCACCTCAGTAAACCGCTGCAAGTCCCCGCCGAATAAACCTTGCCTAATCGGTTCCCAGTTCATTCCCTGCTCACGTGCAGCCGAAATAACTCTTGAGAGAGGATCGTTACTTACATGTCGGCTTCGCTTCCAGCCAAAACGTCCAATAGGTGCCCACATATGTCCTTCATCTCGTTGCCACAAATCAGCAGCAACCAAAGCTAGAAGGACTTCGAACTCATCGAATGAATTCTCGTAATTGTTGCCAATAAACAATATATCATCGAGACTCGGTTGCAGAAGCTTAAACAGGTAATCACTTAATGGGGTGTAATGCTGCTCATAGCCAGGGATTTCTTTAAAAGTGTTGTCTCGGTTTAAGTTGAGTATTGCATTGGCAACGAACTTTACATAGTATTCTTCCTTGGGAGGTAGGTCGGAACTTGTGACTTTTGTGTAGAAGATATTTGCCAAAGAATCATACCTCTGTCCCTCAACTGCGGCAATCCCAGAAGTGTATATCTTTATTATTGCCGGATACCATCGTAAATTAATCCATGCGGGCATTCCATTTGGTAATCCAAAACTATCAATGGATCTTGAAATAGCCTTCTGAAGAATCTGCCTATGATTTGGCTTTAGCCAATATGATAGGCATGCCAAGAGAGCCGAAAGATCGGCAACTACATTCTCGTAGTTAGAGATTCTAGCTAACTGCTCGTCTTTTGAGAAAGGCGTCTGAAGGCTAAACCTATCTTCATTGCTCATGGAAATAAAATGCCTTACCTCTTTAGTGACGAAATCGAACAGTTCAATAGAGGAAGCATCGTCAGATAGGAGTCTTGATATTTTGTGTTGTATCGTGGATGCTAACGGGTCATCCTCAGTAAATGGAATCACTATCAGATTGTCCAGATCCTTCTTCTCATCTTCTTCAATCGCATTTAGATGTGGCGCATAGAGGATAAAGTCGCCATCTCCATCGAAATAGCCATAGTGTGGAGTCTGGTTTGAGTCCCGGTCATTTGCAACCCTGCTATAGACGTAAGCCATTAGGCTGCTCGCAGTAATCACGCCTTGTTCTGTTGCTGCGCCACCTCGCAACCCTGTGATTAAATGCCCAGTAAACACCGAGTGATTCGGTAACGGCCCTCCCGAATCTGAAACAACTTCATCGGCTTTTCCAGCAGTAAGGACTTGACGTGAATAGCGGCGCATCATATCCTTGAGAAATCGGGCACTTCCTGGTTGCAAATTTCTAGTCACTGCCAAGCCGCCATAGCAGGCATCCATGATGAAAAGTATGTGCTTTGCCCTGACAAGTTCAGAATATCGAGTGAGGTCATCCCATCCAATAAAGGTTGAAACATCATTCGCCCTTGCATCATAGGGGATCAAAAAGCCAACTTCTCCTCTGAATCCTGTTTTGGTATGTCCATGTCCAGCAAAGAATATTAGTATGCGCTCATCCAGATCAATCTCATCACTTGTGAATTTTAGATAAGACTGTAAAATATTCTCTTTTGTTGCTTCTTCGTTAATGAGATAAGTAACATTGTCTGCAAGAAAGCCGAGTTCGTTAATGAGAACGTTGCGACGCTTCTTCAGCGTCACTTACAGCATACGAGAGTGGTGATACGTTCTCATACTTATTGATTCCAATAACCAATGCCCTGCTATTTGAATAGCGGGTCTTGAAAATGAAATTCAGATTTTGCATTCCAAATGCCCTTATCTCTAAAAACTAGATAGCTACAATGCTGGATCTTCGACGCCTAAATTCGATTGCTCTGCATAGAGAGGATCTTGCTATTTAGTGCGGGCCAGTAGATCATCCCCCGCAATCCCTGGATTATCCTGCACAATCGAAACGCATCTGTTATGCGTGTAAATGATATGGTCGATTAGTGGTAACTCTAGCTCATTGCCAAGGCGGGCAACCCGGTATGTTTGCAAGACATCCTGCTGCGATGGTACGATGTTCCCCGATGGATGGTTGTGGGCGAGGATGATTCCGGCAGCTCCCAGAAGAAGAGCGTTCCGGAAGATGACCTTGGGATCAACTTCTACGGTATCCTGCTTTCCTGACGCCAGCACTTTGTACCCGCTTACTTCCCCTGATAAGTTGAGAACCAGCATCACAAGATGTTCTTGGCTATCGTCGAGAAGCCCGAAGATCGTCTTCAGTACGTCGCACAAGTCCTGAGTATTGGTTACGGTCTGGAGCTTGTACTCCGGATCAAGGAAGAGAACAGGGGTGATCTTGAGTGAGATGGTCTTTATCGCCTTCACGTAGATGGTTTCAATGTCCGTGAAGTCGATCAAGGCCCGGTTCCTCTTCAGACGCCGGATTTTGTAGGGTTCCATATTCATAACTTGTAGCAACCGTTATAGCAAGTGTGTAGTGCAATATAGAGCTATCCTGGCTTCAATGCGTGGATAGCTTCCCCGCGATAAGATAGAAGGATTCGAGAGAATCAACGAGCATTCAGGTGCATCTTCGTATCCCGTTCATTGTCAGGGAGGATAACGCATACTGGCACGTTCCGCAACTCAGCCTCCAACTGCTCTTCGCTGAATCGTTTGCTACTACCGGCCCGCCAGTATGTTCTTGCCCCTTCCGGCCCTTCATAGAGCCATACAGCGCCAGTATCCTTATGGCTTGCATCATTCGCAAGGCGAGCTTCCAGCTTCTCAATCCGGCTCAGCAGCTTCATGGCTTCCCTTCTTGCTGTTCATTCTCTCCTCTATTGCCCGTAGCCTTGCCTCCAGTTCCCCCACTTCAACAGCTTTCAGGTACGGGCCGGTAGCCTGTGCCAGCGCATGAATTGCTCGCAGCACTACGGCGGCATCATCGCTGTCCATCAGCCCTTCAGCTCGTTCCAGTGCCTTCCAAAGCTTCTCCCGAAGGCGGGTAATGTCTCCGGCTGAACGCTTTGCCTTACGTTCCATGCGGCCCTGATACGGGTTCTTATTCGCCATGATCCCCCCACCCTCTAAAGGCGTTCTCAAGTTCGTTGTTCCGTAAGTAGATGCTCATCAATTCTAGTAGATGTTCATTAGAGGGAGTGAGTATCTACGGCGACGTATGAGCATCTACCGTATCCGAGCTTGGCAATTGCCAGTATGTTGGTTTGCCTGTCTCGCCCGGCTTCCGATCATGAAGAGAACGAACACCGAGCTTGCGTTTGGCTCGGCGCAACGTCGCATCGGATATGCTCGCCTCTTTCGCCCGGCGCATGATCTCTTTTACTTCAACACGGCCGCCCGCAAGTTCCTCGTTCAAGAATTCCATTGCATCTCCGAGCGCGGAGCGTTCTTCATGCGAACCGCTGCCCCGACTAAGATCGTCGGCTGAATGATTCGCCCGGCCCTCCCAAACGGCGCGGCTGGTAGTCCATGTTCTATCGGAGGATTCATACTGTTCAATTCGGAACACGAGCGATCCGGGTGTAAGGGGACCAAGATTCGATTTTGCAACGGCGAGCATCCGTCTTCCACTATCCGGTTCGTCGGGATCGGGAGCAAACGACAATACCGAACGGGCCGCCGCCGTATAGCCGACACTTCCAACTCCGCGCTTCGCTGCGTGTTCGTTCACGCTCTTACCCCAATGCCTGATGCCAATGATGGATATGCCGGTGCGCTCGGCAAGAGCCGCAAGGGGACCAAGCACGGCACGTATGGAAGAATCCCGGTGTGGATCGATGGAAGTCCCCAGATAAGCGTTCAGCGGATCGATAATGAGCAGAACCGCGCCCGTTTTCTGAATCTCTCTTTCGATCTGTTCAATATCGTGGGAGAGATCGACGAATCCTTCGCCTTGCATTTGAATCAGATGCACAACGGCAGTATCCGCACCGGCAGCGATCAGACGTGGCGAGAGGGTATATTCTGCTGCATCTTCAGCCGAGAGAAGCAGCACCGGCCCTCTAGTTGGTACACTTCCATCCGGAAGAACGTCGCCCCTTGTCACGGCGGCAGCGATTGATATTAAGGCTGTCGTCTTGCCTACGGATGGATCACCTTCAGCAAGGGTAAGGCATCCCAAGGGGATATAACCTTTCCATAGCCATTCCACCGCACGCGGCTTTACATCCGCCATGCAAATCGATCGAATGCCACTTTTAGATTCCATAGCGTCCGATTCATCGTCTACGGGTATCGCACGATCGGCGACTTCCTCCAGCCAGCCAGCGGGCTTCCCATCTGCTAAGAAATCCGCTGCGTCGTTTTGCGGTTCAGATTCCATAGAGCACCCCGGGAGTCACAAGTTTCAGGCTTCGTGCGACTCCTCGGAGATCGATCGTAATTTGTTGCCCGAGCTTTCGACCGGGATCGTCGGCATCCGGCCAAATGATAACATCGGCTCCCCGTAGGCTTTTGCTAAACGCTGGTTGCCAGCCGTTTGAACCGCCCGGCGCGGTTGTAGCGCGGTCTCCGACGCCCATTTCATGCCGGAAGCGATCATTCAAAGCATCTGCACATTTCTCACCCTCCACAATCCAGATTCGGCACCCTTGACGAACTGCCGCAACGACGCTTGGCAGTTCGTAGAGAACACGCCGAACATCGCCAAGCCCGTTCACGCGCTCCCCGTTTGGGCCAGGCCGCCACTGATAGAAGCTCTTTCGGCGTCTGTTCGTGCCATCGGCATACATCTCAGTCCATTCGTTCCGCTCTATCACGTACAGGAGAATCCCGTTCTCATCCACGTAGGGGTAGGATGCAACACGTTCCTTCCGGGTAGAACGTACAAGCTCCGGAGGCGGCGTAGCGTGAAAGGACGGTTGTGCAACGGTCTCACGGTCGAATCGTTCCGTTCGCCACGAATCTCTTTCACTGTGTGGGGGCATGAACAGGCCACACGCATGACATTTCCCGGCGTCGCCGTCGCCCTCAAGCGTCGCGAAACCGTGACGGGCCTTGCACGCCGGGCACTCGGTACGCCGGTTGGAGAACTTGAGCCGATCGCGGCCGGGTTCCGTAGATATTGTACTCATCGTCGTGCTGCTCCCTTGCTTCCGTTCAGGTAGCGCTCAATCTCACTCTCGCGATAAAGAACGCGCCGGGTGGCTCTGACCGGAATCAGTTTGCCCCGCTTTTCCAGTTCCCGAAGAGTAACAAAGGATAGATGAAGCTTCCGGGCTGTCTCCTTACGGGTGAGAAGCCGGTCTTCGGCTGGAGCCGGAACAGAGGGGGTAGGCTGTTGACGTGTGAGAGCGTCTTCTACAGCGGTCGCGACGATGCCCCGTAGATCGTCAGCGGTAATGGAAAGAAAGCCTATAGACTGCATAAAAAAGCCCTGTCGTTCGTGAATGACAGGGCGCAAATTCCGCAGTTAAGCCTCCGTAGATCAATCGGAGAATGTTCGGAGATTATTCGGAAGTATCTAGGAGCCTAAGCGCCCTCTGAACAATTCCATATACCTTGCCACCCTCACGACACTGAGTCTTCCCCAGACCGGCAGCAGTTAGCGGCTTCTTCCTATTACTGATGAACCACTCTGCAAGTCTTACATTTGGGTTCTCACTTAAAAGAGGTAGCGGCAACTTCTTTAGATTGATGAGGTCGCCATCGGTATAAGGGCAACGTAGCTTGCTCCCAATCGCTTCCCAACTTGCTAGCTCATTGAATAGCTCGTCATATCCTTTATCTACCAAATCGCTGAAGATGGGGTGTCCTGGGAGGCTTGGCTGTCTACGTAATAGGGACTTATCTGGTAGAGAGCTATTCTGATCTTCTCGTAAGGGGATGGTAAGTTGGAAATCAACTCTGTCTTTTCGCGCAAGGGAATCCATTCGATTACGCTCTCCTTCAGTCATCACAAGGACATCTTCTACGACTGTTCCATTCCAATAAAGTGGAGCATAAATCCGGCCATCACGTCCGCTCCATCCTGGCTGCCAGAGGAGCTTTTCAAACGCATTAAACATCTTCATTCGCGCCAAACTATCGTTAAGTGCGTAGGCAGCTAGACTGTCAAAGTTGTTCGGGTAACTCCACTGGTCTGGCATCGCCACCCATGTTTCATCTAGCTCTGCTTTTTGGATTCTTAACCAAAACTCCTCTTGTTCTACTTCATTCTGAAGGCGCTTGGGTTCTTCCATCCGGCGGCCATACTTAAAACGCTCCTTAGTATCGCTGGACATAGATTTCTCAAATAGAAGTAGCCGCTCGAAAGCTGCGTTTATTCGTTCGTACTCAGCTTCAGTAAGGGGGCCGCATTCACGAAGTGAAGGGCCAATATTTCGTCCTATTGATTTATCCATGCCTATTTCACTCCTGTTAGGATTCCAATTTAATGGGCTAAGGGGCTATCCCAAAACCATCTTTAGCAGTTTCTTGGAGGTTTCAGCCTACGGTTCTGCAAAGTACCTGACTGCGGCTTTCTAAAGTTTTCTAGCCTGTAGAGCCTGTTAGCAGTGTAGAACGGTTTTCGGATAGGATCTTAGTCGAACGGTATGGGATGCGTTGGCGCTCGTAGGTACGTAGCAAAGCCGGCAACATCCTCGCTTATGCGTTGAGAGATAGCCTCTGCAATCACATCTCGGCTCCCGAGTTGTTCCACTCGTTCAATTGATCGCCGAATTTCAGTTAATGAGTATTTTCTATTGAGTGCAGGGATATTCCGTTCTCTAATCGGGGGCTTTCTCACACTCCTTCTGTGCAGGAAGTATGTTTTGGGAAAAAGATGTGCTTCAATGGTACGTTGGTAATCGATGTATATGATTTCATCATCACTAAGCTTACAGCGAATAGCATTATATCGTTTCGCGGCTTCTGCAACTATGTCTGCGATAAATTGTTGTGCGCTGTTGTTGATTGGAGTAGTGGGCTTCTGATACGATATTTCTGTCAGGAATCCATGCAGGCGAATCCAGAATAGTGATGTATCAGAGCTAACATTGCGTCCATATAAAAAGCGCTGGCAGATTGATTCCAACTCATTCATCCATTGGACTTCACGTGGGATTTGCAGGTGCCCCGCACTAGCAGCCTCAGCATGAATCTCAGTCTTTTCATCCTCGGTAAGATTGTCCCAGTCCCAGTAATACAGTATCGACACATCCATAGTTCGACTCCATGCTCTGATCTGTTAGTAACTGCCGCTACGCGCGAATGGGGTGTAGGGCTATCCTCGATACTCCTCCAAAAGCTTTTTCTTCCGCGAAGAATCTATCAACAGAGCGCTTTCAAGGGGAAGTAGGTCGAAAAGCTCTGCGTAACGTGCTGATTCTATTTGGTTATTAGACTATCATAGTCAGTAATGAAGAGCCGCAGAATGTCACCTCTGTTTAGCCCATTGTTCTTCAATTCCAAATCCTTTCGGAGAGCTAATAGGAAGTCTTCCAATGAGTGAAGCTTGCCTGTCAATGAAGTGGCATCGCTGCGAACACCTATAACAAGTGCTTTGTAGGCTATCAGAGAATGAGGCTTGGCCCATAGGATTATCCTTGGAGTCATTGCACGAAGTTCGGCAACAAAATTCCGTTCCTTATTCTCCTCATCAGTGCTTGATAGCATAAGGTCTAAGAATAACTTAGCAGCACTTTCAAATACATCGATGCGTTTTTGACGTTGAGCAATCTCTGCTTCTTTCTTCCGCTCGAAGTAACGCCCAACGACTACTGCTAAAACAGCGCCTAATACGGTAAGCGCTCCAGTAGCGAGGGGGGCCGCTACCGTTGGACTTTTCTCTGCTAGGGCCTTGAAAGCGATCCACAAGGTGCTGCCAAGCACCCAGAATAGCCAGATGAATACACCTAAGAGTAAGAAGCTAGCAATGAGTTGTATTGGCGATGCCGTTTTTATCTGAGACATATCTTTCTATCCGTATTGCGTTGTATGTTCGGCCACTTCAATTCCTTCTTGCACTTTTGCTTGTACTCTTTGCCCTACTTCTAACAGAGTATAGAACGCCGGTTTGAATTAGCCTCTGCTTCCCACTACTCTCCATTCCAAGCCTGCCGTAGCTCTTTGGCTGCTTGGTTATCAGTAACGCCGATGTAGCGCTGTAACGTGCGTAAGTCCTTATGCCCAGTTATGGGCATAAGTGCTTCCGGCCGCATTCCTTGTTCCAGGCTTAGTGTGATAAACGTCCGTCGCGCCGTGTGTGATGAGATAAGCTGATGCTTCGGTACTGTTCGTTCACTACGCTTTCCAGCTTTGAAATCCACTATATGTTCAAGCGTATCAATATCAGCTCGTGCAGCAGCCGTTTTGATGTATTCGTTCAATCGTTGATCCGAGATCATACGGGGATTCCCATCAGGGAAGCGGGCAAGAATCTCTTTGGCCGGAGTTGTCAACGGGATACGGACAGGGGTGCTTGTCTTTACCGTTACCAGCTCGATATGACCGTCTTTGATATGCGCCGCTGAGATCCCCCGTAAGTCACTGATGCGGACACCGAGATAGCATTGCAAGCAGAAGAGATTCCGGGCATTGTCAAGGGCCGGGCTATCGCGCAAGTCAAGTTTATGTAGCCGTTGCAGTTCCTCTCTTGTGAGAGCAAGGGGTTTTGGTTCATGTTTCCGCTGACTGAACCGCCGGTAAGCGTCATTCGCAGTAAGGCCACTTTCATGAGCCGCCTTCAGAAAGGCTTTGAGATTCTTAGCGATGTTCCAGACGGTGTTGGCGTTCAACCCTTTGTTCTCTTCTGGTCCGGCTTCCGTGGAAAGGTAGCTGCTGAAGTCCTCGAAGAAGTCCCGGTCAACAGCTTCCAGGGTTACTGTGATGCCACGATGTTCACAGAATCGGCGAAGATGATTCTGTACTACTCGATAGATACGGATTGTCCGTGATCGGCGTGCCGCTTCCCCTGGCGACCAGCGAAATACCCGTGGTTCACCCTGCTGCTTCGTTTCGGAAGCCTCTTGAATGAACATCTCATATAGATCAAGGAGTGAGGGGAGGAGAGTAATAACGGCAGGCTCAGCAGGCTTCACCAATGCCGTAAACTGTTCCTTAACGATTGATGGGCTTGGTCTTATCCCACTGTTCAGCAGATCAACCACGATTCGAGTAAGATCGTGACCTATCTTCACAAGGCGGTCATTGATCGGTACTTCATGAGTGCTCCCTGTCCGTACGCGTTGTTTCTTCGCGTTCCAATGCCGGGGAGCTACCTTCATACCCGTACTAAGCTTCAGAGGCTTGTTGTCAAACCACATGATAGCGTAGATTAGTGTTTCAACGGGGGCATTGGGCTCTTTCAGGTAGAACCGTGTTGTGTGCTTCATAGTTCCTACATTCCCTGGATAAGGCAGCTCCAGCAAAGATATGATAGGGGAAGGACTAGGGGAAGGACTAGGGGAAGGAATTTCGCTGTCTGGCCGAATGCCCATTGGTTCCGGCGAACAAGGTAACAGTGAAATCGGCGTAATTTGCTTGAAAACTGGTTCGGGGCGATACGGGATAGTTAGGTGAAGCTAAGCTTGGTGACTCCCCCAGGGAGCACTACAGGGATCGTCGTTTTCGGCGATCCCTTCTTTTTTTAGGAATTTAACGGTTCCCATCACCCTGCCAACGCCGCTTTATCCCTGTGGAACATTCTACAAACTGATGGAATCAGGGCCACTTCTGGGCCAAAACAGGGCCAATTACTCTCCATCGTTGTCTTGTAGCCTTATGTTGATCTCTCTCTGAGAAGGATGATTCCGCTAATGTTCTCAAGACGTCGAGGCTGAAATAGGTGACTGGGACGTGCTGGGCCAACGGGCCGAGTACTACATGAAGTAGTATCTTTGCCGCGTAGCTTTCCGGGCATCCACATACCAGTGTTCCCAATTCCAACGGAAGACACCCTAAGAACCGGCTAACGTAACTTTTGTCGGGCTTCATCAAACTATCCAGCATCGTTAGGCGTAGCGCAACACAACCAGCATTCAGAGTAGTGAATGTTCTCCCCCGGCATTCCCCTATATCCCTTTATGAGCACTCCATATCATGCTCGCTACTATGCTCACGAGTGCACTCGTCGCGCATTGGCTGATGGTGTGGGGCGTATTTCAATGGGGATCTTCAATGCGTCGGTCGATCTGAACCCCCATCAGATTGATGCCGCGTTGTTCGCTCTACGATCGCCGGTCACAAAAGGGGTGATCCTTGCCGATGAGGTCGGGCTTGGAAAGACGATCGAGGCGGGGATTGTGATCTGCCAGCACTGAGCTGAGCGACGGTGGAAATTGCTTGTTCTCTGCCCGGCCTCGCTTCTTCGCGGGCAGGAAGGAAGATGATCTCGTCGCGATTGATTGGGATGTTGGGGTGATCGATGAGGCTCATCGCCTTCGCGGCGCCTATCGCGAAAGCTGTTGGTCTTTCCTATCAAGAAGGAAAGCATCTCGACCCCAATATCTTCAGCTCGTTCAATGGCTGGGTTACCATTACCGATGACGGATACAGCCTCTCATTTGAAATCAGCCCGCAGTTTCCAAGTACTACGACAGGTTATAGACGGTATCAGACGAGCGTCACTCAGGATCGGATCGTTGAAGGTTCCTGGGTTAGATTCATGACCTCTCTTGGGTAAGGATAGGACTCGTCGGCATTCCTTTCTATACTGTATCAATTCTTCATAGAGGAGATATTGTGAAGGCGACTGAAACTAAGTTCCTCAAGTTCCTGGAAGGACGTAAGCAATTCATCATACCTATCTACCAGCGCACATATAGTTGGACCACCATACAATGCGCACAGCTCCTGAAGGATATTCTGCGAGTTGCCGATGATGAAAGGAGTCCCGGGCATTTCATCGGCTCCGTGGTCTATATCGAACAGGGCTTGTATCAGGCTACCACTATACCGCAATTGCTTGTGATCGATGGTCAGCAACGATTGACATCGCTTATGCTGTTGATGGGGGCGCTCGGCCGGGCGCTGGACATCAGAGGTGGTCAGGCAGAAATCAGTCGGCAGAAGCTTAACGACTATTATCTGTTTAATAATCTGGAAGAAGGCGAGTTCCGTTTTAAACTCCTGCTTACCCAGAGCGATAAACTCACGCTCATGCACATCCTGGAGGCCAGGAAGCTTCCTGAGCATGTATCGCAACGGCTCATCGAGAATAATCGATTCTTCGAGGAGCAGCTAGCAAAGCCGGAGATTGACCTGGTGGCATTATACCGTGGAATTGCTAAACTGATCATCGTTGATGTTTCGCTCGATCGCAACCACGATAATCCGCAACGCATTTTCGAGAGCCTCAATTCCACCGGACTGGAACTCACGAAGGCCGATCTGATCCGCAATTATATCCTGATGGGACTGGAACCGAAACATCAGGATCGGCTGTACAACGAGTACTGGTATCCGATGGAGCAGAGTTTCGGACAGAGTAACTATGCTACACTGTTCGATAGGTTTATGCGCGATTACCTGACAATGAAAAACGGTGTGATTCCGATTATTCGCGAGGTGTATACGACGTTCAAGGACTATGCGCATTCGGATCGAGCCGGAACGGTTGATGATCTTGTCGCTGATATATCCCGGTATGCGCAATACTTCGTTAATATCGAGTTCGGTCGGGAAAACGATTCCCAGTTGCGGAAGATCTTCAGTGATATCAATACGTTGAAGGTGGATGTGGCCTATCCGTTCCTCATGGATCTCTACGCACGCTACGTGTCCGGCGAGCTGGATAGAGATTCGTTCGTGGGCATTCTTCGTCTGGTGGAAAGCTATGTCTTCCGGCGAGCTATATGCGGCATTCCCACCAGCTCGCTGAGTAATACGTTCGCGAGTCTGATGCGGGAACTGAACCCGGCGAACTATCTCGAAAGCTGTCAGGCGGCGCTGATGTTGAAGGATTCCTATCGACGGTTCCCTGACGATGCGGAGTTCGGACGGGAATTTCCGATGAAGGATATCTACCATCTACGGAATCGAAACTACATCCTTCGGAAGCTGGAGAATGAGGGGCGAAAGGAGACTGTAGTGATTGATGAATACACGATCGAGCACGTCCTTCCGCAGAACCCTGACCTCTCTTCTGAGTGGAGGGCGGAGCTGGGAGAGGATTGGAAGAACATTCAGGCCACATATCTCCATACCATCGGCAATCTCACGCTCACCGGCTATAACTCCGAGCTTAGTGATTACTCCTTCTTGAAGAAGCGGGATATGGAAGGTGGATTTCGGAACAGCCCGATCCGTCTCAACAGGAGCCTTGCGGATCTGGAGCACTGGACGGTTACGCAGATCCAGGAGCGAGCACAGGTGCTGACACGTTGTGCTTCAACTATCTGGCCCTATCCCGCGCTCGATTCCGTGATTCTGGAGCGCTACCATCAACAGCGGAATCCGGTCGCCCGATCAATCTATACATTGGCGGATCATCCCAACCTGACCGGTGCCACACTGGAACTGTTCGAGCATCTGCGGAAGCGGATTCTCAATCTCGGCTCGGTGGTTCGTGAGGAAATCCTTAAGCTCTATATTGCGTTCAAGGTCGATACCAACTTCGTCGATATAGTTCCGCAGAGGGCCAGGCTTCAGGTATATCTGAATATGAAATTCGATCAGGTGGTCGATCCGAAAAAGATCTGTAGGGATGTCTCCGGTGTTGGCGCATGGGCAAACGGCGAAGTTCGGTTCGCGGTTGCAACGGTCGAGGATCTGGATTATGCGATGGATCTTATCAGACAGGCATTCGATCAGCAGGCCGACCCGGTGATGGAGATGGAATAACAATCACGTAGTATCTTCCTGTCAAACCCCAGTAAACGATCGATGACCCGGAGGAAATGCACATTCGCGTGTGTTCCCGCTGACTGAGATCGTGAACTACTGTGACACCAACAACATGGTGGGCGCGGCGATGGATGTGCAGTTGTTGATCGGTTGTTGTTTCACAGTTATTTTCTGAGTACCAGAGATTTCACTTGACACTGCATTCATCGGCACTTATTGTTACCGCCGATGATAGCCAACCACAAACGTGAACGCATCCACACTACCGTTTTGGCCATCACTTTAGCAGTTATAATCACCGCAGTCTAGGTTTACTCCAGCTATCCATGGTTGGCTGAGCCGTGCATTTGCGTGCATCGCGTTCGGCAGGCGGGAGTATGCATGTATGCGGCCTGAGCTTCCAGTTCAGGCATGGCGGCGTACGGCCATCACTATCACAACTAGAATAATCCTCTGGAGGAATTTGTATGAGCACCTTTAACCTGGGGCTTCCCACGGATATCCCGTGGAAGCGAAAATGTTTTACCGACGATATGGTTCACAGCCCCATCTGTGGGTCCACACCGCCTCCGCCGTGGAAGCCGTCGATCGCTGTGTTCGAGTTTACCCCGGACGATGAATATCAGTCTCTTCTCGAAACTGACAACCAGCGCATTACCTATCTGAAGGTAACGGTTTCCATTACTCCTGATGCGCCGCAGATCCCATCGAATTATCTCGCGAAGTTCGTTCCCCGAAGCTATACGGGTACCGTAGGTAAGGTTTATTCATGTTATGGTGCACTACTACAGGTATCGCTGGGGCCGGCAGGCGGTGGTTCGGCACGTGATCTCTATTTCGCCGATTTTGAACCGAAGAAGCGGGAATTGTTCGAGGCGGTGACTTCTACCGGGCAGATAGCTTCAGGCTCCCAGAGTTCGGTTTCCGTGGGCAAGAATGCGGTTAATTCGGAAAGTACGGAGACGTTCAGTTCGTTCAGCGCGGGACTGAACTTCGGCATCAGCATACCCGGAGGGCCGCAGATAGGGGGAGGGGTTTCAGGGACATCAGGATCAACAAACCGTGCAGGTTCCGAGCGTTCCGAAGTGACAACGGTGGATCGAAGCACTGAACGTCGGGAACTTTCATCGCATAGTACGCAGCTTTCACAGCTCTATAATCTGTTCCAATCGTTTCATGTGGGAACCAATCGTGCCGTGTTCTTCATGGAACCGCGTCCGCATGTACTTCAGAGCCAGGCTACGTTCATCAACGGACCGCGTGCGCTGGAAGGTATCCAGGATATATTCCTTGTTGTTGTACGGCCGGCGAGCATCACTGATTTCTGCGTCAGCGTTAATCTTCAGACCGCCCATCTCGATACGCCCGCCCAGTTCGCAGATGATCCCATCGAGTATACGGAGCTGGTGCCATTCGAGGTCGAAGGCGTATCTCCTCCCGACACGCCTGTGGATAAGCAGGGCTATACATCAAAATATTTCACATTCGAGGCTCCTGATGGTTGGATTATCGATGTCGATAAAACGAGCGAAGAAGGGATAAATGTTACGGAGGATAAGCCGGGGTGGGCCGAACTCCCCTCAAAAACCTCTGTTGAATCGATTTCGAGCGCTCGTGTCGTCCTGAAAGGGCAGAGTTCCTGGCAGACCTACTTTACGGGAAATTGGCTGACAGGGATCACTTGGCACGAAAACAGGGGAAGCCTCAAGTTCAATTTGCTTATTCATCTCAAGAAGAAGAAGCCGAGCATACGCGAGAGTCTTGGCTCGATGTTCATTAATACCAGAAATCTCTGTTGCTGCCCTTTCGGCAGTGTCGGCAGCGGTCCCGGTGGTGGCGGCTCAGGAGACGGTGGCGGCGGCGGAACAGATGAGGATTGTGTGCAGGGCGGGGATCCGAATCCTCCCGTCATCGATGTTCCCCGCGTGGTGACATGGCCGGGAATGAACCTGTCACGCGAACTGGGGCAGATTGATGTCGTCAGCGGCCCGGCAACCGAGGAGGCCTTGTTACAGGGCAGTGAGATCGCCAGTATCATTCGTAGAGAGCTTATCAAGGCTGTCAGCATTACCGATACCAGTGGCGATTGCCCCAGACCGTTTGTCAAGAGCGATGTCTTTTTCTCCAGAGTGGCCGAAACCATTGAGAAGTACGGGCTGAGCGGCGATACCAGCAGGACTGTCAGCACATCGTCTGTAGTACCACCGCATTATCGAAGCGCGATCCTGCGCAACAAGGGGAATATCACTGTTGGGAGTTTCCTGCGTACGGATGCGTGGGAACTGAGCGGCCTTCTGGATACATCGGTGGATGAGGTGCTCGCCACGAAGGAACAGATCCTGCTGGCAATCGCGCCGCAGAATCGTGGTGCAATTGTATCCGCAGGTACTGTCATCGGCGTCCGTATCGGCAGTACGTATCCCGACCCGGACAACGTGCGCACGCTCCAGGAGATGACCAGTACGGCCGCCATTCAGCAGGTCAGGTACAGCGATAAACCGAATGTGATCGACATCACCTTCAGCGACGCTCCCGATGGCAGTACCATAACGGATTCGGCCATCACCATCACAAAGGATGGAACGCCGGTGAGCAAGCAGATCGTCCGCATGAGTTCCAATACGATACGGCTGATGACCTCTGATTCACTACAGGCCGGAGCGCTGTACACGATCACCGTCAATGGCACTACTTCCCCCCAGGTTACGTTTAATGGCCAGAATCTTGATGGCGATCCGCTGGCGCTTCCCTCCGGTGATGGTGTTGCGGGAGGGGATTTCAGATTTGCGATGAGAGTGATTGGCACTCCCTCCACGACCATCCCACCAGAGACTGCGCTTGCCACCGTGACAACTATCGCAATTGCGAGTTCTGTTCCTGATGCGGGCAATCCGCGGCTGTTGGGGTCGATGGTGGATCCGAAAAATATGATGGTGATGAAGTATTCGGACCGGCCTGATATCATCATGATTGCTTTCAGCGAGCAACCGGATTCAGGAACGGTAACTACCGATTCGTGCATCGTCACGCTGGATGGCGATGTGGTAAATACAACGGTGACGCTCAAAACGGATGCCACGGCAACCGTGAAGATCACCGACGCCATTGAGCCGAACGGCCTGTATACCATCACACTCAAGGGAACTGGAAGCGATAAGATCATGTTCGATGGGCGTCCTCTGGACGGCGAGCCGCTGGGGCTTCCCTCGGGCAATGGTGTTGAAGGAGGGGATTTCATGTTCATGATGAAGGCGCATCAGGCAGCGACACCATCGGCGCCTCCGCTGCCCGCAACACTGCTGAAGGTGGTGGGCGCACGCGTCATGAGCACTACACCGGATGAGGAGCACCCGCGTACGCTATCACGGATGATCCATCCTTCGGGGATGCAGGTGGTGAACATCGCGGACGCCCCGGATATCGTCGAGATCGATTTCAACTATCAACCCGCACCAGCATGGATTGGCGATCAATCGCTGGTGATTATGAAGGGCACGACGCCGGTCAGCGTGGACTATGTTACCGCTACCGGAACGACTGCACGTTTCCTCATCCTCGATCCTTTGGAGGGAGGAGAGACCTACGATATCAAGGTGGTGGGAACCGGCATGGACGCCGTGCGTTTCATGGGCAAGCGCCTGGATGGCGAGCCGCTGGGGCTTCCTTCGGGCGATGGTGTTGAAGGAGGGGATTTTACGTTCAGACTCCGTGTTGATCCTGCTCCTGTGGTTGTGACCCCTGGCCCTCTTCTGCGGGTTATGGCCGTGGGCATCCGTACCACCGCCTTGCCGGGTCCGTTGCTGTTGACACAGATGAGCCATCCGAGCGAGACGCTTCTGGTGGCGGCAGCCAATCAGCCAGATGTGATCGAGGTGACGTTCAACAAGGCCCCGGACAGCGGGACGGTGACAACTGGCACGTTCATCATGGAGTCGGGTAGCTCAACGCTGGGCGGCACTGTGGTGATGGTTAGCGAGAAGACCGCACGACTGGTTCTGAACGATCCGCTGACGGCGGGGAATTATACAGTAACACTGATCGGCACGGGATCATCGGATAGGATCAAATATCTGGATGAACCGCTCGATGGTGATCCGCTGGCGCTTCCGTCAGGTGATGGAACGGCAGGGGGGGATTTCAAGTTCAGTGTGACGGTGTATTCAGGAATTACGCCGTAGTTGTTATGTGGGGTCCGGCGGCGCCAGCCTGGTGCCGCCGGAATTCCATCCATGCTTCATGCCTGTAGTATTTCATCATCACCCATCCGTTTCACCATTGATTCCGAGAAATAACTATGAGTGGATATGCCATCACATTGGGAGGCTATAAGACCAGATATAATGGTCAGGTCTATAATCCTGGGGATAAACTGATATTCGATACCATCTGTGACCTCGCCGATTTTCTCAATACCGCCACCTATGAATCCTCCGATCCCGCTATTCATGGAACAAATATTCTGCTTAATGATAGTGGTACGGTGCGCGGCACGATAGAACAATGGCAGAAAGAAGCAGCGGATGCGGGCTGCCCCATACTGGAGCGAAATCTCTATTACCAGCCAAGGCAGCCGAGTCCGGTCGATGCAGGGAAGATTACCGAGGATAACAGCGATAAGCTTGGAGCGCCGTCAGCCGGGGATAATGTTGCGCGAGCCGAGGGGACGGCAACGTCCGATACTGAAAACACGGATCAAAATGCAGGTACATACGGCCCCTTCCCCGAGGAAGTGCGGAAACAGCCGTATGGAGGACCGTTCAGCAGTGAGGAGAGCCGTGAACCGACGGAGGGAGGTGATCCAGTCGATCTCTTTCGCGGGTCGTTCACCATTCAGGAGATGGATCTTGTCGTTCCCAATACGATCCTGCCACTGGCTTTTACACGCACATATCGCAGCGGCAATCCCTTTCCCGGTCCGTTCTCGTGGAACTGGGACCATAACCACAATATCTATCTGCGTGAGCTGATCCCGGAGGCAGGAGGGACGATCGGCAATGTGGCGTGCTGGAACGGTATGCTCCGCGAGGATATCTTCAACTGGAACGGTGAGAATTTCGACTCTCCACGCGGCATTTTTCAAAAGCTGGAAAAACTGGGGTCGAGCGATCCAGATGGCGAATATGCGATCCATGATGCCGGTGGTACGACCTGGTTTTTCGATCGTTCATCCGCGTGGGCCAATCTTTATAGGATTCCTCTGGTAAAGGTCCGCGATCGCTTCGGGAATGTGCTTGAATATTCCTACGACAGCGAAAACAGGCTGGAGCGTGTGACCTGCATTCCTGTGGATGATGAAGGTGTTCCGGTTTCAGGGCCTCATCATTTCCTGGAGTTCATATATGGAAATTGTGGCCTACTGGAACGGGTTGGCGACAGTCTGGGACGCGAGGTAGAGTATTATCATGATCCGGATATCCAGCATCTCGTCGGTGTTCGCTATCCAGCTCCCATGCCCGGCAATAATGAGCGCATGGAGAAGCGCTACCAGTACGGTGGCCTTCATCTCCCGGAAATGCTTCGGCACAATATCGTGCGCGTGGAGAATGGAAGGGGGCAGGTCCATCTTCAGAATTATTATGATGAAGATCCATCGAGCTGGAGCTATGGCCACGTCCTGCGGCAGCTTCACGGGACCCGTCTTTATCGCTTTCGCTATACTCCGCTCCAGTGGCTTCCGCCCCACGATGACTATGTAAATATTCCAACACAACGGACCGAAATTATCGATCCCGAAGGAGGGCTTACCGCCTACACCTTCAACTTTAGAGGAAATATCCTTGATCGTCGCACACGTCTGGCGAAAGATGGATCATTCTGGATCATGGCCATCGCATTCGAGTACGACAGCCAGGGAAACCAGACGTGGGCACAACATCTACGCGATTTCGAGGATACCAGCCTGGGAACGGTGGCCCATCTCTGGGGCCTCGGAGAGCGACGGACCTATCATCCTGATCATCCCGATCCCAGAATGCGCGGCATGGTGAAGAAGCTTGAGAGGCTGGATGGTGGCGCCATGTCCGAACTCATCTGGGAGGGAACCTACGATCCGCATTTTCAGCTTCTTCTGACAGAGCATGGCCAGGCGGGTGATGGTTTCTCCGCCGGTGACCTTACCACGGTCTACCATTACAGCGCCGATGCCAGAAAGATGCTGGAGAAGATCGTTCATCCCGATGTCACCCTTCCCGATGAGGCTGCCCAGAGCATCGAGACACGGTTTGAAACGAATGCACGCGGCCAGACCACTGCGATTATTACTCCCGAGGGGATACGGCACGAGCTGGAGTATGTGGAAACCGCTGGGCTGGAGCTGGGGCGCCTGCTGAAGAAGATCGCCGATGCCGGATCAGGCGGTGCCGCTGCGGAGCAAATTTTCACCTATGATGATGTTGGATTTCTCCAGACGGTGACCGATCCAAGCGGTGCGGTGAGCCGGTACACGTATGATGCTCTCGGGCATCTGCTGGAGGCTGCTCCGCCGGAGATCGAAGGCTCGGCCCCCACAACCCTGATGAGCTATGATGCCGACGGACTGCTCGTGGAGGTGCGCCGGCCGCGTGGGGATTATGCCGATGAGATTATCCAGGGCGATCATATCGTCGATCGTATCGTCCGCAATATCATCGGGCATGTGGAGCGGTCGGAGATCGGCGCGAACACGAGGACGCCACGTATTACAAGCCGGAAGGTTGATCATCGCGGGCTTCCATTGAACAGCACAGATCCTCTCGGCATGGTATCGCGCTGGCAGTGGGATGAGCGCGGCCTTCTCTTTCGCCATGAGGTGAAGGGGCGCGATGGTGCCGAATCAAGAGAGCGTTTTGTCTACACACGCGATGGACGGATGCACCGCGAGATGTATGGTCCGGCCGGTGATACCGTCGTCGAATATGTGTACGGGCCGCATGGAAGAGTAGCACGGACGCATTATCTGCACAGGGCTGCCGACGGCACGCGGACACCGTCTGGCGCCACCGAGTGCAACCACTGGTCGGAACGGGGATTGCTGGAGCGCAGCGAACTGCGGGCCTATCCCGGTCTTTCCGGTGATGAGCTGCTTGCCCGTACCGAATTCCGCTATGATGAGCACGGGCGACTGATAGAGAAGACCGAACGTCCCTTCAGCACCGATGATCCATTCGATGACGACACCACTCCGAAGCTTATCACGCAGTTCTTTTATGACCGAGATGACCGGCTGGTGAAGGTAATCGATCCGCGTGGCGGCGAGATGCTGTATTCCTACGATGGCCTCGGGCGTGTGCTCAGCGAGGAGGATGCGGAGGGAAACCGGACAGAATATGCCTACGATCTCGGCGAGCGGAGCGTAGAGATCACGCGCCGGGATATCGGGACCAGTGGAACGCTGGAGCCTCCAAGGGTGTGGAAGCAGAAGAGCGATGCACGCGGAAGGCTTGTGGAGGCGATGGAACCGGATGAGGCGGTCACGCAGTTCGAGTATGATGATCGGGACCTGCTGGTGGCCACGGTCAATCGTGAGGGCAAGCGCAGAGAGTACACGTACGGGTTGCTGAATGAGTTGGTGAAAGATGTTCTTGATCCATCAGGGCTGAACATCGTTAATGAGTGGAGCTACGATCTTGTGGGACGGATGATCGCGTATAAAGATCCGTCGGGACAGATCACCACGTATGACTATGACAGCCTTGGCCGCCTTGTACGGTCGTTGCAGCCGGGGGATATCGCTCCACGAACCATGACCTACAGGTCCGATGGACGGCTGGCTTCAAGCAGGATGCCAAGCGGCATTTCCCTCTCCTATGGCTATGATAATACAGGCCGTCTGGCCTCCATGACAGCCGCGAATGTGCCGACCGGCATCGACGGGATACCCCAGCACAACTACAGTTACGATCTCCTGGGAAGGCTTGCAACTGCGACCGCCGGAAGCTCCACAGTAAGCCGCGCCTACGATAGCCTCGGTCGCCTGCTCCGCGAAACAACGCATGGAGAAACCCTGGAGACCGTCTACAATGACCTGGCCGGAACCTTCATACGGATGTGGCCTGATGGACGACAGGAGACTCACACGACAAACCTCAACGGCGTGGTTACCGGCATCGAGCGCACGGCCGCTGGCTCGCTTGGTGCGGGAGGATCGGCTCTTGGTGATTTCACTCCGTACGGTCCGGGGCTTATCGGCAAGGCATCGCTGCTCGGTGGCATCGATACCGCGATTGCATACGATGAGCGCAAGCGGATACGCCAGGTGCGGCATGAAGGCGGGAGCACGGTGCTGGAGCAGGTGGATTATCGTTACGATACGATGGACCGTCGTCGTGTGGAGCTGATTGGGACCGGGACGGTGCAATCGCGGCTTCATCTCTTCGATACTCGCCATCGCCTCATTGAAACACACGAGGGTTCTGGAATGGTCGCGCTTGTAACAGGTGGCTATACCCAGGATGACAACGATGATGATATCGCCGCAGTGCGGACCGCTCTTGGCTTGCAGACGCCGCAGCCGATCAAGTACGAGTATCTGTTCCTGCAACTGAATACCGGAAAGGCCGATGAGCGGTTGACATTGCGCAAGACCGACAGTGCAGGAACACCTACGAGCACAGGGTATTCCTACGACAACGGACACCGCGTGAACTCAGCCGGGAGCGAGACGTTCACCCATCTGGCGGATGGTACACGTAGCCACGATGCCAGCAACGGTTATGCGGTGGATGCTCTCGGGCGTGTGACGCGAGTTCTGGATGCATCAGGATCGCCCACGAAAACAGCGATCGATTATGATGCTCTCGGGCGTGTGGCGAGCATCACACCGGCGGCCGGAGCCGTGCGCAAGCTCTCGTACTTCGGTGGAGCACTCTGGCAGGAGCGCGGGACGTCGGGAGCCGTTCGCCAGTTCTCGCACCACCACGCCCTTCCCGTTCCGCTGGCGGCGCACGTTTCGGGCGAAACGTACATGATGCATCACGATGCCCGCCTGAATCTGACTGCCGTGACGGACAGTGCCGGAACGCTTCAACAGCGTTACCGCTACGAGCCATTTGGCACACCCTCGCCCGCGACCTCGGTTACCGGCATCGAGCCTCGGTTCGGTGGCATGCGATGGCTGAACGATACGGGACTCTATCTGGCGGGAGCACGGATGATGGACCCTCGTCATGGCCTCTGGCTCAGCCATGATCCTCTCGGCCATGTGGATAGTCCCAACCTCTATGCGTATGCTGCGCAGAACCCGGTTGACTATGCTGATCCCAGTGGCCTGGCCGCTGGCAAGGCAGGCGGAAGTGGCAACAGCGATGGCGGGATAATCGGTCCCGGAAGCGGTTATATCGGCACGCCGGATATATCGCTGCCTAGTGGCACATCCAGGCGTTCAGCATTCTACGGTGCGGGTGATGGACCGGGTGTTGGTGGCCCTGACTGGCTGATCTCTCTGACCGAGAGCCTACGTAGCATAAGCACTGCGGTTCGGAAATGGGCACATGGGGTTATCGATAGCACTCTGGGCCAGCTTGGCGAAGTAGGGAAGTTCTTTGGAGGGATGGCTAAACGGGTGTTCGACCTGACGCTGCTGTTCAGCCCGTTCGGCTTTTCGGTGCTGGAGGAGGAGGCCACAGGCTACATCTCGATGTATGGGATGGGGGTTGATGCGATGTTCAATCCTGACCCATCGCGCTACCAGCGATTGGGGGCTATGATAAGCCAGTTACCTGAGTATTTTGCACACATGAGCGCGGAGGAGTGGGGGAGTCTCGCCGTGGATGCTCTGCCAGCGCTGATAACGGGTGGGCTTGCTACGGTTCGTGTGGCGCAGGCGGCTTGGAGAGCGGGGGCGAAGGTGGCGGGGAGAATTGGCGGGAAGGTCGTTATATCGGCGAGTGGTGCTGTAGGCAATCCTCGTGCGATTGTGCGTGGCTTAGGCCGCCTGAGCAAACATCAGCAGCGTGTGCTTAGGCAGCTACCTGAATACGGATCAAGAGCAATTGTTCCGAAAAGAACGTTTGGATCGAACGATCTTGCAGCGCTGACCGCAGAGACAGGCGAGGAGTTCGCGATGTTCACGACAGGAGGGCGGCGGATGGTTATTCGAGGTGATTTTCGGTCCGTGCCGATAGGCCCGGAGGATGCTGAGCAGTTAGCAGGGATGGGGTGGAGATGGTCGGCGCACACGCATCCGGGGGCAAGTATGCAAGTCCTACGATCCTCAGGCGGTGATAGAGTAATATCAAGTTATTTCTCTAATAGCCGGAGTGCAATATTTAATTCATTGGGCGATAGAATCCTGTTTACTCCAGCAGGAGATATCCTCACCAATTTTCTACCATTTTAGCAATGAAACGCAAATCTCTTAAGGAGCTAGAAGACATTGCTGCTAATGCAACGCGGGCTGCTTTGTCGCAATATCATATCCCAGATGAGATTCGAGGGCGTTTGGTCTTGGGTGTTTTCTTTGAAAAGAATTGTCGAATCTTTGAGCTTTATGCTGATGGTGAGCGACCTGAAGACGCACAAGTAATTACCCGAGCACGTGTCCATGCTGTTACTGGCGATGTACAGGTTGAGGTTTTCGATCTTCAGAAACGTAAGGAATGAATGGCCTTCCATTAACGAATATATAGTCCGTGTCCCAAAGGGAGTGTGCTATTCAAACTGTCCAATAATGGAAGCTGGACAATCTTACGGAGATGGTAACAATGACTACTAGCACAAAAGAAGGTTGCAAGAAATGCAACCATGGGGTTTATACAGGGCAATGGCCGCCGCCCAGACAAATCACCATATCTGTCGGCCCTGTCTTTCTCCATCAATGTGAGATCTGTGACACAATTCATATGGACGTGATAGTTCGTCACTGCGCTTCTAAAATGTTGAGGATAGAGAAATGGTTGCAGTGCCTGATTATATGAGATCAACATACACGATGATAGTGTGTGCATACGAGAGTGAGATTCCAGACCAAGACTATTATCCGCTAATACATGTGCTACGAGAGGCAGATATGTCATATCGATCAATTGCACATGTGATCTCTCTGGCAAAAGGAGGGAATCCTGATGATTACCTATACGATGTAGGTCATCTTATGCCAACTATGACAATAGAGCGTCAAGATGTGAATCGAGTGATTCAGAAGCTGAATCCATGTGGGTATGATAGCTGGAGGGTGGAAGAATAATATGCGAATTGGATCTGCCGGATCCTTGATGATTCTCAGAGAATCATGGCCTCATTATCTTGGTGTATTATTAGGCCAGATATTATCATAGGAATCCTGGAGAACAGAGAATGATTTCAATGAATCCGTGAGCAAGAAAACTTATCCATTGACAGACTTATGGCCTTCAGAGGTTATGATAGAGGAAAAAAAGTAATCTCGCTTATAAAGCGTAATGGAGAGTACCTGTACTACATGGCACCCGAAGATGTTTGGGTGCTCGATCGTCAGGCATGGCGGGGACTTTTTGTTAAACATGGAGTTGATGTACCAGAATTATCACAATCTGAACGATTTGGAATGCCGTTAGTCAATCAAGATAACGCCTTGATGTTCATCGGCGCTATCACTCCATACAAAATCTCAGCGCAAGATTTGGTGGGTGAACTTAGGAAAACTTATCCTGCAGAAGACTGGTTTGATGTTTCGCATCTATTTCCTAAAGTGCTCATTGACTTTGATGCCACGCGCCTGGTTTCCGTAGAAGTTGACGGTATACCTTATGAGAAATTTGTGCCTGATAAATGGACGGGAACTTTGGAGGATTTCTATAGCGAGATTCCGCTTGAGTACAGGTACTGGATTGATGGGCGAGTTGACTATCTACAATCCTTCGGAACGTAGCCAAAATTTTAAAAGCCCTCAGACCGTTCCTGATTCAGGACAATGGTGTGTTTGGCCAATGAGCAACAACCTGGATCTAGGATGGATTACTGCTCCGTACGGTCCGGGGCTTATCGGCAAGGCATCGCTGCTCGGTGGCATTGATACCGTGATTGCATACGATGAGCGTAAGCGGATACGCCAGGTGCGGCATGAAAGCGGGAGCACGGATGATGGACCCTCGTCATGGCCTCTGGCTCAGCCATGATCCTCATATATTATATCGCTGCCTGGTGGCACATCCAGGCGTTCAGCATTCTACGGTGCGGGTGATGGACCGGGTGTTGGTGGCCCTGACTGGCTGATCTCTCTGACCGAGAGCCTACGTAGCATAAGCACTGCGGTTCGGAAATGGGCACATGGGGTTATCGATAGCACTCTGGGCCAGCTTGGCGAAGTAGGGAAGTTCTTTGGAGGGATGGCTAAACGGGCGTTCGACCTGATGCTATACGTGAAACAGGAAATTTTGGACCCGAGTACTTCTTTAGCAAGAACACTTTTCATCTTTTCAGATTCTGAACTATGGAAGGGAGCTACAAGTTCTTCCGAATGAGGCAAGGTATTGCCTCATTCGCTGAAATGAGCGTACGCGCAGTGCCTAATGACACTATGATAATCGACTGGCCCAAAAAGCTAGATCCACCAATGTCCACCTACGCTGATGCTATTACATGGGGCATCGCCCTGGCATATCAACAGCATCAGCACTTTGGTGGTATGCCCGCGAGAATCGAGGTTGTTGAAATCGTCGAGGTTCCTGTCGATACCAAGGCTGATGCAGTAACCTGTGCAGCTGCTGTCGCAACATGGCTTGCATTAGGCCACGACGAATCGGAAATAGCATTTGAATTCAAAGGAGGCTGGACTGTCAGCTTCGATGGGCCATCAGTGCTCTGAAGCACCTATGGAATGAGGCTGTACAAAAGCTGATACGCAATAGGCGTGCGTATGGTATACCAGCAAGTGAGACACTGGAAACTATTCAACGGCACCGAAGGGTGCTGAGAACAGGCGAACTATAAACTGCTTTAATACATTAGGTGGTAGAATATTATTTAACCACTCTGGGGATATTTTTACCAACTGCTTGCCATTTTAACAATGAAGCGGAAATCTCTCGAAGAACTGGAAGAGATCGCTGCTAAAGCGACACGGGAGGCGTTGATGGCCTATTATATCCCTGAAGAGATCCGAGGCGAGCTGGGACGGACTATACGCTTCGAGGATGATTATCGAATCTTTGAGTTATCCATTTCTGGAGGTAAGCCTGAGGATGCATGGATCATTTCGAGAGTTCGTATCCACTCTGTCACAGGCGAGGTAGAGGTTGAAGTTGTTGGACTTCAGAAGCGGATGGAAATAGATATCCCGGATATAGAGCGAGGTAAAGGATGTGCCGAATGCAGGCGTAGGGTCTATACTGAGTTATGGCCACCGCCTATTCATATCGCCATGGCTGAAGACCTTATTTCTCTCCATCGTCGCTATAGGTGTGGAACATACTGGGAGGTGAGTCCTCAAGGGGGGCATACTATCCGTGAAGAGGACGCACGAGAGAAGTTTCCCGAGGCATTTACCAAACAAGAGTAAGGTTATTTATGATAATCTATCGAAAGCCTGATGATATTACGCGCATTGTTATGGGCAATGCGTGTTTTTTATAGATGAAGCGGTGCCACTATCCAGGGAGTCAGGAACGATGGCTCTGTATTGGAACTCTTACTGATGAGCCTATTCTTCTAGATCGCAGGACCGGGGAGGTGCATTGGATCTTTCCGGGGACACCAGATGATGTTGTGGAAGCGTTTCCCGATCCGAACGACCGTAGCCACTGCTTCGGAGATCTCGACCACTTCCTGCTGAACGAGGTTCTCGGAGACGGATACAGAGAGCATTACCGTAATTATGCTGATCATCCCTGGTATCAGCTTCTTCAGCGTCATGGGTTGGTCAACGAGACTGTGTGATGGTAATAACAGATATAGTGGTTGTAGCGGCCGGTTTCTCGATAAAGGAACCGACTGTTCATTGTTTTGTATCTAGCAGATTGAATGTTGCATGCATCCGAGAATCACATGGAGCTTGGAATGAACGACGAACTTCGCCGCTGGCTCGCTTGGTGTGGGAGGATCGGCTCTTGGTGATTTCACTCCGTATGGTCCTGGGCTTATCGGCAAGGCATTGCTGCTCGGTGGCATTGATACCGTGATTGCATACGATGAGCGTAAGCGGATACGCCAGGTGCGGCATGAAAGCGGGAGCACGGATGATGGACCCTCGTCATGGCCTCTGGCTCAGCCATGATCCTCATATATTATATCGCTGCCTGGTGGCACATCCAGGCGTTCAGCATTCTACAGTGCGGGTGATGGGCCAGGTGTTGGTGGCCCTGACTGGCTGATCTCTCTGACCGAGAGCCTACGTACCATGAGCACTGCGGTGCGGACTCTATCAAGGACTTCAACCATGAGCCGATTTAACTTCAAAACCGATCAAGAGGGTCGTGAGTATTGTGAAGAGATACTCAAACAAATGATTGTTCTGTTTTCCATCGAAGAATCCGAAGCCTTAGCGCGAATGAATCGAAGCTGGGAAGGACAAGATATCCTAGGAGATGACGATCCCATTTATCATGAGGGCGAAGAGTATTGGGCGAAAACGATTTACTATGGCAAGGACTCTAACTGGTGGATGAACCCGCCTGACCTTCAGCCATTGCCGCGTCCTTCGCATGTTGCAAGGTTGGCCTAGGAACGACGGCCATCGGGTTAACCTGCGATCGACTGCTCCGTTTAGCTAATGAAGTGTTGCATTGGCAGGGAAGTCGCAAAGTTTAAGGGTAGTGATTTGTTATCCATAGGGCCGCAGCCGTGGGCTTGTTTAACGCAGGGCTTAGATAGGATGAATACCTGGATGCTTGAATCATGTACGCATCAGCCGCCTCCAGAAGCTTTAGAGTATTTCCGTGAGCACTACTTTACTTGATTGATTGCGATACGACACTCGCTACGCAACTGCAAGCCCCGTGCGGCCAACTTGAGAGGCCACGAACGGTAGCTTCTATAGCGGATTTCAAGTCGCAGCTTATTACAGGGAAATTGGCTACCGGCGAGTAGCGAGGTGGCTTGGGGGGGGATGGCTGCCTGAGCAAACAGCAGCGGCGTGTGTTTGGGCAGCTACCTGAATACGGATCAGGAGCAATTGTTCCAAAAAGAACGTTTGGATCGAATGATCTTGCAGCACTGACCGCAGGGACAGGCGAGGAGTTCGCGATGTTTACAACAGGAGGGCGGCGGATGGTTATTCGAGGTGATTTTCGGTCCGTGCTGATAGGCCCGGAGGATGCTGAGCAGTTAGCAGGGATGGGGGGGGAATGGTCTGCACATGCGCATCCAGGGACAAGTACCCAGGTGCTACGACCTTCAGATGGAGATAGGCTCATATTGAGCTATTTCTCTAACCAACACAGTGCTATTTTCAACTCATTAGGTGATAGAATGCTATCCAACACATCTGGTCCAGTTCTCACAAACTTTCGGCCATGGTAGCAATGAAGAAAAAATCTCTTAAGGAACTAGAAGAAATTGCAGCGAGAGCAAATCGGGAAGTTCTGAAGAATTATATAGTCCCAGATGAGATCTGGGATGGGATGGTTCTCGGCATCTTCTTTGAAGATGATTATCGAATTTTTGAGCTGCTTGTTCCTGGTGAAAGACCGGAAGATGCATTGGTTATATCACGAGCTTGCGTCCATATCATTACTGAGGAGGTACAGGTCGAAGTTCCAGGTCTTGAGAAACGTAAGAGTTGATGAACGAATGAGCCTTAGAGGTTGTCTTAAAAGGCTTGGTCGGCATCAGTAACTTGCGGGATGAGTTGCCAACTCCACTCAATCGACCTATCTGACCGAGAGTGGAATACACGTAAAAGATTTACTCCTCCGGTCAAAACAGGCCACCGCCCGCGCTCCAGCGATATGCGTCTGATTGTCAATGTAATCTTCTACGTGGCACGTACAGGGTGTACGTGGCGGAACCTGCCGCGAGAGTACGCGCCATAGGAAACTATAGCCAACGTGCAGTATGCTATCCCAGTCATGTTCACCCAATATAAACGCCGGTTCCGACGGCATATCCTGTACACGCCGATCGGAATGCTTCGCCCCTATTCTTTTCACCGCCTCAACCATATGTGCCCCACAGGGTACACAAACATGTACTCCCCACGCCCTATCGGGCTGATGTATCTTTCCCCATCCTTAGTTCACATAACACGCGGTTCTCATAACAATAGCATACCGGCCTAGACCTATTGTCGGCCATAGTCTCTACAATCCCGTCATACACATATCCAAGATTTCACAATCGTACCACCGCAACGGGTGATCCGTTGCGATGTGTGCACCATACTTCACATCCATTGGAGAAAAAGCAATGCGTGTACGTCTGTTACTTGGCGCTCTTGCTCTCTGCGCGGTGCTCTTCGGGGCCTTCTCAACCCAGGCTTCGGCCCAGGATTCTCGTATAGCGGTGGCAGCGGCGGCGGAAGCCTCCAGTGCCAATCTCTATGTCTATCCAGGCTCCTTTCCCTGCACCCCCGGGCCTGGCTTCTGCCGCCGGATCATCATCATTATCATCAGCCGAGCCGAAGCTGTGTGCCAGCCCGATCATGATTATACCCGTACCGGAACCGTTCAGATGGGCGTGGGCACTGTCAGGAACCAGAGCGTGGGCTACATCGCCGATATCAACGGCAATGACATCCCTGAGAGCATGATTCTGCAGAAGGGACAGATTGCTATCGCCACCTCGTCGTATGATCCGCCGCCGAACGATCTCGACTAAGCCGAGCCTTGTATGGAGGATCATCGGGGAACCATCTCCGGTGATCCTCTTTTCCATGAAAAAGCACGTTTTTCTCCTGCTATGCATCGCATCTCTTTCATGCCCCGTCATATCCTTTTCTCTCTGGTTCTGCTGCTTGCAAACGTTTGTGCAATACTGGCTCAGGGGAACGCCCCGGCACTCTATCATGCCGCCAGCGGCGACCCGGCCGGCAAGTGCCTCTATGTGATCTTCACATTCAGCGAGCAATCGTGCTTTTCCTGTCTCTCGGAGATCACGGCCGCCTGGTGTCCGGCGCTGGAGCGTCTGAAGGAGCCGCAGAAGGTGGGAGCGCTGCTTCTGTTCAACTCTCCGCGCCTGGAGGTGGCTGCCAGGATGCGTGAGCGGCTGGAGGAAGCCGGTTGCCGCATGCCGTTTGTGGTAGATACCAACGGGGCATTGAGCGCTGCTCTTTTCCAATCGGATATGGCAGGGCAGGTGGTGATGGCCGATGCCGATGGTAGGGTGCTGGTGCATCGCAACGTAGGGGAGGAGGATGAGTTCAGCAGCGGTCTTCATTTCGGCGGGGGACCCGGGGCGTTGGTCGCCCATCTGGAGTCCCTTATCATCGGCTGCACACCTTCTTCGATGGCAGTGAAAAAGGAGATGGATCTGCCGATTGTATCTGCGCTCAAGACTTCGGCCTCGCAGATGCCCAGGGTGCTCGATTCGGTGATGCTGCAAGGAGCGGATACTGTGGAGATGCCGTACGGGTTCATCTACTCCCCAACCGATCGCCGTTATGGGTATCTCGGTGGCACTACCTATCTCTTCTATCTGCATGATAGCTCGGGCAGGCTCCGCTCGGCGGTGCGTCTCGGCAAAAAGTTCACTCCCGTGGTAACTGTGCTCCGCAATGGTGAGTTGTTTGGGGTGGGAGGGGAGTCCGATACGATCCTGATTGCAGGAAAAGGGGATTCAGTGCTGGTGGAGGATGAGGTCATCACCCTCGTTCGCGGCGATATGAGCGGCCATATCGTGGCGCGCCATCGCATCAACCCGATATCCCCCTTGTCATTTGCCAATGATGTGGCGTTCGGCGCAAAAAAAATTTATATGACGATGCAGCGCACCGCCACCGCTTCGCATGTGCAGCATCGAGGGATCGACTTCGATATCTATCTGAACGAGTTGTACGATACCAGTACCTACGCAGCCTATATCGACACGATGAAACTCATACGTGAATATGATACGGCGATGCGCCTGCAACGGACCTATGGATCGCTTCCGCACGCTCTTGCCGCCTATGGCGCATCACGTAGCCATTTCTGGCTGGAGTTCGAGCGCTGGGTGCGAGAGCTTCCCGACGGCTCGGTCGCTTTCCTGCATTGTGCCAGCCCGGAGCTTCTGATCTACCGCGATGGCCTGCTCCGGCGCACCATCGATCTGCGCGGCGAGTACTATCATAGGATAGATGGAACCGAGACCGATGGAAAAATTCCTCGCTATGCCGGGATGATCGTCGGCGAGGATGGGTGGCTGTACTGCCAGTATACCGATCCGATCAACCGGAAATTCTATCTGGTGGCGGTCGATCCGGGACAGGAGGGGCGAAGCCGGGTTGCCGAGATAGGCTGGAACGACCGATTATTGCGTGTGGACCCCGAAGGGAGACTGCATCTGGTGCGCAGGGGGCGGCATCTCCAGCTTCTGGTCTGTGCTCCGATGATGCAGGGAGGATAGGGCCTGTATCCGCGTGATGATAATCGTGCCATAGGTGCCCGGCAGAGATTCATGGGCGAGAACAACGGGCATGGCCAGGATCATGCACCAGAGGCGGGAACGCCATGACAGAACGAATGTTTATATGATTGCCGTTATTGCGCTGTGGCTGTGGTGTGTCTTCTTCTTATTGAGAGTGAACTCTATAGGTTGATTCTCTCCAGAGATATGCAGGCACGGGAGCCAGCCGTGAGCAACCAGGCGTTGACCAATGCGGTTACATGCCAATAATCGCCGATACGTGTCCGTACCTTTTACCACCCCGCCTTCCGCGTGGCTGTGCGGTCTCCTGCCATGGGAGATGATGCGGCATGGCAGGGGGCGGCACAGTAGCATGCAATCTAATGGTCAATAGAGTGAAAGGATGGCCAGCGAAGCCGCTATCGTCGGTATGCCCACGATAATGCCGATCAGCACAAAGCGGCCAACGCTGATCTCCACCCCGTGACGGTGAAGCATCTCGATCCACAGCAGACCGGCAAGGGAACCCATCGGCAGCAGGCGCGGGCCGAGGTCGCCCCCTACCAGCGCTGCAAAGACGCCCAGGCTACCTGCCGATGGCGCGGTCTCAAGTGCCATCATATTCAGATGCGACATCGGATGATTGTTCAGCAGTGCCGAGCCGATCGCCGAAGTTATCCCTATCGTCACAAGGCCGGATTTTTCGTACAGTGCCACCAGATGATCCACCAGCCCTACCTCGCGCAATCCCAGCGACATTACCAGCACTGCCAGAAGAAATACCAGCGTCTCCCACGATACGCCGGTGCGGAGCAGCTCCAGCGGTTTGCTTTGCATATGGCGCCCGGCAATCACAAACGAGAAGAGCGCGCCGACGCTGGCAACCGCCCAGACCGGGCCTCCCAGAGAACCGAAGAGTGGATAGGATGCCAGAACACACAGAAGCAGGATCATCATGTGGCGCTGCACTCTGGTGGCCGGGGCCACACTGACGGCGATATGCTTGATCGGCACCGCCAGTTGCGAGGCAAATACAAACCGCAGCAGAAGAAATGCGATAAGCCATCCGGCGATTGCTACCGGGATCATATGGCGGGCGTATTCGTTGAAGCCGATATGCAGAAATTCCGCGACGACCATGTTCATCGGGTTCGATACCGGGAAGGCCGCTACACCGGCCGACATGAATACCGCAAACGCAAAAAGCGGCACCATGTCCGTTCGTCCCGGATAACGATGTTTGACAAGGGCAACTACAACGGGCGTCAGCAGGAGAATCGCCGCATCGTTGTTGAATGCCGTGGATGTCAGCACGCCCAGACCGAAGACAAGCAGGAGAAGCCGAGGGGTGGAAGTGGCCCGTGCTTCGATGAGCGATGCCCACCACTCCAGAAGTCCTGCACGGCGTGCTACCTCGGTCATCGTCATGATTGCTGCCAGAGCAACAAAGGGACTCCACAGATTTGTGATCGCCGAGACCCAGTGTTCCGGCGTGACGATGCCAAGCGCAAACATAAAAAGCACCCCCGCAACGGCTGCAATCGCCGGGCTGATACGGACTGAGTCGCTGATGCGTGGACGGACTACCACCAGACCGAGCGTAATGCCCACCGTCAGATAGGCTGCGGCCTCTTTCATTCGTATCTCTCCTTCGTAACTATCAAGCCGATTCTATATGCTAACCCGGACATGTTGTCTGCGCAAGGCCGGTCCGCACACTGTGATCGCCTTCAACAAGCCTATTCTGTGGATGCATGGCGCAGATCTGCACGGCAGGCACCTACTCCGATGCTGCCAGGCCATTGTGCCATGCGGGGCTGTCATGTTGTGTTGGATGCCGGGAGAACGTTGCCGGCAATCAGGCGGGGTGTGTACTACAGTGTACAGTGAAGGGACTGCTCGGATACAAGGATGGAATACAAGCGATGGCATTCCTTCCCTGCGTCTATGTCGTGGCTTCTGTGGATCTGTTCAGATATACGATTGTTTCTGTTCAGCCAGCGCCCCGGAGTGCCGATGGGACCGGCATCCGATCGCTTCCCTTATGCTGCAACACAGTAGGTTGGCGTGCGGCGATCAACTGCCTGTAAGATACTGTTTTCGGCATGAATGCCTAACTCCCGATCGGCCTGCAATGCCTGGAGCGCGGAGAGGTGATTTCGCCTCTCCGCGGAAAGCTCTTCAGTACGGTGCCGGGCGATACCAGGATACCCTTGGTGCCCGTTTGCTCCCTAGTTTACGATTTGATAAATTTGCCCCCACCATTTTTCCCTCGTAATCGGAACGTTATGCATCCTAAACGATCTACCCCTATGCAGCATGTGTCGGCTCGTATATTCTCAGGGCTTCTGCTTTCGGCCGCCCTGATCTTCCTTGCCGCAGGTTCGCTCCATGCGCAGGATAGCACATGGTTCAGCGATGTCACCGCACAAACGAATCTGAGCGGAGTCAAGGGCGGCCAGGTGAGCGCGCTGGATATCAACGGCGATGGTTATCCCGACCTGCTGTTGCAGAACCTGTCGTACGATCGTAGCATGAAGACCCGGATCTATCTGAATCTTCAGGACCCGGCTTCCACCGATCCCAAGGACCGTATCTTCGTGGACTTCACCGATAGCACCGGTGTCTATGCCAATCCGCTTCCAGACGTCACCGGCCGTGTTGCCGATGTCTGGGCAATGGCTGATGTCAACAACGATGGGCATCCCGATCTGGTCACCGGCATCTTCTACTATAATGTGTCGACGTTCATCGATTCCGGCGATGTGGCGGAGGTTCTGCTCAACGATGGCACAGGGCGGTTCCGTCTGGTCCCGAATAATGGCCTGCACGAGCTTGGCAAATTTCCCTGCACCGGATTCTGCTTCCTCGATTACGATCTCGATGGCAAACTCGATATCTATGTGACGGTGTTCTCTGCCGACCATCAGCTCAACATCTGGATTCCCGGATTCCTGATGAAGGGCAATGGCGATGGGACCTTTACCAATGTCACCGAACAGGCAGGGATCGATATGGTGGCCGAGCCGAACTACGGCGCTACGGTCACCGATTGGAATAATGATGGCTGGCCTGATATCCTGACCTGCCCCTATTGCCGGACCGAGGGGACGCTCTGGAGAAATAACGGGGATGGCACCTTTACCGATGTGACAGCCGAGATCGGCTATACCTCGAAAAATGGTATGACCGGCAACGTCGATCCCGGAATCGGCGCCCGTGAACTCTGCCAGTGGGAGGCGCTTCCGGCCGACTTCGATAATGATGGCGATATGGATATCGCGCAGATGCTGGTGCATGGTGGCCTTGATGCGAAGGAAGGGCGCTCCCCGCTTACGATCAACAGCGGCGCCGAAGGGGGCTACAAGCTGACCTGGGATCTGAAGAAGTTCGATCGCCCCCTTATCGCACAGAGCAAGACCTGGAGCGATACGCTGAAATCCTCCACAGGAGCCGATTCTATCCTTACCTATCGTACTCCGGCGTCAACCGGGCATCTGGGCGATCAGGCTGGCTCATGGTTGGATATGGATAATGATATGCTTCAGGATTTCATCATCAGCACAACCGGCTATGATCCCCGGAACGACAGAGCCTACATCCAGCATCAGAACCCAGATCATACCTTTACCGATATCGCAAAGCCCACTGGCCTTTCCTCATGGCTGCGTGCGGCATATAGCAACCGTCCGTTCGATTACGATCTCGATGGCGATGACGATTTTGCCATCATCTATTCGCCGCTTGCACAGTATGTGCCGCCTGCGGACAGAGCACGAGTCAACCAGATATTCATGGTGCGCAATAATATCGGCAACAAAAACAATCATGTGACGGTAAAGCTTGTTGCGCCGTCAGGATCAAATGCCAATAATATCGGCGCACGTATCTATGTGTACTCCGGCGGCGTTCGCCAGATGCGCGATATCCAGTCAGGCGTCGGCCGCTGGGGCATGATGCAGCCGTTTGACCTGAATTTCGGGCTTGCTCAGAACACCACCATCGATTCTATCGTGGTGCGCTGGCCGATGCGCGGGCTTCCAACAACAACGGTGGTCAATCCACCGATCAATCAGGTGGTGGTGATCGACGGGAATGCCCCAAGCAGCGTTGATAACTCCGTACGCCAGGAGCGTGCGCTGATGTCGCTTGCACCAAACCCGACCTCCGACTGGATGACCGCACGTCTGTCGCCGGAACTGCATGGCGACTGCACGCTCGAAATCTATAATGCCATGGGCGAGCGCCTGCATCGCTCGCGTATTGCTGCTGCCGAGTATGTACGTGTTCCGGTGGAAACGCTGCCGGAGGGCTACTACATGGTGCGCGTGACCTCGGACAAGGGGCCATCGGCCAATACTTCGTTCATCAAGACGCGATAAATTCCTGGGTAGGGACACACTGCCCTGCGCAGATGGCCTGTTCTGGTAGAATATGCCAAGCACTACAAGAAGAGCCTCATCGGTACCGATGAGGCTCTTCTTTATGGCATGCTGGATTTTGACAATACAATGGGTTCCGGCTGCTATCGGTCATGCCTGCATGATAACATGCTGCCGGTTTATCGGCTGCTTTATTCGGAGATAAGGAATTTTCGGCTGTATACTTGCTCACCCTGGATGAGCTGCATGATATAGAGTCCATTGGAAAGGGCGCTAACATCGAGCGACACCTCACGGGTATTCTCTCCAGCTAACTGTTGAGCTAACACCGCATTCCCGGTAGCGTCAATAATTTGTATGCTCCTGACGCCCAGTCCAGCCATACCATGAAGGGAAAGCGTAATCGTTCCTGAAGTGACGGGATTTGGGGCAACTGAAAAACTTATTTCCAGATTGTTATCATTCGATCCTTCCATAAGAGGCTTTGTGTGATTGATTGGCGGCCCTGGCGGAGGTATCTGCGGATCTTCAAACCAGACTACCGTTTGCGTTTTTTTACAGCAATAGGCTTTTAAGAACATGCACTTATCTGCCCAGGTGAGATCACCTATCTCGCGGCTATTCCATTTCGGCTTCATGATGCCGTTCGGGTCGCCGCATGGAGCTTCGTCGGTATGAGCAAAGCCTAGCAGATGTCCGAACTCGTGGACTAGAGCCGTATATGCATCTATATATACGTAGTTGGGTTCTGGCGGTATATAGCCGTAATTATTGCGCTCAGTAGCTATAAAATGTGTTGGACGTCCATAGTCATCAAGGCGAAGATATGCAGGCTGTTGATTTAGGACAATCGCCGAGGAAGGGCAATGAACCGAACAATTGCCTGGATCATGAGCACGCCTTGTTACAGCGGGATTCTCCAGCATCGTATTTATGTTGAAGTCATCATTACTTAGTGACCACCGTACCGTTATCTGGCAATCCTGATATTCATCATCTGGGCCTTGTGGGGGGCACAGGTCCGGCGTTGACCAGCGTTTTGCCGCAGTAGCAATGATATTCTTCATGCTAGCATTAACAAAGACCGGATACGCGGTAAAGTTCGTGTCCTGTCCTAGATAGAATTTGATAACGCCGCTTCCTCGTGTTATTTCTGGCTGCATTGTCCAGTCAAGGTAAGTGAAGTCTATTGGAACCTTAACCTTCATAAACTTCAGACCGCGCTCATTGTTCGGATCGTCGCTGCACTTCACCACTAGTTCGCCTGTGTTGTTACAGAAGATGTAGGGGAACTCTTGGCGAAGACAATTATCATCATCGCAAAGCCCGTCGGCCTTCTTTCGGTTCTCTGGCTGTTGAGCATAGCACATGCAACAGGAAAAGAGTAGAGTGAGAACAAGCAACGCTACTTTCATATTCCTTCCTCCATTTGCATGAGATGGTTAATAGGTGCCGTTGAGAATCTTGTCGCGCAGATCTATGAATCGCAGTCTCCAGTCCGCGTAACGTATCGTCATATTGTCGGACCATATGAGGTTCCTATCGCGTACTTGTCCGTTAATGATCGGTAAGGCCATGTCAGATGCTGGCGGTCCTAAAAACAGCTCAAAGGCGTCGTGCGTGGAGTCGAATTTTTGCTCGACGAAATTCAGAAATGCTACAGCCTCCTGTCCAGGGCGCATGGCAAATCCTCTCCCATCTTCTATAAATGTACTATCCTCTTTTCTGTCATATATGGAATATTTTTCATATGTACTAGGATAATACTGGAAGTAAATAGAGGGTAAAGCGCTTGTTGCCATGGAATTAGGCATTTTGTAGCCATCTTGCTCTTGGCATGTATAAAATCTTTGCCCTTTAATAGTGTCTAGCACTTCTGCCGTAACATTAAATACATATTGGCTGCCAAATGCAAATCCTGTTGGCATCGAGTCAACAGCAAGTACCCTGATACGGAGCACATAATCAGAAAAAATCACTGCTCTAAGCGCATCCTTTTCACGTTGAATGGATGCAGATTGAGTTAAAGCTCGCGGTAAATATGTTGTTGTTCCTCCTAACTCTGATCTAAACAATGAACGCTTTAGTGAGGTTTCATACTCGTATTGCTGGTACCGCAGTGGTTCATAATCCATTACTGTATAATAGCTCGCAAGAGTCTTTTTTAGTAACTCAGGCTCCTCAAGCCATGCGTTGCCAGATTGCAAAAATCCATTGTTAGTATTAAAGCGGGCGAGGCTGTCGAGATGGATGTACGATCTTAATACGTTGGCTGGCATATCGCTACTAAGCGGCGGCAATGTCCTTATGATAGGTACCCGTAAGTGGTACTTGTGTGTTGCACTATCATACCAATAAGGCGCAAACGCTGTCCGGGAAAGAGTACGCCTACCAGACTCGTTTTGTGCTGCGCTCTGCTCTGTCCCGATCAGAACAAGCAGAAGATAGAGCGGGAGGATATACAAGATCCGTGAAGTAGTGCATTCAGGCACCGTGTGCGAATGATTCATTGTAAACGCTCTTTGTGGTTAGCAGGTAACTGATGTTACGTAGAGCTTTTGAACTCGATCTCCCTTCAAAGACCTCTATACTGGGTTTTTCGCGGAAGGAGGGAGAGTTGGAATGATAGCGGGAACGGCCCTACAACCCGCCTCAAACCCCAATCGTGCGTAAGGTTAGTTATTTAAGATCCTGTGGCGCGTGGCAATTCTCCAGTGTGGTGCCAGCGGTGCCCGGTCTCCGCATGACACAGGAGGAAGCGCCACGTCCGTTGTACGCGGTAAGAACCCGTGCTCTAAGCTGCACCGTTCTGCCGGCATACGGGGCAAGATCGAAGAAGCCCGTCTCGAACTCCTCAACCGTTACGTCCAGTGGAATAGTTGCTTCAATGCCGTTGCCCTTGCTTACGGATAGATCCCGCCAGTCATACTGAAACGTTGCTCCGTAGGCAGGGGCGCTCATCGTATGCCAGGCGAATCCCACTCCCATAGTTTTTTCTGAGCTACTCTGGGCATATCCACTCAGAGAGGTCAGTATCAGACCAACAAGAACTGGTACTATCAAGGCGGCTCGGTGCTGGTGTCTCATAGGAACCTTCATAGTGTTGTGCGATCTATTGTATAGTGATATTTCTACAATGTGAATGTACGATTGGTGTCTGCCACGTACAAGAGATTGGGGGGGTACATGTTTGGGTACCCCCCCTACAATTTAGGGGTCTTTTCCACCCTCGTATGCTCCTGCGGCAGATCGTTTTGCATCGCTTCTGCAATACCCGTGGCCCCTATGCGATGTATGTTGTCAACTCGCATCATTCGGTGCCGATGGAGAGAGTAAGCAAGGCATAACCATCACGCATCCCATAGGTGATCTCATAGTGGATATCACCGAATTTCCGTTTTGCACTGAAGTCCTTTCTGTAATCGGCCTTGGTAAGCCTGGCTGTAACCCACTCGGCAGCCCTGCCGTCAAACACTTTTGCCAGCCCCACGGGGACCATAGCGGCAACCACGTTGGCATCTCTATTGGTAGAGAGCATCGTGATAGAGGCTGCCGATATAAGGTTGTCGGCTGGTCCCAGGAGCTGTATCATTGCTCCGGGTATCGCTGTTGCCGTGCCAACGTAATTCTCCTGTTCCTTCAGTGCCCTTCCTTTCTCGAACCTGAATCCGATCTCCTTCTTCTCGAATACCGAAATCACCGCTTTTCTCCTGACTCCGGTGCCCGATCGTCTCTGCTTCGGAAGGGTTTCTGATAACGATCGGGATACCGGTGCGGGCTGTTTCGGCTGCAAGGCCGCCAGGCTGTCATCGAGCCGTTTCCGCTCTGCCTGCTCCTCCTTGCTCGGTCCAAACAGGACCCCGATGATGATGATGATCGCAAGCAATCCTCCGCAGCCAATGCCAAGCGGTTTGATGAGGCCGGTTTTTTTCTGCACCGGCGGTTGCTCCATAGGTTCTGTCATGGTATCGCATGTGTCCTTATGCCGGGCAGTCTTGCAGGCTTAGAAGGTTGTTCCGTAGGGTTGCATCGGGCTTTGTTGTCAGATAACGCTGATCGCCATTGCCTCCGATAATCACTTCTGCTTCTCGTCCGTTATCGGAGACATAAAACGTCCACTCTCCATTATCTATTCCCCGGATCGCTTCGGCTGAAGTTTCCCTCCAGCGAATACCGTTGTGGACTCCGCCGATGTGGGTGATCTGCCGGGATGTTCCTGTTGAGAAAGCGCGCGTAATGCACAGTACCTGACGTCTGATAGCCATTGTGTTTTCTCCCGAATACTGCTTGAATTATACCTGGCTCGATCGCCTTGATCGGGCCGCGCATAAACATGGTATTGCCTGGGATCAGTCCTGCTACATACGAGCTACATACTGGGCACAGTGGTGATGACAGGGGCTATGGCGGAAGAAGATGGCGCGGGGTAGCCGGAACGTTCCTGCTACCCCGTATCCCTCTGGCGTGTGTTGCTGCCGTATCTACGATCGCCAGATCCCGAGATGGTGCAGGATCATATAGTCCATAAACACATTGAGCAGGTAGTGCGCCAGCATCACCGGCCAGATCGACCTGCTTCGATAGGCGATTGCTCCGGCCACCAGCCCCCACACCACCGTTCCCCATAATTCAGGGATCGGTTTGCCCAGATGCCATGCGGTGTACGAGAGCATCTGGATAAGGAGCGCATAGGTGCCGAAAAAGAGCGGGCCGGGGATGCCGGTCCCACGCTCGCTGCCTGCAAGGTCCCTGGCTTTCGAGAGTCCGAACAGCAGATAACCCCGGAAGATGAACTCGATCGCAATAAAAAATGGTAGATAGCTAAGCTCGTAGAGGATGAACTGCCCTGTGTCTGCGAATGGGCGGTAGAGCGGGTAGACCTGCTGCATGCTGTTCAAGGCATAATTATCCAGCGTGCCAAGGTAGAACGGGCCGATACAGATCAGCATCAGCGCAATAAAGCCGAGCCATCCCACCTTGCGATGCCCTTTCGGGGGTAGCCCAAGCCCATAGTCGGCAAGGCGTTCCTTGAAGCCAAAGCGGATGATGAGAATCGGGATGCCAACGAGCAGGAGAAGGCCCATGCCAAAGGATATCAACTCCTGGTCCCAGGGAATCCCTTCCAGAATGCGCGGACGTGTTAGCGGCGGCTCCAGTCGTAGCTGATCGCTCCACCCTTTGCCCGGACCGACAAAGGTGTCGGGAATGGCGCGGTTGAGCAGCTCCAGCTCGCCATGATATCCCCAGAGCATCAGCAGAAGAAAGGATGAGCCGATGATCTGTGCAGGACGCTCGCGAAACAGTGCCACCAGGGATCTGATAACATCCCAGACGATCGTTACGGTATCCTTCAGGATCTGCCAGACCCGCCAGAGGAGCGAGCTGCTGGCGCTTCTGGGTGCCGGGGCTGTCATGCCGGAAGAAAGGTGTTCTGCGCTATCCATAGGTGAGCCTGTAGTTGAAATGTTCGGATTCCATGCTGTCTTGTGGTTTGTATGCCGGTACATGCCAGCGCCATCCCGACAAGGATCGCGATGGCGTTATGCGCGGCGCATGCGCCGTTCATACACCTTGCGTTGCACCGCATTGATGATGAGAACCACAAACCCGCCGGCAGTGCCAAGAACGGCGGAGCGAAGCCACGGATCGTCGATGCCAAAAGGCCATCCCGGCGTAAAGGTCCATGCCCTAAACCACGCCACATTTGCTGCTTCGGCTGCGCCGACAAGCAGCGTGGGAAGAATAAATTGCACCAGATCGGAGCTGCGCCGGAGAAGCCAGGCAAGCGTGCCGAGCGCGATGCCAAAGCCGCCAAGAGCTATCACAAACACAAGCCACCAGGGATCGAACCAGTAGAACCGATTGATGTATGAGGCGGCCTCGATAATCGACCCTATCACCATGCCGGTTGCGATGAACTTCAGCCAGAGCACAAACGGTTTATCGCGAGCCATCGTGCGCAGTTCCTTCTGTTCCTCCCGATAGTAGGCCAGGGTACGCCTCATCCCTGCAAGGAGATCGTGCGTCGGCACCCAGCCAAAATCCTGCTCGGCACGTGATGGATCGGCCAGCCAGAAACGCTGCCCGATCTCGATCGCCTTGTCACGCGTTGTCGATGGCCGATCGCGTGCAAGTTCGTAGGCCAGTTCCGCCAATGGTGCCGCCAGCTTGAACACGAAGGTCGGTGTGGGGAGCGTCAGGCCAAATGGCCGGTCGATCGCCGCCGCCATCGTCTTGATGACCTCTTTTGTGGTGAGAATCCGAGGGTGATTCAGAAAATAGATCTGTCCGGGCGAGACCGGACTCTCGGCTGCGGCGATCATGCCCTGTACCAGGTCTTCGACATAGACCATCACCACATATTTCTTCTGGATGCCCAGAACCGGATGGATGCGCCGTTCCACCATCGGGAAGGTCTGGCTTACGTCGCGTTCGCGCTCGCCGTATACGGAGCTTGGCCGCACGATGGTTGCCGGAAGACTCTTGGCAAATTCAAGCACGGCTCGCTCGGCCTCAAGCTTCGAGCGGCCATACCAGGAGATGGGCTGCTCCGGGTCGCTCTCTTTACGTGGTGTGGTGGTGGTGGTGGGTCCGGCGGCGGCCTGGCTTGAGACGAGGATAAAACGTTTCAGCGTGTGTGATGCCTGCTCGCGTGCGGCGTTCAGCAGGTTCTTTGTCCCGTCGCGGTTGACCGCGAAAAATGTCTCCTCGTCGGTTACCAGAAGCGCCGCCGCGCAGTGGTAGATGTACTCCGCATCGCGAGCCGGAAATGCGAGCGATGCCGGATCGCGAAGATCGCCGATGTGGAGCGTGACGCCCAGTCCCTGCAACACGGAAATGTCGCTTGTGGAGCGTACAAGGCAGTGTACGTCGTGTCCCCGCCGCCGAAGCTCGCCTGCCAGATGCGAGCCAACAAAGCCGGATGCGCCGGTGATAAGAATCTTGCTCATAGTTCATCCTGGAAATGAAGGCCGATAGCGGATGTGCTGCCGATGTGGCAGGCGCACGCTCCATTGCCGGCCGTCTGAAAACTGGAACTGCCGTTTGTCATGGTGGATGCCGTTCTCACCGTTGTCATGAGCCTCCTCCGAATGCTGAGCCGAACTTTTTCAGCATGGACATCACGATGCCATTCTCCACGCCGTCATCAAGCTCTCCCAGATCCACGATCACAACCGGGCGTGGCGCCGATTGCGGCGGATACCAGCAGAGCAGCGTTGCAGTCGGTTCCCTGTTGGCCCCCGCATTGATTTCTATGAACGTGAGCTGTCGTGCTTCGCGGTATAGTTGCTCGCGTGGTTCAAGGATCGTCATCCATGTGCCCGAGTTGAAGTACCATCGGTTCTCCCCGATCGTGTGCAGGTCGGCGTAATGGGTGTGGCCGAAGGCGACAAAGGGCACATCCGTCAGGGTGGCGATATAGGTCGCAATCGTTCGCATATCGAGCTGCGGCACTCCCATCTTCTGCGGGGGCGCAGCGGTGGGGCTGCTCTGTGCCTTGTCCTCTGCCGTGTTACGGGCTTCTCGTGCGGTTGCCCGCCGCCATGTTGCGCGCATCCTGCGATACCACTGCCGTGCGCCAATCAGCAATGCCCCGGTGGTGACTACGATCGCCCCCTGAAGCAGGGTGGTGAAGGTGCGCGCCAGCCAGCCGCCGGAGCCGACCGGATCGGGAATCCATGTGGTCACGTTGGAGACGACTATCGTAAGAGGGAGCAGCCAGAGCATTCCTGCAACGATCGGCCTCAGGAACCACCACAGAACCCGTAGCGGGCCGTAGGCCATGGTCGGTTCGGCTTTACAGGCGTCGATCGCTTCAAGCACCGCGATCGGCAACCCGGCATGCCGTGCCGCATCGGCCATCATCGTCCTGTTGGCATCGCTCATGGTGCGGTTGGTCCATCCGGTTTTGCGCCGCATCTGTGCCGATTTCGCAAATGCCTTCATCATGAACACGACCCCGGCGCGAAACGTGCCAAGCACAAAAAACGGATGCTCGCGCCACATCGCCTCCCAGTATCGTGCGAGCGGACGGATGTTGTCGGCAAGCGGGTTTACGGACTCGCCTGGATTGGTGAGATACCGTACCAGAAAGCTGGCGAGATCAAGCTCGATATGCCCGTCGTCGAGCGAAGGGGAGGATGGCGTGCCGGGCGTTGCCGCCGTTGTCCCCGATGCCGCGCTCCCTGTTTCATCGTAGGCGAACGGGAGGACCGGGGCCAGGAAATTCACAAACGATGTGGTGTATTCGTACTGGTTGCCATGCTCGATCCATGCCAGGCCAGGCTCGTAATGGAACCACGGCTTGAACGTTATACGCTCGCGTACTGCGGGGACGAAGCCGTCCGGCACCAGGCATTCCATGCGGCGGTAGAGTTCCTCCTGTACACCGCTCCAGAAAAGCTGGATGTCGTGGTTCCCCTTGAGGATGACCACGCGATGTTCGTCGTGTACAACGAAGTCCGCAAGTGCCTGAAAGAACTGCTCATGCCCCTCGACGATCGTTCCGGCAAGGAACCGTGTGGCCTCCTTCGTGCATCGCAGGCCATACGTCGGGTTGATGTCGGCGAGCGGAATGCAATAGTGGAACGTCCGTCCCCGCCATGCCCGTTCAACCATGTAGATATGGTCGTCCGGCTTTCCTTTTCCCCGATCCTTCTTCCACTCCTCGGGGAACTCCAGTACCTGGAGGAAATCGAACAGATCGCCATTGATGACAAGCGTTGTTGCCGGCCCGTGGCTATAATGCTCCAGAAAACGCGTGAACTCGTCGTCCTGGAAAAAATCCTCCGTAGGGGACCAGACACCGGTGTCGGGACTGCGGCCGGCGGTCATATGAAGATCGGAGACGACGATGATGCGCCGTTCCGGCTGCGGTTGTGCCGAATGAATATCTGATGTCATGCGCGATTCTCCGGTGGTCTGTGCCCGATGCCATCGCTGGCCACGATGCCAGGCACTGCATACCGCGCCAGTGCCATAATGGTGAATTGCAGGTTCAGCGTTATGGATGCTGGAATCACGCTTGCATCGGTGATCCAGAGGTTGCCAACGCCATGCACCTTCAGATGTTCGTCGACCACGCCGAGCCGGGGATTGGGATGAATGACGTTGCCGCCGGTGGGGTGGGAACTCTCGACCTTGAAGTTGTCGGCCGGACCCATGCCATCGAAATAACGGTCGATATCGTCCGGCGAGCTGAGTCGCGCCATGCCGAACCGGGTGCTGAAGACATCGGTTGCCCCTGCTGAGAACAATGTCCGTGCGGCAAGCTTCATTCCCCATGCCAGGCGCCGCCAGTCCTCGCTGTTCATGCTCCAGTCGATCAGATAACCGCTGTTGAAGAGGTTCCCTTTGCGGATCTCCCCATAGGCATACGAGGAGACCGTGGGGGCTATCACCGCGATGTTGTTGTACGATCGGGCTATCTCCATGAATTCCGCTCCCCACTGCGGGGCCAGCGAACCCAGCAGGCCGGGCGGTGCAAATGCGGTCTCAAGCACCAGCCGCTCCTGTGGTATATGGAGGATGTAGCCGACCTGCTGTCCCGCCCACCCACGTTGCTTCGATGGAAATCGTCCGATGACGGGGCTGCCGAAGTTGCAGGTGAACTTTCTGCCGACCGTGCGTGCGTCCGATGCCCCGGTGAAGCCGCTCTCCCAGAGCAGCTTCGATGAGGCGTATGCGCCGGGGGCAAGGATGAACCGATCGGCCTTGATGGTGATGCCGCCATCCACCGATGGCGATAACTGCACAGCCGTGACATGAGCCATGCCGGGCTGCCCGGAGAACTCCAGCCGATGTGCATGGGCGTTGCTAAGGAGTATGCCGCCGCGCCGCATAAACTCCGGGATCACCGCTGTGCTCATCGAGTTTTTTGCGTCGTACTGGCAGCCTAGATTGCAACGCCCGCATCCGACGCATTCCCCGAGGTTTACATCAACTATCCGGCTGCTGCTCTGGCCGGTCGCCTGAAAACCCTTCCGCACGGTGCGGGCCGCCTCCGTTATAAGCCGTGGGTCGAGCGGCCTGATGCCAAGCAATGTTCCTACCTCGTCGTATGCCCGGCTCAGTCGCGGCCAGTTCATGCTCACCCCGGCATGCTGCCAGCGGCCAATAAGATTGTCGGTCCACCAGAACCCCTCCGGCTTCAGGGAGATGGCGTTGTTGACGGTGGTGGAGCCTCCTACGGTGCGTCCCTGACGAAATGTGAATGTGCGGTCTGCGGTGACGGTTGCGCCGGCATTCATGAAATGACATGCGCTGGCCGCCAGCACGCTGTCGGGGAAGTGTTCGTTGGAGGTGACCCGTGCGGTTTCCAGAAGCAGTACCCGTGATTCCGGGTCCGCCTGCTGGAGATAATATGCCACGATTGCGCCCCCTGCACCGGAACCAATCACGCAATAGGTGCGGCGTGTGCCGATGCTCTGCTGCAATCGCTCGTGCCATCCGGGAGTGCCCACCTCGATCGTATGTTCCAGCAGATAGCGCGAGTTCTCCGTCTGTGCCGGACGCTCGCCGTCCGGCCTGCCGCTCGGTGGCGGGATGGGCATCACCGGATGAGGGGTCGGCGGCTTTTCAGGATCGGATGATGGAGGCCAGTTGGGATATGGCTGGTAGCCGAGCGCCTTCCATGTCAGCGGCAGGTCCATGAATGCGCCGGAGAGAAGCGATTTGATGCTGGTGAAGGTCAGGATCGAAAGGAAGAGGTCGTCCTCGTCGGCCATCATCCGCAGCTCATCGTGTATCGTGCCGATCCATGCACGCTGCCTGCTGCGCGAGAGCATAAGGAACCGAACGCGGACTATCTGTGAGGTCAGGATGAACCAGATGCGTACCAGAGCGGTGGCCAGCTCGGAGCGCTGCCCGATGCGTGGTGGAAGCTTGATGGGGAAGAGGCAGAGCAGCAGATGTACCTGCCGATAGAATGGACGCGGCACCTGCCGAAGAAATGCCTCCACATGGGCGAGCACTTCCCTGCCATCCGGCATGGAGCCGTCCATCGGATTTCCCGTGAAGATCTCGGCGAGCGCCCGTAGGAACGGGCGATTCGCTCGGAAGTAGAGCGTGCAGATGACGTCGAGCAACGATTGCATGGCTCGAAGCAGTACTGGGTTCAAGGTAAACGGACGGTGACCCCGCCGGGATGCTCCCGATAGGTGTCACGAGGTCTGCAATAGCGGGGCTACCGGCATCTTGCCGTGCCCTGCGGTGCGATCCGCATGCAATCGCTGCCGGACAGCCTTGGCGATCGTCGCGGACCTGCATACGTATCCCATGGCTTCTTCGGCGCTGAACGATGCCACCCCATGCCGAATGCCATAGGGCAGAGAATGTGATGCCATACGATGCCGAAAGCGGAGGCGGACCGATAGTACGAAATGAAGAAAAAAGGGGGGGTGATGCCTTCACGGGCGTGAGCGCAACGTAACGAAACCCTGCAACCCTGCCAACCTCTATTTCTTGCCGCCTATCCGGCGGTTGCATCCGCTATAGTGAACAACGGGATATCTGCGCGATTCGATAGAATCATTCTGCGGGCCATCGGAATCAGTGCCGGACACATAAAACGGCATCCTGCATCTGCCACCACGGAAATAATGCCATCGCCGAATATTTTTTATCCGCCTGATTGTATATTTGCCGCGTCATGACGGGCTTTCCCTTCCAGCACCATGGAGAAGGGATATATGGAGATCCCGTGCATGTGCTGCCAGAGCGGCATAGGAACCTCCCCAATGTCTCCAGCCTTGGCGTATCATGCCGATAGTTCGTCGGCAACAGGCCCATCCGTGGCCCTGTTCAGCATTCCCCCATCCCCCACAAACGTTCTTGCACCGTATCATTCAGGAGTATTCATGGCAACGATCACTCGATCCAGTGGTATTCAGATCTCGCTTCCGGCAGGCTATGCGGTCTCGGCTCCGGTGGCTCCACCGGGCACACGTCGCAAGGGTATTGGCGTCTCCGGTACTGCCAGCCCGGAAAGCACGGCCCTGGTGAATGCGCTCGAGCAGAGCGATATGGAACTTCTCGATGCTTTTGAGCTGCTGCCCGGCCCGATAGCCGCTATCGGAAGCCGTAGGGGAGTCCGTGCTCAGGATAGCGGCCAGGCAGATATCGTGGTCGATCTCTCCAATGAGGAGCATGCGATGCTGCTGCTGGAGCAGGATGGGTTCTATATGTGGCAGTTCCCGGTTGAACAGGGCACTGTCGCCAGAGGGAAGCGCACCATCGTGCAAGGGGATGCCGCCCGGCACCAGGTGGCCTTCCGGTTTATGGTGTCGCCGGTTGCTCCGCCAAAGCAGAGGTCCGGTGATAGAAACCTGCTGGGCAGTGTGGGGGACTTCATTGCTGGCAGGGCAAAGGCCTATGTCCTGAAGTTCACGGCAGCGCTTACGGTGAAAACTGCAATGAAATTCCTGGAACGCAACGTACGCCAGGGCCTTGTGGTGGTGCGGACGGTGGACCCCCGCAACTGGAACCTCTTTGATGATATCTCCGCATTGAGGCTTCCTGCCGGACGGCGTCCGCGTGTGCTGTTGCTTGTGCATGGCACCTTCAGCAGCACAATCGGCGGCTTCGGAGCGCTGACGGCCACCGATCATGGGAAGGATTTCCTGCGGGCTGCATGGAAGAGTTACGATGCGGTGATCGGCTACGATCATCCGACGCTGAGCGCCGATCCGGCTGCCAATGCTGCCGACCTGTTGAAACGCCTGCGCGGGCTTGGCTGGACGGAGCCACCGCAGCTCGATATCGTGACCCATAGCAGGGGTGCCCTTGTATCCCGCCTGCTGGTGGAGCGGCTGATCCCGCGTGCGCGCTGGGGTGCCTCGGTGGGCACTATCGTCTTTGCTGGCGGCACCAATGGCGGCACACTGCTCGCCGAGCCGGATAACTGGCACTCGCTGATCAATCTTTATACGAACCTTATCGTCGGCTCGTGCCGGGCCATTGGCCTGATACCCCAGGCAAAGGCCGCCACCGCCGTGATCGCAGAGGTGGCAAAGGGGTTGGGTGCGTTCATCAAGTATAGCGCAACCTTTGCCGTTACCGCCGGCGGCGTGCCCGGCCTGGCTGCAATGGAGCCGGATAGCAAGCTTGTCGAAGAGCTGAATGCTGCGTTCCCGGCAACATTGCAGAGCCAGTATTACACGATCACCTCCGACTTCAAGCCACGCGTGATAGGCGGCGATCACCAGCCACGCGAGCTTCCTCTGCGCATGGTTCAATGGCTTGCCAACGGCGCTGTCGATGGGTTGATGAAGGAGGCGAACGACCTGGTTGTGAATACCCGGTCGATGAGCGCTATGGAAACGATTCGCCGTGACAGCTTTACCGGGCGTCTCGATTTCGGAAAGAACCCGGAGGTCTATCACACAAACTACTTTGCAATGAAGCGTGTGGTTGATGCCCTTGCAAGCTGGCTTGGAGCCGGAATCGACGATGCGCCAGCCCCCCCTTCGCGTGCCAGCAGGTCGTCCAGCACGGTCGGGCACAAACCGCAGAAGGTGGCTGCCGGGGGCGCGGGGCGGGGAAAAGGTACCCGTACAACAAGGGTGGCCCCCTCATCGGATGCGGCGGATACTAAACGCACAGGGTCCCGGCATACGATGGCTTTCAGAGGGGGGATGGTCGGCGCGGCTCATCCGGTTCGTACAGGCGATGAGATCCCTGGATATCATGTAACCGAGGGATCATATGAGATTGATGCTTTCCAGGAACCTGAATGGCGGAAGCCGGTGAAACAGGCTATGGCCGCAGGAAGGCCACGCTCCGCAGCCAGAGCCAGCCGCAATCCCGGCACGGGCGACACGCTCTCTTCGCGAAGGGGGGGCGGCCAAACGGCCGGTTCCCTACAGGGCGCTGCACGGGGAGCCGGGAAGACCGCCGCAGGTAGAAAAACGGCGGCGGCAACAGGGGCCGCCAGACCACCGGCCGCCGTGCCGCCGGCAAGGGAGAAGGCGGACAAGGTGCTCTGTCATTTTCATGCGATGATGGACGATCAGGTCGTGCTGCAACGCGCCGTGACCGTAGAGGTGCGTGTCTCGCGTGAGGCTATCGAACGGGCTGCCGAGGCCGCATCGCAAAAGGGAAGTGCCAGGATCAACCCGAAGAGCAAGCTTGTAGTACGGGTGATCCCAAAGCAGAACTATGAGGTGCTTGGCCCCGATCAGGTGGAGATTGATCCGCCAGTGCCTGGGGAGGAACGCGATCTGGTGTTCAACGTGCGAGGCACGCATACGGGGGATGGCGTGATCTGGGTGGAGGTCAGGCAGCAGCAGGCCATGCTTCTGATGCTGCAATTGAATTCCACCATCCGTACCAGACCAGGCACGGCGGCGGAGAAGGTCTCCGCAGGAGGATATGCCGCCCAGCCCAGTCGTACCATTAAGCCGGTGGATATGCTCCGCATTACCGAACAGGTCAACGGCAATCAGACGGTCTATGATTTCGATCTTGATCTGCTGGCGCTTCCTGATGTCAAACGCTATCGATCGGCGCCTATCGTGGGTAACAGGGATGCCTATATCACCAATCTGTATGAGGAGATCGAGAGCCGTTGGGTGAGCAGTCGTGGGGATGGCAGGGCATTTGTCGCCGATCTGCGCGCGTTCGGGGCGCAGATCTTTCAACAGCTTATCCCGGTCGAGCTGCAACGGATACTCTGGAAGAAACGGAAGGAGTTGAAAAAAATCATGGTGATCTCAAGCGAACCGTTTATTCCCTGGGAATTGGTGCATCTGCGCAATCCCGATATGCAGGGACTTCCGAGAGAATCGCTCTTCCTTGGGCAGATGGGGCTTATGCGGTGGTTCTTCAATGTACCGTTCCGGCCAACGACGTTGAAAATTCGCAAGGGACGTGCCCACTATGTTATCCCTCGTTATCTCAACCAGACCATACGGCTGCCGGAAGCGGAGCAGGAGGAGACATTCTTGAAAAAAAGATTTGGAGCTGCCGCTACAGCGGCGGAGCCTGATCGGGTGCGGGCGCTGATCTCCAGCCCGGGCAACTTCGATCTGCTCCATTTTGCGTGTCATGGCGAGGCCGATGGAAAAAACATAGCGAATGCGCGGCTGATGTTACAGGATCGCCAGGAGCAGGGGACCATCGTTCCAACCTATTTCAGTGCCACAACCGCAGAGCAGTACGGGAATATCGCTGGCACCGGCACTGCACCGATGGTGGTGATAAACGCCTGCCAGATCGGTCGTGCTGGATATGCCCTTACCAATATCGGCGGATTTGCCCATGCATTTATACAGGCCGGTGCCGGTGTTTTTGTTGGCACGCTCTGGTCTGTAGGAGATTCCCCGGCGCGTACATTCACCGAGACGCTCTATGCGGCGTTGCTCGATGGCGAAACGCTTGGTGATGCCACCATACGTGCACGTGCGGCTGCCCGGAAGGCAGGCGACGCAACTTGGCTTGCCTATGTCGTGTACGGGCACCCCCAAATGAAGATCGCGAGATAATGCTTCTGGAATTGGCAGGATGCTGAGATTGCAGGGTCACGGCCATGGTCAACGTTTTAAATGACCATGGCCGTGATTGTTTATCGGATCACCGCCGATATTCCATTTGCACGGTGAATACGTAATTGTATGACATGTGCTGCTGTGTTGCGGTTGATAAACGCTGCAAAAACCACCACAGGAAAAATCCTATAGCCGATATCACCCTGATCTCCGCACGAATGCCCCGATATCGCGCGGTGTTCTTTCGTACACTAAAACCGGCATACATTCACAGGCCGGAGGGACGATCGCTACCGGGGTGGGGATGATGGATATGGTCGGAATAATGTCGTAAAAAAAATATCGTTTGGCATTGACTTCACATGCTGTACATCGTATAGTTGCTCCGCATTCAATCTACCTGTTGCTTTGATTCCGTATCCGGCTTGGAATTATAGCACGCCACAGACATGTACGTTCGCATCTTCAGGAGCCAACTGCCATGGGATACTATTGTCTCATTGCGATGATACTGCTATCGCTATCTGCCGTTGCCGAGGATACTTCATGGCTCCGCCATTACGACCATCGCAGCAGGCTTATATTTTATAATGATACTTCAATCGTATCCCTGGCCGCCCGGTTCGAGATACCTCGGCCGGGCCATATCACCACGCTTCGTCTGAAAATCGGTGGAAACAGCCGTAATGGCGCTGCCCTCCTTCATATCTATGGAAGCGAAGGGGGGATGAACGCCCCTCTGATGGAGCGTGATCTGATGCGCCCAATTACCATCAGGAAGACGCGGTCCGGCACGGAAACAATTACGGTGGAACTTCCCGTTCCAGTGCATGTTTCAGGATCGCAGTTTTTTGTCATGCTCGACAGGATCGACCCTGATATCGTGCTTCTATCCGATCGAAAGGCAAAAAAAATGGCCTGTATCGGAGAGTCTGGAGCCTATTACTCTCAGATGATGAAGGATAAAAAAGGAGTGTGGCAATGGGGTAAATACGGCTTTGCCATCGATGTCGGGATGAAGTTCGGACGCTCGATAGAGCCTGCTCTTGCCGATGTTACAAAGGAAGCAGGGTTTCCCGACACCCCATTTGCCGGCACCGGCATCGCCTGGGGCGATTATAACCATGATGGCTTTCTTGATCTCCTCGTTGGCGGGCGCCTTTTCCGTAATCGAGGCAATGGGACCTTTGCCGATGTGTCGGGCGTGGCCAGAATTGAAGTTTCATCCGGCGCCAGCGGTTTTATCGACGCCGATAATGATGGGCATCTGGATATATTTTTTGTGAACGATCATGGGGAGAACCATTCCCTGGTGCTGTATCGTGGCGATGGCATTGGCAACTTCACGGCGAGAAAAACGCCCCTGCCGGGCGTTGCAAATCTCTCCAGCTTCAGCATCGCCGATGTCAATGGTGATGGATATCTGGATATTTTTCTTGGCCAGAGCAAGGTGCAGAGCGATTCCACCGTTAATCTCCTCCTAATCAATGATGGTGCCTCGGGATTTACTCCCTATACGCCGCCCGGTGCTGGAAGCGGCACGTGGCTGCATATCCCTTCCCAGGGATCGCAGTGGGTAGACTACAACAATGATGGTGCGCCTGATCTTTTTATCGCGACAGCGGAGGGGGCGGCGCACGGAATCTTTATCAATGATGGTGCCGGACAGCTCTTCCCTCTTGAGCAGGGGAGGGAGCATGGCAACGGCGCACAGGGAATCGGCTGTAGCTGGGGCGATTATGATAACGATGGCGATCTCGATCTGCTGCTCCCGGGACCCGTTCCCTTTGGTGTTGCCGGGTATGGATCTCAGGAAACGGGAGGTACGATCTTTACAAATCGTGCCGGCGCCGAGGGGCTGAAGAGCGCCTTTGCTTTCGCAGAACAGGAGATTGTGGGGCATCGTGCCGGGGGTAGCTGGGGTGATGTTAACAATGATGGCCTGCTTGATTATCTGCTGACAAGCTCTTGTTCCTGCGATTTCATCGACCTGTATCTACAGACGCCTGATGGTGGTTTCGAGCGGGCAAATGCAGCATATGGCCTGCATAGAACCGTTGGAGGGCGCGATGCTGTATGGGCCGATTATGATAATGATGGACGGCTCGATCTAGCGTTTTTCCAGGATGGACGTTTCAAGCTGCTTCGTAATCAGGCCACGCTCGCTGGCGGCAACCATATACAGCTTGATCTGCTCTCCGGCGCCGGAACAAGCGGGGGAGTTGGCGCCAGAGTGACCGTGGTCGCCGGCGATCGTCGTTATACACGCGAAGTAAGTTCGGGGCGCGGTCTGTTGATGCAGGACCCTCTGCGGCTTCATGTGGGGATCGGCAATGCCTCGGCTGTGGATTCGGTCATCGTCCGCTGGCCTGGCGCGGCCGGGGTCACCGAAACATTCACCGATCTGCGGGTCAATGCGGTCAATACCGTGCGGGGCGGACGTTCCACGATCGCAGGAAAAGCCGACGGTGTACGGCTCGAAGCTTATCCCAACCCCTTCTCGGCCAGCCTTACCATCACCTATACGCTTCCTGCAAATGCTGATGTGCGGCTTGCCATCTATTCGGTGACCGGAGAGCAGATATGCCTTCTTGCCGACCGGAAGGAAGACGCCGGAAAGCATGTGGTATCGTGGAGCGGGACCGATGCCAAGGGGGAGCGGCTGCCGCAGGGAACGTATATCTACCGGCTGGCAGTGGATGGGGCTGAAATGCATGGACGAGCGATTCTTGCGCGCTGATACGGCCATGCTGTCATGAGCGCACCTGTATGTGCCATGCTTATGCGCGCCTGGGGTGGGTGTGGCTGCCGGATGTGTGTTTGTTATTCATCGCACGCTTCAATTTTATAGTACATAGAATGAACTGCAACGGAACGATCGTGCGGGGTGCCACCGCTTTTGTTTTTCTGGTTCTGAACCTTGCCGTTATGGCATATGGGCAGGATAGCGGACCGATTCAGTCAGGTATCGGAGGCTCCGGCGGTGGCGGCGGTGTCGATCCATTCTCAGGATCGTTCGGCGTTGGCCTGCCGGTGATGCATGTCCCTGGCCCCAATGGCAGCGGCTATACCGTTATGCTCTCCTATCAGAGCGGCCTGCCGTTCGGGGAGGCATCGTGGGTGGGGTATGGGTGGAATCTTGGACCCAATGCCATCATCCGGGAAAAACGGGGAATTCCAGATGATTATGCCGATACCATCGTGTACTGGAACAAGGGAAAACGGATGTATACGGTCTCGGCCACCAACTGGGTCGGTGTGGAGATCACAAGCAAGGATTTTCCAGGGTTAAACGATAGCAAAGGTATCATCAGAGCGACCCCAAAACTTTCGTCGTACCTGAAATATAATAGCCGGATGGGATATTCCATCGCTTCCGGGCTTGATGCCACGGTAAAGGGGATTGGTGGAATCGGTCATACCACCGAGGACGATGAATCGAGTTTCCAGGCGTACATAGCGCCACCGTTTATGATGGGGATGCGACATCATACATTCTCCACGGAACGGGACAGGTCGCCGAAAAATGTTGCCGGTTTTACTGGCGGCGCGGTCAATCTGTCTAGCACTATAACTATAAGCATACCCTGGTTTCTGTCAGGAATCGGCTTCGGGGTGAAGGGGAGTGTTGCATGGCATCAGAGCATTGCAAACACTCCGCTCAAGGCGTATGGGTATATGTATTCCAGCCAGGCCGCGATGCAGCCCGCGAGCATCATGGACTATTACTCGGAGCGTGATGCACCGTATAATAAAAAAGATGTCTATCTGCCTATTCCAGTTGTCAGCGCGGATAATTATTTCGTTGGTGGCAGCGCCTTCAGGCTCTTTCAGCGCAATCCCGGGGCGTTTCGCCCCAACAGGGTGGAAAGCGGGTTTGGGATTCAGCAGATGGGAGCTGAATTCCATGGCCTGGGACGGTGGGGCTTTGGATTGTCGTTCGGTCTGGGACGATACGACCATACCACAAGGGCCTTGGCCAGCATTGGGATTGACTCCGCCCATCAGTACTCCGCAAAGGGCGATGAACCGTATTCCTTCCGTTTTAGGGGAGATCTGGGCGGTTCGGTGCTTTTTTCGGATACCGATGCCGTTTCGGTGCCAGGCATACAGATCGTGTCGTCCGGGGCGCCTGCTTCCGGCGGCCTGTCCCTGTTCGATACCGTATCCACGCAACTGGGTATGAAGCTTCCCAACGACCTCTTCCCACAGGTCAACGATGGAACCCGTGCCGGACGCTCCACATTCATTGGATATCGCACCAATGAGGAAATGCTGAAAAAGACAAGCAGCGGCGTGTTTCATAAATCATATACCAGGGATACACTCTCGCGGGGCCTTGTGGATAGGGAAGCCGCAAAGCTCAAATCCGGGATCGGAGAGTTTGCAATCATTGATGGGAGCGGCAACCGGCTTGTGTACGGATTGCCAGTGTATGCGCGGGATGAGAAAAGCCTTCGGCTGGGATTGGAAGGGCTGGCGGAAAAAAAGCCGGATGCTATCAAGTCGGGGCAGCGCGCTTATAAGAAGACTGTGGAGAAGGATGCCCCGGTTGTCATAGGCGAGCAGATGCGTGTTCCCTATGCAACCGCGTATCTGCTGACCCAGATCACCACCCCCGATTATGTGGATCGCACCAACAATGGACCTACGCCGGATGATTATGGTGGTTATACCCTGTTCCACTACAGACGGGCGGCGGGAAGTAAAAACAAGCTTGATACAGCCGGAAACTGGTATCGCTGGCGCTCGCCGTATAACGGGTTGTCCTTCGAGAAGGGGTCGCTCTCCGATCCCGAAGATGATCTTGGGGCCGTGTATACCGGAGAGAAGGAACTCTATTATCTGGAGTCGGTGGAGACAAAAACACATGTCGCGTTGTTTGTTACCAACAAGGCCTCGATTGCACATGGGGATAAACTGATACGAGGCTCGCAGCAGGAGCGGCGCGATGGCTATCAGCAGATGCCTTATACATCCGATTCGGTGGAGGCATTCATTGCTGGCGATTCTACTGCCACGGCCGCGCTGCTCGATTCGGCCGATCTGCCACGCCGTAACCTTCAGGAGCGCCTGGAACGGATCGAGCTTTATGTGAAGGGGCAGAACGGTCACGCCGATAGTCTTCTTCAGACCACATATCTGGGATACGATTATTCGCTTCGCCGTGGTTTGCCCAATTCTCAGCGCCACCCGGATTCCACCCTGCGCGATGGTCTGCTTACGCTGCGCAGCGTCTGGTCGCAGAATCTGAACATCCATAACGCAAAGATTCATCCGTATACGTTTGGCTACCAATACCGCAAGAGCGCCGATTACGATCTGCTTCCCGATGACCTGAAGGAGAACTACAGCTCGATCATCTCCTATGGCGATCGCTATTCCTCCGCCGCTCAGAACCCCCGGTATTCGATGTTCGATGCGGATCGGTGGGGAAGCTATCGCGCCGATGGAGCCGAACGCTCATCCAGGTTGAACCCGTGGGTGAATCAGGCCCCCGACTCCTCGTTCGATCCCGCTGCCTGGCAGTTGAAATGGATCGGCATGCCGGGAGGAGGCGAGATGCAGGTGCAGTACGAGCAGAAGGACTACTCCTATGTGCAGGATCGGATGGCGATGGCGATGGTGAGCCTTCGCGCAAGCATCCCCGGCACCACACTGCGCTCGTACGACAGCTCGGCCGACAATTTCTACTATCTGAATACCGCCGATATCGGAATTGATTCATCCAGCTATTCCGATATGTCGAAGGTGAGAGGGCTGATCGTAAAGGAGATCAGGGACAAGGAGAAAAAACTCTATTTCCGCTTTCTCTATGCTCTCAAGGGGACCAATCCCAGCATTGACTCCTCCGAGTACAATTCCGAATACATCACCGGATTTGCCACGGTCGATGCGGTTTTTATCGATACGGTAAACAAGGGAGGGGCAAATCAATGGTATGCTCTCCGTGTAAGATTGCGCGGCGACCATTCCTATACGTTGACCACCGGTGAAACCCTCAATCACTGGGTTCCGAAGACGATCTGCTGGGATTTTGTGCGGAAGAACAGACGGGGAAAGCTTGATGTGGGGCAGGGCATAGACTATCGTGGCAACTATCCTGCGATGATATTCGATCTGCTTGGAAAGGCGGACCTGACTGATATCAATCTCTGGCAGCACTGCCGTGCGGTCGATTATGCAAACTCCTATATCCGTATCCCGGTTCTCCACCCCAAGCTGGGTGGCGGGGTCAGGGTGAAACGTCTGCTGAATCTCGATCCCGGTATTGATGGTCATGGGATGCTGTATGGGACGGAATATCTCTACGAGGTCTATGACGAGAATCGCCATGAGTATATAAGCAGTGGCGTTGCTGCCAATGAGCCTTCGACCGGCAGAGAGGAGAATGCCATCGTCGATGTGATGGCAGGGGAGCGCGCCAATGATTTCAAGGAGAAATTTGTTGCGGGCAAGGACATCGTGAAGTTCGTGGGGCCGATCGGTGAAGCATTGCTCCCGGGCGCGTCGGTAGGATATTCGCGGGTGGTGGCACGCAACATTCATACCGGCAAAACAAATCCCGGATTTGCCGTCAACGAGTTTTATACAGCCAAGGATTATCCATTCGATGGGAATTATCCCGGCATCGGGTCCGGGGTGGACTATCGCAAGGGAAATTCCATAGACAACAAGCCGCCGTTCATCTTTCCCCTCCCCTGGATACAGGTGAACATGGACCACCTCTTCGTTACCCAGGGATATCGGTTTGTGCAGAATGCCATGAACGGAAGGGCCAAACGGAGTTCACGCTACGGTGGCAACTATGCCGATCCCGATTCGTGGGCGCTGGCTGCATCGCAGGAGGTGAAATATTTCGAGCCGGGGGAGAAGATACCGGTGCTGCACAAGCTTGGTGATACCGTGCGGTATGAGAACATGGGGAAGGAGATGGAGATGGTGAGCGAAGGACGCGCCGTTCTCGATAATACCCGGGATGTCAGCGTGGAGGGCGATCTGTCGATCAGCTCGTTTGCTCTCTTCGATGTGCAGCCCTCCGGCAATGCTGTCATGAGCATCAACGAGAACTCCCTGAGGACAAGCGTTGTCAGCAAGGTGATCCGGTATCCGGCGATCGTCAAGGGTGTACTCTCCTATGCCGATGGCATCTATCAGTATGCCGAAAACGTGGCGTTCAACCCGGAGACCGGATCGCCTGTAATCACACGGACCTCGGACGGTTTCGATGGGCTGGCGCTCAACCGCTCGCCAGGCGGACATAAGGGGCTGTACCACCAGTTCGGCATCCCTGCCTCGCACTATTATCCGGCGATGGGGCAGAAGGCGAAAAACGAGCGTGCCGTGCTTGCCAACGATTCCGCCCTGCTGATGATAAAATATGGTCTGGGACCTGCTACGGAGATCTCCTTTACACCAGTCGATCATCCTGCACAGGATCTGCTCTGCCCCGGCGATCTGGTAGAACTTACCTATGCTGCCAATGGCCTGGTGGCCGCTATCGGCGTTGTGACAGCAAAAACGCCGGGGACGGTAACCATACTGCCGACGCTGGAGGAAAATGCGCTCTCGGCCAAGGTAAACGTGCTGGTGCTTGAAAGCGGGCGTACAAACCAGATTGGTGCAAGCGCTGGCAGCATCACGACCTACGGCGAAACGGCCGATGAGGTGATGACCGGAAGAAATTTCGTTCCGATCGACACAACGGGGTATCACAACCAGGGAGCCATAGCCGCATCGGCACAGACGTTCGAGAAATCGGACTATGCGCCGATCTGGAAGCCGAAGAGCGCCTACGTGTATCGTACCGCCATCTCCTCTGCCAACAGGACACTCCCCAATGCGCGGGTCTATAATGCCGGCCGGCTCGATACGCTGAAGCTTTTCAACTGGGATGACTTCGTGAAAAACGATACCACCAGGTGGCTTCGCACCGGCACGATACGGCGCTACAATAGCAGCGGAATCCCGCTGGAGACCGCCGATGCGCTCGGCCTCGTAAGCAGCGTAAAGCTGGGGCACGATAGCACGGTGCCGCTGCTGGCGGCGGCAAATGCCGACTATGACGAGGTGATGTTCACAAGCTTCGAGGAGGATGGCAACGATAGTCTTGTTGCCCATGCCGGGACTCGATCGCTTCGCGTTACCAGCAGCAGCAGCAGCCTTTTTTTTGTGAAGGGGCCAGCCGGAAACAACAGCTTCATACGGTTCTGGGCGAAATACTCAAATCCCGTACTGCGGGATAATCCCCCTATCGGCCTTCAATTCAATCTCACGCCCGTTTCGCTGACAAAACAAAACGAGGTGGCGCATGTTGGCGAGTGGACGTTGTACGAGGTCGGCACCGGACCCTCTTCCAATGCGGCAACCATCTTTTTCTCTATGACGAGCACTGGCAGCGATACCGTCTGGATAGACGATGTGCGGGGGCAGCCGGTGGATGCGGAGATGACCTGCTATGTCTACGATCCACGGACGTTCCAGCCGCTTGCCATGTTCGATGCCGATCATTTTGGTGCCTATACGCAGTACAACGCCGAGGGCCGCCCCGTGCGCACGATCGTTGAAACCGTTCGTGGCCTCAAGACGGTGCAGGAGGCGCATATCAATGTTCCGGGCGTCGATCGTGGCGCCATCGTGGAGCAGGGAATGCCGATGCCCGCGGCAAGGCCTCGCGGCACCCGCACCGGCTATCGCGGTATGGACGCAACGCTCGGCCAGGCGCCGGGATTTACGTCCGGGAGCGCCGATCTGCTCGATTTCCAGCTTGGCCCGGATGGGCACAAGCTGGAGATACTGGGCGGAGCGGAGCCTTCGTTGCCGGATCTGAATGCCACGCCCGATCTGGATCTGCCCGGCGCTGATCTGCTTGGTAACGTGCAGGGGCTGAAAGAGATCGAGATGCTCTATAAACGCGAGCAGGATCTGCTGGAACGAGAGCGCACTGAGCTTTCAGCAGATGAACGCAGGGTGGTGGAACAGGAGCTTTCCGATCTCCGGAACGAGCGGCAGCGGCTTCTGAAACGCCTTGGCATCTCCCAGGAGGAGATGCAGCGCATCCATCAGGAACTTCAACAGCGCGACGCATCATCACCCCGATAGCCTGTCGCCTGCCCCCTCCGGCAGGTGACCCGTACCCCCCGGAGGGGGGAGTACTGCTGTCGGACGCCGACGCAGTGTCATCGAGTGTGCCCTTTTTTATTCGGTACCAGTATGTTCTCCATGAATTCCTCCCGTTCAGCACTAGTTCCGGCAGCCATTGTGTTCTGGCTGCTTCTGCTCCTTCCTCTGCATGCCCAGCAGGATCTGCCAACCGGCGATCGTATCCCCGAGGATACAACCGCCCAGGTGCTCGGCTATCAGTATATCGAGCGCTCCGATAGCCTCGTCGCGGACCATGCCCAGTTGCAGAGCGCTGTTGGAGGCACACTCGATTCTCTGCTGCGTTATGGCAATACCCTCCCGGTGCATTGCACCGATCGGCCCCTGCATGCCTGCGGCATTGATCTGCGGCTGGATCTTGGCGATCGCTATACCTACGGTACCAATGGATTCCTGGCAGAGATTCGCCTCAACCTCGTCGGCTGGGATAGCTCCAATGTGCCCACCCTGGAACATAACGGCATCTTCCTACAGATCGATCAGACCGCGCCGGAACAGTTGTACCGCCTGGAATATCATGGAAGCGATTCCGCGAAATTCCTCTCCACGCAGAAGTTCACGATCCATCCCACCTACTATGGGGCAAGCTCCCTTGTGCAGCCGGACGTTCGGCTGACCGCATCCTATCGCGAGGAGTATGCCATCGCCGCGGTGAACTCCTCGTTGCCAGCTTCATCGGTTCTCAGCCCGGTTGCACAGAGCGCCGCGGTGAGCCGTGGCAATCCGGTGCGTCTGTCGTGGGAGCTTGATTATGCCTGCGACTCGTTTCCCGGCTATCAGGTGCAGTTGCTCCGGCTGTACAACACCGATTCGGCGTTCACGCTTCAGACGCAGGTCGAGGCCGTGGTGGACTGGCGTCAGGCGCTCACGGTGGAGACCGCCGATGGCCGCCAGCACCTCGACCTGACGATCGCCGAGGGGACGGGGTTCTATCTCTGGCGTGTGCGCCCGATCGGCAGCGTGTATCCGGGAGGCATCGCCGATGCCCGCAACTGGGGCGTCTGGAGCATTGCTCCGGCGCAGGGTGCGGTGGTGACCTACACAAGCGCCGACGATACTGCTCTGCCGGATGCCGGCTTCTTCTACGAGCAGTTCGATGGCGATAAGACCTGGGCCTATGGTCGCACCTTCGCCGAGAACGGCCGCATGGGTGAGGCGATGAGCTATTTCACCGATGGGGGGACACCTCGCCAGAGCCAGGTGAAGCTCCAGAGCCTCCAGAAGGTGCTGGTTGGCAGCTCCGCCAGCGATTACTCCGGTCGTGGTGCGGTCGGCTCGATGTCCGCGCCGGTCGGGGAGCGCGCCTTGATTGATGGCGGCAGCGGGTTCTTCGGCTACGTTCCGGATCTGCTGCTGAGCGGTGGCGATGAGCTGAGCGCCCGGCATTTCGATGCCGACAGCACGTATGGCAATCCGGCTGCGGTCACCAGCGGGACGGTCGGGGATTATTATTCCGGCAGCGGCCCGGATGCGGAGATCCCGAGCGCCGGTGGGTATCCGTATGTGCGGTCGGTGTATTCGAGCGATGGCAGCGGCCGTCTTGCGGAGCAGGGCGGTGTTGGTCCGGTGCATCGGATCGGCGGTGGCGCCGACGGCAAGGACCGCACGGCGAAGGTGTATTATTCAAGCGTGTCGGATATGGAACTGGTTCGCATGTTCGGTGATGAGGCGCCGGCCGATACGAGCGTGCGGAAGGTGCTGGTGGTCGATGCGAACAAGGTGACCTCGATCCAGTATGTGTCGAAGGAGGGACAGGTACTGGCCACGGCCCTGCAACGCCCGCAGGGTGATACGGTTCTGATGCCGCTGAGCGAGACGATGCGCTTGAACCTGAGCATCAGCGACACGCTGCGTGGGGATCGCTCGCGTGGGGCGTACAGCTTCAGTTCGAGCAAGCGCCTGAGCTTTACCGAGCCGACGTCGCTTGTGCTGAACTACCGGATCATGCCGAACACGCTGGTTGCCGATGGGTGCGCGACAGAGTGCACAACGTGCGATTATCATGTGACGGTGATCCTGCACAATGTTGAGGACCCGGATAAGACGCTGGAGTTTCCCCTGGTGATCGGTGCGGATGAGTGCACGCTGAACCAGATGCGGCAGATCGTTGCTCCGGTGGTGGTTTCGCCGGGCACGTATATCATCGAGCGGCGTGTGGAGGCCAACACGGTCGATCCTACGCGGATCAGCGCGGAGAACCCGTATGGGACGACCTATGCCGAAGAGTTTCGCAACCGTGTTGCGGCGAGCATGGATGCGGAGATCCGTGCCAACGATACGCTTCAGGAGGTATTCCGGCTTCTTGCCGTGGCCGATTTCGATAGCCTGTATCACTATCTGGGCGTGCATCCGGACACGGTCACGACCAAGACGATCACTACCGAGTGCTGCACGGTGGAGATCCCGATCATTGACCCGCGGTGCGGGTATAACCCCTGCCGTGACAGCGTGCCGGATTTCGAGATGCATCTGATCGATCGGTGGAAGAGCCGGTTTGTGCATGGGGTCGATACGCTGAACCTGAACAACTATTTCAAGTTCGATGGCGGCAACAAATACCCGAACGGATTGAGCTTCCTGAATGGGAAGGGCGCATTCAATTTCATGATCGGGAAGATGCTCCAGGAGCGGCGTGCGGACAGCAGCTATGTGTACGATTGCGGGGAGTTGTGGAGCATCTGGGATGGTCTTGTCGGCTCGCTGGATCGCCTGGCGCTGGCGGAGAACGATGAGGCGTACCGTGCGGATTTCGATCTGCTGGAGATGTTTCTGGATGCGGCGGGACGAATGTATCGGGATACATCGACGATTGCCTACGACACCACACGCGGATATCTGCTGTATGCATACAAATACCTGAACTACCAGATCGGGGATGAACCGTCGTGCGAGGTCGGCACCGGGTACAATAGCGGCTGGCATGGGAACGCGGACTCGAGCGGCCGGTGGGAGCAGTTGAACTCCTGCGTGAACGGTACGAAGCGCCAGAATAGTGGCGTGGATCGGAAGATGTACGACTGCCTGGTCAGCGGGAGCGCAAGCGAGAAGGATAGCTGTCTGCTGGGGATGAAGGCGAAGGCGGAGGGGGATTGTGTGGAGTACTGCGATCGGAAGTTCTGGGAGTTCCACGGGCGGATCACCTCGGCGTATGCGGGTATCGGACGGAAGGTGCAGGAGGGAGAGGCGTACTGCATGGCGCAGACGATGGTCGATAGCTGCCGTGCCGGGTGCGAGCTGTCGGTGTTCTATGGTCTGTCGGGTCATATCGACAGCATTGGGAGCACAGCGGAGTGGTTGGCGCAGGAGAAGGTTCGCCGCTACACGGTGGAGGTGAGCGTGCCGGACACGGTTGGCGTCGAGTTGGTGTGTGCAAGCGACTCGATGACGCTGCACACGGGTTGGACGCAGCCGCGGACACGGATGATCGTGGACCATCTGAACCTTCGTCTGGAGGAGTATCGCACGGGGCTTGGCGGTGATGTGGATGCGGTGGAGTGGAACTTCGCGAATGCATTGCGCGAGATCGCGCCAGGCGGGATTGTGGCAAGCCTTGAGGATTCGGTGGTGCTGGTGTCGCCCGGCCTGCTATCGCGATTTGCTCTGGATGGGTGTGCGCTGCGGTATACGCTCGATAGCGTGTATGCAATGCCGCATCCGATGGTTGGGTGGCTCAATGAGTTCCTGAACACGATGTGGGGCTATCCGGTCGATGCTCTGGTGAACGGTGACACTGCTGTCTGTCTGCATACTTCCCAGTCCTATGAAGACGCTTACCTCAGTGTTGCCAACTATGGTCCGATGGATCTGGCAATATCAGACTCGCTCGCTGGAGCACTTGCACCGATGCGTGATTTTCGTGCCCGTGCGTTCCATTTCATCAATGGAGTGTCTGGTGCCCAGAGTGTAGGAGACCTGCTCACGGTGGATCTGGAGAAAGTTCTGGCGGTGCAGCCGTATCCAGGGGAGCCATTGCGCTTCTCGGGGATGCTGGGGATTGGGACCGATTCGCGGCATTGGGATAGTTGTTATCAGGGGCAGACTCTTGTGCCAGGATGTCCAGCAGGGCTGGATAGGATCCAGACAGTTATGGAGATACAATGTAGAGTGAATCCCTGGGATGATACACTCCGGCAGGTGATCGTATCACATCAGGTGATGGACACACGGTGGCCGTCCGTCGGTGCGATCAACTTTTTCAATGCCCTGGACGATAGCAGCCGTCAGTTGATCCGCAGTTATTTCACCCAACCGTTTACTGAGATCTTTGGCAGCTATGGCCAGGATGCCGAGGGGTATCTGACATATCATTTCAAGTCACCGATGGTCGATATGGTGCTGCGCGTGCATGGCATCCGCTTCGGCTCCGCTGGTACGTCGATGACGCTGCACGAGAACATCTGCGATACCCTCGTCTGCCCCGCCATCTGCATGCGCTGGGTCGAACCCGATACCATCGCGACCAACAACGCCGATCAGCTCCTCCCGGAGAAGTGCGCCGAGACCGCTGCTCGCACCATCGCCGATGGCATCACTGCCAGCATCAACCGCTGCATCGCACAGCAGACCGCTCACCTGGAGCAGGCCTACCGCTCGCAGTGCGCAACCGGCGACAACCTCGATGATACCCTCATCCTCACCTATGCGATCGACTACTATCACTTCACGCTCTACTCCTACGATCGGGCCGGTAACCTCGTCAGAACCGTCTCGCCAGCCGGTGTCGACTGGGTGCAGTCGAACATCTCGCGCATGACCCTGCTGAATGCGGGGATCACGACCAGGTACGAGTACAACTCGCTCGGCCAGCTAGTCAGCAGCTTCTCGCCGGATGCCGATTCCACCTGGACCTGGTACGACCAGTGGGGACGTCCGCGATTCTCGCAGGAACGTCGTCAGGCCGATAGTGGCGTGTATGGCTATGTGAACTACGATGATCTCGGCCGTGTTGTTGAGTCCGGGATCAGCACGCTTGCGATCGCCGGTCGTGCGTTTGTCGATCAGGTGAACAACCCTGGCTTCCCGTCGATGGGCCAGGAACGCACCACGATCAGCTATGGTGGCCCATCGACCCGCGATTACCTCGATGGCACCCCGCAGCGCAACCTCCGCAACCGAGTCAGCCGTGTGACAACCGATGAGGGCGTGACCACCCACTACAGCTACGATGAGCATGGTAACCTCGTCTGGCTCTCGCAGGATATCCCAGGGTTGCCCGTGGTGAACTACCAGCGCTACGAGTACGAGCTGGTCAGCGGGAACCTGCTGAAGACGATCTACAACGAAGGTCGCAGCGATGCGCTGTACCACCGCTATGCCTACGATGCGGACAACCGGCTGGTAGAGGTGGCAACCTCACGCGATGGCTACCTGTGGGATCGAGATGCTCGCTATCACTACTACACCGGTGGTGCCCTTGCTCGCCGCGAGATCGGCGAGGATCATCTTCAAGGTCTGGACTACACCTACACGCTGCAAGGGTGGCTGAAGGCGGTGAACCATCCGAGCCTGGATGCGGCGAATGATCCCGGCGGCGATGGCCTGAGCACTGCATACCCGGCCGACTCGTTCGCGCTGGAGCTTGGGTATTATCGCGGCGACTATGTGCGCAGCGGCTCGTCGCTGGACTCATCGTCATCGACGGGGTTACGTGGTTCGCCGCTGTACAGTGGGAACATCACGAGCACCAGCACACATGTCGGCAAACAGACCGGCGGTCGCTACGAGCAGTTGAGCGGGGAGGTGTATCGTTATGACCAGTTGGAACGCCTCACCAGCAGCGACTTCCGGTTCTATGATGCCGGTACCTGGAACCAGACGACGGAGTACGCAAGCCGCTATGCCTACACCCGCGACGGTGACCTCGACACGCTTGTTCGTCGTGCCTACGACACGCTTGGCAGCAACCGTATGGACAGCCTTGTGTACCGCTACGCGGGCGGCGGCTCTCTAAACCATCGTCTGGTGCGTGTTGAGGAGGCGGTGACCGGTGAGCCGTACGTTGAGGACATCGGTCCTGGCCAGTCGATGATGAACTATCAGTACGACCGCAGCGGGAACCTGGTTCGCGATGAGCAGGAGAAGCTGAGCCTTCGTTGGAACGGGAGCGGGAAGCTCTCGCGGATGGAGAAGCGGGTAGCGGCGAACCGATGGACGATCGCGGAGTATCTGTACGACGCACAGGGGAACCGTGTGCGCCGGGAGCTGTTCGAGCGCGTTCCGGGCAGTCCGATGATGAGCGCACGGACCACGTGGTATGTGCACGATGCGGTAGGTCGAGTGATCTCGATCTACGAGCAGCAGTGTGTGCGTCCGGCCGACAGCGATGGGGATGGTGTAGCCGATATCGATGACAACTGTCCGTACACGTGGAACCCGACGCAGGCCGATAGCGACGGCGATGGGATCGGTGATGCCTGCGACAATTGTGTGTACACGCATAATCCATCGCAGTCTGATGCAGACCGTGATGGTGTGGGGGACGAGTGCGACAACTGCATGTACTGGAACCCGGATCAGGCAGACATCAACGCGAACGGTGTTGGCGACCCTTGTGATGTGTGGTATGTGGACATCGACAGCGATGGCGACGGTATCTACGATCGTCAGGACCCATGTCCGGAGGTGTACAACCCATGGTGGAGTGTGGACAGCGATGGCGACGGTATCCCGGACGAATGCGACAACTGTCCGAGCGTAGCCAACGCAGACCAGCGTGATATCAATGGCAATGGTATTGGCGATGCCTGCGAGGATCTGAGCGGCAGTTGCAGCCTGGCGTTGGTGGAGCAGCCGATCTACGGTTTGGGTCGTGAGGGAGTGATCCGTCCAGGGAACGTTGTTCTCGGTGGACAGGGCCGCGACACGTTGTACACGCGGCGGTTGGGCGAGAAGCTGTACGAGCTGCCGGACCATCTCGGGAACGTGCGTGGTGTGATCAGCGACCGATTGCTGTCGGAGATCGTGAAGGGAGTCCCGTCGGAGTTCCGCGCAGATGTTCGTCGCTACAGCCATGTGTATCCATACGGTATGGAGATGCCAGGGCGGTACTACAGCGGGAGCGGATACCGGTATGGGTACAACGGGATGGAGGAGGACAGCGCATCGACGGGAGACCATTACACGAGTTACTTCCGCCAGTACGATGCACGGCTAGGTCGATTCTGGAGCGTAGACCCGGTAGTGCATCCGTGGGAGTCGCCGTATGCGGCGATGGCTGGCAATCCGATCCTGATGAGTGATGCCAGCGGAGCAGATCCGGAGACTGGAGGGGAGGGAACAAGAAACGATAGGGCAGGATTCAACCCTGATTGTAACTGCTTCCGAACGGATGACATTGTGGTCACCCCACAGAGGGATAAAGAAGGTGAGCGAGTTGAGCCAATCAAGGGGCCAGAGTGGCTTGTAAGGGCAAATCGTGAAGGAGCAGAGAATCGCGATTGGGCGTATAAGCAGTGGGCGCGCACGATGGCGTCGTACAATGCTAGAATTGATGCGAATCGTTTACTTCGTCCAGCCGATGCAAGGAGTATAAGAGAATGGATGAATTGGCAGTTAGAGGACTTTGGATACTTGCTACTGAGTGATCCCGGGCATGCGGGCCAGCGGTTGCGTGAATCGGAGATGGCAGGTTTTCTTCCAATCTTGAGCCAGTTGCAAGCCGTAGCACAGGTAGTTGATGAAGGGATGAGCTTGGAAGGGGGTGTTGGCTTGGGGTTAGCTGTTCTGGATATCACGCCTCTAGGAAAGGTAGATGAGGTGATAGAAGGAGCCGGGAAAGGTGTTAAGTTGTTGGCTGGGGCTGGGGCACATGGGGATGAGGTCGTAGGTACCCGGAGGGCGTTAGCTGCGCAGAGAACCTCATTAATGCCAGACTTCCCGGAAGGCACATTCTCAATTAGCGACTGGGCCGGATATCCTGAAGGAGTACCTAAGCCTGATGGGCCTTTTCGGTTGCTGAAAGGTGCTGAATACGACGCTGCACGCAAGGCTGCAAATAAACAAAATGCTAAGATTAGGCTTGCAGGGGACTTGAAAGGAGAACTCGTCGATATACATGAAGTCCATCCTGTGAAATTTGCAGGATCTCCTATAGATCCTGCAAATAAATTAATACTAGATAGGAATATTCATAGGAAACAGGTAACACCATGGTGGAATCGGTTGCTTAAAGATATTATGAAGCGTAAATATGAATAACGTAATCAATTCACTGCTTATAGAATTTCAGACAAATGGTCAGACATTATCTGGTTCTATGGAAACTGTTGAAGATCACTTCGGATGCGTCTTCCCTGAGGACTATAAGACTTTTTTACAGCTCAATAATGGAGGAGAAGGCTTCGTCGGCGAGCAGTATCTCATCCTGTGGAGAGTTGAAGAGATCATTGGCTTAAACCGTGAATATGAAGTAGCAGAGTATGCACCAGGTCTGATCCTGTTCGGCTCGAATGGGGGAGGAGAGGCCTTTGCTTTCGATATTAGAGATAAACAAATTAAGATTGTTGTTGTACCATTTATTGGAATGTGTATAGAGAATGTGTTATTTGTTGCGTTCGATTTCAATGATTTCATTACTCAGATAGCTAAGCCTGATGGACTCTTCCCATAAGCGCCAACGTCCTCCTGGGATGGAACTTTTCTTCATCCTACCCATTATTCTTGGAGGTAATCCAGATGCTGTAGATAATCGCATATTTCTAAATCGAAAGCAGCATATAGATGCCGTTCGATATTGGAATCGCATAGTCCGTGACCTCAAAGGTGGAGTGATAGATCATAAACCGTAGGGATTACTATGCACAGATGTTGCTTGACTGCGCCAATGTTAGCTCCGGTTGCTCAATAACGATTCGGGAGGCATTCCCGGATCAATTGGCAGCAATGCCTGCATATCGAAGGTTCCCTCCGGATCACGCACGATCACCCAGCGGATAGTGAGGATCTCTTCGTCGGCACTTATGGAAGAACTCGGCGTGCCAATATTAAATTAGGTCTGAATCCAACTTATACGCCAGTCGAGACTATCTAGAGAAATCGCGATTGAGAACGTGGTGGTCGTAGATTCTATGCCGCTGCGAGGCGAAAGCATGGTCGTGCCATGAAAAGCTTTAATACGTACGGATATAAAGGCGGCAATTGTATCGAATCTGCAAGGAGGGAACTTGAAAACCTCCTTGGGATACACATGATCGCACATGATAGTAGCTTTCGATGTGGTCTATATTATCAATATGATGGCATAGATGAGGAGAATTTTATGTTGCAATGTAATTATGATGAATCTGACGATGAATGGAACGAACCGAAACATAAGTCGTATCCGTTGCTGCTGTATGTCTCAGAAACACTTAGAAGCTCTGATCTGAATGATATCCTAACCTCGACCAATAAATTTGATCTATTGAGACATGAAGAATTATAAGCTGAGGCTAAGAGGGTGTCTTATTGACAAGCTCATTGTGATCTAAAGGATGATATCTTTGCCGCGAGGTATTCCAATGGCAAAGCATCAACACAGAAAACTCGACTGGCGCGAAGAACGCCGCTTCCGTGCCTGGGATCTCCACCAACAACGCTGGAAGCAATGCGATATCGCAACAGCGCTCGGCGTCATCGAAGGTGCCATCAGCCAGTGGCTGGCTCGTGCACGCAGCGGCGGAAGCGATGCTCTGCATAATCGCCCCCACTCTGGTGCGACCGCTCGACTTACCGATGAGCAACGTGAACGCATCCCTGGGTTGCTGGCACTCGGAGCCGAACACTACGGCTTCCTCGGCGGTGTCTGGACGAGCACGCGTGTCGCCGAGGTGATTGAACGCCAATTCGGTGTGCGCTACAATGTCTCGCATGTCAGGCGTCTGCTGCATGCTCTGGGGTTCTCTGTGCAGAAGCCAGAGGTCAAGGCCACTCAGCGCAACGAGGAAGCGATTGCTGAGTGGGTGCAGCAGAAACTGTCGGCGATTAAAAAAAAGCGATAGAGGAAGGACGCACCCTCGTCTACGTCGATGAGTCAGGGTTCTATCTGCTGCCATCGGTTGTTCGCACCTGGGCCGTCCGGGCCGATACACCAGTACTGCGTTCACCGTTGAGCCGTGAGCATCTGTCGGTCATCAGTGCTCTGAGCGATGATGGGCGCTTGCTGATGCAGGTGCGAGATGACTCCATCAAGAGTCAGGATTGTATCGGCTTCCTGAAACACCTTGTCCGGCATCTGGGGAAGGTGCTGGTCGTCTGGGATGGCGCTCCGATCCACCGTTCGATACTGGTGAAGGAGTATCTGCGCAGTCAGAGCAACGGGCAGGTTCATTTGGAATATCTGCCGGGGTATGCTCCGGCAGTCAACCCTGATGAGGGTGTCTGGCGATATCTGAAGCAAGTCGAGTTACGCACTGTGTGCTGTGGCACGCTGAAGCGCTTGCGCTATGAGTTGGTGTGTGCGGTAAAGCGCCTTCGGCAGAAAGCTGATGTGCTACGGAGCTTTTTACGCCAGGCCCTACCATTTAGTTATCAATGAGCTTGTCAGTAAGTCGTAGCCGCGTGCGCAGCGATCCTCTTTGTGTGGAGGGTCTTCACAGGTGAGAAGAGCGTTCAACGACCTGTAAGATCGGTCTGAGAGAAGGTTATCAGACCCTGTTAGACCTGCCGCTACCGTATTGTCTGTTCCTGGCGTGTGCTTCGGCGTTGTTGATCGTATGACGAATCAGTTGATGAGGATCATAGCCCATTTCTTGAACAGATCCGAAATTCTCTTAATGCAACAATGATTCTGGATGTATGGAGCGCAGGTCCTTCTATAGGTTATCGTTGGTGGGTACAGTTGGAGGGAATCCAAAGCTCTACCGGAATGCCATTGTCTGAGAAAGTAGTAGTAGATCCTACGTCGCTGCGAGGCGAAAACATTATCATACCATGAAGATATTTGATACATACGGATATAAAGGTGATAACTGCATCGAATCTGCAAGGAAGGAACTTGAAACTCTCCTTGGTATACACATGGTCGCACATGATAGTAGCTTCCGATGTGGTCTATACTATCGGTACAGGGGGGTAGGTGTCGAAAGATTTATGTTGCAATGTAATTACGATGAATCTGAGGATGAGTGGAATGAGCCGAAGTATAAATCGTATCCGCTATTGCTGTATGTCGTGCAAGCTTCGGGCAGCCGCGAACTCAAGGATATCTTAACCTCGACTAACATGTTCGATCTGCTGGAGCGTGAAGAACTCTAAGCTCACGTTCGGAATGCTGAACGGATGACCTTGTTGGGCCAGCCAGTGCCATATGACGAGACACTGGTCTCACGATCATTGACAAGGCATCTGCCGTTGTATGATGCCGGGGCGTTACATGCAGTTGGGCATGTGGAGGCCATACAGGAGTTGCAGGCACCTTTGATCGGTCCTCCACCCTTAAGGCCATCTGTAACGATCGTGAGAGGAGCGCAGGGGAGGCTTGTAATTGATGGGGCAGCCTACCAGAAAGAAATTGATTATGCGAAAGAGCTTGTACGCAAAGGGCATAATGTCGTACTTCGTGGGAAGAGGGCGGAAGGGGGAGATCTCATAGTAGATGGTGATCTGTGGGAGTTGAAGACATTACAGTCACCTTCGATAAATGCAGTGCGAAATAATATCAAGGGCGCTAAAAAACAGAGTCCTATAGTCGTTATCGATGGTCGTTCTGCTGGTCTATCGTATGAGGTGGCAAGGCAAGCGGTCACTGCATCGGCTGCTGCTGGTAGGATGGGTGAGATAAAGAAACTAGTTGTCCATACAGTAAACGGTGATTACATCTGGGTGCCATGAGCGAAACATTTGAACTTGTGTCAATTGAGAACAAACAGCAGCTTTCATTAGGGAAGTTGGTCTGCTTCGATTTTTATAATCGCCCCATTCCATGGAAGTTCGCTGGTTTTATAGACCAGGAAACGGGGAAATGGGTAACGCAAGACGAACTGGTTCCAATGATCGCACGATTTTGTGCATCCAACCGCTATACTACTCTCCAAATTATGACTGGTGAGGCCCTGATTAGCTTAGCGGAAGATGATGATTATGATGCCTGGCATGATTTTCAATCTATTGTGGACATGATGGATTATGAACCTTCTGGTGGCTTTCCCTTGGATGGCATGAGCGAAACATTTGAACTTGTGTCAATTGAGAACAAACAGCAGCTTTCATTAGGGAAGTTGGTCTGCCTGGACCTTAAGAATAATGCCATTCCGTGGCAGTTCGTTGGCTTTATAGACCAGGAAACGGGGAAATGGGTAACACAAGACGAACTGATTTCATTGATTACGCGATTTTGTGCATCCAATCGCTATACTACTCTCCAAATTATGACTGGTGAGGCCCTGGTTAGCTTAGTGGAAGAAGATGATAATGCCTGGCATTATTTTCAATCTGTTCGTGCGATGATGAGTTATGAACCTTCTGGTGGCTTTCCCTAACAATGGAGAGAGAGTGGTCTGGTTGCTGATTATTCCTGAGCGTTGGAGAGCTGTCTGTAGTGCGAGTAGGCGAACCTCAGAGGACTATGACAATCTCGATATGCTCGACTGATTCCAGCGGCTGGTGGGAACTGCCCTGTAAGGAGCGATCCTCTTTGTGTGGACGGTCTTCACAGGTGAGAAGAGCGTTCAACGTCCTGTAAGATCGGTCTGAGGGAAGGTTATCAGACCCTGTCAGACCTGCCGCTACCGTATTGTCCGTTCCTGGCATGCGCTTCGGTGTTGTTGGAGGTGGGACAAATCAGTTGATGAGGATGACAGCCCATTTCTTGAGCAAATCCAAGCCCCCCTTAATGCAGCAATGATTCTAGATGCATGGAGCGCAGGGCCTTTTATAGGTTGTCGTTGGTGGGGACCGTTGGAGGGAATCCAAAACTCTACCGGAGTGCCATTGTCCGAGAAAGTAATAGTAGTAGATCCTACATCGCTGCGAGGCGAAAGCATTATCATGCCATGAAGATATTTGATACGTACGGGTATAAAGGTGATAACTGCATCGAATCCGCAAGGAGGAGAGTTGAAGCTCTCCTTGGGATACACATGGTCGCACATGATAGTAGCTTTCGATGTGGTTTATACTATCACTATAGGGGGGTAGATGGAGAAATATTTATGTTGCTATGTAATTATGATGAATCTGAAGGTGAGTGGAATGAACCGAAGTATAAGTCGTATCCGCTATTGCTGGATATCGCATAAGCTTCGGGCAGCCGCGAACTTAAGGATATCTTAACCTCGACTAACATGTTCGATCTGCTGGAGCGTAAAGAACTCTAAGCACTCACGGTAAAATTTCCTGACATTTTGCTGGAGTAAATCCGCCAGTAACCGATTTTTGAAGCCGACCGCATATTAGTAAATTTATCCGTAGGTACTTATAGAGTGTTAACATGATAGATCAATATTACGACCGGCTCGACGAAAAAAACTGACCCTAAAGGGAATTTTACGAAAATGATTTCTATACTTCAAACGGTAGTACCCTAGCCTTTGAAAGGCCTGCTTTCTTGAGGACCTCAATTACTCGCTCTGAAACGATCAACTGAAGCGGTGCAGGTATAAGTCCAAAATCATCCTTGCCTGGAATCCCATCCACCTTTAGCCAAACGAATTTTGGAAGTTGACACTCTGGATGAAACTCGTAAAAATCTTCAGATGCAGTAATCTCGACTTCATCAAAGCTCATTCCCGTAGCTCCGATTGACAGCAAACCCTGCTGGGCTTGTTCTGTAACAACAAAGCAAGGAAAACTAGTCTGAATTGCATCCTCAGGCCAACCTAAGAACTCGTAATTCAGCCTATGAATAATGGGAGGATGTATACTTGTGTCTAGCACAGTGTTCTCTCCAAGCACACCGGCCAATTCTGGATATAGATTAAAATATCTCATAAGATATCCTGTGTGCGTTGACGCCTAGTTACAGGCGCTACACATGATTATGTAATCCTTGTAAGGCTTATGTGATCGGTTGTGCTCTAAATAGCCTTATTAGGTAGAGCATGTTGACAGATAGTGGGTAATCATCTTAGGGGCATGAGACGCTATGAACTCACCGATGTGCAGTGTGCCCGCATCGAACACCCTTACATAATACTCAATCAAGGTTTCTCTCCATAGATTCAGCAATAGATCGCAAAGTATGTATACAAGTGGCTTATATACAAGTAAAATAATATACATGAGAATCCTGAATGGGTGCCTGCTGTACAACCACATCCTTCCGATGCTATCATTGAAGCTGAAACAATATTAGTTAAAGGCAGAATCGTCGGCTGCTGGTTCGGTGGGAGAAAAAAGCGGAGAATCATCGAGCGCTGGTTGACTTCGTCTTCGCATTAATGGTCTATCGCATGACTCATTTTCTGTCAATAAACAAGTCCCAATAGGTTTTGGGGTAGGCTCTTATAAAAAACTTTAGAGGTGCTGCTGTGTCTATGAGGTATGGGATCATTTACTGGAGATTTGACGGTGTTATTTACCTAGAGCAATTGATAAATTCTTTTAAATTGAGAGGGTTCGATTTGCTTAATCCACCTCACAGCTCTATCGTTACATGGAGACTAGATGATAGTGATGAAGATGATGGTGATGCTCAAGATGATGAGGATAATAGTGGTGGGAGGTTTAACTATATGGATTCCCCATTGAACCCTGCTATGATCTTGGATGCATGGAAGACTGGCTTGTGCTTGGGATATAGCTTGGGAGTATACTAGGAAGGTACTACGGGTGTAACTGAAGTTTCTTCAAGCATATGGCGCGTGGGAGATGATGTTGTAGCTGAATTGTATGTTGTGGATGGACTTAACCGTCCATATCGGCAGAATCTGCTCCAGCTTGTTGAAGAACGTTTCTTCTTTCTGGCAGATCGCGGCATCGCTGAATTGTATGTTGCCGATCTTGGTGGTAGAACTGAAGACTATCAGTGGGATAAGCTTGTTCTTGGAACAGAGTCGGAATATGAGGCGATTATTCGAGGCGGGCTTTCGTTTCCCAATAGCATCGCAATCCGTAATGATAAAGCCAGAGGCTTAATAAAATATTTCTCCGGATTGCAGGACTGGAGCGTGGAAAACCGAGGAGACTATATGATCTTTAGAGGTGTCGATATTAATCAACATCCTGATCCTATTGATCGTCGAGAATATTTAGAGCAATTGCGGTTGAAGAGATGGTGGTCGTGACGAATCTGATAAAGTGTTTGGCAGATTTAGAGCCTTCCTTGATCCTATTGAGCCGAGCGATGAAATCTGGATGGTCGAACAATCTGAGTTATAGAGGATAGTGTAGGTTAGTCCTGATTCCCTCAAAAATCTTGAGGGCAAACAGGCGTAATTCCTGTTTATTTGATATCTGCGGACTATGCAGAGATTCGTCTCTGACTGAGGTCTATTCCAGAGGTTGGAGATTCGATCTTTGGAGCGAATTCCTGTCTCAATAGGGATGCCTTATGGGGGTAGTTTTCAATCCTCCGACTATACTTCATATCTTTTGTTCTTATGCATCTTCTCGCCGGATGCCGATTCCACCTGGACCTGGTACGACCAGTGGGGACGTCCGCGATTCTCGCAGGAACGTCGTCAGGCCGATAGTGGCGTGTATGGCTATGTGAACTACGATGATCTCGGCCGTGTTGTTGAGTCCGGGATCAGCACGCTTGCGATCACCGGTCGTGCGTTTGTCGATCAGGTGAACAACCCTGGCTTCCCGTCAATGAAGTGTATTTGAAAAATGGCAAGAGTAGGGACTAGCCATATCTGTAAGAGATCTTCATAAAACTACTGGCATAGTTACGAATGAATTTCGGATACTACCGCCTGCTTCAGGGAAGCTAGGTGAATTTATTGTTCCGAAAGGGAGGTGATATGTTCTGTTGTGCAGGATTCCAAAACTTGATATCAAGTGCAGGGCAGAGAGGGCTTGCTGTAATCGTTTGGAGGAGTAAATATGCAATTAGGTTTATTCTCCAGTCTCGTGGAATAGATTTTAGTGATGAAGATAGAGTTGAACTTGATCCACCCATCGTTGATATCAATATCTCCTTTGATGTTGGCTTGCGCTATTGCCCGTTTTGTGGTCGGCGTCTGAGTGAACTAGCTGGATCGTCACCGAAAGGCTTTGAAGAATTGGCTAGAGTCCATGAAGATTTTAATGGGCTAAATATACAGTTGTTCGGTAATCATGAAGATAATAGGTGAATTGCCTGTCTTATCTGTCTGAGGGAACGCTGGTTACCTGTGCAATGGTTTCGTCTTAGAGTATGTCCTAAAAGTGTGCATTAAAGCCGAGCGAGCATGAGCGCAATCATTACAATGCGAATAAAGGTCTCGCTTGTTTGCGGAAGTGCCTCGTAATCTTTGCTCAAGCGCCGATGAGAACCAAGCCATGCGAGCGTGCGCTCGACAACCCAACGGCGCTGCAGCGCGACAAAACCCTTGGCCTAGTCACTGCGTTTGACGATCTTAAGTCGTAGCCGCGTGCGCAGCGACCGTACCCATTCCTCAAGCGCTCCGCTGTAGCGGTCATCAGCCCAGATCAGACGCAGTCGCATGCAGAGATGGCGCAATCGTTGCAACACCAGCCGCGCTGCGTCACGATCTTGTATGTTGACCGTTGATTCCAGCGGCTGGGGGGAATTGCCCTGTAAGGAGCGATCCTCCTTGTGTGGATGGTCTTCACAGGTGGGAAGCGCCGTTCAACATCCTGTGAGATCGCTCTGAGAGAAGGTTGTCAGACCTGTCGCTACTATATTGCCTGTTTCTGGCATGCGCTTCGGTGTTGTTGGAGGTGGGACAAATCAGTTGATGAGGATGACAGCCCATTTCTTGAGCAAATCCAAGTCTTCCTTAATGCAACAATGATTCTAGATGCATGGAGCGCAGGACACTTTATAGGTTATAGTTGGTGGATACAGCAGGAAGGAATCCAAAACTCTACCGAAGTGCTATCGTCTGAGAAAGTGGTAGTCGTAGATCCTATATCGCTGCGAGGCGAAAGTATTGCCGTGCCATGAAAAGCTTTGATACGTACGGATATAAAGGCGACAATTGTATCGAATCTGCAAGGAGGGAACTTGAAAACCTCCTTGGGATACACATGATCGCACATGATAGTAGCTTTCGATGTGGTCTATATTATCAATATGATGGCATAGATGAGGAGAATTTTATGTTGCAATGTAATTATGATGAATCTGACGATGAATGGAACGAACCGAAACATAAGTCGTATCCGTTGCTGCTGTATGTCTCAGAAACACTTAGAAGCTCTGATCTGAATGATATCCTAACCTCGACCAATAAATTTGATCTATTGAGACATAAAGAATTATAAGCTGAGGCTAAGAGGGTGTATTAGGGACAAGCTCATTGGCAACTAAAAGGGAGAGCATGGCGTAAAAAGCTCCGCAGCACATCGGTCTTCTGCCGAAGGCATTTTACTGCACGCAATAATTCATAGCGTAATCTCTTGAGCGTGCCACAGCAGACGTTGCGTAACTCGACCTGCCTCAGACACCGCCAGACGCCCTCCTCAAGGTTGACTTCCGGAGCATACCCCGGCAGATATTCCAGATGCACCTGCCACTGGCTCTCACTGCGCAGATACTCCTTCACGAGCTTCGATCGATGGATCGGTGCATCATCCCAAACAACCAGTACCTTCCCGAGATGCCGGAGAAGATGCTTCAGGAAGCAGATACAGTTCTGACCTTGGATGGAGTGCTCTCGCACCTGCATCAGCAAGCGGCCATCATTGCTCAGAGCACTGATGACCGACAGATGCTCACGACTCAACCGCAAACGTAGAACTGGTGTGTGGCCCCGAAGGGCCCAGGTGCGAATAACCGATGGCAGCAGATAGAATCCAGACTCATCAACGTAGACGAGCCTGCGCCCTTCCGCTATCGCTTTTTTTGATTGCCGGCAGTTTCTGCTGCACCCACTCAGCAATCGCCTCCTCCTTGCGCTGGGCAGCTTTGAGATCTGGTTCCTGTATAGAGAAGCCCAGTGCATGCAGCAGGCGCGACACATGCGAGACATTATAGCGCACACCGAAGGTGCGTTCAATCACCTCGGCGACACGCGTGCTCGTCCAAAGATTGCCGAGCGTCGTGTTCGGTTCCGAGTGCCAGCAATGTGGGGATGCGTTGACGTTGCTGATCGGTAAGCAGAGCTGTCGCACGATGCCGAGGCCGATTATGCAGCTCATCGGTTCCACCGCTGCGCGCACGAGCGAGCCATTAGCTGATGGTACCTTCGGTGACGCTGAGAGCGGTTGCGATCTCGCATTGCTTCCAGCCTTGTTGATGCAGATGCCAGGCAGGGAAGCGGCGTTCTTCGCGCCAGTCCAGTTTTCTGTGTTGATGCTTTGCCATTGGAATACCTCGCGGCAAAGATATCATTCTTTACATACCAATGAGCTTGTCAATAAGTGAGTCGGAAAATAAGGTGCTTAGGGAGAATGCTATACATCAGATGAATCGTCGTGCCAGATGTATCTTCAGAATGCCTTAATGAAGTGCAATCTATTTCGTAAATGCCTAGAGTGCGTTATGAGTGATTTTGACATGAAAATATAGGCGATACGTAACACTATAGTGGAATAAATTGCTTGAAGATATTGTGAAGCGTAAATATGAATAACGTAATCAATTCGCTGCTTATAGAATTTCAGACAAATGGTCAGACATTGTCTGGTTCTATGAAAACTGTTGAAGATCACTTCGGATGCATCTTCCCTGAGGACTATAAGGTTTTTTTACAACTCAGTAATGGAGGAGAAGGCTTCGTCGGCGAGCAGTATCTCATCTTGTGGAGAGTTGAAGAGATCATTGGCTTAAACCGTGAATATGAAGTAGCAGAGTATGCACCAGGTCTGATCCTGTTCGGCTCGAATGGGGGAGGAGAGGCCTTTGCTTTCGATATTAGAGATAAACAAATTAAGATTGTTGTTGTACCATTTATTGGAATGTGTATAGAGAATGTGTTATTTGTTGCGTTCGATTTCAATGATTTCATTACTCAGATAGCTAAGCCTGATGGACTCTTCCCATAAGCGCCAACGTCCTCCTGGGATGGAACTTTTCTTCATCCTACCCATTATTCTTGGAGGTAATCCAGATGCTGTAGATAATCGCATATTTCTAAATCGAAAGCAGCATATAGATGCCGTTCGATATTGGAATCGCATAGTCCGTGACCTCAAAGGTGGAGTGATAGATCATAAACCGTAGGGATTACTATGCACAGATGTTGCTTGACTGCGCCAATGTTAGCTCCGGTTGCTCAATAACGATTCGGGAGGCATTCCCGGATCAATTGGCAGCAATGCCTGCATATCGAAGGTTCCCTCCGGATCACGCACGATCACCCAGCGGATAGTGAGGATCTCTTCGTCGGCACTTATGGAAGAACTCGGCGTGCCAATATTAAATTAGGTCTGAATCCAACTTATACGCCAGTCGAGACTATCTAGAGAAATCGCGATTGAGAACGTGGTGGTCGTAGATTCTATGCCGCTGCGAGGCAAAAGCATTATCATGCCATGAATATACTTGATAAGTACGGGTATAAAGGTGATAACTGCATCGAATCTGCAAGGAGGGAAATCGAAACTCTCCTTGGGATATGCATGGTCACACATGATAGTAGCTTTCGATCCTGGCACTCATGGCAGTTCAGTAGACCTAGTGTTGGTTCGCTGATGCGACAGTGTATTCCAGCAGATCGTGTATGATCTGTGTACAGGGCTGAGCTTCATCGAAGGATGCAAGGTGTCCCCAACAGCGGCCATTACATTCCTTGAAACAACATTAAGGACAAGATGATTATGCTGATTTATCAAGACGCTAAACTTCGCCCGAGTTTATTTTTTTGGAATGGAGGGATTGAACCTGAACGTTTGGAAAATTGGCTCAAAGAACGCCAATTAGAAATTCCTCGTGATCTACATGAGTTTTGGATGATGACTGGGGGGGGAGATATTTTTGAAAGCGAAACAATACTAGGGCCATTTGGCGATTCTGCAATGCAGGATGATGTCGATTCTGTAAACCAGATCTATCATCATAAAGGCCTTCCGATGAATTACCTCATCATTCACGTCGGATTAGGTGGATTAACTGCTGTAAGTCTTTTAGATCAGCAGTATGTCTCTTTAGACGAAGAGCATTATCAAGAGTTCAATAGATACAAAAATCTTGAAGATTGGTGTAGATATTTGATTCGGGCAGAGTATGCTGATCGTTACGGATTGGAACCTGCCTGACAAGGGGGCTTAGGCCTATTGATACTTACCTTGATTGTCTCATTGTAGGCATCTGGTTGTGGGCGAAGAAGCTCTGTAGCCATGTCGGCCTATATAGCTCTCCTGTCTAATAATAGCTCGTTTGACATCGGTGGACGAGTTGTGAGGTTCGGTACGACTCTGAAGATGAACTTATGACAATAAAATACTACAAACACTGGGCTGAATCGGATCTAGGAGATGGATTCGCTTACATGGAAGTGGTCGATGATATAGTTACAAAGCAGGTTGAAGTCTATGGTGACGATATCTTCTGGGCTGAGTGGGGGAAGCAGAAAGATGATCGATTCTTGATTGCAGATCAATCTGCATCAGTGATTGGCTTAGATGCTGAATTTGAAATTCCTTATGAGGAGTTTGAAGCTATGTGGTTAGCTGCTCATGGAGTTTGATATGGGTATCATATTTGCATCCGGAGACATCTTTGCGACTCCTGGACTTCAAGCTTTTGCGCATGGATGCAACTGTGCAGGAGCAATGGGTAAGGGGATTGCTATTGAATTTAAGAAGCGCTGGCCAAAGATGTATGAAGAGTATAGGCGTAGATGCCATGGGGGAGTCTTTGCTCTTGGGGATGTCTTTGTCTGGGAGGAAGACGGGATCATAATATTTAATCTGGCAACACAACAGAGCTGGCGTTCTAAAGCCATTATATCAGCAGTGCATCAGTCGATGCATCAGATGGTTGAAGATGCAGATAACCGAGGTGTTAAGGCCATCGCCCTTCCTAGAATCGCTTCAGGATTAGGAGGGCTGCCTTGGCCCTCTGTAAAAGATGTAATGAGGAGTGCTACCGAAGGAAGCCGTGTACATCTGTGGGTTTGCGAGAATTATATGCCAGGAGTAGCATTGCATTCTTCTTTATGACTGACCATGCATAGATATAATGAGTGGTATCGGGCATGGATCGCATGCTGCATGGCTCCATTAACTATCCGCTGGAAACTATCGGCTCGGCGACCACAACCGGGCTGCGCACATTTCCTCTTTCTAGCTGATCAAGGTGTTGCGGAGCTATTAGTTGCTGGTCTTGGCGGTGGAACTGCCGAATACGAGCGGCATACGATGGTCCTTGGAGCGGAGATCGTTCCAAACGTTGTACGCCCTGCTCGTACTATGCGTCGGCCCATCGCTGCCTGAGTGCAGGATGGGCCGGTTCGCATAGAATTTACGGGATGTCAGGCGTTACGTATCGGTGCCTAACCATTGCCGTGTGCCACAGTTGTGTGGGTTGCTCCTGAACCTGCCTTCGGGCGGGGTGTATTCCACAAGCCGAAGCGGTTTCTCCAGTAATCGGTCAGGAAGATATTGTTCGGATCTTTCTGGGACCGTATCTCGAGGAACCTGTCCCACTGTGAGTACTGCTTTTTGAAGAATGGCACCCATCCATCCGGATCGCCGGTGGCGATGATGGGCTGAAACTTTGCCCAGTGAAGACGGAAGGGTATCCCCTTTTCCCGTAACAGTTTCCAGAGCGGCGGGTAGAACACTTCGGCCGGATTGCCGATATTATTGGCAAACCAGTAGGGATCGATTCTGAATACTCCGTCCTTCCAGATATCCTTGCCATCGCTATACGATGGGCTCATCATAATGCTGGTCGGGCCAGCTCCATAAAGCTCCCAGCCGTAGGTTCCTGTGCGGGCAAGCGCTTCGCCCATATCTTTTGGCTCGGCGAAGTATGCCCGTAAAATATTCATCACATCCTGGGTGCGGGAGATCGGAAGCCATATCTCGGTGAATTCCGTTGGCACCAGAACATCGTCTGCCTGATTATCCATCGGCAGACCGCTCCAGCCATAATCCCAGAAGTGCTGTGGCTCATCGGTATGCGGTGGCGGGTTCTTCGAGTCGAGCGGAACAAACAGATCGATAACGGATGGGTAGACATATGGGAGCGAAATCTTTATGCTTTCGGCAAGCGGCGTAAGGAAGTCGATCATGGCATCTATGCCATACTTGATCCAGGTGCCAAGCGCAGTCCCTATCAGTGTGCCGAGCGGTCCAAGATCCCTGGAAAGGAGCAATTGCAGTACCTCGGTGACCTGGTCGGTGGTGGGGACAAGCTTCGCTTTCGCTGCCGGGAGATTGTCCAGATTGCCGATGATGGTGAGGAAGATCGAGATCGCTACCTCGGCCACGGCCGGATGATCGGTAAACTCCTGATACGGCTTCGGTTTAAATCCAGGCTCCGGTTTTATGCGGTTGCATTTCCAGATGACAATTCTCTCGCCGCCACGCTGTGGCCACCAGACGAGCCTGGTATATTCGGTCTGTTTCAGAAATTGCTCAAGGCTTGGGCGCAGATCGCTGCCGCTGCCAAATATGTCCACTTCCGCCTTGTCGTAGACGGTGATGGCTTCCTGCCCGAGTATGTTGAACGTTGGAACACATTGGAAGGTGATCGTCGAGATCAGGCCGAGCAGCCCCATTGAGAGGACTGCCGCATTAAAAAGCTCGGGGTTGGTATCGTCGCGGCTGATCGTGTAGGGATTTCCCTGTCCGTCGATCAAACGCATTGCATAAATGGCGTCATTGATCGAATAAGTAAGCGAACCTCCCGATGATCCGGTTGCGGTGAATCCGCTGACAGTCTGATGGGTGATGCCGCCAAGATCCGGGAGCGTCCATCCATGATCGTGCCAGAGTTGATACAGTAGGCTGTTCTGAAGGGTGGAGGTCTTTGTGGGATCGCCCGGATTATAGCCGAGGTTGATCCCCGCGTCCGCTTCGACCAGCATTCGATCGGCGTCGAGCACGCGGTACTTGCTGTATTTGTCGAGCATGACGTTCATATTCAGACTCGCTGGTGGTGTCTGTCTGCTTACCGTGTTTTCGTCCGATGTGCAACTATCGGTATAGATGGCGCAGGCAACCGAATGCGCGGAACCCCGGACACGGATTTCCAGACCGCTGGCATAGGCCTGTTTTACAAGGAGGGAGAGTTCTTCCTCGTTTGCAGGATGATAGAAACCATCTGCTCCGACCAGGGGAAGCGTGGTAGACATGATTGCTCCTGTGGTTGTGTATGTTTGGACCTGCTTTATTCACCACGGCGGGACACATGACGATGCTTCAATCGCCCTCTGCGATCAAGCCGGGGAGGTACAGGATGTTGGGGGTATGGATATTGCTGGATGGGGAGGACGCTGGGGGACCTGGGCATATCATCCATCCTATGATGCCCTACGTTGGGGAAGATATGAAAGCAATGTGGTTTGGCAGCGCCTTATCCGGCATACCGCGCATAAATGATCGAAGCTGCCGATCGGCATATGAACGGCCGGCAACGGAGAAGGGCCGGAAAAAGGGAGGAGTGGGGCGATTCACCGATGTATCGTATTCGCGTGCGTTGTTGCGTTTCCTTCGGATGCGGAGCTGGAGGAGCAGGTGCCCGTATGCCCGTATGGTTGCGATGGGAGAATCTCGGGAGAGGCAAGGGATGGGTGCATGGGGCTTATTCCTGAGCCGGGACTCTCACAGTGCCAAGGCCCTATTGTTCCGTCTCCGAGCATGCCTGCCATGTACGGAGACAGGCATCGCCGTACTCTTTTATATCATCCAGTTCTGCTGCTATCGCCATGCTATCCATACCGATGTGGAGCTTGTAGCAGCGCATCCGTTCCTTGAAATATGGCATCTGAAGCCCGATGGCATCGGCATGCTGTTTCCAGAGCCTGCCATACGGTATATCATCGGACCAGTAATCGAGATACGCGATATCGAACAGAAAATCGCCGAGGCGTGCTTCTGCCCAATCGATGACTCCTGTGATGCGATCACCGATCGCCAGCATGTTGCCTCCTCCGATATCGCCGTGCACGACATGCCGTAGTGCAGGAACAAAGGGGAGCAGGGAGTGCATCCTGGCCTGGAACGTGCGATACAGATCCATTTCAAAGAAATGGTGGCTGGCCAGGCGATTCCAGTTGAAATCGAATTTCTGATTGTACTGTGCTGTAAGATACCCGCTCCAGCTTGCATACCTTCCATTGCCTGCGCTATCGCTCAATCCCCAGCCGGTGTATGGTGAAACATCGATCTGGCGTAACCGGTCAACCGCGGCAAAGAGTGCCGGGATCAGTCGGCGACGTTGTTCGAGCGATATCGAGGCGAAGGTTTGGCCGGCGGCTCGTCTGGTGATCGCATACTGGAGGCTTGCGTTGAACCGGCCAAGCGCCATCATTGCCGGGATAGGCAATGATGGCGATGACCATTGAATGGCTGCAAGCTGATCCTTTCTGAAATCGCCCTCGCATGCGTTCAGCCGAAGGACATATTCCTCCTGCCCGGCTGAGAACGCATATGCGCGTGAGAACATGCCGGAGCCTATGAAGCGGAGCCTCTCGACCCGATGGTGAACGATGGGGCCAAGCAGCGCATGAATGCATGAGAGATCGATATCAGGCATATGCGGAAGATACGTACAGGAAGAGCCGGATCGGAGGCGCCTGTGGCTGGCCTGAGCCTGGCATGGATGTAAGCGGGCTGCTCCAGCCATGGGCAAGCGGTCGGCGTATGCGCAGAGAGCCGATCCGTTGCTCTATATCTGCCGGATCTTCTGCTGGACTCACGGCCTGCTAACAGGGCGTGAGCGTTATACCATTGATGGTGATATAGACGCAGCCTGGGGTAATCAGTGCGGCCGAGACCGTGAAGCAGCAGTTGTTCGCCTTGACCGTTTTTGTCATACCCAGAGTGATTTTGGTGATACCGCCATCGAGCGATACCCAGTCGAATGCAGGGCAGGCCGATGTTGAGAGAAACGGGAGATTTGGATATACACCATTGGCGCTGAGCGTATGTGTTGTGACGATTCCCGACAAGCTGACGGAAACAGCGAGCGGAAAGCAGGTTGCCGGTACATTACGGATGTCGATCGTGGGATTGCAGCAATTCGGCTGTGCGGACACATTGCCCGGGGTGGCGATGAGCATGGCACATATACATGAAAGAGCGAGCAGAATCCGGGTAAAGGTTGTTTTCCGCATATGGATATTCTCCAGCACTATAATGAAGTAGTCCCGGCGATGTTTTCGGCGGGGCCGATGTTGAAGTAGCTAGGGTAAGATTTCGTGAAACTTATGATACGGGATGAAGCTGTGGCAGTACATCTTTGTGTACCCCATAGTTATAGTCTCGGAACCATCCTTGCAGAGAATGGAATCGAGAGGAAATAACGCAACATTGTCCGCAAACTCTTTTTCATCGGTCTGGCCAAAATTCCTACTGCTATGGAGTTATGTCCGGGACTATGAGCAGTGGTCACAGCACGATGTCTCCCGTCGGGAGTTCGATACGGGGAGCAGTCCGGCCGGATATAGCAGAATGTCAACCTTTATCAGATACTGTGTGGCAGCATATGGCACGAGCACCATTTCAGACGCTTGTTTTCCCGTTTATCATCACCGATGATGGTATCCGGTACGCATTATTTCGGCGGAACGAATCGACTGGTGGATACTGGCAGGGAATTGCCGGTGGTGGTGAAGGGGAGGAGAAGCCGGAGCAGGCGGCGCTGCGCGAGGCAGAGGAGGAAGCAGGGCTTGGGGAACGGTCCGTGCTCTACCGGCTGGAGTCGTGTACGATGATTCCGGTTGTGGATGTCTGCGGCTTTCGGTGGGGGGCTGATCGGCTCCTTATCCCGGAGTATGCATTCGGCCTGCTGGTACGGCGACATGAGCTGACGCTGTCGGACGAGCATATGGACTACAGGTGGGTTGGCCTCGATGCTGCCCGGGAGTTGGTTCGGTGGGATAGCAATAGGATAGCCTTGTGGGAGCTGGAGTATCGGATACGGCATGGGCTGCTCCCGCCGGCGTGGACCGGCGGTGCATATGCCGAATGAGCATCTGTTGGAGAGATCTGTTGATAGCGGCCCCGGCTGTTGCTGGGGAGGGGGCATGTCGAACGAAGTGCTGCCGCATACGTTCCCTGACATCATATGTGCTCGAAAAGTCCATCCCGGCTTGATTCAGCCGATCAGCGTATCAGAGTACTTTTGCCTGAGTGCCTAGTCGATAAAGACCCCGGAATCCCGGCTCCAGAAATTTGTCTTGAGTTCCCCGGTAAGCCGTTCCATGATCTTTTCGGTCCGTTCCTTTGCCGAGAGGGCGAGCAGGCGAAAGCGCTGGCGAGGGACGCGCAGCACCGCATAATCCTCTTCGCTTTCCCAGTCCCATTCCCGGATGTACAGGTCATCATTGGAGGCGATCATATCTATCTGCCAGTCGCCGCGACGGTCGGTATAGATCAGCCCATCCTTCTCCGAGGAGATTGCATCGAGGAGCGTAAGGGAATCCTCGATATAGTCGTATCGCTCGAACTCGATCAGCGGTTCCTCCTCGGCCAGGACCGGATTTACCCAGAAGTAATGGCCGATCTCATTGATCGGCTTTCTGTGGCGCTCGGCAAGGTCCAGAATCCCCTGATAGTAATCGACCAGCTTTCTCTCGTTGCCCGCAACAGCAAGCGTAAGCGCATATTCATCCAGCCAGATATCGAGATCCGGGTGGGGGATGATGGCGGTATATCTACCGGCGAGGATGGCATCAACATCGTTGTGCGGGCCATGATAGAAGGCTTCATCGACCGTGAAACCCACATCGAGCCATAGGTCGGTGCTGAGCGGAAGGTCTATAGTCCAGTCTGGAAGATGTGTCGTTGTCATATTGGGTCAGGTTTTGGGAGCGCAAAGATCCGCATTCCGGTCCGATATACCAATGGAACAGATCGTTGCCATGGCAGATATCTTGGCGATAGTTTGTTCCGGCCTCTATCGCATCATGCGGAATAAACATTGTGCGAGGGTCGCTCTGGAGAAAGACTATCGGGCGGATCTGCTACAGTCATTGCAAGCTCGGCGGGCTGTCTGTATGCCGGATCGCAGGGGGCGATGGTACAGAGAGGTGATTCCTGTTCTCCTGCACAGGCAGCGGAGCACGCAAACAGTGAAAAGTTATCGAAAGCAATTGAATCTTTGCAGCGCAATCGCTTCTGCCGTATGTTTTCCCATGGGCCAGCCCGGTGGCATGCGATATACTTTCCATACTTTGATGATGATGAATAGCCGTATGATCTCACGTCTTGTTCCTGTTCTCCTGCTGATGTTTTGCGTTGCCATACAGGCCGCGCATGGGCAGCAACCAGAACGTGTTACCTTCGATCTGAAGACCGGTTTCTTTGAAAAACTCGACCTGACTCCAGCCAAGAACGGGACATTGCTTGTGCTGTTGGAATCGGATTGGGCCGGTGTCCGGGAAGTCGGCGAGGATTATGCGCTCTGGCTCGGCAACCTCCGGCGAGAGGAGTCCGGCGACAGCATTCATGTGATGCTGGACGTGGAACTGCGCTCGCCTTCGCTGTTTGGCAGAGGAGAGCTGCTGGCAAGCCGGATGATCGAGACCGCCTACCACCGCCGTGATGACTGGAAACAGCATGGGGCCACCTCTGTTGTGGCGACGGTGCAGACCGTGGAGACCTGTCTGGATGTTGCTGCAACGGCCATAGGGTTTGTGTATCCCGCTGCTACCGCAATAGGTCGCAGGGTGATCGATGGGCTGGAGCTTATGATGCCCGCCGAGATGCCGCAGATGAAGCTGGAAGCCATGATCGTTGGCACGGAGGTCGCTACAGTGGCACATGCTATGGTGAAGGAGATAGGGCGATAGGGCCTCTCCGAAGTTCTGGAGTGTTGTTTGTTCGTGTGGTCGTAGCCGGGCGGCTCCCCCGCTTTGCCATGCTCAGTCGAGCAGCCACCGTATCATATGAGGGTATGGTGGGATGCCCAGCTCTTTGGCTCGTGGTGGTTCGGTGGAAAGTCCAAGCCATTGCAACATCGGCACGGCAAAGTAACGTCCATCGCGGAAGTTCTGGATCAGCGTTGGACTCCAGCCACGGTAGCCCCCATCATGAAACAGCACTGTAGGCTCCATGCCAAGGTGGATGATCGCCGCGTACGACCACGCGATCGCCATCATCTCCTCGGCCGGATCGGGTCCGGCATTGATATAAATCTGGCGACGCCGCTCCGAGGGAACAACCGCCAGATGCCCTGCCTCGTGAAGCATATCGCCAGGATAGGCCAGAAGGGACTCGTCCACCACCAGGCCACCGTGCTCAAGTTTTATTCCGGGGAGAAATGTTTCCTCCGAGATCTTTTCCTGTCGTACCGTGATGCCGATGCCGGTCAGGAATTCTGCGATCATCCGGGTGATGGGGTTTGTAAATGTAGTATCTACCTGTGTGGGGGCATCGGCTGCTGGCAGTGTTCCAGCGGGAGCTTCGCAGGCTGATGGTGGCGGAGTGTGTGTCATGATCGTCAGGGCATGAGTTGAGGATAAGGTTGTGAGCCATGCAGCGTTGGTGAGCCTTTCCAGGTGGAGCCTTCTGGCGTACGGTACAAATTGCATGATCGTACGGATGTGCGCTGTTCCCTCTGGAATGAAGATACGCTGCGCCTTTGCCACTACGTATGGACGAATACCCCTCTGCAACGAGGGTGAGCGGCTGGCGGCTTGTTACTGCGATGCGACAAATATACGCGAGGGAGTTCTGGTGCGGCGGGAAAAGGGGAGTGCGCCCGCTGAATTTATGATGGTGTCGTGCTCAGTTGCAGGAAAGGGAGTGCCGAGAGCGCTATTCCCTTTTCGTATGCGTAATTCCATGAACAATGCATGCTTGCACCTCCTGTGCCTGTTGGCCCGGCAGACGTTTCCATGCCGAATTCCATTATTGCTCCGGGATATGCCGATGGATCGTAACGGTGCCGCACGGTTGGAACGCCTTCAGTCGCTCAATCAGGTGGAGTATGCCAATGCCTATAATCGTGTGCATGGAGGTGGGGCCTTGTATCGCGCCATCGGCGACGGCATTGCCCTGTTCACCGGCGTTGGTTCCCCGCTGTCGCAGGTCTTTGCGCTTGGCATGGCCGGGGAGGTCTCCCCGGAAATGCTTGACGACCTTGAGGACTTCTATCGGTCCAGAGGGGCCACCGCCGAGATCGAGGTGTGCGAGCATGCGGATGCGGGGCTGGTACGTCTGCTGCTGCTGCGTGGATACCAGTGTACGGAGCACTCCCATGTGCTGGTAAAGAACCTCGGGGATGATGGCGATCATCCGGTGTACAGCAACCCGATCGCCATTATCCAGGAGCCTGAGCTTGGCCTCTATGCTGGCGTTGTGGCCTCGGCATTTGCCGAGGGGGAGGTGCCGCCGGATGGGCTTGCGGAGATCTTTCGGATCTTTTTCTACCAGAGCAATGCGGTCTGCTTCGGAGCGCTGTGCGAAGGGATGCCTGCCGGGGGAGGAACGCTGTTCATTCAGGAGGATGTGGCCGAGCTTGGCGGTGCGGGCACGCTGCCCCGGTATCGTGGGCGCGGTATTCAGACCGATCTTCTGCGGGCCAGATGTGCTTATGCGCGGTCGGTGGGCTGTGCCGAGGCGATGGTAACAGCAGCTCCCGGCACAATATCCCAGCGGAATGCGAGGAATCTTGGGTTTCGTGATGCATACGCGCGAGCGAAATACAGCCTCGCCTTTACCTGATCGGCCCCGCTCACAACCATATGCACGAGAGGATATAGGAATGCATGCTTATAGCGATCGTCCGGCAGCAACGGAATATGCGCCGTTCTACGCCGGATATGTGGCGCAGGCTCCCGATGGTGATATTCTTGCCATGCTCGGCGAGCAGGCCGAAGAGTTCTGTCGCCTTGCGGCTTCCGTGCCGGGGGGGGAGGAAGGGAGGCGCTATGCGCCGGGCAAATGGAGCATCATAGAGCTGCTCGGCCATCTGATTGATGGCGAACGTGTGTTCGGCTATAGGGCCTTTCGCTTTTCTCGTAACGACTCCACGCCGCTGGAAGGGTTCGATGAGGATGCATATGTGGCCAATGGCTGGTTCGGCTGCTGTACGGCGGAGCGGCTGGGAGAGGAGTTTCTGGCCCTGCGCCGCTCTCATATCCTTATGTTCTCTTCGCTCCCGCCGGAGGCCTGGCAGCGGTGCGGTGTGGCCAATGGGAACCAGGTGAGCGTCCGTGCCCTGGCTTATATCATGCTTGGACATGTGGCGCACCATCTGGCGGTGCTCCGCGAACGCTATCTCGATACAGAAGCACGCCTCAGTGATCGTGCGCTGTAAAGGCGCAGAGATGCAAAGGGTGTTGGCCATGTAGTCGTGGGTGGGCGATGGCAGGTCGGTGCGGGGCTGGAGCGAGGGACTGCGCAAAGCGGAAGATAGGAGAGGGCCTCCAGGCCGCATATGCCTGGAGGCCCTTGTCGTAATCCTGGTGGAAGCGTTGCTACAGGGTGCCGGGCCGGAATGGCGCATTGCAGTCCATACGGCTGGCGTGTTTAGCGCGCAATCCTGATCTGTCCCTGTGCGGTTCCCTCCTCTGTCTCCACCTGGTAGAAATATGTTCCGCTTGGAACGGGGCGTCCGTCGGCGTCCATTCCATCCCAGGTTGCCGATTGCTGGCCTGCGCTCTGCTGGCTGGCATCGGCGAGCGTGCGGACCAGACGTCCGGCCGCATCGTACAGTGCAAGCGTAACCCGTGTCTCCCTGGGGAGCGTGTAGAGTATGCTCGCAGATGTGCTGGTGGGATTCGGATGGGCCTTGGTCTGCATCATGGTGCTGAGATCGGCCTTGCCCGGAGTGGCCCTCTTCTGATGGTTGCGATAGGGTGAGGTGATCTCATAGGTCTCACCCCCTATAGGGGTCTGCTGTCCCTGGCTATACTGCACCAGGTCGAAGAAAAAGCTTCTGTCGCCAAGCCATTCGGGCCATTCATCCGGGTAGTTGATCTTCATCGTGCCAGTAAACTCCTCATCCCTTTCCAGATTGATGCCGCGGATAAATGCATCGGGTTGGTAGATGCGCAGCACACCGTTCTCTGCGTCGATGACCTTGACCCCTTCCCCCATCGCGCCATCGTTCATCCAGCGCTGGAAGATGTTATGCGGAAGCTGGAAGTCCACGCTGCAATATTGTAGCAATTTCGCATCCTCGGGGGGCATCGTGATGCCGAGATCCGTTCTAAACCCATCGATGCTGACGTTGCGAACCAGGATATCAGCCATATTCTCGACGAAGCTGAACTGGGTGATATTTCTCCATGCGATGTTATGGTTTTCCACCGTGTTGGATAATACGACGGTTCCCTCGTCAACCGCCATCGGATCTGCCCCGGAGACAAGCCGTGCAAGCATACAGAAGTGATCCCTGAAGCTGTTGATATCCGATGGAATATTATTCCAGGGGATGCCCACGATACGGACTTCGCCCGGAAGGATATTGGAGACATCGACCTGCCCGATGAAGTCACCCTTCATAACGCTGCCGGATCGGAATCCGCCCCAGTGGAGCGGCCAGGAAAGGCCGGTGGATGCTTTTGTGAAATAGACATGGACCCGTCCTTCCGGCAGCGTCGTGGCGCTGATGTTTTCCAGCCGCACATACACATAGTTGGTATAACCAGTGCGTGGCCGCTGGTTATAGTCGTTGCCGGGAAGCAGACCATCGGGATTATTACGCACCCAGATGTTCGGGCTGTTCCAGTAGACCCCTGCAACGCCGCCACAGGCCATGTTCGGCTCGGCGCCGACATCTGCCACACAATCGCCGATCATCACCTCCGGCGCCGCCATCGGAAGCGTTACCGTGAGAGCAGGGGAGAAGCCGGATGCCTTCAGCCCGTTGTCGATCGTCTGTACATAGACCTTGTAGGTATGCCCGGGCGTCAGGCCGCCGATCGTCCAGGCCCGTGACTGATTGGTGTTGCCCATTGCCGGGATGGAGCGTGCTCCGGTGGAGGTGTTTGCCATGCCGGGCATGATGACCTCGCCGCTTGTATTATCGACGATATGCAGGTTGTAGGTCAGCGCCGCCTGCGGCGTCTCGATATCGGTCCCAGGGTTCCATGTAAGCTTCATGGACTTCCAGGACGTCGCTGCCGCTGCAAGCCCTGTAGGGGAGGAGGGGGCATTGTTCGGAAGCGTTCCGAAGATGGTATTGCGGTAGATCGTTGCGATGCTGCCGCTGCTTGTGGTACGCCCGGCCAGGAGCACATCCAGTCTGCCGTCGTTATCGAAATCGCCCCAGGAGGCCTGGCTGTCGTAGACGCCGGTGAAGCTGAATGCGATAGTGGTGAAGGCTCCGGCGCCATTGCCGGTAAACACCTGGGTGTGTGGCGTGGGTGTGCCAAAGCCCATATTGCCGGTGATCAGAAGGTCAAGCTTGCCATCGTTGTTGCAATCGGCCCATGCAACAGTTCCATCGCTGTGCCCATCAATGGATGGTACGGGGATATCGGTGAAGGTGCCGTTGCCGTTATTCCGATAGAGTTTGAAGACACGGGTGAATGAGCCGTTGTTGGGGGTGCCGATCATGGCCAGATCAAGGTCGCCATCGTTGTCGTAATCGCCCCAGGATACGTTTCCCTGTCCCAGATCGGCAAAGACCTGGCCGGAGTTGAGAAACTGTCCAGCACCATCGTTACGATACAGGATCGTATGTGCTTCGGTGCCGATAAGCCTGTAGCCCATGACGATCAGGTCGAGATCGCCATCGTTGTCGTAATCGCCCCAGGCGCCATCGGAAAACCCTGCCCCTACAAATGCCGCAGGAGCCATATTGGTGAATGTCCAGCCGCTGGCCGCGCCATTATTGCGGTAGACGGTGGTGATAGGGAGGCCGCTGTTGGTATGACCCGATAAAAAGAGATCGAGATCGCCATCGTTATCGTAATCGCCCCAGGCCACACTGCCATAAAAAACTCCCTGAAACGGTTCCGGCGTCACCAGCGTGAATACGCCCCCGTTGTTATTGTAGAGCCTTGTTGCAGGGCCGGTGGAGCTATAACCTGTGATTACCAGATCGAGATCGCCATCGTTATCGTAGTCGGCCCAGGCAGAGCGATTGGACTGATTATGCGCAACCGGGTCAAGCCCTGCGCCAAGTGCGGTGAACGCCCAGCCTGCGTCCTGCCGGAACACATCGGAGAAGATCGGACCGCCGGTAGTTTGCCCGGTGAGCAGAAGATCGAGCTTGTTGTCGCCATTATAATCACCCCAGATCGCTGCGCCATGATGCACGCCGGTAAGCGAGGCATAGATGTCGGAAAACTGTGCCTGTCCTGCGGTTGCGCCAAGCAGAAGAATTCCAATGCCAAGGGTGATATCGCGTATGGATCGCACAGTCTTGCGCCTGCTGCCCTGGCGCTTAAGGGGTGAAAACCGTAATTGCCGCATAAAGGAACCTCCAACAAACCATGGTGAATAATGAAATCCCGTTGCTCCTGATGGAGCATAGGGTGTGCAGTGAATGTTTCCCTTCGGCACGTGCATACATCACCCATACTGGGCATTGGGGGGATGCCGTTCAGTTTCGGGTGCGGAGGACAGTATTGCCTGCGCTGAAGAGAATGTGCGGGATGCGAAAACACAAAGAGTCAGGTGGCTGTTGATGCAGTGTTGTACTGCTATCTGGATAACTGCGATGCTGATTTTCTTTCTCAGCCTGATGGCGTGTTATGGGATATTCGCCCCACGATTGCTACGCCATGCAAATGATATCAAGCGGTGGATAAATATACGTGCCCGTGATCGAATTGCAGCGAATATTTTTTTCGCAGCAGAATATGGTGTTATACAGCGCCCCGGAAGTATTCCAAGAGCATCGCATGTGCGCCAGCGATGCCCCCGCACATATCCTGTGCGGGGGCGCCGTCTGGGGTATAATGGCAGATGCTCTAGCGTGTAACGCTGATCTGCCCCTGTGCGGAACCTTCAGCCGTCTCGACACGATAGAAATACACGCCGCTTGGCAACATTGTGCCATCGGCGCCTGTGCCGCTCCATTCGGTCGAGTGCCGCCCGGCCTTCTGCTGCACATCGTTCAGCAGGGTGCCGACACGGCGCCCTGCCGCATCGTACAGCCAGAGCGAAACACGCGAGTCGGCCAGGAGCGTATAGCTGATGGTGCTTCCGGCGCTTGTCGGGTTCGGATGAGCGACTACCTGAAGCGTGCTGCCGAGATCGGCAGCGCCGGGAAGGGGAGTCTTCAGCAGAGCATCGCTTGCATTGTGTGCCATCCATACCTCGTAGGTTTCCCCGCCAACCGGATCGGGGCTGCCTGCGGCAAACTGGACCAGATCGAACAGGAATCTCTGGTTATTGAGCCAGTCGGGCCATTCCTGTGGATAGGCTACTTCCACGGTTGCCATAAAGCTCTCCTCCGGGTCGAGCAGGATGCCTCGGATGAACGCCTGCGGCGTCTGGATACGAATCATCGGGCCGCTTCCATCGGGGGCCTCGATCACCTCGATGCCTTCGCCCTGCTGTCCACCTTGTATCCAGCGCTGCATGATATGATTGGGGAGCTTAAAATGCAGATCGCAGTGGGCGAGCACTGTGCCCAGATCGCCGGTTTCGGCGAGTCCAAATCCAAGATCGGTCATGGTGGCCACTGCGGCAACGTTGCGTACGTTGATATCGGCCTGATGAGCAAACTCGAACAGCGATGAGACGTTTCTCCAGGCGATGTTGTTATTGTTGACGGTATTATCGCGCAGGTTGGCCCCCTCGGGAACGGTCATCGGATCGCTTGCAGCAACGAGGCGTGCAATAAGGCAGAAATGGTGGTCGCTCGGGCTGTTGATATGCGGTGGAACATTGGTCCAGGGTATGCTTACGATACGGGTCTCGCCCGGCAGCATGTTCGTTACCAGAACCGAGCCGATAACATCCCCCTTGAGCAATCCACCATCAATAAAGGAGTTCCAGTGGATCGGCCATGCCAGTCCGGTGGACGCCTTGCTGAAGTAGCCGTAGACACGTCCCTCCGGAAGCGCTGCCGTGCCGATATTCGTCAGCCGTACATAGAAGTAGTTGGTGGCGCCGACAACGGGCCGCTGGTTGACATCGTTGCCCGGCAGGTTGCCGTCGGGAAGTCTGCGCACCCAGATGTTCGGGCTGTTCCAGTAGGTGCCGGTTATAATGCCGCCGCAGGCCGGATTCGGTTCGGCACCGGCATCGCCCGTGCAATCGCCGATCATCACATCGGGACGTTCGAGCGGGAGCGTGACCGTAACCGGAAGCGTGAAGTTGGATGCCTTCAGTTCATGGTCCACCGTCTGTACATATGCCTTGTAGGTATGTCCAGGGGTCAGGCCGCCAATTGTCCAGGTGCGGGTATGATTTGTATTGCCCATGGCCGGGATATGGCGATCGCCGGTGCTGAAGTTGGACATGCCCGGCATGATGGTCTCGCCGGTTGTATGGTCGATGATATGCAGGTTGTAGGTCAGTGCCACCTGCGGGGTCTCGATATCGGTGCCGGGATTCCAGCTCAACTTGATCGAGTTCCAGGCTGCTGCCAGGGCGGTCAGGCCGGTTGGTGCCGAGGGGGCATTATTGGGAATGGACCCCAGGATGGTATTCCGGTAGATCTTCGAGTAGGTGGTATCAGGGGCGATGCGCCCGGCCGCCAGAACATCGAGTCTGCCATCACTATCGAAATCGCCCCAGGAGCCTTGGCTATCGTAGACGCCTGTGAAGGTGCCGCCGATGCTGGTGAAGCCGCCTGTGCCGTTGCCTGTGTAGACCTGCACATGCCGTGTGCCAAGGGTGTTGATCTTTCCGGTGACCAGAAGATCAAGCTTGCCATCGTTGTTGCAGTCGCCCCAGGCAACCGATCCATCGGAGACATTGGGGATGGAGGTGGGCACTGCCGTAAAAGTGCCGTTCTGGTTATTGCGATAGAGCTGGAAATGGCGGGTGGCATTCGGCTCGTAATAGACCGTCCGCCCCGAGAGGGCCAGATCCAGATATCCATCGTTATTATAATCGCCCCAGGCAAGGCTGCCGTTGGCAAGATCCATAAGGGGGATGCCTGAGTTGACAAGCTGGCCACCGCCATCGTTGCGATAGATCCTTGTTTTTGCATCGAGGTAGGTGTTGGAGTAGCCCATGACGGCAAGATCGAGATCGCCATCCTTGTCGTAATCGCCCCAGGCAGCCTCGGAGCAATCAGCTCCTATCAGAGCAGGAGGAGCCATATCGGTAAAGGTCCAGCCGCCGGCCGCGCCATTATTGCGATAGACTGTGGCGACATTGCCCAGATGTGCCCTGGAGCCGGCCAGAAAAAGATCAAGGTCGCCGTCGTTGTCGTAATCGCCCCAGCAGACGGTGCCGGTGCGCACGTCCATGAACGGGCGTGGCAGCACCTCGACGAACGTGCCACTGTCGTTGCGATACAGCCGTGTCGCCAGGTTGTTGATATCGTAGCTATAGCCGGTAATCACCAGATCGAGATCGCCGTCGTTATCGTAATCGCCCCAGGCGGATCGGCTGTTCTGGTCGTGGGCCTGTGGCAGAAATCCGGCGCTGATATCGGTGAACGCCCAGCCGGGGTCCTGGCGGAATATCTTGGATATATAGAGGCCGTTGGTCACACGGCCGGTCAGCAGCACATCGAGATCGGAATCGCCATCGTAATTACCCCAGATGGCTGCTCCATTACATACCCCTGGAAGGGATGCAAAAATGTCGCTGAATTGGGCTGGTGCTGCTATGGGTGCGAGGAGTGTCGTGAGGAGTAGGGCGCAAGCCGCTCGTTTTATTCGGCGGGCCTGGTTGCCCGTTGTGCGGGCTGCCGTGTGCAGGGTTGCCGACAAACGCAATTGTCGCATAAATAAATCTCCGGTGAAGTATGGTGATACCAGAATACCGCATCATGGATTGGGATTGATATATCCCATGCAGTGTGTTGATTCGTGGAATTTGGTGTAGATGATACTAACGGGATTCGGTGCTGCCTGTGGCTGCTCCTGAATCCGGGACCATGCCGTTGTCGGCATTTTATGGACATGCTGCCTGTTGGTCTATCCCCGTCGGCTGTTCCTGATGGTTAGTCAATATATCCAGCCATCCCGATGTGCGTCGTCTTTGCCGGGAATTTGTTGCTCGTATCTACGGATGGTTCAGGATGGACAGGACGGTGCTGATGTCGATAGGGTGATATCGGAATTTATATTTTTTTTATTGATAGCGTTGCCGGGCATATCCGGCAATGGTTGTTCGACCATTCTGTCATGGTTCGCCGTTCAATATCAATGCCTGGATTGGAAAGAGCAGGATGTCGGGTGGTCGGTTTCCAGCATCGGGACTTCTGTAAATCTCCAGGGAGATGTTCCATGCCAGGGCCGATCGTTATGGTACCGTTGAGCTATGGTACTGGTAATCAGAGCCGATGGACGCTCATCAAAACGTAGCCTCGTGATAAAATTACTGGCACAACTACTGATTCCAATGGAATAATTTACGGGTCGGAATAATTTTGTTTGAAAAAAAGCAAGATGGAAGTGGAATTTGTCGTGAGTTTTTATTATGTAGCGTGGTCGACTTGTATATTCTACCTGCTCATGCATCCCAGTTGTGATGCTATAGGATGGTCGCTGGTTCCATCGAGGTGGCCGCCTCGATGAGGCATGTGTGGCAGCAAGGTGCCGTATGGTAAAGCAACCGGCCCCTGCACTATGCATGCAGAGGCCAGTTGGGAGCTGGGGGGGCGTCTTTTCTATCGAGCGATGATGATCTGCCCCTGCGCGGAGCCTTCATCGGTTCCTATACGGTAGAAATAAGTTCCACTCGGTGCAGGCGCACCGATGTTGCTGTTGCCATCCCACTCGATCGCATGTGTGCCTGCTTTCTGCTCGGAATCGCTGAGGAGCGTGCGAACCAGGCGTCCGGCCGCATCGTAGAGGGCCAGGGTGATGCGCGAGTCGCCCGTAAGGGTATAGCTGATGGTGCTGCCGGTGCTTGCAGGGTTTGGATAGGCACCAAGCTGGAGCATGTTGCTCAGATCGGATGCGCCACCGATTCGGCTCTTGGTCGCCTGATGTGCTGGTAGATGGATAGCATATGCTTCGCCGCCAATCGGGTTTATCTCTGTATTGGCTATCTGGGTGAGATGCCATGTGAAAACCTGTCCGGCAAGATGGGGAGGGATGATCTCGGGATAGACCACATGCACGCGTGCGGTGAACCGTTCCTCCTCTTCCATGCGGATGTTCTGAAGCTGTGCCAGCGGCCCAACGAACCAGACATCGTATGGCGAAGGAGTTTCGGTGGCAATGACAATCCCGATGCCTTGTGCGCCCCCTTCCGTCCAGCGGGTGAAGAGATCATGGCCGAGATCGACGCGGAACTGGCAAATGGTTGTCACCGGCTGCGTATCCTCCGGTGCGGCCGTTCCGCGCAATGTCATAAAGACCTGGCCTTCGCGGGGATTATAGATCTCGATCGGTGCGCCCGGATCGTTCTTATTGACGATCGTCACGTTTTTCCAGGCGATGTTGTTGTTGTTCTGCACGTTGGTGAAGTTGGACTGCACCTCTGCAAAGGTGATAGGGTCGGCCGCCGAGGTGAGGCGTGCCAGCAGGCAGAAGTGCCGGGCATCGGGGTCGCCATAGTCAGCGGGGTTGGGAACGGTGTTCCAGGGGATCTGTACGGTTGCTGTAGCGCCGGGGAGCAATGCGGTGATCGTTGCCTGGCCGATGAAATCGCCATAGCGCACCCCACCCACATAATTGCCGTTCCAGTCACGCGGCCAGTCGAGTCCGGTGGATGCCTTTGCGAAGTAGACATGAACAGTGCCGTTGGGAAGAGTTGCGGTGCTGATGTTTTTTACTTTCACATAGACATAGTTTGTCTGTCCCCAGATAGGGTTTTGCGGTGATGTGTTGGTAAGCCCATCCGGCAGATTGCGGACATAGATGTTGGAGCTGTTCCAGAGGGCGGAGCAGATCATGTTCGGCTCGGCACCGAGATCGGCCGGGCAGTCCCCGATCATTGCGTCCGTGGTGGTGCTTGGCAGCGTTACCGAGAGGCCACAGGTGAATGGCGACGGCGCAAAGGCTCCGTCGATGGTCTGGACACAGATGCTATAGGTGTGCCCAGGGGTGAGCCTGCCGATCGTCCAGGCCCTGTTGTGATTGGTGTTTCCCATCTGCGCCAGCCAGCGTGTGCCGGTGGCAAGATCGGCCATCGGCGACATCACAAACTTGTTCGCCGTGACGTCGAAGATCGAGAGGTTGTAGGTAAGCGCGTTTGTCGGCGTCTCATTGTCGGTTCCGGCGTTCCACGACACCGAGAGCGAATGTGCCGAGCTTGCCGAGAGCGAAAGCGAGGATGGGGCGGTGGGCGCAGTGTTGGCGCTCACCGATGCCACGTTCCGATAGATCGTGGAGGAGCTTGTGCTACCATTGTGCCCGGCGATGAGGATGTCGAGCCTGCCATCGTTATCGTAATCGCCCCAGCTTGCCTGGCTTTCATAAAGATCCGTCAGAGCTGCGTTGGGGTCCGCTGTAAATGTCCCGTTTCCGGCCCCTATATATACCGTCGTCAACGGGGTTCCCGTGCTTACATCGCCGGTGGCGACGATATCGAGCTTGCCATCGTTATTATAATCGCCCCATGCTGCACTGCCATCGGAGATGCCGATAAGGCTGGCCGTCTGTGTAAAGGTCCCATTCTGGTTGTTGCGATAGACCAGCAGGTACTTCTGAAAAGAGTTTTTGCTGCCGGAGATCAGGATATCCAGATAGCCGTCATTGTTGCAATCCCCCCAGGCGACACTTCCGTTGCCCAGATGTTCAATGTTGCGTATGCTGGTTTTGACGAAATAACCGCCATCATTACGATAGATGATCGTCTGCGGCACCGAGCCGATATTGGAATATCCCATAACGATCAGATCCAGATCGCCGTCGTTGTCGTAATCGCCAAAATCACCGTCGGACCACATAACCTTCATGAATCTGATATTGCTGAGCGTAGGGTCGATATCGGTAAAGTTCCAGCCGCCGCTCCCGTTGGCGCCATCGTTCCTATAGATGGTTGCAAACCGGGTCGATCCGTTGCGGGTGCCGGTGACGAACAGATCGAGATCGCCATCGTTATCGAAATCGGCCCACTTGACCGAGCCAAGCGCCACATCTGCGAACGGGTTTGCCGAGATCGTGACCGGGGTAAAGGTGCCGCCGTTGTTCTGAAAGAGTTTTGTAATCGGGCCGGAGGGGACTACGCCGGATAATCCGGTGATAATAACATCGAGATCGCCATCGTTATCAAAATCTCCCCATGCGCTTCTGCTATTGCCTGTGGAGCCGTAGATCGGGGCCAGACCTGCTGCAAGAGCAAGAAATGAACTGCTGTCGTTCCTATAGATATCCGCGAATGCTGCCCCCCCGTTCTGCATTCCGGTGAGGAGAACATCAAGTTTGCCATCACGATCATAATCGCCCCAAAGCGCCGAGCCATGGTGCACGCCGGTGAGAGAAGCACCGGCATTGGTAAATGTTGGCTGTGCCGATGCCATGGCTGTTCCAAGAAGAACCGTAGCCATCCAGAGGCCTAGCCCACGGATGCTTCTGCCAACCGTTTTCATTGTCATTGTGTGGGCTTTCTGTGTTGCTTCCGACAGAGACGCTTGTTGCATAAGGAACCTCTATTGAAATATGGTGATCGAGAGACCCGATTTTCCGGCGGGATACATGCTCCAGGCCTGTATCGGCCCAAGATGATTTGGACATGGCCCGGCCATCGATCCGAATAAATGTGATGGCACTTCAGGTATAGCGGATGGCCAATTGCCTCTGGTGCTGGACCTTCGATAATGGCAATAACCAACAGGGGGCGGAAATTCCGTCCTGATTAGCATCCTGAACATCACCGGATATATCCGGGATCGGCAGAGACGGCATCACTGGTCGCAATGATGCCGTCTAGGAAATTGTTTGCGTAGATGGCGGAAGCGATAACTATATGTATACCGCGCTATGTATCCGCACTACGTCTGTTGTCTATGAGAACACAGGTAGAAAGGTGGTCACCACTAAAGATGGGCGACGTTGCCATCGTACGCCAGCGCTGGGCCTGTACGAAGCGATAGCCGAGGTTGAACTGGGCACGACACAACTGTTATCTGATGGTGTTCCGGGATTGGATATCGCCGGACATGCTGATAAATGTATGAACTGGTACTGAATTACCCTACCGATATCTTTATTGCCGATTTATTTTAATACTGCTGATGTTCATAGGTATATCGGCGGGGTGGCCGAACTCTGCTGATCGCCTGTCAGCCGATAACGGGCTGCCCCTGTCGCATGCCCGGCCTGCCAACATCAAAGATCCGGCAGAAAAGGATGATGAGCGCGTGCCGCAGACTGTTCTGGTAGAGATGGTGCTCTGCGTTATCGAGAGCGGCCGGGGCGGGTTCCTTCAGGGGGAGTGGGGCTTTTCGGTGCAGGCAACGATCCTGGTAATCCCAGCACCTATGCCCGGCAGGGGCATGCAGCGATTGCCCGAAATAATATTGGCCGAAATGTCCGCGAGATCGACAATGTTAGTTTCATGAGAGGCTCGAAGTGCCCTGTTATCGTTCTTCCCGTATTCAGTGCCGAATAAGTATGAAGCAGGGCGCCGTTGCAATCCTTGTGTTCCTTTTCCTTAGATGTTCGCTCTGCCCTGCTACTATGTGCGACTATAGTAGCGGGAGCTATGCGAACGGTAGCATGAGGCTAGTCCGGACCCGGCCGGGCTTGTAGGCGGGCGGTGCCGCAGCGCGCTGATGTCCCACCATAGGACGGGATGGATGTAGCGGTATGGCATGGAACACCTGCGATGTTCATGGTTGTTCTGATGGCCTGCATCCGCGCTGAATGCGCTCCATGCCAGCCGGTGCTTGCAGAGTTACCAGAGATCGCCTGCTGTTGTGCTGCTCCCTCCGAGCGTTATTTTGTGGCATTCCTATCAAGTATACCGGATCGCCATGAACTATATCGATGTATTACTGGGTTGTATCGTTCTCCTTGGCATCAGAAGCGGATGGCAGCGAGGATGTCTACAAAGCTCGATCGATCTCGGGCGATGGATCGGCGCGTTATGCCTTGCGCTCTTCTTCTACCGGCATGTCTCGCTTGCCCTTGGTGACTGGTACGATTGGACCGGGTCGGCACGGGCACCGGTGGCGTTTCTCCTCAGCATTGTTCTTGCAATTGGCCTGACAGGGTATATGGAGAGATTGGTGCTTGTGCGGATACCATATCAGGCACAGAGGCATCGGCTGAACCGGGTTCTTGGGCCGATACCGGGTGCAATGCGTGGGCTTGTCCTTGCTGCCATCCTTTCTCCTATTCTTCTGTCGCTCCCTCTTCCAACCGGTGCGAGCGAAACTGTGCGCGAAAGCCCTATCGCCAACTTGCTGGCGGCACAGATCGATAAGATGGATGTCATGCTCGATCCTGAGATTCAGGAGGGTATCAACGAAACGCTGAACAATCTTCTGGTACGCCCGGAATCGGATCAACTTGTGGCGCTGCCGTATACGGTGCAGTCGCCGAAGCCTCGCCCGGATCTCGAAGCGGATATGCTGAACCTTGTGAACGAAGAACGGGCTGCGGAGGGGCTGAAGGCCCTTGTTGCCGATACGGCGTTGCGGCATGTCTCGCGGCTGCATTCCACCGATATGTTCAACCGGGGATATTTCTCCCATGTGACGCCCGATGGGCTTGACCCTTTCGATCGCCTTCGCCGGGGCGGCATAGCATTTCGTATGGCGGGGGAGAATCTGGCGCTGGCGCCCACCTTGACGATCGCCCATAGCGGGTTGATGAACTCTCCCGGGCATCGTGATAATATTCTGCGTCCGCAGTTCGCTTTTGTCGGCATCGGCATCATGGATGGCGGTGAGCATGGATTGATGGTGACGCAGACCTTTCGGAACTGAGATCCCATGCCGGAATACCAGCACGATAGTGCGTGCCATGTTTTATATGAATAAGGGCGTGGCGCTGTCTGGTTCCAGGAATGAGGGATGTTCTAAAGAAATCCTTCCCGGCTATGAGAAAAATCCGAAACGAACGTGCGTAATGGTTTCAGTCGTGATCCTCATATGCAGGGCACAAGGTGGTGCTAGAGTTCTCAGTGGGCTGCCATGGCACTGTTCTCGATTAATGCCGTTATGCGTGATAGGGAGAATATTATCGGCATGATCGCTCCGGTGTGCCGATGTTTTTTTTCTAATTCATCCCCGGCCATTCCTGCCACTCTTCATATTCCTACATAGTTCGTCGCCGATAATTCCATTCATCCTTGCTGGCATCGTTTGGATGCCCATCTGTTGCGGACACGAAATGCCGGGTGGGATTCAATCCTGGCGCGTGTTGCGATGGAATTGCTGTTGATTATACTGCATTCCAGGCATCGATTGCGATAATAATGGCCGCCGGCCGTGCTGTGCGATAATATTTATCAAAGAGCAGGCAATGGAATATAGTTGTTGTATTCAGGATGTATATCAATTATATTCGTATTGGTTGGTCCACCAATATCACAACCACCCCCGAATATAAACCACCATACCATATACGGAGGATCAGATGCCTGATCTTAGCTTTAGCATGCAGGCACAGCTGCAGACACAGTGGTGCTGGTCGGCTGTTGCGACAAGTACCTCATTGTTTTACAATGCGGGGAGCACCTGGACACAGTGTGCGCTTGTAAACGCGGAACTGGCGCAGACCACCTGTTGTTCCAACGGCTCGTCGGCGGCGTGTAATATTCCCTGGTACCTGGATCGTGCCCTGTCGAGGACCGGCAACCTTAGCTCCTGGGCGAACGGTGCTTCGACTTTTGCCACCGTTCAGTCGCAGATCAACAGCGGGCGAGCACATGGGGCACGAATCGGATGGAGCGGCGGCGGTGGCCATTTTGTCATGGTAACCGGCTATACAGACAGTCAGTTGTTGACTGTGCGCGACCCCTGGTACGGCACATCGTATATCACCTATACGACGTTGAAGACCAATTATCAGGGCTCGGGTTCATGGACCCATTCCTATTTCACCAAACCATAAGGGGAGCTTCCAATGGCCTTGATTATTCCGACTCCGCCCGCGGAGTCCCTGAATGCATTGCAATCGGCCGTAGCGGATTACCCGGAGGTACGTGCTCTGGTGGGGGCGAACTTCACGGCGATCGGTCCGGCTGGCAGCGATAACCTTCTGCCTCACAAGGTCTTTACTGTCGGGCTGAGCGATCTTGTTAGCGGCAACTGGGTTGCCGCCGCGCAGCTTGTTGGCTGGAGATACCTTATGCAGCGCCAGGGAGTGCCGGGAGTGTCCGCTGAGGTGGCTGTCTCCTCATCCGGTGAGCATCGCTTCGCACAGTTGAACGAGGGGCCGTTTGTGGATCAGACGGCCCATCTTATAGCGGAGGTCGATGGTCGTGAGCCGATGAAGGGGGGAAGCTACGAGCTTGCCGTTCTAAGGATTCCCGCGCTCTATGTGATGGCGCTCTGGATGCGGGGCAACGGCCAGTCCGAGGATGTCATCATCCCGATGGAGCCTACGCTCGAGACTCTGGAGCCGGGACATCAGTATACCATTGCCGAGCTATCGCCGATCCTTGCCGCAGCCGCCAGCGAGCGTCTGGGATTCGACGATACGCCGCAGGCGTAACCAGGCGGTGTGCCTGGCGATGATTGTTGTACTGAGGAGCGCCGGGATTGCCCGGCGCTCCTCGTTGTTGGTATCAGCAGCCCGATCGCCATCGCAGAGCCTTGTGTGCAGATGCGCTAGAGTACCTTGCAGGCTTCATCGAAATCCAGACGTGGCATTCGAGGCCAGAGCTGTTCCTGATCGCCGTAGCCGAGATTACAGATGAAGTTGACCTTCCATGCGCCATCCGGGAAGAATTCCCTGTTTACTGCCTCCGCATCGAACCCTCCTATCGGACCGCAATCCAGGCCCAGCGCCCGTGCTGCAATGATGAGATAGGCCCCTTGCAGGGTGCTGCTACGCAGAGCCGTATCCTCGGCCATCACGGGGTCCTCCACAAAAATGCTCTGGATCTCCTTTACCGGCATAAGCTTCTGCATCTTGTCGTAGAATCTCGTGTCGTAGGCGATGATGGCGACGGCCGATGCCGTTCTGGATTTCTCTACATTCATCGCTGCCAGTGCCGGGAGCAACCGTGCCTTGGCCTGCTCGCTTTGCAGAAAAAGCACGCGCATCGGAGATGTGTTGGCTGCCGTGGGGGCCCACTTCAGCAGATCGTAGAGTTCGTGCAGCAGACCATCGGGGATGGGGCGGGGAAGCCACCCGGAATAGGTGCGTGCACGGCGGAAGATCTGGTCGAGTGCCTCCCCATCGAGCGCGGTGCGCTCTTCGATCGCTATCTGTTCTGAATTCATTGGTATCCTTTGCAGTAAGAATTACACTACGGAGTGTCGTGCAATTTTACTATGCCTGGATTGGACGCTTGATGCCAGAACATGCTTATCTTATGTCTAATCGTTCAAAATGTAGGGGTCGATTGGTATGGATGTTCTTTCCGAGGTTCTAACGACGGTTCACTTGACCAGCGAGATCTTCTGTCGGGCGGATCTGACTGCCCCATGGGGTATCTCAACGCCGGAGGTCGAGCACGCGCCCTTTTATGTCGTGGTGCGGGGAAGCTGCTACCTGGAGGTGCCAGGGCGTTCCATGCCGATGGCGGTGACCGGTGGGGAGGTGATACTGCTCCCGCATGGCAGCGCACATGTTCTCCGTGACAGCCCGGGCGGGGGCAGCGTTGCCCTGCACGAACTTGCGCAGCACGGTGATTGCCGGGAAACGCATAGGGCGATAACGCACGGGGGAGGCGGTGCAAAAACCACGATCATCGGCGGAGCATTCCGGTTCCTCAATCAGTCCTCGTATTTCTTTCTGAGGGCCATGCCGCCGTTGCTCCACTTCTCGGCGGAAGCTGGCAATGTGGTGCCATGGCTGGAATCCACGTTGAAGTGCATTGCCGCCGAAACCAACAGCAGCGGCCCAGGGGCACGGGTGATGGTGGAGCGTCTTAGCGATATGCTTTTTATCCAGCTTGTGCGAGGGAGCGTTCTGCGGCAGGCCGAACTGGGACATGATTGCAGTGGCAATATCTTTCGGGCGCTGACCGATCCACAGATAGCTCCTGCGGTGGAGGCCATGCACCGCCAGCCGGAGAAGTCCTGGACCGTGGCGTCTCTTGCCGAACAGGCCAATATGTCGAGGACGGCATTCTCGAACCGTTTCACCTCGCTTGCAGGGACTGCTCCATTGGCCTATCTCACACGCTGGCGTATGATGAAGGCCAGCGATCTTCTGCATCAGGGGAGTACGCTGGCGGAGGTGGCCGAGCGGGTGGGATATGAGTCCGAGGCGGCCTTCAGCAAGGCGTTCAAGCGGGAGATGGGGATTGCGCCGGGGATGTACCGCCAGCAGCGCCTCTGAAATCATCCGGCGCCGGCCCTCTCTGCCGGACGATCACCCTCCTGCCCCGATCCCTCTGTGCCTGCAAGGGTGCCGACAAACATGTCGCGGGAGCGATCCTACCGTACAGGTCTGTGCCGAGCGTGTGCCGCCACGCCCACGATAGTCGATGCTATGCTTGCAGCGTCCCGGAGCGATGAGGTGTCTGGCGAAGAGGTCGCCGATCCGGTAAATCATTCCGTCTGATGTCTGGCCATCGGCAAAGGCTGCCCCCTCCACAGGATGCTGGATCACGGCCGATCCCGTTTGGCACCGTAGCCGAAGGGTGCAATCCCTACAGACAAGCGCATCGAACGGGGCAAAATCGAGCCTATCCCCATCTGGTTGAATGATCGTTCTCCTTTGCGTAGTTTGATCCGTCCCGAACTCGTTATCCCCTTCTGTGATGCAGCACAAGCTGCTGAGCGGAGCGCTGGGGCGCCGCGCTGGGATTCCCGACAGAAGAAAAGAATCGGCCGGTGGAATCGGAGGGAACACGTGCGATTGCCCTGCGTCTAAGGAGGCAACCAAGCGGAAACGGAACGACTCGGATCGCCACACAACGATCGTCCCGGTCTCCGATAACGACACAGGACACAGATCGCGCCATCCGCAATCATCTACCGGCGGGCCTTCCGTCTGCGGGTCTCCAGATGTACCGATGGGGAAGCGTTTGTATACGATCTTTTGATATCGGGAGGTACCAGTGAAACGTTTCATGCTCTTTGCAGTGGCTCTCCTTCTGACAGCTCTCTTCCCACTTGATTCGCACGGGCAGACGACGCTCAGAGGGCTGATCGAAGATGATGCTCCCATCACTGAGGATTCCGTTCCTCCTCAGCGCATTGGCATTCCCCAGTTCGATGTAAATCTCTCGGCGAACGGCACCGGATCGGTCACGGGATATTGCTTTGATGAGTATCTGATAGCCCCACGGCGGACTACAACCTTTCAGAATGTGTTGGCAGGGGACAAGGATGCCGTTGTGCGTACCGGCGATGGTCGTACCATGACGTTGAAGGATGCCATCGCCAAGGGCGATGTTGCGGTAAAAGCATTACAGCTCCGGGTGATGTTCGCCAACAACAGCGGCGGCCCCATCACCATCAAGGCAAAGAGTCCGATCGTTCTCTGGGATCGTCCGGGTGGCTCGGTGAGCCAGGGGGCGCTCGATGTGCTGAAGAACCCGACCGGCGATTACGATCATCAGCAGAAGATGGTATGGCGCGAAACCACTGCCGAGCGGATGCTCGCCGTGCTGGGATACTACGATGGGTCGGTCTGGAATATCAATCGCGATCAGTTCCAGATGGCGACCGCGCGGTTCCAGCGCGATAACGGCCTTGATGCCGATGGCAAGATGAGCAGCGCAACGGTGGCCGCGCTTCTGAACATCAACGATCAGTTCCGGGCACGGCTCCGCTCGCTCGGCTTCCGCGACCAGGAGGGACGAAGCATCCGTGAGGATCTGGCCGCCCAGATCAAGGCGTATCAGCGCTATCTCGGCCAGAAACCCACCGGTCGCTGGTCGCCTGAGCTGGGAGCACGCCTTGCTACCGACGAGCGGCTGGCTCCGCAGTTGAGCGCGCTGAAGGTGGATGGCCGCTCTATTGCCGATGTGCTGGCCGACAACGCCAAAGTGCCGGATATGCTCACCTACCTGAAGGCGGACAAGGGGCTGCTGGTGATGATGGAGTCCGCCGACGGAGTGGAGCTATGGAACTGCCGTGGCAGGAATCTCTCCTCCGAGGGGCGCAACGAGATAGCATTCCGTAAGATTGATGATGCCGCCGCCCGTATGGCGGGCATCGCCACGAAAGGAGATCGTCTGGTGCTCTACCCGCATATTGGAAAGGGTGGGACGGTTGCTCTTGTGGTCGGCAACAAGAGCATCGAGGTGGATGCGGAAGCCCTGAACCGCTACCTTGATGGTGGCGATCTTCCAAAGGATGTTGCCGCAGTGCTGAACCCGCTTATGCCGGCTTCCGGCTCGGATATGACAGGTCGTCGCGATGCGCCGAAGCTTGTCGTCTACCGTGGCCCGTTGGTGCAGGGGCGTACCGGCCTTGCGCCGCTTCGTAGGGCTGGGCTGGATCAGATCGATGGAGCGATGCTTGCAACGGCGCTCGATCGCACCTATGGCGATCGTACCTCGGTGTATGTAAGCGACGATCTCCGTCTTGGCGCCAGGCAGGTTGGCAGTGAGGATATGGGGAGCATCGAGCCTGTGCATGCGGGATCTTCCCGGCTGGCACTGGCGCGCTAGAATCGGCCTTCCGGGGCCTTATTCCTGGTGTAGTATTATGAATCGCTCCCTTCGGCCGATAGGCCGGGGGAGCTTTTTTTTGTCCGTTCCGATTGCCGCCGGAATCCCGGACGGTGGCTGATGCATGGTCGGCCTGGAATGCCGATTGTCTCATCCTACGCAGGTATTGCCGAGGAGCTTCTAAATAACTGAAGTCAGCGGCCGGCGATGTCCTGGATCGAATGGTTCATACGCTTGTCGGTATCTGGGGCATCCATGCCCGGATATCATCGGTTGCAAGGGCGATCAAGGAGCGTTGATCGGCGAGGTGCTTCGGCGATATGGCCTGATGCATGAGGTACACAAAGATGTACTCCCAGGGATATGTTCAAGCCTGTAGCTTCCCCGCACTACTCCTGTTCCCTAGGCGATCAGACCCCGAGGATTGTGATAGGGGGCCACATAGTTCCATCCAACCACTATCGCTATGAAAACTCTCTCACAGGCAGTGATCCGTCTCCTGCTACCGCTTCTTGCCGTTATTGCGCTTACGGTCGCGGCACCGTTGGCGGCACAGGCGCAGTGCAACACCATCGTTGTGACCGTCGAAAAGGTTTTTCCGATGGCGGATGTTCCGTTCACTGGGTTGTTGACGCTGGTATTCCCGTCAGGAGCATTTAGCCAGATCTTTCCTGTTGATCATAATGGGAGCACTACGTACATCTATGATCCCACATTGGGGATTCCCATCGGAGGCCAGCTTGATATCATGGGGCATATTATTCTGGCCAATACCGTCATGAGAATTCCCGGACCTCCCGGATTTCCTCCCTGTCTCTGCTTGGAAATTAGTTTCAGGATCGATCCCAACGGATGCGTGTATATCACCATCCGCCCTGTCTGCTGCTAGACGTTGCTTGTGCCGGGCTGTATCGCGGAGCCGGGCGCAGCAGGATGAAATTCCATAGAGGGATTCCGGCGCAGGCCAGCGGACTAATCGTCGGCAGGCGCTGAAAACAAACGAGGAGGCACCTGTGCCTCCTCGTTCTTTTGATACTGCATGCAAGGTCTGCGGTTAATCCGCCGGCACGATCTCGATCATCACCGAGCGATTATAGAAGCGGCCTTCCGGCAGGCTGTTGCTGAAGGTCGTCTCGGACTCCTCCTCGCCATACCCGATCGTCTCGTAGTTCGCCTTGCGACCAAGCCTGGTCGCTTCGGTGCGAACAACGTCGCGCACTTCACCGGCACGCTTCTTCGAGAGATTGAAGTTCAGCGTGGAATCACCGATGGCGTCGGTATGGCCCAGGATAAAGACCTTGGCGCCATCGCTCACCTGCGGAGCTACGGTGTTGCGGAGGAAGTTATCATAGCTCTTGACCGGGTCTTCCTGGCCGTAGCCGAACGTAATGGAGTAGCGCAGTGCCTGCTTGGCCGGTTCGGACCGTTTCACCAGACGGAAGTCCTTGGTCTGCGTAATACGCTGGCCGTCGTCGGTAATCGCTACCACTTCGGCGGTGAACGTGCCCTCGCTCAAGCCGGCCATGATCTCCGACGGGCTTACACGCTGGCTTGCCCGACTGAACGGACCGTAGGTTTCGCGGCGTCCCTCGCCGGAGACGACGAGCTGCCAGGTGCGGATCTTTGCATCTTCGTTGATGTTCAGCACCAGATCGTTCTCGATCGGCGTGTTGTCCACGCGGCGGATCTTGACCGGTATGCCAAGATCGGCTGGCGTGGTTGTGAAATCGACGCGACGGTTCTCGGCATTTGCCAGTGGGCGGTCATCGGTCGGAGTGCGAGCCGAGCCGGATGGAACACGCGGCATCTCACGTCCCTGGATTGTGATGCGGGATGCATCGATGCCGAAGTTGCTCACCAGATAATCGCGTATGGTTGACGCAAGCTTCTCACCTTCGGCCGCTCCCGGGGCGGAGCCGGCCAGCGTGAGCTTCACCTCCGGGTTCTGCCGCATGCGGGCGCCATAGATGTTCATGACGTTATAATAGACGTTCATCTGCTCTGCCATGCGTGCGCTGGCATCCAGACGTCCCACCTTTGCCGAATCGAGCAGATCGTTCTCGGTGAATGTGGCCGCGACCGCATTATCCAACTGCACGTAACGCGTGGGGATGCTGGAGGACTCCGCATCGAAGAATACCGCGTTGACAAGCGGGAAGTGTTCCTCGTACGGGCGCGAGGAGATATAACGGTCCGGTGCGAACAGGGCAAGATTCAGCAGCGAGCTTTCGGTGAACGAAAGCTCATCGACCGGAGGCATGAAGCCCATCTTGACCGCGACGCCGGTACGAAGCGAAATCGTGCTCCAGATATCGTCGATCTTGTCCTGATCGGCGTCGAGGATCGTGCGGCCACGCTGGTGGAGCATCCACGATCCCTCAAGGAATGGAGCAAGATACCAGCGGGTATCGCTCATGCGGTCCCCTAGAACAAAGTCCCATCCGAGACCACCGCTGAACCCGACCGTTACCGGGTTGATATCGTCGATCTCCAGCTTCTGCGGTGCCTCGCCCGGCGCCGGGGTGAACTCGGCTTCGGTGTTCAGGTTGATGCCGATGAGCGGTCCGCCAACCAGATAGAGTCCGGCTGCATCAAGGGGATTCACCCGGAGCAGCGGCTCGATCGTGAGATAGGAGATGCTGATATCGAACTTCTTCTCGACAGGAAGGGTATGGTCGGTCGAGACGGCGCTGCGATCATCAAACCCTACCCGAAGCTGTGCCCCCCACCAGTCGCCCGAGTGATACTCGCCGAACAGGTTGGCGTAGGGATGGATGCCGGTGCCGTCGATCGACTCGAACGGGAAGAAGTTGAACACACCGGTCGTATCGAGGAATTGAAGGCCAAGCGCCTGGAGGTTGTAGTTGATGCCTCCGTTGAAACCGATACGCCAGTGTGCCTCCATCTGCGACCGCGATTGCGCGTTCATTGCCATACTGGCAGCAACGAACATGAAAATGATGATGGGAATAAACTTGGAACGATATACACGAAAACTCATACGATACCTCTCCAATAGGTGGATGTGAACCATCGGGCATGCTGCCTGCCCCCCTTCGGTTATGCCGGGAGGAGCGTGTCTGCATGAACGATGTGCCGGATTATCGTGAATTGATGATCAGGGTCATCTCACAGGCGAGAGGGGGAGCGAACTGTTCGCTCGGGGAAGCGAAGGGAATTCGATGGCCTTATGCAGGCCGAACGACTGTGTACGATACCTGGGCCAGGGAAGGGCAGCGCCCTTGTATCCCACAGCCGTCGGCGAGAGTACTTGGTTCCTGGCAGTGCGAAAATATGGTGGTGTCTGCTTCCAGTGTTTTACAATGTGTCCCGAACCCCCTCCTCTGTGCCCGGCGGCCCGATGTCCCCTGCCGGCGGCCACGATGGATCTATGGCTGTTTTGCTCGTGACCGGAGCCATGGTTCTGATGACGATGCTGGTCTTCAGCGGAAATCAGGTCAAACGTGATGCCAGTGTGCGGATGCTGCCGTGCCAGGAGTGTGCTGCCGTTGATAGTGGCGAAGGGGTGGCTGGTGGCGCCTGTATGGAGGCGGAATCAGAAGAGGGTGGAGAAAGGGGGCCACCGGGTGGCTTGAACAAGGATGCCGGTGGCCGAAGCGGCTGAAATCCATAAAAAAGCGGGGGAGAGATATCCCCCGCCGGTTCTATACCTATCATCAATCGACCGTTCAAGACGTCGTATCGCCTCAATCACCATACACAAGGGGCTTATCGGCAGGCATGGCCGTGCATATCCACCGGGCACAACAACATCATCAGGCTGGTTCGGTGCTTTCGGCCGAGCTTCCTAATCGATCGGCACTTCCATCCCAATTTCGGCGGCCTTGGTGACCGTCTCGACCTTTTCAATGACAAGGGTCAGCTTCGCTGCAATGGCTGCGAGCGCGCCAATCGCCGCAAAAACCGGCAGCAGGGCCGCGCCCACCAGACCTATCGTCAGCGGAACTTCAATCAGGGTACGTCCCTCATCATTCTTGATGATGATTCTGCGGGCGTTGCCTTCCTGAATGAAGCTCTTGATCTTGGCTATCACTTCCTCTCCGCTTACTATCAGCTCTTCGGTGCGTGTGACTTCCTTTTCCATGATGTCCTCCAGCGGTTCATAGGGTTGACAAATGCATGTGATTCCTACGCGGGCACCTGCCGATCGGTTGCAGCGGCATGATGTTACCAGTTGCAACGCATCGATGTCTGCAATCCCGGTCTGTGGTGCAGGCAGGGTTCAGGGGGTGGGGAGTAAACGATGAAGTGCCCGGCCAATGCCGGGCACTTCACGACGTGGGGTAGGGGGGGATTTCCACACCCATTCCGGCATCTCTGCTACCGGATGGGAAGGCGGGACGGATTGCCTGCCCGGATCATCGTTGCCGATCAGCCTTTTAGGGCCGTGGAGGGGAGCGGTCGAAAAAGACTACTCAGCAATGAAGGAGCGACCCATGGAATAACCGTGAACAAAGGATACTGGAGCAATTGATGCAGGATGTTCGGTACAGCATCCGATACGATCGTCGAGAATGTATGATATTCGGCATTCCTGGGACTCGCGACATATTTTGAGCGTTTATGTGCCACCATTGCTCTGTGCCAGTGCGGTGCCATTATCATAGATGAAAATAATGGTGCCACCTCCGCATTGGCGATACGTACGAGATCCCGGAATACCGTGCCGCCGTTGGCGAGGATTACAGCCTTCATATGTCCCAAAGGCTGCTAGGTCATCCTCGCTCGCACGTCCCGGCGAGCATGTTCAACATAGTATAATGTACAAGGCCATCGCTTCGTATAATCTGGAATGACGTCTGATCGCAGCCCATAAATATGGGGCGATTTGCATTGCCCGGCGTACTATGCATTTGTGACAATATTTTTCGGGCGCATAATTTCGGGGTCGCGGACCCAAGAGACTTATTCCGCAATAGATGCTGCTCTATGCAATATTACCATCATATAACTATCGGGCATCTACGATGCCAGGTGCCGCTGGCGTATACTCCCTGAATATCTTCGCCTATCCGCAACGCGTATCCTACAGTCTGGCAAGATATTGCACAACGGCTTATTCCGGGTTTATCTGTCGGTTTATTTATCTGAACTCCCGGACGTCTCAATGGAGTGTTCGGGGGATGTGAATGCTCATCGCGATGAGTCGCAATGCAGGCTGGGTGCTAACAGGCCGTTCATGGCTGATTCGATACGGAGTATCGTGACGTTATGCGGCACCGGTGTGGTGCCGGAATATAAGGCGGAGAAGCAGGCCGAAACAAAATCCGGCGGGAACAACTGCTCAAACTACGTGCGTTGCGTTTAGGGCAATAACGTTCCCGCCGGTTGCCGGGGGGCATATTCTTACAGGAAGCCGTGTTGGCACAGCACTGTGGCTTCAGCGATCTGCCGGGGGAGCTGGGTGCTGTTATGGCCTCGGCTGTTGCCTGCCCATTTTCTCGGGACTGCCCTGTTCCAGAGAAAGCAGGTGAATGCCGAGATCACGAATGCGTAGAAGTATACCAAAAAGGGCTGACTGGTCAGCTACCATGCCATGTACTACTGCATGGCCGTTGGGCATGTTTGTGATGTTCAATCCATCGAACCACAACGTGCTGTGCTCCGGGAGATGGTCTCCCAGTGTGATGCGGATATAGGATGGACTTCCGATACTCATGAACATAGGCCCTGAAGGGAGATTGATAATCCAGCAATCCGATCCGTCCGTAGGGTAACGGGGGCTTGCTGTTTATACCTGGCTCCACCCAATGTATGGCTGCGGCTGCCATTCGGAGGATAACCAAGGTTTACCCAGGGTTTATTATGGGGTTTATTTGTCTATGATGGCGCCTTGGTCCATACTAGAGCAGGTCCAGCTCACGTGCCCGATGGATAGCCTGGGTCCGGCTTGTAACGCCAAGTTTGGAGTAGATGGAGTGGGTATGCTTTTTCACCGTTCCTATTGCCAGGAAAAGCCGGTCGGCGATGGAACCGTTGGATAATCCGGAGGCGAGCAGGTGCAGCACCTCGGTTTCCCGCTCGGTCAGCGGATCAAGAAGTGGATGCCGTGCCGACCGCAGGTTCTGGTTCATCACAGCAAGAAGCTGGATGATCTGCGCTGTGGAGGCCTTCAACGAACCGCCATTACGGCTCAGCAGTCGCATCAGCATCTCGGCGACCGGTTCCCCTTCGTCGATGATGATACGGATATATCCTACTGGTTCGGCCAGTATCAGCGCTTCCTCCATATCGGCGAGCGCTTCTTCGAGCATTCCCTGCGCATGCCTGGCTACCGAACGGAGCACCAGGCCCTGAAGCTGCCAGGTGAGCGTGCCGCTTTCTCGGGCACACTCTATGATGTCGTCGAGCACCGTGCAGGCATCGCAATACTGGCCGATTCTGATAAGCACTCGCGCATAGGCTATCTCCTTCTCCTGACGGAAGGCCGAGACCTGGGATCGCTCGTCACGATAGCGCTCGGCCCAGCGTTCGGCCTGTATTGTCCTGTTCTGTGCCAGCATCAACCTGGAGTGTTGGGCATCGACAAGCGGCCGCCATAAGCCGGGCGCAATGCGGTCCACCGTCTCGCAGAGACGTTCCATCAGCATCTCTACTCTTCTGGCATCACCCTGTACTTGGTACAGCCATGCCAGCGCCAGCCCGCTGTGGATGATGTTGGCCCAGTTATGAAGCTGCCCGCCATACTCTACGGCCTGTTCAAGATATCCGGCCGCTGCTGCAATCTCGTTCCTCTCATAGAGTATCCTTCCCATTGATTCAAAGAGATAGCCCAGAAGGGGGCTGGAATCGCCAAGTCCCTGTTTCCGAACCTCATTGAGCGTACGTTGGCAGAGATGCCAGGCCTGATCAAGCTCGCCAAGCAGCAGAAGCAACCGCGAGTGGTTGCGTACGCTTGCCAGAACCGAGTAAAGGTTGCCGGAGGTTTTCCCAAGCGTGGTCGCGGATATAAACGCCGTGCGAGCGGCCTCCCACTGGCCGCGATAGACAAGGAAGTCCCCAACAATCCCTTCAATCGTGCTCCTCAGCAGGGCATGCTCCCCTTTCATGGCGTTGCGTGCGGTGATAAGGTCTTCAAGAAGCTGCTTCTCATCTTCGGGGTTGCCGGTGCGGAGGGTTACCCTATAGTATGCATGGACGAGGGTGGCATGGTTGCGGACATCTTCGCCTGTGCGCTCATCGTACGAGCTGCTGCGCCGCCCGCCGAGTGCCTGGATGCTATCATCGAGATAGGCCCGGACCTTTTGCTGCTCTCCTGCTATCGTTGCTATCCAGGCTTGGCAGATGCTCAGATACGCATACTCGCGCCGGATATCATCGGGTATGGCCGCAAACCACCCTCTCAGCCTGGTGATATCGCCATGGCTGAGCATCTGCAACGCTTTCTGCTCGATCAGTTCTGCCGCAAGGTCGTACTCCCGCACGGCGAACAGATGGCCCAGCGCATCCTCTATCAGACCCTGATGGGCAAGCCATGTGCCTGCGCGCCTGTGGAGTTGCTCCACCAGATCCGGCGCGGAGCTTTCCAGTCTGAAGCGGATCAGATCGCCGAAGAGGTGATGGTAACGATACCATTGGCGGGATTCATCGAGCGGAATGATAAAAAGGTTGCTCCGGCGGAGCCACTCCAGCATCCGATGGCTATCGGTATGCTCGGTGACCGCATCGCAGAGCGAGGCATTGAAAACTCGTAACAGCGAGGTTCGGAGCAGAAAATGCTGGATCTCCGGTGGCTGTTTCTGAAGTACCTCTTCGGTCAGATAATCGACGATATAGCTGTGGCTGCCTGTGAATGCATCGATGAACCCTTTGACATCGTCACGCCCCTGAAGCGCAAGCGCGGCAAGCTGAAGGCTGGCGATCCATCCCTCGGTCCGGGCCTCCAGAGCTTCTATATCCGAGGGGGAGAGGTGCAGCCCCATGGTAGAGTTGAGAAAGAGCGATGCCTCCTTCGATGTAAATCGGAGATCGACCGCCCTGATCTCGTTGATGCCACGGTTGGTTCGCAGGCGCATCAGCGGCAGCGGCGGATCGCTCCTGCTGCTCAACATCAGATGGAGGTTCGGTGGCAGATGCTCCAATAGCAGGGCGAGCATCTCATGGACTTCCGCCGACTCGATATGATGGTAGTCGTCCAGCAGTAGAATGGAGCGGGGCAGGTGCCCGGCTATCTCGTTGATGAGGCCGGTGATGAGTGTTCTGATAGGGGGGAGATGAGGAAGCTCAAGCATCGTTCTGATACTGTCGCCGAATCCCGGATCAATCGTTTCGAGAGCCGCCACCAGATATTTCAGAAAGAGCCTTGGGTCGTTATCGTCGCTATCAAGCGAGAGCCAGGACGAAGGGAGCCTGGTCCGGTTGAGCCAGCCGCAGAGAAGCGTCGTTTTTCCGAATCCGGCAGGCGCTGAAACAAGCGTCAGACGGCGGTCGACCCCATGCTCCAGCCGCTTCAGGAGTCGTGGGCGCTCGACGATCCCTGGCGGCTGTTGTGGCCGGTAGAGCTTCGTGGCGATAAGGAAACTTTGCATGGGGGCCTTCTCCTCGGTCTTCAGATCGGGAACATAACAAGAGATTGAGCCGATGTCTGCCATCGCACAGTGCAAACAGGGGGCGGAGCACTCTGAGCTGATCCCCTGCTTTCCGGTCGGTATCCCCTCCATTCTACCGTCATGTCCGGGAGATGGCTTGATGCCGGTAGAACGGACCTTGCCTTTCGAGCGTAGAATAGCTGGAATCAGGGGAGAGGGGGATGATGCCACGAACTCGCCGGGATGGCTATCCTGTTCCACTTCTTCTGTGCATCTGGCATCTATGGCAGCAACCCAGAAGCACCGGATGTGACCGATAACCATGTCCTGCATATCCAGGCATGTAAAAAGGAATATAGCCAGCAAGAGTCGCTCGTGTCAAACATGATGGGGTGATGCCATAGCCTGTATCCCTCTCTTTATGCTGTTATAAAGGCTTGCTGGTATAGGAAGGCCTGCCAGGCGTATACGGTTGCATCGCCGTCCGAGATGCCCCGCACCCTATCCCTGCCATCGCGCTGGTACTCCGATGATCTCCCGGATAGGTCCTGAGAGCCTGGAAACCGATGTGGTATCGTTGCTTTTGGTTCTCTATAACCTCAATCCGGCCTGTTGCAATCGTCCACAGCCTTGTAGCCGATTTGGTTGTTGAATTTTTTCTAGGGTTTGGGAACAAAGTTGGGCGTGGCCAGGTATGCATAGGTGAAAGGCTGAGATACCAACTCTCAACCGACAACTATGAAGCTGTGCAGTCAGGGGTGAGTTGCACAGCTTCTTTTTTTGCCCTGCCGAGATTCATCTGCTGAGCCTGCTGGGTCCTGAGAATTTTTTTCTGGAGTTTGGGAACAAAGTTGGGCGTGGCCAGGTATGCATAGATGAGAGGCCGGGACACCAACTCTCGGCCGAGGATTATGAAGCTGTGCAATCAGGGGTGAGTTGCACAGCTTCTTTTTTTGCCCTGCCGAGTTCACGTGCCGAGCCTGCTGGGTCCTGAAAGTTTTTTTTCTGGGGTTTGGGAACAAAGTTGGACGTGGCCAGGTATGCATAGGTGAAAGGCTGAGACACCAACTCTTGGCCGACGCTT
>CAYVWR010000002.1:370309-587080 GCA_964455525.1 uncultured Alphaproteobacteria bacterium
GAGACACCAACTCTTGGCCGACGCTTATGAAGCTGTGCAGTCAGGGGTGAACTGCACAGCTTCTTTTTTTGCCCTGCCGAGTTCACGCGCTGAGCCTGCTGAGGGTGCGAATTTTTTTCTAGGGTTTGGGAACAAAGTTGGGCGTGGTCAGGTATGCATAGGTGAAAGGCCGGGACACCAACTCTCGGTCGAGGATTATGAAGCTGTGCAATCAGGGGTGAGTTGCGCAGCTTCTTTTTTTTGCCCTGCCGAGTTCAATTGTCGAGCCTGCTGATGGGTGCAAATTTTTTTCTAGGGTTTGGGAACAAAGCTGGGTGTGGCCAGGTATGCATAAATGAAAGGCCGGGACACCAACTCTCGGCCGAGGATTAGAAGCTGTGCAATCAGGGGTGAGTTGCGCAGCTTCTTTTTTTGCCCTGCCAAGTTCATGTGCTGAGCCTGCTGATGGGTGCGAATTTTTTTTCTGGGGTTTGGGAACAAAGTTGGGCGTGGCCAGGTATGCATAGGTGAAAGGCTGAGACACCAACTCTCAACCGACAACTATGAAGCTGTGCAGTCAGGGGTGAACTGCGCAGCTTCTTTTTTTGTAGTCAGCGCTACCTGGTATCGTTCGTCAATGGAGTTGTTCCCCAGGTGATTTGGGAACAAGGCCGTATATCACCGAGCATGCATATGCAGGATGCTGGGATATCAACTCCCGGCCTTCATGAAGCTGCGCAGTCAGGGGTGAGTTGCGCAGCTTTTTTTGTTGTGCGGTCCAGCGCGATCGCGCCTCTCTAGTCGGCATCAGCCAGCCATGCCGATCGGCTGCATCCTGAATCCGTGTGCGTATCCTGGCATGGTCTTTGGCATATTTACACTGTGTGTGTATGATTACAGTGATCGCCATAGGCATTCCGGCAAAGCTCTTAGAGGAGAGGTCATGAGGGCTTGCAAGGGATAGATGGTGATTGTTTACCCGAACCAGCGAATTCTGATAGGATTGCAATGAAATGCTCGCAACGTTCTACATGTCTGTTGATGGCCACAACAACATTTCTCATTCTTGCCAGTGGATGCAAGAACCTGCCGGTAGACGTCCCAAAGATTACCCTTCCAGACTTCTCACTGAACTGTCCAGGTGTTACCGAGCATGCGGCTCATGTCGATACGTTTCTGGTGATCGGCCATCGTGGGGCCGCCGCAAAAGAGCCGGAAAACACCATCCCATCGTTCCAACGTGCGCTTGATGAGGGGGCCAACGCGTTTGAGATGGATCTCTGTATGACCTCCGATGGCGAGATCGTGATCTGGCACGATTGGGATCCGAACGATGCTATCGCACTGGTGCGAGAGCAGGGCGCTGAAGGTGGGGTACTGGTCCGTCCACGCTTTCCACCTCTTGGCAGTTCGGTTCGCAAATACATGGATGAGATCACCTACGATCAATTCCGTTTCAACTACTGGTATGCAACCAAGAACCTCTTCGATAAGCAGCGGGTTGATGCGGAGATCCCGACGCTGAAGAAGTTCATGGAGTGGGCGCATGACAAGGACGGGCTTTACTATGTGCTGCTTGACATCAAGATCCCGGAATCAAAATCTCATCTTACCGAACAGATGGTCTCCAAGGTCGATTCCATCATTGCCAGTTATAATCCCAAGTTCCAGTGGGTGTATCTGACGCCACGGCGCTCGGTCTGGGATATCATTGCCCGTATGATCGATGGCACCGGGCTGGCCTTTGATGTTGATCTGGGGGCCGGTTTTATCGACGATGATCCATGCAAGATCAGCTCGTCGAGCTATGCAGAGCTACGCGGTGGTGGCTTTGCAACCACAATGCACCCGTTCGAGTGGACGGAGTCGCCCTGGACGACCCTGAAGCGGTTGCTGATGTGCGATCTGAACCGGCGCGACAACCCGCAGCCTGGAGAAGTGCCTATAGAGAAGGTTGTTGCCGCAACTATCAACGATCGTGAGAAGATCGAATGTCTGGTGGATATGGGGATCGATGGGCTGATGACCGATGACCCTGCGCTGTTGCGCTCGGTTGCCGAGGGCAAAGGGCGGCGAGTGCGCTGACGGTATATGCTGATCCGCCTGGTTTGTGACGGTATGCGGCCGGAATCCGAAAAGGGTTCCGGCCAATTTTTTATACGGCAGAGCCGTGGGGCATTATCATCATGTTCTGAGAGCTGATGCCCGCTCCCTATGGAGTCCGGTTGCCGCTGATGTTCGACGTCAGAGGGAACATCGAGGCCGATATCTGCCGGGATCACCATCGTGCCGCCCTGTTCTATCCTGGGATATGTCCGTTGTTTCCATACCCTCCATGACCACAGCTATGCCCGTGTGCATATGTATACCGGTGGCTCGCAGGTCGGAATAGAGTATCAATCCTTCCATCCCCATCTCCGTGGCCTGGCCGATCGTATCGTGGCCCTCTATCGTCCCACCGAAAGCTCCATACCTGTTCCGTCGTATGAGTTTGGCAGGCTCTGCCGGTACGGCCGTTGCTTGCAGGAAAAGGGGATCTGTTTGGGGCCGAGATGAAAAATAGCAATCTGGAAGAAGTTCCTCCCTCTCGTGCGATGTTACTTAAGGGCGCTACCAAACTGCCTCTACGATGGCCTTTGCCGACTTTTTTTGCGGGGGTTCTTTCCTGGTGACCATCCTGTACACACCGTGCGATCGTTCATGCTGCCATATACACGTGGATCTATCGGCATTGCTGATGCAGGTGGCGCTGCCGCCGGTGAGCTTTTCAACTCTTTCTCTTTGGAAGACTTCCTAGACTCATCCAGGCCTCAGGATCGGAATCGCCCTCGGATGATCCGGGTTCGATCGCGTTGTCGGTTGCCACGTGAGAGCGCGGCCACCGGCATGGATAATCACTCAATTCAATATCTGCCCGATGGCCCCATGCCGAGGGAAGGTATGAGATCGCTATACCAATGCACACGCGCCTTCTTCGTTTTGCCGTCCATCATCCGCGAGTCACTCTGGCTCTGGCATTTCTGATAACCGCCCTCGCACTCTTGTTCATTCCACGCATACAGCTTCGCCTTGATGGGCGCTCCCTGGTGCCGGCAAACGAGCCGTTGCTTGCCGCTAACGATCGTGCTGCGGCAATCTTCGAGCTGAAGGATATCGTTGTGATATCGCTTGTAGCGGGGGGGGACAACGGAATGCTTTCAGCCGATGGGCTGGAGCGGATTGGCCGTGTGAGCCATGAGCTACAGGGCCTGAAGGGAATCGTGCCCGGAACCGTGATGAGCCTTTCCACCATGCCTCTGCTCCGCAGCAATGGCGGCATGATCCACCCGCAGCCCGTGATCGGCAATGCACCGGTCAGTGCCGATCAGGCTCTTCGGGTGCGAGAGGATATAGCGGCGCTTGGTTTGGACAACGGCATCATCCTCTCGACGGAGGGGAAATCGGCGGCGATCTATGCATTTGCTGCCGCCGATGCCAATCGGGAGCAGCTCCTGGAACAGGTGCAGGGGATCGCCGCACGAAATCACGATACGGACTTCGATATCTATATCGGTGGCAATGCGTTGGCACAGGCCGAGCTTGGCCGTTCCGTTGCGGTGGATCTCTTTCTGCTGGTTCCGTTTCTTATCGTGGCGCTGATGATCCTGATAAGCGTGGTCTTTCGGAATATCAATGCCGCGCTTGTCTCGCTTATGGAAATAGGGCTTAGCCTCGTCTGGACGATCGGGCTTATGGGATTGCTGGGCGAGTCGGTTTTTATCACCACGCTCGCGCTTCCGGTGGTGCTGATCGCGATCGGTGTCACTGACGACATCTATGGGCTGAACCGCTACATCGGGATTCGGCGCAAGGCCCCGGTCGGTTGGACCCACCAGGATATCATCGTCGCTGCCTTTGGATCGGTAAGCAAGCCTGTTATGCTGACGGCCCTGACCACGATGTCCGGGCTGGTTTCGCTTTCGTTCGCCGATCTGGAGCCATTGCGTGTGTTTGGCGTCTTCGGCGCGGTTGCCATCGGTCTCTCCACGCTTTTCACCTTTACCGTGGTCCCGGCATTTCTGGCTCTGTGGCCGCTTACTCTGCGCGAGGGAAGCGCGCGTTCAAATCGCCGGATTGCCAAGGTTGCCATTCGCATTCTCGATATGGTGGAACGAATAGGCCCGCGCAAGGTTGTGCTTGGCGTTCTGGTGGCCGGTATCGGTGCCTTTGCCCTGGTTACCAATCTGCGGATTGATGATAGCTGGGTCCAGAATCTTGCTCCGGGGAGCGATGTGGCACGAGGTGACCATTTCATCAACAAGTATATGGGAGGCTCCACAACCGTGGAGTTTGCTTTGGAAACCGAACAGGAGGGGGGATTCCGCCATCCGGAATATCTGCGTGCGCTTGCCATCGTCGAGGATTCGCTGGCGAAGGTGCCCAGAGTTGGCGCTGTGCAAAGCACCTATACCGATATCCTCCGTATTACGGCAATCCTGCGGGGGGTGCCGTACAATGAGTTCAGGAGACGGATTGCCTCGGGGGAGGTGGTGCTCTCCAGGGATGATATCGAGGGGGCGCTGGCAGTGGATGAGGTTCTGGACCGCCCTCATCTGGGGGTATACATGACCCCGGACAGCAAACATGCTAGGATCACCGCATTTGTTCATGGTGCCGATTACGAGCGCCTGAAGCCGGTCTTTGATGCTGCCGATGCTGCCATGATATCGGTAGGGGGCGGTCTAGTCGCCACCCCCTTCGGAGATGGCTGGATAAGCTCGCTGACCGTGAAGTTGCTGGTAGAGGGGCAGATCGTCTCCATCGCGTTTGCTGCTCTTGCCGATTTGCTCCTGGTAGCATTGATGCTCCGCTCGCTGCGCACGGCATGTGTTGCTGTCCTACCGGTGATCGCCGGCGTGCTTTTCACGTTTGTTACGCTGGTGGTTTTTGATTATCCGCTCGGCATTGCAAGCTCGATGTTCGCCTCGATTGCGCTCGGCATCGGTGTGGATTACTCTATCCATCTTGCCGTGGAAAGCCGTGAGGCATGTCGCCGGTCGGCGAATCTATGGATTGCTCTGCGGCGTTCCTATTCGATGACCGCTCCCTCGATTATCGTCAGTGCCTGCACCATCACGCTGGGATTTGGTGTGCTCGTTCTCTCATCGGTTGTGCCGAACAGGATGCTGGGGCTGCTTGTCTGCATCAGCCTGAGCATCTGTGCCTTTATGACGTTGGTCCTGGTGCCGGGGCTTGCAGACATCTTCAACATTCGCCGGACGGTGCCTCTGCCCGAATTCTCGGAAACCGCCCAGGATGCCCGTCTGATGGAGATGATGGCATCGGTGGAAACACAGGGGCAAGGCCTGACGAACGAGGGGGCTGTGTAGGGCGTTGCCACCGTATCCAGGTGTGGGGCCGCCGGGATTGGTGGATCAGGGCTGCTGGAAAAAAAATCGTGCAATCAATCGCATTGATGTGCAAATCCGCTATCTGATGTCATCTTAACCAGTTAAGACCCTCTCTGCTATACGGGGCCGGTTCGGTCCACTCCATACAGGGATAGGGCCTTTTGGTGCCGGTTCCATGCGTTTGTATCCCTGTGGCCACTGTGCTACGATAAGGACGGTGTCTATGGAAAATGCATGGCGGCGTTATAAAAACCGGTTGTCTGTGCGCGTCGTTGTAGCGGATGTCATGTGCTGAAATCGGCGATTGCTGCGTGGATGGCCGTCTGGTTTCCGCCGATGATCCCGGATATATATTAATCCGAAGTCCTGTGGATTTATCCTGATAGCCGTTTTGTTGTATTCGCCGGTGGATTCTATGTGAAAAATGGATCTGTTATATAGGGGTACACAAAGATGTACTCTGATGATGGCTAATAAGATTCTACATTTGATCGAGGTGGCAAGGGGTGCCAATGCGGCTGAATAGATGGTGGATTGCTGTTGATCGTTCCCTACCTGAACCTTCCTGTGTTATTTCGATGCGTAGTTGTAGCAATGCCACAATCATTATCATAGTCCAGTAATTCCTGTAGTAGTTGGCCTTTGAATGTTATGTGGGCAGGATGCAAGCCTAACTTGAACACACCGTGACCTGTTTCGACCTTTATCTTTGAAAAACTCCTGTTCCCGTTGCCGACCGCATAAAAATGCGCGATGCGAAAAAAATAGCGGGAATATCCGGTGAATTGCCTTCAGATGGTATCCTGCTCGATGTTTCGCGGATCGGCGAGCAGGATGCCCGGATAATGCTGGAGGACGGCGTTTACTTTTCGGACGCATATTTGTTGACAAGAGGTTCTCACCATGAAAAAAATACGAGAGCGCGTGTTCGGTTTGTCATTGGAGGAGGCCACATTCAAGCGGCGTGGTTTTCCCGATTGCGAAGAGCGTCTGAAGAAGCGCCTGGAGAATATCGGCCAGACATTTCTTGCCGGATATCTGGCCGCTCTTGGCGCCGATGGTCCTGGCGATCTGGAGCATCGGCTGGAGGGAATCGAGCTTGAGCGCCGTGGTTTCGCCTACGAGGGAGCAGGGATGGCGCTTGCTCTGATGGATATGCTGCTTCCATGGAAGCGCGATCGGTGGACGGCCTTCAGCGCCGGTCCTGGATCGCGCCATATCTACATGATGATCGTCGGGCTAGGTTGGGCGCTCGCCCGGATGCGCCGCAAGGTGGAGCCGGCGCTTGGTAGGCTCGACCCGCTGCTTGGCTGGCTTGCTCTGGATGGCTACGGCTTCCATGAGGGATATTTCCACTGGGGCAAGGTGATCGTGCAACACGAGGTGCCATCGCGGCTTCATGGATATGCCCGCCGTGCGTTCGATCAGGGGGTGGGGCGCAGCCTCTGGTTTGTCAATGGTGCCGATGTCGATCGCATCGCCCATTGCATTGGCCGTTTTCCTCAGGGACGCCATCGCGATCTCTGGAGCGGCGTGGGGCTGGCCTCGGCCTATGCCGGAGGCGTCGATGAAGATTCCATTCGCACGCTGAAGCGTCTCAGCGGTGAGTTCCACCCGTCGTTGGCCCAGGGAGTGGTCTTTGCTGCCGAGGCAAGGCGCAGGGCAGGAAACGTTGCCACGCACACCGCGCTTGCCAGCCGGATCATCTGCGATCTCAGCGTTGATGAGGCAGGGGACCTTGCGCTGAAGGAGCAGCAGGGCCTGCCACATACCTGGGAGGTTCCCGCCTATGAGCTATGGCGCATTCGTATCCAGTCTTATTTCGGTCCCGTCGGGAGTACGGAGATCGGGGCGGAAGGGAGCCTCCGGGCAGTTGATTACCACGATTCCAGGAGCATTTCAAATGAGTAAGAACCGCTCGTTTACTCAGCGGTATGGGCGGCGAATCGTTGCGCTGGCAGCGGTCACCAGCATTTATTGGGCTGCGCAGCTTCCGCAGTTGTCCGAGAATGAACTTGCCGATCTCGCGTCTCATTATGCGTTTAGCACGCAGGCGCTGCCGGAGATCCCCGGCCATGCGCACAAGAGCGTACGGCAGGTTCACCCAAGCCTGGAGAGGATCTGTTCCTGGATCTCCTCAGTAGGTGCTGCTGTTGCCCTTAATGACCTTGATGGCGATGGCCTCTCAAACGATATCTGCCATGTGGACCCCCGGACCGATCTGGTGACGGTTGCGCCGGCTCCCGGCACCCCCGATCGGTATCAGCCGTTCGAGCTTGATCCGGCGCCATTGCCGTACGACCCTGCAACGATGGCCCCGATGGGCTCGGTGCCAGGCGATTATAACGAGGATGGCCTGATGGATGTGATGGTCTATTACTGGGGGCGAACCCCCGTCATCTTCCTTCGCAATGACGATAGCGCCAGCGTATCCGCCGCCAGGCTCTCCCGTGCCTCCTATACCGCAGTCGAGCTTATGCCGAAAGTGGAGCGCTGGTTCACCAACTGTGCGTCCACGGCCGATCTCGATGGCGATGGGCATATCGACATCATTATCGGCAACTACTTCCAGGATGGCGCCGATATCCTGAATGCCCATGGTGTGGGAGTGCAGGAGATGCAGAGGTCGATGTCGCGTGCGTTTAATGGAGGCACCAACCGGCTGCTGCTCTGGGCCGGTGCAACCTCGGGAGCACAGCCTGCCGTTCGGTTCAATGATGCCAGCGATGCCCTCTCCGGCGATGTTGCCGGCGGCTGGTCGCTTGGCGTTGGCATTGCCGATCTCGATGGAGATATGCTGCCGGAGATCTACTTCGCCAATGACTTCGGTCCCGATCGCCTTCTGCATAATCGCTCCACGCCGGGGAAGCTCAGCTTTGCCATCCTGGAAGGGACCAAGACGTTGACGACGCCAAACTCCAAGGTGCTCGGGCACGATTCGTTCAAGGGGATGGGGGTGGATTTTGCCGATGTCAACGGCGATGGCCTTCTCGATATCTATGTAAGCAATATCGCCGCGGAATGGGCGTTGGAGGAGAGCCATTTTCTCTGGGCAAGCACCGGCGATGTGGCGAGCATGGCGCAGGGCGTTGCCCCCTATGTCGATCTGAGCGAGCCGCTGGGCCTTTCCCGGAGCAGTTGGGGATGGGAGTCGCGTCTTGTGGATCTGAACAACGATGGTATGCCGGAAGCTGTGCAGGCCACCGGATTTCTGAAGGGAAATTACAGCAAGTGGCCGCAGCTCCATGAGCTTGCCACTAGCAACGATCAGCTTCTTGCCGATCCCCGCTGCTGGTTCCCGTGCCGCCCGGGCGATGATCTGAACGGCAATCTCCCAAATCCATTCTATGCCTATCACTCCAGCGGTCGCTATTACGATATCGCATCGCTGATCGGTCTGGATCGTCCGTGCGTCAGCCGTGGCATTGCAACCGGTGATGTCGATGGCGATGGGCTTCTGGATTTTGTTGTCGCCAACCAGTGGGATACATCATTCTTCCATCACAATCGCTCCCGGAATTCCGGCTCGTTCCTAGGGCTGCATCTGCTGCTGCCACCATCAGGGGTTGAAACCTCGGGGCTGCTTGTGCGGCCGGGGCATCCCGAGGCCGGGGCGCATGTGCGGCGTGCGGTGGGAGCACAGGCGGTGCTCTATCTGAAGAACGGCAAAAAGATGATCGCGCAGGTCGATGGTGGCAATGGTCATTCCGGCAAGAGAAGCCAGGATCTTCACTTCGGTCTGGGCGATCATCAGGGGAATGTGCCGGTGCGCGCCGAGATCACCTGGCGCGATCCTCATGGGATGGTACGGAAGCAGTCGATCGAGGTAGCGCCTGGATGGCATACCGTAATGCTTGGGACGCAAACATCGGGGGTGCAATCATGACTATGAGTTTCTGGGATAGGACAAATAGGCTGGCAGGGCTGCGCCGTTTTGCGGTTGCCATTACCTTGCTCAATATCGCCGGGCATTTTCTGCTTGGGTTCGAGGCATCATTGGCCTATCCGCTGGTTGCGCTGGCTGCGGCATATAGCATGGAGATCCTGCTGGAACTGGTGGATGCGCGTCTGAATCGCCGCCCCTCCCGTTTTACCGGCGGGATTCGCCAGCGGGTCGATTTCCTTCTCTCCGCCCATATCTCCGGGCTTGCCTGTGCGATGCTTCTGTATGCAAATGAACGGCTCTGGCCAATCGCCTTCGCTGCGGCTGTGGCAATGGCCTCCAAGGCCGTTATCCGTATGAAGATAGATGGTAGCGAGCGCCATATCCTCAATCCATCCAATTTTGGTATCACTGTCACGCTGATCCTGTTCACCTGGGTTGGCGTTGCACAGCCATATCAGTTCACCGAGAACCTGAACGAGATCGGCGACTGGATCTTTCCGGTGGTGCTGATCTGCCTTGGCAGCTTTTTGAATACACGATTTACCAGGCGGATTCCGCTTATCCTGGCATGGCTGGGCGGGTTCCTGTTGCAGGGCCTTGTGCGGAGCATTGCCTTCGATCTTCCGTTGGTCCCAACCTGGACATCGGTTACCGGTGTCGCCTTTCTCCTCTTTACGTTCTATATGGTGACCGATCCGGCCACCACGCCCAGCTCACGGCGCGGGCAGATCTTCTTTGGCTTCTCCGTCGCTGCTCTGTATGGCGTTCTGGTAGCGTTCCAGATCGTCTTCGGTCTCTTCTTCGCGCTTACTATTGTCTGCATCGGACGTGGCGTGGCGATCTATGCAACCCAGGCCTATGGCCGATTTGCGGCCGCCAGGAGTACGCGCCAGGAATCCGTTCTGCTGGTTGGGGAGGAAGCATGAGGACCGCAGTGGCGATTGTCGGCATGGCGTGCCAGTACCCGGATGCCGGTTCGCCAGCCGAGCTTTGGGCCAATGCTCTGGCAGGACGCCGGGCGTTCAGGCGTATGCCGTCGGTTCGTATGAACCCGGATGATTATCTCGCAAAGGATCGTGCGGCTCCCGATAGCACCTATGTGCTGGAGGCGGCGGTGATTGAAAACTACGAGTTCGATCGCGTCCGCTTCCGCGTTGCTGGCAATACTTTCCGTTCGGCCGATATGGCACACTGGCTTGCGCTCGATGTGGCGGCGCGTGCCCTGGCCGATGCCGGGTTCACCGATGGGGAGGGGCTGCCAAAGGATGGCACCGGTGTTCTTCTGGGCAATACCCTGACCGGTGAGTTCTCTCGCGCCAACCAGATGCGCCTTCGCTGGCCATACGTTCGGCGTGTGCTTGAGCAGGAACTGGCCGAGGCCGGTTGGCCTGCCGAGATCCGTGCTCCGTTTCTGATGCAGATGGAGGAGCGCTACAAGGCGCCATTCCCGCCGATTGGTGAAGAAAGCCTTGCCGGCGGCCTCTCCAATACGATTGCCGGTCGTATCTGCAATTACTTCGATCTGAAAGGGGGCGGGTATACCGTCGATGGTGCTTGTGCATCGTCGCTCCTGGCCGTCTCGAACGCCTGCTCTGCTCTTGTTGCCGGCGATCTGGATGTTGCGCTTGCCGGTGGCGTGGATCTGAGCCTTGACCCGTTCGAGCTTATCGGTTTTGCAAAGACCGGCGCGCTTGCCCCGGAGAAGATGCGGATCTATGATGCGCGGTCGGCTGGTTTCTGGCCCGGTGAAGGGTGCGGCTTCGTGGTGCTGATGCGCCAGGAGGAGGCGGTTGCCAGGGGGATGCGGGTCTATGCCACGATTCGTGGCTGGGGCGTATCCTCCGATGGCAGTGGCGGCATCACCCGCCCGGAAGTGGCGGGGCAGATCCTTGCGATTGGCCGTGCCTACAGGCGTGCGGAGTTCGGCGTGGAGTCGGTTGCTTATTTCGAGGGACATGGTACCGGCACCAGCGTTGGCGACTCTACAGAGCTTCAGACGCTCTCCCGTGCGCGCCGCGAGGCCGATCCCGATGCGCCACCGGCAGTGATAGGATCGGTAAAGGCCATCATCGGCCATACGAAGGCCGCGGCCGGAGTGGCCGGGCTTATCAAGGCGACCATGGCTCTGCATAGCCAGATCCTTCCGCCGACGGTTGGATGCGAGCGCCCTCATCCGGTGATCGCATCGGAAGGCGCGGCCCTGCGTGTGCTCGGCCGGGGGGAGCTGTGGCCGCAGGATCTGCCGCTGCGCGCTGGAGTAAGCGCTATGGGCTTTGGTGGCATCAACGCGCATGTGGTGCTGGAAGGGGCTGCCGAGCATCGCAAAAGAACTTTTTCCTCATACGAGGAGACGCTTCTCCGCTCCCAGCAGGACGTTGAGCTGTTTCTGCTGGGAGGGAGCGGGCGTACCGAGATCATGGAGCAGATCGCCCGCCTGCTTGAATCGGTCCCCCTGCTCTCCTGTGCGGAGATGGCCGATCTTGCCGATCGCCTGCATCACGACCTTGCCTCTACAACCGTTCGTGCGGCGATCCTTGCATCAAGCCAGGCCGAACTTGCCGAACGATTGAAGCTCCTGGCTGGCTGGCTTGATGATGGCATTGCCGATCGTACCGATATAGGACGCGGTGTCTTTCTCGGATCGCGAGTTTCAGTGCCCCGTATCGGGTTCCTGTTTCCAGGGCAAGGCTCCCCTGCACATCTCGATGGCGGTATGATGCGAGGCCGGTTCGAGGCGGTTCAGGCCATATACCAGAAGGCCGACCTTCCGTCCGATGGCGATGGCGTCCGCACCGACGTGGCCCAGCCTGCCATTGTTACCGCTGCGATGGCAGGGCTTCGCCTGCTCGATCGTCTCGGTATCAACGCAGAGGTGGGGCTTGGGCATAGTCTGGGCGAGCTTGCCGCGCTCCACTGGGGGGGCGCCTTCGATGAGGAGACACTTCTTCGCATCGCCCGCGTTCGTGGCAGGGCCATGGCCGATCTCGGCGCGCCAACCGGCGCCATGGCGAGCATCGCCGCGCCAGCCGCCGATGTCGAGCGCTTGATGCAGGATAAGGATGTCGTGATCGCAGGATATAACTCGCCACGCCAGACCGTGATCTCCGGCGAGAGAGCCGCCGTGGCTGCGGTTGTGGAGCAGGCGCGTGCGGAGGGGCTTCACGCGACCCCGCTTCCGGTCTCCCATGCATTCCATTCTCCACTGGTGGCTGCGGCTGCCAAACCTCTGGCCGATGCCCTGGCGAACGGGGTGCTGCTCCCTTTGAACCGGAACGTTGTCTCTACCGTAACCGGTGCCCGTCTGGAGCCGGGTGCGGACATCCGTGATGTTCTGTACAGGCAGATCACCGGCCCGGTTCGTTTTATCGATGCCATTCAGAACGCCGCCAGGAATATCGACCTGTTTATAGAGGTTGGGCCGGGAGGAGTGCTTGCAGGTCTGGCCGAGGGGATCGTCGATGTGCCAGCGCTTTCCCTGGATGCCGGAGGTTCATCGTTGAAAGGACTTCTTGCGGCCGTCGGTGCCTGTTATGCGCTCGGCGCGCAGGTCTACCTGCGGGAGCTTTTTGCCGATCGTTTTGTGCGCCCGATCGATATCAACCGCCCACGCCGTTTTTTCGAGAACCCCTGCGAGCAGGCCCCGCGCATTGCCTCGGGTGATAACGCCCATGTTCGGATAAACGGATATCACAATGGCCATCATGGTGCGCCGTTGCCTCTGCCTGATGCTGTGCAGGTGGCGGCGGAAGTTGCTCTCGGCGCTGCCTCCGCCCCGCATCCGAATGCGGTTGTTCAGGGTGCGACGGGAGCCGGAAACGAGCCGGCGCTGGAGGTGGTCCGGCGTCATGTTGCCATTCGTGCCGAGCTTCCGCCTGAATCGGTGCAGGATGGCTACAGGCTGCTGAGCGATCTTCACCTGAACTCGATCACGATCAGCCAGCTTGTCGTTGATATCGCCCGCGAGCTTCGGATACAGGCGCCGGTGGTTCCTACCGAGTTTGCCAATGCTACCGTTCAGGAGGTGGCACAGGCTCTGGAGATGCTGTGTGATACTGCTGGGAGCATGCCAGTGGTTGCCGAGCAGTTCCCGGCGGGCATCGATTCCTGGGTGCGTGCCTTTACGGTGAATATGGTGGAGCTTCCAGCGCTTCCTGTTCCTTCGCCCGCATCGGATGGCAACTGGCAGGTGATCGCCGCGCCGGATCACCCGCTTGCCGAGCCTCTTCGTGCGGCGATAGGGCGGACAGGCGGTGCAGGTGTGGTTGTCTGTCTTCCTGAGCATGCCGGTCCCGAGAGCATTGAACTTCTGCTGAACGGCGCGGAGATGGTTGGGCGCACCGGCATGTTTGTCCTGGTACAGCATAATGGTGGCGCGCCAGCGTTCGCTCGTACCCTGCATCTGGAGCGTCCGTCGCTTGCGGTGCGGGTGGTCGATCTGCCGTTCACCCTGCCTGATGCCGTTGGGCGAATCGTTGCCGAGGCCCGCTCGGGGGCCGGATTTGCCGAGATCTACTACGATGAGCAGGGAATACGCCGTTCTACGGTGTGGGATCTGCTGCCGCTTGGCGATGAGCCTGCCCCGCTTCCGCTTACCAGCGATGATCTTCTGCTTGTCACTGGTGGCGGCAAGGGAATCGCCGCCGAGTCGGCGCTGATGCTGGCTCGCCAGACCGGCGCACGGCTTCTGCTGCTCGGACGTTCCAACCCCGAGACCGATCGTGAGCTTGCTGGCAATCTCCAGCGTATGGCCGAGGCGGGAGTTGTGTTCCGTTACCTACGCGCCGATGTTGCCGATGCCGTGGCTGTGGCATGCGCCATCGGCGAAGGGGAGGAGCAGCTCGGCGGGAGGGTCACGGCATTTCTGCATGGCGCCGGGGCAAATGTGCCGCAGCTTATCGAGTCGCTCGATCCGGCCGGATTCCAGAAGACGCTCGCGCCAAAGCTGTATGGTGCACAGCATGTGCTGGCGGCGCTCGACCCGGATCGGCTTCGCCTGGTTGTTGCTTTTGGCTCGATCATCGGCCGTGCCGGGCTGCGGGGCGAAGCGGATTATGCGGTCGCCAATGACTGGCTTTCACGGCTTGTGGAGGAATGGGGCGCCACACATCCGCACTGCCGCTGCCTCTCGATCGAATGGTCTGTCTGGTCAGGCATCGGTATGGGAGAACGGCTCGGTAGAGTGGAGACGTTGTTGCGCGAGGGGATCCAGCCGATAAGCCCTGAGTTCGGGCTTGCCATGCTTCGGAAGCTTCTGGCACATCCTGTCGGCACGGTGGCGGTGGTTGTGGCAGGACGCTTCGGCAATCCGCCAACGGCAAGGCTTGCCGAGCGTGAGCTTCCGTTCCTGCGGTTCCTGGAGAACATTCGTGTTCATTATCCGGGAGTGGAACTTGTTGTGGAGTCGAAGCTGACATCGGAGACCGATCCCTATCTGGCCGATCATACGTTCGCCGGCCAGCGGCTGTTCCCGGCCGTTATGGGGCTGGAAGCGTTTACGCAGGTTGCAGGTGCTCTTGCAGGGAGCACAGTAGCATCCATTGTCTTCAAGGATGTCCGGTTCGAGCGTCCGGTGATTGTGCCCGAGGGGGGAGCCACCACTATCCGTCTTGCCGCATTGCGCCATGACGATGGTTCGATAGAGGTGGCGCTGCGAAGCGATGAGACAGGATTCCAGGTGGATCACTTCCGGGCCATCTGTCTGCTGAACGGCGTGGTTGAGCCGGGGACGGTTGCTCCCCCTGTGCCGGAGCGGTTGGCATTTGAGCCAGATGCGGAGATGTACCGCGATATCCTGTTTCAGCGTGGAAGATTCCGTAGAGTGGAGGGCTATCGAACGCTGCATGCCCGGCATTCTATTGCCGAGCTGCGCACTGCGCCGCCGCTCGGCTGGTTCAGCCAGTATCTGCCCGCCACGCTGCTGCTTGGCGATGCCGGTGTACGCGATGCGGCGATACACTCCATCCAGGGATGTATTCCCCATAGGACACTGCTGCCGGTGGGGATAGAAGCAATCCGCTTTATCGCCCCTCCTCCGGCCGGGCATCTCTTCGTCCATGCACAGGAACGGTGGCATGAGGGCGCGCTCTATCTCTACGATCTTGAGCTTCGCGATGAGCATGGGCACTTGTATGAGCGATGGGATGGGCTTCTGGTACGCGCCGTGGAGAGGAATCGCCACCAGGGGCCATGGCATCCGGTGCTGCTCGGGCCTTATGCGGAGCGTAGGCTGGGAGAGCTGTTTCCCGGAACCGATGTCTCGGTGACGATCGCGCAGGGGGGCGATCTGGAACGTCCTGAACGGACCGATCGGGCATTGCACGAAGTGCTTGGAACCGTCAGGACCATCTTCCGGCGGGGCGATGGCAGGCCGGAGATGGAGGGGGAGATGAATCTCTCGGCGGCTCATGCCGGAGAGAGCACACTCGCGGTTGTATCCTCCTCGGTGATCGGCTGCGATCTGGAGCCGGTAACAGCTCGCACGCCAGAGCTTTGGTGCGATCTCCTCGGTTCGGAGCGTTTTGCCCTCGCGGAGTTCCTCGCCGGGCAGAGCGGCGAAGGGCTTGATACCTCGGCAACGAGGGTCTGGGCCGCCGCCGAAAGCCTGAAAAAATCCGGGGCCATGCTTACCACACCTCTTGTTCTCCGATCCTCCGAGCCGGATGGGTGGATGGTGTTGGGAAGTGCGTCGTTGCTGATCGGAACCTTTGTAAACGAGGGAGATGGCAGCCAGGCCGGGCCATTGGTAATGGCCGTATTGCTGGGTGGCGCAGAGCGCGGCAGTGCCTTCAGCGGCACGGAGAACAGCCTCGGCAATGGCACTGCGCAGGGTGCGGCCGGTCTGCATGGCTCGTCGATAGGTGCCGTAGCCGTTGATGTTAATGGTTGATGCCGTACCTGGTAGTGGCTCCCCTTTCAAGTGGTCCCATTGGCGGTTGCCGGAGCCGTCCGCACGAAGGATGTATGCGTTAATGAACAGGATTCCCCCCATTCTCCATTGCGTTGTGCTGGCTGCGATGCTGTGCCTTGCGGCCGCTGGCTGCACTGCCGATAAGGATGCACAGGTCCCGGCGGCAAGCGCGGCCGAGAGGACCGATCTGGCCGGTGCCATGGATGGTGGTATGGATTCCTCCGGCACTGATGCGGCCGGTACGGCTCTTGCCGGGCTGGATACCTCCGGCACAGCCATGGCCGGTGGCGGCAAAGGATTTTTTATGTCGATCGACTCCTCGGCTGGGAGACGTTTCTGCGCGCCGGTCAGCTTCGAGGTGACGGCCAAGGTGCTGGGAAGCACGGTCTATCTGAAATCGTCCCAGCTCTCCGATCTGGCCGGTTTTGTCTGCACGGTGCCAAAGGGCAAGAGCGAGAACGGGGGGTGGGGGCCAGGGAAGTACGATCTGAACATCGTGCGGTTTGCCCACTTCGGCACAACGGATTCCCCGTTCATCTTCGACTGGGTTCTGTATATGCTGAAGAACGAAGGGAAGATGGAAGTCCGGCCGATAGGAACGGGGGCAGAGATGGAGATCACGCTTCGGGGCCACCTTCATTTCGATGTGCTGCTGAAAGGGGCCACCAAGGCCCTTGCGATGACGACGAAGGTCATGCCGGAGTTCAAGGGGATTACAACCGATGGTTCACCACGTGGAGTAACACTTCGCCTGGCGAATGGCCCGGTCGGGTTCCATCGTAATGAACATATCAACGATACCAGCAGCAGGCCGATGATATCGGTGGTGGAAAGCATGTTTGCCTTTGGCACACGCCCTACCAATTATTTCTCGAAGCTGCCGCAGGTGGTCGCAGCCGAGGTGCTCGATACATCCGGTGCTTCCTGGAAGGGAGGGGGCATAGGAGGGATACAGTTGGAGTGGAGGCCGACGGCCGATGCGCTGAAGCCGATAGCGCTTGCGGGCTACAACGTATACCGAAGTGCGACGCCTGAAAAGCCGGCAAGCTGGAGGCTGATCGCACGGGTGCCGCCAGGACAGCGAAGCCTGCGCGACAGGGACTATAACGGCAGCAGACCGATGGCGTATATGGTTACCCATCGGACCAATTACCCGGTCTTCTTCACATATGAAGGGATCGGCGCCAATCCGGTGATCGTCGGGCCGGTACCCTGAGCGGTGTTGCCCCCGGCACGACGTTCCCGGTGACTTGTTGAACGCGATGGTGCACTCGCTGAGGAGGTTATGCTCCGGTGCCATCCAGAGATATAGCAATAGAGAATACATGCGGGCATATGAGTATCGCCATATGGTGAGTTTCGAGGAGACGAACCTGGTCGGCAATGTGTATTACGTGAACCATCTTCGTTGGCAGGGCCGTTGTCGCGAGATGTTCCTCTACGATCACGGCATTGATGTGCTGAAAGAATTTGCTGGGGGGCTGGCAATCGTGACGGTTCGTGTTGCCTGCGATTATCTCTCCGAACTGGTTGCGTTCGACCGGCTTATCATCAGGATGAAGCTGGGGGGGATCGCGCAGAACCGTATCTCGCTGCTGTTCGAGTATTACAAGGAGTTCGGCGGCGGCGAGGAATTGATCGCAAAAGGGGAACAGCAGGTGGCCTGCATGCGGCGTGTGGGGGAGGGGTTGGAACCGACACCGATCCCGGAAAAACTCCGTGAGGCATTGCGGCAGTATGCAGCCTGATATGGCAGTGCGATAGCCGGTATGGCATCACCGGACATCTATTCCGAGTGCAGAACAATAAAAGGTGGATATATGGTACAGGACAAGCGGCTCTCCCATAATGGCACAGTCACGCCGGTTGGCGGAAACCGGCCGATTGCCAACGCAGATATGCCGATGCCGGAGCACGAGGAGAAGTGCGAGACAACCCAGACATTGCAGCGCCAGGCGGTGGCACGAGTTATCCATCAGATGCGCCAGCGCCTCGATCAGCCCCTTTCGCTGAACGAGATGGCCGATATCGCCCATCTCAGCCGTTTTCACTTCAATCGGGTGTTCAGCAGCATTACCGGCGTCTCCCCACGCAGGTTCCTTGCAACACTTCGGCTGGAACATGCCAAGCGGCTCCTGCTTACCACCGCGCTGAGCATCACGGAGGTCTGCTATGAAACAGGTTATAGCAGCCTAGGAACCTTCACCAGCCATTTTACCGATCTGGTAGGGGTTACCCCACGGCGCTGGCGTCGGCTTCGAGAGGATATGCAGGTATCGATATCGGAGATCGCATCACTGGTAGAGGCTGCCAGAGCACGCTCTGCGCATGCGGTCGGGAGCGCGGTCTCCGGCCAGATCAACACACCGGAGGGATTCCAGGGGCTGATCTTTATCGGCTTGTTCAAATCGAATGTGCCGCAATCCTATCCCTGCTCCGGCGATATGGCGCTTGGCCCTGGTCCCTATACCATTGTCGGCGTGCCGGATGGCACCTACTATATGCTGGCGGTTGCTATCGACTGGCCTCTGGAGCCGCTGAGCTTTTTTGTTCCCGATACCATGCTACGCGGGCGATGCGGTCCGCTGACCGTGGTTGATGGCGTTGTGACGGGGGAGACTACGCTGACGCTCCGGGCACCGCATTTCACCGATCCTCCCATCCTGATTGCGCTTCCCTATCTTTTTGTGGAGTATCTGAAGGTAAGCCGCACGGAGTAAAACCAGAGCAGGAGAGCGGCGGCTATGGATCTGTCCTTGGCGGAGTTTGTACGGTGGCCTCATCGGCAGGTGATTGGCTTTCTGTGGCGGGGCCATGCGGCGGAAGCCATCGCTTCTCCTGGAACATCGGAGTCCTCCGCGCCATCGTTGCGGGGCCTTACCATCCCGATCGATTGTCTGCGGGGCGGTTCCCGAGCAAATGATTGCGGCCGATGTGCAATTCCGGCCCCTTATATCATCTTAACTGATGTCACTCCTGTCTCTGAACTCATCTCCATCCGAGGTGCGGATCGGATCTGCGGAGCTAACGGCTGAAATGCCGTTCGGTGCCGGCGGTGTCGCAGGCGTGCCGTGGAGAGCTTCGTACAACGGCCGGGCGGTGAGGTGGATGTTCGTCTACAATGATTCGCCACAGTGCCCATCATCCCGGCCATATGCCGATGCGCCAGGGGGTGTGGGATGAATCCCCCGGACTATATCAATGAACACTAGAGAAACGCTTTCCAGTGGGGCACGCTTGCTCCCACTGGCCGTGCTGATTTTGGCGCTTGCCCTTTGGCATCTGCTCTCGATCTCCGGTCTGTTTCCCGGCTCGCTTTTTCCATCACCGCTGGCTGTTGCAAAGGGAATGATCGAGGAGCTGACGAGCGGGCGCTTGGCGGGCGATCTGATCGCATCGTTGTTTCGTGTTGCGAGCGGATTTGCATTGGCCGTAGGATTGGGCATTCCACTTGGGCTGCTGCTTGGGCAGAATGTCCGTACACGCGCCGCGCTGCTTCCGGCCATCAATTTCTTTCGCAGTCTTTCACCGCTTGCCTGGATTCCGTTTGCCATCCTCTGGTTCGGTATCGGCGATGCTCCGGCGGTCTTCCTCATTTTTATGGCCTCCTTCTTTCCCATTGTGCTTGCTACGGTTGCAGCCGTGGCAAATATCCCAACGGTGTACTTCAGGGTTGCCCGTGATTATGGGATAACAGGACAGAAGATGCTGTTTCAGGTGACGCTTCCGGCGATCGCTCCGCAGGTGATAACCACACTTCGTGTGACGGCGGGGCTGGCTTGGCTGGTGGTGGTGGCTGCGGAAATGATAGCCGGGCGGGATGGGCTTGGCTTTGCTATCTGGGATGCCCGTAACGGTCTGCGCATGGATCTTCTGATAGCCGGGATGATCGTCATCGGCTTTATCGGCGTGATCCTGGACAGGGTTCTGGTACGGCTTACACAAATTCCAAGCGTGCGGTGGGGATATGAACGATAGAGTAGTACGGCTCAAGAGCGTCTCGCATCTGTATGGCGAGGTGAAGATCGTCGAGGATATCTCGATATCAATCATTCCCGGCGAATTTGTCGCCCTGGTCGGCCCGTCGGGATGCGGCAAGACGACGATCCTCAATATGATCTCCGGCTTTGTCAGGCCCACCTCGGGAAGCGTCTCCTATGGCGGACGTGCCCGTATGGTCTACCAGCAGGATGGACTCTTCCCCTGGCTGACCGTGGAGGAGAATATCGCTCTCGGCCTTCAGCATCTGTCCGATGGCAAAGAGCGGGTGGGGCAGTTGGAGGAGATGATCCGGTTTATCCGCTTGGAGGGTTTCGAGAAGCATTATCCGCATCAGCTCTCCGGCGGCATGCGCCAGCGGGTGGAGTTGGCACGTGCCCTGGCCGGTGATACCGATATGCTTCTGATGGATGAGCCATTTAGCGCGCTTGATTATCTGACCCGTCTGCGAATGCGCCGCGAGCTTGCCCTCATGTTGCGGGAACGACCCCGTACGGTGGTGCTCGTGACCCATGATATCGAAGAGGCTGCCCAGCTTGCCGATCGTGTGCTTGTGCTCTCGGGCCGCCCGGCAACGATACAGTGCGAGCTGCGTATCGATCTGGCAAGGCCGCGCGATCTGACACATCCCGATGTCGTCGATGCGATGCATCAGATACTTGCTGAACTCGGCATCGAGCATGATGTTGAAGATGAACTGTTCCGTACCTAGAACGTCCTCTCCAGGAGAGAAAAAAGGATATGTCGAAGCTGCGTTCGTCGCTTTCCAGATGGTTGGTGGGATATGTGCTTGCGCTTGCTGTGCTTGGGCTTCTGCGCTTCAAGCCATGGCAGGAGGCCGAAGCACGGAGCAGGGCACAGCTCTCGGTCGGGTTCCTGCCAGTTACCTGCCACCTTACTTGTCCGGTCACTGATTTTGCGACCAAGACAAGCCGGTCCACCCGGTTCAATTCCCAGCGCTTTACCGATTTTCCCACGGTTGTCGAAGCCCTGAAGGGGGGGCGCCTGAGCGCTTCCTTTATGATTGCTCCGCTGGCAATGAGAATGCGGGAGCAGGGGGTGCCGGTGAAAATCGTCTATCTCGGTCATCGTGATGGCTCTACGGTGATCATACGCAATGATCTTCCGGCAACAAGCCTCAAAGATCTGCGCGGACGGGTCTTTGCCATCCCCAGCCTCTATAGCAATCAATACCTGGTGATTCGGAAGCTTATGGAGGATCAAGGGATGGCCGAGGAGGATATAAAATTTGTGCAGATGGCCCCTCCTGATATGCCTGCGGCGCTTACTGCCAAGGCGATCGACGCGTATTTCGTGGGAGAGCCTCATGCTGCCAAGGCAGAACTGGATGGGGCCGGACGGGTTCTGTATCATGCCAAGGATATCTGGCCGCATTTCATCTCCTGCGTGCTTGTCGTGACCGAGAAGCTGATTGATGAGCAGCCGGAGGTTGTGACCGATCTGGTGCGGGGAATCGCCGAGAGTGGGGAATGGGCCGAGCAGCATCGGCTGGATGCAGCCAAGATCGCCTCCCCGTATTTCCGCCAGGATGAAAAAGTTGTGCGCTATGTGCTTACCCGTCCTCCTGACAGGGTAAGCTACAGGATGCTTACCCCGACCGATGAGGAGATGCAGAAGATTCATGATATGGCTGTCAAGGTCGGCATCCTCAAAAGTCCGATCGACATGAAGGAGCTTGTCGACCGGCGGTTCATTCCAAAGGATATCAGGCCGGCCGATATAGATATGGCGCAGGCCGATACAAACGCAAGCGTCGTCTCCAAATAGAAGCACATCCCGCGCCGCTCGTGATGATCTGCGTGCAGATGCCTGTTTCTACATAAAAGCTCCGGGAGCTCTACGACCAGGTGGTTGTGTCGGAAAAGCCCCCGGAGCCAGGTGCAGGCGCATGACATCAGGCTATGCGCCGGAGTGCCAGGCTGTTTGTGCGTCACGACAGTTGATTGCATCCGGGCAGAAGGACCCACACCTATCCCTTCGGACCGCAGGGCCGGGGCGGTGGGATAGACGTTCTGCCTGATATCGTCATGCCCTGTTGCCGGGTTCTCTCCACCAGTCTGCTTTATCTGTCCTGGTGTCCTCTCTTATATGGGCCTGTGCTCCCGGCATACCGGCCCATCTCCGATTATTCCTCTTTTTCGTTCTGTTGGTGATCAATCACGTGGGTATTGCGATCTATTATGGTATTGCAGCGCAAAATTGCATGGGCTGTGCCCCTGCCCGGACACTCCGTAGTGGAATCTCTCATCGCTACCGTACATCGTACTATGGTAATCGCTCCTGGATACGATCGGTAGTATCAATGCAGAATTCGGGGAGGGGAAAAGCACACGGGGAAATGAGATCTCCCGTTCCTGATATATCTGGAAGAATGCGATAAAAAGGGGGCGTGGTATCGGGGGCGCTGCCACGACTGCAAGCGACGTGATTGCTGCTGCTATATCCATATCTCCACTCCCTCTATTCTTATTATTATCCCAGACCCCGCCGACCATGGGCTATCGTTCCTGCCGGAATTTCTGCTGGATGTAATCGTAGAAGGTCGAGAGGAAAAATAATAGGCAGATATATCTATGGTTGATTATCCGGGCTGCCGCCGATACTGCTGCTGTAGCCGGAACACTGGCCTGATCGGCGGTATCTGGCCCTATGAGCACAATGCCCGGCGCTTGTTAAAACCGGTTGTCAATTACATGACCGCAATCGGTAGATGCAATAGAAAAATTTATCACGATGCCATAATTATATGTCTCTGAGCGGGCGATGATGGTTCTACAACGTCGCTATCGATGGCAATCCATCATGGGGGAGCGCTGGTGATAACGTTATCTATGCCGGGAAGCCCCATCCTGCTTCGGTGGCCGATGCCGGGACCGGCGGTGGCATTGCTCGCCCGCCGAGAAGCGCGCTGTGGGAACTGGTGTGTTGTCCGTATCATGCCTCTGGTGCTGGCTTCATCGGGCGCTGGGCCTGTCGGGCGGCTGTGAGGCGCGTGCCGATATGCATTGCGGATCGCTGGGGATCGGCAATGTTCGGAGACCGGAATCGTCCTCTGCTGTCCGTAGGAGTTTCCCTTGCAATTCAAAGCTCCTTGTGCATATTGCCGAACCGTTCATGTGCGATGGAGAGTAGGCCACGTTTGTCAACGAGTTGAGGTGGATGTTCTCTTCCGCTGTCTCTGCCATCGCCCTCTGTATCAGCATTTCCGAAACAATCAAGCAGATCGATCTTCATGATTATCGAGCGTTTCTATCTCGCCTGTCTTTCGCATGCATCCTATGTCATCTCCTCCAACGGTGAGGCAGCGGTGATTGATCCGCAGCGTGATGTCCAGATCTATCTGGAGTATCTCCAGAGGCATGGGCTTTCCTTGACGTATGTGATCGAAACCCATCTTCATGCGGACTTCGTTTCGGGGCATCTGGAGCTTGCGCGCCGCACCGGAGCCGAGGTGCTTATGGGCGCCCGTGCCCAGGCCGCCTTCCCGCATCATGCGGTGCATGATGGCGAGCAGTTCAGGCTTGGCGATGTGATGTTACGCGTTCTGGAAACCCCTGGCCATACCCCGGAGGGCATCACGATCGAGGCTCGGGATTCCGGCGATCCAGAGCGGGCGCCGGCCCTGTTCACCGGCGATACGCTCTTTGCCGGCGATGTCGGGCGCCCCGATCTGCTGGGTGCCGTTGGCATCACCAAGGAAGAGCTTGGCGGTATGCTCTACGACTCGCTCCATGAAAAGATCATGACCTACCCGGACGAAACGAGGGTCTATCCGGCGCATGGCGCCGGGTCGAGCTGTGGCAAGGCGCTGCGGGATGTCGAGTTCAGCACGATCGGCGCCGAGAAGCTTACCAACTATGCTCTTCAGCCGATGAGCCGGGAGGAGTTCATCCGGGTGATCACAGAGGGGCAGCCCGAGGCACCACCCTACTTCAGCAGCGATGCCAGCATCAATCGCCAGGGCGCGCCCGAGCTGTCGGATGTGATGGGGAGGGTGCGCGGGCTTTCACCGAAGGAGCTGACAGACGAGGTTTCGCGCGGGGCCTTGCTGCTTGATACGCGCGACCCGGAGACCTTCGCTGATGGTTATGTTCCCGGCTCGGTCAATATCGGTCTCGACGGACAGTTTGCCACCTGGGTAGGCACGTTGCTGCCAATGCATCGCCCGCTGGTGCTGATTGCCGTCGGTGGCCGTGAGGAGGAGTCTGTGTTGCGTTGCGCACGTGTTGGCTATGATAATGTGGTTGGGTATCTGGAAGGAGGGTTCGAGAGATGGAAGGAGGATAATCGTCCCGTTGCATCGTTTGCTCGGGTCGATCCGGCCGAGCTTCGGGATATCATGGCCGGTGCGAACCCGCCTCTTGTGATCGACGTACGAAAGGTTGGTGAGCGTGCTACCAAGTCGATCGAGGGCACGGCCTTTATAACGCTGGGCGAGCTGGAGAACTATGCCAGCTCCTTGAAGGCCGATGGGCGCCCTGTTGTCGTCCATTGCGCTGGTGGCTATCGTTCCGGCATGGCTGCGAGCATTCTGAAGCGAGGCGGCATCGAAAGCGTCTGCGATCTCCGGGGTGGGCTGGGAGCATGGGAGAAACAGGGGTTCGAGGTGCATCGTCCCGAACCGGCCGCGAACGTGATCTGATCGCGGACGATGGCGGAATGGGCGGCCGGAGCTTGCACACAGGCTCCGGCCGAGGTCGTCCGAGAGGGTTGTTATGCGTGCATGATCGTTACGAAGATATCGTACAGAGCATGGGTCATTGCGGCAATGCCAAACCCGCGCCAGAGGAACAGCCCGTTGAGCGCAAGGCCCATCAGGAAGCGGAATGTGAAGCTGGCAATGGTAAACGCATCTCCCAGCTCGCCGATATAGTGCACGGCGCTGAAGATAAGAGCACCGATCACTGCCGCAACGGCATACCGTAAACGTCCCTCGATCTTGAAGAGCGATATCAGCCAGACCAGCGCCGTCACCAGGATCAGGCGGAAGAACAGTTCTTCGTAGAAACCGGCGCCAAGCGAAAGTACCAGGCCCTGGGTTATGCCGGACCCTTCGGTGGTTTGCAGTGCTGGGGGCCATGTAAGGCTGAAAACCGAGGCCACGAACGATGCTATGATCATTCCGATAACAACCCCATAAGCGCTGCTTTCCATCAGCATGAAGAGGAAATATCGGGGGCGCATCGGGATCTTCTGCGTTCGTTCGTACCAGTAGATCCCTCCGCCGACTGCCAGAACCACAAGGCTGAACCAGAGGGTTCCGTCGATGCCGACAAACTGGAGCAAACGCTTGATCAGGATGTCGGCGCCAATGCGGATCTGGCTTAACTGTCCGGCATTGATGAGCCAGATTCCGAGTTCATAGAGCAGGATCAGCGGCAGAACGAAGATGTAGCTATAGGTCAGTGTCTTGCTCAGCCGAAGATACTCGCTGGTTGGCCCGATGCCCGATGCGGCGTTCAGCGAGCGTTCTATGGGGTTATGGGTGGGTGAGTACGGGGGGGGATCGGTACTAAAGTCGCTCATGCCTATCTACCTTGTAGGTTCTGGTCGGTTTGTGTTCCAGTGTATGCCGGCAAATACCGGTGTAAGGGGGGAGGGGGCTGCAAATGCCATTCCCCGCCAGGGTAACTTCTCCCGCTGATTCGGTTATATTCTCAGCGGGAATCTTCATGGGTGCTCCAATGTTGCTGTCAGGGCACCTGGTCGCCGGAATTTATCGATTAATGGTCGTTCGCCGATGCGCCCGTTCTTCCTTCTCTTCTTCTTCTTGTTCACCGTCTCAACGCTCCTGGCTCAACGCCGGTTCGGGGAGACCACCATCTATCCAACCCAGCTTTATCCGGGCGAGAACATCGTCACGATATCGAACGAACGAGGTGTGGATAAGGTTCGCTATCGTTCCAGCGCCAATACAACCGTGGTGGTCCCTGCCGTCCGCGGCTGCCCTAAGCAGCTTGAAGTGCGTGTGATGGTCAATAACTCCACGACGGGGGAGAGCGTCGATTTTACCGTCTACGATTGCAATGGTGTCTTCGGCACGCAGTCGATTCTGGCCGAAAATTGGACGATACGTTCGGAATCGACCGGCCCTGTGGAAGTGGGAAGGGATACCTGCGTGATGTGCGAGATCAGCACCACCGATGTGAAAACCGTCGATTCCATCGTTGTGAGCAATCCGAACTTCAGCGTGCGAATGCCGGCGGGAGGTCCCCCGTGGCGTGCGCTGAGGAGCGATTTTAAGTATTATATCTGCTATAAGCCGGAGAAGGTGGAGAACCTCAGGGAAACGATCCGGCTTTATATCCGCCGGGCACAGCCAAATGGAGGGTTGACGCAGTATATGATCGAAAAGCCGATCGCTGCAACTGCGGTGCCCCCTGCTCCTGTGCCGCCACCGCCTGTTCTTCCGCTTGATACGCTCCCCCCGCTTGCGGACCCGAGCACCTTCCGCAACATCCTTATGCCGACAGCAGAGTCGGTTGGGGCTGGCCGCTTCTTTCTTGGGAACTATGATCTGGCCGGGTGGATCGCCGGTTATGGCATCAGCGATCGTTTCACCGGGCTTTTTGGTGTAGTGGCGGTGCCGGAGATCATCAGCCAGCTTCTGGTGGTGACGGTTGGTGGGAAGTATGAGGTGATCCGGGAGGACCAGGCCCGCTTGTCGGTGGGGTTCCAGTATGCGTACTCCTCGACAAAGGAGTCGAATATCACGGTTACCGCTCCCTATGCGATATTCAGTCTGGGCGACCGGGAACGGCGCGTTTCTCTTGGTGCCGGTTATAGCTGGAAGAATCATACATCCGCAGATCAGCAGTTCGATCGTAATGCGTACGTTCTGGCGCTGGGAGGAGACTATACGATTGCCCGGTCGTGGAAAATTGCGGCAGAGACCTATATGATCGAGTCATCCGGCCTTGCGCCGGTTGCGGTGACAGCACGCTGGTTCAACGAGCGATTTGCGTTCGATGGCGGCCTGGCAGTCGATCTTGCCGGTGCCACCGATGTGCGCGGAACTTCCAGCCTGAGCGGCGAAATCCGCAAATTGTCGATAGCTCCGATATTGTCGTTTATCTGGAAATGGTAAGCGCGGGTTCTCCGTGGAGCACCGCCTATAACATATGCCTGAAGTGCCTCGGTGGTGCACTGACCGGCTGGCCTTGCCGGATATAATTGATTGAGATGCCTCTGCCCACGCATCACAGAGATCGGCAGTGCTCCGGGCAATTGCCGAGGGCTAGAACATATTCCAGTGGTATGGAAAATCCATTGTAATAGAGGGAGGCATCGTCTGTAATATCACCGCTACTATCTCAATCTATCCCCTGACGTAATCGATCCTATACTGCCCGCCATAGTGGGCAATGGGATGCACGATGCATTCATTTTACCCGGGATCTGGGGGATGAGTCGGTTGGCAAGGGCGCCGATACCTCGTTCTCGACGGATGAGGCTCATGATATTAGCCGGAAAAACTGCTGGCACAAGGCATTTATTTTATTCAGGCAACTATTGGGAATGCGTCTATAACGAAAAGCTTTGTGGTGTCGCGATAGAGTGGCTGTTTCCGCTTCCGCCGATGATATTCTGCATGCTGCTGCGGTCATACGCTACGTTCGGCGCGGCAGGCATGTGGCTGCCTGTAATGCGCCAGGCGGCCATCTGATGTCTCTGTGGGTGGAGCTGGTGCCGTTCGCCGTGAAGAAAATCCGGGGAACGCCACCAGTCCGAACGCGCAAAAGCGTGGGGCAACCCGAAGGCGGCCCCACGCCATGCGGGATACGGCCCGTCAAGCGTGCTTTCAGGCAAGGCTTGTCTCGCTCTCGAAGTCGGCCATATCACGCGCTATCTGGGCGTGTTTCTGGCGCAATAACCCTATCTCGGCCACCAGCCCTATCGCAACGGTATAGTTCGGTCCAAACAGATCATAGACTGCCTGTCCGGCGGCCACTGTCCAGCTTACCGGCCCCCCCAGTCCCATCGAGCCGATCTTGGCTATGCCTGCCTTGATTGTAGACATGATGGTCTGCCGGAATCGTGCCGAGCGGGCCGCCAGCCGGATGGCGTGCTGGATGCGATCACCGAGGAGCGATGTTCCGGCCGCCGCAATGCGCTGGCCAGCCTCTTCCTCCGATACGCCGTTGAAGAAGTCGCGGGCCTCCTCATCACCAAGATCCAGAAGATCCTGCAATGCCAGCTTGTCCTCATCGCTCAACCGGCTATAGGCAAGCTGAAGAATGCGGATGATGATCTTTGTCTCCAACGTCGGCACCGTATCGGCCATCGTCAGTTTGATGCTGAGGTGCCGGGCCACATCACGCACCATATCCGCATAGGGGACACCCTGCCCGCGTACCATGTTGGCGAGGCTATTGCCGCCAAACGACGTGATCTCGTATACCAGTTCATCCACATAAGCTTTGTGATCGCCCTGGTATGCACGGTAGTGCTCTTGCAACGTCAGTGTCTGGGATGGAGCTGCCAGGATGATGGAGACGATGGTGTCCAGTTCGCTGTTATCGCATTGCCGGAGCAACCCTGTCAGATCTTTATCGATGATCGGTTTTTTCATGGAAATCGCTGATGTAGATGAGCATACATGGTTCCGTTGGCGCCGGACCGACGGTTGCTCATGCACCGGTACCGGCTCACTACCGAGCAAGCAATCACCATGCCTATCCGGTGATGTGTGTGGTGCAGAGGTGGCTATCCGTACGATCTCAAGGGGAATGAACCTATGGGGGGGTGAATTGGAAGGTCCGGGATGAGCTTCCCCCGTTATAGTGCACACAGAAAGCGGGGGGATTCCCTGTGGAGGCGTTCATGAACAAGCAGGCAGAGAAGTCTATCGGACGGCCCGAGTAGTCCCCGGAGTTTCGTGGGGAAGCCGTTCACCTAGGCGTTTGCAGTGGAGTGCCGCACCTGATCTCTATCAGCCATCCCGATGCAGAACGCGATCGCCGGGTACAACTACGTGCATGTACAGGAGATATCCCCGGATACCACGCGTCTGCCACTGAGCGATGCCCCGTGCATGGGGCTGGACACAATCGTTCATGGTGATAGTGCCGTGGCCCTTTGGCTGCGTCCGGGTGGTGGTGCGCTGTTGCGTGTGACGTACTGTGATCCGGGTGATACGCTAGGGCCAGGTGATACCTGCTTCAATAGCCAGAAGAAGCTTGTCTTCGACGGCAACCGCTACCACGCGACGTACTGGCGCACGGCTGATGGCCCGCCCCACAAGGACACGATCTATTACCGCCGGTCGTTGCCGGTGAGCAGCCAGACCGGGGCGATTCGCTGGGATGTCTGGGAGTACACGATTGCACCGGAGGACACCAACCCGACCTCCGTGAATGATTGCTTCCCGTCGCTGACGCTGCGTACGACGGACAAGGATACGATCGTTTGTAACGATGAGGTGTTGCTTTGATGCTGTATTGGGTGCGTACGATGGTGATGGGGTACACAAAGATGTACCCTGTCGGCCTAGTAATGTTGGGGTATCTTTGTGTACCCTACATGTCTTCACTATTAGTTCTTTAGGAGGATGGTATGAGATGCTTTGTACTTGGGTTTGTGTTCATCGGATTCGTGTTTAGTGCTGCACAAGCGCAAAATGAGACGGGTAGCCGTGCTATGGATAAGAGCACCTTGCAACAATGGCACTACTGGTATGATAGTTCTACAGTGCGTTATCATGTTGGATATCCTGTTCTTCGTAGTCTCCCACCACTAAATACAATGATGCCGTGGGATATCATGGCTGCCTACATTTACATGGATAGCCTTGCGCGGTTTGATTTCGATCGGACGGCTGATAGGAGATTGGACCAGTTGAGAGAAGAGTACAATTTCACTGATCCGCCTCATACATTTTCTGATACCTTGAAGCAGGCAGCGTCTTATCTGTATCGTTTGGTGGATTATAATCCTGTGATATTCAATCAGTATCTGGAAGAAGTTGGTTTAAAATACGGAAGTCGGTATCGGGCGGACTTGCGCATAATTGCGGCGAAGGTCGGTGTGGTCGTTTACGAGGGGTTAACTGATGCTAGTCGTAGGGTTGGGATGCTGGCGTTGTTAGAGGCTGATTATATTCTTCGGGTACGGGTGCGTTCGGTTGACTCGATGCCGGTGCCTACAACGGAAGGAATGTATTGCTATCGGGTAACCGCGGATGTGCTTGATACGTTGAAAGGGCGCGTTTTCCCGTCGTGTAACGAGAGTGCCTTTAACGTAGGCAATGAAGCTGATTCGAGGACGGGGCTTTCGGTACCTTCCTGTATGCAGTTTGTGTACGTTGACCATCTGTTTTCGGATCCTAATCATGGTCCTTCTGGTGGTCCAAATCTCTACTATGCACGTGATCCAGAATTTGCTCGTGGGGATGATAGTCTCTTTGCTATGCGGTCAGGGCAAGAAGCTATCGTGTTCATTGCTCACCATGATTGGCTTATGGACTCTACACACGATTATTACCATTTGAGGTTGGAACGTCGGGCATCAATGGGGGTCTTGCCGATTATGGACGGGCAGGTACGGGATATCAATCGCGTTTGGTCCGATGATGTGATGCTTGATTATGGGGAGTGGCGGCGGCGTCTGATGGTGCTTCGGGATAGACTCTTATCTGGTATCTATTGAACATCATAGAACGAAGGAGTGCCGTATGAAAAACCGTATTCTGTTTCTGCTGTTGCTTGTCGCTGGTGGTGGCAGTGTGTTCGGGCAGCCTGATACAACGCTCCGCCCGCCGTGCAATGAGCCGTGGTGCATCAACCAAAATTTTAAGTATCGGTTCTGTGATCAACGGACCGGGAGGATGGTGGAGAAGTGTTCGGCAGATCCGAATAACGATTCTACGGTGTCGCCCCCTCTGCGTCCTGCGAAGAAGGCGATACCTATGTGCTTTACGTTGGATCTAAGCAGTATATACCGCGATTTTCAGCGGATTATTATTGATCCAAGTACAGCAGAAAGGCCGGGTGCCAATGTGGTGATCTTCGATATTATGGATGTCGAGCCTCTGCTAAAGCAGGCAGAGCTTGATTGGACATTGGGAATCTGTACCCAAAAGTCGCCGAATGAGGAACATCATTATTGTTGTTTGAAGGTTCGATTTTCTAAGGAATTAGCGGATTTTGCAGATAACCCTGTTGATGCTACGCGTGTGTATGTTTATGACCCTCCTTCGGATTTTGTCGGGAGAAAGGGGCAAAATTATTGTCGTGTTGACTGCGATCGTTCTGTGATGATATTGAATTTCAATTCACTGTTCACGCGGCCTATTACGGATGGCAGGCCGGAAGAACGTGGTACGTTCCGGCGGTTTTTCTTTACGCGAAATCTTGAGCTGCTTCAGCAGCTTCGTCCAGATTTGGAGTATGTCTCTCTCTATAGCATTCTTGCGCATGAGATGGGGCACTGGCTGGGACTTGGTCATATAGATGGTTCTCCAGATAGTTACGGCAAGCGATGTGATCAACCAACAGGCAGTATAATGGCAAATGGTTACGTTGGGCAGTGGAATCAAACCATCAGGCAGATTACGCAGGCCGATAAGTGTGCGTTCATGAAGTTGTACTGCTGCTATAACTTCCGGGATCTGTTGGAGGTGGAGATGATGGAGTCTGCCAAGCATGAGGTGTTTCAGGTCGTTCCAAATCCTCTTCAGCATGATATTCTTAAGGTGGAGTTGGCGGAGTTCGTTCGAGCTTCGAGTCTGCGGGTGGTGAATGGTGTTGGTGAGGTTGTCGTGGAACGTCCGATCTCTGGTGAGGAGCGGGAGATAATCCTTAATGCGGCTGGTTGGGCTAATGGCTTCTACTTCGTGACGGTGAGCACGAGTAATGGTGCATTCGGTCGCAAGTTGGTTGTTCAGCATTGAGCTATTACCTTGCGACAGACCGATGTTATTGCTACGGTAGGGTATTTGTTCACCAGTGAGCCGTTTGTAGCGCACGATAGCACGAGGATCGGTATGGAGTTGATGGGGCGCTACGTCGGGGATACTGCCGCAGGTTCCGGTATGCAGGTGGATTATATCGCCGAGTTGGTGCATACGACGCGTGGCGAGGTGTATCGCTTGGATTCCTTCACGGTGGCACCGGGAGTTGAGCCGTACCGGAACGTGCTCGTGGGCGCTCTGGATCTGCTGTCGGGAACCTATGTCGTGCGGTTGCGGATGGAGCCGCATCGGCTACAGGTAGCCGAATCGTTGCATGGGTCGCGCTATCCGGTGAGCGAGCTGACCAGCTACGTTGAACAGGAAGATGGCTTGGCGAAGGTGCGGCGGATTGATCGCACGGGGAGTGCTGGGAGGGTGTCGGCATGGCCGAATCCGGCTACAGCAGCAACGGAGATTCGGTTCTCGGTGCCGGTGAGTGGCATGGCGTCGGTTCTTCTATATGATGCGACCGGACGCGAGATGCTGCGTATCGTCGATCGGACGATGATGGAGCAGGGGCGGTATTCGTTGATGGTGGACCTGTCGGGGCTTCCATCCGGTACCTATCTGCTCGAACTGCGCTATGATACGCGAACCGGGGGACGGCGTGCCGTTGAGAAGGTGGTCATTTACCGATGATAGGCATTGATGTATGAGTATCTTGAGGTTGTCGTCTGGAGGATAGGGCAACGCGGGGACGCGAACCGAGCGCCAGCCGATGCCGGGCGAGTTATGGGGGATGTTCTGCTATGTGTAGGGCGTCCCCTTCGTCGTGTATGAAGCAGTTCATCCCCACGTGTGTGGGGAACAGCGCTATGCGTCCGAGCTGATCGGCGACGGATTCGGTTCATCCCCACGTGTGTGGGGAACAGGCTCGCCGGAATCCGACCTTTAGGCCCTCCAGCGGTTCACCCCCACATGCGTGGGGAACAGGGTGTAGACATCACGGTTAGCTACATGCTCGACGGTTCATCCCCACATGCGTGGGGAACAGTTGATGGATAACCTTGCCAGCGTGCGCCGGGTCGGTTTATCCCCACGTGCGTGGGGAACAGGCTTTCTGCGAAATACTGTGGGAATCGGTGGTGGGTTCATCCCCACGTGCGTGGGGAACAGCAGAGGTGCTAACGCCGCGCGTAGAGGAGGGGCGGTTCATCCCCACGTGTGTGGGGAACAGATGACCACCTTGCCAGAAGCCAAATCCTCTGGCGGTTCATCCCCACGTGTGTGGGGAACAGGAAGCCGGATTCCAGGATGCTCTCGGCGCTCGCGGTTCATCCCCACGTGTGTGGGGAACAGGAAGCCGGATTCCAGGATGCTCTCGGCGCTCGCGGTTCATCCCCACGTGTGTGGGGAACAGAGTGCGGGCGTGCACGTCGGGGTCGTGGACTACGGTTCATCCCCACGTGTGTGGGGAACAGTTCGATGGCGCCCTCCTAGACAGGGTCGATGTCATCGTCGGCAACGGTTCATCCCCACGTGTGTGGGGAACAGCCGAGCGTGGTGTCGTACGCAAACCACTCCAACGGTTCATCCCCACGTGTGTGGGGAACAGACTAGGAAATTTTCATGAAATCGCTGATAATGCCCGGAGAGAGCGCTGGAAGTCTCACCAGGGCTATGTGATGCTTTGCAGCACCGGGCAATGATCGCCAGCAGGCTGAAAAAAGGCCTGTTCGGCACATATCTGATGGAATTGCGTCCACCAGATATGTGCCCATGAGGTGCGGCACCATCTGAGGTCGGTTCAAACATCCTTCGGTCGGTACCGGGGCACACCGGCGATCAGCTTTGCTCCCAGTAGGCAACCACCATCAGATCTTCGGCAACCGGCTCGACATGGCGGAGGTTGAGGGTATAGGCATCCTCGATATGCTGCACATCGTCCAGACCGGCAAAGGCGGGGAAGCCATGACCGAAGAGCTTTGGTGCCAGAAAGAGAATGAGTTTCTGCGAAAGTCGCTCCTTGATGAGCGCCCCGGCAAACTGTGCTCCACCTTCTACCATGATCGATGCAATGCCAAGCTCTCCGATTTGCCGGAATACATCGGGAAGACGCAGACCTCGGGCTGTTACGGGCGCTCCTACAAGCCGTACTCCTGCCTGCCGCAGCTCCGTTGCTCGCGGGCTTTCCAGAAGGGTATCGGAGGTGACCACGATCGTCAGTTCCTGATGCCCATCGGTAAATACCCGGAGATGCGAGGGAAGGCTCAACTCGCGATCGAGAATGATCCGCCTCGGGTTACGTCCCTCTACATCATACCGGAGCGTGAGCGATGGGTCGTCGATGGCCGCAGTGCGGGTGCCTACCATCACCGCATCGTAGATTGCGCGAAGCTGATGAACCCGACGCCGCGAGTGCTCGCCGGTGATCCAGCGCGATTCTCCGCTTGGCAATGCCGTGAAGCCGTCAAGCGTCTGCGCCATCTTGATGGTAATAAACGGGGTGCCGGTTGTGATGAAGTGGATATAGGTCTCGTTGAGCTGCTGTGCCTCGCGCTCCAGCGTGCCAACACTTACCTCGATCCCTGCCTCGCGGAGCCTGCGATTGCCTCGCCTGCTGACAAGCGGGTTCGGGTCGCGCATTGCTATCACGGCACGGCGAATGGGCGTTGCTACGATGGCCTCCGCGCAGGGGGGCGTTTTGCCATGATGGCTGCATGGCTCCAGTGTTACGTAGATCGTTGCACCATCGAGACTATGTCCCTCGGCATCGCGTAGCGCGTTGATCTCCGCATGAGGGCCGCCAAATCCTTCGTGCCAGCCCTCGCCGATCACATTCTTATCGGCGTCCACGATCACCGCGCCAACCATCGGGTTGGGGCTTACACTGCCGTTGCCCCTTGCGGCAAGTTCCAGGGCACGGCGCATCATGCGCTCATCGAACTCGACCTGATTAAACGATTCCTTCACTATCGGATTATCTCCCACTCCAGGTGAACTCCTCTCGAAGAATATAGGGTGTCGGCTTCGCCGGAATCGTGGCGATGATACGGTAGACCCCGGGAGGCGTGGCCATGCGGGTCTGTTCGTCACGTCCGTTCCAGAACTCTCGGTATTTCACCTCGCTTCCCACCGGACCAGGCGCCATTGGTCCAATCGCCATTGTAAAGACCTTGCCGGTTGAGGATGACCAGATGGTCTCTCCTACATCGTTTCTAAGCTCGATCCGGTATTTCTCGCCGCTTGGAAGGTATTCATCTGCCGGTCCCTGCGCCGCCCGGCGGGCGGTCAGGGTGAACTCCACGCCGCTGCCGCTGCTGCGAACATCAAGGAGCATGGCAACGGATGCTGCCGATGCTGCCGGGGAGGCCCCGTCGCTTCCCGGAAACTCTACGCGGCGGGCCAGCGCTCCGTGATCGCTTCGGAGAATGGCTATGGCAAATGTCCCCGGTGCCAGTGGTTCCGGCGAATCCCATTCCACCCCGCCGAAGGCCGTCAGCGAGGTCTGCTCTGTCTCGGTGTTGGCTGTTCCGCTTGTGTTGATCTCCTGCGTCGCGATGGAGGCAAGCTGGCGTCCGTTTGGTGCATAGATCTGGAACGAGAGCGATGCCAGGCTATGCAGTGCGTTCAGGCTGGCCGATTGCGATGCGCCACCCCCGCTGCCACGGAATCGTAATGAATACCGCCGTTCGCTTATACGGGTAATCGTGAACTGCGGGTCGATCTTCTCAAGCTCGGAGTCCACCGAGTCAGGGGGAATTACCGATGCTGCCGATGCCATCTCCCCTCCTTCGTACGTTTGCGAGCTTCTGCAGCCGCCGATCCCAAGACCAAGCACGACCGCCGCCATTGTCACTGTGCTGAGCAACTGAGTCATCATCATATCTCCAAATTACACTTCCTGTTCAACTGGCGATCAATCTCGTCGCTGCGGAACTCTCCGTCAAAGGAATGAGGACTGTTTGGCCCATCCGTGACACTACTCTCTAGCCCAAGGTCACGGAACGTTACCGGATGCATCCCGCGTACCACTATTTTTGCATATGACGTATCACGAGCGGTTCATGTGGTTGGCATTGAGCGAGGCGCAGCGAGCGTTTCAGGAAGGGGAGGTGCCGGTTGGCGCTGTGGTTGTACAGGGTGAGCAGGTGGTGGGCACCGGCTATAATCGGACCGTGGGCTTGCAGAACCCGACGGCACACGCCGAGATCGTCGCGATTGCTGCGGCTGCGGCAACGCTGGGATCGTGGCGCCTGGATGGATGCAGGATCTATGTGACCCTGGAGCCGTGCCCGATGTGCGCCGGGGCAATCGTCAATGCCCGGCTTGCCCAACTCCTCTTTGGCGCCTATGACGTCAAGGCCGGTGCCACCGGCACGCTCTATGCCATCACGGCCGATACACGGCTGAACCATCAGGTCGAGACGCTTGGCGGTGTGCTCGACCTGGAAAGCGCGGTGCTTCTGCGCGACTTCTTCCAACGCAGGCGGGGAGGAGAGAACCGATCAATGGAGAAACGATGACTGGAGAAACGGCAGGAAAACTATATATCGTTCCGACGCCGATCGGCAACCTGGAGGATATCACGCTTCGGGCCTTGCGTGTGCTACGCCAGACCGGGACCATCGCGTGCGAGGATACGCGGGTGACCGCACATCTTCTGCGCCATTTCGAGATACCTCATAAACGCCTTCTCAGTTATTTCACCGGTAACGAGGCCGCCAGGGCGGGGCAGATCATTGCCGTGCTCAATGCGGGCGAGGATGTGGCGCTGGTGAGTGATGCCGGAACCCCCGGCATCAGCGATCCCGGAACCCGGCTGATAGCCTCGGCGATTGCCGCGGGCATCACGATTGTCCCGCTTCCAGGACCTACCGCGTTGGTGACGGCGGTAACCGCGAGCGGGCTGCCAACCGATTCCCTGGTCTTTGACGGGTTTCTTCCCCATAAAAAAGGGCGCCAGACCGCGCTCCGGCGGTTGGTCGAGGAGGAACGGACGATTGTGCTCTATGAATCGCCCCATCGCATTGTAAAGACCTTGAGAGAGCTTGCCGAGCATCTTGGAGCGGATCGTCCGGCTACGCTCTGCCGCGAGCTGACAAAGATGTATGAGGAGATCAACCGGGGCACGCTTGCAGAACTGCATGCGCTCTACGCCGGGCGGGCATCCATCAAAGGGGAGTTTGTGGTGGTCGTAGGGGGGAAGGGACGTTCACGCAAGGAGCAGCGGGAGGATGTCGCCCCCCTCTCTTTTGACTCCGATGCTGCCGAGGAATGATGCCGGAAGATTCGGAATTATGGCCCGTTTGCGGCCATGAAACAGGCTCCGAAGCGGTACCGGAGAGATTTCTTGGAGCCTGAAGCATGTCATGTACGCCGTGTTTAGTATTATCGGCTACGGTACGACCGGCTTCTGCACGGTTTTACCAATCCCTCACGATCAATCTCAATATCCTAGACGTATCATGCAACGTATTCTCGATTCCTGGTACAGCCCGCATCTGAACAAGCAGATGGAGATCGCGGTCTACGGGCATTATGGTTCCGCACTTCTGATGTTTCCTTCGGCTGGAGCGGATTATCTTGAGTACGAGCGCTTTCATCTCATTGATGCCATCCGTCCGCAGATCGAGGAGGGAAAGTTCAAGGTCTTCTCGATCAACTCCATCAACAACGAGAGCTGGCTTCATTCAGGTCTTTCCGGCCGTGAGAAGGTGGTGCGCCACCAGCAGTACAACAAGTATATCGAGGAGGAGGTGGTTCCTTATATCAGGAACGCCATGAACGGTCATACCAGCCTTCTGACCTGTGGTGTATCGCTCGGCGCACTTCATGCCGCCAATGTCCTGTTCCGCCGTCCAGATCTGTTCGATGGGGTGATCGGCATGAGCGGCATCTACGATCTCAAGGCGTATGCAGGGGGCTATTATGACGAGGATGTGTATTACAATTCTCCTGTCGATTATCTGCCGAACCTTGCTGATGGCGATACGCTGAAGCGTTTGCAGGAGAAGCAGCACCTCCATTTCCTGAGCGGTGAAGGTCCGTACGAGGCCCCACGGGCAACATGGGCCATCGCCGATCTGCTCGGCATGAAGGGCATTCCAAACAATGTGGAGATTTGGGGGCGCGAATGGTCGCATGACTGGCCCACCTGGCGCGCAATGCTCCCCAGCTATCTGGAACGGAAGTTCTAGCCGAGCCTGCTTGCCGCCTGGGGTGTATGCCGATATGCCAGGCCGCCGCATGCCAGCGTTCCCTTATGGATATACGGTTAAAACTTGTATCCGTATTGCGTGCCGCGCACTCCAGCATGCCATGTGGCGTCTCTCATACTGTTCGTAAGGATATGATTCGATCATCGGGTCGGGCTGACCACCAGATCCGATGTGTGCTACCAACGGTCAGGTTTTCCGGCATGGCTTGCCTTGCCGGTGTATCGGGCAGGTCTGCGTTTGTGCCCCCCACTGCAGACCTGCTCTTTTTATTTCCCCACCCCGCTGATCCCCCGGCCGATCTTCCGATCGGTTCCTGCATTCTTTTCCGTGCAATCAACCATTCCTAACTGGTCTTGTCTCCTTCCCGTTGTTAGATTGTTACATGATCCAATGAACGTACTGGAGATCACTTATGAGACGATCGTCGTTACTCCATTTGTTCCTGCTTACTGCGGTCTTGCTGTTGGGCTCGGCACCGCTTGAGGCCCAGCGCCGGTTCCCCCATCAGTTCCTTCTCGATTCCCGTTCCCTTGATACGCTCCATTCCCCGGATACCACATCGTCCCGGCATCGTTATCGGGTTACCGCCTGGGGCACCTACTCGATGTGGGAGGATACGGTCAATAGTAGCGTCGATCCGGTCTGGATCTACTCGTTTCCTGATGAGGAGTGGGCCAAGCCGGAGTGGCGCATCTTTTCCGAAGGATATCCGATCTATGTGGGCGATCCACGGTTGTTGAACTCGCATGGTCTTAGAATCAATGGCAAGCCTCTGCCACAGCTTCCTCTGGTCGCCGAGCACCGCTACAGCACGATCATTCACGGCGATGGCAAGCCTGTCTCGGTTTACCTGATCGACTGGAACTACCGCAATTTTGTGCAGCGTGATGCTCACGAGAACAACAGCGGGCTGCTGCATGTGCTTGTAGAGGAGATACCGCTTACCGAGATGGAGATCTGCGGCATTGATTCCAGCAACTTCCCTCAGATCCGTGTTGCCGTAAAAGTCCTGCGCGATTCGGTGCCGTTCGAGGATGTTGGGCGTGATCTTGTTCTCACCGAGAATGGTCAGCAGGTAAAGATCGACAAGGTCGATTGCTCCGATCGTTCCCAGGCGGTCTCGGTGGCAATGGTGTTCGATCGGAGCGGAAGCATGCGCGATCAGTTCGGCGGCTCCACACGCATGGCTCATACCCGCAGCGCTGGCAGGATGTTCGTTGAAAAGCTGGCCCCAATGGATGAGGCGGCCATCTACTCCTTCAGCCTGAGCACGCAGCTCGATCAAAGCTGGACCTCCGATAAAACCTTGCTGCAACAGGCGATAGATCAATTGCAGCCAGATGGCTGGACTGCCATGAACGATGCGGTTATCAAGGCCGTCGAGGATATCTCCGTACGCCCGGCGTCGCGCCGCAAGGCGATTGTATTGCTGAGCGATGGGGAGGATAACAGGTCGCAGGAGCGGAGCATTCGTGCGGTTATAGAGAAGGCGCGGTCGGCAGGGGTGCCGATCTTTGCAATCGGACTTCTGCTTCAGAGCGATGATTCCCTCCGCCTGCTGGCGGCCGAGACCGGAGGGCGATATTTTTCCGTGCGCGACCCGGCTGCCATGGATTCCGTGTTTGCCAGCATCGCGGAGATCATCTTTGCCAAAGGGTGCTGTTCAATCTATTATACCTCCCCGGATGCGCGCCGTAATGGGAGCTACCGGCAGGTGATCCCCACGCTTGTCCTTGCCGATGATACAGTCTCGGGTGCTGCCATCGGCTACCATGCCCCACAGGCAAGCTCTGTGGAGCGTCAGGCCGCCACAGGCGCCATTCTGAGCCTCTCACCCAACCCTGTTCAGGATGGAAGCCTCCTGCGGTTCAACCTGGAGCGGACTTCATACGTCGTCATCGATGTGCTCGATATGCAGGGGCGTGTTGTCACAACCCTTGTTGCCGGCACGTTTGCGAGCGGCGAACATCAGCAGCCGATCGATGGCAGCGGGCTGGCTGCCGGACGGTACCTGCTGCGCTTGAAGCTGCCAATGGAAACAGCGATTCATCCCTTTGTGCTGGTTCGGTAGGTCTGGTTCCCTATCGCACCGCTCGAAATGCTGTTCCAATTCCACGGAACAGCAAAAAAAGCCCGGATTTTTATCCGGGCTTTTTCTTTTGGCACAACATGGGTACAACAATCGTGGCCTTACTTCCCGCCCTTGTGGATAGTTAAGTCCGGGGGGATGGTGTTCTGGATCGAATGCTCCCCCCGGTCCACATGCATATGTTCCGGTGCACTACCGGCCATTAGCACCTAGTGATCTTTATATAGATGCATCCGTTCGCGTCGAATCCGAAGCTGATAACATAGCAGCAGTTGCCGATGTCAAATCGCTTAGTCTCTCCCGGTCCGATGAAGTTGATGCCGTCAAGCGAGATGCCGACCAGCTTGCAGGCGCGAGGGCAGGGAGGGAGCGGTGGGTTTCCGATCGGCTCGATATAGGTCCCGTTGCCGGGATAACACCTTTGGATGGTGTCCTGGGTACCCGACGGGCAGCTCCACAATGTCCAAAGGCAGCACGGAAAGCATTGCGGAGGGACCCCCTGGATATCGACGGTGTAGAAACAGCAGTTCGGATTCTGCTGTGCGCTTGCAACCGTCGTGCTGGTACACAGCATTGCGAGTGCCAATGCAAGGATCGCTACAAAGACAGGCACGAATGTTCTTCTAGTCATTGGATGATTCTCCAGAATGGTGAATGGATATATATGGTTTCTGGTTGTGCGATGAATCGTGTGGGTCTGTGAGTGGAATGGAGCCGGTTGCTCCAGGGATGCATTGGAGAGTGATCGGGTCCGGGGGATGATTCTGGATCGAATGCTCCCCCGGTCCACATGCATATGTTTCGGTGAACTACCGGCCATTAGCAGCTAGTGGTCGTGATCTTTATATAGATGCATCCGTTTGCGTCGAATTCGAAGCTGATAACGTAGCAGCAGTTGCCGATGTCAAGTTGCTTGGTCTCACCCGGTCCGATGAAGTTGCTGCCGTCAAGCGAGATGCCGAGCATCTTGCAGGCGGGAGGGCAGGGAGTAAGCGGCGGATTTCCGATCGTCTCGATATAGGTCCCGTCATTGGTATAACAAGTTTCGGTGATGAAACGTTTGCCCGGCGGGCACTCCCACTCTATCCAAAGGCAGCACGGAAAGCATTGCGGCGGGACCCCCTGGATATCGACGGTGTAAAAACAGCAGTTCGAATTCTGCTGCGCGCTTGCAACCGTCGTGTTGGTACACAACATTGCGAGTGCCAATGCAAAAAGTGCTACGAAGGCAGGAACGAATGTTCTTCTAGTCATGAGATGATTCTCCGAAATGGTAAATCGTGTGGGTCTGTGAGTGGAATGAAGCCGGTGGCCCCAGGGATGCATTGGAGAGTGATCGGGTCCGGGGGATGATTCTGGATCGAATGCTCCCCCGGTCCACATGCATATGTTCCGGTGCACTAGCGGCCATTAGCAGCTAGTGGTCGTGATCTTTATATAGATGCATCCGTTTGCCTCGAATCCGAAGCTGATAACGTAGCAGCAGTTGCCGATGTCAAGTCGCTTGGTCTCACCCGGTCCGATGAAGTTGATGCCATCAAGCGAGATGCCGACCAGCTTGCAGGCGGGAGGGCAGGGAGTAAGCGGCGGATTTCCGATCGGCTCGACATATATCCCGTTGTTGGTATAACAAATGCGGGTGATGACACGCGGCGGGCAGTCCCACAATGTCCAAAGGCAGATCGGAAAGCATTGCGGCGGGACCCCCTGGATATCGACGGTGTAGAAGCAGTAGTTCGGATTCTGCTGTGCGCTTGCAACCGTCGTGTTGGTACACAGCATTGCGAGTGCCAATGCAAAAAGTGCTACAAAGGCAGGCACGAATGTTCTTCTAGTCATGAGATGATTCTCCAGAATGGTAAATCGTGTGGGTCTATGAGTGGAATGGAGTCGGTAGCTCCAGGGGTGCGTTGGAGAGTGATCCGGTCCGGGGGAGGATTCTGGATCGAATCCCCCCCCCAGTCCTCATGCATATGTTCCGGTGCACTATCGGCCATTAGCACCTGGTGATCCTTATATAGATGCATCCGTTTGCGTCGAATCCGAAGCTGACAAGGTAGCAGCAGTTGCCGATGATAACTTGCCTGGTCTCACCCGGTCCGATGAAGGTGATGCCGTCAAGCGAGATGCGGACCAGCCTGCAGGCGCGAGGGCAGGGAGGAAGCGGCGGGTTTCCGATCGTATCGATATATATCCCGTCATTGGTATAACAAGTGTCGGTGATGAAACGTTCGCCCGACGGGCATTCCCACCATGTCTGAAGGCAGATCCGAAAGCATTGCGGCGGGACTCCCCGGATCTCGACGGTGTAGAAACAGCAGTTCGGATTCTGCTGCGCGCTTGCAACCGTCGTGCTGGTACACAGCATTGCGAGTGCCAATGCAAAAAGTGCTACAAAGACAGGCACGAATGTTCTTCTAGTCATTGGATGATTCTCCAGAATGGTGAATGGATATATGGAGATGGTTTCTGGTTGTGCGATGAATTGTTTAGGTCTGTGAGTGGAATGAAGCCGGTTGCTCCAGGGATGCAATGGAGAGTGATCCGGTCCGGGGGAGATTCTGGATCGAATCCCCCCCGGTCCTCATACATATGTTCCGGTGCACTAGCGGTCATTAGCACCTAGTGATCCTTATATAGATGCATCCGTTTGCGTCGAATCCGAAGTTGACGAGGTAGCAGCAGTTGCCGATGATAACTCGCCTGGTCTCACCCGGTAGGATGAAGTTGATGCCATCAAGCGAGATGCCGACCAGCTTGCAGGCGGGAGGGCACGGATTTCTGATCGTATCGCTATATATCCCGTCATTGGGATAACATTTTGTGGTGGTGTCCTGGATACCCGACGGGCAGCTCCACCATGTCCAAAGGCAGATCCGAAAGCAGTCCGGCGGGACTCCCCGGATCTCGACGGTGTAGGTGCAGCAATTCGGATTCTGCTGCGCGCTTGCAACCGTCGTGCTGGTACACAGCATTGCGAGTGCCAGTGCAAAGATCGCTACGAAGACAGGCACGAATGTTCTTCTAGTCATGAGATGATTCTCCAGAATGGTGAATGGATATAGGGAGATGGTTTTTGGTTGTGCGATGAATATCCCGGTAGTTGCATGTTCCTTTTGTGCCGTGGCCGGTCATTCTTCATCAGAATGACCCGGTGCCGATGGTGCAGGGGGATGGGGGCATGCGCATGGTGTTTCCTCTGGTGAAGTATGGGGGGAAATGATATCGGGACCTCCTGTTGTAAACGGACCGGAAGGCAGCGTGCCAGACATATGCCAGTGACACTATTGAGAAAGAGGGACGAGCGTGGAATAACTGGACATCCTCCCCCCCGGTATGCTCATTGTATTTGAATACTCTTACTATTATCGGAGCATTGATAGCAAGCCTAATGCTCCTAACAAAATTATTGATTGCATATTGGGATCAATAGAACCCTCAAAGGAGGCTTCGTACCAACAAATTGCAACGTGCTTGCCGGTGTTCTCTGCGTGCTGAATACCAGCACATGCTGGGCTGCATTTTGCAGACGATACAAAATCACTACAGCAATCCTACGGAACTCAACATGACATTTGGAGGCAGTATGAAACGTGCACATGTTTTTGCTGCGACGATGGCGCTCGCTGCCGTGATGACAATGATAATCCCGTCGGCGGCATTCGCACAGATAGACACTATTCGGACGATGTTCGTGGAAGGGAATATCTCCGATGTTAACGCCAGGGATTTGCCGGTTCCGTTCAACTTCACGTTCGAGAATGGTCCGCTGACGGTTCTGGGCGAACAAAACGGACCGTTCTCGAAAGAAATCGATCCGGCCCTCGGGGACTTTCGGTCGCTTATGGTGCATGGGCAACTCGTTCCTCTCGATGAGCCGACAGTTGTGAAGCTGCCCAGCGGCGCCCAGCGGATCGTGACGGTACGCATCCGTGTGCAGATAGGCCGTTCAGGGGGACACTGGCATATCAAAATCAGCTTTGAAGTCACCGTTACGGAGGACTAAGGCAAAGGAGTCACCAAAGAGAATAAACGAGCTGTTCGGGGTCATCCTGAACGGGACGTGTTGTTCATCGGCGCATCTATCCCGCTTGCGGCGGGGTGAAATGTCTTCCGTCGTGGGTAATATACTTGAAGGGCAGGACCGGGTTGACCAGGGCGGGATTGACCTCGTTGTAATAAGGGCGGTTCGCCGGATTGCCGAATTCCAATTTCGGGAGCCAGCCATAAGCGTTACCGGATGGCGCGGGCCAGTATCTGGGCCATACGACCTTGATATCGGTGAATCCCCCTACTTTGTACCAGCAGTGTTTGAATCTCCCTGCCGCTATTCCATTCGGCGGAAAGTTGATAAGTGTTTCCATATCCCTGAATACGGGGATGAGGTTGTGCCCATAATTGGGAGGATTGTCCAGGTGGTAATCTACGATGAACAGGGCGGCATGGTGGACAACAGACAGTGCCTCGAACGTGACTATGATAAGCGACATTGGTCGTTCTCCTTTTCCTGTGATGCAGGGGAGTCGTCTGCGGGGGGGCGGAAGATAAGGATTTTGGGGCGTTATACACGAGCCATTCAGGATCATCCCGAACGGCTTATGTTTTTTTCTATGGCTCCGAAGTAGGAAGATCAGAATTGAGGAAGTTCTAATCCTTCTTCTTTATAAAGCTGTTCGGCCTGTGGGCCGATGTAGGAAGTGCCGAAAATTGGATCTCTGTTGAGCCATAGTACCACAGCCTTGAAGACCCATTGTGCCAATGCGACAAAGCTGGTGTCCTTCCCGACTGCTCCACCATATTCATAGAAAGGTGATGTGTGTAGTGCAAGCGGCCACGCTTCATTACGTTATTGCTCATCTTGCACTGTGATAGCTCTATGACAAGAGAGCGGCCTTCATCAAAAGAGAACTACTCTTGCCGGGGCACGTAACGAAAGACCATTCAGTCAATATATTCCAGCCGTGCCAGACCTGAATCAAAATCAAGTTTGTGCAATTGCCAGTAGGCCTCGATTTTGAACCCGAGCAAGACACTCCACGAGGTCTTCATAGGCTAAAAGGAAATTTACCTTCCTTTCCATTGTTGTGGCGTGTTGTATGGATTGGATGTCCTGCTTATTCCCTTGTCGCTTGTTTGTTACTGACAAGCGCATTACGATCTAAAGTCCATAAAGGCGCTGGAAGCAGATTTAATCCTTGATATCTCCAGTTACCGACTGTAGTTGTTTAGGAGCTTATCGGTAAATTCTCGATCCTTCGGCCTTCATCGTGTGTAAGCTCAAATTTTTGATCTGGCATCCCAAGCGGCGTGGATCGCACGCTGCGCTTTTCAGTATGTGATTGCACCCTTTGTTCAGCTCCGACGAATTGGCTCCCCCATACCCACGGGCCAGCAACGCCGCTGTACTTATTGTGTCGTGTCCTGCTGATCCCAGGGAGCGTATAAAAGAATTATAGCCCTCACGCTTCTTGGCGTCTTCAGTGAAGGGGAACTAACGAAGGGCGGTGGTGGAGAATGTGATAGTTCTCTGCCATCGCCTTTTTGGCGATCAGGGAGGGGGCGGATGGTATCAGGAGATGGTGCGGGGTGGTCGGCGGATGCTCTCCGCCGTTGTATCGCTGTCAGTAGTTATTACGCAGTGCGTGCCATCGGCTTCTTGTTCATATCTGCGGGACGATCAAGCTCCGTGGACCATGGGGTGGCGCCATCGTCCCGTGCCGGTGGGATGCCGGGGCCGTGTTCGGCGTTGCCGACGTTGCGCCGCTGGCCCGTGTGGTTCTTCCCAGGAGATATCTCTTCTACAGCCACAGGTGTTTTGCCACCATAAGCAGAAGGGCAATCGTGAATGCCTGGAAGGTACGCCGTTCGCTCCGAAACGCGATTCCCCATTGGATTATGCTCTCTTTGCCAGGCTCATAGGGGGTAAGGCGGGGGATGAATTTCGGGACCGCTCGCCGATACCTCTCGTACTCCTGGCCAAACTTCTCCTGGAGAAATTCCTCCTCGCGCGAGACGATCATTGCGTACTGAAAGACGAACCATGCAAACGTAAGGACGATCAGCCAGGGAATGTTTGCCATCACACCAAAGCCAGTGTACAGAAGCATGTTGCCCAGATAGAGCGGATTGCGCAGGTAGCCGAACGGGCCGGAGACAACCAGACGTGAAGCCCCTACGCTGCCGGTTACCCGTGTTTCCGATGTGGCATGCCCGACTCCCCAGAAGCGGATCGATTCGCCGAGAAGGGAGACCAGCACACCGGCCAGCAGGCTGACCACTGTTGGCTGGCCGAAGATTAGCCCAAGGATCAGAAAGGGAATCGGCGTATAGCTGCGAAGTGTAAAAAGACGATCGCGAAGGTCAGCCATGGAGATTCAACGTTCAAAGGGGAATCGGGGATGCCTGGAAGGCATAGAACCGCAAATGTACGACACCGGCGTTGTTCCCCGTCGGGAAAATTTAGATCGTGGGTCGTGCCACACCGATGAGCCAGCCCATCGTAGCCCGGCTGCCGATATGCTGGCGGTGGCAGCGGGGGGATGCGTCAACGAGATGCATCAACAAATAGTGATCTGCCGTTTCATTTCCAACGGTGGCGGACAAGGTGTGCCGGGCTATCGAAGATCGCCCTCCATACGGGCACCGAACTTCTTCAGCCATGCGATGGAATCGCGATAGGTGGCATCGTATCGTTCCACCAGATTCCAGAAGCGCTGGGAATGGTTGAAATGTTTCAGATGGCAAAGCTCGTGAATGACGATGTAGCGAAGAACCTGCGGGGGGAAAAGGATAAGCCGCCAGTTCATCGAGATGTTGCCCTGCTTCGAGCAACTCCCCCATTTTGTCTTCTGGTCGCGGATGGTCAGCCGTTGATACTGTACGCCGATAGTGGCCGCCGCCAGAGCGGTTTCTCTGGTGATGGCAAGCAGGGCCTGCTCCCTGACCCATTCCTTTACCACCTCTTTCAGCTCATGGTTGGAGCCGCCAGGGAGCTGTACCTGGATCTCGCCGTCTACAAGGCGGACTGCTGGGTGGTGTCCCCCGGTCTCCACCCGTATCCTGTGAAGTTCTCCCCGGAAATTGATGGTTGATCCATCCACAAGCGGGGAGGGAGGGGGCGGGGGGGCGATCGTTGCAAGATGGTGAAGGACCCATTCCTGCTTATCCCGAATCAGCTTTTCCGGGTTGATATAGCGGTTCAGCCGGGCCGGAAGAGTTACCACCAGGCCGTAGTGGGGCGAGATGGTGATGCGCATGTATTTAGCGCGTGCACTGCGTCGCACAACGTACGATACCGTTGTGCCACCCAGTTCCATCGTTTCGACAGGAAGCAGTATATGTGGGGAGCCCATAGGGTAAAAGTACGTACTGGAAGGGTTGGTATGAAAGCCCGGAGCGTGAATGAGCATGTGAAGACGATAAACCGGATGCGAAAGGGTCGTATCCGGCGATGATCGAAGACCTACGCGGTTTCATTTTGTTCCTGGACAGGCGATTGTCGCGTGGAGGAAATAGCATAACTTTGTGATCTGTTTATCTTTTTCGATCGTCTGAGAGGTTTTCCACCCATGCTGCCGGGATCCCTCCAGGGGATCAACCTGGGAGCCTTGGTGCAGGGCAGGGTATCGTCTGCAACCGTCTCGTAACCGATATATCTGGCGCGCATCATATGACCCGACTCTTCTCCGCCGTGCAGTGCCGACGGGGCCTCTGGCCGATTCTGGCATTGCTTCCCATAGCTCTGCTGCTCTCCGCATGTGGCGGAGACGGGATCGGTGATGCGGAGCAGTTTTATGCCGATCTGGCGCAGGCCATCCGCAGCAAGGATGGCGGGTATATGTACGATCATCTCGACAGTGCCCGCCGCGCCGATATCGATACGCTGATTGGTATCCAGATGAAGAATCTGGATAGCCTCCCGCTGGACGAACGGTTGCGATGGGATTCGTTGAAGGGAAAGGGCAAGCGGGAGATCTATGCAAAGATCCTGGAGGGGGACAAAGGGGTTGACGATCTCTTTCGTGGAGAGTACAAGATCGTGAAGGTTGATACGTTAGTAATACTCACCGTTCAGGCTAGGGATGGGGAGTCCAATCTGATGTATCTACGCCCGAGCGATGGCAGCTTCAAGATCACCTTCCCGCCTCGGTCACCTGTTCCGCCAGTGCAGGCACCTCCCCCGATGAGGGCACCAGTGCCGCCGCCGGGTGGGGGAGCACCCTCGCAGGCGCCGAACGCACCGGGTTCCGGTGGGGGGCTGAGATGAGCGGCGATGCCGCCGCCTGGACTTCCGCAGCGGGGTTCACGCAGGGATAGAATCCCCCTATAACACGAGCTGTAACAAAAGCAGGGGCGACGTCAGCCGTTCGTGAGCTTGACTCATGTTCGGGGCGTTCCCTATATTAGCAGGCTTTCTTACATCGAACGACCTAATTGATCATCTTTTCCGAGTTCTGAGCTGTGCCGACAATCAACCAATTAGTCCGTAAGGGGCGCCAATTCGAGCCCTACAAGAGCAACTCCCCCGCGCTTGATTCGTGCCCGCAGAAGCGCGGCGTCTGCACCCGCGTATATACGACGACGCCGAAGAAGCCAAACTCGGCTCTTCGCAAGGTGGCTCGTGTGCGTCTTTCAAATGGCATCGAAGTCACGGCCTACATTCCTGGTGAGGGGCATAACCTTCAGGAGCACTCAATCGTGCTGATCCGTGGCGGTCGTGTCAAGGATCTGCCGGGTGTGCGTTACCATATCATCCGTGGGGCGCTCGATACCCAGGGCGTGAACAAGCGCATGCAGGGGCGTTCGAAGTATGGCGCCAAGCGTCCGAAGAAGTAACAACCGGACGCACGCAAACATCGCATCTGATCTAAGTCGTATAAACCATAGTATAACAGTAGAATGAGAAAGAAACGCGCTGAGAAGCGTCGGGTTGCTCCCGATCCACTCTATGGCGACATCACCGTCGAACGCTTCATCAATAACCTGATGCTCGACGGCAAGAAGAGCACCGCACGCCGCATTTTCTACGGCGCCCTTCAGATTGCCGGCGACCGTACACAGCAGGAACCGCTGGACCTTTTCCGCAAGGCGCTCTCGAACGCCTCACCAGCGGTTGAGGTTCGCTCCCGCCGCGTGGGTGGCTCCACCTATCAGGTGCCGATGGAGGTCCGCCCGGACCGTCGTGTCGCGCTCGGCATTCGCTGGCTGATCCGCTATTCAAGCGATCGCCGCGAGAAGAGCATGGAGGAGAGGCTTGCCAGCGAGCTGGTTGCTGCCTCCAATGGTGAGGGTGGTTCGGTCAAGAAGCGCGAGGACGTGCACCGTATGGCCGAGGCAAACAGGGCGTTCGCTCATTTCCGCTGGTAATACCCATGATCATCCGTGCGCGGTGCTCTGCGGCAGTTCTTCTGTAGGAGGGTCGTGCAACAGTTACGGTTGGAGCAGCAGGGATTTGGTGAGCAGGTTTTGAAGATAGGACGAGAACAACTTAGAACTAGTAAACACTTAGGATCATGCCTCGCATTTATCCGTTAGATCGTGTGAGAAATATCGGCATCATGGCGCACATTGATGCCGGAAAGACTACAACAACCGAGCGTATCCTTTTCTATACCGGTGTTCTTCACCGGATGGGAGAGGTGCACGACGGCGCCGCGACCATGGACTATATGGAGCAGGAGCAGGAGCGTGGTATCACTATCACCTCGGCTGCTACCACCTGCTTCTGGAAGGGGTCCAGAGCGCAGTTCCCGGAACATCGTGTCAACATCATTGATACGCCGGGCCACGTGGACTTCACCGTTGAGGTGGAGCGCTCGCTCCGCGTTCTCGACGGTGCGGTGGCACTCTTCTGCTCCGTCGGTGGCGTTGAGCCGCAGTCGGAGACCGTGTGGCGCCAGGCCGACAAGTATCATGTTCCCCGCATGGCATTTGTCAACAAGATGGACCGTGTGGGCGCGGACTTCCTGAAGGTGGTGCAGATGATTAAGGATCGCCTCGGCGCCAACGCCGTTCCGGTCCAGCTCCCGGTCGGCCAGGGTGAGATGTTCAAGGGCATTATCGACCTGATCGAGATGAAGGCGCTTATCTTCGAGGATGGCAGCCAGGGTGCCAACTGGGAAGTGATCGACATCCCGCACGATATGGAGGAGCAGGCACGCGAGTACCGCACCGCCATGCTCGAAGCTGTGGCAGAGGTCGATGACACGCTCCTGGAAAAGTATCTCGGCGGCGAGGAGATCTCGGTTGAAGAGGTGCGCAAGGTGCTTCGCGAGGCCACGCTTCGGGTGAAGATCATTCCGGTGATGCTCGGCTCCTCGTTCAAGAACAAGGGGGTGCAGCAGCTTCTGGATTCGGTCATCGAGTTCCTGCCATCGCCGCTGGATATCGGTGCCACGCCAGGACATCATATCGACACCAACGATCATATCGAGCGTCAGGTGACCGATAACGAGAAGTTCTCCGGTCTTGCGTTCAAGATCATCACCGACAAGTTCGTCGGCAAGCTGACCTTTGTGCGCGTCTACTCGGGAATGCTGAGCGCCGGTTCCTATGTGCTCAATTCAAGCAATGGCAAGAAAGAGCGCGTAGGCCGCCTGCTCCAGATGCATGCAAACCACCGTGAGGATATCAGCGAAGCCTCGACTGGTGATATCATCGCCATCGTGGGGCTGAAGGCTACCAAGACCGGTGATACGCTCTGCGATGAGAACGATCCGATCATCCTTGAGAAGATGGAGTTCCCGGAGCCGGTTATCGATCAGGCTATCGAGCCGAAGACGAAGGCCGATCAGGACAAGCTCAGCGAAGCGCTCATCAAGCTGGCCGAGGAAGATCCGACATTCCGCGTCAAGACTGACGAGGAGACCGGTCAGACAATCATTTCAGGCGTTGGTGAGCTTCATCTGGATATCATTGTCGATCGTATCAAGCGTGAGTTCCGTGTAGAGGCAAACGTTGGCCGTCCGCAGGTGGCCTATCGGGAGACGATCCGGGGCACGATCGATCAGGATACCAAGTTCGTTCGTCAGACCGGTGGTAAGGGGCAGTATGGCCATGTTACCATTGAGTTCTCGCCGAACGAGCCGGGCAAGGGCTTCGAGTTCATAAACGATATCGTGGGTGGTGTGATCCCGAGGGAGTACATCAAGCCGGTAGAGCAGGGAATCACAGAGGCATTGCGCAATGGTGTTCTGGCCGGCTATCCGGTCGTGGATATCAAGGCCCGTCTGCACTTCGGTTCCTACCATGATGTGGACTCTTCGGAAATGGCGTTCAAGATCGCTGCGTCGATGTGCTTCAAGGAGGCTTGCCGCAGGGCAAAGCCGATTCTCCTGGAGCCTATCATGAACGTGGAGGTCGTGACCCCGGAAGAGTACATGGGTGACGTGATGGGCGATCTCTCGAGCCGTCGCGGTCGTATCGAAGGCATGACCGCCCGCGCCGATGCGCAGGTGATCAAGGCAATGGTGCCGCTGTCGGAGATGTTCGGCTATGTAACCCGTCTTCGCTCGCTGACACAGGGACGTGCCATCCCGTCGATGGTCTTCGATCACTACGAGGAGGCCCCGAAGTCGGTGGCCGAGGAAGTAGTGGAGAAGAGCGGCAAGGCCCCTGTAGCGGCATAAGTTCAGAATCCGGCGGGCCGGTAGAGAAAGCCGGCCTGCCCGGAGCGTAGCCGGTGCGTTTGCCGGTTGAACGACCGAGAGCAGTTAACTGATCTATATATCAACTATAAACCTCTTATTTCTCGTAGAGGAGATTTTCAGGAATGGCAAAAGAGAAATTCGACCGCAGTAAGCCCCACGTCAATGTGGGCACGGTTGGTCACGTTGACCACGGCAAGACCACCCTCACCGCCGCCATCACGATGGCACTGGCGCTGAGGAATGGTGGCGAGGTCAGATCGTTCGACTCGATCGACAATGCTCCTGAGGAGCGTGCTCGTGGGATCACAATTGCCACGTCGCACGTGGAGTACCAGACCGACAATCGTCACTATGCTCACGTTGACTGCCCGGGTCACGCCGATTATGTGAAGAACATGATCACCGGCGCTGCCCAGATGGATGGAGCTATCCTCGTGGTGGCAGCCACCGATGGTCCTATGCCGCAGACGCGCGAGCACATTCTGCTCTGCCGTCAGGTCGGTGTGCCTCGTATCGTCGTGTTCATGAACAAGGTCGATATCGCCGATCCAGATCTGCTCGAGCTTGTCGAGCTGGAAGTACGCGAGCTGCTCTCGAAGTACGAGTTCCCAGGCGATGATATTCCTATCATCATGGGCTCGGCACTTCAGGCCCTGGAGGCTGGTACCACAGGTGCGTCGCTGGACGATCCTCGCTTCCAGTGCATCTGGAACCTTATGGATGCTGTCGATAACTATATCCCGACCCCGGAGCGTGATACTGACAAGCCCTTCCTGATGCCGGTTGAGGATGTGTTCTCGATCACTGGTCGCGGTACCGTGGGTACCGGCCGTATCGAGCGCGGTATCATCAATGTCAACGAGGAAGTTGAGCTTGTTGGCTTCGGTGCCAAGAAGAAGTCGGTCGTGACCGGCGTCGAGATGTTCCGTAAGCTTCTCGATCAGGGTCGTGCCGGTGATAACGTCGGCTTGCTCCTTCGTGGTGTGGATAAGACCGAGCTTGAGCGCGGTATGGTTATCTGTAAGCCAGGAACCATCACGCCGCATACGAAGTTCACGGCGCAGGTCTACGTTCTCTCGAAGGAAGAGGGTGGCCGTCATACGCCATTCTTCAACGGCTATCGTCCGCAGTTCTACTTCCGTACGACCGACGTGACCGGTATCGCCAGCCTTCCGGCCGGCACCGAGATGGTCATGCCGGGTGACAACATCGACAATATCACCGTCGAGCTTATCACCCCGGTTGCTATGGAGGAAGGCCTTCGCTTCGCTATCCGTGAGGGTGGCCGTACCGTGGGCGCAGGCGTCGTTACGAAGATCCTCGATTAAGAAGATCGCTCGTAGCAGCAGAGTATAGTTTAAGCGCTCCTTCCGGTTTGCCGGGAGGAGCGCTTTTTCTATTGTGTTATTTCCCTGTAGTGCACGGTGTGAACTCTGGCGGGCAGGACTAGGAGGATACCTGATTTTGCCTACTATCCAGACTACAGTTCAAACAAACTACGGGTCTCCGATATCTGGATTTCATCCCGTTGTAGAGGCCACAGCCACCGAACCGAGCTTATAAGAATTCCGCCATCATGTTGACAGCATCTTGCCATTGGCAGGTGCCGATGGTGGTTGTTTAGGCTATCGATGATCGCGGCTATGGGATTCCGTTTGCCGAGCAGTTGAAGGATGGTATCCAGGATCGTGCGCCAACTGCTCGAAGATACCGGCTTGAGGCCATTGCTGGGCCTGCCGGTAGACTATCTATGTGCCATGTGGCCTCGTTTATACGTGCCCATGGAGCGCGCCAGCCCGGCTGCTGTTCCCATTATTTCCGTTGTGCCATTGCAGAAAATCTGGATTTTCGCAGAATTAATACATAACACGCTCTCACGATGGCAGTGCTAGGATGGGAAGTGAAATAAAAAGTTGCATTTGTGTTTGCAGAGCGATATGTTATGTATCGAAAGTACACCAACGTTGTAATGCATCTTCGAGTGAAGGGGCGGACGTAACTTCCCTTGGAATAGAGGGTACCCTTTCATTTGAAGTGATTAACTCGGGATCTGGTCGGTGTTTATGCATACGTCCCTCTGATTATTGCACTCTGCGTATTCCTGGGCGTACCCCTGGTCGGGTGGTTTCCGTATCAGTGGTCATAGGCCTTCCAATTCCTGGTTCCCCTCAATCGAACGCACTGCTACCTGCGCGGCTTTAATTTCGGTATCGCTTGATGCTTGTCTCAGATCGCCTGTTATTTGATGGGCGCTATGAATGCATGCCCTCTTTTACTGGCTCCTTGCCTCGCCGTCTGTGGATTTTGTAACAAAAATTAGATGAGGTGGATCTTCGATAGACATATGAATGAATCCGCCACTCTGCTTTCTGTCCATATCTCATTGATAGTTACCGTGAGTAGCGGGCAATCTATAATTCAGACCATGTTATTGTGATGTCTTGATGGGGACCGCTCTATAGGCTGAAGTATCAGTAACCACCACCAATTCCCTGGATAATGTCATGCACGCCATTGAATGCCCTGAAAAAAAACATCGGTCCCGGATGTCGGTGTTCAACCGGAAGCGCACGAGGTCCTTCTAATCAGTATGCCATTTGCCCCGCTGAACTCGCCTTCGATCGGACTGGGGTTGCTGAAGTCTTCGCTTATGCCTATGGGGATTTCGGTGAAAGTGCTCTACTTCGCCTTGCAATTCGCAAAGGGAATTGGAGAGGAATTCTATATCAAGATAGCGAATGGAGAGCCGGCAACCTATGCTCTTGTAGGGGAGTGGATATTCAGTATAGGGCTGCACCAGGTTACGCCAGAGGAGGTTGCCGGATATATCCGTGATGTTCTTTCTCCGATTCCAAAAGATTTTGCGGGCGTCTCCAGCACAGACACTCTTGCGGATGAGGATTTTATTGCCGATGTGATACGTGCACGTGCAAGCGTCGAAGCTTTTCTCGACTCTTCCTTGCAGGAGGTGCTTGCCAGTAAGCCGAAGATCGTGGGCTTCACAAGCGTGTTTCAGCAGAATGTTGCCTCCATTGCTCTGGCGCGGCGAATAAAGGAAGCGGCGCCAGATATCGTTATTCTCTTCGGAGGAGCTAATTGTGAAGGGAGTATGGGCGTTGAGCTTACACGCCAGTATCCCTGGATTGATGCTGTAGTTTCCGGGGAGGGGGATCGGATTTTCCCGGAGCTTATAACACGTCTATTGCAGGGAAAATCTATTGATGATCTGGATGGAGTGTATACACGCTTTTCTCTTGCCTGCCAGAGTGACCACGGGCGATTTCCCAATGCTCCTGTGGTGCGTCAGATGGACGAGCTTCCCTATCCTGACTATGATGACTATTTCAAGCAATTGAAAATCCATTTGCCGGACCCACGGTTTAAGATTTTTGTTCCGTTTGAAACATCCCGTGGATGCTGGTGGGGCGAGATAAAACATTGTACGTTCTGCGGGCTGAATGGCGACACCATGGCATACCGAAGCAAGTCGGCCGGACGGGCCATTGAGGAGCTACGGTTTCTTATCGATCGCTATCCTGATCTTGCCATTTCAGTTGTGGATAACATACTGGATATGGGGTATTTCAAGACATTCATTCCAGAGATTGCTGCCCTACATCTGAATCTTGAACTGTTCTACGAAGTGAAAGCCAATTTGACGAAGGAACAGGTGCAATTGCTAAGGAACGCGGGGATAACGATAATCCAGCCAGGCATCGAGAGCCTTAGCTCGGATGTGTTACGCATTATGCGGAAGGGGGTCAAGACACTTCAAAATATACAACTATTGAAATGGTGCAAGGAATTTGGTGTGAAGCCATACTGGAACCTGATCTGGGGATTTCCTGGCGAGCCTGCCTCCGAGTATGCTAGGATGGCGGAAATGATCCCTTTGCTGGAGCATCTCGAACCACCGAATGGCTTTGCCAGCATTCGCCTGGACCGATTTAGTCCAAATTTTGATACTCCTGGTGAGCTTGGATTCACCAATGTCCAGCCCTACCCCTGCTATTCCTACATATATCGGCTGCCACAGGAGATCATCCGAAATATGGCGTACTATTTCACGTTTGAGTACGCAGAGCCTCGAAATGTCGCGGCATATGTGCAGCCTGTGGTACAAGAGGCAAGACGTTGGCAACAGGAGTTCGAGCATAGCGATTTCTTCTGGGTTGATAAAAACGATGGCCTGCTTCTCTGGGATCTGCGTACACATGCACGCAGAGTCCTTACCGTTTTACAGCGGGAACATCGTGCGCTTTATATGGCGTGCGACCATATCCGGACACCCGTCCAATTGCTCCAGGAGATGCGTGAACAGGGTATGGCCAACCTTGATGAAGAAAAAGTTGTCGGGATATTGAATGGATTTGTTGATAGGGGAGTAATGCTGTGTGAAGATGGGAGATATCTAAGCTTGGCAATCCCACTTGGAATTTATTCCCCGGCTCAGCCAATCATCGAACGGCTTCATCAGGCAATACAACGTTTAGGTGCTAGCAATGGGGACTCAACGGTGATCTCTATAGAGAGCGTCCCCGAGGACGAGGTTGGAGTGTACCGGTAGGTACGATAGCGTGGGAGGGATGAGCTCTATCTCTTGCATGTGCACTGCCAGCTATAATTGCTTGTTCATCTCTCACCCTGTTAAGTCACTGCGGAACTATGATCTGGTATTCCAGGTTGCCTGCCGGATTGGGAGGCAAGGGCTTGTAGAACCGGAACGTATCCGTACGTACTTAGGATGTCATGTCGGGCATGTGCCGGACAAAACAGAGGGGTAGTTCTACACCATTTATAGGAGATATCATCATGGCGGCCAGACTTAACAAGGAGTGTGAGGGCTTTGAGATACTGGGAAACAGGTTGAGACCTGAGTATTTCGATATCATTAGCGGGCAGGGCGTTCTGATAAAGGACAGCGCGATAAGTGCGCTGCTTGCACAGACAATCCAGAATCCCCCACAGAATGCGGCCTCGGTTGAGGTCACAGTATCGGTTGGGGTGAAGTTCTAATGAAGTTGAGGGCGCAGGCCAAGCTTGGCCTGCGCCCTATCGTATCAGCAGATACAGCAGCCGTGGATCGTGCTTCAGCCCGGTTCACCATACGCTCGTATGCCCGGGGACTCCCTACCATTGCCAGCCAACCCCCTTAGGCTTTTGGAGAATTTCCCCGTTCCAGACCAGATTCATGCCATTACAGCCCTCTGCTGATCGTCATGAGGCCATCGGCGTCATGGGGCCGACCGGTGAAAGCCGCATTGATTGGGATGAGGGCGCAGGCGCCATTACATTTGCCTACGAATTCTATTTCCCTGCCACCGAACTCTCGCTTGCATCTCTCATATCCTTTCCCTTATATTTGCAGGCTCTATAACATAAGCGCCTCATGAAAGCGCTGGATAAACCTTCTAACTCCTCGAACTCACATGCGAGGAAAGTAGGATGGTGTCAACGGGAACAAGGCTCTGTGTAGCAGCCTCAGGCGCAATGCCAGGGGATCGGGTTTGAAAGGCCCACACAAGCGTCCGCACGGAGTCTCCCACAATAGTTGAGCCAGCGTGATAGGCAATGCGTTTTATACGACCGATCCTCGGGTCGAACGGTTCATCCCCTGAACCACCGCGCATGCCAGATGTGAGTGCGATCTCAGGAGAATCGGAATAGTACGACAGTTGCAGGCTCTCACGTTCCATATCGGGGCGAGAGTGTCTGGAAGATACAACTGTCTCAGACATATAAGAACAACACGCACTAAACGGAGCACGAAGAACGTGGCTGCCCAGGTAATACGCATCAAGCTGAAGTCGTACGATCACAATCTGATCGACAAGTCGGCTGAGAAGATCATTCGGACGGTAAAGCAGACAGGCGCGATCGTTTCCGGGCCGGTCCCGCTTCCGACTGAGAAGACGATTTACACGGTCCTGCGCTCGCCGCATGTCGACAAGAAGTCGCGTGAGCAGTTCGAGAATCGCTCGCACAAGCGGCTGATCGACATCCTGAACTCTACGCCGAAGACGGTAGACTCGCTGATGAGGCTTGAGCTGCCGGCTGGTGTAGACGTCGAGATCAAGGTCTGACCTGAACGGACGAACCGCTCGCACATGGCGGCGATCATTCGGCCGGAGACCGGTCGAAGAGCCCCTGATAATTTCCAGAGAAACCTAGCCCAAGACTATTGCGATGGCCGCGCTTTTAGGTAGAAAAATTGGTATGACCGGGATGTTCAACGAGCAGGGAGTGTATATCCCATGCACACTGATCGAAACCGGTCCTTGCACTGTGGTGCAGGTCAAGACAAAGGACGTGGATGGTTACGAGGCACTCCAGATCGGCTTCGGCTCGAAGAGGGAGAAGAACGTAAACCAGCCTGAGAAGGGGCATCTTGAGAAGGCTGGCGTTGCCCCCGTTCGCCTGCTTCGCGAGTTCCGCACCTACGACGTTGCCAACTATAAGGCTGGCGACGTGATCAGTGTGGGAGACCTGTTCGCCATTGGCGACAAGGTACGTGTGACCTGCACAAGCAAGGGGCGTGGGTTCCAGGGCGTTATGAAGCGTCATCACTTCAGCGGCGTTGGTATGCGTACCCACGGCCAGTCCGACCGCGAGCGTGCTCCCGGTTCGATCGGTGGGTCGAGCTATCCGTCGCGAGTGTTCCCGGGTACCCGCATGGCCGGGCGTATGGGAGGGAAGCAGACTACCGTTCGCAACCTTCAGGTTGTTGCGGTATTCCCGGAGAAGAACGTTCTAGTGGTGAAGGGCTCGATTCCCGGCGCCCCGAATGGTCTTGTGGAAGTGATGAAGCAGCCGGCGTAACCAGAAATTGTGAGGACCAGGGAGTCCTGGGGCAAAAAGGAACAACGATGACTATCAATATCATCAGCAAAGACGGCAGCAGCGCCGGCACAATGGAGCTTCCCGACGATATTTTCGGCATCGAGCCGAACGTTGCGGTGATGCACCAGGCGGTAAAGATGTACCTGGCAAATCAGCGTCAGGGAACCAGCAAGACCAAGAACCGTTGGGAGGTTCGTGGTGGCGGCCGGAAGCCTTGGAAGCAGAAGGGACGCGGCACAGCTCGCGCCGGCTCCATCCGTTCCGGTGTCTGGGTCGGTGGTGGCAACATCCACGGGCCAAGCCCTCGCGACTATACACAGAACATGCCGAAGAAGATGCGTGCGCTCGCCCGCCGCTCGGCCTTGGCTCTGAAGGCACAGTCGAACGAGTTGGTGGTGGTAGAGGATCTGAATTTTACCGAAGCCAAGACCAAGCCGTTCGCGCAGATGCTGAATGCGATCAATGCAGGCGGCAAGAAGGCGCTTGTGCTTCTGAGAGAGCCGAACGAGACGGTGCTTCGCTCGGGAAGGAATATCGCCAAGTGTGATATCCTGGAAGTGCGCAACGCCTCGACCTACGATCTGCTGAACAACCAGGTGCTGGTTCTTGAGCGCAGTTCGATAGAGGTTCTGGTGCAGCAGCTCAAGAAGGAAGACTAACCGACGCATTCACGATAGACCCAGCAGGAATTACGATGAGGCAAGTACTGAAGCGCCCGTTACTCACCGAAAAAAGCTCGCAGCTCGCCGACAAGGGGCAGTATGTGTTCGAGGTGATCCCGAGCGCCAACAAGATCGAGATCCGCAAGGCAGTGGAGAGTCGTTTTAAGGTCGGCGTCACAAGCGTCCGTACGATGACAATCAAGCCGAAGCAGAAGATCCAGCTCACCAAGCGCGGTTATGTTCTTGGCAAGACCGTGGCGCGAAAGAAGGCGATCGTGACGGTGAGGGAAGGGCAGCGGATCGATGTGGTTGGCGATACGCCAGCCGAGTAAGGCCAGCCGCCAGGTGGCCGACGCACAGCAAACAATATTCTGACGATCGAACATCGGTGAGCCGAAACGGGCGGTTGCGCACAATGCGCAGATACGCCCGCAAACGGCCGCGATAAACAGATAGAGAGAACGAGCGAAATGGCAATTCGTATCAGCAAACCGACAACCAGCGCACGCCGGTTCTATTCGACGCCGACGTTCGAGGAGCTGACTACCTCGAAGCCGGAGAAGTCGTTGCTCGCACCGATCCATAAAAGCGGTGGACGCAACAACACTGGACGGATCACCTCGCGTCATCGCGGCGGTGGGCATAAGCGGCAGTATCGGATCATCGACTTCAAACGTAACAAGATCGGCATCGAAGCCCTTGTTGCCACGATCGAGTATGACCCGAACCGCTCGGCCCGCATTTGCCTGCTCGAATATGCTGATGGTGAGAAGCGCTATATCATTGCTCCGAGTGGCGTGAAGGTGGGTGACAAGCTGATGTCGGGACCTCAGGTTGAGATCCGCAACGGCAACGCCTGCCCTCTTGGCAAGGTTCCGCTTGGCTCCTTTGTTCACAATATCGAGCTGAAGCCTGGAAAGGGCGCGCAGCTTGGACGTTCGGCCGGTTCCTCGGCTCAGGTGGTTGCACGTGAGGGGAATTTCTCCACACTCCGTCTCCCATCCGGCGAGATGCGGCTTGTCCGCAACGAGTGTTATGCCACGCTTGGGGTGGTTGGCAACTCCGATCACGAGAATCTCTCGCTCGGCAAGGCAGGGCGCAATCGCTGGCTTGGTGTTCGCCCGCAGACTCGTGGTATGGCTATGAATCCGGTGGATCACCCGAACGGTGGTGGCGAAGGCCGCTCGAAGTCGGGCGGTGGCCGCCAGCATCCAGAGTCCCCCTGGGGCAAGTATGCCAAGGGATTGAAAACCCGCAAGAAGAAGAACGCCAGCAACCAGTACATCGTTCGTCGCCGTACGAAGTAATGGCTCTACCGGCCGGTGAGGAGCCGGCCGGAAGTGATCTGGTGATGTGGCGGCCTGCCAAATGCGGCGTTCGCGCGTTGATTCAACAAGTGCCTGTAACCGATAACCAATAGGGTAGAAGAGAGAATGTCACGCTCGTTAAAGAAGGGACCCTACGTCGACATGAACCTGACCAAGAAGGTCACCGGGCTGACCCAGCAGGGGCAGAAGAAGGTGATCAAGACCTGGGCGCGCGCTTCGACGATCGCTCCCGATTTTGTTGGTCATACCTTTGCCGTGCACAACGGCAACAAGTTCATCCCGGTGTATGTAACCGAGAATATGGTCGGACACAAGCTCGGTGAGTTCTCGCCGACCCGTTCCTACCGCGGCCATTCCGGCGACAAGAAGCGATAATAGTCGATCAGGGGAACCAATACGAACGATTCGGTGGCCGGCAGTGGCCGCCCCTTTGGGAGATAGAACATGTTGGAAGCTCGCGCTCTACTTAAAAATATTCACTCCTCACCGCGCAAGATGCGCCTGGTGATCGACATGATCCGTGGCAAGAACACCGGTGATGCGCTTGGAATCCTCGAATTTGCGACGCAGCATGCGTCGATCGAGGCCAAGAAGACATTGACCTCGGCAATTGCCAACCTGCGCAAGATGAAAGAAGACAAGCAGGAGCAGACACTGGACGAGGACAGCGTCTATGTCAAGGAAGTCTTCGTCAATCAGGGACCGACCATGAAGCGTATGCTTCCGGCCCCGCAGGGGCGTGCCTATCGTGTCCGCAAGCGCTCCAATCATCTGACGATCATCGTCGCGGAGCGGCCTACCAGGTAAGGGGAGAATAGGCCCGATCGGGCTTATACGCACAGTGACTAGTACAAAACGTTTACACCAGATAAATCGCGAGAGCCGTCTTGGGACAGAAAACTAATCCAATTGGACTCCGGCTTGGCATCATCCGCTCGTGGGACGCCAACTGGTACGATGAGAAGAACTTCGCGAAGAAGCTCACCGAGGACACGATGGTGCGCAATTACCTGCGCAACCGTCTGAAGCGCGCAGGCATCAGCCGTATCGTTATCGAACGCACGGCAAAGCAGATGCGCCTGACGATTCACACGTCGCGTCCTGGTGTTGTGATCGGCCGCTCGGGTAAGGAGATCGCACAGCTTGAGGAAGAAGTGCGTCAGGTAGCGAAGAAGGATGTCAAGATCCTGATCCATGAGATCAAGCGTCCCGAGCTCGACGCCTATCTGGTTGCCGAGAACATTGCCCAGCAGCTTGAGGGCCGCGTCGCCTTCCGTCGTGCTATGCGCCAGGCTGTTGCTTCGGCAATGCGTATGGGTGCAGAAGGAATCCGTATCGTGTGTGCCGGACGTCTCGGCGGTGCCGATATGTCGCGCACCGAGAAATATCGCGAGGGAAGAGTGCCGCTTCACACATTGCGCGCCGATATCGATTACGCGCAGTTGACGGCTCAGACCAAGCAAGGCTCGATCGGCGTAAAGGTATGGATCTGCAAGGGCGAGGTGCTCGGCCAGCAGAACCAGCAAATCTGACCGAATTTTCGTTTTCCGATTAACGGATCGAACAGCCAAGATCGAAAATCGAAAATTGAACAAGGACTCGAACAATGCTATTACCGAAGAGAGTTAAATACCGCAAGACGCAGCGCGGCCGCCGGACCGGCAAGGCATATCGCGGCTCAACCATCGCGTTTGGCACACATGCGATCAAGGCGATGGAGCCGGCCTGGATCACCAGCCGTCAGATCGAGTCGGCCCGTATCGCGATCAACCGCGAGATGAAGCGCGATGGAAAGATCTGGATTCGCATCTTCCCTGATAAGCCTGTCACAAAGAAGCCAGCCGAAACCCGTCAGGGCTCCGGTAAGGGTTCCCCGGAATTCTGGGTGGCGGTGGTCAAGCCAGGACGTATCATCTTCGAGGTCGCCGGTGTCGCTACGCCGACTGCGCTGGAGGCTCTGCGCCGCGCAAGCCACAAGCTGCCGATCAAGACCAAGATCATTACCCGTCCCGATTATGCGGGCGATGAGTCGCTCCGTTAACAGGCTCACGCGATAACGAAGAAATCCTAATTCAGATAGTAGAGATGAAGCCAACGAAACCTTCCGACCTGCGGGGCCATTCAGAAGCGGAGCTCCGGAATCAGATCAATGAAAATGAGCATGCTCTGGTCAATATGCGCTTCAAACAGGCGGTGGGGCAGCTCGAAAGCCCAGCGGTCATTCGCACAACCCGTCGCGATATTGCCCGGGCCAAGACGATTCTTCGCGAGCTAGCGCTCAATATCAAGCGGAAATAATTCCGATAGCGGGGGGAATCCCCAGGCGGGTTGATTCCCGTAACGCCCCTGGCAGTCGGGGGAGAGCATAACGAATAGAGTCACTGAGTAGATCCGTAAATAGACGCCATGCAGGAAGAACAGAACCAGCCGATTGAGAACGGTGGTGCAGCCAACGGCACCGGTGCCAACGACCCGCTGAACCTGATGGAAGGTGCCCCGACGACGGGCGCTTCGCAGGAGGGCGCCGCTATCGCAGGTGAATCCAACGAGCCACAGCGTGGACGTCGCAAGGTGCGCGTCGGCACGGTGGTTTCGAACAAGATGAATAAGAGCATCGTCGTGACGGTAGTACGTCGCGTCCGTCATCCGCTCTATAAGAAGTACTTCAACAAGACCAAGAGGTACATGGCGCATGACGAGACCAACGACTGCCGGGTCGGTGATACGGTTCGTATCGTCGAGACTCGTCCGCTAAGCGCAAACAAGCGCTGGCGCCTGGAGACGATCGTCGAGAGGGCGAAGTAGCAGAGGGGATGGTCGCTGGCCGCCCGCATTGCTCGGGGTCGGCCGCTTGTATGAACCCGTTAACATAAACAAGCAAGTCATGTCCCTTTGCGTCCTCGGGCCGCAGAGGTCACAGTAAGGGAGGAGACACGTTATGATCCAGGAAGAAACGAATCTTGTGGTAGCAGATAACTCCGGTGCGCGCAAAGTCCGCTGCATCAGAGTCCTTGGTGGGCACGACCGTCGGTATGCCGGGATCGGCGACGTGATCGTGGTGTCCGTCAAGAGCGCACTCCCAGGTGGCAACATCAAGAAGGGAGAGGTTTCCAAGGCGGTTATCGTCCGCACCAAGAAGGAGACACGTCGCCGCGATGGCAGCTATATCCGCTTCGATGAGAATGCGGCGGTATTGCTGAACAACCAGGGTGAGCCGCGTGGCACTCGTATCTTCGGGCCGGTGGCCCGTGAGCTGCGCGACCGTAATTATATGAAGATCGTTTCGCTCGCTCCAGAGGTACTGTAATCGGGGACCACGAATGCTGAGGCGCTGGTGATGGGGGCTTCCCGTTGGCAAGCGTACGGCAAACGAAACTCTACTATCGACATGAAGAAGAAGCAGAATACACAGTCGGTCAAGCGCCCCAGGATCAAGAAAGGGGACGAAGTCGTCGTCATCAGCGGCGCGTATAGGAAGAGCCTCAAGGGTACAGTGCTGAACGAAGCCGGCGAGCGCGTGGAGAACAGGCCAGACTCCGAGCTGCGCTGGCAGCCGAGGCGCGTTCTGGCGGTCTATCCGAAGACCAATCGCATCCTGGTGGAGGGTGTTGCCGTGGCGCAGCGTTCCTACAAGAAGGGTGCGAACCCGAGCTTCCCTGAGGGAGGAATTCACGAGAAGGAGATGCCGATCCACATCTCGAACGTGATGCTCTACGATCGCAAGGAAGATCGGCCGACCCGCGTGGGGATCCGTGAGGAAGTCAAGACGGACGGCAAGCTGTCCCGCGTTCGCTTCTCCAAGGCTTCCGGCACTGATATCAAGGATTAACCGCGAAAACGTATCTGAACTATGGCGAAGGATAAAAAGCAAAAGGGAGATTCGCCGGCGGCCCCAGTTGAGGCGACCGTCGATGCCGTGGCCCCGCGTATGATCGCGAAGTACCGCGAGCAGGTTATTCCCAACCTGGTGAAGCGCTTCAACTACGCAAATGTGATGCAGGCCCCGAGGCTGGTGAAGATCGCTCTGAATCGAGGTGTCGGCGACGCCACAGGCGATCAGAAGCTTCTGCAGAGCGCGGTCGATGAGCTTCAGCTCATCACCGGCCAGCGCCCGGCCATAAGCAAGGCCAAGCAGGCTATCTCGAACTTCAAGCTGCGCGAAGGGATGCCGATCGGCGCCCGTGTTACGCTGCGTGGCGCAAAGATGTACGAGTTCCTTGATCGCTTTATCTCGGTTGCGGTTCCTCGTATCCGCGACTTCCGTGGCCTGCCGGACAAGTCGTTCGATGGTCATGGCAACTATACGCTCGGGATCAAGGAACAGATTATCTTCCCGGAGATCGACGTCGACAAGGTTGTGCGTATCGATGGCATGGACATAACGTTCGTGACAACGGCGCAGACCGATGAGGAGGCGTATGCTCTGCTGAAGGAACTCGGTCTGCCGTTCCGTAAGCGTGAGGGAGCCGAGGCTCCGGCCGCTTGATGGCGCCCGCTTGGGGCGGCGCAATGACGAGAGAAATTACAGGCACTGAATCTCTATAGAGGATAGATCCCAACAATGGCACGTAAAAGTTTGATCGCACGGGAAGCGAAGCGCCAGAAGCTGGTCGAGAAGTACGCTGAACTGCGCGCCAAGTACAAGGCAGAGGGCAATTACGATGCGCTGCAGAAGTTGCCACGCAACAGTTCGCCGGTTCGCCTGCGTAATCGTTGCTCGGTGACAGGCCGTCCCCGCGGTTTCTACCGTAAGTTCGGTCTCTGCCGCAACCAGTTCCGTCAGATGGCACTTGATGGCAAGATCCCCGGCATCCGCAAGGCAAGCTGGTAGATTTCTCGAGAGTGATTTTCAACGACTAGCATATCTGAGACAATGACCGATCCGATAGCAGACTTCCTCACACGTATTCGCAACGCGGCGAATGCCCATCATAAAGTTGTCGATGTCCCTGCATCGAAAATGAAGGAACATCTGGCGGCAATTCTGAAGGATCAGGGCTTTCTCGCCGATTATCAGAAGCTCGAGGATGGGCCACAGGGCGTTCTTCGGCTTGCCCTTCGCTACATCAACGGATCGCCGTCGGTCGTTGGCATGCGGCGCGTTAGCCGTCCTGGACTGCGCCAGTATGCAGGGGCTGCAGAACTGCCGCGCGTCAAGAACGGTCTCGGCATCGCGATCATCAGCACCTCGCAGGGCTTGATGACCGATAAGGAGGCCCGCACCCGGAATATCGGAGGAGAAGTCCTCTGCTATATCTGGTAACGACAACCTGAGAGCTTACATACAGATTTAGATAAGGGTACACGACGTGTCACGCATAGGTAAAAAGCCGATCGCCGTTCCGAGCGGCGTCACAGTCAAGCACGAGAACGGTTTCCTCGGGGTCAAGGGGCCGAAGGGGGAGCTTAGCACCAAGATCAGCGAGCTTATTAACGTCGCAGTCGAGCCGGGCGAGATCGTTGTGACGCGCCCGAACGACCATGCGTCGAGCCGCGCGATGCACGGCCTGACCCGCACCCTGATCGCCAACATGATCCAGGGGGTCACCGATGGCTTCACCCGTAAGCTCGATATCGTCGGCGTCGGTTTCCGTGCCGAGATGAGAGGTGCGGCGTTGCAGCTTAATCTTGGGTATTCTCATCCGATCATGTTCTTTCCGCCGGCGGATATCCAAGTGAGCACGCCGTCGGCCACGAACATCCTCATCAATGGCATCGACAAGCAGCTTGTTGGACAGGTTGCTGCCAAGATCCGCTCCTTCCGTCCGCCCGAACCGTATAAGGGGAAGGGCGTGAAGTACGATAACGAGCAGGTTCGCCGCAAGGCTGGCAAGTCCGCCGGTAAGTAAAACGTTTTCTACAAGTCATGCCCCGTTGCAGCACACGAGCGCCCTTTGGTGCTCCTGTGCTGGCCACGGGCCCCAGACTATCGTTAACATAGAGCAGACAATGAGCGCAAACAAGATTAAGCGTCGCCACCGGCGCAAGTTCCACATTCGCAAGAGGCTGAAGGGTACGCCCGAGCGCCCGCGTGTGAGCGTGTTCCGTAGCCTGAACCACATCTATGTGCAGGCGATCGACGATATCAGCGGCCAGACGCTCGCACAGGCATCCAGCCTTAATGATGAAGTGGTTCGGACGATGGTGGAAGGCTCCGGCAAGACCAGCCTCAGCACGGCCGTCGGTAAGGCGATTGCCACACGGCTGAAGGAGAAGAACATTGCCAAAGCAGTGTTCGACCGCAATGGATATCTCTATCATGGCCGTGTCCGTGCGGTGGCCGAGGGCGCCCGCGAAGGTGGTCTGGAGATATAAAGGTCGTGCCAGGAAGATACAACGGTCTGAGCGTGCGGGCGATTCCGGTAATCATTGATGCATAGCGGAAGAAATCGCTCGTTCTTGTATCTTTGCGCTTCTGGCCAGCAGGAAGCAGATTTCATTCACAGCAAACGCAGATAAGGCAGTGGCAAAACCAAAAGTCTCCGAACTGGAACTGAAAGATAGAGTTGTCAACATCGCTCGTACCGCGAAGGTTGTAAAGGGTGGTCGCCGCTTCGGCTTCAGCGCGATCGTTGTTGTCGGCGATGGCAATGGCCATGTAGGGATCGGCCTGGGCAAGGCGAACGAAGTTTCGAGCGCCGTGACCAAGGCGACCGAAGCGGCGAAAAAGAGTGTTGTGAAGATCCAGCTCAAGGGACACACGATTCCGCATGAGGTGTATGGCAAGTACGGCGCGGGAAAGATCCTGCTCAAGCCGGCCACACCTGGAACTGGCGTTATCGCTGGCGGCGGCGCCCGCGCGGTGCTGGAGGCGGTCGGTGTTCAGGATATTCTGACCAAAAGCCAGGGATCGTCGAACTCGCACAACTCTGTGAAGGCGACAATGGATGCCCTGTTGAGCCTGGAGGATGCCGGTTCGGTGGCCGCTCGTCGTGGGATTGCCATTAACAAGGTGTTGAAAGGGTAAAAAAAATGGCACAGATAAAGATCACCCAGCTCCGTAGTATCATCGATTGTCCGGAGAAGCAGAAGAGGACGATCGAAGCTCTTGGGCTTGGACGCCCGAACTACTCGCGCGTGCATAATGATAATCCCCAGATTCAGGGAATGCTCCGTGTGGTCCGTCACCTGGTAAAGGTGGAGCCGGTCCAGGATCAGGCCTAAGCAGTAGGCGTGCATCGCCCCGGTCACATTTCCTGAGACAGCAGCAATGGCTGCTGTGCTGAACAGACAACCGAACAATCGATTCAGTGAGATAGAACCATGTCGAATCATTTAGGATTGCTTCACTCGCCGAAGGGAGCGACGAAGAAGAAGAAGAGAATCGGGCGCGGTCAGGGCTCCGGATACGGTGGCACATCCACGCGTGGTCATAAGGGACATCGTGCTCGTTCGGGCTACGGACAGATCCCCAACTTTGAGGGAGGGCAGATGCCGCTGACCCGTCGCGTGCCGAAGTTCGGGTTCCACAGCCTCTTCCGGGTGGAATATCAGCCGGTGAACGTAAGCCGTTTGCAGGAGCTGGCCGAGGCTGGCAAGCTGAGCGACGGCGTGATTTCCCCGGACATTCTGTTCGCACTTGGTGTGATCTCGAAGCGTTCGCAGCCGGTGAAGATCCTCGGTAATGGCGAGATCTCGGCAAAGCTAGCCGTAACTGCCCATAAAATTTCCGACGCTGCTCGCACCAAGATCGAGCAGGCCGGTGGTACTGTGACACTCCATGAGTAGACTGACCGACACCCTTCGCAATGTCTTCAAGATCGAGGAGTTGCGTCAGCGCATACTCTTCACTGCGTTGATGTTGCTTGTGGTCCGCATCGGCTCGTTCATCTCGGTTCCCGGAATCGATGTGGCGGCACTCAAGAGCACTCAACTGGCCGGGAACAATACGCTCTTCGGCCTGTTCGATATGTTCGTGGGTGGCGCCTATTCGAACGCGGCCATCTTTGCGCTGGGCATCATGCCCTATATCTCCTCCTCGATCATCCTCCAGCTTCTCGGCGCTGTGGTGCCGTATTTCCAGAAGCTTCAGCGAGAGGGGGAGGAGGGGCGTAAGCAGATCAATACACTCACGCGCTATTTTACTGTTCTGCTGGCATTTGCCCAGGGTATCGCCATCGCTATCAGCCTTCAGACAACTGATGCCGGGAGCGGGCGTTCGATTGTGGCCGCTGAGGTACAGGGTGTCCCGTTCATATTGATGGCTGCGGCAATTTTCACTGCCGGAACCGTGTTCCTTATGTGGGTTGGCGAGCAGATCACCGAGAAGGGGATCGGCAACGGTATTTCGCTTATCATTTTTATCGGCATCATCGCCAGGCTTCCGCATGCGATGGCCGAGGAATTCCAGCTTGTTACCGCTGGCACCCGTAACGTCATCATCGAGCTGCTCATCCTTGCCGCGTTGGTCGGTATCATCGCTATGGTAGTGATGTTCACCCAGGCCGTGCGCAAGATCCCGGTGCAGTATGCCAAGCGCATGGTCGGCAACAAGAGCTATGGCGGGTCTGCACAGCATATCCCGATTCAGCTTACGACTGCCAACGTGATGCCGATCATCTTTGCAAGCTCGATCATGTTCATCCCAAGCTCGATCGTTCAGTATATACCGGATAGCAACCTCAGCCAGTTCCTGGCTCGGAACTTCCAGTATGATAGCTGGCTTCACTCGATCGTGTTTGCGGTCCTGATTATCTTCTTCACGTTCTTCTACACGGCCATTGTGTTCAATCCACGTGATGTGGCCGAGAATATGCGGAAGAACGGCGGTTTTGTTCCGGGCGTTCGTCCAGGCAAGCCGACCGAAGAGTATATCGACAATATTCTTACCCGCGTTACCGTCCCTGGTTCGCTCTTCCTTGCTCTGGTCGCCATTCTGCCGACGTTTATTCAGAAGCTAGGTGTGACCGGAAGCTTCTCTGGCTTCTTTGGTGGCACAAGCCTTCTGATTATTGTAGGCGTTGCTCTGGATACTCTGAAGCAGATCGAGTCGTATCTGTTGATGCGTCACTACGATGGCTTTATGAAGAGCGGCAAACTGCGGGGTCGCCTTGGGCGCCAGCAGATGGCTTCAAACTAATCATCGCTGAAAGAGGTGACGCCAGTGAACGGCTCGGTGAAAGGGCAGGGCAAAACCCTAGAGGAGATAGGATATATAGCTGAGGCAAGCAGGATTGTCGCGGGAGTGCTCGCCATGTTGAAGGAGCACACGGTAGCATCGGCAACGACGCTACACCTGGACAAGCTGGCCGAAGAGTATATCCGCGATCACGGCGCCGATCCGGCCTTCAAGGGGCATGTTGTGCATGGGCTGGTCTATCCGGCCACACTCTGTACCTCGGTGAACGAGGCGGTGGTTCATGGACTGCCGGACGGGGTGCCGTTGAAGGAAGGCGACATCGTTTCGCTTGATGTGGGTGTAAAGAAGAACGGCTACTATGGCGACAGCGCTATCACCTACGCGATAGGCGATCCGGGAGAGCTAGGTCGTAAGCTTATGCAGGTGACCGAGGAATCTCTCCGGCTTGGGATAGAGCAGGCGATAGTAGGAAACCGGGTTCTTGATATCTCGCGGGCAATTCAGCGTCATGTGGAGGCCAACGGATTCTCGGTTGTACGAGAGTTGGTTGGCCATGGTATCGGAACATCACTTCATGAAGATCCGGCTGTGCCGAACTTCGTGCCCGGCCCGTTTCAGCGTCATCAGTTCCGGAACACTCCGCTGGTAGATGGTCTGGTAATCTGCATCGAACCGATGGTGAATGCCGGAACCTATCGGGTAAGCACTCGTGATGACAAGTGGACCGTGGTAACGCAGGACGGGAAGCCGTCGGCACACTTCGAGCATACGGTTGTCGTACGCGAGGGAAGGCCGGAGATTCTGACCAAGATTCCCGAAGGGGTGCCGGTGTAGTGCTGCCTGTCCGGCACAATCATCCTCAAAGCAATCAATGGCGAAGAACGCAGGAATTAAAGTTGATGGCATCGTGTCGGAAGTCCTACCCAATGCGACGTTCCGAGTACGGCTGGAAAACGGCCATGAAGTCCTCGCCCACATTTCGGGCAAGATCAGGATGCATTATATCAAGATCGTGCAGGGGGACAGGGTGGCCGTGGAGTTATCGCCGTACGACCTGAGCAAGGGGCGCATCACATATCGCTACAGGTAACCGGCCCGAGCATTCCAAAAAAATCAGCAGATTGTACCTTTTGATCGCGGAGGCGCGATCGCAAACCGACTACCGACATGAAAGTTCGAGCATCAGTCAAGAAAATGTGCGATAGCTGCAAGATCGTAAAGCGCAAAGGGGTTGTGCGGGTGATCTGCAAGAAGACTCCGAAGCACAAGCAGCGTCAGGGTTAATACGCAGCCGCAAGCTGCGTAAAACACGTTAGCAACAGTATACAACGATTGAACTAAGGAGCTATATACGTTGGCACGTATTGCTGGAATTGATCTTCCGAGAAATAAGCACTCGCACGTCGGTCTCACCTATATCTACGGTATCGGGCCTACGTCCGCGAAGAAGATCCTGGAGCGCGCGAACGTTGAGCCGTCGAAAAAGATTTCCGATCTGAGCGACGAAGAAGTCAACCGCATCCGCATGATCATCCAGAACGACTACAAGGTCGAGGGTGCAGCGCGTAGCGAGATGCAGCTCAACATTAAGCGACTGATGGACATTGGCTGCTATCGTGGCCTGCGTCATCGCCGTGGTCTGCCGGCTAATGGACAGCGTACCCGCACCAATGCGCGTACCCGCAAGGGACGTCGCAAGACGGTGGCCGGGAAGAAGAAGGCCGGCAAGAAGTAAGTGATGGCGCCCCGGCTTGTTCCGGGGCCATTCATTACGGTATCAGCGCCGCCGCGGTAGCGCCTGGTGTGCGGCATACGGCATCAGGCGGGCTGTACCGCGAGTGAGGTAGCTCGGGTCTCCGTGAAGCAGTGAAACCTTTTAGAAAGAATGGCTAAGAATACTCAGCAGAAGCGCAAGAAGAAAGTCATCGCCGAGGTCAATGGCAAGGCGTATGTAAAGGCGACCTTCAACAACGTGCTCGTGACGATCACGGACATTTACGGAAATACGCTCAGCTGGAGCTCGGCCGGTCGTAACGGCTTCCGTGGATCGCGTAAGAACACGCCGTACGCCGCTCAGGTGTGCGCCGAGAACGCCGGCAAGGAAGCCTACGATATGGGGTTGCGCAAGGTCGATGTCTACGTCAAGGGGCCTGGCTCCGGGCGTGAGGCGGCCGTGCGTGCCTTGCAGCAGAACGGCATCGAGGTGCTTTCGATCACCGATGTTACGCCGCTGCCGCATAACGGCTGCCGTCCGCCGAAGCGTCGTCGCGTCTAAACGATTCAGAAGATTCCAGGCGAAGGGGGGCGCGGCCGCTTCTCCCCCTTCGCTTCGTGCGTATGCACTGTCGCTTTCCGGCTATCGGGTGCATGGCGAAAGCGGAGGATGATAGGTTCAGCAGATTCTACATCGTTCAGGGGATGCCCTCTGTGGCGTCCGGGCTGCGTAAACAGCAGAAGGTCAAACAATCTGTGCCGTGAGCGTGAGAAGCAGTCCCGTCGTTGTTCGTTATGGCTAATCGCCAGTAGTGTGTTGCCAGCCCCGATCGTCTGGCCTCCTGCTCGAACATCGTCCTGACAACGTGGTGTTGTATCATCTTGGTTCTGGCGCGGGACGCGTCAGTTTGTTCTTCATAGGCGTATCATGGCCGATGGCAGCACGGTATATATGCCGTATGCCGGGGGCGGGGCGGACCCACCCGGAGAATTCGGAGGCTTGACGCCATCCATAGATTCGCTCAGGCGCGTCAATGACCGTGCGATCTCCGAGCTGGTGCCAGCTCGATAAGGCTGGTCTGAACGGACCTCTCATGAATATGCCGGAGCGTGCTGATGAGCTGCTCACTGCGAACGAACAGCTTGTTGTTGAGCTGTATTCCAAGTAGGATCAAAATCTGCCTAACGGAGGCTAACTGGTTGCGGGCGCAGCCGGGCTTGGGGAGCTTCCCCGTCGCCGTGTGCCCACCGAATGATAGCCGTCGCTAACGAAGTCACTTTAGATCAACGAAGAGATATCGAGAGGTAGCCTTGACAGAGCAAATCACTGCGCCAATGAGTTCGTTCATGCAGATGCCTGAACGAGTGCAGGTTGATGAGTCCACCCGCAGCGAAACGTTCGGTCGTTTTGTTCTGCAGCCGCTGGAAGAGGGGTATGGTGCCACAATCGGCAATGCCTTCCGTCGTGTGCTGCTTGCTTCAATCCCCGGCTGTGCCATCTCGGCCATCCGGATCGATGGCGTGCTGCACGAGTTCCAGACCATTCCGGGCGTTAGCGAGGATATGGCTGAGATCGTCCTCAATCTGAAGGAGATTCGCCTAAAGCAGCTTGATAAGAAGGCCACCAAGATTTCGTTTACGGTGACCGGGCCTGCTGATTTTACTGGACAGGATATTCAGAACTCCACCGAGGATTTCGAGGTTCTCAACCCCGAGCACCATATCGCAACCCTCTCGGAGGGGGTGACCCTGAATGTGGAGCTTCGTATCAGCCGTGGCAAAGGCTATGTGCCCAGCGAAGAGAACTTCCAGCCCGATCAGGCAATCGGCACGATCGCGATCGACTCGATCTTTACGCCGATCATGAACGTTCGCTATCAGGTCGAGCCAACCCGTGTGGGGCAGAAGACCGACTATGAGAAGCTGACGCTCGAGATCACGACCGATGGCTCGATCACGCCGGAGGAGGCGCTGGCAACGGCTGCCAAGATTCTCCGCGATCATATCCAGCTCTTCCTTAATTTCGATGCCGAGGAGACCCAGATCGCCGAGGAAGAGGAAGCGCAGGAGGCCGAGGTAAGCCGTGTCCGTCGTATACTCACGACGCCGGTGGACGAGCTTGAGCTGTCCGTCCGCTCCCATAACTGCCTGAAGGCTGCAAACATCAATACCATCGCCGATCTGGTCTCGCGCCAGGAGAACGAGATGTTGAAGTTCCGTAACTTCGGTCGCAAGTCGCTGGCAGAGCTTACCGAGATCATCGAGCAGTTCGGCCTGACATTCGGCATGGACGTCGACAAATATCTGAAGGCCGAAGACAGCAACGGCCGCGAGTAATTACGAACGGCGGTTCCGAGAACGAGCGTCGATTCAATAACTGAAAGTAACGTACCCATCCTTGCGCGCATTCGAGGTGCGCCTACTACACCGTTTCGGCTGTATGCCGACCGGTCTCAATTCCGACGATCATGAGACATAGAGTAGAAGGTAGAAAACTCAAGCGGACCGCCACCCATCGCAAGGCGCTCTTGCAGGCTTTGACAACATCGCTTATCCGCCACAAGCGGATCAGGACGACCGAGGCCAAGGCGAAGGAAGCGAGCCGGTTCGCCGAGGCGATTATCACACGCGCAAAGCGTGCCCATCTGGCCGAGCAGGCTGGCAATGGGGTGGATATACATGCGCGTCGTGTTGTTGCCCGTGATATTCACGATGAGAACGTTGTTCGTGAACTCTTCACCGATGTGGCATCGAAAGTTGCCAATCGCCCGGGTGGTTATACCCGTGTGGTGAAGCTTGGCCAGCGTCTTGGTGATGGCGCTAGGATCGCTATCCTGGAGCTGGTTGATTATAATATGGAGCGCGATGAAAATGCGGCTCGCACCCGTTCCAAGAATGTGATGTCGCGTGCCGAGCGCGTTGCCCGTAGCCGTGCCAAGCAGGCCGCTACGCTGGCTGCCACGCCAGCCGAGGCCGCCGAGCCGGTTGTTGCCGATGTGGTTGCAGAGGAGACGGTTCCAGAGACCCCGGTCGCTGAGGAAACCACCGTTGAGGCCTCTGCTGCGGCTGAGACGAGCGATGAGAGTGCCGGGGAGAACGGCGCAGACAAGCCGGAAGACCAGGCCTGATCGGACGAAAGCGGAGGTATCTTCGGCAGGGCAACCCCCGGCCGGTTAAAAATTGTTTTTGCTTTCGACGAAAAATGTTGGTATGCTTGCGGAGGCCTCTCTACAGTACCGTAGAGAGGCTTCTTGGTTTTGTCGGCTTTTCATTTATCATGTCGGTATCTGTCAGGTTATCTAGACCGCTACTCCGTACAGTCCAAATGAGTCGCCTGACCATGACGGTATTCAGTCATTTGTAGTACTATTCACACACAGGGTGTATCAGTGAACATCTACGTGGGGAATCTCCCCTACTCCGCGACATCGGAGGATCTTCGTGAGGCTTTCGGGGAATTTGGTAACGTTACCTCCGCAAGCATCATCATGGACAAGGTGACCGGTCGGGCAAGAGGCTTCGGCTTTGTAGAGATGGAGAATGATGAGGATGGAGCGCGTGCAATTGAAGAAATGAATGGTAGGGATTGGATGGGGCGTACCCTGACAGTCAACGAGGCCAAGCCCCGTGAACGTTCGTTCGGCGGCGGTGGTGGCGGCGGTCCGCGTCGTGAGTATGGCGGCGGTGGTGAAAGTCGTGGAGGACATTATGAGCCTAGCCGCTCGTACTCCGGAGATTCCGGTGGCCGTAGCAGCAGTGGCGGCGGTGGTGGCGATCGCTTCGATCGGTCGCGTCGTGGTCCTGGCGGTCCGGGAGGCAGTCGCGGCGGTAATGATCGTCGCGAGCGCCGTGGCTACGATGACCGTCGGTGGGAGACCGGGGGAGATGACGACGATTAGTAGAAAGCCTGAGCCGTTCTCTACGGCCCAAGTGTAAATTCTTGAGCCATCGAACGCTTGCTGCGTGCTCGATGGCTCTTTTTTTTGTTAGTTATATGTTATGCTCCGAATTCTCTCCGCGGACTTTGTTATCAGTGCCGCACGACCCGATCAGTTCCCGAAGGCGCCGATCCCAGAGATCGCGTTTGCCGGACGCTCAAATGTTGGGAAATCAACCCTTCTCAACTCAATCGTCGGCCGTAAGGCGCTTGCCAAGACAAGCGCTACACCAGGCAAAACACAACAGATCAACTTCTTCCGTATCAACGACCGTTCCCATTTTGTCGATCTCCCCGGCTATGGGTATGCAAAGGTCTCCAAGACCGAGCGCGAAGCGTGGGCACGCCTCATCGAATCGTATCTCCGTGGCCGCGATCAGCTTCGCCTGGTTGTTGCATTGAGCGATATCAGACACGAGCCTACAGCGCTGGATCGTGGCCTGTTCGACTGGCTGAACTCCATCGGACGGCCGTTTCTGGTGGTGCTGACCAAGTACGACAAGGTCTCCCCGGCAGAGGCACAGGCGCGGGTCGATGAAGTGACGGCGCTGCTTGAACAGTGCCCTGCCTGTATAGGCCTGATCCCATATTCGGCGCAGACCAGGCATAATCGCGATCGGCTTCTTGGGGCGATCGGCAACGCGCTCAGGGCGTGAGAGAGGGCCGGGGGGCGCACGGAAGTTCGGAGCCAGAGATTCCGGTTGCCGCCAGGAGCGGGCCGTTTCACAACTGGCATGAAATCTTCTATGAGTGGAAGCAACACAAGCTCAGAGCCGAACCCGTTCGGCATCTGATGTATCGGGAAACAAAGCTCCAAGAACCAAGGATTCATCTCATCATATGAAACCACGTTTGTTCACGCCAGGCCCGACGCCGGTTCCCGAGTCGGTGATGCTCCGTATGGCACAGCCGATGATTCATCATCGCACACCGGAATTTCAGGCCTCGCTCCGGGCTGTTACCGAGGGGTTGCAGTATCTGTTCTGTACGGCACAGCCGGTGCTGACCCTTACCGCCAGCGGTACAGGCGCGATGGAGGCCGCGCTGGTCAATACGCTTTCGCCGGGTGACGAGATCATCTTTGTGAACGCGGGCAAGTTTGGTGAGCGCTGGGGGGAGATCGCTCGTGCCTATGGGCTTGTCCCACATGAGATTACTGTTGAATGGGGAACCGCCGTCACCGCCGATAGGGTTCTTGCCGCGCTTGCAGAGCATCCTGCCGCCCGGGCGTTATGCCTTACCCATAGCGAAACATCCACTGGCGTCTATACCGATGTACGTGAGATCGCGGCCGTGGTGCGCCCCTCGTTCGACGGGCTTATCATCGTCGATGGCATTACAGCCATCGGGGCGCATGAGATGCGCTTCGATGAATGGGGGCTGGATGTTGTCGTAACCGGCTCGCAGAAGGGGCTGATGATCCCGCCGGGGCTTGCGTTTATCGCATTGAGTGAACGTGCATGGGCCGCCGCCGATTCCTCCGGCCTGCCATCGTTTTATTTCGATCTGAAAAGAGCACGCGCATCGCTCGCCTCCGATGATACCCCATGGACTCCGGCGATAACGCTGGTTCTTGGCGTTGCCGAGGCGCTCGCGATGATTCGGGAGGAAGGGATCGAGAACGTCTGGTTGCGCCACCACCGTCTTGGAAGCGCGCTCCGCGCCGGGGTTGCCGCGCTCGGATTGCAGTTGTTCGGCGCTCCTGCCTCAAATGCCCTTACCTCGGTTTGTCTGCCGGAGCGTGGCGCTGAGTTCATGGAGCTTATGAAAAAGAAGTACAAGGTGACGATGGCCGCCGGGCAGGATCATCTGAAGGGAAAGATCTTCAGGATCTCGCATCTTGGATATTACGATGAAGGCGATATGCTGAGCGTCTTATATGCTATCGAGAGCGCCCTTACTGATATCGGCCATGCACATGATGTGGGGGCAGGGCTGGCCGCAGCGCAGTCGGTGTTCAATGCAGCGGTTCAGCCGGGCAGTGGGAGGAACGTATGATGGATTGTCGAGTTCTTATTGCTGATGCGGTAAGCCAGGAGTGCGATCGGATTCTTCAGGCGCGTGGCCTTAGCGTGGTGCGTGCGGTGGGGGTGGCAGTGGAGGAGCTGTACCGGCTGCTCCCACAGTTCGATGGCATGGTGGTGCGAAGTGCTGTGCAGGTCAATCGTGAGATGATCGGCAGGATGAACCGGATGCGGGTAATAGGCCGGGCTGGCGCGGGCGTGGACAATATCGACGTGGAAGCCGCTACGGAGATGGGGGTTGTGGTAATGAATACGCCGGGAGGGAACACGGTTTCCGCCACCGAACATACCATTGCCCTGCTCCTTTCGCTGCTGCGGAAGATCCCGTCGGCTACCGCAAGCATCCGTTCCGGTGTCTGGGATCGTAAGAGTTACATTGGCACGGAACTGCTCGGCAAACGTGTTGGTGTGCTTGGTCTGGGACGTATCGGCAAGGAAGTTTCGCGCCGTCTGCAATCGTTCGATGCGGTGGTGATCGGCTACGATCCGGTGCTCAGTTCCAAGGCGGTAGAGGATCTGGGAATCACTCCTGCGACGTTCGATGAGCTGATCGCCACCTCCGATATCCTTCTGATGCATATTCCGCTGCTTGCGGAAACCCGTGGGCTGATCGGCGCGGCGGAGCTGTCCCGAATGAGACCAGGGGTTTTTATCGTCAATACCGCCCGTGGTGAGCTGATAGATGAGAGCGCATTGCTTCAGGCGCTGGACCAGGGGCAGGTTGCAGGGGCCGCGCTCGATGTATTTGCCGCTGAACCACCGGAGTTCCCACATCCGCTGATCAATCATGCGAATGTTGTCGCCACGCCGCACATCGCCGCCTCAACCGAGGAGGCACAGCAGCGGGTTGCTATCGATATCGCAGTTCAGATCGCAGACTTCTTCGAGGGGAAGGGGGCGCGTGGTGTGGTCAATGCCGTCGGGCTGGAGTCATCGCTGCAAAGCGAGGCACAGCCTATGATGCGTGCCGCCGAACGGCTTGGTGCCATGTTGGGGCAGCTTGTCGATAACCATGATGTTTCCTGTACTCTTACCGTTTATGGCACCGGGGCTACGCCGATTGTGCGAGGCCTCGGCGCCGCATTTCTGGCCGGAATGGTCAGCCTGGGGCTGGATAAAACCGTCAATGCCATCAATGCCGAGATGCTCGCCGATCGTAATCGGGTGAAGCTGGCGACGGCGGGAGAGGGATCGCACCCTCGGTTCACCATGCTGGTGAGCGCCGAGGTCTCAAACGGTCGTGAGACCCGTACTGCGGCCATGACGGTGATGGGCTGGAACGAACCCCGTCTGGTGATGGTGGATGATATCTGGCTTGATATCCGCCCCATTGGCTGGATCACGCTGTTCGAGAATCTGGATCAGCCGGGGGTGCTGGCTGCGGTAAGCGCCACATTGGCAACCCACGGTATCAATATCGCCGATGTATCGCTCGGACGTCGTGAAGGTACGGGGCAGGCGCTGACGGTGATGCGCACCGATGAGGAGTTGAACGATGCCACATTGAACAAGCTTAGCCACCTGCATGTAGTGCAGAGGGTGCGTACTCTCCGTTTCGACGAGCAATAGATTCCTCTGCTTCCCCGCTGGAGCGGTATAGCGGGGGAGCAGAATATGCAGTAGGGCGGTGCTCACCAGCCACCATAGTTGCCCGAACCGCTCGGCTGTGCAACCTGTTTTTCGTTGCAGGCGATGAGAATAATATATGCCGCCAACAACCAGCCAGCATTCTGGCATCGACTTCAGCGTTCCCCTATCGCAGGATGGTTTCCGGCAGGGAAACGGCCGTGAGCGACGCACCATCGCTCGCCGTTTTAGTGGCCATATTGCAAGGGGATGGGCAACGTTTCAGTTCTGACAGCATAGCCTGGGGAATGGCATAGCGGCCTATACCAGGGGATTTTGGGGGATTCGGCTGAACAAACCGGGCAAGTGCGCCAGGGCACAGTGGCCGATGCTCTTGGGGAGAAGAGGGGATGCTTCTGTTCAGGTGCGGTAACTTTTTTCAGGTTGTCGTGTAGGTTGATCTCAGAAGGGGAAGAACAGGGAAAGTGGCTTGAGACGTGGGTAGGGTGGGGAATGTTCCCATGCGGAATGGGAAACGGGGCAGATAGTTTTGGGGGTAAGCCTGCTGAAAGCTATATTCGGCGTCAAAATTTAGTAAAACTCCCTACCTAAAGCGTCTTATACAAGTCTCAGTGCCTGTTGCAGAGGTTTCAACGCCCAGTGCGTTCTCCTTTCAACCCCCTACCTTTATTCTTCTTCGGGCTCCGCATTCCTGGAGTCCAGGGGGTGGCTTGCTCCAACGCAAAACCTCTTCGCAATGGTTTTTGTCGTTCTGCCTTTTTCGCAGTACGTGCGGGCATTCTGGAAAGTTTCAGTGGGGGCAGGCGTCGCCGGAACAACGATGATAGATCTACTCGATATACATCCATGCTACTTCATACTACATCAATACCAAGGAGTGCTCAGATGAAACGCAGGCTACTTAGCTTAGCCACCGTTGCGCTTCTCGCTCCGTTGGCCGTGCAGGCGCAGACCACCGGGTCGCTGGCCGGCAAGGTTACCAACGACAAGGGAGAAGCGATTCGCGGAGCAACGATCCGAATCCTTGGCACCTCGCCAGTCCGGGGCGCCATCTCGAAGGAGGACGGCTCATTCCTGATCGCCGGTGTTCGCGCAGATCAGTACGACATCCAGGTGACCGCCGTTGGCTACAAGAATTATCTTGCCAAAGACGTGCGTGTTTCGGTCGATCAGACCACGACGCTGAATGCCAGGATGGTAGGCGCTGCGGTTGTCCAGGACTCGGTGATTGTCACAGCTCAGCGCGACATTATCGTCGCGGACAGGGTCGGCAAGCAGACCTCGATCACCGGCGAGCAGATGCAGCGTAGCTCCCGCACCAACATTCAGGGAGCCGTCGCGCTTTCCAGCGGTGTTACCACCGGTGGCGTCAACGGGTTCTCCATTCGTGGCGGTCGTGCCAGCGAGACCTCCATTCGTGTTGACGGCGTTGAGGTGAGCGATCCGTTCTCGGGAGGTTTTGGAAGCACCAGTGCCAGTTATTACCCGACGGTTTCCACGCTTGCGGTGCAGGAAGTGCAGGTCATCTCCTCCGGGTTCGGCTCCGAATACGGCGACGTTCTCTCCGGCGTGGTCAACTCGGTTACCCGTAACGGCCGCAGCGATCGTTACGAGGGGACGCTCAACTTCCGTGCCGGCGTTCCGTTCCTCTTTGGTTCCAGCTCACCGATCACCGTAAAGAAGGCGGGCACCGATATCGACACCACGCTTCCAGGCGCCAAGCTTCAGGGGTCCGGCAGCAAGCTGTATGAGTTCGGCTTTGGTGGCCCGATTCCGGGCCTTGATCGCCTTACCTTCTTTATCGCTGGCAAGTACAATCATGTTCCGGTCGCCGGAAGCTCCTATGAGGTGTACGACATCTCCGAGGATTATGCCCGTCGCCGTGCCAAGATCGCCGAAGAAGTCTGGGGCTTCTCGCTGTCGCCGACCAACCTGGGCCAGCTCCCGAACCAGGAGGCGATGATCCGCCATCTTAATGCCAAGTTCAAGATCGGCATCACCGAGAGCATCTTCATGGAGCTGAGCGGTGAGATGGGGCTGACCAGCACCGAGAGCGGAGGTTGGAGCGGCCTGTATCAGCTCGACCATCCAACCTTTATCAATGGTTCGGATACGGTCGTCAACAGCAGCGTTCTGGAGCGCGAGGCGCAGTTGATCAATCAGAACACGATCATCAACCGTGCGCAGGTTCGTTATTTCCAGAATCTGGACCCGACCACCTATTTCGAGCTTACCGGTTCGTGGGTCCACCACGAGAACCAGATCGGCAAGAAGGACCCAAGCAAGAAGTATGGGATCTTCGATACCTATGATATCTATGAGATGACCGATGCCAACAGGGATAACATCATCGATCGTTATCAGGCATTCGAGGAAGAGCGGTATCTGAATCAGTATCAGACCAATTCCACCACGACGGCGGTGCGCAACCCGATCACCGGCCTGTACGAAGGTCCCGAAATTGGAGGCGCAAGCCGCAATCCGTACGGACTGATCGACAACGGCAACTTCCCGGTACACGGCAACAGCCGTAGCCTGGAGGTCCGTGAGGCCATGAGCGTCGGGCTGAAGGGCGTATACGAGACAAACTTCGAGCTGGGCGAGGTGAAGACCCAGGTGAAGACCGGTTTCGAGTTTACCAGCACCTCGCTCCGCCGCCACTCGAACAGCCTGCCGTGGGACGTGAACCCGTTCTTTGATGTGTATGGCTACGACGTCAGCTATTTCGCCAACGATCCTGATGGAACGCTCAGCTCGTTCTTCCGCGATCCGTACAACCCGATCGAGGGCGCGCTCTATCTGAGCACCCGTTTCGATTACAAGTCGATCCTCTTCCAGCCAGGTGTGCGTTTCGACTTCCTCAATCCGAACACCAAGATCCCGCCGTCGCGCCGTGGATCGGTTACGGAGGTGATCGAGGGCATCAAGAGCGCAGAGGATGCCACGCTGAAGTTCCAGATCAGCCCCCGTCTCGGCGTCAGCTATCCGGTTACCGATCGCTCGCAGTTCCGTGTGAACTTTGCGATGATGTTCAAGATGCCGGAGTACAACAACCTGTACGACAACGCCTTCGGCGATGCCCAGCGTGGCAATCAGCTCTTTGGCAACCCGAACATCGAGCCGCAGAAGGTTCTTGTGTATGAGATGGCGTACGAGGCACAGATCGCGGATGATTATTACCTCGATATCTCGGCCTTCTATCGCGATATCTATAATCAGACCGGCGTGACCTACGTTCCGGCGATCCCGTCGCCGTATATCATCTACAGCGTCGCCGATTACGGCAATGTTCGTGGACTTGAGATCACAGCCCGCCGTCTGCTGGCCAACAACTTCGGCGTGGAGCTGAACTACACCCTGCAGAAGGCAGTTGGCACCTCCTCGGAGCCTGGTGCGAACTACTCGGTGCTGATCGGTGCAATCGATCCGTATACCGGCGAACAGCAGAAGCTGCCGCTGACGGAGTATCCTCTGAACTACGATCAGACGCACAAGCTGACCGGTGTCTTCTCGCTTGTCTGGGGTGATAACGAAGGACCGTCGATCGGCGGACTGAAGCTGCTTCAGAACTCCGACATCACCTTGACTGCAAACTATGCTTCCGGCCTTCCGTTCACCCGTGAGACCGAGCGTGGCCAGCCGACCACCGAGTACAACTCGCAGCGTCTGCCGTCGGTCTTCACAACCGAGGCGCATCTTGAGCGTGGTTTCAAGCTTCGCGACTTCTTTGGTGAGGGTGCTGGCAACCTTGAGCTGAGCCTGTTTGCCGATGTGTTCAACCTCTTCAACATCACAAACGCGGCTGGCGTCCGTCTCTCCCGCAGCCTTTCGTCCACGGGCGGCTCGCGCTACTCGATTACCAGCAGCCCGGATAACGATGGCCTCGCGATGAACCGCAAGGTTGGTGATTTCATTGCCAATCCGCACTATCGCGAGATCGACCCGAACCGTCCCGAGACGTGGGATGTGAACCAGTACGATCGTTTCGGTACCCGCTACTACAACCCGTATGCTGACTCCAACCTCGACGGTGTGGTTACCCAGCAGGAGCGTTTCGAGGGATACCAGCGCTATGTGGCTACGATCCAGTCGCTCCGTGGCGCCTATCTTGACCCGCGCACGGTTGCCGTTGGCGTCAGGCTGAGGTTCTAATACGATCGGTCAGGGGGGCAACCGCGCCCCCCTGTTCCCACAGGGATGGATGTACAAGGCTAAAATTCAATTCTTAGAGGAATACATAATGAATCTGCGAACCTTTACGAAGGGGCTGATCCTGGCGACGTTCGCCGGCTCACTCTTCCTGGCTTCGCCCCCGCTATCTGCTCGGACCGCTCCGAAGCAGAAGCAGGATAAGGGAGAAAAGAAGGAGGAAGGGAAGAAGGACCGTTCGGTTCTTCGTGTGCCGACAAATGCATTCGAGGTGATCAGGAACAAGGTGTCCGATATCGAGTTCCACTCGTCGAACTACGGCATCTTCGGTCTGAACGTCAGCAACGGCGATGCCGGTGGCCTCTGGCCACGCGGATCGGGGCAGGCGTATATCTTCGGCGGCGGCGTCTGGTTTGGTGCACAGAAGGTGCTCCCCAGTGGCGATACCTCCAAGCTGTGCGTGATCGGCTACAATCCGAACTCGGGCGCATCCTGGATGATCCCGGGAAGCATTACCGGGCCGCTGCTGAGCAATACGCTCAATCAGTCGCCGGATGCTCTCAACAAAAACCGTCTGTACTTCTCGACCGATTACAGCAACTTCTCGGGCGAGCCGTTCGACGCTCAGGATGTCAATGGCCCGAACTGGCCGGTCTGGGATGCCAGTGTCGCCGATACCCTGAAGTATAACCGGTATCTCGGCGAGTATATGGATGATATCAACATGCGTAATCTCGAGACCTTTCCAAAGGGTCCCGCGATTATCTCGGGTGAGGATATCTTCTCCGTCTACAAGGATACCGACCTTAGCCGCTACGAGCGCATCTCGCGCGATTCGGCTCTGAAGAAGGGCTATCCGATCGGCATTCAGGTAGAGCAGACCGTGTATACCTGGGGCTTCGGTCAGTACAAGGACTTCCTTTTCATCCGCTACTCGATCATCAACAAGTCGGGCGAGGACCTGCTTAACTGCTATATGGCCCCGGCAATTGATATGGATATAGGCCAGCCCGGTAACGACCGTGCGACGATCTATATCCCGGTCAAGGAAGAGGATACGCTGAACCTTGCCATCCAGTGGAGCGAGCCGGAAGCGGGCAGGCCGTATGGCTATGTTGGCCTCGACTTCCTTGAAAGCCCGGCAATCGATTCCACCGGCTTTATCCGCAAGGATAAGCGTGTGTTTACCGAGCGTGAGCAGGTTGGCCTTTCGGTCTTCCAGAACTGGCCGATCGACGAAGATCCACGTACCCCGGAGGAGCGCTATGCCTTTATCTCCGATCTTACCCAGCGCGATATCGACAATGGTCCCGGCGATCGCCGCTTCCTGATGTCGACCGGCCCGTTCAACATGGCGCCCGGCGATACCGCACGTGTTGTGGTCGGTATCATGTTTGCATATGGCAGAAGCGGCATCACAACCGGACAGGAAGCCGATCGTATCAACCTCTGGAAGCTCGACACGTTCGCCCAGGGCGTCTACGACAATAACTTCCGTGCCCCGGTCGCTCCCGATCCGGCCCGCGTTACCTGGAAGCCGTTGAACCACGGCGTTGAGCTTAACTGGGACGAAACCTCGGAGCGTTCGCTCGATCGTCTGGAGCGCGGCCTTGACTTTGCCGGCTACACCATTCTCCGTGGTCGTCGCACGCCAAGCTCGACTGGCGCCGATACCACTCGGGGCTGGGATCTCGGTTTCAAGACGATTGGCGGATTCCGGATTCCGGCGATGCCTGATAGCGTCACACGCTATTTCGCCGACAGCTTGAACAATCCTTCGATCCTTGGCGTGTGGTCGCGTCTGCCGATGCTGGCCGAGATGGGCCGCCCACGTATTACCGGATATTATGACATCTATCGCTACGACACGATCCGCTACGGCGTCTCGCGTGACTCGGTAGAGATCCGTGCGGTGCGTACGGGCCAGCGTGCTCCGATCTTCGACTTCAATTTCGATCCGTACGATGACAACAACGACGACTCGACGCTCTTCAACGATGGTCGTTACGGCGATCAGTTCAAGAACAAGGCTATCCGTGATATCGTCCGCGATGCCATCGTCTCGATCATGGACAGCATTACCGATGGTCGCCGGTTCATTGATGTCGGCGACGACAACAACGACGGCAATATCACGGCAAACCCGGATAACCTGAATCAGAACGAGAAGCTGATCAACAACGTCGACTACTATTATCAGGTGCTGGCATACGATGCCGGTAGCGATGAGGGTACGCCGTCGAAGACAAACTCCGGCATTGCCGGCATCAACGAGGTTCGTGCCAATCCGGAGGCCCCGCCCGCCGGACCGAAGGTAACCCCGAGGGTGATCCCGAGCAGCGAGGTTGCGGAGTCGGGCGCAGGCCTTGGCGGTATCTACAACTTCCGCTTCATCTCGTTGGACAACGACCGTCTTGGGCAGATCTTTGGCGGTGATACGCTCGAGTTCGAGTTCCAGCCGCTGAACCCGTATGGCCTTGCAACGGTTCCGGGCACGTTCATTCCGAACTTCTTCTACTCGACCGAGGTTATCGTTCGCAGCCGCCGCAGCGGCAATGAGCTGATCCGTATTCCGCTCAACTACGACTTCCGCTTTACCGATCGCTCCGATACGACGCTTCGCCTGCTCGATAGCAATCTGAGCACGCGCCGCATTCGTACCGATAGCATCTATGACGCCCGTGGCGTCCGTGTTCCGATCAATGGTTCCTTTATCACCGATCCTCTGCGTCCGGTATATAACAGGAGCGGCATCTATAAGAACACGTTCGGCATCGCCTTCGATTATGCCTTCTACCAGTACGGCGATTCGCTCCGTCCGGGCATCTTCGGCGATACCGCGGCGGTCCCGTTCAGCCGTCCTCAGGGACAGGGGGCCAACACCAATCTGGCCCCTGGGCGCCAGCTTGTGGGACAGCGTTTTGGTGGTGCGGTAAACACCAACGAGGCACAGCGCATTCCGAGCATTGGACAGGTGAAGCTCGAGGTGGAGTTCGCTCCGGGCGGCACCGAGAATGTCACGGTGACCAAGGGTGATATCACCCGTACGTTTGCTCTGAACTATCTGACGCTGAAGGTTCGGAACATCGCCGCATACAACCGTACCGTCTATGACGAGAACGGCGATCCGGTGGATCACGCCATCCAGTACAACTACGAGTTCCCGGCCGATCCCGCAGCCAAGGCAAAGGCCGATACGACCTCGCTTACGCTTGGCCTGGGCCGTACCATCGATATCGGCAAGTTCGCCCTGTATGCATTCGGCTGGCTGAACAGCGATACCTTCAGCCTTGCATCGCGCCGCAGTCAGTTCGCCCGTAACAGGGCCTTGATCGGCACGCCGAACGATTCCAAGTCCTATGTCGGCACACCGAACCGCTATTATACCGGCGGCTCTACCTCCGATGGGCAGACCCTCAAGTTCACGCACAAGCTTATGGTGAACGGTGCCGAGGTCTTCATCGACTTCGCCGGCATGGGTAGCACCGGAACGCAGGTCGATGCGAAGTATCTGCCGGAAGAGATTCCGACGCAGGAATTCCAGGTTGGTGACAAGTTCACCGTGGACTTCACCGGCGGTGCTCTCGGACTGCCGCAGCCGGGCGCGAAGGTGCTCGTGGCGATCCCATCGGGTGAGGTACAGGCGGGCGAGTCGTTTACCGATGATATGCTGGAGCAGATCTCGGTGGTGCCGAACCCGTATCTGATCAACCATATCGGCCAGAACTCGAATACCGATCGTCGCCTGTTTATCACGCGTCTGCCACGCAAGTGCACGATCCAGCTCTACACCGAGTCGGGCGAGCTGCTTCAGACTCTGGATCATGATGTCGAGACCGAGAACGGCCGTGTTGCCGTCGAAGTCTGGGATCTCCTGACCAAGTCGAACCGCCAGGCGCAGAGCCAGCTCATTATCATCCGCATTAGCACGCCGGATGGTGCCGAGACGGTGAAGAAGGTAGCAGTTGTTGTGGGCGGTTATCGCCTGAACAGCCGCTAAGACTAACCGGGGAAGGGTGGCGTTCGTGAATGCGGACGCCACCTGATATCCCAGAGGGATACACCGGTTACTCCTTCGCTCAGAGAACAACTAATCTGGAGACTATACTAATGAGAAAGATATACGGGATCGGCGCTGCGGTTGTGCTCTGCTTCGGGGCAATGACCTCCAGCCTGATGGCCCAGGAGAATCCCGGCTCGAACGATGAGCCTCGGGATTTCTCGAAGATCGGAGCCGGCCTTGGCAACTTTCTGAATATTCCCATCGGTGCGCGTGCGGTTGGCATGGGTGCCGGGTTTGTGGGGGTTGCCGACGATCCAACCACGCTTGCCTGGAATCCGGCCGGTATCACGCAGATCGCCGGAGCCAGCGCTTCCTACAGCTTTACTTCGATGTTTGCTGGCATCACGCATAACTTCGCCGGGGTTACGTTCCCGGTCGGAGAGGCCTACAAGGCCGGTGTTAGCGCCATTACCTATGGCACCGATGATATCAAGGTGACGACGCTGTTCCAGCAGGATGGCACCGGAGAGACCTATCAGGTCCGCGATCTTTCGCTGGGGCTGTCGTTCGCCGGACAGCTTACCGATCAGTTCAGCTTTGGTGTGACTGGCAAATTTATCAGTCTTGCCTTTGCCACCCAGTCGGCAAGCGGTGTCGCCTTCGATGTCGGCACGCTCTATGAGCCGGGCATCCTCGGCATGAGGATCGGCTTTGCGGTGCAGAACCTTTCGGCTCCGCTCAAGTATACCGGCAACGGTCTGGTTCGCACCGGCGGATTTGATCCGATCACCGGCAACCAAAGCCCCGATGTCCAGCTTGAAGCTACCGAGGCATCGCTCCCGCTTACCTTCCGTGGCGGCATCTCCTCGGCGGTGATGGATGGAACCGATGGCAATTATCTCCTGGTCGGCACGGAATTCTCCACCGCGTCCGATCGCGGTGAGTATGTGTCGCTTGGAGCCGAGTATATCTGGAATAACCTGGTTTCCGCCCGCGCAGGCTATCAGCTCGGCAATGCCGATGCCTTCGGCCTTAGCGGCGGTGTTGGCCTGCTCTACCAGACCGGTTCCTTCTACGGCCAGATCGATTATGCCGTCAGGCCGCACGAGACGCTCGGCCTTGTCAATCAGATCACGGCCTCGGTGCGATTCCAGTAAGATGCTGGATCGCGATGGCAATTGATGCCGGGGAGCCCGGCCGATTGCCGGTTGATGCATGACGGGCCTGCCCCGGTTGATGCGACTGGAATACCTTTCGCCGCCGGACAGGCCCGCGTTATTTATATTCAAGACGATCCTACAACCTCCCTCCAGGACTAATCGTCATTGACACCATCAATCTGCCACGAGAGATATATGCGGCGTAGGGTGGCGGTCAACCAGTCCCATTGTTCACGATCTACACACATCATCATGAACCTATTATCGTTCCGATCGCTTCGGCTGGCAGCCGCAGGTGCCATGGTTCTGGCCCTGCTCCCGCTTGCGCTGAGCGCCCAGCCTGGTCCGCTGAACTATGTGTATTCCTATAATGCTTCCGCTTATAACGATACCACCACGCTTGTGGCATTCAATATCGAGTTCTCCGATGATGGGCTTGCCTACGTACAGCAGGATGATGGCTCGATGGTGGGACAGCTCTATACACGCCTGCGCTTTACAAATGATCCGGCTGGCGATCCCGAGGTTATCGATTGGGTGACGGCGGTGCCGAAGGGAGATGCCGAAGCAGGGGTGGCAATGCTCGGAACGCAGCTGATCGCCCTTGCACCGGGAAACTACGATGCCCAGATCTACTATCATGACGTTGCCGATCAGAACAGAAGGGACTCCGCCCGGTTCCAGCTTGTGGTCCCGTCGTTTGCCGGACGCGATCTGCAACTCAGCGATATTATCGTTGCCAATGAGGCCAGCCAGAGCGAGGACCGTAGCCATCCATTTTTCAGAAACTGGTATGTGGTGATTCCAAATGTCTCTGCTACGATCACGCCTCCATTTCTGGTGCTGAACACCTATGTGGAGATTTATAATGCCGATCGGGTGCCGACCTCGGATTATCATATCGTCTACCGCCTTGCCGATTCGGCCAGGAACGTATTTTATGAGACACAGGTCACCCGTCCCAGAAGTGCCTCAAGGATGAGCGTGGAGCTGAATACGTTGCCGCTGGATTCAATCCCGAGCGGGCAGTATTATGTGGTCATCAAGGCCTATAACGGCTTTGCCCGTTCGGCTACCGATTCGGCTACCGTCTTCCGTAGCTTCTATGTGCGCAACCCGGAGTTCGATCAGTTTGTGCAGAGCCAGCGCGCTGCGGCATCTGCTGCCCCCGCATTCGGTGGCATGGTGGTGGACCCGGAGTATGCTGGGATGAAGGAGGAGGAGCTGGATGCGGAGTACGAGAAGATCAAGCCGATCATGACGACCGCTGAGGAGGGGGTATGGAGGGGGCTGGACGGAGCCGAGCCAAAGGGACGTTTCCTGACGACGTTCTGGGAAATGCGTGATCCTTCTCCTGGAACACCGGAGAACGAAAGCCGTAGGGATTACAACAAACGTGTGGAGGAGGCTCGAAATCTCTATGCCGCGCCGATGGCTCCCCGTGGCTGGGATAGCGATCGTGGCCGCGTTCTGCTGAAGTATGGCAAGGCCGATGCTATCGAACGCCATATCCAGGAGTTCAACCGGAAGCCCTATGAGATCTGGACCTACAACCAGATGAGCTATCAGTTTGTGTTTATCGATCGCACGCAGACCGGGGCGTTCACGCTTGTGCATGCCACGGCGCCGGGAGAGGTGAAGAACGAAAACTGGGAGCAGGTTGCCACGTTGAATAATAGCAGCACCCAGAGCAGATAGAAGGGGAGTCGTGGGGAATGCTCTGTGATCGTTCCCGATTGATTTATCTTCAGACGGCCCCGCAGGCGGGCCGTCTTGTTGTACACTCACAATAGTCGGAACCCGGATCTGATAGAACGATTGTCTGGGGCGCTCTGGCGCTTTCTTTTTGGCCCGTTCGGGCGTCTCCTTCCGTTCAGCTTCTGCAGGCCGCTTGCGCGTCCGGTTGCGGCGCTGCTCTGGTGGTGCGGGGTGCGGCGACAGGTGACGCTTCGCAATCTTGCCCTGGCGATGGGAGATCGTAGCGAGGGCGAGCGCCGCCGAATAGGCCGGGCCTCGCTGCATAACCTTCTGACGGTATACCTGGAGCTTCTTACCCTGCGTTATGTGAGCGACACGGAACTGCGGCGCTGCATCCACGTGGAGAACCTCGAACTGCTACGGCAGATAGGCGATGAAGGGGCCATCCTCCTCTCAGGACATTTTGGCAACTGGGAACTTCTGGCCCTCGGGGCGGCGGCCATCTCCGAAGTGCCGTTTGCCATTATCATCAAAGAACAGCACGATTATGGTCAGCTTTCGCTGACACGGACCGTTCGCGGCAATACTCTTATCCCCACCGGACGCGCAGCGCGCGAAGCAAGCGGCCTGCTGAAACGGGGAGGGGTGATTGCCATGCTGGCCGATCAGGCGGCGTCCGAGCAGGATGCGCTGGTGAAGATGTTTGGCCTTCCAACCTATACGTTTGCGGCGCCCGCACGCCTGGCGTTGCGCTACCGGCCTCGCGTTATCGCCGGATATGCAGTGCGCCAGGACGATGGGACATATCGTGTACGGCTGCGGGAGATATCGCATGCTGATCTGCCTGATACCCCGGAGGCGGCGCGGGTTCTGAGCCAGCGTTATACCGACGATCTGGAAGACGAGATCCGGCAGCATCCAGAGCAGTGGGTGTGGCAGCATCGTAAGTGGAAAAATTCGCCGGGAATACGCTATGACTGATCGGCTGCTTGTGGTGCAGAGCGGATTTCTGGGGGATGCGGTGCTTGCCAGCGGCATGGTGCGCGGGCTTGCCGCCGCGGTCCCCGAGGCAGAGATAGGGCTGGCCGTGCGCGCCGAATTTGCCGAGCTGTTTCATGGCTATCCGGGGCTGTGGCGGCTGCATGGGTTCGATAAACGGAGCCGCGAGGGGACCGCATCGCTTATTGCCGAGCTGCGTGATGCCGGATATGGCACGGCGCTTCTTGCGCATCGCTCCTTCCGCTCCGCCTATATCGCCAGACGGGCCGGTATCCCCAGAAGGGTCGGGTTTCGTCAGAGCGATGCTGCATGGCTGCTTACCGATAAGGTGGAATACATCATCGCCGCGCATGAGACCGATCGCAATGCCTCGCTGCTGGAGCGGATCGGTATCAAGGTTGCAGCCGGGAACCGTCGTGCCCGCCTGTTTCCCGATGCGGAGGAACTGGCGGCCATTCAGGAGCGTTGTGGTGGGATGGGAGAGATCGTTGTTATGGCCCCTGGCTCGGTATGGCCCACAAAGCGATGGACGACCGAGGGGTATGCCGATGTGGCACGGCGGCTGCGTGCGAAGGGCTATCGTGTGCTGCTGATTGGAAGCCGTGGGGAACGGGATCTCTGCCTTGCTATTGCCGCCCAGGGGGGGCTTGCTCCATCGGAGGTGCTCTGTGGCGATCTGACGCTACGGGAAACTCTGGCGCTGATAACGATCGCCTGTCGGGTTCTTGCCAACGATAGCGCCCCGCTGCATCTGGCCGAGAGCGTGGGAACGCCGGTGACGGCCATGTTCGGCCCTACGGTGCCGGAGTTTGGCTTCGGCCCAGTGGCCGGGCACTCCGCTGTGATTGAGCTTGGCGGCCTTCCCTGTCGCCCATGCGGCATTCATGGCGCGGAACGATGCCCGATTGGTACACACGAATGCATGACTGGCATCTCCGTTGCGGATGTGCTTGCCTCGGTGGGCGGCTCTCCTGTAGCGTAAATGAGTATTGCGCCGTACGCGTTGTGGTACGAGCCGATGTGTAGAATCGCATATTAACCTATGAACGGGTATCTCGGCATGCATCATCCGGTAGCCTTGCCTGTGTCGCCTCTGGTCTTTCTGAAGCGTTATGTTATGGCGCTTGCGCTGGCCGCTGTGCTGGCCGCCGTGGAGGTGGACAGGCCCGGAGGGCGTAGCGAGCCGGCACCGATCGTCCTGACCGTTGGTGCCGCCCCTCCCCGTCTGCCCAGGATTCGTCCGTATCGTGCACATTATCGTCGCAGAAGAGGGCACCGCCGCTGAGGCATGATTGGTATTGGCCGCGCCTGTTCGTAGTTTTGCCCCGCTTCCTATCAAGTCCGCGTCCCACTCCCGCGCGGATTATCCTTCTCATCCCGCCGCATCAACGCGTCGGCATATTATTGATCAGTAGAACGTTGGCTATAACGTACCGTCTGCTGCCAGTCCTTGCATTGCTTTTTGTGCTGGCAGCCTCCTCCATGCTTGCACAGAATCAGCCGAAGGGTTTTCTGGCCTCGCCTCCGTCGCCGGATAAGAGCGTGTATTCGTCGCTTACCTCGGCGTCAACCCGTACTGCGATCTCATTGAACGGCACCTGGCAGGTCTCTCGCGATGGCGGGGATGCCTGGGAGAGTGTGCAGAATCCAAGCTCGTTTAACGACGAGGCCAATCTGCTGTTCCGGCGCAGTTTTCAGATACCTCCGTCGATGCTTCAGAATTATCGGTGGAAGCTGGTCTGCTATGGCGTGCAGTATCAAAGCACCATCACCATCAACGGGCAATTCGTAACGCAGCACGAAAGCGGCATGCCGTTTACGATCAATGTGCCGGAAGGGGTGAAGCTTGCCGCCACCAATACCATTCAGGTGGAGGTTACCAATCGCCTCGATTATACCTCCACGGTTCCGCTTCGGAAGCTGCTCCTAGGAAATCGTACCTATGGCGGCGTCTTCCGTGATATGATCCTGGTGGGCGTTCCCCGTGTCTGGGTGGATGATGTGCGGTTTGAGACCGTTTTGAACGGATCGAATGCGGAGGCCAGGTTCAAGGTGCAGGTTGTCTCATCGGCCATCAAAGGGATGAGCGTAGGAGGGATGGTCGGCGATAGCAGCCAGGCACGGCTTACGATCCCGGAGGACCGTGCGGATTTCGACATGGAGGTTGTGATCCGCCGTCCCGCGTTCCACGATACGATCCCGGCGCAGGAGGTGGCGCGTGGTGCGCAGACGTTCACCCTGGAGAGCAAGCGTACGGCTACGGTTGGGCTGAACCTGGCTGTAAGCAACCCGGAACTATGGGGCCCCGGCTTTCCGAGGTTGTACGAGGCGGTGATGCGGGTGCGCTACCGTGGTGTGCTTATCGACGAGCAGGTGATGAAGGTCGGATTCCGCACTCTGGCGGTGAAGGGGGCGGAAGTGCTGCTGAACGGCATGCCTATCACCGTCAAGGGGATCACGTATCTGGAGGATTCCAAAGATTACGGGGCCTCGCTCCCCTACGAGCTGATGCGTCGCGATGTGCAGGCGATCAAGGATATGGGGGCAAATGTCGTTCGCTTCGCCGATGGGGTCCCGCATCCGTATCTGCTGGAGTTGTGCGATGAGATGGGGGTGATGGCGTTTGTCGATATCTCTATCGGAACGCCCCCGGCATCGCTCTTCGGCGATGAAAGTTACCTGAAACGTTCGCTCGATCGGGTGAAGTTTGCTATCGAGGAGGGGGGAAGCAATACATGTGTGGTGGCATACGGGCTGAGCGCTACGATACCCGGCGAGAGCAGCAGCGCGCTTGCAGCGGTGAAACGTCTGCGTAATCTTGTCGATTCGGTCGATCATCGCCTCTTCTACTTCTCTGCCACCAGTTGGAATAACCCGGAACTGCGGCGCCTGGCCGATATCGCTGGCCTGACCGCCTTCGATGTCGATCCGGCCAAGGTGCGTGAGATGATCGTTCGTGCTCGTACGGAGCTGCATGGTGAGCGGCCGCTTGTGATGCTTAACTATGGCAAGTTCGTTCAGCTCGGCAATCATAGCGGCCATAAAGACCCGATATCGATCGAGGCACAGGCGAAGTTCATCGGCGATATCTTCAATATCCTGATGGAGACCGAGTCGGCCGGGGGTATCTACTGGTCGTTCAATGACTATCGTACCGATCGTCCGATACTTACTGTCAACAACATCGATCAGTATCTGGCAACCTGCGGCGTCTATGGTCTGGACCGTGAACTGCGGCAGAGCGCTACACTGCTTGCGGCGCTGTATACCGATCAGAAAACCCCGGATGTGCTGATCGGCGACTACACGCCCCCATCCACAGTGCTTTTCATCGCCACCGGGATCGGCTGCGCCATCGTCTTTCTGCTGCTGATTAATAGCTCCCGCCGGTTCCGCGAGAATGTGTTCCGTGCACTTCTGCGTCCCTATAATTTTTATGCGGACATCCGCGATCAGCGCATCCTTTCCAACGTGCAGACCACCGTTCTGGGCATAGTGGTTGCCGTTACGTTTGCTGTGATCGTCGCATCACTCTGTTATTACTACAGGATGGACGAGGGATTCGATGCCACGCTGAGCGCTATCGTTACCTCGGATACGATCAAGGAGTTTCTGAACTACGTCATCTGGCGGCCAACGCTTTCGGTTATCGTGTTCACGGTGTTCTTTTTCCTGCTTCTGCTTCTGGTGGCCTTCCTTATCCGGGTCTGTGCGGCCTTTGTCCGCAACCGCATCTTTTTCACCGATGCCTATATCATCGCTGTATGGGGCGCGCTGCCGGTGCTGCTGCTTATCATTCCAGCCATGATCCTCTACCGTGCGCTTGGCGTGCCGGGCGCCGGGGTTATAACGTTCTCGGTGATGACCCTGGTGGTATTATGGATGATCTACCGTGTGCTTCGTGGCACCGCCGTAATCTACGATGTGCGTCCGCTGAAGGTGTATGGTTATGCCATCGGCTCGGTGGTCGCTCTGCTGCTTGTGCTTATCGTGACCTCCGGCGAGACAAGCGCTACGCTCAGCTATCTGCGCGAGGGAATCGGGGGGTTATATAGCGGGCGCTAGAAACTCGGCCTGTTGACGACGCGGGCGGCAAGTATAATGAACAACGCCCCCGGCACCATAGATGTGCCGGGGGCGTTGTGCGTATCGGTTGGTCCCCTCCATCGCTTTCGCTCTCCCCATCGCAGGGGGCGGGCAGATGCTGCGTTGCCACTGTGCGTGCTGAAAGACCATGTGCGTTTAGATTACCTTGATGGCGGTGGCACCAGCTTTAGCTGCATACGGCATGGTGGTGTGCGTATATTATCCTCGTCAGTATACGTCACCACAAAGCCTTGACTGTTATGCTAGGAAGAAAACTTCACCTCATTATTGTAGGTGTACTGACTCTGGCTAGCCTTTCGCTATCGTTGATTACGGAGGTCCCCAGGGTCTTCAATAAGACGCCTGAAACAGCACTTATCACCACCCTCTGGGATTACCGGATGGTCCTGACCGATCGCCAGTTGTTCTGGGCGAAGGTAGGTGGGATTGCATTTATAGTCCTGGTTACGGTAGTTGTCCAGTACCGCCAGGTATACAAGCCGTTTCTGAAGTTCGATGACCTCCGCATAGGGGCGTTCAAGCAGGTCTTCGGACCGGAATTGGACAAGCTGCGGCGGAATCTCTCGGGTGATATCCACTTCAGCATTATGCGGAGCACAAGCTATCTGAAGATTTCGAGATTTATCCAGATCGGGCGGCTGGTCCCAATCTATCATTACGGGTTCTCGAACGAGGACCGCGATCGCTCGCTTTCGTACTGGTTCATCCGGTTGTTTGCATACGAGCGCAGCGAGGGAGTCGGGGGAGCGGCATTTCTCCGGGAACATGGTCTTATCGTCGATCTCCGCGATCCTATGGTGCAGCAGCAGCATCTCAGAGGCAGAAAACTGGCCTTGAACAAGGATGTGCGGCTGGTGATGAGCTTCCCGGTAATCAAGTGGAGCGGGACCAGATATCGCTGTGTGGGCGTCGTCAGCGTCGATATGCGCAATGATGAGGTTGCCACACGTTTGTTCTCCGAGAGTCCGTTGCGCCGTCTGGAAAAACTGGCGCAATATTTTCAGGATTGTACCGAGTACGTTTCTTTATGGTTATAATTCGGGCGAATGCCTGGTGTGGAGCCATACGTCACTCAAACATTCATCACCAATGAACAGGGTTGTAAGTATTCAGCAATCGGAACCGGGACTCTATGTCATCACGTTCCAGCGATCTGGGGCGGAGCCGGTCGGCAAGATACTCGAAGCGATCGCCAACCCGCCGATCGATCCTATGGATCGGTCGGTACCAAACGGCGTGGGGCCGGGATGCCCGGAGGATGTGCGCTCGTTACAGCGCCCAACGCGTAAAAACAGCCGGCGAAAACGATAACATATCATCTGCCGCCATTTCCTATCCCCCCCAGTACTGGTGATGACGTGATATCCCGTACAACGAGAAAGCCCCGTCTGGTAAGCCGTTGCGCCCTATGATTGTGGAACATCGCTCCGTTGCGATAGGTCCTGGTACGATACGCCCCTCTGTGTATCTCCATGGGGTTGTTATCTCCTCGACCGGTGACCGCAGGGTTACGCCTTGCATGATGCTGCACTGTGCTATTGCAGAACGGTCTGGCATGGCCTCGCCATGGATGCAGGGTAATCGGCCTGGCATCCCTGTGTGACAGGTGTTGCATGGAATATTCACCAGGAGTTCCTTGTGTGGCTGGTCAGGCCGATGATACGATATCCCCTACTGCCATATGGGCGTCAGGACGTCTGCGCCAGCATGGCGTAAAGCATGAGCATTTGATTTGATATGCTGCTAAGCGGTGGCTGCCGAGCCGACCGGAGGAATCCGGGAAGCAGGCATCCTCCCCCCATCCACCATGCCTTTTGATACCTTCACCTCTCACCGTTTCGTAATCATAATGAGGGCTGCCATGGCCGATTCTCCTGCCGTATGGGCCGGTCGCAGCCGTGCGCCTGAATTTCGCGTTGTGATCTTTCCACCTGTGGCAGCGTCTATACCAAAGCGGGAATACCGTGCGCTGCATTCGTTCCGGCATGGAGCGCGCTCTGCCGGGATCGTACCGTGCGCTGGAAGTTGCGCTATCGCTCGTCGGCGGGAACCCACATCAGATGGCCGGATTTCTGCGATGCCGTTGCCAGCGTCGGCGCCCGATTGATCTCCGCAAGCTTGGTGCGCCCCGATTCTGAGAGCCTGGCAACAGGAAGAACAAGGCCGGTAGGGGAGGTGGGGTCGAATCGTAACGCGGTAAGCTCAACATACCCCAGAAGCATCGACCACTCGCGTATCCAGCGCACCCGTGCTGGTGGATGCTGCGAAAGACGGTCGATCACCGCCTCGCCGTTTGCTTCACGCAGGGTCAGACGAAGCAATTCCATGTAGTCGGCCTCGGACATCTGATGCAGGGGCATCGGAAGCTCCATGAAGATAGTAGGATGGGGGATAGATTCCGCGATGCCATGCATGGACTGTTCTGCCGAAGGTCTCACGGCTCTATCATGCTGAAGTATATCGTCCTGCGACGAAAGAAGCCAGATGTAATCGCCGATGGCGCCCATTGTTTTTGCTCCCTGTGTGGCCATAGGGTGGTGGCAGTACGTTCCATCGGCAGAACCCCTTGCTCTGATGTGCTGGGATCGGCCTTGGATCTCCGCCTTTCTGTTTTTGGTGCTCTTCTTTCGGCGGGTATCCCTGTTTAACTATATTCAGCCCGTCCAGAGTTCCTGTCGCGGTTTCTATCAGTTCTCCAGCCACGCAAGGTGCCTTTCCGGCTTCGACCTTGGTATCTCGTCGCAGTGCTTCACCTCTGGACACAGAACCGGCATGCTCGCGGCGTCCTCTCTGATCTGTGCAATGCCATGTGGGCCTGTCGGCACCGAGGCCCTGCCATGCGGGGGCGGGGCTGTGCCACATCCCGCATAGCGTCCAGGCATTGCGGGCCATCGTCGGCGCGATGCCGATACACAGGAATGGCAGGGGCGATGATGGCCTGGTCCGGGCCACATCCGATAGTTCTCCAACGAAATGATCTCCTCCTCACAGCTACATGCCAGCGACGAGCTGCTCGATCGGCTTTGCACGCTTATCGCCGAGCGGATCGGCATCCGCACGACCGATTATGATCGCTCCGCGCTCGCCGCCGCTGTCGATGAACGGTCGCGTGCGCTCGGGATGGCCGGACCCTGGGAGTATCTCCGTATGCTCGGCAACGATGCTTCGGGCACGGAGGAGGAATGGCGGCGCATCGTCTTGCGGATAACAAATGGCGAAAGCTATTTCTTCCGCGATCATGGGCAGATCGCGCTTCTCCGGGAGACCATCCTTCCCGAGCTTATACGGCGGCGGGCGGAGGAACGGACGCTTCGTATCTGGAGCGCCGGATGCTCAACCGGCGAGGAACCCTATTCGCTGGCGATACTGCTGGCCGAGCTTCTTCCTGATCTGCACAGATGGAATATCATGCTGCTTGGCACTGACATCAACCCGGAATTTCTGGAGCGTGCGCGGCATGCGAGATTCAACCAATGGTCGTTCAGAATGGTGGAGCCGGGCCTGCATGCCCGCTATTTCCATGAACGTGACGGGCTTTGGGAGCTTGATGCCATGCTGCGATCGCTGGTGAGGTTCGAGCGCTGGAATCTGCTGCGCGATGGGACGCCAACCCGTCAGATCGGTGGGCAGGGATTTGACCTTATAGTCTGCCGGAACGTGTTTATCTATTTCGATCGTACCGCTGTGGCGACGGTGCTTCACGGGTTTACCGGCGCGCTTGCCGGGGATGGATATCTGATGACCGGCCACAGCGAGCTTACCGGAATCCCCATCGATGGGCTTCAGACGCTCCGCTATCCGGGATCGCTTGTGTATCAGCGCCAGATACAGCCGCATGCCATGCCTGTTGCCGTCAATCGTTCCGAACGACTGGCGGCGGCTGCCGATAAACCGCAACCGGGCATTTCCGTAACCGCAGATCTGTTCAGCGGGGCCTCCAGCGCCGTTCCGGTTGCGGGCGTCGTTTCCAAAAGCCCCGCTGCCGGGCCAGCCGATGGGGCCGACATATGTATCCGGGATGTCGAGGCATCGCTACGCGATGGAGACTATGCCGAGGTGATACGCCGTGGCGAGCCGCTTGTGCGGCAGTTCCCCCATCATGCCGCTCTCCGTTCGTGTCTTGCGCTTGCCTATGCCAATCGAGGGGAGTACGGCCTGGCTGAGATGCACTGCCGTGCTGCGCTCGAGGCAAGCAGCTTCGAGGTTGTGCCATATCATATCCTGGCGCAGATCGCCGAGGAACGAGGCGATCGTGCCGAAGCCAGGGGGCTGCTTCGCACGGTGCTCTATCTGGCTCCGTCGTCGGTTGCCGCCTATCTCCATCTTGCCGATCTGTATGATGCCGAGAACGATAAAGGCCGGGCGCGCAACGCACGAATCAGCGCGCTGGATATTCTGCGATCCACCAAGAGCACGGCTGTTGTTCCGATGCTGGAGGAGTTTACCGTCGCGGAGCTGAGCGAGCATCTTCGCGCCCTTCTCGGCGACCAGCATTCCTCCAATCAACCTTGATCGCACGATCGATCCGTATGGCTGATATTTCTTATCTGATCGTTACGCTGGAGCATGCCCGCTATGCGATCGACACCGATGCTGTTCTGGAAATCTTCTCCCTGCCAGAACTCTCTTGTGTGGCGCAGGCCCCGCACGATGTCGTCGGATTGATCGATCTCCGCGGTGCCATCGTTCCGGTGGTCGATCTCCGGCTGCGGTTCGGGATTCCGCGTCGCAGGTATGCCCTTGCCGACCGTGTGGTGGTGCTTGCCCGCGAAGGGCGGGTGATGGGCGTTATCGTCGATGAGGTGCATGAGGTGCGCCGTATCGGTGCGTATGAATTGCAGCCGGTTCCGCAATACCCTGGCAGGGGGGGCGAACTCTATATAGCGGCCATGGCATCGGTCGCCGAGACGATCATTGCCATCGTCGATCTTGAACGGCTCTTCCGGGGCCTGCCGGAGAATATCCCGGCGCCTGGCGATGATTCCGGCACGGTTCGCCATGTCGGCGATTTCCACGAGAACATCCAGCCTGCCGATCTGGAAGTGTTCGGCGATCGTGCCGATCGTCTTCGCGAACGTCCTGTGCGTGCCGATGAAGCGGGCATGACCTCCCTGGCGGTGATCTCGCTCGGCGACGAGCTGTTCGGCCTTGGTCTGGATGTGGTCCTGGAATTTGCGGAGTGTGCCGAGGTGGCCCTGGTCCCCTGCTCTCCAGATCATATCGTGGGGCTGATCAACCTTCGCGGCGATATCCTCACACTGGTCGATATCCGGGGCATGCTCGGGCTTCCAGCCATGCGAAAGCCCGATGATGCACGGATGGTGGTTGTGCAGGTCGGCGATGTGCGGATCGGGATCGTTGTTGCCGATATCGTCGATGTCGTTCATGTTCCCACAGGGACGATCATGGCTGCCGACCGAAGCCCGGAGGCCGATCATGCCTCGGCCTCGCTGCTGTACCAGGGGCGGATTGTGACGTTGCTCGATATCCCTGCGATCATCGCGAGCGGAGCATTGCATGTGGACGATGAGGCTGTCTGAGCCTGGTGGTGCTTTTTATTCTTCCCGTACGGTTCGCCAGCCGGATCTGTGTTGGCACCCTAACATAATCGCTGTAAACGATCCCTTTCCATGATAAAGCTGATAAAACTCAGACAGCGCATCCTCTTCGGATATGCCGTTCCCATTGTGATCATGTTCGTGGTTGCCGGGCTTGCCTATCACGCCGGGGAGCGGAGCATCCATGCATCGCATGGCGTGTATGATGAGTACACCCTGCTTATACACAACGATGATATCATGAAGGCCGTGCTCGATAATCAGCGTGGGGTGCGCGGGTTTATCATCACTGGCGATGAGACGTTCCTAAGCCCGATGCATGAGGGGAGGGAAGCCTTTGCGCGTATGATGCATGCCGTTCGTGCGAGCCTGCCGGAAGACAGCCCTTCCAGAACACAATGGGATACCGTGGAAACCCTTGTCGCAAAACGGTTGATTCCTTGGCAGGATAGCCTTGTGGCATTGGTACGCAAGGGAACAGACTCGGCACAGAAGATGGCCGTGGATCTGATCCGGTCGGCACATGAGCGGGAGCTTATGCTGGAGATAAGCCATAGGATCAACAGCATTGATGCATATCATGAAGGACGGCTCAATGAGAGCCGTATCGCCAGCGACGGCGCGATGCTGGGCGTGGAGCGCATCGTTTTTCTGGGTGCCGGAGTCGGGGCGGTGGTCGCTATCCTTGCTTCTCTGGTCATTTCCTCCGGCATCGTCAAGACGATCAACGAGACCGTCAATGCGGTCTCCACATCATCGACGCAGATCGCCGCCACCATCGACGAGCATGAGCGAACCGCAACGCAGCAGGCGGCCGCGGTGAACCAGACATCGGCGACGATGGATGAGCTTGGGGCCTCGTCGCGGCAATCCGCCGAGCAGGCCGAAACTATCGCCCATGCGGCGCGGCAATCGCTGGCGCTTGCCGAAGGCGGAACCCGTACCGTGGCGCAGACGTTGGCCGCCATGTCGGTCCTCAAGGAGAAGGTGGGGTCGGTTGCCGAGCAGATTCTGCGGTTGAGCGAGCGGACCAGCCAGATCGGAAGCATCACCAATCTGGTTGGCGATCTGGCAAATCAGACAAATCTGCTGGCGCTGAATGCTGCTGTGGAGGCGGCCCGTGCCGGAGAGCATGGACGAGGGTTTGCGGTGGTTGCCGGGGAGATCAGGAAGCTGGCCGATCAGAGCAAGAAGTCCGCCGAGAGGATCAATGCCCTTGTGCTCGATATCCAGAAATCCACTAACTCCACCGTAATGGCAACCGAGGAGGGGACCAAGACCGTAGAGGAGGGGATAGAGCTTGTCAACAAAACCGGCGAGGCGTTCAATACCTCGTCCTCCTCTATCAACAGCACCTTCGAGAGCATTCAGCAGATCTCACTCAACATGAAGCAGCAGGCGCTTGCCATCCGGCAGGTGGTGGATGCCATGAACAGCCTCAACATCGGTGCAAAGGAGACCTCGATAGGCATCACACAAACCAAGTCGGGGGTGCAGACGCTTGTCGATGCAACCCATAAACTGAAGGCGATGGTATGATAGGGTTTGGCACTTCGGCATCCCATTCCGGTTCCTGCCGTGGCTTCCTCCGCCTGTCTGCTCTGCGGATCGTACGCCTTGTGCCGCCAACAGGGCTTGCTATCGCCGCCGGTGCATCCAGCAGGAGGGAGGATGGCGAATAATCTTCGAGATGATGCCGAGCTGTGTGCGCTCTTCAAGGCCGAGTGCGATGAGAATCTTCAGCGTATCGATTCGGCACTGCTGCGGCTGGAAGAGGATTCGCAGAACCGTCCGCTGATCGAGGAGCTGTTTCGCGACGCACATACGTTGAAAGGATCGGCCGGCATGGTGGGGGCCAATGAGATCCAGGCAGTGGCGCATCGGTTCGAGGATCTGCTCGGCGGAGCACGCCGCGGTGAGGCCCCGCTTCCCCCTGAAACGATCGGCCGTCTCTATCGGGCCGTTGATATCATGCGGAAACTGGTGGAGGAGGTGGTTGCCGGTGTTCCATCGGGAATAGATATCTGGCAGGCTCTGTCGGAACTCCATACCGATGCACGCTCTGCTCCTCTGGTTGCTCCCCCGGAGCCAGGGGGACCGGCGGCTCCCGGGATATCGGCCGGAACGACTGCCGCCGTCGCCGAGCCTGTTGGCGGCCCCGCTGATCGGGATGATGGTGCTGCTGTTTTCTCTGCCAACGCTGATGGGCTTGTGGCAACACCCCGGCAGCCTGCCGCCGCTTCTGCGGCCCTGGTGGCTGATATCATACCGGTTGCCACGGTCGATGGCAGAACGTCGGCCATGGGGATGCCCGCGACAAACGAGACAGCGGAGCCTGCCAGGGGCTTCGCTATCGGCAGCCTGCTGGCCGCAGGGCAGCCGGCGGCCGGGGAGATCGAAACCATCCGTGTGGATGCCCGGAAGCTGGATGCCCTTATGGCACCGGTCGGCGAGTTGACGGTGGCGGCGGCACGAAGCCTCCGCAGAGTGATGGAGATAGAAAGGGTCGCCGATCTGTGGGATGAGCTGGGCCGCGAGTTGGCGGTTCACCGTGTTGCTCTGGCCGAAATGCTGCATCGAGCGTCGAGCGTCGATGAATCGTTGCTGCGGCGTCTGGCCGATCGGCTGCTGACGGTGCAGGAGAGCATCGGCGAACGGATGGAGCAGGGGAGTGGGGCGGTAGCACGGTTGCAGAAGGGGCTTGCCGAGGATGGCGCAACGCTTAGCTTCTTGGCGGAGACGCTGGGCGACGGCATTCGCGAGATACGTATGCTGGCGTTCTCGACGCTCTTCAACCTCTTTCCCCGCATGGTCCGCGATCTGGCATACAACGAGGGGAAACAGGTGCATCTGGTGATCGAAGGAGGGGAGATCACCGTCGACAAACGGGTGCTCGATGAGCTGAAGGACCCCTTGATGCATATGCTCCGCAATGCCATCGATCATGGGATAGAAACGCCCGGGAACCGGCTTCGCGCCGGAAAACATGCGGTTGGTACCATCCATCTGAAAGCGTACCGGACCTTGGCGAGCATCATCGTGGAGATGAGCGACGACGGCCATGGCATCGATCCCGAGGCGGTAGCACGCGGTGTGGTGGAGCGTGGCCTCAGGAATGCCGAGGAGGTGTCACGCATGACGGTTGATGAGCTTCAGGGACTGATCTTTGCCTCCGGGGTTTCCACACGCGGGCGGATTACCGATATCTCCGGCCGGGGAATCGGCATGGATGTGGTACGCGCCAATGTTGAACGTCTGAAAGGAAGCGTTCATCTTGAATCGATGCCCGGATCTGGCTGTACAATTCGTCTTCAACTCCCTCGTACCTTGGCAACGCTGCGCGTGCTTACCCTTGATCTTGCCGGTCAGGTCTTTGCGCTGCCGGTTGATGCCGTGCTCTCATCGCTCCTTGTGAGCGCCGAGGAGGTGTTGCGCATGGAGGGGCGGGAGATGATTCTGTTCGGCGGCGAGCCGGTCCCGGTTGCTCGTCTGGCCGATATCCTTGAGATTCCCTCGACACCACATCCGGGGTGGGGCAACACTCAGGGGGCGGCCAGGATGCCATGCGTGATTCTTCTGGAACGGGGTATGCGGTTCGGGCTTTTTGTGGATGATCTTGTCGATGAACAGGAAGTGATCGTAAAGCACGATCAGGCCTTGTTGAAACACGTTCGTACGATGGCCGGAGCGGCAATACTGGCCTCCGGGAGCATCTGTATCCTTCTCAATCCGGGCGATCTCCGTAAGAGCCTGTACCACGGGAAGATGGGGGGAGCACGCCAGATACAGACCACGCCGGAGCCACCGAGGGTGAAAGTGATTCTGCTGGTAGAGGATTCGATTACGACACGCACACAGATGAAGCGCATTCTGGATGGTGCCGGCTATGAGGTTGTTACTGCTGTTGATGGCGTCGATGGGCTGGCGAAGTTTCGTGCCCGCTCCTTCGATGCTGTGATCTCCGATGTACAGATGCCGAATATGGATGGCCTTACCCTGACTACAAAGATCCGCCAGAGCAAAGAGCAGGGCGATCTGCCGGTGATCCTTGTCACCTCGCTTTCCCGTGATGACGATCGTCGCAGAGGGATGGAGGTTGGGGCCAATGCATACCTTACCAAACCGGCGTTCGATCAGAAAGTATTGCTGGATACCTTACGGAGGCTGCTCTGATGCTGCCGGTTGATCCCGCCATTGACTCCCCCAAGGCTCCGGTCACCGTGCTGCTGGTGGACGACTCGCTTGTCGCGCTTGCGATCCTGAAACGTATCCTTTCCTCCTCCCCTGGCATCGAGGTGGTGGGAACTGCGCGTAGCGGGCGGGAGGCACTGGAGCTTATCCCGAAACTGCAACCGGCCGTGGTCTGTACCGATCTGCATATGCCCGACATGGACGGATTGGAGCTTACCCGGCAGATCGTTGCGCGGCACCCACGCCCGGTGCTCGTGATAAGCTCATCGACGCAACCGGATGATCTCCACAACATCAAGCGACTTCTCGATGCCGGTGCCATCGATGTCCTGCCAAAGCCCACCAGCGGGCTGGATCAGGGGTACGAGGCGATGGCTGCCGATCTGGTACGGAAAATCCGCGTTCTTTCCGGCGTCTATGTTTTTCGGCGTGGTGGTGCGGCCAAGGCTGCGGCTGCCGGTGATGCAGATATGCACAAGGCCAGAGTTGTTGTCATCGGGGCTTCTACAGGAGGCCCGCAGGCCCTACAGGAGATCTTGTCCAGGCTCCCGGCGGATTTTTCCGTTCCCATCCTCTGCGTGCAGCATATCGCGGCCGGCTTTCTGGAGGGGTTTATCACATGGCTTCGCAAGTATATAAAAATGAAGATGGCCATTGCCGCCGCGGGGATGCAGATGGAGCCGGGAACCATCTATTTCCCACCGGAAGGTGAGCATCTTGAGCTTGGGAGCGACCGGCGTTTTATCGCCTCGAAGCAGGGGCCGGTCAATGGCCATAAGCCTGCGATCACTGTGACGATGCTTTCGGCGCTGGATCGTTATGGGGCCGCTACCGTAGGAGTGCTCCTGTCCGGCATGGGGAGCGATGGAGTTGAGGGCATCCGTGCCATCGCCGCTGCCGGTGGGGTGACGTTGGCGCAGGACAGGGAAAGCTGCACCGTCTATGGCATGTCGGCACAGGCGGTGAAGATCGGTGCGGTACGTTATGAGTTGGATCCGGCGGGGATCGCCGGGAAGCTGCTTGAGATCGGGCCTTGGATTCCATAACCCGTTTTCGGCATAACTATATCTGGAGCGATGAGAGAACAGATCAATCAGGAGGTATCACGGAAGGATGTTCATATCCTGATCGTAGAGGATAGTCTGATGCAGGCACAGATGCTGAAGCGCGCACTGCTGGGGCAGGGCTACGGTGTCAGCATTGCCGGCAATGGCGCCGAAGGGCTGGAGAAAACCAGAGCGATCCGGCCGACGCTCGTTATCAGCGATGTGATGATGCCGGTGATGGATGGCTATAGCATGTGCCGTATGATTAAGAATGATCCGGCGTTGCATGATATCCCGGTCGTTCTCTTTACAAGCCTTTCCGATACCCGGGATATCATCCGTGGGCTTGAATGCAAGGCTGATAACTTCATCGTCAAGACCGGCAACGAGGAGGCTATTCTTGCCCGCATCGAACAGCTTCTGGAAACCATGCAGGTGCGCCATTCGGAGGATATGCAGCAGGGCATCGAGATCTATTTCGCCGGCAGCCACCATGTCATTTATTCCGATCGCCGCCAGATCCTGGATCTGCTTCTCTCTACCTACGAGAGTGCCGTACAGCAGAATCGCGATCTGATACAGGCGCAGCTTCAGTTGCAGCGTCTTAACGAGCGTCTGGAGGATACCGTCCGCGAACGCACCACCGCTCTTGCTAGGGCAGAGGATCAGGCCACGCTCCTTAATATCCAGGCGCGCGAGCTTATCGAGGCCCGCGAGGCAGCGCTGGAGGGTTCACGCCTGAAGTCGGAATTCCTTGCCAATATGAGCCATGAGATCCGTACCCCGATGAATGGGATCATCGGCATGAGCGATCTGCTGCTCGATACCAGGCTTGACCGGAGCCAGCAGGAATATGCCGAGACCATCAGAACCTCCGCACGGTCGTTGCTGAAGGTGATTAACGATATACTCGACTTCTCGAAAATCGAGGCGGGAAAGCTCGATGTGGAAACCCTCGATTTCGAGGTGCGGCCAACCGTGCAGAGCGCCGCTGCGGTCTTCATGGATCAGGCTGCCGCCAAAGGCGTTCGCATTTCCACCCATGTGGATGCCATTGTGCCACAGTGGGTGGGAAGCGATCCGTACCGTTTGCGCCAGGTGATCCTGAATCTGCTTGGCAATGCCGTCAAGTTCACCGATCGCGGCGAGATTACCCTTGGCGTGACGCTTGAGGATGATGCCCCCGGCCGTGGATGCCTGCGGTTTACCGTGACCGATACCGGGATCGGCATTCCAAAGGAAAAGCAGGGATATCTGTTCCAGGCATTCGTTCAGGTCGATAGCTCTACCACCCGCCGTTATGGTGGCACCGGCCTGGGACTGGCGATCTCCCGCAATCTTGTGGAACTGATGGGAGGAACGTTTGGTTTTGAGAGCGAGCAGGGCAAAGGCTCCTCCTTCTGGTTTACTGTGGGGTTCGAGAAGCATTGGAATGCTGGCCGGAGCGGCGCTGCCGGGGAGATCATGCCGGATCGTACCGCCGCCGCTGCTGCGGCCCACCGCAGCTCGACCCGCATCCTGGTGGCAGAGGATAATCTTATCAACCAGAAAGTGGCGCTGGGACAGCTTCGGAAGCTTGGCTATGATGCCGAGGTCGTTGCCAATGGGCTTGATGTGCTCGATGCGATGGCGCGTAAGACGTACGATCTTATCTTTATGGATTGCCAGATGCCAGAGATGGACGGATATCGTACCTCTCGTGAGATCAGGAGCCGTGAGCGGGCCGGGGAGCATGTCGTGATTATCGCTCTTACTGCAAGCGCCATGCGCGGAGAGCGCGAGAAGTGCCTGGAGGCAGGCATGGACGATTATATAAGCAAGCCGGTGGATATCGCCGAACTGGAGCGGATACTGAGCATCTGGAAGAGTTATCGAGGCGCCGCTGCCAGTGGTCTTTCTGCTGCAATGCCCGATGAGGTCCCCTCGCTTGCCCCCGATGCGGCCTACGATGTCCTCGATCGGCAGATTGTGAGCGGGCTGCGGATGATGGATGAGAATGGCCAGCCTGTCCTCTTCTACGAGCTGATTGATCTCTTTCTTCGCGATGCTCCTGAGCGCCTCGGCGCTCTACGCAGTGCGGTTGCTTCCGGCGATGCGGCTGCCCTGTGCACGGTAAGCCATAAGCTGAACGGGGGGGCCGCAATCCTTGGTGCCAAAGGGCTTTCCATGCTTCTTGTCGAGCTTGAGGGATGTGGCCACGCAAACGATATGGACGCCGCCGCTGCGCTGATGGCAAAGGTGGAGGATGGCTTTGCACAGGTGATCCCGGTGCTCCAATGGGAGCGTGCGCACTAGGATGTAATCCCCCGGTGCTCCCACGGCAAATTCCTGCTAGGGAAGCATGGTGGAATTCATGATCGAACCAGATGAACATGACGTTCCCTGCATCGCATATTCATATCCTGGGTGCCTCCGGCTCGGGCACGACAACGCTGGCACAGGCGCTGGCCGGGCGGCTTGGCTACGTTCATCTCGACACCGACCGCTTCTACTGGCTTCCAACCGATCCGCCGTTTCAGGAACCTCGTCCGGTGCAGCAGCGGCTCTCGCTGCTATATGATGTCTTCGGCAGGCATCAACGGTGGGTGCTTTCCGGCTCGCTCGTCGGTTGGGGCGATCCGCTTATTGCTCTGTTCGATCTGGTGGTGTTTCTTGCGCTGCCAGCTTCGGTTCGCATGCAGCGTCTGCTGGAGCGTGAGAGGATGCGCTATGGGGCCGGGCGCATCCAGGCCGGAGGCGACCTTCATGACGATCATACACGGTTCATGGCATGGGCCAGGAATTATGATGTCGGCGATGGGTCATCCCGCAGCCGTGTTCTGCACGAGCGGTGGATGGCGGCATTGCCCTGCCGGGTGATCCGGCTGGAAGGGGACCTGTCGGTCGAGGAACGCATGGCCCGAGTGCTCGATGTGCTGCCCGGCGATCCACAGGCGAAGGCAACGGGGATGGTGCCGGAAGCGATCCCACATAGCCGATAGTGCCTCGGCTGTGGCGCCCGCCCACATCGCCGCCCATACGATCCGCCTGTGCAGCACGCGGCAATCCCTCAGGTGCTTTCCAGCGTATCGAAGAACTGCCCCCACGATATAGTGAGCCTCTCTGCGTTGTCGGCGACCAGGTGTTTTCTGAATAATGAACCACATGATCTTGTGAAGGCCTGTCATATGGCAGGAACGCAGGTTCATGGTGTGCCGCATTCAACCGGTGGCTGGGATATCGGGCGCAATGGAGTGGAATTGCCGGATGCCGTCCTCTGCAATGATGCGGCCTGGAGTTTCGTACATCGCGACGTCATGCACCACTTCCGCCGATAGGCTGGAGTACGGTATGTTTGTGCCAAAGGAGTATCGTTCATTCAGCATCATTTTCAAGCTATGGCTCATCCGGCATCCTCTTCCATCCCCCTTCAGGATCTTGAGCGTGTTGTGGTAGTGGGAACAAGCTGCTCCGGCAAGACAACGCTTGCGGGACGTCTTGCGCGGATTTTCGGTGTCCCTCATATCGAGCTTGACGAGCTTCATTGGGCACCTGACTGGGTGGAGCGCGAGGATGAGGAATTCCGCGCCCTTGCCCGCACGGCCGTACGCGCCGAACGCTGGTCGGTCGATGGAAACTACGGGCAGGTACGGGATATCGTCTGGGCACGCGCCACAACGGTGATCTGGCTTAACTATTCATTCCCTCTGGTTCTCTATCGCTGCTTGAAACGGACGATTCGCCGGGCTGTCACGCGGGAGGAACTGTTCTCCGGCAACCGTGAGTCGTTCAGGATGAGCTTCCTGAGCCGGGATTCCATTATCCTCTGGGTGCTTCGCACCCATCGCCGTCGCAAACAGATCTATCCGCAGCTCTTCAGCGATCCCAGGTTTCAGCATATCAGGTGCATCATCCTGGAATCGCCACGGGAGACGGAGCGTTTTCTCTGCGATGTGGAGCGCCGCAGGCGTGCCGGAGATCATCGGCAGCCCTAGGGGCCTCTCCATTGTTCCAACGTTGTTCTCTCTATCCTCTTATCAACGGCATCTCCGGCCGGACACAGCAGATCCTCATGTCAAGCTCCCTTCTACGGTATTTCCGCGATTGTTACGAGGAAGATAACCGCCGTTCGACGGTCTGGAACATCTTCGGTCCCGATGTGGAGCATCGCATCTTCATCGAGGGGCGGGAAGATATCCTGACGGGCGAATTTCCCCATACCTCGGTCGATCCTGAGGCGGGGGAACAGGCCGAAAAACGTGCGCGCATCTATCTCAAGGAGCGTGAGCTGCTCTATACGTCGCTGTTTATTACCGGCACGCTCGCCGAGCGCCGCTGGGGTCAGCAGACCGAGGTGGCCAGGACGATCTGCGCCCCGTTATTGATGTATCCGGCGCGGTTTCATACGAGCGGCGGACATCTGCTTGTGACACCCGATCCGGCGGGCCTGCGTCTGAATCATCCATTGCTCAGGGCGCTTGCAGGGGATCAGGGCGATCTCTCGCTCTGCGAGGCGATCGCCGGCCTGTTCTACCATGAGCCTGCCACGATCGGCACGGTGATGGCCGCGGCCGATCTGCTCGATCGCTGCGTGAGCGGACTGAATACCGGTCCGCTTGCGATCTATCCGGCGCTTGAACCGGAGCGTGGGCTGCGTGAGCTGATGAATGCCGCCCGGCGATCGCATGAGCATCCCTTGTGTGCTGTGCCTGCCTCCGTTGTTGCGCTGGTGCGCCGTGCCGGAAGCACCCAGGGGGTGCTTGCCGAGCTTGATGCCATGGCCGCAAGCGACGAACGTTCCCCCCCGCTTGCCGAGTTGTTTGGTGGTGGCCCATCGGCCCAGCGCCACCGCGTTCTGGCGCCGGGGCGTGTTCCTGCGGTGTTGAGCCGTGCGCAGGAACAGGTGGTGGCATCGGCATCGAAGAACCCTCTTACGCTGGTGATCGGCCCGCCGGGAACCGGGAAATCGTATACGATAGCAGCGCTTGCGGTGGAGCATCTGAGCCGTGGGGAGACGGTGCTTATAGCGTCTGGAATGAACCAGGCGGTTGATGTGGTCGGCGACAAGATCGAGACCCGCCTTGCCCTGGAGGGATGTGTGGTGCGTGGCGGGCGCAGCCACTATCTGAAAGAGCTGAAGGGCTATCTTGATCGGTTGCTCGGCGGCATACATACAGCCGCCGCTCCTGCTGCCCGGGAGTTGAAGCGGATGGGAGAGGAGCTTGCGCGGCTCGATGCCGAGATCGCCCGGCTGGAAAAGGCGGTGCAGCGCCATGCCGAGCGCGAACTGGAGTGGGGGGCGCGCTTGGCCGCTGGCGGCAGCGGCCTGCTCGGTCGGCTGCGTCGCTTGATGATCCAGTGGCGGCTTGGCCGCTCGCAGCCGCTCTGGGAGCTTGCCGAGGAGCTGGAACGCCGCACAGGCGAACGTCTTGTGCGCCAGGCCGAATGGCTGCGGGGGGCGAACCTGCGTCGGCTTCACGATACCCTCGTCAGCCATCGCGAGGAACTGAGCCTGTTCTCCCGTGCGATACGTGCACGAACAAGCGGACGTCAGGCGGAGCTTTTCCAGGCAGTCGATCTGTCGGTGATCCTGCGCGCATTTCCGATCTGGCTTGTCAATCTGGCCGATATCTCGAACGTCCTCCCGCTCGGCAGCCAGTTGTTCGATGTGGCCATCATCGACGAGGCCACGCAGTGCGATATCGCCAGCTCGCTGCCGGTGATGGCGCGTGCCAAGCGCTGTGTCGTTGTCGGCGATCCCAACCAGCTTCGCCATATCTCATTTCTCGGTCGCGATCGCCAGCGCCTTCTCGCCAGCAAACATGGTCTCTCCGATGCCGATGCTTCTCTGTACGACTATCGCGAGAAAAGCGTGCTCGATCTTGTGAACGAACGGATCGGCTCGCAGGAGACGGTGATGTTCCTTGACGAACATTATCGCAGCCTGCCGCCGATCATCAGCTTCAGCAATGCCAGATTGTATGGCGGGGCCTTGCATCTGATGACCGATAAGCCCGGCCGTTCCTGGGATGCTGCTCTGTCGCTGCATCGCTGCGCCGGGCGCCGCTGCGAGCGTGGAGTCAACGTCGGGGAGGCCGAGCAGCTTCTTGCCGATCTTGCTGCCCTGGTGAACCGGGAGTCGGGGCTGCCGCCGGGGGAGTGCAGTTCCATCGGTGTGATCTCCCCGTTCAGAAGTCAGGCCGACTATCTGGCCGGGCGCCTGGGGGAGCTTCTTGGGCTGGATGTGTTCGACCGTCATCGGATTCTTATCGGCACGGCACACACGTTTCAGGGTGAGGAGCGGGATGTGGTGTTCCTTTCACTTGCGGTTGATCCCGCGTCGCATGCGGCGGCGCTTCGGTACCTGAACCGTGCCGATGTCTTCAATGTGGCGATCACCCGTGCACGATCGGCCATGCATATCTACAGCTCGGTCGATCCCGTCTCGCTCGACCGGAATTCAATTGCGGGGGCATATCTGCACCATGTGGTCTCCAGTGGCAACCGTGAGGCAGTGCCCGCCACGGTTGCCTGCGTTCCATCGGATGATCCCTTTGCGGCCGAGGTTGCCGGGTCGCTTCAGACGCTGCGTGCCGATTCCTGGCGTGCTGCCAAGCTTGCCGGGATCACGCTCGATGTGGCAGCAGCCTATGGTGCCACAAGCTGCTGCTTCGACCTGGTTGGTTATCCCGGGCCGTTGGCCGCGATGCTTCCGCTGGAACGTTATCGGATGTTCGCCCGTGCGGGGCTGCGTATCGTCCCGCTCTCCTATGCCCGGTGGGTTCTTGAGCCGGAAGAGAGCCTGAAGGCGCTGAAGCGGGGGCTGGGGGTATCGTCTGGCGTCCAGGGGGAATCCGCCGCATCCGATTCCGCATTCCCGGCGGCCCGGCAATGATTGCCGACCTGGTGGCTGCCGGGCTTCTCGGCCATATGCTCTGCCAGGGGCGCCGTGCAACCCCCGTCGCCGTTCTTCGTGCGGCTGGCTGGCTCCGGCATCCCCGGATTCTGTGTAACTTGGGGGTCTCATTCCATGCTGCTGTTCGGTGGCATCGGACAGCTATAATGACATTCCGGGAACGTTGGCCGTCGTACAGGTTCCCCGGATACCCGCCGGATAACGGAACCGCCGCCTAACCCGTGGCAACGGGGCTTTATTCTTCTCTTTGCTGGGTTCGTAGATGTATCTATCCAAACTCGAAATCGTTGGTTTCAAGTCGTTTGCGCATAAAACCATTCTCCGGTTCAATGATGGCATCACAGCGGTCGTTGGCCCGAACGGATGTGGCAAGTCGAATGTGATCGATGCCATACGCTGGTCGATCGGCGAACAGAAGGCCTCGGCGCTTCGCTCGGACAAGATGGAGAACGTGATCTTCAACGGAGCCGGCAAGCGCCGCCCGCTCGGCATGGCGGAGGTCTCGCTCACCATCGAAAACACCAAGGGGATTCTTCCCACCGAGTATAGCGAGGTGACCATCACCAGGCGCTTGTTTCGCAATGGCGACTCGGAATATCTGCTGAACAAGACCCAGTGCCGTCTGCGCGATATCGTGGATCTGTTCATGGATACCGGCATGGGGGCAAATGCCTACTCGGTGATCGAGCTGAAGATGATCGAGACGATCCTCTCCGACCGTGCCGAGGAGCGCCGCCGTCTGTTCGAGGAGGCCGCCGGGGTGACCAAGTACAAGGTCCGCCGCCGCGAGGCGCTTCGCAAGCTGGACTCGACCCAGCAGGATCTTACCCGTGTCAACGATATCGTCAAGGAAGTTGCCAAGAAGGTTGGATCGCTGGAACGGCAGGCAAAAAAGGCGGAGGAATACAGTACGCTGGAGGAGGAGCGGAAGCGGCTTGAGCGGGAGATCCTTGAGCGGGAGTATAGCGCCGCAATGCGCCGTATCACGCCGCTGGAGGAGAAGCTTGTCGAGGCGCGCTCGAAGAAGGAGGCGCTCGATGCGCAGCTTGCCGAGGAGGAGGCGGTGCTTCGGGAGCTAGAGCGGGAGCAGGGGGAGATCGAGGGGGCGCTGCTTGAGGCGCAGAAAGATGTGAATGCCATCACCGGACGTATAGCCCAGGTGGAGCAGCGCCGTGCGGTGGCCGAGGAGCGCCGTCGTGCCCTGCAAAACCTTATGGAACGCGCCGAGCGCGACCGTATCGAGGCCGAGGGGGGCATCGAAGCGCTTGCAAAGGATCGTCGCCAGGTGGAGTCCGCGCTGGAGGGAATCCGGGAGCAGATCGCCTCTGCCGAGGGGGATTTCGAGCAGCTCCGTGCCGAGGTATCCGCGGCCGAGGCCGAGGTGAATCAGCGCCGTGGTGCCGCCAAGTCCTTGCAGCAGGGGGTGATCGCCGTCATCAACAGGATCGCCGAGCTACGGGGCGAGGAGGAGCGCACACGTGCCCGTATCGAAAATATCGTCTCCCGTCTGGAACGTTTCGACGAAGAGGATGAGGAGGCACGCGACGATCGCGCACGGGCCGAGGAGCAGCTTGCCGGGCTGGAAGGGGAGATCGCCAGCGCGGGACAGCTTCTCGATGATGCCCAGCGTGGGTTCGAGGCGGGGCAGGAGGGGAAGGCACAGTTTCGTGCCCGCATCGACGAGCTTCGTACCACAACCCTCGATCTCCATAATGCCATCAATTCCCGGCAGTCGAAGATCGAATTCCTCTCCGGCCTCGTCGATCAGGATGAGTCAGTACGTTTTCTGGTTGCTCAGCCCGATTGGAGCGATGTGGAACGTATCACCGTTTCCGAAGCTATCTCCACACCCGAGGAGTATCGTCTGGCGATAGCCGCAGCGCTTGGCAGCGCTGCACATTATCTGATCGTTCCGGCCCTGGATGATGCCAAGCGCGGCATGCAATCGCTTGCCTCGAATCGCAAGGGCAAGGTGACGTTCGTCTGCCTGGATCGTGTCCCGGACGCGCCGGCGGTGCACCAGATCGATGGCGTCGATGCGATAGGCTGGGCGGCGGATCTCTCCACATCCTCGCCAGAGCATGATCCTCTGCGGCGCTATCTGCTCGGCGATACCCTGATCGTTGGCTCGCTGGAGGATGCTACCGAGGCGATATCCCGTGGGGTTGCCGAGCAGGCCGTGACGCTCGATGGCCTGCTTGTTCGCACCGGAGGGCTTGTGCGGGGCGGCGGGCAGACCAAGGACGAAGGGACGACGATTGGAAAGCGTGAACAGATCGAGCGCCTGACCCGCGAGGCGGATGTGCTGCGTGGGCAACTGGCCGATATGGAAGCCGAGATCGCTGCCGTTACCGCGCAGCATAACGAGATCAACCTTGGCTATCTCTCCGATGCCATCCGTAAGGCACAGCAGGAGTTGGGGCAGATCGAGAAGCGGCGTGCGCAGGTGGAGTACGAATTGGAGTACGCTGAGGATCTGCTGGAAGAGCATGATGCCGAGCGTGGCAAGCTGAGCGAGGAATTGAACCGGCTGGAACAGACCCTTGCCGGCACCGAGCCGCGCCGCGCCGAGCTGCGTGCCGAGCAGGAGATGTCCGAACGCGCAGCACGCGAGGCGGCCACGGCACTGGATCAGGTGGAGGCCGGGTTCTCCGAACGGGCAAGGGTGCTGAACGAGAAACAGGTGCTGCTGGCCACGTTCCGCAGCGAGGATAGAAGCGCCAGAGCGGAGCTGGAACGTATTCGCCGCGATCGTGAAAACGCGGAGCGTGTGATCCAGCAGCGGCGCCTGGAGAAGGAACGTGCCTCCGATGAGCTTGAAGCATTGGAAGGAAGCCTGGAGGAAGGGGCCGGGCAGCTTGAGAACTTTCGTGCCGAACTGGCCGATGCGCAGAGAAAACGCGATGAGATCGTGCGCAACCAGGCGGCCAAACGCGATGAGATCGCCCGGCATGCCGAGGCCTTGCGCGAGGAACGCAAGGGCTATGAGTCGGCCATAGGGCAGACCCATGATCTGGAGATCAAGATCAATGAGCTTCGGATGAAGTCCGAGAACATGATGCAGCGCGGACGCGACGAACTGGAGATCGAGCTGGAGGTGCGCGATTATTCCAGCGAGGAGACCGATGTGCTTATGGGGTCGCTTCGTGAGCAGCTCCGCCAGATCAAAGGGCGGATCAAAATGCTCGGCACGGTGAACCTGCTTGCCTACGAGGAGTGGCGCGAGGAGAACGATCGGTTCCAGTTCCTCAAGACTCAAAGCGAGGATCTGGCAAATGCCGAGAAAACCTTGACCGAGACCATTCTGGAGATCAACGAGACCGCCCAGACGAAGTTCATGGATACGTTCGAGCAGATCAGAAAGAACTTCGCCGATATCTTCACCTCGCTCTTCTACGAGGGGGATGAGGCGGATCTGAGAATCGCCGAGGGTGATCCGCTCGAAGCACAGATCGAGATCATTGCCAAGCCCCGTGGCAAACGCCCGCACTCCATCGACCTTCTCTCCGGCGGGGAGAAGACCCTTACCGCAATCGCGCTCCTGTTTGCTATCTACCTTGTGAAGCCCTCGCCGTTCTGTATCCTCGACGAGGTGGATGCTCCGCTGGACGACGCAAATATTGACCGGTTTGTCAACCTGGTCCGCCGGTTTGTGCACGATACGCAGTTTATCATCGTAACCCATAACAAGCGCACGATGGCCGCCGCCGATACCATGTACGGCGTTACCCAGGAGGAGGATGGGGTCTCGAAGATCGTCTCGGTGCGGTTTACTGACTCGGCCGCCAGAGATGGCGGGCCGAAAGGGGAGAAACAGCAGCAGCCCGATCCCAGGGAGGAAGAGACTGCCGCAAATCCATAGGCCGCGCTCGGCGGCGGAGTGACCGCTCACGATGGTATGCGCCCGGGGTGTTCAACGCCGGGCGCTGCCGTTCCGGCACGTTTTCCAGCGCCATGCCCTCCATGATGACAGCGGCGTTATCCCCCGCCAGGCGGATGTGTTGTTGATGGAGTATCACCTGCCAGGCTGCCCCCCCCTCCGGTTTCTCATTGGATAATCGGATCATATTTGAAAATCTGCTCTGGTTCTTCGTAACATTGCCCGTTCGAGCGACAATTCTTCTCAGTTGAGACTCCTCCCTTGAATTGTCATATGCGCGAGGTCTCTGGCATATGATGCAAACGTATACTGCTGCTGGTGGCAGTTGTTGCTGTTCGGCATGGCATGAAGCATACCCGCACTGCTCGGTTCCGATCGTAATCAGGGGATACAGATGTCGATTCTTCGTCTGCTTGGCACGGCGGCGTTGTTAACGATTCTTGTCGTGGGATGCACGGGGCTGCTGCGTGCTCAATCGCGTGTTACCGTACAGCTTTCTCAGCCTCCTGCGAATCAGTTGAAGATCGCCGATCTCTGGAGGATCAGGTTGGTCAACAATACCTCGACCACGTTTACCATCTGCCTTACCGGGACGATCGACGAGACCGCCCTCGGCTTGAGGCTGGTCGATGCAACCACCGCCCGTTTTACGCTTCCCCCCGGCACCAAGATTGTGACCGGCGCCGATATCCAGCCCATCGACGCCACCTATCACAACGAGAAGTATAAAAATGCCTTTCTGCGAACTGGTCAGGCGCCTACCGGGGAGTACCGGATCTGTGTCGAGGTTCGCGATGAATGTGGTGCCGAGATCCTGGCAACCGATTGCAAGTCCGCTGTCATCCAGCAGTTGAATCCACCGATTCTTATCTCCCCACCGGATGAATCAACCGTCGAGGAGCCTCTCCCGGCGTTCAGTTGGCTGCCACCGTCGCCGCTGAGGCTGGGGCAGCGCGTTGCCTATCGGCTGAAAATGGTCGAGGTGCTGGGCAGGCAGAGCGCCTACGATGCTATGCGGTCGAACCCGGCCTGGTTCGAGCGCCAGTCGCTCGGCGCCACGGTGGTGCAGTATCCGATCAGTTCCCGAAAACTCCGTTCCGGCGGACGTTATGCCTGGATGATCGTTGCATCCGATGGCGATTTCCCGATGGGGGAGAGCGAGATCTGGACGTTCGCCTATAAACCACGAACCCTGACCGATTTTCCCCGGGATGATGATGATACTGGCAATGAAGGGGGCGGACGCCGCGATACCGTGGTTATCCGCTCGGCAGGAGGGGAACTCGTCGATTTCAAACCGCGGCCCGGTGCCATCACCACCTTTACCGATGCAATCGGAAGGCAGCGCGGAATAACCCTGATAAATAGGGAACTGCTCATCGACGACCCGATCCGCGTCTCTATCGATATCGTGCGAGATAGGCTGAAACCCTCCATCCCCCCGGCCTTGTTGAAAGAACTTCTCCGCTCCTGTAGCGGAGAATAAATCCACGGCAACCGTTTCCCGGCCTGGCCAGGCTCTTTTCCCTTCCCCTCGTTTCGGTGCCAACAGGCATTCGAGAAGACTCAATTCCGGCATGGTGCAGCGCAATGTTGCGGAGATATGCTCCGCTTGGCGTGCATCGTGCCGGGTACTCCGCACAAGCGATCAGGATGGATGCATGCAACCATTGCGACTGAACATTGCCGCGTTGAAAGTGGAACGTCCGTTCCGATTCAGACGGCAGGGGCGATTGATCGATGAGATAACCTCCGCCCCCGAGGGGCTGAAGCTCTCGCGCAGAGCGTTGCTCGGACTCTCGGTAACAGGTGCTGCCGCGCTCGGCGCGGCAATCCCTTCGATGAAGGCGGTTGGCGCTACCATGCTCGGCGAGTTCACGATCGCCGGGGATCGCGATCGCGTTGCCTTTCTGCTGGGAGGAAAGGAGCGATGGGTGATTGATACTGCCCGCTTCGCTGGCGCTCCCACGCTCTCGCTGCAACGGCAGGGATCGCTGATCCGTGTAGCCCTTCGTGATGCCTTCTTTCCCGGCACTAACCTTCCGGCCGACCTTGAATGCGAGGTGCGCCCCGGATTGTTCGGCAGGACGCTGTGCCTGGCGATGAACCTTGGGCGGTTCAAAACGGAGGTGCCGCTGGAACGGTGGTTGATCGGTGCGGAGTCCGCACGGTCGATGGTTGAAACCCGTCTGGATATCTGCGGGCTTGGTGCCGCCGGAAAGCTCTCGCTGGATGGATGTGCCGAAGCCGCGTTCTCGCCCGATTGGACGTTGCGCCTGGATGGGACGCAGATCGCCAGAGCCGATGGCATCGGTGGGAGCATCGCTGCCGATGGCGCGCTGCTTATGCTGCTGGTGCCTGAGGATCGAAGCCTGCTGAGCCTCCGGTTGGCGAAACGCACCCTCGTTTCGTTGGATCGTGGCAGGCAGGAATGGGTGATCGAGCCGAGAATTGCACGGGAAGGTTCCTGGACCATCCGTGGCCGTAATGGTGCCTTCGACCGGCTTCATCTTGAGGCCGGGGAGGATGCGCACGGCGAGGCGTATCGTGCCATGATGGTTGAGGGAACCGGCGATGGAAGCCACCTTACGGTGCACCCTTCGGCCGGGCTGACCGGTGGCGATGGCTCGACGTTCGGGCTTCCGTTGCGGCGGGCACGATATGCCGTCGCCTTCGAGCCTGATGGCGAACGCTCTGCTCTGGTGGCTTGTTATGCAGAGGAGCCGGTCTGGCTTCATACGCCGGGCGGGAGCGTGCTTGTCGGCGACGGCGAGGGGGCTGGACATTTCGAGCTGCATGGCGGCAGTGCTCTGCCCGGACATGCCGAATGTACCCCGGCATTGCTCGGTACCTTTGCCCCCGCAATGTCATCGAAGCTGATATCGCAGCCGGTGCCGGCCGAAAAAGGGGCGCTTGTTGCCTTTGTTGCCGGTGCCGCGCACCATGTGCGCGAGGGGCTGGCGGGGCTTCTGCGTTTTGATCCCTTTGCCCCGGATGATCCGCCCTCGCTCAAACTGAAGAATCTGCGCGTCTCGTTCGTTCGCCCGGAGGATCTTCTCGTTCTCGATTTCGAGTTCGTGAATATGAGCCTGAGTGCCGGGCCGAATCAGATGCTGACAAGCACGGGCGGCAGCTCTTATATCATCCTTCACTTTGCCCCACAGAATATCGCCGAGCAGGCGTTTTTCGAGGCTGATAAAAAAGTGCCGGTCGGGATACCGAAAAATGCGGATGGTTCGGCACACCAGCCGCCCGACCCCGATCAGGGCAAGAGCAGCGATGAAAGCCCGACCCCTCCTCCGGTGCAGTCCCGGTTCTCCGGCCCAAGCCGCCTGGTCTTCAAGGTCCCGAACGGTGCGCGCCCCATTCCCTACGACCTTGAATCGCTCCTGGAGCGATGCCGGGAGTACTCGCTGAGCGTTGCCCCAACGGCCCTTCCGCCAAAGCAGCCGCCGTTGCTGTTTGTGATCCCAGGGATGTTTGAGACGGTCGGGAAGTATGATCTCGACACCATCTTTCAGCTTGATGAGGCAAAAGGCGGAAACTTCAAGGCCAAGTCCTCGGCGCTCTCGGTGCAGAAGTTCGGCTCGATAACAAGCTTGCCGCCAGCAGGCAGAGCAATCCCTCCGGCCAATTCAAAGGCGGGCGATCTTATCCTCCCGGATATCTCCCGTGTGGAGGAACTCATCTTTGAAAAGAGAAAGCAGGAACGCACGGCCCGTTCCGGCCTTGCCAAGCTTATCGAGGCTGAGAAGATCAATCAGTTCGAGAAGGTGGGGATCTATTTTACGGCAATCAAGCCGCAGCTACGAAAGCCGAGCGCTACCGAGACCGCTATCGAATCGCCGTTCAGACTTATCATTTCTCCCCATGCGCTCTCGGCCTGGACGCATGCGATCAAGCCGGTTATCTCGCAGAAAACCGGACGTGCCGAGCTTTGGCACACACGTCTGGCGGTACGAAAGGAAGGGGGGATGCCGGACGAGGATAACCGGGCGCTCCGAACGATCCGCGCTATCTGGGCGCGCTCGAACCCGGCCTACAGCAGCGGGACGCCCGCCAGCTTCGATCAGAACAACCCGGAGAGCTTCAATCCTGAGAATGCTGCCGGTTGGCCGAAGCATGGGAATGTTCCGTTCCGTATGTCGCTTGATGGATTCGACCGGCATAACATCGTTCACCTGAGCGCGAACCAGTACCTGAAGTACCTTCGTAGCGATTACGATCCCGTGCCGATCGGCGTTGATCGGCTTATGCTCTCCTCGCTCGGCGCCTGGATGGATGTCCGCGGCGCATGGGACCGTCTGCCAACCGGGCTTGCGGTAGAGGAGTGGAGGCACCGGGCGGCGATGGGGCGTGATAACTATGTGAGAGTTGTCTATGCGGGCTTCCTCTTTCCGTTCGGCCATCGTGCATCGCTTGTCAAGGTGACCGAGCGGAAGTTTCAGCCCCACCCCGGAAGCCCCTCCAGACAGGTGGCGTATCTGCGCCAGAGGATGTTCATCGTTGTACGCGAACAGGATAAGGTGTTCGGCGCAACCAACCTTGCCACCGATGCGGGCGAATCGTACGATCTGATGATGCCGTTCAAGCGGGTCAGGATTACTACGCTCGTTACCCCGAACCTGGATGACCCCGCCGCAAGCGATTATCCCGATGGTCTGTTGCAGTCGGCCTTCTGGCCACGTGTGGGCCAGAGCGATTTCCAGTTCCATCTGGTGATGGAGGATCTCGACGGCCAGACCTCCGAGCTGACCATGCCGTTGCAGTTTGTCGGCAAGGAGATCGCCGACAAGCCGGATCGTGGCACGATCGCATCAATCGCGACCATGTACCAGAATGCCTCCGGCGCCGAGGCGCTTGCTCGCCGCACACGCCCGTTCAATGGGCAGAAGGTGGCGTTTGCGGCAAGCTCGAAGCCTGGAGATACCACCTTCGAGACCGAACTGGTCACGTTCGGCGCGGAGGTTCCGCCGCAGAGCGCCTACGCCAAGCTTCCGGCCCAGTTCCCCAGATTCTATCCTGTTGTCCGCAAGGTGAAGCTTTCCATCCCCGCAATCAAACATCTGGTCGGAAACGATAGCAGGCCGGAGGTGAAGTTCAATGCATCGTACCTGAAGGTAGGCTTTGGCGGCAGCGGGGCGGCGAAGAATGCCGGCGAGGTCTTTCTGGAAATGCTCGGCGGCAGCGCCGTCGATCTCAAGTTCAGTGGCAAGGGGGACCGGGCCGGCGGGCTGATGCATCCGAATATGCAGATCTCAGGACTCTCCCGTACAATGGGGCCGGTGGCCGGCAGCCTTGATATGATACGGCAGGGAACCTTCAACCCCGAGCAGTTCTTTGGCGCGCTTGGCGCAAAGCTCTTCGGCGCTATTGATCTGTGGGATATCGTCAAGGCGGTCGGGCTGGATCAGGGGCTTGATCTGGTGCCGAAGTTTGTGACCGAGGCGTTAAGCGCGGTGGAGGGGTTCATAAAGGATATCGAGACCTTCAAGGCAACGCTCGATGCCATGCCGGGCGCGGTCGCATCGGCCGCCACCACGCTGAAGGCCGATATCGACAAGATCATCAAGAGCATCATCACCTTCGATCCTCTGGCCCTGCCGGGAGATCTCAGCACCTTCGTCGGGCATGTGACCAGCATGATCGGCGCGATCCCCACCGTCCCCGGGCTTAGCCCTGCTCTTCGCAACGATGCCCTCGCACGGTTGCAGCAGTTCAAGAGCACCTTGAGCGATATCGACGAGTTCGTGGCGATGGTCAAGAGCTTTGCCGATGCCATCGAGATGGCCAAGGAAATGAAGGTCCGGTTCGAGTGGCGACCGAAGATCGCGTCGTGGGGATTCAATCCGGCAAAGCCGCTCTTTATCCCGAACAACGAGCGGGGATTCTATGTGTCGGTGGAGCTGCGGGCAAAGACCGATGGCAGAAGCGAGCCTTCGGCGAATATCAGTTGCGGCATTGATGATTTTGTGCTGGATCTTATCGCTCCGGCAAGTTTTATAAAGCTTCACTTCAAGACCATCCAGTTTTTTGCCAGCACCGGCAAAAAGGCCGATGTCAACGTGGAGCTGAACCGGATCGAGTTTGTCGGGGTGCTCTCGTTCGTCGAGACCTTGAAGGAGCTGATCCCGCTCGATGGGTTCAGCGATCCACCTGCTCTGGATATTTCCGAGAAGGGGATCGACGCAAGCTTCTCGATCGCCATCCCCAATGTCTCCATCGGCGTTTTCAGCCTTCAGAACATGAGCCTGGCGGCCGGCTTCACCATCCCGTTTATCGGCGAACCCCTCAGCGTCCGCTTCAACTTCTGTACGCGAGAAAATCCGTTCAACCTTACTGTCTCGATGTTCGGCGGCGGCGGTTTTTTCGGCCTGACGCTCAACCCCGCAGGGGTGCAGATTCTGGAGGCGGCCTTCGAGTTCGGTGCCTGCGTCTCGCTCGATTTCGGCGTTGCCAGCGGCAGCATCTCGGTTGTGGCCGGGATCTACTTCAGAATGGCAAACGAAGGGGGAACCGATACCTGTACGTTGATGGGATACTTCCGGCTGCACGGAGAGGTTGATGTCCTGGGGCTGATCTCCGCCTCCATTACGCTTGAGCTGAGCCTGAGCTACGAGTTCAGTTCCGGCAAGTGCGTGGGCCGTGCCACGCTGACCATCGAGGTGGAGGTGCTCTTTTTCAGTGCCAGTGTGGAGATAGCGTGCGAGCGGAAGTTTGCGGGCGCCAAGGGCGATCCATCATTTGAGCAGTTGATGGCGCCGTATGTGGAGAACGGCGTCGAGGTGCGACCGTGGGATGAGTACTGTACCGCGTTCGACTGGTGAAGCGGCAATCCAATATCAACCATTGAAATAGTCCGAGCGATCTATGGCAGGCCAAAAAATCATCTGGACAGCGCTTCCGCATGGCACCGACGGGAAGATGCTGAAGCTCTCGGTGTTTGTCTCGCCCCGCCTGATGCCGGGGGCTGTGCGGACGCTTGACCAGTTTCCCGACTTCTGGAATCCGGCAACGGGACATTGGCCGGCAAAAGTCAGGACGCTGGAGTTTTTCGCCGAGATCGACACCGATCCGGCGCTCCTGCCTGCCAAGATAGTGCCGGTGGGGCCTTATGGCGTTCAGTACCACGACCCGGAGCTGTGGGAGGGGGTCTTTACAGCAAAGACGCCGGTTGCGCCGTTTGAATACTCGGACTTCAGGCCTCGTGTGATCCGTTCCTATCCGGTGCGTGGCGTGATGGGCCTGCTCAGAAATTTCTATACGAAGATCGCCGAGAAAAACCCGGAGGAGCATCCGAATACAGTGGAAGATCCCGATCTGGTGGAGCTGCGGAACTCGCTCGGCCCGATCAATTTCCAGTTTGATAAAATCATGAGCCGGAGCATGCCACGGCTGCCCGACCTGGATCGCTACCTCAAGGAGAGCCGGGTGCTCGATTATAGCGGCTATAACTCCTATGGTTTTGCATCGTTCGAGCAGTTCTCCTTCTTCCAGGCACAGCGCTTCTACGATCGCTCTGAATGGAAGGAGCCGTACCGCGAGAAGCCGAATCTCAGCCTTGTCCCGAAACGTCTGAAAAGACCTGACATCGACTTCCATCAGATCCTTGCCGCCCTCGGCGACTACCCGGAGCTTATGCGGCGCCTTGGCGTGGTGATCGAACTGCTTGTGCCGGCGCCGACAACGGCGTTCAACAAGATCCGTGTTCGCCTGAAGTCGGGGGGCAGTGGGTTCAGCGATGCCAATGCGGTGTTTCCCTGGACCTGGTGCACAAAGGATGGCGGATTCCGTCCGCTGCCACGGCCGGGGAGCAACGATATCGTGGATGGCATGCTGGGGCTGAAGGGGGCCAACGATCTATACGCGAAGTCGAAGGATAGGATGTACGATGTGGTGCAGGCCGATCCCGATGGAAGCGCTTTGAAGACGGTTGATTTCAGTGCCAATCTTTTCCGGCTTGTTATGCCGAAGGATCGTGCCTATACGACGCCCGATGGTGCGGCGCTCCCCGCGCTTCGCTCCGGGGGCATCGGCGTTGTGAAATTTAATCGTGCTGCCGCTCTGTCTGCACAGTTTGTAAGGGGGGCCGCCAGAAATCTTGCGGCCACATCCGGCGCTCCCGGCACTATTGAACTCTATGCCGATGATCTTGTCCGTGGCTACCGGCTCGATGTGGATGATGGAGAGCGATGGCGCTCGCTCTGCCGTCGCGATGGCACCTATCTGCTGACGGCCGGGCATAAGCAGGTCCTTACCATCGACGATGAGGAGGGTTATGTGAAAGGAGCATCGACCAGCTCGAAGGATGCCGGTTCAAGCGATCTGTATTTCCACGAGATGATGTTCCGCTGGGATGGCTGGAGCCTCTGCGCGAAGCGGCCAGGCAAGACGATCGCTCCGCAAACGTATAATCCCGATGGTACCCCGAAGGCCGCGCAGGGAGAGATCGTGACCGCCGAGCCGTCGAAAGGGGAGAAGCTCCCCCCCGGCGTGCATCTCGATACACGTTTCAAGGCAACCAGGGGAACGCTTCCCAGGCTTCGCTTCGGCAGCACCTACCGGCTGCGCGCCCGCGTTGTGGATCTGGCCGGCAACAGCGAGCCGCATACCTCCCCCGACGCATCGCAGGCCACCGACAAGATCACCTATGGCCGGTTCGAGCCGGTCAATCCTCCGGCTCTGGTTCTGCGTGCCCCTATTACCGAGGGGGAATCGGTGGAGCATATGGTGATCCGCAGCAACTTCGATCTGTCGGCCCAGGAGTATGCCGGAGGGCTTAATACAACGACCGGGCTGAAGATCTACGCCGGGGCAAACGAGCGCCATGTGGCCGCCCCAAAAACATCGCAGTTGTCGGCCGAGCTGCATGGGATGTTCGATCGCTTGCTTGCGGCCGGTTCGCGCGGCGTCGAGCGCGCCTACAACATCTCGAAAAAGGAGTTCGGGACGTTCTTCGATCGCGAGATCATTGATATCGACAGTGGCGTATCCACGCCGCTTCCCGACCCGCTGGCGGTGCAGCTTGTGACGCCACCGGCGCTACAGGAAAATCCGCCCTATCCGATTCTGAAAGGAGACCCGGAGGCGTTCCCCCCACAGTGGGTGATCGACCCGCTCGACCCCGATGCTGCTTCGGTGGCGGCCGGTCAGTTCCTGATTCATCGCGAGGAGAAGATGCTCCTCCCTTATCTCCCCGATCCCGTTTCGCGTGGCCTTGCGCTCAAGGGGCTTCCGGGCGATGATGGGGTTGCCTTGATCCCGTTCTCCGGCGAGTGGCCCCTGCTCGACTGCTTCCGAATCAGAATCGAAGAGTTCCCCGATCCGGTTGATTACTGCGATGGCACTAAGCATGTGGGGAGGTTCAAATGGGACCAGGGAGCGATGCTCCTGACAGTATATCTTGGCAAAGGAGAGATTGCCCGTGTGCGTTATAGCTCCTTTCTGGGAGGAGAGGATCTTCCCCAGATGGGGATCGTGCAGTGGATGAGCGCTTCCTCACGGTTCAATCTCCTGAAGGGGCTGCTTATCAGGGGGCAGCACTGGATGGTCACGCCGTACCGCGAGCTTGTGCTGGTACATGCGGTGCAGCAACCCCTCTGCGCGCCGACGATCACCGAGCTGAAGGGCTGGAAGGAAAATCTCGGCCAGACGTTCGCCGAGCTTCACGGATCATTTTTTCTGAGCGTTCGCAGCACCGGCAAGCTTGAACTGCTGGCGGAGTGGGACGAGCCGGTCGATTTCATCACCGAGCCTGTGCCGCGCGACGATGCATCGAGCGCCGATTATAAGCCGGTGCATGGGCAGGCCCATGTCTTCGAGGCCAGGATCGAGGAGTTCTATCCCGATCAGCTCCCGGTTCCAATACACTCCTTTCCCCCTGGGGCAACAGCCCTCGAAGAAAAAAGGAGGGCCGGAATGGCCGTGGTGCACCCGGAGATCTATCGTCATGAGTTCGGCGATACCAAACACCGCAAGGTGAACTATCGTCTGCTTGGCACTACCCGTTTCCGCGAGTATTTCCCCCAGCAGATCATCTGCAATCCGGCAAACCTCTCCCGGCAGGGAGAGGAGTACCGTGTAAGCATCCCCAGCTCCGCTCGCCCGGATGCGCCGAAGATTCTGTATGTGATCCCGACCTTCGGCTGGGATACATCGCAGAGGATCGGCAACGATATCGTCAGCCGCCGCTGTGGCGGCGGGCTTCGCGTGTACCTGGATCGTCCATGGTATTCCTCCGGCGAAAGCGAGATGCTGGGGGTTGTCCTTCTCAGCGGGGGCACAGGCCTTGCCTCGATCAAGGGGGGCGGCTTCAGCGATGCTCTGAAGCCCTATGTAACACAATGGGGGAGCGATCCGATCTGGGGGTCGGAAACCCTTGGCCCCGGTCCGGGCACCGGCGATTTCCCGCTGGCCAGCAACCCGGAAGGGGGAACGGCCAGCGGCCTGAGTCTGGACGAGCTGCGTGATGCTGGCGGCAAGCCCTATCCGGTGGTGAGCGTTGCCCCGCATGAAGTTGAGTACGACCCGGATCGTAAGCTCTGGTTCTGTGATATCGTGGTTGACTCCGGCAACACCTATTATCCCTTTATCCGCCTGGCGCTTGCCCGCTATCAGCCGAACTCGATCCCGGATGCGCACCTGTCGCGTGTGGTGCTTGCCGATTTTGCCCAGATAGCCCCGGACCGTGTTGCCGCCGTCACGTTCGATTCAGAGGTGAAGATCCGGGTGATGCTCTCCGGCGCCCACGGCATCAACACCTTTACCAAGGGGGAGGGATTCAATCCGAACGACAAGAAGACCTTCAAGAACCTCCTGTATTCTCGTCGTATCACCGCCACGATCGAGATGCCGATGCAGGGGGGAAGCGATCTCGATGTGGTGGATGCGATGGGATGGGGGCCGGTCTCAAGCGCGCTTACCGAGATCGAGCTGATCCCGTTTCAGCAGTACGATGCGCGTATGGTCTGGATGGCCGATATCACCTTGCCGGAACGGGCACGGCGCTTCGGCGGCAAGGCCTACCGCGTTGTCATCAAGGAGTACGAACGTCTGGAGGCCGATGCCGAGGTCGCTACTGTAGGCATTCGCAACGAGCGCGAGAAGGAATTGCTCAAAGAAGGCAGAACCGATAAGGATGGGATGGCGGTGTTCCAGAAGGATGCCATCGAGCGCCTGGTGTACGCCGATACGATCGAAATCTGATGCTTCCCCGGAAGGGAGAAACAGCGTAGTTCATTCTTCGAGAGTTTACAGATGCCGAAGCCAATTAGCAGGGGAATCGCTCTTGTTGCAGTCCTGATCGGGAGCGCATATATGCGTGCGGCTGCCCAGCCGGTCGGAGGCCCCGATGGTGCCGATACCGGGGCGGAGCCGCCAGCCGGGGTGGCGGTCTCGCCGTTTGCCTTCTATGGAACCAGCCGTCTCTATGGCCAGCTTGCCAACCGGCAGGGGAGCTATCAGCAGACGCCTGATGATTTTGCCCGCATGGAGCTAAGCCCGACCCTCTCCTTCTATAACGTCCCGTTTACCCTTAGCATGCTTTTTTCTACCGAGGGGAGCGCCTATCGCCAGAATATCAATAGTGTTAGCCTCGACCTCGATTATCAGAAACTCGAAGGTGCGTTATTGCAAAGGGCATACGACCGTCTGGGAGACCTCGATGAGCTTCGATATCTGAGCGAGACAATGGGGGGCGTTGAGCGCTTACGCGATTCTCTTGAAGGGATCGGCGCCGATGGGATGCGCGATCTGGATAGGTTGAGAGAGTATACCACGCTGGAAGGCCTTCAGGATAAGGCGGTCTCCGAGAGCATCAAAAAGCTCGACGAGCTTGGGCTGGTGGCCTCCGGCGAGAAGTTCTTTGCGGATTTCCCAGCCCTTGGGGTCGGCGTTACCTATCCCCGGTATTCGGAGCTGACGCTAAGCTCCGTGCCGGTCACCGGTCTGAACATCGAATGGAATCCCGGGCTGTTCTACATTGCCGTGGCAGGGGGGAAGACTCAGCGTGCCATACGGGCGCCGGGCGTGATCGACTCCCTTGTCTTCAATGAGGCCTATAGCCGCAATCTGTACGCCGGACGCGTGGGATTTGGCAAGAAGGATGGCGGACATGTCATCCTCACCGGCATGTATGCCAGGGATGATGCCGGGTCGCTTCCGTTTGATTCCTCCGGTGTAGCTGGCACGCCGATGGCAAACTATGTGCTTGGCCTGGATGTGAATGTGCCGGTCGTGGAGAACTATCTGACGATACTCGGCGAGGTTGCAGGCTCAGTGCTTACCGGCGATATCAGCGCCGCAGAGTTGCAGAACAATGATGTGCCGGACTGGGTGCGCCGTCTGGTGGCACCCAACATCAGCAGTCTGGTCGATTATGCGTTTATGGTAAAGGCGGTCAGCCGTATACCTGAATCGGATACGCGGCTCACCGCGTCGATACGGCAGGTTGGCCCGGTGTTTTTCTCGCTTGGCGCCCCGATCCTCCGTCATGACAATCTGCGCTGGGAGGCACGGGTCGAGCAGAGATTGCTGCGGCGGCAGATCACGGCCTCCGCCTATTACAAGAACGATGCCGACGATATCTACAGGCTGTTGAAGACGGCCAATACCAGCGTCACCTCCTTTGGCCTTGGCCTGGGACTGAACTTTGCGCGGCTCCCGTTCCTTCGTGTGGAGTATGCCCCCTACCGGCAGCGCTACTCGAATCTGGCCGATCAATCCGATATCGAGAACCGCACCACGCTTCTCTCGGCGATCACAGGGTATTACTACAAGGTGCTCGCTATGAATGCCGGAACCTCTATCAGTTTCTCATCGCAGCAGAGCAACAGCCATCAGGGGCTAAGCGATTACGGCGTATCGAGCATCACTGCAAACCAGAGCCTCAACTTCCGCGTTCCTCTCGGCTTTTCCTTTGCCTATACCCACTCCCGGCTGAATGTAGGCGATAGTGCCGAGCAGGTGAACGCTCTGGATTTCTCCGGGTCGTATACCGCATTCGACATCTGGAGCAGCGCGCTTGGCCTTACGGTTGCCAAGCATGGAGACGATCGCAATACCGGGTTTTATCTGAGCAGTTCGGTTGGTCTGTGGAACACGGGGGTCTTCGAGATTCGTGCGGAGAAGAATGTGTTCAAGAGTTATACGCTGACCGCGAGCGATTTCGATGAGTTTGTGCTTATGGCGACGTTTACATCGAACTGGTAAAGAAGGAGGGTGGGACGCCCCGAACAGGGGAGATAGGAGATGGGCCTTGGCTCCCCTGGCTCACAGGAGGTTGTGCCAGAGGCAGGGAACCTCCGGGGGAGCTGTGTCACGGATGCCTCCGCAGATGCCGGGGCATGATCGCTGCTAACGATGTTCTCCGGCATCCTGCGGATCGAGATACTCATCATCAAGAGGAGAGTTGATGAGAAGGAGGCAGCCGCCATCGCTATGGGTATCTCTGTGGATCTTCTCGCTCAGTGAGGCCGCATAATCGCCGGGGTACAGGATTGTGCCATTGACATGCAGATCCCCTTCCAGCACAAGGCATTCCTCCACCCCTACATGCCGGTGCATCGGGTAGGCCGCTCCCGGCTGAAGCCGCACCAGGAGGGTGGTTCGTTGCAGCTCTTCGTTATAGAAGAGCACCTTGACCGATATGCCCGGCATCAGCTCGATCCACTCCCCTTGGTTTGCCCGTACCACGATCTGTTTCGGATCGGGAACAGCCGGTTCGGACGCGTCGATCGCTGCCATGATAGCATCCTTCACCGCACGGCGCGGTGCAGGCATCACCGATGCAATCTCCTCGGCCAGTTCCGCCATCGTCCGCAGATGCTCTTCGATGTCGTCGGGGGCGATCGCACCGGTATCGGCGGCCAGGTGTGCCTCAAACTCCGCCCGTTCGGCTGCCGACATCGTGCCAAGGGCATAGAGCGCGCCGTCCCATCCAGGAGATGGGCTTTCGCTCGGATCAATGTCGTTATGTGAATTCTCTTGCATAGCTCGTCGCAATATCCACCAGAACAAAGTACTATCCAAGATACACTGGATATGTACGAAGGGGCCGTCGGTTCAGATTCCAATCTTCATGGTGGCCCATACAATTGGTTCCATTGTCGGCTTGTAACACCAGTCGGTATCAGATAAAGGTGGTCGGGACGTTCCATGAACCTGCATTGCCAGAATAGCCGAAGGATCAGATCTCCTCGGCAACAGAGCGCAGACGGGAGCGAAGCGTTTGCATTGCGCTACGAATACGGGTTTTCACCGTGCCAAGCGGAAGGCCGGTATGCAGGGCGATTTCCTGATGGGTATATCCGTTCAGAAATGCCATCTCTATCAGCACACGCTGTTCGCAAGGGAGGCTGGAAAGGGCCAGCGATATCTGCCCGGTCTGCTCCTGGCGTACCGTCTGGCGCCATGTGGTATCCTCTGCCTGCATCAATGGCCTGCCATCCTGCTCCGTCTTTAGAACATCACGCACCTCCAGTTGCTTCTGCTTGTGCCGCTTTGAGCGCAGCAGGTCGATCGCCCGGTTATGGGCCAGACGAACCAGCCATGTCTTTGGCGCGCCAAGCAGCGGTTGATATCTGGAGGCATTCTTCCATACCTGTATGAAAACCTCTTGCAGGATATCCTCTGCGTCGTCGGTATCACGTACAATGGCGAGGATCAGGCCGTACAGAAGCTTGGAGAAGCGATCGTAAAGGACCGATAGTGCTTCCTGGCGCCGCGTTGCGATGCACGCTATCAGTTGTGCATCGGATAGTAGTGATGTGTCCTGATCGTTCATTGCTGCAAGGTACCCTTTTGTCTGCGCAGCATCGTCGTGCCGCAGAAGGTTCACCAGAGGGGCGGCTGTGCCGGGCATGGGACGATGATATACGGAGAGAGGCTGGGAAACGTGTCGTAAGCCGTCGGTTGCTTATCACACCTGGCTCCACCATGGAAGCGAATCAGCTCAGGGAAAAGCAGAGGCAATTTACCTGCCAGACATGGGGGGACCCCCCCTCGTCAGAACCACCGTTCATACGGGATGCGGAGGATTATAACCAGGCTCGGCCAGCGGATCGTGGCTGATAAGCGGGGATTCCCGGTGGTGCGATGCCATGGCCGGTTGCCACGCACTGCCCAGGCGTAGAGCTGTGAGGATCTCCCTTCTACTACCTGAAGGTATCAACAGGGCAGAGGCTCGTACGAGAATCGGGTGGGGATAGATGCCATGGGGGGTAGAAACGTCGAACCAGCATTTTTTAGCAGTAGATTAAACGTTGTTATGCCGTTCGAGTGTCGTAGCGGTTGCAATGCGTCATCGTGCCGTGCAGGGTTGGCGCAGGCCGGGAAAACGATGGGATGCGGTGCTGTTACAAGCCGTTCCCCCTGGTGTCTTGGTCGATCACAGAGGTTCCTTTCATATTGAGAATGTTGCCATGAAGAAGATCATAGTTGCCTCTCTGGGGCTGTTACTGGCAGGGCTGGCGGCCTGTCAGGATAACTCTACCAATCCGGGGCCGGAGCCTGATGCTGCCTCGATGGCGTTTAAACAGGGTGCTCGGTATGAGTTCACCAGCCATCGTACATCGCCAAGCACCGGCGAGGTCGAGAGCGGCAGCGAGCGTCGGCGCACCTGGACGCTTGTCAATACATCGGCTAGCGTCCAGGGGCGTTCCAATGTCGCTGTATATGTCGATAGCATCTTTACAGGCGGCGGCCTGGTCAATGTCTCCGATTCGGTCTATCTCCAGCAGCAGACGGGGACGAACAATGTCTATCGCTTTGCCTCGCTTGCACCGGAACTGGACTTTGCCATGGCCTCGGCCATCAGCATCGATCTCGGCCGGGAATGGATGCAGGAGGCGAAGCTCAACGCAACCACAGCCCGCTGGTTTGTCGGCGAGTCGGCCGATACCGTGCAGATGGATCTGAGCATCCCCGGCCTTCAGGGGATGAAGGTGGCGGTTACCGATTCGGCTGTTGCTTCTTCTACCGAGGCCATCACGATTGATGGGCAGACCTATACGGCTACCAGGACGACCCATACGCTGGAATTGAGCCTTTCGGCGATCATCTCTCTGCCGATCATCGGTAATACCAGCATCAAGCTGACGAGCGCTTCATTGAACCGGACTACCTGGATTGTGCCGCAGCTTGGCGTTATCGTCAAGGAAACGCGCGAGGGAAAGGTGCTTGATGTCAGCGGCGGCACCTATGGCACCGTAACCATCCCAGGGTTCCAGGTGCCGGTTCCGGGGTATGTATCGACCATGACCAAGGTGATCGCCACCGGCACGTAAGATCCCGGGGCATATCCGGAGACAGGGGGGAGAAACGATCTGCTTATAGAGCACGCCTCGGGAGCGGTGCCGGGATGTCCGGTGCCGCTCTTCGTTGTTCAGAGGGCGTATGCGATGATGCGTCCGGCAGGAAATCCCTTACGGATGATTATTATGCCATCGTGCAACCGGCTGCGCCGGAATCAGCAGGATTGATATGCCATCCGGCATCGATCCATGCCTGCTTCTCCGTCAACACCTATTCTTCCGGCACCTGCCGGGCATATGCCAGGATGAGCGGAATCGTCTCCCTTCTGTACGCTGATGGCCGCCCGGTCGAGGAGCTGCTGCTTCGCCGGATGATCGGAACGCTCCGCCATCGTGGCCGGGGGGAGGATCTTCTTCGGCTGCGCGATGGCGTGGGCCTGGCTCTCAGGGGCGGGCAGATGCCGCAGGAGGGAGCCGCCGGTCGCCGAGGCGATGGTCTCTGGCTTGTGGCCGATGCCCGTATCGACAACCGCGACCGGCTGCCGGAGATGCTTGGCATAGGAAGGGATGGAGAATATTCCGATGCGGAACTGATCCTTTGTGCCTACGAGCGCTGGGGAAGCGAGTGCGCGGCGAAACTGATCGGCGACTTCGCGTTTGTCCTGCACGATCCGGTTCGGGGGGAAATGCTCTGCGCACGCGATGGCGCCGGTGTCCGCCCTTTGTATTACCATCACGCATCCGATCACGACGGCGGTTTTTTTGCGGTTGCCTCGGAGATCAAGGCGTTGCTGGCACATCCTGCGATCCCTGGCGATGTCGATGCCACACGGGTGGGAGATTATCTGGCAGGATTGTTCGATGACAAGGAGATAACGTTCTACAGGGCTGTCCGGCGGCTCCCGCCGGGGCATACGCTGGTGGTTGGCCGTTCCGGCGTTCGCCTGTTCCGCCATGCGTCCCTGGATACCGGGCGTGAGCTACCGTCCGGCTCTGCCGATCATTATGCCGATGCATTCGGCGAGCTGTTTACCGATGCGGTACGCTGCCGTCTGTACCGTAGCGGCCCGGTTGGTGCTGCGCTCAGCGGAGGGCTTGATTCCTCGTCGGTTGCGGCCGTCGCACGCGATCTGCTGGCGGCCGGTGGGCGTTCGCCTCTCCATACCTTTTCGGCGCTGTATGCCCGTCCCGAGGCGGATGAGCATCGGTATATGGAATCCGTCGTAGCTGGCGGCGGCATCATCCCCCACTATATCATGGCCGATACGCTCGGCCCGCTCGAAGAGATCGGCCAGATGCTTGCCCATCTCGACGAACCCTTCTTCTCCCCCAATCTCTATATACACTGGCGTCTGTTCAGGGAAGCATCCGCCAGCGGCTGCCGGGTCTGGCTGGATGGCCTGGATGGCGATACCACGGTCTCGCATGGCATCGGATTGCTGGCGGAGCTTGCCCGTTCCGGGCGCTTCGGTTCGCTTGGCAGGGAGTTGCGCGCTCTTGCCGGGCGCACCGGCGTGGCGCCCGGCAGATTGTTCCGGCGAACGGTTGTCAATCCTCTGCTGCTGTATCCGATCCGCAGAACCCTGCACCGTCTGAACGGCACCGCATCCCGTCCCTGGGGGGATGGGGCCATCGTGCGCGATGATGTTGCCCGGCGCCTGGGGCTTGCCGAGCGTTTCAACGCCAGCATCGGCGAGCTGGCTCCGGCTGTTACGCTTCGCCAGGAGCACGCGAGGCGGCTCGACTGGGGCCTCCATGCGTTTATCCTGGAAACCCTCGATAAAAGTGCGGCCCGCTTCGGTCTGGAGCCGCGTTATCCCTTCTACGACAGCCGCCTTGTCGATTTCTGTCTGGCGCTCCCGCCGCAGCAGAAGCTCCATGATGGCTGGACCCGTGCGGTGCTTCGCAATGCGATGCGGGGAATTCTGCCGGACGCGGTGCGCTTGCGCACCACAAAGGGCGATCCCTCCGCCAGCTTCTTTACGGCTCTTCGCAGAGATGGGGGCGATATCATCTCCGCGGTTGCGGAGGATGGTTCCGGAGCGCTGGCAGAGTATATCGATATGAAGAAGTTCGCGGCAATTGCCGTCCGGTTCCTGCGTGGGGATGGGGGGAGCCAGGAGACGATGGAGTTATGGAAGGGGCTTACCCTGGGGCTGTGGCTGCAACAGCGTGCCGCCGGGTGATCGTGCCCCCGCCCTGGTGGCAGCATCGGTGCTTTCTGGCAGAGGTCGTGCTGCACTCTGAACTGGCGCTGCGAACTCTCCGGGGACCGCCGCTGTCTGCTACAGCAGCGTGCGTTGAGTCCCGAGGCGAAGATCAGGGCCGGACATCCGTTGCCGCAATTCCCGGTTCTATTTTTCTCTCCCGTTGCCTATCCGGTCTATGCACGGCATTGGCCGATGCCCGTCATCCTTCATATCTCTATCCAGCCGATGGCCCGATCATGTGCTTTCATCCTCCTTGCTCTTTTCATCCTGGTCCTGCTGCCGGGGGATATCCGGCTGGCGGCACAGACGCCGCCCGGCTCGGTGCCCGATCGTGCGGGGCTTCAGATTCCCGACAGTCTCTGGGCGCGTGTTCTCTCCGGGCTTGATGCCACAGGGGGAGCGATCGGTTATACGGCCGACGAGATGTATGGGTACAACCCGGACCCGCTGGTGTTGCGCACGGTCTGGGGATTGTTCCGGGATGTGCGGTCGGTGCTGCGGTACAGCGGCCAGACCAGCAGCGCCCTGCTCGATAACGCGCACGATCCGGCCTCGGTGGTGCGTATCGGTTATTCGCTCACGGATATCTCGGCCGGCCGCAATCTCCCATCCGCAGATGATTCGCTCTGGAATGCATCGTCTGCTACCAGACGTTATCGCGATTCCGATGCCGCGCTCGACTCGATGACTGCCGGTTCGGTGCAAGGGGGGAGGCTCCTGGCCGATCTGCGTGCGCGATGGCGCATGCTCCCCGATCATCTTCGGATGTTTGTGGTTCGGCTCTATCAGGGGGCGGTGGAATCGGGCGAGTGGTTTCAGGGGGTCTATCCGGATCTGCTGATCCTTCAGGCGCTCGGCGTGAAAACCCCGGAGGAGGCAACCGCCGAGCGTCTCTATGCGCTGGCGTTGCAGCCCTGGGCGGAGGAGCGGATGGGGCAGCCTGCCGTCCGCGACGGGTCTGTTTTCGAGATCATCGAGCGGACCGATCGCAGGCGGCTCGCGTTTGCATCGGCGATTATGGCCACCCATATCCGGGATGCGCTCAATGCCTATTCTGCCGCCGATTCCCTTGTTCAAGAGCACGGCGATATTCCCGCGCTGGATATCCCGACCCCTCTTGGCACGATCGCCATACGAGGCAGAGGGGATGATGTGATCGGCGGGGATTATTTCCTTGTCGTCGATCTCGGTGGCGATGATCGCTATCATGGCCGTCTTGGAACGCCCCTGTCGCTTGCCCGGCCCATTGGCCTTGTTGTGGATCTTGGCGGTGACGACCGCTACGAGGAAACCTCGATTCCGGCAACGCTTGGGTGTGGCCTGTTTGGCTTCGGTGCGATTGTGGACGTGAAGGGGAACGATTTCTATCGTTGCCGCGAGTCGGGGCTGGGAGCCGCCTGGTTTGGTACCGGGCTTCTGCTTGATATGGAGGGCGACGACGTCTACGTGGTCGATAGCCTCTGGGGGGAGGGTGTGGCGCACATCGGGGTAGGGGCCTTGGTGGATCTTGCCGGGGACGATTCCTATACCTGCGGGAGCCAGTCGCAAGGGCTGGGGTGCACGCTCGGTGCGGGGCTTCTGGTGGATCGTGCCGGGAACGATCGCTACATTGCTCGCGATGACGGGGCCATCTCCGAGCTTTATCTCGGCCAGTCGGTTTCAATGTCGCAGGGGGTTGGGTATGGCCGCCGTGCCGATCTTGGCGATGGGCATAGCCTTGCCGGCGGCGTTGGCGTGCTGGTTGATGGTGCTGGTGATGATTCTTACAGCGCCCCGGTCTGGTCGCAGGGGGCCGGGTACTGGTGGGGGCTGGGGATTCTGGAGGATCGGAGCGGGAATGATGTCTACAGGAGCGGTAAATATTCGCTTGGCAGCGCGGCGCATTTTGCCATTGGCTGCAAGGTCGATCTTTCCGGTGATGATAGTTATTCGATCGGCTACGACTCGGCCAAGAACCAGTATAATGGCCATGCACGCGATGGCTCCGTGGGCATCTCGATCGACGGTGACGGGAACGATCGGTATTTCCTGAAATCCCACTGTGGTGGCTCTGCCGATCTTGGCAGCATCGGGTTCTTCTGGGATCGCCGTGGCGATGACGAGTATACGCTCTATTATGAGCAATCGGGGGAGCCTACCGGCTGGCCCGATACGCCGCCGCTTGGCACTGCCACGCTCTATCCGCCGTTCAATAGTTTTCGCGACGATCTGCCATCGTACGGGCTGTTCCTGGATACTGGCGGAAACGATCGTTATCTCTGGGACAAGCGGGGAAGCTCCATCGTCCACTGGGATCATTCTCCCGGCGACGGACAACGCTGGCGGAGCAGGCGGAGCGGGATTTCACGGGGGTTTGGTGCCGATCTGGGATGGTGGTGAGGGCACCCGGATGCACGCCCTCATGGGGCGTGCCAGGTTCTGGAATCGCCGATGAGGAGATGGCACGGCAGATATATCTATCATGAAAAGCAGGAGCGCAAACGATGGCTGCACCGGATAGGAAACCCGATGGGAATGATAGGAATATAGTAAGCCCGCAACGTAGGCATCAGGCGTTGGTGCCGCTCTCACACGACCACCATCAGGGGCTTGTGGCGGCGCAACGTTTGAAACGGGGGGAACCTGCCTACCGGAGTTCCAGTGAGCCGTGTGGTTCCATACTGGAGCTTTGGGAGAAGGATCTGGCGTTCCATTTTCATCAGGAGGAGACGTTGCTCTTTGTGCATGCCGGTGGTGAGAGCATCCTGCCCGTTCTGGTTCGCCGTGCACTCGACGAACACGATGCGTTTCGGGAGATGGTGGAGGCCTGCCGCGCCGGCCGCTGCGATAGTGCGCTTGTGCGCCGCTTCGGCGCATTGCTGGAGTCGCATATCAGATTCGAGGAACGGGAGTTGTTCCCGGCATTTCAGCAGTGGCTTGCTGCGCCCGACATCGAGGCGATCGGCACGGAGATCCGGGGCGAGCGGGAGGGCAGGGATGCCCTGGCCTGCGATTCCGGCGGGGCCTGAAGCCATGCACGCAGAGGCGCAAAGAAGCTGAATGCCTGTCTGCGCCTGTGCGTGATGATCCCGGTGTTTAGAAGCTGCTTGGAAGCGTTATCTGGATACGCCGATGGCGGTGCATCCGCAGGCTGAGATCATGTTTCTCATCGGCGTTCAATGCCTTCTCGGCCTCCGGGAATACCGTTGTGTTTTCTACGTCTATATGGCGATGGTAGAAACCTGTCAGCCACAGCGCACGTTCGGCAAACTCATTGAGCTGGTTCCTGTCGACATCGGCTCCGCTGGCAGAGAGCGCCTCGAACCGCCCGGCGAGCCATGCCTCGGTCTGCTCTGCTTCATCATGATCGTCCAGGAGACCCTGGATGGCAATGCCGCGCTGGGCCAGAAGCGGAAAGAGGCCTTCCTCCTCGTCGCGTGTATGGTTGGCGACATTTTCGCTGATGAAGTGGAATGTCTCCAGCCAGATGCTATGCTGCCGTGTAAATGCTGGTTCCCCTTCTTCAATGATCTGCCGTGCCATGGTCTCAATGGTCATCATACGCCTCAGGATGCCCTCGTGGCAGCGGTACAGCGCTTCGATCGGCCTACTGAAATCGGGGACGTTTCCAAGGAGTTGCATAAGATCCTTCCGTTTATTGAGTAGGTATGCCAGGAAGATCGCCATGCGATCTGTCTGCCGGTTCCGGCCGCATCGGGGTGGACGGTTTGTGGCGGTAATGCGTGTGTATGAAAGTGGGTTTTTGCCCGTACATACAGGGCGTAATCTGTGCTATAGAGGTAAAGATTTGCAATCGCATATGCTTCTGTATGGCGTTGGTGGTGAGAAAAGTAGTATTCTCGCAGCCCTGCCTCTGGAATCCGGGAGCAGGATGGTATGGCCAGCGCCCATACCACGCAGGCAAGAGAGAGGGAGGCAGAAGGGGATGCCGATGCGGAGGGGAACAACAGGTAGCAACGGATTGTGAAATGTGATCCTCTCGCGAAAAAAGATTTTGACTCGGGAGAATTCGTAGCGTATATTTGCAAGCTCTTCAGCAAATCATCTCTAAGCCAACGATTTGCTTTGACAACCTGGGCAGGTGGCCGAGTGGCTAAAGGCGACAGACTGTAAATCTGTTCTCGTAAGAGTTCGGAGGTTCGAATCCTTCCCTGCCCACCATCAGAATCGCCTTCGGGGATTCGATGCAGCTCTTTCACATCAGAATATCTTTCGAAACGAGCCACGTTACGACGTCGGTCCAGGAACCGATGCTACCGCTCAGCGATCTGCATACCATGGCAGATCCATCGCAATCGGCATTGCGGGAGTAGCTCATCGAGAAGATGCATCATCATGCCCGGCAGGTTGTTCCAGACCATGCTTCGGGCGCCGAGCATCTTTCACCGCACCCGACCTCGTTTCAGGCTTCAGTAGAATTGTATACGCTCACGTAGCTCAGTTGGTAGAGCACGTCCTTGGTAAGGACGAGGTCACCGGTTCAATCCCGGTCGTGAGCCCCATCGAGTCACCATGCTGGTGGCCCGGGTGGAGGGGGTATATCTCCTCTATTCGGGTTGTTTTGTGGGTAGACCGGTATGCGGGAGTAACTCAGTTGGTAGAGTCACAGCCTTCCAAGCTGTTGGTCGCGGGTTCGAGTCCCGTCTCCCGCTCTTTCTTCGCAGGGGAGCCATTGGCTGGCGCCTCCCCCGGTTTTCCGGAGAGGGCTATTCCGATGGATTGCTTTGCACGACGTCATCGAAGAGATTTCATTTCCGGAACAAGGCCATGCGCGATATCATTACGCTGGAATGCACTGAGTGCAAGCGTCGTAACTATACGACGACCAAGAACAAAAAGAAGCAGTCGGGTCGTATTGAGCACAAGAAGTTCTGCAGGTGGGATAACAAGCGGACAGTGCACAAGGAAACCAAGTAAGTGTGAAATTCTCGGCGTTCCGCCTGGCCGAATGCGGTGAGCGGCCTTCCGGCTCAGGCATCTGCGATCGGGGGGGGGGACGAGAATGGATTTACGGGCGTAGCTCAATTGGTAGAGCGACGGTCTCCAAAACCGTAGGTTGCGGGTTCAATTCCTGCCGCCCGTGCAACGATGAACTGTCGGCGTCCACATTTCCTTGCTGCCCGCACCACCTGCGGGCAGTTCTTATCCTCGGCAAGCCCCTATGAAGCAGAATCTCGGCACGTTTGTTCGCGAGGTCGGAAACGAAATGAAAAAGGTTTCCTGGCCGAAGAAGGCGCAGCTACAGGAGTCGACGATCGTCACTATCGTCACCTGCCTGATTATCACTGCTTTCGTGTATGTGGTCGACCTCGTGTTCACACGGCTCTTTAACTTCATTTTCTGAGCTGATAGCGAACCAGGGCGCCTCGTCACGATTGAGATTGCACTAGGGAGGTAGATCTATGGTAACAAACGAGCCAACAATCCAGAAGCGGTGGTATGCCATCCGGACCTATTCGGGGCATGAGGCTCGCGTCAAGCAGTTGCTTGAGAGCGAGGTGGACCGCCTGGGGCTACAGGAATACGTTCCGACTGTCCTGATCCCTCTGGAGAAGGTGTTCGAGGTACGTGACGGAAAGAAGAGAACGCGGCAGAAGAATTTCCTTCCAGGCTATGTCCTTGTCGAGGCGATTCTCAACAAGAAGGTTCGGGATCTGATTCAGAATACCCCGTCGGTGATCAACTTTGTTGGCACCAAGACCGAGCCGGTGCCGCTTCAGCCGGAGGAGATCAGCAAGATTCTCGATCGGATCGAAGAGCGCAAGCATGTGGAGACGATCGTCGATTCGTTCCGTGAAGGCGACCCGGTAAAGGTGATCGATGGACCGTTCAACAATTTCTCCGGCTTCGTTCGCGAGGTCAATGCCAGCAAGCAGAAGCTGAAGGTAGAGGTCTCGATCTTTGGTCGGAAGACTCCGGTTGAGCTTGATTTCTCCCAGGTGGAAATAGAGCGTTAGTGCCTGCTTGAGCGATTTTGGCACTGTGCAGGCTCTGCTCGTAGGTACGACACTCCCGGCTAGAACGCTTACATCAAGATTTTCAGATAGAAGAACATGGCAAAGAAACTCCTCGGCACATTCAAGCTCCAGATTACCGCAGGGTCGGCGACGATGGCGCCGCCGGTCGGTCCGGCGTTCGGTCAGCGCGGTCTGAACGGCTCGGAGTTCGTCAAGCAGTTCAACGCGAAGACCCAGAAGGATGGAGGCATCCTCACCCCGGTGCTGGTGAGCTTCTATTCCGACAAGAGCTTCACCTTTGTTGTGAAGAGTCCTCCCGCGCCGGTGCTTATCGTCAAGGCGCTCAGCATCGCGAAGGGTTCGGCCGAGCCGAACCGCAACAAGGTAGGGACGATCACCCATGCCCAGCTTGAGGAGATCGCCAAGACGAAGATGGGGGATCTGAACTGCGACACGCTTGAGAGCGCCATCTCGATGCTCTCCGGCACCGCCCGTTCGATGGGCGTCACGGTAGAGGGATAAGACTGGGTTGCGCTCTCTGCGATGCCATCAAGCACGGACGCAGCGAGCTTAATGAACAGGCATTTTTCAACGTTTCCGTTTCAACCAGAAGGCTATGGCACAGCGCAGCAAGCGATTCACGAGCATCGTCAAGAAGGTGGATGCCACCAAGCAGTACTCACTGAACGAAGCGGTCGATATCGTCAAGGGGAATGCGACGGCGAAGTTCGACGAGTCGGTCGATATTGCGATCAGGCTTGGAGTTGATCCCCGCAAGGCCGATCAGCTTGTTCGCGGCACGGTTTCGCTGCCGCACGGCATCGGCAAGACCGTCCGTGTCCTGGTAGTGGCTCGCGGCCCGAAGCAGCAGGAAGCCCTTAATGCTGGCGCCGACGAGGTCGGATTCGAGGATATCATCGAGCGTATCAAGGGAGGCTGGACCGACATCGACGTGGTTATCGCCACCCCTGATGTCATGGGCGAACTTGGCAAGCTTGGCAAGATCCTCGGCCCGCGTGGCTTGATGCCGAACCCGAAGTCCGGCACCGTTACCACCGATGTGGCCACGGCGGTCCAGGAGGTAAAGGCGGGCAAGATCGAGTATCGTGTTGATCGCTCCGGCATTGTGCATGCGTCGATCGGCAAGGCCTCCTTCGAGACGGAGAAGCTTCTGGATAATATCCAGACCTTCATGGGGAGCATCATGCGTGCCAAGCCGCAGAGCGCCAAGGGAAAGTATGTGCGTGGCATCACGCTCAGCTCCACGATGGGGCCTGGCGTCCCGATCACCGAGTCGGTGATGACGGCCGGCCCGGAGAAATCCTAAACATTTTGAACGGCTTTGAGCGCGGCTGCCTCAGATGATGAGCCTGCCGTGCTCGCCGCGATTCCCATCCCCGGCGATGCTCTACAGGGCATGCTCCGGCAGGGGATCGAAGAACGATTACGCACTCGCCTCTCGTTTGTGCCGGGGAGCATCTCAGCAGGAGTTTCGGGAAACCGGGGCCGTATGTTCGAGTATCGTGTTGTTCCGGCATTCAATCTATTTGAAGACCTGATGGGCCACCGGCTCTCGTGGTGTGTTTCCGGCAGCGGAAGCAAGCTTCTACATCACGGCAGGGAACGGTTTTCCGTGGTCTTCGGGCTACACCCGTTAACCTAGATCGAAGAGATCCAACTCTCTCATCTCTCGTATGACCAAGACAAAGAAAGAAGAAGTCGTAGCGGAATTGACTGAGCTGTTCGGTGGAGCCAGCGGACTGTACTCGATTGACTTCACGGGCTTGACCGTCGCGCAGGCAATTCGTCTGCGTCGGGAATTCAACAAGGCGGGCGTCACGTACAAGGTTGCCAAGAACACGCTTGTCAAGCGTGCCCTGCAAGGGGTTGGCGGCTACGATCATGTGCTCGACAAGTTTGCCGGCCAGACCGGTATCGCGGTCGGGTACGAAGATCCGGCTGCTCCGGCTCGGGTACTTCGTGACTTTATCGACCCGAAGATTGATATTCCGAAGCTGAACTTCGCGGTGATCGAGCAGCAGGTGATGGACGGCTCAAAGCTGAAGGAAATCGCAGCGATGCCGTCGCGCAAGGATATGCTTGCCTCCATCGTCGGTGCAATCAACGCTCCTGCTTCCGGCCTCGTCGGCGTTCTCAATGCCGTCATGCGCGATCTCTCCTCGGTGATCGAGGAAGTCGCAAAGAAGAAGGAGGGCGTGGCCGCGTAAGCGGGCGCCGCTCGATACCTCGCCGGGGACGGCTCCGGCTCCGCACAAGATTTCAACTACGAAAGAACATACACGAACCAGTAACTCTCAGGATTCTTACCAATGGCAAACGTCGCAGAACTCGTCGAAACGATCGGCAATCTTACCCTTACCGAGGCATCGGAGCTGAAGAAGGCTCTCGAGGATAAGTTCGGTGTTACCGCCGCCGCTCCCGTGATGATGGGTGGCATGATGCCGGGCGCTGCTGCTGCCGCTCCGGCAGAGGAAGAGCAGACGGAGTTCACCGTCGAGCTGACCGGCGCAGGTGCTTCGAAGATCAACGTCATCAAGGTGGTCCGCGAGCTGACCGGCCTGGGCCTCAAGGAAGCCAAGGACCTCGTCGAAGGCGCTCCGAAGGCAGTCAAGGAAGCAGTCTCGAAAGAGGAAGCCGAGCAGGTCAAGAAGAAGCTCGAGGAAGCCGGCGCTACCGTTACCTTGAAGTAAGGAAACGGCGGCAGGCTTGCCGGGAGTACCATCGCTCCATGAGACGATCGGTTGCTCGGTGAACCGCGAAATGATCTCCCCGCGCTTTACATACCCAATCGGGCGATGGAAGGCCGGGGAGAGCATCGTTTTATCATAGAGGGTTATAGTGATTTGAATGCGGAACTAGGGACAATAACCATTCTATCTGTTACGTCGCTTGATCGAATCCTCCTGTAGAACCTTAGGCGCGCCTATGCTTGCATTTTACAGCATTGTTGCAGCAGTTCCCGTCCAGACGCCCCGCAGGAGTAGAGCGAATCGCACGTTACATATCCAGTTCCAAACCTGTATTTACAGATTTTTACAAAATCGTGGTGGATTCTTCATGGCTGACGGGCTCACCGCTGTCGTGGAGAATCCATCGTCGTCTTGAGTATAGCCGACTGCCGTAGTAGTGGACGCCAACCTTCCTCATTGACTGGAGGCATATAAGAAGTGATTACCAACCGATCCAATAATGGAGTCTCGAACAATGGAACCGTGGGCCGGCACACCTTTGCGCGCACCCAGCACGTAATTGATATGCCGGATCTGCTCGGTGTGCAGATCGAAGCCTATAAGGAATTCCTACAGGCCGAGGATGCTCCTGAGGAGCGGAAGCAGGTCGGGCTTGAGCAGGGGTTCATTGCGAACTTCCCTATTACTGATGCCCGCGAGATCTTCACTCTGGAGTATATCGATTATCGCGTCGAACGGCCCAAGTACACTGTCAACGAATGTCGTGAGCGGGAACTTACCTATGCGGTGCCGTTGAAGGCACGCCTCCGTCTAAGCTCCAAGGCTGATAAGGAATCGGATGATTTCATCGAGACGATCGAGCAGGAGGTCTATCTCGGAAATATTCCGATGATGACCGATCGTGGCACGTTCATCATCAATGGTGCCGAACGTGTGGTTGTCTCGCAGTTGCATCGCTCCCCCGGCGTCTTCTTCTCGGATGCGATTCACCCGAACGGCACACGCATCTTCTCGGCTCGTATCATCCCGTTCCGTGGGTCGTGGGTGGAGTTTACCACCGACATCCAGAACGTGATGTACGCCTATATCGATCGTAAGAAGAAGTTCCCGGTTACCACGCTCCTGCGTGCGCTTGGGTTCTCCTCCGATGAAGATCTCCTTGAGCTTTTCCAGCTTACCGAGGAGGTGCCGGTTGCCAGCATCGACGAGCGGTATCTGGAACGCATTATCGCCGGCGATATCATCGACATGAATACCGGTGAGATCATCACCAGCAAAGATGTCAGGATGAACGCCGAGATGATGGAGCTTATCCGTAACTCCGGCGCCGAGAATGTGCGGCTCTTTACCGAGGAGGCCTCGCAGGTCGATTCGATCATCGTCCGCACCATTCAGAAGGATACCGCCCGTAGCGAGGAGGATGCTCTGGAGGCGATCTATCGCCAGCTTCGATCGGGCGAGGCGCCCGATCTGGAGACCGCACGCGGCCTCATCGACAAGCTTTTTTTTAATCCCAAGCGCTATGATCTCGGCGAGGTTGGCCGCTACAGGATCAACGACAAGCTTGGCCTGGATATCCCCGGCGATCAGACAACCCTGACGCGTGACGATATCGTGGCGATCATCAAGCACCTGATTGATCTACAGCAGGGAAAGAAGCAGGTGGATGATATCGATCACCTCGGCAACCGCCGTGTGCGTACCGTGGGCGAGCAGATGGCCGGACAGTTCAATGTCGGTATGGCCCGTATGGCACGTACTATCAAGGAGCGGATGAACATCCACGATGTGGAGACGTTCACCCCGGCCGAGCTTGTGAATGCGCGTACGATCACCTCGGTGATCAATACGTTCTTCGGTACCAACCAGCTCTCGCAGTTCATGGATCAGACCAACCCGCTGGCTGAGATGACGCATAAGCGGCGTATGTCGGCCCTCGGACCTGGTGGTCTTACCCGCGAGCGTGCCGGCTTCGAGGTTCGTGACGTGCACTATACCCATTATGGCCGTCTCTGCCCGATCGAGACGCCGGAAGGCCCGAATATCGGCCTTATCTCCTCGCTCTGCATTCATGCGCGCATCAACGATTTCGGGTTTATCGAGACGCCGTATCGTCGCGTCGAGAACGGCGTCGTGAGCGACGTGATCGACTATCTGGCGGCCGATAAGGAGGAGGGAACGATTATCGCCCCCGCCACCGTAAAGCTCGATGCCAACGGCCTGATCGTTCAGGATCGTGTCCGTGCTCGTCAGGCCGGTGACTTCGTGATGGTGGAGCCGGCGCAGGTGCAGTTCCTGGATGTGGCGCCGAACCAGATCGTTTCGGCCGCCGCTGCGCTTATCCCGTTCCTTGAGCATGATGATGCCAACCGTGCGCTCATGGGCTCGAACATGCAGCGCCAGGGTGTGCCGCTCCTTCGTCCTGACCCGCCGGTTGTGGGCACAGGAATGGAGGGGAAGGTCGCACGCGACTCCCGTACGCTTATCCTCGCCGAGCGCGATGGCACGGTTGTCTATGTGGATTCCATGAAGATCATCGTGGAGTACGATACCAATCTTACCAAGGAGGAGCATCTGGTCTCCTTCGTCGACGATCGCCGCAAGGAGTACGAGCTGACGAAGTTCTTCCGTACCAACCAGGATACCTGTATCAACCAGCGTCCGGTGGTTCGTACCGGGCAGCGTTTCAAGGCCGGTGATGTTCTGGCCGATGGATGCTCCACGCAGAACGGCGAGCTGGCGCTTGGGCGTAACCTGATCGTGGCCTTCATGCCATGGCGCGGGTACAACTTCGAGGATGCCATCGTGATCTCCGAGCGTGTGGTGAGCGAGGATATCTATACCTCGGTTCACATCGAGGAGTTCTCGATCCATGTCCGCGATACCAAGCGTGGCGAGGAGGAGCTTACCCGAGAAATCCCGAACGTCTCCGAGGAGGCTGTAAAGGATCTCGACGAGAGCGGCATCATTCGTGTTGGCTCCGATGTTCGTGAGAACGACATCCTGGTCGGCAAGATCACGCCGAAGGGGGAAACCGATCCGACGCCTGAAGAGAAGCTGCTCCGTGCGATCTTCGGCGACAAGGCGGGCGATGTAAAGGATGCATCGCTGAAGGCGCCTCCCGGAATGAAGGGTGTGGTTATCAACTCGCAGCTCTTCAGCCGCCGGGTTATCAAGAAGGACTCCGACGTTCGCAAGGACGAGAAGCGTCGCCAGGAAATGCTCGATCGCCAGCTTATTGCCACGATCGACGACTACAACAACAAGCTCGCCGAGAAGCTTGGCCTGTTGCTGGAAGGGGAGACCTCGCTTGGCATCCGCGATCTTGCAGGGACCACCATCGTCCGTGCTGGCGTTGTCATCAAGGCTGATTCCTTTATCGCCAAGCTGAACGACGGCACCGATCTGGCCGCGTTGAACGTGGAGGATCAGTGGGTCGATAATAAGAAGAAGAACGCGCTTGTCAGGAAGGCCTATCAGAATTATCTGAAGGTGGTGGCGCTTTCCAACGATGATATACGGATCGAGAAGAACAAGGTGGCGCAGGGGGATGAACTCCAGCCGGGCATCATGCAGATGGCAAAGGTCTATATCGCCAAGAAGCGGAAGCTTCAGGTGGGCGATAAGATGGCCGGTCGCCACGGCAACAAGGGCGTTGTTGCCAAGATCGTTGCCGTTGAGGATATGCCGTTCCTCCCGGATGGTACTCCGGTGGATATCGTGCTGAACCCGCTCGGCGTGCCGTCGCGAATGAACCTGGGGCAGCTCTATGAGACCGCTCTCGGCTGGGCTGGCAAGCGGCTTGGGATCAATTTCGCGACCCCGATCTTCGACGGGGCCTCGTGGCCGGATGTGCAGGACTGGCTGGAGAAGGCCGGGCTTTCGCGCGATGGCAAGACCGATCTGTACGATGGCAAGTCGGGTGAGAAGTTCGACCAGCGTGTGACCGTGGGCGTGATCTATATCATGAAGCTCTCCCACTTGGTAGAGGATAAGATCCATGCTCGGTCGATCGGACCGTACTCGCTCATCACCCAGCAGCCGCTGGGTGGCAAGGCGCAGTTCGGCGGTCAGCGCTTCGGAGAGATGGAAGTGTGGGCGCTTGAGGCATACGGCGCTGCAAACGTTCTGCAGGAGATTCTGACCGTGAAGTCGGACGACGTTCACGGGCGCGCCAAGGTCTACGAGGCAATCGTCAAGGGGGAGAACCTCCCGGAGCCGAACATCCCCGAGTCGTTCAACGTTCTGGTGCGCGAGCTCCAGGGCCTCGGCCTCGAAGTCAAGATCGACTAAGGCTCTAGTCGAGTAACGTTTTCGAGAGGTCTCGATACGAGGCGATGGTGCATATACTCATAATGATGAACCGGAACCATCGGGAGAGCATCTCAGAGGCTGCTCTCCCGGCGACCGGAGCCGGAGCGGCGGGGTGGTACTGTGGCGGAATGGGCTTCGGCATCTCATGGTGAGCTTTGAATTTTGAATTCTGAATTTCTCTGATTTATACATCGGGAGAACACTGTGGTTACACAACCGAATCAGATCGTTGGGCAGAACTTCCGGCGGATCATGATCAAGCTCGCATCGTCGGACGATATCCTGAATCGTTCGCATGGCGAGGTCACCAAGCCGGAGACGATCAACTATCGTTCGTTCCGTCCTGAGAAGGACGGTCTCTTCTGCGAGAAGATCTTCGGTCCGGTGCGCGACTGGGAGTGCCACTGCGGCAAGTACAAGCGCATCCGTTATAAGGGAATCATCTGCGACCGCTGCGGCGTCGAGGTGACACAGAAGTCAGTGCGTCGCGAGCGTATGGGGCATATCGCGCTGGCGGTGCCGGTGGTCCATATCTGGTATCTTCGTTCTCTCCCGTCGAAGATCGGTGCCGTGCTCGGGCTGCCGACCAAGGATGTGGAGCGCATCGTCTATTACGAGTCCTATGTGGTGGTGCAGCCGGGACAGACCGGCTTGCAGGTCAATGATCTGCTCACCGAGGAGCAATATCTCGATATCATGGCTTCGCTCCCGGAGTCCAATGGTGATCTCGACGATGAGGATTCGCGCAAGTTCATCGCATTGATCGGCGGCGAGGCAGTCAAGGAACTGCTCAAGCGGATCAACCCGGATGAGCTGTCGCTGAAGCTGCGCGAGCAGATCAAGACCGAGACCTCGATGCAGAAGAAGGCAGAGGCCTTGAAGCGTCTGCGCGTGGTGAGCGCATTCCGCGATCGCCCGGAGGGAGAGGGAGAGCCGAACCGCCCGGAGTGGATGGTGCTCGACATCATCCCGGTGATCCCGCCGGAGCTGCGCCCGCTGGTGCCGCTGGAAGGTGGGCGCTTTGCCACGTCCGATCTGAACGATCTGTATCGCCGGGTTATCATCCGCAATAACCGTCTGAAGCGCCTGATCGATATCGACGCCCCTGAGGTCATTCTCCGCAACGAGAAGCGCATGCTTCAGGAGGCCGTGGACTCGCTCTTCGATAACTCCCGTCGTGGCTCGGCTGTGCGAAGCGATTCGCAGCGCGCCCTGAAGTCCCTCTCCGATATGTTGAAGGGAAAGCAGGGCCGCTTCCGTCAGAACCTTCTTGGAAAGCGTGTCGATTATTCCGGCCGTTCGGTTATCGTGGTCGGCCCGGAGATGCGCCTGCATGAGTGCGGTCTGCCAAAGGATATGGCCGTGGAGCTGTTCAAGCCGTTTATCATCCGTAAGCTGATCGAGCGCGGCCATACCAAGACCGTGAAGTCGGCAAAGAAGGTGGTGGAACGGAAGACGACCGAGGTGTGGGATATCCTTGAATCGGTGATCGATGGGCATCCGGTGCTTCTGAACCGTGCTCCGACGCTTCACCGTCTGGGCATCCAGGCGTTCCAGCCACGTCTGGTGGAAGGAAAGGCCATCCACCTTCACCCGCTGGTCTGTGCGGCGTTCAACGCCGACTTCGATGGCGACCAGATGGCCGTGCACGTCCCGCTCAGCTACGATGCCCAGCTTGAGGCTATCCTGCTGATGCTTTCCTCGCATAACATCATCTCGCCGCAGAGTGGCGATCCTATCACCGTCCCGTCGCAGGATATGGTGCTTGGTTGTTATTATGTGACCAAGACCTATCCAGGTGTGGCGGGCGAGGGGAAGATGTTCTCCTCACCGGAAGAGGTGCTTGTTGCCTACAATACCGGTCGTCTCCATCTGCATGCCAAGATCAAGGTGCGTATCAAGGGGAAGATGGTGGAGACCGCCACCGGCCGTATCATTTTCAACGGCATGGTGCCGGAGGAACTGGGCTATCTCGATACGCTGCTTACCAAGAAGGAGCTTACGCGCCTTATCTCCGAGTGCTTCCGCAAGGCCGGAGCGCTGAAAACCGTGAAGTTCCTCGACGATCTGAAGAATCTCGGATTCACCTACTCCACCAAGGGTGGCCTCTCCGTGTCCATTGCCGACGCGCTTGTGCCGCAGGAGAAGGATCAGATCATCGCCAAAGCGCAGAAGGAAGTGGATCGTATCGAGAACTATTATCTCGAAGGCGTTATCACCAACGGCGAGCGCTATAACAAGGTGATCGATGTGTGGTCGAACGCCACCAACCGCGTTCTCCAGGTGGTGCAGCAGGCGTTGAAGATCGATAATCACGGGTTCAATCCTTTCTGGATGATGCTCGACTCCAAGGCTCGTGGATCGACAGAGCAGATCCGCCAGCTTGCCGGTATGCGTGGTCTGATGGCAAAGCCGCAGAAGTCGCTCTCCGGCGCAATGGGCGAGCTTATCGAGAATCCGGTGACCTCGAACTTCAAGGAAGGTCTTTCGATTCTTGAATACTTCATCTCGACCCACGGTGCCCGTAAGGGTCTGGCCGATACCGCTCTGAAGACGGCCGATGCCGGTTATCTTACCCGTCGTCTGATCGACGTGGCACAGGATGCCATCATCGCCGAGCACGATTGCGGCACGATTCGTGGCATCGAGATGCAGGCGCTCAAGGAAGGCGAGAGCATCAAGGAGCATCTGCATGAGCGTATCCTTGGCCGTGTTGTGCTGGAGGATGTGATCGATCCGCTCGACCCCGAGAACACGATCGTCAAGGGGGGGCATGTGGTCAACACCGAAGTGGCGCAGGCCATCTCGCAGACCGCTATCGAGCGTGTGATGATCCGCTCGGTGCTTACCTGCGAGGCAAAGCGTGGCATCTGCTCCAAGTGCTATGGCACCAACCTGACAACCGGGCAGCTTGCCAACGTTGGCGAGGCGGTGGGCATCATCGCAGCCCAGTCGATCGGCGAGCCTGGCACGCAGCTTACGCTCCGTACGTTCCATACCGGCGGCACCGCGTCGCTTATCGCATCGCAGAGCGCTGTGCAGACAAAGACCGAGGGGCGTGTATCGTTCGAGGGGCTGAAGTTCATCGAGCGTACCGATGCCGATCCCGATACCGGCATCACCTCAACAACCCGTGTGGTGACCGGCCGCGCCGGTGGTGTGTCGATCCTTGATGCGGATAACCGTGTGATCCATCGCTACGATGTGGTCTATGGCTCCTCGCTCAAGGTGAACGAGGGGGATATGGTGCAGAAGGGGTCGATCCTCTACGAATGGGACCCGTACAATAACGTCATCGTGACGGACAAGGCGGGCATCATCCGGTACAAGGATCTTATCCCGAACGTTACCTATCGCGACGAGCCGGATGAGCAGACCGGATATATCACAAAGGTGACGATCGACGCCAAGGACCGTACCAAGAGCCCGACCATCGAGATCGTGGATGAGGAAGGGAAGCTTATTCAGCCCTATATCATCCCGATCCGCGCCCACATCAACGTGGAGGAAGGGGAGATTGTACAGCCCGGCACAATCATTACCAAGATCCCGCGTGATGTTGGCAAGACCCGTGATATCACCGGCGGTCTGCCGCGTGTGACCGAGCTGTTCGAGGCTCGTTCGCCGCAGCAGCCAGCGGTGGTTACCGATATCGATGGCATCATTTCGTTCGACAAGCCAAAACGTGGCAATCGCGTTATCGTGGTTACCTCGCTCGATGGGCGTACCCGTATGGAGTATACCGTCAACTTCGGTAAGCACGTTCTGGTGCAGGATGGCGACTTCGTTCGCTCCGGCGAGCGTCTCTCCGATGGTTCGATCGATCCGCACGATATCCTCCGTATCAAGGGCGTGAGCGCCGTGCAGGAGTATATCGTCAACGAGATCCAGGAAGTGTATCGGATGCAGGGGCAGCCGATCAACGACAAGCACATCGAGGTTATCGCCCGGCAGATGCTCCACAAGGTGCGTATCATAGATTCCGGCGACACCCGCTTCCTGGAAGGCGATCAGGTCGATCGTATCAAGTTCGAGGAGGAGAACGATGAGATGAAAAATCGCGTCGTGATCACCGAGAAGGGGGATAGCCGGTTTAAGGTGGGTCAGCCCGTCCTGAAGCGGAAGTTCAAGGAGACAAACGCGGAGCTGAAGAAGAAGGGGAAGGAGGCTGCCGAGGCACGCGAGGCCGAGCCTGCAACCTCGGAGCCGCTGCTTCTTGGCATCACGCAGGCGTCGCTCACGACCGAGTCGTTCATTTCGGCCGCTTCGTTCCAGGAGACGACCAAGGTGCTTACCGATGCCGCCGTCGAGGCGAAGGTCGATAACCTGTATGGCCTGAAGGAGAACGTTATCATGGGTCGTCTGATCCCGGCCGGTACGGGGTTGAAGACCTATCGCGAAATCCTGGTGCAGAGCAAAAACGATAGCATTATCGATGCGTTCGACCGCAAGGAAGGATCCAAGGAGATAACGCCGTCGAAGGCTGCCAAGACGATGATCGGATAAGTTCCACCGGCGTCTCGGCTTTGTTGCCGTGTACTGGTGTATGTTGTCAAGCCCCTGGCGGACCTGTTCCGCCAGGGGCTTTGTTGTATCTACAGATGCCATGCGGAGCACTGTGATAACCTGGAGCGGACGCGGCCGATCGCGCCGCCTCCGGCGTTGCTGCCGTTGTTCATCTGGCTATCATGAGGTGATATGGTCGATTTTATGGATACCCTGCATGCCTGCATGCAAACATCCGTCGATGCTCTTGTGATCCTTGGTTCCGGTCTGAGCGGATGTTTCCTGCCGGTTGAATATGAGGTGGTGGCCGATGCCGGGGCGCTGGCCGTTATGGGGCATACCGGTCGGCTGGCGCTGCTGCGCCGCCATGGCTGGACTGTCCTTCTGGCGCTTGGCAGGCGCCACCGCTACGAGGGATACAGTGTTGCCGATGTACAGGCCATTGTACAGGCCGGGGCGCTGCTTGGCGCCCGCTCGCTTGTTGTAACCAATGCGGCCGGTGGGCTGAATCCCCGATTCCGTTCCGGCGATGTTATGTTGATCGAGGATCATCTCGGAACACTTCTCGGGGGATGCAGTGCAGTCGCGGGGCCAGGCTCTGCAACTGCCAGAGGCGTTTCCAACGTGGATGATGGCGCTGGGATGTTCGCCCATGCTCTGTATCCGGCAATCGAGGCGCGCAGTGCGATGAGCGGCATCGCGCTACGCCGTGGCGTCTATGCGGGAGTGCTTGGGCCAAGTTATGAGACTCGTGCGGAGATCCGTATGCTCCGGCGGATGGGAGCCGATGCGGTTGGCATGTCCACGGTGCCGGAAGTAACGGCCGCCCATCTGCTCGGCATGCGTACGGTGGGCCTGAGCCTTATTACCAATACTCTTACCGATAGCGCACGGGTTCGGCTCGATCATCTTGATGTGGTTGAGCAGGGGCGGCTTGCCGGGGAACGTATGCGGTCTGCGGTGGATGCATGCCTGGATGTTCTGCAAGGAGTAGGGTGATCGCCTCTGCTTGCAACAGCCCCTGTATGTGGGCAATACCTTTTTTAGATCATCAGGGTGTGTATATTCCGGTTGTCGGGGGCGGCATCCCAGTATATCACATCCGCCTTCGGTTTTCTCGGAGCCAGGGAGCGTATGGAGTCTGAGTCTCCCCCCCTAAGCCAGATCGCTGCCTCGTCTAGTATCTATCTACTGTGCCGTTCATAAGCGTACGATCCTCCCCAGGGGGCCATCGATCGGGCGATCGGGTTCCTGCGGCTTGCCGCAGGACCGATCGCCCGTAGATATTCTCGGAGAGCGGGATAATGCCTTGCGGGCCATTGCTGGCCTGCACGGGGCGCTATGGGCGTCCGCCTCTGCGGCATTACATCCTGCTGCTCCGCAACAATCGATTTGCTGATGGCCCGGCATAGTCCCCGAAGGGGATGGGGTTGCCCCGCCAGTGCTGCCAGCTAGGCGCTGCACCTGCTAATCCGTAACTTCGGAACGTACAGCGTTTGTTCACACAGTTTCCGAGCTTTACCGATGCGTCATATTGATCCAGCGACGGTTCCGCACGCGGAGTCCCATCGTTATCTGCTGGGAGGCGTTGCCCCCCGTCCCATCGCCTTTGTCGGCACACTCGATGCCGAGGGGCGCCCCAATCTCTCACCCTTCTCCTTTTTTAATGCCTTTGGAGCCAATCCGCCGGTGATTGCTTTTTCTCCTGCGTTTCGTGGGTCCGATGGCACGCCGAAGCATAGTTTTCTCAACATCAAGGCAACCGGCGAGTTCACCGTCTCGGTGGTATCCTATGCGATGGTGGAGCAGGCGAGCCTTGCATCAAGTGAGTATCCCGCCGATGTTGACGAGTTCATCAAGGCCGGGTTCACAAAGCTTCCCAGCCATAAGATCAAGCCGCCCGGGGTGGCCGAGTCCCCCATGGTGATGGAATGCAGGTTGTTGCATCATATCGATCTGGGAGGCAAAGCCGCCTCCGGCAATCTTATGATCGGTGAAGTGGTGATGTTCCATATCCGGGAATCGGCGTTCAATGGCAGGTATCTCGATGCCAACCGGCTCGATCTAGTTGGCAGAATGGGGGGGCCGTTGTACTGCCGTGCAAGCGGCGCGGCGGTCTTTACGCTCGCCAAGCCCACGCATGTTGGCATCGGCTTCGATGCGCTCCCGGATCGGGTGCTTCGTAGCACTGTTCTTACCGGCAACGATCTTGCAAAGCTTGCCGGTTCGGCTATGCTTCCCGATGGAGGGGCCATCCGCGATTTCTGGCAGGAACGGCTTACGGTGGCCCCGGAGTCATCGCCGGATGATCTGGAGATCGAATTGCGAACGGGCAACCCGGAGGGGGGCGTCGATGTTCTCGCGGCGCGCCTCCGCGGCGGCGCCACTGCCGATGATCTGGAGACCGATCTTCATCGTGTTGCACAGGTATTTCTCCGTCTCGACCAGATCGAGAGCGCCTGGCAGTGCGTGCTGGCACATGAGGCGATCACAACCATGAGCTGAGGCCACGGCTCAGGTGCCGGAAGCTGGCTCCTGCTCTGCGGCCGAGAGCCTGTGCAGCATCAGGTATCCCAGTATCCCCGCCACGAGCGATGCGCCGAGGATTGCAAGCTTCGATGTATCGAGCATGGTGGGGCTGCCCGCAAAACTAAGCTCGGTGATAAAGAGGGACATCGTAAACCCGATGCCGGCAAGTATCGAAACCCCATACAGATGCCGCCAGCCGATCCCCCCCGGCATATCGGCTATGCCAAGCCTGACCGCAAGCCAGCTAAGGAGAAATACTCCGATCTGCTTGCCAAGCACAAGGCCGAGGAATACCCCCCAGGCTACCGGGCTGGCCAGCGCCGTATCAAAGGATTCGGTCGAGATCGTCACGCCAGCATTGGTAAAAGCAAAGATCGGCATGATGGCGTAGGCTACCCATGGTTGCAGGGCATGCTCCAGCCGGATCAGCGGAGACTGTGCCTTCTCCGTCACCTCCTCCACAAGATGAACCGCCTCCTGACGTGCCCCCAACTCCTCTGCGGAGTTGGGGGTGCGGAGGCTCAACAGCGTGCGATACTTCGCCAGAACCCCCTCCACATGCTGTAGCCAGCCTGGGCCATCATAGATGCGGCGTACCGGGATGGTAAGGCCCAGCAGGACGCCGGCCACTGTTGGGTGTATGCCTGATTGCAGAAATCCTACCCAGACAACCATTCCTACCAGTAGATACCAGAGGGGCGCGCGTACGTTGAAGATGTTGAGCAGCAGGGCAGCAGCATACGCAATGCCTGCGATCCCAAGTGCACCAAGCACGATGGTATCGGTATAGAACAATGCGATAACCAGAACCGCCCCAAGATCATCAACAATGGCAAGCGCCATCAGAAATATTTTCAGCGCTAGAGGTATCCGGTTGCCGAGAAGCGAGAGAACGCCAAGCGCGAACGCGATATCGGTCGCCATCGGGATTGCCCAGCCACGTGCGCCCTCCATGCCGCTGTTGAAGATCACATAGATAAGCGCGGGCACAAGCATGCCGCCAATGGCCCCGGCAATCGGCAGCGCCGATCGTTTGAGCGAGGAGAGATGGCCGATAAGAAGCTCGCGCTTGATCTCCAGGCCGATCACAAAAAAGAAGATCGCCATCAGCCCATCGTTGATCCAGAGATGCAGCGGCTTGGAAAGAACGGCATCCCCTATGCCGATTGTACAATGCATCTGAAACAGCCGGTGATAATCCTCGGCAAGGGGGGAGTTTGCCATCGCCAGCGCAAGCACCGTTGCAAGAATCAGCAGAATGCCCGGCGTTGCCGGTGCCTGGAACCATCCCTTTATACGTGTTATGCCTGATGGCTGCCCGTTCCCGGTTGCATTGATCTGTGCCGATTGTGCCATGGTCACCTTGTTGGTATTCTACCATGCGGATTGCGATATGTGAGCATGGTAACGAGTCATTTGCGTGGAAATGATACGGAATATCAGCGGAATACGTTTTGTCATTTATGCCGGGCGGAGTACATTCCCTAGTACGCTGCTTGTGGAATGCCCTGGTTGCGATAGCTGTTCCCCTTCTATGAATCGGGGCTATCTCTGGAGACTCGGTTGCGTTTCAACGGTGAGATCCACCCGGCCCCAATAGCGTTCACAGGTCTCTGCTACTACGCATCGTATCCTGCTTGGACTATCCCCCTCCCTCGGTATCAGAGTCCGGTATCTGAAGCATCGCAGACGCGTGGTTGGCGATAAGGCCATTGCACACGCCGGGAAGCACGGTGATGCTTGTGCGTTCCGATATGCGTTGAGAAACAATATGGAGCGCTATGGCCGCACTTGGCTGTTGTGAATATTCATCCTGTCTGAATAATGCAGTGCCCAGGCATATCTCCGGCAGTGTATGCAGCATATGCTGCGGCTATTATATACACTGATGTCCTGGGGTCTGCGATCACGCCACGGTATAATTTTTCGCGGCGTTGCATCTTGGCATGATGGATTAAGTCCGGTTTGGCCGCTCAGGCGTATGCTGTTTGTGGCGTCGGCATCTGTTGGTAATAATCCACCGTGTGTGATTTTTCGTACGATTTCTGCAACCCCCCGTTCCCGTGCGCCGTAATAAACGGTATATCACAGGAAATCTGTGGCGAGTTCTTTCGCAAACCTGTTTTTCGGAGGAGTACTGCTATGCTTGCAGTGTACTGGGCCTGCTTGATCGGTGGCCTCTTATTCTCTGTGGTCGCCGTTCTGCTCGGCGATCTGGTGGGAGGGGCTGACCATGATGTGCCACATGGCGATGTGCATGATTTCGATCATGGATTGGATTTTCTGAAACCGGCCGTGATTGTCAGCGCCATTGCCACATTCGGTGGAGCGGGCATACTCCTGACGGATTACACCGATTTCTCGCATGGTCTGGCGCTCGCCCTGGCTATTACGATCGGCGTTGTGATGGCTGTGCTGATCTACTTTCTTTATATCAGGCCGATGCGGAATGCCGAGATATCCACCGGATATTCTATGGCAGATCTGGTTGGCATGGTCGCCGAAGTTATAACGCCGATTCCCGAGCGGGGGTGCGGCGAAGTGATGGTAAAGGTGGGGGCTGGACATACGGCGCAGATTGCCGCAAGCTTCGATGGTGTGGTTATCCCATCGGGGGCGAAGGTGGTCGTGGTGCAGGCCAGCCGGGAGATGCTGTACGTAACACCCTTGGACACTACATTGTTATCGTAAGGAGAAAATCATATGGAAATTGGTATTGGTGCATTTTTGATCCCTGTGCTTGTGGTTGGTGCCGTGTTTCTGCTGCTGCTGACGTTCGGTGCACGCTATAAAACGGTTGGCCCGGATGCCGCGATGATCGTCACAGGATCGTTCCTTGGCTCGAAAAATGTCGATATCGACGACGCAGGTCGTAAGATAAAGATCGTGCGGGGTGGTGGTGCATTTATCCTGCCGATATTTCAGAAGAAAGATTTTATCTCGCTTCTCTCTCATAAGCTCGATGTCACCACACCGGAAGTATACACCGAGCAGGGTGTGCCGGTGCTTGCCGATGGTGTTGCCATCATCAAGGTTGGCGGCTCGGTTGAGGATGTCGCCACCGCTGCCGAGCAGTTCCTTGGCAAACCTACCGAAGCGCTTCGGATGGAAGCCCAGGAAGTGCTCGAAGGCCATCTTCGTTCCATCCTCGGCTCGATGACCGTCGAGGAAGTTTATCGCAACCGCGACAAGTTTGCACAGGAGGTGCAGGGGGTTGCCGCAAGAGATCTGAAAAAGATGGGGTTGCAGATCGTCTCGTTTACGATCAAGGATGTGCGCGACAAGCAGGGATACCTTGAGGCGCTTGGCAAGCCACGTATCGCAGCCGTGAAGCGCGATGCCGAGGTTGCCGAGGCCCAGGCGGTGCGCGATGCCCGTGTACAGAAGGCGATTGCCGAAGAGGACTGGATGAAGGCGGAGTTGCTTCGTGATACCAATGTCGCCGAGGCTGCCAAGGGCAATACGCTGAAGGTGGCGGAGTTCAAGAGGGAGCAGGATATGGCGAAGGCCGAGGCCGACCAGGCCTACTTTGTGCAGGAGGCCCGCTCGAAGCAGTCGGTGGTGGAAGAGCAGATGCGGGTGGAGCTTGTGCGGAAGGAGCGTGAGATTGATCTGGAGGAGCGTGAGATTCGCCGTCGCGAGAAGCAGTACGATGCCGAGGTGAAGAAGAAGGCCGATGCCGATCGTTATGCCGTTGAGCAGAGAGCCGAAGCCGAAAAGAATCGGCGTATGCGCGAGGCCGAGGCAAAACAGTATGAGATCGAAGCCTCCGCAAAGGCAACCGCAGAGCAGCGCCGCCTGGAGGGTATGGCCATGGCCGATGCCGAGCGCGCCAAGGGAACCGCCGATGCCGATGTTATCCGGTTGCGGGGTCTGGCCGAGGCCGAGGCCAAGGAGAAGCTTGCCGAGGCGTTCGAGAAGTTCGGCCAGGCCGCTGTGCTCGATATCGTTGTCAAGATGATGCCTGAACTTGCTGGCCGTATCGCGGCCCCGCTGAGCAATATCAGCAAACTGACCGTGGTGGATACCGGCAATGGAAGCGGCGCGGCACGCGTTAGCAACTACATTACCGAACTGCTTGCTACCAGCTCCGAGATGCTGAAGGGAGTCTCCGGCATCGATCTGGAATCGCTGATCCGTGGGCTTACCCAGGACAAGGTCTCGGTAGAATCCCTGCCGGCAGTTGCCGATACCGCTGTATCGGATGCGGGCGATCGGCATGGTTGAAACCGGAGGCGCGCAGCTACTGTAGCAAGTAACTGATGGCTGCTCCATCACCATCGGGCCATAACTCTGACAGGCTACTCTACCATGAATACATGCAGGGTGGCCTGTTGTTCTATCGGATATGTCGCGCCTGTGTGGCACTGCCCTGCGCGGAATGTTCTCCCTGCGTCTGTTCCTCAAGCCCTGGATCTGCTTCCGCAGAACAATGCCGAGCGCGAAGGCCATAGATATCGTCCAGGCCGCTTGTTTCATGCTGCCCCGCACCATATTTTCGTCCCCTTGCCTCTGAAGTCCTGAAGAGCTGCCTTGGAACTCCAGCATGCTTACGTTGGCCTGTTCCATGATTCTCATCCTGTGGCACCATGTCCAAGGGCATATCGGCCCCTTGTTTCTCCTGATCAATCCTCTCATTAACCGTACAGGTTTGTTACTCTCATGAAGATGAATTTTCCTCGCATCATAGCGATCATGGCCTTTTGTGGGCTGGCTGTGGTCTCGACCGCATCGGCTCAGGGAGATGCCAGCGGTAACAAGACGATCACCATCATCAACAAGACCACGTTCAACGTCGATCGTGTATTCCTTTCGCATGTGAGCGAGGACGAGTGGGGTGATGATCTTCTCGGGGATGTGGATGTGTTGAAGCCGGGCGATTCGCTCGAAGTGGAGATCGAATGCGGCAAGTGGGATGCCAAGCTGGTGGCCGAAGATGAATCCACCTGCACCGTCCGCGAGGTGGACATCTGTGGGGCGGACACCTGGGAGATCACGGCCGACTGTTAAGTGCCCCTGCACGGGAAACCTGACATTCTGATTGGCTGCCTTAAGCCGGAACAGGATTTTTGATCAGAGACGATGCCAGAAAACTTCTGCGGCAGTGCTTGGGGCTGCTGGGCCAGCACCCGCGATACATGCGATCCTGGGTGCTGGCCCACGTATCGCTGTTCACAGGTTGTAGAGGACGAAGCAGGCGCTGGTGTGTGTTATACGTAGGAACAGAGGCCCGTGCATCACCACGGGCCTTGTGCGTATCACGCCCTCTCATCCGCCAGGGTTCCCTATCTTTAGGGCTTTAAGCTATTGGCCCGATGAGCAGTATCGGGTCTTTCTTCAGGAACAGAAGTTGAGCCCGATATGCCGTATTCGATAGAACAGACCGATGCAGCGCTTCTCGATACCTCCGCCGCCATCCGCTATCACCTTACCTTCCCGAATGCCGCACAGCATGTGATGAACGTGGTGATGGAAGTCGATAGCGCCGCCAGGGAGCTGGTGCTTGCAATGCCCAACTGGATTCCTGGCTCGTATAAGGTGCGTGATTTTATAGCCTACCAGGGTGATGTGCGGGCGGTTGGCCCATCCGGCGAACATCTGGAGATGGAGTGGATCGCCAAGAACAGACTGCGGGTGAACACCGGAGGGCTTGGTACGTTCAGGCTCTGCTATACCTACTATGGCAACGAGCGCTCGGTCCGGCAAACACATGTGAACCGATTCCATGCCTTTATCAACCCCGCCAACTGCATGATGTATGTCGAGGGGCGGACCGACGAGATCCATCATGTGCGGATCGACCATCCTTGGCAACAGGTCTCCACCGCGCTTTCGCCGGTGATCGAAGGGGTGTGGGGAGCGCTCAACTACGATATCTTGGTTGATTCACCGTTGGAGATCGGCGATCATGTGGTGGCACACTACCGTCGCCATGGTGCATTGCACGAGGTTGCCATAACCGGCATCGGCGATTTTAATCCCGACTGGCTTGCCGAGCAGACCAAACGGATCATCGACCAGGCGGCTGCCATGTGGGGGAGGCTGCCGTACGACCGCTATGTCTTCATTATCCAGCTTCTTCCAGGACAATACGGCGGCCTTGAGCATGCCCGCTCCTCGGTGAATATGTTCGATGCGGAGATATTTGCCGATAAGGCGCGAGTCGTGCAGCTTCTTACCCTTCTCTGCCACGAATACTTCCATCTCTGGAATGTGAAGCGCATCCGTCCGCGCGAGCTTGGCCCGTTCAACTACGATGCCGAGAACTACTCCCGGATGCTCTGGCTGGCCGAGGGGGTCACAAGCTATTATGACGATCTGAACTCCTATCGCTGCGGATTTTATAGTCGTGATGAATACCTGAAATCGCTTGCCGGCGAGCATCTTGCCCGGCTCCTCGATGTGCCCGGACGCAAGGCGATGTCGGTCAAGGATAGCAGCTATCTGAGCTGGGTGAAGCTCTACATTCCCACGCCGGACTCCGGTAATCGCTTCCCAAGTTATTATCTGAAGGGGGGGGTGATCTTCCTTCTTCTCGATCTTTCCATTATCGCCGATACCGATGGGCAACACTCGCTCGATGATGGCATGCGTGCTCTTATGGATCGCTATCTGGCCGATCCTGCCACAGGGATCACCGAGGACGAGTTTATCGGGATCGTGAGCGCCGCGACCGATGTTGATATCCGAGAGCGGCTGCTGTCATGGCTCGATGGCACCGATGAGCTTCCGGTGGAGGAGGTGCTGGCCCGTCTCGGGCTTCTCTGGCGCAAAAAGGAGGAGCGACGCGAGAACCTGTTCGGTGCCGATCTGGAGTTCCAGCCGCCTGCGCCTGAGCGCTGGACCGGGCTGTACCCGGAGGATTTCAAGACCGGTGTGAAGGTTGCCAGGGTTATGCGCGATTCCCCGGCCGAGCACGCCGGTATCGGGGCAGATGATGAGCTGCTGGCGCTCGATGGCGTTCGTGTAAGCAGCGGCAGGCAGTGGGATGCCCTGCTGCGAGGGGTGCACGATCGCGAACATATCCGGATTACTGCTGCCAGCGAGGGACGGCTGTATGAAACGGTGCTGCATCTGAAGGCCAGGGAGAGTTATGAGATTCTGGAGCAGGAGGAGATGGGGGAGCTTGAGCGTAGACGCCTGGAGCGCTGGCTGATGCGGTAGAATCCCGATCCCCAGAATCCCGGTTCCCAGAATCCCGATCCCATAGTGTCAGGCAATGGCCGGGCATCACGCCGTACAGAACTATGACGCGTGATGTCCGGCACAGCGCGATGATCCGGTCCGGCGTCCCTGCATCACTTATCGCTATACGGAATCTGTGCTGGAATGGCCGGTATCTGCCTCTATTATGAGCCGATGATCTGGGCGGTCCCTCCCCCTGCGCGATTTTTATTTCACCACAGCGCGTCCTGCGGTAACAATCCGATGCCCTCGTGTTCTATACTCCAATAGACGGTATTTCTTCCAACAGGCTTCGAGAGAGAGCGCCCCTCTTTGGTACCTCAACCCGTTGAGTATCGTCCTTGACAGTCTCCCGGTCAGGGGTCGGATGGTCGGCCCTGGAACACGCAGACCGGCGACGGGAGGCACCATTCGATATCAACCGTAACGGTTGGAACCAGCGTATTTATCTTCAATGAGGTGCGGTATGAGATTTATGAAACGAACGCTTGCTGCGGCTCTGCTGCTTGGTGCACTGGGCTTTACAGGCCTTCAGGCGCAGAGCGATGGCAACTGGAATTTTCCGACACAGTTCGGCCCGGCCAACAGCGGCACAGATTTTTTCTTCTCCTGTCCGAGCAACTGGGATCTGCCGGGGAGCAATACGTATTACATCCGCTTGTACATTACCTCCACCACCAAGACCAATGTCGAGGTGTGGGTGGGAGGGGTGCTCAAGCAGACGTTGGTCACAAAGCCTTATGCCGTTGTTACGGCCGATCTGACCGCCTCCGAGGCACAGGCGATTGTACGTACCGATGCGCCTCCGGTGCCGAACGATGCTCTGTATCGCAACAAGGCCATTCGTGTCGTCGCCGAGGACCCCGTGATCCTCTATGTGATGAATCGTACCACCTATACCAGCGATGGCATGCTGCTGTTGCCGGTGAGCGCGCTCGGCCGGGAGTATATCGCTTCCTCGTATAGCGCCGTGATCGGCGGCACCCAGGAGCTTCCGTCGCAGTTCCTGGTGATCGCTCCGTATGATTCCACCCAGGTGACGATCACCCCGCCGATGGCGTCGCCGAATCATCCGGGCGGAACCCCCTATACCGTCACGTTGGATCAGGGCGATGTCTACTCGGTGATGTCGGTTGGGGCGGGCGGCGATATGTCCGGCGCTGTTATCACCGGCGATAAGCCCATCGCCGTGGTTGCCGGCCAGAACTGTACCTACATCCCCGACATGCTCAACTTCTGCTGCTGCGACCATCTGGCCGAAGGTATGCTGCCGGTTGCGTCGTGGGGCACAACGTATTATGCGGTGCCGTTGGCAACCCGTCTGAAAGGCGATTTCTATCGTGTGTTCGCCAAGGAAGCAAATACCACGGTTTCCATAGATGGTGTCGTGCATTCCACGATCAACGGGCCAGGAGGTGTGGCTGGCACCGGCTGGTTCGAGTATCGTGCAATGACAAAGGACCCGGTCGAGTTTACAGCCGACAAGCCGATCAGCGTCTTCCAGTATAGCACCTCGGGTGCCTATGATGGCAATGCCGGCGATCCGTTCTATCTGACCCTTACCCCTCTGGAGCAGTATGGGACACAAATGGTCTTCTCCACCCCCGGCAACGATTTTCCTATCAATTATGTGAATATCGTAACTGACTCGGCCAATCTGCATGCTCTGGAGATTGCCGTGGGAGAAACCAACAGTTGGCAGAATGTGCTCCTGATGCCCGGCGCGGGAACACCAGTGGGGTTCACGACCCAGCATAATGGAAAGGATTATGTGGGGCTTTCGCTCTCGATTCCCGGTGGTGTCTATAAGCTGCGCGCACCTGAGCCGTTCGCTGTCTACAGCTATGGCTTCAGCGACTGGGATTCCTACGGATACCCGGCTGGCGCGTTGACCTGCGATCTGACGATCGACGATACTACCGCGCCCATGATCACGGCCGTCCGTGATTATGGTGGCAATACTTCCGGTGTCATTAGCGCAGAGGCCGCCGATGGTGCCCGCCGCACGACGCTCTCCACGATCAGCCTGCCAAAGGAATTGGCGGAGAACTTCCAGTTCACGCTGAGCGAGTTCAAGCCGGGCCTGACGACCGATGCGGAATACTCGCTCTCTCCGGTCGATCGAAAAAAATTCGCTACAGCTACCCTGTATGTCTCCGATATGGTGGGCAATACCAGGACCGTTACGGTCACATACGAGCCTGTAACGCAGGTCGAGATCGATATCAGCGGAGCGCCCATCACCTTCGAGGATGGTCTGGTTGGCGCCAGGTTCCAGGAGGGTACCGTCGTTACCAATAACGGCAAGGAGATGGTGGAGATCCATAGCATCAGCCTCGCCGATGGCAATAAGGGCTTCAAGGTGCTCGGGCCAAGCGCACCGTTCACACTGGCTCCGGCTGGTAGTGCCGGCAATTCGATGACGGTTGATGTCGAGTTCCAGCCGATCGGAGCCGGTACGTTCTCCGATACGGTTCTGTTCTGGAGCAAGTGCTGTGTGCTGTTCAAGGTGCCGGTCATTGGCTTCGCCGATGACCATGTGGTCAGTGTCCCGCTGGATGGCCAGGGCGCTACCGTGAGCAGCGTGAATGTTTCGCCAAACCCGGCACGGGGTGAGATGGCCGTGGTGAACTTCACGATGCAGCGCAAGGGAAGCCTGAGCGTGATGATCGTGGATGCCGCTGGAAAGGATGTGCAGGCGATCGCCGATGGCGTGGTGCTGGAGCAGGGCGCGCAGAGCCTGAAACTGGATCTGGGTGGCCTTGCCTCGGGAAGCTACTTTGTCCGCATCGTTGCGGCAGGACGTACGGTGATCGCGCCGCTGGTGATTACCCGGTAATAATGCGGTTGTCTTGTAAGGTAGTATGGAATACCGCCCGGTATGAGAAATCATGCCGGGCGTTTTGTTAGGACACGTGCGAGATATATCTCCAGCAGAATAGTTGTATGGTCAGCCTGTTTATCCTCCCTGGAACTATAATATTGACACGTAACTAGGTTAATTCTCTCCAGAGATATGCAGGCACAGGAGCAAACCGTGAGCAACAAAGCGTTAACCAATGCGGTTAAGTGTCGGTAATACCCGGAATGGCACTGCTGGTGTGACGATTATTCACGGCGTGTGCGTACTTAATGAGTAGTGGGCTGCGCCTGTTAGAAAGGCATATTGCATCCGCTGGTCAAAGGAGATGTGGAACGATGGTGGGAACACTTTGACCGGTATGGCCGGATGCTGTGTGCTTCATATAGAGTGCGCCCATGAAGACGCAGCAATCCGGCCGACATATGCAACTGCTCTAGGGCGCTGGTTGATGCTGCCAGCTTCTGATGCGGTGAATATCGGTTGGGTGATCAATTCCTGTGCTATAGGATAATAGTTCTTCTCTGGTGAGGTAGTAGACTATGATGGGACTAGAGAGCAGGAGTGATCGCCCAATCGATTTTTTTTGTAGGCGGGATCATTCCGCCTGGTGATGGATCTTGTTCACGAGCGCCATCGGTGCATTGCCTGCGTTGATATTGGGTTGTGATCTAGTGCTCAACCCGGTCCGGCTGATGCCGCCGTGCATATTTTTTGTTCCGTAACATGCGCCACCATAGAAGAATGTGGCCGTTCAGCATGTATCATATATCGGCGTGGTGGCCGGACCATGATTGCTTTCTGCAAAAAATACTCGGCAATGGCCCCACGGTGTTCGGAGCCGACCTTGCTCTGGAAGATCATTTCTGATCTATGGTCCGTCTCTGGTCTCTGCTCGGAGATCCTGCCCAAGATCCCTGTGGATTCACGATATTGCTGCCGGTTGGGCATCTTCTCATGAATTCAGTATATCCACATGTCGATTCTGATCTGTCCTCTCTGTTCTACCGGTCTGGTGAAAATGGAGAGGGCGTTTGTCTGCGATAATTCTCACAGTTTTGATATCTCCAGAGAGGGATATGTAAATTTCCTTGCTGCCGCCGGACGGCCCTCGCGATTGCAGGGGGATGTACAGGAAATGCTCCAGTCCAGGCGCCGCTTCTTAAGCGCCGGGGTGTACGATTTTCTTATAGAACAGATCGATGCGGTAGCATCGAGCATGTTTCATCCGCTGGCCGAAAGGGAGGCTGTGGTTCTGGATGCCGGATGCGGGGAGGGCTATTATCTGCGCAGGCTCAGAGAGCAGATGGCTGCCAGGGGGGCGGCTGGTGAAGGCCCTGGCTGGTACGGCTTTGATATCTCAAAAGATGCGATCAGAATGGCAGCTCGTGCCGATGCTGCTGCCCGATATTTCGTCCAGGATGTGTACACGGCAATCCCCATGCGCGATGCTTCTGTGGCATTGCTGCTGAACGTGTTTGCACCACGGAATTTCAAGGAATTTGCAAGAATACTATCCAATGATGGCCTCTGTCTTGTTGCGATGCCGACAGCCGAGCATCTACAGGAATTGAGAGAGTATTTCACTATGATCCAGGTGCACCCTCAGAAGGAAGAGAGGGTTCAGGATGAGTTGTCGGACTATTTCGATATTCAGGATCGGATCAGCCTTGCCCGTACTGTGCAGCTTTCTCCATCGCAGGCTACCGATGCGGTTGGCATGGGGCCTAATTATTGGCACGCAGAGCCGGATCGGCCTTCTGTGGCGCTGCCGGATGAAAACATCCAGGTTACGGTCTCGTTCCTGCTGTATATCCTGCGCCCTAGTGCATATCGCCGGGATCTGCACTAGGGCGTTATTCTGCTCCTGCTGGCGTCTACACCATCACATGAGAGATGGCCCGCCATGGACCAACGCAAATCTCTCCGGTCGGGCGGGCATCGTCGGTTGTGGCATGACGGACGATCATCCTATCATCTCGGATACCTGGTCGCGCAGTGCACTGTTGGTGGAGATGGCGCTTCCCCCATGGATCGTTGGCCTCCCCGTCCAGTCGGTAAAGATACCTCCGGCCTCCTCGATGATGACCTTCAGCGGCGCCGCATCCCAGACGCTCATTGCCGGATCGAGCATGATATCGGCACGCCCGGATGCTACCAGCATATGGCCATAGCAGTCGCCCCAGGTGCGAAACATCCGTGTTGCGGCAAGCAGACGACGGAATCCGGGATCTTTTTCAGGCTCCCGCTCGAACCGCCGTATATCGGTTGCCAGGAGAACGGCTCTGGAAAGATCGCCGACCTCCGAGACCCGCATCCGCCTGCCATTCCAGTAGCTTCCATACCCACGGGCGGCATGATAGGTCTCGCCGAGAGCGGGGAAGTGGACCACTCCGGCGATGATCTCCCCTTTCTCCTCTACACCGATCATGACGCCGTAGAATGGCACACCTGCGATAAAAGTTTTTGTGCCGTCGAGCGGGTCGATAATCCAGGTGGTGTCGATGGTACCGTTGCTTAATCCCGACTCCTCGCCGAGAATCGCGTGGTCAGGATAGTGCTTCCGAATGATGCTGACGATCCTTTCTTCGGCTCGTGTATCTGCCATCGTCACCGGCGAATTGTTTTCCTTCACCTCCACGTTCAGCCCGGATATCTGAAAATATTCGAGCGTGATTTTCCCGGCTTCAATCGCTGCTTCTACTGCGATATCAAGGATGTGACGAGCGTCGAGAGACATTGGCTGGCTCCGATGTTGAATGTTCGATGAGAGGTGAGCACAATGTGCTCGGGGTCTGCCCGGAGCACAAGTTTCGATCGTGGTTCGGGCGGTCTCCGTGATTGTTGCCGGATTGTTATTCGCGGACGAGGATCATGCTTCTGCCTGCCGAAGATACGATGCCATAGACCCCAGGACGAAGCAGCGTGCCAACCGTTGTTGCGGGCAGATGCCCGAACCTGTGTATGGCATCTCCGAGTGCCGAGTAGATCGTGATGTCCTCGGCATGCCGGAGAGCCTCGGGGAATGGATCATCGGCACGGAGCGCAACAGCACGTGCCGGAGCCTGCGGTTCACCGGCCGCTTCCTGAAGCTCCGCGATGCCGACTTCATGCGCCAGTTCATCCGCTGCTATCGTCCCGCTGCGTCCTTTGCCGGCGGTCTGTCGGATGACGATGGAGTGGAATCGGAACGGCCCTCCGCTGCCAAGCGATGCAAGCGGCACCGAAACCGTGCGCCAGCCGCTCCAGCCAAGCACGCCGGCGCGTACGATCCTGTTTCCTTTCTCCGCATCGTACAGCCAGAACTCCAGCTCGTGTCCGCTTGCATCGCCCCGGATCGCAAGCGTCACCGATCCGGTCGACCCCACGTTCAGCAGGCCGTCGTTTGTGTTGCCGTGTCCGCTTCTAAAGATCCTGACGATGCCTCCTGCGGCATTTGTAAAGGCATAGGATATCTCCGCGCCCCTGGTCCCGTTATATGCCGCACCGGAGGTGATGCGCAGGCGTGTGAGCGCCGTATCAACCCCCGTAGTGGAGCCGCTGAGGCCAGGCTGCCACCATCCGACAACATTATCCTCGAATGGGTCGATGACAACGCGGGCTGTCTGCTTTCCCGATATCCTGCGAAAGTAGCCCGGCCAGTCCCACCAGCCGCCTGGATCGGTGTGGGAGTTGTTCGGGAAATCCAGATGTCCCTTCACATGTGCCCGGTCGAGCGGGATATGGTAGGCATCGATCAGGTATCGCGCAAGCGTTGCCGAGGCTCCATACATGGCCGGGGTGAAATATTCCGGGCGGGATGTATATCCTTCATGCTCGATCCCGATCGTGTAGGGGTTTTCATCGCGTACGTGCCATGCCTTGTCCGCCTCGCGCACCATCTGTACGGTAAAGCCGTCCACCGAGCGGATCATATAGTGGGCCGATGCCTCCGATTGCACCGAGGTAAGCCAGGAAAGGGCGCCAGCGAAGTTCCCTTCGGTATCATGGATCGTTATCGCGCTGATGGGCGTTCCCCCTCGGCCGGAGAAGTTCGGGCTGGGATGCCACTCGGCGCCAGGGAAATCCTTGGCAACAACGGCTAGCCCCATCGCTTCAAGCTCCTCGGCCAGATAAGCGCGGTTGATGACCGGAGCCTGCGTTGCAACGATATACTGGTCGTCGGCAACCCATCCCTGGCGTATCAGTTCCAGAACGCCATCGGTGTAAAGGAGCCGAAGCGCCCGCTGCTGTTCCGGGATGCCGGAATATGCCCCGATCGCCGGAAGCCATTCCTCCAGGTTCTCCCGGTTGGTGCCGGTGAACAGTCCGGCCAGATATGCGGCCCCCACGATGATGTTCTTCTGGATGTTTGTAGCTGCTTCCTCTGGCGTTATGCCAAGTGCAATCCCGGTGCGCAGCGATCTCCCGAAGTATGAATCGTCGTGCAATCCCATGATGCCGATCGCCGGGGGCATGCCGGTGCAGGAGGGAGAGAGGGAGTCGGGCTGCACATGATGCCAGCGCGATTCGTTGTATGCTATGGCGTACAACAACGGCGAGGGGATATCGAAGCGCACCGCCGCATCGTCCAGCAAGGCTCTGACGACCGTTGCCGGTTGTGCCGCTGCTGTGGTCATCGCGCCAAACCCTGCCAGTATGGCCATACAGAGCCTTATGTGCACTATGGTCAAACCGGCTCCAAGCTTCATGTGAAATCTGTTCCTATCATCATGCATGCCATGTTCCTCCTCTCTGTTTTTCCGGTATTGCGCCAGTTCCGATGCTCCCGCCATGCACGAGGTTTATCTGCTGCTGCGATATCCGTGCAACTTCCCTTTGTTCGCTCATCGCCACTTCGATAGATTGTCGCCTGTTCGGCCGAGCCAGGGTTCGGTGCGATCGCTCGATTGTCCGATACTTCCGATTCATGGGCAACTCTGCCGTCGCTTTCGGCATGCAGGGGCAGACCCCGCCTTTTTCTGATACATGTCCTGGGATTCCATTATAGGCCAGCGGCGCGCCAAGACGACCCTTCGGGCTGCACTGGTCTCCAAACGCATACCGCACGCGTGGGTTTTCACGGGTGCCGAAGGGGTCGGCAAAGATGCCGTTGCCATCGAGGTTGCAACAACGCTGCGCTGCGAGGCACCGCTGGAAAACGGGTCGGTTGCCTGCGGTGTATGCCGGGGGTGCGTGACGACCGCCGCATTGCAGAATGGCAATATGAAGTTCATCTTTGCCCTGCCGAGCGGCAAGGGCGAGGATGGCCGCAACGATTCGCCCCTGCTGAAGCTCAGCGATTCCGAGATCACGCTGATTAAGGAACAGATGGCGCTGAAGGCAGGCGATCCGTACCATAATATCTCGATCCCACGTGCATCGCAGATCAAGATATCGTCGATCCGCGAGGTGAAGCGCGATATTTCCTTTGTCGCCAACGAGCAGGGATGGCGGATCGTTATCATCAGCGAGGCGCATCTGATGGGCGAGGAGGCCGCCAACGCATTTCTGAAGACCCTGGAGGAGCCGTCGCCACGGACGCTGTTGATCCTTACGTCGTCGAGCAGAGAGCGGCTTCTGCCGACGATCCTGTCGCGATGCCAGGAGATCCGCTTCGATCTGCTCACCGATGAGGAGATCGCCGCTGCGCTGATGGCACGGCATGGGGTGGACCGCACCCGTGCGCTGCTTCTTGCGAAGCTTGCCGAGGGGAGCTACAGCCGTGGCGTTGAGCTTACCAGCGGGGATCTGAACCAGATCCGTTTCGATGTCGTTTCCTTTCTTCGTACCGCGCTGCGCCGAAGCCCGGTGGCGCTTCATGCCGAGATCGAGCGGCTTACAAGCGGGGGCGATCGTCTGGCGCTCGAACGCCTGCTTACATTGCTTGCGCTCTGGCTGCGCGATGTCTATGTTCTGCGGCTGACTGGTCGTGAGGATCTGGTGGTGAATCAGGATCAGATCAAAGATATTCAGAGCTTCCATACTAAGTTTGTATCCGCTCCGATCGAGCGCATGATCTCTGCGGTCGAGGAGGCAATACGGGCAGTGCGGGGGAATGCACAGATTCCTCTGGTGTTTACCGTTCTTGCGCTTCGCATGGAGGAAGCCAGCTATCAGAGCAGAGAGAGCGGTGTGCAATCCAATGTGCAGCAGATGAAATAATGATAGGTGCGGCCGGGAGCTTCGGCGGTCAGCACAAAAAAGAGCCGTCCGCGGAATAGATGCCGCTGGCTCTCCGGGCGTATCCGGCCTGCCTCTGTGGGTTGCATCCATCAAATCAAGGCCGGACATGGCCCACGATATATGCGCGCCGAACAGCGGGAGCAGGTCCTGTGGTTGATTCCCGTGTGATCCACACGCGGCATACTCCCTGCATCGAACGAACATATCCACGAAGCGACTCCCGAGCACAGACGACTTGATTATCCAGCATGAGCCATAGATATAGCGATAACAACCAGCCGGATGACGAAAGCCACAATGGGAGGCACGATCACCATGACCACGAGCACGACGACGATGGGCATGACCATGAGCATCATGATGCGGAGCCTGATGGCGAACATCGGCATACGCATGGTCCACGCAGGGGACGGCGCAATGCGGGGCCTGACAGCAACCCATCGAATATGGCCGAGCAGATGGTATCGCGCTCGCTGCGCGGGCGTGAATCGAAATGCACGGCGGACTGCGGCTCCGGCGGCTGTGGTTCGGGTGGGGGATGCTCTACCGGCGGATGTGGCGTGGGTTCGCTGGTTGAACTGATCGTCAATGAATTCGAGTACACCGATCAGCGGCGTATCATTGAGGTGCGCTACAAAGGCGCACGCAAGGAATTTGTTGAGGTTGGGGGCGAGGAGGATATCCCGCTTCGTGTGAACGATCTTGTGCTGGTTGAAAGCGAGCGTGGGCTGGACGCCGGGTTTGTCTCGATGACCGGGTCGCTTGTGCATGCCAAGCGAAAGGCGAAGAAGCTGAGCGGCGAGCCGCTTGGCAGGTTGTCGCGCAAGGCTGTCAAGGCCGATGCCGAGCGGTTCAACCGTAACCGTGCATCGGAGCTGGAGGCGATGCGTGTCTGCCGTGCCCGCGTTGATACCTTTATGCTGCCGATGAAGCTTGTCGATGCCGAGTGGCAGTTCGATCATCATCGTATCACATTCTACTTCACTGCCGATGGGCGTGTCGATTTCCGCGAACTGGTGCGCGATCTGGCGGCGATCTTCCGCACCCGTATCGAGCTGCGCCAGATCGCTGTGCGCGATGAAGCAAAACGGATCGGCGGGATGGGGATCTGCGGGCGCGAACTCTGCTGTACCACGCATCTCGGCCGCTACGAACATATCACGCTCGACCATGCAAAAGGGCAGGGGCTACAGCTTAACCCCACAAAGCTTTCCGGGCAGTGCGGCCGCCTGAAATGCTGCCTTCTGTATGAACTCGATTCCTATGTCGATGGTCTGAAGCGCTTTCCGCCAATCGAGTCGACGATCAGAACATCGCTTGGCGAGGGGAGAGTGCAGAAGATTGATATCTTTCGCGATATCATCTATCTGTATCATCAGGTGCTCGATCAATGGGAGACCCTGACGCTCGAACAGCTTACGGCGCTTCCCGGAACACGTCTGGAAAAGGCGATCTCGGAGAGGGCAGGGGCGTGAGCTGATGCGGTTGCCGGCCGGGCCTATTCCCGGTGGTATTCCCGTGGCATCGTCTGCGCCGGAGCTTGGGCGCCGACCGGGTTTCCCTGTTCGGTTTGTTTATCCTACACGTTCTATCTGCATTGAACACTCCAGAGCGTCTCAGGCTTCTCATTTTCGCCAAATATCCCCGTCCGGGCGAGGTGAAAACCCGTCTTGTTCCTCCCCTGTCGTTCGATGAGTCTTCGGCGCTGTATCAAGCGTTTCTCCTGGATGCGCTCGATGTATACGACACGCTCCGTCCTACGGTGGAGCCGGTGTTGTATCTGGCGGCCCCGAATGATCGTGAAGCAATGCGGGAACTGCTTCGTGGCACAGACAGCGAAAGGCTCGATATCCGTGTCCAGCAGGGTGCGGGGCTTGGCCAGCGGCTGGAATCGGCATTTGCCGAGGCGTTTGCCGATGGCTGCACCGGCGCGTGTGCCATCGGCACCGATCATCCCACGCTTCCGCTTGACTACGTCCGCCGTGCTCTGGCCGGGTTGGGCGCCTACGATCTGGTAATCGGACCTGCCGATGATGGTGGGTATTATCTTCTGGGACTCTCGGCAGCTCGTCCGGCGCTATTGCGGGGCATGCCATACAGCCAGCCGGAGTTGTATGCTGCCACAACGCAGGCCGCACGAAGGGATGGCTTGCGCATGCTGGAGCTGCCCCTCTGGTATGATGTGGATGATGCCGGGTCGTTGCGGCGTCTGTGCGATGATCGGGGGCTGCTGCGGCAGGGAAGCCGGACGCTGGCCGCGTTGCAGAGGGTGCAGGGGAGAGTGCCGGAAGAGAAGAAAACCGATGGGAACGATGCATCCTTACCCCTCTCATCGTAACTTCGCAGATGGCTGACATATCTCGGGAAACCCTTCCCTATACCGGTAGGATCGGGATCTTCGGTGGCACGTTCGACCCGATTCATAACGCGCATCTGCTTCTTGCCGAGTGCGCACGTGAGGAGCTTGGGCTTGATGCGCTGGTGTTTATGCCCGCCAGTATTCCGCCGCATAAGAGGCAGGGCAGGATGATAACCCCTGCAGAATGCCGTCTGGCGATGCTGCGTCTGGCGATCCAGTCCAATCCCTGTTTCTCTCTCTGCACCTACGAGACCGACTCGCAAGGGGTGAGCTATACGGTGGATACCCTGCGCTGGCTTACAGCCGAGCACCCGGACGCCGAGTTCATGCTTCTGATCGGCGGCGATGGCGCGCGCGATTTTCATGCATGGAACGAACCACACGAGATCGCACGCCTTGCCTCGATCGCCGTCTGGCAGCGTCCCGGCATCGAGTCGCCGGCGGAGCTTATGCCCGGCGTCCGTTATTGCAAGGTCACTGCTCCGCTGATGGAGATATCCAGCACCGATATCCGCGAGCGTGTCCGCTCCGGTCTGTCCATCCGTTATCGCCTTCCCGATTCGGTCATCGACTACATCTACCAGCATGGCCTCTACCGTTAAGCCCCCTGTCCGCCCTGCCCGGATTCTTCTGCATCTTGTCCTGATAGCCGTGGTGCTGGGCATGATCTTCCCGCTTGTCTGGATGATCGTTATCTCGCTTCGTTCCGCTACATCCGACCTTTCCTCGTTTCTGCCGCTGCTTGAGGGGCCATTTACGCTTCAGAATTATGCCGATGTGCTCTCGCTGAACTCGTTCGATCTCTATTTCCTGAATTCCATGCTCGTTGCGGCGGTTGTGACCGCGGGCAATGTGCTCTTCTGTACGATGGTCGGCTATGCCCTGGCACGACGTCATTTTCCGTTGAAGAATCTGTTTCTCTTCTCGGTTGTCGCCATGCTGATGATCCCGCCGCAGGTGGTGATGATCCCGCTCTATCGCCTGATCGTGACCCTTGGCTGGATCGATACCTATTGGGCGCTGATCGTCCCGACCCTTGTGACGCCGTTCGGCATCTTTCTGATGCGGCAGTATATCCAGAACCTTCCGCGTGAAGTGGAGGATGCCGCCCGTATCGATGGGGCAGGGGATTGGGGAATCCTCTTCAAAGTGGTTATGCCTCTCTGCAAGCCGATGCTTATCGTGCTGGCCGTATATACGTTCCTGACCAATTGGAATACCTTTCTCTATCCCTTTCTCTTCGTCAATAGCGATAGCAGGCGTACCCTTACCGTGGGGCTTGCCGCCTATCTGGGCAATCAGTCGATAGACTGGGGACATCTTATGGCAGGGGCGGGCATCTCGGCGCTTCCGGTGATTGCCCTGTTCCTGATATTCCAGAAACAGATCATTCAGGGGATGACCGCAGGAGCGGTGAAGGGGTGAGCGGCCGCCCGGCTCTTGTGCATAGCGTGGCCGCCGTCAGCCCAGTATGAATCGTTCTTCGTGTGCTCGATCAGCTCGGCATCGCCTGTTGCAAGCAGGATATCCGTGCAATCGGTATGCTGGGGAAGTTTTGCGTGCACGTCTTTGTACATGCAGCGATCGTTTATATCCTCCCAGTCCGATCGCAGTGGGCGATGCCGTGCAATGCCGATACTGCCGTACCGCTTACTCCCACCATCCCGACCGGTGGTCATCTCCGCGTACCTCCGTTGGCTCGCCAGGGCGTGGCAGCAGTAGCCGCATCCCGCGTTCATCTGCCTCGCGGATGATCCATTCCACCGGCTCGCGCCAGGCGTGACAGGCCAGATTGAACAACCCCCAGTGGATCGGCATCAACACCCGGCCGCGTAAGGCCTCGTGCCCCTCGGCCGCATATGCCGGTCCCATATGGATCTGTGGCCAATGCGGATCGTATGCCCCTATCTCCAGCATCGTTAGGTCGAATGGGCCATATGCCTCGCCGATCTCGCGAAAACCCTCGGTAAATGGGCCGGAATCCCCACCGAAAAAGATGGTATGCCGTGGTCCTGCTATGACAAATGCCGACCAGAGCGTGCCCGATCGCGTGGACGAGCGGCCCGAGAAATGGCGTGCCGGAACTGCTGTGATCGTAAGATCGTCCAGCGTGGTCTGGCCCGTCCAGTCAAGCTCGGTAACGCGATCAAGCGGCACACCCCAGCGGGCCAGATGCCGCCCCATGCCAAGCGAACAGATGAATCGGGCCGTGCTCGTTCCCGCCAGCCGCCTGATGGCGGTGGCATCCAGATGGTCGTAATGGTCATGGGAAAGCAGGACAACGTCGAGCCGAGGCAGGTCGGCAAGCGCCAGGGGCGCCGCAAAGAAACGTTTGGCAAAGAGTATCGGAACTGGCGAGGCATGGCTGGACCAGACCGGATCGGTCAGGATACGTTTCCCATCGATCTCGATCAGCGCGGTTGAATGCCCCATCCAGGTGATACGAAGGCCGGTGGCCGGTGCGGTCTGATAGGCTGCCGGATCGGTACGGAAGGGGCCAAGCCGCTGTCTGGGACTTCGTTCCTCCCTGCCTAGCAGGAATGCCCGCAGCGACCGCCATCGGCTGCCGGGAAGCATGATTGTGGTTGGCACGGGGTTCAGGAAGACCTGGCCCTGTTTGCGGGCGGGTTGTAAAAAGCTCATCAAGAGTGCGCTTTGTGGCTATCTGGAGCAGTGTTGCATGGCATGTCAGCATGGCGGAGCCATCATGGACGTGTGTTGCATCCACGCGGTTCCGGCGAAGCCGGGCAGAGCGCTTTTCCGATGGCATCTGTGCTGGCCATCATCTGGGCGCTCTACGCCGCTTTTGGCACCCGTGGCAACGGGCGCCCCCCTCTCTGCCCGTGGGAAAACCATGAATCCAAAAGGGGGACGGGCGATATCGTGTATCGTTATACGCTGGCTCTCTTATAACAAGCTTGCCTGGTTGTCAGGCTCGCGCATATCCATGATTTTTATATGGATCTCATCCGGCGTCATCGGCGGAAGGGGGGCGGGATCATCGCCGATCGGCATGGTCCCGGGCGGATGCACGCCTGATATGCCACGGATGAAACGGAGCGCATCCTCCTTGCCGAGTGCGCGCACAAGCGCCGCGAATCCAAGATCGTTGATTTCCTGCTGTGTACGTACTGCCATGGTATCCTCTCTGGGTTCCTGAAGTGACTGCGGGTCTGCTTCCGCTGTGCTTCAATTCCCGTACCGGAGGCCTGTGGAAACCGAAAGGGCGCTCTGTGGCGCCCTTTCTCTACGATCTGTTCCGGTGGTAGAGACCGCCATCGAGATATCTCGATGGTCGGAACTGCCCGGCTGCTCACGTTCCAGCGATCATCTCAGTGCTTGAAATGGCGCATGCCGGTCATCACCATCGCGATGTTGTTTGCATCGGCAGCATCGATCACCTCTTGGTCGCGGATGGAGCCTCCTGGCTGGATCACCGCCATCGCGCCCGCTTCCACCGCTTCGATAAGCCCGTCGGCAAAGGGGAAGAATGCATCGGAGGCGACGGCGCAACCGCGCAGATCAAGCCCTGCGATCTGTGCCTTGCGTGCGGCTGTGATCGCCGAGTCGACGCGTGACATCTGTCCGGCGCCGATCCCAAGCGTGCGATCCTGCGAGGCATAGACGATGGCGTTCGATTTCACATGCTTTGCCACACGCCATGCAAAGTTCAGCGCCAGTTGTTCCTCCGGGGTTGGCTCGCGGCGGGTGACGACACGCATCGCGTCGCGGTCCACAAGCACAGCATCGGCGCTCTGCGCCAGCACGCCGCCGGCAACCGATTTCAGTTCAACGCCATAGGAGCCGACAAGGGAACGGTAGTCTACCTGGATCAGACGCCGATCGCGCTTCTTTACAAGCAGCGCAAGGGTCTCCTCGGTGAACTCGGGGGCGATCACCACCTCGGTGAATATCTCGTTGATTGCCTGGGCTGCTGCCATATCGAGCGGACGGTTCACCGCGATGATGCCGCCGAACGGGGAGGTGGTATCGGTGGCAAATGCCTTGTGCCATGCTTCGAGCAGTGTTGAACCGCTGGCAACGCCGCAGGGGTTGGTGTGCTTGATGATCGCTACGGTAGGCTCCTCGAACTCTGCTACCAGCTTCGCCGCTGCGTCGATATCGACGATGTTGTTATAGCTCAGCTCCTTGCCGTGGATCTGCCGGAATATCTGGTTGAAGCCACCGTACAGGGCTGCCTGCTGGTGCGGGTTCTCGCCGTAACGGAGCGGCTGTGCGCGGGGAAAGTCGATTACAAGCCGCTCTCCGAAGTGTTCGGTTCCTGCCTGTGATACAGGCTCCGGCTGTCCTGCGGCTCCGATTTTCTCGGCGAAGTACCGTGCTACCACCGTATCGTATCGTGCGGTATGGTCGAACGCCTCCGCTGCCAGATGCAGACAGGTATCCTGGGAGATCGTCATGTCGTTGGAACGCATCTCCTCCACGATGGAGGAATAACGCTCGGGGTTGGTGACCACGGCGGTGAACCTGTAGTTTTTTGCCGAGGCGCGCACCATCGCCGGGCCGCCAATATCAATCTGTTCGATGATCTCCTCGTCTGTGGCGCCCGGCGTCTTCAGGGTCTGCTCGAACGGATAAAGATTGATGACCACCAGATCGATCGAACGGATATTATGGGCGCGCATGGCCTCAAGGTGCAGCTCGTCGTCCAGCCTGGCAAGCAGGCCGCCGTGGACCATCGGATGCAGCGTCTTGACACGTCCCTCCATCATCTCCGGGAACCCGGTCAGCTCGCTTACGTCGATCACCGGCAGGCCGGCGTCGCGGATGGTGCGTGCGGTGCCTCCTGTCGAGATCAGTTCCACGCCACTATCGACGAGATTGCGGGCCAGATCGACGATGCCTGTTTTGTCGTAGACGCTGAGGAGCGCGCGGGAGATCTTGAGCATGTGCGTACTGAGGATTATTGAAGAACGGGACCGAACACCTCCGGGCTGCCTGCCGGGCGTCCGTGGTGGACGGAGAGTGGCAAATATAGCTACTGATACCATCACGGTTTCGGGCCGGTGCAAACCGTCACAAAGAGCCATACATGGCCTCTCCCCCTCTGGCGTCTGCCGGAAGGGAATGCGATCGTGTGCCGTGTGTGTGCCGGGAGTAGGGGGGGGGACTGAACACAAACGTGGCATCGTGGTGATGCCTGTGGGGCTGGAATAATCGGGTGAACTCCGGGCACTCAGGTCCCGGCCCGGAGTCACCACGATATACATTCCGTTCCTGACGGGACGGGATGCAATAGTTGTCCTGACCGTTTCTTTGGCGCCGTTATCCGTCGATGGCAACCATCGGCCCGCTGCGGGATACGTCTCTGCGCGGAATCCGGGACGATGGTCCGGCTGCTTCCGGTGAGCGGTGCCGCCGTTTCATTGTGCCCTGTGCGGCAGATTTCAGCGATGGTGGCAAGGGCGCGCGTAGTATAAGCAGCGGGTCGATCTTGGTCTCATCGACGATTATCTCGAAATGAAGGTGTGGCCCGGTCGATTCTCCTGTGCTCCCAACAAGCGCCAGCAGATCGCCACGGCGTACCGTATCGCCAGTGGCGACGATCAGCCTGGAGCAATGGGCATAGCGGCTGCGGTAGCCAAACCCATGGTCGATCTCTACGATGCTGCCATAGCCGTTTATCGTGTCTGCCATGCTCACAATGCCGGCGCCGGCGGCGAGGATCGGGGTTCCTTCCGGGGCCGCGAAGTCAAGCCCTTCGTGTATCTTCCAGACCGAGTCGATCGGATGAAAACGTTGGCCGAAGCTGGAGCTGAGCTGCGCCTGGCAGGGCATCATGGTTGGCAGATGCGCGATAAGCGCCCTGCGTTCGGCCAGATGCACATTGACCGAGTCAATATACTGCTGCTGGCGGTCGATGCGATTGTACAGATGGGGTGCACTGGGGAGAATCGAGCCAAAAAGATTCTTCGAGGGAAGGGGGAGCTGCCCCTGAAGATCGGCAAGGGCCATGCTTTCAAGCCCTACGTGCAGATGGGTGCCGAGTGTGCTGTCGATCGCGTGCAGCTCCATGATCGTGGCATCAAGCCCAAGCGATACTCCGCGGAGCGAGTCGGCAATCTGTGCAAGAGGGGAGATCGGTAGATTGCTCTGGCTGTTGGCATGTGCTATCGACGATCTGTTTATTGTGTGAATCAGGATGCCAAACGTGGTTGCTGCCGAAAGAATAACAAGAGCGCTGCTCAGATATCGCTTCATTCTATAACTACAAACTACATGTTGAGCCGCCAGCAGAGGGTACCCTCGGGAAGAATATGCTGCCCGGATACTACGCGATGACACGAGTATCCCATGGATGCGCCGAGACCTGTACAGGGGGTCGGCGCTGGGTGGACGGTCCCATGGCAAAGGAGAGTGTATGCCGCCCGATGAAATTTTTGTAAGATTACAAACCGATAGCTGAAACGGCCAAGCCTCGAATGTATGAAATTCCGACGATTGCTGATATGCCGTTCGTAGAGCATCCTGTGGCCAGTTCTGGAGCGCTCTGCCGGATATCGGTGCGATTCTCTCCATAACAAGAGAAGGGAGGGCCTGGTGCCTTTCTGTATCGTCGGATACTTTATGCGCTCTCGATGAGCGCACGCCGATCATCGCCTGTTTTCCCGTTCCTTTCCTGTTGAAAACGACTGGAAAGGAACTATTAACCTGACGTTCCCAACAATGCATATATCCGCCTTGCAGTTCTCCCCGGTTCACGGGGATGTCGAGAAGAATCTGAAGAGGATGCGCGAGCTGGTCGATGGGCTTGCGTTCGATCTCCTTGTTGTGCCGGAACTCGCTTCCACCGGGTATTTTTTTACCGAGCCGGAGACGCTGTTGCCGATGGCGGAAGTGCCGGAGGAAGGGATGTTCTGCTCCTGGGTCCGCTCGCTTGCAAGCGAGCGGAATGGGGTTGTCGTTGCAGGCTTTGCCGAGCGCGATCGTGCCGATCGGCTCTATAATGCCGCGCTGGTCGCGCTGCCGGATGGGAGCTATACGGTGTATCGGAAGACCCATCTTTTCTACAAGGAGAAGTGCGTGTTCGAGCCGGGCGACCGGGGTTTTTCGGTGGTGCAGTGGAATGGCCTCCGTATTGGCACGATGATCTGCTACGATTGGCGGTTCCCGGAGGCGGCACGGACGCTGGCGCTCCAGGGAGCCGATGTGATAGCACATCCATCGAATCTGGTTGCTGCCGCGTCGCTCTGGGGCCAAGTAATGAGCACACGCGCTATCGAGAACAAGGTGATCGTTGCTACGGCAAATCGTTGCGGTGTGGAGAGGTTTGGCGATGAGACCCTGGCATTTACCGGTGAGAGCAGAATCATCGGGATGAACGGCAGAGTGCTGGCGATTGCCGGACCGGATGAAGACCGGGTGCTCTCTGCCGAGGCCGACCATGAGGCCACCCGGAAGAAGTCGTTCAATGCGTTCAATGACATCATGGCCGATCGCCGTCCAGAATGGTATGGTCTGTAATGGCCGTGAGCCTTGCTTCTGCTACCCCCCGGCATGGTTGTTGCCCTTGTTGCTATGCATAACTCAATCGTTCACAGGTGTGCGCGGAGCCTGCCCGATGGATGTCGTGCGGCAATTGCCCCTGTGGTGGACGATGGATGGTCAAGTAATGATGAGGGTGAAGTCATGGCTGGGGTAATAAAACGCTCGTTGGCCGCTCCTGTGATAGCGGCGATTGTTGCGCTACAGACGTTTGTATGCAACACAATGCTGATGGCACAGGAACAGACGAAGAAGATCGACGTCGATATCGACCTTCATGGAGCCGGTGGAGGGGCTGCATGGTATGGGCAATGGTGGATCTGGGCGGTTGGTATTGCCGTATTTCTGATCATTATCGTCGCCCTTACCAACCGTGGTGGCGGCAGGAGAGAGCCTGCCTGATAGGGCTGGCTTCGGCTCTGCCGAACAGGTGAAGAGTCGGGCAGTCCCCTTCCGGGGCAACAGCCGGAATGGGATTGTCATATCGTGTGCACGGCCCAGAATCCATGCATCCCACAGGGGATGCATGGGGCAGGAGATCGGCCGGTTTTGTGTAGGCAACGTATTCGCGCTATATTTCGTTGCACTCAAGCAATGAGCGGCTCGTCCCCCGAAGCGTTCTGGGGCTGCCCTGAACAGCTCGGTGGCGTTGTGATGGCGGATGGTGGCTCGGCTATCCTGCATCGTCGGCTCAGATTGCTCCCCTACCGATACACGGCAGGGGCTTATATCATTAACGATCCCTACTCGTAGCAGTGAAGCTCACCAGCGAAATTATTGACGGCATCGGCAGGATTCTCAATGCGCGCCATGAGCAGAACGGCGCCGAGACCGTCTGGTATATCGGAGCCGGAGGGGCAACTCCGTCGATTGTGTTAACGCTGACATCGCTGGAGGATGGCATCGTGATCCTCTCGGCGCAGACGGTTCATGGGTATTTCGAGCTTCATAACGTCACCCGGTATGTCCCGGTAGAGCCGGACGAGGTGATCTTTGTGGCCGAGGAGGGGGATCGCCTCTGCGGTCTTGTTGTTGGTGCCGGAGGGACCTGCTCGCTCTTCGCCAACGTTCATCGTACGACCATTGCCGCCGACTTCAGCACGCTGGAGCCTGCCCTTCTGCTTGCTGCGATGCAGTTGGGCCTGGCTGAAAATGTCTCTGCCTAGCTCTGCCGATGATGGGTGCCAGAGGCCGATATGGCCCCATCCGGCATCTTGCTCCCGTTCTGGCGCCCTTCCTGCGATTACATCAGCTCCCTGCCGATTACACTCTGTCCGCCCGGCCCGGACACTCGCCCTCTCTTGTTTACGTCATTCTTCCATGAGATACCAGATCGAAGTCATCAACGCGCACCCGCGTGTACGGCTCCGCAAGGCGGAGATTGCCGGAAGCGTTGCCCGTGCCTTGGGCGGTGAGGGCATTGCCGAGGCACAGATAAATGTTGTGCTGGTCAGTGATGAGGAACTGCTACAGATGAACCGTACCCATCTGGAGCATGATTATTACACGGATGTGATCACGTTCACGCTTGAGGATAAGCCGTTGGAAGGGGAGATCTATATCAGCGTGGATCGCGCCCGGGAGCAGGCAGATGAGTATGGCGTCGGGCTTTATGACGAAATAAAGCGTTTGGCGATTCATGGATCGCTCCATCTGGCGGGGCATAACGATGCCACCCAGCAGCAGCGCGAAGCCATGCGGAGGCTTGAGGATCGGTATCTGGCAGTGGAAGTTTCTTTGTAAGGATTCCCGCTAACGTTGACTCCCGTACTTCCGCGCCCTATTTTCGTCTCGCTGGATCGTAACCCGGTTCAGATAATCGTGGCCGTTAACTGGCTTGTCGTGAGGGGCAAACGATAGGGGGGAGCGGCGGCGGTTCTCATTTTCGAGCACATAAGCGGCTCATATTACGAGTAATGCCTAATGAATGAGAGGATTATCGAGATAATTCTATACCTCATCAACCAGATCCGAAAGGATACGCCGATCGAGTCAATCGACGTGAAAGGTCTTGCTTCCAATGGATATACCGACGCCGAGATTGGAACGGCGTTCAGTTGGATTGCCGATCGTGCCGTGCTCGGCAGCGAAGAAGACTCTTCAAAATCAACTCGCTCGTTCCGTGTGCTTCACGATTCGGAGAGAATTCTCTTCCGTACCGAGGCCTATGGATATCTGTTACTGATGACGCAGATCGGCCTTATCGACGAGGTCGAGTTCGAGATGATCGTCAATCGTGCGCAGATTTCCGGTTATCAGGCTCTCGGCGTGGCCGAGGTAAAGGAACTGGTCAGCTCGCTGCTGGCCGAGTCGGGAGATATCAGCTTCGGCGGTAGCCGGCTGATGTTAAATTCCCATGATACCGTACACTGATTCATAATCGGGCCTTTATCCCACAACTCGGGCTTGGTCGTTGAGATGCCACACTTCCGACGGTGCCGCAGGAGCATCGTCGGCTGGAGATGTCTTCCCTATCTGCTATGTAAGCACATCGCTGGAAGCGTCGTTCCTATGGGTGATGGCGTCCCCCCCCCCCTTGCGGCGCTCTATTGTGGCCTGAGTACATCTGACCCAACGTGGTGATCACCGATCGCAAGGAACTCTGTATGAACGCTTCTCGACAATCTGCTCTATCCTTTCGCTGGCTCCTTCTTCTTCCGATTCTATTTCTGTCCGTCTGCGCGCCCTCGGCTTCTGTAGCACAGGTGTTCGAGATGCGCCACATCTTTGAAGGTTTCTCGGACTGGCGCGTGATGGTGGGCGGCTCCCTGTTCGGGCCGGTCAATAGCGAGCTTGACCCTCAGACCGCTCGTATCAACGTTCCATACGATACCCTGCTTAATGGCAATGGCTATCTTTCGGTGGAGTACTGGCAGCTTCGTGCAGGTGTCCATATCAACGGATTCAGCACCATTTCCCCGTTTCTCTACTGGAATCCCTCTATCAAGGGAGGCTTTGGAGGCGATAGCTCCCGCTGGAGCGCCTCGGTAAGCTGGGAGGGGATCTTTGCCCAGGACAACGATTTCAGTCCGGGCAAGACGCTTCAGCCGGACAACAGTGTCTTCACCCCGAGGAATTCCTTCAGCTTCCAGATCGGCTACTGGTTTGGCAGTGGACTCGATTCCGTCTCACAGCAGGATGTGATGCAGCGGGCGTACCCCGATCTTGATCCTGGTGATCTGGAGCGGGTGGCAGTTATGCAGGCACGACCCGTTACGGATTATGCGGGGCGGGGTGTCGTGGATACCAATAACTACCGCACGGCCCCGCTTGATACCAATAGCTACGTTCGCGGGTTCCTGCCTCCAGCCGAGATCCCGTCGCCGGTTCCGGTCCGCTATGTCTCGCGTGAGGGGTTCAGCGCGTCGGTTGGTCTTGGCAGCGGTCAGTATGCCGGTTCCGGTCCGGTCTCCAAGTTCCTGAACGTCTTCTATGCACGGTCGGAACAAAATGATTCAACGCGTCTGTATCAGCTTGGGCTGAATCCCATGTTGATGCTTCGCTACCGTTATGGCGATTATATCGCCCAATTGGAGGTGGCTGGCGAGGATATCAATGCCGGAGTGATCATCAGGAGCATCCGCGATTTCGATATCGAGATCGGTGTGAAATATCTGGAGCATCTGCTGTATCGTGGCTCGCGTGGTCCGAACCGTCCCGGGTTGTTCCTGGGCGTTCGTTATGCGCCACCATTCCGCTTCGGCTCCTCTCTCTTCGAGAAGGGTGAGGATATCTATACGCCGCTTCCAGACAGCGACGGCGATGGCATCCCGGATGGTTTCGAGGTGAACGTTACCGGCACCGATCCGTACAACCCGGATACCGATGGCGATGGTATCCCGGACGGCCTTGAAGTGTATACCTACAAGACCGATCCGCTGAACCCGGATACCGATGGTGATGGTCTAAGCGATGGCCAGGAACTGCTTACCGCAGGCAACCGCACCGATCCTCTGCGTGCCGATACCGATGAAGATGGTATAAGCGACGGCGAAGAGGTACTGCGTGGCACCGATCCGCTTGTCCCGGCTGGCGGCGAGCGCGGACGCTAAACCTGCTTGTCTGGCGCTGCTTTGCAAATCCATGAACAAACGCTCCCTGATGGCATACCGTCCGTCAGGGAGCGTTCCGTATATGCCATCGGTCGGCAGATGACCCAGGCAGTCCAGGGCTTATCCAGCATGGCATCTCTGCGCCGCCAGCCTGTCGTGTCTGCGGGCGATTTGCATATGCGGGGGCTGTAATCGTATCCTTGCCGCCATTATGCATATAGGCACATTCGATCCTGCTTCCAGCTTCTTCTTCATCGCCGGCCCATGCGTGGTGGAGGGGGAGGAGATGATGGCAACAACCGCACGGCATCTGGCCATGCTCGCATCCAAATATTCCGTTCCACTGGTCCTGAAAGGCTCCTTCAAAAAGGCCAATCGTACAGGAGCAGATTCCTTTACAACCATCGGTGAGGAGCGTGCGCTGGAGATTCTCGCCGCAGCAGGAAGGGAGAACGGCCTGCCCACATTGACCGATATCCATTCGGTTGAGGATGCCCGGCTTGCCGCAGGCTATGTGGATGTGTTGCAGATACCGGCATTCCTCTGCCGTCAGACGGAGCTTATCCAGGCCGCGGCACGCACTGGGCGGGCGCTTAATATCAAGAAAGGGCAGTTTGTCGCGCCGGAGGATATGGCGCATGCCGTGGCAAAGGCCCGGGCTGCCGGAGCCGAACAGGTGATGCTCTGTGAGCGTGGCACCACCTTTGGGTATCATAATTTGGTCGTGGATATGCGCGGGCTGGTTGTGATGAGAGCTGCCGGGGTGCCGGTGGTGTATGATGCAACCCATTCGGTGCAGTTGCCGAGCGTGGCCGGGGTATCGGGAGGGGAGCCGGAGTTTATTCTGCCGCTTGCGCGTGCCGCGGTTGCGGTTGGTGTACAGGGGGTGTTCTTCGAGACCCATCCCGATCCATCAACCGCTCTTTCGGATGCTGCCAGCCAGCTCCCGCTCTCGCAGGCAGAGGAGTTTATGCGGCAGTGCATCCTTGCCAACCGCTTCTTTCAAAGCCTCTAGGCCGTATAGAATGGATGATGCTCATGTATTCCCCCGATCGCTGACAGGCAACGAGGAGCGCTGGCTCGACTTCCTTCTTCCAGAGGACCGTCCGGGCTATCGCTCCCTGCGCGACCGGCTTCGCCCTCTGCTGGTTCTCGGCGAGGGACGATGGGGCAATGGCGATCTGGTGCTGGGAGCTGCCGGGACCGCCATCGATATAACCGAGGGGATGCAGCCGGTGGTGGCCTATGGGGAGATCGGCGGTGCCGCAGCCGATACGCCGGAGCTGCTGATAACGCTCTCGGTGCATCAGCCGAACGATGATGGGCTGGTGGAGTTTCAGATTGATGCGGGAACTGCCGGAGCGTTGCCGAGCCAGTGGCAGGAACGTTTCCGATGGACCTATTCACAGTGGATGCCGGGCGATCCATGCCCGGCGTTCGGCACCGCTGTGCGCGAAGTGCAGCTCAATTCCCGCCGTGATCTGCTGCTTGTGATTGCTCCGGCAAGACGTGTGCTCTGGATTCATGATGCATATGAGCTGACCAACCTGCTGATCCCGGTCACCAACTATTATAACGAGCTTATGCTGCTCAAGGGGATTCGCGATCCGCATAGAGCGCTCGATCATCGATGGCTGTTTCTGGAACCCAACGGCTTCACCGATGCGGAACTGCGCCGGGCGTTCGCCCGCTATAACAGGGCGTTCCCAAAGGTCGATCCCGTCAGGGTGGCTGAACCGGTCGCCGCAGCAGCAGCGGAGCGCTCCATCTGGCAGAGGATTCTTGATGCATTTCGAGGAAAAGGTACCAACTGAACTATGGCGGCAACTGCTGAACGTCTGGTGAAGCGCGGGCGCGAGGTGCTCGCAATCGAGCAGAGGGCGCTGGAACGTGTTGCTCTGGCCCTTGATGCCAGCTTCGAGCGGGCGGTGGCAGTGCTCCGGCGTTGCAGGGGAAAGGTCTTGCTGACAGGTGTTGGCAAATCGGGCATCATCGCCCAGAAGATCACCGCCACGCTGAACAGCACCGGCACGCCCGCGTATTATATGCATCCGAACGATGCGCTTCATGGCGATCTCGGCATGGCTCAGCGGGGCGATGTGATCCTGATCCTTTCCAAAAGCGGCGATACGCCGGAGCTTGCCCAGCTTCTGCCGGCACTTCGGAAGCTTGGCGTGACGATCATCGCCATCACAGGCAACCTCCATGGCCTGCTGGCCCGCCAGGCCACTGTGGTGCTGGATGCATCGGTGGAGCGCGAGGCCTGCCCGCTCGATCTGGCCCCGACCGCATCCACCACGGCCATGCTTGCCCTTGGCGATGCTCTGGCCGTTGTGCTCTACGAAGAAAAAGGCTTTACACGCGAAGGATTTGCCGCCACCCATCCTGGTGGCAGCCTCGGCCGGCGTCTGCTTCTGCGGCTGGAGGATATCATGAAGCGCGCCGAGGACATCCCGGTGGTCGCTGCGGGCGCTCCGTTCGAGCAGGTGGTGCTGGAGATCAGCCGGAAACGTCTCGGCGCGGTCCTTGTCACCCGTGGCACAAAACTTCTTGGCATCATCACCGATGGCGACCTTCGCCGTCTGCTGGAGCGTAAGGCCGATATCTACTCCATGCGCGCCTCCGAGATGATGACCGCCAACCCGATGACGGCCCTTCCTGATATGCTTGGCGCGGCTGCACTCTTGGTGCTGGAGGAGCATAAGCGCACCCAGCTTCCGGTTGTGGACAAACGTGGCCGTCTGCTTGGAGTTGTTCATCTTCACGATCTGATCGAGGCGGGATTGAAATCATGAGGCATCCTGCAAGCAGCAGCGCAGCCCGTATCCTTATCCTTCTGGCCGTTCTGGTGCTGCCAGGCTGCGAAAAGGAACGGGAGAAGCCAAAAAATACGGTCGATATCCCCGATAATGCGCCTGACGATGAGTCGTGGAATTCCTCGATCCTTTTTACCGATTCCAGTTCTACCCGTGCCAGGCTTCAGGTGGGACATGCACGGCGCTATATCTCGCGCATGGAAACGCTTCTCGATAGCGGCGTCTATGTGGAGTTCTTCGATCGTGAGGGAGCGATGGCCGCCACGCTTGTGGCCGATAGCGCCCGTGTCGATGATCGCACCAGGGATATGGTCGCCTATGGCGCTGTCCATGTGCAAAGCGATGCCAATCAGACAACGGTGGATACCGATAGGCTGTACTGGGATAACAACCGGCGTCTCCTTCACTCCGATGCCCATGTCCGTGTGGTTGATAGGATACGTAAACGGACGATCGAGGGGATCGGGTTCGAGAGCGATGAGTCGCTGAAGAATTACAGGATCTACAGAGTCTCCGGCCGTGTTTCCGAAGCGCCGTGATGTGTGTGCCTGGCAGGAAGGCTTGCATGTGCACGGTATGGAAGCCGGTGGATGGCTGTATCTTGCCGCACAACTGCATCGGCGGATCATGCGTTGGGACGGTCGTCACGGCTATGTCCGATGGCGTTCGGTAACCCGGATGCTTCGCTTTCAAGCTCTATCGCAGATGCCGTAGGGCTATCGTTCCTCGATCAACAAGTCATATACCAAGGAGAACTCCATGCGACAGACAATTATCGCCGGGAACTGGAAGATGAATACAACCAGAGAGACCGCCGTGGCGCTTGCCAGCGCGGTGGCAGAAGGGGTGGCAGGCATCGTGCTGCCTGCCAGCACGGATGTGGTTCTGTGCCCGCCGTTCCCGCTGCTGCCGGTTGTGGGGGATGTGATTGCCGGGGGGCGGGTGAAGCTTGGTGGACAGACGATGCATAACGAACGGTCCGGAGCCTATACCGGCGAAGTGGCCGGGAGTATGCTCGCCTCCGTTGGCTGTACGTATGTGATCGTGGGACACTCGGAGCGGCGGTTGATGTTTGGCGAATCGGATCTCGATGTGTGCTATCGGGCCAATGCCGCGGTGGATGCCGGTTTGCGGCCGATCATCTGCGTTGGCGAGACGATCGTGGAGCGGGAGGATGGCAGGACCGAGGATGTGCTGAACCGCCAGGTGCGAACGGCGCTGGAGGGCCTGTTCGAGTTCAATGTGCGCAACTGCGTTATCGCCTACGAGCCGATCTGGGCCATCGGAACGGATACCCCTGCCACGCCGGAGCAGGCGGAGGCAGCACACCGGTTTATCCGTGATCTGCTCCAGGATCTGTACACCGGGGATGTCGCCAATGATATCTCCATCATCTATGGCGGCAGCATGAAGCCCGATGTCGCCGACGCGCTTCTTTCGCAGATCAACATCGATGGTGGCCTGGTCGGCGGTGCCTCGCTCGACGCCGCATCCTTTCTCGATATCGTCCGGGCCATTGGTTAAGCATCCCTTTTCCGTTAATACAAGCAGCTATGTCAGCATCAGTAGTTCTCGACGGTAACAGCCTGACGATCGCACAGGTGGCACAGATCGCCGATGATCCCGGCATACAGATATCGCTTGCCCCTGTGGCAATCGAGCGGATGCGCGCTTCGCGCGCCGTGGTCGATGACTGGGTGGAGCGCGGGGCGGTGGTGTATGGGATCACCACCGGGTTCGGCGAGTTTGCCAATGTCGTGATCGGCCGGGAGCACCTTGGCCAGTTGCAGGAAAATCTTATCCGCAGCCACTCGGTTGGGGCAGGTGAATGGATGCCTGCGCGTGTGATGCGGGCGATGATGGTGCTTCGTATCAATGCCCTCGCAAAAGGGTTCAGCGGCGTGCGGGTTCAGACCGTGGGCACCCTTATCGAGATGCTGAACCGCAACCTTGTGCCTGCTGCGCCGATGCAAGGCTCGGTTGGTTCCTCCGGCGATCTTGTACAACTGTCGCACCTTGTCCTTGCCGCAATGGGGGAGGGACGGCTGTTGAAGGATGGGGGGGGGGTGCTGCCATCGGGGGCGGAGCTGGAGCGCAATGGCATTGAACGGCTTCGGCTTGACGCAAAGGAAGGGCTGGCGCTTATCAATGGAACGCAGATGATGGCATCGTTTGGCTGTCTGGCCTATCATGCGGCGCTTCGTTATGCGCGTACCGCCGATGTGACCGCCGCTATGTCGGTAGAGGCGCTGAAAGGCACCGATCGGGCATTCGACCAGCGCCTTCATGAAGTGCGCCCACACGATGGCCAGCAGCGTGTTGCCAGAAACATGCGGAACCTTCTGTCCGGTTCCCAGATCCGGGAATCACACCGTTATAACGATGATCGGGTGCAGGATGCCTATTCGCTTCGGTGCATTCCGCAGATTCATGGCGCCAGCCGCGATGCCATCGCCTATGTTGGGCGCGTGTTGGAGGTGGAGATCAACTCGGCCACTGATAACCCCCTGATCTTTACCGATGGTGGCGGCGAGCCTCTTGAGGGAGGCAACTTCCACGGCCAGCCTCTGGCACTTGCGCTCGACTTCCTGGCGATAGCGGCGGCCGAACTTGCCAATGTCTCCGAACGGCGTACCGAGCGTCTGGTGAATGGTGCTCTCAGCCGCCTGCCCCGCTTCCTTACCACCAACGGCGGCCTTAACAGCGGATATATGATAGCGCAGTATACGGCAGCCTCCATCGTCAGCGAGAACAAGGTGCTGGCCCATCCTGCCTCGGTCGATTCCATCCCCACCTCGGCCAATCAGGAGGACCACAATTCCATGGGCTCCATTGCCGCGCAGAAGGCCTACAAGATTGTAGGCAACCTGGCGACGGTTCTTGGTGTGGAATACATGTGCGCGGCGCAGGGGATCGATTTTCTTGCTCCGCTCACCCCCGGTGCCGGAACGCTCCCGGCCTATGAGCTGCTCCGCAGCCAGCTCCCGCATCTGGAGGCGGATCGTGTGCTCTTCGATGACTTGCAGATAGCCCAGGGGCTGATCGAACGCGGCGAAGCCCTGGCCGCCGCCGAGAGAGGAATCGGGGGAGCCTTGGCATAAGCTCGCATGGCGGGTGATGCTGCGCCGGAAGCCCGGCGCGCTACGCCCCCTAGATATTCCCGAGGCAGAGAAGAGCGCATGGAGAGCGCCCACAGCACCCTATGGCACTGCATATGCGATGCACAAACTGTTACGGTGGCGCCGCCGCCCCGCCGTAACAGTTTGCCACCTAGGAAAATCGCATGCCGTGGTTGTGATTTTGCTCTCATCGCAGTATCTTTGTGATTCTTCTGATGTATATAAACGTTAATCTGTCCTTCTGACAGGAGCACAATCAAGCGATGACTCCAGAAAAGATGACGGTCTCGGCGAAAGAGTCGGAGGTCGAGAAGCATTGGTGGGTAGTGGATGCTGAGGGGCAGACCCTTGGCCGTCTTGCTTCGCAGATCGCAACGATCCTGCGTGGCAAGCATAAGCCGCTGTTCACGCCACACATCGACTGCGGCGATTTTGTCGTCGTTGTCAATGCCGATAAGGTTCAGCTCGCACAGAAGCGTGCCGAGCAGAAGATATACACGCACTACACCGGGTATCCGGGCGGCCAGCGTCATGTCAGCTTTCACCAGATGAACGAGGCGCATCCGGAGCGGGTGATCGAGCTTGCGGTTCGCCGTATGCTTCCGAAGAACCGTCTTGGCCGCCGTATCATTACCAAGCTGAAGGTCTATGCTGGCGATCAGCATCCGCATACGGCGCAGCAGCCGCAGGCCTTAGAATTCAAGTACAAGTAATAACGACACAGAATCAATGCCACATTCGATTATTGTCGGACGACGCAAGAACGCGGTGGCTCGCGTCTACCTGACCCCGGGAAGCGGCAAGGTGACGGTGAACGGCCGGGAATTCGAGAACTATTTCCCGGACGGTTTCGACCGCCAGGTTGTGCTCTCGCCGCTGGTCTCCGTTGAGATGACCGATCGCTTCGATATCCACGCCAGAGTTAATGGCGGTGGACATGCCGGCCAGGCCGGTGCTGTCCGCCATGGTATCGCTCGCGCGCTCGTCGAGATCGACGACACCCTGAAGTCAGAGCTCCGTCGTAATGGCCACATGACGCGCGATCCCCGTATGGTCGAGCGCAAGAAGTATGGCCAGAAGAAGGCCCGCAAGCGCTTCCAGTTCAGCAAGCGTTAATCGCTTCAGGATTAACCGCTGTGCCGCGTTGCTTGCCATGATTGTGAGATTGCGGATCGACAACCTGTGCCGATCCGCAATTCGCATTCTATCACACATATCTCCTGATCTCACGTGTGTGCCCGTGTGCCCTTTGTTGAGCGCTCCGGGTAAGCGATGAGAGGTGATGGGGATAGAGGACTTTCAACACTAAACCCTTTAAGTACGTAATGGCTCACGTTGAAATCGAGGACCTGCTGGCAGCAGGAGCCCACTTCGGCCACCTTACCCGCCGTTGGAACCCGCAGATGCGCCCCTATATCTTTATGGAGCGCAATGGTATCCATATCATCGACCTGAAGAAGACCCAGAATCTGGTCGATGCGGCCCGTGTTGCCGCCGAGCGCATTGCATCCGAAGGCAAGCGCATTCTCTTTGTTGGCACCAAAAAGCAGGCTCGTGACGTTATCCGTGCCGAAGCGATGCGCATTGGCGCCAACTTCGTGAACGAGCGCTGGCTGGGCGGTATGCTTACCAACTTCGCCACGATCCGCAAGTCGATCAAGCGCCTTCAGACCATCGAAAAGATGGAGAACGATGGCACTATCGATAACCTCACGAAGAAGGAGCGCCTTATGCTCTCGCGTGAGAAGGAAAAGCTCCTCCGCGTGATGGGCGGCATCGTCGATATGAACCGCCTTCCCGGCGCGCTCTATATCGTCGATATCAAGAAGGAGCATCTGGCGGTAAAGGAAGCAAAGACGCTGGGCATCCCGGTGATCGCCATCGTTGATACCAATACCGATCCGCGCGAGGTGGATTTCCCGATCCCGGCCAATGATGATTCGCTGAAGACCGTGGCGCTTATCACCAAGGTGATCGCCGATGGTGTGGCGCTCGGCCGTGAGGCAAGCCGCGCCCGCGATATCGAGGATATGGCTGCCGGCGATCGCGAGCTGAAGGAATCCGGTAACGAACTCAATGATGAGGCCGGTGTTCGCTCCCGTCGCCGTACCCGCTCCCGTCGCCCCGGTGGTGAGGCAGGAGAGACCGCCGTATCCGATGCGCCCGAGACCACCGAGGCTACCTCCTCGGTCACTGAGGCCACCCCTTCGGCCACTGAGGCCAGCACGCCGGTTGCTACCCAGCAGACCGAGGGTACCGGCAGCAATCAGGAGGCAAGCGCTGGCTCGTAACGAGCCGGGCGAATGTCCCTGGTTATGATCCCGTCCTTTGAATGTGGGCGGTTGTATCCCTTCGGGTATGAGCGCCCCCACATTACGTAGCTCGTACGGCTCTGCGGCTAAGCGGAGCCGGACTACGGGATAACAAAATTTTAGAACTATTTAAACTGCTAAAGATATTATGGCTATTTCAGCACAGGACGTAAAGAGCCTGCGTGACCGCACTGGTGCAGGCATGGCCGACTGCAAGAAGGCCCTTGAGGAGGCCGGTGGCGATGTGGATAGCGCTATCGAGGTTCTTCGCAAGAAGGGAGCTGCTACCGCTGCCAAGCGTGCCGATAAGGCCGCCAATGAAGGGGTTGTCGCCACCGCTATTTCCGACGATCGCCAGCGTGCTGCGATGGTTGAGGTGAATTGCGAGACCGACTTCGTTGCGCGCAACGAGGAGTTCTCCACCTTTACCCGCAGCCTGGCAAAGCATGTGCTCGACACCGAGCCGGCCGATCTGGAGGCGCTTCTTGCTTCGGAGATGGAAGGCAAGAGCGTGCAGACCTGGCTTAATGAGCTGCTCGGCAAGTTCTCCGAGAGGATCGAGATCAAGCGCTTCGATATCGTGAAGACCGAGGGTGGTACGGTGGCCGATTACGTGCATAATGGCGATAAGCTCGCCGTGCTCGTTGAGCTTACCGGCAATGGCGGCGGAGAAACTGCCGGAACCCTTGGCCGCGATATCGCCATGCAGATCGCCGCGATGAACCCGAGCTATGTGAACCGCGATGAGATCCCGGGGACCGTGCTTGAGAAGGAACGCGAGATCTACCGTGAGCAGGTGCTGAACGAAGGAAAGAAGCCGGAGTTTGCCGATAAGATCATTACCGGCCGTCTGGAGAAATACTTCGCCGATTCCTGCCTCCTGGAACAGACCTTTGTGAAGGATTCCACAAAGCTGATCCGTGAGATCCTTGCCGATATCAGCAAGAATGCGGGCCAGGATATCTCGGTGGTGCGCTTCAAGCGTTATAACCTTGGCGAAACCGCCTCCGCAGAGAGCGCTCAGGCCGAGTAATTATCGCGACTGCCGTCAGTTGCCAAAGTCTCGCAGTGCAAGTCACTGCGAGACTTTTTTGTACCTTTGCCCGCCAATAATCAGCCCCTGCGACTGTCATGTATCCATCCGGCGCACATGCCTGGCGCCGATCCGCATGCACAAAGGGGCCGATGGCACGTGGCAGCAAGAGCCAGTGAGGCGCTGAAGGGCCGCAGTAATCCGCTATTTGAAATTCTCAACTCATCAATGTCTACAGAAAACGATAGTGACTCCATAGCAGACGCCATACCGCAATCCGAGGATGGTGTTGTGCCACGGTATAAAAGGGTGCTTCTCAAGATTAGTGGCGAGGCACTGATGGGTGAGGCCGGGTACGGCATTGATGCCAAGATGCTCGATGCCTTCGCCGGAGAGGTGAAATCGATCTATGAACTGGGTGTCGAAGTTGGTATTGTGATCGGTGGAGGCAATATCTACCGGGGTGTTCAGGCTATCGCCGAAGGCATCCATAAGGTGACAGGCGACCATATGGGGATGCTCGCCACCGTTATCAACTCCCTGGCGTTGCAGAATGCCCTGGAGCAACGTGGTGTTACCACGCGTTTGCAGACCGCGATCAAGATGGAGCAGATCGCCGAGCCGTTCATCCGCCGCCGTGCCGTGCGCCATCTGGAAAAGGGACGTGTGGTGATCTTCGGCGCCGGTACCGGCAACCCCTATTTTACAACCGATACGGCTGCCGCGCTCCGTGCCATCGAGATCGATGCAGAGACGCTGGTGATGGGGAAAAATGGGGTCGATGGCATCTATGATGCCGATCCCCGTGTGGAACCAACGGCACGGCGTTTCAGCACCATCACTTATCGCGAGGTGCACGAGCGCAATCTGCGCGTGATGGATCTTACGGCCATCACGCTCTGCCAGGAGAATACGCTCCCCATCCTTGTGTTCGATATGGGAGTGCCGGGCAATCTGAAGCGCCTGATGCTCGGCGATAGCATCGGCACAATCGTGGGCAATGGAACAACCGAAAGGGCCTGAGCCGGTGGAGTGCCCGCGTCATAGCCTGTTCAAACTGTGCGTGGCCGGTTATCCTGCCAGGAGGCCGGTATGACCCTGGAGCTGTTTCCGCGAGGTGGCTGCACGGTGCGTTTCGAGCCATCCGGCCGTACGATCGTTGTGGAGCCGGGAACGCTGCTTATCGATGCCGCACGGGGAGCCGGGCTTCCCGTAGCACAATCCTGTGGCGGCATGGCGATCTGTTCCTGGTGCAGAATGCAGGTGCTGGAGGGGGAAGAGGGGCTGTCGGCCGTGGGGCCGCCGGAGCAACGGCTTATACGGCGCCAATCGCTCAAGCCCGGCGAGAGGGCCGGCTGCCAGGCGGAGGTACAGGGCACTGTAACCGTGACCACGACCTACTGGTAGAAAAGCCCGTGGGGGGCAGAAGCCCGTTGCCAGCCTGTGTCCCTGGACTTTTTCCCGGTACATCTGTTCCTTCCTTTCGATATCCCCGTCCTTCCCCCGGCTCTTGAAGTAGAATAATACATGCTGCAAACCCGCTTCCTTGTAATTTGATGCATATCGTCAATAACTATCTGCATGGCAATGCTGTGAGGCCTGTGGGAATGTATCGTATCATGCTCTGGGTGCTGGCACTGGCCTTTCTGGTTGTGCTCTTTTCTTGTGCGGCCGGATCCAACGATGGCCGTGCCGATTCCACACGGAACGGCACTGGCACAGAGCCTGCTCTTCGTAATGCCGGTGACAAGCGGTTTACTCTGCTGCTTGCCGGCACCCAGGCCCACGACAGCATCGCCGTCGTGGATGACTTCTACGTCGATCAGGCATTGCGTGCCGCGCTGGACTCGGTGCCGGGAGCAGAGTACCTGACGTTGAACTACCGCGATTCTCTGGCCGGTATCTCCGTAGCACAGGGGAACGAGGGGATTGCACTCGATGAACTGGCCGCGCGCCTGAATCTCGATGGCGTGGTCTATGCCAGGGTCGGCCGCTTCGGCTCGATGCTTGCGGTTGACCTGCGGGTGATCGACCCGAAGACCAAGGGCGTTCTTTTTCATGATATCGCGTTCAGTCTGATCCGCTATCGCGATAGCATGGGAACGATGTATCTGGGGCCAACCCTGTACGATGCGGTTCATAAATCGATCGGCCGATTCTTCGGGGTGGAGCATCGTGCCGATGCTCCCATCGCCACGGTGCCGCTGGTGGTCAGCGGCATTGTGATACCAAAGGATAGGGCGCTCGGCAGGCTTTCCACGCTTCGCCAGGATCTTAGCCGCGATGGCGTGCGGTCGCTTGGCGAATATGCCCGGATGCACTTCCCCGAGCTTGTGGCGTTCGATTATGACTCGCGCGACAGGCTCTACCGGCTTGTCAATGTGGCCGCGGTGGAGGATTATACGCCGATGAGCTTGCTGGAACGCCGGGCGCTCTTCAATGTGGGGGTCGATCGTTACGTTACTGCCGCCGTCTCCGTGGATGGGAACGATTCGCTCCGGCTTCGTCTGGAGATGAGGATGGTGACCTCGGCTACCAACGATTCTCTGATCGACTATCAGGAGGCCGCGTTTGCCAGGACACGGTTTGAGACGTCGGCCATCGAAGAAGAGTTTGTGGTTGCCTTGATCGATCTTGCCGAACCGCTCTACAAACGCGAGGCCGAGCGTATCCGTGAACGATATGCAGCGGAACGGGCTGCCAGGAACTAGGGATCGGCTCTGCCGATCGTCACTCAGAGAAGCATGCGATGCCTATGAATAAACATGATGCGGATGCTGCCATCTCCCCTGGGGCGCCTGCCATCCCTGCGTCGGCGATCCAGCCCGTGGCCGTCGTCGAGGTGATGGTCTGCAAAGGCTTCAGCGGCGAGATCGTGCGCGCCCATATCGCGCTGGATGATACGGTGGAACGCGCCCTGCCACTGATCGCCGATCAGATCGGCTATTATACGCCCGATTACGAGAAGATCGGGCTTTACAATCTTACCGGTGATTTCGAGTATCTAATGACCGATCGCTTTCGCGACCGGCATACCGGAGAAGGAGATCTGCTTTTCATGGCAGACGGGCAGGCGTGTCATAAATAGACCTGTGGTGGCTCCCTTCGGAGCTGCCGCCGAGAGGATCAATGCGATACGAACGACACATTTTTATCTGCACCAACGAGCGCGCTCCGGGTAGCCCGCGTGGTTGCTGCAAGGAAAAGGGCGCCGATCAGGTGCGCGCCCGGTTCAAGGAAGCGTTGAAGGAACGGCGTTTGCACGGCAAGGTTCGTGCAAATGCCGCTGGCTGTCTTGATATATGCGAGCATGGCGTGGTTGCCGTGGTCTATCCGGACGCCATCTGGTATGGCGGGCTTACTGCTGCTGATGTCGATGAGATCATCGAGTCGCATATCATCGGCGATGTGCCCGTGGAGCGCCTTCTTATCCGCGATAAACGTTATACCCCTCCGGCACTGTACGCTCCCGAGAAGTCCGCCGAGACATCGGAGCCTGATACATCGGGGCCAGCGCCGCAGTAATTCGGGGGTTACATTCACAATTGAGCAACAGAGTCTTGCAACCGATCAATCCCAATCTTCGCTACATCGATCTTCCTGCCGGCCCCAACCTGCCGGGCGTGCTGAATGCTATCATAGAGATTCCGCGTGGTTCGCGGAATAAATACGAGTACTGCCCTGAGTACAACTGCTTTAAGCTCGATCGGGTCCTCGCCTCGCCGATGCATTACCCGACTGCCTATGGCTTTGTCCCAAGCACCCTCTATACCGATGGTGATCCGCTCGATATTCTCGTGCTGATCGATGAGCAAACCTTTACCGGTTGCCTTATCAACGTCCGCCCGATCGGCGTGATGCGTATGGTGGATGGCGGCCAGCTCGATGACAAGATCATTGCCGTGGCCGTCAACGATATGCGCCATCACCATTACAAGTCGCTCGATAACATGAAACCCCATATGCTGATCGAGATCGAGTATTTCTACTCCGTCTACAAGGATCTGGAGGGGAAGGTGACGAAGTTCCAGGGATGGGGCGATATCAACTACGCGCACCAGATCATCAAGGAGTCGGTGGAGCGCTATCAGCAGGCTACCGCAAACCAGATTATCGTGGAAAGCTGAGCCTGTACCGACTGTGCGGAATTCGCAACCATGCAATGGCGCCGGTGGATCTTTATCCACCGGCGTTTTTGGTTTATGCATGGCCTGTGCCGGATGTTCCTTCGGTGGATCGTTTCCTGCATAGGCGCGCCTATCGCATCGGTCGGTATGCCTGGTTATATGCGTTAGCCGATGGCCACCGCGTTACTTGGAAGGGGGAGTGCGGATCATTCAACATAGGCAGGTTCTCCGATCCCTCCGGCTCTGTGATGCATAGGGCCTGATATAATGCGGAACAGGGGCCTGCTGGCAGCGATCTGTACATCCATTCCTATGCAGAGATTATGAAAGCTTCATTCCTTGCACTGCTCCTGAGCGCCCTTGCCATAGGCACGGCGGCGGCACAGAATCCCGGCGATAATGTGTTTGCAGGGACAAAAGTCCATACGATCAAGCTCCGTTTCCCGCAGCCCAGATACTGGGATTCGCTGACAACCTACTATAGCAAGGGTGATGAGCAGTATATAGCTGCCAGCGCGGTCATCGATGGCGTGCAATACGATAGTATAGGGGTTCGCCTGAAGGGAAACTCATCCTATAGCCACCCGAACAACAAGAAGTCGTTCAGGCTCAGCTTCGATGAATATCGCGACGGGCAGCGATGGGATGATCTGAAGGGAGTCCATCTGAATAATTTCTTCAGCGACCCCTCGTTCATGCGCGAGAAGATTCATCTGGATTTCTGCCGTGATGCGGGCATACCCGCGCCCCGCGCAAACTATGCCGAAGTTTATATCAACGATACCCTTTTTGCCTTCTATTCCCTTATCGAACATGTGGATAAACGGTTCCTGGGGACGCGGTTCGGCAATAAGGATGGCAATCTTTTCAAGGCCGTGGATGCCTTTGGCGGTGGTAATCAACTCCTCTCCGATTTCCGCTGGTACGGTGCGGCTACAAGCTCCTATACCAGCCGCTACGAATTCAAGACCGATGAATCCACAACAGGCTGGAGCCAGCTTGTCGAGTTCCTGGATACGCTGAATAATTCCGCTGCCATAGATGCATCGCTGCCGAAGAAACTGGATATGACGACGTTCTACAGGGCCATGGCAAGCGATCTGCTCTTTGCCAATCTGGACTCCTATATCAGCAGCGGACGGAATTTCTATGTGTACTTCGACCCTGTGACCGGAAAGCTTCAATGGATCATCTGGGATACCAATATGAGCTTCGGAGGGTTTTCGCAGAATGGTATCGCTCCCGAAACCCTGAGCATCACCTACAGCGCCGCCAATCGTCCTCTGGTCGGAAAGATCTTTGGATCGGCAGCGCTGAAAAAGGAGTATCTACAGGCGTTCTGCACGCTCTTCACGACCTATTTCTCCTCGGATCGCATCTTTCCGCATATTGATAGCGTTGCCACTATCATTCGTCCCTATGTCTATGCCGATACGCGAAAGATGTATAACAATGCGCAGTTCGAGACGAATATCACCAGCGATCTCACCGAAAGCGGCGGAGGAGGAGGAGGCGGGCGAGGACGCAAGCCGGGGCTGAAGTCGTTTATAACCGCACGTACGGCCTCGGTTCGCTCGCAGCTCTCCACCCTCGGCATCTCCTGCGATGCTCCTGTCACCCCCACGGTTGCCGGTCTGGCGATCAACGAGTTCATGGCCGACAACAAGGTGATACAGGACCCCTCCGGCGAGTTCGATGATTGGATCGAACTCCATAACACCACCGGGAAGAGCATTGATCTGGGCGGGCTGTATCTCTCGGACAACTTGAGCCAGCCAGCCAAGTGGCAGTTCCCGGCGGGAACCACCATCGCTGCCGGCGGATACCTGATCGTCTGGGCCGATGAACAAGCCGATCAGGCCGGGCTGCATGCCAGTTTCAAGCTTTCCGCCAGCGGGGAGGCGATTGTCCTGTCGGATATGCAGATGCGTGTGATCGACTCGGTCACCTTTGGCGCACAGACCGCCAATCTCTCCATGGCACGCCGCCCAAACGGCAGGGGAGCATTTGTGCAGGGGGCGCCAACATTCAATGCCTCCAATGATCTGGCACATGTTCCGGTTGGTGTGGTGATCAACGAGTTTATGGCTGCCAATACAACCATACACGATCCCGCCGGTGAGCTTGATGGCTGGATCGAACTCTACAATACCACCGATGCGAGCGTGGACCTGGGCGGGCTGTACCTCTCGGATAGCTATGCGCAGCCGGACAAATGGCAGTTCCCTGCCGGGACCACCATCGCTGCCGGTGGATACCTGATCGTCTGGGCCGATAAGGATCTCGATCAGCCCGGGGTTCATGCCGGATTTGCCCTTTCTCCCGATGGCGGCGAGATCGTTCTTTCTGAGCCGGACCAGAGCGTCATCGATTCGGTCATGTTCGGAGCACAGACGACTGACCGGTCGATGGCGCGCCGTCCGAATGGCAGGGGAGCGTTTGTACAGGGCGTGCCAACGTTCAATGCCCCAAATAATGTCGTTGGCCCGGTGATCGGTGTGGTGATCAACGAGTTTATGGCCGATAATGATTCGATCCCCAATCCAGCAGAGGAATATGCCGACTGGATCGAGCTTTATAACCGCACCGATGCGAGCGTGGACCTGAGCGGGCTGTATCTCTCGGACAACCTGGGCCAGCCAGCCAAATGGCAGTTTCCGGCAGGGACAACAATCGCTGCGGGAGGTTATCTGATCGTCTGGGCCGACGAGAAGCTGGCCCAGGAGGGGGTGCATGCCGGGTTCAAGCTCTCATCCGGGGGAGAATCCATCGTCCTTTCTGGACCGGATCTGGGCATTATAGATTCGGTTACGTTTGGCCCCCAGGTGACCAATCAGTCCATGGCCCGCCGTCCAAATGGTACCGGAGCATTTGTGCAGGGCGTGCCAACGTTCAATGGATCGAATGATAATGTTGCCGGTGTGGATCAGGGAGGCGGGGTTGCCGGTGGGTATCTGCTTGGAGCAAATCGTCCCAATCCTTTTGCATCCTTCACGGCCTTCGATATTGATCTGCCGCAGGCAGGGCATGCGTCTCTGAGGATCTTCGATGCATTTGGCCGGGAAGTGGCAACACTGCTCGACGGCGAACAGCCCGCAGGGAGATATGTCATACGTTGGGATGCCCGGGAGATGCCGGGAGGGGCATACTTCTATACGTTGCGTGCTGGTGCGTTCTCGCAGACCAGGGGGATGATACTGGCACCGGCACGCTGAGATTCTCTTCGATGATCCCATGACAGTATCCCATGCTTATGCCGTCGGTGGCATAAGGGTGAAGTGCTGCTGTGCAGGCCCGATCGACACCGCCGTCGATCGGGTTTGTACGTATAAGGGGCCGCTCGGCGTTGTGCCTGCGATCGGTCATCGGGTGGCCGTGGAGTGATGGGAGAGCGCCCTATCCTGCGCCCCTGCCTGTGGCGCTGCCAGGCTCGGGCGATCTGCTGCTGCTAGAACCCTGCGCTCAAGGTGAGGTATCCCCACTGCGTGGTCTGGCGTCCCGGCAGCACCGTGCGGTTGGCTGCCGCATTGAACACCGAATATCCGATGCCAAGCTGTAGCCACTGCGATAGGCTGTAGCCGATGGAGACATCAATCTCGTTTCCAACTGTTTTTGATGGCGCGGCAGCGTTCCCGATGGCAGGGCCGGATTCTCCTGGAGCCATAACGAGCGAGAACAGATGAAGGCTGGCGCCCATAGAGAGGCCCTGCAACGGCGAGGCCGATGCCTCTAGAACGATATGCTGTAATCCCGCTTCTCTGGTCTCCCGCGGAATGTCCGTGAAATAGCCCATCGCGCCATAATAGCGCTGGTTGGTGGCGTAGAGCGTGCTGAATGTGCCATAGGTGTCGCTGCCCGGATCATCGCCGGAGATGCGATCGTAGCCCATGCCAATGCGTATGGCCAGAGCCGTATCAATCGTATGGCCAAGCCGTATGCCCACCATATTGGCCCGTATGGGAATGCCGCCAACCGCGCCGATCGTATCGCCGAATATCGTTCCAAGTTGCAGTGCTCCATCAATGGCAAGATCGAACCCACCGGCCATGCCCCGCAGATGCACTCCCGGGGTGTGCCGGTTCTGCGCCATCGCTCCGGGGCCGGGATCATCGAAGAGATAATATGCCTGGAGCGAGCCATCGAGCCAGGATGGATTCCAGATTCCCCAGATGCCTGTAAGGAATGTGGTGGCGGAGTAGACCGGGCGGTAGGGATGGCGCGCCAGCACTGCGCCGATCAGATCAACCCGCACCTGATCGCTCTCGGCACGGATCACCGCGGCATCGAAGGTCTGCCCGGCATTGCTCCAGTCAACCTCGCCCAGCAGACGCTCATCGCCGTAGCAGAGCGTCTGCCGTCCTACCTTGATGCCAAATGGTGTGCCCCCGATCCGGCGTGCTTCGATATATCCTTCTCGCAGATCAAACGCCGGGATGCCGGATTCATTTCTCCTTTCCGACGAGCCTAGGCTGCGGGCATCCTGCAATTCCGCAAATGCCGAAAGATCCTCCTCGAAGGCGGCGCCGATGCCAAGCCGCGTTCGCAGAAGATGGTAGAACCGGCCATCGTCGGCCATATCAAGCCGCTGATCGTACTCGCTCCGCTCGCGAATCTGCCCGGAGATGCGAACCGTCTGGGCCGTGGCTGCAATTGCCGTAACCAGGAGGAAGGGGAGAAGGAGGAGAACATGTCTGGAATGATGGATATTCCGGGATGCTCCATGAACCGATCGCCCTTGCAGTGGTTTCGGCAGCAGGCTATGGCATATGTGCCAGGCAGTGCGCGCTACGGTCATCGCTTCTTCTTTTTCTCCTCCTTGTTGCTTCCCGAGCCTTGGCTGCTTGTGCTCTTCTCGCTTTTTTCCTTCTTTTTTCGTTTGGCCTCTTCGCGTTCCAGGCGCTTGCGCTCACGCTCGATTTTCTTCAGCGTCTCCTTGTCCAGATCCGGCAGCCTGTCAAGCTCGTAGAGAACCATCGAGTTGTTCTCGTCGGTTTTCATGTCAAGCGTTCTGATAACCAGCGATGTATCGTTCCAGATGCGGATCAGGCGTATTCCCTGGGCGCGGACCGATGGGCTGGAGTCTGCGATCATGCCATCGACCAGGAGCCGACGTGCAGCGCTATCGGTGAGGTTCGGGGCCAGCGCATAGAGCAGGTCGTGCGCGATGCCGCTCGGGTTTGCCAGAAGCGCCTTGGCAAATGGCAGGCCGATGCTATCAACTCCCCGTTTCTCCAGGGCCAGATAAACCTGGTTGCGGACGATCTGGTTGTTGTCATGCAGCATCGCCTCCAGCAGCTCGAAATCGCTGCTGTCGGCGGTCATGGCAAGCGCACGCGAAGCATATCCGCGCACCAGCTCGAAAGGATCGCGTAAGGCCTGGCGCAGATATGGCTTTGCCGCGTAGGAGCGTATCTTCAGCAGTGCCTCGCCTGCCGAGGAGCGCAGGCGCCAGCTTGCCGAGGTGTCCACCAGTTTCCGGCCGAGAGCGATTGCCGCGGTCGTGTCCCGCAGTTCTCCAAGCGCATAGATGGCAAGGCCAACCCTGCTTATATCGCCGCGCATCACCGTGTCGATCAGCATCGGGATCGTACGTGAGCCGATGCGCGGCAGTATCACGCCGAGCGCCAGACGTTCCCGTGCCGACTCGCTATTAAGCTGTCCCAGAAGATAGGGGAGGGATTCATCGGCGCGTTCTACAAGGCGGTTGCGTGCTGGTTCCACGATATACTGATATTTCTGTGGCGCTGCCGATGCCTGAATAAAGAGTGTGGGGATATCCGGGGCCAGTTCCTCCGCGATCTCCTCCGCCGTCTTCCTCGGGATCGCCGAACCGCTGGGGCCTGGTTCGCTCTGGTCGGCCGGGCGGAACTCGCCATCAAGCCCGGCACCGTAATACGAGCCGGTCCAGAGCGAATCGTTGCCACCGCGAATCGTGCCATAGAAATCCTTTTTCTCCAGATCGAGGAAGATGCCGATCATACTGTACTCGCGTCGCAGATCGCTATAGCCGAGCGTATTGGTCCGGCGTGCCAGATACCCATCTTCTCCTCCTCCGTCCACAAACAGAGAGATTGCGTTGGCATTGCCGCCACCCAGCGAGAGCGATTCCACAACATAATTGTCGTCTCCCTTGGCATCGTATAACCCGCCGAAGGCGATATCGTGGCCACATCCCTGCGACACGCCGTGGGCAACATAGTTGTCGTGCCCGCTTTCATCGATAAGCACACCAAACGCCAGATGCACCCCCGAGCCTTGCGCATACTGGTAGGCCGTATAATTGTCGTTGCCCCCCTTGTCCACGATCGCTCCCAGCCCGAACCAATAGGCTGCTCCCTGACCATAGATATCGCAGACATAGATATCATTGCCCCCCCCCTCGGCGATAAGGCCCATGCCTGCCGATGCGAGCGGGCGATAGCCGAGCGCTACACCCTGGCTCATCGTCTCGTAATGATCGTCGTAGCGGAGAAAATCGGCATACGGGGATGCTGCCAGGTAGCTGTCGTTTCCTTCATGGTCCACGATCATCCCGATGCCACGGGTAAACCCAAATCCCTGCGCAGCATAATGGGCCAGATAATTATCGTTTCCTTTGGCATCGATCAGCAGGCCAATGCCGAAGATACCGGCACCCTGCACCGCTGTGCCCCCGGAGTATCGGTCGCTACCCCCGCCATCGTAGAGAATGCCGGTGCCGAACAGCCCGGCGCCAAGCGAGAAGTTCCCGGCGGTATAGTTGTCGTTCCCCTTCATATCGATCACCGTCGATGCGCCGAACACCGTGCCGCCAAACGCATAATCGCCGCCGATATAGGTGTCATCGCCATCAAAGTCGACGATCAGCACCGCGCTCTGCTTGAATGCCTCGCCTTTGGTGCGCGGGGTTGGACGATAGATATCATTGCCTCCCACATCAATGATGCAGAAGAAATCCCCTGTATAATAATCGTCGCCAGGGCCGCCAATCGCCACAAGGCCGAGCGGGGTCTCCCAGATCTGCGTTTTCACCGAATCCTTCAAGGTGGCTATCTCCGGCGCCATCGCTCGTGCCATCTCCAGCGCAGTCGCAAACATCGTCACGCCGGGATCGAGCAGCCGGGCGTAGTCAAGCCCTTTGGCATCCTCGTTGAAAAACTGCCGCCCCCGTTGCAGGCCATACCGCTCGGCCATCTTCAACTCCACAAGCGACGATTCGGACGACCCCTCGGATTGTATGATAAGAGAGTCGGCAAAATCGAGCAGGCGCCGCAGCCGTGGCTCGGTAAGCTCGTTGCGGGCGTTGAGCACCGCCGCATCGGTGTTGAGCGCCAATGCCAGGAACCGGCGAAGGATAAGCGCACGGGAGAAGTCGAGTGTCCCGAGGTTGACCTTGCTGTACAGAAAAATGTCGCGGTCGTTCATCAGCGGTCGGTTGAAGCTGAATGCACGTTCCCCGAGATCGAGCTGCACGCCGAGATAGGAGAGAAAGTCGGTGTAGTTATGCCGTCCCTCCAGTCCCATCGTCGCTATTGAATCCGAAAGGGAGAAGGAGGAAAGGGGGTCGCCGAAGAGACGTTTGATCGAGTTGAGGCGATGCGGGTCGTCGGCCACCGCATCCCAGCGCATGCTCAGATCGGCACGGGTCATCCGTATGCTGCCAAGGGCCGAGTCGAGCGCCCGCATCGCATACTCAGGGAGATACTGGGCGTGGCCTGTGTGTGCAACAAGCGAGAGAAATAACGCACAGAAAAGCGCCGTTCCACGACGCCGGAACGGCGCTGAAGGAGAGGGTGTATGGCTCACGTAGCTTTGGTCTTACTGGTTGTCCAATTGGTACTTGCGGAGGAGACGATTTACAATATGCCTCTCTTGTCGGCTCTGTTTTTGTATGGTCCCAGGAGGCTCAGTTCTGCTTCAACGATCGCTTGAAAAATGCCGAGGTCCGTGCGATTGCCCATTCCAGCGGCTGGCCTGGCGCCTCGAACGGGTGCACCGCGCCAAAGGTATGGTTCGTGCGGGGAATGCGCTCAAATTCCGTGAGCAACGGCTCGGCAAGCGAGGCAAGCCGCTGGCCATCCTCTACTCGAACGGATAGGTCCTGTTCACCATGCAGGATCAGGAATGGTTTGCGAAGCATTGCGGCCGCACGGCCGATATCGAGCGCATCGGCGTTCTGCTCAAGGTCGTCAAGCAGCCCTACGTCGAGCCGCATAGTCTGTCCTGTGCGCATGTTTTTTGTCTCGAAGACGCCGTGTTCGCGCCAACGTCTGCGTTGTGCCTCGGAGTAGCGATTGAAGTCGGCCACCGATGCCCATACCCCCAGCGACCGTACCCGGGGGTCGGCCGAGGCCTCAAGGATGCTTATGCCCCCCCCTCTGGAATGGCCAAGGAGGGCTATCGCCTCGGTGGCGCAGCGCTCCGGGTTTGGGATGGCCCCGGTTACAACCGCGTCCACCACTTCGCGCAGCTCTCGTACCTCGCGCGAGAACGTATTGGCGGCGAACTTGTCAAGCCTGGTAAAATCGCTGCCATGCTCCTCGACGCCATTATGGCTGAAATTGAAGGAGATGGTATAAAACCCCTGCTGTGCGATTGACGCACAGATATAGGGTATCGACCCCCAGTCCTTGAAGCCCTTGAACCCATGAACAAAGATGACCACCGGAAGCCGTTCATCTCCATCGGCAGGGAATCGTGCGTCGCAATACAGCGTCTCCGCGTCGCTTGCCGGAAGTGTAAACCGGCTCTGTATAATGGTCCTGGTTGTACCTGGTATAGTATCCATCATCGAAAACTACGGCAGCGTACGTCAATTCAAAATGTTAAAGTCAAAATTCAAGTGGAAGAGCCTGGCGCGGCAGACCGTTTTAAGCCCGTTGTTGTCTGCGGCCGACGTTATACGCGAGGCGTATTTGCCACGAATGCCCTGCCTTGCGGCGCGGCACGCGCTCTATGCTGGTGTCTGGCAACATGCTTCGGCAGTTGCCTGCCACCATGCGGTGGTGCGCGCCGAGCGGCCAGGCATCGCATGGCGGCCACGGGCCATCTGACTCCGAAGGTTTCGTATCTTCCCCGTTCAGGAATCAATGTACACTTCTTCCAACAGCGATAGAGATGTTCGATACGTTACAACCAGTGCTCCAGCAGGAGCTGAAAAACATCGAGGAAGCCGGGCTTTACAAGCGTGAACGGATCATTACCTCGCCGCAGGGGCCGGAGATCACGGTCGAGGGAAGCGGGCGATCGGTGCTTAATTTCTGCGCGAACAACTACCTGGGGCTTAGTTCCCATCCAAGGGTGATCGAGGCGGCACGCCGTGCGCTCGACTCTCATGGGTATGGGATGAGTTCGGTTCGCTTTATCTGCGGCACGCAGGACCTGCACAAGGAGCTGGAACGCAAGCTTGCCGAGTTCCATGGCACCGAGGACACGATCCTCTATGCGGCCTGCTTTGATGCCAACGGCGGCGTCTTCGAGCCGCTTTTCGGCGAGAACGACGCCATCATCTCCGACTCGCTCAATCATGCTTCCATTATCGATGGCGTGCGCCTGTGCAAGGCGAAGCGCTATCGATATGCCAATGCGGATATGGCCGAGCTGGAGCAGCAGCTCAAGCAGGCCGATGCCGATGGCGCGGTCCAGAAAATCATCGTGACCGATGGCGTTTTTTCCATGGATGGCGTGATCGCGCCGCTCGACACGATCTGCGACCTGGCCGACCGCTACAAGGCCCTGGTCATGGTCGACGAGTGCCACGCAGCAGGGTTCATGGGGAGGACCGGGCGTGGTGCGGTGGAATACTGCAATGCGGTGGGGCGGGTTGATATCATCACCGGCACGCTTGGCAAGGCTCTTGGTGGCGCCATCGGCGGGTATACAACCGGGCGCAGGGAGATCATCGAACTGCTTCGCCAGCGCTCGCGCCCGTATCTCTTCTCCAATACGCTCCCCCCGATGGTGGTCGGTGCAAGCATCGCCGTCGTCGATATGATCTCGGAAACCACCGATCTGCGCGATAAGCTGGAGGAGAGCACACGGTACTTCCGGGGCAGGATGACCGAGGCAGGGTTTGATATCAAGCCGGGTGAGCATCCGATCGTGCCGATCATGCTCTACGATGCCCCGCTCGCCGGACGTTTTGCCGAGCGTCTGCTGGAAGAGGGGATCTATGCGATCGGATTTTTCTATCCGGTGGTGCCAAAGGGACAGGCACGCATCCGCGTTCAGATTTCGGCCGCTCACGATCGTGAGCACCTCGACACGGCAATCGAGGCCTTCACAAAGGTCGGAAAGGAGCTTGGCGTGCTCAAGGAGAATATCGGGGCGGGTCTGGAGAAGTAGGCGCGGTTTCTGGCATGCCTCCTGCTGTAGAGCCTGCAAGAGCTAACCGTGGCTGCAAACGGTTATGCTGATGGATGTTGGTAGGAAACGATGGGGCGGGCAGGGGATGAACGATGGCGTACTGCGGGGAGCCGCGTTATGTCCAGGCCATTCTGCTCTACCAAAGATCAACACGATCGGCCAGCTATGATGTTCATCCCGGTTTCCTCAATCGACAATCGAAAAAATCGTACAACTGAAGCTGAATGTTATGAGCAACGAACAAATCTGCGATCGCCTTAACGAGATCCTTGCCAACGAACTGGCCGGGGCCATGATGTATCTCCATTATTCCTTTTTCATCTACGGACATGCGCGCATCCCCATCGTCGACTGGCTCCGCGCACAGTCAACCGAGGGGATGACCCATGGCACCATGGTGGGGGATAAGATCATCGCATTGGGAGGTGAGCCGGTAACCCACCCCAGCCACAACAAGTTCCGTCCCCGCTTTGATACCCTTGACGACATGCTCCGCGAGGCATTGAAGCTGGAGAAGGAAGTGTTCGCCCAGTATTCGGCACTGCTGAGAGAGATCGGCGATGAAGACCTGGCCATGCGGGTGTTCCTGGAGCAGATCCTGACCGAAGAGGTGGGGCATATCGAAGAGATCGAGAAGATGCTCCGTCCAGACGTGATCCACTAGGACCGTTCTGCCGGGCCGGTTCTATGAGACCGGTGCGGCCGCCCGGCAACGGTGCGGCCGCGCCGGTTTGTTGTGTATGCGGCACTAGGCTGGGCGTTGCTGCTGGCCTGCACAACGGCCGAAGGATGGTGCGATGCCCTATCGGTGATGCTTGGGCGGGAGCCCTAGTTGCTTCGTTATTGTGAGTTTGTGTATTCTGGCCGAAGTGCCGCGCAGAGAAGTCTCCGATCGCCAGAGGCCGGGGCACGGTATGAATCGCCGCGAGATCAGTCCACAATGTAGGAGGATTGCAATGCCGGTATATGCAGGCAAGGTCAATGCGCCGGAATTTCCGGTGGGACTCGATTGGCTCAATACAACACGGCCTCTCACGATGGGAGAGCTTCGTGGCAAAATGGTCCTTCTTGATTTCTGGACCTACTGTTGCATCAATTGTCTTCACATTATCCCCGATCTGAAGCGGCTTGAACGGAAGTATCGGGATGAGCTTGTCGTGGTTGGTGTGCACTCGGCCAAGTTCACCAATGAACGAAGTACCGAGAATATCCGCGATGCGGTCCTTCGTTACGATGTCGAACATCCGGTGCTCAACGATCGCGATGCCGCTCTCTGGGATGCTTATGGCGTGCGCGCCTGGCCCAGTTGTATGCTTGTTGATCCCGCCGGGAAGGTCGTTGCCGCCCATTCCGGTGAGAATGTCTTCGAGGCGCTCGATCCTGTGATCGGCGATATCATCCGCGATTTCGATGGCAGGGGAGCAATCAATCGTCGCCCGCTCGATCTGGTCACGGATCGTACGGTGCCGCCGGACACCCTCTTTGCCTATCCTGGCAAGGTTGCCGCCGATGCGGCTGGCGTTACACTCTATGTGGCCGACTCGAACCACCATCGGATTGTGGCCGTGGCGCTTGCCGAACGGTTGATAGCCGAGGTGATCGGCGATGGCATGCCGGGGTTTTGCGATGGCCGGTTTGCGCAGGCCCGCTTCAACAGGCCGCAGGGGCTTGTTGTGGATGGTGCTCTGCTGTATGTGGCCGATACCGGTAATCATGCGATCCGCGCGCTCGATCTGCGTGGCCGAACCGTTACCACGCTTGCCGGAACCGGCGAGCAGGCATCGGGGATGGCTCGGGGCGGGGAGGGGAGGAGCATACCGCTGAACTCACCCTGGGATCTTGTTGCGGTCGGCAGGACGCTCTACGTTTCGATGGCCGGCTCGCATCAGATCTGGACGCTTGATCTGGATACGCTTGAAACTCGCCCCTATGCCGGTTCCGGCCGTGAGGATCTGATGGATGGAAGCCTGGGCAGCGCGATGTTTGCGCAGCCGAGCGGCATAACATATGCCGATGAGCAGCTTATTGTCGCCGATAGCGAGTCCAGCGCGATACGCACGGTCGGGCTGGACCCGGATGGGACGGTTTCTACCCTTACCGGCTCCGGCCTGTTCGAGTTCGGCGATGCCGACGGGGCGCTCGATCGCGCTCGGCTTCAGCATCCGCTTGGCGTGCTCGCCCATGAGGGCCTTATCTATGTGGCCGACTCATATAACCATAAGGTGAAGGTGATCGATCCGGCCAGGGGAACCTGCCATACGGTGGTTGGCACAGGAGAGCCTGGCATGAGCGATGGAGCAGCGGATAAAGCGGAGCTGAACGAGCCAGCAGGGATGGCCGTGGCCGCCGGGCGGATCTATATCGCCGATACAAACAATCATGCCATCAGGATCTATGATACGCATCTGAAGGAGCTTTCCACGCTTCAGGTGGTGGATGCCGAGCTTCAGATCCCTCATCCCGTGGAGCCGGAGATCCCATTCGGGGGAAGGGTTGTGGAGCTGGATGAGCAGGTTGTCTGCCGTGGCATGGGGTCCTTCCTTATTTCCCTTCTGCTGCCAAAAGGCTATATGCTGAACATGGAGGCCCCCTTCAGTGTCCGTCTTGCCGTTGATGACCCATCGGTTGTGGATGTGTCGGCAAACGATGCCGAACGTACCGTGTACGGCCCGCGAGGCCCGATCGAGATCGGGGCCGTCTTCACCGAGGGAACGGCCAGGGCAACGATCGATCTGGTGGTCTGGTATTGTACGATCGAGCAGGAGAAGCTCTGTTATTCGCGTCAGATACGGGTTCTAGTGCCAATACGGGTTGTGCCGGGCGGGGAGGTGGATAGCATCACGGTCGCCGTGCCCACGGAATAAAGCAGGAGGGATAGGGCCTGCGGATGTTTGTCATATCCTGAGAACTATTAATCGGTGCGCGCCCGATATATTCGCCGGTAGTCCGCATATCTACTAAACCGAGGAGACTCCATGCGCTATATCGTCTGTGTTGCTGGCCTCGTTGCCCTGCTTGCCGCTTGCAACGAGCCTGCTAAAGAGACCGTCGAGGCCCCAAAGGCCGATACCGATCTTTCCCATGCCGCTCAAACCGTTGATATCGGCACCGCACACGGCCAACTGGCAAATGCCAAACTTGATTATACCCCCCCCCAGGGATGGGTTAAACAGCCGATAAGCAATCCCATGCGGAAGGATCAGTATCTCCTTCCAGGTCACGATGGTGCCGATGATGGTGAGCTTACCGTCTTCTTCTTCCCTGATATGGATGGTATTGTCGCGGAGAACGTGGGGCGTTGGCTGCGCCAGTTCGAGCAGCCAGACGGCAGTTCCACCGAAACGGTTGCCACGACCAGTTCCTCTACCGTCAACGGCCTGAAGGTGACCACCGTATATGCGACCGGAATCTTTCTGAAGCCGACCTCGGCAATGATGAACGACTCAAATGTGCAGCGTTTGAACGATTATGCGCTTATGGGGGCGATCGTGGAGAGCAGGGAAGGCCCCTGGTTCTTCAAGAGCGTTGGGCCGAAGAAGACCCTGGACCACTGGAAGGCCGGATTTGAGTCCCTGGTGGCATCGGTCAAGGCCGAGTAGGCAGAGAGAATGCCCCGCGGTGGTGCTGCAAACAGTTCCCGGCAGATTGCCGGTAGGGCGGGCGCATGGCCGGTTGCCGTGGGAGCTGGCCATGCCTATGCCCCATATTCCATGATCGCGATAGTGAAGGGCCGTGTCCGGGAAAGAGGGCGCGGCCCTTGTGTATCCTGATCCCCCCACGGATCGCTGCTGTGTGCCGGTTATCCGCACATTGCCGTGGTAACGCCCCTCGCCTGCGGCGTTTCAGCCGGTTGCCGGTTCGCCGATTTGCGTATTTTCGCACCCGCTTTCCAGCGGCGAGGCCGGTCCCTACCGGCATTTCCTTCTGTGAGCGACACTCCAGACCGTAGGTTCAGCCGGGCCTCGGCTTTGTTTCAATGCTAGAACACTCATTGCTGAATATTCCCATCCATGCTTGATATCCAGGCGCATCTGGTGCAGGAGCTTGGGCTCCAGCCGTTTCAGGTTCATAATGCCCTTGAACTGTTCTCCGAAGGGGCGACGGTTCCCTTTATCGCCCGCTACCGCAAGGAACGGACCGGGGAGTTGAACGAGATTCAGCTTCGCGATCTCTCCGATCGGTTCACCTATCTTACCGAACTGGAGGATCGGAAGAAGGCCGTGCTCGACTCCATTGCCGAGCAGGGGAAGCTGACCGATGATCTCAAGACAAAGATCGAGGGCTGTCTTCAGAAGACCGAACTGGAGGACCTGTATCTCCCGTACAAGCCGAAGCGCCGCACCCGTGCAACCATCGCGCGCGAGCGTGGGCTGGAGCCGCTCGCCGGGTATATCCGCTCGCTCAACGCTATCGATGCCGCAGTCGCAACCTCGCTTGAGGATGAAGCTGTCAGATATGTGAATGAGGAAAAAGAGGTGCCCACCGCTGCCGCCGCCATCCAGGGCGCTTCCGATATACTCGCCGAGGAGGTCTCCGAAAAAGCCGATCTCCGCGCCTATATCCGCGAGTACTTTATGAACGAGGGCGCCTTTATCTCACGGGTGAAGGAGGAGTTCAAGGAAGGGACCACCAAGTACGAGATGTATCGCGACTTCAAGGTGCGGGTAAAGGATATCGCGCCCCACAACATGCTTGCGCTTCGCCGTGGCGAGGCCGATGGCACGCTCTATTTCGAGCTTGTCTTCGATGAGGAGCATGTGCATGCCTACCTCGAAGCAAAGGAGATCTATTCAAACCACCCGCGTGTGCGGGAGTTCTACAAAGCCATGCTCCGCGATGCGTTCGAGCGGCTTATGAAGTTCTCCCTGATCGGCGAGGTGCGTTTCGATAAGAAACTGTATGCCGATGTTGAATCCATCAGGACGTTCGAGACAAATCTGCGCGAGCTTCTGCTGGCAAGTCCTGCCGGAATGAAGCCGACGCTTGGCATAGATCCCGGATTCCGTACCGGCTGCAAGGTGGCGGCGCTGGACGAGACCGGAAAATTCCTGGAGTATCAGGCGGTGTTCCCGCATAACTCCGCCGGCGAGCGCGAGCGGGCCGTGCGTGCGCTTGCCTCGATGATTCGTAAACATGCCATCGAGCTTATCGCCATCGGCAATGGCACGGCCGGACGCGAGACCGACGAGTTTGTTGCCGAAGTGCTTGCCACGCTCGATCGCAAGCCCATCAAGGTGATGGTCAATGAATCGGGAGCCTCGATCTACTCCGCAAGCGATGTCGCCATCGAGGAATTTGCCGATCTGGATATCACCGTGCGTGGTGCTATCAGCATTGCCCGCCGCCTTCAGGACCCGCTTGCCGAGCTTGTGAAGCTCGATCCGAAGTCCATTGGTGTTGGGCAGTACCAGCATGATGTTGACCAGCGTCTTCTGAAGAAGAAGCTGGAGGAGACCGTGGAGAGCTGCGTGAACTACGTGGGTGTGGATCTGAACATGGCATCCAAGGAGCTGCTTGGTTATGTGGCCGGCATCACCTCGACCGTGGCAAAAAACATCGTGACGCACCGGAACGAACATGGCGCATTCCGCAGCCGGAAGGATCTTCTGAAGGTGCCGAAGTTCGGGCCGAAAACGTTCGAGCAGGCCGCCGGGTTCCTTCGCATCCGCAATGGTGCCAATCCGCTCGACAACACGGCGGTGCACCCAGAGAGCTATGGTGTGGTGGAGGCGATTGCGGGCGATTTGCAGATCGGTGCCGATCAGGTCACCCATGTGCCGGAACGCCTGAAGACGATCGATCTGAAGAGGTACGTTACCGAGACCGTGGGCGAGCCTACGCTTCGCGATATCCTTGCGGAGCTTGAGAAACCGGGCCGCGATCCGCGAGCGGAATTTCGCTATGCCACGTTCAAGGAGGGGATCAAGGAAATCAAGGATCTGCGGCAGGGGATGGAGCTGGAAGGGGTGGTGACAAACGTCGCAAATTTCGGCGCGTTTGTCGATATCGGCGTTCATCAGGATGGTCTTGTGCATATCTCGCAGCTTTCCGATTCCTTTGTGGATGATCCAAAGAAGGTTGTCAAGGTAGGCCAGGTGGTAAAGGTAAAGGTGCTGGAGGTAAACGAGGGGCTGAAACGCATCAGCCTTTCGATGAAGTCCGGGGAACGCCCGGGCGGCGGCGGCGGCCGTAAAGGAACACATGGTGGCAGCGGCGGCGGTGGCAATGGCGGCGGACGCCGGGAGCAGCAGAAAACGTTTACGTTGGAGGATCTGAAGGCTCGGTTCAACAATAAATAACGTACGACAAATAACTACGACAAGCCGGGCGTGAGGATGATATCCAACGCCCGGTTTTCGTTCGGAGACGTTCCTGTTCTCTTCCGTATGTGGAAGCGTTTGCGCTTATAGGGATATTTGAAATCAGGTCGCCAGAATGGGCCTGGTTTTTCCGCTGCCATCTTTATCTTTTTCGCTAGTGTCGTTCAAAGTAGAAAATGTGTAGAAAGATACTGGGTACTTTGCCGAGCGATTATTCCAGTGAAAGATTGGCAAGACACGATTCCGTGAGGCACCATGAAGGCGATACCAATACTTCTTCGAGCGCATCTGCTGGTGATGTGGGTGTCGGTGAGCTTTGCACAAAGCGATTCTCCATGCAACCAGGGCCGTGATGATCGGTATGATCCACGCAGTCCCTATGCGATCTGCCTTCCACAGATCGGTCGTATGGATGACTTCCAAGGCCGCTGTGGTGTGTTCCAGGGAGGTGGTCAGTTCGGCAATCAGTTGGCAGCTGTGGGTGATGTGGATCATTCCGGGACGATCGACCTGGTGATCGGCCATCGGTTGTGTGACTCGACGATCAGCGTTCGATCGGAGGAGTTGTTGTTGTACAAGGGGGTGCACGGTGGTGTGCCGATGTCGTCGAGTGGAGCACGGATAGGTCCGAGCGAGCGAGGTTCGATCACAGGATATCTGACATCAGGTGATTGGGACGGTGATGGGAATATCGACATAGCAGTACGGATCCAGATCTTTGGCGACACAAGCGGGGGGAATCATGGGTTCGAGGTCACACGACTTGTCGTATTCTGGGGAAATGGAGCAGGCGAATATTCTCTGAGTGACACAACGCGATTAGAGTCAGGTGCGCAGATGTGGCTGAGTATCGATCATAGCCTAGGGAATGATCTGGATGGTGACGGGATCGATGATCTTCTTATAAGTTCCGGCAAAGGATTAACAGACGGGGCGTGGTTCACTCTGCCTCGGATGCGGATCTATAAAGGACATTCTCGTCAGCGTTGGGGTCGGAATGGCCTTGCACGCAGTGCCGATTGGCAGTACTGGAAGCCAGAACCGTTTGCATACGATGCGATCGCATTTGTCGATCAGGATCAGGATGGTGTTGGCGATATCGTCTTCGGCAGAAATGCCGGAGTAGCGCTCGGTGGAGGCTTGTCGATCCTGTACGGTCGCCATGGTGACTTTCCTGATACCACCGAGGTGCAAAGCATATCGTTCGGTC
>CAYVWR010000002.1:587180-932635 GCA_964455525.1 uncultured Alphaproteobacteria bacterium
GAGGCAGGGATGGTCGAGTGTAGAGTTGCTGGCCTCAGCGCGGGTGTGTACGTTGCTCAGCTGCGTTGTGGCGAGGTGATTGCAAGCACACGGGTCGTGATCCGATGAGTTGATGGCTGTGTTGATACAGGTACTGGAGAATACCTTGTTCGTGAATGAAGAAGTCTCTAGCATCGTCGCAGTGTCGTTCAGTGTAGAACATGAGTCGAGATAGTATGTGGTCGAGTCTGGTAGAGTATAACGATGTAGTGGGTACTTTGCCGAGCGATTATTCCAGTGAGCGATTGGCAAGACACGATTCCGTGAGGCACCATGAAGGCGATACCAATACTTCTTCGAGCGCATCTGCTGGTGATGTGGGTGTCGGTGAGCTTTGCACAAAGCGATTCTCCATGCAACCAGGGCCGTGATGATCGGTATGATCCACGCAGTCCCTATGCGATCTGCCTTCCACAGATCGGTCGTATGGATGACTTCCAAGGCCGCTGTGGTGTGTTCCAGGGAGGTGGTCAGTTCGGCAATCAGTTGGCAGCTGTGGGTGATGTGGATCATTCCGGGACGATCGACCTGGTGATCGGCCATCGGTTGTGTGACTCGACGATCAGCGTTCGATCGGAGGAGTTGTTGTTGTACAAGGGGGTGCACGGTGGTGTGCCGATGTCGTCGAGTGGAGCACGGATAGGTCCGAGCGAGCGAGGTTCGATCACAGGATATCTGACATCAGGTGATTGGGACGGTGATGGGAATATCGACATAGCAGTACGGATACGTATCCTCGACGATACCAGCGGGGGCAATGCCCGAGGTGCTGAAGTATCGCGGTTGGTAGTATTCTGGGGAAATGCTTTGGGGGAGTACTCGTTAGCAGATACAACACGGCTGGAATCGGGTGCGCAGATGTGGATATCGATTCGCTACAGTCTTGGCGAGGATATCGATGGTGATGGGGTTGATGATCTATTGGTGAGTTCTGGGATGGTCGGTTTGAGCGACGGGAATCATGTGGGCTTACCACGCATGTTGATCTATCGTGGGCATGCAGGAGGTCGTTGGGGCCGGAATGGCCTTGCACGTAGTGCCGATTGGCAGTACTGGAAGCCAGAACCAGATCTCTACGATGCGATCGCATTCGTCGATCAGGATCAGGATGGTGTTGGCGATATCGTCTTCGGCAGAAATACCGAGGTAGCGCTCGGTGGAGGCTTGTCGATCCTGTATGGTCGCCATGGTGACTTTCCTGATACCACCGAGGTGCAAAGCATATCGTTCGGTCCATCCCAGGGCCGCTATGCGCTGTTCAGTGATGTGACCGGTGATCTGATACCGGAACTGCTGATCGCTACAGGTCGCGATGATGTTGTGAAGGTGTATGTGGGTCTGAAAGGTCAGCGATTGTTGGATCAGTATGGCAGCGGGAACGATACAGCGGTTGCTGGGAGCGATCAGTGGTGGGGCAAACCCTGGGCAACCATCTGGCTGCCACGGAAGGTCAACCCGAACTGGTTCGGTGATGTGGACCAGTTGCTCGATCTGGGTGATATCAACCGTGATGGGGTCGGTGACATCGCTGCATTCAGTTGGCCGTATGTGGTGATGTATACCGGTGGCGGACGGCTGGACTCGCTGGTGGATGCATTGATCGATATCACTCCTGGGACTGGGTTCGGCATCTTGAAGCGATTAGGGAACATCGATGGCAGTGGCAGAGATATCATTGGGTTGACGACTGGGAATGAGATTCGTTTTTATGTGGGGACGAAGGAGGTATCGTCGATCGGTGTTGGCCGTCGTCTGCCACCTGGGACAGGGAAGTCATCTGTGGAAGGAGCACCAGCCGAGGATCGTCCAGTAGTATTTCTAGCAGCACGTCCGAATCCGTCAGGAGATGTGATGCGTTTCTCGTGGGATGGGCAGCGGCTGCATGGGCGGGTTCGTATAACGATGTATGATGTGATGGGAGGAGCTGTTTGTGGTTGGGATGCGGTTGCCGAGGCAGGGATGGTCGAGTGTAGAGTTGCTGGCCTCAGCGCGGGTGTGTACGTTGTTCAGCTGCGTTGTGGCGAGTTGATTGCAAGCACACGGGTCGTGATCCGATGAGAGGCGATCGTGTGAGCTAAATCCGATGTATTCACACCGGCCATCACCAGGCCGGGTTGGTCTTGTAGTCTTCAAAACCACCGGGGAGGATATCCTATGTGTTCCTCTTGTTTGTCTCAGCGATATGGCAGCAGGGCGATCGGTATGATAAGCAGCATCGTTGTGCTGCTGGCGATATCATGGTGCAGCCTGCATGCCCAGAAGCCGATTCGTTCACCGCTATCCCCACCGCCTCAGGCACCATCGCCAGCGAAACAGATGGCAAGCATCCAGGGATCGACGTTGCCGATAGCACCGCCGTGTACGGGGTGTTATCAGGGCTTTAGCTTCGATACGGTGTTTCGTATGGGCGCACATTTCAATGGGTCATGGCCTGGTGCCCCACAGTTCCTGAAGGATTCATTGCATATCGGTATCACGCAGTTGTATGGTCAGCCCTATCTGCATGAATTTTTTCGTCCAGAGGATATCGGAGATGGCCGGAAGCAATGGTTCGACAGCCTTCGGCGGGAGAATTGGCGGTCTATAAGGTCTGCGGATCTGAAGGTGATACTGCAGCCAGGGAGTGTATCGGCGATTGCGAAGGGATCGGAGATGTCGGAGGCCTATTTTGGTCAGACGAGCAGTGATACGATACAACGGCTGGTGTTTTCTGATATGGGGCAGGAGTCTGCAATCGATCGACCGTTGAACAGCTTCATATGGGGCGGTGTTTTTCCGCGATCGGAATCACCTGCTCCGCCACTATTGATGGCCGGTGGTCCCTATTGGACCGCGATGGGCATTGCTCAGAATGGGTATTATCTGCCGTCGCAAAGTTCAGAGACGGGGAAGTATGATGTTGCTGTGACGATGAAAGTTGCGAATAATGAAAACTTTGAAGCACTTGATCCTGATAGCCTCATCGCCTTTGTCAAGATCTACCGTCGCATCCCCGTAGGGCAGGATATATGTGGCTGCAACCTCTACGAGTATGTAGACATGTTCAATATCACCAAGGCTGTATATCTCGATACAGCAAAGAGCGATACCACGGTCGGCAGCCTTATTAATCCCTACCGCGACGTTACCTATTCCTTCCGAATCAACGAGCCAAGCCTGCAAATAAACGCGCCGTTGAAGGTGGTGCTTGGCCCAGGGGATACCATTACGGCGCTTGTGCCCGGCACCTACCCGAAATATGTGCCGCGCGGAGGAGCTGTCGACGGGCATCCGCTGGGGAATTATCCTGCCAACCCGCACGACACCGCTCCCCGTCTCAACCGGTACTGCGGGCGCTTGCGCGATGCTCTGGTTGCAAACAGTTATTATAATGCCGCAATGGTGTTCGATCGTCCTGAGATTATCAAGGCGGGGGATTTCGGATACGAGGTTTATACAACACGCAAGGTGGATATAACGTTCCTGCGGGGACGGCTTGCGCCCCATACCTATGCGTTGCTCCGCCGTGGGGCGTTCGATGACGATATCCAGGCCTCGATCAATGCCGTTTTCGATGACACCACACTCGGCAATGCCATGAACACGCAGTTGTTCCGTTTCGGTGTGGTGGATGAACATGCCATCGAAAAATACCGGGGTTATATGGATGTGGCCGCGCGTGTGCAACGGGCAATATTAGAGAGGGATTCCAACGACAGGCGTGGCATCTGGGCCAATCCGCAGTCCGGCGCCTCCAGTTTCCGTATCCTCTCGGGCGATCTGGATTCAACGGCCATCAGGATGGTGCATATGATGGCCAACCAGTGGTACAATTATGGCGGCTTTATTCCGGTGGCATATGCCAACCCGGATTCCATGAACGGAAGCGCCGCCCTGACAAGCGGGCTGTATCGGGCAATGGATGATTCGATCTCCGGCGCACGACGGAGCATCCTCTATAATACCAGTGGCGATTATCGAAGCTATACGAAGCAGACTCTTGAAGCCACAACCACCACGATCAACTCTCTGGCGCAGATGACCAATGCCGCGCGCTTTATGTTCCGCCATATCCGGCGCGAGTCGTATCCGGTTTATTCGGTTGTGCAGGTGCACGGCTTTCTCAATGCCAGCTATGATAATAATGGCAACGCGACTGGATACGACCGGACATGGTTCTTTCCGATTGTGACGCCGGAGGAGATCACCGTGCAGTCGTGGCTGACCCTGAATTGCGGCATGGACGGCATGTGGTTCAGCGATTTTACCTACGATGACGCCCGCGAGTTCGGCGTGATGCACTGGCTGACCGGGGATCATTCCTCGAACTACCAGGATTCGCTCTATTCCGGCGATGAAACGAAGAAGAATATCCCGCAATGGCGGCTGCCGAAGATGTGGACCGGGTTCAAGGATCGTTTCAATGCGGTCAAACGTGTTGCCGATGATTTTCACAGGAATATCATCCCGGTCTATCAGAAACTCGATCGCAATGGCATCCGAATGAATATCTGGATCGACTCCGGCTTTGCCGTCATGCCGATGATCGACACGCTCTTTGCGGTGCGGGCGCAGCGGCTCAAGTGGGGGGGAAGCTATCAGGCGATGATCAATACGAGCACCGAGAGTCCGGTCGCCGATCCCCTGGACTCGACCTATATGGTTGCCACGATCTTCAGCCCCGGCCCGGCCGATACCAATCGCCTCTCCCGGTATCTGGTGCTCACCAATCTCCGCTGCTGGCCGTACGATGAAAAGCGCTACAGTTCCTATGTCGGCACGTTCCATGAGAACGACTCGTTCGGTCTCGGCGCTATCGATGCCCGCATGCCGGTGGTGGTGCTTAAGAACAGTACCGGCGTTATCGCCGACTCCGCCCGTCTCCAGAGAATAGGGGATACCGCATCGCGCACGGTTGCATTTGGCACGCAGATCGAGCTGGACTGGCTCGATCCCGGTTGGGGGGCCATGTATATGATCACTCCGATCATCAGGCCTGTATCCGCGCTTGGCACCGCTTACAACAATGCCGTGCATTCGCTGAACCCTTCGCTTGACGGCGGTGCGCATGATCGTCTGTTCGTCTATGAGCGGGATTCTGCGGTATATCTCAGAGCGCTCGATAGCACCGGAGGCTGGGGGAGCGAACATCTGATCTCCCTGGCATCCGATACGGCAACGGTTATCGTAGGCGGGAAACAACGTAACGCCGCCGATAACATGTTTCCCGCCATCGACATGATCCGCTCGGACGGTACCTCCTGTGCCATCGTCTGGGAACGGCACGATACGCAGACCGATCTGGTGACTGTAGAGATGGCCTGGCTGCCGTTCAAGCCCACAAGAACATCGTTCCCATCGGACGGAAACATCGTGCGCCGCAGGCTGCTGGCGCCACGAAAGTTCGAAGGGTCGTGGATGCAGTTGACGCCGGCCATCACCGGCGTCGATTCAGGATATATCGTTGCATGGGCCGCGCCCGATTATACCGTGGAGGTGATCGCCGTGCGCGATAATCCATCGCATGGTCGGGTGGATACCTCGCGGTCGCTTCGCCTGAAGATGATACGCACATCGGCGCAGCCGAACCCGGTACAGCCCGATTCGGCAACCGCATACCCCACGCTTGCCTATGTGCGGAACTGGCAGTGGATTGCGATGAACGAGGGCCTCCTTTCCGGCCCGGACGACGATACCGCGTTTATCACCATGCCCCCGTATCTGCCAGGGGTGCCGACCACCGTTGGCAGTTTCCATATGGCGCATCTGGCCTATGCCCAGGGGAGACGGGATGCTCCGCATGCGTTCTCGGTGATGTATAACCGGATCGGTGTTACGTTCCCTCCTCTTGTGGAGCCGGTGCAGAGTTCGCCGATTCCCCGGCTCTGGGCCTCTCCAACCGAGGAGGTATCCAACGAGATCACCGGCTGCGAGCGAACCTATCCATCCATCGCAGCCGATTCGGTGCGGGTGGCCGTTACATTCACGGTCAACACCGGACGGAGCTATGTGTATCTGCGGTTCAGGGATAACGACCAGACAACACAACGGAAGTGGAACACTCCGGCGTATGTTTGGGGAAGCCAGGCCGGGCGGACGCCACGGTTCCGGGATTACGAGCGTTCCTCGGCTACCATGTTCCCGGCCAGAGATACGATGGCCTTGCGTAACTCCTACGAGGGGGCGCTCGCATGGCAGTGGACAAATCCCGGCGACGACCGCCATAACGGTGTGAAGTTCTACCGCTTTGGTTCCTTTGCGGCAGAGACGCTTCCAGATGGCCAGCATCCGACGATGATGCTTGTGCCAGGCATCGGTGAGGCCGCAACCCATGCCATGCGGGCCAGTGGGATCTTCCGCCGGGGAGCCGATGCGGACCAGTTCCAGGAGCGCCGGGGTCGTGGCGATACCGGCGTCTATTATCCGGGGTATTTCGATAACACCCCCGTATCCCCCCTCCTTGCCTTTTCCGGGCCAGTGCCCGCCGATACGATCACAGCCGAGGGGACCGTCAAAAAGCCCGTGTCCTTCTTCTCCGGGTGTGAAACGACCGGAGGGGCTATCACAACAGGGCTTCAGTTGAATCCACGTCTGGATACACTCCCCGGCAGCGGTGGAGGGGGGCCGGGACAGCCCTGGGATAGGCTGGGAATGCCTCCAAGCTTCTTTCCATCCGCATCGGTCGGGAGCGTTCCCATAACCTCGGCGGGCGATCTCGATGCGATCACCAGAACGCCCACTTTCACGGCCGATTCATCGACGGTAACAATCACCCGAACCGCTGTCGGCAATGGCTCACTGCTCTCCTGGCTGAACACCGAGCCGAACGATCCGGTCACCGGCGAGCCTGCAAATATCTTTTATTCGATGCAGGTCGTTCGTGATAGCGATAACGTCGTGCTCTGGGCCGGAGATACGATCTCTGCGCGTACGGTAGCTGCCGATACGGTGGCGGACGAGATCACGATTCCCCTCGGCAGTCTGGCAATACCGGGCACAAGGGTTCATATCCGGCTTGCCACGACGACAACCATGGGCCTGGACTGCTCGGTGCAGGGCGGGTTCAGCTTCGGCGGCAGCGCAGGTGCTCCGGCCGCCAAGCGTATCATCTCCAACGATACTAGGGCATCGCTTGGGGAGAGGGATGCGATCGCGGTTCGTATGATCCCGAACCCGCTGCATGCAGCCTCAGGTGAGTTGCGGGTAAGCATCCCGGCGCCTGGATCGGCCTCTGTTGCCATCTACGATATGCTGGGCAATCAGGTTCTTGTGCTGCCGATGATTGAGGCGAAACAGGGGGGCGAGTATGCCGTTCCTGTCGATCTTTCGGGGCTTGGCAATGGCCTCTATGTCGTCGATGTCCGCTCCGGGCATGGGCGGGGATCGGCACGGATAACGGTGGTGCGCTAGCATGATGATGCAGCAAATCGGGGGGATGGCACCGTAGGCCATCCTCCCGGTCCTGCCATCCCTTCGCATCCTGTTCCCATCGCATCGTCCATGATCGGCACGCCATACGGCCCCGAAATGCCGCCGATCGCAGGGGTGCCGTTATGCCGTGATCCATCGCCCGCTTGCATGCTTCACGCCGACCGCGTAATATCGCCGCCATGATTCATCGCGTTCCCGCACGACACGGCACGAGCATGAGCCTCTGCCGTGCCGTTTTCTTTCTGCTGCTCCCAATCGTTTTCATCGAGACATCGCTTGGGCAGCCGTCGCAGCCTCGCCGCGATCCGCCGCCGGTTGATACCACTGGTGGCGATATCTCCCGCCATGATTCGCTTCGGACGAGCGATTCGCTATCGCTGGCTGGTGCCGATTCGCTCGCTGCCGGGGATAGCCTTGCCATGCCCCGGCGGCCGGATACGGTTGTCATAGGCAATCCCGGTGCTCCGCTTGGCGCGCTTGTGCCTCTGGAGGAGGGGGCGGGCTATGCTCTGATAGGCAAGCGAGAGCTTGTCTGGGACCGCTATTTCACTGCCTTCGATCTGCTTGCCGACAAGCTGCCAGCATACCCTCTTTCGCAGGGGGCACCAGGGCTTGTGCGGGCCTTCAGCTATGCCGGTGCCTCGCCGGATGCGGTCAGCGGATCGTTCAACGGGAGGCCGCTCTGGGGTGCTCTGGGGCGTGCCTACGAGCTGGATCTGTACCCGGTGGAGTATCTTGAACGATTGGAGATCCTGCGAGGAGCACGTGCGGCAATCCTCGGAAGCGGTGAATCGCTTATCGCGCTGAACTTCACCGCGCCACGGTACGATGTCCAGGGGAGCTATGTGCGGCTCTGGTATGCACAGGGAGCCAATAATACCTCCAATGCCGATATCACCTTTGCCCGCAACATCGGCGATAGAACCAACCTGGCCCTCGGGTTCCGGCGCCTGGGGGGCGACGGGGTCTTTCCCAGCCGTAACCAGAATATCTCCGGGTGGAGCGCCAGGGGAGCGGCTCGCTGGGACCCATCCGATAATCTTTCCGTATCGCTTACCGAGATGTTCAGCGATGCCACGCGTGGGCTTAATGGTGGCCTTCTTCCCGGCAGCAGCCGACAGGCCATTTTCGCCGAGGTGTTCAACGATACGCTCTCCGAGCGTACCCTTCGCCACGATGTAACGCTGGCAACACGCTGGTATCCCCGCTCGGCCGATATCAGGGAGTCCGATACCGCCGCTCATACGGTGCGCCGCGCCGATACAACGCTTCGGGTTGATGGGAACATCTATTTCACCTATGCCGAGCGCGAGCTTCAAGTGGCCGCACGGCGGGCCATGCTCCCTTCGGCATTTTCGCGTGCGGGGATCGTCGGGGCACGTGCCGGCTTTACGATTCCGGTGGAGCGGTTCCGCCTGCTTGCCAATGGTATCGTGGAATATGGTGATAACGACCGCGCCCGGTTTGAAGGAGGAGGGGTTCTGGAGATTCCGCTCGGCAGCATCATCGCGGTTCGGGGCGGAGCCAAGATCCATGGGTATGCGGGCGATGTTTTTGTGACTCTGGCGGGGGAAGGTGATATACGGCTTGCCGATTCCTTTGCAGTGCGTGGCGCTGTGCGGACCACCTCGCTGCTCGATCCGCGTGCCGATTGCCCTGCGCCCGATGCCGATGAAGTGCTCTGGCGCGGTCTCGGCGAGCATTATACGGGGTCGATGGTGGAGGCAGGGATGCAATGGAGGAACGGCCGGGCACGGGTGAGCCTGGAAGGATTTCTCCGGGGGGCCGTTCCGCAGGAGTGCACCGACCTCGGCGCCTATACAGTTGCCGGAGCCTCCGCCTCGTTCAGCATACCCTATTCGTTTCTAACGCTCGACAATCATCTTGTTGCCACGGTTGCGCCCGAGGACTATCGCAGCATGCCGTTGCTCTATGGTACAAGCGATCTGTTCGCACAATTGAGGCTTCTCGATGGCAATCTCGATCTCCGGCTGGGCACCGTTCTGGAATATCAGAGCAGCCTCCCGGCAATCCAGTACCGGGATGCCCAGGGGGATATTGGCATGCGTCAAGGGAGCACGCTCTCGGAGCAGCCACCGATTCCGGTCTGGACCGCCTATGCGCAGGGACGGATCGGCACGGCATATATCCGCGTTGAGATGTATAATATCCTCGATAACCAGTTCTATACCATCAATCGTTATCCCACGTTCGGCCGGGCGGTTACTATCGCGGTGAACTGGGCGCTGATCGATTGATGGCATTGCCGGTGTGCCCGCTTCCTGCTTTGCCGGTGTATCCGGGGCCGGGGTGGTATAGTCTGCCGGTCACCACGCTCACCTGGCAGAAGCAGGACATCCGGGGAAGCCATGCCGGTGGCGTCTTCTCCGATGAACAAACAAATGGCGTCTCCGGGAGTGTGCACGCTCCGGAGACGCCGCGTTCGTAGTACGCCGTCGGCTGGCCTTCTACCAGTTGGTGACAATTGCAAGGGCAATAAAACCAAGGCCGATACTGAAGGCAAGCAGAATGCCGCCGATCATCAGATACATCAGTGCGTCGTCCCGCCGTTGTGTTTTCCTGGCCGGTCTTCCTTGTTTCTTGCGGTGTTTGCGGGCGTGGTCTGTGGGCACTTCCTCCGCGATCTCCTCAAGCTGGTTCATTCAACCCCTCCTCGGTGCCCGGCAACGGCTACGCTCCGGGCATGATAGTCTGCTACGATTGTTATCAGGGATAAGCGGGGGAGGGAAGCGTTCAGGGATGGATTACTCTTCCCAGCGGCAACGGCAACAGGCTCATCGGGAACCTGCTGTATGAGGGTCTGGCAGAGATGGACCCATGCTCCGGCAGATCTCAAAGGTAATAAAATGTTAAGGAGAAAGCGAGAGAGAGTTTGCCACCGAAGATAGATCGTGAACCGTTCCTGGCCGATCGAGGTGGTGATGCGGGTGGTGAGCTGCCGGGAGGAGCCGGATATATGCCTTTCGCCTCCTTCCGGCAATCTGCTGATGTGCCTGGCTCTGCTAGAACCGTACGGTTACGGCCAAGCCGGGAGCGTAGATACGGCGGCCATCCGGGAGCATGTCTCCCTTGAGTTCCGATCGAAGCGTGACGTTATAGCTCCGTGCTTCCAGCAGGGCATCAACAGCGCTTACCATGTGGTTCATTGCCACCACCCAGAGCGCTGTGCCAGCATATCCCAGAAGGGCATTGGCCCGTTCCCGCGATGCAACGTAATCGCGGTTGCGCTGTGTGACACGCGATGGGTTGAAGACGGTCGTATCCCCTGATAGTATATGGTCGTCCCATCCGGCTCTATACTGGATGTATTTGCCGATCTGCTCGTAATATTGCTGGTCGCCATGCTCAGGGAGGGTATGAGAGAATCCGCCGCTGATGGAGCGTTCCAGCTTGTTGAGCTGGTTGAAATCGACCCTGGCCCATGAGGGGATGCCGGGGTCGTCCGTCCTATAGATCGCTGCCAGCGCCTCGGCCGCTTTCTGCTTGTCCACATCCGCGTTCGACCATTGCTGGTAGTTATCGGCGATCCATGAGATGTAGCGGACCACATCCCAGTGTGTGTCCGCGAAGTTCTCGAAGTCCGTTGTCGCCTGGTTGCCTTTGGCCGTATAGACGCCGAACAGTGTCCATCCGGCAACTTCTACCGTGCTGTACAGGAGCGTTCGCCACCATGGTGCTTCCGTGTAATACTGCCCCGCCCCCGGCACCAGCGCCGAAAGGCCGGTCGCCAGCAGAACCGATTTACCAGTCCTCTGGGGGTCCTGTGGAACAAAGGGGCGCATGACCGACGACGCATCGGAGACCCCGTCAAGGCTGGCCCGGAGGTCAAGTGCCAGGATGCCGCTCGGATGCAGACTGTCGGTCTGGGCCGGCGAGCGGGCCGGGAGAATCAGAAGGAGGATGCCCAGGAGGATGCATCGGCCAGGTGTCTGCTCGGAAGGGAATGGTCTCATCATATGGGATGCCAACATAGGGGGTTGGGGAGGACCCGGCAAGGCCTAATCATGCTCTGTTATCCCTGCCGTGTTGCTGCGGGGCCAAAGATTATCCGTCCGATTGTGGAACGATGGGTGCCAAGGATAAAGAGCGCGCCAAGCAGTGCGCCGATGGTGTCGGCAAGCAGATCGAACGGATCGCAGTGCCGGTTGGGCACAAACGACTGATGGATCTCGTCGGTAAGGCCGTAGAGGATGCACCAGGCCAGGCCTATAAGGATCTGGGCGCCAAGGGAATGGCGGGGATAAAGCCAGCGAGTTGCGCGGAATGCCAGGAGCATCATCAGGCCGAATGCGCCTGCGTGATTGATCTTATCACCCCACTCAAGATGAAAGTCGGGCGCGGGCGGATCGGAGAGGGAGCTTATAAGATAGATCGCGAGCGAATACAGCAGTACTGGCAGGACGTAGGCCTGCAAACCTTTCAGACGAACGTTCTTCATCGGTCATGGAGTGAAATATAGGCATCGGGGAGATGCATAATGATATCGGTTGCGGTCATGGAACGAACCCCGTGCGATAGGGCTGCCAGATCCCCCGCCACGCTGTGCAGCAGTACTCCTGCAAGTGTCCCTTCCACAAGGTCGCCGGTTTGGCCGATCAGTGACGCGATGATGCCGGTAAGGACGTCGCCAGTGCCACCGGAGGCCATGCCGGGATTGCCTGCGCCGTTGATCCAGGCGCGCCCATCCGGGAGGGCTACCACGGTGGGCGCCCCTTTCAGCACAGCGATGCAGTGCATCCGGCGGGCAGCCTCGCGGGCATAGCCTATCGTATCGCGGCCGATCTCCTGGCTATCAATGCCAAGCAGCCGCGCCATCTCACCATGATGGGGGGTGATGACCAGCCCTCCTGTTCGATGTGCCAGAAGGTCGGTCGCTCCTGTAAATGCGCTCAGACCATCGGCATCGAGCACTACCGGTGCCGATGTTTTTGCTATGAGCGCACGTACCGCGCGCAGTGCCTGTTCGTTTCGGGAGATGCCGGGGCCGATCGCGATTGCCGAATACGTCCTCGAATCCTGTAGGATCGCATCGAAGGCATGTTCCTGGAATGCCCCGTCGGCAGAGGGGAGAAGCCGTGTCATGATCTCCGGCGAAAGCCGTTGCGGCAGTGCCACCCCCGCCTCTTCCGGAAGCGCAAGCACCGTAAGCCCTGCTCCGGCCCGAAGAGCAGCCTCGGCTGCCATCACCGCTGCCCCGGTCATCCCTCGCGATCCGGCCGCCACCAGCACGTTGCCGCGATCGTATTTATGCCGTGTTGTGCGTATGGCCGGGAGAGCTTCTGCCCCCCGCCTGGTGTCCAGCAGCGCCAGGGACGAGTCTCCGTAGAGTGCAGGGGGCGTCCCGATATTCACGACGAAGATCCGGCCGCTTGCTCTGGCGCCATCGCCAAGGAGCAGCCCTGGTTTCAGTGCTGCCATTGTGGCGGTGGCATCCGCGTGCAGAATATCTCCTGCGGCGATGCCGGTATCGGCATCGGCTCCGGTGGGAATGTCGAGCGCATACCGGAGGCTTTCCTGGGCATTTGCCCAGCGTACGGCGTCGGCGACTGGGGAGCGTGGTGCACCGGTGGAGCCTGTGCCCAGAAGCGCATCGACGATTGCGTCGTACTGTCCCGCCAGGCTCTGGAATCGTTCCCATGATAGCACCCGTTCCGGCGCAAAGGAGGTGAGCATGGCATACTGGGCGGCGGCATCGGCAGAAAGCTCATGCGGAGCGTTGAGCAGTACGCAATGCACATCCGCGCCCGCGATAAGGGCGTGGCGTGCAACCCCCAGACCGTCGCCGCCATTGTTTCCCCTGCCGCAGAGCAGGGCGATCCGTTTTCCCCGGAGTCCGCCAAGCAGGGTGGCAAGGATATCGCAGGAGCCGCGTGCCGCGTTCTCCATCAGCACCAGTCCGGGGATCATATGCTCTTCGATTGCGCGTCGGTCTGCCTGGCGCATCTGTGCGGCTGTGAGAATCGGGGTCATGCCGGGCGATTTTGTTCGGTTCATCCTAGATGCTTCGGGGCCGGTCCCGGTCCTGCCGGGGGGGCTGGCCATTCGGACCGTCTGGATCTATAGCGGAGCGTGCCGTTCAAGGCGAACGAACTTACTAAAACCGGAGCGGCCATCAGTGTTTTATGATGGCCGGTGGGGATGATCGCGGGGTGTGCCGAGTGATGCCGTACAGCCGATCAGGCTAGAAAAATCCTCCCGGAATCAATGCGGAGCGATCTGGGTGTTCCCTGCGCGGCATATCCCTGGCGACGGTTGCCGCGACCACCCGGCGTGCTCCGGCCTCCAGAAGCCGTTCGGCGCAGGCATTGAGCGTGGCGCCCGTTGTGCAGACATCATCGCAGAGCAGTACCGTTCCGCCATGCATTGCCGGGCCTGCCGTCCGAAATGCCTGGGCAACATTGCTCTTGCGCATTCCGGCGCCCAGCGTGGTCTGGCTGATGGTATGGCGTGTGCGTGCAAGCACTTCTGCCATATGGCTTCCCGGCAGCGCCGTGGCAATGCCCTGTGCGATGGCCGTTGCCTGATTGTATCCCCGTTCCCGGAGTCTGGCACGATGCAGCGGGACAGGCACCACCAGATCGACCTTCTCAAATTCGCGGAACATCGTCAGCGCACGTCCCAGCTCCTTGCCAAGCTCCACCCCGAGATCATAACATCCCCGGTATTTGAGCGCATGGATAAGGCGTTGTACCGGGCTTTGGTCGTGGAATGTATACAGGGCGCCGACCGCGGACAATGCAAGCTCATCACCAGGGAAGTTTGCTCCGATCTCGGCGAATATCTCGCGTGGAAACGGGGCCGGATCGAGCGATGTGCGGCAGGCGGCGCAGTACTGCCGTTCGGCGGCTGCCAGCGGAGCATTGCAGGCAGGGCAGAGGGCGGGCGCTATCAGATGAAGAGCATCGGTTGCAAGGCGTTGGAGCAGATGGTGCATGGCGATCCTCCGTTGAGCTATCGATGGTCAGGGAGCGATCTGCCGCGGCGGCATTTGTTCGTGAAGTGGCGGCAGAACGATCCGGGCGGATGAGCGGGAGAACGGCCCCGGTGGGTCCGGGGCCTGTTTCCGGTGTACGGCTGGACGAACGTTATTTCGCCTGGAAGGAGGCGAGCGCTTTCTGGAATGCCGGCTGATACAATTCCTGCTGTGGGGTGTACCAGTTCATCGTGATGCGATAGAGTTTGCCTCCGGCCAGCAGGAAGTAGGCACGGCTTGTGACCTCCCGGCTGCCATTATAACTGAAGACAAAGCCCTTATGAGTGCCGACCGACGTAGCAGCGGCAGAACGCCCGCCATAGTTACGCTTGTTCTGTTCTACGATGGCGGAGAGTTCCATTCCCTTCGGATCGATCACATCGATCTGGAAATAGGAATCGTTGCGTGCCCCTGCAAAGTTGACCGATGCCATTGCCCCGCCTGCCTGCGCGCTGCCCGGAGAGAAGTTCCCCGGATACTGGATGGCGAAATGCTGGTTGGAGTAGTTCTTGGTATCGGCCGATGGAGCATCGACGAGCTGCGTGTCGGCAGGGGTTGCGGAGCTTGTGCTGCTTGTGTCAACCGGGCGTGAAGCAACCGCGGCAGGACGGAACGAGGCGCGTGCCGAGTCGAACACCTGGGCATAATTGTCGTAGGTACCGATCACCGCAGTTTCCAGATAGGTGACTGCGCCATCGCGTGCGACATAATAGCGTTCAGCGGTAAACCTGGTGTCTTCAACCTCGAACTCGTAGCGGATCTTGGTTGCTGTGTTGCCGTTCAGGCTTACCTGCTCCGGGGCTTTCAGCACGGATGGATCGTTGAACAGCCCCTGTAGCTCATTGATCGATGCCTGCATCTCCGGCTCTCCGCCAACGATTGCATGCACATGGATCTTTGCCCCGCGCTGTCCCTTTGGCTCGAACTGGTTGAAACTTTCGGCGACGGCCTGGCTGGAGTAGAATACGGCCTGTGTACCGGCCTGGATTCCTTTTGCCCAGTCGGTCGGATAACGGATGGAGAACTTGAGGATCTCGTCGGTGTATTCCGTATAGCTATTGACGGAGACAGGCCCTTCCTCCTTCTTTCCATTGCAGCCGCCGATAACGACGGCAACCGCAAGAGCAGGAACAAGCGCCAGTAGGCTTCGTTTCATAGGATGCTGAACTCCAGTGAATGTGTTGAAAGACTTTGTAGTGCCGACGTACCAATTGTTATATCGGCTCAAAGATATCGACTCGGCTGCAAAGTCCCGCTATCTCTTTTCTTGCCAGTCATGCCGCAGGAGGGGCGGAGCGGGCATGGCTAAAACAGGCCCCGAAGGGGGCTGTGCAGCACAACAATGCCGGAATTCCCGCCATTGATATGCTGCCGCTGCGCGTGTGCCGGGAAGTCCAAGGCAATTGCCATGCTCCCGTTACCGTCATCAGGTATCGTACCGGACGCAGGAGCGGGAACAGTTTTTTGCCAGAGCGAACTTATGCGTTTGTTAGCCGACGGAACATTCATCGTCACCGATATCGAGACTACCGGTCTTTCGCCGGAGAAGGATCGTATCACCGAGGTGGCTTGTGTTGTTGTGCAGGGGGGGGAGATCGTTGCCGAGCATCAGAGTCTGGTGAACCCGGAGCGGTCCATTCCGCTTGGCATACAGCAGATGAACGGTATCAGCAATGTGATGGCGTTTGCCGCGCCAAAGGGGGGGGATATCTTTCCCGAGATCCGCCGCTGGCTACCCGATGGGGGTATTTTTGTTGCCCACAACGTCACCTTCGATTTCAACTTTCTCCAGAACTCCTTTCATCGCCACACTGTGGCCGGGATGGAGCACGACAGGCTCTGCACGGCTCGGCTTGCCCGCAGAATCCTTCCGGCACGCAAGAGCTGGGCGCTTCACCATCTGGCTGCGTATTTCGGCATCAGGATTCGCGGGCGCCATCGTGCGCTTGGCGATGCCACAGCCACCGCCAGGGTTCTTATCGAGATGCTCGATATTCTCCAGGAGGAGTATGCCTGCGAGACCGTGGAGGATGTGCTTACGGTTCAATATCGAACCATGGGAGCCTTTGGAAAGGAGATGCCGAAGAACGTGCGTGCTCTTGAGCCTCTGCTCTCGGCGATGCCTGCTGTGCCAGGGGTCTACCGGATGATCGACGCGCGGGGCACGGTGCTTTATATCGGCAAGGCAAAGAGTCTGCGCGATCGTGTGGGGAGTTATTTCCGCCGGGGGGCCGCGCATACCAGCAAGATCGCCGAGATGGTGGGGCGGGTCAGGACGATAGAGATAGAACAGACCGGGTCGGAGCTTGGGGCGCTACTGCTGGAGTCACGGCTTATCAAGGAATATCAGCCGAAATACAACACGATGCAGAAGCGCTACCGGCGATACGCGTTTCTCCGTATCGACAGGACCGATCCGTTTCCGCGTGTTGGGTTTTCCCTTGAGATCGAGCCGGATGGTGCGGAGTATTTCGGTCCGTTCCGCAATCGCGGTGCCGTGGAATCGATTGTCGAGACGATCAATCAGGCGTTCGGGCTGCGCGAGTGCGATATGCCCATCGTTCCGAACGAGCAGATCATTCCTTGCTTCTATCATCAGATCAAACGGTGCGGGGCGCCATGTGCTGCCCTACAGAGCGTCCAGCAGTATGCCCTTGAGGTAGAACGGGTGCGGAGCTTCCTGTCGGGAGCGGAGTCCGGGATCATCACCATGCTTGAACAGCGGATGCAGGGGCATGCGGAGCGGCTGGAGTTTGAGGCGGCGGCGGAGCTGCGCGATCGTCTCGGCGAACTGCGGCGGATATTCAGGCGGGAGGAGCGCATCGCCGACTCCATCAACAGCAACAACGTGGTTCTTGTGCTGCCTGCTGCGGAACAGGGGAAGCGGGAGATCTTTCTGGTCCGCTTCGGGCGCCTTGCCGCGCAGATCGTTGTTGGCTCGCGCAGCCCTGCCGCCGGGCTGCGCAGATTGCTGATGCGCCATTATTTCAACGGTGCCTGCGCCCCTTCGCACTGCCGCAAGGAGGAGATCGATGAGATCAAGATCATTGCCTCCTATCTGCACCTGCATCGCGATAGCGGGACGTTTATTCATATAGCGCCGGAGGATGCCCCTGACACCGTGGTGGGGCGGGTCGTGGAGGCACTGCGGCGTCCGAAAGCCATTGCCCCGGACGTTCCAGGTTCCGGCGTTGAGGCCTGATCCGCCCGTGCATCGCCGGATGCGGGGGGAGATCGTGCGGCATAACAGGCTGCCAGGGCGGCCTCTGCCGTTCTCTTCGGCATCAACCTGCTTCCGGGCATATGCCCGGGGCTGCCCGGGCTTCAGAGGTTTGCCGGTGTATCGTGATTCAGGGAATGGATCATGAGCCGATAGTTTCCGCGTTCAGATCAATCCCCACCGCTTTGCGTTCAGATATTTCCGCATCCGCTCGTACATCCCCCGTCGGTAGGGAATGGACGCAGGGACGCCACGCTCGTTTTTCTGGAGCACGAACATCCAGCCACTGCTTGCCTGTGGTGGCAGGGAATCGGCAACACGCGCGTTCCAGCGGCGCGCCGATTCGGTGAACAGAAGCTGGTGAAACCCAAGCCCGCAGACAAAGGTGCGGGGGCGATATTCCAGCACATCGAATCCGGCAGTTGAGATCAGCCCCTTGATACGGCCATACGAGAAGAAGTTGACGTGAGGGCTTACCGCAAGCGTATCGGCCTTTGTGGGGCGGCTGACCTTTCTGCCGAGCAGCGCACCGGCTATCCTGTGCAGCAACGTATGAATGCCGCTGATGTAGAGGAGCGATTCGGTGAATGCCGTCGCCTCGAATGGCCCATAACCGTTTGGCATCGTCAGGATCATCCGTCCTCCGGGCGCCAGAAGGCTTCGCAGGTACAGGAGGAGGTCGCCAGGCTCATCCACGTGCTCGATCACCTCGGATGCGATAATCATATCATAGGGTGCCTGCCGGTCCGATTCCTCTATCAGCCCGAACGAGAGGTTGGCGGTGGTATTGATGCTATTGGCGTATTCGACGCTTGCAAGGTCGTTATCGACGCCAAGGAACCGGGTGGCCGGAAAGGTCTGTGCAAGCGGGATGGTAAGGTTGGTGCCGGTGCCGGCGCCAAAATCGAGAATGTTCCTCGGTTGAAACTGTTCCACGATTGCCGAGAGGTACTGGAACCGTTTCCGGATGCCGTTCGGCGTTTCGCTGGCGAACATAGGGGCTAGGCTCTGCATTCGTTCCAGGGTTGGGTTGCTCACACATTTTTCAGGATATACCCTGCCTCCAGCGCCAGAAGATCGCGGATGCCGGGGAAGGGCTTTACGATACCGGCGCCGATCGGACGCAGCCCGAACTTCATCTTGAACACCGGACGGATGAAGTAGAGCTTCTCGTCTGCTATCGTGAAACCGGCATCGCGTGCGGCGCGATGCAGCTTGTTGGTGGTCATTCGGATGCGGTGCAGGCGTTGTACCTCCACCTTGTTGCGATCGACCGTGGAGGTTGCCACCATCGACCGGAAGATGGGGGAGGGGAGAAGATGCATAAAGGGGATTCTTCCCGCCCAGTTGCCAAGCAGATGCTGATGCCCGCCGAATGCGGAGTAATACGGAGGAAAGGTCACATAGAGCGCGCCGCCCGGCTTCAAGACCTGCCGGATGTTGCGCAGCGCGATCGTGGCATCGTCCAGATGTTCGATCACATCGCGCAAAAAGGCCACATCGAACCTGCCGCGCCATTCCTGCTGCGGGGCCTGAGTGATGATATCGTGCGAGCTGTAGTCGATCGTAAGCCCGAGCCGCCGTGCGATCGCATCGGCACTTTCCAGCCGCTCGGTTGCGATGTCGGTCCCAAATAGTTCGGTTGCGCCATGTTCGGCCATGGCACAGAGGTTCCCCCCTTCGGCGCAACCTATCTCGATCACCGAGGCGCCCTTGATCCTGACCCCCTTTGATTCCAGATAGGGGATCATATACTCGCGGGCCAGACCGTACATGTACCCCCAGAGGTACTTGTCGATCGACTCGAGGTCCGGGCTGGCATCGACAATCTCTTTATAGCTCATTGATTTCGTGTGCTCACGTAGGAACGGAACCGGCGTCGGCCGCCATCTGCTGGTTCCGGCACTGGTGCTGCTACGGGGTAGCACCAGTGCCGGGAACGCAAGATAGGGCGGCTGTCCGAAGAAGACGAATATAGGAGGTGAATCCTATACAGAACATCCCCCATAACTCGCCCGGCGTCGGCTGGCGCTCAGGTCGCGTCCCCGCGTTACCCTATCCTCCAGACGACAACCTCAAGATACTCATAATACGAAAGCCGCTCCAAGACGGAATGCCCCGTATACCAATCCCTCCCCCCCATCACGAACCCCGAATAGTTGCCATGAAAAGCAATAATCACCAAAGATCCTACCTCTATCAGCTATAAACAGCGACGTCTCAAACCCGACACCAACCCCCGCACCAACCGATACACCAGAAAACCCAGGTACCAATGTATCGCCAATAGAAGCACAACTCAGTGCTATATCCTGCCGCATCACGTACCGTCCATCAAATCCACCCATAGCAACAAAACTGCCCCTCGTCACATCACCCGATGACCTGAATCGAAGCCAGAACTCCGCCGGAATTATCCACGTATTGAACGTCCTCTCACTAGTCGGAGGAACCGATATGCAATCAGACCTGTATTGCGCTGCACTAAAGAGCAGCCCTCCAACAAATTGTGCCGACCAATGAGGAATAATGTGATACACACCAACTGCACCAATACCAAGTCCTGCATCCCGTGTATAAGGAACATTGGAAAAATTCATCCCCCCCCAAGCACCAACTTCAACCTGCGCAACTACAGGAGCAGGAATACAAGCAAGGAACCATACAAGCACAATAACCGAAGACCTATACAGCCACGCAGTCCAAGTGAACATGATGTTTCCCAATGAAATTCTACCGCTATCTGGTAACCACGAGGGTTTTACTTGCCGTACCAGACGGCATGTTAATGCTAACAACGTACATACCCACAGCTACATCATGCAACGAAATTTGCTCATACTCCGACCGGGCAACGATAGACCTCACAACGACGCCATTCATATCCACAACCGTTATTACGGAACCAACCTGCGATGGCGCCAACCGTAAACTCGCCACACTCACCGTTGGATTTGGGTAAAGGACACCACTAGAATTTCCACCATTATCATCCGTAAAGGAAATCTCTGAAAGCTCCTCCGGGACAATACTACTAGCAGCAACACACCCATCAATCACATCTACACAGAAGACCGTTGGCTCAGACTCACCACATTTATTACGCGCAGTGACCGTCAGACAAAACTCCTCGAATTGCACGTCTGGCCGTGCCAAGAACCAGTTCCCATGCGTAGACCATTGCCCACCTGATGCAGTATAATCTACTACAGTACCACCCACATTTGAAGTGAACACCAATCGGTACTCGGTAGGGCAAATGCTTGACCCCTTATCCAGATCAATGGCCCAGAACGAGCCAGGACGACGAGGTATACAATCCGCAGGTGCTCCGCCATAACGATTGGTAATGACTGGTTTTGGAGGAACGCCACTCGTAACCATCTTAGAGAACGCCCGTTTATAATCGCCACACCCAGGAATCTCAACAACTACCGTTACAGCACCAACACCAGTTGCCGTTACCTGTGCCGTACGACCCTCCTGCGTATCAGGAATAACGGTTACATCTCCCTCAGCATACCACGTATATATAGCACCATCTATAGCGGGAGTAATCTCCATAGTTTGAGGATTTTCATCACAGAAACATTGCTCGCCCGACAGTCCACTAAGCTGAAGCGCAGCTAAATTCCCCTTACATACCTCTACATGACCAACACAACGGACAGTACGAACATTCCCACCGCACAAGCAGCTATTCAACTCCTTACCCATTGATATATAGCACATATCCCCACCCATCAGTTGCACTGCCGTAATTCCTGTAACAGCCAGATAAGCAGCACTTGCTGCAACCAAACCTTGCGACGCACCAACCAGCACACCAACCAAAGCACCACCACAATACCACGGTGTTCTCTCCATTACCGTCGTAGCAATACTTCCAAGAACACAACCGAAGAACCCAAAATTAATCCCCTGTACCGTAAGCCCCCTGACAGACATCTCTGTACACCAAAGCTGACGATCATGAGTAATACAACACGAAGTTAAATTCACCCACGTCGTGCCGTAGCATGGAACGTACACCCGTACTCTGTTAATATTAAATGGCCCACTACCCCCATCACCAAATCCCGAGCACATATCATCACGAGGATAATACGCAATACAAGGAGTGTTTTCTATCGGGCAACTTGGACAATCCACCTTCGCCACCTGAGCACTCACAAAATAAGCACCAAATGCTGCCCATTTCAGCGTTTCTTCCCGCACTGAATCGACTGTGCGTACGGTACTAGGAGGCACATCCGAACCAACAGGAATATCCAATTCATATTCACCCACGTTCAACGTAGGACGGAAAACAATACTCGCAAGCACCACATCCACAGTCGTATTCTCAATAACCACACGATACCCATTCGTAGCCAAGTTCCGTAGACAGCGTATCGTAATGTCGGCAGAATCAGTCAGACCTTCATTACCAAACCCCAGCTCCAACGGCATCAGATCATCAACCTCACCCGGCGCCACCATACCAACAGAACTAACAACCTGATCTGCTCCCGGCCCGATCCCCAAGTAGCACACCCCGCCACCGATATCCCGTATCGAAAACGTAGTGCTATCCAGCTGCGCTTGCACAGCACCAACCACCACCAGACACATAACAGCCAACATGAAAAACAACTTCATACAACCCCCGGCATATATGATGGAGGATAGAAATCACATCCGTGGACTTACCTGGCTAAGCTGGACAGTGATGGGTTTGCGATAGTGTCCAGCGAGGAGTCTCTACAGCATTGATGATTCCAGTTCTCCTCGCATTCAGACCGGCGTCGTGTGGCCGATCGTTGAATGCAGCCGCACTCGATTGTAAAAGACCTCGATGTATTCAAAGATATCGGCTTCTGCCTCGGCACGTCCGAGCTAGGCTCTGTGATGCACCAGTTCCTTCTTCAAGGTCGCAAAGAAGCTCTCGCTGACAGCAGTGCCATCTCAAGCTCTTGTGCTAGCCGGCGATTCTCCTGTTGAAGGCTCTCGCGTTCGCCTGAGGTCACGGAGCTGCTCTGAGTGCTGGTGAGGCTGATGCTGCGTCACCACTCGTACAGAGTATGCGCGGCAATACCAAGACACGTGCGACCTCGGCGACCGTCTTGCCTGGACTCATCGACAGCCGCACGGCATTCTCCTTGAACTCTTTGGTATAGGGTTTTCCCTGTGCCATGAGACACCTCCTGCCGGGAAGTTTCTCCCGCTCTTTGGTGTCCACAAAAACGAGGCAAGTCTATCCGACACCAACAGGCACATCTCATGAATGCATCCATCCCCACACATATAGGGGAGGGTACATCTTTGCATACCCCCCCCATCACACACCTTGCCCAAAGCATACAATCATATCCAGAGAATAACCTACACAGCGTCGAAGCAACAGGGAAAAAGCACAGTGTGCGGCGGAATGCAATCGCGAGAGGATTGCATGGTCATAGCCTCCAGATAACGCTGAATGCCACGCCGATGTAGCCAAGGGTTGTTTCCTCGGTGGCCTTGAACCGTTTCTGTACCTGTGGCTCGATCACCAGAAGGTTGCGCAGCTTATCGGGATCGGTCTCCTTGCCGAACAGGTTCAGCGCGCCATAGCCGACGCTGAAATCAAGCAGCAGAGGCTCGAAGAACTCCACCTGGGTGCCAACCTTCACATAGGCGCCGAGCCTGATATGATCGTTCGGATCGGGCGTCAGCGTCAGCTCCGATGCCGTGGAGTCGGTCCTGGAGTAAAACACCCGCGAGTACAGCTCGGTCGATGTAATGTAGTTGAACCGGCCTTCGGCGCTTACATAGAGATTGGGGGATTTGAAAAACGCCGCCCGGATGCCGGTTCCCAACGAATAGATGTTTGCCGTATGGCGGAAGTATATCCTCTGCGGGTCAAGTGCGCCGATAGAGCTTCCTGCAAATGTTGTCTTGCCTTTCAGGAAGAATGCGTCTGCCGAGAAGGGGATGCGGATAATGGATTCGGAGTTCGGAATCAGCTCCAGCTCCAGATGCACGGCGTTGCTTGGGCCTTTGAATCCACCGCCAAGCGGGGCATCCTCGGACCCGATGGTGAACAGGTGGTCGCTTGCCGGATACTTGCCGTTGAACCACATCGTCTGCACCCCGAGCATCGGGCGCACCGTCAGGCGGTCGCTTCCCGGGCGCGCCGGGGGCGTCTCCGTTTCCCCGGCAGGCTGGGCGGATGCCTGGAACGCCGGGAGCATAACGGTAAGGGCCGCCATCGTAAGGAAGCCGCGGAACAGTGAGAGGGTATGCGTCATTCGAGTGTCTCGCGAATAGAGTACTGTTGAGTGCTGAGCGAGTTCTTGGCGATCATCTCGCCGATCAGGCCGATCGAGATGAGTTGTACGCCGACGATGATCAGCAGCACGCCTAGCAGGGCAAGGGGACGGTTGGTAAGGGAGGTCTTGCCAAGAAACCACTCGACGCTCAACCACAGGTTTACAAGAAAGCCGATTGCAGCCACTACCACCCCGACCGTTCCAAAGACGTGGAGCGGGCGCTGTGCGTATCTGTTGGTGAGCACAAGCGTCAGCAGGTCGAGAAATCCCTTGACGAAGCGGCTCATGCCGAACTTCGAGACACCATATTTGCGGGCATGATGGTCCACCTCCTGCTCGGTAACCCGAAATCCCTGCCAGTGTGCTTGCGCAGGCAGGTACCGATGCATCTCGCCATAGACGCTCAGTTGAGGGAGCACCTCATGACGATATCCTTTCAGCCCGCAATTGAAGTCGTGGATGTACAGTCCCGTCACCGTTTGCACTACAGCATTAAAGACCTTCGATGGCATGGTTTTGTGCCAAGGATCGAGCCGCTTTTTTTTCCAGCCCGAAACCAGGTCGTACCCGTTCTGCAATGTTGCAAGCATTCTGGGGAGTTCCTTGGGGTCGTCCTGGAGGTCAGCATCCATCGTAAAGACAAATTCGCCTCGCACATGTTTGAATCCCACGGCCAGCGCCGCCGACTTGCCGTGGTTGGTGCGGAACCGTATGCCTTTGAATCGCGGGTTGCGACGGTGTAGCTCCTTGATGATCTCAAAGGAATTGTCCTTGGAGCCATCATCGATGAAGTATACCTCGTAGGCATCGCCCGCCATTGCCTTAAGCGTGGCTTCGAGCCGCTCCGAGAGTTCCGGGAGCGATTCGGCCTCGTTCAGAAGCGGGATCACAACGCTGATGTACGGGCTTTCCGATGTTCCTCCGGGACCATTGGTGGGATCTGCTACCGGGATCTCTTCATGGATCGATGCGTCCAGGCTCATAATCCCGCCTTCCTCGCGGCCACCGGGGTGGCGCACTGCTCGGCTATATTCACTGCTATAACTGCCCGATTGGGTCTGTGTGGGAGGAGTGTGCACCCGACCGGAACGATCGGTGCGATTGGAGTATTCCATAAGATAGTAGGAAAAAATAACACGGTGCCGCCCGGAAATAAAACTGAAAAGCGTTCCGGCAGGCCGATCTGCCCCTTGCAGGGATGCCATCATGATAGAACATCCCCCGTGTCCGCTTCCTGCTATGACGAGCGAAGACTATCGTTCAGGGTAAACCGTCGTATCCTTCCGACTGTCTCTGGAGGCCTGTTGTTGTCTGTGCGGCTGTCTGCCGGTGCAACCTTTGCGTGGATCGTACGGTAGGCCACCCCGGTGGCAGGCCTGCGAACCGGCGGGAACCCCCTCTCCTGGATGGTGTTCCCGATGGATGGCCCTATCTTTGGACCGTTCTGCCTGGTGGGCTTCGGTCATGATGTATGATGGAGCCGCATGAACAACGTGCCCAACCAATCACCTGCTGGAAGTATTCTATGTCGATTGTCTCAGGCAAACTCTCGCGTACATTGATTCCCATCGTCCTGATGGCTTCCGTCTTTTCGGCCTGCAAGGCACAGCCCCGCAAGCCCGAGACCCCCTCCGGCTCCACCTCCTCGGGGAGCACAACAAAGCCGGTCACTCGTGCCGCGCTCAATGCCGATATCGAGACGACACGCCATAACGCCATCACCCGTGCGGTACAACTCGCCTCCCCGGCCGTGGTTGGTATCAACGTCACAGAAGTGCGCGAGGTGCGCTATCGCGACCCGTTTTTCGACGATCCGATCTACGAGCGCTTCTTCGGGCGGCGGATGCAGACCTATAAGCAGGAGGTGCGAGGCCTTGGCTCAGGGTTCCTCATCTCCTCGGATGGCTATATCGTTACGAACGATCACGTTGCAGGAACCGCAAGCAAGGTGATCGTGACCACAACCGACGGCAAGCGATACGATGCCCGTATCATCGGCTCTGATAAAACATCCGATGTCGCCCTGCTGAAGATCGACGGCACCAACTTCCCCTATCTTGAACTGGGCAACTCCGATGATGTGATCGTCGGGGAGTGGGCCATAGCGCTTGGCAACCCGTTCGGTCTGTTCGATATCAACTCCAAGCCCACCGTTACCGTGGGGGTGCTCTCCAATACCGAGGTTGATCTTCAGCCACAGGAGGATAGAATCTACCGGCAGATGCTTCAGACCGATGCGGCCATCTCCTCCGGCAACTCCGGGGGACCGTTGGTCAATGCCGAGGGAAAGGTCGTCGGGATCAACGCGACCATCTATTCCACATCGCAAAGCTCGATGGGGGCCGGCTCTATCGGCATCGGCTTTGCGATTCCCATCAATCGTGCCAGGCAGGTCATCGAGCAGTTGCAGAAGAACGGAAAGATCGATCGCGATTTCTGGACCGGGATGCGAATCCAGCAGATCGATGCCCGTATAGCCCGCTATCTGGGCCTGAGCAATACCGAAGGGGTGGTGATCGTTGAGATGGCACCAAACTCTCCTGCCAGCCGTGCCGGCCTCCAGGTGGGGGATGTGATCGTAGGAGTGAATGGCGAAGAGATCAAGACGGAGGATCAGGCGGTGATCAGAATCTACGACTCCCGCGTCGGCGATGCATTGCGACTGAAGATCTTTCGCAACGGTCAGCAGATGGAGAAGGTGATGACCTTAACCAGACGAGAAGGATAGGGGGTGCTGGATGACCGTTCTGAATGATGAAGCGATCAACGGTTCTGCCGTGGCTCGGCAGATGAGCATGGTGGAGGGGCGCGCCGTCCTGAATGCCGAGCATCTGGTGAAAAGCTATAAGAAGCGGCGTGTTGTCCGCGATGTTTCGCTGCATGTGGAGCAGGGGGAGGTTGTAGGATTGCTTGGCCCGAACGGGGCCGGGAAGACCACCACGTTCTATATGATCGTTGGCATGGTGCGCCCTACCGAGGGGAGGGTTTACCTCGATCGGAAGCGGATAGATAATATCGCCATGTATCGCCGTGCCAGGCGCGGGATAGGGTATCTGCCGCAGGAGGCATCGGTATTCCGCCGGATGACCGTAGAGGGGAACATCATGGCGATTCTGGAGCTGATCGGCTATCCCCGGCGCGACCGCAAGGAGCGGGTGGATCAGTTGCTGGAGGAGTTCTCCATCACGCATATCCGTAAACAGATGGGCTATATGCTCTCCGGCGGGGAGCGCCGCCGTACCGAGATCGCTCGTACGCTTGCTACCAGCCCGAAATTCATTCTGCTGGATGAGCCGTTTGCCGGCATTGATCCGCTGGCGGTGGAGGAGATCATGCATATCATCCAGAAGCTGAAAAAGCGTGGGATCGGCATCCTGATAACCGATCATAACGTGCACGAAACGCTCTCGATAACCGACCGTGCATACATTCTCATCGATGGTGCTATCTTCCGCAGTGGCGGCGCTGATGAGCTTGCGAACGACTCTGAGGTACGCCGACGATACCTGGGGGAAACCTTCAAATTGGAGCGTTACGAGCAATAACAGAGGGTTCTGCTATCGCGAACCTTTTTTTCGCACCCCGTTTTTTGTATAATTAACGCGTACTCGAAACGTCCTGCCATAGGTTGGGGGCACCAAATGTGAATCCAGGAGGGGCATGATGGCCCTTCTTCGGATGATGTCCGGGCCAGCCAGGCAGGTTGTGATCGTTGATTCTCTACAGGTTGGCCACGCACGGTATTGTGCGGTGCGTGGTTTTATAGAAGGTCAGGGACAGAGCGCGGGGTGGGATAGATAGTATATAGAAGCAAGATCATTCTCTTTTTCAATACGTCAGCAGTCTTCACGTTCCCATGTAACGTCAAGAGACTATAGAACGATGGCTGAGACAATCACGGTACAGATACACGGCTCTGAGTATAAACTTCGGGGCGACGATGCGGGCCTTATCCAAGAGGCCGCCAGCATGGTTAGCGAACAGATGAAGTATGTCTCAAGCAAGTCTCCTACACAGCCGGTGTCAACCATTGCTGTGTTGGCCGCTCTGAATACCGCCGAACACTTCATGAACGAACAGGACCGTTCACGTCGTGACTCAGGCGAAATCGTTCGCAGGATAGATGCTCTGAACGCTTCGATTGAAGAACTGCTTCAACTGGAGCTGTAGAGCGTGCTGTAGAAGAGGCGCGTTATCATTGCATGAAATACGTTCCACCTCAGGGACCCGATTTCTCGGTGCCCCCCTTGTTGACATGCCGACATTGTTGTAATTTGGCAACGGTCGAGCTCTTCTTTGACATGCTGATGGAAGATTGAGAAAACTGGCCGCCACGCTCGTCGTGGTTTCGCAGTAATTGAACCTATAGTAGCGAAATAGGGAAGTTGACTCATAGCATCAATCGCAGGCCTTGTTCCCGCAAGGGAAGTGCCACCGTTCACCACGGGTGAACCAGTAGCGCCATTGGAAGCGAGCGATGTAGTGGTAGCTACCCACCGTGTTTTTAATCAGGGTTCTAAACCTTGCCAAACACTGCATCGCCCGCTGTGCGCGGGTGATGCTGTCACGGCGAGTGTGTGCGGCAGTTTTTTTACCGTCTCTGCCTTCGCATCAGCATCCTTCCTCCGGCAGAATCCACGATCACCTCCCCCTTTCGGTATCCCCTTGAACCTGACCAGGCTCCAGTAGCCCGTTGTTTCTGTTCCGTACCATGGAGCTAAAAGGGCGGAACATGATCGAGATGGCATCGCTGTGCCTGTCTCGGTCACGTTTAACCTTTTTGGAAACCCGTACGGGAATTAGAGCGATGTGATGTCATGGAACTAACAACCATAATCGAATTTGTAATCCTGGCCCTTGCCGGTTTCGGCGGTGGCTATTATATCAGTCTCAAAGCCAATAAACGACTTATCAGGGAAGCGGAGGAACGGGCAGCGAAGATCACCGAGGATGCCCGCAAGGATGCCGAGAATGCCAAGCGGGAGAAGTTGATTGAAGCCAAAGATGAGGCGATGCAGAAGAAGCGCCTGCTCGAAGAGGAATATATACGGCGCAAGGAGAAGTTGCTTGGCATCGAGCGCCAGGTGAAAACCCGCGAAGAGAACATTGAGAAGAACCTTAACAAGAAACTTGAAATAGCCAGCAGAAGAGAAAAGGAACTGCTTATACAGCAGAAGGAATTCCAGAAGAAGACCGAACAGATAGAGGAGAAGGGGAAGTCGCTGGAACAACAGCGCAAACAGATGGATAACATGAAGGCGACCATCGAACAGCAGAAGAAGGTTGCCGAGGAGCTTGTCGCCGAACAGAACCATAGGCTGGAACGTATCAGCGGAATGTCGCGGGAGGATGCCACGAAATTCCTTACCGAAAACATGGTCAACGAGGCAAAACTGGAGTGCGCCCAGGAGCTGAAGACGATCCGGGATCAGATGAAGCTTGATGCCAAGCGGGAATCTCAGCGGATCATCGTGCAGGCGATTCAGCGTACTGCCTCCGATCACTCGGTGGAGACTACCGTTTCAGTCGTCAACCTTGCCAGCGAGGATATGAAGGGAAGGATCATCGGCCGCGAGGGACGCAATATCAGAGCGTTCGAGGCATCGACCGGCGTTGATGTTATCGTCGATGATACGCCGGAAGCGGTTATCATCTCGGGATTCGATCCGTTTCGTCGCGAGGTTGCCAAGATTGCCCTGGAACGGCTTATGCAGGATGGACGCATCCATCCCGCCCGCATCGAGGAGATCGTCGATAAGGTTCGCAAGGAGCTTGAGGAGGAGATCGTTCGGGTGGGGAATAATGCTCTGCTTGAACTGGGGATCAATAACGTCCATATAGAGATCGTGAAGCTGATCGGGAAGATGAAGTATCGCTCCAGCTATGGGCAGAATGTCCTGAGCCATTCTATCGAGGTGGCCTATCTCTGCGCTATCATGGCCCGTGAACTGGGGCTTGATGTACATCATGCAAAGCGTGCCGGACTGATGCACGATATGGGCAAGTGTGTCGATCGTAATATCGAAGGCCCGCATGCCCTCCTTGGCTACGAGATCGCCAAACGATACAAGGAACATCCGGTGGTCTGTAATGCCATCGGCGCACATCACGAGGATATCGAGATGGAGTCGCCGATCGCTGTGCTTGTACAGGCTGCCGATGCTATCTCCGGCGCACGGCCAGGCGCACGGCGGGAATCGCTGGAGGCCTATGTGAAGCGCCTTGAGACGCTCGAGACCCTGGCCCGTTCGTTCGAGGGGGTTGCCAAGACCTATGCTATCCAGGCCGGCCGCGAGGTGCGGGTCATGGTGGAGCCGGATCGTGTTGATGATCTTTTCGCCGATCAGCTCTCGCATGATATCGCCCATAAGATCCAGCAGGAGATGGAGTATCCCGGCCAGATCAAGGTGACCGTGATCAGGGAACGGCGCTCGGTCTCCTTTGCGAAATAACCTGTCGTGCAGTGTTCCCCCTATGCTCGGGTGGCCTTCCCGTATCCGATCCTTCTTTTTTATATCATCGAGCTGATGCAGAAACGGAACGCAGTGGTGTTGCTGGTGATCCTGGGGCTCACCGGGGTCTGGATGGTGGCGCTCCATCTGCTTGTATTTCCCGGGCAGGGGGCCTTTGGCCTCCCCGGTATCGGGATGATCGCCGTGATACTGATGATCCTGAACAGACAGTGGCTCCTCCCCTCGGCGTTGCCGATGACCCGGGATGTCCTCAATCGGAACATCCTGGTTGCGGTAGGCATGGGCACCATGATTAGCCTTGTCTTCGGGGCGCTCCTTGGAACCTAGTCGCGGCGTATCGGCCTGCACGGCTGCTCTATGCGCCCATTGCCGGGGTGTTCCTGCCGTGCCCGAGAGGCAAGATGAACCCGAGAGTCAGGATGAAAAAGCAGGGCTGGCATCATCATCGCGTGAAGCCAGCCCTGCTTGTTGTTCGGGATATGGGAGGAGATTATTTCGCGACCGTCATCCGTCGCGTAAGCGTGCCGAGATCGCTCCGCAGACGATAGAAGTATACGCCGGATGAAAGGTCGTCCGCCCGGATATCGACCGCATAGACCCCCGCGTCCTGGCGTTTGTCCACCACGGTTTTCAGCTCGGTGCCCACAAGGGAATGGATAGTCATCCTGACATATGCCGCCGATGGGAGGCCGTAGCGGATCATTGTGGAGGGATTGAACGGGTTCGGATAGTTCTGGTCCATAAACAGACGCGTCGGTATCACCTCCAGCTCCTCGATCCCTGACACCTGCAAAACTTCCTGGAGCGTGAGCGTCTCCGCCTGCGGGTCATAGACAACCGGAAACCGGCGGAGATCGCCGAAGTTCGGCGTCCCGGGGCGTCCTACATTCGTTCCATCGGCTCGATAGGTAGACCCCATATGAGGACAGATGAACTGGTCGGTCGATGGATTATAATCGCCGATCTGGTAACCGGCCCCATGCGTGCAGTAGGTGGAGACGGCCCTGAACATATCATCGCCATGGTCGGCCACCCGTGTGATCGCGATCGGGAAGATGGTGTCCGGCGATGGATTGTTGACATGATCGGGGTTCAGGAGCAACTGCTCGGGACGGGTAAGACGGATCGAGCCGCCTACCGTGGCGAGGGCGGGGTACTCGTTTATATGGATCGTATAGGTTGCGATGAGCCTTCCGTGGCTGTTGCTGGTGATCTCTGGTATGATGTTTCCCAGGACCACAAGCGGGGAGACGCTGGCAACAACCACAAGGCCGAAGCCAGTACGCAGGAAATCTCGTCGGGATGTAGGATTCTCTCCCATACGCTAAACAAAATTGGATATGGATATCGTTCAGGGAAGCTGGTGCGTTATCCGGGAAACCGATGGGGACGGATCAGCTCGCTGGATAGGGTGCAAACCTTCGGGGCAATCCTGCACAAGTGGAGCTGGCAGGAAGATAGCTATCAGGGAAAGTAGTACATGGGGCCACGCCGCGCAAGCCGTATGTGCGGGCCTGGAAGCAAACAAGAAGGGAGCCGCCCGATTTACCGGATGGCTCCCTCGTGATTATCTGGTAGGCCTGTAGAATGTACACGTCGTTATTTCGAGATCGTCATCCTTCGGGTCAGTGTGCCCATCGTGGTTTGCAGACGATAGAAGTAGATCCCCGACGGAAGATCTTCCGCTGCAAAATCGAAGATATAGACGCCGGCATCATAGGTGCCGTCAAGCACAACCTTGACCTGATTGCCGAGCAGCGAGTGAATCGTGAGCTTTACATCGCTCGGCGCAGGAAGCCCGTAACGGATCATCGTCGATGGGTTGAAGGGATTCGGATAGTTCTGATCCAGGAAGAGCTTGGTTGGGATCGCCCCAACTTTGATATTCTCTGTTGCCAGCAGAACCTGCTCCAGCGTCACATCGTCCGCCTTGATCTCCTGCGAGGAGATCGGGAGCATGGAGGAAAGCTCGCCCACCTTCAACATATACCTGCCAACAAGCGTTGTGCCTGCTCCGGCCGCAGGCTCAACCCGTGCAGCGGTGGCTCCAAACATCATCAACGGCATAAGCACATGAAGCGCGATCAGGCCGAGCGCACTCCGCTTTATGTACTGCGTATACTTGGTACGTGTTCCCATAGAGCCTGCCCAATAGATCAATGGTATCAAAAAATGATGCTGAGGAGTCCAGCTCTTCAGGTTCAATGAGACTGAGGAACCTGCCAAAGGTTGCAAGGAAAGGCCGGGATCAAAGCCGTTGCTACAAAATCTTACGGCTGTCTCCCCGCTGCCAGCATATCAGGGCTGGCGAACACCCTCTATAAAGGCAGCTCGGCTCCAAAATCAGGCCAGAGTATCAAGCAGACGATCCAGAGCTTCGACCGTAATGTTCTCGTGGTAATCTTCGTTGACCACGATCATCGGAGCACCGCCACAGGCGCCCATGCACTCCACCTCCTCCAGCGAGAACATGCCATCGGCCGTTCTCTGGTTGTGCCCGATATGGTATCGCTGGGACACATGGCTGTAGAGCTGTTCGCCGCCACGGAGCATGCAACTGATGTTGGTGCATACCTGGATATGATACTTGCCCATCGGCTTCTTGAAGTACATCGTATAAAACGATGCCACGCCGAAGACATGAGAATAAGGGAGCGTAAGAAGCTCGCCCACGTACTTCATGACGTTGACCGAAAGCCATCCCCATTTCTTCTGAGCCATCCAGAGCACCGGCATAATGGCCGATTGCGGGTCGGGGTAGAGATCCTTGATCTTCTGTACCCGCTCAAGCTCCTCGGCCGTGAATTCGATCGGGCCGGGGATCTCTTCAAGGATGTCGTTCGTGTGCGCCGTATCCTGCATAAGAGGTTTTCGGATGTATCAAATAAGAGTGATACCGATAGAGGTCTATTGAACCTGCAAAGCTACAAAGAATGATCGGACTCCCAAGCATGAGAGTTGGCGCTCGGGATCGGAGCGGGCTGATCTGCTGTTATCCCATGATCGGCAGGGACGGACGACTATGGGGCAGCCGGCTGAAGCATCCCCGGTTGAGCGTCACTGCCCGGTGTCCATCCGCACGATGCTTGTGCGGCGGGATTGCGCAGGGCGTACGTTCTCGGTTGTAAGCCGTGAGGCAAATGCCTCCTGGATGCTGCCAAACCGATAGATGCGAAAGATCGATTCGAGTTTCTCCAGCGTCTCCTCGCGCGGCCCATAGGTAAGAAGGCGTTCCCGCAGCGGCAGCGAGCTGTAATCGGATGCGGGGGCTTCAAGCGCCCATGAATGAACGTAGAGAATGGCAGGTTCGCCATGCCTGTTCATCCCTTCCATGCCTCGTGCGATCATCCAGACCGGGAGCACGCTCAACTGCGTTCCCCCTGCGGTGCGGACTGACGGGATGCCGATGCCGAATGGTCGCCAGCTTGTCATCGGCAGCTCCCAAAGAACTCCCGATGGGGTCTGCATACGATGTGGCTTTGCCCTGCTGTTGAACAGGAACGGCACAAGGGTCTGGCGAGGAAAGGTGCTGGAGCTGTAGATGAACTCCTCCTGCACCAGCGTTTCGATCATTGCCGGGGAGCGCCACCCGGAACTGAGCGGGGTGGAGCGGAATCCGAGCACTTCCTTGCCGCTTGTCCCTTGCAGGCGCGCCTTTGCCGTGGCGATCTCTTCGCGAAAGCGAAGAAGCTGGTCGAGCGGATTATGAAAACGCGGGGAGAGGATCGCCAGCTCATGGCCGTTGCCTGCAATCTTCTGAATAAGATGCGGCGCCACGCGTGTGACATCGTCGGCAGTGAAGAACGTTGCGCGGATGTCGAACTCCTCGAAGAACTCCAGCAGGTCATATACCGATCGCTCCAGCCCGGCAATGTTGCCGGTTGGGATGGTCCCGTTGGAGCCTTCTATGGGAATAGGCTCCAGCTTCACCGTAAATGCGTTGATCGTATATCTTCTATCTGCCATCGTAGTTCTGAAAGCAAAGGTACGTAATAAATCTCCCATCCGGTCGGGCAATACGGCATCGCCAAGGGGGGAGCGCCGCCGATTCTCCCGTGCCATCACGGCTGCGGCATCGCCGCCGCCGTGCGATGCCCTATGATGTGGCCATGACACAGTCTGTCGCGGGCCCCCGATAAAGGATTCCCGCAATGCTATGGATATCCTTGCACAGCCGACCGGAGTTGGGTAATTTTGCAGATTCAATCTTTCACGAGGGCTGAGACGCCCCCTCTCTCCAATGAAGATGCAATCCCCTATGAGCTTCCCGAAAATTATCGGCGAAGGCCTTACGTACGATGACGTACTTCTAGTCCCCGCATATAGCAATCTGCTCCCCCGAGAGGTCGATCTCTCCACGCAATTCACCCGCACGATCCGCATCAACATCCCCCTGGTCTCCGCTGCTATGGATACCGTCACCGAATCGGCGATGGCCATGGCGCTCGCCCGTGAAGGTGGCATCTCCATCATTCATAAGAACATGACGATCGAGCAGCAGGCCGAGCAGGTACAGCGTGTGAAGCGTTCCGAGAGCGGGATGATCCTCGATCCCATCACGCTCGGCCTTGATTCCTGTGTTGGGGATGCGCTTGTCCTGATGAAAAAATATTCGATCAGCGGTGTGCCGATCGTCGATGAACGGGGCAAGCTTGTTGGCATCGTTACCAACCGCGATCTGCGTTTTCAGCCCGACCAGAAACAATCGATCGTCGAGGTGATGACCTCCGGCGACCTGATTACCGCTCCGGTAGGAACCACATTGCAGGAGGCGGAATCCATTCTTCAGAATAGCCGTATCGAGAAGCTGCCGGTGGTGGATGCCGATGGTGTGCTGCGCGGGCTTATCACCTTTAAGGATATCCGAAAGAAGCGCCAGTATCCGAATGCGGCCAAGGACGATCATGGCCGTCTCCGCGTTGGGGCCGCTGTGGGGGTCAAGGCCGATACGCTGGAGCGGGTTGATGCGCTGGTGCGTGCCGGTGTCGATGTGGTGATTGTGGATACCGCGCACGGGCATCAGCAGGGGGTTGTCGAGACTGCCGCAATGGTGAAGTCCGCGTTCCCCTCGCTTCAGGTTGTGGCTGGCAATATCGCTACCGGCGCGGCGGCGCAGACGTTGATCGATGCCGGTGTCGATGCGCTAAAGGTCGGCATCGGGCCAGGCTCCATCTGCACCACTCGTGTGGTTGCAGGGGTTGGTGTGCCGCAGTTGACCGCTGTGATGAACGTGGTGGAGGTCGCCGCAAGGCATGGTGTGCCGGTGATAGCCGATGGAGGGATCAAGCAGACGGGCGATATCGCAAAGGCGATCGCCGCCGGTGCCGATACTATTATGATCGGCGGCCTCTTTGCCGGCGTGGATGAGGCGCCCGGAGAAAAAGTGCTGCTGGAAGGGCGCTCCTACAAGACATACAGGGGTATGGGGTCGCTTGGCGCCATGGTGCAAGGCTCGGCCGATCGCTACTTCCAGGATGTGGAGGATGATCTCCCCAAGCTGGTGCCGGAGGGAATCGAAGGGCGGGTGCCGTCCAAGGGGCCGCTTGCCGATGCCGTCTACCAGATGGTGGGAGGGCTTCGTGCTGCAATGGGATACTGCGGCTGCCGGACGATCGAGGAGATGAGAACCCGGACACAGTTTGTCAGGATGACCGCTGCCGGCCTTCGCGAGTCGCATCCGCATGATGTGACGGTTACCAGGGAGTCGCCGAACTATTTCTAAGCGATCGCACCGTGGCGTTCCCGATGTTCCCTGTGAGGTGCGTGCGGAGTGTCTTTGCGCACACCACACGGGGTGGCTATGCAGGCGCGGTAGATAACCCATGATATGGCTGGTCGCCTCGTTGGCAGAGCCATGAGCGCGCCATAGTGCCGGGAAATTCAGAACTCACTCTTTAATGCCGGGAGAGAGAGGAGAGAGGCTCTTCGATCCGATGGTGAACGCATCATGCGGGCAGCGACCGGCCCTGGTGCGTTCCAATGCTCCCGGTGCCCCAGGCGATATATGCCGGGGGGAATCCGGGCCTCGGCGCTCAGCCCCTACGCTCCAACCACGGACCTCCCGCCGGATGTTCCCCGATGAAACGAGTCCTCGTCATCGCCTACTACTTTCCCCCGATGGGGTTCAGCGGTATTCAGCGTACGCTCAAGTTTGTGAAGTACCTCCCGGAGCATGGCTGGCTGCCGACGGTGATGACCGTCACGCCGCACGCCTACTTTGCGTTCGATGATACGTTCCTGGAGGAGATCGCCGATCTTCCCATCGATATCTGGCGTACCACCCCAGGAGGGCTTTTCTCCCTGGTAAAAGAACGGCGAACCGTGTCGTTGAACAACGAGCGGCTTCGCAAAGCCCTTAATCGCCTCAGCCAGTTCTTTTTTATACCGGATAACAAGATCACCTGGAAAAAGCAGGTGATGGCGTTTCTGCGCCAGCAGGATCTCTCGGCATTCGATATGGTGTATGCCACCGCGCCCCCATTTACCGATCATCTGATCGGTCTGGAGATAAAACGACGGTATGCTCTGCCGCTTGTGGTCGATTTCCGTGATGCCTGGATCGAATATCCGTATCATTTGTACTGGACCGCGTGGCACCGGCGCAGGCATGAGAAGCTGGAACGGGATGTGGTCTCCTCGGCCGATGCGGTGGTGGTGACCAACCCGCACTTGCGCGGGCTGCTGCTCGGCAGGCAGAGCGATCCGCGTGTGGCCGAGCGGGTGCATGTGATAACGCAAGGGTTCGATGCCGCCGATTTCGAGCGTTCCGCAGTTGGATCGGTCGGTCCGCTCGATCAGACGAAGGTGAAGTTTGTCTATACCGGCATCTTCTATGAGGATCGCGATCCGCTTGTGCTGTATCGGGCGCTTGCGCTGCTGAAACGCCGGTCGCCTGAGATATACCAGCGCCTGGTCTTCTATATGGTTGGGTATGTGCAGGAGGAGTACCAGGAGATGGCCCGGACGATGGGCGTGCATGACCGGATCGTCTACTGCGGTTATGTAGAACATCCGGTTGCGGTGGAGTGGGTAAAGCAGGCCGATGTCGTCTGGTTCAACATCGGTGCCCAGCACAAGGGATTCGAGACGGTTTCCCCCGGCAAGGCGTTTGAGTACCTTGGCAGTGGCAAGCCTATTGTGGCTATGCTGCCGCAGAACCAGATCCGCGATATCCTCTCTGCCTTCGATCATACCTATATTGTCGATCCGAACGATCATGAGGGGCTGGCGCGGATTCTGGTCGAGCTTGCACGGCTGCATGCCGATGGGATGCTGCCGGTTCCCGATCCTGGGAAGATCGCCCGGTACGACCGGCGCAGCCTTACCGGCACCCTTGCAGGGATCTTCAACGACATCCTCGAATCGAACAGCAGGTAGAACTACTTCGATGACTTCACGCCTCTTAAAACTTCGTTCCGAGCTGAAAGCTCGCTCGCTCGATGCCATCCTTATCACGCATCGGCCACATGTTCGCTATCTCTGCGGCTTCTCCGGCAGCAGCGGCGTGCTCCTGGTGACGGCTCGGAAGGCCTATGCCTATACCGATTTCCGCTATCAGGATCAGATCGCGCAGGAGCTTTCCGCCGATGTGAAGGCCGTCATCACCAGCTCGCCATACGAACGGATCGTTGCCGACAAGATCATCGAAGGCGGTATGAAGGTCGGCTTCCAGGATTCCTATGTTACCGTGGCCGCGCTCGATGGCATCAAGAAGGCCTTCAAGAAGGTGAAGCTGGAGAAGACCGGCTCGCTGCTCGGCGATCTGGTGATGATCAAGACGCCGGAGGAGATCGCCAATATCAAGAAGGCTGCCGATATGGCCGCCAAGGTCTATCGCGAGATCCTGAAGATCGCCAGGCCGGGGGTGCGCGAAAACGAGATCGCGATGGAGATCAGCTATCTCGGTCGGAAATTCGGCTCGGAAGGGGATGCCTTCGATATCATCGTTGCCTCCGGGCCGCGTGGTGCCATGCCGCATGGGCGGGCAAGCACCAAGAAGATCAAGAAGGGAGAACTGGTGACGCTCGATTTCGGTTGTATCTATAATGGGTTCAACTCCGATATGACCCGCACCTTTGCCGTTGGTGCGCCCAACAACGAGGCTCGCACGATTTATGATGTCGTGCTTCGTGCCGAGCAGATGGGAGTACGTGCCGCCCGTGCCGGAATAACCGCGAAGAACCTCGATGATGTCTGCCGTGATGAGATCATCGCCGCCGGTTACGGCCCGGAGTTTGGCCATTCCACCGGGCATGGCCTTGGCATCGAGGTTCATGAGATGCCAACTGTGTCGATGCGGGGGGAGAAGCAGGTGCTGAAGCCCGGAATGGTTGTTACGATCGAGCCAGGGATTTATCTGCCCGGACGATGTGGCGTCAGGATCGAGGACGATGTTGCAATCACCGATAAGGGATGCACCGTCCTGACCAGTTCCCCGCGCGATCTGATCATCGTCTGATTCGATCATCCCCTCTCCGTTCAGCCAACCGCTATGCTCCGGCCGCTGTGGTCGGAGCTTCGAATAAGAGATTCCCTGGATCACTATACTGTGAGTAACGACCCGAACGATATACCGGACGAGGAGTTCCGCATCCTGCCCCGTCATGGGGTAGGCCAGGGGGCTACGGCCCGCTCCGAAGGAACCTTTCCGGTGCCCGACTATGCTCAGGAAGGGGAACCCGTTTCCCATCATGAGCCTCCTATCCGAACCGAGGGACCACGGCCGGCCCCATCGGCCTCCGCTTTTGCTCGTAGAGCTTCGGCCGATGTGGTGGCCCACACTACGGCCGAGGCCAGGCGCAAGGTGCTCGTGATCGCCTACTACTACCCGCCAATGGGGCTGAGCGGTGTGCTCCGGGTGGCAAAGTTCACCAAATACCTCCATAACTATGGCTGGGACCCAACGGTGCTCACTGTCGGCGATGTCGGCTATTTTGCCTACGATTATTCGTTGCTGGAGGAGGTCCTGGAAGCCGGGGTGAAGGTGGAGCGGACCCGGACGCTCGATCCGCTCCGGTTGCTTCGCCGCAAGGGAACCATCAAGATGCCGACCGATTCCCGGAAGCGGCTGCTGAGCGGCCTTTCGCATGTTTTCCTTCAGCCGGATAATAAGATCGGCTGGAAGCGATATGCCGTCAGGCGGGCATTGGAGCTTGCCGAAAGCGAGCGATTCGATGTCCTGCTGGCCTCGGCGCCCCCGTTTACCTCGTTTCTGGTGGGACAGGAGTTGCAGCGGCAGCTGGGATTGCCCCTTGTGGTGGACTACCGCGATCCCTGGCTCGACAACCGCGATTATTTCTATGCCACCCCGTTTCACAAGGGATATGCGGCCGGATTGGAGGAGGAGGTGCTGAAGAATGCCGATGGCGTCGTGGTTATCAACCGCAAGATCAAGGAGCGATTGATAGCACGGTATCCGTTCCTGACGCATGATGGCGTGCATATCATTCCCAGCGGATACGATCGGCAGGATTTTCGTATCGCCTCCCGGTTTCCGATGGCGCGCGCCCGGAAGATGCGCTTTACCTACGCCGGCCTTTTCGACTCCCGTCGCACCCCCCGTGCATTCTTTACGGCTCTGGCAAAGATCTTTGCCCAGCACCCGGAGACACGCGATGAGATCGAGGTGAACATCGTGGGCAACTTCCATGATAGCTACCGGAAAATGGCGGTGCAGATCGGCGTCTCCTCCGCTCTGCAAACCCCCGGCCCGGTGGAACATCAACAGAAGATCCGGCATCTCCTCGCCAGCGATGTTCTCTGGCTTATCACCCATGATTCCGTTATCACGCCAGGGAAAGTCTATGAGTACATTGGCGCACGCAAACCAATCCTGGCCCTGGCGCCGGAAGGGGGGCTGCGCAGCGTTCTTGCCGACTATGGCGCAGCAACCTGTGTCGATCCCGATGATGTGGATGCTATAGCCGCCGCCATCTATGCGCTGTATCAGGACTGGCTGGCCGAACGGCTCCCGACCGGCACCGTGGAAGTGGCACGGGAGCACGATCAGCGTGTTCTTACCGAGCGCCTTGCCCGTGTGCTGGCCCATACCGTTCATATCTGAACCGTTTCGGCATGCCCCCGGGCAGCATATGCCGGAGAACCTTCAACAGACGAACCCAACGACGACCGATGGCAACCGATATCTCCAATCCCCCTCTGACACTCCTGCTTCTTGGTTCAGGCGCTCGCGAGCATGCGCTCGCCTGGAAGCTGCGCCAATCCCCGATCGTTTCCCGTCTTGTCTGCGCTCCCGGCAATCCGGGCATTGCCCAGCTTGCGGAGCTGCGCGATATCCCCATCGAAGATCCGGCGGCTGTCGTGGCGCTTGCATCGGAACTGCGTGCCGACCTTGTTGTTGTAGGGCCGGAGGCGCCGCTCGCTGCCGGCGTTGCCGATGCGCTCAGGGATGCCGGTATCGCTACGTTCGGTCCGTCGCGGAATGCGGCGCGCCTGGAATGGGATAAGGGCTACGCCAAGGACTTTATGGCCCGCTATGGTATCCCCGCTGCCCCATCACGGACGTTCTCGGCGCAGGAGCTGGAGGCCGCACGGGAATATGTGCAGGGGCATGTGCTGCCGATCGTCATCAAGGCAAGCGGGCTTGCTGCCGGCAAGGGTGTGGTGATCGCTACGTCGGCCAAGGAGGCGCTGACAACGGTTGATGCCATGCTCAGTGGCGATGCGTTCGGCCACGCCGGTACGTGTATTGTGGTGGAGGAGTTTATGCGCGGTGAGGAGGCCTCGATCTTTGCCATCACCGATGGGACCGGCTATGTGCTGCTTGCTCCATCGCAGGATCATAAACGGGTGGGCGATGGCGATGCCGGGCCGAATACCGGCGGGATGGGGGCGTATGCTCCTGCTCCGATCGTGACCCCGGCGGTGCTGGAACAGATTGCGCAGAAGATCGTGGCGCCCACCCTGCGTGGGATGCGAGAGGATGGGCACCCATATGTTGGCTGCCTCTACGTTGGCGTGATGATCGAGAATGGGAACGCACGCGTTGTGGAGTTCAATAGCCGCTTTGGTGATCCCGAGACACAGGTGGTATTGCCGCTGTACGATGGCGATATGGCCCGTCTGCTGGCCGATGCCGCATCAGGACGGCTTCTCGATGAGAGCACGATCGCCCAGCCCAGCGGCTCTGCGGTATGCGTGGTGATGGCATCCGAAGGTTATCCCGGCCCATATCGCAGGGGAAGCCGGATCACCGGCGTTGCGGAGGCCGAGAGGTTCGGCGGGGTTGTGGTCTTCCATGCCGGCACCAGGCGCGATGGCGAGCATCTGCTGACAAGCGGCGGACGTGTGCTTGGGGTGACCGCCGTATCGAAGGATGAGGGGCTTGCGGCCACGATCGGCCGTGCCTACGAGGCCATTCGTAGTGTACATTTCGAGGGTGGATTCTACCGGAACGATATCGGCGCAAAAGGGGTCGGCGAGGCGATCGCGGGATAAGGGCCGGGCGCCCTGCGCTTGCAGGAACGATCTGGATCGTCAGCGATCAGACCCCTCCGATTGTCGTTGAATCGGGATGAACGGTAGGTGGTAGTAAGCGCCCGAGGGGGGAGTGTTCGAGGTTCAACCGGCATTCCCCCGGTGCCGTGCTGGCATCTTCAACCATTGGCTGGCCGTCGCTTCTGTGGCCGGATACTCTCACCTGTCGAGGTATTGTTGTATGAACATTCTTCTGACCGGCGGCGCCGGTTTCATAGGCTCGCAGATCGTTGATGCCTGCATCCAGGCAGGGCACCATGTCTCCATCATTGATAATCTCTCCACCGGCCGCCGTCGCAATCTTAATCCCGATGCTGAGCTGTTCCAGGTCGATATCCGCGATCGTGATGCTATCGGCCGGGTGTTTCGCAGTCGCCAGTTCGATCTGTTAAATCATCATGCCGCCCAGCTCGATGTACGTGCCTCGGTGCGCGATCCGCAGTTCGATGCCGAACAGAATGTGCTCGGGACGCTGAATCTGTTCCAGGGGGCATTGCAGCATGGTGTGGGGCGGGTGATCTTCGCTTCAAGCGGCGGAGCCATCTACGGCGAGCAGGAATATTTCCCCGCCGATGAAACCCATCCCACCAACCCTATTTCCCCCTATGGCATCACCAAGCTTACCGCCGAGAAGTATCTCCATTATTACCGTCACGAGCATGGTATCGAGCATGTGATCTTCCGCTATACAAACGTCTACGGGCCTCGTCAGAATCCGCATGGGGAGGCTGGCGTCATCGCAATCTTCTTCGAGCGGATGCTCGCCGGCAATGCGCCGGTGATCTATGGCTCAGGTGAGCAGACACGCGATTATGTCTATGTCGGCGATCTGGTGCGCGCCAACATGCTTGCGCTTGGATACGTGGATGGTTCAGGCTCCGGCGTCTTCAATCTCAGCACCGGGATAGAGATCAGTGTCAACAGCCTGTTTCGGACGCTGAACACGTTCTTCGGGGAGAGATTCCCGCAGGAGCATGGTCCTGCCAGAAAGGGAGAGCAGGCACGTTCGGTGTGCTCCTGGGAGCATGCCAGGCAGAAGCTTGGATGGGCGCCCGAGGTCTCCTTCCACGAAGGTGTGGAGCGGACGCTTGCCTATTACCGTGAGCCAGGGTAGCCGCCGCTACGCCACCGTACAGGTGCCGGGGAAACCAGCGGCTGGGCGCATATGCTGCCGCCAGCCTGGGCAGCCTTCCCCGGCGTGGGCGCCATCTGAGACAAGGGCCTAGTCCACATCAATGCGATCGGATGTTGCCCCCGGCTTCCAACGAAAGGAGTTGAAAATCTGTTCGCTCGCTTCGGTGTATACATGTCCCTTCAACGCAAACGGGATGATCTCTATCTGTACGCTTCGTGTTGGCAGATAATAGGTCCTGATCTTTGCCGTGCCCCTTGCCGTTGCCGAATCGGCTTGGGTATAGAGATAGGCGCCGGTGCTGATTGTGTCGGGGGGGATCTCCATCGGTCGTACCGTCGCTGTAAAGCGAATCATCCCCGCCTCCGGTATCAGATAGATACGGGTCTCCGAGAGCCGGGCGGGATTCCAGTTGCTTCGTAGCGAGTCAAGCATGGCCTCGGCAGGAATGCGTGCAACATATCCGCAGCGGCTGTCAACGCTCTGGCCTGTTACCGAGGGTTTTTTCTCCGGTGCGATTGTGGCCCCTGCCGGCGCTTCCGGCTGCTTTTGCGCTAAGGTTGTTGCCGATATGGCAGCAAGCCCCAGTAGCCCTGCTGCCAGCATCCGTGCATGATAGGTTCGATGATAAGTCATATGCGGAAAGGCCCGTCCGGTAAAACGCCGGATGATTGCCTGTGTGAACATTAATGGTGGCCGTGGGGAGCCGGGTCAGCGGTTGTTCTTGAATCGGTCCTTGCCACGCTGATAACGCCAGTCGTGCAGGATCTTCTCCTGATCGGGAGGAGGGATAAAGCTATCGAACATCGGTGTGAGGATGGCGCCATATTCCTTTTCCCCCTTTGCCGTAAGGAGCACCTCTATCTGCACCGACATATCACGAAGGATATAGTTGCGCATGATGATGCGGCCGTTTACTCCCATCGAGTCGCTCTCAAAGAAGACCATGCTGTCGAGAAGCTTGTAGCCAGGAGGCACCACCTGCTGCTCCCTGTAGTTGCGGATCTTGACGGAGCCGCAGCCTCCCGGAAGTATGAAGTTGACGAGCTGGGCCGCACCGGCTCTGTTCAGTTCCGAGCCGATCGGGTTCAGCTTTGCCTTTGCCGGCAGCATAAAGGAGTAGCTGAAATCACTACTATACTGCTGGGTCAGGCTGCTATCGACCGTGCGTGTGACAACCTCCTGTGCCCGTGCAGGGAGCGCGAGTGCTAGAAGAATAAGAACCGCGCAGGCGGAAAGACGATGAAGTAGCATAGCTCTGTCGTTGGGTTGATCCGTTGATTCGCTTGAAAGAGTCCGAACAGGGACCGCTGAGTGGCGCATCGGTTTAGTTGCGTATCCAGAGATAGCTCCCGGAGGGGGGCCATCCGGCTTGCCCTGGGCGACTGTGGAATATAGCACCGATTGCCCCCTGGTTGGCCACACCAATGCCCTCCGCTGCAAAACCGTCCAGAGTTTTTTTCGGGTCTTGATGCTGGTAACGCCTCACCACGGTGAGGCGTGCAAGCGCATAGAACCGACCGATAATCCATAGACCAGGATAGCATGATGAAGCGAGATGGCGGTATCAGAACGTTCGAGCATGGGAAGGGGCGGGGAATGGCTGTCGCCCTTGCCGGGGCTGCCCTGTCGCTGGGGGGAGCCGCGTTCTACCTTCTTGCCAGAACCGAGCGTGGTTTCCGTACGGTTCTTGAGAGGATGTACCGGAAGGAATTCCCGGACGTTGCCACCGTGGAGCCGGAAAATCTTGCGCTTGAGCTTCAGGGGGCCGAACCCCCTGTGCTACTTGATATTCGCATGCCGGAGGAATATGCGGTCAGCCATTTGAACGATGCCCGGCTTGTAAATCCTTCCACCTTCAGCTCTGCCGACCTGTTCGGGCTGAGAAAGGATACGGCGATCGTCGTCTACTGCTCGGTGGGATACCGGAGCGGAATGATCGCCGAACGGCTGGTGTCGATGGGCTTCAGGAACGTGCGCAATCTGTACGGAGGGATCTTTCTCTGGGTTAACCAGGGGCGCCCCGTGTTCAGCGCCGGTCGGCCGGTGAACCGCGTGCATACCTATAGCTGGCGCTGGGGGAACTTCGTTACGCGTGGAAAAAAAGTCTATGCGCGCGTGCGCACGGAGCCGTGATGCGGGCGCCGCCTGCGTGATGCCCGCATAAACCGTGCACCCCCCATTTATTCATAGTTCCGTAGTTGCGGATATATGGCGGCGGTGAGGCCAACAAGGATGACCGTTGCTATCCCGCCGATCGCAACGGCGAGGTTGGCTCCCACGGCAGCCGCAAGGAGGCCCGCCTCCAGATTGCCGAGCTGCGGGCCGCCCATAAAAAAAATCATGTTCACACCAGTCATTCGCCCCCGTATGTGATCGGGCGTCACCGTGTGCCGTATCGTCTGCCGTAATACCGTGCTTATGGAGTCACCGGCTCCCACAAGCGCAAGCATGACGATCGAGAGCCAGAAGCTCGCAGACAGGCCGAAGATTGTGGTCGCCACCCCATATGCGCCTACCGACAGCAGAAGCAACACTCCCTTGCGGCGGATTGCTCCCCCGGACATTGACATGCCGATGCCTGCGCTCAGCGATCCGATCGATTCGGCGGCATAGAGAATGCCAAGGCCTCGTGCGTCAACCTTCAGGATATCGCGTGCAAAGACTGGCAGAAGCGCTGTGGCCGATGAGAAGAAGGTGGCCAGAAAGTCGAGGATCATCGTGGAGAGGATCATGGTATTCGAGCGGACGAACTTCAGCCCTGCCAGCACCGATGCCAGGTCGATTTTTGTGGCCTTGTTCGGCACAATCGTATGCGGGCGCATCGCCCGGAGCGCAACGATCACCGCCAGATAGGTAAGAGCGTTGCACCAGTAGACGGCCTGTACGCCGAACGCAGCGATGATAAATCCGCTCAGAGTTGGCCCGATAATCATCGCGGCCTGGAACATCATCGTGTTAAGGGAGATCGCGTTGGTAAGATGCTCCGGTGGCACCAGCGTTGGGATAAGCGATTGGCGCGCAGGCCCATCGAATGCTCCTGCCGATGCGCCCAGCGCGGTCAGGGCCAGCAGTACTACAGGAGAGGCATCTCCCAGTATCGTCACCAGGGCGAGCAGACACGCCGAGCACATCATCACGCTCTGCGTCACGAACATGATACGGCGGCGGTTGTATGTATCGGCGACAACCCCTCCTATCATGGAGAAGAGGATGATCGGGACCACCCGTACCAACCCTATCAGGCCAAGCATAACAGGGGAATTGGTGCGATGGTAGATATGCCAGTTGATCGCCACGTTCTGCATCTGCGATCCGGCAACCGATACGATCTGGCCGAGCCAGAGCAGGCGGAAGTCACGATGCAGAAGCGCCGGAAAACGCCGTGCGATAAAGCCTGAAGAGAAGCCGGGCGAGGATGTCATGGCCGTATGGGCTATGGATAATAAGCCCCTATACTACGAACTATGGCAACATTGTTCTGCAAGATGTTATTGCGGCGGAGCCAGCCGTTGTACTGCCCCGATGCGGAGGCCCATCGGCGCGATGCGGGGGGGGGGAATCCTGTCGGTGATCGTTGGCGATGTCTGTGAGGTCCTGTGCCTATGGTGGCGCTGGCTGTTGCTTATACCGTGATCGTCTTGTGAGCTTGAGGGGCGCTGCCGTCCATCGAATAAATGCCATCCATCTCTACGGCCTTCACTTCCGGGATCTGACGGCGGATCGCCTGCTCGACGCCCCCTTTCAGGGTCAGTGTGGAGGATGGGCATGTGCCACAGGCACCGGCCAGCCGCACATAGACGATGTTGTTCTCGTAGCGTATGAACTCGATCGTGCCGCCATCCATCTCGATATAGGGGCGCACATCGTTGGCGATGATCTGTAGTATCTGCTCGATTACCGCTTCGCGCTGTGTGGTCTCGGTCATGGGTCGGGCTTCCGCAGAAATAAATCAGATCAGAAAAATTGATTGGCCGTACTAGGCTTCAAAGATCGTCCAAGATTTTCAAACTGCCAAGAGATGCAATCCTCCGTTGCAATTGAATTCGGCCTATCCCACATTCCCGGTCAGTTACCCCGCATTTCCCGGATTCTCCGGCGTAGCCCGCTTCGTACAATTGATACTGTGTTGCAACGGGGGGCTGTTGATTATGGGAGGGCATCATTATGGTCGATCGTGGCTGGAACTATTATCCATCGCTGAGGCTGGCGCTTCCATGCGCTGCCGGCATTCTTGCGGCACATCTTCTTGTCCCTTCGGTTGCTCAGCTTCTGGTTCTTCTGTCTGCGGCTCTTGGCTGGCTGGCACTGTCGTCATGGCGCGGCCGCCCATTTCTTGCGCTGCCGTTTCTGCTGGTTGCGTTTGCGGCAGGAGCGCTCTGGTATACGGTTCGTGCCGATGCGCCGGACACAGGCCTGCAAGGGGCACGCATAGAGGATGCTGAGCTTATCGGCCGGGTGATCGGCGATCCGGTCTATCGGCAGAACAGGATCGAATTTCTTATGGAATGCGATTCGCTATTGTATCGGAACTCCTCGGTGCGACCGGCCACACATATCCTTGTTCGGTTATATGATCGGTCGCCCTTCAATCCGGCGCTGCTGCCAGGGTACGGCAGCCGGATAACCCTTGTCGGGACGGCGATGGTACCGGCCGCATCCGCCAATCCAGGCGAGTTCGATTATGCCGCATATCTACGCTCGCGTGGTATCGGCCTGGTGGTAAATGTTGGGCGTGCATCGGCGATATACCAGTTCGGGGCGTGCCAACTTGGTGTGCTGGAACGGATTGTTCTAACGGTCCGCCGTGCGGCCAGGAATTTTTGCGACAGTCATGTTGGCGGGGAGGGAGGTGATATTCTTCGTGCGCTGATTTTCGGCGAACGTGATTATATCGACCCGGAGACTCGCCAGGCGTTCACCATTACCGGCACGGTGCATGTGCTGGCGGTAAGCGGGTGTAATGTGGGCCTGATCGCCCTTGTGCTTTTTGTGGCTGTATCATGGATCGGCAATCGACTCTGGCAACTGCTGGTGTTTATCCCGGCGCTTGTGCTTTATACGGCCGTTGCCGGAGGAGAGGCCTCCATTCTGCGGGCGACCGTCATGGCCTCTGCCTTTCTGGTCGCTCGTGTGGCGGGGAGGATACCCCGTCCGCTCAACACGCTGGGTGTTGCCGCTCTGGTGATCCTGCTGCTCGATCCACGGCAGCTTTTCGATGTCGGCTTCCAGTTGTCGTTTGCGTCGGTGGCGGGCATCCTCATGGTGTACGTGCCTTTGTGGGAATGGCTGCTGGCACGCGTGCGTGTGCTGCACCGGTTTTCCCCGCTGCGCTGGCTTGCCGCCATGCTTCTGCTGACCGTAAGCGCGCAGCTTTTTACCCTGCCTTTTGTGCTCTATCACTTCGGCTTTATCTCGTTCATCTCCCTTCTTCTCAATATTCCTGTTGTGCCGCTCACCTCGGCCGCTCTGGGCGCGGGCATGGCAGGCATCGTCGCAGACCTTTTCTCCGGCACGCTCGCCTCGTGGTTTGGTGGGGGTGCCCATCTTGCGCTCTGCGCCACGGAGTGGCTTGTGAGCCGGGGAGCGGCGCTGCCAGGGGTTGGTGCTGAGATCGGCACAATCGGGCTTCCGGGCGCAACGCTTCTGATGATGATGATCTTCCGCCTGGCCATGGGCGCACATCCGATGCAGATCGCAGTCCGTCTGGGCGCATGTATCTGTGCGTTTGCTTCGATTGTTGTGTTCGATCGGATGGCCGATCCGTTGAGCCGAAATAATGGGCCGTATCTCTATCTGCTGAAGGGGAGGGATGGGGTTATCGCCGCCACCGTGCGTGGCGATTCTGTCCTGCTGTATGCTGCCGGACGATCCGCCGACACCACCATGCTTCAACACAGTGGCGAGGCGTTGCGGCGGCGCTGCGGCGCAACCTGGGTGCGGGCCATCTCCCTTGATTCCATCCGTTCGGTGATCGCGTGCGATGATCTGCTGATCGTAGGCGCCCGTCCGCCCGAGGTTGTTCTGAGCGATCTTCCCGTGCTGCTTTCGGGCACTGGCCGCCGTCGTCTCGGTCTGGTGCAGGCTGCCGGAGAACAGTTCCTTCAGGTGCCGTTGCGGATGGAGTTGGAGGAGGCTGTGGTATTTCGTTATGATGGGGCCTGGCACACTGTTCGATGGCGGTGATCGCAACTATCCATATCCGGGGCATGGCCTTATCCTGAAGAACGTGATAAGAGGTGTTCGGATGGCATGTCCGGTTCCTGTTATTATTCAGGATAATATTCCCCAGGGTATCGAGCTGTGCCGTGCAAGGGGCTGCTCTGCCGGCAGGTGCTGATTGATACGCCCGCAGGGCTGCCGGTGTATATGGTATTCTATAAATCTCACGATCATGGCATTGCTATACGAGCCTAGAATCTTTAAACGTTTTTCAAATGTTGCTGCGGCGATAACGCTCCGTGGAACCGGTAACGCACCGTATGGGTTTAATATGTCGTTGACGGTGGGGGACGATCCGGGGCGTGTACGGGAGAATCGTGCGCGTCTTGCTACACGGTTTGGATTCGATCCGGGGCGCCTTGCAACGCAGATGCAGGTGCATGGCGATGTGGTTGCAGTGGTAGCGGATGGTTATCGGCCAATTGAAAGCGATGCCATGATAAGCTCCGCGCCCGGCTGGCTGCTGGCTGTAAGCGTGGCCGACTGCCTTCCCGTCCTGATGTACGATCCCGTGCATCATGTCGTTGCCGGGGTGCATTCCGGCTGGCGGGGAACGCAGGCAAATATTACAGGCCGGACCGTAGAGCGTCTGCGGGAGGAGTTCGATGCCAGAGCTGGCGATCTGCACCTTTATATCGGCGCGGGCGCAAGCCAGTGCTGCTATGAAGTTGGTGATGATGTTGCGCTGCTGTTCGACCCACGCTATTGCCGGGGGCTTGCAACGGGGAAATATCTCTTCGACAACAAGGGGGCCGTGCTGGAGCAGGCCCTGGCAGCAGGTATTGCAGCGGAGCGGATCGAGCTTGACACACGTTGCACCATATGCGATGCTGGGCTTCACAGCTACCGCCGCGATGGCATGAAAAGTGGTCGCATGTTTGCTGTTATCGGTATGCATTGAGGCGCCCTGCCAGGCGTATACAGGCCGGTGATTTTGTTCTGTTCCGGGTGTTGTGAAGCCCGAAGCGTGATTTTATGGGGTGAAAATGATGGTGATGGCCCTGGAACCCCCATAAAATCTATATTCCTGCCTGTTCCCCTATTGCATAATCTCGTCATGGAAACTACCTTCGCGCGGTCTGAAAAAGAATAGACCATGCTACACTCATATTAGGAGAGTCACTCAGTGAACAAAGGTGAACTGATCGAATCGATCGCAACCGGCAGCGATGTAAGCAAGGCGCAGGCCGAGCGTATGCTCAACAATCTGCTCGGCACGATCGAGGGCGAATTGAAGCGCGGCAACGACGTCCAGATCGTCGGTTTCGGAACGTTCAAGGTTGCAGCCCGTGCAGCCCGTACGGCCAAGAATCCGCAGACCGGTGCACCCGTCAAGGTTGCAGCCCGCAAGGTCCCCAAGTTCACGCCGGGCAAGGCGCTGAAGGATCTTGTAAACGGTAGCAAGAAGGGTGCTGCTGCAAAGGGTGCCGCGAAGGCCGCACCTGCTGCCAAGGCCGCTCCGGCAAAGGCTGCTTCGGCAAAGAGTGCCACGAAGGCTGCACCTGCTGCCAAGGCCGCCCCGGCAAAGGCTGCCACGAAGGCCGCTCCAGTTGCCAAGGCCGCTCCGGCAAAGGCTGCCACGAAGGCCGCTCCAGCCAAGGCCGCCCCGGCAAAGGCTGCCAAGGTCGCTCCGGCGAAGAGTGCCGCGAAGGCCGCTCCAGTTGCCAAGGCCACCCCGGCAAAAGCTGCCAAGGCTGCTCCGGCGAAGAGTGCCACGAAGGCCGCTCCAGCCAAGGCCGCTCCGGCAAAGGGAGGCGCAAAAGGGAGGAAGTAAGCTGTACATGCGTTATACATTATAGGACGAGCCGGTCTTCGGAAAGAGGACCGGCTCGTTCTGTGTTCAGCCTATGTTCAGCGTGGTTGTGGGCCTTCTCCTACCAGAAGGTGGAACTGGCCGTGATTGATAACTCGTACCACGGCCTGTGGTTGCCGAGATCATAACCGGCGCGGCCTCGCAGCCCGTAGTTATGCATTGGAAAAAGCGTAAGCACGCGCAGTCCCATAGGGTTGATTAGCCCAATCCAGCCCTCTGCAAATGGTACAACGGTTGTGAAGTCCGTGGAAAGGCCGCCGCCGCCAGCAACGCCAAGCCAGAGGAAGTCACGGCTATGAAGCGAGGTCATGGGGTGGTCGGCCAGGATGGAGGCTCTGAGCATCGGTGCTGGCGAGCGCGAGAAGAAATAGGCCCCTTCTACCTGCACACGATAATCAGGAAAGAAGATCGGTGTTGAGCGATCGCCGCCAAAGCCGATGCCGGTGGATACCGAGATCCCGGTATACATTATTCCATCTTCGATAACCATCGTGATGCTCGGCGGAAACACCGTGATGGCGCTAACCGTAAGCCCTATCGGAATCGCCAGCGCTGTGAATGCCGAGAGCGCAAGTTGTTCTGCCGGGGTAACGCGTGCATAGCGGGGTTTGGTAACCGTAAGAGTATCGTACCAGGGGCGGGAGGATATCTCCTCACCTCCGGTTGCGGCCGTGCTGCCGGAGGAGCCACCAGGGGCGGGGCCGGGCTGTTCAGCCCGATTGGTATCGGACTGGGCCATCCCAGCCACCGCGCCGAGAAGGAACAATGCAAACAGAGAGAGGCAGAGTCTCATGAGAAGAATCATATGGTTTTTGTTCCGGCCCGATACATTGAAGTCGATCGGCCATTAAACCAACTCCGAACTACCCTGCTGTATTGTAGCCGATGGCTGGAGCTGCCGCTTTACTCGTCTTTGGCACCACGAAGTTTTTCCAGCGATGAAAATTCCTCCAGCGTTGTCATATCGCCGCTCACCTGGCCGGTGGATGCTATCTCGCGCAGCAGACGGCGCATGATCTTGCCGGATCGTGTTTTGGGAAGCCCATCGGAGAACCGTATCTCATCAGGTTTGGCAATATGCCCGATCTCGCGGCCGACGTGATCGCGTAGTTCATCCTTGAGCTGCGGGCTTGGCTGCAACCCGTCCTTCAGCGTGACAAATGCTACCAGGGCGTTGCCCTTCAGCTCGTCGGGACGGGCCACCACGGCCGCTTCGCTGACGGCGGCATGGGCCACGAGCGACGACTCGATCTCTGCGGTGCCAAGGCGATGTCCTGAGACGTTCACCACATCATCCACACGTCCCATGATCCAGAAATAGCCATCCTTGTCGCGTCGTGCACCATCGCCGGTGAAATACCATCCCTTGTAGTTGCTCCAGTAGGACTTCTTAAAACGCTCCTCGTCGCCAAGGATTGTTCCGAGCATGGATGGCCAGGGGCCTTTGATGACAAGGTAGCCTCCTTCGTTCGGCTTGCAGCTTGTGCCATCCTTGCGTACAACATCGGCCATGATGCCAGGGAGCGGAAGTGTTGCCGATCCAGGTTTTGTCGGGGTTGCGCCAGGGAAGGGGGCTATCATGATGCCGCCGGTTTCGGTCTGCCACCAGGTGTCCACTACCGGACAACGGTTGCCGCCGATCGTGGCCTGGTACCACATCCAGGCCTCGGGGTTGATCGGTTCTCCGACCGAGCCGAGGAGCCGAAGCGAGGAGAGATCGTGTTTGCGCGGATAGCCCTCTCCCCAGCGCATAAACGCACGAATCGCTGTTGGCGCGGTGTAGAAGATCGTTATCCGGTGGCGTTCGATGATATCCCAGAACCTGTCCGGCTCCGGCCAGTTCGGCGCCCCTTCATACAGGAAGGTGGTTGCACCGTTCAGCAGCGGTCCATAGACCACATAGGCATGGCCGGTCACCCAGCCGACATCCGCCGTACACCAGTAGATATCCTCATCGCGTAGGTCAAACACGTTTCTGGCGGTATAATACAACCAGATCATGTTGCCGCCGAGCGTATGAACGATCCCCTTGGGTTTGCCGGTGGAGCCGGATGTATAGAGCACATACAGGGGCTGTTCGCTATCAAGCTGCTCGGCTGGTGCAGTTCCTGCGGCCCCTATCATCAACTCATGCCACCAGTGGTCGCGTCCTCCCTTCATCGGCGTTTGCTCGGTTCCCCGGCGATAGACGATCATATGTTCGATTGTCGGGGTGTCCTTCAGCGCTGCATCGGCCGCATCCTTTAGGCGTACCTCGGTTCCCCGGCGATAGGCGATGTCCTGAGTGATAAGGAGCCTGGCCCCGGAGTCGTTGATCCGCTCGCGGAGTGCCTCGGTGCTGAATCCGCCAAAGATCACGTTATGGGCTGCGCCGATGCGGGCGCAGGCGAGCATGGCGATAGCCGCTTCCGGGACCATTCCCATGTAGATCGCCACCGTATCGCCTTTGCTCACGCCAAGCGAACGAAGCACATTGGTGAGCCGGCAGACATCGGCGTGAAGCTGCCCATAGGTAAGCGTCCGTACCTCTCCCGGCTCCCCCTCCCAGATGATTGCCGCCTTGGTTCGTCGCCAGCCATCCAGATGGCGATCAAGACAGTTATAGCTCATATTGGTTTTCCCGCCAACAAACCATTTGGCAGAGGGGGCCTTCCAGCGTACTACCTTCTTCCAGGGGCGGAACCAGTGCAGTTCCGAAGCGATATCGCTCCAGAAGGTTTCCGGGTCGTTCGCTGCACGTTTTGCCAGCCGCCTGTATTCCTTGAGCGATCGTATACGAGCTTTGCCGGAGAACTCTTCAGGAGGCGCGAAGATGCGCTGTTCGTTCATAACCGACATAATCGATCCGGCGTGGCTCTCGCTGCCGGCTTCACCCTTGTCCGATGATGCTTTCTTTGAGGATTTATGCGCTGCCATTGATCAGTAGGAAGAGGTTGTTCAGAGGAGCTTGAATGTGGCGGGGAAAATATAAAAGAAAAGGGAGCATCCGAGCGATACTCCCTCCATGATATCTGGGTTGCCATGCCGATAGTGATATCCGGCATGCAACGGGATGCTTCTACTTCAGGCCCGGCAGCAGCTTGTCGCCTACTTCCGGCACTGTCGAAAGCGCTTCCGGGAATGGTGCGCGGATCTTGTCGGCGATGTTCTTGCGGTCCGGCATCAGCGTTTTTACATCGACGATCTTCAGCTCGATGTTCGCTTTTTCGTACTTCACCAGATAGCTTCCCCAGATCACTTTCTGTGCGCCAAGCGCCTTGACAATCTTGATGATGTCCGATTCATAGCTCGGGCTGTTCGGATCAACGTTCAATGCCAGCATCTGATCGCGGATATCATCCATCGGCATAATGGTGAAATCCGTGCCCGCTCCCGTCTGTAGGCTCAGGTAGGAGGCAAGCGAATCGGCATAGCTCCATGTCAGAGAATCGTACTTCACTTCGCCATACGAGTTCTTCAGAGGAAATACCGCTACCGAGACCGGTGCCGCATCCTGCGCAGAAAGAACTGCAAAGGGGACCAAGGCCAGTAACAGGGCAATGGAGAGGATGTATTGTTTCATGGTATGCGCTGTAAATGATGGAACTCCCGTGGGAGCGTTCTAGGCATTCCGGCTTTTCGAGGGGCTTTCATCAGGAACGTTTAACTACCTGAAGAAATTACCCAACCGGTGAGAAACTTCCGCATTTGCTTCCGGGTCAGATGTCGGACGGCTCTTCGTGGAGCGCCAGGGCGATGATCCGTTCGCAGAGTGCCGTATAGTCGAGCCCGGCTGCTGCCGCCGCCTTGGGGACAAGGCTGGTTGCCGTCATGCCGGGGAGAGTGTTTACCTCAAGGCAGAACGGAGCGCCGTCCTCATCGAGACGGAAGTCGATCCGGCTGTAGCCGCTGCACCCGAGTGCGGTATGCGCGCGCCGGGCAAGCTCCCGCAACTCCTCTTCGATTGTGCGTGGAAGCTCCGCAGGGCAGATGTATTCGGTGCGGCCTGCGGTGTATTTGTTCGCATAGTCGTAGATGCCGCTTTTCGGCCGTATTTCCACCACCGGCAGGCTCTCGTTGCCCAGGATGGTGACCGTCAGCTCCCGTCCCTCGATATATTCCTCGAAGAGCACCGATTTCGAGTATCGTCCGGCAAGCTCGTAGGCGGCCATCAGCCCGCCTGCATCATGCACGATGGAAAGCCCAACGGTCGAACCGCCATCGTTTGGCTTTACAACTACCGGGTATGCCGTATAATAGTCAACGTTGCGGCAGAGTTCATCAAGCCCTGCATCGTTGGAGCGCGCTTGGAACCAGCGTGGGGTTGGGATATCGTAATGCTCCAGTACCCGCTTGCTCATCGATTTGTCCATGGCCAGCGCCGAGGCCAGCACGCCGGAGCCGGTGTAGGGGAGGCGGCGCAGTTCCAGGAGCGATTGTACGGTGCCATCTTCGCCGGGGGAGCCATGCAGAGCAAGAACTACGACGTCGAGGCCGGAGGGGAGCAACTGTACTGCTGTGATGATGTTCTCCGAGGAGAACTCCTGAAGCTCTTCATACGATGGCGCTACCTCGGTGGGAAGCTGAAGGTCTTCGAGCGCAACACGGGCGTCGGCTCCGAGAGCGATATCATAGAGCGAAATGGTATGGCCGGCGGCGGAGAGTGCCTGTGCTATCCCATGGCCGCTTGCCATTGAGACATAGCGTTCTGGGGAGGTTCCACCGAGCAGGATGGCGATGTTCATGCGATCGATCGGTTGTTCAAGCTGAGAGGGGGCCGGAGCGCTTCTCTGCTCCGGCCGGGAATGGGCGCAAAGGTACAAAAACGGGGAAAAGCGGGGGATGGGCTGATAAACGGCGCATGATGCTGGGAGATGGCACCACCTCCGGCAACCAGAGCCTCGGATCGCAATGCGAAATGGCGCCGGACCGGCTAGTCGCCCTCGGGTGATGCCAGTGTTACCTTTTCCCCGAAATGATCCCCAAGTGCCGTCAGATAGGCATCAATGGTGGCGGTGTGGCCAAAGAGGAAACGGGAGAGAAAGCGGAAGATCGGGTTATAGACCTCGCCCTCCTCGGTAACCGTCAGCCTGCTGCCGCCGGAGAGTGGTTCTATCTGATAGATCCACTCTCCGCCAAATGCCAGAGTGCTGTCCATGATGCGTCCTACCATCCTTGTCGGCTCTACGGCTTCGGTCTGTTCCATCGTCACCGATCCGAAGTTGCCGTGCTCCCGCCATACCCGATGGCCATGATGCTCGGGGAGCAGCTCCACGTGGCTCAGTTCCTTGCGCCAGGTGGGATATGCCGCTACGTCGTTTATGGTCTTCCATACTACCTCCGGCGGCGCGTTGAACTCGACGGTACGTCTTGCCACATGATGCTCCGGCAGAAGCGTGCCGATCCCGGCCACAAGCCCTACCGAGACAATGATGACCGCGATCAGCAGGAGAACCCATTTCATAATCCGTTTCATAATCCGTTTCATAATCCGTTCCTTCTAGTAAACGATTGGTTGTACGGTGTGGGCATCTGCAATGCAAAATAGGGATTGAGGCGATTGCATCCCGCTCCAGGCGCGCGTAAATACGCCGGAACGTAAGGAAGCCCTGTCTGGCAGATGGAGTGATGCCCTCTCGTTGCCCGCGCTGTCTGCACGTTCTCCTGCGGTGTTTGTTGCCGTTCCATGCGGCTTCCATAAGTTGAGGGCTTCCGGGACCAACCAGGCCTGCACGTTTGCTAGCGTTTCATGGCGGGTGAGAGCCATCGGTTGGTCGGAACACCTTCCCGAAACAGGCATCTTCAGATTTCCAGCAAGAGCATGGGCGTATTTACTCGTACAAGCGCCGTACGGCGCTCCGGTGTTATAGTGGCATTGGCGGTACTCTGCTGCCTGAGCATCATGCCGCCGCTTCTGGCACAGCCGGATGATGCGAGGAAAAAGCAATCCCCGATCCGCCCGGTTACCTCTGTCTATGCCATCCGCAATGCGCGGATTGTGCAGGGGCCGGGGCGTGTCATCGAGCGCGGGACCGTTGTTGTGCGCGATGGGCTGATTGCCGCCGTAGGTGCTGGCATCCCCGTTCCGTTCGATGCACGGATCATCGAGGGGGACTCTCTGGTGATCTATGCAGGGTTTATCGATGGGCTTTGCAATGCCGGGGTTGCAAAGCCAGCAGAGGAAGGGAAGCCGGAGAAGGTGGAACGTCCCGGTGATCCGCCAAACGATCGTGCGGGCATTCAGCCGGAGCGGGATGTGCGGATGATGCTTGATCCAAACGACCCCACGCTCGACTCGCTCCGTAGGGTTGGCTTTACCGTTGCCCATGTTGTCCCGCGTGGTGGAATGCTGCCGGGGACCGGGGCTATTGTCTCGTTTGCCGGGAAGGCGCCGGGGGAGATGGTCCTGCGTGGTGCCGCCTCGCTTGCCGCCCGTTTCCAGCCCGCCTCCGGGGGGGTGTATCCGGCAACCGATATGGCAATCATGGCGAAGTGGCGCCAGTTGTACCGCGAGGCGGCACGAAGGAAAGGCAATGGCATACTCTATACGGCTGACCCTGATGGGTTGCAGCGCCCGAAATACGATCCCGTGCTTGAGGCCTTCTTTGCAGTGATCGACGCGAAGATGCCGGTGCTCTTCCAGACCGAAAGTGCCCTTGACCTGCGGCGTGCATTGCAGCTCCGCGACGATCTTGGGTTTCCCATTGTGATCGCTGGGTTGAAGGAGGGGTTCGCGGTGGGCGATCTGTTGAAGTCCGCTCGGGTCCCGCTGTTTCTTTCACTCGATCTTCCCCGTGCCAAGAATGATCCTGCGATCGGCATGGTATCGGAGGATTCGGCCATTGCGATCGATGATACAGCCAGCCATGGTACGCATGGGAAGAGCTTTTTCCTGAACGGTCGCCGTACGTTCAGCTTCAAGGATGTGACAGATGAGGAACGCTGGCTGAGAAAGCGCCAGCAGGAGATCCGTGGGGCCTTCCAGGAGACCCCCGCCCGCCTTTATCGTGAAGGGGTCCGGTTTGGCTTCAGCAGCCTTGGGGCAAAGCCGGGGGAGATCCAGGAAAATATTCGGCATATGATCGCTGCCGGTCTGCCAAAGGATGCTGCGCTGGCAGCGCTGACCGTTGACGCCGCAACCATGCTTGGCCTTGAACGCACGCATGGCACAATCGACAAGGGGAAGGTTGCCAACCTCGTCATCACCAGCGGAGATTATTTCGACGAGCGCTCGCAGGTCCGTTATCTCTTCGTCGATGGGACGATGTTCGCCTACGAGCCGAAGACGAATGTCGCGGCGGGCAGCGATTCCTCTGCGGATGTTCGTCGGGATTTGCTGGAGCAGAATCCGGCATTGGCAGGGCGTAGCGGGTTTGCCGATCGTGGCACTCTCTTTATCAGAAATGCCACCGTGCTGACGGTGACCAAGGGGGTATTGGAGAACACCGATATTGTGGTGCGGAATGGAACGATCGCACGTGTTGGCACATCCCTCTCGGCTCCTCCCGGTGCTGTGACGATCGATGCCACCGGCCTGTATGTGATGCCCGGGATCATCGATCCCCACTCCCATATTGCCATCAGCAATATCAACGAGTGGACAAACCCGGTGACGGCGGAGGTCTCGGTCGGCGATGTGATCGATCCCTACGATATCGCCATCTATCGCGCTCTGGCCGGTGGCGTCACCGCATGCCATGTGATGCATGGCTCCGCCAATGTGATCGGCGGGCAGTGCAAGACGATCAAACTCCGTTATGGCACCGCCGATCCGTATGGTCTTGTCATGGAGGGGGCGCCGCGCACCATAAAATTTGCGCTCGGCGAGAACCCGACACGGGTCCATGGCAGGGGAAACGGTGTGCAGCCCTCCACACGGATGGGGGTTGAGGATGTGGTGCGCAAGGCGTTTACCGATGCCAGACGCTATATGGAGGCAAAGGATAGGTACCAGAGCGAGAAGAAAAAAGATCCCCGTGCCATTGCTCCGGGATACGATCTCAGGATGGAGACTCTTGCCTCGATCCTCAAGGGAGAAATTCTTGTGCACTGCCATTCCTACCGCGCAGACGAGATCCTGATGCTGATGCGCGTCTTTCGCGATTTCGGGGTGCGGCGGCTTGTCTTCCAGCATGTCAACGAAGGGTTCAAGATTGCCCCGGAACTTGCGGATTTTGGTGCCATGGCCTCCGTGTTCGCCGACTGGTGGGCCTATAAGTTCGAGGTCTATTACTCCACCGCCTACAATGCCGCCATCCTCACACGCAACGGCGTCGTCACCTCCATCAATTCCGATTCGCCTGAACTTATTCGCCATTTGAACCACGAAGCGGCCAAAACACAGAAGTATGGCGGTCTTACCTCCGACGAAGCCTTGGCGCTTATTACGATCAATCCGGCACGGCAGCTTGGTATCGAGGATCGGGTCGGGTCGATTGAAGAGGGGAAGGAAGCCGATCTGGCGATCTTCAACACGCATCCTCTGTCGGTCTATGCCATCTGCCAGAAGACGATTGTGGATGGGGTGGTGCGGTTTGATCGCCAGAGCGATCCTGACGATATGCGCATGTATGTGGACCCGAAACAATCGGTGGAGACAGCAACGGTCTGGAAGGAGCATGAGGATGGTTGTATGCAGGGGACCGGCGATCTGTTTCATTTGCATGGCGAGCATTGAGATGGGGGAGCGGTGGCTGAGTCTGAGCGGTTCATGGGGGGCAATCGTATGGCAGCTGCGGGCACGCAAAGGCGCGGAGATAGGGGGGGGAGATACGGTGCGCGGAGCGGGGTGTTTTGTACAGTGCTCATGAAATGATCGGGGCTATCCGATATAGAATCTCGTTTCCGTTATTGCAAAACGATTGATTGTCAACGTATGATTGTTCTACAGGCGGTGAGGTGGTTCTTCTGCATGGTTGTCTGCGTTGCGCTGCTGACGATGGCGTCGGATGCGCAGTCCGGCCGGAAGACCTATGCCTTTGTCCACGCTCGTATCATGACCGTGACGCATGGCACGATCGAGCACGGCACGGTCGTTATCAGCCAGGGGAGGATCACGGCGATTGGCGCCGATGTTCAGGCTCCGGCAGGGGCCGAGGTGATAGATTGCTCCGGCCTTGTCATCTACCCGGGCTTGATTGATGCCGGAACGCGTCTTGGTCTGGTGGAGATCGGTTCGATCGCCGAAGCCCGCGATGACGATGAGGTCGGCGATATCACGCCGCAGGTGCAGGCGCTAACGGCTGTCAATCCCAGCGCAACGGCCATTCCTGTCACTCGTGTCAATGGTGTTACCACAGCGCTCACCGCCCCGGATGGAGGTCTCTTTCCCGGAACTGCCGCGCTTATCAATCTGTATGGGTATACGCCCGAGCAGATGCAGGTGGGCGGGTTCCGCGGGGTGGTGATGAACTTCCCCAGCTCCGGCCGCGATGGATGGTGGGATAAGCGCTCGGATGAGGAGATCGCGACGAGCACAAAAAAGGCCAGAGCGGATCTCGATGATATCTGGGAGCAGGCGCTGCTGTACAGCCGCATCGACTCCGCCTATCGTGCTGGCGGCAGCCAGGGAAAAACCCCGGAATATGTGCCGGAGATTCAGGCGCTGGTGCCGGTGGTGCGGGGCGAGGTGCCCCTCCTTATCGAGGTGAATGCCGCCCGTGATATCGATTCGGCGCTCGGCTGGGTGAAGGGAAAGCCCCTGAGGGCGATCTTCACCGGCGTTGCCGAGGGGTGGCGTGTGGCCGATCGTATCGCCGCCGCGGATATCCCCTGTATCGTTGGCCCGGTGCTTACATTGCCGAGCCGTTCCTCCGATCGTTACGACAAGCCGTATGCAAATCCTGCTCTTTTGCGCTACGCCGGGGTGAAGGTCGCCATTCGTTCCAGCGAGACCGCCAATGCACGGAACCTGCCGTTCCATGCCGGTTATGCCGCCGCATATGGTATGGGAACAGAGGAGGCGCTCCGCGCCATCACCATAGTCCCGGCCGAGATGTTCGGCGTCGATAGCCTTGTCGGATCGCTGGAGGTCGGCAAGCAGGCTACTCTGTTTGTTGCCGATGGCGACCCGTTTGAGCCTGCCACGACCATCCAGCATCTTTTTATCGAGGGCTATCCTGTCCCGTTGCAGAGCCGACAGGTGGAGCTGTACCGGGAGTTTATCAAGCGCGAGCCAGGGCTGAGGAAATAGATGGTGCGGTGCCCGTGTTCTGATAAGGTTCCCGCAGACTAACGAAGCCTTCTTCTTTCTGGTCAGAGGGGCGCCCCGATAACACGTGCTGCAAGTTTTTTTACAAATTTCGGAGCAGTTGGCTGTAACAAGGATCTTCGTTCCCGGTATCCCGCCATCGGTGGACGATATCCGCCGAGCCGATCCTCTATCGTTCCGCGTTGCCGCCGGAAGATTTTGCGGGCAAGTCTAGCCATATCCGATCTATGAGAACACTATACTCCCTTGTTGACAACCGAGCCGCAACGGGCGCGATGAGCCTTACCATCATCCGCCGGACTGCTGCTCTGCTTCTGCTCCTTGCAAGCACATGCCTTCGGCTGGCAGCACAGGATGCAGCCGACCCGAGCGGCAAGTGGACCGGGGCTATTCAGGTGCCCGGACAGCAGTTGGATGTCGTCGTCTATCTGGCGCGTGGCGATGCCGATGTATGGAAGGGGACGGTCGACATCCCGTTACAGGGAGCAAAAGGGCTTGCCCTGTCGAACGTCTCGGTGGCCGGGCTGGATATTGCATGTACCATCGATGGGGTGCCGGGCAATCCAACGTTCAAAGGAACTCTCTCCGCCGATGGCATGACTATCTCGGGATCGTTTATGCAGGGAGGGGGCCGGTTCCCGTTCACTCTTGCAAAGGAGAGCCTTGCCGAGCGCGAGGCCGAGATCGCATCTGCCGCCGCAGCGCTCGACGATATCCGGGCGTTTATTGCCGAAGCAATGAAGACATGGGATGTTCCCGGCCTCTCGGTGGCGATTGTTCGCGGGGACTCGGTGATCTTCTCCGAAGGGTTCGGATATCGCGATCTGGAGCGAAAGCTCCCGGTTGATCCGGAGACGATGTTTGCCATTGGCTCATCGACCAAGGCGTTCACTAGCTTTGTCGTTGCCTCGCTTGTCGATGAAGAGAAGCTGGCCTGGGATACGCCGATCGCCACCTATCTGCCTTCCTTTCATCTCCAGGATGAATGTGCGTCCAAGATGATGACCCCGCGCGATCTTCTTCTGCATGTCTCCGGTCTTCCTCGCCATGACCTGCTCTGGTATGGTTCGTCGCTCACACGCCAGGAGCTGTTTGAGCGCCTCAGATATCTGGAGCCGAGCACCAGCTTCCGGGGACGATGGCAGTATCAGAACTTGATGTATATGACCGCCGGATATCTCGCCGCAAACGTTGCCGGGACCACCTGGGAGGATCTGGTGCAGACAAAAATCTTCGATCCGCTCGGGATGAAGCGGAGCAATTTCTCGGTCTCTTCGATGGAGCGCGATAGCAATACGGCGCTCCCCTACCAGGAGAAGAACAAGGCCATGGTCCGCATCCCCTATCGCAGCCTCGATCAGATCGGCCCGGCCGGATCGATCAACTCGACGGCAGAGGATATGGCCCGCTGGGTTCGATTGCATCTCGGCAATGGCTCGTTCCATGGAGCTCGTGTGATCTCCCAGGGGACGCTCGCGCAGCTCCATGCGCCCCAGGTGGTGGTTCCCGGCGCTATGTTCGCAGCCAAGGAGATCCTCTTCAATCTCTATGGCATGGGATGGTTTATACAGGCGTATCGCGGACATCGTCTTCTGCACCATGGTGGAAATATCGACGGCTTCACCGCGCTTGTAAGCATGATGCCGGATGATAGCGTTGGCCTGGTGATACTGACCAATCAGAACGGCTCGGCGTTTCCAACCGCTGCGATGTTCACCATCTACGATCGGCTGCTTGGGTTTGAGAAGGTCGATTGGAATGCGCGTCTGAAGGGGATGGTTGCCGGTGCAGAGGATACAGCGGAGACAACCGAGGATGCCAGGACAAAGGATGCCGATCGTGTCCCCGGCACCGTCCCTTCCCATCCGGTGCAGGCATATGCCGGAGAGTATGAGCATGCTGCCTATGGTACCGTGGGGGTCGCAGTCGATCGCGATCGACTCAGGATCACCTACAATGATGTGTCTGCCCCGCTGGAGCACTTTCATTACGATGTCTTTTATGCGCCGGGGCTGCCGGCGCCGTTCAGTGGTATGAAGGTCCAGTTTCGGTCGAACATCCGGGGTGGGATCGACGAGCTTCGGATATTGCTGGAGCCATCGGTATCGGAGATCAGTTTTGCGAAGCGCCTTCCAACGTTCATGAGCGATCCTGCGGTGCTGCGCGAGTATGCGGGCGAGTATACCGTGAAGGGGATAAAGGCCGTGGTGGAGGTTGAGGGGAATACCCTGCTGCTTACGGTGCCGGGCCAGCCCCAATATCGGCTTGTGCCGACAGGGGAAGCCGAGTTCTCCTTGAAGGAAGTCAAGGGCTATGTCCTTCGGTTCGAGCGCGAAAAGGGAAAGGTTGTCCGGGTGCTCTTGATTCAGCCGAATGGAACGTTTATCGCAACAAAGAAATAAGAGCGAAAAAGATAAAAAAAGAGCGGCCTGGTCCGGCACACCAGAGCCTTGCCAGGAGACTCCATGTGATGATGCCGATCCGGCCCCTGCGATCTGTCGCAGGGGCCTGCCGCCAGATGGATGAGAGCTGATATGAGCACAAAACCGGAAACGTTGAAAAAGATTTTGATCGTTGGTGGCGGCATCGGTGGCCTTGCACTGGCCGGATTCCTGGGACGGCCTGGGTTGCAGGTCGATCTTATCGAGAAAAGTCCTGTCTGGCGCTCGGCTGGCGCTGGCATCACCCTGGGCATGAACGCGATGCGTCTGCTTGGGGCGCTTGGCATAGCTGGTCGCATTGCGGCGGCCGGGCGTCCCCTTGGCACTGCGATTATTACCGATGCCGAGGGGCGCATTCTCTCCAGAGTCGATCTCGGTGAGCTTGCACGGCGTACTGGATATCCATCGGTCGCGATCGATCGCGCCGCTCTGCATCAGGCGCTGCTCGGCGCGATTGATCCGGGAATGGTCACCATCCGGCTCGGGCTTACGCTTGGCTCGCTCGACAATAGCGATAACGGCACAGTGGTGGAGTTCAGCGACGGCCGCCGTGAACTGTACGATCTTGTTGTCGGCGCCGATGGCATCGGCTCGCAGGTCCGTGCCATGGCGTTTGGCCATGTGCCAACCCGGTATTCCGGCTATACCTGCTGGCGTTTTGTGGTCGAGGCCGGTTTTCACTACGAGCCTGCCGATGCCATCGAGATGTGGGGGCGTGGACGGCGTTTTGGCATTGTGCCGATCGGCGGCAACAGAGTCTATGCGTTTGCCTGCTATAATGCCCCGGCTCATGCTCCGCATCTGGCTGCGGTCGGCCTGGATGAGTTCCGGGAGATCTTTGCGGGGTTCAAGGGCCTTGCCCCGCAGGTTATCGGGGCATTGTCGAGCCAGCAGCAGTTGATCCACAACGATATCGAGGATCTCCGCATGGGCGATTGGCATATCGGGCGGGTGGTGCTGCTGGGCGATGCCGCCCATGCCATGACGCCGAATATGGGGCAGGGGGGAGCTATGGCGATCGAGGATGCCTTTGTCCTGGCCGATAGCCTGAACGGTGCCGGTAATCTTGCGGAGGCCATGCGTGGCTATCTCGGCAAACGTCGCAAGCGGGTCGATTCCATTCTCGAAAAGTCCTACCGGATCGGCCGTGTGGCGCAGTTGGAGTCGCCGCTTGCCTGCTTCCTTCGCGATCGTGCCATGCGGCTGGCCTCCGATACTGCGCTTGCTCGTGGCGCCGAGCGTCTGGTGAGTGGTGCGCCTGATCCCGCCCATGTTTATAGCGCATCCTGATGCGATCTGCGGCCAGTCCTGGCGTGTAGCGGTATATCCTTGCATCGGTGGTAGGGGAGATGCTCAGAGAAGGAACAGGGCTTTGGTGCCGGATACGCGCCATCCGCTTTCTGGTAGGCACCCCGTGGGAACACCATGCCGCCGGAAGAGTCCCAACCCATCAGCAACTATCCTGTGTCATGATATGGGGGAACGGGGCGGAACGGCCCCGCCGATCTGCCCGATGGCGCGATTCTAGCGTTGGCGGCTCCGCCTGCTTCCCGTATCTTCAGGGCGGTTCATCTCTGGCACCACTTATCGTGGATTTTTCCCGGCATGCAGGATGGGGCAGTGTGGGAATGCATGCGGTGGCAGGCGCCGGGAGGAATATCGGGATCACCAGAGGGTGAAGCCGGATTGTCGGCAGGGGACCATATCGATCAATTATCGTTAATTCAGAGATATTCATGAGTTTCGTGAAGGGGTATCGCAGGCTTTTGCCGTTTGCGCTGCTGGGGATCGCCTTTGTGGGCGGCTCTGTGCTGGCGCAGGATCGCGAGAACGTCGTTCTGGAAAATCTTGGCACCAACGTCAATTCCCCCTACGATGAGGTGGGGCCGGTGATCTCTCCCGATGGCAAGACCCTCTATTTCGATCGTCCGAACCACCCGGAGAATTACGGTGATGATGATATCTGGTTTTCCACCTTGCAGGCCGATGGTACCTGGTCGCGTGGCAAAAATATCGGCCCCCCTCTCAACAATGCCGATAACAATTTCGTCTGTTCGGTGACCCCGGATGGCAATACGCTCCTGTTGGGCAATGTCTATAATCCTGATGGGACCATGGGGCCGGGAGTGTCGATTGTGCGGAGAACCAGGAGTGGCTGGGGGAAGCCGGAGGCGCTCAAGATCAAGGATTATTACAGCATCTCCTCTACCGCCAACTACCGTCTGGGCAACGATGGCCGGACGCTTCTGATGGCGATCCAGCGGAACGATAGCTACGGCCAGATGGACCTCTACGTCAGCTTCCTTCAGAGGGATGGCGAGTGGTCGGTGCCGATGAACCTTGGCCCCGATGTAAATACCCCCGAGTTCGATCGCACTCCCTTTCTGGCGGCCGATGGCGTAACGCTCTATTTTTCCAGCGATGGGCATGGTGGCTTTGGCAGCTCCGATATCTTTGTAACCCGGCGGCTCGATAGCACCTGGCAGCGATGGTCGAAGCCGGAGAATCTGGGGCGCCCGATCAACACCGAGGGGTGGGATGGGTTCTTTACCGTTCCGGCGGCCGGTGATTATGCCTATCTGGTTTCCTCGCAGAACTCCCATGGCTCGGCCGACATCTTCCGCGTAAAGCTGAACGCCGCGCTTCGTCCGAATGCGGTGGGGTTGGTCTCCGGTCGTGTGCTTGATGCCAGAACTCGTAAGCCGATCGCCGCGGATATCTTCTACCAGGGAAGAACCGAGCGGAGCAACGATGGCACGGCGCGGTCCAATCCGGGAAGCGGAGAGTACAAGGTGACCTTGCCGGTTGGCGAGCGCTATACCTTCAGCGCGCAGGCGCAGGGATATGTGCCGAAGAGCGCAACCGTGGATCTCTCCACGGTGAGAGACTATCGAGAGATCACCCAGGATTTCCTGCTGGTCCCTGGCGGGGAGATGGCCCCGGTGCGGCTGGATGCGATCTTCTTCGAGACCGCCAGTGCTGAGCTGCGAGCTGAATCGACCGATGAGCTGAATCGCCTCGTACAGATGCTTCAGGAGAATCCATCGGCGCGTGCGGAGATCGCCGGGCATACCGACAATGTGGGAACCGCATCCAGCAACAGGGAGCTTTCGCAGGCACGGGCACAGTCGGTTGTTGATTATCTTGTGCGGCAGGGCATCGAGCCTGAGCGCCTTCGTGCCCGTGGTTATGGCAAGTCGCGGCCGGTTGCCTCCAATGGCAACGATGCGGGACGCCAGCAGAATCGCCGTGTCGAATTCAGAATCATACGCAGGTAGAGCCCACTCTCAGGGGGCCTCTCGGATCGCGCGGGTTCTTAGAGGTACTCAGGTTGGGATGGTCGCCCGGCAGTGGGTGTGCTGTCAATTGGTTTCCGTGCAATTCAATCAGCAGATACTTTCGGAGCATTATTGATGATGATTCATCCAGAGCGCAGATATGGGAAGATTGGTCGCATGGCTCTCGGCCTCTTCTCCCTTTCCATCATTCTCTCGGCGTGCGAGGCCCCGAAGCCGGGAACACCGGTCCGCTCAGGCCCGGCGAAGCTCGAAGTTGTGGGAGGTGACTCCATACAGTGGGGCGAAGTTGGGCCGGGGGTGTTGAAGCATGAGCTGCGTATCACGAATGCCGGGGGCGATACCCTTACCATCACCGATGTCAAGGCAAGCTGTGGCTGTACCACGGCGCCGCTCGATAAAAAAGTGCTTCTGCCAGGCGATACCGCCACTGCAAGTGTATCGATGGATGTCGCCAATCGGTCCGGCGAACAGCATAAGACTATCACAATTACCTCCAACGATTCCAGCAGAAGCTCTGTTGTTGTGGCGTTGCACGCAATGGTGGTGCGCGACGTGACCGCTACGCCGGAGTATTTCCCGCCGATCAGCAATGCGAAGAAGGGCCATGAGGATTCTACCGCGATAGAGCTGCGAAATACCAGCGATGCCCCTATCACCGTGCAGCCGCCAACGCTTCCTAATGCGGCCGAAATGCTGGTTCGCTTCAATATGAGCCAGCCGCTGACGCTGCAACCGGGAGAAGCACGCCGGGTGGTGGCGTATGTGAAGCCGATCAAGGATGGCACCTCGTCCGCCGAGATTATCTTCCAGACCGATGGAAAGAAGCAGCAGGAGATCAAGATGAACCTTACCTCCACGGTGGCCCCGCAGGGATAGGATGCTCCTCCCGGAAGCCCTTCAGCAGGGCGTCTATACTCCATGGCAATTTGATGATGAACGGCCGGTATATAACCGGCCGTTTGTCGTTTCTCAGTCTTCCGATCGTGTTGGGAGTGTTGGCATGATTGCTGCTACTCTTCTGGGTTGCCGTGGCGGCTCCGTGGCTAGGCTCGCTACTCCCGCCAGCGAATGGGATGGGAGGAAGAAACAAGGGAAACGCCGATCTCGGCAGATAATCTATTTATACAGAGAATTAACGTACAAAGGGCATGTGGTTGAACCAGTATGCACGCCAGATCGCCGAGCGTCTGGTGCGTTGTGAAGAGGAGGCGGAGTTGCAGGAACGCCTTGTATACATCGAGCAGAGTCTTGGAACTGATATGCCGGAATATATGCTGGCGGATTTCTGGAAAAAGGTGCTCGGCCGGTATAGTGCCGAGGCCCGGCAATTCCTCCGCGAGTCCGTGACGACCGGCACGTTTGGTGCACTTGTTATCACCGCCGAGGAGATCCTTGCGGAGAAACTGCGCAGGGTGAGCACAACACTGGCCGTGGCCTCGTAGCCCTGGCCGGTATGCGGTGCCGAGGCAGGCTGGTAAGCGTTGAAGTCCTCCCGAGTTGGGGACTTCGCCGTTTGTGGCGGTAGGCGCGGAATGGCCAAAGGGTAGGCTCTGCCGTGCGGCTTCTACGCGGTGCAGGATCACTGTAGAGCGAATGCGCTGAAATCCGTTGAAATTTGGGCATTGATTCGTGCCGAGTCCGGTTCCAAAAGGAAAAGTTGGAGGTCAAAATGAAACCAGGCACGGGGCGTCCCCTTTGCTGAGGTCGTGGCGCTGTAGCTTTGAAAACAGTGGTATCTGCACCGGAAATGATGATAATCGAACATACGGCGTGAAGTGCCGGGGGATCAAAACCGGATGGACATGTTTGGGTATATGAGTTGTTCAAGAGATATGGAGCCTCTCATGTTGAGGGGACAGTGTAGCAGAACTATGTAACTGTACACGTGTGGCAATACTGTACGCCAGCGGTTCTCCCGGTACCGTAGCAACACGTCAACTAAACGCATATAAAGGTGAGCAACATGGCAGGTACGAGCAATAGGGGGTTTGCCTCAATGGATGCAAACAAGCAGCGAGAAATCGCCAGTAAGGGAGGAAAGGCCGCGCACAAGTTGGGTACGGCGCACCAGTTCACACCCGATGAGGCACGAGTTGCAGGACGTAAGGGAGGAGAGGCTGTAAGCCAGAATCGCCAGCATATGTCCACGATCGGGCGCCTGGGTGGCGAGGCAAGCCGCCAGGCACGGCAGTCCAGCCGTACGAACAAGGAGCGGCAGGATATGCCCAGCCCTCATGTGGAGGGGCGCGAAGAACAGCCTCAGGAGAATCGCCCAACTGAAGGTTTTTCGGGCAGCATGTGATTTTCCCCACGGGGATATATGCTGCCGGGGCAGAGAGACGTGAACGGGGTGGGAGCACGGACTGGTCTGGCATTACCGTATGGCCTGATAAGGCCATGGTGATTGCTCCTCCAGCGTCTTTACGGCGTCTGATTGCCATCGTCCCGGCCATCAGCCCCGTATGACTTCATCCTGATCGTTGGTGTGATCTGGAGATGGTATGAGTATGATTGGTGGAGCTGGTCGGATATGCTCCGAGATCACGATCTCGGAGCATATCCGACCAGTTCTTTTATAGTGCCGCATCTGTGTTACCGTAGCTTGGCCATCAGAGCAGGCAGTTCGGCGGGAATCTCGCGAGGAAGATAACCAAGGGGGCCTGTGCGCCGTGCCAGCAGCTCACCAGCGCGTGCATGGAGATGGACTCCCCATACTGCGGCCTGCAATGGATCGGCGCCTCGCGCAACAATCCCGGTGATGATGCCGGCAAGGGTATCCCCCGAGCCTGAGACGGCAAGCCCCGTGTTGCCGGCATCGTTGCGATAGAGCACGCCATCGGGGGCCGCTATAAAAGTCTCTGCTCCCTTCAGCACGACAACGGCTCGCAGTTCATGCGCCAGTTGCCGCGCCAGGCCCGCACGGTGCTCCGGCAGAAGGGTATGCTCGATGCCCAGTATCCTCTTCATTTCTCCGTCGTGCGGGGTGATGATCGCCCGTCCATTGCAGCGATGCAGCAGGTCGCGGCGCGAGCCAAGCGCATCGAGCGCTGCCGCGTCGAGAAGTATCGCGGCTTCTGTGATATAGGGCACTACCATCTGCACCAGCCGAATAACCGCATCTCCGTCGATCATGCCGGGGCCGATAAGGAGCGCATCGGCACGGTTGCCATGCTCGATAATGGATCTGGCCGATGATGGCGCCATGGCACCATCGCTTCTCTCCGGCATCGGGAATACCCTGCTCTCCGGCACTGCAATTCCCACTGCGATGGCGATGCTGGCGCAGGTGGCGATCTGCACTCTTCCGGCACCCGCACGAAGCGCTGCATCTGCGCTCAGCAGCATCGTCCCCGGCATGCCAAACGCGCCCCCAACGATCAGCACACATCCCCGTCCCGATTTATCCGTCTGCGCCTCAGGCTGCGGCAGGGGCCAGCTTCGCAGAAGCCGTGGTATCACCTTGCGGGCCTTTACCGCTATTGGCGGGGATGTTCGCCCCGCCGCCTGCCTCTTGTTCCGCTTCCTGTTATTTGGGTGCGATCGGGACATCGGGTTGTGCCGTGATAGTTGTGTTGCTCTCTTGAAGAGGGGCCACATAGTTGAATGTATGCAGTGCCATCCCCCCGCTCAGCCCCAGGGCGGCATCGTAGATATAGGAGGTTACTCCGCAGTTGGCGATATCTCCCGTGCGATCAATCGAAAGGATCTCATCCTCGGTCATCTGTTCCAGCAGATACCGAAAGCAGAAGACGACCACCTGATGGCAGACGACGAGCACTCGCTCCCTCCGGTAATCGCGTGTGATGCTATCAACCACGCTGCGTAGGCGAAGGATCACATCGCACCAGTTCTCTCCGCCGGGGGGACGGTGATAGAACTTGCCGAGCACCATGCGCATCGCATCCTGCTCCGGGTACTTCAGGCGTATCCCGGCCTTGGTAAGCCTATCGAGCACCCCAAATTCCCGCTCGCGGAGACGTTCATCAACGATGATCGGCACCCCCATCATTTCAGGTCCGGCTGCCTCCAGAGCCAGATGCGCGGTGGAACGTGCCCGCGCATACGGTGAGGTCAATATTACCGTTGGCCGCTCCCGGTCCGGGTTGCTCGCAAACCATCGTCCAAGCGCGCGGGATTGCTGTTCGCCGAGCGGGGAGAGAGGCACATCAACATCCCGTGTCTCGATCTCTATATGCTGCAATCCCGCCGCCTCGGCCGTCTCGCGCGCAACGTTGCCGGCGCTCTGCCCATGACGGACAAGCCATAGTGTATCGGGCCAATTCTGCTCGTTCTTCATACCTGTTTATCCTCACTGTGGCACCGCCATATTTTCTGCCAGGCTGCGCTGGCGACGAGATAGATCGCCCGGCCCGTTGTTGTCCGATGCACAAACAACGGGCCGGGCCTGGTTGCCTGATACGAGCGGCTGTGCGGTGCTGCTGCCTATCGGCATGCTGGGGGCCTTCCGGCGATATAGCTTTTTTATCCTGCCTCTGCCTGGCCAGCACTCGGCCTTCTGATAAATGCCTGATACACGAAGATGCCCACTGTCAGGAGCACTCCGGCGATCAGCATCGTTACCGATGGCAGCGCCAGCCAGCTCAGTGTCTCCTTTGCAGCGCCGGTGCTGCCGAGGCCGGGGGCGCGCAGGCCTGCAAGGAGCCAGAAGAGGGAGTATCCAAGCGAGCCAAGGCCGAGAAATGCCGCAACAATTCCCTTGAGGCCCGGACGCACCGCCATAAATCCCAGCAGCAGGATCAGCGCCAGCGATGTGGTGGCGATGCCGTTTGCATGCAGATGGGCGCGCTGGAAATAGGCCCATGATTTATCCACCACTTTTTTTGCGTTCGCTTCATCTCCCTGATAGGCCGTTGCAAGCACCTCTGCGGCAGAGGACTTCAGATGCCCTTTCATAGCATCCTCGAATGCCCCGAAGGAGACACCGAGAGCAAAGCCGAAGATGATGGTGAGGAGTGCCAGGAGAATGCCCGCTTTCATTGGTGCAAGCAGTGATATCAGTTGTTGTTTCATATGATGCGTGGTAATACTACAGTGAATGATGTCAGGCCCCTATCAGGCTATTGATTCCACGATCTCCCTGCCGACACGGATAAGATCATGGATATGGACATAGTGGAATCGTGCGCTGCGTCCGGCCAGATGCAGGTTCTGAAATCGTCCTGCATAGTCCAGTAACTGCCCGGCGTGGTCCTCGAATCCCACTTCGAGAACAGGATAGGCGTACGGCACCTTGTAGCTTCTGAATGCCGTGATCTCTCCATCCTCCAGGCCGATCGTCTCCCGCAAGCTCTCCAGCAGCAGCGCCCGCAGCGCAGGCTCGCCCATGCTCCAGTACTGGTCGGCAAGCTGGCAGGGGATCTCCAGGACGATAGATGTTTCCCCATCGGGCGCCATATGCCGACTTCTATTCTTCGATTCGTAGAGCCGCGTATAGGGTTCGCTTCTGCCTGGGAAATAGATCGAGGCGTTGTCCGAAACACGCTCGCGCCGTATCCCGAACACTGCAAGGATCAGATGCCGGTAGGATAATCGCTCGCCGATCTCCACGATCTCAGGCGGTGGGGGAGGATCGAGAATCGTTATCAGGGAGGTAAGCGGCAGCGTGCTTACAACCTCTCCTGCACGGACTTCGGCGCCGTTGTTCACAACAAACGAACGTATCGTTGTGCCGTCGTGCCTGAGCGCCGTTATCCGGGAGCCGTATCGGATATGCTCATGGCCGATCGTCTCGGCCATCCTCTTGAAAATGCTTCCGATCCCGAACTTCGGGTAGTAGAACGATCCGTCGATATGGGTGCTGCCAACATCCCTGCCGAGGAGCGATGCGCGGATGAACGATGCAACGTCGAGTCCCTTCAGACGGTTTCCGGCGACCAGTGTGGAGAGCTGATCGCATGGACGCCCCCAGAGCTTCTCCGAATAATTCAACAGAAACATTCCGGCGAGCGTAGGCCCATAGGTGCCGATCGCAAGCTGCTCGAAATTGCGTGGCGTTCTGCCGGGGGAGAACCACTGGCGGAGCTGCTCTGCCGAGATGGCGGCGATCGTCCGTATGTCCAGCTTCCGCACGATATCGCCGAAATACAGCGGGAAACCTATGAACGCCCCGCCATGGTAGATCTGGCTTGGCGCGCTTACCCGGACAAGATCGTCGCCGAGAAGCTGCTGTATTTCCGTGGTGACGAGGCGATCGCGGTCATGCAGCCTGTGCGCGCCGGTGTCGAAGAGAAAGTTGCCAAGACGAAGCGTGCGGCAGTTTCCCCCAACCTCGCTTGATCCCTCGAACACCCTGAACGGCAGTCCCTGTTGCTGTGCGTAGTAGGCGGTGGCAAGCCCTGCCGGCCCACCGCCAAGAATGTCGATCATGCCATCTCCTTCCGCCATGCGATCAATAGTCGTGAACCATCACCCGGGGCCATATTCTGTTCACAAATGGGTTGTGATAGAACACCTGTTCTTTTCGGGGTGTGCGGTGCGTGAGCGAGCGATAGTCGCCTATGGTAATCAGCCGTGCGTTCTGCGGCATCTGCCCCAGCCGTTTGCGGTCCCCCGGATCATGTACCGAGAGAAATGATGCGGACACTCCTTGCGATGCGATGAAATAATTGATGAGCGGCACCGATGCGATGTAAAGATCGGCGCTCTCCTGCCCTGCGACATAGTCTGTTGCCTGCGCAATTGCGGTGGGCTTCCTGTGCTGTAGCACAAGCACGGCGGTGAGCGTCATATATGCTCCCAGAACAAACGCGATGGGAAGCGTCGTCGCCATACGGCGCTGCCGTAGAAGCGCGGCGCAGCCGCCGGCCATAGGCACCAGAAGGAAGGGGAGTATGGGAAGTATATGTCGGCTCTGGTACACTACGTTCTGAAAGAAAAGAATCCATACGCCATACAGGAGCAGGCTTGCGAGCGCCGCACGCCATGCTGCCGATGTGCGTCTGGTTTGTACGATCTCGTGCAGCCCTATCACAAAGGCCGCTCCCAGGCCCGCGCTGATGGCGATTGTGATCCAGTGCCGCATCGCCCAGTACCCTCCCATGCCGTCGGCGATGATGTTCTCAAGCAGCATCAGCAGGCGCCGGCCAAGCTGTGGTTCGGTGTAGACCGTTCCTCCGAAATCATCGAAGTGTCCTGTTGTCTGCATCAACGCCGCGCCGACCAGCTCGTTCCATCCGGTGATGGCGATAAGAGGGATCAGCCAGACCAGGATTCCGGCAAGGAAGAGCGCCCCGTTTTTGATGATATCCTTGCCATCGCGTAGCGCGACAACCAGCAGCGGTATGATGACAAACGGGACATACGAGAGGCGTATGCCTGCCAGCAGCCCTGCCAGAAATGCTCCCAGGCCCGCCGGGCCGATAACACGACGCTGCTGCGACGATTCTTTGAGCGGCGTGCGATTGCCGCCGTGCGGCTTATCCCCGTGTCCGTCATGATGCCCTTTCTCAAACAGGAGCAGCCAGATGGCGGCGAGCATGCAGGCCGTTCCCATCAGGTCGGGCATGTACCGATTGCTCATCAGCCAGATGAACGGATTGGCGAAGACGATCAGCGAGAGCAGCGCTCCGTTCAGCGATCCAGGCGCAAGCCGCAGCATGCGCAGCAGGGCCACGATGATGACAAAAACGGAGATGCCGCCGACAGCCGAGAATGCCAGCGCATAGCTTCCTGAAAAAAGATGGAGGATCTTGACCAGAAAGCAGAAGACAGGATAGCCAGGGAAATGTGGTTGCAGGAGCGGGACATTATAGTCGATCGCCCCAAGTGCAAAACGCATGCTGTCCGGGTCCTCGATGTAATAGATCGTGGACCCCATGCGCGAGGCCACCGAGAGGAGCAGCAGGGCGCCGTATGGGAGCGCTGTTCGCCATCGTGAGAGGATCGGTGTCGGGTTCAGCCGGTTCATGAGCAGGAAGTATATGCTGTGGCCCCCGGCGATGGACGAGCGCGGGAAAGAGAAAGGCCACCTTGTCGCGAAGGTAGCCTTTTCGACCATACATGTTCAGCGTTGTGTACGGCGATCACCAGGCGTTCATATGGGCGTCGGAGAAGCCATAGACCGCCTTCAGTATCCCCTTTGCCTCGTCGAGCTTTGCGGCATATGCGTCATGCTCGGCAGTCCCCGCAGCAGCAAAAACCGGTGCCTCTCCCAGCAGGGTGTGCAGGTGGATGATCTGGGCGTTTGCGATAGCCCTGAGCGGGTTGTACTGAAGGCCCATTGCAAAGCCCTTCATCTCGCTCCAGTGATTGCTCAGCGCGGAGGAATTGGTTGCAGTGGAGCCGGAGGTCAGCACTGCCATATCGGCCTTCACCTGGTTGATATAATGTACCACGGTGGCGCCGATATTCTTTTCCCAGTTGCTCAGCACAATGGCACGCTGTGCGGTGATCGCCTCGGTTGTGCCCTTGTTTGCAATCGAGGTGCGTCCCCTCAGAAATGCATCGAAGGTCTCCTTGGTCAGATCGATGCCGGTCAGTCCGTTATCGCGCTTTCCGGCGTTGCGTGCAAAGGTGTAGTTGTACTCGCTCGCCAGGTCGATCTTGCCATCGCCATTGGAATCGAACACATAATCGGCAGCGCCACCGGCAAGCTTTGCATCGGTGTAGCGGGCGTAGTCGCGTGCGGCACCGAAGTAGCCGAACGCCTCGTCCCAGGAGTGCTCCATGGCCGTGAACGGATCGGTGCCGCCGGTTTTGGGCTTTGCCACCGTGTTGTCCTGGGCCAGCAGTTCCTGAAGATAGACGCCGGTGCCCTGGTAGTAGATCACCGACCCGCTGAGCAGCTTGTTGATCATCTGGCTCAGGTTGCGTCCTGCATCATCGATATAGACAAGTGCGGTCCCCAGCTTGCTTGGGTCCTGCGAGTTGGCCGCGATGATATCAAACCATTCTCGGATGAACTGATTGGCGTTTTTGCCGGTTCCGAACACGGCATCGGCGGAGATCTTGTCGCTCAGCTTCTTGCCGGTGCTGATCTTGTTGTACTGTGTCTGGAGCAGCGGCGTGGGCCCGGCGGTGGTCAGGATGGCCATGTTGTCGGCGTCGTTATGCTCGTAGTACTTCAGCAGGTGGGCGCTGGTGATAGGGACCGCGCCCGGCTTCCCGAGGTTGTCGATGAAGGTCTTCAGATCCTGGATAAGCAGGTTGCGCACCACCTGCCCTTCGTATGCCACGCTGCTGGTGCCGGCCTGGAATCTGCTCTCGAACACATAGGCCGATGGCACGGCGGTCGAGTCGGTCGGGGGTGGGCCTGGCTCCACAGTGCTGTCGCTGCACGATGCGAGGAATGCGCTTGCCAGAAGCGCGGGGAGAAGGACTCTGTAGGTAGACTTGAGCGGCAGTCTCATATGCTCTCCGAAAATAGTGGGATATAGAGATTCAAGGATGATCGGTTATCCGATCCCATGGGCTGTCCGAATTCCATCGGATGCCGTTCCGGCATCAGTTGTCCAGGGTATATCCCACCGTCAGATTGATCTGGCGACGGGGGCCGGGGAGGATGCCGGAGCTGAGATTTGCTTCAGGTTGTCCGGGGTTGGAATGAAGCCGTGAGCCGATGTAGATCTCATCGGTGATGTTTTTTGCGGCCACTCCTACCCGCCACTGCGGGGTGATCTGGTAGGAGGCGTTGGCGTTGAAGACGGTGTATGCCGGCACGGGGCCTTTGTCGCCCCGGTTGCCCGTTTGTTCCACATTCTCAAAGTCCGTATAGACCCTGCTGACGTAATGTGCATCGGCGCGGAGCGATAGGCCAATATCGAAATCCTTCGAGAGTCCGGCCGTGAGCGTATGGCGGGGGGCATACGGAAGCTCATTGCCGGAGATGTCCACCGTCACGTTGCCCGCGAATATCGCGGAGCGGATCAGGCCTTCGTCGATAGTCGTTTGCAGAAATGTATAGGCGATGTTGATATCCGGGAGGAATGAAAACAGGTTCGAGGCCCTGAGCGTTCCGCCCGTCTCGATGCCATAGCTGCGTACTTTTCCAAGGTTCTTGAAGACCGTTCCACGCCCGGCTGCCACGAGATCTTCTATGGCGAGGTGATATCCGGCTACTTCCAGGGCAAGCCAGGGAAGGCTGGTGCGGAATCCGAGCTCGGAGTTCCAGCTCTTTTCCGACTCCAGATCAAGGCCCCCCTTGGCGACGTCGGCGCCGAAGTTGACCGTTTGCAATGTGCCGCTCGATGGTGGGGTATAGCCGCGATGAATCCCGCCGAACAGGTTTACACGTCCAAGATCGTAGTTGAAGCCAAGCCCCGGCAGTATCACATAGCTTGTCCTGTCGGAGTAGATGGAGCCTTGAAGCCGGTCGATCTGTTCCTGCTCGAATATCTCGAACCGCAGGCCCGGCGTAATCGTGAGCGCCCCTATTCTGAGCTGCTCGGATATATGCAGCGCAAGCGCGGTGGTTTCATAGTTCTGGCTCTGCCCGAGCACCGTGATCTTGGTGGTATCGAGCGGGTCGATCGTATAATAGACCCCGTCGCGTGCGTTCGGGGCGTTCCCGACCTTGCGCTCGTCCTTGAAACGTTCCCAGTGAATGCGGCCTCCGATCTGTGCCGATCCATCGTTGCCGAAGAGCGAGTGGGCGATGTCATAGGTCTGTTCCAGGCCCAGTACGTTGAATCGGCGGAGATAGCCCTGGTTGTCGGTCCCGTTGCCAACGCGCATCAGATCGCCGGTCTGGAAGTAGGGAACCGGTTGGATGTTGTCCGGGTCATACTGCCCGCCCCTGACAAACACATCGTTCTCGCGCCACCAGGTCCGGTCGAACACGTTTGCATAGGCCTTGGTCGTTGCGGTGATCGCATCGTCGATGGTATGGGTGTAGAGCACGTCGAGCGCGGCACGTGTCACGGTGAAGAGATCGTCCTTCTTGGGATTGAAGGCGGGATCGGTTGCAAACGAGTATTCGGTGATGCCGGTATAGGTGGCGTTCGATTGCTCGTAGTTCACATTCCCCTTGATATAGATCGCCCGTGATTCATCGGGAATCAGGTTCAGTTTCAGCGTGCCGTTATACTGTGTGAAGGAGTTGTTTTCACGGAAGCCTTCTCCCCGCTTGTACAGAAGCTGGATCTCTGGATGAACGGTTGCGTTTCCCCAGCCGCCGACTTCGGCCAGAGCGCTGAAATAGCCGTTGCTGCCATAGGTCAGTTCGGCGTTGGCCCCGAAATTCTGCCGGGGGCGGCGCGTGATGTAGTTGATGACCCCTCCCATGGTCTGCGGGCCGTACTGTATGGCGGCGCTCCCTTTTATCACTTCGAGACGGTCGATCCGCTCGGTGGGCGGGTTGTAGTACATATTCGGATAGATATAGAGCGCCGGCTGAATCGGCACGCCATCCTCCAGAAAAAGTATATGGGAGCTGCGGCGGGGATTAAGTCCGCGGATGCCGATGCTTATTCTGGCGTTGCCGATGCCATCGTCGCTGAACCCGTTAATCCCCGGCACATATTCCAGCAGCTCCTGTGTGCCGATTGGATTTATCAGCCGGATCGTGCGGGGAGCGATCTTTGTCGCGGTGCCGGGGAGCATCCTGTAGCTCATGGGCGATTCGCCGATCACCTCAACAGGGCTTTTTTGAACTGAGGAAGGGGATAAGCGCACGGCCACCGGGGTTCCCTGTGCTGCCTGCACAGTGACATCGACAAGAGCGATGGTATAGCCGAGCGACCGCACCCGGAGCGTTTTCTCTCCCGGTGGCAGGTTCTCGAAGGTGAATCGGCCCCGGTTATCGGCCGCCGTCCCTTGGATCACCTTCAGATGGTCCTCCAGCGTGACGGTTGCGCCAGCCAGCGGGAGATCGGTTTCGGCATCGGTCACGATGCCGACGATGCGCCCGGTGGTGGTTGCGGTATTCTGTGCACGAAGGGCATGCATGCACGGGGCAAGGATGCAGAGTAGGGCCAGGGTAAAAGCTCTCATCAAGCGAACTGGTTATAACGTGCGTCGGTATCAATTCTGTGAATGGAGGGCGTATGCTCATGGTATGGGCATCGCGTGTCCCCCTTGTATGGTCCGGGGGACAAATCGAGATTCGTGGCTGCTATGCCGAACCCGAAGGGGGTATGCGTGGCTGGTTGGTCCGTAACCGTGCGCGGACCCCGTGGGCTAGAACCGCTCGGGGTTGATGTGCCGGTCGAAGAGTAGGCCGTTGACGGGGCCGATGGAGTCGATCGAAATCCTGCTGTAACTGCCACCAGTGGGCTTGCCCTGCTGCTGCGGTTGCAGGATCGGATCATCCTCGCATGCGGTGAGGAGAAGGCTGCTGAGAGCCAGGAAAGCCAGAAGTGGGAGTCTGGGGATCATGACGGGTTATTCCTATTTAGATCAAATCCAAATACAATATAAAGGTTCATGATGAACCTGGGCAAGTAAAGAAGTGCAGGGATGGGAGAGGGGAGCGTTATGGTGGTGAGAGGATGCGATCGGTGCCATGACGGGGAATTCGTAGTTTAGCGCTTCTTCCTTTCCACTACTGATTGCGGACCAATGACAACTCGTCGCGATTTCCTTAAGGGGACAGGTGCGTTTGCGCTGGGTGTTCCGTTCCTTCTCGGCCCCGCGCTCCGGCTTTATACCCCATCCTGCATTGTGATCGGTGCAGGGCTTTCCGGGCTTGCCGCCGCCTATAGATTGAAGAGCAATGGGTGGAATGTTACGGTGCTGGAGGCCCGCGACCGGCCGGGGGGAAGGGTGTTCTCGCATCGTATGCAGGAGAATCCATCGTTGGTGTGCGAGCTTGGCGCCGAGTGGGTGGGCGCCAGCCATGAGCGCGTCCAGGCCCTGTGCCGGGAGTTCGACATTCCGCTGACCGACCACCGGTTCCAAACAACGCTGCTTCGCGATGGAGCGCTTGTTGCGCCGGGAGACTGGCGGTATTCGCCGCAGGCCGAGACCGCGTTTGAAAAGCTTCGCACGGAATACGCCCGTTATTCCGAAAAGCAGAAGCGGAAGATGGACGAGATCGACTGGTGGACATGTCTGGAGAGAGCAGGCTTTAACGGCGATGATCTCCGCCTTCGCGATCTGTTCGATAGCACCGATTTCGGCGAATCGATCCGGCATGTATCCGCCTATATGGCGGCCACCGAATACTTCGAGTCGAGCACGGCCAACGAGATGGATTTCAAGATGGAGGGGGGGAACTCCCGGCTTGTACAGGAGCTGAGGCGGCGGATCGGCGAGGGTACGGTGCGGCTGGGGGTCCGTGTCGAGGAGATACGCCAGCGCCGTGGCCGTGTGGTGGTGAAGGCCGCAGGAGAGGACTATGCCGCCGATGCCTGTATCTGTACGGTGCCAGCCCGCGCCCTTCTCTCAATCCGTTTCGATCCGCCCCTTCCGGCAGCGCAGCTCGATGCGGCCGGGCGTCTTCAGTATGCCCGCATCATCAAGAGTTCCGTGCTGTATGGGGAACGGTTCTGGAAGGATGATGATTTCTCGCTTGTCAGCGATCGTACGTCGCATTACTATTTCCATAGCACAAAGGGGCAGCCGGGAACCGAGGGAATCTTTACCAGCTATGCGATCGGCGAGAAAGCCGATGTGCTTGCGGCGCAGAACGAGAGCCGCCGCATGGAGATCGTTGCCGGCGAACTGGCACCGCTCGATGCACGTGCCGCATCGCTGGCGCGTGGCATCGCCTCGTACGCCTGGCAGCGCGATCCCTATACCGGCGGTGCCTACGCTCTCTATAAACCAGGGCAGTGGTATGGGGTGCGCCCAGTGCTGGGGCGTCCGCATGGGAAGGTCCTGTTTGCAGGTGAACATCTCGCCGATTGGCAGGGCTTTATGGAAGGTGCCATCGTCACCGGTGAGGAAGCGGCGGCACGGCTGCTGGATTAAAGCCCGGAGCACACTGCCAGTGGCATCGCGGAGACCGGCATGGGGCAGTTGCAGGCACATCTGCCCAGAGATCGTTCCACTGCTGATGGTTGGTAACGCTCTCCTGGTGCCCCGCTGCCATCATGCTCGCGTAGCTGTGGCCATGGTGATACGCCGATGGAACAATGCATGGCAACCGATGCGGCCACGCAACTGTGAGGATGAGAAGTAACTTGCAACCATTGGCCCCTGGGATCGTCTGTACCGCGACCCCTGTTGTGTCTTGAATAGTTTGAAGGAGCAGCATGAACCAGCATGAGAACAACGACGGTCGCAAGGGAGGGTATGGAACGCCTCCACCCTCTCTCTCTGAATGGCTGAATATGGTAACCAACTCGGTGATGAGGGCCTTGGGCATCGGGAACGAGAGCACGCAGCCTCCGCCTGCTCCTCAGCCACCGCCACCGCGTCCGTCCGGCGGATCTGGCATCCCTGGCGTGATAATGCCGCAGAGCCCGAAGCGAACTCTTGTCGGCTATATCAACACCGGCATCTACAAGTTCGAGCAGGCGCGGCGCTCATCGGCGCTTGCCAAGCAGTACCGCGGAGCGCTTCATACGATCCGGCTTACCCGGCGGGCGGTGCGGCGTACGCCACGCGCAAGCCGCTATCTTTTTCAGGGATACGATAGCGTGCTCCGCGATGCCAGGCGGCGGGTGAAGCAATTGTATGTCCAGATAAAACTGGCCGAGAGCCATCTGCAACGCTACGACCCGCACGCGATCGGCGACGAGATCCGCAGGCTGGAGGCGGCTGCGCAGAGCGGGCCGTCCGCCACGGCCCGTGTCGAGGCCGGGATGCGCCTTGAGGCCCGCCGTGACCTGCTTGAAACCGTTCAGGGGTTCGATGATCGTATCGAGGCGCTTGCCGAGCAGCTTGGTACGATATCGGCGGCACTGGAACTGAATCATGTCAAGATCGTCACCCTTGGCGGCAGCGCTGTGTATACCCAGCAGGACGATCTGCTGAACATGCGTATGCAGGAGGTTACCGAGCAACTGAAGTTCCTGGAGGAGAGCCTGAGGGAATTGCGGTAGCTGTGGCCCGTATTGCGGAAGGGTGATCTGGGAGAACGTCAGGGCAGGATGAGATGCCCTGTGCTGTGCCGTCCCATGCTTCTGCCACCGCTGTTCCCGCTAGCATCCGGGCCACCCCTGCGCGCCCGGCGGATTCATACTCTTCAGTACTCCCCCACACTCCGTATATTTGCGTTTCTGACCCGGTCTATCTAGGACTCATAACATACCGCGAAGAGCAATGAACTATCGAATCGAAAGTGATACGATGGGGGAGATGCAAGTCCCTTCCGATCGTTATTACGGCGCACAGACGGCCCGCTCGCTCCAGAACTTCAAGATCGGCGGTGACCGTTTCCCGCGTGAAATGATCCGCGCGCTCGGCATCCTGAAAAAAGCTGCCGCCCTTGCCAACCGAGAGCTTGGAATTCTCCCGGCCGAGAAGGCCGAGCTTATCGTTCGTGCTGCCGATGAGGTGATCGACGGCAGGCTGGACGATCATTTCCCGCTTGTGGTCTGGCAGACCGGCAGCGGCACACAGACCAACATGAACACCAATGAAGTGATCGCCAACCGCGCAATCGAGCTTGCCGGGGGAGAGCTTGGCTCCAAGAAGCCAATCCACCCGAACGACGATGTGAACAAGGCGCAGTCATCGAACGATACGTTCCCGACCGCCATGCATATCGCCGCTGCCGAGCGTATCGTCCGCCACCTGATCCCGCGTGTACAGGCGCTTCGCGACACGCTCAAAGGGAAGGCGGATGAGTTTATGAGCGTGGTGAAGATCGGCCGCACCCATCTGATGGATGCTACTCCGTTGACGCTCGGCCAGGAGATATCCGGTTGGGTGGAACAGCTCGACAATAACCTGAAGCGGATTGATATGGTGCTCGACGGGCTGTATGAGCTGGCACTGGGCGGCACGGCCGTGGGCACCGGATTGAACACCCATCCAGAGTTTGCGGTAAAAGGGGCCAAGCAGATCGCCGAGATCAGCGGACTGCCGTTCCGTACAGCGCCGAACAAGTTCGAGTCGCTTGCCGCCCATGATGCGATAGTGTTTGCCTCCGGGGCTTTGAAGACGCTTGCCTGCTCGCTGATGAAGATCGCCAACGATGTCCGCTGGCTTGCCTCGGGGCCACGTAGCGGCATCGGCGAGATATCGATCCCGGAGAACGAGCCGGGCAGTTCCATTATGCCTGGCAAGGTGAACCCAACACAGTCGGAGGCCATGACCATGGTCTGCGCACAGGTGATCGGCAACGATGCCGCCATTGCCGTGGGTGGCATGTCGGGGAACTTCGAGCTGAACGTCTTCAAGCCGGTGATGATCTTCAATCTCCTGAATTCGGTTCGCCTGCTGGGCGATGCCTGCGAGAGCTTTACCGAGCATTGTGCCATCGGCATTCAGCCGAACCCGAAGGGAATCCAGACCCATCTGGAAAATTCCCTGATGCTGGTCACAGCGCTCAACCCGCATATCGGCTACGATAATGCTGCTGCCATCGCCAAAAAAGCCCATAAGGATGGCATCACGCTCCGCCAGGCCGCCATTGAACTCGATCTGTTGAACAATGAACAGTTCAACGAATGGGTACGCCCGGAGCAGATGCTCGGGCCTTCGGCATAAAAACCGCTACCGCGTATTCGCTACGATGCGGAATCTGCGATCAATCTGGAGGATGACGCCCTGCGTCATCCTCTCTTGTTATAAGCTGAGGCATCCCGGCAGCCTTGTCGCAACATGGCTTGCGCCGCGCCCGACACATACGTTACGATCGGTCAGCAGCAAGCGTTCCAGGTGCTTGTAATGCCTGGCTGGCACGAAAGTAGATGATGATACTGTCATGTAGCATGAGCTGTGCATATACCCACTCCATGCTGCGGTGATAACTAGGTTGTTTATTCATTGTCGTTAGCCACGTGTAGATATTATGAGTGTAATCCGGAATGCCAGTCGCCACAGCCAGCGCTCGATCTTTATTGCAACCTACCCGCCTCAGAAATGCGGTATCGCAACCTTTACGCACGATCTTGGCAATGCCGTGGCAGGGTTGAGTGGGAGAGAGCGTGTTCATATTGCCGCTGTCAGTGAAAATCCGAAGGCTCAGAGCTACCCGGACGAGGTTGCCATCACCTTCGATCGCAACGATCGCCGGGGCTTTCGTGCGGTTGCCGACTATATCAATCTCTCGAACTACGATGTTGTCTGTGTACAGCATGAGTTCGGCATCTTTGGCGGCGATGAGGGGGGATATCTTCTTGATCTGCTGGATGCCCTGCGCAAGCCCGTGGTCACTACGTTGCATACGGTGCTTGCACACCCATCCCAGCCATATCATACCCGGTTACGCGAGGTGGTAGAGGCATCGGACGCGGTGGTTGTGCTGACGCCGACCGCGACCCGCCTTCTCTCGGATATCTATCATGTTCCGACGAAGAAGGTGCGGGTGATTCCGCATGGCATCCCCGATTCCTCCTATGTCGATTCCGAACCGTATAAGGCGGCCCTGGGAATGCAGGGACGTATGGTCCTTATGACGTTTGGGCTGATCGGGCCAAGCAAGGGGATCGAGGAGATGATCGAGGCGCTGCCTGCCATCGTGCAACGGCATCCTGAGGTTCTGTACATGATCGTGGGAGCCACCCATCCTAGCGTTGTCTCGCATCAGGGAGAAAGCTATCGCCAGTCGCTTGAACGGAAGGTTGCCGAGCTTGGCCTGAGCGATAATGTGGTCTTCCACAACCGCTATCTCAGCGATGCGGAGCTTTGCGAGTACCTGAACGCCTGCGATATCTATGTGACCCCGTATCCCAATCGCGAGCAGATATCCAGCGGGACGCTGGCATATGCCACCGGCATGGGAAAGGCCGTTGTCTCAACCTCCTACTGGTATGCCCAGGATCTTCTGGCGAACGGACGTGGCAAACTGATTGATTTCCGCTCTGCCAAAGCCCTTTCGGATGCCATCAATGGCCTGATCGAAAACCATGAAGAGCGGGAGACGATGCGCCGTAAGGCGTATGAATATGGCCGCCGTATGTGCTGGCCGCAGATTGCCGAGAGCTATCTGAAGCTGTTCGAGGATATCAGAGGAGGCAGGCAGGCCGAGCAGTATCTGAAGCGTGTTGGAGTGCATGGCCGTAGTACGCTGATGGCCTCCTCCCAGGGACGGCGTTTGGTGCAGCCCGAGCCGGTCAAGGCCTATTATCAGTCGGCGCCGCCGAATAAATAGCCGAATACATAATTTCGTTGGCATGGAGTAACAACGCTCGCCCGTATTCTCTGCTCGTATGCCTCCGGTCGAAAAGAATCATCCCGATGTAGGGTGCTGGTGCGAAGGATCTCGCGTGGTGTGGAGATCCTTCTTCATAATGGGCAGCCCCGGCGTGCCCGGTGGCCGTGGTGATGCCGCAGAGGGTTCATCGAACCACGGGCAACCGGACCACGATTACCAAGACGATCTCATCCTTCATCAAGGAGATATCCCGTGCGTATAGCAATGCTCGCGCCGATCGCCTGGCGCACCCCGCCGCGCCACTACGGGCCGTGGGAGAGAGTGACCTCGTTGTTGAGTGAGACCCTTGTAGCGATGGGCGTTGATGTGACGCTCTTCGCCACTGCCGATTCCCTGACGGCGGGAACCTTGCATGCGGTGGCGCCTGCCGGTTACGAGGAGGATAGCTCTATCGATGCCAAGGTATGGGGTTCGCTCCATATCGCCGAGGTGTTCGAGCATGCGGCGGAGTTCGATATCATCCATAATCAGTTCGATTTTCCTCCGCTCTGTTATGTAGATATGGTGGAAACCCCTGTGGTGACCACCATCCATGGTTTCTCCTCCCCGCAGATATTGCCGGTGTATCGCAAGTACAACCGCCGCAGCTACTATGTATCCATCAGCGATGCCGATCGTGCCCCGGACCTTGATTATGCCGCCACGATCTATCATGGCATCGAGATGGATCAGTTCCGCCTTCGGGAGAAGCCGGGGCGGTATCTGCTGTACTTCGGGCGTATTCATCACGACAAGGGGGCGCGCGAGGCCATCCAGATCGCCCGTCAGGCAGGGATGAAGCTGATAATGGCCGGCATCATCCAGGATCGTGGGTATTTCGAGCGGGAAGTGCTGCCGCATCTGAATGGCGTCGATGTGGAGTATATCGGCAGCGTTGGGTCCGAACAGCGTGATGAGGTGCTCGGCGATGCGGCCGCCCTGCTGCATCCGATCAATTTTAATGAACCCTTTGGTCTGTCGGTTGTTGAAGCGATGGCATGTGGCACGCCGGTGATAGCATACAACCGGGGGAGCATGCCGGAGCTTATAGAGCATGGGGTCAATGGATTCCTGGTGGAAGGGGTCGAGGATGCTGTGGCCGCGCTGCGGCTGATCGGCTCCATCAGCCGTCATGAGTGCCGTCAGGTGGTGCAGCGCCGGTTTACCAGGGAGAGGATGGCCGAAGAATATCTCAAGGTATATGAAAAAATTCTGAAAGAGCGGGGACGTGCCGCTCGCACAACCCCGGCCAGGCAAACGGAGAACATGCAGTGAACGTGGACTATCCTATCGTACGACGCTACCAGGGCAACCCTATCCTGACACGCGATGATGTTCCCTATCCCGTTGCCACCGTGCATAACGCGGGCGTGGTCAAACATCAGGGGCGGTATATCATGCTCTTTCGATCGCATCGGATGAACGGCCGGTCGATTATCGGCATCGCCGAGAGCGACGATGGCTTCACCTTCACGGTGCGTCCAGAGCCGTTTCTTGTTCCATCGACCGATGGTGTTTTCCAGGAGTACGAGGAGTATGGTGTGGAGGATCTGCGGATCTGCCCGATCGAGGGAACCTATCTGCTGACCTACAGTGCGTATTCTCGCCATGGCGTTCGTATCGCCCTGGCACGCACCGATGATTTTCAGAGCGTGGAACGGATCTCGTTGATCACCGAGGCGGATTACCGGAATGTTGTGATCTTCCCGGAGAAGATCGGCGGGCGCTATGTGCGCCTCGATCGTCCACATTCGGAGATCTCCCCCTGGTCGATCTGGATAAGCTACTCTCCCGATCTCGTCCACTGGGGCGATGCACGGCTTGTGATGCGCCCGGTGCAATATCACTGGGATGAGATGAAGATCGGGCCGGGCGCTACGCCGTTCCGCACAAGCAGGGGATGGTTGCATATCTATCATGGCGTTTTCCCGACGATGGATGGTTCGGTCTATCGGCTCGGTGTGGCATTACATGATCTGGATGATCCATCGAAGATCATCGGCGTCTGCGACGACTGGATTCTGCAACCGGAAGATCCGTGGGAGGTGACCGGATATGTGCATAACGTGGTCTTTACGTGCGGCGCGGTGCCGGAGGAGGATGGGACGGTGAAGATCTACTGGGGGGGGGCCGATACCGTGATGTGTGCCGGGGTTGCTCGTATCGACGATCTGGTGAACCTGTGCCTGAGCAGGCCGCGCCCCCCTTTGTAAAAGGGGGTAGGCTGTGACCGATTGCAGGAGGAGCGCGCTTCACTCAGTATCTTCTGTGGTATCCGCCCTTCTGCGGTTACTGTGGCGCGGGCACGATACGTCCCGAACACAATTGAAATCCGGCAATTGACAATCGTACGATGGAACAATCAACAGTCAAGGTAGCAATCGAACCGAATAGCCTCCAGCATGATGCCCTGACCAGGGGCTGTCTGCCGGTGAAGCGGCGCACCGAGCGCTTTACGCCACAGCACACGCGGGTCATCATGAAGTTCTTCAAGCCGGGCAACTCGCACCGGGTTCGTAATGTGATCGACCGGGTGCTGGCGTTGAGCCATGAGGATACGGCGCGGGAGATCACATCGATTTTTCATGAGTTTGCACATCGGCATCGCCGCTTCAGCGAATCGCTTCTCCGAAATTTCCATCAGGTGGAGTCGTTCCTGCCGAATGGTGCTGTGCTGACCCACGAACAGCGGCTTCTTCTTGGTGCGTATTTCAGCCATGAGTATTCCATCAGCGCTGCGGCGATGTTCAATCCATCGATCGTGCTTTCCCCCGATCAGAGCGGCCTGCCGGAGAATAGCGCCCGCTATATCATGAGCTTTCGTGCTACCGGCGAGGGGCATATCTCGTCGGTGGAGTTTCGTAGCGGCGTGATCGATGCACATGGCGATCTGCTGTTTGATCCGATCAGCCCCTATATCGAGATCCCGCAGGTGATGGTCGATAGCGTCTTCGAGAAAAAGCTGTTCGAGCTGAAGATCAGTGAGATGGGGGCCGATAACGATGTGTCGAGCTATATCCTCGATCGTCTCGCAGAAGAGTTCACCCTGAGCGAGCTGGAAGATGTGGTGCACTCGATGAAAGGGCTTCGTATCCTGCCGAAGACTGCGCAGAAGGAGGCGATAGGCGCGGTGATGTGGTTTGCAAACTCGAACTATTCGGTGCGCTTTCCCTCCGAGCATGGGATCTCCGAACGTGTGCTCTTCCCGGTCTCCGAGAACGAAAGCCGGGGGATCGAGGATGCCCGCTTCGTCCGCTTTATCGACGATGATGGCAGCGTCGTCTACTATGCCACCTATACGGCCTATAATGGGTTCCGTATTCTGCCGCAGCTTATCGAGACCACCGACTTCATCACCTTCAAGGTGCTGACACTGAATGGCAAGGCGGTGCATGACAAGGGAATGGCACTGTTCCCGCGCCGCATCAATGGCCAGTATGTGATGATCGGACGCCAGGATGGGGAGAATCTCTACATCATGTATTCCGATAATCTGCATTTCTGGTACGAGATGACGCCGCTTATCGGCCCGCATCGTCCCTGGGAGTTTATTCAGATCGGCAATAATGGCTCGCCGATTGAGACCAAAGCAGGGTGGCTCCTGTTGACTCATGGTGTCGGAGCGATGCGGAAATACTGCATGGGGTGTATCCTGCTCGATCTGGAGAATCCCTCCGTGGTGCTCGGTCGGCTTGAGCTTCCGTTGCTCTGTCCAAATACCGAGGAACGCGAGGGTTATGTGCCCAATGTCGTCTATAGTTGCGGTGCCATGATCCACTGCGGCGAGCTTATCATCCCATATGCAATGTCTGATTCGGTCTCTGGCATCGCTACCATCCGGGTGGAGGATCTGCTTGAACGGCTCCTTCATCCTTAGTTATTTTTCGGCAATCTTATGAAATCCACTAGCGTCGATCGGACAAAACCGAACAGGACCGCTTCGTTTCCTGCGCTGGACTACCGGCATATGCTCAGGCTGACCGATGATACCGGCATCCTTCAGCATGCCAGTTATTCAATTCCCGACCGGGATCATGGCTACTGTGTTGACGATAACGCTCGGGCGCTGATCGCTGCATGCTGGGGGGCTGCTCTCGGCGGCGGGGAGGAACTGGTTGCACGTGTGCCTGTGTATCTCTCCTTCCTTCAGCATGCGTTCAATCGTGCCAATGGATGCTTCCGAAACTTTATGTCGTTCGATCGGCAGTGGCTGGAGGAGGCGGGGAGCGAAGATTCGCATGGCCGCTCGCTCTGGGGGCTTGCTGTGGCCTCGGCATCCGCTCCGCTCTCGTCGCAGAGAGCGCTGGCCTCGGCCCTGTTCAGAGATGGCCTGGCCGTGAGTGATCGCTTCTCCTCGCCACGTGCCCGCGCGTTTGCGATGCTCGGCCTGGACTCCTATCTCGGCGCGTATCAGGATACAGGGGGCATCCAGGCCACGCTTGAACGGCATGCGGCGTGGTTGCACGATCGCTTCGCATGCAACGACGATCCCGGTTGGCTGTGGTGCGAGCATTCCGTTACCTATGCCAATGCCGTGCTTCCGCTTGGAGTGCTGGTGGCAGGATGCCGCCTCGGCGATCAACGCTTGGTGGAGACCGCAATCTCCGCGCTTCGCTGGCTCCTGGATCAACAGATGGTCATGGAGGGGCATCTGAGCATCATCGGCAACGATGGGTGGATGACCCGCGATGGCCATCGTGCCCGGTTCGATCAGCAGCCGATCGATGCGGCTGCGCTTACGCTGGCCTGCGCCGAAGCCTATCGTTGTACCTCCGATCCGGTCTGGATCGAAGACCTCTATCGCTGCCTTGCATGGTTCACCGGACACAATGATCTTGGCCTGCCATTGCTCGATCGTGAGACCGGCGGATGCTGCGATGGCCTTCAGGCCGGGGGGGTGAACGCAAATCAGGGAGCTGAGTCAACGCTGGTCTGGATACTGGCGCGTCAGTGCGTCGAGAGGATACAGCCTGGCGCGGCGCCCGGATACGCCCATCACCAGATGCTGCATGGTAGCGATCGCCGGATTATGCAGTTCCGCTGATCCTTTGCGTGTTGCACAGCAATCGTGCTGGCATTGCCACAGGCCGCCCGTCCCCGATCGGGGACGGGCGGCCTGTGAAGGTTTATAGCCTGCTGGCGGGCCATGTGTGGCGTGCCCGTATAAGGAATTCATGGTCTGAACAACGTCGTAGCGGCCCAGCCATTTGCATAGGCTCAGCGTCCGTTGCGCTTGGCCGGCTGTTGCTTCGCTGGCGGCGCAGACGCTGGTTGATGCTGCCGTGGCTCTGCATCCGATGAGCCGTTATAGCTCACCTGTGGCTCGGGCATATAGAAAAAAAGGTCCATCGTGGCAAAAATCCCGGTAGTCCCGATACGGTCGCCCGGTGCCACACCAAGGCCTATCACGCCGTTTGCTCCATCTCCTCTGACGATGAGCGCGGCATGATGTGATGGGCTGTTGATCCATCCATCCAGGATATCCCGTGCCATTTCGTCGTAGGTATGGTTGCGGTCGAGCGCAGGATCGAACAGCGGATACCATCCGGTGTTCTCGAATCCTGCCGAATAATTGCCACCGCCGCTGCGCCTGTAACGGTCGCCGAAACGCCGCATCTCTGGATTGTCCTCCGCAACGTGGGTCACCTTTGCACGCGATGCCTGGTACTCGGCCATCCAGAGCGCTGCCGATGTGGCATTATGCTCGGTATAGACAATCGGGAGATTCCGCTTGGAGCGGTAGAGATTGATATAATCGACGACAAGCGAGGAGAGAAGATCTCTGTCGAGATGTTCGCCGATCACCGCTCTGCCCCGCTCCTGGAAAGCCGAGTGGGGAGGGGTGACAAAGAGGTGCTGCGATGCCGAACAGCCGGCGATCGCCACCGCCGCAAGAAGGGCGGCGAGACAGGAGGAGAAGGATCTCATCATCTATGGAGTTACCTCAAACCGCTGGGAGCGGTGCCTGGTGGAGAGTTGATACGCTGAGCCATGTGAGTCTGAAACTGGTGCCGGACGGAGCCGGGGCATGGGATGTCTTCTGTAGCGACGCTGCCGCTGTCCGGTTTATTTGAAGAGGTTGCCGGTACCGTGGGCGCGATCCTTGCGGGAGTTGTGCTGGATGTTTTTTTTCGTTGTGAGGCTTGCTTTCGTATCGCCGTGATGTATGTTGATGCGCATCAGGAGCAGGTGAGAATATTGTGTGCCATGCAGAACCCAGAAGAACATGCCGTCCCCAGTGATCTGCCCGTTTCCGGGGCTGATGATCCGGTTGATTCCGGCGAGGTCCTGATTTCTCCCACACTTCAGGAGAAGCTGGACGGGCTGCCGACCGATCCCGGCATCTATCAGTACAAGGACCGCGAAGGGAGGGTGATCTATGTGGGAAAAGCCAAAAATCTCCGCAGCCGCGTCCGTAGCTACTTCCAGAAAGGGCGCCCGCGCGATGCAAAGACGCAGGCGCTGGTGCGCCGCATCTACGATCTGGAGGTGATCGTCACCGATTCGGCAGTGGAGGCGCTTATCCTTGAGGATACCCTTATCAAGAAGCTTCGGCCACGCTATAACGTGATGCTTCGTGATGATAAGACCTATCCCTATGTTCGTGTCACCAGCGAGCCCTATCCTCGTGTGTTTGCCACGCGCAAGGTGATTCGCGATGGCAGCAGATATTTCGGGCCGTATACCGATGTCAAGTATGTTCGTGCGATGCTCAAGACGCTTCGCTCGATCTTCCCGATCCGCTCGTGCGATCTCAATCTGACCGATGAGACGATCGGTGCCCGGAAGTTCAAGGTCTGCCTCGATTATCATATCGGAAAATGCGAGGGGCCGTGCGAGGCTCTGGTAAGCCAGAGCCATTACAATGAGATGATCCGGCAGGTGATGCAGGTGCTGAACGGCAAGACCCGGACGCTGGAGAAGACGCTGGAGGAGGAGATGCAGAATCTCGCCGAGGCGATGCGCTTCGAGGAGGCCACGGTGATGCGCAACCGCCTGCAGAAGCTTCGCGAGTATAGCAGCAAACAGAAGATCGTGACGGAAGATCCGGTGGATCGCGATGTTATAGCCTTTGCTGCCGAGGATGATGATGCAAGCGCCGTGATCTTCAAGGTGCGCGATGGCAAGCTTGTCGGCCGCCAGCATCACTACCTGAGCGGTGTGCTGCATATGCCTGCGGAGTCGATCCTGGAGAATATCATCGAGCGTCATTATATAGCCACGGATTCCGTCCCGGAGGAGATATTCCTGCCGATGCCCCTGGGAGATGATTTCGAGCTGATCGAACGCTTCCTGAACGATAAGCGGGGCGAAGGACGGGTGCAGCTTGTGGTGCCGAAGATCGGCGACAAGCAGAAACTTGTTGCGATGGCGCAGACCAATGCCAAGTTTCTCCTTGATGAGCTGAAGCTTCAGCGTATGAAACGCTCCGATATGATACCACGCCCGGTGCAGAGCCTTCAGCGCGATCTGCGGCTGAAGGATGCCCCGCGCCGGATCGAGTGCTTCGATAACTCGAATATCCAGGGCGCCGACCCGGTCTCCTCCATGGTCTGCTTTGTCGATGGCAGGCCGCGCCGGAGCGAGTACCGGAAGTACAAGATCAGGACGGTGGTTGGCCCGAACGACTTTGCGTCGATGAAGGAGGTTGTGGGGCGTCGCTATGCAAAGGTTCTCAGAGAAGGTCTTGCCCTGCCCGATCTTATCGTGATCGACGGTGGTAAGGGGCAGGTGTCGGCCGCAAGCGAGGTGATGCATGAGCTTGGCCTTGAACATATACCGCTGATCGGCCTGGCAAAGCGTCTGGAGGAGATCGTCATCCCCGGCCAGCGCGATACCCTGCTTCTGCCGAAGTCGTCCAGCAGCCTCCGGCTCCTGCAACAGATCCGCGATGAGGCACATCGTTTTGCTATCACGTTCCATCGCACACTCCGCCAGAAGCGTACCCTCCAGACGGAACTGACAAATGTGCCCGGCATCGGCCCGAAGACCGTGCTCAAGATCTTCGAGAAATTTGGTTCGGTGCGCGGCGTGCAGGCCGCATCGCTGGAAGCGCTGCAAGAGGTGCTTGGGCCGAAGACCGGAATGAATGTCCATGAATATTTCCAGTCGAGGAGCATCGAGGAACAGGAGCCGAAGGTGCCTGAATCGCCAGGGCCGCCAGTCCTCGATAATGCCGATCTGCCGGATGATATCGATGATGTCCAGCTTCTGGATGATGATGATGAGAGTGTCCCAGCCGATGATGATTTGGATGAGGAGCATCGGCCGTAGCCGTCTCAGGGAGCAGGGGCCGATTGGCTGGGTGATGCCCCCGACTATGCTATTGAATCGGGTCGTGGCCGATGTGTCGGATCGTGCCAACGTTCACTACAGAGAAAGATCATGGAAAAATTTCAACCGGGTGATCTGATTACCTATCGCCTGCGAGGCGATGATTTCGGGCTGGCACAGGTCCTTATGGTAGAGGATCTGGCGCTGCACGGCCATTACCATCTCGCCCTGCTCGATGCTGTCCTGAAAGGAGAGGATGGCGAGGTCGATTCCTATGGCGTCGCCTTCAGCCGTCGCCATACCCTGGATGGAGCGGAGCAGTCGCCGGTGGTGGTCGATCATATCGCGCTCACCATGAGCGCATTCGCCGAGAGCGATCCGGTGAAGGTGGGTGAACGCCCTGTCAGGGAAACGGATCTGGTCGGCTACCAGGCCTGGGTCATGACCATGCGCGCCGATCTGATCCGCCGTGGCATTATTCGCACGGATGAAGAGCACGATCCAGGCCACGAGGAGGTGGAGGAGACGGAGGACCTTGCGGCGATAGCCAGGGAGGTCGATGAAGAGGAGCTGGCGCTGAAGACATCCGATGATCTGATCGCCGATGCTGCCGGTGAGCATCCGGGAGAGGAGAATGATGGTGAACAGGAGGATGCGGTAGAGCAGGAGGAGAGTCCCGTAATCATGGTGGAACTGAGGCCGTGGCATACAAATATCTATGCCGAGCCTCTTGCTCCGCTCCTGTTCAGACTTCATGGGGAGTTTGTGCGGCCGGAGCTGAAAGAGTCCTCGCTTGGTTCGTATATAACGTCATTCTTCGATGAGCGCAACCTGGGCGCCCTTAACGAACTGGTCTCGAAGTTTGTCGAAGGAGATTACAGCGCAGGCCATGAGCTTGCCGCATTCGGCGATATCGCCGCCGATGCGCTGGGGCAGTATCTCCAGGATGACATCTCCGAGCAGCTTGCCGACGATATTCTCAATATCCTCTGCGAAACCGATAGTCTGCGGGCGTATGAGCATGTCGCGTCCTTCTTTGCGCAGCATGAGGGCAATCCTGATGATCCGCTCGGATTGCCGGCGGCACGCGGATTCTGTTATGCGGTCATGCTTACCGGAGGGGCGCCGCCGCCGCTTCAGCCGTATCTGGACCGGCTCGATGACATTCCGTATACGGAACTTGAGCACGATGTCGCTGCGGCCAGGGAAGCCATACTCAATGTGCAGGAACAGAAGCCCGGGGAGATGCCGGAGGCTTCTACCGATCCCTTTGCACGAACGAGCTGATCGCAAAAGCCGGGGTGGGGAGGAACCTGCTGCTATCGCGATGCATGGATACGTGGAAGGGAGCCGCTCAGCTCCCTTCAGTGTTTATGCCTTCAGCGATGGTCTGCCGCGAGCACTCTGCTACTTTACCCTGTGCACCATCGTGGCCGATGCCTGTGCCGATGGCATCAGGATCATCTCCTGCACGTTGGCATGGGGCGGCCGTGTTGCACAGTAAAGCACTGCATCGGCGACGTCGTCCCCTGTCAGAGGGGTAAATCCGCGATAGACCGCCGAGGCGCGGCTGGTGTCTCCATGAAAACGAACCTGCGAGAACTCCGTCTCCACCATGCCCGGATCGACCGTCGAGACTCGTACCCCGGTGCCGAGCAGATCAAGCTGCATCCCTTTGGTGATCGCTCCTACGGCATATTTGGTGGCGCAGTAGACATTTCCTTTCGGATAGACCTCGTGACCTGCGATTGATCCTATGTTGATAACATGGCCTCTGCCACGTTGTACCATGCCCGGTAGTATCGCCCGGCTTACATACAACAGCCCCTTTATATTGGTGTCGATCATCTCATCCCAGTCGTCGATGCTGCCGTCGTGAATGGGGTCCAGGCCGCGGCTAAGCCCGGCATTGTTGACCAGGATGTCGATTGAACGCCATTTCTGGGGAAGCCGGTTGAATGCTCCGCCAACCGTCTCGCGGTCGCGTACGTCAAGCGCAACAATGCCAACATCGGGAGAGCCAAGGCCGCGAAGCTCCGTTACAAGGGTTTCCAGACGGTCCAGGCGACGGGCACAGAGAAGGAGATGGGAGCCGGCACGGGCAAAGGCACGGGCACATGCCTCGCCGATACCGGCGCTGGCGCCAGTGACACACACAATCATGTTGCGAAGGTCTGTCATGTAAGCTGTATTGAAAGGGGTTATCGAGTAGGCCGAGTAACAACCGCGAAACTATGAGAATTTCGGTTAATTGTTACGCTGCTTCCAGGCGGCGCTTCGGAGTATGATGCATCTGTGGTCCTGATGTGCTGTGCGGATGAATGATGTGGGAACTGCCGGAGATTGTATGATGGGGTCAGAAAAAAATAGAACTGACCGGTATGCCGGGCCGCCTTGTGGTGTGGTTGATACGGGGCAGTCGGCACCGCCCATCGATGTCACGATCTTCACCGCTGCAAGCCGTTCCTTCGTGGAAACAGCAACCCAACTGATTTCGGGGAGTGTATGGTCGCGGCACAAGGCCCCGTGCAGAGGCGATAGGAATGGTTCCGGGCGACTGGCGTTAACCAGTATGCCCGGAACCTGTACGCATCACTGTACCAGAGGAGTGCGTCCGAGCCTCAAAGTACGATGTTTCTCTTATTTGGACCGCGTCCAAGTAAAAGCTAATTGTAAAGACGATCCGTGTGCAAGGGGGAGATCCCAGGTGCAGACCTTGGGATGGATCGCGGCGCTGGCAATGGAAGAGATCCGTTTGCCGGGGGCACTGTTTCTGGGCATCGCAGAGCGATCCCGGCCTCTCTCGGCCCTGTAGGCATGCTATGGCCCGGCTATATTCAGGTTTGGATGATTCTGCTGGTTTGAATATTGTACGGGATTGGCAGTAACCAAACCCTGCCGACGGTGTTTGGTTCAGAAAGGAATCGCATACTTATCAGGGGGTCTTATGAACCGTGTGGTACGGCTTGCCCGCATTGTTGCGGTGGCAGTGGTGCTGATGTTCTGTTCCGGGGTGGCTGCGCTTGCCCAGTCGGTTGACAAGGATACGGTGGAGCTTATCCAGACTCCGGCGGGCGCCTACGTCTGTTGTTACGATCTCTTTGTCTATAACAGGCAGCGGACCGATATCAGGATCTCCGAGTTTCGTTTACGATTGCTCTCCGGCTCCGGCCGGTTTGTCGAGGGGGCCTCGGAGTCTCCATCGCGCTGGTCCATCTTTCAGTTTCCCACATCGGTCACCTGGACAAGCAATGTAGCCGATGCTGATATTGCGCCCAACCAGCGTCTGGACGGATTTCGGATCTGCATTCGCGATACCGGCGTCTTCAGAGTGGTCTGGGAAACCCGGACCATCGATTCCATCATCAGCACCGACACGTTGGCGCTTGCCTGCGTGGGCGGGACGTGCGATGAGGCGTTTTTCTACCCGATTCCGAGCAGCACCCGCTCGGTGATCGATATCGACGTTGTCTCCGGCAACAACCTCGGCCGGATCGTCAACGACTTTCATCTTCGTATGCTGACTCCCACGGCGGAGTTCCTGACCGATGTGCAGCCGGTTCCGCGCGGGTGGATTCGCAACCGGGCAAAGCCGGATACGGTGGCATATTTTACCGTGGATAATGGGCTGACCCGCAATGGTTTTGCCGAGGGATTCCGGGTAGCGTTCAATGCGCCTGTGGATTCGGTTGTTCGGATCGAATGGTGGACCACAAATTTCGGCGAGCTTATCTGCCGCGATACGGTCACGATCCGCCAGGGGCTTGCCGTTGCCGACTCCGTACGCACGGTGAAGTTCGGTGCAGGCGATACCTGTTGTGCCACCATGCGGTTGAAGAACACCCATGTCCCATCATCGCCGCTCGATGCATTCTCTATAACGATCACGACACCGCGTGCAACCTTCGTGGCCGATACCGCACCACAGGGGTGGTCCCGACGGGCGATGAATCAATCGCGCGACTCGATACTCTATGCTGTCGATGATCCACTGGTCTCATTGATGCCAGGGGATTCGGCGCTTTTCCGGGGGCTTTGCTTCGATAACGATAGCGCATCAAGTGATACGATCAGATATCGTTGGCAGACCTATCGCAAGGGCATACCGATAGCAAGCGGCACCGGGTTTTTGATCTGCATCCGTCCTATTACCAACTGCGATCTGGTGGAGGCGCAGGTCGATTCCACCATGTCGGCCACACAACGCTGCATAGCGCTTCAGCTTACCAACCGCAATTCGCGGAATGTGTCGATCAATCGCTTTGTTGCCCGCATCTCCAATCCCGGCAGGGGAAGGACCGTTCGTTCGGCCACCGCCCCGGCAGGCTGGCAGGTGCAGACCTTTGGCGGGGATTCGGTGGTCTGGATCGGCGGGCCGCTGCTATCGGGACGGACGCTCTCTCCCTTTACGCTCTGCGTCTCCTCCGGCGATAGTACAACGGCCGATCCGCTCACGATCGCATGGAGCACCTCAAACGCTCTGGGGACGATCTGTGGTGATACGGTGCGTGTGAACGCTATCATCTCCTTGGCCTGCGATAGTGTAACCGTCGGGGAGATCGGTGCGCCCAACCAGGGCAACTGCTGCTACCGGATCAGCATTGCCAACCGCAACAGCAGGAACCTGACAGTCGATCGGGTCCGGCTGGAGATAGCCGGTCAGGATGCCATCTTCAATCTGGCGGATGCTCCGGCACCGTGGACGATCGGATCGGTTCTCTTCCCGGTTTTTGCTCTCGATTATACGGGGGCGTCCGTTGCTCCGGGAAGCTCCACGCCCGAGTTCACCTTCTGTATCGACGCAAGCCTTATCCCCGCCCGTCCGGCGACGATCCCAATCGTCTGGAAGACCTACGCCGGCAACCAGTTGGTCTGCTCCGATACGCTCCGGCTGGTCTGCACCGGCGATGGCCGCTCGGCCTGTGATACTATCCCGTTGATCGCGCAGCGCGATTCAAACGGAGTGGGATGCATCTATGAGTTCCGTGTCGTTAACCGCCATGAACCGTCATCGCCTGTTGATGGTGTTCGCTTCCGTATCACCTCCGGTGCCGCCATCTTCGGTGATGCTTCGGTCTCCGGGACCGCTGCCGGGTGGACCTCGATCGACCGTCAGCCTCGGATGGTGACCTTTCGCGGGAGTTTGCTTGGTGCTGGCGATTCCGCCGAGACCTTTACGATCAGGATCGACTCCAGTGCCAACGTCCCGGTCACGCTGGAGACGTGCACGATGATCGGCGATCAGGTGCTCTGCTGCTCCGAACGCACGGTGCAATGTGCGGTCTCCGGTGTGGAGCTTGCCTCCGGTGCCTCAGGGTTCAAGCTCTATGAGAACAAGCCAAATCCCTTCAGCGGACGTACCGAGATATCCTACGAGCTGCTCCGTCCGGCATCGGTGAGTATCGTGGTGCGGGATGATCGCGGCGTTGAAGTGCGCCGGATCGAGCGTGGAAGAGAGGGGAGTGGCGGGCATCGCCTGCTTCTTGATATCACGGAGCTTCCTTCCGGCGTGTACTACTACTCGCTTGAGACCGGAGAGGAGATCATGACACGCAGGATGCTGCTGGTGAAGTAGCGATCAAGAGCCTTCCTGGCGGTTCGTACAAATCAATAAAAGGGGCATCCGCTGCGACGGCGGATGCCCCTCGATTGTCGTACAGGCATTGAAGGAGCAGGGGCGCGGTTTGTTGAACGGGCCTGCTTATCCTCCCCAGCGTATCACCTCGATCCTGACCGGGATCACCCCATCGCGGATCATGTCGATATCCTCGGCAGCGGCGCGGGAAAGATCGACCACTCTTCCCGCCTTATGTGGACCCCGATCGTTGATCCGTACCACTATCTGGCGGCCGTTCTTCAGGTTTACCACGCGCACCAGGGTGCCGAACGGGTAGGTGCGATGGGCGGCGGTCATCTCTTCATGGCGATAGGTTTCGCCATTTGCGGTCCGCCGCCCTACGAACTCGTTGCCATAGAAGGACGCCTGCCCCTCATCTACTGCCAGAGCCGCCCCGCCGCCGGGATAATTGCCTCCGGTCCCATTGCTCCGCGATGCCGGAAGGCATCCTGCGCAGCAGAGTGCCAGGGCTGCAAGGCAGGCCGATCGAATCTGAAATCGTTGGCTCACATGTAGCATATATTATGTGAGGCCTCCTTGGTTATCAGAGGAGGCTGGAGATCTTTTTCCGTCGCAGATAATCGACCACCGCCTGTACCCGCTGCGATTGTCCCCGCCGACAGATCAGAAGGGCATCCGGGGTATCAACGATGATCAGATCCTCGACTCCTACTGTTGCCACCATCTTGCCGGCGGTTCTGATAAACGAGCGTTGTGTGTCGATGGTGACCACATCACCGATGATCGAGTTGCCATTGGCATCCTTGCGGGAGAGACGATATGTCTCATCCCAGCTTCCTACATCGCTCCAACCGAACTCGCACTGGGTCACATAGACGTTCTCGGCCTTTTCCATGATGCCGTAATCGAGCGATATGGGATGGATCTGGCTGTAGATGCTTTCCAGGCGATCCTGATACTCATCGGTGCCGACGGCTGCATGGATGGATTCCACCTGCTCGAACAGCTCCGGCAGGTGGCGCCTGAACTCGGCCTCGATGGTATCAATGCGCCAGATGAACATGCCGCTGTTCCAGAGGAAGTCGCCGCTGGCAAGGAATCGCTCGGCTGTTGGCAGGTCCGGCTTCTCTGCGAACGTCAGCACAGGGCGCAGCCCCTGGTCGTAGAAGGGGTTGTCGGGATTGGGCTGCTCCCCCTTTTGGATATAGCCGAATCCGGTCTCCGGGCGGGTGGGGGTGATCCCCATCGTGACCAGACAGCCCATCTGGTAGGCAGCTTCGCAGGCCAGCTTGAGTTTATGCTGGAACTCGCCGACATTCTGGATGAAGTGATCGGCCGGCAGCACCATCATCACCCCCTGGGGATCGCGGTCGCGCAGCATTGCCGCTGCCAGTGCGATACAGGGAGCTGTATTGCGGCCGAACGGCTCGGCGATGATATTGCCGGGGGGGATCTGAGGGACCTGTTCCTTGACGCCATCGGCCTGCACACGGCTTGTGACGACAAAGATGTTCTCGTACGGAATCATCGGCTGGAGCCGGGCGATCGTGTTCTGGATCATCGTCCCTTCGCCGAGGATATGGAGAAGCTGTTTCGGGGTCTTCTCGCGGCTCTTCGGCCACAGGCGCGAGCCGACCCCTCCCGCCATGATGACAGCGTAGATATTCATGAATCCTTTCTCGAAATAGTTCGCTTGCAGTTCCGCGGATGCTCTGGCAGGCACAGGGGCCGGCAGTTCAGGCATGACGCGGTGTTACGGCCTGGTTTCGGGCACACGAGGAACGCGTGCCGAGATGTTCGTACAGATTTCATAGGGGATGGTCTCGGCCTGCCTGGCTATCTCCCAGGCGTCGATGCTCTGCGATTCCGATCGGCCGATCAGCACTGCCTCGTCGCCGATATGCACGCCGTGGTCGTTGCCAAGATCCACCATCACTTCGTCCATGCAGATCGTCCCCACCACCGGGTAGCGGCGGCCGCCGATCAGTACATCCAGCCGGTTGGTCAGACGGCGCATCAGGCCGTCCGCATAACCGATCGGGAGCGTTGCTATGGCTGTGGCGCTGCTGGTATAGTAGCGGCGCCCGTAGCTTACCGATAGACCGGCCCCAACAGGGGCGATGTTGGCAACGACAGTCCGAAGGGTGAGTATCGGGATAAGCCCCGATCGCTCCTGTAATTCGGCTGTAGGATGATAACCATACAATGCCAGACCCGGCCGCACAACCGTGTAATGGGCCCCCGGAACATTGAAGATGCCACCGCTGTTTGCCATGTGGATGTCCTGAAAGCTGAAGCCGGCGTCGAGCGCTCTGCGGAGCGTGGCATCGAATGCCGCATGCTGTTGCAGGGCAAACGAGCGGTCCGGCTCATCGCTTGTGGCGAAGTGCGAGGAGATGCCGATAATCTCCAGATCCGGCAGATGAGCGCAACCGCGGAGCGTCTCAAGCACATCGTCTACATCTATGCCATTGCGGCGCATGCCTGTATCGACAAACAGATGTGCACGCAGCCTTCGCCCGGCTGCCGCTGCTGCTGCTGCAAGATGTTCGGCCGTCTGCACGTTCGAGACAAGCGCTTCAACATCATGTTCGGCAAATGCATGATACTGCTTCTGGAGTGCCGGTGCCAGTACGATAATACGCGAGGTGATGCCGAGCGCACGCAGCCGTGCAGCCTCCTCTATGGTCGCCACGGCAAGCATGTCGATGCCGCAGCGGAGGATTTCGGGCACGCAGATAGTAGTCTCATGACCGTAGCAGTTTGCCTTGACCACTGCCATGATGCCAACCGTGGGAGCGATCGCTCTTCTGATGACCTCGATATTGTTTCTCAGGGCTTCACGGTCGATGATCGCATGGGTCGGCCTGATCATGCCTTCTCCTGAGGGGGCGCCAGCTCGCGTAACAGAGGATAGGGGTAGATGCTCCGGTCGTGACCATCCTCCCACACGATGTAGATCGCCGAGCTTCCAATCAGGTCGATCGTTCGTACCCGTATCGCTTCGGTTGTCACCATCGGTAGATAGGTGCTGCTCCTCATGCCGGATCTCGACGTGCATTCCACGCAGGGACAATGCATCCGTAGCGTTTTCGTGGAAATCCTCGATTCGCTCCCTCCCTGCCATGTTATTGCCAGTACGTTTGTATCAGGTTGATATATCTCTATCGGGTGCACGGATGATCCTTCAGTAGTCCGTTGTCGGCCGATCCGTTGCTGGTCGGCCGATCCATGATGCCCTGCGTTTCCGATTCCCGGCGGTTGTATCGGGGAATCGGTTGGCAGCACAACGCGTTGAGCTTTCAATCCGATGCACGGAGCGTGCCATATCCATGCGCTCGCTCATTCACCAGTACCGTCCGGTGCATGGACGGCATCATATCCGGCATTCGGCGTTCGTCGGCCGGTTCTTAGAATATCCTCTTGCGCTCCTTCGGTTGAACCAGTAAAAGCACCAGCAGAAGCAGGGAGATGATGCCGAGAACGGACATAAGCCCGGCTGGCATAAACGCGGCATCGCCGAAGAAGAAGTTCCGGCCGAAATGTCCCAGCAGCACAAGAGTGACGACAAGGGCGATGTAGAGTCCTGTCCGCGAGCCTTTCTGCATCGTAAAGCCGCTGAAAAGTAGGGCAAGGCCGGCCGCTATTCCTGCTACCAGCGAGATAACGCTCCCGGCGGTGGCATAGCCGATGATGCCGCCGATGATGGTAAGGAGGCCGAAGAGCATCTCATAGAGTGCGACTGTTCTCATCTGTAGTTCGACGTGCGATAAGTGGATTGTGCTTCCGATCTGCCAGTAGACGGGAGCTACCGGGGTATATGCAGCGCCCTTGTCGATGCACCTGCTCCCTGAACATGCCATAGGCAGTCCGGCAAACTTACAGCATCGGCAGCGAACGGGGAGGATCTTTTCGTTAGCAATGATTACCCGCAGAGGGCTGTGCGGTGAGGTGCTGGACTACCGTGAAGAACTCCCGCGATGCCCGGACATCATGCACACGGACGATGGCCGCGCCATTGAGAGCTGCCACCAGATGTGCCCCCAGCGTTCCAAAAAGGCGTTCTTCGGGGGGGATGCCGCCAAGAATCCGTCCGATAAACGATTTGCGCGATGCCCCGACCAGCATCGGCACGCCAAGCTCCAGAAATCGCCGACCCTCACGGATAAGCCTGGCGCTTTCCTCTGCCCCCTTCGCAAAGCCGATGCCCACATCCCCGGCCACACGGCGTATCCCCGCCGCACGGGCCAGGGCGATGCGATCGTGCAGGAACTGGTAGACCTCGCCAACGACATCCCGGTAGGCGATCGTGTCGGCCGCGACGCGATTGCGCGGATCATGGCCGTGCATCAGGATGTAGGGAACATCGGCCTCGGCGGCAACATCCCAGATCGCTGGGTCGTATCCCCCCGCGCTTACATCGTTGATGATCGCTGCCCCGGCGCGCACCGCCTGCCGGGCCACGGCTGGCTTCATCGTATCAATCGAGATCGTTGCCTGCGGGCGTTCTGCCAGTATCGCCTCCACCACCGGCATCACCCGCTCCAACTCCTGTTCCTCCGATACCTCGCACGAGCCTTGGCCGTAGTCCCGTCCGGGTGGACGGGTCGATTCCCCTCCGATGTCGATGATATCGGCGCCTTCTTCGATCAATGCCAGCGCATGCCGTACCGCCGCCTCCCGGCCGTTATATCGTCCTGCGTCGGAGAAACTATCGGGTGTAACGTTCAGCACGCCCATCAGCAGCGGAGTGCGGATGGCGTTGGATGCGGATTCCGTCCTGCCGACGGAGTCCCAGAGCTGGTCGAGCGATCGGGTCATCGTTGCGAACTGATATGGGCTGTGGGAAAATAGAAGCGAAGGATATCCTGGGCGCTACGGCCGTGCCGTGCCAGCTCGTTTGCCCCCTCCATGCAAAGCCCGATACGATGGCCAAAACCACGTCCTGCGATAACGTAGCTTCTACCACGCCGTTCTATACGGTCGATCGTATTGCTCAGCACTGTGTTGAACCCGGCAGCCCTGCCAAGGCGGGTCTTGAAATCGTCGTTGATGAACGGTGGGGCAGGGGCCTGCCGGAGCACTCCTTCGGCCGCCGGCGATGCATCAAGACTGCGCTGCCAGCGGTGGCGCGGCGAGCGGCGGCAGTGGATGCATGGCACATTTGCATAGCCAGGTTCTTCCTTTCCCCATACCTGTGCCGGGGTGAGGGTGGAGCCACCGCAATTGGCGGAATAATAACAGGGCAGAGCGCTTCCGGCGGTCATGGATATCGCCATGGCGCGGTCCACCGCCTCGTAGATTCGTGAGTCGGCTCCTGCCAGATCCGCAAGCTGGCAGTGGGTAAGGTCGCATAGATCGGCAGTTGGCGCGTGCCGTCCGCGGTGTGCTGCCATATAGTTGCGCTGTACAACCGCCAGCGCAACCAGAAATTCCATCGGGTCGGATGATGACGCCTCGGCGCCAAGTGCGGCCGCCAGATAATCGCGCAGGGCAACGTGCGCTACCATCTGAAGCTTCTTCCCGGTCGCTCTTATCTGTACCGGGCCACGCACCTGCCTTCGCCGATGCCCGATCGACAGCTCCAGCGCTCTCCCGTGCCGAGCGAGCACCGTGCAGCAGGGGGCCGTTGTACGATCGGCACGGACCTGGCCTTCCTGCCGGGTTATTGCAAGCGTTTTCCCGGCGATCGGACTGCCATCCAGCAGCAGCCCTCCCGGCGATGAGAGCCAGACACGATCAATGGAAAATCCGGCGAACAGGAGCACCGTTATGGTGTCGGGAAGGGGGGCGGAGGTCTGGTGCCGTGCCTGAGCGGGGTCGGCATGCCATGCGGCCCCAGCAGGAAGCAGCAGCAAGAGAAGGTGCAGGGAGAGGGATACCATGACGTTTCGGCGACGGATTGTGCCCATCACATCATGGTCTCCAATGCCTTCCGGGCAATTGTTGCCGCCTCAGCCCCTCTGGCCCGGCGCTGCATCACCACCACCGCGTAGCGGGGATCATCGAACGGTGCAAATCCGATAAACCATCCCACCGTCTGATGTGGCATGCCGGGCACCTCCGAGGTGCCGGTTTTTCCACCCATCGTCAGCGTTCTGCTCCAGGCGTTTCTGCCGGTGCCGTTTCGCACGCATTCGCGCAGCCCCTGATAGAGTGGGCGGAAATTTGCATCGAACAGGGATAGCCTGCCGGGGGAGAGCCTGCCGCGCGATGCCAGCGAGAGCGCCACGATCATCATCTGCGATGGCGAGACGGCAAAGGCATCGCCGAGAAGGTTGTCGTCGCTGATCCCCAGAAGCTGTTCGGTGCCAGCATCTTCCGTTGGCGTCATCCCGATGGCACGGGCGGCCTGGACTATTTCGCCGGTCGTCAGAACCTCCGCTGCCCGCCTGAAATAGAGGTTGCAGGAATGTGCCAGGGCATCGCCGAAACCAGTCGTTGCATGTCCACGATGCATCCAGCACCTGCGCACTGCTCCGTGGATCGTATCTTTGCCCCGACAGACATAGGTGTACGATCTGTCGAAGCGGCCGGAGCGCAGCGCCGCAATCGCGATGGCCAGCTTGAACAGAGAGCCTGGACCATAGCGCCGCTCCCCCGCCTCGCCCAGACGTGCGCCACCGATCAGGCGTCCTGTCTGCACATCGGCAATCAGAACAACCGCGTCGTAGCGGCGCTCAATCTCCGGCAGGCGGCGGGCCTGCGCATGGCATTGGTGCGCTGCGGCAAGGGCGGCAGCGGCGATCAGAATGATTCGCCAGGGTATAATCGTTGCAACCATCAAGGTACAGTATATCAATCGCCCGGCAAACGACGAAACACGTCAGCCGGCGATAGGGGACGGCAGAGGAAATCGTGAAAGGACCGGACCGGCGGTTTTATGCCTACGCATGCCGCAGGGGCAGGATAATCATCGTTGATACATGCGAACACAACCGAAAAAAAACGTTCAGAAGCAACGAAACGCTCAGAAGCAGCAACCCGGGCAGCCACATGAGGGAACCAGGCTGAACAAGGCGATCGCCGATGCCGGGATAAGCTCGCGCCGAGGGGCTGATGAGATCATCGCCGAGGGGCGGGTAAAGATCAATGGCCGCGTTGTCAGCGAGCTTGGAACCCGTGTGATGTCCGGCGACCTGGTCACCGTCGATGGAAATCCGATCGGTGACCCGGAACGCCATATCTATATCCTTCTCAATAAACCGAAGGATACCATCACTACGACAAGCGATGAGAAGGGCCGGCGCACCGTGCTCGATCTTATCGACGCTCGCGAGCGGGTATATCCGGTGGGAAGGCTCGATCGCAATACCACCGGCGTGCTTCTTCTGACAAACGATGGGGACCTGGCAAACCGGTTGATGCATCCCAGCTATCAGATCGCCAGGGTCTACAATGTGGTGCTTGATAAGGCGCTTGACCTGCGCGATGGACGTAAGATAGCCGCAGGCGTCACACTGGAGAACGGCGATGAGACGCAGGAGTGCGAGCTTGCTGTTGATGATCGTGATCGTACCCATGTGACCATCACGCTCTATGAAGGGAAAAACCGTGAGGTGCGCAGGCTCTTCGAGCATTTTGGCTACGAGGTGATGCGGCTCGACCGGAAGATGTATGCAGGCATATCGAGCCGGGGGCTTGCACGCGGTGAGTGGCGGAGACTGGAGCGAAAGGAGGTCTCCATGCTTCGCAGACTGGTGAATCTGGAATATTACTAGCATGGCGCGGCGTGTTGCTATCATCGGCGGCGGCGCTGCGGGGATCTATGCCGCGCTTGCGGTGTGCGAGAATGGAGGCAGAGCGGTTCTCTATGAACGGAACAGGCGGCTCGGCATCAAGATCCTGATCTCCGGCGGTGGCAAGTGCAATATCACGCACGAGGATTCTCCTCGTGCTATGGAGGACGGGTTTATCACACGCGAGGCCCGTTTTCTCCGCTATGCCCTGCACGAGCTTACCGCCGCCCGGGTGCTGGAGGATCTGCATCGTGAAGGTGTGCAGACCCTTACCCGCCCAAACGGGCGTGTGTTCCCGACAAGCGGGCGTGCCGAGGATGTGCTGGCTGCGTTTGAGCGTATGCTTGGCCGGGCGGGCGCCGAGGTACGCACGAATGCGCTTGTGGAGCGGCCGGTAACCCGCGATGGCGCCGTGGTAGGGCTTGTCGTTGGCGGAGGGGTGGAGCCGTGTGATGCCGCCATTATCGCAACAGGGGGGATGTCGTATCGCAAGGTGGGCACAACCGGCGATGGCATCCGCTGGAGCGATGAGCTTGGGCACAGGATCGAGCCGGTTCGTCCGGCCCTTGCGCCAATCTATTTTCCTGTTCCCCCTCCGCCCGATTGGCAGGGTGTTGCCCTGCGCGATGTCCTCCTGGGGATCGAGTGCGATGCGCGGCGGCCGAATCTGCCGCGCGGTGAGGATTTCCCGGTGCAGTGGCGCGACGATCTGCTGCTGACCCATCGGGGGGTGAGCGGTCCTTCGGCGCTGGAGGTAAGCCGTGCGGCCGCTCGCGCCAGGGAGATCTTCACGAACGTGACCCTGGTGGTTGATCTTGTGCCTGATCTCTGCATGGAGGATCTGCTGAAGTCCTGGGATGAGCGTCGTGAGGCCTCCGGGCGGAGCCAGGTGCAGACGTTCCTGGAGTTATATGTGCCACGCGCACTGGTCGGGCATCTGCTTGCCTCGGCTGCCGTGCCGAGCGGTACAAAGCTTAGCGCTGCCTCGCGCGATGCCCGTAATGCCGTGCTGGGGATGCTGAAGGGATGGCAGGTCGGTGCCGTCGCAGAGGTGCCGCTCGATCGTGGAGAGGTGAGCGCCGGAGGTGTTGCCCTGGGAGAGATCCGGCCCACAACGATGGAGTCGAAACATGTGCGCGGCCTGTATGTTGCCGGCGAGGCGCTCGATATCTCCGGCCGTGTCGGCGGCTATAATCTCCAGGCTGCCTTTTCCACCGGGTATGTTGCCGGGCGTGCGGCGGCCGGAGGGTGAACGCCGTTTGCATGTATGCTGTGGTAGGGCGTCGCTTTTCTTGGCAATGTTGCCGTGGTTCTTGGCTTTCCCTTTCTGAGTGTTGAAGCGTTATGACTCTTCCCGAACTTTTCAAGGCGGATATCAGCATCGAGCGTGATGTGCGGTATATGGCAGGCGATGACCCGCGCCATCTGCTGGATATCTATGCTCCTCGCGATGCGGCCGGGCTTCCGGTGGCAATCTATTTTTATGGTGGCGGCTGGCGTAGTGGCGATAAGGAGTTGTTCGAGCATCTGGGCCGCGCCTTTGCGGTGCGTGGCATTGTGGCGGTAGCGGTGAACTACCGGCTTACCCCTGCTGTAAAAAGTCCCGCCCATGCCAACGATTGTGCGGCGGCCGTGGCCTGGGTCTACCGCAATATCGGACGGTATGGCGGTTCATCGGATGCCCTGTTCCTTACAGGACACTCGGCTGGCGCGCATCTGGCTGCCCTTATCACCGTTGATCGTCGTTATCTCGGCGCTCTGGATGTGCCGGAGCATGCACTTGGTGGAACGGTGATGATAAGCGGCGTCGCCGATCTCCGCATTCATGCCGAGACCACCGTCTTCACCGCACGTGAGTATGTCGAGGAGGCATTCGGGGAAAGCATGGAGGAGCTTGCGGCGGCTTCGCCGATAACGTACGTGCGCCAGGGCCTTCCGCCGTTTCTTGTGATCGTCGCGGAGGACGATCCGCCAGGGTTGCGTTCGCAGGGAAAGGCATTTGCCGATGCGATCCGTGATGCCGGTGGCGACGTGCTCTACATCAGCGTGAAAGGGCGCGATCATTTTTCCATTGTGCGGCGGTTCGGTCCGTCCGGCGATACGACCGCCGATGCCATTGCCGATTTCATCCATCACCATGCCAGGTAGATGGCACTCCCGTCCCGCTGTGAACCGGACGCCGAACATTCTTCATTTCTATTCTATCATGATATCCAGCTCACTGCCTCGCACCGTTTTGCTCGCGGTTATCGCCGCGGCCACACTTGCCGCCTGCGACGGCACCGGCGACGATGCTGCCGGAACCATTGATACAGCCGCAGCTCCTGCCCCCGGTATCGTCCAGAGCGGAGCGAACGATACGGCGGCGATATATCCATCGACGATGGAAATCGATACCACCGACGGCACACTTCAGGTGACCGGCACCGGCAAGTACTCGGGAACGTGGGATTTCAAGGATGTGACGGGGGTGCTGGAGGAGCGCGCAGCTTCCGGCAGGATACAGTGGATTCTAAGCCTGGAGGCGCATGACGCGGCCCAGGAACGGCATTTCAGAATTCGTCTGCTTCGCGATGACGCGAAGATCGAGCCGGGACGGTATACCTTCGATGGCAAGGATCGGAAGCTCGATGCCAAGTTCGAGGAGGGAATGGATATGTTCCGTTCGCTTGAGGGAGCCACCGGGTGGGTTGAACTGCAACACCTTCAGGATGATCGTGCGCGTGGCCGGTTCGATGTAACGCTGCCGACGCTTGGCACCGATAGCTCCTCCACCCAGACGATCAAGGGGACGTTCGATCAGAAGTTGCAGCGGTAGGGGCCGCTCGGCGTGCCGCAGGCGATGTTCGGCTGAACAGGCCCTGGGTGGTTGCCATGCCCTGTCTGCCATGGATGCGGCCTTGAACAGGAAATGGCGCCGGAATCACAACGATTCCGGCGCCATTTCCTGTTCTATACCGATCTCTCTCTGGCGGAGCGCCGCCGAGCTTCTGTCTTACACGGCCGATCGGCGGCCAAAGAGCGCTTGATCCAAACTTGCTCGTCCCGGGCCAAGGAGAAAGACAACTGCCGAGAGTACCAGGTAGGTGAGCGCAAGCTCCTTTCTGCCGAACGGGTCATCGGCATGGCCGATAAACGCCGCCACCGCCATCGTTGCAAGCGCCATAAGGCTCCAGAAGCGTGTGAAAAGCCCAAGTACCAGGAAGATGCCTCCTGCAAACTCGCTGAGTGCCGCCGCCCACGCGAAGAATGTGGGGAAGGGGAAACCCATGCTCTCGACACCGGCCATGAACTTCGAGCTGTCGCCCAGCACTTTGCCGTAGCCGTGGGTGATCATCATGGCGCCGAGCCAGATTCTAAGGAGTACCGCTCCGAATTCAATGGAGACAGGGGAGACAAGCCGCCGATACCAGGGGCTTGTGGAGTAGGAGTTCGCCATCATAAGTGGATGTGTAAGAGACAGGTGTACTGTTATGGAGTTCCGTATGGGGAAGCTCTATGGGTAGATGCCTGGGGCAGGCCTGCGGGGCATACATCCCCGTTATGACGATGGCCTGCTTGATTACGCTACGGCAATGCTTCAGTAATACTCTGGAAAAGCGAGGGGAATAGTTTGCACGGAGCAATTCCATTCCGATGGCTTCGGGATGAAAACAATCGCTCCATACCACATGAACCTCGACATGACCCTCACACAGCCCTTCGATCTGCCGGTTGAATCCGTCGCCTCGTTGCCACGCCCGTTGTTGCCGCTTGCACGACTCTGGTTGAGCCGTGTGCTTGCTTTTGACCGCTTGAACGATGTCTATGCCGCGGCCGTTTGTATGCCGGGGCGATTCAGCGACAACCTTTTGGATGTGCTGGGGGTTCCTATCGACGTCGCTGCGGCCGATCTAGTGCGTATTCCAAAGGAAGGGGGGGCAGTGGTCGTTGCAAACCATCCGTTTGGTGGCCTGGAGGGCATCGCCCTTCTCTCGCTGCTTTCTTCAATCCGTCCCGATGTTCGTATCCTTGCCAACTCCCTTCTCCATTGCATACCGCAGTTCCGTGAGCAGTTCTTCTTTGTCGATCCTTTCGGCAGAAGCGAGTCCGCTAGGACGAACATACGTGGGATCAAGGGGGCTATCGGATGGGTGGAGAGCGGCGGCCTGCTTGTGGTATTTCCAGCCGGGGAGGTGTCGCATCTCGATATCTCATCAGGGCGGGTTGCCGATCTGGAGTGGAGCCCGAGCATCGCACGAATTATCCGGCGAGCAAAGGTGCCTGCCATACCGATCTATTGCGCGGGACAAAACGGAGCGCTCTTCCAGCTTGCAGGGCTTGTCCATCCTCGTCTTCGGACGGTGATGCTGCCACGCGAGCTGCTGAACAAGCGCGGGATGACCCTGGCGATGCGGATCGGCAGCAGCATTCCGTTCTCTCGCCTCGGCATGTTCTCCGGCGATCGGGAGATGATCGGCTATCTGCGGGAGAGAACCTATCTGCTGGAGCACCGTGGTATGCCGGAGGCGCCGGGGCGCTCAGGCATGAGCCGGCCCGCACAGTTCACGGTTCCCGTGCAGATGCCGGTGGCCCGCGAAGCGCTGGTGCGCGAGATCGATGCGCTTGCTGCCAGACAGCGCCTTCTCTCGCATGGGGAGTTCCAGGTATTCTATGCCGGTGCCAGGCAGATGCCGGAGGTCCTGCGCGAAATCGGTCGGCTGCGCGAGCTGGCATTTCGTGCTGTGGGCGAGGGCACAGGGGGGGCAGCCGATCTGGATCGCTTCGATGCATACTATGATCATCTGGTGTTATTCGATCGTGGCGAACAGGAGATCGTTGGAGCATACCGGATTGGTCGTGTAGACCATATCGTGAAGTGGTTCGGTCGCGATGCGCTTTATACAAGCACGCTGTTCCGCTATAGCGACGATTTTCTGCGGCGTCTGGGGCCGGCCTTGGAACTGGGGCGTTCCTTTGTGCAGCCCAGATATCAGAAGAGCTATAACCCCTTGATGCTGCTGTGGAAGGGGATCGGCTGTTATGTTGCCAGGTTCCCACGGTATCGTAGGCTTTTCGGGCCGGTGAGCATCAGCGATGACTATAGCAGCATGTCGCAGCGATGTATCGCATCGTTTCTCCAGCGCCATGCCTATGATGCCGATCTTGGATCTCTTGTGCGGCCTCGCACCCCGGCACGGCTGCATGCCGGTGCCCGCTCTCTCCCGGCTCTGGCACGGCTTGCCGTATCGCTCGATGATGTGGGCGCCGTGGTTGGCGAACTGGAAGGTGATGGGCGGGGAGTTCCGGTGTTGTTGCGGCAGTATCTGCGGCTTGGCGGAAAGCTCCTTGGGCTGAACGTCGATCCGGCCTTCAATAATGTGCTTGATGCGCTGGTGTATGTGGACCTGGTAGGTACCGAGCGGCGGATGCTGGATAAGTATATGGGGGCGAAGGAGGCGGAGCGGTTTCTCCGGCATCATATGCATGAGAGCTGCCGCGATGCCGTTACAGCATAGCGCCTGGCCGCTGACGGGATGGTAGGGGGAAAATAGTGAGAAGGCACTCCGAATTACTCCAGAGTGCCCTCCCGTTCCAGTCTTCTTTCCCCCCCAGGAGAAGACTGGCCAAACTCATTGTCCATCGTCAGCTATTCTTTCAGCACATTGTGCAGATCGTCGCCGTATCGGACCGGGTAGATACTGTATTCACCACAAACGATATCGTGTCATCATCTCTTCATCGGAGTATCTGCTGCTGTGCATCGATATCTCCCGGTCGTTGACGGACGAACACTCTGCCATCGCATCATCGTGTCAGTTACTCCGCATTATCCCTGCTATTCGGTATGGCGCTTATCGTCTTCCACCATAGTCGATGCCTGGTCTGCCTGACACATCCTGCTGCGATTTCACCTCAACTCTCTGGCGCCTCGTTCAATCGACATGCCGTTATCGTTTATCCCGATTGGCTTCCGATCTGGCGGTTCGCCTCACCCTCTCTCCGCGCTCATTGTCGTGGTGTCATATCGTTGATAAATCATGGTTCAAACATACTGCGGCATGGTCTCGAATTCTTGCTCAATAGCCACGATGCATGGATAGTTTTATAGATAAAAAACGTCCGAAACAGCGAGAATAACGGGCTACGCAGGATAATGAAGATTTTTTTTACGGTGGAGCATCGTGCTCTTGCATGGCATCGTTTGGGGGCATACGGCGCCATAAAAACATGAATTTCCCTCCTGCCTGACATCTCTGCGGCCGGTTGCCGAGCGTCGGCTGCGGCGGGGGATATTGTGCTACGGGGGCTGCTGCGTGAATATGTGGCGTGACCGATCGGCACGGTCCGTGATAGAATGGCAACGCCCCTTCTCGTAATGAGAAGGGGCGTTGCCACATGCAAGATTTTTTATAACGATCAGTTGTGCGACAGGCCCAGCATGCTTCCTTCGGCATCAGCGGTCATCACGCTATTCAGATCGTAGCGGCGGGCGCCGATCATATGAGTCGAGTAATACTCGGCATCGAGCGAGGAGACCGTAACGCCGTTACGGCTGGATGCATGGGCGAACATGCCATTGCCCAGATACATGCCCACATGCGATACGTAGACAGCGCGGCGGGTGTTGAAGAAGACGAGATCGCCGAACTGAAGATCCTCACGCGGAACCGCGATGCCGACTTCCCACTGCATGGCGGCTGTACGGGGCAGCTTGTAGTTCAGCGTACGATAGACCATGCCGGTAAAGGCCGAGCAATCGATGCCATTACGTCCCATGCCACCGAACAGATAGCGGGTGCCAACCCAGTCCACAAGGGTCTCCATCACCACCATTTTATCGACGCCATTGTCGGTGATAGTGCTCTCGCCGTTGAGCGAGGCCATATACTTGGTGAATTCCTTGTAGAAGGTGTTGATGTCGTCAGGCAGTTCCTCCAGCCCCGCGAGATCGTCCGCCGTGATCGCGTCGGTATCCTCGGTCTCATCGAGTTCGGAGTCTTGATAGGTATCAGCGGTCCTGGTGCCGGTGATGCCTTTCGAGGCCACGGAGAGGCGAGTGGGTGCGGGTGCAGCCGCTACATCGGATACGACGGGTACGGTGATCTGATCTGGAGTGTCGGCTGATACGGGTGCCTGAAGTCCTACGAGAGCTGCAAGCTCGGGGAGTTTTTCAACCAGAAGCTGTGTTGCCACAACACGGGTTACCTCGGGATTGCCACGAACCGTATAGGTACGGCGGGGAGCACGACGGTTCTTTTTATTGTTGGCCTTCTTTTTGCTACTTGAAGAGACAGCGCTCTTTGCAGAGCCTTTTGTGCCCTTTCCGCCTTTTCTGGCGAACGCCTCATTGCTTTGGCTGGGGATGGCAAGCATTCCAAGAGTCAGGAACAGAACGACGAGGATATGCAAACGCTCGATTGTCGTTCTTGTCATGAAGCCTCCTGCGTATATGAGATAATGAATGTGTTATCGCTTTTGAACATGTGTCAGCACCAAGCGATCGAGCGGGTCAACGGTGTAACCCTTGATCGTTGGCTGCGTAAGGCGTTGGATCGTCGAATGATAGATCAAGACCCAAGGTGCCTCATGGATGATGACCTTCTCGGCCTCACCATAGATCGTTGCACGCTCATCGGCCGATATGCCGGGTGTGAGCGCCGCGCGGTAGAGCGAGTCAACACGTGGGTTTGAAAACCGTGTTGTGTTCGATCCGCTTGGGGACGCGTATGTGCTGTAAAAGAGCGCTATGAAATTTTCGGCATCTGGATAATCCGCCATCCAGTTTGCTCGCCAGAAGGGGAGCTTGCCTTCTGCGGCCATCGACCGATTTTGTGCCGGGGAGACCTGCGCCACACGAATGCGAATGCCAAGCGTGTTAAGCTGCTCCTGAATTGCCTGTGCCACTGCCGATACCCGCTCGCTCTCGCTGATCTGGAGTTTGATCTCCGGCAGCCCCTGTCCGCCCGGATAGCCCGCTGAATCGAGCAGCCTGGCTGCCAGATCCCGATCGAAGGTATATCCCTGAACGCCGCTATATCCGGGGATGCCGGGAGGGATCGGGCCGTGCGACGCCGGGATCGCCTGCCCGCGGAGCACATATCGTACAATCGCCTCGCGGTCGATGGCGTAATTGATCGCCTGCCGCAGATAACGGTTTCCGATAAACGGAGACCCCTTGCCGCCAGGGCTGGAGGAGTCGAACATAAACCCGTAATACTCCACCGACATCGATGGCGTCCGATGCAGCCGGTACTTCGAGTAGGCATCGGTAAGCGCCGTTCCATCGGCAGAGAAGATGCTCTCCATGAAGGCCGGGTCGATCGAGGCCACCATATCAAGCTTCCCCGATTCAAACTCCAGGAACTCCGCTTTTTTATCCTTCAGAAAGGATATCGCGATGGAGTCCAGATAGGGGAGTTGCCTGCCGCCTGCATCGCGCTCGAAGTAGTTCGGGTTGCGTACCAGGACAAGCCCCTTGCCCATATCCCAGCGCGCCAGTTTGAATGGTCCGGCTCCTACCGGGTTGCGGAAATACTCCTTGCCGTAGTTCTCTACCGCCTCACGGGGCACTACATAGCAGTAGGGCATCGACAGAAGCGAGAGAAGGATCGGCGAGGGTTCCACCAGCTCTATGGTGAAGGTTGTATCGTCCACAACCTTAAAACCGCTCACATGGTCGGCAGCGCCAGGCTCCTTCTTGAAATATTCCTCGGCTCCCTTGACCTTTCCGCGAAACACCCAGAATCCGGTGGATGCCGTTTCGGGATTGCAGATCCTCTCGAAGCTATAGCGGATATCCTCCGCGGTCACTGTGCGACCCTTTCCGCCGGGAAAACTTTCATGATCGGCAAAACGGACATCATCGCGCAGCACAAAGGTCCAGAGCCGACCATCCTCGCTTGTGCTCCAGCGTTTTGCCAGAAGCGGAATCGGTTGCAGGAGCGAGTCAAGCCCGACAAGCCCAATGTAGATCTGACCTCCGACCCACCACGGGGCACGGGCGCTGATGCGCGCAGGGTCGAGGGAGTTCAGATCCTCAGGCTCGTTATACTGGAATGTATTGTTGGAGGCATCGGAAGCCTTCTCACCGCCGCATCCGCACAGGATGAGCAGTGCCGAGGCAATTGCTGTCAAAGAACGAAAAACCTTCATCAGAAAAACGCCTTACTTAGCCGCATTGCCGTAATCGAACCAGACGCCCGTGAAATCGCGGCGATCCATCGGGTTGCCGCCGTCGTATCCATGCACATGAGGCTGCACCAGCCGGAAATCCAGATCATGGAAGATGAAGATCATCGGCGCATCGTTTACGGCGATCTGCTCGGCCTGGCGGTAGAGCGCATAACGCTGCTGATCGTCGATCGTGACCAGGGCCAGGGCAAAGAGCGAGTCGAACCGGGGATTGGTATAGCGGGTCGAATTCACCGGGGAAGAGCCGACAGGAGGAATGGTCTTGCTGTAGAGCAGATTCAAAAAGGTCTCGGGATCGGGATAATCGGCGATCCAGCCGAGCCGGAACAGCGGTGCCTGGCCGCTTTCGAGCAGCTCCTGATGCTGCGCCCATTCCAGCAGCTTGACATCGACCTTGACGCCGAGACCACTGGTCAGCATGTTCTGCATGGCCTGGGCAACCAGCTCGTTGCGTCCGCCGCCGGAGTTAAGCTGGATGGTGACGCCGGGGAACCCTTTGCCGTCCGGGTAGCCCGCTTCGGCCAGGAGTGCCCGCGCCTTTTCGATATCGTAGGTGTAGCCCTTGACCGATTCGGCGTTGTAGTTCGGCATTGAGGGGGGAACCAGACCATGAATGGCCGGCCCTGCGGCCTGCCCCTGAAGCACAAATTTTACGATCTTCTCACGGTCGATCGCATAGTTGAACGCCTGGCGCACACGCGGGTCCTTGAACTGCTCGCTGGTGCAGAGCATGCCGTAGAATTGCGTGGAGAGCGCCGGAACCGCAAAGAGCCTGAACTGTGAGTACTCCGGCGTCAGCGAGTGATCCTCCTGAACCACGCTTCGGAAAAACTCGCTTGGGATACGATATGCCTCCTCAAGCTTGCCGGATTTGAATTCGAGGATCTGCTGCTTCTCATCCTTGATGAAGCTTACGTTGATGCCGTCGAGATAGGGAAGCTGGTTGCCCGATGCATCCTTGCGCCAGTAGTTGGGGTTGCGCTTCATCGTGATGGCCTGATCCTTCTGCCATCCGGTCAGGGCGAATGCGCCGGTGCCAATCAGATTTCGGAAGAAGTCCTGGCCGTATTTCTCGACGGCTTCCTTTGGATAGATATAGCAAAACCCAAGGACCGGATAGTACTTGAATGCGGCGAAGGGAACCTTCAGATCGATGGCGAAGGTGTACTCATCAACCACGCGGAAGCCGCTAACCCCCTCGGCCGGGATCGGTATCTTTCCTTCGGACCGGGTTGCATCGTAATACTCTTGGGCGCCTTTCACCTTGTCGGTGAAGTAGGATGCGCCGAGCGTCCCGGAACGATTGTCGAGGATACGGTCGAAGCAGTACTTCACATCGGCCGCCTTCATCTCGCGCCCCTTGCCGTCGATAAAGGCAGGGGAATCGTGAAAATAGACGCCACGCCTGAGGTAATAGGTATAGGTGAGGCCGTCGGGGCTCATTTCCCAGCGCTCGGCAAGCTCCGGCTGAATGGAGAGATTGGAATCGAGATCGACCAGAAGGTCGCAGATCTGGTGCACGACATGGTGCGAGGAGGCGTCGTTGAGCCTGACCGGATCGAGCGTGCGGATATCCTGGACCTCGTTTGTCCGATAGATTCCGCCGTACTTCCTGCCGCCCTGAGCGTCTCGTAACTCTACGGTCTCTTCGCGACCGCATGAAACAACGAGGAGCGATGTTACGCTAAGAAGCATAACAAGAACGCGTGGGCGAAGAGATTCCGCAATGTATGCCTTCGCTTGAGTCAAAATGTTTATAACCGATTTTGCATCCGTGAGGGGCGTGCTATTGTAAGGAAGATCGCGCCGCACGCCATGGCACTCTGGTGAGTTATTCAGGCGGAACAAAAATCGTCCTTGGCCCATGCGATTGCAAGGAACACTATCCTTAAATTTTTGTTAGATACCGTCTGAGCCATCCTATGGAATGCCGCTGTGTTATATATGCCGTAATCGTTTTGGGTAGTTGAAGGAGTTTATGGAACCTACAGTGATGGAAGTGGCCGGGCCGCCAGTGAAGGATTTTCTGCCAAGGCTTGGTGCGGGGTGTCTGGTGCTGCTGGGAGGGATGGTTGTAATCATGGCGCTGGGGCTTTTTCTGGGGGCGGGACGGCCGGACCCAACCGGCCTTCTCTTCTATGGCATGTTCGGCGTGGGCTTCCTCTCCGCCGGGATCTTCTGGTATCGTTATGTGTCCGAACAGGAACGCACGCGCCGCCGACTCTTTGAGGAGAAATCGCTTCTCAGCGTGGCGGTTCGTCATGGGGGGTATGCCACGCTTGCACAGGTGACGCTCGAAACCCCCGTCACAGCTCTGGAGGCCGAGGAGGCGATGGCACGGCTCTGCCGGCAGGGCTTTGCACAGCCGGAGCTTATGGAGGACGGCACCGTGCGATATCGTTTCGGAGGGCTGCTCCAGGGGTAGATCATAGATCCCCGATAGACCGTTCGGTGCGGCGTTGTGGTCCCTGGCAGCCGTGTGCCTTCTGCGGCGCCCTGCCTTGTGGCTGCAATGATGCTGGCAATGGAGTTTCCCTGGCGCCTTGGCGCGGCGTATGGGTGTGGGGATCGCTGCTGTAACGGTTTCTGCCGGAGAAGAACGATTCTGGCGCTTCTGCGCGTTGCAGATGAGGGATGGGAGGTATATTCGGTCAACCATTGCTGGTGCGAGGCATTGCGCAGGCAGCACGATAGCGCATGCACGTTCACCGGCAGTCGCTCAGAAACGGCCAAACATTCATCGGCGCTTATGTCGGAGTATATCAGGAATATCAGACGGAAGGTAGGACATGAGCGGTTGCTTGTTCCGTCAACCGCGTGTGTGGTGCTGAGCGATAGCGAGGAGGTGCTGCTGCAACTGCGGTCCGATACAAAAAATTGGGGCTGCCCTGGGGGGATTATGGATTTCCGGGAGACCGCGGTGCAGAGCGTGCTGCGTGAGGTGCGCGAGGAGACCGGGCTGATCCTCAGCGATCCCTGGCTGTTCGGCGTCTACTCAGGAGCAGAATATGAGGCACGCTATCCCAATGGCGATGAGATTGCCGTGGTGCAGCTTGCTTTTGTCGCTGAACGCTACGAAGGAGAACTCGGCGGCGACGATGAGTCGCTCGACCTGCGTTTTTTCTCGTTTTCATCCCTGCCGGAGAACATCGCCCCACATCATCAGAAATTCCTCCGGCACTTCCATCAATATCTCAATGGCCTGCGCTCTGTGCCGGTGGTGCGATAGAGATGCGCGCCCGCATAGATATCCGGGCACGCACGCAGGGCGTGCGATGTTTTTGATACGGCCCCCTCCCGAAACCGGCATTTGTTGGCCATTCCTCTGCGAAATAGCAGGCCCGTTGCATGCAACGGGCCTTTGTGCCAGCAACTGGTATGCGATATCTCGTTAGAACGTCACCTTGATGCCACCCTGGATCTCGCGGCCGGGGGCCGGAAGCCCAAGCTGCGGCAGCACCACCTGATTGGTGATGTTGTTCACACGGATGAAGACCTGCGAGGCGAAGTTATTGGTAAGCGGAAGGAGCAGCCGATATGCCACTCTGGCGTTCAGGACCGAGGAGGAGGGGAGCTGAACGAACACGTTGTCGCTGTTCAGCGTATAGGCCGTTCCGGTCTGAACGAACTCCAGTTCCGGGCGCAGGCCGAACGGGAAGTCATACCCTGCGGTGATCGCCGAGAGTATCTCCGGGCGCTCCGATAGATACAATGTGGAATCGGGCGCGTTTGCATCGTCGGAACGCTGGCGGGTATGGATATAGGAGAAATGCCCTTCAAGCCTGAACGGAAGAAGCGCGCGCAGCTCACCGGCCACCTCCACGCCGAGCGCCGTGCTCCCCGGCAGATTGATTCGCTGGCGTGGTCTATTCGGCAGCGAGGAGAGCGTCGTCTGATCGATTGTGTTCTTGGTGATGTTGCCGAAGCCCACCACGGAGAAACTTCCCTCCTGGTAGTTCCCTTGCATTCCCAGTTCCACCAACTGCGCCTGTTCCGGCTTCAGATCGGGGTTGAGAAGAAAACGCCGCAATGCTTCCCCGTAGAGTTCGCGCATGGTTGGGAAGCGGCTCTTGCGTCCTGCCGAGGCTCGTGCGCCAAGCTGCTCGGTGATCTGCATGGTGATGCCGGTCATGAAGCTGTAGTCGGAAAATCCTTCTCCCTTCGGCTTGTCTCCGGTCTTTGGCGTTCCCATGCCATCGAAGCTTGCCCCAAGCGTGATGCCGAACATATCGCTCAACTTCTTTTCGTATTCCAGGCCAACGCTATAGACCTGTTGCTGATACGAGAGGACCGGGTAATCCTCGATCGCGCCGCTGGAGTTCGTGAAGGGGATAAGCGCGCCGGTGCTGTCGTAGGCCAGGTCGCGCTGATCGTGGTTCGATTGCAGGCCGTTGAGTGCAAGGCTGAGAAGTCCGCCCCCAAGCTTCTTCTGGAGTACGAAGCGTCCGCCGAGCGTCAGGTCGTCGTCCTCCTGGCGTGCGCTGCGTGCATTGTAGTCGGCCGAGGTGAAGTTGTCGATCGACTGGTTGAACCGTGTTCCCCAGATGGCCCCGCGCAGGCTCCAGTCCTCGTCGGCACCGAAGCGTATATCGCCGTTGACGGTGGCCGTGATGTTCATCCATTCTGGATAGCGCCAGAACCGTGCGCCTGTGACGTTCCCCTCCGGGGCTACTCCCTTCTCCGCGTTGATGGCGTTTACCGAGACGCCGAGGTTTGTTCTGGGAGAGAACCGGTATTCGCCGCGCAGAAAGAGGTTGGCGATTCTGGAATCGGTGTTGGTGCGAAGCGTTCCGCTTGGCTGGTTGTACAGGAATGGGGTCGTCTCGTTTCCGAAAAGATCGGCGCTATCCGGCAGGCTATAGCCATCGCGAGTGGTGTAGCCGACCGAGCCGATATAGTTGAAATCTCCTGCATTGCCGAGATGGGTGACCGATGCGTTGGCAAAGCTGTTGCTTCCTCCCTGGAGTTCCACTTCGGTGAGCGAGCCTGGCGTGCGCAGTTCCTGCGAGGCGATGTTCACCGCGCCCCCCACCACGTTCGTTCCGTACAGGACCGAGGGAACCCCCTTGGTCACTGTAAGCCCGCCGACAGCATTGATCGGTATCAGGCTCATGTCAACGCGATTGTCCCAGGGCACGTTCAGCAGCGCTCCGTCGAAGAAGAGCGCCACCTGACGTTCACCGGCACCGCGCAGATAGAGCAGCGCCTCGCCACGGGAATTTGTTTGAATGCGTGCGGCCGGAACGCGATAGATGATGCCTGCCGCGGTGGTGGCATCGGTTGCGTCGATCCGTTCCAGGGGGATCTGATTGATCGTTGCAGCGGTGATCTGCTGGGTTGGTGAGTCCGATACCACCACTTCGCCAAGCCTGTAGGTCTTGATCGAATCCTGGGCAGGGGCGGTTTGGGCTAGCAGCGTACCGTTTGCAAGAACAAATGCGGCTAATAGTTGCGGTGTAGCACGTAATCGCATGCTTCAGTAGGGATTGATGAGTGTTCGAGCTGTTGAGAAGTCGCGTTAACCGCTCGGTGGAAGGAAGTGGGCGGCCACAAGAATCTATCGCATTGCGATGCGGTAACCTGTAGTGTGCAATGCGCGAGATCGGTTGTGCAACCTTCCCGGGTGCGCGAAGATACGTTCCCGGTGGCTCTGGCCAAAGGGGCCTTTGTTCTGGATGGTGGCAGTTGTGGTGCCCGGTTCCGGGGCGGATGATGATCCGTAGATGCCAGGTTGCAGCGCTACCTGGCATCGGTACGATTGTCCCCCAGGGTGGTCCGGGGCGTTTTGCGGCTCAGAAAAAGAGCTTGTAGAGAAGTTTGACGTTCAGCCCAGGCTCCGGCATAATCGACTTCACACGGGACAGATGCATGCGATACTCGGCGTTGCTCAGGTTCTCGGCGCTCAGCACCACCGTGTGCAGCAGCGATGGTGTGGCAAGCTGGTACTGCCCGAACGCATCATAGATGATGGAGCCGGCAGTGGGTTCCTCGAAATCGCCGAGGCGATCTTGCCTGGTGGTTCCGCGTGTGGCGATCCCGATGCTCAGCGGACCGTTCTGATAACGCAGGGCGATCCTTGCGCTCAGCGGCGGGATCATCGGCAGCGGGGTTCCCGGCTCGCTCAAGGTGCCCCGCACATAACTGGCGGTTGCCCCTGCAACGATTCCCTTGAGAAGTTCGTATTCTCCTGAAACCTCCGCTCCCTCCATTACCGCGTCGTTCCCGGTATACTGATAGACGGGGAGTGGGAGCCGGAAGCTTGTATCGCCCGTGTTGCGCGGATAGACATAGTTGCTCAATAGATTGCGGAACAGGGCGATGCTGGCGTGTCCGCGCGTGCCGTTGTAGCGGAGCGTAAGCTCGGTGCCAAACCCAAGCTCCTTGTTCAGATCGGGATTGCCGACCTCGAAGGAATAGGATGCGAGATGAGGGCCTCGCGAAAAAAGCTCCTCGATCGTCGGGGGGCGGAATGATCGCATCACTGTGAACCCGGCCTGCAATTCGGAGCTTATGGTATAGAGGAGCGATGCCGACCCGGAGACATCTGCAAACGTTCGTGCTCTGATCTGGCCGATGCTGCTGGGGCCGGTCCGTTCCGGCGTTGTGACACGAAGATCGAAGCGGATCGCTCCCTGTAGTATGAGGTCGCCGATCGGAATCTCCTCATAGATATAGGCTGCCGCATTGCTTTCAGTGGTTTTGGGGATGAATGCCCCTCCCCCGGCGGCAAAATCACGGTACTCGCCACGTACCCCGATCGCTCCCCGTCCCAGAACTCCCAGTTCGCCGTGGTGCAGCGTGGCCGAGCCTTCGGAGGTAAGCACGCCATACTCCGTGCCCACGCTGCCGTTGGATTCGATCTCCTTGTGGTGATATCGGGAGTAGCTTGCATGCAGTTCCACTTTCCGCAACAGCGATCCGCTCTGGATAAGCTCCGTACGCCCTTCCAGGCGGCTGCGATCAAGCTGGATGCGGACGCCACTGGCATGGGCGCCAGCGAAGCCGCCGGGGATGCCGTAGTCGGTGGCGTAGGTGCTTGCGCCGATTCCGGCGAACCCCCATGATCCTACCAGGCTTGTGCCGACCGACCCATTATACGTGGCGGCATCCGTATTGCGCAGCATCCCATCCGGCGTCGAGATATCGGATGAATTACGTCCGGTGGCCTCTATCTGAAATGCCAGTGGGCCGGCTGGAAGCGATAGGGATAGCCCGCCGGAGTACCCTTTGTTCACCGTCTCGCCCTGAGCGCTCGCCGTGCCGTGGATGCGGTCGGGGAGGTTCGAGGCAATACGGTCGCCGATAACGTTGATGACGCCGCCGAGCGCGTTCGAGCTGTACAGGAGCGATGCCGGCCCCTGTACGATCTCCACCCGCTCGGCTGCCAGAGGATCTACCGTAACGGCATGGTCGGGAGATGTTGCCGAAAGGTCGCCGATGCGTTCGCCATCCTGAAGGATAAGAAGCCGATCGCCGCCAAAGCCTCGTATCACCGGACGTGCCGGTGCGGGGCCCATCGACTGCTGGGAGATGCCAGCCTCCGCCCCAAGCGTCTCTGCCAGGGTACGCCCAAGCCGCTGCTGGAGTTTTGCCCCGGAAAGCGTCTCGGTTGGCTTGTAGGATTGTGTCCCGGCATCGCGTTCGGAGTAGACCACGGCCCCCTCTCCCTGAAGCGGAGTGGAGGCAAGCATGATCGTCAGATGTGTTGTATCGTTCTGGCGAATCGTAACCGGCTGCACAACCGTCTGGTAGCCAAGGTGGCTAACCCTCAGCGAGTAGCGGCCAGTGGGAATATCATAGAGATGAAAGCTTCCATCGCCATGGCAGACCTCACCACGTTTAAGATCGGTGATCACCACCGTTGCCCAGCCGATCGGTAGTTGTGTTTCGGCATCGATCACCTGCCCGACGAGCGCTCCCCCCGCAGGTGGAACAAGATCCCTCCCGGCGTTGATGTTCAACGCAAGGAGGGGTGGGCAGAAGGCAAGAAGAAGTGCCGTCCCGAGCATCATCCTCGCCACGTTCTCCGCTGCTCTGGATGCTTGGGTGCCGATCATGGGATTACCTCGATCGGGATGGGAATGGATTCAAAGTCGGGATGATCGTTGTGCATCAACTTGATGCTGATGGTTGTCTGGCCGGCTTTTTTGCCGATGATATGCATTGCCCACTCGCCATCCTCCTCATCATGTTCCACTGCGGCGATCGTCGTGTCGGCAATGCTCCAGCCCAGCGTATGATCCTTGTCGTCGGCATCGGGGGTGCCGCGTGTTCCATCGGATTCCTTGATGAACTCGATCGAGATATGCGAGGAGGTTGTTCCTTCCTTTACCACGATCGTTCCATGCTTGATGCGGTTGCTGTCGACAAGCACCGAATCCAGGCCGTTTATTCGGAGCACAACGCCCCGTGCCTCGAAATGTTCCTCGTGATCGTGGCCATGATCGGCAGGGTTGTCGGAGCAGCCGGAGCCACCTAGAGCCATAATCAGTATGGTGAAAACACCGGCCACGATCTGCTTGAATGCGCTGTTCATAGAGAGTAATGCTGTTTGCTGAGTGTTCAGAAAAATGCACGTCGAACGAAGCGCCCTGCCATACGGCGGGCTGCTATAAACGCCAGAACACTCACACGGCGGCCGGGCTTCTTGCCAGCGGTGCGTCAGCGCACCATATCGTGCAATGCCATTGCCGCGGCCCTATGCCGGATATGCCCATGCATTGCCCCGACGCACACTGCGGCGGTCGGCATGCGATGGCAACGGCATAGCGGTAGCAGGCCTGTTGTACGGAAGACAGCAGGCGATAGGAGTGTTCGATAACCTGAACGACGGGAATTACCCTAGGAATGGGGGCGCGCGCGGGGATGTGGGGGTGATGCGGTTCCCCTGAAGCGATGTGGATACCGGTGTAACAGGGGGTTCGTGCGAGAGGATAACCGTCTCGGGGATGCCCTTTCCTGCTACCGGGATTATCGAAGGGGTATGGGTGCAGAAAAAGCAGACCATTCCCTCCAGCCACTGAAGGGGAACAGCCGTGCCGCAGGAGAACGATATCTGCGTGGCTGCTTCGATGCTGCCATGCGGTCCTGTGTGCGAGCAGTCCGGCGTATCAACCGGCCGCAGATGCGACAGCTCGTGCGCTCCCGCCGCAAATGACATCACCAGAAACGATGACGCCATCACAAACGTGAGAATGGCACGGGATATGGTCTGAAGGCTCTTCACAGGGAATATCCAAGTTACAGCGAAGTAGAAGTGGCTCCAAGCAAAAAAATGCAAATCAGTTGCAACAGTAATCGTCTGCCCCTGTCGGCTCGTAACTTCGGGAGGGTTGGCGGGTAGTGTGGTGGAGGGTCGCATCCGAATTTGGTTTCGGAGCGTGCGCGGTGTACAATGCCTCGATGAAAAGGGCGTCGATACAGGGGCGATATCTGCGAGATATTCCATCCAAACAGTGTGATAACACAGCTTCCGTTTTTCAAGTTCATGCTATGACCAGCACTGGCAATCTGCATCGACGTTCAATCGGTACCCTGTTGCTGGCGATGGCTGTGCTGTTCGGCTGGCTTTCCGGTACCGAAGCGCAGGCCCAGCAGTTCGGCAAGAACAAGGTGCAGTATCGGAAGTTCGATTGGAAGTATATCCAGTCGGACCATTTCGATATCTATTTCTACGACTCGGCGGGCCTTAACCTTGCCAAGTTCACGGCGATCGTGGCCGAAGGGGCGCTTACGGAGATCCAGGATCACTGGCGCTATCGCATCACCGACCGCGTTCCTCTTATCGTCTACAATTCCAAGAACGATTTCCAGCAGACCAATGTGGTCAGCGAATACCTCCCCGAAGGGGTCGGGGGCGTCACGGAGCTGTTCAAAAATCGTGTGACGGTGCCGTTCGAGGGGGACTGGGAGAAGTTCCGGCATGTGATCCACCACGAGCTGGTGCACGCCGTGTTGAACGACAAGTTTTATGGTGGTTCCATCCAGGCGCTTGTCACAAACAATGTCCGGTTTTTCCTGCCGATCTGGATGAACGAGGGCCTTGCGGAGTTCGAGTCGCAAAATGGCTATGATATCGAGACCGATATGTTCATCCGCGATGCGGTGATGGGGGAGTATCTCCCGCCGCTGGAATACCTGGGCGGATACTTCGCCTATCGCGGTGGCCAGGCATTCTACTGGTATGTGGAACAGACCTACGGACGGGAAAAGATCGGCGAGTTGCTGAACCGCGCCAAGGCTACCGGCAATCTCGATGCTGCGTTCCGGGGCGCCTTCGGAAAGGATATACAGGAGTTCTCCGAGCAGTGGACCTACGATCTGAAGAAGATCTACTGGCCCGATATCGCCGATAAAAAGCGCCCGCGGGATTTTGCGCTCCGGCTTACCGACCATAAAAAGGATGGCTCCTATTTCAATACATCCCCATCGCTTTCGCCGAATGGCGACAAGCTTGCGTTTATCTCCGATCGCGATGGGTATCGCTCGGTCTATCTGCTCGATGTAAACAATCCACGGAACCTGCGAAAAGTGGTGCAGGGGGAGGAAAATGTCGATTTCGAGGAGCTGCATCTTCTTACCCCCTCCATCGCATGGTCGCCGGATGGCCGCAAAATCTCGATGGCGGTGAAGTCCAAGGGGCGCGATGTGGTCTATATCATCGATGTGCAGAGCAACGATCAGACACGCCTCGCCTTCGATCTGGATGCCATCTACTCGGTCGATTGGTCGCCGGATGGCCACAGGCTTGCGTTTCAGGGAATTCGTGGCGATAAATCCGATATCTATGTCTACGATATCGCTGAGGAGAAGCTGAGCAATCTTACCGATGATCTTTTCAGCGATCTGGAGCCGAACTGGTCAACCGATGGGCGGATGATCTACTTCGTATCCGATCGTCGCGACCATCCGATACGAGGGGCGAATCGCGACAACTTCCTGATGTGGAATTATGATTACACCGCGCGCGATATCTATACGATCGACGTTGAAACGCTGGAGTTGGGGCGGATAACGCGAAGCGAGACGGTTGCCGAAAACTCGCCCGTGGCAGGCCCGGATGGCAAGCTGATCTTTCTGTCTGCCGAGAACGGCATCTTCAACATCTATGTGCTCGACTCGGCTGGCGCCACACCTCGTCCGATAACAAACTCGATCAGCGGCATCGAACAGCTTTCGCTGACGCGTGATGGCAGCATGCTCGCCTTCACCTCGTGGAATGGGGACGGGCAGGACGTGTTTATGATGCGGATGCCGTTCAGCGCTCGTGTCGATGGCGATACGCTTGCCAGGACGACCTATCTGCAACGCAATCAGGTGCTTGCCCAGGGGGATGCCGAGCCGCCGCAGGCCCCTTCGCCGGTAACGCAGGTGACCGCCGTGGAAGGGTATGGCGATGTGCGGCTCGATCTTGCGGAGATGGTGCCGCTCGGGAGCCTGGGAACCCCGGCGCCGACCGAGAGAAGCCGTCTGGTTGATGCCCCGGTTGATGCCCGTACCGAGACCGGCGAGTTTCTGGTAAAGGACTACAAGGTGAAGTTCACCCCCGATCTGATCCAGGCCACCGGAAACTACACGTCGTTCTATGGGGTGCAGGGCGTTACCCAGATGCTCTTCAGCGATATGCTGGGCAACCATCAGATCTATGTGGCGACCAGTCTCCTGCTCGACTTGAAGAACAGCGATTTTGTGCTGAGTTATGGGTATCTGCCGGAGAAGATAGATTATAGCCTGGATCTGTTCCATTCCTCGCGGTTTCTGAACGTTGCCGACCGTTCTGGGCAGACGTATCTGACACGATTCCGGCAGTATGGCATCGCCGGGCACGCCTCCAATCCGTTCGATCGGTTCAACCGTCTGGATCTTGGCCTGAGCGTTATCAATGTCTCGCGCGAGCCTATCCAGGGGGAGACCACGCTGAGCGAGCAGTCGAAGCTGATGTTGGTGCCAAGCATGAGCTATGTGTTCGATAACACGCAGATGTGGGCATTCAATCCGGCGAGCGGATCGCGCTACAATGCCACGATTATGGCAAGCCCGAAGCTCGGCGGCAATGGGGTGGGATTTTATACGCTTATGGGGGATTTCCGGCATTATATCGCCTTGAGCAAGTATGGCGAGTATAGCGTCGGCCTTCGGTTCTCCGGCGGTGCCAGCTTTGGGCCGAATCCTCAGAAGTTCTTTGTTGGCGGGGTGGAGAACTGGTTCAACTACGAGGCCCGGGATAACACGCTGCCGATCGAAAATGCGGAGGATTTCTCCTTTGTCACGCCCGGGTATCCGTTGCGCGGGTATCGCTATAGCGAACTGTTTGGCTCGAAATACGCCCTGGCAAATGCCGAGCTTCGGTTCCCGCTCTTCCGGGCGGTTCTCACCGATGGTCTGCCGCTGCTGTTTCAGTATATCTCCGGCGTGGCCTTCATAGATGCAGGCTCGGCATGGTCGGACCAGTTCCACCTTGCCAGAACAAGAGCCGATGGCATAGTGGTAACGGATGATCTGCTGCTCGGCACCGGTGTGGGACTTCGTGCCTATGTGCTCGGTTTCCCGGTCCGGTTTGATGTTGCCTGGAGCTATGATCTGGATGCCTGGAGCCACCCGCGTTATTATTTCTCGCTCGGGTATGACTTCTAGAGCGCCCTGCTCCTGCAAGGCATCGGGACGATGACCCCATGGCGCTCATGCTGTTTTCCGAAGCATCCGTCTGGAGCCATGCGCTGGGCCTATTTGAGCACGTCACGAAGCGCATCGAGCACGATATCCGGGTCGATAACGGCGATGGTGGACCCCTGCGGAGGCTGGATGATGCGGTGCGGCTCGGAGAGAGGGGCAAATACTACGGCGTTCTCCTGGCTCGAAGGGTAAAGTCCCACACAGGGGCGCTCCAGTGCCGAGGCCAGATGAACGATCGACGTGTCCGGGGAGATCACCGCGCGCGACCGTTCTACCACGGCAGCCGCCTCCAGGATATTCTCCGTACGTATCGGCCGCGCCCCTTTCCGCATCGTACAGATCTCATCGGCAAGCGAACGATCGGCCGGGGAGGAGAGCACCGCCACGCTGTAGCGTTGCGATAGCCGTTCGATAAGGTAAGTCCATTTGCCCGGAACCCAATGGCGTGAGGGATGCCCCGCCGAGATATTAACCGCTACAAGTCCATACTCTCCCGGGTCGATCTGGTCGTCGACGGCCCGATATGCCTGCTGTGGTATTCCCACGGTCGGTGTGCGGCGAAATCTGCCGTCAGGTGCCAGTGCCTGCATTGGTGCAAGCACCTTATCCACATAATGGCCCGGCGATGCCGCCGGTGGAAGCTCGATGCTGCCGGGGCGTCTGGCGAGATTGGAGCGGCCGACCACAGCTTGCTCGGCGTGCATCATCTCGGCGATCAGCCGCGAAGTGGTAGATCGATGATCCTTGATATCGATATAGAGATCAAATCGGGCGCCATGAAGCCGTGCTGCCAGCATGGGCAACTGCCGCAACCCCCGTGGTAGAGCGATCACCCGGTCCACCGAAGGATGATTGGAAGGGATAAGGGCGCTCTCGCGTGCGGCGATCACGGTGACGGTGGTGCCTGGGTATTCCTTCTTCAACGCGTTGAAGAGCGGGGTGGTAAGTATCATATCACCCAGTTTGCCGAGCTGCAATACCCCCACGGTATGCCGAGGGCCGTTGGCTGCGGCCATGGCCTGTTTGGTCTGTGAATTCGTCATCACCGGGAAGATACAGAGAAGGGGAAACAGACATGGGGATGATTGTGCAGGGCGATGCTGTGGGCCGTGGCATCAGGGGGGGCGGTGTCCAGGCGGTGATGCATTCTTCCAAAGGATTCCGAACTGTCCCGCCGATGATGGTATCTTCCGGGGGAGCGCGGGCGGATATCACCGACCGCTCATCGATCACCCGGAATTCCATTCGTGGGGATTACTTTTGTCCGATGTGTAAGGTTCCGCTTGCGTGAATCGTTAAGGAGAAGCGGGAGCATAGGATATCCTTCTCGACCTTGTCATGGATCAATACGTATTACCTGTACAGTTGGCAACAGCAGATGAACGTCAACCCTTTCCCAAGCGACCGGCGTTATCGGTTCAGGAAGAGGAGGCATTGTATAATCGCTTCCTTGCCGGTGATGACAGTGCCTGTATGGAGATGTTCCATCGGTATAATCAACGTCTCTATACCTATTGTGTGAAAATGGTGGGGGATCTGGCACAGGCCGAGGATCTTACCCAGGAATCCTGGGGGCGTCTAGTGGAGTTTCGGCTATCTGGGAAGCCCTTGCATAATCCGATCGGCTTCCTGATGAAGATGGCACGCAACCTTTGCCTGGATCATCTCAAAGCACGGAAGCGTCTTCTACCTCTTGACAGTGTACATGAGTCCGCACTCCCAATAGATAGGAGCTATCAGCCGTCGGAGATGGAGGAGCTTGCAGTAATCGCTCTTCAACAGCTAGCCTTCGACTATCGTGAAGTGTTGGTGCTCAATATCTACTGCGGTTATTCGCTAGAGGAGATTGCCGTAATGCTGGGCAAATCTTCGGAGGCCATCTGGACAAGAGCGTCCAGGGCGCGATCGCAGCTACGAAAGCTTGTTCAATCCGCAAGGAACGAGAAGGCAACCAACCTGCATCGGAAGCAGGGGAGAGGAGGTAGAGTGAGATGACCAATCGCAAGCGTATTCGTCTGATCGAACGCTATCTGGGGGGTGGGATGGCGTCTGCGGACCTTCAGAATTTTCATCAGCACCTCGAGAATGATCCCAGCTTACGGGAGCTTCTTCAGGAAGAGCAGAGCATAGAGAGTGCCTTGCAGCGCGATTGCAACGCGATACCGGTGATGGGGATAGAGTCGCTTGAGCGGATGCTGAAAGAACGCCGCACGCCCGGATCGGGCACCAAGCCACCGTCCTTGCATCGTGATAGTAGTGGCAAGGGAGGGGGATGGCCGTGGCTGGATACCCCATTTGTCGAACGTGCATTGCACTGGCTGAGCAGGCGCGAGGCCATTGCCATCGTCTCGGCAATCGGGATTGTGCTCTCCATCTGGGCCGTGTTTGCATGGAAAACACCGTCGGCCGCCAGACCGATCAAGGAGTCCACGACATCTCCGGCGGCCCCTCCAACTGTTCCAATGCCGATATCCGATTCAAGTCTCCAGAGCATGCCGGGCCAGCAGGGGGGGGAGGGCGTGTCCGATGCTCCGAACGATGTTATGGGTACTGCCGCGCCTGATTCGGCTGCCCGCGTTCTGCGGAGAGAGGATTCGGTTTTGTCTCGCTCTCTGCCGGCAGGAAGTGCAGTATCTCCCTCGGTGATACATTCATCGGCCGGCGCGCCGATTGGTGTCGAGGCCGACAGCGTAAAGGCTCCGTCGCGTGATACTACGATAGATCCGTCACAACAAGTTGTGATACGTCGTCCTCCCAAGAGGCCACCTGCTGACTCGGTGGAGCTTATGCGGATCTACGAGGAGGCGGTCGAGCAGACACGGCGCTACAGGGCGGAGGAACGTGCACGCCGGAACCGCGAGTTCGAAATAATGGATTCGCTTCGTATGAGTTCCGACCCCGACAACTGAAATTCTGGCTCCAGCAACCGGTAGCGGTTGCTGGAGCGTTATGCTCTCTGGCGCTGCCGGATTATCCACCTCACAATCTCTTCGGATATCGTACCGCGTCGCAAATGCATTCCTGGGTTGTATCATGGTGCCTGGCACCTTTCTTCCGGGGGCACAGTCCGCACGACCAGGCGGATCATTCTCAGGCAGCAGGCAGGCGAGGTGTTCCTGCGGCACCTTTATTGTTGTTGAGCCTGGGGACTGTGCGTTCCGGTGTATCCTTTTGCGATCCGGCGGGTTCCTGTATCTCGATAGCTCCCAGTCAACCATCCCTACTGCATAAGGAAGACGGTATGAATCATCGGTTGCTCTCCCTGGTCTCGATTCTTGCGGCGATCTTCATCGCCTCCTGCACTACTCCTCCTACCGGGTCGGGGCTGTTGCTGGAGCCGGTGTCAACCGATCAACTGATCCCTCTGGCACGTGGCAATTACTGGAACTACCGCGATCTCTCGGGGAAGGGGGGGGCGCGGCCGGAGGGGAAATATGTGATCCATACGCTTGAACGTATACAGGAGGCCTATCCGATCTATCGCGATCAGGAAACCGGCAGCAGCGGGAGTAGATCGATGCTCAGCCTGGTATTCTATACAACGGGACAGGATGCCTGGGGGGTCACCTTTGATGGCATATTCTTCGGCAAGGTCGAGGATGATCGCCATGTTGCCGTGTATGCGTCGGTTCCCAAGGAGCCGTCGCTTGGTGAGGGGTATGCGGGGATGCGGTGTGTGAGCCTGGAGGATGTGCATACCCCCGCCGGAACATTTGAGAGTTATCGGTTCGATCGCAACGATCAGCGTGAATCGTACTGGTGGTCGCGTGGTGTGGGGCTGGTACGATACAGGACAACCGATTCTCTTGGCGAGGAGAGTGGAAACTGGGTGCTTGAGTCGTACAAGGTGCAGGATCGCTGAACGTTTGCCAGCGGACAACAGATGGGGCCGGGGCGGGTTGATCCTGCTTCGGCCCCATCCGTTTGGTGGCATTGCCTGTGGCCTGCCCGATTTCCGGGATCATATCTTCTGCCTGTATGGAACGTCTGGGGGGAGTGCCGCTGGCGATCTATTTTCTTACTTTTCCCCTCCCGTGCATGCACGATCGCGGGGGCCGGGCATGATGCCTGGGCTATAGTATTCTGATGTGCCATCATCCCTGTACAACGGTGATGGCCGTGGGCAACCGGCGTTCGCGCCAATGATAACATGTATACGGGGTGGTATGAAAAATCGTACAGGTATTCTCTCTGCTGTGGTCATAATGGTTTTTGCCGCTCATGGCGCTCTGGCGCAGGATGAGACGATGGATGAACTGCCGGAGTTGTCGCCAATGGAGGTAAGCGACTCGGCCATCGCAAATGCGGCAGCGGCACAGGAGAAGATTGCAAAGCTGGAGGCTGCGGTGGCACGCCTTGAGGCCGCACAGACATCGGATATCGCCAATCGCGCGCAGGCGGAGAAGGCGGCCAACCAGGCTGTCGTGTTTGCCACATCGGATCTGATCCATCTTATCGTGACCGGGTCATCCAATGTCTTTGTTGGCGCGGGGCTTGGAAGCGTCGAGGCGGATTTTCTGCGGACAACCTCCCCCTGGGCCGATCCCGACCTTCGCAACGGCTTTGATAAGATGAAGGATGTTACCGATCCACTGGGGCAGATGCTTGTGGGGGCGGCGCTTGTGTTCAAGCCGGCGGATACAAAAATGGCTCTTGGAATCTCCGGTGTGGCCGCGCTGGCCATCCCTGCCATTATAAAACTGTTCGGTATGGGGACAAACGAGGATGATGTCACCCGGCTTCTCTCCAACCAGCTTGGCGATCCCCAGAGCGATCTCTATAAATCAATTGCACAGATATCGCTGTCGCGTAACGCATACGATGAGGTTGCCATTCACAAAGCCATGTTTACGCGCTATAATACCGCCGCATCGTCGATTCTGGATAAGCTGGCGGACCTGAACAAACGTGGCGTCGATCTGCGGGAAACCTTGGTGATGCGTAGCAAGCCGCTGGATGATGCAAAACGGGTCGAGCTGAGGGCGCTTGTCGATGATGTGATAGCCGTTACCATAGAGTACGGACAGGTCGCCGATTTCGTTGAACAGTATAGCGCCGAGCTTGCAGAGCTGTACCTGCGCTATTCCAGCGAGTTCCCGAAGCTCAAGGATGCATTGCTTGCAGAGCGCGAGAAGGTTGTCCAGTTTCGGAAGACCTATGAGGAGAAGGTGAAGGTTCCTTTCTTAAGCCAGATCCCCACGTTGAAGGAGAAGCTGTTCCGGTGGCGGCTTGCACAGTCGTAGAAGGCCCATCAGGGGGAAGGGGGAGATGATGTGCCTTCACATGTTCTTCCGTTATTGTACCGGCTGCCTCCCCCTTCATTGGTCGGGCCGTTCCGCTGCTCCCTGCTGTTGTTCTATGACGATGGTGGCGCCACGAGAGAGCACCCGCCCTTCGGGCAGATTGTTCGGGAACCGTTCTGTTTCTGCGCCCGCGCCATGGATGATGAGCTCCAGCGATTCGGCTCCTTGCGCTGCGGTAAACGTGCGAATCCGTTCTGCCACATAGTGCGCTCTTGCCAGGGAAAGTTCCTGGTTATACCGGTCATCGCCGATCCGATCTGTATAGCCGGTGATGCTGATCCGTGCGCCATCGCCAATGCGATCGGTGATCTCCCGCAGTCTTTCTTCATGGGCCTGGCCGCCCACGGCGGAACGATAGCCAAATGCAACGAGGGAGTAGGAGAGGCGCTCCAGCGCACCCTGCCACTGTTCTCCCTGTTGCACAATGCTCTGTTCCCCTCGCATCCGCAGATCAATGGAATCGGTTGTTCGGATGATTTGTCCGGCCGAATCCTCTACCACAAGTTCCGCTCTCAGGCGGCCCGGCGAGCTATCGATCTTCTGGTCGCTCAGCCGCCATAAAAGATCCGAGCGCAGGGGGGAGAATGGTTCGTCGCCTTTCCCCTCGAACGTCGCCAGTACCCTCTCTCCCTGCCGTATCGTGATGCTCCACCGTCTGATCCCTGCTTCGGCCTGTATATGCGGGACAAGCCTGATCCGGGGCGGATTGAATTCCCGCACGATTCTTTCGGTTGCCAGAGGGGCCAGAAGGCCGGCGGCATCGCTTGCAAGCGCAATCCGGCGATTCTCGCTCCGTCCCTCCTCCACTGTCTCGTCCGATCGTGTCAAGGGGCCGGTGCCTGTTGTCACCTCCATGCGCGAGCGAGGGATGTTCCAGACCGTCGTAAGATAATCGCGAGCGGCACGCGAGCGCTCCGATGCCATCGCCGATGGCTCGTCGCCCGATGCCAGCCCAAATATTTTCAGTCGGGAGGCGGGCTGTTCCCGCATACGGTAACCAACCAGATCCAGTAGATGATGCGATAGCTCGAACGGGCCAAGCTCGGCGATGCTCCGCAGCGAGAAGTCTTTTGTCTCGGATTGCTGGTGGTGCCAGTAGCGTTCCGGTAAGGTTGCCGAATTTTTGTCGAAATATGCCGCTGGCAGCAGTGGTGTGTGCTGCCGGAATATCACTGTGCGTACGGTGATCACCGCTTCGGATGTCTCCCTGCTCTCCTCGTCGATGCCATGGATGGCGATTGAGCCTTGGAGGGCCGGGGGAAGTGGAGCAAGGGTGTCGGCTGGTGCAGGGGGATCGGTCGGCACGATCGGTGGAGAGCCAGGGAGGGAATACAGAAGCGTGAGGCCCGCGCCTATCGTGATGCTTCTCCAGGCTCCTTCGCGCACCGAGGAAAGTATGTCTCCACGCAGCCAGAGGTCGGGCGATAGCGTGACCCGTGGGCTTACAGGAATAGTATAGCTTGTGCCGAGCGCCACGCCAACCAGCAATGGGCGGCTTGTGAAGAGTGCGCCAAGGAGCATCGGATGGCTGCGCTCACCATCGGCAAAGCTGCGATCCGGGGGATTGATAATGTTATCGCTCTGCTCGAATGTTGCGGGGAAACGGTACCCGATCGATGGTCCGAATGCTACGGCAAAACGTCTGGAGAGCTGATATCGTGCCATCAGGTCGAGCGCCACCGCCGGCATGGCCCCGTCGTAATGGAATTCCCGTTCCAGTTCGATCAGCTGTCGGGTCTCAGGGTCTATCAGGCGTTGCTCGGCGGTTGGATAGGCGAGATAACGGTTTTCGGTGTGCGACCAGCCGATGCCGACCGCCAGGCCCAGGCGCTCGCCGAACAGGTGGGGCCATTGTATTAATCCACCGATCCGTAGGGCGGCTATCTGCCCGCTGGCGAACAGACCACAGGTGGAAAAGCCTCGATAGACAGGAAAACTGCCGCTCTGAAGCCCGATTGCATAGGATGCCGATCCACCGATCTGTACGGCTGGCTTCTCGTTGTCCTGCGCATAGAGCGAGGCGATCGGCGCCAGCAGAAAGAGAGGGGATAGGATGATGATCCGCCAACGTCTGCGGATGGATGATCCATACGCGTGCTGTCGGCCGGAAAACGTATTGGAAGGACAACCTTGGAATGCTTCAGCCATACGTCTGTAATCTACCGTTGCGCACGTGGCCATGCAAACACGAACAAGGGGGAGCGATATATTCGCTCCCCCTTGCAAGGATGCACTGCCCCTATCCTCTCGGCAGTACATTTATCGTCGTGTGAGCCGCTCCCATAGCAGAATCTGTGCTGCGGTCAGGTGCGACTTCACGCAGCTCTCGAACTCGTTCTGGCATCCCCTCAGCGCGTTGCGATAGGCGTTCTCAAGCTCTGCCACCTGTTGGCGATAGGCGTGGTTCAGCCTATCAAGTGCGATGCGTGCCTGCTCGCGGGTAAGCTCTCCGGCTGCCACCTTTGTGATGATCTCGGCAAGCGCAGCGCGATAGCGCTGGAATGCTTCCTGGCGCACTGTCCGATATCGTGTTGCCGCGCTCTGTGTGCACTGGCGATAGTCGGCAAAGCAGAGACGGATAAGCGAATCCTGCGCCGGAGTCAGGTTGAGTTGCCTGATGATCCGGGCATAGTCGTTCGGTACCAGATGGCCGGTCGTGTCCGGGCGCGGAGGATCTCTGCGTAGGGTGTCCGGGCGTGGAGGGTCTCTGCGTAGGGTGTCCGGGCGCGGAGGATCTCTGCGCAGGGTGTCCGGGCGCGGAGGATCTCTGCGTAGGGTGTCCGGGCGTGGAGGATCTCTGCGTAGGGTATCCGTCGGCGGCAAAAGCCCGAGCGCATCGTCCATGGCCTCGTCGATAGAATAGATCTCGCCGAAGTCGTTCAACGGCGCGGCGTCGAGTTCAAACGTCCTGTAGCCATCGTCCGCCTGGGTTGCATAGATGTTTGTGCTATCGGGGCCTGTCGTCGGGGAATCCTGGCATCCGGCCATAAGCCCGACCATCAGTGCGATTGCTCCCGCGAACGGGGCGAAGCGTTTAACCATGGTTGTTCACTGCGATAGTTGGAGCCGATCTCGTTGATCACTGGAGTGCTCTTGTAAGCGGATCGGCTTCCACTCGCGAGCCTCCGACGGACTTGTCGCAAATCCTGCCTGAAATGTGCCGTCAAAGAGAATGATCCGGTGGTCGGCGAGAAAGTAACGGCAGCTATACTGCTGTGGGAAAATATTGAGAAGGATGGAGCGATATGGCAATGGCGTGCCGGATAGTTTCGATTGATGCGTAGGTATATGATGAGAGATTATCGCCGAAAAACCGATTTCGGCCTGAACGAAACCACTGCTGCACGCCAGTATTCAGGGCGTGCAGCGATGATAGAGTAATTCGGTGTGCCGATAATCAATCGGTGAGAAAATCGTATTGCCATGAAAATCGGATAGTATTCAACGAGCTATTACCACTGGAAGCGAGCTGCGGCCGCTTCCAGAGCGAAGCTCAAGAATATAAAATCCAGGGTCGAGATCGCGCAGGTCGATCATCGTTTCCTGTTCTGCTCCCGTGCCGGGCGGTAGTGCGGGGCGTTCATATGTTCTGCCGTTCAGGTCGATGATGGCAACGCCGGGGATGGCATCGGCGGGGGCTATATACCGTATCATTATCCGATCGCCAGCAGGCGCAGGCCATATGCTTCGGGCCGTTACCGGGCGTCCGAAGCCAACCCCGAACCCTATGTCGCAGCCTCTAAGCTCTACCAGCCCGTTGCCCCAGATGCTGCTGGTGGAGGTGTCGCCGCCGATCGTTACCTCCACAAGTTCAACGGGGTTCATCCAGTGTCCTGTGACAAGACCTTCCAAGGAGAGTGTTGCCAGGATTGGCCCGGAGATTGGCATGGAGCCTTTGTGGACGATGGTAATGGTGTCTGCCCCGCTGTAGCTGACCGGGTTCTCCGTGCCATCGGCGGCGGTTGCGCGATGCAGATAGAGCGCCGTAGCAGAGAAGCGGAGTCTCAGGGTATATTCGGTGATTCCCGCCGCTGGAGTAAGGTCGGGGGTGATACGAACGTTCAGCTCGCATGGCTGATTGACCTCGGCAGTTGCTGAGTCGATCCAGACCCGGTAGCGCTCGCGTGCTACGCCTGCGCCTTGCAGGCGCACCGGGAGAAGGCTGCCATCGCCCAGGTGAAACAGCAGCGTTGCACGATACGGCCCTACGGTGGCGGGGGCGAACGTAAGGCTGTATCGGATTGACTCTCCCGGCGCCAGTTGTTTCGATGCCGGACCATCCGCATCGAATGCGTCCGGCGGCTGGCCGATCATCTCCACGGCTACGATGCTCACCGGCTCTCTTCCGATATTATGCAGCAGAACCGTATCGCGGAATGTGCGTGAGCTTCCTGCCAGGACTTCCCCGAGATCAATATTCAATGGGCTTCCCATCAGGCCTGTGCGTGTTCCGGTTCCGCGTAACAGGACGGCAGGCTCGGTGGGGGGGCGGGTCTGCAACCGAAGCGTGGCAAGTTTCTGTCCCTCCGCCGATGGTGCAAATCGTACGGCAAACCAGAGCGTATCATTCCGGCCCGGGGCGAGCTGTGCCGGAAGCGTGGGCGGATATACGATAAAATCTTCCGAGTCGGGGCCTGCAAGCTCCCATACGTTTTCTACCATCGCTGGGGTCGGTCCCTGATTGACAACCCCGATCTTCATCTCCCGGCTGATGATGCCGATCGGCACCAGCCCGAACTCCAGCCCTCGCGGCGGAACGATCACCAGACCCGGCCCGCCCCTTCTGCCTTGTAGTGGAAGTATCAGCGTGCGGTTACGGCTTAGGTCGGTCTCTATCGTGAGCCTGCCCGTTACTCCACCCGGCAGGCCGGGCAGCAGTTCGATGCAGAGCTCCAGGCGTTGGTTGCCGGGAATGGTATAGGGGAGTGCTGGGGGGGCCAGCAGACGGAAGTTTGCATTGTCCAGATCGAGGTGGGTGATGACAATGGGTTTGCAGGAAGGGTTCTCCAGGTGAACACATTGTTCGGCCGTGTCGAGGCCGGACACTTCCTGAAAATTCAACAGCGCCGGACGCGGCACCAGTTCAGGTGGTGGCGAGGATGAGCCTACCAGCGCTATCACATCCACATCGGAGGCCGCTACGATTGTCAGCCGATCCTGCCAGGTTCCAGGGCCGCCTTTCGGGGCGAACCAGACCGTGTCCACGTGGGTCTGCCCGGGCGCAATCTTGAAGTTGCCTCTGGGGGGGATAAACGCAGAGCCGGGAGAAAGGCGGAATCCATCGATGTACAGGGTAACCGGGCCGTTATTGCTGATTGTGATCGGCAGGGCCGATATCTCACGGTCGATTGTGCAGGGAAAGGCCAGAATGCGCGGGGATACCTCCAGCCGTTGTGCATATGCCTGGCTGTGGACAAACCCAAGCAGCGTTATCAGAAGGATGGGAACTAGCCGTCTGGGCATGGATCGGCTCCGAATTACATTCACAGTCGCACCGTAGTTTTCTACAGAGATCCTTTACACGGCTGAAAGGTCACGTTCCGGCAGGAAAATACGATGCCGTGTTACTTTTTCCTGCTGGTTTGGATCGTTTCCATAAGAGCACATACTGGTATAGGCCGGATGCGGTCGGCAGAACTACCTCCGGGTATTCCGATGCCGGATGCAGGAGCTGATGAGGATCAGGATTTTTCGGGAGGGCGTGTGGCGGCGATGCGTACTACAAAAGGGCCTCCGGCGAGCGAGCCGGAACTGTTCGCCAGGTTTCTGCAAGGGGACGATGTGGCGTTCATGGAGTTGTTCGATCGTTACGATCGGCGGCTTCGGCTGTACTGCCTGAAGATCGTGGGAACTATGGAGATCGCAGAGGATCTGACACAGGAATTGTGGGAGCGGGTGATTCGCCTGCGTTCCAATCCGCCGGATGTGGCCGAGCCTGCACGGTATCTCATCAGAATTGCGCGCAATCTCTGTTTGAAGCATATCGAGCGCAAACGTCCGGTTTCTTCACTGGATGATATTCGGGAGTCGGAGCACCCGGTTGCGCTGCCGTCGGAGCCGTCGCATATGGAGGAACTGGTGAAGATAGCGCTCGACCGGCTTCCGTTCGAGCAACGGGAGATCCTTGTTCTGCACAACTATCTCGGCTATGGTTACGAGGATATCGCGGAGCTGCGTGGCGAGACGCTGGGTTCGGTAAAGATGCGTGCTCTGCGGGCGCGTGGAAGAATCGGGCGGATGATCTCCGCGTTTCTTGCCCTTGGCAAGGAGAGCGAAGGGCACTCGAACGCTGATGAGGAACATTTTTTCGGAGAGAACGAGCAATGACCCAGATCGAACGAGAAGGCCTCGTCGAGCGCTATCTGAGCGGTGAGATGACCGTTGCCGAGGAATCGGACTTTTTTCTCCATGTGGCGGTCGATGATGAGCTGCAACGGACGTTAAAAGCGTTCAGGATCATGGATCAGGCGATTCAGAACGACGCTGCAACGGCTGTGGCACAGCGGAGCCATTACCGCGAACAGGTGTTCGGGTTGCTTGTTGCCAGCCATCCTGTAGCCGGAGGAGAAGGAGGGGCGCCGGTTGCCTCGGCCGCTGCCGGGACCACTGCCGGGATGCTGGGCGTCTGGAAGTTTGCCCTTATCTCTATGCTTGTCGGTGGGCTGGCGGTCGGGACATGGTTCGTTCTTCCATTGATCCAGGGCATAGAACAACCTGCCTCGATACCACCCCAGGTTGCCCCCCAGGGTGCTTCTGAAACGGTACTGCCTGTGCCTGGAATGCCTGTGGATACCGGTGTTCGTGATGCCGCCATCGGCTCCGAGGCAACCGGCGGCATTCCCTCGGAGGTTGGGGAGGCAAAGGTTGAGCAGAGGGCCGTGCCTGCTCGCACTACACGAGGTGCATCCGTACGAAAGAGCGCTGCCGGTGTTCGTGATACTGCCGCTAGGTCCACCGAAGGGGACGATGCCCGCGAGCCTTATATACAATTGCCATCGACGTCGCAGGATGAGATAAAGATTCCAACCGAGCTGAACCGGTAGATCTGCCTGCCGCCGTGAGCCTGTGCGGCCAGATCGGCTCGGTGGCATCCCTGCGTATCCCCTTGTTTGTTCTCATCGCGTGAGGCTTGTTCATCCTTTCTGCCGTTTCCGATCGGTACGACGGTCGGTTCTCCGGTTCGGTATGGAGGGATCACAAATGCCCCCGGCAGTCGAAATTGCCGGGGGCATTCCATTGCTGCCAGCACGCCGATGTATGGTTGTACACAACCTGAGAGGGGAGCGCCGATCGGTGGCTGTGGCAGATGGGAAAGCCCTCTCGGCTTCCCCACCTGCGGTTCCTGGTGCGTCTCCGGCGTTCCGATGCTACCGTACCAGAACCATCGGCCTGGAGATAGCTGCCCCGTTCCACACAAGTCGGCACTGATAGGTGCCGGTGGCGCCAAGCTCGGACCCCTGTATCAGTACGCTATGCTGCCCGGCGCTTTGCTCGCCGTTGACCAGCGTCGTTACCTGGCGACCGCCTGCATCATATACTTCGATACGTACATGGCCGCTGGATGGAAGCTCATAGGTGATCTCGGCCGACTCCGTGAAGGGGTTGGGGCGGCTTACCTCAAGCCTTGCACCGGTCGTCGGTGTTGATGGGGTTGTTGTGCCGCTTACATGGTCTGTCTCCTGAACGGCGGGGCGGTGCACGTCGGAGACGATCTCGGGGACATGCTGGGTTGCGGAGGGGGTGCTCCTCGGCTGCACGGGCTGCCGTGGCTCGAACACCGGCGTTCTCTTGGTGCCCGCTGTCAAGCCGCCGAGTGCAGGCGATATGCTGGTAGCAACGCTTAATCCTTCCCCTTCGCCGGTCCGGTTCATATCATACTCCAGGACCAGGCCTGTTGCGTCGGCAGGGGTTGATAGCATCGCCGAGCGAATCTCGCTTTCTCCGAGCGCTCTGTTCCAGATGCGGACATTATCAAGCGAGCCTTGGAAGTAGCCATATCGCCCTCCGCCGATTCCCCCCGTCATCCATGCTGTCTCGTTGTTGTTGCCGCCACCGGGATGTATCTGCTGCATCGGGCTTTTGGTGCCGGTCTGCGCCAGATCACCATTGATGTACAGGCTGGGGGTGCCGTCACGATAGACCACCGCAACATGTGTCCAGCCGTCGATCGGTGCCTGATAGCTGAGCACCGCCGGTATATAATACTGGGCATGTTCGTATACGCTGATCCCGTTGGTGCCGGCCGAGAACCCTGCGCCTGCATGCCCCGGCCCCCAGGCGGCCGTTCCATGGGTGGGATAGATGGCATAACGCTGTCCGCTCATCCCTGCATACCCTTCATGCGAAACCGCATCCACCTCATGCGATGCGGTTGGATAGATCCATGCCTCCATTGTGAAGTTGTTTGCCACGGCGATATGAGCCGAAGCGGACACGTAGTCGGTGCTGCCGTTGAACCGGAGCGCGTAATCATTCTGAGCATGCGCTGTTCCGCAGAACATTGCGGCCAGGAGGAGTGATGTCGGGATGATGATCGTTCTCATGGCGAAGGATGTTAGATGATATCGACTGCGGATGATAGGGATCTGGAGGGGGGCGCCGGTTCCGCTGTGCCGACGAGCGCAGTATGTGACTGGCGCCAACCTATCCCATAACCTGTAGAAAGTCAAGTCCCTGCTTCGCATAGGGTGAACAGAGCGGAGCAGGGGCCGATCAGGGGTGCGGACATGCAAAAAAGGGGACCAGGGGGCTGAAATCCCCTGGTCCCCTCCATGATGATCGCTGGTTGATACGCTTACTTGACGTGTACGATGGTACGTGTCTCCACCTGATCGCCTATCGTGATGCGGCACGCATACACGCCCGCTGCAAGGTCGGTGCCGTCGATCGTAATCGAAAGCGAGCCGCTTGTACGCTCGCCATCCATAAGCGTCGAGATCTCCCTGCCTGCCGGATCGTAGAGTTTCACCATCACATGCGATGGCTTCATGAGGTCGAGCGTCAGCACGGTATTCTCCCTGAACGGGTTCGGGGAGAGATTGATCGTTGCTATCGCGGAGCCATACTCCACACCGGAACCACTATCAAGGATGAAATTGAATGTCTGTGATGTGTTGCTGCACCCCGAGCTGTTCAGCACCATAACGCTGTAGCTGCCATTGGCGGTGGGCGTATAGCTCTTCTCGGTTGCATCGCCGATCAGCTCGCCGTCGCGGTACCACTTGTAGCTGGCTCCATCCACGGTGGCAGTGAGCGTATTGCCGCTTCTGGTGATCTCCGGGAAGGCCGGGAGCGGGTTCACCGTTATGGTGACGGTGTCGCGGGTGACGCAGCCACCAACATTATTGATCGTGAAAATATACGTGGTGGTCTCCTCGGGCGTTGCCACCGGATTGGGGATGCTGGGGTCGCTTAGATACAGGTCCGGCTCCCACTCGTATAGCGGTGTGCCGCCGCCTGTTTCCGGCTCAAATCCAAGCTGGACCGCTGCGCCACTGCATACTGTGGTATCAGGGCCTGCCTGCGGCGGAATGGCCGGTTGTACCACATAGGGTTCCTTTGTTGCCGATGCGGTGCCGCCAATGCCGTCCTTTACGGTCAGCGTTACAACGTAATTGCCCGGCACCATGTAGGTGTAGGTGAACTGCGGCGTGGTGCCGTCGATGATGCCATCATTATCGATATCCCATTCCCAGGCCGTTGGGTTTCCGGTGCTTTTGTCAACGAATGTTACCGTCATAGGATAACATCCGGTAAGCGGCGTTGGGGTGAAATCGGCCTCCAGCGCGCTGGAGACGCTGCTCTGTACTTCGGCGGTAAATGAGGGGATGATGGCCTGCTCCATCGTTTTCCGCTCAGGGATCACGGTCTCCCGGCCCGGACCTCCATCCGGTAGATTCTGTGCGGCAAGGGTGCCTGGAAGGGCCATGGCAACGGCAAGAGCAAGAAGTGTAGGGTTTTTCATGCAGTTTCTCCGGTGTCGATAGTCGAGCGAGATTGATTCCTGTACGTGAATGTATCTGCTGTAAACGTACAGAAATCTGAATATACAACGATGATCCCTGCTGTGCCGCGAAGCCGATGCTGATCGTAGTTTCCCGATACTGCCGCTGCGGCGACCGGATGATGAACGAAGGAATATCGGCCCCGGTTGGGGGCGGGGATGGATGGCAGTGCTGAATATACGCACAAGATGCAGTGCGGGGGGGAACGCTTTTTAGACGATCGCCGTGTGCTGCGGGCAGTTCGGGCGCAGATCACATCGGGAGAATGCCGGATGGATTGAGGGAAGAGAGATGTTGGGGGCAGATAATAGTGGACATGGGGTGCCATGGTGCCGTAAATTGCCGGAGTCCAGAATTGTCCAGAAAACCACAGAGCAGGAGGGTGCCCCTCATGAGCAATCCGACTTTTTCATTGACGGACGAAGAGCTTGCATTGACCGAAGCCGATATTCGCGAATCGCTTCGTCTATTGGCCGATGATGCCGGCAACCCATCGCATATGGCGCTTCGCAGTGCCCTTGAGCTTGGCCTTACCCTTATCGCCGAAGTTCAGATCGAACGGCGCAGGCGCCAGTATCCGGTACAGAGCGTGGCGGAGGATGAGAACGCTGCCTTGAAGGAGTATATGAGCGTGCTTGTCCCGATCGCCCAGATCGCCGAGAATATCTGGGTGGATCTTGCGCGCAACGCCATGGCTCCGGTCGATGCAACGTATCGTCAGAGAGTGGTATCCAGGCTTGGTGGCGCCCTGCGTGCGCTTCAGACTGTCAATACCCGAGCCAGCATGAACGCTGGTATCGGCAGTATCCGTCCCATCTAGCCCTGCCTGCATCAGTACCTGGGCTATGCACACAATGATGGTTATGGTGTCTCCTTCCGGGCCGGGGTCCGCCATTCCTGCATCCCATCACGTGCGGTGCCGTTGTGCCCGATCGCTTCAGGTCGGCTGCCGTTCACCCCGGCGTAGTGCATTTACCAGCAGATGTGCGCGTCGTGTCGGCTCGGGGATGCGGTAGCCGCCATCGCATGCCAGCGACAGTTCCATAGCATGCTGCATGTCGATCAGATGTCCTGGCGAGATATAGACCGGCTGAACATTCTTTTTTGTTCGCACGGCAACGCCCACCTCTTCTCCTTTGTCGATGATGGGTGCCCAGGCACCTCGCTCCATCGCGAGCGCACCGACCGTTCCCACAAGCACCGATTTTGCACAACCGAAGCAGGGGCGTTCCACGAACAATCCAAAATGAGATGCGATACCAAATCGCCGGGGGTGTGCTATCCCGTGGCCGTCGGTCATCACCGCGTCCGGCTCGGTCTGCAACGCTTTCCATGCCTCCAGCAATGGCGGTATCTCTCTAAAGGAGAGCAGACCTGGGACATAAGGAAAGTGTGTGGTGCTGATGATGCCTACCTCCTCGATGGTTTCCATCGATGCGATCCGTACCACTACAATGCCTGCATACATCACCGAAGAGTATCTATTGAACGAGATATCGGCCCCGGCGATGGTTTCTATCGGTTTATCGGGGGACTTCAGGCGGACCTGATGTTGTAGCTCTCTTTGTAGTTGCACCGCCTCTTTCGGCGTCATTTCCCATTGATGATGAACCCGGTACTGTGCCATAGATATACTAGGATGATCTTTTATAAGCGGCTGTTGTCCAGATAGTGGCCGCAACGCCCACCTTTCAACTCCTATCCGATATTTTGATGCGGGTTTTGCAACGCCACCAGCGTCCCGGTATGACCACAATGGGGATGCCGGAGAGGTGTTCTGCTATCGGATGAGAACTTCGGTGCAATCTATAACGATAGACACATTCCTGTTCTGTCGATGAGCCGGTTTGTTGCATGAGCTGGTTTTATCTGACTTTCAGGAGGCATACATCCTTGCTGGTCTTCAAGGATCTGAGCGCTTTTTGGGCGTCCTTGGTGAATACCACTGGAGCGCGATCCCTTCCTATGGCCGTTGATCCGTGAACTCTCCGGCATGTTGCACGATGTGGTAAGGGGGAGGAAGCCTCGGGAGTTATCAGCGCTGTGGGGCAGAATATGGGGTTGCAGATTATAGGGAAGACAAGACCACACTCGGCACTGTCGCGGTGCTGGGAGTTCGTGGTAGTGCCGCCGAAGGATGAATCGATCGCGTTCAGTGATGGAAGCGGTGTTTGAGATCGTGCGCCCGGTTGCCGAAGCAAGGAGCATATGTGTATAATCTCGCCAAAAAAATTGGCGGGCGTGCCAGGCCACTAAAGGGCACGCCCGCCACGCTGTCCGGCCTCTCCTCTATCACCCTCGGGAGTTGAACCGGACAGGAGCCAATGTCATCGGTATGGTGCAGCGCTGGCATGCAGGCCGGTGTTGCCGGTGCAGGCTGATGCTACGGTCTGGCAGATACCGGCCAGAGCGCCGTGCTATCGTCACCAGATCAAGAGCATCCTTCTGCTGCCAAGGCCTTGCAGGTCCATAATGAACATCTTCTCTGCTGCCTCCGGTTCGCTGGTATCTGCGGGCAGGCTCGCGATCTCTTCCGCCTCCGTCGCCGGGGCTGACCCCTGTTGTGCGGTGGGAGGATGCTTCTCTTTGTTCGGTGGCTCGTTTGGTTGTATCTCCGGTCTCATCAGGATGAAAGAGCTTGAAGTGAACGTTGACAGAGATCCTTACGCTGGCAATCCTCAATAGCGATGACTGATGGGCCGGGATGCGACGGAGCGACTCCATCGTTCCCGGTGCCCTATCAGTTGGTGTGATCTGCGAACGATCTGCTCGCAGGGTGGATCATCATAGGATGATCCTCTGGTGCCGTCCGGCCGGAGTATGTGCACGGATTGATCGTTCTCCGGACCTATCGAGCGCGGAATTGTCACGGGATGCCGGAGGAGTTGCCCTCCGCTCTGGGACACGTTGCGATACCGGTTTTGTCTGTGCACCATTGGGTTCCGCTCGGACTGGGGAGTCGTGCCTTAGATTTACATGCGATTCAAATGTACAATAATAGTGTTGAATCTACAAAGGTAAAATTCAAGAGTGGGTATGATATGCGGCGGGAGTGTCAAGAATGGAGGGGAGGAATCCCAGGGCGACCGCTGAGTCAGCATCGGGCGGAGATAGAAGGAGGGGCATGCGCAACGGTTCCGGCTCGATCAGCTCTGCCGATCCTTGCCGTTCCCATCCTCGGGGATCCCCTGTTCTTCGGCCTGGCGGTTGTCCGAAAGCAGATCGGTGCCCGAGGTTCGATGTACTGTACAGAGGGGGCAGCATCGGGAGTCGTGCAAGCTTCCGGTATGGGGGATTGGTGCCCCGCAGCGCTCGCAGCCAGGGCTGCGCGGGGCTCCGGCGATAAACAGATGATGATCGGAGCAGGTGAAGCTCATGGGGTCTCGCAACCGGCGATACGTGCAGGAATGGAAGGGGCAATGGCGGGATGCCGTTGCTGGCGTCCCGCCCCGTAATCATAGCGTTTCTGCGGCCGCGATCGGTTAGATGCCAAAGTTCATGCCGACCGAGAGAACCGAGGCCCCAAGGCCCACTCTGGCGTTGGCAGCAAAGTTGGGGGAGAAGAAATACCGCACGCCTCCAACAAGATTTAGATAGATGCCGCTGGTATAGCTTGAGGAGTTGGGTGCCGAGCCTTCGCCCTGCCACTTGGCGTTTACAACGGTATAACCAAGGCCAAGCCCTGCATAAAGGTCCACCTTTCGATTGCTGAGGTTGAAATGATAGGCGCTGAAGATGCCGACCGGCACCCAGGAATAGCTCCAGGAGGAGGTTGTGCCGCCGCCCCAGCTCCAGTAGTCGATGGTGGCCCCAATGCCGATGCGTCCGGAACCGGCTTCGCCGGGCTGGGTTGCGGCGTACTCGAAGTCGCCGCCGTAGCTGATGCTGCTTTCGTACGATCCAACGCCGATATGCGGGCCGATATAGGCCTTGCCGGTTTCAAACTGCGCCTGAGCGGCAAGGGGGGCAACGAAGAGCCAGGCAAGCGCCATAAGAGCGCGGAACAGGTTTGTCTGCATGGTTATTGCAAATAAATGTTAAAGTGTCCGATATTCTTTCGAGTTGTAATCTTCGGGTAGATATCCTCGCATTATTGGAGGATGATTCGTATGCTCGGCAATTCCGGAATTCCCGATCCGGTTCTCGCTCTTTCTGCGGTTGTTGTGGTGCCCTGGTTCAGGGCCTGGCCGGAAGGTGCCCGGAGACCCCCCACTGCAACCTGGAGCATATGCAGGCCGTCAGGCCATGTTCATATGCACAAAATTGGCGTATGGGAATTGCGCCGGGTAGGGACAATTCAGAGAACTTTTTACCCGATTTTTATGCAGGCACTTCACGATATCATTCAGCGCCTCACTCCGGAGGAACGGGCCAGATTTCTGGAGGTGCACAAATCCAGGAGCAATACGGTCTCCAGAATCATTGCCGATTCGCTGGAGAACCCGGCGCTTACCAGAGAGGAGTTTATTGCACGTCACGAGATCACTCCGGCCACCTATAACAAGTCGCAGTCGCAGGCGATCGATGCCATCTACCGCGATCTCGCCTCCACCCAGAGCAATCCCTACGATCCTATACTCCTCATCCGTCTTCTTCTGTACCGTGGATTGTTGAAGGAGGCGCGGAAGCAGTTCGCACGCCTGGAGAAAGAGTATATCCGCCAGGGCCTGTATTCCGTGCTCGACGTTCTCTACCATGAGGCCGTGCGTATCTGCTACCAGACGGGGGATACAAAATGGCTGGCACAGTTGATCGAAAAGATCAATGCCAATTCACACGATCTTCTGCGTTATAACGAGCTGGATTCGCCGTTGATACTTCAGATGCTGAAGCTGGAGAAGAAGGGTGGGGAGAGCCGTGAGGCGATATCGGTGGAGGAATTGCAGGATCTACGAGAGCGTGCCGAAAGGCTGGGGCATGGTATTCTGGTGCATAACTCGTTCTATTGCCTGTATGTCTATTATACGCAGCATGATTTTAATGTAGAGCAGGCACATTGGGCTGCCTGGAATGTGCTGGAAAATGCACGCCGCAAGGCAGCGTCGATGAATGACTATGCCAATATGATCGCCTATAATAATTATGCGCATTTCCTCTGCATCTACAGCGTTGATGAAAGCCCGGAACCCCTGTTCGATCGGATTGCGGCCAGGATCGGCATGGGCGGTCCGCTGGAGGTGCTCGATTTCTACTTTCATTATCTCCAGTATTATATCACCGTTGGCAATACACGGAAGGCCGATGGCATAGTGAAGCGCATGGCCGGGCTGCCACAGGAAAATCGTTTTTCCGTGCTGGTGAACGTGGCCGAGTCGTGGGTGGCAATGGCCCACAGGCAGCCGGAACGCTTCCGCCAGCAGTTTAATGCCTTTTATGAGGCTCCGGCGTATCAGGACTTTCCCGAGCATGAATTCCATCTGCGTGTGATGGAGATCATCTTTGCCCTGCGAGAGAAGGAGTTCGAGTATGCGGAGGGGAAGATGGAGGCACTTCGGAAATTCCATTACAGGAAGTTTCAGCCGGCAGAGGATTATCGTGTGATGGTGAACGCGTTGCAGCGCACGATCTATGCGTGCCTACAGGGAAATCGCGTCGGCAAACGGGCCGGGGAGCCGACGTTTTCGCTTCGGAGCATGATTTATCTCCACAGCCTTCTCCGGGAAACCGTCGGCAGCTAAAGAGAACTGTGCCCGTATGAGATATCTTCCAACGGACAAGGGCAGCCCCTCAGGGCTGCCCTTGTCGATATGTATATCACGGGAGTCGGTTCTATCTGACAAGAACCAGTTTTGTGGTTCGGGCCACATTGCCGCTCCGCAGATTGCAGAAGTAGATGCCGTCGGATACGCCGGATGCATTCCAGCGAACAGTATAGGCGCCCGATTCAAGCCGTTCGGAGACCAGCGTCGCCACCGTCTCGCCATGCACGTTGCTGATATCGACCAGGCAGGGGCCAGCGTTCGAGAGGGTGAAGCTGATGGTTGTTTGGCCGTTCATCGGGTTTGGCATGGCCGCCAGCGTTGCCGAGCCATACTCTACCGACCGCACGACGCCTACGGTGTTGGTATCGGTTGTCGTATCGTTCTTCTGCACGATCGCCGAATCTATCCAGCGGGCAAAGTTGCGCGATGGCTTGCCGCCAGCCTCCGTGAAGTTGCCCCCCACGTAGACATACTTGTCCTTTGATGCCAGGGTGAGCGCGATGCCGTTGAGGCCGCTGGCGAGCGGACTCCATGTGCGGCTCTCGCGCTCCCATTTGGTGACATAGCTTGCCGGTATGTTGTTGCCAACCGTGCTGAACATGCCGGCCACGTAGAGATCGCCCGCAGCATCGATAACCATGGCTGTCGGAAGGCTGTCAACACCATTGCCGCCAGTGGAGCCATACACGCCCGACCATTTCTGGGTGGAAAGGTTCCACTGTGCTACCCGGCGGCTGGGAATACCACCGGCGAACCCGAAGCTGCCGCCTGCGTACAGGAAGGAATCCTTGATTGCCAGCGTGGTGACATAGGCCTCGGAGCTTCCCTGCTGGCCTACGCCGCTTCCAAGCTTGGACCATTCTCCGGTCTCGGTATTATACTGCGTTACGCGTGCTGCGGTGGCGCCGCCTGCATTGGCGAACCTGCCGCCTGCATACAGCATCGTTCCCTGGGCTACCATTGCATAAACCGTGTCGTCGAGGCCACGTGCGGTGGTCCCTTCCAGGGCTGTGAATATCCTCTCGGTCGGGTTCCACTTGGCGATCCTGTTCAGCAGATCGTTGTTCCCGCCGTAAATAAAGCTTCCGGCCACATACATCGTGTTTCCGACAAACACGATCTGGTTCACGCTGGAGTCAAGCCCCTGCTCATTATCGCGCTTGCCGAGATACGACCACTGGCTTCCGTTCCAGCGGGCGATGCTGCTTGCGACAACATCACCGGCGAGCGTGAAGTTTCCTCCTACATACACGTCCGCGCCACTAAGGGCGATGGTGCGGACACTGCCATTGCCGATGCCGCTGCCGAGAGCCGACCAGGTTGTGCCGTTCCAGCGGGCGATGCGATTGGCTGCAATGCCGTTGACCTGTGTGAATGCGCCGCCGATATAGATATCGCCGTTCGATGCTATCGCAACCTTGTGTACCGGGCCGTTGACGTCGATCGGGCCGAAGTTATGGTTCCAACTGGAATCGTTGGGAACCGGGTCCTCCTGTGCATAGAGTGAGCTGGCTCCAATCGATACAGCCAGGATAACCATAGCCCACACACGGGGTAACCAATGCTTCATATCCGTGATCTCCTGCATTTGAGAGTTGATGTGATGCCGACGGGTGTTCCGGGTTCTTGAAAACGCCGCACGCTTTGGCTGAAGTGGCGGAAGCGCCGGAATGCGTTTCAATGGCCTGTGTGCACACTGCACCGGATTCCGGGTGGCCAGGCCTTATCGGTCACCTCAATAGTAATGATTTTTTGTATGACCTTTCAGCGGTGTTCTTGTCGCACAAAAAGGCTGGGCCAGGAATATTATAACGTTTGCAGTAACTGCCGTGCGTTTATTACCTGGTCGCTTTTTGGGTTTTTGCCGATAAATTGCACCAGAAGCTGCCGCGCACGGTCCTTCTGCCCTGACTTCGCGAGCACGCGACAGTACGATATATAGGACCGGTGGCCGAGACCGGTTTCCCCCTGCGATGCTTTCAGATACTGCTCGGCTGCCTGCTTGAGCTTGCCGGTGTTCTCAAGCACCTGTGCGTAGGAGTAGTGGGTAAGGGTCCGATTGGACGCATTCTGAGGCGTGGCGAGCGCCTGCGGAAGCTGTGTTGCCGCCTCTGCATACCATCCGGCACGTGTGGCCGCCACTCCGTTGACAAGGTTTTTTTCTCCCGACTGCGTTTCGCCCTTCGATCGTGTCCGCGATGCCGTGGCGGCAGATGTGCGTTCGGTTGTTGCGTTTGCCGGCGTACTTCCGCGTGGCGCTGCCGGGCGAGCGCGTGGCTGCGACTCATGTGGCCGGGCCGGTGCCGCCTCGGCACCGGCATACCGCAGCTCGCTTGCGCGTAATCCTTTCAGTTCCAATGTGGAGTCGTACGAGGCGTTCAGGATATCACCACCCCGTCCGGCCTGTGGGGAGGTGGGGATGACCAATACGTCCTGTACGGCGGGTGCCGAATCGATATCTGTGATGCCGCGCCCGCCCCCTGTCTGGATATTTCTGCTGCCGTTGGCCTCATCGAGCAGATGCTGGTACTCGTCCTGAAGTATCGGCACGCTGTCTGCGGGGGCCGTATGTATGCGGGCGTCGAGACGGCCAAGGCGCTCGCCAAGCGTTGTCTCTGCCGATGTTTCGGTGCGCGGGGGGACGGTCTGTCCGGTTGCCACGTCCCTGGGAGCGCTATCAACGGGTTGTTCCTGCATGCGTGGCGTGCGTGGGATCGGTTCGGAGAATGCGCCGCGGTTGGCATTGCAGGCCGGCAGGAGCAGCGCCATCACCAGAAGGAGAGCCGTGCCGTAGATGCTTCTGCGACGGGCGCATATGGCGGGGAGATCCCAGGCCTGGCTCTGCTTCAGCCCCCGGTTTTTGGTACTCCCCCGGAGAGACGGTTGTAACGTGTCGGGTAACGGTTGTGCCACGGCAATACTCCTCGGAACGATGTTGTCCAAATATAGGACTTCTTATGCTACTCTCCGGCCGTCAGGGCAATGTTCAGGCGTTGTTGAGTTCGCGCAGCAGTGCCTCGCGTTCTATCTCAAGCTGCCGGATCTTTCGCTCGATTGAGTCAAGCTCTTCCGGCATCGAGTCGATCTCGATGCGGAGCCGGGATGCGGCCTCATCAACAAGATCGATAGCCTTGTCTGGGAGAAAGCGGTCGCTGATATATCGGTCGGAGAGCTGTGATGCGGCTACGATGGCCGCATCGGTGATACGGACGCCATGATGCACCTCGTAGCGTTCCTTGAGGCCTCGAAGGATAGAGATGCTATCCTCGACGGTCGGCTCCGGGACCAGCACCGGCTGGAATCTGCGTTCCAGCGCCGCATCCTTCTCAATATACTTCCTGTATTCATCCAGGGTGGTAGCGCCTATGGTTCGCAGTTCGCCACGTGCCAGCGCAGGTTTCAGGATGTTGGCGGCGTCCACCGATCCCTGTGCTGCTCCGGCCCCTACCAGCGTGTGAAGCTCGTCGATGAACAGGATGATCTCGCCATTGGAATCGCCCACCTCCTTGACGATCGCCTTGAGCCGTTCCTCGAACTGTCCCCGGAAGCTTGTGCCGGCGACAAGCGCGCCCATATCGAGCGCTACGATCTGCTTGGAGCGCAGCCCCTCGGGAACATCTCCCTGGACCACGCGCATGGCGATTCCCTCGGCGATCGCTGTCTTGCCCACGCCAGGCTCGCCGATCAACACCGGATTGTTCTTGGTGCGGCGCATCAGCACCTGCATCACACGGCGAATCTCATCCTCACGGCCGATCACCGGATCGAGCTTTCCCTTGCGGGCCAGGTCGTTAAGGTTGCGGCCATAGCGGGTCAATGCCTGATATTTGTCCTCCGGGTTCTGATCGGTTACCCGCTGCGAGCCTCGGATCTCCTTGAGCGCCTTGGCGATGGCATCGCGATTGGCCCCCTGGTCGCGGAGCATCGCGCCGGATGGCGTGGCGGTGTCCTCGCTCGTCGCCAGCAGCAGATGCTCGGTGGAGACATACTCGTCCCCCATCGCCGTCGCTTCCTTGAGCGCGGCCTCTAGCAGACGGCTGGTGTTCTGCGAAAGGTATTGATTGCCAACGATGGACCCGGAGACCTTCGGCAGCGATTCGATCGCCTCGTTGACCTTGATCTTCAGGTAGTTGATATTTGCGCCGATCTTCATCAGCATGGGAGGAACGATGCCGTTTGCATCCTGGAGCATGGCGGCCAGCAGATGAACCGGCTCGATCTGCTGGTTGGAGTATCCGCCCGCAATCTCCTGTGCGGTCTGGATCGCTTCCTGCGACTTGAGCGTAAACTTCTGAAAGTTCATGGCTGAATTGGTCCAGTAGGTCAGTAGAGAGTGGATGTGCAGGAGAAGGGGCTGGCTTCTGCTGAGCATCTGCGTTGTTCGCGCTTGAGAGAACCCTTTTCCCGGTTTTCCCGAAGCATGGCCTTCTGCTGTTGCGGCCCCGAACGTCTGCCATCATCGGCTGCGTAGTGCATAGGCCGGGGGCGTTCATGCACGGGGCAATTGTATAGCAAACTGCGTACCCTTGCCCCGTTCGCTTTCCACCCGGATGGAGCCTCCGTGCCCTTCTATCACTCGTTTGATAATCACCGTCCCGATCCCCGAACCACCCTGGCGTTCGGTATAGAACGGTTTAAAGATATTGGCCAGTGTTTCCCTGCTCATTCCGACCCCGTTATCTTCCACAATAATACAGAGACGTGCTGCTTCATCGCGCAGCACAAGCCGTATCAGCCCTCCTTCGCGGGAGCCGATCGCCTGGGCTGCGTTGTCGAGCAGGTTGCGCAGTGCCACGGTAAGCTGTGCCACATCGGTCATGCAGCGGAAATCCTCGCCGCTGATCTCGTAGCGTAGCTCGATGTTGCCGGAGAGAGCATCGGAGGAGTCGTGTACCAGCGATGAGAGAAGAAGCGCCATATCGGTGCTGGTCTTCTGCAAGGCCTCGGTTCGGGCGATCGTCAGCAGATCGTCGACGATCTCGCGAAGCCGTGCCGACTGCCGGATGATCCTGCCGGTGGCGCGTACATGCTCGCTGTCGTGGCCATTTGTGTTCATACGGTCATGAAGCATCTCGGCGGTCATGCGGATGGTTCCCAGCGGGGTCTTCATCTCATGTGCGATATGATGCGCCACCGATGCCCAGTTGATGAGCCGTTCCCGTTCCAGGGTCTGCGTCACATCCTCCACCAGCAGAAGATAGCCCCTTGTCCGGCCATATGCTCCGATAAGCGGGCGTCCCCGGAAGGTGATAGCCCTGATGGAGCCTTCGCGCTCTACGTTGACATGTTCCTCGAACGCCTCCTCTTCGGCAAACAGCCGCCGGAGCGGGCCTTGCACGGTGGCCAGATCGTCGCTGATAAGATATTCGCTTATATGGCGCCCGGAGGGAATATACGTCGCGATCTCCAGCAGTCCCCGTGCCGATTGATTGATCTGCTTGACCCGTTGGCGCGGCGTCATAACGATCACTCCATAGGATCCGGGGACGCGCACCAGATTGTTGTAGATCGTCCTGACAAAGCTGTAGCGCCGCGCTGCGGCGATGCCCAGGGCGATAAGGGCCAGGCCTGCAACGGTTGCTGCGAGCAGCTTCCAGTTACGTGCAAGCCAGCCATAGTCGGATTCCGGGATTGTCACGATCCTGGACCCTGTGGCCGTGGCAAGCAGCAGTTCCGATTGTCCCAGTTCGCTTACCCGTAGATCGGCCGAGCCGGTGGAGGGGAGCACCGAATGGAGCTGCATCTCCCGATCGTAGAGCACTAGGCTGTCGCGGGCCACAAGGATATTGAATTGTCCCGTGGATGTGCCCCCCTGGAGCACGCTTGAAAGCGGATAGTCTATTGCGGTGGCCACCGCCCCCGGCACAAGTGGAAGAATCGTGGGTGATGGATAACCACCGAACAGAGCGGCCGGCACAAGCTTGTTGCCGTTGTGGTAGGGGAGAATCGCAAGCGGGGAGAGCGGGAGTGCGATGCGGTCCGGGGGGAACAGCCCGGCCGGATCAAAGATGTAGACTCCCGGGTCACGCCCGAGCGACGTCACGACAAGCGTTTCCCCGTTGGCCGTCGGCACAAGACGCATCATCAGCTCGTAGGCCCCCGCCAGCTCCTGCGATCCGCCGACAGTGCCGTTGGCGGCGTCGATCTGCACAATGGCGATGGTCTCGCCCACGCGGGCCGCCAGAAGAAAGCGTGTCGTCTCTGTGGTCTGAGCAACGCCATCAAGCAGATAACCACGATGGGAGTAACGTTCGCGTCCATCGGTGCCTACCACGCTGAGGGCGCTATCGCCGAGCATCGCGATTTCCGTTGTGCCGTCGCGGTCGAAATCCCCCGCCGCGATAATTTTCTTGAACGGCGGAAGATCGCTCTCCCAGAGCGGTGATATCTCCGGCCGCTCGCCAAGGCTCATGCGATAGAGCACGGCACGCCCTGCATGAGCACCAAGGAGAAACGCCTGGGCGGGACCGTTTGCCGGGATAATGATATCGACCGGAAGAAGGTCCTGGTACGGGAGCGTTACCTGATCGACGAGCGAATCGTTGTAGCGGGTCAGCACGCCGATGGCGCCATAGCTGGCGATGCCTATATACCCTCCCGGAACCCTGTATAGACGTTCGTTGACCACTCCTTCGGCGGATGTGTTCGCTATCTGTGCCAGCAGCAGCCACGGGGTGCCCGCAAGAACGCTCAGGAGCACCGGGATGAGCCATACCGGCTGCCGCTTCGTTCGGGCGATATATGCGAATGGGAGCAAGGGGGTACCGGTAGTTACATTCCCGTCCGAAAGAGTGGAAAGGGGCGGCAAAGCCCCTTAATGGTTGAGGGTTGGATCAGGAGCGTTCGCTCAGCGTTACGACCGCATAGGCCGCCATGCCATCGCCGGAGCCGATCGGTCCTAGGGCCTCGTTGGTTGTCGCTTTTACCGAAACGCGTTCAATCGACAGGGAGAGCGTGCCGGCGATTGTCTCGCGCATCGCCTCACGGTACGGGGCGATCTTCGGACGCTCCAGAATCAGCATGCAGTCGAGATTATGGGGTCTCAGGCCCCGTTTAGTTATCAGGATCATCACCTGGCGAAGCAGATCAAGCGAGCTTATGCCGCGATATGCCGGATCGGTATCGGGGAAATGGTAGCCGATATCGCCAAGCGCGGCCGCTCCCAGAATGGCATCGGAGATCGCATGCAGCAGGACATCACCATCGGAGTGGGCTGTTGGGCCGCTCGGGGCGTCGGGAATATGTACGCCCCCAAGCACCATCGGCCGCCCTGCTTCCAGGCGATGAATATCGTACCCAAAACCTACAAGCATGCTGTTATCTCCTTCGTACAAACCAGAGTTCGCTCACGCCCAGTTGCACCCAGAGCTTGCCATACAGCTCCTGGGTAAGGCCGTTGTTGATAGAGCCACGCTGTCCTAGCTCGACGGCAAGGTCGAGCGCGGTGCCGGCGTTCAGGTGTCCCGATTGGCTGATCGGCACACGGGCACCAAGGGTAAGGCCCATCTGGTCGATCCCCGTGCCGTTGGCAAGTTCGTAATAGGTCTGTTCGTAATAGCCGCCCAGCCTGAACGTCCAGCGCTCGAAGCCGCTTGCGTTTATCGACTCGCTCGGCAGCCTGTCCACTCCCGCCGCAAAACGGCTTGAAGGGCGGGCGGTTGGGAAATCTTCCTTGTCCCACGAGTGGAATATGGCATCGGATGCAAGAAGGAACCGGCCTGTCTGATAGGATGCGCCAAGGATGATCCTGGGGGGGAGCTTCAGATCTGACTTGCTCACCATCGTGGTGTCGATCAGTTCCCTGTTGTTGTCGATCAGGCGTGTGCTCTCGCTTCGTTCGCGTGATAGCGTGCCGCCGGTCTCGAATACGCCTCCTACGGTAAGGCCGGGGGAGGGCTTCACGGCAACGCCGAAGCGCCCGCTTCCCCCCATGTACAGATCCCCTTTCTGGTATCTGGCCGGGCTTAACGTGTTGTTATCGGGAAAGCTGATCGCGCTCTCGGTTGTCACCGAGCCGAACAGAAGGCTGCCGCTTATCCCGATCGAGATCCACTCCGCTGGCTCGAACGAGCTTCCCAGCAATGCCTCGGAAAGCCCTCCCTGGCCGCTATAGGTGATAAGCGATCGTGTGGTCGTGTCGCCGGTCTGGATGGTTCGCTCAAGCTGGGTGCGGTAGTTCACCGTGGAGTACGGACGAACCGAAAACGCCAGGGTGCCGCCAAATGCTTGGGAGTAGGGGAATGCGACGCTGAAATCCTGCAATTTGCTCTGGTTCTGATAGATCGTCCCCAGTGCATCGCTCACCTTGTATTGCTCGAAGTTCATCGCAGCCTGAAGGGTTACATAGCTGAGATCGGACCAGAGCGCAGGGTTGAGGGAGTTGATGATCGCATGGCTTGGCACGGCCGATTCCACACCGCCACGTCCGGCTGCTGCGGCAGTTGTTCCGGCGCGCAGATCGCCCAGGTTGAAGATCGAGTAGGTGCTGCCGCCGCTTGTCTGTGCTATCGCGGTTGGCGCAATTGCAAGCGCTGCAAGGAGCGCTGCTGCCAGTCTGCGGTTGAACGTATTACTTGTTCGCATCGACCTGCACCGAGTAGATGATTGTTAATGCAGGACGCACCGATGGATCGGCGGCATCCGGCCCGAAGAATGCCAGACGGTCGGTCGTGACCGTTTCCAGGTCAGGCCTCGATACAATACGGTTGAATGCCAGAATGATCCCTTGGTTCTTCAAGGTTCCATCTCCACGGCGATTGCGCAGCCATGCTCCAACTGTCGGGCCGAGCGTCGTGAAACGGAAGATGTCCGAGAAGGTGGCCGAATCGATTGCCGGACGATTTACCGGAAGCACGCCACTTAGCTCCGATGTCAGATAGGAGCCTGGTATAAACGATGTATCGGTGGCGATATAGCCAACCAGAAAATTCGGCTCGCCAAATGTGCCGAAACGCGAATTTGCCTTGTCGATATGGAGCTTCAGTTCCGCCTGATGAATCGTTGCGCCAACGGGGATGGAGTCCAGATTCAGCTTGATAAGGGTGCGGATCGGCACTCCTGCCATCACAAGAAATCTGCCAGGCCCGGTGGCAACGGGGCTGTTCGCGATCCAGGCGGTTGTGCCAATGCTCAGGTTTACCGTGTCGGTGCCAGTAAAAACGCGGAGAACCGGACGGAGCGAATCGGTAACGCCCTGCACACCGAAGAATGTGCCCACGAAGCGATTCCCCTCCTTGGCGCGAAGGGCCAGTGTCCGCAATGTCCTGAACTCCCGTCGGCCGGACGAGGAATCGTATCGGAAGTAGTCCTGAAGAAATCTCCCCGTTTCGGTTGGATTCAGGGGGACTTCTATTGCAACGCTGTCGGATGCCGGATACGGGCCGTTATAGCTGCCGATCACCGGGGCGCTCTCGATCGTCGAGACGATCGCATCGTTCCACTGTACGCCGGGCGGGAAAACCTGGTCAAGCTCCACGATGTCGAACTCGATCTGTGCCGTGCTGGTGTCGCCATGGCGGTAGGGAAGTCCATGCAGACGCAGCATTGCGCTCTGCACCGGCTTTGCGCTTGCACCGGAGACGATGGGCGACTCCGAGGTGATCGCTATCAGCCCATGTGCCACGATGCCGTCAGGGGTGCGGCCCACACCGATGCCAAGCCCTCCCTGGGCGGAACTGTTGGAGATGGCCGCGATGCCGCTTGTGATCTGGAAGTCCTCCGGCTTCAGCGTATACGAGCCGAATTCGACGCTCTCGGGGAGATAGTCGCTGCCGATCGTCGTGGGATTATCGTTGCAGGAGGAGATCACGGCTGCGGCCAGCAGTGCCGACAGCAGCGTAAGGGCATGGAAGCGCTGAATGATGATGCTCATGCGAAGAAGCTTTTCCAAAAGAATGTGCCCGAGAGGGAAGAACCATGCGGCTCATGCCCGGCGATGTGTCCTCGCTCGTTATACGGGAGGCGATACTGAATCATGAAACCGGCGCTACGATGACGTATCTGCGCCGGTTCCGTAACTGAAGGGGATGCTCCCGGCTTGTTTGTGTATCCCTCTCCCCATCTGCCCTCTGCTGCGCCGATGGGGCCGGGTGTGCCCCTGGGGGGCCAACCGGCAAAAAGGGAAGAGCACGATCAGCTCTTGCGATAGAGCTTCTCCACATATTCCTCGGCAGATGCCCGCCAGGAATGATCCTCCGCCATGATCGACTGCTGTAGGGCTTCCCACTTCTCCTCGTCACGGTAGACCGCAATGGCACGTTCAAGGGTTTCCAGCAGATCCTGCGACGTATACTCTGCAAACGCAAATCCGTTGCCAACCCCTTTCTTCGGATTGTAATCGGTGATCGAGTCGGCGATACCTCCGGTCCTGTGAACCACCGGCACGGTGCCGTAGGCAAGGGCATAGAGCTGGTTCAGGCCGCATGGCTCGAACTGCGATGGCATCAGAAGCATATCCGAGCCTGCCATCATCAGATGCGCAAGCTCCTCATCGTACGCAGGTGCCAGGCCGACGTTTTTATGCTTGCGTGCGGCTTTCTCAAGCGCCGTCTGATACTTTTTCTCCCCCTCGCCCATAAAAACGATCTGCACGCCAAGCTTGACGATGTCGTCAAGCGCGGAGAGCACCAGATCGTAGCCCTTCTGCTCCACCAGCCTGCCGATCATTGCGATCACAGGGACGTCGAGATCGGCGTCCATATTGAACTTGCCTACCAGTGCCGTCTTGTTCTCGAACTTCCCTTCGAGCGAGCTGGAGGTATACTTCGTATCGATCAGCTTATCGGTGTTGGGGTTCCAGACCTCCGTATCGACGCCGTTGAGGATGCCAAAGAGCTTTTCCTTGTTCTTCTTGACCACCCCTTCCAGGCCCGCTCCGTGCGCGCTTGTGGTGATCTCCTTTGCATAGGTTGGCGAGACTGTGGAGATGGCGTCGGCATAGGTGATGCCGGCCTTCATGAAGTTGACCTGCCCACCGAACTCAATGCCCGCCAGCGCCTTCTCTGGAAGCCCCGCCTTCTCTGCGGTGGAGTGCGGGAAGATTCCCTGATAGGCGAGATTATGGATCGTGAAGACTACTCGGGTATGAGAGAAGAAATTGTCCTTTGCATAAAGCTCCTTGAGGAATGCAGGGATCAGCCCAGTCTGCCAGTCGTTGCAATGAATAATGTCGGGACGCCAGCCAAGACGAACACAGGTTTCAAGAACGGACTTCTGGAAGAAGATGAACCGTTCATCGTTGTTCGGATAATCCTTGCCGGAGGGGTCCTGATAGATCCCCTTTACCGGTTCCAGATATTTATCGTTCGTAACCAGATAGACCTGTACTTTTGCACGGGAGTTGACGACCTGCGAGCTTTTGACCGTGGCCATCGTCTCTTCACCAGCAACAACAATGGGAATATCCTTGAGGCGCTTGATCTCGTGGATGCGGTTGCGTCGCTCCGAGACGTTCCCGTATTTCGGCACGACGATGCGTACATCGTGGCCGATTTCGGTGAGCGCCAGAGGGAGCGCGCTACTGACATCCGCCAGACCCCCCGTTTTCACAAACGGTACGACCTCGCTGGTTACAAAGAGAATGCTCAGGCTTTTTGCCATACCAAATCTCGAGAGATTAATCTGAAATGCGCCGCGAAGAGGGCAAATATACGGAAAAAGGGGGAGGCAGCAACGATGCCCCCCGGGCTGCACCGCGGCGAAGCCCCGGCGAGCTTCTGCTCCCGGTAATAGTAAATTTCTGTTGCGAGTCCTGTCTTGTAGTATCTTCCGTTTACCCTCGTTTTGTTACCGGATGGCCGTTTCCTATGCCCCACTGTAGATGGGGCGTTCGCCAGGTGGCCCTCTATGCGCGATTGACGCCTGGCATGTCATCCCAATCGACCGAGCTTCACCCTACCATCCGGAGATCGACTTCGGAGCTTGAAGTTCACGATCAGGCCTCTACGCCTCTGGCGTGCGTGGGGCCTGGCTCTCAACGATAAGTGGCAACTCTATTTTTGATGATCGAGCATAACCTTCTCTTAGCACAGTCCATCTTCCCACGCCTCAACTGTAACCAGTACCACGCCGAGAGCGATTACCGCGATCGGATCGATCGTCTGATTGATTCTAGGTCGGTCGGTGGTTTTGTTGTGTTCGATGGTGATGTGGAAACCGTACAGCAGACCGTGGCAAGCCTTCAGAGCCGTGCCGGCGGCACACTGCTCTTTGCTGCCGATTGCGAGGATGGCGTTACCATGCGTTTTCCCGGCGGGACCGAATTTCCCAGCATGATGGCCCTCGGGCGCTCCGGCGATGTATCTGCTACCTATTCGGTTGCCCGAAGCATCGCGCGCGAGATGCGCGCGCTCGGCATATTCTGGAACTTCGCCCCTGTGGCCGATATCAACACCAATCCCGATAATCCCATCATTAACATCCGCTCCTTCGGCGAGGACCCGCAACTGGTCACCGATCATGTGTATGCGTATGTACAAGGCATGCAGGATGGGGGAGTGGTCGCCTGCGTTAAACATTTTCCCGGCCATGGCGATACCGAAGTGGATTCTCATCGCGAGCTTCCGGTGCTCAATGCCGACCGCCGCCGTCTGGATGGCGTGGAGCTGATGCCGTTCCGCCACGCGGTTCGCCATGGGGTGAAGTCTGTTATGGTTGGGCATATCGCCGTGCCTGTGCTCGACCCGCAAGGGCTTCCCGCAACGCTTTCTACCGCGATCACCAGCGGTGTGCTGCGCGATGAGATGGGCTTTGAGGGGGTGATCGCTACCGATGCGCTCGATATGCATGCTCTTACCAGGAGCCATGGCGGTGGCGCGATAGCGTTGATGGCGTACCAGGCCGGCTGCGATGTCCTTGAGATCCCTGCCGATTCGGATGTGGCGTTGGCTGCGCTTGTGGGCGCGTTCAACACAAAAAAAATCAAGCCGAGCCGGGTGAAGGCAACCGCCAACAGGATCGCGGCGATCAAGAAATGGACCAGCTCCTACCAGGACGAGATCCAGGGAGGAACCCTGCCCCGCCGTGGCCACGATGTGATCGCGCTGGAGAGCGCACGGCGTTCGATCCAGGTTGTCGGGAGAATGCGTAAACTCTATCCGCCGCTTGTGGTGCTGGCCTTTGTCGATACGCCGGACAATCCAAAAGCGGAGGAATGGTTCGGATTCTTTTCGGCATGGTATTCCGGCGAGGCAAGCGGCGTTATCATCACGCCGGATGTGAGCGATGAGGATCGGCCGGAGATCCTTGCCAGGATCGAATCGGCCGGTTCAATCCTTATGGCGCTGTTTGTGAAGCCACGCGGGTTTGCGGGCACCGTTGGCCTGAGCCGCGATCAGCGTGCGGTTGCCGATGCAGCCCTTGCCAAGCCGAGCATCATCGCCTCCTTTGGCAATCCCTATATCCTTACCGAAGCCGAGCCTAATATCAGGATCGATACATTCTCTTCTTCCTCGGCCAGCCTTGCCGCTTCCATCGAGGCGCTGAGCAGGGTGGTGAAATAACACTGCCCGAGATCGGCATGGGGCGGCCCCCTGATAGACTGCATCCGTATAGCAGGGCGAATAACAACTATCTACAATCCCCCGGCCGTGCAGCTACGAATTATTTCGGTAAATTCATCGCTAGTAAAAAATTGTAGGAGGGCAGCGGCTCCTCTTACCTCACAGGCACTCGAAGCACCCTAAGCATCATGGCAAAGAAGATCAAAGAATACGCTCCAACAACGTATCTCGATTTCAACAGGCCCGCCATCCGCCGTCAGCAGGCAGAGGCGATCGCAAAGGTCAGGAAGAAATTCAACAAGGAATATCCTCTTATCATCAACGGCAAGAAGGTGAAGACCGAGGAGACTGTTGAGTCGCTCAACCCGGCGAATATATCAGAGATCGTGGGGCGCTTCCATCTTGCAACACGCGAGCATGCCGGGCAGGCTGTACAGGCCGCTGCCAAGGCGTTCGAGAGCTGGAAGAATGTGCCGGCAGCCGAACGTGCAGAGTATCTGTTCCGTGCGGCAGCGGTTATTCGCGATCGCCGTCTGGAGATCAATGCATGGATGGTCAGCGAGGTGGGGAAAAACTACCTTGAGGCCGATGCGGATACCGCCGAGGCCATCGACTTTCTGGAATTCTATGGCCGTGAGATGCTCCGCTATGGCGTTCCGCAGCCGGTGGTGCCAATCGCCGGAGAGGATAACAGGCTTGAGTACCTGCCGCTCGGCGTGGGAGCGGTGATCCCCCCCTGGAATTTCCCGTTTGCCATCCTCGTCGGCATGACCTCTGCGGCCATCGTTACCGGCAATACGGTTGTGCTGAAGCCCTCCAGCGACTCCCCGATGATGGGCTGGCTCTTTATGGAGGTGCTCCAGCAGGTGGGGCTGCCGAAGGGCGTTGTGAACTTTATCCCAGGGCATGGCGGCGAGATCGGCGACTACCTTGTAGATCATGCGCAGATCCGCTTTATCTCCTTTACCGGGTCGGCCGGCGTTGGTAAACGGATCTATGCCCGTGCGGCACAGACGCCGGACAATCAGAAGTGGCTCAAACGTGTGGTGGCAGAGATGGGAGGGAAGGATGCGATCATCGTCGATGCCGAGGCCGATATAGATGCGGCCGTGCAGGGGGTGGCGGCATCCGCCTTTGGCTTCCAGGGACAGAAGTGCTCCGCCTGCTCGCGTGCGATCATCGACGCGTCGATCTATGATGAGTTCGTGGAAAAGCTGAAGGCGCGTGTCGAGACGTTCGAGCTTGGCGATCCCAAGGATAACACGTATATGGGGCCTGTCTCCAGCGAGCGTGCATACAAGAGCATCCTCAACTATATCGAGATCGGCAAGGGAGAGGGACGTCTGCTGACCGGCGGTGGGGCGGCCGAGGGGCCGGGCTGGTATATTCAGCCCACCGTTATCGCCGATGTAAAGCCGGGAGCACGGATCGAACAGGAAGAGATCTTCGGGCCGGTGCTTGCGGTGATCAAGGCCAAGAACTTCGATGATGCGCTGAAGATCGCCAACGGCACCGATTATGGTCTTACCGGGGCCGTCTATACGGAGAACCCGGAGAAACTGGAACGTGCCGCAAACGAGTTTTTTGTTGGCAATCTTTATCTGAACCGTAAGTGCACCGGTGCTCTTGTGGGGGTGCATCCGTTCGGTGGCTTTAACCTCTCCGGCACCGATAGCAAGGCCGGGGGACGCGATTACCTGCTGCTGTTCCTTCAGGCGAAGTCTATCGCTACAAAGATCGGTGGCGCCAGGGGAGTGGTTGCTGCAAACGGCAAGGCCGGGACAAAGGCCGTCGCCAAGAAGACCACTGCTGCCAGGAAGACCGCCGCCGCCAGCCGTGGCGCTGCCGGTACAGGCGCCTCGGCCCGTACCAGGAAGTAATCCTTCGACGCGTTTTATCCGTTGTAGCGATACGATAGAGTTGTGACGCCTGGCATGCATCCGAAGAGTGTGCATGCCAGGCGTCCTTTTTACAGGTGTTCCCCGGAATCATTATGTTTCCGGGATGGTAGCGCCGGGCATCTCCGGCTGATCGGTTCCTGCCCCCCTTGATGTCGCAGGACCGTTACGGACATTCCCTCAGAGGATTGCCGAGGCCTTTTATCATTTGTAGCGGGGTAGTACAGGCCGCGTTCGTACCTTTGCGCGTTTTCGTGCATCTCATATTTATTGAACCAGAGCACTGATGAAAGAAATGATTCGCATCGCCTCCGGGCAGGGCTTCTGGGGGGATCTGCTGACAGCCCCTATCGATCAGGTGACCAAGGGGCCGATTGACTACTTGGTCATGGATTACTTGGCCGAGGTTACCATGTCGATCGTGCAGAAGCAGAAGCTGAAAGATCCAAAGCTTGGCTATGCGAAGGATCTTGTCTCCACGATCGACGCAATCCTCCCACAGCTCGTCGAGAAGAATATCTGCCTTATCACCAATGGTGGGGGGGTAAACCTGGAAGCCTGCCGCGATGCTATTATGGAGGTGGCGCGGAAGCATGGGCTTGCTGTGAAGATCGGCATCGTTACCGGTGATGATATCCTTGATAGCCTGGATGAGCTTACCGCCCAGGGTGCCGAGCTGAAGAACATGGAGGATGGCGAGCCAGTCTCGAATGTCCGCGATCGTGTCCTGTCGGCAAACGTCTATCTGGGGGCTGTGCCGATCGTGGAGGCCCTGAAGCAGGGGGCGCAGATCATCGTCACCGGCCGTACAACCGATACGGGACTCTGCCTTGCTCCAATGATTCATGAGTTCGGCTGGAGCCTTGACGACTGGGATAAGCTTGCTGCCGGCACCATTGCCGGGCATATCATCGAGTGCGGTGCGCAGTCCTCCGGTGGAAATTATATGGGTGACTGGCGTGCGGTGCCGAACATGGCGGAGATCGGTTTCCCGATCATCGAGGCCTCCCCAAGCGGTGAGTTTGTTGTGACCAAACATGAGGGAACCGGTGGCCTGGTCTCCCGTGGCACGGTGGCCGAACAGTGCCTGTATGAGATCGGCGATCCCACCCAGTATATCACGCCCGATGTGGTTGCCGACTTTACGACGATTCATCTGGATGACCAGGGGAATGACCGTGTTCGGGTGCATGGCATCAAGGGACGGCCCAATACCCCGTTCTATAAGGTCTCGATGAGCTATGCCGATGGTTATTCCGCGTTTGCGACGCTTACCTATGCGTGGCCGGAGGCGATTGACAAGGCCCGTGCCGCCGATGCTATCCTTCGCGCACGGCTGGAGCGGCTGGGGCTGAAGTTCGATGAGGTCCTCACCGAGTATGTAGGCTATAATGCCTGCCACGGATCGCTCTCCGCTGCTGTAAATCCTGATCCGCAGGAAGTGATGATGCGTGTAGGGGTGCGCGGCCCCGAGTTCAAGGCCGTAGAACGGTTTGGCAAGGAGATCGCTCCGCTGATCCTGACCGGCCCGCCGAATGTCACCGGCTTTGCGGGTGGGCGACCACGTCCGTCCGAGGTGGTGGCGTACTGGCCTGCCCTGATAGAGAAGACCCGTATCGACCCGCGGGTGAAGGTGGAGGTTGTGGATGCCTGATCGCGTAAAGACGCGAAAGAGGAAGGTGGGGCGCGAAGGAGAGGCATGCCCTCTGGTGGATGTTTCATGCCGGGCCGGGACCGGGGCTGTTGCAGCGCGGTAGCTGCCATGGTTGCCGAACTGGCCGCAAAAGTGGGGCGTGTCACGACAGCCGGTGCTTCCTGTCATCTATAAGGGAGCACGCCTGGATTGCCAATAACTATCTGGGGCTGCTGCTCACATTCGGCACCCTACTCGTAAAGAATGGAATCACCCGGATCGCCAGCAACCTTCCGGAATCCCCCCTTCTTTTTTCTTTCCTTCTCGCGCCTCTGTGCGATTGCCTGGGGAGAGTGCCCCGGAAACAATACGGAACAGCATCATGTCGCTCTCAAAAATTCTTCTGCTGATTCTTCTCTGCCTGGCAGGGTATGGCTGCACCTCCTCCCAGAACGGAGCCGTCCGCAATGCCAAGTCCCGAGGTGATGGCGGGCTGAGCATCTCCTCCGATGGAATAGCTGCCCGGCTGGACAGCCTGGCAGCGATATCGCACCGCGATTATATCCATCTCTACATCGGCCCATGTCTTGGGCGCTGCGAGGCCTATGTCTCCATCTTCCGCGAATCCCCTGCAACGTTTCATATCTATGAAGCCGAAGGCTGGCGCTACGACGAGTTCAACCGGGGCGATATCCTGTACCGCCTCCGGCGCCCGCTTACCAGCGATGTGGCCGAGAATCTCTTTCAGCGCGCATCCGAGATCGGGCTTCTGACGTTCGTCGATGACCAGACGACGGCGGTGACCGACCATCCGATGATCTGGCTGCGAGCGCGTATCGGCGATCGGACCATATCGCTCGATGAGGTACATCTCGGCGGCGAACGGTATGCCGGTGCCGGAAGGGAGCAGGGGCTGTACAAGGCATATACTCAACTCCGTATGCTGTTGCTGGCCGAGCTTTACGGTCGCAATGCCGGCACCGACGGACGCTAGGCCGTCGTGCGCTATCCTTACATTGATATGACCTATCAACCTGTACACATATGAAAAAAGTTCAATTGCTGAAGCTCGCCCATGCCCGCTCAGGCGATAAAGGTGATGCCGGAAACGTTGGCGTGATCGCACGCCGCGAGGAATGGTATCCTGTCATCGCCCAGGCTCTTACGGTTGAGCGGGTGTCGGAGCATTTCAAGGGAATCTGTCATGGCAAGGTGGAGCGTTTTGAGCTGCCAAACCTCTGGGCGCTCAACTTTCTGCTGCACAATACTCTTGGCGGTGGTGGCACCGTATCGCTGAAGCTCGATGCGCAGGGCAAGACCCTCTCCTCCGCCATGCTTCGGATGGAGATAGATGTGCCGGACGAACTCGACGTGAATTGACCTTTCCATCAACGTAGCCCGGATAGATCACGCTATGACAGATAATGAACAGGGAACCACCAGCTCCAATCACCAAGGTGCTGGTGGCATCCAGAGGCAGGCAATCGAGTTTTTTATCAACGAGGGTGTGCTGGCGTTTGGCGAGTTTACACTGAAGAGCGGCCGTAAATCGCCCTACTTCTTCAATACTGGCTCGCTCTGCTCCGGGCGGCAGCTAGCCGCCATGGGGCAGCTCTATGCTGATCTCCTGCGTTCCATTCCTGAATTTGCCGAGGCGACCGTTCTGTTCGGATCGGCCTATAAAGGCATCCCGATTGCCGTATCCGCAGCCGTTGCCCTTGCCGGTGGGAATGCCGGGGATATCCGTGCGGTGAGCGACCGCAAGGAGGCCAAGACCCACGGCGATGCAAGCGCGTTCCTTGGCGTGCTGAAGGCTGGTGACAAGGCCGTGATCCTGGACGATGTGATAACAACCGGCGGGACAAAGCTGGAAGCGATCGCAAAGCTCCGCCAGGCCGGCTGCGAACCCCTTGGCTTCATCATCGCATTCGATCGGGCCGAGCCGATGGATGATAGCGGCCGCACCGCACGCGAGATCTTTGAAGGGGAGACCGGCTTGAAGGTGTTCTCCCTGGCAACCGTGCATGATATCATGCAGGCCCGTCCTGAATGGCGGCTGAAGATAGAGTCGTACCTGGAGAACTGCATATGATGCTCGAACGAGCACGCATATCGGCGTTCTGCACTATCATCGCTCTGCTGCTCGCGGTTGCCGGATGCGGCGATCGCGAGCCTGGAAAGGAGGCCCAGGCCATTGATACAACCGCTCGTATTGATACCACGGCCCTGGTTAGTGCGGAGCTTCCGGCCGGGCGCTTCCAGATCCCGACGTCGCATACGCCGGTCTCGGACTTTTTTATAACGCTTCCAGATGGCTATACGATCCGTAATCTGAGCCGCCTGCCGAACGATGAATTCTTTATCATTCGCACGGATGATCCCGGCATGACCGATTCCACTGCCGTCACTCCGGGGTTTATGCGGCTGTTTATCGGCGTCTCGCCCCAGACCGGATTGCGCCCCGGACAGAAACACACTGAGCGGAACGTTGTGATAGCTGGTTTTCCGCTCGTCTGGAACCTCTGGACCGAAACAGTGCCCGATGGCTCCGATTATTATATCCGGGAGATTACCAGCGCCGATTTCTTCTCGTTTCTCTCGCCGGAGCTTGCCAAGGCTCCCCTGCATCTGCATCTCTATGTTGCCGGGAACGATTCCACACGAGTCGCCGAGTTGATGTCCGCAGCGGAAACGCTGAGCCTCCGTCCCTAAAGCTGCCGAACGCTCTCGATAGCGTATGCAGCAACTCGGGGCGAGACCGGCTCTAACCTATCTTTTCATATCCACGTTGTTTGGTTGGCAGCATGAACCGGAATGCGTTGTCTGTTGGTGCGCTTCTCGCGGTGTTGGTAACCGCTGGATGCACTCCCCATAAGGATAGATCCAAGCTTCTTCAGGATGTAGAGCTGCTTACCGTGCGGATGGTGAACGAGCATACAGGACTGCCCGATCTCCTTATCAAGGTGCCGAGTGGGTTTGTCGTGGAGTGGACCAAGGAGGCCCGCTACGAAAAATACTTTATCTACGACCCCAAGGATAGTGGCGACGTTCAGAGCGGCATGGCTGTGATCGACGTGACGCCATATCCCTCCACGCTGATCGCGGACTCCCTGAAGATACAGCGGAGCATCGGCGACCTCGCCGGGGCAAATGTGGTCTGGAAGGAGTATTCCATCGAGGAGCCAGGAACCCCTACGCTGTATCAGAGGGAGATGACCTCCAACAAGATCTTCGCGGAGGCCAGCAAATACAAGGATGAGGCGTTTACAATGCATGCCTTTGTTGTCGGCACCGACCACGATCTGGTAGAGATCCTTACCGCTTCGGTCGAGACGATCACCGTTCTTCCGCAAAAGCCCAATCTCTGAGCGATGCCGAACCTCATCCCCGGAGGAGCCAGTGCAATGGCGGTGGTTCCGCTGTTGCTCCTTGTTGTATCCCTTCCCCTCTGCGCCCAGCAGGAAGGGGATTCCCTCCAGTTCGAGCAGGCCATAACCTCGGAGCGGCGTGGCATGCCGTTCGCCGCCAATGCCCGGATGCTTCTGGCAAGAACGCTGCGTATGGGGGAGTATACCGGCTCCCGTGCTCTGCTCACGTTTATGGACCGCCGCCGCGCCAGCAGCTCGAACCAGTGGCTTTCCCCAACCGAGCGTCTCCTGGCAGAGGTTCTGATCGCCGATTCCCTGCTGGTGCGCGATCTCGCCCGCCTTGAAGCCCTTCTGACAGTTGCCAGAACCACCGATCGCCAGAACCCGGCCTTTCCCGAGGACAATCTGCATCGCAATCTGCGCGACATGCTCCGCGAGCGTGCCGAGACCGTTGCCGCGCGCTTTGCGGCCTGGGAGCCGATGGCGAGCGAGGCATGGTTCTTCAATCTCCTGGTGAACCATCTCTACATTCGGGGCCTGCGTGCACAGGAGGATCTTAACAGGAAGGTGGAGGAGTTTGCACGCACGATGCCGGATGCCCCGCTGGTGGCACTGGCCCAGGCATCTATCTGGAAGCGGTACTCCGAATCGGACTTCGGGGCGGCATTCAGCGCAGGGTACTCCCTTGGCGGGTTCGATGGATCGCTTGGAGACCATTTCAACTCCTTTCATGGGCCGCTGCTGGCCGGGGAACTCTATCTGTGGAAGCTGACGCTCTCCGGCTCGATCACCTTTGGCGTGGCGGATGCCAGCAGGGACTTTGTTGCCGGGGGGGATCTGTGGCAGCAGGGAAGCTCCCCGTTTATCAATACATCGCTCTGCGCGGGATACGAGTTCCGGTTCGGGCGCGTGGCGATCACGCCGCTTGCCGGGTTGGCGATGCAGTCCATTCGTGGAGATGATTCCGCCGGTGTTGACCCCACCGCATTGCCGCGTACCCGCGATCGGGTCGGCTACGAACTCGGCGCTATCCTCGGATATCGCATTCCCTCCGATGTCGGCCCTCATATCGATCTTCGTGCCCGGTTTGGCCGTACCTCGACCGCTCTCTCTACGTACGACCCCCGATTTTCCGGCTCGCTCTGGTATGTTCAGTTTGCGTTTGCCCTGGTCCAGAGGCCATACGATGCAAGGTAGGGGAAACACTGGTACGCTCCGGGGCCGACCGATAGGGCGCCCGGATTTCTGCATCTGCGGGTAGTCGAAGCGTGCAAACGATAAGTCTTCTACGCCATCCCAAGAGCCTTGCCTATGCTTTAGTTTTTAGCGAGGGAGATTGCCCGGACTTGTCATCATTAGAAATAGTCAAAGCCTTGAGTCGTGATTTGATATCTGATGGCGCATAGAATATGAAAGAGTGACCGCGCCGTTCCTGAATAAGGAGATTATGCTTGGCAAGTTCGAGCAAATCAGTTCTTGCTGTTTGTGGACTCACATTATGTGATCGCCGATGTGACTCGGATGTATATACTGAGTGAGAGTGTTTAAGTGCATGGTTAATGACGGCCATCTGGCGATAGTTAAACATCACCGCTGCAAGGTTCGATTTTGCGAGATACTCTCGAACTTCCATGATCTCAGTTTCTTTTCGTCGCAAGTATGCATGAAGTTCATCAATCGCTCGGATTACCACCCCCAATTGATTAAGGATGAAATATGTGGTATCGAAGTCATCAGTCTCTGTATAGAGATATGCCATAGCATAGCGTATTGCGCCTTCGTTAATAATCTTGGATATCGAGATGAACTCGAAGAGCCAATACTTCTGCCGGGCCATTGACCAATAGAAAAGCGCGCGTGCAGTCCTACCATTGCCATCGACGAAGGGATGGTCATATGCAAGCCAGAAGTGTATGAGTATTGCGCGGATAACCGGATGGATGTAATTCTCTGAGTCGATATCATTTGCAAAGGCGCACATTGTCTTCATACGTGCTTTCAACTCACTAGCGTGGGGCGGAGAGTGTAGTATTTCGCCAGTGGTTTCATCAAATACCCGTATATCTTCCCCATCACGCCGTAACCGGCCCGCTGCGTCTGCCTCGTCGAGCGTACCATGCGTGATACGCCGGTGGATTTCAAAAATAATTTCAGGGGTCAACGGCTGATCTTTTATCGTGCGAATGAAACGCATCGCTAGATAATTATTGTAGATCATCCGCTCGCTTTTGTTCATTGGCTGGCGACCGGTTCGGATCATCTCTTTTGCGACGTCGCCCGTAGTCGAAGCTCCCTCAAGTTGACTTGATGTAATAGATTCATCTGTAAGCGACTTGAACAAGTAGAAGTCACGGTCAGTTGAACTCAGAATTGGCTCGTTTGCTTGAATAGACCCTGTAGCATTTTGGTCGATCACCGAACACATCTTATACAAGATATCCGGCGTCGTAAAATGCATTGGCGTGCCATCTTTGCCCAGTAGAGGAAGGTGATGTTGCATGAATGAGCGCGCCATCTTAATCCCTAACCACCACTCTTCATGAGTCAAGTCATTCGGGGGGGTCAAGTAGCGCAGCGTTTCCCAGTGGCGATATGTGCCGTCTTGAGCCGGTCCTATACCACTAGATATTATCTTAGTCAACCGCTCAGTTCCATCGGGGCCACCAAGCACTTTGCTGAAGAGCACGTTAAAGCTGAGAGGTTTTCTTGGGATCTTCATTGCAGGCTCCTCATGAGCAAATGTTGAGCTAATAGATGTGTCATTAGCTATGCATCGCTAATGATTGACAAATTAGCTTTTGATTAGTTCTAATGCAAAAGCTAAACACTACTGATGCCCTTGCTATAAGCGAAAGCCCCTGCTATCAACGTGGATAGCAAGGGCTGCTTCTGGTTAAAACCTTTGTGATTATTTGTTATTTCCCGCTCTTCTTCCACCGTGCCGCTGCTGTCTTCCTCGCTATCTCCTTGCGCTTCTCAGGTGTCGGCTTCGCCGCCCTTGCCTTACCACCCTTCAAGCCTCCCAACCGGCCAAGCTCAACCCCTGCCGGGTTCTTCTCCGTCGTGGGTTCGGTAGGCTCTTCCGTCTCACCTGTCGCCAGATCGACAATGGACTTTGCCCGTTAATTCGAGTCAGTCGGGAGCTTCTGTTTCTTCTCTGCCATGAATGTATGCCGTAGATTGTTCTATGCTTATCCGGTCAAGCGTTAGGCTCGAACCGGTCCGGCTGGATATCTTAGAGCATCTATGGGGACATGCACAGAGGAATGGGCCGTGATGCTGAGCATTTCCTCCACTGGCGATTGCTTCCGATACGCTGTTTGTTGTGCGATCTTCTGCTGCATGCCGTTCCGATAGACTTTTTCATGCTCTTTTCCGGGGACCTATTCGTTCCGATCTTCTCTGGAGATGATGCCCTGTACCCTCTGAATCAGAAGCAACGAGGAAGAACCTGATGCTCTGCCTGAAAGTTCCATCGCAGCAATCGTGGATCGAGATCGCCAGGAATGATCTGGACCGTGTTCTGCTCGATCATGCCCATTGTGAGAAAAAGGCTGCGGTCAACGCAATGGCGCTTGTGAGCCGTTATCCGCACCGCGATATGCTGGTACGCCAGATGATAGAGCTTGCCAAAGAGGAGATGGAGCATTTCGGGATGGTCTATGAGTTCATCAGACGGCGTGGTGGCCAGCTTGCGCGCGATCCGGGCGACCCGTATGTGCAGGCGCTGCATCGCCAGGTGCGCCCGAACGAGCCGGAGCGCATGCTCGATCTGCTTCTGGTTGCCGCTCTGGTCGAGGCCCGCTCCTGCGAACGCTTCTCCATGCTGAGCAAGAATGTTGCCGATGAGGAGCTTCGCGCCTTTTATGCCTCGCTTCTGGCATCAGAGGCGGGGCATTACAGGCTTTTCTTCGATATCGCCAGAGAATATTACCCGGAGGCCGAGGTGCGTGCCCGGCTCGACGAGCTTGCAACGCAGGAGGCCGAGATCATCCTGATGTTGGCCTCGGCCCCCACCATGCATGGTTGATGACAACCGATTTCCATTTCCTGCCGTTCCAGAACCTGACCCCTATGAACCTACACAGCCTGATCGCGGCCTGCATTGCCATGCTGGTCGCCGGAGCCTCCATGCAACTTCTGGCGCAGGGAGCGGCCGAGCAGAGAGTGGAGGGACGATGGCAGATCATCGAAGGGCTGTATGATGGGCGGCAGTACGGCGGAGAAGTGCAGATCGACCCCTTGGGCATGCAGAAGATTCTGCGGTGGACGGTTCAGGATGCGGCGTTCAGCGGTATCGGGTTCTACCAGAACGATGCCCTCTATGTCGGCTGGGGAACCGGGCCGTCGTATGGGCTTGTGCTGTATACGATTCGTGCCGATGGCTCGCTCGATGGAACGTGGATCTATGCCGGAAGCGATGAGGTGCCCGGCACCGAACATGCCGTGCGAGGTTCGCTCGATGAAGCCGAGTCGGTCTATATGGTCAGCGGCGTGAACCCTGGGCGGGGAAGCCACTACAGCGGCACCATGAAGGTATGGCGCGATGGAGATCTGTATCATCTTCGCTGGGAGGTTGGGACCGGCGCCTACGATGGTATCGGCCTTCGAGTTGGCAACCGGCTTGTGGTGGGCTGGGGGGCCGGGGCCGATTTCGGGGTGATCGCCTATGCGGTGGAGGATGGGCGGCTGCTCGGGCGGGTCGCTCGCGCCGGAGGCTCCGAGATCGGGACGGAGATCCTCGGCCGGGAGATGCCTGCAACGCCAGGACGATAATGTTCATAGTTCAACGGGAGTGACAGAGCGATGCGAGTGATCTTCATGGGAACCCCGGAGTTTGCCGTGCCGTCGTTGCGCGGGATACTCGATGCCGGATATCAGGTCCCGCTGGTAGTCTCCACGCCGGATCGGGAAAAGGGAAGGGGGCTGAAACTAAGCCCTTCGGCGGTGAAGGCCTTTGCCGTTGAGCGTGGGTTGGATGTTGCCACGCCCGAATCGCTCAAGGACCCTGCGTTTATAGAGCTGATCCGGGCGAAGGCGCCCGATGTGATCTGTGTGGTCGCCTTCCGCATTCTGCCGGAGGTTATCTACTCGATCCCATCGCAGGGGAGTTTCAACCTGCATGGATCGCTCCTTCCCAAATACCGTGGTGCGGCGCCTATCAACTGGGCCATCATCAATGGTGAGTCGGAGACGGGGGTCACGACATTTTTTCTGAAGAAACAGGTAGATACCGGTGCCATCATCATGCAGCGGCCCGTTCCCATCGGCCCGGAGACCACGGCCGGTGAGCTTCATGATCTGATGATGGATGTTGGCGCGGAGGTTGTGGTGCAAACCCTGAAGGCAATTGAGCGTGCGGATGCCGTGCCGATCGTCCAGGATGATTCCCAGGCAACCCCGGCGCCGAAGATCTTTCGCGAGGATTGCCGTATCAACTGGGAACGCCCGGCTGATCGCCTGCATGACTTCATTCGTGGCCTTTCACCCTACCCGGCAGCATGGACCTCGTATAACGGCAGGACGCTGAAGATCTACCGTTGCAGCATGCACGCGGAGCTGATTTTACAGCCGGGAGAGATCCGTGTAATCGATGGAAGGCTCCTTGTTGGCACCGGAAGCTCGGCGATCGAGATTCTGGCGGTGCAGCAGGAGGGGAAGCGTGCAATGGGAGCAGAGGAGTTTCTTCGAGGATTCAAGTTCGATCAAGGAGCATGGTTGGCAGATGCTGATACCACTGGCTGAGTATACCTTCGGCGTCAAGCCGATGATTGTTGCGCATCGGGGAAGTTCCGGCACGGCGCCGGAGAACACCATGGCCGCGATACGGCAGGGAGTAGAGGCCGGTGCGGAGATGGTGGAAATTGATGTGCAGCATACGTCCGAAGGGCGGTTGATCGTGTTTCATGATCCTGTGCTTGGCCGTACCACCAATGGCTCCGGCAGGGTGCAGGCGCATACATATGAGCAGATCGCCCGGCTCGATGCCGGAAGCTGGATGGGGCCTGAGTATGCCGGGGAGGCCATCCCCCTGCTGCTTGAGGCGCTCGATTATCTGCGTGGCCGTGCGTATCTCAACATCGAACTGAAAAGCTACGACGGCAATCAGGCCGAAGGGGAGAAATTCCTTACCGCCGTTCTTCGGACGATCGATGTGGCGGAGATGGCGTCGCAGACCCTTCTTTCCTCGTTCGACCATGCGTTGCTTGCGCAGGCTCGCGCCATCAATCCGCAGATCCCATGCGCGGCGATCATGCATCCGAACGACCGGGGACTGCCCTCCGAGCGTGCCCTGCCGATCGGGGCGCAGGGGGTGGTGCTTGCCAAGAACCAGCTCTCGCACGAGCGTGTGCGTGATGCCAGAGCGCATGGCATCCCACTGGCCGTCTATACCATCAATACTGCCGAGGATGCTCTGAAGGCCGCCCGTTATGGGGTCGATGTCATTGTCACAAACTTCCCGGATCGTATCATTGCAGCGCTCGGTTCCTTTCAACCCCTTGCCACACCTTGAACGATGGGGCTATCTGCCTGTCTCCGCACGGCGGCCGGCTCCGAATTCCGGGGCGCCGCCGGATTGCATTTTGTTCCCCGCTTTTTGCCAATTGATGCACTTCCTTACGGTTAACTCTCGTATTTTCTGGCATCTGTCGAACATACGGCAGGCAGCTTGATGATGCAGAGTCAAACAACCATACTCCCCCGGCAATCGCCTTTTGTGCAACGATGGTGTCATCGTTCCCTCTCGCCACTACCATGTAGGAAATCTCGGAACGGCGGTAGCGAGAGCCGTTGTTTTATAGAAGTGATATGAACAACCAATCCAAACTGTTTACAGCTCTGACCTCACAGGTTGGCAGAAAGCTCCTCACCGGCATCACCGGTGTCCTGCTGGTTCTCTACCTTATCGCCCATCTGTCCGGTAACCTTTCCCTTCTCAGCTCCGATGTCAACGCCTTCAACCGGTACGGAGCCTTCCTCCACAGCTTCGGCTACCTCTTGCACCTCGCCGAGATCGGCCTTGCCCTAGTGATCCTCATCCATGCCTATATCGGCATTGTGATAGCCGTGCGCAAGCGCAAGGCCCGCAAGGATGGCTATCAGGTGTATAAGAGCAAGGGGGCGCCAAGCAAACAATCGCTCAGCTCCCGCACGATGATCATCACCGGCACGGTGCTGCTGGTATTCCTGGTGATCCATGTGATTCAGTTCCGTTTCGGGCCGGGAATTGCCGAAGGGTACAGCTCCATTGTCGATGGCAAGGAGCTTCACGACCTGCGGCGCATTACCTACGAGACCTTCTCGCATATCGGGTGGGTGATCTTCTACGTGGGAGTGATGCTGCTGCTCGGGTTCCACCTGCGCCATGGTATCTGGAGCGCGATCCAGTCGCTCGGCGCCATGCGCCCGTCCTATTCCCCATTGATCTATGGCCTGGCCCTGATCCTTGGCATTCTGCTGGCGATCGGATTCCTTGTCCTTCCGGTCTGGATCTATGTTAACGGAGGCGCGGCATGAGCACAACGACAACCAACGATACGATAGTGGATTCCAAACTGAATGCAAAGATCCCCCCGGGGCCGATTGAGCAGAAGTGGCAGAACTTTCTCAATAGCTGCAAACTGGTAAACCCGAACAACAAGCGTAAGCATACGATCCTTGTGGTCGGCACCGGCCTGGCCGGTGCTTCGGCTGCCGCCACGCTGGCGGAGCTGGGATACAATGTCCGCTCGTTCTGCATTCAGGATTCAGCACGCCGCGCCCATAGCATCGCGGCCCAGGGCGGCATCAATGCGGCAAAGAACTATTCCGATGATGGCGATTCCGTCTGGCGCCTCTTCTACGATACGGTAAAGGGAGGCGACTACCGCGCCCGTGAAGCAAACGTCTACCGTCTGGCACAGATCAGCAACAAGATCATCGACCAGTGTGTTGCGCAGGGTGTTCCGTTCGCCCGTGAGTACGGCGGCCTGCTTGCAAACCGCTCGTTCGGCGGCGCCCAGGTTTCGCGTACGTTCTATGCCAGAGGGCAGACAGGCCAGCAGCTCCTCCTCGGGGCCTATCAGGCGATGGAGCGCATGGTGGATGCCGGGCGTGTCAAGCAGTTCGACCGTCGTGAGATGATCGACCTGGTTGTTGTCGATGGGCAGGCCCGTGGCATCATCGTCCGTAACCTTGTTACCGGCGAGATAGAGCGCCATGCCGGAGATGCGGTGCTTCTGTGTACCGGCGGTTACGGCAATGCCTATTATCTCTCGACAAACGCCAAGAACTCGAACGTGACGGCCGCATGGCGCTGTTACAAGCGCGGTGCATATTTCGCCAACCCCTGTTTCACACAGATCCATCCCACCTGTATCCCGGTCTCCGGTGATTATCAGTCGAAGCTGACGCTGATGAGCGAGAGCCTTCGCAACGATGGCCGTGTGTGGGTGCCGAAGACTCCTGGCGACAAACGCCATCCTTCGCAGATCCCGGATGCCGAGCGCGATTACTACCTGGAGCGCAAGTATCCGAGTTTCGGCAATCTGGTGCCGCGCGACGTTGCCTCGCGCAATGCAAAGGAGATGGCCGATCACGGGAAGGGAGTGGGGGAGACCGGCATGGCCGTCTATCTGGACTTTGCCGATTCCATCAGGCGGCTCGGCGAGCCAACCATTCGTGAGCGCTACGGCAACCTCTTCGAGATGTACGAGCGGATCACCGGCGAAAACCCGTACGAGGTGCCGATGCGGATCTATCCGGCGGTGCACTATACGATGGGCGGCCTCTGGGTGGATTACAACCTGATGAGCACCATCCCCGGACTGTTTGTGCTGGGAGAAGCGAACTTCTCCGATCACGGCGCCAATCGTCTCGGTGCCAGCGCGCTGATGCAGGGCCTTGCCGATGGCTACTTTGTGATCTCGCATACGCTCGGCGATTACATCGCCAGCACAGCCTTGCCGAAGTTGGATGAGAGCCATCCCGCGTTTGTGCAGACCGCACAGGAGGCCGCCGCAAGGGTACAGAAGCTGCTCTCGATCAATGGCACGAAGACTCCTACACAGTTCCATCGCGAGCTTGGTGCCATCATGTGGGATTACGTTGGCATGGCCCGTAACCGCGAAGGGCTGGCGCATGCCATTCAGGCGATCCGGGTGTTGCGCGAGGAGTTCTGGGAGAATCTCAAGGTTCCCGGCAGCAACGATATGTTCAATAAGAATCTGGAGTTCGCCGGCCGTGTGGCCGATTTTCTGGAGCTTGGAGAGCTGATGGCACGCGATGCACGCGATCGTGAAGAGTCATGCGGCGGCCACTTCCGCGAGGAGTATCAGACGGAGGAAGGCGAAGCATTGCGCGACGATGAGAGATTCTCCTATGTCGGAATATGGGAGTACACCGGTAGGAACAACGATCCGGTGATGCACAAGGAATCTCTGGTGTTTGAAAACGTTAAGCCTTCCCAGCGTAGCTATAAATAAAGGGTGCCATGGCAGAAAAGCTGATGACAATCAATCTGAAGGTGTGGCGTCAGGATGGCCCCGACAAGCCGGGTCGTCTTGTCTCGTACACCGTCGAGGGGGTGAACCCTCATATGTCATTCCTGGAGATGTTCGATCTCCTGAATGAACGCCTGATCCAGCGCGACGAGAACCCGATCGAATTCGACCATGACTGCCGCGAGGGGATCTGCGGCTCGTGCAGCATGATGGTAAACGGTATGCCACATGGCCCCATGCGGGCCACTGCGGTCTGCCAGCTCCATATGCGTCATTACAACGATGGCGATACCATCGTTGTGGAACCATGGCGCGCAACGGCATTCCCGATCATTAGAGATCTTGTCGTCGATCGCGGTGCCTTCGACCGCATCATCGCAGCCGGCGGGTATGTCTCGGTGAATACCGGAAGCGCTCAGGATGGCAATGCCATCCCTGTGGAGAAAAAAAGCTCGGACGAGGCGTTCGATTATGCTGCCTGTATAGGCTGCGGTGCTTGTGTGGCGGCCTGTCCGAACGCATCGGCGGCGCTGTTCACCTCTGCCAAGATCGCCCATCTTTCGCTGTATCCGCAGGGCGATCCGGAACGCAGACGCCGCGTGATGCGTATGGTGGAGCAGATGGAGACGGAGAATTTCGGCGATTGCTCGAACCATGGCGAGTGCGAGGCTGCATGCCCCAAGGAGATTTCCATTCAGGGAATCGGCATCATGCGCCGCGAGTATGCCAAGGCGATGCTCAAGTAATCCGATGCGCATAATCCGGCACGAGCCGAGGGAACTCGCTGTTCGGCCGGATGCGCACATCCGTGAAATCTGATGATAACGTGCGAACGGAACCCGCCGAGAGGCGCATCGTTCGCACGTCCTGTTTATACCTGTACCGACACATCCGTATGGAGTAGCCATGGGCGATACGTTCAATCACGAGATTCTTTCAGCAGTGGATTTCCGCGATCATATCCGCTCGATACCTGATTACCCAAAGCCGGGAATCGTCTTCCGCGATATCACAACATTGCTCGAAAATGCCGCGGCCCTTGCTGCTGCTGCCGATCAGCTTATTGCCGCCAGCCGCGATATGCGTATCGACAAGGTGGCCGTGGTCGAGTCCCGTGGCTTTCTCCTTGGGGGCATCATTGCCTACAAGCTTGGTGCAGGCCTGGTTATCATCCGCAAGCGTGGCAAGCTTCCCAGTCTGAAGCATAGCGTCGAGTATGCGCTCGAATATGGAACCGATGGCATCGAGATTCATCAGGATTCGATCCAGCCAGGCGAGCGTGTGCTGCTGCATGACGATCTTCTGGCGACCGGCGGGACTATCTCGGCTGCTGCCGATCTTGTTCGCAAGACCGGTGGGGAGATCGTGGGCGCATCGTTTCTTATCGAGTTGAGCTTTCTCGGAGGACGCAGCGCGCTTGGTGCTGCCGGGGTGCCGGAGATCTATGCGCTGGTGGATTATGCCAGCGAGTGAGCCGTGCGATGCCATGCTGCCATAAGCGCGATGGCTGGTCGAAACAATGTTCGAGAAAGGGACTGTATGAGCATGTATGATATGCTGGTCGTCGGTGCCGGTCCAACCGGGCTTGCCTGCGCTCTCGAAGCGCAACGGCTGGGACTGCGCCATATCGTTCTCGATAAGGGAACGCTTGTGAACACGATTGTTGGCTATCCGACCACGATGACCTTCTTTTCCACGCCGGAGCGTCTTGAGCTGGGGAGGATGCCCTTTACCTCGCCGAACGTGCGTCCAACGCGGGTCGAGGCCATCGAATACTACAGGGGAGTGGCCCGAAAGGGAGAGCTGAACCTTTCGCTTCACAATATGGTGTATGGTGCGGAGCGTCGTGAAAAAGGAGGCTTTACCGTGCGGGCGGAACGGGGTGAGTATCACACCCGCCATCTGGTTGTGGCAACTGGCTACTTCGATACCACCAATCGCCTGAATGTGCCAGGGGAGGATCTGCCAAAGGTCTGCCATTACTATAAAGAGGCGTTTGGACATTACGATCAGGATGTGCTTGTGATCGGCGGACGCAATTCTGCGGTGGAGGCGGCGCTCGACCTGTATCGTCATGGTGCCCGTGTTACGATGATCCATCGCGGGGAGCGGTTCGGCGATGGTTTGAAATACTGGGTGCGTCCCGATATCGAGAACCGTATCGCCTCCGGCGAGATCACGATGCTCTGGCGCACCGAGGTCGAGGATATCTCCCCGCGCAGCGTTCTTCTGCGCAACAACGCCGATGCAACGCGGCATGAGATCCCGAATGATATCATCTATGCGTTGATCGGCTACCGCCCGGATGTGCGTCTGCTGGATGCATGCGGAGTCGCTTTCGACGCCGAGACGCTGATTCCGCAGCACGATCCGGCGACGTTCGAGACAAATGTGCCGGACCTCTTTATCGCCGGTTCGGTTGCCTGTGGCTGCAAGACCTGGGAGATATTCATCGAGAACGGCCGCGAGCACGCGGGCATCATCGTACAGGAGATCGCAGGGCGGGGGGGGTAGAGGAGGTGGGAGGCGTTCCGGCGGTTCTGTCCGTTCCGGCCCCAATCAGGGCTTTCTCTGCATCTTTTATTTTTTTATGCAGCGCTACGAACGTTCCATTGTGATTGCGGCTCCTATTGATACCGTGTTCCATTTTCATGATGATCCCGGCAATCTGCTTCGGATAACGCCCCCCGAGGTAACGGTGGAGATCGTTGATGTGCAGGGGGATCTGCCTGAAGGACGGGAGATACGGTTGCGTATGACACAGTTCGGCGTGTTGAGAAACGAGATTTGTGTTCGCTTCATGATCTATGATCCCCCTACGTTGCTGGTTGATGAGCAGAAGGAGGGGCCGTTCAGGTTCTGGCGCCAGACGCGGCATTTTGCGGAGACGGCAGAGGGGACACGGCTGACCGACATCATCGAGTACGAGGTGCCGTTTGGGCTGCTCGGGCGGTTTGCCGACTGGCTGGTGATCGGCCCCCGGGTGCGGGCGATGTTCAAGTATCGCCAACAACGCACCAAGGAGTTGCTGGAACAGGGCGCAACCTGATTCTCATCGTCCGCGGCACTAGAGCCTCGTCTCTGTGCGTCGTACGGAAACTGGTCCGTCGGCTGATGCAGGAGCATCGCCTCAGGATGCAAACCGGGGAGGAGGTTCCGAGTACCGCCGAAAGGCTCTTTGGCGTATATTCGTTGCACGAACTGGTGTTCTTTCAGCCCCTATAGGGCATTCCTCTTTCCCTTGCTATCCGGTTTCAGTTTGTCGAGCTTTCCGTTCGGAATTCAGCAAATCCGCATTCATTCCTCCCGGCTCACGTTGCGTAAGCATAGTGCCATAGTGAAATATCAACACATTCTGTTCTCGGTCGGGTTCTCTTTGAGAGGGCTACGCCGAGTTTTCTTTTTCGTCTCCTGGCTCGTTCTGCTGGCCGTGTCGAATCTTCCGGCACAGCCTTTTGGGCTTCCCGGTGAGGGGCCACGCTATCCGGGCACCACGGGGCAGCCGCTTCCATACGATACCACAGCGCTTCGCGAAGCTCGCGAGCGGACGCTGGAATCGGCCGGATTGCTTGAACAGCCCATCGATCCGGCGCAGTATCTGGTTGGGCCGAACGACCAGCTTACCGTGACGATCCCTATCTCCAACTACATCCAGCACGATCTGATCGTAACTCCCGAGGCAAAGGTTGTGATACCTCGTGTCGGCGAGGTGGATCTGCGGGGCCGAACGCTTGCGGAGGCACGGACGCTGATCGGTGCTGCCGTTGCGCGTGTCTTTCGCGTCAGCGATGTATCGGTCTCACTGAAAAAGATGCGCCAGTTCAAGGTGAGCCTTATCGGGGCGGTGCTTCGTCCCGGGACCGTTGTGGCCACCCCAACAACCCGTGTCTCGGAGGTGATCGACCTTGGTGGTGGGGCCAGCACGGTTGCCTCGAAGCGATCGGTGCTCCTGCATAGAAGCGGGAAGATCATCGAGGTGGACCTGTTGCCCTATTATGCGCGGGGCGATCTAGGCTCCAACCCCTATGTTGAAGGAGGGGATGTGATACAGGTTGGCGTCCAGGATAAAAAGAATGTGATCTCTATCTATGGCGCGGTGCAGCGTCCGGGGGAGTTCGCCTACCGCAAGGGGGACTCGGTTTCCTCGCTCATCAACTATGCCCTTGGTTTTGCTGCCGATGCCTTGCTCGACTCGATTCAGGTGGTAAGCGCGGGGCAGCGTGGTGATACCTTGGAGCGTCTGATCTTTCAGGGACGGCCGGATGGTACTGTCATCGGCGACCGTCCGTTGATGCCGGGCGATCGTGTCTTTGTGCGCCGCATTCCCGATTATCTGAACACGGACCAGGCCGTGGTAGCAGGCGAAGTACGGTATCCAGGGGTGTATCCGATCGAGCTGGGGCGGACGAGGCTGCGAGATCTCATCACAAGCGCCGGTGGGTTTACCGAGATCGCCTCCGTTCCTGATGCCATGCTCATCCGTCGCCATGTTCTGCAGGAACGCGATCCTAAGTTTGAGCTTATCATGCAGATCGACCCGGAAAAGAGAAGCCCCGAGGATATCAGCTATCTGCGTGTGAAGTCCATGGAGCGCCCCGGCGTTATGACCGTGGATATCAATGCGCTGATGGCCGGACGCGAGAGCGAGAATATCCTGCTGACCGATGAAGACTCTCTCTATGTGCCTTCGCGAAAGGACTTTCTTAAAGTGACAGGCAAGGTCAAGAACCCAGGCAATGTCACGTTCACTTCCGGGGCCGGTTACGAGCACTATCTCGACATCGCAGGCGGTTACGGATGGCGTGCCGATCGTGGGGAGACCCGTATCATCAAGGCAAACGGCGATACCTTTCTTGCATCGAGCGAGAGCAACTACAGGCTGGAGCCGGGCGATACGATCTTTGTGCCGGAGGAAGGGGAAAGCAATTTCTGGGCGGGTTTCACGCAGGTTATCACCGTGCTTGCGCAGATCGGGACCATTGTTGCAGTGGTTGTCACTATCAGAGCCTCGAATTAACAATCATGCCGGATGTCTGTAACCCAACACCTGAGTTATTGTGCCGTGTGCTTTATGCAAGGAACTCCTCATGAACAGATCTGATGAACCGGCCCAGATCAACGGCAACGGCCATGCCGTACCAGAGGATGCATTCCCGCCTCGCGCACATCTATACGACTATCTGGTCGTGCTTGCGCGTTATCGCTGGTTTCTGATTCTGTTTATTCTTGGCGGCAGCATCCTTGCTGCCACATTCTTCTATGTAACCCGGCAGAGCTATACGGCCGGCGCCACCTTGCTCCCCCCCGATAAGTCGGATGGCGTAAACCTTGCCGCCCTTATGAAGAGCGGCAGCATGCTCGATTTTGCAGGGCTGAGCGAGAACTCATCCGCCGAGTCCTTTGCCCGTATTCTGCAAAGCCGGACGCTTGCCGATAGCCTCATCACCCGCCTGGATCTGATACGGCAACTCAAGCTTGAAACCGAAGAGCGCGAGGACGCAATCGAGGAGGTCCTGGGAAATATCTCTGTGACCGCCGATCGCCAGGGGTTTATCGATATCACCTATACGGTCAAGACAGGTTTCCTGCCAAGCGTGGCGGAGCAGCGGCATGCGGCGGAGCTTTCGGCTGATGTGGTGAACAATGCGGTGGAAGTGCTGGACAAGCTGAACCAGCAGAAATCCGTGTCCAAAGCTCGGCGCTCGCGCGAGTTCATCGGACGGATGCGCGACATCAAGCGCGGCGAGCTTGATTCGGTGCAGGGGGAGCTGCTGAAGTTCCAGCAGAAGAACAAGGCAATAGCGCTCGACAAGCAGATCGAAGCGTCGGTTACCGCGCTCGTGGAGCTACAGTCGCAGATCCAGAAGAAGGAGCTGGAGCTTACCATGGTGCGCCAGGAGATGAACTCCGACACCCGTATGGTGGCGAGCGTGCAGAGCCAGTTGAACGAGCTTCGCTCGCAGAAGTCGCGTCTGGAAGGAGGGCGCATCGGCGGTGAGGCGCTTGCCATACCGCTGAGCGGTGTTCCCGATCTCACCCGTCAGTTTGCCAATCTGAAGCTGAACCTGGAGGTCGCCACCCAGATCTACGGTTATCTGGAGGCACAGTACAATCAGGAACAGATCCAGGAGGCGCGGGAGCTTCCCACAGTCTCGGTCATGGACTATGCATCGCCACCGATCAAGCGTTCCGCGCCGAAGCGCACCGTGATGGTTGCCGTTACAACCGTTGCGCTTGCCGTTGTGGGGCTCCTCGGCGTATTCATCTACGATACCTACCGGCGCAGTTGGCGATCGCTTGGCAACGAGAGGCGCCGTTTGCTGCATGGAACGTCTGGCAAGGATGCGAACCGGATTTCAACGACCGACTCACCCAACTGAACAATAACGATCTAGCCCGAAGAGATTCCTGGGGATGACCAAACCACTCCGTGTGCTTGCAATAGACAAGGTTGCCGTTCTTAAAAACAATCGTGTCCGGTATCGGTTATTAGCAGAACAAGCCGATGTGGAAATGACATTGCTGGCTCCCACACGCTGGTTTGAGAACTGTGTCATGGAGCCATATCAGCCGGAGCCTGATGAGCCGTATGAAACCATTCTTGGGGTTCCGAGCTGGCCAGGGAAGGAGCTTCGGTCGATCTACTACAGTGGTATCGTTCGGGCGTTCCGAGCATCCCGTCCGGATGTTGTTGTAATGATGGAAGAGTCGTTCTCCATGTTTGCACTACAAGTGATTCTGCTTCAACAAATCTTGGCTCCTGGCGCGACGGTGATGTTCTACAGCAATAACATCAGTTCCTACAAGCGATTCCCTTATCGCCTCTCGCCATTGTATCGCTGTATTTCTGCCATTGTGTTCCGCTTATCCCAGGTTGGTTTGTGTGTCAATGAGCGGGCAGAGAAGGTGCTGGCTGATTCTTCATTTCGGGGTGAGCGCTTGGAACTGTTTTATGGTATCAATGAGGCGCTGTTTCGGCGAATACCAGAATCGCAGGCCCGAACCGCATTGGATATTCCCGAGGATGTAGGGCTTTTTCTTTATGCTGGTCGGTTACTCGAACAGAAGGGCGTTCAAGATCTGATCGATGCATTTGCCCAGCTTTGTGCCGAGCGTTCTGAAACTCCGCTTCGTCTTCTGATTGTTGGTGATGGAGAGTATCGTGAGGCGCTGTGTGCCAGGGTCACAGCGCTTGGATTGCAGGATGTGGTGGAGTTCCGTCGGGGCGTGCCGGTGGAGCAGATGGCAGCATATATGAGTGCAGCGACGGCGTTTGTGCTGCCATCGCGTGCTTCCTGGAATGAGCAGTTCGGGCGGGTAAATGCCGAGGCAATGTTGGTAGGGACTACCATCATTGGATCAAGCAGTGGAGAGATTGCCCATGTAGTTGGGGAGGGAGGGTTCATTTTTCGGGCTGATGATGTCCAGGATCTTAAGCGTACTATGATACAGGTGCTTGATGAGCCGGTCGAGGTTGAGCGGCGGCGGACAATTGGGTATGACTTTGCTATGCGGCGATATTCGGTACGTGGATTTGTCGATGGGATGATCGATCTGCTAGAGAGAATCGCCCGAAGAAGGCTTCGCAAGGAGGTGCGCATATGACACAGTTGGCTGGAGCACTGGCACGTATCCCTCCCGCATGGCAGATGCTGCGTAGATACGCGCTTGATCCGGCACGGCTGGCAACAATCGTGCTTTCGACGCTTGTACTGGGGTATGGGGCTCGTATTGATAACCATTCGCCATTTACCGTTTGGTTCTTGGAGTCGCTTATCGGTGCCAGTATTACGGGTATCGAGATGGTGGTTGCCCTGATTCTGATTCTGGAGGTTATTCGCCGGCTTGTACTTAGGGATTACTGGTTCAATCGTTCGCCGGTATCAAGGCCGATGCTCTGGGTTATCATCGTACTTGGCCTGATTCCATATCTGCGTATGCTTGTCTCTTCAGGCCAGTTGCGCTATTCTCTGGAGGTGCTGGAGACTCCCGGTGTTGCGCTCGCCTTCTTTCTGTGGCTACAGGTGTTTCGGCGTGATGATCTTAAGCTGATGTTCTGGATGGTGATCGCTGCTGGCCTTTTCAAATCTATCGAGGGAGTCTCGATCTTTCTGACCGTAGGACTGGGGTGGGGGTTGCTTACCGACTGGCGCGATGCCATGCTTCTGGCCTCGACGGTGCTGGCCGGGTTCTTTGCCTTTGTTATCAAGCCGGGGGACGATCCTGCATATGCACGATTGCGACATGTGATTTTTGCAATTCTGCCGGTGGCAATGTTCACATTCATCGGCTCCACACGCCGTTCATTTGTGTTGGGAATCGTTGCTGCTGTGTTTGCCCTTGCATTCCTTCTGCGAAAGGAGGAACGGCGCAAGGTATTTGTAAAAGCTCTGCCGTTGATAGTGGTTTGCGGTGGTGTTGCGATGGTTTTGATCGGCTCCAGCGCCTTTGTTGACCGTCTGAGCAATATCAGCGATCCAACCCAGGAACACTCTGCTACGTACCGCCTGCTAGAGATCTACAACGTATCCCATATGATCCTTCAGAAGCCCATCTTTGGATGGCCATTTGGCGTCCCTTGGAAGAATTTTACGCTTCTGGAGATCGAAAATCTAAGCCCGGTGGTTCCCCATAATACCTATCTGTATGTGCTCTGGCGTGGGGGAGCTGTCGGGCTCATCTTCTGGCTATGGCTGCTTGTCTCATTGGTGCGGATGCATCTGCGTACAATTCGAGCTGCGTCGGCGCCGTTTGAGCGCTTCCTGGCGTTCTGGCTTGCCTCGGCCACGGTTTCTGTGATCGTTGCCGGGTTTACGATGTCAATTGGTGCAGGCCGCCTGAAATACTTCTACCCGTTCCTTGTGGTGATGACCAGTTACCTCCCCGGCGCCTGGCCGCGGCGCGGGAATGCAGCCGATACACCCCCCCGCTGAATGTACTTGACAAGTGCCGCCGCTGCCAACATCTTTCCGTTCACTTCGTCCTTGTAGCGCATATTCTGTGCGGTATCAACCATTCGTAGAGGCACATGAAGCTTCGAGCGATTCTACCAGCTCTTCTCCTTGCAGCGCTCTTCCTTGCCCGGCCTGCTTCGGCGCAATCGGTGCGTTCAACCGTGCCGGATGGGCCTGTTCAGGTGACCGTCATATCAACTACCGAGCAGGGGGTAACGTTCGAGATCTCCGGGCTTCAAGCCCGGCTTGCCGATGCGGATGGCTCGCCAAGGATCGTGCATAATGCCGCCCGTTTTGCTGCTGCTGCGCCTGATAGCACGCTCCCCGTGCTCTTTTTTATGCTTGGCGTGCCCCCGGAGGCAACCGATTTTCATGCGTCTGTTTCGGTGAATGCCTACGATTCCGCCCTGTTCCAGCTTCCGGCGTCGTTCGATCATGCCATGGCTTCGGGATCGTCGGTGACGGTTGGGCCATCCTCGGTGCATCGTGGCCTGCGTACGGTGATGGTCCGCTATCAGCCGTTTCATCGTTCCGGGAGCTCTATGGTGACCGAACGTTCTGCGCGCATCACGTTGTCGTGGAAACGGACGGGGGAACGGTTACGTGCCGCCCCCATCGCCAAGGAGGTGCCATCGGTAGAGGATGCCCTTCGCTCACAGATCCTGAACTACGATCAGGCGCGGGCATGGAAGCGGAAAGCCATAACACAAGCTGCCCGTACCCCGCTTGGCGCAAGCGTATGGGAGATGGAGAGCGGCGTTGTGATGCAGGTCTGGGATGATGCCGTTTATCACGCCAGCGGTGCCGAGCTGAGTGCCGGCGGTGCGAGCGGTCTTCTCGGTTCGCCGATCTCCTCGCTCCGCATCCGCAATCGTGACAGGTCTATCCGCTTTTATGTCGAGGATCGCGCCGGGGATGGGCTTTTCGGTGCGGAGGACCGGATCGAATTTCAGGGATGGCGCAATCCGAGCGATGAGGGCTTGTACTTCGATGCCGTGACCGATACCAATGCCTTTATCCTGAGCTGGCAGGCAGGGCCGGGAGAGGCCCCGTTCCTTGTCGGGCGGGCCGGGACCGGCGATGGGGCGCCGCTTGTCGCTTATGACTCCACCCTGCATATCGAACAGGAGAATATCTACTACCCAGGGCCTTCCTATACAGGAGGATGGGGGGAGAGCCGGACGATCTATGTGTCGGAGCGTGTGGAGAACGAGCGCTTCTATTGGACTAATATTGCCTATCCGGAACAGAAGATCATTGATTTTCACTGCGCGCCATATTATGTATCCGGCGCTACCGTGAAGCTGCGTGTCCGTCTGGTCGGGATCACCGATATCACCCATAACACCCTCCTGCGGCTCAATGGGATCGACCTCGGCATCGTGCAGACTCCCAGCTTCAATGACACCACGGCAGAATTTGATATCCCGGTCAGTTACCTTCTCAATGGCCGGAACACGATGGCGCTGGTTCCCCAGGCCGCCGATCGGCAGTTCCCCGATTGGGTCAATCTGGATTACATCGAGCTTGCCGGACGCTGGCTTCCAAGCGCTTTGAACGATGCGCCAAAGGTTCGCCTTACAGGCGATGGCTCGCAACGCCTTGCCCTTACCGGCCTGAAGTCGCCGATATCAATGGCCGTCTCCGCCAATTCCCGTATCCCGATTACAGCCAATGAGCGTGGATTTCTCTTCCGGCTCTCTTCGCGCCAGTTCGATGTGGCGCTGCGCTCCAATCCAGGCTTTGTGGCGCAGTTCAGCGATACCTCCATATTCAGTCCGTTGAACGGAGCGGGCTTGATGCTGATCGAGGCGGATGGCACAAATGGTCGCCTGCTTCGTCGGCAATTCTTTAATCTCTATGATCCGATCGAGCCGAATGCCTTGAACAATGCCGTGCAGTTTGTGCAGGGGATCGCCAATGGCAATATCGTGATCGCCGGATTTGCCGTCGGCGGAGGTCAGCAGGGAGAGCTTCCAGAGGGGCTGAAGAATGCATTTGCTACGCTTGGCAGCACAAAGGTCGGTGGCAACAACTTCGTTGCCTCCTGGGCTTTTGCAGCGCGCAAGGGGATGCCGACAACCGCCATGGAAGCCTATGCCACGCTTGGCGAGAACAATCGCGGTGTGACGCTCGATGCCTTCATTCCATCGGAGAACGGTGACCGCTATCGTGCCATGGTGACACTGGAAGGTGCTGCCGGGGAGGAGTTCCAGATGAGCGAGCCTCGTCTTCCAAGACTCCGGTATCATGTCGGGAACGAGCTTCTGAGCACCGCCAACCAGGCCTCGATGATTATCGTGGCACATCCGGCATTCATGGATGCTGCACGGCGGCTCGCCGATCATCGGGAACGCCATAGCCGCACCACAGGCGATTCGCTCAAGGTGCGCGTGGTTGATGTCGAGCATATTTATGACCAGTTCAACGATGGGATAAAGTCGCCGATAGCCATCCGGCGGTTCCTTCAGTATGCCGATTCAAACTGGACGGAGCCGAGTCCGGCCTATGTGCTGCTGTTCGGTGATGCTTCCTGGGATCCGCAGCGTCGTCTGCCAAGCTCGGCAATGATCGACTATGTGCCCACCAATGGCATTCCATCCACGGATTACATGTTCACGGTGCCTATCGGCGATCCGACATTGTCATGGCAGCAGTTTATTGGCCGTATACCGGCCACTACCACTGCCGATGCTGCTGCTGTGGTTGATAAGATCATCGAGTATGATACGCTTCCTCCGGCAGCCTGGAACAAGCGCTTTGTGTTTATGGCGGGCGGCTCCAGCAAAAAACAGGTGGACGATCATCGGCGGGAGGATTGGGATATGGCGTCCTATGTCATTGGCCCTCTCTTTCAGGGAGATACTGCAACGATCTGGAGGACATCGGAAAATCTCCAGGTGCCAGACTCGAAGGATGCCGATTGGGCACGTTCGGAAATCAACAAGGGGACGCTCTGGGCCACATTCTCCGGGCATGGTGCTACCGATGTGGCCGATCTGGACTATGGCTACCCCGAGCAGTTCGATAACGGCAACCGATATTTTGTGCTGGCAACCTTTTCCTGTCAGACCGGGGCGTTTGCCGAGCCTCAGGCAACGGTGCGCAACGAACGTTTTGTGATGTATCCCGGAAAGGGGGCGATTGCCTCTATTGCGGGAACAAGCTACTCGTTCCCGCACCTTGATGTCTTCCAGAAGGATTGGCTCTACCGGCAGATCGCTGAGCCTCCGTACCAGCGTGTGCTCGGGGCAATCTTCACCAAAGCAAAGTATCAGGGGTACTTCAGCGAGGTTGTGTTCGGCTGGGATAAATTCCCCGATGGATATAACCGGCGCAACTCGCTGCTGATGTACAACTTCCTCGGCGATCCCTCCATGTCGCTTGCGGTGCGTGCTACCGTGGAGCTTGGATTTACCGATGTGAAGACGCGTAATGGGCGGGGTGGGGAGCCGGTGCCCGGAGATTCAAGCGTAACGATTGCCGCCAAGATCTGGAACTATGGCATGCCGGCCGATTCTCCTGTCGTTGTTGTTGCCTCCATTACCGATCGGACACAGACAACCTTCTATGATACGGTCACGGTGCAGCGCCTTGGGCATAGCGAGGAGATCGAGTTCGAGCTGCCACTGGAGGCAGTGGCGGGCGAATATACCATTCGCCTCCAGGCCGATCCCGACCGTCTTCAGGCCGAGACGTTCCTTCGCGACAACGATACCAGTTTTACGCTCCGCGTTCGTGGCAACCAACCCTTGCCTATAGAGCCGGTGCCCTTTGGTCGTGTGGCCGGGTACGATAACGTTGTGATCCGTCTGCTGAACCCACCAACAGGCCCGGGAGCGAGCATCGAGGTGGATACCACCGAGAGTTTTGCATCCGCCTTCAATAACCGTGTGAGCGGCCAGATGCAACTGGAGGAGCTGACGACCACCTGGACCTTCTCGATCCCCGAGGGGATGCGCTCGGCCAGGCGGTTCTGGTGGCGTGCTATCTCTACATCGGGCGATCCGGACATTGCAAAGCTCTTCCCGATTACCGAGACCTTTACGGTCGATCCGGTGGCCGGGCCGGAGTTTATTGTCGGCGGGCCGGGACAGATCGCAAGGGGGCACGTCACCAATCTCGCAAACAGGGAGGATGGGATCGGTCCGGGCGAGCGTCGGCTTCCCATCCTGGTTACTGGTATGGGACAGAGCCGATACTCCAATGGTACGATCGTTCCAACCAGCTTTGTGCGTGTGATGGTCGATGGCAAGGATTATAATCGGCCGGCATATGATGGCATCAACATTCTGCTGCTGGATCGGCATAGCTCCAAGGTCATTGCAAAAGGCAATTTTGCTTTTTATGCACAGGCTACTACAAAGGATGTCGATCATTTCCTGACGATGGTTGATTCGATCAGGGCCGAGCATCTTGTAATTCTCTGGGTGAATGGTAAATCGCTCGATATGGGCTATCGGGGTGACGAGATCAAAAGCGCTTTACGTTCGCTGGGGTCGAATTACGTCGATCAACTGGAGCCTGAGGATTCCTATGTTCTTGTGGGTGGCAAGGGGCTTCCGCCGGGGGCCGCTGTGGATTCGCTTGTTCGTGCCGCACCATTGCGGGCGCAGGGAATAGAGCCGCCGTATTATGTCACGGTTCGTGATACGATTACGGCGGCTGCGGGGGAGGGGGCCTATCTTTCCCCTGTGGCAGGCCCCGCCACACAATGGCGTAGTGCCACGTTCAACCACGATGGCCGTTCGCCGCTTGGCGTCACGGTCTTCGGGGTTCGCCGTGATGGCAACCGGGACTCATTGTTTGCAGTCAATGGGCAGGATCGGGTAGATCTCTCTCTGGTCGACATCAAGACCTATCCACGGTTGGAGTTCCGTGCGGAGTTCCCAAACGATTCCACCCTTCGTCTGCGCGATATCAGGGTTGATTACGATCCGTCGCCGGAGATTGCCATTGTGCCCTCCACAGTCCGTATGGAGCCTGATTCGGTATTGCAGGGCGATCCTGCAATGCTGAGAGCGACCGTGGTGAATCTTTCCCGCAAACATGCTGCCGAGGGCATCTCCGTTCGCCTCGATATGATTGCCGAGTTGGCACGCGATGCGTTCGATTCCCTTTTCATCGAGAGGCTTGCACCGCTGGATTCGGTGCGCCACGGTTATACCATTGCCACCGCAGGGTTGAGAGGGTATACCAGCTTTGCCCTTGTTGCCAACGGTGCCGATCTGCCGGCCGAGCCGTATCAGCAGAATAACCGCAGCACGGTGGCACTTCGTGTGGGACTGGATAATATCGCTCCAAGGTGGGCTGTCTATGCCGATGATAACCGCCTGATCGATGGCGATTATGTAAATCCAAGCCCCCGGTTCGAGATACGGATCTACGATAATTCCAGCCTTGTGTTCAGCGACTCGATTGCCGTGGAAAAGCTTATTATCGACAACGATCTGATCGTTCCGCGCGATCCAGGCACCGATTTCAAGGTGGTAAGCACCGGGGAGCATCGTGCCAGCTTCTATTATACTCCTCAGAAGCCGTTGGAGGATGGAGAGCATGAGCTTTGGGCCTATCTGAAAGATCCGTCCGGTAATGCCGATACCATTAAGGCTATCATTTTCTATGTAGAGCGTGACCTCAAGATCCGAAATGTTGTGAACTGGCCCAACCCGTTTGCCGATAGGACCACGTTTACGTTTATGGTAAGCGGTGGAACACCCCCGAAGTCGGGAGAGATCGGTATCTATACCGTTGCCGGGCGCAAGATCAAGACGATCCGGCTTGGCCCAACCGAGCTTCAGCTTGGATTCAATCGGGTGGAGTGGGACGGGCTGGATGAGGATCGGGATCGGCTGGCCAATGGCGTATATCTCTACAAGATCCTGATTGATAACGGGGATTCCGTCCAGGAGGTGATAGAGAAGATTGTGGTGATGCGGTAGTCCTCTCCGAAACTCCTTATACGTTAGGACCGAACTTGATACGTAACGCTGCTACTCCATCCGGATGTACTCGCTCCGATCTGGTACAACGATGGTTGCCCCAGCTTGTTGTGGCGGTACATCTATCGCTTTTTGCGGTATATGTCTTTAGTTTTCAGTTTCTTCCGTTACAGGATTATCCTGATTGGCTTTTTCAAGGAGTATTGTTCAATACCCGTATTTCCGACCCAGGTGCACTCGATGGGCTGTATACACTCCAGGCCTATCTTCCTCCAAATGTTGTTTCAACGGTAGTTATCGGGGCTTTGATCTGGATTGCTCCTCCAATGATGGCAGGGAAGATTTTTCTCCTCCTTGCAATGGCAACTCTGTATACGGGGATCGTGCTTTTCATGGGCATACCGTTACGGAGAAACATTCTGCTCCGATTATTGATAGCATTTGCTTTCGTCTTCAGCTACAACTTCTGGCTGGGGAATATTAACTTCGTCATGGGGCTGGGCGTTGCGCTCTGTAGCATCTATCTATTGATCGAGCGGAAATGGATCGAGCGTTTCCTCCCGACTGCTGTTCTGCTGCTGCTCTGTTACTGCTGCCATTTCTTCTCGTTATGCATTGTGGGGCTGTCGGTTCTGATCTACCTAGGTGTTAGTGGGAACCGGATTGGTGTCCGGAGATTTGCTGTTGCTGCATTCCCTGTGGTGGGCTTGTTTATTCATTATATCCTTCATGTAGACGCCTCTATATCCGATAGTGTGATTGCTCTGGGTGCCATGACACAGGTTCGGGAGCGTTTGGCAATGTTTGCCGGTGTGTTGATACCGTTCCAGCGTTTTAAAGGGGTAAACGAGCCGTCGATAGCACTCAAGGTGGTCAATTATCTCTATCTGACCGGTCTTGGTGGTTTGATTGTATTCGTATTTGTTGATGCAGTTCGTGCACGCTCCCGCGTCGTAAATACTGTGATCGCCCTCCTTGTATTTCCTCTGATCTTCCTGCTCCCGCTGTACACAAGTGGCATCGTCTATCCTGGCGAGCGCCTTGTTCTCTTTCTCATCATCAATGTCCTTGTCGTTGCCATTCTTCGTCTGCCGGGGATTGTGCCTGTCCTGTCTGTATGGTTTTTTGTTATGAATATTGCTATCTATGCCTATGCTTGGATCAACACATCTCGATTCGATGCCATGGTCGTTTCAGGTGTGATTCCCTCATCAGAGCAGATGCTTGTATATCGGGGCAAGGGGGGTAGTGATGGGCTTATCAGGTTGAACTTTTACGAGGCTCTGGAGTATCCATCTACACGTCTGTCCATATTTCAAAGTGGACTGTTTCATCGTTCGGATCTGGATTCTATCAGAACTCGGCGGCATGTACAGTAAATCTGCCTAAACAGATTGAAGTATAGGGGGAGCTATCAGGGGGCAGTCCTTCTTTGTTGAGGGCATATAGAGTCGATCGTGAATAGACGGCATCGCCAATATTTTCTCGCTATTATAGCGTGGCGTGTGCAAAAACAGCGGAAGAGAGCATCTTACCTCTTATAAGGTCCGTTGTTGTTACGGAATACGATTACTCTAAATCTTCATTAGACCTATGGAAAAAATTAGTAGAGCCGTTATTGTTTGTGGTGTTTTGTTTGCTCTCTTCACAGTGCATGATAGTGCGTTCGGCCAGTGGACCAGAAATGCTGGTACTGGTGAAACGTATGTTACCAACACTGGAGACAAGATTGGTATTGGTACAACAACACCGCAATCGAAGGTGCATATCTATTCGACGGAAAATTTCCCGGAACTCAAAGTGCAGACTGCCAATGGTGATGGATCACCTCGGCTTGTATTTTTGCATGGAGTAATGGGGTCGGCTACCGAATGGCGTCCAGGATTTATTCAGTCGGTTGGCAATGATGTGAATTATACTGGCGCACTCGAATTTTATACCAATGGAACCGGTTCTGGCAACAGGTTCGGTTTTGTCAGGGCTATGACCATGGTCAATGGTAATGTCGGTGTTGGCACTGCCGGGAGTGGTGTTCCCCTATCCAAATTCCATGTTGCCGATGGCTCCGTTCTGTTCAGTGGTACAACTGGCAGCACTCCGGTGTCCGGTGCGGGTACGCGAATGATGTATGTGCCGGGGAAGGCAGGGGCATTCAGGGCTGGAACCGTTTACGGAAGCGAGTGGGATGACGCTAATATAGGTGCACTCTCATTTGCTGTTGGCGAGAGCAGTACTGCCTCCGGTCTGGGGTCAGCCGCGTTTGGTTCTGATACAAAAGCTACTGCGAACTATTCAATGGCAACAGGATATGGCACAATCGCAAGCGGATCGCGGGCAACGGCAATGGGACATGGGTCTATAGCTTCCGGAGGCAAGTCTGTTGCAATGGGTAGTAATGCTACAGCACAGCCCTATGCATCGCTTGTTATCGGCAGATATAACATTGTTTCGGGAAACTCTCTTGCTTGGGATAACTCCGATGTCCTATTTGCTTGTGGCAATGGCGCTAGTGCTGGTGCTCGTTCAAATGCGTTCACCGTCTTGAAAAACGGTAATACCCACATAGGGGGGGCCAATCCCGGCGCCTATAAACTCTATGTCTCGGGTGATGCCTATGCTACCGGTTCGTGGCTAAGCTCCGATGCAAGGTTCAAGACCAATATCGTCACCGTTGATGGTGCCCTTGCAAAAGTCATGAGCATGCATGGCGTGATCTACGACTTCAAGCGGGATGAATTCAAGGAGCGCAATCTTCCCGAAGGAAAGCAGCTCGGCTTTATCGCCCAGGAACTTGAGAAGGTCGTTCCCGAAGTGGTGAAGACCGATACGGACGGCTACAAAGCCGTTGCCTACCAGAACCTGACGGCGCTTCTCACCGAAGCGATCAAGGAGCAGCAGGGGACGATTGAGGGGCTGCGCACGGAGAACAGTCAGCTCAAGGCCCGGTTGCAGGCGATCGAGTCGCGTCTTGGGATCGTGCCAGTGCAAGGAAGCTATCCGGTTGATCTGAAATAAGCTCCCCTTGGGGCACACCTCAGAAAACAAAAACGGGCGGGCCGACTGAGAAGACGGCTCGCCCGATCTATGTAAGGCTCTGGAAGCTGGACCGGTAATCCGGCACCCAAGCATGATGGTTGCAGCTAGATGGCCTTTGGCTGCCTCAGGAGGGCGCCCGATCCTTGCATGAAAATCTTGATCTGCCGCACCGATGTCATCTGCGGGTTGTAATACACGGTGATCATGGCCGTACGGCTCACCGGAGAGAAATCGCGATAGCTGACGCCTGTCACTCCCTGGATGCTCTGAACTTGGTAGCAGAAGTCGGCCAGCATGGTCTCGCTCAGCACACCGGAGAATCGCTGGGTGATCGACGGGGAATGAGTGATATAGGCGTCCGACGTACGCCATGTCGACGCCACAACAGCCGTGGCCACAACAGCCGCCGCAAGAGCGAATATCATCCGACGATGCAGAAGCAGGCGCTTCAGGGTGACAAAGGATTTCATAGGATGCCTCCTACACGCAATAGCTGAACAAAACGTACATCATAGATTCGATACGGCTACCAGATGGAACCTCGGGAGATGCCCGATGGTTTCAGTCGCCATTTGCTCAGACAGTAGAAAAGGAATTGGGATTACTCTAGGGATGTCCTATTTCAAACGACGGACCAGAACATGCAGTTATGATATGATGTGGAGGCTCATTGCAAATTTCGTACGGGGCACCATCCGGGATCTGCTATCAGAGCCCGGATGGGGAGGGAAGACCTTGATCGGCCAAACGTGCGCAGAAATCGCGGTTTCCGGCCAGAATATCGTAGCTGGAGAGATCCGTGAGTCCCACCCAGTGCATATCGGCAAAGCCACCGTTGCGAATCTCACCCATCCACTCATGCACCAGATAGTAGCCAACGGCAAAGGTGCCACCATCGGAATACTCGGAAACCTGCTCGTAAAGGAGTGTATCCACCGTGGCTTCTATGGCAAGCTCTTCCATAAGCTCCCGGCGCAGGGCCTCCTCCGCCGTCTCCCCCGGTTCCAGCTTCCCGCCGGGGAACTCCCATTGCAGTGCATAGCTTTTTCCGGGAGGGCGCTGGCAGAGAAGGACCTGCCCATCCTCCCGCTGTAGAATGGCTACGGCTACCGCTACTGCTGTGTTCATAGTGTAAACTTTTCTCCCTTGACCGGGGCTACAACTTTACGGAATCCGATGTCGAGCAATCCTTGGCGTAGAGCCTCCTGTGCCGTCTCCTCACCGTGTACCAGGAATATCCGTTTCAACCGGCGCCTGTCCATCCTGCCGATATAGTCGATCAGCTCCGGGTGATCGGCGTGTGCCGAAAGCCCGTTGATGGTCTTTACCTGCGCCTTCAGTTCAAACTGCTCTCCCCAGATATTGACATACTGGTTGCGCTCGACGATGCGGCGTCCGAGTGTATGTTCTGCCTGGAAGCCCGCCACCAGAATCGTGTTGCGGCTATCTTCGATGTTGTTCATCAGATGGTGCACAACGCGCCCGGCCTCCATCATGCCAGAGGCTGCGATGATGACGCAAGGTTCCTGTCGGCTGTTGAGCGCCTTCGATTCATCGGCGCTGCGCAGATAATGCAGCGTGGTAAATCCAAAGGGATCGGGATCGCTCTGAAGCAGGTTTGCCACCCGTGCATTGAAGCATTCCGGGTGGGTTCGGAAGATGTCGGTGGCATTGATGGCAAGCGGGGAGTCCACATAGATCGGGAGGCGGGGAAGCTCGCCGCGCTCGAACATGACGTTTAGCAGATAGACTATATCCTGCGTGCGGCCAACGGCAAAGGCGGGGATGATAAGTTTTCCGCCGCGGTTCATCGTCTCGATAATTGTTCCCCTAAGCTCGCTCATCAGGTCGGGATAGCTTGTGTGGGTGCGGCCGCCGTAGGTGCTTTCGCTGATGAGCAGATCCACATCGCCAATGAATTCAGGATCGCGAAGGATCGGGCGATTTTTCCTTCCGATATCACCAGTAAAGCAGAGCCTGGTAGTCCCTGTGGACTCCCGGATATCCAGAACAACAAGAGCGGAGCCAAGGATGTGCCCGGCGTCATAGAATGTGCAGGTTACATCTTTGGTGACCTGGAGCGGGACATGATACGAGACACATTGGAAGTGGCCCATCACCCGTAGGGCATCCTCGGTCGTGTAGAGTGGTTCCAGTGCCGCCCGATTCTTTTTCCGCAGAAACTCTACGTCGGACTCCTGTATATGAGCCGAATCCGGGAGCATGATGGAGCAGAGATCACGGGTGGCATGAGTACAGAAGATGCTCCCGCGGAATCGCTGATCGCGGTCTCCCTTCACAAGAGAAGGGAGGTTGCCGGAGTGGTCGATATGTGCATGCGAGAGAATGACCGCATCCAGATCGCGGACGTCGAACGGAAGCTTGCGATTGATCTCATATGCCTGCTGCCGCCTTCCTTGGTACAGCCCGCAGTCGAGCAGAATGCGATTGCCGGCTTCGGTTGTAATCAGATGCATGGAGCCGGTCACGGCGCGAGCAGCCCCGAGGAATTGAATGATCATGATGAAAGATACGGTAGCGGCGGCTTCTCGACCAGTGCGTGGCGGAATTGTGCCGACAATTCGTACGAAATTGAAATTTTTTAACGCTGAGGATTGCAAGTTGCCATCAACGTTCGTTAGATTGAGCCTTGACTTTCAAGCACTGGTTGAAGGTTGTCTGTGCGGGAGTAATTCAGTGGTAGAATGCAAGCTTCCCAAGCTTGACGTCGCGGGTTCGAGTCCCGTCTCCCGCTCTTCTGGAGCACACCGCTTGTTCCGGGCTCATGAATATGTATCGAGCAACCTGTCGATGATGGCGCACAACCTGAACTGGTTGCCGTTATCAGATGGTATGGCAGGCCTTTGCAACGCCGCTTCTCCCTCATCCCTCACGTTTAAGACTCGGCACCCTGATGGTTATCTCACTCTGTAAGGGACCCTTGCAATCTGTAGGACCTTGCAGTGGATGTAGTACAGGATACGGCCATCCGACGAAGTGATACTCTAACCTTCTATGCAGGAGCGTGTTCTGCCCTGTGTACCTTGGGATGGCGTATTTCTTGTACGAGCTACAAAAGCGCTCAAATCGGGACTATGGTGGAGAACAGCCCGCGGCTTACCATCCCACCCCTTCCATAGTTCTTCCAGCCGACGTTGTCTAAGGGCCATAAACATTCTTCAGGGGGATCAGACAATGCCTTCCTACGTATATGTTCTCAGGAGTGCTGCTACTGGACAGCATTATATCGGTTCGACCAGCGATCTGCATCGTAGGATCGCCAACTATAATCAGTTCTCCTCACGTGCCCTCAGGATAGGGGATTCCTGGGAGTGCGTGTACGTGGAAGTGTGCGCCAGTCTGGAAGCTGCCCGTACTCGTGAACGTTATCTTAAAAGTGTTGATGGCGTGGACGAGAAAATCAAGATTCTGTACTCGACTCCCTCTCGAGGCCGGAATAGCTAGAGCGGTTGTGTGAAAACATGATGAAGCCCAGATCGGTCCCTGCCGGTCTGGGCTTCGTCGTTATAGGAACCGGGGCGAGATGCCGCAGGCCCCGGTTGATACGATCGGAATGATCGAGAGCATTGTGGCCGAAACATACGATGGCGCACGTGCTCCGATCGCTCTGCCAACGTCTTCTGTGCCTGGTCCCGGGAACGAAACGTGTCACTCGCTGTAGACCGGTGGATGCTCGTCGATCTTTACCAGCATGAACTCGGTGCCATGAGCGTTCAGTACCAGACGGCTGAGTCCCTCCCGGAGAATGGTGCAGCCGAGCTGATCCACCAGAAGCTCGCGCGCTTCGTTCATATTGGATGTGAAGAGCATAAGTGCCTTATGCGGCTCCGGGAGATTTCCTGCGGGCTGCTCTTTCTCGGCAAGTTTCCCTTTGCGGAGTTTGATCGACTGTGTGGCCCGTTCCAGCATGGTGCCATCGCGATCCACACCCACCATTTGCAGCGCCATTTCCGCCTCCACGCTGGAGGTATCGCGGATCTCAAAGGTCAAGATCTCCACGTCCAGTTCGCGGTCGCCGGTGATCGGAACGGTTACAAGGGGATAGGAAAGTTTGCGGAGTTCCTGAAGGAATACCGTGAAATGTTTCTGCTCGATCTCGCTGAATGCCAGGTCCACCTTCTCGCTGATCTTCCGCAGCTCCGCCAGATCCGTGTCCGGGGTGGGGGAGCGGCGGATAAGCTCGGTAATGTTCACATGCAGTGCCGTCTCGGAAGGATAGTTCGCAAGCCAGGAGCGAAAGACCCCCACCGGTGCAAGAGTATCGCGGAAATAACTGTTGTAGTTCCAGGCTGCCAGGCCACGATCCAGCATCGTGAGCGTATCACCCACGGTGGTCGAAAAGTAGACGTGATCCTTTTCAACGGTGATCGTAGTGCTTGAAGAGGCCAGCGCGAACGCCCAGATCAGTGGCACTGTCTGACGCTGGGTAATCTCCGCGGCGCCGATATCCGTTGGCCCCGCCGGCGAGAGGATCAGGTAGGAGCGTGCGAGCATGAATACAATCCTGGTTAGTGAAAATGGTCGTCGGCTTCAAAGATAGGGGAGATCAACCTCATAACAGCCGTTTTTCGTTATAGAATCATAGGTTTCCAGGAGCTGGAACGGCACGGCGCCGGTAGAAAGGGGGGCTGTAGGAATATTAATTGTTGGTAGCGACATGTTACGCGATTGCCATAGATCGCAATAGAGTCGTAGCTTACGTGTCTTTAGGTTATTTGCAGCTTCAACCAAAGCTGGTGACGATCACTTCAGTCTGAAAGTTAATGATACGACGAGACGACATCCGTAATATCGCAATCATCGCACACGTTGACCATGGTAAGACGACCTTGGTGGATAAGCTGCTGCAGCAGAGCGGGACATTCCGGCAGAACCAGCAGGTGGCTACACGCGTCATGGATTCCGGCGACCTCGAGAGGGAAAAGGGAATCACCATCATGGCCAAGAACACCGCCATCCACTGGAAAGACATCAAAATCAACATCGTAGATACCCCCGGCCATGCCGATTTCGGCGGGGAAGTGGAGCGTACGCTCATTATGGTTGATGGCGTGCTCCTCCTTGTGGATGCTGCCGAGGGGCCGTTGCCGCAGACGAAGTTTGTGCTGAAGAAGTCGCTTGAGCTTGGACTGAAGCCGATCGTTGTCATCAACAAGATCGATCGCAAGGATGCTCGCCCGTACGAGGTTCTCGATCAGGTCTTTGAGCTGTTTCTCTCGCTTGGTGCTAACGATGAGCAGCTTGAGTTCCCGGTGATCTATACCAATGGGCGCGAGGGTATCGCCAAGCTCGATCTTGAAGGAGAGCAGTTCGATCTATCGCCGCTCTTCGAGCTTATCATCGAGAAGGTGCCGTCTCCCCACGGCGATCCCACGGGCGATTTTCAGATGATCGTCGCCTCGGTCGACTGGAGCGACTACCTCGGGCGCCTTGCTATCGGCCGCGTCTTCCATGGGTCGATCCGTGTTGGCGACTGGGTTTATCGTATGGCGGGCGAGGGCATGGCCGAGAAGGTGCGTGTCACCAAACTCTACACCTTCGAGGGCTTGAAGAAGGTGGAGGTTGATGAGGCCGTCGTTGGCGATATCTATGCCGTGGCAGGGTCGGACAACTTCAATGTGGGGGAGACCCTTGCCACCGGCGAGGAGCCTCAGGCGCTTCCATATGTAACGCTTGACGAGCCGACGATCGCGATGACCTTTATGGTCAACGACTCCCCTTTTGCCGGCAAGGAAGGCAAGTATGTTACCAGCCGCAATCTCCGCGATCGCCTGATGCGCGAGATCCGCACCAATGTTTCGATGAGAGTCGAGGAGACCGATAGCCCCGACCAGTTCATCGTAAAGGGACGTGGCGAGCTTCAGATGGCGATTCTTATCGAGACGATGCGCCGCGAAGGTTATGAGTTTCAGGTCTCCAAGCCGGAAGTGATTCTGAAGGAAGTTGATGGCGTGATGAACGAGCCGGTAGAGCAGGTCGTGATCGACGTGGATGATGAGTATGCCGGCACCGTGATTGAGTTGCTCGGGCGCCGCACCGCAGAGATGCAGAACATGATCTCGGCCAACGGGACAACCCGTATGGAGTTTGTGGTCCCATCGCGTGGCCTGATCGGCTTTAGAAACACGTTTATGACCGAGACCCGTGGTACCGGCATGCTGCATCAGATCTTCCATGGGTATCAGCCGGTGAAAGGGTCGGTTCCGGGACGCAGCCGTGGCGTGATCGTGGCGATGGAAACAGGAGATGCTACTGGCTATTCCCTTGAAAGTACCCAGGAGCGCGGCCAGCTCTTTATCGGGCCTGGTGTGTCGGTCTATAGCGGTATGATCGTTGGCGAGAATGCCCGTGATGAGGATATCCTGGCCAATGTCTGCAAGAAAAAGCATCTGACCAACATGCGCGCCTCCGGCTCCGAGGGAGCGGTTCGTCTGGAAACCCCGTTGGACTTCTCGCTGGAGCAGTTTATCGAGTATATCGATAGCGATGAACTGCTGGAGATAACGCCGAAGTCGATTCGGATGCGCAAGAAGACTCTCGATCATACACAGCGCCAGCGCGAGCGGAAGCGCCGTATGGAGATGGAGTCGTAGCGGGGCCTTTCCACACCGATAGTGCCTGGGTGAGCCGGGCATGAAGTATCGTGCAACGGCGGTTGTCCCGGATGGTGAGCATCCCGGTCAGCCGCCGTTTCCATTTGGCGCGCAGCCTGTTGCGGTGCTATACTTGTAGCGATCCATATATCCCTGGCATGTCCTGAACTTCTGATAATGATCTGTGCATGAGTGATTACAATTCCGGCAACGAGCATGAGCCGTTGACGTATGATGGCGAACCCTCCGAGGAGGGGCAGTATGATGGTGAACACGAAGATGAACGCCTGTATCGTTCCGTCGGGATACTGGCGCTGGTAGGACTGGCGGCGTTCATGGGCATGCTTCTGCTTGCCAACAGCGCGGAAACCGGCATGGCGACCGCATACACCATGCACGCCGATTCAACGGTGGATCATACGGATGGCTCCAGGCCGATCGTGGTTCCTATGCCGGCGTTGGTGTTAAGCCATATACGGCCGCGCGATACGGTCTTCACGACCGATTCGGTCTATCTGGAAGTGAACCTGAAGAAACAGAATGTGATGGTTCATTTCCGTGATGGAAGCTCCCGCACCTTTCTCGTTTCCAGCGGCAATGCCAATATCAGCGATGGTATGGCAACTCCACCGGGACTTTTTACCGTGCAGAACATGGTGCCGATGGCGATCAGCCGCCAGTTCAACGATGCGCGGCTCCATCACTGGATCGGTGTGCAGGGGGGGGTCGGGTTTCATGGTCTGGATGGGAGCGGCTACTACGGCTATCTCGGGGTCAGGCCGTCATCCCATGGATGTCTTCGTATGTCGAAGGAGGAGATCGCCACTATGTACAAGCTTGTGCACCCCGGCGCGCTTATCATGGTGCATCATGGAAATCCAGCTCGTATCGTCGCCTTCTGCAATCCGGCCGATACTGCCGATGCCACCTTGATAGATTCCGCCAATGTCCATAATCGAAGCCTTGGCAGGGAACGCCTTCGTGCGCTCTATGCCGGGCGTATCTGGACCGATGCCCCTCCGCGCCTTGTGCATCTGGCGCGCCAGAGGCTGCGCTGGGGGATGGAGATCGGCGAGGCGGGGAAGATCCCGAAGCAGGAGATCCCACCGGCCTCGCGTCTGCGCACCCCGCATCATCTACTGGCGCTGTATCGTGCCGATCATTCGCGTGTGGCAGGGCAGGAAGCTGCACTGCGTGAAATCATCCATGCGGCGGATTCCCTGGCCGCAACCCGCAATGCCGAGTGGCGCACAGAGGAAGAAGCCGTGGAGTTCGGCGAATAGCCGTTGCGCTTCCGTCCGGCATCAGAGGGAAGCCGGTCAATGGGTGGTCCTGCCAGGGCTTGTCTTAAACCGTGATTTTGCAAAGATTTCGCGGTTTTTCGTTTCTGGGGGATCGTTTAGCGGACAGATTCCGTCTCTCAGGTAATGCACCTTGCTATAGGTTTCCTGCTGGTATTTACCCCAGTATCTACCCAAATCTCCTTATCACACCCATATAAGATATGGCTCAATATCCTCGCTGGATCCGTGATGAGCTAATACTAGCGCTTGATCTGTACTTTCGGATTGATGCTGCACGTACTTCAGCCAAACATCCGGAGGTGGTATCACTCAGTAGTGTACTGCGATCCTTGCAGGTTCACCCCAACGCTACCGAGTTCGAGTTCTTTCGTCATCCATCTAGTGTCTACATGAAACTGTGCAATTTCCTAAGTTTAGATCCAGATTATGCTGGTAAGGGACTTCAATCCACATCGCGGCTTGATAAGATCATTTGGGATGAGTTTGCGAATGATAGAGAGTACTTAGCTAACATTGCCAGAGGCATTCGTAAAAATGCTCAAAACGTTGCCCAATCAAAGCAAGGTGGCGAGCCCAACTTTTCTATGGATGAAGAATTTGCAGAGGGACGTATACTAACTCGTCTGCATACAACCCGGGAGCGCAATCAAACTCTTGTAAAGAAGAAGAAGCAATCTGTTTTAGATGCTCATGGCAAGCTGGAGTGTGAAGTATGCGGATTTGACTTTGCCAAGGTATATGGTCAGCTCGGAACTGACTTTGCAGAATGCCATCATACCACGCCACTGCATCAACTACGCGAAAGTACCCATCTCCGTCTGCCAGATCTGGCAATAGTTTGTGCAAACTGCCACCGAATGCTCCATCGGTCTCGTCCGCCATTAACTGTGCAGCAGCTTCGAGCAACCGTTACATCTATCAAAGAACAAGCGAAAGTAGAGTAAACCTAACTTTAAAGTACTTAGCCAAGCAGCAGAAGCAGTTAAATCTGTGCTAAGTGGGTCCACGAAAGATTTGAGAAGATGGCCAGAGCCAGAAGTTCTTTGACGTGGTTCCGGCTAGATGTAAGGCAGCAGTTGCTGTGATCCCTAGGATCCATGCTTCTGATGCCAAGCTGCACGGCCACCTGTATCGTTGCTGGCGCTTTATGCGATCTGTGTTTGTCCACCAGCAGACACAACCTATGGCCTCGATAGCGATGGCGGGAACAGCCGCAGCAACGTTTCATTCATGGCGAGCACAATTGCATCGGCTTAAAAAGAGAGATCCAGCGTCTTAAGGACCTGCGATAGTCGAGTTGTACAAGCACGCTTTGTATGATATGACACCAGAAGCTAGATTGTGTACTATGAGTAGTAATCGTATGACCTCGCTAGAGATATGTGCTGGTGCTGGTGGTCAAGCCCTGGGCCTTGAGATGGCGGGCTTTGAGCATGCCGCTACTGTGGAGATCGATAAGGCTGCGGCCGAAACACTCCGACAGAACCGCCCGGAATGGAACCCGCTAGAGATGGATGTCCGGGAACTGAACGGGCGCGACTATAGAGGAATCGATCTCCTCGCTGGTGGTGTTCCCTGCCCCCCTTTCTCGATTGCCGGTAAACAGCTCGGCGCTGATGATGAACGGGATCTCTTCCCGGCGGCTCTCCGGCTTATCGAGGAGTCAAAGCCCCGTGCCGTGCTTCTTGAAAATGTCCGGGGTCTATCGACCGCTCGCTTTGCAGCATACCGGAAAGTGATCGTTGATCGTCTTATACGGCTTGGATACCATATAGAATGGCAGGTAGTGAATGCCTGCAACTATGGTGTTCCCCAGCTTCGCCCCCGGTTCCTGCTGGTAGGATTGCAGCACAAGTATGCAAAGCACTTCGCCTGGCCCCAGCCCATCGGAACCCCGCTAACGGTCGGGCAGACGCTCCGGGATCTTATGGCTTCCTGTGGCTGGGCCGGTGCAACTGAATGGGCTGACCGTGCGAAAGGAATTGCCCCTACCCTTGTTGGTGGTTCCAAGCTCCATGGCGGCCCGGATCTCGGTCCTACCCGTGCAAAACAGGCATGGCGCGAATTAGGGGTAGATGCACGCGGGTTAGGTGATACCCCGCCAGATGAAGGCTTCCCGCTTGATGGTCTGCCGAAACTTACCATCCGCATGGCTGCCCGTATACAAGGTTTTCCGGATAGCTGGAACTTCAGCGGTAAGAAGACAGCCGCATACCGCCAGGTCGGGAATGCATTCCCCCCGCCAGTTGCATGGGCTGTGGGCAGAGCTATTCAGGCCGCACTTGACGGGCATGCGGTTCCGGACCGCCTACAGATTTCAATGTTTGAAGACTACTTCGCATGAAAAAAACAAGGAAAGCAACCGGTGGAGCCAGAGGTAAATTGAGGGAGCACTTTATCAAAAATGTGGGTAAAGTGCTCTCTTCGGAAGAGTTAAGGTGGGTGGGGGGAATTAGCGAATGGGGTAGACGGGTACGGGAACTCCGGCATCAGGAAGGGATGAACATCCAGACGCACAATGATGATAGCTCCCTCAAAATGGGCGAATACAGACTCGTTGACCTGAAGCCTCTCCCTGTCTTTGAGTCGGGAATTTCTAAGGAAGTCCGGGCATTTGTATTGGACCGCAACGGCTTTACATGCCAGATGTGCGGAGCAGTCGCAGGCGAACCGCATCCGGATGACAAGAGCAGAAAGACACGGTTGCACATTGGCCATATTATTGATCTCTCAATGGGCGGGATGAATGATCCTTCAAACCTTCGTGCCCTGTGCTCCTTGTGCAATGAAGGAGCCGCGAACATAACCCCTGACCGTCCAAAGGCCGATAAATTGCTAGCACAAATCAGGCGGGCACCCGGAGCAGAGCAAGTAAAAATACTTGAATGGCTCATCAAGAAATTTCCCCAGCAGGCAAAAGGGTTCATAAAGAAATGAAATCCCAGTGGGATCTCATACGTGACTATGCAGAAGATGCATCAAGAATGCAGACGAACCACTGCATAACGCGGCCATTACCAGTATCGTACTACCGCAACTGAACCTTACTGGGACAGTGTCCCCACACTTGCCTGTATGATGATCCAGAACGCCGGTTCATACGGATGGGAAAGGTTCCGCCCATGCTTCCGGGCTTTCTACGTGGGGCACAACCGGCTTTGCCGATGTCAAGCCGTGGCGGAGCGCATTGCTGGTAACCCTCTCCTTACCTGCTTCGGTGACCGGCCCGGTGGATTTCTCCGCGTTCTCCCTGTTCGCTGCTCATGTATCGTTCGAGTTAATGGAAATAGTCGTTGGTATATACATGCTCACGCTCGCGTTCGTGGTCATCTTCGATAATGGCTGCTCATCTTCGGCGGTAGAGGGGGAAGGAAGCTCCTACATCCATTTCCCCCCGGCTCTCTCGGCTTTCCTTCCTTTCGTGGTTTGATGCCAAGGCGCTCGCGGTCACGCCGGAGCGTACTAGATGATATTCCGGCATCGGTTATTGGCGCTCTCCATTTCCTTCGCTGGGCGTCCCCTGCTCCACGCGAAAAAACTCTATAGCTTCGCCGAGTGCTCCGGTCTCTCCATCTCCGATCGGGGGAGGAGCAACAAGTTCATTTGCTGTGTGTCTGGTTTCTCCCTCCCAGACGATACGGGAGCAGTCGTAGACCAGATCGGTCTCTACCCGGTAGGCAAGAGCCAGGGGAATCTTGCCGACGTTGGATTTTGCCACAGCAATGATCCGCCGCTGTGATGGTCCCTCTTTTCCGGAGCTTGATCGAAAGTCCTACGAGGAGCTTCAGGCACTTTTCCTTGAAGATGGCGTGGCAGACAAGCGTTGTCTCCCGGTCCGATGGAATGTTAGCTCTCTTGAGATAGAAGTTCACCCGTATAGCAGATCCTATAGTTGAAGTTGGGGGACAGTTTGGGGGATAGATTACTCTGAATCTAACCGATTTCAGCTATACGCCGCTATACATTTAGGAAGATAAAACCATCATTTTTCACTAAAATTCGCTCATTCACGTAAACGACTGCTCATGCAAATACATGGGTTTCGAGTCCTGCCAGGGACCACCCCCCTTGCAATCAGAACACCGTACCACACCATATGCTCCGATAAACGATTATACTCTGTGGTGGAGGGCGACGTGCCGGAACGCCGCCCAGGGCTGCAATGGCTGCTTGCCATCGCTATCGTGTGGCGCTCTGCGCCGGGCGGGAAAACATGAAACAGATCGATCGCCCGTCACGTTCGTGTAGGCTGATGAGGCCGGAACAGGAACCGATCTTCGTTGTGGCAGATAAAACAGAGGAAGCGTAAAAAACGTGCGGGCACTTCGGCTCGTTGGGGCGCTGCACGGAGCGAGCGCCGGAGCAGGGGATCGGTTATTTCATCATCGAGGAAAGAGAAATGCCGCGGATGTATATGCCATAGCGTGGCCTGTCCGATACCGCTCTGTACACGGGAACGAGATCGGAAGAAGGAGCGGATGTCTACAATGCCCAGGAACCGAAGCGTAACCCGGACCCCGGAGTCGGGGGCAGGTCCAGGAGTTCTGGGGTGGAGCATGGGACGATGGGGGTGGGGAGTGGGCGGGGGATGTCATCCCAGGAACGATTGCATGGTATTTCCAATGTTTTATCAGGATCAGAACTCTATGCTGACAGCAATACCGTATGAACGATGGCAGTCCGGGTGTGTGCAGGGAGGTGAGGTGGTGGAAATCCGATGGCTGGCAATACCGCTGCTGGAGCGGGAGCTTGGCATTACCGAGTCGGGACAGTGGGTGTACTCGTTCGGTAACGGGCTTCTGCCGATTACAGCGGCGCACGATCTGGCGCACCTCTTTCACTTCCTGGAGCGCTCCGAGATGGAGTTCCAGGGGCTTCTGCGAATGAGCCTGTTAACCATGGGGCTTTCGATGGAGACGGTGGATACCTTCCCCTGCGATCTCCTGGTGTCGGGCGCCATCGGTTCGCGCAATACGTACTGGAGTAGCCGTGCACTGAACTGGCTGGAGGAGGGGATGCCTATGACTATAGCAATCGCCGAGGCTCTTGATGAGTTCGTAAGCGCAAAACATGGCACACAACGCGACCGTCACCGTGCATTCCAGCTTTATAGACAGTGGCGGAATGCCGTCGCCCGGAATCTGCTGCGAGCAGCCGACCATTGATTGTAGTGAGTGGGAAGCCCTTTGGGCTTCCCGCTCTCGTTCCGGGCCTGTTCCATGGCAATGCGTACTACGGCAGTTCTCAAGCTTTCGCTAGCGGTCTGGCGTTTGCAGGCAGTCCATCAATTCCATGCAGGGTGAGGACCGTTAAACACACACAGATGCGGATCATAGCCGATATGGCACAGCAGGAACATGGCGATCGTACCAGGGCATTTCTCAGCGATGAAGTGCTGGAGCGTGCGCGCTCGCTTGTGCTTCGGTTTGGCTGGAACGCAACCGCCTATCAGATTATCAACCCTGGGATTGATCTCTGGTTCGCTTCGGCTGGCGATGGGGTTGTTGGGTTTGTGGAGCGTGCTGGCGTACGGGTGGTGGCGGGGGCGCCCGTTTGCAGACACGAGCGGCTTGCCGATATCGCTGCCGAGTTCGAGCATGATGCGGCGTACAACGGGTGTTGGGTCTGTTACTTCGGAGCGGAGCAGCGGCTAGAGTCAATATTGCGGGATCGGCCGGGGCATTCCATGATTCTGCTTGGCGCACAGCCCGCGTGGCATCCGGCGAGCTGGCAGGCACGTATCGCCTGCCGTGCTTCGGTTCGCGGGCAGTTCAACCGCGCGCGGAACAAGCTGGTGACGGTCTCACAATGGGAGGCGGAACGGGCAACCGGACATCCGGCGCTCTACCGTGTGCTTGGCGAGTGGCTTGCAACACGTGGCCTGCCGCCGCTGCATTTTCTTGTGCAGCCTCGAACGCTTCAACGCCTTACCGACCGGCGGGTGTTTGTTGCCGAGCGGGAGGGCGATGTCGTTGGGTTCCTCGTCGCCTCGCCGGTGCCCGGGCGTAATGGGTGGCTTATTGAACAGAATGTCCGGGGAGCCGATGCGCCGAATGGGACCGTTGAGCTGATGATCGATGCAGCCGTAGGATGGATGGCTTCGGCCGGGTGCGACTATGTGACGCTCGGGCTTTCGCCACTTTCCCGCCGTGCCGCTGCCGGGCTTGATCTGAATCCCCCTCTGATCCGCCTGGTCCTTTCCTGGGTGCGCGCGCATGCACGGCGGTTCTACAACTTCGATGGGCTTGATACGTTCAAGGCGAAATTCCAGCCGGAGTGGTGGGAGCCTGTGTATGCCATCTCCGGCGAACGCCGTTTTTCACTCCGAAGCCTCTATGCCATCGCCTCCGCATTTACCGGGGGGGCGCCGGTGTTCACCGGACTGCGGGCGCTGGCAAGGGCGCTTGGCCAGGAAGCTGCATGGCTGGCTGGTGGGACGTCTGTGGAACGAGCGGAGTAGATGCCGTCGTTTGCCCATTCTTCACCATGCCAGCGAAGATCGGCTGCCGGGGTACCCCCGGAGAAATCGTTCCCTGGCACCTCGTTACTTCAGCGATGCCGAATACGCCTTTTCGTACTCCTTGATCCCCTGAAAGATCGCTCGCGCAAGTTTTTTCTGCCCTGCGGTGCTTTTGAGCACCTTGACATCGTTTTCGTTGCTGAGATAGCCAAGCTCTACAAGCACCGATGGCATCGACGCCCCTACGAGCACATAAAAACCCGCCTGATGGAGTCCACGGTCGGGGATGCCGACACGGCCGCGCATCGCCTTGCGGATAGAGCTGGCCAGCCATTCGCTGTAGCGGACAAAGGCGCTCTGCGCCATGCTTGCCACGATCGCGTTCTCGGCCGACATGAGAGCATATTTTTCCTTGTCGGTCTCGAAACGGATCGCTGCGTTCTCGGCTGCTACCACACGCGCGGCATCCTCGCTCTTGCCGGGGCGGAGGATATAACACTCGAATCCGCTTGTCGCATGGGGTTTCTCCGGCATTGCATTGCAGTGGATCGAGATGAAAAGGCGACCATTCTTCTCGTTGGCGATCTGCCCGCGCCGGAAAAGCTCTATGAATCGGTCGTCCTCGCGGGTCATGACCACCTGTACTTCCGGCATCTTTTGTTGTATCTCATCACGCAGCCGTTGTGCTACCGCCAGCGTGATATCCTTTTCCTGGACATCGTCCAGGCCGATCGCTCCGGGATCTTTGCCACCGTGTCCCGGATCAATCACAATGGTTGTAAGCGACCAGCGCCGCCGTATCTCGGCTCCGCCTCCTCGTTCAGATAATGAAGGCCCTCGTTTCGGCGCCGCCGCGGTTGTGCCGGGGGAAATCGCTGCCCCAAGTTTCACTAGTACCGTGATCTGTTCGCCAGTGCGGCGGATCACCTTCATGTCGGACACGGCACGGGCAAACTTCACGTTGGTCACCAGGACATCGCTGCGCTCGATATGGGCTTTCACCGAGAGCACCCCCGGTTTTATCAGTCCCGACCGCAGCGCCTTGTTCTCGGCGCGGATGGATTTCATGCGCACCTGCGCCAGCCCGTTTTTGCCTGGCTCCACCACTACTGTGGCGACCGGCCCGGAGACAAGAAAGACGATCGTTGCCGAATTGCCATCCGGCGTTACTGTGATATCGCGCAGTTCCACCGTGGCCGCCACGGCCGTTCCTCCCAGGCCGAGCAGAACCATCGTTGTCAGGATGAACAGGTATGCGGCGCATGAATGGAAGCGGTCTGGCACTGGGTTCCGGTTGAACGTGAGGAGTTGAAGGGGAAGCCGGAGAAGCCCCGAAAGGGCCGTCCTTCTCCCGCTGTAAGAGGAACGACGGCCGGAGGCAGCGGACGAGTGCTAGCGATAGTTCGTGAACTGCGTATCGAACGGGAGATCTGCTCCCTTGATTGCGGCGATAACGTCCTGGAGATCATCCTTGGACTTTCCCGTTACCCGCACCTGTTCGTCCTGGATCTGGGCCTGCACCTTCAGCCCCTGATCCTTGATAAGCTTTGTGATCTGCTTGGCGTTCTCCTTGTCGATGCCGGACTGAAGGGTGATCGTCTGCCGGGCCGATCCCTTTGTGCCCTGCTCTACATCACCGTACTTGAGAGCTTTCAAGCCGATGCCGCGTTTGATGAGCTTCGACTCCAGCACGTCCACCACCTGCTTCAGCCTGTACTCGTTATCGGAGTCGATCTTGATAAGCTTGTCCTTCTTGTCAAGCTCGATGGAGGAATTGCTTCCTTTGAAATCGTACCGCTGCTGGATTTCCTTCAAGGCCTGATTGACGGCGTTGTCGGCCTCCTGAAGGTCGATCTCCGATACGATGTCGAATGAATATGTCGATGCCATGAAACGAGCGTAAATAATAGGGGTGTACGCGGCATGCCTCCGCGATTCCCAGGATTGTTATGACCCGGACCACGATGCGCCTGCACGTCGTGCGGACATCGTCAGGGAGTGGCCAGGCAGCTCTCTGCATCCGGGGACGGCACGAATGCCCCAAACTTAGCCGCTCCATGCTTGCCACACAATTATTGATCGTTCCGCGACGGAGTTCGCCGCCCGGACGCTTGCCCTTGTCCTGGATATTCTTCACATTGCAGCCGCGCCAGAACAGCGTCTTTTCAACAGGTATTGCGCCCTACAATGGCTCGTGCACTGTTTAATCCTAACCTAATCTCCCACAAGCATTAGCATTATGGAAAGTGTTGCAGTACTCTTCGGCATGGAGCAGACGTTTCCCCCTGCTCTTGTCGAGGCTATTAATCGTCGTGGAGCCGATGTACGTGCGGAGTTCCTGCAGGTGGGCGGGGTAAAGCTCGATGATCCCGCCCGATACACCCTTGTCATTGATCGTATCTCGCAGGACATCCCCTTTTACCGTGCGGCGCTGAAGCATGCCGCACTGAATGGAACGAGAGTGGTCAATAATCCATTCTGGTGGTCGGCCGATGACAAGTTCTTCAATTATACTCTGGCCCAGAAGCTGGGGGTGGCCGTGCCGAAAACCGTGCTTCTGCCCAGCAAGGAGCATCCGCCGGGAACTACCAGCACATCCATGCGTAACCTTAACTATCCGCTCAACTGGGAGGAGATCTTCTCCTACATCGGTTTCCCGGCCTGGCTGAAGCCGTTCGATGGCGGTGGCTGGAAGGATGTCTATAAGGTGCATTCGCCGGAGGAGTTCTTTGAGTCCTACAACCAGACCGGGTGTAGCTGCATGACATTGCAGGAGGGGATCGAGTTCGATGAGTATTACCGTTGTTATGTGGTGGGGCAGCGCTATGTGCATATCATGCCGTACGAGCCGCGCAACCCCCACCATCTCCGTTATGAAGCAGGATTCTCGGCATCCGAGGAGATGGCCAAGCGAATCACCGAGGATTGCATCAAGCTCTGCACTGCCCTCGGTTATGATATCAATACCGTCGAGTTCGCGGTTCGCGATGGCATCCCGTATGCAATCGATTTTATGAACCCCGCACCTGATGCTGAACGCACATCGGTTGGAGAAGATAATTTCCAGTGGTTCGTAGAGACCGTTGCCACGTTTGCCATCGAGGAGGCGCTCAAAGGACGCCGTATTCCGCAGGAGTACCGTTGGAGCTCGATGATCGGAACGGATGGTAACGAGGTGGCCGATGGGGCAAGGAAGGGGGGGAAGAAGGTGCCTAAATAAGAGCGCGGGGATGTGATGAGCATACCATTCTGCCATGAGGCATCGCTATGCAGCCAAGGCATGGGAACTATAATTCAAGGAATACAATGGTAGGGAGGGACCCGTACGAGCGGCCGAGCTTTACGCTTGGTGTGGAAGAAGAATATATGGTGATCGATCCCAGGACGAGAGCCTTGAAGTCGCATCTCGAGTTCGAGTTGCTCTCCAAGGGGCGTGCTGTGCTCGAAGAGCAGATGAAGCCGGAGATGCATGGATCGATGCTGGAGATCGGCACCAAGATCTGCCGCAATGTTGATGATCTGTACGATCAGCTTCAGAAAATCCGTTCGATTGTTCGCCATCTGGCCGCTTCCAATAGTTTGAAGATCGGCGCGGCCAGCACACACCCGTTCTCTCACTGGGATAAGCAGGAGATTCATCCGGACGAACGGTATAAGGGGATCGTGGAGGATATGCAATTGCTGGCACGATCGCTCCTGATCTTTGGCATGCATGTGCATATCGGGATCGAGAACCGCGAGACGCAGATTCAGATTATGAACGAGCTGCGGTACTTCCTTCCGCATATCCTGGCGCTGACGGTAAATTCACCGTTCTGGACCGGCTATGAAACTGGGCTGAAAAGTTATCGTTCAAAGGTGTTCGAGCGCTTCCCGCGCAGCAATATCCCCGATACCTTTCAAAGCTGGGGAGAGTATCAGGCGTATGTCGATCTGCTTATCAAGACCGGCTGTATCGACAACGCAAAGCGGATCTGGTGGGATGTCCGCCCTCATCCGAATTTTCCGACGCTTGAGGTGCGTATCTGCGATCTCCCGATGACGCTGAAGGAGACCGTGGCGATCGCCGCTCTGATTCAGGCGGTTGCCGCAAAACTCTTTGCTCTGTATAGGAAGAATCTGTCGTTCCGTGTCTATAGCCGTGCGCTTATCATGGAGAATAAGTGGCGTGCGGTGCGGTATGGTCTCGATGGAAAGCTTATCGACTTCGGCAAGCAGAAGGAGAAAGGCACCAGGGAGCTGATCCGTGAACTGCTCATCTTTGTTGATGATGTGGTCGATGATCTTGGAAGCCGCGATCATATCAACTATATCAACGATATCCTTGAGAATGGTACCGGCGCTGTCCGGCAGCTTCGTGTGTATGCGGAGAATGGGAACGATACGCAGGCAGTGGTGGATTATATCGTTAAACAGACCGAGCTTGATCTGCTCGACGATCCGGCCGAGTTTATGCCGTCGGTGCATGAGCCTAGCCAGAGCACCATTGCCGAGCGCGAGAGCTCCCGCATATCCCCGGATGGCGATCTTGCCTAGAGCAGATCGAATTATGCACCATATTCTCTGGTAGTTGCGGATGTCATCCGTAACTGCCAGCGGTGCTTCCGTTGTACGAACCGTTGTTTCCTGAAGAGAGCGTACCCTATGTCGTTTTGGCAGATTTTCGATCGTATGAGCCGTATTGCCCGCTCCTACTCCTATGCTGACAGCAGTCGCCATGGCGATGATCTTCGCCGGGCCGAGGAGCTTATCGAGGAGGAGCGGCGAAGGGATGAACGCGAGCATATGGCGGCACAACAGCAGGATCTGCCGCAGAGGGAAGGGGAGGCCGATCAGAAGCGTGCCGCCTATCTTCAGGCGATTGCCATCCTGTCGGTTGCCGATGGGGCGTCTTGGGAGGAGATCATGCTCGCCTATCGTCGGCTGGTACGGCTGTCACATCCTGATCGTAGCATGCGACGAAGCAGGGAGGAGCAGGAGAGGGCGGCACGCAGAACCCAGGAGTTGAATATGGCGTATGCTTACCTTCGGGACGTGCATGGGAAACGGTGAACCCGACGACGTACATTTCCCCCCCCTCTCTCTCTCTCGACTTCTCATGTCTTCATGCGAATTCCATCTGAAGCGCTGATCTTCGCCGCGGGCATTATCGTGCTTGCGGCGATCGATCCGGGTGCCGGGCATATCTCCATCTGTCCGTTCAAACTGGCCGGGATCGAGTGGTGTCCTGGCTGTGGGCTTGGCCGCTCGATCTCTTATCTGCTGCATGGCGATATCGGAGAATCGTTCCGAAGCCACTTCCTTGGAATCCCGGTCCTTGCAGTTCTGTTGCATCGTATCTACTACCTGACCCGCCGTCGTTCCAGCATTCCCGGCTCACATACCTTATCATAGGAGCATGCATGGCATTGGTTCAATCGCTTTTACCAGAGGTCCCTCCCGAGGAGATCGTACAGTTGCAGTGGCTTGTCGACGGGATGGCCGATGAAGAACAGGGGATATTTGTCGCCGCCTATCGTGCGCAGCGTGAAGACTCCCAGAAGATCCTTCTGCTGTCGCTGCTTGGTTTTGTGCTTGTGGCGGGGATTCAGCGATTTGTTCTGGGACAGACGGGCATGGGGGTGATCTATCTGTTGACCGGTGGCCTCTGCGGGATAGGGACCATTATCGATGCGATCAACGCAAAAAAAATGACGCTGGAGTATAATCGGCAGGTTGCAGAGAAGATTGCCGCGTCGCTTATGGGGAGATAGCAGGGGCTGGCAGGAGGATTCGTAAGCCTGGCTACGGCTCTCCTCGCGGATGAGCGTTGTGAGAGGGATTCCCCGTGCGCTGATACCAAAGACGTTCGTACCTTTCAGACCGGGCTGGCGAAACCCCCGTCGGCTCTGCGTGTTTCATAGGGCAAGCGGGCATGCCCGTAAAGCCGATCAATCAATCCTCGATCGTTATGAAGAATCTATCCTCCTGCCTTCTGTTACTGCTTCTTGCGTCATCGGTGTCACTGGCGCAGGATCAGCAGGGGAGGCCGAAACTCTCTCCTCTGACCAAGCGGTATGTGCGGGAGGCAAAAGAACGGGTCGAGCAGCAGCAGCAGGTCACCTCCTCCGCTTATGTCTACAAGGTTGGAGTGGATGACGGCATCTATGTGAGCGGCCTGATACAGGTTGCGGGCACGATAAACGAGGACCGGCTGAACGAGCTTGGCGTTCGGGTTGGTACAAAGGCCGGCGCCATCTGGACCGTGCAGGTGCCGATCGAGAGCGTGGAGGCGTTCACACAGCTTGCCGGCATCCGCTACATCCAGCTCGACGAGCCTACGTTTCCGACGCTCGACTCGGCGCGACGCACCACGCGTGTCGATTCGGTGCATGCCGGGCATGGGCTGCCAATGCCATACAACGGCGAGAATGTTGTGATAGGGGTGGTGGATGCTGGATTCGATTATGCCCACCCGACCCTTTTCGATACAACCGGGACCGGGTTCCGTGTGAAGAGAATATGGGAGCAGAAGAATAGCGCGGGGTCACCGCCGTCGGGATATCATTATGGCACCGAGTTTACCGACTCCACGGCGATGTGGGCCAAGGGAACCGATAACGGGCAGACCCATGGCGCACATGTCGCAGGGATCTGTGGAGGGTCCGGTTTCGGCAGCGTGGACAACAGTCGATTTCGGGGGATGGCATACAAGGCGGACCTTGTGTTTGTTGGCATTACACCGGATAAAAGCCAGTGGGTGAATACCGGCGCCTCGGATATGATCGACGGCATCAATTATGTCTTCCGGTATGCCGAATCGGTTGGCAAGCCTGCGGTTGTAAATCTTAGCTGGGGAAGCCCGCTCGGCCCACGCGATGGCAGTGGCCTGTTCAGCCAGGCGCTGGATAATCTGGTCGGGCCGGGAAAGATCTTCGTCTGCTCGGCAGGCAACAATGGCGATAACCGAATTCATATTCAAAAGTCGTTCACCCCTGCCGATACGTTGGTGCAGACCTTTCTCACCATTGCAAATACCCCGGACGGCAAAAAAACATGGGTGGATATATGGGGCGATACCGCCAAGTCCTTTTGTGTGCAGGTCACGCTCTACCGTGACACAGCGGCGATCAGCTCCACAGGCTTTATCTGTCTTGACGATAGCCTGCATAGGGCCTACCTTGTAGGCTCGGATAACGATACCTGTATCGTTGATATCACGACCTCGACATCTGAGTTCAACCAGAAGCCCCGCATCTTTCTTGATTTCAATAGCGCCGTCTCCGACGACATCTGCATTGCCGTCAAGGGAACCGATGGCACGGTCAATATGTGGGACAGCTTCGTCTACAACACCTCCGGGTATTATAGCTCCTTTACCAGCAATGGCCGGTCGTGGGCGGTCAATGGCAACAGCACCAGCTCCATTAGCGACATCGCTTCGTCGCGATCTGCCATTACCGTAGGTGCATATGCCTCCAAGGTTTCCTGGACGAGCCTTGCCGGGAACTCCTATTCGTATGGCACCTATGTGGGGCGGGGACGGATTGTTCCCTTCTCCAGCCGTGGGCCTGCCGCGGATGGTCGGGTGAAGCCGGATATCACCGGCCCGGGGCTTACCATTGGCTCGTCGATCAGCTCCTACGACACATCGTTTTTTCCTGCGGGAACCTCCGCAACGGCTGTCACCGAGATGTACCATAACCCTGTCAATGGTCGGGATTATCCATACGGGATGCTGAGCGGCACTTCCATGTCCTCCCCGGCAGTATCCGGCATCGTTGGCCTGATGTTGCAGGTAAAGCCGGATCTTGCGCCCGAGGATGTCAAGCATATCCTCGCCGAGACGGCGATCAAGGACAATCTTACCGGCACGATACCGGAGGGGGGGAACAATTCCTGGGGGAATGGAAAAGTGAATGCCTATGGCGCGATGCACCGCGTCTTGCAGTTGTCAACGGTTGTCCGCAGAACCGATGCCGATAATCTGGACTGCATCATCTATCCCAACCCCAGCACCGGCGTTTTCAGCGTCACCTATACGAGCAGGGATGCCGAACATCTGAATGTTGAGATATCCGATCTGCTGGGACGCCCCGTTCTCTCCGATGTCTGGAGCGTGAACGCTGGATATAACAGCAAACGGTATGATCTGAAGAGCGTGGGCAGCGGTATGTATCTGGTCAGGCTCTCCTCGCGGAGCGGCTATCTTCCGGTGAAGATCGTTGTGGAATAGACCCCGTTTTTCTGTCGGAGGGCGATCTGGATGGCGCGGCGGTGTGCGGGGGCATGCATCCGGCGCCCGGTTTCCCGGCGCCGGGGATGCTTGATGCCGTTGTGAACTCCGGGTGCATGGAGTTGTCGGGGGCCTCTTTTTCGTTGCAAGGGGAGTTCCAAGGCAGTTCATTGTGTATTTTGAGAGATCCGGCTACATACCTACAGGCGAGTTTCTTGGGCCTGGTATAGCTCAACGGCTCGCTGCCATCCGAACATCCAGCGTAGTCGGCGCATGCGGCGCGTGTCATTGTACCGGAAGCGTTCCGGGAGTAAGGGCATGTTCACTTCAAGGGAGCATTATGGACGGTATACTTCTACCAATCGTTGTCATCATCGGTTTCATCATCACGCTCGGCATCTTCACCTATTTCATTCCGGTTGGTCTCTGGATCACAGCGCTTTCGGCAGGGGTGCGCGTTGGCATCTTCACCCTGTTTGGCATGCGACTGCGGAAGGTGCCACCGGCGGTGATTGTGAATTCCAAGATCACTGCGGCAAAGGCTGGGATCGATGTGGATATCAATCAGCTTGAATCGCATTTCCTGGCCGGTGGCAATGTTCAGAAGGTCGTTACGGCGCTGATTTCTGCCGACAAGGCGCAGATTCATCTGAGCTGGGAGCGTGCCACCGCCATCGACCTTGCCGGTCGCGATGTGCTGGATGCGGTAAAGCTTTCGGTGAACCCGAAGGTGATCGAGTCCCCGCCGGTGGCGGCGATGGCCCGTAATGGCATCCAGGTACGTGCTATCGCAAAGGTTACCGTGCGCGCCAATATCGACCGTCTGGTGGGCGGTGCCGGCGAGGCGACGATCATGGCCCGTGTTGGCGAGGGGATCGTTACCACGATCGGTTCAAGCGATACGCATAATCTTGTGCTGGAGAATCCCGATCGCATTTCCAAGACGGTGCTGGAGAAGGGGCTGGACGCAGGAACGGCCTTCGAGATCCTTTCGATCGACATCGCCGATCTTGATGTCGGCGAGAACATCGGCGCAAAGCTCGCCAGCGATCAGGCGCAGGCCGATCTGAGCGTTGCACGTGCCAAGGCCGAAGAGCGCCGTGCGGCGGCGGTTGCCACCGAGCAGGAGATGCGTGCCCGTGTGCAGGAGATGCGCGCCCGTGTTGTGGAGGCCGAGGCCCAGGTGCCGCTTGCCCTCTCCGATGCCCTGCGTTCCGGCCAGCTTGGTGTGCTGGACTACTATCAGATGCGGAACGTTCAGGCCGATACCTCGATGCGTGAGGCGATAGCGCAGGGAGGCGGGAAGCCGGGCGAAGATGTGGGAGGCAGAGCCTGATCGAGCAGATGATCCGTTCCGCCATCGGTGCGATCTTCTTCGATCTTGATAATACCCTGCTCGATCATAGTGCGGGCGCTCGTGCGGCGCTCTCCGCTCTATGCAATCGCTATCCGGCACTCTTCAAGGGGCTGACGTTCGATCAGGTGCATGATGCGTTCATTCTCATCAATGAACGATACTGGCAGAGCTATGCCGCCGGCACATTGATGCAGGAGGATCTCACGCTTGGCAGGATGCGCGACCTGATCGGCTGGGCAACGATGCAAACGGGAAGGGCCGCCGCTGATATATCGGCGGCGGCCTTGAATCGTCTTTATATTGCCGAGCTTACCCAAGCCACCGTCGCCTATGATGGCGTTGTCCCGATGCTTGAAGCCCTTCGGACTCGCTACCAGCTCGGGGTGATCTCCAATGGTTTCATGGAGGTTCAGCGCGGACGCTTGCGCGCTGCCGGGATCGATCGCCTGTTCGATCATAGCATCTTCTCGGACCAGATCGGGGCGCATAAGCCAGACCCCCGTATCTTCCATGCTGCTCTGGAATGCTCGGGAACCAGTGCAGGGGAAACTCTTTACATTGGGGATAATTTCGTGTACGATATTCGTGGCGCCTCGCTCGCTGGTCTCGGAACCGTCTGGTTCAATCCCTCGTCGAGCGAACAGCCTGCCGGTGTTTCGGAAATCTGCCCCGATGCGGTCGTACGGTCGATTTCCGATCTGGCAACTCTCCTGGGCGTATCTCTCCATCTCTCTCCATCGATATGAAGGCACTTATAACGGCGGGAGGACGCGGCACTCGGCTGCGTCCGATCACTCATACGCAGAACAAACATCTTATCCCGATTGCCAATCGGCCGATCCTCCAGTTTGCAATCGACGCCGTCAAGGAATCCGGCATCACCGATATCGGGATTGTTGTTGGCGTGGATAATGGTGATGAGGTGGTGCGCGCCTTTGGCGACGGTGCGCGGCTTGGGGTCAACCTTACCTATATCTGGCAGGAAGCGCCGCTGGGGCTGGCGCATGTGGTGAAGATATCGCAGGAGTTCATCGGGGATGATCCGTTTGTCTTCTATCTCGGCGATAATATCGTGGTGGGGGGGATCGAGCGCTTCGTGGAAAGTTTTCGCCAGCAGAACCTGGATTGTTACCTGACGCTTGCGCGTGTGCGCGACCCGGAGCGGTTCGGTGTGCCGGAGTTCGATGATGCCGGCAGAATCATCGCGGTAGAGGAGAAGCCGCGGGTGCCAAAAAGCCCCTTTGCCGTCAGTGGCATCTATATCTACGGCCCGGCGATCTTCGAGGCGGTCAATGCTATCGCCCCAAGCAATCGCGGCGAGCTGGAGATAAGCGACGCGCACGATTATCTGCTGAAACAGAAGTATCGCGTCGGGCATGGCGAGATCACTGGCTGGTGGAAGGATACCGGCATGCCGAACGATCTTCTGGAGGCCAACCGTCTGGTGCTTAGCAAGATCGAGGAGCGGATCGACGGCCTGGTGGACTCCGAGAGCGATATCGCCGGGGCGGTTGTGATCGAGGAGGGGGCGGAGGTTATCGCTAGCCGTGTTCGTGGTCCGGCCATTATCGGCCGTGGCGCACGCGTGGTCGATTCCTATATCGGTCCGTACAGCTCCATCGGTGCCGATTGCAAGCTGGAACGTTGCGAGGTGGAATACTCCATCCTTATGAATCGTGTGACCGTCAAGTCGGTCGATGTGCGAATCGAGGGGAGCCTTCTCGGAAGCGATGTCGAGATCTGCCGGGGGCTTGGCAAACCGCGTGTGCAGCGTTTTGTGCTCGGTGAGCAGAGCCGTGTGGAGCTTGTGTAAACCGTTGTGACATTTCTTCGCATTCTTCATCATTACGGTGGCTGTCGCGTCAGTATATCCGTGGTGGCCGGATGCCATCGCGATGTGGATGGGATGCTGCCTGGTTTGTACGCCGTATCTCGTCCTGATGCCCGGCTCCGTGCCGGGACATTATCATAATCAATGCTTCTGGTCGCGTGGCTGGCATGCACTGTCCGCCACGCACTCCTTCCCCGTTCAGAACGCATGCTTATCATTCCTGCCATAGAGATTCATGATGCCCGCTGTCTGAGGACCGTCATGTGCGAGCCTGGGGCGGACCCCCAGGTTTACTCCAACGATCCGGTGGAGATGGCGTTGCTGTGGCGCCGCGAAAATGCAAAGACCCTTCATGTGCTCGACAGGGAGGGGATGTATAATGGCTCCATGGTAAATCGCGATTCGATCATCGCGGCCACGCGGTCGATAGAGATCCCGGTACAGCTTATAAGCCGTTTTGCCGATGTCCAGGAATGTGCAGCCTGGCTTCGCTCCGGGATCTACAGAATATTTCTGCATGATATCGTCCGTGACGATCCCGATGGTGTTCGAGGGCTGTTGGCGGAGTTCGGCGCCTCGCGCATCTGCCTTGCGGCGATCACCCGCGATGGGACGATCAGCTCCACGCTTCGGGAGGCGCCAAAGATGGATACGGTGGAGTTTGCGCTGGCCGCCCAGGAACTCGGCATCACCCGTGTCTTCTTTACCGATCGCAATTATGAAGGAGTTCTTCGCGGACCCAACTTCGATGAATTGCATCGTCTGGCAACCGGCACACGGATGCATGTGACCGCTGCTGGGGGGGTGGCGACGGTGGAACATCTCTGGATGCTCCAGGATATGGAGCGCCTGGGGGTGGATTCGGTGGTGATCGGCCGGGCGTTCTACGAAAATTGCTTTCCATGCCAGCAGCTCTGGCGTGATATCGAAGCGGAACGGAAGAAGAGCGGCAACTGCTGGGGAACCCAGGAAGATGTCTCGACCGCCCTTCTTGCTCGTGCTGTTGTTGCTGGTGGCATCCCGAATCCGCCAGCCCAGTGTTTCGACGATGCAGATGATTGAGCGCCCTTCCCTTTGCATCTGCTGTTTCTTCGATCTGGCCGTCCTGTTCTGCCGTGCGCTCCCGGAATGCTCTTTCCTGGGCCGGTTGGCGGGCGGCGGCTCTCTATATCTATAGGATTCTATAGAGCGCGGTGCGCAGCCATTGATCCGATTCTGTGAACGCGGCGACAGCCCCTGGCTCAGATGTCGTTGCCCATGATAGGGGCGCGGCCCGAGCCGATAAATTTCTCCACCTCAGCGGCCGCCTGCTCTGGCGACTCCTCCTGCACAACATGCCCGGCATCCGGGAATTCTACCACGGTAGCGTTGATGAATAATCCCTTCCAACGTTCAAGCGCCGTTCTGTTGAACGACGGATCGTTCATCCCCCAGAGAAGCAATGCCGGGATCGCTTCTATCCGCTGCCGACGTTCCCAGAGCTGGTTGAACCAGTCGCTGGAGCCTATCAGTTCCTTTGCGAATATCCATGTTCCCATCCGTTCCGATGGCGACCCGAAGGGGGCCAGATAATGACGGTGAATCTCCGGGGTCAACTTGTCTGTGTTGCCATAGAAACGTTTCAGGAGATATCTGGGGGAGAAATTCATCCGGGTATAGAGGAATCTCCCGATTTTTCCTCCGAGTAGCTTGCTTCCTTTTTCGATCATGGAGTTTCCGCGAAGGGACCACATCCAGGTGTTGAACAGGACCAGCCGTGCAACATGCTCAGGATGCTCCACCGCATAGGATAGCCCGATCGGCCCGCCGAAATCGTGCACCACAAGGGTGATGTCGCGCAGGCCAAGATGCCCTATCAGCAGTTCCAGGTTTTGCGCATGATCGCGGGGAGTGCCGCTCCAGTGTTCTGGTTTGTCGGAGAGACCGAACCCGAGGTTGTCGGCTGCGATCACCCGATGAGTGCGGGATAGTTTCCTGATGAGATCCCGGTAGAGATAGGACCATGTCGGGGTGCCATGCACCATGACGATCGGTGATCCAGAGCCTTCGTCCACATAGTGCATCCGTCCGGCGCTGGTCTGGAAATACCGTGCTGCGAAGGGATAGTCGTTTCGGTCGATCCACATGGCATTGCTCATGGTGTTCCTCTGGCATGGTTTCTTGTTCTCATCCGCGTATCATCTGCCTGTGCGTCGTTTTGGTTCCGGGGCGGGGGGTGTTCATAGCGCTCAACGATTCTGGCGATAACAGGCTCCAGCGGGAACTCCTCCGGTTGCAGCAGATAATGCCGGGCCACCCCATCGATCAATGCCCATAGAATCTCCACCTCGATATCGGGGGAATCCCATCCGGCCTCGGCCAGATAGGTTCGGAGTTGTCCGCGGATCGCCACTGCCCAGCTTTCCACATCCCCGGCCAGACGTTCCAGCACCGCTGGTTGCGTCTGAAGACCATGCAGGAGCCTCCAGAAATTCCGGTTGCGTCCGATGATCTCCATGCTGCCACGGATCAGATGTGCCAGCTTCCGGCGTGGGCTTTCCCCCTCGTCGGCATGCCGGAACGATTCCCGTACGTCGGCCATGCCGCGCTGGAAGATCGCGCGCAGGAGATCCTCCTTGTTCTCGAAATAGTTGTAGAGCAATCCCTGCGAGATGCCTGCCCTCTGCACGATCGCCCGCACCGACGTGTTCTCGTATCCCTGCCGGGCGAACAGCTCAAGCGCTGCCTCCAGTATCCTGTTCCTGCTCTCCTCCCGGATCGCCTGAAACTGCTCGGCGCTTCTTGGTGCCATGAGTGAATATTAGTTGATTGAACGTTCGTTCAATAGTAAATATATAAAGAGCCAGGCTTTGTGTCAAGGGGAATCGGGGGGGGGGGAGGGGGCGCCATACTGTTCGGGGGCCGCACAGCGCTGGCAATGGCACCAAGTGCAGGCCTGGGACTCTGCCTGCTACTACCGGCCGGAGGCCATGTGCTGCTTGAGTGGTGGCGAAACCGCAATCTGTAACGCTCATGTTCTGGGGCATTCTCCCTGAATCGTTCTATCTTGGCGGAGTTGAAATTTCCGGTGAACGTAGTATCCGAACCATGATCGATCAGGATAGCCCAACAGAGGAGCAGGTGCAGTCGGAGCGTGATCTGCCGGGGGGCGGCATGCCGCCCCCCGGCCCATTGCGTCTTGAGATGCTCGACAAGCTTCTGGAGGAAGTCCGCCATACCGATTCCAGACAATCGCTCGATCTCTGCACGGAGGGATTGCGGCTTGCCGAACATGCCGACCGTCCCGCAGATGTGGCGTTCCTTCTCTGCATGCGTGGCGAAGCGTACTTCAGGCTCTCGGATTATCATGCTGCGAAAGTTGATGCCCGGCAGGCATGTCGGATGTATCAGGAGATCGGTCGTCTCGACGGGCAGGCGCAGGTTCTGCTTACGCTGGCCGGCTCCTGTACGCAGCTCGGCGAATACGAGGAGGCGCGAGGGTATCTCCTGGAGGCTCTTGCAGTGGCCGAGAGCCTTGAAAGCCCTCTCTGGATGGGGATGACGCTGAACTATCTTGGCATCCTCTACGATCAGCTTGGTGAGTACGACCGCGCCGCGACCTTCTATCTGGAGGGGCTTGCCCTACAGGAGGAGGAGGGGGATGGGCTGGGACAAGCCTCGTCGCTGGCAAATCTTGGATGGGTATCCTATGAGTCGGAGGATTATCAGGGGGCGCTCGATTATTACCGCCGCAGCCTTGCCATGTTCCGTGAACGTGGTGATCGGTATGGCCTCTGCGTGACGTTGAACAGCCTTGGTGATATCCACTTCAAGCTGGATGAATACCAGCTTTCTCTGTCGAATCACCTGGAAAGCCTTTGCCTGGCGCAGGATATCGGCGATCGGTATCAGGAGTCAGGCTCGCTCAACAGCATCGGCAAGCTTCATTTCCATGTTGGCGAGTTCGAGCTTGCGGTGGGCAGTTTCCGGCAAAGCCTTGAGGTAAAGGAGCAGATCGGCGATCGCCAGGGCATGGTGGATGTGCTGCTTAATGTAGGATTGCTCCATACGCGTAAGGGGGAGCTAGACAGGGCGATACAGCATCTGGACCGCGCGCTGGCGCTGGCCGATGAGATTCAGACACGCGCCTTTACCTATCGGATTCATGAGGCGCTCTCCGAGGTGTACGAGCGCAAGGGCGATCCGGTGCGGGCGTTGGAGCATTACAAGCAGTTCCATCGTCTGCGCGCTGAGGTGATGGGGGCCGAGGCGGAGAAACGTGTACGGCTTCTGCAAACCCGCCTGGCGATCGAGAAGCTGGAAAAGGAGTCGGAGCTTGTGCGGCTGAATGCGGAGCGGATGGAACATGAGCTGCATCTTGCCCGGCGGGTACAGATCGGGCTTCACCCGGCGGGTGCGCCCCGGATTGGCTCGCTCGATATCGCCAGCGTTTCGCTCCCTGCATTCGAGGCCGGTGGCGATTATTACGATTTCTTTCGTCTTGGAGAACGCCGGCTTGGCCTGGCAATCGGCGATGTCTCAGGAAAAGGGCTTCCGGCGGCTATCTATATGACCCTTGTCAAGGGGGTCATGAAAGCCTATGCTGCGTCCGGCGCATCGCCACGAATGGTGCTGGAGCAAGCCAATGCGATGATTTATGAAAGCTTCAGCCGTGGCTGGTTTATCAGTATGATCTATGCCATTATCGATATGGATACCCGTACCCTGACCTATGCGCGGGGAGGGCACAATCCGCCGCTTCTTTTTTCAGAGCATACCCGATCTTCTTCGGCACGGGCTTCCGGTATGGCGCTTGGGCTTGCCAGTACCCCGTTGTTTGCCGATATCCTTACCGAAGTAACGCTCCCGCTTCATCCCGGGGATGCTCTTCTGTTGTATACCGATGGGTTCACCGAGGCGATGAATGGCGATAAGGAAGAGCTTGGTGATGAACGCTTCGAGATGATGGTACGCCGGAACCTGCGGCATCCCTCGGCATCTGCCATGCTGGAGGGAATCCAGAGCGATCTGAAGGGCTTTATCGGCAGTGCAGCACAGCATGATGATATGACCATGATAATGGTGAGGATCGGCGACAGCGATGGGTGAGAATGCGAGTGATCGAAAATCCTCGTAAATTGCGTCCATCATTGTCCATGTATTTTTCGGAGCAACCATCATGATGTTCTTTCTCCTTGCGCTCGCCATGACTGCTGCCACCCCGGTACCCGTGCCGGCACCGCATGCCGGTCCGTCCGTTCATTCCGTTGCCGATACGGAGGATTCCCCTATCAAGCGTGGAGCGCCGATCGGTGAATCCCCACGTGTCTCGCTCGATTCCGTGCTCAGGAATCCTGATGCGTTTGTTGGTACCTCGGTGATCGTCGAAGGAAATGTTGGGGCGGTATGCACACGCAAGGGATGCTGGATGGAGATATCGCAGAAGGAAGGGGATAAGGGCATCCGCGTTACCTTCAAGGATTACGGGTTTTTTGTGCCAACCGATTCCGAAGGGCTGCTTGTGCTTGCCGAGGGTGAGGTGCAGCTCAATCCCATGAGCAAGGATGATGTGGAGCATCTGGAGAGCGAAGGGGCCACCGTGCAGAACAAACAGCCCGATGGTAGCGCTCTGGAGCTTGCGTTTGTGGCGACCGGCGTAGAGCTGCGCAAGAAATAATCTCGCGCCGCAGCGGTCCTCACCGGCAGCGGTGCGGACTGTGCGGTGATGTTTGTGGCGAACGGCGCCGCCGTCATATCATCTGCGATGGCGCCGTTCTCTTGTTGTGTTCCATTGGCTCGATGACATTTCCAGCCGGTTCCTTCTTTCATATGCCTGCGACGTTGCAATGCTTGCTGGCATCTGGCCCGGCGGAACCATCCTCCCCCGGTCGTGATTGGGAGCGCCCTGTGCGCTCCATCGGCCTGTGGCCTGCAACGACTTGCCCGTAGGGTGCAAGCCGGTTCAAGCCATCCCCGGATCGTATCAACTACGCGACCCCACGCTGATTCTTTTTTCCATCCGTTTTTCATGCATGCACAGGAGCAGACGTTGCCGCCCAGTTCTGCCGGCAATGGCGATCGTAGGAGAGCCGTACTCCGCCGGACGGCTTGTTCGGGTGCCTGTGGTTTCGGGGGATCGCTCCGTTCCAAAGGTTCCTGGCAACCATTGGGTGCCACGATTCGCCTGCTTCTGGTGGCGTGCGCCCTGCTCCTGACCAGGAGCGCCAGCGCGCAGGAATACAACTTCAGGAATATCTCGGTAGCCGAGGGATTGGCGCAGTCGCAGGTGTATGCCATGTGCCAGGATCGTCGTGGCGCCATCTGGTTTGGCACACGTGGGGGCGGCCTCAGTTGTTACGATGGGGTCTCTTTCACAGCCTATACCGAGGAGCATGGGCTTGCCAACAACTATGTCCGGGCCATCGTCGAGGATCGTGCCGGAAATCTCTGGATAGGAACAGACCTCGGCCTCTGCCGCTATGATGGTCGCAGTATCACAAGCGTTGCCGGGTCCGAAGGCTTGCGGCATCTGCCGGTAAACGCGATCGCCGAGGATTCCAGCGGCACCCTGTGGTTTGGTTCCGATCAGGGGGGCCTTGTCTCATATCGCAACGGACGCTTTACATCTGTGCCGGAGGGGGATGGCCTGAGAAGCATTGCCGTGCGAACGTTGTTTGTTGACCGGCAGGGCAGACTCTGGATTGGCACCGACCGTGGTGTGGCCGTTCGCGATGGCGCAGGTTTCATCTTCCATTCAATTGCCCAGGGGCTGCCGAATGCGCCGGTGACGGGGATAACGGAAGATCGTGAAGGCATCTATTGGATTGTAACCTATGGCGGTGGAGTCTTCCGCTACGATGGCAGTTCCTTCAGCCGGGTTGCCACAAGCACCGGCTCCGGCAGCAGCACCGCCCATTGCATTCTGGCCGATCATAAGGGAGGGGTCTGGATTGGAACCGCCGGTGGCGGCGTCTACCGTTATACCGACGATGTGCTCAGGATCTTTACGGAAACCGAAGGTCTCTGCAATAATGTTGTGGTCTCGATGATGGAGGATGCCGAGGGAAATCTCTGGTTCGGTAGCTCCGGTGGTGGCGTCTCCCGTTACGATGGGGAACGCTTCCTTCACTTCACCGAACGTCGGGGAACGCTTGGCAACTGGATCTATGCTATTTACGAGGACCGCCAGGGAAGGATCTGGTTCGGCAATTCCTCTGGCGGGGTCACCCGCTACGATGGGATGGCCTACGCCCGCTTTACCAGGAACCAGGGGTTTACTTCAGGCAAGGTGAAGTGCATCATGCAGGATTCCCGGGGGGTGCTCTGGTTTGGCACGGTGGGCAACGGTCTTTTTACATACGATGGGAGCACGTTCCATAAGTTCATCTGGGGCGAGGGGGTACGCGCCAGCTTCATCAATGCGGTGACGGAGGATCGCGATGGCAATCTCTGGGTCGCAAGCTCCGATGCCGGCGTCATCTGCATCCGAAGCGTGCACGGGGATTCTGCCGGACGTTTTCTGCGCTTCGACCGGCGTAATGGCCTTGGCACCAGCCGTGCCTACCATCTGCTCGCTTCCGATGATGGAACGATCTGGGTTGCAACCGATGGTGCAGGCATTGCCAGGATAACGCCGGTAGGGAGCGGCTTTCAGGTGAGCGCATCCTATACGGCCGAGCAGGGGCTTTCCAGCAATACCATCCGCTCGGTCGCTCGCGGCCGGGATGGCATGCTGCTCTTCGGCACCGGTGGTGGTGGCATCATTCTCTTCGATGGCACGGCATTTCGGAACATCGGAAAACGTGAGGGACTCCGCTCGAACAATATCTATTCGATTGTCGTCGATAGCCACAATCAGATCTGGCTCGGGACCGAAAAGGGAATCGCCCGGATCATGGTCGATTCGGCATGGCGGGCGCGCGAGCTGAAGCATTATGGGAAGGGGGAGGGGATTCGGGGGATCGAGATCTCTCAGAATGCCTGCTGTATCGATCATCATGGAAATATCTGGTTCGGCACGATTCAGGGGGCTGTACGGTATAATCCGTACGAGGATCTGCCGAACCGCATCCCGCCACGAACGCACATCACCGGCATCCGTCTGTTCTCCGATCCGATCGAATCGACGCCATATCGTGATACGGCCGCACGCTGGTATCCGGTGCCTGCGTCGCTGGCGCTTCCGTACGATCGCAATCATATCAGCTTCGATTTTGTGGGCATAAGCCACCGCAACCCGGATGCTGTTCGCTATCGCTGGAAACTTGATGGCTTCGATGGGGAATGGTCGCCACCGAGCGATCGGGGCGCCGCTGTGTATTCCAATCTCCCCCCCGGCAGCTATAGCTTCCATGTCCGCTCCTTCAATGAGGATGGGGTTGCCGATTCCAGCCTTGCAGGATTTCATTTCACCATTGATCCCCCCTTCTGGCAGACCTGGTGGTTTCGCACGGCCATTGTGGGCATCGGTGCCGCTGTTGTGGGGACTGCGTTTCACAGGCGGGTGGCGGCGATCAGGCGGCAGAGCTATCGCGAACGCCGTGAGCTGGAGATGCGGAAGAATATCGTGGAGCTGGAGCAGAAATCCCTGCGGCTTGCCATGAACCCGCATTTCATTTTTAATGCGCTCAATTCTATCCAGTTGTTTATCTCCGATCGTGATACGCAGACCGCACGGCGATATCTCTCGAAATTCGCCAAGCTTATGCGGCTCATCCTTGAGAACTCCCGTACCGATCATGTCTCGATTGATGATGAAACGGCAATGCTTGGTGCCTATCTGGAACTGGAGCGGCTGAACCTGAACGCGAAGTTCCGTTACGATGTGGATGTCGATTCCGGCATCGACCGGGAGCAGGTGTTGATACCGCCGATGCTTGTGCAGCCCCTTGTGGAAAATGCGGTGGTGCATGGCCTTCGCTGCAAGGATGGCGATGGGATGATCCGGGTCGAGATCGTGTTGCAGGGAACGCTTGTCTGCTGCGCCGTAATAGACGATGGCATCGGACGCGACAAGGCGCTCTCGCTGCGTACGATGGCGCAGGAAAAGCAGGCCTCTGCCGCGCTGGAGGTTATCCGGGAACGGCTCGCCATCATGAAGCGCCAGAGCGGTGCCGATGCGCGGCTGGTGATACTCGACCTGAAGGATGCGCAGGGGAATCCGGCCGGGACGCGGGCCGAGGTGTATGTTCCCTATGCCATCGGATGAGCTTCTGCCGTGCGGTCTTTGGCCTGTTTCTCCTGAGAATTTCCATGCCCATCGCAGCCCGCCACAGCGCGTCCGGTCGGCTGCATTCGTAGTATCTTCTGTTATGCTCCATGCCGTAATCATCGACGACTCCGAATCCGCCCGGCGTTCTCTTGCCGAGGACATTCTTTTCTGCTCCGGCGATCTCGTGCTGATCGGCGAGGCCTCCAGCGTCAGAAACGGTGTACCGCTGATTGAACGGTTGCATCCAGATATCGTCTTCCTCGATATAGAACTGGAGGATGGGAGTGGGTTCGATCTGCTGGAACAGCTTGCCTGCCGGGACTTCCGGCTGATCTTCACGACGGCCTCGGATGCCCATGGTATCAGGGCGATAAAATTCGGTGCGCTTGATTATCTCCTGAAGCCGATTGATCGCGATGATCTTCTGGCGGCCGTCGAAAAGGCAACGGCCCGGCCGCTGCCACGTGGGGAGGACGAGGGGATCGGAGTGATGCTGGAGAGCCTGCGCGGCCTTCAGGGCAGGCCACGGCGCATTGCCCTCAATACCATTGATCGGGTCCATGTGGTGAACGTCGCCGATATCATCCGTTGCGAGTCGGAGCGGAACTATACCCGGTTTCATCTGATGGGCAAGCGGCATATTCTGGTAACCAGGACGCTCAAGGACTTTGACGAGATGCTGGTGGAAAGCGGGTTTTTCCGCACACATCACTCCCATCTTGTCAACAGCGATTGCATCAAGGAGTATGTAAAGGCCGATGGCGGATACATCGTGATGTGCGATGGAAGCCAGGTGCCGGTAGCCGTCCGCAAGCGGGAGGCATTGCTGAAGATGCTGGAAGATGGCTAGGAGTGTCCTAAGGGTCCGTATAGCTCCACACAACGCATGCTCGACCAATCATGACATCTGCTCAAGCCGCACGGACGCCGGATAGGCGGCCTGCATACGATCGTCCTGTTTCCAATAGGTTGGGGTGGTGATGGTGCAGCGTGGATATCGTCCTGCTGTCTCCATCGATCCGATAACAACCTATACCGGAACCGATCACGATGGCACGCCGAGCATTTCCTCATCGCTTCCTCTTCACTGTTGCGGGCGCTCTTGGTTGCGCTCTTGTCTGCATGTATTTCAGCCTGTGCGCATTTCTTCCCGATCGCTGGTTTGTGTATCAGTCGGAACTTCTGTCTGCCGATTCATCTGATGCCGTTATTGCAATCGACAGCACGGATGATGCTCTGCCGCCCGCTTTTGCAGAGCTGTTCAGCCAGACCTATTCGTTTGATACACTTTCCGCCCCTGCCGAGGCGCTGATTATCGACACGTCCTATCGTGCCATTGCACGAGGATATGCGATGGGGGGGCGCAAGGTCTCCATTGCCGTCTGTGGCGTCGATTCCCGGTTGAACGAACGTGTGGAGCATGCCGACGCAAATCATGTCATCACGGTCTGGCTCGATAGTGGTGTCGTTGATATCGCATCCATTCCCCGCGATACACCGTGCGATGCCGGGTACGCGAGCGGTTCCCGGAACAACAACCTTGCGAACCTGCGCGCACGCAAGGGAAGAGATGCCTATTTGAAGGAGGTTGCCTCGATCGCCGGACTTGATACCGTCGAGTATTATGTCGATCTGGGGTTCTCGCAGGCTCGGGGGGTGCTGGAACTGCTCGGCTTCCGTGAACAGTCCGGGGCCGCTCTGCGCGTGCTTCGCTCACGCCAGATCTTTGCCTCTGGCGATTTTCAGCGTTCGTTTAATCAGGGACAGTTTATCCGGCAGATGCTTCTGAAGCAGTTTCATCGGTTGGAAGGATTCTCCGGCGCGATGCTTCTGCGTGCAGGGCTTTATCTGGTCACGACCAACCTTACTGCCGATGCCGTGGAGCGTATTGCCGGGGAGATGCGCACGCAGGGGTTTCCGCGTGATAAGCAATCGGTGGTGGTCTCCTTGTGCCCCGCCTATTATGCCCGTATGTCGGTCTTCGATTTCAGCGATTCGCTGGCAATGGGGAGCCTGCTCGCCAGGATCAACCAGAAGGCGCAGAAGCTTGGCATCGGCAACACGTCCGATACCGTTATGCTGCACTTCCGTGCCCGTCTGCATGGGCTTGTCAAGCAGGCGGCAGCCGATACTGCCAGGGTGCCGCTTCGTGCGGTCGCAAACCTGCGCCGTGCCTTCGAGCAGCGGGTCTGGTGGCAGATCGCAGATCGCCAGGAGCGTGAACAGATCCGCGCCAGCCTTGGAGCCGTTCTCGCGCATGCTTATGAAAAGACCGGACGCCACGAAGAGGCCGCTCGGGTCCGGGCCGTGGTCCGGTTCGAGCAGGAGATGTATGTATCGGACAAAGCGGAGCTGCTACCGGCGGCTCTGGTAACCGATTCGCTGCATACGGGTGCTGGGGACGGGGGATGGTAGTGAGCGGCAGTGCCTCCGCTTCCCCCGGAGGAACCGCGATCCGTTCGGTCCCCCGGGGTGAGCCGCAAGCCCGATCGGGGTGTCGGGGTGGTGGATGCGTGCGGTATGGCCGGGCCTGTCGTGCCGCACCAGTTGTCTCGATGGCACGGCGATGGTGCGGCTCCGGTGATGGATCTTCCCCTGGAACCCGATGGCAGGTACCCCTGCTTCCGTTTCCGGCGATTATATTTGCCGCATGAAAGGCTTTGATACGCTGAAACCCCTTGCAATCCGGCTCCGTCCCAGAACGCTTGATGATGTGCTTGGACAGGATCACCTCCTTGGTCCCGGCAAGCCGCTTCGCCGGATGGTGGAGAGCCGACGTCTGCGCTCGATGATGCTCTGGGGGCCTCCGGGTGTTGGCAAGACCACGATCGCACAGATCATCGCTGCCGAAGCCGATGCCGAATACCGCCAGCTTTCGGCGGTCTCCTCCGGTGTTAAGGATGTGCGCTCAGTTCTGGAGGAGGGACGCAACCTGCACGCCCTTGGCAGGCAGCTTGTTCTCTTTCTGGATGAGATTCATCGCTTCAACAAGGCGCAGCAGGATGCGCTTCTGCCGGCTGTGGAGGAAGGGTGGATCACGCTTATCGGCGCGACCACCGAAAATCCTTCGTTCGAGATCATCCAGCCGCTTCTCTCCCGCTGCGCTCTGTTCACGCTGAAATCCCTTGATTCCGATGCGCTCGATCTTCTTATCGATCGTGCGCTTGCCTCCGATCCTGCGCTGGATGGCGTCGCCATCGACGATCGCGATCTGCTGAAACTCCTTTGCGGCGGCGATGGGCGCAAACTCCTGACCGGTCTTGAGCTTGCACGCGATCTTCTGCCGGCCGGGGAGGTGCATATCACCGGCGACCAGCTTCGTGGCGCTTTCAGCAGTCGCCAGTTCTACGATCGCGCCGGCGACATGCATTACGATACCATCTCCGCATTTATCAAGAGCATGCGCGGAAGCGATCCCGATGCTGCGATCTTCTATCTGGCACGTATGGTGGAGTCAGGAGAGGACCCGCTCTTCATCGCCCGGCGGATGGTCATCTTTGCAAGCGAGGATATTGGCAATGCCGATCCCTATGCCATCACTTTTGCTACAACCATTATGATGGCTGTGGAGCGTGTGGGGATGCCGGAAGGGAGGATCGTTCTGGCGCAGGGAGTTACGTATCTGGCATCGGCTCCCAAGAGCAATGCCAGCTATCTGGCCGTGGGCGCGGCGCTGGAGTCCGTCCGTATGTACCCGCATTCGGCGCCGCCGCTGCATATCCGCAATGCTCCCACCGGCCTGATGAAAAAGCTTGGCTATGGCAAGGGATATCAGTACGCACATAGCCATGCGGGGGCATTTGTTCGGCAGGAGTATCTGCCGGATGAGGTGCGCGGCAGCGTTTATTACCACCCCAGCGAAAATGGAGGGGAGAAGAAGATCTACGATCGGCTTCGCTCATGGTGGCCGGAGCGATACAAGAAGGGGCCAGGAGGGGGGAAGGAGTGATAACGGTTGGCGCCGGGGTGGTGCAAGAGTTGATTGGAAACGATATCAGGAGGGCAATGGGTATGGGAATGGTATCATCTCTGCTGGCAGCATTGCTGCTTCTGTGCTTTGCCGCCTGCTCGCAGGATGGGGGAGATACTCAGGATGCTGGGGCCGGTGCTGCCGATACAACGCAGGGGCGCCGCGCAACCGTCCCTGCGGACTCGATGCCGCCAGCCCCGCAGCCCACTCCTATCTGGAAGGGGAAGAGCGGTGGATATACGATCACGTGGCAACCACAGGATATCTCTGTGGTGGCAGATGGTCGCGGCAGCGCAGGTTTTTTGCTGCATGATGTGCTCGCGCATCGTCTAAAGATGGCGCTCGATACGCTCGACGATCAGGACTACCTCGCTAGCTGTACCAATGAAACCACCGTTACGCTGCTTTCGCTGGTTGGCTCTATTATGAGCATTCAATGCTCGGAGTATACCGAGTGCCCAATGGCAGCCCACCCCGGTGCCCAGACCTGGTATGAGTCGTTCGACTTTGCCAATCCTGATCGCAAGCTTACCCTTGCCCACTTTTTCAATGAGGAGGATATCTACCAGGCGTTGCTGGGCGATCCTCTGGTGCGCAAGACGATGGCAGCCGATGGGATAACCGACCAGAATCTCCCGGCCACCCTCTCGAAGTTTATTACACTGCTCAGCAATGGGTCTCGCGAGTGCGAGTATGAGTTCTCCGATGATCTGCTGAGCCGCTTTGCCTTCCATCATATCGAACAGGGCAAGGTGGCGGTGCGCCTCGGGTTGTCGCATGGGGTTGGCGTCTGCCGTGGTATGCTGACACAGATCGGCATACTTCTTCCGATACCATCGGCGCTCGCCAACGATCTCCGTGCCGCTGAATCCCGTACAGTCGGCTATCTGATGCGTGACCTGAAAGGCATCGCTGGCGATCGGACCACGATGATCAAATTGCAGTGAGCCGGGCGCTCCTGAGATTGCAGCCCGCCGACCGTTGTCTGTTCCTGCCACTGTCCTGAAGCCGTTCCAGCTTTATACCAGTGGCACCTCTCCATTTATTACACTGTATCGTTACCGGGACCAACCGTATGCCGTTCTCTGATGTTCTTGTGCTAGGCTCCGGGATTGCCGGGTTGACGTTTGCGCTGAAAGCCGCCGAACTTGGGTCGGTGACGATCATCACCAAGAAGGAACGGGCGGAGTCAAATACAAATTATGCCCAGGGTGGTATCGCGGCGGTGATCGAGCCAAGCGATAGTTATGATGAGCATATTCGAGATACGCTTGTGGCCGGAGCAGGGCTGTGCGATGCCGAGGCGGTTCGTGCCCTGGTAATGGAAGGGCCGGAGCGGATTCAGGAGCTTGTGGATCTCGGTGCCCGGTTTACTCGGCGCTCCGATGGTTCGCTCGATCTTGGGCGCGAGGGGGGGCACTCCCGCAACCGGATCGTGCATGCTGCCGATCTTACCGGCAGAGAGATCGAGCGCGCGCTGTTGCAGGCGGTGGCCGATCATCCGAATATTGAGCTTATAGAATATCTAAGCGCTATCGAGCTTGTCACCGAGCACCATATCCCCGGCGCACGTCGTCAGGGTGTGCGGAAACGGAGCTGCTATGGCGTGTACGGGCTTGATACCCGAAGCGGTGAAATCGTGGCGTTCCTTGCCCGGCGAACCCTGCTTGCCACCGGCGGATGCGGTCAGGTCTATCTTCACACCACCAATCCATTGATCGCCACTGGCGATGGATATGGTATGGCCTATAGGGCTGGCGCGGTGCTGGCGAACATGGAGTTTGTACAGTTCCATCCAACAAGCCTGTATGCTCCCATGCGAGCCGGCACATTTCTGATTTCCGAGGCGGTGCGCGGCCATGGCGGCATCCTGCGCAATAGCGATGGTGAGCGTTTCATGGAACGCTACGATAGCCGCCTGGAGCTGGCTCCGCGCGATATAGTGGCCCGTGCCATCGACAATGAATTGAAGCGGAGCGGCGATGCCTGCGTGTATATCGATGTCACCCATATCTCCTATGATGAGTTCCGTGAGCATTTTCCCAATATCGAGGCCGAATGTGCGGCGCTCGGCATTGATGTCGCCACACAGTTTATTCCAGTGGTGCCGGCAGCCCATTATCAGTGCGGTGGTGTGAAAAGCGATAGTTCCGGGCGTACCTCGATCAAGGATCTGTATGTCTGTGGCGAGGTTTCCTGCACCGGGGTGCATGGCGCCAACCGCCTCGCGAGCAATTCATTGCTGGAGGCGCTGGTCTTTGCCCATCGTGCCTATCTGGCCATCAAGGAGTCGTGGGGGAGCGATGGGGATGTCCCTATGCCGGTGATTCCACCGTGGAACGATCGAGGGCTGTTCAATGTGGAGGAGTGGGTTGTGATCGAGCACGATCGCCAGGAGATCCAGCAGATCATGTGGGATCTTGTAGGCATCGTGCGCTCGAACGTACGGCTTCTCCGTGCGTTGCGACGGCTTCGCCTGATCCGTGAGGAGATCGAGGAGTATTTCCGCCGTACCCAGATAACCCTGGAATTGCTCGATCTTCGCAACGTCGCCGAAACTGCACTCCTGATCGTGGAAGGGGCGCTGGCCCGCAAGGAGAGCCGCGGCCTTCATTATACGACCGACTATCCCGATGTCGATGATCTGCTCTGGCAGAGGGATACGATTATCGAGAAGCCGGTATTATAGGGTGAGTGGGCATGTGGGAGGTGGGGGCATGCGCCCCGGATGGAAGGTGGCAATGTTCATGAATCGTACGGAGCCAAGATTCTTCACGATGCTTGGATAGCTCTATAAATATATGAAAAGGCCTTCCCCGTAGCCGGTGTAGGAAGCGGTTGTAAAGAGATCGCTTGTGTAACGTTAATCGGCAAGTAGGTGCCGTGTGGCAATGCTGGAGGGGGGGGGCAAGCTCATTCAGTAATAATGTTGTCGAGCGATACCCGAAGTCCTCTGGGGACTGCTTGCTCTAGCAAGCGCTCTACTGATAAGCTCCTAAACAACTATAGTCAGTAACTGGAGCTGTCCAGGATTGAAGCCGCTTCCAGCGCCTTTACGGACTTTAGATCTTAATGCGCTTGTCAGTAGTAGGCGCCCATCCTGATCGGCGTTCCCTACCATCATCACATCGGGACGAACACCCAGGATCGGGTGTAGCACGTCATGAGGATTGGGCGCATTGATAGGATCGGATATCGACACACCTTTTAGCTACAGTATATATCCATCATGAATGTATGGCATCACCTATCAGCTTCCGATTCAGGGCCTTTCTCTCCGACACTGCACAGCCAGGTTGCATATTCAGGCAAGGCCATTACTTTTACATCCGTTTATCGTTCCACTTATCGGGATATCCCTATGAACTTGAACCGCTTCCTATGCATTGCCATCTTCCTCATACTTCTCCCTCGAATGGCGGTGGCACAAGACCGAGTATTCCGCACGTCCGTTCCTTTCAAGGGTGACCGTTCGGCAGCGATACTGCATGCCGTCGAGATATTAGCTGGGCATGGCTATACGGTTGTCCGGGCATTCCCAGATGTCGGTGCCATGTCTGCGGAGAAGCAGCGTGGGCGGAGCGTCGATGTTCATATTACTACCGTCCACATGGTATGCAGCGCGGACTCTATTCACCTGACCATAATAGAGTCCGGCACTTTCAGCACCGGCCAACCTTTTTATTTCGATATTGAACAAGAAGAGGTTGATCGCGTGATGACAGCCATAACCACCTATGTGGCGAATATTCCCGGAAAGCAGTAAGGCGGCATTCATCGGTAATGCTTTATACTTACAATAAACACCCTCCGGCATCTCACTCCATCATGCCTTTGGTCGGATGAAATCACATTGGTTTTTCGCTGGCATATTATATAGCGGGCTATTCTTAGCCCGCCGTATCTTTCGCTCCCCCGCAAACGTTCATTCATATCATCGGAGTACAGTATGAGAGCATTATTGACGCTGCTGTTCCTGGTCTGCATGACGGGGATATGCCAAGCAAAGACGGAGTATCGGTTTACTACCGGGGACTGCGACGGTTCATCGGTTGGGTGGTGGTGTACATCGCGGTATGATAACGGGCGCCTGGTGGAATCGTGGGGCGTGGACTGCAACGGCCGTGAGTATCACCGATTCGGCAGAGCGGTCACCATCTCCAGCCCGCTCCTTGGCAACCCAACAGAGGTGGGAGTATGTGACGGGACGCCGGCCGGTGGCGCTTGGTTTGCGGTCACCACTCGTAACCAAGGCGGAGCACCTACGGCCGTGTGGGGCCGGGATTGCACCGGAACCTACTGGCAGTTCGTGGCCGATCCGGCATCAGTCAGCCAGGGCACGCCATCCGCCGCACCAGCAGCGACCGGAGAGCGCGACATCAGATAGCGGTCACGGCACCCGACGAGGAGCGACCGGCTCAATTCCCCTCGTGCGACTGGCAGGAAATGAACCCGCTCCAGCCACTTCCAGCCGGGGCGGCTTGAAATCGAGCTTGCCGTTATTGCGGTTCATCCCCACGCCTGTAGAGGAATACTGATAGATTGCCAGCCCGAATGCAGGAGGTGTCGGTTCATCCTCACGTCTGTGGGGAATACACCGCCAAACCATATCTGGACTCCATTCACCCCGGTTCATCCCCACGCCTGTGGGGAATACATCCGCAGTCATCGACAGTGCCCACAGACGGCCGGTTCATCCCCACGCCTGTGGGGAATACGCTCACACGTGGATCTCCGGCTGCCGCCAACTCGGTTCATCCCCACGCCTGTGGGGAATACACTAGAAAATCTCTCAAAAATCAGCGATTATGAGGGCAGTATGGGCGCGAAGTATCAAGGAGTTGTCTGCTGCTACCATTAAGGTGGCTGTGAGGGCGAATCGTATCGCATCTGCATATACCCATCTCGATCCTTTATCTACATAAGGGGCTGAAAACGAAGGCATCCGCGCACAGGTTCTTTTGTAAACCCATGCGCAGATGCATCGTTGTATCGTTTCTCTGTCGGGAGATCCTTCAGGGCCGGATGGGTGCTGCCACCATCGGGAGCACAACCGGCCTCCAGTCGGCGATGACCGCCTATCGCCATGCCTTACTGAATCTTCAGGGTCTGTCCCGGACGCAGCGACTTGTCGTTGATCTTCGGGTTGTTCTGCTTCAGATCCTTTAGGCTGACACCAAACTTGTTTGCGATCTCGGTAAGGGAATCACCCTTGCGGACCGTGTACTTCTTGGTGCTGCTCTTGGTGGCACGGCTGGATTTCTTGGCATCCCCCTTCGAGGGTGTTTCGCTATAGATCTTCAGCGTCGAGCCGGCGTCGATCTGACCGTCCTTCTTTACCTCACGGGAGTTCCAGGCACGCAGATCCTCTACCGAGACACCGTACCGTTCGGCGATGGCGATCATCGACTCGCCACGACGGACCTTATGGGTCTCGTATCGGGTGGAGGTCGTGGTCACCGAACGCTTCTTGTTCTTGCTGGTTGCGGCGTCGTTTGCGGCCACATCCGATTTGCGGGTGTTTTTGTCGTTTTTGGCCGCGACGGCTGCCTTATCGCTGCCCGGTGCATAGATCTTCAACTGCTGTCCCTTGCGGACGTTGGCATTGCGTCCCAGGTTGTTCCAATCGGCAAGATCGTTGGTGGAGACTCCATGCTTCTTGGCGATGCCGGTCAGGGTCTCACCGCTTCCCACCTTATAGGAAAGGGCTTTGCGGTTTTGCTTTGAGGCGATCGCCTGTGGCTCGGCGCTCCGGGCATTTCTAGGCTCCGAGACGATCGGCTGGGGCTGTGCCTGCGGTGTGCGGCGGATGGTGGAGCTTACCGGGAGGGTGTTGCCAGTCATCGCCAGGTCGGTATTGCTTTCGGCTGTGGCTCGCGGTTCGCTCGGCTTTGTCTGTGCCGGAGCTGCTGCTGCCAAGGCCGGCTCGGTCTCGGCGATGGTTGCCGGAGAGAGCGGGATACGAAGCGAGCTGCCACTACGGAGGCGGCTCTTGGAGGTCATACCGTTTGCGTCGTTGATCGTTGCGATCGTCACGCCGTATTTCTGGGCGATATCCTTCATCGTCTCGCCACGTTCCACCTTGTGAGTGACGAAGCTCTGGGTTGGTGCTGCGGGCAGATCCTCCAGGCGCTCGGCCAGATCCCTGGGAGCAGTGCGCGGAACACGAAGCTTGTAATCCTCGGTATCCTGCGGCAGGCGTTCGCGGAGCAGTTCCGGGTTGAGCGCCTTCAGTTCATCGACCGAAATGCCGGCAGCCTGCGAGATGGCAGGGAGGTCATAGATGCCCTTGACCGGAATGATGTTGAAATCTGCCGGAGTCTCGAAATCTATCTCGTTGAACCCATATGCCTCCGGGTCCATCGTGATCTTCGTTGCCGCGATGTAGAGGGGCACATACTGCTGGGTCTCGCGTGGCAGATACTGGCGTACCTCCCAGTAGTTACGGCTGTTTGCCTTGGCAATGGCCGACTTCACGCGGCCGGGGCCGCAGTTGTAGGAGGCGAGGGCGAGATGCCAGTCGCCAAGATCGTTATAGAGATCGCGCAGATAGCGTGCTGCGGCACGGGTTGCCTTTTCGGGATCGCGGCGCTCGTCAACCCACCAGTTGATGGTAAGGCCATAGGCCTTGCCGGTGGAGGGGATAAACTGCCAGAGGCCCACTGCCTTGGCCCAGGAGACTGCGGTGGGGCTGAGTCCCGACTCGATCATCGAGAGGTGGCGCAGCTCGATCGGCACGCCTTCCTCGGCGAGCACCTGATCGTACATCGGGAAATACCGTCCGGTGCGCTCCAGCCATTTGCCGAAGAACTTCCGTCCACGCTCCGATGTAAAAAACGTGATGCACTGCTGTACGGCGGTGTTCTCCGACATCTCGATCTGGAGATCGGCGGCGACAAGGGTGCTCGATCCGATGGCTGCTTCTGCGGTTGGATTTTTCGTAGCCGCCGGATAGTGCGGCCTGGCCACCGGAATACGCTCGACCTCCTGGAAGATCTTGTCGCGCAGTACGAAGAAGCTGCTGTTGGGGTCAAGGCTGTCGAGCGACGTGATCTGATCTTCGTAATCCTGCACCAGACTCTCGGAGAGCTTGGTGAAGTCCGGATTATCATAGATATCCGGGTAGGTTATCAGGTCGTTCAGGATCGACATTGCGGTCTCGAAATGCCGCGCTGCGATGGTCGTGTTCTTCTTTTCAGAGGCGCGCATTGCCAGCACGTAGTGGCGGCGGGCTTCTTCCAGTTTGCGCTTCAGCACCTGATCGCTGAGCGGCCTCTGAGCTTTGTTGTCATCGAGCACCGAGTACTCATCGACAAGAATCGGTTTCCGCTGCTGCGTCCGGGATGCCTGTTCCGGGGTAGTGCAACCGGCGAAAACACCCAAAGCAATGAGTAGAACGGATAGATTGGTTCGCATGTGCCAAATCCCCGTGTATATGGATTGCGGAGAAAGATATCGTTGTTAAAAGAGGACCTGCGTTAGAGGCGTCGGTGTACGATATGCATTGCTGCATCGAGCTAGCACTGCATCAGTCCTCGTGAATCCTGAATTCTGGTAATACGTTACCAGGGGTCAGCATTATGCTAATCGTAGAACCTGTGCACCAAGTCGGCGAGAGAGAGAAGTGTGGCCCTGTGTTGGGCTGCATGGTCTTGATCCATCAAGCATGAAGCCCAATATACGCTGCCAAGCCAACCGATCCCAGCCCACGAAGTGTTTCTGACAAAACTGTAATTGCTTCGCATCCTCACCAGGCTACATGGTACAGTGACCTCTGCTAAGGTAGCCTTTCATTCTCGCCTTCCGCAAGGGGTGAGAGGGCCTTTGAAGTTCCCCATATCCTGAAATTTTTGTCATGAAGCTCTGCTTAAAGGCCATCCCAGATAAGGTGTTACTTGAGATGGAAGAGGGATGATTTTCTTGTTGAACATGAGTGGAGGGGTTAGGCAACCGTCTACGTCATGATCGGCCTGGAGATCCTGAAAAAACGGCGGTCGCAAGGGTGTTCCCTTGTGTGCAGGGATTCCGTGGTGTCCGATGCATCCATCCAGCATGGCGATAAGGGTGTTCCCTTGTGTGCATGGGATTCAGCAGCGAGATGTTTATTACGGTGCGTTAATCGCTTCAGGGGCTTCGCCCAAAAAAAAATCAGAGTCTCGGGGCTGCCCGCCCCTGTGCTATCCCGGCACGATTTCCGTCCGGTATGCTGTGCCGCAGAGCGTCTGGTGAGGATGGAGAAGGAGCCGGGAGGGAACAACGAGGCCCGGTATAGCAGTCAAACCGGGCCTCTGGTTGCTAAACGTGATCGTGGCGTGGGGCGTGCTCAGTGAGCGCCGTGCGAATGTGTTTTCTCCTGCATGGAAGGGCGTAGCGAGTGCACCACGTTGAGTACCGGGAGGTGGACTTTCTTGACGACCTTTGCCTCGAAATCCTCGCGGAGCCGGGTGATCGTGAATCGGGTGGGCCAGGCTGCCGCTTCGCCGAGCGCGCAGATCGTATTGCCCTCGATGTTGTTTGCGATATCCACCAGCAGATCAAGATCGGCGCTTTCGGCTTCTCCGGTATCGACGCGAATAAGCACCTTCTCAAGCCAGCCGCAGCCCTCGCGGCAGGGGGTGCACTGTCCGCACGACTCATGATGATAGAAATGGATCAGGCGCCGCAGCATATGCGGGATATCGGTATCCTCGTCCATCACGATGATGCCGCCGGTGCCGATCGCCGATCCGGCTGCCTTCAATCCTTCGGCATCCATGCTAACGCCTTCGAGCTGATCGCCACGCAGGATCGGCATCGAGCTGCCCCCCGGAATCACAGCCTTGATCTTCTTGCCCCCCGGAACGCCGCCCGCGATATCGTTGATGATGTCGAGCAGGGGAAGCCCCGATGGAACTTCATAGACGCCCGGCCTGGTAACGTGGCCGGAGATGCCCAGAAGGAGCGTGCCGGGATGTTTCTCGGCGCCGATCTTGGAGTATGCCTCGGCTCCCATGCGGAGGATCGCCGGGACGTTGGCAAGCGTCTCCACGTTGTTGATCGTGGTGGGCATGCCATACAGCCCAACCTGTGCCGGAAAGGGTGGCTTGATGCGTGGATAGGCACGGATACCCTCCAGAGAGTTCATCAGCGACGATTCCTCGCCGCAGATATAGGCGCCGGCTCCCTTGTGCACCACGATGTCGATGGAATACCCACCGCCAAATGTCTCCTTCATCCGAGGTCCAAGGATGCCGGCGGCATATGCCTCCTCCACAGCATCCTCCATCATCCGTACCCACTTGTGATACTCGCCTCGGATATAGATGAACGCCTTGGTGATCCCCATGGCATATCCGGCGATCATGATGCCTTCGATAAGCTGGTGCGGGTTGTATTCAAAGATCTGCCGATCCTTGAACGAGCCTGGCTCCGACTCATCGCCGTTGATACAGAGATACTTCGGCTTATCGTTCCCCTTTGGCATGAAACTCCATTTCAGCCCAGTGGGAAAACACGCGCCACCACGCCCGCGCAGGCCGGAACGTTTCACTTCCTCGGTGACATCGACCGGCTGCATCGATAATGCCTTTATATACATCTCGTAACCACCATTGGCACGATAGACATCAAGGCGATGCAGGTTCGCAATGTCGGGGAGGACAAGCTTCGGGAAGCTCTGTTCAGATAGATTCATGGGTTCTTCTAGAAGGAGAAAGATACCGTTGGCATGCGCATAACTGTTGGTCGATCGGCCATGCCGATCCCAAACATAGCCAATTTCGTCGATTCAGCCACAAAGCTGCAACGATGCCATTGTGCCTAGCATAGAGACGGCCATGATGGCATGAAAGGTTCCGTCGTGCGGGCGATTACGAAATCGCACAGAACCGGGCATTCCATCTGTGTGCTCATCAATCGTAACAATTCATATGAACCGGGCCGGTGCCGGCTCGGTATGCCGCCGGCGCAGGATGTGCTCGGCAGCGATCGGCCATGCTTCGCTTCGCTCGCGATTTCCCCGTTCGTATCTTCGCTGGTATGGAACAACTCTGGTCACCCTGGCGCTCAAAGTTCGTTGGCTCCGCTAGCCAAGCTGGCAACGGGGGGGAAAGCCCCTTTACAACGGCCTGCAACGAGCCGGAAAAAGACCTTGAAAACCACGTCGTTTATCGTGGCGAACGTGCGTTTATCATTATGAACCGTTATCCCTATAATGCCGGGCACCTTCTGGTTGTGCCAAATCGGGAGGTTGGGGATTTTCTCGCTCTCAGCCATGAGGAGTCCGTGGAGATCATGCGGCTTCTACGGCTCGGGGTGGGGCTGCTTCGCCGTGCGCTTATGGCCGAGTCCTTCAACGTCGGGATGAACCTGGGGCGAACCGCCGGCGCGGCCATCGAGACCCATGTGCATTTCCATATCGTACCGCGCTGGAACGGCGATACGAACTTTATGCCGGTGCTTGATGAAACCCGTGTGATCTCCGAGGAGATGGATGCGATATATGCCAAGGTATGCGATGCGCTTCGGGTGATGCTGGAATCCGGGGAGATGCCATAAGGCGGCAGCATGCCATCGGCTGAGCGATATCTATAGTTATGATGCTGTGGTTGCGATTGCATACCGGGAGAGCTGCGGATTCTGCGGCAGAGGCGATGGCATCCAGTGTGCCGAACAGAATTTCGTCCGAATGGATCGAGGTGCCGCAGGCCGTGCCCCGGAGCTTGGCACAGGCGTTTTTTCCGTGGCGCCGCAACAGTAAAGCGTAGCGAAAAAATACCTCCAGATCCATTCATTCTCCCTATACTTGTTGCTGCTCTCGTCCGGAGGGATCTCCGAACCGGGTGTGGTTATCAGTTGTGGTAGTAGGATAGAGAATCATGAATAACATCGTCGCTATCGTCGGGCGTCCCAACGTGGGGAAGTCGACATTGTTCAATCGCATCCTCGGCCGACGTGACGCCATTGTCGAGTCGGTCTCCGGCGTAACGCGCGATCGCCATTATGGTGAGGCAGACTGGGCGGGGAAGGAGTTTTCGCTTATTGATACGGGGGGATTTGTTCCCGATACCGCCGATATCTTCGAGCTTGCCATCAAGGAACAGGCCACGATCGCCATCGAGGAGGCCGATATCATCGTCTTTGCCGTTGATGCGCGCGAGGGGGCCACACCGGTTGATCGCGGGATCGCCGAGATGCTCCGCCGCTCCGGCAAGCAGGTGGTGCTTCTGGTGAACAAGTGCGATAACGAGAAGATGGATCAGGAGTCGGTGAGCTTCTGGGAGCTTGGGCTTGGCGAACCCCATCCTGTATCGGCGATGAACGGTCGCCGTATCGGCGATGCCCTCGATGCCATCACCGAGCGATTTCCGGTTGTCCAGGACGTGGAGAGCGACGAGCAGGGACCGCTGAAGATCGCCCTGATAGGCCGTCCCAATGTCGGCAAAAGCTCGATTACCAACGCGCTGCTCGGGCAGGATCGCACCATCGTTACTCCTATCGCCGGGACTACACGCGACTCCATCGATAGCACCTTGAAGTTCCACGGCGAGGAGATCGTCCTGATCGACACGGCAGGGCTTCGGAAGCGGAAACAGGTGCATGATTCGATCGAGCTTTACTCCATTATCCGTACGGTACGGGCAATCGAGCGGTGCGATGTTGCGGTGGTCGTGATCGATGCGGTGCAGGGGCTGGAGCGTCAGGATGCCAGGGTTATCACCGAGGCCGCCGAGAAGAAGAAGGGGCTGATTATCGCAGTGAACAAGTGGGATCTTGTCGAGAAGGATACGATGACCTCGAAGCGTTTCGAGGATGCCATTCATGCCGAGCTTCCAACCTTTGATTATATCCCGATCACCTTTATCTCGGCAGTTACCAAGCAGCGGCTCGTCAAGCTTATCGAGCTTGCAAAGCAGGTGCACGATGAACGCCACAAACGTATCTCCACCAGCAAATTGAACGATGTGGTGCTGGATGCCATCAAGAACCATCCGCCTCCAGCGGTCAGGGGGCGTGATCTGCGCATCAACTTCATCCAGCAGCCGCAGGCGGCCCCGCCGGTTTTTCTCTGCTACATGAATCATCCCGAGCTTATGCCGGAGAACTATACGCGCTATCTGGAGCGTGTCATCCGCCGGGAATATGGCTTCGAGGGGGTTCCGATCACGATCGTCTTCAAACAGAAGGGAAAGAAGAAAGAACTGTCGTAGAGCGTGCAAGAGGCTGCAAGGGGCCTCCCGGACATGGTGTCCGGTGCCCCGGTGATGTCCGCGCATCGTCACGGGAAAAGAGCAGGCGTATGGCTCTCGATGACCATGCGCCGTACCATGCCGCCCGGGCGAACCTCGTCCTGCTCTGCTGCTGTGCTCCAGGCCTGTTCCAACCGACAATCTGAAACCGACGTATGAACGATACTCTGACCTACATTGATACGCACGAAGAACGGTTCATCGAGGAGCTGAAGGACTTCCTTCGCATCCCCTCGGTGTCCGCTAATTCCGCTCATACGGCCGATACCCGCCGTGCCGCTGATTTTGTAGCCGACGAGGCACGGCGCATAGGGCTTGAACATGTACAGATCATGGAGACCGATGGGTATCCGGTCGTCTATGCCGACTGGCTTCATGCCGAGGGGAGGCCGACGGTGCTGCTGTATGGCCATTATGATGTCCAGCCTCCTGAGCCGCTTGAGCTTTGGACAACAAACGCATTCGAGCCGACCGTGCGCCAGGGGGCCAATGGCGATCGCAATCTGTATGCACGTGGTTCCAGCGACGACAAGGGGCAGGTGTTTCTCCATCTCAAGAGCATCGAAGCGCTTATGCGTACCACCGGTGCTCTGCCGGTGAACATGAAGATCATCATCGAGGGAGAAGAGGAGATCGGCTCACCGAACCTTCCGGGTTTTTTGGGAAGCCATCGCGACCTTCTGGCCTGCGATGCCGTGCTTATCTCCGATACATCCATGTACGACTACGGGATGCCTGGCATCACCTATGGTCTGCGGGGGCTTGCCTATTTCGAGCTTCATGTGACCGGTGCCAAGAGCGATCAGCATAGCGGCATGTTCGGTGGCCCCGTGCCAAACGCCATCAATGCGCTCTGCGAGATGATTGCCAGGATGAAGGATGAGGATGGCCGTATCATGCTTCCGGGGTTCTACGATAGCGTGGAGTTGAGCCAGAAGGAGCGTGAGCAGCTTGCCCGCATCCCGTTCGATGTGGAGAAGTTCAAGCGGATGCTGGAGATACCGGAGACGGTGGGAGAGAAGGGCTACAGCGATCTGGAGCGGCTCTGGGCACGCCCGACGCTGGATGTCTGCGGTATCTGGGGTGGCTATCAGGGCGAGGGGGCCAAGACGGTGCTTCCATCGAAGGCGGCCGCCAAGATCTCGATGCGCCTGGTTGCTCATCAGGATTACAAGGCTGTTGGCGATCAGCTTCGGCAGTTTGTCCGGGAGAATACGCCGGCTGGTGTTCGTGCCGAGGTGGTGGAGCTGCACGGCGGACCCCCTGCTCTCACGCCGACCGATTCCATTCCGGTGCGTGCGGCGTTGGTGGCGCTGGAAAAGGCGTTTGGCACAGCGCCGTTGCTGATTCGGAGCGGCGGCTCGATTCCGATCGTCGCCGATTTCGAGGAGCAGCTTGGCACCCCGGTGGTGCTGATGGGGTTTGGGCTGCCTGATGACAATCTCCATGCCCCGAATGAGAAGATGAACCTGCGCAACTTCCACCTCGGCATAAAGAGCGCAGCGCTCTTTCTTCAGGAATATGGAAGCATGAGCAACGGTTGATCCCTCTGTGTCCGGCATCGCTCCGCTGCTAAAGGACGGGGAGGGGATCTCTCCGGTTGCCCGTCAACTATAACGCCCCCGGCATGATCTGCCTCGGGGCGTTTTCCCTGACCGTTTCTGATCGGTTCCGCATTGCCGGTGGTACCGGGGATGCCCCATAGAGTTGCGTTGGTTGTATGGAGGCATCTGGTTGGCAATAAGATGAGCGAGCGCATCGTCTGTATGCTGGAGTGATGAGGTAGTACTGTGAACCATGTCGGCAGGACCCGACCGATTCCTTGAACGATAATGTTGATCCTCATCACAGGTGCTTCTGGGTTTGTGGGCTGGAACGCGGTGCGCCATTTCCTTGCGGACGGGCATGACGTCGTCGCAACGTACCATACGTTTCCTCACTACTTGCACCAAGTCGCCGGCTGTCAGCCTGTACGCCTAGATCTGGCGGACAGGACCGGGCTCGATGATCTGGTGGCACGGTTCCAGCCCCATTATATTCTTCATGCCGCCGCGCTTTCACGTCCACAGCAGATAACCTCCTCGAAGACCCTGTTCGAGGTCAACGTCCGTGGAACCGAGCATCTGGCTCGTGCGGCTGCCAGATATGCCATCCCCATCGTCTATATCTCCACCGATCTTGTCTATGCTGCCGATGCTGGCAGATGCGACGAGGGCACGCCGGTTGCTCCATCCGGTGCCGGGGAGTATGCACGTTCCAAACTGCTCGGAGAAGAGGCCATACGAGGCGAGGCAGGGGAGTGGATCGTCATTCGCCCATCGCTGATCTTTGGCAATGGCACCTCCAATTCCAACAGCTTCACGCAGTTCATGGAGCGATCTTGGGATGCTGGCACGCAGGCGCCGCTTTTTGTGGATCAATTCCGTTCCTTTCTGTACGTTGGCGATCTGATAAGCGCGATCGAGCAGATCGCCATGCGAGAGCCGTGCTGGAACCAGATGTTCGTTTGTGGCGGGGCTGAGCGTTTGAGTCGTGCAGAGTTTGGCGTGCGATATGCAAGAGCCATGGGGCGCGATCGGTCGCTGTGCAGGCTTATATCTGTCGACGAGCTTGAGGGCTATGTGGGGGGGCCGAGCGATATATCGCTCGATACGGCAAAACTCCGGGCCACAGGATGGTCGGCGCGACCTCTTGAGACATCTTTTGCCAAGATGATACAGGAGCGTACAGGCAATAGATCGTAGATTGCGAAGCGCCCGGCCTAAAAGAGCGCAACGGCATTCTCTAGCAATTCACGTAGCTAACTACACGGAACCAGGCATGTCCACAGATCGTCAGATAACCCTTTTGAGCAAGGATGAACTACGGCGGGAGGCACTCGGGCGGCGTAACAGCATGCCTGCCGAGCAGCGCGAGATAGCCAGTCTTGCAATCTGTCGCGGCGTGATGGATGATGACCTCTTTCGCGATGCCCGCGGCGTGCATGTCTATCTCCCGTTTGGCAGTGAGGTGAACATTCAGCCTCTGATCGAGATCGCATGGGAGATGGGCAAGGAGGTGGGGCTGATGCGTGTGATGGAGGATGGAGGCAGTCTACAGCATTGCATTACCCCGGCCACATCGTACAATCGCACGCGGCTGGGCATTCTGGAGCCGGAGGAGGCCGAACCCTTTGATATGAATATCTGCGATCTGGTGATCGTGCCTGTGCTGGCGGTTGATACAAAGTGTAACCGCCTTGGCTATGGCAAGGGATATTACGATCAGTTCCTGACGCATTATCCGCGTCCGACGATCGGGGCAGCCTTCGAGTCGCAGATTTTCGACAGCCTTCCTGTCAATGAGCAGGATATCAGGCTCGATCTTATCTATACCGAGCTTCGTGTTATAAGCGAGAAGGAGTAGAGCATCGTCCTGATACCAGGGCGGTGAATGGTTAAAAACCATTGGCAGCGGGCGGGAGCCAGGGCAACCGTGCTCCCGTTGCCCCTAGGGGCCTTTACACTCCTGCGGCCGGTGTGGCGGGGCGAGAGGTGTTATAGAGATGATTATCTCAGCAACGGAATAGAAGCTATGGCCTCACATAAGAAGCTTGTTCGTGCCACCGATAAGAAGATGATCGGTGGGGTCGCTGCTGGCATCGCGGAGTACTCGGGCGTCGATCCGATCATTATCCGCTTTTTCTTCTTTACGCTGGTGATTGCAGCCGGGCTTGGGTTTATCGTGTACGGCCTGCTGTGGGCGATCGTGCCGGAGAAGCCGATGGCTGGTCTCGGCAATGGGGAGTTCTCCAGCGGCACTACCTTCGCCGCTGATGCCGACGGTTTATAACGCTTCTGCTGGAAGGTTCCTGCCTGCCGGTTGAACGCCGTGCGATGTTGAAACTTCGCTTGAATCGGTGCCGTAGTGAGGATTGCATTCTCATACGCTCCAGAAACGAGGCGAAATCATGGCATCGTACAAAAAGCTTTATCGTTCCACCGACCAGAAGGTGATTGCCGGGGTTGCCGGTGGAATCGCACAGTATACCGGCATCCATCCGCTTGTCGTCCGTCTGCTTTTTATCGCTCTTGTCATCGCTGGCGGCAGTGGCGTTCTGCTCTACTCACTTCTGTGGTTTGCAGTGCCAAAAAGCCCTGATATCACTCTTCGCTTCGATGATGGAGAACCTGGGGAAGATCACCCAGCCGGGAGATTCATGGCCTTTCTGAAGGCTACGGCAGCGGCGCTTCTGTTCGCCACGCTGGTCTCCTGGTATACCGATGGCTCGTTTTTCATGCCGTTTGCCGTCAGCATTGCGATCGGCTTTTATTACTTCAGCCGCAGCACGGAATCGGAGGGGATCGGTGAACGCCTGGGGCTGTATCGTTCCGCCAACGATAAGAAGATCTTTGGTGTGTTTGGTGGCCTTGCCGATCGGTATGCGATAGATGCTACCGTGCTCCGCGTTATCGGGGTTGTCGTGCTGGTTGTAGGCGGGGGCATTCTTGTGCCGGTCTACTGCTTGTATGCTCTACTTGTTCCGGTAGCGGAGACCGAGGAGGATCTGGAACGAATCGTGATCGTCTAACGAGCGCTGAACATCGTCGCACTATCTCAAGCCCCTGACATATACCCGATGCCAGGGGCTTTTATATTCACGTGGAAGGCCGCTGAGGATCATACAAGCGCTCATACGCGCCATGCTTCTTGTGGCCGCAGCTTGCATGTCAGGTGATGGCGTGGGGCAGCATCTGCTGGCTGGCCCTTGTATAGCGATGAGTTCCCGGGGGCTATATTGCGATCGGCCGGCTCGGCTGCCTGGTTCGGCTGCCTGGCCGGTTCGCTCTCTGAAGCCTCGCCATGCATGCCCCCGTCTCCGCACCTTTCAGACGATCTGTGGACCATATCTATCTCAACGGAATCCTCTCTCCAGCCGATCAGGCTGCGCTGTCGCCATTCGATCGTGGCTTCCTCTTTGGCGACGGGCTTTTTGATACCATCAGGGTGTATCGTGGACGGGCGCATCTGCTTCGCCGCCACCTGCGCCGCCTTATCTCCGGCCTCGATTTTCTCGATATAGCACACCCATCGGAGGATGAGTTCGCCGATGCCGTCCGACGTACGATCGTGGCGAACGATATCTGGAGCGGTGCGCTCCGTCTTACGGTGACACGGGGCGTGGGGGGAGCGATGGGGGAGCCGGAGCTGGCAGAGGGGCCAACCGTGCTTATCACCTCCAGAGCGTTGGCACCGGAGGGCACATATGAGGATGGGGAGCAGGTGATAACGCTCGGCATCCGGCATACCGAGCCACAGCTCGGGCGTCGCCTGAAGAGCCTGAATTATCTGCCTGCCGTTTATGCGGCACGGGAACTGGCTGCTGCCGGAGTGCGCGAGGGATTGCTTCTGAGCAGCGATGGAACTGTTGCCGAGGGAACGGTGAGCAATGTTTTTTGCGTGGTCCAGGGGCGTTTGCTGACACCGCCGCCAGCGCTCGGTATCCTTCCCGGGGTCACACGCGAACGGGTGATAGAGCTTGCGGAGAATGAGGGCCTGGAGGTTCGGCAGGAGATGTTCGATCATGAGATGCTGGTGCATGCCGAGGAGTGCTTCTACACAAATTCGGTGCGGGAGGTGGTGCCTGTGGTGCGTGTGGATGATCGCACGATCGGCGATGGCCGACCCGGCCCGCATACCGTTCGTTTACGCGATGCCTATCGCCGCGAGGCACCGAACGAGATGCTCTAGGAGATGATGCACGCGCCTGGGGGAGTGCCGTTGCAGTGCTCAAGAACGATTCAGCATCCATCCAGGCAGTTCTGAGCGTTGCCATACTCATGCTGGCCGCTGCATTCGGTCAGTCGTTCCTTTGAGAGAAGTATGGCGCGGAGGAGTGTCGGCAGAGAAGGGCGCAGAGGGTCGCTGCAAATCGAATAGATCCTCCGGCAACAGGTAGTACCGCAGGGCTGCCATTTATACATCTTCACCTTTGTTGTACCCCCACTCCTGTAGTCTGGAAACGGCTCACCATATCCCTGATCGCACTGCCTGCTGTCCGGGTCAACAGTATATTCGCAGCCAACCCAGATGCCGCACGATGCTGTATAGACATGGATGCGCTCGACGCGATCGCTCGAACTGCATGGTGGAATGGTTGTATGGATCAGATCTCTATAGATAAGGGCCATAGTGAGATAGTCAATGGCTCCACTATAATGGTACTGTTCAACATCAATATTCCGCAAATCTTCGCAAAAACCGGCATATAATATCTTCTCGATGGTATATTCAAGGATGCCATTGCACATTCTCGTCCGGTATTCGATCTGAGCTGTGCAGCCTGGAGCGATTGTCGTAAGATTCGTGTTCTCGATAGAGGACCAATCGCCACAGCCATCGTTAGGCGGGCATTGGCACAATGCATCGTGCGAAACCATGAAAAGCATAATGAATGATAGGGAGATGAAGTAGCAGGGGACCATTGTCGTTCTCCGCAAGGATGCTGTGTAACTATCTGGACCCTGATCATGGATGGTGCCCCGATGCATAGGGACAGACCAGGCCGCGATTACATAAGGTTATGTTATCGTTACAGATCTCTCTGCATTACCGTTAGCACACCAGGAACCTGGGGATGATGAGAGAGTTTTCTGAGGCTGCCGTACTTCTGCTCACAGATAAACAATGCGGGCGCACGCCGTCATCGCTCGGCGATGATGAGCTTTGCTTGGTACAGCCGCTTGTTGGTTCTTGTTCGCACTATGTATGGACCTGATGGCAAACCTGCCGTTTCGATACGAACGGATGATGGTGGAGCGCCTGTCATCATTACAGGACTGATTTCCTCCCCTCTTATACCGACTAGACCGACACCAGTGATGGTTTCGCCTTCATCCAGATTCAGAGTAACTATGATTGTTCTGCTCCGCTCTACTGGGTTGGGGTGAATAAATGCCTGGATGTGATATTGTTCAGGTGATACCGCCGAAAGCCCTGTAAGGGGATCGAAGATGACGATGCCCCAACTGGTTGCACAGTGCAATCCATTGTCTCTGATATAAAGATCATTCGTGGATTGGAGATAGGGGGGCGTATTAAAATCTGGAAAATAGTCGCGCATCTCTATGCGCCGGATCTGGTCGGCGTCGATCGTATACAATCCCTCGCGTGTTCCTATATATACGATGTTGTTCTGAGCCGTTATTGTTTTGACATCGGGCGAAACATCGATACCATAGGGGATCTCGTAATTGATCACGGTGCTTCGGGTTCTGTCGATCTTTGTTACTGTTGCCGGACGATACACTCCCGGACCATCTTCAAAGGACTGGCAGCCGATGTAGAAGTTGTCGTCACTATCAATAGAAAAGGCTGTTGTGCTGCCTCGAACTGCTCTGGCGTCAGCCGGAATAGGAACTGATTTGAATGTAGTGCCGTCATAGTTCAAAAGAGCATCGAGACCGGAACCGTCCTGTGTCCTTTGAGCAACCCAGAGATCCCCGTTGCTATCCTCTGCTATATTGGTGAAGGAGCTGACGGGGGATATATAATGGAGGATCTTCTGTAGTGTGTCGCCATTGAGCCTGAATATCTCGTTATAGGGAATAGACCAGCTAGTGGGAATTCCATGTATAGTGTCGCGCCGAAGTATAGTGCGAGCTTCTGCGGTGATCCATGTTTGCCCTTTTGTATCGGTAATGATGTGATGAAAATCACGGCTTTCTCTAAGTGAATCAAGGAATTGCACTACGTTCCAGGTTTTTGAGGATCTATTAAATCGCAGGATATTGTTCTGAGCTGTCACGATGATGTTGTGCTGCCGGTCACGACCAATGTCGAATAGCCGAGTCGATTCACGTAGTGGATATCCATACTCTGCTGTGCTGTATGTGTGCCAGCTAGATCCGTCGTAGCCCTGAACAGCATAGGTGCTATAGGAAGCTTCTGTTGGGTTGCAGACAATCCCCCACATTCCGCGAGGCACCGTATCCGCGCAGAGCGCTGTCACCGCATAGCTGAAGAGCTGATCAGGTCGGAACCAGCGGTTCTGTGCCTGGGCGGTGCAAATGCTTGTACAGAGGAGCAGGAGACAGAGTATCGGAGTGTTCATGGCGATTGGATGAAAATGCTGTGGGAGATGGGTTGGCCAGTTGTTAGCCGAAGTTCTTATCTCTGTGAGGAAGTTTCTGGCTACCTAACATCCGTCAAGGCATTCCTGGCTGCCATATTTTGATTGCCCACTGCAGGGCAGAAGCCTCTCCTTTGTTATTATCGAGGACCGTTTGACCCTTAGTGTCGTATCATAACAGAACTCGATGTTGCGCCGGCAGCAGGTTGTGCCACAGGATTGCCATTGATAGTGTTTTATTTTATCCACACCATTGTCTTGGTACTCTGGATATGGTTCAAGGTAGCCTTGGTCACATGTTCTGCTTGCAGGGTCAATCTTGTATTCACACCCTACAAATATGCCGCATGATGCTGTATAGACATTTGCTCGCTGGACACCGCCTGGGCAGAATGGTACCGCGTATTCTGATTGCTCGATAAAGGAAAGGGTAGCGATATCGATAGCCGCATTATAGTTATAATGATAGATGCTGAACGGCATCATTGCTTCACACATTCCTTTATAGTTGATATCTACTATATAGTATTCCCTGACACCTTTGCATATTCTTTCCTGATATACAAACGTTGCTACGCAGGGCAGGGAACGAATCTCAATCGTTTTTGTCAGCTCGGCTGACCAGGATGCCTCACAGTCGCTGTCCGGTGGACATTGTGCTTGTGATCTGCTATAGATGCAGACTACGATCATAACGACGGCAACCAGCAACTGGAGTTGGGGTTGTGCGCACATAGAGATAGCCCCGGTATCGGTGGATGAAATCGTATGCCTTTTATGTTTTCTGAGCGCTGGTTTCCATTCGGATCTGCCCGATTGAAGTGGGTTTGATAGACCTGCCCTTCCGGTTGGGCGTTATTCTATTGTAGAATATAGGGGGTGATGGTGAGAAAGTCAAGCCTCTGCTCAGTCGCAGGGTTATGCCGTAGTAGGGGAGGAATTCCTCCATAGAACGAGCGTGCCCATGTACGATCATGGCACATGGGCACGGATAACCGGCTGCTCTGCCGGACGGTATTCCGCGACGGCGGCGGTTGCTCAGCTCTCGATAATCGGGCTGGTACGCATCAGAATGCGGCGAAGCTGCTCGTGGACATGGCCATTGGAGGCCAGCAGGCGATCCACAATAAGCGGATGGTTCCTTTTTTCCGGTGCATACGTGCCGATAATGCCTCCTGCCTCCATCACCATCAGCGCCCCTGCTGCCACATCCCACTCATGGAGCGCAACCTCCCAGTATGCATCGAACCGGCCGGCGGCCAGGTATGCCAGATCAAGCGCCGCCGAGCCAAGACGCCGTACAGGGATGCCCATGCCCACGATCTCGGTGAAGGAGTCGATGCAGCCAAAGGGGTTCTCCTCGACGTTGTAGGGAAATCCTGTTACCAGCACTGCCCGCTCAAGATCGTTGTTCCGGCTTACCTGCAACCGCTCGCCGTTCAGATATGCCCCGCCACCCTTTGTTGCCGTGAACATCTCGCTGGTGTTGGGGTTGTAGACCACGCCGACAACCGGCTCATTATCCAGTACTGCCGCAATCGAGACGCAGTATAACGGTATACGATGGGCGTAATTAACCGTGCCGTCGATAGGATCAACAACCCAGGTAAGCGTCGAGAAATCCCTGTTTCCTCCTGATTCTTCGGCGAGGAACTGCGTGTCAGGATGCCGCCCGATCAGGATGGTGCGGATAAGCTCCTCCGATGCCGTATCCATCAGCGTTACGAGGTTGTTCTTTCCCTCTTCCTTGTAGGTGATGCCAAGGTCGCCGTTGATCCCCTCACGGATCAGCGTGCCAGCCTGGCGTGCCGCCTCGATAGCGGAATCAAGGAGGGCTGCGAATTCAGTGTCGATCTCTGGCTGCATGCGATTACCACGTGTTGATGAAGAAAGCGAATCATCCATCTGCCGCGAAACGATTGTATGCGCGGCGGACACCCTGCCGTGGGGCCGATCATCCACGGCCTGTGGCCCCTACCCCCGCTATTTCCCTGCGAGGATCTTCTCATAGAACGCTTCGTACATCGGCACGATATCGTTTGCCGAGAAGTGCTCCACGGCCCGGTCACGCGCTGCCTTGCTGAACCGATCGTAGCGCTTTTTGTCGGTAAGCAGGTCGATGGCGTAGCGGGCCATGCGGTCGATATCGCCGATCTCGCTGATATAGCCGGTTGTGCCATGGACATTCAGTTCGGGAAGCCCCCCCACGGAACTTGAAAGCACCGGCAGGCCGCAGCTCATCGCCTCCAGTGCCGACAGGCCGAAGCTCTCGGATTGGCTTGGCATCAGGAACAGATCGCTTGCCGAGAATATCTCCGGCAGCGCAGTCTGTTTGCCGAGGAATCGAACATCGGCGAAGATCCCCAGCTCGCGGCAGAGACGTTCTGCTTCGGCACGATCAGGCCCATCGCCCACCATCACCAGTTTGCTCGGCACTTTCTCGCGCACCTGCGCAAACACCCGTACCACATCGGTTACACGCTTCACCGGACGGAAGTTGCTGGCATGGACAAGCACCTTCTCGTCGATCGGTGCGAACTGGCAGCGCAGACGGGTATCCTCGTTGCGTTGCCACTCGTTCACATTAACGAAGTTCGGGATCACCTCGATCGGCCGATCGAGATTGAAGTTCGTCAACGTTTTTTCGCGCAGGAACCGGCTGACCGCCGTTATGCCATCCGATTTGTCGATCGAGAAACGAACCAGCGGAAGCAGCGTGGGGTCCAGGCCGATCAGCGTGATATCGGTGCCGTGCAGGGTTGTGATGATCTTGATATCACGTCCCTGTTCGTTCAGAATGAGTTTTGCGTTGTATGCGCTTGTTGCATGTGGGATTGCGTAGTGGCAATGGAGGATATCGAGGTCGTCGTAGAGCACAACATCCACCATTTTGCTCGTCAGCGACAGCGAGTATAAACTATCCTCGAACAGCGGATAGTCCGGCAGTTCAACCTCATGAAAAAAGATGTTCTCATGGTAGCCGTCCAGCCGGAACGGTAGGGCATAGGATATGAAATGAACTTGATGGCCTCGTGCGGCCAGCTCTTTCCCAAGCTCTGTTGCCAGGACGCCGCTGCCACCGTAGGTTGGGTAACAGGTGATTCCGATTTTCATTGTCTTTACCGGATACCTTTGAATTCTTTATTCTTTGCGAGATTTCTTAGGCATTGCATAGGTAATCTCTCTCCCTTTACTCACGTTTGGTTGTCTGGGGATTGTTTCCAGGGATCAGCTCCAGGCACACGCCTTGGCACGTTCTGCGGCGTAGCGGCCATCTCATCCGTCTCGCGTTTGCGTGCCGGTGGGGTGCCGTTGATGCGATATGCGTATCCTGGCCATCGGTTCCTGTCAATGCCACACCAGGTTCTCCCCGTAGTTCCTGCCAGGCCGTTACGGGGAATCCATCTTCTCTCTGGCAATGGATGATCCAGGGATATCGCAGGCACCGCTGACGGATCATGCCTATAATGACAGTCTGGAAAGATACGAAAGATGCGGATCGGAGCCGATGTGCGGTTACATAGAATGATAGTGTACGCATGCTCGGGTAGAAGAGGGGATGGTGCCATGGGGCGGCTGCTTCGGCAGGATAACCACGCAACTGCCGGTGCGTTATGATGTGGCGCACAAGAAGCCACCCCGCTGGCTCGTCTGTGCAGCAGACCGGATACAGGAACCCTTTGCGTGAGCATCGGTCTCGGGAAGCCTGGGGGCGGGGATGGCTGTGGGAAGGAGGCCAGTGGCGTATGGGGATGCCGGGGTTCTTCTTTTTTCCTACCTTGTGCTGTCCGGGTGTGAGGTGCCAGGCATTGCCTGGGGATTGTCGATAGCTCGCGATCGGCTGATTGCGAGCTGCGTGGGGGAGCAGGAGCACGGAATACCCCTTTCATAGGTGGGCGCACACTCACGAGATTGGTGCCAAGGAAGCGTTGCGATCTATGTCTGCTAGCCAATCGTTTACAACAATACGTGATCGGACTCGCACGGAGCTTAAGATACGAGGCTCACGCTTCATCGGAACGGCCATACCGGTTCGTACCAAGGAGGAGGCCACGAGCGAGCTTGCCAAGCTTCAGAAAGAGTTCTGGGATGCTACGCATAACTGCTATGCATACCGTCTGGCCCCGGATGGCTTGCAGTACCGATTCTCCGATGACGGCGAGCCTTCCGGTTCCGCTGGCAAGCCGATCCTGTTTGTGATGCAGCAGCGAGGATTGGTCAATCTTCTTGTTGTGGTCACCCGGTACTTTGGCGGCACCAAGCTTGGCGTCGGCGGGCTTGTACGGGCGTATTCCGATACGGTGCAGGCCGCCCTTGATATGGCCGAGCTGGTCGTAGAGCATCCGACCGATACCGTCAGGGTTTTTACCACCTACGAGGATGTCCGCGTGGTGCGGTCGCTTGTAGAGAAATATGCGCTTCGGTTCGAGGAGGAATATCGCGATGTGGTGAACTATGTTGCGGCCATCAGGTCGGATCAGCTCGAAGAGTTCTCCGCGCAGCTTACCGACCTTTCGCAGGGGCGTGCCGGCCTGGTAAAGCTCGATCACATCGAAGTTCCCTGAACCCTCGTGAAGCCCGCCATCACATTCTTTCTTCTTCCGGTTTTTCTGGTGCCGGCGCTGCTATGGGCACAGCCGGAGGCGCTTCCGGTTGCAGGGGCACGGCATTTCTCCGAGGCTTATGTGCGTGGCCTCTTCCGTGATCTTCGTCCCGACTCCGCCGTTATTGCACTCTACGAAGCATATGCCGGAGCCGGTTATCTGGGCGCCTCTGTCCGGTATGATTCTCTCACAGGCGTCTCGATTATGGAGGGGATGCCCTACACAATAGATCGGGTGCGCCTTTTCCCTGATTCGGCGGGGGCGCTGATCGCGGCTTCCGGGCTTACCGAGGCAGAGTTCTCCGGCCGTACCTTCTCGGCAGCGGATATTGCGGCGATCTCTGTGCGCTTGATCGGTGCCCTCAACGATCGTGGCTACCCGCTTGCGACCGCGCAGGTTGCGGCGATCGCTGTACACGATAGCGTTCGCTCGGTGGATCTGGACCTTGTGCTCGATCTCGGGTCACGCGTCACCATAAGCCAGATCGACGTTCAGGGGAACGCCAGCACAAGCCGTGATCTTATCGTGACAGCGGCGGCGATTCAGCCGGGAACGATCTTTACCGATGTGCTTGCGGCGCAGATCAGAAACCGGCTCCAGCGGCTCGATATCTTCTCGGAAGTGGGGGAGCCACAGCTTTATCGAACCGATTCCGGCGCGTATGGGCTTCTGCTTACGGTGAAAGAAGGGCGAAGCAATACCTTCGATGGAGTCATAGGCTATCAGCCTGGCACCGACAGCCTGAGCCGGGGAGGGCTTACGGGGCTTGTGAACGTCTTTTTCATCTTCGGTTCCGGCAGGCGTATGGCGCTGCGCTGGCAGAAACAGAGCCTGACCGCTTCGCAGCTTGAGTTCCGGTATGGTGAGCCATTTCTGCTTGGGCTTCCGCTCGATCTGGATCTTGGCTACCGGCAGCTTCAGGAAGAAACAACGCCTGCGCTGCTGAGCTATGTGCAGCGATTTTTTACGGGCGATTTCTACTACGGCCTTACCGATGCCTTCTCCATACGGCTCGGCGGCGCATACGAGGCCACCATTCCGCAGACCGATAGCACAGAGCCATGTTTCCGGCAGCTTCTCAATAGCCGTACCGTGGAGTCCACCATCGGTATCGGCTATGATACACGCTCCAGCACGATCAATCCGGTTGCCGGGCTGCGCTACTCCACCAGTTATTCGCTCGGCACAAAAAACGTACAGGGGCCGACCCCATGCGATTCCGGCATTCCAGGGAGCGATACACGGCAGCGGGTGGAGGTAGATCTTGATGGTTATCTCCGGCTTATGCAGTCCTTTGTCCTTGCCGGGGGCATTCATTTCGGTGAGATCAAGGGCAATCTCCTGGAGGAGAGCGATCTGTTCAGGTTTGGCGGCCAGTCCAGTGTGCGGGGCTATCTGGAGAACGCTTTTCGTGCTTCGCGCAGGGCATCGGCAACTGTGGAACTGCGGTTGCTTCTTTCAAGCACATCGTATGCTGCGGTCTTCTTCGATGCCGGGTATTACCGCCGCCCGGAAGATAATCTGCGAGGCCTCCCATCGTTCGAGGAATGGATCTATGGCTATGGGGTCGGCGCTCAGATCGAAACCCCGATCGGTCTGGTGAGGCTTTCCTATGCGCTTGGGAAGCCCGACGATTTCTCCACCGGCAAGGTCTTTTTCGGACTGGTCAATCAGTTCTAGAACTGCTGCGGCGAGGGTTGCCGGGGGAATTCTCTTCCGGTAATTTTCATGGCAGCATCATCCATACGTCGTAGCTTATGCCGCACAGCGGATGAGGAGCGCCCGAGCTGGCCCGCTTCCCAATGGCAACCCGATTCTCTTATTGTTTTCCGATGCAGATGAAGGCTTTTTCATTCAGATTTCTCGCGGTTCTTCTTCTATGCGTTCTTGCCGGCTGTCCGGGTGATCCAGATAAGGGGAACCAGAAGGCCGATTCGCTTGCTCCACCGCAGGCCACGGCGGCTTCCGATACCACGCCGGTCTATGTCGCCGATATCGTCAGAACCTACCACCACGATACCAGCGCCTTTACCCAGGGGCTGCTCTACCATGATGGTGTTCTCTATGAAAGCACAGGTCTTGAGGGGGCGTCGAGCCTGAGAAAGGTGGATCTGGAAACGGGCCGCGTTATACAGCACGTGGATGTTGCCCCCCAGTATTTTGCCGAAGGGCTGACGTTGCTCGATGGCAAGCTCTATCAGCTTACTTGGCGCTCGGGGATCGGGTTTGTCTATGATCTAAAAAGCCTCAACCGGATCGACTCCTTTACCTACTATAACGAGGGGTGGGGGCTTGCCACCGATGGCTCGCTTCTCTATATGAGCGATGGTACCAATTTCCTTCGCATCATCGACCCAAAGACCTTTCAGGTGGTGAAAACCCTGGGAGTATATGCCGGTGTCAACCCGGTGGAGCGTCTGAACGAGCTGGAATGGGTCAATGGCGAGTTGTTCGCCAACATCTGGACGTTCGATAGGATCGCCAGGATCGATCCGGCCACCGGCCAGGTAAAAGGCTGGATCAATCTTTCAGGATTGCTCCCGGCGCCGGACCGGACGCCGGAAGTTGATGTGCTCAACGGCATCGCGTATGATGCCAAGGGGGACCGTCTGTTTGTCACTGGCAAGAAGTGGCCGAAATTGTTCGAGATCAAACTGCGCCGCCTGGAGCAGAAGCCGGCCGCAACATTGCAGTAGGGGGCGCCGATGAAGGTGCGCCATATTCTTGTTGCCCCCTATGCCTTCAAGGGAACCCTGACGGCCTCGGATGCTGCCGCCTGTATTGCCGATGGGGTCGCTCGTCTCGATCCCCGAATACAGTGCCGCCTGCTTCCGCTCGGCGATGGAGGTTCCGGCACGCTCGATGCCCTTGTCCATGCTCTGGGTGGCCGCATCTTTACCGCCTCATGCACCGGGGCGCTCGGCATTGCCCGTGGTTGCCGCTGGGGGCTGGCCGGGGACGGCAGTGCCATTCTGGAGGCGGCGCAGGCGATAGCCCTGGCAGACGTTCCGGCCGATCGCCGCGATCCGTCGCGGTGTACCACCGCTGGCCTCGGCGAGATGCTCCGTCTGGCATGTGATGCCCTCCCTGCCCGCATCCTTATCGGCCTCGGCGATACGGCCACCCATGATTGCGGCCTTGGGGTGGGTAGTCGGCTGGGCTATCGGTTCCTTGATCGCCATGGGCGTGAGCTTCCCCCTGTTGGCCATTCTCTTTCCAACCTTGCTGCCATCGTTCCCCCCGCCTGCGATGCACTCCCTGCCGGGCCTCCTGTTGTAGCCTTGTGCGATGTGATGAACCCATTGCTCGGGCCAGACGGCGCCGCGCTCCGTTTTGCCGGGCAGAAAGGTGCCGATCCCGCCATGATCGCATCGCTTGAAGAGGGGGGCATCCGGTTTGCCGAGGTTGTGCGCCGCGATCTCGGGTTATGCCTGACGGATGTCCCCGGCGCCGGTGCGGCCGGTGGCCTTGGCGCCGGTCTGATGGCGTTTGCCGGTGCCACCCTGGTTGCAGGCGCCGCAGGTGTGCTCGATGCTGTCGGGTTTGATACGATCGCTGTCGGCTGCGATTGTATCATCACCGGCGAGGGGACACTCGATGCAAAGACATTGCTGGGGAAAGGGGTGATGCAGGTGGTGGAGCGGGCGCAGGCTCTGAAGACGCCGGTGCTGGTGATTCCGGGCAGGGTGGAGGGGGATCGGCATGTCTGGGAGGCGAGGCTCGGCGTCACAATAGCGCCGTTGGAGGAGGAAGCGCCGGGCCAGCCGGATGCCCTTCGTAGCGCGGCGGCCGTGGCTCATGGGCTGGGACGATGCGCACTCCGGGCGTATGATCCTGACGCGTGAGCGGCGCCGGGAATCGGCACCGCTATCACGATCGTTCAGCCGGACGGCCTAGAGCATGGAGGAGTCCATATCATCTCCATCGCCATCGTTATCCAGATCGGCCAGCGCCTCTTCACGCGTTTCATAGATGTAGAGGTGCTGATCCAGGTGGGTAAGCTTGACGAGCGATTGCATCTGATCGCTCAGGCCAAGGAAGATTGCCGCCCCACCGGCCGACTTCATCTCGCGGTGGGCAAGAAGGAGCGCGCTAAGCCCGTTGCTGTCGCAGAACAGAATTTCGCTGAGATCGATGAAGAGGACTTCGATGCCAGACCTGGAATGCAGAAGCAGCTCGGCCTTCAGATCGGGGCTTGTTGTGGCATCCAGCCGGGCTTCGTGCAGTACCAGCGTGGCATAATTGTCTTCGTGATCGAGTGTATACCGCATAAGGATTGCTCTAAAGGACGAAAAAACTGAATCGGCCCCCAAGTTGCATAATGGGGGAGAATTGTGAAATAGGGAGGAGCTGAACGACAACGTTGTCGGCGTCTGCCCTCGTGGAATTGTCGTGCGGGCTGCTTATTCCCAGCGGACCGCATCGGCCGGTAGAAGCCGTGCGGCGCGAAGTGCCGGGTATAATGCTGCGCTCAACGAAAGGAAAAGAGCTGTCATGCTGACGATGATGACGTCGGCCATGCGAATTTCCACCGGAAGTGCCGGGATGATATAGACGGCGTTGTCCAGCTTGAAGATCCCGTACTCCATCTGAAGCATGCAGACGAGCAGGCCCATCACAAGCCCGGCGACGGTTCCCACCACCCCGATCAGCGCTCCTTCGTAGATATAGGTTCGCATGATGGATCTGTCACTTGCTCCCATCGTCTTTAAAATGCCGATATCGCGTCGTTTTTCGATGACCGTCATCGTCAGCGAGCCGAGGATGTTGAATACGGCGACGATGATGATAAGTGACAGGATGATGAATGCCGCCCATCGCTCCAGCTCCATCACGGCAAACAGATCGCGATGAAGATCCTGCCAGGTCTCCACACGGTAGGCCGGGCCGAGCATGGCCGCGAGCTGCTGGCGTACCCTTGCGGCGCTCTCCAGATCCTTCAGCCGTATCTCGATGCCCATCGCACCCTCGGCCACACCAAAGATCTCGCGTGCGGTTTCAAGGTCGGTATAGGCATAATACGCGTCATATTCCTTGTTGCTCGACTCGAACGTGCCGGTAACCACCGCCCTGACCAGTTTTGGCTGGGCAAGCTGGGTGAGCGATTCCTCAAGGCCGCTCTGGCTGAGAAGCGACATCGTGTCACCAATAGTGGCATGCAGCGAGTAGCCGAGCATGGTGCCAAGCACCATCGGCTGGGGAAGCCCCGGTGTCGGATGTGCAAACGATCCGCTGACGATTCGATTGCCAAGCCCGATTGCGGTTGTGATATCTTCCTTGCGCATGCCGCGAATCTGAATCACCTTCAGCCCTTCCTCGTGAATGATCGCCGAGCGGCCGGAGATATAGGGCGCTGCGGCCTGTACCTCCGGGATCGTGCGGACGATCGACAGCAGCGAGTCGGCCGGCATGGTCATCTCGGTGATCGGGGTGATCCGTATATGGGGATCGAAGCCGACCAGGAGGCTTCTGACGATGCCGTTGAAGCCATTGAAGACCGAGAGGACGCAGATGAGTGCTCCTACGCCAACCTTGATGCCGAGCAGGGAGATCACCGAGATGATGCTGACAAGGCTTACACGCCGCCCGGATACCACAAGCGCTATAAGCGCCAGGATGCCGAACACCATGTCGAGCGGGGTGGGCACAAGCACAAGGGCCAGCATTGCAATGATGCTGCCGCGTCCTAAGCCAAGGAAATACCGTCGTGCGATAAACGATTCTACAGACATGCGGGCAAAGCTAATGCGGAGATATGAATGTACGACACGATTTCCCCCGCTCCAGGCTCGGAACTGTGAGTATCAGTGCTATAATGGAACGATTTGTTCTCTTTGCGCCCTCCCTATCGTAGATTTGCCCTTTCTTCTATGATCGAGACATTCCTGATCGTCTCCTGCGTTCTCTACGCTCTGGAGTATTCCATCTTTCGCATCGGCCTGCACCGCGCACATCGTCTGCCGCGTGTGAAGCCGGGCGTCTATCCCACTGTTTCGATAGTGGTGGCAGCGCGTAACGAGCAACAGAACATCAGCCGTTGCCTGCATGCTCTGCTGGGGCAGGAGTATCCGTCCGATCGGATGCAGATCATTGTGGTCAACGACGAGTCGGAGGATCATACGCTTGCGATCATCGAGAGGATCGTGGCGGAGAATCCGGGGCGGATCATGGCCGTGAGCACGGTGCCGGAGGCTTCGCATATGCGCGGAAAGCCAAGGGCAATAGCGCAGGGGATTGATGTGGCGTCCGGGGAGATCATCCTGCTTACCGATGCCGATTGCGTTCCCCCGGCCGTATGGGCGAGAAGCGTCGTGGAGCACTTTACGCCGGATGTTGATGTCTGCGGTGCCTTCACTCTTATCCGTGCGCATGATTCTTTCAGCTCGGCACAGCAGCTCGACTGGCTTCATCTCCAGACCCTTGGCGCGTGTGCCCTTTCGCTGGGCTTTGCCGTGGGGGCGGTGGGCAACAACCTCTCGTTCCGGCGCTCGGCCTATGATGGGGTTGGTGGATATCGTGGTGTTCGATTCACGGTGACCGAGGATTTTGCGCTGTTGAGCGCAATGGCCCGCAATGGCTCGCATGCGGTCTACCCGTGCAGCTTCGATACGAGAAATTTTACCATGCCGTGTCGTTCGCTCGGCGAGGTGATCCGCCAGAAACAGCGCTGGGCACGTGGAGGGGTCGAGAGCACGTTCTCCGGGTATACGATCTTTGCCGTGGCCCTGCTTATGCTGATAGCGTTCAGCGTGGCCCCGTTTGTCTCGGTCAAGGCCTGGATCGCTGTCTGGAGCGTGAAATTTGCCTTCGATCTTCTCTTGTTGCTTCCCGCCATGATGCGCCTGCGAATCGTTTCACAGCTTCGGTACTTCCTGCTGTTCGAGTTCTATTTTGTTGTGCAGTTGATGGTGATTCCACTTCTTCTTACCAATAGAACGGTGGTGTGGAAGGGACGGGAGTTCCAGTCGTAGAAGAAGATGCTGCCGTCGCAACAATGCTCCTCTCTGATAACCAACTACGAGCCTTCAGTTCATGCTTGGCAGATTTTTCCGGCCGGCTCTCGGTCTTTTTCTTCTCCTTTGTACGGCTTCCGCTCTAGGACAGCCTCCGGCACCCCATCAGGATGGATTTGCTCCGGGGCTTCCTACGGTGGCGGGGCCATATGCCGGCAAGTACGAGGCGCGTGTTGGCGGCTCGCGCGAGTCGAAGGATGATAAGCTTCGCCTTGATATCGGGGCATCGGTCGATCTCTATACCTCCTTGTGGAGCGGTGCAGGCAGGGCTGATGGCGCCGATGATGGGGCTGTCCTTTCGTTCGGAGCGGATTTTTTCACCTGGACACGTCTGCGTGCCTCCGGTGGCTTCAAGTTCCCGGTCGAGGCCGTCGATTATTACTTCGGGGTCAATGCCGGAGTGCACCGGGCCGCCGGGGTTATCTCCGATCTCCGGCTTCGGCTGGCGCATATCTCCGCGCATCTGGTTGATGGCGATCCGGGGTTTACCAATCCACATCAGCAGTATATCACCTATAGCCGCGAATTTCTCGATGGCATGGTGGGGTTCAACGGCAATGAACTTTTCTCGATGGGCCCTCATCGGGGTGATTTCCGGGTGCGTCCGTACCTTGGCGCGCAGTGGATCTTCCACACGATTCCCGATACGCTTGGCGTCGTATCCCCGTATGCGGGCTTCGATGGAGCCTGGCAGCCGATCGCCGATCTTCCGCTGGTGCTGCGTCTTGGGTATGAGGCGCGGCTGAACACGGAGCTTGAGCCGATAGGAGAGCATCTGGTGCGGCTTGGTGTGAAGATCGGGGAGATTGATACCCGTGGGGTGATCGTCGAGGGGAGTTATTACTCCGGTCGGTCGCACTACGGCCAGTATTTCAGTCGCCGGGAGGAGTTCCTGGCACTGGGATTTGCCGTGGAATTCTAAGCCGACCCCGATTCGGGCAATGGTTGCCATAGCAGAGTAATTGATGGGGACCGGCCGCGTGCTATCTCGAACAACCGTACCTATGAGCTATAGAGAAGAAGTCGATACACAGTCGCAGCCTTCGGCAATGCAGGAGATACGCATCGGGGAGGACCATCAGCATGCCCAGGAACCGCCCAAACTGAAGCATAACTACGCTCTGCATATCATCCTCTTTCTGCTGACGTTCGCCTCGACGACGTATGCGGGGATGGGGTTTGTTGTGACGGTTCCGATCGAGACGTTCGATGATCTTCTTGCCAATCTTCATCATGGTCTGCCGTTCAGCATTCTTCTGATGCTTTTCCTGACCGCTCATGAGTTTGGTCATTACATCGCTGCCCGTATCCACAAGGTGGATGCGACGCTGCCATATTATATCCCGATGCCCCTGATCCCATTCGGCACCATGGGGGCGGTGATTCGTACCCGTTCGGTTGTGCCGAGCCGCAAGGCGATCTTCGATATCGGCGTTGCAGGCCCTCTGGCGGGTTTTGTGGTGGCGCTCGCCTATCTGATTATCGGCATGGTGAGCATGCCGGGAGTGGAGTCGCTGTATGCCATCCACCCGGAGTATCGGCATCTGCCGGCGCTGCCGGAGTGGGGGATGCACTTCGGCGGGTTCTTTCTCTTCTCGTTGCTGGAAACCCTGCTGATCGAGCCGGGACGGTTTTTTCCCGGCATGAACGAGATCTACCATTATCCGTTTCTTGCGATCGGGTGGTTCGGCATGTTCGTCACGGCGTTGAACATGATCCCGGTCGGGCAGCTCGATGGCGGGCATGTGCTGTACGGTATGTTCGGGAAAAAACAGCCGCTGATCTCCCGCTGGTTCGTTCGCTTCATGGTGTTCTGCGGGCTTGGGGCCGTTGCAGGGCTGCTTCTGGATGCGGTACAGGTCTATAATCCCGACCCGTTCTATCAATTCCTTCAGTCGGTCGCCGGCCCGCCACTTGAATGGATCGCCGAACATGCATCGTGGTGGCTTCAGGGCTGGTTAGGCTGGCTGCTCTGGGTGTTCATCATCCGCTTTTTTATCAAAATTCCGCACCCTCCGGTTCCCGACGAAACACCGCTCAACCGGGGGCGCATGGTGATCGGCTGGATAGCCCTTGCCATTCTGGTGCTGACGTTCTCGTTCACCGGGGTCTATGAATTGATGCCTGCGCAGTAACATCTCTCTGCACCTTTGCGCGCACGCGAGCGCGCAAAGGTGCAGAGAAGCTGGAGAAATCATTCTTCCCGGAACTGTACGTCGTAGAGGCGCTTGTAGAGATTGCCGAGCGCAATCAGCTCATCGTGGCGACCGTATTCCACCACCGCCCCGTCTTCCACGACCGCTATCATATGGGCATGTTTGATGGTCGATAGGCGGTGCGCGATGACGATCGCCGTGCGATCCACCAGCAGGTTGTTGATGGCCTCCTGTACAAGCATCTCCGATTCCGTATCGAGCGCTGAGGTGGCTTCGTCGAAGAGCAGGATCTGTGGATCGCGGGCCAGCGCACGGGCGATTGCCAGGCGCTGGCGCTGCCCGCCGGAGAGGAGCACGCCACGATCGCCGATCGGCGTATCGAAGCCTTGGGGAAGCCGCATGATGAACTCGTAGGCATTTGCCATCTTGGCCGCCTCGATGATCCGTTCATCCGCAAGGTTCTCGATGCCGTAGCTGATATTGTTTCGGACGGTGTCGTTGAACAGAATTGATTCCTGTGTCACAATGCCGAACCGGGAGCGATAGCTGTTCAGATCGAACTCCCGGATGTCCACGCCATCCAGATAGATGCCGCCGGTCGTTGTATCATAGAGCCGTATCACAAGGTCCATCAACGTGGACTTGCCACCACCGGATGGTCCTACCAGCGCCAGCGTCTGCCCACGTTTCACCGTCAAGGTAACATCGCGTACCACCGGCTGCCCCATGCGATAGCTGAACCCGACGTTCAGAAGCTGGAGTTCGTTGCGCAGCGGTGGGGTCGTATCTGTGCCGGAGACCACCGTAGGGTTGGAATCCATTACCGCCAGCACCCGCTCAGCTGCCACAAGCCCCCGCTGAATGGATGTCGGTATGGAGAAGATCGCCACGATCGGCTGCATGATTGCAAACAGGAGGAAGAGGAAGGTCATAAGCTCGCTGGCCTGCATCGTCCCCTGTACCACCTGATATCCCCCATAGAACAGCACAACCGCCAGAGCGGCGATGGCAAAAATTTCGCTCAGTGGGTTCATCAGATTCACCACCGCCGAGTGTTTCAATGCCGAGCGTACATACCACGATGTATCGTGTCTGAACCTTCGTATCTCGTACTCTTCGGCGGCATATCCCTTGATGATCCTGATATTCTGAAACGTCTCCTGCAATCGGCTGGTAATGTCGCCCAAAGCCGTCTGCATACGGGTGGAGTAGCGCTTGATATAGCGGGTAAGCACCCGTACCACCACGATGGAGAGTATGCTGCTGGAGAACGCGATGATCGTCAGGGTGGGGGAGAATGCCAGCAGCAGCAGCAGCATCAACCCGGCCTGAAGCGGTTCCCGGATGATCGTGCCAAGCGTTGGAGTAAGCGCGGAGCTCATCGCCGAAACATCGTTGGTGACGATCGAGATCAGCTCACCGCCACGACGTTCATTGAAAAAGCCGAGCGAGAGGTTCACCGTTTTCTCGAAGAGCGTATCGCGCACATCCTTCATCATCCTCTCCTCGACCACCGTGTTCATCAGGTTGGTGACATATTTCACCAGGTTCTTGGTCACAAAGATCGCAATGATCAGAAGGCAGAGATTGCGAAGCGAGACAAGACGGTCGCCGGGACTGATGATGGTGGACCGGATAAAGCCGAGCATTCCCTCCTTTGCACCATCAAGAAAGCCCGCGCCGCCGGTCGCCCCACCTGCAACGCCGGGCGTGGATGCTGCCGTCTCAGGAAAGATCACCTGCATGATCGGGAGTATCACCGTGATAGATGCCGTGCTCAGTGCCGACAGCAGCGCGCTCAGCACCACTGTCAGCAGGATCAGGCCGCTGTACGGTTTCAGGAACGGAAGCAGTCGACGGAGGGTTCTCATGATGCGGAAGACAGGGGCGCCAGGCCCGCGATATTGGATGCAAGCGAAATAATAGAGTGTGCAACCGCGTCGGCCGCGATGTCGGCGACGGAGCCGTGCCCGGAGAGCAGCGCACACGGCACTCCCCACGGTCCCCATCCCGTTCCCGTTGTTGCTGCCGGGACCAGGGCCACGGTCGGTTTCCCGAGCGCTGCCGCGATATGAACGATTGACGTATCGGGCGTCACGATCATATCGGCACATTCCAGCAGTGCGGCGAACTCCGCGAAACTTTGCGTGATCGGAAGCATAAGCGCGCCACAACGCCCGGCGATTTCGCCCAGCGCATGCCGGTCGGCCGGAGACGCCGCAAAGACCGGTGTGAGGCCCGCCCGGATGATCCGTTGCCCGACCTCGATATAGCGTTCGATGCCGAGGAACTTCTCAGGTCCTGAGCCGGAGATATTGAGCACAACGATTGGCCGTGGCATATCCCCGAGCGATTTTTCCAGGAGCGCCCTGGCCCGGGCCTTCAGCGGTTCCGGCAGAACGATTCGGAGCCGTTCGGCATCGCGGCCTGGGTGTTCGCCGATCGGCTCCACTGCCAATGGGCCTAGCAGGAGCGATGTCTCACGGACGATATGACTGTGCCCGGCTGGTTTTTCGATGATTGCCGTATAGATGCTGGCGCTTGCTCCGGCAAACCCTATCGTAAAGCTTGCCCCGGCAAGGGCTGTAAGAAGCGACCCGCTGGCGGAATCCTTTGCTAGAAGGTTGATTGCCAGATCGTACCGGTTTCGGCGCAGTCTGCGAATCGTGCCGATGATACGCCCCAGTGAGTCCGGCAGCACGATCGCATCGTCCAGATCCGGCAGAATAGCGGCTGCGCTCGCATTCTTTCTCCCCAGCAGCATGCTGAGCGATGCGTTGGGAAATCGTTCCCGCAGCAGCCTGATAACCGGCGTGGAGATGATCGCATCGCCCAGACGATCCGGCCGTATCAGAAGGATGCGTGGAGCCGATAGCGAGTTCAGGTGTTGAAGATCACCTCTGCGTCCTGGCAGCATGGTGAGCGATGCAAGGAAGGTTCGGCGGATGAACCGTTCGATATGTTTGAGGAAAGAACTCAAGAAATGGCCAGATTATCACGCATCAAAAGCCCAATCTATGCAGGATGCCAACGATGAATCATTGCACGTGTTGGCTGGCGGCGAAGGTCTTCTTCGGTACTGTGGGCGGGTTGCCAGTGTCCGGTGGGCCACAGCGTCGTGCCAGCAGGATGCGGGAGCAGAACAAGGATACAGAACCGGCATCTCTGGTTCGTATGCCTGCCGGTTGCTGTTGCAATGAGAGGATTAATTCCTGAGATAATATTTCAGCGGGTTTGGGGCAAGGTGGCACTCCTCTGCAATGCGAACATTGCTTATGGTGCCTGCATCGCGTAGCGCATAGAGTTTTGGCACCATGCGGTCGCGCAGCTCCACCGGCGTCATCGGATTGATGAAGATGCTGGTCCCCCCCTCGAATCCGGCAGTTACATTGATGCGCCACTTGATGAGCACATGCCAGGGCATCTTCACGATGGAGTCAACCGGGCTGTAATACCATTCCTCGTTACAGCTTATCTCCGGCCCCATCGCAGCGTGGCAGGCATGGACAAGATCGCTGATGCCGCGCAGTTCCTCGTTGCTATGCTCGTACGGGCGGGAATTCACCGACTTCGAAAAGATCTCGATGGTGGGGAAGCGGTGGCCGATGCCGATAAAAGCGATTGCCTGATCGTTTTCGGCGAAGACAAGATTATACATCGCCGCGAAGTTGGCCCCATATTCATTAAAAACATTGGGATCGTCCTTCAGCATCTTTACCTGACGGGTGATCGAGGCTCCCCATTCGTCCAATCCTACAAGCTGCTTGTGGAGATGGTCGAAGCTGGCACCGGCAGGTTTCAGCCAGTTCTGGAATACCGATACATACCGCACATAGCGGTTGCGGAGCATGATCTGCTGAAGCGATTCAACGGTGATCAGGAAATAATGATAATGCTGCTCCGGCGACAGCTCCCCGCTTGAAACCAGATCCTTATCGGTGACCGCGCCAGGCTTGTAGTGCTGATGGGCGATGATAAGCTCATGGCACCCCCCGAAGAACGGCTCGCTGGAGCGAAGAATGTCCGCTTCGGTAGGGCTGGAGGCGTTGGCCGTGCCATTGGAGAACGAAAACTTGTAGGCGACGATATCGCTCAGATGTTTCATCCCGAGCGGTGAGCTGATATACTGTTCCATCCGTTCCAGCTCGCTCGCCGGCGGATGATACCCATAGTTCTTCTTCCAATACTCCAGCGTAACGATCTCAAAGAGATTGGCCACGCGCCGGAACTCCGCCGTTGACTCGAAATAATGCTCAGGAGGAAGGCCTACCAGCTCGCTCCAGTTCCCATCGGCCTGTACCCAGCGTGATTTTTCCGGTGGGACCTCGAAGTAACGCTTATCACAGAAGGAGCAGACGGCACCGCGATCGATCCCCTCAAGCGAGATGGCATGCTCCAGGGTGCCGACGCCATTCTGGCTTGGCTTCGATGCGCGTCCGGGGACGGCCCAGACCTCGTTGCCGGTGAAGGGGTTGATCTGCTTCACCGTCCCATCGGGCATGATGTTGTAAAACGTCGAATAATGCATGCGAAGGACGTTGAGCGTGTTCGATACGGTGCACTACCGGGAGAGCACTGTGTTGCATGATGAATCCACGCCTGGCTTCGGCGTGACGATAGTCGGTGGGCCGATCGCTGCACGATCGGCCCACCGAACAGACCATGGACCTGAGGCCGGGCTGGGGGCCATCGGCATGGTGCAGGCACCTATACCGGCCGGAGAATAGCCGTGGCTTCGGGGCCTGCTCACGATATTCAGGGTGTCGCAATTATTTCAGGTTCAGGCCAGCCTTCAGGAGCGCCGCCACCTTTTCATCGGAATCCGCTTCGGCATAATAGCGGAGCAACGGCTCGGTGCCGGAGGCGCGAATAAGCAACCAGCCTCCATCAACGAAGAACTTATAGCCATCGAGCGTGCTGGTATTCACCACCGGATATCTGCCCAGTTTTGTGACGCCTGCCTTTGCGCTGGCAAGGATACGGTTCTTCTGTTCCACCGTCATCAGCACATCGCGGCGATCGTAGCGGTGTGGCCCGAACTCCTCGTCCAGTTCGCGTGAAAGCTCTCCCAGGGTTTTGCCGCGCTTTGCCATCATCTCCATCAACAGAAGCCCGTTGAAGATGCCGTCGCGCTCCGGGATATGCAGGGCGGTTCCCAGCCCGCCGGATTCCTCGCCGCCGATCACGATCTTCTCGGTGGTCATCAGCTTGGCGATATACTTGAATCCAACCGCCGTCTCGAACATTGTGATGGCATTGCGCTCGCAGTAGGTGTTGATCATCGTTGTAAGCGAGATCGTCTTTGCCACGGCCCCTTTCAGCCCGCGATCCTCGTAGAGATACTTCATCAGGAGCACAAAGATTCTATGGGAGTTGATAAAGGTTCCCGTTTCATCAACGGCTCCCAGGCGGTCGGCATCGCCATCGGTTGCAAGGCCTATCGTATACGCTCCGGTTTTCATACCGGCGATCAGGCCTGGCAGGTATTCCCCGAGCGGCTCCGGGTGATCCAGGTCGCCAAAGCTTGGGTTGAACTCATTATGCAACTGATCGACGTTCGGCAGAATACGGTCGAACGTAAAGATGCCGGCGCCATGCATCGGGTCGTACAGCACCTTGAACCCCGCGTTGGCGATGGCATCAAGATCGAGCTTCCTGCGGAGGTAGTCGATATACGATCCCTTGGCATCGAAGAGCCGTACCTGCCGGGCTTTTATCAGTTCGGCCAGCGGGGGAAGCGCTTTTTTGCGCTTCGGCGGATTCTGCTCCAGCTTTGTGACATTGGCCTGCACCTTTGCGATATCCTCCGGTCCCGATGGGCCGCCATAGGATGCCTTCAGCTTGAATCCATTATAGGGTGCCGGGTTATGGCTGGCGGTGATGATAACACCACCGGCAAGCTTCTTCTGCTTGGCGGTGAGCGATACCTGCGGCGTCGATGAGATACCATTGCTCAGCCACACGGTCATTCCCTCGGAGGCGAACACCCGTGCCACGACTGCGGCAAAGCGGTCGGAGAGGAAGCGGGAGTCATACCCGACAACAATCCCCCGATCGGCGTTTGGCTGCTTCTTGTAGAACTGCGCGGCGGCGCGCGCCACAAGTTCGACATTGGCGAAGGTGAAATCCTCTGCGATGACGGCTCGCCAGCCGTCGGTCCCGAATAGAATTGCCATAGCTGGAGAAATGCAAAGTTCAAGATGCGGGATTCGGAAGGCCAGGGGGAGGGCCGCACACAAGGCGCTTCCGAATTCCGATGGTTGATACTGGGGCGTGCGCCGCAATGGAGCACATGAAGATTCGTGCCGCATCCATTACGGACACAGAGGTGATCCGAGAATATTCTCCTTAGAGAATGCCACGGGAGAAGGCTGCCTCTCCTGCAAACTCGGCCGTCGATCCCAGCTCTTCTTCGATGCGCAGAAGCTGGTTGTATTTAGCGATACGGTCGGTGCGGCTGGCCGAGCCGGTCTTGATCTGCCCGGCATTGGTTGCCACGGCAAGATCTGCGATCGTTGTATCCTCGGTTTCGCCGGAACGATGCGAGATAACCGCCGTATAGAGGTTCTTCTGCGCAAGCTCTACCACCTCCAGGGTCTCCGAGATGGTCCCGATCTGGTTCAGCTTCACCAGGATCGAGTTTGCCACATCGTTTTCGATGCCGCGCCAGAGGAACTCGCTGTTGGTTACAAAGACATCATCGCCAACAAGCTGCACATCAGCGCCGATCTCCTCGGTCAGCTTTGCCCATCCGGTCCAGTCCTTCTCGGCCATGCCATCCTCGATCGAGAGGATCGGGTATTTCTCGGTAAGGGTCTTGTACCACGCGATCATCTCATCGGCACTCTTGATGACCGAGGTGTCCGACTTGAAGAGTTTATATCTGCCATCCTCGGTCCACATCTCGCTTGATGCCACGTCCAGCGCCAGCCATACATCGTCGCCAGGGCTGTATTGTGCCAGCTCGCAGGCGCGAAGGATCATCTCGATCGCCTCTTCGTTCGATTTCAACGAGGGAGCAAATCCGCCTTCATCACCAACGGCGGTGCTATAGCCATGCTCGTTCAGCACCTTGCGCAGCGAGTGGAATATCTCGGTTCCCATCCGCAACGACTCGGCAAAGGTATCGGCGCCAACCGGGACGATCATGAACTCCTGGAAGTCGACGTTGTTATCGGCATGTCTGCCGCCGTTGATGATGTTCATCAGCGGTACCGGGAGCGTGCGTGCATTGACGCCGCCAAGGTAGCGGTATAGGGGGAGGGTATGGAACTTTGCGGCTGCCTTTGCCACAGCCATCGAGACCCCGAGGATCGCGTTTGCGCCGAGCTTTGACTTGTTGTCGGTGCCATCCAGTTCGATCAGCATCGAGTCGATCATCGCCTGATCGTTGCCGGGCAGGCCGACAAGCTCGGCGGCGATAGCGTCGTTGACGTTCGCAATGGCATTCTCAACCGAGCGGCCATTATATCTGCTCGGATCGCCGTCGCGCAGTTCCACCGCCTCGAACTCGCCAGTGGATGCGCCGGAAGGGACTGCCGCACGTCCCAACACGCCGTTTTCAAGGATTACTTCGACTTCTACAGTCGGGTTGCCGCGCGAGTCAAGAATCTGCCGCGCATACACATCCTGGATGATCGCCATAGGAAAAAAGTTCCGTTCTCTGTTTATGCTTGCTGAACTGAATTGAGACGAGCAAATAAACCGAAACGAGGCTACAAATCCAACGAAACCGGGGTGGCTTGACACTTTGATGGAGATTGCCTGGCTGTCTGCCCGATCGCTTCGGGGCCGGCATCTCATCATGGCCTCTGGTTCTGTTGAAAAATCTTTCGGGGCAGGTGAGAATGTTCAACCCTGGGGTGGTTCCTTGCTATGGGCATGCTTATGCCGATCGGTCGCTCTATGGATGCCTGCGGCACGCGGATGTGCTGCCGATCGCCATGGATCTTCGGCGATGGGAGCGTGGCTGAATTATAATGGACGATCAAAAAATGGCCTTACTTCCGGCAGCGGCTCGATAGCTTCGGGGTGCCAGCCAGGGCAGGTGAGCTTCAGACATGCCTGAATATTTATAACGATGTGGCGTTTGCGGTGGATGGATCGCAATTGTTTGTGCTGGACAGTTCCGCCGCCACAAGCGATGCACGATATCAGCGAGTGCTTGGGGAGGGATTCCTTCGATATTATCCGGTCGAGCCTCTTGATTCAAAGGGACGTATGCAGAGCGCAACGGTGCGGCTTGAATTGTATGCATTCAACGGTGTTCGTCGCAGGGCGGTTGATCTGGATGGCCTCTGCAAGCTGGCGCAGCAACGGCAGTGGTGGATGTATCGGGGCTTCTCCCCGGCCCGTATTTCTTTCGTCTGAGGCGAGAAGGGGGGAGCATCATCCGGGGGAGTTTCCTTGTTGTGCGATAGGGAGCTTCTGGCGGTCTGCGTGCGTATGGCATGGTAGGCGAACAATTGTTCGCCCGCATCCTTTTTCAAGGCATGTTGTGCTGCCCATGGCCTGTTGCCCTGACCGGCCAGAAGCAGCCCAGGGCCAGGCATCTCGCTTTTACTTCACGTTCTGATCCCAGAATGCCGCCGCAAACATGCGAAACTCCGAGGGCGCGCCGTCGAATGCCGGATCGAAAATCTTCTCGCCCCCATCCGGCCTTGTGCCCGGCTCGCTGCTTGCCAGAACGGTGTTGTTGCCGCGCACCGCATATTTCGCCGTTCCGCTATGCAGCATCAACTTGTAGGTGCGGGGGGAGACATCGCAGGCCCCCTGCACATTATAGACGAACGCATTTTCGGCGACGCCATCGTTGTTCAGATCCTGGATCATGATATCGGAGACAAGCCCATCCCCTTTGTCGCAGAAGTTCTCGGCCTGATCGTGTATCATCCAGAGCCTTCGTGTTGAGTCGCCGCTGGTAAGGTACTGGTAGGCGAAGATCTCCTGTCTGGAAAGGTCATCGGTCTGGGTGAACTGCATCGAGACGATCAGCACATTGTCGCCATTGGCATCCAGCCAGCGTGCTCCCCCCACCGGCTGTCCGGCATACGTATAGCGTGCCGGGATGGCGGTCAGGTTGAACGGCTGCAACGTGATCCGGGATACAGAAGGGGGGGCGGGCACTGTGCTGGGGTGTTGGCTTGTCGCTGCTGATGTGTCGGGGGCACGGGGGGGCGGCTCATTTTCCGTGCATGAACAGAGGGAAAGGGCGGTTACCGCTACCATTGCGGCCAGGAGTGTATGTCGCATAGCATCATGCTGATAAAGAAAGATCCGGCCGTGCAGTGCCGCCGGTTGATCTAGGACACAATGTACGAATGGATCAGCGTTCCGGCAGCCATAAAACAATGCCTCGCCATTTCCATATTTCCATATATTGCGGCTGTTCCCCCCACAGAACCTGACATATTCATCTATTCATCTCATCTGTTGCAGTACAGAAGGAGCAAGGTATGCCACAGCTTGCAGGAGCGGTTGTTACGCACAGCAGCAGTCCGGCGCTGCCGTATCCGGGAAGGCTCATCAAGAAGGGAGAGAAAAATAAGGATATCGTTCGTGCGGTGCAGCGTCGCCTGAACGAGTCCGGTGTAGGGCCTATCAAGGAGGATGGCGATTTCGGGAAAAACACGGAGGGGGCGGTGCGTCTATTCCAGGCGCGGTTTGCCGATACCGACGGGCAGCCTCTGAAGGTGGATGGGCAGATCGGGGCTATCACCTGGGCTGTTCTATTCGGCACCATGACGGTGCCGGACGCGCCACCGGCCGCCACAACAAATCCATTTATCACATCGATGCTACAGATTGCCAGTTCGTTGGTTGGCGTACTGGAGAACCCTCCAGGCTCAAACCGTGGACCGGAGGTCGACAAGTTTGTCAAGTCCGTTGGGCTTAATCCCGCCGGCCGATTCCCTTGGTGCGCTGCTTTTATCTACTACTGCTTCGATCAGGCTGCAAAACAGCTTGGCATAGCCAACCCTGTGGTCAGGACCGCTGGTGTGCTCGATCACTGGAACAGGGCCGCAGCACAGAAGGTGCCAAGGATAACCTCTGCCAGGGCGCAGGGCGATCCCACACTGGTAAAGCCGGGGCATCTGTTCATCATGGATTACGGTGGCGGCAGCGGGCATACCGGCATCGTTGAACGGGTGATTGGCGGCAAGCTTGTGACGATCGAGGGGAATACCAATAACGGCGGCTCGCGCGAAGGGATCGGCGTTTTTCGCCGTGAACAACGGAAGATCGCCAGCATCAACAAGGGTTTTATCGACTACACCGGATTTGGTGTCCAGAGATAGACGAGCAGCATGGCATCTTCGCCGTATGGCGGTGTCTTGCGCGAGGGGGGACGTTTGTTCCATACGGGGATATCTCTGCATGGAACGGGGCGATGCCCATATAGGCACCGCCCCGTGATTTATACCAGCATGTCCGGCATGTTCTCTATCCTACGCTGCCTGCCCGCTGCTTCAGGTCGAACGCGCGGCCGTGCCATGATTCCTGTGCAGGACGTTCCCAGCGCCCGTGGCGGAGATCGCCGACACGAGGAGTTGTCTTATCGAAGACGATGGTATCGGCATCGACCACCCCGCTCTCGGCAAGCTTCCCGAACTGTTTGTGGGTGACCGTGTGCACCGCATCGCCATCGCGGTAGGCGATCTCCGGGGAGTTGATGAGGTCCACGCCAAGCTGGTCTCCGAACGCTCCGAGAGCCTTGATGAGGGTATCAATGGAGCAGCCGGAGGGGGCGGTTTTTGATTCATCCACACCCACAAGCACAAACTGATTATGACGTAGCTCGTACCCTGCGGACAAATCCTCGCCGTGTGCCGCCCACGACGTCACAAATCCCGCGAGCGCTTCATTGAGCTGCTTGGCGGCATCATCGGCAAGCGGGTGTTCTGTATTGAACACCCAGAGCCGTGCCTCGTCGGGAAGCTGGTTGAAAGGGATCAGGCTCATCTGATAGAGATTGATTGTTGGTTTGTAGTTCCCGGAGTGCCTCCCATACCGACGGGCGATCTGCCGTCCCTCACGGTCTGTGCGGGGCTTGAGCTTTGCACAGCACATGAGGAACGATCATTGCGCCATCATTCCGTTCGGCACTCCTGTATGGCAACATGGTTCGCCCAGGCGCTCTTCTCAGGCCAGCACCGCATCCACCGGCGTATAATCCAGACCGAATGCCTGGGCTACGCCCTCATAGGTCACCACGCCATCGGCCACGTTCAGGCCGGGGCGAAGCTCAGGATTCCGGCGGAGCGCCTCGCGGTAGCCGAGATCGGCGAGCTGGAGCATGTAGGGGAGGGTGGCATTGGTAAGGCCGATGGTCGAGGTAAACGGCACGGCGCCCGGCATATTCGCCACGCAGTAATGAACGACGCCATCGACCACGTAGGTTGGATCGGCGTGCGTGGTCGCCTTCGAGGTCTCGATGCAGCCTCCCTGGTCAACCGAGACATCGACGATCACCGAGCCTTCGCGCATGGTCGAGAGCATGTCGCGTGTGACAAGCGAGGGGGCCTTGGCACCGGGGATAAGCACCGCGCCGATCACCAGATCGGCATTCCTGACGGCCTCGCGAACCGAGTGCGGGGTGGACATAAGCGTCTGCACATTCCTAGGCATCACATCGTCGAGATAGCGGAGGCGATACAGATCGCGATCGAAGATGGTAACGCGTGCGCCGAAACCTGCGGCGATCTTGGCGGCATTGGTTCCCACGATGCCGCCACCAAGGATGATAACATCGGCCGGGCGGGTTCCGGGGATGCCGCCCAGAAGCACACCACGGCCGCCCATCGGCTTCTCAAGGTACTTGGCTCCCTCCTGGGTTGCCATACGCCCTGCCACCTCCGACATCGGAATCAGCAGCGGAAGCGAACGGTCGGCACGCTGAACGGTCTCATAGGCGATTGCCACCGACTTGCTCTTGATGATGGCTTCGGTCAGCTCGCGGCTGGCAGCGAAGTGGAAATAGGTGAAGAGCACCTGTCCTGGGCGGATCAGGTCGTACTCCGGCTTGATCGGCTCCTTTACCTTGACGATCATCTCGGCTTCGCCGTAGACCTCGGCGGGGGAATTGACAATCCTGGCGCCAACGCGGGCGTAGTCATCATCCTGGAATCCCGAGCCAACCCCGGCATTGTTCTCTACCAGAACGGTATGGCCGTTCTTTACCAGAAGTTCTACGCCCGAAGGCACGACGCCGACTCTGTTCTCGTTCGGCTTGATTTCGCGAGGTACGCCGATAATCATGTTGAGATCTTGCTAAGAGTAATTCGATGAAAGTTGCTCCGAACAGCGGCAGCCGACAGCTTGTCCGGCTTCCCGGTGCTTACGAACGCAAATATAGCCGAACGTTTCCATCTAATGCCGTTTCACCCGATCGGGGAGTGTTATCCGGGGGGAGGCTTGGCCGATGGAGCGCTCCCGGCAATGGTCGTATGTGTCTGTTCGGGTGGATGAATGCGGGCCGAAGCCGATAAAACCGCTCTTCCGCAGCAATACAAGGGGCTATCAGGCATGGATCGTCCTGTGGCCAGGCCGCTCTTCTCAAATGGTTTCATCCTGTGATAAAACGCCGAAGGGCCGTCCGGCACTGCCGAACGGCCCTTCCCAGCATAGATGTTATGCCTTGACCGAGCAGTACTCGTCGAACGCATCCTTCAGATTCCCGGCGATCATCTCCGGGGTGCGCCCCTCGATATGGTGGCGCTGAACCATATGAACCACCTTGCCATCGCGCATCAGCGCGATCTGGGGGGAAGTGGGGGCATGGCCCAGGAACAGGTCGCGTGCACGCCTGACCGCTTCATGGTCCATCCCGGCAAACACCGTGACCACCTTGTCGGGAAGGGTGGAGTGCTGCAACGCCAGACGAAGGCCAGGGCGTGCGCCACCGGCGGCGCAGCCGCAGACAGAGTTGACAAAAACAAGGACGGTTCCAGGGGCCGTCAGGACTTCGGTGACCTGCTCGGCAGAGGTCAGCTCCTGTACACCGAGGCTGGTAACCTCATCGCGCATCGGCTGCACGAGGGTTGGATCATACATGGCGAACATTGAAATCTCCAGTTAGTACTACGTCTTGTGAACGTTTGTCGGTACGATGTTTTGGTAAACATACTGCCAACTTTCATGACGGTAAAGGACTGGTTGGGCGTGTAATGGTTGTTACGATATGGTGGCCCAGGATCATCCCTGTATTGCCAGGGGCGATATATCCTGCGCCGGATGCCCTGCTGCGCGGGCCGTTATACTATAGGAGTCCCTGAAATAGGGGCACGGTGATATATCTATAAGTTTATTTGCCAACCGGTCCCCGAAACACTACCTTGGACGTGTGTATATGAAAAGGCCGCCCAGTTCCGGGGTGCTGGCTTATTTCGCAATTTTTCGGCCGTAGGCTACGGTTTGGGATCGGATGCGGGCCGATGCCAGGCCGTTTCCCATCTCTACCCTAATCCCATGGGGGCTATGCTCTGGCTAGCACAGTGTGCCGGGACGCGATGGGCGCGTAAGAGGCTGGCGTTACGAAGTCATTTCTTCCGGTCGGTAACAGATCCCTCTACGGGCATGCAAGCATTATGATCGAGATAACCTCCAACGATGTGAACCCTCCAGCCGTTCAGAGCGATTTCCGTCATCCCCAGTATTATATCAATCGGGAGCTGAGCTGGATCGACTTCAACGGACGTGTCCTTGAGGAGGCGTCCGATCTTTCGCATCCGTTGATGGAACGGATGAAGTTCCTGGTGATATTCTCAACCAACCTCGACGAATTTTTCATGATTCGTGTGGCCGGGCTTAAGGAGCAGGTCGCGGTTGGTGTGGTGGAACTGGCGCCGGACGGGCTTACACCACAGGAGCAGCTCAAGGCTATCGCCGAGCGGCTCCGGCCGGCCATCTTCCAGCAGGGGGATAAGCTTGTCAACGATGTGCTGCCGGAACTGGCCCGATCGGGGATCGTCATCCATCCGTTTCAAAAGCTTGCCAGCGCGGAGCAGGAGCGTCTGCGCACCTATTTCATGGGGGAGATGCTTCCGGTGCTTACCCCGCTGGCGGTTGATCCCGGCCATCCCTTTCCGCATCTGTTGAACCGTAGCCTGAATCTTGCCCTGATTGTGCACGATCCTCGCAAGCACTCCCACCCGAGCGAGTTCCATTTTGCCGTGGTGCAGGTGCCGAGCGTGCTGGGGCGTTTCATCCGGGTGTATCATGGGGAGCCGGGCGACCACTTTGTGCTCTCCGAGGAGGTGATCGCCACGCATGCGGAGGCGCTTTTTCCCGGTCTGGATGTTATTGCCTCGTATCCCTTCCGTGTAACCCGGGATGCCGATATCGAGATTGCCGACGATGAGGCGGAGGATCTGATGACGATGATGGAGGAGCAGGTGCGCAACCGCAGGTGGGGAGAGGCGGTGCGGCTTGAGGTGGATGAACATATGCCGCGGAATATCAGCGATATCCTGATGCGCTCGCTGGAACTGGCGCCGATCGATGTCTATCAGACACGTGGCCCGCTCAATCTGGTGGATTTCATGGCGCTCTACCGTCTGGATTATCGCGATCTGAAGGATCGTCCGTTCAATAGCCGTGTGCTGGAAAGCTTTCGTGATGAGGAGCGGAGCGTTTTCTCGGTGATCCGTACCGGAGATATTCTGCTGCATCATCCGTATGATTCCTTTTCCAATGTGGTCGATTTCATCAAGGCCGCTGCGCGCGATCCAAAGGTGCTCGCCATCAAGCAGACGCTCTACCGCGCCGGAGGCGATTCGCCGATCGTGGCGGCACTGATGGAGGCTGCCGAAAACGGAAAACAGGTAACGGCCCTGGTGGAGCTGAAGGCACGGTTCGATGAGGAGAACAATATCGGCTGGGCCAAGCAGCTTGAGCAGGCCGGTGTGCACGTTGTGTATGGCCTGATAGGTCTGAAAACCCACTGCAAGATGCTGATGGTGGTGCGTCGCGATGATGGTGGCAATATCCGCACGTATATGCATCTCGGCACCGGCAACTACAATCCGGTGACCGCACGGATCTACACGGATGTCGGCTATTTCACAGCCGCCCCCGATTTCGGTTACGACAGCGTCAACCTCTTCAACTACCTGACAGGATACGGGTCGCCGATGGAATGGCGGAAGCTGGTGATGGCCCCGCTTCACCTCAGGGGCCATATCCTGAAGATGATTCAGCGTGAGATGGACAAGCATACGCCGGAGCAGCCAGGGCGTATCATCGCAAAACTGAATGCGCTTGTGGATGGGGAGATCATTCGAGCGCTGTATGCGGCGTCGCAGCGAGGGGTGAAGATCGACCTGATCGTCAGAGGCATCTGTTGCCTTCGGCCGGGCCTGCCAGGGGTAAGCGAGAACATCCGGGTGATCTCGATCGTTGGACGCTTTCTGGAGCATAGCCGCATCTTCTATTACCGCAATGGCGGCGATGAGGAGATATTCCTCAGCTCTGCCGATTGGATGCCGCGCAACCTGAACCGTCGTGTGGAGATATCGTTTCCAGTGGAGGACCCACAGAATCGGGGCCGCCTGAAGGATATCCTGGAGGTCTATCTCCGCGATACCGTCAATGCACGCGAGCTGTGTGCCGACGGCGTGTATATACGCCGCGCCCACGATGGCGACGGGGAACCGTTCAACGTCCAGGAGTATTTTCTCTCGCAGATCCGGCAGAGCGATCCGGCTGTGGAGGGGGCGCCACGGCCAAAACGTTCGAGCAAGTCCAGCAGCGGAGGTTGATCGGCAGTGCCGGGTCTGTTCATCAGAGGTCGTATATTGCCGACCACTTGTATGGAAGATCTACAGAATCTGGTCGTGACGCATGGTGGGATAGGGCTGATGGTGGTATCGTTTATCGCCGCGACGATAGTGCCGCTCAGTTCGGAGGCTGCCGTATATGGCGCGCTCCGGCTTGGCATGCCGCCACTGGAAGTGTTGCTGTTTGCCTCGGCGGGCAACTGCCTGGGGGTGCTCCTGAACTATGGTCTTGGGCGCTGGGGGAGCGATACCGTGCTTCGGCGGACCATGGCAAGCCGCACCGGGCGGCGGGCGATGCAGTGGTCGGAACGCCATGGAAAATGGGCGCTGCTGTTGTCATGGCTTCCTGTCGTCGGCGACCCTCTTACGATCATCGGCGGGATTCTGCGAATTCATCTCCTTTTTTTCATCGTTACTACGTTTTCGGTGCGTGTGCTGCGCTATGCGGCGGTGCTTCTGCTACCTTGAAGACGCTTGGAAAAAAATATCGAAGAGAGTTATGACGCTCAAGGAGTTCGAACGCTGGCAGAGCATCCGGCAGGGCGGAAGAACATCCTTCATCTGGATGCAGGGGGTGCTCGGGTACGGTGTGGTGATGGCTGTGGTGATGGCCATCGTCCTGACATTGTTCAACATGATCGGGGGAGGGGGCTTTGATCCGCATTTTCTTGTGCGCCAGCTTGTCATCGATCTGATCTTTTTTCCTCTGGTCGGCTATGGCTGGGGTGCCTGGGTGTGGTCTCGCACCGAAAAACGGTATCAACAGGAGAAGGCGAAGCTCGCCCCGTCCGGGATGCAGAGCTGAATGCTGTGCGAGGGGCTTTTATAGAGTTTTACAGCCGGGCCGGTGCATAGCGATGTGCCCCCCGGCTCCATCATATAGAATCATATATACCGATGAAACTTGTCACGTATCTATCTGGCGAAGGCTCAGTGGGGGGAACCGCTTCGGGCCGTGTAGGGGCGCTTGTCGGCGACCGCGTGCTCGATCTGCGGAAGGCAGCCGAGGTATCACAGCTCGGCGGTGCCGATAGCGGTGAGGTGCTCGCCTCGATGCTTTCGCTGCTGCATGCCGGGGGACGGGGACTGGACCTTGTGCGGGACCTGATCGGCTGGGCCGGGTCCACTGCGGAAGTTCTCCCTGCCAGCCCGTCGATTGCCGAGGTGGTGCTTCTGGCGCCGGTGCCGCGCCCTACGTCCATGCGCGATGGTTACGCGTTTCGCCAGCATGTGGAGGCCGCCCGGCGCAACCGTGGGGTTGAGATGATCCCGGAGTTCGACGAGTTTCCGGTCTTCTATTTCACCAACCATATGGCTGTTACCGGCCCGGGCCAGGTGGATGTGATGGAGCAGCACCTGAACCGGCTTGATTTCGAGCTGGAGTGTGCTATTGTCATCGGACGCGAGGGACGAAATATCAAGGCGTCCGAAGCCGATGACTATATCGCCGGTTATACGATCATGAACGACTGGTCGGCCCGTGCCCTTCAGATGGAGGAGATGAAGATGAACCTTGGTCCGGCCAAGGGAAAGGATTTTGCCACCTCGATCGGCCCCTATCTGGCCACACGCGATGAGCTTGCAGCAACGCGGATCGAGGGAGAGAACGGCGAGCGCTACGATCTGACGATGGTGACACGGGTGAATGGTACCGAAGTCTCGCGTGGCAATCTGAAGGATATGACCTGGACGTTCGCACAGATCATTGAGCGGGCCTCGTATGGTGTTACCCTGTATCCGGGTGATGTCATCGGGTCGGGCACGGTGGGAACCGGCTGCTTTCTGGAACTGAATGGTTCCAAGATCACCGATAATTGGTGGTTGAAGGATGGTGATGTGGTCGAATGCGAGATCGATCTGCTCGGCACGCTCCATAATACGGTACGCCAGGTAGGATAACTGGCCAGGCCCCGAGGAAGATGTTCACGATAGGATTGCAGTACACAAGGGCGCAGCCGTAACAACGGTCTGTGCCCTTTGCGTTCCCCGGCCGTTGCGCGCCATATGCATGCCTGGCGTGCCAGCACCGAACTCGATTCGCGAGGCGATAATGCCGGGCGAATTATTTGTGGACGGTGTGCCGATACAGGGCCGATCTGTGGCACGTATTGCAGCGCTTTGAAAAGCAAAGCCTCCATTGGCATCGATGCCAGTGGAGGCTTTTGAAAATCTTCGGATAAGCCGGAGAAGAAATTATCTTCCGGTGGTATCGGCCACCTGGATCGTGTCGGTCGGGGCCGGAGTCGTAACCACTACCGTGGTGTCGTTCGGAGGCGTCGTGGTCTCTTCGTGGTTTCCACCGCAAGCGGTGAAGAGGAGGCCGGAGCCGAGAAGCGCAGTAAACAGGAACGCGCGCATCTTCATGAGTAGTAATGTTAAATAGTAGGGATTGGATGATACATTGCCCGTATCCTTCTCGGCGGACAATGCTCGTTCGGAAATTCGACCGGCGAAAATACGACGAATGTTTATTCCATCTCTAAAAATATTTATACTTCAGTTCGTAATTCCCACAGAAGTCGGGGAAGTATACACAACATCATGATACAGTTGGATCAGCGAAATTCCGGGCAGCAGGCAAGCGGCGGCGAGAGCAACCAGGGCGTGATACTGGTGGGAGGCGGGCGGTTCGCCCATGCGGTTGCTCGTACCATGCCTGAAAAGATTTGTGCTGTTGTCTTGCGCGATACCAGTAAAGGTGCATCGCTTGAAGCCATTCTTCCGGGCGTTGCGGTTATCGCATCACTTGAAGCGATCGACCCTTCGGCATACGATACTCTATGGATTGCAACGGCGGATGGATCGCTTCACGATGTGGCAGAATTTCTTGTGGAAGCGCGTCCGTGCTGGCGTGGCTGTACCGTTCTGCATTCCTCCGGCGCCACATCACCCCATGTACTCGATGCATTTGCACGGCGTGGTGCAACGATACTTGCCTTGCATCCGAATGCCTCCTTTACCGGCGATAGCCCGATGTTGCCCGGTCTTGTCTGGGGAGTTTCAGAGGGGGAGGGGGCGATTGATGCAGCGCACCGTCTTATAGGGCATCTGGCACCGACGCTTGTGGTGGTACCGGAGAAGTTCCGTGCGCTCTATCATGCAGCCGCATCGGTGGCCGCAAACTATTCCGTAACGCTTTTTGCCATGGCGCACGACCTTTATCAGCGGGCCGGGTTTAGCGAGGAGGAGGCGCGTGCGGTGGTAGCGCAGTTCATCCGTTCAAGTGCGGATCGTGCTGCGCTCACAGGCCCTGCCGCTGCTCTTACCGGCCCGATCGCACGCGGCGATGCCCAGGTCGTGACGCTTCAGAGCGACGCGATACGCCATATGGCACCCGAATATCTTGCTGCCTTTCTGGAGCTTGCGCAGGTAACGGGCCGGTTGGCAGGTAGGGGACCAAGGGGAGAACCGGAGGAAGGGTTGAAAGGATGATTCCTAGAGGGGCACCCTCTTCCATTTCTCTGCTGGTAGGGCGCTATTGGGGGCTGGCCCCGAGGGAGGTTCTAGGGCTGTGCCAGCGGTCCGTATCCGAACGTCGTGCCGCCGCCTTTCAAGCGTTATCGTAGCGTATCAAGATCATCCAGTGCGGCCTGCAATTCGCTTAGCGCGTGCAGATCGCCTTCCTTGCGCGCAATGGTGCTGCCTGTGGTATATGCTTCCTCGGCATTATCCCATTCCTCCAGCGAGGTATAGATCTGGCCAAGCTGATAATATGTTGCCACGTAGTTGGGGTCGCGTTCGCGCAGGCCGTTCAAGTAGTCTTCTGCCACCCGGTATTCCTTGCGGCTCATATATTCCAGCGCGACAGCATAGCGTGTGAAGCTGTCGGTTGGGTCCTGCTCCAGAAAGGAGAGCATCTGTTCGAGACGGGTCATGGGCGTGTGCAAATTGATGGAACTGATGATACCATGGGCTTTCTGCCGTACAGGAGCAGAGGGGGGACGAAAAAAGGGACCAGATGGTCCCATTATCATGAAAAAAAACATTCTCCGAAGCATGTCTGTACGCCGAATTCTGTCTTCATCGCCGAGGCGATGGAGGCAGTCATTTGTCTGGGAGCGCGATCGCTCGCGCCCTCGAGCAGCCTACCCGGTGCCGTGATCTCCCCGCGAGGGGGGGATCGGAACGGGCCGCTCCTGACGGCACCCTATTTGGCTTTGCTCCACGTGGGGTTTGCACTGCCGTTCCGGTTACCCGTCACGCGGTAAGCTCTTACCTCACCATTTCACCCTTACCCTGTCTCGACCGGCAGCTCGTAGGAAGCTGTCGGTCGAGACAGGGCGGTATCTTTTCTGTTGCACTTTCCGTCGCCTCTCCCGGCCGTTGCCGGCACGGGATTGGGCGCCCAGCCGTTAGCTGGCACGTTGCCCTATGGAGTTCGGACGTTCCTCCCATCGGCGTGAACCGACGAGCGACTGCCCGACATACTCCGGAGATGTCAAAGAACGTTGAGCGTCCGGCCTGCCGTCTCGCTTACACGGTCACCGATGCGGCGATCTCTTCATCGACGATGATACGGCCGCAATGTTCGCAGGTGAAGAGCTGTTCGGAGCGGCGCAACTCCACAAGGGTTTGCGGTGGAATCGCCTGATAGCAGCCGCTGCATGCTCCCTTGCGTGCCTTTACAACCGCATCCTCGTGTGCTGTGCGGATATGATTATAGCGCTTGATAAGGTCCGGGCTTACCTGCGAGAGCGCTTCCTCGCGTGCTGTGCGAAGCTCGTTGATCTCATCGGCATGGGTATCACGAATAGCCGAGAGTATCTCCTTCTTCTCATCGCTTTCCTTCACAAGCTCCTCGCGCTGCCGGTGGATCAGCTCGATATCGCGGATGAACATCGCCTCCTGTGTGTTCACCGTGGTCAGGGAGCGTTCCATCAGGAGCAGTTCCTCTTCGGCCGAGGCGATATCGGCAGTGGTTGCCTCGTATTCCTTGTTGTTTCGCACGGTGCGAAGGCGCTCGTTAAGCATCTTCACCCGTTCGCGGAGATCATGCATGGCCGTGTTTGAACCGCTGCGCGACGTACGGAGATCGCGGAGCTTTCCTTCTTCAACCTCCATTGCGGCCGAGAGATCGTCGATTTTCTTCTGAAGCTGGTCCACCTCGCTTGGCAGATCGCCACCACCGTCGTTCAGCTCATCGAGTTCCAGATCGATCCGTTGTAGTCTATAGAGTGCGCGAAGTACTTCTTCCACGTTGATTGCCTCCGTTATGATCTCAGCCGTTTAATGTAAGTTCTTTTTCTCTAGACGATCAAGCGCACGGGATTTGTCGAATCCTCCAGCGCTATCACGCGGACCGGTGCGTTCAACTGGGCCGCGACCCGTTCTACAAGGGCGGTTATGCCGCCAGTCACAAGCGATTCCGACTCCGCATGCCCTGGATCGAGCACCGGAATGTGGTCGTTTGCCGCATGAAATCCATGATAGCGGATATCTGCTGTAATAAAGGCGTCGGCGCCTGCCTCTACAGCATGATTGTAGAAACTCATGCCGCTGCCTCCAAGAATCGCCACGTTGTGTATCATGCGCTCGTCCCGGTTGCCGGGGGGAGTTGATATTCGCACCCCTTGTGCGCCACATGCGGCGCGCAGCAGCGCCGCCAGGGCTTCCAGTTGCAACGGTTCCGAGAGTTTCCCGATGGCCCCCATGCCGGCACCATCGCGCCGTGCATCCGGGACCAACGGCCGTACATCTGCCAGACCGAGCCGGTGTGCCAGAAGGGCGCTTGTTCCCTGCGGATGTGCGTCGAATGCCGTGTGCACGATATAGAGTGCAATCCGGCGGTCGATCAGCGCCACGACGGTCCGTTCCACGCGGTTGCCATCGGTGATACGTTTCAGGGCGGGGTAGATCAACGGGTGGAATGCAACAATAAGTTCGGCCCCCGCCTCCGCCGCAAGCCGTACCATTCGCTCATCGACCTCGTAGGCAACCGCCACCGTGCTCAGCGTACGATCCTCGGCCATTACCTGCACGCCTACCGGATCATCGGCCATTGCCAGCTCAAGGGGCAACTCGCGTGCAAGTTCCTTCAGAAATTCCCGTATATGCATACTGGTGCCGCTTAATTGGTCCCAATACGCTTGAACAGGGGGAGAAGCGTCCGGGTTGATTCGGACCGATCGAACTTCGATGCAATGCGAAACTGCGTTGTTTCGGCAGGCCAGAAGACTACTGGCATCATGGCATTGGGAACTGTGCCGTTTGCCGCATCAAATGCCTCTACCGCAAAATCGGACTTCTGGCCGACGTGATACATCCACGGGCCTTTCCCTTCGTGGCGGTAAAGCCCGATATCTTCGTAATGAATGAAATCGAAGGAGACCTCGCCGTTCAGCTCTCCGTTGCTTTCGTAGAGCCGCTTCTTGAAGTTGATGTAATCGGGATAGAACTCCTCGAATTTGCTTCCCTTCAGGTACTTGGTTACCAGCTCGGAATAGTCTCGAACCGTCACGTCCTTGCCGTCCTCCTCGATCGAGCCGATGTTGTAGAACGTGATTGTGCCGGAGCCGGAGCCATCGGGTTTCACATTCAGCACGATCTCCTTTCGCTCGGCGGTAAGGCAGCCGCCTGCGCCAAGGGCGCATACAAGCAGCAATATAGTTGTAAGAAAACGACTCTTTGAGTGATTGCTCATAATGGGTACGTTCGGATCTACGCAGGAGAGGATGTTTGGCAGCGTATGGGATGCGATCGCGGGGATGTTCGGGCCGATGCTGAGCCAGCTCGCCGCGAGGATGACCAATCACTGCAAACGGCGGAGCCTAACCATTCATCTGCATTACGGAATAGCCCCAGACTGCTGGGAACATGAGGAGCGGAGGGCGAGGGACTCGAACCCCCACAGGCTTGCGCCCGGCGGTTTTCAAGACCGCTGCAATACCATTATGCGAGCCCTCCGTAGTTGCCACGACCGGTTCTGAACGATGCTTACGTTACTGACGTTCCCAGTCTTTTCCTCGTGTCTATCATGCCGAGGATTGGTGATCGTTGCACCGTGGATTGGTCAAAGATAATATAATTTGGTCCGACTGCGGTTTAGGGATGCAAGATTTTCTTCGATCAAATGCCCTGTACCGCCGTTTTTCATGGAAATCATCGCCGGATTCAGCGTGCAATGGCGTCCGGGGCTGGCCGGAGCCACATCTCCGGGGGGGGAGCGATGTTCCTGGGCGGGCGGGGTAAGCCGTGCAGCATCGATCACAGGCCTGTTGCATCGTCGTGCAACTCGCCCACGATCACACGCCGGGTGATACAACGGCGGGTGCGGAGGCAATGCATGCGAAGCTCCTGGATGGGGGTACTGCTGGAGCGAGGGCAGGCTCCGGTCTTGTACCGTGATGCCGGGGATATCCCGGAATGGCAATCGTGCCCTCATGGCACCAAAAGCATAGATTCGTACTCGGCAGTTGTAAGACCGTTATTGCAATTTCAAGTGTTTCCAATAACACGGGACTCCTTGGGCTGATTGTCCCCTTCGGCGGTTCCAGGCCGATGATGGCACCAGGAGGGCCTAGCGCAGAGGAACGATGCGCAAACAGCGATGCGGATGCATCGGCGCGGAGTGCGTCGCTGCCCTCCGATTTGCAGATGCCGATCTCTCTCGAACAGCATATGCATGATATGCGGCGTGCGCCTCTCGGCACTGCCGGACCTTGTGCCGATAATGAAACAAGGGCGGGAGGGGAGAGAGGCCGGGTCTTCGAGGATACCACTGCTGTGCCGGCTTCGCTGGCCGATTCAACAAAACGGTAGTCAACAAAACGGTAGGCCGGTCGCACGATGTGCGCATCCCTGGTTGCGCACGAGCTGTTCCGTCCCCTAGCCACTCCCCTGAAAACTCGTATGTTGGCCTCTTTTGCCGGTTGCCGACCTCCCCGCCTGCGGAAGCCGGTCGGGAATGAGCGCCTATGGAGTTTTCGCAATGATGATTCGCCAGCCAGCCGATGTGCTTCGCTCCGTCTTCGGCTTCCAGAGCTTTCGTGGAACACAGGAGCATATCATCAACCGTCTTGTGGGCGTGGATGGGCCGCGTGGGCATTGTCTGGTGCTTATGCCGACCGGTGGGGGGAAGTCGCTCTGCTATCAGGTGCCGGCGCTATCGCTTGATGGCGGCACCCTTGTTATCAGCCCGCTTATCGCGCTGATGCAGGATCAGGTGGATGCTCTGCGACGTCGTGATATCCCTGCCGCATTTATCAACTCCACCGTCTCGAAAGCCGATCGCGAAAAGCGGCTCGATGATTTTGTTGCTGGCAGATACAAGCTGTTGTATGTAACCCCGGAGCGCTTTCGCAAGCCGGAGTTCGTGGAGCGGATACGGCGGGCGGACATTGCGTTGCTTGCCGTGGATGAGGCGCATTGCATATCCGAGTGGGGGCATGATTTTCGTCCCGATTATTCTCGTCTCGGAGAGTTCCGCCAGCTTATCGGCAACCCGGTTACGGTTGCCCTGACTGCAACGGCGACCCCAGAGGTGCAGAAGGATATCGTCACGCGGCTGGGACTGGAGAACGTGGAGATCATCCATGAGGGCATACGCCGTCCAAACCTGCGCTTGGAGGGACGCGAGATATTCTCGGATCAACAGAAGATCAATGCCGTGCTGGATGTGCTCGGCCGGTACCGGGGTTCCGGCATCATCTATTTCTCCCTGATCCAGACCCTGGAGGAGTTCTCCGACATCCTCCAGCGCAAGGGCTTCAGGCATGGGGTCTATCATGGCAAGCTCTCGGCGGGAGCGCGTAAGAGCATGGGCCGCCGTTTTATCGGCGGGGAGAATATGCTGATGCTGGCAACAAATGCGTTCGGTATGGGGATTGATAAGCCCGATATCCGCTTTATCATCCATGCGGAGGTGCCGTCGTCGGTGGAGTCATATTATCAGGAGATCGGCCGTGCCGGCCGTGATGGCCTCGATTCGCTCTGCCTGCTGCTGTACGATCAGGATGATCTCCATATCCAGATGGATTTCATCAAGTGGTCGAATCCCAATGCAGGCTTCTATGCACGGCTGTATGGGCTGCTGGAGGGAGAACGGGATCTGGTGAATTCGCTTGGGATGGAACATCTCCGCGAGCAGCTCAACTTCAAGAACCGTCGTGATTTTCGTCTGGAAACCGCGCTCGGTATACTCGATCGTTATGGTGTGACCGAGGGTGCGATCGAGGAGCAGACGCTGCGGTTGGTGGGTGATCTGCCGGATGATCTACAGGATGAGGATCTGCTCGGTGAGAAGCTGGCACAGGCTCATCGCAAGCTCCTCTCGGTGGTGCAGTATTTTCGTGGGGAGGGATGCCGCCGTGTCTTCATCGCCGGATATTTCGGCTTTCATGATGAGCCTCGTTGTGGCAACTGTGATCTCTGTAGCCAGGAGGATGCGGATGCCGCTCAGCAGGAGGAGCCATAGCGTTTACGGGATGGTGATCCTCCCTATATCCCCAGAGACGGGTGTGCGCAGGGCTGCGCTCCGTTGTGCAGCGCCTGGTACATGGTTCCATCGGGGCTGCAAACGAGGATGCCAGGCCGTTGGCGGGCGGCCGTTGAAAACGTAAAAGCCCGACTGGGGGCAATATCCCAGCCGGGCCTTCAAGTTTTGCATGCTGCTGGAATCACCAGATGATAAATCCGAGGAGCAGGGCGATGATCGCTCCGGAGAGAGCGCCAAGAATAAGTCCTACCATAACGCCGTCGCGGCGTCCGGCCTCGTATTCGGATGCCGGGAGAAGCATCGGTGCGTTCTGAAGCTCCGCTGCCCATGTATCATGTAATGTGCTCGCATCACGGTTCTGCCAGGATGTGGATGTGCCACTGGGGGCATACAATGTGCTCATTGCTGGACCTGAGTTGTTATTGACCTACAGTTGAACCTCTGTAACGTGAACTAACAGATCATCATCTGGGGTGAGGATCGGCTTTCACACTGGGAACGAAGATAGATATCTGCCCAACACTATGCAATACACAATAGGGCTGGCAGTGTGCAGAGGTAATAAAGTTTATGGGGGTGCCGGGAAAAGGATGCCGGGGTTCCGGCTCTCCCTTGCTCCACTGGTTCCGGTCTCCCCGGATCAGGGGTAGATCGGTGCAAGAGAGGGGCACAGGCGAAACTGAGGTCTCGCGCATTGGTCGAGATAATGCACAGTGCAGGACCATATATAGGGAATGTGGTCGCTCCGTCCAGGGGGCTACACGGCCCGGCAGCTTATCATTCCAGGCCTCCATGCAGCGCGATAGCAGACCATGAGCACGCAGTAAGATCTGGCAACCACAATGGTGAAGTGGCCGCACATGCCGCAATCAATAGTCCGTGCCTGGGCTGTGGCCGGAGCAATGCGGCCATCATAACCGGGAGAGCTTCCTGATGGCTACAGAAATCGCACAGCAAATATTCATGAAGTCTCCCCTTGGTTTATCCCCATCTTCGCATCCCAATATATTTGTGTTGTGTCCGGCTCGCCCACCGTGGGCGTTGAAAAGGTAGAATGCAGAGGATGAGATGGGCGTGGAGGAAAGAGATGGCAGGGGAGAAGGTGTGTGGGGAGCACCTCGTTCCGTACCGATGGGCCTGGCCGCATATGAGGACAAACGGAACTAGGGATCGGTACCGCCCTGCCCGCTTTGTTTTTCGGGCAATGGTGGTGTAGATAAAAGCGTTCAAGCAGCAATCAAAACGCACCGCTGCATTCCGATGGAAACCGAATGGGAAATGCGTTGACAACGGTGCATGCTATTGTAGGCAGCATGTAAACAGTTGCCGGATACGCCCGGATTGATTGCTGATTCTGTGTTGTATGTATGAAATGAGTGGTCTATATTTACCTCGGTATCAGGGGTTGTATCCCCTATGGTTTCATGATGATCTCATTTGCCGCTCACACGATGTTTGAATAATCCCGATCGACTATGAGATGGTATGCTCGATTCCTTTTTGCTGTCTGCATCTGGAGCGTAGGCCACACCCTCCTCATTGCCCAGAACCTTTGTTCGTCTGATGGTTGTGCGGAGCCATGGTCTGCTCCCACCTATGTGAACATCAACCCTCTTGAATTACCTTTTGCCGAGTGCACCATCTCGTATATTTATGAATGGCGGATCTGCAATGGCGTAATCGAATACCGTTATCACGATGTCAGCACATCGGGCAACTGCGATTTCCTACTCGACACCACCATTCTTGAAACAAATTTCTCGGCACTGAACGAGTGGATCGACCTGCATATTCTCCAATCGGTTTTTAATGAGGGTGGTAATTATACGAGTATACCCCCATCCATCTCCATTTCTCGATCGGGGGAATGCCCTGTGGAGAATAGAATATCGGAGGCTGAATGGCGATGTGCTTGAAACATTCGATGGAGTACGGTGGATATGGAAAAAAAAGAAGATGGAGGACGATGCAAACCCTCTGTGATATCTTCATTCATCCTGTGAATAATTTCAAATGAGCCGGAGGAATAGATCATGAGAATGGCTGTTATACTGTGCCTGCTCGCCATTATTCTGGTGTCAACGCTCCATGCACAACACGCTTCCTGGACACCTCTGGTATTTCCAGACGCACCAAATCGTCCTGCATTGAAGGTCCTGTTTGATGAGCATGGTAATTTATGGGCCTTGATTTTCAAGTCGTTCACGGCTGATGCTCAGGGCCGCCTTGTCTATAGCTATTTTGTCGGCCGTTACGATGGAGAGCACTGGACATCGTATGCTCCCGGAAAGGAGATGCCATTCCGAACCGATAGCACCGAGCTGCGTGATATGCTCAGTGATCGTGACGGAAATATCTGGGTTGCGGGCGATCGTATGCTGAACCGTTATGATGGGGTGTCGTGGAAGGAGTTCCACCTCGATGATTCACTTGCCGCCTATAGATCGTATGAGCGGATCGCCTGCGATTCTCTCGGCAATCTCTGGATTGCCAGCAGGAGCTTTCGGCCGATCAGCCGCCAGGGGTCGGTAACTACGGGTGAACAGTTCATCGAGGTCCATCGCTTCGATGGGAGCCGGTGGACCACACTATTGCATTCGGCGGGCATCTCGGAACATTTTTCCTTCGGGATATCCTCCCTGGCAATTTCTCCGTCCGGGCATGTATGGATTACATCGTTCCAGCGATCGGCATCGGCTGGTGGAGGGCTGTACAGGCTGGAGAACGACCAGTGGGTTCCGTTCAATGTTCCAGCAGCTGATACTACCAGTACTACCCATGCCCTATCCCCGAACATAGCGATGTGTGATCCTGGGGGGGATGTATGGCTGGGGTATGGGCAATCGATGGTCGATGGGAGGAGCTACCTGAGTGGTGGCATCGCCCGGTTTACCATGCAGCAGGAGCACTGGGAACGCTTTCCCTTTTATCTCCTCCCTCCCGATTCACTGCATCGGGGGGTGCTGCAAAGCGTATCGGCCCTTCTGATGGATGAACGCAATGTGGTATGGTCAGGAGGGAATTATGGGCTGGCACAGTACGATGGTGTCTCCTGGCAGGCCTTCCGTCCGTCCGAGTCGATTCCAGGCACGTTTGCAGATAATATCTTCTCTCTTGCCGTTGATTCCCACAATGATCTATGGCTTGGAACGGGGCAGGGAATTATTCGCTTCCGCGAGTTGCCATCTGCCGTCGCTGTGGATATAAACAGGACGGGAACCACGCTGAGCATTCTGCCCAATATCGTTACCCGTGGCCAGATGGTGTCTGTTGCCCTTTCCGGGCACTCGGCAGGAGACCCTGAGGTCAGGGTGGCCGATCCTCTTGGCCGAGATATTCCGGTCCAGACTACGGTCACTCGCGGCGGTGGAGATTTGTATAGAGTGCATATCCGTACCGATCATCTGGCCGCTGGCATGTATTATCTCCACACTCCTGGAAACGCTTCATCCGCATGTTTCCTTGTCAGATAACAGGTGAACCCAACCCTATAATCACCAAGGGCAGAAGCCGGTATGATAAAGCCAATCAGAATACTCATACAGTTGATTCTCATCTGCGTTGGTAGCGTGCGGCGGACCGGCCCCGGCAGATAGATGTGCCGGGGCATTGGCAGGGGGCCATGGTGCGGATCAAGGTGTGCCGGTCACCGTGCTCCCTATCATCTGTTCATCGATCGTGTCGTCGCCAACATGGCTCTGGATCGCCACCAGACGGGCGAAGACGCCTCCTGCGGTCATAAGCTCATCGTAGGTGCCGGACTCAATGATCGTTCCCTGACGGAGTACCGCCACCCGGTCGGCATTGCGGATGGTGCTGAGCCGGTGAGCGATCACAAGCGTGGTGCGGTTGCGCATCACCCGATCGAGCGCATCCTGCACAAGCCGTTCCGACTCCGAATCGAGCGAGCTGGTCGCTTCGTCGAGGATGAGGATCGCCGGATCTTTCACGATCGCACGCGCTATCGCTATGCGCTGGCGCTGCCCTCCCGAAAGCTGCACGCCCCGTTCGCCTACCACGGTCTGATATCCCTCCGGGAAGGATTCGATGAACTCCGCAGCGTTTGCCAGCCGTGCCGCTTCCTGTATCCGTTCCTGGCTTACCTCAGGGTTGCCGTATGCGATGTTTTCGGCGATCGTCCCGCCAAAGAGTATGACATCCTGGGGGACGATGGCGATGGAGGATCGGAAGTCGAGAAGCGTATACTCCGCTGCCGGGCGGCCATCAACGATCAGCTCGCCGGATGTCGGCTCATAAAATCGCATAAGGATGCCGGCAACGGTGGATTTTCCCGCGCCGGATGGGCCGACCAGCGCGAGGCTTGTGCCCGCCGGAACATCCAGCGAGATGCCTTGCAGTACCGGCAGGTCAGGGCGTGAGGGATATGCAAAGGAGATGTCACGGAACTCGATATGGCCTTGTGCCGGGATCGAGCCGAGCGAACGGTCGATATCTTCGGCCGAGCTTTGCAGCAGATCGCGCACACGCTCGCTTGCCCCGAGTGCGCTTTGCACCGATCCATAGAGATCGGCAAAACTTCCCATGGCCGCACCTACAAAGAGGGCATACAGGACAAACGATGTCAGCGAGCCGATCGTCAGCGAGCCATCGATGACCATATGGCCGCCGTACCAGATCACGCCGACGATGCCGCCAAAAAGGATGAAGATAATCAGCGCTATAAATGCTCCGCGTGCCCGTCCTACGCGAAGTGCCACCCCGATAAGCTCTCCCAGCGTCCGGTCGTATCGGGCTGTCTCGCGACGTTCGGCTGTGAATGCCTTTACGGCGCTGATCCCCTGGAATGTTTCCTCGGCCACGGTGTTCAGCTTTGCATGCAGATCATGCAGTTTCTTGCTCGCCTTGCGTATCAGCCGACCGAAGACGAGCGCGATCAGCACAAGGATTGGAATCGCCACCAGCATCACCAGCGTCAACTGCGGCGAGGTATAGGCCACCAGCGCAATGCCGCCGATCAGGATCACCAACTGCCGGATAAGCTCGGAGAGCGCCGTGGTGATCGTAAACTGTATCTGCCCTACATCGGTGGTGATACGGCTGGTAAGCTCTCCAACGCGGTTCTTGTGGAAAAACTCCATCGGGAGCCGGAGGATTCGCCCATACAGATCGTGGCGCAGATCGGCAAGCGTCCGCTCTGCTACCTCGGTGATGAAGTAGCTGCGAACATAACTGAATGCGGACTGTGCAAAGAGTGCTACGATCAGCAGAAGCGTAAGCTCGTTGAGCGTAAGGCGGTCCGGCCCGGTGCCGGTCGTTGCATCGACAAGCATGCCGGTGAGGCCGGGAAATGCCAGGCCGGAGAGCGACGACAGGAACAGGGCGACAAGGGCCAGGATAAACTTCCAGCGGTAGGGGCGGAGGTAGCGGAACAGGAATCGAGCGCCGTCGATGGAGCCTCGCGTGATCTTCAGTTTCTTGAAGTCGAAGCCCTTTCTCGTACCGTTGCCGGCATCGGGTGTTTGTGCGGAGTCGGACATCGTAACCTGTAATGATTCTACGAATGTGGCCGCGACGTTGCCGGGGCGGCCCTGCAAGAAATGGGTGAACGTATGATCGGGGGGAGAGCCGAGCGCGACGGGACTACCAACAGCGGGCGCGGCCATGATACGCCGTGGCCACACGTATAACCGAACGATAGGGCAAGGATAAGGAAGTTCATACTGCGAAGCGGTAATGATTCATAATCATGCCCCTATACAGGCTCCGGCCCCCTGGATCGCAGAGGGCCGGAACCATCGCCTTCCTTTACTTTGTGAAGATCATCTGTTCGCTTCTGACCTCGTCGCCGATCTTGAGCATATAGTAGTATGCCCCGGCCGGCAGCCCGGCAGGTTGGAAATAGGAGGTGTGAAAGCCGGCGTCCATCTCCTTCTGATCGATCAGGCGGGCAACTTCCTGGCCGAGCGTATTATACACCATCAGCGACACCATGGTTCTATCCTGCATCCGAAAGCCGATAAGCGTATACAGACGGAACGGGTTTGGGATTGCAACGGCGATGGATGTCTCTGGTTTTCCGGGGATTTCGCAGAGCGTGCTCATCTCCAGATCAGGGATATCGGCTGCTGCCAGAGCGTTCTGGTGATTCCCGAGGGAGAAGCGATCCTCTCTGATGATCTCTCCTGTTTCGGCATAGCGAAAGATCAGCTCCAGGCTGTCGTCGGGGGCAAGGGGGATTCCCCGGATCGAGGCAGGGATATACCACCGGGCAATTCCTGCAAGCGGCTGATCCTGAACGATGGTGGTATCGTTGGTGGTGCCGGGAACCCGGAGTGTAAGCCGGAGATAGGGGGCGGGGCGCATGCTGCTGCGGAACTCTCCGTCCGGCATACCCCCCTCGAACAGAGTGCCTGTTATAATGGAGAGGCGGTTCCCAAACAGCCGCAGCTTCGGCTTGCCCACCACCGGAAGGGTCCGGCTCAACTCCTGAAGTGCCCTGCCGACGTTCACCAGGCCATGGCCAACAGCCGTGTCCGGGTCGGTTGCGCGGCTCGATGTACGATACAGGAGATCACGTACCTGGTATGGCGTCATGCTTGGACGGGCCGAAAGAAGGAGGGCGACCGCCCCGGCCACCATCGGCGATGCATAGGACGTTCCCTGTCCGGTAACAAGCCTGAACGTGTCGGTGTAATTTGCCCCCCAGTTGCCTACGCCGAACCCTGCCACATCGGGTTTCAACCTGGTGCGGCCTGGCACCGTACGCTCGCCGAACCCTCTGCTGCTGAACCGTGCAACCTTGCCGCTCGAATCCACTGCGGCAACGGCAATGGCCGAATCGGCCTCGGCCGGGACGCTTACATAGTTATATCTGCCGGCCTCGTTGCCTGCGGCGACCACGCAGACCATGCCAAGCGCCACCGCATGGTTCAATCCACGCGAAGCGTGTGCGGTATGGCCGTTCAGTTCGTCATGCTCGTGCTGGCGCTCCGGCTCATCGAACGTGGTGTAGCCGAGCGATGTATTGGTCACATCCGCCCCCATCGACTCGATCCATTCTAACCCTGCGACGAAGTTGTCCTCCTCGATATGGTGTTCGCTTCGTATATCTTCGGTTTTGGCAAGGATGAAGCTGGCATGGGGCGCCCCGCCGATCAGGACGTTCTCATAATAGCCGCCGATCATGCTCATCACTGTTGTGCCGTGCGATGCCGATCCCGACTCCCCATCTTCGTCGGCGGTATTATCGTCGTTGAAGACAAAATCCCGTTCCGCTATCACATTCAGATGGCGCAGCGCAGCATGTCCTCGCCAGTCGAACCCGGCATCGAGCACTCCTACCAGCACCCCTTCGCCTGCCACACCGAGCAGGTGGGCCTTGTCGATGCCGGTCATCCGGTTCTGATAGGTGGCATAGCCGTATTGTTCGGTAATGCACGCCGGGCCTTCGGTGATCGGGGCAGGGACGTTCTGTATACGGATAATGGACATCCCCTTGCCGAACGGAGTGCCGTTATGGCGGATTCTGGCCCCCATAACACGGCTGGAATCGAGGAAAGGGAGCAGGCGAAGCCGTTCATAGGTCGCGGAATCGGCCAAAACCATCGCCGTATTGAGCCAGCGGGAGGTCTGCGCCACCCGGGCGCCTGTTGCGGTGATCGCTTCCAGATAGGGTGCATAAAGCGGCAGGTCGTCTGTCGATACAAGCCGATCTGCGGGGAGCACCTTGGCACGCCTGGCCATGGCACGGGGCGTCAGATGGGCTTGCGCCTGGCTGTAGAGCGGATCGGAACTGGTAAGCACGCGCGCCGGAGTGCCTTTATCCTGGAGATAGAGGCGGTAGTATCGGAGCGAATCCTGTGCTCGAAGCGGCAGAACCGCGACGATGAATACGATGATCGCCGAGCACATGAGTCTGAAGTGCGTCATACGCCATCAGGGAGTAAAGAGAGTTGCAGGAAAATTCGGCCGGGCCGTGGTTGTATCGGCTCTGCCGTGGTATGAACTACAGGACGCAGGAGAGGCCATTCTGTTGAGCGGCGGCCGTGCCGGAAGAGGCCACCGGAGGGCATTTTTCCGGCTTTGTTCCCGCGTGTAACAAATTTGCCCCCCGTCATGGCTTTGGAGGGAGGTCGATGTATATTGAAGACTTCACAAGTCAATCGAGAATTACCAGCCTCGAAGGGCGGAATATAACCTATGAGTGCCAGTCAACCGAAAGCCAAAAGCAAGCCTAAGGGCGAGATAGAGCAGAAAAACGGAGAGGGAGCAACCCCCCAGCGTGCCTTGAAGCAGAAGGCCGTCAGCGGTGGTAAGGGTCCTTTAGCGTCTGCTGGTTCTCGCCCTGATAATGAAACCTTGATCGGGTGGTATCGCCTGATGCACCTGGGCCGCATTCTCGATGAGAAGGCTGCCAACTATCTGAAGCAGGCAAAGGGATGGAGCTATCATGCGCCCTGTGCCGGGCATGAGGGCATTCAGCTTGCCCTTGGAGCTTCCTTCCGTCAAAAGAAGGATTTCCTCTTTCCCTACTATCGCGATCTGATGACCGGTCTTGCAGCCGGATTGACGCCGTACGAGATCATTCTGAACGGATTGTCGAAGGATGCCGATGTGGCCGGTGGCGGCCGCCATATGTCGAATCACTTCGCCAAGCCGGAAATCGGCATTCAGAACGTTTCAAGCGCTACAGGCAATCATTCCCTGCATGCAGCCGGTCTGGCAAAGGCTATCAAGTACTACAAGTCGGATGCGATCAGCTACTACTCCGGGGGAGAGTCCGCATGCGCCGAGGGGTACTTCTACGAGGCTGTCAATGGTGCCAGCACCAACAAGCTTCCGGTGATCTTTGTGATTCAGAACAATGGGTACGGCATCTCCGTTCCGATTGCTGAATCGTTTCCAACCCCCATCATCTCCGATAACTTCCGTGGTTTCGACAGCCTGAAGATTATCCAGGTGGATGGCACCGATGTGCTTGACTCGTGGCGTGGTATGCAGGAGGCGATCGCCTACGTTCGTAGCGGCGAAGGCCCGGCGATGGTGCATGCGCAGTGCGTCCGTATCGGCTCGCACTCCAACTCCGATCGTCATGAACTCTACCGCTCCGATGATGAGCTGTCGCAGGTCAAGCAGAAAGATCCCGTTCGCAAGCTTCGGGCGCTTCTTCTTGATGAGGGTATCCTCACCGATGAGCAGCTCGTTGCCATCGAGAAGGAGAACAAGACGGTGCTCTTCGATGCGGCCGATCGCGCCGAGGCCATGCCCGATCCGACGATGGAGAGCTATAAGGACTTTCTGATCCCTGATCCGTATCCGGCCACCGAGAATCGCCAGGGCCAGGGGGAGGAGATGACGCTCCTTCAGGCGTTGAACACCACCATGAAGGAGGAGTTCCGCCACAATCCCGATACCTTCATGTGGGGACAGGACGTTGCCACCGGCGAGAAGGGGGGCATCTTCAATGTCTCAAAGGGGATGCAGCAGGAGTTCGGTCGCGAGCGCGTGCATAACTCGCCCATCGCCGAGGATTATATCGTCGGCACGGCCAACGGCTTCAGCCGTTTCAGCGATGGGGTGCGTGTGCTGATAGAGGGGGCGGAGTTCGCCGATTACTTCTGGCCGGCTATGGAGCAGTGTGTGGAGATGGGCCATGAATACTGGCGTACACGCGGTCAGTTCTCACCGAACGTCACCATTCGTATCGCCTCCGGCGGTTATATCACCGGCGGACTCTATCATTCGCAGAACATCGAGGCCGCTCTGCATACGCTTCCGGGCATGAGGATCGTCTATCCGGCCTTTGCCGATGATGCTGCCGGCCTGCTCCGCACCTGTATGCGCTCGCGTGGCATGGCGGTGTTCCTGGAGCCGAAATTCCTCTACAACCATGGCTGGGCAAAGGCTTCGGTGCCAGCAGGGTTCGAGGTGCCGTTCGGTTCTGCCCGCATCCGCCGCGAGGGACGTGATATGTCGATCATCTCCTATGGCAATGCCGTGCATCTGGCCCTACAGGCGGCCGAACGGCTGGCAAAGGAAGGGGTGGAGGTTGAGGTGCTCGACCTTCGCACCATCAAGCCGCTCGACGAGGAGGCTATCTATATGACGGTTCGCAAGACGAGCCGTGTGCTTGTGGCGCATGAGGATCGTATTCTTGGAGGGGTCGGCGGCGAGGTTGCAGCGCTGATCGCCAACAACTGCTTCCGTGAGCTTGATGCCCCGGTGATGCGCCTGGGAAGCCATGGGACTCCGGTTGGTTTCTCTCCTGTTCTGGAACGGGCTATCCTGCTCAATGCCGATGATATCTATTCCAAGTCGAAAGAACTGATTTCGTTCTAAATGAGCAATTCAATCAAAAGTGGCGAATCCTCCTCAGTTTTGAGGGGGATTTTCCTTTTTGGAGCAGTCCATGATCTTTGGCCTATCGTTTGGTTGTAATTATCAGTAGAGTGGCAGCCATGCTATCTCCAGGCACATAAGCAATATGCAACAGACTCGCTGAACAGAAACACTCAAACGAGGAGTAGAAACAACAATGCAGCCAAAGATCAATTTCAACGACAACTTCAACACCGAACAGCACTCCAATGCTCATATGAATCTGAATGATGTCTGCCCCAAGTGCGGCCAGCATAGCATGAAGATGGAGGGCAAGAAGGAGGGCCACCACTGCAAGAACGTTTTCTGTGGATATCGTCCAATGGGGCGCAATAGCTCGCGTCGCCGCTGGAATATCACGTGATCCGTCGCGTAGTATGTCGATGCTCTGCTTCTACCCTAGTATGCAGATGATGAACTGAATCCATGATCGGAACCACCGCCAAGCCGATCATCTACTTCTGACGCAGTTTTAATCCTTCAGGTCTATTCTCCGACGTCTGTGCTCTGGGCAACCTATGGGGCAATGTTCCCTGTTGTGCCAATCGTATATGCCGGTAGGTTGTATGGCGGTTATGTTCAGCATCCCCGCCTGTCTTCTATCCCGGCATGGCCCTGCAATGCCATTGCAGCGGATGGTGGTTGTATGCCCCATACCCAATAGAGCAGATTCCCGTACGGAACGATCCGTTGAGCGGAGCGCTCAACAGGATCAACTCCAGCGCAGCCAGGCGATATGGAGCCAATGTTCGACGCTCCTACGGCTGTTGCGCACCGAGAACGATCGTGGGCGAGGCCACCGTGGCCCACTCTGTGGAACTGTCTGTCCAATATCCCTCCCCGCCGTGCGGATCTTCCCGGTCTTGTTTGCTAGATTTGCGGCGCTATGTATCGGAGATGCGTTCTCCAGAGCCTGATTCAGAGGCCTTCCGGCGTGCGGTATCGGGCTTATAGTATTCAACGACGTTCTACTATCTCTATATCAGCATCAAGGTATCGGCCTCCGGTCCGGGGAGTATGGCCCTATGGTGCGGGACGGTCCGAAAACGTCTTGATTCGCCGGACATGAAACAGCATTCGTCGGCACTAGAGGCGTAACTCTCGGCGGCCTATGCCGTAAGGACCACACCATGATGGACCGATTACTCCAAGCCTGCAAGGCTTTCTTCATTGTTACAGGCAGCATGTTTCTTCTGGCCCCGGCGTTTGCGCAGGTGCCGGGGGATACACCTCCCAGAACTCTTACGATCGATCAGGCCGTACAGATCGCGCTGGATCGGAATCTCTCGGTTACCCTTTCGCAATCGCAGGTGGAGACCTCATCCGCCAGGGTGACGGGTGCCTTTGGTACATTTCTTCCGCAGATATCTATCAATAGCGGGTATACCAAGCAGCTTAACGATGACCCCACGGTGATCGTACAGGGCATACCCATACAGACCAATCGTCCCGACAACAGCTATAGTGCTTCGGCGGGAGCAAGTCTCGTCCTCTTCGATGGGTTCAGCCGTACAGCCAATTACAGCAGCGCCCGTGCAAATTTCGACGCGTCGCTTCAGAGCCTGGAGCGCACCCGTCAGGATGTGACCTGGCAGACCCGATCGGCCTTTCTGAACGTTCTACGCACGGAGCAGATCATCGAGGTTCGTACAAGCGATCTGGAACTGGCCAGCGAGCGCCTTGCCCAGAATCGCGAGCTGGTGAATGCCGGGGCCGCACAGATCGGCGTGGTGTATTCGCAGGAGGCCGAGGTGGCCAACGCGGAGCTTGCGCTTGAACAGGCCCATACCGATGTGGTGGTGGCGCGCAACACCTTGCAACTGCTTCTGAACTACGATCCCGTAACGCCGATACAGTTCTCTTCCGAGGGGCTTGCCAACAGTCTGGACTCGGCCGAGATCACATTAACGCGGGGCCGATTCGGAACGTTCGAGCAGATGCTGGAGCGGCAGCGGCGTACCAGAAGCGACCTTCAGGCAGCCCGCCTTCGGGTCACATCTGCCTCCAGTGCCGTTACGGCTGCGCGTTCCGGCTATTATCCCACCATCTCCACATCGCTCGGTTGGTACTGGCAGAAGGCCGGTACGGTCGATGGCAGCGCCAATACCCAGTTTGGTCTGAACCTTCAGTTTACTCCGTTCGATGGATTTCGGACCAGCGAGCAGGTGGAGCTTGCCGAGGCACAACGCCAGACGGCCGAGATAGAGCTGAGGAAGCTGGAACTGGAGTCGCGCTCCGTGCTTCAGCAGGCGCTTGCCAGATTGGATGGGGCCGAGCGGCAGCTTCGTGCGGCGGAAAAGGCGGTGGCCGCTGCGCGCCAGAGCCGCTATGCAAGCGACGAGCGGTTCAGGCTGGGGGCCGGCAGCTATGTGGATTACCTTCTGGCGAACACACAGTATCTGAGCGCACAGATCAATCAGGTGAACGCTGTGTTCAACTACCGCCTGGCAGTCTTTGAAGTGCAGTATCAGATTGGAGAATAATGTGCCCCAGGTTCCTCAGGGGGGAAGCCGCGCCGGAGACGATCGATGCGGTTCCACGAGCTGCGGCCTACAGAGAACATAATCCTGCGAAGTTCATCCCGATGGGGATGGCGTAATCACAACGTAGAAATCGAGCATGGCAGATTCACGAACGACAGAGAATCCCAGGCGGCGGCCCAATGCCGCCCCTCGGGCGGCGGGCGAAGTGGCGCCGATCAGACGGAAAAAAAAGACGCGCACGGGGCTTGTCCTGCTGCTGCTCGGATTCCTTGTGATTATGGTGATCGCCGTCATGGTCATCATGCGCGGCGGCAAGGAACAGGCCACAGCAGTGGAGCTGGAAAAGGTATCGACGCGAACCATCGTGCAGACGGTGACCGCCACCGGCATCATCGACCCTGAAACCCAGGTGAAGATATCTCCCGAGGTCAGCGGCGAGATAATCTTTCTTGGAGCGCAGGAGGGAGAGCAGGTAAAAAAGGGGCAGGTGCTGGTACGGATCAACCCGGAGTCGATTGTGGCACAGGTGGAACAGGCACAGGCAGGGATTGCGGCGGCACAGGCGCGGCAGGCGCAGGCCCGCGCAACGCTCCTTCGCAACGAGCAGGATCTGGCCCGTATCCAGCAGCTTCACCAGAAGAAACTCTCGACCGATCAGGACCTGGAGGCGGCACAGGCGCAGATGAATATCGCGCAGGCCGATGCCGATGCCGCCCGCTATCAGGTGGTGCAGGCACAGGCGTCGTACCGTCAGGTGCGGGAATCGCTCGGCAAAACCACGATCACCTCGCCGATCTCCGGGGTCATCACCAAGCTCAATTCAAAGATCGGCGAAAAGGTGGTCGGGGCGATTCAGATGACCGGCACGGAGATCATGACGGTGGCCGATCTGTCGGTGATCGAGTCGGTTGTCGATGTCTCCGAGACCGATGTGGTACAGGTCTCGATCGGCGATACTGCGGAGGTGGAGGTGGATGCCCTGCCAAATCGGAAATTCCTGGCAGTGGTAAGCCGTATCGCCAACTCGCCGAAGCAGAGCGGTATTGGCACCCAGGAACAGCTTACCAATTTCGAGGTCCGCCTTCGCTTCCTGGACCCTGATCCCCGCTTTCGTCCGGGTATGACCGTGGTGTCAATGATCCGTACCGAGATCAAATCCAATATTATCACCGTGCCGATCCAGTCGGTGACCACCCGTGAGGATGAATCGGACAAGGATGCCGAGCTGGAGCAGGAACAGGACAAGGGCGTTACCAATACGGCGCTCGAACGAACGCAGCGCGACAGCCGCCCGACGCCCGTTGTATTTGTGAAGGAAGGGAACGTTGCGCGCACACGTGCGGTGCAGACCGGCATTCGGGACGATCAGTATATAGAGATCACAAGCGGTTTGAAGGCTGGGGATACCGTTATCAGCGGGCCGTACAAGGCCATCACAAAGGATCTGAAGGATGGGGAGAAGGTGATGAGGGCGGAGCGGGAAAAATCTCCCAAGAAATAACCGGACGTGATGTTACAGCAACAACACCAGAGTATGCCATCGGCGCCTGCGGACGAGCAGGCGCTGATCGAGCTTCAGCAGATCAGCAGACTTTATCAGATGGGAGCCGAGCGGATCTATGCGCTGCGCGATGTCTCGCTGAAAATCTATCGAAACGAATACGTGGCGATCATGGGGCCGTCCGGCTCCGGCAAGTCCACGCTGATGAATCTCCTTGGCTGTCTGGATACACCCTCGGCAGGAGAATATTATTTCGGCGGAGAACTGGTCTCCGAGATGGACGATGCGGAGCTTGCGGCGATTCGCAATCAGCAGATCGGTTTTGTTTTTCAGACGTTCAATCTGCTGCCACGCAGCGATGCGCTTCGCAACGTGGAGCTGCCGCTTGTCTATGCAGGGGTGAGCAGCAGCGAACGGCGCGAGCGAGCTACCGAGACGCTGGCGCATGTTGGCCTCGGAAACCGTATGACCCACCGTCCGAACGAGCTTTCAGGGGGACAGCGCCAGCGTGTGGCGATAGCCCGTGCCCTGGTTACCCGGCCATCCATCATCCTTGCCGACGAGCCAACCGGCAACCTCGATTCAAAGACCGGCATCGAGATCATGCGTCTGTTCGAGGAGCTATGGCGGCAGGGCAATACCATCATTCTGGTGACCCACGAAGAGGATATCGCCCGCCATGCTGCACGCATCATCCGTGTTCGTGATGGTGCCATCGAAAGCGATCTTCCAAACGAAACCCGTCTGGTGATGATCGAAGAGGGAGATCTCCCGGAGGATGATCGGGATCGGCAGCAGGGCTGATAGGCCGTCGATAGAGTGCCCCTCTTCCGGTTCTACCCGTGGTCTGTTCCGCATCCTTCAGCGGTACGAATTAACATCTGACGATACTCCTAGCCTTGATCTTCCTTTGAATTCCCTTACCGAGAGCATAACGATGGCGTTCGCAGCATTGACTGCGAATAAGATGCGCGCGGTGCTGACCACGCTGGGCGTTGTGATAGGCATTACGACGGTGCTTATCATGGGCTGGCTGCTCACCGGTCTGGATAACGCACTGGAGCAAACGCTCGACATCTTTGGCGATGATATCCTCTATATCGACAAGCACGATTGGACCGGGCAGCAATGGATGGAGTCGCGCAACCGCAAGAACATCACCTACAATCAGTTCCTGAAGGTCAAGCAGCGTCTTGCTTCGCCGGAATATGTACTGCCGACGACGCGCCGTGGTGCCAGATCTGTGGAGTACGGCACCATTCAGATCACCGGCACCGCCATTCAGGGCTGTACAAGCGAGTATAACGATATGCTTGGCGGCGCTATGGCACAGGGACGTTTTTTTACGGCAGTGGAGGACGAGGCGGGGGCAGGGGTGGCGGTGCTTGGCCCCACCGTGGCAGGGTATCTTTTTGCCGCGGTCGATCCGATCGGCAAGCGTATCAGAATTGACGGGATGCCGTTTGTCGTGGTCGGGATCATGCCGAAGCGTGGAGCGCTCGGCGTCGATTTTGTCGATAACCAGATTCTGATCCCGATCAGGAAGTTCTTCTCGATGTATGGCGGCAATACGCGGGTGACCATCAATGTAAAGGCCGGCGGGGTGGATCGGGTGGACGAGGTGCGATACGAGACAATAGGGGTGATGCGGCAGGTGCGCTCGCTTGCGCCGGGACAGAAGGATGATTTTGCGGTGAACACGCAGCAGGCCTTTCGCGATCAGACGGCGCAGCTTCGCTTTATCGTCTTTGGCGTCGGCCTTGCCCTTACCGGGCTTTCCTTTCTGGTTGGCTCCATCGGCATCATGAACATCATGTTTGTATCGGTCACCGAGCGAACCAAGGAGATCGGCATTCGTAAGGCGCTTGGTGCAACACGATCGCGTATCCTGCTTCAGTTCCTTGTCGAAGCCATCGTGCTCTGTCTTCTCGGCTCGCTGATCGCCCTTGGGATAACCTCGATCGCAGCATTCTTCGGTGCAAACTGGCTGAAGGAAACATATGATCTCGATTTTCTCAGTCCTATCATTCCCCCGGCACAGATAGGGCTGGCGATGTTTGTCTCGGCATGTGTCGGTGTGCTGGCGGGAATAATTCCTGCCTATCGTGGCGCGCGTATGAATCCCGTGGACGCGCTTCGTGCGGAATAATGCAGGTACTGTTGGAGTGCAACGATGAACGTAACGGAATCGGTCAGGATGGCGGTGCAGTCGATCGGCGCAAATAAACTGCGCGCCGGGCTGACGCTTCTTTCCATTGCCATCGGTGTTTTTGCCATCGTTGGCGTTGCAGCAGCGGTTGGGGCGCTGGAGGCAAAGGTGGATGACCAGCTCTCGGCGTTTGGCCGTAATTCGTTCATCATCCAGAAAGATGCCGGGGTGCAGTTCGGCGACTCGCGGCGGCGGTATCGCGACCGCAAGGATATCACATTACGCCAGGCGCTTGAGCTAAAGCGTCGCCTTACATCGGCCCAGGATATCAGCCTTACCAACCAGACGTTCGGTGCCGTCGTCAAGCACGAGGGGCTTGCCACCGATCCGAATATCGCTATTTATGGAAGCGATGAGGCTTTTATCATCAATGCCGATTACAGTGTGGCGCAGGGGCGCAATCTTACGCCCCAGGATGTACAGTTGCGCAGCGATGTTGTGGTGCTCGGGGCAGAGGTTGCAGCGAAGCTCTTTGCAGGAACATCGCCGGTCGGCAAGTCGATCGCGGTGAATAATCGGCGTTACAGCGTCATCGGCGTGCTCGCGGCAAAGGGGGCAGTGTTCGGCCAAAGCCAGGATGCGCTTGTGCTGGTGCCGGTCACCAGCGCCGCAAAATATTTTTTCGACGAATGGGGCACCTCGCTCAGCATCAACGTCAGGGCGCGCTCGGTGGATGATCTTGACGAGACGATGGGGCAGGCCGTAGGGGTGATGCGTGCCATACGTGGGGTGAACATCGGTGTGCCAAACGATTTCGAGCTTATCACCAACGAATCGATCACCGAGACCTTTGGCGGCTTCACCCAGTACATATCCATCTTCGGCCTTATCTGCGGAACGATCGCGCTTGTAGCAGCGGGCGTCGGCATCATGAATATCATGCTTGTCTCGGTAAAGGAGCGCACACGCGAAATCGGCGTACGCAAGGCCGTTGGCGCCACAAGCAGCGATATCCTCATGCAGTTCATCATCGAGGCGGTGACACTCTGCCAGCTCGGGGCCTTGATCGGCATCGGCATCGGCCTGTTCGGCGGGGTTGCCATGGGTGCGCTGCTACAGGTCAAGCCGCCGATCCCCTGGCAGTGGGTGGGCATATCGATCGGCAGTTGTACCGCTATCGGGCTGCTCTTCGGCATCTATCCGGCATGGCGTGCCTCACGTCTTGATCCTATCGACGCGCTTCGTTACGAGTGATGCCGATATCGGAAGAATCCGTTGCCGTGCCACAAACATTTAGGTGGAAACGGCTGCAATCGCTCCCGATGCAGCCGTTTGTCGGCGGTATGGCCTCGCCACGGGCCGCTGTTCAGCAGCACCACAACTGTAATAAAAAATGCCTGTAATTCCTGTTTTCACCGAATTCCGTATTATCGCCGCAAATTTGATGTGCTAACTTCCGCGCACAGAGTTCCGTTGTCCAGTCATAATTCGCGATATCGGGCTTCGCTACCGTGCGAGACTACAATTCCATAACAAATCATGGGAGCGTCTTCCGTCTCACGGTTACATTCTTCACCGATGGTGTCATAGCGGATACAAGCACTGATGAATTGGCGTAGTGTTTGTCGGTGAATCGCTCGACGCGTATCTTTTGAATTGACTCTCACATAACCGATCCAATACTGAGGAGGAAACTAATGAAACAAGCATTGCGGTACGGAGCGCTTGTGGTGGCAGTTGCATGTGCAGCGACACTTGCAAGCTGCTCGAACAAGATCACCGAGGAGCAGCTTGCAAGACTTCGCGAGCTGCGCCAGCAGGAGCAGACGCTGAATCAGCAGATCCGCGCCAAAAAAGATGAACGGAGCCGTATCCAGGGCGAGATGAACACCCGTCGCGCCGAACTCGATCGTTGCAATCAGGACAAGGCCTTTGTTCAGGGTAAGCTCGCCCAGTGGCCCGATGTGTGGCCCGACTGGAAGGACACAGTCGCTTCGGGGACAACCTCACGTCCTCGTCGTTAATCCACATCATTACATAGCTGAAACAAACTGGAGATACCTGATATGAAGAAATTCATCCTTGTGATGATGGCTATGGTGGTCACTGCTCCGCTCTTTGCACAGCCGCCAGTGGTCGATCCTAATAAGCGCGACGAGGACCTGACGAAGACCGAGGCCGAAGCACGCATCACCGAGTATACCAATAAGGTGAACGGTCTGCAAACCGAGCTGACCACGCTCAACAACGAGGTCACCAACCTCAACACGCAGATGACGACGATGATGAACGATACGCGTCGCTGCAACGAGGAGCTGTATGCGCTTCTGGGTGCTACCGAGGCCGATGTTCGCAACTTCCGCGAGCGTCTCGGCCGCATCGAGTCGCGTGTGCGCGAGATCGGCCGCATGAGCGACGATCAGATCGGCGGTGCGCTCGGGGAGCTTGCGCAGCTTGAGTCGCAGTTGAACGGCATGCGCCGTGAGAAGCTTGCGGTTCTCCCGGAGTTCTACAACAAGATCATCGAGATCGCACGCGAGATCAACAGCATCCGTGGCCGTGCACGCAGCAACACCTATACGGTGGGTACCTGGGCACGCGACCGCGACTGTCTCTGGAACATCGCCGGCAAGGAGCAGATCTACAACGATCCGCTCATGTGGTCGAAGATCTATGTTGCCAACATGGACCAGATCCGCAACCCGGACATCATCTATCCGGGCCAGGTGCTGACGATTCCTTCGGCTGGGCCGAAGTCCGACGAAGAGCTTCGTGCCGAACGCCTCTATTTCCGCAAGAAGCGCATGGCTACCCGCCGTGTTGCCACCGAGCGTGAGCAGCAGGTCGATCAGCGCGATGCCGGTAGCGGCAATCGTTGATCTGCTGGTGCCTCAGCAGCCAGTAGCATGAAAGCTCTCCGGGCCAGCGCGTCCGGGGAGCTTTTTATTTCCAACCCTTCATGAAACCGCGTCGCTGTGCCTCGGTGAAATCGCCGACAGATCCGTTCACAGGGGCGTGCCAGATTCTGACGGACCCTGGCGGGACGTCCCGGCGGAGCCGGTCAGTTCATCCTGGCGGGCGTTCCGCGAAAGCTTTTCGTGGCATCTCCACTCTATGTGGAGAGTGAGTCCTGCCGATTACATATCTTTGATACATGGAGATAGTCGAGAAAAAAATCAAATTGGGCGGCATCGATCAGCTTGCCTTTCTTGGGTTCAACGATGCCAACCTCAATGTGCTTGAAAGTCGTTTCGACACCACCGTTACGGTGCGCGGTGATACGGCGATCCTGCGGGGGGAACCGGCAGAAACCGCCTCCATTGAGAAGATCATCAACGAGATGATCTATATGGTGCAGCGTAATGGATCGCTTCTGCCGAAGGATGTGGAGATGATCATCGATCTGGTGACAGGGGGCAAGGGGGAGCAGCACCAGCAGCTCCAGGGGCAGAACCTGGACGAAGTGATCCTGTTTGCCAAGGAGAACGTCGTCAAGGCGCGAGGCGATCGCCAGAAGGATTATTATCGCAAGGTGCGCGAGAACGATATCGTTTTTGCGATCGGCCCGGCCGGAACCGGCAAGACCTACCTTGCGGTCGCGATGGCCGTGGCCGCCTTTCGCAATAGAGAGGTGAACAAGCTTGTGCTTGCGCGCCCGGCCGTGGAGGCAGGGGAGAGCCTGGGGTTTCTGCCGGGCGATCTGAAGGAGAAGATCGACCCGTACCTGCGCCCGCTGTATGATGCGCTGGACGACATGATCCCCTCGGAGAAATTGAAGTCGATGATGGAGAAGCGGGGGATCGAAGTGGTGCCGCTCGCATATATGCGCGGCCGTACCTTGAACAACGCGTTTGTGATCCTCGATGAGGCCCAGAACGCGACGACGATGCAGATGAAGATGTTCCTTACCCGGCTTGGGGCCAACAGCCGCGCCATTATCACCGGAGATCTGACGCAGATCGACCTGCCGAAGAATGTGGAGAGCGGTCTGGTGCAGGCCGATTCGATTCTTCAGGGGATCGATGGTATCGGCTTCGTCTATTTCGACAAGGCGGACGTCGTACGCCACAGGCTCGTCAAGGATATCATTCGTGCATACGAAGAACATGGAATCACCGGGGGAGTGTAAGCTCGTTCCGGCTGGGATGTGTTGCAGGCGAGCCATCGGTGCGGCTCGCCTGCAACACGTCCTGAATGGCTGGGGCTATGGCGCGTGTCCCGAGCTGCCGAGGTATTGATGCCCAACCCGCTTCTCTTTCAAATCGGTTTTCTTCAGATCACGGTCATAGACCTGATCGATATCGCCATCGTGGCCTTTGTGCTGTATCGCCTGTATTCGGTGATGCGTGGCACGATTGCCGCGCAGATATTCCTTGGCCTGCTCCTGATTATCGCCGTCAGCTTCGTAAGCCAGACGCTCGACATGAAGCTGCTGAGCTGGATGCTACGGACGGTGAGCGATATCTGGGTGATCGCGCTTATCATTCTTTTTCAGCCGGAGCTGCGAAGAATCCTGCTGCTGATAGGCCGTAATGGCATCTTCAATTCCTTCGAGCGGTATGATATAAGCCAGGTTGTCGATGAACTCGTCAGCGCTGCGGAGGATCTCGCGCTGCGCCGATATGGGGCGCTTATCGTGGTAACCCGCACGACCGATATCTCGCTGACCTTTGATACGGGCGTCCCGATCGACTCAAAGCTGACCAAGGAGATGCTGGTCTCGATCTTCAACCCAAAAGCGCCCCTGCATGATGGTGCGGTGGTGGTGAGCGGTGAGCAGATCCGGTCGGCACGGGTGGTGCTGCCGCTGAGCGCTGCCACCCGTATCGCCGATGTGCTTCTTGGAACCCGGCATCGGGCCGGTCTTGGAATCAGCGAACAGGCTGATGTCTTCGTCATTATCGTGAGCGAGGAGACCGGGAGAATCAGTTTTGCACAGGAAGGGAAACTTTTCTATAACCAGTCGATCGATACGCTCCGCCTGACGCTTCTTCAGTCGCTGGAAGTGACGCTGAATCGGAAGGATCGTCGTTTGATGCGGGCAATTGTGGATGCATTGTCGCGGCAGGGGGAGTCGCCGCGGAAACGTCGTACGCGGAAAGCAAAACGCTCTTCCGCAAAACATGGTCAGTAACAGGTAATGGTTGATTCTCAGAGGCGATTTATCTCGCCCAACTCCATCGCACGCCGTGAACTGGTTGCAGTGCTCCGCCAGCGGGGCATTTACGATGAGCAGGTATTGCATGCCATCGCCACCGTTCCCAGAGAGGAATTTGTGCCTCCTGCATTCCGCCATCGAGCATACGAGGACGATGCTCTTCCGATCGGTTGCGGGCAGACGATCTCGCAGCCGTTTACTGTGGCGACGATGAGCCAGCTTCTGGAGGCAAGCCCCGGCATGAAGGTGCTGGAGATCGGCACCGGGAGCGGCTATCAGGCTGCCATCCTCTGCATGATGGGAATGAGAGTATTCACCGTGGAACGCCATGCCGATCTGCTGGCGCGTGCGCGTGCGGCACTGACGGCGGTTGGCTGCAATGTCGCCACCTATCTCGGCGATGGCACGGTCGGTTGGAACACCTACGCGCCCTATGACCGGATTATCGTCACCGCCGGTGCTCCGGTGATCCCATCCTCGCTGCTGCGGCAGCTTGCCCCCGATGGGCGGCTCATCATCCCCACCGGCGATCGTCAGTCGCAGCAGATGCAGATGGCCGTGAAGCTGGGTGATACAAGCGAGTATGATGTGTACGAATACGGCGAGTTCAAGTTCGTTCCGCTTATCGGCCGCAATGCCTGGAGCCAGGACGATCCGCTGAACGAGACACGATGAGCCGGCAGCGCACCATCATCGTGCCAGTGATCGCTGGCCCTACGGCCTCCGGCAAGACCGACCTTTCGCTTGCGCTGGCAGAGCGGTTCGAGGGGCTTGAGATAGTGTCGGCAGATTCACGGCAGATCTATACCGGTATGGATATCGGCACCGCCAAGCCGACGCCGGACGACCTGCGTCGTGTGCCCCATCATATGATCGATATAGTTGCACCGGACAGGCTCTACTCGGCAGGGGAATATGCCGGGGCGGCCAGAATGGCCATTGCCGATATCCTGGAACGCGGCGGTGTTCCTCTGGTCGTGGGCGGTTCGGGGTTCTATATCAAGGCCCTGTTCGAGGGGCTTGGCGCGCCAAGCGCCGACCAGGATATCCTGCGCCAGCTACAGGAACGTGGCGGGCGGGAGGGCTTTGAGCGGTTGTATGAGGAGCTTCAGGCAGTTGATCCGGTTGCGGCCGCGGCGCATTCGCCGAACAATCATGTCAAGACCCTCCGGGCACTCTGTTGTTACCACCAGACCGGGATCCCCTACAGTACCTTTCTCGCAAGAGAATCGATCCAGGTGGCTCCGTTCAAATGCACCTTCCTTGGCCTGTCGCCGGAGCGGGAGCAGTTGTATCGCCGGATCAACCGCCGTGTGCTTACGATGCTGGAACAGGGGCTGGTAGAAGAGACGAAGCGGCTGGTGGAGGTGGGATATGATCGCAGCACGCCCGGTCTGAAGACCGTGGGGTATGCCGAGGTGTTGGCCTGGCTTGCCGGGGAGATCGCCGAGGAGCGTATGATCGAGCTGATCAAGCAATCCACCCGCCGTTATGCAAAGCGCCAGATGACATGGCTTCGCCGCATGGAGGGGGTGTTCTGGATGCAGACGCCGGATCTGGAGCGGGCGAGCGGATGGATGCAGGGAGCGCTGTCGGCCGTCTGATGTCTCTTGCGTGCCCCCGGCATCTGTTCGGCTGTTAGCCGTGGTCCCTGGTGTGCCGGATGTCGTATATACAGAAGAGCCGCTCCACATTCAATGTGGAGCGGCTCTTTTCATTGCGTCCTGCTGGTTCTCAGCCTTCGATCTGTCGGCTGCCGCCGAACATCTGTCCGAGAGCTGCGTCGATCTTTTCGCGGATAACCTTTTCGGTGATCTCCTTGCTGGTCTCGGCGGTGACGTATTCGGCCACGGCACGCTGGGCAACTTGGATGATATACTCGCGGTTGGCGCCGGTAAGGGCGTCGGCCATACGCTGCAGGTTGTCGGTCTGGCGCTGGATGTAATCGACCATCGAGGCAAGATCGCGCTGCTGCTGCTGCGAGGTGCGAACAAGGTTGATAAGCTCGTACTTCTGTCCTTCGGAACTTTCCTCAAGGTTGCGCATCAGCTTGTCCATACGCTGCTCCTCTTCGGTATAGAAGAGGGTGACGGCCAGAAGGATAAGCATCGCGAACTCAAGCGTGATAGCTGCCAGAAGGATCGACGGCTGGGTCGGCGGAATGAACTTCAGACCGCGGATACCGATGATAACGATAAGGAGAGCGGCACCGCCGTAGGCAAATCCCTGAACGTTGTTTGAGTACTTCTCGGAGAAGTGGCGGGTCATATAGAGACGAAGTCCCTTGAAGACCAACAGGTGATTGCGCTTCCAGCGGCGTGCATTACGGACGTCTTCGATCTCGCTGATGATCACCGGGCCGAACTGCTTCTCAATCGGAGTAAGATCATCCTTGGAGTTAGGTGCGGTGATTCTCTCGATCTCCTCCCGAGAGATCTTATCGCCCGTCTGTTCGTCGATACGGTTGATCGTCGAGTCGATCTCGCGCTCGATCTTGTTCGATATATAGCCGATTGGACGGGGCATCAGGGCCGTAACCAACGTAGCCACTATGAATCCGAAGAACACCGAGAAGATACCAAAGGTAAGCCAAGGTTGAATAATGATGGGGGCTTCACCAAGACCTTCGGCGGAAACGATCCACTGGTCTGCGCCCTTCTCATAGCCCCCTTCGCTACCTGCGGTCTTGACCTGGCTGGTCATATCGAGGATAAATTCCTCCTCCTGGATAAGATCCGTATTGGCGCCGTGAGCGCGGGCACTCGGCGGGGCGAACAGACCAAGCATCGCAGACTTGAACGCTGGCCGGATGACAAAGGTCTGAAAGCAATAGGTGGCTGCTACCAGGATAAGTAGAAAGAGCAATCCCTGTACGAGATTGCCTTTATACTTTTCGCCAATGTTGCTCATAGGGAATGATCCTTCAATTGAGAATAGATTCCTCCGTTGTGCTCGGGAGTGACAATCGGGATGATTAACGGAGCACAACGCCCGGAATCAGTGAGCGTTATTGAAAACGGATTGGAAATCGATGATGTAGAGAAGAAGGGTTGAGATTCTCCAACGCTAACAGTCACTGTAAGGGCGTTTAGGAGATGGTCTGTTTGAACTCGGAGGGTGGAGGGGCGATCCCTGACCGGTATGCTCCCCGAATCAAGATGAAAAATACTGCGACACTCTGTCGCAGACAACAAATTTTTTCGTTTTTCCTTGAAACTTCCCCCATATCCGTTCATCTTGTTCGTCTCTACACGAACGAAACGGTAACCGGTTTGCTATTGGCGAGCAGATACCTATAAACTATATTGACAAGCGTTACAACTTCGATTGAAACGCCACACGTTGTTCATTCCTTCAGGGAGTATCTTCCATGGCACGAGGCCTCAATAAAGTAATGTTGATCGGCCACATCCAGCCGAATGACCCGGAACTTCGCTACACCCAGAACGGACAGCCGGTTTGTACGTTCAAGTTGGTGACCGATGAGAGCTACAAGGACCGGGACGGTAACCTAGTAGAGCGTTCCGAATGGCATAATATTGTCGTCTGGGGAAAGGCTGGCGAGATCATCAGCCAGTATATGAAGAAGGGACGCCAGATCTATATCGAAGGGCGTATTCAGACCCGCAAGTATGAGGATAAGGAGGGGCAGACCCGTTATATCACCGAGATCAACGGCAGCGACTTCGCATTCCTTGATGGCGGGCGTGGCGATGGCGATCAGGGCGCGCGCCCTGCCGCAGGCGCAGGACAGGGAGGCTCGTACTCGTCTGGCGGGTCCTCCTCGGGGGCGGCCACATCATCGCCGGTTGGCGTTTCCGATATCAACGATGATGATCTTCCGTTCTAACCAAGCAGTGCCAGAATGCTGAAACATAGCTCCGGAGACGCTCTCTGGAGCTATGTTTGTTATGGCTCGAACTATGTACGATAGTTCCGCACAGGCTGCTACTGCAGCGCCGCTCCGATGTGTCGTGGTGTTATACTGCGTGCCCCGGATGCCCCGCTGGTTATGCCGCCCCTTTCCTGAACAGTTGGAGCAGAGATCGTTTCATGGCAATATCCAGATCGCAGGAGATTCGCGTTGGTGTGGTGTCGGTGCTTGCAGTGATCCTTCTGATCGGCGGCATTATCTGGGGAAAGGGGAGCGGTGGCATAGGAAGACAGGATAGAGCCATCCAGATGAGCTTCCCAAGTGCCGCAGGGGTGGATGTTGGCGCCCCGATCACTGTGAAAGGAGTGCGCAAGGGAACCGTTACCGGCCTTGATGTACGCCCCGATGAGGTGCGTATCACTGCTATGGTGTCCTCCAGCGTCCCATTGTATAGCGATGCCCTGGCCAGCCTTCAGATGCTTGAGGTGACAGGAGGAAAGAAGATCGAGCTGCTGCCGGGCGATCTGCGCGACCCGCTTCCGGCCGATGCCGTGATTCCAGGGTCGGTGCAAGGGGATATCTCGGCGTTGCTTGCCGATGTCGGGGAGATCAGCGTACGCGCCAAAATGATTCTGCTGCGGATCGATTCGGCAATGGCAGGCGTCAATGGCATGCTCGCCTCCCCTGAATTGCAGACGGGGCTGAAAACCACACTCTCGAACCTTGAGGCCACCAGCCTTGCCGCCCGCGAGATCGCTGTGGGGAATAAGGTGACCATCAATCGGACCGTTGCCAATATCGACCATGCCGTTGTTCAGCTTCGCGAGCTGGTCGATCGTACCCGCCCCGGCGTCGATCGTATGCTTGCAGCAGCCGAGGGGGCCGCTGTTGATGCACGCCAGGCGATCGTTCATGCCGATAGCACGCTTCACCGTGTTGATACCTTGCTTGCAGGGCTGGATGCCATTGCCAGCGATGTCCGCAATGGCCGGGGGGCGATAAGCAAGCTCCTGTACGACCAATCGTTTGCAAACGAGCTGGACAGTACTCTTCGGGCCGTTCAGTCGCTTATCAAGGATATCGAACGCTCGGGCGTCAGGACACGAATCAATATCGGGTTCGGCAACTAGGCCGGGGGGCAGGTGTGCGCGTGCCGCCGGACTATCATCGTGCCGACGGATTTCCAGGAAATGAGAACGGCCCGTGGATATTTGGGATTCCACGGGCCGTTCTGCTGCCATCGTTGGCGTATCAAGCTGTGCTGCGGCGGCCTGTGCCATACGGGCACTGTCTAGCCTCAGCTTCGCAGCCTGTCCAGACCTCGCCTGATCCTTGCGACACCTTCAACGATGTCCTGTTCCGAACATGCATAGGAGAGCCTGATGCCGGCCGGATCGCCGAATGCGGAACCGGGAACCGTGGCGATATGATGCTCTCGCAGAAGATAGCGTGCAAGCTGCACGTCGTCCGGCGCCTGATCGCAGAAGTAGGCGCGGACGTCGATAAAGAGATAGAATGCCCCATCGGGGCGGGGGAACGAGACGTCCGGGATCTCCGATACCAGCCCGGAGATCAGCTCGCGACGTCGTGCAAAGGCCGCCACCATCGTCTCGACTTCATCGGTAACCTGGGTCAGCGCGGCCAGTGCGGCCCGCTGGCTGATCGAGGCCGGATTTGATGTGACCTGGCTTTGCATGCGCGAGGCTGCGGCGATCACATCGCTGGGGCCTCGCATATAGCCGATGCGCCAGCCTGTCATCGAAAATGCCTTCGAGACGCCGTTGACGGTGATGGCAAGATCGCGAAGGGAGGGAACCGAGCCAATCGAGAAATGGCGATTGCCATCGTAGACGATCTTCTCGTACAGCTCATCGGAGATAACGTAGATCCCCGCCTCGGCTATCGCTTCGGCCATCTCCCGCAGTTCATCAGGGCTGTACATCACCCCGGTCGGGTTCGATGGGGAGTTCAGGATGATGGCGCGGGTGCGAGGGGTAATCGCCATGCGCAGCCGTGCCGCATCGATCTTGTAGCGCTCCTCGGGCGATGTCGGGATTACCACCGGAATCCCCCCGGCAAGCCGTACAAGTTCCGGGTAGCTTGTCCAGTATGGAGCCTGTAGGATCACCTCGTCCCCATCGTCCACAATGGACATCAGGGCATTGAAGATCGAGTGTTTGCCCCCAACGGATATCAGTACCTCGGATGGCTCGGTGGGGATATCGTTCTCCCGCGTAAATTTTTCGGCGGCAGCCCTGCGAAGCTCGGGTATCCCCTCGGATTGGGTGTACCGGGTGAAATTCCCTTCAATCGCCGCTATGCCCGCCTCCTTTATGATGTCAGGCGTCGGGAAATCCGGTTCCCCCGTTGAGAAGGAGACGATATGGATTCCCTCCGCCTGCATCCGTTTGGCTTCGGCGGCAACTGCCAGCGTAGCCGATTCGCCGACCGCCGAGGCCCGTTGCGAGAGCCGCCGGTGTAGAGTGCCGGGGGTGGGATGCCCGGCTGTACGTTTTGCTGGTTCGTCAGTATTCTCTGCGAGTAGTTCCATAGCTGAAATGGCGGATGTGTGCTCCGCCGGATCGTTGAGATATTGCCATATACCGATGGCCTGCGGCCTCGGCTTCTTCTGCTGGTCGCTATTTGCCGAGCAGCTTCACATATTGCCGACCAAAGATATCGGTCAGTCCGTCGATCAGGTCCGTGCTCGGGGTTACCATATATCGGCGGGAGACCCATTTGCTGACAAGTTCACGTTCCTCGTTGTAGATTCTGAAGATGCACTGAAGCTCTCCCTGGTTCCGTTTGAAGAGATCCTGGGTTCGTTGTGCCGCATCAGGCGCGATCTGGTCCAGAAGCACTTCCACGGCCAGAGCATTGGCAAACCGTGCTCGTGCCTGCTCCATCGGGATTACATCGTCGGCGATGATCTTTACCCCGTCGCTGCCATTGAGTTCCGCCTTGCCGATCACAAACACCATTTCGCCCACGCTGAGCACCGGCGCAAACCGCCTGTAGGAATCGCTCCAGAAGATGCATTCGGCCTTGCCGCTGAAGTCCTCGATCGTCACAAATGCTATCTGGTTCTCACGGCGATCAAGCTTTGTCCGTACCGCCGAGATGATGCCGCATGCACGAATCGGCGCGCTGAAATCGGCCGATTCGTCCACTTCGCCCAGTTTGATCTGTGCGAAGGATTCCACGTCGAGCGCGTAATGCTCCAGCGGATGGCCGCTCACATAGAAGTTGAGCACATCCTTCTCGCGGCGTAGCATCTCCATACGCGGCCATTCATCCACAGGGCGAAGGTTAGGTTCCGGGATGTTCGGCGCTTTTCCCGAATCGTCCATAACGGCAAACAGTGAGTCCATGCCGCTTGCTGCGGAGCTTGCGCAGGCCGTCGCATACTGGATTGCCGCATCGAGCGCTTCGCAAATCTGATGGCGGTTCGGGTGAATCGAGTCGAACGCCCCGGAGAGCACAAGGCTTTCCATAAGACGTTTGTTGACAAGCGATGTGCCGCTCAGGCGTTTTGTGAAGTTGAAGATCGAGGTGAAGGGGCCCTCCTTCTCCCGCTGTTTCAGGATCTCCGCCACTGCGCTTGCCCCAACATTACGGATGGCCGCCATGCCAAACCGTATGCCATGATCGGTCACCGAGAAGTCGATCAACGATTCATTGACGTCGGGGGGGAGAACCTTGATATCGAACTTCCGGCATTCCTCGATCAGCTTCACCACTTTTGCCAGATCGCCCGATTCAGCGGTCATGTTGGCTGCCAGGAATTCCGCCGTATAGTTTGCCTTCAGGTAGGCCGTCTGATAGGCCAGATAGGCATAGGCTGCCGAGTGCGACTTGTTGAAGCCGTAATCGGCGAACTTCACCATCATGTCCCAGATCTCGTTGGCCGTCTTCTTGTCGATGCTGTTCTTGGTGCATCCCTCGAAGTAGCTCCCCTTCATCTGCTCCATGTACTGGATCTGCTTCTTTCCCATGGCGCGGCGAAGCGTATCGGCCTGTGCCAGGGTGAAGCCGCCGAGTTGCTGGGCGATCTGCATGATCTGCTCCTGGTAGACGCAGATGCCATAGGTCCTGCCGAGGATCGGTTCCAGCTTCTGATGCAGATACTCGATCGGTTTGCGCCCCCACTTGCGATCGATAAAGTCCGGGATGTTCTCCATCGGGCCAGGGCGATACAGCGCGTTCATGGCGATCAGATCCTCCAGGACGCTCGGCTTCAGATCCTTGAGGTATTCCTGCATCGGGACCGATTCAAACTGGAACACAGCGGTGGTAAGCCCCTTGCCCACAAGATCGTAGGTTGGCTGGTCATCCAGCGGTATGGCATCGATATCGATCGTGATGCCATGCCGTTGCTCGATCAGCAGCAACGTATTGTCGATGATCGTCAGCGTGCGCAGGCCCAGGAAGTCCATCTTCAGAAGCCCGGCATCCTCCAGATCGTTCATCGTATACTGGGAGGCAAGGCCGGAGTCCGGGGTTTTGTACAGAGGAATGTATTCCTCCAGCGGCCCTGGCGCTATCACCACGCCGGCGGCGTGGAGCGATGCATTGCGGCAGAAGCCCTCAAGCACCAGCGAGTATTCGATAAGCTTTTTGATCTGCGGATCGGTCGATTCCTGCACCCATCGTAGCTCCGGCCCCTGGATCGCCTCGGCAAGCGGCGTCACACGGCCGAACTTGACGGTGATCTTGTCGGTGATGGAGTTGATGGTGCTGAGCGGGATGCCAAGCACACGTCCCACATCCTTGAGCACTGCTCGCGATGAAAGCGTTCCAAAGGTGATGATCTGTGCCACCGCGTCGTGGCCGTATTTCTCCTTCACGTAATCGATCACGACGTCGCGCTTGTTATCGGCGAAATCGACGTCGATATCAGGCATCGAGACACGGTCGGGGTTCAGGAACCGCTCGAAGAGGAGATCGTACTTGATCGGATCGATATTGGTGATCCCCATGGCGTATGCGGCTATGCTTCCGGCCGCGCTGCCACGGCCAGGGCCTACGCTTACGCCACGATCCCGTGCGGCGCGGATAAAGTCCTGCACGATAAGGAAGTAGCCGGAGTAGCCCATGCGGGTGATAACGTCCAGCTCGAATGTCGTGCGCTCCTTGATGTCCTCGGTGAGGCTCGTATACCGCTTCTCGATTCCCTGCCAGGTGATCTCGCGAAGGTATTCATCCAGATTGCTGGCCGATGATTCGCTCGGGATGGGGAACTGTGGCATATACAGCTCCTTTGGCATCTCGAAATCGCAGCGCTCGGCGATTGCTACCGTGTTTTCGATGGCGCCGGGCAGATGCCCCAGGAGCTTTGCCATCTCATCGGCCGTCTTGAAGTAATAGTTCTGCGTGCCGTAGCGGAGCTCGTTCTCCACATCAACCCTGACGCCGTTCTTCGAGGCATCGCGGATGTGGAGCAGGACGTTGTGGGCCACGGCATGTTCCTGCCTGATATAATGGCAGTCGTTTGTTGCCACCAGCGGGATGCCGAGTTCTTTTGCCAAGATCGGCATCCCTTCAAGCACCGGTTTATCAACCGGGATGCCGTGGTCCTGTACTTCAAGGAAAAAATCGCTGCCAAAAAGCTCGCGATACCAGATCGCCGCCTCGCGCGCTGCTTCAAGATCCTCGTTCACCAGATGAGCCGATACTACCCCGCCCGCGCATGCCGACAGGGCGATAAGCCCTTCATGGTGCTCTTCAAGCAGTTCCCGGTCGATACGTGGTTTGTAGTAGTAGCCCTCGGTGTGCGCACGGCTGGTAAGCTTGTTCAGGGTCTTGTACCCTTCGTAGTTCTTTGCCAGAAGCACAAGATGAAAATAATTGCGCTTCTTGTTGCTCTTGCCAACCGTATTGAGCTGCTTATTGATACGAGAGCCGTCGGCCACATACATTTCGCAGCCGATGATCGGTTTCACCCCTGCCTTTTTCGCCTTTTTGTAGAACTCGAATGAGCCGAATGTGACGCCGTGATCGGTGAGCGCAACGGCTGGCATGTTGTTCTCGGCCGCGGCTTTCACCAGCGTGTCGATCTTGCAGGCGCCGTCGAGCAGAGAGTAATGGGTGTGGTTATGCAGATGTATAAATTCAGGCATCGTAGAGACCGAGCAGAGAGAGTGCGGGTTCCAGAGAGCGGACCTGCATGTGCGATGAGAGTTGAGTCCGAAATGCAAGTTAGGAAGAACACGGCATCTTCCCGCATCCCTGTGGAGGTGCAGCCGAATGCCGGGCGGCTTGCGGGAGAACCGTGCTGCCCGGCATAGAGGTGCTATCAGAGGATGAGCACGGCGCCCCCTCTGCTTCTGATGTGGTGCTTCGGAAGCACTGCCAGACAGTTGCAGGGGAGAGGCCGGTGGAGCACGGCCGTGGCGCTACTGCACATTTCGTAGCTCGAACAGGAACGTTCGTATGCCACGATTTTTGCTGTTCTCGAACTCGCCGATCTTCGTCATGCCGATCCTCTCTGCCACGCGACGCGATGCCTCGTGGTCATGGGCCATATTGGCGTGCAATGCCGGCAGGCCAAGCGTCCGTAGCCCGTGATCCCGCACTGCCGCGGCAGCCTCGGTTGCAAAGCCTTGGCCCCAGAAGGGATGGTGAAGAATATAACCGATGTCGTATACCTCGCGGGCATCGACGACCGAAGGGACGATGCCGCAATCGCCAACCATCATGCCGTTCTCCTTCAGGATGATCGCGTACCGGCCGAAGCCAACGTCCTGATAGTGGCGCAGGTTCCGCTCGATCCATTCACAAGACTCGTCGCGGGTGAATGGGCGTGGCCAGAAACGCATCGTAAGGGGATCGGAAAGAATAGGATACAACTGCTCGATATCCGCCGTGACAAGCTGGCGAAGACGCAGGCGGGGGGTCTCGATTTCTGTATGCATTGCCGTGATCAAAGGCTGTTTGTGCGTTGTTGCTGCATGGTTTTACAATATGCCGGTTGTTTTCCATCCGTGCCAAGGAATATCTTCCGCCCAGTTATGCGATCGCTTCTCCATATCATCATTCTGGTTGCATTTGTGCTCTACGCCGAAAGCACTGCGGTGATGTGGGGCCTGTACGCTCTGTTCGATGACGATGTTGCGGCCTATTTCTGCGAGAATTCGAGCAACCCTGCCTGTCATGGGCGCTGCCATGTTGTCAAGACCACAAGCAAGGCCGAGAACGATCGTGCGCGAGGACCGGAGATTGATCTTCCCAAGACGCTTCCGTTTATCGCAACAAGCACCACTATCGTTGTTGTTTCTTCGGTAGTCCATGCTACCGGCGTTCTTAGCGATCCATTACTTTCGGCTGGTTTCCCCACCCCCATCTACCACCCTCCGGTTCATCTCTCCTAGGATACCCCTACCCAGGCTTGTGCCGTGCCCTATGGTCCCGGACGATGCCGGCTGTTGCCACATCCTGGCATCTGCCTGCTGATCCCGTGTGCCCGGTGCCGTAGGCGTGCGCTCCATGCCGACAGGCAGATCGTTTGATATGCCCTGTGCCGCTGTTGTTCCTAAACCCTTCCAGACTAACCTCTCGATAATCGATCAACCAGCATGAAGCGATATAGCTTGTTCCTTGCTCTGGTACTCCTGATGGCCGCAACACCGGCCAGCGCATGCGAGTTCTGCCAGTGTCTTTTTGGCCTCAATCCCCTCTACAGCTCGACCAATACCCTTGCTCTGCACACGGTGTGGCAGCGATGGACCTATGATCGTACGCAGGACCAGGGGCTATCGCATTCCAAGGCGGCCGTCGCATCCTCCTATACGCCCCCCGGATTGTTTCATCAGGATCATGGTAATGGGACCACCGTAGAGTCGGAATCCCGTACCACGATCGAACTTGCCTACCGCCATCATGTGACGCCGCAACTGCTTGCCGTGGCGGTGCTGCCATATGTTGTAAGCACGGCAGTGGGCGATCATACGGTAACCACAACGGGCATAGGGGACCCGATGCTGCTTGGCTACTACGTTACACGCGGCGATATCGCTTCCGGCGTTCCGGCCACCCTCCTTGTTGGAGGAGGGCTTACGCTTCCGCTCGGGCGCTATGAAAATGCCGATGGGTCGGCCATGAGCTCGCACGCTGCGCCAGGTAGTGGTGCGGTGGATCTGTTGCTCAACACCACAGCGACGATGCAGACCGGGGGCTGGACCCTCGGGCTTGATGCCCTGGGCCGTATCTCAACGCCGAATCGGTTCGATACCAGGCTTGGCAATTCGCTGACGATGTCGCTCAGCATGAACCGCGACCTTCTGCGCAATGATGAGGATCAGATCGCCCTGATCGGCATTGCGGGCGGGCGCGGCGACATTGCCGATAACGACAAGGTGGAGGGGATCGTGGATGCCGAAAGCTCGCGCCGGGTCGTCTTCGGAATGCTTGGAGGGCAGCTTGTGATGCGCTCCTGGAAGTTCGATTTCTCCGTGCTTCTGCCGCTAGTGCGCTCGGGCGAGAGCGCCGTGCATCGCGAGGCTTCCCGCTTTGTTGTGGGGGGGCGTCTGGAACTATAACACCCCTATGATGATACCGATGCCGCTGTGCATGGGCCGGGGCTTGCCTCCGGCCCATACGATATCCTGATCTCGATTGTGCTGAAAAAGCCTGTTCCGGCTTGATTCAGCCGATCAAAATTTCGGATTTCTTTTGCAGAAGCATATGGGTATGCTAGGCCGAATTTCGATAACGGCGATAATTATCCTGCAAGTATGCGGGAACTGACCGCGATGGGATGGCCAGTTCGGCACCTTTATAACGGGCCCGGTAGGTCGGGGAACGGTGAGTGTTATTGGACGGGGGTCCTTATATACCTATCACATCCGGCCCCGGACCCTTTTGTATGGATGATACAGGCCGCGATATTATTTTGATTTCAACCCATATTTTGCGATGGTATAAAGAATTTTATAGCCAGCCTTTACCGAGCCGGTTATCGTGCCTGTGATCTTCGATACGCCGATGCGCCTGCGATAGCGCACGGGAACCTCGCCGCTGCGCAGCCCGAGCCGTGCCGCCTTGATCTGCATCTCCACGGTCCACCCATAGTTCGTGTCCCGCATCACAATGCGCCGCAAGGCATCGGCGGTGATGGCGCGAAAGGGTCCAAGATCGGTAAAACGCTCCCGCCAGAGCAGGCGGATCAGCCAGGTTGCCAGCCAGTTGCCAAACCGCGCATGCGGTGGCATCGCCCCTTCCTCCATCGCTCCAAGCGAACGAGAGCCGATCACCATCTCATATCCATTTTCTGTGATCTGTTCAACCAGAGCGGTCATCTCCTCAGGATGATCGGAATAATCGGCATCGAGAAACACAACGATGTCGTATGCACGCGCCAGCGCATAGGCCACCCCTGTAAGACAGGCGGAGCCATATCCACGGCGTGGCTCGAAGAGCACCGTGGCACCGGCCGCACGGGCGATCGAGGCGGTCTGATCGGTCGATTTGTTATCGACCACCACGATCTCATCGGTCAATCCCGTGGGAATATCCTCCAGCACCCGCAGGATGGAACTGTCCTCGTTGAAGGCGGGAATGATGACGACAATGCGTCGGTTCCCTTTTGCGCGGATGATTCGTTCGCGGTTGGTATATGATGCCTTTCCTGCAATCTGGTTCATAGGTGATGTTCCCGGTCCGGTAGCCTCAAGATGGTGAGCCAGTCGTTGTCTCTGATTCTGGAATCTGCTCCCAGTTGATCTTCTGTGCGATGGCCGGGCCAATGCAGATACATGCAAGCACAATGATACTACAGTGATAACGTAAATAATTCATGATGCTGTTGTGAACGTGATGAAATAATGGATCTGTCAGGGCCTTGTAATCATCTCATGGCATATAATGGCCTGGATAAATAATTCCAGTGATATTGATAATAGTTGTTGTGAATGAATGGATTGGCAGTTACGGACGCTCCCTCTCTGATGCATACGATCTCCGGGGATGCCTTCAAGAGATCGGATACGAACGGAGGGAGGGGGTGGGGAGAGAGGGGGTTGCTTCGCTACATTCCCAGATATGCCTTCTGCACTTCCTCGTTGCAGGCAAGTTCTCTGGCCGGCCCTTGCAGTGTTATCTCGCCGGTTTCCAGCACATAGGCATAGGAGGCGATATTGAGCGCCATATGGGCGTTCTGTTCCACAAGCAGGATCGTCATGCCGAGATCGCGGTTGATCTCCTGAATCTTCTCGAAGATCAGCTTTACAAGCAGCGGCGCAATGCCAAGCGACGGTTCATCGAGCAGAAGCAGGTCCGGCTTCGACATCAACGCGCGCGCAATTGCCAGCATCTGCTGCTCACCGCCGGAGAGCGTTCCCCCGGCCTGTTTTATCCGTTCGCGCAATCGTGGAAAAATCGAGAAGCTGTAGTCAAGATCTTTTTCGATCCCTTTTTTATCCCTGCGGAGGTATGCCCCCATCATCAGGTTCTCGCGTACGGTAAGGTCGGGGAAGATCATCCGTCCTTCCGGGGACTGGCTCAGCCCAAGCTTTACGATCTCGTGCGGCGCCTTGTTGAGGATCTCCCGCCCCTCAAAGGTCACACGTCCTGAATCCCCTTTGACAAGGCCGGATATCGTACGGAGCGTTGTGGTCTTGCCGGCGCCGTTTGCGCCGATAAGCGTTACGATCGATCCGGCCGGGACGTGGAAGCTGATCGCTTTGATCGCGGATATTGCGCCATAATTGACGCGGAGATTCTCGACACGCAGCATAATTCAGTAGTCAGTAGTTCGTGATCGGCTATGTGATGCTTTCGCCAAGATACGCCTCGATTACCTTGGGATCGTTTTTTACCTGTTCTGGCGTCCCGCTGGCGATCTTGACGCCATAATCAAGCACCGTTATCCGCTCGCAGATTCCCATCACAACCTTCATATCATGCTCGATGAGCATGATCGCCAGGTTGAAGGTGTCGCGAAGATAGCGGATCAGATTCATCAGTTCAGCCTTTTCGGTCGGATTCATTCCGGCGGCCGGCTCATCCAGAAGAAGAAGCTTCGGCTCCGTTGCCATCGCCCGTACGATCTCCACACGACGCTGATCGCCATAGCTCAGGTTTCTGGCAAGCTCGTCGCGCTTCTCCAGCAGCCCGAACATGTCGAGCAGTCTGTCCGCTTCCTTTGTAAAGGACGCCTCTTCCTGCCGGTATCTGCCAAGTTGTAGGATTGATCCGAACAACCGGGTGCGGGCAAGTTTGTTGAACCCCACCCTGACGTTGTCGGCAACCGAGAGCGAGGGGAAGAGCCTGATATTCTGGAACGTTCTGGCAATGCCAAGCTGCGCAATCTGATGCGTCTTGCGTCCGGCGATCGGGCTGCCCCGGAACATGATTGCCCCCTCGGTGGGAGCATATACGCCGGTGATTATGTTGAATGCCGTAGTCTTTCCGGCACCGTTCGGCCCGATCAGGCCAACCAGCGCGTGTTCCTCTACCTGTTCGGTTACGTTGGAAACCGCCGTCAGGCCGCCGAATCGCATCGTTACGTTCTGGAGTTCGAGAAGGGGCATGGGAGCATCGAGCTATGTTGCTGGTTGAGCAGGAGACCATCGCGGGGTAGTTCCCTGTTGCCATGGCGTTTGTTCTGCCATGGCAGAGGTTGTTTGTGCCGTCAGGGGGGGGGAGGAGGCTCATCATCAGGCCGACCTCGGCCCATGGCCTGGGAGTTTCTCCGATGTGCTCCCCTCAACCTTCCAGGGTGGTCGAGGGGGTCTGGCGCCGCGTGCGCAGCCGTTGTAGATATCGTCCCGGATTGAAGCTTCCGAAGAGGCCTTGCGGGCGCACAAGCATCAGGATGATAAGGAGCAGCGCGTAGATCGACATCCGAAAATCGCCGAGATTGACCCCCCCGATCTGCACCACCCGCAGCCATTCCGGCAGGTAGGTAAGGATCGCCGCCGCGAAGAGCACACCGTAGGTGGACCCCATTCCGCCAAGGATCACCATCACCACGATCTCCACCGAGCGGAGAAATCCGAAACCGGCCGGTTCGATGATGCTGTTGAAGTGCGCATACAGCCCTCCCGCAATTCCGGCGAAGAAGGAGCCGACGACAAACGCCACCACTTTGTATCGTGTGGTATTGATACCGGTGGCAGCAGCCGCCACTTCATCATCGCGTACGGCCAGGAAACCCTTCCCATAGGTGGAGCGCATCAGATTCTGAATGATGAACACCAGCACCGCCATGGTGATAAATACCCAGTTGAACGTTGTATAGATGGGGATGCCGGAAAGCCCAAGCGATCCGCCGAGAGGCTGGATATTCTGAAAGATCACCCGGATGATCTCGCCGAAGCCAAGCGTGACGATCGCCAGATAATCCCCCTTCAGGCGGAGCGAGGGGACGCCCACGGCCAGCCCTGCCAGCGCTGCGATACAGCCGCCGAACAGGAGCGCCACAAAAAAGAGCAGATCCTGCATAGCGCCTTCAGGGGTTGCGCCAAGCATCCCCGGTATCAGGAATTTTGTGGCCCCTGCTGCCGAATAGGCCCCGATCGCCATAAATCCGGCATGCCCAAGCGAGAACTGCCCGGTGAACCCGTTGATAAGATTGAGCGATGTTGCCAGGATCATGTTGATACCGATGCTGACCACGATCTGCCCATCGTAGGAGTTCATGCCGGCCATGGGGAAGGAGAGGCCAACGATGGCCGCGATCGCCACAAGCAGAATGATATACGAGCGTGCGCTTCTGTTCATACTTTCTCGATGGTTCCTTTTCCGAGCAGGCCGGAGGGCTTCAGAACAAGGATCAGGATAAGAATGCCGAAGACGATGGCATCGCGATAGGCCGGGTCGAGATAACCGGCCGTCATGGTCTCGGCCGTTCCTATCAGAAAGCCCCCCAGGGCCGCCCCTGGGATATTGCCGATACCGCCCAGCACCGCCGCCACAAATGCCTTCAGGCCCGGAATAACCCCCATCAACGGATCAATCTTCGGATAGGTCATCGCATAGAGAACCGATCCGGCACCCGCCAGGGCGGAGCCGAGGAAGAAGGTGAACGCGATCACCATGTTCAGATTGATGCCCATAAGCGATGCCGCCCCCATGTTCATCGAAACGGCCCGCATCGCCGTCCCGATCTTCGTACGAAGCACGATCAATCGCAGAAGCAGCATCAGGACAATCGCAACGCAGAAGACGATGATGTCCTTCGAGCTGATAATCAGCGCCTGGTCTTCCATATCCGGGGATGGCTCTTGCGGCATGACCGCTGCGGCGCCGGTATCGGCGGCACTCTCCGTGGTGCCGGATAGAGCGGTGGTGTTGGCCAGGCTATCGATGCCAGCCGTGCTCGTCGCCGTATCCGTTCCGGTTGTGCCCGGCGCGCGCTCCAGAGACGCCGTTGCGTCCGATCTCTCCGTAGCAGGGGCCGTTATGCCGGGCGTATCACCTCCAAGTATCCGTATCTGTTCGCTTTTGACAAGGATCGGGTAGGTCTGCGGATCGGCTCCGAAGACCATCGGAAGCTGGCCTGTGTATTCAAGGAAGAGCGATACCCCGATGGCGGTGATCAGAACGGTAAGCCTCGGCCGATTCCGTAATGGACGGTAGACAAAAAACTCGATAATCACCCCGAGCATCCCGCAGCCGACCATTGTGATCAGAAGCACAACCAGCGCATTTACTGGCGAGCCTACATGTTCGGGGTCGCTCACAAACGCGGGATCGACCATTCGTGCGGCATAGAAGCTGATGAATGCTCCTACCATGAAAACATCGCCGTGGGCGAAGTTGATGAACCGGAGCACACCGTAGATCATCGTATACCCAAGCGCGATCAGCGCATAGATTGCGCCGAGCGACAAGCCGTTGATAACCTGCTGGCGGAACTCGTTGGTTCCCAGAATCACCGCAACAAGGGCCAGCAGTACCAGCCCGGCACGGATGCCATATTTCTGGAGAGACGGAACCGATCCCCTGTTCCGTGATCCCTGCTCAATAATTTCGCTCATGCTCTGGAGTGCGTCCGGTGTGGAAGTAATTGCAAGGGGAGCAGAATCTCTGCTCCCCGAACAACCGAATACACATCAGGTTACGGATTGATGGTGGCATGGTAGATGAACTTGCCGCCCTTTATCTGAAGCACCACGGCGGACTTGGTCGGGTTGTGCATCGGATCGATCGTGATCGTGCCGGTAACGCCGGTATACCCCGCGAGCTTTGCCAGCCCATCCCTGATTGCCTGGGGATCGGCTTTGCCAGCGCTCTTGATGGTGCTTGCAATGATATTCATGGCATCGTACCCAAGCGCCGCCATGGCGCCGGGAGCGGTTTTGTATGCCTCGGTGTAGTTCTTGACAAAACCCTGTACCGTTGAGGAACTATCGGTCTCGGAGTAATGATTGCTGAAGAAGCAGCCTTCCAGCGCTTTGCCGGCGGCGCCCTTGGTAAGCTCCGGGCTATCCCAGCCGTCGCCGCCGAGGAGCGGCACGTTCAGGCCAAGCTCGCGGGCCTGCGAAGCGATAAGGCTGATCTCGTTGTAATAGCCGGGAACATAGATTGCCTGTGGGTTTTTTGCCTTGATCGCCGTAAGCTGTGCCTTGAAGTCCACCTGCTTCTCCTCGTAGCCCTGCTCCTCGATAATGGTTCCGCCAAGCGCCTTGAACCCGATCGCGAAATTCTGGGCAAGCCCCACCGAGTACGGATTTGCATTCGCCTTCAGAATGGCCACCTTCTTCAGCCCAAGGTTCTCACCGGCAAACCGTGCCATGACCTGTGCCTGGAACGGGTCGATGAAGCAGATTCGGAACACCCAGTCGCGTACCTTTCCAGATTCGTCCATCGTCACCTTTTCGTTGGTGGAGGCAGGCGTCAGCAATGGTATCTGCTGGCGTGTGGCGATAGGCGCAGCGATCAGCGTCCGCCCGGATGCCACTTCGCCGATCAGGGCAACCACCTTGTCCTTGGATAACAGCTTCTCGACCGCGTTTTTGGTCGGCTGTGGTTTCGACTCGGTGTCCTCTGTGATAAGCTCGATCTTCTTGCCGAGCACCCCTCCGGCGGCGTTGATCTCCTGTACGGCAAGCTTGACACCATTATCCATCTGCTGGCCGAACGTGGCCTCGGTGCCGGTAAGCGATGCAAACTGGCCGATTCTGATAACATCAGCATCAGTTGAGCCTCCGGCCTCGGTATCGCCATTGCCGCCACCGTTGCAGGCGCCAAAACAGAGTGTTACAACCGTGGCAAAAAGTGCAAAAAAACGATGGTTCATACGTTGGAGTTGTTAGGATACATCAGAGGTGCGCCGCACAAGTCATGATGGACGCTGCTAAAAATCGGGGCGAAGGTAGCAATTCCAGGGGCTATGTTCCAAGGAATCATCCCTTCTCGCGCTATCTGTTTCGGCGATTGTGTGCCTGGCGGACGCGCTGAATCTTTTCGGAATAGCCGCACTATAGGCTCTGGAGGTGCCGGTAGGATCGGTGATAGTAGATCAGCGGATCACCGGGATCGGAGAGGGAGGAGGCCTGCACCACCCGGCCGAACATCAGCATGTGAGTGCCAACAAGCAGCGTCTGGTCCAGCACACAGTCGAGCACCGCAAGCATCCCCTCCTGAAGCAGGGGGGCGCCGCTTCGGCCGGTGCCAGGTTGTAGTTCCCCGTATTTATCGGGGCCGGGGGTGGAGCGTGCGAAGCGTTCCGCTATCGCCTCGTAGGCCGCCGGAAGGATATGCACGGCAAAATGTTCCGATGCAGCTATCATCGCCGCTATCGGGCTTGCCGTGTTGATGGCCACCATGATAACCGGCGGGTCAAGCGAAATGGAAGTAAATGCCGAGACCGTAATCCCATACAGTTCTCCCTCAGCCTCTGCTGTTACAACGGTCACCCCGCTTGCAAACTGCCGCAATGCCTGGCGCAGGTCGTCGGTTGTCGCCGATGGGGTATCACGTAACTTCTGGAAGTCAATTCGATGCATGATGAGCAAATATACTAATCTCTCTTCAGGTGTGCCCGGTTGCGTTGCAGGGTGATGCCGGCTCATCTGCCGTTCTGCCGTGGCACGTCAAGATGGCGAAGATGCCAGCCGATGGCATCGCCCGGATGTGCTCCCGATGCTTCTGCTTGCAGAGCCGGTATCCTATGGCAGGGAAATGGTACCGTTGTGCAGCGATACCCCGGACGTTTCGGGGAAACGCACTGTTACACCGGATGATCGGTATTCCGGGCCTGTAGAACATCTGGAAACCGGCATGTTTCTACATGGCATAGTATATTTGCTCCCCTTCACGGATTACCCGGACATTACTTATCCAAATATAAGGTGGGCATGAACATAGTAGTCTGTATAAGCCAGACTCCGGACACCGCGACGAAGATCAGCGTCGGACCGGATGGGAAGAACATCGACCCCAAGGGGGTGAAATTTGTCCTGAACCCTTACGACGAGTTTGCTGTCGAGGAAGGGTTGCGCCAGCGTCAGGCCGCCGGCGGCGAGATTACGCTGCTGTGTGTCGGTGGCGAGAGCGCCAAGGAGGCAATCCGGCTTGGTCTTGCAATGGGAGCAGACAAGGCGGTCCTCATCAAGGATGAGGCCCGCTCGGACTCCTTTGCCGTTGCTGCCGAGCTGGCCGAGGTGCTTAAGGGGCTGAACCCGGATCTGGTCGTCCTCGGACGCCAGTCTGTCGATTACGATTCGGCACAGGTTGGGCCGATGCTTGCCGAGCTGCTGGAACTGCCGCTCGTCTCCTTTGTCACCAAGCTCGATATCAATGGCACTGCCGTGATCGCCGAGCGTGATATCGAGGGGGGCAAGGAGATTGTCGAAACCTCGCTTCCATGCATCATCACCGCTCAGAAAGGCTTGAACGAGCCTCGCTATCCAAAGCTTCCCGATATCATGAAGGCAAAGTCGAAGCCAATCGCGGAGCATGCTCCGACGGCCGTTGCGCCTCGTACCGAGACGCTTGGCATGCGCCCGCCGGAAGCAAAGGGGAGCGGCAAGTTCCTCGAATTCTCCCCGGAGAACGTCAAGGAACTCGTCCGCCTGCTCCACGAGGAAGCGAAGGTCATCTGATCCTTCTCCGTCTATCGCACTCCTGCGGAAATGCCCTCGGCTGGCGGCGGGAGTTGTCGAAACCATCTGGCCGGTGAACGTTTCAACAATAGATTTCCAACGACATGAAGATTCTCGCATATATAGAACAGCGTGGTGGCGAGCTGAAGAAGAACGCCTACGAGACCGTTACGGCAGCGCGCAATCTGGCAGCGCAGACCGGCGGCAGCTTTTCCGCGCTGCTGGTTGGTGACAAGGTTGCCGGGCTTGCTGAGAAGCTGGCCCCGTACGGTGCGGCCGATGTCATCACCGTTGAGGATGGCCGTCTTGCACAGCATGCCAGTGGTGCCGTCGCGGCCGCCATCGCTGGCGTTGCTCGCTCCGAAGGGGCCGATGTGGTGCTGCTGAGCCATACTTCCTATGGCAAGGATATCGCACCGCGTGTTGCCGTCAGGCTCCAGGCCGGATATATCCCGGATGCCGTTGCCCTGAAGGCCGATGGGGGCGATGTTGTCGCAACCCGCCCGGTGTATGCCGGCAAGGCCAGGGTCGATGTGAAGATCACAACGCCGGCAAAGGTTATCTCGCTCCGCCCGAACGTCTTCACCGCCGCGGCATCCGATGCCGGTGCGCCAAACGTCCGCACGGCGCAGGTAGAGTTCAGCGAAAAAGATTTTGCCGCGAAAGTCGTCGAAACCAAGGTCAATACCGGCAAACGTGATGTTGCCGAGGCCGATATCGTCGTCTCGGGTGGTCGCGGATTGAAGGGGCCGGAGAACTTCCATCTGGTCGAGGAGCTGGCCGATGTGCTTGGCGCAGCGGTTGGAGCTTCACGTGCTGTGGTTGATGCCGGCTGGCGTCCGCATGGCGAGCAGGTTGGGCAGACCGGCAAGACTGTCTCCCCATCGCTCTATATCGCCTGCGCAGTGTCCGGTGCGGTGCAGCATCTGGCAGGGATGTCCAGCTCTAAGTATATTGTTGCTATCAACAAGGACAAGGATGCCCCAATATTTTCGGTAGCCGACTATGGTATCATCGGCGATGCCTTCGATGTGATACCTGTGTTGACGAAGGAAGTGAAAGCCCTTCTGGGCAAGTAGTTCCCACCTCGCCCGGCACTGTTTTTGAACGATGGGCCTCTATAAGAGGGACTCCGTGCCGGGTTATCGTTCATGTTAAGCGTAGGGAGCTTAGGGTGGATAAAGTTCAGATGGAGATAATCGGGCTGACCTCCAGTCCGCAAAGCAGTGGATCATATGGCCTGATTCTACAGGAGACCGGTGGCATGCGCCGTCTGTCGATTCTTATCGGCGCGGAGGTGGCGCAGTCGATCGCGCTTGAGCTTGAACAGATCAAGCCACCACGTCCGGTGACCCATGATCTGCTGAAAAGCGTGATCGAAGCGCTGGGTGCAAATCTTCTGGAGGTTACCATCAGCGAGCTGCGCGATGCCACCTTCTACGCAACACTGACGTTCGATGCCACGCCGTCGGAGATTGATGCCAGGCCTTCCGATGCGATAGCTCTGGCCATCCGCTGGGGAGCCCCTATCTATGTCGCCGAGTCGGTGATGCGTGAGGCAGGTGTGATGGCGCAGGAGGAGGAAGCCGAAGAGGAGGAGGAGGAGATGATCGAGCAGGAGGTGGAATCCTCCGAGCCTGAACGTCCGAAGACGCTTCGCGAAGTTCTTCAGGCGAAGCTGGATGAAGCGGTCAAGAGCGAGGATTACGAACGGGCGGCTCAAATACGTGATGAAATCGAGCGTTTGGATTAAGAGTCGGCCATACGATCAAACGTACGTGCCGAAAACGCGGGCTTTCATTGAAAAGCTCGCGTTTTCCTTTTTGTCGATGAACGCTCGCGCCGTTTGGCCTCCGCGGTACGCCTCTTGCTACTACAATGGATGAAGCGGGTTCGATCATAGAGATGGCTGTGCCTGCCGCAGGAGTACGTGGGAGATAACGGATTCTGGTGCCGGTGATCGGATAATCCGCCGAGCATATTCAGGATCGGAGCCTGCTCTGCATCGAAACTGAATCGTATAACGGTGCGTACCCGTTTGCGCTCGTAATCATACCTCAACCTAGTTATCTAGTTCTGTCTATGATGCATGACATATTTGCAACGTCGATGGCCGGGAGCTACGAGACCCGCGCCGGTGAAGAACTGCTCGAACGGGGAAGCTGGAACTATCGCGGGTATGGCAATGCCGAGATCGCCATGCATGCCGAAGGAGAGTCGGCCGATGGAGAGGAACGCTATCGCCTCGATCTTCATAGCGTGGAACGCCAGGTCGATGACATCCTGCTCTGCTCCTGGATCCCGGACGATGAGAACGTTCAGGGGAAGTTCGAGGTTCGTGTTGCCGTGGCAGGCCATGAACTGAACGTGAGCGTGAACGATGGCGACGGTGATGCCAAGGAAGGGGTGATCTCGGTGCCTGATGAGACGATCTATGATGGCCCTTCTCCAATCTGGCTTATTCATCTGATGATGGTCTCGCCGATGCCTGCCGATCGGGTTGTTACAACCCCCTTTGTACGCTTTGGCCTGAATGCCGATGAAGTCCGTGGAGGATTTTATCGTGTTGCCCGTCGGGATTCTCTGATTAGTATGACCGAACTGGATGAAGAGGGCGTTGAGCAGGGGACGGTCGAGATAGAGCTTGCCGATGATGGCGTTCCGATGACGATCCGTGATGGTGCCTATCGTACGGATGTGGTTCGCATCCCACAGGCATAAACCCACACGCACATATCCTGGCGGAATCCTCGCCGGAAACTGCTGCCTCGACGCTGATCCCAGGCTGCAATCATCCTATTTCCATTCAGAGAATCCCTCAGACCGATGCCCAGCTACGATTTTGATGTGGTTGTAATCGGCGGCGGTGCCGCCGGGCTTACTGCGAGCGGCCTTGCCGCAGCGCTTGGTGCCAAGACAGCGCTCATCGAGCGCGATCGGACCGGAGGGGAGTGCACATGGTCCGGTTGTGTTCCATCGAAAGCGCTCCTGAAGGCTGCACGTGTTGCTCACACGATGCGTACCGCAGCTCAGTATGGCCTTCCGGCATTCCAGGAGCCTGCGATAGATTTTGCCAAGGTTATCGAGGCGATGCATGCCATCCGCCAGCAGATCTACGATGATGCCGACTCGCCGGAACAGATCCGCGATCGGAGCGTTGAGCTGTTTGATGCCGATGCCGTTTTTATTGATCCGCATACCGTGGGGATTGGCGGCAGTGCCCCCCGCATCATTACCTCCCGATATTTTATCATCTGTACCGGCAGCTCTGCAATTCTGCCCGGCGTTCCGGGACTGCCGCCCGGGCTTGTTCTCACTAATGCCAATCTCTTCGAGCTTCAGGCGCTTCCTGCTTCGCTTCTGGTGCTGGGCGGAGGGCCGATCGGCATTGAAATGGCCCAGGCCTTCTGCCGGCTTGGTAGCCGTGTCACGGTGGTCGATCTGGCCGAGGAGATCCTTTCCAATGATGAGCCGGAGGCCGCACGATATATCCGCCGGACGCTCGAAGCCGAAGGGGTGCGGTTCTGTCTCGGCAACTCCATCGACTCGGTTGCGCGGGATGATCGGGGGTATTATGCCCAGATAAGCTCCGGCGAGAACTGGAGCAGCATCCGGTTCGATCGCCTGCTAGCAGCCATAGGACGGAAACCGAACGTGGAGGGGCTGGGGCTTGAAGCTGCCGGTGTTGCTTATGATGCCAAGGGGATCAGGATCAATCACTCCTGCCAGACAAGTGTGCCCCATATCTATGCCTGCGGTGATGTCACCGATGGCCTGCGTTTTACTCACGTGGCCGAGGATATGGCCAAGACCGCCGTTATGCGTCTCCTGCTGAAGATCCCATCCACCTACGAACGCAAAAGCGTTCCCTGGGTAACCTTTACCGATCCCGAAACGGCGCACCTGGGAAAGACCGCCGCCGAATTGCGCGAGGAAAAAATTCGCTTTGAGACGATCCGGTTTCCCTATGAGAAGATCGATCGTGCGGTGACCGATCGCACCGAGGGAGGTTTTGTGATGCTGCATATTTCGCCGGTTGCCGGAAAGCTCTACGGTGCCCATATCGTCGGGGAGCGTGCCGGGGAGATGATTAACGAGTTTGCCCTGGCGATGCATCATGGCCTGACGCTTCGTGATATCTCCAGCACGGTTCATGCCTATCCTACCTATCTCCTCGGCGCCCGCCGCGCCGCCGATCAGTGGTATGTGCGCCAAGGCTCACCCAGGCTGGTGGAAATGCTCAAGCTGCTTTTTGGCTATCGTGGCCGGCTCCCAAAAAATCTTGGCACCGATGAGATCGTATAATGTAGTGGATCGTATCGCCGTGGAGTTGCAGGAATAGTCGCCTGCAACTGCTGGTTGCACTGTTCTGTGAAGTTCTCCTGGATATATTCCCGCCACTCTCATCACAAATGGGGCGGGATATCCGTCCTGGCCATCTCTATCATGAATGGCAGAACTGCCAGGAGATTACTTCCATGTGTGTCCGACCACCTACGCCGGGCCTGGAGCCCGGCCAGCACAACGTTCAATGATATGAGCGCCACGGGCTTTTTGTAAGCGGCATTATGGCCCCATTGCGTGATAACCGGAAATTGACTGATGGCTGGGCTGGAATTGCAGGGCAGATCAGCGCCCATATAAAAGACCTTGATGATCTTTCCCGTCGCCTCGACGTTCAGGCCATCAATTGAGCTATGGGAATGGATCGTATCCCCGTACGATCTACAAATCGGGAGGAGGGCCGGAGGAATATCGGGCGTTTGCCAGAGCTTACCGTTTAGTCTCTCCGGTTCGCGTCGGTGGTTGCCTGCATTCTCTTGACGATTTCGCCAACGAACTCTCCTGGTGGAACACGGAGCGCATATGCTAGTTGGATGACCACCGAGAGTGATGGATCATGCTGCGGATGCAGAGGTGATGACCTTGGACTACTTGTCGGCGTTATAGGTCTTCATCCGGTGTATGACTTCGGCCAACAACTCCTCCGGCTCCATCTTGAGCTTCCTTGCCAGATGGATGATACCGCGGAGGCAGATTTGCCGCTTGGCTAATTCGATCTTTGAAATGTAGGCATGGTCGATACTTCCGTCCCCCTCCAGATCGGCTTGGGTGAGACCGAGAGCTGTTCTCTTTTCACGAAGCACCAGAGCAAACGCCAACTCGGGTGTGAGCTTCTCGCCCGGTGGGATATTCAAAGGGGTTGCACGTCGAGACATACCCCGAAGCTATCGGAGGAAATAGTTCTCTTTCTGTCCTATAGGACAGAAAGAGAACTATTTGTATTTGTATGTTTCATGCCCATGCAACACTATCCCTCCCCATATCAACCAATAGGGAGCGTAGACAATGGATGGATCGTTGCTCAATGTGTGGTGGATGGCTGTACATCATTGGTGCCGCCGGCACTCTGCTCTCCTGCGACGGTGCATGGTGGGGGATCTGTCCGTCCTGCAAAGGAGATGTACACCAGCAAGGAACGGATTTCATCGAAGAGACGCTCGATTGCGATGTGGCTATCGACGGAACCTCCCATGATGGACAATCTTTCTACAATGGACGGTAGCGATATGGTGACACATCACAGAGCATTACGTGGCGGAAATCCGCCACGGACTTCATGCGTGATCTCTGCGGATCAGCCTGTTCGCTGTTGAGGATATATGATAATCGGCCGATTGTCGCGACAGCACGGAATAGCCCGGATCAGCTGTCGGAAATGTCATCGGATATTCCATACAGTGCACCCTTGGAGCCAATCATAGCAGTCTCCTTTGAGCATATCCTTCGGAATTTTCAGCAGTAATGAGAGCAACGCTGATTCGCTGTATCACTATTTATGAACATGCATAGAAGTATTCTTATCAATAAAATATTAACAGCCGAGAATAGTAAATATTGTGCGACACTGAATGCTTAATGTACATTGCGTTAATGTGTTCTTTTGCATACCTAACATTGTAATTATTCATTATTCGCTGATGCCTATGTGACGTGCCTAGAACGACAACGTCGCAGGAAATGCTACACCGCACATAGCATTCTTGTGTATCGCACCAAGAGACCACAACCATCCCCCGATGTACTCCTAACACACTGTTGGTATGGTAGGCAATACCGTATTGCCTTGCCGAACCGAATAGTATGCAAATACTGGCGTAGCGATATCACTCCGGTTTATCATTCACATTTTCAGGACTTGTGTATGCAACAGCATTCGTGGGCTGTATTGTCCCAAGGTGGGGCATTGCCCTTTATTATCCTCCTGATCCTTATGAGGGGAAGCATCGCATGGAGTCAACCGGACTCTACAAAGGAGTCCACCCCCACGCACGAGCACGGGGAGGTGGTCATCTTTATTGGCTCCCTTAACTTCGACTGCTATCCAGATACGGTATACGGATTCAAGACCGATGCCGGGTACCTACCGAAACGCGTTCTCTGGGGACTGCCGAAGCCTGACAGGTTCGGAAGGCTCGATACCAATTGCATTGGACGTACGCCACTCGGCAAACGGGTGCACCAGACAGTCTTTACCTACCCTAGCGCCCACCATCTCGACGGCTCTGTAGCGTTTCAGTGCGTGAATTCCGATACGTTGACCGATGTTGTACTCCACCTCCGGGGGAAGCTCAAGGAGGAGAAAGGCGATAGGGATTCGCTTCGCTCACTCGTGCTTTTCGGCCAGCATTCGATCAATGCGGTGCCGGTGATCTACGTCGGCGACATCCGGCGGTTTCAGACCGAGCCGTTCGTTGCAATGGATCTGGTTGTTGGCTCGGAACTGACCCATCCCGCGATGCGTGATCTTTCCGGGCAACTCAGCTATGTGCTGGAACCGATCAGCCTCCGGCTCGATGAACCGGAGGCGCCACGGCTGCTTGCAGCATCCTCGGCCGCTGGCTTGGAGCAGCACGCGATATCAGCCCAGGTCTCTCCCAACCCGAGCAGCACCGTGCTCCGGGTGGAGGCAACGGGCATCACCGATGGGACCTACAGGCTTGAGCTGGTCTCGGTCACTGGCGCTGTCGAACGACGTGCCACGATCACCTTGGCGCCGGGTGAGCCTCTACGCCACATGCTCGATGTCACGACGGTGCCCAGCGGCTCGTATGTCGTCCGCATCGGCAGCGAGCAAGGAACCTTGGCAAGCACCGCACCGA
>CAYVWR010000003.1:0-398961 GCA_964455525.1 uncultured Alphaproteobacteria bacterium
ATAGGCTTGGTGACCGTTCGAGGCATGTGGTTCCCCCAGGGGTATGGGGATATGTTCTAGGTAGCAATGAATCAAATCGGCCCTCTTTTCTGGGTCCACTATATCGAGGCAAGATCATGAATATGGGATACTATGGTCGTCAGTACAATAATGGATCATGGAGAGTGGAGTGAAGCACGATTATGGTCAAGAGGTATTGATTCTACCTGATGCTCCAGAGCGCTTCCGTCCCGGTACAATAGGATCTATCTGTGGGGTATATCAGGCCGATGCTGCTAAACATGGGATACCTTCAGATTCTGCATCTGTCATCAATGTGTACATCGTTGAGTATCCCGATGGTTCTTCCGAACTGATCCCAGAGGTTTACTTATCCTCTTCTCTCGAACAGAAGTAGCGGCAACCGTATTGGTGAGCATGCTTGTAATGAGCATCATGGAAGAGTAAGGTGGGCCGGAGGCAGACTCCAGTCCACTATCCTGGCCTTAAGTGAGACCACAAACGTTTTGCAAAATGCCAGAACCGCAGCAAGCGATATTGACTATGTGGTTTCTCCATCAAGCTTGAAATGTTTTGAGGGATTGGAACAATCCCTTTATGCGCTGATGCCGGAGAACGGCTGATAGTAGCAGAGTACTATGTGTTAGCGGGATGATTGCTGAAACTCTCTACAATCGGAGAGTCGTAAGCGCGAGCGTAATTGTCGGTACGATCGATACTCTTGAAGGACAAATACTTAACGACAATTCTCCTCCTACGCCGCTCAATCACTATAGGATCAACCCTCAGTACGAGGTTACATCAGTACGAGGTTACATCGGACAGTAATGGAAGATTTAAAATTTGTGGTACCGTGGACCCTACGTCCTATCTCATCATAGCAAACAAGGGTGATCGAATCTGCTTGTACCATGTTGGGATGCTCGCGAAAGAATCGGTGAGATCAACTCGCTGAGTGCATACCCTGATTCATCCATCGGCACGCCGCGCCGGTTAAGCATACATATAGCCGTATAGCCTTTCAGAATGTATGGGTGTCAACGTGGAATTTTCTCCATGTTGGCACCGCTTTATCAGGATAGGTAGTAAAGAGCATCCCGTTGCATATAAACATCACTTACGGCGCCGGCAAACATTCTAATCTGTTCGGACAAGGGTAACACTATGAGCAGCGATATACTTACCTGGCTTCAGCAATGGTATGCTTCCTAATTCCAAGGATGAGTCTCAGGAGCATCACTTCAAGCAGGATACGAGACAGCAGACAAAGCGAAGGCAGCCCGTCGTTGAACGGGCCACCGGCGTTATATATGCCAGGTCGGCTCATCCCTATGGGGATCTACCCACAGGCACTTCGATGCAGTTGAGCCGTGTTCAGGTTGGTGAAGGTCGGTGGCAGGACTGGCGCTACCGCGATGGGAGAGCGGGAGCGGCTGTATGAGCAGGGAGAGCATCGTCCCGGCTCTGGACGTGATCGCCATACGCGTGGGGATGAACCTGCAACGGTCCTTCTTGGGCCGGATTAGGCCAGTACCTCCGTTCGATTGAGCACCACTCCATCAGAGCCAGAACCATTAAATTTGTGCCAGAATCGGCGCCTTCCACTCTGGCACACTCCAAAACGTGGCATACGCCGCATGTAGCGTATTTGGGGGGGATCACCACATAGGATACTTTGTGGCAACTGACCGGCTAACCAGGCGACGAAGCTGGCCAGGCGATGAAGCTGCTCGGCTGGGCCGACCAAGCGTTGACCAAGCTATTCCAGGGATGGACCTAATGTCAAATTCCTATGGTGGCAAATATGGTGGCTTTGCGGGCAAGTGCAAGGGCGCATCTTTTCGATGGGTTGCCGGGCCTTTGAGTGCTAAACTCTCGTCTATTTTTCAAAGTCTCGAAACTGTTGGTGAATCAACGCATCGGATATGCCCATGGTTTCGACAGACGACCAGGACCTTGACTTGCAGCGCTACGTGCTGCAAAAGTGGGGTGATCTACGAAGAAGCGGCCAGCGGTAAGTCTGCCGACTGCCTTGAGCTTGAGCAGTGCCATAAGGCGCTGCGGGCCGGGGATACCCTCGTTGTCTGGCGGTTGGATCGACTCAGGCACAGCCTGCCGGGCTTGGTGCAGATTGTGGCCGAGCTCGAACATCGAAACCGGCAGCGCAGCGGGTAAGCTGGTTTTTCATGTGTTTGCGGCGCTGGCCGAGTTCGATCGGAATTTGGTCCGGGAACGGACACATGCAAGCCTTGCTACGGCCCGTGCGAGAGGGCATAAGGGAGGGCGCAAGTCTGCCCTGACGCCGCAGCAGCTACGCGAGATCAAGGCGCTTTTGCGCGACCCAAGCATTCCGGTTGCTTCGATAGCCTACCGTTACGGGGTATCGAGGGCAACGATCTACAAACACGCCGGGGCAGATGCACCGGCACGGCATCAATCAGGCACGGGCTCGATCTCGGGCCCAGCGACAGGAGCAAGCAGAGTATGACGAAGGCAGTGCAAGCCGCAAAGCATGGGCGGGGGGTATCCCCGATCTATCTGGACGAGGAGGATCAGCCGGAGCAGTCAAACGTCATCTACCTGCGAGGCCGCAGGCGGCGGCGCATCGTCTTTGGCTGGTATGGTGGGAAGTTCTCGCACCTCGATTGGCTGCTGCCTTTGCTGCCGAAGTGTCACCACTACTGCGAGCCGTTCGCGGGGTCTGGTGCCGTGCTCATCAATCGTGAGGCCGCGCCTGTAGAGACTTACAACGACATCGACGGCGACGTGGTGAACTTCTTTCGGGTTCTTCGTGACCGTCACGAAGAACTGATTAGGGCCATAGCCCTGACGCCGTTCTCCCGTGAGGAATACCACCAGGCGATCTATGGCAGCACGGACGGAATCAGCGACGTGGAGCAGGCCAGACGGTTTTACATCAAGGCCCGCCAGACCCGCACCGGGCTTGCTCAAACCGCTTCCCTTGGCCGTTGGGCCAACTGCAAGGATACGAGCCGGGCGGGCATGTCGGGCGTCGTGTCGCGCTGGCTGGGTGGCGTGGATGCACTGGATGATATCGCACAGCGGCTTATCCGCGTGCAGATCGAGAACCGCCCCGCCGTCGATGTGATCCGCCTGTATGACAGCCCCAAGACGTTGTTCTACTGCGATCCGCCCTATCTGCACGCCACACGCGGCGACGCCAAGGCTTATGGCTTCGAGATGGACGAGGGCCAGCATCGGGAGTTTGCCGAGGCGGTCAATGAGTGCAAGGGCATGGTGGCCGTTTCCGGGTATGACCACCCGCTGATGGATGAGCTGTTCAAGCCGGGCCGTTGGTTCAAGACCCAGGGCCCGGACAAGACCATCCACTCGACCAAGGGCAAGCGGTCGGAAGTCCTTTGGACGAACTACGATCCCAGGAGGCAGAAAGGGCTGTTTGAATGAGGGCCGCTGACGCATGGGGTATCAATACCACCCCGACGACCTGCACATTTTCCGTGCAGGTGCGGCCACAAGGGCAAAGGGAATCTCGATGACACCAGAAGAAATATTACAAGGCATCCAGCAGCGGGCCGCCGCGACGTTGAATGTTTCTGTCGTCACTGATCCGGTAATGCGGGAGAGGGTCGATTATGTTTGCCGCTGCATGAGCAACCGCGCAGGGGTGCGGCTGCTTATGTCCTGCCTGCTGGGAAAGCTGGACAAGCCGAACGTCGATCCGCGCAAGCCCTATACCGAGATTGGCGGGACAGATAGCTTTTCCGGGCGCACCTATGACGAACGTTATCTGACCAAGTTCATCAACGAGCACCGGCTGCCGGTCAATCCGACCACGGCATTTCTGACGCCTACGCTGCGTAACATCGACCACCCACTGACCACTGACCGGGAGCTTGTTGGCAGGCCGCGTGACCTCTACAAAAAGACGCTTGAGCTACTGGAAGATGTGGCCGTGCAGCGTGTCGCCGCTGATGTGCTCCTCGTGGAAACCGTGCGCGTGCTGATGCTGCTGCGTGATGAGAAGCTGGCCCGGATGGCATCGCTGCTGGGCGCACTGGAGCGCACCGAGGGCGCTTTGCCGTTATCGTCGGAGGCCATTGTCACACTGATAAGCCAGCACCTTGCCTGCAAGAATGCCAGTCGCTTGCCGGTGTTGGTTGTCGCTGCTGCCTATGAGGCCGCAGGGGGGCAGCTATCCGAAAGCATGTTGCCTCTGAACTCGCACAATGCTGCCGACCTTCAAACCGGCTCATTGGGCGACGTTGAAGTCTGCTTAATGGGCGAGGAGTCAGTCGTTACCGCCTACGAAATGAAGATGAAGCGGGTAACGCATGAGGACATCGATGCGGCAGTGACCAAGATAGCCAGAGTGCCGAACAGGATTCACAACTACCTGTTTGTCACCACCGATGTGATCGACCCGATTGTGGCCCAGTACGCCGCGACGTTCTACGAAAAGACGGACGGCACCGAGATTGCCATTCTCGACTGTGTAAGGTTCTTGCGGCACTTCCTGCATCTGTTCCATCGCATCCGGGCTGACTACCTGAACGCCTATCAGACGCTGGTCTTGAATGAGCCGGATTCGGCAGTCAGCCAGACACTGAAAGAGGCGTTTCTGGTGCTGCGGCAGGCTGCCGAGAGTGGCGAGTGATCCAGCATGGGGAGGCGCTAATCTCAAGTCGGGCCGGGCCGTGCAGGCTGCCGAGTCTTATTCAATGATGGTGGGTAGGTTGTGCAGGGTCCTGTTATGGGGGATAGGGAGATGATGGCGGCGGCCCATCGCGTTGGACGGCCCACCTGCGTTATATATACCAGGCCCTTTCATCCCTACAGCGATTCGCTAACAGTCGCTTCTGCGTAGTTGAATCATGTTCGGGTGAATAGGTGCGGATTTGCCATCAATCCAACGACGTTTCATCCAGTATTGTAGCTGCTTTGTTCCCCATTACTACCTTGTCTACGACGCTTCCGTGGGCAGAAAACCCGGCACGGAGAGCGTCCTAAGTACCAGTCCGTGATGGTCTCGCGCGTCATCCATGCCGGGTGTGGTCCAGCGATCCTTTGTCCAGGGTAGAGGATCGCCGAAAGCAAAATGTGCCCGGCGGCGCGAGGGAGTGTTACAAGAGGAAATTTTTTGGCTTCGCCATACACTCCCTCGCGGTGGCTATGTTTCAAAGCAAACATAGCCACCGATCCCACCCTGCCCCTATTACACACGGTAGATGCCAGAACCGGAGGCAAAAATCCCATAGAGCAGAAAAAAATAGGGGTATTCCACCAGTGATGTACCGACGCTCCACCGGCGGCACGCCAGGAGCAGACCTTCCAGTAAACGACCACAGGCAGAGCGTTACCGCAATGCAAGGAGCCAGCTACCTCCCCTTAAATTCCTCTACCGTGTCTGGTTTGCGATGCTCCCAACGAACGGAACGATAACGAGACGATGTGGGCACATCCACCAGGGCGGGGAAGGGCAAGTCTCGGCATGGTTCCGGCCGGTGTGGCGGGCATGGCATAAGCGGCTTTGCCGCCAATGACGCTCTCCATTTCCGGGTGGTGCCCGTTTTCTTGCCAGTGTGCTATTTTGTCCGGTCCGGCGTACAAGCCGGAGATCCTGGGCGCGCATGATGTGTGGCACATGGGGCGGCTGGGATGATACTTCATTGGAACTTTTGGTTGTTTCTCTATGAACCCTTTGCATCCTCCTACCGAAACGTTTGATGATTTTTTCGCCATCGTTCGGCGACTGCGGGTGGAGTGCCCGTGGGACCGTGAGCAGACTCATGCTTCGATAGCCCCTCTTCTGATCGAGGAGGCTTATGAGGTAAAGGAGTCGATCGAGGACGGCAACGACCAGGAGTTGAAAAAGGAATTGGGGGATATCCTCCTGCATGCGGTGATGCACTCGGTGATCGCCGAGGAGCGAAATGCCTTTACGTTCGATGACGTGGTGAAGTTCATCTCGCAGAAACTGGTACACCGTCATCCCCACGTCTTTGGCGATACGACGGTGACAGGAGCCGGGCAGGTACAGGAGAACTGGGAACAGTTGAAGATGAAAGAGGGGCGTGCCTCGCTCTTCGAGAATATGCCGAAGGCACTTCCGGCGCTGCAACGGGCCGATCGTGTGCAGGAAAAGGCCTCGAAGGTCGGGTTCGACTGGGAGAAGCCGGAGGATGTATGGTTGAAGGTGGAGGAAGAGCTGGGGGAGCTGCGCGAGGTTGTAGCTGAAGGGAGCGATCAGCAGAGAGCCGAGGAGGAATTCGGCGATCTGCTCTTTGCATTGGTTAATTATGCGCGTTTCATCGGCGTGGCCCCGGAGGAAGCTCTGCATCGTGCCGTCACCAAGTTCATCCGCAGGTTCCAGCATATCGAGTCCCGTCTGGCCGAGCAGGGGAAGACGTTCAAGGATGTGGACCTGGGGATCATGGATGGCTACTGGAACGAGGCCAAGGAGCTTGGCCGTAACGGGAAGGCATCCGGCTGAGCCAGGCATGGCTTTCCAAAATACTGGTGGAGCTGGGGCGATCGGCCCGCCCCTTTGCGATGCTGCTGCGGGCCAGGATCGCAAGGGGGGCATCGGCGGCCTGCCATCCCCCTCCGGCTGGGAGCATCCGCTGAGCGGGGAGAAAAGGAGTGAATGGTGAGTCGGCCTTGTCCGCGGCGCTGTCGCCTTCCTTTCAATTCGTGTCAGGCTCCTTTCAGACCACCGTCGTTTACCCTTCGTTTCGTAGTTTTGCAAGGATAACCGCAGTTGTACGCTGCATTGCTCTGAACATAGATCCGCATGACTTCTTCACGTCCCAAAGCCAAGCTTGCACTCGAAAATGGCGTGGTCTTCACAGGCCGGGCCTTTGGCGCGCTCGACCGGGAGGCCACCGGCGAGGTCGTCTTTAATACATCGATCACCGGTTACCAGGAGATCATCACCGATCCCAGTTATTACGGGCAGATCGTGACGATGACGTATCCGCATCAGGGAAACGTTGGCACAAATCGCTTCGATGTCGAATCGAACCGTGTACAGGCGGCCGGACTGGTAGTGCGCGAGGCTTCGCGTGTCCGCTCGAACTGGCGGAGCGAGGAAAGCCTTGATGAGTATCTCCGGGAGAACGGTGTGATTGGCATCGAAGGGATTGATACCCGTATGCTCGTCCGTATCCTCCGGGAGGAGGGGGCGATGCGCGGGGTGATCTCGGCGATGGAGCCGGACGATGCCGTGCTTGTCGAGAGGGCACGTTCGCTGCCGAGCATGGATGGCCTTGACCTTACTGGCAACGTCTCCTGCGGCGAGTCGTACGAATGGAGCAGCCTGGATGAAAGCGGCTATCGCCTTGAACCTATGGTGGGGTTCCAGCAGAAGGAGATGTATAACGTCGTGGTTGTCGATTACGGCGTGAAATACAACATCCTGGAGCGGCTCTCAAGCTATGGCTGCCGGCTTACGGTGGTTCCGGGCAGCACAGGCGCCGAGGAGATCCTGGCGCTTGACCCGGATGGCATCTTCCTCTCCAACGGTCCCGGCGATCCTGGCGCTACGACCTATGCCGTCGAGACGATTCGCACCCTGATCGGACAAAAGCCGATCTTTGGCATCTGTCTGGGCCATCAACTGCTGGCCCTGGCGCTTGGTGGCAGCACCTACAAGCTCAAGTTCGGCCATCGCGGTGCAAACCATCCGGTGCAGAACGTGCTCACCGGCCAGAACGAGATCACATCGCAGAACCACGGATTTGCGGTCGATCTTGACTCGATGAAGGATCTGCCGGTGGAACTGACCCATGTGAACCTGAACGACCATACCGTGGAAGGGTTCCGCCATCGCGAGCATCCTCTCTTCTGTGTGCAGTATCATCCAGAGGCCGGTCCCGGCCCGCACGATGCGGATTATCTTTTCCGGCAGTTTGTGGAGATGATGCAACAGGAGAAGAAGGCAGACAAGGCCGGGGTGGCCGGATAGTTGCTCGCGGGGGGCGGTGATGGGTGCAGGCGTGGCCGGTTCCGGGGTTGCGGCTCCCGGCCGGGGCGCTGGAGGCTCCGGGCGCCGGATATCCGATTCGATATTGATCGGGCATTGCGCCGCCTCTGTTCCCTTGATGCGCGGCGTCCCGATGGCGCTGGCCACGATGCATAGGGAAGAGGACGCCGCCAGGCGCTTCTGCAATGCATCTGAGCGATGCGTGGTGCAGAAGAACACCGATTGGTGACACTCCATGCTCTCAGCCGCTCTCGATATTCTCTCACTCAATCATAAATCGGAACTATCACGATGGCTTCAGTGATTCTTTCCGCTGCCCGGACGCCGGTTGGATCGTTTGGCGGCACTCTCAGCACTCTCAGCGCTCCCGAGCTTGGCGCGATTGCCATCAAGGCCGCTCTTGAGCGCGCCGGTGTGGCCCCCGAGCAGGTTTCCGAGGTGGTCCTGGGGAATGTGCTCACCGCTGGCATCGGACAGGCACCTGCTCGCCAGGCGGCACTGGGCGCCGGCATCCCCAACTCTGTTCCATGTACCACGATCGGCAAGGTTTGCGGTTCCGGCATGAAGTCCGTGATGCTTGCCGACCAGATGATCCGCTGTGGCGATGCTAGCGTGGTTGTTGCAGGAGGCCAGGAGTCGATGTCGATGGCTCCCTACCTTCTGGACAAGGCCCGCAATGGCTATCGGATGGGGGATGGCAAGGTGATCGACTCGATGATGTACGATGGCCTTACCGATGCCTACGACAAGATCCCGATGGGAATCGCTGCCGATGCCTGTGCGGTGAGCTGCAATGTGCCGCGCGAGGCGCAGGATACGTTTGCCATCGAGAGCTACCGTCGTGCCCAGGCGTCCATCGCCGAGGGCCGCTTCAAGGACGAGATCGTCCCGGTGGTCATCAAGGATCGCAAGGGCGAGACCACGGTCGATACCGACGAGGAGCCTGCCAAGACAAATTTCGACAAGATCCCGACGCTGAAGCCTGTGTTCACCAAGGATGGTTCGGTGACCGCCGCCAACGCCTCGAAGATCAACGACGGAGCTGCCGCGCTTGTCATCGCCGATGAGGAGTATGCCCGCCAGAACGGCCTGAAGCCGATGGCACGTATCGTCGCGCAGTCCTCGCATGCCCAGGCTCCGCTGGAGTTTACCACGGCCCCGGTCGATGCTATCAGGAAGGTGCTGGAGAAGGCAGGGCTGAAGCTGGAGGATATCGACCTCTTCGAGATCAACGAGGCATTTGCCGTTGTTGCTCTTGCGGCCCAGAATGCATTGAATATCCCTGGCGAGAAGCTGAACGTAAATGGCGGTGCCGTTGCCATCGGCCATCCGATCGGGGCGTCGGGCGCGCGCATCCTTACCACGCTTCTGCATGCGATGAAGGCCCGTGGCGCAAAGCGTGGTCTGGCAGCGATCTGCATCGGCGGTGGCGAGGCCACCGCGATGATCGTGGAAGCTCTCTAGCAGACATTCGATCATCACTCGATCTCCTGCGGGGCGCGGCATCCGCCGTGCCCCATCTCACATCCATCTTCCATTCCATGAACCATATTCTCCATCTGCTCGCCGAGCATAGAGGACTGTACCAGGGGGAAGGGCGGAATCATGTCGGGGAGTGCTTTACCGGGCGCCTGGAACTTCTCCGGCTGCCGGAGGATCGCACCATGGCAATCCGTTTCTCCGCAGCCGCTCCTGATGGCACCATCTATCATGCTGAGGAATCAATCGTTGCCGACGAGGCCGAGGATGTGGTGCTTGTGGTAGAGAGCGAGAATATGCCGGAGAAGGTGCTGGAACATCGGTTCCGCCGCGAGGAGGCTGCCGATGGCTCGTTCCATGCCTTTGTCTTCGGCTATAACGAGGTCGGCGATCGGGAGAGCTTTCGTCAGGAGATCGCGATAGAGCTTTGGGAGAACGGCGATATCGGCTATCGCTATTCCTGGGGTCTGCCCGGCGGCGAGTTCGAGCCACGCTCCTCCGTCCGTATGCATCCTGTGCAGGGATAAAGGGGCCGTGCATGCCGTGGGCGGGCGCACATCGGAAGAACATCCAACCAACTGAATCATACAGGCAGGCTACATGGACATTCAGAACGTAATGGTTATCGGCGCGGGAACCATGGGCAATGGTATAGCCCATATCTTCGCACAGAACGGTTTCAATGTGACGCTGGCGGATGTGGACGACGGGCGTATCGCGGCGGGCATCACCACCATCGCCGCCAATCTGGACCGGCAGGTGAAGAAGGAGGCGATCAGCGCCGCCGACAAGGACGCAGCGCTTGGCCGGATCAGCCCTTCCACCGATCTGAAAACGTCAGCAGCAGCAGCGCAGCTTATCATCGAAGCCGCCACGGAGAACCAGGCCATCAAGTCCGATATCTTCCGTCTGCTCGATGCCTCGGCGCCGGCCGAAACCATTCTTGCCACCAATACCTCCTCGATCTCGATCACGGAGATCGGCGCCATCACGAGCCGCCCGGAGAAGGTGATCGGGATGCATTTCTTCAACCCGGTGCCGGTGATGAAGCTGGTGGAGATCATCCGTGGGTATGCAACCAGCGATGAGACCTATGCCGTGGTTCGCACGTTGAGCGAGAAGCTGGGGAAGGTGCCAGTGGAGGTCCAGGATTATCCTGGATTTATCTCCAACCGCATCCTGATGCCGATGATAAACGAGGCGGTGTATTGTGTGATGGAGGGAATCGCCTCGGCGGCGGATATCGATACGGTGATGAAACTTGGCATGGCACATCCGATGGGACCGCTCACCCTGGCCGATTTCATCGGCCTTGATGTCTGCCTTGCCATCATGGAAGTGCTGCACAACGGCCTCGGCGACGATAAGTATCGCCCCTGTCCGTTGCTTCGCAAGATGGTCGCTGCCGGGCATCTTGGACGCAAGAGCGGGCGTGGGTTTTACACCTATGCGGTTGCGCCATAAAAGGGCCGTTGCCGGAAAATGTAAAGGGCGGGAGCCATCCCGTAGCAGGGGTCGGTGCGATGCGCGCCGACCCTTTTTTTATGCGTCGAGGCATCTGTGCAGCGGAAGGGCTGCTACGATCGCCCTCTGTGTTGCAGCCGGTTCATCACCTGTCGTACTAATTTCCCCACAAATACTATCTTCATCATCGGAACATGGCACCATCCGGCAAATGCTCCGGTGCCGCTATTATCCTACAGGAGTCTGTATCCCATGTCTGCACGTACTCCCGCCGATTTCCTGGCGATAGCGCAACGCCACGCCGGGCAGCTTGTCGAGCTGCGCCGCACCATCCATGCAAACCCTGAGCTTGCATTCGAGGAATACGAAACCTCCGCGCTTGCTCATGCGGTGCTGGAGAAGTTGAAGATCGAGACGCGTACCAATGTGGCCAGGACCGGCGTGGTGGGGCTGCTGCGTGGTGGCCAGGCAAAGGAGAACGCACGCTGTGTTGCTCTGCGGGGTGATATGGATGCCCTGCCGATTCATGAGGATACGGGGCTGGAGTTCGCCTCGCGCAATGCAGGCACGATGCATGCATGCGGCCATGATGCCCATACCACAATGGCGCTGGGCGCGGCCATGATCCTTGCGGAACTTCGGGAGGAGCTGCCGGGGCATGTGAAATTCCTTTTCCAGCCGAGCGAGGAGAAGCTGCCGGGGGGCGCCTCGGTGATGATCGCCGATGGCGCGTTGGAGAACCCGAAGGTGGATGCCGTCTTCGGCCAGCATGTGGCGCCGATGGTTCCCGCCGGTGCCGTCGGTTTCTATCCGGGGATGATGATGGCCTCGGCCGATGAGATCTATATCACCATTCATGGCAAGAGCGGCCATGCGGCGATGCCGCAGCTCTCGGTGGACCCCATTGTGGCCGCCTGCGAGCTGGTTCTGGCGTTGCAGAAGGTCGTCAGCCGTACGATTGATCCGTTCAGACCCGGAGTGCTTACCATCGGGAAGATCCAGGGTGGCTCGGCAACAAATATCATCCCGGAGGAAGTGAAGCTGGAGGGAACGCTTCGTGCGATGGATGAGGAGTGGCGCCGTGCTACGCACAGGAGGATCGAGGAGATCATCAAGGGGGTGTGTCTGGGCAATGGTACCGAGTATACGCTCCGTATCGAGCTTGGATATCCGGCGCTCGACAACGATCCGTGGGCAACGCAGTTTGCGCAGAATGCTGCCCGCGAGATGTTTGGCCCTGCGGCAGTCTTCGATGCGCCGCCGATGATGGGCGCCGAGGATTTTGCCTATTATCTGGAAAAGGTGCCGGGAACCTTCTGGTGGATCGGTGCGGGTACCCCCGAGCAGGGGTGCGTGGCGGGGTTGCACAACCCGCGGTTTACGATCAATGAAACCATTCTTCCGGTCGGCAGCGCGCTGATGGCCTGGGTGGCCTATCGCTATCTCAGGCAGTCGGTGGCGGAGTAGTCGCTGAAGAACGGTGGTGAATGACAAGGCAACGGCTCCCATGCACTGCATGGGAGCCGTTGCCGTACTGCCGGTGTCGGCCCCGAGAGGTATCAGATGTTTGTGCCCATCCGCTGCTGGTCCCCTTCCACGCGAAGCGCATAGAGATAGCCGCCGATATAGGTGCCAGGGAGAAAGAGTATCGCCGATAGAAGGCCAAGCCAGAACGATGCTATCTCGGGAGAGGTAAGCAGAACGATGATGTTGAGCAGGAACAGGACGATGCCAAGGGCTATGCTATGCATTCGCTCGTTGCGGATGGCGATCCGTGCCGCAACATATCCTCCGGCAATCGACGCGAGAAAGCTGATGACAAACCTGAAAATCACCTCTATTACCGTGGGCGGAACCAGTGTTCCGGCGGGGACGGCTGCCTCGGGCGCTACCATCTGCGTGAAGACGTACGTCGCGGTGGATATCGTGACCGAGATGACGATATAGCCGACGATGATGGAGGCGATGCTCCGAAGCATGGGTGCGAGTCCTTATGATTTGCTGAACGAAAGCTCCAGCGCGACGGGGGGCGTGATGCCGTTCCGGTCGGCAATGATGCCTGCCCGCCACAGCCTGCTTGATACCGCCGTCTGGGGCATGGAACCGAGTAAGTGCAGAAAAAGAAGGTGCGCGCCCGGCATCGTTGCCGAAACCGGGCGGTTGCTGAGAGTGCTCTGGCTGTTCTACGATCGCTTCCGGCGTGCCACTCTGTTCACCGCTTTCAATATAACCATCATCGCGCCATCACGGCCTCCGGCCCCTGGTCTTCCCGATGCCGCCGGGGGGCGTCGGCCCATCGCAGGCGCATCACATCGGGCCAGGCCGCTGGGCCTCTCCTGTTCGGATGTTTCCGCCGCCGTTTGGCGCCGTGTTTCTACTTCCTCCCTTTTCGGCGCAGAAGAAGCTGGCGGCCATCCTCCTTGATGACGCTATTGTGGAAGCTCTTGAACTGCGCGTACTCCTCTGGCTGCACCACGCTTTTTTTGTTGATGAAACGGCGTTCCGCGATCAGCTTGCCCCCGGTGAAACTGTACTTCATCGAATATTCGGCGATCGCCGAGGAAAGTTTTACCGGAGAGGGGATTGCAACCGGCTCATACCCTCTCGGGAGTTCGACCGTCATCTGCTCGCTCAGCGTATCCTCCGAAGGCCAGTAGGCATACGGATATTCCCGTTCCTCGTACGAAAGCGCGTCGTCCGCGCTGGCATAGGTGCTCCAGGGAAGACGGAAGATGCTGAAGTCCCCGGCTTCGGTCAGATAATCGGGGACGGCATAGGAATACTCGTAGCGCACCTCCGGTTCCAGATTGTTCAGGTTGTCGATGGACAATGCGGAGAGTTTGACGTTCGGATGCGAGGCGTTCAGGCTGGCCAGCAGCATCTTTTCCTGCTCCCGTCGCGGCTGATCGCGAAACACATCGCGGAGCGAGGCGGCTATGGTGCCGCTGGCTGTGGTGCTGCGCGTCCCCTTGATGCCAAAATCGCTCAACATCTGCACCGATGTGCGAACCGTCAGATTGCGCGGGATGGTCCCCTGCTTTGGAAGGTAGATCGGCGAGGCCACACCGGGGCGGATCACCAGAGCGAACGCCTCCATATCCCCTTCAGGGATCGAGCCGATCGGGAAATTGTTTGCGGTGAGGTCGAGATATCGGTCCCCCCTGGGGGTCTCCACCGCCACGATACAGTGGTTGAAGGCGATCGACGGGAGCGCATGCCGGTTCAGACCGGCATCGCGGGTGTTCACCAGCACATAATGCGAGCGCAGGCCAGCCTCACGAAGCATCGCGATGCAGAGCGCTGCCACATCCTTGCAGTCGCCGATCTTATTGACGAGCACATCGCGAGCCTTCTGCGGGATGTGGGCGCCCTGGCGGAATCCCACGCTGCTGTAGCGTATGTTCTCGGTGATGAAGTTGTAGATGCGCTGCATCTTCTCCTCATCGCTCAGATCGTCCCGTCCGTCGAGAATCTCCTCGACCTGTTCGCGGATCTCGTACGATGTCCGCGCCTTGGTTGTGGCGATGTCGGCATACCAGTCAACCATATACTCCCATGTGTCTATGCTGGAGATATGGAGAATGCTGCCGATATCATCCAGTGTGGGCATGCCATACTCATAGGAGAGCGCCGGCAGATCTTCCATCGTCCAGCGATAGATGATGCCATCATCGACCTGGCTTGTCGATGGCGTGGAATCCATGTTCTGTGTGGCATAGCGGAACGTGAAATCCTTTGGTGCCAGCAGCTCGTAGCGGACATGATAGCTTGGATAGAAGCTGTTGAAGTAATAGGAATCGAAAAAATGGTTTGAGAGCTTGCCCGCGTAATGGTTTTTCACGTGCCATTTCAGGTGGATGACATCTCCCTCGCCGAGCGACTTGAACACTACGTAGTTATCGGAGACATCGGCCTGTACTTCGCTGCCATCGCTTTTGACCACGGCGGCTTTGTCGATCAGGAGTTCCTCGTGATAGCTGTTGTAGGGGATCACATACTCCTTCCAGGCGTCGATCCCGCGTCGGCTGGTCATTTTGGCAACCATCTCCTGCATCGATTCCGAGGCCCCCTTTTCGTAGATGACGTGCTGTGCGTGGTCGAACAGGATCACGGCCGCATCATCCGGGTCCCCTTCGATCCTTCGTGCATAGTTGAGAATGCTGTCCACATTCACATCCTCGAAGTAGGAGAAGGCAGGAGGTTTGCCGAGCAGATCGCGGAGCACCGCACGCGCCTCGTAGTTGGTTGGGTCGAACTCCAGAGCGTTCCGGTAGCTTGCGATGGCCTCCTCGTCTCTGTCCTGTGCGCGCTCCACGTCGCCAAGCTTTGACCAGAGAGCCGAGCTGTTGGGGCAGATGCTGAGAGCCTGCTGTAACATCTCCCTGGCGTTTTCATAGTCGCGCAGTCCCTGATAGACCTGGGCCATCTGGTAGTAGTAGCCGGGGGATGCCGGGCTGCGTTCCAATAGCCGATCGTACGTTGTGCGCCAGCCAGTTATATCCAACTGTTCCTGGTAGAGCGATGCAAGCGCGATCAGGAGATCATCGTTGCCCTGCTGGCGCAGATAGTTCTCATACATCGTGATGGCCGATTTCGGCTGCCGCGTGGCCTGCGATGTCACCATTGCCTGCGCACGGAGGAAGTTGGTGTTCATCGGGAACCGCTCGTAGGCGCGACGGCTCAGTTCAAGCAGCTTCTCGGTCTGCTCCTTTCTGCTATAGATGAGAAGCTGCATGGCGTACAGCTCCATCGATTCCGGTCGGAGCGCCTCATAGCGTTTCAGGATGGCGGTCGCCTGCTCGATCTGCTCGGTCTCGATGAAATGGTAGAATTTATATTCAAGAGCGGTCGGGGACTCCCGGTCGATGGCATAGATCCTGTCAAGCGCCCGGGTAACCTCATCGTTTTTGTCGCCTCGGTTGTAGGCGTCGATGATCTGCTCATAGAAGATCGGACAGTTGGGCGTGCGGCGGATGGCCTCGCGGAGCGTCAGCTCGGCTTCGATCGCCTTATCGCTGCGCAGATAGGTATCGGCCAGAAGGAGATTGTTCTCAGGATGGTTTGGATACGCCTCGGTCTGCGCCTGGAACGCCATCTCGGCAAAGTGCGCCAGGGGACGTGCCGGAGCGCCCGGATTGTTTGCATACTCTACCGGCTGAACATCGGTGCGCAGCCCTTCGATCGGCTCTCCACGGGAGTCGGTGATGCGCAGAAGGAAATTCGCCGCACGTCTCCCCGACGAGCCACATTTCACCAGCACCCTGTTCCAGCCTTTCTGTATGTCGGTTTCGGTGATATAGGTGTCGAGATCGTTGTTGTATTCCTCGATCTCCTCGCGGATCATCTCGTCGTTCAGAAATATCTTGAACGAGCCTGATGTGCCGATCCTTATCTGTACGGTCCGGCGTTCCGGCGAGTAGATGAACGTGTTTGCATAATAGATCGCCGATGGCTGGGTGAAGTAGCGGTCGAAATCAATCCAGTTGTCGCGGCGGTGCGCCGAAATTCTGAACCATCGCGCCGGCACCCCGTTTCTCCCCTGATAGTTTGCTGCCGGATCGTACTGCTGTTCCGGGGGGAACAGCTTTTCATGTCCCGATGCGGAGGTATTATCAAATGGCCCGATCACCGTCCAGTCCACCACGGCGTTCACGCGGCTGAAATAGAGATCGGCCTTGCTCACCTGGTTGCGATCGAGATAATATCTCCCCAGGCGCTGGTTTGCCATGCCTTTCAGTATGCCTGCCGAATCCGCATTCGCCGCCAGGCGCTCCATCAGGTTCAGGACCGTTGTATTGCCGTTTGCGAGGTTGTAGTTCAGCTTCGGTGTGTACCAGGCGGCGAAGAGATACGGATAGGTGGCTTCCGTGCTGGCAAGACGTTTCAGCGCATTCTCATATGCTGTCCATGCGTCCTGGTAGCGCCGTTGGAATGCGTAGAGATAGGAAAGCCCCAGATACGGGCGGGGATTGTCCGGCGTGCTCTGGATGGCATCGAGAAATCTCTGCTCGATCCCTGCATGCCCATCCATTCCCCATGCATTCCAGGCCTCATCAATAAGGTTGGGGGGGGAGCCGGGGGAGGCGATCGAGGGGATGGTGAGCAGCAGAAATGTGCAGAGCAAAACCATGCTACGAGATCTCATGGGGATATCCGGACAGGCTGGAGTAGGTGGAACAGAAGAACTTGCTATGGTCGGATGATCGTGTTGAACACCAATTTCGCAAAGTTATAGAGTTGCAGGGGGAGCGCAAAGCTAATTCAGGGGGGAGTGGCAGGGGCGTGGGGGCTATGGCCAATGCCGCGATATGGGAAAAGGGAACAGACGTGCCGACCTGGTCGTCCGCTTCGGTGCGTTCCCTTTTCCCGGCGGATAAAGTGTCGCCGTGCTGCTATGGGGGCGAGGTTAGCGCAGGCGGCGCATCTGTTCTGCCGATTCCGTCTCGCGGCGGATGCGATCGAAGTTGTAGATGGCCTCCCCTTCAGGCCCGAGATCGAGATCGCCTTGCAGTTTGATGAGCAGGCGTTGCAGGATTGCGGCGGTCTCTTCCTTGCTCAGCTCCTTCTCGCCGAGCGAGACCAGGGCAAAGTAGATCTGATCGGCGGTTGCCTGCCAGAGTTTCTGCTGGAAGATGGCGCGCATCACCTTCTTTTCCTGGTTGCGCTTCAGGCGCTCCGCCTCCTGTTTCCTGACGATTCCAAGGCGGACAAGCGAGACGGTGAAATAGAGCAGGGAGAAGGTGATCGGCAGATAGCCGAGGAGAAATGCTGCCAGCCCCGTGGTGAAAAACGGTCCGTAGACCGCCAGCGTCTGCAATCCGCCCGCCAGCAGCCCCAGGCCAACCACCATGGTAAACGCCACCATGCCGATGATGGCGAGGTTCCGGCCGGTGGAATTGCCGGAATGCTCGTAGGGCGCCTCGTATTCCTCCCAGTAGCGAACGACCTTGGCATCGGTTTTTGCTGCGGTGCCGGAGATAAAGCTGTCGAACTCGCCCACGACGACCCCATCATCGGTGATGGTAGGCTCGCCATCGAACCGGACCAGATAATCGGCCATGCGTTCTTCTGCATCGGTGATCGAGCAGCCCGAGAGCGCAACGATCTCGGCGGGGGTAAGGATACCGCGATCGGAGCGAAGGAAGGCGGCGACCTCCTTTTCGTTTGCGAGCGGATCGGATGCAGCCCGTTCCGGCCCGATCGCCAGATCGTAGATGGCGATGATAAAGGATTTCTCCTTGGCGCCGATCCCTCGCGGCGTTCGCACGTTCCGGTACCGATAGCCGTGGTTGTCGATGCCATAGTCGTAGGCCGGGGATATCGCACGTGTCCAGAAGGCGAAGCGCAACCCTTCGCTCACCACCCGGAACAGCCCTCCCAGCATGTCGCTGGAGCGATCGTTACGGTCATCGCGGTCGTTTGAGCGTTGTGCCAGAACAAGCGCCAGCACAATCACCAGCATCACCACAAAATAGACGATAACCATCAGGCCGATCCAGACCTTGAAAAAGACCTTGAAGCCACGCCATAGTGTCTGCTTCACCTCGGCCCATTTTTCGGCGGCTGTTTTGGTGCCGCGTCTGCGCAGCGGCATCTCGAAGACGAAGAGGAGATTGCCCTGCTCATCATAGCTGACACGAGTGACATAGAGTTCCATCAGGCGTGCCAGCGCATCGCGGGCTTCATCAACGGTCACACCGGTGCCCGTTGCCGCATCCTGTGGTGTTATCGCCCCTTTGGTTGTCGGGAGTTTCTTCTCTACCAGGGTCAGGGCTTGTTCTGATACGGTATGCTTCATTGGATGTGTTGATCGATCACAGATACGGTATCGAAAGGGAACGGGCCAGCGATACGGCCTGTTCGGCTGTTCAGAAGATAACGCGGCGAGTGGCCGTATCGTTGCTACAGTACTGGTGTTCGCCCCGATTGGTTGCATCGTTGCGCCACGGTTGTGCCCCCGGCAGCGCGGCAATCATCGGGCGGGGCGGAAGTTTCGGACGGCGAGCGCCGCCACAAGCACTCCCTGGACACGCACACGATCGGCCGGAATATACATCGGCTGATACTTCGTGTTGGCCGGGACAAGGCGGATAACATCCTGATCGAAGTAGATCCTCTTCAAGGTGCTTCCAAGCCCCTCCACCCATACCGCACAGATATCGCCGTTGCGGGGAGGGATATCCGGCCGGATAATCACATACTGTCCGTCGAGCAGTCCCGCGTCGATCATCGAGTCGCCATCGACCACAAGAAAATAATCGTCGGGACGGATGCCGGGCACCAGGTCCTCGATGCGGGCCGGCTCATTGCGGAGATCCTCAGGCTGGTCGCGTGCTGTTCCGGCAGGGATCATCCCAAGCAGCCTGAAGCTCGGGTCCGGTTGCCGATTCATTGGAGGTGGTACCAGTATGCCACGATATGGCATGGTCGGTTTGTGTGGTGCTGGCGATTTCATGGTGTTCCTTCGAGTACCTCTACATCTGCGACTCATCAGGAGACGGGCCGTGTTGGTGACGACGAGATTGGAAACAACAGCGCCGGGATCGGTTCCCGATCCCGGCGCCATTTATCATGTGCACTGCCTGTAGCATTGTGCTCATGGTTGGCTTAGAATGTAGTAACAGCAAGAGCTGCGATCACCACACCCTGAATCTTTACCTGATCGGCCGGATATGTCTGCGGTTGATACCGGGGATTTGCCGGGACAAGACGGATGTTCCCCTCTTCAGGATAGAGATACTTCAGCGTTGATCCCTCCCCCTCCACCCAGACGCTACAGATGTCGCCCGACTTTGGTGCTGTGTCCGGTCTGACCACAACAAGCTGCCCTGGGAGGATATCGGCGCCGATCATGGAATCGCCGCTCACTACCAAGAAGAAGTCGTTTGGATGGAGCTGGGGGATAACATCAGTAAGTCTGCTCAGCCGACGTTCCGGTGCATCGACCACGTCGGTAAGGGGGCCGGCAGAGATCGAGCCGAGCAGGGGCCATGACGGAAGAAGCGATGCATGCCCGCGATCGGAAAGCTGGATGGCGGTCGGCCTGCCATAACCGAACCGTTTGATCTTGATATACCCCTTGGTCTCCAGAGCATCCAGATGCTGGTAGGCCGGCGATGGGTCCTTGAAGCCAAAATGATCGGCGATCTCAGGCCCGGTCGGGAAACGCCCCTCCCGATCGTGGAATACGATAATGAAATCGAGTATTTCTTTCTGGCGTTTTGTAAGCTGCCTCATATCGCTCCTTGAAACTATGCCTTCCTTCTCACGCTGCAATGGACGTGAGAAACGATTGGAGATTGATCGGTCTGTACAAGGGGTGTTCGGTATACTATGGCCTGCCGTGTCCACCAACTCCGCATTTCCGCAATGCTCGCTGGCCAACTGCCCGCAGTAAATATACTCCTAAAACTTTAGGGGAGAATAAGAATACTGGTTGTAGAGATCAGGCCGCTATGGTTCCCGGCGCTCCAGAGCATATCTGCGGAGCAATCGTATAGGGATGCGCTGCCGGGATCGGTACTGAGCAGGGGTGATTGGGCCGATACAGGGACAAACCAAAGATACAAAAGAGGGGGGAACTACAAGGGCCAATCGCTGCTGCGCATCTGATCGTAGCGATCATTTTGTAAAAACATGGGGTAATCTGGACGATATTGACTTGAGGAAGCACTTTAACTAAACAGGTATAACCCCTATTGACTTGTGCATGGACTCGCAGTATTTTCGCTGCCAGCTTTAAATCCATGCCGGTCGGCATTCCCCCCCCCATTTGATCATACTACTTGTGTAACAATGGCTACGACGATGGAACTCAGCCCTTTGGTCAACTCTCCCAGGTTTGATCTTGCACGTATCCGTCAGCTTGGGGAAGCACGCATCGATATTGCGCGGAACGCGCATACCCCGGATGAGTGGAGGATGCTCTGGAAGCAGTCGGAGAATCCCTACCCATTTACCCGAGGGAACTGCTGCAAGCAGTGGATGGAATACAAGGTACATGATTATAGCGCCGAGATCGGATTCTTCATCGATATCATGGGGCTGCCGATCTATGCGTTCGATACTCACTACGCGATGTTCACCAGCCCCGATAATGCGTTCTATTTCGGGGTCTGTATGGTCGGCGAAGGGGAAACCCCGACGCCGCCGGATGCTATCCGCCTACAGTTTGTCGAGCAGAACATCTTTGCTACTACGATCGAGCTGGAGCGGCGCGGCATCGTCTTCGATAGCCCTCCGGTTCCGTGGGAGAAAGGGTCGTCGCTCTGTCGTGGTTCCTTTCGTACGCCCAATGGCATCTGGGTCGATCTCTGGGGCATGGTGGAGTCGCAACGCTCTTGATTGTCCTGGCAGGTGGATATTGTCATGATGGCCAGTGCAATCTCATGGCCTTCATGACAATATCCCTGCCCCTTTATTTCTCTGCGTTGCCATTGGCGGCCTCCGTGCATAACACCGTCCTCGGTGTGGCTCTTGTCCATTGAGATCGCTGCAAACAGCCTATAGATGAGGGATCGCTGCTGCGGCCTGTACGGCCCGATTCCCGGTTGCGGGAGAGAGAGGGCTTCGGTGCCCGGCTCCTCTGCTGCGCCTCCTGCTGGCTGAACAACGATGATCGCCGCCGATATCCCCATATCTGCTCCCTCGACGGTCGGTACTGCATTGCGTTGCTCGGTCCCGGACGAATTCCCCCTGATCTTGCTTCTTCCGTAGCGATTTGCGATGTTGCACGCGTCCAGATCAATATGGTTCCGGCCTGCCCCTTCCCGATGATCCTACGATCGTATTGTTCCCCGTGCATAACCTTGAGCGCGAGATAGAGAATAACCATGACAGATAAAGCCCTGTTTGGTATTGCTCGTTCGTATGTGCGGTGGTGGTGCTTATAGGGATACGGCTCCCAATAAGCCTTGCCGATGGTGGCAGGCCATGCATGTACCAGGGATAAGCCCCGGAACGCGCCCGTTCTATAGGTTGATATGCTGGTGTAGCATCAGCCTCGGTGTATCTACGTTTCAGGCATCCCGGCAGTTCAGACTCCGTGACGCCTGGAATCTGGTGCTGAGTCCATACCAGGTTCCGTGCCCACACAATCCTTGTCTGTTTCATTGCCTGCGTGATATACGTGTCGCCATAGGGCGTTGCCCGAGCCATATGGGCTGCCTTGCGTAGAGCCGCGGTTCCGTACAGTTCTGCCCAATCATCCAGGGGTGATTATCATGGTGTCCGTGCTGTGGTGCATCGCGGCGGTGAACAATCGGAGCCGTATGGTCCCTATGCAGCCGCATAGCGTGGTGATGATGGCTTTTTGCGCAACCAGGAATCATGGGGCAACCATTGGTGAGCTGTTTGAACCTCTGGTACTATCGAATTGAGATAGTGCATCGAAGAGGGAGCGCGGCGGAGCTTCATCTCTGCAAGCGAGGTGGCTGCTCTGCTCCCCCCGATCGCTCGGGATCAACGGTTCCTGGATTCTCCGCATACCCGGTCCCGATCGGCATGCCTGGACCCGGGCGATGCAATTCGGAACAACCCTGTATCCATCCGTGCACCCGTATATGAGAGGGCGCCGATGGCATAGAGAGGGTGGTTTGCGATTGTGTGGATATGGAGCCATGGTGCGTGGTGGTGCAATGCCCGGCCCATATCGGTTGTTATCTGAATTCACTATAGAGGAATACGTTCCCATGCATGGAGAAACGACACCGGCTGATGGCCGCCCAAGCTCCGAAAGGGGGGTGGATATCAATATTCGGAAGCTGTATATGGCTCCACGGCTTATTGTTCACGGTACGCTGGAGAAGATCACGGGAAATGTAGGGAATGGATTTCTCGACTTTCCGCAGGGGTCATCAATAGCAGGGTGATCGCATGCTCGTGCGAATGCTGTCCAGGTCCGCATCCGTGCATACGCCTTCCTTCCGGCTCGGCGCGGTTGAGAATCCACGCTTCTTATGCTCGAAGATTCATCGGCACCACGAACCAGCGTGTGTGCCCTGACTATTTCTCCGGGCATTTCCTATCATACTTCCTGAACCCATAAGTGTTGCCGGTACGGTGCGCAATGCCGATGGAGATGGCTGTATTGCGGAAGATATGGGATGGGGGCAGACCCGTCCGGTCTGTACGATTGGTTCGGCGATAGGTGTTCCGGCACATCAGGTCAGTGCGGGACATTGCATCTGCCGTATGGATCGGCTGGCATGGCGGGCTGTCCGCTCCCATTGTATCGTCTTCCCTGAACATAGACTCTTTAGGGCCTGCAACACCGGGGGGGGTATGCATGGGCCGTATACGCATGCCATCCGATGGCCAGGGGGGCGCAGATCACGCATAGAGATGCGAATCTATTTTTCGTGATGTATAATACTTGTATGCCCCACCTCGTCGTACGACGGCGGGCCGACAGTCCAGCCATCGGCCACGCGATATTCGACCATTGAATTTGAACCTCCTTCAATGCTACATCAGGAGAATATCACAACCGTGATATTCTCGTTGGTTGTGTCGTGCTGTTGTTTCGCTGAGCAGGCCATTCGTATCGTTCCAGGGCAACGGCCCTCCGAGTAGGAGGTGGTTTCTGACGAGTATTCACTGGTTTGGAACTACCAGTGATGGTATGGCGTGTCTTTGAAGCAATCATCCAGATTTCCGGTCCTTGTTGATTCGCAGAGGTTGAGGTCCAACTTCCACTGCGTCTTCGCTTTCCGCATCTATCCCCATATCCTTATCCATTAAGGGATTTAACCTATGGTTCCTCATTACTACCGACGCGGGCGCCGTACGGCGTGTCCGTTCCACTCGGTTGTGGCCCTTTTTCTCCTGTTTGCCACAGCTTTCACCTCCGACGTCACTGCACAGACCGGTCGGCGGTATGTGTATTTCCCATCGGCCGATACAAAGGATGGGCGTTTCCTCTCAATGGCCGGAAGCGGCCTGAACACGCTTGGTGAAGACATCGTTCTCAAGCTTGCAGCCCCAGGTTCTACCAGCTCTATCGAGATTGGCATCTTCGACGGCGAGACCGGAGGGCAGTGGGATCAGGGAACGGTGCAGATGGACTTCTCTTTATACGCCGATCCCAGTGGCAATGGCAGCGGCACCACCCGTATACGACAGTGGAGCGGCGCGCAGATGCCGGACAACGACTGGTTTGTCGCAACGGTTCCGCATGCTGCCAGCGCACGCGGTGCCAACGGGGATTACTTCTATACGTTGCGTGTAAGCAATCCAGACCCGGCTGCACTGGCCTGGAGCAGCTTCAAGCTTCGCACCAACGGCACGGTGGTGGCGCTGCTCGATCGCCCGTTTGCCTACACTGCCCCGTTGCATAGTCTGGCCGATGCACAGGTGATCTTCCCGAATTATCCTACGCTGACGCCGACGACATACGACGGCACCTGGAGCTTCTTTATCCAGTTATCACGTCCGGCAACATCGCTGACGATCTGGGACGGCGATATGGATTATGGATCGTACGATTGTTCGGCCAACGACACCGACGATCCCGATACGCCGAACAACGGCATTCCATCGTGGGCCTCGGCCAATTCCGCGGCAGTGCCGGAGGGCATTGCCACCTCGACGCTCCCCTGCGCCGATGGCGGTGGCAACCCGACCGGAGGAACCACCACAAGCAACCCGGCCGATGATGCACGTAACGAGGTGGTGCGCCGCTCGCCGAACGTGAGCTATCAGGTGATCGATCCCCGTGGTGTTCGCTATCTGAACGATAACCCGTCGGGCAATCTTGAGTGGGAGCAGTTCCGTCTTGCCACGGGCACCTTCAACCGCAGCCAGATGGACTATCGGGTCGATTCGCTTCCGGCCGGAGTATACGAGGTGCGGGTTGTCGGCGTGGACATGAACAATCTGAACGCATGGCGCTTTCCATACGATGCGCTTGGCGTTGATTCCACCGGCGCGCCTGTGGTGCCGATCCGTCCAGGCCGGATCACCGGCTCTATCTATTACGATGTCAATGGCAATGGACGCCAGGACAATGACGAGCCGGGAATTCCCTCGGTGACCGTATCGTTGAACAACGGCATGCAGATGCAGACCGATAGCCTCGGCCGCTACCAGTTCAGCAATCTGGAGCCGGGCACCTATGTCATCACCGTGGATGACGAGACGCTCACCGCCGATGTCAGACCGACGAGCGATCCCGACGGCGTCAATACTCCGAACAGGGCAACCGTTACCATAACCGCCGGGCAGACGGTACGTGTGGCCGATTTTGGGTACAAGAGAACCAGTTCCTCGGTGTGCACCGGTACCAAGCCGGTTGCCTACTGGACAAATTCTTCCAACTGCTGGCCGCTCAGCCGTATTACGATCGGCTGCATGTCCTATACCAAGAGCCAGGCATTGCGTATTCTGCAGAAAGCCACTGCTGGCGATAAATCCTATGTGCTGGCCGCAGAGTATATCGCGGCAAGGCTTAATATTGCCGATGGCAATAATGGCTCGTCCGTGGACTATACGCTCAACCTGGCGGGCGTCTGGCTGGCATTGAATCCGATGGGCAGCGGTGTACGGGATGTCAATGGTAGCTGCGGATATTCATCGCCGTGGGGTCTTGGAAAAATTATGCACAGATCTTTACAGGTGTTCAATACCTGCAAGCCCCGGCCGAACTGTTTCCGGTAGGATGGGGAATTCATATCTCCCGGACAGAATTGTTTGGCAGGAAAAGCCCGGAATCTTCCGGGCTTTTCCCGTTAATCCGTCATAATTACCTGCGATAATGCCCTGCATATTATGGGCGGCGATGTGTGGTGGAGCCAGTGACCGATTTTCGGACATTTGTTCATGAAAGCCGCTACGCACGAACATCATGCCATTATTATCTCTTCAAAGTATGCGTACGGGTATCATATCCGGTTCTTGGATTTCATCGATTCGTTCATTAATATTGCAACCTGTTCACAGTACACAGAGCCATATAATCCAGATGGCATACTGTGATGCCTATGACAATAGTGCGCTTGAGGTCTACAGGTGTCCGGGTGTTCCAGACGATTGTTAACCAGAACATCGTCGCTGATAATAGCCCCGGAATGATAGGGATCATGATATAATTCCGATGCGAGTACCACCAACGCATCTCGATCGGGATACCAGATCCAGCGCAAGGTCCACCGTCTCTATTAGATCAACCTAGATACATACTGTCGGAGCTTTATGCCGGTCAAGGCCGGTTTTCGTGGGAGCGCATTGATTATCTCCGTACATGGACATAATCAAAGCAGGCCGTAACTGCCAATGGCCTCTCTCTCGTTGGAGCATATAGAGGAGTGCCCCGTTGACCCCGGGGCCTAATGCCGGGTATCCCCCCTGGCTCGCGCATATGGTAGTGACGACTACCGGTTGCCAGACCCGAGGCGTGCAAACGTCGAGGATGGAGTGATGGTTAAGGCTGCTGCCCAGGGCTTTAAAGCTATTTCTCCTTCGGCGTCACCGTTGCCTCAGGTCCTGTTCAGCAGAAGCAGTCACGTACTGTCGTTATCTCGAGCTACCGTTGTTTCAGCGGTTATCGACGTGTCGGTCCTGCACATTCCCTCAAATTGAACCATAGGACGAACACAGACAATGAAGGTGAATTCTTATTGCTTTAGTCGCAAGGCTCGCATGAGCGTGCGAGTCATGATGCTGATGCTCCTGGCAGGGCTTGGCGTTGCAGTACAACCGGCCGGTGCCCAGGTGCGTTATGTCTATTTCCCGACCCCGAGCGTGACCGATGGCCATATGCTTTCGATCGCCGGTGAAGGTATTCAGACGCTCGGAAACACGATCTATCTGAAGCTTGCCTCCAGCGGCAGCTCATCGCAGATGCGTCTCGGGATCTTCGACGGCGAGACCGGCGGAACCTGGGATCAGGGAACCACTCCTCTGGAGTTCACGTTGTTTGCCGATCCTGCGGCGGATGGCTCCGGGACGTTCCAGGTGGCGCAGTGGAACGGGAATATCATGCCTGATAATGCTTGGTTCAGCACTGCGGTGACCAACGTGCCGCAGGCAAAAACGCCGTGCGGTGATTATTTCTATATCCTTCGCGTGCGTAGCACCGATCCGAGCGTCATGAGCTGGAGCAGCTTCAAGGTGCGTACCGATGGTACCATCAGCGCCCTTGCTCGTGCGCCGATCACCTATGCAGCCCCAATGGGTAGCGCTGCCGATGCTGCCATCATCTATCCCAACTACCCGTCGCTGACGCCGACCACCTACGATGGTGTCTGGAAGTTCTTTGTGGAGCTTGCGACCCCCGCAACCTCGTTTACGATGTGGGATGGCGATCTTGACTACGGCTCGTATGATTGCTCCGTCAATGATGATGATGATCCTGATACGTCCAATGACGACATTGCCGAGTGGATGGAAGGGACCGATGCCGTTCCCGAGGGTGTCGCCGAGGGTGGTGTAGATTGTGTTGGCGCTGGTGGAAGCCCGACAACCGGAACCACGACGAGCAATCCCCCGGATGATGCACGCCTGCCGATCTTCCGCCGCTCGCCAAGCGTGACCTACGATGTGATTGCCCCGAACGGCATCACCTATACCAACAACAATCCTTCCGGCAACCTGGAGTGGGAGCAGTTCCGTATCGCTACCGGCACGTTTAAGCGCAGCGAGATGGACTATCAGGCTGCCAGCCTCCCTTCCGGTATCTATCAGATCAAGGTGCAGGGCGTTGACCTGAGCAATCTGAACGCGTTCCGCTTCCTTCAGGATGCTCTTGGTGTGGATTCGGCCGGCCTGCCGGTCTCGATGATCGTCTGCTCCGCCCAGCCGGTTCAGGGCGTTATCAGCGGCACCGTTTCGCTGGATGCCAACCGCAATCGCAAGGCCGATGCCGGCGAGATGGGAATCAAGAACGTGCAGGTGTACCTCGATGCCGATTATAACAACGATGGTAGGGTCGATAACACCCTTTCCACGACGACCGATGCCGATGGCAAGTATGCGTTCGGCCCGCTCCCAGTGGGCAAGTACAAGGTGCGTATCGATATCACCACGCTTCCTGATGATGTCGAGGCAACCTACGATAGCGATGGTCTCTCCACGCTGCACACGGCTGCGGCACAGATCACCGCTGCCAAGACCGAGTATGTCCTGAACTTCGGCTATGCGCCGGAGTGTGTGCCTGGCACGGCTACGGTAAGCTACTGGAGGTCGAATACCGACAAGTGGCCGGTCGGTACGATGAAGCTGGGCAACGTGACCTATACCAAGTCGCAGCTCATGAACTTCCTCTCGAAGTCCTCGAATTGCGGTGATAATACCTACATCCTGGCTCAGCAGCTTATCACTGCCAAGCTGAATCTGCTGATGGGCAACGATGGCTCCTCCATCTGCGACAGGATCACTGCCGGCGACAACTGGCTCCGCCAGTATCCGATCGGCAAGAATGCGTCGCGCTCTGCCTGGAGCACCGGCGATGCCATCAGGGATAGGCTTGAGTCGTATAACTATGGTTACCTCGGCGCCAAGCATCGCGATCGCGTCAACTGCGGCCGCAACAACGATCGTCCGAAGTGGTGCCGTGATAGCAACGATGATAAGGATGGCAAGCCACGTTGGTGGAACTGCAAGGATCAGGATGATCGCAACTCCAAGGATAAGGCCCGCGACCTCCTGGATTGGCTGAAGCGCTTCCGTTAAAAGCTCCCTTGGTGTGGCGCTACAGGCCACGGTTGTCCAAAACGGGTCCGGCACTGCGCCGGGCCTGTTCTTTTCCCGGAGCATGCTGGCGTATCGGCATCGGATGCATGCTCGGCCGCGACTCTTTGCTGATAGTGTGATTCTGTCCGTATTGTCCACTGTCTACATGCGGGCCTGGAGGTATCTCCAGGCCTGTGTCGTTTATGGTGATGGCTGATGCGGAAGGCTATTTTACCAGCGGAAGCTATCTTGTCACCTCCTGCTGTCCAGACCCCTTCTTCTGATAGGATACGTTCCGAAGCCGGACGATTCCGCCGGGGCCGGATGGCCGATGCCAATGAAATTTCGGAGTCTATGCGCATGATCTCGCGTCAATCAGTGATAACCGTTTCCAGCGATCAGGTCTCCACCGAACTTGCCGGTGAGGCCGCGATTCTGAACCTGGTCGATGGTGTCTATTACGGTCTCGACGAAGTTGGCGCAACGATCTGGAGAATGCTTCAGCAACCAAGCAGGGTGGAGGATATCTGTGCGCGGCTGTGTGCCGAATACGAGGTCGATCAGGACGATTGCGAGCGGGATGTTCTTGCGCTGCTGCATGAGCTGCATGCCACTGGATTGATCGAGGTGCGCGACGAAACGGCTGCATAGATTCCTTCGCCTCCCTGCTGCGGAGCAGCGCTTGCTGGCGAAGGTGCTGGCGCTGGTTGTTCTGGTGCGCGCAGGGCTTACGCTGCTGCCGTTCCGGGTGCTCCGAAAAGGTATATCCCGCCTTATGGTGCCGGGACGTGTGCCTGCACATCAGGTGATGTCGCCACAGCGGATATCCTGGATGGTGATGGCGGCGAGCCGATATGTGCCGAGGGCCACCTGCATGACCCAGGCGCTTGCGGCCCAGATCCTGCTTGTGCGGCGTGGCTACGATGCCATGCTGCGTATCGGTGTGGCACGCGATAACCGTGGTGCCTTCGTGGCCCATGCATGGGTGGAACAGGATGGACGGGTGATTGTCGGTGAACATGGCTACAGGGATTTTACCCCTCTGCCATCGGCTGGAGAGCATGGATTCTAGCATGGGCAACGCCGATACCGATCGTTATCGTACAGGACTCCTGCGGCAGCTCAGAGCCAGCGTATTTTTGTTGTGTGTGGGAGCCTCGGAGCATCTCCGAATGGCATTCCCGAGGAGAGTTATTCCACTTCCAGGAGATCGATTATGATTGTAGCGCGCCTCGCGCTCTGCGCCATCGCTCTGATAGTTCTTGCGTTCCCGGCGTTCAGCCAGACCGATGATGGCTTCGATGACGACCAGGATTCTCTGCTCTCCGATACGCTTAATCCTGACTCGTCGTTCTTTCAGGGTATCGACGATGATGAGTTCAGCCTATCGGAGTCCGATGGATTCTTTCGTACACGCGGCGGTTTCTTCGGCGGCGCGCTTGTGGAGCTTACTACGTTGAATCCGAAGGATCTCGATCCGGTGCTGGATGGCCAGCTTGTCCTCTATGGCGCGCAGGGGTATGTGATCCTGAATAGCTGGATGTTCGGCGGCGGCGGGATGAGCGCGCATCTGTATGATCTGAGCACGCAGTACGATCGGTTCGAATTTGGCTATGGTGGATTTCTCACCGGCTATGATACCAAGATCTTTAACGGCAGGCTCTCGGTACGCGGCGATCTTATGCTGGGTGCGGGGGGAGTGGAGATGCTGAAGAAACGTGCCGATATCGTTGATCCCACCGGCAACCCGATCCTGGAACAGTATCGTGATGAGGGGTTTTTCTTCCTCAGACCCGGCATCAGTATAGGCTATTCTCCGATACAGTTCATGGAGTTCCGTCTGGGCGCCCATTATTTTCATCCAATCGGTGGCGCAAGTGTCGCCGATCTCAGGGCACTGAGCTACGGGCTGCATGTGGTGCTTGCACTGGGCGATTAACCGGGAGCACCATTTGTCCGCATGTGCTATATGCGTGTGCCGATGGTTCAGGCAGATGCCGTGAATCTATACCTGTCTGCCTGTGCAATGCTCCGCTGATATGCCGTGAAATTCGCCGATGCGCTCTTGTGTCGAAGTCGGGCATTGCTTGGAGCGGCTCTGCCAGCGCGGTTGCCGTAGCTTTATCGTGTTCTGCCTGGATTTCGCGCCGCCAACGGCCGATCGCCTGCCATGCTGCTGGAGTCTTCGTGGCAGGGGCGATCGGCCGTTCCGATTAAACCCCCGCCCCCAAGCATGCGATCTGATACGCGCAGGAATGGTGCGGCACATCGCTACCGTGTGCGCCCTTGTAAACTACCCATGAACTGATGATGATGGAACAACGACTATGAATACCAGATGGTTTCTCTCCGCACTGCTCCCGTTTGTGCTTTTTCTAGGAGCATGTGGCCATACCAACAGGCTTGCACAGTACGATGTGGCTGGCAAGACAGCATTGTTTCGTTCTTCGGCCAGGAGCGGTGCAACCTCCGGCGCTGCGGTGATCGAAAGCCCTTCCAAGAATAGTGCTACGGAAGTTCTTGCGGCCATCGGCTCGGTGATCGTTGGCGACCAGGCCCGTAAAAAGCTGGATCGTGCGATCAATGGCGATTCGATAGCCCATGCGATCTCGCAGGGGATTCGTACCTCCACCGCCGATTATCTGAACATACGTTCGGTGGATGGTGCCGGCAGTGATCCCGATTTTATCATCGAAACCGAGCTTACCGACTGCAAACTGGTCTCCAGCTCGTTTGGCACATCGCTCCGGGTGCGCGGAAATTCCCGGATGATAGACCGCCGCTCCGGCGCCATCGTCTGGGAGGATGCCGAAAGCCATACCATCCCTCTGTCGCGGACCTATGCGGCGGCGTTCGGGCCAAAAGTGGTCTCCTCCGGCGTCTCGATCTTCAATGCCGTGCAGCTTCTGAGCTTGGAGGAGGAGGAGATCCGGGCTGTTGTAGACAATGCCGCGATGGATGCCGGAAGGGAGATCGGCGAGACGTTGCGGGAGGATGTTGCCGACATGAACAAGCGGAAAAAATAGAATCCCGGGTCTGTGGAGAGGGGAGCCGGGCGGATGGCGGTGCTCTTCGGCCCGGAATACGCTTGGCAGAACTCGCCCGGAGTGTTATCGTTGCTCCTCAAGGGGCTTTCTGTGCCGGGGTGTAATTATGTCAACTTCAGGGCGATTATCGTATGACACGTTTTCTACGGATTTGTTGCTCACTGCTGGTTTTGTTCTGCGTCGGCCCCGGGCTGTACGCGCAGACAACTATTCCTGCCACTCCTGCCGACTCGCTGACAGGCAATGATTTTTATCGCAGTCAGGCATTCGGCATCGGTCTGAATGCAGGCCTGATCTCCGGCGCGGGGCTTTCCGGGCGCGCTACATTTCCCGGTGGGTTTATTGCTCAGGCGTCCTTCTTTGTGATTACGGCTGGGCAATGGACCCATTTCAATATGGGGGGTGAGGCGCAGTATGCCTTTATCCGCCACCCCGATTGGCGGCTGTACTCGATGCTCGGGCTGGGTTTCTACACATCCACATCGGATGATACCACGAAGCCGGGAAACCGTATAGCAAACCCGTTTCGGATGGGGCTTGGGATCGGCTACGAATGGTTTGCCAGCGAACAGTTTGTGGTATCGCTCGGCGGTGCGCTAAGCTACTTCCCCTCGACAGCACAGTTTCTGCCGACTCCTGAAGTCGGTCTGTTCTTCTACTTCCGCTAACGCGGCAAGCCGAAAGAAGCTCTATAGGCATCATCGTCTTCGATGGTGCCTTTTTCCTGCGCCCCTGCCGATAACAGCCGGGGGCGTGCTCTGCTGGCCATCCGCTTTAGGCTCCCGCTATCCTCCTTTGCATTGTGCTGGTCCATCGTTCATAGATGCCGGTTGCGGTTGAATGCCCCGGCATCCTATCGTATCCACTCTTGCACCGATTGCCAACGGACTCTCTTTGCAGACTGTGATGTTTATACGATCATCGGCCGAAACTCGCTATTCCTTCGTACTTTCACCGGTGATACGGGATGCCCGGCGCGGCATACCTCTGCGTAGTGCACCGTATCGGATATAGCATTTCAATTCAGCAAGAAGATCAGGAGAAAACTATCATGGCGATTCGCACAGCCAATGCCGTCTGGGAAGGTAATCTGAAGGGAGGAAAGGGTTCGATGAAGCTTGGTAGCGGCGCGTTCGACGGCGCCTATTCCTTCTCATCGCGATTCGAGGAGGGGACCGGAACCAACCCGGAGGAATTGATCGGCGCGGCCCATGCGGGGTGCTTCTCGATGGCGCTTTCGGCGGGACTCGGGGAGGCCGGTTTCACTCCGACGCGTATCAGCACCGAGGCCAAGGTGCATCTGACGGTTGGCGATGCAGGCCCTGCGATCAGCACGATCGAGCTGAAAACCGAGGGAGAGGTGCCGGGAATGGATGAGGAGACGTTTCGCCAATACGCCGAGGCTGCCAAGAAGGGATGTCCGGTCTCCAAGGCCCTGGCCGGTGTGGAAATCACGCTGAATGCCAGTCTGGTAGCATAGTATACTGGTAGTCGGCTTGAGCAGGTCGGCAGAAAGCCCCGGCTGATATCGTATCGGTCGGGGCTTGATATAGCATACGGGCACGCTGGCATGCCCGTTATTTCTTTTTGCTGGAACTGCGCTCGGGCTTTGTCTGCTCCTGGGGTTTTTCCCGTATGGGGCCAAGGCTTACTCCTGCTGCACGGGCCTGAATGGTGGAGGCCCTGCCATTGATATAACTGGTTGGGCTGGCGGGATTCCACTTGCGCGGGTTTGGCAGCACGGCGGCCAGAAGCGCGGCCTGGCGGGCACTGAGCTTCGAGGCCGGCACACCGAAATAATTCTGCGCGGCGGCTTCCACGCCATAGACCCCCTGGCCCCATTCTATCACGTTGATATATACTTCCAGAATCCGCTTTTTTCCCCAGAGGAATTCTATCAGATAGGTGAAGTAGACCTCCAACCCCTTGCGGAGATAGTTGCGCCCCTGCCAGAGAAAGACGTTCCGGGCACATTGCATGGTGATGGTGCTGGCGCCATACAGTTTTTTGCCGTCGGAGGCTTCGTTGCGCTGCTGTGCGTGCTCAACGGCTTTCCAGTCGATTCCCTGATGGCTGAAAAAACGGGCATCCTCGGCGCCGATCACCGAGCGAAGGAGCGCAGGGCTTACATCCTCGATGTCAACCCATTGTTTGCTTATGCCAACCAGATCGCCCCCTGCCATCTCCTCGAACGGACGCATGGCCATAAGAGGCGTTAACGGGGGGTCAACCACCCGATACAGGAGCACCAGCGCTATAGAGGCGAGGAGAAAAAATGCAATCAGCCTGACGGCCCACCGTAATAATCGTAGCATGATCGTTCTGATGATGGTTCCGTCCGAGGGGAGCTTGCCCGTACGGCCTGCGGCAGAGCGTCCGCTGCGCCTGCGTCCTGCTGTTGTGCGCTGAACCCCTGTGCGCGCAGCAGGCTCCATCCCCTCCTCCCTCTGCTCCTTCTGTTCAAGCAGGCCGAGCTGTCCGGCTATGGCGCGCCGTCCCTGGGAACTCTTTGCCATCGTTGGTCCTTGTACATGAAGTATCGTTGAGCAAAAGTAGCGAGAGTTGCGCGGCAAGGCAACGAGCAGGCGATCCTGAAGATGCGGAGAATGCCAGGATGTCCCGGAACCGGATATACTATTCAGGGTCAACACATCGACGTATGCGGCCCATCGGGAGTGCACCGGGCGCTCTGTGGTGCGATAGGGCGTTCCATATGATGGGCGACCGTGGTGCCAGCCGATCGAGGTCGCCTTTTCAGCCTTCCCACCGATATCCTTGCGGCATGAACATGACAAAGCTCTGGGAGACCAGCAGAGCGGTAAGGTAGAAGAAGATCACTTCCTCGATAGGGAGAGGGCCGAGAAAGATGTTCAGGATCTGTTGCGGGTCGAAATACCAGATGCCATCGCGTACGGCAAACGAGTCCGCTACGGTGTAGTAGGTGCCGATGATAAACGGCGGGATGAAGACCGCCTTCAGATTATGTCTGAACGTCTTCCATGCAAGCGCCCACTGGATCGCCACGACCGGCAGCATCCAGAAGAGCATATGAAAGAGATAACGAGAGGACATGTGTGTGTGATATGGGTCTGCTTGATGATTGTTTCTGTTGTCAGCCGTTGCCGTAGGCTTGTGTCTGGTGCCGGTGCTGAAGGCGTCGAGGTGCCTGAGCGCTGCAACGCCACGATGCGCATCATCCCGGATCGCTACGGGATGATCCTCCGGCCTCTTCCGGCATCATGTTCGGGATGGGTGGTTTCGGCAGGAAGTGCACGGCCACCAGGCAGACCACCATCGTTTCGATCACAAAAAACAGGATCTCCTCGATCGGGAGATTCAGCACGCGAACGAGGACACGTCCCTCGTCGAACTCCCAGATCTTTTCCCCGACCGCCCAGTTGTCCCAGGGAATGGTGAACGCCAGCACGATCAGGCAGATAATCCCGATCCATCGTAGGTGCACGCGCTGCAAACGCTTCCGGCCGGTCCATAGAAGAACGGCGATCAGCGGAAGGTTGAAGAAAAGATGAAATTCCAGATAGGTCATACATATCCTTCTGCAAAAGCATGGCCAGTGGCATGCCCCTCTGTTGCGGCAGGATGAGCGCAGAGAAGGAGGGGCAGATCCATAAACAACCGATCGGGCGAACAAGTTCACCGATCGGCGCTCCACCGGGGTGATAGTGCGGTGGCAGCACGATGTTACCGCCGCACCATCAGCCTGCGTGCCACCGTTGTATCGCCCACGCTTAGGATGCAGAGATATGCGCCGTTTGGCAGATCCCCCGTTTCAACCGGCAGCATCGTGGCTCCGGCTATGCCTCTATGCGTGGGAATCTCGGCCACGGTACGTCCCAGCATATCGCAGATCCTCCCATGAATCATCGCTCCGCCGTTGGGAATCATCAGATTGATGGCGGCCGTTGCGCTGGCGGGATTCGGGTGGATCTCGCCGATACGGGTCGTGGTGACGGCTGTGTTCACCTGGCTGCTGCTAGTGTCGGTGCCCAGGGAAAATCGTTGCTCCACACCAAACCAGGGGGTTCTTTCCATGCCCAGGTTGATCGTGACGCGCCAGGAGCCGGAGGTTGTCCGTGTGGCCGGGATGATGCGGCCGGTTGGCTGCGCAGTGGAGTCGAGCGGGTAGATCAGGAGCGAATCGGCCGCCGTATGGAAGTTCACGCCAAGCGTTACCGACTCCATCTGTACCGGCGCGGTTCCCCAGCGTTTGCCGAGGCTGGAATCGCCGAATTGCCAGAGCGCGTCGGTATTGAGCGCCCTGGTTGTAATCGTAAGGAGCGATCGGCGGGCGCTATCGAGCGCAGATGAATCGAGCGTGCTCCAGAGATAGGTGACATGCTGGCCTCCACCGCTCCAGCTTATCCCCAGGTTGCCGGTGCGTATCGTGCCGCTCTGGCCGACCGCCCCGCTTGCGCCTTGTATATGGGGTGTGGTAAGCTGGATGATCCCCTTGGTGATATCAAGTTTGATCTGGCGGGTATCGCTTTCGATGTTGTCATCGCTTGGCATCGTCACGTAATAATCGTCGGCGGTGTAATGCCGGGATGCGGTAAAGGAGTCTATGCGTACGGCGTTTACCAGATTGGCGACCGCGCTGAACGAGCCGTCGATCTGAAAGAAACCGCGCGATGAATAGACCGCTGGCTGGTTGCGCAGGTCGGCAGCGTCATGGCGGATGCGGATGGTCCGCTCTGCCGGGGCGATCCACTGCTGGCGCATTGCCAGGGAGACCTGCGGCAGCAGCGCACAGATCGAGGGGTCGGCGATAATGCTGGAGAAATCATCTTTGAATATCTGCCGCCGGTTTTTCATATCCTGCGCCCGATCGCTGTAGGTATATAGATAGATGCCATCCCAGTCGTGAAGCGAGGCATAGGAGGGGAGAAAGAGCATCATCTCGGAGCGATAACGGTTCGGGAAGATGTGCAGGTACGACTCCGCGATAAACGGCTTGCCGGTTATCGCGTTGCGGGAAAACTCGGGGATCTTCTGATCGCGATAGCGGAGCACAGAGTAGTTCCGAATCACCCAGGTGGAGTCGGTATAGGTTGCCCCCTGGGTTCTGCTGCCGTTGTAATCCCACTGCGCGGTCTCGCTGGTGAACTCATATTCCGATTGCGTCCAGGTGTCCGCACTGCCTGCGGAGTTGTTTGTCCCGGCGATCAATGCCCGCACGCCGAGCGCTCGCAGATGCCGGTGCATCGTCCGATAGTAGTTGCGTGCAAGGGAGTCGTAGAAATCGCTCTGATCGTGCATCCTCCGTGTTGCCATCTTCGGCAGATCCCGGAATCTGGCGCGAATCACCGTATATGCCTCCAGGGTCTCTTCAGGCTCAAGCCCTTCCCGTCCGGTCTCCTGAATGCTCACGCCGTCGAGCATGATATCGCCCAGCGTGCGGCCGATATAAAATCGAAGGATCGTCGAGATGCTATCGGTGCCGGAAGAGCGGAAGGTGAACTCGAAGCTCTTCCATGCCGTTGTCAGGTCTATCGTCTCGTTCAGCCCAAAGTTCTCGCTTGGCGCAGAACCACGCATCATCACCACACGAATCTGCCGTCCGCCCGCCGAGTCGGTCTTTGCCTTGAACCGGACGCGGTAGATGCCCTCTTTGCGCACACGCAGTCCCTGCTGTTCAAGATAGATGCGCCCTTCGTTGCCGTTAACCTTTCTAACCGCCACTCGCATGGTATAAGCCCCTTCTCCCGGCGGCACGTCGCCTCCTTGCATAAGCACCATAGTGGCCTGTGCCCCCTCGCCGACCTGAAGATTCCAGTTGTCGGTGAACGACTCGAACCCGGGATTTTTCACGATGTTCGGGCCTACCGATGGTATGCCCTCCCGATAGGCCGAGCGCAATGCGGCGGTCGAGGCATGGCGCCTCTTCAGGAAATCCGTGAAGAGCGTGTCCAGGAGCCGGGAGTGATGATAGCTCAGAACGCTCGCCCGCTGGTTCAGCCGATCGTTCACCCAATGATCGTACAGGGAATTCTGGTCGGAAACGGTTATCAGCGCTATAACCGGGTCATCGGCATAGCGCCTTGCGGTGTAGGGGTTCCGGTGGTTGAAGAGCGCCGTCATATACCGTTGCTGCATCTGCTGCAACGGCTCTGAGAAATAGCTGATGTAGTGGCCGTAGCCGTATGTGGAATCCTGGCCGGGAACCTTGTCGTCGCGACGGGGGGTGTTGCGGGATTTTACGACGAAATGCGCTCGGATGCCGTTCTGCTTGAGCTGATAGAGAAACCAGTCGAGCTTCTTCATCTGGCTTGCGGAGAGCGTGTCGGATCGGTTGCCCGGGGCGAGCGCCGAAGCGCTATTGGAGTTGATATGATCGAAGTAATTGAACCGGACCATGTTCACCCCGAGCTTTCGGAGTCGCCGTGCCGTTGCGATAGCGTCGATGCTGTCCGGGAAACAGGCGGAGTTGATGAGGCTTACGCCAACAAATCGCGCACGGGTTCCGTCCGGCCATTGAAGATGGCCGTCGGCAGATGCTTCAAGAAACCCACGGCGGTCGATGTCCTCGATCGGCAGCTCCGGCAGCCATGCCGAGCCGGAGGAGTCGTAGCTCGGCAGCACGATATCGAATGGCTGTACCAGTGGCTGCGCTGCGGCGACCACCGAGAGCATCATACAGAGAGCGCACAGAGATAAAGCTTGCTTCATAGCAGTTGGTACAAAGGCGTATATGTGCGGGGCGAGATGGGACGGACGGTAATCGGTTGTTCGGGGCGCGGCCCGGACCCTGGCCACACCTGGGGTTCCGGGGAGCCTCACCGGAGTGCGAGACGGTTCCGGCAGGCCATCGTGTGTGGCCAGGGAGAACGCACCGGACTGGCGTGCTCCGTGCGTTTGTGCTGCCGGACGTCGTAAGATAGGGGAGGCGATGGCAAAATCCAGCCTGCTGATGTGTGGCGATGCGGTGATGATGGGAGGAGCCTGCAAAACCGCCTCTGTTCCTGGCTGCCGGGGGCATTGCCACGGCGTTGCCGGGTGCGATTATGGGCATCACGAAGGCGCTTCCCGAGATAGTGGTGATATGGCGCTGGCAGCCTTCCTGAGTGTGGGAAGGGCTGCCATGCGTGTGCGGCACACCTCCGGCAGAGCCTCTTATGGCTGCTTCTTCAGCACAAGCTCAAACGACCCTCTGCGGAGCTGTTCGGTTGTGCGGATCTCATCGTTCACCATATGCATCGGCTCGAAGAAGATTGCTCCCTGTATGTGGAACAGGATGGTATCGCCGGTGATCGTATAGGTGCCGTTAAGATCACGGTCGCTTGCCGTACCATCTCCGTACGGGATATGCTGGCGACCTGAAGTTGTTCCGTCATCGTTCAGCCGTAGCTCAATAAATCCACCGCGTGCTCCTACGTCATCCGGGCCATCGTTCGGCGCAGGGATGATGAAGGTGGTGCTCTTGTACGTGCCTTTGATCGACTGTGGCTCAACCGGAATGATATCACATCCGGCTACTGCGAGAAGAATGGGGAAGAGGGTGAGAAGGGCAAGGACGGGACGGCGTATCATATCAGACTCCATAAAGGTAAGTGATCGAGTCATCGCGCTACACCATGACGTCGGTGGCAATAGCGTGTAACCTCAGGAGCACGCCTCGGGTGTCGGGACTATGCCGTCGATGAATGTTGAGACCTGCGAGCGGCTCAGCACCGTTCGAGGATATATACGTTCTCGGTCAGCTCGGTGATCCCGCGTTGTTTGAATCTGGGGTTCTCTTCGAGCGCATCGGTGCTCGATGCCATGCGAACCTTGAACGTCCCTCCGAAGATTCTTCTGATTTCTTCCTCTGAAACCGAGAACGGAGGGCCGCTCATCTGTTCCTCCGGGTATTCCGCGGTGATAAGGAGGGTGCGCGCACCCGATGGCATAAGCGCGCCCATCTGCCGGGCATAGCGGTCCCGCATCTCCTTTGGCATCGCTATCAGCGCGGCCCGATCATATGCGGAGGAGATCCCGTCGATATCCGTGCTCTGCACCGCAAAAAAATCGCCTTGCAGGATCTCGATACCATCGCTTCGATAGCGGACAAACCTATTCTGTGGTTCGATCTCGAACGGGATGCCGTTCTCGTGAAAGAATGCCGTGGCTGCAATCTCGCTCAGTTCCACCCCCACCACCCTGTATCCCTGCTCCCGCAGCCAGAGCATATCAAGGCTCTTGCCGCAGAGCGGGACCAGCATTGTTGAGCCGGGAGGCGCTTCCAGGCTTTGAAAGAAGTCCTGGAGATGGCGGTTGATCTGATGCTGATGAAAACCGATGGTATGATTCTGCCATCGGCCGATCCAGAAGCTGGGATTCATACTGTTGGGGATGATAAGGTGTGATGCGGGCTGCTTGAATGTGGACGTTATGTGTGCAGAAGAGCGCTCTGCCGATTGTCCTTCTGTTGGTTCTGATTGGTGTATGCACAATCATGTGGCATATCCTTTTCCCGCCGCTGCGGTGCCGGTGCTGCAATGCATTCCATATCGGGCGCATCTACAGACATGGTACGGAGCAAGGGAGGAGCACCATCACACTGGTGCGATGGTGCTCCTTCTCGCGTTCCTACTCTCTTCGGGATACTGGTGCGGGCGCGGATCAGCGAACCAGCTTGAACTCCACGCGACGGTTCAGCGCCCGGCCTTCATCGGTATCGTTCGGGGCGATCGGCACCTGTTTGCCATAACCGTGGGCGCGGAGCCGTTCCTGTGCAACGCCCTTGTCCACCAGATATCGCACCACCGATTTTGCTCGGTTCTCCGAAAGGATCTGGTTATCGCGATCACTGCCGATCGCATCGGTATGCGCGCCGATCTCCACCTTGATCGTCGGGTATTCCGCCATAAGGGCCGCAAGGCGATCAATCTCGATAAAGCTCTCCGGCTTCAGATCCCACTTGGCGAAATCAAAGAAGATATTCCGCACCTTGAACGTGGCTCCGGTAGCAATGGCCGCCTCGATGGAGGTCACGTTCAGATCCTGTGTCAGATCGCGCTGGCGCGATACCGTGCCGGCATCGATCTCCACCACATTGGGCACATAATTCGGATTGATTGCCGATACCCGGAGGGAGTGCCCCTCGGGAATAGGCGTGGAGTAGTGCCCGTCGGCACCGCTTCGCACGCTTACCAGGCGCTCGCCGGTGATCGCGTCCTCGACGCGTACCTCTGCCGATACCGGCGCTCCCTGCTCATCCTGTACGCGGCCCATCAGGGTGGTAGGACGGATGCGAAGCGTAAAGTCGCGAACCACTGTATCACCCTGGCGCACCGCCGTCAGGTCCACGGTTTCCGAGAGCGGGAGATAGCGATCACCAGAGGCCTCCGCAGAGTAGCTCAGCCCCTCGGCTATCTCGATCTCGTACTCGCCGGTGGTCCCGTTCACCGCAACTGCAATGCGATTGCCGCCGTTGCTCAGCCAGAGCGGCACCGGTGCCGGGCGTCCGGTCACATCGCGCAGGCGTCCCCGCATAAGGGTCACCTTGGGGGCTGCCTCCTTCATGCGCGACTCATAGGTGAGCTGATAGATCGTCGTGACATCGGCGCCGATATCATCCAGCACGGAGTTGAACGGTGCATTGATGTTATACTCGCGACCGAGCGACAGACGTGTCATCACCGCGCCATTGTTATTGCACGGGTTGCCGATGCTGTACAGTCGTGCGTGCGTGTCCCAGAGCATCTGGGTCAGATCCGGCTCGTTCAGACGAGCGTTATCCTGGATCGCCCAGTCGTCGGTGATGAGGATGAAGAGCCGCTGGGAGTTCGGGCGGAAGTTCATCTGTGTTGCCGCCTTGATCGCCAGCGAGGTGATCTCGTCGTTGCCGATGGCATCGGCCTTCACCATGAACTTCTTGAACCTGTCAAAATCGGCTGTCGGGTGGAGCGTGTCGTAGATCATGCCACCATAAAGGACGCCGCCGATGTGATAGTCTGCGCCACGGGTGGCCATGCTGTTGACAAAGCTCTGCACATTGGCGCGGACCGAGTTGATCTCATCGCGCATGCTGCCGGAGCAGTCGAGGATGATGACCACATCGACCGGCACATTGAAGCTGGAGTCGATCGGCCGTACCGAGGTGATCTTCATCAGCGAATCGCGGAAGCGGAAGTCGTTGAGTCCCAGGCCCCGTACATTGCGTCCGGCGTTGTCGGTCACCTGGAGCAGAAGCGATACCTCCGGGAACTTCTCGGCATTGACCGCCTGAATGCCAATGGAGTGTCCCTGCCGGGTTAGAAGCGCCAGCGAGTCGCTGCTCTGGAGTTCGGCATTGCGAATACGGGTGGAGTAATACTCCTGCCGTATGGCCTTGTACAGATCGTGTGGGTTTGGCGAAAGCTCGCGAAGCTTGCTGGTAAGCTCGGTGTACGGCGCCCCCGAGGCGGAGAGCACCGATGCAAGGCCGGAAGGGGAGTCGAACTCCATGCCGGTTCCATCGCACGGCCTGATAAGCGCTGTGGGGGATGGAAGCGCATCATTTGTTGGAACCCGGTAATAGAGTTCATCGGGGGTGTACGCCCGCTCCGGCGCCCAGCCGCGCCTGTTACGGCCGGTGGTTGCAAGCGCATCAGAGATCCCGGCGTCGAGGTCGTTATCGGTGCTTGCATAGCGTACCAGGAGCAGCCCTCCCAGCAGGCCGGTGGAGCGGCTTATCTCGCCGATCGTGCCGCCGCCAACGTTGGCGCTCGATCCGGCATACATAAGCTCCACCCCTGCGCGGATGCTGCTGCGTGTGAGGTCGTACTGGCCGCTGAGCCGGAGCTGATTATCGAAGATGCCAAGGCTGATCCCCAGGCCGGCCCGGAACGGTTCGTAGCCGAAGAGCGTATCGGCCTTGTCATAGCGGGTGGTCCCGTAGATGGTGCCCCAGTCTGCGAAGCGATAGGCCGCGTTGCCGTTGAATCCGATGCCGTTGTCGTTGTTCGATGTGATGTTCGATACCGTCAGCGAGGCCAGTAGATGCTCGAACGGGTGCATGGTGGCCGAGACCGAAATCTCTCCGCTTTTCAGGAAGCCGCCCGCATCGAGCCATCTGTTGCTTGCGCCGATCCAGAACGATTCCTCGGCAATGGGAAATCCAAACCCCACGAAATACTGTTTCGGGAGTGCGAGCATGCCGGCTGCAACGCTATCATCGAAGAGCGTGATAAGGCCGCCACCAAACGGGCCTGCCTTGGCAAATGCCGCATATGGCTTTCCAGCAAAGGAGAACCGATCGCCATAGGGGAGCGACAGGAGAAGCTCATAGCCTCCCGGATCGGTTCCAAGAAGAGATGGGTTCCATCCTGTCGACGATGCATCGTTCAGCGAGCCGAGCGGACGATTTGTCATCTCGATAGGTGAAAACAGGATCTGCGCCTTGAGTCCTGTGCTGCCGAGCAACGTGAGCAGAATGAGGATAAGGGGATAACGCACTAGCATGGTTCCGTTATAATCGAGCCTGTGGATGAAAAAAGCACCGCGGGGCGAGTCCGGCAATGTTTTCCATCGTACTCGCAACCGGGGGGAGGGTCGGCGGCACGTTGGAGAGAGTTGATTGGGAGAGAGGATCAGCAGTCGATCATCGGTTGGAATGCACAATGGCGTAGGAACGCTTTCATCCATTCCGGTGGGCAGGAGGCTTGGGATAGAGGCTCCATACCCCGTGATCCTCGTTTATATGCCTGATGTCTGTGGCTGGCAATGCCAGGATATGGTTGTATGGCTCTGCCGGTGGCCCCACCAGACTATGGTGCACCGTATGGCGGGGCGGATATGCTGCCTTCTGGACTGGTATCGCACATCGTGGTAGGAGCCACGGTGGCGCGCCGTGGTGCCAGCGGAGTTTCAGGTTCCCGCTCCGGGCCGCACGGCGCACAGTGCCGTTCAGTTTATACGGTTCAGCTTGATGGAAAACGAGCCATTTGTGATCGTCACCTTTTTTGTCGAGTCGCTTCGTTCGCTCAGCATGGCGTTGAACGTCCCGTCCACAATCTCGCCATTGCTTCTGGTGATCGTGATGCTGCAATGGTCATCGTTGCCCAGGCAGTCGTACGTCAGCACGCTCGACCCGGACTCCGTGTAGACGATATTGATTGCATTGCCGCTCACGGTATGGGGGAATGGTCCCTTGTCGATGTCATAGTTGAATCGCAGCAGCACGGTCTTCGAGGGGGAGCCGGTCAACGTCTCGCCGAAAAGAACCTGTTTGGAGCCGACATCATAGGTTGACGCCAGAGAGCTGACATCCCACACCACCGTCTGGCCGTTGATGGTTGCCTTCAGCTCATTCCCGGTGCCTACATCGGGTCCGGTTGTGTCCTCTGTGCAGGCGCTCAACAAGAGTGCAGTTACCAGTGGCACCAGTGCAAGGTGATAAGCGCGCATATGTAGTCTCATTTATAGTGCGATAAGTTCCCGACAATGATGACAGCGATCCATCATCATCCTTAAACATACTAAGCCCCGGCGATTTGGAGGGGGGCCAACGGGATGATAAACAGATAAAAAGTGCAGCAGCGCGAGAATCGGCCTGGGCGATCGGCGGGGGCATGTGGGGTAAAAAGAACCGATCACGTCGGTCCAGCGCATGCGCCGTTGATATGTGGCATGCCGGGGAGAAGCCTGCTATGCCTCTTGCGGGGGCCGGTTTATCGCACTTCTTCCCATTCCTTCGACATCGATCGGCGAAGGAATATAACGGCAAGGGCGTTCATGCTCCATTCGAGCAGCACACGGAGATAGCCATAGCGGCGAAAGCGCCTGGGGGATTCATAGACGCAGAGATCCCAGCTATGCCCGATGCCTCCGTGACGGGTCAGCCGTTTATATAGATCGAAATCCTCTCCGGCGGCCATCAGGTTGTTATAACCGCCCTCCCTCCGAAATACTCCGGCCCAGATCACCTGACACTCTCCTCGTCCCATGCCGACGCCGATTCTGTTGAGCACGCGCACATAGTTGTTGAAGAAGCCATGAAACAGCCTGTCGCTCAGGCGACGTTCTTCGGGGGCCACCTGTACCGGGCAGGCATAGGCTACAACGCCGCCGGAGCCGGTCTCTCCATGCTCGGCGATCATCATCAGCGCGTGCATGAACTTCTCGGAATCCCGTGGCACGGTGTCGGCATTGATAAAGACGAGCAGATCGCCGTTGGCCGCAAGGCTTCCCTTGTTTCGTCCTTCGGCTATCGTCTGGCGCCGGGGTTCTTCATGTTCCACCACCACATCGGCTTGGGCTTGCGCAAGCTCCACGGTGCGGTCACGGCTGCCACCATCGCTTACGATCACCTCGATGTTGTAACGCTCGCGCAGTTCCGGCGGGAAACATCGGAGCGTCTGCTCGATAAGCTTCTCCTCGTTGAGCGCCGGGATGATGATGCTGATGCGCGGATGCGCCCGCGCCGTCCGGCTCGCCGCTGAGCTGCGCTCGGGGGGGGGGAGCGACTGCACGTGACCGTTGGCGTGGCCCGGGCGTATGGCGGTCGGAGCAGAGGAATCTCTCACAGGCTGAATGGATAGAGAATTTTGAACTGGACCTTCGGCCAGAGTTGCAGGGCGGGGGCGGGAAACTTGAAATTGTTCAACCCTTGCACCAGCCAGTTGCCGAATGGCCCAAGATTCGGAAGCAGCTCCACCAGGTTGTAGTCGAGCGCGATATGCAAGGTGCGATAGGCGGTATAATTTTTCAATTCCACATCGCGGGCGCCAGCCCCAACGGCCAGTTGCAGCCATTTCGGCCAGTAGGGTTGCAGGCCTTCCGGGAGCAGATTGTGCACCTTCGCCGAAAGCCAGGCGTCCTGCCGATCGTAATCATCCACGATGATCCGCGAGTGCTCCTGCGCGGCCTCGCGTGCTGAATCGCGGCCGGATGGGCCTACCGACCATTTGGGATCGAAGTTCTGGAGAAAGGGGACCTTCTGCTGCGCATAGAAATATCCTACGCCGATGATGTTGGAGGCCTGATCGGTCCAGTCGAATCCGTAGTTCTTGTGGAAGCCGTCCTGTACTTCGATAAAGGTCTGAAAGAAGAGACCTCCGGCGGCTCCCCATATGGCGGCGTCATCCGGGTTGAGACCGCAGGCGATGAATGCCTCGTAGCTACAGTAGGAGGCCATCCATCCGGCGAACATATGGCCGGCCTTGTCGTACTGCTTCGAGTACTCCCAGTCCATCTCAAATTTGAATGGTCCCTTGGTGCTGTCCGGGTACCATGCCTGCTGGTACCATGTGATGGTGGCCGCCAGCCCGAGCAGGGCGCCCCCGAAGGCCATCATGGTGCCCGATTGCAGGTTGGTCTCGCGATATGGCATCTTGCCGTTCAGCGTATAGCGTGGACCTCCTGCGTAGAGATATTCCGATGTCGAGAGACGAGCAGGTTCGGTGGTAGCCGCCACTGAGTCCTGCTCCATAGCGGGGACGAGCGCCTTATCTCCTGGTTCTGTTGAGTCCGTGCGGGCGCGTATTCCAGCAACCGGAAGCGGAACCTGTGCCGAATCCGTTCTATCGCCACCCTGTATCGGGCGGGGATCAGGCTCGGACGATTCCGCCGGTGTGGAAGGGGAGAGGAGGGAGGGGGGCAGGGGTTGTGCGCCCGCGCCTGCCAGCGGCACTATCAGAAGGAGTGCCGTTACAAGCAGCCGGCAGGCCAGGCCCCAGGCTGACGTCGCAGGTAGGTTCATTCGGATCTTGATATTACCATACAGGAAGATGATCGGGATGCGTCGGTCTTCCGTTCTTCACAGGCGTGATAGGCCTGGGAGCGGGCCACCGGGCAGTGTTCAAGCATAGCCCCCTATGGCCACAGGCCTTGGGGGTATGCCACCGCTGCCCTGCCGGGGCAGCCGGAGAGTGCTCATCAGGGCTGGCCGAGATGTTCAATCCGCTGCTGGAGCTTCATGCTCCAGTCGGTTGCTCCCTCCAGATCCCATATCAGCATCACAAGCGAACCTTGATAGTTTCGCTCGAATCCATCCTCCGAGAGCGATACGGACTCTACTGGCGCGCGCAGAAGCACCGCGGGGCGCTCCAGGCTGACCGCGATACGGACGCCGAGCCATTCATCGACCAGCGCATAACGATCGCCGATGCTTTCGCCGGTTCCATTAAGCTGGCCGTTGCGTTCCGGTGCCCGCACGCCGTTCAGTTCATAATAACGGTCCGGCTCGGTTCCGGCTGAAAGGGCATACGCCATCTCGATGCCGAAACGTCCGGTTATGGGCGTGCGGTCGAGCGAACGGACGTGATAGGCGACCTGAATATCCGCAGAACCATCATCAATAGAAACTGCTTTTTCCACAAGCACCCGTTGTCTCTCCCGGATCAGTCCTTCGCGTCGCAACGTTATCACTGTGGTAGTGCCGGTGCGTTCGCATAGGGTCTGATAGGGAGCATCCACAAAATCGCCGAACTCTGCCAGCGTGCCGGTCCGAAGCGCTTCGGCGCTTACCTCGGGTCCAAAAAAATGATCGAGCAGCATCCCATGCCGGTAGCTATCGTAGACGAGCGCCTGCTCAAGCCCCGCTTCCTTTACGCGGACGATATCATGGATGCTTCTGGCACGCTCTTCCGGCTTTTCCTCGTCGGCAGCAGGCTGCACCGTGGCCAATCGGGCATGGTAGCCCTCGCGACGCCGCTGGATAAGGTCGATGAAATTATAGCCGAGGGGCTTGTAATCAAATTCTAAAATCCCGCCACCAGCGGCAGGGGCGATATAGAGGTTTGCCTGGGGGCTTTCGTAGAGCAGCTCATCGTTGCCATCGAGATTGTAGTCCAGCAGCTCAAGCGTTCCCTGGCTCACACCTTCGATACCATCGAGCATCGTTTCTGCCTGTATCATCGCCCGGTACATGGCCGAGCGGATGTTCGCCAGGTATAACCCGCCAAAGACCCCATGCCAGTACGGGCAGTTGCACTGCGCGGCCATCAGATGATCGTAGGCCTGGTTGAGCGTCTCTGCGGTATGATTGCGGCGAAGCCGGTCGATCCGTGCGGAGATGCGCAGCATCTTTTTCTGCATGGCGTTGGCATCCGGGTACTTCACCAGAAAATTCCGCCAGAACCCCCCTCGCACAAACGATTCGTACCGGTCGAAAAGATCGGCTTTTTTCAGAGCCGCCTCGAACTGCTCATACTCGGTAGAGGCCGTGGCCGTTGGAAGTGCCCAATGGAGCATCTCGGCATACGAGGCTGTGGGAAGATAGAGCCGACCGGCAGGGCGTGTGCTCCGGCGAATCTCTCCCGGCAGGGCCGTCTGCACCCAGGATGCGTTTTCGACAAGCAGTTCGCAGAATCGGAGGAGCCATCCCTGCTCGTACACGGTTGCATAGGTCTCGGGCCAGACGCCGAACTTTTCACCATCGTCGGCGAAGACCACCATACGCTCCTCTCCTTCATGATACAGGGAGCGGAGATGCTCGAAGGTCGCTTCCGGTTCCTCGAACGGCATCGTATAGCGGAGACGACGGTCGATCGGGAAGACTGCAAGCGGATTTCCCTGATCCTCCGTCAGGAAGTATCCCTTCAGGTCGCTCTCGGCAAGCCCAGCCGATTTGAAGTGGGTATCATCAAGGATGGTATAGCGCAGCCCGGCCGCGTTCAGCGTCGATGGGAGCGATGGTTCCCAGACACGTTCGGCCAGCCACATACCGGTCGGCTCAACGCCGAACGCATCATGGATACGGCTGTTCAGTTTCCGTATCTGCGCTTGGCGGTCGCGCTCCGGGAGCATAGCAAGGATCGGCTCGTAATAGCCGCCGGAGAGAAGCTCGATCTGTCCGCTCCGTACCGCATCAGCGATCATCTCAAGGAACTCCGGGTGATGCTCGGCGAACCAGTCGAGGAGTATCCCGGTATAATGCTGGGCGAAGCGTATCATCGGGAAACGCTTCAGGATCTGCATCAGCGGGAGGTAGGATTTCTGATAAGCCTCCTCGATAACCCAGTCGAAATTTCCCACCGGCTGGTGGTTATGAAAGGCAAGAACAAGCGTGATCATGGCTGAAAGATAGGGAGAAGTCCTCGGGCAGCGGATATCGCTATCGCGTGGAGGGGAGCCGCCCGGCAACGGGTGATCGCAATCGCTGCTGATGCCGATCCGCATGTTACACACCGAAACCGCCGGGCGCGGCAATTATGCGAAAAAGGGGCCGTCAACGAGAGCAGCACGCGCCAATGCCATCACCGTTTCGACGGTGATCTCTGTTCGATTTATTCAATCTATAGAATTGGAGCATCATCAATGACGTTAAGCAGACGACTGCAAGTCACACGCGACGAGACAAGGGTTGCCGAGCTTCTTGGGCGCGTCGAGGAGAAGCTTGGAGAGATTCCCCAGGCGTATCATACGCTCGCGGTCAGCCAGAGTTTTCTGAACGACACGCTCTACAACCTCAAGAAGGCGATGGTGGAGGGCGCGCTCGATCTGAAGACAAAACATCTGATCGCCATAGCGGTGGCCGCCGTCAGTGGCGGGCCGAACATCGTGAACGCGCGGGCCTACGAGGCGCAGAAGGATGGCGTTGTGGACGATGAAGTCACCGAAGCATTGGCTGTCGCCGGATCGATCGCCACCTACAACGTCTTCTATAAGTTCCAGCATCTGGCTGGCCCAGGCTATGAGGATTTCAAGCCAGGATACAAGCTCAGCGTCTTTCTGCGTCCCTCGGCTCTTAGCGTCTTCCAGGTGGAGATGATCTGTGCGGTGATCTCGGTAATCAATGACTGCCCATACTGCGTAAAGGGGCATCTGGCGAAGTGTCGCCAGCTTGGTGCCACGCCGGCGCAGATCGAGGAGGCGCTCCGTGTTGGGGCGCTTATCTCCGGCTTTGCAACCTTTACCAAGATCGACTGATCGTGGCCTCCGGCTCCAACAAAAAGTAACATACGGGCTGTTTGCGCCGCATTGCGGGAATCCCCTAGCTTCGCAGCAGCACCGAACTATGTACATTGAATCGTATCACACATATTTCCTGTAAAGGAGAGCATTGTTATGGCAGTTATGGTTGGTTCACCTGCTCCGAACTTCAAGGGAACTGCTGTTGTTGGCGGTCCCGCCGAGGGGCTGAATCCCGACAACGCGTTCCGTGATATCTCTCTGTCCGATCTTCGTGGCAAGTGGGTGGTGCTTTTTTTCTACCCGCTTGACTTCACATTCGTCTGCCCGACGGAGATCGCCGGTTTTGGCAAGGCATACGAGGATTTCCGCGATCTTGATGCCGAGGTGATCGGCGTCTCGACCGACTCGAAGCACTCGCATCTGGCCTGGCGCCGCCAGGAGTCCACTCTGCGCGATCTTCCGTTTATGCTTCTGGCCGACAACACCAAGCAGGTTGCACGCGATTACAATGTGTTGAAGGAAGATACCGGCTATGCTCTGCGTGGCACGTTCATCATCGACCCGGATGGTGTGCTCCAGTATATGGTTGTACACAACGAGGATGTGGGCCGCTCCATCGAGGAGACCCGCCGTGTGCTCGAAGCACTTCAGACCGGCGAGCTTTGCCCATGCAACTGGAAGCAGGGTGAGTCCACGCTCACCGTAGAGGCTGTGGCCGAGATCGAGGGGTGATTGCTCGCTTGATGCTCTGATAGCCTGTTTTGAAACGGAGGCCCTCCAGAGGGGGGCTTCCGTTTTTCCGTTTCTGCCGATGATGGCAGGGGTATCCCACCAGATTATGAAGTAATGGTCTGCCACAGCATTACTTCTCCCTCTCCATTGTATTTTCGCATCCACTCTCGTCTCTCGTCTATGGAGGCACAATCGTTGCTCTCCACTCCTAACAGAACGTTCACTTTTAGTTGCGAAGGATCAATCAGCGATACATGAGCGATGACCCGATCTCTGTAGCTGCCGGGGTGCCGGTGCTTGCGTTAGAGGCCCCAGCCTGGACCAGCGATGACGCCAAGGCTTTATACACCCTGGACAAGTGGGGACATCCCTATTTCACCGTCAACGAACAGGGCCATGTGGCCGTGCGGCCTCTGTATGAGGCCGATACCGAAATCGACATCCACAGCGTCGTCGAGGAGATTCGCCGACGAGGTATTCAGCTTCCGGTGCTTATCCGATTTCAGGATCTGCTCCGCCGTCGCGTTATCGAGCTGAACGAAAGTTTCCGGCGCGCTATTGATGAGTTCGACTATCGGGGGATCTATCAAGGGGTGTATCCCATCAAGGTGAACCAGCTTCATGAAGTGGTGCTGGAGATCATGGAGGCGGGCGAGCCATATAATTTCGGCCTGGAATGCGGCTCGAAGGCGGAACTCTTTGCTACGCTTCCGCATCTGGAACGGGATAGCATGCTTCTGATCTGTAATGGTTACAAGGATGCTACCATGATCCGTACCATGTTGATGGGGCGGCAGATCGGTAAGAATGTTCTCCCGATTCTGGAGAAATACAAGGAGTTCTACGACCTTCTCTCCGAAGCCGATCGCCTGGGCGTTGCTCCTGCGTTCGGCGTTCGGGTCCGTCTTGCTACCGCCGGTACCGGACGCTGGGCCGAGTCCGGTGGTGATGTCTCCAAGTTCGGCATCTCCATCCCGGATGTGCTGAAGCTTATCAAGGTGCTCCAGGATCGCGGGCAGACCGATGCATTCCAGCTTGTTCACTTCCATATCGGTTCGCAGATCACCGATATCATGGCCCTGAAGTCGGCCGTGCGCGAGGCTACCCGTGTTTATGCCAAGCTGGTGAAGATGGGGCTTGGCGTAAAGTATCTCGATGTGGGCGGTGGCCTCGGCATCAACTACGATTCGCCGGAATCCGGTCTCCAGCAGAGCATCAACTACACGTTGCAGGAATATGTGAACAGCGTGGTGTATACGATCAAGGAGATCTGCGATATCGAGGATGTGCCGCATCCGATCATCGTCTCCGAGAGCGGCCGTGCCCTTACCGCGCACCACTCGGTGCTGGTGGTAGGGGTGCTGAGTGCAACCAAGAAGAATGTGCCTGATCTGCTGCCGGTCGTGACGGATGGTGATGAGCCGGTGGTGCGGGAACTGTCCGATCTTCTCGCCGCGCTGGAGGCACAGTCGCTGGCCCCGGCGCGAGGCCAGGGGCAGCGCAAGGCACGGTACCTGGAGGCCTATCACGATGCCATCGAAAAACGGCGCGAGGCCGAGCTTCTTTTCTCGCTCGGCTATCTGTCGCTGGAGGGCAAGGGAAAAACCGAACAGCTTTACTGGGCCTTGATGCAGGGGCTTTACAAGGCCATGTCGCAGCTCGATCCGCAATCGCTTCCCTCGGATCTGTATCATGTCGAGGAGCAGCTTGTTGACCAGTATCTCTGCGATTTCTCGGTCTTCCAGAGCATGCTCGATCACTGGGCCATCGATCAGCTCTTCCCGGTGATGCCGATTCACCGGCTTAATGAGCGGCCGGAGCGCCGTGGCACGCTGGTGGATATCACATGCGATTCCGATGGCAAGGTGGATCAGTTCATCGGCAATGACGGCGAGCGCTCCTTTCTGGAATTGCATCCCACCAACGATGAGCCGTATTACCTCGGCTTCTTTCTGATGGGCGCCTATCAGGATATTCTTGGCGATATGCACAACCTGTTCGGCCGGGTGAATGAAGTGCACGTGTATGCCGATGAGGAGGAGCCGGATAACTTCTATGTCGAGAAATATATCCCCGGCACCACCGTCACCGAGGCGCTTTCGCTTGTGCAGTATTTCCCGAGCGATCTGAAAAAGCGAATGGATGCGCTGATCCGGGCCAAGGTCAAGACCAAACAGCTTCGTCCCACCCAGGGGGTGGCCTTTACCGAGCGCTATGCAAAAGGCCTTGATGAGTATACCTATTACAACTTCTGGGATGCGTCGTATACGGTAGAGAACGCCAATGTCAGGCCGATAGCGGGCGACGCCAAGGGCACAGGCGATGGCAAGGCTGCCGCCTCGAAGGAGAACGATGAAGGTGGGAAGGGTGGAAACGGGAATGGCAACGGTTCCGGCAGTGCCCAGAATGGCAGGGGCTTGACCACATAAGCCCCTTCTGCCGATCTCCAGCAATTGATACTGCAACGGGCGACCATCGGGAACGATGGTCGCCCGTTCCGTTGTATGGCGTGCCGGGCATGCACGATGATACGAGGGCAATGGGACACGAAGTGCATCGCAATCCGTTGCGCCATCGGGCTGTTTTTATACTGCCATAGCCGGTTCTGCCAGCCATGCGTCGAGCCGTTCCTTCTGGCGAAGATGGTGGTGGAAATGCATCGCCACCATCCAGTACCATTCTCCGGCATTGAGGGGGCCAAGCGCCGGATGTGCGATCGTCATCGTCGGATCGTGCCCCGGCACCCGCTCGGAGGCCGAACGCATCACGTCGATCAGATGCTCCATCTCCCGCCGTACGCTCTGTAGGCTCTCAGGCTGGCGTGGTGTATAATACGGCGATGGCGGAACCTTGATCTGGATGGGGGGGAGGCTGCCAGTGGCGAAGATCGATTCTGCTGCGGGAGTTCTTCCGGCTGTGCTCGGTGTGCCATTTCCGGCAAGGCACTCCTCCATATTGCGAAGCTGCATATCGTTGGCGCTCTGCAGCAGATGGCGGTAGACCTGGCCGATCGACCATTCCTCCAGCGATGGTTTCCGCAGAAACTGCTCCGGCGTATACCGCTCCAGCTCTTGTATCCAGGTGCTCGCAACGTCCTCGAAATTCCTGAAAATCTCCGGTATCGTGCTCATAGTGGTCCGTTTGGTTGAGTGATCATTGCATAGCCCGTGCAGGGCGTTATCAACGGACCAAAGGTAGTATGGCGCTGTTGCCACCGTTATGTCAGTAGCGGATCGGTGGTGTGGCGTTCGATCATTTTTTTTATTTCGCTGGTGACGGCATCGACAAGATCCTCCGGTCCCAGTACCTGAACATGGGAACCCCAGCTTAGAATCCAGGGGAGCAGATCGGCAGGGGCACGAGCACGAAGGGTTACCAGAAGCCCATCGGGATGCTCCTCCTCGGATACCTTGTGGAAATAGCGCATCTCGCGCACCCAGGGGGCCGCATCCGCAGAGAAGAGCACACGAGCTTCGTAATGGCAGTCGGCGAGACCGGCCCTGCGAGCGGTTGTAAGCCCGGCGGGGCGCTCGAATGTGGTGGCAAGCAGCTCAAGCTCCATGATCCTGCTCAGCCGGAAATTTCGGATCGAACGCCGTTCGTGGCAGTATGCTGCCAGATACCAGATGCCGTTGATATGGTTGAGCGCGTATGGATCGATGCGGCGGGGGGAGTGCAGTTCCGGCGTGGTATCGGCGCAACGGCGGTTGTAGCGTATCCTGATGTTCCTCTGTTCGATGATAGCGCGGCGCAGGGTCCGAATGGTTGCAAGCACCTCCGGGCTTTCGCTCCCCTCGGAGCGGAAAAAACGGATGCCCTGACGGATTGATGCAACCGTATGGCGAAGGCGATCTGGAAGCGCCGTCGTGATCTTATCGGCTGCCGATCGTGCCGCTGCCCGATATTCCTCATCGAAGTTTGATGCCACGGCCTCGGCGCCCAGTATCAGGATCGAGGCCTCCTCGACGGTAAAGCTGAGAGGGGGGAGAAAGTATCCCTTCATCAGCGAATATCCCTTGCCGGGCGTTGCCATCACCGGGACTCCCGCCTCGCAGAGCGCTTCCAGATCGCGATAGATGGAGCGTTTGCTTACCTGGAACGTCTCTGCCAGATCTTCCGCCCGGAGTGTCCCTTCCCGTTGCAATGCAAGGAGTATCGCCAGCATCCGATCGCTTCTGTTCATGGTTCCGCCGGTTTCAAGGTTCGATGCGCCAATGCCATCGGTTGATGGTTCTCCGAGCTTTTTTTACCCCTGCCGCACGTTGGCATCGCAAGCCATTAATCTTCCGAAAACGAACCTGAGTTCCTATCGACGTTTGTTGAGCCGCCATCCTGGGGCATATCCTTCTCCCGTCTCATCACGATGCCGTTCATGCCACGTGCACGATATTGCCGCAGCCGCTCCTGGATATGGGGCGGTGCTTGCTCCGGCGGGATTGTGGCAAAGCCGATCATCCCGTAAAACCTCACCAGATGCTGGAAGGGAATACAGTAACACTCCACATCCCGCACCGCTTCCTGGAATGCTTCCAGCAACCTTCGTCCGATGCCCCGGCCACGGTAGGCGGCATCCACATGCATCGTGCGGAGCAGCGTTCGCCCTTCCTCCCGGCAGAGCCTTACCGCGCCGATGATGACGCCAGCATCCTCGGCGATGTAGACGGCGAGATCATTGTTCACACTGGTCATGGAGCCGCGGCCTACATAAAAGAGGTTGATCCGTCCCGCCTCCGCTCCGATATCCGCGCGGCGGATCGTTATGCCGCCATTGTTCGTCCGATCCCTGCCATGCTCTGTCATGCCACGTCCCATGCTTCGCCATTGCCCAGTGCGCGAAACGCATTGCGCGGTATGCCAAGCTTGTCCAGCTCCTCGTGCAGCACGTCGATCGGGGTATCCTCGCCATCATCTGCCTGGGCGAAGGTGCCGAAGTGAATCCCCATGCTCTCCTGGGCGCCGATCCTTTTATGGACATGGACAGCATCGTCGGGGCCCATATGTATTGGGGACATAAACCAGCGTGGTTCGTAGGCACCGATCGGAAGCAGCGCAAGCCGGATTGTGCCAAATCGCTTTCGGATATCATCGAAGAAATCCCCGACGCCGGTATCGGCCGCAAAGTAGATAGGCCCGGCGGCGGTCTCCAGGACAAAGCCGCACCAGAGCGTGCAGTCGCGATCGCCCAGGCCGCGTCCAGAGAAGTGTTGTGCCGGGACGCAGGTGAGCCGGACGCCGTTCCCAAGATCTGCCGTATCCCACCAATCCATATCGGTGGCGTTCGGGATTCCTTCGGAATCGAGATAGATCGTGTTGCCAAGCGGAACATAGATGCGGGGCCGGTGGGCTTTTGCCAGATGCCGCAACGTATCCACATCCATGTGATCGTAATGGTTGTGGCTTACCAGAAGCACGTCGATCGGTGGCAGATCCTGTAGGCGAATCCCGGCAGGCTTATACCGTGTCGGCCCGGCAAAGGAGACCGGGCTGATCCGGTATGCCCAGACCGGGTCGGTAAGGATATTCAGGCCATCGGCCTGGATGAGAACCGTGGAATGGTTGACGAATGTGACGCGAAGCTTTCCTTTGCCAACCCGTTGCGGTGGGGGAGGTCCGAGAGCTATGTCCTCCCGGAGAGTCCAGATGCCTGGCTTCCGGTTGGAGAGCCATCGGAGCAGATCCATGAATCCGCGGGGTTTTGCTCTCGGATTGAAGAACGTCTCACCGTTGAAGTGATCCGAGAGAGGCCCGCGATATCGTGGCGCGGAGAACTTGTAGAATCCAAAAAAAGAGAAGAGGCCTGCGGTAACCGAGATGGACCCCAGCGCCCCGATAAACGTGCGCCGTTTCCAGCGTGGTCCGTTGTCCGGCCTGGTATCGGTAGCCGTATCGCTCGTGCGTGCCATAAGTGCGCTCCAGGTGATAGAGACATGTTCAACGGAAAGGAGAGGCAAGGAGTTGCATTGCCTCTCCCGTGACATGGTATAACCGATGAAGGTAACGGATGGCCGCCGCAATCGGCCCGATCACGGGATTGCAAGAGAAAGATCATGGCTGCTGCTGCCAGAACATACAGGGTTGAGCGCTGGCAGAGATTTTCTTGTTCTCTGTCTCGATGTTCCCACTTCCTCCGCTGTCATCCCATTCTCTCTGATGTCTATCTCAAATTTACCGCAAAAATGGTGTTCGTACGATCACTTGTACACATAGTTTTCCACTTTTCCACATTGTATCAACCATCGTGCCCATCAGCTCGACGCAATTTCGGTGTTTATACCGCCCAACTGTTCCCTCGCTGCCGGTGAAGATCCGGCTATCGACGGACTTATTGGTCATCTTCTGAACACCATGCCGGATCTGCCGAGCTGTTCCTTGCCGCAGATGAACAAGGAGGTAGGATGATGGGAGGACCGTTCGTGTACACGCGTGGCAAATGCTGGCCGGACCCTGTTCAATTCCCGGCCGATCTCCTGCCTGTCCGCGACTGATGGAACCCGTATACCGATGGATGTTTGTGTATATAATATATATCTGGTGGTGTCCGAAAGGCTTTGTACATGAAGCCAATGCCCCGTTCTTGTATGCTTCCGGCAGCCATCTGTTCGGCCGGTTATGAGATACCCCGGATCGTGGCACGCCGTTCCTGCTGCCGAAGCTTGCGGACCAGGGGCCGATCTGTACCATCACAACGGTTGTGTATCCGATAGGAATAATCGTTTCCGGGGATACCGATATCACGGGCAACGATAGCGATACGGAAGCCTGCGGCTGCTATACGGGCTACACAAAAAAATTGCAGCCGGCGCCGATCCATTTCAGACCATGGTTGAAATCCACCCCCATCATCTTTCCCCGTCCCATACGGACAAGTCCCATGACAGCGCGTGGTTTCTCCTCCTCGGGCAGCCAGACGAGCATCACCCGGATCTCCGGCTTTGTGCCGCCTTCTGGGGTCTGCACAGCCTCGGCATAGGTAATACGTTCTTGGAGTATGTACTCGGCGCGCCGTTCGGCTGGAACCGCCGCGATCTCCTGGCGTGTCGGGCCGACGATAACGCCCGATCCTGCAAACGAGTAGAGCGGTTTCAGAACATAGTCTTCCAGATTTTCCGGCAGCTCCGTGATCGCATCAAGGAAGCGGGCTTTGGGAACCGTCGGATGATCGAGGAAGGGAAGGGTAAACTTGCTTATACGGAAATACCAGTTCGGGTGTCCCGCCCAGGTTACATCCAGATCGTCATACCAGTTGAATGGGAGCGTTACGTCGTGGCGTTGAAGCTCATCGACGATCGAGCGATTATAGATACGGCGGATCGGGACCAGGCGCCCGTTCTGTTGGTAGTGCAGGGTCCGGCCGATCTTCCGTACCGACCTGATATCGGCCACCGTGATGCCAAGGAGATCCTCGGTAGCGTGGAAATCGCAGACCGTCTTCTGGTTCCAGGGATCGAACTCCAGCAGCACCACGTTCTCGGGATCTTCATCGGCAACTATCGCACGGTGGAGGGTATCGACAAATTCCGAGCGGGTATATCCCCCGTTGATATAGCGAAGCTCCGATGGCAGGCGATAGTGCTCCTGGGTGAGTTCGGCGAAGTAGAGCTGGAATCCCATCAGCGACGGGAACCCCTGCATCTCGATAAGCTTGGGGATAAACGCCCCATCCGGCCCGGGGGTGATTGCAAAATCGACGGTAAGGAAGGTGGAGCGGGAGGGCTGATTCGCCACGGTATACTCAGGGCGGAGCGTGGCATCGGAGTGCCGGAGATACTCCGGGTCATGCGCTTGCAGCGCAAGCTCGATGGCTGCCTCCTCGCACTGCCGTTGCAGATACTTTGGAACGAAGCAGGGGGTTTCGCAGACCCGGAAGCCGATCTGGGTTCTGCACCGATGATCGAGCCGCTCCAGAAAGTGCTGATAGCGTCTCTCGGTAAACGTGCTGTTGAAGTATCGGCGGAGTTCCGGGATCATCTGGAGTATGGTTTCGGTTGGGTGAGCTGGATATGCATCTGTCGATTCTCCGGGGAGCCGATTGCCATTGTACTATCTCATGTATGGTTGATCTCGTGCATGGTGGATGCCCTATGACAGGAGACCAACCATGCACGAGACCGGCGGCAACCAACCGGCGATCTTGCTCAGAGTATTCCCTGGTAGTAACCGCCATCTACCGAGATGGTTGCGCCGGTGATATAGCTGGAGCGGGCCGAGGCGAGGAAGGCAACCACATCGGCGATCTCCTCGGGGCGTGCCATGCGGTTGAGCGGGATATCCTCATGATGCCGGGCAAGAATATCCTCATGCGATACGCCCAGTTCCTTGGCCTCGTACATCGCCAGATCATAGATCCGATTGGTCAGCGTATATCCTGGCGCAACATTGTTTACCAGGATGCCGAACGGCGCAAGCTCGTTCGAGAGCGTTTTTGCCAATCCCACAACTGCATTGCGCAGGGAGTTGGAGAGCATCAGATGTTCGATCGGCTGTTTGACGCAGACGGAGGTGATGTTGACGATGCGGCCGCTCTGCATATTCCGCATATGAGGCACCGCGGCGCGGATCAGACGGATGACGCTCATCAGCACCAGATCGACCGCGGAGCGCCAGTCGCTATCCTCAAGGCTTATAAATGTTCCGCGCTTCGGCCCACCGCAATTGGTCACAAGAATATCGACGCCTCCGAAGGCGATGCGTGTCGCATCGACCAGCATCTCGATATCATCGGCCTTGGTGATATCTGCTTGGACCCATTCCACGCGCCGGCCGGTGGTGGCCGAGATCTCCTCGGCGGTTTTTACCAGATCCTCCTTGCTGCGTGCGCAGACCACCACATTGGCCCCTTCGCGTGCAAGTCGCATTGCACAGGCTTTTCCAATGCCGTGGCTTGCGGCAGCCACAATTGCTGTTTTATCGGTAAGCTCGAGATCCATACAGTCCTAATAGGAGTTAAAGGGGAAGACGAATCGTTCGGCAACAGGGAAGATAAGAAGTTCCATCTATCCCGGAAGTCGGGCGGATGTTCTGCCGTTGCCGCTTACTTGTTGCTGAGCAGATTTGCTAAAAGCTTCTGTTCGGCCTCGTGGCCGGCTGCCGCGTGAGCGGCCACCGGGAATGCGAGGTACCAGACCGTGCCCTTGCCAAGCTTCTCCCAGAGCAGCGCTGCCGAGGCATCGGGTGTCTGAAGGTTTGCAGCCAGCAACGCCCGTGCATGCTCTCCGCCAGTGACGAGCTGTGCCGTCCGTCTGCTCAGGGAGTCGAGGTTGGTACGGGTGATTTGGTTGGGCTGGCGCATGATCGGATCATCCAGAAGCGGCGGAGCCAGCACCACGGTATACTCAAGATCGCGGGGGGCCAGCTTGAGCGGTGTGCCCGCGCCAGCCTTCTGAAGCGTCTTGGTCCGTTGATTCAGCATGATCACTGTGGCGCCGTTCTTCGACACATGGGCGAGCAGACGGCTATAGGCCTGCAATGCCTCGGTATACTCCATTGCGTCCTCGTCGATCATCAGCACCGTGTACGGGGTGAGATCCTGGCGGGCACCGTCGGCAAGCGTGATACGGGTATAGGGGATGCCGAGCGCACGGAGTGCCACCAGAAGTTCGGATCGGTCAAACGGCGCTATCACACCTACCGTTCCCCGCGGATTTGCCATGATATTCTCCGGCAGTAGGCGAAGGATCGGTTGTTTCCCGCCGCATCCGGGCGCCAGCAGCGCCAGGAGCATCATAAAAAGAACGCCTCGGGGCATAGAGATAAGCTTGATCGTGACGAACTTCCGCATATTCATCGCTGTTCCATCGATGGGGGTGCGGCTGGTTGGCCGCCTTGTTTACAGCGCGGTTTCCAATCTAGGACAATTTGCCGAAGTACGTAGCGCGGAACTGGCCTTCACCCCCGGATATCATCCGGCCAGGCCATGCTCCATCGGCGTTGCGCTCGCGATACCGGCATCGCACGCCATAGGAAGAGCCAACAGGAGAATATGATTACGCTGCATGAGGTTACCAAACGTTACGGCCCCGCCGCAGGCAATGGGGTACGGGCGCTCAATAACGTCTCGTTGACGATAGGTGAGGGGGAACAGGTTGCGCTGATCGGGGCATCCGGCTCCGGCAAGAGCACCCTGCTGAACCTGATCGGCGGCATCGACTCCCCTTCCAGCGGCACGATCACCGTGGGTGGACGGGATATCACCCGTATCGGCGACACGGGGATGACCCTGTTGCGCCGAGAGTTGATAGGGATCGTGTTTCAGTTCTTCAACCTGATGCCAACACTCTCGGTGCTGGAGAATGTGATGCTGCCGGCCGAGCTTGCCGGACGAAACCGGCAGGAGACGCGGAGCCATGCGCTGGAGCTGCTGGCTGCTGTTGGCATGCAGGGACGTGCAGCCCATACGCCGAGCGAGCTTTCCGGTGGCGAGATGCAGCGTACGGCGATCGCCCGTGCCCTTATCAATCGTCCCAGAATCCTTCTGGCGGATGAGCCAACCGGCAATCTCGATTCGCACAATGGAGGGTTGGTGCTGCATCTTCTTCATCGTGTGGCCGTCGAGGAACGGCTCACCCTTGTGATGGCAACGCACGACTCCGCCATAGCATCGCAGGCAGGGCGGACCATCGAGATGAGAGACGGCGGGATTATCGCCGACACGGGGCCGGGCCGGCATGCCCCGGCCTGATGCCGATGATGCCACGCATCCATTACGATCGTGGCCGGTGTGGAGCCTTTCAAGAATGAATGTTCTCCATACCGGCCACGGATCTCTTCAGCCCCGTGCCTACGGCACAGGGAAGATGAGGCCATACATCGTTATCGCCAGACGTTGCTACCCTGGTTGCTGCGCCACTCGCGCTCGATATACTCCGCATCCTCATCGTTACGGGGCTTGACGCCCATGACGATGCTTCCCTGCTTTACATCGTTCTCATAGATCTCGGCGCGCTCCTCGGGAATGCCCGAGCCGACAAGCGCTCCTATGATGCCTCCTGTGGCGCCGCCCGCGCCCGCGCCTGCAAGCGCAGCGACCACCGGACCGGCTATTACAAGGCCGAGGCCAGGCACAACCAGCGAGGTGCCCACGGCTGCGATAGCTCCAGCTATTGCGCCGATCGTTCCACCGATGCCCGCGCCTGCTCCGGCGCCTTCCAACGCCTTGTTCCCCATCTCGGTCTGGATGTGTGTGCCGGTATCGAAATGGCGTTTCCGGGTGTCATCCGACATCAACAGGTTCACTTCGTCTTCGTTATAGCCACGATCGCGAATGGTGGTATATGCCCGCTCCGCGCTCTCTCGATCCTTGAACGATCCGGTGATCATTCTGGGCCTATCGTTCCGCACTTCTTCCATAACTACGTGTCTCCTGTGATTGAAAGCTATCCGTTCGGTATAGCCCCACACATAGGTACTGGCGTTGTGTTGCCTATGTGCAGGGCTTCCATCATCTCCCCTATGGAAGGCTATGCTGTACAGAGGCAAGATATGTGCCGTGGAATTGGTCAGGCAGTGCATATCGGCGAGATGCCGGAGAACGGTGTGTGAGGAGCGCGAGGTGGTATCGGTCTGAATGTGGTAGCGCGCCCCGATCCTGTGCTGGCTGATCGGTGATTCCGCAGGCGATGGTGTCCTGGCTGTGCGATGCACTGCCATCACTTCACTCTATCGTTCCGCTGCTCTTGCAGATCGTACTGCGCTGCCAGGAGCTAGCTCCACGTCCTGTTCGGGCTGGTGCGGGTTGTTCTTTGCGCCTACTCCAGCGCGTCGGCACGTAGGGTATACATCACATCGGTGAACTCGTCGCGGATCTCGGTATTGACGATCAGCCGGCCTTTGATCTTGACAACGCCGCCCTTGAACGAGACCCGTTTGTTTCCATTCATCTTTACCGATATCAACTCGTTGATGAACAACGGCGGGGAGCAGTAGCAATTGAGCGGAGGGGCCGAGGAAAGGACAAACTCGTCGATATCCTCAAGCTGGGTAAGCGCTGCCATAAAGCCGAGTATCTCCACGCTTTTTCCGTTGAGCGCTTCGATTTCCGGCGGTACCCGCTTTCCTGGCTTATAGCGCTTCAGTAACTGAAACGAGACGCGCTCGTAGTTTATGGCCGCTTTGCCCTGTGCGGTCTGCGTCTGAAGAAACGGGAGCATGGTAAGCGCTGCAACCGCAATCGTGATGCTGCTGTGCAGGCGGCCTGCAAAGGGCCGGGGTATGGAGATCGATGTTGTCGATGACGGCGTCATGGCACGTTGTACTGACTGGTTGCTTGACGATACGGGCGATTGTAGTACTCCGACGTGATCGGCACGGCGATGTTGCACGGCGATCGCTCCAAATACAACGGCAGCGGCCAGTATCTCATACACTGGCCGCTGCCTGGAATGCATACCCTTCCGCGATTACGAGTTCGTATCGCGGTAGCGGTATTCGAGTTCGCCGTCGAGCATCTCATCGAGTGCCAGGAAGGTAGGCTTCGGGAAACGATCGAACTCACGGCTGATCTCAAGCTGGTCGAAGTTCGTGACCTCTCCGTCACCATCCTCGTTCAGGCTTGCCACGGTCTCCAGACGACGGTGCAAGCTATCCTTGAGTTCATCGTTGATCTGACGCGCACGGCGCGACATAATGACGATCGCTTCATAAATGCTGGAAGCCTTGCCGGTTGCCTGCTTCAAATCGACCGGTCTGATCGGCATATAACTCTAGCTCCTAACTATGTTGAAGAATCTGAACGTATAAATCTGTTTCTGGGCGATCTGGCGCAGCATAAACCGCGTTGCGAGCATGGTGCGAGATGGCGAAGACGAATCTGCCCGGATATTAGTGTCTGAGCAGCTCTTCTATCTCGGCCACGGCACGATCGATATCATCGTTGACGACCGCCACATCGAACTGGCTCTGCATCGAAAGCTCCATGGTGGCGCGAGCGATACGGCGTTGGAGCGATTCCGGGCTTTCGGTCTTGCGGCTCATCAGGCGCCGCTGCATCTCTTCGATGGATGGAGGGGTTATAAATACCAGGATGGCATCATCGGGGAATGCATGCCGTAGTGCAAGAGCGCCTTTTACGTCCACATCGAAGATGATACGTCCGCTGCCGTCGGATGGGAGCAGCCGGGTCACCTCGCTTTTGAGCGTTCCATAAAGGTTCCCATAGATCTCCTCCCACTCCACCAGATCCCCGTGCTCAATCCGCCGTTGAAACTCCTCCACGCTCAGAAAGTGATAGTCGGTGCCATCGATCTCGTTCGGGCGCATGGGACGGGTTGTTGCCGAGACGGAAAACCGCCAGTCGGCGTTGCGTTCCAGCAGCCGATGGGCGATCGTCGTCTTTCCCGCGCCGGAAGGGGCCGAGAGCACCACGATGCGCTGTGAATTGCGGCGGGGAGCGTTCGGCTGGCGCTGCTGCTCGGCATTCGGATCGTTCATGCTATCACAACTCGTGAAAACCGCCGATCCCTCGTCCAGAGGTTTCTCCGGCAGTTCAATGATATCCCCGGAACCTGTTCCGGGCTGCCCAGGTTCGTGGTCGAATAACTTCTGCACTCTTCTCCTGCATCACTCGATGTTCTGAACCTGCTCGCGGATCTTTTCCAGCTCCTCCTTCCCCTGCACCACAAGATGGGCGATCTCGGCATCGTTGGATTTCGAGCCGATCGTCGTGATCTCGCGGTTGATCTCCTGAAGAAGAAAGCCAAGCTTGCGTCCGGCCGGTTCAGGCCCCTTCACAGCTTCGACGAAGAACTTGGAGTGGCTGCGATAGCGGACACATTCCTCGGTGATATCGAGCTTGTCCGCAAGCATCACGATCTCGAATTCGAGGCGCTGCTCGTCGATCTCATCGTTCTCAAAGAGCTGGGCAATACGCTCGCGCAGGCGCTGGCGTTCGGCCGGGATACGGTCCTTTGAAAGCTGTTCGGCGCGTTCGACCATTGTGTCGATTGCCTTGATCCTCTCTCTGATGTCGCGGGCAAGCTCACGTCCCTCGTTGCGGCGCATCTGCTCCAGATCTCGTACGGCAGTCTCGACGGCCTGTGCCACCATCTCCCAGTGATCTGTTTCCTGAGCCGTCGCCACATTCTTTCCGAGCAGCTCGTCGCTGAACTGGAGCAAATGTGCAAGGCTTACGGTCTCCTTGATCTTTGCATGTTTGCGGACCTGATCGAGCGCATCCTTGTAGACCTTGACCACTTCCGGATCGACGTTGATCGCAGTGTTCGGGGCGGTCTGCTGCTCGATGGTGATGTTGAGGTGGATCTTGCCGCGGGTAAGAACCTTGCGGATGATCTCGCGGATGTCGTTCTCGCGTGCGTTCAGCTCGCGAGGCATACGGGTCGATATCTCAAGGAAGCGGTTGTTGACGCTTCGGAGCTCGACCGAGACCGTCGCGCTTTCGTTTGAAATCTCGGCCCGGCCGAAGCCGGTCATGCTGATGATCATAAAGTCTCTTGGGTCGGAAGGATCGTACGAGTACTTGAAAGGAGGCAAACTTACGAAATGTGAAGGACACAGCATGCCTTGCGGAAAAGTCGGTAGTGTCTCAGTTTGAATAAGGACCTTGCCTTCTTCCTCTGGCTTGGCGACCTTTGCCGCCATGAATGCCAATACTTGAGCGGTTAAGCATCCCTAGCACTGGAAGAAACCTACGAGATAGATATGACGGAGAAGAAACGGCCCCGCGATACAAACCAACTTGCTAAAAGAGTCGTGGATCTAGCGACGGGTGAAGCTGAGGAACCAGTAGAGAAGAGCACGAAGAACCCGGCAGCGGTCGAGCTTGGTAGGCTCGGAGGGAAGAAAGGCGGGAAGGCACGGGCGGAGAAGCTGACGCCGGAGCAGCGGAAGGAGATCGCACGGAAGGCGGCTGAGGCGCGTTGGAGGAAGAGCGGGAAGTAGGCGGTTCTGTCGGATGTGGTGAGAATCAACCCCATCCCATAATGTTACTCTACTAGATCTCTGTAGTTCTTTGTACGTTGTAAACACGATTCACTGCTATCGACCATCAAAAGTTGTAGCGTTCTTTATATAGAATTGTGTATAATTGCCTGTGGGAAAGAAAGCAGGAACGGAGCGGAAGCCTCAAGAACCCAAGGAGTTGTATTTCCTAGGTTCTAGTCAGGATGACATTCGGGGTTTCCCTGCCGAGGCGAGAAGAGCGCTTGGGCATAACCTTGACTTGGTGCAGAACAATCTTCCACCGGAGGATTGCAAGCCGATGAAAGACATTGGAGCTGGGGTAATAGAGTTAAGAGTGCACACTCCTGATGCATTTCGCGTCTTTTATATCGCAAAGTTCCCAGAAGGTGTCTATGTCCTGCATGCGTTTAATAAGAAAACGCAGAAAACATCCGAACCAGACAAAAGGATTGGACGGGCGCGTTATAGTGAGTTGATGCAGATCCGGCAAGGAATGATCAAAACCACAAAGAAAAGGACGTCCAAATGAAGATCACAAAGTCAAGCGGCAATATATTTGAGGATCTAGGCTTTGATGCGGCTGAGTCAATGGTGCTTAAGCTGCGTTCATCACTGATGATCTCTATTAGGAAAGAAATTGAGGAAAGAGGCCTTACGCAAGTTCAAGCGGGAAAGCTCTTTGGCGTTAGCCAGCCCCGAATCAGTGATTTAGTACGGGGGAAGATTGAAGAGTTTACAGTTGAGTCGTTAATGGAAATGCTAGCAAAGATAGGAGTGCGTGTATCTTTTACAGTTGGGATCCCTCAGACTCTCATTCCTGGTTTCACAGCCTATATCCCTGATTATCAGGATAATGATACAGTAGCTGTTCCTGTTAGCAATTATACTCCTTCGGAAATCGCACGGGCATACCGTCGTTATCAATCAAAGAGAATATTATCAAAATCTACCACCGAATTATCAAAATCTTATGTGGGTAATACGGTGATTCATCCTTCAGGAACGAGTTATGGCCAAGAAGCGCACCGTTAGTAAGGCTAAGTCGCAGCCTGAATCTGTGCTTGCGTACAAAGAGTGCAAAACGCTTGCATTCATTTCCCTTGATCCCCCCGAAAATGTTGAAATAAAGGACGCATATTATTACTCACTGGGGCTTGAACTGGCCGTTGATTTGGTCAACGGATTCGTTCGTGCTCAAATTGCAATCGACTGCACGTCTACCCTTGAGACAGAGCGTGCTGCAAGCAAAGAGGATGATGTCCTGCTATTCTCGATGCTTACTGAGCACATATTTGCTGTCACGAATCTAAATGGCCTCCTTCAAAAGGAAGATGCAGCCTTTGAGATACCTTTATGGTTGGAAGTAAGTATCTCTTCTGTATCTGTTGGAACCGCTCGGGGTATGCTTTTTGCGAAACTTGCGGACACTAGGTACAAAAGCTTTGTCTTACCGATCTTTGCCTTGAAAGACCTTCTTCCAGATAAGAGAGCTACAACCGTACCTGTTCATGGGATTTAGTTAGAAGGGTGAGCGATGGTTTATAAATCACTACTCACCCCTATTTGATTCTCTTCAGTTTCACGCTAACCACTCGTTCTACCAATTCTTAAGCCTATATCATTCGTTGCACTGCACTCCCGAAAAGTCTTGAACCTGGGAGCTGCTGGCGGTTGTCCTGGCGGATGTGCATGCATGGCGCTGTCGGCATGCAGCGGGGCAGATGGGGAGATGGCACGTCAGAGGGTGGAGAGCAGCCAAATGGGCATCATCTGCTCAGGATGATGCCCATTTGATGATGGCCTGCACAACGATCAGCTATCGTTGTCTTCATATGCCTGGATCGAGGTGATCTTGATCGTGATATTGTCTGGATACTTGGCCGATTTCCCCTTTGCCGGTTGCAGGGTCGTCCCCTCTTTGATCTCCCAGCCCAGCCGGGTTGTGCTGATCCCCCGCTGCTTGAAGAGGTTCTTGACTGCTGCCATCCGTGACTCGCCAAGCTGTTTCATGGAGGGAGCGGTCTCCGCCACAGGAGTGGGAGCTGGCTCCTCGGTTGCTCCTTTTCCTTTTTTCCCTTTCTTCTTTGGTGCCGGGGTGCTTGCCTTGGACGTAGCGGCGAGCACGTCCGGCACAACCGTTATCGTGACAACAACGGCGCGTTCCTTCTTCAGCATATCGACGGCGTTCTTGAACTCGCCGGTCTCCTCCAGTGTCGAGGAACCAGGCTCGAACAGGCGGCCGCTGAAGATAGTCGTGCCAAGCGGGATCGGCTCCACCTTCAGATCCTTTACGGTCTCCTCGTAATTGGTGCCGGCAGGGGTTGTTATGCTGAAGCTGGTTGAGTAGAAGCGGGGCGAGACAACCTCGAACCGATAGGTGATCGCCGGGCTGAGGATCACCTGATAGAACCCGGTGCCGGGATTGATCTTCGATGTGGTAACCGGTTCGGTCTCCGAACCCTGGTACACAAGAAGCCGCCCGCCATCGATCGGCTTGCCGGTTGCCGTGCTTGCTATCGTGCCCTTGAAAAGCTTAAGCGGGTTTGTCTGTGCCGCCGCCGCAATCGGCATGATTGCCGTTGCAGCGATAGCCACCGCACAGAGTCGAGCCAGTGATATGGACCGTACTGCCATGAATCTCCCTAATCTATGTGACTGAGTTCAACAACATTCATTCTTGGTATCTCGCGCCATATCTCCTGTGTATGGAGCATCGGATCGCTTTGAACAGCCCTGCCAGCACTTGGTTGAACTGGCAGGACATCGTTGTATCGCTGCATGGTTGTTCGAGCCGACGAACTCTTTGCCAGGTGGAAGGAATCGCCCACGCTGGAATTGCCGATGATGCAACCGCTTGAACAATAGTATCACGAAATCTGCCGGGGCAGACTACGCATTGACTACGCATAGAGCGTGATATCCGGTCACGGGGGGAGATGCGTTCGATCGCAGAGCACAGTGGCCGATATCATCCATGAATCGGCCAAATACTACCATGCAGTGGGGCGATGCAAGGGAATTAGGAGTGCCCCGCTCTGCTGTAAGGCTGGCTTCGGTGCATGCCTTCGGAGGCGATGCTCATACCATGCATGGCGTCCGCTGTGCTGAAGTCGGCCGGGAGCAATACGGGTTGTCTGATATGCTGGGATCAGCCCTTGTTCAGGAATTTCGCGATCCCTCGCTGGCAGTCTGGAGTCATACGGGTAAGAGCATTCATCCTCGACGCATAATCAAGTGCTGAGTCAAGCGGCATGCCATCGAGTGCGCTCAGCATCTGTTTGGTAAGTGCCACTGCCGATGGGCTGGTTTTGACGATCGCTCCGGCTATCTCGTTCACCCTGGCATCAAGTTCTTGCTCACCCCCTTCGGTCACCATCGTGATAAGCCCGCGCCCATATGCTTCCTGTGCGTTGATGACCCGACCGCTCAGAACAAGCTCCCGCGCCTGCATCTGCGATACCTTGCGTATCAGAAATGCCATAACGATAGCGGGAATAAAGCCGATACGGACCTCGGTATAGCCGAAGCTTGCCTGCTCCGAAGCGATGATGACGTCGCAGACGGTGGCCAGGCCGCAGCCACCGGCCAGTGCCGGGCCATGTACGCGTGCTATCGTTGGCTTCGATACATCGTAGATCGCGCGCAATGTGCGGGCAAGCGCTGCGGAGTCCTCCATGTTATCGAGCACGGTGAATTCCGCCATATGGCGGAGATAGTCCAGGTCGGCCCCGGCACAGAACGCCGGGCCGCGTCCGCCCAGAACGATTGCACGTACGGCCTCGTCCGATTCAAGCTCGGTTATCGCTGTATAAAGCTCCTCGACCATCGTGCGGTCGAGCGCATTCCGTTTCTCCGGGCGGTTCAGCCAGATTCTGCCGATGCCGTCGGCGATTGCAAGTTCCAGACGGGTATAAGACATACGTTCTTTGATCAGGGCATGAAGGGAGCTGATGTCCCGGGGGCACTGTATGACATACCAGAGGGCGTGGACCGCGAGCCGTTGAAGAACGTCTGCGCGATACACGCCCTGTGCGGGTGTTGGTGTGATAGTTCACGCCGATGTGCTAGCGGACCAGCACGATCTGCTGCGACTCGCTTCCGGCAGGGGAGACCAGTTGAATCTGATAGACGCCGTTCGGAAGCCCGCGACCATCGAAGACCGCACGCGACCCGTTGCCATCAGGGCCGAGCTGATCGGTTAGATCGGCTACCTGCCGTCCCAGTGCGTCGAAGACGCGAAGGGTGGCGCCTCGTAGCATCCCTCCGATTTCAATCGTCGTAAACTCGCGTGCCGGGTTTGGCTGCGGGGCGCCAAGGAACATGCCAGGGATGGCCCCTGTCCCCTCCACCGCAGCGCCTGCCTGGAGTTTTGGTGCCAGGCGCCGCATCGTCTGCTCGGCTTCATCGAAATTGAACGACGAGAAGCCGAACACAAAGAGCGTGGTATCCTCGGCATTCCGTGCAAGATTGGCGATCCGTTTGCCGATCACCAGGCTGATATCGCCCTCACTTCCGGCCGTTGCTCTACGCGAGCCGATGCCGTTGCTCACCGTGCTCCACTTCTCATCCTGGGTAAATCCGTCATAGATATTTATCGGCATGCTGTCATTTCTGATGGCAAAGAAGATCGGCAGCGGAGCCACGCCGGCCACGCCCTGGGCTATGTAATAGCCCGCCTGATCCTCAGATCTTCCCATAAAGGGAACATTGCTTCCCGGGCGCTCCACGTAACTGACCGACTGTTCCACCGTCACGCTATCCATATCCCAGTCGGTAAAGAGTGCCACCCGGAGCGTATCCATCTGTTCGGTCGAGACGTTCTTTGTGCGCACCTCGATGGCAAATCCTTCCGGCACGGTGTCCAGGGTGACAAGACGCATCCGTACCTGTAGGCCGATCCGGCGCGATCCGGCCGGAGCATCGTTGAGCAGCAGTGTGCCGTTGTTGTCAACGGAGGGATACTCCTCTGTTGCAAAATCGCTTTCCTGCGTGTTTGCGGTAGTCCCCCGGATATTGCTGAGCAGACGGTTGCGGCTTCCGGCGATAATCAGCCCTCCTTCATACAGAAAAGGGGTATTTGCATAACGGATGCCGTTGCCCACCGAGTTCTCCGGGTAATTCTCGTAGCCGAGCCGTCCCTTGTCGGTAAGCGAGATCGTAAGGGCAGGGGTCCGTACGGTGATATACGGTATGTAGAACAGAACGCGGTCGTAGTGATAATCGTTGTATCCGTTATCAGCGCTCAGCTCAAAGCGGAGGCGCACGCGATCGCTGCTGGCCTGCCGTACCTCGAACGGAATCCCTGCTTCCATCACCTTGGTCTCTCCGCTCAGCAGCGATGCCATTGTCAACGGAGTTTTGCTGATGGAGACCACGGTGCTGTCATCGCGATAGGTGACCGCGCGCAGGGTGATATTGGATGCGTTGCCGAGGATATTCCTGATCTTGACCATCAGTTTGCCTTTGCCGCCGACGGGTATGCGATCGCGCACGTTGCCGTTTTCATCGGTGATCCAGGTTGTATCGACCATGATCGCAGGGTGCGAAAACGGATCTACCGAGACAGCGCGCAAGGCGTTGACCCGGCCAAGCCCTGTAAGCTTTGCCATGTCGGTTGTCGGAGGGTAGACCGGGTCGGCAACCAGACGGGTATGGGCAATGGCCTGTTCGGCGCTGAGCGCGGGATATTTGCTTCGTACCAATGCCAGGATGCCGCTTACCACCGGTGTGGCGTAGGAGGTGGCAGGGCCGAGGTCGTAATATGTATCGTTGTTGCCGGTGGAGAACCCGCCCGGCGAGGAGATCCCAACCTGCTCGCCCCATGTTGTGCGGAATCCGTTCTCACGATCGAGCGCGCCAACCCCAAGCACGTTCTTGTAGCCAGCCGGATAGAAGGGAGTATAGGAGAAGCTGTTTCCCGCACCCGCCACAATGGCGCAGTCGTAGGCCACCACAAGCTCGGTGAGGATGTCCTGAAGCGCCTGCGCATAGGTGCCGCTCCCGAAACTACAGTTGATAACCTTGAAGCCGCGCCGGGCCGCATAGATGATCCCTTCGTAGGCGCGCACCAACGGTCCTCCGTTGTTTGCAGATGCCTTGATCGGAAAGAACATGCAGTTGTATCCCGCTCCGGCTACGCCAAGACCGTTATTGGTCTTGGCCGCGGCAAGGCCCGATACCTCGGTTCCATGAGCGCTTCCTTTGGTGTCCCCGGGCGCGGTTCCATCGAGTTGATACGTCAGGTTTGCTCCGCGCCAGTCGTCCACCACGCCGTTGCCATCATCATCGATGTTATTGGTCCGTTTGTCGTTTCCGAATGCATCCAGGCCTACCTCGCCCGGGTTCTCCTTGATGTTGGGGGCAAGATCCTCGTGGAACATGTCGATACCGGCATCTACCACGGCGATAACCATGCTGCTATCTCCCTTCCACACATCCCAGGCATCGAGGAGCTTTACCTGTGCGAGCTGGTATTGCTGCTGCACCATGGGATCGTTGGGAGGAGCGGCCGATCCGCCGAGCGGATAGGGCAGCTCGATCGGTTCGGCATATTCGACTTCCGGCAGCCCGTTCAGCATACGGGCCGCGTCGATGGGGGAGATGGGGGCGCCGTAGTGAAGTTCTACGATACGGCCCAGGTTCTCCTCCGCTTTGCGAACGCGCAGTTGTGCCTCGTTCGGGAGCGCCATCAGGCGCGACTGCAGGCTCTCCTCAAGGGGGATATTGATATAGGCGAGATGGGATGTGGAGATGGTGCGAAGGCCGGCACGCGAGGCAAGGTGTGCGGTTGCTGCCGGTGGATTTCCCTGGTCGTATCCTTCGCGCAACTTTACATAAAGCGCACGTGCTACCATATCGCCGCCGCTTCTGGTATCGCGCATGATGCCGGCCTGGATCACTGCTTCATCCTTGGCACTGGCCGAGATGCCGCTCAGGATGCGTGCCTCCTGGGCGGGCGCGGGAGAGGGCATGTACAGGAGCAGGAGCAATGCTCCAAGGGTAGGTAGGATATATCTGCTGCGTATGGCCATGATAAGTAATCGGATGTTCGAGAGATGAAGGATCTCATGTATCGAGAGCGGCTGGCTCCCGGGGTGGGTCTGACAGGCTATCGTCTGGCGCTAGATGCCGGACCGCTATCTCTGGTGCCGGGTACCTGGCTCAAATATCCCGATAATCGCCGGGAAATCCGAATGGGATCGGGGTGCGGAAGCAGGCATGATCGCAGAGAGATGCCGCAGAGCACGAGAGCTGATCCCGAAGGTGGCAGGGGCGTTCTCGTGCTCATTGCAGAATCCTCCCTGCCGGGATTACAAGCTCGGCCGCGCCTGGCGCACGAATTCGGGCATGGAAATCGTTTCGATGGCGACCGTGTGCCCCGTTGATGTATCAATGTGCAGATACACAGCCGAGAGCCTGGAATCACCCTCGCCCATCTCGAACTTATGAGGCGTCTGGGTGATGAATCGGCGGATTGCCACCTCCTTGCGCATTCCGATCACGGAATTGTATGGCCCGGTCATCCCCACATCGGTCAGAAATGCGGTGCCTCCGGGCAATATCCGGGCATCGTTGGTCTGCACATGCGTATGCGTGCCGATCACGGCGCTTGCACGGCCATCGATATGCCAGGCAAGCGCCATCTTCTCCGCGGTTGCCTCGGCATGGAAATCCACGATGATCGTGCGTGTCTCCTGCTCGATGCGCCCAAGTGCCCAGTCGGCAGCCTTGAAGGGGCAGTCGATCGGCTGCATATAGGTGCGGCCCTGAAGGTTCACCACGGCAACCTTGATCCCACTCGCAAGCGTATAGATACCATAGCCATAGCCAACGTTTTCGCGTGGATAGTTCAACGGGCGGAGCACATTGCGATTGGTTGCAAGCACTTCTTTCGACTGCCATCGCTCCCAGACATGGTTGCCGGAGGTTATGACATGCGCCCCGCTACGAAATATCGCCTCGGCATCGGAGGGGCGCAATCCCTTGCCATCGTAGGAGTTCTCGCCATTGACAATGACGAAGTCCGCAGTATAGCGTTCGATCAGGGGGGGGAGATGCTCGCGTAGCACTTTGATCCCGGGGTCGCCGACGATATCGCCGACCATAAGCACATGTATGAGGGACATAGTATCTAATCCACGTTCTTGACTCGTGACTTGCTGGTTCACGGGAGGGGTGGTGCCGGGGGCAGCACCGGGTGCGGCACTCTGTCCGGAACCTCACGGAAAGCTTTGCCGTTACAATGACAATTGTATTTTTGCGCGCCAGTCCGGCCGCACAGTGCCGATAGTGATAACGAAGATATGAAGTCTTGACGATCCCACGTGCTTCGTGGGATCGGGGATTGTGCGGCGGCGATCGTTCACTCCATTTTCATGGGAGATCATGGCTACCAAGATCTATACGAAGACCGGCGACGACGGCACTACCGGGTTGTTCGGTGGGCGGCGGGTTGCGAAAGATTCGCACCGAATCCAGAGCTATGGAACGGTGGATGAACTCAACAGCGTTGTGGGGCTTGCCCGTGCCCATGGTATGGGGGCCGAACATGATGCGCTGCTGGCAATGGTCCAGGAGCAGTTGTTTGTGCTGGGTGCGGATCTTGCAACCCCCATCGGGTCGGGAAAAAATTTCCCCTTGCCCCGTGTTACACCGGAGGACATCGAGTGTCTTGAGCGGGCGATCGACCAGCTTGAGGAGACCCTTCCGGCGTTGAAGAATTTCATTCTGCCGGGAGGAACCGCCGCCGGTGCCGCGCTTCATCTGGCACGCACGGTCTGTAGACGGGGTGAACGGCTGGTTGTGATGCTGATGCACGAGGAGCCGGAGGTCGGCACGCTGCCGGTAATGTATCTGAACCGTCTGAGCGACATGCTTTTTGTGCTGGCTCGGGCGGTCAATCATGCAGCAGGGGTGCCGGAACATCCCTGGATGCCACGGGCACAGGGGTAGATCGAAAAGATGGCATGGCTCTTGATGACAATGAGTCACTTCATGCCAGATACCCACTATGTCTTTCAGCATACCTCTTGTAAGAGAATTGTAAAGCGGCTAAACCCGCCGGACGGATCTCTGTATAAGAGAGCAAATTTGCCTGGAGAGCCGGTGCGGCCACGGCAATCAAAAAAGTAAGCAATACCAGATAGGTACATCGCAATAGAGACAAGCCCGGACCGAAAGCGAAGGGTGTTGATGTCTCACTAACATGAATGTGGAGAACCAGACAATGAAAATCGCAAATTTTCTCTTGAGCGGCTTGCTTGTCGCCTCAATGGGGTTCATGGCTACCGGGTGCAACGAGAACCCGACCGAGCCGGGTGATAACAACAATCCGGGTGCCCCGCTTGCCCCTAAGAACGTTCAGGTAACCTCGCTTGGAGCCGCTTCGGTTGGCCTGAAGTGGGAAGCCCCGGCCGACACGGGCACGATCACCTATCGTGTGAAGTGGGTGCCGGAGACCGGCAGCGATTCCGGTAGCGTTGATGTTGCAACTACCAGCACAAGCATCAGCAGCGGCTTGGCCATCAACAAGGCCTATACGTTCTCCGTGTACTCGGTTCGTAGCAACGTGATGTCCAGCGCGATCTCCATCAAGTGGGCCGGTGCACAGCGTTATGGCCAGACTGAGTCGATCAGGATCTACGAGACGGCCTCCGATAATGGCTCGGGCCTGACCCTTGATCCGCCGAATGGACCACGGAACGTGAAGGTCGGTGCCTCGAACACGGTCCCGAACAGCGTTCAGCTTGCCATCTATACGAAGGCCAGCGACCCAAATAACTTCGAGATCGGACCTGCCTACGCGTTCACCGAGTATCAGAACGCCGACAAGTTCGACCAGCGTGTGTACGTTTCCACGCTCTCGTATCCGGCTCAGGATCTGAATAGCTGGTACGCAGTGGAGGACATTTCGCAGCACATTCCGACCGATGGTAACATCCGTGCCTTCACCTTCCCGGTTGCTGAGACCGGCACAACCGGACAGGGCTTCTATGTCCGCACGGGCGATGTAGGCACCTATCACTACGCTCGCGTCTTCGTCAAGAAGAGCGGTGGCAAGCTGCTCCAGGGCACCACGCCAAACCGTTATATCGAGCTGGAGATCTCCTACCAGCAGTCGCCAGGGCTTCCCTATGCCAAGCCGGCTGGATATCGTCCGACCGAGGGCAACATCTCCTCGAAGGTCCTGTATCCGCCGAACAAGTAAAAGCGCTGGAACACAACATGCAAAGGCGGAGGCTGAAGAAGCCTCCGCCTTTCTTGTTTTGGCGCATTCCCATCGCCTGAAGCTTCCCATACAGACTGAGCGGCCATTGCGGGGTCCGAACGGTATTCATGAGCGAAGGTCTGGTGCGCCGTGGAGTACATCCGCTCTTCTCGTATCTTCGCATATGGCTTTATTGCTTCGCTTCCCTTTGTTGCTGCTGTTTGTTGTACTCCTCTGTGCGGGGTGTTCCACGCCACGCCCGGTAGTGTACCATATCGTCACATCCGAGAGCACCTATCAGTGCTGCCGTACAATTCGCTATTCCACCTGGACGTTTCCAATGGTCAGTTCCAGCACGACCTCTGGAGAGGGCGTCATTGTGCGTTTGCAGGCGGATACTCTGCCGGTGCGTTGTGATGTGGACGCCGAGCTGGGCCTTACCATCGCCAACAATGGCGGTGAGGATATCTATATCCCGATCTCGCGTGAGCTTGAAGGGGAGCGGATTAAACTCTATCCTTGGCGTCTGTCCTACGATAGCGCCGGTGTGCCGATCAGGCTGGCCCGGCAGCTTCAGTATACCGATGTCATTGAACGGCTGGATGGAGTGCTGCGATTTTTCCGGTTGCCGGCGGGAACCCAGGTGGCCTTGCGTGGCGTGCTGCCCCAGCGCTGGCTCTGCTCTCCTGCCACCGAAGTCTCTCCGCCCTATCTGAATGCGGAGCTGAACCCGGTCTTCTATTCCGATCGCGCCCGTGCTCTTCGTGCTGCCGAGTATCATCTCGATCCCAATCTCCCTGCTACCATGGGGTTGCGCTACGATGTTGCTTATACAACGCTCCGCTATCTGGAATCGCTTCCGGTGCAGAGCCGGAACGTCAATGCCGCGGGCGATACTGTGCAGGTGATGATTGCAATCAAGGATGAGCCGGCTGATGTTCTCAATGCCTCGCAGATGGTGTCCGAGAGCAACATCGTGACCTTGAAGTTCGTGAAGTGATGATAGCCGAGATCCTTGCCTCGGTACCCGCTTCTGGCGATTTCCATAGTATTCCGATCCATCTTCTTTCCAACTGCGACGACGATGAACCGTAGGAACTTTCTGAGAAATACATCTTCGGCGGCATTCGCCGTGGCCGCTCTGCCGTGGCTTGGCCCTCTGCGCCTTCTGCCGTCGTCTTCCCCCCGGCCTTCTCTGCTGGATGAGCCGAAGCAGTTCAGCGGCGAGGGGGTGTTCAATCGCTTGGCAGGTATTGCGGTTGAACGCCAGTGGAAGAACTTGCCGATCGGCGATCTGATCGGAGCTATCGGGCTGGAGCTGCGCGGCACGCCCTATGTTGGCGCTACGCTGGAATTGTACGAGGATCGCGAGGTCTGCTCGGTGAATCTGCTTGGGCTTGATTGCGTTACCTTCTTCGAGGTCGCGCTCAATTTTGCGCGCATGGTGCGTCGTGGGGTGCAGCTTACACCTTCTGCGCTGCTGGAGCATGTGAGCTATACACGCTATCGGAACGGAAGGCTTCAGGATTATGCGTCACGCCTTCATTATACCACCGATTGGTTCTACGATAACGAGCGGAAACATGTGGTGCAGGTGATTACACGGGAACTGCCGGGAGCTATAAAGTTCACCAAAACGGTGGATTTCATGAGCACCCACCCCAATAGCTACAAGCAGTTGAAGGCGAATCCGGCGTTGGTCCCGGCCATTGCCGAGTCAGAGCAGCTTCTGAACGCGCGTACCATGTATTATATACCCAAGGAGAAGGTTGCCGCCGTCGAGCCGAAGCTGAAGACCGGGGATATCATCGGCATTACCACGACCATCAACGGTATCGACTGCTCTCATACCGGAGTCTGTTATCGTGATGAGAAGGGAACCCTGCGGTTCCTGCATGCATCGCTCGACAAGAAGGAGGTCACGCTGGATGACCAGTTGAACAAGTATCTGGCTCGTGTATCCAAACATACCGGCATTATGGTGGCACGGCCGGTTGATATCAGCGGCCGCTAAGGCAGGTGCATCGGCCGCTGGAATACTGCAACGGGCGCGCCGGAGAGATCTCCGGCGCGCCCGTTCCGTTGTTGTTTGTCGCTGCTTAAGATCGTGTGCCGCGTCAGTAGAATCCCTTGCCCGATTTCTTGCCAAGCAATCCCGACTCTACCATCTTGCGCTGGATCAGATGGGGGCGGAAACGTGCCTCGTGGAAATACTGGCCATATACCGATTCGGTGACCGCGAAGTTCACATCGATGCCGATAAGGTCCATCAACTCGAACGGTCCCATCTTGAACCCGATGGCCTTCATGCATCGGTCCACCTGCTCATGCGTAGCGCATCCTTCTGCCACGATTCTAAACGACTCGCCATAGAAATTCCGGGCAACCCTGTTGACGATAAAGCCAGGCGTATCGCTGGCACGCACGGAGGTTTTGCCAAGGCGCTTCGCGATCTCGGTTGTTTTCACCATCGTCTCTTCCGATGTGCGAAATCCCTGTATCACCTCTACCAGCTTCATGATATGAGCCGGGTTGAAGAAATGCATCCCGACCACCCGTTCAGGGTGCATAAGCGTTGCGCCGATCTCTGTGATCGCCAGCGACGATGTATTGCTTGCAAGGATGGTCTCGGCGGAGACTATCGTTTCAAGCGTTGCAAAGAGCTTCTGCTTGATATCGATCCGCTCGATGATCGCTTCAACGACGATGGCGCTTCCCGCAAAATCCTCCAGAGAGGAGGTGGTCACAAGGCGGCTCCGAAGCTCGTCGGCTGCCTCCTGGGTAAGTTTTCCACGGTCGATGCTCCCCCTGATAAACCTGTCGATCTGTGCGGTGCCTCGTTGCAGCGCTTCCTCGCCGATATCGTACAGCCGGACATCGTATCCTGCCAAGGCCGCTGCATAGGCGATTCCGGCGCCCATGGTGCCGGCGCCACAGACGCCGAAAAGAGAAGTTGTAGCCATAAGGAATTTCTAGATTCAACATGCAAAGCCTGGGGGTCGGGAACTCTCTCGTCGGGAGCGATGTGCCCCAGCCGTAGGGTCCGGCGATGGCCGCAACCGGCAAGCGTCGGTCATCAACCGGTCTGTTCCCTTACTCTCCCTTGAACGCAGGCTTCCGTTTTTCGACGAAGGACTTTACTCCCTCCGCATAATCGCTTGTGCGTCCGGCAGCTTCCTGCATGAACACCTCGTAGTCGAGCGCTTCATCCAGCGATGTCGATGCGGCGCGATGGAGCATCTTCTTGATATACCCGTAGGCGCGGGTGGGGCCGGCGGCATACCGTTCGGCGATCGTGCGGGTTTCCGCCATCAGCGACTCGGCCGGGACCACTGTATTGACCAAGCCAAGCTCCAGAGCCTTGGCTGCGGATATCTTCTCGCCGAGCGTGGCGATCTCGAATGCACGGGAGTACCCCACCATCCGGGCCAGGAGAAAAGAGGAGCCGGAATCTGGAACAAGGCCGATGTTGACAAATGCCTGGAGCAGCGTGGCCCCTTCGGCGGCGATGCGGAGATCGCAGGCCAGCGCAATGGAGCAGCCGGCACCGGCAGCCACGCCGTTCAACGCGGCGATGATCGGTTTGGGCATGGTGGTCAGCTTTCGGATGATCGGGTTGTAGCGGCGCTGGAGGGAGTCGGCCAGCGAGCGGCGCGTTCCCGGCTCCGGTGCCTCCTTCAGATCCTGACCCGAGCAGAATGCCTTGCCCGCACCTGTCAGGATGATCGCCCGTACGTCCCGGTTCCTCTCCGCCTCGCGGAGCGCGGCTTGAAGATCGGTGGTAAGCTGTTCGTTGCAGGCATTAAAGCTCTCTGGACGGTTCAGAGTGATGGTAAGGACGCCGCCGTCGAGTGCGTAGAGTATCGTTTCGAAGTTCATGGGTTCAACTGGAGAAAGCGTGAGTTGCGAAAGAGTATGAGCCGCACCACATGTGCTGTGGCATCTGCCAGGCTACCGGCCGTTCCATTCCGGTTTGCGCTTCTGGATGAATGCCGCCATCCCTTCCTTCATATCCTCGGTGGAGAAGAGCATATAGAAGTTCTTCCGCTCGAACTCCAGGCCATCGTTGATCGTGGTGTCGAACGATTTCAGCACCGACTCCTTGGCCAGGCGTGCCGCGATCGGCGGACGTGATGCCACCTCGCGGGCCAGCTTCATGGCCGATTCCAGATAGAACTCCACGGGCACGATCCTGTTGATTAACCCTGCGGCCTTCGCTTCCTCGGCGGTTATCATCCGGCCGGTGAGAACCATCTCCATTGCCAGGGCCTTGCCAACCGCACGTGTCAGACGCTGGGTGCCGCCCGCGCCGGGCATCACGCCTATATTGATCTCCGGCTGGCCGAACCGTGCGCTCTCGCTGGCGACGATCATATCGCAGATCATGGTAAGCTCGCAGCCGCCGCCAAGAGCCACTCCAGAGACCGCCGCGATGAGCGGCGTCTTGACACGCCTGATACGATCCCAGCGGGTGAACTGGTCGCGTGTGAGCATATCCACGGTGCTGGCCTCGGCCATCTCGGTGATATCCGCTCCGGCGGCGAACGCCCGCTCGCTGCCATGGATCACAATACAGCGAACGTCGGCGTCGCTATCAAGGGCTTCAAGCGCCTCTACCAGCTCAACCATCAACTGAAGGTTCAGCGCGTTCAGCACGGACGGACGATTCAACTGTACGGTTGCGATGTAGCCGTCGTGCTTGGTTACGATGATATTCTCGGGCATACCAAACGAGGAGTTGCTGAATGGATGAGATAGGGCGGGTGGTTACGCTCCGGGGCGTGCTCTCCGCCATTGCTCTGGCAAGAGGCAAAGATACAAATCTCGCCTGCAACGCGCAGGGTATGGGGGAGCAAAAGGAGTTTCTCCGGCGATGATCCTTTGTCCGGTGGCGGCCGGGGGGCATTGGTGCCTATGGCGCTACCGGCCACCGTGTGCCTTGAGCCTTTTGGCAGCATGCCCCGTGCCGGAGGCCATGTAACCGATATGGGATGCGGCCTTATGGGGCATTCACCTTTCTGTCGTTTATCAGCACGTCCAACACCAGCCAGAACCCGATGCCTGCGGCGGCGATAAAACAGAGGATCGCCAGGCCGGGATAACCAAAGAGCCGAAACTCCGTCTCCACCTGCATAAGCATTGCCGCCCCGACGATCAGCGCCGCTACGATCAGCCCTACGGCGATACGGTTGGCAACCTTCTGAAAGCCATCGATCAGGGTTTTTTCATCGATTGCTTCTACACGGAATTCAAGCTGGTTGTTTGCAAGGGCATCAAGTATACGGTTCACCCGGCCGGGGAGGTGCTCGATGAACTCCTTGGTCTCAAGCATCGTGGTAAAGGCATTGCCCGATGTAATGCCCTTGAGCATGCGTTGGCGCATGATGTCGGCTGCATTGCGACGGATCGACTGATTGGGGTCAAACCGGGGATCGAGCGAGCGCGCCACTTCATCCAGGTTCAGCAGTGTCTTGCCGAGCATGGTGAATTCGGAGGGGAGAGTGACGCCATTCTCCGCCGATGCCCGCGATATCTCCATCACAACACGGCCGATCTCCATATCGTTCAGGCTGGCGTTCTGCTGCTGCACGACAAGCGCGCCTGCGCGGCGCCGGAATTCCGTCTCGTTGAAGTCCTCACGTTGTTCTCCGAGCTGGATTGCCTGATCGGCCGCTTCGTCGCTCCGGCCGTCGGCGATGGCAAGGAGAAGCCGGAGAAGCTGGTCCTGGAACCTGGGCGAAATGGTGCCGATCATCCCGAGGTCGATCAGCGCAAGGTTTCCGTTGTCGGTCAGGAAGACGTTGCCGGGATGAGGGTCTGCGTGGAAGAACCCGTCCACCAGAATCTGTTGCATATAGGCGCGGAAGAGTTGTTCGGCAAGGGCCGAGCCGTTAAGCTCCATACGTGCAAGCGGGCCGATGGCGGTTACCTTCTTGCCCTGGATGTAGTCCATCGTCAGAATGCGCGAGGTTGTGTAATCGTCGATCGGACGTGGAACGATGATCCTGGGGAAGTCTCTGAGATGTTCATGGAGGCGGCTGAGGTTGCGTGCCTCCTGCCGATAGTCGAGTTCCCGTACAAGATTCCGCTGAAATTCCTCGAGTATCCGGCTGAACCGGTAGCGCCGTCCAGTCTCGGTATGGTGATCGAAGAACTGCGCGATCTGCATCATAGCCTCCAGATCATCGGCGATCTGTGTGCGAATCGCCGGGCGCTGCACCTTTACCACAACCGGCTGTCCTTCCCGCAGGCGCGCCCGATATACCTGCCCAAGCGATGCGCTGGCTATCGGGGTTGCGCCGAACCAGGAGAATGCCTTCGAGATCCGTGCTCCCAGTTCCTCCTGAACGATCTCCTCGACCTTGTCGCTCGGAAACGGGGCCACATCATCCTGAAGGCGTGCAAGGGCTTTCAGATACGGTTCCGGCAAAAGATCGGCGCGGGTGGAGAGGAGTTGTCCGAACTTTATGAAGATCGGCCCCATAGCCTCCAGATCGCGTGGCAGCTCTTCGGCCTTTGGGTCAGCTTCCGTCCTGGCCTGCTTGTCGTCTGTCAGGGCCGCTTCCAGCCCGGAGTCGCGTACAAAATCCGAGTGGCCATACTTTATAAAGAGGCGCGCCATATCCGCATAGCGCTTCAGGTGTTCCGGTTTCAGCGAGATCGCCATGCCCAGTTCCCCAGATAGTGTGCTCTGCTTCAGACAGGAGCCATGAAGCTTGATCGGCTTTCAACTGCTGGTTCAAGCAACATTCATACCGTTGTGTCCAGTGTGGTACGGGATGCAACACAGGATGCAGCGATGGCCGCAAACGAGGCCGGGAGCGCCCCTGTAAGGGCGCTCCCGGCACAATGAATCCGTGTGAGGCTCGGGGGGCCTTCTACGATTAGCGGACGATCGTGGCTCTGGCGACGGCTCTGCGTGTGCCATCCTCCAGGATGATGAAGTAAAGCCCGGCGGGGGCGGCCATGCCATCGTTGCCAAGGCCATTCCAGAGAACATGTTCGTTGCCGGCAATTATTTCCGGGCCGAGCGTACGAATCGTTCGTCCAAGGTAATCGCTTACCCTGATGCGTGCCGTATTGCCCAGCGGCATCGCAAAGGAGATCAGCGCCTGCGAGGTGATCGGGTTGGGCGCGACCGAGAGTTGCAGATCCTCCGCCCCCTCTGGACCGACCGATGCTGGCGGTTCCACCACAAGATCGACAGTGATGGGGATAGTGGTCGTGGCCAGCCGCAGCCTCAGGGTGGTGGAGTACAGCCCCTGGGGTGTGCTTGGGCTTGCATCGATATAGAGCATCGTCGAGCTTCCCCGGGGGATGGTGAGGCTGGTGCCGATATCGTTGCCAAACGATGCCATGATATGATCTCTTGCGCTGCCGTCCCCCCGGTCTATGCCCAGCACCTCGGCCGAGTCGCCACACTCGTTGGCGTAGATGGCGATGCTATCGTGCTTGATCTGTCCCTGATAAGCTCGTATTTCGATACGATCGCGTTCGGCATAGGCAGGTTTTTCGCAGACGCCGTCGTGCAGCTTTATCGTATCGACATTGCCCGCACGATCGCGCACTGCCACATAGAGTGGCCCGCTGGGATCGGCCGTGGTTTTGAATCGTACATCGACGTCATCATCCAGGCTGGGGGGATTGAATGTTCCCATGATCTGCCATTTTGAATCCCTTGCCACTGCCACGTTCACGATGCCGCTGAAATACGAGCCGGTGCGATCGCTGAATCGTGCCACGAGCTGGCTCGGCTCGGTCTGTGCAAATGTGGTCAGCACATACGGTGCGGTTCTATCGGCCTCTACGGCCGGCATCCAGAACGGGAGCGCCCAGGTATAACTGTCGCGTGCAACTGTGCCATTGGTGCCGGTGAGCGTTGCGGTGAAGGGATACTCCGCTCTGGCGGTGAGCAGGTATCCTCCTGAGGCGATCTGCACACGGGCGTAATAATAGTTTGTGGTGCCGATGCGCTGTGCCAGCAGCTCCGGTGCCAGCGTATGGAGCGGGCTGCCGTTCAACATGATATCGCGCAGCGGATTTGCCGGATCATCTGCTCCAACGTCCGGGTTTCCCTTGGCGATGATCGTAAGCGTATGCTTCGAGAAGACATCGAGACCGATCTCCGCCGGGGCGACAAATACGCTACGGCTGGAGAACTGATCGAGGCCGTAGAGGGGAATCATGGCCGGAGCACTCTCCGGGTTGTTATCGTATGTGCCGCTTGTCCGCATCTGTGTAAGAAGCACCGGATAGGATGCCGACCAGAAGACGGGGCCTGTGATCGGCTTGCCGTTGATGGTGGAGCTATCGTAGATCTCACCGCGATTCAGGGTGAACTCAACATCATCGATCCCACCACCGGATGGATAATGGGTCAGATGCACCTTGGTCTCATCATGGGTGGTAACCATACGGAAACGGTCGCCCCCCGGCCGGGCTGGCACGGAGATATAATCCTTGCTCCAGCGTGAATCAGGCAGCAGCATGCTTACCTGATGGCTTGCCCAGTCCTCACTTCTGATGGCACCATTGGCTGCGATCGGTGTACGCACATGACCGCTGAGCACCGCGATGGGATGGGATGCCCGTATATCGGAGATGCTGAGATCGGCCACGCCAACGCCCCCGTTGCGCGCCTTGATAAAGTAGCTCTCTCCCTGATGCAGGGTTGTCGTGGCATCCTGCCATGCGCTTTTCTTGTAGATATTGGCGCTTGGCATGATCGTGATGCGGGTGCTATCGTGCAATCCAACGATGCCAAAGGAACTTACATAGCCATCATTGGCATTCGGAAGGGTAAGCGGCGTATAACTGGTTCCCCAGAGATTGGTTGGAAGGGCTGCGTAGGCGCCTGTTGACTGGAAGAGGGAGTTGACCACAAAGACCGCGATAGGATCGCGCGAGCTGATCTTGACTGCCGGAAGCGGAAACTCCTCGCTCTCCTTCAGTTCTAGTTCTCGCGAGACCGATATGGTTGTGATCTCTCCGGGCCGCACCGAAAATGGCTTGGTGAAATAACCCTTGGCCTCAACCACTCCGGTTGTTGCCACCTCGGATGTGATAAGCAGCCCCATGAATTTCGTGGCAGCGCCGCTTCCTATCTCGTTCTGCAGGAATGTCACATAATACTCCGTGCCCGCCAGCGGGGAATCCGTTGGGGGATCGGATGGCTGGGCCATGGCCGCAGATCGCACGGTAACAATGGCTGCGAGCGATAGAAGAAGGGTAATCAGGCTTGATCTATTCATCAACAATCTATCTCTGAGTCTGCTGAATACATATGGAACACCGGTTTCTTCGGAAGCCTTATAAGGCTGTGCCAGGCAAACAGGCCATGGCGGGTAACCGGAGGCCGGTACCGTTACCAAGCTCCGGCATCAGTTCACCGCATCTCTTGTTTCCACGAGCACGGTGCGTGCCGTCGGCTTTGGAATAGCAGGTGGGTCCTCTGGCCGGGCCGGGCGTGGCACATAGCTGCGGATGGTCTGAATCACTCCCTTCCCCTCGGCATAGAAGCGGGTCCAGATCTCCATGGCATTGTTTCCCACCACAAACTCCGGTCGGTACTCCACCTCGATCACATTCGTATAGACCACTCCTTCAACCTTGCGATAGGAGTACCGCTCAAGGATCGTGGCCTGCCATGGAACGATGACGTCGCCAGCGCTTGATACCACGGTATCAAGCCCGCAGCTCCAGGAGTGTCCCTTGGCCAGTGGTGCCACCAGAGCCAGGTCGGAACGGAAGTCGCCCCCGCGCATCACAAGCGTGTCCCGCAGCGGAAGGAAAAGCGGCCGCGCATTGTCTGCCGGGTCGTTGTTCCTCCTCTGCTTCATCTCGTAGAATCGCTCGCCATTCCAGTAGACCGCCGTGGCAGGGGATGCGATCTTGGTTGTTATCTCGATGCTGTCGCCGGCCACCGGGCTTCCGGTTGCAAGGTTGTACACCTGATACTTCAGAACCTTGTTCGCTGGCCAGGAAAAGGCTCGCACATCCTCCCAGGGATTCCGATCCGGCTGCGTGACATCGCACGCGCCCATCACCACCGCGCACAGTGGTGCCAGCATTGGAAGAAGGTATCTGCAACCGAGTGCTCTGAGCGTATTGAGTTTCATTGCTTCAGTCAAAACAGGTTTCACCGTCGATGCCATTCCATGATGCTATCCCATGCGGCTCTGCACGGCCCGCATTTCCCCACTCCAAACCTTCCCACATCCAGTTTCATACGGCCATGCCCGGTTATGCCGGGGGCATTGTTATCAGAAGTGATAAAAGATGCCGTACCGGCCCTCGAACGATGTGCCGGTATACGAATCGCTGACCTTATCGCTCATTGATGTGCCATCGCCACCATTGCGCAGGATCGTCTCCCGCTGCTCGCCGATGTAGCTGTACCAGTAGCGGTTCAGACCGCCCCCTATGTGCAGCCCGATATGATCGGTCAGAAGCCAGTTCAGCATCATTGATCCCCCCGCCTTCATATGCACCGGGGATTGTCCCCACGACGCTTCCACACCGATGCCGAGGCGATCGGCGATCGGGAGACGATAGTTGACCAAGAATTCGAGCAGGGCCTGCTTCTGTGGCTGCACGCGAACCCGATACATCGAGTCGATCCGGTTGATGCCGCCATCGATATCGGTGCGGACATTGTAGTCGAGATAGAGCGAGACCCTGGAGAATGTGCCATAGCCGAGACGTGCGCCAAACCCGAAACGTCCGTCGCCAAAGCGATAGGTAAGGTCGAAGTGCCGGCTGAAGTAATGCGGATCGGCATTTGCCAGATCATCGGAGAGAAGCGTGCCATACAGAAGCCCAAGATATTCGCCGTAGGATACCTCCAGACCGTTGGTCCAGAGCGAGGCGGCTGTGCCGTTCTCATCATCCAGCGGTGCCTGTTCGGGCGACCGGCGGAAGGCCATGGCCGGATCGATCACTTGATTCTTCTGTTCGGCTGCTGCCTGTGCCTTTATCGCGCCTGAATCGTTCGGCTGTAGATTCGACGGCTGCGATCGGTTGCTGGTGATCGAAGGGCTTTGCAACGGCGGCATTGTGCTGCCGTTTGTATCGATGGAGGATGCCATGTTGCTCGGCTGCTGCTCTGCCGCTGCGATCGTAAGCCCCTCCGATCCTGAATGCACCCCGTTGCCGTCGGCAGTGCCTGATGCGGCAGGCAGCGATGCGGCGGTTCTGGATGGCCGGTCGCGGTAGACCACCTTTTCCTTATAGATGACCTTGGGGGTTGCAGTGCCGGTTGGGGCTGCTGCGATATCTGGCGGAGCTGGCGATGGAGCCGCGATGCCTGGCCCGGTGTACCAAGGGGCGGGCGGTGCTGTCACGGCGCCGGGGCGCTGCTGGTCTGTCACCTGGTGCTCGGCCATGATTGTTTTGCCGGGTTCTCCCCCGCCGAAGATGTCAACAGAGCTTGTCGAGCCAAGCAGGTAACCGACAACCCCCACCAGGATCACCGTGAACGCCTTGGCAAATCCTCCCAGGTAGTTTACTGTTCCGCTGCCAACGGTACCGGCGGCGCCGAGACCGGCGAGCGCTCCCCAGATGGCATCGTCCTCTTCCGACGTCAGGGCGCTGGCCGCACGGTCGCGCTGCATGGCTCCTTGGAGCGCCATATGCCGACGGAAATCGGTCCGCCTTTCGGGGCTTACCGAGAGGGAGTGCAGCAGTTCGGCGGTCTGCTCGTCGCCGAGCGTCCCATCGAACAGTTCCTGTATGCTATTGCTAATCATTGTTATCTATCAATCACTATCATCTATGCCATTGTCTCTTACTCCGAGCCACGAAGCTCGTCAAGCCCCCATGCGAGCCGTTCGCGCAGGATCTCGCGAGCTTTAAAGATTCTGAACTTTATTGTCGACATGGCCAGGCCGGTTATCTCGACGATCTCCTGATAGGAGTGCCCCTCATATTCTCTGAGAATGAGGGATTCGCGATAGATCTCCGGCAGCTTTGCGATCTCTGCGGCCACCTGTTCGCGCAGGACGACATCGGAGTCCGCGGCGGGGCTGGTGCCATAGATTGCGGTTTCATCGAACGTTGTATGCGACTTTGTATCGCGGCGGGCATTCAGGCACAGATTGCGAGCGATCGTATGAACCCATCCGACAAAATTGGTCCCCGGCTCGTACCGGTCGCGCTTGGAGTGTACCCTGATAAAGACCTCTTGCAACACATCCTTTGCCGCATCACGATCGTTCATCATACGGAGGCAGTAGATGAACAACTGGTTTTTATACCGATCGTAAAGTATACGGAACGCAGCCTGGTCATCACGTCGGACTCGCATCATCAGCTCATCGTCCGTGAGTTCCTTTGTCTTGGATGACCGCCGTATGAACACATCCGTAAACGTCACGTGAGTAGCATTGTGTTAGTAGTAGTCTAGATACGATCCTCGCGAGGAGATCCTGTCGGCTGCCATTCGATGCCCTCATCGCAATGTCCATCCTGCGAGTCGTTTCATCCTACATGCGTGAGCGTTGGGTTGACGAGGTGCGAAGCCGTTGTCCCTGGTCACAAGCGCTGTTTAATGCCGGCGCAATGCATTGGCTGCAACATTGAGGCTGCTGGACCTGTTAACACCTCAAGACGGTTTTTGTTAGCTATAGGATGGAGGATACATAATATTTTATCCGAAACGACGATCGATGCCGCTGTATGGTATGAATCGTGATAATGAGCGCGGGGGCCTTTGCGGGGAAGTCACCTGGCGTGTTAGCGAACGGTCTACCAGGGATACCGATGCAAACATTTCATTCCGAACGTGCCGCGCTTTATCTCCCGGAGGCCCCCGGCGAAGGGGCGATTGTGGAACTTTCCGAGGAGGAGGGGCGTCATCTCAAGGCGCTACGGCTGCATCAGGGCGATGCCGTGTTGCTGCTCGACGGGCAGGGGCGGCGCACCTATGCCACGGTGGAGCGGATCGACCGCCGAGGCGCGTTGCTGCGTGCCGGAATCACGGTATTGGACGGGGGAGAGGGGAGGCCGTATATTGTCCTTGCAATCGGCTTGCTTGCGGATAAAGCGCGTTTTGAGTGGTTGGTGGAGAAGGGGGTGGAACTGGGTGTGCGGGAGATCGTCCCGATGGTAACCGCACGTTCCGAAGGGCGGCTTCATGCCGATCGGGTCGGCAGGGTGGCCGTTGCGGCGTTAAAACAATCGCAACGCTCGTTTCTGCCGACGATCGCCGACCCGGTTCCCATGGCGGCGATGCTCGGCAGGCTTTCCGGGTTCGATCGTTCCTTCATCTGTCATGAGAGCGCCCCGGTTAGTGATGCTCTAGGGCGTTTTCTGCTATCTTTCCCGGATTCCGGCCGCATTGCCATTCTTGTAGGGCCGGAAGGAGGTTTTACTACCGAGGAGGTTGAGCTGGCGCAGGGGGCATCCGCCAGGGTGGTCTCGCTCGGCGAATCGCGGCTTCGCGCCGAAACGGCCGCGCTGACCGCGATAGTGCTCGCCGCAAGCCTTTCGCAGAAGCACTGCCGGCCGGAATCTTTCTACGATGGCACAACATCGGCATCCGCAGTTGGCGATTGACGCCCGTCCTCGTATCGAGGGCTATTCCGACATATCGACGCATAGAACATAATGAGCGAAGGTAATCTGATCGAGGTCACTGACCTGAAGAAATATTTCCCGATCAAGCGCGGGCTTCTCTCGAAGACGGTCGGGCACGTCAAGGCGGTTAACGGGGTCAGCTTTACCATCAGAAAGGGGGAAACCCTTGGGCTGGTGGGAGAATCCGGCTGTGGCAAGACCACCGTTGGACGCTCGCTCCTTCGGCTGATCGAGCCGACTGCCGGATCGGTGAAGTTCGAGGGCCGGGAGATAACCGGCCTAAGCTCGTCGGATATGCGTGGGCTGCGTCGGCAGATGCAGATCATCTTCCAGGACCCCTACTCCTCGCTTAACCCGCGTATCACCGTGGGGGGGATGTTAAGCGAGATCATAAAGTTTCATGGGCTTCGCAAAGGCGATGAGGAGGTGCAGAAGCGTGTACGGGAGCTGCTGGATATCGTGGGGCTGCGCCCGGAGTATGCGCGCCGGTACCCGCACGAATTCTCCGGCGGCCAGCGCCAGCGCCTTGGCATAGCACGCGCCCTCTCGGTGGAACCGAAGTTCATCGTTTGCGATGAGCCGGTCTCCGCGCTCGATGTCTCGATCCAGTCGCAGGTGATTAACCTTCTGGAAGATCTTCAGAAGGAGTTTGCCCTGACCTATCTCTTTATCGCGCACGATCTTTCGGTGGTGGAGCATATCTCCACCCGTGTTGCGGTGATGTATCTGGGCGAGATCGTGGAGATCGCCGAGGCAAGCGAGCTGTATCGGAACCCGAAGCACCCTTATACACAGGCGCTTCTTTCGGCTGTGCCGATTCCTGATCCGCGCCGTCGCCGGGATCGCATTGTTCTCACCGGCGACGTTCCCAGCCCGGCGAATCTTCCGTCCGGCTGTTTCTTCCATCCGCGTTGCCCCAAGGTAATGCCCGAATGCAAAGTAGTCCATCCAATGCTCGGCAACGATGGCTCCGGCCATTTCACTCGCTGCCTGCTCTATCCGGAGAGCGTTCCCGCCGCCGTTGCAGGGGGAGTATCAACCGTACATTCTCAGGCCTCAGCATGAGCCAGAGGCTCCATTATCTCCTCCGATCATGCCTGATCCTGGTGCCGTTCCTGGCAGTAGCAGGAACGCCGCTTGTGAGCGCCCATACCGTTGCGCCAGATGCTGGCAAGGGCGGGATACGGTCGGCTGGGGAGAGCGCACTCTGGGGTGTGTCGGGAACTCTGATGGTGCCTGTCCGGTCCGCCGCCCAGATCGATACGACCCGAATCGTTCCTGGAACGCGCGATTTTCTTGAACCCAACGCACCAAATCCATTTGGCATCGTCAACAAGACAACAAAGCTTGCCTTTACAATCGGCGAGATGTCACGGGTGCAGTTGCGGATCTACGATTTCTTCTACAACGAGATCGTCACAATCTTCGATCAGGAGATGGCACCCGGACGGCATGAAGTACAGTTCACTCCTCCTCCAACGATGCCGAGCGGTATGTACTTCTATGAATTGAAGACCGATCGCTTCCGTGATCTGCGCCGGATGATCTATATCAAATAGATGTCCGGTGCGATTCCATACCCCATGATGGCTCCCGAAACCGGGCCATCCGGCAGGCAACCGGTGCTCTCCTTTCAACCCAGAGCTGGATCGCTATATCGCTATGAAGTCACGCCTGTATACCACGATACTTCTTTTTCTCCTTTGCGTTGCGGCCAGTGGCGATCTGATAGCACAGGATCTGCCGAGACCGTCCCCGGACTCCCGACGCAGTGAATTCACAACCGAGGGACGCGAGTTCTGGGTGGTCTTCCAGAAGAATTTCCGTGATTTCACAGTCGATGAGAAGACGCAGGCACAGAAGCCTGCCGATCCGTTGCAGCTTGAGCTTTTTATCACCTCGAGCGAGAATGCGCGTGGCACCATAGAGATCCGCGGCCTCGGGTTCCGAAGGGATTTCGAGGTACAGGCCGGTATGGTGATCTCGATCGCCATCGATACGGCGGCCCAGGTGCGGTCGAGCGAGAAGATCGAGGATCTTGCCGTGCATATCGTTGCCAACGAGCCTATCGCCGTCTATGGCCTGAATCGTCGGTTCCAGACAACCGACACCTATCTGGCCCACCCGGTGAACGTGCTTGGCACAAGCTATCGCGCCATGGGATATGCATGGTTGCAGAACGATCTTCTCTCGCAGGTGGCAGTGATCGCCACCGAGGATGAGACGCGGGTGACGATCACGCCGACAGCACGCACGCAGCGGGGCAAACCCGCCGGCAAGCCCTTTGATATCAAGCTGAACAGGGGGGATGTCTATCAGATTATCCCCAAATACGATCCCAGTACCAAATCCGATCTTACCGGCACATTGCTCGAAGCCGATAAGCCGATCGCTGTCTTCAGCGGCCATAATTGTGCATACGTTCCCGATCCCAGGGTGAAAGCCTGTAATCTCCTCGTCGAGCAGTTGCCAGCGCTTCGCTCCTGGGGACGCCAGTTTTTTGTGGGAACGCTTGCCGGGCGCTCAAGCTCGGTGATTCGTGTGCTTGCCTCGGAGGATAGTACCCTTGTTTTCGAGAATAATCGGCTGGTGGCCGCACTTCAGGCCGGTGAATTCTACGAGAATAAAAACCAGACACAGCACACCATGGTCACCAGTTCCAAGCCGGTGCTTGTGGCACAGTTCTCCAAGGGATTTGACAATGGCGACGACGTTGGCGATCCGATGATGATTATCGTGGCGCCGACCGAGCAGTTCCTTGCAGGCTACCGCTTTGCCACGCCGGTGCGTGGCTCGTGGCATCACTACATCAACCTGATAGTTCCTACCCACTCGCTCGATGCCATCCGCCTGGATGGCCTGCCGATCGACCGGCGGCTGTTCAAGCCGTTTGGACTGAGTCTCTACTCGATAGCGCAGGTTGAGGTAAGCTATGGCACGCATGTAATCACCGACTCCGAGCCGTTTGGGCTTTATAGCTACGGGTTTGGCTATGATGACGCTGCCTATGATGCCTATGGCAACGGCGGCGGGCAGTCGATGGAACAGGTGATTCAATACCCCGATACGGTTGCCCCGTCGATCAGCGCCAACTATGCTCGCAGCGCTAGGTCGGAGGCGATAGCCGCAGTTGTGCGCGATGACCGTATCAACGATCGTGGTGTTGAAGCGATCAATGTGATCGATAACGATAATCTGCATGTGGATGTGGCACGGTTCGAGCCGGGGGCGCCGCAGGTGCCGATCACCCTTACCCAGGTTTCCGCACGCCAGAATGGCTATGCGCGGTTCCGCCTTCGCGATCAGGCAGGGAATTCAAGCAGTTATACCATCTGCGCGAAATACGACGAGCGCGGGGACTCCATGATCGTAACGGTGCTGAGCGGGGGGGCGACATGCGATTTCTCCACCGATATACTCTTTGGTGGCATGCTGAAATATGGTGTGCTGGATAATCACGTGGATATCCCCGTCGGCTCGGAAGTGCTGGGAAATCCCGTGATCCTCAAGGGAAATCATGGACAGCCGGTGTGGGGAATCAGCGCATTTGCCGAGCAGGTGTATAATGGCAATATCTATCTGACCGGTCGTGCCGGCTTCGATATCTGGGGCGCCCAGGCGTTCGGCTACTGGCCCGATTCCTCCGCTCGCCGTGCCGAGGATGGCACCTCGATCGCCGAGGAATTCCATCTGGAGCGCCTGAGCGTGTTGCTGACTCTTTCGCCGGGCATCCAGTATTATTTTGCCCAGCGGAAGGCCTATCTCTTCGGCCTGGTAAATGTATCGGTGCCGCTGTATACATCGGAACGGTTCACCCGTACCATACTCTCGCCGAGCAACTATATCTATGAGGGAGGCTCGGGAACGGAGGTGCTGTACGATGGAAGCGGGCCTTCAGGATTCCCGATCGTGCTTGTGCCGGAAATGGGAATCGGCGCATCGGTTGAGATCCAATCGGGCTGGCGTGCGTTTGCGGAGCTGGGGGCCGGATATTCGCTTACCTCGATCTCGCCCGATCGGAGCTGGACCGTAAGCTATATCTTCGCTCGAGGCGGCGCCAAGCTCCGGTTCTGAGCCAGGCCCGCTACTGAACCCAGCAGGGGGGGAAGGCCGCATCCTCCCAGCCTTCAGCACTGCCGTGCAATGAAGAATATGGAGTGGGCCGACGACGATCTCCGGCCCACTTCTCGGCGCTTATATGAAATCTCCCCCGCTATCGGCTGTCTCTCGTTCGGTGCCGTGATCCTCCAGGATTGCCCGCGTCGTGCCAAGTGATCCACCACCGTGTACTGCTGCTTCCCCGTCGGGCACATGACACCATCGCCAACTCGTCTGCAACGAGTCCAGATGCTGGCCGCGACACACCGCTAGCCGCTGCTTGTTTCCCCCAAAAGGCCAAGCATGATCGTTGGCTTCTTTTTGTGCTGTTTCAAGGATAGGGGCGTACCAATGGTTGTTGACGGCACGAACTCACCCCGCCTGCTGTTCCGGCAGACCACTGGCCACGTGCTCCTGGAGCTTCTCGGCGAAACGCCGTATTGCTGTTCGTTCCGACGAGTGCGGCGGCTCCACCGGCTCGTGAAAGATGATGGTTGTCTGCACGTTCTTCAGCTTCAGCAGCCGCCAGCCGTGTATATCGAGGCTGGGGGCGGGATCGTACCAGTAGACCAGGTGTTTGTTCTCGGCTGTGATCGGGTTCTTGCCGATGGCTCTGTAGCGTATCGTGAACGGTTGCACCAGAAAGCTTTCCTGAGCTACGGCTCCGAACAGGAATGGCTTGAAACTTCCCACTCCATCGCCAGGCGTTGTGCCACCTTCCGGGAAGAGGACGATCCGTATCCCCTGCTGTGCCCGCTCCACCAACCCTGCCGATGACTCTATCGCCGAGCGGAGCGAGCTTCGGTCGAGAAAGACCGTTCCGGCAAGCCGCGCAAAGATTCCTATCACCGGCCAGCTTTTCACATCATGACGTGAGACGAACACCCCGCCAACCCCCATCCCTGCCACCAGGATATCGAGATAGCTGACATGGTTGCCAACGAAGATCAGTGCCTTGTGGCTCGGTTGTCCGATGATCTGTAGGCGTATGCCGATCAGCCATGCCATAGTGCCGCAGACAACGGGTGTCAGCGCCATCACCGTTCGGTAGCGTGCACGTGCTCCGGCCAGCCCCGCAATGAAGAGTGCAAGGGTGCAGAACGGGATCAGCAGTAGCACGGCGGCAATAAGCAGCAGCAGCCGTAGTGTTCCCCTGATGGCACTTGTTGGAATGGACTCGGAGACGCTCATTTCGTTAAGTTGAAGATTCTCTATCCGGTACGGTCCAGTCTGTTTCAGCGGCGACACCCCGGCACCTTTTATGACGATGGTTTCTGCGATGCGAAAATTGATTCATGAGGAGATCCTCGAACGCCGGATGACGAACCAGGAGGCGCTTGCCGCCGAGAGACATCCTGTTGCCGGTGTCCTGGAAGATATCCGTTCTCTCTATAATGTCGGTTCCTGCTTTCGCACTGCCGATGCAATGCTTCTGCGGAAGCTTGTGCTCTGCGGGTATACGCCTGCGCCCCCACGTAAGGAGATCGCCAAGACCGCGCTTGGCGCTACCGAGTCGGTGCCGTGGCAGTATATCCGTGATCCCGTTGAAGCAGTGCTCGCTCTCAAGGGCGAGGGCTACAGGGTGTATGCGCTGGAGATCACCGATCGTAGCGTTTCGCTCGATGTCCTTGCCGGGATCGGCTATCCGGCTGCGCTTGTTGTCGGCAACGAGATAGCCGGGGTTGGGAGCGGCACGCTCGCTCATTGCGATGATGCCATCGAGATCCCGATGTATGGCGTAAAACACTCGCTCAACGTAGCGGTCGCCTTTGGAATCGGTGCGTGGGAATTGGTGAGACGGTCCTTGCCGGATCGTTGAATGCCTGATGCGGCCGGGAGGTGCTCCGCCGTCGGCATGCCCCCCGGCCATCGTTCAGTTTCGCGAGCGGTTTTTATCCTTCGTTATACTCGCCGTGTACCATTGTGACCAGATTGCCGGCGAAGCCCATCACATCCTTTCCAGCCGCCTTGTTCTCTTCGCTTGCCATTGCTGCCTTGAATGCATCCTTATCGGAAAAATGCATCTCGGCGATAAGATAGTAGGGGGCCTCGCCGGCGAATGCGCGCAGGTTGCGGCTGACGAGCATTCGCTCCAGACCCGGCACCTTCCGCATCAGTGGGGCATGCACCTCGTTGTAATGCTTGTCGAACTCCTCGACGTTTTCCGGCTTCTTGAAAAAGGCGGTCAGTTTGTACATTGTCCGTTGCTCTTGTTTGCGTTGAGAGAAGAGTTGCGCTTCGGTCGGCTGCTATCGCCGACGAACGGGGGAATATAGCAGGTTCGGCGGTATTGGGGGGCTTTGCCATGGGCCTGGTAAAAGACGATAAGCGTCGAGAGCGGGAGGGGGCCGGTGATGGTGCTTACCGTTGTGCCTGATTCCGGTTTGCCTCGGCTGCGGCCTGCTGAAGAATGGCGGCGGTTGCCGGTGGAATATGGATTGTATCGGCCAATGGCGGCTGCATCGCAATGCTGGAAGGAAGCCCGATGGGGGAGCGGTTGTACAGTTGCTCGAACATCACCAGAGCCGCAAGATAGGAACCCAGCAGTGTGGGATGGAGATTGTCAGGAGAATAAAGCTCGATGGTGGAATCCCGTCGTAATGCTTCTCGCCATGCCTCTCCTACCGGAAAGAGCATGCCGCCGGTTTCGGTTGCGGCATGTCTGTACGATTCGCTTATCGCATCGAAATAGGCGTTGTAATCCGGCGCATTCCTGGGCGGCCAGACCGCGTAAAGCGCAGGGACGGCTCCTGCACCATAAATCTCCTCGGCGTATCTGCGAGCATATTCCAGAAGCAAGGCGCGCCCCTCTGCCGAGCCGGACATTCCTTGTTGCAGGATAACGACATCCCATTGCTTCTCGGCGATCGCCTGATGCGATTGCTGCCGGACCCAGTGATCCTCCAGGCTGAAGCCACCATAGGCCACCATGGTATAGGTGAAGGGCTTGGCCCCAACGGAGGCCGCCAGAGCCTGGATGATTGCCGGGAGATTGTTCGATAGGGTGAGGCTGTTGCCGATAAACACGGCGCGTGACCTCACCTTGCCGGGCGTGGTGTCCGTCGGTTTCGAGGGGGAGCTGGTGCCACAGCCGAGCACAAGCAGTATAAGAATCAATGCCGCTCCAATTGCCTGCATCTGCGTTCCCATGGATGCCTTCCTGTGCGTTTGCATGCTGGCTCTGCCTATGGGCAGATTCCGAAATCTGCTGACGATGGTTTTTTGGTGAGCCGCGCCGCTCGCCGCAATATGGCACGGTGATGCCATGTGTGTTGAGTGTATTCCGTGTGCGACGATGGGGAACAGCCCTACCGATTACCGGCAGTAGGTACGGACCAGCGGCTCGGCTTCGCGTACCCCCATGATGTTTGCCGTGTTGAAGTCGTCGCAGTAGCTGCGTCGCTTGGCGAGCATCGAGGCATATCCCCGTACCACATAGGCATAACCAAGTGTGGAGTCAAGCTCTATTGCCCGGTTTGCCGCATCCAGTACCTTTTCCAGCACTGTGCTGCCGGTATCATCGCCATCGGTGCTGGCGGGCAGTTTGATATAGGCACTGGAGCTTCTGGAATCCTCGAAATCCAGATCGACCGATGAAATCTGATAGCGCGACGGTTCCTTGTCGTTCAGCAGCGCAATGGCCTTGAACAGATAGGCCGGGGCGAACTCCGGGTTGATCTGTATCGTCTTGTCCAGGTCGTGCAGAGCCTCCTGCTGCCGTCCCTGAAGCATCAGCAGGCTGCCACGTTCAAAGTGCAGCTTGTCTGTGCCGGCCACCGTTGTGTGTGCTGTTGCTGCAAGCGTCCTGTCAAGCGCGCTCAGCGCGCCATCATAATCCTTGAGTCCATAGTTGGCCTCGAAAAGTCCATGATAGATCGACATAAGGAAGAACGCCCCTGCATCTGTGGTATCCTGCTGGCTGGAGCCTATCATATTCGCAAGAAAGGCATCCTGTACCTGCAACACCAGGCCATAGTCGCGGATCGTCTCGGCATATCTGCCAGCGGCGAGGCAGGCGTTGCCACGGAAGTAGAGGAGCATCGGATCGTTCGGGAACTGTTGTAATCCACGATCGTAGCTGGCGATAGCTCCCTCGAAATCGTTCCGGTTATACGCCGCGACGCCTCGATGGTAATAATACCCGGGATATGCCGAATCACACTGGCGTTGCAGATTGCGGCGGGCCTCGATCTGCATCGCGGGATCTTGCCCGTCCTTTTCCAGCAGGGCGAGCAGTTGCCGGGTATCCCGGCATGAGCCATCCATATCCTCCAGCTTATACAGCACCAGCGCCCGGTTGTAGTACGCATTGATGTTCGACTGGTCACGTGCCAGCACGGTATCATAGTCGGCAAGCGCCTCGGCATATCGTTCCATGCTCAGATATGTGGTGCCACGCGCAAGTATGGGGTCTACCGGGAGCGGGTCCATTGCGATACAGTGGTTAAGATCCTCCAGAGCCTCCTTCCATTGCTGCCGGGTGATGTGGTATCGTGCACGGTAGAGATAGGGCCTGGTCGATTCCGGGTCCGCCTGTACCGCCGCATCGAAGTTCGTGTGCGCTTGCTCCATGTTCTCCCCCAGGAGATAAAACATCCCTCGCCCGATCAGGTACTCGGATCGGGTGGGAGAGAGCCGGACTGCCTGATCGTAATCGGTCAGTGCAGGTGTCCGTTCGCCGAGCGCCTCCTGAACTTGGGCACGCATATAATAGGCTTCGGCGATATCCTTCGGGCCGAGATTCCGTTCCAGATCAATCGAACGGTTCAGAAAGGAGAGCGCTGCTCTCGGGCTGCCGTTGATCGCTTCGATGGTTCCCAGATCGAGCAGACATTGTGCGCATTCCGGGTCGACCATAAGGGCCGTGAAGTAGTCCTCTCTGGCCTTTTCATAGTGTTTGGCCGAGGCGTGGGAGTGGCCCCTGGCCAGGAGGTAGACGGTGTTTTTTGGTTCGCGTGCAAGCGCCGCATCAAGCAGAGCAATCGCTTCGTTGTGGCGGCCGATCCTTGTAAGCGAGTCGGCCCGTATCAGCAACCCCTTCCCGGATTGGGCATGCATGGGGGATATGCCCAGCAGAAGCGCTGGAAGCAGCATCAGGTATCGCATCCGGCTATGGTTCATCGGAGATGCTCCACGTAATCTATGAGGTCGGTATGCAATCATGGCCTCTCTGCTGCAAGGGGGACGCAGGGATTGGCAAGGAGGAGAGCCACGGTGCCCAGGCATGGAAATTCGATGTTGATGCCATTCTCCTATCGGCGCACCAATGGCTGCAACAGGGGCTATTTCCCGAAACAACCGGTCTGGCGAAACATAACAAATCTTAGCATCTGCGCTCCGCAACTTTTTATTCGCTATCGCATACTGCAACAGCTCGATCACGGTCGCGATGCGCTGCGAGCGTTAATACGATGGCTCGCTCCTGCATTCCTGCCGGTTGGAACGGTCCCCGGCTGCCTTTGTTGCAGCCGATTGGGAATACTGTATGGAAATATTCGGCTCCGTTACGCCGGTCCGTTCCGACGTCTTTGTTCGGAATATCTGGCGGCCTGTGATGGGATGCCGGAACGCAGTTTTGTGAACGGTGTGTGATAATTCAGAATTGGTGCGTGCATGCGCGCCCAACCCGTATGGAGCTATGATAATACGTTCGATGTTGATGCTGGCCGGAGTGCTGTTTGGCACGATGACCGCGATGGCACAGTCGTTCTGGGATGAACTCGACAGCAGACCGTTGGCGAATACGGTCAATATTTCCCTTGCTATCGATCGGAATACGGATGATATCTATGTGGGAACCACTAGAGGGATATTCAGGAGCGATGATGATGGCGCCACCTGGGAACCGGTGCTGCTTGGCGATACTGCGATCACCGCACTGAAAGCTGGAGCCGATGGCGTTATCTATGCGGGGGGACGCGGGCTGATCTATCGTTCGGCCGATGCTGGGGCAACCTGGAGTCGCCATCCCCTCGGGATGGATGTGCCGGTCTGGGAAATCGAGGTGACGCCCACCGGAACTGTGCTGGCAGGGACTGGCGATATATACGATCAGGGAGAGATTGGATATTACGATGGCGATGGAATCTATCGTTCGACCGATGGCGGCATTACATGGAACAGAAGTGTTGCTGGCATTACCGGGCCGCTCTATATCGGCGCGCTGACGGTTGCTCCGAATGGTTTGGTCTATGCTGGAACAGCAGATGCATATCGCACCGATGGTGCTGGCCTTTTTGTTTCCGATGATGATGGGCGAAGCTGGCGCAAACTGCCGATAGAGATCGATGGCCACAATGTGATTCAGGATCATATCACCGTAGAACGGATCGACGATATCGCCATCATGGCCGATGGCAGGATCTTTGTCGGTATACAGGGTGCCAGCGGTACTGTGCATGTGCAGTTTAATGCCATCTCCGCCGATGGCGGCGGTACTTGGACGCCCGTGCAGATATCCCGGTATCAGCAGAAATTCTGGATGCAACCCAGCCTTTATACGGCCTATGTCGCTTCCGATGGCACCATGATGGGTGCCATATATCGCGGCAGCCAGGGCCTGCATCGCTCTACTGATGGCGGTGCTACCTGGACGCGAGAGGTATCCGGCCTGTACATTACCTCGGTTGGATTTAATCGGTTCCAGTTCGATGAGGATTCCAGGGGAAGGATCTATGCTGTTCAGTTCGATGATTATCATGTCTACCGTACTGCCAGAGAGCAACCCTCCGGTGTCGAGGCTCGTCCGCAGGAGCATCTCCTTGCGGCCGATGTCTTCCCGAACCCGGCAACCTCCATCTCCCACCTTTCGCTGTTGCTTCCCGCTGCCGCCGATCTCTCGGTAGAGGTCGTCGATATGCTGGGACGTGATGTGGCTGCGTTGGGGCGCGGTCGCTACGATGCCGGACGCCACAGCTTTACGTGGGATGCCGGCGGCAGCACCGCAGGGCTGTATTTCTACAAGGTGCGATGCAATGGCAGAATGATGATGAACCGTATCGTGGTGCATCGCTAGGCCTGCGTGTGGTCGTGAAACGCTGGCCAGCCGGATCGGGAGAGACTATGCTATACAGCCATCCTCGTCTCTCCATTCGATCCGGCTTTGTTGTTGATGGAATCATTGCATCTGCCATGGCCATGATGGCCTGCTGCCGACTCGTGCGGCATTTCCTTTTCTCCTTGTGGCTGCCACCATATTCTGCGATACTCCATTGCCCGGCAGCGGCGCGCCGTGGGTGGCTGTGGGTTCCGTGTATAATATTTATCCTCCGCTTCCAGTCAACTACAGTGCCCTACAGGTGCCCGGCGGTGGGCATGATTGTTATCAGGGCCATATGCAAATACCAGGAGTTGTGCGGTGAAGCGAGTAGTTTCTGTGGCGGGTGTGATGATTCTTCTAACCATGCGGGCGGTGTGCGGTCCATCGCCAACTCCCGGGGTGGGTGCGATGCTGCCGGTACGTCTTCTTTCAACAATCTCCGTTGCGGCCCCTGTGGCCGTGCAGGAGGTTGACACGCCGTCCGGGATGGCGCATGGGCACGTTCTTACCTCGCTTGTGCGCAATGTCACCATCGAGGTGCTTCGCCATACCGAGCGGCTTCTTTATCCTCCTTCCATTGCGTTGAAGAGGCCGGGGCCGGTCCCGCCGGAGCATCAGGAGGTCCAACTCTATATTGATGCCGCGACCTCCAGGCTCGACCGGCGGGTTCGCGATGCCATGCGGTGGATCGACGGTGCCGACCGTCGTGTGCTGGCGTTGAAATACTACATTGCCCGTCATGCCCGCATAGGATCGAGCTGGACCTGGACGCTGCCGCAGATCGTGCGGTTCAAGAAGTCGGCCGAGTACCATGCTGCAATCGCCGAGGTGGAGAAGGTCCGGGCTACGTTTGCCACCCTGAACCCCGGTTATACTCTTCAGGTAAACACCGAGGTGCGTACGGTCGAGGAGCAGATCGCCATCTGGAACGATACCCCGTCGATTCATGCGTCCGGGAGCCGGTTGCTGGATGAGTGCCTGGAGCTTGTGGAGGATTCTACATTCGATGCGATGCCGGAGGATGCGCGGGTAGAGCGTTTTCAGAGTTTTCTGGCATCCTCCAGGGTCGTTGTTGTTCCTACGGTGGCTGTTCCTGGATTTTCACAGCATGGCCAGCTTCGTGCCTTCGATTTTGCGGTTCGGCAGGGGGATGATATCGTGGCCGGTACCGATGCCGCCAGCATCCGGGCGGTATGGGATAATGCGGGGTGGACAAAGAAGCTGGCCGAGGCTATCCGGCAGTCCAGCAACAAATTTTCCGGCCCTCTTGCCTCACCTCGTGAACCCTGGCATTATACCTATATCCACTGATCGTTCCGGCGGTCTGCTGATCCCGGAGGCGGGAATACTGCCAGGCTTGTGTCCTTCTCACATGCGGGTGCGATAAAGGCCTGCCGGAGCATATGTCCCGACAGGCCCCCCTGTATCCCAACGGTGTGTGTGTTATGGGATTCTTTCCTGTGGAGATCAGAGCCTCTGGGCGATCAGCTTTGTGCCATCGCTGAAGATGATCGTAAGCCGGTTGCTGACGATCGTATAGGTGCACTGGTCGCTCGTTCCAACCTCGATGATGCCACATTCGTCGTCGATCGTTGTGATAGCGATCGTGCTGCCGCTCTTGGTATAGGTGAACTGCGTCATGCAGTTGCTCCCGTTGGCGCTCACGATCTGGGCGAATATCTCTCTGGTAAAGGCCAGGTGGATGTTGTTCTGTGGGGTTTCACCATCGATTGTCAGCACCTTCCATGAGCCTACCAGCGGCGACAGGTCGTAGGTGGCCTTCTCGAACACATAGACCTCCGTTCCCTCCCGTACCGTCAGCGTGGTGCCGGAAATCGTGTAGGTAAGTGTGCTGCTCGTGCCCGCCTGTGTGCCGTCGCAGCCATCGGAAACCACCGTCAGGTTCACTTTATCCCCATTGACCGTATAGTTGAAGATGCCGCTGCATCCCGCTGCCTCCTGCGTGACCGTCGATTGTGTCTGCGTGAAGCTCCACCATGTGCCCAGTTCAGCCACGTTCTGGCCGTTGGCGGTGAGAAGTTTCCAACTGCCAATCAGCGGCTGGCTTGAGGGCTGGGCCGGGTTGGCATCCTTACAGCCCTGCATAAGCAGTGCTGCAAACAGGATGACAACGGAGGAGAGGATTGTACGGTGCCGGTTCATGAGTGTGTTCCTGGATGAGTTGTATATCGTGCCGAATTCCATTCATGTATGGTCGAGTATCGCGATCATCAGAAGCATTGTATCCTGGGAGCGCTCCGTTCAGGCTATCGCTTCAGCATGATGCGGGACAGTCTCGCATGTGCTCGGATACAAACCTAGATCCTCTCCTGCCGGGCGGCTTCATCCGAAAGGGTGAACCCTGGGGGTGATTTTTTTATGCATGGTGAAATGTGGGATGATATCCGACATTTGTTGCCGGAGATTGCGGATGATTCACAGAGGAAACCGTACATGGTGATGGCGGAACGGTCGCGGGGTCCGAAGGTTGGCCCCGATCCTGAGAGGAATCCATGGCGTATCTTCTGTGGTGCTTTGTATCCGGCTATGCTGCCAAAGGTGATGTTTTATCTGTTCGATCCGTTCGTCACAATAGGGGCTGCCGAATGTCGGTACTGCATAATCCCCCGTCTTCCGCAGGGAGTCTCCGTATGCTCCGCACTGTTCATGAACCTGTTATCGATGAAGCTCTCCCATAAAGCCGCACAGGCCTTGATGCTCGCCGCACAGGGGCTGGATCGCCGTCCCTCTCGCCTGGCAACAAAGTCCTCCGTTCTAGAAACCATCCGGCGCATGGAGGTGTTGCAGATAGATACCATCCATGTTGTGGCCCGCAGTCCCTATCTGGTGCTCTGGAGCCGCCTTGGCGACTATAATCCTCGCTGGCTCGATGAGCTTCTTGCCGATGGAGCGCTTTTCGAGTATTGGGCACACGAAGCATCCTTTCTTCCGATCGAGGATTATCCTCTGTTTCGCCATCGTATGATCGACCCCCTCTCCATGAAGTGGAAGTATTCGCAACGCTGGGTGAACGATCACCGCGAACATATCGACCGTATGCTTTTGCATATCCGGGAGCGTGGCCCGGTCCGTTCCGCCGATTTTGTCAGGAACGATGGCATAACAGGGGGATGGTGGGAGTGGAAGCCGGAGAAGAAGGCGCTTGAAATGCTTTTTACAGCCGGAGATCTGATGGTGGCACGGCGGCACAACTTCCAGCGTATCTACGACCTGCGCGAGCGTGTGCTTCCCTCCTGGAACGATCGCGACCTGCCACCAATCGGTGAGGTGAAACGCCGTCTGGTATTAAAGGCCGTGCGTGCGCTTGGCATTGCGCCGGAACGCTGGGTGGCCGATTATTTCAGGACCAGAAAGGCGGAGACCAAAGAGGTTATCGCCGAATTGCTACAGGATGGGGCGTTACTACAGGCCAGTGTGGAGGGATGGGATATGCCGGGCTTGATTCATCCAGAGAACGGGGAGCTGGCCGCTAAGGCCGCTGCGGGAAGGATTCGGCCTTCGCTTACCACGTTGCTCTCGCCGTTTGATCCGCTGGTGTGGGATCGCGCGCGTGCCAGTGCAATGTTCGGTTTCGATTATACCCTGGAGTGTTATACGCCCGCGCCAAGGCGCCGCTATGGCTACTTCACCCTACCGATTCTGCGTCGTGGGGAGCTGATCGGTCGGCTTGATCCGAAGGCGCATCGCAAAGATGGGCGGTTCGAGGTGAAGACGATTCATCTGGAGGATAGAGTGGAGGTTACCGATGAAGTAATCGCGGATGTGGCTGCTGCCATCCGCGAGTGCGCTATCTGGCATGATACGCCGGAGGTAAGCGTCGTGGAGGCAAATGTGCCCGGCCTTGCTTCTGCGCTTCAGGTTGCCGCAAACAGGGGGGCGCGATAGCGATCGGCATATTATGTACGCCGCCCATACTTCCTGCTGCGGCGTCGGTAAGCGGGTCCGATGAAACCGGCGGCGCAGCCGCGTGTATATCCAGCGTAATGACGTTGTCATGATGAGCAGGTTATGAGTGCGATGAGAGCAGTATATAGACCGGGAAGAAAGATCACCAGGAGGCCGATAAGCTCCTGGAAGGAGGCCAGACGTATCCGTCTGGCAGGTATAATGCTTGTCACGGGGGTGCTTGCTTGGTGGATCGGCGCATTGGCCTTTCTGCCGATCCTGGCCGATGCCTATCAATCGGCCGATTTCAGCCAGCGCATGGCAACAATCGCCGCACATCGCGGCGCCTGGCTGGGGCAGAACCTTCTGTTCCTGGTGGGAACGGTGGCAACGGCCGCCGGTCTTTCGCTCCTTGTTCGGCCTCTGCATCATCGTGGCCTGATCCGCCCGGCACAGCTGGGGCGCATTGCAATCGTGGCGGCGGCGCTGCTGTGGACCATCATTATCTACTTCCTTCTGGCAATTCCGGCCGAGGATGTTCATGCGGCGGCCCAGCTCCCAGTGGTGTACGAGGCGATCGACACCTGGATCTGGCGTCTTGCCTCCGGCCTTACGCTCGGCTCCTTTATTGCCTATGGCGTGGCATTCCTCGGCAGCGGCCTTCCGCGCTGGGTTGGAGCGAGCACCGTTGCCGCCAGCGCCGCCATGCTCGCGGGGGCAATCGTGGTGGGCAATACAACGCCCCCTCTTCTCTTCTTTCTGGTGCCGTTTGCCATCGGCGCGGTCCTTCTGCGGCGTGGCCCCCGGCTTCTTGGTCGCAACCGTCCGGTTCCGGCCACATGATGCGGGGCGAAGAGCGTCGGGAGCCGCGGCTTGTCTCTGCTCCGACGATAATCCCGATACATTCTTCCACCATCTTTTCCTATCGTTCGTCTGCTGCGATATCTCTGCCGTTCAGCAGTAAGGAACCTCTTATCATGCGTGCACATCTCTTGCTTCTTCTTGTCGGGATCGTTGTTCTTCAGGGCGCCGCTCTGGCACAGAGCGCTGCCGAGCCAGATGGGGAGTTGCTCAGTTATGAGCTGATTCCCCCGATGGGGTGGGTGCTCGATCAGGAGAACGATGCCGTGCAAGGGGCGCTCGCTGTTCTTTATCCCAAAGGCTCCACGTGGGACGATGCCACGGCCGTTATGCGTGTCGATGTAACGGAAAAGGGGGAGGGAGAGAATCTGCATGATCGTATGCAGGAGGATAGCCTGCGGTTGATGAAGGATGCGCCCGGCACGGCCATCACTCCCCTTCCCTCGATGCGCACGGTGGATGGCAGGACGGCGGTGCTCCGCCAGCGTGTCAATGCCGTGACGGGCAACCATGAGGCAATTGCTTATATCGAGGAACAGGAGTCGGTGATCTCCCTGGTGCTTTCAGCGCGGACGGATGAGGCGTTCACGGTAGCCCTTCGTGATTTTGAATTCCTGGTTGGCTCCTTTCATATTCCAGGCGGCTCACACTGATCGTCCCGATTCCGCTGCTCGGGGAAGGGACTGTATCCGCTGCTATGCCCCCCGGCCGCCCCGGTTGCGAAAAGAGCGCGCCGGTCCCTCTCAGGATCATTTCGGCAATCCTGTCCCATGAAGCTGCCAGCCCAGTGTCTGCTCGTCATGTTGCGTCTTGCGGTTGCAGCGGTTGCACAAAACGGAGAGCTTCCGCCCGGCCCTGCCTCTCGCTGATAGAGGCCGAGCGGGAATCTGCCAGAACGAGCGTGGGGCAGGGCATGCGCAGGCCCTTTCTCGCCTTCTTTGCCGAGGATGGTATAGATCATCAGCGTTATCCCGTCCAGATCCGCGCAGCCATCATGAGCCAGCCGATCCCGGTGGAACCTTTCTCCACAGCGCTCAACCGGAAGCCGGTCTATGCCGATATCGCGCTGGCGGGCAATTTTTTATGATAGAGGGCCATCGCTCTCTGCACGCCTGAGCGGTGGCGATGCAGCAGGTGCGGCAGGAATCTGAACGGATCGGCCGATCAGGCAATGGATGTGATACCACCACGGAATCCCGTACAAACTGTTAAATGCCTGTCCGATCATGGCTGGAGGAAATATGCTAGGTTGTTGTGTTGTTCTGTAACATTCATCCGATTTTTCGCAAGCAGGAGCCAGTATCATGGGTAGAGCATTTGAATTCCGCCGTGCACGTAAGGAAAAACGGTGGGACAAGATGGCCAAGGCGTTCACCAGATTTGGTAGAGAGATCGCCATTTCAGTGAAGCAGGGAGGGGGCGATCCGGCCACCAATCCGCGTTTACGCATGGCAATTCAGAATGCCAAAGGGGTGAATATGCCCAAGGACCGGATAGAGTCGGCTATCAAGCGGGCCTCATCGAAGGAGGAAAAGGATTTTCAGGAGGGGAATTACGAGGGGTACGGTCCGCACGGCGTTGCCATCTTTGTGGAGTGTGCCACCGATAATCCCACCCGTACGGTGTCCAACCTTCGCATGTATTTTTCTCGTGGTGGTGGTGCGCTCGGCACCAATGGTTCGCTCGATTTTCTATTCGATCGCAAAGGGGTGTTCAAATTGCCCGCCGATGGGGTGAACCTGGAGGATCTGGAGCTGGAACTGATCGATCATGGCGCCGAGGATATCCAGATGGAGGATGACCAGATCGTGGTGTATACACAGTTCTCCGATTTCGGCGCGATGCAGAAAGCGCTGGAGGAGAAGGGCATGAACGTTACCAGCTCGGAGTTGCAGCGGATTCCCAACTCGACGGTGGAACTCTCGGAGGAGCAGTTGGAGGAGGTTCTGGAGCTGGTCGAGAAGATCGAAGAGGATGACGATGTGCAGGCGGTGTATCACAACCTGGCCTGACCATGAAGCAATGGGCCGGACCTTGCCGGGGATCAACTCTCCGGCGACTTCTCCTCGTGCCTGCGCTGAATCCACCAGCTCAGGAATGTTGAGCCAGCCAGGATGATGATGCCGATAATGCCACCGAGCGATGGGAGCAGATCGATGCTCCCCAGCACCGTTACGATGCCCGCTATGCTGGGGATAAGCGTCCAGAAGATCAGTCCATGGCTTTTCCGCCACCGCTGTTCCCGACGCGATTCCCCCTTGCGGGCATGGCTAAGGGTCATGATAAACCCAAGTGCCGGGATCAATCCTGCTATGACAAGAAGGAGAAGTTCAAATCCGCTCACCGCTGCCATCCGCTATCGTTGATGGTTGTCTCTGGTACAGCGCGGCGATTCGCTGCCGGAGCTTTTCCTTGGAAACTACTCGCTGCCGCTGTTTCCCGTGGGCGATAACCCCTTCGGCGTTGCGTGCGATGATCTCGCAGGTGATTGAGCGTCCATCCACTTCGATCAGCCGAACGGTGATCTCCACAATCCAACCTACCGGCGTCGGCGCGGTATGCTCAAGCTCGACCAGAGAGCCTACCGCGTCCTCCTCCGGTTCCAGAAATGGCAGGATAAGCTGGCGTGCCGCATACTCCCCGTGCTCGATAAGAGCAAACGTGGCGTAGACAGGATGGATGGTACAGCCGAAAAAACAGGCCGTCATCTCGGGCGTTACCCGCAACTGCATCGTAAATTCATAACCGATAGGGATAGGTCGCACAGAGGCGAATCTACGAAAGAAGCGAGATCTGCAACGTAACGTTCCGCTGCGAATCCATGCCGCCGTGCCCGGATGAGTCTGGGGAATATTGTGGTACTCATGGCCAGCCAGGCACGATATACTCTGCATGTCCTGGGGCCACGCATACACGTCGGCTGTCGCGCTTGTTCTACAGCCATCGGACTCCTCAGCACTCCTGTCCGACTCCGGCTCCTTATCGAACGTTCTACACTTGGAAATTCTCCTGTATGAGCACTTTTGATCCGTCCCCCCCTCCGGTGTATCCGTTTGTTGCCATCATCGGACAGGAGGAGATGAAGCGAGCGCTGATTCTGGCCGTGATCGATCCCGCAATCGGCGGCGTAATGATTATGGGGCATCGTGGCACCGGAAAATCGACGACGGTGCGTGCGCTGGCGCATATGATGCCGAGAATCAATGCGGTGGTCGGCTGTTCGTTTCATTGCCTGCCGGGAGGAGCCTCCCTCTTGTGCGAACAATGCGCTGCATGTGAAGCTCTGGTTGTTGAGCCTATGGATCTGCCTGTTGTGGATCTGCCGCTCGGTGCCACGGAGGATCGGATCACCGGCACCATAGATATCGAGCATGCGCTTCTGCATGGTCGCAAACGGTTCGAGCCGGGACTGCTCGCCCGCGCACATCGCGGATTCCTTTACATCGACGAGGTGAATCTGCTGGAAGATCATCTGGTGGACCTTCTGCTGGATGTGGCCGCAAGCGGCGTGAATATCGTTGAGCGCGAAGGGATCTCGGTTCGTCATGCCGCCCGCTTCTCTCTGGTCGGCAGCGGCAACCCGGAGGAAGGGGAGCTTCGGCCACAGTTGCTCGATCGTTTTGGGTTGCATGCCGACATTATGACCGAATACGATGTGCAACGGCGTGTGGAGATCGTTCGGCGGCGTCTGGCGTTCGATGACAACCCGGCCGCATTTGTGATGGAGTGGCAGGAGCAGACCGAGGCGATGCGTGTGCGAATTGCCGGGGCACAGAAGATGGTGGCAAGCGTGCGTCTTGAGCATGAACATCTGATGATGATCGCCGCGCTCTCGGCCGATCTTGGCATTGACGGGCATCGGGGCGAGCTGGTGATGGCCCGTGCCGCTCGCGCCAATGCGGCGTTCGAGGGGCGTGATGCCGTCACGACCAGCGATATCCATGCTGTTGCCCCGCTCGCGCTTCGCCATCGTCTGCGGAAGGACCCTCTGGAGATGAGCGATCCCGGCCATCGTATCGTAGGTGCGCTGGAGCGTATAACACGAACCTGAAGGAAAATCCCTTCGACTACGGAATGGGAGCCTGTGTTGTTGGCGATTTCCGTGCGAAGCCATTCTCATAATCGTTATCGAGCATTCCCTTTCATATTTCCCCCTTTCCGCCTTTGTCGGCTCCACGGTCGTGCGCCGGGCGTTGCTCTGCACGCTGGTCGATCCAACCCTGCGCGGAGTGGTGCTGGCGGCGCCGATCGGCACCGGAAAATCGGCACTGATGCGGAGTTTCGGAGCTTTTGTAGGAGAGCATCTTGACCCGGGATCTCCCTTTATCCAGGTGCCGCTTGGTGTGGGGGATGACCGCCTTCTCGGTGGCCTCGATTTCGATGTGGCAATCATCGCCGGTGAACATCGTATGCGCAGTGGGCTGATTGCCGAGGCCAATGGCGGCGTGCTCTTTATAGATGATATGGCGTTGCTCGATATGCGTGCTTCGGCCTCGGTGGCAGGTGCTCTGGAACAGGAGAAGGTGGTCTGCGAACGGGATGGGCTTAGCGCCAGCCAGGCTGCCCGTTTTATTCTGCTGGCCACGGTTGTGCCGTCGGAGCGTGAACTCCCGCTCTGGATCGCCGATAAAGTCGGATTTCTGATAGGTCAGGAGCAGCCTCTCTCTTCGGATGCCGTCTATCGTCTTCTGGCACGGCTTGAGCGGCATGCGCGCAACCCGGAACGATTCTATCAAGACTATCGGATGGCCGAACAGGGGCTTGCCGAGCAGGTTGCCACAGCACGGTTGCTCCATCCGTTTTTGCAGCCGGGAAGGGACGTTCTGGCAGAGCTTGCCATGCATGCTCTCAAGCGGGGTATCCCTGGCAATCGAGCCGATGTCTTTGCGGCGAAAGCGGCGCGGGCACATGCCGCGCTACGGGGTGCCAGGGCGATTGAGGAGGTGGATATCCGGTTTGCTGTTGCAACAGTGCTCGATCCCCGCGCCGAGAATGTGCCGGATGAAACCCGCCAGTCGGAGGATCAGGAGAATGGCACATCGGAATCCCCGGCAGAGGAACAGCAGAGGATGCCACGGATAAGCGACGGTGAGCGTGGCGCTGGCGATGCGGATGAGGCGGGTGGCGAGGGGGAGCAGAGCAAACTGCACGGGGCTGGTGGAGGGGAGCGGGTGTACGAACCCCTTGATTTCAACGCGGAGTTGCCAGGGCTGGAGGAGTTCTTCAAAAGTGCTCGCCAGACTACCACGGCCGGGAGCCGGGGGGGCTTGGAGCAGTGGCGTCGTGGACGGCATACGCGATCGATGCAGCGCGAGCTTCGCGATAAGCGTATAGCCATTGGGGCCACGTTGCGGGCGGCTGCTCCACACCAGACCGCACGCAGAGCCGATGGTGAGAGCCGCATGGTGGTTCGCGGCGAGGATATCCGTGTCAAGCAGTATAGCGAGCGAGCCGGCACCCTCTTTATTTTCTGTGTGGACGCTTCCGGGTCGATGGCGATAAATCGGATGCGGGAGGCGAAGGGGGCCGTGACAAAGCTCTTGCAGAACGCCTATGTCAATCGTGATACCGTTGCGATGATCGCCTTTGGTGGCGCCGAGGCGGAGGTACTGCTTACGCCGACCAACTCGGTGGAACGTGCAAAACGCTCGCTCGATATTCTCCCGACAGGTGGGGGCACTCCCCTGGCCTCTGCGCTGGTACAAGCCTATTCCCTGGTTGCTGCTGCGCGTCGCCGGGGCGTTGGGCAGACGCTTGTGGTGCTGCTGACCGATGGCAGAGCCAATCTGCCGCTCGCCGAGAGTGCCGCCGGGATGATCGTAGAGGTACGCCGCCGTCATGTACGGCAGGAGCTGGAACGGCTGGCGCGTACCTATCGTCGCGAGGGAGTGCAGGTGCTGGTTCTGGATACAAACCATACCTTTGGCGAACGATCCGAAGCTGTGCGTTTGGCACAGATGCTCGATGCGCAGTATTATTACCTGCCGCAGATCGATGCCGAAAGCCTTGCGACTGTTGTGCGGTATGGTGGCACAGCCCGCCGTAGATAGTTGCGCAGGTCTTGCGGACGACATATGCAAGGTGAGGAAAAAACATGTTCGTACAAGCAGTACAATATGCTATTATACTGCCGCGTCTGTGTGTCAGAGTTCCAGAGAACTAGCCTCTAGTGACGCAGGTGTAAAAAAATCATGAAAGAACCCTTGCGTTGGGCGTCTGGATACATTAAGTTTGTAAAGCACTTCGGTGCCCGCCTAGCAATGGCAACATGCTTTGATATAAGCATGCGAAAAGATTGGACTCTATCAATTGCTGCCTGATAGCGAGCATAGATAGATCCTGGAAAGCCTCTCTATGATGGTTTTGCACGTATGGGGACAGTGTAAGATTGTCAGGACTTCTCTCTCATATATACTCCTTTCGTTGTGGTGGTGAAACAAAAGAGGTAGGGGAATGCCCCTTGACGTGTGGTGACGTCAAGGGGCATCTCATTTTTTACGATGTTCCTGTTCGGCTCTCACCGCATTCCTTCCCTCTTGTTCCAACCTTATATTTCTATCTATCCTGATGGCCAAGACCCCGACGCCTTCTCTGGAATATGATGCCCAGGAGCGGAAAAAGCGTACGGCCGGGATCGTCAGACGGCTTCGTGCGTTTATAGCAGTTAAAAGCAGCCATGGTAATGGCTCCACCTTTATCGAAACGCTTGTCGCCACCATCCTCTCACAGAATACCTCCGACCTCAACAGTACCCGCGCTTATATGGCGTTGCGCGCCACCTACCCCACGTGGGAGGATGTTGCCCATGCCGATCGCGAGGAGCTGGCCCATGTGATCAGGAGCGGTGGTCTGGCCGATCAGAAATCCCGTACGATCATCGATGTGCTGAATGCGATCCGGGATCGTTATGGCGATTTCGAGCCTGCACACCTTGATGCAACCTCCGATGACGAGTTGATTGCCGAGCTGACCGCGATGCGAGGAATCGGGCTGAAAACAGCCGCCTGCGTGCTGATGTTTTCGCTTGGACGCGATATCTGTGCTGTGGATACACATATTCACCGGATCGCAAACAGGCTGGGGATCGTCAGAACGTCCAACGCCAATACAACATTCCATGAACTGCGCCCGCTGATCCCGGCCGGAAAGGCACGCCAGTTTCATGTCGATCTGATCCGCTTCGGACGGACGGTCTGCAAGGCACAGCGCCCCCATTGTTTTGAATGCCCTCTGTACGATCAGTGCATGTGGGAGCACAAGGAGGAGTTTGCCGATGCCGGACGTCCGGGGCCTCTGCCGGTGAGCGGCGCCGTGCTCCTGCTCGATATCCTTCCCGAGCGAGCTACGCCGGTTTCGCGGCGACGAAAAAAATCTAGCACCTAGTGAACAGCCGGAGAACGCATTACATGGAAGCAGTTACGGAAACGGTTACAGCCCCTTGTTCCATCCCAATCGGCGACCATGCCGGATATCCCCGGTTCCTTTCCGGTAGTTCCGGCGAGGATGGCGTCCTGCTGAACGATCCCCTGGCCTCACTACGGTTGTTACGTCCGCTGGATCGTTTCTCGAGCGATCATCGCACTCTTCTGGCTGATGCCGTGGCCGATCAACTTCATCGCTGGAATGCTCCGCAATCCGCGTTGCATGCTGCGGAGCTGCTGCGCTCGCCGCGGAGCTATGCGGTTGTAACCGGCCAGCAGGCGGGGATCGCGGGAGGGCCGCTCTATACGCTCTACAAGGCATTGGGCACGGTACGGGCCGCCGGTGAGCTTGCCCGGTTGTATCCGGAATATCAGTTTGTGCCGGTGTTCTGGATCGAGGGGGATGATCACGATTTCGACGAGGCCCGAAGGATGACGCTTCTGGATCGCTCAGGAAATCCCGCCACGCTTCTCTATGATGATGGTAATGCCGCCCCCCTGCATGTTGGCGATCGCCCCAATAGCGCCGAGGGGGTTGCCACGTTTGCTGCCAGGGTGCAGGATAGCCTCCCCTCTACCGAGTTCACCGAGGATACGCTTCGGCTTCTGCGCGATTCCTATAGGGTCGGCGGGGGAGAAACCTTGGCGGATGGATTTGCACGGTCGCTCTATGCGATGCTGGGAGATACGGCGCTGGTGCTGGTCAACTCCCGCGATTCCGTGCTGAAAGGTCTTGCCGCCGATATCTTCGAGAAGGAAGCTGCCGATCCCGAGCCGCTCTTTGCAGCGTTGCAGATGCGAACCACCGAGCTTGCCGCACAGGGAGATGCCGTGCCGATTGCGCCGAAGCCTGGCGCGCTCTTTATCACCCATGATGGTGAACGCCGTGCGCTTGTGCCGGATGGCGATGGTTATCTGGTGCGGGGAAGCGATCGGCGGTTGAGCCGTGCCGACGTTGTCCGGCAAGCCCGTACAGCCCCGGAGCGGATGTCGCCAAATGTGGCGCTTCGTCCGATCGTTCAGGATGCTGTTCTTCCAACAGCCCTCTATCTGGGAGGGCCGAGCGAGGTGGCCTATCTGCGCCAGGTGCGCTCCGCCTATACGATCTTCGGTCTGGAACCTCCGGCCTTGATGCCAAGGCCCTTTGCGGTGATTCTGGAGCCAAAGGTGCGCCGGGTGCTTGAGGTGGCGCCCATTGCGCTGGAGGATCTGCTTGCCGCTGAATTTGATGCTGCGGCACGGGTTGTGGATCAGAGCGTGCTCGATGAGGTCGAGGAGGCGCGGCAGCGGGCTATGCAGGGCATGCGTGATGCCTATGCGGAGATGGAATCCATCACAAAACGGGTCGATCCGACGCTGGAAAAGACGCTCGGCGCTGCGGCGGCCACTGCAACAAAGGGGCTTGAGGATCTGGCCAAGCGCCTTGGCTCCGCTCTGAAGAAAAAGCAGCAGACGGAGATCGACCGTCTGAATGGTGCGCGGATGATGCTTATGCCGGGAGGTATGGTGCAGGAACGGACGCTGAACGCTCTCTATTTTATCAACAAGTATGGGGTGGATCGCTTCCGTGACATGCTGGACCGGATCGTTCTGGAGCCTGGAGCTGTGCAGGTGCTGGAGATCTGAAGAACTACGGAAGAGGTTTGAATGTGGCGCTGCGATGGCCTACGTGGCGGATGCCCTCCGAGGCGGGATGGAAGTGGCGTATGCTGGCCGATAGCGCACCTGTCAAAAAACGGGTCAAAAAAAGGCCCTTCCCGGAGAATCGGGGAGGGCCGTGCCATTGTCTGGTGCGGAATAACGGGGGGATTACGTTTCCGGCTGGAACTTCTCGACCTCTTCGAGCACCGCCGAGACGATCTCATCCTCCCTGATTCGCCGGATAACCTCGCCTTTGCGGTAGAGGATGCCAACGCCCTTGCCAGCCGCTATCCCGATATCTGCCTCGGATGCCTCGCCGGGACCGTTGACAACGCAGCCCAGCAGGGCGATCTTCACCGGCTTTTTCTGCCCTTGCAGTGCCTCCTCCAGTTCCCGCGTCACCTTGAACAGGTCGATCTCCAGGCGTCCGCAGGTAGGACAAGCGATGATCTCCACGCCACGCGAGGCAAGCCCGAGCGAGCGAAGGATCTCCTTGCCCACCTCTACCTCCTTCTCAGGCTCGTCGGTCAGCGAAACCCGGATGGTATCGCCAATGCCTTCTGCCAGCAGGGTTCCAATGCCCACCGATGATTTGATCGTTCCCACCCGTGTTGTCCCCGCCTCGGTAACGCCAAGATGGAGGGGGTAATCGGTTCGCTCGGCGATAAGCCTGTACGCCTCGATCATCAGGCGGACATCGGTGGACTTGACCGAGATGATCATATCGCTGAACCCGAAGTCCTCACCGATTCCGGTGTGGCGCATTGCCGACTCGAAGAGCGCCTCGGCGGTGGGATAGCCGTATTTCTCCAGGATATCCTTTTCCAGCGATCCCGAGTTGACGCCGATACGGATCGGGATGCCGCGCAGCTTGGCCGCATCAAGAACCTGATGGATGCGATCCTGCGAGCCGATGTTGCCAGGATTGATCCTGACCTTTGCCACGCCCCCCTCGATAGCCTTCAGAGCGAAGACATGGTTGAAGTGGATATCGGCCACGATCGGTATGGCGGAGCCACGCACGATATCACCGATCGCCTCGGCAGCCTCCCAGTCGTTCACCGTCACACGGACGATATCGACCCCTGCTTCTTCGCAACGCCTGATCTGCGCTATCGTGGCCTCGGGGTCGCCGGTCTTGGTCTTGGTCATCGTCTGCACGGAGACCGGTGCGCCGGCACCGATCGGCACATCACCTATCATAACGCGGCGCGACCTGCGCCGCCGGAACGGTGCGGTGGCAATGGGAAGCTCGTTCTCTGCGGAGCCGTTTTGTCCGATGATCGGAATGTCGAGAGCGTTCGTGTTCATCTGGTATGCTGAATATCCTTGTACGTGCGTTCCCTATATCCACGCCGGCACGAAACGTTCCTTGAAGGGACCACGGCCGGCCATGGAACCATCATCGCATTTTCTTGCTCGCTTCCTGTAACATCGCCTTCTCTTCCTCGGTCAGATTCTGATAACCGGAGACCGATATCTTATCGAGAATCTGGTCGATCCGTGCCTGATTATCGCCAAAATCCATTGGAGCAGGCCCGGTCCCCCGCGATGGGGTGTGCTGCACATCGCGATGGCGCGCCTCGATGATCTGCGGGTCCGGCTGTGGACGGCGGGCCGAGCGATCGAAGGAGATGATCGTTGGCTCCGTGCCGAGGTTATTGCCCGCGGATCGATTGAAGAGGCCAGGGAACGGGACGTTATTGCTGCCAAACTTCAGCAGGAGATAGCCCACAAGCGCGCCGCCAAGATGTGCAAAATGGGCTATGCCATCCCCGCCCCGGAAGATGCCGAGATAGAGATCGACCCCCGCCACCAGCAACACCGCATATTTCGCCCGCATGGGCAGAAAGAACATGATGAAGATGAGCCGGTCGGGAAAGGTAAGGCCGAATGCGATCATCACCCCCATAATCGCCCCGGATGCGCCAACCGTTGGCGCTCCGGTGTTCATAAGCAGTGTGATCACCGAATGGATCACCCCGGCGCCCAGCCCGCAGAGGATATAATACACCAGGAAGCGTTTCGATCCCCACATCTGCTCCAGCTCGACCCCGAACATCCAGAGCACGATCATATTGAAGAAGATGTGGGTGAACCCGCCATGCAGGAACATGTAGGTGAAATACTGCCAGATGCCGAACCACTCCGAATCAATCGGCCGGAGCGATCCATAGATTGACAGATAGGAGACATAATGGACCCCGGTCGAGGTCTCAATGCCAACCGAGGCTATCTTCAAGCCTGGCAGGATCACTGTATCCAGCAGAAAGATCAGGACGTTGATCCCCAGCAACCATTTGATCACTGGTGGAAACATACTGAGAGGACTGCCGCCGAAACGGCTAGCATAGTACGACATCGTTATTTCCCCGTAACAGGTCGTTCATTTCCGTCTGGAAGACGCACGCTTTCAGATGGGATTGTCCAGGCCGGCCCGATGACTACCTGATATCCATCGCTGGTATCATACAACATAACTGCCGCAAGCCGGGCCGCCTACGACTCAAGTGCTTTCACACCCGGCAGTTCCTTTCCTTCAAGAAATTCGAGCGATGCGCCGCCACCTGTGGAGACATGGGATACCTTCTCGGCCATTCCCAGCTCGGCGATCGCCGCTGCGGAATCGCCGCCCCCGACAATCGTGGTTGCTCCACGCTCCGTTGCTACGGTCAACGCCTCGGCGATCGCCTTGGTTCCTGCTGCAAATTTCTGCATCTCGAAGACCCCCATCGGGCCATTCCAGACAACCGTTTTTGCCACCGCAATACGCTCGGCAAAGGCGATACGGCTCTGCGGTCCGATGTCAAGCCCCATCCAGCCGGATGGCATCTCGTCGATCGGCACAATTCTGGTCTCGGCGTCCTCGGCAAACCTATCGGCCACTACCGCGTCGCTCGGCAGGATAAGGGCTACGTTGTTCGATGCGGCATCGGCCAGTATCTGGCGCGCCATGCCAACCTTATCCTCTTCCACAAGCGACGCGCCGATCTCCTTTCCCTGCGCCTTGAAGAATGTAAACATCATGCCGCCGCCAATCAGGATCGCATCGCAACGCTCAAGCAACGAGTTGATGACATCGATCTTGCCGGAGATCTTCGATCCGCCCAGAATCGCTACAAACGGGCGCTTGGGGTTGGCAACCGCATCGCCGAGGAATTTCAGTTCCTTCAGCAGAAGATACCCGGCGGCTTTCTCGTGAATAAAATGAGTGATGCCTTCGGTGGATGCGTGAGCGCGGTGTGCCGTGCCAAATGCATCGTTGATATAGATATCGCCTAGCCCTGCAAGCTGACGGGCAAAGCTTTTGTCGTTGGCCTCCTCCTCCTTGTAGAACCGGAGGTTCTCAAGAAGGATCACATCGCCATCGGCCATTCCTGCCACCAGCAGCTTGACATCGTTGCCGACGCAGTCCGGGGCAAGCGGTACCTCCTTGCCGAGAAGCTTCGACAGACGCTCTGCGGCGGGGCGGAGGGAGTAGCGTGCGTCACGTTCCCCCTTCGGCCTGCCAAGATGCGACATCAGGACCGCCCGGCCACCATGATCGACAATCCAGCGGATGGTCTCAAGCGATTCAACGATGCGCTTGTCGTCGGTAATGGCACCGGAATCATCGAGCGGCACATTGAAATCAACGCGCACAAGGACGCGTTTGCCTGCAAGATCGAGCTGGTCGATTGATCGAACGTTGGTCATGGCGTAGATGTTACGTTGTCAGTTGTTGCTGATTGCAGGGCCTGGTATCTCCAGGGTGGAACAAGGGGAGGGACGCGTGCGATCCTGTTGTACCGTTCCATATGAACCGGAATCTAACGCAACGGGCGGAATTTTAACTCCCGCCCGTTGCAATAATTCATCGTTGACGTTATGCGGCGCTCCCCGCTCGGCCATTCCGGTTTCTGTTACAGCGCCGCGATACGCTCCACAAGATCGACGATGCGGCGCGAATAGCCGTATTCGTTATCGTACCAGCCCACGATCTTTATCTGGTCCCCAATCACCATCGTTGAGAGGGAGTCGAAGATGCAGGAGTGCGGATTGCCGACGATATCGGAGGAGACGATCGGGTCCTCGGTGTACTCGAGGATGTTTTTCATCTGCTCGCTTTCGGCGGCCTGTTTGAATACGGCATTGATCTCCTCCTTCGTTGCCTTCCTCTCGAGCACCGCCGTAAGATCGGTCACTGAGCCATCAGGGGTCGGCACACGAAGCGAAAAGCCATCGAGACGTCCCTGCACCTCCGGGATCACAAGGCCAAGTGCCTTGGCGGCGCCGGTGGAGGTGGGGATGATGTTGATGGCCGCGGCGCGGGCACGACGCAGATCGCTATGCGGCAGGTCGAGAATGCGCTGGTCGTTGGTATAGGAGTGAACGGTGGTCATGAACCCGCTCTTGACGCCGAAATTGTCCAGCAGGATCTTTACCATCGGTGCCAGGCAGTTCGTGGTGCAGCTTGCATTGGAGACGATCCGCGCATCTGCGGTCAGCACGTCGTCGTTAACGCCGAGCACGACGGTGGCATCCAACTGATCCTTGGCCGGAGCGGTCAGCACCACACGCTTTGCTCCATTTGCACGATGCTTTTCGAGATCCGCCCGCTTTGTGTAGTGGCCGGTTGATTCCACCACCACATCCACATCGCCCCAGGTCAGCCCCTCGATCGTCTTCTCGGCGCTGATCGTGATACGGTTGCCGTCGACAATCAGGTCGTTGCCATCAACCTCGATGGTTCCCTGATAGCGGCCATGAACCGAATCGTACTTCAGGAGGTGTGCAAGGGTCTTTGCATCGGTCAGATCGTTGATGCCGACAAAGTCGATCTCCCCTTTGCGTGCCATGGCGTGGCGGAACACCAGACGGCCGATACGACCGAAACCATTAATTGCAACACGGACAGCCATAGTGTGTGCTCTGCTCCTTGAGGGTTGGCCCGAGCGGGCGTGAATAAGAACGGAAAACGAAAGGAAAAGCATGCAAACTTACGAATTCATCAAGCGCCGGTGATGACAGTCGGTAACAGGAACGCCGGTGGCGTGCTTCTGATGAACACTCCGGCGGGTGGGGCCATATTCTGCGTATGGGAAGCTCTCGGCAGGGGCTGCCAACAGGAGAATCGTACGGGCATGACGTTCGCTGCAACCGTGCGCATCGTTATATTCGCCAACTTTCTTTGAGAGAATTACGCCTGACATTATTTCAGCTAAAGGAGACTTCCATGTCCGAAGCGGTCACGCCGCGCAGCCAGGACTATTCCGCCTGGTATATCGAGGTAATTCAGCGAGCCAAATTGGTTGATTATGGTCCGGTAAAGGGGACGATGGTCATTCGCCCGTACGGCTATGCGATCTGGGAGCATATTCAGCAGCAGCTCGATGCACGTTTCAAGGCCACCGGGCATGAGAACGCCTATTTCCCGATGTTCATCCCGTATTCCTTTCTCCAGAAAGAGGCGGAACATGTCGAAGGATTCTCCCCGGAGCTTGCGCTGGTAACTCATGCCGGGGGCAAGCAGCTCGAAGAGCCGCTTGTGGTACGGCCGACATCCGAGACGATCATCAATCATATGTATGCCCAGTGGGTGAAGTCCTACCGCGATCTGCCGATCCTGATAAATCAGTGGGCAAATGTGGTGCGCTGGGAGCTTCGTACCAGGCCATTTCTCCGCACTACGGAGTTTCTCTGGCAGGAAGGGCATACCGCCCATGCAACCGCCCCCGAGGCGGAGGAGGAGACGCTCAAGATGCTCGGGGTCTATGCCGATTTCGCCATGAACGAAGCGGCCATACCAGTGGTGCCGGGACGCAAGTCGAACATCGAGAAATTTGCCGGTGCGGTCCGTTCCTATACCATCGAGGCGATGATGGGAGATGGCAAGGCGCTTCAGGCGGGGACAAGCCATAATCTCGGCCAGAATTTTGCGCGTGCCTTCGAGACCCGGTATCTGAACCAGAATGGGGAGCTGGAGTATGTCTGGCAGACCTCCTGGGGAGTGAGCACCCGTATGGTGGGGGGAGTCATCATGACACACGGGGACGACAAGGGGCTTATCCTTCCGCCCCGTCTTGCACCGTTCCAGGTGGTGATCGTGCCGATCTGGAACAAGGAAGAGGATAAGCCCGCAGTTCGGGAGAAGGTGGCGGAAGTGGAGGCCATTCTCCGCCAGGCCGGTGTGCGTGTCAAGAGCGATCTCAGCGAGCAGGATACCGCCGGTTGGAAGTTCAACGAGTGGGAGATGCGCGGCGTGCCGCTGCGCATCGAGATCGGCCCGAAGGATGTTGCCAAGGATGCTGTTGTCTTCGCCCGGCGCGATCGTCCCGGCAAGGAGGGGAAGCAGTTTGGCATCCCGACCGCAGAGGTGGGGCATACCGCAATCGAGTGGCTCAAGGATATCCAGGCATCGCTCCTGCAACGAGCCATCGAGTTCCGCGATAGCAATATCGTCGATGTGGAGAATGCAGACCAGTTCCGTGATGTGGTTGGTTCGGGCAAGTGGGCACGTGCCTGGTGGGCCGGAAGCGATGCCCAGGAGAGGCAGTTGAAGGAGGAGACCGGGGCCACGCTCCGCTGTTATCCCCTTGAGCAGCCCGGAGGAACCGGAGCCTGTTTCCTTACCGGCGCCGAGGCCGGGGAGGTAGCTCTGTTCAGCCGCGCATATTGATTGTGCGCAGAGATAGGGCGTGCCCGTAGAGATTCCACAGCCAGGTATGGTGCCACCTGACAGGTTACGATGGCCCACTTCGGCGATGCCGAGGTGGGCTGTTCTTTCTATTGATTCCGATTTCCATAAGAGCTTATCGTATGAAACGCTATTCGATTATCGCAGGGCCTGCATTGATGTGCGGGATGCTGGTGGCGCTGCTCTATGGCTCTGCCGGTTGTTCCGATAATCCCATCGAGGGCGGTCCTGGCGGACAGTTCTCGGAGATAGAGACGAGCATTCATCAGAAGGTCAATGCCCACCGTGCCGCCCAGGGATTGCCCCCGCTGGCGATGGTATCGGTCATGGTCGAGCAGTCACGTGTTCATAGCAGGAACATGGCAGCCGGACGAACCTCGGTTGACCATGATGGGTTCCAGAGCCGGGTGGATGAGATTCGGAAGACCGTTCCGCTGATAAGCGCCGGGGAAAACGTCGCCTATAATGTGGGGTTTGATGATCCGGCACGCAAGGCGGTCGATGACTGGCTTGCAAGCCCCGGACATCGTAGAAACATCGAAGGGGAGTTCAACGTGACCGGCATAGGAGTGGAGCGCAATGGCAGGGGGGAGTATTACTTCACGCAGATCTTCGGAAAGCGCTGAGAGTATGCTCCGGTATCGTTGATGAGGTTGTCGTGGTGGAACCTTTAACTTGCATGCACTATGGGTGAGCTGATTCGCAAACGCCTTGAACAGACAAAATCGTTCGAGAACCTGGCCCAGGAGGCGATGCTGAACCTGATGATCGCGGCGGGGCATCTGAACGAGTGGAACGACAAGGTCTGCACCGAACATGGCATCACCCGGTCGCAGTATAATGTGCTTCGCATCCTTCGGGGAGTGTATCCGGGCGGACATCCCAGACAGGAGATCACCCGCAGGATGGTTGATCGCTCCCCTGACGTTACCCGGCTGATCGATCGTCTGGAGAAGGCAGGGTTTGTGGAGCGGGATCGCACCGATCAGGATCGCAGGCTTTCCATTGCCAGAATAACGCAAAGGGGACTGGAACTGTTGGAGCAGATCGCCCCCGATTTCGACAGGTTGTATGCGCATCTCACTTGTACGCTGGATGCACGGGATATGCAGGAGCTTTCGAGAATCTGCGAGAAGATATATGGAGGCACGGGCTTCTCTCTGAAGAGGCGGGCGAACGGAGGGGACGCGCCAGATGAGGGTGCTCTGGAGATGACCGGCTGAACGCTCCGCTCGTGCTTCTGCGGTCGGAGAAGAGGGCTGTGCCGATCGGGGCACTCTTTCTGTTGCGCTGGGCCTTCGTCCCGGCGATCGCTTGCTCGGTTGCCCTATTCTTCGCTCACCACCCAGCGCTCGGCGATCTCCTCCGGCATTGCATCGATGAAACGCGATGGCTTCGACAGCACCATGCCGCTCTCCCGGTCGTAGATATTGGTGGGATAGCTGATAAGCAGCCGATCCTTGGCGCGTGTCGTGGCCACATACATCAGGCGCCGTTCCTCCTCGATCGCATCAAGGCTGCGCGCCGCATAAACCGATGGAAACCGCCCGTCGAGCGCCCAGATGATAAAGACCGTGTTGTACTCCAGTCCTTTTGCCGAGTGGATGGTAGAGAGCACGAGTTTCTCATCCTCATGCCCGGCTTCCATGCCGATCACCGATTCATTTGGCGGTTCCAGCGCCATATCTGCCAGAAAGGAGCCAAGCGAGCGATAGCGCGCCGCGATTTCCGCGAACATCTCCACATCCTTCAGGCGTTTGCTGTAATCATCGTACTTGCCCTGCATGATCGGGCGGTAATACTCGATCAACCGGTCTACCTTCTCCGGCACCGCGAGCCGCTCGGCCCGTAGTTCCGTGAGCGTTGCGAAGAGTGCTCCCGTCGCATCGTTGCCCACGCGGCGTGCAAGCTCGTCGCTTCCAGGCCCGATCTGAAGCCGTCCCCCCGCTATCTCATCGATCAGGCGTTGTGCAATGCGCGGGCCTACTCCCTGCAACAGCAGCAGTATCCGGTTCCAGCTTACCACGTCCTGCGGGTTGTGAAGCACACGGAGATAGGCTATCAGATCCTTGACATGGGCGGTTTCGATGAACTTGAACCCTCCCATCTTCACATAGGGAATGTTGGCCTTGTTCAATTCTATCTCCAGATCGAACGAGAGAAAGCTGGAGCGGAAGAGCACGGCTATGTCGTTCAGTTCGATACCTTCTTCGCGAAGCTCAAGCACCCGCTGCACCACAAACTGCGATTGGAGCTGCTCGTCGGCGGCGGAGATGATCGCCGGAAGCTCATCGCTCATGCGCCGTGTGTAGAGATGCTTTTCGTACTTCTCGGCGGCGTGACGCAGCACTTCATTGGTCAGGTCGAGTATCGGCTGGGTGGAGCGATAGTTCTCCTCCAGGGTGATGATGGTCGTGCCTGGAAACGATGTTGGAAAATCCATGATGTTTCGGAAGTTCGCCCCCCGGAAGCTGTAGATCGATTGCGAGTCATCGCCTACGGCCATCACGTTCCGATGCTTCATCCCGAGCAGGCGCACGATTTCGTGCTGTAGCTTGTTGGTATCCTGATACTCGTCCACCATGATATACCGATGCTGGTCGCCGAGATGACCCCGTATCTCGGGCGAGCGCTCCAGCAGAGCCAGCATGTTGATGAGCAGGTCATCATAGTCCATCAGGTTATGGCCGCGTTTGTAGTCCTGATAGGCTCGTGCAAGCCCTTGTATCTCCTCCACAAGCCGATTGTACTGCGGGTATTCCTCTGTGATGATCTCTTCTATCGGGATCAGGCGGTTTACCGATGCCGAGATCATCGTGCCAAGCGTGGACTTGCGTGGGAACCGCATCCCCTTGGTATCGTATCCCATCCTTGCGCGAAGCAGGTTGACCACATCCTCGCTATCCCCCTGATCGAGAATCGTGAAGTTTCCGGCATAGCCGATCATCGTAGCATATTTCCTGAGCGTGAGGTTGGCAAAGGAGTGAAACGTGCCACCGTTCACCTGCTCTGCCCTGGGGCCGACAAGCGCCGAGGCGCGCCGTAACATCTCCTGCGAGGCCTTTCGGGTGAATGTCAGCAGCAGGATGTTCTCCGGCCTCACTCCCATCTCGATCATACGGGAGACACGATACACCAGGGTGCGGGTCTTCCCCGTGCCCGCTCCAGCCACAACCAGCATTGGGCCTTCCACCTGCTCTACGGCTGCAAGTTGTGCCGCGTTCAGCTCGTCAGCGTAGCGGATACGAAACTTCGCGACCCCTTCGGCCTCGCTCTTCCTTTTCAGGACGAATGTTCGGCGAGGAGCCGGGGGCGTAGTCTCGGGAAGATTGCGGGGAGCGTCGCCGTCAGGATCGTTCTGCATCATACTGATAGTATACAAAAGGGGGGAGATACGGCATCACGCCAGGCCATACCATGGGGGGCTAGTTGCTGCTCTTCGAGGTGTTCCGTCCGAGCCGTACGGTATACGGCAGCCAGTGCTCGCCTGTCGTTTCGCCGATGATACGCCAGGCCAGAGAGTCGCCCACGCGTACGATCCTGGCTTTTCCGGTAACCGGATCGCCCTTGCTGTCAAGGCCATAGGTGCTTTTGAATGTGAGCGTTGCGCTTGTTCCCGCGATCGTTCCCTGAATGGTTGCTCCCTGGTCCATCACCTCATCCCCCTCGGTGCTGCAATCGATACGGCGGGCATTGGATGTCACCGAGCAGTGATATCCTGTAAGCAGCCCCGGCGCTGGTTCACGAAGGGCGAGCGTAAAGGACGCGCCTTCATCTCCCTCCCATTGCCATTTCCCCTCAAACATCAAGGTATCGGTTGCCACCGTCCGCACATCGGCATGCAGTGCGAACTTCAGCGTTCGCTTTCCATTGGCCGCCATCCAGTCCCCTTCGATATGGCCATTGGCGGTGAAGCGTCCAAGAAACTGGCCTGTCTGCTTCGGGCCATCGTTTCCCCATTCATACAGGATGAAGTTGCCATCCGGCTCCACATGTCCCTGGATCTCGATATCCTTTCCGATCTTTTTATAGCGGTAGAGTCCGCGCAGATCCTCGCCTTTACGGCAGATCTGCATCTCGACGGCAATGGTATCAATTGTGCCAGTGTATCGGGGACAGTCGGTCGGGAGCGGCAGATGGCGTGCGGCGCCCCCGGAGTCTCCCGTGCGTGCGGCCGGCAACGCGCTGCCCGCAACCGTATCGGACGGTGTGCTGCGCGGTTCCTCCTGCTTGCCGCTGCATGCGGCAAGCAGGAGCATTGCCAGCAGTGCTGCCATGAATGGTACGTAATGCAGGGGGGGAGGAGATGTGGTACGGAAAACCTTGTTCATGCTCTATACTCCATCGTGAAATGGCAGCCGCGTCGCCGAACAAGACATCCAGGACGCGGCCCATCTATGTGGTCTGGTGCGTGCGGCGTTAATCGAACGTGAATTCCATCGTTACCGGCTGCTCGCTTCCGCGCGGCTTGAAGCTTATCTCGCCAAGATTGTAATACCCCTTCGGAGTGTCAAGCCCGGCCGGGATCTTTGCCTTGAGCGTCCGGGGGATGAACGGATACAGGAGCGTGCCAAATCCGCCGAGCGATCGTGGGTCGCTGGGGCGCACGTGGTGCTCCGTGATCTCGATCGGTATGTCAGGGATCGTTCCATACGTGGCCGAGCCGAAGACGATCTCCAGGCGATAGCGTGTGCTATCGGCATCGCGGTAGAAGTTCGGGAGGAACAGCCAGGTCGATGGAGTATTCAATGGCTCCTCTGCCTGCACATATCCCGATTCATCGGTGATCCGCACAAGAATATCGGTGGCGCGCATGTAATCCTCCGGGGTAAACCGTGGAGATATCCAGAGCGCCCCATCGGTTTTTCGCATAACCAGCGGCATCGACCATGTATCGCCCTTCATCGTATCCTGTACCACACGACCATAGCCTTTGATCGTATAGGTGAAGTCCCCCTCTACAGGCCTGGTGCCGGTGGCGCGTGTCTGTAGCTCAAGCTGCCGTGCCGTGCCGGAGCGGACCACGCTGGGCGCCATCGACATCATCATGCAGGTGGCGGCAAGGGTGAACTCCGATTCCGATCCTCCCCCCTCGAACGCATCTGCCTGTACCACCACCTCGATCACACCATCGCCAAGGGCGCTGGTTGTGATTGTGTTGGACCCTTCGTTTCGCTCGTGTCCTCTGACACGTGGCAGATAGTTCGATGTCACACCAAAACGGTCTGCAATCTTGCCGGAAACGTTCGAGCGCGATCCCTTGGGCACGCTCAGCGTGAAGGTGACCGCTGCCGCACCTGCCGGGGGAGCAAAGTAGAAGCGGCGGGTGACCCCTGCGGCCAGCTTCTGCGGTTGCGTCTGTACGCTATAGCCGTTCTCCGGGGTAAACAGATAGGGGACCATCACGGTGTTCACCAGCTCGAACTCGATTTCGCCGGGAGCTGCCGCGCCGCGCGAGTTTGCCCGGCGTGCGATGATCCTGCCGGAGTACAGGCCCGGCTCCTTCATCTTCTCCGCATCATAGACCACATCCACCTGCGTGTTGTCGCGGCCCCGGATATATACCGTCTTCTGTACCGTGCCAAGCCAGGGAGCCGTGGGCTCCAGTGTATAGGCCCGAAAGAACTCCTCATCGTGCGATAGTTTCCGTTCCGGGATGTAGCGGGAGATGGTGAAGGTCTGCCGCCAGTCCGCGTCGGGAACGTACAGGCTCCGCCAGTACGCTGTAGGCCCGCGCCCATCGGGATAGTTCGGTGAAGTTGTCACGATCGTGTAGTCCTGCATGCCATCGGCAAAGCCGCTGCTGCGGAAATTGCGGAGCATCTCATAGGCACGGCGGACGTTGATCATACCGCCCCCCTGTTCGATAAGCGCATAATCGGGAAGAACCTGCGCCGAGCTGCGAAGAGCGCGGCGGATCAGCGCCTGGGTTGGCATCCAGGTGGAGTCCTCCTGCCGCATCGCGCTCAACAGAAGGGCCACGGCCCCCGCGGTATAGGGGCTGGCCATGGAGGTGCCACTTTCTCTCGACTGGAAGGCATAGCGGGGAATGGTGCTTACGGCGGTGCCGGGGGCAAGCACATCGGGCTTGTCCACTTCCCCTCCCCGCGAGGAGAAGTCCCAGATGATATCACGGTCCAGCGATGCATTATAGCCATCGCGGCCGATCCCCTGCGGCAGGGCCGCTCCTACCGAGATCACCCGCGATGCGGCGGAGGGGAGGCCGATCGAGGAGAGTCCCGGACCCTCGTTTCCGGCCGAGATCACAACATAGAGGTTCGGATGGTCCGGGATGAGTTTGTCCATGAACTTCTCCATGTCTGCTCGCCCCTCGTAGGCCGAGCCGATGCCAAAACTCATGTTGACAACAACCGGGATGTGATGCTGCTGCAACGAGTCGGCAAGACGTGCCGCATATTCATAGGCGCGTTGCATGCTGCCGGTGACCGTGTTGTCCTTGACGGTGTCGGCGGAGAACTTGCCGGAGATGATCTGTGCCCCCGGTGCCACACCGTTGAACCCCGGTTCGTTGTTGATGCCGAAGCCGGATGCGATCCCCGCCACATGGGTGCCGTGTCCCCCCATATCATAGTGAAAGCTGACGGTTTTTGCATCCGGGTCGATTGATGCCGCCAATGTCAGCGGCGACTTCATGCCGGGGGTCCGTTGCTTGATCTGTATGGTTTCGTATGCGGTTCGAAAATTTGCCACACCCTGCTCGCCCCCCATCGCCTGGTCCGCATCGGTATCAAGTGCTACTCGCCAGCCATCGGCCGCACGATAGAGGATTGCTCCGAACTTCGATTTCGATTCCCCATCGCCATCGAAATCTCGTACCGAGCTGTTGCGGTAGATCGCTTCATCCATGACGCCGATATAGATCTTCTCATCAATCGGTGGTGGGATAAGCTCGCCGATCCCCCGCAATGTGAGGCCGATCCCGGCGGCCGATGCCGTTCTGTCGGCTCCGCTTCCCTGTGCCGTCGCAGGGACAAAATGGATCACGTTCGAGTTGGAGAAGTCGATGGCGTCGATCACCTTCTGCTCCCCGGTGGAGGTCTTGCCCAGGCCCGGAATCGACATATCGACGCCGGTGTCGAAGATCAGGACCACCACACCACGCCCATCGTAGGTGGGATGGTCGATCAGAAAGGTGTCGATTCCGGCTGTGGAGAGCGACATGAAATTCCACGGGGGGAGATACGGGAGCTGGCTTGAGTTCACCGAGTCTCGTGGCGCCGTTGCTGCGACCGATGCAGATGACTGCGACGTCTGTTCCAATGGCCGTTGTGCCATCTGGCCTGTGCTTCCTCCGCAGGAGGAGAGAAATGCCGATGAGGCCAGCAAAAGAAAAGCGAGCGATGTTCTAACCACAGAGAAGTCGATTGATGGAACGCTACTGTTCGGAAAAAATAATCACGCCGTTATCGTCCGGCCCATCGTGGGCAGATGTTCTGATCCGGCGATCGGTTCGCAGGCCATAGGACAGATAACCCCATGGGAATCTGGGGCGGGGCACAATATAAACGTAAAGTGCCCTCGTATCGTGGTATCAGGGAACGAATTCCAGACGATGATCGGCGGTAAGCGGCAAAGCCAGCCAGGCCCCGCCATCCCGAAGCTCGACCGGTATGCCGTCGAGCTTCGCACGGCTTGTGTCTTGTACCGAGAGCGTGATCCGGTGCCCCCCGAAGCAGAGCGTATGCTCGATGCCGACCAGTTTCGGGGCGATGCGGAGATGGGTGCCAATCACCTGCACGCCGAGCGCATGCCTGACCACCAGAATGATGTATTGAGCCCATCCCCAGACTATGATGCCGATCGGAGGGAAGGGGGGAGTCTCTCTCGTCCCATAATATTCAAACCAGCTTCCCCCTGCTCCCGCCATGTCGAGCAGCCAGTCGATTGTACGGTCTGTACGGCGCTGGAGCCTGGATTCCAGTTCGGCCGCGGCCATAAATGCCGTTGCGAACGCCCAGGGCCCGGGAGAGTCGGGATCGGAATCAATGGCGTACCGTGCATAACCGCCGATGCCCGTCGGGTTCCAGAGTTGTTCGAGCGCCGCCATCGTCCGCCGGGCCAGACTGCCGGATGGATCGACCAGGCCATAGATCAGCGGCAGCGCCTCGGCTATATCCGGCTGGCATGCCCGCGGCCGTATATCGTTGCCGATATCGGGGGAGATGTACGGTTGATAGTCGCTCCTTCGATATCCAGGGTCGGGGGCCAGATGTGTCTGCACCGATCCATCGAGAAGACGACGATGGATAAATCGGCCATCCTCTACCAGAGACCATGTAGGATGATGGAGCATTGCATCGTGGATACGTTCTGCTGCATGGCGCCAGCGCGCGGCCTCCTCCTGCCATCGGAATGCCTCGGCAAGCTTGGCGGCGTGCCTCAGCCCGATCACGCCATAGACCTGATGGCCAAGCTCGAAGCCCTCGCCAACTCCCATCCAGGGGGTGCGTTCCCAGAGGTCCCGCCGAGTCTTCAAAAGCCCGCTGGCATGCTGGAACTCGGGCCGGAGCAGGTACTCGGCGATTGCCCGTATGCGGGTACGGTGATTCCGCGCAATCGTTTCGTCGCCGCTCCACTGCCAGTACTGCCATAGTGCATCGAGCACTGCGCCATTGCCGTTCAATTCCGACATCTCGCCGCCACGGAATCTGCTGGCTTCGGCGACCATGCCGTCGTCGTTGGTAAGCCGTTGCAGGATGTTCTGAAGTACCTGCCGGGCCAGCTCGAACAGACCGGAGTGTGCCGCCGCTGTTGCTACCATTGCCGCATCCATCCCCCATTCAAAATCGTACTGCCAGATCGATGCATCGAATCGGCCGCGTTCTGCAACGGCTGCTCGAAGCGAGATCCGCGACACCTCGTAGAGCTGCGACATCCGTGCTGCACGGGATGCTGCCTCTCCTTCCTCCGATAGTGCCATGAGCCTGCCATCCCACGGGGAGGTCTGGCTGGGTGGAGCGGGAGCCGTCCCTGCCAGGTCGATTTTATAGAGGATCGTGGCCGCCAGGTCCTCCTGGTGTAGCGCCACGGGGATCGTTAGAAACCGCTCGAATGCATGCCCGTGCGGGTTGGCATGGATGCTCAACGATGCATAACCGGATGCGTAGAGAGCACCGTTGTCGATCCCGAACTCATTGAAGATGAGAGGATTGGCATACAGGGCGATTTCAAGCGCCACCGCCTGGCCCCGATCGGCCGAAAGCGATATCGTGCGCCGTAGCTCGGAGCCGCCCGCTCCCATACCGATAGATATCTGCTCGGTTACCTGTACGGCGCCTGCATCCCAGCGGATGATGACCGTGGGAACGTTTTCAACAGACCAGGATACCCGAACGTTTTCATGCCGGGGTCTGTGCCGAACCCCCTGCACGATCACCGTAAGCATGGTGCGGGAAAGCCCAAGCTCCGGGTGCAGCAGAAACGAGCCATTCTTCCGCGATGTGCGTTCCGCATCGTGGACGATCAGCCCATAGGGCGATGCACCCGGGTGACGGCTCCACTGCACTGCCACGGTGATATGGCCATTGCCGAGGAAAAAATAGTCGGTGTCGGGAATCTGGGTTTCGAGATCGGACATGCCGGGCCTTTTCAATTCAACATCATAGAAGCAGGGGGATGGATACCCCGAGTCCTCCGCCCCTCTCCATTGCGGGTTGCCATACCCTGGAGCACCAGGGGCGTATCACCTCTTCGGTTGCATTTGGAACGACTTCCGATTATGCCGTCAGAATCGCTGCCATTCCCATATAGAGTCCTACAATCAGAAGAACAAAGCCCAGGCATACCAGGAATCCAACGATATCGGTCCTGGTCGGATGCCAGAATTCCCAATCGGAGCCAGGGAATATCTTGTTGCGCTCCACAAGCTCTGGATGGTCGATCTTCTCCTGTACCAGTTGTGCATCCAGTTCCGGGTCGGCTACCGCAGGGGTATGGATGCGGGCATAGAAGTCCCGCAGCACCTCCTCCGAGTTTCGTCTGGTAAGGAGCGAGAACAGGATCAGCAGGAGAAACGGGAGCGTGGCATCAAACAGGAGGGCGGCGCTCAGGATTGCCGGACGGTTCCAGGAGGTGAAGTCGATCCCGAACCTGCTGAGAATCCAGATCTGTGGACGAAACAGGCCACGTCCCTCCAGGACGGATGAGGTATCGGCCGGATTCTGGCGCACTACCGATTCAAAGAAGATGCCGGTGGGGGGGATACGTTCTTCGTGCCTTACAAGCGCACCGGCTGCTGCTGCTCGTCCTTCGCGCACATCCTGCTCGGTGGCGCGTGATGTTACCGTGACCATCCGTTCGGCGGTTTGCATCGTCAGGGCGGGGTCTGTGGCCAGCGCTGCGACACGAGGGATCTGTAGAGGGAGCCCAACGGTCAGGATAATCGAGATAATCATCTGCGCGGCCACCGCTGTTGTGCTCAGGCGTCGCCAGAAGTACACCAGCCAGAAGGAGGGGCCTACGATGGTGCCAACCGAGAGGATGTATTTGAACACGGTCATCAGCGTCTCGTTGGCGAGCTGATGGGCAAAGAAGACGGAAGCGATGAGGATAATGGTCAGCAGAAGGCGTCCGAGCAATACCTGCCGCCGTTCCGATGCATGCGTGGAGAAGGGGAGGTAAACGTTCTTGACCACTGCTGCGGAGGCTTCCAGCGAGATGGTGGAGCTTCCGTCCATATTTGCGGAGAAGATCGCGGCGATCATAAGGCCGATGGCGCCTGCGCCAAGAAGGTCGCGTGTCATAAAGCCCCAGACGCTTGCCGGGTCCGAGACCTGGCCGGTATACAGTCCTACCGCCAGCAGCCCGGTAAACGCCCAAGCGATCATCATAAAACGTTTGAAGATGGCGCCGGAGACAAAGCCAACCCGGGCGGATGTGTCATCGCGCGCCGCGCCGCCTATCATAAAGCTCTTGGGGGCGTTTACCACCAGATTCAGCAGTGCAAAGCTTGCCACGAAATACCATGTATAATCGCTTGTAGGTGATGATCCGAACACCTCGAAGAAGTGCGCCGGGACGCTCTCCTGCAATCCCGGGATGCCCCCTATCCTCTGCAATGCCACCGGGATCAGGGCGATCGAGAGGAAGACGATAAGCAGCCCCTGGATGATATCGATGATGGCGATTGCCAGCAGGCCGCCAAGCGCCGTATAGGCGGCGATCAGGATAGCATATATTATGGAAAAGGTATCCAGATCGAGGTAGGAGACGAAGGAGCGGAGTTCCCCGCGCTTTTCCCGTTCCTGAAGCAGAGCCAGCCGTTCCCGGCTTTCCGGCACCAGGCTCCGGTATTCAAGCTGCTTCAATGTCTGTAGCTCACCAAAGGCCTCCACGCTCTCCCGCTCTGCCGCCGTATACTCGGCTGCGGGCTTTACCATGATGGCTTGCAGGGTCTTGCCGGTGAGCAGATAGCCGAAGGAATTGGCATAGACGGCCACTGCCAGCAGGACGGCGGCATACAATCCTGCCAGAAATCGGCTCTCAAAGCGGTGGAGATAGAGATCACCGGGGGCCAGATACCTGGCCCGGCGTTGCAGGGCGGCTATGAACCACTGGAATGGTGTATGAAAGAGGACAAGATTCTGAAACCAGACCCCTTGCAGACCCTGCCGGTAGATCTCGCTTGTTACACCGGCCGTCTGGCCGGCGTCTGTCATATTGCCGAAATTAAGAAAGGCGATCAGCGTGCGTCCGAAGGAACGTTTCCCCTGATAGAACCCGCTTGTGTCCTTTACCCTTCGGCGCGCCCACAGCCCGACCCATACCATGGCGGCCAGGTACAGAACGATGACGAGCCAGTCGATCAGGTGCAGACCGAGTGCGTTCATAATGAAATGCTCCAAGGCGCTTGGTGACGACGAACGGGGCGGAAAATACGATGAAAGGGGGCGAAAGAAAGTGGCTGCCGAAGCGAATCATCTGGAAACTTTTCTCGTTGTCGCGGGTTTTGATATTGAGTAGATTGCAAAACTAAGCGCCGAACATGACTGATCCTATGGTTTGCATGCGTGTCAATACAAGCCTTTTCTGTACGACTGGCAGCCTCCGGGCCGATGGTCGTGGTGGTAGAGGGGAGGCCTGCATGGTATCCACCCCCCTTCGCTATTCTGCGTGCCTTGTAAGGAAAATCCATGCATATGGGCGCATTTGCCCGATTTCCCCCATGGAATACCCGTGAAGTTGGCGTTCTGCCAACAGGGCTGAAGCATGCTCCGGCCCTGTTGATGGAAGCGTGTTGCCGGTCGGTACTACGATTGTCCTAGTCTGGTTTCGCACCCGGCCCAGGTATCTGGTGCGAAGCGCAACTCCAGCAGCAAAATTCAAAAGACGATAGATTCTTGTTATACCATAATTCACTATTCAGGAGCCAACATGCGGTTTCGTAAGATTCTTGCAGCACTTCTGCTGGCTGTAACGGCTGGTAGTAGCATGGCTCTGGCCCAGGCAATCGTGTCGCCAGTGGCGACCAAGGTTCCCTGGAACGGTTATGTGATGTCGCGTATCCCGAACGACTATACGCCGATCATCGGCGTTCCGGGAACAACACTGATAGCCAGTAGCCAGAGTGCCACGAATACTTCTCTCTTCAACCTGCCACTGCCGTTCAGTTTCCGGTTCATGGGAACTGACTATGCAGCTGGTTTTGTTCTGAAGGTTGCCACATCCGGATTTATCTCCTTCAGTGGCCAGGGCAGCACCAGCGGTGTTCCCAATCTCCTGCTTGGAGATGGCAATACTCGTCTGCTGGCGCCGTACTGGAGCGAACTGCAGGCTAATACCGTTGTTGAGGGTGGCACGTACTGGCGTGTTGATGGGCCGATCGGCGCCCGTGTTCTCACCGTGGAATGGCGTGTGATGGGCATTACCACCAAGCAGCCGACCCGTAATCCTGGCCAGTTCCAGGCAAAGCTGTTTGAAGGTAGCAACAAGATCGAGTTCTTCTACGGACCGAACTCCATCAATCGTGCCGAGACCGGTACCACTGCTACTGGTGCCTTTATCGGTCTGAAGAACCAGGGACAGCAGAACGTCACCCCTGGCAGTGAGGATGACTCCCAGAAGTTCCTCATGATCATGAACCCGGATGTGGTTCGTGATACGCTTGCGTTGACACGCACGCGTACTGCCATTAATATGAGCGGCGGACTGACTGCCGAGAACTCTGCGATTTGGCCAACCACGATTGCTGGTCTGGGCACCTCGCTTTCCCGCTTCTTCTCCTATCGCTTCCCATCGCTGGGCGGCGCCCCTATCGGCTTCCGTATCTCGGCTGTGACCGACGACGCGGCTTCCGATCAGGTCCTGTTCGAGCCATCGCGTCCGGGCAACGTCTTCACGCAGGGATCGTCGTTCCTGATTCGTGGCGTGTTCCGCAACCTTGGCTCCAATGTGCGGCAGAACGTTCCGGTCGAGCTTCAGGTGCTTCGTGGCAACACGATTCTTGAAACCCGTACCGGCACCGCGTTCCCCTCGCCAACCGGCACGGGCGTAACCTCGACTGTTACGTTTGCTCCGCCGATCAGCTCCACTGTGACCGCCATCCCGGGCACGTATGTGGCACGTATCATCATCAAGTTGACCTCGCCGACCGATCTTGATCGTACCAATGATACGCTTCGTACCGAGTTCATCATCGCATATCCGAGGGATGTAAAGCCGCTCCAGATTCAGCAGCCGATCCCCTATACCCCGGCAGCGCCGGCCGTGTATACGATCGGCTCGCCTGTGACCGTGGAGGGACGCTTCCTTAACACCGGCCAGCTTACGCTTGCCAACGTCCCGGTTGGTTTCATCATCCGTGACGCAAGCTGCGCCGAGGTCTACAGAGGCAACTCCGTGGTCCGTGGCCAGTGGGCTCCGCTTGAGCAGCGCGATGTGGTCTTCGAGACGCAGTGGTCCCCGCTGATTCCTGGGCAGTATTATGTTCAGATCTTCACCGATTTTAGCGAGGATGAGCAGCGTTCCAACGACACGCTCCCTGGCTATCCTTCGTGCGGCCGTCCGTTCGATGTTCGCTACGAGCGTGAGGTTCGTACCGACAACGGTCTGTTCCCAGGCGTCGAGCCGGCCTCCAATGGCAACTATCCGCTCGGCCGTCCGCTCAACGTTCGCATCGCCTATCGTAACAACGGTGTCACCGATGCTACCAACGTTCCGTCGTATGTCGAGATCCGCGATCCAAGCGGTGCGCTGGTGTATACCCGTTCGCTTGCAAACGGTGTGCTGAGCGTTCCGGGCGAGGCCTCCGGCAGCGGCACGACCGTGTATGAGTACTTCCCGTTCTTCGTTCCGAGGAGCGGCCCTGGCAGCTATTGCGTCACTGCTGTGATCACCGATCCGGCCGATCCAGTGCGTAATAACGATACCTCGCGCTGGTGCTTTAATGTTCAGCCGCCGCTTGTGGGGACCATCTATGTGGGCACCGGCGAGCGCTTCAGGACAATTCAGGAAGCCAACGACTCGCTCTTCTATTATGGTGTGGGCGGTCCGGTGAACTTCAAGCTCGTTGACGACATCTTCACAGTGCGTCCGGACAACGACGATGCTCTTCGCCCGGCGCTCGATGCCCGTGGTGACGTTATCGGCAGCGGTCCGAACAGTGTGGTAACCTGGACTGCGGCCGAAGGCAAGACCAGCATCCGCATCGTCCTCAAGTCGCCTTCCGGAACTGGTATTGTCTATGGTCAGCGCGATACGCTCAACCCGACCGGATACATCACCTGGGATGGCGGCCCAACCAAGAACCTGACGTTTATCCTCGACACCGCAGGCAATCAGCCGCCGACGCGTGCGATTCCGTTCCTGTTCAGCCAGGGTTCGTCGAACTTCACGGTTCGGAACGTGAACATCCTGCCTGCTACGATCAACCTTGGCCGTAAGAACGCCTCGGTTCTTCCGGTACACGAGTATTTTACCCCGATTCTGACCTTCAAGTATACCAAGGATGACTCGCTTGCGTTCTCCTCTGGCATCCTTCTGCGCAACTCGGCCCCGTCGAACTCGCAGAACCAGAATCCGGGACCGCGCTCGCGCGATACCCTCTTCAACCAGAACAACCTGTTCGAGGGTAACGTCATCAAGAACTTCGCCTATGGCATTAGCTCCATCGGCGCTGGTCCTCTGTACAGCATCGGCCGTCTGAACTATATCGAGTTCAACAACCGCAACAACCGCATCATGGGCAATACCATCGATAGCGTTACGCGTGCCGGTGTTGCTATCATGTTCGAGCAGAACTCGGAGATCGCTGCCAACACGATCACCAACGTGCAGAATCCTTCGGCAACGGTGGCTCACGCTGCTGGTATCTGGGTTGCTGCCGGTGGCCAGACCGGAGTCAACGATGTCAAAAATCGTGGGTACTCCACGGATCTGCTGATCCAGCGTAACAAGATCGCTCATGTCTCGGCTACCGTTGGTAATGCCGTTGGCATCTGGGCCGAGACGAATGAGAACGTCTTCTTCCAGGATCGCGTCTTCCGCTTCCCGGTCAATGCTGCTACCAACTTCCGCATCTGGAACAACATGATGTGGGATTATCGTACGCTCGATGCCGCCAACAGGAGTGCCGGTATCGGCCTGTCGATGGCTGGCAACACCCGTATCGACCTCGTGACGACTGGCAACAACATCGACAACAACACGTTGTTCAATCAGATTGCCGGAACTGCCCAGGAGTATGGTGTGTTGGCGCAGCGTGCCAATAGCACGGTTCGCAACAACATCATATCGATCCTGAGCCAGACGACCAACCCGATCGGCCTTGTGATCCAGGGACCGAATGCTTCCACCAACACCGTCTCGGATTACAACCTGTTCTGGGTGCCGAACGGCTTTGTTGGCACTCTGTCGAACCTCTCGGTCTCCGGCTTCAACATCCCGTCGCCGCCGACGGCCAAGACGTTGAACCAGTGGCGCGCCCTGACTGGTCAGGACAAGAATTCGCTCGAAGGAAACATCGCAAACGAATTTGTCTCGATCACTCCAGGTGCCGAGGATCTTCATATCCGTACCACGACCGTGGGTTCGCTTGCGAACAATCGCGGCACCGTGATCGCGGGCATGGCGGTCGATATCGACAACGACCCGCGCAACTCGGGTGGTGGAACATCTCGTCCGGACATCGGTGCCGATGAGTTCAACGGCGTGGTTCGTAACAACGACGTCACCGCCGAGGATGTCCTTACGCCGTCGGGCTACCGTGCCCAGACCGGCCAGTTCTCGGATGCAGAGTATGTCATGGTCGATTCGGTCGTGGCACTGAATGCTCGCTTCCGTAATATGGGCGGTCTGCCACAGCTCTCGAACACGGTTCGCCTGTCGATCGAGTATTACAACCCGACGTCATCGTCGTGGATTCCAGTGAGCAGCCAGCCGAGCTACACGCAGACCATGTCCTTTGATGTGGCTCAGGGCAGAGATGTCAATTTTGGCACCTTCGCTCCGCGTTCCCTGCGTCAGGTCGGTATCAACGATGCCTACTTCGGCCTGAACCAGAATGTGTCGCCGCTCTACCGCGTTCGTGTCACGAGCGGTACCGACGACTTCGCTGGCAACAATGTCTACGAGAAGACGCTCCGTTTCTACGTCCGTCGCTCCAACCGCTCTGCTATCGTTTCGGTTGAGAACCGCACGACCGTGATGCCGGTTGATGCAATCGGCAAGTCGAACAAGCTGAATGCGGATACTCTGCTTGCAGCTCTCGACTCGATCAGGTGGCATCGTACCGATGGTGTTGGCACGGACGAGGATTTCGATCTGTTCGATCGTGACAGGTGGCCAAAGGAGAACCTGAACTTCACTCCGTGGAAGATGGTGATCTGGGCACAGGGTGCCGAGGCGCAGGGTCTTGAGCCGGAAGAGCGTGCAGCTCTGAAGGTGATGCTCGACAGCCGTGACATGTACAACCGCTCGAATCTGATTCTTGCAGGCCAGGATGTCTCCCGTATCCATGATGTGGCGTTGAGTGCTTCCAATGGCAATCTCTCCGATCAGGATTTCGTGAACAACTACCTCCGTGCAGCCTACAGAGGAAACACGAACCCGGCAGTCTACTCCAACCGCGTGATCCGCGGCGTGGCGATCAACCCGGGCAAGTACGAGCGTATCATGCCAACCGGTGTTGTTGGCGATGCTGCGCCGACCCCGGCACTTGTTCGTCCGACCACCGGTGATGGTATCGCCCGTGCGACACATCATTACTGGGAGCAGGAGTTCGGTGCCTATGTTGATTCGGCTGCCGGTGTGGCAACCGCTTCGCAGATCCGCAATGTGGTCTTCTACGCCATCGACTGGCGTCACTATGGCCGCTTTGCCTTCGAGGCCAACCGTTCCGGCGCTCAGCGTCTGCTTCTGGCCGGTCTTGACTTCACCAACCAGTATGCTGGTGTGGTGCCGGTCAACGTCAGCGCCTTCGAGGCCAACCAGTCCGGCCGCAAGGCTGTACGGGTCGAGTGGACCACCGCATCGGAAGTGGATGTGGCTTCGCTTGAGGTTGAGCGCGCTGTGATCGAGCGTACTGCCCAGGGCGTGCGCGAGGGCGTGTATTCGCTCATCGACCGCAAGGCTCCGGCCGGTACTGCCACACGTGGTGCCAAGTACAGCATCCTCGATCAGAACGTCGAGATGGGTGTTGAGTATCGCTACCGTCTCGTGAGCGTCGGTCTCGATGGCTCGCGCTCGGTAGACGCTATGGATGAGGTGAAGATCATCGGTGCTGGCGAGTCGGCTGGCTTCGTCCTGAGTGTGCAGCCGAACCCGGCTCGTACCTCGACGACCGTCGAGCTTCGCATGCCAGAGGCCGGCAAGGCTTCGGTGAAACTCTATGACGCTGCTGGCCGTCTGGTCCGCGTGCTCGTCGATAGGGCGGAACTGGGTGCCGTGTCTACCCTTGAGCTGAGCGTCGAGGATCTTGCCTCGGGTGTGTACACGATCGCTGTTGAGACTTCAACGACAAGCCTTGTCCAGAAGCTCAACGTGCAGAAGTAAACGCCAGAAGTAGAAGCGATGTACGGCTAGGCCCTTATCCTGCAGAAGGATAAGGGCCTGCTGGTTTTATACGGCGGCTGTATCTGCCGATCCTTGTGTCTGCCGCTTGGATTCCTCTTGAAACGGCTCCTTACATCGTTAATGAGCCACAAGAGTGCCCTCCGGCTTGTCCGGCTGGAGCCACTCGTATTAACTTTGCCGTAAAAATTGCTCGCCTCTTCTACCTCCTCTCGCGATCTGCCGTTCGATATGCCCGGCCGTGGAAGAGAGATCCCATCTCTCTCGACGCGTCATCTCCTGGGTATCGTCGAACTTACCCGGCAGGATATCCTTCATGTTATTCGGACCGCTCTTCTGTTCAGGAACAGAAACCTCCGGCCTCGGAGGAAGAGTGGTCTGCTGGCAGGGGTAACCGTTGTCAACCTCTTTGCGGAGAATTCCACACGCACGCGGTCGAGCTTTGAGCTGGCCGAACGGCGCCTTGGGGCCGATATCCTTAATTTTTCCGCCGATGCAAGCTCGTTTGCAAAAGGTGAGACCCTTCTGGATACGGTGCGGAACATCGAGGCGATGCATGTTGATGCGATCGTCATCCGTCATAGTGCAGGCCTCGTCCCTTGGTTTCTCGCCGAGCGTTGCACGTCCGTCATTATCAATGCTGGTGATGGACGCCATGAGCATCCGACCCAGGCCCTGCTCGATCTGACGACGCTCTATGAACGATGGTACGATCCTGCCCGGCCCGAGCAGACGGGGTTCGAGGGGAAAAGGGTGACGATCGTGGGAGATATCCTGCATGGTAGGGTGGCGCTTTCCAATATCTATGGATTGCAGAGGCTTGGCGCCGATGTTGCCGTCTGTGGTCCCCCTACGTTGATGCCAAAGGGCATCGAAGAGCTTGGGGTGCAACGCTTCAATCGGCTGGAGGAGGCCATCGAGTTCTCCGATGCCGTTATCATGCTGCGTATACAGCGCGAGCGCCAGGACCGTGCATTGTTCCCTTCAACGGCGGAATATGCCCGGTTGTTCGGCCTGAATCATCACAGGCTTCGTACGCTTGATAAAGAGCTGCTTGTGCTGCATCCCGGTCCGGTCAATCGCGGCGTGGAGCTGGATAGCGAGGTTGCCGATGGGCCTTGCTCGATGATCCTGCGTCAGGTTGAAAACGGTGTGGCTGTTCGTATGGCCGTTCTGGTGATGCTGTTGTCGGAGATCCGATGCGCAGGGAGAGGCCGGGGATGCCAAGGCCAGGAACTCAACGAAATGCAAATGAGGGCAGAATGCTGAACCAGATACTGCAACAAAGAATTATCGAAACCGCGGACGAGTATCACTACATTGCCGAGGATCAATGGGGGCAGGCAATCGATCTGGTGCCGGAGAGCGACGAGACGGAGTTCGAGTTCCGTCGGCTTATGAGGGCCGCCCTTCAGTTTTATGTGCGCGCCTTCCTGGCGCTCGATATGGTCGAGACCGATGCCGAGCAGGAGCTTGAGGAACTGCTTACGATCATGGCCGATGCGCATGATGACATCGCACAGTTTTTTGCTCAGAACAACGTCATCCAGATAATGGATGAGAATGTTCAAACCAATCTTTCCCATGTCTTTTCGGTGGCCGAGGCCGTTCGCAGCTATGTGCTCGAATACTCCAATCGGCTGGCAGCGACGCTCGGGACACGATTCAATGATGGATTATCCTGAACAGGCGCCCGTCCGTCCGCATTGCGGCCTTCCGCACCTTGAAGTTTTGTCGTAACTCTGAATCTTCATCTTCGCATGCTCAATGCCCAAACGCACTGATATTACATCCGTTCTGGTCCTCGGCTCCGGCCCAATCGTCATCGGCCAGGCCTGCGAGTTCGATTATTCCGGAACGCAGGCCTGTCGCGTGTTAAAGGAGGAGGGTCTGCGAGTGATCCTCCTGAATTCGAATCCGGCCACCATCATGACCGATCCCGAGATGGCCGATGCAACCTATGTGGAGCCGATCACGCCGGAGATTCTGGAAAAAGTGATAGCAAAGGAACGGCCCGATGCCATTCTTCCCACGATGGGTGGGCAGACCGCGCTGAATGTCGCTGTAGCGGTGGCCGAAAACGGCGTGCTGGAACGCTATGGCGTCGAGATGATCGGGGCGAACCTAGAGGCTATCAGGAAGGCTGAGGATCGCGAACTGTTCCTGGAAGCAATGAAGCGAAGCGGCCTGGAAATGGCTCGTGGCGGATTTGTGCATAACCTGGAGGAGGGGATGGCCATCATCGAGGAGATTGGCTTCCCGGCGATTATCCGTCCGTCGTTTACCATGGGAGGCTCCGGCGGGGCCGTTGCCTATAATATGGAGGAGTATCGCGAAAAACTCCGTATCGGGCTGAATGCCTCCCCGGTTCGCCAGGTGCTTGTGGAGGAGTCGGTGATCGGCTGGAAGGAGTACGAACTTGAGGTGATGCGCGATCGCAAGGATAATGTTACCATCATCTGCTCGATCGAGAATATCGATCCGATGGGGGTGCATACCGGCGATTCTATCACCTGCGCTCCCGCGCAGACGCTGACCGATCGCGAGTATCATACGATGCGCGATGCCGCCGTTCGCATTATGCGCGAGATCGGCGTTGATACCGGAGGTTCCAATGTGCAGTTTGCGCAGAACCCGAAGGATGGCCGCCTGCTGGTGATCGAGATGAACCCCCGCGTTTCCCGCTCCTCTGCGCTTGCCTCCAAGGCCACCGGCTTTGCCATCGCCAAGATTGCCGCAAAACTTGCGATCGGGTATACCCTGGATGAAATCCCGAACGATATCACCCGATTGACCCCTGCCAGCTTCGAGCCATCGATCGATTATGTGGTGGTGAAGATCCCACGCTGGGATTTCCAGAAGTTCAAGGGGGTGGAGGACGAGCTTGGCGTCCAGATGAAGTCCGTTGGCGAGGCAATGGCGTTCGGCCGCACCTTCAAGGAAGCCCTTCAGAAGGGAATTCGCTCGCTTGAACAGGATCGTTATGGTATCGGTGCCGATGGCAAGGATCGCTATCGCTTCGATATGATGACCCCCGATGAGCTGGAGAGCGCGTTGATCGATACCCGTAAGCGCCTTCCCCGCCGTACTTCCACCTCGATCTTCGATGTCTATGATGCGCTGAAACTCGGCATGCAGATCGATCAGATCGCCAGCCTTACCGGTTATGATCCCTGGTTTCTGGACCAGATCGCGCAGATCGTGGAGATGGAGGATGAGCTTCGTGCGGCCGCTTCAGCGATATGTGTTGCAGGAGCAGTGCAGCCCGTGGCGGTACACGACACAGCCGCAGGCGAAGGGATAGAGGCTTCTGCCCGTCCCGCAAGCGGTGTTGATAACGTGGCCCTGGAGGAGCCACTCGCGGTTCCCGATCCTGTTATGGTGGAGTCGGCCTCCCGTGAGTGGTGTCGCGATCTGATCTGGCGTGCCAAGCAGCATGGCTTTAGCGATCGGCAACTGGCATACCTCTGGAAACAGAGCGAGGCCGAGATCCGTGAGCTTCGTATAGGGCTTGGCGTGGTGCCTGTCTTCAAGACCGTGGATACCTGTGCCGCAGAGTTTCAGGCGTTTACACCGTACCACTATTCTACCTATGAGGTGGAGAACGAGTCGATTCGCTCCGACCGGAAGAAGGTGGTGATTCTTGGTGGCGGCCCGAACCGGATTGGCCAGGGCATCGAGTTCGATTACTGCTGTGTGCACGCGGTGATGGCGCTCCGGGAGATGGGGTATGAGATGATTATGATCAACTGCAACCCGGAGACCGTCTCGACAGATTATGACACCACCGATAAGCTCTACTTCGAGCCGCTTACATTCGAGGATGTGATGAACATCATCGAGCTTGAGCAGCCGGAGGGGGTGATCGTCTCGTTCGGCGGCCAGACGCCGCTGAAGCTTGCCAGGAAGCTGGAGTCGGCCGGTGTAAAAATTCTTGGCACCTCCTCGGATGGAATCGATCTGGCAGAAGATCGTCAGCGTTTCGGCGACCTGATCGATACGCTGGGAATCCCAGCCCCGGCCTGGGGTACCGCAATCAGCGAAGATGCTGCCGTGGCTGTTGCGGAGCGGGTCGGATATCCGGTTCTGGTACGGCCGAGCTATGTGCTCGGTGGGCGGGCCATGGAGATCTGCTATCGCTCCGAGCCTGTCCGTGAATATATGCGTACTGCAACAACGGTCTCGCCGGACCATCCGGTGCTGATCGATCATTTCCTGGAAAAGGCGTTCGAGTTCGATGTGGATGCCGTCTCCGACGGAGAGAACGTGATTGTGGGAGGCATCATGCAGCATATCGAGGAGGCCGGGATTCACTCGGGCGATTCGAGCTGTGTGCTTCCGCCGTATAATATCACGCGCGCGCAGTACGAGGGCTTGATCGAGTATACCCGCAAGCTTGCAAGGGCGCTGAATGTAGTGGGATTGCTCAATATCCAGTTTGCCATGCAGCGCGGTATCATCTATGTGCTGGAGGTGAACCCGCGTGCCAGCCGTACCGTGCCGTTTGTGAGCAAGGCTACCGGCATCCCGCTCGCCAAGATTGCCGCAAAGGTGATGCTCGGAGCGCCGCTTGCATCGTTCGGTCTGTACGATATGCCGATGGGAATGCGGTATGTGGCAGTCAAGGAATCTGTCTTTCCATTCAACAAGTTCCCTCGTAGCTCCATGTTCCTTGGGCCGGAGATGCGCTCCACCGGCGAGGTGATGGGAATAGATTCCAGTACCGGTCTGGCTGTGGTGAAGGCACGTATGGCCTCGAATAATCGCCTGCCAGCATCCGGGACGCTTTTTGCGACGCTTTCCGATAATGATAAGCGCCCCCGCGTGGCTGAAACCCTGCGCGGGTTTGCCGAGCTTGGGTTCCGTATACTGGCTACCGATGGCACCAGCCGTTTTCTGACCGAGAACGGTATTCCCAATACCAAGATCCTGAAGATCGTAGAGGGGCGCCCGAATGTCGTGGATTATATCCGAAGCGGCGAGGTACACCTGGTGATTAATACGCCTGCCGGTGAGGTTGCACGCGAGGACGAGAAGATGATGGGGGCGGTTTCGATGGAATACAAGATCCCCTTCATTACTACGGCATCTGCCGCTACGGCTGCGTTGAGCGGCATGCGCTCGATCCGCGAGGAAGAGCTGAACGTGAAGTCGTTGCAGGAGTGGTATGCCACTCTGTAGGCATTTGGCTGCCATGCCCCAGTGAAATCGGCAGGCCCGGATCGTCTTGTGATGATCCGGGCCTGCCTCGTTTCAAGGCCATCGGGCGGGACTTGCTCTATCCTCTCCTTCCTAGATGTCGGGGATCTGCCAGTCGATCTCCTTTTGTCCTGCCGTGCGAAGTGCCTGGTTGATCCGAGAGAATGGGCGGCTGCCAAAAAAGCCGTTACGTGCCGAGAGGGGGGATGGGTGGGCAGATTCCACTATGGTGTGGCGCTCTGTATCGATCAGCGCAAGCTTCTTTCGTGCATACCCTCCCCAGAGAACAAAGACCACCGGCTCCTCCTTCTGGCTTACCCGCTGGATGATGGCGTCGGTAAATCTCTCCCACCCCTTGTTCTTATGGGAGTTCGGCTGGTGTGCCCGCACCGTAAGAACCGCATTCAAAAGAAGCACTCCCTGCGTTGCCCAGGGCATCAGATAGCCATTGTTGGGAATGTGATGGCCGAGATCATCGCGCAGTTCCTTGAAGATATTCATCAGGGATGGGGGGGGCTGTACTCCCTTGCGAACCGAGAAGGCAAGCCCATGCGCCTGATGTTCATTGTGATAGGGGTCCTGCCCCAGAATAAGCACCGTTGTTTCCTTGTAGGATGTGGCCTCTAGTGCTGTATACACCTCATCTTCCGAAGGGAAGATGAGGTGGTCCCGCCGCTCCGCCTCCAGAAAACCCTTCAATGCACCGAAATATGGCTTGGTTGTTTCTTCGCCGATGATGGGCGCCCATGATGCCGGGATATGTATCATGCCTTCCAATGATGCTGGATAAACGTATACAAGAATGTTTCTGCATGCTCCTGGTGAGCCGCATCCTGTAGATGGGACGGGAGCGCATCCGGGAGCTTTGTGTAGCGATTACAGTGCCGGTAGGTGCGGGATGAATGGCCGGGAATGGTCTCCGGCCATTCATATGGCCCGTACTTCGGATACGGCAGCCCGATTGCGGATATCGACTTTCCCTCCGCTCTCACCTCGCGTGCATCCGTCAGCGCAGACGTACCATATATCCCAGCGCCTTTAATCTCTCCACCACCTTCGCCCGATGATCGCCTTGCAGTTCTATCTCGTTGTCACCCGCCTTGCCGCCTGCTCCGCAGGCACGTTTCAGTGACTGGGCAATCGCCTCCAATTCGCCCGGCCGTGCCTGAAAACCGGTCACAAGGGTAACGGTTTTGCCTTTCCGTCTGCGTGAATCAAGCGCTACATCAAGCCGTTGTTGTTTGCCATCGTAGCCGACTTGCGGTGCGGGAACCTTGTGTTCCTGCCTGGGCGCTGCTGCATCGGCTGGTAGCAGAGAGCGTAGATCGTCGAGTGACGTGAGCTTGGCCATTGCTGGTTGCTTGATATGTAGGATGAGCTTTTTTCGTTGCGTGTATGGCGTTGCGCATCGCACCAACGATCGCGGAGTGCCCATACCGATGGTGCGTTTGTCCGGTGCCATCGGAGGGCAGCTCTATAATGCCAGTTTTTGCACGCCGATGCAAACCGTATACGATCTGGCCTGAATTCCTGCGATGGAAGATGCATGCCTATGCAGTGCCCGATTGCCCCGCTCAGTTCGGCATACGCCTCCGCTGTGATGCGCCCCACCATTGATGCGCCGTCCCTGATATCGCCGAGTTTTTTTGTTCGATTGTACTCTGTGCCAATATAGATGGATAGAGCAATTGAGCAATCTGGAAGAAGTATGGGGCTGGGCAACCGCCGTATCCTTGCACAATCAGGCACGTTGCGGCTATCTCACGAGAACACACTGTTCAATTGCACATTTATAAGGGGCTGATCGAGGCACAGGCGGATCTGCTGCTCGCTCTATCAGGGACAGCATCGGAGGGATGCACTCTCCCCCGATGCTGTTACAAACAGGCGATTATTGCCGCAATCGTGGTTGTTGGCGCAGAGAGAATCCCGGACAATAAACGTTGGATCACACGACGGTTTCAGTGCCGGGATAACCAGCCACAGCTTCATGAAAACGATTGTCCTGCCCTGATGAATGCCAGGGCTACAATAGCCGTAAGAGGGCAGCATGCAGGCATTTGCCATCAACGGGAGCTTGTCGTTGTAGAGCGAGACTCCCACATACAAACCAGCCTTACTAACAGTAGAGGACTTCAATGTTGACACGAGCCAGAAAGTTTGCGCTCCTTGCCATCCTGGCATGCATCGGCTTTATAGCAGCCCATACGGTCACCTATGCCCAGCCGCTATGCCACTGCGATATCGTCAATGGCTGCAAGGTTATCACGTTCTACGACTCGCTTGGCAATGTTACCGGTAATGAGACTGTCTGTCCGGGCACCGGCTCGGGCGACTTCAATTGTTCTCAGCTTGAAACTCCGCCAACCGGGCCGCTGAACCTGAACTTCCCGCTTATCAATATCAACGCAAACGCGTTCAGCCCGACATACGGACCCATTACGACCTTTAGCGATCCGACCCGTATCTCCAGCAATGCAACGGTTGTCTCGAACCAGCAGACGAGCCGCTTTCCAGCCACGGTGCGGTTCAGCTTCTATGCACGCAGCCATGTGGCCGGCGTGGAATACTGTAGCCGTACCGAGCTTGTCTTCCGGAATAACAACGTGCATTCGTTCCGTCCGTTCCTCAACGAGCTGTTCTGTCTTGAGAGCAACGTTGAGTTTTATCGCTGCGATGATCCCGCACAGAGGACCGTATTTGTCCTGAATGCAGGCGGAAGCTGTGTGACGCTTCACTAGGATGTCAGGACCCATCCCCCCCTGATTCCCATGGGCCGTACCGCTACAGGTACGGCTCTTTTTTTATAGGGGCAATTGTTTGTGGTATGGCCAGGCTCGGAATGCCGTGTCATCGTTGTGTCGTCCACATCGATGATGCTTCCTTGCTGCGATTCTCCTCTATCGCTTTCTGAAATCCAGGACGTAATCGTTTCAGGAGGATGGTTCAGCAATATAGAAGAAGAATATGGTGCCTATGGCGTCGTATCCTTGCATCCGATGGTACGCCATGGCAATCCGGCTGTGGTTTGCCGGAGGGATTGTAATGAACCTGTTCCGTTACCATATATATATAGCAGGAGAAATCAGATGATGAGCACGATGAGACGATTTGCGCTGGCGGCTGTCATGGCATGTGCCGGATTTGTGATCGCCACCATTGCTGCCTATGCCCAGCCGGATTGCCACTGCGATATCGTTGATGGCTGCAAGGTTATTACGTTCTATGCTCCCGATGGCACTGTCATCGGCCACGATGTTATCTGCCCGAGCACCGGCACGGGGGATTTCAATTGCAATTTCATCGAGACCCCCCCGCCAGGCACCCCGCTGAACCTCAGCTTTCCGCCGATCAATATCGACGCACATGGCTTTAGCCCGACCTATGGTCCGATCCATACCTATCTCGATCCGACCCGCCAGTCGAGCAACGCCACGGTTGTTTCAAACAATAGCGATGGCCAGACATTTCCGGCCACGGTTCGCTTCAGCTTTTATGCTCGTTCCGTGATTAACGGCATAGAGTATTGCAGCCGTACCGAGCTTGTGTTCTCCAGCAACACCGTGCACTCATTCCGGCCATTCAACCAGGAGAGGTTCTGTCTTGAGAACGATGTGGAGTTCTATCGCTGTGATGATCCCGCACAGACGACAGCCTTTGTCCTGAACGTTGGCGCAAGCTGCGTCACGCTCAATTAATCGCAGGCTATCTGCCATCATTTCCACAGAGCCATGCCGTGATATCCGGCATGGCTTTTTTGCGGTCTGTAGGATTACCGGGTGCCGGGAGCCTATCCCACTGCCTCCGGTGGTTTACCTGCGTTCTTCAAGAACGCTTTCCAGATTGATGCTGCCAACCTCGATTGCTGCGCCGAATTTCCTTGGTATCGCCAGCGGCATGCGGAGCACCGGATCATGATGCCTCCCCTGTAGCACGGCATCGAGCCGTTTACGAAGAAGACCGCGATCGGCGCGTGTGAGGACGCGTAGATCCTGTGTGGTCTCCGCAGCAAAGCGCAGAATACGTGCTGGCGTTCCCTGACGTACATAGACGATCGTTCCGATGGGCGTTGTCTGGAACAGATATTCCCCTGTCTCGTTGCTTACCCGAACGCAGCCATGCGATGATTGTGAATAGCCAAGATGGATATAATAATCGCTTCCGGCGAGCGAGTGAAAGCCAATGCCGCCATCGAACGGCATCCAGTAATACATCGGCACCTTGAATCGGCTCGATACATGGCGTTCGGCTTTTCCCTTGATCGTAAAGATGCCGGTCCGGGTGGCGATCCCCTTTGGCAGCTTGTCGTTGCCGGTTGAACAGAGAAATGTGTCGATCCGGCCATCGCTGCGATGCTGGTAGATCTCCTGCTGGTCGATGTCGATCTCCAGATAGAGCGAATCGAGCACATAGAGCGTATCCTGTAGCATCGGCGATGCTGCCATGACCTGTTCCGATGTGGGGGGCGTCTGTGCCTGCATCCCGGACCCGGAGAATGTCAGCACCAGCGCAAGGAGCATCCCCACCCATCCGGCGATATCGCCTCTTATATTCCATTGCGGCCTTGCCATGGTGTTTTTCCTCTTGTTCCTGAAGTGCGCCCATCATGATGTTCCATCGGTGCCATGATGCAGGGATAACACCGGCCCAAGATGGCCGAACAGTGCAGAGGATGCTGCACCCGGAATCCCTGCCATGTGCCCCTTAGATGCGGTCGAGCAGAGCACGGTCGGACCGTTTCAATCCCTGCACTACCATGGCATATGAATGATCCATCATCTCAACGATCTCCCGTTGCGGGATGCTCCCATCAACGATGATCGTGTTCCAGTGTTTTTTGTTCGAGTGATAGCCGGGTATCACTGCCGCATATCGTTCGCGCAGCTCCAGTGCCAGTGCCGGATCGCATTTCAGGTTCATTCGTAGGGGGATATCCACCAGATTAATCATGGCGAATACTTTTCCCAGCACTGTGAGCACAAGAACATGGCTGCCAAACGGAAATCCCTCGGCCGCCCCTTTCTTTTGCAGGCAATATGATCGCAGATCTTCGGTATCCATAGTGTTCAGGTTTGTTTGTCAGGGAGGCTAAAGACCGGAAGAGAGAGGTGCCAGTGAAGTGCCGACAGCCGTAGCGCAAGTGCCGCAGTTATTGCTGCAATGGCTGCAATGCCGGAGGGAGCACCGAGCGCAAGAATCGTAACATAGGTAATGCCGCCGAGAAGGGAGGCGGTTGCGTAGATCTCCTGCCGCAGTATAACAGGAATTTCGCCGCAGAGTATATCGCGTACCACCCCGCCGGCCACCCCTGTCAGCATTCCCATGATGACAATGATGAGTAATGAGCTGGTAACGGTCATAGCACGCTGGCAGCCGATGATTGTGAACAGGGCAAGCCCGAAAGCATCGAATAGAAGGAGCATGGGCTTGGGGATACGGACAAACCGTGCAGTCAGGAACGTTCCTATCGCCGCCACCAGGGCCACGATCACATAGGTTGTCTCCGCCACCCAGAATACGGGGCGAATGCCAAGAATGATATCACGTGCGGTGCCGCCGCCGACGGCCGTAACCAGAGCCACTACCACAATGCCGAACAGATCCATCTTTTTGCGTCCGGCCGCCAGTGCGCCAGAGATTGCGGAGACGGCAATGCCGAAAAGATCGAGCAGGTAGATCACTGGATATATTCCGTGGGATTCGGAGTAATGGGGCTGAGCCGGTCCTTCCGTGCGAAGGCTGCTGGCAGGGACGGAAAACTATAGAACTTCCTCTAGTTGCAAAACATCGCTTATGTTCTGTTGCAAAAGGCTATCGGAATCCGAAGCAGATGGCGATGTGGGCCGAAAAAGGTGATGCCTGGAATATGCCGTCAGGTGATGCCAGCATAGGATGTTGGCCTTGCCTTCCGCCTTTTTGGGGCAAGGGCCGCTTATCCGAAGGATAAGCGGCCCTTGCCATGCGTCGATGTCTGTACCCGATGGCACATGCCGACCGGGCTGATCCCTCCTAGCGGACAACAGCCACGCGGCCCACGCCGATGGGTGTTCCCTCCTCCATGAGCTGGATAAAGTAGACACCCGCCGGAAGCGAGCCGATGTGCACGGCCTTTTCTCCCGGAGCAACGGGAACTGCCGCAACACGGGCACCGAGCAAGGAGTAGAGGGCGATGGTTGCATTACGGAGCGTGCCCGGCGTTAAGGTCTGGACGGTGACCATACCGGACGATGCATCATACCATGCGGGGATCTCTGCAACAGAGCCATGATGGCGTGGTGCCGCCACCGAGCTTGTCGGTTGATCCAGGTTGTGTGCCGATGATATAAGCTGGCCTCTGGCCTCTCCGCCTGCGAACTGTGCGGTATGGAAATTTGCATACATGGCCTCGTTGCGGAACTCGGCGTGATAATTCCCTGTGAGCACATCGGTGAACGAGAGCCACACGCCCGGATAGCCGAGCATGGCAAGGCCGAAGAGATTATAGACGACGTTGCCGTTGGTTCCCCTGGGAGCGTTGTGCAGATGCGCCATCGACGCCGGTCCGGTCAGTCCCTCAACGACGAAGAAGCTACGGATCTCCCGTTTGTCGATCAGCGTTACAAATCCGGTGCCCTCGCCTGTTGAGCCGGTGACCGGCGGAACCTCGTTGGCAGGGGAGATGGCGGCAGTATAAAATTCGGTGCTGACGACCTGGCCGCGAATCTCGCCGTTGGCGTTCTGTGCGGTATGGATGTTCACATAGAAGCCGCCGTTCTTCAAGGTCTCGATATCGGAATCGCTGATGCCATCCCATAAACCGAACAGATGGCCTTCGGTTCCCGCGCCGACAGGAAGAGCAATGGTGTGAATCGGCGGCCCTGCTTCACCCCTTGCACCACGATGGAAATGTGCCATGGTGGGAGGGCCGCTAAGGCTGTCCCAGTCGATAGCATAGATGGCCCGTTTCTCTGCCGGGTTGAGATAGATGACCGCGTTGCCGGTGCCCGGCATATCCGGGATCGACGGAACTTCTTCCGCCGAACTCATCTCGGTGGCCGAAAGGTTCGGGAGCATGTTCACCTGATCGCGAAGCTGTCCGTTGGGGTTGGCGTTTGTATGAATGTTGAGATAGATCCCCTGTGTCACGAGCGCTGCCAGCTCCGCCGATCCAATGTTGGTCCAGATGCCGGTTGCGGTCATGCTGTTCGGCGGAAAGACGATATCGTGAACCGGTGGCCCATTCTCTCCATAGGTGCCTATATGGAAGTGCGCTGCGGTGATGGTCTGCCCGGCCGGCAAGGCCACGGTGACACGGTATTGGAGCGATCCTGCCATGGGATCGAATTGCATGATAGCTACTGCATAGCCATCGTCTCCATCTACCGGTGGCACTTCGTTGCTCCCCTCTGGCACGGAAAAATGGGTGGCTGCAAACGATTCCGTGTTCTGTGCGATTGCGGTGTGCATCCCGCCAACCATCATCAGAAGCATTGCCACTATACATGCCGGTATCAACCGGGTATACATTCGACGATAGTTCATAGATATCTCCGTACGGTGAAAAAATAACCTGTGATCTGCTGTTCTAATGGAAACCGTCCGCATTGCATGTCGGCTGTGCTTGCGGTATAGCAACTATCGTTCCGAGTTGCTTGCGAACAAAGGGTGGGATGAAAAAGCGATGGACGTTATTCACAGCAATGCAGGGAGCCGTTACCCGATTCTCGCCGCGACCCGGCACAGGCTCCTTGGCCTGAACTCCGGTGCCATCCCCGCTGGCTGCACAGCGTTATGGTGTTGCGGACTGCTCCCGCAGCGCAGTGAAGTGTTGCAGCAACAGTTGCGGTGAGGCCTCACGCTTGCGATCGCCGGTGATATCGAGCACGATCTCTCCCATATGCATCATTATCAGACGGGAGCCGAAGCGGGCGGCCTCCACCATATCGTGGGTTACCATGAGCGCCGTAAGCCGATGACGCTCGATGATCCGATTGGTCAGCATCATCACCTGTTCGGCCGATCGTGGGTCGAGCGCTGCGGTATGTTCGTCCAGCAGCAGAATGGCCGGCTCGCGAAGCGTTGCCATAAGCAGCGTCAGTGCCTGACGCTGTCCGCCGGAGAGCAGGCCGATCGGCGTTTCAAGTCTGTTCTCCAGCCCCATTCCAAGCTCCGCCGAGCGTTCCCGGAACATCTCCAGGCGGTCCTGCGAAAGCCCTATGCGCAGTCCCTTTGTGGCGCCGCGAAGTTGGGCCAGCCGAAGATTTTCCGCTATGGTCATCGAGGGGGCAGTGCCGCTGAAAGGGTTCTGAAACACTCTGCCGATGAATCCCGCCCGCCGATGGTTTTCCATAGAGGTGACGTCGATTCCCTGTATTGTAACGCGGCCAGCATCCGGCAGCACCGTTCCGGCGATTGTGTTCAGCAGCGTGGACTTGCCGGAGCCATTGGTGCCGATAACCACGATAAACTCCTGGGCTGCAATCGTAAGCGAGAGGTCGTGCAATGCTCGTACCTCTACCGGTGTCCCGGCACCAAAGGTTTTCCAGCAGTGTTGAATGCCGATCATGGGCGTGGGGTGGCATGAATGCCGAGACGGGATTGTAGAAAACGCCGCGATTGCGGCAGCACAATTGCCAGAAGCACGAAGAATGCGGTGACAAGTTTCAGATCGGCCGGATCAAGCCCGAATGAAAGGGTGAGCGCCACCACGCCACGAAAGATGAGCGACCCGATAACAACTGCCGCAAGCTTTCGCCAGATCTTAAACGAGCTTCCGAAGAGCGAATCGAGCGTATCGCCGATGATGACGCTTGCAAGGCCGAACACGACAACCCCTATCCCCATGCCGATATCGGCAAATCCCTGATACTGCGCTACCAGGCTCCCGCTGAGCGCTATCAGCATGTTCGAGATGCCGATGCCGACGATCCTCATCCGATCGGTGTTGACCCCCTGCGCCGCGATCATCGTCTCGTTATCGCCGGTTGCGCGCATCGCCAACCCGAAATCGGTGCGGAACAGCCAGGAAAGGGCGAGGATAAATACCACCGTCAGCACAAGGAAAAAAGCGAGTGGAATGGTCGTGTGAGAGGAAAGCCCTGGAATATCACGCAATGGCGTAAGCACCGTATCGTAGTTGATGAGCGGCAGATTGGAGCGCCCCATCGTCCGCAGGTTGATCGAATACAGGGCGGTCATCACCAGAATGCCCGCAAGCAGTCCGTTCACCTTCAGCTTGGTGTGGATGGTGCCGGTGACCGAGCCGGCAAGGAAACCTCCTGCCATCGAGACAAGCACGGCCAGATAGGGGGGAACCCCCGCTACAAGCAATGCTGCGGTAATGCTTGCTCCAAAGGTGAGCGAGCCATCGGCCGTGATATCGGGGAAATTGAAAATGCGCATCGTGATGAAGACCCCCATGCTTAAAAAGGCATAGGCGAATCCCAGCACAAGTGCTCCGATGAGCAGCTCCATGGGGTTGTTGCTCCACTCTTTAAGGACGTTGAAGGCGCCTGCGCCGATAACGATGATCCGGCCCCGTGCAGGGGCGGTGCTGGTCTGGTCCCGCTTTGGGCGTCTGCGGCATGCCCTTCATCCGGCGCTCTTAGCGTCGCAGCGATCCAAATCGCAGGGCACGGGGCAGCGCGGACGCGCCGGTTGGCCGTACCGTTACGGCAGCACTCGGGGCCCTGTGCCTTGCCTGTTTTTCATATGCTCAGCGCAGCTCCTCGAATCCTGCCGGTGCCGACAGGCCGAGCGCGGCGGCTGTTGCGGCATTGAAGGTCCGCTTCCGCAGCGCTACCGGTTCCAGCGGCGATCCCGCAAGATCCCGCGTCTTCAGGTAGCTCGCCGCCGATACCCCTGTCTGATGTCCCCAGCCATAAAAATCGGCGCCGTAAGCGATAAATGCTCCACGCTTCACCAGCCCGGCTTCCGACGTTACGATCGGCACCTTGCGGTTGCTGGTCTCCTTCAGCACGGTCTCGAAGCTGGAGAAGATGATGTTGTCCGGGAGCGCAAAAAAGACATCGATCCCTTTGCCCAGAAGCGATTGCACCACCTGCTGGGTTTCGTTGGAGGAGGTGACCGAGGATTCCACCAGTTCCAGTCCAAGCTGTGCACAGATGGCGCGGAGCCGTTCCTTGGAGTTCACCGAGTTTGGTTCGGAGCTGTTGTAGATGGTCCCCACACGCTTTGCTGCCGGGAACACCTGCTTGATAAGCCCGACGCTGGTATCGATATAGGCAAGCGTCTCGTATGTGCCTACCAGGTTGGCCGGCCCGATCTGCCTGCCGCTTGCATCGGCCTTGGTCAGCTTGGCGATCTCCGGGCTTGGGGCCACCATCATAAAGATGGGGATGGTCGAGGTTTTGTTTGCCGCGGTGATCATTGCCAGGGTTGTGTTGGCGGCGATCAGATCCACGTTCTCACCGACGAAATAATCGAGGATCTGGCTCAGGGCCGCGGCATCTCCCTGTGCATTCCGGTAGATGATCTTCACCGTTCCCGAGTCCTCGGCGTAGCCCGCCTCCCGGAGTGCGTCGTAAAATCCGGTGCGGGCTTCATCGATGGTGGCGTCCTCGATCGCCTGTACAAAACCAACGGTAGGAACCGGTTGCTGTGTGCCGCTTGTGCCATCGGCTGGCCTCTCTTTGCCGCAGCCGACAAAGAAGCCAAGGAGAACAAATGCAAACAATGCCAGGAGTGTTCGAGAAATCATCTGTAGCGAGTTGTTAGACATGATCGGGGCTGGTCAGGGCGGAGGCCCTAGAGGCATGCATGCGTCCCGGAGACCAGCACCGCATGGGGTTGGCGGCTTCCAGGACATGGACCGAACCTTCCTGGCGTTGCCGGATGTCCGGCAATATAATAGCTGCCGGTACAACCTTGGAGATGCTGCTGGAATAACCGTATGGCAGGCGATGGTGCCCGTAGGGCTGGTGAGTTTACAGGGCGTAGGGGGTCGCCATATGGTTGGTGAGGGCGGTGTTGCGTCATCCCCGAGTGGAGAAGTCTTCCCGTACCACTGGTGGCGTGCCGGTGGCGCATGCGCTGGTGTATGTGTGCAATGGGAGGCGGCGCAACCGGTGCGCCGCCTCCCATCGTTTAGCGTTGTGCTGTTCGCGGGTTGGCGGTTCGTGCCCTGCCGAGTGGTTTTCGTGGTTCCGGGAAGGCATCCGGCGGCGCTGAGCGTTTTCGGTAGATCATCACAGCACCGATGAGAATCATGCCCACCGAGATCCATTGTGCCTGGGAAAGCCCCATGTACAATGGGTTCAGGCGGATGAACTCAACAAGCAGCCGCTCCGTCCCTGCCAGGATCAGATAGATGGCGAAGAGCTTGCCAACCGGCATCGGCTTTTTACGAATCGCCCAGAGAAACGCGAATGCGGCCACGGCAGCAAGCGTTTCATAGACCGGGGCAGGATGCACCGGAACCTGTACGGGCGCCGGGCCGCCGTACATTGCCTCGTATAACCTGCCAAGCTCTGTAAGAGCAGCCCCTCCATCCTGGGTCATTCTCTGCCCTATCGTCGGCACTGTCCCATCGGGATAGGTCATCGCCCAGGGAAGCTTGCTTGGGATGCCATAATCGCCGTCCCCGGCAAGCTGGCAACCGATGCGCCCTATGCCATAAGCAAGAATCAGAGCGGGGGCCGATGCATCGGCGACCCGAAGGAAGGGGAGCTTCTTGGTGCGCAGATAGATGAAGATCGAGACGATTGCTACGATCAATCCGCCGTAGAAGGTAAGGCCGGCCGCAGAGAATATCTCTCCCATGGGATCGGCCATGAACTGCCGCCAGTTCTCCAGCAGGCTGAAGAGCTTGGCCCCTGCAACACCACCAATCAGTGCGATCAGCGTTACCGTTCCGGCGATCTCCTCGGAAATGCCGCGGCGGCGCATCTCTTTGACGAAGAGATAGTTGGCTACGAGAAAGGCAATGCCCATCATCAGGCCAAAGCTGTAGATGGGGATGTCGCCGATCCTGAACAGTACTGGAATCATAGATGAAGTATGTAGTCAGTCGTCTGTAGTTCGTGGTCAGTCGCAACAGGAGCCATCGTCCTGGCGCTCTCTGCGCTGCATTCCCCAAACATACGCAAGGGCGGGTGAACTCTCCACGATGTGAAATGACGGATGGTTGCTGGCGGCTAGTTCAAAATCATCTAACTTGGCTTATTGGGCAATGCGGTGCCTCCGAGGGCGTCGTTTCCGGTTGAAAACAGTCTGCCGCTCCCGAAGTGCGATATTCGTACTGAGGCAGAGGAGAGGGGCAATGGCTCCTATGGGACCGGAAGCCCATGGTGCCGGCTCTGGTTCCATCATCGGCGGGCGGCGCCGGGCTTGCCCGGATCTATTCTCTAAGGCGACATGCGTTGCCACTTCCGAAGAGCGGCTCCGGCACAGCAACCCTTCTCTCAAGCCATCCTTCCCGTACTTTTGGGCAGGGAACAGGGCCTGTTCAGGGTGGCAATGGGAGGGGGTGGGAGGGTCGGGGCCTGTATGTACTGGTCGCGATAGTCTCCTGAGGGCCGGTCATCTTCGGCATGACGAAGCCTCCGATAGTATTACGAGGCCCTCGCTCGTGGATCTTTACCAATCGAACATCCGTGGAGTCCTATCCATATGATCTATGTAACGCGGCGGGCGCATTTCTCGGCGTCGCATCGGCTTTTCAACCCGACGTTTAGTGATAGCAGGAACGAGTCAGTCTTCGATAAGTGCAACAATTTTCATGGGCATGGGCATAATTATCGGCTGGAGGTGACCGTAAAAGGTCTCCCGGACCCGGAGACAGGCTATGTGATCGACCTGAAGGTGCTTGCCCGTATCATCGAGGACGATGTCGTTTCCAAGGTCGATCATAAGCATCTGAATTTCGATGTCGATTTCCTGCGGGGGATCATCCCAACGGCCGAGAATATCGCGATCTGTTTCTGGCGCATTCTTGAGCCAAGAATACATCCCGGCGTGCTTCATTCGATCAAACTATTCGAGTCGGAGAATAATTTCGTGGAATATTTCGGTGAACCTGTTCAGATCCCTCGGTACGACTCTCTTGTCGAGGAGGCACGGGCATGATACAAGCACATCCGGGGAGATCCCAGAACGGCCATCCTTCCGAGAACGATGCGTACCATGCCGGTGTGGATGCCGATGAGGATCTGCTCGATACTCCCCGCGCCGCCGATCTGGCCATGTTCGATGCCGGGAGGATGGAGGAATTGGTGCGGGAAACGCTTACGATCATGGGCGAGAACCCGGAACGCGAAGGTCTGCTTCGCACGCCGCACCGCGTTGCCAAGGCATACGAGTTTCTGACCCAGGGCTATACGATGGATATTGAGAAGGTGCTCAATAATGCCATCTTCGAGGAGCGGTATGATGAGATGGTGGTGGTGAAGGATATAGATTTTTTCTCCCTCTGTGAGCACCATATGCTGCCGTTTTTCGGCAAGGCACATATTGCCTATATCCCGAACGGTAAGATCGTCGGCCTTTCCAAACTTCCCAGGATCGTTGATGTGTTTGCACGTCGCCTTCAGGTTCAGGAGCGTATGACCCAGCAGATCGCCGAGACCATTCAGAAATACCTGCAACCACAGGGCGTGGCGGTTGTAACCGAGGCAAGCCATATGTGCATGATGATGCGCGGTGTGGAGAAGCAGAACAGCTCCACCACCGCCAGTGCCATGCTTGGGGTGTTCAAACATCAAGTGGAAACCCGTGCGGAGTTTATGAACCTGATTGCCAGAAGGCTCCATTAGATTCTCTGTGGCATGTGGCGATAGCCCGGACGCTATCGCCACGCATTCCCGATATCTCTAGTCCGGCGGCAGATCCGGGTGTGATCTGCCGCTCTCGTTTGTGGCGGCTTTGGCCGATCGGCGGAATGTGATGCGAGCTTCGCGTTATGGCATGCTCCGGCTCATGCTCTGTGCTGTGGCGCAGCGCTTGGGATATAGGGGAGCTGTTGCACGATGGCGAGGACAAGGATGTCGTGTGCGCGCTTGCGGTGATCGCCAGAGCGGGGCCGGTGCTGTGATATCCCGTTCGCTTCTTGTGCATCCGATGCGGAACCACATGTCCTGAACGGCGAGAGAGCGCTCTCCGGCCTATGCCGTGCATGATTGTGTGTGCCAGAGGAATCTGGCGGAACTTGATGGGAGGCTATGACGATGGTTTCAGGAAACCTACCAACCGACGAGCAGGAGCGCGAGCTGCGCGCCTGCGGATTCGAGCGGATAGCAGGCGTCGACGAGGCGGGCCGAGGCGCGCTTGCAGGCCCGGTGGTGGCTGCTGCTGTGCTTCTTCCATACAACTGTCATATCGTTGGCGTGCGCGATTCCAAGCTTGTTGCCGAGCCGGAGCGGGAACGCCTGTATGGTGAGATCACTGCGTGTGCGCTGGCATGGAGCGTTGGCATTATCGACAATGCGGAGATCGACAGGATCAATATCCTTCAGGCTACATTCCAGGCAATGCGGCTTGCTGTACGCGGGCTTGCCCCCTCTCCTGACTATGTGCTGATTGATGGCCGCGATGCCGTGGATGTCGGCACGCCATGCCGGGCGATCGTCGGTGGCGATGGGCTGTGCGTTTCGATAGCTGCCGCCAGCATCGTTGCCAAGGTGACTCGCGATCGCCTTATGCGGGCGCATCACGAGCATCTGCCGCAGTATGGCTTTGCCCGGCATAAGGGCTATGGAACGGCCGTACACAGAAAGGCCATCATCGAGCATGGCCCAACGGCTCTGCACCGGCTCTCGTTTCTTGGCAGGATACTTCAGGAGCAATCCTCCTTTTGATCGGGCATGCCCTGCTCGTATCACACACTGATTATTCTCGGAGATCGCGGATTCATGTATATCAACGGACGCAATGCGGTGATGGAAGCCCTTCGTGCGGGACAGGGTGTAGAGAAAGTGTTCATCATGTATGGCCTCGAAGGGGATGCGGTGAACCGTCTCCGTGCCGAAGCAAAACGTGCCGGTGTGCCTTGTACGACGGTGGACCGGAACCGATTTGCCGAGCTGGAACGCGCCGCCGGATTCGGCGCCCGCTCGCAGGGGGTGATCGCTGCCGTCAGCGAGATCGACTATGCCGATATCGAGGGGCTTGTGCTGGAGGTGTACGAGCATGGTGGGACTCCGCTGGTCGGAGTTCTCGATGCGATCACCGATCCGCATAACGTTGGTGCCATCATCCGGTCGGCCGAGTGCGCAGGGCTGGATGGCGTCCTGCTTGGAAAACGCGACTCCAGCGGCATCACCGATGTGGTGATGAAGACAAGCGCTGGCGCCGCACGGCATCTGCCGATCGCTCGGGCCTCCAATATCGGTGATGTTCTGATCGGACTGAAGCAGGAGGGGCTGGCTGTGGTTGGCCTGGATGAAAAAGGGGATATGAGCTACACCGAGTACGATTTCACCAAGCCTACGGCAATCGTCGTCGGGAGCGAGGGGGCAGGGATAAGCTCACGGGTACGAAAGCTGTGCGACGTACGGCTCTCGATTCCAATGGCAGGGAACATCGGCTCCCTGAATGCATCGGTTGCTGCCGGTATCGTGTTCTTTGAGGCACGGCGGCAACGCGGCGCCCTGCATCTGCCGAAGGGCCACGTCCCGGATTCTGTGTCGCCACCCTCACGGCCATAATTGCTGGGCGCTGCTATTACGGGCACCCTATGCCATGCAGTGCCCGTAGAGCATGGCCACGTCGCTGTGCCGAAAGCATCTGCCGGGGCGCGCATCAGCAGAGACACAGAGGACGCAATTGCCAGGCTGGCCACGGCCGCATGGCGGTCGCCCCGTGATCTTTTTTCTGGCATCACCCCATAGCACCGCACATTCCTGTAAACCTGCTGCGATATGCTCTGTCTACCCGCCGTGACATCTGCACACGGCAGGGCCGGACAGGTGCCCGAATTTCCCGGATAATAGCGGATAATTACAATGTTGCAATTATTATTTGCTATGGATGCAGATAAAAACCCGGAGTACATGATGCGGATGTACGGATTTCGTACACTGCTGCGATAGCTATTCGGAATATCGGTCATACGCCATACGGCCATTGCATGAACTATATGCACGGATCGTGATGGATCGTCACGCTTTCTCCACAGCCATCCCACTGGAACGCCCCTATTTCAAGGAATGTAGGCCTTGCCGTTCCTGGCATACCGGTTGGTATCGGGATTCTGTAGTGATGGTGTTCTTGCGTTGGCGGTTTCTCAGCACATTTGCGACTCACCCTATCGCGATGTGACATGGAATGCGCCATAAAGATCTGCCGACCAGAACTACCTCACTCGACTTCTCCCATACATTACCGTAAGGATCAGCACTATGAAGAAGACTTTGCTTGCAGTCGCGGCTCTAGTTGCTCTGGCCACCCCTGGCTACGCTCAGTTTACCGGCCCATCGGTTATCGATCAGGTTCGTAACGACATCAACCAGCAGCAGAATTTCAAGGTTGAGAAGATCGATCGTTCCATGTTGCTTCGTGATGCATCGACCGGTGCCGAGGTGCTGACCGTAAGCGAGGTGGATGCGCAGACGGTGACGCTTCACAGAGTGATTGGCAAGATCAGCGATCTTTCGCCGGAACGGAAGAGTGCCATCATGCAGCGCATCGCCTTTTTCAATTTCAGTTCCCCGGTGGGAACGCTTGGCGTCAACAACGCGACCGGTGTTGTCACCATGGAGCATCACCTGAACCCGCGCCAGGTATCGACCTCGAACATCGTTAATGTCGCCGTGCGCTTCGGCGATGTTGCCAAGGCCGAGTCCACGCTGCTGGCTCAGTAGAACCTGCTGGGGATCGCGATCGAAGCCAGGGGGATATGTGTTAGTGGGAATGTGAATCGAGCGGTGCGCCCGCTGCCCAAATGGGCGTGCCGCCTATCTCCTCTCAGCGCTGCGGACATCCAGGGAGCAGACACTCCAAACCAGGGATGCCGGAGAATACCATGAGGAAACAGAGCATGATCAGAACTGAAACAAATGGCGGTACTGCCATCTCACGGGATGTTGAAGCGACTACTGTGGCAATGATCCTCTGCGATGAGGTGCATCGGCTGGCAGCAGGCGTCAAGGCAGATTATGAGGTGTTGATCGGTGAACTGCGCGATCTGGCCGATGCGGTTTCGCTGGAGGTTGTGTGTGGCCGTAGAGAAAATCAGGAGCGCTGGGTACGGCTTATGAACGTACGGGTGCGCCTGGCCCAGCTTGAAGCTGGATTGGTTATGGCCTCTCATGCTGGTTGTATTCCTGGCGGACGTCTACGCGTCCTGCTTTCGATGGTGAGCGCGGTGAGAACGTACTGCTTTGTTCCAACTCCCGACCAGAAGGGACGATTTGGACGATGGCTTCCATCCTGATGCTCTGCGCTCGAGCGTGCTTATAAGACCCGGCCGCGCAGGTGATTCCGCTGGAATCCCGGCCAGCCGTCATGGTCGTCCCGGATATGCAGACCGGTCTTTACCGGTCGCAGGCAATGGCACCACGGTGATCTATCCTATCCCGTTTCCGTAGCAACACTTTGTTGAGAACTTTTCGGCACTGCCTGCCGTAGCGCGCCCATTAAAGGTGCGTAGGGGAGGTGTTCCATGGTGCTTGCAGGTCATGGCCATCTGCCTTGCGTATCAGGCGTGGAACGGTGAAATATCTGGTCGCGGCCGGTTTAACAACTTCCTACGATTCCTTAACCCGGACGTAATAGGAGGGCACATTAAAAGCGGTATTTTTGCAGCGTATTCAACGTACAATAAATATTGTACGGTCCGGCAGAAATATGTTCGGGTGCACGGCAACACTTGCTGTACTGCAACTGCCTGCCGGTTTACGATTTCAAATGTGGATGTTCTATGATAATTCAGTGTTTCCTGCTCGGTGGCTCGATAGAGCAGTATCGGAACTTGGAACATCCAGCGCGGCATGTCTGCTCCGGCCTAGGTTACAGGATAGGCCGGACAATGGTTTGAGCACATTTTCGGGACCACGCTGTGCTACATTTGCAACGTGTTCTATGAGTATAGAGCGGCCACGGATGTGATGCCGGCCCAAAGGCTGGCAATGGTTATGAACAGATTATTTGGATGCACATGCGCACGGAAAATATTTTCCGTGCGCATCCTATTTCAACAACAGCAACGTATCAAACTCTTACACTTTCAAGAAAGGATTCCACGTGAAGACGACAGCGGTTCTGGCAATGTTTATGGCTTTGGTATGTATGAGTCTGCCGGCTTCGGCACAGAACAAGCGTTCCAACACTCTTAACGAACTCCACAGCTATCTCAGCCGTTATGGTGGATATAACACGGAGCTGAGCGAAAACAGCCTTTCGCTGCGTGACGCACGCACCGGGAATGAGTTGTGCCGGGTGATGCAGAAGGGGGCCGAGAGCATTACTCTCAGCGGCGATGTTACCACGCTGGACCGGCCATCGGCCATGGTTGTCTCCAAGGTGATGCAGCAGGTGAGTTTCTATAACTTCAATGCTCTTGTCGGCACGCTGATCTATGATGCCCGCACCGGCCGTCTGCGGATGGAACATCATCTCAACCCACAGTTCCTTTCAACCGAGGCACTTGCCAATGTTGCCACGCTTTTTGCGGCGAGCGTGCGTGCCGAAAGCCTTCGTTTCTCGAAGCTGGCAAACGAGAATTTTGGATTGTACAGGAACTGAGTCGTGTAGGGAGGGGTGAGAACAGAGCGTCGGGATGGGACCGTATTGCTATCGAAGAATATGTCTACTGCCACGTTTGATGAATGTTCCGGGAACGCATGCGTTCCGTTGATTCTAAGAGCCGGTCCCATCCCAGATATATCGCGCATAATCCAGTACTGGAAAAAGCCAAAGCCCTTCAGGGCTTTGGCTTTTGTGCTATCAGGCCGCATCGCTCCGGCCGTTCATGTGGTTCCGGTGATGCGATGGATCACTTCCTGCAACTGTTTGAAGTTCACCGGTTTTGTCAGATGTTCCACAAAACCGGCTTCGATGCTCTTCTGGATATCCTCTTCCATGCCGAACCCGCTCAGCGCAACGCCCAGCATGGGTTTGCGTTCCTGAAGCCTCCGCATCAGATCAAGCCCGCTTCCGTCAGGCAGCCCGATATCGCTTATCAGAAGGTCGTAGTCGTTCTGGATGGCCGTATCAAATGCGGATTGAAGCGTGCTGGCCGTCTGCACCACATATCCGCGACGCTCCAGCAGAAGCTGCATCACGCGGCTGGTATCGGCATGATCGTCCACGATCAGAATGCGGAGCGAACGCTGCTCGGTGCCGGTGCTCTCCGGCGTTGGCTGGCACACATGCTGCTGTGGTGCGGCGACCAGCGGCAGGCGCACCGAAAATGTTGCGCCCATGTCCTTGCCGGGGCTGGCTGCGCTCAAGCTTCCTCCCTGCATATCAACCAGAGCCTTGCTGATTGCCAGCCCAAGGCCAAGCCCGCCGAATGTTCGGGTGATGCTCTGCTCTCCCTGCTCAAACGCATCGAAAATGCGTGGAAGGATATGCTCCTCGATCCCTATGCCGCTGTCGTTGATCTCTACAAGCAGGGTTCCGCCATCCAGGTTGCTGGATCGTATGCGAAGCATGCCTCCGGGCGGGGTGAACTTTACGGAGTTTTTCAGAAGATTCCAGAATACCTGTTGTAGGCGGGCCGAATCCGCAGCCACATGATGCTGCTGTGCGTTCAGATCCACATGCAGTTGGAGCTGTTTGGTTGCGATATCCTCGCGGCAGATCTCGATCACGTTTTGCAGCAGTGCGTGGGCGTCCATGGTCTCGGTAAAGAGCTGAAGTTTTTCTCGGGCGATACGGGTAAGATCAAGCAGATCGTCTATCAAGCGTGCCTCCAGTTCTACGTTCCGGTGGATAACGTCAATATAGGGGGTAAGCGACGGCGGAAGCGATTTCTCATCGCGGAGCGCATGCACAGCCGTAAGAACCGGCGTAAGCGGTGTACGCAACTCGTGGCTGAGCACTGCCAGAAACTGATCCTTGGCGCGGTCGGCGGCCTCGGCATCCTCCTTGGCGCGCTTCAGTTCCTGTTCACCGTTTTTTCGTTCGGTGATATCGGAATAGATGCAGACGGCGCCATTGGTGTTGCCAAGCAGATCCAGCACCGGATCGGAGGTGACATGCAGCCATCGGGTTCCGATACGGAAGTCGGCGGACTCGCGGCGATGGGCCGAGAACGGGGGGCAGCAGGGAAATGTCTGCTGCTGCTCCGGCGGCAGATTCAGCAGATCGGTACAGGTATGGCCAAGGATATCCTTCTCCTGGCGATCTACCATCCGGGCGAACGCGCCATTGTATTGCACGATCACTCCGTTGCCATCCAGCAGCAAAACGCCGTCGGCGATGGCGTCGAACGTTGTCTGCCAGCGCAGAGCAAGATTCTGCAAGGCCTCCTCGGCAACCCTGACACGGAGCAGTGAGTTCACCGTAGCGATCAGCACCTCGGGTTCCAGCGGGCCTGTCAGATAGCCATCGGCTCCTCCTTCAAGACCACGGACACGATCCTTGTCGCGGACGAACGACGCCGACATCATAAGCACCGGTATCAGGGTGGTTGACGGGTGCTCCTTGATGCGGCGGCATACCTCGAACCCGTTGATGTCAGGAAGGTTGACGTCGAGCAGGATGATATGTGGCTGTTCCTGGCGTGCAAGCTTCAATGCCTCCTCGCCCGTTGCAGCCTCTTGCGTCTCGAACCCGGCCTGTTTCAGAATGCGACTGATCGCATAGCGGCCGGCATCATTATCATCTACATTCAGAACTTTTGTGGTCATTCCAGAAAGGGGATGGAAATAGGCCGGGTTCCAGAATATATCCGGCATATGGAGGCTTCCTCCAGGACCAGACGGGGGTGCTGGCTGGAGTGAGCCGGAATTGGGCATGGTTGCGGTTGCGTGCGCGCGATCCATCCTCGCCTCCGGAGGCGGCTGGCAGGAGGCCGCCGGAGCCATCGGGAACCATCTGCGATAATGCCATGATGCACATTACGAAGCCTCTCCCGTTACTTGAGGATCAGGTCTACGGTTGCCAGAAGGGACTTGGCGCTTTCACTCTCCTTGGTGAATATCGCCCTGGCTCTCTCCTGAAGCCACATGTGTTCATGTGGTTCCAGCATTTTCGATGTCATGATAATCACCGGTATCATCATTGTCACCACCTCTTTCCGCAGGGCTTCCAGAACCTCGAATCCGCTCATGTCCGGCATGATAAGATCCAGCACAATGATATCCGGGCGATCCTCGATGGCCTTTTTTAATCCCTCGTGCCCCCCCTTGGCTTCAGAGATGCTGTAGCGGGTGTGCTGAAAGATCCGCCGCGTTAGATAGCGTGCCGCATCCTGATCGTCGATGATCAGCACATGCCTGTCGGGAGGTCGCCTGGATGTTCCTGCTGTCTCCTCGCTCTTAAGATAGATGTGGCCATCATGTTCTATGGCTGGTGAGACATATCTGCGGGGGATCGTGAGAAAAAATGTTGAGCCAACTCCAACCTCGCTTTGGAGCGTCAGCGTTCCACCCAGCAGCTCGGCAAGCTTCTTGGAGAGCGGAAGGCCAAGCCCTGTGCCTTTTACGCGGTTCTGGAGCGGATTATGCACCTGGGTGAATTCCTGGAAGATGCTTTCCTGATGTTCCTGCGGTATCCCGATGCCCGTATCGGTAACGGCAAAGATCGCATCCCTTGTATTGGTGGCAATGCTCACCGTAACCTTGACCTCACCACTATCGGTGAATTTCAGCGCATTGGACACCAGGTTTCGCAAGATCTGCGCCAGTTTCCCTTCGTCGTTGAGGATGGCATCGATCTCCTCGTTTTCCTCGAAGATCAGATTGACCGAGTCGTTGAGCAGCAGAGGGCGGAGCATGCCGCGCAATGTGCCGAACAGATCGCCTACCCTGAACTCCGTTGCATGCACGTCCACCTTTCCTGCCTCCACCTTGGCAAGATCGAGCAGATCGTTCACAAGTTCATAGAGCGATTCGGCTCCCTTGCGAATGAACACCACCTGCTTTTCCTGCTCGGGGGAGAGATCACCATCGGAGCGATCGAGAAGCAGGCGGGAGAGTGCAAGGATCGAGTTGAGCGGTGTGCGGAACTCGTGGCTCATATTGGAAAGGAACCGGGATTTCAGCTCGTCGGCCCGGCGAAGGTGCGTGGCTTTTTCATCAAGCTCCGCGTACAGTGCCACCACGCCACGGTTGGTATCCTCAAGCTCGCGGTTCAGACGCCCAAGCTCTTCCTGGCGTTGTTGCAGCTCGGTAAACGCATGAAGTATTTCCTGATTCTGCTGTTGCAATTCATTGAACGGGTCATCGGTGGCACGGCGTGCCAGAGCGGTCATGATATCGGCGAGCTGCTGCGGAGTGATGCTCTGCGAACGTTTCGGGAGGATCTTGCCGAGCGTTACGGTTGTGCCGTTGCCGGGAACGGAGGTGATATCGAAGGTATCCATCAGACGGCGAGTGCCGGTGATGCCGATTCCCATGCCGGTTTGCGATTGATACTGCCCACGCAGAATCCGCTTCAGATCCGGGATGCCGGGGCCGTTATCCCGTACCCGGATCAGGAATGTCCGTTCTGGCGCGCTGCCGGATACCTCGAATTCGACCTTCCCTCCGTTTGCATAGCTATAGGCGTTGCGAACGATTTCGGAGGCTGCTGTGGCGATACGAGTCTGATCCTGGGCCTCGAAGCCAAGCAGAGCCGCTATCTGGCGTGCGCGCCCGCGAGCATTGACAAGATCGTGCTCATGCAGTATCTGAACCGAGAGAAGAGGGATGGTCATGGCTAACGTTCCCGTTCCTGTGCTACTACCACTGTGGAGTCATCGCGGCCACGACCGAAGTCGCGATAGAGCACTGCGGCCACAAGGCTTGGATGATGATGGGTAAGATTCTGATAGGAGTAGGGGGCCAGCGATAGCTGCGAGGAGATGCCATCGGAGGAGATCACCAGGGTGGCGCCTTGCGGCCAGGCGTAGGTGAACTCCTGAATTTTCCGCACCGTGTGTCCCACTGTGCCGTTATGCGAGACCATCCGCTGTGTCTTCTCCGGCGTGTAGATCAGCGCCGCGATATTGCCCACGCCGGCGTAGTGTACCGTTGCATTGCTCCGATCCAGTTTTGCCACTGCCACCGCCGCCCCGCGCGTGCTTCGGAGCGCGCCGTGGATATCTGCGATGATCGTTGCAACGTCGCGTTCCGCGCTTTCCTGAAATGCTTCAACGGCGGCTCTGGATGCCGATGCTGCAAGCGGCCCATGTCCAAGCCCATCGGCAACCATGATAACATGATGGTCGTCCGTTGCGCTACAGGCCCATGCATCGCCGCAGGCAAGCTCCTGCTGTAATGGGATACTGAATCCTTCTACCAGCAGGGCGCGCGATGCCCGTGGCCGATGCTCGGGGGGCTTGTTCCAGATGCGTGCCATCACAACGCTTCCCTTGTCGGGCGTGGAGTAGATATCCGATTCATCGGACATGCGGATGATCGCCCCAAGCCCTGTGCCAGGGCTTCCCTTAGTGGAATATCCGTCGCGGAGACACTCGGCCACATCTCGCATGCCCGGCCCTTTGTCGATCGCGAGCAGCTCGATGCCGAGTGCGCCGCTCTCCTCAAGCGATCGTATGATAAGCTCTCCCCCCCCGGCATGCTTCACCAGGTTTGTTGTCACCTCGGTGATGGTGATCGCCAGTGCACCTATCCTGGTTTCATCAAAGCCGAGGTCGCGTGCATGGGCGGATATTCTCCGCCGTGCATCGGCAATCTGGCTGTTCTCGGTGATCTGTAGTGCGGCTTCCATCATATGCGATTATCCTTTCCACCGAGTGATTGTGATGCAGGTCCCTTTACCGGGGCTTGAGCGGATCTCGAACTCGTTCGATAGTCGTTTTGCACCGCTCAGCCCAAGGCCAAGCCCCCCGCCAGTGGTAAAACCATCCTGCATTGCCTGCTGGATATCGGGGATGCCCGGCCCCGTATCCTCGAAGGTGATACGAAGCCCGTTCCGTCCATAGCCGATGAGCAGTTGAAGCCTGGCCTGGCCGCCGCCGCCATAGTTGATGGTATTGCGTGCCAGCTCGCTGGCTGCGGTGACGATCTTGGTCTGATCGACCAGACTGAACCCCAGCTCCACTGCCCATGCCCGTACAGCCTGGCGGACATGGACGATGTCCTCGGGTGTCTGAAGCGGTATGGTCTCATCGCGCTGTACTGGCATTGCCGTTCTCCTTTTGACCAAGAGTCATCTGAAGAAAGGCCATTCCTTTCTCGACATTGAGCGCCGTATGGACGCCAGGGAGGGAGAGGCCAAGCTCTACCAGCGTGATTGCAACGGACGGCTGCATCCCCACTACTACCGTGTGTGCATCCAGCACTCGCGACATCGCCGCGATGTTTCCCAGCATTCTCCCGATAAAGGAGTCCACGATCTCAAGCGAAGAGATGTCGATCAGGACACCACGCGTGCGCCATTTCACGATTTGATTGGTGAGGTCGTCCTGCAAGGTCATCGCCAGACGATCGTGCATATCCACCTGGATCGTGACCAGGAGGAAGTTTCCCATCTTCAGAATAGGTATTCGTTCCAAGGGGTATCTCCTCAGCTCAGGGATGATGCGGATGTTACGGTCAGCCCATTGCGCTGTAGCGCGAGCTGGAATGCGTCGGCAAGCGTCGCCTTTGTGATGACATCGCCAAGATCGACGCCAAGGTGTACGATCGTCTGTGCGATCTGTGGCCGTATGCCGCTGATGATACAGTCGGCTCCCATCAGACGTGCGGCGGCCACCGTCTTCAACAGATGCTGCGCCACAAGCGTATCAACGGTGGGCACACCGGTGATATCGATAATCGCGATCTCGGCGCCTGTATCAACGATCTGTTGCAGCAGATTTTCCATCACCACCTGGGTGCGGGCGCTATCGAGCGTGCCGATCAGCGGCAGTGCAAGCACCTGATCCCAGAGCTGGACGACCGGTGTGGAAAGCTCCATAAGCTCCTGCTGCTGCCGGAGGATCACCTCTTCACGTCCTTTCTGGTATACCTCCATCGTAAACAGCCCAAGCTGATCGAGCAGGGTGGTGCTATGCCAGATCTCTGAGGCAAGACGTTGCCCATCGTCTCCGAAATCCTTACGGAAGGCAGCAAAGAGTGGCTGCTTCAGGGAGAAGACAAACATTGCCGTCTCCGATGGCGTAAGGCCCTGTTTCGCGCATGCACGGGAAAGGGTTCCAAGGCTGTCTCGTACCGAAGACCATTCATGTTTGTTGATATCGGCGCTGTTGCTCATATCAAGAGCCGCAGCCATCGCTGCCAGGAATTCCTGCGATTGCTCGCGCAGTTCCCGTTCCTTCAGCGATGAACGGCGTAGCGGGGAAAATTCTATCTGCTGCTGTACCCACTCATTGAGAATGGTTGCCTCGTGTGTGCGGATAATTGCGGATAGGGTACTTGGGTTGTATTGAGCGGCCATCGTTTGTCTCCTTGCTGAGAATCGTGAGTAGTGCGTTCAAGGGCTATCGCAACAGCATGTAATCGGGATAGGCCCGGGGATCTATGCCAGGCATCTCCCGGTCGGGGGGGGGCATGGTGCTTTCTTCGGTCATGAACGCTGTACTATCGGTTGATGAGTTGCCAGGACGTCGGCTGAACATGCAAGATCATCCTGTCCTTGGTGTTACTGTGATGGATAAACCGTGCTTCCGGCGGAGCATCCCGGCGTTTCTGTGGTTTCTGGTGGTATCGGGCGAGTTATCTGCGTTCGATCTATCTTGTCATCGGCAGATGGCCCGGGCCGATCCGCATGCGCTTCGTTTGCACTTGCAGAGGCATCCGCTACGTCCTGCACCTGGAGCGTCGTACGACGGCATGCTATCTCCGGTCGTCTGCTGGATGAGCTGGCTTCCGAAACATGAGCGGTCGGCAGGTCCGTTTCGTCTGGCATCTGGCAAGAAAAATTGCCCGTCACAAAAATCAGGCCACAGAATCAAGGCTCGGTTGACACATAATCTATAGACAAACTGCCGCATAATTCATCGTTACCGGGGCATTGCGCTCTCTCTTCCCATTACATTTTGCATGGTGACGTTTAACCGGATGGAGGGGGACGTATGTTATGGCCGATGTTGCTGCTGTGCGGTAGCGGACGGAGGGGAGGGTGGCGGCGCGTTTCACCGAGTCGTACAATGCTTCATTTGTCCCCCAGTGCTGGCCGATCTAACTTTGTATGCGAGCAGCCCTCTCCTTTCGCCAGTCCGGTTGGTAACAACGCTTGGTTGCCTTTCACGCCAGGAGATCTTCCATGATTGATTTTTTGTTCGATAATCCCTTTCTCGTTGTCATCCTTCTCTTCTGGGTCCTTAACGCGCTCTTTGGCAAGAAGAAGCCAAAGGCTGTGCAGGAGAAGAGGGGGCACGTTGCCGAGCCGGCGAAACAGAGTCTCAAGGAGCGGTTCCGGGAGGAGATGGAGCGATTTGAGAGGGAGGCCGGAATGAATGCCGGTTCCGGGAGCACCGTTTCGGTGACACACATCGAACAGGTGCCATCACCTGTTGGGGTGAACGTTGTTTCCAGCACCTCCTATTCCGGCGGCGCAGTTCAGCAGGAGGAACAGTTTGCGTGGGATGATAGTGATGATGGCAGCATCCGGGAGAAGGATGCCAGTGGCGACGTGTTTGCATATCGCTCGGCGATCCAGGAGCCTACCGAACGGCAGTATCATCTGAGCGGATTCCGGGACTTTCATCTCGCCGGTGGGCTTACCGAAGAGGATCGTACGCTGCTTGCGGAGAATGGGCTGGGGGATTCAGATGGGCCTGCGCCGGCGGCGGCTATCGCCAGGTTTCTTTCGGAGCGGAGCGAGATCCGGCGGGCAATGCTTCTGCAGGAGGTTCTCGGCAGGCCAAAAGCGCTATGCCCTCCCGCTTTCCGAGGCTTTGGGAGAGTGTGAGGCTTTCTCTGGTATGGATTGCCGCTGGTAGCGCCGATCGCAGGATATGCCATGAACGTGGAACGACTGTCGTCACACAGATATTATTAGCGTGATTCTGAATGGATGCTTATTACTACAAGGACGCTGCCGATGCATCATCGTCCGGTCCGATACGTTTTGACTTTCGAACATTTCTTGTCACGGTAGGGCTTGTGGCGGTCGGGTTGATCTCGATCTACAGCGCCACCCATGATCCCAACGCTGCTGCCGAGGCAGGGGCCTCGGCCACGTTCTCATCGCAGTTGGTTTTTGCCGTCGGCGGCCTGGTGGGGATGCTTGCGATCGCCTTCATTCCAGAACGTTGGGTACGTCTGGCGCCGTATGCGCTGTATGGTGCGGGTTTGTTCCTGCTTGTGCTTGTGCTTATCATCGGTGAGGTGCGATACGGGCAGAAGAACTGGATTGTGCTTGGTCCGGTATCAATACAGCCATCGGAGCTTGCAAAGTTCGGCACGTTGATGATGTCGGCGCTTTTTGTAAGCCGTGAGGGGAAGGATCTTGGCAACTGGCGCGATATCGCCACGCTGATGGGGATCATCCTGCTGCCGGTCCCGCTTATCATGCTGGAGCCTGATTTTGGATCGGCGACGGTCTATTTCGCCATGCTTCTTGGCATCGCGCTCTGGGCTGGTGCCGATCTCTTTCTGCTGTTCTCCATTCTGGCTCCGGCGGCTGTTGGCGTTGCGGCGCTTTTCGGGACTACACCGCTGTACATCGCTCTTGGCGCCGTCTTTCTCTGCATGCTTCTGTTCCGCCGCTCCATCTGGGTGACGCTGCTTGGATTCTCCCTGTCGATCGCCGCCGGATTTTCCACCGGGTTTCTGTACGAGCATCTGCAACCGCACCAGCAGAATCGTATCAACACCTTTTTGGACCCCAATCTGGACCCGAAGGGGGCAGGTTATCATGTCATCCAATCGATGATGGCCGTTGGCTCCGGGGGGCTTACCGGCAAGGGATTTCTTCAGGGAACCCAGACACAGCTTCGGTATATCCCGGAGCAGTGGACCGATTTCATCTTCTGCGTGCCCACCGAGGAGTTCGGGTTTGTGGGAGGGATGCTTGTGCTTGTGCTTCTGGGAGCGCTGATCTGGCTGGCGATTGATACCGCCAGCCATCTACGAGGCAAATTTGAATCGACCATATGTTTCGGCATCGCGGTGATCCTGTTATATCATACCTCGATCAATATCGGCATGGCGATCGGCCTGGTGCCGGTGATGGGAATTCCGCTTCCGTTTCTCTCGAAGGGAGGCTCGTCGTTGCTGCTCAATATGTCGATGGTAGGGTTGCTGCTGAATTTCTATCGCTTCCGTACCGATGTGCGAAGGCCCTGAGATGCCCATCGGAATGGCCCTGGCGTGAGCTGGGGCCGACCAGAGAATCGTTGACTACTCCGATGCATGATGTTATTACTTGCCAAGATATGCGAGGCGATTCTGCCGCTGGCCTACTGCGCCGCCCTGGGCGCCTATGGCCTTGCGTTTTTCCGCGAGGAGGAAGGCTTCCGTCGTCTGAGGCGTCCGGCGCTTCTGGTCGTGCTGGTGATTCATACGGTGCTGATCTATGCTCAAACGGCGTATCATGGCCATTGCCTGGTCTATACGCCGTTTGAGATGATGACGCTGATCTCCTTTACCGTGACGCTCACCTATCTGATCGTGGAGATCACTACGGGGGTGCGGGGCACCGGCCTGTTTTTTATAGCGTTGGCGCTTGCCCTTCAGACCATCTCCACGATATTCTCTCCGGCGATAGCCGATGCCGGTGCCGATCCGTTGCTGCTGAACAATACCGTGGGGCTTCATATCAGCGCGGCGCTTATCGGCTATACCGGATTTACGATTTCCGCCGTGTATGGGATGTTGTACCTGATGCTGTATCATCAGATCAAATCCAATCACTTCGGCACCTTCTACCGGCGGCTGCCGAGCCTGCAATTGCTGCAACAGATGAGCGAGAAATCCGCGACTGTCGGGGTGTTCTTTCTGACGATAGCCATTCTTATCGGCATGATCTTCCTTCCCGATGTGCTGCCGAACTTCCATTACGGCGATCCAAAACTCGTTGCCACGATCATTATCTGGGGCATCTATGTGGGGGCGTTCCTGGCGAAATATCTGGTGCGAATGGATGGACGCAAGGTGGTGATACTCTCGCTTGTCGGTTTCTTCGGCACCATCATCTCGATGACGCTGATCAACCTTGTTCTGACCGGATTTCACAGGTTCCAGTAGCCATGAACATCTACGCTGTCGGCACTTCACATAAGCACTCGTCGCTTGCATTGCGCGAGGGGCTCGTCTTCAGCGAAGAGGAGATGGGGCCGGCCTTGAGCGATCTGAGAAACGAGATCGCTCAGGAGGCTGCGATCATCTCCACCTGCAACCGGACCGAAATCTATATAGTTCCGAAGACCGAGTTTTTTCATGTTGATCGTCTGAAGGAATGGATCTGCCACTGGAAGGCTGCCGATATATCGTATGGGCAGCTTTTTGCCCTGCATGCCGGCAGCGCCGCCAGGCATCTGTTCGAGGTTGCCTCCGGCATCGATTCGCAGGTGGTGGGCGATATTCAGATCATTGGCCAGGTCAGGTCCGCCTACCAGAGCGCTCAGATACATGATGCTGCCGGAAAGGTGCTGAATCGTCTTTTCTCCTCGGCGCTTCATACCGGCAAGCGTGTGAAGTCCGAGACCGATCTGTTTGCCGGCGCGGTTTCCATAAGCTATGTGGCGGTGGAGCTTGCAAAGAAGATCTTTCATCCGATCGCCTCCAAACGAACGCTGGTGATCGGTGCGGGGGAGACCGGCGAGCTTGCTGCACGCAATCTGTACGATCAGAATGTGCGTGATATCACCATTACCAATCGGACCGAATCGCGTGGCCGTGATCTTCTGAGGCGCCTTGGTTTTGGCGTTTGGATGCCGTTCGAGGAGCTTGGTGCCCGCCTGCATCAGTTCGATATCGTGATCGTATCGACCGGCGCCCGCAACTACCTTATAAGCTATGATGATGCCCGTGCTGCCTCTGGTCGGCGCGACGGCGAGCCGCAGTTGATCGTCGATATCTCGGTGCCTCGTAATGTCGATCCCCGGATCAACACCATTCCTGCGCTCTTCTGCAAGGATCTGAATGATCTGATGAGCGTGGTTGAGTCGAACGTGGAACGTCGCCGATCCGAGCTGCCACGAGCCGAGATCATTATTGCCGACGAGCTTGCCAAGTTCTCTGCCTGGTGCAGCCTGCTTCCGGTAACTCCGGTTGTCGCGGAATTGAAACGCTGGGGCGATGACGTTGCTCGCGCGGAGCTGGAGAAAAATCGTCATCGTTTCAGCGATGCCGATTTTGAGAATATCGAAAAATTGGTTGGGAGCGTGGTACGGAAGATTATTGGTACCCCTATGGCGCACCTGCTCGATGCCCAGGCCGATGCCGAGCGGATGCTGTTGAAGGCGGAATTTGTGCGAACCCTGTTCAACCTCGATACAATCGAGAGCCAGATGAACGGCGAGCTGCATGACCCCGAGCATCGTATGGGAGGGGAGGCCGGGATGGAGAATGGTGGCCATACTGCCAACGGCACAACCAACGGCAGAGTTCAGGAACCTAGAGGAATGATAAAGGCGGGACCGAATGGATGAGATCGTGATAGCCACACGCAACAGCACCCTTGCCATGTGGCAGGCCAATGCTGTGAAGAGTGCCCTGCAGAAGCGCTTTCCGGGACTTGAGGTGCGTCTGGCGGCAATGAGCACCGTTGGCGACAGGATACTTGATAGTCCGTTGAGCCGGATTGGCGACAAGGGATTGTTTACCAAGGAGCTGGAATCGGCATTGTACGACGGGGAGGCCCATATCGCCGTTCACTCGTTGAAGGATATGCAGACACGGTTGCCGGATGGATTGATGCTGGCCGCGGTCACCGAGCGGCATCGTCCGGAAGATGCGCTCGTGGGGCCTCAGGGGGCTAGGCTTGAAGATCTTCGGCAGGGCGCTACGGTTGCAACCGGCTCGCTTCGCCGGACGGCACAACTGCTTCGGGTTCGTCCCGATCTGCATGTTGTCGATATTCGTGGCAACCTTGGCACCCGTCTGAAGAAATACGAGGAGAGCGATTGGGATGGGATGATCCTTGCGGTTGCCGGGTTGGAGCGGCTGGGGTTTGGCGACAGGATAGCGGAGGTGATCCCGGTGACGACGATGATACCGGCTGTAGGGCAGGGGGCACTTGGCATCGAGGCCAGGGAGGCCGATACGCAGGTGCTTGCGATGTTGAAGGAGATCGAGCATGCTGCGACACGCCTCTGCACCAATGCGGAGCGGGCGTTGCTGCGGCAGCTTGAAGGGGGATGCCAGGTGCCGATTGGAGCACATGCGCGGCTCGACGGCGAGCTGCTGCGCCTGGATGCCATCATCGCCGCGCTTGATGGGCGCACGTTTGTTCGTGACTCCATCGCCGGTCCCGCCGCTGATGGGGAATCTCTTGGCATCGAGCTGGCCGAACGCCTTCTTGCGAGCGGGGGAGCCGCCATTCTCCATGAGGTTCGTGTCGTATCCTGACTCTCTCCCTGGTAGCGCTTCTGCGCGATCGTGCAACGATGCAGAGGCGCCAAGGAATTTCCTGGAGTTCTGATTATGCCATCGGTGATTCTTACACGCCCGCTTGAGGAGAATCAGCGGGTAGCTCCGTGCTTTGAAGCGCTTGGCTTTGCGGTGCACTCGGTGCCTCTTATCGAGCTGCGACCCCTGGCGAAGGATATGTGCGGCCTGCGATCGGTGCGGCGTCTGGCCGGGGGGGAGGTTGTGCTGCTGACGAGCGCCTATGCTGCCGATCTCTGGCTTGATCTGCGGGAGAGCGATTTTCGCGAGCATGCTCCACTGGGCTATGTGGTGGTAGGGGATGTGAGCGCCAAGCTGCTGCGCGAGGCCGATCCGGGCGTGCCGATCCGGGCGCTTGCCGATTACGGAGAGGAGTTGCTGCACTGCCAGAGCCTGAAGGGGATCGAGCGCATGCTCTATCCGTGCAGCATGGAGCGCCGGGATGCGCTTGTGGATGCCCTGCGAGCGCGCGGCATCGATATCGTGGAGCTGCCGCTCTATGCTCCGGTGCTTCCAGAAGGGAGCCGGGAGTTGCTGCCACAGGCCCTTGCCGGTGCGGAACAGCCGGTTACCATCGCATTCTTTTCCCCTTCGGCCGTTCGGAACTTCTTCTCCATACTTCCGGAAATCCCGCGAAACGCTATCTTCGCCGCTATCGGTCGGACCACCGCGCATGCGTTACACGAGCGAGGCGTTGTGGATGTCATCATCCCGGATCGTCCGAGCAGTGAGGCGCTTGCCCATGCTCTGGCCGGAACAGGCGATTGCGCCGCGTGACGTAGGGGCTCCGACCCGTGAAAACTTCCGTTGCGAATGCTTCGCCGCTACTCTCATAACTTCCCTGTATGAACGATCAGCAGCATTCGCTCCTTCTACGAGCACTTCGTGGCGAGTCGGTTGAACGCCGTCCAGTCTGGATGATGCGTCAGGCCGGCCGTTATCTTCCCGAGTATCGCGCCGTCCGTGCCGGGACGGATTTTCTCAGCCTTTGCAAAACACCCGATCTGGCCGCCGAGGTTACCGTTCAACCGGTCGATCTGGTGGGCGTAGATGCCGCCATCATCTTCAGCGATATCCTGGTGGTCCCCGAGGCAATGGGGATGGAACTTATCGTGGAGGAGGGAAAAGGGGGGCCACGCTTTCCCGATCCCATCCGTGCTGCCGAGCGGGTTGGCAAGCTCCGTCGAGATATCACCGATCGCTTGGCCTATGTGTTCGATGCCATCGCCGAGACCAAGCGGCGGCTTGCCGGACGGGTGCCGGTGATCGGCTTTGCCGGCGCACCGCTGACCCTTGCCGCATATATGATCGAAGGGCAAGGCTCAAAGACGTTCGATACCTTCAAGACCTTTCTCTATGCGCAGCCGAAGGCAGCTCATGATCTGTTCGAGGCATTGGCTCATGAGCTGACAAGGTATCTTTTGGGACAGATTGCGGCCGGGGCGAACATGCTCCAGCTTTTTGATACCTGGGCCGGGCTGTTGCCGGAACGCGAGTACAGGGAGTTCGGGTTGCGCCATGCATCCACCGTTCTACGGAGCGTACGGGATGCTGCACCGGATATCCCTTTCATCTATTTTCCAAAAGGTGTACGAAGCTACGAGGGCTTCGCCGAGACGGGAGCCACCGGTTTCGGCATCGACTGGCAGACAAGTCTGGCGCGTGCCGTGGCCGAGCTGCCGGAGCAGTTCAGCCTTCAGGGAAATCTCGATCCCGCCCTGTTGATGACCTCTCCTGATCTGATTCGCGAACGTACCCTTGCCATGATGGCAGCCGTGCCGACCGATCGCTCGTATGTCGTCAATCTTGGTCACGGTATTCTCCCCACGACCCCTGTCGATAACGCTCGTGCGTTCATCGACGCTGCAAAGAGTGTTACGCTCACATAACCTATAACCAGCAGTGCCGGTAGTGACATTCGGTTATCTACCGGCCTGTGGCCTGATCGGGCCTGCTCGCAATCCCTGCACGAGTATGGGGCGAGAGTGATTCTGGAGCGACCCTAGCTTGTATCTACTACGATAACCCTGTAACCGAGGAGAGTCCGTGAGCATATGGTGGTGGGTAGGATTTAATGCCCTTGTCATTCTACTTCTGGTGGTCGATCTTGGCGTCTTCCATCGTGAAGCCCATGAGGTAAAGCCAAAGGAGGCAACCTTATGGAGCATTGTCTGGATTTCGTTAGCCCTTCTGTTCAATCTCTTTATCTATTTCGAGTTCGGACCTCAGGCCGCAACGGAATTTCTAACAGGGTATCTGATCGAGAAATCGCTCTCGGTGGACAATCTCTTCGTCTTTGTCCTGATCTTCAGCTACTTCAAGGTACCAGCCCGGTATCAGCATCGCATCCTGTTCTGGGGCATCATCGGCGCTCTTATCATGCGCGCTTCGCTGATCCTGATCGGCGCGTTCCTGCTGGAGCGTTTTGCATGGATCATGTATATCTTCGGCGCCTTCTTGGTCTATACCGGCATCCGAATGGCGGTCGAGAAGGAGACAACCGTAGAGATCGAGGCAAATCCTCTGATCAAGCTTCTCCGGCGCTGGTTCCCGGTTACCAATACGTATCATGACCAGAAGTTCATCGTTCGCGAGTCCGGGCGGATCGTTGTTACGCCGATGCTGGTAGTGCTGCTGCTTATTGAGAGCACCGATCTTGTTTTTGCACTCGATTCCATTCCGGCCATCTTTGCGGTTACCACCGATTCGTTCATCGTCTATACGTCCAACATCTTTGCTATCCTCGGCCTTCGTGCCCTCTACTTCCTTCTTGCCAATGTTATCAACAAGTTCCATTATCTGAAGTATGGGCTTGCCATCGTGCTCACCTTCATCGGGGTGAAGATGATGATAGCGGATCTCTACCATATCGATACGATTGTATCGCTGGGGGTTGTGATCCTGGTGCTTACCGGATCGATCGTCGGCTCGTTGATATGGCCTCAGAAGCCGGAGGAGGAGCCACCGGCCCTCCATGATCCTCTTCCCGCGCCGCATACCGAGGCTCCGATATCGTCCGATGACGAGGCCCCGCACGTATAGAAGGAGAGCTTGCACGGTATGCCGGGAGCATGGTGCCCTGTGGCTCGATGAGCCTGGCATACCGATCCGGGTTCCATGCCGCCAGCATCGGCTGCCATGGTTCCGGGAGCCTGTGCCATCGTGGTCGGGAAGCCGGGCGTTTGTCGTGGTAGAGCGGTTGCACAAATGATTTCTGCAATATCATCCTGCGAGCAAACCATTGAAACATCAGAGAAAGAACCTGAGCCGGTACTCCCGGCATGTGCGGGCATTCCTTTTTTCGGTGCGCCATGTTGTCGTGTTCCTCCCCGCCATTGCCATGGTGCTGTGTGCCGGATGTGGTGCGGATACGCCAAGCGAGGCCGAGCTACAGGCCCTGTCTCCGTATATGGGGGAATGGGAGGGAGAGGATGGTACCACCATAGCGGTCCGTAGGGATGGCACCGGGAGCTTCGAGACCGGCACCACCAGCGTCACCGGTGGCACGGCCAGGGTGGATGAGCAGGCAAAACGGCTTACCATCTCGGGTCTGCTCGGCATCAAGGGGGAGTGGCAGATAGAGGAACCGCCGCATATGGTGGCAGGCCGGGAGCAGATGAAGCTTGGCGGCATGTTCTACCGGCGTGTGGGAGGTTTTAACGGAAGCGCCTCCGGGGAAAGCGGAGGAACCGTTCCCTCGGATTCGGCGGTGCATGCGATGGTGACAACCACCCTTCTCGATCTTAATACCGCGATTGTCTCAGGGAACTTCGAGCCGTTCTATGCGACGATCGCTCCCACCTGGCAGGCACAGACCACCCCGGATACGTTTCGCGATGCGTTCAAGGAACTTGCCGAACAGAAGATCGATTTTAGGGCGATCGCCAATTATATGCCGGTGTTCCAGCCTCCTCCGGCGCTTGACGAGAACGGGATGCTTGTTGCCAGCGGGCATTACAGCATCAGCGATAACCGCCTGGATTTCACCGTGAAGTATCTGTGGGAGCAATCGCAGTGGCGTCCGTTTGCAACACAGGTCAACCTTCGGAAGGTTGATACCACCGCCGCACGCTGATCGAGCCGCATCCGCGGCAGATCATGATGCGGCTGGCCGGATGGATAGAACGAAGGGGATGGCAGCCGCTGCCATCCCCTTTGCCTGTTGGTGCACGAACGATACCTTGGGGGCGATTTTCCGATCGGGCACCGTATTCTGCTGTGGTCATCTGCTCCGGGCAGGTTTGCCGCTGTTACTCCCCATGGTAGATTTTTCTCATCCACTCCACAAATTCGTTGAAGTCCATCTCGGATCGGCGTAAGGCAAGTGCCGAGGAATCTCTGCCGATCGGCAGCCGCACAAACTGGAGATCGCTCTGAACGGCTGCGATGATCCCTTCGATCACCTCCTCCGGTTTCTGGCGGTACGGGAACAGCTTCTCCAGAGCATTTGCCTTCCATAGATCGCTCAGGGAGGCATACGGGGAGTCGGCAGCGGCTTCACCGTGGGCGGAACGGGGGTAACGGGAGGAGAAGTCGGCCTCGTAGATTCCCGGCTCGATGACGATCATTCGGATGCCGAAGCTCGACATCTCCACATAGAGCGATTCGCTCAATGCTTCAACCGCCCATTTGCTCGCCTGATAAAATCCCCCACGTGGAGTGCCGATACGTCCGCTGATGCTTGAAAGGTTGATGATGGTTCCCGAGCGGCGAGCACGCATATGTGGGATAACAGCCTGGGTTACCGCGATAAGCCCGAAGACATTGATATCGAACATCGTTCGTATCTCGCTCAGTTCCCCCTCCTCGTGTGTTGCAAAGTAGTCGTAGCCGGCATTGTTGACGAGCAGGTCGATGCCGCCAAACTTCCCGATCGCCTGTTCCACAACCTCTGCGATCTCCTGCTGATTGCAGAGATCGAGCGGTAGACGAAGGATGCGCTCTTCGTCCTCTCGTCCGAGATCATACAGGGTCTGCACCGAACGGGCGGTTGCAACAACACAATCCCCATCGGCAAAGGCCCGTTCCGCCAGAAGCCGCCCGAATTCGGTCGAGCAGCCGGTTATCAGCCAAACACGACTCACGCTATGCTACTCCTGAAGTTGATTGATAAGCAGAGAAGATAGTCCGCCCGCCGGGAACGGGGAAATCGCTGATGAGGCCTGGCAAACGTCTTCGTAGAATGTGCCCGGCACCCTGCACAGATATACCGGACGAGGCCATCTCGTTCGTCTGTTACACCGTCTCGTTCGGAACGTTCCTTCTACTCGTATCAGAAGGGGTGCTCTCTCGAATCATGTGCCATCTTCGGCGCCATAGCCTGTGGAGCTTCTCCTGTCTGGACGATCGGGCTGCAACAATTCAGTCGCTCGTTTGTACTTCGTACAGCGTTGTGGCGTTGCAGGTGCCGGTTATCGGCAGGAACCGGAGCAAGCCGTAGATTGCCGGTCTGAACGGCGGGCGATGAGATAGTGCCGGGAGCAATGCTTCCTGATGCGGCTATCGTTCCCGTCGTCGAGCAGAAGGTTGTCCGCAAGGGGGACCACCCGGGAGGGGCGTCCGGCATCATAGTTGCGTCCACGCATCTGCATGATTTCCAGAGACGCCGGGCTGCTGCCGAGAGACGATGCGGTGCGGGCGTTTGCTGTTCCGGAGCGCCCCCGACATGAACCAGAAGCATCCAAACAACGGTAAACGATATATGATACAAAACATGGATACAAACGCTGCACAATGGCCGCCGATCCCTGCCTCGATACGGAGACAGGCCGGAGTGCTGCCCGGTCGCTGGTGGCGCTGGGGTCTGCTTGTGCTGATAGGATCGCTTCTGGTTCCGGCCGTGGTCCAGGCGCAGTATTTCGGACGGAACAAGGCGCAGTACGAGGAATTCGATTTCCATGTGTTGAAGACGGAGCATTTCGACATCCACTTCTACCCGGAGGAAGAGGAGGCAGTACGCGATGCCGCCCGTATGGCCGAGCGGTGGTATGCACGTCTATCGCGGCTGTTCGGCCATCAGCTCGGCAGGCGCACGCCGATGATCCTCTATGCCAATCAGGGCGATTTCCAGCAGACCAATGTCATCAGCGATATCATCAGCGAAGGGACGGGCGGGTTCACCGAGCCGCTGAAGGACCGTGTGGTGCTTCCACTTACCGGGTCGTATCACGACAACGACCATGTGATAGGCCACGAGCTTGTGCATTCCTTCCAGTACGATATTGCTGCGGCCACCAGCATCGGCTCCGCCACCGGCGTCGGCTCCGGTTCCACATCGGGACTCGATGCCATGGGGCGGCTTCCTCTGTGGTTCATCGAAGGAATGGCGGAGTATCTCTCCATCGGCCGGGACGATCCGAACACCGCCTCCTGGATGCGCGAGGTGGTGCTGAACGACAGGGTTCCATCCATCGACGATGTCTCGCGCGACTCCCGGTATTTTCCCTACCGTTATGGTCAGGCCATATGGGCGTATATCGCCGGACGTTGGGGGGATGAGGTTGTGCCACGGCTGTACAGGGCCGCATTGCAGAGCGGATTCGAGACCGGCATCCAGCGTATTCTCGGCATGAGTGTGGACTCCCTTTCCAGCGACTGGGGGGCAGCCCTCAAGGCTGCCTATCTTCCGGTTCTTGCCGAGCGTACCATCCCGAAAGAGCTGGGACGCCGGGTGCTGGCGGGAGATCTCGATGCCGGTGATATGAACGTCACCCCCTCTATCAGCCCAGATGGCCGGTATGTGGCCTTCCTCTCCTCACGCGATATCTTTTCGATCGACCTCTATCTTGCCGATGCAGGCACCGGCAAGGTGCTCGACAAACTTCTTAGCGCCGATGCAAACCCCCATCTCGATGCGCTCCGTTTTATAAGCTCGGCCGGATCATGGTCGCCCGATGGGCGGCGTTTTGCTACCGTGGTGTATTCCGAGGGGAACGACGAGCTTGTCATCATCGACGTTGCCTCGCGGGATGTCCAGCAGCAGATTCCGGTGCCGGGTGTCGGCGCCATAAGCAGCCCAAGCTGGTCGCCCGATGGCTCGGCAATCGTCTTCTCCGGGTCGCGTGGCGGCATAAGCGATCTATATACCATCGAGATCGCTTCGCGCAAGGTGCAGCAGCTTACCAGCGACCGTTATGCCGATATGCAGCCGGTCTATTCCCCGGATGGCATGACGATAGCCTTTGTCAGCGACCGTGGCAACGGCACCAACTTCGATGCGCTTACCTACGCCGAGATGGGGATCTCCCTATTTGATGTGGCGAGCAAAAGCATTACCAATCTCCCGCTCTTCGGGTCGGGCAAGTCCATCAACCCGCAATATTCCCCGGACGGCAACTCCATCTATTTTGTATCCGATCAGGATGGCTTCAGCGATGTCTATCGTTATGGTGTCAAGGATGCAAGCCTGTACCGGGTGACCGAGGTGGCCACCGGCATTGCCGGCATCACCGATCTCTCTCCTGCAATCACCATAGCCAGGGACAATGGCCGGTTGATGTTTTCGGTGTTCGATCGGGGGAGCTATACCATCCATGCCATGGAGGCCGAGCAATCCAGAGGAACGCCCGCTCCCAATGCCGACAACAGCACTGCGATTGCGGGCAAGCTTCCTCCGGTTGATGCTAGCGGACGTGTGGCGGAGTATATCGCCGATGCGCGGACGGGGCTGCCTTCGGCCGATAGCTTCACGGTGGCTGAATACTCCCCTTCGCTCAAGCTCGATTACCTTGGCGTGCCAATGCTCGGGGTTGCCTTCGGAGGGTACGGCGCCGGTTTTGCGGGGGCCGTGGCCGCCTACTTCAGCGATATGCTCGGATATCACCAGCTTGGGGTCACCCTCCAGATGAATGGCGGTCTACAGGATATCGGCGGCGAGGCGATGTACATCTACAACAAGGGACGCTGGGGATGGGGCGTCGGTGTTGGGCATGTCCCATATGTGGCAACCGGTGCTGCCACCGGGCGCACCACCATCGAAGTCAACGGCGAGCCGGTTGACGCTCCCTACATTGACCAGTATTTCCAGCGCATCTTCGTCGATCGTTTGCAGCTTATCGGCCAGTATCCCTTCTCCACAACACGCCGTTTCGAGATATCGACCGGATATACCCGGCAGTCCTACTCGTTCGATGTATTCCGGCAGTATGTGGTCAATGGCATCGTTATCAAGGAGGAGGAGTTTGATCTGAATGCTCCCCGCGCGCTGAATCTGTTGCAGGCCTCCACCGCATTTGTGGGGGACAACTCCTATTTCGGCTTCACCTCGCCGGTTGCCGGGGAGCGATTCCGGGCAGAGGTTGGCGGCACGGCCGGATCGCTCCGCTTTGCCACGCTTCTCCTCGATTACCGTCGTTACTTCTTTGCCAACCCCGTAACCTTCGCCATGCGTGGCTTCCATTACGGACGCTACGGCCCCGATGCCGAAAGCAGGGAACTCTCGGAGCTTTTTATCGGCTACGAGACCTTTGTTCGCGGTTACAACCCGAACTCGTTCGATCTTGCCGAGTGTTCCAATAACGGCGCTGGCGGCGTCTGTCCAGAATTCGACCGGCTGCTTGGCAGCCGCATCGGCGTGGTCAATGCCGAGGTACGCATACCGCTCTTTGGCACGCGGCAGTTCGGCCTGATTAACTTCCCGTTTCTCCCTACCGAGCTGGCCGCGTTTGTCGATGGCGGTGTGGCCTGGACGGCGACGCAGAACCCGATCCTGGAGTTCCAGCGCAATTCAAGCGAGCGGGTGCCGGTGTTCAGCGCCGGCATGAGCGCCAGAGTGAACATCCTCGGGTATATCGTTGCCGAGTTCTTCTACGCCTATCCGTTCCAGCGTCCCCAGAGCGGATGGCAGTTCGGATTCCAGCTTGCTCCGGGCTGGTAGGCTTGTTGCCATTGCAGCGGGTGCATCGTCATGGTACGGGCGCGAAACCTCGCGCCCGTATCCGTTCCTGAACCGTCCGTGCCTTCGCTATGCGGAGGTTCGGCATATATCGGACCGAATGTTGTGAGCCTGCTCCGACTTTTCAGAACCATCATCCTCCGGCATCTGCGGCACGAATGGGGGAAACTCCTGCTCGCGGTCGCCGGGGTTGCCATCGGCGTGGCGGTGTTTGTCTCCATCCGTCTTGCCAATACCACCGCCTTTCAGGCCTTTACCACCTCGCTCGATGTCGTCACCGGCAAGGCCAACCTTCAGGTGCTTGCCAACGATGGGCTTGGATTCGATGAACGGTATATCGCGCGCCTGCGCGGAAGCCGTGCGGTAGAGGCGGCAGCGCCGGTGCTTGAGCAGTATGCGCAGGTGGAGGACTCGCTGGAGCTTGCCAGAGCAGGTGGAGGAACTCCGGTGCTCGTCTTCGGGATAGATGTGTTTGCCGAGGGAGCGTTTCGTGCCTATACGTTCCGCCATCCTTCCGGCGATGGCGGCGGTCCCGGCCTGCGCTTCCTGCTCCAGCCTGATGCGATCATCATCACTGACAAACTTGCCGAGCAGTACAGGCTTGGGCGGGGGGACTCCATCAGGATGATAGCCGGTGGACGGCGGCGTTCCTTTCAGGTGGTGGATATCATCAGGCCGGAGGGAACCGCATCGGCGCTCGGCGGGAATTTTGCGTTGATGGATATCGCATCCGCACAGGAGGTGTTCGACCGCATCGGTCGGCTCGATCGGATTGATCTGCTGGTGCCGTCCGGGGAGCGGGAGTCGATCGGTGAATATCTGGCCGCAGGGGCGCCGCCGGGAATCGTTGTGCAGGAACCGGAGAGCCGGGGCGCACAGGCCACACGCATGCTGGAATCGTTCGATCTGAACCTGACAGCGCTTGCCTTTATTGCCCTGTTTGTCTCCATGTTCATCATCTACAATACCATGCTTACCAGCACGCTTCGTCGGCGCCGTGAGCTTGGCATTGTACGGGCGCTCGGGGGGGCACGCAGCACCATTGTGGCACTGTTTCTCGGCGAGGCCGCGCTTATCGGTTTGCTTGGGGTTGCAATCGGCCTTCCGGTCGGCATCGGGCTGGCCCGGCTTGCGCTCGATCAGGTGACCCGGACGGTGACCGCGTTGTATATCCTGACGGTAACGGACGAGCTGGTGATTGATCCGGCCACGCTGCTGTATGGCATCGCGGTAGGCCTGTTTGCGGCTGTTCTCTCGGCGCTTCCGGCGGCGATCGAAGCCTCACGTGCACATCCGCGCGAGACCTTCTCCGTTCAGAGTTTTGAATCCAAGGTTTCGCTGAACCTTCCACGGATCTTTCTCGGCACGACGCTCTGCCTGCTGGCATCGTATGGCGCCTCCTGGCTCGGTGGGGTGGTGCTAAGCCCTACGCTCGGTTTTCTGAGCGCCGGTTTTCTTCTGCTCGGCGTGGCGCTGTTCACCCCAGCGTTCGTCCGTGCCGCCAGCACCCTCTTTGCTCGCTCGATCCGGCGGGTCTTCGGCGTGGAGGGGGAGCTGGCCAACGCCTATCTGCTTGCTTCGATCGGCCGCGCGTCCACGGCGATCGCGGCCCTGATGACCGCTATCGCCATGCTGATCGGCGTTTCCACCATGGTCGATTCCTTTCGCGGGACCGTAGAATACTGGATGCGGCAGACGATCAATGCCGATCTCTACCTTACGGTATCCTCGAACCGGCTTTCGGCCACAACGCTTACACCGATCCCGGAGCCGGTGATCCGGTACCTTGACTCGATGCCGGAGCTTCGCATCGTCGATGCGCTCCGTCGTGTGCGGATTGGGTATCAGGGGGGGATGGTTTTTCTCAGCGGGGCACGGTTCAATATCCCCGAGAGCGATGCCTCGCTTGCGTTCAGCGACGGTACATGGGGCGATGTGATGGCAGCGCTCGATTCCGGCGCGGTTGCCGTCAGCGAGGGGTTTTCGCTCCGCTACGGCAAGGATCGGGGGGATACGATTGCCATTCAGACGCCCACAGGGGTGCATGTGCTGAGGATCGCCGGGGTCTACTACGATTACAGCAGCGATGCCGGGACCATCATCATGAAGAAGGGCCATTTTGCGCGGACCTTTGCCGATAGCACAAGCAACAATGTGGCCCTTTATCTTCGCGACCCTTCATCGCTCGACGTGGTGCGTGCCGCAATCGAGCGGCGGTTTGCGGGGGCCTACAGCCTCGTGATCTACTCGAACCGCACGCTGCGCGATGAGGCGCTGGAGGTTTTCGACCAGACGTTTGCCATCACATATGCCTTGCAGCTTGTGGCGGTGATCGTGGCGGCAATCGGCGTGGCAAACACGCTTGCGGCGCTTGTGGTGGAGCGGAGCAGGGAGATCGGCATTCTTAAAGCGATTGGTGCCACCGCCGCTCAGGTGCGAAAGATGACGCTGGTGCAGGCGGGGCTTATAGGCGTTGCCAGCCAGGTGCTGGGGATGGGCACGGGGCTGCTGCTGAGCATGATTCTGATCTATGTCATCAACCGGGTTTCCTTCGGCTGGACGATCCAGCTTTCGATATCGCCGGAGATCCTAGTGTTCTCCAGCATCCTTGTCCTGTTCACCGCCTTTGTCGCCGGGCTGGTTCCTGCCAACGCCGCTGCGCGCAAACAGGTCTCCGATGTGGTCAAGGCGGAATAAGGACCGCAAGTGGAATAAGGATCGTAAGTGGTGTTCACCCGAACAGCGCCCCGCTCGCAACTGCGAGCGGGGCGCTGTTCTACTAACGTGCGACGGCGCAAGCCGGGGGCATCACTCCGAGACGACCATCGATGCAGGTTGGGATATGGCCGTATCGGCAGCCCTATCGGCACCGGCTCTGGAGCGCTCCATCCGCTGCATTCGCATCGAGACGGTGCGGAAGCGCGGCACGAATGCGCCCAGGATATAGGTGCGGCCGATATACCACCAGAAGCTCCTTTCCTTCAGCGAATCATCGATCAGATGCTCGATCTTTGCGTGGGCTTCCGGCAGATTGCTCCAATGGATTCCGGCGCGTTCATGATGGATCGTATGATAGCCATTGTTGAAGAGCAGGATGTTCAGCATCGGCCCGACGAAGTTGCGCGAATGGTTGTATCCCGATTCCTCATCAGCATGGATATGCTGCATGTAATTGAAGAGGAGGATGGCAAAAAGGGCAAACTGCTGGGGGATCAGGATCAGGAACACTGCCTTCTGCCAGTCCAGCAGAAGACCGCCGATGATAAAGAGGCCCAGCGCCACATACTGCATAAAGGCCAGGATGAACTTGGACCTGTTGGATTTTCTGAGCATCCGCAGGTAGTCCCTGATAGGCTTCTGCTGGTGATAGCTGCTGATCGAGGGATAGCTGAGGAGCGTAAAGAGGTTGTTGCTCTCGCTATGCCGATAGGTGATCGTATAATCACCCTCCTTGTTGTTCAGGCTATGATGGTTCATGTTGTGAGTTGGAACCCACGCAAACGCCGGAAAACCATAGAAGAGTGTGAGCCAGTAGTCAGTGACGGAATTCCAGGTTTTGGAGCGCCACATCGGCAGATGGTTATGATTGTGGGCCATAACGGCCACGCTCACCGCCATAAACAGGGAGAGAGCATACAATACCGGGTTGATCTCGTCCAGGCTCCACTGCCAGATGAACAGTGCAGTGGTCACGGCCATGTAGAAGAGCGACCGGCGATCGGCTTTGTATCGGAGCATAATGTTATAGGAAATATCTGCGGAATATAAAGATCGTTGACCGAGCAAACGTCATGCAGCGGTTCAAAATCCCATATTGTCACTATTATACCAGGTTGACCAGGGGGCATCAGACCGTATGCCAGTTTCTCCTTGTCACTTCACCTGGATTGCCCACCCCTTCGAGAGTTCGTAATTTCAACCCGATTCGGGGATCCCACAAGGGGTGTCCCGATTCGGTATCCTACAATTCAGATTTACGCAACAGGAAGTCGATGGACCAGAAGATACGAGTGTTGATCGCCAAGGCAGGGCTTGACGGGCATGATCGTGGCGCCAAGGTTATTGCCGCTGCCCTCCGCGATGCCGGAATGGAGGTTATCTACACCGGATTGCGTCAGACCCCGGAGATGATCGTCGAGGCTGCTTTGCAGGAGGATGTGGATGTTGTTGGCATCAGCATGCTCTCCGGTGCCCATATGACGATCTTCCCGAAGGTCTACAATCTCATGAAGGAGAAAGGGCTTGATGACGTTCTCCTGACCGGCGGGGGCATCATGTCCGATCTCGACATCCAGGAGCTTCGCAAGATCGGCGTCGGCGAGCTTTTTACGCCGGGGGCACCGACCACCGCAATCGTCGACTATATCAAAGCGTACGTTGGCGCAAATCCACGGAGCTGAGAAAGGGGATATTCCGGCCCGTTGCCGAAACATTCTACCCCAACGGAACGTTCCCAGGCACTTTCAGGTACTCTCTTTGTGAATCACGAACCATCCCAGGAAGAACTCGGCATCATTGGCCGCACCCCGCAGATCCGGCAGGTGGTCTCGCTGATGCGGCAGGTGGCCGTGACAGATATCTCCGTGCTGCTGATCGGTGAGAGTGGGGTTGGCAAGGAAGTGTTTGCCAGCGCCATTCACAAGCTCAGTGGACGTGCCGATAAGCGGATGATTGCTATCAACTGCGGTGCGATCCCGGAGACTCTCCTCGAATCCGAACTCTTCGGGCATGAGCGCGGTGCCTTTACCGGCGCGGTGGAGACCCGCAAGGGGCTCTTCGAGTCGGCCGATGGCGGAACGGTCTTCCTTGATGAGATCGGCGAGATGCCGCTTGCCACCCAGGTGAAACTGCTCCGCGTGCTGGAGACCCTGGAGTTCACCAGGGTGGGAAGCAGCGAGCCTCGGCGCTCCGATGTACGGCTTATCGCGGCTACCAATCGCGAGCTGGAACGGGAGGTGCAGGCCGGACGCTTCCGTCAGGATCTGTATTACCGGCTCCACACGGTGCAGATCGATATCCCTCCGCTACGGGAGCGTGCCGACGATATCCCCCTGCTCTTCGCTCATTTTGCCTTTCAGATGGCAGGTCGGCTCAATATGCCGTTCGGTGGCATCACCTCCGATGCCATGGAGGCGCTGATACGGTATCCCTGGCCAGGAAATATCCGTGAATTGAAGAATTTTGTCGAGCTGATCGTCACCCTGGAGCGGGGAGGAAAGATCACCGAGGAGACGGTCTACAGGCATCTCAGCGTGCGGGGACGGGTTCCGGTGGTGGATAATCCCAATGCCATCATTCATCTGCCCGGACGCACACCGGAACAGGCAGAACGGGAGCTTATCTATCGTGCATTGATCGAGCTGCGGAACGAGGTGAGCGATCTTCGCCACATCATTCTCAATGCTGCGGTAGAGGATGATCCGCCATCGGCTCATCCGGCGCTGCCATCGGCTCCTCCGGGCGTTGACGATGTTCTGGCAGATCTGGATGATCTGCGTCTGGATGAAATGGAGCAGAAGATGATCGTTGCTGCGCTGCGGCGTTTCAGCGGTAACCGGCGTGCGGCCGCGCAGGCCCTTGGCATCAGCGAGCGCACATTGTACCGCAAACTTGTCGATTATAAGCTGAAACCGGAGGGGGAGGATTGATCGGCATGGCTGGCAGGAGTGGCGGCTCTCTGTATACCGTGGCCGATTGCGGCAGGGGCGCACCTGGGCGTGCTGCCCGGAGATTTCGGCGTATGTGCCGCGCCAGTCGTTTCGCAGATCGTCAATCGTAAACCGATATCCCCTATGATGGATGTATGCTCGCGGTGGATGGGAATGGCGCTGGTGGCCGCGGCGCTCGCGCTGGTGGCCTCCGGCTGTTACTCGTTTCGAGGTGGGTCAGCACCGGCAAACCTTCGCACGATCTTTATCCCTTCAGCCGAAGACATCAGCGGATTTGGGCGCGGTACCGTGCGGCAGCAGTTCACCGAGCTGCTGATTCGCCGGTTCCGCGATGACAACACCTTGCGCATTGCCGATCCCAGCAACTCCGATTCGCGGCTCGATGTGACCATTACGGGCATCCGCACCGAACGGCTCAATCTCTCGGGAAATGAATTGGAGACGGTGCGAGGGGTTGTTATCGATGTGCGGGCCACCTTTAACGACAATCTCAAGCGCCGCCCCCTGTATAAGGATAGGGCCTTCACGGGCCGATCGCAGTATAATATCAACCGGGGAACAGCCGGTGAGAACGAGGCGGTCAACGATGCCCTTGAGAAAGTATCCGAGGCGATTCTGCTCGCAACGGTGGCGGATTGGTAACTTGTCGGTGCCGGCGCTTGTACACGCCGGGCCGGTCGCAGCCACTATCGTCGATATCCGGTTCCCCTGGCACTCGACAATGCCGCTGGTACGATCCTGGTCTGGAGCGGTTTGCCTACTGATCCCCATTGTATGGAGCTTCTGCTTGTCCTCTATATCGCCGCTCTGCTGGTGTTGTTCATCTACGGGGTGCAGGGACTTTCGTTGGTCTACCACTACTCCAGGCGCAAGCCGAGCGATCCCGTGGTCGGCGCTCTTGAGAGCGATGCGGTGCTTCCTGCTGTAACGGTGCAACTGCCCCTGTATAATGAGTTGTATGTGGTGGAGCGGCTGGTGGAAGCCGTGTGCGCGCTCGATTATCCCAGAGATCGGCTCCAGATCCAGGTGCTTGACGATTCCACCGATGAAACGAGCGATCTGCTCGCCGCGTGTATCGCGCCGAAACGGGCGCTTGGCTTTCATATCGACCATCTGCGCAGGACGGACCGTCAGGGGTTCAAGGCGGGTGCCTTGCGCAGTGGGCTTGCGTGCGCCAGCGGAGAGTTCATCGCCATTTTCGACGCCGATTTTCTCCCATCGCCCGACTTCCTTCGCCATGTCATCCCGCATCTGCTCGCCGATCGGCGGCTGGGCCTAGTGCAGGGACGCTGGGAGCATCTGAACTACGATTACAGTCTGCTGACCCGTATCCAGGCTCTTGCGCTCGATGCTCATTTTGCCATGGAGCAGCAGGTCCGTAATCGGACCGATCTGTTTATGAACTTCAATGGCACAGCCGGTGTCTGGCGGAAGGAGTGCATCGTGGACGCCGGGAACTGGCATGCCGATACGCTGACCGAGGATCTCGATCTCTCGTATCGTGCCCAGCTTCGGGGATGGCGCTTTCTCTATCTGAACGATCTTGCCGTGCCAGCCGAGCTTCCATCGGAGATCAATGGGCTGAAATCGCAGCAGTTCCGCTGGACCAAAGGTGCCATCGAGACCGCAAGAAAACATCTGCCAACGGTCTGGCGCGCCGATCTGCCGCTGCGCGTAAAGCTGCATGCCTCGGCGCATCTCACCTCCAACCTTGTGTTCCCCTGCATCCTCCTGATTGCGATGCTGAACATTCCGGTGTTATACCTGAAACAGACACGCCCCGATCTTGCGGTCTATTTCGATGTGATGGCAGTGTTCATTCTTACTTCGGTCTCTACGTTCTTTTTCTATCTGCTTGCACAGCGCGATATCCGCCATGACTGGTTCAGACGGATGCTGCTCTTTCCTGTGGTTATGGCCGGTACGATGGGGCTTGCGGTGAATAATACACGGGCCGTGCTGGAGGCGCTTTTTAAGCACCGTAGCGCGTTCGAGCGTACGCCGAAATATAATATCCTCTGTAGTGACGACCAGTGGTCCGGGGGGCGATATCGCACCTCGAAGGTTGGCGGCGCTGTTGTCGTTGAACTGCTTCTGGCACTGTATATTCTCTCCGGCCTGGCGATCTCGATCCGGTTCATGGAGCTTTCGTTGATCCCGTTTCAACTGATGTTTCTGTGCGGCTTCGGCTTTTCCGGCGTGCTTTCGCTCCGCCATTCCCGGGCAAAGGGATAGCTTCGGCCTGCCGGGAGCTGCCAGTGCTCTATTCCTGTCCGTGCTCGGCTTCTGAAGGCCTGCTCCGGCAGGACGGGATGCCCAGAATCATGGTCCCGGATATCTCGTGCAACAGATCCTTCCGGCATCCGGTGCGCGGCAACCGTATAACTCCGACGATGGAGGAATGCGCCCGGGGCATACCAAGCGTTAACCCATAATTTCTTTCTCCATGACTCTTCGCGAAACAATGTCCCAGGCAGCTTCGGCCATTCGTTCCATGGTTGGAACGGATTATACGCCGGAGGCCGGGTTGATTCTCGGCACAGGACTCGGCCATCTCGCCGATTCGATCGATCGGGTGGCAACGGTAGAATACAGGGATATCCCGGGCTTTCCTCTGTCCACGGTGGAATCGCATACGGGACGTTTGATCCTCGGTCGGCTGGGGGGGAAATCCGTTGTGGCTATGCAGGGACGGTTTCATTTCTACGAGGGATATCACATGGGGCAGATCACCTTTCCGGTGCGCGTCATGTTCGAGCTTGGGGCCAGGACGCTTATGGTCTCGAATGCATGCGGCGGACTGAACCCGTTGTACCGGCGTGGCGATCTGATGATTATCGAAGATCATATCAACCTGCTCGGCGGCAATCCGCTGATCGGCCCCAACGACGAGACGCTTGGACCCCGTTTCCCGGATATGTCCGAGCCGTACAGCCACGAGCTTATCGCGCTGGCAGAGGATGTGGCGTTGCAGGAGAAGATCAAGCTCCAGAAGGGAACCTATGTTGCCGTGGCTGGGCCGAATCTGGAGACACGCGCGGAGTATCGGTTCCTGCGCACCATCGGCGCCGATGTCGTCGGGATGAGCACCGTGCCGGAGGTGATCGTTGCCCGGCATATGAACATGCGTGTGTTCGGGGTCTCCATCGTTACCGATGAGTGCTTCCCCGATAATCTTGCCCCGGTCGATGTCTCGGAGATCATCGCGGCGGCAAATCATGCCGAGCCTAGGCTTACGGCTCTTATGCGCGGGGTGCTGGAACGGCTGTAGCGGGGGCGTTTTTCTCCCGGCCCCTTCGTGCCCATGCAGGCAATGGCATCTGTGTGCGGGATGAGCATTTGTACCCGATTTTTTATCCGGCAATATTATTGCCGGACACGGCTCCGAATTGAAGGCAATTCGGGGCTTTTTTTTGACCCGTGGCGCCGGTGCCGAGATAACGGAAGGATAATTTGCAGGCCCACCCGGCAGGCGATAAGTTCGTGTCCAACAAAAGCGAGGGCATATCCGGCAGTGGGCCTGGACTCTGAAGTGCAGGGGATTTCACAGATGTTCGATTCCCTGTTCTGTTCGGTGTTTGCACGCAAAAAATGATGTTTCGGACATCTGATGCCGCATGCAGATAACCAGAATATTCCCGGCAAGACGATCACACTAGTTCATTTTATCCGTGTATTCCAACAACCCTCTGAGACATAGAGCAGCGCATAAACGGAGCGCTGGGCTGAGCGACTACACACGCGAGACCGAACGCAAGGTGGAGCGTCTGCTTACGGAACTTTACGAACTTCTTCAGATACAGAAGCCGGATGATCTCTACGGGTCGATCATTATCGAGACACGATATCAGAAGGGGAGGCCCGTAGGCCAGGTGGACGTCAATATCAAGTACGTCATGAAACGTATCGTGGATTCCGGCACGCCGCCGTAGAGCACACCGGTACGCCGTACGATGTAGAGAGCCTCGCAATGCGGGGCAGGTACGGATACACATACACAACGGAATTATTCGGGCGCGTTGCGCACAGCAAGCCCTGTTGATAGTTGAGCTCATCATATCGAGCCCGATCATCGACAGGGCTTTTTGTTTGGCTCCTCCGCAGGAACGCATGAGCATATCTGCTTCGAGTCTGGCAGCTCCTGTGGGTGCTCGCGAGCTTGCGCGGAGCCTGTTTCCCGGCATGGTACCTCATTCGCATAGTCCTAACACATATCCTGGAGAACACATGACTCGCAGAACATTAGCACTGGCCGCCGCCGCATGGATGGCAGTTGGCATGGCCGCAACAGCACAGGTGGTCCCCGGAGCCATTCAGGTCGTGGGTGATATCACAAGCAATACGACATGGTCGGCCGATAACATCTATCAGATCAACGGCACGGTAAAGGTGCTGGCTCCCGCCACGCTCACCATCGAAGCCGGCTCGCTGATCTATGGTAATGCCGTCACGGTTCGCAACTGCATTCAGGTGGAGCGCGGCGCAAAGATCATCGCCAAGGGGACGGCACAGAAGCCGATCATCTTCTCCTCGGCAAAGGCGCAGGGCGCCAAGGCTCCCGGCGACTGGGGTGGCATTATCGTGCTCGGCCAGGCGACCATCAACTCGCCCGGTGGCACCAACATCGTTGAAGGTGGCACCGGCGGCGTCTATGGCGGCAACAACGATGCCGATAACAGCGGCGAAATCGAGTACGTCCGTATCGAATACGGCGGGCAGGTTTTTGCTACCGACAACGAGATCAACGGCCTTACGCTGGCCGGCGTCGGCAATGGAACAAATATCAATCATGTGCAGGCCAGCTACATCAACGATGATGCGTTCGAGTGGTTTGGCGGCACCGTCAACGGCAGAAACCTGATAGCCCTCGGCGCGATCGACGATGATTTCGATACCGATCTGGGCTATCGTGGCCGTTTGCAGTTCATTTATGCTCAGAAGGATTCCCTCTGGTCGGATCTCTCGGCCAGCAGCTCATCGAATGGTTTCGAGGCCGATAACGATGCCACCGGCACTGCCAATGCGCCGCTCTCGAAGCCGATCGTCTCCAATGCGACCATCGTTGGCCCGTGGCGCGACAACACTATCCCAGACTGGGGGCAGGACTTCACCCGTGGCGCTCATCTTCGCCGCAATACCGACTATGGCATCTTCAATTCGGTGATAACCGGATGGAACGTCGCCATGCGTATCGACGGCGCTACAATGGGCGTTGCCTGCCCGCAGAACAGCGATCTCGCCGTTCAGAACTCCGTTGTCACCGGCACGATCGAGAACAACGGAACGCAGCCACCGCTGGGTGATGTAAGCGCGTGGTTCGATTGTTCCGGCGCTGGCAATACCCGCCTTGCCAACCACCCCGATGCTATGCTCGTCGGAGTGACGCAGACGAACCTTACCAACCCTGATCCACGTCCGGCCCCCGGTTCCCCTGCTGTTACGGGCGCCAGCTTCTCCAACGGGCTGCTTGCTGCCGGCAACAACTTCACCTTTGGCAGCACAACCTATCGTGGCGCGTTCGATCCGTCGCTCAGCCGTGATGCACAGTGGGATAAGCCATGGAGCAATTACAACCCGCAGCATACCACCTATGTGAAGCACAAGGCCGGCTGGAATCTGGTGTCGCTCGCGAACACCCCTGCCAACGCCGATAAGAACGCGGTGTTCCCGAACAACAACTCGAATGCCTTCCGGTTCAATAGCGGCTATCAGGTCGATAACACCCTCGACCCGAAGGTTGGCTACTGGATTCTTCTGAGCGATAACCGTACGATCGAGCAGGTCGGCGCAACCGTGAGCCTTCCGCAGACCATCAACGTGCAGCCGGGATGGAACCTGATCGCAACCGGCTCCAGCCAGTATGCTCCGGTTGCCAGCCTTACTGCCAGTGGCACCACGATCCTCTCAAGCTTCTTTGCGTTCGATAATGGCTATCAGCCGGTTGCCAGCGCTGGCGCGCTTGCTCCGGGACGCGCCTACTGGGTGAACGTCTCCGCTGCCGGCACCATCACGTTCAATCCGTAAGACGACCGTAAGACGAACAGGCAGACAAGTCATACAGGAACCTTTTCCAATTCCAACCAACCCAATGAAGACCAGAACGCTTATTGCCCGTTTTGCCATGATGGCCGTTGTTGCCATCACGCTGGGAGGCTCCGCCTTTGCCCAGGCGACTTCCGATATCCCGTTGTTCGTTCGTGATAACGGCACCGGCCGTGATACGCTCCGCTGGGGCGTGAACCCTGCTGCCACCAATGGCCGCGATGCGGCTCTTGGCGAGGACGAGCAGCCACCAGCACCGCCGGAAGGTGTGCTCGATGCCCGTTGGATCAACGTTGGCACCAGCAATAATTTCGGCCAGGGTGTCAAGAAGAATTTCCGTGCCTCCACGCTCCCCACCCAGCGCGATACCTTTCGCATCAAGGTGCAGCCTGGAGTCGATGGTTATCCGATGACGATCTCATGGCCGGACCTGAGCGCATACTTCGGATCTGCCAGCCTTCGCTTTGTCGATGGTGATGGCGATGCGTTCACTATGGATATGACGACCGGAACCTCCTTCGTCTTCTCGAATCCGTCGTCGGCCACGTCGCAGATCACTATCACCACCCAAAGCCCGCTTGCTCCGGCCACCGGCATCGCTGCAAGCCCGGCCGCGATCAACTTCGGCGTCGTCAATGTCCCGGTCCCTGGCGAGGCCACACAGCAGGTGACGCTAACCAATCTTGGCGCCACCACGATCACGATCGACTCGGTCCGTTCCACCGATACGAACTTCCATATTCTCAACTCCAGCGATGGCAGCACCATTGCCGGAGGTGCAACCAGCACGTTCGATGTGAAGTTTGTTGCTCCAGAGGGGGGCGCCTTCTCCGGCATCGTCCAGGTCTATCATAGCGCCAGCGGCTCCCCTGCCAATATCCCGGTAAGCGCAAACGCGAGCAGCGGTCTGGGGTTGTATTTCAACAGGACCGAGAATCGCGTGATGGATAACCGCGCCAATGTCTATACCGAAGCCGTCGGCCTGAAGTATGCGGGCGCAACGCCGTTGCAGGGGATTCAGTTCAAGATCACCGCGCCAAGCACGATCGTGAAGCTGAAGTCGGTCGTGCTCGGGCCAGCCCTTACACCGGCCGGCTGGAACTTCGATTACGAGCTTGTGAACGCCGCAAGCGGCTCCGAGCTGAAGGTGGTTCTGTATGGCGAGGATAGCACGATGAACCTTCCGGCCGGAACCTACGACAGCCTTTTTGTGGTCCGCTACGATGTCAAGGATATCAAGACCTGCAATGGTGGGCCTGGTGGCGATACGGCCATCGCCCTTGCGTTCCTGAACAGCGTTGAGTCGGTCCTCGCCACCAACCTTGGCGAGCCAGGTGGTGTCGGTGTCGATCCTGACCGCGATACCACGAGCTTCTTTGTGCACAACAGCTCGGCTCGTGGCGATGTCAACTGCGACGACCGTGTGGATATTCTCGACGTGCTTGAGACGATCGACGTCGTCCTTGGTCGTAAGACCTTCGAGCCGTGGCAGTTCAATCGCGCCGACCTTGCGCCGTGGAGCCCGACCTGGACCCCGTCCGGCATTCAGTTCTTTGATGATGCCAGCAATTACGGCGATAACAAGGTGAACGTGCAGGATGTGGTATTGATGATCAATGCCATCCTCAACGAGGAATGGCCGGACAACGTGCAGTTGTTCAGGGCGTCCGGTGAAGACCAGAACGATGCTGATGCCTCCGCCGATGGCGCGGTGAGCGCCATGCCCGGATCGATCTACGATGTGAAGTTCACCTATACGATCGCCCGCAATGGCATCGATGTCGATATGCACAACCTTGTGCCGGTGAAGGGCATCCAGATGAAGCTCAAGGCCACGGAGGTCCCGAGCGATGTGGATGTCAGGCTTATGTCGGCTGTCGAAGGGGATTTCGCGGTCAGCAAGCTTGTGAAGAACGGCGAGGTTCGCATCGTAATCTATTCGCTCAGCGGTGATGTTATGCCGGAGTCGAATGGCAGCCTGATGCAGATCCCGTTCAGCGTTGTCAACCCGAATGCCATCGCCGTGGTCGAGCCGATCACCGTTGGCGGCGCCGATAATCGTGGCCTTGTGGTAGAGTACCAGATGAACAATGTTGCCGGTGTGAACGATGAGGCTGCAAGGAACTTCCGCTTCGAGAGCGCGCCGAATCCGTTCAACAATTCCACCACGATCGGTTATACGCTCGCGTCAAGCTCCGAGGTGTCGGTTGTCATCACCGATGCCACCGGCGCCGAGGTTGTCCGTCTGGTGGATAATGCCCGCCAGAATGCCGGTGAGCAGAGCGTGGTCTTCAATGCGCTCAATCTTGCCAGTGGCACCTACTTCTGCACGCTGAGTGTTGATGGCGTATCGGCAACACAGAAGCTGATTGTCAATCGCTAACGATATGTGCAATAGCCTGCAAAGGGAGTCGGCAGATCTGTACGTTCGTTCAACAGCGGGTCTGTAGCACAGATAGCCCGGCCAGGCACAGCGGTTGATTCCGCTGCCATCTCTGCCGAGATGGGATCGCAGCCCGAATCATGGGGAAACGATTGCCGCCAGCTCGAATACTCGGGCTGGCGGCATGCATATTCAACGGATCGGGCGCTGCCGATGTGCTGCTGCCATCTCTGCCTCTGTTCAGGAAGCGATCCGTGGCCGTTTGCAGGAGGGAGTATTTCATATAATTCCGTATCAAGTTGATCTGCTGCACAACATGGTGGTACTCATAACTGCCAGGTAATACTGGGACCATAAATTTGTCGTGTGTTATAAAGGCTCATCATTATTTGGTGTGTATATCAATGAACATCAGTTACGCCGCTGTACTGCTTTGCTGTATCGTCTCTATAATGATCGCCGTACCCTTGGTTGCCTCTGCCCAGTCCGATCTGATGCTGGTCGTGCGCGACAGAGCCGATGGGGTGAACGTCCTTCACTGGGGATTTCAGATCGGCGCAACCTCCGGCCTGGACAGGGATCTGGGAGAGGAGGAGTTCCCTCCAGCCCCACCTGAATTTCTGTTCGAGGCGCGTTGGATAGATCCACGTGCGGAACAGCGGTTGGGGCAGGGAAGCAAGGTGGACTTCCGAGATCCCGGAACCATGCGGGATTCATTCCGCTTGCGTGTGCAGACCGCCCTGGAGAACTATCCGGTTACGGTGGCGTGGCCGGCCCTGGGAGATGAGATAGCCTCTGCTGAAATCCGTTATATCGACGCCGATGGCAACGCAATTGTGCACGATATGAAAACAGAGCAGTTGCTTAGCTGCGCCAATACGGAGATGGTCTCGAACATTCTGATCGTCGTGGAGTTGCAGGGGGACGAGACGATTATTCCCGGAATGAATGTTCCGGGAATAATCGACCGAAAACGCTGAAAGCCACTATGGGCATGCTCATAAGCAATACTTAATTTGCGGCCGCAGCGCTCCGGCTCTATGTTTGTTCAGGATGTTATGCCGCAGTGTGCTGATGCTGCGATAAACGATTGGCAGGCTGCCCTGGCAGCGGATTGCCATATGCCGGGGCGTCCCGGCAGGCGCTGAAAAACCTGCGCCGGTATTGCTGATGGATGGTCCGGCGACTGGGTAGAACGGCAGTGGAAATGCCGGTGGAGCTTGTACAATATATCGAGTCGGGAGCGTTGTGTGCTGCAAGCCCCGTTCGGAACAGAGATCCCCGTGACCTCTGCTCCGAACGGGGCGTTTTTATGTCCCGCGAGTTAAGCTACACCATCCCGGTTCTTCGCGCATTCGTGCTCCGGGCGTTGGGCTGATCGCCTGGGATTTCTGCCAGCCGCAAGGAGTGCCGATCCATGCTTCGGCATCCTGTCATGTTGAAATATTACGCTGCATCCCATTAACTGAAACCGTACATACTTCGGAATATCGAGTCATAATGAACAGAAGAACGACCGTTACGTGCATACTTTCCATTGCGCTTGGGCTGATGGCATTTGGCGCTGATCTCCAGGCGCAGCTTACGATGGATATCCCGATCGCCATCGCCGACAACGGCGATGGCGCACAGCCAGGGCGTGATACGTTGTATCTGGGGTTCAAGCCGGGTGCCACCAATGGCATCGATGGAGAACTCGGTGAGGATCAGCAGCCGCCCGCCCCTCCCGAGGGTGTGTTCGATGTGCGTTGGGTGAATGTAGGTTCGAGCAGCAATTTCGGCCAGGGAGTCAAGAGGAATTATCACGCGTATTTCTCTCCCGCCCAGAAGGATACCTTTCGTATGAGGCTCCAGCCAGGATTTATGGAAGGGAAGAGCGGGTATCCCGTCACGATCTCCTGGCCGCCGCTTGCGCCGTATTTCACCACCGCCTCGCTCCGCTTTGTCGATGGCGATGGAGAGTCGCAGTCTCTGGATATGATGGCGGCGGCGGCGTTCACCTTCACCAATCCCTCCTCGATTACCTCGACGGTCACGATCACAACGGAAGGGCCAAGGGACCCGGCAAGTTCTGTCGCCATACAGGATCTGGCCGCATCGCTTGAGCTGACGAACGCCCCAAATCCGGTTCGCCGGGGAGAGGGGAGCCGCATCTCCTATATGCTTCAGCAATCCTCGTATGTGTCCATCCGGGTGTACAATGTGCTTGGCGAGCATCTGGCCACACTGCTGAACGGGCATCAGGCAGCGGGCCGCCACTCGGTGAGGCTGGCCACCGAGGAGATGGTGCCGGGACGGTATTATTATACCGTCGAGACCTCTGCCGGATCCGCCGCCCGTACCTTTATTCTGACCGATTGATCGGCGATATCCGTGCCGTGCGGGCCATGGGCATAGCAGCATTGCACGTGGCCTGCAAGAGAACGATCTATCGTACCATCTCCTCCATTGCTGCGGAGGAGTCCCAACCCTGCTATCATCGTATCCGTTCATAGCTATCCCTACCCATACCAATGAACTCCCCAACGTTCGCGAAGATTCAGCACCGGATGCTGATTGCTCTTCTCTTCCTGCTGGCCTGCGATGGTTCATCGCTGATGGCGCAGAACCCGGCAGGAGAGATACGCGGCAGAGTTATCAGCCAGGATAATGGCGAGCCTGTTGTGCGCGCCACTGTCTCCCTTGTGGATACACGGCTTGGCGCCATCGCCGATCTAAACGGCGTCTATACGGTCCGTCGTATTCCTCCCGGCAGATACAAGGTGCGTGTCAGCTTTCTCGGCTATCGTACCCGGGAGATCGACGATGTGGTTGTCGGGAACGATGTTACACGGCTTGATGTGGTGCTGGAGATATCCGCATTGAAGCGCGACGAGGTTGTGGTGACGGCGCAGGCAAGCGGTGGCACCGAGGGGGCATTGCTTAACGAGCGGCGTAAATCGGCTGTGCTGAGCGATGGAATATCGGCGGCGCAGATGCGCCGTCTGCCCGATGCTACCGGTGCTGATGCTCTCTCCCGTATCACAGGGCTTTCGATCGTGGGAAGCCGTTTTGTCAACGTACGGGGTGTGAACGAGCGCTATAATAACACGCAGCTCAATGGCGTTACCATGGTAGGCACCGATCCTGGAAAGCGTGCGTTCTCCTTCGATCTTATTCCGGCCACACTTCTGGAAAATACCGTTGTAGCCAAAACCTTCACGCCCGATCTGCCAGGCGATTTCAGCGGCGGTCTGGTGCAGCTCAATACCATTGATTTTCCCGATCAGCAGGCTGTCCGTGTCTCCATCTCCGGCGGATTTTCCAGTGGGACAACGTTCAGAACGATGCAGCTTGGGCCTCGGGGCGGCACCGATTTCATCGGCATGGATGATGGCACTCGTGCCATGCCAGGAACATTTCCCGATACCGGGAAGATCAATACCAACAACGGCTATACTGCCGGGGAGGTGGCACAGTATGCCCGGCAGTTTAACAATAATTTCAGGACCACAGCGGTTACTGCGCTCCCCAATCTGAGCGCAGTCGTCTCCTATGGTAACCGGTTCTCGCTCTTCGATAATGATGTCGGCATTATAGCGGCGCTTTCCTATCGCAATGGTTATGAGCATACGGCGATTCGCCGCTATGATACCCTTGTCGGCTCTGAATACAAGTTCAACCTGAGTGGTTTTCAGTCGGAATATTCGGTGTTATGGGGTGGCATCCTGAATCTCAGCTACAAGCTCTCCGACCTTCACACGATCAGCATCAAAAACACCTATAATCGTATCGCCGAGGATCAGTACACAAATGTCCGCGGGCTTATCAACAATGGCGAGATCGAAAATGACCGTTATGTCTTCCAGTACCTGGAACGTTCGTTGTATAACGGCCAGATCAACGGCGATCACCTTCTGCCGGAGCTTGGGAATCTGCGGGTGCAGTGGCGTGGCTTTGGAACGCTCGGGGAACGTAATGAGCCGGATCTGCGGCGCATGGGCTATGTGCGCCAGGCGGGGGATACGGCTGCGAAGTTTCAGGCGGTGCTAAGCCCATCCCTTACAAATCCCTATGGGGCAGGGCGAATCTTCTCCAATCTGAAGGAGGATCTCGCCGGTTTCGGTGCCGATTTCACTCTGCCGGTCGGCGCTGCACGGATAAAATTCGGGGCGCTTACGGAGAATACCTCCCGGATATATGGAGTGCGCTCGTTTGCCTATACACTGAATAATCGTTCGTGGCAGCTTTCTTTTGCACATCTCGATACGCTGTACGAATCGCATCATATCGATTCGGCGGCGATTTCGATGGAGGAGTTTACCACGGTCGGCGATGGTTATGGCGGCGAGTCGCATCTGCGCGCAGGATATTTGATGGCCGATATCCCGTTTCAGCTCCTCGGCGAACGCTTTCGCGGGATTCTCGGGGCACGCTACGAGGATAATCGTGTTATCGTTCACACGGTGGATGATCGGGCCAACCCGATCACGGTCGATTATCCAACCGGGGACTGGCTGCCATCGGCAGGGCTTATCTACGAGATCACCCCTGCGATCAACGCACGTCTTGCCTATAGCCGCACGCTGTCGCGACCGGATTTTCGTGAGTATTCGCGGAACATCTTCTTCGACTTTGTGCTCGATGCTCTCTCGTATGGAAACCCGGATCTGCAACGCCCGCTGATCAATAATTATGATGTCCGTCTGGAGTATTTCTCTGGTCCGGGTGAGGTGATGGCCATAAGCTTCTTTCATAAGAAGCTTGCCGGTGCGATCGAGGAATCGCCGGTACAGTTATTTGCCACGACGCTGGAGCGCACCTGGATCAACACCGATGCGGTCAATACCGGGATCGAGCTTGAGCTGCGCCGCTCGCTAGGTTTTCTGGGCGATCCCCTTGCGCCGTTCTCCTTCTCGATCAATTATACCTGGCTCGACTCGAAGGTTGACATCGATTCTGCCGGCGTGCGCACCCGGCGGCGCTTGCAGGGACAGTCGCCCTATGTTATCAATGCCGGATTGTATTACGATAACCCTGATCTCGGAACATCGGCGAGCCTTGCCTTCAACCGGTTCGGCGAGCGTATCACGACGATCTCCGCCGGTGCCATCCCGGCGCTTGTGGAGCAACCGTATAACCAGTACGATCTGACGATATCGCAGAGCTTCCTTTCGCAGTACGAGGCACGGCTGGCGATAAAGGATCTGTTCCCGAGCGATCGGATAGCCCGGCAGCTTGATCGTGATGCCAGGGTGGATGTGCGTGCGACAAGCATATCGCTCGGCATCAGCGCACGATTCTGAGCATGTGCTCGGCGCGGGGCGCGGCGTATGCCAACAGAGCCTGCGTGCCAACGTGGTGTGCAAAACCGGCGCCGTGAATGCAATGCATGTGTGCAACCAGTCAGCCAGGGCCAGCCTTATGATCCGATCCTTCATTCTCTGTGCGTTCCTGAGCGTTTTTTGTGCTGCTTCCGCCGGCGCCGTTGTTCGTGTCAGCCACGATAATGGCGCATGGGAGAGCATATCCTGGTTTCCGGCGGGGGTGCCAGGGAGCGATGATACCGTGGTGATCGCCTCGGACGTTACCGGCATGCCAGCCGGAATCTACCGGCAGATCGTGGTAAGGGCCCATGGCAGCCTGAGGTTGGATGCCGGGGGGGCGGAGGTGGCAGTGCTCCAAAACGAAGGGCGAATCGCCGTCGCCCGCTCTGCGATGCTGCATATCGTGGGGGAGCTTCGCAATGCCGGGAGCATAGCCGGAGAGGGGATCGTGCGTATGGCAGCCGATGGAGGAAGGATATCAGGATCTGGAACGTTCGGTCATATCCTTGTTGGCGGCGTGTGGGGGAGTGTGGTCCGCCTTGATGGGCCGGTGGTCTTCGGCTCGCTTACGGTGGCAGGAGGGAACCAGCTTGTTGCAGGGCCGCATGATCTTACCGTGAACGGGGCATATGTGGCAGCCGCATCGCGGTACGGCGATCCCGGTGTGGTTGCGGATGCCGGGGTGATACGGTTGAATGGTGAGATTGATGGGAACGCCCGCGGCGATATCATCATCGGCTCCGCGCCGGAGTATAGGCCATCGCGCCGTGGGACTCTGCTTTCTGTGCGAGGGGTGCTTGGGGACACAGGACGAACGCTGCGGTTTGCGGCGTCGCGCCAGATCGGTTTCAGTACGCTGCTCGGCGATGTCCGGGTTGATCCCGGAACGATCGTGCGGGCTACCGGCATCGGTTTGCAGGGGGGGAATACCATTGTCGGATCGCTTACGGTTGATGGCGTGCTTGCGGCATCCGAGGAGCTTTATCGCTGGAATATCATCGGCGATCTGTACAATTACGGCACGATCGAGCATTGTACCGTGCTTATGCAGGGGCATCGGGTGCGCCTTCGGAGCGATGCCGGGATATGGGACCCCGCGATGCATCTGATATTCAAGGGGGATGCCGGAGGCGAGCTGGCTGTGATGGGGCCGATCGTCGTCGCCACGCTGGCGATTCTGCCGTTGGCCGAGGGGGATTCCAACATCGTGGTGCATGCCGGGGGAAGCCCGATAAAGGTGCGGCATCGCTTCACAAGCGATATCGCGAGCGGTTGCCGGATCGTCAGTGATACCGTCGTGAAGTTATGGGGAGAGGCCAGGGGAATCGTCGAGGGAGATGTCACGTTCGAGGGGTTCTGGGGATCGCCCGTTGGCGGACGTTATGGCGCCGTCGGCAAGGAGGTGCGCTTTCTGGTACGCAAGGAGATCCTTACGGCATTCGAGGCCGTCGGATGCCTGCGGAACGCTCCGGCCGGGCATATTCTGGTGGGGGCGCCGGCTGCGGTCCACGGCATGGTATGGTTGCAGGGAGAGCTTACGATACCGGCTGAACAGGCTCTTGTCCTGTATGGTGATACGCTTCGGTTTGCCCGTACTGTGCGCGGCGGTGGGGCGGTGCAGGTGGTTGCCCCGCATGCCACGCTGGAGGCTGCCGTGGAGCTGGCCGATAGCGTGATCGTCGATGTGGGGCGTATCGACGCCATAACCTCGCTCACTCTGGAGCGCTCGTTCTCGGCTTCCCGCATCCGGGTCAATCCCGGCAGTGTTATCAACTATCGCGCTGGCACGAGCCTGGTAGCGGGCCGCGAGTTCTGCTATGGCGTACGTTACCAGAGCGGGTTCAACTCCGCATCCGCCGCCTGCCTTCCGTTTGATCCCGGCAGCATGCAGTTGTTTGCCACTGCGCTCTCCGTGTTTGGCTATCGTATCGGCGGATGCGTACCTGCCGATACGATAACGCCGGGGGATGGGTATTTTGTACGGTTCCCGGAGGCGGTAACGGTATGGCACCGGGGAGACGTGATAAATCTTCCACGGCTGGTGCTGGTCCGGGCAGGGTGGAATCTGATCGGTGGCGCAAGCGTTCCGGTGCAGGTGGCGCGGATCGTCGTGCAAGGGACCACGCTCCTTTCCGGCTATCTCGCCACGCCTGGGGATGCGGTATCGGTTTCCACGCTCGAACCCGGTTATGGCTACTGGGTGAACGTTGCCGGAGATGGGGCCTTGCTCTACGAGCCGTAGCTGTAGGCGCGGGCAGATCCATGCCGATCCCATCAAAATGGCTTGATGTAATCCCCACAAACGCTAGCTTAGCATCCTGTTTCCCTGTCAGAGGGAGACTATTCCCTGCGCAGGATCGTCGTAGAGCAGGCAGCGATCCCTGTTGTATCCAGTTCGGAATCGCCGGTCTGGCAGAGAATCATTAGCGTTTTTTTTATTGAACAATCCAGAATTGACAGAGAATAAACTTCACACCATTACGCAGGACGAGCGTGAGCGGGCCCTTTTGATCGGTCTTACTGTGTGGCCGGAAACCCGTGAGCAGACGCTTGAGCACCTTGATGAGCTTGAGTTGCTGGCCGATACGGCCGGTGCCGACACGATCATGAAGGTTGTGCAGGGGCTTCCCCGCAAGGATTCCGCCCACTTCATCGGCAAGGGGAAGCTGGAGGAGCTTGTGCAGATCGTCGAGGATGAAGCGATCACATTGGTTGTGGTCGATGATGATCTTTCCCCGGTGCAGACGCGCAACCTTGGCAAGATCCTGAACCGGAAGATCATCGACCGCAGCGGTCTGATCCTGGACATCTTTGCGCAGCGTGCACGTTCCAGCGAGGCGCGCACGCAGGTGGAGCTTGCCCAGCTTCAGTATATGCTGCCGAGGTTGACCCGGCAGTGGACCCACCTTTCAAAGCAGTATGGTGGCATTGGCACAAAGGGGCCAGGTGAAACCCAGATTGAAACCGATCGTCGGCTTATCCGTTCGCGGATCTCGCTGTTGCGGGAGAAGCTGGACCGGATAGATACGCAGCGCGAGACGCAGCGCAAGGGACGGGAGGAACTATTCCGTGCCGCGCTCGTGGGATATACCAACGCCGGCAAGTCCACCTTGATGAACGAGCTGACCGGTGCCGGGGTGCATGCTGAGAACCGTCTCTTTGCCACGCTCGACTCCACGGTGCGCACCGTAGAGCTTACCCCCGGGCGGTCGATCCTGATCTCCGATACGGTCGGGTTTATTCGCAAGCTCCCTTCGCATCTGGTGGCAAGTTTCCGATCCACGCTCGCCGAGGTGAAGGAAGCCGATATGCTGATGCATGTCGTGGACGCTTCCTCCCCCAGCGTATGGGAGCAGATTCAGGTGGTGGAGGAGACCCTGCGCGAGATCGACTCCGATCAGATCCCGGCAGTGATGGTCTTCAACAAGGTGGATCTTCTGGAGCCGGGCGATGAGAGGCTTCGCGAGCTTCAGGAGCGCTACCCGAACTCGGTGGCGATATCGGCAGCCCGTGGTCTTCATCTGCATGCGTTGCGGAACAAGCTGGTGGAGCTGGTAGAGCAGACCTTTGTGGAGCGGATTGTGCGGCTGCCGATCGGGCGGTACAATCTCGCGACAAGGGTGTACGACTATGCCGATGTGCTCGATAAGCAGTTCGATCAGGACTATGCCTATCTGGTGCTCCGGTTCAGCCCGAAGATGCTCGATCATCTGGAGCATGTGCTGGCACAGGCGCAGGCCGAGACGATGGAATCCCTTCCAGAGCCGTCCCCCTCTGTCTGAATGCGGGCCGTGGCCCGTGGCAATGCTGCTGAAAGTATGGCCGAGCCGGGCGCACGATACAACCGGGCGTCCGGCTTTGCTTTATCAAGAGGGGTTGCCGTAACTCATCCCAACCGTATGCGCTTTCAAGGCTTTGATCCGATGAACTATCCGGTCCGTTCCCTTATTCTGGCACTTGCGCTCGCAGTTGGTGCGGTGGCTCAGGCCTTCGCCCAGGCAAAGATCCTGATTCCTATGGATAACGATCAGGCCGATCATCTCAAGGCCTATGGCCTTGCCTATTGGGCGCTCTCGAAGAACCTGGAGGTGGACTGGCTGCTGAACTACCGCCATGGGGCCTTCATGCTGGATTATGCGGATTTTGTCGCGGCGGAAAGCCGGATCCGCGGCGTCACGTTTGAGTCGATATCCGGGGCACGGGCGGCCGCGATCTATAGCCAGGTGCAGGATGAGAATGCCAATATGGATCTGGTTCGCCTGGAGACCGCGCCAAAGGTCGCCATCTATGTGCCACCTACATTCCAGCCCTGGGATGACGCGGTGACCCTTGCCATGGAATATGCCGAGATCCCCTACGAGAAGGTGTGGGACAAAGATGTGTTGCAGGGGAAGTTGAAGCAGTACGACTGGCTTCACCTGTTTCATGAGGATTTCACCGGGCAGTATGGAAAGTTCTATTCCAGTTTTGCCACGGCACCCTGGTACCAGCAGCAGGTTGCGGTGCTGGAGCAGGCGGCCAGCGAGCTTGGGTATGCAAAGGTGTCGCAGATGAAGCTTGCTGTGGCACAGGAGGTGAAGAAGTATGTGGCCGGTGGCGGCTTCCTCTTTGCCATGTGCGCCGCCACCGACTCGTATGATATAGCCCTGGCAGCCCATTCCACCGATATCTGCGACGTCATGTTCGATGGCGATCCTCCGGCGGCAGATGCGCAGCAGATGCTCGATTTCGGGCAGTCGCTTGCCTTTGAGAATTTTACCCTGGAGATGAACCCGTATATCTACGAGTACTCCGATATCGATGTGCAGCCAGGGTTTGCCTCGTCGCCACAGAATGACTTTTTCACCCTGTTCGATTTCTCCGCCAAGCACGATCCGGTCCCTACCATGCTCACGCAGTGTCATGTGGGGATGGTCAAGGGGTTTCTGGGGCAGACCACTGCTTTCCACAAGCGCTTTATCAAGAAAGGGGTGACGGTGCTGGCAGAGCGTGAGGGGACCGACGAGGTGAAGTATATCACCGGCAACTTCGGCCGTGGTACCTTTACGTTCTATGGAGGCCATGATCCGGAGGATTATCAGCATGCGGTGCATGATCCGCCAACCGATCTTACGCTCCATAAGAACTCGCCCGGCTACAGGCTCATTCTGAACAATATTCTGTTCCCTTCGGCAAAGAAGAAGAAACAGAAAACATGATTGCGCAGGCCGTGCCAGGCTCTGTGGTCCGGTTTTTTCATGTCTTCAGTAGAAGCCGTAGTTTGTGGCTGGATCGGTCTGTGCGGGATTCCCCGGATCGCTTCTGTGGCGCAGATCGGTACACGCCCCATCTGTCCGGCCGAGTGTGACCGCTCGTGCATGGCGCTGTTGCCGCGACGAACATTTCCGGTGATCCATCGCCACGACGGAATACCATTTGTTATGATGAAGGATAGCCATGAACAAAGTACTCATCGCGGTCTGCCTTGCAGCCGCTTTTACACTGGCGCTTATGACAACCGCAGATGCAAATCCGGTCGGCGTGGAATGGAAATCCATCTCACAGGCCCTTGAAGATGCCCCCAAACAGAACAAGCTTATTCTGCTCGATGTCTACACCGATTGGTGTGGCTGGTGCAAGCGGATGGATCGTGATACCTATGCCGATAGCACCGTCGCGGCGTATCTGGGGAGCCGGTATATCTCCAGCAAGATGAATCCAGAGAAGGCAGGATCGCTTACCTACGCTGGCACCGAGCTTACCAACGGCCAGTTCGGCCAGGCGCTCGGCATCAAGAGTTATCCGGCCACCGCCTTTTTCAACGACAAAGGGGAGCTGCTGACGATTGTGCCAGGGTATATCGGGGCAAAGGAATTCCTGGTCATTCTCAAGTTCTTCGGCGAGGGTGCCTACCTTACTACCAAGTGGGAAGAGTATTCGGCCCAGAACAAATGATCCCGTGCGCGACACCTTCATATCGTGGGGGCATCGGTTGCTGATGCCCCCCTCCTGTATGGAGGAAGCGGTTCCCGCTTCTGCTGCGTCCCCTTGTTCCCGTCGGTGTCGAGGTGATGGCAAAGCCCTTGCAGTGTTTTGTCCGGCCGCGATGGCGTTGTGGCAGGACCGCTGATTCATCTATCTCCAGGATGCTGCGAAACAAAACCGGTTTCCCGTCGATACCAGAGCGTTTGCAACTTCCCGGCGTACGTCTACCCCCCGCATCTGCACGGTGCGGCGTCCCGGCAACCTCAACAATCGTCCATCGGGGAATTTCACAGTGCCAACGAGTATAAAGAGCCTCCGTCCCCACCTTCAGGCCATAGCCCTTCTCTGGCTCCTGGCCGCCAGCCATCGTTCGATGCCGGTGTTTGCACAGCCGGACGGCGCGGGAGGGGGCAGCGAGCGAGGGCAGGCCGTCACGTATGTTGTTTCGGCCGATATTCAGGCCGAGGTGTTCAGGGTGTCCGGCACACTTACGAACATCGTGCAGGATACCATCATCTTTCATTTTCCCATCTGGGGGCCGGGCGCCTACGATATCGTGAATTTCGGAGCCTATGTTTCCAACTTCAAGGCGCTTTCCAGCACCGGCAGTCCGCTCAGCGTTCAGCGTGTCGATACCAATACGTTCAGGATCATCGGCCGCGATCGCCAGATCGCCATCTCCTATGATGTGCATGATATCGAGAAGAGCGAGGTCTCGCTCTGGTTCGGCCTTTCCGATATCGAGAAGGATTATGCCTTTGCCAACACCCCGGCAATCTTCGGCTATCCGGCAGGATACAAGGATATCCCGTACATGGTGACCTACGAGGTTCCAAGCGGCTGGGATATCGCGATCGGCCTGGACCCGGTTGAATCGCACGACAAGGGGAATCCCGGACGCCACTCCTATCGCGCCCGTGATTACGACGAGCTTGTGGATGCCCCGCTTTCGATGGGAAAATTTCAGCGCCTGGAGTTTACCGCCAAGGGGAAGCCGCACATCATCGTGATTCATGCGCCACGAGCGCTTGAGAAGGCGGCTGCCGATGAGCTGATCGACGTCACAAAGCAGATCGTGACGCTTATCAGCGATTTCTTCGGCGATATGCCGTACGACCGGTATGTTTTCCAGCATTATCTTGTGGACCCACAGCCGGGCGATTTTATCTTCGGCGCGCTTGAGCATCGTAACAGTTCCACCTACCGGATGCCAGCGCCGGGGGGCTTCAGCGGCAGCAGTGCCGCCGAGATCCTGAAATCCGTGATCGCCCATGAATACTGGCATACCTGGAGCCCGAAGCGAATTCATGTCTCGGAGCTTGGTCCGTTCGATTATCAGCGTGCCCCCCGCACCAATTCTCTCTGGTTTGCCGAGGGCCTTACCGAGTATTATGCACAGGTGCTGCTCGCCCGCAATGAGCTTGCCAGCCCACGAAGTTTTATCAGCTCGCTCAGCCAGTCGGTTGCCATCAGCTATGGAAAACCGCAGAGCCGATCGATTGCCGATCTTAGCATGCACGTCACCGAGACCGAGCAGTCGGACATCATGGGGCTTTATACCAAGGGGCCGATCCTTGGGCTTCTGATCGATGTCTCCATCCGTTCGCAGACCGGCAATAGCAAGAGTCTGGACGATGCCATGCGATATTTCAACGAGCAGTATGCAAAGACGGGAAAGACCTTTACCGATGAGGATATCATCCCTGCCATAGAGCAGGCGACCGGAACCACGCTGAGCGATTTCTACCAACGGTATATTGTCGGGACCGAGCCTCTTCCGTTTGTGGAGATTCTGCCGAAGATGGGGATCAGGGTGGACCTGGAGAAGAAGCAGAAACCGACCTTTGGCGCCGTGATTGAGAGGGCCGCCGAGGGATGGAAGATCGTATCGGTGAACCCTGGGGAGTCGGCGGAGATGATGGGGTTGAACGCCGGGGATATCGTGACAGCGGTCCGGTATAAACGTTCGGCGATAGAGGCCACAACGGTGCCGCCGAGTTATGCCGATGCTATCGCCACCATGCGCGACGTGGTGGGATTTGATGTCATCCAGAACGGCACCCCCCGGCAGATCGCCGCCAAGATCGTTTCTGGAACATCGGTTGCGGCCAAGGCCGTAGTGGATCAGAATGCATCGAAGGAGGCGCTTGCCATCCGCAAAGGCATTCTTGGGTTCTAGGCTCGGTGGCCGGATGATCCCCGGGGTCTGTGAGCTTCTATCTGTGTGATTGTTCAGGCTGTAACAACAGGCCGTTCTTCGGGGCTGCCTATGCAGGCCTTTGGCCGGTGTCGGCTACCAACATGAACTGTGGGTACAATGACGACAGGGCGGGTATCGGTTGTAGCGTTGCTTGTCAACGCCGGTCTTTTTGCTATCAAGTTCTGGGGCTTTCTGATGAGCGGCTCCATCGCGTTGTTTTCCGACGCGATGAACTCGCTTCTCGATATCGCCTCTTCCACCGCTGTGCTGGTCTCCATCCGTGTCTCCGGGCAGGCTCCCGATCGTGAACATCCGTTCGGCCATGCCCGGGCCGAGCCGATAGCCGGTTTTATCATCGCGGTGGTCGCCTGCGTGCTGGGTGTAGAGGTTATCCAGGAATCGGTGTTGAAGTTCATCTTCCCTCACCAGCATGAAAAGAACAATCTGCTGTTTGGCATACTTGGCGCAGCCATCCTTGCCAAGCTTCTTCTGTCGGAATGGCTCCGGCGTATCGCCGTGCGCGAGCGTAGTCCGGCGCTTATGGCATCGGCGGTAGATTCCCGCAACGATGTGCTCTCCTCGGTTGCCGCAGTGATCGGCGTTGCCGGTGCCGCGCTTGGGTTCAAGCAGGCCGACGAGATCGCCGGTCTTGTGGTGGGCCTCCTCATTCTCTGGGGAGGGATAACGGTGTTCCGGGAGAACATCGATTATCTGCTCGGGCGCTCATCATCGGATGAGGCCTTGCGCGAGGTGCGCGAGTCGGTTGCGAAGGTGCCGGGGGTGGAGGATGTCCGTTTCTGCCGTGGGCATTATGTGGGCAACGAGATGCATTTCGAGATCATCATCGCCTGCAATGGATCGATCTCCACATACGAGTCATCCGGTATCGCCGATCAGGTTCGTATCGTCGCGGAATCACATCCAGATGTCGAGGTCGCCTTTATTCATGTCGATACGGTGGAAAGCCCCCATCATTACCCGGAACTGGTGCAACGGCTGGAGGGGAGGGGGGAGTGAGGCTGTTCCGTTTTCGGGGAAGCCATCCGGGGTTTCTCATATGATCCTGGCGCTGGAGCGGTCGTGCCCGGGGGGCCAGGCACGGCACCGAAATGTGCATGGAACGATCGGGCACGACCAACTCGCGCGATGTTGAGCCGGATGCTGATTATGGCACGGTCAGGCACAGACCGTAGGACGTATGCTAGGGATGGCATTTGCGTGGCGCCTCGGCATAGGTTGTGTGCAGATGGCGTCGCCTCCTGTCCCTGCTGCATAAGCGGTTTGATGTGCTATCCGATCAGCCGGACGGCGAAGTTCCACCACCCGGAGATCTCCCGGGAGACGGGCGGAAGGATGCAATTCCAGCAGCTCGCCATCTGTTCGAGTAGTAGGGAGCGCCGCGCCCATCGTGCTGCTGATATCGACCACCACCACATCTCCCGGGGAGAGATGCCCCGGAATATTGCTGCATCGTGCAGGAACCATCGAATCGTCCGCCATATGCCAGAGCATCGGCCGGACTTCTTCCCGTGCAGGGTATCGACCTTCCGGGGGGAGAGTTGTTTCGAGCGCCCCCAGGATCTGGAAATCGAGATCCGGCCCGATTCCCGGCACCGTTTTGCGCATGCTGTTGGGGTGCTCTGGAGAACCCGGCGATCAATGCCGTTCTCGATGTGCCGCCCTTCATGTCCATCCCTGATACATGCTGCCCCAAAGACAAGGCAAAGTTATCGAATGGCGAACGGGGGCGGCATCAGGCGAAGGACGGGAATCGCGGCCGATACAACGGACAGGGCCGCACCTGTACCAACGGACAGGTGTCTGTGGTGGCGGTGATGCCAGCAGGTGGGAAGGCTCGGGGAGATGGGGGAACAGAGGTGGGTGTTTGAAGGGGGCGAAGGAGAGGACCATTCGTCCCCGGTTTTTTTATGAATGGATCGGTGCGAATGTCCCCGGGGTCTTGAACTCCAGTGTGGTGCCAGGCGTATTGCCGACCGCAAGGCCCAGCAACGCGCCATGATAACGGTCCATGTGCCGCATGGTACGTTCCTGAATGTCTTGAGAATAATGTTTCCGGCCTCACGCGGAAGCGGCCATCTCCCGAACGGTATACGTTTCCACTCCCATCTCCTGCTTCGGAGGGTATTCTGCCCAGCCTGATGATCGGGAGGCCGGGCAGATGATGCCAGGATAATGGCGCCGGACATGGGATGTACCTCCCTTTCTCCGTCCATCTCTGGGAAGTGCGCTCGGAGTGCTCAACTCTCCAGCAGCCGATCGATTTTTGCCGCCAGAATGAAATCGCTTTCGGTAAGGCCATCAACCTTATGGGTCCAGATCGTGATTGTTACCATTCCCCAGGAAAGATGGATGTCGGGATGATGTCCCTGCTCCTCGGCCAGCTCGCCAACACGGTTGGTAAACTGGAGAGCGCTTGTGAAGTCTGGAAACGCGAAGGCCTTTTCCAGATGATGTTCTTCAACAACACTCCACGCTCCGCCGAGAAGGGCGAGCAATGGCACGATCTCCTTCCCGTTCAGTGCGGGCACTCCTCCCCGGCAGGGGACGCATTCCTTTGTTGCCAGATCCGACATGGTCCTGTATCCTCCAATGGTCATGAGCGAAGTTTCATGGCAGTAACTTACATCCTCCGCTCGAATGCCCGATATGCCAAAATTACATGTTCGAGCAGCTTCCGTTTCTCAAGCAACACTATCAGGCCCCGAATATCATGCGATACAGGTTCATTCCAATCCTGCTGCTGCTCCTCCTTGCGAGCTGCGACAAGGCTATCTATCAGGCTCCGCTGCTTCAGGAGCCGGAGGAAAGCCTGCTGTTTGCGTTCTATAATCTGGAGAATCTCTGGGATGCCAGCGATGATCCCGCCAATCCCGGCGACGACGACTTTACGCCCCGGGGGACGATGAAGTGGACCGAGGAGCGCTACGAGCGCAAGCTGGCGGCGATTGCCCGTGCCATACGGAGCATCGACGATAACCGTGGGCCGGATATCATCGGTCTTTGCGAGCTTGAGAATGCGGCCGTGCTGCATCGGCTGGTGGGGGAGTTTCTGGGGCATGACTATGCGATCATCCATGAGGAATCGCGCGATAGCCGGGGGATCGATGTCGCACTTCTGGTGCGGCACGGTGTGGCGGCGGCGGCAGGCTTCACAATGCATCCGGTCGATCTGGGGCCGGGGTCGCGTCCGACCCGTGATATTCTGGAAGTGCCACTGGTAAAGGATGGGCGGAAGTTTACCGTGCTTGTAAATCACTGGCCCTCCAGACGTGGAGGGGAGGCACAGTCCTCGCCGCTACGGGAACGGGCGGCGGCCGTGGCGGCGCGTGTCATCGACTCTCTGACACGGATCGACCCTGATGCCGATATCGTTCTGATGGGAGACCTGAACGATGAGCCGGAGAATCGTTCGGTGCGTGATGTGCTCGACGCACGTGCTTATACCGACCGCGAGACATTCCGGCACCGGCTTATCAATACCGCCGCTCCGGTGGCGTATGCCGATAGCATCGGCAGCTACTACTACCGTGGCGACTGGGAGACGATCGACCAGATCATGCTCTCGCGTGGCGTGCTCGATGCCAAGGGGCTGGTGCTCTACCAGACGGCCGAAACGGTCTTTGCACCGGAATTCCTCCGCGATTCCAGGGCCGACCCCATCGCTCGGCCTCCGCATCGTACTTATATCCGTGGCACGCAGTATATCGCCGGCACAAGCGACCATTTCCCGGTGTATCTCCGCGTTGGCTGGGGATCGGCGGAATTACCCTGATCTTCTACGGGCTTTAGCGTCTACACTGCTTCCATACTTGCAACGGGGGGGATGGGGTGCACAAAGATGTACTCCCCAGATTGATAATGATATAGTACATTTGCACATTATCATTGATAAGCATGTTTGCGTGGTGGAGCCTTACCTTCTACGATCCAAACCAGGGCACCAAGCTGATCCGTTGCGCAGGACGTGATGCACACGGTCTTTTCTGGGAATCCACCATCAACGAGTGAGGATAACACGATGAACATACAGTCTGGTCTGGTCGCCTGTCTACTGATGATCCCCTGCCTTGCAACGGCCGCAACCGAGTACCGGATGTTGCAGGGCGATTGTTCCAATGGGAACCGATGGTGGAGCGTATCCGAGTACCAGAACGGTCGCCTTATGGCAATTCATGGCCTGGATTGCATGGGGAACGAATATCACCGGAACGGATGGCGCATCGTTTCATCCGACCCTACTGGCGGAGCAACGGCAACATATACCGGCACGGGGGATAACGGGCAGCCCTGGTATGCGGTCGTTCGTGTCGAACAGGGGATTGTCGTGTGGCAGGGGGGGCGCGATGCGGACGGGGTATACTGGGTGTGGGAGGCGCTGGCCGATGGCAATCCCGGACCGGGAGAAGATCTCCGCTAGGTGGAAGGGATGCCCTGATGTCATTGTAAAAGCCCTGTGGAGCACGAGACCACAGGGCTTTGTTCGTTCAGTTGTTTCAGGGGCGGGGCCGTGTCGATCGTGCAGAGCCATCTCCTGTCATGCGCCTGCGGCTGCGCTGCTCCGGCAACCGTTGCTTAGCGTGCGATAACGATCCGTTCGGTTGTCCTGCCGAACGGCGTATCAATGATAAGCGTATAGAGGCCGGATGCCAGGCCGTGCAGAGCCAGGGGAAGCTCATAGCGGCCCTTGTTGTAACGTCCTTCGGCGATCAATGCCACCTCTTGTCCAAGGGGATCGATGATGGATGCGCGGATGCTCAGCACATCCTCCAGCTCTATCTCGGCAACGGCGGCATCGCCAGCCGGCATGGGACGGATTTTCAGCACCTTTGGACGGGCCACCATGTTCGAGAGGTAGCAGGTATCCAGCATGGTGAAGCTTCCGTCCAGCGTTTCCGGGAACACGTGGGGATGGTCCCATGAAAATTCCTCGAAGGTCAGCGGTGTGCCGACCAGAGTGCTCATCGGGACGTTGCATATCAGGGTGGCGAGCGTGTCACCAACGCCCGGATATTCGCCCGCGAGCGTTACTCTGCGGAGCATTGTGGCCGGATCGTAGGTTTGTGCCACGATCGTTGCGCCGATTGCCTCCACCGGGCTGAGAATGGCGCCGTTGAACGTGATGATCGTCGTATATGCGCGTGCCCCTTTCAGTGTGAACAGGACAGGGTCCGGTATGCTGATTCGGATGGGAAGCGATACACGGGCTCCTGGCGCTGCGCTCTCCTCCGGCAGATCCACCACGGTATAGGCCGGTGTAAAGACGCTTGCCGAGATCGGGATCATGGCATGATAGCCGCAGGGGAGATCATCCAGCCTGAGCGTATCATGGTATTCGCCTTCATTAGCGTTGTTCAGTGTTATCTCGATCTCCTTCTCCTGGCCCGGTGCCAAGGTCAGTGGTGATGCGGTAACCACAGCAAACGGGCCAATGACGGCTGGCAGAGGGATGCTGACCGGCGTGGTGCCGGTATTGCGTATGGGGATGCTCGTTGATGCGGATCCGCCCGGAAGAATATGGCCAAGGCGTAACTCCAAGCCAGATATGGCAATCGAGCTTATCTCACGGCGGCCAGCGAGCGGGACAAGGGTCTCGTCGCTTGAGGCATTGCTTGTTATGGCAAGCTCGGCGCTGAATGTTCCGCTGGTCGGGGGGACGAACCGTATCGGCAGCAGGAGCGATTCTCCTGCCGGAACGATGATCGGCAGGGGGACGGCGAAGCTGAACGCCCCCGGATCTGCTCCCCGAATCTCGTAGGCTGTGATCCGAAGTTCGCCGCCGCCTGGATTACGTACGTTCAGAAGGGTATCGCGGCCGGATTCCTCCTGGCAGAGCAGATCCCGGAAGTGTGGCGGATGTGCCGAGATCGCCGGCTGCGCTCCCACCTCCAGCAACTCTACTGTCAGATCCTCACCACAGTCCGGTTCATAGGCCAGAGTGAGCAGTGCACGATAGCCATTGCCGATCACCGGCTCAAGCACTTGTATCACTAGATGCGCGGTGTCATGTGGCGCTATCACAAGCGGGAACTGATCGGGCATGATAGCGAACTTATCAGGATCAGGCCCGCCGATCGTTCCGGCTGTAACCGTGATTGCCGATGTGCCGCTGTTGCGGAGCACGACAACGCTGTCGCGCGGGAATGCCGCTGCCGGCAGCCTGCCATCGAACGCCAGGAGAGGGTCGTCCGGGGCCACGCTGATATGATTGTAGCGTCCTGTGAGCGCCACATCTGTGGCGTTTGCGCTGTTGGCCGAGGTAATGCGTAGCGTTGCGCTTTTTGCGCCGTACGTGGTCGGCTGGAACCGGATGCCAAGCTCCTGAACCATGCCGGGGAGGATCGTAATGGGGGTATCGGCTGTTGGGACCGGCGGCAGAAGCACAAAGCCATCGGCGTTTGTTATCAGCTCGGCGCCAGTGATGACAAGCGGGCCTGCCCCTGCGTTCCGTATGATGATCGTGGTGTCCTGGCCGGTGCGGTCGCAGGCAATGGCCGGGAAGGTAACCTCCGGCACAACCTCGATTCCGTGCACCATCGTTCCCTTGCCCACCAGAGTGGTTCTGGCCCCGCCGCAGGAAGTGGCGATGCCATAATCGAGTTGTGCGGTACTGCGTCCCTCGCGCGCCGGCGTGAACCGGATCATTACCTCATGACACTGGCCGGGAAGCAGGGTGAATGCTCCGCCGCCCGAGACAATGGCAAAGGGTGTCTCCGTTGTTTCAAGCGCCAGGTGTCCGTTGAGCGCGATGATGCCATTGTTGCAGATCACATCACGGATCAGAAGATCGCCGGAGCTGTTGCCAACCTCGACCTCGCCAAGATCAATCCGCTCTTTCAGCGCCAGACCGCACGATGGAAGCCCGGTTCCGCTCAGGAATATCGTATCGAGCTTGCTGCACCGGCCGGAGACGATAACGCGGGCTGTGCGGCGGCCCAGGCCCTGCGGGGCAAACCGGATCTCGATGGTGCGGCAATCTCCGGGGAGTAGCTCCTCTGCCGACATGCCGGAGACCACAATGAAGTCTTCTCTATGCGCCCCTTCCACCGTGATCGTTTCAATGGCGGTTGGCGCCGTGCCCTGATTGCAGATGGCGCTGGTGATAGAGGAATCGCGGGAAGCGTCGGTGGCAAGATTGCCGAACTCCACGGTGCGTCCTGGTATGCTGGTCCGAAGCAGGGCCGTTGTTACCGTAAACGAGCTGGAGGAGGAGTCGCGCCGTCCGAAATCCCCGAGCAGTACCGAGCGGACCACACTGTTGTTGAAATCGGCCACATAGACGGCGTTGGGGGCCTTCCATGCCACGCCGAACACCTGGGAGAATGCGGCCTGTGTGGCAGGACCGTTATCGCCGCTATAGTTGTTTCTGCCGCTTCCCGCAAAGGTCCGTATCGTATGGGTCATACGGTTGAATTCACGGACGCGGTAATTGCGCGTATCCGCGATATAGAGGAGCGCTCCGGCGGCCACTACATCGCGCGGGGATGAGAGCCGTGCCTCGGTGCCTCTGCCGCCATCGCCCAGATATCCCGCGATACCATCGCCTACTGCGGTGGTCAGGGCGAGATTGCGCAGGCTGATGCGCCGTATCCTGTGTCCCCCTTCCTCCGCGAAATAGAGCGTATCGTTTCTATTCAGTTCATCGGAGACGATGGTCATGCCGGCCGGCGCGCTCAGGGCCATATCGGTTGCCGGCAGGGGGCCATCGCCGGATGCCAGGCCGCCCCCGGCAATCGTGGTAATGATGCCTGTTCGCAGGTCGATCCTGCGTATGCGGTTGTTCCCCCGGTCGGCGATATAAAGCATATCCTGTGCTACTGCCAGATGGGTTGGATAGTTCAGATATGCCGCGGTGGCAGGCCCGCCATCCCCCTGGAAGCCAGGCGCACCGTTGCCCGCCACGGTTGTGATGATGCCGGAGACGAGATCAACCCGCCGAATTGCATGGTTGCTCTGATCGGCGATAAACAGATAGCCATCATGGAGTGCAACGCCGGATGGATTGTACAGCTTTGCCTGCGTTGCATCGCCGTCATCGCCGGTGTAGCCGTTGGCACCGGTACCTGCCACGGTACTATAGCGTCCTGCTCTGGTATCTATCATCTTGACGACATGCCCCCCCTCCTCTGCTAGGAAGAGAAGATCGCCGGATATGGCAAATGATGATGGCCCGATGATCCGTGCGTCGGTGACCGTATCGGTAAGCCCGCTTCCCAGCCCGGCAGCCGTGCCAACCGTATCGATACGGGTGCCGCTCAACTGTGAAATGCGGATGCGGTATGCGCTCCCAGGATGTGGCGGCGTCCAGTGGTACAGAAGGCCGGTCGCCTCGTCGGTGATCTTCTGCCAGATGCTGCCGTTGTTGTCGCTGTATTCGATTGTGATGGTCTCGTCTGGAGAGATCCCGGCCCAGCGGATCAGCACCGAATCGCAGCCGGCAAAGATCTCTCCTCCGGTGGGAGCAAGGAGCTTGAGGTAGGATGATGGGCCATCGTCCAGCTTGCCTCCATTGAGGGTGACCGCAGGGATAGGGCAGGTCTGGCTGAGAAACCGGAGTGTGGTTGTATAGATCGCCGCAAGCGGCGGCGTAAAGCCTATCTGGATGGTCCTGGATGCGTTCTCGGGGATCTGGAACGGCGGCGGCGTTCCTCCCCAGTTGGTGATGGCGAACGGCGTGCCCGGCGGAAGAACCGCATCGGTAATGTCGAACGGCCCTCCCCTGGCCGTTAGCGTGATATCTCTGAAGACCGTTGTCTGTGGGGCAACCGCTCCAAAGTACAGAAGTGTCGAGCTAACCTTCATCACCATCTTGGCGGACTCAGGGGTTCTGTAGGACGACCTGCCGCTCACGTTCAGCGGCGTATAGGTGAGCACGACGTTTCGTTGCTCGGCCTTTGCATCGCACTCGGTGATGGAGTGCCAGGTGATGGTGCAGGGGCGTATACCCTGTGCGCGCATCGCGATGGATGTATAGACTCCCCGCAGCTCGCTTTCATCCAGGATGTTGGCAAAAGCCAGCCCTCCGGTTTGCTCTGCAATGGTCTGCAATGCGGGGTGCATCGGCATGCCGAGCGTGATGACATGAATCTTGATCTGCGCCTGAACCGCCTTGGCCGTGATGCTGTCGATGAGGACTGCGTTCATCGGCTGGCCATCGGTGATAAAGATGATATGGCGTGGCGGTTCCGATGGCCGTGCACGCAACATCGGGATGGCCCCGAGCAGTGTATCGAGAAATGCGGGATTATAGTCCGTCCCGGATGCCGCCCTCAGCGAGTTCACCGCGTTCAGCAGGGTGGTTGTATCGCTTGAGAAATCGCTCACGATCTCAGGATCTCTGTTGAACGAGGTGATGGCAAGCGAGGTGGGATCGACGAAATGGGTGCTACGGATAAACGAGCTGACCCCGGCCTTCAGAAGTGCCATCCGGGTAAGCGGACCTTTGCCAATCAGCGTGCTCATCGAGCCGCTACGATCGCAGACCAGAACTGCCGTGATGGGAGTTGGTGCCGGAGTGGGAGGGCAGGAGGTCTGGAAGATGTCCATCGGGACACCGTTCTCGGTAAGGGTATAGTCGCTTGTCTCGGTGCCGGTGATCAGATTGCCGAGGTTGTCGCGCAGGATGAACTGTGCGGTAATTGTCGGGAATGCCGATGCGTCCACATCGAACAGCAGCAGGCTCTGCGCGTGCATCGGCACAATGGTGCAGAGCAGCAGAGCAAAGACAAGGAGAAGACCGGGCAGGCGTCGTAGCGATTGGTGCATGGGCCGCCTTGGATAGGTTCAGAAGGTGCAACAAACCGGTCGAGGGCAGTGTGGAGCCAGCGACCGGGCCAGGGTGGGAAAAGGAGTCCCACCGGTAGACGGTAAGATGAGCAATCGCGTGTTTATATGCTATGCCCGGTTGCACGGGAAAGACGTCTGAAGCGAAGACTATGGAGAATTGCCGCAGCAGCCAGCCCTGCTGTAAGACCCCACCATAAGCCTGGGCCGCCAAGGTCGGCAAGAAATGCAAGCGAGTACCCAACCGGCAGCCCGACCCCCCAGTATGCTACCAGGTTTACCAGCATCGGCCGGGTTGTATCCTTCAATCCCCGGAGCGCACCCATTGCCGATACCTGGATGCCGTCGAAGATCTGGAACGCCCCGGCGATCACCAGAAGCGAGCCGGCATAGGCAAGCACCTGTAGATCATTGGTATAGATGGAGATGATCGTTCCGGGGATGGTGAGGAAGAGTATGGCGGTGCAGCTCATGCAGATGGCTGCCATGCCGATGCCCACCCATCCGGCCAGCTCCGCGGCCCCTGTATCCCGCCGCCCGATCGCCTGTCCGACCCGTGTGGAGATTGCCGTGGCGATGCCCATCGGTATCATGAAGGTAAACGATGCAACGTTCATCGCCACCTGATGCGATGCCAGAGCAATGGTGCCGATCCTTCCCATGAACAGCGATGTGAGAGCAAAGATCCCCACCTCCATGCTGTTGCCGGCTCCGATAGGAAGGCCAAGACGGAGAAGGCGGCCAAGGTAGCCTGTGTTGAGCGGCAGGATATAACGGGTGAACTGATATTCCCGTAGCTCAGATGCCGAAAGCACATAGTAGAGCGTGACGGCAAACATGAACCACTGAGTGATTGCCGTGGCATATCCCGAGCCTGCTACACCAAGCATGGGCATGCCAAGTTTGCCAAAAATCAGAATATAATTGAGGCAGGCGTTGATGACACCGGCACAGAGCGAGACTACCATGGTCACACGGGTTTTGCCAAGCCCTACCAGCCACGCCCGAAGGGTGGCAAAGAGGAGCGTGCCAGGAATGCCAAGGCTAAGGGCCTGGGTATATCGTTCCGAGATCGGTATAAGCTCCGGCTGCTGTTGAAGCAGGCCAAGGATGGGGCCGATGTTCCAGGCGATGAATATTCCCCCAGCCGCCAGAATCAGCGTCAGCCAGAATCCCTGCCCTACGTTTCTGGCAACCTCCTCCTTGCTGCCAGCTCCAAATGCCTGTGCTACGGTCGGGCCGAGCGCGGAGATAACACCATAGGCAAAGACCATATAGAAAAAATAGATGGCGGTGCCAATGCCCACAGCGCCAAGCGAAGTTGGCCCAAGCCCCCCTACCATGATCGTGTCAACGAAGCTCATGCTCATCAGCCCGATCTGGTCGGCCACAACGGGGAGCGCCAGGGCAACCATGCCGCGTGCTTCGTTCGATATCCGTTTCCAGGCAGAAATAATCATAGAGAATGCCACAATGGTTGCCGCTACGGTGCCAGTACTACCAGATCCCGCTGCATCGTGTGAGCGAGAGCAAGGCAGCCCCGGATCACTTATGGGAGAGTCGTGGGGGGATCATGTAAAAAAAGTAAATGCCATCCGTTGAATTACCAGTACATTCGGCTCGGTCAGAAATCCGGGGCGGCTTATGTGGCCTCCCTGATTGGTCTTGTCACCCGTCGGCTGTACGACGTTTCCTGAGACCCCGCGCAAACCATCGGCCTATGGTCGCTTCTCGGAGATCGTACCGCAGGAATCAGTCGGATCAGTTGTTCCTGACCGCAGTATACCTCATCTATATAACTCAGGAGTGTTTCATGAAACGTGTGTTGTACGTAATGGCTGTGCTGGCGCTTGTTGCAATTGTCGGTTGCGAGGATTCTCCGAGCGATCCGACAAATCAGCCTATCGTGGGGGAGTGGAATGCAACGAGGATCGGCAGCGGGTTCTCGGGGGCGTCCACGCTGGAACTGCATTTCGAGAGCGGTTCGCAGATGCATGGCAGCCTGAACGGTACGGCCATCGCAGGGACCTACTCGACATCGGGATCTTCCAGCAGCAGCACCGTACGCAATATCACCATGTCGATCGCTTCGCCGATGACGATGGATCTGACGGGCATCTATGAGATCCAGAGCAGCAAGCTGATGCTTGAGGTGGTTCCGGCCGGGAGCACCACCATTACGCCGCCGGACGCTGCGATCGGCATCGGCAGCACAAAGATCAATGGCACCTCGGTTGGTAATCAGTATGTGAGCGAGCTGAGCAAACAGTAAACGGCTGGTGCGGCTTTGCGGGCGATGATATACGTGAGCACGGCTCGGACCTACCGGCACACAACGGCGCAAAGCCGCGAAGAGGATGTGATATCTTCGCGGCTTTGCCTGCCCTGTTCAGCCAGGTTGGGCCTGCATGCGCCGGTTTTTATGCGATGCGAGCCGCCTCCATCAAGCGCTCCACCCGTGCCGTATCAACCCGGCGCCCCACCTCTCCACGTTCCTTCAGCCAGCTTCCCACGATTGCGCCATCGCAGAAACGCAGCAGTACCGGGGCGGTCTCCGCTGTGATGCCGCTGCCGATCAGCACCGGAACTCTTGCCGCCGAGCGCACAACGGCAAGCTCATCCGGGTCGCAGTTGGCACCGGTGCGGCTGCCGGTAACGATAAGCGCATCGGCCAGGCCCCGTTCCACCGCATCGGCGGCGGCTACGTCGATTGGAATGGGCGCAAGCGGCGCCGCATGCTTTACATGCACATCGGCAAGGATCTTTGCCTCCGCTCCCAGTTTTGTCCGGTAATCCAGCGTGGCGTTTGCATCCCCTTCGATAACACCTTGATCGGTTACCATTGCGCCGGTGTGCACGTTCACCCGTATCATTACCGCACCACAGGCTGCGGCAATGCCAAGTGCTGCCAGCGGATCGTTCCGTAGCACGTTGATGCCGAGCGGGCGACGGGTAAGGCGCCGTATCTCCGCAGCGATCGTTGCCATGGTCGCTATGGTGTGCGGCTCGACTGATGTCCGGCGGAAGGGGACATCCCCGTAGTTCTCGATCATGATCCCGTCGATCCCTCCCGCATCAAGCGCCCTGGTATCGGCCAGCGCGGCATCGAGCACCTCGTCGAGCGATCCGCCATAACCGGGGGTGCCCGGAAGCGGCTTCAGGTGGACCATCCCGATGATGGGACGGATGATGCCGGGCAGAAGGGGACGAGATACAGAAGGGTTCATAGGGGCCGAGAGATAGTCGGTTGACAATGCTATCTGGTTGATACGATGCCGTTTATGCGATGCCGCTCCCTCCCCTGCAAGCCTCTCCACGGGCGTTGATGCCGGTTCTGCTACATCGGCAGGTCCAGCCCTGGGATATTTGGCATCAGCCCCCGTGTCGCATCGCCGATTTCCGTGTTTGCCATGGCTGCTGCCGATTCCATCGCCTTGTTGATGGTAGAGATCAGCAGATCCTCCAGCATTTCCCTGTCATCGACCGAGAGCGCTTCAGGGCTGAGTTCCAGCCTGGTGATACGGCGCTGGCCATTGACCGTCACTCGCACCATATCGCCGCCGCCGGTCTCGGTGACCGATTTATGTTCGAGCGCTGCCTGTGCTTCTGCCATCTTCTGCTGCATCAACTGAAGTTGCTGCATTGCCTGCATCATCGGGTTCGACATGGTCCCATCCTCCGGTTACATGAATGTGCCTGAAACGTTCCGCCAAAGGTACGGGAGCCGCGCCGTTTATCCATGGCCCCAGCCAACCGATGATCTCCGGCCAGAAGGGCCGCACCGTCTCTCAGCTCCCGGCGCCGGGGTCGCAAGAGATCTGGCGAAACCCGATGCCGCCGATTGCGATCATCCGGTTCTGCCATCCTGGGCATGAGAGTTGCCCGGATATCTTATGAAGTGAAGGGAGAACATCAATGGGAAAAACAACCAGAATTGCCATGCCGGGAAAAAGTGTGGGCGGGGGGACCGAGCCGTTGTTCGGCTCGGCCGATGTGCCGCAGCGGGTGCCGTTCGGCAAGGAGCCGATCGATATTGATCTGATGATGGATCGTGTTGGTGATGCGGTGCGTTCCTTTGCCGATGCAGCGTTGTTCGAGCTGGCCGATGAAGGCTATCGTTCCCCGTTCGAGCAGCTTGTGGCCTGTATCATCTCGATTCGCACCCGTGATGAGGTGATGATCCTCATTGCACGGCGGCTGTTCAAGCATGCACGCACACCGGCCGCGATGGCTGCGATGACGCCGGATGAGATCGGCGGGATGATCGCCGCGAGCACATTTCACGAAGGGAAGGCGCGGCAGATCCACGCGATCGCCCGTCGTTGCGTGGAGGAGTTCGGCGGTGAACTGCCATGCGATGAGGCCACCATGCTCTCCTTTCATGGGGTCGGGCCGAAATGCACCAACCTGGTCCTTGGCATCGCCTGCAACCAGCCGAAGATCGGCGTTGATATCCATGTGCATCGGGTGACCAACCGTTGGGGATATGTGCATGCGCGCACGCCGGAGGGGACCATGCTGGAGCTGGAGCGAATCCTGCCACAAAAACACTGGGTGGAGATCAATCGGCTGCTTGTGCCGTTCGGCAAACATATCTGTACCGGCACGCTGCCGAAATGTTCTACCTGTCCGGTGCTTGCGATGTGCCGCCAGGTAGGGGTGGATCGGCATCGGTAATGCCCTGGAGCTTTGCATGTTCCCGGTTGCCTGGCTTGCGCAATCGGTTGCGCGCACGCCCCACGCCTATAAAAGTGCCAGACCGCAGATCCCCGGATGTGTGCGAACGGGGGATGATGCCGGTCGTATGGCGCCCCGCCTGGTTTTCTCTGCACAGGTCACGTTTTATTACGGTTGCGCTGCCCTGTGCCCACGCTCATACGGTCTTCTGGCCGTCCCCTTACCTATCAGGCACTGATATATCTCTGTGTGCTCGATCAACCATGGTGCAAAATGTTCTTCTGCCCGCTTGCACATCTCTCGTGGAGCAGAAGGTTGAGAATGCATTGAATCGGCTTTGCCTCTCTTTTTGACTTGCTCTACTGATGCGGATATGCCGATACTGGCGCTGCATCAACAGGATGAGTGGATGTGATGGCAGCAGCGCCAGGGGCTGCTGGATGATGGTAGAGCTGAGGGCAGATGACCAACAGGCGATGATCCGGCGGGGTGTGCCAGGCTGGGCAATATGATCCGTTGATGGCCGGTGGTACCTGCATGCGCCATGCGTGGCGCTCATCTCAGCGCTCAGGCCTCTGGTGGTGGTAGGGGGCGTGCCCGGCAGCGCACCGTGATCCCCCGGTTGTGCATGGTTATGGGGGGGAAGAGGCGATGGTTGGTTGGTGGGGTGGTGTTGTGCCGGTGTGCGGGATGTCTGCCGGTTGTATCCTCTCCGGTATGCCACGGGGAGCCTTGTCCTGTACCTATCCTCTTGCCTTCCCTTCGGCTGATTACCTGTTCCGGGCCTTCCGGCCTGACTGTTGCGACAAAACGTGTGGCGACCGCTACCGAACATTCCGGCGGCGGTCGTTCTTATGTATGGACTCTTACGTATGAACTATCGGACCCCTCTGTAGGGTCCGGCTTCCGGCATGCCGGGAGAGCCTTGGGGCCACGGGTATGGCCTTTCATTGAACAATACATCATGAGCGAACGGATCATCGGTATTCTTTCGGATACGCACAGTCTGCTGCGCCCGGAGGTGCTTGAAGCCCTGCGGGGATCAGAACTTATCATTCATGTAGGAGATGTTGGCAGCGAAGTGGTCCTGCGGGAACTTGAGGCGATGGCGCCCGTGGTCGCCATCCGAGGAAATGTCGATAGGGCAGTCTGGGCCAGGAGTCTGCCGGAGAGGGAGGTTGTGCAGCTCGATGCACATCGTCTCTATATGCTGCACGATCTGAGTGCGCTTGATATCGACCCTGTTCGTTCCGGTTTCAGTGCGGTTATCAGCGGTCATTCGCATATGCCAGCAATCGAATGGCACGAGGGGGTGCTGTATCTGAATCCCGGTAGCGCCGGGCCGAGACGTTGTAAGCTTCCGGTTACCGTTGCCCGGCTTCGGGTTGCCGGGGAGAGACTGGAGGCAAGCCTGGTGGAATTGGAAGTCTAAAAGGCCGGTGCGCTTCATCGCTTTGAACAGTTTCATCATGTGGGATAGATTTGTGACAGGTGTTTGTATGATGTACCTGACGGTTGCTGCTGTTGGTATTGTGACTATGGCCATTATGGCCGGCTGTGGTGGTGGAGGGGGGCCACAGGGTGCGCAGGAGATGGCACGTGCGATGGAGCTTCGCTCGATTTCCTGCGAGTATCTTGTGCGGCATCTGGGTTCCATACCGGATAACGGCACCATGTTTTGCGCATGTCGGCTTCTCGGCAAACGGGAGGATGGTGATACGATCACCCTCTACCTCTGGGCCTTTCTTCAGGAGTATGCGCTGCATGATGGTGGGATTGCAGCAGGCTCAGGGATAAGCGCACCGATAGCCCTTCAACTCTATAACGGCGGGATGGATCGGCCGCTTGTGCTGGGGTATCGCATGCCGGGCGATGGCAGCCGCTTCGCCTCCGATGCAAAGGATATCTTCCCGCATGAACTTTTGGATGTGGTTCTTGCAAAGGATGCTGCATCGCATGCCGGGATGGTACAACAACTTGAGCAGGAGACGTTGATAGATGCTTTGCACTATTTCAATGGCAAAGCATCCAGCGGGCAGGTTCTGCTGTAGGGAATGCCGGATGGCAGGAAGATTCCTACGCCGGGCCATCCTGCTGGAGCATCGTGCCGATGCGGATCATGCCCGTGAAACTTGGGTTACCTGCACCGCAGCCCGGTCGCAACAAATATCAAAGCGCTTGTCTGCGGCGGCGCCGATGTCGAGGCACGCAATGGCAATGGTACGACCGCTTGTGATACTTGCAGAGCAGGCCGTAACCAACGTTCGTCGCGCAATTGTCTCCGGTGCTGGAGATATCATTGGTATAATGCCCAGGCGTATGGGGTGGAACGACTCATGGTCTTCCGATCTGTATGCGCCGGTTTGTCCCTGTACTACCACTGCATGAAACATCTGCCGGTTCCCTGTCTTGTCGGCTGCTGGTGCTGTGATTCACCGTGAATCACAGCACCAGCAGAATGTGATGGATGGAATCCATGTTCAGCTACGCCGATGGCGCCGTCATCGTAACGGTCCGTGTCGCCTGATGATGCATGTTCACGTTCCGGCGATGTTGTGTAACCGCATGCACGTCTGTTGCCAAGAGCAATGCCGAGCATCCGTGGCGCACCCTCTTTATCGCTGCTGGCGCGATTGCTCTCCCATCCCTGGCCGAACGGGGCGTTATCCCGCCATTTTAAAACACATGGCCCAGCAACCAGTAAAGGATAATGAAGACGATGATCGTGCCTACGCATCCAAATCCTGTCTTCTTGGCTCCCCAACCCGCGATCAACCCTCGAAGTAGATTTCTCATATCATTTTCCTCTGTCAGTTCATTCGTAAGTTTCCTGCGTCCGGTTCAGGACGCTTGTTCTATAATCATCCTCAAGCAAACAGTGGGCCGATTCCCGAGATACGTGGAACAAGGCCCGTATCGGTAGATATCATGATGTATTCAGCAGGGTATGAGCGAGAAGAATATGTTACGGTGGACGGAGCACGGCTCTGGACCGCAACTACCGGAAGTGGGGTGCCGCTGCTTCTGTGCCACGGCGGGCCTGGCGCCTGCGATAATCTTGCCCCGGTGGCGGCAATGGTCGATGATCTTGTGATGGTGCATCGGTACGACCAGCGAAGCTGCGGTCGGTCCGATCGGTCGGCTTCCAACAGGCTGGCGTCGTATATCGCCGATATCGAGGCGCTCCGGATCTGCTGGGGACATGAGCGCTGGATTGTCGGCGGGCATTCCTGGGGAACATCGCTGACGCTTGCTTATGCGATGACATATCCTGAGAGAGTTGCCGGCCTTGTGCTGCTCTGTACAACCGGGCTTAACGGGATTGGCGAGGAATATCGCCGGGAATGGCGTTCACGTCTTTCGGCGGACGAGCTGGATCTGCACGACCGCTTACGGAAGCGGCGCACAGCCAGCAGTGGTGAGGATCTCTCTATCATCGCCACGCATATGATGCAGATCAAATTCAAAACCGATCTGGCCGATCCCGATACGGCGCTTGGGCTTCCTACATACGATTGCCCCATGAACTTCGATGTCAATCATGATCTCAGCAGCGATTGGGCGATGTTTGTACAGGGGCCTGGCATCGAGAGCCGAGTCGAGATGCTGATGGTTCCGGCTCTGATCGTGGCGGGGGCCGATGATCCTCGTTCCGCCGAGGGGGCCTATCAGCTTGCGGCTCTGCTCCCCACGGCCCGCCTGGCCGTGCTCTCAGAGGTAGGGCATTATCCGTGGCTTGAGCATCCCGATCTGTTGCGCTCCGAGCTGCGCGAATTTCTGGCCGGGGCGTTCTGCTGATGCCGTTGCCTCTACGGATGCTGTATCTGCCTTTACCGAACGGCCCGGATGGATCTGCCGCAGGGGGACGAGCAATGCAGAGGCCGTGGAAGCTCTCCTGTTCGTGGCCTGGAATTGAATGGCGTTGCGGCAGCATGAGTATGGATCAATCAGGGGAATTGCAACTGTGCGGATAACATTTCTTGGAACGGGCGCCGGCGTCCCTTCACGATCGCGGAACGTGTCAAGCATGGCGCTCCGAATTCCGGGGCGGTCGGAGGTCTGGCTGTTCGATTGCGGTGAGGCAACCCAGCATCAGCTTCTGCGCAGCGATCTGCGGAGCAGCCAGATAACCCGCATCTTCATCACCCATCTGCACGGCGATCATATCTTCGGCCTTCCGGGATTGCTCGGCTCGTGCAGTCTCTCGGGCGATTCCCGCCGTGTGGATATCTATGGACCTCCCGGACTCGACCGCTTTCTTTCGGTTGCTCTTGAGATTTCATCGACCAATCTCACGTTTCCGGTGGATGTGCATGTGGCAGAGCCGGGAGAGATTTTTGATGATGGAGGGGTTGCCGTGAGCGCGCTTCGGCTTGAGCACCGGATTGCTGCGGTTGGATATCGTGTGCGTGAACACGATCGCTCCGGCGCGTTCGATGCGGCCGCTGCTGCTGCGCTGGGTGTTCCCAGCGGCCCGCTGTATGGACGGCTGAAGCGTGGCGAGACGGTGCTGTTGCCGGATGGCCGTTGCATTGATGGAGTTGGCATGATCGGCAAGGCGGAGCCAGGTCGTGTGCTCGCCTATTGTACCGATACAACCTACTGCCGCAATGCCGTGGAGCTTGCCCGCAACGCCGATGTGCTTGTGCATGAGGCGACCTTCTCGGAACAGCAGGAGGCTCTGGCACAGGCAAGCGGTCACTCGACAACGGCGATGGCCGCACGCGTTGCGCTGGAGGCGGAAGCACGGCTCCTCTTTCTCACCCATCTAAGCTCACGATATAGCCGGGGAAAGGGGATGGCGCCGGAAGATCTGCTGGCCGAGGCACAGGCGATCTTTCCATCGGCCAGGCTTGCCGAGGATCTGATGAGCTATGAGATTCCGAGACGAATGGCGTAACTGCCGACTGCGGAATTTTTTTCGAGTGCATCCCGTGGCACTGTCCTAATGGCCTACACAACACAGGCCCGCAGAGAGCGGACCTGCATTGTTCTCCGGGCTTCTCATTGTGGTTACGATATGCGTGCCCGGGCCTGGCACCACGGCAATGAGGGAGGCGGCCCGCTATCGTGCGGCATCCATCAACATGCGGCAATGCTGGACAAGGGAAATGAACTCCGCTTTGAGTCCATCCGGATCGTGTGTGCTGGACTCGCGTGCCAGTTCGATCACGGAGTCGTAGGTCGCCGATCCTGCATGCCGGGAATTGCGAAGCAGCATGCCGAACTGTGCGACCGCGGCAGAGAATTTCAAGGTGCCGGATGCTGATGATAGCTCTCTGTTCTCATCAAGCAGGGGGCCGATGAGAATACGGCTGACGGAATCCGCGGGATTTTTATAGCGGATCTTGATATATAATAGTGTGTCGGCCCCAGACGATGCCAGTCGAGTCCAGTGGTTGCCGGATATCTCGTGGCTCAGGCCCGGGCGCTTGCCGGATTCCGGGTGGGGGCGAGGCGCTTCATGCTCCGGCACCAGAGGAAGAGCATCCATGCTAACTGGTTCCACCTCGTACAGTGCTGTCACCGAGTGCCCCGCCCCCAATTCTCCGGCATCCTTGCTGTCATCGTGGAATTCCTGCGGTTTCAGCCTTCTGTTTTCGTAGCCGATCAATCGGTACGACCGAACCATCTGCGGGTTGAATTCCACCTGGATCTTCACATCTTTTGCCAGTGTAAAAAGCGTTGCCCCCATCTGCTCTACCATCGCCCGGCGCGCCTCATCAGGGCGATCCAGATAGGTGTAATTGCCGTTCCCCTTATCTGCAAGGGTTTCCATGCGGCGATCATGATAACTCTCTCTGCCAACTCCAAGAACGGTCAGGAAAACCCCTTCGTTTCGTTTGGCACTGATAAGCGCTTCAAGGTCCTGTATGCTGGATATGCCGACATTGAAATCGCCGTCGGTTGCCAGTATCACACGGTTGTTGCCGTCCTTCAGGAAATTCTCCCCGGCTATCTTGTATGCCAGAAGAATACCTTCGCTGCCAGCCGTTGAACCACCCGCCGAGAGTGATTGCAGTGCCTGTTTGACTGCCGCTTTTTCTGCCCCCGAGGTGGATACCAGAACAAGTTGTGCGCTTCCGGCATATGTCACGATCGCGACACGATCCTGCGGACGGAGATTGTCCACCAGAAATCCCAGGCCTTTTTGGAGAAGCGGAAGCCGTTCCGGTGATCCCATCGAGCCGGATACGTCGATCAGAAAGACAAGGTTGCTCGGCGGCAGATCGCTGGTCGGGATGCGCTTTCCCTGAAGACCTATATGGACCAGCTTGTTTGCTGGGTTCCAGGGACAGCGGGCGATTTCCGTCGTGATCGAGAATGGAATGTTTTCACCCGGATCGGGGTAGTCATAGGTGAAATAATTGAGCATTTCCTCGATACGTACCATATCTGTCGGCGGCATCCGGTCGCTCGTTAGATAATGACGTACAATGCCGTAGGAGGCCGCATCTACATCTATCCCGAATGTTGAAAGCCGCTCGTCGGCGGTTCGTATGAATGTATTTTCATCGGCCAGGCCACGATCGCCCTCTCTGGCGGTGGACAATATGTTGGTAGGGGGGCCGGATTCCAGTGCACCGTTGACCCTGATCTCCGTGCTCCCACTTCTGCCGCCACGTATGTGAAACGGGGTTATTCCGTTCTCCGGTGCGGAGGGCTGAAGAGCGACCGCTCCCTGAATATTTGTCCGTGCGCTTTGAAGGAGATTGTCATCAGAAGTCGAATTGTTTTCGGTGGAATGTACGGCGAGGCTTGCAACGATGATGGAGTCCCCTGATCGCAGCCCCGGTGATCCCGTGAGGTGCACAGTAAGAGTTGTGGGCTGATCGTAGCTGATGCGAATACCTCTACGAGTGGATTTTTTGTAGCCGACAGCCGTGATGCTTACCGTATATATGCCCGCGCGCAATCCGGTAATGTTATATGATCCGTCTGCTCTGGAGATAGCGCCGCGTGCAGGCAATAGGTCGAGGATACGGATGGTGGCGCCCCGGATGGCCGAGCCGTGCTCGTCCTGTATGGTGCCCAGTAATGTTCCCGTCTGAGCCTGTGTTGCGGAGCTTATAAGAATGCAGGAGAATAGCGCAAGGATGGTCCTGGAAATCATGATGGCTCCTTTTGCTGAAAAATATGGCAGTGCATGTGCTCTGCCGATGTCATTGGCTTCCCTTGTGACTACAATCTACACGGTGGTTGAAAAAATGTTACCCGATTGTCGTGGGATGATACATGAATTTCGGTAGAATAAAATATATACCGTGATTATGGCAGCGATGCAATAAACGAAATGAATTATGGTGATGCACTACCGTGGATGCTCTTTGGATGGGATTGCCCGGATAGGAACGGTCCGCCATAATGTTTCTTGCTTCCGAATACAATTCGATATATGGCATAAGCTATACGGGCATTGCCATGCACGCCTGTGTCATGTCCTGGTGTTGCATGCTCCAACATGTATGCACAACGTTTGTGCCGATAGAAGCGGTTACGAAGTATTCGCTTATGGCACACGGTAGCCGGACCGGATATGAGGCCCCCGTTCGTATTCGCAGTGTATCTCTGGATATTTTTTTGCGGAACTGCCACTATACTGGCAATGCTTGGAATTCCCATAACGTGGCGGGTGCCGACTATGCGGCCCTACCGGTTTTTCGGCTGTTTCTCCGCCGCATCCCATGTTCGTGTGGTCCACATGCACCGCTATGGTCCATGGCCGCTCTCAACCTACACACCGGAACTGAAATTGTTACCGCGCTACCCACGCACTGCGGCTGCATGGCGTCCGATCAGGCTCGTGCCGGGAATCACCGGCTTTATTCCCGGCTTCCTCTATTTCGTGCCGGAACGATTGCCGTGGGGTGATCGGTGCGATAGTATGCCGGTGTTACTCCAATCAAGGCGGGGGCCATCGCAGTGTGGTTCCTGCGGTCACCTGAATCAAGGTATAATATGCATTCACCTGGCAGTTCTCACCAATCGAACCCGTTGATGCGCCGCAGGCCGTTTTCCATCAGAACTATCGGTACACGATGTGTTCTATCGTTGTTGCTGGTGCTGCCGCAGCCTGCCCCCACGATCTATTATCGCAATGTTACCGCAACACATCTGCCAACTACCCCTATGCCCGAGAACGGGATGGATGTGGAGGCTGCCGATATCGACGGGGATGGGGATCTGGATATCATCATCGCAAATGAATTTCAGCCGAATGTGATCCTTATCAACGATGGAGCGGGGCGGTTCACAAATGAATCGGGGGCACGGCTCCCCAACTATAACACCACGCATCATGATAGCGAGGATCTTGCTCTGGCCGACTTCGATCGTGATGGCGATCTGGACCTGATCGTTGTCAGCGAGGATGATCGCGTGCATGAATATTACCTCAACGATGGCACCGGACGGTTTACCGTGGCCCCATATCGTCTGCCCGATAGCGAGGCCAATGCCGTGGCGGTCGGGGATCTTGACGGAGACTCCTATCCCGACGTTGTTATCGGCAATGCCGGACAGGATTTTGTGCTTATCAACGATCGGAATGGGGGATTTATCGACGAGACGTTCGATCGTATTCCGGCTGAACAGAATGTGACACAGGATATAGAGCTTGCCGACCTGGATGGTGACGGCGACCTCGATATGATTATCGGAAACGAGGATGGCAACACGCTCCTTATCAACGATGGCAGCGGACGGTTCACCGATGAGACGGCTATGAAGCTGCCGATCGCGGTAAGCATGGAGACGCGCAAGGTCGTGATTCAGGATGTGGATAATGATGGCGATCTCGATATCTATTTCGCTAATGTACAGTTTCGTGCCGGAAAGAACCGGCAGGATCGGCTCTATATCAATGATGGAGCCGGGAATTTCACCGATCGAACATCGCAGCAGCTTCCGGTGAATATGGAGAATGTGATCGATGCGAAGTTCGTCGATATTGATCTCGACGGCGATCCCGATATCGTCCTTGGTGGCTTCCCGGATCGTCCTCTGGAGGTGCATGTCAACGACGGGCATGGGCGGTTCACCAACGCGGGGTCCAGCTATTTCCCCGAGCCGATTATTGCATCGGCGCTCGGCATCGAGGTTGCCGATCTGAACGGCGATGGCGTTCCCGATCTTTATATCTGCGATCGTGGCAGACGTGATTGGCTGCTTCTGCATGTTGGCGATGATCCCAACCCGGCGGGAACCGGTGGGGGGGGCAAGCAGGGCATGCTTCATTCGCGGCTCGATCTGTATCCGAATTTTCCGAACCCATTTTCCCGGCAGACCTTTATCGACTATGCTATTCAGGAAAGGACATGGGTGGACATAAGGCTGTTCAACAGCGCGGGGAAGCATGTTGCCACGCTGGTCTCCGCAATGGCAGATGCAGGCAGGCATACCGTGCAATGGAGTGCTGAGGGGATTCCGCCGGGACGCTATTACTGCCATGTACGTACCCGTGATGCCACCCGTACGCTGACCTTGACGGTGTATTGAGATGGGCCACAGGCATGCCCTGTATGTGTGGTTCGGGGATGGGGGGAACGGCATGTCCCATGCTGTTTCTGCTAGGATCGCCGCCCAAGCAACGCCTGCAAACCCTCGCGGTAGGTCCGGGTGGATGTAAGCTGCTTCCCGCTTTTCAGCACAACGAGATAATCCCCTTGAAACCAGGAGCGCAGCTCCCTGATCTGGTCGATATTGATGATTGCCGAGCGGCTTATCCGAAGAAAACGGGATGGGTCAAGCTCCTGTTCCAGTTTTGTGATCCCCTCACGGATGGCATGCACGTCCTTGCCGACATGCACCCGTGTGTATTTGCCATCGGCCTCGAACCAGTCGATCGCGGCCGCCGATTGCAGAAAAACACGGTCTCCCTCGCGGATCACCACCCGTTCCACATACTGCGGCCTGGTCTGCATCTGCTGCAATAGCTTGTACATGCGCGCGGCAATGGTGTTCTCCTTCTCCGCATGCTGGCCCAGCGTATGCCTGGCGCGTGTTACTGCTGTCTGTAGCCGATCCTCATCGAACGGTTTCATCAGATAATCGAGCGCATACACCTCGAATGCACGGATGGCATACTGGTCGTAGGCGGTGACGAAGATGACCATCGGCATCAGGTCGTTCGGAATCTCGTGCAGCACCTCGAACCCGTCCAGTTCCGGCATCTGGATATCGAGAAAAAGGAGGTCGGGACGATGTTGCCGTACCATCATTATTGTCTCCTCGCCATCCCGGCACTCGCCGAGGATGATGATCTCTGGATGTTTCGCGAGCATCGAGCGGAGCAGCTCGCGTGCCAGCGGCTCATCGTCGGCGATAAGGGCCGTGATCGTCCTGTTCTGATCGTTGATGTCCGTCATAGCGTATTGGTCTCCTCGGCAGCCGGGTGGGCCGGAATGGTGATCGTGACGATCACACCGCCATCGGTGTGGTTCTCTATCGTGAATACATGATCCTCTGCGTAGAGGTGGCGCAGCCGTGCGCGTGTATTGCCTATGCCCACCCCTTCGTTGATCGGACCTTCGCCGAGTCCGGCACCACTGTCCCGTACCATTATCGTAAGCTTCTGCTCGTGCGCTATCGCGATGACTTCCACATGCCCCGGGCCGGCGTGCCGCGCAATGCCGTGGCCGATGGAGTTCTCCACAAGGGGTTGCAGGATCAGCCGTGGAACCAGCAGATGCAAGGTCTCGGGGGGGATGCGCACATCCACGATCAGCCTATCATTGAATCGCATACGCTGGATTGCGATATACTGCTCAAGGAATTCCATCTCCATGCCAAGCGATATCTTCTGTGCGGTGTCGTTTTCCAGCGACAGCCGCAGCAGGCTGCTCAGCCGTGTTATCATACGCCGAGCCGAGCCAACATCTTTCTCCATAAGCGCGGAGATGCCGTGCAGCGTATTGAACAGGAAGTGGGGCTGAAGCTGCATGCGGAGAACATCCAGCCGTGCCTCTGCCAGCCGTGCTTCGAGCTGCGATGCAAGCAGTTCCCGTTTCCGGTTCGCCCGGTAGAACTCCAGCGCATGTATCACGATCACCGTCACTGCATAGATGGCAAACGTAATGGCAAAGGAATTACGGAAGGCGAGCAGGATGTGGTTGAACAGCGGATCGTGTTCCTCGTTGGTGACGCCGAGCGGCGTGCCGATCAGGATAAAGAGGGAGATATTCAGCAGTGGAAAGATCACCCCGGCCGGGATATGGAGCAGCAGGTTTCGCAGAGCGTGCGGTCCGTTGATGGGAAACCTGCGTGCAAATACCATGATAAGAGGGGAGATCGCTCCCCAGAGCAGCCAGACCACAAGTTTGTGTGCTGCCAGGTGTGTCCATGGGGTAGCGCGCTCGGTGTCCGCAAGTATCAGGTAGTCCTGGGTTGTAAAGAGCAGGGCAATCCCTGCCCATAGGGCCGAAAATGCCAGCCAGCGCTTCCAGCAGGAGCGAAGCCGGGAAGGTGCGAACGATGCCGGTGATGCCTTCGCCAGCTCAGGCTCCGGCGATTTGGAAGGGGCAGATCTGGTCCGGGACATAGACGATGATGACGATATGAGAGAAAGTACACCGATGCTCCCTTCACTGGAGGGAGCCAATGCCACAGCCGGGGCGCCGGAGATCAGAATGCGCTGAGACGGCTCCTATGCTGGCCGATTCTGTTGCCGGACCCTCTTGAACGATCGGCGGCGCCTTCTGTGCCATGACAGTGTTCCCTGGCAAGAGAGAACATGGAGCAAAGCGGAGAAGAGGTTCACCGTAGAAGCAGGTTCTCGTTCGCGATATAGAGACTATGCAGTATCCTTGTCCTGCCATCCGTAGCGATGTCGGCATGGCGTTCCTCTATGGTACGTGATTGATGGTGCTTCGTTGCGGCCATTTGGAGCGATCGGCCACGACTTGTAGCAACGGTGGCACCAGTAGATGGTTCAGGGGAACAAAATAGGGTTGCAGCAGTGCGTTGCGGTAACGTCTCTGCCGTTGTTATGGACATCGTGGAAGGAAACTATCGAACGATCTATGGATACGATCTGGCTCTCACTTCTTGTCATTCTGATTCTTGCGCTTGCCAATGGCTTCTTTGCCGCATCGGAGATCGCCGTGGTCTCGGTCCGGCGCGGCCGATTGCAGCAGCGTGCCGACAACGGGGACCGCAAGGCACAAATTGCCTTGCAGCTTGCCGAGGAACCGAACCGTTTTCTGGCGACGATCCAGATAGGCATAACGCTGATCGGCACACTGGCCGGGGTCTATGGCGGCGACGTTCTCTCCGGTCCTGTGAAGGCCTTGCTTGCTCCCTATATCGGCATGGCAACGGCGCAGGAGGTGGCTCTGCTGCTGGTTGTAGCCCTGGTAAGCTATATATCGCTGGTGGTAGGTGAGCTTGTGCCGAAACGGCTGGCTCTTCAGCATGCCGAGGCCATCGCCACCTTCTCGGCGCCATTTATGCGGGTGATCTCCCGGTTCACCGCGCCGCTGGTCTGGTTTCTCTCGGCTTCCGCACAGGGCATTCTCGCGCTGCTTGGTGCCAACGGGGAGAAGGAGGAGCAGATCACCGAGGAGGATATCCTTTCGCTTGTGCGGGAGGGGGCCGAGCGTGGGGCGGTGGAGAGCACCGAGCGGGATATCATCGAACGGGTGTTCGATTTCTCCGATGTATCCGTACGGTCCATTATGACACCCCGCACGGAGGTTTTTGCAATCTCCATCGAGACCCCCCTGGATGATGCTGTACGGGCTGTTATCGCCTCCGGCCATTCCCGCGTTCCGGTCTATGGAAGGAGCCGTGATGTTATCAAGGGGGTGCTCTACAGCAAGGATCTTCTGGGGATGTGGTTCGATAACGAAAAAAAAACGCTGGGCTTGGTTGCCGAGCTGTTGCGGGAGCCGGCCGTAGTGCTGGAACACCAGCATGTGAGCGAGGTGATGCAGCACTTCAAGCGGACCGGCACCGATATCGTGCTGGTGGTGGATGAATACGGCCAGATGGAGGGTGTTGTCACTGCCGATGATCTTCTGGAGACCTTTACCGGATATGTAGCAGGGGAACAGGAGGAGGTCGAGCGTCTGGTGCGCCGCTCCGATGGCTCCTATCTGGTGGATGGCGCGCTTCCTTATGTGACGGCGGAGCGGCGTATCGGGCTGCCTCCACGGAGCACGATTACGGACCTGCCGGAATTTGAGACGATCGCCGGCTTGATGCTGGCGCTTCTGCGTCGTATACCGGCGACCGGGGAGTGGACCACATGGGAAGGATGGCGGTTCGAGATTGTGGATCTTGATGGCAATCGTATCGACAAGGTGCTTGTCAGCCCGCAGGGGAAGCTGGATCATCGGGCGCAGAACGAGGCGGCGCTAGCCTTTGGGGCCATGCCGGGATTTGCTCTGCCCTCGGCAAAGAAGGGGCGTCGCTGATCGCCGGGACGCGTCTTCGCGTGCCGATAGGGGCCATCGGCAGCGTTTATGCGATATGGCCGCCTGGCCTGTGGTGATGGCCCATCCGTTCCATCTCCCGCATTGCCACGCCGTAGCGCACGCCCCGTGTGCTCACGGTGATCGCCGGGAGATCCTGATAGCGCATGAACTCATCAAGCACCAGTGAGCCTCCCAGCAGAACATCGGCACGGTCGGGATGTACGCCTCGCATGTGCACGATCTCCTCGGTCGTCATCCGGGCAAGCGTCCTGGTGATCTCGGTGATATCCTCATCGGCAAGGCGCTTCCCGGTAAGCTCGTCCGGGTTGAACTCGCTCATCCCGGCGGCGATCGCGCCAAGCGTTGTCACCGTTCCCGCAACGCCGATCATCTCAACATCCGGGGGAAGATCAAATGCCAGTTGCAGCTCCCTTCTGATGAACGTGCGTGCTTCCTCGATCTGTTCAGGAGTGGGGGGAAGCGTGGGGAAAAATCGCTCGGTTATACGAACCGCGCCGATATCGATGCTGATGCTCCGTTGCAGCTCCTGGCCATTGCCGACGGCGATCTCGGTGCTGCCACCGCCGATATCAATCACGCCCTGGCAGTGAGGGCCAAACCGGAATCCGAACAGCGCCCCGCGATAGGTCAGTTCCGCCTCCTCGCTTCCACTGAGCAGATCAATATGAATGCCGGTTCGTTGCTCCATCGCATCGATGAACTCCTGTCGGTTGGCAGCGTCGCGAAGCGCACTGGTGCCAAATGCCACGATCCATTCCGATCCCAGTTCCTTTGCAAGCTCACGATAGCGGAGAAGATGGGTTGCTGCACGATCGAATGCCTCCGGCTGGATCGTGCGTGTTGCATCCACCCCTCGTCCCAGCCGGGCGATGCCATGTTCATCGCCAAGCACCCGGATCGAGCCATCGGCGCCCACTGAGAGCGTTACCATCAGCAGGGTGTTTGTTCCGAGATCAATCGTAGAGAAAACCATAAACAAGCTTCAGAATATGCGACGGGGAATCCTTTGAACCTTGTGTGTCCGCATCCCTCCCCGATCGAATGATGATACAAGGGTGATATCGGCCCAGGAGCACAGGCGCTTCGGCCGTGTGCTCCGATATCCGCATCCACGGGGCGTGCCGCAGAGTGTGCGTCACACCATGCCGCGTGCCCTCTCAGTCGTCGCTCTGCTGCGTTTCCATCCGCATTCTGAACCGTGTTGCCACCCATTCGTTCTCGACCTGATCGGCAACACGTTCCAGCCCATGTGCGTTGGCCGCCTCGATAAGGCTGTCGTGATCGGCCAGAAGGACGCCGGAGGTAAGAATCGTGGCATCCGGGGCACGGCGTAGCTTCGCGATCATTGCTGGGAATAGCTCGATGATGATATTACGGTGGATGTTTGCCAGGATGATATCGAACTCTTCTTCGTCCACATCGGATAGCTCGCAGAGCCGGACCTCGATCGCCTGAGTTTCGTTCAGGATGATGTTCTCACGGGCATTCTCGGTTGCCCACTCGTTGTTGTCGATCGCAATGACCAGGCCGGCGCCATACTTGGCGGCCATGATTGCAAGCACGCCGGTTCCGGTGCCGATATCGAGCACGCGGCGATCCTTGAAGTCCACGGTGCTCAGCAGACGCGAGATCAGGCGGGTGGATTCGTGATGGCCGGTGCCGAACGACATCTTCGGATCGATGGTGACCACCAGTTCATCCTCGTGTGTCGGCTCCACCGGATTCCAGCTCTGGGTGATGACAAGCCGTTCGGTAAGACGGACCGGCTCCAGCGAGCGCTCGAATTCCGCATTCCAGTTCTCCTCCCGTACATCCCCCCGCTCGAATTCGACGGGGGTTCCCTCCGGGAGCCATGCGGTGATTCGATCGAGCATCTCCTCCTGAAAATCGCCTTCGTCGAAGTATAGCGTGATGTCCGTGTCGTTATCGATCACGCCAGTGATCGGCAGGGTGCTGCTTATGGCGATGAGAAGATCAAGTGTGTCGCGGTCGGCCCGGCAGGTGAGCGCTTCGTACTGTTTCATCGTGCTCCTGAATGCTTCAGATGAAACGGCGAGCCTTCCCCATACAGAAGCGAACCGGGGATGCTCATCCGTTTCGGAATCCCCCAAGATAATAAACCCACAGCCCGACAATCTCTCGCAGCATGTAAATCGGCATGGCTCGCAACGTGTAACTCTCCTCGGCCGGAACCGTGTATACGTTCCAGCCAAGCCGGGCATAGGACATCTTCACGCGGGGAAGATGGTAGAAATGGCTCACGGCCATGGCGCTCCGTGCGCCGAGTTGTTCCAGCATTCGGGCCGTTTCCCTGGCCGTAGCTCTGGTGTTGAGGCCCTGAGAATCGAGCCGGATCGCCCCGTCGGGGACGCCAAGCTCCAGCGCCAGTTGGCGCATGGCCTCGGTTTCATGAACATCTCCATCGCCTGGGCCGCCGGAGAAGATCAGCCATGGCGCAAGCCCTTCGTGATACAGCCCGCAGGCGGTGCGCACACGGTCGGCCAATGGCACCGAGAGGCTGCCATCGGCATAGGCACGTGCGCCGAAGACAATGATGGCATCGCTGGGGCGACGGTAATCGGTATGGCCAAAGCAGAGCATCTGCATCAGCGGGAAAAGCACCATGCAGGCTGCAAGGCTCATGGCAACCGGCAGCGGACGTGAAGGGGGGTGATGCCGTTCAGGAGAGCATACCGCCGAGGCCACCAGAGCCAGACCTGCGGCGATACAGAGCGAGAATGAGAGCGGACCCCCCCTGCAAGGGCACCGGAACCGAGCAGCTTGTAGAACATCGCCGCGTTGCCCAGCACGGCCACTGCCGCTATGCTGGTCAGAGCCAGGGTAAGGGTACGACGAAAAGGTCCGGTCTGCGGGCGGATGCCATATGCTGCCAGCACCGCCCCGATCGTGCCGATAAGCCCGGCCTCAAGTGGCGTGGGGAGGATTTGAAGATCGATCCACCAGATATTGGCATCGAAGCCAGGGACCAGCATATCGCCAGCGATGTTCAGGAGCGTGAATCCGCCAAGAAAGAGAGCAAATCCCCGCGCCAGAATTTCGTGGGTTTTGCCGGACCATGTCAGTATCATGGCGATTGCCGGGCGCAGCCATCCGGGACCGGTGGATGGGATGCCCATTCTTCTGGCGTCGTTGTTCATCGGGGTTTCCTGTATCCGTTCTGCTGCTTGCCATCCGGCATTCATGCTGGTCTACACGCCCCCGAGCCTATAATGTTACGGGATGTCATTGCCGAAACAACGTTATATTCCCCATCGTCATGTGGATGAGTTCGGCATTGCAATCGGTGGCTGGCCGATCATCGGTCAGGGAAGATGTGCCGGGCATGATCGCCGCCGCTCATGCCCCTGTGATGGTCCCGGCCACTGCTTTGGCGTGGTGGGGCAAGGGATGTCCGCCGAACGTCATCCGGTGAAGCCATGAACAGGACCTTTACGCGGTTTCCCCCTTTGGCACCGTAATTGCTAATCCCTGTACTCAAAGAACACTCGTGCAGGACGCACATATCATTTCAACGTTAGTCTAAGATGGAGGAGGAGATCATGGCACAGCAGCATTATGATGCTGGTGAAACCAGCGGCCTCGGCAAAGGTTTGCTGATCGGTCTTCTGACCGGTGGGGCGGTCGGAGCAGCGCTTGCATTATTGTTTGCCCCGAAGACCGGCAGGGAGCTGCGCTCCGATATCTCGCAGATCACCAACGACTATATCGACAAGGCCGGTGATGTGCTCAATACCGCCAATGAGCGTTCCCGCGAGATCATCAACGAAGGGCGCTCTCGTGCCGAGAGCATTATTGATGATGCCCGCGACAAGGCCTCAACGCTTCTGTCGGATGCGGAGAAGATCGTCAACGATGCCCGTGCCAAGGCTACGACCGCTACCTCCAAGGTGGTAAGCGAAGCAAAGGATGGGGCTGGCAAGATCGCCGATGCGGCCAAGGCCGGAACGGAAGCTTTCAAAGAAGAGCTCCGCTCGTAATCATTGCAGGATGGCCTCCGTGATGCCCGGTTCGCCTTGCGTCCCGAATCGCGGAGGCTCCGATCTCCCTTACGTTTGGGGTGCTGAATCGAAGCGGTGAGTACAGTTGTTCCATTGACGGAGCGGAAATCTGAATTATGGATACGTTGCTTTATATCTCGGCCTCGATAGCGTTGCTCGCGCTGGCTGGCCTGTTCATCTACCTTATCATCCTCTTCAGTAGCACCAAGGGGTTGCTGAACTCGGTGACGGGCGCGCTTCAGGGGATCATCGGTGAGATCACCGCCATACGTGGCAGTCTGCAAGGGACGATCAATAATATCGAGGGGATCACCGGTAAGGTGGAGGGGACAGTGGACCGTCTTAACGATTCGATGGAGCGGGTGAATTCCCAGCTCGATCAGGTTGAAGGGATTGTCGAAAGCGTAAAGGTGATGACAGAGGATGTGTCACGTCTGACAACCGATGCAACCGATGTCATCCATGATGCCAAGGGGGTTGTGGTTGGCGTTATCGGTATGGTGGATACTGTGCAAAGCTCCGTGCAGAAGCCGGTCAACGAGCTGATGACCATTTTCAGCGCGCTTGGCACAGGTATCCGCAAGTTCCGTATGAAGCTTGCTGGTGCCAAAAGCAACGGCCACTCGCCGAACACCTCGGGCGCTGGCATCTCTGAGGGCAGCATTATTCTCGATGAACGCTCCTACGCCACCAGCCAGCTATCCGAAGGACAGGATTACGGGAACACCGTGGTAACCCAGGTGACCCATACAACCGTCATGGCCGGAGATGGGAGGTAGGGATAGGGGGCGATAGTGTTGTTTTAATATCTCCTGAATGCCTGGAAACTGCTGTAGCGCCCGCGAGTCATATCCGTGGGCGTTTTTTTATGTTGCGGTCGCTTCGTACAAATTCTCGGAGCATGGCAGGTTGGAATGAAGACGCCGATCGGGCGGATAGAGAGGGAGCATGGTGGGACGCGAGCGCATCCTTGTTGAACTCGGCAACAGCACGCTGAAGCTGGCCCATATAGGGCCTGCCGGAACGATTACGATCCAGCGATACGATGCGGATATGTTCCCTGGGGATTTTGATCCATCGCCGGAGGCAACCGTGATCGTGGCCTTGACGTCGGCCAATCAGGTGCCCGGCAGGCTATGGCGGTTGCCGAACCTCCGTCTGATAAAGCGTGATGATGTGGCAGGATTTATTGGCGATAGCTATCAGACGCCGGAGACGCTTGGTCTGGACCGGGTTCTGAACCTGCTCGGGATGGATGGGGATGGGATTGTGGTCTCCTGCGGCACCGCGATCACGGTGGATGCGGTGGCTGGTGGAGAGCCATGCTGGGGGGGGATTATGCCAGGGTTCCGCACGGCTGCCGAAGGGCTGCATGCACGCGTTTCTCGTCTGCCGTTGGTCTCGACCGATGATACGATCAGGATACCCGCACGCACCAGCCGGGAATCGGTTGCCAATGGAGTGCTGCTCGGCACGGCCGGAGGGGCCGGTGCGATTGTCTCGGCGCTGGCCAGGCTGCTTTTCGGCGGCCCGCCGCCGCGTCTGGTACTGACCGGCGGCGACGCTGGCCTGATGTTTCGCCTGTGGGAGCCGACCGATGCCGAGGTCGATCCCGCTCTCCTGTTCCGGGGAATGCTTCGGGCCGCAGGTGAATCGTGACGATCGTGTTCCCGGAGATGCTGCGGCTGCACGCTCTGCCGAGGAGTTTTGCATACAGCACAGAGAAGAAGGGCGGCCTGGGAGTTGCCTGCCCTCGTTCTCATCATCATCGCATCTTCTTTCTCTATCTGCCTTGCGGGGTGCTGGCGCATTGTCGGTTCCGGCATACTGCTGCCATCGTCCGCTGCTATCATCATCGCTGCTCCCTATGCCACCTATCGGCCGATCAGCGGAATGGTGCCAGCACTTCATCGATAGGCGTGGTGCCGGGAACGAGGGCTGCAATGTGGGCGATCACCTCATCGACCAGCGTATCGGGACAGGAGGCACCGCTTGTAAGAATGATGTCGAGAGGATGGTCCGGCGCCGCCAGCCAGCCCTCGGTTCGCCGGATCTGCCCGGTATGAAGATCGAAGTGGCGTATCGAGTCATACGACTCGATCTCTCCTGCATCCTTGATAAAATAGGTTGGCAGCTTTTCCTGGCACAACTCTGCCAGATGCGATGTATTGGAGCTGTTGTATCCCCCCACCACGATGGCAAGATCCCCGCCCGAGGCGATCAGTGCGGTTGTCGCGTTCTGATTTTCATTGGTGGCATAACAGAGGGTATCGCGTGTGTCGGCAAAATGTTCCCCGATCGTCTCATCGCCATAGCGACGGATCATCGCGGTGCGAAGCCGGTCGGCGATGGCCTGCGTCTCCGAGGCGAGCATCGTCGTCTGGTTAACCACGCCGATGCGGAGAAGGTTGAGCATGGGGTCGAACCCGTCCGAGCACTGCTCTGCGAACCAGGCGTTGAACCGTTCGATCGGCTCCCGTCCCTCGATGATCGCGGCAAGGCGTTCGGTCTCCTCCATGTTCTGTACCACGATCGTTGGGGAGCTGGCCATACTATGTGAGAAGGTGGCCCGTGTCTCCTCGTGATTGCGTTTGCCATGAATGACCACGGTGTATTCCTTTTCGCCGAGCGAGCCGGTTCTGTTCCACACCTTCTCCACAAACGGACAGGTGGTATCCCAGCTATAGGGGTCGATGCCGCGATCGGCAAGCTTCTCCTGGATCTCCAATGTGGTGCCGAACGCCGGCACGATCACCACATCGTCCGGGGAGAGTTCGTTCCAGCCGATGAGCTGTTCCCCGGCGGGGGTCATGATAAAGCGTACGCCCCGTTCCTGTAGATCGCTGTTGACATGCGGGTTGTGGATCATCTCCGAGAGAAGAAAAATCCGTTTCTGTGGGTTCTGCTCCAGCGCACGATAGGCGATCTCGATGGCGTTCTCCACACCATAACAGAACCCGAAGTGCCGTGCGATCTTGAACCGGAGCGGCCCGAAATCAAGCACGGTCGGGCTTAGATCGCGTCGGCGGGGATCGGCTGTCTTGCGGGCCGCCTTCACCGCCGAGATGATCGGGGAGCGGAAGTATATCGGGATCTCGAATGTTCGTGCCATAAGCGTCGTCTCGGATACGGTCAACGTCCGGTGCTGTCAACATACCGTGTGGCGCGGGGCGTTCCCGGCTCACCAGCAAAATTACAAAACTAATCGGCTCGCCTGGACGCACCCGTGTGTGCTGCCGGGAGACGGCGGGCAACCGGGCGCCGCTGGCGGAACCTTCCAAGGCGTGCATGAGGGAAACGTCCGCGGACGTTCTCCTGGAAGAAATTCCCCTTCGAGCGGGCGTTTACAAACTCTGTAAAAAGCTTCGTTGGCACATTGAAAAACCGGTAGATGCCGCCGCCGGTGAAGATCACTTCCAGCTCGTGCGAGGCGATATCGTAGCCGATCGCATGAATTGCGCTTGAGCGGACTGTGTGCAGAGTCATGGCTTATATCTCCTGAGGTTCATGGTGAAAGATTGGTCTCAACCCCTGCTGTATTTCCCTGCTTCTACTATGACGAATCAATGCCGCTGAACATGTGTCGGAAGGAGGGGGGAGCCTCACAAAATCATCGTTGATTTGCCCATTTCCGGCCTGAAAAAAGCAGTTTTTGGCCTTTCACATTGTGTTGCAATCGTCCTTCCCGGTGCTATGCCGGAGGCACGGCCACAAGCATCGGTGACAAACAGTAAGTACCGATGAGGATACAAGAACCGAACCTTGGATTCCGGCATCTCTTTGCTATCTTCGTCGAGTCAAATTTTTTTTTGAAAATACCTTCTACGTTTCCTCTATCCTGGCTAGATCTTACCTAGATGATTCCAGTTCCTTCCCATATCGCCTCGCTCAAGCCATACCAACCGGGAAAGTCCGTAGCGGAGGTTGAGCGAGAGCTTGGCATAAGCGGCTCGCTCAAGCTGGCATCCAACGAGAATCCGCTTGGTTCCTCGCCGCTTGCCTTAGAAGCAGTGCGTGCTGTCATCGGCGATCTCACCTACTACCCGGATGGCGGGCGGGAGCTTCGGCACGCCCTTGCCGATCGGTTTGTGATCCGTCCAGAGAATGTGATCTGCGGCTCGGGATCGGAGTCGATCATCTCCACGGCGCTTCATACCTTTCTGGGGCCGGATGACGAGATGATCTCCAGCGAGGGGACGTTTGTCGGATTTCAGGTGCTGGCCCATGCCGCCGGTGTAAAGACGCACTACACCCCGCTGAAGAACTACGGCTACGATCTCAACGCGATGGCGTCAAAGATCAACGATCGCACCAGGATCATCTACATTGCCAATCCCAACAACCCAACCGGCACCGCAGTGGCGGCTGCCGAGCTGGAGCGTTTTATCGCACGTGTTCCTGATACGGTGCTGGTGATTCTCGACGAGGCATATTTCGAGTATGCTGATGGCTGGCCAGATTATCTTGACTCGATGTACCATCGTTGGGATACCGTTCTTACCTGCCGCACCTTCTCGAAGGCGTATGGCCTTGCCGGAATCCGTATCGGTTACGGCATGGCCCACTCTGATATCATCTCGAAGATGATGAAGGTAAAGCTTCCGTTCGAGCCGAGCACCCCGGCTGCTGTGGCCGGTGTGGCTGCCATGCAGGACGAGGATTTCCTTCGCCGTACCGTTGAGCTGAATCGCGAATCACTTGTCTACTTCCATGCCGAATTTGAGCGGATGGGGCTTCGTTTTGTCCCGTCGCTTGCCAACTTTGTGATGATCGACTTCAATACCGCCGAGCGGGTCGAACGGATCTTCAACGGCCTGTTGCAGCGTGGGGTTATCACCCGTCCGCTCCGTGGGTTCGGCCTGGGGCATTGTCTCCGTATCTCCACCGGGACGATGGAGCAGAATCGGCGTTGTGTGGAGGCGCTGAGCGGGGTGCTGAGCGAGGAAGTAAGCGCATAGGAAAAGAGCCTGCGGCGTGCCCGGCCCGTTTGTGCCGGGCGCTTTCCGGCACGTTCACCCCCCCCTTGTGCGGGATACAAGAAACGTCACCGCTCGACGTCAGTGGCACATCTTTCGTTGCGATGCAGCGCTCCCGTACGGGGCGGCCTCAAACACATGGTAGAGGGCATCGTATGCGCATCTCCCTACGTCTGGAATGAAGAGCCAGGATAGCTCTCCGGGCGGGCGGCCGCTTGCCCGTACAACCCTTCAAAACTGTATCGGCGAGCGGCCGCTCGCCTCTCCAAATCGACTATGGAAACCGCAGAACAGCTCCGCACTTCCGAGCAGGGACAGGATCTTTTTCCGATTCGGGGAATTCATCATATAGAGTTCTACGTCGGTAACGCCAAGCAGGCGGCCTATTTCTATCGGCGCGCCCTTGGGTTCACCCTGCGCGGCTACCTTGGCCCGGAGACCGGCGTGCGCGATCGCGCGTCGTACTTCGTGCAGCAGGGGAAGATCCGTTTTATCCTGACAACCCCGCTCGACCCGGAATCGCCGATGGCCGAGCATATCAAGCTCCATGGCGACGGCGTACGCGATATCGCGTTCGAGGTGGAGAATGCCGAGGAGGCATACCGGATCACGACCGAGCGCGGCGCTCAGGGCGTGGCCGAGCCGCACGAGGTAAGCGATCGCTCCGGCACTGTCAAGCTGGCAACCATCGCCACCTACGGCGATACGGTGCACTCGTTTGTGCAGCGCGATGGCTTTGAAGGGCTTTTCCTTCCGAACTTTGTCGAGCGCGAGGATGCGCTGGCCGAGTCGGTCGGTCTGAAGTATGTCGATCATGTGGTCGGCAACGTGGACTGGAACCGGATGGAAGAGACCGTGAATTTCTATCGCAACATCTTCGGCTTCTCCCGGTTTGTCTCCTTCGACGACAAGGATATCTCCACCGAGCATAGCGCGCTTCGCTCCACCGTGGTCGCCAATGAGAGCAAGTGGGTGAAGTTCCCGATCAACGAGCCGGCCGAGGGGTTGAAGCGCTCGCAGATCGAGGAGTATGTGAAGTTCTACAAGGGCGCCGGTGTGCAGCATATCGCCATGGAGGCAGAGGATATCCTTGAGACCGTCGCAAAGATGCGCACCAATGGTGTGGAGTTCATCAGCGTTCCCGAAGCATACTATAACGATCTGACCGAGCGGGTTGGCGAGATATCCGAGTCGATCGAGGATCTGAAGAAGCTGAACATCCTGGTGGACCGCGACGACAAGGGCTATATGCTCCAGATCTTCACCAAGCCAGTAGAAGATCGTCCGACGCTCTTCTTCGAGATCATCCAGCGTCGTGGCGGCGAGTCGTTTGGCAAGGGCAACTTCAAGGCGCTCTTCGAAGCGATCGAGCGCGATCAGGCCGAACGCGGTAATCTGTAAGGAACTCTCAGCAGGGGAGGGGTGCACCACGCTGTGCCCCTCCCTTCTTTCATGTCTATGAACCAACGACCGACGTTACTTCTATTGCATGGCGCCCTTGGCGCCGGGAAGCAGTTCGATGCGGTGGCTGCGGCGCTCCAGGAGAGCTTCGATCTTCATGTGCTGAACCTTCCCGGCCACGGCGGCGAGCCTCTTCCTGAAGGGCCGTTCAGCATCGCCGGATTTTCATCGTTCCTGCGCGACTGGCTTGATGCCCGCGCCATGATGGGCACCGATATCTTCGGTTATAGCATGGGCGGATATGTGGCGCTTCACTTGGCACGCCATTCCCGGCAGCATGTGGGCCGGATCTTTACGCTGGCGACCAAGTTTGCCTGGGACCCCGCCACAGCGGCCAGGGAGACGAAGATGCTCGACCCGGATGGGATTCAGCGGAAGGTGCCCCAGTTCGCCGAGCAGTTGCGCCAGCGGCATGCGCCGGAGGACTGGAAGGGGGTGCTGCGAAAGACTTCGGAGATGATGACCAGCCTTGGTGAGCATAACGAGCTTTCGATCGAGGAACTTGCCGAGGTGCAGGTGCCTGTGACGATCGGCATCGGCGATCGCGATCAGATGGTAAGCATTGAAGAGAGCCTCGCCGCGTATCGCCGACTGCCCAACGGTAGGTTCCTGGTGATGCCCGGCACGCCACATCCTCTCGAAAAGGTCTCGTCCGAGCGCTTGGCGCGCGAGATCAGCGATTTTTTCCTCGATGGAGTTGTGTTTCCAACACAACATAAATCAACCTAATTAATCAATCGACATGGCATCAGAGAAAAAGGGGAATTCTCGCCGTAGTGCTGAGAAGACCCCGGTGAACGGCAAAGCCACACCCAAGAAAACGACGCGGACCCGCACTGCGGGCCACTCCAATCCGGATGTGGCTCCTCTGAAGGGGCTGAACAAGCTGACGAATGTGATATCCCCCGAGCCGTCCTTCTACCGAACCGTGGAGAGTAATTTTGAGCGTGCCGCCCAGGCCGTTAATTACCCCCGCGGTATTCTCGATCAGATCAAGGTCTGCAACTCGGTGTATATGGTACGCTTCCCGGTGCGTATCGGCAACGATATCCAGGTCTTCAGCGGCTGGCGCGTGCAGCACTCGCACCACCGTCTGCCAACCAAGGGGGGTATCCGTTATGCCGAGCATGTAACGCAGGATGAGGTGATGGCGCTTGCCGCTCTGATGACCTATAAGTGCGCTATTGTCGATGTTCCTTTCGGCGGTGCCAAGGGGGGGATCCAGATGGACCCCAAGAAGTATACCGAGGAGGAGATCGAGCGCATCACCCGTCGTTATACGATGGAGCTGATCAAGCGTAACTGCATCGGTCCGGCACTCGATGTGCCAGCACCCGATTATGGCACTGGGCCTCGTGAGATGGCTTGGATCGCCGACACCTATCAGTCGGTTAGCCCTGGGCAGATAGATGCCCTTGCCTGCGTTACCGGCAAGCCGCTCTCGCAGGGGGGGATCGATGGTCGTACCCAGGCAACCGGGCGCGGCCTCTTCTTCGGCGTCCGCGAGGCGCTGTCCACCGAGGAGAACGCAAAGCTGTTCGACCTGACACCGGGCCTCAGCGGCAAACGGGTTATCATTCAGGGCCTTGGCAACGTGGGCTACTGGGCTGCAAAGAATCTCCAGGACGGCGGCGCTACCATTATCGGCATCGCCGAGTACGATGGGGGCATCTACGACAAGAACGGTCTCGATGTCGATGAGGTTTTCAAGCACAGGAAGGAGAGCGGCTCGATCCTCAACTTCAAGAACGCCCGGAACTTCAAGAATGGCGCCCTGCTTCTGGAGCAGGAGTGTGATATCCTGGTGCCGGCCGCGCTTGAGAACCAGATCAACACCGGCAATGCCGAGAGGATCAAGGCAAAGATGATCGCCGAGGGCGCAAACGGGCCGGTGACCGCCGGTGCCGAGGATATCCTGCTGAAGCGTGGTATCCATTCCCTCCCCGATCTCTATCTGAACGCTGGTGGCGTTACCGTAAGCTACTTCGAGTGGCTGAAGAATCTCTCGCATGTCCGCTTTGGCCGTCTTGGCAAGCGTTCCGACGAGGCTTCCTATACCCGTATCGTCTCTACCGTGGAGCGCCTTACTGGCCAGTCGCTCAGCGCTCCCGAGCGTCAGGCACTGGTGCATGGCGCTGATGAGGCGGATTATGTGGACTCAGGTCTTGAGGAGACGATGATCAACTCCTTCTACGAGCTTAAGCATGTCTACGATACCAACAAGAAGGCGCAGGATCTTCGCACGGCCGCCTTTGTGGTGGCTATCGAGAAGGTCGCCAAGGCCTATATGGAGCTCGGTATCTTCCCGTAAGGGAGCGGGCAACGATCTTTGATGGATGGTTTGCGAGAGGCCGTGGCATTATGCCGCGGCCTCTTTCGTTATTACACAGCATGGTGCGACAATCATAGGGGTGAGTGGGTCCCTATACTAGGAACCAGATATCTCGCTCCGGTTAGGATTGATAAAGGCGGTAGTGCACACCTATATTGTTGTGGGAGATGATCCGCTGTCTCCCTCTGACCATTTGATCTTTCTTGGAGAACCTCTTTCTATGCACGCAAGAATCCATACCAGGCTATGTACAATACTTTCACTTTTTTTCCTTGCTGCGGCATCGGCTTTTGCACAGCCCAAGATCCATATCGTTGGCGGTGATACCCTTGATTGGGGATACGCGCCCCCAGGTGTGCTCAGCCGTGGCATCACGGTTGTCAACCAGGGCGATCAGAATCTTGAGCTGAAGGGGCTTGCCTCCTCGCAGGCATCGGTTGTTGGAGATATCTCAAATCCGGTGATCGCGCCGGGAGATTCGCTCCAGATGACGATCCAGATGGAGACGCTCCGTACGGTTGGCCAGAAGAGTGCGTGGGTCAAGATCGAATCGAACGATCCGACGCGCCGGTTCTTGAACCTGGCCCTTCGGGCCTATGCCATGCGGCCGATGTTTGTCGAGCCGGATGGTGCCATTCTCTTCAAGGGCACCCAGGTGGTGGGGGAGGAGGCCTCTATAGAGGTTTCCATGGTGAACATGAGCCCCACAGCGTTTACGCTCTCTCCGAACGCGGAGATTCAGGGGTGCGATGCGGTGATGCGGGTGGAGATACCGCCGTCATTGACGATCCCAGCCGGTGGCAAGGCGACGTTCAAGGTATATCTGGTACCACTGGAGGCGGGCAACAAGGAGTGTTTCATAGAGTTCCGTTCCCAGAATGATGAGTTCCCTCCTGCCAAGGTCCAGGTCTACTTCTCGGGAAAGAGCAAATAACAACGGAGATGATCGGCTGTGCATGCTGGTATGCGCAGGGAGCATCGGCTCCCCCCCGGTGTGGCCGGGGCTGCTTATCGGCAGCATGGGATACAAGAAAGAAGGGGCGCTCCCACGATAGATGGGAGCGCCCCTTCTTTGTTTTCAACAACGCTCTAGGGTATGCGATGGCTCAGTTCGGGGTGCCTGCAACCGAGGTTCCCGGAGCATCCGGCATCGGTGCCGATATCGTGGTTGTTTCCATGGCGTCGGTACGATGATGTGCCTCCATCCCCCTCCGTTCCTCGGCGGTGATATCCTGGCTATGTTTCTTCGATGGATAGAAGATCAGCAGAAGCACTACACCCACCGAGACCGCTGCATCGGCGATATTGAATATATAGAACCGGTGCAGCTCCATGCCCAACAGGTTCATGTCGGGGATATCGACGTCCACAAAGTCCACAACCTTGCCGTAGAAGAGGCCTGCATAATTGTAGAAGACGCCGTAGAACACCCTGTCGATCAGATTGCCGACGGCACCGCCGAGGATCAGCATAAGGGCGATGCGCAGGCCAGTGATCCCATCCTTCTCCGTACGCTTCAGGAGATAGACCAGAAAGATGCTGGCACCGATCGAGAAGAGGCCCAGGACCACCGGCATGCCGAAGTTGAGGCCAAAGGCCATGCCTGGGTTCTCGACGAACGTAAGCCGGAGGAAATCCCCCAGGATCTGATGGCTCTCATAGAGCTGCATCCCTTCATGGTGTATCCCGAAGAGATTGAACCCTTTGATTGCAAGCTTTGTGATCTGGTCGAGAACGACGATCAGCGTGGAAAAGATGAGCAGCTTACGCATACGGGATCAGCCCTCGTCCTCCATCATCCCCGCCGCCTGCATCTGGATACGGCCGGGTTCGCATGGCTTTGCAGTGTTTTTGTAATAGGTGCAGACCTGGGTAACCGGCACTGCCATCATACGCTTGGGATCCAGGCGAAGACTACAGATCCGGCAGATGCCAAAGGTGCTATCCTGGATACGGCGGAGCGCCTCATCAAGCTTCTTGATGTAATCGCTGGTCCGCTGTGCCTGAAGGAACGTCTTCTCACGCTCCATGGCATCGGTCCCCTGTTCTGCCATATGAAGCGAGTAGGCGCTGTTATCATCCATGTTCTCGCTGGAGGTCATCTCGCGAAGCTGCTCGGTGAGCACTTCAAGCTCCTCCTGGTTATCTACGCGAAGCTCCTGGATAAGCGTACGGAACTTCTCCAGATCCTTCTGAGGGAATGGATCGGTGGTTGCGGTCCCGGTGGCAGGGGAGAAAATCCCCTTTGGGAACTTCGCAGAGACCTGCTTCGAGGCTGATGCCTTCTTGGACGCTGGTTTCGGCGTCTCGGAGGGCGTGGGGGTATCGGCCTGCGGCTCGTGTTGTTTCGATGTCATCTGTTGGGTCTTTGCTGCAGTTTTCTGTGAGAGTTTCTGCGGAGCTCCTGTTTCGGCAGTATCATGTGGTGCCGCCTCGCTGCTGGTCTTCTTGGCCGTCGAGGAGGGCTTGGCGGCTTTAGAGGCCGACTTGCTGGATACCGGGTTCTTCTGCGAGTCGGTTGCACCCTTGTCGGCCGACTTCGATGAATTCTTTGCTGCCATAGTACGTGTCGCCTCGTTTACCAGTTCTCTGTCGATGAAGTTCAAATCAGCGGTACCCTTTCAATATGGTCGCCAATCGGCATCGCCGGCATCGTGGTCCGCTTGCTGCATCTGCCGGCCCTATCGAACGGCTCCGTCTAGTGCTTCATCTCTCACAACTGAGGTTGATAGTATGAACATTCTCCCTCGTGCTGGCGGTTCCGGCCTGATGGTATACCAACAGCACGCCAGAACCACCGCATGGGGATGTTAGCTATATGTAGTCGAAAATCTAATGCCACAGTATTAGCCGGTTGCTACCGGCTCAACACGTTCCAGGGCAATACGGCATGGCCGACCGTTCAGATCCACCTCCAGCATATCACCGGTCGCGGAGGGATGAAGCTCCACTGCCAGCGTTTCGCTCATGATGTAGGCACGCTGCGATTCAAGGGCGTTCGCCAAATCCTCGTCGGATGCATATCTCAGATGGATCCGGTCGGTCGGCTCCAGCCCGGAATCCTTGCGGAGATTCTGTACACGGTTGACAAACTCCCGTGCCAGCCCTTCGTTGATAAGCTCTTGGTCAAGGTCGGTATCAAGTGCAACGGTGAGCGTGCCCTCGGACGCAACAAGCCACCCCTCGATATCCTCGTGGATCACCTCGATATCTTCCGGCAGAAGCGCAAACGTATCATTCCCGATCGTGAGAGTCAAGGCACCTGTGCGTTGCAGTTCGGCGATCTCGGATGCCGTTATCACGGTGATGGCGGCGGCAACACTCTTGGCCGCCTTGCCATGTTTTGGCCCGATCGTCTTGAAGTTCGGCTTCGCCTTTATACGAACAACGTCGGAACTTTCCTCGGATGTAACATAGTCCACCCGTTTTATGTTCAGCTCATCTTTGATGATCCCCTCGACTGCGCGATAGTCCTCGCGTTCGGCTTCTCCCGTTACAGGGATCAGAAGGCGCCGCAGAGGCTGGCGTACCTTCAGGCGGGCCTTTTCGCGCAGCATACGTGCAAGCGCCACGGTTCGCTGGGCACGATCCATACGCCGCTCCAGATCGGCATCAATTGCTTCCTCCTCGACCTCTGGGATCAATGCCAGATGAACCGAATCGGCCGCCTCTAGTCCGCTTACACCGTTCAATGAGCGGAAGATCCGCTCCGAGAGGAATGGGGCCAGCGGTGCCATAAGCTTTGCAACGGTCGCCAGGCACTCGTACAGCGTCTGGTAGGCGGCGAGCTTGTCGGCGGAGAGGTCTCCCTTCCAGAAACGGCGACGGTTGCGGCGCACATACCAGTTGGAAAGCTGCTCCACGGTAAATTCCGTTATCAGACGCATTGCTCTGGTAGGCTCATAGACATCCATCAGAGCACGATACTCGCCTACCATGGTGTTCATCACCGAGAGAATCCAGCGATCCAGCTCGGCGCGCTCGCCTACCGGGATGCGCTCCTCGGCATAGGTGAACCCGTCGATATTGGCATAGAGGGCGAAGAAGTTATAGACGTTGTTCAGCGTCGTGAAGTCGGCAATCACTGTGCGTGTGATGTCCGTCTCGTTGAAGAGCATCGGCCGCCAGGGGGGGGAGTTGGTGACCATATACCAGCGCACTGCGTCGGCCCCGTACTTGCGGATCATCTCGAACGGGTCAACGGTGTTGCCAAGGCGCTTGGACATCTTGCGCCCCTCCTTGTCCAGCACATGTCCGTTCACCAGGATGTTCCGTACCGCCGGGCTGTTGAAGAGCGGCGTGGCAATGGCATGCAGCGTATAGAACCACCCTCGCGTCTGATCAATCCCCTCGCCGATGAAGTCGGCCGGGAAGAGCTTCTGGAACTCCTCCTGCCGCTCGAACGGGTAATGCCACTGCGCAAACGGCATGGCCCCGGAGTCGAACCAGACGTCGATAAGCTCCGGCGTGCGGCGATAGGTCCGGCCATCGCGACGGAAGACCACATGGTCGACAAACGGTTTATGGAGGTCGATCGCTCCACGCATGTCAGTCATCGGCACATACGTTCCATCCTCCTGCTGAAACTCCCCCTGCATAAGCTCTGCAATGGAGCCTATCGGGAAAAAGTCGTTCGGGTCCTCCTCGTTTACCCAGAGTGGAAGCGGTGTGCCCCAGTACCGGTCGCGCGAGAGCGACCAGTCCTTGTTCTCTTCCAGCCAGTTGCCGAACCGTCCCGTGCCGATCTCCGGCGGCCGCCAGTTGATGCGGTTGTTCTGGTCGATCATATCGGCAGCGTACTGCGTGGTGCGGATGTACCACGAGTCGCGTGCATAATAGATGAGCGGGTTGTCGCAGCGCCAGCAATGGGGATAGCTATGCAGGTAGTCGTTGGAGGATCTCAGCACCTGACCGCGCTTTTTCAAGGCGATCACGATATCCTTGTCCACACCTTCCTCCACCCGGTCGTCGAACCTAATGGTCTTTACTGCCCGGCCCGCAAAATCGGTCACGGCCTCTGTGAAATGCCCTCCCGGGGTTACCGGCTGCAGAATCGGGAGATCGTACTGCCGTGCCACCTCATAGTCGTCCTGGCCGAATGCCGGGGCGATGTGGACGATACCGGTACCATCGTCGGTGGAGACGAAGTTCCCGAGCACTACGTAGAACGCTTCTTTTTCAACCGGGACAAAATCGAAGAGCCGTTCGTAACGGACGCGCTCCAGATCGCTTCCGCTGAAGCGTCCAACCTCCTCCCATGTGGCGTTTGCATCGAGCGCCTCGCGCCGCGCCTCGGCGAAGATGTAGTGCTCCCCGGTTTCCGAATCGCGGGCAACGATGTAGTCGATATCGGCGCCGACCGCCAGCGCAACGTTGGAGATCAACGTCCAGGGGGTCGTCGTCCAGACAAGGAAGTAACTGTTCTCCGGGATCTGTATGGCGTCGGGATCATTTTGCTGCGGGGCGACCTTGACCTTGAGATAGAGCGACGGATCGCGTACCTCGGCATAGCCCTGCGCCAGTTCATGCGATGAGAGCGGTGTCTCGCAGTGAGGGCATTGCGGGACGATCTTGAATCCTCGGTAGATCAGCCCTTTGCGGTAGAATTCTCCAAGCGCCCACCATACCGATTCGATATACTCGTTGGTGCAGGTGATATAGGGATCGCCGAGATCAATCCAGTATCCCATCACCTCGGTCAGCTCGTTCCAGCCTCCCGGTTTGTTGATATGCTCGTAGACGAACTCTCGTGCCATCCGGTTGAAGTTGGCAACACCGATCTTGCTCTCGATCTCCCCCTTCTCCTTGAGGCCGAGTCGTTTTTCCAGTGTGATCTCCACCGGCAGGCCATGAGTATCCCAGCCCCCCTTGCGGGCTACACGATAGCCCTGCATGGTCTTGTATCGGCAGAACATATCCTTGAGCGCTCTGCCGAAGACATGATGGATGCCGGGAACGCCGTTCACCGTGGGCGGACCTTCGTTGAAGATCCACGGGTTGTCGGCAGGGCGCGTTTCCACCGAACGCTTGAAGGTATCCGATTCCCGCCAGAATGCGAGGATTTCCTTCTCGTGCTCGTTATAGTTCAGTCGTTCCGAAAGTTGCGGAAACATAAAGTCGTCGTAAAAATGCTCTTCAAAGTTCAGTGAGATATCACCAACGATTGGCAGTCGATGGGGAATGCCAGAAGATCGGTGGAGTCCTGTAGACGGATGAAGTTCCGCTACTGATATAAAGGGGACAAGTCTACACAATGCGCGGGAGATAGGCAACCGCTATTGCCCGACTGTTTCCGGGTGGATGGGATGGAGGCATTCTGCTCACCTGGAGGAACCCTGTTTCTGTGCTTTGCTGGCCTCACCGATTGATGCGTGCATGGAAGACCAGCTATAGCTCCCGGATTGCCTCAAGATTTCTGCCGGGCAAAGATCGGGAGGGACGGGCATTGAGCTGGTGAAGATGCACAGGCTTGGTGATAATCACAGAGGGGAGAGTTGCTCGATGATGAACCGGACAAAATAAAATCATCGTGCCAGGCACTCGGGCAAAAGTACTCCGATATTCCGATAGGCGGAATCAAGTCGGAATGGGCTTTCCGAGCCTCTATGATGTCAGGGCACGTATGCGGTAGTGCCTCGTAGCTCTGTAAAGCATCCCTATGTCATTCCGTACACCTGTTCTGCATCTGCTGCTGGTGTTTGCCGCCGGTAGCGCCCTTTACGCTAAGAGGACCGGCTGCGGAATTGATGGCTGCGAGCCTCCCTTCGGGGATCTACAAGGCATTCCATGGGCGATCTCGGTGCAACAACCTATCCATGTGCCTATGTGTCGGCCAATACCTGTCCGATTATCGTGGTGTGTGCTGCCGGTCAGCAGCGTGCCCATGATAAAGGGGTGGTCCGGTTCTGGGGATACGGAAGAGCCGCGATCCTGCATGGCGGTGGGATGCTACTACATCTGAGAGGAACAAGCCTGTTATGGATAACGTCCCGGATAAGCCGCCTCCCGAATAATCGAGTATGGGGTATCGTTGAATCACCGCAGGAGCACTCTGTGGAGCGCTCCTCTTTTTTCTTTCGGGCATATCGTATGGACAGGTGTGGGATGGAAAGGATGAGATGATTCTCTAATGGTTGCCCTGCATCTTCTTCTGATGATGCAGGGCGCTCTATGCTCTACCGTTTCTGTGCCATTCCTGTATACTCGTAACGGTGGATATGCCAATGCCTGGCCATTGGATTTCTTGCCTCCGGTACGGTTCTGCCTGAATTCTGCTACCACGGCCTGATATTTTGAAGAATGAGATGCATGGTGCTGTATAAAAAAATGCTGGTAGAGCAATCCCCGTGTGCAATTATTCTGCTTCAAGTCATCTTACTACTGTATTGCACTCGTTTCGTTCTGCCCATTTCTCTTTTCATACATACTTACGGCACATCCCATGAACTGGCCTGTGTTTCCAGCATCGAACCTTGCATGATTTCTGGGAACATATGGTTGGGCTGCAAGGATGGGGGGGCCACATGCACTCAAACCATCTCTATACCACGGAGCACATACCAATGAAGTCTTTTCGCACATTTGCCATGCCGTTGTTGCTGGCGCTCGCCATCGGTGGAACTCTTCATGCGGAGGAGCCGGAGGCCGGGTTGATGACAACCACTCTTCCTCCTGGCGTCTATCCTGCATATTATATGGGGAATCCCACTGCGACCCATCCCTGTGCTTATGTTCCGGCCAATAACTGTCTGATTATCGTGTTGAGCGCTATGGGACAGACGGTTGGGGCAGATAATCTGCTGGGGCCGGTGACAAATGTTCAGCCGAGCACCGATCCTGCGTGGCGTTGGGAGGCCATGACAACGGAAATGAACAAGCTCTACTACGATCGGGTCACGCCTCCTGTTACCACGGAGTGATCCGTATCGGAATTACTATAGATCAACGGAGGGGTGCGTGCTGGCGCTCCTCCGTTTTTCACGTTGCTGTTGCGGTGGAATCATGGTTGAATGGTATGGCATGGATATATGCCATACGATGGGTATGCCTATTCTCTCTGCATGATGAATAATCTCCGAAACCGCTTCCTCTGGCCTGGCCTTCTGGCTCTGCTTTGCCTGCTGCTCCCCACACTCTGCCTCAAGGCGCAGCCATCGGCGCTGGCACGGGAGATTTATACGGAATTGCGTGGCGTGGAGCCGGCGGGGCGTTTCGTGATCCTGTATTTCAGCGATGATAATTGCTCCGTCTGTTTTCTGGAGTATCAGAATTTCTGGAAGGAATATATCCGGGCACACCTTCATGTGCCCATCCTTGGCTGTCTTATAACCAATCGGCCCTATATCCGCGAGACGCTGCTCAAGGAATATGGTATGGACATTCCGGTGCATGTGGTGCGCCGACGGTTGTTCGATTCGATAGCTCCATCGTTTGTGCTGCCACGCGCCGTGGTCTACCAGGCCGATGGTCGCGTGCTGCTGGAGCGGCATATGGGGGAGGTCGATTCGCTGGTGACAGGGGCCGATGGATATACAACGCTGGAGCGGCGATTGAACGCCCTGCTCGTTCCCGATGCGGACACACGCCTGATAAAGATTGGCGGGATTCAACTGCGAGAGGATGGTGATGATGTCATTCTCGGCACGCCACAGATCGATCTTCTTCCCGGTGGTGGGTACATTGCCGTGGATTATAAGCGCAGCCGTGTGTATTTCTATGATCCCGATGGCACCGTCTCCAGACGGATCGATTTCAAGGACAGTTCGTTTATCGGATCGAGAATAGTGAACCTGCACCATGTGATGGTAAAGGGGGATACGCTGTTCTGTATGGGGACCATCCCGAAGCTGCTGAAGAAGGGACCCGACAGCACGCAGGACCAGTATGGCCTGCAACCGGTGGTGTATGCGCTTGGTGGTCAGACGCTTGCCATGAAGATATCGCTTGATATGGAGTCGATCCTTCCGCCACTGCGCCTTGTAGGGAACGCCCTGCTTGCAAAGGTGCTGCCGTGGAGTGCGATGGGAGATCGGGATGCTCTGGCCAGCGTTCGGCCGCTTATCCTTATCGGCTTCGATGGTACGGTGATTCGCCGGTTCGGATCGGTCGATCCCAGAGTGATCCAGGGGGCTAATCCGCTACGCTTTATCGAGAACAGCATCGCTGTTGGCGCAGACGGAACGATCTATCACCTCGATCAGCACGCCGGATCGTTGCAGCGTTTTACCCCATCCGGCCTCGCCATCGATTCGCTCGATCTGTTCCCGATGCCAACAGTGGGTGAGTTTCTGCACACACAGGTTATGCCGTGCAACGACGGCAGCTTCTATGTCCTTTCCTACAAGCTTGCAACAAAAGCCTTCTTCCTTTCATCGTTCGGCCGGTCGGGGCGCGAGATTCGCCGGTTCATGCCGCTTCCAGAGACGTTGCTCTCGATTGTGGGAACGGGCACCGATGAGAGCATCATGCTCGCGATGAGAGGGGAGGATGGGATCGTTGTGGAACGGTGGCGGATGGCAGCCGACGCCGGACGATAATACCGGCATCGGCGCACATTCCTTTCGGCAGAAAGCAGGTGCTGCCGTCTGTTCTTGTTCAATCTGTGTCCGTATCATCCTGCCTGCTCGAAGAGCCTTTCATGTACTGCCACGAGAGCTTCGGCACAGCGATTCTCCGGCACCCCTACCAGCAGTATATGCTCGCTCGATCCTGCCGCGACAAACCCTACCGGAAATCCATCAAGTGCCGCAAGAGGCTCGGAGAGCGCAGCCGAAGCATGGCGTAGTGCGGCACCGGTCATGCAGAGCAACGCCGATTCCTGCTCAACCTCCACCCGGCAGATAGACTCCAGAGCCACCCGCAGAATATCATGAAAGAGATCCGAGGGGATGGTTACCACCGCGCGAGATTCGGCAAGCTGCGCACAGAGGATGGGGACATTGTGTTCGGCAAAGAGCACAAGTGCCTGCTCGACCGAGGAGATCCCCTCCCGAGGGTTGCCAGGGGAGAGGCGAAGAAGCGTCATCCCCTTCCTCACGGTAATCGAATGGATGCCGGGGGCAACCGGTGAGCCGTCAGGAAGGATGCGGGTGCCGGGATCGTCCGGGCGCATCGAGTTTTTGATGACAACCGGGACATCCCGGCCGACGGCAGGGAGAATGGTGTCGGGATGGATAACTTTGGCGCCGAAAAATGCAAGCTCGCGTGCCTCGGTGAACGTCACTTCCGGGACGGTTCTGGCGGCGGGAACCACACGCGGGTCGGCGGTGAGGATGCCGCTCACATCGGTCCATATCTGGATCTCACGTGCGTGGAGCGCTCCGCCGATCAGCGCGCCGGTATGATCGGAGCCGCCCCGTCCAATCGTGGTGGTGATGCCATCGGTGGTTGAGCCGATGAAGCCCTGCGCAACCACTACATCGTGCTCGCCAAGGAGTGGCAGGAGGACCGCAGGCGCATACAGGTCGATCTCGCCCATCCGTGGTTTTGCATCGGTATGGCAGGCATCGGTGATGATGAACCGGCGGCTATCGGCAAGCGCCGCCCGCCAGCCAGCCGTACGGAACGCCTCGGCAAGGAGTAGCGACGAAAGGCGTTCGCCATAGGAGGCAAAGAGGTCCACTGTGCGAGGTGAGAGCTCGCCAAGAAGAAGCACGCCATGCACCAGCCGCTCGATCTCGCCGAGCAGCGTATCCAGATCAGAGCGTGTCTTCTCGGCGTTGCTGTTCAACTCGTCGAGGATTGCACGATGACGGGTGCAGATGCCTGTCGCCAGATCGAGCGCTTCGTCCAGCCGCCGCTCCCCCGAGAGCCGGGCACAGTGCAGGAGGGCATCGGTAATGCCGGCGCAGGCCGAGGTCACTACCACAGGAGAACGGCCACGTTCGGCCTCGACGATCGAGACCACGCGCCGCATGGCATCTGCATCGCGAACGGAGGTCCCGCCGAACTTCAGAATCACAGGTTGCTCTCCTATCGAGGTCATTCCTGCTCCAGTCCGGTCTGGAGTGAGTTGCTCTCCTGGTCGGTTTCCTCCGGCACGGGCGCCAGTATCTCTTCTGCGATAAGCCATTGTACTATGGACTTCACCTGCTCCAGCGGCTGGCCATACATGTAGGCGAATCGCCACTGGTCGATCGGCGCCCTCCATACCTCTACGACAAACGCCTGTTCCATGCTCAGCCGTCCATCCTGCCCGATGATCGAGAGCGCGGCGTCCAGATACCCGGCCCCCTCCTCGCGTGAGATATTATCGACGGTGAAATGGAAATTCTGATGATCCATCAGGTCGCATATTGCAAATCCACGGCGATTTGGAAGGAGATCGGGGAGATAGCTCAGGCTGACCTGATAGGGGGTTTCATCCCCTTCCCATAGATCGTTCCATATCGGTTCATCGTTCTGCCGCAGCCATGCGAAAAACTCGCGTTCCTTGCTCGGCAGGGTAATCAGCATGCTTGAGCCATAGAGTGCGACAAGCTCATCGGCCTGTTCGCGCGTGAGATCAGCGATCTCCTCCTCGGTAATCTCCACCGTGTGGATCGCTTCGTTGTCCGGGTGCAGACGTTGGACAAGATCTATGAATGCTTCGTTTGTCATCAGGTATCTCATGCGGATTGCCATCGCCACCATGCGGGGCGAAGCGTATGAAGCCCGTAAATATTTGCATCAATGCTGGCCGGGCCGAAACTTCGGAGAACTTCAAATATACTCACACTTGCAGGCAGGGGCACGAGGAGCCGGTGAATCCTCGTCAACCCTTTATGTCGAATGTTCCTCTCCTAGAGTGTAGCGGCATATCCGCGCACGATAGTGTGTTACCAGGGGATACATTCCGGCGGCCACAGCCCGAGGATCGTGCGCAAATGAAACCGATCGATCAATCCTGTCGAGACCCGCTATGATGATGCCGAGATTGTTTCTCCACCTTGTTCTCCTCTGTGTTCCAGCCGCTCTCTATGCAGTTCCTCCCGATGATGTGGAACGTCATGTGATGCAGGGGATCGACTACCTCTATGCCGTCCGGTTCGATGATGCGGCCCGGAGCTTCGAGAGCGCGATCGCCGCCGATCGAAGCGACCCCCGGGGGTATTTCTATCGGGCACATGTGCATCTCTGGAGCTATATCTTCGATCGCCGGGAGGCACAGCTCGATATGTTTCTGAAGATGAGCGATCAGGCTATCGAGATGGCAGAGAAACGTGTAGACGCCAACGGGCGAGATGCACGCTCAAAGCTTTTTCTTGGAATGAGCTATGGCTACAAGGCTATAGCAAACGCACGTGCCGAGAATTTTATGGCGGCGGCGATTTCGGCCAGGGCCTGCCATGATAAGCTGAGCGAAGTGGTGCGGGATGATCCGAAGATGGCCGATGCCTATCTTGGCCTGGGGATCTTTCATGTTCTCCTCGGCTCGGTGCCAAAGGCTGCACAGTTCCTCTCCGGGCTGGGAGGTATCAAGGGAGATGCAAAGCTCGGGTTGAAGGAAATCGAGATTGTGGCAAACCGTGGAACATATTTCAGGAACGATGCGCAGTTGATCCTGGCGATGCTGAATATCTACTATCTGGAGGATCTGGGCCGGGGGCTGCCGACACTGGAGGCGATGTCCCGGAAATACCCGCGTAATGTGGGAATTCTGTATGCCATTGCTTCGGCATACGATAGCCGGAATCAGGCGGATAAGGCGATCGGGTATTATGAGCAGGTCATCAAACAGGGCAACGATGATTTCAAGATTATTACCGATCTCAGTTATGGCCGATGTGGCATCGCCTATGTCATGAAAAACGATGTGGCCCGGGCAAAACCATATCTCCAGAAGTTTATTAAAAGCTCTCCTGAGAAGACCTATCGTGCGTATTCATGGTATCTGCTCGGACTCTGCTTCGAGATGGAGGGGGATCGCGCACATGCAGTGAAAGCCTATGATTATGCGCTCAAAAGCCCGGGGTTTTCCTCGCCGGAGGATAGGATGGCGCAGCGAAAAGCACGCGAGTTGAAACAGACTCCGATGTCTGCGACCGATCAGACGGTGATGCGTGCGTTGAATGCGGTGCAGGCCGGGAATTTCGCCAGTGCCTATACTCAGGCTGCCAGCCTTGCCGGCCGCAGCGACCTTACCCCGGCGCAACGTGCGTGTGCAGAGTATGCAATCGGACGTGTCCTTCAGGAGAGGAAGGAATATGCAAAAGCGGTCGAGGCCTACAAGAGCGCTCTTGCAGCAGGAACGCACGGCGAGCAATGGGTGTTGCCTTATAGCTATGTTTATCTGGCCAAGTGTTATCTGGCGATGGGCGATCATGAAAAATGGCGCACGGCCATGGGGCATGCAAAGCGTTACTCCGGCTATGATAACGAGCCGCAACTTCGCTTCCTTATCGAACGCGATGTGACGCTCATTGATTAGAAATCCTGATGCCGTATCACATTATGCCCAGATAGGTAAGGAGCCTGGTATGCTGCTGGTTTTTGATGAGCGGTATCTTCTTCATGATACTGGGCCTGGCCATCCAGAACGTTCGGATCGGCTTCGAGCCATAGAGCAACGTTTGCGCGCGAGCGGGGCGTGGGATCGCCTGGCGCGTATCGGCTCCTCCGTTGCTGATCTGCAATGGGTCGGGAGGGTGCATGATGCCTCCTATATCCTGAGCCTTGAGAGGGCATGTGCGGAGGGGGTACGGCAGCTTGATGCCGATACTGCCATCTCTGCGGACTCCTACCAGACGGCTCTTCGTGCGGTTGGCGGAACGCTCCTAGCCTGCGATGCCGTGATGCGCGGGGAGACCGCCAGCGCGTTCTGTGCCGTTCGTCCGCCGGGACACCATGCGGAGCGGGCGCACGCCATGGGGTTCTGTCTGTTCAACAATGTGGCGGTGGCTGCGCGATATCTCCAGGATAGATACGGGCTTGGCCGGGTGGTGATTCTGGACTGGGATGTGCATCATGGCAATGGCACGCAGCATATCTTCGAGGAGGATCGGAGCGTTCTCTACATCAGCATTCACCAGTGGCCTCTTTATCCCGGGACCGGTGCCGCAAGCGAACAGGGGCGCGGGGCGGGCGAAGGGTTCACCGTCAATCTCCCGCTCCCAGCCGGAAGTGGTGATGATGCCTATATGGCCGCCTTCGATCGTGCCGAGGCGGAGATGGAGCGCTTCGGTCCCGAGTTCATCCTGATCTCTGCCGGGTTCGACGCGCACTGGCGCGATCCGCTGGCCGGAATGCGTGTTACCGATGATGGTTTCCGCCGGATGATGCGTCGGATGCTGGAGTGCGCCGGGCGTCTGTGCAACGGACGGCTGGTGGCCGTTCTGGAGGGCGGGTACGATCTGGAAGGGCTTGCGGCAAGCGTGGAAGCCTGTCTGGAGGAGATGATGAGAGCCGAGATGACGCAGGAGTGATGATGTGGATGTGGATGGTTGACTCGGCTTACGGTCGGCTTAGCTCATCCCAGGCTTTACGATCATGCTGAAACCATCCACACGCACTATCTCTTTCTGCTCTTCTGTGCGCCTTTGCGCGAACGTTTCCTAACATTGTGCATTCTCATTCAATAACTCTCTGCCGATGATGCAGGAATCCTTCCAGGATCGGAGCCGACTCTATGATCTCCATATCTTCTGCGACTTCGATGGAACGATCGCGGGGCGCGATATCGGCTACGATCTGTTCGATCGCTTCGGGACACAGGAGCCATGGCATACCCAACTGCTGGAGCGTTCGCTCGGCATCCGCGAGTACTGGCGCCGTATGGCATCACAACTGCGCGAGCCTCTCGGCCAGCAGAAGCTTGATGCGTACCTGCGCGAGATCCCGATCGACCCCGGGTTCGCCGATCTGCTCGATCTGGTGCGCAGGGAGGGAATTCCGTTCACGGTGGTCAGCGATGGCCTGGATCTCTACATCCGGCGCTATCTGGAGCTGAACGGTATCACGGGGCTGGATGTCTACTGCAATCATGCTGAGCTGGACGGCCGTGGAGGGCTTAGCATCGGCTTCCCATATGCCGCGGAGGGGTGCAATTGTGTCTGCGCAACCTGCAAGCGCAATGTGGTGCTTCGGCTGGCACATCCAGAGAGCCGTATTATCTATATCGGTGATGGCATAAGCGACCATTGTCCCGCCGAGCACGCCGATATCATCTTTGCCAAGAAGAGTCTTGCCGCCCATTGCAATGCGCAACGGCTGCCGCACTATCCGTTCAAGACCCTTGGCGACGTGGCCAGGCAACTCCGGCTTCTGCTGGAGCGGCGGCGTATCAAACCCCGCCATCAGGCCCAACTGCGCCGCAAAGCCGTGTGGGAAGGAGAATGAAGGGCGAACACAGGGGGCCGTATCACCTCCCCGGTCGGCTCAACCGCTCAGGAAAAGTAATGGAGTGGGGGTGCGAGAACGTTCCGAGTGTCGTATATTTGCCTTCCGGTCGCTTCTAACCAGCCACCGGAACGGGCCCTTAGCTCAATGGTTAGAGCAGTGGACTCATAATCCATTGGTTGGGGGTTCAAGTCCCTCAGGGCCCACAGTAAACCCCGATTTCTATGAGATTTCGGGGTTTTTTAGTTAATGCGTTGGGGGAAAGAGCTACACCAAACCACTCTATGAAGATTCTAGTACGGATAGTCGAAAACATTATAAAATCGATAACCATAGCTACTATGAAAGCTGGACATCAGTAGGATTCATGTCCAGTAAACGACCTGGATCTGCTGTAGCCAGGCTCGGGTATCGTCGTCAACTGTGATCATGGTTCAACCAGGATTTCTTTGCGCTCGTTCGCAAACCTCTTAATTCCGAGTAGAGCATATGTAACAAATCTGCTTTATATAGCGTTCTTTACATGGGCCCCCAGAAGATTCTGTAATAGTTACCCGTGGGAGTATTCATGAAGCGATTCTTCAGCGCGGTGATACTCATCATCACCATTGTCGCGCTCTATTCCACCACATTCGCGCAGCCGAAGCCGGATCATGCCATCGTACAGGATGGCGTCGGATTCCTCACACTGACGGAAGAAGGGGACACACTACCGGCATCATGGTATTCGCCGGCGTATATCTTCAGCATGGTCCATGATTCCGCTCACCGGACTCATTTCACTTTCACCGAGTGTAAAAAGAACGGTTCTCTGTTGAAGCTGCTCACATGGAACCACGGAACAAGGGTGCATGAGGCGGCGGAGTTGATCTCGTTCAATAGCAGAACCGAGAACTTTGCCGTGAAGCCGGGCGATACCATTAGCTTCTACCGGGAGCTTGCGTGGATCAACGCCATCACAAGTCAGATGCTTCTCTCGAACTACTACTCACTCGATACGTTGGAGATGATCGTCTATCTGGTGAACGTGATTGATGGCAGCCCGCTCGCCCGGCTCGATAGCATCGGCATTCTCCCGTGCCTCACACCTGGTATGCCGAGGATCTATGGAGAGCGCCCGATCATGGCACTGGTCTCTTATGTGGTACCCCCTTCCATTGATGCGGACTCCGCCCTTGTCGGCATTACAGTCAGGGCGCAAGGAGCGGGACAATATCACTTCATCAGGGCCGATCAGGTGGCCATAGGCCTCTCCAACCGGCTGAACCAGGCTGAATGGCTGGAATACTTGGCAGCATATAGTCCCGCATATTCCAAACGGAGTATCGACGAGTTGACGCGGACTTCTGGAGACGAGGGAGCTCTGCTCCAGGTCTCCTCTACACCGGGATCGCCGCGAGATCTCCGTATCACCTTCACTGGCCCGCGCAACGCGGGGCGTACTACTATTGCGATCTATGATGAAGTGGGTAGTCTCGTGTTCTATCCCTACGACTACCGCACTGATGAAACAGAGTCTGAGACTTCCTACCGGGTGCCGGGGATCGGAGCGTACTTTGTGACGCTGGCGCATAACGGCAAGATTGTCAAGACGCAGAAAACCATCATCACACGATAACAGGGAGCTACCAGTGAAACTCATACCTGAAATTATCCTGATCGGAATTTTCGTTCAGATCCTGGTCTGCACGCAGGCGGATGCACGGGGCCAGTTGCCACCGCCACCTCCTCCGTTTCATGGTGGTAATATCGGTGAATGGCTGGGTTCCGGTCCGGTGTTCGGTTTTGAACCTCCGAGTGCCAAAAATCCGTGGATAGGGGGAGGTCCAGGAAGCAATATTGGAAGCGGTGGTGCAAATGGCGGTTGGGGGGGGGCATGGTGGACCGGTGACGGTCCCCTTGGTGGAGGCGGATGGGGTGGATGGGGAAGCGGAATGCATGATCCCATTGGTGGTACCCCGAGCGACACCGGGAAGAAGTTGCCTACAGGACACGTTTGGTCGGATCAAAGCGATCCTGGGACTGGTGTCCAGTGTTTTGTTCAGACTGAAACAGGAGGGTACAATAGCTGCCGGTGCCAGGTTCCATATCCATACGTTGCCCATTATCCGCAAGAAGGAACGTGGTTGGAGGGAGTATGTAAGATCGTCGCAGGAACGAGAGAACCTGTCTATAACTGCAGCTACCCCGATGCCTGGTGTTCCTTCCGATTAGGAAACTGAGATGCGTTGAAGCCCGGGTTATGTATTCTCCGGGCTTTTTTTCTCAGTGGTCCTATAACGAAATGTGCTGATTTTCATTAGGGGAAGGAAATCAAGATGGCTGATTGGTATGGTCTTTACTGAGACCGATCAGAAGTTGCTTCATGTCTTTGGCTCGTTGCACCACTTCATCGTATGTCACTATCTGTAGTAGGTCGCCTAGGACTCTGTTGCGGCGTGCACGTTTGTGATTCTCTTCAACACCTAGGGTATCGCTGCGGCCGATAACTATGTATCCTCCGGCTGCATTATTCTCTGCATTGAGCCGCGAAAGAATTCTGTACGTACCATTGGGAGTATCCGTGCATCGGTTCTTCAGCGCGGTGACGTTCCCATCACCATTGCCGTGCTCCATGCCATCGTGCAGGATGGCGCGGGATCTCGCTCAATGGCAGGAAGAGAGCTTTGCCGTAAAGCCAAACGATACCATCGGTTTCTACCGTGAGCTGGCCTGGGTCAACGCCATCACAAATCAGATGATTCTCTTGAACCGCTACGCATTCGATACGCTGGGGACGCTCGTCTACCCGGTGAACGTGGCCGATGGCAGCCCGCTCGGCCGGCCCGCTAGCATCGGCATGTGCCCGAGCCTCGCACCCGGCATGCCGAGGATCTACGGACAGTGCCTGATCATTGTACTGGTCTTCTACATGATCCTCCCTTCCATCGATGTGGACTCCGCCCTCGTCGGCATCACAGTCAGGGTACAAGGAGCGGGACACTATCACTTATCCTTATGCCTAAGCCTCGGTTTTTGTCCGGCAGCCCCTTGCGTGGTTACCGCACGATCGGGGAAGCTGAACGGGGGGCAGCGAACGTGGAGATCGGTCCGACCCATCCCATGTACTGGTTGTGGTATGCCTGGGGTATGCCAGGAATAATCGAGTCGATGTGATCCATGTGCGATGCAGCGCAGCAGCAAGGGGGTACACAATCATGTACTCGTATGGTATGGTTGCGGCGAGGTATCCTTGTTGCTGGTATATGCGTGCGATTGCGGGACTCGATCCGATTCCTGTTGTTGTTGCGCCAGCCATCCATACAATCAACGATTTCCATTGCTGGCCGGATAGGCTCCGATAGTGCATGGCGGCAGTTCGTTCGGGACATACGAAGAGCCATCGGGTATGACGGTGCTGCAACGGTAGGTGATGAGAAGTTACTTTTACGGTATCCATCCGGAGCGAACCTATATGATTCGTCGAGAGAATCTTCTGAGGTCGTTTTTGCTGGCGGGGATGCTCTTTTCGCTGATGATGCTCGCCTCGTCGAACATTGTGAGCGCACAAGATCTCTTCCCATGCAAATGCGAAGTCGGCACGATCTCCGTTGGCAAGCTGGACTGCAAATTTGAACTCTGTATTAAAGATGCGGAGGGCTTGCAGTGCTTTATTCTTGGACCGGGATCGGTTCAGCAGTTCAAGTGCCACGAGAAAGCCGCGATATTTATCCGTGACTGCCAGGGAAATCTTAACCAGATAATTCCTGACAGGACCGGCTGTGTGCAGTGCATCTGTGCCGGTTGCTGCGTTGCCGATGTCTGCATCAGCTATGATAAGGCTGGCTGCTTGCAGATATCGATCCAGCCATCGCAGTGCAAGAAGAAATGCGGGTAGCGGCGGCCGATCGTTACAGCGGATATTCGTCACGGCGACAATAGCCGAGGCGTTTGTAATAGCGGGGGTGAATGATGCAAATCGTTCACCCCTATTTTTATTTCAATCAGGTTGGTTTGTAGAGAAACGTGGTGCGATTGTATGGAATTTTCATCGGTATAATCCATAGATGATTTGAAAGGAGAAGGATAGGGAGCAGGCCATGATTGCGAATGATGGCAGGAGTGAGAACTGGAGTGGGGGGTACACAACCATGTACTCCCATGGAAGCCGAAGTATACGGAACTTGTTTGTGCCCGAGTTACTCCACCCCTGTAGATGCATTGTCTCAATTCTTTTATAGGCATTCCTATCCCCCCGGATTTGTCTTTAACCTATCCATCCTGAAAGGAGCCTGAATCATGACCCAGTATTATTGTTCACGCAGTGCACTGATCTGCGCCTTTTTTCTGGCCGTTGTTGCAATGTTGGGGGTGTCAGTCCCGGCAGCCGCACAGGGCCTTGAGTGCCAGTGTGATTTTATCACGATCAATGTAGATAAGGGTGTACAATGCAGCGTTACCGTCTGCGCCCTGACGCTCGATGGCGCGAGGAACTGCACAACGATTGCTCCGGGCACACGTGGCCGTCTACGCTGTCTTCGCGGTGCGATCCTCTATATCCGTGATTGCCACAACAACCTTGTTCCATTGAACCTCGGTGCCATCTGTACGCGTGGCATTGGTGCCGGGCCGAACTGCTGCACCGTCGATGCCTGTTTCGGTCCCAATGATACCCTCTGTACGGTGCTCACGATCACGCCAAGCATCCTTGATGTCTGTCCCTGCCCATAAAGTCTCCCGGAGAGATTTCATCCTCGTATAGCGATTCCATTCACTGAATCAACAGGAGTACCATCATGATATCTCGTTCTCTTCTTGCTGGAGTGGTGCTGGCGATTGCGATCCTGGCCTCGGGGACGCTCTCTGCACAGTCGGTCATCGAGGAGTGCAACTGTAAGGCCGTGACCGTGCGTGTTGCACCGGATGTGCGATGTAAGGTAAATCTTGTCTTCATCTACCCGGAACGCCCTAGCCCTCTGGTTACTGTTGCTCCCGGCACCGAAGTGCGGGTGCCATGCGAAGTAGGAACCCTTGTCACCCTGGTTGACTGTTTGAACCACAAGAATCCTCTCGGCCGCGATGGGTGTCTGCGCAATTTTCCGGCTGATGTCAACTGCTGCATCGATGCCTGCCTGGTGAAAGATAAAGCAGGCTGTTATGTGATCGAGATCACAGCATCGGCGCGGCGGTGTCTCTGCCAGTAGGCCGATAGTGTTGTCTGGGGCAGATACGTGGCTGTGGGTGCCGGATCATATATCCGGCACCCACGTTGCAGATATAGGCGGCGGCCGGGCCTCCCTCCTCCCAGGCCTCGTATCTCATTGTCCGTGCTTCGTAGCGTCGGTGCTTATGAACGTTCCAGAAGCATAAACCCATGCAGAGATGTGCCTCCGACACAGAACTCTGCTGCCCACCTCCTGCTCTATGCTCTTCTCAGGGTGAGTTCTTCTACGAAGGAGATGGCAAGGCTGTTTTTGTTTCCCGTGTAGAACATCGAGCGTCATCCCTTTGCTTCCGGCTGGATCGAGCCGGTCCCACCGGATAATAGTGGTGGGGCAGGGGAAGCGCGGTATGTTGGGAATGGCGGAATCAAACTGACTGGCAACGATTCGAGCGGGCATTGCAGTATCTGTACGATCTGTACCGGGTTCTGTTGAACCGTTCGGCTCTCTGGAGAACCCGGTGCGCCCTGCAATGGTGTGCTTATGTGGCTGTCGGATGTCCGGTTCTGTTTCCGACTATCAGAAGTTCCGGCACGGTGTGCAAGGCCTTATCCAAGATAGAGGAATCGCCTTAGAGCCGCTGTATCGCTACCATCGTTCCCGGTTCAAGCGATCTGCTCTCCTCGTCGACCACGATCAGGCAGTTTGCCATGCTCATGGAGCTCATGGCGCCGCTCGATTGCGTGCGTGTAGGAGCAACCATCAGCGCGCCATCGGGGCCGTTGTAAAGGATTCCCCGGATGAAATGCCGCTTGGCATCATGTTTGGCAATGGGCGATTCCAGGCGTGCCATAAGCTCTAGTGATCGCTCTTTGCGTTGCAGGATCGCTTCGATCGCCGGTAGAACAAATTGGGCGAACGTGACCAGCGTGGAGACCGGATTGCCTGGCAGGCCAAACACGAGCGTGGTATGTCCCGCCTCGTTATAAACTCCAAAGAGCAGCGGTTTTCCCGGCTTGATGTTCACCCTATGAAACTGTACGTCCACGCCGAGTGCCGGGAGTACCTGTTGCACCATATCGTACGTGCCTGCCGATACGCCCCCGGTGGTCAGAAGCAGATCGTAGCGTAATCCTTCCTCCAGCTTTTCCTCCAGCTCCTCGCGATCGTCGTGGGCGATGCCAAGATCGATTGGCTCGGCTCCTGCCTCCATACAGGCTGCATAGAGCGCTGGGGCGGTACTGTTGCGCACCTGCGCGGCTGTCGGCTTTCTGAACGGCTCCACAATTTCGTTGCCGGTAGAGAGAATCGCGACCTTTGGCTTCACCCGCACCGGCACATTCACCACGCCGAGCGATGCAAGCACGCCCACATCGCCATACGTGATACGTTTGCCTTGTCTGATCGCCAGTTCTCCGGCGCGCAGGTCGTTGCCAGTTGCGCGAACCGATGCTCCCGGCCGCACGCTTTTATGAACCTTCACGATGCCATCGGCTTCCGATGTCGCTTCTACTTCCACCACCGCATCCGCTCCATCCGGGAGCAGGCCGCCGGTCATGATTCTGACCGCCTCTGCGGTGCGTACGCTTGTGCCGAACGCAGAGCCTGCGGCGGATTCGCCAACGACCTTCAGATTGACGGGATGTTCTGCCGAGGCCTCTGCCAGATCCAGAGCATGTACGGCATATCCATCCATCGCCGAGTTCGGGGCGGCCGGTATGTTTTCCGCTGCCACGATCGGAGTGGCCAGAATTCTTCCGGGGGAGAGGACAAGGGGGACGGTTTCGACCGGGAGATCGCTGCGGCAGGCATCAAGAACGATGCGAAGCGCATCGGCGTAATGGATCATAGGATATTGGCGTGATAAACAGGTTGCACCGTACGACCGGAGCATCGCGGGGCGGAGTCCGGCTCTACCCTCGTTCGATACGGTAGAGGTTGAAGATGCCGATGATGAGGAAAAGAATATTTACCATCCAGGCCGTGAGCATAGGGGGCACCACCGATGCATAACTGAATGTCTTGCTTACTTCCGTGAGGATAAGGTAGATGGCGCTCACCAGCGCGGTGACCGCTATCTGTACGGCTGCCCCACCCTTGCGCTGTCCGCTGGAGAAGGGAATGCCGAAGAACACCACGATCACCGCGGCAAAGGGAAAGGAGAACTTGGCATAATAATCCACCAGCAGCCGGTTTACATCGCGGCCGCCGAGCCGTTCCTGCTCGATACGTCCGCGGAATTCCTCCAGCGAAAGTTCGGTGATCTTCTGCTGGGAGAGATTCAGTTCGTGCGGTGTGATGGGGAGAAATGGGATCTCCCGTTCCTGAAACGGCGTCGCCGCAACTCGTGTTGGATCGCTAAAATTCCGTGCCACCCCGCCTACCATCACCCAGAGATTTTTTGTCGTATCAAACCGCATGGTGGTGGCATCGATCCTCTCGGTGATCTTCAGCGAGGATGCTGTATCAATAGCGCGACGGGTTGCTTCCGCGCCGCTTCTGTCGAGCGTGGAGATGATGCTCACCGCCGCCGTGTCAAATCGTTCGATGCTTACCTGGCTTGCTTCGCCACGCGATGGGTCGAAATAATCCATGAGCATGTTCACCGAGGGGGAGATGCGGAGAAAGACGTTACGCTGCCCGCCGATGATATCCTTGCCGAGATACTGCCGCTTGATGCCGAAATGGAGTTTGTTGGTTGCCGGCACCACCCAGCCATCGAAATAGATCATTCCTCCGCTGATTAGCATGCCGAACATAAACAGCGGCATCGCCAGCCTGCGCATGCTGCGTCCCCCGGCACGGATTGCGGTAAGCTCGTTGGTTGTATCGAGACGTCCCACGGTGAACAGGCTTGCCAGCAACATCCCGATCGGCACGAGCAGATGCACGATGTCGGGGATCATATAGAAATAATATTCCAGGATAATCGGGGTGGCGACGTTCCTGTCGACAAAATCGTCCAGGTTCTCCATCAGATCCACCGCGATATAGATCACGATAAAGGCGAGGAGGCCGAACAGGAATGTCATGACAAACTGCCGGAGCACATAGCGGTCGATTCTATCCATCAATCGGCTCCGTGCCGTCGGCGATCTGCTTCTGATCGGATGATGTTTGAGTGCCCGGCGCTACGTCCGACTCTATCCCCCAGGCTTTCAGTTCCGCAAGCATCTGCTGGTCGGTAAGGCGATAATGGACAGGGGTTATCGTGACATATCCCTGGTCGATCATCGGATCATCGCTATCGTTGGGGCCGATGATAACATGCTTTCCAGCCAGCCAGTAATAGGGGCGTCCCATTGGATCGCGGCGAATTTCGTAGTGGTCGTCCCAATACGATTCGCCCTGGGTGACCACACGCACGCCACGAATCCGTTCCTCGGGGACTGCCGGGATATTGACGTTCAGCAGAACGCCACGTGGCAGCCCCCGTTGTGCCACGATCGGCACCAGCCATGCCGCCACGGTTGCGGCATAGCTGAAATCGGCTTCATGGGAAAAATCATCCAGCGAGAACGCGATCGATGGGATGCCGAGCACCGTTCCCTCGGTGGCGGCCGAGACGGTGCCGGAGTAGATGAGAGAGAGTGCGGTGTTGCGTCCATGGTTGATGCCGCTCACCACAAGATCGGGGCGTTCCGGCAGCAGATGATGGACTGCCAGCTTTATGCAGTCGGCTGGATAACCGCTCACCGCCCATCCGAAGCGCTCTCCATTGCGTTCGTGTGGGATTGCGCGTAGTGGCACTGCCACTGTGAGTGCATGCCCTACAGCGGAGCGTTGTGTGTCGGGCGCGACCACATCGACATGTGCCACCTGACGAAGTGCCCGCACAAGCGCCACAATGCCGGGGGCGTCGATACCATCGTCGTTCGAGACCAGAATGCGAGGTGTTGGTTCCACGTTTGAAAGCAGACGTTTAGATCGGGCAGCGTGTTGCCTCGGGAATTGCATTGGAACGTACGGTCGTTTACAGGTACAACCTTGGATATGCGCACGAAAGCCAGAACGCCAAGTACGGCAACAGAGCCGTTCCTGGCGTCGGAACAGATCCCCGCCGGGTGGGCGGGGGATATACACTGCATAGCATAGCTATGGCCGGGATCACCTCCAGAACAAGTGCGCTAACCGTGTGCTATCGTTGTACAGAACGAAGGCCATAAAGATGATCAGAAGTGCAAAGCCCACCTGCTGAATCGCCATACGGATCTTGAGTGGCACTTCGCGGCGAATAACTCCCTCGATGACAATAAAGACAAGATGGCCGCCATCGAGTGCCGGTATCGGCAGAATATTCATACAGGCAAGCCCGATCGACAGAGCGCCGAGAAACTTCATGAATTCGGTGAGGCCGCGTGATGCGGTCTGCTGGGCCACCATGGCGATCATGCCAGGACCACCAACCGATTCCTTGAGGTTTGCCTTGCCGGTGACCAACTGCCCCACCAGCCCGAACGTGCCAGTGGTTACGGCTATGGTCTCATTGAAACCGCTGCTTATAGCCTCGCCGAATCCATAGCGTAGTTGCGCTATCGGGCCATTATAGCCGGAAAGCTCGGCGCCGATTTTTCCCTTCTCATTCGGTTTCACCGGGATAAAGGTCGTCTGTCCATTGCGCTGTAGTTCCAGCGTAATGACGCGATCCTTATGTTCGGTGATATGGCGGATCAGCTCACTGACAGCCACAATCCGTTCTCCATCGGCCCTGAGCACAACATCACCCGGTTGCAGTCCCGCTTTTGCAGCCGGGGTCTCCTTTTCTACTCCTTTGATCTCCACATAATGGAACTTGGAATAAGGGATAACCGGCATATCGAGGCTTTGCTCGGGAATTTTATCACGGGGGATCGAGATCGTTCTCGGCGCACCGTCCCGCTCCACCGTCAGGGTGATATCATCGGTGGCGTGGTTGATGTAGATGGCGCGTGGTATCTCCTCGAAATACTTGACCGGTTCGCCGTTGATGGCGGTGATTCGGTCGCCATCGCGTAATCCTGCGGCAACCGCGGGGCTGGTATCGGGAAGATAGCCAACCTGCGTGGTCGCGGCCATGGTCTTGCCTTCGGTGAAGTTCAGCGTGGCAAACACTACTACCGCCAGGATGAAGTTCATAATCACCCCGGCCGAGATGATAAATGCCTTCTGGAACGTGTTCTTCGAGCGGAATTCCCATGGTTCCGGCGGCCGTGTGGCGAATGCCGTGTCCATGCTTTCATCCACCATGCCAACTATCTTGACATAACCGCCTATCGGGAAGGCGGAGAGCCGGTAATCGGTATCCCCTTCCAGATCAAGATCCGCGGGAAGTTTACCAAAGCTGAATCCGGTCTTTTTGTTCCAGCCGACGAGCCTCGGTCCCATGCCAATGGCGAAGACATCGGTTCGGACACCACACCAGCGAGCTGCCAGGAAGTGTCCCATTTCGTGAACGAAGACCAGGATTCCGACCAGTACGATGAAGGCCAGGATGGCCTCGATGATAAACATAAGGGATTAAAGTCTACATGATAGGGCTCCAGACGCCCTGAAATCTCGGGGTGCCAACAGTAGAGGCAACATCCATATCACATGTACCAATGGCTATTCAATATGTTCCGGTGATGCCGGATCAGAGCGATACAAACGGGTTCGCTACTATGACCAGCATGGTGTAAGGAGATATCATTGACATCTGTACCAGTCATTACCAGACGGGTGGGTGGCCCGGCCTTTACTGTTGTTACTGCACAAGATAAGAACGAACAGCTTCTCGTGTTCGTTTATCAGCGTCCAAGATATTCTCCAGCGACGGATCATCCGCGATCGTCGATTCGCCAAGCGCCCGCTCGATAAGGCGGGGAATCTCGGTGAAGTGTATCCGTTTCTCCAGAAAAGCAGCAACGGCTACTTCGTTTGCTGCGTTGAGCGTTGCCGGCGCTGTTCCCATACGTTCCAGTGCCTGGTAGGCAAGTTCCAGGCAGGGGAATCGCTGCGTATCAGGCTCATGAAAGCTGAGCACGCCGATCTTCGGAAGCGAGAGTCGCTCAAAATTGTTGCGGATGCGTTCAGGGTAGGCCAGTGCATACTGGATGGGAAGCCGCATATCCGGCATGCCGAGTTGTGCTTTTACCGAGCCGTCGATGAACTCCACCATCGAGTGAACGATCGACTGCGGGTGCACGACCACAGCTACTTTTTCCAGGGGGATATCGAAGAGCCATCGTGCCTCCATGACTTCGAGCCCCTTGTTCATGAGGGTCGCGGAGTCGATGGTGATCTTCGGCCCCATGCTCCAGTTCGGGTGCTTCAGCGCGCGCTCCAGGGTGATGCTCTTGAATTCCTCTCCAGGCAGTTCCCGGAACGGTCCGCCGGAGGCGGTAAGGACGATGCGTTCGATAGATTGGGCAGGTTCGCCTACCAGGCACTGAAAGATAGCGCTGTGTTCGCTATCGACCGGAATCAGGGTGGCATGATGCTCTTTCACCAACCTGTTGATAAGCTCGCCGGCCACAACGAGGGTCTCCTTGTTTGCCAGCGCCACCCGTTTGCCGGCTCTGATCGCGGCAATTGTGGGGCTGAGGCCGGCAAAGCCGACCAGGGCGCTTATCACGATATCAATATCGGCGCGGGCTGCCACATCCGAAAGTGCCGCATCTCCCTGGATCACCTCCACGTCCCTGCCATGGCGTTTTCTCAGCTCCGAGGCCGCGCGCTCATCGCGTACGACAACCGTATCCGGCCGGAACTCCATGATCTGCTTCGCAAGCAGATCGATATTGCCGTTGGTAGTAAGGCAGGCAGCGCGATATCGCTCGGGATTATGCCGCACGACGTCGAGCGTCTGCGTGCCAATGGAGCCTGTCGATCCAAGAATTGTTAGCTGTTGCAAGGTAGATACGGCGGTTATGGCCGCGTTAGTCCGTAATCGCTCGTGCGATAGCGTTGAGGTCTCTGCACACCGCTATCGCATGGAATCGTGGAATATGCGAAACTGGCGGCATTATGATGGTATGAAGCGATCTCGGATGTCTCTGAACGATACTCAGAGGAACGAGAGCAGGCACGGTATCGGTGCTGTATGCCGTGCCTGCGGTGTGGTTGCTGTGGTGCGAAGCAGGCATGCCTACTTCGCAACCACCATCTTCCGCCGTGCCATGAAATCCCCCGAATGGAGTACATACGTATAAATTCCGCTCGGCAAGCCCGACCCATCATACTCCAGGCGATATGTCCCCGCCGATAGATAGCCCGCTACCGGACAGCCAACCATAACACCCTCCAGGTTGTGGATCGTCAGACGTGTCGCCCCATCCAGACCCAGACTGAACTCTATCGTTGTGATCGGACTCAACGGGTTCGGATGGTTCTGTTTCAGGCTGTACTCACTGCCGCTCAGCTCGATGAGACGATACTGCAACCCGCAGATCGAGTCTACCTCCAGAAGTCCTGGATGCCGCTGGAGATCCCACCGATCAGCCAGCCGTGCCTGTTCAACGAGCAAGGGCATCCGCAGGCTCTCCCGGAAATATCCATACCCATGAAGTCGTGCAAATGGGCGCGCTGCCCCGCCCGTGCCAGCCCAGCTCTGCCAGCCAATCGCACCCGTCTCCGGCACGATGCGCACCCGCATCCTACCCTGCGCGAACTCCTCCTCCTGGATCCGGTACCCGCTGATCAGCAACTCCATCCCTGCCGGTTTGAACATCATCGGGTTGTACTGCCCATGCACCTCCAGAGAACCGATCACATCCTCGCTTGGCACACACCACAGATGGAACATCATTGCCGCGCCCGGCGCGCTCCTTACCGTGTCGGCCCAGATCACCCCGCTGATCTCGGTTGGCTCCTGCTCGATCAGCAGCAGACCGGGATACCGCGTCGGCCGGATCGTATCGGCGTACCCGGCCGCAGAGACCGCCGCGGCGCTCAGCACCAGAGGCATCGCCGGGGGAGCACCATCGAGGACTCTCCCCTCCAGATGCCCCAGCGTGACACTGGTTGCAAGGTGCAGGGCCGGTCCCCGCAGTTCGATCTGTACCCTGCCTGCGGCATTGTCGATGCTGGTCGTTACATCACCGGGAGCAAGCCCGAGCGATGGGTCCGGTATAAAACGCTCCGCCTGCCAGATGTCGGGATCGTAGTGTGCCAGCAGGCCGAGATACTCTGCCGAGATTGCCTGGCTGGCGTCATAGCGTAGGGTAAAGCCTGCCTGATCGCCTTCTCTGGCGATGATCGTGTCGGCACGCACGGCCGCTTCCGGCCTCGGGGTGATATGCAGCAGCCCCGGGTGCCGGGCCGGACGAAGGGTATCGGAATAGCCTGGGCTGAGCATGCTGGCCTCGATCAGCAGCAAGGGCATCTGGGGGATATCCTCGCGCACCACCTCTCCCTCCAGACTCCCGAGTCGTTCGGTTGGTGCCAGCGGCCGTGCCGGTCGCCGCAGTTCGATCTGTACCCTGCCGGTGGCATTGTCGATGCTGGTCGCCACATCACCGGGAGCAAGCCCGAGCGATGGGTCCGGTAGAAAGCGCTCGGCCCGCCAGATGCTGGCGTCGTAGTCTCCACGCAGCAGCAGCCACTCGGCGCTGATCGTGTCGCTGGCGTCATAGCGTAGGGTAAAGCCTGCGCGATCGCCTCGGTGTGCGCTGATCGTGTCGGCGCGTACATGGGGTATGGGACGATCCTCGACGAGCAGTAATCCGGGATACTGCGCGATCAGCACCCCGAACTGCTCAGCCGACTCCAATGGCAGTGCCATTGCTGCGGCCGGTGCGGTTGCTGCCACGGTTCCGCTCAGTTGGCCGAGGATCATCTGCTGGCGGTACTCTCCAGCATCTGCGCTGGCCGGTCTCAGCGTGATCTGCAGTCGGTCGGCGGCGATGGTGCTCATCGTTGCGCTCCAGCCACTCAGGGTGGGAGCGATCTGGAAGTGATCCGGGGTAAAGATTGCCGGATCATACGTGGTGATCCAGTGCAGGACGGTTGAATCCTGAGGCCAGCTTGTGCTATAGCTGATGGTGAATGCTGTGCGCTCTCCCGGTCGCGCCCGGATGGTATCGGCTGTCACGGCTGCGGTATCGCGGATGAGCAGCCCACCGGTGGTTTCGATGCTCAGCTTGGGGGTTGCCGTCAACTGCTGGGGTCTGACGATGCTGGAATCGATGCGATAGGGACGATCTCCGGGTGTGGGGTCGGCCGTGCTGAGGGTGATATCGGCCAGCGGATAGCTTCCGGCAGGAGTGGTCTGTGCCAGCACCAGGGTCATCTCGACAGTTCCATCGGAGCGTGTCGTGGTGTGGAGCTGTATGGCAGGGGTGACCGTGGGTGCAATCAGCATCGGGTTGGCCGTTGCAAACGGGTGTGGGATCATCATGCCGATGAGGGCCGCCGGGATCGAATCGATCAGCTCGGCGTGAAGGTGGAGCATGGCGTCGCGTCCGCGCAGTGTGCGCGTTGTATCGGCAGCGATGCGGATGCGTTCCGGGATGCGCTCGACGATGACGACCAGGGTATCGCGCCAGCGTCGTGGGCAGATGCCGTTGAAGGTGTTCCAGATGGGTGGATCTTCGGCCTCGACGATGAGCAGCATCGAGCGCAGCGGGGCACGCAGCGGATCGAGGCAGATGCGGATCTCTGCGCTGGCGGCCGGCAGCACGATCAGAGAATCGCCAGGAGTGAGGGAATATCCTGCGGCATCAGGATGGGTGATCGGATCCCCGGAGAGCGCGTCAACGAGGCGGTAGCGCACGGTGGCGGCTACCGTTGCAGCGTTGGCGATGGTGACAACGTTGCAGTGCGGTGCGCGTGAGGAGTATGGGATCGACAGGCGCAGGGTGTCGTGGCTCAGCCGCATGTCCAGCGGGGGGAAGTCGATCGGGATGCGTTGTGGTGCCTGGATGAACCTTCCGGCCGAAGCATTCAGGAGCCGTCCATCGTGGGCGATCATGGTGTTGAGCCCGAGATGCTGGTTGCGGACGGTATCGCCGAGCCTCCAGGATCCTGGCCACCAGTCGTAAAAGGCATGGGTTGGTGTTGCGGTCCAGGTGATGGCGCCATCGGTGGACCAGAAGGGGGAGTGAGGCTCATAGCCAAAGTAGGGATAGTATGCCAGTGCACCGGTGCGCAGATCGGTCCCAGGGGCATAGAGTGCTGCCGGGAGCTGGCGTCGGACGGGGGTGAGATGTGGCCCTTCGAGCGTATAGCAGTAGTCGCGTCGCCGGATCATGAGCAGCAGTGCATCACGTTGTGGCAGGTAGAAGAGCCAGTGGACACATTCCTGTGAGGTGCCGATGGCATCGGCAGGGAGTGATCGTGTGGTCCAGGTGGTGCCGCCATCGCTGGAGAGAGCGACGCGGCGGAGCACGGAGTTGGTTCCATTGGTATAGAGACCGGCGCGGGTGTAGATGGATGCGAAGAGGCGGTCACCCTTGGGATCGGCCAGGACACAGCCGAGGTAGTCATCGGGTCCAGCCTCAGGCCAGATGTGGTGGATGGGGAGTGGGTTCCAGTAGCGTCCATCATCATCGGAGAGCCAGAGGAGCCGATCGTAGGTGGCCGCCGCCAGCCGGTATCCTGCGGGGGCCTGCTCATACCGGACGCGTGCGATCGAGTGTGGCACGGTCCAACTGGAACTCTGATGATCCATTGTGGGTGCATATTTACCACGGAGCAGGGAGGTATCCATGGTGGTCGGGTGCCATGAGTCACCAAGATCGGTGGAGCGGTAGAGCCGTCGCTTCAGGAGGACAAAGAGGGTCTTGCCGCCGATGGTTCCATCATTGAGGACCGGTGTTGCCACCGAGTCGGAGTGCTGGGGATCGTAGAACCCTAGATCGCGGGGGATGACGGCGAGGGAGTCAAGGAAGGGAGTGGCAATGAACTGCCAGGTCGTGCCGAGATCGGTCGATCGGGAATAGCGGAAACAGGTGGAGTCGTTCTCCCATCCAACCCATCCCTGCGGACCAAACCGGTCGCTTGCATACTGTACCAATGCCCCACAGAACAGCAGCGATGTGCAGCTATCGATCGGCACAAGCGATGTGGCTGCGCCAGTCGCATAGCCTCGAATGCCGAATGCGACGGTGGTCCGTTTCGGTGGCGGATCCTGGGTTGTGAGATCAACCGCCGGGGACAGCAGCCGCCAGAGGGTATCGCCAGCAGGCTGAGCGTGGCAGAGAGCGGTGGCCTGCATCAGCAACAGGGAGAGTATCGCAGTACGGCAAGGGAGAGCGAGCGGCATCGTCGTGCTCCGTTTCGATGGTGTTGGCATGTCAGTCTGCATCAGGACGATCAGTCTGCATCAGGAAGATAGGGAAACCGGCCCGAAGTCTGCCTCAGGCCGGTCTTCCGTCTGCTGTGCGGTACACCTGACTGTGCAGAGATCGCAGGTGTGTGCGCTACTTCTGCAGCAGGAATGTCTGGGTCAGGGTCGATCCCTCCAGCTCAACCTGCACCGCATAGGTGCCGTTGCTCCATGCACTGGCATCGAGTTCGATCGCTATGCTCGTGTTGGCATGGACGCTCTGCTGCCGCTCCTGTCGCAGCGCTCCTGCCATATCGTAGACGCGTATGCGGGCGCTTGCGTCACCGGCGAGCGCACCAACATGCAGCGGGATGGTGACCCGACCGTTGCTTGGGGTTGGCAGCGCTGTGCCAAGCGTGCCGGCACTGCCGACGGAACGCAGTGGTGGCGGTGCTGTCGGCCGCTTCAGAAGGTTGCCTGTACGGCCGCTGCCCAACTCATTGTCATCCTCATCCCGTGTCGTCCATTCCACTACGCCCGAGGAGGTGCAGTTGCACAGGACGATGACCAGAGAATCACAGGGCTGTAATGCTGTCGCGCTCGTTTGAATCCGATAGGCACCTCCGCCCTGTGCCGTGGGAGTCCACCCGGGACGACTGATGACCGCAACGGAAGCACACTGAGCGGTTTGCAGATCGATGGTATAGATGGGACTGTTGCCACCGGCATCGGTCCCACAGGCGCTGGAGGTGTTCCGGTTGTAGATCACCAGGGTATCGCAGTGCGGCTGCCCCGGTGAGGCACCCCCTCCCTTCGCCTTGTAGACGGCGACATCCTTCTCCAGATAACACTCGGTGCAGGCAAACGGTTCCTCATACTTGTGAATCGCCCCTGGCTGCATCCCGTCATCGATCAGCGTGTAATGCTCGCAGAACCCTATGCCGGGCTGCACCGTGATGTACTCGGCACCCTCCGGGCAGCAGAACGGTATCCGCATCCTGAATGTATCGCAGGGTGCAAGGCCGGGATCGCCGGACTGCGGATAGTAGAGATAGTGCATCCGGTTGTTGTTGGTATCGAAGGTCTCCACCAGATTCCAGGCACGGAATGTCGGTGTGACGGCCTTCTGGCAGCGATGTGCACCAAGCACCATGAACTCGATCTTGTTCAGCGGCCCACAGGTCGGATAGCCATGATCGTTGATGATGGTGATCTCGGCGTAATCGCAGCCATAGTGTACCGACCATGTGTTGCAGACCGATGCATAGGTCGGGCATCCGCAGCTCGGGTCTGCCTCTGGACAGAGCGGCACACGTGGCTTGACCTGTGCGAAGGTTCTGCCGGTGGCACCGCTCTCGTTGATGCAGGTTGCGCTGCCGCTGGAGTCGCTGTAATAGACTCTCCAGTCGAAGTCATCGAGCGCACAGGTGAGGTCCTCGATCTCCTGGATGCAGCCGATGCAGATATCGAAGGTATCGGCGGTGCATCGCTGGCTGGGGTCGGCGATGTTTTCAAAGATGATCTTGGAGGGGTGGACAACGCCGACATATCCGGTTGGTCGTGTTGAGTCGCTGCTGACGAGAAATCGTCCGGGAGTTTTCGGTGTGATGCTCAGATGGATGCTGTCATAACAGATTGGGTTGAGCAACTCGATGGTGATAAAGCGGTCTGCATTGTACTGTGTGCATTGTGCTGTGGATGTAGGGCTGTACTGATTATTGAGGACGATCAAACGGTAACAGGTAGGATTGGGCCTGGAGGTAAGGATCTCAATCCTGGCCTCGGTACAATTGGTGGAAGGATCGGTGTCGTCTGGGCATGGCTCGCAACCCTGTGCATGGAGAGTCGAGGTGGCGAGCAAGATGGCAATGGCCAGAATGAGCAGGAGGATGCCCCGTTGCAGCATGGCGAGGGGTCGATGGTGGAAGGCGGTAGTCCCGCGAGATCGGTGAGGAACGATTGGAATACTCATAGTAATACTGATGATAAAAAGGTGAACGGACAAGGATACAGGCAATGGTGAGCCTGATCCGAATAGGGTATTGTGAGGATGCTGTCTGTGGTGGGGGGAATGCCGGGAGTCATCGGGTGTTGTATGGTGGTCGTCACAGCAGCATGTGGTCTCTTGCGCCTGGGGCATTGTATAGAGAACGAGGAAAATTATCTGGGAGTAATGATGCAATGCTGAATGCCGGACGTAGTGCCGGTGCCTAGCATTCAGTGAGAGGGAAGGAGGTGGAAGTGATGGAGGAAAAGAAGGCAGAAATTATTGTCTTGATAGTATCAAGCCGAGCATCGGCAGGATCTTCCGGGATGTGCTGCGACAGGGGAATCATGGTGGGGCGAAACGAGGGAGCCGACGTTGTAGTCGGCTCCCTTGTGCTCAGCGTTATTCAGGCGGCCAGCTCTTCGCTTTTTCTGGCGCGTTCCTTCTCTGCTCGTTCGCGTTCCCTCTTTCTTGCTCCATTGCCGCTATCATCGGAGAACTTATCGGTGATATCGTTCTGTGAACGGAGCGAATAGAAGTGGAATTCATCAACCGGGAGTGATTCATCCGGGACGATCTTCACCCTGACGAAGTATTTGAGCATCATTTTTGTCAGGCGGCTCATCGGCCCTTCGGTCAGATAATCGGTGATAATGGGATTGGCCGTAAGGGTAAGGTGGAATTCGCGTGAACTCTCCTTAAAGCGCTGAATCCAGCGCTCGATGTTGCGAACAACGGTGCTCTTGGATTGTACAAGGCCACTGCCGGAGCAGACCGGGCAAGGCTCGGATATGGTCTGCACGACCTGCTGGCGGATGCGCTGGCGGGTCATCTGCACAAGGCCGAACTGGGTCATCGGCAGCACCACCGATTTTGCCCGGTCCTTTTTCATCTCCTTCTTCAGTTCGTCGTAGACCTTCTTCCGATTCTTTTCATCATAAAGATCAATGAAGTCCACCACGATAAGCCCCCCGATATCCCGCAGGCGGATCTGCCGTGCTATCTCGCGTGCCGATTCCAGATTGGTACGGAGCGAGTTCAATTCCTGATCCTTCTTTCCGGCATAGCGACCGGAATTCACGTCGATGACCATCATCGCCTCGGTCTGATCGAGGATGATATAACCGCCGGACGGGATATAGATCTTCCGTTCGGATATCTTCTGGATCTCTTTTTCGACGCCTGACTGATCGAACACCGGCTGTGTGCCGGTATAGAGCTCCACCTTGTTAACAAGCCCTGGTGCAGCCCATTCAACGTAGTCGCGGATCTCCTTATAGAGCGCCTTGTTGTCGATCAGCACCTTGTTGGTATCAGGGGTGAACAGATCGCGCATGACGGTATTGGCGATCGACTGATCCTTGTAGAGCAGTCCCGGCTGTTCCCGCTGCTTGATCTTCTGCTCCACCTCGCGCCAGTTCTCGATCAGCTTCATCAGATCCTGCTTGATGACTTCCTCATCCTTGTCCTGTGCAACAGTGCGGATGATGCAGCCATGTCCTTCAGGAAGGATGCTTTTGGCGATACGGCGCAGCCTGCGCCGCTCCTTCATATTCTGCACCTTCCGGGAGATGCCGATTGCGGGGTCGAGCGGGAGCAATACCAGAAACCGTCCGGGGAGGCTTACTTTGGTGGTCACCCGAACACCCTTGGATGCATATGATTCGCGGGTAACCTGTACTATCACATCCTGGCCTTTCTCCAGAGCGATGGTCACCTCACCGGAGCGCTTGGTCTGGAACGTGGGAAGCTTGGCATCCACGGTTGGTCCCTTGACGGGTGCATCCGATGCATCATCATCGCCGGGGCGTGTGCGGTTGCTGCGACGCGGGGCACGGGGGCGTTTGGCAGGAGCTTCTCCCGGCACCTTGGTCTTTTTGGCGGGTGTCGCTGCCACTGGTTTCTCTACAGGGGGAGTGTCGGCCGTCGGGGAGCTTGTGGGGGCCTCCTCGGTTCCTTCCACCTTCTTTTTTGCGCGTGCTGGGCGGCGGGGCGCACGGGTGCGCGGTGCGGGCGTTGCCTTGGTTGCATCGTCCGCGGGTGGGGCAGCCGGTTCGATGGGCGTTACCGCAGGTGCCGGAGCATCTCCGGCACTTTCCGCACGTGCAGGGGGGCGCTGATCCTTGCGAGGTTCGCGGCGACGGTCGTTTGCACGTGGTGCCGCAGGTGCCGGTGCTTGGCTCTCTCTGCTCTGCGGTTCTGGCTCAGGGCGTGCAGCAGGGGTGCGTCCCTCGTGATGTTCTTCCGAGGAGCGCTCGGGCCTGTTCTCGGAACGGTCCTCCGGCGCACGCTCCTTTCGGCTGCCAGGACGGTGCTCGGGCTTGGGCTCATGATGTTCTTCCGGACGGTCCTTGGATTCCGGCAAGCGCTGTTCTCTGGTGCCTTCGGTCCGCTCGGGGGATTCGGCACGTGGTCCACGATCGTCGCCATCGCGACGGCCACTGCGGCGGCGATCACGTCCACGGTGGTCGCGTGAGCGGCGATCCTCCGTCTCCGGTCTGGGAGTCGCTTGCTGATCCGCGGGGGCGGATGGCTTGACCGGCTCGGAGCCTTGCTGTGGCTCTGCGCGGTCCTGCCGGTGGTCATCCGAAGTCCTTTTGGAACGCTCAGGCGGATTCTGCCGATCGCGCTCTGCGCGATCCTGATTGGCCGGACGTCGTTCCTCACGTTCTTGCCGGGGACGATCGTTTCTCCCATCGGTACGGCCAGCGGGTTCTTCCGAGGTCTCGTTTTCCATCTCAGGCCGTTCCTGGCCTTCTTCAGCGGTCTCCCCTTCTTCGTTACGCTTGCGATTGCGGCCACGTCCACCACGGCGGCCACGTTTACGGCGACGGCGGCGACCTCCGGCATCATCGCCTTCATTTGTCTGATCGGCGCTTTCTTCGGCTTCATTCCCCTCGATGATATCCTCTGGCATCTCCTCGAAGGTGGCGGCCTCATCCTCTATATTCTCGGGGCGGATCGCATTAGAAGGATGCCGATCGGGCCTCTCCTGCCCGGTTGTCTCTTCCGGCCGCTGATTACGATCATTGCGCCGCCGATCATCACGGTCGCGTCCATCCTTTCTGGATGTGGTCTCGCGGGGTTCTGGTTCACGCGGTGTCGTATTGGTCGTTGGGGTGCGTTCCTCGCCACGACCATCGCGCTTTCCATCACGATCACGCCGATCCTGGCGTCCATCCTGTCGCGTCTGGCGCTGTTCCGGTGCGGCTTCGGCCCGGCCTTCCGGCTTCACCTCACGGGCATCCGGGCGTGGCTCGCGCGGCTCAGATCGGTTCTCCCGCTGACCTTCGCGGTTATCAGGGCGTGCGTTCCGATCCGGTCTTTTGCGGTCGTCGCGCTGTTTCTCGGGAACGTCCCTACCCTCGATCGGCCGTTGTTCGTCGATCTTTCCTTTTTCTTCTTTACGACCACGGTCGTTGCGGCGTTCTTTCCCATCGGCTTTTTTCTCAGCGTTTGGGGCGTTTTCCTTCTCGTTTTCCTCGTCGTCCTCCTCATCATCCTTATCGTCGAGGAGATCCTTGAACTCGTCGAGTGCGGAGCCGACGTCTGAGAAGTGGAGGAACGCATCCTGGGTCTCGCCGATATCGATGAATGCAGCATTCATGCCTTGGACCACGCGTTCCACGCGGCCAAGGTAGATGGACCCTACATGGCGTTCCTTATCGGGAACTTCCAGGAAGATCTCGGCTAGACGATCGTCCTCCGTAATGGCAACGCGGATCTCTGAGGATGTTGCGTTGATGATAATTTCTTTCTTCATGTATGAGAGAATGGGTCCGTGGACCTAAGCGGCGGTAAAGGTAGGCGGGCGGGAAGAAAGCGGCAGACAGAGTAGGACAGGGCGGGCGCATCCAGTCGGAGAAACGTGCGAAACGGGGGCGAACTCCTGGGTAAACGCTGCCGCGGTGCACCAACCACCGGGCGCATCTACCATAACTCTCACGCGCTGGAACGCGATGCTGCGCGAATCCTTCCGGCACCGGCTGCGCTAATGCGAGTCCTGATGGGGCGCGCATCTGTTCAGTCTCCTTTCGGAGACTGCGAGCGCGAGCAACCATGCTCAGCATCTGACGCACCGAAGACCTATCGGCGCCGAAACGTACCACGGAATAATGTGGACTTGATGACAGATAAAAAAAAAGAGGTCAAGCTGATCTGCGTCGCACCATACCTCTACTGACCGCTGCTTCCTTCCGGATCTGACGGGGTTGGGTATGATATGGTCGCACAGGACTTGACCCCAGAACTTTCTTGTGGGACAAATATACGCTTCAAATATGCCGTGGGCAAGGGGGGAAGGGGCTGATCCGTAAAAAGATCGTAAAAGGGGAATGGCTTCCGGGGGTGATTGAATGGGGGAGGGGGGTATGCTCTTCCCGAATCGTCGCGGGGGCCTGCGCAGGCAGGCTGGAAATGAAGAGAGGGGAACACCATTCCAGGCGGGGTTCCCCTCCCAATGCTTTTGGATGACAGAAGCTGCACGAGCTTCTTTAGCCAAGCCCGGTCTTTCTCTGCTTTTCTTCACCGAAGACATAGATCGGTTCGCCGGTCCGCTTGATGGTCTCGGCATTGGCGATCACTTTCTTCAGATGCTGCTGATCGGGGAGTCCGTACATCACTTCGAGCATGGCTTCCTCCATAACGCCACGGAGCGCACGGGCGCCAGTCTTGCGGAGCTTTGCGCGGGCGATGATCTCGGCGATCGCATCGTCGTTGAACTCCAGTTCCACTCCCTCCATCGCCATAAGCTTCTGATACTGCTTGACGAGCGCATTTTTCGGCGTGGTAAGGATGGAGCGCATCGCTTCATCGCTGAGCGGCTCCAGCGGTGAGATAATCGGGAGGCGCCCGATCAGTTCCGGGATCAGCCCGAATTTCATCAGATCCTCCGGCTCAACATCACGGAAAAGCTCCGAGTGTTCCTCGATTTTTTCCTGTACTTCGCTGCCGAATCCCATTGTGGTTTTGCGCATGCGGCTTGCGATGATACGTTCCAGACCATCGAAGGCGCCGCCGCAGATAAAGAGGATATTCCGGGTATTGATCTGGATAAGCGGCTGTTCCGGGTGTTTCCGCCCTCCCTTTGGGGGAACGTTTGCGCGTGTCCCCTCCAGAATTTTCAGAAGCCCCTGCTGTACTCCCTCGCCGGAGACATCGCGTGTGATGGAAGCGGAGTCGCTTTTACGGGTGATCTTGTCGACCTCATCTATATAGATGATGCCTCGTTCGGCCCGTTCCACGTTGTAGTCGGCGTTTTGCAGCAGCGAGACAAGGATCGTCTCCACATCATCGCCCACATAGCCGGCCTCGGTAAGGGTCGTGGCATCGGCGATGGCAAACGGCACATCGAGCAGGCGGGCCAGGGTCTGGGCAAGGAGCGTCTTGCCGACGCCGGTTGGCCCGATCATCAGAATATTCGACTTTTCGATCTCGACATCGTCGAATCCCGAGAGCGTTTCCTGCGATTCGATCCGCTTATAATGATTATAGACCGCCACCGAGAGCACCTTCTTGGCGTAATCCTGCCCGATGACGTACTCATCAAGTGCTGTACGGATACCGGAAGGGGTAAGCCGACGTTCAAGTTGTGTGGTGCGGAACAGGCGTGCATTCTGGCGCAGCAGTTCCACCGAGTTCTGGATGCAGATATCGCATATATAGACGTTCGGTCCGGCGATAATGGATGTCACTTCATCGGATGTACGTCCGCAGAACGAGCAGCGAACAAGGTCTGATGGGAGGGTATGGATGTCGTTGGCCATTGCAAATCAACTCGTAGGTGAACTCATAGGGACGGAGGAACCGGATCATGTGATGGCTTGGCTCCTCCAGGCCCCGGCCTCTCGGATGAGAAGAGGCCGGGAACGGAAGAGAATGTTACTGATGGGCGCCACCACCGCTATCGGTGCGTGGCTGCTGTTCGCGAGAGCGTTCCGAATCGGTGCCCTTCTCGATGAAGACACGTTGATCGCTGGTCGTGGAGGGGATTTCCGGGAGATCCTTGCTCGCTTCCTTGCGGCTTTTCAGAACACGGTCGATAAGGCCGTACTCCACAGCATCCTGTGGCGACATCCAGTAATCGCGCTCAGCGTCGCGATGGATCTTCTCTACGTCCTGTCCCGAATGTGCTGAGATGATCTGGTAGAGCTGCTGGCGCATCCGTACCATTTCCTTCAGGTAGATCTCGATCTCGGTGGTCTGTCCCTGCGAACCGCCCGACGGCTGATGCATCATGATACGGCTGTTGGGGAGTGCCAGACGTTTGCCGTTGGCTCCGGCGCACAGAAGAACCTGGGCCATGGAGGCAGCCATCCCGACGCAGATCGTCGAGATATCGGGGCGGATATACTGCATGGTATCGTAGATCGCCAGGCCGGCACTTACGGAGCCACCGGGCGAGTTGATGTACATGACGATATCCTTCGCCGGATCTTCCGACTCAAGGTAGATCAGCTCGGCGATAACGATGCTGGCGACCTCGTCGGTGATGGGGGAGTCCAGAAGGATAATCCGTTCCTTCAGCAGTCGGCTGAACGGATCCCAGACTTCCTCACCACGAGCAGTGCGCTCGACAATACGTGGAATGATCATGTTTATCCCGCATTAATGACAGTAATATGGAAAGTATCCCGCAGAACCGTCGCCCTTGGTCCGACTCCGGCCCGTCGCTGCGGCGATGAAGGCGATCCGAACCTGTTCGGAACGGCCCTCTCTGGCCGTCCGAACCCGGAACGTCTTCCACGATGAGAGCAACGCCGTCATGGCGGTGCTCTCCCGTCTATGCGATACTTGGGAACGTGATCGGAGTTGCGATCGTTCCACTGCTATGACATTCATCGTACACCTTGTAACGCTGCTGGCATCGTAGCGGAAGCCTTCTGGTCCCGTTGCAGGCCCGGAAGGCTTCCACATGCAGTGCGTTCTCTGTTACCGTGCCGATCAGCCTTCCTGGCTGGCCGTTTCTTCGGCTTCCTGCTCGGCGTTCTCGGCGGGAACCTCGGCGGCTGGCTGCTGTGCTGCCAGTTCCTTGTCCTCGACCTCGTTTACAATGGCGTAGTCTTCCAGCAATTGAAGTGCCTTTTCGGCCAGAATGCGCTCGCGTACCTGATCGGACCTCTTAAAATAGCCGAGCAGCGTCTCGTACTCGATGCCGCTGCGCTGTGCTTCGATATCGGCCAGCCCCTCGTAATCGGCGTCGTCGGCGCTCAACTCTTCCTTTGCGATGATCCGGTCACGCAGCAGTGCCCAGCGGGCCGTGCGCTCGGCAAGCGGGCGGGTGTCCTGGATGAACTTGTCCTGATCGAAATCCTTTGGCAGCTCCTTGTCCGGGCCTTTTTTCATATCCTCGATAAAGGAGCGAAGCACCTCGGCCACAAGGACATCGGGGACCATAAAATCATGGCGTTCGAGCAGTGCGTTGATAAGCTCGTCGCGGAAGATGCCGGAATAACGCTGATCGTATTCGCCGCTGATGCCCTGGCGCACATACTCGCGGAGGTCTTCGGCGGTAGTGCCTTCGCCAAGCAGTTTTCCTGCCAGCTCATCGTTCACCTCGGGCAGAGCAACGGCCTGAATCTCCTTGACCGTTACCAGATAGGTGTTCATCGCCTCGTTCTCGCCGGTCGGCAGATCGATCGTGAACGTATCGCCCACCTTGGTATTGAGCAGCGACGACTTCAGTTCCGGGTTTACATCGGCGCGGCGGAGGTAGACCTGGATATCGCGCATCGCCCCTTCCTCCTGTGGCTGGCCATCATCAAGGCGTACCAGATCGAGCTTCACCGAATGGTTCTCGTCGGTAACTGCCTCGGCATCCTCCATCACCGCCTGCGACTCGCGCGCCTGTTCCAGTTGTGCCTCGATCTCGTCGTCGGAGACAACATGATAGATCTTACGGGCCGAGAGGCTCTTGTACTCCCCCAGCTCGAACTGGGGCATCACCTCGTAGGCAACCGTAAAGGAGATCCCCTCCTCCTCGGTCTTGTCGAGCCTGGTGATGGCGGGCATGCCGATAGGCTGAAGATTCTGCTCCTCGGCGTACTTGGCAAACTCCTTCTGAACAGCCTGCTCCACCGCGTCCTGTTCGAGCGAGGCGCCATAGAGCCTTTTGATCATGTTCAGAGGAACCTTGCCCTGGCGGAAGCCTTTCAGATTGACCTTCTTCTGCGCGTCGCGATAGACGGCATCGTAATAGGGAGCCAGCTCAGCCTGTGTGAGCACGACATCGAGCTCATGCTTGACATCGCTCGTCTGGCGAATCGTTGATTCCATTATGCGCTATATGATTACGTAGAGAAAAAACGACGACACTGTATATGCCGACAAGCCTCCCTTCGAGCCGGTCAGAGGGGCCGTTTTCGAGCGTCTATTATTTAAAGTACCTATACCCATATCGCGCATCCTGATCGCAGGATAGAAGCCGAGTATGGATGTGTGGGGGCTCGTAATGCTACTGAAACAATAACGTGCCCGCCGGCCACAGAGCAGCACCGCCGGCAGCAAGGCCAGCGATTGTGCGAACAACGTTGAACGGTGCGGATGGAGGGACTCGAACCCTCACACCTTGCGGCACCAGATCCTAAGTCTGGCGTGTCTGCCAATTCCACCACATCCGCAAGGAAAAGAAGATAAATATACGAAACCCAAGGGGCTTCGCCACTGCCATGCGAAGTGCGATACAGAGAGACGCAATAATTATTCCGTGTTGCCGTATATGTGCCCGAGGCAGGGCGATGGGCACCGCATGGGAGGCGGCGCGCAATTCTCACCGGCCTATGTATATTGGGCATGCGCTATTCCGTGCGATACGTTGCGGAGTATCTGCCCCATCCGGTCTGGGATGTGCGTTTGGCAATTCCCTCCAACCTCCAGGCCGTTTTGGCGGCGTGGCCCGATGTTCTTCTTCCCGATGACAGTACCATTACTTGATCTTAAAGCACAGTATGCTACGCTGAAAAGCGAGCTGGATGCCGCCATTCTTCGCGTTGCCGAAAGCCAGTATTTCATCCTTGGGCCGGAAGTCTCCGGCTTGGAACGTTCTATGGAGGAATATCTCGGCGTACAGCATGCGCTCGGCGTCAGTTCCGGTACCGATGCGCTTCTGCTCGCTCTTATGGCCCTTGGCGTCGGCTCCGGTGATGAGGTGATCGTTCCTACGTTCAGCTTCTTTGCCACGGCCGGGGTGGTGAGCCGTCTTGGCGCACGGCCGGTGTTCGCCGATATCGATCCGGTCACCTATGCGGTCGATCCGGGTGCTGTGCGGCGCGCGATTACCGCCAGGACCAAAGTGATACTGCCGGTGCATCTATATGGCCAGAGCGCCGATATGGAGCCGCTGCTCGCGCTGGGGCGTGAGCATGGCATTGCAGTGGTGGAGGATGCTGCCCAGTCGATCGGGGCATGCTATCGCGACGGACGCCGTCTTGGAAGCCTCGGCGATATCGGTTGCTTCAGCTTCTTTCCCTCGAAGAATCTCGGCGCGTTCGGAGATGGCGGGCTGGTGACAACAAACGATACGGCTCTGTATGAGCGGATGCGGATTATGCGGGTGCACGGCGGCGAACGCCGCTATTATCACTCGGTGGTCGGGGGGAATTTTCGGCTCGATGAACTACAGGCTGCCGTGCTCAGGGTAAAGCTTCCCTATCTGGAAGGATGGAGCCGGAAGCGGAGAGAGAATGCCGATCGTTATAGCGGGCGATTGATGGATCTTGGCCTGAATCAGGGGGATGGGCATCAGGGATTCGATGAGCATGCCAAGGTTGTGACGCCTGCCGCAATCTATCGTGAGAGCGGCATACAGGACTATCACATCTTTAACCAGTATGTGATCCGTGTTGAGCGACGCGATGAACTTCGCGCGTGGCTGACAGAGCGGGGGATCGGCAACGAGGTGTATTATCCGGTGCCGTTTCATCTACAGGAATGTTTCGGATATCTCGGCTACCGCCAGGGGGAGTTCCCCGTTGCGGAATCGGCGTCGGCCGAGGTGCTGGCGCTGCCGGTGTATCCAGAGCTTTCCAACGAGCAGATCGACTATGTGGCGGAGTCGATCGCGGAGTTCTACGATGCCGCCATATAGCCGATGCGAATCGTGGCCTACCCACTAACAGCAGAGCATAAACGCCATCGTTCCCTGGTCCGGGCGCGCTGGCTGGCGTCGCTACGACGCCGGAGGTCCAGTTAGAATGAATCTACCAGGTACTCAGTCCAGAGGGCCTTGGAGGTCTCTGGCTTCATCCCTGTTCGGGGTGCTTCGGCCGAGCCATATCCTGGCGCTTGCGTTTGTAGTACGTCTTGCCATGTTTCTGAGCGTTGGTTCATGGCGGCCCGATGTGTCCGGCAATATCCTTCTGAAGAGCGATGCGGGGCTGTATCATATGCTCTCGGCGCATCTGGCGCATACTGGGGAGTTTTATCCGGAGCCGATCCGAACGCCGGGATATCTCTGCTATGTGGCGGGATTCTATACGCTTTTCGGGGACCATCCCTGGACGGTGATCCTTTCGCAGGTGCTGCTCGATGTGTTCATTTGTTATCTCTGCTACCGGTTCGCCGAGCATATCGTCGGTCGAGAGGGAGGGCTGCTTGCGGCGCTGTTTTACGCGATCGACCCCACGGCGATACTGAACGCCAATATGCTGATGAGCGACACGCTCTTCACCTTCCTTCTTCTGGCTGCCGTCCTTGCGGTCTGCCGGGCGTTCCGCAGGAACGCCGAGGATGGCGTCGTTGGCGCCCATCTTCAGGCTACGCTGCTGCTGGGGCTGGCCGTGCTTACCCGTCCGGTGGTGCTTTATTTCGTTCCGCTCTATCTGCTTGGCATCCTCTGGAGCCTGCGGCACCGGTTGTGGGCCGGATGCGCTACGTCCGCTGCCGCTGCGGCGCTCTTCTGTATACTGCTTGCACCCTGGGTCTACCGGAACTATCAGGAGTTCGGTGTGATCGGTGTATCCTCCTCCGGGCCGCTCAATCTCTTTCATCTCTATGCTGTTCCCACCGAGTCGCTTCGTTCCGGCGTCCCGCGTGACGAGGCTATCGATAACATTTACGAACTGACACGGTTCGACAAGCGCACCCTTGCCTTGGCAGGCAATGCCTATCGTGAACATCAGATGCTGAGCAGGGTAGCCAAGAAATATCTCCTGGAGCATCCCGACTGGTTTGCCAGGGCCACGGTGTACGGGGCGGCACAGATGTATGCCAATGCCGGAAGCGGAAGTTATGCTCTGCTGCTGGGGCTTCAGACCGGCCGTACCGATATCAAGGATGCCGCTGCGATCTATGGGGTCATGGGGGGGATCGGACGGATGATCGCCGAAAAAGGGACGGCCGAGACCGGGATACTTCTTCTTACCTCCTTGGTGCATCTGCTCCAGTACGGGTTTTTTATTTTTGGATGTGCTATGCTTGGGCGTGGGCTGAAACAGCCCAAGTATCTGTTCCTGCTTGGCTTCATCATTCTGTACTCGGTAATGATCGGTGCTGCAGGATGGATGCGCTTCAAGCTTCCGATCGTCCCGTTTTACGTCATGTTCGCGGGTGCCGGATGCGCCAGCCTGATGCTGCGCGATTCATTGAAGCAGGCATTTGCCACCGCAGATGGCCGTAGCCTCGTGCTGAGACGAGCTGTGGAATCTCGGAATCGAACGTTGTAGACGATGGAGTGCCGTGCTCCTGTGCCCGGCAGAGCCGAATGCTGCCGGGTGAACCGAGACGATAGCCGCCGAAAGACGATAGCGGGAATTCTCCGCTATCCACCTATCTTTGGCGCTTGACACTTCGCCGGGGGCAGCTCTACGCTGATGATGATGTGCACATGCAGAGCTTTATTCAGTTATAGTATTTTCCATTATGAACGTACCTTTTGTCGATCTGAAGGCGCAGTATCGTTCCATACGGTCGGAGATTGATCCGGCAGTTGAAGAGATCATCGCAACAACAGCATTTATAGGCGGCACGGCCGTGGCACGGTTCGAGGAAGCGTTCGCCAGTTACGTTGGCGCGCCCTACTGCCTTTCGGTTGCCAATGGCACCGAGGCGATCGAGATCGCTCTGCGAGCGTTCGGCATCGGTGCCGGCGACGAGGTGATCGTGCCGGCCAACAGCTTTATCGCCACCGCCGAAGCCGTGACCTCGGCTGGGGCCAGAGTGGTTTTTGCGGATAGCCACCCGACATACTATACGCTCGATATTGAAGATCTTCGACGCAAGATCACCTCGCGCACACGTGCGGTGATACCGGTACATCTGTATGGCCAGCCGGCCGATATGGACCCGATTCTGGAGATTGCCCGTCAGCATGATCTGCGTGTGATCGAGGATACATCGCAGGCACATGGCGCGCGCTACAAGGGGCGTATGGTTGGCTCCATCGGCGACGCCGGCACGTTCAGCTTCTATCCAGGGAAAAATCTCGGCGCCTACGGCGACGGCGGCGCAGTGGTCTTTCAGGATGCAGGCGCTGCCGAATTTGCCCGTACCTACGCCAATCATGGCAGCCTGGTGAAGTATCATCATATCATGGAGGGACGCAACAGCCGCCTGGACGGCCTACAGGCTGCGGTGCTTTCCGTGAAGCTCCGGCATCTGGATTCCTGGAGCGAGGCACGCCGCCGGAATGCAGCGCTCTTCACAGAACTGCTTGCGGGGATTGACGGTGTTCTCACGCCGGAGATCGCCGAGTATTCGATTCCCGTCTTTCACCTCTATGTGATCCGTGTCGCCGAGCGTGAAGCCCTTCAGAAAGGGCTTGCCGAGCGCGGGATCGCTACCGCGATTCACTATCCTATTGCTCTCCCCTCCCTAGAAGCATATAGTTACCTCGGCCATCGGCCGGAGGATTTCCCTGTCGCCAACGGACAGATGGGGGAATTGCTCTCGTTGCCGATGTATCCAGAGCTTACCGAAGAGATGATCCGTTATACCGCCGACGCGATCAAGCAGCTTGTCGCCGTTCCTGCCGTGTAACGCGAGCCTGTTTTCAATATCCATCAGCGTGAGTATACGGGGCGACCGGTAGCAACCGGCACGTCCTGATCGCGCATAATTATATCTGCGTATGAAGTGCCTGGTTACCGGCGGAGCCGGATTTATCGGAACGAACCTCGTACGCGCGCTCCTCGATCGTGGCGACGAGGTTCGCGTGCTCGACAACTTCGCGACGGGCAAGCGGGAGAACGTACAGGATATCGTCGATCGCGTGGAGCTGATCGAGGGCGATATCCGTTCCTATCATATCGTGCGAGATGCCGTCGACTCCACCGATGTGATCTTCCATCAGGCCGCGCTCCCCTCGGTTCCCCGGTCGGTGAAAGATCCTATCACAACCCATGAGGTGGGAACCAACGGCACGTTGAATATCCTTCAGGCAGCCCGCGATGCCGGAGTCCGGCGCGTTCTCTTTGCCGGTAGCTCCTCGGTCTATGGCAATACCGAGGTGCTGCCAAAACATGAAGGCATGAGCCCTGCACCGCTCTCCCCCTATGCTGTATCGAAGATCACCTGCGAGTACTACTGCCGCGTCTTCTTCCAGCTCTATGGACTGGAGACCGTGACCCTGCGGTATTTCAACGTGTTCGGCCCACGCCAGGACCCGAACAGCCAGTATTCCGCGGTGATCCCCAGATTCATCGAGCATATGCGGCGGGGTGAGCGCCCAACGATCTATGGCGATGGCGAGCAGTCGCGCGACTTCACCTATATCGAGAATGTGGTCCAGGCCAATATTGTCGCCGCTACAGTCGATGGCGGCGTGGCAGGGGAGTCATTCAATGTAGCCTGCGGCGGCCGTACTACCTTGAACGAGCTTGTGGCCGCGCTGAACAATGCGCTCGGCACCGATATAGCGCCAATCTATGGCGGACGGAAACTGGGCGATGTCCAGCATTCCTATGCCTCGGTCGAGAAGTTCGAGAAGGCCACCGGGTTTTCACCGCGTGTGCAGTTTGCCGAGGGCGTGCGCCGGACTGCCGATTGGTATTGCGCCCAGGGAACCCACGAGGGCGTGTTATGACCACACAGTCCCCGATCGCTGCAAACAGGACAGCCGCCAGGATCGTGGTAACCGGGGGGGGCGGGTTCATCGGCTCGAACCTGATTCATCATCTGCTTCGGAATCATCCTGAGTGGGAGATCGCCAATCTTGATCTGCTGACCTATGCTGCCGACCCGCAAAATCTTGCAGGGCTGGAGGATGAGCCGCGTTACCGTTTCCTCAAACTGGATATCACCGATCGTTCGGCGGTTCGTGATGCGTTGCGGGATCTGAATCCCGATGGCATCTTCCATCTTGCTGCCGAATCGCATGTGGATAACAGCATTGGCGGGCCGGAGCAGTTTGTGCTGACCAATGTGGTGGGCACGTTCAATCTGCTGGAGGAGGCGCGGCAGCTCTGGGGAGAGGATCGTAGCAGACGTTTCCTCCATGTCTCCACCGATGAAGTCTATGGCTCGCTCGGCGATGAAGGGGCATTCTCGGAGAGTACCCCGTATGCGCCGAACAGCCCGTACTCGGCCTCCAAGGCCGGGAGCGATCATCTGGCACGTGCATGGCACCATACCTATGGCATGAACGTGGTTATCACGAACTGCTCGAACAACTACGGCCCCCGCCAGCACCGCGAGAAGCTTGTGCCCACGGTGATCGCAACCGCGCTGCGGCATGAGCCGATCCCGATCTATGGCCAGGGGATCAATGTGCGCGACTGGCTGTATGTGCACGATCATTGCGATGCCCTGGACCGTGTGTTTACCGAAGGACGCAGCGGCGAGTCGTATGTGGTGGGAGGACGGAACGAGTGGCGGAACATCGATCTTGTACGGACCATCTGCCGGCTGCTCGACGAGGAGATCGGCAAGGGACCGCAGGGGGGCTATGCAAGCCTTATCACCTTTGTCACCGATCGCCTCGGACATGATGCCCGCTATGCTATCGATCCGGCGAAGATCGAAAACGAGCTTGGCTGGAACCACTCCACTCCGTTCGAGCAGGGGCTTCGCGAGACGATTCGCTGGTATGTAAGGGCTGCCGATACAACGGCTGCCGATGCCGGCTACTCTCCGGCCGCCGCTGCTTCCCCCTGAAGTGCATACCCTGCGCCGATAGCCGATCCCTCCCCCCGGGCCAGGCCGTGGATGCGGGCCGACGGATTACCTGTAACCGAGGAAAGCGGTCGCATGCCGCATTACTACTGAGTATATCAATGCAAAAGGCTCTTATCACCGGTATTACCGGACAGGATGGTTCCTATCTGGCCGAATTCCTTTTGGAGAAGGGGTACGAGGTTTACGGGATCATCCGCCGCTCTAGCTCGTTCAATACGGGCCGGATCGATCATATCTATCAGGACCCGCACGAGCGCGGGGCACGTCTGAAGCTGATTTATGGCGATCTGAACGACTCCTCGTCGCTTAACCGCATTCTGCGAGATGTGCGCCCGGATGAGATCTACAATCTCGGCGCGCAGAGCCATGTGCGCGTCTCGTTCGATATCCCGGAGTATACCGCCGAGATCACCGCACTGGGAGCCGTGCGTCTGCTGGAGGCGATTCGCGAGACCGGGCTTCCCACAAAGCTGTATCAGGCATCGTCGAGCGAGATGTACGGCAAGGTGCTCGAAATCCCACAGCATGAGGAGACGCCGTTTTATCCGCGCTCGCCCTATGGTTGCGCAAAGGTCTATGCCTACTGGATCTCCCGCAACTACCGCGAGAGTTATGATATGTTCGTCTGCAATGGCATCCTCTTCAACCATGAAAGCCCTCGCCGTGGCGAGACGTTTGTCACCCGGAAGATCACCCGTGCGGTGGCTCGCATCAAGGCAGGCATTCAGAAGAAACTCTATCTGGGCAATCTGGATGCAAAGCGTGATTGGGGCTATGCTCCCGATTATGTGGAGGCGATGTGGCTTATGATGCAGCAGGAGACGCCGGATGATTATGTGATAGCAACCGGCGAGACCTATACCGTCCGGGAGTTTCTGGAGGAATCGTTCAAACGTGCCGGGCTGCAATGGGAGAAGTATGTGGAGATCGACCCGAAATACTTCCGTCCTGCCGAGGTGGATCTGCTGATCGGCGATGCCTCCAAGGCCAAGGCCAGGCTTGGCTGGCAGCCGAAGGTGACCTTCAAGGAGCTTGTGAAGATCATGGTCGATGCCGATATCGAACTGCTGGAACGGCAGATGAGCGGCCGGATCGAGCTGGAGCGGGAGCACTAGGAAAAATTCCACGGTCTGCCGGGGCAAGGCCTGGAGGGCGGTCGGCAAAATTCCCAGGCACCGTGAACTTGCCCCTCTTCAATACTGAAGGGTGGGCATCGGGGGGGATACTCCGGGCGCTTCCTTGATGCCTTTCGGAGATCATCGGCGGCATCGCCTGCGCCCACATGCAACGATGAACGATGGCGGATGAGCGATCGACGGCCGGAGTTCTACGGCCTTGTCCTGGATTCTTCTACTGTATTGCCGGAGAGCATGCGCGAGAAACTTATGAAGCAGACTTCAACAATCTATGTCGCGGGACATCGTGGGATGGTAGGATCGGCGGTTCTGCGCCGCCTGCGGTCCGAAGGTTATGGCAATACGGTTACCCGTACGCGGGATGAACTTGATCTTCGCCGACAGGAGGAGGCCGAGCGCTTCTTTCAGGAGACGCGCCCGGAGTATGTGTTCCTTGCAGCGGCCAAGGTCGGGGGAATCATGGCGAACAATACCTACAAGGCGGAGTTTATCCATGATAACCTTGCCATCGCCCTTAATGCCATCGAGGCCGCGTATCGTAACGGGGTCAGGAAGTTGCTGAATCTCGGTTCCTCCTGCATCTATCCGCGCCTTGCACCGCAGCCGATGCGTGAAGAGCATCTGCTCGGCGGTGTGCTGGAGCCTACCAACGAGCCGTATGCGATCGCCAAGATCGCGGCGATCAAGCTGTGCCGCTATTATAACGAGCAGTACGGCACCGACTATATCTCGCTGATGCCGACAAACCTGTATGGCGAGAACGACAATTTCAATCTGGAGACGGCACATGTGCTCCCCACGTTGATCCGAAAATTCGAGCTTGCGCGGCTTCTTCGCGAACGCGAGTATGATCGGCTTGCTCAGGATATCGCGCGCCACCGGCTTGGCTTCGGTCTGGACGATGCGATCCAGCAGGGCAATCCGCAGAGCATGATCGATGCGCTCGGGAAGCTTGGGCTGACCTCGGATGTTGTGGAGTTATGGGGCGATGGTTCGCCGAGACGTGAGTTCCTGCATGTGGATGATCTTGCCGATGCGTCGTTCTTTCTGATGGAGCGTTATAGCTACCAGGAGATCGGCGAGATGGTGAATGTCGGGGTGGGCGAGGATCTGACGATCGACGAGCTTGCCCGCCTGGTACGGGAACTTGTTGGCTTTACCGGCGAGATCCGCTACGATACGGACAAGCCGAACGGGACGCCGCGCAAGCTGCTCGATGTCTCTCGGCTCAATGCGCTCGGCTGGCAGGCCCGTATCACCCTGCGCGAAGGGTTGCAGCGGACCATCCGCTGGTATCGCGAAAGTGTTGCTACGATGCATCGCCCCCAGGAGGTAACCGAATGAGCATGGAGCGTGACGAGATTGCAATCGCCCGGGATGTTGCCGAGCGTCAGCGCAACGGATCTGCAACGGTGCAGCCCCAGCCTGTCCCGGAATTCGACGAGCACCTGACGATCATCCGTCCGGCCCGAGGGTGGGTTGAGCTTAAGCTCGATGAGCTGTGGGCGTATCGCGAGCTACTGTATTTCCTTGTCTGGCGCGATATCAAGGTGCGCTACAAGCAGACGGCGCTCGGTGCGGCATGGGCTATTATCCAGCCCTTTTTCACGATGATCGTCTTCACCGTGTTTTTCAACAAGTTGGCAGGCATCGACCCCGGCAGCGATATTCCCTATCCGATCTGGGCATACTGCGCGCTTCTGCCGTGGCAGTTGTTTGCACATGCCCTCAATGAATCCAGCAATAGCCTGGTATCGAACGAGCGGCTTGTCTCGAAGGTCTATTTCCCACGCCTTATCATCCCAATGGCGGCGGTGCTGGCCGGTCTGGTCGATTTTGCCGTTGCCTCGGTGATCCTTCTGGGTATGATGTTCTTCTATGGCATTGTGCCGGGCATTGCCGTGCTGCTGCTGCCGCTGTTTCTGCTTCTGGCGATCTGTACGGCGCTGGCGGTTGGTCTCTGGCTCTCGGCGCTCAACGTACAGTATCGGGATGTGCGCTATACGATCCCCTTCCTTACCCAGTTCTGGCTCTTTATCACGCCGATCGCCTATCCGGCCACCAAGGTGCCGGAGCAATGGCGCGCATTGTATGGCCTGAACCCGATGGCTGGCGTGGTGGAAGGGTTCCGTTGGGCGCTGCTCGGCAAGGAGGGAACCATCGGCCCCATGATCCTTGTTTCGGCTGCTGTTGTGCTTGTTCTGCTTGTTGGCGGTCTTATGTACTTCCGAAAGATGGAGCGGACCTTTGCCGATATCGTTTGATCGGTACGGTGGTGTGCACAACAGCAATGCAGTACTGGATTATGCCTGTTAACAGGAGAAGGATGTAATGGCAATAAAGGATATCGCCAGGCAACTGGCCCCTCCGATCGTGACAAACTTCTTCAAGCGCCATCGGAACAACAGCGCTGAGATGCCAAGGTTTGCCTCGTACGAGATGGCCCTTGCCTTCTGTTCCGGCATCGGTTACGAGCATGATCGGCTGATCGATGCGATACGCTGGAACACCGAGCAGCTTCGCGACCGTCTGGCGGTTGAGCGTCCGGTAACAGTGCAGGGCATCGACTTCAAGAACCTGGTGGCGATGGAGCGGGGCATTCGTCATGGCGAGCTTCATGTGATCGATTTTGGCGGTGCCTGCGGAGGGCACTACTTCCGCGCCCGCGCCTATTTCGGCGATCGTGTCAGGCTTCGCTGGCATGTGGTGGAGACCCCGGCGATGGTGAGCCAGGGGATGAAGCTGGCAGGCGAGGAGCTTCAGTTTCATGAGAGCCTTGAGAGCGCCTGCAAGGTCTGCCCCGAGGCCGATATCATGTTCACGTCAGGTGCCCTCGTCTATACTCCCGATCCGCTCGCCTTTACACGCCTTGTCGTCGCCAGCAATGCCCGGTTCCTCTACATTACCCGGCAGGGTCTGCTGGAGGAAAACCGGACGGTGATGACCGTACAGGAGCGGAAGATCAGCAAGGGGGTGACGTCGCTCCCCCCCGGCATGGATGACGCTGTGCTCCGCTATCCGGTGACATGGGTGCCCCGCGCAGCGTTCGAGGCGGTTATCGCCGAGCGGTATCAGATCGAGCTTCATGTGGTCGAGGATGAGGAACTGTTCATGCTCGATAGACGCAAATACAGGGCAAACGGATATTTCGCCCGGAGAATCGGCGCATAATACCAGCCTGCGCTCCCGTTATGATTATCTGAGGATGCATGAGCGATATAGCAATTCGAGTAGAAAATCTCAGCAAGCGTTACCGGCTTGGACGACGCGAGCGCTATCGTGCGCTCCGCGACACGATCAGCGATGTCCTTACCGCGCCGATCCGTATGATCCGTGGGCAGAAGGAGGATAAGAAGGGGGAGCTGCTATGGGCGGTCAAGGATGTCTCGTTCGATATCCATCGTGGTGAGGCCGTCGGCATTATCGGACGCAATGGCGCAGGCAAAAGCACGTTGCTGAAGATACTCTCCCGTATCACCGACCCTACCTCCGGCCGTGCCGAGATCTATGGTCGCGTGGGGTCGCTGCTGGAGGTGGGAACCGGGTTTCACCCGGAACTGACCGGTCGCGAGAACATCTTTCTGAATGGTGCCATCCTTGGCATGCGAAAGGCCGAGATCACCCGCAAGTTCGATGAGATCGTCGCCTTTGCCGAGGTGGAACGGTTTATCGATACGCCGGTGAAACGGTATTCGAGCGGCATGTATGTGCGCCTTGCTTTTGCCGTGGCGGCGCATCTGGAGCCGGAAATCATGCTGGTGGACGAGGTGCTTGCCGTTGGCGATGCGGCGTTTCAGAAGAAATGCCTTGGTAAGATGGGGGATGTTGCACGCGAGGGACGCACGGTTCTCTTCGTGAGCCATAACATGGCCGCCGTTGGCAATCTCTGCCAGCGGGGTGTGGTGCTGAGCGGCGGCGAGGTGCAGTTTGTCGGCTCGCAGGGGGAGGCGATCTCTCACTATCTCCGGGGAATCTCCGAGCATAAGGGATCGTTGCACGATCGTACCGACCGCCGTGGCTCCGGCGAGATCCGTGTGGTGGGGATCGAACTGCGCGACGATCAGGGCAAATTCATCGACTTCGCACAGTCGGGGCAGGATGTCAACCTTCACCTCCATTACGAGACAAAGCCGGGAGAGAAACTGAACAATGTCTTCGTCGGCGTTTCGGTCAAGACACAGCTTGATGTCGATGTCTTTTTCATCAATAACCGCGTCACCCGCGATGACTTCGGCACGATCCCTCCCAAGGGAACATTTATCCTTCGCCTTCCGCATCTGCCGCTTCCTGCCTCCACCTTCAGAATTGGCTATAGCGTGATGCCGAATCTTGGCAGGGACTGGTCGTATTACGATACGATCAGCGATGCGATGGAACTGAACGTGATCGAAGGGGATTTCTATGGTTCGGGGGAAATACCGCCGCCCACCCATGGCGTGACCCTGGCCCCGGGAGAGTGGAGGATCGAGCCGGGCGCCTAGCCCCGTGTCTCGGTAGTGCTCGTCATCCATGCTCGATGCAGGGGACTGCCCAGACCCCCTCCATCCGTTGCTTTCGTACACTTATTCGATCCCGTGTTGTGATTCGATTGCATCCTTTTCCCGATACCGAGCATCAGTGCCCGTATTGTTCGTGCCGACTACAGGCACACGGGTGGTATATGCCTGGAATGAGGCCCCTTGCCGATCTGCTCTGCCCGGAGTGCCAGCGCGCATATTATGGCGATCTCGCCGTAGCGCAGGCGCTGTATACGCCGTTGCTCCTTGAACAGGCAACCGGCCGGGTGCATGACCCGTTCCATGTTCCCTGGTTTGCCGAATGGCTCCGCTCCTCCTATGCGGCACGCAGCACCCAGCCGCTTCCGTTTACAGCGGAGGACTTTCGGACGGTGCGCCGTCCGCTTCTGCTGAACTGTATCGACAAACTCTATGGCCATGCGCTCCTGAAACTGCTGAACGCACAGCATTATATCGACCATCATCCCGAGGTCGATGTGATCCTGCTGGTTCCACGGTATCTCCGCTGGATGGTTCCCGATGGAGCGGCGGCCGTCTGGACGGTCGATCTGCCGCTGCGCCGTGGTGCCGAGTGGAACGACTGGCTTGCGGCGGAGATCGCCCGCCGCCTCGATGCATACCCGGAGTGCATGCTAAGCATTGCACTTCCGCATCCGCATCCCGATGATCTTGATATCGAACGTTTCACCGGTGTGGCCCCGATGCCGGAGAGCCGGTGGAGCAATGTCAGCTCTGCGCCGGTTGTCACGTTCATCTGGCGCGAGGACCGTCTCTGGCTGAACAGAACGAACGATGTGACGGCGGTTGCACGCAAGATCCAGCGCAAGGTGGGGATCGCTCCGAATCGCTTGCCGGAACAGCGGGAGAACCTGATAGTGCTTGCCGAGATGCTCCGGCGCGAATGTTCCGGGCTACGCTTTGTCGTGGTTGGGTTCGGTGCCCCCGAGGCGCTTCCGGCCTGGATCGAGGATCGTCGGCAGACGACGATCGATGAGACGGTTGAACGGCAGTGGTGCCAGCTATATGCCGGGAGCCATCTGATTATCGGAGTGCATGGAAGCAATATGCTTTTGCCATCGGCACATGCCGGTGCGGTGGTCGACCTGATGCCGGAGGATCGCTGGGCGAACATGGTGCAAGACCTGCTCCCCAGATGGGCCGATCCGCGCGAGGCGATGATGCATTGCCATATGGTGCCCCTTTGCACCGGTCCTGCCGATGTCGGTGGGCTTGCTGCTGGCATACTCCGCAATCGCAATGCAATGATGCTCAATATGGGGCGGGATAACTCGCTCCGTGCCCGCATCAATCCCGGCGTGTTTCGTGCGAGCCGGTTGATGCTGAAGAATTAAGGTGACATGCGCTTATGATCGTCGGCTTTACTGCGGCATATCGGCTTGACCCCGCTTGCGTCCTCCAGGCTTCCCAAGCTCTGGATAGGGCGCTTGCCCATTTCCCGTGGCTGGTTCGTAGGACCGTTGCCGTGGGCGAGACCACGATCGATTTCTGGGGACATGGCGATCTGGCACCCTCGGTGCACTCCCTTGCCGATGGCTCGCTGCTGGTGCGTGCCGGACGGCCGGAGGAAGACCCCACCTGGAACGGTGTTGCCGATGCGATTCTGCGTGCCGGTGACCCCGCCGATTTCCAGCTTCCGTGGGAAGGGCGCATCCTGCTGCTTAGGGTGAGCGCCGACGGACGTTCCTGGACCCTCTGGAATGATTGGAATGGGAGCATCCCGGTATATCATGCCGCGATCGGGGAGGGGCGTATAGCAAGCACGCTTGAGCCGGTGACCGTGGCGGCCGGGGGCTATTCCGATGATGATATCCACACGGCTGCCCTGGTATCGCTTCTTCTCAATGGGCATTATGTTGGCGACTGGACGCTCTTCCGGCCGATGAAGACCGTACGCCCGGATGCGGTTGCCGAGTGGGACGATCGCGGGTTCCGTTCCAGGCTGCTTCGGAGCGTTGTGCCGAGCGATTCCCGATGGGATCGTGGCTGGGATGAGCTTGCAGCAGAGATGTACCAGCGGATGCGAACCCCTATCGCACGTGCGCTCCGTACCTCCAGCCATTGGACGCTTCCGCTCTCCGGGGGGGCCGATTCACGGCTGATAGCGGCAGTCGGGGCGGAGGAAGGGATTTCGATGACCGCCTTTACCTATGGCCCTGCTACCTGGAAAGAGACGCTGTATGCGGAGAAGGTGGCGCATGCGCTTCGCATTCCCTGGAAACGTATCGACCTCGGCACCGATTATCTGGAGCGGTATGTGCCGATGTGGGGCGATTGGTTCGGCAGCGCATTGCATTTCCATGGGATGTATCAGATGCCGTTCCTGGAGGCCGTTCGCAATGAGCCTTCTCCCATCGTTACCGGCTTTATCGGCGATCCCCACGGCGGAGCACAGACCGCAGGCATGGTCCCCGGCGATCGTACCCTCCTTAGACGCCTTACCGATAAATGGTATATGTGGAGCGCCGAGGAGCTGCGCGATGCCTTCCGCTTTGGCATCGACGAGGCCGTCGAGGAGATCGAGGCGGAACTGCAAGGCGATTATGATGCGTTTCCCGGCGCGCCATACCAGAAGATCTGGATGATGTTCCAGCGCAGCCATGTCTTCGGCTTCTCCTTCTATCAGCCGATGATGTACGATTACTGGAAAGGGGTGAGCACCCCCTTCGTCGATCGCGAGCTTGCCCGCTTTACCCTGTCGCTCCCTCGGCTTGCCCTGGAGGGACGTCGCCTTCAGGTGGAGATGTTCAAGAAACATCTGCCATCGGTCGCCGGACTTCCGGTCACCTTTCTCGGCATGCCGTTCAAACTCTCGAAGGGATACCTGATGCGCAGGGGGATCGGCGAGGTGCTGCCGAGACCCTTGCGGCGTGGCCCGCTGCGCGAGTTCAACCCGTCGCGCAATACGCTGGAGCAGGATTCGATCCGTGATGGTGGCAAGGCGGCGCTCTGGCCGATCTACGAGGCGGGCGATCGGCTCGACCGGTGGATACGGCTCGATCGGGTCGCCGCAGCACATACGGCTGCCTCCGGCGGCGATCTCCAGGCTGTCAATCGTCTTGAGGCGGTGCAGGCACTCGCTTTACGACTTCTCGGACCGGCGCGATGAGCCATGCCAGTCCGCGACATATCATCTCCCTTTCCTCCGGCACAAGCGGCGCTCCCGAGTGGACGCTGGTCGCCGCCGGAGACTTCTGTGCGCAGGATCGTTTCGCCGATGGCGAAAGCCCGGATGCCGGAGCGATGCGTGCGGTTGATGCCGATCTGCGCTTGCGTATCGCTGCTGCCGATATCGCCATCGTAAACCTGGAAGGGCCGGTCAGGACCGCATCGCCGCCGCTGCCGAAATCAGGCCCGCCGGTCTCGCTCGATCCTGTCTCTGCCGCCGTGCTGCGTTCGCTTGGCTTCTCGATTGCATCCCTTGCCAACAACCATATCATGGATTATGGCGCCAATGGGCTTCAGCGGACGCTCCAGGCGTGCCGCGAGGTAGGGCTTGCGCACTGCGGCGCCGGATTGAACGAATCGGAGGCATTTGCCCCCGTTATACGGGAACTGCCGGGAGGGGGACGGCTGGCGATCTTCTCCCTGTGCGAGCGCGAGTTCGGCATGGCCGGGCCGGATGCCCCCGGGTTTGCGTGGATCGGTCATCCCAATGCGACCCTGGCGGTCGCCGCTGCCGCAGGGCGCGGCGATCTTGTGATCGTGGCCGCACATGGCGGTGTGGAGGAGATCCCGCTGCCGCCAATGCAACGCCAGATGCAGTTGCGCGCCCTGGTCGATGCGGGCGCAACGCTGGTGATAGGGCATCATCCGCATGTGCCGCAGGGATGGGAGCGTTATGGCACTGGCGTTATCATCCATAGCCTCGGCAATTTTCTCTTCGATTATCCGGAAGGGCTTCGCTATCCGAAGACCGAGTGGGGAGTGCTTGCGCAGGCACGGTTCAGCGGCCAGGAGTTGCTCTCGGTGGAATTTGTGCCGGTGGAGATGGGGGCCGACCGGATGATCCGAACAATAAGCGATCCGCAAAAGCTTCGTGAGATGTTCGGCTATCTTCAAACGATCAGTGATATTCTTCTGGATCGAGATCGGTTTCAGGCGTACTGGCAGGAGATGGCGCTGCACCTCTGGCAGACCCGCTACCGCCGCTGGCTTCAGCGCGCCAGCGGCGTTTCAGGTGGATCGGGAAATATTCGTGCCCATATCGCCGGGCTGGTGCAGGGGGTAAAGCGGCGCATCGGCCTGGGTGCGGCCGCCCATAGTCCCGGTCTCCCCGATATCGGCAACCCCCATATGCTGCTGAACCTGGTGCGCAACGAGTCGCACCGCTGGTCGATCGAGACCGCACTGGCAATTCTGCACGGCGACGAGCGCGACGTTCGCACCCCCGATATCCGTGAGCACGCGCGCACGTTGCTCGCATGGACCGAAGGTTGATTCGAGCATGCGGATTCTAATTCTGAACCTGGATTATACAGGCTTCCTCGATTCCCTCTATGCCGGGCATCCGGGACTGGCCGGGCAGCCCTACAAGGAGCAGATCAGGCTCAGAAACGAGAGCCTCTTTGGGGTGGCCGATTTCTATTCAAAAAATCTGAATGCGCTCGGCCATGAAGCCCGCGAACTCCATGCGAACAACGAGCCGATGCAGCAGGCATGGGCCAGGGAGCATGCGGTGCCGCTGCGTTATGCGCCCGGGATGCGATGGCAGCTTCGGATGCGGCGCGGCGTCGTTCCCTGGGCCTCCAGGCTCCCCGATCGACGCTGGATGTACGAGATACTGGGCGCGCAGATCCGGCACTATAAGCCGGATGTGATACTGAATCAGGTGCTCGATGCCATCGGGGGACGGTTCCTTCGGGAGATGAAGCAGTATACGCGGTTGCTCGTAGGGCAGTTCGCCGCCCCTCTGCCGGATGATGAGGATCTGAGCGTCTATGATCTGCTGATCTCCTCGCTGCCGAACTTCGTTGATCGCTTTAGAGCCGCAGGCGTGCAGGCTGAGCTGAACAGGCTGGCGTTCGAGCACACTATTCTGGACAGTGTCCGGCCCGAGGAGCGGGAGTATCCCATTTCCTTTGTTGGTAGTATCTCCCGGCATCATGATGAGCGGGGGAAGCTGATCGAGAGCATCTGCCGTGAGTTCGATGTGCGGATCTTCGGGCAGGGTGCCGATCGCCTTGCGGATGATTCGCCGGTGCGGGCACGGCATTGCGGGACGGCCTGGGGACGGCAGATGTATCGGATACTCTCGCGCTCGAAGATCGCACTGAATCATCATATCGCGATCGCCGGGCCATATGCGAACAATATGCGCTTGTACGAGGCTACCGGCATGGGGGCGCTCCTGCTGACCGATTGGAAGGAGAACCTGCATGAGATATTCGAGCCGGGACGCGAGGTGGCCGCATATCGTTCGCACGATGAGTGCCTGGAGATGATCCGGTATTATCTGGATCATGATGCCGAGCGATCGGCGATCGCATCGGCCGGACAGGAGCGTACCATGCGCGAGCACACCTATAGCCGACGGATGGAGGAGCTTGCGGCGATCCTGGGCCGGTATCTGTAGCGGCAGACACACGGGGCGCGGAGCTGCACCGAAGAGATATTTATGAAGAGCATTCTCAAACGCATAGCGCGGAAGCTGGGCATCATCCCGGCGGGACAAACGGTTTCCACATCCTATCAGGTGATCGACCGTCAGACCGCCGTTGGCGACGGTTTCGATGGCTGGCAGTCGCAGTCGGTGGCCGAGCGCCAGGATGCCGCCTATCGCCGGTTGTTGCAGGCGATGTACCAGGGGGAGCCGCGAGCCGATTTCAAGGTTGCGGTGGAGGCACTTCGTACTACCGGCCTGCACAACCCGGAGCTGCTTGAGATCGGTTGCGGGAGCGGGTATTACAGCGAGGTGCTTCCCCATCTTCTCGGCGAGCCGATCCGCTACACAGGGCTTGATTATTCCGAGGCCATGATCGAACTGGCCCGCAGGCATTATCCGGCCATCCCCTTTCTGGTGGGAGATGCCGTTGCTCTCCCGTTTCAGGATGGTGCGTTCGATGTTGTGATGAATGGCGCGGCGCTTATGCATATCGTTCAGTACGAAAGGGCGATCGCCGAGAGCAGCCGGGTTTCCCGGGGCTGGTGCATCTTTCATACGGTCACGGTGCATCAGCAGCGCCCGACCACCTTTCTGAAGAAGAACGCGTACGGTGCGCCAACCGCCGAGGTCTCCTTCAATGAGGCCGATCTCCTGCGGCTGTTCCAGGCGAATGGCCTCGTGCTCCAGAAGGTGTTCGGCAGCATTACCTACGATCTGCATGAACATCTCGGCGAGCCAACGGCATCCAGAACGTTCCTGTGCCGCAAAGCAGAGTAGAGGCGGACCCTTTTTTTCATCGTAAATCGGTAATCGGCAATGCGAGCATCGTTGTTGGCCACATATAAGAACGGATTGCAGAAGCTTCTGAATACCGGATTGATCCCCCGCTTCAGATTCCTTCGCTCGCTGAACCGTCTGATCATCTCACGGCTGACCCCGCACCGGGCCGAGATCATGGGGCATATCATGTATCTCGATCCGGTCGATTCGTTGCATATCACCAGAAACAATGGCGTCTATGAGCCGCTGGAGACCGGGGTGGTGCAGCATAACGTGAAGGAGGGAGATGTCGTCGTGGATGCCGGTGCAAATATCGGCTATTACACGCTTCTTCTCGCCCGTCTGGTGGGGCCTCAGGGGAAGGTGATAGCTATCGAGCCTGACCCGGACAACTTCGCGCTTCTGAAGAAGAATGTGCAGGCCAATGGCTACCGGAATGTAACCCTGATACAGAAGGCGATCAGCGATGGCGAGGGGACCGTGAAGCTCTATCGTTCCATCCGAAGCACTGCACAGCATAGCCTTGCCGCATCGAACCAGGGCGATCCCTATGTGGAGGTGGAGCTGGGAAGGCTCGATGACCTGGTACCCGGCCCGATTGATTTCATGAAGATGGATGTGGAGGGAGCCGAAGTTGGGGCGATCAAGGGCGCACGTGAGCTTTTCTCACGAAGCCCGCACCTGAAGATCATGACCGAATACAATCCCCGTGCGCTTGATGATTTCGGCGTCCAGCCGGAGGAGTACCTCCGGTTGCTTGCCCAATACGGGTTCAGCTTCAGCAATATCAATAAGAAAACCAATCAGGTGCACCCGGCAACCGTGCAGCAGATAAGCGATGCTTGCAATCTGGGCAATGGCTCCTATACCAATCTGCTCTGCGAGCGCAGCACATAGCCTGCGGCTCAGGCGCTGCAATGCTGCGAGGGGCGCGGTGCCTGGCTCCACGATAAAGAACTCCCTGCCGGGTCTGCTCCATCGGAGCAGGGCTACCCGGATGTTCGGAATGCCTGAATCAATTATCAACAATCGGCAATCAAGAGGCCTGGCATGTGGACTGAGCGTTTCAACAGGAGCAAGGTTCTGATAACCGGTGGGCTTGGCTTCATCGGCTCGAATCTGGCGGGGCGGCTGGTCGATCTTGGCGCCGATGTCCTTCTTGTGGACAGCCTGATCCCCGAGTACGGTGGCAATCCTTTCAATGTGGACAGGGTGCGCGATCGCGTCACGGTGAATATCTCCGATGTGCGCGATGCCCATAGCATGCGCTATCTGGTGCAAGGCGTCGATTATCTCTTCAATCTCGCCGGGCAGACAAGCCATATGGATTCGATGAGCGATCCATATACCGATCTGGAGATCAATTGCCGGGCACAGCTCTCGATCCTGGAAACCTGCCGAAACTATAATCCCGGCGTAAAGCTGGTCTTTGCCAGCACCCGCCAGATCTACGGCAAACCCGATTACCTTCCCGTCGATGAGGAGCATCTGCTCCGGCCGGTGGATGTCAACGGGATCAACAAGATGGCAGGGGAATGGTATCATATCCTCTACAATAATGTCTATGGTATCCGCTCCTGCGCGCTTCGCCTTACCAACACGTATGGGCCACGTATGCGCGTCAAAGATGCACGGCAGACCTTTCTCGGCATCTGGGTGAAGCTTCTGGTGGAGGGGAAACCGTTCGAGGTCTGGGATGGCGGCCAGCTTCGCGATTTCACCTACGTGGACGATGCGGTCGATGCCCTGCTTATGGCAGCCGCCTCCGATGATGCCAATGGCTGTGCCTTCAATCTTGGTGGCGAGCGATCGGTGGACCTGAAGGAGCTTGCGCAGTTGATGGTGCAGGCCAACGGCGGGCAGGGAGAGTATACCGTGCGCACGTTCCCGGCCGACAGGAAACGTATAGATATCGGCGACTATTATGCCGACTTTACGCGGATACGTGCGTCGCTCGGATGGGAGCCACGTGTGCATCTGCGGGAAGGACTCACCCGCACGATCAGTTATTATCGCGATCATTTGCAGCACTATCTCTAGGAGCGTCGGCTATGTCTCTTCCGATTCCACAAACCGATCCGAAAGCCAATTACCTGGCACACCGCCAGGAGATCGACGCGGCGCTGGCCCGTGTGCTGGAAAGCGGCTGGTATATCCTGGGCGCGGAGGTGACGGCGTTCGAGCAGGAATTTGCCGGGTATCTGGGTGCGGCCGATGCGATCGGCGTTGCCAATGGCACCGATGCCATCCATGTGGCGCTCCGTGCCTGCGGCGTTGGGCATGGTGATGCGGTCATCACCGTTTCCCATACCGCCGTGGCCACCGTTGCGGCCGTTGAGCTTACCGGCGCGACCCCTGTTCTGGTCGATATCGACCCTGTAACCTATACGATCGATCCCCAGCGGATTCGCGAGGTTATCGCGTTCTGCCGGAACACGGGGGTGCCGGTCAAGGCGATCGTGCCGGTACATATCTATGGGCATCCGGCCGATATGCCAGCCATCATGGAGATAGCGCGCGCCGAAGGGCTTCGGGTCGTTGAAGATTGCGCGCAGGCACATGGCGCCGAGATCGATGGATGCAAGGTTGGCACCTGGGGCGATATGGCCGCGTTCAGCTTCTATCCTACAAAAAATCTCGGCGCCCTCGGCGATGGCGGTGCCATCGCCACAAACGATCCCGAGCTTGCCGCCGCCGCACGCCTTGTTCGTGAGTACGGCTGGAAGGAGCGCTATGTCAGCAGCATCGCTGGGATGAACTCCCGTCTGGACGAGCTGCATGCGGCGCCGCTGCGGGTGAAACTTCGCCATCTGGATGCCGATAACGATCGCCGCCGTGCGATCGCCGCTGCCTATAACCATGCGCTTGCCGGTCTCGGCATCGGGCTGCCATCGGCCCGGCCGAACTGCGCTCATGTCTACCATCAATATGTTATCCGAACACCGCTCCGCGATGCGCTCCGTCTGCATCTGCGAGAGTCCGGTATTGGCACGCTGATCCACTACCCAACGCCGGTGCATCTTCAGTCGGCATACCTCGGTCGGGTGCCGACCCCGGGAGGGCTTCCTGTTACCGAGCAGCGTGCCGGTGAGATCCTGAGCCTGCCGATGTACCCGGAGCTTCGGCAGGAGCAGGTGCAGCGGATCGTTGAAGAGATATCGATATGGGCAGCACAGACCGAACCGGCGGGGAGCTAAGGGGCGTGTACCATTTCTCGACATATTTCGACCAGAATTATCTGCTGCGGGGGCTGGCACTGCATCGCTCGCTGCGCGATCATGCCGGTCGCTTCACGCTGTATGTGCTCTGTCTGGATGATGTGGCGCATGCCACGCTGAGCAGGCTTGCCATCCCCGAGATCGTGCCGATCGCGTTGCAGGAGCTTGAGGCCGCCGATCCTGCGTTGCTTGCCACTAAGAGCACACGCAGCCGCGTGGAATATTATTTCACCTGCACGGCCTCCTTTCAATGCTTCCTCCTCGCACGCTATCCGAAGATCGAGGCGATCACCTATCTCGATTCCGATCTCTACTTCTATAGCAGCCCGGCGCCGATCTTCGAGGAGCTGGGGGCGGGGTCGGTTCTGATTATCGGCCATCGCTTCCCCGAGCATCTGAAACATCTGGAGACCTTCGGCAAATACAACGTGGGGCTTCTCACCTTCAAGAACGATCCCAACGGCAGAACCTGCCTGGAGTGGTGGCGCGAGCGGTGTATCGAGTGGTGCTACGACAGGCTGGAGGATGGGAAGTTCGGCGATCAGAAGTACCTTGATGACTGGACGACACGATTTGACGGCGTGGTAGAGCTTCGCCATGCGGGGGCGAACGTTGCGCCGTGGAATATCGCGGGCTTCACCATATGCGAACGCAATGGGGTCGTGATGGTCGATGATGATCCGTTGATCTTCTATCACTTCCATAAGATGAAGATGGTGAGCCGTAATCTCTTTGATAGCGGCCTTACCGATCGCAAGGCGCGCTTGAATGCCACGGTGCGGAACAGGATCTTTGCCCCCTATCTCCGTACGTTGCGTGCGCTGATGCAGCAGACCGGGACAAACAATGTGGGCAGCATCCGTCGTGGCGCTGGCCTGGGCTACATCGCACGGCTGCGGTTGATGATCGACCATAAGATGCTGATGACGATAGGCCCGGTCACGCTCGGATTCTACCTGCAACCGCTGGTGCGTCCGTTGATACGCCTGAAAGGTGCCGTTGCACGACTTTTTTAGAACCGACCGTTGCCGTGCCTGGCGCGGTTCGCTATCAGAATGATGAGACCTTGTATGAACGATGAAATGCTGACGATGCGCTGCCCCACGTTGCAGGAACTTCCGCCGCCGCCGCCGGGGCGGACCGGCTGGCCGTGGACCGAGGAAAGCCGCCAGGCGCCGGAGCGTATGCCCGATGGGCGTGAATGGCCGTTGATAACCGTGGTTACCCCTACCTACAATCAGGGACGTTTTATCGAGGAGACGATCCGCTCGATTCTGCTCCAGGGCTATCCGAATCTGGAGTATATCATCAACGATGCCGGAAGCAAGGATGAGACGCTCGACATCATCCGCAAATATGAGAAGTGGATCTCCTCCTGGGTCTCCGAAAAGGATAACGGCCAGTCCGATGCCATCAACAAGGGGTTCCGCCGCGCCAGCGGCGATATCATCGCGTGGCTTAATTCCGACGATACCTATCTGCCGAACGGGATGCAGAACGCGGCTATGGCGTTTGCTGCGGATGAGCGTATCGCGATGGTGTACGGCGGGTGCAATATCGTGGATGAGGATGGCAGGCTGAACACCCTCTATCCATCGCGTGAGTTCGATCTGAAGATCCTGATCACCGCATGGAATTTCATTCCGCAGCCTGCCACGTTCTTCCGTCGCGATGCCTATCGTGCTATCGGCGAGGTGGATGTCGATCTCCATTATTCCATGGATCGCGATCTCTGGATCAGGTTCGGCAAGCAGTTCAGCGTAAAAAAAATTGAGCCGCTTGTGGCAACGATCCGCTACTACGACGAGTGCAAGACCAAGGCTATCTCGCGTGCAGGACGAAGGGAGAGGCTTATGATCTGCCGCAGGCATGGCGGCTCGATCTTCTCCCGTGTCTATCGCCAGTTCCTTCTGGACGAAATCCGCAATGGTGTGGCCTTTATCCGGGGAAGAGAGCAGGCCTAGCCACACAAGCGCCTCAACGCCCGTGGCTGGCAGTGCCGCCGCCAACCCTCTGGACGGTTGCGGCCGGTAGAGCATGCCATGCCGCCAGACGCTCGGCGCGGGAGCGATCATCCTTCGGAACCCTTCCCATCCCTCAACGGCGGGGGTGAACTATTGACGAGCGATGTGCTTTCTACAACCTCCCTCTCTCCAAACCGTATAGATCCGGTGGCAATAGATCTCAAGTACATCTACTTCTCTCCTGCGGATATTCAGGTTCCACGTGTGGACCGGCAGGGGGTGGTACATTTCTGTGAAGCGCTCCATCGCATCGGCGTCGATATCGAGCTTGTGACGCTTGGCATCACGCTTCTGGATTCGGAGGTGAAAGCAGATCATCCGCTCGATCTGTACCGTATTCGCGAGCGCTTTCCGGTTCGTACCGTGCCAACCGCGATTCACCAGCGGACCCAGGATGGGCGCCGCACGGGCATAACACGTCTGTGGGTTGATGCCACCGAGGCGATCAAGGATATCCGTCGGCAACCGCGCGACCGCTGGCTTCTCTTCTTTATGAAGAACTATGGTCCAGCCGCAGCCTGCCTGCTGCTCCAGAAGCTTACCCGCAAGAAGGTGATGGTGATGTTCGAGTCGCATACGGTGCCCAGAAGGAGCATCCAGCGCTTTATCCTGAAGCGGCTCGATGGCATTATCGCCAACTCCATAGCGCTTGGAGACGATCTTGTGAAGGATCATGGTGTGCCCGCCGAGAAGGTTCTTGGCATTCATCAGGGGATCGATCTGGAGCTGATCGAGGAGAACCGGATCTCCCTGGAGGCGGCACGCGCACGGCTCGGGCTACCGCAGCAGAAGCGCCTGGTGGTCTATACCGGAAAGATCTACTACGGCTACAAGGAAGTGGAGTATATCCTGGATGCAGCGCGATTGATGAAGGGGCGCGATGATGTGGAGTTTGTGATGGTGGGGGGGCGCGCCGACCATGTGGAGAACTACCGGCAGCAGATAGCAGCGGAGGGGCTTGCCAATGTGCGCTTCACCGGCTTTGTGCCGGTGACCGAGGTGCAGGAGTATCTCTCGGCTGCCGATGTTCTGGTGATGTATTATCCAACCGGCATCGAGCTGAATAAATATCGTTCCCCGGGAAAACTCTTCGAGTACATGGCATCGGGCAGGCCGATCGTTGCCGCCGATTTTCCCGTGCTTCATGAGATACTGGGGGAGAATCCTCCGGCTGTCCTTATCCCTCCTGATGCTCCTGATGCGCTGGCGGATGCGCTGGTTTCCATCCTGTTTCATCGCGCTCATGCCGAGATCGAGACGATGACGGCGCGTGCGCTGGAACGGGTGAGCCAGTATTCCTGGATCGTGCGCGCCCGGAAGATCATGGAATACATCGAACGCCGCGCCGTTGCGCAAAGGAGATGATATGGGCGCAGATGCCAGCACCGTGAGCGGTCGTGCCGTGCCTCCGGTTGCCGCCGGGACCGCAACTCCCGGCAGGATTCTGCATGTTCTCTGGAATATGGAGATAGGCGGGGCGGAGCGGGCGCTCTTCCAGTTCGTTCGCGAGCAACGCTCGCGGGGCATGCATGCCGATGTTCTGCTGGGGAGCCATGCAGGGTTATATGGCGAACGGACTCGCGAGATCGGGGCGATGGTGCATGAGCTTGGCATGAGCGGCCCGTTCGATTTTGCTAGGGCAAAGAGGGCACGGGCGATCATGCGTGAGTATGCGGTGATGCATTTCCATAGCGCCGAGCTGGGCTTGATGCACATCGCGGCACAACGACCCCATCCCAACCTTTTTTATACCCACCGTGCCGGGATGTTCAGCTACGACCTCAAGCGGCTGCTCCGCTACAAGCTGAGCGGCTGGTATCTGCGTCGCCATTTTGCTGGGATCTCCGGCAATACCAGCCAGGCCTGCGATGCGGCATCGAAGCTCTTCGGCATAGAACGGGACCGCATACGCGTTACCTATAACGGTATTGATTTCTCCCTGCTCGATCCCGTCCGCTCACCTCGGGAGATGCTTGATCTGCTGAAGGATGAACGCGGCGATATCATCCGGGTCGGCACCAGTGCCAATCTCCGACGGCTGAAACGGATTGATCTGCTGCTTGATGCCATTGCCCGGCTCGCCCATCGCCCCGTTCACTGCTATGTCCTTGGCGATGGTCCGGCACTGGCGGAGCTCCAGGCGCAGGCGGCGCGGCTTGGCATTGCCGACCGGGTGACCTTTACAGGCAAGGTGGAGCGGATGGGGGATTATCTTCAGCTCTTCGACATGTTTGTTCTTCCCTCCGGCCCCGAGGAATCGTTCGGTAACTCGGCGGTCGAGGCGATGGGGGTGGGCATCCCAACCATTGTGTTTGCCGATGGCGGCGGCCTTCTTGAGCATGTTGATAATGGCGTTACCGGCTATGTGGTGCGCGATGTGCCGGAGCTTGCTGCCCGGCTCGACATGCTGGCCGCCGATCCTCTGCTGCGCCGCACGATCGGCGATGCTGCCCGGCGGGAGATGCTCGACCGCTACAGCCCGGAGCGGATGGTGGAGCGTTACAGCCGGTTGTACGGTGTCGCGGGAGGGCGCTGACAGGGGCCGCCCGGCAGCCCCTTGGCACAGTGCTCTGGGCCTGGCGCATGGCCATATGCCTCTGATCTGTTTGTGCCTATCTTGACCACGGGCGCCGGGGGGCGGGTTGCCACCCATTGTGAGACAGTTGGGCGGATACAATGCCCGATTTCCAACTCTCCTGCCAGCATCCGCCAGTGGTGGAGCGGATGGGAGGGATTATCCATAATCGTAGTATCGATATGTGCGGCATTCTCGGGATGATGAGCTTTACCACGGCGACTCCGCGTCTGACGCAGGAGATGGCTCGCCATGCGCTCGGGGATATCGCCCATCGCGGCCCTGACGATCAGGGGGAATGGTGGAGCCACGATGGCTCGGTCTTTCTGGGACATCGGCGGCTGAGCATTATCGATCTTTCCCCGGCTGGGCACCAGCCGATGAGCAACGAGGATGGCACCGTTCAGATCGTCTACAACGGCGAGGTGTACAACTTCCAGGAGCTGCACGACGATCTTGTGGCGCGCGGGCACCGCTTCCGTTCCCGTACCGATACCGAGGTGATCGTTCATGGCTATGAGGAATATGGTCCGGCGATCGTGGAGCGGCTTCGCGGGATGTTTGCCTTTGCCATCTACGATCTGAAGCAGGACCTGCTAGTGCTTGCACGCGATCGCGTCGGGATAAAGCCGCTGTATTATACCCGTGCCGACGAGTCGCTGATCTTCGGGTCGGAGATCCGCCCGCTCTTCAGGTTCCCGGGCGTCGAGCGTCTGCTGAACGCCGATGCCTTTCGCGAATATCTGGCGTTTGGCAAGGTCTATGCGCCCAACACCATGTTCCAGGGCATCTCCAAATTTCCGGCGGGGCATTATGCCGTGATCCGGCGCGACGGCACAATGCAGATGCACCGCTACTGGTCGCCCTATGGCCAGCCTCTGGAGGCTCCGCCGCATGCCGATGAAGCATATTATACCGGGCGGCTGCTGGAGTTGCTGGAGGAGTCGGTTCGCCTGCGGATGTTGAGCGATGTGCCGGTCGGGGTGTTTCTGAGCGGCGGCGTGGACTCTACCGCCAACGTGGCCCTGATGTCCAGAATCGGCGGGCAGGGGGTGCATACCTTTACCGCCGGGTTCAAGGGGCAGGCATCGTTCGATGAGCGTCCGGTGGCGCGAGAGGCCGCACGATACTACCGCACCCATCACGATGAAGTGGAGATCACCGAGGCGGACCTGATCGACGCGCTTCCCAGGCTTTCCTACTATCTCGATGAGCCGGTTGCCGATCCCACGGTGATCCCGATCTTCTTTCTCTCGAAGCTTGCACGCCAGAAGAATGCCATTGTGATCCTGAACGGCGATGGTGGGGATGAGTTGTTCTGCGGCTACCGGAAATATATGCGCTTTCTGAAGCTTGCGCCCTACTGGAAGGCGCTGAACGTTCTTCCGGGATGGGCCAGGTCGGCCATTGCACGGGCCGGGGCGATGGCCGGTGCCAGCGGTACCGTGGCCGATCTGCTCGATCGCGCCGCACGCGGCGTGGAGATGTACGTTGGCTCCACCGGAGCGCTCAAGGGGACATCGGCATTTCAGGAGATCGTTGGCGGCGCCGGGAATATCTACGATGCCGTGCGGGAGGGGAAACGGGCGTTTGCTGCGGAGCGGCGCGGCGGAGATTATAGCGAATGGCTTTCCTACTGGGGCGTTCGCTCGGAGGTGGAGCATATCTTCCTGTATCGGGCCGACCGTATGGGGATGGCAAATTCAATCGAGATCCGGGTGCCGTTTCTGGATCATCATCTGGTGGAATTTGCCATGCAGATGCCTCAGCACCTGAAATACCGCAATGGTGAGACAAAGTATATCCTCAAGAAATCGCTCGAAGGGGTTGTCCCCGATCAGTTCCTCTATAGAAAAAAACAGGGGTTCTGTGTGCCGCTTCGGGAGTGGTCCGGGAGGATGATGGAGGCGAAGGTGCGTGAAACGCTCCCGCGCATTCAGCGTGAATGGGGCGTGGTGAGCGAGCCATTTGTTGCCTCGGTGCTCGATCGGCTCGGCAATGGCTCGCAGACCGATGCCGATGGCGCGCTCGCCTGGATGTTCTATAACCTTTCGGTCTGGTACGAGCGATGGTTCGACTAGGGGGCCGTCGTCGCAGGCTGCTGTCCATGTCGTTCCCCCTTTCCAGACGGTGTATTTCCCGGCGATGCTGATACGATGAACAAGTTTATTCTCGGCTTCATATTTACCGTCCTGACCGCGCGTTTTTTCACCGAGACGATCTCGGTTCTCCCCAAGGGGATCGACCTGATCGACCTGGCGATCATACCGCTGATTCTGTTGCTGGCGCTTGGTGCAAAGCAGCCGCAGGGGATTGACCTGAACGTTCACCGGCGTATCCTGCAACTCTCGGTTGGCTACTTCTTCCTCTGTATCCTCTCGGCTGCTGTCAATTTCGAGCGGGTGCACTTCGGCCCCTTTCTCCTGTTCCTGTTCGGCATCATGGAGGGGCCGATCCTCTATCTGGCGATGAACAAGCTGATCGCCGATAAGAGAAAATTTGGGCATCAGGTTGCCAAGTTCATCAATATGATGCTGATCATCCAGATTCTGGTGGTGGTCTTTATCAACTATCCGCTTCTGATCACCTCCGGCAATCCCGATGTGATGTCGGGGACGTTCGGCAATAACTCTTATCAGTTCACCGCCCTGCTGATCGTGATAGGCGGGTTCCTGATCGGCAGGCAGTTTGCCAACCCCCGTTCGATGTGGTATGCCATCGGCGTGCAGTTTTTTGTCATCCTGACGTTTCTTCTGCTTCAATACCGTACCGCTGTCCCAGCCTTCTTCCTCTCCTATGGGGTGCTTATCACGGTGCTCTATGGCGGACGTTTTATGAAGATGATGGTGATTGCGATTCCCATCGCCTTTGTCGTCTTTATCGGATTTCGCCAGATCAGCCGCTCCAGCCTCGATCTGAAGTACGATGACCTTATCACCTTGTCGCAGGATCTCTCGGTGGTCATGGAGTACGGCAAGTTCCAGTCGTATGTCAATACCATGGTGATGTTCGGCGAGAACCCCGTGGCGATTCTCTTCGGCACCGGCCCTGGAACCTATGTCAGCCGCGCCAATTATACCTTTACCACGGAATTGCAGGTGCAGAGCAAGGGGGTGGGGCCGATCATCAAAAAGATATTCGGCGATCGGGATTATTCCGCCGATGTTCATAACCGCTATATCCTCCCGCTGTATTCGATGGACGCATTGTTCGGGAGCGTGCAGATCAACAATCCCAACTCCAGCCTCCTTGCGGTTCTGGCGGAGACGGGGCTGGTGGGACTCTTTCTGATGGGAGCGATCTATGCCACCGTGGTGATCGGCAGCCGCCGCTATCTGGGCTATGCCATCGCCCGGCGCGATCCGGTGCTGCTGCCGCTGGCCTCTGCCCTGTTCATCGGGGTGGTATATCTCTGCCTTATCTCTCCGCTCGACAATTACCTGGAAATCGCCCGCGTGACGCTCCCGATCTGGCTGCTGTTCTGGACGGTCAGCACGTTTGTACGGCAGCAACGGATCGAGGAGGAACAGATGCAGTATCTGGCGATGCTCCAGCAACAGCAGGAGCAGCAGTATCAGCTTGCTTCGGCAAAGGAGTAGGCCAGTGGCTTCCGTGGCGAACATCCCATGGCGTTGATCCTCTATATCACAAATCTGCCGACACCGTACCGTCTGCCGCTCTATCGGATAATGGGGGCCATGGTGCGGAACAGGGGCCATGACCTGCATCTGTTTTTTCTCGGCTACTCCCGTAGCATCCGGGAGTGGAGGGTGCCGCCGGAGGATATGCACGGCATCCGCTTCTCATCGCAGGGCAAAGGGCATCCTGGCGTTGGCGCGCTTCGTGCCATACGAGAACTGCGTCCCTCGGCGGTTGTTCTCTCCTGGGCGATGGATCATGTTGCGCTGGCGCTTCTTCTGTACTGCCGCCTGCGACACATCCCCTGCTATGTGGTTTCCGGCGAGACCATGCTTTCGGCTGCGGGAAATCCCTGGCGGCTGCTCCGGCGGATGTTCCGTGAACCGTTCTTTCGGCTGGCATCAGGGTTTATCACCTATGGGGTGCGCTCCGCCGAGTACCTGCTTGATGCGGGGGTGCCGCCGGAGCGCGTTACAACCGGGGTGAACGTTGCCGATATGGAGTATTTCAGGGCGCAGGTGGAGGAGCTTCGGCGCGATGGCCGGGCCGCTGCGCACCGCGATCGGTATCGGCATCCCTCGGGCAGCCGCTTTGTCTGCCATCTGCTCTTTGTAGGGTATTTCCTGCCAAGCAAGGGCATCCTGGAGATGATACGGGCGTTGCGCCACCTTGGTCGCTCCGATATCGTGCTCCATATCGTCGGGTCAGGCGGGGAACAAGGGCGCATGCACGATGAGATCGCCGCCCTGGGGCTTGAGGAAAACGTGATAGTGCATGGCTACCGCCAGCAGTCTGCCCTTCCGATCTACTATGCTTCTGCCGATGTGCTGGTCTTTCCCTCGCTCGAAGAGGTGTTCGGTCTGGTAATGGCCGAAGGGGCCGCTGCCGGTCTGCCGATCATCGCATCGCACTATGCAGGGGGAGTGCCGGAGGTGGTTGAAGATGGCCTCAACGGCATCGTGATAGATCCGCGCGATCTCCAGATGTTTGCTGCCGCGATCGCCCGTCTGGCCGATGACCCCGAGTTGCGCCATCGCATGGGGGAGGCCTCACGGCGTCGTGCGGAGGAGCGTCTGACGGTGGAGCGCAGCGCATTGCAATATCTGGTGGCAATGGGGCTGGCATAAATCCCGCACGATCGCCGTGCCGCCGATGCCATGCAGAGCACAGGGGGATTCCTGTGCTATCCTTCCGGCGACCTTCGGCTGCGATCTGCCGCAGCATTCCGGCGACCGAACCTTATCTACCGATATGTCCTCTACTGCTCCGCTGGTTCTGCATATCACAAACATCCCGACGCCGTACCGGCTGCCGTATTATCGTACGGTGAGCCGGAATCTGGAGGCGGGAGGGATCGGCTTTCATGTCTTCTTTCTGGGACAGGGGAAGCGCCCACGCGAGTGGAAGATCGGTCAGGACGACTTGCACGGATTCCCTTATACCCTTAACGGCGGCGGGTTATCGAATGCGTATCGGAATATCGTGGATGCCATCGGCACGATGCGGCCATCGGTGGTTGTGCTTGCCTGGGCAATGGACCCGCTGGCGCTCAGGATTCTGCTGTACTGCCGCATCAGAAGGATTCCCTGTATCCTCTTTACCGGCGAGACGACCGGCACCGCCGCCGGACGCAGCTATGCCCCGATCCGTGCGCTCTCGCGCAAACCCTTCTTCTGGCTGGCCGATGGCTTTGTGACCTATGGCACGCGCTCAACCGAATATCTGGTGGAGAACGGCGTGGCCCCCGGGCGGATAAGCACAGGGCTTAATGTTGTCGATACCGGGAACTTCCGCAATAATGTCGAGGAGCTTCGGCGCAGCGGAGCCGCTGGCATCGAGCGGGACCGCTACCGGATGCCGGACGGCAGGCCGTTCCCTTATCACCTGCTGATGGTGAACTATATGATACCGGGCAAGGGGATCAGCTCGACGCTGCTCGCCCTGAAAAGCCTTGGTCGCACCGATGTTGCCCTGCATATCGTTGGGTCGGGACCTCGCGAGGATGCACATCGTGCCATGGTGCAATCCGAGGGGATGAACCAGTATGTGTTCTTCCATGGCTACAAGCAGACCTCGGAACTGTTCATCTTCTACGCTCTTGCCGATCTGTTCCTGTTCCCCTCCTCGATCGATGTCTTTGGCCTGGTGATGGCCGAGGCGGCGGCGGCCAGCCTTCCGGTGATCGCCTCGATGCATTCCGGTGGGACAGTGGATGTGATCGATCCCGGCGTGAACGGCCTTATCGTGGACCCCCGGGCCACTGCACAGTATGCCTCTGCCATCGCCCGGCTGCTCGATGACCCGGAGATGCGCCGGGCGATGGGTGCCGCCGGACGTGACCGTTCGCTCCACTTTTTGACACTTGAAGAGAGCGCTGAACGCTATCAGCGTGCTATCTTAAGGATCGTAGGTTGCACGTAGCCGGTTCAACCTGAGAGCTTCTGGAGCACCCCTCCGCCGGGCATTCCGCGCGGCGATCTCCGGGGCGCCTCCCTATGTTTCCAGTCAGGTTGTACCTCATGAGCAATGCAGACGATTCAATACCGACGCCGAGGCCTCGCCTCCTCATCATCGGACCTCTCCCTCCTCCCTATATCGGGCCGGCCGTCGCTACCGAGCGGCTCGTCGCATCCCCGATCATGCATTCCATGTTCGATGTCGATCTGCTGAACACCGGCGATCCTGGCGGGGAGGACGACATCGGCCAGCTTAGCCTGCATAACATACGGGAGGCTCTATCGCAGGCCATGCGGTATCTGGGACGCCTTATAAGAAAACGCCCTGATGTGATCTATGTGTCGATCGCACGCGGCTTCTGGGGCTTTCTCCGCGATGTCTGCTTTCTCCTTCCTGCAAAGCTGTTCGGCGTCCGTTCGGTGATCCATCTGCGCGCCGGCCGCTTCGATCTTATCCATGATGATGGTCTGCGCGGCCGCCTGCTTGCACGGGTCGGCCTGTGGTGCACAACGTATGCGGTGGTGCTTGGCGAGACCGTACGGGGCATCTTCGGCGATTTCATCGCGCAGGATCGGGTTGTGGTTGTGCCCAACGGCATCGATCTGGAAGCATGGCCCAGACCGGGCGATCGCGAGCAGTCCCACGATACAGGGGAGCAGCAGGGGCGCTTTCATCTCGTCTATCTTGCCAACCTGTTCTCCGACAAGGGGGCGCATATCCTGTTGCAGGCACTGCCGCAGATTATCGCACGCTGCCCCGATGTGCTTGTATCGTTTGCAGGAGCATGGCTCAACGCGGAGTATCGCGAGCAGTGCCTGGGGCTGGTACAGACCAATGGATTGGAACACAATGTCCGGTTTGTAGGCGTGGTACGGGGGGAGGCAAAACGCGAGCTGCTCCTTTCGGCCGATGTCAGCGTTTTTGTGCCGATAAAGCCGGAAGGGCTGCCGTGGGTGGTGCTGGAGGCGATGGCCTGCTGCAAACCGGTGGTGGGAACACCACAGGGGACGATGAAGGAGGTGATCGTGGATGGGGAGACAGGATACCTTGTGCCGCCGGAGGATGTGGGGGCGCTTACCGAGACGCTGCTTCTGCTGGCTGCCGATCCAGAGCGTCGGCGGCGCATGGGCGCGTCTGCTAGAGCACGCGTTGAAACCGTGTATGCCGAGACCGAGTGCCATAAAAGGCTGGCCGCAACTGCGATGAGGGCGATTCAGGGCCCGGGCGCAGGGCGATAAGGGGGGCGTACTCAGGCCGCCGGGACGTGTCGGCTCGTTGGCAGATCTCCCCGGACGGGCTCCTGTGCAGGGGCCTGGCTCTAACAACCAAGAATGACTTATGTGCGGAATCGCCGGAATCATAAACGGGGGGGACCCCGAAACGCTGGAGAGGATGGCCGAGGTGCAGGCGCATCGCGGCCCGGATGACTGGGGGAGCAAATGGTTTGCCGACCGGCGTACCGGGCTTGCGCATCGCCGCCTTTCCATCCTTGATCTTTCATCGGCCGGGCATCAGCCAATGGTGAACAGCCGTGGGACCAGATGGATAACCTTCAACGGCGAGATCTACAATTTCCAGGAGCTTCGGGCCGAGCTTGAGGGGGCGGGGCATCGGTTCCTCTCGCATACCGATACGGAGGTGATCCTCGCCGCCTACGACCAGTGGGGGGCGGATTGCCTGAACCGGTTCAACGGCATGTTTGCCTTTGCCATCTACGATGCCGATTCGCACGAGCTTTTCATAGCCCGCGATCATCTCGGCGTTAAGCCCTTCTACTACTGCCAGCGTGGTGAAACCCTGGCCTTTGCCTCCGAGGCAAAGGCGATCTTCGAGGTGCATGGGATCGAGCGGGAGATCAACTTCAACGCGGTGGTCAGCTCGCTGCTGTTTCTCTGGGTGCCGGAGCCGGAGACCGGATTCAAGGATGTGTTGAAGCTGGAACCCGGGCATTACGGGACCTTTCGCAACGGTGAACTGCGTATCGTCCGATACTGGGATGTTCCCGTGTATGATGCGGATGCCGCTCCCGCACGGCGCGAGGAGGACTATGTCGAGGAACTGCGGGAACTTCTGGAACGTGCGGTCCGCCGCCAGATGATCGCCGATGTTCCGGTTGGCGCATTCCTTTCCGGCGGACTCGATTCCAGCCTGATCGTTGCGCTGATGCGAAAGATCTCGAACGCTCCCATCAGCACCTATACCATCGCGTTCTCGGCCGAGGACAAACAGATGGAGGCGATGCCGGACGACGCCAAATATGCCGCCATCGTGGCCCGGCAGTTCGGCACCGATCATTACGAGATCGAAGCTCGTTCCGGCAGCAACCATCTGCTCTCCGATATGCTTCGCCATCTCGATGATCCCGTGGCGGATGGAGCCTCGATCAATACGTTTCTGATAGCGGCTGCGGCCAAGGAGCGGGGAACCACCGTGCTGCTCAACGGCATGGGGGGCGATGAGGTGTTCGGCGGGTATCGCAAACAGCTTGCCTCGCTGCTGGTGGATCGTTACCGCCGGGTGCCAGGGGTGGCGCGTGGGGCGATCGAAGCCCTTGTGCGCGCTCTGCCGGTTGCCATCGGCGGCACGGGATTGCGCCCGGTTCGCTGGGCAAAGCGCTTTCTCAAGAGCGCCTCGCTCGATCCGCTCGATGCCTTTATCTATGGCTATGCTTATTTCACGCCAGCGGAGCTTCAGGAATTGCTGGTCTCGCCCTACGATGGCTATCGGTTCAACGATCTTTATCCTATTCGCCGATATCGCCAGACCGCTGCCACTGCCGCCGGTCTCCCGTTCATAAGCCTGATGACCTATCTCGATACCAAGCTCTTCCTGCCAGGGCTGAACCTTCTGTACTCCGATAAGGCTGCCATGGCTGCATCGGTGGAGACCCGTCCCCCCCTTATTGATCGGGATCTGGTAGAGTTCGGTGCCCGTCTGCCTGGCAGGTATAAGATCAATGGCCGGACTCAGAAGTATCTCCTGAAACGAGCTGCGGAGGCCTATCTCCCCAAGGAGATCATCTATCGTCCAAAGGCTGCCTTCGGCACGCCGATCCGTGCCTGGATGAAGCGTGATCTGGCCGAGACTGTCCGAAAAACGTACACGACTATGGGAACCCAGACAGCCAGGTTCCTTCGCCCGGAGCTGCCGCTTCGTATGCTTGATGAGCATGTGGCCGGAACGCACGATCATGCCCACAGCCTGTGGGGGCTGTATGCGCTTGCCACCTGGATGAACATGCAGAATGAGTCACCCGGAAACATCTCACCGGCAGAGCAGGGGGGTAGGGGATGAGCAAGAAAGGGATGGAAGGCAGGGAGAATATGGCCGACACGCAACTGTTCGAGCGGTCTCTGACAAGGTTGCGCCAGTGGATAGAGCGCCAGGATTTTGCCGGTATCGAACCGCATGATGCTCTTACCAGCCCGTTGATGCGGCATACGCTGCTCGGACGCAGCCGATTTCTCCGGCTGGCAGCGTTGCAGGGATTGCGGCGGCTGCCGGTGAATATCCGTCCGATGCTCGGCATCAGGCCGCAGATCAATGCTATCAGCATCGGCTGGGGGCTGAAGGCCTATGCGCTTATCAACGATGAGGGGGCGCGGAAGCGAATTGATTGGGGACTTGAACGTCTTAGGGAATGCCAGATTGCTGGGTATAGCGGCGCCTGCTGGGGCTATTATTTCGGCTGGCAGACCCGTGCCGGAATGAAGCCCGCCAACCTGCCGATCATCGTCTCGACGGCGTTCATCGGATCGGGATTGCTGGATGTCTACGAGCGATACGACCGCCAGGAGTGTTTGCGCTGGGCACGAAGCGCATGCGATTTCATCCTCAAGGATCTGAACCGATCGCCGGGGGAGCGAGGGTTCTGTTTCAGCTACAGCCCAACCGACCACGAGCAGGTATTTAATGCCTCGATGCTCGGGGCACAGTTGCTGGCGCGTGTCGGCTCGATCACCGGCGAGCAGGAACTGCTCGATGCTGCGCGCCAGGCCGTGGAGTTCACGATCGACCACCAGTCGCCCGATGGCTCATGGCGGTATGGTCTGGAGAAGCATTGGGCGTTCATCGATAATTTCCATACCGGATACGTGCTGGAATGTCTGCGCGATTATATCCGGTATACCGGCGATACACGATTTCAGGATGCGCTGGCACATGGATGGGAGTTCTATCGCGATAATTTCTTTCAGGATGGCCGTATCCCGAAGTATTATCACAACCGGCTTGAGCCTATCGACTCCCATGCCGCAGCGCAGGCAATCGTGACATTGCTTGATTTTAACGACCCTGAAACCGCTGCTTCGGTAGCACGATGGAGCATCGAGCATATGCAGGCCGATGGCGGTTACTTTATCTATCAAATTCGCCGCCGGTATTCTAATCGCATTCCCTATCTTCGCTGGTCAAATGCCTGGATGCTCTATGCGCTTGCAAGGATGATAGTCAAAACGTAATTTCATCACCGGGAGTCCAAAACCCCAACCAGGTCCGAGTTTCTACAGGTCCAAATCTTCATTATCTGCGCATATACCCCCCCGCCCTTTACGAGACGGTGGCGTAGTCAGGCATTGTCGTTGCTGTAAAGAGCGCCGACACGGAGATGTGCCCCCCCTACATCTCGAATGAGCATGTCATAAACTGATATTGATAGGCTCGCTTTGCACATACGTCTCTGGATCGATCTCGATAATTCTCCTCATGTGCCCCTGTACGCGCCCCTTATACGGTTTTTGCGTGAACGGGGGTGGCAGATTCGTATTACCGCTCGAGATTTTGCACAGACGCTTGACTTAGTGGAGCAGTTCGCGCTGGATGCTACGGCAGTTGGAGCGCACGCCGGTCGAAGCAAGCTGAAAAAGGTCGCCAACCTTCCGGTCCGTGCCCTGCAACTGGTGCAGACGGTTCGGTCGTTCAAGCCGCAGGTGGCCTTAAGCCACGGGTCGCGCACCCAGGCTATCGCATCGCGGATGCTCGGCATCCCGCAGGTTGTGATGTTCGATTACGAGTGGACCGAGATGTCTATCCTGAGGCGCCTGGCGAGCTTCCTGCTCTGCCCGCGTGCCCTGACACCGGAACGGCTCTCCGAGGCGGGCATTCCGCTGGAGAAGGTGAGCTGGTACGATGGTTTCAAGGAGGATCTGTATCTGCCGGACTTTGTCCCCGACCCCGGATTTCGTGCCTCGATAGGGGTTGAACAGGGGAGGCGGCTGGTAACGATTCGTCCGCCGGGATTGATCGGCAACTATCACGATCCACGAAGCGAGGCGATCTGTCGTCGTGTAATAGCTGAGGCGGCAGGCGACCCGGAGAATCATCTGGTGATTCTTCCAAAGACACATGTTGAGCGGCAGTTGGTTGATGCGTCGCTTCCGGAAAGGCCGCGTGCGGCCGTGACGATTCCGGAGCGTGCGCTTCCCGGGCTTCAACTGCTCTATAGTTCCGATATCGCCATCAGCGGCGGCGGAACGATGAACCGGGAATCGGCGTTGCTGGGAGTTCCAACCTACAGCATCTTCACCGGCCGCCGCGCGGCCATCGATGAAGAGCTTGCCCGGCAGGGCCGCCTTACCTTCCTCAGCTCACCGGAGGATCTGACGATGATCCGCTGGTCGCGCCGGGACGCGCCGCACAAACTCTCGCGCCGAGCGGATGTGCTGCTACAGGTAACGGATATGATCGGGGCGTTTGCGCTGGGCGGCACGGTTCCGGCGTAACGGTGGAGGGGAGTGAGAAAACCCTTCGGGAATGGGGGACCATCCCTGAAGGGACGACGAGATCCGTGCGGTTGGCCCCATCTGGTGGGGGTGATACGCATGGTTTGCTCGGGGATGTACAGAGCTACGGCTTGGTGCCCTCTGTCTGGTGTTGCGATCTGCTATCATTGTTTTCGATGGGATTATGCAGGCTTTTCGCCGAAAGCAATGAGATTTGATATCGACATCACCTGTACGGCTGGTTGAAGCCGAGCGTTGCAAACGTTCTTCATCTATATGTTGAGATCAAGGCTATGCGTGTGATTCGATCGTTAGGACCTACTAAACTGGCTCTTGCCGCCCTTGATACTACCGTACTTGCCGCAGTGGCGGCGGCGATTCTGATCGTACGAAGCGAGTTCTCCCACTACACCATCGTATTGAACGAGGTGCTCTTTTTCTTTGCCTTCTCGCTTATTGCGGTGCTGGTGTTTCGCGAGTTCCATCTGTATCGGCACAAGGTGTTCTCCACAAGCGCTCATCAGATGGTGGGGCTGGCAAAGGGCATGCTCTGGGTGGGCATCCTCCAGATGTTCGTGATCTTCCTGATAAAGGATAGCGCCGTCATCGATTATAGCCGCACCCATGTTGTGCTCTTTCTGATCGGCGGCTGGGGAATGCTCTCCCTTGTGCGCCTGCTCGCCTATAAGTTTGCCTCCCGGCGCTTCGCCTCGGCGCTCCCGGCATCCCGTAAGGTGCTTATCATCGGTGCCGGACGAGCCGGACAGAAGCTTGCTACCCGTATCCAGGATAGCCCCGAGCTTGGCCTTAGCATCGCATGTTTTGCCGATGATGATCCGGGGAAGATCGGGCGGCAGCTCTTCGGCCGTATGGTGGAAGGTCCGGTGCACAATGTGCCCGATCTGGTGCGGCGCCATGGCGTTCAGGAGATCCATATCGCCATGAACTCCGTGGAGTATAGCCGCCTGCTGGAGATCATCGAGATGAGCCGCAGCACCGATCTGCCGGTGACCGTTACCGCCGATCACTTCCGTATCGTTCACGACAAGATCGATACAAGCGAATATACCTTCGTTGACTCGCTTACGCTCCGTCCCACCCGTGGCGAGCACCGTCCGAGCCGTACGCTGAAGCTGTTGTTCGATGTGATCGGTGCCGGCGTTATCCTTCTGCTGCTTTCTCCGCTGCTTGCGGCGATCGCTATCGCGGTGAAGCTCAGTTCCAAGGGGCCGATCTTCTTCAGCACCGAGGTGGTGGGAAAGAATGGACGGCTTTTCCGCTGGTATAAGTTTCGGACGATGATCGTCAACAACAATCCCGATATCCACCGGAAATATGTGGAGCAGCTTATCAAGCAGAACTCCGCCACCAAGAAGCTGGATCGCGATCCGCGCATCACGCGGGTGGGAGCAATCCTGCGCAAGTACAGCCTGGACGAGCTGCCGCAGCTCTTCAATGTGATTCGTGGCGAGATGTCGCTGATCGGCCCACGCCCATGCCTCCAGTACGAGTACAATCAGTTCGACGACTGGCACCGCAGACGCTTTGCGGTTACCCCCGGCATGACCGGGCTGTGGCAGGTGTTTGGTCGCAACCGCAGCGATGTAAGCTTCAACGACTCTATCATTCTGGATCTGTACTACATACAGAACCATTCGATCTGGCTCGATATCAAGATTGCTTTCAAGACAATCCCAGTTGTTCTATTCGGACGCGGAGGAGCGTAATCCTTGGTTACTATAGGAATCATCGGATGCGGTTATTGGGGGCCGAACCTTGTTCGCAACTTCAGCGGCATCCCCGGCACACGTGTAAAGACGATCAGCGATCTGCGCATCGGGCGCCTCGATGGCATCGTGCAAAGTTATCCCGGCATCGCGATCACTACCGACTTTCAGGAGGTGCTCGATGACCCGGAGATCGACGCGGTGGTGGTGGCAACGCCGGTGGAAACCCATTTCACGATTGCCGAGGCGGCTCTGCGCGCCGGCAAGCATGTTTTTGTGGAGAAGCCCCTTACCCGGAATGCTGCCGAGGCATGGGCGCTGGTAGAGCTGGCAAGGAGCAGCGGAAAGGTTCTGGTGGTAGGACATGTGTTCCAGTTTGCGCCGGGTGTGCGCCGTATCAAGCGCGAGATCGATGCCGGTATCCTGGGCAACGTCCATCATATCACCTCGACTCGTATCAATCTTGGCCCGCCCGATCCGAAGCTCGATGTGATCTGGGATCTTGGCCCGCACGATTGCTCCATCGTGCTTCATCTGCTCGGAGAAACGCCGAGCCAGGTGAGCGCACAGGGGATGAGCTACAAGCGCAATGGAGTGATCGACAATGCCCATATCGAGCTTGCGTTCCCAAGCGGCGCCACTGCCCATATCCATGTAAGCTGGCTCTCGGCGAACAAGATGCGGCTGATGCAGGTGTTCGGCCAGACCGGCTCGATCACCTACGACGAGATGCTGGCGCTGGATGGCAAGGTGAAGCGTTACGATAACGGCATCGACAACCGGCTGACCGTGGGGGACAAGGAGACGATCCAGCTTGGCTACTCCACTGGCGATATCCATGTGCTCCAGCTTGAACAACATGAGCCGCTCCGTATGGAGTGTGCCGAGTTTGTTCGTGCCGTGGGCGGCGGCCCGGTGCCGCCAAACGATGGGGTGATGGGCGCACGTGTGGTGGAGCTTCTGGAGAACGTCTCGCGCATCGCCTCGGATGGCCTCATCCAGAGAGCGCAGGTGGCCGAGATACAGGGCCAGGATGGTGCTGTATCCCTCTAGCCGATGCGCTGCATTGGTTGGTTGATCAGGAGAACGTATCGATACGGACGGGGCGCCGGTAGAGCCGGCGCCCCGATTTAATGCCGAGCGCTGATAACCCAGGCATCATAGGACGGCGCTGGCAGGAATAGAGATATCCTTCATATTGCGAGATATGGTCGAACGCTATCGCACGATGAAGCTGATCCGGGAGACGGAGGAACGTATCCTCGAGCTTTTCTCCCAGGGGAAGCTGTTCGGGACGACACATACCTGTATAGGGCAGGAAGCCGATGCTGTCGGCATTATCGCGCATCTCGGCGAGAAGGATATCGTCTTCTCGAACCACCGGTGCCACGGGCATTACATTGCCTATACCGGAGATGTCACCGGCCTGGTGGCAGAGCTTATGGGGAAGGAGAGCGGGGTCTGTGGCGGCATCAGCGGAAGCCAACATCTCTGCCGGGGAAATTTTCATTCAAATGGCATTCAAGGGGGCATCGTCCCGAATGCCGTCGGGATGGCCTATGCCGAGAAACGGCTCGGCCGCGATAGCGTTACTGCCGTCTTCCTGGGCGATGGTACGCTCGGCGAGGGGGTCGTCTACGAGGCGATGAACCTTGCGAGCCTCTGGGCCGCTCCGGTACTCTTTGTGATCGAGAACAATTATTACGCGCAGAGCACGCCATCGCATCTTCAGATAGCCGGGGATATCACGGCCCGCCCCAGGGCGTTTGGCATCGAGACCGTGGAGCTTACCACAACCGATGTGGAGACGATCTACGAAGCTGCCGGTGAGCTTGTCGCGACCATACGCCGTGAGAGCCGCCCTGCCTGTCTGGTGATCAATACCTATCGGCTTGCGCCGCATAGCAAAGGGGATGATAACCGCGATCCTGCCGAGATCGAGGAGCGTAGAGCCTTCGATCCGCTTGCGGTAGCAGCGCTCCGGCTTGATCCGGCCCTTGTGGAATCCATTGCTGTGGAATGCCGTGCCGCTGTCGATGAAGCTGTGGAGCGCGCCTCGCTTAGCGGCGCTGAGAATCAATCGCTGGAGGTTGCCTAGGTGAGCCAGATGGTAGTGGAACAAGCGAACGAGACGATCACGGTGGCCGGGGCCATCAACAAGGCCCTGCACCGGCTCTTCGAGATCGACCCCAGAGTCTATCTCGTGGGGGAGGATCTGCTCGACCCGTATGGTGGTGCCTTCAAGCTCTCCAAGGGGCTTTCCTCCCGCTGGCCCGATCGTGTTCTCCCGACGCCGATCAGCGAAGGGGCCATCGCCGGAGTCTGCGGCGGCATGGCGCTGCGTGGCCTGCGGCCGATTGCCGAGATCATGTTCGGCGATTTCATCACGCTCGCGTTCGATCAGATCGTCAACCATATCGCGAAGTTCCGGCCGATGTACAACGGGCAAGTGCGCTGCCCGGTTACAATCCGCACCCCGATGGGGGGAGGCCGCGGTTACGGCCCCACCCATAGCCAGTCGCTTGAAAAATTTCTTGTCGGCGTTCCCGGCATCACCGTGGTGGCGCTCAGCCATCTGCATGATATTCCCGCGTTTTATGAGGCGGCCGTGCTCGGCGGCGACGATCCGACGATCGTCATAGAGCATAAGCTGCTCTACGGCCAGCAGGCGGTTGATATAAGGGGCGGACGCATGCAGGAGTTTTCCGTTGCTGCCAGCACCGCCCCGTTTCCTACGATTGTCCTTTCGCTCAGCAACTTCAAGCGCGCCGATGTTACGGTGGTTACCTATGGTGGCAGCACACGCCTGGCGCTTGCCACTGCCAGAAGGATGCTGATCGAACATGAGATCTTTGTGGATGTGGTTGTGCTCGGGCAGCTTGCCCCGATGCGGACCGATGAGGTGGTGGAAGCCGTGCGCCGTTCGCGGAGGGCTGTGACATTGGAGGAGGGGACGCAACGTTTCGGCATTGGTGCCGAGATCGCCAGCGTCCTTGCCGAGCGGCTGTGGGGCTTGCTCCTTGCGCCGGTCCGGCGGGTGGCCGCCGCCGATGCCATCATTCCCGCCGCCCGGAATCTGGAGGATCAGATGCTTCCGAACGCGGAGCGGCTGGAACGGGCTATCCTGCAATCCATGGAATCCGCATAACAACAACGTCTCCGCCACTCTCCGTTGCAAGAGCAGGGGGCCTTGGGCCTCCGGTGTCGATACACGGCGGGAGGCCCGGAGCATCTCTACCGAGCTATACATGATTGAGATCGTAATACCCCAGCTCGATGCCAACAGCGAAACGGCCAAGCTTGTGCGGTGGGAAGCCGAGGATGGCGCAGTGGTCGCCAGGGGGGAACAGCTTTGTACCGTGGAGACCAGCAAGGCGATCTACGAAGTGGAGGCCGAGGAGGCTGGTATCCTTGTGCAGACCTATGCGGAGGGGAGCACCGTCAACTTCAATGTGCCGATAGCCTATATCGCTGCCGATGCCGAGGAGGCCGGGCGGCTTCGTGCCAAGGGGGCCGCCGCCGATGCTCCGGCGGACAATGGTGGCGCCGAGATCAGCGCAACCAAGAAGGCGGCGGAGCTGGCTAGGAAACACCGGGTCGATCTGGCGCTTGTCCAGAGCGAGGGCATCGTTACCGAGGGGGATGTGCAGGCGTATCTGAAACAGAGCGGCAAGTTGGCACCGGAACGTCCGGTGCCTGGCGCGCTGCCATCGGCGGTGAAGCGGGTTGTGGTGATCGCCGCAGGTTATGGTGCCATGCAGGTGATCGATATCCTTCTCAACTACCCGGATGTACGGGTGGTTGGCTGCCTTGATGATGATGTGTCGATGCATGGCCGGGAGATCTATGGTGCGCCGGTCGTCGGGAATATATCCGATATCGCCACGTTCTGGGATGATCGGTTCTTCGATTACGCCATCATCGCTATCTCTACGAATATCCGGCTCCGCAAGAAGTTCTACGACGAGTGCGCCCGTCTTGGTATACCGATGATGAATGCCATCGACCCGACGGTACGGATCAACCGTGGCGCGGTGATCGGTACCGGTAATGTGATCTGTAGCCAGTCCCATATCGGTGTCGCTGCGCAGATCGGCGATAACAACTTTATCAGCGCCCACAATAGCATCGATCATCATAACGTGTGGGGATCGCATATCACCACCGGGCCGAACTGTGCTACGTCGGGTGGTGTAAGCGTGGGCGATGAGGTGAAGTTCGGCACAGGCGTCTTTATCCAGCCGGGCGTTACGATCGGCCGTGAGTCGATCATCGCTTCCGGCGCGATCATCATCCGGTCGGTGCCGGAACGCCATGCGGTAAAGGTGCGGCTTCAGACGGAGATCACGCCGCTGTAGATGATGATGTCGGCCGCGCGGGTGCCTGTACAACGGGTTCTCGGCGATGGCGCGAAGTGCCCGCAACAACAGAAGGCAGATATCTGGACTGGCGGCTGCGCCTGTGGCCGCTGCGGTTGCAGGCACCCTATACCGGCTCCGGGGGCGCTATCCTTGTTTCCGGGAACACGGTGCCCGGCGCCATCGGCCGGGGACTCTTCTCATTTTGAATCTCTTTTTCATGGCATCGACTGTTCTGATAACCGGGGGCGCTGGTTTTATCGGTTCGCATACGGCGGACCGCCTTTTACGCCTTGGCCATCGTGTACGGGTGATCGACAACCTTCTGAAGCCCGTGCATCTGCGCGGCAAGCCCGGCTATCTCTCCCCGGAGATAGAGTTTGTAGAAGGTGATGTGCGCGATAAGGATGCGCTCCGTGCGGCAATGCAGGGAGTTGATGTGATCTATCACCTTGCGGCATATCAGGATTATCATCGCGATTTCTCCACGTTCTTTCATACCAACGCGGTCTCTACGTCGCTTATCTACGAGATCATCGTCCAGGAGAATCTGCCGATACAGAAAGTGATCGTGGCCTCCTCGCAGTTTGTGCAGGGGGAGGGATTGTATCATGATGCCGATGGGAGGCTTGTGGCTCCTACGCTTCGGCCGCTGGAACAGCTTCAGCGCGGCGAATGGGAGTTCTCGGACCACCAGGGGCGTTCCATGCAGTGGGGATGGACGCCGGAGACCCATGCAAATCCGGCCAATGCCTATGCGATGAGCAAACATTCGCAGGAGATCCAGGCCATCCGCTTTGGCCGCCGCTATGATATCCCATCGGTTGCGCTCCGCTATTCCATCGTGCAAGGCTCGCGGCAATCGTTTTATAATACCTACTCGGGCGCGGCACGTATCTTCTGCCTGCATTATTACTTCGATAAGGCTCCGACGCTGTACGAAGATGGCAGGCAGCGGCGCGATTTTGTGAACATCCACGATGTTGTGGATGCCAATGTGCTGGTGATGAACGATGCCCGTGCCGATTACGAGGTCTTCAATGTCGGGGGCGGGGTGCCTTACACCGTGCGAGACCTTGCCGCTATGGTGGCGCGTGCCTTTGGCAAGGAGCATATCGAGCCAAAGATTCCCGGCAGCTTCCGGTTTGGTGATACGCGCAATGCCTGCTCCGATATCACAAAGCTGCGCTCGCTCGGCTGGGAGCCGAAGCGGACAATGGAGGATTCGGTGCGGGAATACATCGACTATCTCCAGGCGCAGGAGAATATCGACGATATCCTGGAATATGCCGAGGCGACGATGAAACAGGAACATGTGGTGCAGCAGGCTGTGGCCTAGATCGCTGCCGGGGCGTGGCACAGGTTCCGAACGCTGATGAGGGGAGCCAAGATCCAGGCAGCGTGCGTCCGCGTTGCTCCAGGCCTCCGGCGAACCTCTCCCATGCAATCAACCAACAGATTGAGCGGTAGTGCCATGCAGCTTCGTCCGAATGATCGGCGGTGGCTCGATCTGATAGCGACGCACCCTTCTGCAACGATCTTTCATCATCCCGCGTGGATCGGGGTGCTGGAGCAGTGTTACGGGTTTGCTGCGACTGTGGTTGGCCTTGCCGGTGCCGATGGTCTGCTGGCAGGGGGAATTCCGGTGATGGAGGTGCATCGAGCGCTGCGTGGCCCCCGGCTTATCGCCCTTCCGTTCAGCGATCATTGCGCCCCGGTGCTCGCTGATGATGCGTTGATGCCGGAGCTTCTCGCCGCCTTGGCAGCATATAGACGGGAACGGCAGGCGAATCGTCTGGAGGTGCGGTGGCCGTTCGAGGAACAGGCCGGTGTTTATCGCGGCGAGAGCTTGTACCTCCACCAGACCAGGCTGTCGGCCGATCCCGGCGATCTGTTCGAGCGCTTTCATCGCACCCGCGTACAGCAGCCGATTCGCGCAGCACGTCGGCATGGGGTGGTAGTACGCCGTGCCGAGAGCATCGAAGATCTCCGTACTTTCTACCGGATGCATCTGCGGACACGCGCAAGGCTTGGAACCCCTGTGCAGCCCTTTCGTTTTTTTCGGCTGCTCTGGGAACATCTTATCGCAACGGGAATGGGGCATATCCTTATCGCCGAACGCGATGAACGGGCAATGGCCGCTGCGCTCTTTCTTGGCTGGAACGGTGTGCTCACCTACAAGTTCAGCGCCTCGCATCGTGCCGACTGGCCCTATGCTCCCAACCATGCGTTGCTCTGGGAGGCGATCCGCTGGGGCTGCGAACATGGTTTCCGATTGTTCGACTGGGGGCGTACCGAGTTGCATCATGAGGGGTTGCGCCAATTCAAGCGGGGGTGGGATGCCGGGGAGGTTCTTTCGGCGAGCACGATCCTTGCCGATGCTCCGGTATCCGTCGATGCAGGACGTTCTGTGATGGCCAGGACCATGATGGCCGGATTCATCAAACACTCTCCTGAGTGGGTGTGCAGGACCATCGGTGAGCTATTCTATGAACACTTCGCCTGAAGATACGAGCGGTCCAAACGTTCTCCGGGATGCGGCTCTGAATGCTCCCTGGAACTTCTGGCGTCTGCTGCACCCCGATATCGGGATCGAGGAGTGGCGCGAGGCATCCGCCTATGCCTTTCATCTGCTCGGCGATCTGCCCGTGGCGCTGGCCGGAGCTGATGATCCTGTGGAGATCGTCGATCGTATCCTTACCGAGCGTCAGTTCGGACCGGACCACTGGAGGCTCTCCCCGGCCAAGCATGCCTATTATGCCTTTGCTCGCCCGATCCTTCCCGCCCGGCTTCGTCCGGCTTTACGCCGGCTGCTTCTTGTGCCGCAGCAACGTACATCGCTCCTGCGATGGCCGATCGAAGATCGTTACGTCCGCTACCAGTTTGCCATGCTGCGCTATCTGCTGGAGCAGACCGGCGAGCCTGCTATACCGTATCTGCGGCTCTGGCCCGGCAATCGGCGGTATGCGCTGGTCCTGACCCATGATATCGAGACCGCACGCGGGCAGGAGTTTGTGCTTGAGGTGGCGGCGCTGGAGGAGCGGTATGGGTTCCGCTCCGCATTCAATTTTGTGCCGGAGGATTATTCGATCAACGCCCGATTGATCGGCCAGCTTCGCGAGCGGGGATTCGAGATCGGCGTGCATGGCCTGCGGCATAACGGCCGGCTTTTTCTTTCGCGCCGCGATTTCAATCGCGATGTTCCTCGTATCAATGCTCATCTGAAGCGGTGGGATGCCGTTGGGTTCCGTGCTCCGTTCACCCATCGCAATCCGGCCTGGATGCAGGATCTGGACGTCGAGTACGACTCCACGTTTTTCGATACCGATCCGTTCGAGACGATCAATGGCGGCACGATGAGCATCTGGCCCTTTATGATGGGGCATTTTGTGGAACTTCCCTTTACTCTGCCGCAGGATCATACGCTTCTGTCGATGGCCGGGGAACGCTCGCCCAGAGTGTGGCTGGAGAAGATCAATTTCATAGAACGGCATGGCGGGATGGCAATGATGATAACCCATCCCGATTATCTGCTCGATCCAACGTTTTTTGCTGTGTACGAGGAGTTCCTCCGTACGATGAGCCAGCAGAGCGGATACTGGCATGCGCTGCCACGCGATGTTGCCCGCTGGTGGCGCTGCCGCCTGCAACTCTCCGGTTACGATCAGGAGTCCATGCTTGCCGCGCTTCCCGGCTCGGCGGTCGGCATGATCCGCCGGGGCGATGAGGGGGCGGCTGTGATGCATGCCGATGGATCGCTTTTTGTTGGGGCGGCAGGATGAGAGATGCGTGGCCCCGGTGATCTGCTGGAACGGCGTTTCTGCCCTGAATCCTGCCGGTGTTACGCAGGGGGAGCCTTTGTGTGGCATGGTGGCGATCCGGGGACAGGGGCGGTCGAGAATGTTATCAGCGTGTTGCTCGCTTCCTGCTGTCTGCAATGCTTCTCATGCCCATTGCCAGGTAATAGACAAAATGGCGGCGCTGGTGGAGCGCCCAGTCGATGGCGAACCCCTGCTCCGATGCCAGCTCGTGGTACACCCGGACCATCTCCGCGATGGGGACGTTTTCCGGGTGATCGGTGCGATAGAATCGGCTGCGCCGTGCGAGCTGCTCCGCGTTGAAAAGATACGGGAACCGATGGCGCGCACGCGGTGGGGCTGTGGGGATCACGTCGAGTATGAGAATGCCCCGGTCGGCGATCACCCGAAAGATATGAGGGAAAAGATCGAAGTGCTCGCAGTGGCCCCCATGCAACGACATCGGGTTGTCTACAACGACAAGGTCGTATCGTTTTGAAGCATTTTTTAGCTCCTCGTAGGAGTCGGTGATAGTGATCTTTGCTTCTGGCAGGTGCCGCCGCAGAGATGGTTCCAGCCGTGCATCAAGCTCCCAGATGTCGATATCGGCAACGTGCTGCGCATAGTCGCATGTATGAAAGGCGCCGGTGCCGCCAAAGACCTCAAGGGCGTGCAGATCGCTTAGCTCGATCCCCCGGCGTTGTAGCATACGGAGCAGGCGTTGCATAGGGCTGTGCCCGAGCGCGCTTCGAGCCGAGCGTAGCAGATTTCTGAGCGACATGGATGTGCCTGTCTCCATCGGCTTCGGCTGACCATTCAGTCGAGGCCGATATTATCATGAACAACACGTGCAGCAACTTTCGTGAAAGCTTTCCTTCTCGCCGCCGGGCTTGGAACACGTCTGCGCCCTATTACCGAGACCGTTCCCAAATGCCTGGTGCCGGTGGATGGGCGTCCGCTCCTTTCGCATTGGATGGATCTGCTCCAGAAGCATGGCGTAGATGAGGTGCTGGTCAATTTGCATTTTCTTCCCGATCCCGTGCGCCGGTTTGCCGAGGATTATCGTGGCCCCGTTACGATCACGACCGTGATGGAGGATGAGTTGCTGGGCAGCGCCGGTACGCTTGATGCACACCGCGAATTTGTACGTGGCGAGGAGCAGTTCTATATCCTCTACGCAGATAATCTTACCACGGCCGATCTCGGGGCGATAGCCCGGTTCAACCGTGAACATCCGGCGCCCCTTACCGTCGGGTTGTTTCATGCCGAGAACCCGTCCGCATGCGGCATTGCGGAACTGGATGCCCATGGACGGATCGTGGATTTTACCGAGAAGCCGTCGGAGCCGAAATCGGATCTGGCGGCTGCCGGAATATATGTCGGGCGCCAGGAGCTGTTCCAGTACATCCGGCCCGATCGTAGGCCATATGATTTCGGCGGCCATGTTATGCCGTCGCTTGCAGGGAGAATGAACGGGATTATCGTGGAGGGATATCTCCGCGATATCGGCACGCTTGCCAGTCTGGAGCGTGCCGAGCGTGAATGGAGGGAATTACATCGCGTTGGGTAACTATCAATGATCATTACACAGACTCCGCTTCGTATCAGCATTGCCGGGGGCGGAACCGATCTCGCCGGGTATTATCAGAAGCAGGGAGGCTATGTCGTCTCCACGGCCATCGACAAGTTCCTCTATGTCATCGTCAAGGAGCGCTTCGACGACAAGATCTATGTTGATTATTCGCGCAAGGAGATCGTTGAATCGATCGATGATATACAGCACGAGCTGGTGCGCGAGGCCGCACGGATGACCGGTATGCCAAATGGCTTTGAAGTGAACATGATGGCCGATATTCCATCGGAGGGATCGGGCCTTGGCTCTTCATCAAGCCTGACCGTGGGGCTGTTGAACGCATTCTACCAGTATCGTGGAGAGCAGGTGAGCACCGAGCGCCTGGCCCGTGAGGCCTGCGCGATCGAGATTGATATCCTTGGCAAGCCGATCGGCCGCCAGGATCAGTATATTGCTGCCTATGGCGGACTCTGCGGATTCGAGTTCAACCCCGATGATTCGGTGACGGTGGAACGGATCGAGATCCCATCATCGGCAAAGCGCCGTCTCGGGAGCAATCTCCTGCTCTTCTTTACGAATATCGTCCGCCAGGCCAGCATGATCCTGAGCGATCAGAAGGCGAAGATCGGCGATACGATCGCGTTTCACGACGAGATCAAGAGCCTTGCGCGCGAGGTGCGCAGTACGGTGGAGGATGGCAATTTCGACGCGATCGGCGAGATTCTGCATCGTAACTGGGAATTGAAGAAGCAGCTTGCCAACGGTGTAAGCACCGGCGAGATTGATGCGATGTACAAAAGCGCCCGTGCCGGTGGCGCGATCGGCGGGAAGATCGCCGGGGCCGGGGGGGGAGGCTTCCTTATGGTGTATTGCCGCAGGCCCGACCAAGATAATCTGCGCGAGGCGCTTTCGTCATATCGGGAGATGCCCTTTCTCCTTGAACCGCATGGCAGCAGAGTGATTTTTAATCAGGAACGATATAACTGGAAATAGGAGCTATGAATTTTTCCGAGTACAAGCAGTACTTGCAGCGGGCGCTCGATTCGGTGGATGAGCGCGAAGTTGAAAGCTTTATCGAGGTGCTGTACGCTGCCTATCAGCGCGATGCGATGATCTTTGTTATCGGCAATGGCGGCTCGGCTGCAAATGCCAGCCATCTTGCGCAGGATCTCGCAAAGGGAACCTGCGCCTCGATGCAGCAGGAACGGCGTATCCGCGCACTTTCCCTGACGGATAACTTCGCCTTCTTCTCCGCGCTTGGCAACGATGAGGGCTATGACCAGGTATTTGTGCAGCAGCTTCGCACATTCTGCCGCCCGGGCGATCTCCTCGTTTCGATCTCCGGTTCCGGCAACAGCCCGAACGTCCTTCGTGCGGTCGAGTACGCAAACGAACATGGCCTGAAGACGATCGGCGTGACAGGCTTCTCCGGCGGCAGCCTTGCCGGCATCGTAGAGCATCAGGTGCATGTTCCGCTGAACGATATGTGCACTGCCGAGAGCGTGCATTCCGTCATATTCCACTACGTGATTCTGGAACTTCAGAAACGCCTGGCGGCCGAACATGCAACAACGGCGGAGGCTGCCTCGTAGCTCGTCGGAACGGGTCAAGCGCGATACAACGCCTTGGCGCGTTGTATCGCAGACAGCGTAAGCTGGTATGCGGCCGGGGAAACCCGGCCGTTGTTACTTTTGGGGAGCATCCGCGTGCTGGTGCGTCTTATACAGTGCGATAACTATACACCTGCCCGAACATGAGATTCGGATAAGAGAGGTGGGATGCCCTGCGTTCGCAAAGAGGACGATGAGCCTGGTGCCGGAACGATATTCGGACTTTGAAAATCCAATTCCAAGAGCTATGATGTACATCGGGAGCTTTCTACTTTTTGTGAAAAGATGGAAAGCTCTATGGTTTTATCCCTTTGGGAAATTTCCGATCATGGCCCTGAATCGAACTATCTATACTACTGAGGACATGCGATGGTTGATCAATCAATCTGTATAACCGACTATGATCTGCGCCGTCTGAGTAAGCTTGTACTTGATGGACGCTACAGAGGTGGGCAGACAGGTGGTACGCTGCGGAAGCTTTGGACCGAACTTGGCCGGGCCGATGTTGTGCCGTCGAAGAACGTTCCGCCGGATGTTATCACGATGAACTCCACCGTCCGTCTGCTCGATGTGGACCGGGGAACCACCAGCACGTTTACTCTGGTCTTTCCTGCGGCGGCAGACATTGCAACCGGATGCATTTCCATCCTCTCGCCAATAGGAATGGCGATGCTGGGCTATAGGGTTGGCGATAGTTTTGAATGGGAAGTTCCTTCAGGGATCAGACGATTACAGGTGGAATCGATCGTCTATCAGCCAGAGGCAGCGGGAGACTACCACTTGTAGCCCTTCTGCATAATCGTAGTGAGCCTCTGCCGGGTGTTCGCGCGGAGGCCATCCTCCGCGCGCCGCCTGGCAAAGAGCGGGGGATGAACATCAAGCCGGAATGTGTGTGGTGCAGGATACGATCGGCAGATCGTGCGCCTGGTTCGGAATCTTCAATATCGCTCACGCCTCTTCTACAACCCCTCTCTTCCACCGTGCAGCCTGGCGGGTTTTCCAGGAACTACGCTCCAGGCCCTATCGCTTACCAACCCTTTCCAGCCTCTCCCGCGATCTTCGTTGCCGTCTGTAATACCTCCTGTACGCTGATCTCCCGCATGCAACGGAAATGCCCTTCCGGGCAACTGCTTCGCCCGATTGTTGTGCAGGGACGGCAGTACAGCCCCTGCCGCTCCACAATCGCCGAGCGTGTGCCATAGGGGATGAACCCGAATTCCTGTACCGTGCTTCCGAAGATCGTTACCACCGGACGTTTTCGCGCCGCAGCTACATGGGTTAGCGCCGAATCGTTTGCCACGATCAGATCGCATGTGTCCATGGTCGCCGCCGTCTCCAGAAGCGTTGTCCGCCCGGCCAGGTTTACGACATCTCCGGCAATTCCCTGTTCTACTGCTGTGCATAGATCCCGTTCCGATGGCGATCCCAGAAGCACGATCCGTGCGTTGTGTTCACCTGCCAGCATCGTTCCCAATGCGGCGAAATTTTCCGGGAGCCACCGTTTTGTTGCATGTCTTGCTCCAGGAGCCATTGCTACGGTGGGGCGCCCCTTCAGCGGGACCACTGGTGCATAGGCACCGCCGGTGAACAGGTCCAGCCCTTCGCCGTCGTTCCGCAGGCCATACGGTTCCCCCACCTGAAGATAGAGTTCCGGGATCGGCACAATAGGCCGAAGCCGGTTGACCTTCCGTTTCACCAGCAGCCACTTCCTGAACGTCGGCTTGTGGATCACTGCCACCTCGCGCCCCAGCCCTGTGCGCACATAGCGGCTGCGGAGAGAGTTGTGCAGATCGAAGACGATATCATAATCGCCACTGTTCTCGGCGATCAATCCCGATTTCAGCCGGGCCAGATCGCGCAGGCCCCATCCCTTCTCGATGGCGATCGCCCGGTCGAGATAGGGGGAATGCTCTACCAGCGGGAGAAATTCCCGTTTGCTGAGATAGTGAATCTCCGCCTCTGGAAAACGTTTCCGAAGCGCTCGCACAAAGAGCGAGGTGAGGATGATATCCCCGGCGGAACTGAAACGGATGAGTAATATTTTCATGCGCACACCGTAAACGTGGAATCTACACAGGTTTTAAGCATCCCAGATTGTGTCTGACAATTTGAATCGTCTAGCGACGAGATACCTGTTGGGAACAGGTGTGCAATGCCGCCGAAACGGTGCCAATCGCTCTTCAGTGTACGGAAGAAGCTCCCACTGAGAGCAGTATCCCAGCAGGTGCTCCAACGGTTTATGCTCCGGGTAACGGCATTGGCTGAACAGAACTCAGCAATGCCAATGGCCGTATACTGGGGCGATCGGGGGGCGTGACTGGCCGCGTGTGCTGCGAGTCGGTTGTGCGTACCCGTTGGCACAGTGTTCTTGTGCACGCGGAAAGCCAGCAACCATGACCTGCATCGACGTTCTGCTGGATGGTCTCGGCAAATACCGCAGCGTTAGATGTACGATATGAAAAAAAGTTAACGTCGGGTTGCAAATGCATTGCATTGGCTCATCGCTCAGGGTATGTTCCCTCTGCGTGTACAACCGCCAATGATCTCGCTGCTCATCCAGTATCGTTCTAAAGAAAGGTGCATGTATGCTGCTGATAAGATTGCACGTTCGTGCAGGTGTATCGCTCCAGGTTCTGCTGCTGCTGCTTGCGGTGGCTTCTGCACTGCATGCAGGGGAGCATGATGGCAGGGATCGCTACGCTCTGGTGCTGCCGGATAGCACGGAGGTGGACGCACCTGTGCAGACCAGCGAGTCACCGTTCAAACGTGGTCGATCGGGCCTGCGTGTGTATGTCTATGGAGACGATGGGCAACTGGTCTCGGATGCCGATGTCCAGGTCTTCTCGCTGATTGATGCGACGGTTCTTGCGGTCCCGTTCGACACACTGCATCGAGCGTATTCTCTGCGAGTGACCTGGGTGAAGGACTTCGAGTATGAAGAAGTGGATAGGGGAATCGCACCGCACCGCTACAAGAAGCTACGGATCAGCAAAGCAGGATATCAGCCTCAGGAGTATTACCTGAACGAGTGTTGTGATGCCGGTCTGGGCCGGGTCGATATCTATCTGGCACGACCAGGGGAACGCCTGTATTACGATGGGTGCCATGGCATACCGTTCACTCCGCATCGCGACCTTGCCTATGTGGAGTTTATCTGGAGCGATGCGGGTCATCGGAGGCAGAACCAGAAGGTGTTGAAGGAACTAGGGTTGCAGGTGGTGCGGAACTACCCAGGTGTTGCGATCAAGGAGACTTCACCGAAGCAGAGAGGTCGGCGAAGCCGTGTTGGCAGCAATGGTGTGGTTGTGCGGAAGTCGGGTGGGGGTGTGTTTGATGCGGTGGGTGATACGGTTCTGGGCGCGTTGCGCGGTGATACTCTGGTGCGTACCGCAGGGATGGTGCGTGGCATGAGCGGTGATCGTGTTGATGCTTACGACAACCGCTTGGTGCTGGTCTTTGGTACTCTTGAGGATGCGTTGCTGGAGAACGACTACGAGACGGTGACGAACCTTTTGTGGGGTATGGGTGCCAGCGATATAGTTGTACAGTTTGGTGATCGTCTTATCGCGGAGTTCGATGCAGGGATGGGAGAAGGCATCCTGGACATCGCCGATAGCCTTCGGCGAACGCGTTTGTTCGATGCGTTGCAGAACACGGATGTCGGCACGTTCTCTCACTTCTACCAACGGAGGATCTCAAGGCAGCCGAAGCCGTCCTCGCCCGGCGGGAAGCGCACGCGGGAGGCCAGCCGATCGGCCTCGCAGTTGCGTTCGTCCGGCACGATCGTCTCTGGCAGTGGTGAGGTGCTGCTGCCGGTGCGTGTGGTTGGTGATTCCGGTGAGGTGGTCAACAATGTGATCGTGAGTGCATACCGGCACCTGGAATCAATACCGAGGACATCGTTGGCGGTTGGTTATGACTCATCGCGTTCGTTGTATCTGATTCCGTACAAGCCTACGAAGATGTCGTGGCTTGTGGCGTGGGCACCGGGTCGTGTACGTCAGGTTCGTCCCCTTTCGAGTTCTGTTCTCTCGGAAGTGATCGATGGGGTGCTGACCCTGCGGCTGTATAGCGTGCGCCTGGAATATTATTGGCTGGGGAGCTGGAAAGTTCTCTACGAGAGCCGTCCGGACTGGATGAGCCTGAGATACAAGCCGGGCCGGTTGGCAGCGGTTGAACGGTTGGTGCAGAGTCTGGATCTGCGTGTCGTGGGAGATCTGGAGCTGGAAGAATTGATAAGAGGCCCTATTGTATGGCCATGGGGACCTAATCCATTTCGTTATCGTGAAAACAACCTGGCACGGCTGCGTGAGGCAGAGATACTGATGGTTGCCAAACGCAACGGTGAGTTGTTCGATCGGTACGACAGTCGGGAGCTGGAAGGATTGCGTGGTGATACAAATGTCATCTTTGCGGGACCGACATCTGCATCGACGCATGTGTATGTTCATATGCATGATAACGATATTCGCCTACGCTTGTCTGAGAGGATGACATCACGGGATCTAGGCTACCTGGTCGCACCATATGGGTTGAGTCTTGAGTCGGGAGTGACGGAGGATGCCAAGGATCGTTACAGAGTGAGTCTTCCATTGGGGATGGGTGAAGGAGCCAGGGAGCTGATCGATCGGCTGATTCTAGTAAAAGGCATTGCAATCCCCAGCAGTGATAATTATCAATTTGAAAGTTGGCTTAAAGGGGAGGATTGATCCCCAACGTGCCGATTCGTGCTTTGTGAAGATATCCCGTGGAAACGATGCGGGATGATATGTCTGGGCTGTGATTGTCCCAGCAAACTCTTGTTGCCCTCTGTCCTCTCGTGATAGTGCAGGGGAGCCAGTATATCAAGTACACCACAACAACAATTTCTATGAAACGAAGCCAAGTGCGATCGCTGTTTATTCGTGTCTGTGATCCGATGGGAATGCTGATAGGTGATGCCACTGTGTCGGTGCGGAGCAGTGATGGGGTTGTGGAGCGTGTTGCCTCGGGTGTGGATAGGATAGGGCATGGTGTGAAGAAGGAGTATAATCATTATATCAAAGATATTGAGCCAGGAACATATATCCTGGAGATCAGCCGACCAGGGTCGATACTGGAGCGCTTGGTAGTTGATATGCCGGATACTGGTCGGTATCTGGAATGTATGCTCCACGCAAAGGATAGTGAGTATGGGTATCGGGCAGGCCGGAGCGCTGGATATTGCACGGGAGCACTGGAAGTAGCCGTGATGCATGCTGGCAGAGTTGAAGATTGTGATCTGCGTGGTACTCGGGAAGTCGCTGAGAGTTTTGGGCTGCACCTGTCCGGGATATTTGAATAGGATATGAAAAAAAGTTAACGTCGAGTTGCAAATGCATTGCATTGGCTCATCGCTCAGGGTATGTTCCCTCTGCGTGTACAACCGCCAATGATCTCGCTGCTCATCCAGTATCGTTCTAAAGAAAGGTGCATGTATGCTGCTGATAAGATTGCACGTTCGTGCAGGTGTATCGCTCCAGGTTCTGCTGCTGCTGCTTGCGGTGGCTTCTGCACTGCATGCAGGGGAGCATGATGGCAGGGATCGCTACGCTCTGGTGCTGCCGGATAGCACGGAGGTGGACGCACCTGTGCAGACCAGCGAGTCACCGTTCAAACGTGGTCGATCGGGCCTGCGTGTGTATGTCTATGGAGACGATGGGCAACTGGTCTCGGATGCCGATGTCCAGGTCTTCTCGCTGATTGATGCGACGGTTCTTGCGGTCCCGTTCGACACACTGCATCGAGCGTATTCTCTGCGAGTGACCTGGGTGAAGGACTTCGAGTATGAAGAAGTGGATAGGGGAATCGCACCGCACCGCTACAAGAAGCTACGGATCAGCAAAGCAGGATATCAGCCTCAGGAGTATTACCTGAACGAGTGTTGTGATGCCGGTCTGGGCCGGGTCGATATCTATCTGGCACGACCAGGGGAACGCCTGTATTACGATGGGTGCCATGGCATACCGTTCACTCCGCATCGCGACCTTGCCTATGTGGAGTTTATCTGGAGCGATGCGGGTCATCGGAGGCAGAACCAGAAGGTGTTGAAGGAACTAGGGTTGCAGGTGGTGCGGAACTACCCAGGTGTTGCGATCAAGGAGACTTCACCGAAGCAGAGAGGTCGGCGAAGCCGTGTTGGCAGCAATGGTGTGGTTGTGCGGAAGTCGGGTGGGGGTGTGTTTGATGCGGTGGGTGATACGGTTCTGGGCGCGTTGCGCGGTGATACTCTGGTGCGTACCGCAGGGATGGTGCGTGGCATGAGCGGTGATCGTGTTGATGCTTACGACAACCGCTTGGTGCTGGTCTTTGGTACTCTTGAGGATGCGTTGCTGGAGAACGACTACGAGACGGTGACGAACCTTTTGTGGGGTATGGGTGCCAGCGATATAGTTGTACAGTTTGGTGATCGTCTTATCGCGGAGTTCGATGCAGGGATGGGAGAAGGCATCCTGGACATCGCCGATAGCCTTCGGCGAACGCGTTTGTTCGATGCGTTGCAGAACACGGATGTCGGCACGTTCTCTCACTTCTACCAACGGAGGATCTCAAGGCAGCCGAAGCCGTCCTCGCCCGGCGGGAAGCGCACGCGGGAGGCCAGCCGATCGGCCTCGCAGTTGCGTTCGTCCGGCACGATCGTCTCTGGCAGTGGTGAGGTGCTGCTGCCGGTGCGTGTGGTTGGTGATTCCGGTGAGGTGGTCAACAATGTGATCGTGAGTGCATACCGGCACCTGGAATCAATACCGAGGACATCGTTGGCGGTTGGTTATGACTCATCGCGTTCGTTGTATCTGATTCCGTACAAGCCTACGAAGATGTCGTGGCTTGTGGCGTGGGCACCGGGTCGTGTACGTCAGGTTCGTCCCCTTTCGAGTTCTGTTCTCTCGGAAGTGATCGATGGGGTGCTGACCCTGCGGCTGTATAGCGTGCGCCTGGAATATTATTGGCTGGGGAGCTGGAAAGTTCTCTACGAGAGCCGTCCGGACTGGATGAGCCTGAGATACAAGCCGGGCCGGTTGGCAGCGGTTGAACGGTTGGTGCAGAGTCTGGATCTGCGTGTCGTGGGAGATCTGGAGCTGGAAGAATTGATAAGAGGCCCTATTGTATGGCCATGGGGACCTAATCCATTTCGTTATCGTGAAAACAACCTGGCACGGCTGCGTGAGGCAGAGATACTGATGGTTGCCAAACGCAACGGTGAGTTGTTCGATCGGTACGACAGTCGGGAGCTGGAAGGATTGCGTGGTGATACAAATGTCATCTTTGCGGGACCGACATCTGCATCGACGCATGTGTATGTTCATATGCATGATAACGATATTCGCCTACGCTTGTCTGAGAGGATGACATCACGGGATCTAGGCTACCTGGTCGCACCATATGGGTTGAGTCTTGAGTCGGGAGTGACGGAGGATGCCAAGGATCGTTACAGAGTGAGTCTTCCATTGGGGATGGGTGAAGGAGCCAGGGAGCTGATCGATCGGCTGATTCTAGTAAAAGGCATTGCAATCCCCAGCAGTGATAATTATCAATTTGAAAGTTGGCTTAAAGGGGAGGATTGATCCCCAACGTGCCGATTCGTGCTTTGTGAAGATATCCCGTGGAAACGATGCGGGATGATATGTCTGGGCTGTGATTGTCCCAGCAAACTCTTGTTGCCCTCTGTCCTCTCGTGATAGTGCAGGGGAGCCAGTATATCAAGTACACCACAACAACAATTTCTATGAAACGAAGCCAAGTGCGATCGCTGTTTATTCGTGTCTGTGATCCGATGGGAATGCTGATAGGTGATGCCACTGTGTCGGTGCGGAGCAGTGATGGGGTTGTGGAGCGTGTTGCCTCGGGTGTGGATAGGATAGGGCATGGTGTGAAGAAGGAGTATAATCATTATATCAAAGATATTGAGCCAGGAACATATATCCTGGAGATCAGCCGACCAGGGTCGATACTGGAGCGCTTGGTAGTTGATATGCCGGATACTGGTCGGTATCTGGAATGTATGCTCCACGCAAAGGATAGTGAGTATGGGTATCGGGCAGGCCGGAGCGCTGGATATTGCACGGGAGCACTGGAAGTAGCCGTGATGCATGCTGGCAGAGTTGAAGATTGTGATCTGCGTGGTACTCGGGAAGTCGCTGAGAGTTTTGGGCTGCATCTGTCCGGGATATTCAAAAATGCTGATGGGGTAACACAGGTGTTTTCGCCTGGTGCCGATGGCTGCAATGAGAATGAGAGGGATATCCTGAAGAAGTGTAGTGATGCACTTCACACTGCGGGGATCTATAGCCACATAGGTATCGTTCTTGAGAGGAATGAAGGGGCCATACATGTAGCAACGGGCATCATTCTTGCCAAATGCCTGCCTGGGATCGATGTTCAGTATGTACGAGATACGATCGAACGTGCCAGCCTGGAAATAGTGTATGAACATTCACCTGTAAGCCGCCTCTTTGAGATTGCGGTCAACGATGTTGCTGGAAAGAACATAGTGGATTCATGCAGAACATTGATGGAATCCGGAGTGTTTGAATCCGCTGATCCCATGGCAACCGTAACCGCTGAACTGTTAAGCGGGAGTCAGGTGATCCCCAGTGATTTTCTCTTTCCTCTTCAGTGGCATCTCGCAACAGCAAATGTGCCGGAAGCATGGGCCATCCTACAAAGTCATGGTAGACCATCCACCGAGGTGAACGATCTGACGTATGGAAGCGCCGATGTGGTTATCGCTATTGTCGATACCGGCGTTGATTCATCGAAGTATGAAGATGAACCTGATGGAGAAGGCGCTCCCAACCATACGGACTTTATAGGGAATGTGCGCGGCGGTCTGCTTGCCCCTCTTATCGGATCGAAAAAAGTTTACAAGATCTATGATATGCGGACATTCAAACGTACGGATAACCATGGCAATCGCGATCCGAATATTCGTGGTGGGATGTACCCTGATAATTACAAGGTAACCTTGTCGCATGGGGTTTCATGTGCAGCCATTGCCACTGCCATGGCAAATGGCAGGGGAAGCGTGGGTGTTGCACCCAATGCGCGCCTCATTAGCATTCGTACCGCTCAGCAAGGGACGAATCTGAATCAAATTAACAGGAATACATGGTCATGGCTTGTGGGGCTGGACCCAGGATGGACCACCAATGGACCTGTGTATGATCCGTATGATATTCTTCCGGCGCAGTTTGGCACGCCCGGTAATCCAGGGCCGGGCGCGGATATCATCTCTAATAGTATGAGATTTAAGTACTTGGCGGAGAACTTTGATGCCGATATGCGAAACATTAGCGATGTGTGCTGGTACGGGCGGCAGCGAAGAGGTGCTATCTTCGTATTAGGGGCGGGCAATGATGATAGTAGCATTATGGATAGGCAGATGTTCGGATATCATCGTCGCATCATTGTTGTTGCAGCTTCTACTCTGGATTCCAAAGGGGTGGAGATCCGTGCTCCATATAGCAGCTATGGTGACAATTCCAGAGAGGTATATCCGCCTAAGGATAATTCTGGAAATAATGAAGGCTCTGAAGTCGAAAAGAAAAAAGAGATCCCTGACAGAAAACCCGACTGGCTCTATGTAGATGTTTCTGCTCCATCTGCTAACTATCCGGAATGCGACAATAATCCTCTGTATGCTGAGCTTACAATAAATGAAGATGGATCTGTTGGGCCTCCGGATGATACCTATAAGGTTTTTGGCCCTCGGCCCCATATGGTCAATCGCCCACCATACAACCGTGCGATTGTCACAGCCGGTATGTTCGAGGATACGCGGGACTTTCTGCTTGGAGGCACTCTCTATCCACCAACGGATGAGAGTGCCAGAGTAAGCCAGCTCACACGCAGTAATCTGCCCGGAGATCATATCCGGGAAACCACACTGTGGGAGGCTGTGGATGCCCCTGTATCGAACGCTACCCGTGTAAAGGTTGTCAAGGTGGCAAATGTGCCAGGGATTACCTATGCTCCCCACGATGCGGTCGTGATAGGAAAGGTCGGTTATAATGAAAATGGAGTCGATGAAACCGCCATCAATGAGGTTGAGTCCTCCGTTGTGGTCGGTGTCACCGAATACCCCGATTATACGGAACTGGAACTGGATGGTTATCTGTGGAATGCACACGCTGCGGGCGCACCGGTATATACGGGGAAACGGAGCTATGTGGATCATTTCAGCGGGACATCGATGTCCACGCCCCTGGTTGCCGGCACGGCTGCCCTTATACTCTCGGCAAATCCATACCTCACCAACATCGAGGTTCGCGAGATATTGCGATCGACGGCTGTAAAGATCGATATGCATGGAGGTATGTGGCTTAGTACTCAGTTCAGAAGCCAGAGAGATAAAACAATCTTATCTCGTGATCGGGTTGCTCCTGCAATAGGTGTGCAGCCTCCTATCTTCAAGCCTATCACGTCATCGTTAGGCATTGCAATCGACGCTGTCGCCGATAGTGGAAAATTCTCCAGGATCACTATTGCGGAAAATCAAAGCCGTGCGGGTTTCAGTGTTGGCCAGGCCGTTCTGATAGGCGCAGAGACATTGCTTGTTCGGGCCGCGACATTGCCGCCGAACCCGATCCAGCCTGTGACGATCACGGTCGAGAGTACCGACGGATTCCACCCTGGCCAGATTATCCGGATTGGTGATGCGGATACCACATATTTTGCCGGGTTTCCAGTGAGACGGAATGATGGCAGTGACGATAGCATGGATCAGAGTACGGAGGAGCCGGAGGCACGTGGCAGGATTATCGGGCTTGACCGTAAGAAGATCCTTGTAGGAAATACCAGAACCTATCAGGCAGGCCAGGCTATCCTGATAGGTGGGGTACGGTATGTTATAGAATTTGTCCAGGGAACATTCAAGTTGCTGCTGACAACGGAGTATGCGGGCGAAAACCACTGGCCCCATGTTCCCCGTATGGAGGTGGTCCCGGCCGATGTGCTTGAGGGCACCGTCGAAGAAATCGTGAGCGATACGCAGATGACCGTGATCTATACGGGGCCGGGGAAAAGCTTCACCACGACTCCCAAGCCTCTTGTCCGTGTTAAGGGAACCGAGTCCTCGGTGATTATGGATCTTCCCGGCGACGATGCCAGGGCGGTTATCGTGCAGCGCCTCGGGAATGTGCATACTGAGGCTGACAAGAAGATGGTGCTCGGCGGCAGGACGCCATACTATAGCCGCCACCTGGGGTTTGGCAGGGTGGATGCCGCCGCCGCCGTGAGCGCTGCATTCAGTTATAGCCACAACGACAGGGATCTGATGGTACGTAAGTATATGGGGGATAATGGCACTACACGGCCCGATATGGCATATGAGGCTCTGAAGCTCAGCCCTGATATCTGGCTGAGCAACAGTGGTGATTCCGTTCTGCCCGCCGACGATGCCTATGGAACGCCTGCGCCCCACCAGACCTTTGCGTCCAATCAGCCCAGATGGATCTATGTACGGGTGAAAAATCGTGGCACGAAGCCAAGCCTGGAAGCATCGGTGCGATTTTATGTGGCAGTCAGGGACCGTGCGGAGATTCTGAAGTTCACGATGGATGATTTCCAGCAATCAAGGATCGATGGGGTGCCGTTTACGGTGTCAAGTGGCAATATCGGCACTCAGTATGTGGAAGAAGCATACCTCTTCCCCTTTGATGCTACCGATATGAGCGGTATACCCCATAACAGGACAATGGTGGTACGGACAAATAAATGGGAGCTTGCCAATCTGCCGCTCGATGCCGTATTGTCGGGGCGCAAACGGATTTTTGTGCTTGCCGAGATCACCCCCCATGATGGGCGCGTCAAAGGGGCTGACAATAACTATATCGACACCATCTACAACAAGGAGAACTTTCTCGATATCCGTAATGATAACAACGTCGCGTTTCGTGAGGTGATCTTTGCCGATGTTCAGGTCAAGGGGCAGCCCGATGGCGAGCCTCTGCAAAAGCAGTACCCGGCGCCGAGATCCGGCAGGAAAAAATCTCAACTGTTCAGGATTGATCTGCTCGACCGGGTTGGGGCATTTGTTGCTGAAAATGTCGTCGTGGAGGTGACCGGAGTTTGTGCGGGCCTATCTTCGGCGGTGGAGTTTTATCATACATCCGGCACCGGCTGGCGAACCAGCGATCCTGGAGCCGACTGGATCTCCTTTGATGGTCCGCCCATGACGACGCACCCCGCCACCACCACCCCATCCAATCCTGTCAGCATACCCGAAGCCGCGGTGGGGGACCTGTACGAAATGTTCTTTACCGGCACGTTTGCCGTTGATACTACATGGCAGTCCATCTCCATCATCGCTGTGATTCATGATGACGAAGGAAGGGAGCTTGGGCGTAGCGGATGGGCCGCACAGATCGTGGAGGAGCCTGTCAGGTATGATGTTCTCGCTGATGCCGCCGTTGCCCGCCCTGCTCTCTCCGCCTTTGCAGATATGAGCCTACTGGACGAGCAGATAAGTGAATCGATGGCCTACGGCCCGCAGTCGTCCCTGGTGTTTCGTAGTACCAATAGCTTCACCTCGCAGGCCGATAGTGTGCCGGCCTATGCCGCCGCCGATGGTGTTGCGATGATACAGCGGATGGTCGATCCGGAGACCGGGCTGGTCGATGAGCAGCGTGTGAACCTGATTATTGCGCCGCGTGGCGGGTCTGGCGTTGCTATTCAGCCTGTCCAGTATTTTGTCTATCGTGGTCTCAGGATCGGCGATTTCCTGGGAGGGCCTGCAACCGGGAACGGCGGGGTCGATTATATCCAGGTGCGCTCCGGTCCAGCCGATGAGAACGACACCAGCGTCTCGGCTTTTATCAGGGAGATCTACAGAGGCATGGAGATGCGCCGTCAGGAGATGGTCGCCGCCGGAATTCCTTCGGGTGATATCCCGGATATCGAAAACGATCCGTTGTCGAGCAGCATTCTGGGATGGGAGGCGAGCGCCAGCCTGGAAAGCACGAACGATCTCCCCCTGGATGATTTTTTCAATCGATTCGATGAACTGCGCCAGCTTCCGCTGGTGCGCAGGGGAATGCATCTCGGCGATTTTCATGCCGGGGAGGAGGCAGAGTTCGGCATCGATATCGCGCTGCAAGGGGACTATGCGGTCCCGCTGACGTTTGCGTATGCGCGCAGAGCCTACCATGAGATCAATCTGCTGGAGGATGAGCCTGCCTCGGAGTGGGAGGAACGGCGGCGGCGCGAGGATGCGCGCAATTTTATCGATGCGGCGGCCTACTATGGCATGCACGGCTCGATCGGCGTCTACGATCATCAGGGGAGGTTGCGGCGGGGGGAGGAACTCTACAACGATCTGCTCCTTCCCTTCCTCAACAGAAACCGGGTCTATATCGATATCCGGAACGAGGCAGGATACTCGATGAACTATTCCGGCAATTATATGATGGATGGGGCACAGGTGAAGGTGGGATCGGACCTTGCCTTGATGTACGCTGATATCTATGCCACCGATGGCTGGCCGATCGGCATGATAGAGCGCTCGCATAGCGAGATTCTCTCGGGAGAAGATGGCATCTTCTATCTCTCGCTCGCTGTTGCGGATAATACGCTTCCGCTCCTGTATGTAGAGCAGGGTATAGTGCAGGGCCAGCTCCACCAGGGCTTTGTGCCGGGGAGTTGGCTGCTGGCCCAGGGGACGGAATGGACCTTCCCGGTCGGATTTCGGCTTCCGCAGGTAGAAGAAGGCGGGCAGATGCGCGATCTGGCCGGTATGATCCGGCTCCGCTATCTGCGCCAGATTCCTGCGGTGCCGGGGCTTGCAGTGGGGAACGTAGTGGCGGCGGAGCACTATACCGATAATATCTTCGGTCCGGTGGATGCCGGTGTTGCCTGGGATGCCGCTCCGGGAAATTCGCCGATGAATCATCTGCAACAGACCCGATGGGACCGGCTTCACGAAAGGCGATATGCGGATGGTCGGCAGACCGGCCATGGTATCTCCTTTGGCGCGCTTATGGAACGTGGCATCGCGGTGCGGAGCGGGCAGGTGCTCTTCTACAACGTCGCCGTCGATTTCTACAGCATAAGCGGAGGGGTGGTGCCAAAGGGGAGAGGGGCGGGAGTGGGCTTCGGCCCGCAGCAGAATTTCCTGGAGGCATCCTCGATCTTCAATGGTTATAATGTGGAGACGAGCGAGATAGCCCAGCCTGTGGCCGCGACGCTGTATAGGCTGGTTCCACAGGACGATAACGTTGTGCGCGAAGGGGTGATGATGCTTGGTATTACCGCCAGTGAACGGGCGCTGCTCGCCGATGCTGCCGCTGTTGTGCTGAGCCGCTATCACGAGCGGAATCTGGTGCTTGAAGAACGCCAGATCGTGGGCGCCGAGGCCTCCGTCTACAGTCTGAAGGTCCGTGGCCTCCACAAGGACACCCATCAGAGCTATGATGCGGAGCCGACCTCGGAGATTCATGTTTACTCCAGAGATGGTCTCTTTTTTGTCTCGGCGGAATTCACCATGCCGGATTTCCTTCCCGACATCTATCTGCCAAACGCGGAGGAACTGCGTGCGGCCACGCCGGAGCCGACAGCGATCCTGGAGAACCATCCGGTGATGGCGATGTTGATCGCTGGCTTTGAACATGCGTTGTCGTCGATTCCTGATAACGATATGGCCAGGGAATCGCTGAAAGCGGCGATCGATATTTACGGAGAAGATCTCTGGGCCGAGGCGACCGCGTTTACTCTCGATGGAGGTGCTGACGACCGGATACTCTACTGGGCCAGGCTGAGGATGGCTGCGGTGTTGAAAGGGCATCCCCGTCTGCTGAAGAACTCGCAGGAGCAGGCCGAGGTGGTGCGCTATTTCGAGGAGACGACCCGCGGGTTCGCTCAGGCCACATTTGCCAATGCCACCACAGGGGCCATGAAGATTCTGCTGGTCGGCTTCGATCCCTACGCGCTTGGCGGTGCTGGCGTAACCAACAGCAATTCCGGGGGGATGGTGGCTCTCGGAATGCACGGCAAGAGCATAACAGAGGGAGATGCCACAGGGCATATCAACAGCGTTATCCTCCCGATTCGCTATCGCGATTTCGATGATGGGATGGTAGAGCGCCTGTTTAGCCCCTTCCTGTATGGAAATACCACGGTGGATATGATCGTGGCCGTGAATATGAATGGAGGCCACGGCATGTTCAGTCTGGCGCGATTTGCCGCACGCGCCAGAACCGGAGGATTCCCGGATAATGCCGATCGGAAATCGGTCGGGGCAATTGGAGCAGGAACCGGCTGGAATGAATTCTACCAGACGAGCCTGCCAGTGCAGGAGATGATGCAGGGGGAGATCGGGCGTACGCCGCAACAGATATTCTTTTATGACCAGTCGTACCGGTTGATCGATCCCACTGGCGTCCCGCTAGAGCATGGGCGTGCGGGAATCGATGCAGGGGCGATCAACAGCGATCTGAACGAATCGCTGCCGCTTGGGGGAACCGCTGTGGCGGGGTCGGCCGGAAGCTATCTGCCGAACGAGTTTTTCTACCGGCTTGCGCGGTTGCGTGCGCAGCCTCCGGGAACGGAGCCTTCGCCGAATGTACGCCTGGGATATCTCGGCATTCCAAGCGTAAACGTCTCGGCGGTTACCGGTGGAGTGCTCTCCCGAAGCCAGATCATGAACGAGCTGGAAGAGGCATTGAAACGGGCGCTGGCCGGGCTGGGCGAAGGTTAGGCGCCGGAATACCACTGCCGGGAGCGGCCGGGCGGAATACACCCGGTCGCTCCCGGCTTCGGATGGTCTATCGGTTATGCAGTCCGGCAGAGCATTCCCTGCGGCCATATCTACCAGAGCACTTCGATTTTTGTCACCATCCCGCATCTATCCATCACGAATTTTTCACGTGGTCACCGCCACATTCTATGAAGATGTTATGAGCAGTATTAACTCTTATTATCCGCCGCTATCTGCGCTTGCCGATATAAGCATAATTCCCCCTCAGCTTGATTTTATCGGGCATGCATTGAATTCCCTGCTCGATAGAATCTATTTCCGCGATCTGCAACATTCAACAAGCAGGGGCGGAGGAAGAGAATTCTATAGCCTTACGCTTCTGACTTATAGAAAGATCGGCATCGAAATTCCAGGAACCGGCATCGGCCTATATCTCAATCCTCCCGATCCTCCCGGCAGTGCCGGAGGAACCCTGTTCGGCACCGGCATTCCACTTACGCTGGAGTACGAATGGGGCATTGCCGATCTGGTTCGTGGTTTCGACCTGGAGACGTTCAAGCCGGACCCGAAAACGCTGTTTGGCCTTATTGCCCGGACGATGAAGCTTGATACATCCACGCTTGCCGGGCAGGCGATCGCAGCATTTGCCGGCGGATCTCTGGAGTCCTTTATCGGCGATATAAATACGTGGCTCGGCAATGAAAACATCGAGCAGATTCTCTCCCCTGATGCCGGATTGAGCGATCCGGAAAAGATCGCCAACGTGATAGGGCAGATCGAGGATAATGCCGGAGTGCCGCTGCCGGAAGCTCTGTGGAATGTCTACCTGAGTTCGACAGGAGATGCCGGCAACTCTGCCCCTGTCGATCAGTTGTTTCGGCCATTGCTCGGCGGAAAGTCGATGCTGGAGTACATCGGCGATCTGCTAGCCCCGAAGATCAATGCGTCGCTGCGTCTGAAAACACGCCTGGAATTTCCGCGAACAATTCTTAAGCCTCTTATCATCGAGCAGGGGCAACCGCATCGTGTCGATGAAAACCCCGAAGCCCGATCGACCCTCGACTTTGCCGAGGGGACCTTGTGTTTCAATACATCGAAGGGAATCGGTTTCGATGCCATGCTGGATGCCACGCTGGTTCCGTCTCAGATCGGCGATACCGGGCTGACTCTCTCGTTCACCCAGGCCCGGCTGGACCTCAGTACCACGGCCAGCATACCGGAATCGGTGGCCGATGGCCGCGGCGAGGATTTTGTCGGCGTTTATATCCGGGATGCCGAGATCGGGCTTCCCGCATTCTGGCGGACAAAGCCAGATGACGAGCGGCCGCAGGATCTGAACCATCGCGCCAGGATCATCGGGCGAAATATTCTTATCGGCACCGGCGGGCTTTCCGGTTCCTTCAGCCTGCTGACAACCGATGATGAGCCGTTGCTGGAGACCCGCTTCGGCGCCACCGAGGGGGAACCCGGAAGCAGCGGATTCGGGATTGCACTCGATCGCTTCGATATTTCGTTTCATCAGGGAGCGATCGTCGGCTCGGATATTCATGGCACTCTGCGCCTGCCGGTCGGTGATGGAGATATCGCGCTCGGCGTCACCATCGCTGTGCATAATGGTGGCTTCACCATCGCAGTGCAGCCCGATCCGCCGGTCAGCTTCGGGATGGATAATGTTTTTTCGCTGACAATAACAAAAATTGGGGTGGGAAGTCTCGGTTCCCGCTACTACCTGGAGGCTGCCGGATCTCTGGAGATTCTCGCCGATCTGCCCGGCGTTGGAAGGATCTTCAAGCAGCCGATCGAAATCGGCACGGTGATCATCTGGTCCAATGGCGAGATCGATTTCCAGGGGGGAAGCTTCGTCCTGAATGAGGCGGTCAGGTTGGTCGCCGGCCCGGTCGATTTTTCGGTGACCGCAATCCATATCGGAAGCGAGGAAGGCTACCATGCGGGGCACCGGAGACACTACAGATATTTCGGGTTCGATGGTGGGGTGAAAACCGGCATTGGCGGAGTGGATGCCCGTGGCGATGGCATCAAGCTCTATTATACTTCCGACAACACCCGTACGGGGCTGCCCGGGCATATCTATCTCCGTCTGGAATCAATCAAGGTAAGCCTGACGATACCCGGCGATGCAACCGAGGAGAACGTTGCATTGATCTTGAAGGGATGGCTCTCGATGAAAAATCGTGCATCCGGCGAATCCGGCGGGGCCATCCCCGAATACGCTGGCGGGGTAACCTTCTCGCTGCCGAAGCTTGGAACGGGTGGAGGAGCCAATCTGAAAATGATCCCGTCGATCGGTGCCTTCCTCGTCGATGCCAATCTGGAGTTTCCTTCGCCGATCCTTCTGGGGAGTACCGGTCTTGGCATCTACGGGTTGAACGGAATTTTCGGCAATAAATATATTCTTCGGAAAGGGGAGAACGAGCGCTGGTGGGAGTTCTACAGAAAGCCCGATCCTGGCGTTAACGTGCAGAAGTTCAGCCGGGCCGATGGGTTTGCAATAGGCGCGGGGGTTTCCATGGCTACGGCTGGTGACTCCGGCGAAGCATTCTCGAGCAAGCTGATGTTTATTCTTTCGATACCCGGAATGCTTGCGTTCGAGGGACGTGCTTCCATTCTGAGCACAAGGCTCGGGCTGAGCGGCGATGAGGACCCCCCGTTCTTTGCGGTCCTGTCGTTGAGCGAAATCGGGGTGGAAGCGGCCTTTGGCATCAATTACCAACGCCCTCGCAATTCCGGCGATATTTTCAGCCTGAATGCCATTATGGAGCTTGGCTTTTTCTATGGGCGCTCCTCGGCATGGCACGTAAATATCGGCCGCGACGCGCCCGACACCATGCGCATCGGTGCATCCATGCTGAAGGTTCTCCACGGCAAAGGCTATCTGATGCTCGGATCAGGGGGCATCAAGGTGGGGCAGAGCGTGGAGTTCAAATTTGAACAGGATTGCGCGGTGGCAAGGGTGGGGCTGTATGCGGCGCTCGAAGTTGGCGGTCGTGCGAGCTTCCGTCCGCTTCAGATTGGCGGTTGGGGGCATGTAGGAGGCTACGCCGAGTTGAAGATATTCGGCTTTGGATTCCGTCTGAATGTGGATGCGTTTCTTATGGTGGAGGCACCACGGCCGTTTGCCATCGCCGGAAGCCTCTCGCTGGGCGTTTCCCCACCCTGGCCATTTCCGGATGTGAACCTCAGTGTAGGGATCGGCTGGACGTTCAACAACGAACGGAATATCGACGAAATAGGGTTTATCGGAGAACAGGAGTATTCCGGCAGCGATGCCATCGAAGCCTATGTGCAGCAGCGGGTTCATCCGGTGAAGGCAATACATATGATATCGGGAGAACCATTTCTCCTGAATTATGTGAATCATCATTATCCGGAACGGACCCGGCTCCCCTCCTTGCTGGAGGAAGCGCCGGAGATCCCCCCGCCGGACAGCGGATGGATAGGATCGTTCGACCGTTTTACGCTGCCACTGGACAGTTTCATCGATATAGAATTCAGCAAGGGGGTCGATCCTGCCAGCATACGGAGGCTGGGGCCGATCCAGACCGGGAGAATCTGTGAAGAGCTGGTGCCGCCGCAAAAGGGGAGGGAGCAACAGGTGCGGCATCGTTATGTCGTGGACTCCGTGTCGTTACACTACTGGTCGGCTTCGGCACATTCCTGGCAGGATTACACCATGGCCCAGGCGAACACGCCGCTGATCGACCTGCTGGTGGAGCAGGGGGCTGGCCGCAGCGAGGCGATAGCTTTGCTGGAGAGCCATCTGTACGATGGGTTCTGGCAGCTCAGCAATGCCAACTCCTATACCAGGCTCCGTATACTGGCCCGTTCCCCGCTTCAGCAGAATCCATCGGTGGAGCTTACCGAGCTTGGGTTCCCGGAGCGTGTGCTGGTCTGCCCTCCCCCGGAACGTCCACTGCAATGTCTTGATTGGAACGATGTCCCTGTGGATACGGTGTATGATGCAGCGGAGAAGATATCGGATCGGAGGCTTCAGTACCGTATCTCTGGCTCTGCGGCAACGGTAAAGGCTGCCAGGAATCCTTTCGGGATGCCACACTCGCTGGTGCTGCCGGGGGGTGAGCAGATCGAGATACTATTCCCACAGCCGGTAACGAAGGTATCGATGAAGCTTACCGCACTGAGCGAACAGGTTGCCATCTCCTATTACCTGGGGTATCGGTATAACCCGGAGCCGGTCCGGCGTGCGCCTAACGGGAGCCGCATCGAGCGGTGGGAGATTTCCACGGCTGGCGGAGGAATGAATGATACTGCGGATGATCTCTGGGATAAGCTCCGCGCGATTCCAAGCTTCATTCGGGCCTTCTGTAGCGGACCCCTTCGACCAGATTCTGTAGCGGTAGCCGCCCTTGGCAGCATCATGGATCAGAAGTTCAGGACGACAAACGCATATCTCCGGCGCCGGATGGGGCTGGAACCGGCCCAGAGTGCTGCCGGTTTCTGCGAACGCCTGAAAGAGATGCTGGAAACAGTTATCGTATCGATTTCCGGCAACACCCCCGCACCACGGTATCTACAGCCCAACCTGGAATATTTCTACAGGGATGCACGGCATTATGCAGGGAAGTATATCCAGGCCTTTATCGATGCTGGGGAGATGGTTCCCGAACCTCCCGCCGAACATAATGAGCTGTATGAGAAGTGGATGGATCTGCTTGCATGCGCCGGGAAACTAAGCCAGCATCGGGACATGTTGCCGAAGCATGCCCGGCCATTTATCCCAGGGATGATCGATCCCGCCGTTGCCTCCCTCTACATCGCTGCCCGCTCATCTGCCGGCCAGTGGGGCGTGGAGCTGAATCAGCCCACGGATATTACCGACCCTGTACACCGTGCCCGCTATGTTGCGGAGTTTTTTGCACGTGAAAGTCTCGACGTTGCTGTGAGTTCCAGGCTTGCGACGCTCTCCCTCTCGTTCGAGCGATTATTCGATGCTCTGGAATCGGCGCTGAAGAAGGTGCGGGCCATGCTGAAGTTCTCCAGAGAGGATATCTGCGGGGGGGCTGCCGGGAGTATCGTGGCCTACGGTGTCCCGGAAGCCAGCTATTCCGGATGCGGCGGCGCCAGTGGTTTTGCCGATATCATCACGACGATCTGTATGGCCGGTGCTCCAGCCGAATCTCCGGCCCTCGATCGTATCTCCGCCCTGATCGATGAAGGCGTTTCCACTGTAGTTGCTATCGAGAATTATTTCGGATGGCCTGATTCCACTACCGGGACCGATCTATGCTCCAAACTGCGCCGTACTCTGCGTGCGATTTCAGTGGCCTGTTCGGGGCTTGGTGCGCTTCCGGCTTCCCTGCGGTCCCGTGTGAGGAAGTTGTATGGAACCCTGCTGGTCCATCTCGGCGAATACCGGAAGGATACCAGAGGATTTGATCCGGCAGGGCCGGATGAGGCGATCATCACATGTATCGGACGGTGGTACGGCGCTCTGGCCTGTCTGTGCAGTTTATGCAATGATTTCGATGCACTACATGCTCAGGATGAAAGGCCGTACTTCATCAGCACCGTCGATCCCGAGCTTGATAGCTTGTACAACGCCATAGCAGGCGAGCTTGCGAGCGGGGACACCATCATCACCGGCAGCGGAGTTTCCAATGATCTCTGCGAACAGCTTTCGGTCATCGCGGTCTTTCTGAACGCCCTGGCCATGCGATGCGAGGATCCGATGCTCACGACAAGTGATATGCTCGGCTGGCTCTCGGGGGAGGCAAAGACCGACTTTGCATCTGCGCACGCAGCTCTTACCGGACCGGGAGGGGCACTTGAGGAGTTCTCCACGATTTTCTGCGAGGGCACGGGAAATGGCAACTCCATGTCGTGGCTGCCGATGCTTGGGACTTTGGAGTGCCTCTATAGGCTCATCAGCAGAAGCGCATATCTGCCGCAGGATATTCTTGGCCGGATCAACGCTGATTTCAGCAACAACTCCAGCAACGATCTGAGCGACCCGCTTTATACCATTATGAAGAAGGTCTATCAGCCTGGTGTTGGTGATCCGGCCGATCCGCTGGTGCCATCGGCTCTGCCACCGGCCGAACAGAACCTTTATAAGCTGGATTATATCCTTCCCCGCCTTTATCTGAAGTCGCTTCAAGGAGAAGCCGTCAACGATCCGAATCATCCAGAATATCAGGAGATCGAGGCGATCGTTGCTGCGCTTGCCGATGAGATGGCCGATCTGAACGATGCTCTGCTTGCTCTTCCGGAAGGAACACGGATTGATATCTGCCAGGTAGGACGCGGAGAAGGGCCGGAACGCGAGCGATCCTTGCTTGATATCTATCGCAGGCTCTGCGATGATCTCTCGCTGCCGTTGCAGGGAGCGCATGCAGGTGTGGCCACGGTGATCCGCAATGCCGGACCGGTCCTCGATGAGCTGGCCCTGGTGCTCGGCAGCGATCCTATACGGGATGCATGGCCCGATAGCGCCTTCTGCTCCGTAGTGCGTGAGGTCGTTCTTACGCTCGTTACGGCATATTCCTTTGCTGAGCATCTGTCGCCGGCTCTGCAAACAAAGCTGTACGATCTCTCGCGGGATCTGCTAGCGGCTGATACCTCTGTCTCTTCTCCCATGCTGAATCCCGGTTGCGAGCAGATCAGTGGTGAGTGGCTTTCCATGCTCCACTGTCTACGGGTGGCCTGCGTGTATCTGCCTCATCTTCCTGCCGGAATCAGAGAAGGGCTTGAGGATGACACGCTGCAGGATGCGATGGGCACACAGATCCGGAGGTTATACCGGAAGGTGCTTCTCTGGGGAGATCAGTTCGCTATGGCTACCGGCCCCGGACGTAGCACCACGGACCGATGCCGGAAGGTGCAGCTTATCACCAATTATCTGACGGGGGCGATCATCGATTTCGATCCCCGGAATGCCGACAATCGTATCGGTCTCTTCGATGCCCACCAGACGCTTGTTACGGCGCTGGAGGATGCAGTGCTGGTGGATGCTTTGAACCGGCTCTGCCCGATTCCGGGGGATGGACCGTATGATCCATTGAAAAAACGGGAGCGAAAAAGCCGGGTGGAGCTTCTACGAGAAGTACGCTATGGTTTCAGCGGGGAGCCAAGCCCGATCGACCGTATCGTAATAGCACCGGCTGTGGGGTGCGATCCAAACGATCCTATCGACTGGAGTGCGGTTGTCGCTGAAATACACCAGATCCTGGGCGATGCCGCTGCCAGCCAGGAAGAGAAGGATGCGCTGGCAGCTTTTGTGCCCGATATGCAGGAGCTTTCATCGGAGCCGTGCAAGACCCTGATCCACCAGATCTGCTGGCAGACGCAGGCCGATCATGACTATAACAACGATCTGCCAGACGAGGAGATCGTCAGAGAGACCACAAACGATATCATCATCGGGCTGCGCGATCTGAACCAGCCCATCTGGCGCCCCAATACGATCTATGCAATACAGATCGCGACATCAGAATATGTCGATAACCATGCGATCCCATATCGCCGATTTCTAACGTACGGGTTCAAAACCGCAGGCCCGATCGGGCATTTTCATGAGACAGGTAATGAAGTTCCGCCTCTGTACAACCAGAGTTATCAGGAGCTTCTTCAGGCGGAGAGGGAGGACGAATTCAAGTATGCGGACCTGAAGCTCTACCTCGATTATCCCCGTTGTTATCCCAATGCCGATGGAAATATCATCGGTGCAAAACCACTGTATTATGCCAGCGCCACGCTTTCACTGTTTTATCTGAAAGATTACGTTGCGGCGATGTACGGCCGGTGGGATACGTACGGAGATCTGCCTGAGGTGCGCTCAGGACTTCAGGTGGTTGTATATGACCAGGGCATGCAGAAGGATAAGATTACCGGAGAGGCCGGAAAAATTACTGTCGATCCCGTCTGGAAGCCCGATCTGAACCCGCCAGTGGAAAAGGAATTCGAGGTGTTCAGATATATCATGAATGCCGACCCGCAGAGCAATTGCCTGGAGTTCGAGCTTTTTGCCGAGGATGCTCTGCCGAAAGCCAAACAAACTACGGTGCCGGTTGGCGTCGCATTGGAACCGCAACGGCTCTATACAGCGATGTTCAACGCCGTTCTGGAGGAGGGTGTAGGGCGAACCTATAGCCGTCCGGTACATAAATATGTATTCCAGACCTCTCGTTACCCGAACTTCGAGCAGCATATCAGGAGTTGTATTCTGAGTGTTGAAGGGGAAGCCGAGAGAACGGCCATTGTCCGGATCAAGGTGCCATCGCAGAAATCCGTGTTGCTTTCCCAGGTGCTCCTGGATGATTCTTCCGTGGAGGTGCGGGAGTTGAACAGAGAGTATGGTGATCCGCTCGAAAGGGTCATCGAAGGTGCGCTTGGGTTGAAAAATCTTCCTCCGGCTCTAACCAACGAGTTCATCATTATCAATGAGGAGGGGGGAGGGATCATCGGGGTTCTGGTCAGAAGCCCTGAACCGCTCAATGATCCGAAGCTTCCGATCGAGCAGCTCGGCCTGGGGCTTCAGACCGAAGGGTTCGGCTCTGCTCCCGTACTGGTTTTTTCAAAGGATGTGACCAGGGCATTCGTGACTGGCTTTATGAGCGGGGCGGATGTGGGGGTCGCACCGGGAATTCTAACGTTCGTCTTTACGTACAGGCTCTTTAACGGTACGGAGTTCGCCCAGGTGGAGGCACCGCAGAATGGGCCGGCAACAAGTGTAACCATCACATTCGATACACAGAGCATTCCCTGACCGGGCATAGATGTTATGGAGCGGTGGTATCCCATATGCCACCGCTCTGCACGCCCGTGCTTTACAGGTGCTCCAACGTGGATAAGGCCGCTATCGGCCAAGTAAGAGCTATCACTTCATATTATCATTCTTATTATGTCGCAACAACAATCGATAGTGTTATCGTTCAGCAATATTGAATATCAAGGCGGATTTGTCGGAAATAACTTCACCATCACTATACAGGTGGCTGCTGCGCGAAGTGGTGGCGGATCTCTGGGAACCGAATCGACACTCATCTCGTTGCCGATCACACAAGACACAAACCTGGACCATTACAGGATCGCAATGGCGGTGCCGTATCAACCGGCCGTAACCACCATATTTACTGTAGATATTAGCATAACCGGCACCGGATCAGGTGCCAGTTCGAGCGGAAGCGCACAATCATCGATTCCGCTTTCGGCTGGCATATCCAGCCGTAGCGATGTCATTGCCGTTCCGGTTGCCAGAACCGGTGGGGGGCCTGGACCCGGTCCCGGCGGAAATGCAATCCTCAAGCTTTCCTTCGACACGATCGTTCGGGATGCGCCAGTCTGTTACCGGATGGATTGGCTGTGCCAGACCCGGAACACCATCCCTGTTGTTATGGGCTGGCTTTGCCAGGGAACCGGTTTCACCGTATCCCCCGATGGTCCTGCATTCTCTGGCCTGCAATCGGTGATCGAACTGGATGCCCTTCTCAAGAAACATATGCCCGGTCTGAACTGGCTCAACAGCCAGCTTTCCCTGGGATACTCTCCTACAGGCCCGGATATGATGGGCCAGGCCGATTACGCCACCAGTATAACGCTTGCTGCAGCCCCCCAGGCCATGAGCCTGTCTTTGAGCCAGGCTCATGGCCTGAGCGGATTTTATCAGGATTTTACCACAAAGATAGGGAATTATGCTGGGGAGGTCTATCACCGGCTTCCCCAGCCTGAGCCGACTCTCTGTGCAGCGTGGCAAACCCTGCTGAACTGCTTTTGCAGGTTTTGCACTACTATGTCCGACTATCCAAGCCAGGATGTTGATCTCTGGACAAATCAGGCTGCCGGGGTGGTGCACGATGCCTATCAGGAGTTCGTACTCATCGCTGCCGCCGAGGGGATGGCGTATGCCATAAACCCGAATATCACCGATATCTGCGGAAAACTTGCTGAGCTTGTCGGGTTCTGGGCCTGGTGGTGCAGGAATTGCCCACGTCTCCAGATCACCTGGGGAAGTACCGTTCAGCCATATTATGATAGCCTTTATTCCATTGCTTCTCAAATGAGCTTCTGGGATGAGGCGGATCAGTTCGATTTCTGCGAGCCTCTGGCAAAGGGTCTTTGCGAGCGCTGGTTTGCCGGACTTGGATGTATCGAGCGCTTATGCGATCGGATGGACTATCTGCCGGGAACTGTCCTTACCACTCTCGAAAATTCATTCGGTGCGATACTCTACGCCGCGCTCTACGGGGTGGAATATAATCAGACCTCCTCTCAGGGAACCAGCTTCTGTTTTCAGATCGAGCGTCTGAAGCTCTATCTGGGATTGGTCTGTAGCAGCGGATCTATCCTTGGTGATGATCGTAGAGAAGAACTGGAAACTCTGATCGGCCAGCTCGAAGATGCCTACGGCAGCTTTCCCTACAGGAATCTCTGTGCCGAGGTGGACTGCGCGGAGTGGAGCCGCATTCTCTCCTGTCTGAATAGGATCTGCCAGAGAAAATCGGAGCTTTCGTTGAACGATGCCATCTGGCTGAGCGATCATTTCGCGGAGATCGTTGATGATCTCTATTATGCGGTGGAGTCGCTGATGACACCGGCAACTCCTCCCTCTTCCGGAGGGAACGGGCTGGAGCTGATGTGCTGGAAGCTGGATCGTATCGGTGGGTATGTCGAGGCCATCTGTTGCAGCGGGGAACCGTTCGATCCGGTCCTGAACGCACGTCTTTCCATGTTTCAGAGCGCGTTTGCAGATTTGAATCTGCATGCTCCCGGAATCTGCGCCGATTGCGACCGCTGGCTTCCGATGCTGGAGTGCCTTGGCGCGATATGCGACAACAAGGGGATGGTGCCACCGGATCTCGCCGAAAGCATCGCGGAGCTTTTCAGCCCCCCGATCCATGCCATCTATACATGGCTGCCGGATGATGGGAGCAACGAGGTGGCGCCGCCGCTGGAACCGCTCGGGCTTGATCCTCTCTGCTGGCGCTTGCAGAAAGTGCTGGCATGGTTCAACGATCTCTGCGCTGGTACCGAGGTGATGGATCCGGTGCTTCGGCAGAATCTGGAGGCTGCTCATTTCACTCTCACGGTTGCATTCGACGCGCTTGGGGAGGTAGAGAAGTGGCGGAATATCTGTGACCAGACCTCTGCGGTTTCGGGAGAATTGTGCGCTCGCTGGGTTCCGCTGCTCGCCTGTTTGCATGCTGCATGTGGCAATGCTCTTCTTCCATCGGCCATGCGGGATGCCATCCTGGCGGAGTTCGGGGAAATAATCGATCTGCTGGATTGGCTGCTTGGCACCCCGGATGGGTATTACGAGCCTCCGATTGAGATATCGATGAGCGATTTCTGCATGAAGCTGGCTCGGGTACAACAGAAGATACATCAGATTTGTTCCAATCAGATCGCGGTCCATCCGATACTTCTGCTACGTCTGGAACATGAGCTTGAACATGCGCTGCCTGCCTTCAACACGCTTCTGGCTGCATATCCCAGTATCTGTGCAGGGGAGGAATTCTGTCACGACTGGATGCGTATCCTGGAATGCCTGTCGCGGTTGTGCGGCCAGCAGAATCTCCTCGGCGGGGATCTGATAGCACGGCTGATAACAAATTTCGGCAAGATCATCCATGACGCCTATCGCCGCGTCATGGGGCAGGAGCCGGAGGTGATCCCTGGTTATACCATCGAGATCCTCTGCTCCGATGCAAGTGCTCTGCTTGAGTGGTTTGTAGACTATTGCGGATGCGGAGTTGGGATAACAGCCGGGCTGAGAGATGATCTGAGCGTCTATCTCGCCCAGCTTCAACTTGCCTATGATGGCCTTCATCCCTGCAAGAGCGATTGTGCCACTACCTCGGTCGATCTGACAACCGGAACGCAGCCGGGCGGATATAAGGTGGACTGGATCATCACCGATACCAGCCTTGCCATATCTCTTCCCCGCCCTGCTATCGATATCGATGGCCCATCGGCGCCATACCAGGGTTCGGCGTGGGTTTTTGCTGTTGGCGATGATGTTCAGGTGCCGGATGGTATGACGATTCTGGATCGGTACTTCTGCCTGCGGGACGCTGCGGATATCACGGTAGATCTCCTCTTCCAGGCCAGTGATCCGGTGTTGATCTGGATCAATGACCAGCTCCTGGTCGATCTTCTCGACGAAGGTTCGATTGTCAGGCAGACGGTTCATCTCGCCGCCGGCCGACATCGGGTAAGGGTGAAGGTGGTGCATGCGGTGCCGGGATATCATAAGGGGTTTAATGCCCAGGGAAGTATTACCACCTCGTTGCCTGCTCTGGTCAGGGATGAGTGCTGCGATGCGATGGGAGCCTCCGTGCCCGGCACACTGCTGAAAAAACTCTGCTGCGATTCCTGGATCGACTGTGGCAGGCTCTATGAATTTTCGGCCCTTGCCAGGATTCTCTGTGGTGCCAGCCGCGAGCCGAACGACCCGTTCTTCGATCTCCCTTCGATAGGGGTGGCCAATACGCTGATGGTGGATTTTGAAGCGACGACGCTACAGGATCTGCTCGTGCTTCTGGAGATCAATGGCAATCCGCCGCTTGGGATCGAGCCGGTCGGCACCGGCTTCTGCGATCGTCTGAGGTTCATTCTGCAGAATCTGATTTTTGCCTATTCCAATCCTGCGCTGCTGACACCGTTGCTGCGGTACAGGATCGAATGTTTTTACACCAGGTTGCTCGATGGCATTGCGGCTGATGCCGAATTGTTGATCGACCCACCGGCCGACTGCTCTCCCTGCGAGGATATCTGTCTCAGATGGCTCGATCTGCTGCGCTGCCTGTGCGCCCTCTGCGCCGATGAAGAATCGGTGGCTATCGGGTTATTTGAAACACTGGTATGCGGAGCCAATGGTCTCTATAATTATCTCTATCCCGGCGGCTCTGCCGTGCCGGTTCCGGTATATCCTGTGCCATATCCGCCCGAGGCGCCCGTTACCTGCTGTGATATAGTGCGGAGAACCTATACGTTCTTTGCCCTCCTCTGCCTGGAGTGCGGGAGCGTTCCGGCGGATATGGCCGCTGAGTTGGAACTTCGCTACGCTGATTTTCATGCCCAACTCCAGGTGCTCCGTGCCACATCACAGGGAACTGCTCCCGATCTCTGCTATGACCGTTGCGGCTACTGGCAGCCGAAGCTTGAATGCCTGATGAATCTCTGCCTGCGGGTTCCCGATCTGCCGAGCGATGTGCGCGATGCCTTTGGCGATCTGCTCAGCAGGCATGTGAGGCCGCTGTTCGATCTGCTGCGTGGAGAGGCTTCCTTCGATAATCCATTTGAGCCTCATGTCATAGGCGATACCTGCTGGCAACTGTTCCAGATATGCCGGATGATGCATCTGCATTGCTCGCCGCTGAATCTATGGTCGCGCGATCTGATGCAGGAGATTGATGGGTTTCGGCATGCGTTCGATGCCGACTATGCCGTCGTTATGTCATTGCTCGGAACAAAGGATATCCCCGCATGTTATTTCAGAGACCGATCGTGCGAAGTTCTGCAGGCGATCCCGGATTTCTATCGTCTCTTCTGTTCCGATGTGCCCGATCTACAGCATATGCCTGTCAGGCAGCTCGACACCTTGACGGCCGGGCATGGGCTGGAAATACGGATGCTACAGTATCATACGGGCGCGCCGAACACGGCTTATCAAACAGCCGGAGGCTTCTGCCAGCGATTCGGTTCGTTTCTGGGGATTCTTGCGGCGGCATTCGGACACTATGGGCAATTGGCTCCGGCGTACAGGCTTGCTGCCGACCTGCTCTACACTGCCGTGGATATCCTCGCTGCCGAGTACCGCATGCTGGTACCGGAACGAGTCGTCCCGGCTTCTACGGCGATGAGCCGGTATCGCGATACATGGCTGGATCTGCTCGGCTGCCTCTGTGCGATATGCGGATATGTGAAAGGGCTGAGCGATCAGGAGAAAGAGACACAGGAGAATCAGGAAATCCTTTCCTATTTCGATCCTGTGTCGGCTCTGATGATGGCCGTCGATGAGCTGTATGATGGTATCGTGCCGCTGGCAGCTCAGCATGATCTGCCACTCCCTTCCGGGATCTGTGTTGCAGGGGATGGCTGCACGCGTGTCGGGGGGGCCATGAGCTTTTTCTCCATGCTCGGCCTTTCCTCGGCAGATGTGCCAGCCGACCTTGTGGCTCTGCTGAAAAGCATTCTGAAGGATCTTAGAGAAGAGATCGCGCCACTTCGGGGGTATCTTGCCAGCATCGGACGTGATCTCTGCCGCCAGGAGAATCCCGACTTTGTCGCAGTGCAGTCGTCGCATCTGTACATCCAGGCGGCGGGGTCCACCGGCGCCGATGGCAGCTCCCCCGGAATTCATCTTCGTTGGAGTCTGCTGGGAGAAGATCTTGGGGAGCGTCATCTTCCAAAGGGAAATCTGGCATCTCCCGGTTCCGAATATTATGGGGCGAATGGCTATAACAAGGCCGGTGATTTTGTGCGAATCTACCGGACCCCATATAAGCAGAAGTTTGCGGCCATCATCGATCTCAATGAAACGATGCCGGTGGCGGTCATTCCGGGGAATGCCTATACGCCGTGGCGGCTGGACTATCATGATATCCTCACCGATCCTCTCTTTCCCGATTCCGGGACGACGGTAGGGCTGCTTCTGTTGGACCCATACGCCGGGTCGATCGAGATACCCGAGCCGGGGTCGCCCGATTTTACGGAGTATGTGCAGGATATCTTTGCAACGTATAACGGCGCATTTGAACTTGATACGCCGCTCAAGCTGATATTTGGTTTTGAAGTCATACCACCACATTCTGCTACAGGAATATCGACACAGTTCGAGGCCATCTCCCACATCGGTGATCCGAGCCTCCATTCTACTGATATTCTTACCTGCCGGAAGACGATCGCCGAAGGGGATAAACCGCATAAGATCTACAGCGAGCATATCCGATCGGTGCGCTTCAAGCCTGTCAACTATAAGCCGGTACAATTGATCGTCGAAACATATCACGATTATCATACGGCAATCAAACGCCGATTCCTCTGGGAGCATATCGGTGATTTTGGGCTTTCCACCGATACCGGCGAGGTATTTCGCCGTCTGGAGGATGCGCCGAGATATGTGGTGCACAACCGCTGGCCGAAATATTCTTCATCGGACAGCAGTTCCAATGAAGCTACGCCGCAGAAGGTGAATGTCGATACGTACAAGGACCGATGGAGTCCGAATCGTGAGTTCTTGCCGAACGGCGATCCCAATCCCGGTTATGATCCGGCGCGTCCGGATTATCTGCGCGATCCGCAGCAGTCGCTTCGCTGGGCCATCGAAACGTATCTCGATGAAAGCCGGGATCCGGCAAAACTTGAGGCCTGGATCGATCAGCCATCGCTTGGAGATGGCGATCAGAGCTATATCAGCATCAGCCTTCTTGCCATGCTCCGATTCGCGGCCCAGGATTATCATGTTGCCCGCATGCTTGGGCTGGGCCATATCGATTGGGAGGTTCCGATGCAGCAGGATTCATCGGAACAACAATATGTCTATCTGGCGGAGTATATAACGCTGCCGAACAGCACCATGCCAAATTCTATGATACACCGGTCGCTGTCGCTCCCCACGGGGCGCTCCGATCATCGCCTCCCGGTAACGCCGGAGATTCTGAACCTGGAGCCAGGTCTGGCATCCGATCTTACCGATGAGCAGGGATATACACGGTTCGGTGACAGCCGTTTTATCAAGGTCAACCGCAAGGATCTGATGTTCGATCTTCCGGCCGTAACCGAATTTTTTGCAGGGACGGAGGAGTTCAGCCGTGGTGATAATACTCGTCCGGTATTCTATGGGGTGAAATTCAGCGTCAAGGACCCTGCCGATCCTACCGTATGGATGATTGATCCGAGCAATGACGCCGGAGAAAATCCGCCCATCGGATACAGGCCATACAAGGACCCGGCCGGCGAGCCGGAAATCATACCAGTTCCCGATACAGGGAATCCTCTCTTTATCCACAGAATAGAGCGGCGTGAAGAACACACCGGAGTTCATCGCTACGGCATGTATGGCATCAACTGGTTTTCGCGTGCCTCTGCTGTCAGCGAAAGCACCAATACGGTCGAGAATACATTTCCTGTCAGGAATACTCTGCTCCCTCCATTAAATCTGACGGCGCAGTATATCCAGAAGGAGCAGGCACTGATGTTCACCTCGGCAGCCGAGCAGAACCCGGTAAACGGCCTTCTCGGAAAATCCAGGGTTACGTTCGACTGGAATCATATCCATACTATCGCCTATCAGGAGGCGGAGTATGTGGATTTCTATTTCCGGAATACCGCACCGGAGATGATTAAAGGAAGGGTGAAGTATGTGGAATCCGCGCTCGATGGAGCCACTGCCAGAGTGACTCTTGAAGCATACCAGGAGTCACAGGGAACGATCATCGATCCAAACGATCCCGATAAGCCGGTTTTCCAGAATCCAGATCGTTTTGTCGGTGGTATGTTCGTTACAGATCAACGGAAATATATCGTCGCGGATATCATCCTGGTTCTCTCCGGGCCTGCTGCGCCGGTTGCCGTCTTCGAGCTGCAAGGTGTTATGGAGGCTACGCCGGATGGGCCTCCAGGTGCAATGCTTCCGGTGCTTCCGGTTGCCGGGACGATTGTGGTGATTCAGGAAAATGCTTCCGCTTCCTCCCGGTGGACCGCTCTTCCGGAGAACCGGATCAAGCTGGCGAGGTTCAATATTGCTCCATATGCCTCGGGCACTTCTGGTTCGCCGACAGCGCTCTATAGCGAGAGCATCCGGGAGAATGACAGGTATGTACGGTATGCGATGGGAGGGCTGGCCGACCCTGCTGTATCGGTGCAGCGGGATAGCACTCCCGGTATGCTGGAGAATATCTTTACCCTCACATTTTCCAGCGCAGTGCTGTATCCATACAGTGCCCAGTTCCCTGAGTACTCCAATGTCGATTTCTATAAGGGGACTGCGCGTGTTCATCTGCCGGATGAAGGCGTACGGCAGGTGGAGGTCCTCAAGATCCATTCATACGATCCTCTGGTTCTGTATGTATACGATCCAGAAGGAGAAATTGCTCCACAGAACGGAAGTGTCATCAGGTCTGTCAATTTCCATCCATCCTACAGGGTCTATCTCGATCTGGGGGCGGATGGCATAACGACTGATGATATTGAGCCGCAGGGGGGAGCGCAGACCAGGACGACATTGCTTGCAGCACGTTCGGTGGATACCACCACCTGCGCCGGGGCGATCTTCAGGTCGCCGCTGGCTACCGCCCCGCATAGCGCACGTTTGATGATCGAGGCAAAGACGCCGAACGACCCGGTTGGGCCGGAGTTTGCCACGCGCCCCGATTATTACGGCAAATCGACCTATACGTTTGACACCCGTATCGCTCTGCGGCCGGTGATGGAGCCATACGGCATGATGTTCTATCGGTGCGATGAACAGGCAGTTCTGGCAGCGTTATATACAAGTGCCACCATCGCGGAGATAGGTGCCGCCCTGGCTGGCAGGGAGGGGGAGGCATCGTACGCCGACCGGTGGAGGGGGCTTGTGAATGGAACCCTTGTCGGGGGAGCATTCGAGATATTCGATGGCTACGGATTCCCGCTTCCTGATAATCCGGATACCTTTATCCCTACTCCCGCAAATCCGTCAACCCTGCGCTACCCCTTTCTCTCTGGAACGCCAACCGCAGAGGACATCCGGGATGTGATCGATACTGTGTTCCTTCCGCTGACGGAATATCCCGTTATCGTGGGTCTGGTCGGGATTGATGATACCCTTCGGACATCGAGCAAGAAGCCGGTGATACGGAAGGATGACCCGATGTTCGATCCATATCCGATGATACGGGTAGGCGATCCCGGCGATGGGAGAACCGTTCGTTTCACCGATTTTACGCTCGATGGAGCATCGAACAACATCTACTTCTATTATACACGGGAGATGTCAAATGAGATGGTTTTTGGCGAGCGGAGTACGATCGTAGGTCCTGTACGGCTGATCAACTCGATGCCGCCTGCTGCTCCGGCCATCACAAGGATTGCAGGCCAGTCGCCGAACCCATTGCTTGATCTGCAAGCGCAGGTTTCCTTCGAGATCGTGCCATACCCGCCGGGTGAGAGGATCGAGAAGCTGGGGGTCTACCGTGCTCTCTCCGAAGTGGATACGCGCAGTCTGGCGCTGATGCGCCATGTCGGCGATATGGACATTCCGCCAGTCGGCACCATCCAGCAGCGATATACGGTGGTGGATCGCTTCCAAAACGAGGCTATTCCCTTCGGGCGGCTGCTCTATTATCGCATTGTGGCGTACAGACGTATTCTCAACGAAGAAGGGAATGTGGAGCATGTGATGTCCCTTCCCTCGGACGTGATAATGACAAACATCGTCGACACTGTAAGCCCGGTGGCACCGGCCATTATCGTCTCCGATCCTCTGCCGGTTACCGGGGATGCCATCAGCGGTCTGGTTCTGGCATGGTCCCCTACTACATATCAGGGAACCTATGCTCTGTACATGATGACTTCCGGTGGCAACTGGATGAAACTGAAGGACTATGCTCCTGATGACGAGCTGGCATATGACTGGGCAGAGGAGAACCCGGACAATGCAACGCTACCGGCATTTCGTAACGGCAGCAGGGTCTATCACCGGTTCAAGGTGATGGTGAAAAATTCCTCCGGTCTGGTGAATCTGGAGGATACGGTAAAGCTTGTCCATGCGCCATAGAGTAGCTCTCCGCATCAGGCACCCGCATGCTCGGTTGGTTCCCGATGTCGATATCAGAACCGCTTCGATCCATCCAATGGCCGGGGCGGTTCTTCATTGTATCGGCGTTCGCCCGGCTGTAGCTCTGCTCTTCATGGCTACAGCCCTTCGGTTCATGCGGGCAGATTCAACGGTTCAACAATGTTTTCATAGCTTGAGGGCTGGTGGCTTCTTGAAGAGACCGATGTACGGACTACTGTGCATGAGGGCACTTCCGGCAGACTGGTGCCGGCCGCGGCACATCGTTTCCCTGGCAATATTCAAACCCTAATCGTCGATACAACAATGAGTGGTACTACCTCCCAAGCCCGGACGCTCGGTGAATTGAAAGCCTCGGGGTATAAGATCCTTCCGGTCAAGGATGAGATGCGGAAGAATATCATCCGCAAGCTTCGGAACCGGGAGACGCTGTTCCCCGGCATCGTGGGGTTCGACGAGACCGTGATTCCACAGCTTGTCAATGCCATCCTCGCCCGGCATGATATCATCCTGCTCGGGTTGCGCGGCCAGGCCAAGACACGTATTGCCAGGTTGCTGCCAAATCTTCTGGATGAGTATATCCCGATCGTGGCCGGCTCCGATATCAACGATAATCCATATATGCCCGTGAGCCGCTATGCTGCCGAGATCATCCGCGATCGGGGCGATGATACCCCGATCGAGTGGATTCATCGTTCGGAGCGCTACGGCGAGAAGCTTGCGACGCCCGATGTAACCATTGCCGACCTGATCGGCGATATCGACCCTATCAAGGCGGCCAACCAGCGTCTTACCTACTCGCACGAGGGGGCGATCCACTTCGGCATCGTGCCGCGTACGAACAGGGGCATCATTGTTATCAACGAGCTTCCCGATCTTCAGCCTCGTATCCAGGTGGGCCTGTTCAATATCATGCAGGAAAAGGATATCCAGATCCGAGGGTTCAACGTGCGCATGCCGCTCGATATCGCCATCATCTTTACGGCAAACCCGGAGGATTATACCAACCGAGGTTCCATTATCACACCGCTCAAGGATCGTATCGATTCGCAGATCCTGACGCACTACCCGCGCACGCTGGAGGATGGGATGCTTATCACCCGCCAGGAGGCCTGGCAGGTACGCGAGGCCGATGGAACGCTGGTGATGCCGAAGTATATGGAGGAGATCGTCGAGATGGTGGCGGTGCAGGCGCGGCAGTCCGAGTTTGTCGATCAGCAGTCCGGCGTATCAGCACGTATGACCATTGCGACGATGGAGTCGCTTATCTCGAATGCTGAACGCCGTGCCATCATCAATGGCGATGATGCGGTGGTGCCAAGGATCATTGATATGCAGCAGGCCCTGCCGGGAATTACCGGCAAGGTGGAGCTGGTGTTCGAGGGAGAGCAGGAGGGGACCGCCAAGGTGGCCCGGCTTCTTGTGAACAAGGCCGTGCGCGAGGTCTTTGCGCTGTATTTCCCGAACCCGCTTGAGCGTCCTCGCCGTTCCGGTGAGAAGGGAGCCGCACCTCCGGCCGATCCCTATGCCACGATATTGAAGTGGTTCGGAGAGGGCAATACGATCGATCTGGATGATATGATGGCGTTCGATGCCTACTATCGTGAGCTGGAGCGGGTTCCTGGGCTACGCGATCTCACGGTTCAGTATCTCGGCATCTCCCCATCGAATCCGTATGAGCTTGCCACGGGGATGGAGTTTGTGCTCGATGGATTGCATCAAAGCTCGAAGATCGCAAAGGAAGAGTTTGTCACACATACAAGCTACAAGGATATGCTCGGCGCGATCTTCACATCGAAACGTGGCCGCCCGGACGATGAGGAGGAGAACGAGTTCTGAGGCATGGAGCTGAGGTATGAGCCATGCCTGCGGCGCGGCGATGTTTCCGCCCCGGCATGCATCCCCTTACCCCTGCCGGGCGGTTTATGCCGGATGTCCGGTTCAAACATAAAAACGCCCGTCGCTCATGGCATCCATGCCGTGTGAGCGACGGGCGTTCGTATTCTTGTATCGTGCCCTGAATCTCGTGCCCTGATACGGTTGTGATGGCCGGTAAGAGATCAGGCTGCGCCTATTCTTGCCTCCAGAAAACACTCCCGCAACGCACCTTCCAGCTCCATGATATGCTCCTCCTGGAAGATCAGCGGCGGCACCAGGCGTATCACCGTCTCATCGGTTGCGTTGACTATCACATGGCGACGGAGCATTGCATCGACGAACGGCGCCGAGGATATGGCCAGCTCAACGCCAACCATGCCGCCGCTTCCGCGAACGTCGGCGATAAGATCGGGAAACTCGTTCTGAAGCCCCCGCATTCGCGCCAGCAGCAGCTCGCCCGAACGGCGTGCGTTCTCCATTGCCCCATCGTTCAGCTCATCCAGCACGGCGCTTCCGGCAGCGCAGGCTATCGCGTTGCCGCCGAAGGTGGTGCCATGTTGTCCGCTTCCCCAGACCGTTGCGAGCTGTTCGGTTGCAAGGATCACGCCGAGCGGAAGGCCGCCGCCGATCCCCTTTGCCATCGTGACCAGATCCGGCCGGACATTATAGCGTGTGAACGAGAAGAAGTCGCCGGTGCGGCCGCCGCCCCCCTGGATCTCGTCGGCGATAATCAGGAACCCATAGCGGTCGCGCAGTTCCAGAATCGCCTCGACAAACGCCGGATCGGCCCAGCGAACGCCCCCTTCGCCCTGAAGAAACTCCAGGACGACGGCGCAGGTCTGCTCTGCAACACCTGCACGAAGCGCCTCGATATCGTTGAACGGAAGCACCACCGTATCCGGCAGGAACGGTCCCATGCCATCTTTATAGCGGGGTTTGTCCATAATCGAGAGAACGCCATAGGTGCGGCCATGAAATCCGCCGGTGAAGCCGACGATCTGGCGTTTTCCCCGTTCGTTGCCATAGGCGCGGGCAAGCTTCATCGCACCTTCGTTTGCCTCGGTGCCGCTGTTCGAGAGAAATGCACGCTGGTAGCCGCTTGCCGCCGACAGGCGCTCCACAAACTCGATCTGCGCATCCTGATAGAAGTAGTTCGACAGGTGCATATAGCGGGCAAGCTGTCGGCTGACTGCCTCGATCACGCGTGGATGCGAGTGACCGAGCGAGTTGACGGCGATGCCGCCGAGGAAGTCCAGATATCTGGTGCCATCGGTGGCATACACGTACATACCTTCAGCGCGATCGACCTCGATGGGAAGGCGCTTGTAGGTTTGCAGAAAATGGGCATGCTCGCGCGCGATCAGGGACATGGGCGGATACGGTTATAAAAGAATGAATGATATGGAAGACAAGCGGCCGTGGCTGGCACATGCCCGCCAGGTTCCGGTGTTGCTTCCTCCCCCGAACGACAAACCCCTAACCTCGGGATGTGCGAGGGTAGGGGCCTGTAAAAACTGCATCAGGAAGAGCCAACTACCGGTTCTTCTTCTTATGACGATTCTTGCGGAGTCTCTTCTTCCGCTTGTGCGTGGCCATCTTATGGCGCTTCCGCTTCTTGCCACAGGGCATTTGCCGGCTCCTTTGAGATGTATGGTACCTGTTTACTACGGATTAGATTCAAGAGCTTCAAATATAAGAAAAAGCGGCCATGTAATCGCAACCGCTCAATTGATTTGATAGCGGTGCGGCGGCGGCCATTGTGGCGCTACCGTGCAGCGGCGCCTGTGCTATCGCCCAGTGCGCCGGTTTGCACGCCGTGCAGGATCTCCGATGCAAACTGTCCCGGACGGGAGTTGGGGTCGAGCTGGACGGTGCGCTGGAGCCAGTAGAGCGTGCTGTCGCGATCCCGTTTGGCGATATACATCATCGCAAGGTTGTACACGGCGTTCTGGAACGTGGGATCGATCTTCAACACCTCGTGAAGCTTGGTGATGCCGCTATCCAGACCGGCGGTGCTCGCTATGGAGAACGCCATATCGGTGCGTGCGGACAGGTTCTCCGGGTGCGCCCGGACGTAGTCCTGATAGAGCGGGATAGCCTCGGCGTGCCGGTCCACATCATAATAGAGGTTCGCCAGCTTCAGCTTCGCTGCCAGATCGGCCGGGTTTGCTGCCGCCTGCTTCTCTGCCTCGGCGATCTGCTGTTGTTGCTGAGGGGTAAGCTGGGGGGCGTTGGTTGGAGGATGCCCATGCGGCATTGCTCCGTTGGCCCCTCCCGCCTGGGACGGCGGCATCGGCGGGCCGGTCTTCTCCTCCGGGGTCGATGCCAGAAGAGCTATCCCGCCAATCACCACGGCCACCACGGTTGTCAAGAGGTAATCCCGTGCCGCCGATGATGGTATCGGTCGGCGTGCCATGGCCGATGGCAGAGGGGGCGACGTAGGTGCTGCCGTGGCCACAGGGCTGCCACAGATGATGCATTCAGATCGACCCGGCTTGTTTTCCGCGCCGCAATCGGCACAGATGATCGTTTCAGACCGATCGGTTTGTTCCTTTGAGGTAGGGGCCGGGGTGGGGCGCCGTTCGGCCGTGGTCTCGGTCTGCTGTGTGGGGAGCGCATCGCTGCGACCATCAAGCAGCCGTTCGCCGCAGGTCTGGCAGAGTGCCGCCTGATCCTGAACGTTGCTCCCACAGCTCGGGCAATGTCTACTCATCGTTCTTCTGTTCCTTTGCCGAGGATTTGATTGCCCTGTCCACAAGATCTCTCAGTTCCCGCGAGACCTTGAAATGAGGGACAAATTGACCGTCGAGATCGACGACTTCCCCGGTACGGGGATTGCGGCCGATCCGGGGGGCACGTTCTTTGATACGAAACGTCCCGAAGCCTCTGATCTCCACATGTTCTTCGTGGCAGAGCGCTTCGGCAACGGTTTTCAGGAAACCGTCGATCACAGCCTCGGTTTCCAGTTTTGTAAGCCCTGTTCCGTCCGCTACACGGTCTATGATATCCGATTTTGTCATAACGCGTAAGATGCAAAACGCATCGCGATATGCAATCGGGTTTGGGGTGGACTGGAGCATTGCAATACATTGTTCCAAATCGAGAAGCGCGGAATTTTTCTCTATCTTTCGCCGCTCATATCGCATCGTTCATGAATTAACAGCAGAGGAGATCATGCGTTCCTTTCATCTGGCATTGCCGTTTCTTGCCGCCGGGCTTCTTTCGATCGTCGGCTGTGATAACAACTCCGCTGATGACCACACCACGACCGATACGGCGGCTGCCAATGCGCCGAAAGAGGTCAGAATCGTCAAGGGAGAGCATGGCCCTGCATTTCCCGATGCAAAGCTTACCGTGATATCTCCGGCTGCCGATGCGGTTATCACTGCCGATAGCGTTCTTGTTCATGTATCGCTGGCGGGTGTCGATCTTGCCACGCCTACGGCCGGAGAGCAGTCGAAGGGGATCAACTACTCCAAGGACGGGCAGCATATCCATGTCATCATCGACGATAAGCCGTATATGGCGATGTACAAGCAGGATAGCTTCTCGGTTGGCGCGCTCGCCGAAGGGGCGCATACACTGCGTGCCTTCCCAAGCCGCTCCTGGCATGAGAGCATCAAGGTGCCGGGTGCGTTTGTCTCGCATACCTTCTATGTGAAAAAGAAGACCGGCACCCCTGTGCTCCAGGCCGGGCAGCCGCTGCTTACCTACAGCCGTCCCAAGGGCGATTATTCCGGCGCCGATGCCGAGCGTGTTCTGCTCGATTTTTATGTGACGAACGCAGAGCTTGGTGCCGACAAGTACAAGGTGGTGGCCTCGGTTGACGGGCAGGTAAAGGATACGCTGGTGGAGTGGATACCGTATTATATCGAGGGGCTTTCCGATGGCGATCATACGGTTCATCTTCAGCTTATCGGGCCGGACAATCAGCCGGTCCCAGGGACGTTCAATGCCGCCGAGCAGAAGATCCGGGTCAACCCGTCCAGCACTGCCGCCGCTGCTCCAGCCGCTGCCGATACCGGCATGGCGACCATGAATCACTAGCGTGGCAGCACGGTGATGGCGTGAATGTGCCATAGGCGAACAACGTTCTGGCGCGGAGGGTACCAGGTGGGGTCTCCGCGCATTCATTCCAACTCCGCGAGAGACGATGCACGATCTTATTCTCAAGGCCTCGCATACCACGCTTCCGGTGGGGAAGCTGCTCTGTCTCGGCAAGAACTATGAAAAGCATGCAAAGGAGATGGGAGCGGATGTGCCGGCCGATCCCGTGGTGTTCATGAAGCCGAGCACCGCCCTTCTTCGGAGCGGCGGCACCGTGCGTATCCCGGCGGTCTCGCGTGATATGCATCATGAAGTGGAGCTTGTCGTGGTGATCGGCCATGCCGCCCGCGATGTCTGCGAAGAGGAGGCGATGAGCCATGTGCTCGGTTATGCCATCGGGCTTGATATGACCCTGCGCGATCTTCAGACCATCGCAAAGAAGCGGGGGGAACCGTGGACGATCGCCAAGGGGTTCGATACCTCCGCGCCGATCAGCGATGTGGTGCTCAAGGATCAGATCCCTGACCCCCACGCGCTGTGGCTGAGGTTGAGCGTAAACGGCGAGACCCGCCAGCATGGTTCTACTGCGGATATGATTCTGAAGATCCCGTATCTGATCAGTTATCTCTCGCGCATATTTACGCTTGAGCGTGGAGACTGCATCTTCACCGGCACGCCGGAAGGTGTTGCTCAGGTTGTTGCCGGCGATCGCCTGCATGCGGAGATCGAGGGAATCGTCGGGCTGGATGTTGTGATCGGGGATCGGGCTGCCACAGAGGTATAGGTGGGCATGATCGTGGGCCGCACTTCCGGTTGCCTACCGCACAAAAATCTCTTCCGGATCGCCACCGCCACGCGGGCATCGGTAGGTGCGTATCCGCCGTTCTGCGGTCAGGATGTCAGGCTTGTCTGCGATCTGTATATACACATCACCCATGCGTGCCCGTCGCGCCAATGCCTGCCCAAGCTGGAGCATCACGCGCGGTTCTGGATAGGGGGTGGCGTTCATCTCATCGACTGCCCAGAACAGCGGGTTGAATCCGCCATCGGAGTCGATCAGTGCCTGCGCCTGCGGGGGGAGCGTGGGATGATCGAGGCTATCCACCTGCACCCGTGCTTCGTGGAGATTGCCGGAGTAGAATGAGAAGGATAGATAGGAATCCCACAGGTTCCAGAAGCTGAACACCGGGGCTATGCCGAACAGTAGAAGCACGGCGATAATGGCTGCTCTCTGTTTGCGCGGCACAGCCGCCGATCCGCTGCCATGCGATCGTCCGCCAAGGGCCGCAAACCATCGCCTGGAAAGCAAGCTCGGCCCTGATCGATATCCCTGCGATGAGCGTTCAAGGAAGAGCGCCCAGAGCGAGACGATCATTGCCAGGTTCCACGGCCAGACGGCTGTATTGCTGGATCGTCCGAGTGGTCCCAGAACCAGCAGGATAAGCGTATGCATGGCGATAAGGAAGATGGCCGCTATCCGACGTGTGGGGCGGAATAGGAGCAACAATCCTCCAAGCCCTTCGCCGGCTGCCGAGAGAAATGCCAGCAGATACATCGGCCCTTCCGCCACCGCCTCCGTTCCTGCTCCGAACCATTGCAAGCCCGGCTCCAGCAGCCAGGGAAAGATATCGGTCATGTAGCTGATATTCAGCTTCTGAAGGCCGGAGAAGAGATAGGTGAAGGCCAGCAGGAGCCGCGCAGGCGCAAGGCCCCATTCCAGATCATCGTCTGTCCACCGCTCCCGCCGCTCCCATGGCAGCAGAAGGAGCGTTCCAAGGAGAAGGGCGAAATGGATGATATAGGGCTGCCAGCGGTTCTGATCGAGAATGGCCAACAGGAGTATGACGCCCAGGACAATCCGAATGGGCCATCGGGGATCGCGCACGAATGCTGCCGCCGCAAGCGCCGCCATCATCACGCCGAGCAACAGATAGTCGAGCCAGACCGGAAGCCCGGCAAGCCAGTCGAAGAAGGGGGCAAGCGGGTAGGTGCGGTCGCTCATCCAGAGCTTCCAGGTAAGTATCAGCGTGGCAGCGAATGTTACGGCAAGGCCCAGCCGAAGACGATCCACCCCGCTCCCCGTTGTAAACCCGGATGTAGGGGGTTGCCTCTGGCTGTCCCGCGCTCTGCTCTGTGTTCTTGCCGTCATGATTGTGAGCGTCTGTCGTGATCGCCTGTTCCGCCGTAAGGCCGGTTTTCGGTCGTGTCTCAGGCCCGCGATATGCTGGCCCGTTCCCGGAATATGAACGAGCCTGGATCTTCCGCATACCAGGCTGTTGCGGCGAGGAGGGTTGGGGTGATAAGTTCTTGTATGAGGTTCCCGTAGCCCACGCAACCGGCCATTGGCTCCCTATTCCTTCGCGTTGCCCATGTTCTGGGCAAACGTTTCCGCCATCATGACCATATTCTGTTCCAGCATCAGGCGCCATGTATCGCCATAACGTTTCAGGCTGGCTACCTGCATATTCACCGAGTGCATGCCATCGGCTTTCATCATCATGCGGTAGACCACATGGACGGTATCATTGCCCTCTGGAACGTGGCCGATAACCCTTGTGCCCATGGAGTCGATCATCTCGATAATCTCCTCGGTATTGCCGAGAAACAGGGTGACAAATCGCGTGTACACATCGGCAGGGGGGAGGTCGGCAAGCTCCGACGGGCTTTGTAGGCCAAGCAGGGTTGCCAATGCCTTGGTGCCGTTGCTGGATGTAACGAGCGGGGCAAACACCTGTTTGAACCGTTCCAGCTCATCCGGGTGCATATAAGCTGTGCTGGTTTTCCAGTCTCCCTTGCGGGTGGCCTCAAGGTAGAGGCGCGCAACCTCATCCGGCGTCTGGGCGGCGGCATCGGCTGATGCCAGCATCAATACGGCTGCCGGGATGCCGAGCAGGAGGTGTGGACGCTGAAACCGGTGTAGCATACGTGGATCCGCAATTGGTATGAATGGGGATGGACGGGGGGATTTAGGCGACCCGGTGGGCGTACCGGATCTCTCCCTGGGCATCATGGAAATGGAGATAGATCCCTTCTTTGGTGACTCCCATCCACATATATCCCATGTTGGTTGCTGCATAGATGGTGTTGTCCTTCCAGCTTGTATCGCGGTGGCCGCCACCACCTCCAGAGACTACATAGCTCACCCCGCCAACCGGTTCAAGAAGCTGGATATCATGGTCGTGTCCGCAGAGATAGAGTGGGACGTTATGCCTTTGCAGTATCTCCTCGAACGCATTTCGTATGCGCTTCAGGTTGCCATAGATGCCATTGGAGTAGAGCATATGATGTCCGAAGACGATCTTCCAGCGGGCATCGGAGGCGGCCAGCTCGCGATCGAGCCAGGCACTCTGCTCTGCTGCGGCTCCTTCGGCTCCGGTCTGCACACGTTGTGTGTCGAGCGAGAATATCTGCACGCTAAGCCCATCCGGGGATTCTAGGCGCTGCGTGTAATATCGTGACGGGAAACGCCACTGCGGGTTCACCTTGCTATACTCTATCTGTGCTTCAGGCTCCAGCTTGTAGTCATGGTTGCCAAGGGTTGGGAAGAAAGGCTGGCGCAGGCCCCGGTCGTGGTACATCTTCACGAACTTCCTCTCCCATTGCGGATCATCCGCCGAGGTAACCCCGTTCGGGTAGATGTTGTCGCCGGTGGAGATGATGTAATCACATCCATGCTGTGCGGCGGTGCCGAGCATGGCCGTTGCCACACCGGCCTGTCCCTTGCCGCCGGTGCCCCAGTCGCCGATAACCAGAAATCGCATCCCATCGGTCCGTTTCAACTCGAATGGCACAAATTTCGGGATCGGCCGGGCGTTTTTTACGGTGGATGAGCCTGCCAGCGTGTGCCAAAGCTCGTGGGCGCGCTCGCGTGCGCTGATGGTGCGGGTCAGGAAGAAGGTGGAGGCCACCATCGCGGATGTCTTCAGAAAGCTGCGTCGTTTCATCTGCATCGGATCGGGATTATGCCCTGGGGGCGCTCGTGGAAGAGAGTTTCAAGGGACTCGCCGGGAGCATGCAGGCCGCTGCCGATCGTGTCGGCTGGTGATGCTCATGGCTGTCGGAAAGATACGATACGTGCGGCAGACTTGCCGCACAGGGAGCAACGCGGCCGGCATGAAGAATATCATGAAGAACATGTGGTGCGGGGTTTCCCCTGCCCTGGCGATGCCGATGTGAACGGTCCGCAGATCTATGGGTAGGTATGGTGGGCCTGATGCCGATCGTGGCGCGTAGATTTGCCACAGGAGGTTCTCGTCCCGGGCTGCTGCCTGCACATGGGACGGTAGGTGCTGCCGTCCCATGTGCATTGCTGGTGATCTCTGTGGTTCCGGGCGTACGTATGTTCCGGCGATGTTTAATGTGCCTCGAACCAGTTTTCGCCGATGCCGGTTTCCACCACCACCGGCACCTCGCCGAGCGAATACGCCCCTTCCATCTTCTCCTTGACAAATGCGGCCAGATCGCCAACGATATCCTCAGGCGCCTCGAAGACGAGTTCATCATGCACCTGAAGGAGCATGGTGGCCTGCGGAAACCGTTTCGGCAGCTCCCGATGGATGTTGATCATCGCCAGTTTGATGATATCGCTTGCGGTTCCCTGGATCGGCATATTGACCGCTGCTCGCTCTTCGCCGGAGCGCACCGCCTGGTTTGGGGCATTGATATTCGGGTAATAGCGACGACGGCCATCCAGCGTTGCCGTATATCCCTTGGTTCTGGCCATCTGGAGGGTGTCGGTGATATATTCCTGCACCCCCGGATATTTCTGGAAGTAGGTTGTGATAAGTTCCTTTGCTTCCTTCTGATCAATCTTCAGCCGCCGCGCCAGCCCGAATGCGCCGATGCCATACATGATGCCGAAGTTCACCTCCTTCGCCTTGCGGCGCATATTCGGCGTCACCTCCTCCTTCAGCACATTGAACACGTTCATTGCCGTGGCCGTGTGGATATCGAAGTTCTCCTGGAATGCGCGCACCAGCGTTTCATCGCCGCAGACATGGGCCATGATGCGAAGCTCGATCTGGGAATAATCCGCCGAGAGTATCCGTCCGTTTGGAATGCCGGCCATAAATGCACGGCGGATCTCTCGTCCTATCTCCGAGCGGATCGGAATATTCTGGAGGTTCGGATTGTTCGAGGAGAGACGTCCGGTGGCCGCCACCGCCTGATTGTAGCTTGTGTGCACGCGGCCGGTTCGCGGGTTGATAAGGCTGGGCAGAGCGTCCACATACGTGTTCTTCAGCTTCACGGCCTGGCGATACTCCAGGATCTTTTCCGGCAGCGGGTGCAGCGCCGCAAGCTCCTCCATCACAAACTGATCGGTGCTGTAGCCTGTCTTGGTCTTCTTCTTGGTAGGGAGCTTCAGTTTCTCGAAGAGTATCTCCGCAAGCTGCTTGGTGGAGCCAACGTTGAATGGCCCGCCCGCGATCTCGTGGATCTCCAGTTCCAGCCGCGCTGCGATCTCTTCAAGGCTTTTCGAGATGTCCTTCAGCGACGGGACATCGATATACACGCCGCAATGCTCCATCCGGGCCAGCACTTCAACAAGGGGGATATCAAAGCGTGTCGCCACCTCCATCAGATGTTCTTTTGTCAGCGCCTCGCTCAGCGCATGGTACAACCGAAGGGTGATGTCCGCATCCTCGCAGGCATACTCGGCCACGGTCTCCAGATCCACATCCCGCAGGTTACGCTGTCCCTTGCCACGCGGGCCGATCAGCTCTGTGATCGAGACCGGTTTGTAGTTCAGAAACCGGAGCGCGAGATCGTCCATGTTGTGCTCGCGTGTGGAGTCGAGCACATAGCTGCCAAGCATCGAGTCGAATGCAAGCCCGCGCACCTGCACGCCATGGTTGAGCAGGATCACCATATCGTATTTGGCGTTCTGGCCGGTCTTGGGGAGGCTTGCGCTCTCCAGAAGCGGCCGCAGATGCTGCAACACCATCTCGATCGGCAGACCCTCGGTGGCCTTGCGGACGCCTTCCATGGCGAAGAGGGTGCCGGTATCCTCAACGGTTCTGATCTCATCATTGGCAACCGCTACGTAATACGCCTCGCCCGGCGTTATCGAGAGCGATATGCCAAGGATGTTTGCCACCTGCCAGTCAAGCCCGTCGGTCTCAAGGTCGAATGAGAGTATCGGCCCCTGCTTCAGATGATCCATCAGCTCTGCCAGGCCTTTTTCGGTCCGTATGATCTGGTAGGTATGGGGTAGATCGGCGATGGTCTGCGCCTCGCTGAACTCGAAGGAGAGGGCGTCGCTCTCCGAAGATGCCGCTGGCACGGCAAACACTGCGCGCTCCTCCTGTTCGGCGTCTGGCTCCCAGGGGGGAGTGCCGGTGCTGGCCTGTGATATGGTCTGGGCCGGGACATCGGGGCTGGCAGCAGCCTTGTAGCGGGAGACAAGGCTTTTAAAGCCAAGCTCGCCGTAGATCCGTATAAGAGCATCGGCATCGGGGGGGTCCAGATGAAGCTGCTCGAAGGAGACCTCGACCGGTGCGTGGATATCGATGGTCACGAGCTGCTTGGAAAGAAAGGCGTTTGCCTGATTCTCCAGCAGCTTCTTTTTCACGCCCGCCTTTGGTATCCGTTCGATATTCTCGTACAGGTTCTCCAGGGTGCCAAATTCCTGGATCAAAGGGATAGCCGTCTTATCGCCGATTCCCTTCACCCCCGGCACATTGTCCGATGTATCGCCGACAAGGGCCAGCACGTCGATCACCTGCTCAGGCGTCACGCCGAACTTCTTGTACACACCGTCGGCGTCGATGATCTCCTCTGGAATCCCTGGCTTGGATGGGCGGTAGATCGAGATCCTGTCGCTGACAAGCTGGAAGAAATCCTTGTCCGGGGTGACGCAATAGACCTCGTAGCCCTCGCGTTCGGCGCGGCGGGCCATGGTGCCGATCACATCATCAGCCTCGTATCCCGGCAATTCCAGGCAGGGGATATGATACATCCCCACGATCTCCTTGACCCGTTTGAGTTGCGGCACAAGATCTTCTGGAAATGCCGCACGATTGGCTTTGTACTCGGTAAACTGCTCGTGCCGGAACGTGGGGCTGTTGTTGTCCCAGGCGACTGCGATCAGGTCCGGTTTGTGCTGTTCAAGCAGCCGGACAAGCGCCGAGCAGAAGGCAAAGGTGCCGCCGGTCGGCTCCCCATCCTTTGTTGTGAGCGGGGTGGAGATAAGCGCGAAATACCCCCGGAAGAGTATCGCCATGCCATCGATCAGATAAAGACGTTTCGGTGCGGACATACGAGCTGTTCGTGAGAGAGATAGAGATACGATAACGACGAATGAACCGCCCCGCGCGCGTACGCCGGAGTGTATCGCACGCGAGAACTGCAAGATAACCGAACGGGGGGAAAGGAGTGGGCCGAGGAGCAATTTCGGCAGAGTGTGGTTCCCTGGGCCGCCATATCGCCCCTCCTTCCATGCCTGTGCCTTGCGTGGCGATCTCTCTGCTCCTGCCCGCCGAGCCGACAGCGACCAAGGTCTATTCGGATGGGCTGGCTGGCAGCCGGGATTTAGGCTCTCCGGGATGCGTAGGGGGCGGCATACGTAGATCGTATGTATCGGTAGGTGCCTGCTCTGATGCTAGGTTCGGTGTATGGATCGGCGGTGAGGCATATGCAGAACCTGATGTCGATCCTGCTATCTGTTCCAGCCATGCTGAATGTTCCGGGTAGATCCATCGTTCCCGATCCTCTACCAGCAACGGGTGATCCCGTACGATGCCCTGCACAGGCATGCCGGATACCAACATTCCCATATCCCGTTTACGATCGGCACAGACCTTTGCCGTATCGCCTGAACGGTTTTCCAGGGAGATGCAATGCGGTGCCGGTTGCCAGCATGGGAATTCGGGCGATCGGAGGTGCTCGGCGTTGGATACATATCGGTGCCGAAAGGGTGGCGTGAACAATAGCTCCATGGGAATTCTCCCGTTATCTACTACTTCAATCGGAGGGGTATCACATGCGGTTTGTCATCTTCAAGAGCGAGAAGAACGGTCAATGGTACTGGCGTCTGGTTGCTGCCAATCATCAGATCGTTGCTGTTGGCGGAGAGGGCTATGTCAGCAAACAGGGGGCGATCAATGGTATCGCAGTTGTCCAATCCACCACGTCCACTACGCCGATTCTCGAAGAGTAATTGGCGCCGCTACGGGGCTGAACAGTAGAGCGCAAATCAGGGCGCTTTACTATTGCTGTGCTGCCTGTTTACTGCCTGCCGTATGCGCCGCTGTCGTTTGAATAGGATTAGGGGGGGGATCCTCAGCGTTTTTGCAAATGCTCATCTGCCTGGATGGGGTGATGCATGAAGCGGTTCCGAAGAGGAATGGAATCCAGACTCTGTGCGTACGGCAGGCTTACAGGGAATACCTGTGGCGATAATAATTCCCCCGAATCATTTCATCATAAATCCAGGAGAATCACTATGAAGGTTCATCCTTATTATTCAAACACTCCCGAAGTCCCGGAAGTGTATCACGACGATGACCAATGCCCTTATGGGAAGGCTATCAAGCCGGAAAACAGGATGTCGGGAACCGACAATCGAAAGAAATGCTCATTCTGTAGGGGCTAGAGGATGATGGCAGAGCTTCTGGTATACGAGAGTTTATCGGAAGCTCTTTATTCGATTGTCCGGCATTGTTGTCGTGCCTCATTATCATGGCATCCGAATCGTGTCTCCATCACCACCATCGCCGTTGCAGCAGATTGTCTGGCGGATTTGTCAGCATTCCCTTGCCAGCACACCTTCGTTTCATATGGGAGGAGGGCATTGGCCACTCATCAACCACCTGCTTCTCTCGCATCGCCCTGTCCCGGGCCGTATCTTCAACGGCCATTCCGATCAAGGCCAGCGTTGCCAGCGATAGTATGGGGGATCAGGCTCAGCTCACGAGCGATATGGGTGTGCCGGGGCGGGAGATATGGGGATAACGTCGTTAGGGAAAATGGGGGCGGATAGGGTGCCGGATCGTGCACTGCCTCCATTGATGGGCAGGCCCATCGGCATGGCGTGATGAGCAGCCGGACATGGAGGCCTTCTACAACAACCACGCCCTGCTCGAACGTCATCATCTGGAACGATTGAAGCACGGAGGCTGGTATCGTGCTCGATCGGCCATCGTTATCGTCTGATTTCGGAGAGAAATCCGGCAGCCTGCGGCACTCTGCCTTGCCAGGGCACCGGCGGTTCGTAATATTCGCGTCCTATGACCTTTCTCAATCCCATTCTTCTTGTGGCGCTGGCTGCGGCGGCGATTCCGTTGCTGCTGCACTTTCTCAACCTGCGGAAGCTTCGCACGGTGGACTTCTCTTCGCTTCGTTTTCTGAAGGAGCTACAGAAGACCCGTGTGCGAAAACTGAAATTAAAGCAGATTCTGCTGCTGCTTCTGCGCATCGGCCTGGTAGTATTTGCCGTTCTGGCGTTTGCACGTCCTGCGTTGCAAGGCTCGGCGGGGCTTCCGGGAGCGCATGCCGCCACCACTGCCGTTATACTCGTTGACAACTCCTTCTCCATGGATGTGCGCGACGAACGCGGATCGCGCTTCAAGCAGGCACAGGATGCCGCGCTTGATGTGGTGGGGCTTCTTGAGGATAGCGACGAAGCATATCTGGTGCCGATGACCGATGTGAAACATGCGCTGGGAGGGGAGCCGTCGCGCAATGCGGAGGCGCTTCGGACGAGGGTTTCCGAGATGAAGCTTGGGTATCGTCGTGCCGATCTCGATGAGTCGCTCCGTGCGGCTGCATCGCTGCTTGATCGCTCGGAGAATCTGAACAAGGAGCTGTATATCATCACCGATGCACAGCGCGCCAATGCCTCGCCGGTTTTCGATTCGCTCAGGATCTTCGGCGAATCGACCCGTATCTACCTGATGCCGATCGGCCGTGGCAACGCTATCACCGGTGCCAACCTGGGGCTAGACTCGCTTCGGCTGCTTAGCTCGGTCTTCGAGGCTGGAAAGCCGGTGGAGCTGCGTGCCTACGTCCATAACTACGGCGGCCAGGATGTACAGAACGCAACCGTATCGCTCTACATCAACAACGAGCGGCTGGCGCAATCTGGGGTCAGCGTGCCGGCCGGGGCAACGGAGATCGTGGAGATCTCGGCGGCACCAAAGCGTTCTGGCATTCAGGGGGGATATGTGGAGATCGAAGGGGATGCGCTCGATGCCGATAATCGTCGTTATTTCGCTTTTCCGGTGCTTGATCGGATGCGAGTGGCGCTGACCGGTTCGCAGGAGAGCATGAATTTTCTTGGTCTGGCGCTTGGCCTTGCCGGAAATGCTCTTGCGGTGGAACGGGTAGTGCCAGCATCGCTTCCGGCCGTGGATCTTTCCAGGGTTGAGGCGGTGGTGATCGCCGATGCAACTGTACGCGATGCCTCACGGCTGGCGCAGTACGTGCAGGATGGGGGCGGTCTGGTGATCTACGGCGGCCCTTCGCTCGATCGGAACGAGTTTAATGCCGGTATCGGGGCGGCGCTCGGGGTGGCCCTTGGCGCGCCTGTCGGCGATGGTTCGCAGACCTTTACCTTCAGCCAGGTGGAGCGGGAGCATCCCATCTTCAGCGGCGTGTTCGATCCGGCAAATCCGGGCACCATGGTGGAGTCTCCCGAGATCGGTATGGCAGTGCCATCAACCGGCGGGGAGACGATCATCAGGATGTCCAACGGGCAGCCCTTCATGAGCGAGTATCGGCGTGGGCGCGGACGGGTGATCTATATCGCCGCTCCACCAACCGATGCCTGGAGCAATCTGCCGTTGAAGGGGATCTTTGTGCCGATCGCGACCCGGACGGTGTTCTACGTCGGCGCACGGGGCGATGTTTTTCCCCGGACAATCGTTGGGGAGAATATCACGGTGCCGCTTCCGGCACGGCAGAATCTTCCCGATCAGGTGAAGGTGACAACGCCCGATGGACACGATGAATTTGTGCCGGTGCGGCGGCTCCCTTCCGGGGCCTCCATTACCTACGATCGTGCTACCGTGCCAGGGGTCTATCGTATCAGCACCGAGGGTGAGGACATCGCTGGCTTTACCGCGGATATCGGGAGTGGCGAGAGCGATCTGGCGCAGATGAGCCAAGAGCAGTTGCGCGAGCGTATCGCCTCGAAGATGACCGCCCCGGACAACCTAAGCATCCTGAGCGCCAGCGGCGGGGATGCTGGCGATGCGATCATGGAGGCGCGCTATGGCCTGGAATTATGGAAGTATATGCTGGTTCTGGCGCTGATCTGCGCGTTTGCCGAGATGATCGTGGGACGCGCCGCCAAGGCCGAAACGGCCTGAAACTATGCCGGGAAGTCCGGGGGCGATAAGCTCCCCGGCTCCCCACGGAGCATCTATCGTGCTCTTCTGCTCTGCGCGCAAGCTCGGGATGCCGCCTCTTCTCAATCATTCTTTTGTTCTGGAATCCAGTCTTCACTATCAACCGTTCTACGATCGCTGTTGTTGCCCTGGTTGGGCTTGCACTTCTGACAGTCGGCATGCTCTGGTTATATCTGGATGAGCGGGGCGTCCAGGGAATGCTGGCAGATGTGGAGTGCGAGGCCCTGCTCCCCACAGCGTTCGAGATGCAGGGGGAGCAGGTGATGGTGAGCCGGGAGCAGACCTGCTCCATCCTGCGCATGGTGGCAGCGATGAAACCGCTTGATGATCGGCACAGCGCTCATGAGTCAGCAGGCGACCCGGATCATTATTTCGGACGCATGCGCATCCGTCCGGTGGATGATGTATGGTTTCTCATCTTTACCGCTCGTGCATCGGAGGGATTCCGTCCGGCGTTTTCTTTACGCCATCGTCGCGGTGCGGGGTGGGCAGTCGTTGGGCGGTTCGATGCCATGCCGGTGTTACGCCTGCTCCGGTTGGAGGGGAGGCCGGATAGCGCCGCGCTGCGGTCCCCAGCGTCGTTGACGCCGATCGACCAAACGCTGCCGATGCGATAAAAAGTACCGGGATGGCGTGTTGCTGTCTCCCTTGCGGCGGTGCAGGCACTATCAGCCGTACAGCGCCGTCTATGAAAGCCCTGTTCTTGAGAAGGCCGATCCAGGCACCGCACCCATGCCACTGTTTGTATGGTCGGACTGCTCACAATATGGGGCGCCGGGCTTCGTCTACATTGAACCTCCGCATTGGCAAGCCGCTTCCCGTTCTTCGGCATATCGTGATACCCCGGCTGGTCTGGGGAACTACCTGCTGATGGTGATGTTCTCGGCTGTTGTATCGTTCCAGCAACGGGATGGACATTAGTCCACGCCTGATGCCCGTTGGAGCTGCTCCAGCCGTATCGAGTATGATCTCTCAGCGGCAGGAGAGGAAGGGGGAACCAGCATGGTTGCGGATACGATTTCGGGGCACCGGATGAGCACGTGAGGGGGCGGTAGAAAAACAAAAAAGATGCCAAGCGAAAAAAGAGTTTGACTTCGATGGGGAAGGGGCGTATGTTTGTGGCCCCTCCGAAATGACGGGGGGCAGAGAAGAGGGAAACGCAGAGAGGGCGGCAGAAGAAAAAAGCCGC
>CAYVWR010000004.1:0-207237 GCA_964455525.1 uncultured Alphaproteobacteria bacterium
GTCTTGTACATGTAGGGTTAGAGGGGCCAAAGGGGAAGGCCCACCTCTACAACTGTGACCCTGTCACCAATCAAATGGTACGATGATAGTCAATCAAAGGACTCTTCAATCGCTAGTGGTGTGCTTGCTGAGCGCAGTTCTCATGGTGGGTTGTCGGTCTCACTCGCTATCCGATAGCACACCAGCTGTTCGGAGTGTCGATCTTGCGGCTCTCCAAAATCATCTCATCTCGTCGCTTTATGACAATGAATATCTGGTGTTTCCAATGCGTCCTGGTCGTGGAAGCCCTAATACCTTTCTAACGGTCCAGATCGATAGCGCATCCTATGCCGAACAGGCCGAGACGCTCTATGTTCAGGGACAGATTCTGGAGAGCGTGACTTCAGAACCGATGGCAGATGTACTGCTTATGATTGGCAACCTTCAGCAACGGGAGGGACGGCTCATCAGCGCTGATAGTAGGCGACCACCGACACCGAGCTATTACTATCGGATGATCCCGCAGTACGAGGACACAACCGATAGTGAAGGTCGATTTCGTATACATGCGAGGATCGATACTTCCTCGTCGCTGATGATCGCTCAGAAAGGATACCACATTAAACTCTACAACGTGGGACGCTTGGTAGATTCATTACGGACGAAATAAACGCTAAGGAGTGGGCCTGAGACTAGGGTCTCGGCCTACTTCCTTCTTCATTCCCCGTCACGCATATGCATACAACCGCCGCACGTTCGTTGAATCGCTCACAGCCACGCGCAACGGCTCGCCGCTCTTCCGTCAACGTCTGGAGTACGATCGCAGCGGCCAGATCACCGCACAGCAGTACGAGCATGGCAATGGCGCACAGACCGGCCAGATGCAGACGTACAACACAGCGATGGAAAGCCGGATACTGCGCAACGAGGAGTACGGGTACAGCTTCCGGGGTCTGATGAACCGGGCGAGCGTTCAAACGGTGGTCGATGGAGTGATCGAGCCGTTGCAGGAATGGCGCTACCGCTACAACGCGATGGGCGAGCGGGAGCAGAAGCGGCTGTATGCGAGTCCTGGCGGTGTGGTTCCATCGCCTGAGAGCGCCAGGTATCCGTGGGTGTATTACCTGCTCGGCGGCACGCGGCAGCTTGCGGTCTATCACGGGCAGCACCTCGACTCCTTGCAGACCGAATGCGGGGATCTGGGGCTCAACCGGGTGTATCTCTACCCCCATGAGTACATCACCTACGGTGCGGGATCATCGGGCCTGCTGATCACGCGCCCGACAGGTCGCAAGGAGTACAAGCTGGTCGATCACCTCGGCTCGACGAGAGCGGTGCTCGATGAGTCGGGGAATGTGATCGGGCGGTACGACAACGAGCCGTTTGGTGCTCCGCTGGCAGTGGCGGGAGTGGAGACGCGGAAGCAGTACATCGACAAGGAAACCGACCGGGAGACCGAGACCGGGAACTTCGGGGTGCGGCAGTACGATCCGGCAAAGGGAAGCTTCGGGAGCGTTGATCCGCTGTGGGAGAAATTCCCATCGCAGTTGCCGTATCACTACTCCTACAATAATCCACTGGGGATTAAAGATCCTTCTGGGATGAGTGGAGTACCAATGACAATGGCAACGGTGCCTACCGATGGTGGACCTGACCCAGAGCCAGCAAAGCGGGAAACGAAGAGACCTGCGCCCCCTATAGTGGGAACGAAGGGTGTGTCAAGGCCACCATCAGCCCCGTTAGGTCCTATCGTATCAACCCTTGGTTCCGCAGGAGCCAGTGTTGGTGGATTCGCGAAAGGAGTTGCCGCAGAGGTAGGAACTGTCGCCGGAAGTATTGCATCAGAGGCAGAGAATGTCGCTGGGAATATTGCATCAAAAGCAGAAGGTCTTGCGCAAGCGGGGAAGGATCAGGTCGTTACTCTCTACAGGGCGGTTATGGATAACGAATTAGCTGGTATCGTCAAGAAGGGGGTGCTAGAAAACATTCCTGGAATCGAAAATAAATACTTCTCCGCAACCATCGAAGGAGCTGCAAGATATGCCAAACTAGCCTATGGGAAGGGGGGTGATATTAGCCCCCATACCATCGTGCAGGTGACCGTTGCCCCTATTTTAACATTAGATCTGACGTTTGTTGATGGGGGTATTCCCGCTGTGGCGATTCCAACTTCACTGCTTGATCAGCTAGGACCACCTACTGTCCTACCTTCCATGCCTATCCCACAAAAACCATAGAGATAGCTATGCAACCCGACATTATTGCTCTTATCACCTTGTATCCGACAAATAGAGGTGGGCGCCAGGGAGCGACACCTCCGGATAAGTTCGGCTGTCTATTTGAACTCAATGGTGAGTATTTCGACTGCCGTCTGTTGCTGGGTGGAATTGGTGCGCTTAGTCCTGGCCAGACAGCCGTCGTCCCTATACTGTTCTTATCCCCGGAGTTGCTCAGAGGGCATATAAGTGTATCTCAAGCGTTTTATCTACGGGATGGGTGTCGTATAGCTGATGGCGAAGTGGTACAAACATTCCTCACATAATCCAAATTAGTGCCGGAGTTATGCTCCGGCACTAATCCGAAGGCGATAGCCATTGAGGTGAGCCCCAGTGGGTCGGAGCTTGGTTAAAGAGATAACAACTGTCCGAACATTGCTCCCGCGCAAGCTGGAAGCTAAAAAAACTGACGTTACGCAGTGAAAGGTGATAATTAAATCATGGACTGCACTCTTGATCGGTACATCGATTATCTGCTGGCAACGACCAGTTCGGCTACAGCAACAGGTATGATCGAGCTGTTCGATGGAGAGATCAGTCATGACAAAGTGACGAGATTTCTCAGCACATCATATCTGGTTTCTACAACCATCTGGACGAGAGCAAAGCCTCTGGTTCGCCGCTACGAAGATGCTGATGATGCGGTTCTCATTGCCGATGATACGATTATCGAGAAGGCACATACCGATGAGAATGCACTGATCTGCTGGCACTTCGATCATTTGAAGGGACGGACAGTCAAAGGCGTCAACCTGCTGAGCCTCCTGTTTGATGCTGCCGGTGTGAGCGTGCCGATCAATGCGCATCTGGTCGAGAAGACCGAGGGATATATCGATCAGAAGACTGGTCAGACGAAGTATCGCAGTCCACAGACAAAGAACGAGATCACGCGCCAAATGCTGCTGCTGGCAGGTTCACAGCAGATCAACTACCGCTATGTGCTGGTCGATAGCTGGTTTTCCTCGGCGGAGACCATGAATTTCATCCATGATGATCTCAAGCGGCACTACATCATGGCTGTCGAATCCAGCCGCAGGGTTGCCCTCAGTGAACGCGACAAGTTCAACGGCATCTTTCATCGCCTCGACACTCTGATCTATCTGGAGGACGGAGCGCCTGTGCGAGTCTACCTCAGATCGGTGACGCATCCGGTGCTGCTGGTACGACAAGTCTTTACGAACAAAGATGGTTCTACGGGTATCCTGTATCTGGTCAGTGACGATATCGGGCTGGATGCCACGCAGATGACGACGATCTACAAAAGATGGTGGAAAGTCGAGGAGTACCACAAGTCGCTGAAGCAGCATACCGCGATCTCGAAGTCACCGACGAAGACGATTCAGACGCAGGCCAACCATTTGTATGCATCAATAGCAGCATTTATCAAACTAGAGGTGATCAAAGCTGCGCTCATACAATTGTTTGCGTAAGGTCAGTTATTAAACATATAGGACTAGAGACGACAACGAGCACAGCTCATCTGTACAAGTATACTACGGTCACCAACCAGATCGAACCATGATACATGTAATAAAAGCTAGAATAGCTCTCCAGACAGTCCTAGGGGTTCTGCTATGGTCCTCTCTTCTGCTGGGATGTCGATCGTCACGTACACTCCCAGATGCCAAGATTGGTTTAAGGAGTGTTGATGTTCCCTCGCTTCTGAATCGTGCGATCTCGGGTAAATATGACAATGAGTCCATATTGTTCCCGTTACGTCCTGGTCGTGGAAGCACTAATACCTTTCTAACGGTCCAGATCGATAGCGCATCCTATGCCGAACAGGCCGAGATGCTCTATGTTCAGGGACAGATTCTGGAGAGCGAGACTTCAGAACCGATGGCAGATGTACTGCTTATGGTTGGCAATCTCCAGCGACGGGAGGGGCAGATCATTGATGATAGTGGACGGCCTCCTATGCCCGGCTATCACTATCAGATGCTGCCACATTATCGGGACACAACCGATAGTGAAGGTCGATTTCGTATACATGCGAGGATCGACAGTTCCTCGTCGCTGATGATCGCTCGCAAGGGGTACTACATTGAACTCTACGATGTGTGGCGTCTGGTGGATTCCTCCAGGACGCGCTGATTGCCGAGGAGTGGGTCGGTGCGGGTCGTCGGCCCACTCCATTGTCCATTCCACCGCAGGATCGTTGTTCTGGAATCTCGATCAGCCTGTATTGATCTTGGCAATGGCATCATGTTTCCGATTCGGCGATCTGAGCAGCCCTTGTTGTAGTGGACACAAAAATCTGATGAGCAAGCAAGAGAATCAGGAGAAGTCGGTTGCGGATAAGCGGCCAACATATGCGCAGGAGTTTCCTGACGAAGCGGTACGCCTGACCGTCAGCAGTGGCAAGACTGTCGCACAGGTGGCCCGCGATCTCGACGTGAGTGAACCGGCACTGCATTAGTGGCTGCGCCACGCCCGCTATGCCCACCGTCTGGCGATCATGCACTGGCCTTATCTGGCTTTTTTATGCCTGTATCATCATACCTTTTGAAATAGTTTCCGGCTTCGTATGTTGTGGTGTCCTTCATAGTTGGTCTCTCACCCCATCGCCCTACCTGGTTCCCCCGTTCTCTTCACAAGCTGGGAGCATGAGTCATGAATCTCGGTGATCCGCTGGTGTTCTGGATTCTACATTACGAACACCTTGATGACGTGAAAAAGCGCAATGAGCATCTGCCCGGGGTGGTGGATTCGATGTTTCGTCATTGCGAGTATCATGGGTATGTTCGGCCGAGCGAGGAGTCGAACAGCGAGAAGGCCATACGCTTTATGAGGAAGGTGGGGCCGTATAGCAAAACGGATAAGGGGCTTGAGCTTTATCGTAAGCTGGAGCCGGTAGCAAAGCGTCTCGATCTTATCTAAACCCAACGCTGCAATCGTTTCGTGGCGCGTGTATCCGCAGGGATTATGTGCGGGCACGGATAGCTTCTGGCCTGCTTTACAGGCTGGCAAGGGTATCCGTGCCCGTAACTATTATATCCAGGGGGCCGGGATAACAATGGTGGCTGTGTTCCATTCTTCCCTGAAACCTTATAGAACTGCCATTGCTTCGAGGCCGCAGCCATTACGATGGCTGTAATCCAGCCCAGCACGCGAAGCAGTGGCGAGCTTGTCCGATCTCCCCCAGTGGTGGCGGGGCCAGTATGCTGTTGAGCACTGCTGAGCGGATGGTTCCATGGGCTGGGCCGGTTGTCGTTGTGCCGATAAGCATGTGCAGTGCCAGGCGCTGGCAGGCTCTTCTGTTATGCAGTGCCGCCGGTTCTGCTCTGGTTCCGGTACGGGGGCCGAAGATAGGCAACGTGGCAATGCCGCGATTTTTCCGGCATCGTGTCATAGTTGCGGCTGCTGTTTTTTTCTTGAAGGCCCTCTTCCGTGCGTCTGTTTGTGGTTGTCGGTGGAGAGAAGACCGTTCAAGCTATCGCACCATCATCACCTGTTCGCACTATACAAACATGGATGGGGAGCGATTGCTTCACTATCCTCTCCGGCGACGATGCTACGGCTGGGGGAACCATGATAGGGAATGCCGGATGGCGCTGGTTGGCATGGGGTGTTGTGTAGAGAGCATTGCAACGTATCTTTCATGCCATGCATCGCTCTGGGTATGCCATGGCGGTGTCTATGGCGATGTACATCCGGCCTCTTGATCGCATAGCATCTATGTTCAAGACTCGAATCCCCCTAAGCCTCCGGCAAGCTCTTTTTGCCGGGCTTCTCCTTAGTACCCTTGCGGTTTCCCTGAATGCGCAGAGCACACGTGGCACCGAGTTCTGGGTTGGTTTTATGGCTCATACCACCCAGACAGGAGAACCGGCCCTTTTCACTCTCTATATCTCGACGCGTGGAGCTGCTACCGGCATTGTCTCCATTCCGCGCATCGGGTTCTCAAGGCCGATTGGCCTGCCCGCCAACTCGGTTACGGAAGTACAGTTGCCGCAGAACCTTCTCCTGTCGCTCGAATCGGAGGGGATCGCAAATAGAGGCGTGCGGATCGTGACGACCGATTCGGTCGATGTCTGGGCCGTGAGTTATGTGCCGCAGACGATGGAGGCCACGGCGGTCTTTGCCACCGGGGCACTTGGATATGATTATCGGGTGATGGCCTATCAGGGCTTTGTTACCGATGCGGGCATTCCTCTGCCATCACAGTTTATCATCGTTGCCACCGAGGATGGCACACAGATCGAGATAACCCCTTCGGCGACGACGGCCGGAGGGCGTCCTGCCGGTGTGCCGTACTCGATCACGATGGATGCGGGGCAGAGCTATCAGGTGCAGGCGTCGCATGATCTCAGCGGTAGCAGGGTGATCTCGCCGAACCGCCGCCCCTTCGCTTTGTTCGGCGGTGCTGCACGCGCCAATGTGCCGAGCGGGGTTAAGTTTCAGAACCATCTTTTCGAACAGATGTACTCGGTTGACCGGTGGGGAACAACCTTTATAACGGTTCCCCTGGCCACTAGAAAAATGGACCCCTTCCGTATCATGGCTTCTGCCAATGCTACAACGGTCCAATTCGATGGTCGTAGCGTGTTTACATTGAACGATGGGGAGTATCGTGATACGATTCTGACGCGGGCCACCGTTATCACCGCCGACCAGCCGATTGGCGTAGTGCAGTTCAGTGCTGGTGCGGAGTTCGATAACTCCTTCAATGCCGATCCGTTTATGGTGGTGGTAAGCCCGCTTGATTTCACTCGCAATCAGGTTCTCCTGTCGATGTTCCCGGTGCCGACCGTTGCCCGGCATTATGTCAATATCGTGGCCTTTAGCGCCGATGTCGCGAGCATCCTTTTCGATGGAGCCTCGATTGCGCATCTGTTCCAGCCAGTCCCATTCGATGAGTTCTACTCCTATGCCACCGTGCCCACCGGCGCAGGCCAGCATACGCTGACCTCGGAGCTTGGGGTCGTGGCCAGCGTCTATGGGTATGGTGAACTGGAAGGGTATGGCTACTCGGCTGGCGCGGAGCGCCTTATCGGCTGCCCGCTGCCAACGATACGGGCGCTTGGCGATACGATCTTCTGCGATGGCAGTAGCGTCACGTTGGATGCAGGGCCAGGCTACAGGAAATACGAGTGGTCCAATGGTGAAACCACACAGCAGATAACCGTGGCGACCGGCGGCGAGTATTCCGTGATAACGGTCGATAGCAATGGCTGCCAGAAGCCGTCGCGCCCGGTGAAGGTGACCGTCCACCCACGTCCTGGTGCGGAGGTTACGGTGCTTGGTTCCACCACGCTCTGTCCGTGCGATAGCCTGCGCCTTGTTGCGCCGCCGGGCGCGGATCATCTCTGGTCGAACGGGGAGCGTGGAGATACGTTGACCGTTTGGGAGCCAGGGGAGTATTCGGTGATGGTGACGAACGAGTACGGATGCCGCTCGGTTTCGGCGTCGGTTGTGGTTGATAGAAGGGAGGTTCGCTCCACCGTGGCGCTTGGAAGCGATAGCGCTGCCCCTGGCGATAGGGTTGCCATCCCGCTGGTGCTCCGCCAGGAGGATGGTTTGAACGAGTGTGGGGAGCACGATTTCCTTGCGACGATCCGGTTCAATGCCAGTGTATTGCAGATAGAGCGATTTGTAGGGGGAAACATCCTGAGCGATACGTTGATTGGCAGCGAACGTTTTGTGATCGTGGAGGGGAGCCGCGCCAGGGATACGCTGCTTACCCTGGAAGGATTTGCCGCACTAGGCAACGCGGAGGTGAGCGGATTGCGTTTCATCTGGTTTCGTTGGGACCGTTGCGACGAGATTCTCGTCGATCCTGTCGATGGCGACTTTACACTGCTCGATATCTGCCGCGATGGCGATCCGCGCCTGCTGGATGGCATCGGCGATCTTCTGCTGAAGCAGAATATTCCGAATCCCGCAAATGGGAGCACGATGGTGGAATATGAGCTTGTGGAGGATGGCCCTACCCAGCTTCTGGTAACCGATGTCGTCGGCAGAACGGTGCTGACGGTGCATGATGGGTATCGCCAGCGGGGACGGTATAGTGCCATTATCGACGTCTCGGCACTGCCATCGGGAGTGTATTATTATCTCCTTCAGACCCGTACGCATCGTCTGGGGCGAGTGATGAGAGTTGTGCAGTAGTGGCTGCCGCAGGTTGTATGGAATATGGCCGTTATTCACTCACGAGTTCTCACTATCGGTGCCATGAAAGACGAACGTGTCCCTCATTATCTCCTGAGAAAAGTGGCCGGATCACGTGCGCGGCATACGGTGAAGCCGGATTACTGCGATACCAGATCCACCAGAGGCAGCCATGATATGCTTGATGCTCCATCATGGGAATCAATGAGAAGATCAGGCCATACCTACCTGGACACCACACCGGTAAAACGATGGTTATACTCTCAGGTGGAACATGATTTCGATGGCGTCTACTCGGAATTTCTGCAACGGATACAGCCGAAATATCGCGATGGATATCGTGACTGCATCTTCTGGTATACCATACGGAAAGAGTGTGTCGAGATAACGGAGCAGGGCCTGCTTCTCATACATCCGCCCGCGCTTTATCCCACCAGGCATGCCAGGTTTTATGTTGATCCTGCAACAAACAGGCTCCGTCGTATTCCCCCTGAGAGAACGTTTGCTGCCGGAGATCCTGCGATACATCTCGGGTGAGCATACACGGTAGCCCTTTGCATCGTGGGGCCAATGGTTGTACTGCCTGTGGCAAAAGGATGGCCAGATCATCCTGGCGACAGCGGCGTACTCCGGTTTCTGCGGAGCATACCGAAGAGGAGCATTCCTGCGGCCAGAACAAGGCCGATTCCTGTTAGAATTTTGGGGAACGTATTGCCTGGCATGGCAGGTGGGAGGGAAACCACACCGTTTTCGTCGGTAATGGCAGGAAGATGAAGATACCGCCCTTTCTTTGGGAGCGCGATATGGTTGAAGTCCGATGCAAGCTCCTGTAGTTCCTCCTGCATCCTCTCGCCTCGCATCGGAATGCCATGGCCGGTTGCCACAAGCCATGGTTGCAGCATCGACAGCGTTCCTACCGACCGGCGTGCCGCGTCCCAATCGCTTGTGAAGTAGGCCGGTGGGCCGTGCACCTCCTGACGTTGTGCTATCAGGGCAAGAAGCGACTCCTGCCGTACGGTTACACAGGCATCTCCTGCGATCAGTGTACGATCGCGTTGCCTGAACAGGGAGATATGTCCCGCTGTATGTCCTGGCGTATGAATCCATCGCCATTCCGGCAGACCTGGCACCGTGTCATCATCCGGTAACGGATGTATCCTGTCGCCAAGGTCGATCGAGCTTGTTGGATAGAGCCACGACATGGTGGCCATTGTGCCACCGCCGACACCAGGGTCGGGAGGGGGATAATCGGAGCGGCCGGTGAGATAGGGAAGTTCAAGGGGATGTGCATAGACCGGCACATCCCATGCTTTTGCAAGCTCCTGTACCGAACCCACATGATCGAAATGGCCGTGGGTCAGGAATATCGCCATGGGCCTGGAGTTGGGACCAAAGCGTTCGGCTGCGGCTTTCAGGATGCGTCCCTCCGAGCCGAACAGGCCTGTATCCACCAAAGCCCATGTCCCGCTCGGCGCTCCCGGCTCGCCGATAAAGTAGATGTTGACGATCAGGAGTTGCAGCCGAGCTATGTCGGGGGCGAGTTCGTGGATCATTCCAATGGAATGTTCTACCTGATCTCCGTCATTATTCGGCGTCGCATTGGCATCCATCTCTGCGTCTCCAGCATGGTTTCAGGTTCTCGGCTCCAGCGCATCAGGGCTGGTTGGGGCTTTATGACTATCACCGGCACCCGTGTTCCCTCCCCGTCAATCCATGTGCCGTACTCCTGTATCGGCCCATTGTGATGATGGCCATTGCATTCTATGAGATGGCATGAGTGTCATATGGTATAATATAGGTCGGGGTGGCGATCGTCATGCGATTCTGTTGGCACCGTTACAACATGCTGCTGCGGTGTCTATTGATTGGCGGTTGGGAGCGGGGCATCTCCTGCTCTCCATCTGTTTGAACCAGGAATGCTCGGAGCAATCGAGGCGTCACGATTCGAGCTACATCCATCACACTTTCATGCGGAGGAGCAATGAAACGTTCGTCACTGGTCTGCCTGCTTTTTCTGGTCCTGTTTTCCTTCGGATACCAACTGAATACGGTCAGTTCGGACCCGGTCTCCAGAATTTATCTGTATGGCAGCACGCTGATCCGTACCACACCCGGCAAGGATATCAAGCTTTATGATCTCTCCCATCCGGCGGCCCCCCGGCAGCTTGGCATGATAGCGATGAGCCGGAACGTCGATGTGGCGGTAAAGGGGAGGTACATGTATGCCGATAACAACCTCGATCTGGTTGTTTTCGATATCGCCGATATAGCGCATCCGGTGGCTGTGGATACGATCAGGAAAGTGTTCGATCAGCCAGGCGCTGTGCAGAATGTTCTGATGGATGAAGGGGGGCTGAGGGCCGGAGCCTCCGGTTGTGGCGGATGCTCCAACGAGATGAGCGCTCCCACTGCCGGCTCGTCTCGCGATATGGCCAATACCGGCGTTGCCGGATCGCTCTCCCGATTTGCCGTGGTAGGGGAGTATCTCTACTGTCTCGATCGCCAGACGCTCAATGTCTATGATATCTCCGATCCTGCACGGCCTCGTTATCGCAATCGTGTCTCGGTCGCCTGGGATATCGAGACGTTGTTCCCCTATGGCGATCTGTTGTTTATTGGTGGTCGGGCCGGGATGTATATCTATGATGCCAAGGATCAGGCGGACCCAACGTATCTCTCGGAGTTCACCCATCGGCGCAACTGCGATCCGGTCGTCGTGGAGGATGGGCGCGCCTATGTTACCTTGCGTGGAGGAAGCGCCTGCGGTGGCGTGGATAATCAGCTTGATATCATTGATATCACCAATATCCGTCTGCCGAAGCTTCTGCATTCATACAAGCTGAACGGGCCGTATGGTCTGGGCGTTCGCAATGGTGTTGTGCTTGTCTGCGACGGTGATGCGGGGCTGGCGATTCTCGATGTAAAGGACCCGAAGAACGTACGGAAGATAGGGGCGGTGAATAATGTCGTGGCGCATGATATCATTCTCAGCGGTAATCTGATGATCCTCTCGGCAAAGGATACGTTCTATCTTTACGATGTGTCCGCCATCGAGACTCCGGTGCTCTATACCCAGCTTCGGTTCTGATCGCTTGATTCCTTCCGGTCCTGTTGCCGATAGTCTATCGACAGGGGAACCCGATCCGGTTCCCCTGTGCCGTTCCGTGCGTACTGGTTGGTGGCATGCGCCTGTGGCTTTGCGCTGTTGCATGGTTGAATGTGCCGATGCCCGATTGGCAGGAGAGAGCCTGCGCAATCGGGCATCGTGATTAAGTTGCCGGCCTTGTGCCTGCACACGGAGCCGTTGTTATTTCACCACTTCCATCATCTTCGACAGCCGTTGTGTAGGTGTCTGAAGCGTATAGATATAGGTGCCGGATTCGAGCCTGGATGCATCGACGGTCATGACATAGCGTCCGGGCTGTGCCTCGCCATGAACCAGGACGGCGACCTTACGGCCAAGCAGATCGCTGATGAACAGCTCGGTTGGGCCATGCTCCACAATCTCGTACTCAAGCTCCATGGTTGTATTCACCGGGTTCGGACGAACCGGTTTAAGAACCACCTCGCCGCTTCCTCGGATCACACGGGTCGGGCCGGTGACGCAGATCTCCTCGAGCTGGAAGGTGCCGTTTGTCAAGGAGACGGTGATCGACGGATCGCTCCATGCAAACTTCTCGATCGTGACCGGCGTGATGCCGGATGTTTCGCCGAGCGCTGCGATAAACGCCAGCTCAACGAGCGTGGGTCCGGGCTGGAACGGCGCACGGAAGGTGTACAGAAGCTGCGAGGGATCGTTCGGATCGGGCACGGAGTTCACCAGGACGATCGGTGCCGCGTTTGCAGGGATCAGGAGCGAGCGATTGAATCGCAGCGTCGCCTCGAAAAAGGTGACGCCCAGTCCGGCCAGCTCCCCGGTCCCGGTTGCCAGCATCGGCACAATCACTTTTGTGCCCGGTGCTGCGCTGAACGCGGGCAGCTCGACGCTTGTGGAGGAGACATCTCCTTCACCCCGGAGCTGAACCTGGGCGGCGAGCACACATGGTTCCTCGCTCACGGCGCGAAGCACCCCGTTCTGCGTGCCGGCGGTCCCGGTATATTCCACCTCCACCACCAACTCCTCTCCCGGAGCCAGATTGGCCGGTACCGGTGGAGTGGAGGAGACAACCGAGAACGGTGTTATGATGCCGTTCAGGGTCACGTTCGAGAGGGTGGTTGCCCCGGTGTTTCGGAATCGCACCGTCTGCCTGCTGGTCGTATTGAGCTGTATCGAGCCGAAATCCACTGACAGGGCGCTTGCTGCCGCAATCGCGGCATCGGCGCGGCTGCCGGTAAGCTCGATAACTCTCTTGACATCACAGGGTTCCAGCGTGATCTCGATTCTGCCGACCACATCACCATCGGTTGTTGGCGTAAAGACTACATCGAACCGCTGCGGCACATTGTTCGGCAGCACATCCCCCACCGCCAGTGTGGTGGTAAAGGGGCCAACCACCGATACTGCCGTGATGGTGCTTATAGCATCGCCAGCGCTTGTATTGATGATCGGCAGTTGCATGGTCCTGCTCTGTTCCTCGCAGTAAACGATCTGGCCGAACTCGATCGTTTCCGGTATCGTAAAGCTGACCCCCTGCGAGGAGCCGCTCAGCGCCACACGGATGGTATCATGGCATGGACCGTACAGCAGTGTAAGCTCTCCATTGGCGGAGCCTTGCGCTACAGGCTCGAACCGCACCGTGAGCGTGCGGGATTCACCCGGCGGAATCGTCATCGGGAGCGTCGAGGTGATCCTGAAGCTGTTGGTAATGGCGTTGCGGCGCACATCGACCGGGACGCTTCCGGTGTTCCGAATCGTGATGATCGTGTCGGCGAGGAGGTTGCAGCCCACAAGTTCCGGGAATGTGATGCCTGCCATATCTGCCGTGGCCATCGGCTGCACGTTTGTTGCATTCAGCTTCACACGCAGGGTGCCTTCGCAGGTGCCGGAAACATAGGGGATCTCGAAGTCGGATGCGAAGACCCCCGCTCCGGCAGGCGTGTAGCGGATCACGAAGTGTGCTGTGTCGCCCGGCAGCAATCTCTGCGTTCCTGTAGGATACAGCGACTGGAATGGCGCGGTGATAACAACGTTCCCCAGATCAAGCGGCGCGGTGCCGGTATTGGAGACGATGACGACCGTGTCGCGCGGGGCGGCCTCGCAATAGAATGCCTGCCCGAAGTTGACGACACCAAGATTTGCCGAGACTACCGTACTCTGCTGCTCACCCGTCAGGCTGACCCTATAGCTCACATCACACAGACCCTTGATCGTCAGGTCCGAGGATCTGGAGCCGATGCCGGGGGGGGCAAAGCTGACAACGATACGTATCGAGTCGTGGGCCTTGATGGTAGCTGGCAGGCCCGGCGCGATCACAGCAAAGCCATCGGCGTTGGTAAATGTCTGATCGGTGATCTCGATATCGCTGTTATCGTCGTTGCGCAGATAGAACTCTCTGGTTGTGCTCGTCTGGCACTCGTCCAGCTTGCCGAAGTCTATCGCGGTGGTCGTGCTGGAAAGCCGTGGTGTACGAACAACCACCGTAACAGAGTCCAGCTTCACGCAGCCCTTTGCATCGGTGATAAGAACCCTGTAGGTGGTCGTCACGGCTGGCCGTGCAACCGGGTTGGGACAGGTAGTGCAGGAGAGGCCGGTGGCAGGCTCCCATACATAGCTGGTGCCGCCGGTTGCAACAAGCTGCGTGCTTGCTGCCGAGCAGATGACAGTGCTGGGGCTTACCGTTGTCTTCGGCAGCGCCTTTACCCTCACCTCGATCGTATCGAACTTGTGGCAGCCGTTATCATCGATCACATGGACGATATACCGCTGATTTGCCGTAGGGGCGATAACGGTAGGACGCGACAGTCTGGGATTGTCCAGGCCGGTTGCCGGTTCCCATGAATAGACAAGGGGAGCTGCACCGCCTGTTCCCACAACGCCGATCTGGATATCCTCTCCCTCGCAGGTCTCCACGTCTGGCGCGCTATAGATGATCGGCTGTGCATACTTGTAGTTGAACTCCTCAACATACTGGCAGCCATTGGCATCGGTGACGCTCACCTTGAACCATGTGTCCTTTGTAGGAGTTGCCCAGAGCATCGGCTGATCAAGCTGGCCTGGATCAAGCGCCTCGGGATCGTCGGTCTCCCATTTGTAGGTATAAGGGGGCACGCCGCCGTCGGCAGTCTGAATGCCCAGCATGAACCGGGATATGCCGCAGGGGGGAAGGTACTTGCCTCCTCCCATGCCAAATCGGGGTTTCCCCCAGACCTTGATCTCCTTTGTTGTTGCCAGCTCGCAGCCGCCAAGAGTGGCCTCGGCCGTATAGCGACCAGGCTCGCGGACGACGATGCTTTCGCCTCCCTTGAAGAAGGTTGGGTCTCCCTGCTTGCTCCATTTTGCAGTGAAGGCGTTGACCTTCAGGACAACACTATCACCGGCGCAGAATTCTATTGGCCCGCTTGCGGTGATAACCAGCGGGTAGACCGCCACATTGCCTTTGAGGGGATCGCCAAGGCCGGAGAGAGCCGCACCGGACTGGCCGTATTGTGCCCCTTGCGTGTTGGCGGAAAACGGGATCTGTGTGCCGGGAAATCCTCCGGAGGCATCAACACTTCCAGCGGGAATGGCATTTCTGCTAAGGACAACGCCGCCGCCGCCGCCACCGCCCGGGCCGGTACGCTCTACGCCGTTGATATCACCACCTTTTCCTCCCTTGACCTGGAACCTGACGTTCGATCCTAACGTGTTGCTGAAGATCGCAATGGTCCCTCCCGAGCCGCCGCCTCCGGCACCATCGTTGAATGCTGGCAGTGCATCAGCGCCGTTGCTTCTGATAAGACGGTTCCCGTTTACGCGAATCTCCTTGGCAATGATGATGATTAAGCCTCCGCCGCGTGCCCCATCGGTGCCCCCCATATTATTCTGGTGACCGGCGCCGCCTCCGCTTCCCATGACGATATGGGGGTTGGGCATGGAATAGCTTGTATAGGCCTGTCCGCCAATGCCGCCGTTTGCAACAGGCGTGCATGAGAACTGGACAAGCTGGCCGCCGCCTACTCCTCCCGCACCATAGTTGCCGCCGCCGCCGCCGCCGGAGTTATGGTTTGCGCCTCCGCCTCCTGCGGTTGCCCACGGTCCGCGTCCTATGCGCCTTTCGGTGTTTGCGATGCCTTCGCCCTTGTAGCCCGCGTCTTCAACAGGGTTCAAGTCCGTGGCGCCACAGGTTGCGCTGTTCCTTCCAAGGGAAAGTTCACGAAAGGAGTGTCCAAAACCGAGACCGTCGGCGTTGATATCGGCGTTCAGCGTAAGGATGCCGGGTACCGACAGGGCGATAACACCCCCGGTCCCTGCCGATGGGTCCCAGGGGAACCCTATAAGCTCGCTGGTTATGGTCGCATCTCCGGGAACTCTGGGAAGCCGTACCACCTGTACGCCTCTGCCGATGTCGAAACTGTCGGGATAGCCGAATATCTGGCGTTTCAGAGGGATGATGTCATCCGAAGGATCGCCTCCGACGACATTCATCTCCCAGTAGCCGGCTTTGTTGATACTGGTGAGATTCCCATCACGATCGGCGGTTGCGCCACCCATCTGAATGATGATAATGGTATCCCCATCCTGAAATGCGCCGGCATAATCAACCGTAAGCATGCAGGGGCGCATTTGATAGACCCTTGCATACGTATTCTGCATGCCGCCCAGGTTTGTCTGTGCGATGGTTGCGGAATGCGCCAGCAGGGCACATGCCAGTAGCGCAAGCATCTCGGCCATCCTTCGGCCAAGGTGTCGTGCGCTGCCCGGTAGACAGCGGGAGGATATGGAATCGAGTCTGCTCATAAGTGCGATGAGTTGGAGTGAACAATCCCATGAACCAGCTTCCGGCCTGTATGGGCCACAAGCATGCTGACATTGCGGTAAAGGGATACCCGTGACAGTAGATCGTTACGTCTGTATCGCCGGGATGGAGCATGTCCCGGATTTGCCTGGATCTGCTCTCTGCCGGAACGTCTCCTGGTATGGCATGCCATCGTCAGGGACATTTGGGCTCCCGGCGGACATTGATGACAAAACAATCGCCTTCGGCAGCAACCTCCATATGTACACAGCAGCAGCAGCCGATGTTGATCGTCGAATCCTGGCCAACTTTCAGCTCGACTGAAGCGATAGGGTCGCCGAACGCATGCATGGAGATCTGTGCAAGCCGGAATGGGAAGTTCTCCCGTGGCGTCGGTGCCGGGATGATATAGTTGCCTGGTGAGGAAAATCCCGGGGTTGTCGATGGCAGCGGTGATCTGGTACCGGGGGCAGGCCCCCAGATTGTCTGCACAAACATAGGGTAGGCGCACAGAGGCACGTTCTCCTCGATATTCAACGTCCAGTTTTCCGGGCAGGCCTGCGCCATCGCAATGCCGGACCCCATGCTGCCAAGAAGAACTGCCATCAGAAGCGTTCGCAGAATCCTTGCGTAGAAGGAGGAAGTAGATCGTTGACACATAACGTTCGCTGTAAATGTCCTTGTATACCTGTTCCGGTCATATACCGTTACATCGGCAGGGTGAAGTTGGGCGGCGGTGGCCACAACCTGAGAGTGCTCGTGTGCAAGCTCTATAGAACAGCGGGTGGCGCCCGATAAGCCCGGGGGGGCAACCTGACGCCCCAAGGGATCTGTCCGGCACTGCAAGAGGGGTTCAGATTGCCGGACCACATCATGGAAAGACCCTCAGTGATGCTGAAATGTCACAGGCTTGCCTCTCCTGTGTACAGAAATCGGTGATAGAGATATCCGTTACCATGTAACGTTTATCACGATTCGTACATCACATCTGCTGCTATTCCGGTCCCGTTGTTCTCTTCAGTATCATAGGCGCCCGGAGCGATGCCATCCCCCATAAAGATGGAATAACCCTCTAAAGTAGGGGGCCACGGGCGTAGATGCAAGGACCAAAAACAGCCGATCATATATTGCGTGGTATGTTCTTCTGGTGATCCCACGCTGGTACGCGTGGCAGGAGGGAACAGAGGCAAAAAGCACCGGACGGAGCTGTATTCGCTCGTTGATGCCTTGCTGAACCCTCTCGATCGTCCGTGGTTGTGGTCTCCAGCACCGGCCGATGATCGTGCCGGGCGTATCTTTCAATGCCGCCGGAACCTGCTCACCATATGGTGAGCCATTGTTGGGCTAATAGGTCCGGGGGTGTCCGTTCAGCTCGCCGTTCTCTGATAGCGCGCCGGAGCATAGGAGGTGGCAGTATCCGCCAACCTCATTTCTACCATTTTGATGCGGATAGATCTGCCGTGAGTTTTAGATCCTATAACGATCCCGTTCCCATTACGGTTGTGACCGGTTATCTGGGAGCGGGGAAGACAACATTGCTGAATCATATCCTGAACGGGGGGCATGGTCGCCGCATCGCAGTCATCATGAACGAGTTCGGCGAGATCGCTATCGACCATGAGTTGGTACTGAACGTGGAGGAGGGAATCTATACGCTTGCCAACGGATGCATCTGCTGCACGGTCAGAGATGACCTTGTCGAGGTGTTGGAGGACCTTATGCAGCGGCGCGAGGCATTCGATCATATCATCGTCGAGACCACGGGGCTTGCGGAGCCGGGGGGGATTATTATGACGTTCCTGACGCATCCCGATGTTGGGGATACGTTTACGGTGGATGGTATTGTGACGGTTGTCGATGCGCTTCATCTGGCGGATCAGCTCGTCAGAAGCCCGGAGGTGGCGCATCAGATCGCCTATGCCGATCTTCTGCTTCTGAATAAATGTGCCGGCCTTTCTCCGGCTGCCCTTGCGGTTCTTGAGGAGTCTCTACGATCAATCAACCCCATGGCAACGCTGATACGGGCCAGTCATGCCGCCGTTGATATCGACGCGGTGCTCGATATCGGCGGGTTCGATCCTGCCCGTCTGGAGCCTGGGCAGGCAGTTGCCAACGTTGCCCACGAGGCCGATGTCGTCTCGCTCGGCATACGAATTCCAGGGGCGGTCGATCTGGAATGTTTCGAGCGCTGGGTCGGCGAACTGCTTGCATCCCATCATGAGTCGATCTATCGGATGAAGGGAATTCTTGCCATCGCGGGGCAGCCTCGACGATACATATTTCATGGCGTTCATGCGCTCTCAAGCTGGCAGTACGGGGAGCTTTGGGGGGATTCCCCACGTGAGAGCCGGTTTGTGCTGATAGGGAAGAGCCTGCCGTCGGAGAGCCTGCGAGATGGGTTGCAGCGGTGTGTTGCCGATGAACGTGGGGATGCATAAGCTTGGTTCCGGCCTGATGGCCACGATGAGATGATGCCGCATGCGCTGCATGCCGACAGGGGCACCCTGCCACGTTCTCTTCCCACGCACATTTTTAGAGGGCGGTTGTGCGTCACTGTATCAGGCGTGGTTCCCGAGAGGCATCACGCCGAGAGCACTGAACGGATGCGGTGGTGTGTCCTGGCCGGCAGCGGCCGGGGCCGTATATGCACCGGAAAACCTTCCTGAATCGGAATCTTTGCGTAATTTCGCGCTGGAATCAATCACGAGAGTAGCAACGGGAACGACCCATGTACGGAAACCTATCTGTAGTCGACGCGCAGCCGCAGGACCCAAGGCTTGCCGAGGATCCGGAAAAGCTGGCTGAGTTCGAGGCGCGGATCGACCGCGGTGAGAAGATCGAGCCACACGACTGGATGCCCCGCGAGTATCGTCGGCAGCTTGTGCGAATGATCGAGCAGCATGCTCATTCGGAGATCATCGGGGCGCTGCCGGAGGGTACCTGGATCACTCGTGCCCCCGGTTTCCGTCGGAAGATGGCGCTGATGGCGAAGGTTCAGGATGAAGTCGGCCACGCACAGCTTCTGTATAGTGCCGCCGAGACCCTCGGCAAGCCGCGTGAGGATATGATAAACGACCTTATCAGCGGCAAATCCAAATATTCCAATGTCTTCAACTATCCGGCCGAGACCTGGGCCGATACGGCTGTGATCGCCTGGCTTATCGATGCCGGTGCTATCATCAACCAGGTGCTCAACTCCAAAGGCTCCTATGGCCCGTACTGCCGTGCGCTGGAGCGTATCTGTGTCGAGGAGTCGTTTCACCTGAAATACGGGCACGACAACGTGGTGACGCTTGCCACCGGCACGCCCACGCAACGCGCGATGGTGCAGGAGGCGCTGAATCGCTGGTGGAAGCCGATTATGCATTTTCACGGCCCGCCCGATACCATCTCGGTTCATACCGAGAAGCTGACACGCTGGAAGGTGAAGATGGCAAGCAATGACGATATGCGGCAGGAGTTCCTGAATTCCTATGTGCCGAAGATCTGGGATCTTGGCCTGACGTTGCCTGATCCGAATCTCCGTAAGAACGAGGAGACCGGCCGTTGGGAGTTCAGCGATCCAGATTGGGCGGAGTTCAAACGGGTTATCAATGGCGATGGCCCGTGCAATAAGGAGCGCCTTGCCGTACGCCGCATGGCCGAGGAGCAGGGACAGTGGGTGCGCCAGGCTCTGGCACGTCCCTCGGCGAAATATGTCGCGCCGCTTGCCTGAGAAGATCTATCAGGCGGGAGAAACGAACGAGACTATTCAATCAGGGAGACACAGAGTGCCATCACCGTGCTCTGTGCCTCTTTGGTTTTGGCCCGGCCGGAGACCGGGCGGCCGGAGACCGGGCGGCCGGCAACGGCCAACGCGCATTTACCAACAGGACGAACCAATGACGATCAACTCTCTCGATCCCAGGGTGACCAGGGCGAACATCCCTCAGGACAACGAGACGCCCTGGGATCCGCTTCCGCCAATGGATCAGTATGAGACCTATGAGGTGTTTCATCAGGCTATCCGTGGAGATCAGCCGAAACATGTCGGGTCGCTTCATGCTCCCAACCCTGAAATAGCCCTTGTATTTGCAAAGGAACAGTATGCGCGGCGCGCCAAATGCGTCTCGCTCTGGGTGGTTCGTACCGCCGATATCTTTACGATCGGTGTCGAGGATGCAGATATCTTTGAAACGACGCCTCAGAAGGATTATCGCGAGGCCAAGGGGTACCGTGTCGGCGGAAAGCTGACGGCATTCAAACGCAAAAACACGACCAATAATGAGTGATGCCTCCGCACTGAAGGATCTTCTGTTCAGGATGGCCGATGATTCGCTTATCATTGCCCATCGTACCTCCGAGTGGACCGGCCTGGGGCCGTTGCTGGAGGAGGATATCGCCTTTTCCTCGATCGCTCAGGACAAGCTTGGCCACAGTCTGGCGTTGTATGCTATGCTTCAGACGCTCGGCGAGGCCGAACCGGATGTCACGGCATTTACACGGCCTGAAGCACAGTTCCGCTGTTGCCATCTGGTAGAGTATCCTATCGGTGAATACGATTTCAGTTTGATGCGCCACTTCCTCTTCGATGCCTCCGATCTGCTCCGTTATGAGATGCTTGAAAGCTGCTCCTATGAGCCGCTGGCGAAGCTTGCCCAGAAGATCAAGGGAGAGATCAAGTATCATGTCTTCCATGCCAATACCTGGGTTGTGCAGCTTGGAGCAAAAGGAAGCCCCGAGAGCCATGCACGGATGCAGGGGGCGCTGAACGAGGTGTTCCCGCTTGCACTCGGAATCTTCGAGCCTTCCGTTTATGATGCAGAGCTTGCCGAGAGCGGCGTTTTTGCCGGAGAGGAAGCGTTGCGCGACCGCTGGCTTGAGTCGATTGCTCCTACGCTGGAGAAGGCCGGGCTTCGCATGCCCGATGCGGCGGCGGCCACCCCGGCATATGGCGGCCGCCATGGATATCATACGGAGTTCCTTGGGCCGCTGCTTGAGGAGATGACCGAGGTGTTCCGCATTGATCCTTCGGCGGAGTGGTGAGATGACACCAACCGAAGAGATATGGGAAGCGCTGAAGGATGTAAAAGATCCCGAGATTCCAACGATCTCGCTGGTCGATCTTGGCGTTATCACCAATGTCTGGATCGACAGTGAAAACGTTGCCCATGTCTCGATGACCCCTACGTTCGTCGGTTGTCCTGCCATCGATTATATGCGCGATGAGGTGCGCCAGCGGCTGCTGCGTATGCCGTTTGCCGATGTTGATGTGCGGGTCAGTTTCGATGTGCAGTGGAATAGCAATCGTGTAAGCGAGGAGGGACGGAAACAACTGCTGGAGCATGGCCTGGCCCCGCCGGTCCCGTATGAGGGGGTGTTGCAGCTTGAGGTGCTGAACAATACCGCCTGCCCTTTCTGCGGCAGCCATAACACGGTCCTGCGGTCGCCGTTCGGCCCTACGCTCTGCCGGTCGTTGCATTACTGCAATTCCTGCCTTCAGGCGTTCGAGGGATTCAAGCCGATATAAAATAGCCGCCAAGGCTCTATCTGCTCGATGGCATCTATACGACATGGTATGGATGCCATCGTTGTTTTTCTGGGCCTTGCCGCGCAGTCCTAGCCACGGGCACCTTGGGCCGTGCAATCTCAAGCCATCGGGCCGATCGCACAGGCCGATATGTGTGCGTTCATGAAGCTGCCGTGCTGTTACGGCTTCCAGGATCTGTTGGCAGCGGAGATGCAACGCCGAATGGAAGGCAGCGGCGCCTACCTTTTCAGCTCAACCACAAGCAATCCTGTTACGATCAACCCTCCGCCGATCATGGCGATAGGGCCAAGGCTCTCACCGAGAATCAGCATGCCGATCACGGCGGCGAACACTGCCTCCATCGTATAGATGATGGCCGCACGGGTCGGCGAGGTATCAGGCTGATACCGGGTCTGCCAGTATGTGGAGAAGACCGTGGCAAAGATGGAGAGATAGAGCAGGAGCGTCCAGTCGAGTATGCGTGTTGGGGTGCTCCAAGGCTCGGTGAGGGCATTGGTGATAGCGGCCAGGAGGGTTGTAAGCAGAAGCTGCACGGCGGTCAGGAGCACAACGTTGGCCTTGCGCGCAAACCGGTCGAGCAGGATGATATAGATGGCAAAGGAGGCCGCACAACAGAGCGTGAGCAGATCGCCGATGCCAAAGCCCCCCTCGCGCCACGGCTGGAGTAGCCCGTCGGGTGTTCCAGCAGGGGCGGTAAGGCCCCATAACCCGATCATCACGATCGCGAGGCCAAGGAATACCTGCCGTCCCGGGAGCTTGCGCGTCACGGCGATCTGTAGCAACGGCGTCATCACCACATACAACGATGTGATAAAGCCGGAGCGGCTGCTCGAGGTGAACGAAAGCCCGAGCGTCTGAAGGGCAAATCCCGCGTACAGGAACACGCCAAGGATGCTTCCCTGGATCAATCCCGTACGTGTGAATCCTGAGGCCAGACGCCGGTGAAAGATGAGGAGGAAGAGAAGGGCTGCCAGGCCAAAACGCCAGGTCAGCAGCCCCATGGGGGGCATGGTGCCGAGCAATGTCTTTGTGATGCCGAACGTTGCGCCCCAGATGAGCGTTGTCGCCAGGAGCATGGTCTCTGCCGTGCGGCGGCGTGATTCGGCAGGTTCCTGCTGTATGGCTTCCACGATACGGGGGGCTTGCGGTTCCACAAGTGGGATAAACCAGGAGTGTTGCTGTAACCGTGAGCCTGTGTGAGGCTCTTCGAGAATGAATCGCCCATAATACGGATACTGCCGGATGTCTCGTTTTCAGGATGGCTGGTCGCATCTTTTCATTACATTCCCCTCTTCTGCCGATCACCCTGTTTACCGCCGATAACAATTAACACAATGATGTGCCATGAATGGTTCCTCCCTCGAGCCTGCCAAGCGCTTCTCCAACCGTGTCGGAAATTACCTCCGATACCGTCCCCGCTATCCGCGCCAGATGATATCAATTCTCTGCCGGGAGATCGGTCTTACCTCCTCTCATGTCGTTGCTGATCTTGGATCCGGCACCGGCTTTCTCGCCGAGCCGTTCCTGGAGCACGGCAATCACGTCTATGGCGTGGAGCCGAACCCGGAGATGCGGGGGGCGGGGGAGAGCTATCTGAGCCGGTATCCCGGCTTTACCAGCATCAATGGAACAGCAGAGGCCACGGGGCTGAAGAATGCCAGCATCGATATTGCGGTGGCCGGGCAGGCGTTCCATTGGTTCGATCCGGTCGGCACCGCCCGTGAGCTTTCCCGGGTGCTTCGCCAGCCCGGGCCGGTTGTGCTTGTCTGGAACGACCGGAAGATCGATTCCACCCCTTTTCTTGTTGCCTACGAAGCGCTTCTCCGCAAGTATGCGGTCAACTACGATCATGTGGTCCATCGGGTGATCTCGGCCGATGAGTCGGTGATCGGCAGTTTCTTTCATTCGCAACCCTATGGGCTGGAAGTGGTCCGCGATCATGAGCAGGTCTTCGATTTCGATGGCCTGAAAGGGCGCCTCCTCTCCTCGTCCTATGCGCCGGTGGAGGGGGAACCAGGCTATGATGCCATGCTTGCCGAGCTGCGTCGCATCTTCAACGACCATCAGCACGATGGGGCGATCCGGTTTCTGTACGATACCAAGATCTACTATGGGCTGCTGAAACCGGTTCGATAACATTTGCAATAGCACGGTACCGCAACCCACGCTATGTTCGCCTGATTTCCTTGTCGCCCACGCTTGCCGGTGTTGCCTATGTCCAGTCGAATACTCCATACTGCCGAGATCCTGCTGACGATGGATGGCGCGCCCCTTCTCGATGCTGGCGTCGTGGTATCGGAGGATGGGATGGTGGTGGAGGTCGTGCATCAGGATCGCTCTGGCGGCTATGATGCGTGTTATAGCCATCAGATCCTGATGCCGGGAGTGCTGAACTGCCATGTGCATCTTACCGATGCAGCCCGCCAGGAGCTTGTGCCGGGTGGGGAGGGGCTGAACCGATGGGTGCAGCGCCTGATCTCCTCCAGACGTGAGGGGGCCGGGCCGGAGGAGATCGGGACGGCTGCGCTGCGGACGCTTCTGGAGATGAAGCGCTCCGGCACCGTGGCGATCGGCGAGGTGGCAAATACATTCGGCACGCTGGATGCGATCGGCCGCTCCGGCATGCGCTGCCGGTTTATCCACGAGTTGATAGGCTTTCCCGGGGAACGGGCGGAGGAGATCCTGGCCGCAGCCGAAACAGCAGCCCGTGCGGTGGAGTTTCCCGCTATGGTTGACCCCGTTGTTGGCGCTCATGCGCCGTTTTCGGTCTCGCCAACGTTGATGCTGCGTATTGCCGAGCGGAGTCGCCAGCGCGATAACTTTCTGTACCAGCATCTGGCCGAGGACCCCGATGAGCGCCTGTTGTACAAAACCGGCGGTGGCCCCTGGCGTACTATGCTTGAGAGCATTGGCGCATGGGATGCTTCATGGACGCCGCCGGGCATCGCCCCGATATCCTATTACGATCAGCTCGGCATCCTTGATGAGCGCTTTGTGGCTGTGCATCTGGCCGATGCCACGGCTGAAGAGATAACATTGCTTGCGGCCAGGGGAGCGCGGGCTATTCTAAGCCCCTATTCCAATATCCATATCACCGGCACGCTCCCGCCGTTCGAGGCGATCGTCGGCAGCGGTATGCGCTTCGCGCTTGGCACCGATGGGCGAGGCTCCAATCCAAGCGTCGATGTGTTCAGCGAGGCACGAATTCTGCTCGAACAATGGCCTGATCTGAAGCCCGGCATACTCCTTCAGGCGCTGACGGTTTCCGGAGCGGATATCCTTCGGTTCCCCGAACTTGGCCGCCTGCGCCCGGGAATGCGTCCCGGATTGCTTGCGGTTGAGCTGGATGCGGCCAGCCCTGATGTTGGTATGCTGGAGCGGCAGATCATTTTATATCCCAGGGAGCGGCGGGCTGTGATCTGATCCATCCGTCATCTCCCGTTCCGTTACTTGTTACTCTCCGGGAGCCATGAGAACTACCGTACTATCCGTCATTTTTCTGACGTTGCTGGCAGCGATGACCGCACGGTCGGCGATCCGTACAGAGACCGTGGAATACACCCTGGGCGGGAAAACCTTCGCCGGATATCTCGCCTATGATGATGCCCTTGCCGGACGGCGCCCGGGCGTGCTGGTCGTGCATGAGTGGATGGGGTTGGATGAGTATGCAAAGCGCCGGGCCGAGCAGTTTGCAGCGCTTGGGTATGTTGCGCTTGCTCCCGATATGTATGGCAATGGAATGGTTGCCGCCGATCGCGGCGAGGCCGCGGCGCTTTCCGGTGCTCTGAAAAACGATCGCTCCGAGATGCGCGCCAGGATCAATGCCGCGTTGCAGACGCTGCTGAAGAGCGCGATGGTTGATCCCGACCGTGTGGCCGCACTGGGCTATTGCTTCGGCGGCACCGTTGCCCTGGAACTTGCCAGAAGCGGCGCCCCGGTTCGGGGAGTAATCAGCCTTCATGGCGGACTGGACTCCCCAACCCCGGCCGGTGCCGGAAGCATCAAAGGGCGGGTGCTTGTGCTTCATGGCGCTGATGATCCCAATGTTCCTCCATCCCAGGTGGCGGCGTTCCAGGAGGAGATGCGCGGGGCAATGGCGGATTGGGAGCTTGTTGCGTATGGCAATGCGGTGCATGGCTTCACAAACCCTGCCAATGGGAGCGACAATGCCAGAGGTGTGGCCTATAATGCCAAGGCCGATGCTCGTTCGTGGGAGGCGATGAAGCTCTTTTTCAAGGATATCTTTGCGGAGCGATAACCGTGCCCCGCGCTCTGAACTGGCAATCGGGTGCAGGAGCCGATCGTAGAAGCCGCCAGCAGGTTGCCCGTAACAAGGTGCCTGGCACTTCTGCAAGCGCATGCCCCCGTTCTATTGGCATGTTCCATCTTCGGAGCGCTTTATCGGCCGTGCTCCACGTTCGACTCTACATTACAGAACCTTTTCTCCCATGTCCATCGCACAGCGAACTGTCACGTTCGGCCGGATGATAAAATTCAGCCACAGCGTTTTTGCGCTTCCGTTTGCCTATGTTTCGGGGCTGATAGCGTATATGACCGAGGATGTCACGCTGACATGGGCTGGCGTGCTCCTGTTGCTGGTCTGCATGGTAAGCGCGCGTACCGCCGCAATGGGATTCAATCGTCTGGCCGATCGTGATATTGATGCGGTCAATCCCAGAACACGCAACCGCGAGATTCCGGCCGGGAAAGTGACGGTTGCCGAGGCACGGTCCTTTACGGTGCTGGCCTGTATCGTGTTTGTGGGCGCCTCGTTTGGTGTCAATATGCTCTGCGGTGCCTTGTCGTTGCCGCTTCTCGCGCTTCTTCTGGGCTATTCGCTCTCCAAGCGCTATACCACCGCCGCACATTTTGTGCTTGGGCTTTGTCTGGGAGCGGCTCCGGTCGGTGTATGGTTTGCCCTGACAGGGTCCTTCTCCTGGGCACCGATTGTGCTCTGCCTGGGGGTAACGTTCTGGACCGCCGGGTTCGATATCTATTATTCCTGCCAGGATGAGCAGTTCGATCGCGCCCATGGCCTGAAATCGATTCCGGCCCGGCTCGGGGCGCTTCGGGCAATTCGCCTGGTGCGGCCGGTGCATGCGCTGGCAACGTTCTTCTACATTCTGTTCGGCGTTGTTGCCGGTCTTGGCGTGATCTTCTACATCGGTGCGGCGGCGGTTGCAGCCATTCTGATCTATGAGGCCTGGATTCTTCGGACAGGCGATCTCTCCCGGATTGATCTCGCGTTCTTTAATCTGAACGGCTATGTGAGCGTGCTTTTTGCTCTGGCTGCCACGGCCGATATCGTGCTTCGAGGCAGCTCCGTCTTTTCTCCGTAGATTTATCCCCGAGTGTAGTGCCTGCCGGATAGGGGGGATAAGGCTTGCAAGGGGCGGAGCAAGGAGGTGCCGGCTGGTGTGCCGCCCTCGTTGTTGCCGATGGAAGATCCATGCGGCGTCCTCCCGGCGTACCTGCGGCATGCCCTTGTGCCAGCCATCCGGCAATATGTCCGTCGTTTGTTTTGATAGTGATGTCATCATGAAAGCAATTCTCTTTTCAACGGAAGCTACCTCGTTGCAGATCGCCGCTGTCAAGCGTGATCTGATGAATGAAGGTGCCGCGGGCATTACTCTGCTCGATGGTGATCGCAAGATATTTCTGGTGAGCGATCCGGCCGATGAGATACGGCTGGAGCGATACTCGTCAATGCCGGGCGTGGAAGGTGTGATGGACCAGGAGGATAAGAATATCCGGGTTGCACACGATGTTCCGAAGATCAGCATCGAGTCCGGGATAGAGGGGCTGACGATGATCGCCGGGCCTTGTGGTATCGAGAGCGAGGAGCAGGTCGCCATCATCTATGAATATCTCGCCAAGGAGGGGCTGCGCTTCGTTCGCGGCGGTGCTTATAAGCCGCGCACCTCGCCCCACGATTTTCAGGGAGCAGGCAAGAACGGGCTTCTGATGTCGAGCGAGATTGCCCGTGACTACGGCATGCAGCTTGTGACCGAGGTGGTCGATCCGCGCGACGTGGAGGTCGCCGCCCAGTATGTCTCGATGATCCAGATCGGCACCCGGTCGATGCAGAACTTTCCGTTGTTGAAGGAGGCGGGCATGAGCGGGCTTCCCATCCTGCTGAAACGAGGCATGTCCGCCACGGTGGAGGAGTGGATAGGGGCGGCGGAGCATGCCCTGGTTGCAGGCGCTGCCACCGTGATCTTCTGCGAGCGCGGTATCCGCACGTTTGAGTCGATCACCCGTAATACGCTCGATGTGCTTGGCGCGGCGGCGCTGAAGGAAAAGACCCATCTTCCGGTCATCATCGATCCGTCGCATGCTGCCGGACGGCGCAGCCTTGTGGCACAGGGGGCGCTTGCCGGCATCGCCGCCGGTCTCGATGGCGTTATCGTCGAAGTCCATCATGATCCGCCATCGGCGCGCAGCGATGCGGCACAGGCCCTCCCGCTTGCCGACTTCTCTCGTCTGATGCAGCTTGCACGCAATGTGCGCGCTGCCATGCTTGAGATGGTGGGCTGAGGATTGCCGTGATATCCGGCGGGAGAACGGCCAGATCTGTGTCCGAACCCGATAGGTGGCTGCCGCAGAGCGGAGGTGGTGATTGCTCCAGACGTTGAACGTTCAGTCTCTCCGCCGGACGATGGCTCGATCATCGGGCCGTTCTACTGCATTCTGAGAAGCCCTGGAACAGACGGCCGCCGCCCCGTGCATTTCCTGGTGAAAGATGTCTGCGGATAACCCGGGGTTGGCCCGAACAGCTACGAGCCAGCCCTTGTATCCAGTACGGTTTCTCGATTTCTACAGCATTTCATGATTGCTACGATCATCTCCATCGGCGATGAAATTCTTATCGGCCAGGTTGTCAATACCAATGCGGCCTGGCTTGGTGACCGCCTGACCGGGCTTGGAATACATGTTGATCGCAGCCTTGCCATCGGCGACCGGCGCGAGCTGATCCGAAGCGAGATCGAGGCCGCCGCTGCCATCTCCGATATCGTGATCGTCGGAGGCGGCCTAGGCCCCACGCATGATGATGTGACCCGTGAGGCGGTCTGTGACATCCTGGGGTGCGATATGGAGCTTGATCCCGGCCAGTTGGCCCGCATCGAGGCGAGGTTCGTAGAGCGGGGCATCGCGATAAATGAGCGGAGCCGTTTTCAGGCGAGGGTGCCTGTGGCCTGCCGGGTGATCCCGAACGATTACGGAAGCGCGCCGGGGCTTTCCTTTATGCTTGGCGCTGCAACGGTATATGTTCTGCCGGGCGTCCCTAGCGAGATGCGAGGGATCTTCAGCGACCAGATCGCTCCGGAGCTTCAGAGCCGTGCCGGGGATATTGAACAGAAAACCTATCTCCTTGCCGGGGTTACCGAGTCGGCGCTTGCCGACGAGCTTATGGAGGGCCTTGCGCTGCTCGATCGGGATGTAACGCTCGCCTATCTGCCATCTGCCGGCCTTATCCGTCTTCGCGTGATGCGGCTGGGTGCGGGCAATGATGCGCAGGAACGGTATACACGCCTGCTGGAACTTATCCGGAGCCGTGCCGGGCGCTGGATAGCAGGGGAGCAGGATGAGGCGCTGGCCTCCGCGCTCGGTAACAGGCTCAAGGAGCAAGGGCTTACCCTGGCAACGGCGGAGTCGTGCACCGGCGGCCTTGTGGGGGAGCTTCTTACCGATGTGCCGGGGAGCAGCGCATATTACCTGGGTGGCGTTGTTTCCTATGCCAACAGCGCAAAAATTGCATTGCTCGGCGTTGAGCCTGGACTTCTGGAACGCCATGGTGCGGTAAGCCGGGAGGTGGCCGAGGCGATGGCTCTGGGAGCACGCACACGGCTTGGTGCCAGCATCGCGGTCGCCATTACCGGCATCGCCGGGCCTGATGGGGGAACCCCGGAGAAGCCGGTGGGGACGGTCTGGATCGGTATCGCTTCACAGCGGGGAGTGCGTGCCGAGCGCTATCTGCTTGGCCGCGAGCGACCCTATATACGCCAGCGTGCCGCCAATACGGCGCTCGAAATGGTTCGGCAGGAAGCCTTGCAGCTTCTGCCTGACCCGAGTGCGGCCCAGCCCGGCAGGGACTAGCGATTTCTGCACATGGGCGAGACCGGCTTCGGCCCGTTTTCCCTTAAGCATACATCGTATATCCCGGCGAGCAACTGCTGATTAGAATATTTTCCATATACAGTCTCTTGAACACAACATTCTTATGAACATCATTCTCTTCGGTGCACCCGGAGTAGGCAAGGGGACACAGGCGGCGATTCTTTCGGAGCGTCTTGGGGTCCCTCATATCTCTACAGGGGCTATCTTTCGCGAGGCGGTTGCGGCTGAAAAGCCGATCGGCCTGGAGGTCAAGCGTTACATGGATGAAGGGCTTCTGGTGCCCGACGAGCTGACAACCGCCGTGGCGATTGATGCGCTCAACGAGGAGCGCTGCGCTTCCGGCTTTATCCTGGATGGCTATCCACGAAACGAGTCGCAGGCCGAGGCGCTCCTGAAAGCACTGGAGAGTAGCAATAGAAGCGTGGACAGGGTGATCTATCTGACCGCTCCGATCGATGAGCTGGTAGAGCGGATGCGCAAGCGGGGCCGTGCCGATGATACCGAGGATGTGATCCGTACCCGCTTCGATGTCTATAACAACGAGACCGCCCCGGTGCTCGATTATTTCCGCCGCACCAATCAGGTGATCGAACTGAATGGTGTGGGCGAGGTCGAGGAGGTGCAGCAGCGCATCCTTGATGCCATCAACCAGAACGCGACGGTTGGCGGCGAATAAGACGCGCCCAGGCGGAACGATGCAAGGGCGATCCGGCCGCTGGCCGTGGTCGCCCTTGTTGTTTACTGCGGGGGGGGATGCCCCTGGTATAGGGGAGAGGCATCTGGCAGAGGAGAAGAACGGCTCAGGCTTCGTCCCGCTCCTCGTCGCTATCGGCATCCGGGTAAAGTTCCCGTTGCAGTTCCTTGAACGCCTCCTGATCGAACCGATTGCGAATGATCTTCGCCTCGGTGAAGAAGATCACATCCTCGGCGATATTGGTGGCGTGATCGGCCAGACGCTCCATGTTTCTGAGCTGTACGATGAGCATCGCCCCTGCCTCGATGAACTCCGGCTCCTCCTTCATCAGATCGATGATCTGCCGGTTGATACGTTGTTCGTACTGGTCCACCCGGATATCGCTTCGCATGATCGTCAGCGCGAGTTCGGGATCGTTGTTGACGAAGCTGTCGATCGTATGGCGCACCATCGTATGCACCGCATCGGTCATCTGGGTAAGCTCAAGACGATCCACGAACTGCCGCGACGGGAGGAGCGGGCCTACTGCGCGGGCCACGTTGAACGCCAGGTCGCCCATCCGTTCCAGATCGCTATTGATCTGCAAAGCGGCCATGATAAGGCGGAGATCGCGGGCCACCGGCTGCTGAAGCGCAAAGATCCGCTGGCACTGCTTTTCGATCTTGAAGTCGAGCTTGTCCACCTTGGCGTCGCGTTCCATCACCAGATGCGCCAGCGTTACGTTCCACTCGTTCAGGGCGCGGAACGCGTATTCCACCTGCTCATCGACAAGGCTTCCCATCTTGATGATCCTTGTCCTGAGCTTGTCTATCTCCTCTTCAAAAACCTTGATCATGGCTGTTGGTAACTAATCGGTAAATCTATTCCTGGTATTCTCCGCACGCATCTGCCCCCTTGTGGGGTTGCCGACATCGTCGCGAGAGCCTTTTAGCCGAACCGTCCGGTAATGTAATCCTCGGTCTGCTTCTTTTCGGGATTGGTGAAGATACGCCGTGTGAGATCATACTCGATCAATTCGCCGAGATAGAAGAATGCGGTGTAATCGCTGACACGGGCTGCCTGCTGCATGTTGTGCGTCACGATAACGATCGTGTACTCCGATTTCAGGTCGAAGATAAGCTCCTCGATTTTTGCTGTGGAGATCGGATCGAGCGCCGAGCATGGTTCGTCCATCAACAGGATCTCCGGGTCTACCGCAATGGCCCGGGCTATGCAGAGCCGCTGCTGCTGGCCGCCTGAGAGGGCGAGCGCCGAGTTTTGCAGGCGATCCTTGACCTCGTTCCAGAGGGCGGCCCCATGAAGGCTTTTCTCCACGATCTCGTCGAGCGCGCTTTTGCTGGTGATGCCGTTGATCTTGGCTCCATAGGCAACGTTTTCGTAGATCGATTTTGGAAACGGGTTTGATTTCTGAAACACCATCCCGACCCGTTTTCTCAGGTTGACCACATTGACGCCGGGGCTGTAGATATCGATGCCGTCGATATAGGTATGACCGCTGATCCTCACCCCTTCGATAAGGTCGTTCATCCGGTTCAATGTTCGGATGAACGTGCTTTTGCCACATCCTGATGGTCCTATGAAAGCCGTGACCTTGTTTGCGTACATCTTCAGGGTGATGTCGCGCAGGGCCTGCTTCTCGCCATAGAAGAGCGAAAGTTGTTCACTGAAGATCTTGGTCTGGAGTTCTTCCTTTGCCATGAACCTACTGATTGCTGTGTTATGCCAGCTGCCGCCTGCGGCGGATGCGTGAGCGAAGAAGGATTGCCGAGAAGTTTAGTGCGAGCGTCAGGCCAAGCAGTACCAGCGTTGTGGCATACTGCAATGGCTGGGTTGCATCCACATCCGGCGACTGCGTGGAGAGGATGTAGAGATGGTAGCCGAGATGCATGAACTGGTCATTCATCGAGGTGGGGAGCGTCTGGAGCGAATACACCGCTCCGGTGAAGAGTATCGGCGCCACCTCCCCGGCACCACGCCCGATCGCCAGGATCGAGCCGGTCAGGATGCCGGTCAGCGAGTTCGGCACCACCACTTTGCGTATCGTTTCAAGCTTTGTTGCCCCGAGCGCGAGGCTGGCCTCGCGGATATCGCGTGGCACGGTTCGGAGCGATTCCTCTACCGAGACGATCACCACCGGAAGCGTCAGGAGCGCAAGCGTAAGCGCCGCCCAGATCAGGCTCGGCTTCCCCCAGTGCAACTCTACCGATTGCCTGAGATAACGTTCGACGATATCCAGGTTGACCCGTGCTTCGGTTCCCCGGGGGAATATGTTCAGCCGGGTGATCTGCTGGCTCCAGTCATATTCGGAGTCGTTCAGATATCCCTGTACCTGTGCCACCGTTGCGACCTTCCGATCGGCGATCGGGGAGCCGGGCGCTTCAAGTGCAGTTCGTGCGGCCGCTATACGCTGGGTCCAGCGTGCCTGGTCGATCTGTGCTCCCACCGTCTGAACAAAAAAGCCGAGGCCGAAAAGCCCGAAGACGATCGAGGGGACGCCTGCCAGCGTATTGACGGCAAAACGGATGGTGCGGGCAAACCAGGAGTTCTGCCGGGCATATTCGGTAAGGTAGATCGCCGTGATCGTACCGATCGGAACCGCCGCGATGGTCATGACCAGCACCAGAAGCACCGTGCCATAGATGGCGGGGAAAATACCCCCTTCGGTGTTCATATTACGGGGATTGCCGGTCAGGAACTCCCAACTGATGGTGCCCGCCCCGGCAATCACGAAGTTGCCGATGATGACTGCGATGATAAGCACGATCAGAATGGTGCTTATCATCGGGAGCCTGATCGCAAAAAACTCCAGGATGGCCTTTCTGGTCTGGCTCATTCGGCCCCCCTGAAGCGTTTGATCAGACGCTGCTTCACATAAAACTCCGTAAGGAAGTTGATGCCGAAGGAGAAGACAAAGAGAATGATGCCGAGCAGGAAGAGCACCTGGTAGTGCGGCGATCCGAACACCACCTCACCCATCTCGGCGCCGATAGTTGCGGCAAATGTGCGTACCGGCTCGAAGAAGTTCCAGTTGAACGTGCCTGCGTTTCCGGTTGCCATCAGCGCGATCATTGTTTCGCCGAACGCACGGCCAAGCCCGAGAAGTACCGCTGCTACGATGCCGGGAGTGGCCGCAGGGAGCATGATCTGATAGGCTGCCTGCCACTCCGATGCGCCGATTGCCAGCGCCGCCTCGCGAAGCGATAACGGCACGGCGCGGAGCGCGTCGTCTGTGATGGTGTAAATGATCGGTATCACCGCAAGCGACAGCCCTATGCCGCCAACCACCGCGTTCAACCGGTATGGCGCGCCGGTGATTGCCTGCATGATCGTGGCGATCGTCATCAGACAGAAGAATCCGATCACTACCGATGGGAATCCTGCCAGGATCTCGATGATCGGTTTCAGGATCTCCCGTAGCCGCCTCGGCGCGAAGAATGCCGTGTAGAGCGCTGCCAGAATGGCGATGGGCGTTGCTACAAGCAGTGCCACGAAGGTCGTCTTCAGCGTCCCCACGATGATGGGATAGATGCCGTAGCGCGGGTGCTCGGAGTTCGGCTGCCAGTTGTGATGAAATAGATATTCCACCTTGACCGGCGATGCCTGCTCCAGCAATGGATACCCCTGGTCAACAAACCAGGGATGTTCCTTGGGCGCTCCTGTTGCGATGCTGGCTGCCGTGTCGGCCTGCGCGATCGGCGCTGCCGCTGCGGTGTCGGCCGGCAGAGTCTCTCCCGGCAGCAGATACTGGTCAACAACGGTCGCCTGCACATCGTGCGCCGAGTCGCCCAGGAATATCGGCGATGCTTCGCGGAAGATGAAGAAGAAGATCAGAAAGATGAAGATGATCGACAGCGTTGCAACGCAGAAGATTCCCATCTCGACGATCCGCTCTCCCAGATTTCTGCGTCGTTCGGTAAATGATGGGCGTTTGAGGATCTTCGAGGGAGCGGGGAGACCGATGGCCTTCCCGCCGGTCGGCGTTGATCCAGGTGGAGTGGAGTGCTGCGTGGGCTGATCCGGCATGATAAAGGTTAAGCTTGGAGTCGTAGCTGAGAGGGTGCGCGGATAATTCGGAAATTCCAGGAAGAATCATACCGTAATGATCTCAAACTATGACTATTTCGGTAATGGGTTCCGGCTGATTTCCCATATAATGAACTCTTGATGCCGCTACGAAGTCGTAGCATGCCGACTCCGTTCTGCTGGTGCGAGACCTCTGCCGTGCCATTGTTCAGTTCCGTTGCCGATGCAATGAACGAAGGTATCAGGCTCGCAAGATATACACCAAAAGGAAGCGGGCATTGGCATGGGCGCTGTTAGAACCTGTACTGGAATCGTATGGTCGTCTTGTCGTCGATGATATCGTTGCTGCGGGCATTGCCGCCAAAGGGTATCTCATCGGCCGCGAGCATGGGGAACTCGTGCCATAACGTGATCCGCATCCTCTCCACCGAGATATTGCCACCAACGCCGAGCACGCCAAAGGCTGCATCGGACTGTGCTGTGACCTGGGCGCCGGAAAGATCGGTATTGCGATCGAAGTAATCGTACTTGAGCACCGCCTGCAAAAGCGTTCCGAAGTCCTGGATGAAGTAGGCATAATATCCCCTCTGATTCCGTAACTGCACCAGAGCGCTCTGGCCGGTGATGGCCGCGCGCCTGCCAGTCAGGAATTCCCCCTTGATGGTCGTTGTTCCGGTGGGGATAAGCTTCAGGTAGATCTGTGCTTCGGCGTTGATATTCTGTTTGTTGCCCCATCCGGGCCATCCGCCATCCGGGGCGAAGGCCACCACCTGGTTTGATCCGCCCACCGTCTGGATGATCGCAGTATCCTTCTGCGGTATCCCTCCATGATACAGCGAGGCCCCAAGGTCGATCTGTACCGGTGAGGTTTTTGCCAGTGGGATGGGAAACGTCAGGCGGGCGATGATATCCTTGTAGGGGTCTACCTCGGCGGCCGTGCCAGTGCCGTTGAAGACTCCAAGCTGAAGTTTCGGGGCGAAGTTCCGGGCAAGTTCCGGCTGCCAGGAGAACATCACTCCCAGATCGCGCTCGTCCGGGTAGAATGCTCGTACGACCTGTGCACGCTCGGCCGACTCCCGCACCCCTGATGATAACTCCACCTCGTAGTTCGGACGGTTGAACAATCCTGTGGTAACCGTCAGCTCATCGGCGGGCAGGAGCTTGAATTGCGCATAGGCATCCTTGATCCGTGCCCCGGTTTCGGTGATATCGGTCTGGATCACGGCGCTCATGACATTGTTCAGCCGGTGCTGGAACTTCAGCCTGCCACGACGGATCGTAAAGAAGTTTCTGCGTGTGTCGGAGTAGAGCGCCCGGCCATCGTTGGCGTTGTCCTGGCTGAATCGCTGCCACTCGAACTGCACATATCCCGATATCCTGAGGGCGCCAAGCTTGGCAAGCTCATCTTCAAGGGTGGTGGTTCGTTTCTCGATATCATCAACCTCGCGCGTGATCTCCGCCGGGGTGGCCACACGCGAGCTGTCAGGACGGTCCGGGGTTGATGATTGGGCGCAGAGGACACCCGTGCTGAGGGCCACACCCATCAGCAATGCGAGCATACGACGGTTCATACGTTCCTGTGGAAATTTGATGGGCGCCGTGTACAAGCACTCCATCTCCGTACTGCCAATGCGGCCTGTGCGCTTACACGGTGGTCGGCAGAGCGGGCACTCTCCGGCCAGCCAGCGGCGTGGACTGCATTGTCGGCTCCGGCAGCAGGGGCCGGTTTAGTTGTAAAGGCGCGCAAAACTACCCGGCCAATGTTATGGGTGTGTTACCTCAATGTTACCAAATCATTACCTCGGCGGCGGCTGTTGCAGTGTATTGAAGTTCATAACGCCCTCTAGGATCGGAGATCCGATGTCAAGCGATGAACGTGATATCGCCAACGTATCAGAGTCGCATCAGCATATGGATGCGGTACGGGACCGCCAATCGGATTGCCATCATCACCGGAGAGAGCGGCGGCGCAGAGGGGGGGGGCTGTGTGCTACACCGGTTGGTCCGGCTACAGCAGGCTTTATGTCGGCCGCAGAAAAGCGGAGATTGACGGGGTCGCCAATAACGCCACTGCACACGCCTCAGATGCGGCTCTATGTGATCGGGTGATTTACACCGGTACCCGGACAAAACTCGGTCAAGCATATAACTCTGTTACCAGCTTTGCAAGTTTGTGTGACGTACTGTATACTTCGTCAGCCCTGATCGATCAAGTCCCATATATAACGTGGGGTGTCCCAGTCGCTCGCTGGGGTAGGCCGGGTGGGGATTTCTATGATCGTGTGTAGGATGTATGTAGGTGAATCTATAGCCAAAGAGGGTATCATTGGGTGCGATTCGTCCAACTCAATCACAATCTGGAGTATTATGGAAAATTTTCGTTCAGGTCTCGTTGAGAGTGTATGCTAGTGTTATGCTCGGCGGTGTGGTAAGCTCCGTAGCAGTGTATGCCATAAACGCCACGGTCCATCGATAACGGGATTCCAGCGCCTGTGGGCAGCTCAGTTTTCGGTGGCGCCTCTCACATGTTCTTAACATACATTACTGGGGGTACACAAAGATGTACCCCAACCCTTATTAGCTCGCAGGTGTAAATTGTACTACTATCGACTCTCGTCACACTGAATCATTTACAATCGAACAAAGAAGACCAAAACCAGTCAATGAATTATGAAAACCGTTTATTTCGCGATGACGCTCTGTCTGTTCGTGCTGCTGAGTATCCAGCAGGGACAGGCACAGATCGACGACGGACCGGATGTCTATCCGCATCTCTGGACGAAGGTACAGGATACCACATGGATATGGCTGGTGCGCGACAGTGGCCGGGTTCTCAATAGGAACCTGGTAAGCGGGTATTATGAGTTCACGATGCAGTATGATTCCACAGGGCTTGTCTATTATATGTTTACGGAGCCTTGGCACAATGGCAGCCTGTTGAAGTTGCGGCACTGGGAGCTTGGCCGCTCCGTAAATCTTGACGAGGATCTTCTGAGCCTTAACAGCCGCACCGAGGATTTTACGGTGCATACCGGCGACACGGTCAGCTTTATGAGAGATTTTCGCTGGTTTCACGGTATAACACAGCAGCAGGAGCCAAACAACTTCTTTTCGCACGATACGCTTACCTATGTGGTGGAGCTGGCCAGCGCACATGATTCAGGGTATTATCAGTCCCGTGTTGCGGTTATCGACAGCTTTGGGGTGATGCCATGCTCACCGCCCGGAGAACCGCAGTTTTTCGGTAGCGGCAGCCCTGCGGTTATGGATCTGCGCACCTATGTGGTCCCTCCCACGCTTGACGGACAGTCCGTATGTATGCGGGTACGGGTTCGTGCGCACGGCGATGGCGAGTATTTCTTCACCCGCACGGACAATTTCTCGGTGAATATGTCCGGGCTGCTGAATGATCCAGGCATTCGTAGCTACATCGATTATATGAGCCATCCGAGGTTCTGGAAGCGCGGAGCACAACCGGAGGATATCTCGACACCTGCGCCGAAAATATTAAGTGTACATCGTCGTAGCGTAACCGATCCCGAGGTCAGCATACGGCTTGCATCCGGTGTAGGCCCCGGTCCTATCACCGTAGCGGTGTACGACCTACAGGGTATGCTCCTTGCCACGCTGTTTACCGGAACGCTTGATGCGCCGAAGACATTGACGCATACATTTACCGCAAGCGGCTCCTATTTCATCAGCGTTTCCCAGGGCAACAGCACTCTTCAGACCGAAACCATCATCATAACCAGATAGCTTCTCCTATGAACAATCTCTATGCAAGTATCTGTAGTGCACTTCTGCTGCTGATAGGCTATGGTGAGCTTTCGGCACGTGGCCAGGTGCCACCCCCGCCACCCTTTACTGGTGGCAATATCGGGGAATGGCTGGGAAGCGGCCCGCTGTTCGATGGTGATAATCCGTGGGGCAAGGATTTCCCCCCCGGCTGGGGAAGCAGCGGTGGTGGAGTGAACCCTGGCAGCGGTGGAATGGGTTCCGGCAGTGGCAGCAGGAGCGGCTGGAGAGGCACCTTTGTCCAAGACACCACATCAAATTTCGGGTGCAGCACGTGCCAGCGGCCAACCTTTGTCGGGCCATGCATAGACATCTGCCAGTGCCAGCGTGATTGGCATGACGTTACCGACCCTCATACCCGCTACACTCAGGGGGTATGCGCAAAGGGGGCTCCGGACAGACCGGAGCATGTCTGCGGATGGGCAGGGGGGCGATGCTGGTATATCTACCGGTAATCCCTTCTCGTACACTTCACCAGCGCCCGGCCACCACACCGGGCGCTCTACCCACAAATCTCCGTCAATCTCCGAAATGCCACCAGCGCCACACCCCATATCGTAGCTTTTTGAGGGAATTTATATGATGGCATGAATCTCTATCTGTGTGTTGTAACACTGATTGGAGATGCCATGAAACCGCGAAAAATGCTGTATGTGGCCCATCGTCGTGTTTCTGGCGGTTCTCTTTCTTACCGGCAGGGTTTGCCAGAAAGGCGCGAGGGATTATGTCTTCGCGCCTTTCTGCGATAGGTTCAGGCCGCTTGGGCTTTAAGGGGCGTATGTGCCGATCGTTGTCCTATCCCCACTTCACCATATTCATATCGGCGAAGCTCACCAGATCCGGATGATAGGGGAGGGCACGAACGGCGATGCCAGCCTGCCCGGCTCTTTCCAGGCGTACCATGCCGCTATAGATGACGACATCGTGATCCTTGCCCACCGCTTCCAGCGGTACCGCAACGCCGTTGCTCACAAGGCCATCCGGATCAACTGCTCCATAATATGCCTGCACCTGGATATCGTTCGGGCGCAGGCTTCCCGGCACCAGCCGTGCGGTTACCCGGATCTCCTGCCCCACATGGGGCGATGCAGTGCCATCGGTCGAGACGCCATCGAAACGAACCTCGTTCCAGCCCTGTGCAACAAAACGCTTCCATCCGATAAGATCACGGGTTTTTGCTCCATGATCGGCGTACAGGCGGCGATAGCGATCGGAGCATGTAAAGTAGGACCGCTCGGCATATTCCTTGACCATCCGGTCGGCGCTGAACTGTCCCACCATCGTTTCCAGGGCGCGGCGTTGCCGTGCGGTCCAGCGTTCCGGCACCCCTTCGTCATTCCGGTCGTAGAAGTCTGGTATCACCTGCTCCTCCAGGATCTGGTATAGCTTGCGCGACTCGAATTCATCCTGGTTCTCCTGATCTCCAAACTCCTGGCCGTCGCCGATGGCAAATGCATTGGTGCCATCATAACCTTCGGGAAACCAGCCATCGAGGATGGAAAGATTGATGGTGCCGTTGATGGCCGCCTTCATGCCGCTGGTGCCGGAGGCCTCAAGAGGGCGTCGTGGAGTGTTCAGCCAGACGTCGCAGCCCTGCGTTATCCTTCGTGCCACGGCCATATCGTAGTCCTCAACGTATACGATGCGTCCCTGAAGGTTGTTCTTCCAGATGAACTCGATCACCTTGCGGATAAACTCCTTGCCGGGCAGATCTTTGGGATGCGCCTTGCCTGCTATCACAAGCTGTATGGGCCGCTCAGGATCTGAGAACAGGCGGAGCGCCCGCTTCTCGTCGCGGAACAGGAGGGTGGCTCGCTTATAGGTGGCAAAGCGGCGTGCAAATCCTATCGTCAGGATCTCCGGATCGAGTATCCGCTCCAGGTCGCGTCCCTCGGCGCTCCGGCTATACCATTCCGATTGCTGATCATCGAGCCGGTGGTGGATATAGGCGATCATATCATGTCGCAGGCTCTGCTTCGCATGCCAGAACTCCGTATCCGGGATGGCGGAAACCTTCTCCCAGGTGGCAGGCTCGCTGATTGCGGTGCGCCATGCCGGTCCCAGATAACGATCGAAGAGCGTTCGCATCGGATCGGCTACCCAGGTATGGGTATGCACGCCATTGGTGATGCCGGTGATGGGGGCTTCGGAGACCGGGAGGTTTGGCCAGATGTTCTTCCACATGCTGCGCGAAACCTCGCCATGAAGCTGGCTGACGCCATTACGTGCGGAGGCGAGTTTCAGCGCCAGGACCGTCATCGAGAACCCTTCGTTGGTATCGGAGGGGGTAAGGCGGCCGAGCGAGAGGAATTCATCGCGGTTCAGCCCAAGCCCTGGCCAGTATCCCTCGAAATACTTCGTCATCATCTCCGCGGTGAAGACATCGTTTCCTGCCGGCACCGGCGTATGGGTTGTGAAGACCGATCCGGCCGCGGTCAGCTCCGCCGCCTCGGCAAAGCCAAGTCCCAGCTCAGCGATCAGCACACGGATGCGTTCCAGCATCAGAAACGCGCTATGCCCTTCGTTGGAGTGGGTGACGGTGGGTTCGATGCCGATGGCGCGGAGCGCTCTAAGCCCGCCGATGCCAAGCAGGATCTCCTGCATGATACGGGTCTCGCTGTCGCCGCCGTAGAGTACATCGGCAATGCTGCGATACTCGGGAACGGTGTTGTCGGCGATGTTGGTATCGAGAAGATAGATCGGCACGCGCCCCGCATCCAGCCGCCAGATCCGTGCTGTGACAGGTCCTTTCGGGTACTCCACGACGATCATGATCGGCTTGCCATCCGGGCCTGTGACCTCCTTCAACGGAAGCGTCGAGGAGTCATTCAGATCATATGTTTCGAGCTGGGTTCCATCCAGCGTCAGGCGCTGGCGGAAGTACCCCATCTGATACATCAGGCCAACGCAGGTGACCGGCAGCCCAAGATCGCTGGCCGATTTGGTGTGATCGCCGGAAAGAACGCCCAGGCCTCCCGAATACAGGGGGATAGATTCATGCAGGCCAAATTCCGCCGAGAGATAGGCGATGCGTTCCTGCTGATCCCCCCGCTGTTCCTTGTACCAGGTCGTGCCGTTCAGATACGCGTCCAGCTCGTTGAGCGCTTCCTGATAACATTTCAGAAAATTCTGATCCTCTGCAAGCTCGGCCAGCCGCTCATGCGGGAGCTGTTGCAGCATGCGCAGAGGGTTGTGGTTGGTCTTGTACCAGAGCGTCGGATCGATCGATCGGAGGCATTCCCGGATGGTGGGGTTCCAGGTCCAGTAGAGGTTCTCGTACAGATGATGAAGACGGTTCAGTTTCTCGGGAAAGACCGGGGCCACTGTGAAGGTTGCTACAGGACGCATAAGAAAAGGGTATAGATCGAGGGATCGTTTGCTGGATTGCTTTGATGAATTCGTTGCGCTGGAACGCATGAAAACGTCGGGCCAAAGATACAAAAGATGCGAGCCTTCATACTGCCGGGAACTTCCGGCATGGCGATGGCGTTCTGGCTACTGGCAAGGCCCCACTGCATAATGCCGGGGGAACATCCGAAGCAGGGAATCAAGAGTTCTGCCCGGTATGATCGCTCTCGGCGAGCACCCGATGATCTGGCGGGATAGAGCATTTGAATCTTTAGGCGTAACTTTATAGGCCATAGAAACCATACAAGCATATATGGGCAAGGCAGTGTCAATAGCGGATCTGGTTCACGTTGAGGGGCTTGGCCGTGCCCTCTGCTCGCTGCGAGCCGGCCGCGAGCGGCGCCGGGAGGCGAATCGTATCGCCGCCGAACGGGTCGCCGAGCATCAGGCGCGCCAGGAAGCGCTGATCCGTGAGGGGCAGAGGCGGGCCGCATTCGAGCGGGAGGCGATCCCCTGTATGGATGCCTTGTATAACTTTGCGCTTCGCATGACATCGCAGCAGGCCGAAGCCGAGGATCTGGTGCAGGAGACATTCCTGAAGGCCTACAGGTTCTTCGATACGTTTGAACAGGGGACCAACTGCAAGGCCTGGCTGTTCAGGATCATGAAGAACAGCTATATCAACCGCTACCGTAAGGCGCAGAAGGCGCCGCAGACCGTCGATTACGATTCGGTGGAGGAGTTCGTCTATACGATACGCGCCGGGATTGGTGCCATCGGGGATCTGAACGAATCCATGTTCGATAACATTCTCGATGATGAGGTGACAATCGCTATCGAGCGTCTCCCGGAGGATTTCAGAACCGTTGTTATCCTATGCGATATCGAAGGGTTTACCTACGAGGAGATAGCCGAGTTTGTCGATTGCCCGGTAGGCACCGTCCGCTCACGCCTGCATCGGGGACGAAAACTCTTGCGCGAAGCTCTTCTGGAGTATGCTGCCAGCAGAGGGTATGCTTCGGAGGGGGGAGCCGGAGTGGCCAGCGAATAGGATGCACAGCCAGCGCTGTGCGCGCTGGCCGCCTGCTCTGCAAAGCAGACTGGATACGGCCTCGGGGGGAAATGCAGCCCGGGAGTATCCCTGTGTGCCGCATCCCTGTCAGGGCAGTGCCGCTGCCCAGGGCAACATTGGTTGTACCGTTCGCGTCTTGTACCACGAAGATTTATTGCGTACCATTCGCTGTTGACGACTTTTTCCCTACGCAACTGTGACCTGCAAAGAGATACATGAGCAAATAACGGCGTATGTCGATGACCGCGTCGATGAGCAGGAGTACCGCAACAAGGTACAACAGCATATCGCGTATTGTCCCGACTGTCGTGCCGCCTATGAGCTAGAGTTGAAGACCAAGATGGTTGTGCGCGAGCGTGTGCAACGGACTATGGTACCCGACTCCCTCCGGCAGGCTGTCTCCCATCAGGTCGATGCGATGGGCCAGATCCGTCGCGACGAGATAGCTCATCTCCCGGCGAACGGGGATGCGTTCGATCGTATTGCCGAATATTTCCTCTCGCCGGTCGGTGTAAGCCTGGCGTTGCTGGTTGTGATAATCAGTGCTTATATCCTTTTCGTTCCTCCCCGGACCGATTTCGGCCCGGTGGTCGTCGAGAATACGGGCGAGGTGGTCACGCAACCAGTGCAGGAGCGCCCGGAAAACTTCTTCAACAAGGCCGCCAAGAACTTTGCGGCGATCCTTGAAGGCGATCTCAGCGTCCAGCATGCCAGCAGCGACCGGCAGGATCTGGACGAATATTTCCGCAAGAGCGGTGTTACCTATCAGGTTGCGTTTCCACAGTTGCATGCCAAGCTGGCCGGCGGCGTGGTAAGCGAACATGGGCCAACACGATTTGCTCATCTGGTCTATACGATCGGCGATACCATCGTCTACTTCTTCGAGGTGCCCCATAGCGCCCTCAAGGAAGGGACGATCGTCTATGTAACGCCTGATGTGATGGCCGATCTGGAGGGGGGGAAGAAATTCTGGGAGGAACCGAGCGGCAATATGCGCCTTGTGATGTACCGCCAGGGCGATATTATCATGGCCGCCGTGTCCAATGCTCCGAAACGCTCGCTGGAGCAGATCCTGGCGCTTCGCTAGGCATTACCCCGCAACCGAATCTTTGTGTATTTTCCCGAGGACGTTTCCCGGTCCCCCCGATTCCGATGCAAAACCGTAATCCATCTAATCGATCAGCAACCACTGTTCTACCGATATGAAAATTTCACGATTGATGCTTCCGGCGCTTTTTGCTGCGGCGCTTCTCAGCAGCTCCTGCAATGCTCCCAAGTCCGACGGCACCGCTCGTCGTGATTCGGGGTCCGATGAGTCTGCTGTAGCTACGCCGACCGTCGCCGCATCGAATGCTCTGGAAATCCCGAATCCCGATGGTGGGACCGATGTGGTCCAGGTTATGAGCGTAGAGGGGAAACTGACGTCACGCACGGGTGGGGTGGCCGGGCAGATAGCTCCCAACTTCACCTGGAAGGATGGTAGTGGCAAGGATCGCTCGCTCAAGGATTATCGTGGGAAGGTTGTGATGATCAACTTCTGGGGAACCTGGTGCCCTCCCTGCCGAGCCGAGCTTCCCGATATCGTAAAGCTGCGCAAGGAACTTCAGCCGAAGGGATTTGAGGTGATTGGCCTTGGCGTGAACGAGCGCCCGCCCGCTGGCACCAGCGTGGAATCGCATGTTGCCAATTTTGCAAAGAAGAACGGCCTGCTCTATCCGCTGCTTATCGCCAATAGCAGCCTGATCGAAGCCTATGGTGGTCTTGAGGGCGTTCCCACAACCTTTATCGTGAATGGTAAGGGGGAGGTTGTCGATGTCATGGTCGGCATGCGCGACGAGGCCACCTTCCGTAGCGCCATCGAGAAGGCCATGTCCTGATCGGATCCCCTGGCAGTGATTCCGTGCCATCGGTCTGCAATCGCTTGTTGCAGACCGATGGCGTTTTGTGGTGTAACGAGCAGGATGTGTCGGCGAGATGGGCGTGGGCACCCAGAATTCAATGGGCTGAAACGGTTGATGATGGAGGAACAGAAACTTTCGCATGCGCGGGCATCTCTTGTCCGGTCGCTACAACGACGGAAGGGGCGGCAGGAGGAAGGGGCCTATCTGGCCGAGGGGGAGCGTCTGCTCGACGAACTTGCGGGCAATCCTTCCGGCGTCCGTTTTCTTTTTGGGATGCCGGAGCGTCTCGCCTGGATCAGAATGCGTTTTCCGGGCTTTCCGCTGTTTTGCGTCGATGCAGGGAAGGCGGGGACGTTGTTTGCCACCGATCATGCCCAGGGGGTAGGAGCGGTGGTAGAGATTCCGGGGCCGGTGGCCTTCCGGCAGCTTGCCGCTACAGGCGAGCCGTTGCTCTATCTGGATCGTCTTGCCGATCCCGGCAATGTGGGGACCATTCTTCGTACCGCCGAGTGGTTCGGCATAGGGGGGGTGCTGTTCGGGCAGGGAACGGTTGATTGCTACAATCCGAAGGTTGTCCGCTCCTCCATGGGGGCGATCTTTCGCCTGCCGATCATAGAGGATGTCGGTGTGCCTGAGCTGTGTGCTTCCGGCCTCCCGCTGGTGGCGCTAGACGGAGGAGGAAGAGAATCTCTGGGATCGGCCCAGCTTCCACGGCATGGCATCTATATCGTCGGCAACGAGGCACATGGCGTGGCCCCAGAGCTGCTTGAACATGCCCGTCCGGTGGCCATTGCCGGCAATGGCCGTGGAGAATCGCTCAATGCCGCCATCGCCGCTGCCATTCTTCTCTACGAGATCGCTTCCAGACGGTAGCGGAGGGTGCCGGGGGCCATTACCGCGTTGCCATCCTTCCTGCCTGATCTATCACAAACGTTGTGGCGCCGCCTCCCATGTCGACTGCCTTTCCATCGGCGCTGTTGATAAAGCGTACCGTGAGCGCATCCCCATCGAAGGAGCAGAGCGTAAACCCTCCCAGGCTTTTTCCCCGTTCGGTTGCATTATTTACCGGATGGCTGAACACATGGGGCGGCTCCGGCGATTTCACACGCGCTCTCTTGGAACCTGCTCCGTTTACCATGTAGACCTTCGGGCAGTTTGTGCACGAGATGCCGGGGAGATAGAGCATCTGAAGGCTGTGGTCATGCCCGGCCATCAGAAGCTGGACCTTTGCCCCGCTACGCTCTACCACAGCAGCCAGCGAATCGCTGTAGGCGCTGTAGCGTGGGGTGCAGTTATCCTGATGGGAGATAAGTTGCTCGACATACTTGAACGGGTCCTGAAGGTCCTCATAGCAGTTCCCCACATACCCCACCTTCTGCTGTCCGCTTAGCCAGACCCGATATCCTCCATGCTCGCCTACGCTATACGGGGAGTGATGGGTTGCAATGATCCTCCATCGCACGCCCGGGGCTTGCGCCGAGATGCGGAGCGTCCGCTCCATGCTGTCGAGCACTGGCCTCCAGCGTTGTATATTCTGGGTCAGCAACAGTGCGGAATCGAAGAAGATGATCTCCACGGAGTCTGCCGACCCCTTGGCGACTGCCCGGCGGATCGTTGCCGGGTAATGCATCCTGTAGGTCCATTCCGGTATCTCCGCCGCATAGACATTGCCCATGTGGCAGGAACCGTACGGGATGTTGTTGATCGTGGAGCAGTAATACTCATGGTTGCCCGGAATGGAGTAGACGTTCTCCTTTCCTAGCCGTGCCATCAGCGGGCGGTGAGGCCCGAGCACTGCGTCGATAAGCTCGCGGCGCATCCGTTCCTCGGGAAGATTCAGCCCGTTCGGATAGAAGTTATCGCCGAGGAAGACAAGCAGGCTTACCGGGCGTCCGTTGCGTTCGGCGGCCTCTGCGTTCTCCAGCATATGCTTTGCGTTGCCGTTCAGCACTGCGCCGGGGTCGCCGCCGTCGCCGATGGCAATAAAGGTGAACGGCTGTGCAGATGCGGTGTCCGGCATGCCCGCCAGAACGTAGAGGATAGCCGAAATGCAGGCAAGTAGAGTGATAGGATGCATTCTGCGTGAGACAGCAAGTGGAAGTTCTGTTCAACGTCGTAGCGCTGCCACCGTGATGAGGCTGGCCATTGCGCTCAATTCTGACAGCAGGTCTTAAGATACGTTCCACAATGGCACGTCCTATGCCGGAATTACACAGGGGAGCAGGAAAATCCGGAAGAAGAATGTCCCTGGTGGGAACCCTTTGCCCGGTATGCCTCTCTAACCTCAATAGAACGCTTCCAGGGAAGTTTACGTAACGTATGACGCAGCCAGGCGATGACCAACTGATACGGGGTACGCTTGCGGGGGACCAGTCGGCCTTCGCCGAGCTGGTGCGCAGATACCAGCGTCGCGTAGCCGTGACCATCAGAAGCATTGTCGGCGATCTGCCGCAGGACGATCTGGCCGATATCGCTCAGGATATTTTTCTGCTTGTCTATAAGTCGCTCGGCTCGTTTCGTGGGGAATCGCAGTTCGGAACATATCTCACCCGGATTGCGCTACGCCATTGTTACCGGGAGGCCAAACGCCGCCGGAAGCGGAACTTCCTCTTTTTCAGCCTCGATGCCGGCAACAATGATCGCACGGCCGGAGAGCGGATCGCAGGGGATCTTCAGACCGATCGGGAGATCATCCTTGGCGAACGAAAGGAGGAGGTGATCGAGGCGCTCCAGAGATTGCCGGAGGAGTTCCGCACAGTGCTGGTGCTGCGAATCGTGGAGGAGATGTCGGTGGAGGAAGTTGCCGAATCGCTTGGCATTTCATCCGGTACGGTGAAATCCAGACTGCACCGGGCCAAGGAGAAGATGCGGGAATTGCTGGTGGGACGCGATCTGGAGTTCCAGATCGATGCCGCCTGAGCGAATTATCGCAGGCGATCTGTCGCGCAGGCGATGCCTGCATCCGGTCGCGGCCGCCCAGAGAGCGGGGAGGTCGTGCTCGATGAAAAAACGCTCTCCCTGTTATGAACGAACTGAACGTTGAATAGCTATGTCCGATATATCGATTGAACGGATGCTTCGGGAGAATTTTCCTCCGAGCATTCCCTATGGGTTCGCCGAGCGTGTTGCCAACGCCGCGATGGCCGAGGGGAGCTTGACGCTCTGGGATCTGCTCCTGGGACTTACGCCTCGCGCAGGAATTGCGTTCGGCGCCGTCGTCATTCTTCTGCTTATTCTGGGGTTTGCTGGCGATGGGCCTGGAATCATTGATTCCGTTGCCCAGTACGAGACCTTTAGCAGCATCATCCCATTACCCTGATACTGTGATGACCAAACGTACGCAAGCCATACTGGGATTAAGTGGTGTGTTCCTTCTCGGGACGTTATGCGGCGCGCTCCTCTTTGGAGTTTTTATGCGCGATCGTGCACGCGAGACGGTGGGGCTTCGTAATCGGGAGGGTTTTATCCGCCACTTCGAGCGGCGGTTGAATCTCAGCGATGCACAGCGTGATTCTCTGAAGGATGAGCTTGATGGAACCTATCGCCAGATGGCAGAGCTTCGCGAGGAAACCTCACGGCGCTACAATGCCTTGATCGATACGCTCGCAATCCGCATCATGCCTGCTCTGACCAAGGAACAGCAGGAACTGTTTCGGGAACAGGAGAGCAAATTTCGCCGCTTTCTGCCAAAAGAGAAGCGAGGTGGGCCTGGCCGCGATCGCCCGGAATATGGCGACTGGTCTGCTGCCGGGGAGGATAGTCCGGGGGCGGACAAGCCGCCTCCGTATCGTGCCAACGGCCGGAACGCTCCGGCACCATTGCAGCAGAAAACCGATGAGATGCCCGCTCGCGATCGGCCATTGCAACGCGACCGGGGAGCGCCGTCGATGCTCGATTCGGCTGTGAATGCCGATGATCCGGCGGCTATGCCAATGCTCCCGCCCCTGCTGGGACGAGGCATGCAGAAGGCCGCACAACGCCTGAAACTGACGCAGGAACAGAGCGCGAGCATTGCCGCAATCGTGGCAAAAGGGCGCGCAAGGATCAAGGAGATGCGGGTGGCGCAGGAGGGCGGTGCCGAGACAAAGGATGCCAGACGGCGCCAGGTTGCCGAGGTGATGCGGGCGATGGACGCGGAGATAGTGAATCTCCTGACTTCTGCCCAGCGCGAGGAATGGATGCGTATGCAAAAGGAGATGGTCGAACACATCCAGAAGAGTCGCCGCCAGAGGGATACCGCTGCCGAGGCGGGTGGCCGCTAGGGAAGGCTGCCCGGCATGCCGCGAGCGCGCATACGGTTGCATGGAGGATTGGAATCACAAGGCCCCGGGGCATATGCCCAAGGGGCCTTGTGCTTCGTAGATGGTCGTTCAGCGCCGATAGCGCCCTGTTCTGGCGTTGTGCGCCATGCCCGTTCAGTATAGCATAGGCGGGTATACGGCACGATTGCTGTATGATAACTAGCATCACGGGTAACGTTGCGCCATGTCCGTTCCGCTTCTAGTGGCGCCACGATCTCGGCCTCCCCCGCCAGTGGCGCCGATGAGATACCCTCCATTCAACAGTTCTGTGTGATCGTCCTATGAAATCTTATCTACGATCGTTAGCCGTTTTTGCTGCTGTTGCAGTAGGCGGAACGGCCGCCTTGGCACAGCCGGGCGTGCCGATGACCCCATATCTCCCCACGACGCTTGTCTCGCAACCTGTGGTTGTGCCGGAAAAGTTCACGGGCATGATGTCGGATGGCCGGACGCTCAATCTGCCGCCAGGATGGACCGTCAAGGTGTTCCAGGCCGGAGGGCTTGATAAGCCCCGGTTTCTTACATGGGGACCGGATTCCGTTCTCTATGTGGCCAACGTCAGTTCTGGACGTGTGCTTGCGCTCCCTGATAAAAATCCACGCGATGGCGTGGCAGATACCGCCATCGTTGCCGCCGATAATGTCTTCGGCCATGATGTGAAGTTCTATAATGGCGCTATGTATGTGGCCGAGGCGGGACGGGTGATCCGTCTGACCGATAATGATAATGATGGCTATTATGAGTCCCGTACGGACTTCATCACCGGTCTGCCGACCGGCGGAAACCATACCACCCGCACCATCGTCTTCGACTCGGTGAAGCAGAAGGTCTACGTTTCTATCGGTTCCTCCTGCAACGTCTGCCGTGAGGAGAATAGGGGCATTATCGCAGAGTATGCTATCGATGGCACCGGGCGCAGGGTGTATGCAACAGGGGTGAGAAATGCCGTTGGTATGACGCTCCATCCGCGCACCGGACAGCTCTGGGCTACCAATAATGGCCACGATAATCAGGGGAACGATGTGCCGCCGGAATGGGTGGATATCGTCCGGGAAAACGGGTTCTACGGCTGGCCGTTTGCCTATGGCTATCAGACGTATAACGATTTCACCCGTGGCAACGATTATCAGGCGCTTCTGCCGGTCACCTCTGACGATAGCGCGCTTGTGCGCAGCATGGTTTCCCCTGCGGCTCTTGTTCAGGCGCACGGCGCTTTGATGGCCATCAAGTTTGCCGAGACTGATGCGTTGCCGGAGAACTACCGCCGAGGTGCCTTCGTTGTCTCGCGTGGTTCCTGGAATCGCCAGCCCGCAGCCGGATACAAGGTCATGTATCTCGATTTCAGCGACGATCAGGATACGGTTGCCACCACCGTGAGCGATTTCCTTACCGGATTCCTCGTCGATAGCGCCGGTACCAACTGGGGGCGCCCGGTTGGGCTGGAAGCGGATATGCGCGGGAATCTGTACCTGAGCTCCGATGCTGGCGCGCAGGCCATCTTTTTTATCTCGCGCGATCAGGCGCTTTCGGTTCCGGGCGATAACGGTGCTGCATCAGGTTTGATTTCGCTTGCCCAGGCGTATCCAAATCCCGCCTCCGGCTCGGCCACCATCCGCTTCTCGCTTGCCAAGCCTGCGGGCGTTACCATCACACTGATCGACCTGACCGGAACGACCGTCAGGACCATGCTCTCGGGCCGGTTGTTAGGGGCAGGGGAGCAGAGCCTGACCTTTGATACCGATGGGCTTGCGGCTGGCGCTTACTTCTATCGCATTGATGCAGGGGAGACGTCGGCTACCGGAACCCTTCGTGTGGTTCGCTAGAGAGAGATACTGCTGTGGTGCTCTACGGCGGCCCGGTTGTGCTCTGCCGTTGTTGCAGAGATGGCCGGATGTTAGACGTCACGGCGCCCCGTTTTTTTATGCGGGGCGCCGTGATTTGTTGTATGGTGCGGGCACGTTTCAGCACCGCCCGCTGTTGTCCATAGTGCCATGTCATAGATGAGGAATGTATCTTTGGCTGGTCCGAAATCCCGTTGCCATGCTCTCCGGCCGGGCTATGTGTTCCTCCTGTATCTACCTGGAGATTATGAGTTCAACCCTTGAAAACACCATCGGTATCGCCGAACCCGCGGAGGCCTACCGCGACCATCTCGCCAGGCTTCTTCAGGAGGCACGTGCGCGCACAATGGAACTGATCGCCCCGCTCCCGGTTGAGGAGCTGTTTATCCAGCAGGATCGGTTGATGAGTCCGGTCATCTGGGATATCGGGCATGTGGGCAATTTCGAGGAGATGTGGGGGGTGCGACGATTTGGTGGCTCCATACGCCCGGAGTACGATAGGATGTACGACGCCATGCTCAACCCGCGTTCCACCCGCGATACGCTTCCGCTGCCACGCTATGAAGGGCTGATGGCCTATCTCGACGAGGTTCGTGCGCATACCCTGGCTGGGCTTGCCACGGCCGATCTGGATGGCGATGATCCGCTGCTTCGCGATGGATATCTCTACCATATGCTTCTGCAGCATGAGTATCAGCACGATGAGACGATTCTTGCCACCCTCCAGCTTAAACTCGGCCAGCCATATCGTCCCCTGCACCGCCATGCGCTGCCGCAGGGAGATGCTTCCGTTGGTGGTATGGTGAGCGTTCCCGCCGGCGAGTTTTTTATGGGGACCGATGATCGCAGAGCTGCCTATGATAATGAGCGCTCGCGGCATAGGGTCTATCTTCCCGAGTTCCTGATCGATGTGGCCCCGGTCAGCAATGGCGAGTTCTTGGAGTTTGTGGAAGCCGGTGGGTACCGTACACGGGAATACTGGGAGGATGCTGGATGGGCGTTTATCACCGCCAATGGCATCGGTGCGCCGAAACACTGGGAGCGCGATCCGGGCGGCCGCTGGCATACACGGTCGATGGATCATCAGGAGCCGGTAAACCCGCGCCGTCCGGTGGTGCATGTCTGCTGGTACGAAGCGATGGCATATGCGCGCTTCGCCGGCAAGCGCCTGCCCACGGAATCCGAGTGGGAAAAGGCCGCCTCCTGGCATCCTGCCACCGGGGAGCAGCGATTGTATCCATGGGGTGATGAGGCCCCGACACAAACATGCGCAAATCTGGACCAGCACGCATATATGGCGGCTGAGATCGGTGCCTACCCATCCGGCATAAGCCCGGTAGGCTGCCATCAGATGATCGGTGATGTATGGGAGTGGACCTCAAGCGATTTCATGGCGTATCCCGGCTTTACGGCGTTCCCCTATCACGAATACTCCGATGCTTTCTTCGGAACCGATTACAAGGTGCTTCGCGGAGGAAGCTGGGCCACCCGGCCGGGGGCGATTCGTAACACCTTTCGCAACTGGGATAACCCGATCCGGCGACAGATATTCAGCGGCTTTCGTTGTGCGAAGGATGCCTGAATGCTGCCGTCTGGCCCCATCGCGCCAGGCTTTCATATGCGCCGCCGCTTCCTTGCCGATCGACCTGTCCCGATGGGAAATGCTGCTGGCAATGGCGCTCTCTTGCAGCATACGCACAAATATTTCTGAGTTAATAATCAATTGACGAGGCATTGTGTGAAGGATGAATCTGTGGACGATTATATCCGGGTCGAGGTTCGCTCGGATGTCGGCGACCATCGTGCCGGGCTTGCAGAAGATGTGCGGGCCGGGCTTTCCGGGGAGCTGAAGGAGCTTCCACCAAAGTATTTCTATGATGAACGGGGCGCGGAACTGTTCGAGGCGATCACCAGGCTACCGGAATATTATCAGACGCGCACGGAACGGTCCATTCTGGCGCAGATCGCCCCGGAGCTTGCTGCAACCTATGCTCCGCAACGGTTGGTGGAGTTCGGGTCGGGAAGCGCGTCGAAAACCCGTCTGCTTCTCTCGGCCATGCGCGATGCCGGGACGCTTCGGCGGTATGTGCCGATTGATATCAGCCGCGAAATGCTGATCGAGTCCTCCAAGGATGTAGTACGCGAATACCCCGGCATCAGGGTGGATGCGGTGATCGGAGATTTTCAGGATGGATTGCAGGGCATCGCAGGTGACGGGCGGAGCCTGGTGATCTTTCTTGGCGGCACGATCGGCAATTTCCGGTATGCCGATGCCGTCGGCTTTCTTCGCACGGTGGCAGACGGCATGGGGGATGAAGATCTCTTTCTTCTTGGCGTCGATCTGATAAAGGAACCGTCACGATTGAATGCAGCCTATGATGATGCCGCCGGGGTTACCGCGGCGTTCAATCTGAACGTGCTCGAAGTTGTCAATCGTGAACTCGGTGGCCGGTTCGACCGCTCCCGGTTTGCACATTATGCGTTCTATAATCCCGGAGAATCGCAGATCGAAATGCATCTGGCCAGCCTGTGCGATCAGGTCGTGCCGATCGGCGGGCTGGATATGGAGGTTGCGTTCTATCGTGGTGAAACGATTCGCACGGAAATCAGCCGGAAATTCAACCGTGCAAGCGCCGAATCGCTGCTGCATGGCTCAGGCATGGATCTGGTTGGCTGGTATACCGATCCCGATGCTCTCTTTGCGCTCTGTCTGGCACGAGCCGCTCGTGGCGAGCGATCTGCCGGCTGAATTTCAATAATCGGATGAAGGCCCGTCAGTTCCCAGAGGCCGGGGCACTGTTATCCACTTCCAAGCTCTACCTGCATTGTCTTCTTCATATTCCATATTGGATGAGTCCGCTCTCTACGCAATGATAGGGGCGGAGCTTTTTTGTGCGGATCGTTCGGTCGCTGATAAGCGGATCGGGCTGGAGCTGGAACTGTTCCCGGTTGTCGTGGATACGGTGCGCCAGCGATGTGCTCCCGTGCCACTTCGTTCCGAGCATCTCGGGCAACCCACGCTTCTCGGGCTGCTTGGCCTGGTTGCCGAGGTCGGCGGGGGGCTTCTTGCCGACCAGGAGCACGATATCATTGCGGTCGATCTTCCAGGACGGGGAAAAATCACCCTGGAGCCTGCCGGACAGATCGAATATAGCGGCCTGCCGCTTCAATCGCCTCGTCTGGCGCTGGAGGATCTTCGGGCGGTGGTGCAGATGCTCTCCGGTGCCGCCGCTGCCATGGGCATCTCTCTTCTGGCCTGCGGGTATAACCGGTTCTGCGACCAGGAGGATCTTGATCTGCTTGTTCGGAAGCCGCGTTATCTGGCAATGGATCGGCATCTGGCCGCTATCGGTCCGTTCGGCCGAAAGATGATGCGCTCCACCTGCTCCCTCCAGATCAACATCGATTTCGGTCGGCCCGAGGTTGTCGCCGAGCGATGGCGTCTTGCCAATATGATCGCCCCATCGCTGAATGCGCTCTTTGCAAGCTCCCCTCATCGCCACGATGGACGGTATTATCGGAGCTTCCGCTATGAGATATGGCGCCATACCGATCCAACACGCACCGGACGGCTGTACGATTGCCCCGACCTCGATCCGGTTGCCGATTATCTCCGTTTTGCGCTCGATGCAACGGTCATGATTCTGCGCGATGATATGGGCGGATGCGCCTGCCCGGATAGGCCCTTCACTTTTCGCCAGTGGCTTGCCGGAGAGGGAGGGCATGGATTTCCCGACTGGGATGACTGGAGAACACATCTGACGACGCTCTTTCCTGATGTGCGGGCGCGTGGATGGATGGAGCTGCGTTCGCTTGATGCGCTCCCCCCCGCGCTGTGGGATGTCCCGGTCTGCATGGCGTTCGCCCTTCTCTATGATGATGATCTTCGCCGCCTGGCCCTGAATCTTCTTGAAGGGCGCTCCCGCCGCCGCGATCGTTTCGCTTCCGAACACGATGGGTACTGGGAGGCCGATTATCGTACCGGCGTGGAGCTGCTGGAGCTTGCCATCCCTGCCATTGCCGATCCGTTGCTGGCTGCCTCGGCGGCCCACTATCATCAGAGATATGCCTTGCGCGGCGCAACCCCGGCAGATGATCGAGGGGGCGCTCACCTGCCGCTGGTGGAGATGGGCCTCCCGGAGAATCGGTGACGGCGCCCGGAGTGTGGCGCCATCCCTGCTGTTGCGACTCCTCGTATATTCGCCATAATGTTATCTACCTATAGTGCAACTCGCTATGTGGTCCCGCTTCGAGAAGGGGGATCGCTTCCGGCAATCCTCGAAACCGATGGGGGAGCCTTCGTTACCAAATTCCGTGGTGCAGGCCAGGGCGCACGTGCCCTGGTTGCGGAGATTATCGTGGGAGCGCTGGCGCGAGCGCTTGATTTGCCCGTGCCGGAGGTGGCCCTGATAGAGCTGGATGAGTCGTTCGGCCGAACCGAGCGCGACCCGGAGATTCAGGATATACTGAAGGGAAGCCGGGGGATCAACGTCGGCCTTCGCTACCTCTCCGGGGCGTTCAACTACGATCCGGTCGCTGTCGCCGATGTGGACCCCGATCTTGCCGCGGCCATCGTCTGGTTCGATGCCCTGGTTACCAATATCGATCGCACCCCGCGCAACCCGAACCTTCTGTTCTGGGAGAACCGGCTCTGGATGATCGATCATGGCGCGGCGCTTTACTTTCATCATAACTGGGCGTCGCTCGATGATGTGCGCGCCCGCTCATCCTTTGCTCCGGTCCGCGATCATGTGCTCCTCCCGTTTGCGGGAGATATCGCCGCGGCCGATGCCTCGCTCTCCGGGAAGATCACCGAGGGCCTCCTGCGCACGATGCTGGATTGCATTCCCGATGCTCTGCTGATGGATGCGCCTGGGGGAGTGGAGCCTGCCTTTGCTACGGCGGAGGAAAATCGGGCAGCCTATCTCGATTATTTCCTGAAACGGCTTGCCGCACCACGCCCGTTTGCCGAGGAGGCGGTTGCTGCCCACACACGGCGGCGCTCCGAACAGCCCATCGAGCAGAGGTACCGGCGATGACCATTCATCACGCTGAGCCGGGGGCATGGGTTGAATACGACTATGCGATAGTTCGTGTGGTGCCTCGCGTCGATATCGGCACCTTTGTCGATATCGGCGTTGTTGTGCATGCGCGGCGCGTTGGTTTCCTTGACGCGCTGCTCGGTGTGGATCGCGAGCGTATTGCTAGAGTCTGCGATCGCCTCGACCTCGATCTGCTGCAACGTTTTGTTGATGCCTACCGCATCGTCTGCCATGGCGGTGCGGCGGCCGGTCCCATCGGGCTGCTTCCTCCGTCGGAGCGTTTTCACTGGCTTACCGCGCCACGCTCAGCCGTGCTTCAGACCTCTGCGGTCCATCCCGGACGTTGCCATGATCCCCAGGTGGCGCTCGATTGTCTCTTTCAGAAATATTGCTCCCCTCGATGAGTTCCCTGATGCGGTTTGCTGCTGCGATAGGCCGATCGGCTCGTCCGAGGAGGGATGGGCTGCCATGGCAGCCGCTGCCCCAGGTTCTTGCCGTGGTTCTTGTCTTCTGGCTGGCGGGATGCTCGCGGGAGCTTGAGATCCCCCGGCCGAATGCGGGCATGCCAACGCCGCCGCCGCCGATCGAGCCGTCGGTTGTGCATATCCCGGTGGCGATACAGCTTGGGACGCTCTCGGCAGAGGTGGAGCGTGCCGTGCCTGCCGGGCATCGGGTGACGGGCGATTGGATGATCGTGGAGAAAAATCCGCTCGGCGATATGGGGCTGAAATTCGAGGTGCTGCGCGATCCTCTGCGCCTTTCGATGCAGGGGAGCAACCTTCTGACCAGCGGAAGGATCAGCTACTGGGTCGAGGTGGCACAGAAGATCCCCAAACCCTTTGTTGGCGGGCATTTCTGGCAGCCGATCGCATCGTGTGGCAGGGGGGAGCCGCTTCGTGTGGCAACGGTGGGATTGCAGACCCGATTGGACTGGAGCGAGGACTGGCGCCTTGTTTCGACGACGACGGTGCGCCCGACCGAGTTCCTGAACAAGTGCCAGGTGACGTTGCTGAAGATCGATGTTACCAGCCGTGTTGATGATGCCTTCGCCAAGGGGTTACGCCAGGGAGCGGCCATTGCCGATGAGCGCATCCGCGAGCTTGGCAACCTTCGTGGTTATGGAGAACGTGCATGGAAGCAGCTTCAGGAGCCTATCGAGATCGACTCCGGGCTATGGCTTGTGATGGACCCTTCCGCAGCACATGTGGCGCCGCTGAACGGTGCCGGAACAACGGTAGATGCGACGGTCGGCTTTACTGCCAGCCCCCGTATTGTCTACGGTCCCAGGCCTAGCATCCGGGAACGGCCGCTGCCGAAGCTGGGGCTGCGCCCATCGGGCGATGCTTTTCATGTGATGGTGGAGGGGGAGCTTTCCTTTGCCGATGCAAACCGTGCGCTTGCCTCTGCGATCGTCGGGCGCACCTTCAAACTGACCGGACATAACGTTACGGTACGAACGGCAATGCTCTGGGGGGCGGGGGACCGCACCGTGGTGCAGCTTGGCCTCTCCGGCGATATCCGTGGGACCATCTATTTTGTGGGGCGGCCGGCGTATGATGTGCGCAGCAATACCCTCTACCTCAAGGATCTGGATTATAGCCTCGAAACCAGGGCATCGCTGGCATCCGCGGCCGACTGGCTGAACCATGAGGGCTTTCGCCAGAGCATCGCAGAGCAGGCACGATGGCCGCTCTCAAAGGAGATCGCCGAGGCGGAGAAGCGACTACAGCAGGCCCTGAACCGTTCCTTTGGTCCCAATCTTACCGCACGTGGCACGATACAGGCGCTACGCCCGGTTGGTGTCTATCTTAGCGCGGATGGTTTCAAGGCCCGTGTTTCGATCGATGGCACACTGCGCCTGGATGTTCGCTGATCCCCATCGAGGCCGCTTCCCGGCGTTTTTGCGGCTGCCCCGGTTTTTCCCGTGTGCTCGGCATTCGCATACTCTTTCGGCAATCAAACCATGACCATCTCGAACAATCTCCGCGAGCAGTTCGGCGATATCGATGTCTATCTGTTCGACCAGTTGCTGCGCGGGTGTATCGTTCCCGGCATGCGCCTTCTGGATGCCGGCTGCGGGCCGGGACGTAATCTGGTCTATTGTATGCGATCCGGCTACGATGTTTCCGGTGTGGATCTATCCCCTGCATCGGTGGAACGGGTTCGTGCGCTTGCGGCAGATCTGGCACCGTCGCTTCCCAGAGAGAATTTCCGGGTAGAAGCGGTTGAGAAGATGTCGTTCGGCGATGAGTCGTTCGATGTCGTGCTCAGCATTGCGGTGCTTCATTTTGCGCGTAACGGCGAGATGTTCCAGAGCATGCTGCGGGAGATGTGGCGGACCCTGGCTCCTGGAGGATTGCTCTTTGCCCGGCTGGCATCGTCGATCGGCATCGAGAGCCTGGTACGGCCGTTGGGCGATGGGGTCTATGCCATTCCCGATGGCTCGGCCCGGTTCCTTGCCGATGAGCCGATGCTGCACGCCGCTGCCAGATCGCTTGGTGCGACGCTGGCCGATCCGATCAGGACCGTGAATGTTGGGAACCTGCGTTGCATGACTACCTGGTGCATCAGGAAGATGCGGTAGCCGGCCCTGGGAACTGAACGCATCGATGCGAACGGCCCCGGCCAACGCTGATCTTTTGTCTTTATCACATATTCCGACTACGAGCATGCAATATGTACATCTTGGCCGTACCGGCCTGAACGTAAGCCGTCTCTGTCTCGGCACCATGAATCTGGGGCCATATACGCCGGAGCCGGATAGCTTTACGATCATGGACCGTGCGTTGGAGCTGGGGATCAACTTTTTCGATACCGCCAATGTATATGGGGGCGAACTAGGTGCCGGGGCAACCGAGGAGATCATCGGCCGATGGTTTGCCGGGGGAGGAGGGCGGCGCGAGTCGGTGGTGCTGGCCACCAAGGTCTATGGAAAGATGGGAGAGGGGGTCAATGACCGGAAGCTCTCCGCCTATCATATCCGCCGTGCCTGCGAGGAGAGCCTGCGCCGCCTGAAGACCGATCATATCGACCTGTATCAGATGCATCACGTCGATAGGGAGACTCCATGGGAGGAGATCTGGCAGGCAATGGAGCAATTGGTGCGCGAAGGGAAGGTGCTGTATGTGGGGAGCAGCAACTTTGCTGCCTGGAACATCGTGCAGGCGAACTATATAGCTCGTGAACGCCATGTTCTCGGGCTTGTCTGCGAACAGAGCATCTACAGCCTTCGCAATCGCCATATCGAGCTGGAGGTGATCCCGGCCTGCGGTGCGCTCGGCCTTGGCGTGATCCCCTGGAGTCCGCTCGGAGGAGGATTGCTCGCCGGGATACTCGATGGAGCTTCGTCGGGACGGCGCAGCCGTGAAGGCCTTCAGACCGCGGTGGAGAAGTTGCGCCCGCAGCTTGAGCAGTATGAGGCGTTCTGCCGGGAGATCGGACAGCGTCCCGCCGATGTGGCGCTTGCATGGACTCTTCATAACCCGGTTGTCACCGCGCCCATCATCGGCCCACGTACGCAGCAGCAGCTTGAGGAGAACGTTGCCGCGCTTGATCTGAAATTCACCGAGGAGCAGCTTGCACGGCTCGATACGATCTGGCCCGGGCCGGGCAATCAGGCGCCGGAAGCCTATGCGTGGTGATAGGTTGGGATACATGCCGGGAGCGCCTGCTCTTCAGGCCGCTGCCGCCGGAGTTCCCACACGATGATGCTGCGGATGCTCCCGTATATCTGTGCGTCCGGTCGGCGCTCGGCGGGAGATCTGTGGGCAGCCTGCGGCAAGGATTGGGGCTGATGTGGGTTCGGTGAGAGCCGGGATGATGGCTGCCGATGAATAATAGTGCCTGCCAGAGACCGCAGGGCGGATACGATCCGAAACCCCTATACTTGCCTGTATGGAACAGACGCAGCATATGATATCCGCATCCGCCGCCGATATCGAGCTTCTGCTGGAGCTTATGGCGGAATATTATGCCTGTGATGGCATTCGCTTCGATGCTCGTGTGGCGCGTGCTGCCCTTGAGGCTCTGCTGGATGATCCGGCCGCCGGACGCGTATGGCTGGTGTACGATGATGGGCGTGCGGCTGCCGGTTATCTGGTGCTCACCTTCTGCTTCAGCCTGGAGTTCGGTGGGCGCTTCGGGCTGATCGATGAGCTTTATATGCGCCCGGAGTGCAGAGGACGGGGGCTTGGCAGGCGCGCTATCGCCGTTGCCGAGGAGCTTGCCTTGCAGATGGGACTTAAGGCGGTGCGGCTGGAGGTGGAGCATGAGAACAGAAGGGCACAGCATCTGTATCGGTCCATCGGTTTCAGCGCTCACCAGCGCTATCTGATGACACGCTGGCTGCATACTGCCGAGGGAACTCCCGGCACTCGGACCACAGAGAACGGAGGAGCCGATGGCGCCAAGGAAACGGCGGATTGAGGATATCCAGCGGCTGGCCGAGCCGCCGCTGACGCCGGAGCTGACCGCCTATATCCGTGAAGGAGGTGTGCTCTTTAATCGTGGTGCATGGTGGCATGCTCATGAGGCATGGGAGTCGGCATGGCTGCGTATGCCGGAGGGGCCTGCCGGAGATGCGGAGATCGTGGTGCGTGGGCTTATCCAGCTTGCTGCGGCCCTTCATCTGGAGGGCATCGGACGGCAGGATGGTGCCGCCAGCAATCTTCGGAAAGCCGTCGAGAAGCTTGCCCTTGCGCCGGATCATTTCCTGGGGATCGATATCGGCGCCTTGCGAAGCTCTATCGCCCGGCGTGTTCTGGCCGGGAACGCGCCCCCCTCGATCGTCTTTATCGACTGAAGGTAGAGGGGCCGTTGGCTTCTGTTAGCAGCTCTTACAACTTCGGGTGACTTTCGCAGTTAAGTTTACCAGTTCCGTATGCGGGAGACGCGGTAACCTTTGGAGCAGTAATGAGCATCCTCACACTAGAAAATGTCAGTAAGAATTTCGGCCTGAAACCTCTGTTCAATGGGGTCTCGTTCGGCATTGAAGCAAACGAACGGGTGGCCCTTATCGGCCGCAACGGCTCGGGCAAAACCACGCTTCTGCGCGTGATCGCCGGGGAGGAACCCACGGACTCCGGCCGCGTGATGTTCTCTGGAAATCCGGTGGTAGGCTACCTCTCGCAGAACCCGCAGTTCGCCCCGGAACAGACCGTGCTGGATGCCATTTTCTCCGCTGGCGACCCGGTGATGGGCCTTCTGCGCGACTATGAAAATGCCTGCCATCAACTTGCTGCCAGCGGTGGCGATGATATGGCGCTGCTGGCAAGGGTCTCGGAACTGGCAGGCAAGCTGGAAGCTGCCGGTGGATGGGAGCTGGAGACCAATGCCACCATCGTGCTCGATCGCCTTGGCATCACCGATACCGATGCTCGTATCAGCACGCTTTCTGGAGGACAGCGCAAGCGCGTGGCGCTGGCGCATGCGCTCGTTCGCCGCCCCGATCTTCTTATTCTCGATGAGCCTACCAACCATCTCGATGCCGAGACCATATCCTGGCTGGAAACCTATCTAGCGCGATATGCTGGGGCGCTCCTGCTGGTAACGCACGATCGCTATTTTCTGGATCGCGTAACCAACCGGATCGTGGAGATCGATGAAGGTGGGGTGCAGAGCTTTGCGGGCAGTTACGGATACTATCTGGAAAAGAAGGAGGAACAGGATGTGCAGCGTGCGACCGAGGGACGCAAGCAGGCGGCGCTTCTTCGCCAGGAGCTTGCATGGCTGAAACGTGGTGCCAAGGCTCGTACCACCAAGCAGAAGGCGCGTATCGACAGGGCGGAGGCGCTGATGGCGATTCCCAAGGAGAAGGCACGCGAGGAGCTTGATATCGCCCTCGGCTCGCGCAGGCTTGGCAGCAAGATCCTGGAAATGCATGATGTCTCGAAATCCTATGGCGAGAAACGCCTCTTCGATCGCTTTAACTATGTATTGCAGCGTGGCGATCGTGTGGGGGTGATCGGGCCGAACGGCTCGGGCAAGACCACTCTGCTCGATATGGTGATCGGCAATGTGGAGCCGGATAGCGGACGCATCGAGCTTGGGCAGACCGTTGTGATCGGCTATTACGATCAGGAGAGCCGTGCGCTGGATGATGAGCTGCGCGTGATCGATTATATCCGTGAGGTGGCCGAGAATATCCGTACCTCCGATGGCTCGGTCATCACCGCAGGGCAGATGCTGGAGCGCTTTCTTTTTCCACCGGCAATGCAGTATGCGCCGGTCGGCAGGCTCTCCGGCGGAGAACGGCGCAGGCTCTACCTTCTCCGTATTCTGATGAGCGCCCCGAATCTGCTTATCCTCGATGAGCCTACCAACGATCTCGATATTGATACCCTGGTGGCGCTTGAGGGATATCTCGATCAGTTCGATGGCTGCTTGATCGTGGTGAGTCACGACCGTTATTTCCTCGATCGCACGATCGACCATCTCTTCCGGTTCGAGGGGGATGGCCGTATCCGCGAGTATCCAGGCAATTACAGCGCGTTCCTGGAGATTCGCGACCGTGAGGCGATGCAGGCCGTCTCCGAAAGCCGTGTGCAGGAAAAGAAGCCGGATGTCAGAGTCGATCGTTCCCCTGCCGCCTCCAGCCGGAAATTGAGCTACAAGGAGCGCCAGGAACTGGGACGCCTGGAAAAGGCGATCGAAGCGGATGAGGAGCGTAAAGGGACGATCGAGGCGCGGCTGGCGGAGGTGGGAGGAGATTATACTGTTGCCCAGCCGCTTATCAAGGAACTGGGAGAGTTGGTCGAAAAGATCGAACGCGATATGGAACGATGGTCAGAACTGGCCGAGTTTGCCTGATCCTGTGGCGATTGCCATGGTCGCTGCGGTGCCGTGAGCGTTCCTGAAAGAAATTCTGCCGAAATATGCACACGGCCTCTCTGTTGCTGCCGATACAGCTACGGAGAGGCCATGTTGTTGTTTGCATGGCCTGTGCCTCGATCATACACAGATTCTGCTTCTGCATTGCATCCTTGTACTGCCCCGATCCCCACCCCGTCAGTCTCCGCTACCAATAAACATCAGTAGAATGTTCGCGTGGGATGAGATAATCGCGGAATATCATGCGTTGCCGACGAAGCACTCCACATCATAAAGGAACAAGAAGCAAGCGCCGATAGAACACATACCATAGGGCCGATGTCACGCGTAAAAAAATCATCAAAAAAAGGAATATGTACGATTAATTGGCCTTACGCGGGGCTTTTGGGCGATCCATCCCCCTTCAAAGAGCCGGTTACGATAGAGCCATTCGGAAACGGCCCTGACATCCAGGCCGACATGATCGCACGTTGATGCGGGTTGCATGGCCGTTCCCGCTATCAACGCCCTTCTCTGCGAAGAACCCGGTAATAGGCACCACCACCAGCGCTGGCGATTACGACGGATGGATCAACCCGCGCCGATCTGCATGGCGATAACGTCCGAAGCTGCTCTTACGGTGGCACACAGGAGGAGGGAGAATGGCATCGGAGCGCTCAGGGCTTCTCCTGCGGTTATTCGTAGGCTGCTCATCAGCATGCACCATACGTATCGGTATTGCCGTTTCAGCCAGCGGAATCGCGTGTTTATAACGGATTGCCCACTCCCTCCGCCGGAGCCGGGAACTGCTGGCGTGCGGCGGCTCTCGCCCCGGCATACAGGGGAGTCTGAAGGCAATGGCAGGGCGGAGGAACGTGAAATGATAAGCCCGCCATGCATCGAGTTCATTCGGCGAGCGATCCGTTATTATTTGATAATACCGCCGATAAGGCGGTTGACGTTGTGGTAAAATGGCTATAAATAGCCTGAAAATAGGAGGGGGGTACACAAAGATGTACTGTCACAGCCTTGATTATTCTAATAATTTAAGCGTGATATCAATATCCTCTCCAACGCAGGTAATATCCATGTATGGCAGATAATCAATGCCTGCTACGCGATGCCGCAGATACGGCCGGGACTGCTGTTCCGGTTCGATTGATGGGGATAGGCGTTGCCCGGAATCTTTTCCGCTGCCTGCCGAATGATCTGCTGAAGCTGTTGTGCTGGGGCTTTTCGATCCGGTATGAAGATCATACGATCGAAAAACCATCAGCACGTAGATAATAAATCATTCTGTCGGTCAACCATTCACATTAGCGAACAGGGGTGTAATGAATCTAACATGGAAGCTTCCTTCACGCATTCTGCTCTGTGCAGGGCTTGCATTGTCTATAGCAGCCGTGGCACAGGCGCAGACACGATTCCAGACGATAGCTCCTGGTGCCCTAGGCACTGCCGCTGCACGCGGAGGGGTCTTGCAAACGAGCGACGGCGGCACCATCTCGGTCGGTGAAATTCGGTCGCAGCTCAGCAGGGGCTACGATATCTACGTGGTGAAATCCAACCGATGTGGGCAAGTCGAATGGTCCATGACGTACGATATCGGCGGAAACGATTTCGGACGAAAGATCCGCCAGGTCAGTAATGGATCTGTCACTGATGGATATATCATCGTTGGTTCCACGGAGAATGCAAACAGTTGCTGCGCCGAGGCGAGCGCCATCATTGCCCGCCCTTCCTCCGATGTCTTTCTGCTGAGGATCAATGCGGTGGGCACGGTGTTATGGGGAAAGACCTATGGTGGCCGTGCCAACGATGAGGGCGCCGATGTCCAGGTTTATACCGATGGCGGATTTGTCGTTGCTGGTCGTACAAGCAGCTTCGGCCTTGGCAGGATAAGCGGCTATCTGATCCGCACCAATGCCGCAGGCAGCGTTATCTGGGGACGTAGTTACGGCGAAGGCGTGGAATACTTCAACAGTTGCACCGTTGCCACCGATGGTGATGTTGTGGCCGTGGGGGCATCCGCCACCAATACCACCGAGAGCCTCTATGCCGTCCGTGTCTATGGCAGTGACGGGACCCCGGTCTGGGCCTGGGTCTATCCTATCAGGGGAACCGGTGTCGCACGCAGTGTGATCAGCTCGATCCGTGAGACCTTTGTGCTGGGAGGCTATGTCGTTCTCGACCGCTTAGGCGTAGGGAGTCGCGATGGGTATCTCCTCAGAATAGATGGGGGTGGAGCGCCAATGTTCGGCAGAGCATTTACCGGTGCCAACGAGGTTTATGATGACGAGATCGCCGAAGTACGCCAGACGCCCAATAACGAACTAGTGTTCACCGGATATCTTACCGAAGCTCCCGGCGGGTTCGGTGGGCGTGATCTCTGGCTGGGCCATGTTGATGCTGGGTTCAACACCATAGGCGCGCACACGGCACATGGTGGTCGAGGTGAGGATGAAGGCTTCTCGGTCAGCTTCATCCCCCGGGATGACACCAAGCGCCAGGTGGTGAGCGCCAACGGCGTCACGACCAGCTTTACGCGGGGGAACGAGAATCTCTATCTGGTCCAGGCAACGTTTCCCGGCGGCATAAGCGGCTGCAACGATGCCGAGGTCAAGGTGAGCGATTATGAACTTCTCCCAAGGATGCTTGAGGCGGTCCGGCTCGCACCGAACGCGTTGGTGCAATGCACAAGCAGGGTAACCGCGACAGCCACCAGGGGCTACAGGAATCTCTGCACTTCCTGCCCTACGCTTCCGCCGATTGATGAGCCGGATCTGGGAGAGGTCGCTCCGCGGAATGGAGGGGAGGTGCTGCCATCGACGACAGCCATTGGCACCATGGCCCAGGGTGTCCTTGTGTGGTAGAGCATTATCTATAGAAATTCGGACGTTGCCGGGGATGCCATCCATAGCGATGGCATCCCTTTTTTTATGCCCGGCAACCGGCTCGGCATAATTTTCGTGAACGGGGAGCAAGTGCACGAAAAAAATACAGTGTCCGGTATTTGAACACGCACGGCCTTTTAGTATACTTGCACCCGAGGTCCAATCTGTTCGCACTGTGCATGAGGTCCATCGTGGTCAGGAAATGCGACACCATACCTCAGCCCTTATTTCATGGGGCTTCTCTCACGACAATAACCAGCTCTTCCAACCCCAGAGCGTCTCGGGCATTGCATACCGTCGTAACCGACCTGATCGGTATATACGATGGTATGGATAATGTGCCGAATCGAATAGTAATCAGTCTCGTTGCTGCTGTCCGATCCCTCATCGCACGCATCAACGGGCCTGCTCCTTTCCTCATGCGTATCCGGCAGGCAGGCATCGCCGGTCCCGTAGTGCGATGCCCTTTGCTGTGATAGCTGCTTCCAGGTAGAGACTAAGGATGGAGAACAACGCCGGAACACACCGGAAGTTGCTGAACGGATCTGCTGCCTACCCTCAGCAGGCAGCTCTGCACCAGGCGGATGCTGCCGGGCTTGATGCGGACGATGGCGAATTCGATCGGCTGGTCCGTTTTCTCGATGAAAGCCCCGATCCCATTCTGAGGGTCGCTCGTGGTGGAGTTGTCACGTATGCAAACCACAGCGGCCAGATCCTTCTTATGCTCTGGCAGGAGGCCAGCAGCCAGGGCTGTGTTCCACTGTGGCATGATCTGCTGGATATCGCCCTTGACTCCGGTTCCCGTATTGATAAGGAGGTGGACGTTGCTGGCCGGACATATATGCTGGCCTTTATCCCCGGCGCCGAAACGGGTGCTGCCTACATTCATGGGCGCGACATCACCGAGACGCGTGGTGCAAACGATGCGCTTCAGCGTCGAGATGCCATTCTTCAGGCGGTCGCTGTTTCGGCAGAGAAATTTCTGGGCGGTGGGGACTGGCAGGAGCAGATCGGCGAGGTCTTGCAGGGGCTGGGCCTGGCTACCGAAGCAAGCCGTATCTATATCTATGAAAATCGCATAACGCCGCAGGGCGATCGGGTTCTTGGATTGCGCCATCGGTGGATTGCCGAGACGATGCAGCGCTCCACTCATGATCTTGAAGTGCTTGCGTTGGCAGGGCACGGTCTTGCTCGCTGGGAGGGGGTGCTGGAGCATGGCTCTAGTATCAGTGGCTCCATCGGCACCTTTCCTGCTGAGGAGCGTGGCACGCTTGCCGCATGGTGGATACGGAGCATTCTCGTCATTCCGATTTTCATCGGCGATCGCTGGTGGGGGGTGCTCGGCTTCGATGTCTGCCAGAGCGATCATGAGTGGGATCTGCGCGAGGTGGAGGCGCTCAAGACCGCCGCCAGGATTCTAGGCTCGGCCATCCAGCATACGCAGGCACAGGAGGACCTCCAGCGGCAGAGAGAGTTCACCCGGCTGGTGATCGACACCGACCCGAACCTGATCTATGTAAAAGATGCTTCAGGACGGTTTGTGCTCGCCAATCAGGCTACCGCCGATCTCTACGGGACAACAGCAGAGGAGATCGTCGGGCTGAACAACTGGAATCTGCACAGTGTCCCTGAAGAGGTGATGTGCTACCAGCAGAGCGATCGTGAGGTGCTCGGGGGACTCCGTGAGGTTGCCGTGCGCGAGCAGTATACGCGGCCGGACGGCAGCATTCTCTGGTTCGAGACCGTGAAGAAGCCGCTGGCGCAGCCGGATGGGGTTGTGCATGTGCTTGGCATCTCCAACGATATCACCGAGCGGCGACGGGCCGAGCTGGTGCTTCGCAATCGGGAGCAGCAGCAGGCAGCCGTGGCGCGGCTTGGGTTACAGGCGCTGGCCAGTGCGCGTGTGGTGGACCTGATGGACAGTGCATTGAACACCGTGCGCGAGATGCTTGGCGTTGATCTGGCCGCCATCTGGGAGGTTCTGCCGGATGGAAGCGGTCTTAGGATGTGTGCCGGTGTCGGATGGAGCCAGGGGACCGTCGGAAGCGCGATGGTTGGGCTGGAAACCGAATCCCCTGCGGGGTTTGTGCTCCGTAGCAATGCGCCGGTTGTGGTCGCCGACTGGCAGACCGAGCACCGGTTTACGCAGCCGGAGGTGATCGCCGCGCATGGGGTATGCAGCAGTGCCAACGTGTTGATCCATGGCAAGAAGCAGCCGTTCGGGGTGATGTCGGCGCATGTGACCGTGCCTCGGAGTTTTACCGAAGATGATATCAACTTCCTTCAGGCTGTTGCAAATGTGCTCGCATATGCCATCGAGTGGAAGCAGGCGGAAAAGGCGCTCCGCGAAAGCGAGGAACGCTACCGGATTGCCGCCGAGACCGCCACAGACGCCATTCTGACGGTGGATCAGGATAACAGGATCATCTTCGCCAATCAATCGGCCGAGACCATTTTTGGCTATGCGATGCCGGAGGTTCTCTGGCAGGATCTTCGCTTGCTCCTATCGGATTCCATCGAACAGATCAGGCGGCAGGCGGAACAGGAGATCGGTGGGCGCCCGAACTGCCGCTCGGTGGCATTGCAGGGACGCCATAAAACCGGCGCTCTTCTGCCGCTTGAGGTATCGGTAGGGGAGTTCGTGAAAAACGGACGGGGATATTTCACCTGTATTATTCGTGATATCACCGAGCGGAAGCGCGCCGAGGAGAACATCAACACCCTGAACGATGAGCTGCGGCAGGCCAATGCGCTGCTGACAGTGGAGAGAGATCGCCAGAAGAAGCATGTGGCGGTGCTGGAAGAGCTTAACCTGATGAAAAGCGAGTTCGTTTCCAGCGTCTCGCACGAATTGCGTACGCCGCTTGCATCGATCATCGGGTTTGCACAGACCATCCTGATCGACCCCGATCTGCCCGTGGATATGCGGCAGGAATTCCTACAGATCGTGCTGGAGGAGGGGAAGCGTCTGGCAAAGCTTATCAACGATCTCCTCGATCTGGCACGTATCGAGAGTGGCCGCGTGGTGCTTGAGAACACCAGAGGCGATGTTGTGCCATTGGTCAAGCGGGCCTTGCAGTCGATTCTGATGCAGGCCGAGGCCAAGTCGATCGCCGTCAAAACGACGTTCGATCAAGATTCGATCATGGCCGTGTTCGATATCGACCGTATGATGCAGGTTGTTATCAATCTGCTGAGCAACGCCGTCAAGTTCACGCCGGACGGCGGCAAAGTGGAGGTCCGGGCAGGGGTCGAGGGGAGCGATGTGGTTATCGACGTCGCCGATACCGGATTGGGGATTCCTGCCGACGACATCCCACGTTTGTTCGATAAATTTTTCAGAGTTCACCGTCCCGGCCTGGATATCCGAGGAACAGGGCTTGGCCTGGCCATCGCCAAGCATGCCGTGGAGCTTCAGCAAGGGACACTCACAGTCCAGAGTGAGCAGAACAATGGGTCCATTTTCACTATCCGTTTTCCACAGTGATGAACCAGAAGCCGCAGGTACTGGTCGTCGAGGACGAGCCGAATATGCAGATACTGCTACGGCATGTTCTTGGGCGTGCCGGGTATGATATCACGCTTGCACCGGATGGCCCGAAAGCAAAAGAGCTGCTGCTGAGCAGAAAATTCGATCTGATCTGTTCCGACGTCATGATGTCGGGCATCGATGGAATACAGCTCTGTACATGGGTCAACCAGCAGAAGTCCTTGCGTGATATCCCCTTTGTGATCCTCTCATCGAGGGCACAGCATGGAGAGAAGGAGATGGGCATACAGGCCGGCGCCGATGCCTATCTGACAAAACCATTCGATATTCAGGAACTGATCGCCACGCTTCAATCGGCCCTCGCACGCGGGGTCCGTATACAGGCGGCATAAGGTCATAATGTGAGGACTTGCCATGAACGATAAGCTTGTTTTCGTTGTCGACGACGAGGAGAACGTTCGCCGCCTGCTGGAGTACTGGTTGAAGAACAAGTGGGGATATCGCCTCCGGCTCTTCACCAACGGTGAGCAGTGCGTCGAAGCGCTCGATGAGGCGCCCGACCTCGTTATTCTCGACATTATGCTCCCCGGCATAAGCGGCATTGATACGCTGAGGAAGATCAAGGAGCGATACCCCGCATTGCCGGTGATCATGCTCTCGGCGCAGGGGAGGATCGAAGTGGCCGTGGAGGCGATAAAGCTGGGGGCGATCGACTACTTCCCGAAGTCGATCGATTTCCCGAAGCTGGAGATCGCCGTTCGCAATGGGCTTCAGATGCATGATCTGGCACGTGAGGTTGTGCAGCTCCGTGAGAGCGTGAAACAGACCGGAAAGTTTGCCAATATCGTGACCAACGATGGTGCCATGGAGGGGGTGCTTCGCCTGGTGCACAAAGCCAAGGATAGCGATATCTCCGTTCTGATCCAGGGGGAGAGCGGCACCGGCAAGGAACTGATAGCGCGTGCAATCCATTTCAATGGAAAACGCCAGGCCGGTCCCTTTGTGGCGGTCAACTGCGCGGCCATCCCACGCGAGCTTCTGGAGAGCGAGATGTTCGGCCATGAGAAGGGGGCGTTCACCGGGGCACATCAGCGGAAGATCGGCAAGTTCGAGCAGGCCAATGGCGGCACCATCTTTCTCGACGAGATCGGCGAGCTTGATATGAACCTGCAAGCCAAGCTGCTTCGTGCCATCCAGGTCAGGCAGTTCGAGCGTGTGGGCGGGAGCGAGATCATACAGGTCGATGTCAGGATCGTTTCAGCTACGCATAAGGATCTCCTGCATGCTTCCCAGGAGCGGGAGTTTCGCGAGGATCTCTACTACCGTCTTGCCTCCTTCCCGATCATGCTCCCGCCGTTGCGTGCGCGCAAGGGGGATATCCTGATTCTGGCCGAGCATTTCCTTGCACGATTTAACCAGGAGCAGGGGAAGAAGGTGCATGCCTTCTCGCGCAAGGGTTTGAAGATGCTCTACGATTATCCATGGCCCGGCAATATCCGCGAGCTGGAGAGCGCCATCGAACGGGCCGTGCTTCTGGCCGATGGCGATGTCATCACCGAGCACGATCTGCCGCTTACGTTGCAGGCGTTTGCCGCCGGTGACGACATTCCGTTGCCGGGACCATCGATCTTCGATCGGCAGGATATGATTATTCCTCTGGAATCGCTGAAGGAGCAGGCGGTGAAACACGCGTTGAAGGTAACCGATGGCAATGTGCTGGAGGCGGCCCGCAAGCTCCAGATCAGCCGTTCGACGATCTACGAGCTGATGAAGAAATTCGAGATCACTACATAGTGCTGGCCCGGCGATGTTCAGCACCGCCGTTCTACCGGCCCGATGCCTACCGGCATCGGGCCGGTTGCGTTGCATGGGGTGCCGATAGTCCCTGCTCTCCCTGCCGTACATTCACCTCAGGACGTTGTGCGGCCGGGAGAAGACCCGGCAGGGGGCGGGCAGCGTTTGTACGCCCCCTGAACATTTTTCGCCCCACCCTGGATGGCTGGGTGGGGCGGAGCCTATCGCCGGGTGCATATGGCGCCCGCACGAGGGGCATGATTACCGGGAGCAGCGGCGGAGCACCGCCGTCGGCAGATGTTCGTCGCCGGGGCGTACCGTCACCTGGATGTCATCGGTTGGAGGGCAGAGACGGCGCGAGGCAAGCTGGTTTTCATCGAAGATCATACGATAAGTGCCGGTGGAGACGCCGGGGATGAAGATGGTGCCATCGGAGAATACCTCGCCCTCGTAGACGGAGGCGCTGGCATCGGCGGCGACAAGCTGAACACGCAGCCCATTCACAAATGCCGGAGCACCTTGCAGGGTACCGTTGTCGTCGATCTGGCAGGTTCCCGTAAGATCAAATCCAGGGGCGAGCGGAACCTCGATGATCTGCACACCGCTCGGCAGCGTATAGATATCGAACTGCGAGCGGCTGGGGAAAAGGCCCTCCGATCCATACGTCCAGCGGTCCACTGTCAGCTTGCACTGTCTGTTGGCCGGAAGCGAGCGGAACATGCCATCATCGGCGGTGAATTCGGTGCCGCCGATATCAAGCCAGGATTGCGGCGGGTTCATCGATTCCTCGCCGGGATCGCGCACGCCGTTCTGGTTGCGATCGTGGAAGGCCTCCACCAGAATGGCCGACTGGCCAACAGCCGATTCGGAGAAGAGCGTAAGGCCGCGCGAGGAGACCAGGGCGCTCCCCTGTACCAGCGATGCGGCGCTGAATTTTTCATTGGCATAGCTTGCAAGCGCCAGGGCGCGGAATGGATGCAGGTCCAGAGAGAACTGTGCCTGGAGCATCCCTTGCGACCACTGCATCGAGGGGACGCTATAGCCGACGTTCATGCCGATATACCGGCTGAGGCGATAATATGCCGAGAGGCTGATAGCGACCATTTTCCGGGAGAGATGATCGTAGCGGCCATGGCCGGAAATGAAGATGCCGCCGAATGGCACCACCGTCAACTGCAACGAGCTGACAACGGAGCGTCCGGTATGAAAAAGACTGTCCAATGCTGTCTGCTCGCCGATGGAGTTCGCTCCCGCCCATATCAGGCGTGTGGCGCCGATAAAGCCAACCCCGAGCAGATGGCCGGATATCTGTGGTTCTACCTCGTAGGCATCGGTGCCCACAGTGCGCAGGTACCGGGCTGCTGCGCCGATCGAGACCGGGCCGATCGGCAGATTCCCCTGGGCTGAGGAGATAAATGTTCCCCGTGTTGTCGAGAGCGAATCGATAGATACCTGGAGCATCGCATTGCTTGGCATGACCGTATAGAAGCCGCCGCCAAGAAGTCCGGTGCGGAGCTGATAGCTGGTGCTGACGGTGCTCGAACCTCCCAGCCAGAGCGTTGCAAAGGCCGAAGGGGACACGCTGTCGAGCGTCCACCGATTGATATCGCGGGAGGCATATCGTGCTTCGCCCCCCACGGTAAGGCGTTCCAGCACGCCAACGCCAAGGCGTGCACGCCCTGCAACCCCCGAGGCGCGCGACAGGCTATCGGCGCCAAGTTCGAGGGCATAATCGAGCGCTCCGGCCGGGATCATCTCCTGATTGAGCTGCATGCGGTGCTGCCGTACCTCGGTTTCCCCATACGGGCCAACCGCTCGGGTGATGCGGTCGAGTGTGCCGTATCCCATGGGGATGTTGAAGCTGTACCGGCCACTGCTGTCGGCGCGGGTGACATCTATCAGGCGGTTTGCATCGTACAGTTCTACGGTCCATGCCGGCTGCGTCTGTCCTGCCAGCACATAGGTCCCATAGCCGGTGCGCGGGGTAAGGGGAGCATTGGTTATCTCCAGGCCATGCACCCGCCTATCGGGGAGCATAAACGTGCCCAGGCGAATGCGCGAGAGCAGCGGTGATGTGGGGGACTGATACATCCAACTTGCCCCTTCCAGAGAGAAGGCGACCTTGCTGCCGGAGGATATGTTCTGAAGTGCGGCGAGAGCATCCACTTGCAAGGTGCCATAGAGTATCTGCTGCCCAAGGCTGAGGGTTGCAACGGTGGAACGGGAATCGCCTGGATTGAAGTTGCTCGATACCCCCCAATTCATGCTGACGCCGCTGAACAACTGGCGGTTGATCGTAATAGCCGTCGGTGCGCCAACGCCTGTCAGCCCACTGCCGATCGCACCGTATTGTCCCTGGGCACGCTGCCACTGTACGATGGGGAGCCTTTCGTCCGGGGCGATACGGAGCTTGAGGTTCTGTGCGTCGTAGTAGGCATTGATCCCCAGAAGTTGTGTTATCACGCTCTGCTCTATGTATATCTGATCGTCCACCACACGAAATGCCGATGGAGAGACCGGGATGGTCTCGCGCCGGGTCTGTGCCATGTTGGTAGTACGCGATATCTCGATGGTGTCCACGCCTGGAAGCTGCGCATGCAGCGTGCTGAGATCGGCCGAGACCTCGCTTCTGATATGGAGCAGATCGCAGAAGGAGGTAAACGGAACAAAGAGCGTATCGCCGACGAAGCGGGCAAGGAAATCGCTTGAGACGATGCCGGACACCTCGATCCGTACAAGCCCTTCCTCGGATGGGGTGATCGTCTCGAAATCGATGAAAAGCGGGGCCGCATCGGGCGGGGGCAGGGCCGGCAGAAGGCATGGAGCCAGCAGCAGCAGGAGCGTTATGAAGATTGCACGGGTCATTTATAGGACGCGTTAACGGTTATGGTGCCAACGTACGCCCCGCGCTTCTGCTTGGCGGTGCTTGTGACGATGCCACCAACACGCACACGAACCGTTCCGATCTGGTTGTTGCCGTTCGGTATCGTCACGTCCTGAAAGAGCGTCCCGGTTGTGAAGGTGGTCCAGGTGACCCCGTTGTTGAGGCTATAGGCGCATTGTGCATTGGTGACCGTGATGTCGAGCGCGACAAACGAGCGCCACAGATCCGTAGGGTTCACCGTGATACGAATTGCTTTTCCCTGTCTGCCGGTGATCTTGAAATCGGCGGCGGAGGTGCTGTTATAGGGGATGATGCTGGAGCTGGAGCGGAAGAGGCTTCCAAAGTTGAGGCCCTGTAAACCGGTAACAATCACCTCCTGGCCCCAGGCGCCAGTGCTTGCCGCAGCAAAGAGAAGAAGAATCGCCAGGATTCTCATGACCGCAGCCGGCACACGTGTGCGGCTGGTTCGTGCTGCTCTGTTCATGGGGATCAATCTTTTGACGTGATATTGATCGACTCTCCTGCAACCACCATGGTATAATCTCTGGTAACGGTTGGTGCAGGGATCACCGCGTCATTGGCGCCGCCACGCTTGCTGCTCTGCGATTCCAGAGTGATGGCATAGGTGCCATCGCTCAGACGAGGCAGACGGATGGCCTTGCGGATCGCGAACTCGGCGGTGTACTGCTCCGATGCATTTGCGACCTCGGCCCCTGAGCCATCGCGCACCAGCGCGTTGATCGTGCCCCGATAGGCGCTGTTGCCAAGACGCCGTGCGTCCACCAGCAGCAGCGTGTTCTCGGCGTTCTGGCGAGCTTCGAGCCTGTCGAGCATGATGCCGGTTTCAATCGTTCCTTTACGGATGATGACCGGCAGATCCAGCTCCATACGCATCGAGATGCTCGTCTGAATGCCTTGCGCCGAATCCAGATCCACCGGGATCGTGGTGGTCAGAGGAGTGCCGGCAACGATCAGGCGCGCCCAGTATTCGCCGGGTGCTGCGCTGTCAGGAATCATCACCATCACCCGGACAAGACGGGAGCTGCGCGGGGCAAGGGTGAATCGCCGGGGGAATATCTTGACCCAGGACTCACCTGAGCGGGAAAGTTCTTCCGGCGTGCCTGTCGATTCAAGCGTCTGTATGCCGAGCGAATCGGTGCGGATAAGCTTGAAGCCAAGGTCGGTGCTTACCTCAACCTGGCCGTCGGATGTATTCGATACGTTGATCTCCTGGGAGCGCTCGCGCATCGTTACGATGATACGGGTTGGTGCAACCTCGATCTGTGCCCGGGCGCTGCCGGCCAGAGAGCAGAGGATGATGCCAACCAGAAGCAGGGTGCGGCGAGTAAGAAGATCCATAATGAATATCGTGTTTGATTGATCCGGCCGGAGCTTATAGCAGTAGTATGCTCCGGCCGGATCGGGTTCGGTTCGTTCTGCTGCAAAGAGCTATCAGTTGGAATACGCGGCGCTGACGGTAAAGGTGCCGCTGTAGGTGCCGCGCTGCTGCATTGCGCCCGGCGTTACCGATCCGCCAATCCAGACATACGCCTGTCCAAGTCCGTCGCTGTTGATCGCATTGCCCTGATGATCGGCGCTCAGGGCCAGGGTGGCCGTGCCGCTGGATGCATCCAGTTGTGTTGCGTTCGCCTGTGCATTGTTTGTGTTGGCGCGAAGCGCATTGCGGCCAATGGATACGTTCATGGTTGCTCCGCTCCCTGCAAGCGTGGAGATGGTGAGGGATGCCGGAACGGTGATAACGATGTTATCCCCCTCGTCGCCGCTCAACGTTACGGCCGCTGCCGAAGCGCTTGTTGCCAGAACCGTCGATGTGGAGCCTTTGGCGATTGTGCCAAAGGCAAGAGGGGCTGTGGCCTCGGCCGTGATCGGTGTAACGATCACGGCTGTTGCGTGTACCCCTACCGACTGAGCGGACGCCGTGGTTGCAGCAGTTAGAACCAGCAACGCAAGGGGAACGCCTGGTAGAATGTTGCGAGTCATGAGACCTATCTGTTTTGTTCGTGAGGAGGTCCGGTGTCCAGATGTACCGGAGGTAGCCTCGTGTGGACCTCAAAAACATATCTGAAGGGCTGATGCGGCATAATCATGCCATCGGGGCTTCCCCGGTTTTTATCCTGGAATGCGCTGCTGTTGCCGTTGTTGCCTGTCCGGTTTTCCAACACAATCCGGATTTCGTACATCATTTTCAGCGCAGCCGGAATGAGCGATCACGCAAAGGGGCGATGGCAGGTGCTTGTGCCATGCCGCGCATGATCTTCCCGGCCCGATAAGGGCCGCCGGAGTATGGAGTCGCCAACGATGATTTTGATCTGAGATGGCTGGACCGTCAGCCCTGGACCGCGTCGGAAGACGTGTGTGCGGGCGCCTTAGTTTCTATCGAGGGTTGGTTGTATGCCAACGGTGGAGGAACTTTAAGGAGGCATGCATACTTCGATACCTGGGATAACCCCGGTGATGGTTAATTTCGCCCCCGTATCCGGCCTGCGGGGAACAGATATGCCGGGCGGGCCGCTGCCTCTAAGCGCGACAGCGCGATCTCCCTGCCACGGCTGAACAATTTCAAACGATCAGAGCAGACTGTGTCAATATCCCAGAAGGGGGGAGCCAGGGAGGTCGGCTCGGGGCGTTCAGCGTTCCTTGTGGCCGCCGGAATTCTCCTGAGCCGTATCGCCGGGCTGGTTCGCGAGCGAGTTTTCGCGCATTATTTCGGTAATTCCGTTGCCGCCGATGCCTTCAAGGCAGGTTTTCGCATCCCCAATCTATTGCAGAATCTTTTTGGAGAAGGGGTGCTTTCAGCATCGTTTATCCCGGTGTATGCAGGGCTGGTTGCCCGTGGGGAGAAGGAGCAGGCCGGGCGTGTTGCCGGGGCGGTTGCCGCGCTCCTGGGGTTGGTGACATCGGTGCTGGTGCTGGCCGGTGTGCTGCTGACGCCATTGCTGATTGATCTGATCGCTCCCGGCTTCGAGGGGGAGAAGCGGGAGCTGACGGTTCGGCTTGTTCGGATTCTCTTTCCGGCAACCGGGCTTCTGGTGATGAGTGCCTGGTGCCTTGGCATCTTGAACAGCCACCGTCGCTTCTTTCTTTCCTATGCTGCTCCGGTGATCTGGAACGTCGCTATGATCGGTGCCATGGTCATATTCGGCGGAAGGATGGGGGCATTTCCGCTTGCAGAAGCTTTGGCCTGGGGGGCAGTGGCCGGCAGCCTGCTTCAGATCGGCGTGCAACTCCCATCGGTGATACGGCTTGTCTCAGGATTGCGGATACGAATTGATCCGGCTCTGGATGGCGTGCGGACGGTGCTGCGGAATTTCGTTCCGGTGTTCATCAGCCGTGGAGTGGTGCAGATCAGCGCCTATATCGACAACCTGCTTGCCAGCTTTCTTCCAACCGGCGCGGTGGCTGCGCTTGCGTACGCGCAGATACTCTATACGCTTCCGGTGAGCCTGTTCGGCATGTCCGTCTCGGCTGCCGAGCTTCCTGCCATGTCCAGCGCTGTTGGCTCCGATGAGGAGATCGCTGCCTATCTGCACCGGCGTCTTGATGCCGGGCTTCGGCGCATCGCGTTTTTTATAGTCCCATCGGCAATGGCCTTTCTGGCGCTTGGCGATGTCGTCACCGCGGCCATCTACCAGACGGGGGCCTTCACCCACGACGACACCATCTATGTCTGGGCTATCCTGGCAGGGTCCACGGTCGGCCTCCTTGCCTCCACGCTTGGGCGTCTTTATTCCTCCACTTACTACGCGCTTCGTGATACGCGAACGCCGCTTCGGTACGCCATCGTGCGCGTGGTGCTGACGACGGTGCTTGGGTATCTCTGTGCTGTGGTGCTTCCCCCGCTGCTCGGGATCAAGGAAAGCCTTGGCGCTGTTGGGCTGAGCGTATCGGCTGGCATGGCCGGGTGGGCGGAGTTCTTCCTTCTGCGCCGTACAATGAACCGGCGGATAGGGCGGACCGGCATTTCCGGCATCGTTATGGTCAAGCTCTGGGGCGCTGCGGCAGTTGCGGCGGCGGTTGGCTGGGGCATAAAGCTTCTTGCTGGCATGGTGCATCCGGTTGTCATGGCGGCCCTTGTTCTGCTCCCCTATGGCATTGTGTATCTGGGCAGTACGGCGGCGCTTGGATTCAACGAGGCGCGTGAGATCACCGGGCGCATCATCCGGCTGCTGAGGCGGCGCTAGAGATGGCATGCCATATGCGCCCATACGGCATAAGGAGTGCTGGGGAGTGAACGGTTCATGAAACGAGCATTCTTCTTACACGCTACGGAACGATGATGAGCGATAAAACCGCGCTTCTGTTTGGGGCCACCGGCCTTGTCGGCGGGCACTGTCTTGATCTTCTTCTTCGCGAGAACTCCTACCGGAAGGTTGTGGCATTTGCACGGCGTCCCCTGGCCATCAACAATCCCAGGCTCCAGGTCGAGCTTATAGATTTCGAGCGGTTGCAGGACTACAATCATCTGATTGCAGGGGACGATCTCTTCTGCTGTCTTGGCACCACGATTCGGGCTGCCGGTTCGCAGGATGCATTTTTCCACGTCGATTTCACCTACCCCCATCACATTGCGACAACTGCCCGGAGCAATGGCGTCGGCCAGTTCCTTCTGGTCTCCTCGATCGGTGCCGACCCTCAATCGTCGGTATTTTACAGCCGGGTAAAGGGGGAACTGGAGCAGGCCATCCAGCGTATCCCGTTCAGCGCCATCCAGCTTTTCCGTCCATCGCTTCTGCTCGGCGATCGCAGGGAGTTTCGGTTTGGGGAGAGGTTTGCCTCCATCGCTTCCAGAGCCATCGCGCCGCTTCTGCTCGGCTCGCTGCGCAAGTACCGGCCGATCGAGGCGCGGGATGTGGCTGCGGCAATGGTTGCCGTTGCAGGGGAGGATCGGGCCGGGGTCAATATCTACGAGTCGGATGCCATCGCCGCAATCGCATCCGGGGCCTCCTAGCTTTTAATCGTCCAGTGCGACCGTATCCCATCCGAACTGCTGAAAGAGTCCTTGCAGCTCCTCCGGCAGCGGTGCATCAATTCTGAGATCTCCGCTTCCAGATGGGTGGGGAAGGATAAGCGTGCGTGCATGGAGCATCATTCTATGACTGTTGAACTGTTCGCGGAACAGCCGGTTCTGACGGCCCTCGCCATAGGTGGTATCGCCAACAACCGGATGTTTGATATGTGCCATATGCCGTCTGATCTGGTGGGTGCGCCCGGTGATCGGCTCTGCACGTACCAGCGAGTAGCGTGCCGTCTCGTATTTGCCAACCGGGTGGGGAAGTTCCACTGTTGCCAGGCGAGAGTAGAGCGTGCGCGCCTGGATCGACTTGATGCCGTTATCATCGGCAAGGGGGGAGTCGATATCGCCGTGCTCGGGAGCATATCCTCGTACCACGACCAGGTAGCGTTTTTTTACCTCGCGCAGCCGGAGCAGTTCGGCAAGCTGGTGGGCGGTTGCGGAATTGAGTCCAAAGATGAGCACGCCCGATGTTCCGCGATCGAGGCGATGAACAGGGTAGATCCACGCGCCAAGCTGGGATCGAAGAAGGCTCAGGCAGGTCTCGCGGTCGGGGGCAACATTGGAGGGATGCACAAGCAGTCCGCTCGGTTTGGAAATTGCCACGATATTAGAGTCGTTATAGAGAACGTCGAGCATGCAGTTGGTTCATGATGCCGGAGATGCTGCTGCCACGATGCATGCCGTTGGTTCTGCATCTGTGCGGGGGCGGCCTCAGCGCGGCAATGGATGGAGAGGGTAGAGTGCTGGCGGATGGTGCCTGGAGATCGGTATGCGGCATCGCCAGATGATGCCGATGCCAGTGTCTGCCATGCGTCCGGCCGCAGCCTCGCAATTTACAACAGAGTTCACCAGGGTATGTGTATGTCGCAAGAGGAGGCCGATGTTATAGTGATCGGAGCGGGGGCGGCGGGGCTGGCCGCTGCGCGCGATCTTTCCGGGGCCGGGCTGCGTGTGGCAGTGCTGGAGGCACGCGAGCGGATCGGCGGGAGAATCCATACCGTTCGCTCTGCGGAGGTTCCGTTGCCGGTTGAGCTTGGCGCTGATTTCATTCATGGCCTCCATCCTGAGCTATGGCGGATCGTGGAGGCCGCCCGCCTGCCGGTCTATGATACAACCGGGGAGTTCTGGCATTCACGCGGCGGGCACCTGAGGCGCAACGACGCGTTCTGGTCCACCATGGATATGATTACCGGGCGTATGAATCCAAAGGCAGGCGAGGACCGTTCCTTTCTCGACTTCATCGAGGAGTTCTGTGCGGCGGAGGAGACACAGACGCTGAAGAACGAGGCGATACGCTATGTGGAGGGATTTCATGCTGCCCCGGCCGATCGAGCCGGCATCGCGGGGCTTGTGGCCGTGGAAGATGCCTCGGATGATGTCGATGGCGATCGTGCGTTTCGGTGTGCGGCGGGATACGATGGCGTGATACGCTGGCTGCATGCGGGGCTTGATCCGGGCCGGGTTGCAGTGCATACCATGATGGTGGTACATGCTGTGGAGTGGAGCCGACGGGGGGCCGTTGTCCATGCGGTCGGTGGGGCAGGGGGGACCCCGAAGCCGTTTTCTGCGCGCTATGTTGTGATAACGCTTCCGCTCGGTGTGCTTCAGGCAACACCAGAGCAGCGGGGCGGTGTACGCTTCACTCCCGGTCTTGCGGAGAAAGAGGAGGCGATAGCACGGATGGGCATGGGAACAGTGGTGAAGCTTACCCTGCGGTTCCGGGAGCGTTTCTGGGAAGAGCCTGCGCTCTTCGGCGAGGCTGCCCCCGGTGGGCTTGGCAGGCTGGGGTTCCTCCTTTCGGATGATCGCGTGATGCCGACCTGGTGGAGCTGGTTGCCGGTACGTGCCCCCGTGCTTACCGGCTGGGCTGGCGGGCCGACTGCGGAAAAGCTGCTGGGTCATGGTGATGCCCATGTGGTGGAGCAGGGCATTGCGGCTCTGGCGCGTGTGCTGGGCCTGAAGCGTTCTTCTATCGAGGAGCGTCTGGCGGGATGGTATTTCCACGATTGGAACGCCGATCCATTTGCGCGTGGGGCCTATAGCTATTTCCCGGTCGGTGGAGTGGATGCCCAGCGTATCGTTGCCAGGCCGCTAGAGGGAACGCTCTTTTTTGCCGGCGAAGCATTGAGTCTGGAGGGGCATATCGGCACCGTTCATGGCGCTATCGAAAGCGGCCGCCGTGCGGCACGGGAGATTCAGGCGGCGATCCGGGATGGGCGATAGCCGGTAAAGAACGAAAGGCGTAGGCTGATCGGTTTGCTGCGGTTGCTGTATAATGGGGTATTCCATACATTGTGGTGCCCAGGCCTTATCCGTCGTATGCCGGGTGTAGAGGATACGATGATGGATAAGGCCTGTTCATTCCCATCATGTTCTACCTTCTTTGTAGCTATGAATCATCGAGACTATCGTTCCCAAGCGGTTGCTGTGGTCATTGCCATTTTTGTTGCAGCGTTCAGCCCTGGTATGGGGGGATGCCAGGAGTCTCCTACGGGAACTTCGGGCAGCGGCACGGTTTCCGGGACGAACGGTTCATCGCGCGGCTCCACGTCGGTACGTTGTTCCGGCACTACCCAGAAGGGGAAGCGATGCGAACGGATGACCACCAATCCAAGCGGGCGTTGCTGGCAGCATTAGAGATCCGATCGCCGATCCCTTCATTCGGGAACCCCGCGGGGTTCCCTGACGTTGGTGGTGGTATGAACGAAATCATCTGTAGCAGGGATTATCGCTGGCAGTATCATAGCTTGTCATCGGAAGAAGATCCAACCTCGTACTAGCGTTCCTCCCCTGTGCCTCTTATCTCAAGCTCCTCGTTTCGCTCCCCGCTATTGCTGCACAATGGACATCTGCAAACGGTTGTTCCAACGTTGATGCGATTCGGTGATGGGGTGCGGTATGTTCGTGAGCGCATTGGCACCCCGGATGAAGATTTTCTCGACATTGATTGGTCCGTGGTGGGCGCCAGGCGGCTTGCCATACTTTCGCATGGGCTTGAAGGAAACAGCAATCGCTGGTATATGCGGCAGATGGCCGGGACGCTTAACCGGGAGGGATGGGATGTTCTTGCGTGGAACTACCGGGGGTGCAGCGGTGAGCCGAATCGTACGTTCCGGTTTTATCATAGTGGTGCGACCGATGATCTGGATGTTGTCATACGGCATGCCTTGTGGCAGGACCGCTACGATACGATCGTGCTTGTCGGGTTCAGTCTCGGCGGCAATATCACCTTGAAGTATCTGGGGGAGCGTGGCCGTGCGTTGCATCCGGCCATCGTTGCCGGGGTGGCGTTTTCGGTCCCATGCGATCTTCGGTCGAGTGCCTACAAGCTGGCTCTGCCGTCGAACAAGGTCTATATGGGACGTTTCCTCACCACCTTGCGCGAGAAAGTGCGGCGAAAGATGGAGGCATTCCCGGACCAGATCAGCGATGAGGGGCTGGATACGATTGCCAGTTTCCTTGAGTTCGATGACCGTTATACCGCGCCGATTCATGGATTCCGAGATGCGGAGGATTACTGGGCGCGGGCAAGCAGCCGTCCTTTCCTTGATGGCATTGCTGTCCCGGCGCTGCTGGTGAACGCAAAGGATGATCCGTTTCTTGCAGAGCCATGTTATCCGGTGGCGGAGGCACGGCATAGCTCCACCTTCTTTCTGGAAATACCATCGTCCGGGGGGCATGTGGGGTTCCTTGCCGTCGGCTCCGCCTCCCGATACTGGATGGGAGCCAGGGTTGTCGCCTTTCTTGCCGAGAACATCGGGGGGCGGTAGAAAGAAGGCCCGAAGGCCTGTGTCTGGCATATGCCATCGGCTCTGCGATGCGGGAGAGATCGGGGCAGGCGAAAGCCGTGTGGTGCATCATGTCGCTATTCGGACAGGACGCTTTATATTTGCCCCACTATGTTCACGGTTAACCTTCCTGACGTCGATTCCAAGTCGGCACTGTATGCCGGACTTCATACGCAGCTTGCTGCTCTTCTCGAAGGAGAGCGGGATTTTATCGCAAACGCCGCCAATACCTCATCGCTTCTTTATCATACGCTTCCCGATCTGAACTGGGTTGGGTTTTATATCCATAAGGAAGGGGAGTTGGTGCTCGGTCCGTTCCAGGGCAAGCCGGCATGCATCCGAATCGCCATTGGCCGTGGCGTATGCGGGGCGGCCGCGGCATCACTGACGACCATCGTTGTGCCGAATGTCGGTGATTTCCCCGGCCATATAGCATGTGATGCCCTCTCGAACGCGGAGATTGTGGTGCCAGTACTGGCTGGGCGGAGGCTGGTTGCCGTGCTTGATCTGGATAGTCCCTTTATCGGAAGGTTCGATGAGGAGGATCGTCTCGGACTGGAGGAGGCCGTTCGGATCTTCGCCGATGCCACCGACTTGCCGTAACGGTATGCTCTTTTTCGGATTTCCGGGAACGGTGGGTGATATCGATGTGATGTGCGCCTCTTCTCCGCCACTGCCACCGATAGTGGGCCTGCGGCGATCGGCTTCTGCTGTGCACCAAAGAAAAGATGTTTGTCTCTAGGGTCTGAGAACCCCATGTCGGCGAATCCTCTCGTTTTCAAACGTACGCCGGAAACATCTGCCGGGTTAGCCGGGCCAAGGGCTTGATGCCCGCCTTCTATCCGGTCCGGCATCACCTGGTTGCCGTATGCCGTGAGGCTGCGCTCCCATGGGCTGCTGATTGCCCGTAGCCACTACGGGCGGCGGATCGGTGTGGCTACGCTTACCGGAGACCATCCCGGCATGGCGTGGCCATTCCAATCGGGAACTCTCTGCCATGCGCATCCACGACATCAACCAGCAGTACAGCAGATGACCACATCCCAGGAATCGAAGCCATCGGGACTTGAACGGGGGCTTGGACTAAAGGAAGCCACCGCGCTGAACATGATCGATATGGTCGGCATCGGGCCATTCATCGTCATACCGCTGGTGATCCAGTTGATGGGCGGGCCTCAGGCGATCGTCGCCTGGATAGCCGGGGCGCTTCTATCGTTCATTGATGCGTTTGTCTGGGCGGAGCTGGGGGCAGCAATGCCCAGGGCCGGTGGCACCTATGTTTTTCTTCGCGAGTCGTACGGGGCCGGAAAATGGGGCCGGTTGATGTCCTTTCTCTTTATCTGGCAGACGATGATCCAGGCGCCTCTGGTGATCGCATCCGGGGCCATCGGTTTTGCACAGTACTCCACGTATCTGTTTCCCGGGCTTGACGAGATCGGGCGCAAGGCGGTATCCGGCACCCTTGTTCTGCTTCTGATGCTGATACTGTACAGGCGGATCACAACGATTGGAAAAATATCCCTGTTCCTCTGGATTGGTGTGGTGGGGACCATACTCTGGCTTATCATCGGCGGCGTCACTCATTTCGATGCCGGGCTGGCCTTCGATTATCCTCCTGGGGCATGGGATCTTTCCACGCTCTTTTTCGCCGGTCTTGGTGCGGCAACCGTCAAGACCATCTACAGTTATCTTGGGTATTATAATGTCTGCCATCTTGGTGGCGAGGTGCGTGAGCCGGAGAAGGTGATCCCAAAGAGCATCTTCATCTCCATTGGCGGCATCGCCCTGCTGTATCTGACGATGCAGTTCTGTGTGCTTGGCGTGATTCCCTGGCGCGAGGCCATGCAGTCGGAGTTTATCGTCAGCACATTTGTCGAGCGGATCTATGGTGGCACCGCAGCGGGGATCGCCACGATACTTATCCTGTGGATAGCTTTTTCCTCGCTGTTCTCGGTGATGCTCGGCTACTCCCGTGTTCCGTATGCTGCGGCATCGGATGGGACATTTTTTCAGGTGTTCAGCAAACTGCATCCCACCAAAAACTTTCCCCATATATCGTTGCTGGCGCTTGGCTTTACCGCGTTCTGCTTTAGCCTCCTGTTCCGGCTGAGCGAGGTGATCACCGCTATTCTGGCGATGCGCATTCTGGTGCAGTTCATCGGCCAGGCGGTTGGCCTAGTTCTGCTTCGCCGACGATGGCGGGCCGAGGGGAGGCGTATGCCGTTTCGGATGTGGTTGTATCCGCTTCCGATAGTGCTGGCGATCTGTGCCTGGATTGCCATTTTTATCTCGACCGGACCAAACTTTATGCTTGGTGGTGTGGTGGTGGTAAGCCTGGGAGCTGTTGCTTTTCTTGTGCGCGCACGATTAAGCAGGGAGTGGCCATTTGCTGTGGAACCGGCCGAGAACGGCAACGGATAACATCGCACGGCAATGATATCCGTTGCCGCTGATGAGCCATCCGGCGGCGGGAGGGTTCCATATGTTCTTGTCATCGCTATCCTTTCACTCTATTCTGTCATGTCGTTATGAGACGATACATGCTGTTCATTCTGTTCTTTCTGCCGTTGCTGGTATCCGTGGGGCAGGCCCAGACCGACACGGCCGTGCGGGGGCTGATCGTAATAGCGCACCCGGATGACGAGTCGGCATTTGCGGCAACGGTATACAAGATCACGCATGATCTCGGCGGGCGGGTGGATCTGGCGCTTATCACAAACGGCGAGGCGGGTTATAAATACTCCACGCTGGCCGAATCGATCTATGGCCTGGAGCTTACCGAAGAGAAGGTGGGGCGCGCACATCTGCCAACGATCAGGAAACGGGAATTGATGAACGCCGGGGCGATCATCGGCATCCGCAATTATTATTTCCTCGATCAGCAGGATAATGCTTATACGCTGAACGTGGATTCGGTGTTCAAGCATGTGTGGGACGTGCCGTATATCAAGAAGCGGCTTCGGGATATCATCATGGCGGCCAACTACGATTACATCTTCACATTGCTGCCGACCGAGGAGACGCACGGGCATCACAAGGGTGCCACGATCCTGGCACTGGAGACGGTGAGCCAGATGAGCGGGGGAGGCAGGCCGGTGGTGCTGGGTGGATCGGTTTCATCGAAGAGCGACACGGCGTCGCGAGCGTTTACCGGCCTTGCAGGATATCCGCTTACCAATGTGCGAAGCGGGGCTTCATCGTTCCTGTTCGATCGCACGCAGAAATTCGGGTTCCGCGATCGCCTTGATTATCGCATTATCGTCAACTGGGAGATCGCCGAGCATAAATCGCAGGGGACGATGCAGATGCTGATGAATCTGGGGGAGGTGGAACATTTCTGGTATTACGATCTGAATGATCCCGCCATGATTCCGGCAACCGCTCGTTTCTTCGAGCGGCTGGCGGCATCACGATTCATCGGGAAGGAGTATTGAGCATGCATGGGGGCTTTTGCCTGGGCGTGTGTGGGGGGCTGCCCAGGCCGTATGGTGCGGAGCGGACGACTTTCCTGGCCAGTGCATCGCGCCCGGAGTAGATGCCGGGCGCGATACAACTGCGGTGGGGAGTGGGGCTGCCCCGTCGTTCAGGCCTTGCCCTAGCGATGGTGCAGGCCGCTCAGGCGCATGATCGTTGCAGGGTCTTTCGGTTCGCTCTGGATGATGCCCGTCAGTGCGGGCGTATCGGATCGCCGCATCAGATCGCACAACTGGCAGAGCATCGTATAGCTTGAGTTCCGGGTTGGAATGCCAAGGTTGGGACAGCCGAGATCGCGTGTCTGGGGCTGTGTCGGGGCAGGGCGCGGCGCCAGGCCGGCCCGTGCGTCTATCATGCCGGGCGTTGCATCATTGCAGCCGGATTCGCCATCGAACCACTGCCGGACCATATAGACATCGCTGCCGCCGGCGCCGAAGCTTCGTGTGAACCCGACCGCCGTCCATTGCGGGGCGGGCAGAGCAAACAGATAATCGTTGGTGATGCCATAGCCCCGGTCCTCGTAGCTGCCGCCATGAACCGTCTGCCACAGCGGTGCAAAATTATTGTCGGTATAGAGGACATACATATCGTAGTTGCCAAACCCGTTCGGCACATCCTGTACAGCTCCCACCACGATAAATTCATTGCCGAAACTATTGGGATGGATTGCCTGGATCTCATAGAACTCGTCGATGCCAAGGCGGTCCGATCCCCCGAAATATCTATCGGTGACCGGCAGTCCACCGGCCGTTGTGCGCAGCAGGTAGCCTTCGACCACGCCTCCCATGCTGGTGGTATGGCCAGCGATCGCCAGATCCAGGTTCGGGCAGATGACGATCGAGCGCCCTATATCATCGCCCGTGCGTCCATAGACCACCGGGAACCCCGTTATCAGATTGCCGTTTGCCAGGTTGACCCGTGCCAGGAATATCTCCTCGTTGTCGGTTGGCGGCGTATAGCTTCTGGTTGATCCCACGGCAACGGCCTCATTGCCATCAATGGCGCAGGAGTAGAACCGGTCATCCTTTTCCCCGCCGTATGTCCGCGCCCACATCATATTGCCGAAGATATCGGTGCGGATCAGTATCGCATCCCACCCGTTTGCCGGAGCATTATCGGTGCGTCCTGCCACCAGGTAGCCATCGGCAAGAACCTGCACATCGTAGCCTTCATCACGGTTGATGCCACCGTATGTCTGCACCCATTGCACAACTCCGGTCGGGCTGAGCTTCATCAGGAAGATATCGTTACGGAAGCGACACGGACTTGTACTGTTTTCGGTATCGCCGACGATGATATATCCACCTTCCGGCGTTGTTCTGATCTTCCTGCCGAGATCGTTGCCTCCGATCGTATAGGTGTTCGACCAGTTGAGAGCACCACAGCGGAGCATGGATGCCACATAAATGTCCTGATCCGTGCCAAAGCTGTTCGATTCTCCGACAACGACATAATCGCCATTGAGAGCCAGTGTGATGCCGCCACGAGCTTCGTCATCTCCGGTACCTCCATATACTCCTTGAAAGATCGGCTGTGCGGTTGCGACAACTCCTGTTGTGGCTAGGATACTACATGCACGTAGAACGGATACAAGCCATTGTAGACGATACGTATTCATGCGGGGACCTCTTGAAATAAAATAATCGTGAGCGTAATCTGGTGAGTCGTTGCAGCAGACACACAGGCTATCCGTAGCAGCGCTCTATCCCAATGGTGATACGGGATAATGTCAGGGCTGTGCCTGATGAGCTACCTGTCGGGAGCCAGTTGTTCCATGTGTATTTCGTGTGTCGGGGAGAGAAGAGAACATCCTCTCATCGGCGGTGTGTGCAACCAGGGACCAGGATCACTGCTGAAAGCAATGAGCACGATTGCAAGGTATCACCTGCTCTGTTCCGGTGAGAGTACATCTTTGTGTACCCGCCCGGGCTGCTTTCCTTCGGTGTCTTTTTCTATGCTCTGCGACGCCATGATCCGTATGGCGCGGCAGGAGCGATCACTGCTGGCATCGTGCTCCGGCAGGGCTGTGGGATTTATCACGTATACATTCCTCGGATTGAAAATCTTCTGCCATCCCGCCATGTATTATGCCGGGCGTGCTGTGGTGTTGAAATATCGGCATCGTTCTTGCCCTGACTGCGCTTGAATGATTTGGCGTAGATGTCGGGGACAGAGAAACCTTTACCTAATAAACGTGGAGCGCAGAATTATGGCAGCTAGAGGAAGCCGATCCGGGAAATCGTCCGTAGCCCGTGCCCTTGACAGTGTTGGCGAGACGGTAAGCGATGTGGCCGCGACTGTTACCAGTGCGATCACCGATGCAGCATCTGCGGTGGGGGATGTTGTTGGCGGTGCCCTCAAGACGGTGGCCGGAAAAGCCGGCATTGATGGCGAGGAGACGCCAAAGAGAGGGCGCGCATCTTCCCGTTCTGTGCGAGGTGGTGCGGCAACAAGGGGCGCCGGCAGAACATCATCCACGGCTGGATCATCGGCAGGGCAGGCCGATTCCAGCACATCATCTTCCACCAGGAGAACATCTCCGGGGAGTTCTGGAGGCTCCAAGGGCACTGGCTCGCCGAAACGCACTGCGGTCTCGAAGGGGGTGGCGTCCCCGACGAGTGCCGGTGCCTCGACAAAGGATGGTTCTTCCAGGAGCGTATCCGCACCGAAGAGGGCGTCGCGTTCCAAGAGCGCTGCATCTTCTTCCGAAAGCTCTTCGCCGCCGAAGCGTGCTGTCGCATCGAAGAGCGTAGCTGCGGCGAAGAGTACAACGGCGCCCAAAAAGAAGAGCGCCGCAGCACCATCGGCAAGTTCATCCTCTGCGAAGCGTGCCTCGTCTGGCGCAGCAAAGAGTGCGGGGAGCGCACGCGGTGCGGCAGTGAAGGCCGCAGGCTCGTCCCGGGCATCATCCAACACAACCGCTGCCGCAGGGCGCTCAAAGGCCCGTAAGGGGTAGAGCCTATCTGTTGTATGGACAATCAGTGAGGGATTGTGGATCGGTCCGATGCGCCGACTTCAGCATATGGGGTCGGCGCTTTGCGTCCGGGGATTCTCGCTATCCATGCATGCATTGCTTTCGTATCTTGGCTGCCATCGCAAGAGCCGTGTTCATCGTCAGCGGGGCCTGATATGCCATCGATCTCTTTGCCACGAGCAACTGGCTGTCGATCGGTTCCAACATATTTTCGGTACTATCATGTCGCGCAGACTTTTGCAGCAGTGGCGGGCGGTTATCCTGGTCCCTATCGTTTGTATAGGGGTATCCCTGTCGATCTTCGCTTCGGCTTCGGCCAGAGAGATCACCGATCCAGCCAGGAAGCGCGAGCTTGTGGAACGTGCCCGCGCCTTATACTTCAGATATCCCAAGGTCGGTTTCAAGGGGGTGGACTGCGATATCGCCATTCCGTTGCTCGATCGTCTCGATAGTCTGATCGCATTATCCTCGGCCGGTGGCGCCAGGGATGTGGTGCCGGGCAGAGCACGGTTCGCCGTGTCGATCCTGGCGGATGGGGGATGGACGCTACAGGTGATGCAGATGGAGCCGCTCGGTGGTTCGGACGTGATCGGCAAGGGGAGGCTCGGGGTGCTGGAGGCGTGCAAGCGGATGCTGGACGGGTATCTTCGGATGAGCCGTGGGTTTCTCTTCGAGGATATGTTCGAGCAGATGGGGCGCGGCTATAAGATATTCGAGGAGAACGGGGGCTATAGGATAGCGCTGGAGGAACGAGGGCAGACCTCGGAAATGCTTCTGACAAAGCAGCTTGTTCTTACCTCCGTATCAATACGGTACGGTGGCAAGGCGATGGTGATGGGGCTGGGCTATATCACGACCGGCAGGGGATTGCTGCTCAATCAGCTCAGCGTGGATGGCGCGGAGCTGACGCCATCGTTCGATCTGGAGATCGAGTATCAGACCATTGGCGGGATGATGGTGCCGGGAAAGCTTGCCGTAATGATGGCATCGGAGGATATCGCGGCTGCTTTTCGCGAGCGGTACTCGGCATTGCGGGAGTTCAACGGGCCGTTGACCATCGAGTTCGATTTTCTCAACCCTCGTCTTCACGGCCAGTGAGGAGCCGGATGAATCTTCATAGCAAATATCTCGTGTAGTAGGTTTCAATGCCGCCGCTGCTCTGCTGAACAGGGTGCACACAATCGGTCGGTATACTCCCCGAAGAGTGGGAGCAGATAGTTCATCGATGAATGCATAGCCATATGAATATGCCAATCCTAGCATACGTTCGGAATCTTCGCAAGGGGCTTGGTCTCCTTACGCTTACCTGTTTGTATCTGATATCCGGTGGTACCGGATGGGCACAGGGGGCCAAGGGGGCGCAGAAGCGGAACATGCTCTGGCGGGTGACCTCCGATAATAACGTCGTGTATATCCTTGGCTCGGTGCATATGCTTCCGAAGAGCGTCTATCCGCTCGATTCGGCGATCGACCTGGCATTCGATGATGCAGCCAGGGTTGTGTTCGAGCTTAACCTCGATAGCGCTGCAAGCATCTCCTCGGCAATGGGGCTCATGAAAAAAGGCGCCTACCAGGACGGGCGGACACTACAGGGGAGCATCTCCAAGGAGACCTACGAGCTGGTCGAGAAGCGACTGAAGAAGCTAGGGCTTCCAATCGCCATGTTCAACAAATTCGAGCCTTGGGTGGTTGCCATGATGATGACCGCCCTGGACATGAAGCAGGATGGCTACGAAGCACAGTATGGTCTTGACCAGCATCTGCATCAGAAGGCGCAGGAGGCTGGCAAGGAGGTGATCGGGCTGGAGACGATGGACTTTCAGGTGGATCTGTTCGACAAGATGCCGGAGCAGGCGCAGGAGGATTTTCTGCGGCAGACGCTGGAGATGGGGGCGGACGCTGCTACCGGCATGCTTGATATGATGGTAGAGGCATGGAGGACGGGGGATGCCGAGGCGCTGGAGAGGATCGGCACCGAGTTCATCACCAAGGATTCCACCTTGTACGAGTCGATTCTGTTCGAGCGCAACCGGAACTGGGTGCCGCAGATCGAGACGTTCCTGCATGAGGATTCCAGGTATCTGGTGGTGGTGGGCGCCCTGCATCTGGTTGGCGAGCATGGGGTGATCCAGATGCTGCGATCGAAAGGTTATACAATCGAGCAGCTCTAGGATGTGGCCGCCTGCCTGATGGGCCTGTATTTTTGTTGCGCTTGGTAACTTCTTCGTCATAACGGTGTACTATACTGTTGAACCGATACCGTTCCGTCCGGGGGAGATATCTGATGCGTATACGTAGCACTGTCATCATTTGTATTATTGCGTTTGGTCTGGCCGGGATGGCCGCGCTTGCCGCAGTCGGCATGCTGCGGATCGTCCCGTTTGCTGGCCTGTCCGACTCCACTGTCATGTTGCAGGAGGTTCGGTCCTATAAGAGTTGGACGAATGTGAACCCCGAACGGCAGCCCATGGCCACCGCTGTGGCACTTCTCTGCGGCCCGCCGCTTCCTTCTCACCGTGTTCGTTTTTCTTTGGGCAGCCCGCACGATACAGCGTGCATCTCGGTTTATGTGAATGGGATAGGGCGCACGGCGATGATGAGCCAGGCCACGCCAAGATTCCCGACCGGTTCAATCATCGTCAAAGAGAAGTTCCCTGATCTTCAGAGCCATAAGCTGGAGATGCTTACGGTGATGGTAAAACGGGAGCCTGGGTACGATTCCACGCGTGGCGACTGGGAGTATCTGGTGGTTGACGGCGATCTGGCGGAGATCAAAGCACGTGGGGCTATCCAGAGCTGCCAGGGCTGCCATATCGAACAGGCCTCCAACGATTACATTTTCCGCACCTATCTGCCCCCGGATGTGACGCAGGCATTGAACTAACCTCCGTACCTTTCGTTCCGGTAAATCAGGTTGTTCAATGTACCTCGATCGCTCCTTCGTCCCGGCGGCGGGAGCCGATGAGGCAGTTATCTCTGCGATGTCGATTTTTCAAACCGAGGGACGTATCCTTGTCACCTGTCCCAAGCGGCTCCCACCGTATCTGGCACGGGAGCTTCAGGACTTGGGCTTTCCCATCCTTTCAGAACGTGTGACGGGTGTCGAGACCAGCGGCACGCTTGTCGATGCGATGCGGCTGAACCTGTACCTTCGTACCGGTCACCGCGTCCTGTTTCTGCTTGGCTCGTTCACCGCCCACACGCCGGATGATATGTACCGCAACGTGACCGAGATCCCCTGGGAGGACTACATAGATCCAGATGGGTATCTAAGTGTGGTTTCTTCGGTCGATACCGAGTGGATACGCGATACCCAGTTTGCCAATGTGCGCTGCAAGGATGCGATCGTCGATCGTATCAGGAGCAGGGCCGGGCGGCGTCCTGATTCCGGCTCCGAGCGGAGCGGGGTGGTGGTCTTCCTATACTGGAAGGATGATGACTGCGCAGTCTATATCGACACCTCCGGCGAGCCGTTGAACAAGCGTGGGTATCGGAAGATCCCGTTTATGGCGCCGATGCAGGAAACGCTGGCGGCTGCGGTGATTATGGCGACCGGATGGGATGGCTCCGGCAATTTCATCAACCCGATGTGTGGCAGCGGCACCCTTGCCATCGAAGGGGCGCTTGCCGGGGTTGGCAAGGCACCTGGGCTTATGCGGGATGGCTTTTCATTTATGCGGCTTCGTGGGTTCGATCCGGCGGTCTGGAACGAGTTGCGCCGTGAGGCACGTGCCGCCGCCCGCAAACGCTTCGATGGAAGAATCATCGTCACCGATCGCAGCCCTGATGCGATAGTCGCCGCACGGAAAAACGCCATCACCGCAGGGGTCGATCATCTGATGGAGTTTCAGGTCTGCGATTTTGCGGAGACGCCGATGCCGGAGGGGGGGGGCATTGTGCTGCTGAACCCGGAATATGGCGAGCGTCTCGGCGAAGTGCGTCGGCTGGAGGATACGTATCGGAGAATCGGCGATTTCTTCAAGCATGCATGCCAAGGCTCGATGGGCTATATCTTCACGGCAAACGGGCATCTTGCCAAGCAGGTGGGGCTTCGTGCAAAAAGGAAGATCCCGTTTTACAACACCACGCTCGACTGCCGTCTCCTTGAATATGAACTCTATGGCGGCACCCGGAAACATCGCGATCGCATCGGCACCGGCAATGCCGATGAGCCGTAGCGCTTTATCGCGGGCCGCATGAGCGCTGGAGCAACCGACAGGTAAGGAGCATTCCGGTATGGAGAAGGTCAATCTGATCGAGGCATTCGGGCGATTCAGCGAGCATTGGAGCCCAAAAATTGCGGGGACGGTGAACGACTCGCATGTGAAGCTTGCGAAGCTGAAGGGGGAATTTCTCTGGCACCATCATGAGCACGAGGACGAGATGTTTCTTGTGGTGCGGGGGAGCTTTGTGATGGAGTTTCGCGACCATGCGATCCGGCTCGATGCAGGGGAGTTCCTGGTGGTCCCGCACGGGGTTGAGCACCGGCCGGTAGCCGATGAGGAGGCCTGGGTGCTTCTGTTCGAGCCGGTTTCGACGCTAAACACCGGTACCATCAGGAATGAGCGGACCGTGGAACAACCGGAGCACCTGGCGTTCCGCTGATCTTTCCGCAGGTAGCGTGATGCCAGCCGGCATCGGCGTACCATTTATGGGAGATTCCATGCATATCGAAACACTTGCGGTGCATGCCGGCGAGCGCTCCGACCATACTGCCGGGTCGGTTGCTTCGCCACTCTACCTCAGCTCCACATTCGAGCGTGATGCCGATGGCGGTTATCCGTATGGTTATGTCTACGGCCGTTATGGCAACCCAAATCGCGTCGAGCTTGAGGAGTGTGTAGCGACGCTGGAGGGAGGGGTGGCCGGGGCCGCATTCTCATCGGGGATGGCGGCCATTATGAGCATTCTGCAATCGCTTGATCCGGGGGATCATGTCATTGCGCCGGTCGATTCTTATTTCGGCACCGGGACATTGCTGCGCGAGACTTTTGCGCGGTGGGGGCTGGATACGACGTTTGTGGATCTGACGCGGCCACAGGAGGTGGAGCGTGCGCTGCGGCCCGGCACCCGGCTGGTCTGGATCGAGACGCCCACCAACCCGTTGCTGAGGGTGGTGGATATCGAGCGGATCGTTGGGATCGCCCGGCGCGATGGGTGCAGCGTCGTTTGCGACAGCACATTTGCCACGCCGGTGATTCAACGTCCGTTTGATCTTGGTGCCGACTTCGTCGTGCATTCGGCAACCAAATATCTTGGTGGGCATAGCGATGTGGTTGGTGGCGTCGTGGTTGCGCGCAGGCTCGATGGGCTGTTCGAGCGTATCGTGAACCTGCAACGGAGTGGCGGGGCGGTGTTATCGCCGTTTGATGCGTGGCTTATCATGCGTGGTATCAAGACCCTTCCGTATCGTATGCGGGCACAGTCGCAGAGCGCAGGGGCGGTTGCACGATATCTTGCAGGACACCGAATGGTCGAGGCTGTACATTATCCGGGGCTGCCGTCGCACCCGGAGCATGCCGTCGCATCTCGCCAGATGCGGCTGTTCGGAGGCATGCTCTCGTTTCAGATCCGTGGCAGCGCCGCCGATGCTATTGCCGTTGCGTCGCGGATGCAGCTTTTCATCCATGCCACCAGCCTTGGCGGTGTGCATAGCCTGGTGGAGCATCGTGCGTCGATCGAAGGGCCTGCCACAGCCACCCCCGACAATCTGCTTCGTCTGTCCATCGGTCTGGAACATCAGGATGATCTGATCGCCGATCTGGAGCATGCCTTGCGGACTGCATAGAGGCATCCGGCGGCATCGCGATCTCTGTAGCCCGCAGAAAACCATATCCCGGAAGCTGCTCGTTCTCCGTGGCCCACTATCGGCAGCAGGGCATACCCCCCTTGCTTGTATCGCGTGTTGGTCCAGTTCCTTTTTGCGCTGCCGCCGCAGCGTGCTCAGGATATGCGTTCGCGTAGGCCCGGTGGTGTGCCCTACTCCCCTTCGATGTTTCCGCATGCGACTGCCGTAATGGAACACAGGGCAGATGCTGCGAAACGTTCCAGAGGCTTTTACCTGATCGCCACTGCTCCGGTTTCCGTGGCATTGTGCTTGTGGCGACATCAGGCAGGAGCCGGGAGGATTTTACAACAGAGGGGAGATCTATCATGCCTCGGGGAGATAAGGACGCATATACGGACAAGCAGCGCCGTAAGGCCGATCATATTGCGGAAGGATATGAACATCGTGGAGTGCCGCATAAAGAGTCGGAACGCCGTGCCTGGGCAACGGTAAATAAAGAGTCGGGCGGTGGCAATCTGTCGGGAAGCGGGCGTGGGAAAAAGGATACCCATGTGTCGAGCCGCACGGGAGGACGCAAAGGTGCGGAGAATAGAACTGCCGCGGATCGGAGTGCCGCAGCAAAAAAAGGATGGGAGACCAGGCGCCGTCGTGAAGGGAGGCCCGCATAACCTGTCTCGGCGTATCCTGGAATTGTTTCGGCAGGCTATCGTCGCGCCGAACGTATCTGCTGCGACAGGTATGTGTGCACGAAGCCGACCTTGAGGGCATATGGCTCCGCAGGTGGTTTTCCATCCGCACGCTTCCCCGTCATGGGGAATGCCGGGCATCATCATCGTATCTGTACGATACAGCCCTGTCGGCTATCCCTGCCGCAGGGCTGTATGGTATCCGGCAGTGGCAATCCCGTTATGGCGTCCTGTTTCGGTCGCTCACCGGGCGGGGGAAGAGGGCATCGGGGCTGTGGTCTGGTCTGATGGCTAATCCACGCCGGTTCTGATCGGCGATCTGCCAGGGGATAGGGGGGTATCACCGAACCCGATACATGGCCCAGTGCTGTAAAACCCATTGTTGCAGGGGAGATGCTTCTACGGTGATCCCCCTTCTTTCCTTAGATTGGCAGTTTCCCGGCACAGAGAGTAGAACAAGAGCCTGCCGTCCGATTGCATCGGCGTGTGCGCTGCTTTTTCCGCTGCATCTCTTTTAAAGAAAGTTGTAAATGTGTTGCAACGAATATCGTTTCAACGTATATTATGCCTGTTATGGGTGAAGCACTTAGAAAACGACTAAAACAAACGAAGCACCAGGACCCGGCGAACGAGGCGGTCTTGAACTTGCTGGTCGCCACCGGATATCTCTCCGGGAAGATGGATGCCATCTGTAGCGAGTTCGGCATCTCACATCAGCAGTACAACATTCTGCGCATTCTCCGCGGCGTTTATCCAGAAGGGCATCAGTGTGGCGAGATTGCGGTTCGCATGCTCGATCGTGCTCCCGATGTAACGCGGCGGCTTGATGCGCTGGTGAAACAGGAGATGGTTGTGCGCGATCGCCTTGAGACGGATCGCCGTGTGGTAATCACGAAGATCACCGAGACCGGTCTGGAGCTTCTACAGCGGATGGAACCGCGCATGGCGGAGTTCCATCAGATTTTTCAGCGGAAACTTAGTGAAAGCGATTGTCTGGAGCTTTCGCGCCTTTGTGAAGCGATATATGGCGACGAGGTATAAGAACCCTCGGCCGCCGTCTCGTATGGGTATGATATTTGTTGCGACGAATATCTTTCCCATTGGCAATAGTTTGCCTTCCCATTCAATCGTAGAGGGAATGCAGGCTGGGGGGGATGGATACAAGCAGGTATATATACAAACCCTGTGTTGCATACGGTGTTCCCTCCGGGCCACGGTGTTTGTTCCTCCGCGATATCCTGGCGTCTACAGGATGGCGGCATATCACGGTGGGGGAAGGTGGTGGCACTACCATGGTTCACATATTGTGTGAGGAGATATCATGATTACGGTACGGCCGGGAAACGAACGTGGCCATTTCAATCATGGATGGCTCGATACCTATCATACATTTTCGTTTGCGGAGTATTACGACCCGCGCCACATGGGATTTCGTTCGCTTCGTGTGCTTAACGAGGATAGGGTGCAGGGAGGCCGGGGTTTCGGCACCCATCCGCATCGCGATATGGAGATCATCACCTACGTGGTGGAGGGATCGCTTGAGCATCGTGATAGCATGGGGAGCGGTTCGGCCATCACTCCTGGGGAAGTACAGCGGATGAGCGCCGGAACCGGTGTGACGCATAGCGAGTTCAATGGTTCCAGAAGCGAGCCGGTGCATCTTTTGCAGATATGGATTCTGCCCGAACGGAACGGGATGGAGCCGGGCTACGAGCAGAAGCGGTTCAGCGAGAGCCAGCGGCGTGGGCAGTTACGACTGATAGGAGCACAGGATGCGCGCGACGGAGCTGTCAGGATTCATCAGGATGTCGATCTGTATGCGAGCTTGCTGGCGCCGGGGGAGAGCCTGGTCCATCTGTTGAAGCCAGGGCGCCATGCCTGGGTGCAGGTGATTCGTGGGGGGATCGGGATCAACGGCAAGAGCTTGAACGCCGGGGATGGCGCTGCCATCAGCCAGGAGGAACGCCTGGAGATCGCTGCCGGTACGGAATCGTCCGATGGGACAGCCGAATTCCTTTTATTCGACCTTGGATGAGGCGCTCTCAGGCGCACATCCTTCAGGATCAACCAATGAAACGAGGAAACACTTCATCATGAAGATATTTGCATTTGCGGGGTCGCTCCGTAAGGATTCCTATAACAAACGGCTTATCAGTATCGCGGCCGATATCGCCCGCAGTGCCGGAGCAACCGTGGATCTTGCCGATTTCAACGAGTTTGATATGCCGCTCTACAATGGCGATAGCGATGCGGAATCGGGGCAGCCGGAGGGAGCGCAGAAATTTATTCAGCGAATAGAGGCGGCCGATGGCATTATGATCTCCTCGCCGGAGTACAATTACTCGTTGCCGGGAGGATTGAAAAATGCGATCGACTGGATCTCGCGTGCCAAGCCGATGCCTCTGCGGGGGAAGAGCGGCTTGATTATGGCCGCCTCCGGCTCGCATGTGGGAGGTATCCGTGGACTCTGGCAGCTTCGTATCCCGCTGGAAGGGCTTGGTGTTTTCCTCCATCCCGATATGTATACGCTCCCGCATGCCCCGAAGGCCTTCGATGAGCGGGGAGAACTCAAGGATGAAGGAGATTACAAGCGTCTCCATACGGCTGTGGTGAAGTATCTGGCAATGGCCGAAAGCCTGGCCTCCATCCCGGCGTAAGCTGAACGGGAGAGGGAAGGCCGGGGCTGGTAGAGCTATCGTTGGTTATGGGAACGGAGCGCATAACCTGATACACGCGAAGGCGCAAGGGGCCGGGTTTCCCTTGTGCCCTCGCGTTTTTGCATGCAGCCCGGACGTTCAATATGCTTGCGCTCTTGCATGATGGCCAATGCCGTTGCAGATTACGGCATGCATGGCATGTTTCTGCTGTATCCTCTCCACCGTCACCCCATACAGGGTTTTGGTCTATGAAAAGAAGACTACTCGGCACGTTCCTTTCCTTTCTGGTCACACACTGTGTGTGGGCACAGACGCCATATAAACAGCCCCCGGAGATCATCGCGGCGGCGATGAACGCGCCGCCGCCGCCATCGGTGCAGATAAGCCCACGTGGTGATGCGATGGCGATGGTGGAGTATAATGCTCATCCATCGATAGCGTTGCTTGCTGAGCCGATCGCCAAGCTTGCCGGAGTACGGTTCAATCCGGCTGCAACCAGTAGCCAGCGCCTTATCGAATACACCGGGATATCGGTGCGCTGGCCTGCCAGCGGGCGTACCATCAAGGTGGATCTGCCAACGGGATCGAAGATTGGAATACCGGTCTGGTCGTACGATGGCGCCTCGCTCGCCTTTGCACGATATCAGGGGAGCGGGGTGGAGCTTTGGATTGCCGATGCCACAACCGGCAAGTCCCGGATGATCCCTTCGGTCCGGCTCAACGATGTGCTCAGGACCGCGATCACCTGGATGAGCGATAATGCGCATCTTCTTGTGAGCACCGTTCCACACGGGCGCGGCCCGGAACCGGAGCGGCCCAGGGTGCCGGACGGGCCGGTCATTGATGAGACGTCCGGGAAGTTCTCGCAGATGAGGACCTTTCAGGATCTGTTGAACAACCCGTACGACGAGGATCTGTTCACCTACCATGCCACCGGACAGCTTGCGGTGGTGGATGCACGGAGCGGGAAGGCAACGCCGATCGGCGCGCCTGCGATCTATCTGGATGCCGATTTCTCTCCCGACGGGAAGTTCCTGCTGGTGCAGCGGCTGCATCGGCCGTATTCCTACAGGGTTCCGTACTTCTATTTCGCCCGTACCACTGAAGTGCTCGACCGCAGCGGCACGCCGGTGCATGTGGTTGCCGATCTGCCGATCTCCGATGAGATTCCACGCTATGGTGTGGCCACCGGACCACGAGATGTGTCATGGCAACCGTTGAAGCCTGCACAGCTTATCTGGACCGAGGCGCTCGACGGCGGCGATCCCACTGCCAAGGTGGACCATCGCGATCGGATCATGACAGTTGGCTCACCGTTCGATGCGGAGCCACGGGAGATTCTCAAGGTGCAGCACCGGTTTGCGGGATTGCAGTGGCTCCCCGCTGCCGATCAGGCTTTTATGACCGAGTACGATCGCGATCGCCGTTGGCTGACCACTCGTCTGCTGGATCTGAACAATCCTGAGCAGGGGAAGGTGGTGTTCGATCTCAGCTATAACGACGACTATGCAAATCCGGGCACGCTGGTGCATGCGGTCGGTCCCGATGGGGAGCGTTTGATCGTGCAGGATGGGGATTGGGTCTATCTCAGCGGAAAGGGGGCCTCGGAGCAGGGGGAGCGCCCGTTTCTCGACCGGATGAATCTGAAGACGCTGCAGAAGGAGCGGCTCCACCAGTCGAGCGATAGCAGTCTGGATCGGTTTATCGCGTTTGCCGGGGGGGCCCGGAACGTTATCATCACCCGGTATGAATCATCGGCGGAGCCGCCGAATTATTATGCTGTGGATCTATCCACCGGAAGTCGGAAAGCGCTGACGGAACTGAGCGATCCGGCTCCGGTGATGCGGACGCTTCAGAAGCGATTGGTGAAGTACTCTCGTGCCGATGGCGTCGCACTCTCCGGCACACTCTATCTTCCCCCGGATTACACGGAGGGAACACGGCTCCCGCTTATCGTCTGGGCCTATCCGTTGGAATATTCCGACGCCGGAACGGCCGGGCAGGTGCGTGGATCGCCCAATGCGTTCACCCGGCTCTGGGGGTATTCCCCGATCTATCTGGCGTTGGCCGGATATGCGGTGCTGAACGATGCGGCGATGCCGGTTGTGGGGAGCCCGGAGACCATGAACGACACCTTTATCGAGCAGGTGGTCGGCTCGGCGAAAGGAGCGATCGACTATCTCGATTCGGCTGGCATCATCGACCGTAACCGTGTGGCTGTTGGCGGCCATAGTTACGGTGCGTTTATGACAGCAAATCTGCTGGCGCATTCCGATCTCTTTGCCGCCGGGTTTGCCCTGAGCGGTGCCTACAACCGTACGCTGACGCCGTTCGGCTTCCAGGGGGAGCGGCGGAGTTTCTGGGAGGCCCAGGATGTCTATATGAAGATATCCCCGTTTGCCAGCGCCAACAAGATCAACGAGCCGCTTCTTCTGGTTCATGGCGAAGCTGACAACAATCCCGGCACGTTCACAGTACAGTCGGAACGTCTTTTCCAGGCGATCAAGGGGAACGGAGGGACGGCAAAACTGGTGCTTCTGCCGTACGAGTCGCATGGCTATGTCGCCAGGGAATCGGTGCTGCATGTGATGGCCGAGCTTGTGGAATGGGCCAATAAATTTGTCAAGAGCCGCCAGGCCGCAAACTAAGCCTGGCTGGTTTGTCCGGGCGATGGAGGTTATCCCGGAATCGTTTATGCGCAGGCCGCCGGATACTGCCGGGATGGTTTTTCCCTTGGTATCCGGCGGCCTGCTTCTTCTCGGGGAACAGTGGCCGCATTCAAACGGCACATCACGTGTTATCGTAGGATTTCCACCCATATATCCCTGTAACTCCATGGGATCGTTCATCTTCCGGCAGTGGGGACGATCTGCGGTGATTATGCCGGAGAACCTGTCTGAAAAGCGTTCAGCACGGGGCGCATATTCCCCAAGGGCATGCCAAGGGCTTCGCTGCCTTCTTATTTATCGGTGAGAATGTCATGAGGGAGCATGAGCGGATGTCGGGCCATCGCCACCCTTGCTGCGTATGCACGTGCGCTTGGAGCAATCCGGGTGCCCATCGCCTGACAGATGTCGCTGAACGGATAAGAGCGGAAGCACGGCCCCGGAACAGAGAGGCTGTCGATGGGAGCCGCGCGTTCCGCCAGGGCATTCCGTCCCTATGGACGGATGCCACACCGGTAGGATTCCTATCGGGTCATGGATACAGTATGCGGGTGCCAGCGGAGCAGATAAAACCACAGGAACGGGGGATAGCGGGGGGATGATGCTAATCTAATAGAACGCGTGCGGATTTCTATGAAAAACGGAGGGCACGCGCAATCAAAGCGATTGGGGCATACCATAATGGCAGCGCCGCCCCGGGAGAAGGAGCGGCGCTGCCATATGTATTCCCGATTGTCCGGGGATGGGCATGTTACCATCGAGGGAGATTGATTATCCCAGCTGCCTGCCCTGTGTGTATCCGGTTCTGTTAAAACTCGGCATAGCCTGGAACTCGTGGGAAGGGGATCACATCGCGGATATTCTTCATGCCGGTGATATACATCACCATGCGTTCCAGGCCAAGCCCGAATCCTGCATGCGGCGCGGAGCCATATTTCCGTAGTTCCAGATACCACCAGTATGCTTCCTCCGGCAATCCCTGCTTCCGAATCTTATCCAGTAGCACATCGTGGCGTTCCTCGCGCTGGCTTCCACCGATAATCTCGCCGATACGTGGTGCAAGGATATCCATTGCCCGCACGGTACGGCCATCCTCGTTCTCCCGCATATAGAACGCCTTGATATCCTTCGGATAATCGGTGACGATGACCGGTTTTTTGAATATCTGCTCGGTGAGATAGCGTTCGTGTTCGCTCTGAAGATCGCTGCCCCAGGCTACGGGGAATTCCCATTGCTGGTTGCTCTGTTCCAACCGGCGCACGGCCTCGGTATAGGTTACCCGCTCGAAATCCGAGTTCACCACATGCTCCAGCGTTTCCAGAACGGAGTTGTCGATCCGTTTATTGAAGAATTCCAGATCCGGCCCGCAGGAGTTCAGGACATGTTGAATGATATACTTCAGGAATTTCTCGGCAAGGTCCATATCATCGTTCAGATCGGCGAATGCCATTTCCGGTTCAATCATCCAGAATTCTGCCAGATGTCGTGGCGTGTTGGAATTCTCGGCGCGGAATGTTGGCCCGAACGTATAGATATTGGAAAAGGAGTGGGCAAAAATCTCTCCTTCGAGCTGGCCGCTGACGGTGAGATATGCCGGTTTGCCGAAGAAATCCTTTGCATAGTCGATCTGCCCCTCTGGCGTGCGGGGGGTATTCAGCAGATCGAGCGTGGTGACGCCGAACATTGCTCCTGCCCCCTCGGCATCGGACGCGGTGATAATCGGCGTATGGACATAGAGGAATCCCTGCTCCTGGAAGAACGTATGGATCGCATAGCAGAGGGCATTACGCACACGGAAGACCGCACCGAAGGTGTTGGAGCGATTGCGCAGGTGCGCGATCTCCCGCAGAAATTCCATTGTATGCCCCTTCTTCTGCAAAGGGTAGGTTGCAGGATCGGCCGGGCCGTAGACGATCACTTCGCGAGCGCGAAGCTCCACGGCCTGGCCGGCTGCGGGGGAATCCACAAGCTCGCCGGTGAACGCCACGCAGGCGCCGGTGGTGATATCCCTCAGGAGCTCCTCCGGTATGCTTCCCTCATCGATCACGACTTGCAGATCCTGGAAGGTGCTGCCATCGTTGATCTGTACGAAGCTTATCCCTTTGCTATCGCGGCGGGTTTTCACCCAGCCACGTGCGGTTATGGTCTGCCCGGCCGATTGTTTGAAGATATCACGGATATACTCGCCAGGTTTGATCATGCTGATAGTATCCTTTCTGTTTGTTGCCGTTTATACGTGTAGTCGGAATACGTCTTGTCTGCCATTTTTCAGTCAGCTATCGAGGTCGCCCTGCCAGAGCGAGCGCATTTCCTCGCAGGTCTCCAGAAGCTCATCGAGCGTTCCCTCGGCCTCGATTCTTCCATCGCTGAGGACGATGATATGGTCGGCGCGCTGAAGTGCCACGCGGCGATGAGATGCCACCAGGCAGGTGGCCTCACGCCCGTTGAAAAGCTGATCCCAGAGAATCCGTTCGGTCTCCACATCGAGAGCGCTCGAGAGATCATCGAAGACGAGCAGTTCAGGATCGCGCACAAACATGCGTGCTGCTGCGCTTCGCTGCACCTGTCCGCCTGAAAGCTTTACGCCACGGGGTCCTACGGCCGTTTCCAGCCCATGCTCAAGCGTTGCCACATCGGGCGCCATCACTGCCAGGCGCACCGCATCGTACAGGTTGGCGTTGCGTTCCGGGACTCCCATCAGGATATTATCGCCGAGCGTGTCACTGAAGAGCCTGGGGACCTGCGCGGTATATGCGGTTCTGGGAGGCGTGAAGAAGACGGCCGGATCATGCACCGGCGTTCCATTCCAGCAGATCCTGCCCCGATCGTGCGGCAGCAGGCCGAGCAGCGTGCGGATAAGCGTGGTCTTGCCGGAACCTATGCGTCCGGTAATCACTGTAAAGGAACCCTGGCGCACCCGCAGGTTCACATCGATAATGCCTCGGCCGGTGCTTGGATGGATATAGGTAAGATCCCTGACCTCCAGTGCAACAAGGCGATGCTCGGGCTTCTTTTCGGTGTGCCGCACTGGTGGCAAGGCCTCTTCCATAGGAACCGCTGCATGGGCCACAAGGCGTTCTGGGTCGCTTCCGGCCATAAGCTCCAGCATCCGTTCGATGGAGACTCCGGTACGGCGATGCTGTGCCAGGAGATCGCCGAGAAAGAACATTGTAAAGGTCATTCTCTGGAGATATGCCACGAAGAGGGCAAAATCGCCGACGGAGAAGTTTCCCTCTGCCATCGACGTGCCTACCAGAAGGAGTATGATGCCGGTGCCGATATTGACCATGTTGGCATTCAGCGAGCGGATCAGCTCTGTCAGGAGGGTATCCTTGAGCGCTACAACGCGACGGCGTTCGTTCAGCTCGCGGAAGTTCTCCAGAACGTTCGGTTCGGCCGACGCCACTTTCAGCGCCTGCACGGTGCCGAACATCTCGCCGATGAAGGCTGTCACCCGTCCGGTTGCCTCGCGGGTTGCCCTGCGGTATTTTCGGATACGTCCTCCCATACGATGGGCGAGGATGCCGATGCCGATCAGCGGCAGCAGAACCACGAGGGTAATGGTCGGATCGATCGTATACATGATCGCCAGCGCAACAACCGCAAAAATTGCAAAGCCGCTGAAATCCGTTGCACCCTCGATATACTTCACCACCTCTTCGACATCATCGCGGAAGCGGCTTACCGCTTCGCCGGGGGAGTCGGGGAGGCGGCGGGTGCCGGGGCCGGCCACCACCCAGTCGAGCATATTCCGGCGGACGAGCGCACCAATGGTAAGGTAGAGGGTGCTCCAGGCGCGTATGCCGCCCAGCATGATAGCGATACGCGCAATGGAAAGCCCGGTGAGCATTGCCACAAGCGTCCATGGGTTCAGGCCTACCTGCGAGTCTCCTGCGAGCGCATTAAAGATCTCCCGTGTGATAAGGCCAGCCACCAGGGGCAGGGAGTGGTGCGCGCCCCAGGCCAGGCAGTTCACCAGAAAGAGGCCGGGGCGATAGCGAACAAGCTGTATGATAGAGCGCAATGTATGCATAGGATATCGTATCTGAATTCTTGTGTCGGATTTCGCAGTAACGGGGCAGGGCATCTCGGGATGTCAGCGTGCCTGCTGATGCATGCCGGCCCTGAGCAGCGCATGGAAGCGTGATGCCGGATCGGCCGCGAGAACCGATCGGGGGCCATGCTCGCAAATTTCTCCTCGGTCCAGGATCATGATCGCATCGGCGCGGTCCACGGTGGAGAGCCGGTGGGCGATGATGATCGCCGTTCGGTCGCGCAGAAGTTTGGCCATCGCATGTTCCAGAAGCCGTTCGGTTGCAAGGTCCATCCGGGAGGATGGTTCATCGAGTATGACGATGCCGGGGTTCTGGAGGAACACCCGTATAAAGGCCAGAAGCTGGGCTTCGCCGGCTGAAAGGCCGCCGCCACCCACGGTAAGTTCCGTATCAAGCCCCTGCGAGAGGGAGCCGTACCAGTCCTCCAGTCCAAGCTCCTCGATCACGGCGATGATCTGCTGGTCGGTAACGGCGCGGTCAAAGAATGTGAGGTTGTCGCGCACGGTTGCATGGAAGAGCTGTACATCCTGTGTGACCATTGCCACGCGCCCGCGGAGTTCCTCCAGGCTGGCATTGCGGAGGTCTACGCCGCCAAGCATGATAGAGCCTGCGGTGACGTCGTAGAGCCGGAAGAGGAGCCGGGTGAGCGTGGTCTTGCCGCTCCCGGTTCTGCCAAGCAGTCCAAGGACCTCGCCGGGGCGTAGCTCAAACGAGATGGATTTCAGTATGGTTGTATCTCCGTAGGCAAAGGTCACATCATCGAAGCTGATTGCCAGTGAGCCATGCGGGATCGGTTCGCCACGTCCATCCTGCATCACCCGTTTGGTAGCGAGCAGTTCTTCCACGCGTACGATGCTTGCGCCTGCTTTCTGCAGATCCTGGAGCTGCTGGGTAAGCTGCTCCACAATGCTCCAGATAAGCTGTGTGTAGCTATACAGCAGGTAGACGGTTCCAAGCGTCAGGCTGCCGGTCTGGAACAACTGGATGCCGGTTCCAAGCGTCAGTGCATCACCCACGGTAAACATGAGCACGATGATCACCCAGAGATAGCCACGCATGATCCAGGCGCGGCGTCCCTTGCTGAAGGTGTTCTGGATCACCTGGTGGAAACGGTGCATCACGTAGCTTCCGCCTCCGTTGGCTCTGATATCGTCGATGCCTGCCAGGCGTTCTTCGATAAAGCCATAGAGCTCGGCGCTGACCTGACGCTCCTCGGACGTTGCGGCCACTGCGATATCCCGGCTCCGATTCAGCACTGCCAGGGCGATGCTGGCATAGACGAGCATGACCATGCCCACAACCCAGCTCTCCATGAAAAGGAGGACGAGCACACCGATGAAGATCAGAGCACTGCCAAGAATGCGGATAACGAACTGCGAGAAAAAATTGGAGAGCGCCGTGATATCGCCGTCGATACGTTCGATAAGCTCTCCGGGCGTGCGTTCGTTATGGAACGACATATCGAGATCGAGGCAGTGCCGGGCAAGATCGAAGCGCATCTGGTTGGTCGCGGTCCAGCCCACATCGGCGCCTACATAGGTAGCATAGGCGGAAATGATCTGGTTGGCGATGCCCGCGCCAAGGAAAACGAGGGCGGCGGCAAGAAGATGCCCTGTGGCATCGCCGGCGCGTGCCGTATCAATGAAATAGCGGATAATCTGCGGGTTGAGTAATTGCAGTGCGATGCTTCCGAGCAACAGCGCTGCAAGCAGCATCGTACGTCGCCGCTGTGGTTTCAGATATACCACCAGCAGGTTCCAGTAGCGTGCGAGCGAGACGTTCATAAACATTCCTTCTGAGCGGCCGGGTTTGCCGGACGCCTGCCAGTACGGAGAAAAGGGGGCGGATAGCGTGCCCTGCGTATGCGAGGCTATATCGTCCATCGCTGGCTGTGTGCCCGATCAAAAAAAGAAAGGGCCACGGTTCGGCTGGAACCCGTGGCCCTTTCAGTATCGTTCGGCTGGAACGTTCCTGAAATACGACGGCCGCGGGTTCTGATGAGGTACCCGCGGCCGTCTGTTATATCGCTATATGGAGCAGACTAGGAGCAGGTAGCATCATCACCGGCATTAACTCGATTAACCGGGGTTCCGGCGATCGGCAGAGCGGTGTAGGATAGATAGTTGATCATTGCCATCAGCATAATGCTTGCTCCTGTCTGAAAGGATTGGAGATTTTCAGGGGTGCGAATTAACGAACTCTGGCAATAATTGCCAAGGTATTTTTTTCGAGATGCTCGTAATAATTTTTACGACGGCAGAAAATGCCGCTGCTGCCGGTTGGTGGGGAGCGCCAGTGCCTATGGCCCTCCCCATGCACTTCTGTGCCCGCTTGTAAGGCCATCGCATGCCCTGATGCAACAGGGCCAATGCTACGACGGCCGATGCCGTTGCCTGTAACACCACGGCTGCTTGTGCAATGGGCAGTCCCGGCAGGGGGATGAATCTCCCACGTCTATGATACCAGATCGTTACTTCCGCATCTGCGACATATAAGCCTGATAAGTGTCATATAATAGAACAGGAGGGCATCGTAAGCGAGTGATGCTGCCGGAGAGCAGGTTGGAAACCCGGACGATATCGAAAATCTCCGTCAGTACATGAAACTTCCGGCAGGTGCTCATGCAACGTAATTATGATCGATATGTCGTAGCGTGGTGTGCGGAGGAGCCTGAGCAGGCAGAGGCGTCATTATCGAATCTTTACAAGATTGCGTGGCCTTTTGATGCGATTCCGATGTAACAAAACCCCTGTTGGGGAGTTTATTGTGATAGAGAGCATGATTGACAGGATGAACAGAGATTGATAGGATGAATAGATTCACATGCATGAAAAAATTCTGACCGCTGGGTGTCAGGTTTGAGCGGCCGCAGTTGTCAATGGGTAGACGATCGATGAAGCAAGGGACAGAAACTATTACGTGTCGATAGGAGGATGCTATGAAAAAGTCATTTGTAACCTGGTTGGTGGGCGCTATGCTGGCGTGGCTTGGAATTGCCTTGTGGCAGATCAAATAAGGGTTCCTAAAAGAACGGACTACGGCACAGACATTGAGCGCATTTGAATTACGATCAACGCTCAATAGAGGCGGTAATGAAGAAGATGGTGCCAGATGAGATACTGGTGCCGGTTGAAAGAATGGAACGAGGCGGGAATCTGGGTCCGGCAGCATCGGAAGATTCTCCAGATGCTCGAAGACGCCTGATCGCTCGATTGGCGTTGTGGGGTGAGCGACGCCAGTTCGGTGCGTGCAATGCGATGTGGGCCGAAGACCGGCAAGAACCCAGCAGCCCGTGCCATACTTGGCACGGGCTGCTGGCCGATGCCAACGGAGTGATTCTCTCAGAGAGCATCACTCCGTTGGCATGATCTGACCAAAGCACAATCACTGGTGGCGAAGCGTTTGCATGTACAACGTCGAGGGCCACATCGCCACCGGAAACCTCGCACGCTCGTCGGTGATCGTTGGGTCGTTCGTTGGGTTGTGAAGAGCGCACACGCGTCGATCAAGAAATTCAAGCATCTACGTATTCGAGACGACATCAAAGCCGAGATGGACGAATCGTTTCTGCTGCTTGGAATCTCTCAGATCAGTTTCAGCGTCCTTTCGTGTTTTGTTAGGAACCTTTAGCATCACCCTACTATTGTTTGCGATTGACTTTTCCTGGCACATTATACATATGTCTACACCTGCCCTCAAGCTCGATGACCTCACCAAAAGTGCGGCGATCAACCTGCGCAGTACGCTTGCCTGGCACGCTGACGGCACCGCCCGCGTGAGCGGCTTCGATGCCGCCGATGGATGCGATGTGGTAGCGGCGAGCTGGGTGGGGCCGACCGGAGCACGGCTATGACCAAACATGCGGTGGTGGTCGCCGGAGGAGGACCAGTGGGGCTGATGTTGGCGTGCGAGCTGGCGTTGGCGGGGGTCGACGTCGCCATTGTCGAGCGGCGTGCCAGCCAGGATCTTATCGGCTCGCGTGCGGGCGGCCTGCACTCACGTACGATCGAGGTCTTCGATATGCGCGGGATTGCCGATCGGTTCCTCTCGCAGGGGCAGATCGCGCAGGTCGTGGGCTTCCACATGATCTCCCTGGACATCAGCGACTTTCCCACGCGGCACCCCTATGGGCTGGGGCTGTGGCAGAACCACATCGAGCGCATTCTCGCCGACTGGGTCGATGAGTTGGGCGTGCCGATCTACCGTGGTCGCGAGGTGACCGGTTTTGTGCAGGATGACACTGGTGTTGGTGTCGAGATGTCCGACGGCAATGTGTTACGGGGGGAGTATCTCGTCGGCTGCGACGGAGGGCGCAGTTTTGTTCGCAAGACCGCCGGCATCGATTTCCCTGGGTGGGATCCGACGACGAGCTGGCTGATTGCCGAGGTCGAGATGTCCGAAGAGCCTGTGTGGGGCTTCCGTCAGGATGCCATTGGTACCCATGCGCTCGGCAGGGCGGGGGATGGTGGGGCGGTGCGGGTGGTGCTGACTGACCCGAAGCTGGAATCGGCGAGCGAGCCCACCCTGCGCGATCTCAGCGAAGCGTTGATTGCCATATACGGAACCGATTTTGGGGTCCACAGTCCCATCTGGCTCTCCAGGTTCACCGACATGACTCGGCAGGCCGCGACGTACCGCGACAGGCGTGTACTGCTGGCCGGCGACGCCGCACATGTGCATCCCCCGGTAGGTGGGCAGGGCCTTAACATCGGTGTGCAGGATGCGGTGAATCTGGGATGGAAGCTTGCCCAGGTGGTCAACCGGATATCGCCGGAAAGCCTCCTCGATACCTACCATGCCGAGCGCCATCCGGTTGCTGCACGTGTGCTGCGCAACACGATGGCGCAGATGGCGCTGCGCCGCCAGGACGACCGCACGAAGGCCTTGGGCGATATGATGTCGGAGCTTCTCAGCCTGGACGAGCTTCGCAGACGATTGGCCGGGGAGATGTCCGGTCTGGACATCCACTACGATCTCGGCGAGGGACACCCTCTGCTCGGGCGCCGCATGCCAGATCTCGACCTGGTCTCTGCCGATGGCCCGCTGCGGGTCTTCACCCTGCTGCACGATGCCCGGCCGGTGCTGCTCAACCTGGGTGAGCCTGGCGAGCTCGACATCGCTCCATGGGCCGATCGCGTTCGGTCGATCGATGCCAAATACGCCGGTACGTGGGAGCTTCCGGCAATCGGGACGGTCACGGCTCCCACGGCTGTGTTGATACGGCCCGACGGGTATGTGGCCTGGGTGAGAGACCTGACCCAGTTGGGGCTCGCCGATGCGCTCACCACCTGGTTCGGTCCGCCTACTGCGGCGTAGCGAACCAGCCGCGAGCCGGATGCATAGGGGAGGTCTACGTTGACGATGAGGCACAACGATGCAGAGGTACTGGCCGATGTATGTGGAGTGCGATAAACGTGGGGCCTCCATATCGCCATATCCAGAGAAGAGTTACAGGACAACGCATGGATCATGTTCTCGGCTGTCGATCGCGGTGGCCGGGTTGCAGGCGCCGTAATCATCCTTTATCCCCAGATTCATAATCCACTCCGAGGTTCTGCGCGAGCGCTGGCGGTGCGCCGTCGCCCGCGTAACGTTCTGTATGCGGCCGTGGTTGTTCCTGTAATTCTGCTTGAGTATCACCACTTTCGGTATCCTTGCGAGGGCACGATATCCGCCTGCATCTCCCTTCCCATTTTGAACAGGATGAAAAGTGCTATACTGCCATTTGTCTCAGCCAGGCATTATCTCTACTGGTATCCTGGTGATGGGCGCGAGAGTCTGATAGTACGCCAAAGACCCTATGCCCAATCCCTGGAGGGTTGGGCTGGTAACGGTGTCTGGCAGAACAACCGTACCGAAAGGGGAGTATCGGCAACGCACCGGCTATCACACGCCGCGCTGTTGCATCCCGTTCCGATGGGCGTTCCAATTCCAATCCTGTACAACGTCGAACAATTCGTGAGATCCTATGCACGGTCGTAGAATCTGTTTTGTCTCATCGGAGGCCGCACCATTTGCCAAGACCGGCGGCCTCGCCGATGTTTCCGGTGCGCTCCCGAAGTACCTTGCACATCATGGATATGATGTTCGTTTGTTCATGCCATTCTACGATAGCATTGATACGACATGCTACGACATCCATCCGGTGGACTATCTCCAGAACCTTACAATGCAGTTTGGTGCGGAGACGATAGGCTACCGTGTTCTCACCGGCCGTCTGCCTGATTCCGAGGTCGATGTCTATTTCATAGACTGTCCACAGCTCTATAGCAGGGGGTCGGTCTATACCGATGATCCCGACGAATATCGGCGGTTCGTTCTGTTAACGCGGGCCACGATCGAGAGCTGCCAGTGGATGGGGTGGGGGCCGGATGTCTTTCATTGCAACGATTGGCAGACGTCGCTTCTTCCGCTCTATCTGCGGACGATCTACTCATGGGATGGCCTTTTCCAGAACTCCCGTACGGTTCTTACAATTCACAATATTGCTTATCAGGGCGTTTTTTCCTCGGACATCATCGGCGAGATAGGTCTTGCCGAGAGCGCTCCAATGTTCAGCGTGGAGGATCACCATGCGGGCATCGTGAATTTTCTCAAGACCGGGATCTTCTATGCGGATGTTCTTACCACCGTCAGCCGCACCTATGCGCGTGAGATACAGACGCCGGAGTACGGGGCGGGTTTGCATGAATTCCTGCGGCGGCGGAGCGATGCGCTTGTCGGGATTGTAAACGGCGTTGATTACAACGAGTGGAGTCCTGAGAACGACACGCTGATTCCCCATCCTTATTCGATGCACGACCTTGCCGGGAAGGAGGCCAACAAGCGTCATCTCCTTGAAAGCATGGGGTTGTGGTATGACACCAATGCTCCGGTGCTTGGCATCGTATCACGGCTGACCTCGCAGAAGGGGTTTGATCTGTTCTTCGAGATCATGGACGGTCTGCTTCTGCATCATGACATCAGGGTGGTGATTCTAGGAAGCGGGGAGGGACGGTACGAGTCGTTCTTCACAGGATTACAGCGGCGGTTTCCTTCGCGTGTCTCCTTTTACTCCGGGTTCCAGAACAGCCTGGCGCATCTGATCGAGGCAGGGAGCGATATTTTCCTGATGCCCTCCCGTTTCGAGCCATGCGGCCTTAACCAGATCTATAGTCTCCGTTACGGCACTATTCCGGTTGTGCGCAAGACCGGTGGATTGAACGATACCGTGGAGCAGTACAATGCCACTACTGGCGAAGGGACCGGCTTTGTCTTCGAGCATTTTACTCCCGAGGGGTTGCGATGGGCGATAGAATCGGCTATCCATCTGTTCCGCGACCGTCAGGCGTGGCGTGGCATTATGCGTACTGCCATGTCCCGTAACTTCTCTTGGGATGTGCAGGTGCGGTATTATATCGAGCTGTACAACGCCTTGTAAGCGGCCAGCGGTGCGGGCAGATGTTGGTTGTCTCCCTATAGCCGGGAACCGGATCGGCCGACTGGCACCGCTGGTCGGCCCGCCGGTCATATGGATGGTACAATGCGTAATAGGCGCGGATTCGTTCCGTTGATGTAAGTTCGTGCCGTTGAGGCATGCCGTTTGGAGGGGACACAGTGCGGGGTTCTGTACGGTTCTTCCGTAAGGACGGTCGGCAGACGGGTGGCATGCCTTTCAGTGTATTCTACAGTAATTTGGCATGAGTTCCAGTACGACGGCATCACGACAACCAAGCAGTTCCTGGAAACGGTGGTTTCTCAAGGGACATCTCAAAGAAGTTGAAGGGCCATACGAGCCTGAGGGAGAACATCACAGACATCCATGGTACAAGGTGATGTGCCTGACAGGTGTCGATTATTTCTCCACACTTGGCTATCAGCCAGGCATCGCCTTCCTTGCGGCAGGGATGCTTTCTCCGATCGCCACTCTGATCCTTATTCTCCTCACCCTGTTCGGCGCTCTTCCGATCTATAAGCGTATAGCCGCAAACAGTCCGCACGGCGAGGGGTCGATTTCGATGCTGGAGCATCTACTTCCCCGGTGGAAGGGGAAGTTGTTTGTGCTGGTGTTGCTCGGGTTTGTGGCAACCGATTTCATCATTACAATCACGCTTTCGGCGGCCGATGCCACTGCGCATATCACGGAAAACCCGTTTGTCCCGCATGCGTTCCATCACCCTGTTTTGCTGACGCTTCTGCTGATCGCGCTGCTCGGCGCGGTCTTTCTGAAGGGATTCAAGGAGGCGATGGGCCTTGCTGTTGTCCTGGTGACGGTCTATCTGAGTCTGAACCTGGTTGTGGTGGCGGTAGGTTTATATCATATCGCCCTGCACCCGGAGCTGTTCCCGCGCTGGAGCGATTCGCTCTTCGAGGTTCATGGCGATCCGTTGATGATGATCGGGCTGGCACTTCTGCTGTTCCCGAAGCTGGCGCTGGGCCTTTCAGGGTTCGAGACCGGTGTGGCCGTGATGCCACTGGTGAGGGGATATCGTGGGGATACCGATGAACGGCCAATCGGGCGAATTCATAATACCAAACGTCTGCTTGTGACTGCTGCGCTTATCATGAGCGTATTTCTGATCACCAGCAGCCTTGTTACCACGCTTCTGATTCCGGCCGAGGAGTTTGCAAAGGGGGGGGAGGCAAACGGCCGTGCCCTTGCCTATCTGGCGCATGAATATCTCGGCGAGATATTCGGGACGATCTATGATATCAGCACCATCATGATCCTCTGGTTCGCCGGGGCATCGGCGATGGCGGGGCTGCTGAACATCGTGCCCCGGTATCTCCCGCGTTATGGCATGGCCCCTGCATGGGCCCGCGCAACACGTCCGCTGGTGGTCGTGTTTATGGCGATCGCCTTTGTTGTCACGATCATCTTCGAGGCAGATGTGGATGCGCAGGGGGGGGCGTATGCGACCGGCGTTCTTGTGCTTATGAGCTCTGCGGCCATCGCCGTAACGCTTTCGGTGTGGCGGGAGGGGGCGGTACGCTGGGCCTTTCTGGCCATCTGCGTCATCTTTGGTTATACCACCATTACCAATATTGTGGAGCGGCCGGAGGGTATCAAGATCGCCTCCTTTTTCATCGGCGCAATCGTTCTTACCTCCCTGATTTCGCGAATACAGCGTTCCACAGAGTTGCGTATCGATCGAATCGAGCTGGATGATGAGGCGCGCAGGATCATCAACGAGGCAAATGGCCATACCATGAGGATCGTTGCAAACCGGCGCGATCGTGGCGATGAGAACGAGTATCAGTTCAAGGAGCGGGAGAAGAGGGAGGATAATCATATCCCGGAGGAGGATGATATCATCTTCTTCGAGGTGACCCCGGGGGATGCTTCGGAGTTCGGCGGGGAATTGCGCGTACGCGGCTGCCGTGTGGGGCCATATAGAATACTGCGCACCGAAAGCCCGGCTGTGCCGAATGCGCTTGCGGCGTTTCTTCTCTTCCTACGTGATATGACCGGGACGATCCCGCATATCTACTTCGGCTGGAGCGAGGGGAATCCGCTGATGTACATTCTGCGCTATATAGCGTTTGGCGAGGGTGATACCGCGCCGGTCACGCGTGAGGTGCTTCGTCAGGCCGAGCATGACCCGGAACGCCGCCCGTCGGTGCATGTGGGCGGTTGATAAATCGAATGCTACCGCTCTGGATGTTCCCCATTCCGTCCAGAGCCATGCACCGCCGGATCTTAAGGGCATGGTCATGATGGCTATCGGCCACTGTCGGCGCAAGCAATCCGCTCAGAAGGCCCCATCGGTGGGTGCTTCCAGGGTTCAGGTATCATCATCTGTAATCCATCTCTCCAGCTTCGGCGGCTGGTAGCAGGCAAGCCGGTCGAGCAGCCTGGCCACGTTATCATCATCGAGCACAAACGAACGATGCTCCTGGCGTGCGAATCGTTCGCTGACAAACGCATCAAAGAGCCGCAGGAGAGTATCGTAATAGCCGTCGATGTTCAGAAGCCCGCATGGCTTGCGATGCAGTCCGAGCTGTCCCCAGGTGAGGACTTCAAAGAACTCCTCCATCGTTCCAAAGCCGCCGGGAAGCGTCACGAAGGCATCTGAAAGATCGGCCATCATCGCCTTTCGTTCGTGCATCGACCCCACCACATGGAGCTTGCTCAGGCCACGGTGCCCCACCTCCTTGGCAAAAAGCGATTCGGGTATAATGCCGATAGCCTCGCCACCTGCGCGCAGAACGGCATCCGCTATCTCTCCCATAAGCCCTACACGGCCACCGCCATAGACCAGACCGATCCCACGCTCTGCCAGGATCTGTCCCATTGTGCGTGCTGCTTCGGCATATGCCGGACGCGCACCATAATTCGACCCGCAGAAAACACAGATTCGTTGCATATGCAGCTCCTGAAAAACAATGGTGGAAGAATCGGCCGTTCCTGTCCCGGACCCTCTCCTGCACAGGTTGATTCTTGCCGTGAAGTGACTCTATAATCATAGCGATCGGCCGACCACCGTGCAAGCCTTGCGTGCTCCCATCGACAGTTTCATCCCGTTCGGGATAAGGGTGGGTCAGTCAGTGGGTGGATCAGTCGGTGGATGGTGTGGCTGGCCGTGTGGCGAGCATACGGCCGGACTGGAACGAATAACGGGCGACCAGAGGTGCCCAGTCGATAACGTCGGCGCACTCAAGCTCATCGGCTATCAGCATGGGATGGGCCGTGCGCAATGCATCCAGTTTCCGAAACAGCGTGCGCCATCCTTCCGCATGTATCCGTGCGCGGTGTTGATGCCGTGCTGCGGTTGTCTCGGATTCTTCCCAGGGTCTGTTGCAGAGTGTGCGGAGCGATTCAATGAATTCCCACCATGTCCGCTCCGCATTTCCCCCCGGAAGCCCGGAATTGATCGCGCTCTGTTGTGCCAGCAGTGCACGTATGATCTCCGCACCTTCCTCGGGGTGCCCGGTCTGAATTGCGAGAAGAAGGAGCGCGGCACGATATCCGCCGCCGTGTTCATTGCCGATGAAGCTTTCGCGGCGACCATCGTTGATGGATGCGCGGAGCAGGCGGTAGATATTGACAAATCGCTTTGCTGCGCGAGGCGAGGGGATGAACTCATGGAACATTTTCATGCACTCCCGCTCCCACGGTTCGATAGCGAGATGGTGGGGGAAGTCCGGGAGAGGGTCGGCATCCTGTGCTGCTGTTCGGCGGTGCTCCTGCTGTGCCATCTGATCGGTTGCCGACGGCCGGATGTCCCTTTGCTGCTGATCTCCGGCTTCGCCCTCGTTCCCGGCTCTCGTCTGCGTGGCCTTTTCGGCGTGTTGGCCCGTGTGGGCAGGGTCGGCGCTCTCTGCGCTGTTTGGCGCATATGCTCCGGCCGGGATATGGGCGGCGCCATTATCAGCCGGCTGATCTTCCGCCAGAGGGGTGGCCAGGGTATCAATCATTCGTCCGAACCCGGCCCTTTGCATGGGGCGAAGCGCAAAGGGAATCTGAAATATCTTCTCCAGATAATTCATCGGCGTGGAATGCCAGTGGCTCTGTTCCTCGTCCGGCAGATGGTGATCGGCGTCGAGGTCGAATATCTTCGAGTGCTGTTGCAGCGCACGGAGCAGCCAGCGGGGATCGACCCCGACAACAACCACAAACAGATCGAACGCCAGGAGCAGATGTACCGCATGGAGTACCTGCACCACACGTTCCTGCGGGCAGCGGTCCAGATCATCGATGTAGAGGATGATACGGTCCACGCGGGGAATGGATTGCAGCACGGGATCGTCGATGATCGCTTCCATATTCTGCTCGCGGACCTTTTTCATCAGAAGGCTGAGCCGCTCGAAGTCATTGCGCGATCGGGTGATAACGCCGAGATGTTTCCGATAGTCATCGCTGCGATCCCGTTCGCCGACAAAATCGGCGAGCAGACTGGTGGCGCTTAATTTTCGGAGCATTTCGGTGCTGGCCTGGAGATCGGCCTTTGCCAGCTCCATCTGTTGTTCGGTTCTCTCGATCTGTTCCTGGATCGTCTTCTGTTCGTTCAGCAGCTCCTGTTCCTGTTCGTCACGTTTCTTCTGGATCAGCCGTGTGCGCGCCTCCTGCGCCTGGTGGATGAACGCCAGTGCCTTTCGTGCGCTGCCGAGCGCCGGCAGGAGAAACGGAAGCGTTGCAAGGATCATGGTGGCGACCGTGGCAAACGCACGCCAGACGCTCGACTCCATCACCAGGGGGAGCAGGATGATCGCCGCGATAACGACGATAAGAATGCTGAGCATCCAGAGGGCGACGCTTGTTCTGTTGCGTGGTGAGCCGAGCGACGACCAGAGGAGCCGGAGCCGGCTTGCCTCCTTGAAGAATTCTGGCAGCTCCGTGGCGAATCTGCCGGCATTGTTTTTCATCGTATCATCGCCGATGGCATCGCCCGCCATCCTGATCTTCTCCTGCACCTCCGGCTGCCCGGCCGCATAACGAACCGCCTCCAGCACAAGCGTTCCGGTATCGAGCTGCAACTCCAGCGACTTCTCCGCCGATTTCAATCGTTCCAGTTTCTCTTGACGTTCATGGAGCTTCTGCTGTGCCTGTTCCATATTCCTTCTGGTCTCGGCGAGCAGATCGGTCGATCTTCTCGTATCGTCCATAAGGCGGTGCAGGGTCTGTTCGGCTGTTTCCGCATCATCCGGCGCATACGCGTTTGCCAGCCCCTCGAATATCTCCGAGGTAAGGCTTGCCCAGAGATCGGTGTCGATGTAGTGCCACGAGTTGAACCATATCTGGACAACCTTGCCGCAGTACGGGCTTTCCCCATTGCCCTTGGGTGTGGTGCCGACCAGCCTGTTGATCGACCGTTCCATCTCCGACATGAAGAAGGTTTTTCCCGATCCCCATTCTCCGAACAGGCCGATAGAGATCGGCGGGTGCACATCGCGCGCTGCGATCACCGATGCCAGCGCCAGTGCCTCGTTCCTGACATCGAGCAGATCGTTCTCGCCGACCTGATCGTTATGGTATCCGGCGATGGGGGCGGGGAGGGGCTGTTCAAGGCGTTCCACATACTGAACAAGGGGTTCGGCAGCGATCCCGTGCTCGGCGAGCAGATGTGGCACGGTGCACTCCGGCACGGCAAGAATCCCGGCCAGCAGATGCCAGGCTCGTATCTGTGCCGATGTGGTTTCATCGGCCAGCCGTGTGGCATTTCGGAACGCTGCTGCAAGATGTGCGGTGTGCGGCGGGAGAGTGCCAAGCCTGGCGGACGGGAGAGGTGGAGGCAGTGGCAGGGGGAGTGTCGAGTCTTTGATCTGCGCCAGGTATCCATGAAGCTGCCGTATCGACAACTGGCGGGAGCGGATGAAGCGTGCCGGGATGCCATCGGCGGCATAAGCAAGCGTTGCTACAAGCTGCTCTACATGGATGATCCTGCTGCTGGCGGCCTGTTGCACAAGCTCGGCATGGGCAAGCGCGTTGTGGGCGCCGGGGCTGAGACGTGAGAGGAAATCCTGCTCGGAGAATGTCGCAACCGGTGATGGCGGGAGATCCGCAGGGGGGAGTGGTTCATCGAGAGCACGTCGCCACGCATCTGCTATCTGGCTGGTGGGGGGGAGCGCATAGAACGTCGGTTCGTCCCTATGCATCTGCGCTATGATGCCGACAAGCATTCCCTCAACCACCACCGGTGCGCCGCTTATGCCCCGCCATTGTTCCAGGCCCCAGCCGGCCGGGGGGCCGATCATGCGAAGCCTGAGATATCGCCGACCGTCGAGCAATTCCGTCCCATCCACACTTCCCCGAATCGGTAGCCCTTCCGGTGCGGCCGGGATGAGAGCAAAGGACTCCCAGTGTGCTCCAAGCGGCGGGAGCGAGCTGTCAAGAAAATCGACAGGGAGAAGCCGTTGAAGCGATATCGGCGGAGGCGAATCGGTTTCCACCAGCGCCAGATCGTTCTCCTTGTCGCGGCGGATCACTGTGCCGTCGATATTCTCGGGCGCCTCAAGGTCCGGGCGTACCCAGGGTCCGCCGTAATACGGCCATAGTTTCGGATGGATCCATCGTTCGGCCTGAGGGAGTATATGAAGGGGCAGGACAGCCGTGCCGGGATCGATCAGCGTTGCCATCGACCAGAATTCAGGCATCTCCAGATGATCCGGTGCGGAAACTCGTACTGCTATCAGTTGCGCCAGGTCTGTTTGTCGGGTCATGGGAACTGCTCACCCGTTTCTGTCTGGGTATCCGCTCGAGATTGTGCTGTGCGGTATTCAACGGGGGGGATTGATACGCAAATGTACGGGAGGAGAGGCAGAACCGCCTACCTATAAATGTGGAGGTGCCCGAAACTGCAAGCGCCCCCGGCAGGTGATGCCGGGGGCGCTTGCGTGCGCACAACGGCGCAGAGGAGCAAATGTGGAGTAGCCGTACGGGTTAGAGCACCGCTTCTCCGCGGGCCACGGGGCTGAAGGTGATCTTCGGATTTTTTTCCATGGCGGCATTGATATGCCATTCGCTCTGAAAGAGCATGACCGGCAGTCCGTCGAAATCCTTGACGACCTGTGTGCCGCTATACAGAATGATGGTTTCCAGATCCTCCTCGCTTCCGGCAAGCCAGCGTGCGGCAACGTAGGGGAGGGGAGCAAGGATCACCTCGACATTATACTCCGATTCCAGTCGGAATTTCACTACGTCGAACTGAAGCTGGCCAACCGCAGCAAGAATTGGATCGGTGCTGTTCGGCGACACCATCACCTGGATTGCCCCCTCTTCGCGAAGCTGGTCAAGCCCTTTCTGCAGGGACTTCCGTTTTACCGGCGATGGGGTGCGCACCGAAGCAAAGCGTTCCGGCGAGAAGTGCGGGATGGTCTCGAAGAGTATTTTCTTGCCCGAGGTTACCGTGTCGCCGATCGCAAATACGCCAGGGTTCATCAGGCCGATGATATCTCCCGGATATGCTTCCTCTACGGTCTCGCGTTCCTGTGCAAACATCTTATGCGGGCGACTCAAGCGTACCTGGCGGCCGCTCCGCATATTGGTAACGGCCATATCTTTCTCGAACCGGCCGGAGCAGACGCGCAGAAAGGCCACCCGATCGCGGTGCTGCGGGTCCATGTTCGCCTGAATCTTGAAGATGAACCCTGTGAAATTTTCATCATCCGGCGGCACCATGCCACCGCTGGAGCCATGCGGTCCGGGTGGGGGAGCATGGGCAATAAACCGGCTCAGGAACAGATCGACGCCGAAGTTGTTGACGGCGCTGCCAAAGAATGTCGGCGAGATCTGGCCGGTAAGGAATCTATCATGATCGAACGGTGTGCCGGCCCCTTCCAGCAGCTCCAGATCGTCGCGAAGCGTTGCGGTCTCCTTCTGGCCGATAAGCGCTTCGAGCCTGGGATCGTTCAGATCGGTCAGCTCAACCGGCGCACGATAGGAACCATGCTCGGTACGCTGGTACAGATGTGCCTGATGCTGCAACCTGTCGTAGACCCCGCTGAAGTACATTCCGGAGCCGATCGGCCAGTTGAACGGGAAGGGGGAGATGCCGAACTCTCCTTCAAGCTCATCCAGCAGTTCCAGCGGCGGGCGGCCTGGACGATCCATCTTATTGATGAAGGTGAAGATCGGGATGCGCCGGAGTCTGCATACTTCAAAAAGCTTGCGTGTCTGTGGCTCGATTCCCTTGGCCGAATCGATCAGCATCACCGCGCTATCGGCTGCGGTCAGAGTACGATAGGTATCCTCGGAGAAGTCCTCGTGCCCCGGCGTATCGAGCAGGTTGATGGTATGATCGAGGAACTCGAACTGAAGGACGGTGGAGGTCACCGAGATGCCTCGCTGCTGTTCGAGCGCCATCCAGTCCGACGTTGCACGGCGCTGGTTGCGGCGTGCGGTGACCGAGCCTGCAAGCCGCACGGCACCGCCGTACAGGAGAAGCTTCTCGGTAAGGGTGGTCTTGCCGGCATCCGGATGGGAGATGATCGCGAATGTGCGGCGCTTGGCTATCTGCTGCTGAAGTTCTGACTGCATCCGGCAAAGATACGAGAGCTGCCGATGTGCAATAGCGTAACGGTCTGTATGGGGTGGATGGCCCGCACAATCGAGCGCGCTGGGTCCGCTATCGTTGGCGCTGGCATGAGGAGCGTTGCGCAGGGCTTCGTCCATAGTGATCGGCGGCGTGGAGTGGAAGCAGCGTTTTCTTGAGTTGCGCGACACCATTCTCAATGGTGGTCAGGGACTGTGTGCTGGTCGTTCGCCAGGGATGGGAACGAACGAGAGCAGAGGGCATGCATCCATATATGGGATGGCTGTATCGGAGTTGAACGGGAGCATCAGAAGGGTTCCAACTGTCATCTGCGCTGCGGTTTCATAGCCTGGCAGTCCGATATCGATGCATTCCTGCCGGACATCATCGCGGCGTGTACGGTGCAGGCGGTCCCAGAGCGAAGAAAGTGTGGAGAAGTTCGAGCTGTTCTCCATTCGCGCCACCGAATGATGGATACCGTGCATCCTTGGTGTGACGATCGCCTGGCTGATGCTGTGCTCCAGGCTGGCTGGCAGACGGAGGTTGCTATGATGAAAGAGCACTGCCAGCATCATTGATAGCTCGAAGGTGGCCACATCCCGCTGCGATGCTCCCACCGCCAATGTCTGTACAGCACGAAACGGGGTGGAGAGCAGCCACTCCCCGTAATGGAACCGGAGTGCCGTGGAGACATCCATATCATGATCGGCATGATGTACGATATGGAAACGCCAGAGAAGCGGAATCTGATGGAGGAGCCGGTGCCACCAGTAGTAGGTGTAATCGAGCAGAAGGAGGGCCAGGAGGGAGCGTGCCGGCTCTGGCATCGGAACGCGCTGAAGCAGGCCGATGCGTCGCCGTTCAGCCACTCCGGCCACAACCGTCATGATCGGCAGAAAGGCAATCTGTATGGCGATCCCGGTCAGCGCCGACAGCGCGACGTTCCGTACCAGCCGTACATTGGCATTATCTCTGGCACGGCGTAGTGGACGGCGGCGTTCCAGGATCAGCAGCGCCACAAATGTTGCCGTGCCAAGCGGCGTTAGAATCTTTGCGAACAGTCGTTTCATGCATTCCGTTTCTGGCCGCCTGATGCAGCAGTGGGGGCGGGGCGTGATATCGGGGGCATCATGGCTGCCCCCCTTTCCGTACGGCATCGGGAAGGGGGGCCAATGGTTTTCTATACGTTCAGGTCGATCGTTGCGTGTTCTCCGCCGTCGTAGCTTTTGCCGGTGACGATCGCCTTGGCAAAGCCTGCGAGCTGCACCAGCGTGCTTGACGGGGCATCCCAGTATTCCGCCTTCTCCACATGGACCTTTACCAGAATGAGATTGGGATCGTCCAGGCCTTTAGGAAACCACGCCTTGAACACGGGACTCCACAGCTCCTTCATCTTCGTGGGGTCCTTTACCATGGTGGCCCATCCAGAGACCGAAACATAGCGGTTGTCATCGGTAGAGGCATAGCTGACGTTCACCTGATGGTCCTGTGCTATTTCGTATACCTTTGGCGTGGTCTCATCGGTGAAAAACCAGAGGTCGCCATCGAACTCCGTCTCCTGTGTCGCCATGGGGCGGCTGCGGAGCGAGCCATCGGCATCAACCGTGGTGAACATTCCGATCTTGATCCCTTTTATAAGCTTCCCGAGCTTCTGGATATCGTTATCCTTATCTGCCATTGCTGCGACTCCTTGCTTGAGGTCGATAACTATAGTTGCGGCACATCCCCTTGATAGGCGGCCGGAGCATGCGATCAGATCCAATTCCGGGCCAGGGGAGGGCGCTGTCGTAGAAGTCGCATTGGTGTTCCGGCCATTGATGGCGATGCTATCCTCGGTCCCGCGCTGTCCGTTGCACACGCCGCGGTCTGTTTGGACCGGAGCATGTGCGGAGCGACGTTATCGGGGCGGCACCAGTCTCATGATCTTATCATCAGCATCGGCAGGTTTGCCCCGTCCATCGCGGTTGGAGGTGGAGAAATAGATGGCTCCATCAGGCCCTATGGCCACCTCTCGGATACGCCCATAGCGCCCTTCCAGCAACTTTTCCTGTGCAAGCACGCGCCGTCCATCGAGTTGCACACGAACGAGGCTTTCGCCGCGAAGAGTGCCAAAGAAGAAGTTTCCCTGAAACTGCGGAAAGGTGGTCCCAGTGTAGAACGTGGCACTGGCCGGGGCAATTGCGGGGGTATATTCAAGCAGTGGCGAGACCATTGCAGGATCGGACTCCTGATGATGCACCACGGGCCATCCATAATTTTCCCCACGCTCGATGATATTCACCTCATCGCCCCCGCCGGGAGCATCGGAGCCGGACGGGCCATGTTCGGTCTGGAATTGGAGGCCGCTGCCCGGCTGCCAGGCCAGTCCCTGGGCATTGCGATGGCCATAGCTCCAGATTTCAGGGCGGGCGCCGCGCTGTGTTGCGAACGGATTATCGGCCGGGATGGAGCCATCGTCGTTCAGGCGAAGCGTTTTACCGGCCAGGGAGCCGAGTTCCTGTGCCAGTGCCTTATCGGTGGCATCGCCGGTTGTGATATAGAGCTTGCCATCGGGTCCGAACCGGACCCGGCATCCGGCATGAAACTGTGCTGCCGGAAGCCCTTCGATAATCACCCTACGATCGGCCAGGCCGGTGCCGGTCTCGCGGTAGCGCACCACACGGACACGGGTGTCCGGGCCTCGATATGCATAGCTGAGATAGAGAAAACGATTGCTCGCGAAATCGGGATGGAGCGTAAGATCCATCAGGCCGCTTTCGCCGCTCTGTTCAACATCGTCGATAACGGCCAGAGGCTCTGCGCGCAGTGTCCCGTTCTCCACAACTCTCACCCGTCCGGGACGTTCGGTAACGAACATGCGACCATCGGGAGCAAAGGCAATGGCCCAGGGGACGTACAGGCCGCTGGCGACTGTCTCCACGCGGAAGCGAACGCTACCATCGGCGGTTGTGTGTTCCTCACCGTCGCGTCCCTGAGGAGGCTGGCCGCAGCCAAGTTTTGCAGGCGAGGCCACTACCAGCAGAATCAGGGCCAGCAGGAAGAGTGAGCGTGCATCGTTCTTCCAGGTTGTTCGCGAGCCGGTTCCCACGATACGGCGGCAAGTGTCAGCTCTGCTCATGATATCGTCCAGGATATTCTTGAAAAATTATCTCGATGCGGATCACAGCTCGCACTCGCCTTTGAGGCGGGCTATGCTTATGGTTGCTACATGGTTGCTACGAGGATAGTACGGGTACAGCCGACATCAGGCAACCATCCTTTCAGCGCGATCTGGCATGCGATCACCAGAGTTCTGTCCCAAGGTCCGGGAGAGTGATATGGAGCCTTAGGGGGTAAGGACCACCTTGATGCAGCCATCCTCCTTTTTCTTGAACGTCTCATACATTCTCGGGGCATCCTCAAGGCGTCCGCGGTGGGTGATGATAGAGGATGGATCGATTTTCTCATCGCGGATCATATCGAGCAGCGGTCGCATATAACGCTGTACATGGGTCTGCCCCATACGGAGGCTCAATCCCTTGTTGAAGGCCGCACCGATCGGGAACTTGTCGATAAAGCCGCCATACACACCGGCGAGCGAGACGGTGCCGCCCTTGCGGCAGGCCTGGATCGCCTGGCGCAGCACGTGGGGGCGATCGGTTTCCAGGCGAACGGTCTGTTTGGCCCAGTCGTAGATATTATCCAGGCTTGAGCCATGTGCTTCCATGCCGACGGCATCGATACAGGCATCGGGGCCGCGTCCGCCGGTCATCTCCTTGAGCGTATCAAGAACATCCTCCTCGCTATAGTTCAGCACCTCGGCGCCGCCGCCGGTGCGAGCAAGTTCCAGGCGTTCCTGCACGGTATCCAGCGCTATGACGCGGCCAGCGCCGAGCATATAGGCGCTACGTATCGCAAACTGTCCTACAGGCCCGCAGCCCCAGACCGCGACGGTATCGCCGGGCTGAATCTGGCAATTCTCGGCCGCCATATATCCGGTGGGGAAGATATCGCCAAGAAACAGAACCTTTTCATCCGGCAGTTCCTCCGGGATGATAAGCGCACCGACATCGGCAAATGGCACGCGGACATACTCGGCCTGTCCGCCAGCGTATCCTCCGAACAGATGGGAGTAGCCGAACAATCCGGCTGCGGACTGACCGTAGAGCTTCTCTGCCATCTCGGCATTGGGATTGGAATTATCGCAGAGCGACCAGAGGCTTTTCTGGCAGAAGAAGCAGGTGCCGCACGAGATATCGAAAGGGATAACGACGCGATCGCCCTCCTTCAGCCTCATTGTCTCCTTGCCTACGGCTACCACTTCGCCCATGAACTCATGGCCGAGGATATCCCCTTTTTCCATGGTTGGGATATAGCCGTTGTACAGATGGAGATCGGAGCCGCAGATCGCCGTGGATGTCACTTTGATGATGGCATCGCGCGAGTTGATGATCTTGGGATCGGGCACGGTCTCTACACGGACATCGGTTGTCCCATTCCAGCACACAGCTTTCATCGTAATCGTCCTTCGGTTGTTGAGTGAAGTTGGTTGGTTTGAATCGGCTCCTGGTTCCCGGCAATCCCTGGCATCGGCTCCACGATCTGAGCGATGCCATATACTTTCCGATCAGGGATGCCGCCGTTGCTGTGCCTGTTGATGATCGTCAGGTGGGATGATCGCAGACCCATGCGGGCGAATCGCTGGCTGGGAACGACTCCCACGACGCCTCCTCGACGCTATCGCGGGTGCCCCATCCAAATCGCCGTGGCTGTCGTACGGAAGGATCATCGGATCTGGAAAAGCTGTTGGCCGCGATACGGCCGGATGTCTGTCCATCGGTTGTTGGTATCTCGCCGGTCTCCATGATCTGTTTGAACCTGCGGAGATCTTCATCGAGCTGTCTTCCAGGCTCTTCGCCGAAGAGCTTGGCCAGTGTGGCGCCTATCCTCCCGAGCGGAGCGCGGTAATTGATCCGCACCCCCACCTCGGTTCCCGTACGGGTGGGGCGGAACCGGACGATCCCGACATTATCAACATCGGCATCTGGCAGCGAGCGCCATGCGATCAATTCATTCTCTTCTTCGTGATATATCTCGGCGGTCCATTCCACATGGCTTCCAAGGGGAGCTTTTGCCACCCAGAAGGAGCGGTTTTCCCCCAGCATTCTGACTGCTTCCAGATGTTTCATGAACTGGGCCAGGTTGCCGAAGTTGCGCCAGTACTGGTACAGGTCCTGTCGTGGCCGGTTGATTATCACCGTTTTTGCCACCTGAATGCCTTTTCCCTGGAGCAGATCATCGGTAGAGCCTTGTGCTGCCGTATCGGCGCCAATGGCGTTGTAGACAGGGCAGTTGCCGGTAATGGCACGGTAGGCGAGAAATCCGCCGGTAATCGCCAGAGCTATACTTCCGGGCGAGCGGCGCCAGAGTCCGAACACGGCAAGTGCTCCGCCAAGGACGCCGGATATCATGCGTTCGGTATCGCTCACATTGGTTTTGCCATATGCCACGGGCTGCTGCATCTGTTCGCTGCTGTTGGGGGGCGCGAGAACATGGTCGATCATGCTGCTCGTCTGTTGCATCCTCTGCATTGCCTTCTCCTTTCGGTTGAGAATGTTCGTTGCTGACGTAGCCTGTGCTGTATAATCACTCGGAGCCTTCTTTTATCCTTGCTGGAGGGATGCCAGCTCATTGTTCTCTACGGCGGCAGCATCGCCGAGCGTTGTAAGCCACGAAGGGACCAGATCGGCATCTATCTGGCTGCCCTGCTTTTTCTGCGAGCTTTTGACGCCGGGGGGAAGCAGGAACTCGTTGATGATTGCTAGGATATCGGCGAACGGTCCTGGAAACATCTCATGCAGTTTCTGGAGCATCTGTGCCTGTGGCGAGATAATGAGTTCGGAGCGTCCCTGGCGCACTGCCGCGATGATCTGATCGGCTGCCCGATCGGCGCTTACCGATGTCAGCGGTAGCGTATCGAGCAGGGAGAACCATGTGTATTCGGCACTATGTTCCCCTTTCACCATTGCATGGGAATGGCTTCCGGTACGCATCAAGCCAGGGCAGACCGTGGTTACGACGATGCCATCCTTTGCCAGCTCCATACGCAAACCCTCGGAGAGTCCGACGAGCGCAAACTTGCTGGCGCAATAGGGGAGAAGGTGCGGGATGCTCACCTTTCCGCCGATAGAGGCGATATTGACGATTCGCCCCTCACCCTGCGCCCTCATAGCAGGGGTCACGGCAAGGGTTGCATACAGTGGACCCCAGAAGTGCGTCTTCATCGTCTCCTCGAAATCCTCCACCGTCATCGACTCGAATGGTCCTACCTGAATCACCCCGGCATTATTGATAAGGACATCGATGCCGCCGAGCTTTTCCGTCACGATCGCTGCCATCGCCTCAACATCGGTGCGGCTGGTAACATCGCATTGAAGCGTCATAATGGTGCCGGGGCCGCCCGACAGCTCCTTCTCCGCCGATTCCAGCTCCTCCTGATCCCGGGCACAGATCGCGACGTGAGCGCCCTGTTCCACCAGTTTCCGGGCGAGGATAAACCCGAGGCCGCGCGAGCCTCCGGTGATAAGCACCCGCTGGTCGGCAAACCGATAGCGGGTGAGCCGTCGCAATGCCAGCCGCACTCCGTAGTATGCTATGCCTGCCGCTGCTGCGATCACCAGGTTTCTCTTATGTTCGTCCATGCCATCTCCGGTTCACTACATGTAATACTCACACGATATGGTATCGCAGGGCAAGGACGGTGCCAGTTGTCCAACGTTCTGGAGCATTTGTTGCGGGCAGGCGGGTTTTGGGTGATTTTTTTACTGGAGGGGGCGGCCTTTCCTCAGGGCAACGGAGGTGGGGTATGCAAGGTGGATGGCACAGCCTGCCGGGCATCCTTTCTGCTGCATGGAGCATCACCGGAGACCGTTTACTGGCCGTATCGGCATCTATCGGCGACGTGCAGGCATGGCAGTCCGCCGCATATCAGTTCGCCCGCACGCTTTTATACGTTCCAGAACTGGCGGTCCAGGCTACGATACTGGATCGCTTCGGCGAGGTGATCGGGGCGAATGGCGAAGGAGCCTTTCAGATCGGCGATGGTGCGGGCTACTTTGAGGATCTTATCATAGGCGCGGGCCGAAAGGCCGAGCTTCGACATCGCCATCTTCAGCAGATTCTGGCCTCCGGCATCGAGTGGGCAGAACTCCCGTACCTCCCGCGATCCCATATCGGCGTTTTTATAGACATCATTCCGGCCCTTGAACCGATCTGCCTGAACGTTGCGTGCGGCGATAACTCGTTCGCGGATCATCGCCGATGGCTCTCCGTTGCGTTTCGAGGCAAGATCCTGATAATGTACGGCGGCCACCTCGCAATGGATGTCGATGCGGTCCAGGAGCGGCCCTGATATCTTCGACATATAGCGTTGTATCTGCTGGGGCGAGCAGGTGCAGTCGGCGTTTGGATTGCCGTAGTTGCCACAGGGACAGGGGTTCATGCTGGCTATCAGCATAAAGTTGGAGGGGAAGGTGAGGCTGAGTTTTGTTCGGGAGATGGTGATTCTGTTATCCTCAAGCGGCTGGCGGAGCACTTCCAGCGCATTGCGTGCAAACTCTGGAAGCTCGTCCAGGAACAGCACGCCGTGGTGAGCCAGCGATATCTCGCCGGGGCGGGCCACGCCCAGACCTCCACCAACAAGAGCTGCATCGGAGATGGTATGGTGGGGGCTTCGGAAGGGACGGTTTGCAATCAATGGTGTTTCCAGCGGCAGGATGCCGGCAACGGAGTGGATCTTTGTGGTTTCGAGCGCCTCCTCGAACGTCATCGGCGGCAGGATGCCTGGCGTTCTTTTGGCGATCATCGTTTTTCCAGCGCCTGGGGGGCCAACCATAATCACGTTATGTCCTCCTGCGGCGGCCACCTCGAAGGCACGTTTTACATTCTCCTGTCCCTTTACATCGGAAAAGTCGGTTGCCGATAGTTCCTGCTGTGCAAAGATGTGTCTACGATCCACTTGATGCGAAGCGACCGGATAGGTACCATCGAGGAATGCCGCCACCTCTCGCAGCGAATTCATCGGCAGCACTTCCAGTTCATCTACCAGGGCGGCCTCGTCGGCATTATCACGGGGGAGGATGATCCTTCGTATACCTGCGGATCGTGCTTCCAGCGCTATCGGCAGTGCACCATGTACAGGGCGAAGCACGCCATCCAGCGCAAGTTCGCCAAGGATGAGGGCATTGTGCAGGGGGTCCGGTGGGAGCTGTCCGGTTGCCACCAGCACGCCGAGCGCTATCGGCAGATCGAATGCGGAGCCTTCCTTACGGATATCGGCTGGTGCCAGATTGACCGTGTATTTCCTGATCGGCAGAGCCAGTCCGCTGTTCTTGATGGCTGCGCCCACCCGTTCCCGGCTCTCGCGCACGGCATTATCTGGCAGACCAACCAGTGTAAAGGAGAACATGGCATGTTCGACATGCGTTTCGATCTCGACGAGAAATGCGTTGATGCCGATGGTGCTTGCTGAGCGTACCTGGGAAAACATGATGGAACTCCAGTCTCATATGATTATCGAAGGCGCCGGAGAGTGTGATAACGATGGGAATATAGAAAGAAAGGGATGGGATGGAGAGGGAAATAGGGGGGCATCGTCGGCGGTTCGGAATCGGTGCCATTAGTGATACGGTGCATGTGCAGATCAGGCTTCGGGCGAGAAGGGGCGGGGGCCATCTCGGCATCTGCCGCAACCTTGTTCCATCGCCTATGGGTCCGGCAGCAAACAACAGGCCCGCACTCTCCGCTGCGCGGGGGTACGGGCCTGTGTGTGTAGATATGGACAGGGTGGAAGCCGTGGCTTCCCCGACGAGAATTACCGGATGACGGTCATTCCCTGTGAAGCGCTGCGGCCATTCTGTTCGACGACAACACGGTACTGGCCGGCCGGGAGGCTGCTGACATCGAAGCTCTTGGTATAGCCACCGCTGTACTGCATCTGGCCGATCACCGGAGCAAGCACCTCGGCGCCAAGCGCATTATAGATCCTGACCGAGACCTGGCCGCTTGCCGGGAGCTGATACTCGACGGTAAAGGCGGAGTTGGTCGGGTTCGGATAGCTTCGTTCGATTGCCAGGGCTGCATGTGCCGATGCAGTGCCGTTAACCGATGCCGGCTCGCCGAAGAAGGTGGGATCGATCATCGTGCGCTGGAAATACTGGAAGGTCTCGTTGATCGGGCCACGGTCGGCCGGCTGATTGCCCTCCTCCTCGAAGTTGACGTCCTGTACCACAAAGGCGTACATGCCAGGGAAGCGGCGGGCATGGTAGACCATAGAATGCTCGAAGTTGCCATTGACCATGCGCCCCCATGCGCTTGCCGTCGGGTATTCGATGCTGGCGCTATCGGTGCCATTGCCTGCGAAGTCCTGCATCACCCGTGGATCGTGCCAGGTGGCGCCACCATCGGCGGAGCCAACGGCCCAGAGACGATAGTAATAGAACTGATCCTCGCTTACCACCGACATATTATCACCTTCGTCGTTGTCCGGGTACTGTGCCGCAGCCTGGAAGGTTATCACGACGTGGCGTCCATCATCACCAACCGAGATGCTTGGATAGGCCAGATGGGGCATATTCGGCTGCACCTTCGGCTGTACGTTCACACCGTTTTCGTTGCGGCCGAACGTGGTGGTGATGCCGATACCCAGATCCGCATTTGCTCCGGCAACGCGCTGGACACCGGTGGCCGGGGTCCAGCAGTAGATGCCCTGGTTGACGAACAGGCGCTGGCCGTCGGTGTTCAGGTTGGCATTTGCGGCGATGATCGGGGTGTCGCCATTATAGACGAAGTCGAACGTGACACCTGTTTCGAGCGTATCCCCCTCCGAGCCCGGAACCGGTATGGATGCGCCCATCGCAAGCGTTGGGGAGCTCCAGCTTATGCCGCCATCGTTGCTCTCGGTGTAGTAGATTCCGGCACCTACGGTGCCGAAGTGATAATACGCCATGCCAACCTTGCCGCTTGCGGAGGTTGCCAGGATATTGCGTCCGCCGCTGGAGGTGGTGTTATCGCTTTCGCCGATAATCCCCCAGGGGCCGAAGCTGCCAAGATCGGCCGTGTTTACATGGACCGGTTCCGACGGCTGTGGTATCGGCTGTGTTGCCGCGCTCAGCGTGGCCGCCAGAATGTGTTTGGAAGGGTCGGTCGGGTGAATCACAAATGCAGGCCAGATGACGCCTGCGCCCTGATCGCCGGTGCTTCCAAGGATCGACTGGCGTGGATAGGTGCCGCTTCTTGCAAAGAAGGTGCTGCCGGCCTCTCCGGTATAGACCATGGTACGGGTGCCTTGGCCGTCCGGGTCGCCGTGGGTGGCGATATAGGGGACGCCATCGGCTGTCACATCGATATAGGGGTAGCCGAGACGGAATCCGGGGTCTATCTCGCGTGTTGCCGACCATGTGGTGCCACCATCGGTGGAGTACGCATAGCCAACGCGGCGGGTATCGCTAAGGGTGGTCTCGTTGGTGCCATCGGTGGCGAGCATATAGACCGCATAGATCTTCTGTGGATCGTTCTTGGGAACGATGATACGGCCACGGACCACGCCGTTCGACTGATAATCGTAGAAACCGCTCAGTCCTGTTGCAACGGCCCCATTACGCAGGGTAAGGGGAACCGGCTGTGCCGAGGCGGATGCTGGAGTGCCCGGGGTCGGGGTGTGGGTCGATGACTCCGGTGCCGTTACCGGATATGCGGGCAGTTGTGCGGATCGGCTCGTCTGCTGCGCGATCGCCGGTGTGCTGCAGATGCCGATTGTAGCCGCAATTCCCAGCAGTAGGGAAGGTTTCATTGGTGATCTCCTCTGGTATGAAGATGGAACTCCGAAGATGGAAAGCTGGAAGATAATGCCCCCAAGTACTAACCCAAATTCAGTGCCGTAGAAACTTGAAGTTATGAAATGATCGCATTCCAATTCCAGTCGGCAATGGTACTATTGCACGGTTCTTTAGCTATGGTTGCCATGATCAGGGCCTTTTGCACTAGCCGGTACGGCACTAAACGTTCCCGATATACACCGTATGGCCAGGTATTGTTACCATCGCAATCGGGTGCGGCGGGATATCGGGCTACTGGGTGGAGAACTCTGGGAGATGGGGGGTAAAGAACAGGGGGAGCGGGCATGGCCCACTCCCCCCGGGTCGCGTTCTGTTGAGTCTGGTCTGCTTACTTGACCACCGTAAACATACGGGTCAGCGTTTCGCCGCCCGAGGTCAGGGTGTAATAGTAGGTGCCTGCCGGAAGATCGGCCACATTGAATCTGGCGTTGTGGGCACCGGCTTCCATGGTCGTATTGGCAAGGTTTGCTACGCGCTCGCCGAGCACGTTCCATACGTCGAGCGCAGCCTGGCCTCTGTTCTTGAGGTCAAATCCGATCGTGATCGTTCCCTGCGGATAGGCCGGGTTTGGATATGCCGGGTGCAGGGCCATGCCGGAGCTTGTCACAACCGAACCCTGGGAGACGCCGGCAAGGGCATCGGCATCGAAGTTTGTCGTAAAGACATACTGGGTTCTGTCTGCCACATTGAGCTGGCCGGTGACGAGCTGATCCTGGATGGTCTCATCCTCCTCAAGGAATGCTGCCTGTACCGTCAACAGCGGGATGTTCTTGTAATCGTTCGGGATCTGGTTCGGTATCCAGGTGATACGATCCAGCAGCGGGGTCTCGGTGACGTTTGCCGAGGCGCTCCAATCGCTTCCGCCAAGCTTGCGGAGAGCAACAAAGACATCGCTTGTCGTCAGGGTGTCCGGTGTCTGGCCGTCGTCATTGATATCGTCATCGAAGACGTAGCTGACAAGATCCACCCACTTGACGAGGATGCCGGTGCCATCGCCGGTGCGTGAGATCTGCGCCTCGTTGGCAAGCTGGTTACGGCGTTCATCTCCTGGCTCGGTGGGATCATGCGTAAAGACCCTGCCGGAGATATCGGCGATCTTGCGCATGCCCCACTGGCCATCGTTCTTGTATACCTCGACGAGCTGCTGTACCGTCTCATCGACATCGGCATTTACCTCGAACAGGTTGGTGACAAAGCTGAAGTTGCCGTTGCCTGTTACCACGAAGTCCTGTGCCTGATTATATGGCAGGAGCGTGCTATCGGGGTTTGCGCCCTGCGATATCGCATACTGTTCAAGGACGCTGACCGGGAGGATATCCCACGAGGTCCAGGTTGTGCCGCCATCGGTGGACTGTGAAACCGCCGGATAGGGCTGCATGCGGTGGGTGATTTCCTGATCTGGGAAGCGGGAGTAGATGGCCGCATAGAATGTTCCATTGGCATCGCGATCGAAGCCAACGGGAACTGCGGTACGGCTATCGGGACTCCCCGGATCGGAATAATGCTCGGCATTCCACTGCGGCGGGACCTCGGAGGTCAGGTTGCCGCTGTTCAGATCGAACTTCCTGAGGCCGATATGGTTGTTGGACATGCCGCCCATGGTGAGCACGAAGTTACCATCGGGGCTTACCACCGAGCGGGCATCGCTGGACCAGGTGTTCAGCTCGCCATCGATCAGTACCCCGGTGCTTGCATCGGGGGGGGCAAGCGGCTGGAAGTTGTTATCGAGGAATCCCTGATAGAACGTTCCGAAACCGTCGCCGATCGTCACCGGATAGGTGAAATAGTAGAGGAGATCTGCGCGATTGGATGAGTTGTTTTTGTTGATGATCTTGATGCTTGGATAACGGGCCAGTCCATCTGTTGCGACGTTCAGCGGCCCATGCGGCTGGCTCCAGGTTGCACCAAGATCGGTCGAGACGCGGATATAGAGGAGGTCGGATTCCCCAGTCGGGCCACGCTTGATCGTCACAAGGGTGTTCGAGGCCGCATCCCACTGGAGCGGTTCCTGACTGCCGGAGTAATAGGAAAAGGCGTTCAGAAGAGAATCGAGAAGATGATACTGTACCTCGGCCACGCTATAGGCTGGGGTGGTATACAGCGGGTTGGCCTGACGTTCAACTCCCGAGGTTGCATGAGCTGCCGAGTTGTTTCGGCTGCTTATGGCGCTCTCCGCAGTTATGCGTGGGGAGAAGGTTTGTGCATTGGCGCCAACTGCAAGCAGCAATGCCGCTGGCAGCGCTGCGGTCAGCGCCCGCTGCAGGAAGCTCCGTGTGTTGGCCGTGCTCGCGGGAGCCTCGGCGGAACGTGGAACAAAGGTGGTCATAGTTGATCTCCAGTAGATTTCGGATATACAGGTAGTTGCCACAGCCTGAGGATGCGGACCGGAACATTCCGGGTATCCGTCCGTCGAGTATGACAACTGCCCATATGCTCTATATGATGGGTACCATACATGCACTAGACAAGCTTATGGCGCACAGCAATGGGAAGAGGAGCCTGGGGAGAGCATGGTTGCGGCAGCTCGTGCGTGTATCCGGCCGGGTATCCCGCCGGCACACCTGAACGTGGCCGATGTACCACACCGGCTCTGATATACCATAACCCGTTGGGCCATGGATGCCGGCTGCACCACCTGTTGGTTCTATGGGCGTATGGCCGTTCCGGCCATACCTATCCTCTCGCCCTGTTTGTCTTGTATAAGAGCCACAAGCAGCACCATGCTTGCACAACAAGGGTGCCACCATATGGAATGTATGATAAAAGATCGAATTGAGTACAACACAGAGCGCTCTGTGGGGCATATTGTCTTGTGCGGTCTCCGTGCATTTTTAAGGTCGTTACGAGCTGCCATGGAGCGCTTTCAGCCCCGTTCCCAATGCTGCCGATGCAGAAACACAACGGTGGAACCGGGCTATCGGTTAGAATCATTGCAACCTTGCGATTGGACGACCGCCCTTATTTCACTATGTTCGTCCGCTCTTTTCGATCCGGAAACATCCTGCATTCCCCTTCTTCACGGGAAGCATTTACATCTCTAATCGAACGCGGAAGCACGAGTCCTGTTTCACGTAACGCTCGGCATCGCCCTGCGGCCGATGCGGTGGACTGGAAGGATCGTTCGTGCCGAAGCCACTGCTGGATATAGATGGATATTAGCGGTAAGACAGTTCTCGTCCTTGGCGGCTGGGGTCTTGTTGGTTCGTCGGTATGTCGCCGACTGATCGCCGAGCGCCCGGCTCGCATCATCATCACATCGTTGAACGAATCTGAAGCGCTCGATGCGGTGGCACAGCTTCAGAAGGAAATCCCATCCGATGCTGCTATCACGCTTCAGCCGTGGTGGGGGAACATCTTTGGGCGGTACGACGAGCGGGAACGCTCGCGCGATGAACTGCTCAACGACCCCGCTACGCGGCAGCGCCTGATCGGTGATGTCGTCGATGATCTCAGCGAGGAGCTGTTGCAGGCTTCGGCTCTGTATACGCTTCTGCATGAGCATCGTCCTGACGCCGTTGTCGATTGCATCAATACGGCCACTGCGATCGCCTATCAGGATATCTATGGTTCGGCCACGCGGGTGCGCAAGGCGTACGAGCGCGGGGAGGATGCGAGCGAGAGCGTTGAGCGTCTTCTGGCCACGCTCTACATTCCGCAGTTGATCCGCCATGTGCAGATTCTCTACAAGGGATTGCAGGATTGCAGGGCTGCGATGTATGTGAAGATCGGAACCGCTGGCGCCGGTGGTATGGGGCTGAATATCCCCTATACCCACTCGGAGGAACGCCCGTCGCGTGTGCTTCTGAGCAAGAGTTCCATCGCAGGGGCGCATACGTTGCTGCTGTTCACGATGGGGCGCACCCCCAACGGCCCTATCATCAAGGAGATCAAGCCAACCGCGACGATCGCCTGGAAGCGGATCGAGTATGGCGAGGTGATGAAGCGTGGAAAGCCGTTCCCGCTGGTAGATTGCCCGCCGGAGATGGGGGTGAAACTGGATGCCCTGTTCCGGCTGAAGGAGGAGGCCGAGTTCCCACGCACCGGCGAGAACCTGAAGGCCCCGTTTATCGATACCGGCGAGAATGGCATCTTCTCCCGAGGTGAGTTCGAGGCGATTACCTCGCTTCAGCAGATGGAGATGATAACGCCGGAGGAGATCGCCGAGGCCGTGGTCTTCGAGTTGAAGGGGGGCAATTCCGGCCATGACGTTATCCAGGCGCTCGATGGGGCGGTGTATGGTCCTACCTATCGTGGTGGATATCTCCGTAGTCGTGCGCTTGAACGTCTGGCAACGCTGGAGACGGAGTTCGGCGTCCCTTCCGTTGCATTCGAGATGCTGGGGCCTCCCCGGCTCTCCAAGCTTCTTTTCGAGGCCCATCTTCTCGGCCTTGTGGGCGGCTCGATGGAAAGCGTGATCGATGGCGAGCCGGAGCAGCTCGCGGCCGCCGCCGAGATACTGCTGAAAACCAATCGTGACCTCAGAAGCCGGATCATCTCGATCGGCATTCCGATCCTGCTCGGCGACGGCACAACGCTGCTCCGAGGCGATACCGTCAAGATTCCGCCGCATCGCGGCGAAGATCAACTGCCGATCACGCCGGAGTCGCTGGAGGCATGGGCCTCGGCCGGGTGGGTCGATCTGCGCGTTGCAAACATGCGGGTGTGGCAGGAGCGTCTGGCCAAGATAAAGGCGGAGACCGATGCCTTCGATCAGAACGATACGTCGAGCCGTCGGCATTTCTCGCGCGATCATTGGGAGCAGTTCAAGTCGATGCCCGCCGGGAAAATCGTTGCCTGGATCTTTACTGTGGAAGAGGAAGGGGCGAGAATGAAGGCGTAACGATGACCGAATCGGTATCTGTGATAACGGGGGCGCCGAGTGTTCGGTGCCCCCGTTGTGGTATGGGTTGCCGTGATGCGATATGGGTTGGGGCCATCACAGCGGGATGGCCATCGCTTCGCAGAGAGTTTATGTGCGCCTTTCCGTTCTATGGCCGCCATCCTTTTGCGACCGATGTGCAGCACACGCCGTGCCTGCATATGGCTTGGGGGTGGTCACGGTTATATAACCCCTGCTTCCATGATCTCCATCCATCCGTTGCTTCCGTCGATTCTGACACGACTGCCGAGAGGAAGGGTAAGTTTTGTTGCGATATGGCCGTAGAGCACATCCCCGATCGCTGGCACGTCGGCACGGCGAATATACTCGGCAAATACCTCCTCCATCGGCAGGGGCTCGACCGAGACCCTGGTTGGTTTTGCATCGGTGAACGCGCCGAACGCCAGCGCCGCGATCTTTTGCAGTGTTCCGGCATTGGCAAGCTGTGAGAGGAGACGGTCCACCCGGTAGGCTTCCTCGCCGATCTCTTCTACCAGGAGCGTAGCGCCGCAGGCATCGGGGAAATATGGTGTGCCGATGAGTGCGGCCAGAAGCGTCAGATTTCCTGCAAGAAGCCAGCCCTCTGCTGTTCCCGGTGCAAGGGGAGCTATCGGCGTTTCCGCCGGTTGGTGTATCCTGCCGAGCGGCCGATCCGAGGTGAGGACACGCCAGAATGTCTCCTCGGCAAAGGGGTCCAGATTTCCCGTGTTCCAGAAGTCAACTCCCGGCATTGCGCCGGAGAAGCTGGCGAGGTTCGATTGTGCAAGCAGAGCGCAATGAAGCGCGGTGAGATCGCTGAATCCAACCACGATCTTCGGATCGCGCCGTAGTGCGTCGTAATCGATTCGATCGAGAATCCGGGTGACGCCATAACCGCCACGTCCCGCAGCTATCATTCGCACTCTCGGATCGTGTATCATGGCATTAAGATCCGCCGCCCGCTCCTCGTCGGTGCCGGCCAGATAGCCATGCCGCTGCCAGAGGTTCTTGCCGGTACATACATTGTAGCCAAGCGACTCGAAGTAGCGGATACCGGCGTGCAGCCGCTGGTCATCACGTTGCGGCGAGCTTGGGGCTACGATGCCGATCAGATCCCCTTTGCGGAGACGGGGAGGGCGGATCAGGTTCTTGATCGAGAATGCGGGGGCGTGAGCTGTGTGAGTCTCCATGGGGCGTGCAACCGGTTCTGCTGGCAGGCGACTGTAATGATGCAGGGGGAATCGCTTGTGTTCCTCCGCTTCTCCTTGTCGGCATCCCGGGTCATAGTTTTTGTGCGAATCTACCGATTTCGACCGGAACTATTTGCCGGAGGGGAGCAAGCTGCCGGGGATGGGGGCGTATGCAGTTCGGGTGTGGCCTCTCTCGGCCAGGGGCTGGCAATAGGAGGCCGCGCTCACAGGGATTTCTGAAGATAGACCGTGCGCCTTCCATCCACGGATTCTCCCTGTCCATATTCCTGAAAGCCAAAAAGGCCAAGGAGCGTTCTGACACGTGCCAGATCGGGGTTCGCTTCCAGGCGAATGGCGTCGGCCTCTGCATTGCGTGCCAGTTCCATAGCCTTGCGGATGCATTGCGCGCTGGTTATCGTCCCCTTTATAAGCCATTCAGGATCAACGGCAAGACGGCAGATATAGGCTGGCTTGCGAGCAGGAGGGAAGGCTATGGCTTCTTCATGGGCGAATGGCGCATCCCATGTAAGGGTGAACATCGCCACGGCCCTGGTGCCAAGACGGAGGAGGTGAACCGAGCCTGAGCCTACACGTCGCCGCGTCGTCTCGATATTTCGTTGTGGGGGAGGTGCTTCCGATGTTGCGGTATAAGCATCGCATGCGCAGAGAAGAGAATGGATCTCCTCCACATCGGCGGCTATCTGCCACCACCAAACCAGGGGATTGGCTGCTTCTATCACCATTGAACAGGGTGCCGGTAGACTGTGGGAATATATCGAACCGCCACCAAGTTCGGTACGAAGCTTGGTGGCGGCTCGCTACGTCATCTGTGCCGAACATCTCACTGGCATGCACGAGAGCGCGGCATACGTCCTATATGGCCAGATTGCTCGTGGCAATACGAACATTGGCGACGGAAACATTGGCAAGCCGCCATGTCGCCGAGTTTGAGAGCTGATAGGTCTCCGAAATCCCTGTACTGCGCTCCCGATGTTCGAGAGATTTGGTAAGCCCCAGATGTTCAAGGATCCGGTCTACCTGTGTGACAGGCACCCCTGTTGCCGTTGCCACGGCAGTCTTGATCTCCATGGCCTTGTCTGCTACTGTCATGTTTAACCCTCCTTCGTTGATTGTTGGTTGATGATTATGGCAATCCCTGGGCACGAAGAAACCCCATGAATTACAGAGTTTCTGCTGTTTCGGGGTGCCACTGTGAAGGGGTGATGATGCCAAAGCCTATATCAAGGTTCTATAGCGCTGGAATTTATCCCCCGGAATAAATACGGTCTCCGATATGTCAACATCGGCGAGATACCGTAGTTCACGCGTGATATGTTCATGTATCGACCGCAAGACCCCGGGCGTGTCGGTACAGGATGGCAGAACTTCGATTTCTGCTTCAATCTTCTCAGGCGCCGTTTGTGTTAATCGGAATTCTTTGATGGGAAACGAGCCGAATAACGGCTGGAAGTTGGTCGGCGCAAATTCGGAGCCATCACGCAATCGAAAGTTGCGTATCTGTCTTCCCGATAGATTCCTGATGCGCCGCCCCGCCTTACCGCATCCGCATGGTTCCGATGTAAGCTCTACAAGGTCCCCGGTTCTGTATCTGAGCATCGGCATGGCGATATTGGCGATATTCGAGACGACAAGCTCGCCCGTGCCTGTCTCTTGTATCGTTCCTGTCGCATCCAGGATTTCCGGGATAATGTCCGCTTCCATGATATGGATATGATCCTGGAGGGAGCACTCGGCGGCAATACCGCCCACTTCCGTCATGCCGTAGGCATTGTATATCGGTATTCCGAGCAGTTGCTCTCCCTTTCGGCGTACTTCCTCGTTGAGATCTGCGCCGCCCGAAATTATCATCTGAAGATGGCTGGCGGCATCTTTGAGAGATGCATTTGGCGTAAGCAGGAGCGAGTTCAGGATATTCGGCTTGAGCGTCATAATAGCAGGTCGAAACCGGTGCAGCAGCTCCGCAAGCCTTGCCATTGATGCAGGGCTTCGCTCATCGAACGTTATCTGAACCGTAAGGCCCTGGCTATCATCGGGGCAGGCCCATACCCGATCGGCGAGATATTTGTTGTCAACTATTGCGGCGCAGAAGATCGGTCTATGGCGAACATCATCGTTGAGAGCACCCGCCAGCCAGACAACCTTCCATGCCATGAAATACCGAAATTCGACGAAATATTCGGGGCTGTACCAGATCGTAACGGGTGGTCCGGTTGTTCCTGATGTGGGACGCTGCCAGAGATCCTTACGGTTGTACCGAGGACTCAGAAAGGCATCGGGATGTGCACGAAGGGAGTTTTTGTCGATACAGGGAATCGTTTTCCAATAATCGGGTCGGGACCAGTCGATGCAGTCGTAGGCCGGTATATCGCTCACTGCTTCTCTGATCGCATCGCGTTGTTTCTGCCAAGGGGTGATGGTTTGCGAAGTCTCGGCGAGAAAGCTCTGGCAGAATATGTCAAATCTCTTCTGCGCCCGTTCAATGAATTGAGTTGAGGCAACATACTCCACAAGGTTGAATATGAAGCCTGGGTTGTCTTCAAGAAATTCACTGATCGTTATTCTCTCCATCATGGACTCTTCTCCCGAATTACCGTGCCATGCTCCGCCTTTGACGATGATTGCCCCCGGCAGCACCGATCAGCGTGATATGATGCCAGGGGCGACAATATGCAGGGCCATGGAGGCCGAAGAAAAATTGATCTCCCAGAGACTTGTGGGCAGCTTGCCGGTGCAGCAGCAGGGAGGGGGCATCGGATATTGCGTTTGCCTGTTTCTGTGCTCGATACTCCGCCGGACCGAGTGCAACCCGGCGAATCAATACGCTGAAGCCGCGCTCCTGGAAAAGGGCGAATGCGGGGGGCTGCTCTGTTGTCGCATCAGCGCTCTATGGTTCCAAGCTCACAACGCCGGTGCTCTTCAATCGGGTTTACGTCAATCATATGCGTGAAAGGGGGGCGTATGGTCTGCATACGGCGGCGTGTCTGCTCCCAGCGCCGGTGCTACCTGTTCGGCGACAAGCTGAATTGTCTGCCAGTCGATCGGCGGGCGGATGCCGAGGAGGAAATCGCTGGCGCCAAGGTCGCGATAAAGGCGTAATCGCTCGGCACATTGCTCCGGCGTACCGATCAGAAACCATCCCTGCCGCATCGGCGAGTCGGGCGGGGCGTCCCCGAGTAACTCATTCAGTCGTTCCTGGGCCTCATGTTCACTATTGGCGAGCACGGCGCGGAACATTACCGATCGACGGATATCAGCAGGATTGCGACCGATATCGGCACAGTGAGCTGCCAGCGTTGCGATCTTATTCCGGTAGGAGTCAGGATCGCCCGTCATCGTGTTCCATATATCAGCATGCTCTGCCACGATTCTGAGCATCCTGCGCTCTCCTGCGCCCCCCAGTACAAGCGGCAGGTGTTTCTGAACCGGCTTTGGTTCCAGCCGCGCATCCTTTACTTGATAATATCTTCCATTGAATGTCGTGGTCTCGCGTGTCCAGAGCGCGCGCATGATATGGCACGCCTCATCCAGCATATCCATTCGCACCCCGACTGCGGGCAGGGGGATGCCATATTGTTCCTGCGCCAGATCATATGCTCCGGCACCTATTCCCAGTTCGAGACGCCCATCTGATATATGGTCGATTGTTGCCGCAATTGTGGCGACAATAGCTGGATGGCGATAGGGGACGCCCAGAACGAGCGTTGCGCATCGGATGCGTTTTGTACGTGCAGCAAGGGCTGCAAGCAGTGTTGTCCCTTCGAAACATGGGCCGAACGGACGGTCCATCGGTCTGAAATGGTCAAAATCGGACACCCAGTCGTAGCCTGCCTCCTCCGCCTTGCGCCACAGCTCAAGACATTCGTGGAATGTCGGGTACTGCTGACCGGAATGTATGCCGAAGCGGATCGCGTCGCCGTGAATCTGCACGTTGCGTTCCTCTCCCTTTCAGATTGATAGGAGTATAATAATGCCTGCAAGCCGATGTGCATCACCGCATGGCCATCGGTGTGCACATCAGTTGATATTGGTGCCGGTATGCATCGGTACGCACACGATATACAGGCATCCGATCGCTTGAAGCGTCGATTGTAAAAAATGCGGGGGGAGAAGCTATTCGTCTACGGTGTTGAGTCTGGTCCTCAGAATTAGCAACGAGATGATTGCCTGTCCCAATCGTATCAGGGACACATCTGCCATAGGATGCAATATAATACTTGTTGTAATAAAACATCTGTTGGCAGTGTAATTTATTTTCATGTGCAGCGCTTGGCCATCTCTTGCATATGAGGAACGGATAATCAGGGAACGGCAAAAAAGATTTGCCTCTGCAAATCATAATGCTTTAACTTGATGCGTTCGGGCATCGCACGACTTGCTTATATCTGCTGTACGGTCCACTTGGAAATAACGTGGTCTGGAAGGCAGGGCAATGATGATGGTTGTTCGATGCCGCACACTATCCCCCTATCCCCATTGTAATATCGTACTTAATGCAACCCAGCGCTCGGATGTCTTCGCCGCAACGGCGAGAAATCATTTCGATCATCGGCGGTTCAGGTGTTATGGGGCAGGGGCTGGCGTACCGCTGGGCCAGAAACGGGGGATATCGAATTATTCTCGGCTCGCGGGACCGTACAAAAGCGATGCGGGTGGCGGGGGAGTTGCGCCAGAGCGTTGCCGGTGCCGATATCCAGGGGGATACAAACGCTCGTGCGGCGGCGTTGGGGGATATTATCATCCTTACGCTCCCTTATGCTCATCGGGCCGCAGTGCTTGCGCAGATCGCGGACTTTCTTCCAGGCAAGCTTCTTGTCGATACCACTGTGCCGTTGCGGCCGCCGGAGGTTGGCCTTGTGGCTCTTCCCGGGGCTGGCTCGGCCGCCGTGGAGGCTCGGGCGATCGTCGGGGAGAATGTTGCCCTTGTGGCCGCATTCCACAATGTGAGCGCGCATCTGCTCAGAAGCGATGGGGCGATCGCGGCTGATGTGTTGGTTGCAGGCGACGATGCCGATGCCAGGGAGAGGGTGATACGGCTTGCGGCCGCCGCAGGAATGCGGGCCTGGCATGCCGGGCCGCTGGCAAACGCCGCAGTCCCCGAGGGGCTGACATCGGTGTTGATCCAGATCAATCGGCGTTACGGGCTGCGCTCGGCTGGCATCCGTATCGTTTCCGGCGGCGCAGGGCATAGCGCCACAACTGCGCCCGATCGGCTGGAGCTGATGGCGGTCAAGGGCATGGCGGCGGTGGGGGAAGGCGATGATCTGGCCGCGCTTATCGCCGAGCGGCTTGTGGCGGGCGGCACCCTTCCTGTTGATGGCGACATCCTGGTGGTGGCGCAGAAGATCGTCTCGAAATCGGAAGGGCGGATGGTACGGCTCAGCAGTGTGATCCCTTCCGCCGAGGCCCTGCGGCTCGCCGACGAGACCGGCAAGGCCCCGGAGCTGGTGCAGGTGATCCTGAATGAATCCACCGGGATCGTCCGAATCAAACAGGGGCTTATTATTGTAGAGCATCGTTCGGGAATGGTGCTTGCCAACGCTGGCGTCGACCAGTCCAATGTGCCGGCCGGGTATGCGCTGCTCCTGCCGGATGATCCCGATCGTTCTGCTGCCATGCTCCGCGAGCGGCTGCTGGCCCGTTTTGGGACGCGTATCGCCGTGATCGTCAGCGATAGCAGCGGCCGCGCCTGGCGCAACGGCGTGGTTGGTCATGCCATTGGTGTTGCGGGGCTTGATCCGCTGGTGGATATGCGTGGTAGGCCCGATATGCTGGGGCGCCCTCTTCAGGGCACACAGATGGCCGTGGCCGATTCGATCGCTGCCGCGGCCACGTTGATGATGGGAGAGGCAGCCGAATCCAAACCGGCTGTGTTGGTGCGCGGCTATGAGCTTGGCAGCGACCATGTAGGGATACAACCATTGCTCCGCCAGAGGCGGGAGGATCTGTTCCGATGAGCGATGTGACTGTGCTGGCGCTGTGCGGCGGCATCGGCGGCGCCAAACTGGCTCTGGGGCTGGCGCATACCCTGCCGGGAAACGCATTGGCGATCGTGGCGAATACCGGCGATGACTTCGAGCACCTCGGCCTGCACATCTCCCCGGATATTGACACCATCCTCTATACGCTGGCTCATCTGAATAATCCCGATACCGGCTGGGGGCGGGCGCAGGAGCAGTGGGAATGTATGGCGATGCTGGAGATGCTGGGAGGCGAGACCTGGTTTCAGCTTGGTGACAAGGATCTCGCCATGCATCTATACCGGACTGCCCGGCTGAGGGCTGGTGCGAGCGTAAGCGAGGTAACCAACGAGTTGCGCGAGCGTCTTCGGATCGGGCCTGAAGTGATTCCGATGAGCGATGATCCGGTGCGCACGGAGCTTGAGACCTTGCAGGGGCATCTGCCGTTTCAAGAGTATTTCGTCCGGTTGCGCTGCCAGCCGGAGGTTCTTGCTGTGCAATACGGGGGGGCGGCCGATGCAAGGCCGGCCGCGCGCTTTATGGAGCTTCTTGGCGACAAAAGGCTGGAGGCCATCATCATCTGCCCATCGAACCCCTATCTCAGCATTGATCCGATCCTCTCGATACCTGGGGTGCGGGAGGCCATCGCGGCGGCCGCGGCTCCCGTTATAGCGGTCTCTGCGATCGTGGGCGGACGGGCTATCAAAGGCCCTACGGCAAAGATTATGAAGGAGCTGGGGGTGCCGGTATCGGCCGCGACGGTGGCCCGGCATTATCAGGGACTGATCGACGGTTTTGTGCTCGATGCCGAGGATGTCTCGGAGGCGGCGTTGCTGAAGAAGGATGGCATTGCCTGTCATGTTACCAATACGGTGATGCTGAGCTTCGATGATAGAGTGCAACTGGCGCGGGACGTTCTGGAGTTTGTCCGTTGCCTGAACCAACACAAGAGGGAGCCGGATACACATGTGGGTTCTGCTGCCGGTTAAGGGCTTTGCACTGTCGAAATCGCGCCTCGGATGCCTCCTTTCGGTGGCGGAGCGTGCGGGGCTTAGCGCCGCGATGTTTCGTGATGTGCTCGCGGTGCTGCGTGCTGCTGGCGATCGTCTTACGGTTGTGGTGGTGACCGACGATGCGGACGTTGCCGCCTGTGCCATTGCCGGGGGATGCCGCGTGGAGCCGGAGAGGGGGGCGGGAATAAATCTGGCTCTCGACCGCTGTGCTGGTTATCTGGGTTCCCGTGGTGTAGGATCTCTTCTTGTGCTCCCGGCCGATGTGCCAATGGTGGCGTGTGAGGATATCGAGTTTTTTCTGGGGCAGCCGGGGGATTCTGTTATCGTGGTTCCGGCTGCTGCCGACGGGGGTACCAATGCGCTCTATGTTGCTCCGCCCGGCATCATAGGATTTCAGTTCGGCACCGGCAGCGCCGCCCGGCATCACCATGCGGCGCTGGCTGCCGGTGTGGATGCGCAGGCCATCGCACGGCCTAACCTTGCTCGCGACATCGACCGCCCCGAGGATCTGCTCTGGCTGCTGGGGAACGTACGTGGCGGCTCGACAGCTCATTATCTTGAGCGGAGCGGCCTGGCCGAACGTCTTGCACTGTATCACTGGGAAGGAGCTGCCCGATGATCCATTCACCGGGCCATTCCGAATATTCTCGGGAGATACGGCGTCTGGCCTTCGGCACATCGCTTGAAGAGCTGATGAGGATGAGCGCCGAGCTGCGCGATCGCGGGCATGGCGATGTTATCACCTATTCGCGCAAGGTCTTTATCCCCCTTACCCGGCTTTGCCGCGATGTCTGCCATTACTGCACATTTGCCCAGGCACCCCGGCATCTGGATCATGCGTATCTGACTCCCGACCAGGTGCTCGCCATTGCCAGGGCGGGAAAGGAGCAGGGGTGCAGAGAGGCCTTGTTTACCCTCGGGGACAAACCGGAGCTTCGCTATGAGGCTGCCCGTGAAGCCTTGCGTGGCCTTGGATATGAGCGGACCGTGGATTATCTCCATGCCATGGCCGCGCTTGTGGTAGAGCAGACAGGGCTGCTTCCGCACATCAATTGCGGGGTGCTAAGCCGCGATGAGCTGGCTCTTCTCCGGCCGGTTGCGCCAAGCATGGGGCTGATGCTTGAGTCGGTCTCTGCGCGTCTCTGCGCGCCGGGCGGACCGCACTTCGGCAGCCCTGACAAGGAGCCTGGCAGACGCCTGGCCTGTATCGGCCATGCGGGAGAGCTTGCGATTGCGTTCACCTCCGGCATTTTGGTCGGGATCGGAGAGACGCGTGCCGAGCGCCTGGAGAGCCTGCTTGCGCTTGCGGCGCTTCACAGAGAGCATGGCCATGTGCAGGAGATCATCGTTCAGAACTTCGTGCCCAAGCGCGGCACGATGATGGAATCAACGCCGCCGCCGTTGGTTGAGGAGGTGCTCTGGAGCATCGCGGTTGCTCGTCTGCTCTTCGGCCCAACGATGAGCATCCAGACGCCGCCGAATCTGAATGCGGGGAATCTCGATCGTCTGATAGCAGCGGGCATCAACGATTGGGGAGGAGTCTCGCCGGTAACCCCCGATCATGTCAATCCTGAATCGCCGTGGCCCCATCTCGATTCCCTGGCAGCCGATACCGCATCGGCCGGGAAGACGCTGGTGGAGCGTCTGACGGTTTATCCCCGATATGTGCGCGATCGCAAGCGATGGATCGACCGTGGACTTGCCGGGCCGGTCCTCAATCTGGCCGACAGCGATGGTTATGCACGCGACGACGGCTGGGCGGCTGGCGCTCTGCGGCCGCCACCCCGTGAGGTGGTGTCGGCGAAGATGAGCAACCATGCCGGGATCTTTCAAAGTATTGACCGTGCCATGCGTGGCGATACGCTCGGTATGCAGGAGATCGTGGAGCTTTTTCGTGCGCGTGGTAGTGCCGTCAACTCCATCTGCAATGCTGCCGATGCGCTTCGCCGCGATGTTTGCGGGGATGCGATCACATATGTTGTGAATCGCAATATCAACTACACGAACGTGTGTACCTACACCTGCTCCTTCTGTGCGTTCTCGAAAGGGAGGACCAGAGGGTCGCTTCGTGGGGAGGCATACATGGTAAGCCTGGAGGAGATCGCCCGGCGTACGAGCGAGGCATGGGAGCATGGGGCTACCGAGGTTTGCATGCAGGGGGGAATCCACCCGGAGTTTACCGGTGCTACCTATCTGGATATCTGCCGGGCGGCAAGAGAGGGTGCGCCGGAGATTCATATCCATGCGTTCTCTCCGCTGGAGATCGTGCATGGGGCGGGAAGCCTCGGGATCTCCATTGGTGAATTTCTCTATGAGCTTCAACAGGCCGGTCTCGGCACTCTTCCCGGCACTGCTGCCGAAATCCTCGATGATGCGGTCCGTGCCGTGCTCTGCCCCGATAAAATCGCTACCGATACATGGTTGAATGTGGTGGAAGTGGCGCATTCGATAGGGCTGCCGACCACATCGACGATCATGTTCGGGCATATGGAAGATCCGTACAGTTGGGGGAGGCATCTGCTTCGTCTCAGGGAGCTTCAGCAGCGCAGCGGCGGTTTTACCGAGTTTGTCCCGCTTCCGTTTGTGCATATGGAGGCGCCCCTGTACCGGCGCGGCGCCGCCCGGCCGGGGCCTACCTTCCGCGAAGTGGTTTTGATGCATGCGGTGGCGCGCCTTGTGCTGCATCCGCATATAGCAAATATCCAGGTGTCATGGCCGAAGCTCGGCGCCGAGGGGGCGTTGCGTGTGCTTATGTGCGGGGCCAATGATCTCGGGGGAACCTTGATGAACGAGTCGATCTCACGCTCGGCCGGCGCCTTGCATGGACAATGCCTTGGTGTGGAGGAGATGCATACGCTTATCCGCTCAACAGGAAGGATACCTCGGCAACGTACAACGCTCTATGAAACGGCCACTGCCGACAGGAGGGCCGATCTGGCCGGTGGGGTTCCCATTCTGCCGGTGATAAACCAGCCGGTGCGCGCCTTCAGGCATAGATAGAATAGAGCGCGACGGCCGCAGACCAAGGCCCCAGCGGCTACGAAAGTATCTCCATCGTTTTGCCATCAACCACGATCGCCTCCCCATCGCGCAGTGCTATAAAAGGGATATGATTGTCGATATAATACTGCACCAATGCCTCGATAGCGGGGGATTCAGGATGGTTGGACCTGTAATGGGGGGCCACGGCATAGGGGAGAACTCCAAGCGATTCCCAGATGATATCGGGCGTATAACCGGGCGGAACGGTATTGGGATCATCAATAAGCTCTATCCCCTGAAGCGACGGGCCGAGCATTGCTACGCCCGCACTATATCCGCCATAGACTATGGCATCATGCTCCAGCATCGTAGTGATAATGGAATCGAAGCCGCTCGACCTCATAGCTCTGCGGAGAGTGAAGGAGTTGCCCCCGCGCACCCATACCAGACCACAGTCGGCGAGCAGATCGGCGATCGTGGTCTGGCCGTTCTCGCTGCCGAAATACTCTGCCAGGTCCAGCTCGAACGTCTCGAAGCCGATTTCCTGTAATGTGGAGAGTTCCAGTTGCAGTCGCGATGTTCTCTCAGCTCTCTCGATGAAGTCGCATGCATTGAAAACAATTGCGGCTTTTCTGTTTTCTCCAACCAGATCTATCAGCCTCTGTGGCTGGTTGCCGATGCGAAACGATGAAAGGTAAAGTCTCATGATGATTGTCTGTGGAATTGGCCGCCGATATTCCGATGCATTTCAGTGGTGAATCTACCTGCTCTGGCAGGGGGCGCACATCCATGCAGAAGGATCTTTTCCCCATGATCTTTTCATGAGCGGATCGAAAATTGATGGGTGGTGCGATGCAGGTAGAGATCCCCAGGGTCGAGCCGCGGCGATGGGAAGTCGGGGCGGTTCGGCGAGTCCGGGAGCGCGCCGGTCTGAATGCACAGGCCCGCTCTCGGCTGGCTGAATGCGTCGGCCGAATAGATGGCAAGCCCAGGCTGATCGGTATGGACGCATAGCGCCCGTCCGCTTGCGGGATCGAAAAGATCGGCGGCCCATGATGCCTCATCCAGTATAAAGCAGTGGTCGAGTTTTTGAGATCCAATCGGCCGGGGTGTGGAATAATCCAGATGGGTGCCGGTGATTGTCGCGGGAAGCCCCAGCGGTATCAACTCCTCGTCCACCGTGACAACGCGGTTTGCATTGACTGCAAGAAGGTGGCCGTTCACTGTTCCGGTGCCGGCAAGGTTCCAGTAGGCATGATTGGTGAGCGCCACCACGGTGCTTACGGTGGTGGTGGTGGCGCGATGCTCGAAGGTGAGCCGTCTGTCGCGATCGACGCGATACAGTGTCTCGGCGGAGATGGCTCCGGGATATCCCTGGTCATGGTGGGGACGTTCCAGCCGAAGGCGCAGCACAAGGCTTTCTCCTTCCCGTGCCGCATCGGCATCCCATACAAACCTATCGAAGCCGATGGTACCGCCATGAAAGTGATGGGAGCCGCAATTACGATCGAGCTGGTAGTGATGCCGATCGATCTGAAAGCGGCCGTTGGCGATGCAGCGCGCAAAGCGCCCGAGCGTGGCGCCTACATAAGGATTCCTTGCACGATCTTCGTAGCTGGCCAGATCATTGAGCCGTACGATCATATTGGCCGTATCACCTTTGCGATCGGGAACAAGAACATCGATCAGGGTGGCCCCATAGGTCCAGACCGTGATCGCAAGCCCCGCCCCTGTGTCGAGCGTATAGGCATCGACCGGAGTGGGCGGCTCGGCGGCATGGCCGGTTGTGTTTCCAATCCGTGTACGACGAATATTCATTGGCGCTTGCTCATGAACGATAGGCGGAAGGATGATCCGTGGCGAGCTATCTGGTTCTGATCTCCCCCAGATAGCTTGCGGCGACACCATCCACAATGGTGCGATTGATCATCGGATGATCTTCGTCCTGCGGGCCGAAATCGCTGTCGGGATGATATGCTATCACCACCATCGGGCTTCCCTCGAATGTTCTGAACGAGTGCAGCCCTTCCTCATGGATGATAAAGATCTGCCCTGGGAATAGCGGGATATTCCCCTCGGGCGTTATGCATTCTCCCTGGCCGGAATAGACGATGCCGACCCGCATCGAGGGGTGTGTATGCTGGGTCTGGTTGACCATTGGTGGAAAGTACAGGGCGTTAAGGCAGGGATCGCCCAGCTTTACCGGCGGAATCAGCAGCGAGTCGGTACAGCCATCGATATACCGTAACCTTCCTGTCTGCTCGATTGGCCCGCCGATATGGAAAAAGCCGGTATAACCCTGGCGCTCCACCAGAATCCCTTTTCCCTTGGTGATGGTGAATGGGGTGGTGGCGCTGAAGTACATCCCTGCCATCAGATGAAATGTCCCATGCTGATCGCTTGATATGGTGGCAGGCCCATCGTACACAAAGCCGAAAAAGGTGCTGTGGCCGTTGCCGTATGTGATATCGTGATGGTTCTTTTCCTCATTCCATGCATGAAGGCGGGTTGGGAATGCATTGTCAGAGTAATCGAACAGCATTCCGTCGCCGAATGCAAACGGTGTGAAGGAGCTATTTCCCATGATTCTTCTTCTTTATTCTGTTGATGAAATTCAGCGGCATCCCGGGAGTGCCAGGCCTGTGGTGTGCCCAATGGATGGTCTGAGCGAGAAAAGGAGAAAAATGTTGTTGCGAAACGCTATGTTCCCGAACTTGTGGAAAGCACGAGAACAACATACAAAAATCCAACGCTTTTTCACCGCTTTCGGCAGCGACCCCATCATGCATGATTGTGCTACCATCGGCCGACGGAAAACCGTGCTCGGCATGATTCATCTTCAGCCTCTTCCCGGAACTCCGTTGTATGCTGAAGGGAGTTTTTCGCAAATTCTCGACAGCGCGGTTGGATCGGCACGTGCGTTGTATGATGGAGGGGCCGATGGCTGCCTGGTGCAGACGGTTGACCGTATCTATAGCGTCAAAGATGAGTCGGACCCGGCTCGTACCGCCGCAATGGGGCTTATCGTGCGGGCGATCGCCGACGCAACAGGGGGAAGATTCCAGATCGGCGTGCAGATGATGCGTAACGCGTTGAAGGCCTCGCTGGCGGTTGCCAAAGTTGCCGGCGGAACGTTTATCCGTGCCGGTGGAATTGTTGGCATGACCCTTACCGATCATGGCATGGTCGAGGCCAACCCGCTCGATGTGATGGAATATCGGCGCAAAATCAATGCTCTGGATATCAAGGTCATCGCTGATGTGAATTCCATGCACTTCAAATGGTTCGGTGGAGGGAAAAACACGGCGGATGTGGCGCGTGGTGCACGGCTTGTTGGTGCCGATGCTGTTGCTGTCGGCGATCCAGATGAGAATACAACGCTTGAGATGATTGCCTCGATACGGGATGTTGTGCCGGGCCTTCCCATTATTCTGGCCGGATATACCGACCCAACAAATGCCGCACGGCTGCTGGCAGCAGCCGATGGAGCATTTGTTGGTAGCTGTCTGGAACGTGGGGGATGGGGTGGGGCGATCGATATCGAACTGGTCAGGGCCTATATGGATATCGTGCGCGGGCTGGAACGATAATACTCCCACTCTATCTCTATACATGATAGTTCCCATGTGATACGTGCTCCTGCAAAAACGCCCTGACATTCCGATCGGTTGAAACGGGCCGGAATAAATTTTTTTAGCACAGACGATATCAGAAAACGTATGCGGCAGTGCATATGATGAACGATCCGCTTCCTCCTGATGTGATGATTCGGCAGGTCGGGGGGCTTGCCCACGATCTGCGCACGCTGACGCCTGTGTTCGCCCGGCAGGTGCACGATGTGCTGTCCCTTTCGGAGTGTGCTCTGGTGAACAAGGTCTATCTGGTTGGCAACGGCGATTCCTATCATGCATCGTGTGCCACGGAAATGGCGTTCGAGGCAATTGCCGGCGTTTCCTGCGAGCCTCTGTGCGGGGAGCGCTTCTTCGATTACGGCGCGCCCTGGATGTACGAGTCCATGCCGGGCACGGCATTGGTGATAGCGATTTCGCGTTCAGGGAGGACGCCATGCATCCTCCGGTCGATCGAGCGCGCCAGGGATCACGGGGCATTGAGCATCGCGTTGAGCGGGACGCATGGCAGTCCGGCGACCGATATCGCCGATCGGGCCGTTGTTGTAAGCCTTCCCTGCAATGAGCGATCTCCGGGAATCCGCACCTATCAGGCCAGCATGATAGGGCTGTTGCTGGTCGCTATCCGGCTGGCCGAGGCACGGGGAATGTGCTCGGAACGCGACGCTGGTCTTCTGCGCAGCGAGCTTGTCCTGCTCGGCGATATGGTTGATGCCACCAACGGCGCAATCAGCGAACAATGCCGCGGTGTGGCGGAGATGATCGCCGATGCATCCTCGATGATGATGCTTGGCAGCGGGCCAAGCTATGGCACCGCACTCTATGGAGCGGCGAAGATCGTAGAGGGATCGGGCGTTTTCGCGGTTGGCCAGGATCTTGAGGAATGGTGGCATGTCGAACGCTTCGCCTATCCTCTGAATATGCCGGTTTTTATAATAGCTCCACCTGGACGCTCCCACTGGCGAGCGGTGGAACAGGCAAAGGCCGCCAGCGATCTGGGGCGGCGGGTTATCGCCGTTGCGCATAACGCAGATACCGATGTGCGACGCCATACCCTGGCAATGCTTCCGGTACATGGGGAGGTACGGGAGGAGTTTTCGCCGTTGCTGTATCATCTGTTCGCCAGTCATGTATCCTCGGCAATCGCCGAGCGGTTGGGACGGTTGCCGTTTCAGGGGAACCGGTAAGCGTCCTGGTCGGTTGTTTACGGCAATGGCAACGGCACCTTGACCTGTATTGCTGGAACGATCTTTGGCGTTCTGAAATCTCTTCCGTTGCAGTAGGAACAGGCCGTCAGATACTGTTTGCCGGTATAAAGCCGTTCGATCTCTCTTCTGAGGCTGCTCTGGCTCTTTGTCCGATCGGTAAGATCTATCACATCCTCGCCGTTCAATGGAATCGCGCCCAGATTTGTTCCATTGGCGGAGAATGGGCACCTGTACAACCTGCCGTTCAACAGTGTGAGCACATCGTTCACACAGCAGTTCATAAACATGTCGGCCAGCTCGCTCTCGGATCGATCCCTGTGGAGAATGGTTCCCGAATCCGTCCAGGTGGGAATTTTTGTAAGATAGGCTATATCGTTTGCTCGCAATGTCTCGATCAGTTTGTCGTAATTCACCGAGTGAGCGCCATAATTGGTGATGTCGAGAATCACCTTGCTGTTTTTAAGGCACGACAGATTCTCGCCTTTCGGCACGATGGTCGCGTTTGTATAGACGATGACCTTATCCACGTTGTGGTAGCCGGTAAGCTTGTCGATCACCTTATGGACCTGCTTATTGACAAACGGCTCGCCTCCCAGCACCCTGAACTCATAAACGCCGTCGATGCAGGCCATGATGGTATCAATCGCATCGAAGAGCATCGCAAGGTCGCTATGTTTCGGGCGGCTATAATACTGCATCAGGTTTGAGCAGTCCCTGCATTTCATCGAACACGCTTCGGTCACGACGACGTCGATATATTTCAGGACAAGAGCGTTTTCCCTACGGCTGCCCGACGTTCTGCACTGCACCTTGTGCAGCGCGATCTTCCTTTGAATATCGAGGGGCTGCATGAAGTCTGCTCTGGAGAAGTCGATGTTGTCCAGGAGGGCCGTGCAGTCGTACACGTTCTTGAACTGCATCGTTGCAAGCAGGGCGGAGACCGAAGCCAGATAGTTGCCACATATGAACACATGGGCGTTTCTGGGCACGGTGGCAAGCTCTTCGGGGGAGATCACCATGGTGCCACGACAGCGTTTTCCCTGTTTCAATGCGCTGTTGTCGCAGAAGCATGTTACTGGAATTCCGAGCAGTTCCAGCGCATAGTGGGCAAGCTTGCCGATGTCGCCCGCGCCGAATAATACGACGGTGGCCGAATCCGATGCGAGCAGTGGGCGCAAGGCAGCGATATCATAGTCTTTCATTGTGGAGCTTCCTTTGCGGGAGAGCGTTGAGTATGATATATGCGGTTCTGCCGATGATATTCGGGTGCGCGTCCATGTGCCCGGCGGGCCAGGGCATGGACAAGCTGTGCCGCCTGTGCGGCTCCTCCGGCATCGAGCAGGCTGGAGCGGAGCGCATGGCAGCGATGGGCGTATCCGGGATTGTGCAGAGCCATACGGACGGCGCGTCCGAGAAGCTCCGGGGTGCATGTCGTGTATGGATCGGAAAGATCCCAGAAGGCCACCGCCACGCCCGCACCGATGGCTATTGACGCTCCTGGAATCTGATCGCCCGCCCCGGGGAGGGAGACCATCGGAACGCCTGCAAGGATGCTTTCCAGCGTGGAGTTTGCCCCGTGGTGTGTGATAAATGCATCGGCATATTTCTTGAGAATCACGGTCTGCGGCAGAACGCTTCGCACGATGAAGTTATCAGGCCAGCGCAGATCGTTCTCCCTGTGAAACCGGTGGCCGATTGCTGCTATAACGATCAGATCCGGGTCGTTGCCAAGTGCCGCGATCGTATGGCGTATCATTGTGCGCAGGAACGCACAACCGGTTGAGGCTCCCCCGACAGGCGAATCGAACCGGAAATCGGTGATGACGGTGCCAAGCGAGAAGAGCACCACACGTTTTCCTCTGCGCTTTATGATGTCGAGGAACTCATAGGGAACCTCCGCGTCGTATGTGCATTGCAGGCGTCTGTTGGCCGCCGCCATGGTGTGCTCCAAGGCGGGCGTTGTCGGGGTCATCCGAACCTTCCCGATACATGGTCCGACGAATGCGGTCGTCGTAACGAAGCGCGCAAGGAGCGAATGGAGCAGAGGGTGCTCCTGCGAGTTGATGGGGCGGGAGAGCGGTTCGATCGTGGTGATGATGGATAAGCCTCCCGATGGAAAAAAAACTGGAAGGAAACCATCGCCCAGAATATCCAGCCCCACAAGCTTGCGATATCGTTCGTTTGCCTTTCTGGTGGCCTGGTGAACGGGCGTATGACGCCGTACGAAGTCATCGCCCAGGCTACCGTAGCCGGGAAACGTTATCAGCATGGCCGATGGCACCCTTAACGTGCGTGCCGCCACCAATCCCTGTACGGAGAACGGATCATACAGCACCACATCGGGTGCAAAGCGGGCTGTGTCGCGCATCGTTTGGCGGATCGAGCCAAGGGGGAGGATAAAGCTGCGGTAGGCAAGGTCATTGGCAGGGATATCCATTTCCATCGGCTCCGTATCAGGATCGTTCTCGATGCTGATATGGGCGGCCCCGGTTTGGCTGAAGCAGTGGGCAAGTTCCGGGGGGCCGAAACTGCGCACATCTGCAACATCGTTGCGGGCTGCAAGAGCCGATGCCACCGCAAGCATAGGGTTGGCATGGCCCGGAGGGGGGATGGTGAAGATGGCAACCTTTATCATGGGGGTGTCATGGTATCGGAAGGCTGATCGGTGATGCCGGGCGTATTGCCGTCTGTACATCACCATGGGCGGCGGAGGAATTGATACGCGAGAATGCAGCCGAGAGATCCTTCCATTCACGAGCCGTCGTGACCCGGATATTTCCTCCTGAAAAGCAGAACGCCAGGATGCCGGGGTAGACCGCCACTCCTGTTTCGCGAAGAAGATCGCGGAAGCACCGATACGAGTCATCCCATGCGGTGAACTCGATTGTGACGTTGATCGAGTATCGTGGTGGCACCACCAGGGTCGATGCTCCGGCAAGGCGGGCGACGGTGGCGTCGCGGAGTACCTTCAGGGCTTTCTCCCGTCCTATCCGCTCGTGGCGGTAGCTTGCGTAAGCAGCTTGAAGGCGTGGAAGATTCAGCCGATAGGCAGCCTCGAATTCGTTTGCCTCGGCGATGCCTGGTGCCTGGATGCCGGTGATAAGCCAGCGTTCCATCCGTGCCAGCACCTCCACCATCGTGTAGAAAAAGGAGGGGGGGCCTCCGAACGTCGTTGATGCATATTCATAATAATCGGCGATAAATCCGGGATCGGCGAGAATCCAGCCGATCTTCAGTCCCGGTGCTGACCATGCTTTCGAGACGCTCGAAACGCGCACAACGTTTGGTGCAGCGCGCACGCTATGGTATGGCTCCGATGGGCCAAGCCATTCATGGCATTCGTCGAGCAGGATGATGGTCGATGGGGAAGCCGCTGCGATCAACTGCGCCAGCTCGGAATCCGGGACGATCGCGCCGGTTGGATTTGCAACCGTTTGCAGCAGCACAAGCGGGGTGTGCGGCGTAATCGCTGCGATCAGCGGTTGAAGCGACATCCGGCCGGAGTGGGAGGCAAGAGGGACAAGGCGTATGTCGCGGCGGCGGGCTATCGATTCCACCAGCGGCGGATAGTTCGGAATCCCGCACAACACCGGCGATGCGGTCTGCGAGGCCCCGAGGAGGATAAAATCGGCGAGCGTGCTTATCGCAAATGTCCCTCCCATTGTCAGCGCCACATTTGCCGCCGTGTAGGATGCCCCATCGATACGGCAGCTTTCGTATGCCGCGACCGCCTCGCGTGCCGGAATGCGGCCTCGGGAGTCTGAGTAGCCATACCAGTCGCGTTGCAGCGCATATCGAAGGCACTCCTTCAAGGTCTCTGGAAGCCCCCATGCCTCTTCATTGACCGAACCGCTCGATAGGATCAGATGATCGTCCGATCGGAGATCGCCATAGAGATCGTCGCGGAAAAACCAGTTGAATAGCTCCTTGATGAATCGTACGGTAGAGCGCGACGTGAGAATTTCGTCGGGATCAATATGGCGCCGTACAACGGAGGCACGCCATTTCTCGGCGAGCCACGGGCGGTGGCTGTGCCGTCCAAGCTCCTGCTCGATACGTCCCAGCCACAGATCTCGTAGTTCCACTGGATCGCCTGGATTGCTCGCACGTGCGTATACCTCAAGCGTCCGCTCATCAACGGTCGGCAGAAACGTTGTATGGACATTCTCCAGTTGCAACACACGAAGTGCGTCCAGATGCGCCTCTTCGGGGAGGGAGAGTGGGCGGGATCTCGGTATGGATGCGAATATCTGCGTATCTATTGCCATATGTTCTCCTTTGCAGAGCGCCGCTTGTGGTTCTTCCGGTGGTGAACGCAATGATCGTTGCTAGAGTATCCGAAGTCGTTTGAGATGTCGTGGCCGGACCGGTATGCTGGACGGTGCAACTGTCCTGCCATGGAAAAAAAAGCGATTGTCGATGATAATCAGCATTCCCCGTTTCCAGGATACGCCATATGCCCCATCAGGGGAGTACATGGCAGCCAGGAGATTCCGTATGGCGTTGTTGACATCGGCATTGTCAGCTTCCTGGCTGGTACATCTCCATTGCAGTGCGTTGGCCTGGAAATCGCGAAATGCGAAGACACGGCGGCCATCGATATCGCGCACGATCGGATAGCAGCGATCGTTTGCTCGATATCGTATCATCGAGAGCAGCTCGATGTGTTCAGGTGCCAGCCGTTGTTCAACCGTGCGCATCGGCACCAGCACTGTTTGTGCGGTGGTCGTGTTGTCGCCAGGCTCGCAGCACATCAGCACGATATAGGATGGTTGCTCTTCCCGTGGTCTGCCACTCCCTTCGGTATGCAGCGACAGATAATTTGCTGCGAATGGCTGAAGCGCAACGTTCGGAGTATGCCCGTGTGCGCTCACGAGATTCAGGATCACATCTCTCTCAACGTAGGGGAGAACGGCCGGATCGGTTTCCGGTATCATGGCTCCGAGAAGCGACCCCAGTGCGATAAAACGATCGTTGCATAGTGGCTCATCGAGCTGTATGAGCGCCACGCCGATCTCGTGTATTGTGCTGACTATATCATCGCGTATGGCCTCGGGAAATGTTGCGGCATGGGCCTCGATGATATTGGTACATAACGGGGGAAGGGGTGCGTTACCTTCGAGAAGATACCGTCGGAGCGGGATATGCCTGTCGGCTGAATTTTCGATGTAAATACCGTCCAGCATGATGCATATGCAGATGATGAATGGCAGAAAGAACGGTTCGGCGCATCAGCCTGGATCTGCCAGATCCGGCATCTGACGCAGGGCCGTTGACGCAAGGCCGTGTTCCCTCGCACAATGATATATGTACGAGAGCAAAGGTGTTGGGGGGAGATAGTGAGGGTCGGCGAGACGAATATATTCAGCGATCGTATGGTCTGTGATCGGCGACCTGTTTCAACGGAAATGCGATGCCGGGCATGATCTATTCTTTATATGTAGCTCACAGCCGCGAGTCATCATGGGGAATCACGCGATAATAGTATAGGGCCGTGTGGGGGTGGGAAGGCCATGTGTATCTCCTCGTGCAATGCTCATGGTGCAGGACTATTCCATGCTGATTATCGAGCATGATATCACAATGAACAGTGCCGGGGGGTGTGATGCCATGGTCGCCGGAAGAATAGGAACGTCCAGAGATGGAAGCGGCTCAATCGCACGACCATGAACAATTTAAGGAGCCATTGAAATATTTCCTATGCTTTCATGAGCTTTATGATAAAATTCATAAACGATATCGGCAGTGCTGTGTAGATTCCCGGCATCTATGGTATCGTTATGTGTTTGTGCTCCATCCAATCAACATTTAGCTTTGGAACATGGATGATGATATACGTTCTGTGGTAGAGGTCGCTCGTCGGCATATTGATGTGGATATGCTGGCAGCCCTCGATGATCCCGATGCCGAGCTTTCGGCGCTTGGGTTGGATTCTCTCCGCATGGTGAGTTTTATCCTCGATATCGAGGGGAGTTTCGCAATCGAGTTTCCGTCCGAAATGATTGATGTGGGGACATTTCATAGCCTGCGTGCGGTTGCCACCGCCGTGCGGGTTGTGCGCGAGCAGTCCATGATGTAGGAGGAGATATATACTCTATAGTGTAGCAAAAGTACCATCATAGTCTTGTAAGGTCATTGATGTCTCAATCGCTTCCGACCGGTTTCGACCCTGTGCATATATATCGTGGGGAGGGTCTTGCAGATGCCCTGCCGGGTCTCTCCTCGATCACTTCCATGCTCGCCGATCGTGCGCGTGCATACGGCAGTGATCCATATATCACGGCTGTATCGGCGGATAATCAGATCACGACCGTATCGTATGGGGAGATGGATAAGCTCAGCCGCCGTAGCGCATCGTGGCTTCGGCGTGAGTTGGGTGTGCGGCCGGGCCGTATCGTCGCTCTTCTTCCGGTGAATGACATACCATCGGTTGTGACGATGTTCGGGCTGTTGCGCTCCGGTTGTGCCATTCTGCTGTTAAATCCCGCCGATCCGCCGGCACGTCTCATACAGCAGGCGACGGCGCTTGGCGCAATGGCAACTCTTTGTGCTTCCAGTCTTCCGGCCGACATCTGCCCGGGTGCAATTCCCATTGCCGATATATCGAACGAGCCAGCGAGCGATTCCGATCCTCCGATCGACCTTTGCTCCGATGCGTTGTTTCTGGGAACATCTGGATCGACTGCCGCATCGAAGCTTGTGGCACAGTCGCATTATAATATCATCATGAATGCCGAGGGGGTGCGCCGTCATCACGGTCTTGGCCGGAGGGATCGTTTTCTCGGCTGCCTTCCCATTCACCATGTGAACGGGCTTCACTTCACGATCTTCGCCACGCTCTACTCGGGGGGGCATGCAATCCTTGTGCATGCTTTCGACCCATTTCGCTATCCGCGTCTCATCGAGCGATTTCGCCCCCGCATTGCCAGCGTTGTTCCAAGCATTCTTGAGGCCCTGCTGGGCACATGGCGGCGGCCGGTGCTTCCGAGCGAGTTCAAGTATTTCGTTTCGGCGGCCGCGCCGCTGGCAGCTCGCACGGTGCGCGATGTGGTGGAAAAGCTGGGAGCACCGGTTCTTCAAGGGTATGGCCTTACCGAAACCACCAATTTCTCGACAACGATGCCCGCCGATCTCCCGCCGGATGCATATCGGCGTTTGATGATAGAGGCGGAGATCCCCTCGATCGGCGTGTCTGTCTACGGCAACGAGGTGGCGGTGCTGGGCGCCGATGGGGCGCCTGTGGCGCCTGGAGATATCGGGGAGATATGCATGCGCGGCTACAACGTGATGAGCCGATATGCCGGGAACGTTGCCGCGACAGCCGAGGCATTTCGCGGAGGATGGTTCCATTCCCAGGATCTGGGCTTTGCAATCGAAGATCGGGAGCTGGGAAGACGTTTTATCGTTATCACGGGGCGGACCAAGAATATTGCCAAAGTGCGGGGCGAAAGTGTCTCGCTTGATGAGATGGAGCGTGTGTTATGTACGATGCCGTATGTTCGCGACGCCGCGTGCATCTGGCGTCCGCACCGATTTCTTGGCGATGAGATCGTTGCCGCGATCGTCCTTGCCGATGGCGCGCATCACGACGACGCTGCGGTGCGGGACCATCTTCGCACCATTTTTGCCCCGGCTGCTCTTCCGGGCCGTATCATACGGATCGGCGCGATTCCACGGACGTCCACGGGGAAGATTCTGCGTGGTGAGCTTGCGCAGAGGCTTGGGGAGATCGGTGAAGGCCAGCGGTGAAATCGGCGGGAGCGGTTTCCACAAAACACTGGGCCGGGACCATACGGCCCCGACCCAGTGTTCATGGTTGCATAGATCCTCAGGCTAACCAAGCGCATACCGGACGACCAGATAGATCTGGGCATCGGCAGTACGGGTAAGCACCTGGGTAGGGCCGGCCCCATCGGGCGGAGCGCTCAGCGTAAAGGCACCGCTGGCGAGGGCGACTGTTGCCGTAGCGGGGTTGCCCACCGCATGATGCTTCACTATGTCCTCGGAGTATACCTCCATTCCGGTGATGGTGATCGGCCTGCCCTGGGCCATATAGGGGAAGTAGTCGGCACGGATCACTGCGGAAAAATCGCCTGTGCCGTTGACGAAGGCCGCCCACTCGGTCGGGAAATCGTGCCGGAGGTTGAACATCAGGGCAAGGTTCGATGGGGTGTTCTGCTCGAACAGATCATCCAGCGCTGCCTTTACCTTTGTGGTCTCTACCCCCTGGCGTGCAGTATAGCGGACGTGGATGATGACATCGGAGATGGTATCGTAATCGAAGGCGCGATAATCCTTTGGCAGATCGAGCTTCCAGGTGCTGATCGCCCCGGCACCCTCGAACGGTAGGAATCGTTCATCGCGCAGGTTGGTCTCGAACATACCGCTATCGTTCTGGGCGCCGCTGGTAACGACCGATTGTATCGCGCCCATATAATCGGTGAACCGGTTGTCCTCGGTGCCCTGCCGGGCATAGTCGGGGCCGGCGATCGGCGATGTGCGCAAGGCGCTCCGCAGGAGCGAGAGCGTGCAGTTGACGCTTGCGTACGGGCCGACCACCGATGGGATCGAGAGTGCAACGCTCTTGATGCGGCGCATATAGTGGCCGGGGCAGTCGCGATCGTACAGCCATTCGGGGATGGTGATCTGGCAGGTGCCAGTGGCCTTCAGCATCAGGAGCGCGTGCGGGTCGAGCTGGCGCAGCGAGACGTGGCGTGTCAGTTCCAGCTCCCGTTTGTTGTTCTCGTGGTAGGCCATTTCCATCCGCTTTACATCAAGATGCAATGCCTCTCCAGAGAGGAAGCCCTTACGCCCGCCATCCCAGTAATTGAACTTCACGAAATCCTGCCCATCAAGCTCCGGGCGCATCAGTTCCTGCTTCATGGTCCGCTCTGCCTTGCGTGCTGTATCGAAGGCAAAGCGGTAATACTCGTAATACAGCCGTGATACTTCTCCCTGCATCCAGAGATATAGTTCCTCATTGGTGTATTTCTCACGGAGATATTGGTCCACCTCCTGCGCATTTGCGATCTGCTGCTGCGTGTTCAGGTATTCGCGGTGGGCGCTCTGCTCGGCAATGAGCGAGGTAAGGATCTGGCGGCCGGTCTGCATAAGCTCGTGCGCGGCGAGATTGTATTGCAGAATCCAGTCGTCGGCACGTCGCTGGAACGAGCCGGTTTTTGATGCATTGCTGGCTTTGTGGTTCTCGACGCCCGCCAGGATCTCGAGAATATCTCCGGCGAACATTGCTGCCTTCGATAGCTGGTCGCCGCCGAATGATATCTCGGCGCCAAGCCCCCAGAAGGCAAGCTTGATGGGGAACTGGGGGATCAGCCCGAGGATCGGTGCGGCCCGTTTCAGGCTTGCGGCGGTTGTCTGGTAATTTGCAGCATTGGGAGAATGCACATTCAGGTCGGCATTTTCATTGCTGTTCAGATAGAGCGCTCCGGCTCCGGTTGCTCCAGACTGATTCGATGGCGACGATCCTCCGGCGATCGTCAGGCTTGGGAGCTTCTGGATGGTCAAAGGCTTCTCATACTGCCCGACCAACTTTGCGTATACCTCGTCGAAATTCTCCTCGGTCAGTTCGGGACGGTCGATGGTGATGATATCAGGAGCGTTGGGATCGGCGGGAAGCCCCAGCACACGCTGATAGAAATGAAGGCGTTCCAGTGCCGTTGCACGCGAGGAGAGAATCGATTGGGTTGCCTCGCGGGCCGATTGCCATTGCAGGAACCGAACTTCCTGCGACAGTTGCTGGATCTGGATATCATGGCGCTGGCGCATCCTTGCGATGTGTTCGGCCTCTCCTTTCTCAATGGCGCTGAGCAGCGCTCCTCCCAGGTTGCGTACCTCGCTGCACAGTTCCCCCGCTTTCTGAATAAGGGGAAGGCTGCGGATGGGGCCGATGGGCTGATTCAACCCGCCGACCATGCCGCCTACATCAAGCCCTGCGGCTGCCGCTTTTACCAGCATCCCCGGGTCGATCGGCGGATCGAACAGGGCGAGCGGCCGCACAATTCCCGCGATGTTCATGCAGTGGCGAATCTTGAACAGACGGTCGGCCACCGTATCCCAGTATCCGAGCATCTTATCGTTGCGTGGAATGCAGAAATACAATGTGCGGCCCATGCCAAACAGGGGGCTTGAGCCGGGGCTGCTGCCGCCGGGAGCGGGGGTAAGGTTGAACGGGAACTGCCCTTCCAGATCGACCAGAGCATTTCCCATCGGATCGTTTCCGCCAAGCGCCTTCAACTGCGCGAACGTTTTTTGCTGTACTGTTCCGCGCAGGGGAACCTGCTGGGGGCGTGGCCCAAGCAGATTTGCGGCAAGCACATAGCGTTGTGTCGCCTCGTTGATCGATTCCACGGTGTCCTGCTGGAATAGCTGATCGCCCCATGCGATCAGATTATCCAGATATTTCATGATAACCGAATATTGATATGCGACATGGCGTGTCCGCGCCACCGCATGCGGCTGAAATGGTTTGTTGAGTATCGCCGTATAACCATCCAGAACATCCTCGCGGCGTTTCTGATCCTCAGGTGAGAGGCTCGATGGTGTCCTGCTCAGCAGTGCAAGGAGATAATCTATCTGTTTTGCATTGGTGTTGTCGCGGAAGGCGATGAATTTCCAGTATCGTGCCGGAACAGGCACCGAAGGATCGGTTGATGTCGGATCGAAAATGTAATGGAACCAGCGCTCGGCTTCGGCAAAACGTTGCGACTTGCTCAGATGTGTGGCGATTGTCAAGGGGATATGGAACAGCAGTTCCCAGTTGTAGTTCGAGTATGGTCCCTGCTCGGATACATCGATCTCCTTGGCAAAATGTGTCACCCCGACCACGCTGCTGTACTGCGGCCGGTACAGCACATTAAAGAAGGCCTGAACCGGGTTGGTTACCGGGTCGGCCGTCTTCAGGCTTTTCTGCCACGTGGGGTCGAGCATTCCGGTAAGCATCTCACGGTTCAGCTTGGCGATCAGTTCGCCGATGAACGGGTGAAAGAAGTTGTCGAACGTATAGTTGAAACGCGTTTCTGTGGCAAGCCGTGCGGTGGTTCTGCTTGTTGCAGCCGCTCCGGCGTCATGATAGCCGGTTATGATGAAAGTGCTTGGCATGGTTGCAATCTCCGTGTAGTTGTGGTGGCTTTAGGCTTTCGCAAGTGCGCCGCCTGGTCCGATCTGTTTGTCTCCGTATGCTACCTGCTCGGTGGTGCCGATAGCCATGCGGATATTTGCATCCTCGGTAACAAACTGCCGGACGGTGCCGGTGTTGTTGATTGCGGTACCGCTTCCAGGCACTGCTCCATCGCTCCAGGACCGGGCACCGGCTGCTGCTGCGGGGGCTGTGGCGGTGACCACTCCTGGAATCGTTCCTGCCTCGCGTGCGGTGGCGGCTGGCCATACCCCATAGTCCGCAACGAGCCATAGCGGCACTTCCTGTTGTGTGCTGGAGACATAGAAGACATGGCGGTTGTCCTGGTAGAACATCGGCGCATGCCAGGGATCGCTGAGCGGGTGGCGTGGGGGAACGATGTTGAACGGGGTGAGCGGCTTCAGAACATTGCGTGCCAGATCGGTGGCCCACCAGTTGTCCACGTATCTGAAGGAGAAGGCGCTCACATCGTTGCCGGTGTACCAGCGGTCCCTGCTCCATAGGTACGATATGCCCAGGAGATTATCCTGCAATGGAACGCTATGGGTATTATAAAGCCGGAACCTTCCCCATTGATTTCCGCCGATGACCGTTACCTGGAGCGCATCCGCCTCCTCACGAACTTCTATGTTGAGGCGCGATCGGTCGAACGCCCCCGGGCCTCCCGGCGCATAATTGCCGATCGAGACCGGGTGCTCAAGATCGGATGTTTTTGTGGGCTGCCATTTGCCGTTATAATACTCGCTCCAGCAGAGCACGACATAGGTGGTCTGCGTTGGCGTGGGGAGCGCCATCTCCCCAAGGGTTTCGCCTGTCGGCTTCTGTCCCTGCATGGTGGCGGTGGAGGGGCCTGTCTTCAGCACTTTCACCCAGAATAGCAGCAGGCGGTCGCGCCAGACCACCGGCATCACCGGATTATCCTCGATATCCAGCTTGATATGTTCCCATGGCGTCCAATATCCGTATTCGCGGCGGCGGTAATAATACTTGCGATGTGCCCCCGGTGTACGGGCAACAACATGGCTGACCTCCCCGACACGTTTTACCAGATCGGCCGGGATATGATAGAACCCGCATGGCTCCAGCTTCGCCACCTCTTCCAGTTTCGAGAGATAATTCAGCATAGCGATCGTCGCGGATTCCTCGGTGATATCGCTCTGTAACAGCTCGCCTTCGATCTCCTTGAAGAAGGGGGATTTATCATCGCGCAGTTCCGGCTCCAGCCAGTTCTCCGGGTAGAGGAACACCTTGCGATTGGCCTCCCATACGCGGTAGCGCTTCATCCACTCCCACTGCTTGGCGCTAAGCGAGCGTGGGGAGACACGTGGCTCAAGGTTCATCATGCAGCGCTCGATAAAGAGCTGCACCGAGGAGAGGGCATGGCGGATACGGGAGGTCTGCATGCATGGCTCCATCTGGACATCCATCAGGAAGTATTCAAACAGCTTGTCGGCTGTGTCGATATGCTCGGTGGTTGGGTTGGAGCGCATCTGATGCAGGATATAGGTTACGAGCGCATCGCGCTGCATGCTCCGCATGGCATCATTGATCGGCTGTACAACGGTGCGCCAGTCCTCCGCGGCGTATCGTGCGCGCAGCGCCGCCTGGAGGTCGCGCACGGTAGTGGCGACCGGCTCGTTTGTTGTGGCGGCGATGAGCGCGCCCGCGGAAATCCCCATGCCCCGTACCAGCGCAAAGGCCTCGTACACACGGCGCAGGAGCGATGGTTGCGAGAGGCCCGATATCGAGCCTACAAAGCGGGCCACCAGGGCGTTGAGCGAAGCCTGATCCCACCCTGTAAGGGTATACAGAAGGCTGGTCTGTTCTGCCGTCGCCGTGGCCGGATCGCGCATCACCGTCAGAAGCGACTCGTCGTTGGCAGCGATTCCTGCCTTCACCCTTGCATAGTCCAGCAGCTCGCGCAGCGGTGCAAGCAGTGTGGCTGGGGAGACTGCGTTGCCGATAACCGGGATGGCATTAAGCCAGCTTACCCCAGACAGCACGGGGCGTGCTATCTCGGCGGCCGTCAGGTTGAGTGCTGTGGCCAGTGCGCCTGCCTTGAGGAAACGAAGGTATGATTCGCGTGCGGCGGTGAGCAACCCGGCTGGGTAGAGCAATCGGGCCGGGATCGGGGCGCGCCCGCGTCCGGCGGTTTCCCACTGGAGGCGCATGGTGTTGCTTACCTTCTCCACGGTCAGCTCGATGGCATACAATGTTCCTCCCTTCAACGATAGCGAGGCGGTATTGCTCCAGGTGGTGCCAACCTGTGTGAGACCGACCAGCGCTCCGTCGATCTTCAGGCGCACGGTGGCCCCCATGTCGGCCTCGATGATAATGATATACAGGCCTGTCTCCGGCGCTTCGATGCTTCCGCTCCAGACTCCAGAGATCGCATTGCCTGGGGTCACCATGTTTGCCGGGAGGGTGTTTGCCGAGGCAGCGGCATAGACCATGTCCTTGGTGATGGTGGGGGCATGAGGGTTGGTGCCGACCGTATCGCTACTGTAGAACTGTGCCGAGAGGCCCTGTTGCTCAAGTTCGAGCAGATCGTTCAATGCCGGTTCGGCAGCGTTGCCAGCTCTATGCAGTCCGCCGGAGGCCGGGACGGCGTTGGCCAGTCCGTCGGCGAATGTACGGCTGGTTCCAGCAGCATCGCTGAGACGCTGGAGTGCCTGCTGTGCCTTGCGACGGTGTATCAGCGAGGGGAGAATGTTTGCCAGCAATGCCGTACGCTTGGTTGCCGGGGCATCGCCAGAGAGCACGAAGGTCTGATAGAGCGGAAGCAGCTCCGCGTAGCGGGCAAAGAATGGGCTGACTGCCGCATTATTTGCAGCATAGAGCGCGTCCACGGCGGCCGGGAACAGCGTCTGGAATGCGGCGAGCGATCCCGGCGCTATTGCATTGACCTCGGTGACAACGGCAGGGGCGGTTGCCACGGCCTTTATCGCATTGCGAGTTGCCAGGCTCATAACTCCGGCGAACGTCAGGTGCTTGCGGAAATCGTTGTAGGCCAGGCGAGAGCTTGCCGATGGCCCGTAGGTGCCTGCTGCTGCGGTGATGGCAGCCGAGAGAACCGGGCCGAACGCCGAATCGAAATGGCTGTACGATGCTTCCGAGACAAACGCGTCGTTGAGCAGGCCAAAGAAGAAGTCTGCCGCCTCGGCGCCATACACAAGCGTCATACGGGCGCGTGCTATCTCGCCGCTGGGATCATCGGCGATGGCAAATTCCTGTTCGATCGTGGAGAAATTTTCGCGCAGGGAGCGCGCAAACGCGTTGATCTGTGCCGTATCGGGAGCCGATTGCCCGCTGAGATTCTGATTCCAGAGAAGGTAGAGCGCCGATGTCGGTTTCAGTCCCAGCTCCTTCAGATCGTCCACGATGGCCGCCAGCCGTAGAACTGCGGGATCGCTCAGGTTGGGGGTAGAGAATGGGTCCAGGCCGGTATGATCGATCAGCAGCAGAAGCTCCTGCACGCTTATGCGGAGCGCACGCGCCAGGTAGCCGCGGCGGAATATCGCGCTGATGGTGGTGATGCTCAACGGTGTGGTTGCAGTAAATCCGAGATCGCCAATGATGCGGTCGTATTCATCGCCGGAAAGATTCATTGCCGCACGCACCGATTCGGCATGATTGGCCAGATAGATGCCCACATTGTTCAGGAAATCGCCATATCCGTTATCGGCATACACCGGGTCCTGTTTCAGGATCGTCGGGTTCAGGAACATCTGCCGGTAGAGGCTGTGCGCAGCCGTGCCGATTGGCGACCACAGTGCCAGCACCGCCAGCAGGTCGCGCTTTGGCGTCAGGTTCAGCGCACGCATCAGCCGTACAACGATGCCGAGGCGGGGAAGAAGGGTAAGGAATCCCGTATCCAGTTCTCCCGCGGTATCTATATCGGTGTCGGTGAGCGGAGCCATATCCGTGCGATACAGCGCGCAGATGGCGGCATCGGTCTGCTCTATCGTCCATCCTGTTTTTTTCCAGAGGCGGATAAAGCGAAGAATGCGGATGAACTCCACTGCGCCAAGCCGGGTAGAGGTATCGCCGGAGTTGACCATCGGCTTGGCGAATCGCAGTTCGAGCGTATCGAAGCTGCATGGATCGGCATTCGGGGTGGTATCGGTCAGCACGATCAGCCCCATGATGCGGGCATAATTGGTCGGATCCTTGACCCACGCCTTGATATTGCCGCCATACTCTGCCGGGTTCACTGTCCCGGCGCCGGTTGGGAGGAGCGCATCGAACTGCGCATCTGTTGCCGGATTATTATTGACTTTCAATGCCTGAAGCATTCCGAAGCTGACTCCCAGCCGTTCCAGCTTCGGGATCAGGTCGGCGCTGGGGTTGATAAACCGGGTTCTCAGAATTGCGGCAAGCTCCTCGTAACTGATCCCGACACGGCGGGAGAATTTCTTCGCGTTGCAGAGCGATGCGATCACCGTGGGGTCTACCGTGCCGCTGGGGAAGCCATACATGCGCCAGAGCGGAACGGTGGTGGAATCTACCAGGATCTCGTACTCGGCACGCGACAGGTTAAGCTCCTCCATCAGTATATCACGCCAGCCATATGGTGCGGCGCCACGCTCAAGGTTGTCGTTGGGGCGCAGCCGCTCCATTGCAAGGGAGAGCGGCATATCGAATTTCTCGAAATGGCGTCGCAGGTTCTCCAGCGGCTGATGGAATGGCAGTGGTGCCGGGAATCGCTGGCTGGCCAGGGCGGTATAGGCGGCATCCATGACAAATGCGGGGCTTGCAAGGAGGTCCTCCGATGCCATGGTGCCGGTATCATGGCCAAGATAGCCGGTCAGCGACAGCGCCTGAACGGAGTTGGCGATATAATATTCCAGTGTTTCGTTGACCACATCAATATATGGTAGCGCCGTATTGGTGTTCTCGCACGTCAGTGGGATATGCTGAATATCTGGGCGACGCTCAAAGAGGACTGTTTGCGGGTTCATGGTTCCTGGCGGCGGTGCTGTCTGATCGATAAAGTACAGCAGGTCAACCAGATAGGCGGCCGGGGAGAGGATCGAGCGGCAGTGATCGCAGGAGCAGAAATCCATTTCGCCGAACAGCGATTCCAGTGTCGTATATGCCAGCACATCGCCGGTGCTTCCGGCCGGTGGCTGGTAGAGATTGACCGAGCCGGGGCCCATCGGGGCAGGCTGAAGGATCTGCCGTGCTCCATTGGATTCGGTTTCACCGGGGCCGAGCGGCGGTGCTCCAAGGGAAAGCCCATTTTTTGCGGCCAGATAGCTGATGGTGATGTTGAGCACGGCGTTATGGATCTGCATCGAGCGATCATGGATCTGCTCGGCCTTCTCGGCCCCTCCCAGATTTGCCCCGAACGTCTCGACAAACGCATCCTTATCGTAGCGAGCGACGTGAGAGGCCGATTCCAGCCCATTGCTTAGCAGGCCCGTCATCGCCTCATCGGTCTGCGTGATCTGATAGACCCGTTCGATGCGTTTGATATCGGCGACGACCACGGGCTGGACGGACAAACCGTTCTCGGCGATATACTGCTCCACCGGCTGCGTGCCGATCTCGAACGAGCCTTGATGCGTGGCGACAAACTCCCGTACTCCCTCGGCATCGTTCACCGGAAGCTCCCCTTGTGTCACCATCGCCGCCATCGAGGCCGTGGGATAGCTCAGGCGGATCTGTGCGGCCATATATTCAGCATAATTGGCCTGTCTGGCCTCGGCCGTATCTCCTGGGATCTCCTCCGGTACCGACATTCCCTGATGCAGCAGACCGGCCCATTTGGACGCACGGTAATAGCCCGCTTGGGCCAGTTCGACCGGATCATGCAGGCTGCTGCCGCCGAGTGATTGGCGTAAGGAGGTGATGAGTGGGGCATTATTGACCGTCAGCACGGCCAGTTTGCCATCGATCTGAAGCCGTTGTGCGGTCGCGCTGCCGAAACTGGCCTCCACCTGCGCCCAGAGTGCGGGCGGGTCGGTGCGATGTGCCGTGTACATGGCAGCGAACGCCTGCTGCTGTGCTTCCGGCAGCCCTGAGGCAGTAAGCAGTGTTCGGAGCGAGGATGGCCCGACAAGCGGTGGCCCGCTCAGGAGCTTTCCTGCGCTAAGCGTCTTGAATTTGTCCACCATCTGCGGTATCTCTGCCGCCCGGCTTTGAGGGATGATGCCCTGTTCGGTTGCGGCGGTCCACACGTTCTGCAGCGTGTTTGTATCGGTGTGATAGATCGTCTGCTCGTTGGCTGCAAGACCGGCGCGGAACAGCGCATAGAAAAACGTGGGATCGACCGTGCTATCTGCGCCGAACTGATCGGCGAGCGCTGCCATTGCCACGGCTCGGGCATCCCAGCCGCTTTTATTGGCGAGATAGGTGATATCCTGTCGCTCGTCGCTTTCCTGGAGGGCGCGCAACTGGCCTGCGTAGTGGGCGCCGAGCGCCTGCTTCAACGTATCATGTTCGCTTTGCATGGCCGTTGAGCCGGGGGGGAGCACAACATCGAGAGTCTCATTGCCATCGGCATTATATCGGACCTCCGAGGCCGCGATCAGGGTGCCATTGGAATAGACTTTGGCCTGGAGATCGGGGCGATGTTTGCCGCGTGCTTCCACAGCCGCTGCATCGAATGCCAGCTCATAATCGCCGCAGGAGTTGGTGGTCGCTTCCGCTAGAAGGACATCCTGGCCGATACCTTTATCCACGAGCTGTATTTGCAGGCCCCCTATGCTGGCGCGATCGGAGCTGGAGATGGTGCCGGCAATGGTATAGGTGGTTGCATCGGTCGGGGCGCATCTGCGATCGGTGGAGCCCGTTCCAGGGCTGCTGTCAAGGGGAAGTGCCACGGGATTTTCTCCGGTATGTAAGTTCAGTACGATGGAATTCTCCGTGTTTGCAAGAAGGGTGGTGCCGGAGAATACCTTGAAAAAAAGTTGCGGGTTGTGGTCTCCGAAAAGACCACGGATAAATGTCCCCGTGAAGTCCATTCGGAATGTTCCATCGGCATCAGTGGTGGCGGTGCCGATGATCGTATTGACGATATGATCGTTATCCCAGGATTCGACGCGCAGCCCTGCAAGGCTCCCTCCCGATGCTCTGCTGAGCTGGCCGACGATGCTATAGATCTCGTCCGGGGGAGGGGGGAGAGGAACCGGAAGTTCACCGGCAGTGCTTGTCGTCCATTGTATGGCGTTCTCCGTGCTCACAACAAGGGTGCTGCCGGAGAAAATCTTGAAAAAGAGGAGGGGGGCCTGTTCTCCGAAAAGGGCCTGGAAAAACGATCTGGTGAATTGTTGCAGGAATTCACCATCAGCGCCGCTGGTGATGGTGGCGATCGGATAGCCGACGATATGGTGGTTGTCCCATACCTCGACGCGCAGCCCTGCAACATTCTGTCCCGGCTGGCCGGTTATACGGCCGACGAGGGTATAGGTCTGTTCCATCTGCACAGGGATCGGCAGTTCTCCAAGCGTGCCTGTATGCCACAGGATGGCGTTCTCCGTGCTTTTGAGCAGGCTGCCATCCGAGAATATCTTGAAGTACAGAAGCGGGCTTTGGTTGCCGAAGGTCGCACGGAAGAACGAGTCGGTGAAGCTTATCGCGAATACACCAACGGCGTTGGTGAAAACAGTGCCGATCGAATAATTGACGATATGGTGGTTGTCCCATATTTCGACGGAACTGCCTGGAACGCCCTGTCCTGAACTCTCGTCGAAGACACGGCCTACGATGGTATAGATATGATCCTCGGATCTCCCGACGGGAATTGCGATCTCTCCCCGCCATTCCATATCCCAAACGATGGAATCCTCGGTGCTGGTGAGAGGTTCGCTGCCGGAGAAGACCTTGAAGAAGATGGTGGGATAGCGTCCCTGGAAGATGTCGTAGAGAACGGTTTCCTTAAAGGAGACGCTGAACTCTCCGTAGGCTCCGGTTATGCTGCTGCCGACAGAAGAGTCGAGCATCTGTTCGGCGTCCCAGAGTTCAACGCGGAGCGCCGCAATGCCGGTATCCAGGTCGGCATCGAAGGTTCGGCCGCCGATCGTGTATATCCTCTCTGCGGAGCTAGGGACGACAATGTATATGTTCTCTGCATTCCGTGGGTCCCATACTATCATGTCCTGGGTGTTCATCAGAAGGATGCCGCCAGCAAATATCCGAAAGCAGAGCTGGGGATCATGTCCTTCAAACGTATCGTGGATGAACGTTGCTGCAAATGCCAGCGAGAACATCCCTTCGTCCCGCGTGCGTGCGCTGCCGATCGTGTAGCCGATGCCGTGTCTGTTGTCCCATGCCTCGACACGCACGGACTCCATTGCCTTGCCGGTGCTTTCGTCGATCACCCACCCGATGCCCGTATAGATCTGATCGGTGATCCTGGATGTATAGATTTCCATCGGGGTCTCGCCATATCCGAAGTTCCATACCAGCGAGTGTTCGGTTGTCCCCAGCAGAGCATCCTGAAAGAACACCCGAAAAAAGAGCTGTGGTTCACGGCCGGCGAATAGTTCGTGGAGATATGATTCCGAAAGTTCCATCTGGAACATGCCATCTCCCTGGGTGATGGCGGCGCCGATAGTATAGTCGATGATATGATCGTTGTCCCATGCTTCGACACGGATATCCGGTCTGCTCTCACCGGAATCCCTCTCGATAACACGGCCATTGATCCTGATTAGATCAGCCATTGGGGCCTCTCATGGTTGTATTGCCGGCACGGCGGGTTCTTCGCCGTGCCGACATTGTAGTGATGATGAATTGAGTTGTGGTCTGTCTTGCTCTACCGGACACCTTTGTAGAACCGGAAATCATAGTCGTTGACACCGGTTGCGATAATCTCCGCAAAGTCGCTTTTGACATACGGGCTGTACTTGCCCGCCTTGGCTTTCACGACCTCGGGATCATTGTTGTCTCGTGCCCATTCCGGCACAAATCGTGTCTTGGCCGTGCCGTTGGGCATATTCATCGTCCTTTCATGCGTGTTGCCACCATTCTTGCTGTCGAACAGAGGCGCTCTCGGGCTAATCCAATGTGTAGCACCTTTTGTAGGATCATTTTTTGCAGGAGTAGTATCGGCCAGTCTCTTGTCGGCAGCTATCACGCTATCCTTGAAATTTGTCAGCCAGATGAGTTTGCCTGTCTCCGTCATTTTCTTGTCATCCAGTCGGCTCCCGAGTTTTTTGTACTCGGATACCTCTTTGCCGACAGGATCACGGACTTTGTTGCCAGTTCTATTCATCCAGCCATAGGCTATCGCTTCCTTTGCCGCCATATTGGAGATGTTCGCTTCATTTGCCACGACATTGGCCAGAATCAACGAATCGTCGGTGAATTTGTGCGTATCGAAGAACGTTTGCAGTTCTTTGTATTTTTCCAACTCCTTGCGGCGTCCAGGGATATTTCTGCTTTTCAGTTCAGCGGCCTTTTGTTCCGCATGGTGTTTATCCAGATCGTTGATCATCTTCTCCAGTTTTGCCTTGTCCTTGTATATCTTCGTGTAGTATTCAACTTTTTCAGCCCTGTCTTTTGCGTATTTCTGATCAACGGTGTCCTCGATTTTTTTGATGGCAGCTTCTTCCGAATCTACGTGGTCCTTGAGCTTCTTTTTTGCTGCATCAAGGAATTTCTGGTTGTCATCCGAGAGCATGCCATCGGGGTCGGAATAGGTTATGGGATTATTCCGCGCATAACGGTACAGATTCTGTCCATCCACAAGACCCGCGGGATCGCAACTGGTCCATCGTCCCAGCCACGGTGCGTAATACCGTGCTCCATGATAGGATAGATCGTTTTCCTCATCGCGTTCTTTGCCGGTATAGCGGTAGCGTTTTGGCGTTTCAGTGTTGTTTCGGACCGCCTGATAGGCTGTGGTGCCGTAGGGGAAATATTCCTCGTACGAGATCACGCTGGCGTTATCATCCAGTTCAAGCATGGCCGAGCCGAGGTGGTTGCCGTGCTGATAGCGTATCATCTGCGCGGGGGCCGGATCATTGTTGAGGAGATCTATGGTGCGGGTTTCTACCATGAGAACACGTTGCTGGTCGAGCATGACGTGTATGGTTTCCCGTTCTCGCATGATGGTGGTTCCGGCCACATCGTATTCGCGGTAGATCTCGAGCGGGCCAAGGTAGATGCGTTCGGCCTTGCGTGCCGGTGTGCCGTTTCCGCTGCTCTGGCGATAGGTGATCTTGCGGAGGCGTTGCCCTTGCGCATCGTAGGCGTAGTAGGTGGTTTCGGGCATTCCCAGGCCCATCACCTGGCGTGTGGTGGACTGAAGCCGGTCGTAGGCATCCCAGGTCATCTCCGGGAGATGCGGCATGCGCGTCATATTGCCGTGTGTATCGTAGCGATATCGGGCCGTGTAGGGTCCGCCTGGGGGATCGCCCGGCAGGCTTGTTGCCGAGAGACGATTATTTGTTTCGGCAGGGGAGATGCGGCTTGTTTCCTGGTAGGAGTAGAGGCGGGTCCAGCCGCCGCTGGCCACCTGATGGACCATCTCCAGGATATTCCCGGTTGGATCGTAGGCATAATGCTCGGTGTAATTCCCCATCGCATTACCATCGCCGGGGGAGGGAATTCTCATCCGGAAACCATCGTTGTTCTCCGGCTGCTGCGCCGCATTGAGTCCACCACCGGTAAGCCCAAGATGCTCGCGGCCGCTTGCGGCCACCAGGCGATAGAGCGGATCGTAGGTATAATCGGTCGAAGGCTCGACACGCTGATTGCGGAAGTAGACAACGTTGTGGATGTCTGCGTCATCGCGGAGGCGTGTGATGTTGCCGATCGGATCGTATGTGTATGAAAGCGCCTGCACTATGCGTGCATTGGGATCAGGGTGGGGGCGTGCGGTGGTGAGCGTTGCAATGCGAAACGTCTCGGGATCGTACGAGTAGGTTGTGCTGGTGCCGTTGCCCAGCGCGATTGCCGTACGTTGCCCGCGAGCATTGTAGGCGATCGTGGTGACGGTATGGATATCCGCTGTTGCATGATCGAGCAGGCCGGAGGGTGCCGAGCTTTGGCGAATCCATACATCGACCGCCTCCAGCAGCTTCGTTTCGTTATAGACTGGCTGCATCACGGACGGGCTGCCTCCGGCGGGATGAGGCATCACCATTTGAATCGGACGGTTGAACGCATCGAACATCCCTGAGGCCGTGAACGCGTCGTTGGGGTCCAGCAGAGGGGCGGCGGCCGCATCGAGTGCCACGAGATCGAGTGTTGGAACGTCGGCGATCGTTGCTATCGGCGTCCAGTCCGGCGCACGGTCGATATCGGGTGGGGATTGTGTCGCCGGATTATGCAGGGCAAGCTGGCGTCCACTCCGGAGCAGGTTCCCTTTGAAATCATACTGTTCGTGGCTGGCAACGCCTCCGCTGTCGTAGTGGCGGAAGACACGGCCTTTCAGGTTCAGCGAGCCGTCCGGGTGCCGATCGCCATATACTACTCGCTCGGCGAGCGTCTCTGCTGACCCGGAGATCTCCACATAGCGGTGAGTGGGGCGCCGCAGCGCATCGTACAGCACACGCGATGTGAACCCTCGTGCGTCCCAGGCGCGAATTGCCTCCCCGGAGATGTTGGGGAAGGTTCGCCGTTCGCCTCCATCCATGCCGTTATGATACAGTGGGCGTCCGGCGACATCGTAGCCAGCCACATAGATGAATCCGCCCCCGGTCACAGGCTCGCGCAGGCAATACTCCACTACGCGCCGTTCCGCCGCATCGATAACCGCCAGGGGTTTGTTCTCGGCATCGAGCGCGGTGCGTGTGGCATAGCGTTGGGCTACGCCACCAGACACGCCATTGTCGGCGACGAGCAGGCAGGTTCGGCCGAGGGAATCGAAGTGGGCCACGGGGGGCGTCGCCGCGTGGGCCGCTGCTTTTTGTGCTGCATCACGATGTGCTGCTCGTTCTTCGGACGTGTTGCCGAACGTCCCGCCGATACGGAGATCGTGCCATGATATGAATGCGCCAGGATCATCCCCGAACAGCCGGAGGAAAAAGTCGCCTACATCGGCATCGGTGCGTGCATCGCTTATGAGCACCGTATCGTTTTCGTCCCATGTTTCCTGCCGCCATGCATTGAAGGAGGTTTTTTCGAACGTATTATTCGGGTGAAGTGTGGCAACCACACGATCGACCGGATCGTAGAAAAAGATGGAACTGACGCCTGCCTGCCGGTTGAACTCGAACGTGTGCGTTGCTGTGAAGAACGGCTCATAGCTCCGCACCGCCTTTCCCTTGTTGTTGTAGATCGTCCATCCGCTTCCGACCCAGCGTGGTGATATCGTTGCTTCTCCTTCAACCAGTGGTCCTGGCTCGGCGGATGCCTTGCTTTGTACCTCACGGCCGAAGCCATCGGAATAAGCAAACAGATGATGATAAAGCGGATCTGTTCCCGGTGCCAGGTCCGTGACATGAGTATCCCGTGTCAGGATATAGGCCATCACCGCTCTAGGCTCGGGCAGGTTGCGCGTATGGTAATACGCCAGCCGGTCTATCACGATCCGCGAGGTTGCGCTGCCGAGCATTGTGCCGGGATCATTCAGGGGATCGGTATACAGAGCCAGTATCGTAGGCTCTGGCAGATCAGGATCGAACCCTGCCAACGAGTCTCCTTCGCCATGTTTTCCATACACCGCTGTTCCTGCAACCATACCAAGGCAATCGAATGTTACCTCGCTGGCATTGCCGTTTGGATCTGTGCTGCGAAATGGTTGCAGTACACGATAATCGTTATCGGCGGTTGTGGTGTTGCCAAGCGCATCGAATGTTTTGTGGAGGAGGAGATCGTAGCGATCGTGGTCGGTACGGCTGGTGGCGCCGAAGGGATCGACCAAGCGGCGTGGCAGGTAGAAATGTGCACGTGCCTCTGCCAGCTCCTGGGAGGGGGTATCGGCAGTGCCGGGGGAGAAGAAGATCCGCCCGGATGGAATCCACCAGTCCCCGGAACGTTGCACATAACCTCCTTCGGCCAGGATGGCGCCATTTACACGTGTGCCGAAGATGCGTGTGATAAGCCCCTGGGTAAGCGCGAGCCGGTACGATTCTCCCGGCAGCGCATGCGACTCGATCACGCCGAGCGGAAGCAGCGCGGCCATATCATCGCTGCGGTAGAGCGTTTGCGAGCGCTCTACGATACGGCGTGCCAGCCCGGCAGGCGTGCCGGTCCCTTCGATATCGGGTGTGGAGACATCTTCGTACGGGATGTCGTATGCTCCGCTCCAGAGGGTGTTCCAGTGCCCATCCATTTCGCCGAAGCTGAAACGTCCGGCTGCCGGGACGATGCCGGTAAGTTCTGCGGTGATCGTCTCGCATGGCAGCGGTGCGCGGTATGCATCAACGATCGTTTCCTCCCACGGCGTGTTCACCGGCAGGGTGAACGCCTGTTCTTTGGCGCTGACATGGGTGCGTGTCTGGTCGTGGGCCAGCATGCTGCGGAATGCCATGCTCAGCGCCGGTTCCGGCTCGGCGTAGCCGGGGCGACGGCCGTAGGCCACCGTTGATGACCGCAGCGTATTGCCGAAGCTATCGGTTTCGAGCGTGATATTGTGGGCGATGCGCGGATCATCCGGCTGGCGTTCGTAGTGATACTGTAGGGCCTCACGTGCGTGCACCAGAAATACGGCATGGCGATTCGGGCCACGGCGTTGCACGCGGCGCACGGTGAAATTCTGTTCGGTTACCGTATAGGGATGCTCTGCACGCGAGGTTCCATCCTCCGAATAGATTTCGATGCGGAGTGTCGATCCCTTGAGTGCGCGGTATGCCTCTCGCATTTCATCGGGAGTGAGGCCGGAGGGCATCACCGTATCCGAAAGCAGCAGTGCCTCTCGTGCGGCGACTGCTGCCGGGGCATCGCCGTGTGCTGACGGCTCGGTCCAGTATTCCCGAGCGTACTGTTGCGACACCGGGCCTGCATCGGCAAATGCACCTGTGTGGAACCAGGTTTTTGTGTGCAGGGGAGGAACCCATGAGGCAGCGTCCCAGTTGGTGGCGGGGGCCTCGGGGAAATCGGTGTCATCGCGGTGTTCCTCGGTATCCCACTGCTCCACCATCCCAAAGCCCCGGAACTCGCGATCGTGGCCATCGAAATATCCGTGGTGATAGGCGTAGCGGGTTACAAAGCGGCTGCGCCCGATAACGTCATACACCTCCATGCGTTCCACAACGTGCACCAGATTCGGCAGCCGGGTGACCCACGGCCTGCCGGCCAATCGGTCGGCCAGATAGAATCGTGTCGAGGGGGCATATCGAATCCGTGTCTCCGCCCCCAGATTGTTGCGTACGCCTATCATCAGATGCGGCTTCAATCCCCCCATCAGGTCCACATAGATCAACGGTGCATGGGTATGAGCCGGTAGCGGCGACGACCAGACAAGGCAGGCTGTTCCGTTGCCGAGCAGATCGAACACCTGTACGCTGCTCAGGAGGTCTGCGGTAGGGAACAGGGCGATCCGTGTGGGGGCGGCCCATGAATTGCCCGAGCGGTTGAAGCAGACATGGACGCCATCCTCGCCGATATACAGAATGTCGGTGGTGCCTGAGCCGTCGATATCGGCAAGGCGAATGCGGTGCGGGTCGAAGCGCTCCTGATCGGTGAAGCGAGGCGCATGATCCATGCTCACTTTGGCTCCGAACCGGCCATAGCCGAGATTGGGCCAGTAGCAGATCTCGCCATTACGAACGCGGACGATATCACTAAGCCCGTCGCCGGACATGTCGGCGATAAACACCGTCTGCGTGCCATCGGCAACAACGACCTTCGGCCCTCGTTCCTCATCCCATCCGGTTGCCACTCTCTCGGGCGCGCCAAATCCCGCTTCGCCGAGCGATGGATAGAAGGTGAAGACGCCATCCTCGGTGATAAGGACATCTCCTAGGCCGTCGCCGCTCAGGTCTACAAACCGCAGGTTCGGCTCTGCCCAGTCGATCTGCGGCAGCGATGCAAATCGTTTGAACGGCGTCCAGTCCGCATCGGTGGTTCGCTCAAAGAATCCCGGCATGCGTTCATCGAGAAGCACTGCATCGAGCTGGCCATCTCCGTCGATATCCATCAGGCGTGTGCCGCGGTCGAGATCGGAGAATGAGGGGAGGCGTTGAACATTCTCCAACGGGCCGAATCTGGCGCGTGTTGCGAGGCTGCCGTCCGGTTGCAGCACCTTGTGAAGCGGGCTTAGATTGCGCCGGTACTGCCAGCCGCCGCCGACATCGGTAAGGATGCCGGAGAGACCTTCACCATCGAGATCGACCCACTGATACTGTGATCCATCGAGACCTTCCGGGAGGTTGGCAAGGCTCTGGGCGTCGAGCGTGAGAACGTCTGGCTGAACTACCGGCTTGCTGTACTCGAACTCGACTGGTGGCATCGACCGTGCGCGATAGCCGCCGCCGTCGCGCCGGTAGCCGGTCTGCGTAACCGATTCAAGAAACGTATAAATGGGGTTGGTTGGATCTGCTGGCGCAGTTTCGTCGGAGTAGAGAAAATCGGTGCTTCGGACCAGGCAGTTTTCTCCAACACCGCTCTCGGCCGGGAAGTGATGAAACAGCAGCACACGGTTGCAGCGGCGATAGGTGCGTAGCTCGAACCCGGAGCGATGGTTTGAGAATGGATCGGGGCGCACAGGCCAGGGGCGATCGGCTGTCGGGTCTGGCGTCGGCGAAGCATGGTCGCCATAATCCAGCACAAGTTCAAAATGCCACTCGGCTGGCAGGGGCGGCTCGTTGCCACCGGCTGACCAATCGGCAAACCAGGGCTGGGCATTACCGTAGCGAATGCGTTTCAGATAGCGCTGTGCCGCGCGCATGGGGTCGGTGCGGTTGGCTTCATGTGCCTGCGATCGATCGATCCCCGCGCCATCCTCGGCGGCGTAGTCGTAGCCTATCATGTTCCCGTTGTCGTCGAAGCTCCGGCAGATGAGGTAGGAAAATATTTTCCGTGGATCGTTCGGATCGGCGATACGGCTGTTTGTGTCGTAGCCGTAGAGCGTTGTCACATTATCGCGTGTAATGCTGCGCCAATGGCTGATGCCTGTGCTCACGGCCATCCAGCGCTCGATACGTGCAAACAATCCCTCGACGCGCGGGCGATAAAGCGCTATATCATACACGATGCCATGCACCGTACGTTGCCGGCGGATGGGGATGGAATTGGGGTCCAGAACGGGTACCAGATCCTCGGCGCCGGAGAGGATAAAGACATCGGATTCGCCGCCATCATCATAGCGTGGCAGGCCTTTATCCGTCTTGCGTGTGATCGCAGGGAGGCCCAGGCTCCAGCCGAATCCGAATGGGCCGTTCCCGGCACCGGAGTCATAGGAGAGACTGAGCTGCGGGCCGAAGCCGGAACGTCCGGGGCTTGAGACTATCGGGACCGTAAGAGAACCGGTTCCGGTAGCGGAAGCAACCCCGAATTTTTCGCCGATCCCCCGTATGGCTCCTCCGCCTTTGGGAAGAGAAATGGATGGGACGGAAAATGCGCTTGAGCCTGGTGATGTTTTGCCTGCTGTTTCTGGTGCGGTTGAAGGAGTCTCCGCCGTCGGTGTATGGTTCTGTTGTGGTGTCTTTTCGGTCGGCATGGTGGCATTCCGGTTCGTGAAAACCCTCTGCTGCGTCCTGCCCTGGGTCCTGCCCAAACCAAACCAATGGTTCCCTTCGGCGTATCGGGAACACATACATGTAGCATGGGTGTGCGATATGCAAATGGAGATGACTCTGGAATGTGGCGGTGCTCAGCGGCAACGGACCGACGATGTTGGTGCATCGATCCACGCAATAAACGATGTCCAATATACATGCCTGTTTGCACGGATGTCAAGCGGCCCGTTCTCTTTTATAAAAAAGAGAACAGAATTATATGCAGCACAAGGTCGATACAGGGAGAGACGCATGGTTTTTTTCCACCATATGCCGTGGGCCACCTTGGGCCTGAGGTATATATGATAGCCGTATTTCATGCCATGATTCGAGATACTGTATCTGCTGTCATAGCGGGCGCTAGAATTTACGGTATCGTAACAGTAGCTCCCCTCCAGGTATTATTGTCTAGTTTCACTTCCCTTTCTCCTCTTTTCTATGTGCGGCTGCCATGACATAGGGATTTCCCCCTTCCCCCGTTTTTCAGTTTACCATCCTTCAGCAGAGGCCGCCGTCTCTCCCATCCCTGACGATACCGTTTGGCGTATCTCATGCCTGGATATCGTCATCTTCGTTCATTAAACGTTTCAGGAGATTGTGATGAGTACAATCAAGTACACGATGGTTGTGGCGTTTACGCTGGCCGCAGCGCTTATCTCCTGGGCCAGCTATACGCCATCGGCCCAGGACCTGTATAATAGCTGGAGAGAGGATGCGGGACTACGTCTGGGAGATCCGCATCACTTCTATCTCTCGGCCACCGTTCTGGCGGTGGAGAATGGCAAGGCGACGGTGCACGTTGGGATAGGGGGGGCGATGCAGGGGTATCTGCTGAATGTTTCGGGGGCGGCATTGGCGGGAACCTCATCGGATTATACCCTGGTAGGGGGCAATCGTACGATTACGGATGCCTACAATGGCTTTGCAGATCTGAGCCTTACGATGCCTGTCGGCGGCCTTGCCAGCGCGTTGGCCGTAACGCTCCAGCCAAATGGTTCATTCGATGATATGCGCTCGTTGCGGATCTATCTCCCGATCGAGGCACGTCCCGATGTGATGGTACAGGCCGCCGTGCTGGATACGGCAGTGCCGACACCTGCTGTGAAGGTGAGCTGTCCGCGTGGGTGCTATCTGTTCAGCTATTCCTTCCCGCCTCCATGCTCCACTGCAACCCAATATATCTGTTGCAGGACCAACCAGTTTGTGGTAGATGGTACGCGCTGCACCATCAGATGTCAGAATGGGGATCCCTGTCCCGTTATTGTCACACCCGATCCGGTTGATACGGTCAAGGTGGATACCAATAAAGGGAGCATGAGGTGATCGATAGATCACAGGCTAGCAGAATCTTACGATGAATGGCCTCCCTGCTTCGGTCGAACAAGGAAGCGGGGGGCCATTGTTATGTTCGTATGAACTGCCGTCATCGTATGGTGGCAGCCAACGGCAGTTGGTTGCACAGGAGGATTTTTCTGTCCGGGCCAGTTGTATGGCGCGAGCGATGTGGAAGTGATGACAACCTAGGCAGCGGCCGAAGGAGATGGCGGGGGGGGAGAGACCCCAGCAGGCTTCAAGGCCCCGACAACCAGGGAGGGGATGGGGATCAGCCGCGTACAATGCAGCCGATGCACCGAAGGAGAACGATGTATCGGCTGCACGTTCCATAAATGCCAAAGCCTCAAGATCGTATGATCCTGAGGCTTTCCAAGTCGGCGTGGCAGGATTTGAACCTGCGACCCCTTCGTCCCGAACGAAGTGCGCTACCGTGCTGCGCTACACGCCGATATCCGATGTCTGTGGTCAGGGAGGGATTTGAACCCCCGACACATGGATTTTCAGTCCATTGCTCTACCAACTGAGCTACCTGACCTTGCTTAGCAGTAGTATTGCGCTGAAGGGAGCACAAACATACGACTGGGGAACGGGGGGGTCCAAGAAGTTTTTCTTATCATTGTATAAAAAACGCCATAATTCTTTCAACGTCGTTGCATTTGCCAGGATCGTCCTATCCGGAGGAGCGATCCGGGGAGGGCGTTGTATATTTGCCGTTCAATGTCATCCTTACTTTCTGATAGCCCTGCCTCGGTCTGCCTGCTGATGGTTACCATCGGCATCAGTCTTATTGCATTCTCCCGGGAGAAGCTTTTCCATTTCCTGGCGCTGGAGCCGTATAAGATGATACGGACGCACCAGTATCATGCGATCATCACCAGCGGTCTGGTTCATGCGAACCTGAGCCATCTGGGGCTGAACATGCTGACGCTGTATTTTTTCGGTCCGGGGCTGGAGCAGCTCACGGTTGCTGCGACCGGTGGCAGGGGAGCCTTTCTCCTTATCTATCTGGTGAGCCTGATCGTCGGCAATCTCTATCCCTTCTTCAAGTACCGGAATCGTCCTGAGTATGTTGCCATTGGTGCATCGGGGGCCATCTCGGGGATCGTCTTCTCCTATGTGCTTGCCAGGCCGATGGATACCTTCTACGTCTTCTTTGCCATTCCGATGCCGGCCTTTCTCTTCGCCCTGCTGTATACGGGGTATTCGATCTATGCCATGCGGAAGGTTGACGACAACATCGGCCATGAAGCGCATCTGGCCGGAGCTTTGGGGGGAATGCTTGCCACGTTGGTAGTAGTCCCGGATATCGTTCCGCTTCTGGGCTGATACGGCGTTTGCAGCTCCGGACGATCATGAAGAATTGCATAAGCAGTCCCCCTTATGCTACTTTACCTCTGTGCATCGGCAGTGGGATTGTAGAGCATATGAACGTGCGAATGTCATGGTAGCAGCATCCCTTTCCCGGAAGATTCTGATAGCAGTGGTTATTCTCCTGGTGGTTCATATTCTGACCCAGGGGGTGATGGCCGGAGCCCTTGTGCTCGATCCGTACAAGGTGATCCCAGGAATGCAGTTCTGGCGTCTTCTCACCTATACGCTGGTTCCCGGCTGGTTTGGCCTGCTTTTCTCGCTGATAGCCTTCTCGGTTCCGGGAGAGGAGCTGGAGCAGATGCTTGGCACGCGGCGTTTCGGCCTGCTTCTGCTCGGGGTGATGCTTCTGCTTGCGTTGCTGCATATGGTTGTCTTTTATGGCGGCCATGAAAGTCTTTCGGGAATCGCCAACCTTCCCGTGTTCGCCTTTGTCGGCTTTGTCTATCTTTTCCCGCACAGTGAGCTGCGGCTCCTGTTCTTCAACATCAGAAGTTGGGTATTGCTGGCACTGATGGGGGGGCTGATTCTCGTCATGGGGATCTATGCGGCATTTTCGGAGGCGAACTTCTGGACCTTTTTTGCTGGTGGCGGGCTGGGGCTTCTGCTTGGCGCAGTTTATTTTCATCTGCGATTCCAGAAATATCCCTTTCTGTTGCGGCCTATCCGCACGGTGGAGCGGATGGCAGGGTTTGGCCGTTATCCTTCCAGGGGGCAGGGGGTTGCGCCTGCACAACGCCGTACAATGGCCCACCAGCAGGTCAGGGTTCGTATACCGTTCCAGAAGCCGGGCGTGCGGGAGCTTTCCGACGAGGAGCGTCTGAACCTGATTCTGGACAAGATCAACGAGAAGAGCTATGGCTCGCTCACCGAGGAGGAGCAGAAGTTCCTGAACGACTACTCGGGAAGGCTCTGAGCGCTCCAGAAATGATTTGAATCCAAACGCCCTTTTACACTCCCGAATGGGAGTTTTCAGTAAGTTTGCCCTGTTATGACACTTGCAGAACGTCTAGAACGAGTTAAAGGAAGTGTCCTCCCGATGCTTATCGAGCAATTCGGAGAGGACGCTTTCACATATGCCGAGCACCGTGGCGAGCTGTCGGTCTCGGTGCCGAGCGAGCGGTTGGTGGAAATCGTGGCCTATCTGCGCGATGAGCCAGGCCTACGGTTCAACGTCCTGAAGGATGTGTGTGCCGTGGACTGGAATCGCCGGAAGCAGCGTTTCGAGCTGATCTACAATCTCTGGTCGCTCGATACCAATATGCGCCTGCGCCTGAAGTGCTTTGTAGAGGAGCGGACCCCGCATGTGGGGACGCTTACCGGGCTGTACAAGTCGGCCGACTGGTACGAGCGCGAAACCTACGATATGCACGGCATCATCTTCGATGGCCATCCCGATCTGCGCCGTATGTATATGCCAGAGGATTTTGTCGATCCGAACACCGGTGAGCCTCTGTATCCGCTGCGCAAGGAGTTCCCGATGATGGGCATTCCCGGCACGCTTCCGCTCCCTGAGAGGGACTAAGCGGCTGTTGGGGTACTGATTCGGCTCTGGCGCATGCCCCTTCCGGCACACGTTGCCTGGCCGATCATCCGTCGTATAGTCATCGAGTCTGGTCCCGGTGACGGGCCATCGACTACGGAATACTGAGCAACTATCATGAATACAAATTCCTCAGCGACGCTCGATCGCGTCTATGATGTCCGCCAGCGCAAGATCATCAGCAAGATCATCGACAAGGATACGACGATCTCTGTGGATGGACGTGATCCGCTGGAAAACACGATGATCCTGAACATGGGACCGCAGCATCCGGCAACCCACGGTGTGCTTCGGGTGCTCCTGCGTCTTGAAGGGGAGACCGTGGAGAAGTGCGTTCCCGAGCTTGGCTACCTTCACCGAGGGTACGAGAAGCTGGGGGAGAACATTACCTATCACGAGTTCCTTCCCCATACCGATCGTCTGGATTATCTCTCGCCGCTGTCGAACAATGTGGCCTTTGCAATGGCGGTGGAAAAGGCTGCCGGCATCGAGATCACCCCACGTGCCGCGTGGATTCGTACGCTGATCTGCGAGCTTGCCCGCATCTCCTCGCATCTGATGGCGATGGGAGCCATGGCGATGGATTGCGGTGCGGTGACGATGCTGCTCTGGACGTTCCGCGAGCGCGAGAAGCTGTACGATATCTTCGAGCGGATCTGTGGCGCCCGTTTTACGACGAGCTATACCAGAATCGGTGGCGTTGCCAACGATTTCCCGCCCGAGGCGGTGCCGATGATCCGCCAGTTCATCGACGAGTTTCCGGCGAACCTGAAGGATTTCGAGGGGCTTATCAACCGCAACCGCATCTTCATAGAGCGTGTGGCGGGCGTCGGTGTTGTCTCGGCCGAGGATGCCATCTCGCTTGGCCTTACCGGTGCCTGCCTTCGTGGCTCCGGCATCCCGCACGATCTCCGCCGCGATGAGCCGTACCTGCTGTACGATGAGCTTGATTTCGATGTCATCACCCATAACGATGGCGATTGTCTTGCGCGCTATCTGGTGCGCGGTGCCGAGATGAGGGAGTCGGTGAAGCTCGTACATCAGCTTCTCGGCAAGATCCCCGAGGGGCCGACGATGACCAACCAGCCGCAGCACGTTCTTCCCGGCAAGACCGAGATCTATACGAAGATGGAGGAATTGATCCATGACTTCATGCTGATCAATTTCGGCACGATGCCGGAGCCGGGAGAGATCTACTCGGCGATCGAGGCGCCAAAGGGAGAGCTTGGGTTCTATATAGTTTCCGATGGCACCGGCCATGCCTGGCGTATGAAGATCCGCTCCCCATCGTTCTGCAACCTTCAGTCGTTGCAGCCGATGTGCGAGGGGGGGATGATCTCCGACGTGGTGGCGATCATCGGCTCGATCGATCCGGTGATGGGCGAGGCCGACAAGTAGGGCCACATGTCCTGATAGATGGTAATGCGATCGCCGCATAGGCGTCCGGGGAATTCCGGGCGTCATGCGGCGATTTTCATTTGTGGGGTTCCAGGGAGCAGGACGTGATTATGAATAGATCTGCCGTAGCAGCTTCCGTTTCGCCACCGGAAGGATCGTCTCATTGAACGGGAAATCCAGCTCGGTGGAGAAGAAATACGTTGCCGGATTTGGCAGCTCCCGATGCTCTGCCATCAGGTCGAGCTTTATCCTGCCGGGGGAGAAGCCGAGCCGGGAAAGCGGCATGGTGCTGATCGCCGTGGTCTTCAGGTTCCGGTATTGCTGATCCGGTCCGCTGAAGATCGATATCTCGTAGCGGATCACATGCAGCAGGTCACGTCCCAGTTCCGGCAGAAGCAGATACCCTTCCTCGACATAGGAGGGGAGGATGCCCACCTCCTTGACCTTCATGTTCTCGTCGACGAAGTTGAAAATGGTCTGCCCTTCTTCGATTGCCTTCTGGACCAACGGCATCGCCCAGTTGATGAGATCTTCGATCGGAGCCAGTTGTGCGCCCTCCAGATCGAGCGGCTCGTAGATGATCCGTTTTCCCTTCAGATCGATCTCCTTGATCCGTTTCGGAAGCTCGTCCTTCAGGCTCTGGCTGGATTGCGTGATCTTCTTCAGCGTATAATACAGCTCGATCAGCTCTGCAAGCGGGGGATAGATCCTGTTCTGTGTAAAGTTCCTGCGGATCTTTTGCAGCCCGTTCAGGATACTGAGCTGGCTTGACTCATAATCCCTCTGGGCACCAATAAACATATCCAATGTTAACTCGCTCATCGTAATGCCTCCTCAGGTATCGTGCATATGACATGTGCGGTATAGGTGCTTCGATAATATACAGGTGGTTTGGTTGCATTGTAAGGCCTGCCTGTAAACAACGAAGGAGGAGAAGCGCAGGTATTGTGAGGGCTTTCTTTCGGCCGGAAAGAGATATCTTCACAAGGCCGAACCGGGCGCGATTACCAAACGTGCCTGCTCGTATATTGAATCTCGTCGACGCATGAATCAAACTGCTATGACTATGAACAAGCGTGTCTCGCTCCATACTCTTGGCTGCAAGTTGAACTACGCCGAGACCAGCACGATTGGTGATCGTTTCCGGCGTGAGGGATTCGATATTACCGAGTTTGGTACCGCCTCCGATGTGATCGTCATCAACTCCTGTACCGTTACGGCCAATGCCGATCGGGAATGCCGCCAGCTTGTGCGCCGTGCGCTCCGTGCAAACCCCGATGCGTTTGTGGTGGTAACCGGCTGCTATGCGCAGCTTCAGCCGGAGGAGATCGCCTCGATCGATGGGGTTGATCTGGTGCTTGGTTCCGCCGAGAAGTTCAGGATCCCGGAACTGGTCGGGGATTTTCGGAAGCTGGATGTGCCCAGGGTGATGGTGGGGGATATCTCCCCCGATTCGTTCGGCCCGGCATATAGCGGCGAGGGGGATGCCCGCACACGCGCATTTCTGAAGGTGCAGGATGGTTGCGATTATACCTGTTCCTTCTGCACCATCCCTCTTGCCAGAGGCGCAAGCCGCAGCCAGCCGATCCGGGATGCCGTGCACCAGGCACGCGAGCTGACGGCGAATGGCTTCAGGGAGATCGTGATTACCGGTGTAAACGTGGGGGATTTCGGTCGCAAGAGCGGCGAAACCCTCTACGATCTTCTGGTGGCACTGCACGATGTGCAGGGGCTGCAACGGCTCCGCATAAGCTCTATCGAGCCGAACCTGCTTACCGATGCAATCATCGCGCTTGCGGCCGGATCGGACCGGATGCTTCCCCATTTCCATATTCCTTTGCAGAGCGGGTCCGATGCCATACTCGGGCGGATGCGCCGCCGCTATCGTAGCGCCCTGTATCGCGACCGTGTGGAACGCGTGCTTTCGGCGCTGCCCGATGCGGCGATCGGCGTTGATGTGATCGTGGGGTTCCCGGGCGAGAGCGACGAGCATTTTCGGGAGACCTATGAGTTCCTGCATGCGCTTCCGGTTGCATACTTCCATCCGTTTACCTACTCGGAGCGGGAGAACACGCCGGCCGCCGGATATGGTGCCGTTGTGCCGGTGGAGCAGCGCCGGAACCGTACGCGGATGCTCCGAACGCTCTCCGAGAAGAAGAGAGGGGCGTTTGCCGCTGCCCATCAGGGGAGGGTGCGTGCGGTGCTGTTCGAGCATGGGGATCATGGCACTGGCGATGGCATGATTTATGGGCTTACCGATAATTATATCCGGGTGGCGGTTCCCTATCAGTCGGCTCTGGAAAACACGATAGTTGCTGTCAGGGTTGGGGAGTTTCAGGGGAATCATGCGCTTGCCGAGATAGCGGGGGATATTCCGGCCCCGGCATCCGGGCACCCGGATGCCATACCCCTGCCGGTGCTGAACATTCTGTCGTCGTGAAACAAACTACCGTATCGATCCTGCTCAGGCGCCTTGTGCAACGGTGCTCGGTGACGTTTGTCGCGTTTGTGGTGTGCTTTGTGGTGGTGGTGCAGGAGTTCTTTGTCGAGCCTGATGCTGCGTCGGTGTATCGGGCTGCTGCGGCCGTAACCGCCGCCGATGTCCCTGCCGATATCCTCCTCCCACCGCTTTCGGAACGCCTGCGCGGCCATGTCGATTCGCTTGCGGCTGCCGGAGGGCATGGCTCGCGTGTGGTATTTACCGAGGGGAATCGCTGGGGTGTGGAGTATATGCTACGGCAGATGCGGGAGAGCACAAGCCGTGTGACAGCCGATACATTCCATGTGGAGCGGCGAAACGGTGGACGGTATCCGCTGGTGAACCCGATTGCGATCGTTCCCGGCCAAAGCGATTCGCTTCTGGTGATCTGTGCGCATATTGACGCCTCGGCCAGCCGCGATGCCGGGTGGGGGCGCAACTGGTCGGTCATGCCGGCTCCCGGTGCCGATGACAACGCTACCGGCGCGGCCGCGCTTCTGGAGGTTCTGGCACTGAGCGTTCATTCTAGGACAACGCCCCGGTATACGCTGATGTTTGTGGGGTGCAATGCGGAGGAGAAAAATCCTGATTATGCCGGAGCAGCGCGGCGCGATGGGCATCATCTCGGCAGCCTTCACGTTGCGCGGCGTTTAAAAGAAGAGGGGAGCCCCGTCCGGGGGGTCATCGTGCTCGATATGGTGGGCTGGAATCCCCGCGCCAACTACGTCGGCTTGTTCGCTTCTTCCGGCTCGCAGTGGCTGGCGAAGGAGCTTGCGGCCTACAAGGACTATCTGCAATTGAGCCTGGAGCTGCCGCACGTCTATGGCAACTGCCGTAACAGCGACAACGATTCGTTCGATCGTCTCGGGCTGCCAGCCGTTCTTTTCATGGAAAGCTGCCGCCCCTGGCGCGACGAAGGGCGCGCCCCTCGCAACCCGACCTATCATACCGGCCGCGATCTGCCGGACCGTGTCACCTATCCGGTGCTGGACAAGGTCACGAGACTGGTGGCGGCGTATGTGATGCAATGAGCGGCATACTGGTCCTGCATCTAGTATCGAACCCGTTCCCTTTGCGGTCTTTATCCATGGTCATGGGCACATTGCTGGGAAGGCCATCCCTGATGGTGCCGCCGGTTGATTATTCTCCATCATAACGCCAGACATCTGCATCAGAAGTTCCTATCCATGGGTCGCCATTGGCATCATCACATTATTGTTGTAATGCCAGATATTACCGCATAAAATTCCTGCCATCGTCTATGCTCAAAAATCCTGTTCCGGCTTGGTTCAGCCTGCCAGAGTATCGGATTTTTTTTGCAGGATTTTTTAGTCGTATTCCAGTTCGTTGGTGATGTTTACCACGTTGGTCTGGTAATCCACCGAGATGGTGAGGAGATTGGGGCGGCAGCAGACGATACAATCCTCGGTGTACTCCTGATTGTAGCCTGCGCTCAGATCAAACTGTGTCTGGTTGGTCTCGCCGCATCGGGCGCAGGAGTAGGGGACCGCCGTAAGCTCGCCGAAGATGGCGATCACCGGCTCATCGGTCCCATCATCCCCATCCAGCCAGAAATCAATATCGTTCACATCATCGCTCATCGCTCACTCATCCTCGGCATATTCATCCTCTGGTCGGTCTGGCGCGTTCTCTTTCTTGCGTTCCTGACGGTAATGGTTCAGTACCTTCTCCACCGCATCCCATCCGAACCCCCTTCCGGCCAGAAACGCGGCCATGGTCCGGTCCCATTTGCGTGGGTCGTCATGGCGGATTGTGGCTGCTTTTTTCCGTGCTGCCGAAAATGCGTTGGCAAGCTCGTCATCATCGCCGACCGAGGAGGAGATCGATTCGGTGATCTCATCCTTTGTCAGCCCCTTGCGGCGCAGTTCCGCGTTTAATCTGCGGCGGCCCACGGGGCGGCGCAGGAGTTGATCGTTGATAAAGCTTCGAGCGAACTGCTGATCGTCGATCATGCCATACTCCTCAAGGAACTTGAGCGTGGCGGCCACAGGCTCTGGCGGGAATCCTTTTTCGGCCAGTTTCCGTTGCACTTCCTGTGTGCTCCGCATACGGCTGCCAAGATAGCGGATGGCGCTCTGCTTGCAGCGGAATAGCTCATCCTCCCGGCGGACTTCCTCCATCATCTCGGCCGTGACCACTCTCCCCTTGAAGAGGGCATACTTCACATAGATCTCCTCGCTGACGCCGAGCGCAAACTCGCCATTGATAAAGATCGAGCGCCGCAGCTCGCTTCGCCGCTGTGTCTGCACATCGGTGACGGTCAGCGTTCCCGGTTCCCCCTCGAACCCCGTATATCGTTCCTGCTGCTCCACAGTTCTCCAAAAAAGTACGTCCCCAGCGGCGGACAAGACATACGTGGATGATGTCCGATCTCGCCGCTGGGGGCGCGCAATCTACTGTTCTTCCGCCTGAACTCGTATCGTTACGGAGTTATTGGCATCGCCATCGCTCTTCTAGTGGAGCGCGGCAGCCATTGGAAGGCGGATCGTATCCCCCGCATTGATCTTATTGGGGTCCTTGATCTTGTCGGGATTCGCCTCGGCGATCATCATATACTTGTTTGCATCCCCCAGATAGCGTTTCGAGATGGCGCTCAGGGTATCACCGCTTTTGATAGTATAGTCGCCGTAATAATCGACATTGCTCACCTTGATATCGGCTTCCACCTCTGCCTGTGCTCCCTGTGTCTTCAGAGTGTCCCAGAATTCATCTTTTTGCATTTGAAACGGCGCCAGGCCCTGGATCTGGAGCTTGCCGTTGGCTTCTGAGACCTGGTTGAGCTGGATGCCAAGCTCGCGGGCCTTGTTTATAAGCCCGCTATACTTCGATTCGAGTGCGGCCATCTGATCTGTACCTCCATGTTTGTTATAGTTCCCCAACGGGAGAATGTGCAGATGATGTACCAATGCCGTGCCGCTCGTTCCGTTCAAAGGGAGGGGGAGATCAAAATAGTATAGAATAGGCTTATCTTTTAGGGTCATCTGCCCGTACCGAGTTGTTGTGCCCCTTGGCGGGGCGTCGCTGATTTAGTAGTTTTGGGACTGCTCTGAAGAAGAAACTCAGAGTCCTGCCTTCTGGTGGGTGGCGGGGTATCCGCGAGGGGCACAGCCAACCCGGTGGAAGAAGGGGCGGCAGGGGAACATCGCGGGATATAGCGTCGCCTACCTCGCCGAATAACATTACCGGAATACCATAAGCTCTCTCCTCTATGAACTTTAGTGTTGCAGTCAAAGATCTGGCGCAGGCGTTGGGGCGCATCGCAAGCGCTACTCCGCAGCGTTCACCGATGCCGGTGCTGGAGAATATCCTTCTGGATCTGGAGGGGTCCGCGCTCAGCCTGACCGCCACCGATATGGACATCACCGTGACGACGCGGCTGGAGGTGCGGGGTACGAGCAATGGTGCCATTCTGGTGCCGGCCAAGCGGCTTACCGATACCGTGCGTGCCCTGGAGCATGGCGAGGTAAGCGTTGATGTCGATCAGTCCACCAAACGCATCACCATCCACACCGGCAGCGGTGAGTACAAGCTCTCCGGGCTTGATGTATCGGAGTTCCCGCAGCTTCCGAAAGTCGAGGCAAGCGTCTCGATCGGGATTCCGTTCAGCAAGCTCATCGGGATGATCGACCGTACCGTCTTCGCCTGTTCAAGCGATGAGTTCCGTCCTGCGATGACCGGTGTTCTCTTCCAGTTCCGCCCGGATCAGATTCGTGCCGTCGCTACCGATGGGTTCCGGCTGGTGCGGGTGATCGACCGCGAGATGGTGCCGGATGTGGTTGAGGGGGTCGATATCATCGTTCCCCCCAAGGCGTTACAGCTTGCCTCGAAGGCGTTTGGCTCGCAGGATATATCTCTGGAGGCCAACAAGACCCATGTGCGTTTTGCCGATGGCGTTACCACGATTACTGCACGGCTGATCGATGAGAACTATCCGAATTACGAAAGTGTGATACCGCAGGCCAACGACAAGCGGATGGTGATCCGGCGCGAGGATCTGCTGAACGCCGTGAAGCGTGTAAGCCTGTACTCGAACTCGCAGACCCGCCAGGTACGGATGAAGCTTGGCGCCAGCCAGCTTCATATCCGGGCGGAGGATGTGGATACCGGCGGCGAAGCCCACGAGCATGTGACGTGCGATTATAGCGACGAGGAGATCGAGATCGGTTTCAGTTCGCAGTTTGTCCGCGATGCGCTCGATCGCATCGAAGCCGACGAGGTGGCATTCGAGTTCTCCACGCCTCTTCGTCCGTCGCTTGTCTCGCCATACGGTGTGCAGAACGGCCAGGATGTGCTTATGCTCCTGATGCCGATCCGTCTGAACAACTAACGCCGCTCAGGTCGCTGTGCCGGTCGGTGCATGGTAACGAGCAACAGCCAGTGAACCGTTTGCGCGGCTTCTCCCTTGTTGCTCGTTATGCGTTCGTTATCTATCCGATGTTCCATCCGTTTGCATCGTCCATTCGCCTCTGTCCCGCATGCGACTTCGCCGTATCACCTTCAAGAATCTGCGTAACCACATCGCCACCGATCTGGAGGTGGCCGAAGGGGTAAACGTTATTACCGGGCTTAACGGCGAGGGGAAAACCACCGTGCTGGAGGCGGTCTCCATCTGCACGCTCACCCGGTCGTTCGTCGGAACCCAGGATGCGTATCTGATCCGGCGTGGGGAGCGTTGTTTCGATGTGCGGGTGGATGGGATAAGCGATTATGCGGCTCCCCATCGTATCGAGGTGCGCTACGATACTGGCACCGGCAAGACGATCACCCTTGATGGGAGCAACGCTGCCAATGCGGCACAGGTGATCGGGACGGCTCCCACGGTTGTGCTCTCGCCGGATCTGAAAGCCATTACCAATGGCGCACCGGCCGAACGCAGACGCTTTCTGGATATGGTGATCTCGCAGGCGAAGCGGCGCTATCTTGAGGAGCTGATGCAGTACCGCAGGGTGCTCAAGCAGCGGAATGCGCTCCTTGCGATGAGTCGCAAATCGGGACGGCCGCTGGATAGGGCGCTTATAGAACCATGGGATGAGGGGCTTATTGATCGGGCCGCGCATCTGATGCATGAGCGGACGAAGTTCCTTGAGGAATTTGAACCGATTTTCAAGGCGACAGCCGCAGAGGTTGCCACCGGTGTCGATCAGGTCTCGCTCCGTTATGCTCCCGATGCGGTGGCCGAACCGCTTTGCAGCGTGGCCGATTACCGCGATATGCTCTGGCTGCGAAGCCAGCAGGTGTGGCAGGAGGAGATGCGGCGTGGCACAACGCTCTTCGGCGCGCATCGCGATGATATCAGAATGGAGATCAATGGTGGCGATGTGCGCGTCTCGGCCAGCCAGGGACAGCATAAGACGCTTCTGATCGGTTTGAAGATCGCCGAGTTCCATTACCTTGCCTCGCAATGTGCCGAGACCCCCATCATCCTGCTCGACGACATCTTCGGCGAGCTGGATGCCCGCCGTGCCGAGCGTGTCTATGATCTGACACGGACGCTTGCGCAGACCTTTATCACCGTGGCCTCGCTCGATCTGCTTCCGTTTCTGCGGGGACGCAGACTTGATGGTGGTGAGGCATATTTCCGGATTGCCGGGGGAGAAGTCGTCGAGGCACGGCATGCCGAGCGGGTAAGCGGCTAGTTGGCGAGGATGCCGGGGGGGCGGTTCCAGTGGATGGAGCCGGTTGTTGAAATCGTGGTGTTGCCACATCCTGCAACGGGTGTGGGGCATCGTCCCGGAAACCCAGAACTCTAGGGTGGCGTATGGCAGAATCAATCGGTTCGGTGATACAGCAATGGCTTCGCGCACATAATCTTGAGGCCAAATTGGAGGAAAGCACGGTGCCCTCCTACTGGGAGGAGATCGTTGGGGAGGCCGTGGCGCGCCATGCAACCGTGGAGCGGATCGACAAGGGGAAGATGTTCGTCAGGGTGGAGAGTGCTGTCTGGCGGAACGAACTGGCGATCCGTCGCGAGGAGATCCGCCAGAAGGTGAACGAGCGATTCGGTGCCGAGATCGTCAAGGAGATCGTGCTGCGATAGCCCTGCCGGAACGCTGCGGTCGGCACCGTGGCCGGGCTTTGCCGATGCCCCGGAGCATCCCGCAGGACGATGTCCTGCCAGCGTCGCGTAGGGGATATGAAAATCCCTGAAAAATGCATAGATTCGCAGGTTCGGCCACTGTTTTATAAGGGTTCGGGATAGATGAAAACGTGTCCGGAATCGTCTATCATATGCTAGCGAATCAATCTATCTTTTTGTCTTTTTGAAGGAAATCAGAGGGAACCGTGGATAAGGAAACAGTTGCAATCGACCGCGGAGGCAATGGAAACGGCAACTATACCGAGGATAATATCAAGATCCTCGAAGGTCTGGAAGCTGTTCGTAAACGCCCCGCGATGTATATCGGCGATGTGGGCGCTCGCGGACTTCATCATCTTGTATACGAGGTGGTGGACAACTCGATCGACGAGGCTCTGGCTGGGCGCTGCGATACCATCGGGATCACCATCCACAAGGATAACTCGATCACGGTTTCGGACAACGGTTCTGGTATTCCAATAGGCATACATTCGGTCAAGAAGATCTCCACGCTTGAGGTCGTCATGACGATCCTGCATGCCGGTGGCAAGTTCGATAAGGATACCTATAAGGTCTCCGGCGGATTGCACGGCGTGGGCGTTTCGGTGGTGAACGCTTTGTCGGAGCATATGATCACCACGATCAGGCGCGATGGCAAGATCTACCGGCAGGAGTATCGTCTTGGCACGCCCCAGGGTCCGGTGATCGAGATCGGCACGACCAAGAAGAAGTCCGATACCGGTACCACGCAGTGGTTCCTCCCGGACTCCTCGATTTTCAAGAGCAGAGATTTCCGTTGGGATACGCTTGCCGAACGCATGCGCGAGCTGGCCTTCCTGAACCCGCAGATCACCATCACCATGCGTGATGAGCGTGAGGAAGGGATCGAGGAGGTGTTTCACTATGAGGAAGGGCTGGTTGGATTTGTGAAGTATATCGATGAGCATCGCACGGCGTTCGTAAAGCCGGTGATGATTAGCGGGGAGAAGGAGAACACGCCGGTGGAGGTGTGTTTCCAGTACAATTCCGGCTTCTCCGAGAACGTGTTCAGCTATGTGAACGATATCAATACGCGCGAGGGTGGAACCCATGTTTCCGGTTTCCGCTCGGCGCTTACCCGTACGCTTAACGCCTATGCTCAGAAGAATAAGCTGCTGAAGAACGACAAGATCCAGCTTACTGGCGACGACTTTCGTGAAGGGCTTACGGCGGTGATCTCGGTAAAGGTCGGCGAGCCGCAGTTCGAGGGGCAGACCAAGACCAAGCTTGGCAACTCCGAAGTGGAGGGGGTGGTTCGTTCCATTTTTGCCGATGGCCTTGCCCAGTATCTGGAAGAGAATCCAAAGGTCGGCAAGACGATCATCGAGAAGGTCTATATGGCCGCCGAAGCTCGCGAGGCCGCCCGCAAGTCGCGCGACCTGGTGCGCCGTAAGAGCGCTCTGGAGTCCTCGACGCTCCCCGGCAAGCTTGCCGATTGCTCGATCGAGGACCCGGAGCATTGCGAGATCTATCTGGTAGAAGGTGATTCCGCAGGTGGTTCGGCCAAGAGCGCGCGCGACCGTCGTACGCAGGCCATTCTGCCGTTGCGAGGCAAGGTGCTGAACGTGCAGAAGGCACGTCTGAACAAGGTGCTGGAGAACGAGGAGATCCGTGCGATCTTCACGGCGCTCGGCATGGGGTTCGGCGAGACGCTCGACATCACCAAGGCACGCTACGGCAAGGTGATCCTGATGGCCGATGCGGATGTTGATGGATCGCATATCCGAACGCTGCTGCTTACGCTGTTTTTCAACTATATGCGCGATGTGATCGAAACCGGGAAGATCTATCTGGCAATGCCCCCGCTGTACAAGCTGAAGAAGGGGAAGCAGGAGTTTTATGCCTTCGACGATGCCGAGCGTGACGAGATCATCGGCCGTATGCGTCGTGATTCGGCCAACCGCACCAAGGACGAGGAGGCGGCCGAGGAGCCGATCCTCGAGGATGAGAATACAAGCCGCACCAAGGATGGCATCGTTATCAGTCGGTTCAAGGGGCTTGGAGAGATGAACCCTGAGCAGCTCTGGAGCACGACGATGAACCCGGAGACCCGCACGCTTCAGCAGGTGACGATCGAGAACGCCCAGGCGGCCTCGCACATCTTCGAGACGCTGATGGGGGATGCGGTGGAACCACGCCGCCAGTTCATCGAGCGCAACGCCAGGTATGTTCGGAACCTTGATGTCTGATCCCTGGTGAACGCCTCGCCACCAGGGTGGCACAGCGCAACGCAACGCCCTTGCAGGTATTGATGGTGCAAGGGCGTTGTTTCGATCCGATATCCTTGTTGCAATGCGTACGGTGCGGCCGAGAAGCTTCTTCTGCAATGCCTTGTTTCAGCCGCATTATCTGAATTTGAATTATCTTCACCACACTTTGATTCGTTCTTTACATTCACTTTGATGCTACCAACTCATGAACAACGAGGACGTTCGCAAGCAACTGGAAGAGTTCGGAATAGCGGGAGCTGGGGAGATCACCTACAATCCTACATCGGCTCGTCTGGTAGAAGAGGCAGTAAAGCGGAATGAGGGATATCTCACCAGCGGTGGTGCATTTGCAGTGTTGACTGGGCAGCACACCGGGCGCTCGCCAAACGACAAGTTTATCGTCAGAGAGCCGAGCAGCGAGGATCACGTATGGTGGGGGCCGGTAAACAGGGAGTTCCCGCAGGAGAAGTTTGATCGCCTTCTGGAAAAGGCAACGGCGTATCTGGCCGGAAAGGATCTCTTCATTGCCGACTGTTTTGTTGGTGCCGATCCTCGTTATCGTGTTGGTGTGCGTGTTATCAATATGCACGCCTGGCATAACCTTTTTGCGCAGACTCTCTTTATCCCGGTTCGGGATGTAGAGGGGGGGGCCGAGAGCTTCAATGCCGATTTCACAGTTGTTCATGTTCCTGATATGGATGCCAGTCCGGAAGAGGATGGCACCCGTAGCAGCACCTTTATTCTGGTGGATTTTGGCAAGAAGGTGATTCTGATCGGCGGCACCTCGTATGCAGGAGAGATCAAGAAGTCGCTCTTCACCACAATGAATTATCTGCTCCCGCTTCAGGGTGTGATGCCGATGCATTGCTCGGCGAACATCGGTACCGAAGGGGATGTCGCGCTCTTTTTCGGTCTTTCCGGCACTGGCAAGACCACCCTTTCGGCCGATCCCAGCCGCGCCCTTATCGGCGATGATGAGCATGGATGGTCCGGCGAAGGCGTGTTCAACTTCGAGGGCGGCTGTTATGCCAAGGTGATCCGTCTTTCGGCGGAGGCGGAGCCGCAGATCTATGCTACCACGGAGATGTTCGCCACGGTGCTGGAGAATGTGGCGTTCGATCCGGAAACCCGTTTCCTCGATCTGGACTCCCAGAAGTATACGGAGAACACTCGCGCTGCCTATCCCCTCTCATATATCGAGAACACCGCCCCAGGCTCGATGGGAGGCCATCCGAAGAATATCATTATGCTGACCGCCGATGCATTCGGCGTTCTTCCGCCAATCGCCAAGCTGACCACGGCCCAGGCTATGTACCAGTTCATCTCCGGTTATACGGCCAAGGTTGCCGGCACCGAGAAGGGCGTTACTGAGCCGCAGCCGACCTTCTCGGCCTGCTTTGGCGCCCCATTTATGGTGCATCATCCGTCGGTCTATGCGTCGCTGCTCGGCAAGAAGATCGAGGAGCATGGCGTACATTGCTGGCTGGTGAACACCGGCTGGACCGGCGGCCCGTACGGCGTTGGCAGCCGTATGAAGATCGCTCATACCCGTGCCATGATCAATGCTGTGCTGGCAGGGGAGTTGAATAATGCCGAGTATCGCGAAGATCCGATCTTCGGCCTGCATGTTCCCACCCATGTGGATGGGGTGCCGGATGAGGTGTTGGACCCGCGTAGCACCTGGCCGGACCAGGATGCCTACGACGACAAGGCGTATGGCCTGGCTCAGCAGTTCAACGATAATTTCCAGAAGTACGCCGATGGCACTTCCGAGGATATCAAGGCTGCCGCACCACGTGCGCGCGCGCTGGCCGAGTAATTCTTCCGGAAGAGCAACACGAATATTGCAAGCGGGGTGGCATAGAGGCCATCCCGCTTTTTTTTGGAGGAGGGCGTATCGCGTAGGATGGACAACCGCGAACAATGATCGCGGCAGGTGGCCTCCGTGGGGATGCCGTGGCGCTTGGGGCCGATGCCTGGAGTGATTGCAGGGGGTGGTGCCAGATCCCTGAAAACAGAATCGCCCGGTGCTTATTGCAAGCGCCGGGCGATCCGAACGTTGACTGTTCGTTCGAGTGCGGAATTAGTTGACGGTCGTATCGGCCTTCTTCTCGGTCGTGACGGTCTCGGTGACAACCGTGTCGTGCTTCACAGCAACGGTATCGGTCGTAGCTGCGGCCGGCTTGCTGTTCAGGCTCTCCAGACGCGAAGCGATATCGCTGTTCTGCTTCTCGATTTCGTCGAGCGAGGCAAGGGCACCAGCATACTCGGTCTCGGCGCTCTTCCAGGCGGTCTCATACTCGGCACGGTTGCCAAGGGTGACCAGCGAGTCGCGTGTGGCAGCATGGGTCTTCAGGTTGCCCTCAAGCTCGCTGATCTTGCTCAGGTTGGCCTGGAGCAGCGTGATCATCGCTGCGCGCTCGGCGGTCAGCATCGTGTCGGCCGTGTTGGAAACCTGGAACGACTCGAGGCGACCCTGGAGTTCCTTGCTCTTGGTCTGAACTTCGGTGAGCTTCGTCTGAACCTCTCCGTCCTTCGTGGTCCAGGTGCTGGTCAGATCCGAAACATCTTCCTTGCCGCAACCAACCATGACGAGTGCTGCGAAAGCCATTGCGACGAGTGTGCTGTACGTCTTCCGTACCATTTCTTTTGCTCTCCTGAATTGAACTATGTTGAGTAACAGAATGACTATCCCGGTTGGGGGACGGCATCTGGATTGGGGCAGCCCGGTGCTACAATCCGGTAATGGGAACCGTCGCCCCCCATCTGCCACAATACACGCCGCGTTATCGCAGGCGTTACCTCGCGGTTGAAAAAAAATATCATAGGGGAGAGATTGTTCCCGGCAGGGTTGTGGCGGGCATCGCTAGCATGGCGATTTCTGTGGGACGGATGCCAGGGGCGCGGCGCGTAAGCCCCCCTGGCGAGCAGAGGCAAACGGCTGTCCGGCTCGCTGGCATCTATTCTCAACAAGTCCATTGCATCCGAGATGCCAGGGGGAGGAGGCAATGCGCTGCAACAGCGCCTATGCTCTAGTACCTGGCGTCTTCCTCGATCAATCCTCCCTCCGCGCGCGCGCGCAGCTCGGTGATCCGCATCTCGGCGTTCTCCAGTTCCCTCCGGCACGACTGCGACAGGGCGATCCCCTCTTCATAGAGCTTCATGGCATCGGCAAGAGGCGTTCCATCGCTCTCCAGCGCCGATACTATCTCGGTAAGGCGGACCAGTGAGGTCTCGAATGTTTTCTGCTTTGCCATGCGAGGTTATGGCTCCTTGGTGTTGTTGTGTTCGTTCTTCTGCCGGTTGTTCCGGCCGGTATGCTGCTGCGCGATCGTGGCGTCATGGGTGCCGTCGGCCATCCGGAGAAGAATCTGGTCTCCCGGGTTCAGCGCCGATGCGCGTGATACCGCTCTGCCATCATGTTCCACGATCGCATAGCCGCGTGCCAGGACATTGGTAGGATTGAGCGCCTGAAGGGTCGCTTCCAGAAGGCGGAGCTGTTCGGCCGAGCGCAGCGCGACCCCTCGCAATGCCAGCGAGGCGCGATGGGTCAGATCATCCACCCGCTGCTGGTGCGAGCGGACCAGATCGAGCGGCCGGGCAAGCCCACGGCTTTTCAGGAGCGCATGCAATTCCCGTTTCCCGGTGGCGATCCTGTTCTCGACGGCAGATGCCATCGCCTCGCCAAGTTCACGCAACGCCGGAAGCAGCTCGGTGCGATCGCGCACGGCGATCTCGGCGGCGGCGGTCGGGGTGGCTGCGCGTACATCGGCAACAAAATCGGCGATGGTGAAATCTATTTCGTGTCCCACGGCCGAGATCACCGGTATGCGCGAGGCGGCGATGGCGCGTGCCACGATCTCCTCGTTAAAGGCCCAGAGATCCTCGATGGAGCCACCACCACGGCCAACGATCAGCAGGTCGATATCATCCAGGAGGTTGAATTCGCCGATCGCCCGCGCGATGTCCTCGGCTGCCCCGGCTCCCTGCACAAGTGCTGGCCGTACCACCAGATGTACCGTCGGCATGCGGCGGCCGAATGTTGTGACCATGTCGCGTATGGCGGCCCCGGTGCTGGATGTGACGATGCCGATACGGCGTGGGAACGCGGGCAGGGGCTTCTTGCGCGATGTGTCGAACAATCCCTCGGCAAGCAGCCGGGCCTTGAGCCGTTCAAGCGCAAGCTGGAGGTCGCCCAGCCCAAGCGGGACAAGCGAGGAGCAATCGAGCTGATACTGTCCGCGAGGTGGATATAGCGTGATACGGCCACGTGCCACCACCTTCATCCCATTGCGAACCGGATGTTCGAGCGTACGGCTGCGCCAGAGCACCGCGCCGAGAACCGCGGATTCATCCTTGAGCGTGAAGTAGGTATGCCCGCTTGCGGCGCGATTCCAGCCGGATATCTCCCCCTGGACTGCGACGTTATCGAACGTTCCTTCAAGCACATTGGCGATCTGCCGGGTAAATTCGCCAACCGAGGGAACGCTGGCTCCCGTGGCTGGTTCCTGCGGCGGTTGTCGGTCGTCGATAACCGTTTCGGTTTTTATAAGCCGTCTGATAATCATCTGCGCCGAAGTTACGCACCTCTCCTTACGCCGCAAACTTCGAGGCCGGGGCGCTACAAATTGATAGCGCCGTGGCGATCTCCATTGTTTCCGGCAGGTGGGGCGCGATATATTCCGTGTGCCCGTACAAACACCACCGAGAACGGAGCCGCCCAATGGCTGTACAAGGGGGTCGTGCCCCTCTCTGTGTCATATCGGTACTGCTCGGTGTCCTTTCATATGTGCCGAGTCGCGGCCACTATGGGAGGAACATGTTGCCGAGCCAGCACCCGGCTGGATCGGCGTCCGGATTACACAGCGATGCCCTTGCGCATGCCGAGACCTTGTTCTGCATATCAGCATGGGAGTTCATCCGTACATCAAGACTGTTTGGGAATGGCCATGAGAGATTTTTTACGGATCGTTGCAGCGATGGCGGTGTTTGCACTCCTGCTATCGGCTCGTGCGGGTGCCCAGAATATTGCGGGGATCATCAATATCTATGCGGTCGTACAGTCGATTGATCGGGCGAATGCAACGGTCGACGTCGAATCTGCCGCCGGATTTTCCGCTGGCGACCAGGTGCTGCTTATACAGATGCAGGGAGCGGAGATCACGACCGCCAACAACCCGAGCTATGGCGAGGTGAGAAACAGGCATGGCGGAGGGGATTATGAATTCGGGACGATCCGAAGCATTTCGGGAAACCGTATTACGCTCGGGAATCCGCTTGTTCATGGCGGCTATGCGATTGAAGGCAAGGTGCAGTTGGTGCGTGTGCCGGTCTATGACCGCGCCGTTGTTGTGGATAGGCTCACCTGCAAGCCATGGAACGGAGCAACCGGTGGGGTGCTTGCGCTCTCGGCAGGGTGCCTGGTGCTGCGGGGCGAGATTGATGTCTCCGGCGCCGGATATCGTGGGGCCGTGTATCAACACCAGGAGGGATGTGCCGACAATCCGAACCGTTCCGATTATGTGTCGTCGCTCGCCTGCCGTTTTTCTCTCAGAGGCGAAGGCCTTGCCGGCAATGGAAGAGGGACCTTTATCTATGGCAGGGGGGCCGCCGCCAACAGCGGTGGTGGCGGAAATAACCATAATGCTGGTGGCGGTGGTGGCGGGAATTATGGTGCCGGAGGGCAGGGGGGCTTTGGCTATGATGCGTTCGGCAACTCCACTGTTGCCGCCGGGATAGGTGCATACTCGCTTGCTACCTTGTATGGTCAGGAGGGAGGGCCTCTGTTCATGGGGGGCGGCGGCGGAGGTGGGCATATCAACAATCGTCATGGCTCCGGCGGAGCAAATGGTGGTGGCATTATCGTTATCCGTGCCGGTACCATTGATGCTGGTAATCATACTATCAAGGCGAGAGGAGAGAACGCCAAGGATGATCCTGCCCCGAATGATCCCGATGGCTGTGGCGGCGGTGGTGCCGGAGGGGCCGTTGTGCTCGATGTCGGCAGCCTTGCAGGCATGCTCGTCGTGGATGTCTCGGGGGGCAATGGCGGTAGCCGAACCCGCAGCTTTGCAAAGGTTGGGCCGGGCGGCGGCGGCGGTGGCGGATTGGTTGGGGTGACCGGCGACACGGTGCCTGCTGAGTGTCTGCGTATTCTGGCCGACGGTGGAAACGCAGGGACGGCGGTCGAGGGGGGAACCTATGGCGCGGCCAATGGTCGGCCCGGCACTGTCATCACCGGTTTTCAGCCTGCGGGATATCTTCCTGAGCTTTCAGGGTGCGATAGTATCGGCACATGCAGAGTGCGGACTTTTGTGCCGGTGCTTCCACCGGTTCTTACCCAGGGGGAGAGCAGTTGTTATGGCACAGTGATCGTGGCAATGGATACGGTATCGGCCATCACCGATGTTGCTCTCGATTCGCTGGCAAGCTCCAATGTCTCCATCTGGTCGGTGGATGGCCTCCCATCCGGGCTGGTAACGATCGCTGTGTATGTACAGGATCGTAGCAAGGACGCACACATCACGCTTCGCGTTACAAACGCACATGGCAAGCAGGCCATGATCTCCACAAACGTGACAGTGCTGGCCGGAAGCTCCATAACGGTGCTTGGCATTGCTGAGGACCAGATGCGCATCGATACAACGGCGACACGCACACGGCGATGCAGGGCCGTGGAGCTACGAAACGATGATGCCAGGGATCTGGTGATTCCATCGGCGGCATTTCTTCGGAACGTATCGTTTTCGGTTCCGCCCGGCCAGTTCCCGCTGGTGATTCCTCCCGGTGCAACGGGGCATCTTGACGTCTGCTTCGAGCCTACGGCTGCCGGTGCCGATCATGACACGCTGATCGTCGCCGATCTCTGCCCGCTTCGTATCGCGATGGCCTCGTTCGGTTCGTTTTCCGGCGAAGGGGTCGTCTGCAACACAATCATCGGAATCCGCCAGGCGATGCCGGGCGCCGCCAAGGTAAACATCGGGGTTGCCCATCCAAATCCCGGCTCGGCAACGATCGAGGTTCCGGTCGAAATTCTTGGCAACAGGGATGCGGCCATGGCTGGCGCCCCGGTGATGCGCGATATGTTCGGATCTGTGGTGAGAAGCCCCGAGTATAGCATCCTTTCGTATAGCGGAACCGGAACTATATACCGTGAGCAGGGATGCTACCGGCTCGATGTCGCGAGCCTGCCACAGGGTCTGTACTGGCTGATGATCCCAACCATGGATGGGGTGGTAAGCCATCCGATTATGGTGGTGCATTAGCCAGTATGCCGCCCGGTATCTGCCCGGCTGGCCTGTATGCTACACCTATCCGGGGTGCATGTGCTGGAACGTGCATGCATATGCCCCCTTGAGAGAACCCAGTTATGAGAGGTGCTATGAAGATTACGGTACGGATTGCTGTTGTGATACTGCTTCTCCTGCTTGCATATCGGCCTCCGAAGTTGCATGCACAGTACACCTCGATCTCCGGCGTCGTTAATATTTATACGCCTGTCATCTCTCTCGGACCTTGTCCCGGTGCGATCGTCGTTCAGAGCAGCGGCGGATTTCGTATAGGCGACACCGTTGTTATCATCCAGATGAAAGGGGCGGTCATCAACTCGAGCAATACGGCGGCATTCGGCTCGATCCAGAATTACAATGGGGCCGGGAATTACGAATTCGGCATCATCGCCGATATCTTCGGCAATACCATCTCGCTTACACATCACCTTCTTCAAACCTATAATATCTCCGGTCTGGTGCAGTTGATCCGGGTACCACATTACCAGAATGCGAGCGTCGAGGGCCTTCTGACGGCCTTTCCATGGGATGGATCTGCTGGCGGCGTTCTGGCCATTGATGTTGGCGATGTGCTCAGGCTCAATGCCGATATAGATGTCAGCGGTCTTGGATTCAGAGGAGGAACAGTCTCCAGGGCAAATACCTCCAGAGATGAATCCGATTACTTCTATACCATGGCATCTGGCAAGGGTGCCCAGAAGGGGGAAGGGATAACGCCATATGTGGCTTCCTACGAGGCAGGGCGCGGGGCACTTGCCAATGGCGGCGGTGGCGGCAACGATCATAATGCCGGTGGTGGCGGCGGTGGCAATATCAGCCCGGGAGGAAAGGGGGGAAAGCAGTACAGTGGCTTTGGCCAGACCGATATCGGCGGTCTGGGCGGATATGCGCTCGAGTATCCGGGCAATGGCTACCGGGTGTTCCTGGGCGGCGGTGGCGGTGGAGGACATCAGAACCAGGAGGTTGCTACCGAAGGGACAAGCGGTGGTGGCATTGTGCTGATTCGTGCTCGCACCATTCTCGGCAATGGCCGAACGATCGTTGCCAGCGGTATCGACCGTGTTGATGCTGCCGGATGGGATGGGGCCGGTGGTGGGGGTGCTGGCGGATCAATATTTCTACAGGTGGAATCGTTCCAGCAGCCTCTCACGCTTCGCTCAAAAGGAGGAAAGGGAGGAGATAACAACGACAATTTCATGACCGATTGTGTTGGTACCGGCGGCGGCGGTGGTGGAGGAGTGGTCTGGGTGGGAACGCCCACACCCCCGGCCGGTGTGACGGTAGATCTGCAAGGGGGAAAGGCCGGTATCATTCTCAATGCATCGCCCTGTATAAACACGACCTACGGGGCCGATTCCGGGACAAATGGACGGCTGCTTACCGCGCTTCGCATGCCACAGGGCAACGTTCCGATCAATACGGGGCTGGCGGATGCAGGGAGGGATACCACGATCTGCCTGGGACAGAGCACAGTGTTACGGGCAACCGGTGTGGGGGGCTATCGCTGGAGCCCGGCGCATGGGCTGAGCTGTACCGATTGTCCGAATCCCCGCGCTACTCCTACCTTTACAACCACCTATTATCTCAGCGTGACCGATCCTAGCGGCTGTACAAGTGTCGATTCGGTGACCATTAACGTAACGGCTATTCCCGTTGATGTTGGCGGCAATCGAACGATATGCAAGGGAGGGTCCACGATATTGAGCGCCTCCGGCGGGGTATCCTATCTCTGGAGCCCGGATCGAGGGCTTACTTGCACCACCTGCCCGGAGCTGGAGGCACGCCCTCTGGTCACGACGACCTACTATGTGACTGTGACCGATGCGGCCGGCTGCATCGGCCGGGATTCTCTTATCGTCTTTGTCAAGGAGATAGCCGTTGATGCCGGAGCAAACAAGACGATCTGTGCAGGAGAGAGCACCAACCTGCTTGCCAGCGGAGGAGTGATCTATCAATGGAGTCCGGCGGCCGGCCTGAGCTGTACCGATTGCCCAAATCCCCGGGCAAATCCTACGGTGACGACCACCTACTATGCGACGATAATCGACGTGGATGGCTGCATCGGCCAGGATTCTGTTACGGTGCGTGTGCTAAGCCCTGCCATCGCCGATGCCGGAGCCGGGGGAACGATATGTCTGGGGGGGAGCCTGAAGCTACAGGCAACGGGGGGGAGCATCTATGCCTGGAGTCCGGCGGCTGGCCTGAGTTGTACCGACTGCGCAAACCCGACCGCCAGCCCCACGGTCACAACGGTCTATCACGTTGCGGTGACCGATACAAACGGCTGCACAGGGCGCGATTCCGTTACCGTGGTGGTTGGAAACTCCTCGATTGATGCGGGAGCTGATAGAACGATCTGTTCCGGCCAGAGCACGGAACTTCATGGCAGCGGCGGCGTGATCTATGCGTGGAGTCCGGCCGAGGGGCTAAGCTGTGTTGATTGCCCAAACCCGACGGCACGGCCGACACAAACAACCGTGTATTATGTGATGGTGACCGATGCCCTCGGCTGTGCCGGTCGCGACTCGGTGATTGTTACCGTGAACTCCGTGCTGGCCGATGCCGGGGCCGATACAACGATCTGCTCCGGCCAGAGCACGGAACTTCGTGGCAGCGGCGGCGTGATCTATGCGTGGAGTCCGGCCGAGGGGTTGAGCTGCATTGATTGCGCAAATCCGACGGCAAATCCCCGTGCTACCACAACCTATTATGTAACGGTCACGGATGCTGCCGGGTGCAGTGCACGCGATTCGGTGACGGTTACAGTGGCAACAATCGCGGTTGATGCAGGGGATGGAGGGGAGATCTGTCTGGGAGGAAGCCTCCCCCTTCGTGCCAGCGGTGGCGATTTCTACCTGTGGAGTCCTTCGGCTGGGCTGAGCTGTGTTGATTGCGCAACCCCGACGGCAAGCCCAGCCAGTACCACCACCTATTATCTCACGGTGAGCGATAGCCTCGGTTGTATCGGTCGTGACTCGGTGACCGTTATCGTGAACGTGGTTCCTGCCGATGCCGGAGCGGACAGGAGCATCTGCCCCGGTGGCAGCACCGGCCTGGTGGCAACAGGGGATGGTCGTTACCTGTGGAGTCCTTCGGCTGGGCTGAGCTGTGTTGATTGCGCAACCCCGACGG
>CAYVWR010000004.1:207337-365291 GCA_964455525.1 uncultured Alphaproteobacteria bacterium
CAAGCCCAGCCAGTACCACCACCTATTATCTCACGGTGAGCGATAGTCTCGGCTGCATCGGTCGTGACTCGGTGACCGTGGCGGTTGTTCCATGTAGCACCACGACGTTCTTGCAACTATCCATGGATTGTTCTACGGGCATGGTGCTGGCTGTCGATTCCGTCTCGGGCATTACGATGATCGGGCTGGATTCAAGCATAAGCTCCAATGTCGCCGTGCAGGTTGTGGATATGCTGCCATCATTGCAGTTGGTCCGGGTGCGGGTAGTTGTGCAGGATCGGAAGAAGCCGGGACAGGCGGGGCTTCAGGTTCGCAACGGACAGGGAGAGATCTCGACTATCATGGCAGTTTTTCCGGTCCGGGTCGGCGACATCCTTACGGTGCTGGAAACGGATCGGGGTCGGGTCTGGCTCGATACCACGGCTATCGGGAAGCGCCGCTGCCATTGGGTGGATCTGCGCAACGATGCGGACAGCGTGCTTGTTATCTCCTCTGCTGTCTGTCTTCAGAATACCTCGTTTTCGATTCCACCGGGCCAGTTCCCGCTGGTGATACCTTCCGGCGGGACCGGTCGGCTCGAGGTCTGTTTCGAGCCTGGCAGCGGCGGGGATACCAGCGATAGCATTATCATCGGTGATCCCTGCCCACTCTTTATCCCGGTGGCCGCCTATGGGGTGCGCGAGCTTGATGGGGAGGTCTGCAATACCACGATCGTCATCCGTCAGGCCGGTGCAGGGATCTCCAAGGTACGGATTGATGCTCCCCGCCCAAATCCAGGTTCGGCGATTGTGGAGGTTCCGGTCGAGATCCTTGGCGACAGGAGCACGGCGATCGTTGGCGTGCCACAGGTGCGCGATGCGCTGGGAACCACCGTGATGTATCCAGAATATACCATGCGTTCGAGCACGGGGAGCGGGAGCACATATCGGGAGGAGGGGATGTATCTGCTCGATGTTTCGGCGCTGCCGCAGGGTGTATACTGGTTGATGATTCCGACCGGCGATGGCATGGCAAGCCATCCGATCCTTATCGCCCGGTGAAGCCGAATGTGGAGCCAGGAACCGCGTGCTACTTTTCCGTGCAGGCGTGGCGATATCAGGCCGTTTATGTAACTTAGGCGGCTATCCGGCAGTTCCCTGGCACACCCTTGCCGATGTTATGGAGCCTATCCGGCGATTGTTCCGATGGGGCAACCGGAGGAGGTTATACGTTTTCCATGCCTGATGCACGTCGTTAGCTGCGCACGTTACGAGCGTATTCGGGGCGGCGGTCCCGGATTGCTCATCTCATGTGATAATGACCCTGCAAAACGACAACCCTCTGGCTTTACCGATCTACGTATGACTACAGTTGCAGAGTATCAGCAGACCGTAATGGGGAAGCAACCTGCGAACCTGGATGAGGTTCGGCGCGATTCCATCGTCAATAGCAAGGGGATCAGATACAAGGAGTTCAAGCAGAGCCTGAAGCCGAAGTTCGGCCTTGTCTGGGTCCATCTGCTGTGCGGCCATCTGGTGCTGATCGCGACGATGGTGGGGATGATCCTTGTGCAGCAGCAGGCTCCGCACCTCTGGTATCTGAGCATCTTCCTTGGCTCTCTGTTGTATGGCTATACGCTCGCTTATATCGAGCTTTTCTTTCATGAGGCCGCGCATTACAATATCGCGCCCGACAGGAAGATGAACGACCGGCTTGCCAATATCTTTATCGGCTCGTTTGTCGGGCAGGACATCAAGGCGTATCGGCCTATTCATTTCGATCATCATCGGCATCTGGGCACGCCTCAGGATACCGAGCACACCTATTTCGATCCGCTGAACATCCAGTTTCTGGTGGAGTCGCTTACCGGCATCAAGCCGTTGAAGGTGCTCAGCAAGCGGGAGAAGATGTCGAAGCAGAAAGGGGCGCACAAGAGCGGGGGCATCCTGAATGCACAGTTGCTCGTGGGGGTGGCTATGAACGGTGTGATAGTTCTTGGCATGGCGCTTCTTGGCTTCTGGACCGTCTCGGTTGCATGGGTGATTGGAATGATTATCGCCTTTCCGTTCTTTGCGGCATTACGACAGCTTCTGGAGCATCGCGACGAGGATGCCCGTGCCGATCTGGATTACACTGTGGTCCCGCATGGAGCTGTCAACAGAATGTTCGGTTCCGGGCCGATTGCAAGCACGCTGGGCGGGGCCGGGTTCAACCGTCATATGCTGCATCACTGGGAACCGCAGATCTCCTACACCAGACTTTCCGATCTGGAGCATTTCCTGATGGATACGGAGGTTGCGGGCGTGCTCACGCGGCATCGTACTTCGTATGCCAGAACGTTCGTGCGACTCTTCAATCATTAACAATGTCAGAACATCGCGATTCGGCTTCAGATCCCATATGTCTTGCCTGCGGCTCCACCTCGTCGGAAGTGTGGGCAACGGCCTGGGATGCAGAGTATCTCACAACGGATGAGCGTTTCACCCTGTATCGTTGCAAGACGTGCGGGGTGTTGTTCATAGACCCGGTCCCGAGCGATCGGCTCTCGGAAATCTACCCATCCAATTACTACTCATTCGCTTCTCCGAAGGAATCCGTTGTTCACCGGATCAAGGGCTGGCTCGATGGGCGGCTGTTTCAGAACATCCTGAAGTCCATTCCCGGCGAGTCCCTGAATGTGCTCGATGTTGGGGGCGGTGCCGGATGGCAGCTTAATATCATTCGCGATATTGATCCCAGGGTGAAGTTCACGCAGGTGGTGGATTTCGATCCAGGGGCTGCCGAGCTGGCACGCGGGCAGGGGCATGAATATTTCTGTGGCAGGATCGAGGATTTCCAGACCGATCGGCAGTTCGATCTGGTGCTGCTGCTAAACTTGATCGAGCATGTGGCCGATCCTCTGCTTATTCTCCAGAAGGTTCGCTCGATGCTCTCGCCACAAGGGCTGGTGCTGGTCAAGACGCCGAACTACGACAGTCTGGATGCCCGGGTGTTCCGCCACAAGAACTGGGGCGGATACCACTCCCCCCGCCACTGGGTGATCTTTACCAAGGAGAGTTTCGAGCGCATTGCCGCCACTGCGGGATTGAAGTTCAAGAAGTTCTCCTATACCCAGGGAGCGCCGTTCTGGACAACCAGCACGCTCTTCTGGCTTGCCGACAAGGGGATGATCTCCGTTACAAAGGAACGCCCGGCCGTGTATCATCCGCTGTATCCCCTTCTGGGAGGGCTTTCAGCCGGGTTCGATTTTCTTCGCGGCCCCTTCGGCAAGCTCTCGCAGATGTTCATCGTTCTCGGCCGCGACGACTCGTAGAGCCGCCCGGCACCGCCGATGTCCCTGTCGGGATCGCAGCAGTGGCCGAGCGTATGCGGCCCGGCCACTGCCGCGATCCCCTGAAACTTCTCCTGTCACGGGCCTTATGCCCGCCGATGCCGGCAGCCGCTGGCATTGTTGTTTCTCGCACTTTCTCTGCCGCACATGTCAAGACAGCGTACAGCCAACAAGACCGACGATGCCAAGCGTGTTCATAGGCAGAGGCCGGTCGCCGAAACCATCTGGGAGCCATCGAACGCGATGGTGGTCGTGCTCTTTCTCCTTGTGGTCCTGATCTTCTTCTGGGGGCATATCTCCGGGCATGCGTTCCTCTGGGAGGATTTCACCGAGGCGTTCTACCCCTATCAGAGTTTTGCCGCGAAGAATTTTACGGCCGGGGTGATACCGTACTGGAACCCGTATACGTTCAACGGGATGCCGTTTCTTGCCGATCTCCAGAACGGGATATTCTATCCCGGCAATCAGATCATGTATTATCTCTCCGGCGGGGATCTGAGCGCATGGATGGCCCAGTTTTTTATCATCCTCCACTATCTGGTTGCCATGCTCGGCGTCTGGCGTCTGGCACGTGGGCTTGGTATAGGACAATGGGGGGGGGCCTTGGGAGGAATCGTCTACGCGTTGTGCGCGCTGATGGTAACCCATGCGATGCACCATAATATGATCTACCACGAGGCCTGGTTTCCGTGGATCGTGCATTTCTTCTACCAAGGCATCACACGCAGAAGCATCTTCCACTCGTTGGTAGCGGGGCTTCTGCTTGGCGTGATGATGCTGGGAGGGCATCCGCAGCTTGCGCTCTATGTTGTTTTCTTTCTCTTCTGTCTTACCATCGTTCTGCTTGTGCGCGATCTTCGCGCCAGGGGCGATGATGCCGTACCGGCACGGCTTGGGCTGGGCGCAGCTCTGGCAGCGCTTCCGGTGGCGATCGGAGCGGGGCTGTTTGCCATGCAGCTTCTTCCGAGCATGGAGCTTGCAGGGCTTTCCGAGCGTGCTGCCTTTACCTACGAGCAGACCCTGGAAGGGGCGCTTGGCCTGGGGCAGTTGATCACGCTTTTCGTTCCAAAATTCTTCGGGGTTATGGGGCCAAGCGTTGCTCAGGATATGCAGTTCTGGTATCGTCCCGAACCGTATTACTTCTGGGAGACCGCTGTGTATATCGGCGTCGTGACGCTGATTCTGGCGGCGGTCGGGCTTGCCTCGAAACGCCTTGGCGGGCTTGGCTGGTTCTTCGGCGGCATGGCGCTGTTCGGGCTTCTGTATGCCCTTGGTGATAACTTTTTCGTTCATCCGATCTTCGGCAGGCTGCCGCTGTTCTCCACCTTCCGTATTCCCACCCGTATGACGCTCTACCTCTCGCTTGGCGGGGCGGTGCTGGCGGCGGCCGGAGTTGATAGGCTGTTGCGTGGCGGAGCCGAGCCTGGACGCGTACGCCGTGCCGCGCTCGGCATGGGGGGGCTTGTTGTGGTGATGGGGCTGCTCTCGGTGTCCGGCGTTCTGCTTGGCATGTTTACGGCGCCTCCTACGATTGGTGAGGCAACTGCCGGGACGGGAATCACGGCGCTGCTGATCGGTGCTGCTTGTACCGGCATCATCTGGGCGCGGCTTACAGGGAAGATCGGCGGAACGCTGGTTGGCGTGGCCCTGGTTATGCTTGCGGTGATCGATATGTTCTCGTTTGGCCTGGGGCAGAACGATTCCCCGACAAATCCGCAGACGGATATCTACCAGCGGGGCGACGCGCAGTTTGCCGCGCTGAAGGTGGCCCCGCCGCAGAAGCTGTTCCGGGTAAAGATGCGCGAGGGGGGCTATATGCTTATGCCGCGCAACCAGGGGCCGTATAGCGATATCATGCTGTACGAAGGGTATAATGCTCTTCTGCTGCGTCGGCGAGTGCCGCCGACGGCATCGCAGGAGCAGGCGTTCGACATGCTCAACATTCAGTATGATGTCAGGGTGGATACCACAACCGGACAGGCCGGGCTTGTAACGCGCACCACGGCTCTGCCCCATGCCCGTATGCTGTATGATGCCAGAGTGACCGATTCCGCCGGTGCCTACTCCATGCTGAAGGGTGGCCAGGTGGATATCACAAGAACCGTCGTGCTGGAGAAGGAGCCGGGCATACAGCTTGATGGAACCGGCAATGGAACCGCAACCGTGGCTTCGTACGATGCCAGCAGGATCGTTGTCGATGTGAAGACCGACAAGCCGGGCATTCTTGTTCTCAGCGAGATATGGTATCCGGCCTGGAAGGTTTATGTGAATGGCGCGGCATCGGAGTTGCTGATTGCAGATTATTCGATGCGAGGGGTGGCGCTTCCGGCTGGAACCCATACGGTGGAGCTGCGCTACGAGTCCGCAGCCTTCTCCACGGGGATCTGGATCACACTCCTCACGTTGCTTGCAGCGCTTGCAGGAGTCGTGTTCACCGGCGTAAAGCTACGCGGCGGCCAGAGGCCGGGCAAGCCGGTTGCCGATGGCGTATCCTAGTGCGCATATGATGCATATGCATGGCGTATACGGCATCGGCAACACATTTTGCAACGGTTCTCGGTCTTCCCAGGAAGCCGTTATGTGGCACAGCGTTGTAAATTTGCGCCGCATTCCGCCCAAGCGCGACCATTGGTCGCTCCAGCCTCTGTAGAAAGGACATCATGGGTTTCTTCAATTCTCTTATCTCGAACGCCCTTCCGTATGCGCCCAAAGGGCTTGTCCGGGTCGTTGCCAAGAAATATATCGCCGGGGAGACGCTGAACGATGGGATGAAAACCGCTGCGCGGTTGAACCAGGAGGGGACAATGGCGACCATGGATGTGCTCGGCGAGTTCGTCGAGAGTTCGGAGATCGCACGTCGCGAGACGGATGAGTCGATCAGGGTGCTGGAGGAGATCACGCGGAGAAAGGTGGATAGCAACCTTTCGGTGAAGCTGACCTCGCTTGGGCTGGCTATCGACAAGGAGTTCGCCTATGGCAATCTTCTGCGTGTGGTGGAGAAGGCTGCCGAGCTGGGGAATTTCGTTCGGATTGATATGGAGAACTCTCCCTATACCGATGCCACGATCGAATTGCTGCGCCGGGTCCATCGTCTGTATCCCAAGCATGTCGGCATCGTGCTTCAGGCGTATCTGCGCCGTACCGAGCAGGATATTCGGCAGCTTGCCGCAGAAGGGGTTACCTTTAGGCTCTGCAAGGGGATCTACATCGAGCCGGAGTCAATCGCGTTCAAGGGACGCGAGGAGGTTCAGCGGAATTATCTGAAGTGTCTGGGAATCATCTTCGATCGCGGGATCTATGTGGGGATCGCCACACACGACGACGTGTTGATCGATGGCGCACGGAAGATGATTGCCGAGCGTGGGCTTGGCCGCGATCAGTACGAGTTCCAGATGCTGCTCGGCGTGCGCGATGCCAAGCGTCGCGAGCTTGTAGCCCAGGGGCATCGCCTGAGAGTGTATGTGCCGTTCGGCAGGGACTGGTATGGATACTCGGTTCGCCGCCTGAAGGAAAATCCTGCTGTTGCAGGTCATGTCTTCAAGGCTATTTTCACGGGGAACTGATCCGGGGAGTCGCTTCGGCGTTCATGTGCCATTGTCGTTGTCGCCGTTCCCGTCGCTCAGCGTCTGCCATGCCACGGTGGAGCATGGCGCGAACACTGCCAGGCACGCAGAACTTCACGTTCATATTTATAAGCATTCAACGACCATGGAAGTAAAATCGATTCTAGCCTCCGCAGAGGAGGAGATGCAGAGGGCAGTGGAGCATTGCCATATAGAGCTTGGAAAAATCCGTACCGGAAGGGCCTCTACGGGCCTTGTGGACTCTGTTCGGGTAGATTATTACGGGCAGATGGTGCCTCTGTCGCAGGTTGCCTCGGTAAGCACCCCCGATGCAACGATGATTCTTATCCAGCCGTGGGAGAAGAAGCTGGTCCCGGCCATTGATCGCGCCATCCAGGCTGCGAACCTGGGGATGAGCCCTAGCAGCGATGGCAATGTGATCCGCCTGCCGGTCCCTCCGCTGACCGAGGAGCGCCGTCGTGAGCTGGCAAAGGTTGCCAGGAAGGTGGGGGAGGATTCCAAGGTTGGCGTGCGCAATGCCCGCCGCGATGCCATGGACCTGCTGAAGAAGGCGGAGAAGGAGGAGAATATGAGCGAGGATATACGCAAGGGCGGCGAAAGCGATGTCCAGAAGTTGACCGATAAGTATATCGAGGAACTCGATCGTATGATCGCCGACAGGGAAAAGGATATCATGGCCGTCTAGGGCCTGCCTGCTGCTTTGGCAGCCGTGAAGCGAAAGGCGGCGCGGACCGTTTGTCGGTTTGCGCCGTTGATATTTGTCGGGAGCATGTGGGGCATTGGCTATACGGCGAGAATGCCCTCCGGCTTCTTTAGAGAATCTGCAATCGTCATACCAGGCTATCCACATGATTCCCCCACAGTACGACCAGGAACTCGAGGATCAGGTCTTCCGTCACGGTGAGGTAAAGGGACGTCTGACAACGTCGCTTTCAATTCTTACCGATTCTCTTCTGGAACTGAATGCGCTGGAAGTGTATTATCAGAAGCCTGCCTCAAAGGCGATAGCCCCCGGGGAGATCGAGCTGCTGAGAACGAAGCTGACCTCCATCAAGGAGCTGCTTCGCGAGGCGATGGCGTTGCGGGAGAAATAGCGAGCTGTGCTATGTTTATGCCGTATGGCAACAGAATGCACCTGAATACGTCGTATGGATATAACGACAATTCATGATAGAACCAATGGAACAAGAACAGAATAATGGTACTCCGGTTGGCGTGCCGCATCATGCGGGGGAGATGAGAGATGGCGTCGAGCACCATAAGGTGATTATCGTTGGGTCCGGTCCGGCCGGGCTTACGGCCGCTCTTTATACGGCACGTGCCAATCTGAATCCGGTCATCTTCGAGGGAAGCCTTCCCGGCGGTCAGCTTATGATAACGACCGAGGTTGAAAATTTCCCCGGCTTCGAGCATGGGATTCAAGGGCCGGAAATGATGGAGATCTTCCGAAAACAGGCGCAGCGCTTCGGCGCCGATTGCCGTTTCGAGCATATCACGGAGGTTGATCTCTCGCAGCGCCCGTTTCTGCTGAAAAGCGATCGCGATCGCCAGCTTTCGTGCGATTCGCTGATTATCGCTACCGGCGCAAGCGCCAAACTTCTGTCGATCCCTTCGGAGACGCTCTATATGGGGTACGGGGTCTCGGCCTGCGCTACCTGCGATGGGTTCTTCTTCCGCAATCAGGAGGCTGTCATCGTTGGCGGCGGCGATACGGCCATGGAAGAGGCTATCTATCTGACGCGCTTCTGCTCGAAGGTTACCATCGTGCATCGTCGCGATGAATTCCGCGCCTCCAAGATCATGGTGGAGCGGGCGCTGAACAATCCGAAGATCGAGGTGATCTACAACTCCAACGTTGTGGAGATCCATGGCGAAACCGAGCCGAGAAAAAGCGTGACCGGCGTTACCCTGCGTGATACTATCACCGGCGAAACCCGATTTTTTGCTACCGACGGCGTTTTTATCGCCATCGGCCATAAGCCGAACACGGAGATCTTCGCAGGCCAGCTTGAAACCGATGCGACCGGCTATCTGATTACCAGGGGGAAGAGCACCTATACCAGCGTGGAGGGTGTTTTTGCCTGCGGCGATGTCCAGGATCATACCTACCGTCAGGCGGTGACCGCGGCCGGTTCCGGCTGTATGGCTGCCATCGACGCCGAGCGCTGGCTGGAGTTGCAGGAGCATGCGGGCGCCGACAAGCCTTTTGTGTCGATGACGGCGTAAAAGCTCTATCAGAGGGTTGTGGGGCGATTGTACAGACGGGGTGTGCCGAAGCTTGTTCGGTGCACCCCGTTTTGTATTGTGATGCAGAGATCCGGCTTGCGCCGGGCACTCTCTTTCAAGGGATCAGTTACGGAACCGCATCGACTTGATGGACGCGGTATAGAGCAGGCCAAGAATTTCAAGGCGCTCCTGTTCCTGTGCGATCTTCCGCTTCAGCCGGTTCATCCACGTTTCTATCCCCTCCGCTGTCTCCATGACACGGGCATAGCGCAACGGATAGCGTTTCCTGATCTGCTCCAATCGTTGCTCCCAGCGCTCGCTTTCGTGGGAATCCATCCCGTCGCGGCGCTCAAGGGCCAAGAGTTGCTGCACGCCATCGTGCAGATCGAGCAGATCATTGATATCGAGGCGACTATAGGCATCGCATGCCTGGTCCAATGTCTCCTGCTCGCTCTCTCTGCGGTTCGGATCTTCCAGACCGAGAACCGCTGTGGCGATGTCGTTCAAGAGAAAAAACCCCTGGCGTTCGCGTTCCTGATCGTAGCGAAAGTTTTTTGCCGCAGCGATCTGGCCATGCAGCCGCTCAAGCCGGTTATACAGATGCTCGTTAAGCTCATGCGAGGTGACGCTGATCTGCCGTTCATCCTCCGGGGCGATCCAGATGCATGCCTGCATCCGGCGTTTCACCTCGCGGAGACGATATCGCATCACCGATGTCTCGATGCGGAGCGCAAGGAGATCGTATTCAAGATCGCCGAAGATCCTGAAATAGCGCTTCTCCAGCTCCGGGCCGATAAACCGAAGGGTTCGTATATATCTGATAAACGGCTCAACCATACGACATGATGACGCAGGGGCGCCTGTGTGTGTTGTCTGTCAGTGGCCTGGAAGAGAGAGGAGCCGATCGGGGAGATCAGGCCACCGGGCTTCGTTTCCGGGCAACCCATGTGGTCAGCATCTGATCGTCGCTCTGACGAAACCCGCGCCCCATTGCTCTGGACAGCCGTTTTGGCTCCATGGCGCCCGCACGCATCATCTCCTCCATATCGCTTCTGTTGTAGAGCCGGACCACTTCCGGGGTCGGCGCCACGTAGATTGATGTTCCTTCCGGGGAGATCCAGGTTGGATAGCTGGTCATGATATGCTGTTCGGCATCGTAGCTGTTGTCAACGATAAAACGTCCACCGGCCACTTCATCGTTCCAGCATCCAAAGGATTCGGCATGATCGGCAGAGATAAGATCGCAATAGAATACCCCTCCGGGGTGTAGCCAGCTTCCGATCTTTTCAATCAGCTCACGATTTACAGCATCGGAGCCGTAGCCGAAACTGGTGTTGAGCGAAAGAATCGCATCGAAGGTTCCTTCCGGCTGGAAGGAGAACATATCGGCGGCCATGAATGTGGCCCTGACGCCGCGTTTGCGCGCCTCTTCCTGGCAATGGGCAACAAGCGGCGCGGAATGCTCGATGCCGACCGCATCGGCACCACGCATGGCAAGTTGAAGGATCATCTCCCCGCAGCCGGAGCCTAGATCGAGCACACGGGAGCCGGGGCGGAGATTGATCTCGCGCGCCACCGCCCCAGCGGCCGCTATCCAGGCCGGTAGCTCGGCAGGCGAGCCATAATATTCACGCTGGAGGAAGTCGCTCCACCACCCCCAGTCTTTTTCTATCTGTTCTCCCTGGATAAAGGAGATATCGTCGTCATCTGTATACATCAACGGCAAAGCTACATAATTACAAGCGGTGCCGGAAGCTTTCCAGAGAGTGATGCGACGGCACTAGGCACGTGGCCATCTCCATTCTGCTGCGGCAATACCCTCTGGACGGGCAGAGGGGAAGGATAATGTTCCGGCCATGCCATCGGCCCACACGTTTCTCTCTGTTCGGGGAGCATCGCCGGATTGCGCCGCTGCCGTATACTTGTGATCTATGACATCAAACGATCAGCACCCGGTGGCGGCATCGTATATCCCGCCCGTCTCTCTGGCCGATTACACCTATTCGCTTCCGGCCGATCGGATCGCCGAGCATCCGCTCCCGGAGCGTGATGGCAGCCGCCTGCTCCTCTGCTCGGTCGCCGATGCTGTGATCGACCATCGGACATTCCGTGATCTGCCCTGGCTGGTCCCGCCCGATGCGATGATCGTGCTGAACGATACACGGGTGGTGCGTGCCCGTATCGTGATGCAGCGCGAGACCGGTGGGCGGGTGGAACTGTTTCTGCTGGAACCGCTTGCCCCCTCGCGCGATCCGGCGGTCGCGCTGGCAGCAGCCGGGGAGTCGGTCTGGCTCTGTATGGTGGGAGGAGCAAGGAAGTTCGCTCGTGAGGGGGAACTGCATGGGCATTGTTCCGGCGGCGGCCAGGAGCTGGACCTCTATGCAACGCTGCTGGAGAGGCGGGAGGAAGGTTTTGCCGTCCGTTTCCGCTGGGAGCCGGCTCATGTGAGCATGGCCGATCTGCTGGAGATCGTCGGGCGGATTCCTCTCCCTCCATATATCAAGCGTGATGCGACCGAGGATGATGCGGCAACCTACCAGACCGTGTACGCACGCCAGGAGGGGGCGGTGGCCGCGCCAACGGCGGGACTGCATTTCACCCCTGCGGTGCTGGAGGAGCTGCGTGGCAGGGGGGTGCGTCTGGAGCATGTGGCGCTGCATGTTGGCGCGGGGACGTTCAAGCAGATAAAGGGGGCGGTGGCCGATCATGATATGCACCAGGAGCGGATAGCGGTGTCGGCGGCGACTCTGGCAAGGCTTATTGAACAGGCCCGGAAACGGAGGCAGGCGGCCGGCCATCCATTTGTTCTTGTGGGAACAACAAGCCTGCGTACCATGGAATCGCTCTACTGGTTCGGCGCCCGGCTGCTGCTGGGGGATGCCGATGGCAACGCCGAGGAACTGTTCGTGGACCAGTGGGCGCCATATCGTCTGCACGCCGAGCATGATACGCTCCCCGATCTTGTTGAATCGCTTGAGGCGGTGGAGCGGTGGCGCATACGGCACTCGGCCGAGGCCGTGACCGGCCGGACCGGCATCATCATCGTCCCTGGGTACCGTTTCCGTGCGTGTGATGCCCTCATCACCAATTTTCATCAACCTGGGAGCACGCTTATCCTTCTGGTTGCCGCTCTGCTCGGTCGCGATCTCTGGCGGCGGGTCTACGATGAAGCGCTGCAAAAGGGATACCGGTTCCTGAGTTATGGGGATTCGTCGATGTTGGTGGTGAACGATTGGCGCTTATCCACATGAGCGGGCGATGGCGCAAAGGCGCAAAGAAGCATGGCCCCTTCGCGTACTCCATGGTACGAGGCCTTCCCTGCTATCGTATCAACACCAATGTTCCGGCCACGATCAGCAGGCCCCCCAGCACCGTTTTCCAGGTGAGCGGCTCGCCAAGGAAGATTGCGGCCAGGAGAATCGTCATCACCAGGCTCGTCTTGTCGATCGGTGCCACTTCCGATGCCTTCCCTTCCTGCAATGCCTTGAAATAGAAGATCCACGAGAGACCGGTCGTGATGCCGGAAAACCCCAGGAAGAGCAGGGTGCGTCCGGTAAGCCGGTTGATCTCCTGCACATTCCCTACCGCAAGGAAGATTCCCCACGCTACCAGAAGGATCACAACCGTTCGGATGGCTGTTGCAAGATTGGAGTCCACCCCGGCAACCCCCATCTTGGCGAGAATGGTTGTCAGTGCGGCAAAGAATGCCGCGAGTAATGCGTAGATCCACCACATACGGCTGTTCCTGAACGATGTTTGAACGACCTGGCATGATACGGGGATGTTCCGTGTGACGAAGTCGCACGGTTATGCGTACTCAATGAGTAGTGCCTGTGGCAACGATGCTGCATATCATTGTGCTATCCGTGGTGTACGGGATCGGACAACCAGCGAACGACGTTTGGCTTGGCCGGATGAGCCTGCACCGCTTTGCGGGCGCTTGCTATCCCCCTGTATGATATTGGGAGAATAATACTATGAAGTCCTGTCAACACATTCTCGTAGCTCTGGTTATGCTCTGCGCATCGGGAGCGATGCTCTCCGCCCAGACAGACATTTCCTGGAAAAGCCTCAACGGTCCGAGGGCCGTCGATGTGACGGCGCTTGCACTGGACGGTGAGGGGGGGCTGTATGCGGGAGTCATGCGGGAAGGCATATACTATGCACCTCCATCATCGGATGGGAAACCTGTCTGGAGATTGCTTGGCAAGGGGCTTGACGAATCGGGCATGAACGGAATCGTTCCTGTACGCATTCTGTCGATAGCTCTTCCAAGGGAAGGGACCGGTGTTGTGTACGCGGTGTTCGAGACATCCGATCGCGCTCGCTGGGTGTACCGGCTTCTGCCTGGGAGTGATGCCTGGATGGATGTGAGCGCAGGATTGGAACAGGTCGATGCCGCTACGGTGGTCGTGGACTCCCGTGGCAATGCTTTCTGTACAACGACACAGGGATCGTCGAATCCCGCACAACTATACAAATTTGATGAGGTTGCCGGGGCCTGGCAGGCACAGGATCGTGCTCCGGCCAGCGTCGCCACTCTAACGGTGGGGCGGTCGGATGTTCTGTTCGCCGGAATTGGTGGCGGCAGTGTGTTCCGTTCAACGGATGCGGGGACCAGTTGGAGCCAGCTGGCCGTAGCTCAGGATTCGTCCTGGAGCCTCTGGCCGTTGCTCGCCTCCAGCCGCAATGGCGATCTCTATGCGCTCTGGCGTAATCTCTGGCGTTCCACCGATAATGGCGAAACCTGGACGATGATTCCGAACAGACCTCCGTATGGCGTTTCGGCTATGGCGGTTGACCCGCAGGGCGCTATCTACATTATGGCGAGCGCGGATATGTATCGGGAGACGGAATTGTATGTGACCACCGATCAGGGGGCGAACTGGAACCGGTCAGTCCTGGAACTGAAGCCGCTTGCGGCTCTGGCCGCTGGCGATCGTGTCTATGCTGCTGGCAACTCCACGCTGTTCAGCTCCGATGATGGCGGCGAAACCTGGGGTGATGCGTATAAGGGGTCGCTCCGTTCACCCATATCTCTGTTCGATAAAGCCGCTGGGATAATGGCAGCATGCCATGGTATATGGCTTTCGGTATCGACCGATGGCGGGCATAGCTGGAATGTGGGGGCCTATACGCACAACTACCTGTATGCGACGGCGCTACGGATCGACAGGCGCGGGAACCTGCTGATCGGGGCAGGGGGGAAACTGTTGCGGTCGGTCGATTCCGCCGAGAGCTGGGCCACACATTCGCTGCCGTTGGGCGGCATCGTCGGGACCATCAGGACCATTGATGATATCGAGGTCGATAGCCTGGGCCGGATATTCGTTCTTGCTACGACATCGGCCGGGCAGACCAAGCTGTTCGTTTCGGAGGATGATGGTGCCAGTTGGGATGCGCGCACTACCGGTGTTCCCGTCGAACGTACCATACTCGGCCTGATGCTCGATCCGTATGACAGGCTCTATGCGGCTGTGGCCTCGGCAGGCGTATTCCGCTCGGCAGATGGCGGATATAACTGGGATATGATGTCTGATATCACCCAGGGAACAACGGTCGTTACCATGGCCTTTCACCCGTCCGGCGATGTTATCGCCATCGGCGAACATTCGATAGTCCGCTACAACCAGACTACGTTTCAGGCGGATGAACAGACATTCACGGGAACGGCGCTTCGTGGCATTGCGATCGCCAAGAGCGGCTACTGTGTCGTTGCGACCTCCGATGGGGTGCTGATCTCGGAGAACGGCCGTGATTGGTATGCCAGTTATACCTGGCACAAGGGGGAGGATGGCGTCTCCGGTGGTCCTGATGTGGGTGCTCTCTGTGTGGATGTCGATGAGGAGGGAATCTGCTATGTCGGGACAAGCGATCATGGTCTGTGGGCGGGACAAATCGGGGTGATTGCCTCGGCGGGCGCGTCTGCCCGGGCTGGCCGTTCTATGCTATCGCTCTGGCCGAACCCTGCGTCCAATCATCTGGTATTGCAGTACTCGCTTATGAAAGGGGGCGATGCCGCGGTCGTTCTGTATGATCCGCTTGGCCGTCCCATACGTGTGCTGTCGGTGGGGCATCAGGCGCCGGGCGATCATACGGCCGATCTTGATCTGCGCGACCTTCCGAACGGGGCCTATATCGTGGGAATAACGGTTGGCGATGTGATACGCGCATCGGCGCCGGTGATGGTTCGCCGGTGATGGTATGCCATGAACCGGGGCAGGCACAGCCGCAAAGAGCACATCGTTTTTTGCGGCTGTGTGCTGGCATGCAGCATCGTTGGGTGCTTATCTGCTCTGATGCCGTAGCTCTGCTAGAAGTCCTTCCGCTGAAATTTCCAGGCGGCGTATCCGAGCGCGACCGCCATGAACAGCGCTCCCTGCACAAACGGGGCAGCCGTATCGACCGACGAGGTAAAGACGCCCTGCTGAACAATTCGGATCAGATCGGTTGTTTGCGGGAGGACATAATACAGCCCCGTGATGGTTCCCTGGAGAATGGTGTTGCCGATAAACTCGAACAGAAGGGTTTCCCGCGATGCCAGGAAGTTTGAAAGGATCATCAGATGCACATAGGCAAGGCTCATCGGGAGCACCCAGCTTTCGGTAAGGACGTTCAGGAGAATGATGCCGCTGTAGAGGACAAGGAACGTAAAGAGGGGAATGACGATCGTCCAGACGAGGAAGGGGGTGTGCCAGACGGATGTGGCCATGCCATACAGCGTCCAGACCACTACCACAAAGCCCGTAACGTTCAGCGCCAATGCCAGAAACCCGCCAAGGGCGCGACCAAGCAGAAGCGCCGTGCGTGGCAGCGGCTTGGAGATCAGAAGATCGATTGCCCCTTTCTCCATCATTGCCGGGACGATGCCTGCGCACATGAAGATGCCGATGAACAGGGCCGCGAGCGTAAAAACAGGAGCATACATGCCAAGCTGTCCCTTTACCATCTCGGCCAGCACCGGCCGATGCATGCCTGGCAATGCGTCGGCATCGACCGCATCGGCATCGGTCTGGAATGTGCGGCTCGGTTCCTGGCGCCCACCTCGATCGTGGTCGGCGGAGTCAGGCGATGCGGCGGCATCGGAGCCGAGCAGCACCGTGTCATCTGGCACCGTAAACGGGATCTCGCGTGTTTTTGCAAGGGAATCGTCCAATGCAGATGGGGGAGCCGAGGCCTCTGCGTAGAGATCTTGCATGGTGTCGGAGAAGAGCACCGAGGCGGTGATCGCAATGGCGATCAGCTCTATAACAATGATGCCGATGATGATCTTCTTTGCGTAGATCTCGCGAAACGTATCGATAATCAGTGCAAGAATTTTCATTGCGCAGCACCACCTTTCTGAACGATGTCGATGAACAGCTCTTCAAGCGTCTGCCGGACCGGTGTGATGGCGGTTATAAGCACTTCCTGCGAGCGAAGCATATCGATAACAGCGTTGAGGTCCTCGATGCTCTTGGCTTCGATCGTGGCGCTGTGGTCGGTACGTCTCTCTGGCTGATACGGAGCAAGCAGGCGTGCCAGAGCATCCCCTTGGTTCCCGGCCACATCGATCCGGTAGAGCCTGCTATCCTGGGTAAGTTCCCGTACTGTCCCGATCCTGACCAGTTCCCCCTTGTTCAGGATCGCTACGCGGTCGGATATCATCTCGACCTCGGAGAGCAGGTGGCTATTGAGAAAGATGGTTGTCCCCTGCGAGCGGAGATGCAGGATCAGGTCGCGAATCTCCTTGCGTCCCACCGGATCGACGCCATCGGTCGGTTCATCAAGGAAGATCACCGTTGGATCGTTCAGCATCGCCTGGGCTATGCCGATACGTTGCATCATCCCTTTTGAATACTTCTTGACCTTCATGTTGCGCCATTGCGACATGTTGACCAGTTCCAGGATCTCTTCGATACGACGTTGAAGGCTGGCGCCGCTCAGGCCGCTCAAGGTTCCGAAGTAGTTCAGAACCCCTTCGCCTGTCAGGTACAGGGGATAGCGATGATTTTCCGGGAGGTAGCCGATGGCCTCCTTGCTGGCAGTGCTTCCGATTGGCCGTCCGGCAACGCTGGCGGTTCCAGAACTGGGGTAGGTGATGCCGAGAAGCAGTTTCACCAGTGTGGTCTTTCCCGCGCCATTCGGTCCAAGCAGGCCGAACACCTCGCCGGGGGCGATATCGAGCCAGAGTGGTTTCAGGGCGTGGATCTCTGCCTCGCGGCGTTTTCCCGCATAGATCTTTTCAAGCCCCTTGATCGCGATCGATGCTGTGTTCATGCGATATGCGTGGGTTACAATCCTCTGTGAGCATGGCACGGGTTCCTCTGCGGCGATACCCTCGGGACACGTTTCGGTGCAGAGGGGAAGTGCGGGGGAACCTCAGGTGATTCCGCGGTTACGGCCGCCGGATGCTTGGCTACGGTCGCGTTCTTTCAGTTGTTGCAGTGCCAGGGATACTTCGCCTGCATTTAGATCGCGCCACATGCCGGGAGCCAGAAGGAGCTGTAGGAGATCAAGGCCTCCGATCGCAACTCTGACAAGGCGAAGCGTGGGATGCCCGACCGATGCGGTCATACGGCGGACCTGCCGGTTGCGCCCCTCTGTCAGGGTAAGCTTGAGCCATGCGGTGGGCACCGATGCACGGAAACGTATCGGGACAGGGCGTGGGGGGATCGGAGGGGCATCCAAGAGCAGCTTCGTTTGTGCCGGAAGGGTACGGCGTCCCTCGATCACCACACCGGTTTCCAGGCGGCGAAGCGCATCAGGTCCCGGAATGCCCTCCACCTGTGCCAGATAGCTGCGCGGATGCCGGTGGTTCGGGTTGAGAAGCACGTTGTTCAGCCGGGGATCGTTGCTCAGCAACAAAAGCCCCTCGCTGTCGTAGTCAAGCCTGCCGATCGGATAGACATCGCCCGGAAAGCCAAAGAGCGCAAGCGTCCCTTTGCTGCTCTGCTCCGGTTGCGTGAACTGCGACAGTATCTCATACGGTTTATTGAACGCGATATAGCGGCGTTTCGGGTCCGGGCGAAACGGTATCCGAGAGGGTGTGCCGTGGGATGATCCACGGCCCCGGTTGCGCGAGGAGGAGGAAGGTTGATACACGGTGGCCAAAGCTACCGCTCTGCGGGCGGGTGGGCAAGCCGCCCTTCCGGCGAAGAACTCTCTGCGACCGAACGTAGATCGCCGATATACAGCTTCGTTCACCGCAGTTTTGTAAGTTTACTCCCTTACATCGTTGATGTATTCAAATCATTCATTTTCGAGACGAGCAGTAGCACTATGTTGTATCCTATCCGGAAGTGCCCGGCGCTGGTGGCTGGGCTTTCCCTGGCGACGGCGTTCGCGGTAAATGCTCAGACGACGGGCGAGCTGCCGAAGGTAGAATTCGAGAAGTTTCAGCTTCCGAACGGTCTCCGCGTAGTTCTCTCGGTCGACAAAAGTGCACCTGTTGTAGCCACCTTTGTCCATTACCACGTAGGTTCCAAGAACGAACGGTCCGATCGCACTGGCTTCGCCCATTTCTTCGAGCATCTGATGTTCGAGGGGACCAAGAATATTCCGCGCCACACGATCGACAAGATCGTGCAGGGAGCCGGGGGGAGATTGAACGCTTTCACGAGCTTCGACGAGACCGGCTATCAGATCATGCTGCCATCGAACCAGTTGAAGCTTGCGCTCTGGCTGGAGTCCGAGCGCATGCTCCATGCGCAGGTGGAGGAGATCGGTGTGGAGACCCAGCGTGGGGTGGTGAAAGAGGAGCGGAAACAGCGATACGACAATACGCCCTATGGCTCGGTGCTCGAAAAGCTTGCCATGCACACCGGCGAAGGTACCCCGTATGCGTGGACTCCGATTGGGTCCACACAGTACATCGACCAGGCCACCATCGACGAGTTCCGTGATTTCTACAAGATGTATTATGTGCCCAACAACGCGGTGCTTGCCATCGTTGGCGATATCGACATCGAGCGCACCAGGCAGCTTGTGAAGGATTATTTCGGCGATATTCCGCGGGGTCGGGATATCGACCGGCCACAGTTTGCATGGACGATGGGGGGGGGTGAGAAGGCCGTGGATGTACGCGAGGACAACACGCCGCTTCCGGCGCTTGTGTATACCTACCGCACGCCGAAGCGTGGTGAGAAGGATGCATATGCCATCGAGGTGCTTGCCAACATTCTTGCCACCGGCAACAGCTCGCGGCTGTATCAGAACATGATCGATAAGAAGCAGCTTGCCGTCGGTGTACAGGCGTTCCCGTTCGAGCTTGAAAATGGTGGCCTGCTTGGCCTGCTTGCCGTGTCGCATCCGATGGTGACCATGGAGCAGCTTGGAGCGGAGTTCAACGAGGAGATCCTGAGCCTACAGACCAATGGCGTTACCGAAGAGGAGCTGCAAAAGGCCCTGAACCAGATCGAGACGCAGTTTGCCCGGCGTTTTGATGATGCGCTCGACAAGGCCCAGGCGCTGGCAAGCTACGAGACCTATTTTGGCGATCCCGCGTTGATCAATACGGAGATCGACCGCTACATGAGCCTTACGCGCGCGGATATCCAGCGGGTGGCCAGTACATATCTGGTACCGGAGAACCGTGTGGTTCTGAAATACTACACAACCTCAAGAGGAGGTCGATAACCGATGAAGCGTCGCATCCCCCAACAATTAACATCCTTGAAGAATGTGCGCGCTGTGTTCGGTGCAGGCGTTCTTCCTTTTGTATCGTTGATCCTCATGTCGCATATGCTCACGGCCCAGATAGATCGTACAAAACAGCCGGCACCTGAACCACCGCCAACGGCAACGTTCCCCGATTATGATTCGTTTACGCTCAGGAATGGGCTGAAAGTTTTTTTTGTCCGTGATGAGCGTCCGCTCATTACGTTCCGCCTGCTGATCCGGGGTGGCAACGGGGAGGATGGGGATGTCAGCGGGCTTGCCGATGCCGTTGCCGAGCTTCTGACCAAGGGGACCGCAGGCCGTACGGCGTTGCAATTCGCCCAGCAGCTCGATTTCCTTGGCGCCAATCTCAACGTCTCGGCCTCGGCCGACGCGATCAGCGTCACTGCCGGCGGTCTCAAGCGGCATATGCCGAAGATCCTCGATCTCTTTGCCGATGCGGTGAAAAACCCGGCATATCAGGAGGAGGAGCTGCGGAAGTACCAGCAGGAGCAGATCACCGGATTGCAGTCGTCGAAGGCCCGCTCCGAGTTTCTGGCCGAATACGCCGTAAGCCGGGTGCTCTACGGCACAACCCCCTATGGCCAGATGCCATCGGAGAGTGGTCTGAAGAAGCTGACGCCCGCTATGCTGAAGAAGTACCATAGCACCTTCTTCGTTCCAAGCAATGCCACGCTGGCGTTTGTGGGCGATATCTCGAAGGACGAGCTGATCTCGATGCTTGAGGCCGCTTTTGGCGACTGGAAGACTGCCAATGCGCCTACAGCCAAGGCGCCGAATTTCCCAAATCAGAAGGGACGCCGCATCGTTCTGGTCGATCGCCCGACGGCGGTGCAAAGCTCCATCCGGGTGCTCGGCAAAGGGCCGTTGCTGAAAGATCCTGAGCGGCCGATGACCTTTATCCTGAACAGCATCCTTGGCGGCGGAACAGGGCTTGGCAATCGCCTCGCCATGAACCTTCGCGAGACCCATGCCTTCACCTATACGCCGTACAGCACCTTTGATGCAAACCTCTACAAGGGGCACTTCATCGCCGGGGCGGAGGTGCGCAACGAGGTCACCGATCTGGCGTTGCAGGAGATCTTCAACGAGATCGACCGCTTGCAGACCACAGTGGTGCCGGCCGATGAGCTGGAACGAAATATCCAGTCGGCGGTTGGCAACTTTCTGATGTCCATTGCCGATCCGACCACAACGGCAATACGTGTGCAGTCGATCGATTTCTATGGCCTGCCGAAGAACTACTACGATAGGCTCGTCTCGGCCTATAGTGCCACTACCGCCGATGAGGTTATGCGGCTTGCCAGGAAGTATATCGCAAGCGGTGATCTGATGGTTGTTGTGGTCGGCAAGGCGAGCGAGGTGAAGCCGAAGCTGGAGAAGTTCGGGACGGTAGAGGTCTGGGATGCCGACCTGAACCCTGTCAAGGGAGGGGGCGCGAAGAAGTGACCGAGCGTCGAAGATGATTGTAGAACGGCCCCGCTGGCATTGATAGCCAGTGGGGCCGTTTCTCTTCTGCGATTGCCTTTGTATCGGAGCAGGTGTTGCGGCCGGTCAGCGCACCGCGTCTCTGCGCTACGATTACGATGCTGCTGCCGGATCGGGCCGCCTGCGGCGATTGTCTATCACCTCTACGGCGGTCTGCGTCGCCTCTACAACGCTCTGTTCGTCTGCCATGCCAAGCCCCGCTATAGCGTAGGCGGTGCCATGATCGGGGGATGTGCGGACGATGGGAAGCCCCGCAGTATAATTGACCCCTGCGCCACGTGCCAGAAGCTTCAGCGGTATCAATCCCTGATCGTGATACATGGCAAGCACGGCGTCGTACTCTCCGGGGGAGAACCGTGCAAAGAACCCATCGGCGGGGAGCGGCCCATCAAGGCCCATTCCGGCAGCCCGCAAGCGCTGTACCGTTGGGGCTATTATCTCGGTCTCCTCGCGGCCGATGATGCCCTCCTCGCCAGCATGGGGGTTCAGGCCAAGCACGGCGATCCGAGGCTCCGCCACCCCGAAATCCTCTTCCAGCGCATCATTCAGCGCCCGCGCCCGTGTCTCCACAAGCTGCCATGTCAGGCTCTCGGCCACTGCACGCAAGGGGATATGGATGGTGACGATCGCCACACGCAAGCCCCGGGTGATAAGCATCATCAACGGTTCCCCCCCCACGATCGAGGCCAGCATTTCGGTATGGCCGGGAAAATCGTGACCACCGGCATTGAGCGCCCGTTTCGATATCGGCATCGTGACGATCGCATCGGCATCGCCGTCGAGCGCCATGCGGGCGGCACGGGCGATGCAGTCCCCCGCAAGTTTCCCGGCACGCGCATCGGTCTGCCCGAGCATCAGGCGGGCCTCGGATTCTATCTCGACGATCGGGAAGATTGTGCCCTGAACATCGAGGCCGCCTTCATGAACGGTTGCTATCTCCATACGGGTTTCCTGGAGATAGCTGCGGAGAAGCCGTGCGTTGCCAACGATCACCGGGCGGCAGATCTCCTGGATCTCCTTGTGGGCAAGCCCCTTGGCAAGCACTTCTATGCCGATCCCATTGATGTCGCCGATCGTAAATGCGATGCGGGGAAGCTCCTGGCCCTCCGGCACAAGCGAGAGCAGCGCCTGGTCCGCCGGGGCGGGGGAGAGAGGGTTCTCTATGTTCACGGTCATCGTATGAGGAAAAAAAGGGGGCGTCTCAGAACGATGCCCCTGTTGAGGAGCGTTAAGAAGCGCTTGTTATTGCCGTTGGCGCATTGAACTCACTATCCTCCGACATAAATTTCCGTGCCATCTCCACATCATCGACGCTCCCGCAGATGATGGGGCAGCGCTGATGCAGTTCCGTTGGAACCACTTCAAGCGTCCGTCCATGCCCGGTGATGGCTGCGCCGCCAGCCTGCTCGATAATCATGCTGAGCGGGTTCACCTCGTACATCAGGCGGAGTTTGCCGTTTGGCGACTTTGCATCGGCAGGATAGAGAAAGATTCCGCCGCTCAGAAGCGTACGATGGATGTCCGCAACGGCGGTGCCAATGTAGCGCAGGTTGTACGGACGATCCGAGTCCGCATCCTGCTCTTTCAGGTGATCGATATAGCGGCGGGTTCCGGGGTACCAGTTGACGGAGTTCCCCTCGTTGATCGAGTAGATCGTGCCACGTTTCGGGATGGTGACCTGCGATGCCGAGAGGAGGAATTCTCCCAGTGTGGCATCGTAGGTGAAGATATCAACGCCGTCGCCCGTTGTATACACCAGCACCGTGCTTGAGCCATAGAGCGCATACCCGGCTGCCACCTGCTTATAGCCGGGTTGGAGCATATCATCCATGCATGCATTCGTTCCATTGTCGTCGGAGGTGCGAAGGAGAATCGAGAAGATTGTGCCGATCGGCGCGTTCACCTCGATGTTCGATGAGCCGTCGAGCGGATCGAACAGAAGCACATAGGAGCCTTTTTCAGCGTTCTCCGGGATCTGTATCAGGCCCTGTGATTCCTCCGATGCCATGCCGCAGAGATTGCCCCCATACCGCATTGCACGGATGATCGTCTCGTTCGAGAACTCGTCGAGCTTCTTCACCGCCTCTCCATGCACGTTCTCGCCGCCTGTCAGGCCGAAGATATCGGCCAGGCCTGCGCGGCGTACCTCACGCGTGATAACGCGGATCGCCAGTGTCAAATCGCGTAGAAGACGGCTGAATTCTCCGGTTGCTCCCGGGTGAAGGTGTTGCTGGTCGGCAATATGACGCTCGATCGTGATGAGTTTCGGATACGTCGGCATGGAGGAAAGAACGGTTTTGTGTTGAGTGAGGCGGGGCAACAGCCACGGCGCCCTTGCGCCGGTTTGGCTGGCATCGTCGAAAATGCCACGATAATGCCTCGAAAGTAGCTATTTCCAGGGGCAATTGTTGCACCATTTGTGCTGCAAGCTGTGACGTCGCTGCCGGGGATGAGGAGAGCATCCCGTAAAGGAGAGCATCGGGCGGGGATGGTGGTGCGCCATGGTAGCAGTGCGGCGGAAGGTTGGGCTTTGTGGTTTCGGGAGGATGTGGCGGCCGATTATGAGCAGGGGCATGGTGCGGGCATCTGCCGGAGGGGCAGATGGAAGGGCACAGGCCGGTACGGCGGATATGGCACGTATCCGTTTGCGGAGCGTGGCAGCGTGCCGGAGGGCGATTATTTGCCGTCGTCCGGTGGGCGCACCGTAAGCACTGGGCAGGGACTTTCGCGTACAACACGCTCGGCCGTAGAGCCGAAGATCAGATGCTCAAGGCCGGTGCGCCCATGCGTTGCAATCACGATCAGATCGATGCTGTTCTCGCGTGCATAATCGATGATGGCGCTGCTTGCGCGCCCGTGGGCGATGGCGGTGACCAGTTGTGCTCCCTGTAGCTCATCGCGTTTCAGCAGCTCTGCCATTGCCCGGTGGGCCGCCTCGGTAAGCTCGCTGTCGAGATTGATCATTCCCATCGGCGTAAGCCCTGCCTCGGTGGGGAACACGGCTGGCTCGATCACGTTCAGCAGATGAAGCTCGGCGCCCCAGCGGTTTGCAAATGTGCGTGCATAGCTGAGGGAGTAACACGCGTGATCCGAGAAATCGGTTGGCGCGAGAATCCTTCGGATGTCGAGGTCTTCCATAATCGGCGTGGGTTATTCTTGCGATAGGGCTGGAAGCGCAATTGGCGTTGTGCGCTGGGGCACAACATAGGGATAGCGCTCGTGCAAGTCAATCAAAAGACCCCCCGAGTGACGTTATCATCCATAAAAAAGCGCGCCACAAGCTACCAAGCCGGGGCGCGCCAGAAATTACTTTTGTAAGATTGTCTCAGATGGCTGCGCCATCGTCGCTGAAGGCGAGATAGGGGATGCCGACGATGGGAATAAGCGCCGCAATGATACCCCACCACCCTTCCTTGCCACGGGCCTTTGCCACTTCCATCAGGACCACGATGGCGATGACGATGTTAACGAGCGGTATAAGCATCAGGATGAACCACCACATTGGTTTCTGTGCTATTTGCAGCAGCAGGAGCATGTTCAGAATGGGAATCCATGCCCACCAGGAGTTCTCTGTGCGTCCGGTCTTCTCCGCGATCAGCTTCAAGCAATAGGCGAAGAAGAGATAAAATAAAATATAGATGATCGTTCCAACGATGCCGATACCAGCCATCAATCCTGCATTACCGTCATACGTTTCCATGCAGAGCGTCTCCTTTGTAGATGTATTGATGCGGCCGCCGTGGAGGAGCGGACGTTGTTGTATGCCTGTATAGGCAGCCAAGGGGTGTGTTTGGGGCAAACAGGGGGGATGACGTTCAGTCGCTCGCAAACATAGATCCAATGTTTCAAATTGTCAAGCTATGGCCAGGATCTGCCAAAGAAATATTGTCCTCTTGAAGCGTGGCTCAATCCGATCTATTTTCACGGCATGACACACGATTATCTCCAACGGATTCAATCCACACTAAACGAGCTGGGCATTTCCGCCTGGCTTCTCTATAACTTTCGCGACTCCAACCCGATCGCCTCGCGCACGCTGGGGCTGGGGCCGGGCACTCACCAGACGCGGCGCTGGGCGTATCTGATACCGGCCGAGGGGACCCCCAGGGGGATCGCTCACAGGATCGAGCCTCACATCAACGAGGCGATGATCGGCGAGGTTAGCAGTTATTCCAGCCACGACGAGTTCCGAGCCGGACTGCAACGTCTGCTTGCCGGGTTTGCATGTGTGGCGATGGAATACTCGCCGCAGAACGCCATTCCGGTCGTCTCGAAGGTTGATGCCGGAACGGTGGAGCTTGTGCGCTCGCTTGGCGTCGAGGTGATCTCATCGGGCGATCTCATCGCCAGCCTGGAGGCCCGGCTTACTCAGGAGCAGCTCGATTCGGCGCGCCGCGCAGGGCAGTTGGTGCGCGAGGTGATGATCAATGCGTTCCGGTTTATCGCTGAGAAGGTGGTACGCCAGGAGAAGGTGACCGAGTACGATGTGCAGCGGCTTATCCAGGAGGAGTTCGAGTGGCGTGGGCTGGTCACCGATCATTCCCCCAACTGTAGTGTGGGGGCCAACAGTGCCAACCCCCATTATCAGCCAACCGAGGAGCAGTGTTCCCCGATCGTGCGCGGCGATTTTGTGCTGATCGATCTCTGGGGACGGGAGAAGGGGGAGAACTCGGTCTACGGCGATATCACATGGGTTGGCTATGTTGGCGAGAGTGTGCCGCAGCGCTATCGCGAGATATTTGCCATCGTGCGTGATGCACGCGATGCCGCGCTGGAACGGGTTCGTGCCGCGTTTTCCGATGGGGAACCGGTGAGCGGGGCGCAACTGGATGACGCTGCCAGAATGGTGATCGAGGAGGCAGGGTACGGAGAGTATTTCATCCACCGTACCGGGCATAACATCACGGTGGAACTGCATGGGGCAGGTGCCAACCTGGATAACTTCGAGACGATGGATACACGCTCGATTATTCCTGGGACGTCGTTCTCGATCGAGCCTGGCATCTATATTCCCGGCGAGTTCGGGATACGAAGCGAACTCGATGTGGTGATCGGCATCGGGGGGGATGTGATGGTGACCAGCGAGCCGTTGCAGCAGGATGTGCTCGCGATTCTCTCCCTCGATTGAGCCGTGCCCATGCCGTTGGTGCGCTTCCGGCCAACCGGCCCGGCTCAGCAATCAGGATATCGAGTCTATGAAAAGAATATCATCCCTGGTGGTTGCGGCCCTTGTTCTCCCCTCGATGCTCTATGCACAGAGGGGAGAGGAGAACCGCCGTTATATGCTCGCAAAGGGCTACGAGGATGCAGGAGATTTCAAGAACGCCGCACGCGTCTATAAGGAGTTGTACGACCAGGACCCCGGTTCCAACACCTACTTCGACGGGGTGCGGCGCACCTATATGGGGCTGCTTCGCTTTGCCGATCTTCTGTCGATCGTCGAGGATCGGCTCCGCCGTATGTCTCGCGATGTAGGGCTGCGGACGCTTCATGCAAATCTGCTGCATCGCACACAGAAGCGGGATGAGGCGCTGGCCGAATGGCAGGCCGCGATCGAGCTACGGCCGGGGGAGGTGGCAACCTACGATATCGTGGCGCGCTCGCAGGTGGAGCTGCGGCTGTTCAACCTTGCGGCGGAGACCTACCAGCAGGGACGTTCGGCAGCCGGTTCGTTCACGGCGTTTGCAGACGAGCTTGCACAGCTCTATGGGGCTATCGGTCAGTATACCGAGGCGACCGAGGAGTATCTTACCGTGCTCGATGAGCATCCATCGAACAAATCGTTGGTGATGAGCGGGCTTGGCGCGTTCACCACCATGCCCAACGCAGCCGAAGCAGCCATTGCCGTGGTTCGCCGTCGTGCCGAGGCCCGTCCTGATGAACGTTCCTATCTGGAACTGCTTTCCTGGCTGTACACCGAACAGGGGGATTATGATGCCGCCCTGGAGATTGCCAAGAACCTCGACAAGCAGCGTGGCGGCAGTGGCTCCGATATCTATGGTTTTGCCGACCGCGCTCTGCGCGAACGGCGATACGAGAGCGCTGTGAACGCCCTGGAGTTTTTCATGGCGAACTACCCGAGGAGCAACCCGATCTATCCGAATGCTCTGCTGGGGTATACACGTGCGCTCGAAGGGCAGTATCGCGAGGGGACGCCATCGGAGTCTGGGGCCAAAGCGCTCATCGAGCGTTATCGGAAGGTGGTTCAGGAGAATGTCGGGACGATTCCTGCGGCCGAGGCATTGTTGCAGATCGCACGGCTTCAGGCCGACGATCTTGATCGGCCGGGGGAGGCCATTGCAACGCTGGAGGTGTTGCACAAGGAGTATCCACGGTTTCCGCTTCTGGCCGAGGCCCTGGTGCTTCAGGGCGATCTGAACCTTCGTCGCGGAGAGCTGGTGGGGGCGCGCCAGTTGTACGAGGCTGCTGGCGTGGCAGCGCACACAGGCGCTCCGGACATGAAGCGCTATCGTGATATCGGAGAGCTTCGGCATGCCGAGACTCTTTTTTATACCGGCCGGTTCCAGGAGGCACGCGAGGCGTTCTCAGGGTTGACTATCGATATGAGCAGCGAGGCCGCCAACGATGCTCTGGCATATCTCTTTCTCCTTCAGGAGAATATGGGGCGGCACGATAGCGCCCTGGCATATTATGCGCGGGGAAGCTACCTGCTGGCGCAGCGTAAATGGAAGGAGGCGCTGGTGGAGATGAATCGGGCTGCAACAGTGGGGCGTGAAAGCTCGCTGGTGGATGAAGCACTGCTACACAAGGCACGTGCGGAGGAGGCGCTTGGTGATGCCAAAGGAGCGGTTGCCACGCTGCTTGGCATCGTTGCGGAGTATCCGGATGGCACGATGGCCGATCGTGCGCTGTTGCATGCCGCCGAGCTGACCGATCGCACGCTTGGCGATGGGCCAAAGGCGATCGAGCTGTACACACGGCTGCTCACGGAGTATCCAAGCGCGGCAGGCGTTGTTCGTGCGCGTGCACGTATCCGAGAGCTTCGGGGGAATAGCTGAGGGGGTGGGGTATGGGAGCGCCTGCCGGATGCCTGAGCATCACCAGAACACCCGGCAGGGAATCTCTCCTAGAACAGATCGAGCGGCGAGCCTGGTTTTACATATCCATCGTTCCTGACGATTGTCTGGAACTTCTCGGCCTGCTGGATCTTCGGGAGAATATCCTTGAGATATTCATGCAGGAGCGTAAGGCGTTCGGTCTCCGAACGCATCTCCAGAAGCTGTTGCCGTACGGCCAGATCAAGCCCGGATTTCTGGGCCATACGGAAGGCTCCGCCTCCGGCCAGCCATTCGGATGGGTCAAGCACATCCTCGGCTTCGCCGTAGACTATTTCGATAAGCTGGTTGTAGAGCGAGATCGTTCCCTCCAGCAGGGCATACTCCGGCTTGGGATCATCGTCCTCGAATGCCTCGATCTCCGCTGTCAGATAGGGGGCAGTATCGGTATGAAATGTGGACACGATATAGCGATCGGTACCGGTAACGATGATGTTCATCTGTCCATCCTCGTCGGTGCTGATAACCTCGGTAACCTTTGCGTGGCATCCTACCTGAAACATCTTGCCGGCATCAACAAGGTTGATACCAAATTCCTTGTTTGTGCTGATTGATTCATTGATTAGAATCTTATAGCGCGTTTCAAAGATGTTCAGGGGATACGACGAGCCGGGGAAGAGGACGATATTAAGTGGAAAAAGTCCGATCATCGTCCTACTGATTATCCTTCCATTCCTCATACCAAGCCATTTGTACCACCTCCAGCTTCTTTTCGTTCGACTCCGCCGGATCTCCCTCGAACTCTTCTAGTTCTGTGATCCACCTCAGCAGATCGGTGAACCGTATGGTGAGCGGGTCGGTCTGCGGATATTTCTCGTACAGCGCAATGCCGATATCTTCGTAGTCCTGCCAGTTCATAAGTCAGCCTGGAAATTCGATGAACGATAGTTGGGAATCACATCCGAAGAGGTGAGTCCACCGAAACGTATTGGTGCGATCTTCCATCTCAGGCGATCGCAGAGAGCTTCCTGGCAGCGGTTCGGAATCCGGTGCCTACTCTTCCTTCTTCCCCCCTTCATGGAAGAGATAGCGGATCTCCTCGTTCACCAGGGGGATCTCGACGACGACATCGCCGGATACTTTCGATTGGCAGCCAAGCCGTGAGTGGATCGTCAGCCCCTCGGCCTCATCGAGCTGATCGGCTTCGTCGTCCTCCATCTCCGAGAGATTGTCATCGCCTTGGCGAACGATCACATGGCATGTGGAACAGGCGCAGACACCGCCGCAGTTATGTTGCAGGTCAATGCCGTTTTCAAGAGCAAGGTCGAGCAGGTTTTCACCTTCGAGCGCATCGACGGTGATATTGTAGGGGAGAAAGGTGACCTTATAGAGATTATCGGCCATGATATCGAGATCCTTCAGTTGGAGTCGTCTAAAAAGGGGGTGGCCGGATTGCTCGGCCACCTCGCAGCATGTTCTATCCGGTTGGGCGCTTTATCCCTTCAGGACGTACTTCTTGTAGCGGTCGTTGATACGGCCCCAATGCAGGTTCGCAATAAAATTATCCACGTAGACAGCGCGTGCGGGGCCGTCCTTGTGATAATAGGCATGCTCGAAGACATCGCAGGCGATCAGCGGGATGCCGCCCCACATGGCGCCATAGTGATGCTCGTCCACCTCCCAGTTCAGCAGGCGTTCGGAGTAGAGCATATCATAGACCAGCACGCCCCAGCCGGAGAGCTTTGCGGCAACGGATGCTGCCTTGAAGTCTGCCTTCCATGCATCAAACGAGCCGAAGTGTTTCTCAATGGCCTGAAGAATCTCGGGCCCCTTGGAGGGGTCGCCATCGCCACCCATCACTTCCCAGTAGACGTCGTGCAGGAGCGCACCGCCATGATTCCAGGTCATACGGCGCTTCAGTTCGCCGACTGGCGAGTAATTGCCATTGGCAGCGCCACGATCGGCGCCTTCCAGACCCTGCTCGATGGTGTTCAGGGCATCGACATATCCCTTATGATGCTTGTTGTAATGCCAGTCGGCCGTTTCCGCGTCAATGACCGGCGCGAGCAACTGCCCGGCCTCTGAATCGGAATAGGGACGAGGAGTGAATTGCCATTGATACGCCATTATTTCGGTCTCCAAATAAATGGATGGAAAGGACGAAGTGAAGGAGGCCCGTCGGGCCGCCCACAGCGCCCAAACATGCCATTTTTCCCCGTGAAATCTATGGTGCTATGGTAAGAATATGTTGCGTATCCAAGGGAACGCGGCCGTTCCGGGATAATAAAAAAGGGCGCATTCAGCGCCCTTTTTTCCGCAATATGCGGCAGGATCTGTCCGCTTATCGTGCTATCACAATCGTTCCGGTCCTGGAACGGCCATCGCTCAGAAGGCGATAGAAATAGCGTCCGTTCGGCTGGCCGCTCAGATCGACATCGACCTTGCCGGCACCGTTTGCGATGGCTGTACGGGCTGCATCGGAGAGATTGGCGATCGGCTCACCTCGCAGATTGCAGATCTCCAGGGCAATCGTGCCTGCAACTGATGCGGCCGGCAGAGGAATGGAGACGAGGGAGGTTGCCGGGTTTGGATAGGCATCGGCGATACGGGCGTCGTTGGCAGAGCCAACGCTCGATGCCGATGCATCGACGGTGACGGTAAACTCCTTTGAGATGCGTTCGCCTACAATGCCAGGCGCAAACTCTACGGTAACGGTTCCCACGGAATTGTCATCGTTTCCGGCCTGTACCGATAGCTCGAAGTGCATCGTCTCGCCCGGCCCGAGGGTAGCAGGGGGGGGAGCGCTCATATCCTTGGAGAAACAGGTGCCATTGAAGCAGAGCGTACTGTACCAGAGATTGGTGTCGGGGAGGTTGTTCTGCGAGCGAACGATGTACACCCTGATATCCTGTGCTGACTGATTGGTGACATCTACCACAAACTGGGCCACTCCGCCGGGGGTGACTTCCATTGCAAAGGTCGAAGCTTCCAGATGTAAGATTTCCGACTGGGCAGCAGCCGATGCCGCGCCGAACGAAAGGCCGGCAGCAACGAGAGCTGCCAAGGGGAGCAGGGAGAATCGAGTAGCCATCAGTCTAGTCCTGTTGAGTTCCTGAGAGAGTCTGTCTCTAATATAACAATGAAGGAAAATAAGAGTTACACCACACATATCTTCTATAAAAAATCAGGCCCCGGCAGTATAGCCGGGGCCTGGGATCGTAGCGCTGCAAGCGCTCGGGACCATCAGGCGGAATGCCGCCTATCGGGTCACCGAGATCGTACGTGCAACGTTGGTGCCGTTCGAGGTAAGACGGACGGTATAGATGCCGTTCGGAAGCGAGCTGACATCAAGATCGAGCATGTGTTCGCCAGCCTCAAGGTTGCCCTTGCTTATGAACATGACCTTCTCGCCATTGACCGAGAAGAGCTCGATGCTGACATTGCCTGCCGATGGGAGAACGTAGCCGAGGCGGGTCGTGGTCGACGCCGGGTTCGGGGCGTTTGCCATCAGACGGAGGCCGTTGCCAGCAACTGCCTCGACGGCCACGCCTGCGCCCTGGGCACTGAGCGTATAGATCTGCTGATGGTCATTACCCTTGCCATCGGAGATGCGAAGCGTCACCTTGCCCTGGCCGCTTGTCGCGCTCTGGATCTGCACCTTGAAGGTCTTGGTCTGGTTCGGGATGAGCACCGTCGACCGGCTGTCGACGCTAGGATCGGAGCAGTCATCGCCAACACAGAGCCAGCTCGACCAGCTATCCTCCGGGAAGTCCGTGTTGATACGGGTTGCGGTAAGTTCGACCGGCGAGGTGCCGTTGTTGGTCACGGTTGCCTCGAAGACTCCCTTCTGAGTCGGGGTCACGGCCTTGCTTGTAACTCCTGCATCGAAGGTATAACCTGCGCCGCCGCCAACCGAGCCGGTCAGGCGGAACTCCATGCCCTGAAGGATCGGGCCGAGGGCATCACCCTGGTTCACATGGACCAGGAAGACGATATGGCTACGATTTGCCGAGCTGAGGTTCTTCGGAGAGAACGTGATATCGACATCGAAGTCCTGTCCGGGAACAAGGGCGCCGCCAACTGCATCGTATCCTTCGGTTGGAACGGTGATCGGCTGGCCAACCGTGTTCGGCCAGAAGTCGCGGGCCGCGTGCATATGATAGAACGGGCTTTCGTCGATGCCGGCCTGTGTATACTGGAGGCTGTCCTCGGTCACAACCGCGGTAACGCGGAGCGAGAGGTTGGGGTTCCAGGGAATTGCCTGCGAGGTCTTGATGTTCAGCTTTGCGGTGACCTTGTTATCGATCACGTTGTAGCTGTATTCCTTCAATTCCAGGGCTACCGGAGCGATCGGCTGAACGGCCTTGACCGTTGCAACGGCGTTTGCCCAGTCGCCGGTGCCAATCACCGGACGGTTCTGGCCCGGGAAGACAAAGCGCTGGAATGCTGCGGATGGCCAGGAGTTCACACCAAGCCTGGTGCCGATCTCCTCGGTCTGGGCAGTGTGCATCGGCTCGCTCGGGCGCCCACCACGATCATGATATGCAATCAGGATCAGCTCATTGCCATAGGTGGCCTGAAGCTCGCGGATCAGCGGGATGCCATACGCGCCGCACGGCGGGCACCAGTTGCCCGATGACTCCTCCATGACGACCTTGGTTGCCTGCGAGACAAGGCCATCGCGGACATACAGGCGGATCGTCACCGGGACCTCGGCATGTGCCGGATCGTTGGTCGTTACCGTGATCGTCGCCTTGTAATTGCCGGCTGTGACCGATGGGTTGCTGACGGCAACCGTCAGGTTCGAGCTGTTGCCCGGCATGATGTTCGTGAAGGTCCCATTGGTGGTATTGAGCCACGACTGGGCTTCGGCCGGGATATTGATCGTGCCGTTCAGAGGTGCCACGCCGTTGTTGGTCAGACGGATGGTGATATTCTTTGCGGCCGCAGCCGGCGTGGACGTGACATAGAAGTCCGTCTGCGCGACTGCAACAACCGGAACCGGGTTGCCTTCGGTCAGTTTGTAGACCTTACGGCTTCCGCGGCCACTGACAGCATAGAGCGATGTGCCATCGCTCGGCATCGTGTGAACGTTGGCAAGCGGGGACGGCAGAACGTAGAACGGGTCCCACTTGTCGCCGGACTCGTCATAACGGAAGACTGTCGAGAGGACGCCGGAGCCATTTTCGCCGCCGGCAAAAAATGCCTTGCCGTTCAGGGTTCCGGAGGATGCCAGGCCGAGGGGAACCGGATAGTTCGCCTTCTTTGTCCAGGTCAGGTCACCGCCTGGCGTGGGTGTTGCCACATAGGTGTTGCTTGAGTAGACAAGGTTGCCGCTCTGAACGGTAGCGCCGCCAACCAGAACAATCTTCTGTCCGATTGCTGTGGCCGTGCCATACCCTACCACATACGGAACTCTGTTGGTGAGCGTCGTCCATGTGCCGGCGACGATATCATACACCTGAACGAGGTCGAAGAAATTGATATTCGAGCCGGCCAGAGCCATGCCGCCCATGACATAGATCTTGGTTCCGATCGTTGCATAGGCAGGGCCAAAAACCGGAGTCGGCATCGACTCCCTTTCGGTGTACGACTGCGTGCTGGGGTCGTACTCAAGCACGCTGCCGGTCATGTTCAGCTGGTTGTTGGCGATATAATGACCGCCAACGATATAGATCTTGCCGTTGATCGCAGTGGCATAACCGCCATTACGAGGCTGGGGCATAGGGGAGAGAGAGGTCCAGCTGGAACCGCTTCCCGCCAGGGAGAGCATAAGTCCGGTGTTGAGCGACGCACCGTTCGGGAAAAAATCAATAAGGCTCATGTCCGTGGAGCTTCCGCCCCAGACATAGAGCTTCCCGTCGGCTACGGCCGTCATCGGTAGATTGCGCACCTGCGGCAGGTCTGTGAGCGCGCTCCATTGAGCGAAACTCTGACCGGCTGTCAGGGTCAGCAGAGCTGCCAACGCAAGGATGCCACGCCGAATCTTATTGTAAGCGTGCGACATGCGAGAACTCCGAGTTAGTGAAAGTTACAAGTGATGAGAGCTTGTTGCTGCGTTATAGTGCTAGAGGTTGATTGTATATCCAACCATCCCATGCAAGGGGTGGTTCGGGGAGATTGCGAGATACAACGTAAAGAAGGCCCGGCAAATACTCAACAGTTTTTTACAGGGCAAGGGAGTATACGGGTTTTACGGTAGTGAAACAATGCGGTCCTTCTGCTACAAAAGCCGCACTAGAGGAAAAAAAAGGGGGATTCAGGAGAATGGCCCCCGAAGGGGCCACAGTTTCGCCGCTGAGGAATGTTCTCGGTTGATCGCTCTGCTTTGGGGTGCTTGCCTGGCCCTGATGCTGGAAGAATAGATTTTGTGTGCCATCGGGCGGGCATCAGGGGAGGTCAGACCTCTTCGATGCTCCGTTGGCCGAGGCTGGTTTGCACCGAGCTGTTGAGCACACGCTGTGCAAGAGGCTCGGTGGCATGATCGAGCGCTTCGGTGATGGAACGGATCTGCCGATGATCGCTCCCGCCGAGCGCCTCCTCTAATCGGCTGATAAGCTGATCGATCTGTTCACGTTCGGTTTCTTCGACCAGGCCGGGGTGCTGTTCGGTTGTCTTTCGTGCTGCCAGAATCAGTGCCTGTGCCTCGGTACGTGCCTCTACAACCATGCGTTCGCTGATATCGTCCTGTGCTTTCTCGATCGACTCGCGGAGCATGCGCTCGACCTCCTCCTCGGTAAGACCATAGCTCGGTTTTACGTCGATCTCCTGCTCGGTGCCGGTTCGCATATCCCGTGCCTTCACCCGCAGGATGCCGTCGGCGTCGATTGTGAACGCCACTTCGATCTTCGGCATTCCGGCCGGAAGCGGAGGCAGGGGGCCGAGAATGAACGATGCAAGCTGGCGGTTGTCGCGCACAAACTCGCGCTCCCCCTGATAGACATTGATATTGATCCCGGTCTGATTGTCCACAAACGTGGTATAATGCTCCTTGACCTGGGTTGGTATGGTCGTGTTGCGGGAGATCAGAATCGACATCATGCCGCCAACGGTCTCGATGCCGAGCGAGAGGGGGACCACGTCGAGCAGAAGCGTATCGCGCCGGTTGCCGCTGAGCACATCGGCCTGCACGGCGGCGCCAAGCGCGACCACCTCGTCCGGGTTCAGCGAGTCGAACGGCTCGCGGTGGAACACCTCCCGGACAACCTGCTTGACGAGCGGCATCCGTGTGGAGCCTCCTACCAGCACCACCGCATCGATATCGGCGGCGGTAAGACCGGCATCGCGAAGCGCCAGGCGGCACGGCCCAACGGTGCGGTTGATGATCGGCCGGGCAAGTTCCTCCAGCTCCGTGCGGGAGATCGGGCGCTGCATGTGAACATCGTGGTCGGCAAGAACGATCGATATCACTGCTTCGTCTGCCGCGGAAAGCTCCTGTTTGGCTCGCTCGGCGGCATCGCGGAGCTGTTGCAGCTCTGCCGGGGATATCGTCTGCACGCCATGCCCGTGTGCAAGCTCGTCCCGGAGGCGTGCCATCAGTGCCTGATCGACATCGTCGCCGCCGAGATAGGTGTCGCCGCCGGTGGCAAGCACCTGATAGACCCCCCCTTCAAGCTTCAGGATCGACACGTCGAAGGTGCCACCGCCAAGATCGTAGACAACCACGGTTCCCTTGCGTTCGCGGTCGAGGCCATAAGCAAGCGCTGCTGCGGTAGGCTCGTTCAGAATGCGGAGCACATCCAGTCCTGCCAGTTTGCCGGCATCCTTTGTTGCCTGGCGCTGCGCATCGTTGAAGTAGGCCGGAACGGTGATGACAGCCGCCGTTATCTTCTCCTTGAAATGTTCTTCTGCGCGCGCTTTCAGGTCGCGCAGGATCATTGCCGAGAGTTCGATCGGCGTATAGTCCTGGCCGGCGATCTCCACGCGTACCAGTCCTTCGCGCCGCTGTGCCAGACGGTAGGAGAGGAGATGGGTGTCCTGCTGCACATCGGCATAGGATTTTCCCATGAGCCGTTTAACCGAGTAGACGGTTTTATCGGTATCGGTGAACAGATGTTCCTTTGCCTTGCGCCCGACCACTATGTTGTTGTTATCGAGCACTGCCACCACCGAGGGGACTATCCCATCGCCATCCACATCAATGATGCGTGGCGTCTCTTCTTCATCGATATATGCCACAAGGGAATTTGTCGTGCCGAGGTCTATGCCAACCACATGGCGGCGGCGCTCCGGGCCAAGATCTATTTGCAGGAGAGATGACATTCGGTTATCGATTTACAGTGTAGGGTATAATCGGGGCAGGAACCCGAGCGCCGGGGCGCGCCTTCTACCGTTTCCGGCCCCGATATGGATCGTGCCGGTATGGATCATGGCAGGCATGCCCTCTTCGGGATCGCCCGTTATGATCCATAGGGAGACCCCTGGGTCAATGCACAACGCCCGGGCCACCATGAACGGCAGCATCGATGGTGGCAAGAAGCGTGCGGAGATAGTTCCTTGTGTTCAGCAGGGCGTTCAGTCTGCCAAGGACTGCATGGCGAAGTGCCTGGTCGGCATCCTCTGGCAGCGCATGCCATTGGCTGGCGATGGCGTCGAGTTCGGCGCGCATGCCCTCCATTTTCAGGCGAAGGCGCGCCTCGATGCCGAGCAGTTCGTTACGGAGGGTATCCTTCCGCGCCTCATCCTCCTCAAATCGGGTCTCGGCCACCTTCTCCTGCATTTCCATCAGCTCCATCAGAAGGGAGGGGGGGATCTGTTTGCGTTCTCCCTCGGGCAGATCGGGCCATTCCAGCGCCAGCAGATAGCGTGCCCGCTCGTATGGGTCCTTCAAGGTACGGTAGGCCTGGTTCAGCAGGCTGGAACGCTCAAGGCTCGTCTGACGAGCATCGTCGTCTGCCTGTGTGTGGAAGTCAGGGTGGTACTCGCGGCTGAGGTCGTAGTATCGTTTCTGAAGCTGCTCCTCGTCCAGAACGATCTGACGGGGGAAGCCCATGAATTCGAAGTAATCGGTCATCGCGGTAAAAGCAGGCAAAAGAGATAAAGGCGGTGGCCCATAACGGGACGGGGGGGTGCATTGCCAGGGCCACCGGGAAGAAAAACAGAGATCGGATTACTCGTCGTCCCCTAGATCATTCAGCAGATCAATCGCCTTGTTGACTTCGTCGTCGATCTGTTTTGCGATGCGTTCGGCAAGTTTGTAGAGCCTGAGCAGTGCCTCGCTGGAGGAGGGGGCGAGATTATCGTGGGAGATGCGAAAGACAACCTCGCCGGTATCGTTGCGCATGGTCAGGACGTATTTGTAGTTCTCCTTGATGCGGCGTATCGTAAAGGTCGATTTCCCGCGAAGAGATGCAACATACTCGTCCGTCTCGTCGCCAAGCTCCCATATGATTTTCCGTTCGACGGTGCGTGCGTGGAGCTTATCCACCAGCACATCATAATTCGGATCGGTGTCGAAGCTGGGGTCGTTATCGTATGGATGTTTTGTATAGTCGTCCATAAAGAACAGGTAGAGGTAACGATATCCTTTCGGTGAACCGATGCGCCGTTTTCTCCATGAACGGCGCACAACGAATGCCGGCCAGGGGCAATGCACAACACAAAGGCGGAATGTTGAAGAACACTCCGCCCCGCGCCGATCAATGCTTACAGCAGATAGTCCACATCGGCCGGTTATACGCCGAAGCTTGATCCGCAGCCACAGGTCTTGGCGGCCTGCGGATTATTGAAGACGAAGCCGCGACCGTTCAGACCATCGGTGAAATCGAGCTGCGTTCCCATCAGATAGAAGAGGCTCTTGCCGTCGATGAAAAGACGGATGCCTTCCTGCTCGATCACCTTATCGGCCTCGCGCTGCTCGGCATCAAAGCCGAGGGTATAGCTCAGACCGGAACAGCCACCACCCTTGACCCCGACGCGCAAGCCGTAGGTTTCCGGGATGCTGTTGCTTTCCATGATCTTCCGTACCTCGGCGATTGCTTTCTCGGTAAGGATAATGGGACCGGCCGGAGCGGTCTCGGTCATCTCCTGGATATCTAGTTCAGCCATTGTCAAAATCTCCTCGTTTCAAGTACACAATCTGGAAGAGCTTATGCCATGGAAACGGCGTTCTGCTCCTGTTCGTTCTGATGTGCCGAATCCTGCTTCTTCTTGAAGTCGGCGATCGCTGCCTTGATTGCATCCTCGGCCAGCACCGAGCAATGGATCTTTACCGGCGGCAGGTTCAGATCGGAGACGATCTGGGTATTCTTGATGTTCTCGGCCTCGTCAACGCTCTTTCCCTTGATAAGCTCGGTTGCATAGCTTGAAGAAGCGATGGCCGAACCGCAGCCGAAGGTCTTGAACTTTGCATCCTCGATGATCCCGGTCATGGGATTGATCTTGAGCTGTAGACGCATCACGTCACCGCATTCCGGTGCCCCTACCAGGCCGGTGCCAACGGTGTCGTCGTTGATGTCGAGCGTGCCAACATTGCGTGGGTTATTATAATGGTCGATGACCTTCTCAGAATAAGCCATTGCCGTGTTCCTTCTATGATTTCGATTCGCTACTGAATTTCAAACAAGTTCTATGCTATAGACGATTTCAGCGCTGTTGTACGGTGAGTCGTCACATATTGGTATCATCGCCCGGATGGGCCGGGTTGCTGCCGTTGTTCTGCTGCGCCGTTCATTGCTGCTCTCCTGCTTCACGTTTTGCTTTTGCGGCGGCCATGCGTGCCTGGAGTTCGGCGATCTTGGCCGCCTTTTCGGCGTCATCGGCAGGGGATGGGGCGGAAGGGGGCGCTACCGGAGCCGCCTCGGCCGTCCGTTCCTTCGCTTTTGCGGCGGCCATACGTGCCTGGAGTTCGGCGATCTTGGCCGCTTTTTCGGCGTCATCGGCCGAAGGACGAGCCGCATCTCCGGCAGGGGCCGATGGAGGAACAGGCCGTTTCTTTGGCGTCCCGGCGTCCTTCTTTTCCTGGGCAACCGGTGCTGGTGTAAGATAGTCCGGCATATTCAGCTCAAAGCTCTGCCGGTTTATCCGTTTCAACATCCCTTTGTGCTCCCAGTCGTCAACGACCTCTTGTGTGAGCCGTTCCATATCGGCATACGAGAGTTTGCTCTGATTCTCCTGAAGAAACCTCCAGAGGCCGTACTGAATATCACGGAAGAAGAGGTTCGACCGGTGATATACCCCGTACCGCTTCGATCGGAGAAAGTCCAGAAACCGTTCCGGTTCTGACTTGACGATATCAATCGCCGAGTGCTTCATAGCCGCCATCGGGATTCCTCCCGTCTTTCCTTCAATTGCGATGCTTCACATTGCGCTCTGGCTGCCCGGCGATGCTCCCACCGTCTCCTGAAGCGCGTTAGAGGGGGAACCCATGTGATGCCTCTGCCGCACATGGGCTTTCCCGCAACAAATTTAGTGATGTGCCCACTCAACAGTCTTAAGGTCGATGCCAAGCTTTGCCATTTCATACAGCGGCGACATCTCGCGCAGCTTGCGAACCGCGTCGATCACATTGTCGAGCGTATAGTCGATCTCCTCTTCGGTGGAGAACTGTCCCATACCGAAGCGGATGGAACTATGGGCCAGATCATCGCCTACGCCCAGGGCCTTCAGCACATAGCTTGGCTCAAGCGATGCCGATGTGCAGGCCGATCCTGATGACACCGCGATATCCTTGATACCCATCATCATGGCTTCTCCCTCGACATAGGTGAAGGAGACGTTCAGATTGCCGGGGAGGCGCTTCTGCGGCTCCTCCAGAGGATCGGGGCCATTGACATAGATTTCGTCGAGCGTATCCTTCAAGCCCTTCCAGAGTTTGTCGCGGAGGCGCGCGGCATGAGCGGCATTCTGCTCCATCTCCGCCATGGCCAGCTCGACAGCCTTGCCGAATCCAACGATGCTCGGCACGTTCAGCGTGCCGGAGCGCATGCCGCGCTCGTGGCCGCCGCCATCTATCTGGGCCACCAGGCGGACACGGGGCTTGCGTTTGCGTACATAGAGCGCGCCCACCCCCTTCGGCCCATAGAGCTTGTGTGCTGTGAACGATGCCAGATCAACATTCAGTTCATCGACATTGAATGGGATCTTGCCAATGGTCTGGGTGGCATCGGTATGAAAGAGCACGCCACGCTCGCGGCAGATGGCGCCGATCGCTTTGATATCCTGAATCGTGCCGATCTCGTTGTTGCCATGCATGATGGAGACCAGGATGGTTGTATCGGTGATGGCCTCGCGCAGACGGTCCAGATCGAGGAACCCCTCACGGCTCACCGGCAGGTAGGTCACACGGAAGCCATTGCGCTCCAGTGCCTTGCAGGTGTCGATCACCGCCTTGTGCTCGGTGGTTGCCGTGATGATATGATCCCCCTTGGAGCGATACATTTCGGCAACACCCTTGATGGCAAGGTTGTCCGATTCGGTAGCGCCGGAGGTGAAGACGATCTCCTTGGGATCGGCTCCAATCGCCGCCGCGATCTTCTCGCGTGCCTCCTCAACACCTGCCTCTGCCCTCCAGCCGAACTCATGGTTGCGGCTTGCAGCATTGCCAAATATTTCGGTGAAATAGGGGAGCATAGCCTCGAGAACACGCGGATCTAACTGCGTCGTCGCATTGTTGTCGAGATAAATGGGAAGCTTCATGGCTTGGTCTGTCAGTTTCTGAAATTGTATTCTCTCTGTTGCAACAACTATCTGGCCTTGTCAGTGCCGGGATACGGGCATTGGATCATCAGCCCTCGCGTTCGATAAACGATGGCTCTGTCATCTCGGCAATGGTCATCTGCGTAAACGCCGCCGTGATCTTCTGTTGCAAGCGCCGCAATGGGTCCTTGATCGTGCAGAGATCATGCAGGGCACAGGTGCCGTTTTCCATGCACTCGGTAAGCCCCCTGCCTCCTTCTATCGCCTGAAGCACGGTCTGCACTGAAATTTCCCTTGCCGGTTTCCCGAGCGAGTATCCTCCACGTGCGCCTTCGGTGGAGGAGGCAATCCCGGACCTGGAGAGCTGCGAAAGGATCTTGGCGCAAAGCTCCTGCGGCAGCCCGTACTCCTCGGCGATCTCACGGGCTGTGGCGGAACGACCCCCTGGCAACATTGCCAGGTGGCGCAGCGCGATCAATCCGTATTCTACTTTCTTTGAGAGTTTTAACATCGTATCGTCCGGTTCACATGTTCGCTGCGCTATGCGACGTCCGAACTCCGACTAAATTGGTCCGAGTTGGAACAAACTTACTTGCTTGAGCGCTCTACAGCAAGAGTCGTGCTTTGCAGTAGATGAAATATTTTGTTGGTTGTAGGCAAAACTATCGGGGTAGAAGCCAAGATAGATCAACCGGGGCTATTTTATCGTTTTCTTCCGCATTCCTTCCGGTAACAACCTGGCTCCCACGTTCTGTTCCGATGGCTGAACAGGGCCTGCGGATGATTTTCCTGGAATTAGTTATAGTGATGGCAGATTCCTCAGCCGCCGACCATATCCTTATCGGGCTTACCGGCTCGATAGGCTCCGGCAAATCGACTGTGGCCGATATCTTTGAGCGGAACGGCATCCCGGTGCTGCGGTCCGATCTGATTGCAAAGGAGCTGATGGCCTCCGATCCAGAGATGATCGCTGCCATTCAGGATGAGTTCGGTTCCGAGGCATATAACCATGGCGAGCTTAATCGTTCCTATCTTGCCCGGCAGATATTCAACGATCGCCAGAAGCTGGAGCGGATGAACGCGATCGTGCACCCCCGCACCATTGCCGAGCAGGGACGGCGGGCACAGGAGCTTTTCAGCAAGGGGAGCGCTGCTGTTGCCTGCGAGGCCGCCTTGATCTTCGAGAGCGGCGGGCAGGGGCGGTTCGACTATATCGTGGTGGTTGATGCCGATCGTGATCTGCGGCTTCGGCGCGCCGCCGAGCGCGATAATGCCTCGATCGAGGATATGATCCGCCGCGATGCATCGCAGATTCCGGCAGAGCAGAAGGTGGACGGGGCCGACTTCGTCATCAAGAACAATGGGACGATGGAGGAACTGGAGCGCAACGCACGCTTTATCTCCATGCTGATCCGGTCGCTGCCGCCGCGCGATCGGATCGAAGGGGGGGATGATGAGGAGGAGGGGGAGTTCGACGGCCTTGATGAGTGATGGCGATATCCTGCCATTGCTCACGATGATCCAGAAGCGCTTGTACTATGTTGTTCGGATTGTCGTTATACAGCATGTCGATCGCAGGCCCCGAACAGAGCGATCGTCTCGCCTTGGTGGTTGCCGGGCGCAACCGGAAATGGCCGCGTTGGCGAGGGGATGGAAGTACGGATGATGAACAGGCATTCCAATACATATATGATGAACGTAGAACTCGCGACACTTCCTGTGCTGGACCCTGTGGCAGCCCAGGAGGCTCCCAGAAAGAAGGTCTATATCGAGACGTATGGCTGTCAGATGAACACAGCCGACACGGAGATCGTGTTTTCGGTGATGAACAAGGATGGATACCAGCCGACCGACGACATCAACGTGGCGGATGTGATCTTCCTGAACACCTGTTCAATCCGTGATAACGCCGAACAGCGCATTCATGGCCGTCTTACGAACATCATCTACTACAAGCGCCGTAATCCCAATCTGGTTGTCGGAATCCTCGGCTGCATGGCCGAGCGCCTTCGTAAAGATTTGCTGAAGGAGAATTCCGTTGTCGATGTGGTGGTGGGGCCGGATCAGTACCGGGCGTTGCCGGAGCTTGTCAGCGAGGCCGTTCATGGCTCCAAGGGGCTGGCCGTGAAATTGTCGCGGGTGGAAACCTACGACGATATCACGCCGCTTCGGACCGAGGGGATCTCCGCCTGGCTTTCGGTGATGCGCGGGTGCGACAAGTTCTGCACCTTCTGCGTGGTCCCCTTTACCAGAGGGCGCGAGCGCAGCCGCTCGCTCCTCTCGATCGTCAAGGAGGTGGAGGAGCTTGCCAGCCATAACTTCCGCGAGGTAACCTTGCTCGGCCAGAACGTGAATAGCTATCGGTGGGAAGGATACGATTTTGCCGATCTGCTGGCGGCGGCGGCTGATGTCGATCCACGGGTGCGCATCCGTTATACCACATCCCATCCGCAGGATATGTCAGATAAGCTGATCGAGACGATGGCATCGCGGGCAAATATCTGCAACTATATCCACCTGCCGGTGCAGTCGGGGTCGAACCGCGTGCTCCAGTTGATGAACCGTACCTATACGGTGGAGCATTATATGGAGCGGATCGAACGGGTCAAGGAGCTTCTTCCCGGCGCCTCCCTCTCCACCGATATCATCACAGGGTTCCCAACCGAAACCGAGGACGATCATAAACGGACCCTGGAGGTGATCGAGCGGGTTGGCTACGATGGCGCATATATGTTCAAATACTCCCCGCGCGAGAATACAAAGGCGTGGGCGATGGGGGATGATGTGCCGGAAGAGGTAAAGGGGCGCCGTCTGGCGGAGGTGATCGAGTTGCAGCGCCAGATCGCCAACCGCAACAATCAGTGCCACGTTGGCACGGTGGAGGAGATCCTGGTGGACGGCCCGAGCAAAAAGGATGAGCGGGAGTGGAAGGGGCGCACCGATACCAACAAGGTGGTGGTCTTTCCACGTGGTGATGAGGAGATCGGCGAGTATATCAAGGTGAAGATCCATAAGGCCACCGCGGCCACGCTTTTCGCTTCCCCGGTGGACGATCAGGGACGGCCACGGTTTGTGCCATTGGAACTGGTTGGCATGGATGAGCCGGGGCGTTGAGCCATGTGCGATCGCATTCCCCTCCTCCGCACGGAGCAGGGGTTTTCAGGGGGGCGTGTGCGCCTGCTGTCTCGCAAACCTTTTGCCGGTCACCTCGTTATAGTGGCTGTTCCACTCATCTGTCCGGTCGGTTCCCCGTAGGCCAGACTCGTAAAGGCCTCCTGGGAGGATAGGGCATTTCGGCACGATCATCTCCGATCATCGACCAAATCGTTATCTGGGCATACAATGCGTTCAAACATCTTTCTCCTTACGATCGTCGGGGCACTCTATAGTGGCGTTTTTCTCTCCTATGCCACTGTCTATGCACAGTCGTACGAGGATCAGGCCAAGACGATCCTCCAGTTGTTTGAATCCGGGCAGAAGGATACGGCATATGCGCTGCTGGAGCCGTTGAAGAAACATGCCCGGTTTGTTCCAGCCGTGATCTATACGCGGGCGCGGATGACCCCTGATGATCGTGCGCTTGCCCTGTTCAAGGAGGTCGTAGCAATGGAGCCGGGGGGGCGTTGGGCCGATCAGGCTGCACTGCAACTTGTTTCCCGCTATGTTGATAAGCGTGACTCCCTTGCGGCGTACCACTGGACGGAGGTGCTGCGGGTAAACTATCCCCGCTCGCCCCTTGTGGCCGATGCGGAGGATCTGCTGGATGGTGTCCGCATATGGCGCTCGCCGGAGGAGGATTCTGCCGATACCCCGAAGGGCGATCCCGCAAAGATCAAGGAGGCCTCGCCAGGCACTGCGGCCAAGGCAAAGGACCCTGCTCAGAAGGAGCAGAAGAAGGCAGAGGAGAAAAAAGCCGAGGTGAAGAAGCCTGCCGAGAAAGCCGAGGTGAAGAAGATGGCGGAGAAGACGGACGTGAAAAAAGCTGCCGAGAAGAAGGTCGAAGAGAAAAAGGCCGAGGCGAAGAAGGATAGTGCTGTGAAAAGCCCTGAGAGCGCCGCACAGAAAACCGGGTCTGCTTCGGAGGTTTATAAGTCGAGCGGGATGAAGGGATACGCGATTCAGGTCGGAATCTTCCCCTCGCGCAACCAGGCGGAGGTGCGTTCGGGCGAGTTGAAGAAGAAGAACATCCGTTCGGTGGCTCTGCCGAAAGTGATCGATGGAAAAAAGCAGTATGCGCTGGTGGTTGGCCCCTATCAGAGCATAGAAGATGCCAACAAGAAGAAGCCGATCGTGGCGAGTGCATGCGATTGCAAGGCGTTTATCGTCAAGGTCCAGTAGCGCCATGAAGCTGACATTTCATGGAACCGGCGCAGGGGAGCCGGGGGGCGATCGCCTGGCGAGCGCTCTGTCGGCGCAATTCTCTGATGGCTCTATCCTGCTGCTGGATGCGGGAGAGGGATGCTCCCGCGCAATGCTTCGCGATGGGTTCGATCCGGGGCTGATCGCTACTGTGGCGATCAGCCATATGCACGCCGATCACTGGGCCGGACTCCCGAACCTGATAATGGGGTGGATCACGCGGGGGCGTACGTCGCCTGTTCGGATCTACGTTCCGCCGGGTACATCCGCCTTCTTCGAGCATATGCTCACCATCTCCTATATGTTCCGCGAGCGTTTTGCGTTCCCTCTCAGCATCAGCGCCCTGGCCCCCTGCGATCTCCCCGGAGGGTGGCGCCTGGAGACCTTCGCCACATCACATCTGGATGGGGTGCGGGAGTTCTCCAGGCGGCATGGCCTTTCCGAAACCGCCTTTGGCTATCGCCTGTTGCATGATGCGCGGCGGATCGTGCTGAGCCAGGATGTGGGAGGGGCTGCTGATCTGGCCGAGGAGATGAAAGGGGCGGAACTGGTGGTGTGCGAGTCGGCGCATGTAAAGCCAGTTGATATCCTGCGCATGGCGCGGGAACAGGGAGTGGCACGGGTGATATTCACTCATGTTCCTCCTGATGGCGTCCACTTTCCCGAGCAGTTCGATGGGGTGAGCTGGAGCATGGCAAGCGATGGCTATCAGGTAGAACTGTGACGCCAGGGAAGCGGTTTGCCGGGCGGACATAGCAGACACATACATGATCGGGGCTTTGCCTCCTCCTATAGGGATGTAACGCGTTCCAGCCGGGCTTCAATAAAAGGGAAGGGGGAAGCTCTACACAGTAGAACATCCCCTATAACTCGCCCGGCGTCGGCTGGTGCTCAGGTCGCATCCCCGCGTTGCCCTGCCCACCAGACGACAGTAACTACCGCTTCAATGCTGAACAACCAACTTGCGACCGAATGCACCATTGCTTGTGCTCACCGTCACGAAGTAGAACCCATTGGCCCAACCAGCCGCATTAAGGATTATCTCCCGCTCCTCACCAGAGATCGGACGTTCCACGACAACCTCACCAACACCATTCACCACCCGCAGACTCGAAGCTCGAACGAACTCCGCCAACTCCACGTTGAGAATATCATGCTGAAGAGGATTTGGAACGACCCGAAACACCTCATGTTCGGCAGACTCCAGCCTCTCCACCTCCAACAGATCCCGGAAGTTATAACAGCAGTACAGCTTCATGAACGCACACTTATCCGCCTGCGTAATCTGCCTAATAGTTTGATTCCACTGCCCAACGTAACCATTTGCCATTATACTTCCTGCTGGTTGCTCACACCGCTTATGGTAGGTATCCTCGGAGCCATCCATATGGCCGAGTCCCATCCAATGCCCCATCTCATGCGCAAGGATACTATAGAGAGAAACGTACTTCAGATCCGGGCGAAGCTGCTGAAGTAGATCAAGGTTCCGTGTGAAGAAGAACTGCGACGGAGTCCCCTTACTGGGACCATCAGTAAACGGTTCAGTGAACAGAGGATTGAAGTTCACTATCATCACAGAACGATCGCAATCAACACGGCAATAATTTTGCCCCTTACTGCCAATAAAGTCCTCTGGAGGATCGTGCACATAAGCACGAGTTAAGGTTACAGGGTTGTCCGTAAAGTCACCCAACTCCTTAGAAAACCGGACCTTCAGGCAACAGTAATGATGCTCCTGGTTCGGCGACTTCTGGGTACAGATTCCCAGTGTCCAATCAAGCTCTGCCTGTTTCAGCAAAGGCTCAACGTCCATAACGTCGAATATCACCACATTGGCACCCGGCTTTTCCGCTGTACTTGGATCAATAATAATTCGTGGTATGTCACGATAGATATCACTTAAATCGACCTTGAAACACATCGGTATCGCCTTCTTCGCAGGACGCAGAGGAGGTGACACCGTAGAATCATTGTTTGGATCGGCCGAGCATTTCTCCACCATCTTTCCGGTCTGTCGATCACAGAACCGATATTTAAATTTCTGGTTGATACACCACGGCTCATTGCAGGGCGGACGGAGCGTTGTATCAGGCTGTCCGAACGCACCTCCACCACCAGCGACAAGCAACAGCAGAAGCAGAATAAGGTTTTTCATACGGTACTCCTTCACTGTATAATGCTCAATAGGTACCTGATAAGAGCCTATCCCGAAGTGCCATCAGACGCCGCCGCCACTCTCGATAATCAAGCACCACATCATCGGACCAGACACGATTGATATCCCGTACTTGTCCGTTGATAATTGGCAATGCACCCATTGATGCACGACGCTCCAGCCTCAAATGGTAATAATCATGCGTAGAATCCCGTAGAATATCATTGTGTCGGACAAAGATCACTGCTTCCTGACCCGACCGCATCGCAAAGAGACTATCGGCCCCACGAGCAAATTCCGGATCACGTGCATAGTAGAGATTCGGACCACCAGAAGGACCATGATTGGGGTCCGAAAATAGATGATCAACGTACACAAACTGCATACAAGAAGGTGCCGAAAGCCTCGTCCTCGAATTAACTTCATTGCCCACGTTAAAGGCACTCTCAATACATGACGGGAAAACACGTCCTTTCAACGTATCAAGCACATCTGCATTTACCTGATAGCAATACATCCCTTCTGTTGTAGGCACCGGCATCGAGTCAACCGAACGCACCCGTACCCGAAGGATATAATCGGCCTCCAGCAGTGCCACATTCGCCACCCTCCGGTCAACATCCGTAAGCCCTTCGTACAGTACAACGCTAACCGTTGCAGCGATCGCCCGCAAACTGGTTTGATACCGGCTTCGGTACTTCAAACTAACTTCGTCGATGTACTGGGTAAAAAGGACAGGATTATAATCCATCAGACGATAGAAAAAGGCCGCTGCCTGCTTCAAGGTATCGGAAAACGTATGAGGCGGATCAGTGAAGTTATACTCTTCTCTCAACTGGTCCAATCTCCTGCTAACCATACGATTGAAATCGAACCGTGCAAGGCTATCCATATAAACATAGGCCGCCATGATATCCCACGGCATCGTTGTGCTCAGCGGCGGGAGACTACGAAGAATAGGATACCCAACATGATAACGGGCTGTAGAGCTATCATACCAATAGCCCATTCTCTGCCACGCATCCTTTCCTATCGAGCGTGTTCCGGTCTCATTTTGTGCTTGCGCAACATTGAGCATGAACGCGACGAACACAAACCCAAGTACAAAGCATCTCATACCATCCTTCCAAATCGCTACTAGTGAATATATGTAGGGTACACAAAGATACTCCAGTGCCATCGTACCGACAGGGTACATCTTTGTGTACCCTGTCACCATCGAACGCAGCCCAACATCGAAGCAATAGGGAAAAGGCACTTGTGGGGGGGAAAGCCAAACTACATCACACGCACAACCGGACCGTTCAACGCAACCGGATAACTACATAACGACAGATACCCATCAAACCTTACAATCCATTCTCTCATAGTTCCTATTCAGCCCATTCCAGACAAATCCAGCATAATCCGGCGCTGGTTCAGATCTATTTCACTCCATCACTACCTCTACCGTACCTACAGAGTACCAACTATGTACCCACAAAGTACCCCATCAGAGCCGGATTCCTCAAATCCGTCCCAGAATCAGAGATTTTCACCCTAACACACCTCAAAACGTGAAAAACATGAAATACGACACATGCAGCGTATTTGCGCTAGGTAACGAGCGTTAACCAGGCTATTCCAATGTCAAGTTCCTATGATGTCAAATGGCGAACCTACGTGCACGCGCCGCTGAGGAAACGTGCGCCTCTCGATACGACGCATGGGTCGTATGCGACGAACCCACGCACACGCGAGGGAAACCCCACGAGGATACCAGGGCTGATAGCTGTGAGGGCGAACTCACGCACGCGAGGCAACCTTAACACTTGTCAACATGCCCATGCCCGGACACACTTTGTCCGGCCCTCGATACCCCATGTTGTATAGGATCGACCACAGAACGACCATCTTCTACAAGGGGCTTGAAACGCCCGCATCAATAGACGTTATTGCAGTCTCATCACCATCACATCACCCAGAACAACAGCAGATCCTTCCTTGATAGTGCCCCCTGATTCGATGATGTACACCCGCCACAGATCAGAACTCAGCAACAAGCACCGGGGGTACACAAAGATGTACTATGGCTGCAATAGCCTGGAAAATATATTGCGTCGCGTTCACAAGGCGGAGCATCGTCGATGCCACAACCCGTTCGTGCGGCTTCTGCCTGTGATGGGGAACGTGATCTCACGATATATCTGTGCACTCATCCGTATGTGCTGAGAACGTAAAGGCTGGCATTGTCGATAGATCCGTGTAGATGGTGCCAGGCCGTATGCGCCGGTGCGATGATGATTGCCACTACCAGCGATTGACCGTAGCGATGCAGCATGATAGGCTGCATCTACAACGGAATCCCGGCAATAGGCCAGCGATAGCTCATGGATTATCCGGCCGTTGCACTCCATTCGGGTAGGCGCGCTCTCTGTATCAGGGAGACAGATTCGCCTGTTGTTCATCTCCACTGATACTTGTCCTTGTAATGGGTGGCCACCCCCTCGGTCTACGCTGTTATAGCCAACCCCTCTCATGTTTTCAAGGGAATGTGATGTGTTATGCTGCATGCTGGGCATAGAGTTAATCCAGAACGTCGCATGATGATGCCGCTGGATCGTGCGACGCTCAATCTGATCTGCCTTGTTGTCCGCCGCACGCTTTCCTCCCGCTATCGGGATGTTGCCGAGGATTTTATCCGCGATGCCGTTCAGGAAGCTGCCTGTAAGTTCTATGAACAGGGCGATCTACGCTCGGAAGTGAACTCTCGTACTGCATATGCATGGATTTTTACTGCTGCAACCCGTGAGCTGACCCATATGCTGCGGTATGAAGGGCGCTTCGTTCTGCTGGAGGAGGATCGTGAACAGCCGAAATCGTGCCCGGAGGCGGATCAAGGGGGCGATGCAAGCGGGGAACGCCGTGCCACCGGGCGCGAAACACTTACCGATCTGATGACCTGCTACGCATTGCTCGATCGTCTTCCCGACGAGCTAGCCGAGGCCGTCAGGCTGCACTCGGAAGGCTATACGGCGATAGAGATCGCACTGCATGTTGGCTGCACCGAGGCTGCTGCATATAAACGTATCCAGCGCGGGCGACTGGGATTGCGGCAGCTATGGCGGGATGAAGAGGTTCGGGTACAGCGTCTGACTGCGTAAGCAGCAGGGGCATTGTACTGCAAACAGGAAAAGGCTCCTGCACGATGATCGTGTTGCCCGGGAAGATATGTGCGTTTGCACGATAGGGGGATGCCGCCCGCTCCCGATGTGCTCCGCTGCGCGGAAGCCCTGAGCGCATCGCAAACGAAACGCTGTAAGAGCCGCTTGCGATAGTATCTACCTGCCTGTAGTATCTGCCCATGTATCGAGCAGAACCACTGTGCCCGTTTGTTTCATCCATCCCAACCCGTACACGCCGGATATACTTTGTGTCTCTGCGCGAGCGTTTCTTTTCGCCATCTGAAAAACACCGCAATAGACCACCGGGCAGGCACCATAGATCTGCCTTTTATTTTTTTAATGGCTTTTCTCTGTCCAGTTTGCCTGGTAGCGTTACTCTTACCATAGCGGTATGGACATCAGCAGATAAACTCGGCCGATAGTTCACACCCAGCCGTTTCTCCGTATGAAACGCGGCTCATAAGGCTTTCCGTGCAGCGATGAAATGATCTGCACCCCCTCCAGGAACGTCCCACATCGACACTGATTCGAGCGCTCATATAAAACAACGGTAGTCGCAATCGATTGTATTGATACCAGTTCCACTTAACCTCATTGTCAGGAGTATCGATATGAAACGATATGTTCCTAAGGCACTGCTCGGAGTTATGTCCATTCTTGGAGGCATGACCCTGCTGATCGGTTGTGACGATCAAGGGCAGGCAACCGACAACCTGCTTACCAACCCAGGTGCCATGAAATATGCCGCAAATGCTGTCCAGGCATATTTCACACCGGTTGATATCAGCGACGAGACAACACCGGTCCGAGAGCTGCTTCAGCATAAGGACCCGGTCGAGAACGAGCCTGTCACTCCTTGGGTACCCTTCCACCAGAAGATCCCCGAGCACTCCAAGTCCTTCTCAATGCGCCATGATGGCACCAGTACTGTCTACAAGGATAATGATAGCAACCTCTGGTATCATGTCACTCGTGGAGCGTGGGCCAGCTACTATTCAACAAATCCGCAGGGGCCTGATCCTGGAACGCAATTCCATGATGTGAGAGGAGCCACGGAATCTACATGGAGAGAGAGATGGCATATCACATGGGGACCGGAAACATCGAATTATTATAATCCGAGCCCCGGCATCGACTCGATGTGGGTACATATCCCTTCAGGGTTCGATGCCTCGTTGTATAAGCCCAAGGGGACAACACATGTCACAACGGGGGCGAATGCGTCGCTGTATACGGCAACGGCAACGGACGTTCCCGATTTCCCGTTTGAGAATTAACCTCATGGCGGGCCAACGCAGCACATAAACGCCGAAGCCTGCTCGATCACTTGCTGCCGGGCAGACCCGGTTTCGATATACCAGTATCATTCGGGGGACCGTCCGTGCGGCCCCCGAATGTCTGGGCGTGGTGGATGTTCATCGCCATGGCACTGCCGGGTTCCGGTTCTCCTACGTGATGCATCATGAATTCTCCGAAACGACTTGGTAGAAATGTTTATGCCATTCCCTACAGGAGAGGAATTATGAAACGTTCCACAACAATCGCCATCGCAAGCCTGGTGGTGATGGTGATAGCATCGGTCGGGGCGTATGTGCTCTATTCGGCATCCGGGCGTTCGGTGCGCTCATCGCTTTCCGGTCTTGTCACAAACAATTCCTATATCAACGGCCTGTATAACGATCTCGATCTGAACGATACCAGGGCGGTATTCCGCTATGTCTTCTCGAACCTCGAAGATGAAGTAACGGTATATCCATCGGAGAATTATTACTACTTCAAGTTCACGGCGTCCGGCAAGACCATTGCTGGCTCGATAACCTTTCCGGTCGAGCGTATCGACCGTGGGATCGTGGGGATGGGGTATTCGGTGAAACCCGAAGATCGTAATCGGCAGAAATACTTCCGGGTGCGGGGAGGCTATCATGAATTTACCGAGGGGGATGGGCTTATCGTCAAGAGAATCAGCAGCTTCCGTTATCAGCTTGTGTTCGAGGGGAAGACCGTTGCCTTCAACTTCTATGACAAGGGCCTGGAGCCGCCTCAGAAAGCCACCATGCGCCCGGATGAGGTCTTTGTCGGCCCAAGCTTCGATGAATCGGGATTGCGGTTCTTCCTGATGTTCAACAAGACCGTCAATAAACTCTATTGGGTGCTGAATGAAGATGGCTTTGTGCCGGAGGAATTCTCCCGATATACGGACGATGTGATTATCGGCGATCGGACCGAGTTCGCCTTCTATGTCGATTCGGTCAATAACCGGAAGATCCTGGTTGGTGTCCAGGGGCTGAATGTGCTCCATAACAACTGGAACGATGGCCCGTTCGACCAGATGCCGGACAATTTTGTGAAAGCGGGCAAGATCGAGGTGAAGAAATATCTCGATCTCCATTATGGATATTCGGATGAACGTATCGACAAATACGGGAAGTTCAATGCCAGAGATAACTCACGTGTTCCGGTCGCTCCGTATCGTGTGTATTTCGACCAGAAGGAACTTGATTTTGTCGATAGCCTGAAGGGGCTGAATCTGCCGGCGCCTGAATTTTATGCGGGCATCACACGGCAGGTGTATGACGTGCCAAAGGACTACTACGCCGGGATTATGGCGAAATGAGCACCATGAACGGGCTTGTCAGCCGAACTCCAGCAGATCCGTCCATCGGTATTGCCGGAGTGAAGGATGCCGATGCCGGTTCCGGGGAGACCTTTGCTCCTACGGTCGATGTCCTGCCAGGCGCGCCTGTGCCTGCCCGCCGCCGCAGATGGCTCGGGTGGATTGTGCTGGCATTCCTGCTGCTTGCCGGATTTGCCCTGGCGTTGTATGCGGGAGGTAGTACAGGGGGAAGGACCATCGCAAATCTTGGGTTTACCTCGAACAACTCCTATATCGAAGGGCTGTATGCAAATGTGAATGCCAAGAAGACCGCTACCGTGTTCGGTTATGTCTTCCGGCATCTGGAGGACGAAGTAACGGTATATCCGTCGGAGAATTATTATTACTTCAACCTTGTAATGCGTGGCAAGACCCTGAGCGGAGACCTCTATTTCGATGTGCTCAACATTGATAGTGGCATCATCACCGTTGGCTTTGTGGAAAAATTTGAGGACCGATCCCGATCGCGAGGGCGCTACCGTCCAGGTTGGGGACGTGAATTCGGCCCTGCCGATGGCCTGCTTCTGCGCAAAGTGAACGATTTTCGCTATGCCGCCGAGTTCGGCGGGCGCACCGTGATCTTCAACTTCTATCATGGCGATACGGCCGCTCCTGTACAGGCGCGGCTGATGCATGATGAGGTGTATGTGGGGCCAAGCTTCGATGAGTCGGGGTTGCGATTCTTTCTTGTGTTCAACAAGACCATCAACAGGCTCTACTGGGTGCTTAACGAAGATGGTTTTGTGCCGGAGGAGTTCTCCCGGCTATCCGATCATCTGGTGATGGGCGATCGGACCGAGTTCGCCTTCTATGTCGATTCGGTCAATAACCGGAAGATCCTGGTTGGTGTCCAGGGGCTGAATGTCGGGCACAACAACTGGTACGATGGCCCGTTCGACCAGCTTCCCGATAACTATGTGAAAACCGGGAGAATAGAGATACGCCCCTATCTGGAAGCGCATTTCGGGTATCGGCCCGGAGTACTGGACCGCTATGGAAACTACATCGGTATGAAGGGCAGGCGGGCGGCGCTTACATGTTATGCCCAGTATTTCTCTCTGAGCGACCTCTCCTTTGTTGATAGTTGTCTGGCCGCAGGGCTTACCGGCTCGCAGTTGTATGGCGCGCTTACGCTGGAACGTCTCGATATTGATGGACCCCTTGTCGAGTCGCCACGCTGGCAGCATCGCTAGGGGCCATCTCTAGCGTATGCAGAGCCTGCATGTTGCCGCGCCCACACCGGGCGTTGCCGCGGATCATCTGCCAGCCATTGCTCTGCCGATGCGCTCCCGCTCTGGTGCACCGGCGGCTGCGCCGCTCATGGCCTTCCGTCCCTGCCGGATACCACGCCACCCTCTGGCTATCCCTTGCCCAACCTGCCTCTGCAATTACCTCTTTTCCCTTGTTTGCCCGTCTTTGCCGTCGTAGTCTTGTCCTCCTCGGAATTATCAGCCCCGATCAATCGTTACGTTCTCTATGTCCTCAAGGATTCTCACAAGCCGATGCCATCCCTTTGTTGTCTGTGCGAGCGTTCTTCTGCTTCTGCTGATATCAGTGGTAGAAGGTGTTGCACAACGGCTTCCTTCGTCCGTCATTGTCCGGTTCCGTCCCGGAATCGCCACGAAATCCGTGCAGGGAGTGGTCGCTTCGGTCGCGGCTGATCTTGGGCTGGCGGCGGTTGCGCGCCCGGTCTTTGCCGAGGCTGCCAGGAACCGTTCCCCTCTTGCGGCCAGCCGCCTGGATCGGTATTTCATCATCGAGTCCGATGCCCTGCGGCAGCCGGAGCTGCTTGCCGCGCTGAGGCGTTCTCCTGTTGTCGAGACGGCGTTCCCCAATCATCTCTATCATATCGATGCGGCACCCTCGGATTCGTTGTATGGGGAGCAATGGGCGTTGCAGAAGGTCGAGGCGGAGGCGGCATGGGAGATAACGCGTGGCAGCACTAGCGTGCTTGTCGGTGTGCTCGATACCGGGATCGAGCTGAATCACCCGGACCTTGTGGGTGCGCTTGCAATCAATGCCGCCGAGGATATCAACGGAAACGGCCGGTTCGATCCCTGGCCATCGACGGAGACCGTCAATGGCGTCACAGGGGATCTTGATGGAATAGATCAGGATGGCAATGGATACGCCGATGACGTGATCGGCTACGACTTTGTGGATCAGAGCGTGCAGCATATCGGGGACTGGAGCGGGCGCGATCCGATTCCCAGTGATGAGCAGGCACATGGAACAAACGTGGCCGGTGTGATCGCGGCGCAGCACAACCGCTTCGGGGTTGCCGGACTCGCCCCGGGGGTCAGGCTGGTCGTGCTTCGTGCGTTCGATGCAAGCGGCAATGCCGAGGATGACGATATCGCCGCGGCCGTGGTCTATGCGGTCGATCGCGGTGTAAAGGTGCTTAACCTCAGCTTCGGCGATTATTACGATTCGCCGCTTCTCCGCGATGCCATCGCCTATGCCTATCAGAGCGGTGTGACGGTTGTGGCATCGAGTGGCAATGAAGGCGGCACCGATCCGCATTATCCATCAAGCTACCCGGAGGTGCTCTCGGTTGGTGCCACAACCCCGGACGATATCCTCTCCTTCTTTACCACCTATGGTTCGCAGATGTCGATGACTGCGCCGGGGGTCGATATCTATACTACTAGCCTGGCAGGGGAGTACAGGAAGGTCAGTGGCACGTCGTTCTCGGCCCCGTACGTGGCCGCTGCTGCTGCTCTGCTTCTTTCGATTCATCCTGAATGGACCCCCGACGAGGTGCGGACGGTGTTGGAGTTAAGCTCCGATGACAAGGGGGCCAAAGGGTGGGATATCAACTATGGTGCCGGTCGGCTCAATGTACGGCGGGCATTAAATGCGCCAGGCCCTGCCTCGGTCCTGGTGCGAACCCCGGATATGGATACCGGGTTTGGCCCCGATACCGTTGTGGCCGTGAACGGATCGGCACATTCGCCGTTGCTCGATGTCTGGCAGCTTTTTATCGGCCAGGGGGATGATCCGCAGGTCTGGCGTCCGCTGGACGAGGCGCAATCCAGTGGCAGGGTACACGATCGCCTCGGGAGAATCGATGCCAGCGTGCTTGGATATCCGGCGGGCACGATCACGCTCCGCCTGATGTTACGGCAGACCGATGGCCGCGAGACCGAACGCCGCGTCCGGCTCTTTTTTGACCAGGGGAAGCCGGTTCTGGAGCAGCTTGATACCGGCAATGTCTGGCGTTTTCAGGAGCGTGCTTATGCCATCGTCGCAAAAACCAGGCAGCCCACGCGCCTTGTGGCGTGGTTGCGGCGTGCAGGAAATCCGGGTGAACCGTATCGCGCCGTGTCGCTTGAGCCGGAACGCACCGGAGTGGCACGCGAGCATTATCTGTTGCTGACCGCCTCCGAGATGGAGCGCGATCTGCCCTATGAAGCATATCTGGAACTCCGCAATGCCTCCGGCGATACCACCCTTGTTGCCTCGGCAACCGCTCCGTTGACAATCGTACGGCAAGGGGAGGCATTCTCCACGACCACGCTCGGCAGGCAGCCGTATGCTCTGCCATATGGTTATCTGCTGGACCAGACCGCGCCGCTCTTCGGGAACGATCTCCCCTCGGTTGCCTTGAATCGTTTCAGCGATGGCACGTATGGAAAATTGATGATCTATTCGTTCGAGAACGGACGGTTTGCTCCCCGGGACTCGATCGATGAACAGTGGATTCCGCGTGGCTTCGGTGATACCGATGGCGATGGGCTTCTGGAACTGCTGGCGCAGGCACGCGGAGCCGGGGTGATCTATCAGCAGAGAGGCCGTAACGACAATCTGCTTGGCAATGTCGTGTACCGGGATACAAGCTCGCAGAACTTCTGGGGAAGCCTGCTTGCCGATATCGATGGTGACGGCCGCGATGAAGTGATCGCACGGACCGATAACAACAACCAGGACCCGGCACAGTTCTACCTTGCACGTCGGCAGGGGGGAACCCTGGAAGCTATCGCCTATCTTCCGAATATCACCGAGCCGGCGCGTGGCGATTCGCGCAACAAGTTCGGGCCACCGCTCTCGGTGGTGGCCGATTTCGATGGCGATGGCCACGACGAGATCCTGTTTGGTGATGATGATGCGGATTTCATGATCTATAAGCGGGATGGCGATGGCCTCTACCGTGTGATGTGGAAGGATGAAAATGATGGCGAGGGGGGGAGTGAGTATATCGCCGCTGGTGATATCGATGGTGATGGCCGTGCCGAGGCGATCGTCGCCTATCATTCGCGGACGGTAGAGGATTTTAATCATGAATATGCCTCGCCATTCTGGACGGTGAAGGTCTTTACCTTCGATGAGGATGGCACCGGGCGGCTTCTCTGGCAGGACCGTATCGCCTATGTGCGGCCGACTCTCCCGTATCTGTTTTTTAGTGGTATTACAACCGGGAACCTCGATCGCAGGCCGGGAGCCGAGGTTGCTCTTTCGTTTTTTCCAAGCCTGTATGTGCTCACCTGGGACCCCGATGCCCGCACATTGAAACCGTTCTGGTTTGCCGAGGGGGTTATCTCCAACAAGCCGCTGATCGCCGATTTCAACCGCGATGGTGTAGCGGAGATCGGCGTTGGCAACGGTGCGGAAATCCGGTTCTATCAGATCAATGCAACGTTCCCCGGTCCCCCGGCCCCTGGTGGTTTCAAGGGGTGGACGCTGAACGACTCTACCGCGTATCTGGAATGGCATCAGGTTCCGGGCGCCGATTATTACACGCTTTACCGTGCCCTGAGCATTCCCGGAGAGTCGCGCCTGCGTTTCGATTCCGTTGCGATCACAACCGCAACCAGCATCGTCGATACCGGGTTCCGCACCAGCGAAGGGCGGTTGCTGCGCGACCAGCTCTATTATTACATCGTGACCACACGCGATACATCGCTTTCGCCGACCGATAGCTTGCTCAGCAGTGCGGTTGTTCTGTTCACGCATCCTCCATCGCAGGTGGTGGATGTGATACCGGTGGACTCCCGTACCATGCGGGTGGTGATGGATTTCAGGATCAAGGAGGAGCTGTACAAGCCAGGGGCCTTCGATATAGTGCTGGAGGATGATGGGGCGCCGCTGGAGCTTTCATCAATTACGACTGCCGATCGGTTCAGCTTCCTTGTAACGCTTCGCGATGCGGTGCCCGGGAAGGCGCTGATAGTCCGTCCAAGCCCGCTGTATCGCGACTTCTATGACAGCCCCGCCGATACCCTGCACGCCGCTCGGGCTGTGATGCCCGCAGAAGAGCAGGAGGGGGAGCGTTTTATCGCGACGCGGGCCTCGGCGCGGTCATCGACGGAGGTGGTTGTGGACTTCAATGCGCCGGTCGATGCGGCCGATGCGGCCGATATCTCACGCTATCAATTTGGACCCGATGGCACCATCGTTTCCGTCCGGGTCGATCCCGGCAATCCCGCACGGGTGATCCTGACGCTTGCCGGGAGCACGCCGATTGGGCCGTATGGCAAGATATACACGGTGACGATACGCGATCTGCGTGCGGCCGATGGCCGTGCCATCAATAATGGCGTCGGGAGCGTGGTAGGCTTTACCGTCGATGCCGGTGGCCTGGCCGATGTCTTCGTCTATCCGCATCCGTTCTCCATCACGCGCGATCGAGCCGTGACGTTTGCCGGTCTGACACGGGCGGCGGAGATTCGGATCTTTACGCAATCGGGGCGGCCGATCCGGGTGCTGGATGCTCGCGAGGGGCATGGCGGTGCGGAGTGGCGGGGGGATGATGACCGTGGTGTGCTTGTCCCCCCAGGGATCTATCTTTATACCGTTACCGGCCTTTCCTCCGATGGGCGTGCGTTCGAGTCCGAGCCAAGGAAGATCGCGGTGCTGCCGTAGTGGCCCTGGCAGGCGGTTCCGCGGCGGTAGTCCACCAGCATGGGCGCAGCCATCAGGGGGGATGAGCACCGTATGTGGCCGCATGCAGGAATATCCTGCTCATGCATGCGGTCGGCCGGGCTGCCGGAGGAGCGATTTCTCTGGCTTACCAGATCCAGGGGACAAAGCGCTTGGCGGAGGCAGCATACGCCTGATACTGCGGGAATCGTTGCTGTAGAAGGCTTTCCTCATACACCGATTTGGCATAGAAGAAGATCAGCACGATCGGTAGAAAAAGGGCGCCGAGGAATGTAGGGAGCAGGAGCGTCATACCGGTGACGATAAGGATGACTCCACCATAGATCGGGTGGCGAACCTTGCGGAAAATTCCTGTGGAGACAAGGGTTGCGTTTGCCTTGGGCGTTGGGGAGGGGGTAAGGTTCTCCCCAAGATCGTGCAGGCCGAGCGCGGCCAATGCCACACCAGCCACCGATAACACTATTCCGGCACCATCGATCAGATAGCGGGGAATATCGGTGGGGATATAGCGCTCCCCGGCCAGCAGCAGCACAAACCATGTTATCAGCAGAATGAACTGGACTGCCACCCAGAACATCCCTCGTATGCGAGGAAGCATTGGAATCCTGAACAAAAAGAATACAGAGCGGCCATTGTGGCCAGCACGGCCAGTATCCTGTCTGCTCAACTGCCGTGCCGTCTATTCCTGTATGAAGAATGCCTCGTAGCTGGTCGGGGATGTGCTTCCAGTGCGTTTTGGTGCCACCACCAGAAGATAATGGCGTCCGGCGAGCAGCTCCACGCCATCGGCACGCGCACGTGCGGTGCTGTCCTTGGACTGGGTGACGAAGAAGGAATACTTCCGGGCATCCAGGGCAAGGGCCGGTGTTGGCGTGCCAAACGGCAGGATTGCTATGGAATCGGCTCTGTTCGATCCGATACGGAGCACAAGCTCCGGTGAGTCCGGGACGGCATTCAGGAAACGGATGGAGGCGACCTTGGGGGGCAGTGTATCGGTCGGCGAACGGAATGCGATGATATGCCGTGCGCCTTGCGCGCCGGTGGTGCCAATGGTGTAGCTGCCAAGCGTAAGATCCACGGCGATAGTGCCGACATTCGATCCTATTGTCCTGACGCTATAGGGGGCTAGCGTCGAGTAGACATAACTGTACGGGAGCGCTGCCAGCGTCAGCGGGCCTGCTGTGAACGTTGCCTCGGCATCCGGCATCACATTGAAGAAGGTTACTCTTGACCCACCCGATTCCAGGAAATCGAGCGATGCGGCTGGCGTATCCTCGCGCAGTATTCTAAGGGTTGGCGTGCCGGCATCATCAACGGCAAACAGGGTGTAGTAGCCCGGATCAAGCTGTTCAACGCCGCCACCGAAAAATTTCCCGGTTCGTGCACTGCTTACCATGAACGGATATGCCCCCGGTGGTATCTCCACAAAGCCGCTTGCCCCGCCGGGAAGAAGCGTGCCAAACGGACGATAATCGGCATTGATGGGGGCCGGTGCTCCGGCACCGACGGAGATGGAGATGCCGCCGGCGAACGTCGATGCATTGACCCCTCTGATATGCACCTTCCCGTTTGCCGATTCTGGAATATCCCGGCTCAATGCGAGCGTCTGTACTCCGTCCTCGCCTTTGAAGACGACCATCAGCGTACGGCTTCCCACCGCCAGGCTGACAGGGGATGTGTACGACTTATTGTCCTGGGTGCTCACCAGAAGCGAATCCCCGCTCAGATTGATCCATGCTTCGATCTCGGTAGCGGGGGAGATCGACAGTTGCGGCACGTTCCTGGCGAAGTCGCTTGTGGCGCCGTTCAATCGAGCGGACACCGCTGGCTCGTCCGAGATCGCATTGAGCAGTTCCACCGTGGCTGTTGTCCGGGTCTCCGGTGGTGCTTCCGGCAGCACCGTTGCGGCCGTGTTCTCTTCGAGCAGAAGCAGCCGAACCTGGCCGCCGACGGTGGCGGCGATAAGATGGCTGACCGTTCCTACGCTCATGTCCAATCTGGCACTGGTGATCGGGAACGAGTCGCGGGTGCTGAACAGATATAACGAGAGATCGCGCGATCCGGTTGTGATCGAGCGCGGCATCTCTGCAAATGCCATGGTGTTGAAAAGGATGGGGCCGCTCGGGCTGCCGACCTTGATAAAGTAGCCGGACGTATCGTTGACCGCGTTAAGGAATCCGAGCCGCGCCTCGCCCGCTGTGCGGAGATCGCTTTTCTCCTGTTCGCCGGTGCCAAAACTGAGTATCCTGCTGGCGTTGGTGTCGTTGCCACCGAGTATCGCATAGGTGACCGTTGCCCCCTGCGCCAGAATCTGGCTGTATGCTGTGTCGAATCGCACGGCGGGAGAGGTGCGCCTGACCACGACAACGGTTTGCTGCAACACCAGAAGGTGATTCAACGGCGAGACCTGTATCGGCCCGATGCCCACGGCAAGGGGGATGCCGGGGACCGCCACGTCAATCTCCCCGTCTGGAAGCAGGTTCACCACACGAACACGTGTGCTATCCGGCGGCGGCGGGTTGAGAAGATTGGGGTTCTCGCTGGCATCGCAGCCGATCATAACGAGGGCGGCCAGCAGAAATGGGATGATAACGCGATTATAGAGCTTCATGAGGACTGTACCATGCCTTGCGTAAACGTAGGATGTTCCCAATGTACGATCGTGGGAGGGAAAAATTCCTGGCGAATCGGATACAGCGAGCGGGAAAACGCTTTCCATTTCCGAGCGGAGCTATCGGGGAGGTCCGCAAAGAATGCCCGATACAGACGCAATGCGAGAGAGGATAATGCCTGGATGGTGTTGCCGGGTGCGTTTGTGCCGTGAGATCGGCGGCGATACTCCGGGGTGCGGCGATATGCCAGTGCCGGGAGGATGGAGCCATCATCCCGGCGTTTCCGTGCAGCCGTGCCCGGTCTCCGTTGTACAGGGGACCGGGCACGGCCGGGATCACTTCCTGTGTAATCTGGCACCGAACATGCCATCCGTGCCATGGCGGTGTGGCAGGGTGTGAAGAAATCCCCGTTCATCGACAACGCTGGAGCGGAGGATCACCGTGGCCGGAACCAGCTCGAACTCCGGGTGCCGCTGCAGAAATGCCGCAACGATCTCCTCGTTTTCGGCTGGTTCGGTTGTGCAGGTGGAGTACACCAGATGCCCGCCTTGTCTCACCATTGCCGAGGCATTCTCCAGGATCTCCAGTTGCAGCGCTGCCATGGCAACGATATCCTCGGGCTCCCGTTTCCACTTGATATCCGGCTTCTTGCCAAGCACGCCAAGCCCGGAACATGGAGCATCAACAAGCACCACATCGGCCGGTTCAAGCTGTACGGTTCGTGCATCGCCTGTTGCCGTGTGGATGATCTGATCGAAGCCCAGGCGTCTGGAGGCGGTATCGACCAGCTTCAGCTTCGACTCATACTTATCCACAGCAACGATCACACCCTCCCCCCGCATATCCTCTGCCATCGCCGTGCTTTTGCCACCGGGAGCGGCGCACAGATCTATCACCCGCATGCCGGGGCGGGCGGCCGCAAGCTCCGAGGCCAGAGCCGCCCCCTCGTCCTGAATCGTATACCGTCCTTCATGAAAGAGAGCGTCGCCGCCGATGTTGGAAAGCCCCTCGACCACAACCACATCGTCCAGATAGAGCGAGCGGCGGGGAGCCAGGCCTCGTTCGACAAGCGTTTCCATCAGCGTCTCCACCGAGCCGCGCAGTGGGTTGACCCGTAATGCCAGATGCGGGCGTGCATTGTTCGCCCGCATCAGGGCTTCGGTCTCGGCCACACCATAGCGCTCCACCCAGCGCCGAGCCATCCAGAGCGGGTGGGAGAACATGATGGAGAGATAGCGGGCGGGGTCGCCGTTCAGTTCTGGATAGGTGATGGAATCCATCTTTCGGATGACGCTGCGGAGCACACCATTGACCACATTGGCCGCTTTTTCTCCCTTGAGCCGTTTAACGATCTCGACCGATTCGTTCACAGCAGCCGAATGGGGGATACGATCCAGAAAGAGAATCTGATACAGCGCTACGCGCAGGGCATTGCGAACCACCGGGATGCACTTGGAGAACTCGCCATGGTAGAACCCGGTCAGCACCCAGTCCAGCTTGGCCTGCCATCGGAGCACGCCGGCGGTTAACTCCGTCAGAAGACGGCGATCCTGGTCGTTCAGTTCGCTGTTGTTCAGCTCGGAGTTGAGGAGCTTATCCATATAGGCATCGCTCTGCTCGACTCGCGTCAGTATCTTGACAGCTGAGCCACGAGCACCACCGAAGAGCGGGCTTGCCTGATAATCGTCTGTAGACATCGAGATTGGGGCTTGGGTGTGACTTCTTTTCCCCGTTTTGGGTCTATTATATAATGGGGGGCCTGCGGCCGGGAGCCAGAACGAAGAAAGATGTGCGAAAGTCTCGCATGCACAAGGGAATATCTGTAAATTCTCGTCGTCTCTGCCGTATTGGAGCTTCGGTACCGGTATCTGCTCTGGCCGGTATGCCAGGGCTTTTCATCCAGCTACATCCGGTGTCCGGTTCGTTCATACTACAGACAATCCCTCTTATGATAACTGATATGACGGCCTTCAGGGGGTCCTTCGTGGCCTTTGCGGTAGCAGTGACCATTCTTATCTGCGGCGCTCTGCCGTCGTATGCACAAGGAGAGGATACTCCGTTGGATTTCCGAACGGAGTTCCAGAGGATCGGTGCGGAGTTCGGGCTTTCGTCGGTCTGGCAAAGCGGGAGGTATCTGGAAGGATGCGGTGATTTCAGGGAGGGTGGAAAGATCAACCTTCTGATAGCGGCAGCCTACGACTATCCGTTGGTGCCCGGATTACTGCGCTTCGAGGGGCTGCTTGGATATCAGTCGCGGAGTATCAAGAGCACCTACAATTCTCGGGAGAACGTTTCGGTGCGTGCGGCCGATGATGGCATCTACCCGGATGTGAGCGTGGATTTCGAGAACGTTGGCAATGCCAGCTTTTCGTATGTCTTCCTTCTTCCCTCGATCAAGCTGTATCCGGCCAGGGCCATCTATGTCGGGGCAGGGCTTAGTGCCAATCTTCTGCTGGGGGCCAGCACCCAGTACACCAAGAACATTCTCTCAAAGACCGTCAGTATCCCCGATGTCGGGCTTTCGGAAGTCTATTATCCTGAGCAGGAATCCTCGGACCCATATTCCAAGGTCTATGCCGAGAGCGATCGCTCCGATGCGGCCTCGTTCGCTCTGGATGGTGCCTTTTTTGTCGGGGCGGAACTGCCGATCGGCAGGCGTATCAAGGTTGGCCCTCGTATCCTCTATACCCTTCCGTTCACTCCTGTCTTCGAGAACCCCGAGCTGAAGCTGAACACGCTCCAGTTCCTTGTCGGGATTCGTTTCGATCTCGACTAGACTCGTGCCCGTGGCAGATGCCACGCCATGATGGCAGGGGAATCGGCGTCGATCGCATCGTCCGGCGGCAGGCTCTTCAGGATCGGTGTGTGCCGGTGCATCCTTGATATGTTCATGTTCGGTTGTATGTCCATGCTCGATCAGGATTGTATGCCGCCATCAGTTGGTGATCCTGATCGATACCCTTCTTCTCGTGCCACTCACCCGCTCCTGAACACTCCGGTGGCTCCGGGTACATGCCGACTGAGATGTTTCGGTTTGTGCCCACGTCTACTATCTACAGGCATTCGTCTGCATTGTATGCAGGATGTTGCACGGCCAGGCATCCTTCACTCTCCGGTTGTTTACCTATGATCACTTGCTACTACTTCATATACCGCTGCATATATACCAGGATGATGCTGTGTCTGCTTGTTGTTGTTGCACTCATGCTCGGCGTGCAGATTAAGGCGTCGGCACAGTTGAACGCGCATGTCGGCAACAGGTTCATCAATGCATTTGTCGTCTCCTCGCCAAGTTCATCCGTGGGTGGGGGACGGTTCTATATGGAGTCTGGTTCTGATTATGGCAGTACCAGATTCCTCTATGCCATCACAAGCTGCGTGGTCTTTCGGGTGAAAATGGGGATGGACGAGCAATATTATACCAATGCGCGGCCAACCGTGGGTGAGCAGCCCCTGGATGATCGCGATAATACCCCGGTGCCATACCTTCCGTTTGATAGCATCTATGTGGCATCTCCTGATACGGTTGTCGTGATCTGGAAGAAGGTGGGAATGCATAGCGTCACAATGCGCATGTTCACCGAGAAGCAGCGCAATGCCTATGATGACGGCGGTGATATCGTCATTGAATTCAGCTATACGTCCGATCCGTTTTTTCCAAGCGAGCTTGGCATCTTTATGATGCTCGATACCTATAACAGCGGCGCAAATAGCGCCGGAGGCAGAAGCGATCGGGCATCGGTCATGACCAACCGAGGGTATTTCCCGGCAGATGGGCCAGGACGGCAGTTCACGCTTCCGTACGATACGCTCCCCGATTTTTATCATGTTGGCGACTTTACCTACCAGGCGCCCCCAAGGCTCAACGAATTTCTTTCCATCCATAGGCTGAAAGGCTATTCGCATGGTGGGCTGCCGCTGACCGCCCCTTCCATGTTTGCCATTGGTACCTGGCCGGCCCTGCGCTACCGGTCGTGGTATCTCGATGGCACGGATTTGAACAGGGCGCTCGGGGATTGCGCTACGGTGGTGCGCTGGGAGAAACTGGTAGGTCAGGGAACCGTTCGCACCGCCTTTGGCCTTACCGATCGAAAGGGGAACGATGTCTATCATTGCCGTGATAACGGGGTGTTTATTGATATCAAGACGGTGCGGCTGATCGAACAGACACAGAAGGATGGGCCGTATAATATCTCGCAGTTCGATGTTGAGATGTGGGTGAGCAATACCGGGCTTGATGCCAATACATATACGATCTATCTTACCGAGCCGATCGGCGCCGGTGAGCTGGGCGGACGGCTGGTCCGCGATGCCTCCACTCCGGCCGTGCAGTCGATCTATCTGATGCCTCGCGCGACCGCAAAGCTTGTCTGGCGGCTGAACGTTGCACCAGGCTTCGATGATTCGCTGATAACCGTCCCGCTCGACTTCCGCTATCTCGTGGTGAACTCCGGCGGAACGCCCCGGCTGCTAAGAGACAAATGCCAGCCGCTTATCACCATCAAGCGATGGCGCGAGACGGTGACCCCGCCGCCGCCGGCCGATACGCTTCCGCCTCCGATCGAACGCCTCTCCTATGATCGGGATACGCGTCCTACATGGACCTTCCGCACGTTCGACCGGCATCGCAATTACCCGGATGATACCGGTCTTGATCGGATCGAGATCGAGCGGAACGATGACGGCAATATTGCCCTGGAATACCAGCCCAGCCCCTTTGTCCGCTGCGATACAACCGTGAACGTCACCATCAAGGCGTGGGTGGTGGATACGACCAGATCGGCCAGAATGGTCTTTCGTGTGCGTGACTGCTATGGCAATACCTCCTACGATTCGGTTCGCTACACTCCTCGTCCCGATATCTTTCCGCCGGAGATTGATTCGGTTGTCGCCGTTGGCGGTGCGGCCGGAGTTCTCTGCAATGCACGCGAATATCTCTATTACCTGATCGACAGCCTGAACCAGACCCCGGAGGCAGGAGATAATGGGTTCGGTTCGATTGATGTTCTGCCCGGCCTAAGCAATTTCAAGCAGATCGAAATCAATTTCGATAGAAGCAATATCCCGATTCAACCGTTCGATGCCAGAGCTACGTTTCGCCTGCAAGTGATCGATTCCATGGTCGATGCATCGGCGCGTGTCCGCGTGGCCGATCTTGCCGGCAATGCCGATACGATCGCGATCAACTACTGTACGCTTCCCGATACGCTTCCGCCGGTTGCCGTGGTCATGCCGATACCACCGGCCGATCCTGGGGATCCTGTTCAGCAGTGGGATGTGATTGCAAGCGATGTCCGTGCATGGGATCGGGGACTGGAGAGCATCGTGGTGCTTTCAAACAGGAATATGAACTATACGGCCCCTGCCATCACGCCGGGACAGGACTCGGTGCTGTTTAGCGTGAACGTGAACGATCTGGAGCTTGATGGCGAGCTGGTGCTAGAGGTTCGCGACCGTTATTATGCCGATAATCCACGGCAGCATGCCGATACCGTGCGGATCGTATATCTGAATATCCCTGATACGATGGCGCCCAACATCATCTTCCGTCCGGTGCCCGGCGCCAACGGCGCCGTGGTCGATGTCGAGGTGAACGATATCCATTATATCAATTCGGATCTGTATCGTTTCGATCGTGGGCTGGCAGGGGTTCGGCCAATCGCAGTAAGCCCGAACATGACGTTCTCGGAGATCACATTCTCGCCGGGCGCACGGAGCATGCAGTTCAGGGTCACCGTGGTTGATACGTTGCAACTGCACCGCTACGACAGCATCTGTCTGGAGGCGGTGGATCTGTACAACAACAGGAGCGAGGCCTGCTACTACTATCCGCTTCTCCCGGATATCCATAGCCCCATCGTCACGGCCACGATGAGTCCCGATCGCAAGACCGTTATCGCACAGGCCACCGATATCCGCCACTACGATCGTGGGCTTGGCGGGATCAGGCTGGACAATGGCGTCAATGCGAGGCTGGCAGGGGGGATGATCGGAGGGCTGGATGGCGCGCCGATCTACGACTTCCAGCTTGAGATCGCCGACCCGACCCGTGCCATCTCCGGGGTTCTTGTCGTAAGCGATCTTATCGCGCTGCTCGATTCATCGCCTGCGGTGCAACAGCAGCATACGGTCCGTCTTCCCTTCGATCTTCCAAGCGTTCACCTTCGCGTGGCCCTTCCGGCCTCGGTGGAATCGGGATACCCGATCCGTGCGGCAATCGTTGCCGCCAGCCCGTTCGGCGGAGCAGAGGTGCATACGCTGGCGTTTGTGGCCACCTATGGCGGTGCGGCCGACTTTACCGGAACTGAGCCGGGGCTTGCCTCGTTGAACATAACGGCCGGGCCGGGGAAGCTGGATATAGCCCTGGCTTCGGTGGCCGGTCGGCAGTATGGGGTAGGGGATACGCTCGGCTTCCTTACGTTTGTCGCGCACAAGGGGGATCTGGTCGATCAGTTCCTCCTCTCGGTCGATCCCGCGACGGTTATCGCGAACAACAATCAGGGAACGCTTCTATCCGATCGCAAGCAAGGTGATGCCGAGGCCTCCACGCTGCGGCTTCCGGCTCCCTATGCCGCGGTTATCGCCGATTCCATCACCTATATCAACGGCGAGTGCGAGCGTATTCTCGATAGCAGAGGGGGGGGGCATAGCAAGGCCGGTGGTTTTGCCGTGCTGGCGGTGATGCCGCAGCCTGCAACGGTTGCCAGCGGCATGTTGCGGCTGGATCTTCGGAACCTTCCATCCGATGGAGCCAGGGGGGAGTTTGTTGCCCCGGACGGGCGCACGCTGGCCTTTTTCACGCTGCGTGGAAGCGGGGAGCCGCTTTCCCGTGTATCGGTTGCCCTTCCTTCTGATCTGCCAGCCGGGGCATATTTCTTGCGGTTGAAAACCGAGAAGGAACTTGCGTGGATAAAGGTGATGATCGTGGAGTGATCGCGTAGCCTCGGCACCCGGCAGTATAAGGGTGCTGTGCACGCAGGTTTCCGCGCAAGGTGGATAACCGTTCATTCAATATGCCCCAATGCGTTCCCCAAAAGAGCTTCTTGAACAAACTCGTACGATCGCTGTTGTCGGATATTCCGAGAAGGCATGGCGCGACAGCAATCGCATCGCCGCGTTTCTTCAACAGGAGGGTTACAAGGTCTACCCGGTGAACCCGGCGCTTGAGACGGCGTTGGGGCAACGGTGTTATCCAACGGTTGCCAGCATCCCCGAGAAGGTTGACCTGGTGGACGTCTTCAGGAGATCCGATGCCGTGCCGGATGTTGTAGAGGATGCGATAGCGGCCGGTGCCGGTGCCATCTGGCTACAGCTTGGTATAAGCCATCCCGACGCCGAACATCGCGCTCGCCAGGCTGGTCTGGATGTCGTTGCCAACCGTTGCATCGCCGTCGATTACAGGATGTATGGCATACAGCGAAAAGAGGAGGAGGGGAGCTAGCCCCATGCCATGTGTCACACATGCGGATCGCCGTATGTCGAGAAAGAGAACTGGAGCATCCCCAGGAGTACCAGGGTACAGGAACCGATGCCAACGTATACCGGCGGAGCTTACGAATGGACAACCTGATGCAACATTCTCCCTGCATCATTCATGATTCTTCCGTAGCTTTGCCGACCTTGTTTGCATCTGATATCACGTTCCTCAAGTACTTCGGATACTCTTATGTCAAAAATTCTTCTTCTGGTGAACGTCGAACTGGAGCCAGGTAATCGTGAGGAGTACCTCTCCACGACGAACCTTCTGCGCAGTCGCTTCCAGCAGAGCAACGACGTTCACTACGCGGTATATGAGAACGAGAACCACGGCAAGGAGGTCAATTCCTTCACTGAAGTGTTCACGTTTACTGATCGTGCGGTATATGAAGCCTTTGATGATATCGACGATCAGGAGGCGAACGATCTTTTCGCCAAGATCATCGGTATGGCAAAAGGCTCTCCGAAATACACGACGCTGGTCGAGGTAGAGTAAGAATTCCGTAGGGCGTGCCGCGATCCCGGAGAGCATAGTATCTGCAAGGGCGGTCGTTGTACCGCCCTTGCGTATAAACGGGAGTCCATCAGGCTCCACCAACCACGATCCATCAGGTTGCCATGACTTCGACGATGAGGCTCGTAGGGGCATTTGTACTCCTGTCGGTCATCTTCAATGCCTCCTTCTCTTTGGCGCAGGACCGGCTCGATCCGGTTGCCATGGGAAAGGCACGCGCCTCGGTTGCCACTGCGCGCGGGCTTGGTGCCCTGGTCTGCAACCCCGGTGCGCTTGATCTCACACCAACCAGCAGCGCTACGCTCAATCATCAGCTTACCCTCTCGCTCTATAATCTGGGCGGCACCATCGGTTCTACGTATCTCTCCTCGGGGGACTTCGAGGAGATTTTCGGACGGAACACCGGCTGGCCCGAGCAGGCCGATCGCCGCAGGCTTGCCGAGCTTCTACAGGATGAGCGCTTGTTTGCCAATGGCGGCAATAATCTGGTGGAGGCATGCTACCGTACCGATGGCGGGGGAACCTTTGGCCTGCACTATGGCCACCGGCTTTATGCCCGTTTGAACTTCCCTGATGAATTCAAGCGCGTTCTGGCAAGCGGCGAGCTTCTGGCCGAGCAGTATCGTTTTATCAATCGTGGTATCGGCGGCTCCTGGATGACCGAGCTGGGGCTTTCCTATGGGAAGCTCCTGGGAGATAGCAGGCGGCCAGGGTGGTTTCCCACGGTCGGGATCGGCGCTACGGTGAAACTGCTTCAGGGCGTGGCGCAGTTTGCCGTTGGGGATAATAGCATTATGACGGTCGATCAGAAGACGCTCGGCGGAACGCGGAGCTATCTGATCCAGGGCGGGTACCTGATCCGGTCATCGCAGCCGGATGATTTTGATGCCTCCGATGCCGTATCGAAATTTCTCTCCGGCCTTTTCCCGTCAACCGCCGGCATTGGAATCGGCGGCGATATTGGCGCCAGCGGCGTTCTCTATCGTGTCGGAACGGCTGGTGCGGGCACCGATGCCATTTATTTCGGTGTTGCGGCACAGAATATCGGACGGATAACATGGAACGGGAATAATTATCTCCGCTCGCAGGTTGGCATCAATGATACCCTGAGAAATGCTACGCTCGACAACGATCGCTTTAGCAGCTATCAGGGCAAACTTCAGAGAACCGACGAGTTTTCTACTTCGACCCCATCGGTGGTGCGGGCCGGTTTTGCTGTGAATGTCAATGCCTTCCACCCTGAGATGAATGGCGCGATGATCGTGGAGATCGAGGGGGAGGTGCCGCTGAACACGGTTCCGGGAAATACGGTCGATCCGCGGCTCTCTCTTGGAGCGGATTGGACCCTGAACGACTGGCTTGCAGTTCGCGGCGGGGTGAGCGGCGGGGGGATCGGCGGGTTTGCTGTTGGACTTGGTGTTGGCGTGCAGGCCAACGACTGGCTGCGGATCGATGTTGGTTCTGGAGAGATTAACTCCATTATCAGCGGCGAGCGTCTTGACCTGGCGGTTCGTGTTGCTGCCGGATTTGATCTAAGGTAGCCCCGGCGTTGCAAGCGTTTGATGTCCGGGAGCACCTTCGGAAGCTATGATGCAGGCGGGGAGCACCGGATCGCCGATGCTCCCTGTTCTGCCAGTGCACAGCAGGTTATGTTATCTCATCCTGTTGCGTTGATGGTGTTCCAGCCGTAGGTTGCCGGGGCGCCCCCGGTCTCAGGGGCGGCTGCGCTGCCTGGCGCTCGCGGCGTCTGCGTGCCAGTGGGCGTACGATAAAGATGTAGATGACCAGCAGAAATGCGGCAAGCGGAAGAATGCCGAGAATAAACGTGATAAGCCCCGCTATCATCCCCACCAGAGACTCGAACCCGCTCGAAAATGCCCCTCCTATCTTTCCACCAACGGTCTCGGTGGAACTTGTGCCAAGCGCTCCTGGCTCCGCCATGGACACCTCCAGCGTGGAGTATGCCACCTGGTTCTCAAGATAGCGGAGGCGGCCCTGCACACTTTCGATCTCGGTGCGTACCTGCGCCAGTTTCGCTTCGATTTCGATGATGTCGGAAAGCTTGCCTCCACGATCCTGGAGGAGCTTTAGCAGTCGGGCCTCCAGATCCTGCTGGGTTTTCAGCCTGGCACTCAGGTCGATATAGTCCTCGGTGACATCGGAGGAACGTAACGTCTCGTTCTCGACCTTGCCAAGACCCCGCACGGCGGCGAGCACCGTATCGAACTGGCCGGAGGGGAAGCGTAGACGGGCAGTGGCAACAAGCGTGTTGCCTGATGATCGGGAGCGGTTGCTGTTGGAGATATATCCTTTGTTGGTCGCAACAAGCGTTGCAAGCGCCGCCTCGGTTGCTGCAACCGATTCCACGCGAAGCTCGATCGTGCCGTTGCGGATAAGCTTCCGTTCAACCGGCGTTGGTGTTGCGGAGCCGTCGCCGGGAGAGCCGTTCTCCGGCGTGCCGGAGGCATTGGGCGGGATGCTCCTGCCAGGGTCTCCGGGGGGAGCTGCGGGGCTTTGCTGAACGGGTAGTTCACCCGAATCCTTGTCCTGATATCCACCGCAGCCGGCGAGCGCAATCAGCACAAGTGCCGGATAAAGGAGCAGCCGTTTCATAGGTTCACCCAGTAAGGAATGGAGTTCGATGCACTATGCCTGTTCTGATAACACGCCGCCTTCAGGATATCGTTACATCCCGATGATGGATGCTTGGACGATCTGCGGCTGTTGTGTGGGATATGCTCTTTCGGATATGCGGGCTTCAAGCGATGTCTGGGCAGGCTCACTTAATATCGGCATACGGCCATCCGGTAGAAATTCCTTATGGCACGGTGCGGGTCGTCATATTCCTGCCGACGAAAATTCCGATCCCATCACCCTCCACGTTCCACCGGACCGGCTGTGAATTTCCAAAAAACTGATCCTGGTTTCTGTTGCGGTTACTGTAGTAGAAATCGTAGAAGGGGATATCGTACGAGTAGACGACAATCTTTGCTTGGTTTTGTGTGAACCTGATCGGATATGCATCGAATCGCAGATGGACCTTTCCATCGGCGAGGGTATCATCATAGCGTTTGATGCTGGTATAATAATTCAGGTCAACAACCAGGTAATCGCCACTCGATCTATCCAGCTTGTCGTATACCTCCATTGCATAAATCGCGATCTGCTCCGGGGGGACCACCGCTTCTATCAGAATCGCTGCCGAGTCTTGTGGCCCGGACCGCTGGTATATCACATAGGCCGTATCAATGACAGGCGCCGCCGGTATTGTTGTGGATGCATGGACCTTTTTTTCGCGCCATTCGGCCGTCAGCATATAGTGTTTGCCGGGCTGGCCCACCAGGCCTTCCGCCTCGTACCTGCTCGACCCTTTATGTACCAGAGGGTAGCGTATCCCGTCACTCTCGATCCAGCCGGATACATCCGTAAGCACCGATGCGGCCGAGTCGTAGCGAGCCGAGAGCGGCTGGGTGCGTTTGATGAAGATGCTATCAACGGGGCTTCCGGCAACCAGTGTGCTTTGGACGACAAGGCGTTCCACAAACGGGAGGTCCGGGTCGATCAGTTCTTCACAGGCCGAACAGATGAAACAGCAGAGCAGAATCGCTCCCAGCGTGCAGGCTCTTTGTATCATAGGGGATGCGGTCATTGTCACTATGGATATCATCGTGTGCATAGGGATCAGAATGTAAAGCTCAGACCAAAGGTCGGAATAATCGGAAAGAGTGTGATGCGCCGGATTTTCATCTCAGACTCGCCGGTTTCCGGGTCGTATTCCTGGCTCAGATACTGCGCGAACACGTTCCGCCTGTTATACGCATTATAGACATTGATCGAGAACTGCCATGGCAGTTCAAACCAGGAGAACTTGTGCGTAAAGTTCAGGTCGAGTTTATGAAAAGGGGGGAGGCGATAACCATTGCGCTCGGTATAGTCCAACTCATCGCTTCGATAATAACCATTCCCTTGCGAGGTATGATTGTTGACGATCGGGTTCAGCATATACCGCCCGGTCGGCATGGTATATCCCTGTCCGGTGCCATAGACCCAGGTTGCTCCCATTTCCCACGACTCCCCAAGGCGATAGGTTGCTACCACAGAAATATCGTGGCGGCGATCGTACCGGGGGTAAAAATCGCGTCCGTTATTCAGCTCGGTAAAGAGCCTGGTGGTCCAGGAGAGCGTATAGCCGATCCATCCTGTAAACGCGCCAAGCCGTTTGTTGATAAAGATCTCCATGCCGTATGCATCCCCCGTTCCGCTGGTAAACGATTGCTCCAGCGGAACAAAAAGGGAGAGGCTTGCGGTATCCTTGTATTCCAGGAGATGGTGCATCTTCTTATAATATCCTTCCACGCTTACCAGGAACTGGCGGTCCAGCAGATAGCTTTCCACGCCGAGGACTCCCTGGATGGCCTCTGCCGGTTTTATCGTTGCCGTCGATGGGAACCACACATCGGTTGGCAGCGCTATATCATTGCGTGCGATAAGATGAAGGAACTGGTTTCCCATTGAAAACGCACCTTTCAGGGAAACGTTTTCATTCATGGCATAGGCGAGCGAAAGCCGCGGTTCCAGACGGATATAGCCTCCTTTCTGGAAGTAATATAGCCGTGCGCCGATATTGGTTGACAGAAGTGGCGTGATGCGCCATTCGTCCTGCGCATAGAGCGATGCATCGAGCGAGGTGAGGATGGTCGGCGTCTGCTCCAGATCTTGGAACTCCTCGATCTTGGCGCTTGCATCGGCCTGGAACCGATGCTCGGTGATCTCGGTTCCCACCTTGATGATATGATCCTCATCGGGGTAATACTGTGCCTCCGCCCGGATCATGAAATCGCGTATGCCGGAGATCGACTTGAAATTGGCATCACGCGAGCCACGATCGTTCTTGTCGATAAGTTCTGTTGAGAACTTATAATCGGTATAAATGGCCGAGAAATTTGTGAAGAGCTGGGGGGAGACGATATGCATCCAGCGAAGGTTGGCCGTGGCATTTCCCCAGTCGATGTTGAACTCCATATCATCATCGGGCGGGCCATTCAGCACGTCCCGGCCGAAATACCCGCTCAGGAAAATGTGATCGCTCTCGGAGAGCCTGTAATTCACCTTGCCGTTCAGATCATAGAAATAATAGCTGGGCGTCTGATCGCGGATATCCTTCTCAAGCGCCAGCATCATCAGATCGAGATACATGCGCCGCCCGGAGACCATGAAGGTGGCGTCCTTGTTGATCGGCCCCTCGACGGTCAGCCGGGAATTGATAAGGCTGACCCCGGCAGTTCCCGCTATCTTCTCCTTTGTTCCCTCGCGCATCGTAAGGTCGAGCACGCTTGAGATGCGCCCTCCGTACTCGGCAGGGAATGCCCCCTTGATAAGGCGGATATCGCGTACGGCATCCGAGTTGAATGTGCTGAGAAAGCCGCCAAGGTGGGATGGGTTGTAAACGATGACCCCATCGAGCAGGGTAAGATTCTGATCGGGAGAGCCACCCCGAACATATAGGCCACTGGAAATCTCGCTGACGGCCTTGACGCCCGGAAGAAGCTGTAATGCCCGGAAAATGTCGGTTTCTCCGCCGATCGCCGGCAACTGCTGGATGAAGTCAGGGCGTATGTCAACGGCACTGATCGAGCTGGTAGGGGATGGCTCGCGGTCGGCCTGAACCACCACCTCCTGCGATCGGATATCTTTTGTTTCAAGTTGGATATCAATCCTGACCGAATTTCCCGTTTCGCCGACCGTTACCCGACGGGTTGAGGTTTGATACCCGATCGACCGGATCGTAAGGTAGTAGGAGCCGGCAGGGACGTTTGCGATCGAGAAAAAACCGAATTTGTTGGAGATTGCGCCTCGGACGTTTTTCCCTGTGACCGTGGCGCTATCAATGTGCAGGATGGCCGTTGCTCCGGTGATGTATTCGCCGGATATTTTTTCGGTGAGCACTCCGGCGACCGATGCAGTGGCGTCGGATTGTGCAAACAACCGGGCCGATGCCAGCGTTATCAGGAGTGTTGCTGCAAGAATGCGTAGAGACATGGTGCCTGGAACTGGTCCGGAATCGGTCGGTAAAAAAGTCATAGAAGTGTTCGCCATGCGGTTTCATGGTTGTGTCGTGTGCCCTGTTACCAGGGGGTCCAGCACAGCCACGTATCGGCCAGTTTCAATGACCGGGAACGCATCAAAATAGTGACGCCTGTTTGCTTCTGTGTATCATTTATTTTTCCCTTTGTCCATGAAGACCAGTTGTACAAGCGGATACAGTGCCGGGACGGTATCTGCGAAGGAATGCCGATCGTTCGCCCCCGGAGGTGCTCTGTGGCGTCATTGTGTCCTGCTATTGTTGCTGTTATTGCCAGCCGCCGCCGGGCTTATGGCGCAGGAGCGTGCCGATCCTGTTGCAATCGGCATGGGACGTTCAACGGTGGGGACCGCGCGCGGGCTTTCTGCGATCTATACCAATATAGGGGGCCTTGGCCTGGATGCACTGGGCGTATACGACAGTGCCCAGGATATCGAGATCGACGTCTCGTTTCTGCCGCTTGGGGTCTCCGCTGGGTCCACCTACCTTAATTCGTCCGATCTCGACTTCGTGTTCGATAAAAAGGATAGCGGCATCTTCACCGACAGCGATCGCCTGCGGCTTGCAAACCTGCTGGAGGAGGGGCGCCTGTCTGCTGATGCTGCCGTGGATGTTTTTGCCCTTCGCATACGTGCTCCCCGTATCGGCGCTCTCGGCATACGCTATGGGCATCGGGTGCGGGCGCAGATGACGTTCCCGGAGAACTTCCGAACCGGGGTTCTTGGCAGCGGCGACGTTTTCAGCAAGGGGCAGACGTTCGAGAACCCGGAGATCGCCGGTGAGTGGACACGAACCCTGAGCGTATCGCTTGCAACGGCGTTCGAGCGTCGGAACCCCGATCGCGAGGCGGCGGAGTTCTGGTTCCCTGCCTTTGGCGTGGGGATGAGCCTGGGGTATGTTGAGGGCATTGTCCATTACGATGTCGATCCGAAGAGCTGGGCGCGCACACAGGTGATACCCTCTCCCCCTGGGGCCGGCTATCGGAGCATCGGTGTGAACGGATATTATACGTTCCGCAGTTCGCAGCCGATCGATAGCACCTTCAGCCCATCGGATGCGATACTTAGCTCGGGATGGCTCGACTCCAAGGTGGCCGCCGCCGATGGCTGGGAAGGAGGGCTTGGGCTTTCCGTGGTGGTGATGCGGAAGCTGAAGGATGTGGATGTCGAGATCGTTGGCAGCCCGCTTGATGCCGAGAAGGTGACGGTCTCCGACAACAACGTTCGCGATGCGCTTCTGTTCGGGATCGCATTGGATGGGGTGGGGTCGTTGAACTGGTACGGGCGAAACCGGGAGCGCCGCTATGGGAGCATCGTTGACACGCTTACCGACGAACTCGGCGGCATCTCCAACGACGTCATCTATCGCTACCAGGCGAAGCTCGATTCGATCGGCATGTTCCGATCGGTGCTGCCGATGCAGCTTCGTGTGGGATTCGGCGCCGATCTCACAGCGTTTTTCCCGGCCATCACCGGCGACCTGCTGGCAGCGCTCGAGGCATCGTTCGATCTGAACGATGGCATCGGCGGGGAGGGGGCGCCTCGTGTCTCGCTTGGTGGGCAGTGGAAGCCAAGCCCGGAACTTGCGGTTCGCACAGGGTTTCAGTTTGGCGGGCGGCTGGGCGTGGCAATGTCTGCGGGGGTCGGGGTGCGTCCGCTCCCCTGGCTTATGCTTGATGTTGCGACCTCGGAGCTTACAAGCCTTTTCCTTTCCGACCGGCGCCGTCTTGATCTGGCACTGCGCCTTTCCACACAATTCAGGCTCTGATACTGCGGGCGGGGGCGATGTGGGGTATCCATACGGGCATGGGTTGCATTGTTTCGGAGTGTGGAGGGGGGAGCAGTAGTCCGTGGTATATGGCAGGGATGCTGCCGTACAACGGACTACTGTCCCTATGTCTTGACCAGGGTGTGGATCGGATCTCTCCGGGGGAGGCATCCGAGGCCGGATGGCCATGGTTCCTTGAGGCTTAACCCTTCTCGAACTCTATCAAACCCTGCTCGTCCAGTATCACCCGGACAACCTCGCCGGAGACGAACTGCCCTTCCAGCAGCATCGTTGAAAGTGGATTGACGAGGTAGCGCTGGATCACACGGCGGAGCGGGCGGGCGCCATAGGTGATATCATAGCCGAGTTTCGACAGCCAGTCCTTGGCTTCGTCGGTGATCTCGAAGGCAATGCCGTTCGCCTTAAGCATCCGTGCCACACGCTCCACCTGCACATCGACAATCCTGCGGATCTCCTCCGGGGTCAGTGGCTTGAAGATGATGATATCATCGACACGGTTCAGGAACTCCGGCCGGAGCTGTTGGCGGAGCAGTTCCATAAGCTTCACCCGCAGTTCCCCCATGACCGAATCGCGGTTGTCGGCCGTGATCTGGCCCAGCCGTTCCTGGATCAGATGGGAGCCGATGTTGGAGGTCATGATGATGATCGTGTTCTTGAAGCTCACCACATGCGCCTTGCTATCGGTCAGCCGTCCTTCGTCGAGGACCTGTAGGAGTATATTGAAGACCTCCGGGTGGGCCTTCTCGATCTCATCAAGGAGCACTACCGAGTAGGGGCGGCGGCGCACCGCCTCGGTAAGCTGGCCTCCTTCTTCATAGCCCACATAGCCGGGAGGGGCGCCAATCAGGCGGGAGACCGCGAACTTCTCCATATACTCCGACATATCGATACGAACCATTGCACGTTCGTCATCAAAAAGGAATTCCGCCAGCGCACGTGCCAGCTCCGTCTTTCCCACACCGGTGGTGCCAAGGAAGATGAAGGAGCCGATCGGGCGGTTCTGATCCTGAAGCCCTGCGCGTGCACGGCGGATGGCATTGGCAACGGCGGTAACCGCCTCATCCTGCCCGATGACACGTTCATGCAGAAGATCCTCCATGCGAATAAGCTTCGTCCGTTCGCTTTCGAGCATGCGCGAGACAGGGATGCCAGTCCATTTTGAGACGACCTCGGCGATATCATCGGCATCGACCTCCTCCTTGAGCATACGGTGCACACGTTGTGCTTCCTCAAGTTTCGTATTGGTCTCGGCGAGCTGTTTCTCAAGTTCGGTGATCCTGCCATAGCGGATCTCCGCCACCTTGCCGAGATCGCCCTGGCGTTCATATGTGGCGGCCTGGGTCTTCAGATCCTCGATCTGGCTTTTCATGGCGCGGATGGAGCTTATCAGTTCCTTCTCAAGCTGCCACTGGGTTTTCAACTGCGCGCGTTGTTCCTGTAGCCCTGCAAGTTCCCCATCAATCTCGCGGAGGCGGGCCCGTGTCGCCGCGAGGAGATCCTGTTGGTCACCTATTGGCATAATCTTTTCTCCCTGTAAGAGTGATATACGAGCAATCCGGGGCGACACGATTGGTGTCTGACCGTTTTGATCTCTGGTGGAGGCGTTTGTACAACCTCCATACCGGTCGATCGCTTCCTGATATGAGATACGAAATTATACTCTCGCGATGTTTTTCGCAGAGGCCGGGGGATAAACTTTTACAATCTGGTTGTTCGGTCCGCCCAGTTCGGTATCTTAGAGGGATATCTCTAGTACCCCCATGCTGGGCTGAGGCGCGCCACTCGGTTGGAATGCTACCGGTAACAGGCAGCGCGGGCTTCCGCTCAACAAAACGACTCAACGCGATTCATGGAAATACTTCTCATCATCCTGGTTGGCTACCTCATCGGTTCAATACCTTCGGCCCTGATCATCAGCAAGGTGTTCTACGGGTTCGATATTCGCCAGAAGGGGAGCGGGAACATGGGAAGTACCAATACCTTCCGTGTGCTCGGCTGGAAGGCCGGTGTCATCGTGCAGATCCTCGATATCCTGAAGGGAGTGGCTGCGGTTGTTGTGGCGGTGAAGATCTTCAACGGGGTGCTGCCGTTTCCGAATGCCACCGGGTTTGAGGATATCACGGTTGTCAAGACGATTGCAGGTGTTGCTGCGGTGGTAGGGCACATCTGGACGGCGTTTGCCGGCTTTCGTGGCGGAAAGGGGATCAATACGGCTCTCGGCATGCTGATAGGCATTGCGCCAGTGGAGCTGGCCGTGGCGGTCGGGATCTTTCTGCTGGTTGTTTTTGCCTCGGGGTATGTATCGCTTGCCTCCATTTTGGCCGCTGTTTCCCTTCCAACGACGATGGTTGTGCGGTATAACATCTTCCATGTTGAAATAGAAGGGTATCACACGCTTATCTTCTTCTGCATCGGGCTGGCCGCGCTTATCATCTATACTCACCGTGCCAATATCCGTCGCCTTGCCGAAGGGCGGGAAAACCGGTTCAACAAACTCCGCATCTTTCATCGATAGTCCTCTGGTATGACCGTTGGTTTTATCGGCGCCGGGAGCTGGGGCACCACTCTCGCGGTTCATCTTGCTTCGCTTGGCCATGATGTGCTTCTCTGGGCACACGGGGCCGAACAGCGTGAGCGGTTGCGTCGCGATCGTGAGAATCGCCTCTATCTTCCCGGCATTGCCTTTCCCGCATCCGTTACAATCGTCGATCAGCCTGCCGATGCCGCACTGGCCCCGGTCATGGTGGTCGCAACCCCCACGCAGTTCATCCGGGATGCGCTGGCATCGGTTCCCGCCGAGATACTGGCTGCTTCGCTTGTTGTCAGCGTCTCGAAGGGGATTGAAAAGGGATCGTTGCTCCGAATCAGCGAACTGCTCGAACGGACCCATGGCGTCCCGTCCGAACGCTTTGTTGCGCTGTCGGGGCCAAGCCATGCCGAGGAGATCGCCGAGGGCATCCCAACATTGGTGGTGGCTGCCAGCCCCTCTCTGCTGAACGCGCAGCGTGTGCAGGATCTCTTCACATCGGAGACCTTTCGTGTCTACGCGAGCGAGGATCTTCTGGGAGTGGAGCTGGGAGGTGCGCTCAAGAACGTGATAGCTCTGTGCGCTGGCATCCTCGATGGCCTTACCTTTGGCGACAATACAAAGGCTGCCCTTATCACGCGCGGGCTTGCCGAGATATCCCGTCTCGGCACGGCGCTCGGGGCCAACCCCCATACCTTTAGCGGCCTTTCCGGGCTTGGTGATCTGGTGGTGACCTGCACAAGCCGCCATAGTCGTAATCGCTTTGTCGGGGAACAGATCGGCCGTGGCAGGAAGCTGACGGAGATCATGGATGAGATGAACATGGTTGCCGAGGGGGTTAGCACCACGGAGTCGGCCTATCAGCTTTCGGCCCGGCACGAGGTGGAGACCCCGATCATCAATGAGGTCTATCAGGTGCTGTTCGAGGGGAAAGATCCCCGTGAAGCAACGTATACGCTGATGACCAGGCAGACCAAACATGAGCTGTGGATGTAACCGATCTCTGGCTTTTTCGTAGCCCGTTGCTGCCGGTTGGCTTCCGTTGTGCGAGGCAACATCTCTGAATATCGGTACCGCAAAACATCATCCTGCCGTGGGGACCGTACTGTATCGCACGCTCTTGCATCCGCTCTTCTGGCTTGCCCTCCGGGTCGTTTCGCTCTGGTCGCCAAAGGCACGTCGCGGTGTTCTCGGACGGCGTGCATGGCGGGAGCAGCTTGGCGCGCCTCCCGGCGCGGATGATAAGCGCTACCGGGTCCATTTCCATGCGGCATCGGTAGGGGAGTTCGAGCAGGCCAAGCCGATCATCGAGGCCCTCCGTGCCGATCGTCACCGCTATCGTATCACGGCTTCATTCTTCTCGCCTAGTGGTTACGAGCAGCAGGGGGGCTACCCGGCGCTCGACGCCTCATGTTATCTTCCCCCCGATCGCGCTGCCGAGATGACCAGGTTTTTCGATCTGGTCGCCCCGGATGTCGTGATCATCATCCGTTATGATCTCTGGCTGGAATTCCTTCGGGAAGCGTCTCGGCGCAAGGTGCCGGTTGTGCTGGTCTGCGGCGTGCTCCGTGAAGGCTCTGCACGGTTTCGTCCGGGGCTGCGCGGCTTCTTCTCGACGCTGTATGGTATGCTGTCGCTTATCCATGCAGTGGGGGAGGAGGATCGCTCGGCGTTCCGGGCGCTTGTTCCGCAGGTGGAGCTGGAGACAAGCGGCGATACCCGCTACGATCGTGTGATGGCACGTGCGGCAGCCGCTGCCGAGATCGCTGGCATCACCCCGGAGTTGATCGCCGGGCGGGTCGTGCTTGTGTGCGGTAGCACCTGGCCACCGGATGAGGAGCTGCTTCAGAGCCTTGCCTGGCGGCCCGATCTTCTTCTGGTGCTTGTGCCGCATGAACCGACGGAGGACCATGTGGCTGGTCTTCTGCGACGGTTTGCCGGATCTGCCACACTCTCGCAGATCGAGGCGGAACAGGCCGATGGAGCTGTCCGCGCAGTGGTGGTGGATAGAACCGGCATCCTCTCGGCGCTGTATCGGATTGGCGGTCTGGCCTATGTGGGCGGAGCCTTTGGCGAAGGGGTGCATAGCGTGCTTGAGCCGGCCGCCTACGGCATTCCGGTGATCTGTGGCCCGGGCATTCATCGCTCGCGCGATGCCGAGGAGATGTATCGCGACGGGGCGCTTTTTGTGGTGAATGATGGGGCGGAGCTTGCCAGGCAGGTGCATGCCCTTGTGGAGGATGTGGCGAAGAGAGAGGAGGTGGGAAACCGGGTGCGATGGTTTGTGAAGCGTCGAGTTGGCGCCACCGACCGCGTCATAGCGTCGCTGCGCGTGCGGCAATTTCTGCCCTCCCAAAACGATCTGTAATCGTCCCTGGCATGCTTCGGAGGCTGTTTTTCGTGGATATGCCGGACCCTCTCGCCTCAAATCTCTATCTTTGCACCCTCTCACATCGAAGACAGGCTCATGAAGATCGCATATTTCGACTGTTTTTCCGGTATCAGCGGCGATATGGCAGTGGGTGCATTGCTTGACGCAGGGGTGCCGTTGCGCGTGGTTGAAGAGGGGCTGGCGCGGCTCGGGCTTGGTGCCGCAACCGTGCATCTGGCCGCCGATTCCACCATGCGTAACCAGATCCACGCAACCAGGTTCCGTGTGATATCGCCGGAAGCCGAGCCTCTCGATGTGGTTGCCGTCTCTGTTGAGGGGCATGCCAGGGAAGATCGGGCGTACGGCCACTCCTATCGAGATGAGCCATACCACGGTCCCGAGCATGCCTATGGCGATATCGTGGGGTTGATCGAGCGGAGCACACTGGCCGACCGGGTGAAACAGAGGGTGCATGCAATCTTCAAGGAGATTGCAATTGCCGAGGGGCGCATTCGCAATCTGAACGTGGATGAGGTGGTTTTTGATGGGGTGGGCGCTCTCGATTCGGTTGCCACCGTGGTGGCCGTTGCGCTTTGCCTTGATCATCTCGGCATTGATGAGGTATACTCGGCTGTGGTGCCCCTTGGCAGCGGGGGGATGATCCAGACGCAGTATGGTGCAATGCCGCTCCCCGCGCCTGCCACGCTGGAGATTCTCAAGGGGTATCCGGTGACCCTGGCATCCATTCCGTTCGAGCTTACCACGCCGGTCGGTGGCGGCATTATCAAGGCGCTCTCCCGTGGTACCCTGGCAAACGATCGGATTCAGGTGGAGCGAATCGGCTTTGGCGCCGGGACCATCGAGCTTCCTGACCGTCCGAACCTGCTACGGGTGGTGGTTGGCGAGCTGATCGGCGCCGAGGAGCACGATCTGGTGACGGTCATCGAGTCCAATATCGACGATATGAACCCGCAGGTCTATCCGTATCTGATAGAGCGGCTTCTGGAGTCGGGGGCATACGAGGCCTATCTCTCTCCGGTGATTATGAAGAAAGGGAGGCCGGGGATGGTGCTGACGGTGCTTGCCCCCTCCGGTGCTGTGGATGAACTTACGAAGGTGATCTATCGTGAGACCACGACCATCGGCCTGCGTTATCGTGAGATGAACCGGCGGAAGCTTCCCAGAGAGGAAATCCTGGTGCCCACAGGGTTCGGTGCGGTGCGGATGAAGAAAATTGAAACGTTGGATGGGTTCAGGATCGTGCCGGAGTACGAGGAGGCGCGCAGGATAGCCCGTGAGCGCGCTCTGCCGCTTCACGAGGTTCTGGTGCGGCTCGATGAGGTTGCACGCAACCCGGAGCATCTGGCGCATCTCCGTAGCGGCGGAGAATAGCCGGGCCTCTGTCCGCATGCCGGAGATGCTGGGCAGGCAGGGGCATCGGTATGGACCGGAACATGGTGGAGATCGGACTATGCGCTCTTCAGGATCAACGAGCATCGGAATACTACGATATGCGCCAACCCTGTATCTGCGTGCCACGCTGATGGGGCTTCTGGCGCTGCTGCTTGCCACCGGGTTCTGCGTGGCTCTGCTGGCTGCACGCGTCCATTACACCGGCTCGCATGGCTATCTGTTCCTTCTCTGGAATCTCTTCCTGGCATGGGTTCCGTTCCTTGTCTCGCTGGCTCTGTTTGTGCCGCGCAAGGTGCCAGCGCTGTTGCTGGTGGTGGGGGGCGTGCTCTGGCTTGCCTTCTTTCCCAATGCGCCGTATATCGTCACCGACTTCATCCATCTACGAAAGGTTGGGGCTGCTCCGGTGTGGTTCGATGCCATGCTGATCGCATCCTTTGCCTGGACCGGGCTTGTGCTCGGCATAGGGTCGTTGCATCAGATGCAGAGCCTGGTGCGCGAGCGTCTGGGGGTGGTGGCTGGATGGAGCTTTGCGCTTGTGGCGCTCTGTCTGGGAGGGATAGGAGTCTATCTGGGACGGTTCGGGCGGTGGAACAGTTGGGATCTTCTGGTACAGCCTGGCGCCATTCTCCGTGATGTTTCCGATGTGCTTCTGCATCCGCTCGCTCATCAGAAACCGCTTGCTATCGTACTGGTTTTTACAACTTTTCTGACGGTAGCCTACCTGCTGACGTCTACTTTACTGGCTCAGCGCTCCCAGCGCGGGAGGCAGAACTACTAAGTTTTACGCACGTATATGCCTTATACCATCGCTGTTGTCGGCACAGGCTACGTTGGCCTGGTGACTGGCGTCTGCTTCGCCGAGGGCGGCAATCAGGTTCATTGTGTTGATATCGATCCTCGTAAGATCGAAATGCTTGAAGCAGGGGGGGTCCCTATCTATGAGCCGGGGCTTGATCTGCTTCTGGAGCGTAATATCCGTGAGCGCCGTATCAAGTTCACGCTTGAGCTTGAATCCACCGTGCTGAAGTCCGATGTCATCTTTCTCTGTCTGCCAACGCCCCCGGAGGAGGATGGTTCTGCCGATCTCCAGTATATATTGGGCGTGGCCGAGCAGATCGGCGAGATTCTTGCCCGTAATCCGAATGCTGGTTACAAGGTGCTTGTGGACAAGAGCACGGTGCCGGTAGGGACCAGCGAGCGGGTGCGCGAGGCGGTAGGCCGCCATGCTCCCGATGCCGATTTCGATATCGTCTCCAATCCTGAGTTTCTGCGCGAGGGGTATGCCGTTGAGGATTTCATGCGCCCGGAACGGGTGGTGATCGGCACCACTTCAGCACGTGCCGAGACGATCATGCGGGAGCTTTACGAGCCATATGTGCGCAGCGGCAACCCGATCTATGTGATCAGCGAGCGGAGCGCCGAGGTTGCCAAGTATGCTGCCAATTCCTTTGTGGCGATGCGTATCTCGTTTATCAACGAGATAGCAAACTTCTGCGAACGGGTGGGTGCCGATATCGATGACGTTCGTGCGGCCATAGGATCGGATTCCCGCATCGGCAAGAAATACCTGTATCCGAGCGCAGGGTATGGTGGAAGCTGCTTTCCGAAGGACGTGCGTGCCATCCTGAAGACCGCCTCCGATTACGATGTCTCGCTGGAGGTGATCCAGGCGGTGGAGATGGTCAACAAGAAGCAGGCTGTGCACTTCTTCGAGAAAATTCAGCGCTATTTTGGTGGCGCCCTGGCAGGAAAGAGCATTGCCATCTGGGGGCTGGCATACAAGGCCAATACCGACGATGTGCGCGAGTCCCCATCGTTCAGAATCATCGACCAGCTTCTGCGTGCCGGAGCCACGGTGGTGGCCTACGATCCTGAGGCTATCGAAGGTGCGCGCCATAAGTATGGCAACAGCATCACCTATGGCGCAAGCATGTACGAGACGGTGCGTGGCGCCGATGCGCTTGCCATTATGACGGAGTGGAACGAGTTCCGTAATCCCGACTTCGATCGCCTGAGCGAGTGTCTGAACAATGCCGTGATCTTCGATGGGCGCAATCTCTTCAACACGCAGGAGGTGGCCGCCAAGGGCTTTACCTATTTCTCGGTCGGACGTGCCACCACCGGCAGCCGCAAGGCCGCCGGAAGCGATAATTAATGCGTTAGTTGAACTATTCTTCATCTATGCTTGCAAGTAGCGGGGGATTTTATGTATGTTGCGGCCCCCGTGAATAGCATGCATCCCTCATGAAGGACTTGCAGATCAAGAAACTCTACTACTCGATCAGCGAGGTCAGTAGAACGTTAGGTCTCGAACAATACGTACTCCGTTATTGGGAGTCGGAGTTTGAGCAACTGCGTCCTCAGAAGAATAGAGCCGGTAATCGGATCTATACGGAGAAGGATATCGAGGTCGTTAAGCTTATCAAGCGTCTGACGCGCGACGAGCGCTATACGATCGAGGGGGCGCGGCAGGTGATGAAAGGCCTGTTCTCAGAGAACGGCACCTTGCAGAAGGACAAGCTTGCGGAATTACATGCCGCAACTGCCGAAGTTGCCGTCGAGACTTCTCTGAAAGATATACTCAAGGCCCTTCGCGACTCGCTGATGGAGCTTCGTGCTCGATTGGATGGAGCGCATGGAGAAGAGGGGCGATAGCACATTGTTCGGTTCGGAGCGTAGCGCAGCCCGGTAGCGCACTTCCTTGGGGTGGAAGGGGTCGTGGGTTCAAATCCCGCCGCTCCGACAAGAAAGCCAGCCATTGCGGCTGGCTTTCGTCGTTTATGGACCTGAGCATTGCACCCTGCTCTCCCTGATCGGTTGGATAGCGGATATCTCCGCTTCGCAGGAGGCCTTGGTTGTGCCAGGAGCCTCCGGTGCAGATGTCCGTATTGTGCGCGTGCGGCTACGGCTTCACGGTTCCCACCATCCCACAGAAATCTTCTAGAGAACAACCCGCTCTTTTCCGGGGGGCATGCCTCGTTTCCTTTTGCCGGTGAATTGTCTATTGCCAGCAAAGTGCCTAGGTTGAAGTCTGCTGGCAGCCCTTCACACCAATTAAAGCGAATCATGGCCGCATATTCCCCCGAATGTATCATGGAAAGCCTTGATGCTCTAAGGCAGTTGGAACTTCAGTATCGTGCTACCAGGCTTCTCCCTCGCATCCGGTTCTTATCGCTTCTCAAGTCCGATCCGGCCTTACGTCTGGACGACGTTGCCCGGCAACTCGACTGTTCTCCCCGTACTGCCTACCGCTGGTGGGGGATGTACGTCCAGGGAGGGGTGGATGGGCTGTTGCGAGGAGGGAGAGAGGGAACAGCACAGAGCCACAAACGGCTCGACGACAACGACCTGCTGGAGCTACGCCAGGCAATGATAGAACGGAAGGTGAACTCCCCCAAGGAGGTGCAGGATTGGCTCCATCGTCGCCTTGGGGTTATCTACAGCATGCGAGGCATCACCAATATTCTTCATAATCGGCTGCGAGTGAAACGGGACTGGGTGTTCGAGGCGCAGGCGGGTGAGGAGCTGCCACCACGTGGCTCCGCCGACCTGGCTGGAAGGCTGCTGGATCTGCTGAATGCCTTCCCGGTCGATCAGACAAGCATAGATGCCGCCCTTGTGCTCAAGCAGGGGCTTGAGCGGCTTTTCAGCGATGTGGACCGGGTTTCGGTAGCGATCAACATCGAATGCGAGCTTAATGGAGATCCCAAGGAGTCCGATAATTTCATGGCCAGTGTACAGTATCTGAACGCGGCGGACGGGGAGCGAGAGGATCTGGCGGTGTTCACCCACACAACATCCAGCCCGTTCAAGGGGATGCTCAACGATTTTCAGCGTCTGGGATACCCGGTTCATGAGTATCATACGCCTCTGGGGTATGAGTATTATCATCACGAGGCGGCATATCTCGGCGTGATTATGCTCTGGCGCCTTAAAGGCAAGCCGGAGATATCCGAGCGTACACGCGCGCTGATGATGCAGCTTGAGCCGTTCTTCCTGTTCGTTCTTACCGATGCGGTTGTCCGCCGCCGTTACAACGCCCCTGTTTCCGGGTCCATTCATGCGGCGTTCAGGAATCTCACGCTCCAGTTCAACCTGACCCGGCAGGAATACATTGTGATCCTCCGCAGGCTCTACGGAGAGTCGTACAAGGAGATTGCCGGGGCACTTCGCATCACCGAAAACACCACCAAAAAGCTTCTTCAATCGGTTTATCAGAAAACCGGGACACGGGGACATATCGAGTTGTTCGCAAAGTATTTCGGGCCTCTTGCCGAGAAGGAACCATAGACGGAAGCGCCCTGCCGCATGTTCCGAACAAAAGTGGGGTTGTGCTCCCAGAAGGGCGCGGGTAAGTTTGGAAAGCGATATCGCCATCCCACGGCGATCGAAATCCACCCCCGATATATCGGCTTCTCCGTGTGCAATTGCACATGCGGCCCGGCTTCCATGAATGGTTCCGGGGCATTGCATACCGGCCGATAAGGGGCATTACCTGATGTTCTCATCCCGCAGTTGCAGGAGCATCTCTCAGTATGTACCGGAGACAGTCTATGAAACCCCTTATCGCCTCCGCCACGCGCCGATCGTTGCTGATGGCCCTTATCCTGATGATAGCTGCATGGTGCGGCTCGGTAGGTGCCATCCAGGCGCAAACCCCCTGCGACGTTGCTGGCAATCTTGTTCCTAATCCCAGCTTCGAGTGCAGGCCGCCTGCAAGTTGCCCTACAACCGAAAGCATGATCCATTACGCCATGGGCTGGCTTTCTGCGCATCAGGACCCGAATTACGGCACGCCAGATTATTTCAACTCCTGCGATATTTCCTTCTGCAATTTCGGTGTGCCGGTGAACCGTTACGGCATACAGGATGCCCATAATCCGGGCGGGCAGGGATATGTGGGGATAGCCCAGAGCGAGCTTCGCGATGGCCACATGTGGCGCGAGTATATCAGAACTACCCTCACTTCCCCTCTGGTAGCCGGAACAAGATACAGGGTCAGATATTATGTGAACCTGGCGGAGTCCAGCAACAGGATGCAGGGACGGATCGGGGTGCTTGTCGGCACGGATGTGCCGTTTGTTACTGGCTGGGTTCATCCCGTTCGTCCCGCCGATAAATATCGGCAGGCGCCTGCCATGATAACCGATACCGATAACTGGGTGGAGGTAACCGATACCATCACCGCCGATGGTGGAGAGAACACCATTGTGATCGGATTTTTCGATGGGTTCTTTGTCGATCGCCAGAGCCGTACCGCAAGCGGATGCAATGTGGTGGGGTTTGCTCCGCGGGCGTATTATTTCATCGATGATGTCTATCTGGGGGTCGATGCGCTCGGCAATGACAATTCCTGCACCTACTACCAGAACAACATCAGCTACCGGATAGAGCCGATCGAGGGGGATGAGGATTCCTGCTGCTACAGGCTGTATGCATCCAACAATGGGTATTACAACTATACCTTCCCATTCAACGGTTTTTTCCTTACCTCTAATAATTATCTCTCCTTTACCAACGGAGAATGGTCGGGGAACTATACCACCGGCGGCTCGGAACCACCGATCAAGTGGACCAATACGCCGCTTGGCAATACTCTCCCGGCCAGAGCCATTGATGTTCCTGTGGGGTCGTTCTGCGCGGAAAAGGGAGGAGGGCCGAACCTCTTCGAGATTCTGGAGGGGATGGGCGAGCTGTTCTGTGATGCCAGACACACGTATGCCTTCGGTTGCGAGACGCCCTGTTGTGATGGGCTTTCGATATCGGCGGCATCGGTCGCCAACACCGACGAGTATTGTGAATGGAATATCATCGCATCGCAGCCAGCGTTTGCAGGGTGCGCCTATGCGGTCGAGATCCGCGATCTTGATTGGTTCGATCCCAATAAGGCCCAGGTTGTATATCAGTGGCCAAGGGGAACCAGCCCGATCTATTTCGGTGGCGGCACGGTTATCGGACGCATTCGCATCCCCAAGGTGGGCACCGCGACGCCTTCCAGAACCATCATGATCCGTTTGCTGGGAAGCAACGATCAGGAGCTTGTCTGTTTGTACTCTATCGGCATCTCCTGTCTGGGCTGGGGGCCGCCTCTGAACTAAGTGTTGTCTCGATGAAACGGGCCGCCGGTAATGCTGCCGGCGGCCTGTTCATGCTTCTTTGTGCCATACAGTATGCCCCTTGCTCGTCAGGCTCGATTCTTGTTTCACAGCACCGTATGAAACATCGTCTTGTTCCTATGCTGATCGCTACCCTTCTGGGTATATCCGTTGCCCAGGCTCAGAAGACCACAACCCATACCGAGCTTAAGGTGATTCCCAGAAATGCGGTGATGGTGAATCTCGGGGGGCTGGCGCTGGATTATCTGAACCTGAGCTATTATCGCTCGCTCGATAGCAGCAATGCGCTCGGGGCGTATGCTGGCTACCTCTACCATCTTATCGGCGACGATCGGATCACGGGGTATGGGTTCGGGGTCTCCTACCGCTATTATCCGGCCGGAAGAGGCCTTGCCCGCTTCTATTACAGTCCTACCATCGGCATTCAGCTTGGGGATGTGGTCGATGATAAACGCGATCAGGCCGTAGGAGTTCTTGTCTCGGCAATGGTCGGCTGGCAGTGGTTTCCAGAGGAGGTCTTTGCGGTCGGTCTTGGCGTTGGCGCACGTGCGATCTTCGGGAGGCAGCAGGATGATCCGGTCATCGGGACCGCATTTGGTGCCACTCCCGTTATCACGCTCGATCTTGGCTATGGATGGTACTAGCGTGCTGCTATGGAGATGCTGCCCGCTGGTGATGGTATCCGGGGTCGAGATTTGCACCTGTGTGCCTGGCGCTTCAGCGCCAGCGGACGGATTCTTCTGCCGGAACTTGATATATGTCATGGTTTGCACCCTCACAGCATTGCTAGGTTTGCATCGGTGGCGTAACGGGCAACGCTCGGACAATCTTTTTATCGCATTCATTCAGGGAGCATCAACATGAAGTTACAGGGGAAGGTGGCAGTGGTAACCGGTGGCAGTTCCGGCATCGGACGGGCTGCGGCGCTGGGGTTTGCGCGCGAAGGGGCCAGGGTGGTCATCGCTGATGTGAATATCGAAGGAAGCGCCGAAAGCGTGCGCATGATCGAGGATGCCGGCGGGGAGGCGGCCTTTGTTCCGTGCGATGTCTCGGTTGCCAGCGATGTCGAGGCGATGGTGCGCAAGACCGTCGAGCTGTACGGAAGCCTTGATTGCGCGTTCAACAATGCGGGGATCGATGGGACATCGGCTTCCATTGCCGACTATCCTCTCAATATCTGGGACAAGGTCATCGGCGTCAATCTGACGGGAGTGTTTCTCTGTATGAAGTACGAGATCGAGCAGATGCTGAAGCAGGGAGGGGGAGCGATCGTCAACAATGCTTCGATACTCGGCGTGGTCGGCTTTGCCAATGCATCGGCGTATGCCGCGGCAAAACATGGGGTTCTTGGCATGACGAAGGTTGCCGCACTCGAATATGCATCGAAGGGGATTCGTGTCAATAGCGTCTGCCCTGCGTTTGTTGTGACGCCGATGCTGGAGCATGCCGGCATCACGTCCAATCCAGAGATGAAGGCGATGCTGGAAGGTATGCACCCGATCAAGCGGATGGGGCGCCCGGAGGAGATCGGAGATGTTGCCGTGTGGCTCTGCACCGATGCCGCCTCGTTTGTGCACGGGCAGGGGATGCTTGTCGATGGTGGTTATGTGGCGCAATGATATGCGCCGATGAACATCGGATCGGGCTTGTGTTGCCAACGGGGGGCTGGCCCTGGGGGGGATGATGCGGCGGCGATGGTGCAATGACGGTTCAGTCGTGCAGATTGGCAGCTTCGGCGAGCTTGGCCGGATCTATGATCTTGAGTCTCCGTCCGTTCATCGCGATCAGCTTCTCCTCTTTGAACTTCGAGAGCAGACGGCTCACCGATTCGGTGGCCGTTCCAACGATATTGGCAAGTTCGATGCGTGTCAGTTTGATGGTGAGCGTTGCCGTATCGGCCTCCACGCCATAGGTTTTGCGCAGCAGAAGCAGGGTTTCCGCAAGTCGTTCCCGTACCGGCTTCTGTGCCATCTCTACGATCCTCTCCTCGGCCGCCTTCAGCTCCGTTGATAGAAGTTCCATAACACGCGAGGTGAGTTGATGATTGGTGGCAAGGAGGGAGAAGAATGTGCTTTTGGGAATATGGCATATACGTGCCTGGGCGATCGGGACGGCAAATTTCGAGTAGATATCCCCGCTCAGAAGCGATCGGTAGCCGATGATATCCCCCTGGTGTGCCAGGCGGATAATCTGTTCCTTGCCATCCTTTCCTACTTTGTAGAGCTTGACAACCCCCGTATGAATGCAGAAGAGGCCCGAGGGACGATCATCGGCATAGAAGATCATCTCCCCCTTCGAGTATTGCCTGCAATGTTTGCTGGATGAGACCACCTGAAGATCAATCTGTACCAGTTCCGAGAACACAGAGGTAGTGCGGGCTGCGCATGTGCTGCAATCGGGGATGTCGTGCCGGGAACGTGCCATGGGAGTTCGTTTCGGTGTCTCATAGAAGCTATGCCGATCTATTACGATCGTCAGCATCATACAAAGTTCTGTATCTAGTATGTTCTTTGCGCCTTTGCGTGATCGTCTGTTTGTGAGTAACGCGGAGAATCTACCAGGAGAAACACATCGGTGCGGCTCATGGCATAAGTTATTGGTAATCATGGAACTGCACGCAATGGAATGATTGCCTGAAATTCACTCTAGCATGATATCTGATCAAAGGAACAAATCATGGATACAAAAAAAGTGCTTGTCGCCTATGATGGATCGGGCTGCGCCAACGATGCGCTTGAGGATCTGAGGCGTGCTGGGCTTCCGTCGGAGCTTGATCTGCTCGTTGTTTCCGTTGCCGAGGTCTGGGTGCCGGGAGCCGATGTCGATGCCGATGAGGAGGAGAGCACTGCCGCCTCGCCTATCGTCGGCACCCTGAGCGAACGTGCCAGGGCGGGGCTGGAGCGGGCCGAAACCCTTGCCAAGCATGCCGCGAACAGGATTCGTGAGAGCTTCCCTGGCTGGACTATCGAGACGCGGGTCTATCCCGATTCACCGGCATGGGGGGTGTTGTATGCGGCAGAGGAGTGGAAGCCCGATATGATAATCCTCGGTTCGCACGGGCGTTCGGCGCTTGGCCGCTTTTTCATCGGAAGCGTATCGCAGAAGGTGCTTTCTGAGGCGTTCTGCTCTGTTCGCATCGCACGCCGTAGCGAACATGTCAAAGGCTCGCCGGTGCGGCTGCTGGTTGGGGTGGATGGCACACCCGATTCGGAGGCAGCCGTGAACGAGATTGCCTCGCGCACCTGGCCGGCCGGAAGCTCGGTCAAGGTGCTCTCGGTTATCGGGCCGATCGGCGTCTTCGTCGATCCTGTGTTTGCCTATGAGGTGATGCAATGGACCGATGGCCAGGCCGGGGCCATCAACCAGCGGGAGCACATGGAGAGGGTGACGGGCGATGTGGCGGCACGGCTGCGCGCGGCCGGGTTGCTGGTTGATACAGCCATTCGCGACGGCGCTCCGGTACCGTTGATTCTCGCCGAAGCAGAAAGTCTTGGTGCCGACTGCATCTTCCTTGGCGCCCGTGGGCACCGGTTCATGGAGCGTTTTCTTCTCGGGAGCGTCTCATCGGCGATCGCTGTGCGTGCGGTCTGTTCGGTGGAGGTGATTCGCACTGCCAAGGGTGCGGTCCAGGCCGCCGACCATGGCGCCGAGCCATAAACAAGCCCTTGTGCTCAGGCCGGTATCGCAGTGTGCCGGGCCTGAGCACTTCCGGCATCGCCGATCGTGCTCAAGCCGAATCGATATCGTGGGCGATGAGTGGGTCCGGGATGGTGCGCGGCAGGGATGGGGCTTCTACAGCCACCTCTTCTTCTTGAAAAAGATGAACATGAAGATCGCCATAAGCACCATGAGGCCGATGGCGGCTGGGTATCCATAAACCCATCGCAGTTCCGGCATGTTCCAGGGGGAGCTGTCGGGGTCGAAGTTCATGCCATAGACCCCTGCAACAAAGGTAAGCGGCAGAAAGAATGTTGAGATGATGGCAAGCACCTTCATCACCTCGTTCAGCCGGTTGGAAGACATCGAGAGGTAGGCATCGAGAAGGCCCGTAAGCACATCGCGATACGATTCGGCCATCTCCGATGCGCGTACCAGATGATCGTAGACATTCCGGTAGTAGGCGATCTCCTCCTGGGTGATGAGTGGGAATTCCCCGCGAGAGAGCCGGTAGACCAGCTCCCGCTGGTAGGTGGTGATCCGCCGGAGCGAAAATACCTGCCGCTTCATGTTCAGGATCTTGGCAAGCACGGTGCCGTTGGCCCTGGCCGTGAAGATCTCATCTTCCAACTGGTCGATATGCTCGTCGAAACGGTCGAGGATCGGGTTCAGCTCATCGACGATATCGTCGAGGATCAGGTGATAGATATAGTCGGGGCCACGCTCAAGATAGCGGGGGTTCCTACTACACATCGAGAGCGTTTTGGCGATGGCGACCGATGGTTCGTAATGATGGGTGACGATGAACCGCTCCCCAAGATAGGTGTTGATCTGCGTGGTCCGTATCTCCGTATTCTCCAGATCATCGGAGGCATCGGGGGAGGCAAGCTCGATTGGATTGACGATGGAAAAAAGGTAGCGCCCGTAATCCTCCACCTTCGGCAGATGGTCGCCGCGATCGGGATTAAGGCGTTCCCGGCGACAGTCGAGGATCGTCAGTTGGTGGAACTTGTAGATCTCCGCCAGGATCAACTGCTCCTCTTGCGAGGTTGGGGCTTCAAGATCGGTCCATATGAGCGGGCTGTCGGATTGCTTCGAGGCCATGATCTGTCGCAACGTATCCAGATCGATGATCTTGATGCCTGTCTCAGGATCGGCTGCATAGATGGCGATCATTGGTCAGCCTGATTGTCGTCCGGGAGCGCTTTGGCATTGGCGCCGAGCTTTCCGCGAATCTTGAAATAAAGCTGCGCGGTTGGCTGCCATTCGATGCGCATACGTTTCATCACCTCCTCGACCGTGGCGCCGCCATCGACCATGAGAAGACCGGCGGTATGGCGAAGCGAGAAGGGGGTGAGCTTGCGGTCGCGATCGCCCTTGACGCCGCTGGCCTGAAGCCAGCGGTTGACGGCCTCCCGAATGCCTCGCGCTGTCATGCGCTGTCCCTGCGTACGGTTGCTCATGCTTGCAAATAGCGGGGCGGCCGTGAGGCGCTCCCCGGCACGGAAGCGCCGGTTCAGGTACTCCTCGATCGCCTCGCGGGATTCCGCCGGTACCATCACCGACTCGTCCTTTGCCGATCGCCCTTTGCCCTGTACGTTCAGCCGCCACTCGCCGGAATCACTGATGTTGATATCGCCTACATCCGCCAGAAGGCACTCCCGTTCGGAGAGTGCACATCCGAGCATGATCCTGATGATGGCGTAATCGCGGATGCCCTGAAGGTTCGAGCGATCGACCATAGTCAGCAGGGCATTGATCTCCTGGTAAGTCAGATATGTTCTGGAATGTTTTGCCGGCCGATGCCCTCCCACAACACGCTTTGCCGGGTTTCCTTCCAGCAATTTGATGTCGATCAGATACTGGCAGAACCTTCTAAGCGCCGTCATATAGGTTGCCACCGAGACATTCTGGAGCTTTTTGCGTTCGATCAGATAGCGTTTGTAGCGTTCCACATCGCGAACACGAAAGAGGAATCGTTTATCGACGGGGAACCATTTCAGGAAGTCGCGCAGGGCACGCTGATACGTGCCACGGGTCTCGGCACTTTTTCGCTCGCACTCCTGAAGAAATCCTTCGTAGTGGTCGACCAGTTCCTTCAAGGTCAGTTTGAGCGGTTTAAAGCTGTCTTCGATCATTGTTCAACTGCTGGTTCTAACGGATGCCGATGCCCATAAGCGCCGGCACGGGGAGTGGTCGGCACCCTGGGGTAGATACATGGCAAAGATGCAATAAGCAGCCGCTATGGAGCAAGTAACCGTTATTGCAGAATGTGCTGCCCCATTCTTCGGCGGCAGGAGGATGGTTTGCTCCGGGAGCCGGGCATGTTATCACCGGACCAAGTTCTCCCGGAACCATGAAGGGCCGTCCGGGATGATTCGGCGGCTGCCTTTCCGGTTATCAGGAAAGCGGATGTGTATAACTGTCTGAACCCCGATCATTATGTGCGCTTTTGCTAAGTTCGTGCCAAGTGTCTGGTTATCGAGGACATATGGCGACCGCAGTCGTGTTCGGGGTGCTGCTTGTTGGGGGGCTGAGTTTTACCTCGGTCGCCCATGCAATGCCATTGCCGGAAAAGGTTCTCAAGGGGATCATCATCATCTGGCTTGCGGTCATCTTCGGCCTGTTCCCCGATATCGATATCAAGAGCAAGGGGCAGCTTCTCTTCTACCGGCTGTTTTTTGTGCTCGATCTGGTGCTGCTTGCTGCCGGACAGTACCGGGAGGCCGCCCTGCTCGGATTCCTGGCGCTGCTGCCGATTCTGAGCCGCCATCGTGGATGGACCCATACCGTCTGGGCGATGGTGCTTATTCCGCTGCCGATCCTTGCCGGGCCTATGTATTTTGCCAAGGCCCCCACAACCGATGGACTTCCGTATTATCTTGGTGCGGTGGCTGGTTATCTCAGCCACCTCGTGGCCGATGGCATGCTTATCCGGCGCCGAAGGCGGTAAACGCCGCCACGTCCTCCTGTGTGAGCCATGACCGGCCTGCCAGGATCTGGCTGTCACATCAAGGCCCGCTCGTTGTTCCTTCTCCTACAGGTGTTTGGCAGGAGAGTTGAAGCAGGAGCCTATATGCCGGGGGAGGATGAAGGGATCGTGTGGTATCGCAAAGAGGGGGGGCTTCTTTCGGCGACGGCGCCTTCCGTCGTCTGGTTCAGGGCCGCTTCCGAACCTGTCCCGGGGGGCTGATGTTTCAGGTTCGGCGGTAAACTACGGTATCACATGAGCCGTCGTATTACCCGGCGTGCGCAGGCGATGCTGCCGTATCACTCTCATCCACTGCGATCGCCTTCTGATAGTGTGATACTGGAAATTCGGATAACAAACCTTTGTGATATCATGACTGACATCGTTCTGTTCATCGCAGGCATCACGGCTATCATAGCGGCTGTGATGTTCACTTCCCGCAAGGAATCCAATCTCCGTCCGGTGCCGGTACGGAGCAGACGCACCGGTACTCGCCGGAGCCGATAATCCGTGATTGTTAAAACCGAAGCTGTTGTACTTCATGCGTTCCGTTTTCGTGAGTCGAGCAAGATCGTGACGCTCTATACGCGAGAGTTCGGAAAGATGAGCGTGATCGCCCGTGGCGTCTCCCAGCCGAAGAGCAAATATGGTTCGGTGCTCCAGCCGATGAGCTGTATCTCCGTGGTCGTCTATCGGAAAGAGGGAAAAGACCTGCATAATATGTCCGCTGCGGAACCAATCGGGCGGTTCAACGTCCTCATGGAGAGTCTGGAACGGATGAGTGCGGGGATGGCGATCGTGGAGATCGTCAATGCGGCGATGCATGATGAGGACCGCAATGCACAGCTCTTCGAGGCGCTGGTGGCCGCCCTTGAAGCTCTGAACCGCACCGATGCCGATGAATCATCGGTGCATCTGTGGTTCCTTGTCCGCCTTGCCACCCTGCTCGGGTATGCCGTCAATACCGATCGGTGCGGGATTTGTGATGAGGTTGTGGAACCTCGCGGCGAAACGGTACCCTATAGTCTTTCGGTGGGTGCTCCGCTCTGTGCCGAGCACCAGGAGTCGATAGCATATCGAGCGTTGTCGCCAGGGGCATTCGATATGCTGCGGCTTCTCTGCGGTTCCGAGGCGGCACAGATCCGCTGGGGGCCATCCGAGCCTCGCGCGATAGCGGAACTGGTAGATATGATGACTGCCTTTATGCGGTTCCATGTCGAGGGCTTGCGGCGCCTGAAGGTGCGGAATGTCTCCGCCAAAGTGCTTGATGATAGTGTCCCGTCCCACCAGTAGAACCCAAGGATGGCTTTATCATCGGATCGTCATCATAAGCCATCTAAATTCCATGAACCCCCTCTATGAACCTGTAACTCGGAGGGCTTTCAACACGTAGCTTGGATCATTCATGCTCAACTTCTCATAGTTACTCTGTACAAAGCCATATGGCTTCCCTATGTAAATGCAACGATCAAACTTAGCCCTTTCAGTGAGGAGAATAGAGAATGTCGAGAAAGCAGCTTTTTATTGTTGGCGCTCTGATGGCACTCTGTGTGGCGATCGGCGTGCTCTTGGCTACGGATTGGAATAAAACGCCCTCCGGCCTTGCCGGGCCGAATGATGTCAAGCTGGGGGCCGAGGCACCGCCGGTAAGCCCATCGAACGAGGTCAAGACCCTGAACGATGCGTTCGTAGCAGTAAGCAAGGCTGTTACTCCGCAGGTGGTGAGCATTGATGTGACCTCGAAAGTATCCTCCAGCAGCCGGATGGAAGAAGATGAATTCAGCGATCCGTTTGAGATGTTCCGTCAGTTCCGTACTCCTACGCCACAGCGTGGCTCCGGTTCGGGGGTCATCATAAGCTCGGATGGTTATATCCTTACCAATAATCATGTTGTCGAGGCCGGCACCGGCAGCATTGGCGTGGAGCTTTCCGATGGACGCCGTTTTGATGCAAAGCTGGTGGGGCGGGATTCGCTGACCGATCTGGCAGTGATCCGGATCGATGCGGTCGATCTTCCCACGGCTGCCTTTGCCAATAGCGATGATATCCAGGTTGGCCAGATGGTGATCGCCGTCGGCAACCCGTTGGGGCTTAACTCCACGGTTACCCAGGGCATTATCTCGGCGCTCGGCCGCGGACAGCTTAATCTGAACAAGGATCGGTATGGTGTGGAGGACTTCATCCAGACCGATGCGGCCATCAATCCGGGCAACTCCGGCGGTGGTTTGTTCGACCTCAGGGGCGCTCTGATCGGCATCAACAGCGCCATTGCAACCCGTACCGGGTACTATCAGGGCTATGGGTTCGCCATCCCGATCAACCTGGCACGCTCGGTTGCCGAGGATCTGATCGACGACGGCCGCATCAATCGCGGCTATATCGGCGTGACGATCAATTCGGTGAACTCGACCCTCTCCAGGGCGCTCGGTCTGGAGCGTCCCGAAGGTGTGCTCATCGGCGATGTGCTCCAGAGCGGTGCCGGCGAACGTGCCGGGCTGAAGTCTGGAGATGTGATCCTTGAGATCGACGGCGTCAAGGTCAATACGCCGAACCATCTTCAGAGCCTTATCGCCCAGAAGCGTGCCGGACAGGATGTGGTGCTGAAGGTCTACCGCGATGGCAAGACCTTTGACAAGTCGGTGAAGTTGAAGGCCCGCGAAGAGGTTGAAACGGTTGCCGCGAAGGCGACCGATCGGGACGATCGCCAGCTTGATCGTGATGCCGAGCGGAGCATGAGACTCTCCAACCTTGGGCTGGAATTGCGTCCGGTTGATGCGCAGAGCCGCCGCCGTCTTGCGATTGATGGCGGTGTGATGGTCAGTAAGGTCGATCTCTATGGCGTGGCGATGAACGAGGGGCTGCGCCAGGGTGATGTGATCGTCAGCGTCAACCGTAAGGCCGTGAAGTCGCCAGCGGAGTTCCAGAAGATCGTTGAAAACGCCTCGCCGGGCGATGTGCTTCTGTTGCAGGTGAAGAGTGCCGCCGGTTCGACCAGCCTTATCGGGCTTGAAGTGAAGAAGTAGGCACGGGCTTGTCGGTGATATGGATCGGTTACGTAGAATTGTCGCCCTCCGGGACCATTGGTCCCGGAGGGCGATGTCGTTTCTGGCAGGATCGTGCCACAGGAATCGTTCCTATGTGCTGGCGCGATCCCCTTTACCTATGTCAGTGGATTGAACAGGAGGCCGCTTGCAAGTTTCGGGTAGAAGTAGGTGCTCTTCTGTGGCATCACCGAACCGGATTCGGCGACATGCTCCACCTGTTCCAGCCGTGTGGCGTTCATAAGCACCACAAGCTGTGTCTCCGGACGGCTGGCAGCCTCCAGCGCCTCCTGGGTGCTTTTGATATACTGGATATTCCGTTGCTCGACCTGCGCCTCTGCTGTCACCCCGAGCAGGCGTTGCAGGATGAAGTCGTGGAGCAGGGTTACGTCGAGCCTCTTGAGCGCATCCGGCATATCGACCGGCAGAAGCTGATCGAGATCGGTATCGTCGCGCAACATTGCAAGCACCGTCCGTTCACCGCTCAGCAGAAGAAATGCCGGACGTCCCGCCTGCAACTCCAGCTCCTCAAGGCCGATCTCACGCGATGGCGGCACGCTGATCGAGAAATTCGGCTGGAGCTTTTCCACCAGCGTATCGCTATCGAACTCCGGAAGGGAGTGGATGACGCGATGCGTGGGAAGGATGACAAGGCCGGGATCGCTGGTTGGGGCCACAAACATCATGATATAGTCGAATGCGGCGCCATACGGCGTCTCGGGATTCTGCTCCCGCCGTATGCGCTGGTAGTTTATCGCGGTTTCATAGCGATGATGCCCATCGACGATGAAAACCGTATTCTTGGCCAGATCGCTTGCAAATCCATTAAGTGCATCCTCATCGCTCAAGCGCCAGAGCCGGTGCTCGACGCCATCGCTATCGGTTGCGGTGATGATAGGGTCGTTGCTGGAGATGGCCTTCTGAAGCCGCTGGCTTGATGTTCCATAGGGGTCGCGATAGACGCCGAAGATCGGCTCCAGATTGGCACCGGTGGCCTGCATAAGCTGCAAGCGGTCGGCCTTGGGGCCGCTAAGGGTGCGCTCGTGGGGAAGTATCTTCCCGTCGGAGAAGGGGGAAAGCTCGATTGTGGCTATAAAACCGCGCCGTTCGATACGGTCGCCGGTGATCGGGCGGGTAAATGTCTGTGCGTATGGATAGATGGCTGGCTCATCCTCGCGAACCAGAACCCCTTCGGTGATCCATTGTTGCAGCAGCTCCGCTGCATGTGTATACCGGGTGCTTTCATCGCCCTCCGGAAGGATGAGCTGGATGACGTTATGAGGATCTCCTGCAAGGAGGGCCTGCCGTCTCTCCGGCGAGATAACGTCGTACGGGGGGGCGATCACCGCGCCGGGGTCGGAAATGCCCTGGGTTGTATAGCGGTACGGACGGAACGGCATAAGCGCGGGCATGAATCACTCTCTTTATTTTTTTACAATTGTGGATTATGGTATCCACTCAAAACTACCGTACTAGCACATAATCGGAAAAATCTATGTCCTACTCGACATATACCAAACGTGCACAGCGTTATTTGGGCGACGACAACAACCGGATCGTGCACGATCTGGAACGCTCCAAGAGTGCATGCGAGATCGACGACATCCTTGATGAGAGTCGGGGAGTGCGATTCGAGCCGGATAGCCTTGAACAGGCGCAGCAGGAACGCTACCGTCCCTGCCACCGATGCATCGAGGTCGGTTGATCTGTCCGTGACTGCTCTGCGGTGCCGGAATGGGCTGTGGATGTCGCGGGAGGGCCGATGCTGCATGGATGAACAGCGGCGTGATACGCCTTGATATCTAACCAGAGCCTTGGCGTGTGCGTTACTACGGCGTAGGCTAGCGTGCCGAATCGCCCGCAAAGTCTCGCATCCGCCATCGCACGGTTCACCGAACTATCTTTTTTGGCAAAGCGATTGCTTCGGCATCGTTGGTAATCCTGAATAGCAACTGAATATTTCATGAGACGAACCTTGTTTGCCCTGCTGTTGATGATGGTGGCATCTTCATCCGCGTTTGCCGATCCCCCTCCCGATGAGGATGTGCTGCGTCCGAGAATCGAGGGAAGCCTTGGTCTGTTCATCGAGCTTGATCCGGGCCTTAACCTGACCCTGCTCGATGGCAATCCCTATGTACGCCCTCTTATCACCAGCTATGAACAGGAGACCTCGATCTATCGTTCCGGGCTTGGACTGGCTCCCTATATGGGGTTGAGCGTGGGGTATGAGTTCTCCTCGCATATCGGGATCGCATTGCATGCCGGCTATGATGCACGGCATACGTCGAACTCCGGGTCGATGATCGATACCTGTGTTCTGATGGACCCGGTCGGAGGAGGGGAGCTGCGTAATCCCATGCAGGTAGAGAAGAGCTACAAGGTGAATGTGGACTATCTCTCGATAGCGCTGCTGCCGAACTATCGTTTCGATCGGCTTTTCTTCTTCCTCGGCCCGGCGGTCTCCATTCCCTTGAGCAAAAGCATCGAGGAGACCAATACGATCATTGATGATTCCCCCTGCTACTACCTCTCGCCGAGCGCTGATACAGCCAAGTCCATTACAGGCTCGCTGGCAGGATCGGCGAATCTGAACACCCGTTTCTCGCTGAAGATGGGGCTTGGTTATATCTTCAATGTGACGCCATCGATCGATATCGTGCCGCAGCTTGCGCTTGACCTGGGGTTGAACGATGTCCTGCAAAGCGATGAGCTTCTTCGGCTGAGGAAGCCTGGCAGTCCGCAGGGAGCCAGTCTCGATATCCCTGTCAATCGCCATATGCGGATGAACACGCTTCAGGCGCTCATCGGCATTCGCTTCCATCTGTAGCCGCAAAGGAGCCATAACACTATGCACATCTTCAAACGCCTGATCTCGATAGCTGCATGGGGCCTCCTCTGCGTCTGCGCCACGCTTGCACAGCAGGGGGGAAGCCTTCCGGTCTCCGACCGTCCCGAATTGCAGATCGCACCTTTGTCGATCAATTCCTCCGAGGATGACTTTGCGCCGGTTCCCCTTCGCGGCGGCCAGATGCTGGTCTATACCTCCGCCAGCTCCGGCCCATATGGCAGGGCCGGCGAACAACGTATCTGGATGGCGATTCGTGAGGCAGGGGGATGGGGACCGCCGATTGCTACCGGGCAAGGGCTTGCTCTTGGCTCGCAGGTAGGTTCGGCAACGCTTACCCCGGATGGGAACTTCATGATCTTCGCCGCCTATGAGTGGGATGATGAGCTGGGGGCCGGGCTTGGCCGAACCGATCTGTATTCGGCTGAGCTGATACGGGGGGAGTGGCAGAACATCCAGAACCTAGGGCCGGTGGTCAATAGCCCGTACTGGGATTCGCAGCCAACACTAACCCCCGATGGGCGTACCCTCTATTTTGCAAGCGATCGTCCCGGCGGCAAGGGAGGGGCCGATATCTATCTGTCACGGCGTACCTCCGCCGGATGGTCCACGCCGGTGAATCTGGGCGATCCGATCAATACCGAGGCCGATGATCTGGCGCCAACTATCGCGCCGGATCTGAAGTCCCTCTTCTTTTCGAGCAAGGGACATGGTGGCGCTGGCGGGTTCGATATCTTCATAGCAACCGGTGCCGATCTCACCGGCACAAAGTGGGCGGCCGTGGAGAACGTGGGGCGCCCCATCAACTCCGATGCCGACGAATATTTCTTCGTCTCGATTCCGAACTCCCAGAATAGCTATGTCTCCTCGAATCGGAGCGGCAACCTCGATATCTACACGGTGTATCCGAACCCGTTTCCGCCGGAAGCCTTGGTCACTGTGGCAGGGCGCGTGCTCGATATCGTAACCAAGCGTCCGGTGGCAGCCGATATCACCGTTACCGACCTCAGTTCCGGCGAAGTGGTTGCCAATTATCGTACGGACGACCGAAGCGGGGAGTACTTTGTTGTGCTGGCGCGTGGACGCCGCTATTCGATCACAGCAGAGGCGCCCGACTACATTTTCTACTCTGATGAGTATGCCATTCGCCCCGATGCCGAGGCGCGTGATCTTCGCAAGGATATCGAACTGTATCGTACCAGCGGCGGCACCACCCGTCTGCTTGTGTTTTTCGATTTCGACAAGGCGGAGTTGAAGAACGAGTCAAAGCCCGATCTGAACCGGGGTATCCAGTTTCTGAAGGATAATCCGGAATTGCGTGTGGAAATCGCAGGCCATACCGATTCGGTGGGTGTGGCCAGCTATAATAAGAAGCTCTCGCAGGATCGTGCCGAGGCGGTGAAGCAGTATTTCATTGCCGGAGGTGTCGATGCCGCCAGGATTGTGGCGCGTGGCTATGGGGAGGATCAGCCGCTTGCCGACAACGGAACCGAGGAGGGGCGTGCTCGTAATCGTCGTGTGGAAATGCGGGCGATCGGAGAAGGCGATCCAGACTCGGTCGGCTCGCAGCCACGGCGATAGCGCATCCCTGTAAGCAGGGAGCCTGAGGGTGCTATGCTGTGCCTTCATGCAACGGGGGGGGAAGAGCTTTCAGCGCCAGGGGGAAACCTCTCCCCCTGGTGTCTGTGCTTGCCGTTTATGCGAGGCGTGTGCCAGTGATGCCGTGTCGTTCCCGATGGTTACCATCCGCTGCTCGATCCGCCCCCACCGAAGCTGCCCCCTCCGCCGCTCCAACCGCCTCCGCCAAAGCCTCCACCCCCACCACCCCAGCCGCCACTTCTGCCGCCGCTTCTGCCCCCTCCGCTGCCGGAAGTATTCGATGCGATGATCCAGGGGATGATCGAACCACCGCTACGCTGTCGCCCTCCTGGCCCCCCTCTGAAACGGCTGATGATGATAAGAATGATGACGATCACGATAATGCCGCCGATACCAAATCCTTCCGGCTCGCTGGAGCGTGGTTCAGCGTGATATTCTCCGGCGGCGGCCAGCATCAGTGCTCGCAATCCGGCACGGACGCCGCCGAAATAATCTCCCTGGCGAAATCGAGGTGCGATCTCGTTATCGGCGATGCGGCGTGCTGTGATATCTGGGATCGCCCCTTCCAACCCATAGCCCACCTCGGTTCGTATCAGCCGGTCGTTCACGGCTATCACCATCAGCAGGCCATTATCATTGTTGCGTGTGCCGATCTGGTTCTGCTGTGCCACCCGGATGGAATAGTCCTCCAGCACCTCGCCTTGCAGCGATGGGATGATAAGGAGAGCGAACTGATTGCTGGTGCTATCCTGATAGGCTAGCAATTCCCGTTCAAGCTCCACACGTTCATCCGGGGTGAGAACTCCGGCCAGATCGGTAACCGGGGAGATAAGCGTAGGTACGGGAAGTTTCTGTGCTGCCAGCCATGGGGCCGACAGCAGAAGCCAGGCAAGGACGATAGCCGGAAGGCCATGGCGTGCTTTCATGGTCAGAACTCCACCTTCGGCGCGGTCTCCGATCCAGGCGTTGCCTCGAAATACGGACGTTGCCGGAATCCAAAGATGCCAGCGAAGATATTGGCAGGGAAGCGGCGCACCGACGTATTATATTCCCGTACGGTTTCGTTGAACCGGCCACGTGCCACCGTTATTCGGTTTTCGGTCCCTTCGAGCTGGGTCTGAAGCGCCAGGAAGTTCTCATTTGCTTTCAGATTGGGATAGTTCTCTGCCACTGCCAGAAGCCTGCCAAGCGCTCCTGTCAGCTCGGTCTGTGCCTGTGCAAATCTCCGCAGCGATTCAGGGTCGTCCACGACGTCTTTTCCTACGGTGATCTGTGTGGCACGGGAGCGCGCTTCCACCACTTGCGTAAGCACCTCCTGCTCGTGAGTGGCATAGCCTTTCACGGTCGCCACAAGGTTTGGTATCAGGTCGGAGCGGCGTTGATACTGATTTTCCACCTCGCCCCATTGCTGCTGCACCTGCTGCTCGCTTTCTATCAGATTGTTATAGGTGCCGCATCCGCTCATCAGGAGGAAAAGTCCCAGAATGACGAGCACGATAATGACCAGCGACGATGTCTTCATTGAAACACCTTTTGATTCATAAGAGGATTATAGATAACCACGAGTGCACTGCATCTGTTTGCTGCCAAGTGCATGCCAGCCGGATATGGCCGCAGAGTTGATGCATGCATCTGGTGGCATGGTGTTTTGGTCCGATCTGTTGGCTTGTGCCCAGGGTTGTATCTCACTCTTTGGAGAGCATACGATGACCGTTATTGCTTTTGCCCGTAGTATCTTCATATCCCACCCCATGCTCCGGCGGTTCTTGCTGCGGGCATATGTGGCGGTTGCCTTCGTTCTAGCAGTTTTTCCGCAGATATCCTCTGCCGGGCAGCGCGTCGATACCGTTATTACGGCGAGCGATGGGGCTGTGCTTTCGCTGTTGTATGTGCGCCCCGGCACGCCGCCTCCGGCCGGAGGATACCCGGCACTTGTGCTGGTGCATGGCTTCGGTGGCTCCAACAATGATTATGCTGTGATCGCTCATCGTTATGCCGATAGTGGCTATTTCTGTGTTGCCTATACGGTTCGCGGGCAGGGACAGGGGAACCAGACGACGGCAAGCGGCGGCCTTTTCAACTGGTTTACCGCCGATCGGGAGCTGGATGATTGCCGTGAGGTGATCGAGTGGACCCGCTCGCGACCCTATGTGAACGGGAGCCGGGTTGGTATGGAGGGGATGTCGCAGGGGGGGCTTACGGCCTGGGGGGCGGCAATCGAACGGATGAACATCCGCTGTGCTGTCCCGGTTATCGGCGTGCCGCTGTATGCAGAGGCGATGGCCCCGAACGGGACGGAAAACTACTTTGTGGTGACTGCTCTGGCGCTTGCCAATACGTTTCAACTGGTCAAGTATAATCGCTGGTGCCTGGATACGCTGATGCGTGGGCTTGAGCAGGATAGGTATGCCGATGTTAGAAGGGAGTTCGAGAAACGGGATCTCGGCGGGCAGGTCTCTCGGGTGCAGGTGCCGGTGTTTATGCAGATGGCATGGCAGGATGATATCTTCAACGCCCATCAGTTCTTCCAGGCCTTTCATGGGCTTGAGGTTCCAAAAAAACTCTACGTCTGGCCCGGCCCGCATGCGCTGCCGGGGGGGGCGCTGGAGGAGCTTCGTATGGCGATGACGTTCCGTTTCTACCGCCGCTGGCTGTGTGAGGATGAAGGAGAGACCATTATGCATGCCGATTCTGCGGTCGCTCTTGTCGATCCGGGCGATGGCGCTGTGCACTGGTATCATGCCGATGCTCGTGCCAGATACGATCCCTCGGAGAACTCCAGCCTGACGGGAATGCGGATGTATTTCGATAGAGGTGGGCGGATCTCGCCGCTACCTCCTGCCAGCCCCGTGGCACATACGATGCTCTATGTTCAGAACATAAGCAATGATGCCCATGTGTTTCGCTCTCCAAGCCTGCGCTCCCCCTGGGGTATCCTCGGCGGCAGGGCAAGCCTGGTGGTGAATTCCACCGGCCGCAAGTATCAGGCAAATGTCATGTTATGGGATTATGATTCGGTTGCCAACAGGCGCAGGCCTATCACACGTGGTTCCTACCAGGTGCGGCTGGAATCCGGGGAACCAGCAGATCGCAGAAGGATCGAGTATGAGGTAAGCCCGCAGTTGTACTGGCTTGCCGAGGGGCATCAGCTTGAAGTCTGGGTGAAATATGGTATCCCCGGCCTGCCACTGCAAAAACCGGCTGATGAATTCGGGCAGACGCCCTATGCGCCACAGGAGACGGTGATCGATACGCTCTTCTCCTCGCCGGGCGAGCCAAGCTATGTTGATCTGTACCTCTGGTCTGCTCCCCCAAGTTCGGTCGCTCGCGAGCCTGTGCCGACACGTTCCGCCATGATTCTGCCAAACCCCGTGCGAGGCGGCGAGGTGGCCTATCTGCGCCGTGGAAAGGCCGGTGCGGCAACCCTGGAGATCCTCGATGCCCGTGGGGTTTGTATCCGCAGCCTTCAGGTTGAGGGACATGATCTCGCAATTCCGACGTCCGGCCTTCCCGCCGGTGCTTATTGCGCGCAGGTGCGCGATGCAACGGCTATCGTGTCGGCACGGTTTGTTGTTCTGCACTAGGCTGTGGGTGAGCCTTCCAGACAGGCCATTGGGCGCGGAGACATCGTCGATGTGGAATCCTTATCCGGCCTGATCGTGAACCGGGCACGATGGTGGAGCCACTCGGCGGCCGGTACCAAATCTTATTCCGGGTTGTGCATCGTATGCATACGATGTATGGCCGCTCACACTTCATAGCATGCTTGTATGGCTACTCGTTGCTGGTTTCATCTGTTTGTGTTGTTCCTTGGCATCCTGCCGATTGTCGGCTGTGGCTCGCTCTATCTTCCGGGGGGGTGGGATGGGAATCCTCCGCAGACGACCCCCTTGCGCATGAGCGACCGTGCCGAGTATATCGGTGGCGATATCAACGTAAGCTCGGGATATAACGGAGGGGAATCGAATATTCAGGGGAAGGTATTCTATTCAACCGGGACAGGGGGCAGTTGGTGGCGGCTGAGCGGAAGCGGATTCCTCTATGCCGGGAGCTACGAGGTCCGCTATGCCTATGATAGCAGCCTCAGGGGGCAGAGGTTGTACGGGGGACCGGGTGGTGTTGCCGATCTGAACGTCTCGGTGCCGCTTGGCGATGTATCGGTTGGCGTTGGAGCCACTGCCGGGTTGCTCGCCGAGCTTGGACCATACCGGCAGATCTGGACCGATCGGGCCATCGGCCTGGTGCCACTGGTAGGAGGGTATCTCTTCTTCAATACAAAGCTTCAGAACAGCGATCAGATCGGATTTCAGGTCTATGCCGGATTCCCCGGATTTTTCAACGCCAACCTGCAATACGATCTCGGCGACTTTCTCCTATCAACCGGAGCAGGCGTTACCTTTGCGCTCGGCGATCATGCCCGCGAGGCCGGACGTTTCATGCTCAGCGCTGCATATCGTGTTCCGCGATAGGGGGGCGTGTGCTCCTCGGTTGCGCGCCTGTGCGTGAGGGGCTTTGCTGCCGACATCAGGCACGCCGGGAATGGGCCGACCCGGATGTTTCCATCCCGGCCGGCGTATCCCTTTTGTACTAGCGTAGTGTTTCCGCCAGCGCCACAAGCGATTGTTTCACTTCGGAACGTTTCTCCCAGGCTTCCCGCATCGGTGTGAGGTGCACTTCACCTTTAAGCTCTCCGGCCATCACCGATTTCTCCCCGTCGAGCAGGGCTTGTACGGCGGCGGCGCCCAGGCGTGTCGCGAGGATGCGATCGCGGGCGGTGGGCGATCCTCCGCGTTGCAGATGCCCAAGGATTGCCACGCGGGTATCAACCTCGAAGCGTTTCTGGAAATCCTCGGCGAACTTCATCGCGCCGCCGTATTCATCTCCTTCGCTAATAATGAAGATGTGGCGTTTTGCCTGGGGAAAGGCCTTCATGTAATCACAAAGCGCCTCGAAATTGGTGGCTGTCTCAGGGATCGCAAGGAACTCGGCACCGGTTGCAATCCCTACATCCACGGCGATAAAACCGGAATGGCGCCCCATCACCTCGATGAAAAAGGTCCGATTGTGGCTCTCGGCGGTGTCGCGGATCTTGTCGACAGCCTCCATTGCCGTGTTGATGGCGGTATCGTAGCCTATGGTGAAATCGGTGCCGCAAAGGTCGTTGTCGATCGTGCCGGGGGTGCCGACCATCGGGATGCCGAACTCCTCGTAGAAGCTGGTCCCCCCCTTGAACGTCCCGTTGCCGCCGCAGGCCACCAGGCCATCAATCCCGAATTTCTTCAAGTTTTCATAGGCCTGTCTTCGTCCCGCTTCCTCGCGAAACTCCTTGCAGCGCGCTGTGCCCAGGATCGTCCCACCCCGACCGATGATGCCGCTGACCGAGTCGCGGCTCATCGGGATGATCTCCCCCTGCACCATGCCCTGGTAGCCCTGGCGGATGCCGTAGACCTCGATTCCCTTGGCGAGCGCGTAACGCACAACGGCACGAATGCATGCGTTCATACCGGGGGAATCGCCCCCGCTTGTGAAAACTCCGATGCGTTTCATAGTTCCTTATGCTCTCGTAGATGATTCACATGGAATGCAAACATAGTGGTCCATCGGTAGTAGTGCATTGTCGGTGGAAGAATAAAACAATTCTCCATGCCAACGACATGCCCTTGCCGAATGTATCATGCAAGGAGGCAAAGGGTTGCTTTGTCTGTCCGCCATTGTGCTCGATGCGGTGATATCATCCCGAATCCGTACGGTTGCCATCCCCGCATCTGTATCAATAGGTAGAGACAGGGGAGCAGGAGCGGTGCCGGGGATGTATCTTTGCGGCATTCTTGTTCTGATCGTGAAAAACGGAAGCTATGCGAGGATATAATACTACCTGGGAATTCATCGAGGCCATCGAGCGGGCCGGGGAACTGGTCCGAATCAAGGCGGAGGTCGATCCCGATCTCGAGATATCGGAGATCGCGGCGCGTGTGATGCGGCAGTACGGCCCGGCGCTTCTCTTCGAGAACGTCCGTGGTTCCACCATGCCACTGCTTATCAACGCCTACGGCTCGTATCGCCGGATGTGCATGGCGCTTGGCGCCGAATCGCTGGATGAGATATCCGAGCGAATCACCTCGCTTATCGAGATCAAGCCGCCGACATCGTTCAAGGAGTCGCTGAAAATGCTTCCCCACGTGGCGCAGGTTCGGAAGTTCCCTCCGCGGACGGTAAAGAGCGCCCCCTGCCAGGAAGTGGTGCTGCGCGGCGATCAGGTCGATCTTGGCCTGCTGCCGATTATCAAGTGCTGGCCGGAAGATGGAGGCAAGTTCATCACGCTGCCGCAGGTGATTACCAGGAACCCCGAGACAGGCGTGCAGAACCTGGGAATGTATCGGATGCAGGTGATCGACCGCACAACCACGTTCCTTCATGCACAGACCCACCACGATACTGCGCGGCATCTCCGGATGTACCGCGAACAGGGAATCACCAGAGTCCCCTGTGCTGTTGCCATCGGCGGCGCTTCGGTGAGCACCTATGCCGCCACCGCGCCGATGCCGCCTGAGCTGGATGAGTGGATTCTGGGCGGATTTCTCCGCGAGGAGCCGGTGGAGCTGGTAAAAGCGCTCGAGAGCGATCTGAAGGTGCCGGCCGAGGCCGATATCATTCTGGAGGGATATATCGACCTTGAGGATATCAGGATCGAAGGCCCGTTTGGCGACCACACCGGCTTTTATACCTTGAAGGATGAGTATCCCACGTTCCATATCACCACGATGACCACCCGGAAGCGGCCGGTGTATTGGACCACGATCGTGGGACAGCCGCCAAAAGAGGATTATTTTCTGGGCAAGGCTACCGAGCGGATCTTTCTCAACATTCTGAAGAAGACCGTTCCCGAGATCGTGGATATGAACCTTCCCATCTTCGGCGTCTTCCACAATTTCTGCTTTGTCTCGATCCGCAAAGAATTCCCCTACCATGCCCGGAAGGTGATGTTCGCTCTCTGGGGCCTCGGCCAGATGTCTCTGGCGAAATATATCGTGGTGGTCGATTCCGATGTGGATGTGCAGAACACCGACACGGTGATGTTCCATGTGGGGGCGAACGTCGATCCGCAACGTGATATGCAGTTTGTCAGAGGGCCGATCGACGTGCTCGATCATGCCTCGGATATGACCGGGCTTGGAAGCAAGGTGGGCATTGATGCTACAAGGAAATGGAAGAGCGAGGGATTCCCACGCGAGTGGCCCAAGGAGCTTTCGATGAGCGATGAGACCATTGCAAAGGTCACCGATCGCTGGAGCGAATACGGGCTTCCGGCGGCGCTGAAAGGCAATGAGACCACCCCACGGCGCGGTGTGCTTCTGGAATCGCAGGCGCAGTCGGGCGGGGGGAAGATCGGCTCGATCGAGTCCGGGGCGGCACAGATCGGCGGGTGATCCTGATGTGAGCCGTGTGCCCGCATCGGAGATGGTGCGGGCCATTATGGCGCGCTTCGGTGATTGTTGCCACCGTATGCCCGTGCCTCCTGCACGCCCATGCCTCCTGCGCCCATGCCCGCCCCCGGTGTCCCGGCGCGCTTTGCATGCCCTGGCCGGAGCATTCGTATGGATTCGCAACACTGCTCAATGCAGGGGTGGGGCATCCGTCTTTCAGCCGTGGCAGGGGGCTGGATAATCCGGCTGCGACCCCTATATTCGATCCTATATTATGTCCGAACAAGTCCGTCTGATGTTCACCGACATCTCCGAGCGCTATGACCTCGGCAACGATGTCCTCTCCTTCGGGGCGCACCGGCTCTGGAAGCGTACGATGGTACGGCAGGCACGCGTTCCCCGTGGAGGGAAGGTGCTTGATCTTGCTACCGGGACAGGCGATATCGCCCTTCTTTTTGCCGATGAGGTCGGTGCGGAGGGTCGGGTGATCGGGGCGGATTTTTCTCCCGGCATGATCGCACAGGCGCAACTGCGGGGGAAAAATCAGCGTGCCAACCTCTCGTTCGAGGTTGGCGATGCCATGCATCTGCGGTTTGCTGACGATGCGTTCGATATCACTTCCATCTCCTTTGGCATTCGCAATATCGATGATCCTGTGCGTGCGCTGGCCGAGATGCGCCGCGTGGTAAAGCCGGGGGGACGCGTTGTGGTGCTTGAATTCGGGCAGCCTCGCGGGCTTTTCGGCCTGCTCTACCGCTTCTACTCCAACCATATTCTCCCGATCATCGGCGGCATCGTCAGTGGCAACCGGGAGGCCTACAGCTATCTGAACAGGACGGCGGCGGCCTTTCCCTGCCGTGATGAGTTTGTCGGGCTGATGCATCGTGCCGGATTCAGGCGCGCCACCTGGCGAGCTTTGTTCGGCGGCATCGCCTTCCTGTATATCGGCGAGGTGGAATGAGCAGGATCATTGATGCGGCAGCCGTTCCTCTTCGTCGCTCGATCACCGTGGGCGTCTCCGGCAGCAGCGGCTCGGTGTATGCTCTACGGCTGCTCGGGATACTGCCCCGCTATTACCAGCAGGTGAACGTTGTGATGTCCAATGCCGCCCGTCTGGTGATAGCACAGGAGACCGATGTACAGGCCCCGAGCGCAGGGGCATGGCATCTGCCGGGGCTGGCCTCGGAGGAGGGGGAGAGGGTGGCCGTCTGGAATAATCAGAACTACAATGCCCCCTTTGCATCCGGCTCCAATTGTGCCGATGCGATGGTGATCGTTCCCTGCTCGATGAGCACGGCCGCTTCCATCGCTCATGGCATCGACCAGAATCTCCTCCATCATGCGGCCGGGGTGAGCATCAAGGAGAAAAAACAGCTTATCATCGTGCCGCGTGAAACGCCGCTCTCGGCGATTCATCTGCGCAATATGCTGACGCTTGCCGAGCTTGGCGTAAGCGTGATCGCCGCCATGCCTGGCTTCTATGGGGGGGAGAGAACGTTTGATGATCTGGTTGACTTTGTTGTTCAGAAGGTTCTGAATCAGTTGAAGATCGATCTGCGCCTGGCGCCGAAGTGGGGCGAACAGGGAGAGAGGATCGGCGATGGGGGAACGGCGAACCCGTAGGGGCCTTCAGCGCTGCCACCCTTGTCCTTTCAATCCACAGTGCTATGTTCCGGGGTGGCCAGGCACGCGAGTTATCAATGCGGCGTTGGCCAAGCACTACGTACTTCCTCTCTCTCCATAACTACGCGCCGTTGAAGGCGGCATACTACTGACCAAATCGTAAATTGGGCCTATGTCCACAAAGCTCATACATCGCGTCCGTTCGCTCAGCGAGCGGGGGGAGAGGATTACGACAGATGATTGTCGCGATCTTTTCCAGGTAAAGGATCTGACGGCGCTTGCAAAGCTGGCACGTCTGCCGCGTGAGCGGCGGTTTGGAACACGAGGCTTGTATCGCCCCGATCATGTTGCCGAGTATGCTGGGGAGAGTGTGGAACTCTTTATCTCGGAGCTTGATACCATTGTTCCGGCCGATGCCGTTGAACTGCTGGTGCGTTGCCGGTTGCGCGGTGGTGAATCGCTTGCGCTCTGGAAGGAGCGTTGTGCCGGGTTTCGCCGCAGCCGTCTGCCCGTTCGTGTGGTTCTCTCGGCAGGTTTTATCGCACGGCTTGCAAGCTATGAAGGGCTTTCCCATACCGATGTCATAACAGCACTCCAGAAGGAGTGCCAGCTTGTCATTACCGGCGAGGAAGCCGAGTTGTTCGATGCAGATTTCCGGTTCGCCCATGCTTCCGGCGTTATCTCGACCGAGGAGTGGATCGCCGTGCATCGTGCCGCACATCGGCTTGGTCTGAAGACGATCGCCGCGATGACATACTCCACGGTCGATCATCCGGCCGAGTATGCCCGGCATCTTGAGGCGATCCGTGGCATCCAGGAGGAGACCGGGGGCTTTATAGCGTTTGCGCCGATGGCGATTCATAATCGTGGCGTTCAAGACTTTTATCTTGCCGCGCCGACCGCTGCACAGACGATCCGGGCGATAGCCATAAGCCGCATCTTCCTCGACAACATTCCGCATATCATCGCTTCCCCGGCGCTTGTAACGCTGGAGATCGCCCTGGTGACTCTGAGCTATGGGGCCGATATGCTTGAGACCGTTATTGCAAGCGATGATGTCCACGCGACCGAATACGCCGCCGATGGCCAGAGTGGGCTTCCGGTGTTCGATGGCTCGGTGGCGGCTGGCATGAAGCTGCCGTCGATCGAGAAGCTGCGGAGTCGGCTGGCCGAGGCCCGCTGGCTGCCAACCCCGGTGGATGCCTCCTTTGCCGAGGCGCCACAGGATGTGGCGGTCTGATTGCGCAGGGAAACGCGGGGAGGGTGGATGATCGGTTCATCTGCCAACCCTTCCGGCAGGCCGATCGGGATACCCCCTGGGCTCCTTTTTGTGTCACTGTGACAAGAGCGATCGCTGATAAGGGCTATCCGGTGATCCGATGCAGAATCCGACAGACTATTCAGGAGATAGATCGATGGTAACGCAAGCTCCGTCCCGCAAAAAACTCCGTGTGGTTGCCGCGGACTTCCTGAACTCCCTGCCGCTGACGGTGGAGATGGCGGAGGACGATTTTTTCGACTTCGAGTATGTGATCCCAAGCGAGGGGGCGCGCCGGATGATGGAGCGGGAGGCGGATATCGCCCTTCTGCCGGTGGCCGCGCTGGCCGAGATCGGCGGACTGGAGGTTGTTCCCGGACCCTGTATCGGCGCCAATGGCCGTGTGGAGTCGGTGGTGATCGTCAGCGATGCCCCGCTCGATCGCATCGAACGTCTGTACGTTGATAATGCCAGCCGTACATCGGTGGTTCTTGCCAAGGTTTTTCTCGATTCGGTCGGCAAGGGCGCCGTCCCGTTTGTGCGCCTTTCCGGCGGGGAGATCCCATCGCATGTCAAGGGAAACGATGCGGGACTTCTGATCGCTGACGTTGCCTTCAAGGAGTCAAAGCGATTCAAATACCGCCACGATCTTGCCGATGCCTGGAAGCGCCTTACCGGCGAGCCTTTTGTCTTTGCTGTGTGGGCGGCGCAGCCGGGCGTGCTTACCCCGGAGCTGGTGGAGAGGATCAATCGCCGCTTCTGGGATGGACAGGCGCGCAAACATGGCATCATCGAGCAGTGGGCAGGCGAGCATGATATGCCGAAGAACGAGGTGGCCGATTATCTCGACGAGCGCATCCAGTATAATCTCAACAAGTCGGCCTGGTATGGCATGCAGGAGTTCTTCCGCATGGCCGGCAATCTCCGCCTTCTTCCGGATGCCCGTGTGGAGTTTGCCGGGGTGGATGCCACCGGAGGATCGCATGCAAACTCCTTCGGACTCTTTACCCCCGAGGTGGTGCCCTACAGCAAGACCTATGGCATCGACCGTATCCTTGCACGCGCCGATGCAGGACGCCGTATTTCCCTGCATGATGCCGAACGGCTCTACGATCAGGCCAATCTTATCGAGCTTGGTGAGGTTGCGCATAACATCCGGACCCGGCTTAATCCCGGCAATCGTGTCTCCTATATTATCGCCCGCAACGTCAACTATACCAATGTCTGCAATGTCGATTGCAACTTCTGTGGCTTCTACCGCAGCCATGATCCAAAGCGTAAAGGCTACGACGAAGGTTATGTGCTGACCCGTGAGGAGATCCGCCAGAAGATGAACGAGCTGGGCGATGCAGGTGGCGTGCAGGTGCTGCTGCAAGGTGGGGTGAATCCGAACCTTCCGCTCGAGTATTTCACGAGCCTCTTCCGTTGGATGAAGAGCGAATGGCCGCAGATCCAGTTGAACAACCTGTCGGCCGACGAGATCCTGGGGCTGTGCCCGAACAAGTCGCCGGGAGAGATCGAACATGTGCTCCGCGAGCTTCGCGATGCCGGGCTTGATACGCTTGCCGGTGCTGGTGCCGAGATTCTGGTGGATCGCGTCAGAAAACGTGTATCCTATAAGAAGAGCCGCTCGGCGATCTGGCTGGAAGTTATGCGCCAGGTGGGCAAGATCGGTATGAAGGCGTCGGTGACGATGCTCTACGGCATGGGAGAGAATACCCGTGAGAAGTTCGCACATATGGCGAAGATCCGGCAGCTTCAGGATGAGGTGCATCCGTTCATGGTGTTTATCACCTGGCCGTATCAGAAGGGAGAAGGGCAGAAGCTGAAGTCGTACGATCAGTCCGGGGCTACCTATCTCCGCGTTCAGGCAATCTCCCGCATCTTCTTCGATAATATCCAGCATATCATGTGCTCCTGGGTGACACAGGGGCCGGATATCGGCCAGACCGCCCTTTATTATGGTGCTGATGATTACGGCTCGGTGATGTTCGAGGAGAATGTGGTCTCCGCTTCCGGCACCACCTATCGGATGAACGCCGATTCGATGGAACATAATATCCGGGAGGCCGGGTTTATCCCGTTCCGTCGTAAGGGAGATTTCTCCGAGTGGAACCCGGAAGAGCATGAGATGCTGAAGTCCAAAGGGGTGGTGGCAGTGCTGGAGCCGGGGATGATCTGAGCGGTAGAGCATAAGCGTATGCCCGGAGGTGATCCGCATGGGCGGATATCAGGCGCTGCTTCCGGTCGTGGACCGTGTCTCTGTCAATCATCCCTCGGGGGCTTCCCGGGGGATGGTCGTTTCCGGGACCTTCACGCCGTACATGGCTGGCAAAGAACCCAATGATTGAAAGGCCCCCCTATGATACCACGATATGTCAGGCTGGTGTTGCTCTTCTTTCTGTGTAGCGCTGCCGGCGCATGCTCGGATGCGCAAGGACAGAAGGGCGCACAGCTCGGCAACAACGAGACCACGCCGGTTGGGCCGGTTCAGCGCGGCAGGGTGATCTCCTCGGAGCTTATCGGCGAGAAAACCTTGCGGCAGGTGCGCGCCGAGTTCGAGAACAACCAGCTTCCAGAGGAGCCACGGTATGGCGTGAAACTCTATAAGATCATCTATGAGACGATCGACGCGCATGGCAGGAGGACAGAGGCCTCTGGCGCTCTGGCCGTGCCGCAGGGAGCCACCGCACCGCTGCCACTGCTCGGCTACCAGCATGGGACGGTCGTGAGCAGAAAGAGCGTGGCATCGGCGTATGGCTTCGATCTCTCCAGCATCGTCTTCGGCGGCAGCGGGTATGTGCTCGCCAGTTCCGATTATCTTGGCCTTGGTGAGTCATCCGGGCTGCATCCCTATGTGCATGCCGCCTCGCTCGCCACGGCTGTTATCGACATGCTGCGTGCGTCGCGGGAGTTCTGCCGTACGCAGAGGGTGGAGCTGGGCGGTGAGCTGTTTCTGCTGGGATATTCCGAAGGGGGTTATGCCACCATGGCGGCACATCGCGCACTTGAGAGCAATCATGCCGATGAGTTCACCGTGACGGCCTCGGCGCCGATGGCTGGTCCGTACGATATGTCCGGCACCATGCGCGATCTCTTTATGAGCGATGTACGCTACAGCAACCCCTTCTACATGCCCTATGTGATCCTTGCCTACGATGATATCTACGGCGTTGCCGATTCGCTCGGGGCAGTTTTCAAGGAACCATATGCACGGCGGATTCCGAAGCTGTTCGATGGAACCAACGAAGGGGTTGCCATCAATCCGGAACTGCCGCGCATGCCGAAGGAGATGCTGAACCCGGAGTTCCTTCGCGACTTCCAGGCCGATTCCTCTCATCCCCTCGGCCGCGCCCTCCGTGATAACGATCTCTGGGATTGGGCACCGAAAGCGCCTATGCGGCTGTATCACTGCACGGCCGACGACCAGGTCCCATTCGGTAATTCCGAGGTTGCCTACCAGCGTTTCCGGCAGCGTGGCTCCCGAAGTGTGGAGCTGGTTCCTCTGGGCCATGGCGGTCATGGTGCATGCGGCTATCCGAGCATCATGGAGGGAAAACGATGGTTCGATTCGCTGCGGCGTTGATGCGGCTCCGGATCTGCCCGGCGCTGCCAGTCGGGGCCGTGCGTGCTTGGCCGATTGTGATGGTCTGCTCCTGGCCATGCGATCTGCCGATTCTGGCTAGAGCAGCTCCCGTACCATGATCCCATCTCCCTGTACTATCAGGCGCACGCTCCGCTCTACGATTGGGGGAATAGGAGCCTCATAGGGAGCATCCTTCTGGGGGTCCGATCGCGAGATCAGCTCCAAAATATAAACGCCATCCTGTAACCGCGGAAACTCCATTTGCAGGCGCCGGTCCCAAGGAAGGGAATAATGCTGTTCGCTGATGGCAATTTCGCTCCCGCTCTCTCGCCGCACGCTTGCTGTAAGCGTGCCGCGGTAGGCTCCGTTGCCGAGTCGTTTGGCATCGACCAGTACCAGGGTGCTATATCCTCCTGGCGGGCCGGCCGGTTTCTGCGCCTTCGTTCCCCGTTGCCGTGCCACGATCTCTCCGAAAGCCACTCCGGTGTGCACGGCCCCCTTGCGCACAACGATCGGGATAAGCAGATCCTGCGTTTTGCTTGATGTGGTGAAGCTGGAGAGAGTGTCGGCAGAGGCTATCGTCACGATTTCGCCACCGTCGCTGCTCAGCACAAGGGTTCCCCAGAATTCTCCATTGGAGAGGAATGCGGGGAACGGCACCTCCACACGCAATGTTCTGCGGCTGTTTGCCGGCAGTAGCAGCTCGCGAGGGGCCACCTTCAGCCACGCAGCGCAGGAGCGCGACATCTCCTCCCAGGTCATCGCCGAATCAACGTAGGTGTTGCCGTCGGAGTCCGAACGGAGCACCTGGAAGATGACCGAGGCGGTAACTATTGCCGGACGAGGGGCAAGGTTCTTGACCTGCATCTCGATCAACCAGTTCTGTTCATCCAGTTCAAGAGTGATTGGGGTGGTGCTTACAAGCTGGGCCGTTGCGGTTGCATGGCTCAGGAGCAGCAGAAGCATGGCACCCGGTATCGTTCGCTTCATCGCATGGCCCCCTCTGTTCTACGGTCCGGCCAGACCAGCCCGGCCCTCAGCATTGCGGACGGTGCCAGCCTGAACCATGCCTCCGGCATGCAGAACATCGGGCACTGCTCGCGGGGCGGGCCGCCAATGGTCCGGTAATGCTGCACAGGCAGCGAAAACCTCTCGTGTGTTTGTGTGCCGAGAGCAATAAGCATGAATCCAGGCGTAAGATTGAAGCTGTCGCTGCGATACTCAGCGGAATGACAGGGAGGGATGTCCCACCGGCGATACAGGGCTGGAGGGGGGTAGGAGAGGAGGCTCATCACCAACATACCCCCGGCGTCCACCTATGTGCCTATGGGGTGGCGGCACATGGTACGGAGCAGAAGCTGCTGGCATACACGGGGTACGTTCCTGGTGCCGCGGAGGCGACCGCGTATACACCATCTTCCGCAAGCGGATATCGGATCGCCTTTTTTATCGGCTGGCATGCAATGTAGCGCTTGTGATGCTAATAAACGATTCGCATCCGCCATCCGACGATTGCAAACGCTTTTGGCCATGGTGTGGTTGGAGCCGATGAACTTTTCCTCCTCCACGTCCGAAACTTATCCGTACTTTGGTCTCGTAATGTGTCTCGACTCACTATCGGTTGATGGCGCCTTACAGAGCCCACACGCGGCACGATCATCGCGGTGATATCTCTGGTGCGGAGCTCAATTAATCCAGAAATCTAGGAGTATAGCAGCAATGGCGGTGGCAAAGAATGGCGATGCCGTGAAGATCCACTATACCGGCAAGCTCGACGACGGAACGATTTTCGATTCCTCTGTCGGCCGCGAGCCGCTGGAGTTCACGGTTGGTGAGGGACAGGTCATCCCCGGCTTTGAGAATATCGTTCTCGGCATGCAGCCGGGCGAATCAAAAACCGAGACGATCGACAAGGATCAGGCATATGGTGACCGCCGCGATGATATGGTCTTTCGTGTCGAGCGGAGCCAGCTTCCCCCCGATCTGAACCCGGAGGCAGGACAGGAACTCTATATGCAGCAGCCAGGTGGGATGGCGCTTCCAGTGCTGGTGATCGATACCGATGAGGCAAGCATTACCATCGACGCAAATCATCCGCTGGCCGGACAGGATCTGGTCTTCGAGGTGCAGCTTGTGTCGATCGATTCTCCTCCGTCGCTTATCATCACGCCATAAGGCGGCTATCAGCGTCCATTCAGAGAAATCGAGACGATCAGCCCATGTAGGGGAAGAAGGGCCTGTAGAACACAGGCCCTTCTTCCGTTATCCCCCTTCTGTCCCTGACTGCTCCCGGCAACCGATGCCTGCCGACCTGCCATTTCCCTCCTGAACCGTTTCTTCCGTTGCCCGGCTAGTGGTAGATTGTCCGCAGTACCCTTGCACTCTCGTTCCGTTGTGCAATGCTCTGCGATCAACCTTCGGCACCGTGTTATGGCTGGCGAGACCTCTATCCATATACCTGAACTACACGACTACTGTCGCCAGTTTGAAGCGATCAAGGCAGATGTTGCAAGCCTGATCGCCGATCTCGATGAGCGGAGCTTCAACTGGCGGCCGGAGCAGGGGCGCTGGTCGATCGGTGAATGTTTTGCCCACCTTAATGCTACCGCCGAGCTGTTGCTCCCAGCCATCTCCCTTCGCATTGAATCTGTACGGGAGCGGGAACTTCTGGCAAGCGGACCGTTGCGCCGGACGCTCTTCAGCAGATTTTTTCTCCGCTTCATGGAGCCTCCGTACCGTGTGAAAATTCCCGGGCCGCAGAATCTGCTTCCGGCAGAGGCGCCGCAGCCATTGTCTATCGTCGGCGACTTCATCCATCTCCAGGACCAGATCATCGCTGCTATCAAGTGCGCCGATGGGCTTGATCTTGGTGCGGTGAGGATGAATTCTCCCTTCAACCGGCCGGTGCGGCTCACGCTGGCGGAGTGGTTCCTCTTTCTTGCTGTGCATGAACGCCGCCATATCTGGCAGGCACGAGGGTGTATAACCAGCCCTGGCTTCCCGTCAACACAGGGATGATACAAGCGATCCGTTCATGGTTCTATGGGAGTGGTGCTGCCCTGCAATGGGATGGTTTGCAGAATGGTGCTAGTCTCCGTATCGCTCTCCTGCATGCTGATACTACAGGCAGAACGATGAGGCGTATCGATGCAACGGTCGCTTCCCCTTTTTCACCAGGTATCGAGCCATGATAGTACGAACGTTTTTTCTTCTCTTTGCCATTGCCTTCTTCTGTGCTCCTCAGCTTCGGGCGCAGGAGCAGTTTGTCCTTGTCAACGGTCCCTACGCCGCCCATCCCACGCACCTGGTCAGTGCGCCAAACGGATCTCTGTTCCTCTTTTCGGATAGGCATGCCCGGCTTCTCCGTTCTACCGATACCGGAAACTCCTGGACGATGCTCCGCAACGGTCTCCCTTCCGGTGTCCTTGGGGCCATCCACGCAGCCCCGGATGGCACGCTCTATCTGGGGATGGTCTCTCCACAGGGACTCTTTCGTTCCATTGATAATGGCGATTCATGGAAGAAACTGGCGGGGCCAGCCGGAACATACCAGGAGTTCCCAGTGTTCGCCAGCGAGGCCGGTGGTGCTCTCTATCTCCTTATGGGAGCCACGGGGGATGGTGTCCAGGCCGGACTCCATCGCTCCACCGATCGCGGCGAAACCTGGACACAGGTTGTTTCTGCGCTCGCTAGCGCACGCTCGCTTGTCTCCACCGCCGACGGGGCCTTGCTGGTTGTGGATGGGGAGTATTATGGAGGGGCGCGAATACATCGCTCTACCGATAAGGGCGCTACCTGGGTGCCGGTTGCCAGTGCAGCAGAGGGTATGGTGTTCATGGATCTGTTCGCCGGGCCGGGGGGGCATGCCTGGGGGATTGCCAGAAATGATTACCAGAGCGTACCCTATCATTCCACAGATAACGGTGCAACCTGGAGCCCTGGGCCACCACTACAACATTCCTATAGCGGCGGAGCATGCCAGACCCCCGATGGGAAACTGTTGGTAGGTATGCAGCTTGATCCATCTATCCTGTACCGTTGCAGTGTGAGCGGAACCCAGTGGAGCGTGGAGAAACTGTCCCCGGGAATGAGCGGAACCGATTACGGCTATACCCCTATTACAGTGGCGCCCGATGGCGACATCTTTGCCGGCGTCGGGGGCATCCTCTTTCGCTCGACCGATAATGGGGCCAGTTGGGATATCACAGGGGCGACAACCGGCTTGTTTACCTGTATCGCTGTCGATCGCGCCGAGCGTGTCTATGTTGGTGTGGAGAAGGGCGGGGTGATGCAAAGCACCGATCGGGGAGAGACGTGGGCGCTTGCAAGTGCCGGCATTGATGCCGATTACAGTGTCGTCGATATCGCCTCCAATGGGCGCGGGAAGCTCTTTGCAGCAACACGAACCGGTGCCGGACTCTATCGTTCCAGCGAGGACGATATACTCTGGAGCGCAATAGGGCCGCAGGGAGTGCGGTGGGTTGGGATGCTCTTTGTCGCCTCGAACGGCGATCTCTACATATCGGCGAGCAATCTTTCGCATGGAACGCAGATGCAGCTCTACCGATCGGCGGATGATGGAACATCCTGGACCCTGCTGCCATCTCCTGCCGAGGAAGAGATCACAGGGCTTCGCATGGCGGAAAAGCCGGATGGCTCGCTCTATCTGCTGGGACGTGAGAGCCTCTATCGTTCCACCGACCGTGGCAATAGTTGGGTGCTGCTCAGGGAATTCGATCCGCCATACCCCGGCCCCAGTTTTCTCATCTGCGCCAATGGCGATCTCCTCCTCTCGGATGCCATGCAGTTGTATCGCTCCGTCGATAATGGCGCCACCTGGAGCCAGGAGCCTCCGATCCCCGGCGTGGGCGATTCCTTCCAGGGTGCGCGGCTTCTCAGCACGGCCCCCGCCGGCCAGCTCTGGATGTTTATTCCTTCACGGAAGATCATGATATCCTACGATGCCGGGAGAACATGGCAGGTCGGCCCATCGATCGATGTCGGCCTCGATATGGTGTTCGCCCCGTCCGGCGATATCTATCTGATCGCCGAGCGGTCCGTCTATCGGGGGCGCGATATGGGCGCCTGGAGCCGAACGGCCCGCTCATCCGGGCAGCAGGTGCTGGCGCTTGCTGCGGCTGCCAACAACACTGTCTTCGTTTCCACGTTCAACGAAAACATCTCGATCAGCAGAAATAACGGGGATCAATGGTTCAGCCGCCCGGTTCCGCAGCCGCAGTATGCCTACTCGCTGCTGGCGCAGGATGCAACTACCATTCTGGCCGGGACCAGTATCGGTATCTTTCGCAGCACCGACGATGCAAGCACCTGGAAACATGTGTCGAATGCGATCCCGCAGACATTCTTCATTCATGCCCTGCTTCAGGATGAGGCCGGAAGAGTCTATGCCGGAACGTTCGGGAGCGGTGTGTACCGGAGCCAGGATGGGAGCGGCGAGTGGAGCGCCCGTAATAATGGGCTGGGCAACCTTTTTGTGAAAGGGCTTTCGATGGGTGCCGATGGTCACCTTTTTGCGGCTACCAATGGCGGCGTCTACAGGACCACCGATGGGGGGGAGGCGTGGACCCCGGCCAATGGGAGTTTCCCGAGCGGGTTTTATGCAAATGCGGTGGCCTATCGTCCGGGCCGCTATCTTCTGGCCGCAACAAAGGGGGGAATCTATCGCTCGGTCGATGAGGGGGAAACCTGGTCGCATACAAGCCCGGCAATCGCCGATGCTGTGGAGATCCGCACGCTGTATGCCGATCGCGGCGGGATGATCTGGGCAGGATGCGATGCCGGGATCTTCTCCTCGAAGGATGAGGGGCGTACATGGGAACCTGCCGGACTGGGCGACAAGGATGTACGTGCGCTGACCGAAAACGAACGGTATATCTTCGCCGGGACCACAACCGATGGAGTCTATCGTATGGTAAAGGCTGTGGCCTCCAGCGGCGATCGGCAAACCTGGGAGAAGTCGGGTTCCGCCACACTCAATGCCATGCCGAACCCCTCCGGCGGAACCGTGACGCTACGCTTTGTGATCCCCGATGCAGGCCACACGACCCTGGAGTTGTACGATCAGCTCGGGAGCCGTGTGTCGATGCTGCTCGATGCGGATATGATCGCCGGCGAGCATATGCTGCGCTGGGAAAGCAACCTGCCTTCAGGAATATATTACTGCGTCCTTACCAGCGCCGGGCGCCGGACCATGCTGGAGCTTCTTCTAACAGGGTGGGCGCCACGCTAACAGTTCAGGAATCAGCGCTTGCTCTCTCCGCAGCCAGCGCGTTCCAGACCCTACCTCGGCATGTCTGTCATGCCATTCGGGATATCGGGGCAAGCCGATCCTGAATGGCAGCTCGCATCTACTTTCTTTGGATAGTGCGGACGATTCGGATTCCCATCATATAAGGCCACTTATGCAGGATAGTACTGGCAGGGAGCGACCCGGGAATGATTCCGCCTGGTCCCATCCCGATGTTGCCGCTGTACAGGTCACGGAGTTTCTGCCGGGTATGAAGCCGACCCTGAAAGATGCTCGCCAGCAGTTGCAACGCCTTGAGGAGACAGCCGAGCGCTCAATGCGTTCCAATCCAGCGCACAGCGCCGAACTGGCCAGCCAGGCGCTCGGCCTTGCGGAATCGTTGGGAGATCGCTGGCATATCGCCAATGCGCTATTTCTGCTTGTGCGCAGCAGACTGCTGCTTGGGGAACGATCGGAAGACGTGGTGATGTATCTGCGGAAAGCCGAGCTGCTCTTTACACGGGTGAAAGATAAAACCATGCGGGCGCGGGTGTGGTTGACTCAGGCATCCTACCACCACGATCAGAAGGAGACGATGAAGGCCGGTGCGCTGTTCGAGAAGTGTATAGGGGAGTTCGAGCGGCTGAACGACCGAAAGTATCTCGGCAGGGCGCTTAAAAGCATGATGGCATTGCACAAGACTCTCGGCCAGTACTCCCTGGGCCTGACGCTGGGGCTGCGTGCGGTGGATATCCTGGAGCAGGAGGAGCCTGGCCAAGAGCTTAGCCAGGAGCTTGGTGGCTGCCTCTATGAGATAGGCCTGTTGTATAAACGGATTGATGATGGAGAAAACGCATTACGCTATCTGGAGCGTAGCCTTGGCCTCAGACGTCTGCACGGCGATCGTGTCGGCGAGGCGATGACACTGCACGGCATTGGATCGGTATATGTTGACCGCCATAGATTCGATGAGGCCGTCGATATGTTCGCCAAAGCCCGTACCCTCTATCATGATCTGCATTGTTATGATCGGGAGTCTACTGCAATCAATAGTATCGGTACGATCTATGATCGTATGGGGCAGCAGAAAATCGCGCTAGGATATTACAAACAGGCCGCGTCGCTTGCTGAACAGTACAAGGGATACAGATTTCTGGGGAGGATCTATTTCAATATCAGCCGGGTGCATCGGATGATGGAAAATTATCCATCGGCAATCGTGTACATCCGCAAAGCGAAAAAGATAGCTGAGCAGACCGGTGATAAAGAGCTTGGCTATATGCTGGATCATGAACGCTCGAATATGTACGAGGAACGGCAGGACTATAAGCGCGCGCTACATTATTATGTGCGCTATACCAAGGTAAAAGAGATGCTGATAGGGGAGGAGCGGCAGAGGCTGATCTACGAGATCCAGACTCGCCATGAGGTGGAGCGGCTCGAACGCGATAAGCAGATTGAAGCTCTCAAGGCCGCCAGGCTTCAGCAGGAGATGGACCATAAGAACCGGGAACTTGCCATGCTTGCCATTCAGTTGGCGCAGAAAAATCAGCTTCTGGCAAAGCTCACCGAGGAGATTCAGGCACTGAAGAAGGAGCGGGAGCCAAGGCTGGCAAGCGCAGTGGAGCGTATCGAGGAATACCTTCAGGTGAGCGATGGCTGGGAGGCGTTTTCAAAGCAGTTCAATCTGGTGCATCCAGGATTTTCAAGAATGCTGGCGCGGCGATTCCCGGAGATGACCCCAACCGAGACCCGGATCTGCTGTCTTCTGCGGGTGAACCTCTCCTCGAAAGATATCGCCAATATGCTCTATATCGCGGTCAGAACCGTCGAAATCCATCGGGGCCATATTCGCAAGAAGCTGAAGATTGGCAACGGAGTATCGCTTTCAACGTATATCGCAGGTCTATAGCTGCAACAAGGCCCGCTTTTCATTGGATGCCGGTATCCCTTGATAAGTATCCCTACCAGCCACTGATATCACGGGTTTGTTTCGAGCATGAGCACGCTCGATCATTCAGGGGCGTGCCTGATGCCGACACCACCACCACCGACTCATAGGGTATCCAAACGGAGATGGTTGCTCCTATTGTCCTGTAGTATCATGAGGGAAAGCCTGCCATGATGCCATCAATTGCCGTGTGTATATGCTGCCGCCAACCATACATATGCCATGATATCGGCTGTAAAGGGGTTGGAACGTATGTGGTTTTTATGTAGTCAACGCCCCACGTCCCGGACGTATCGGCAGCTATCTTCATCACAGGATCGAGGAGCATCATTCCTGTATCCTTCTTCTGTATGGATCTGTGTTACCAGTTCCCCTCACCTGTGCATAAGGATGCTGACATCGCTCCTTGGTTCATATGCTACAGTTCAAACCACATCAAATAGTATGGAGTGCCGTATGAATTTGCTCCGATCTTCTGTAAGAACGCTGGCCATTATTGGCTCCGCATGTATGCTGGCATCAACAGCTCATGCACAGTTTCAGAAGGACTATGGTAACAGCTTTACATTCTCCGATGTCAGCCAGTCAGTGCGCTCGACTATCGATGGAGGGCATATCACGGCTGGTTATGCAACGTATTTCGGGGGGCGTCTGAATGCCATCCTCAGCAAAACCGATGCGAGTGGTAACCTTCAGTGGACACAATCGTTGCATCGCGACCCGATCCGCGATTCCGAATATGATGCGGCGTTCGCAGTGCGTGAAGTAACATCGAGGGGCTCGGCAGATGGATATATCGTTGCCGGTGTGACGCGGGAAACGGGGACGAACGATATCCTTATCGTGCGAACCGATGTCCTTGGCAACACTACCTGGCGAAAAGCATATTATAGCACGAGTGGCGAGGATGTTGCCTATAATATCGAGGTCATTTATACATCCGACAATATGTACGTCGATCATTATATCGTTACCGGCTATGTCGATGCCAATTTATCCACCCAGCGTGGCCAGCGGATCTTTCTGATGAAGATTGATCCGGCAGGAAACATGGTCTGGATACGCCGTTTTGGTCTTACCCATGCCAATCCCTCATTGTTTGAGCAGAACGTCGGGTTCGCCGTGCAGCCTGTTCCGGCAGATGGAGGATATATCCTGACAGGATATACCAATGAAAACGGCTATCTGTACAACAAGGTGCCGATTGTCATACGGACAAATAGCTCTGGCAATCTTCTCTGGGGATACACCTATCCCGGCCCGGCAAATGCCTACCCATTTAATAACGAGCGCTATGGCGTCGGCACATCGATCCGGCAATCCAGTGAAGGCGGCTTCATTATTGCCGGTACCATGAACACCTATACGGTTACCAGCAAAGATGCATTTCTGCTCAAGATAGATGATTCCGGTAATCGCACCTGGATGTACACCTATGATGCTCGTGACGTAAGTAATAATACATCCTTCACCGATTGGGGGTTCGATGTATACCAGAAGAGCAATGGTAATTATGTGCTCGCCGGATCAAGCGATTACACCACGACGGTTAGTGCAAACCAGCACCTCTTCTATCTGGAGGTGGCCAGAGCGCGTCCGGATGCCGCTGTCATGACCTGGCAGTATCTCTATCGTATCGTGCGTTCCCAGAGCATCCTGAGCGGTATCGATGCCGAAACCGGGATCAGCATGCATCCTACGGCGAATGGTTATATCATCGAAGGCGATGCAACCGATTTCTATCTGGTGAGGACCAATATCATGGGAGGATCGAATGGATGCGAACGTTCGATCCCTCTCTTTTCAACCTTGCAGACTCCTACCGGGGTGGAGATCCCACAACATCAAGGCTCCGCCGATGAGCTTTGGATTCAATACCTGGATCTTGAGCATCCGTTTACGATGACTGCATGCGGAGACAACTTTATCAAGCACAATGCCGCCCCGAACCTGGTAGTGGCACCGCAGGATGAGAGCCGGATGCTCTCGATTCAGCCGAATGCCGTGCGTGTCGGCGATCCGCTCAATGTCACATACGCCGGGGCATCGGCCGGTTCCCGTATCCGTGTGCTTGATCTCTCCGGCAGGATGATCCAGGATGCTCCTATCACTACGGTAAATGGCCAGACAACTATCGCCACAACCGGATGGAGCAGCGGGACGTATTTTGTTGAGATCCTTGCCGATGCAAAACCTGTCAGACGGACCGTGCTGGTGGTACAGTAGTCGGCGATGAGCGCTCACGCTTTTGCTATCGTAGTGCTCGTGAGCGCTTCTATATACTTGTTCTGCTGCAAACGAAGGCAGCAACGCCAGAGGGAGCCCTATCCGGAGAATGGGGCTCCTTCGCTTTTGTATGCTAGATCAGCCCGTGCAGCGATTCCCCGGCCGCAAGACGTTGCAGTGCCGTTGCGATAAGCGGGGCCACCGATACCACATGCAGTTCAGGCCAGTTGTTCGTATCCACCGGTATCGTGTCGCTCACGATCACCCGTTGCACTCCCGCATTGGCAAGCTGTTCCCGTGCTCCTTGGCTGAACACCCCATGCGTTGCCACAACCGTGAAGTCCGGGTTGGCCCCTTCGTTCCGTAGTGCGTTGATCGCCTGGGCGATCGTGCCGCCGGTGGATATCATATCATCGACGATGATACAGGAGCGCCCACGCACATCGCCGATCACCTGCGAAATCTCCACCTCTGATCCGCTCTTGCGCCGTTTATGGAGAACCGCCGTGGGGCGTTGTAGCCGATCGCTATATGCTGTGGCCCGTTTTACAGCGCCAAGATCCGGCGCCACGATCACCGCGCCCTCCGGCAGATCATGGCAGATCGCCCCGGCCAGCGTCGGTACTGCGGTGAGGTCATCGAATGGAATGCGGAAGAACCCTTCCACCTGCGCAGTGTGAATGTCCATCGTGACCACGTGGCCAATGCCGGCGCTTTGCATCAGGTCCGCCACCATCGTCCCCATGATCGGCTGGCGGCGCCCTGCACGGCGATCCGATCGTGCATAGCCGAAATAGGGGATCACGGCCGTTATATGCGCGGCGGCGGCGCGACGGCTGGCATCGGCAAAGGCCAGTAGTTCCACCAGCCGGTCGTTCACCGGAGGGCAGGTTGGTTGCACAATGAACACCTCGCGGCGCCTGACCGATTCATCCAGTTCTACGGATATCTCCCCATCAGGAAAACGTTCTATGCAGCATGGGGTAAGGGGAACCCCCAGGCTATGAGCGATGGCCTCGGCAAGCTTCGTGTTGGCCGAGCCTGAGAAAACCGCATACTGTTTCATCGTGGAGCGTGTTTATCGGCGGTTGACAGTGTTTTGCAGCAGGCCGCGTATCTCATCTATCGAGTCGAACGGCCACCAACGGTCGTCTGGAAGACGTGTCGTAAGATAGCCGAGCATCATATAGCTGAAGCCGTACATGAAGATCGATGCTGCTGCAAGAGCTGTGCCTACGCCTGGAGAGATGAACGAAGCAAGAAAGGCACCGATGAACAGGGCCGTGCTTATGCCGAGCGACCATGCCGCCTTTGTGTCGAGCGACCAAAGCCCGACCGTCAGGACGGTGGAGGCCACGTAGAAGAGTGCCGTGCCGGGAAGGTCCACGGCAAGCCAGAGCATCTGGAGCGTATCAAGAAGGAGCAGTCCTTCGGGATTGCCCGATGCAGCCAGCGGCACTACTTTGTTCCAGCGGGCCAGCGAAAGGAGCACGGCAACTGTTTGCAGGAAAATAGCCACCCCAAGTATGCTGCTTCCCGCAATCGCTGTTCCAGGCCGCAGCGGATAAAGCCGGACGGCAAGTTGTACCAGCACCGGGAGGAAGACGACGCCGCTCAGCAGTACCGTGCCGGCATGAATCATGCATGCCAGCCGGTTTGCCTGGAGCATATGGGCAAGCTCCCCTGCCGAAAGCGGTTCGGAGGGAATCGCGATTGGAAAGAGTATGCCGCTGATCGACAGAAAGATCCCGGCAAGAGCTGCCAGTATGAGAATCCTGTTGGCGCTCATGGCACTCTACAGGTTGTAGTTCGTAATGCCCTGTTCATCATCCGGTGAGGGGCAACGAGGCGGGGGGCGAACTTTCCATCCTCATGAGTCATGTCCAACTGCCGAAACATGCTGGCCGCTCGGTTGTCGGTGCCGATGGCAAGCCTGCGATAGGAGTCGGGAGAACAGTGCAAGATAGGGATGCTTTTGTTTCCTTCCACCCGGATTCCTGTTCCACTGCAATGAAGGTCCCATAAAGTCACGGTAAAACCGGCTGGCGGATGCGCCGGAGAGAAGGCGGCATAGGCGCTTTCATCGCCGGTCCCGAGTTGATGATACACCTCTCTCTGAAGTATCTTCTCCCTGCATCACGTAAAGCCGCGAAGGATTGCGTGTTTGCGGCTCTTACGTGCCTGGGGCGTTTCCTGCTCTACTCGCCAAACTTCCGATGTATTCATGATGGTTCCCTCACAAAGGCCCGTCCCGTTATTGCTGGCAGTTCTCGTTCTATCTATAATGAACACACGGCCTGGGGTTGCCAATGGTCTGTTCGGAGAGAGAGCATCCCGGCCATCCGGCAACCTGCGTCTTTATATGGATGCGGTTGCCACCACTTTTCCTTCAAAGGTACAGGCGGCGCTGAAACGTATCCCCAATCCTGGCCGCCGCCTGCTGGCGATGAAATATTATCTCCATCGCGATGCGGAGGAGATCAACCGGAAGTGGGCGTGGTCGGCGGAGGAATCGCGTGAATATCGTAGGTCGGAAGAATACAGCCGGGCGCTGGCAGAGCTGGCAAGGGTGAAGGAAACCTTTGCTGCGATGAACCCTGGCTATCAGTTGCAGGTGGATATCGAAATTCGGAGCCTCGCCAGCCAGATTGCTAAATGGAACAGTGTGCGCTCGATCGGTGAGGGGGCCGGGGAGCTTATGACCGCATCGCTCTCGTTTATCGCCGATTCGCTGGGCGCGCCGGAGGTCCCGGTGCCCGATGATACGGTTCTCCGCTTTATCGAATTCCTCCGCGAGTTCGAGCCGCAACGGTATCCTACGGTTGCCGTGCCGGGGCTCTCGCAGCATGGTCAGCTCCGTGCCTTCGATTTCAGGATCAGGCGCGGCCGTACGCTGGTTGCCGGTGCTTCCACACGTACGATCGGCATTGCATGGGATCGGCCGGGATGGACTGAAAAACTCTGCCGGGCGATCTGGGCGGCCAGCGATCGGTTCGAGGGGCCGCTGCGTGAACCATACGAACCGTGGCACTATGAATATCTGCCCTGAGCTTCTGATCGTTTCTGTTTATGCAGCCCCAGACATTGATGGTGCAAACGGATTGTATAACCGGATGCAACGGAGAGGGCATGGATGGGAAAAGTTGAACGGGATAAAAAAATGCTTGCATCAATTATCCGCATTTCGCTAGGTTGACGCCGAGTTTACGCTCGCCACTATCATATATACTTCCACCAAATCCCGAGCTGTTTTCAGCCTTGTCCTTCTGTCGGCCTGCTTCCTGGGTTCTGTATCTTTATACGATTGGAACCATGGCCCAAAGCTTGTGATGGTTCGTGTGCGCCGTACCGTTTTCCGTACCGCTGCCCTGTTACAAATCGTGATGTACGATGTCTGCTATCATAGTGATCTCGCCAATGGCCACGGCTGGACTCCGTATTCCGGCGGTCTGCACGGGCTTTGGCAGTGGAGACGGTTCTTGTCGATTCCTTGTAGAGCTGGCGATGGTGATGACGTGCTACCTTGGTATGAAGCTTCACAGAATGGAAATGCTGAAAACAAACGGAATTACGCGCTTTATAATAATTGCGGGATTGATTGTTGCCTCGGCGGTGGCGCTTTATGCTCGGGGGCAGGCGCCCGAGGACGCTGGCACACGGTGTTGGCGGGTGGGCTACAAGAATACTGCTGAAGGGGTGATGTTCATGCAGCCGATGAGATATCCGATCGAGATTATCGTGCGCGACAGTAAGGGCCGGGAGATGCCGGATGCCCGCGTGGTGGTACAGCCCTGGGGAGAGAAGTCGGCCATCAATGCGGAGTACGATCCCATGAGCAGGCGATATGGTGTCAATCTGGCCCATATCCGATATGTCGTCATCAATGTGGAACACCCCGACTACGAATCCGAACGGCGTATTGTGCCGGTCAACTCATCTCACCAGGAAATTACCTTCATCCTGATGAAGCCCGGTGAGCCGTATACGTATCTAGGGCAGGGACGAGCACCATATCTGCCCAGGCCCGATCTGATCGGCTTTGTCTCGGTTATGATGCGGCAGCATACGACAAGCTCGGTTCACCGGTTCAGAACAGAGCTTGCCTCTCGAATGGACGTGTTGCCGGAGGATATCGAGATCGTACGCATCGAAGGCAGCGCCCAGGCTCGGGTGTGGGGAATGATTCGCCTGGATACGATGCCAAAACGGCATAGCGGCACCAGTACAGCCCAGCGTGGGAAGCTTCTGAAGAAGCTTCGCTCAGACCGATTCATTGAGACTGCCGGCCCTGTTTATTCGTTGCATACCGACGGCACTTCTTTATCCCAACAGACGATGTCTATTCTTGCAAACAGGTTGTATGTGCAGTTCCTTCCCGATGTGCCGGTATCGGAGCAGGAGACCCTTATGCATGCCGAGGGATTGAAGGTGGTACAGACAAGCCAGCCACCAGCCCTTCTGATGGTCGAGGCCGGAAGCTCCGTGGGCGATGATATCAACCAGATAGCGGGCCGCTTGCTTGCAACCGGGAAGGTTGTCTCTGCCTATATCGATATCGTCCAGTTGCTCGGCACTGATTACTGAACGGTCCAGAACTGTGTATGCCCGATGCCGGTCTATTCAGCCGCCGCCGGGGCATACGGAGGCGCATCTGCGGATGCCGCCATCATAGAAGTTGCTGCGTGTGTGCGCATAATGCGGCCGCCCCTCGGCGATATCGCTGCCATAATCGGAATATCCGAACAACATTCTTGTAGAATATACGCCCACATCCGCTGATCGTATCGTTGCGATATGCCGATAAAAAATGCGTACGGGCGTGCGTCTCCGGCTTGAGGCGAGGATGGCAGGAGCAGCCGGTTGCGATGTTCCGTGGATCGGATCGTGCCGGTTGGTCTCTTGCAACGGTTCTATAGGCATAAGGATGCCAGGGGTACGCGCATCCATCAGGAACACCACCACACCACTGTTGTTATCACGCGGTTCGTAACCGCCTCTGATCTGGAGGGGCCTGCCCTGCCATCACAGGACACATGCCACCGACACATTCGGGCACATCACTACAAACCATATCGTTAAGAGACATGACTGTAATGCAGTATCCCCTGGAGATAAGAGTCCAGGATAGCGAGGGACAGGTCGTTTCTGATGCAGTAGTAACGATACAACCACTCGAAGGCAGCATCGACGTGCCGGTCTGGTACGATCCGGTTCGCGAACGTTATTGTGTTGACATCGCGCATGTCCGTTTTGCGCGTATCGTGATCGACCATCCCCGGTACCGATCGCAGAAGAGGATCGTCAAGATTGATATCGTCCATAGGGAGCAGATATTCATCCTTGTCCGTGATGGAGAGCCGTACGCCTATATCGGGCCGGGGCCGATGCCGTACATGCCGCAGCCGGAACTGGTTGGGTTTGTGCTTGCTTCCGGGGAAGAGTCTATGGAACTGCACCGGAGCCTATCGGCTGCGCCGAATGATGCGAGGAAGATAGCTGCCGGGTACGGGGTAGAGCAGGAGATACTTGAGAGCCTTGCCGCTGAAATCGGGGTTGCTGCCGGTACCATAGAGATCCTGAAAGGGACGGACAATGTAGGAGGCCTGGCAGGGATTGTGACAGTGGGAGGTGGCAATGCCCGCCGGGGCGGAAATGCGGGGGAGGCCCGAAAGGAGATTATCCGAAACCTTCGCTCCAGCCCTGCCATCGAGAGCGCAGGCCCCGTCTATGGCATGCCCGGCGCACGTAATGGGCAAGACCGGACGGTAGCACTCTTCACGAATTATATTTCCGTGGTATTCCTTCCCGATGTTCAGCCGGAGGAGATCGAGAATATCATCGAGAGCGCCGGATTACGGCTTGTTGCCTATTTCCCGGAATTCCAGGCCTATGGCGCCGAAGCCGATATCTCGATAGATGAGGAGATCAACAATATCGTCGAATGGCTTCTGGAAACCGGCCGTGTGTACTGGGCAGCGGTTGAAATCGTATCGCCTGTAGAGCCGGATGCCATCCCGAACGATTATCTCTGGCCCACCCTGTGGGACCGCTCGCTGGTCGGGCTGGCCGATGCCACAGGAGCATGGCAGCGTCTGGAAAACGCGCTTGGAGCCGATCGGCAGTTCGGCGACCCGAATATCGTTATAGGAGTTGTCGATGGAGGAGTACAATCCATTGCCGAACCTGGAACCGGCAAGGTGATCCCCCAGAGCCTCGATCTTCGTGGAGTGGTCGTCTCCGGCGTGTCCCAGGCGCTTACTGCTGCTGTTGTCATCGGCGATCGTGTTTTGTCCATGGCAACGACCGCCGGGTTCAAGCAGCGTGATATCATATCCATTGGCCTGCCAGGGTCTGCCGGATCGGAAGAGGCTGTTGTCAAGGAGGTGCGCGCCAACCAGCTTGTCCTGCTTGACCCCGTTGCTCGTCCTCATGGTCTGGTGACGGTCTATGCCGATGGCGACAAGCTCTACCGATATTATGATTTCAATGGGCTTGTGCCCAATAATCATGCGGTTCAGGGTAATCATGGGCTGAATTGCGCTGGTGTGGCAACTGCCAGAGCCAATAATGCGGATGTCGGAGGAAATCAGATCGGTGTGGTTGGAGTTGCTCCGAATAGCAGATGTATGGGTATCGAGATGCATGGGGGCGTTGCATTCAGCGAATTCTACCATCTTGAGATGTTCCTGTGGACTGCCGGGCTTGCTCCTCTGAGCACGCGTATCCCGGCAGCCGATCGTTTGTTGCGTCGTGGTGCTGATGTCATAAGTTGCAGTATCGGTTTCGGCGCGGGCGCAGCGCTGACCCCTATTGCGGCGCAATACCTTGCCAGATCTGTGCGGCGCGGACGATGGGGGAGAGGGTGCATGATGTTTTTCTCGGCTGGCAATATCAATTCTCCTTTAAATCAGAATATATCCTTCTTTCGGCCCTACGGGGATCATCCCCTTACCTTCTCCTGCGGTGCATCGAGCCTAGACCCAAATGGTATCGAGATTCATGCTGGCTATAGCAATTACGGTGGCATCGAATGGTGTGCGCCAAGCCATACCAATTATGGGCCTCCGCATGATCCGCCCAGCAACTATATGGTGGCGACAATCGCTCCCGATGGCCGTGGCGATCTTCCATCGCATGCGGCCATCCGTGTGGCTGTGGACACCGTTGCGCTGGTCCCGGGGTACCGGGCAACGTTAACGCAACGTGTGGTGGCAGGTGGTGTTGTATTAACGGTCAATGCTCCTGTGCCACCTCCACCAATTGTCAACGTCGGGGATTTCCTGAAGCTTGGTCCGAACAATGGCGAGACCGATTCGATTGTTCAGATCACCGCCATTGCCGGCAATACGATAACCATCGCGGCTCCCGGCCTTCCCACAACCCGGCCTGTCGGAACCATGGTTCTGGGGATGAGCATCATGAACGTGACAAACACCGCCGGAAATGCACATTTCAGTGCCGGCCGATGGGTGCTGCTTGAAGATCCGGGGCAGGCCGATTATGAGCCTGTTTTCATCCGGCGCAAGATTTCGGATACAGCGTTCGAGATATCGGGGCCTCTTCATGCCCATGCTGTAGGCCAACCGGTGACCGGTGGCCCGAATAATTTTACCTCCGCATTTGGTGGCACATCATCGGCTACCCCTTTAGCTGCCGGGATCAGCTCGCTGGTGCTGGCGGCTAAACCAACGCTTACCTGGGTGGAAGCGCGTGAACTTATGCGGGAGACAACGATGAAGATCGAGGTCCTTACGACTGGTGCTCCGGCGCCCGGGGTGGGCGTACATCCTCTGGCTGCGCAATTCCCTGGGTCCACATGGATGCCGCAGTACACAGGGAAATGGATAGATACGGGGGTCAACCAGGTTGTTGATAACGCGGGCAATCTGATACTCCGGCCATTGCAGGGGGAACCTCATCCACCCGCGCCTGCCGGAGCGGATACGAAGATCGTTCATCCTGATGGCGCTCCGGCCAGCGCTGTACCCATCATAATTCAGGTGCAAAGCACCGATGGGTTCAGTGCAGGAGATTTTGTGGCCGTTGCATTCGGGGGATTTAACCCGGAGATCCGGGAGGTTGAGGCAGTGCTTGGCCCCACTAGCATGAGGATCGATGGGCTTGCACGGCATCACCGCCGCATGACCCGTGTGGTCAGGGTTGTCCGTACGCGGATCAATCATGGCCTTGGTTATGGTATCGGTACTACAGCCATCACGCTCGATTCCACGTTCGGGTTCCATACCGGCGACGCGATATGGCTGGATGGCCCAACTCCCGAGCTGCGCAGGGTGATTGCTGTTTCAAGCCCCACGTCGCTACAGATTGATGCGCTGACCGCAGCCCATCCGGATGATGCCATCGTCGATCGTGTCGGCACATCTCTCAACGGTCCCGTTCCCGGAGCGGGGCCAACCACGACTATCACCGTGCGTAGCACGCTTGGTTTTTCCAAAGGGCAGGCTGTTCTGATCGGCAACATCGGTGCGGTTGGAACCGAATGGAGCATCGTTACCAACGTGCTCACCGGCACTACGATGGAGATCTATGCGGTGCGCAATGCCCATGCTGCCGATGTTCTGGTGCTTGGAGGAGGCATTCCCTTCTATAGTCAGTGGTATGGATATGGCCGCCTGGATGCAGCAGCAGCAGTACAGGCCGCTCTGGATTACGATCATGATGCCCGTGACCTGATGATCCGTACCTATGCTGCCGATGATGGTGTTGCCGAGACGGCGATCGATCAGAACGCCATCTCCAGCCCCGATATATGGATCAGAACAGCCGCCCCGGTCATCGACGGGTGGAATGCGCTGCCAGTCGGCTATCCAGTCCCGGAATCGTATTCCGCCCCTGGACCTCATCAGAATCCGCCGGTCGATGGGGACCGATGGATCTATGCACGGATAAAAAACCGTGGCAACGCGCTTGAGAGCCTTGAGGCAAATGCCCGGTTCTATATCTATAGGTCAAGATCGAGCGAGCCTTTTGAAATGCCGGTGCACTGGGATGATGAACTTCCGGTGCAGGGACGTGCCCCGGTTGGTGCCGGCGCTACTCCGGCGATGCCCGCTGTTCCAGGCATTGCGGCCAATGGCAGCGGAACCTTCTTTGTCGATACCGATCGCCCGCTGTATCTGGCCATGACCGATGAAAATATTCCGTCATTGAACGGAGGAAGCACAGGCATCTATCCCGGCGAACATTTTATCGTGAAAGCCAAGTGGAATGCTGCCGATCGGCCGCCGATCGATCAGGCGATCGGCACAAGACAGAGAACACACCTCCTTGTGGAGATCACTCCTCACGATGGCGTCCTGGCAGGACTCGATATACGCCGCAATAATAACATCGCATCCAGGGAGATCACGTTCGCCGAGGCCACATTCCGAAAAAATGCAACGGACCCATTGGAAGGAGCGCTGGAATTGGCGCGCGATGTGGCGGGCCGTACGGTGAACTTCAGGATAAAGCTCGCCGATAGGGTGGGGTATTTCGAGACGGAAGGGATCCGGGGCGAGATTGCCAGACGGAAGAGCGACGGCACTACCGAGCTTTCGGTCTATAGCCATAATGGTGCCTCATGGGCGGCAAGCGGCCACCTTGCTGGCGTCGCCTTCAATCCCCCTGTCATCGTCAACCCTGTAACTCTGGTGGAAACTCCCGCAGCAGGCGATCAGATCGAAGTCCATATAGCCGGAAGTTTTGATGTAAATCATCAGTACGATCTGGTTTTTGTCAGGCTTGTGCTCCAGAGCCATAGAATCGGTGCAAACCCCAGAGCAGTGCTCTCGGAGTATACACACCAGATCCTTATCACACCGATACCGCTTCATTATTCCGACGATGATATCGTCACGAACTCAAAGCCAAGGTTTCATGTATTTGCCGAGATGGCAAAGCTGAGCATGCAGAGTGCCGCCATATCGTTCGGACCAAAAAATGCAAATGCGTTCCGTGCCACCAGTGGATTCGAGTCGGCACATGCCGATGTGAAAGCCTTTGCGGTGGTTACCGGTACGGTGTTCGTCCAGATGGTCTGGGACCCGGTTGCCGGTGCATGGGATCAGGAGGTTGCCAACCTTATTCTCAGGCCGCTGAGACAGTCGAGAGTTGATTTCACCCCTGTGAAATATTTCATCTATCGGGGGGTCAGATTCGCCGATCTGTTCGATCTGGATCTGACAGATAACGTACTGCGCGTACAGGGGGATGAAGCGAGATCCGAACTTGTCGCGACTATGCTCGATCAGCAACGGCTCCGCAAACTTGCAAGCGGCGATCCATCCATTCCTGATAGACCTCTGAGCACTGCTCTGGGATGGAACCATGAGGCGTTTACCGATCCCGGCGTTCAGCCGGGGAGCGATCTTCTGGATATGTCTTTCTACAGCTCCAGCAATAGTTTTCAGTTCCCGGTCGTACGGCGCGGGATGAGCCTTGGCACATTCCATAACAGCAGGCCCTTCGGGTTCGAGATCGTGCTGGAGGAGGGGGATTTTCGCCCGGATCTGGAGTTTGCCCGGCTGCCCTTCTACCAGATAGATCCAACCGTTCCCCCTGGAACAGCGGCGGATGCCAGATACAGGCGCGAGGAGATCTTGAACTTTGTGGACCCCGCCGCGTATTATGGTCTGCATTATGATTCCGGTGTCGAGGATGAATCGGTGATCAGAAAGGAGGCGGATCTGTATGACCATGTGATCGCAAGATTTGCCACACGGAATGTCCTGTACCTGGATATCAGAAATGAGAACGGATATTCGCTCGACTATTATGGGAACTATAGCGCCTCCGGGAATCCTATAAAGTCCGGCCATAATCTGGACCCGGCGATTCTGATGGAACGTTCGTACAGGGTTGATGACTGGCCGCTCTATCAATATTCTGGATCGGTCCCTACAACGGACCCCCGCAACCTCTTTTTTGTGGCGGTACGTCTGGCCGATAACGTGTCGCCGGCCATGTATGTGGAGCAGGGAATGCTGATAACCCGGAGCCATCCTCAGAATTTTGTCGCCGGAAGCGATCTTGTGCCGATAAGCTCTCTCTGGACAAAGGAGCTGGGATTTTCAGTGCCCGGTGCTCCCAATCCTGCAATTGCCGGGGAGCGACTCTATGTGGCGAGCATTATCAAGCTGCATTATCTGCGGCAATATGATGCAGCTACCGTATGGCCCCAGAATGTGGTGCGGACCGAAAAATACATCGACAATGTTTTTGGCCCGTTGAATACGCGGATGTTCTGGCAGCCCGATGCTGGCGCCGAGGCTACCACATGGATCAGCGCCCAGGATAAGAAGTTCATCGACGCATCGGCGCCCGGCAGCGATCCGTTTTTTGCCTATATGGCCGAGCGTGGCATCGCTCTGGAACCCCCCGGTGTTGCCGGAGGAACGGCACGGGTGGTGTTTTTTGCCTCTGCAATTGCGTATATGCGTGATAATCCCGAGCGAATAAAAGCAGCGCATGGCATCGTCGGCGGCTATAGCTCCCGGGGCGATCTGGTGGAATCCTCACACCTGTTCGACGGGCTGGACATGGCTGCCGTGGTGATCTATGATACCGTGCCGGGCGCCGGTGCAGCTATGGAGGTGAATGTGCCGCGTCTTACCTCGGAGGCGGGTTCGGATGTGAGGCCAAAGGACGTTCTGCTGCTGGGAATCACACAGGCCGAATATCAGGCGCTTGCCGATAAGGGAGCGGCCGAACTCAGCCCGAATCACCAGATGAACGTGCATCTTGCCGATATGTTCTCCGGGGTCGATGCGGCCACCCTTATGCCGTATACACGCTATGCGCTTGGCGTGCGCGGCTGGAAGAAGGCACCGGAACCCGATGGAACCCATCGTCCGCTTGATGTGGTCCCGGATAGCCCTATCTATGTCTATACGGTCGATGGCTGCTTCTTTACTTCGCCAACCTTTGGAACGTTGCAGGAACTCCCGCATTATCAGCCGACTCCAGAGGAGCTTGTGGCAGACCGGCGAACCGAGCCGGATGACTTTATCGCGCTTGATTCGCAGATGATGGCGATCGTCAATGCATTCGGCCCGGTTGTCTCATCCTCCAATATTCCCAATACCACCTCGGCTGCTGCCGCGCTGGAGCTGGCGCTGAAAGATTATGCGGGGGATATCCTGGTACGGGCACGAGCCTACGCCAAGACCAACTACGACGATCGCCAGCTCTACTGGGCACGTTTGCAGATGACAATCCGTTATCAGGAGCATGAGTACCTACGGACGAACGAGGAGGCTCGCAAGCTGCTGCACAGGTATTTCGAGGCGTATTCGCGTGGGGTGGAGGGGCCGAACGGCGTAAGCTTTACGGGAGTGGCCGGGAAGAAGGTGCTGGTGATAGGGTTCGATCCGTATGCGCTTTCGCCTGATATCGGCCGGATGAACCCGGCGGGAGTGGCCGCGCTGGCCCTTCATGGCGAAACCATCGCCCCGAACGGCCTTATCCAGTCGATTGTCCTGCCGGTGCGATATGCCGATCTGAAGGATGGGTGGGTCGATAAGGAACCGGGCGGAGCTATCGACACGCGTGGTCTGATCGAGGAGATCATGCCAGCATACCTCGTCGGCAATGTGGATGCTATCGTCGTGCTTGGGGAGAACGGTGGCAGGCGCAGTTTTGATGTGGAACGATTTGCCGCACGCACACGTGGCGACTCCCCTGATAACAACGATCGGCGTGAGCCTGGGCCGGTTGGCGAAGGGGTGGGCTGGGATGAATTTTATGAAAGTTCGTTGGATATCGCGTCAATGGTGACAAAACCCTTCCCGCTCCCGATTGCCAATCAGTTCACATTCTACGATCAGTCGTACCAGTCGAGCGTTGGCTCAGCCGCACATCCGCTTGATACTCCCGCCGGGAAGAACGATAATGTCAACGATGGAACTATCAATCCGTCGGGCAGCGCAAGAAAAGGCTCTGGAGGTGATTATATCTTCAACGAGGTGTTCTACCGCATCGCCCGTCTTGAGAAGAACACGGCCGCAGCCTCCACGCGGGTGGGGCTTATCAGCATGCCGACCCCGAATACCATGGTGCCGAAAACCACCATGCAGGATGTTGTCGCTAAGGTCAAGGTGCTTATCGACAACGCCTGATCGAGGTTCTTCAGCAACAAACTGTTGAAGCGTCAGTTCCGTCTGTGCGATCGATAGGGGGGGGTACACAAAGATGTACCCCCCTGATTGTATACGGATGTTAGTACATTGCCGTCCCCGCCAGAGTAAACGGCCTGACTAAGCCACAGGCTTTTAACATCTACCACATAGGAGGGGTAACGATGAACCATCCGCGCACAAAGCATGAATGCACCACTCCACAACGGTTTCAGATGCTACGGTGGATACTTGCTTTCTTTATCCTGGTTACTCTGATCGGAGCGGAGCCGAGCAGCGCACAAAACGAGTCCGGCAGGCGCATTCTCGATAAGAGATACTTTGGTTATATCTGGTATGATAGCACTAAGCATAAATATCATGTGCGGGTGCCAATCATTAGGAGGCTTCCGCCGTTGAGTAGTGATATGCCACTTAATGTTTTAAGGGCATATATCCATCTCGATAGTTTGGCCCGTTTTAATACAAACGGCCAGCTCATTGTATCCCCGGAAGGGTGGCTTGCAGAACCAGATTTGTTGAGAAAAACCATTGCCAGTTATTACAGGGTAATGGATTATGATCCACTTCGATACCAGCAATATGATTATGAAACGGCGCTCAAAAGTTGGTTGTTCAAATCCGAGCTTGGAGGGACAACGAGGTTCCTGCCGGAAGCATTAGCCAAAGCAGCTTCTAACCAACGAGAAAGCGAAGCACTTGACGACGTGTTTTTCTCAGATTATGTACTCCGAATAAAGGTGCTTGCAATTGATTCAATGGCAACAGGCTTCGCATTTGGTAGCTCACACGTATTTAATGTTACCGCACAAGTGCTGGATACAATTAAGGGGCAAATATTCCATCCATGCCAAGAAAGCTCAGATCAGAGCGTCTTAACATGGATTACGCAGACAAATTCCTTTCCATGCCTGAATTTTCAGTATTACCATAGCACTGGAGAAAAGTATGGCATATACAAAGACGAGGATAGCGCGCTCATAGACGGCAATGGAGGGTTTGCTATGCGCATTGGGCAAGAGGCTGTGGTGTTTCTGAATTTTGCCGAGCAGCGTTTTGACTCTACACATGACGCCTTCCAGCTATTCTTAGGGCCTCCGGGAACTGCATACACATTAGTAATTGCTGGCGACCAAGTGCGCGACGTAAATCGTACATGGTCTGATGATATCATGATGAGCTATGCGGATTGGAGGCGGCGCTTCCTCGAATTACGTGACAAGATTCTTAACGGAACTTATTAATAATCACATGCTGATTGGAGGAAGAAAAATGAAAACAGCCCTGCTTGTTCTCGTGTTGCTCTTTCACTGTTGCATGTGTTATGCTCAGGGAACGAACCCTAAGAGAGATGGAATTTGCGCCGACAAGAACTGCATTGATCTGGAACTTCCATATATGTTCTGCGATGAGAACGGGAAGCACGTAGTCAAGTGCAGTAAGAACCCGAATAATGAACGCGGGTTGAAATTCATGAAGGTGCAACTCCCGATAATGTTCAATTATACAGGCTGGACCTTACAACCTCACGTAACGGGGGGAGATGGCATTATCAAATTCTATGAGGGATTTGATACGAATTTCGTCGGGCATGTTGTGTTTAACGCTGCAAACATGGAGCAGATTATTGCCGCTGCTGCTCGACGTTGGTCATCATCGCCTGACCTCTGTCCACCCCAAGGACCGAATGATGAATATCCGCCATGCGTTATACAAATACGCTGGTCTATAAGCAATGATGATTTTGCTCCAAACACGCTTACGACAAGTGCGGCTGTGACGCGACGGGTATGGAACCCTAGGGAGTGCAGGGTTGATTGCTCACAATCCTATATCGCCCTAAATCAACAGCTTCTTTTTCTTCGCCCTGATGCCTATGGTCGGCCAACACATTTTCTTGGTACAGAGCGGGATAAATACCAGTATATACCACCAGAACCGGGATACCACTATACGGATGCTTATACGGCCTTGTTACATGAGTTCGGGCATTGGCTCGGTTTCCCTCATACTAATGAAGCTCCTTGTGGTGATCCCAGTGGAATCATGAAACCGAAGTGGCAGAGCCGTGAGACGGGGGAGCTTTCCTGGGCCGATATGTGCCAATTTCTGAAAGCATATTGCTGCGAAAAAACGCAAACGACAGTGTACGTTCCTACAGATCCTTGCCCCACGTGTCCGCCCGAAGATCATACAAAACCGAATATCAGCGGAAGCACTGATAATGGCACTGATATTGGCTTCACGGCAGTACCGAATCCTGCTACTGCTGGAATAGTTAACGTCGCTATTTATGGCACATGTACGACCGGAAGCGTGTCTATCCGTGTTGTTAATGCGAGTGGAAACGTTGTGCTTAGTCGCCAACTATATGACGTCGCCAAGACACGCGAACTTACCATTGATGTTAGTTCGTTCTCCACTGGTGTGTACATGCTGCAAATCTTGGATGGCGATAGAATATTTGGCCGGAAGATCATCATTTCCGAGCGGTAGTCAATTCCCGCTGTTTATCCAGCGTGAACTATGGGTGGTTTCCGCTCGGATCTGGCCGGGACACCGAACGCGCCCGGTATGGTTTTCCTTGGCAGGTTGGCTTTACAGGGGATAGACAGTCGATTGTTTATTCCCCGGTTGAAGCGTCAGTTCCGTCTGTGCGATCGATAGGGGGGTACACAAAGATGTACCCCCCGATTGTATACTGACGTTAGTACATTGCTGTCCCCGCCAGAGTAAACAGCCTGACTAAGCCACAGGCTTTTAACATCTACCACATAGGAGGGGTAACGATGAACCATCCGCGCACAAAGCATGAATGCACCACTCCACAACGGTTTCAGATGCTACGGTGGATACTTGCTTTCTTTATCCTGGTTACTCTGATCGGAGCGGAGCCGAGCAGCGCACAAAACGAGTCCGGCAGGCGCATTCTCGATAAGAGATACTTTGGTTATATCTGGTATGATAGCACTAAGCATAAATATCATGTGCGGGTGCCAATCATTAGGAGGCTTCCGCCGTTGAGTAGTGATATGCCACTTAATGTTTTAAGGGCATATATCCATCTCGATAGTTTGGCCCGTTTTAATACAAACGGCCAGCTCATTGTATCCCCGGAAGGGTGGCTTGCAGAACCAGATTTGTTGAGAAAAACCATTGCCAGTTATTACAGGGTAATGGATTATGATCCACTTCGATACCAGCAATATGATTATGAAACGGCGCTCAAAAGTTGGTTGTTCAAATCCGAGCTTGGAGGGACAACGAGGTTCCTGCCGGAAGCATTAGCCAAAGCAGCTTCTAACCAACGAGAAAGCGAAGCACTTGACGACGTGTTTTTCTCAGATTATGTACTCCGAATAAAGGTGCTTGCAATTGATTCAATGGCAACAGGCTTCGCATTTGGTAGCTCACACGTATTTAATGTTACCGCACAAGTGCTGGATACAATTAAGGGGCAAATATTCCATCCATGCCAAGAAAGCTCAGATCAGAGCGTCTTAACATGGATTACGCAGACAAATTCCTTTCCATGCCTGAATTTTCAGTATTACCATAGCACTGGAGAAAAGTATGGCATATACAAAGACGAGGATAGCGCGCTCATAGACGGCAATGGAGGGTTTGCTATGCGCATTGGGCAAGAGGCTGTGGTGTTTCTGAATTTTGCCGAGCAGCGTTTTGACTCTACACATGACGCCTTCCAGCTATTCTTAGGGCCTCCGGGAACTGCATACACATTAGTAATTGCTGGCGACCAAGTGCGCGACGTAAATCGTACATGGTCTGATGATATCATGATGAGCTATGCGGATTGGAGGCGGCGCTTCCTCGAATTACGTGACAAGATTCTTAACGGAACTTATTAATAATCACATGCTGATTGGAGGAAGAAAAATGAAAACAGCCCTGCTTGTTCTCGTGTTGCTCTTTCACTGTTGCATGTGTTATGCTCAGGGAACGAACCCTAAGAGAGATGGAATTTGCGCCGACAAGAACTGCATTGATCTGGAACTTCCATATATGTTCTGCGATGAGAACGGGAAGCACGTAGTCAAGTGCAGTAAGAACCCGAATAATGAACGCGGGTTGAAATTCATGAAGGTGCAACTCCCGATAATGTTCAATTATACAGGCTGGACCTTACAACCTCACGTAACGGGGGGAGATGGCATTATCAAATTCTATGAGGGATTTGATACGAATTTCGTCGGGCATGTTGTGTTTAACGCTGCAAACATGGAGCAGATTATTGCCGCTGCTGCTCGACGTTGGTCATCATCGCCTGACCTCTGTCCACCCCAAGGACCGAATGATGAATATCCGCCATGCGTTATACAAATACGCTGGTCTATAAGCAATGATGATTTTGCTCCAAACACGCTTACGACAAGTGCGGCTGTGACGCGACGGGTATGGAACCCTAGGGAGTGCAGGGTTGATTGCTCACAATCCTATATCGCCCTAAATCAACAGCTTCTTTTTCTTCGCCCTGATGCCTATGGTCGGCCAACACATTTTCTTGGTACAGAGCGGGATAAATACCAGTATATACCACCAGAACCGGGATACCACTATACGGATGCTTATACGGCCTTGTTACATGAGTTCGGGCATTGGCTCGGTTTCCCTCATACTAATGAAGCTCCTTGTGGTGATCCCAGTGGAATCATGAAACCGAAGTGGCAGAGCCGTGAGACGGGGGAGCTTTCCTGGGCCGATATGTGCCAATTTCTGAAAGCATATTGCTGCGAAAAAACGCAAACGACAGTGTACGTTCCTACAGATCCTTGCCCCACGTGTCCGCCCGAAGATCATACAAAACCGAATATCAGCGGAAGCACTGATAATGGCACTGATATTGGCTTCACGGCAGTACCGAATCCTGCTACTGCTGGAATAGTTAACGTCGCTATTTATGGCACATGTACGACCGGAAGCGTGTCTATCCGTGTTGTTAATGCGAGTGGAAACGTTGTGCTTAGTCGCCAACTATATGACGTCGCCAAGACACGCGAACTTACCATTGATGTTAGTTCGTTCTCCACTGGTGTGTACATGCTGCAAATCTTGGATGGCGATAGAATATTTGGCCGGAAGATCATCATTTCCGAGCGGTAGTCAATTCCCGCTGTTTATCCAGCGTGAACTATGGGTGGTTTCCGCTCGGATCTGGCCGGGACACCGAACGCGCCCGGTATGGTTTTCCCTGGCAGGTTGGCTTTACAGGGGATAGGCAGGCGATTGTTTATCCCTCAACCGCGCCAAGCACAAAGGACAGTACCAGCAACATCAGGACAACCGAGGTGATGATGACAAACACCCGGTCCTTCTGATAGATGAAGGTGAAGATCGATATCACCACACGCATAACGGGGGTGGCAACAAGCAGAAGCAGTCCCAGCGTGGCGATCGCCTGCCCCCTGAATGCGGCTACCCCGGCCAGGATCTCGGGAAATGTGCGTGGGAATGCGCTCTGTGCGCCGATCAACTGCTGAAGGGATTCCTCGGATGAGACAAATTCAGGATGGTGCAGGAACATCAGGACGCCCCCGAGCACGATACCACACAGGCTTGTGAGGACGCCGGTGCGCAGGAGATTGCTGATAAGAATCTCGATGCGGCGTTCCTGTTCTTCGGAGCGTTGTTCGATGCTGCTCTCGGTCGTGTTGTTTGTCATCATCGTTATAACCCTTTCAGCAGCATCTGTATGGATACCCAGATCAAGACCACAACAAAAATGATACGGACGGTCGAGCTTTTCAGCTTGCCAAGAAGCCGCGAGCCAAGCGTGGCGCCTACCAGAACCCCTGCGGCGACCGGCGCCGCTATAAAAGGGTTGATATCGCCACGCATGAAATAGACGCCAGCGCTTGCGGCTGCGGTAACCCCCATCATAAAATTGCTTGTTGCCGTGGATACCTTGATCGGCAGCCGCATCGCCAGATCCATCGCCGGGACTTTCAGAGCGCCGGAGCCGATCCCAAGCAGCCCGCTGACGATCCCGGCGATATACATGAGGCCCAGGCCAAGCTTTGCCCTGGCAACACGGTAGAACACTTCGCTGCCCAGGGCGGCATCGGTATAACTGCCGTGCAGGCGAAGCTTGTCTGCCAGTGGTGATGGTGGGGCGCTGATATCCTCCTGCTCCTTGCGTTTGCGGAACATCGCCAGGGATGAATAGCCCATCACCAGCCCGAAGATGATATACAACCACCGGGGGCTTATCAATCCGGCAAGATAGGCGCCTGTAAGGGCACCGGCTGTTGTTGCGATTTCCAGCAGCATCGCCACACGGAGATTGGTCATCCGTTCGCGTACATAGGCCGCTGCCGCGCCGCTTGACGTTGCGATCACCGAGATGATGGATGCCCCGATGGCATAATGGATATCGACCTTCAGGAGCAGAGTAAGCGCTGGGATCACAATGATGCCCCCGCCCAGGCCGAGCAGCGATCCCAGCACACCCGCGGTTACTGCGATGATGAATGAGATGAGCGTGAACTCAAGAGGGGTCATACGGCGCCATATATCGGTTGGAACTACTCACGATGAATGTTCCAATATACATGCACCGGGCATGCCAGCGATACCACGGTGCCAGCGGCCGGAGTGGGTTCCGACGAAATGAGAAGGGAGCGGGGGGAGTGCGGCGCCCCATCCGGCCGCTACGCACAGAAGTGTGCATGCCAATCGCCAGGCATGCACACCCGTCGGGAAGAGGCTGGGGCCGGTCGGCCCGGCGGCACTTCTATGCGTTCGGTTCTGCCGCTGCCAGCGTTTCTTCCTCCTGATGATGCATCGGCAGCTCTTCCGGGGGCGATTGCGACAGCATCTCGGCCAGCTTCTGGAGCCTTCGTTTCTCCCCCCTGCGCTCCATCAGCAGATACAGTGCCGGCATTGCAAAAAGGGTGAGGATAAGCGATGAGAGAAGACCGCCCACGATAACCGTCGCAAGAGGGCGTTGCACATCCGATCCGATGCCGCTGGCCGTCGCAGCCGGGATCAGCCCCAGAAACGCGACGGTCATCATCATCAGGATTGGGCGGAACTGTATCACCGAGCCTCGCCTGACCGCCTCGGCAAGCGGTACGCCCTCATCATCGCGAAGCTGGTTGATTCGTGATACCAGCAACACGCCGGACATCACCGCAACACCAAACAGCGAGACAAAGCCCACACCGGCCGAGACGTTGAAGTTATAGCCGCAGAGAATCAGCCCGCCCAGTCCGCCGACAAGGGCGAACGGAACGTTCATCAGCGTAAGTGCCGCGAAACGAGGTTTTTTGTAGAGAATGAACAGAAGCACGAAGATCAGGACGACCGTGACCGGGATGACAAGCATCAATCGGTTCTTGGCGCGGGTAAGATTCTCGAACTGTCCCCCCCAGGTGATGCTGTAGCCCTCCGGGATCGTCACCGCCGCGGCCACTTTCTGCTGTGCCTCGGCCACAAATCCTCCCTGATCGCGTCCGCGGATATTTGTTCGCACCGATATCTGCCGGCTGCCGTCCATCCGCTGAATAACGGTGGCGCCGTCGATCTCGCGTACTGTCGCCAGCCTGGCAATCGGGATGCGGGCGCCATCCGGGGTGGTTACAAGCATGCTCTGGATGGCGTCCAGCGAGCTACGGCTCTCGGGCGTATACCGGACCACAATATCGAATCGGCGCTCGCCATCGTAGAGCTGGCTTATGGTCTTGCCGCCGATGGCGGCCTCGATCATCTGCTGCACGTTGCTCACATTGACGCCATAGCGTGCGGCGGCGGCACGATCCACCTCGATGCTGAGCTGTGCCTGATTGCCCTCCTGTTCGATACCATATTCGCTTGCACCAGGGATCGACCGGATGATCTCGACGATCGAGTCCCCCTTGGCACGCATCAGCTCCAGATCGTGACCGGTGAGAAGAATCGCCAGATCGGCAACGCTTCCGGTGACGGCCTCGGTGACGTTGTCGAGGATCGGCTGCGAAAAAGAGAATGATGCCCCTGGGATGGTCCGCTCCAACTGGGATTTTATGGTCTCAAGCAATGTCGATTTGGAGGTGTCGGAAACCCAGAGGCTATAATCTTTCAGTCCGACATAGGTTTCGATCCGATTGGGGCCGTATGGGTCGGTGCCATCGTCGTTGCGGCCAAGCTGCGAGACCACCACGCCGATCTGCGGATGGCTTGAGATGATCGTGCGGATAATTGGAGGGATTTTCGATGCCTCCTCCAGCGAAATTCCTGCCGGGAGGAAACAGCGGATATTGAACGAGCCTTCGTCTAACTCTGGAAGAAACTCCGTGCCGATGTTGCGTCCGGCGAATGCCGAGGCTGCAACGATAAGGATGGCCGCAATTGCCGGGGTCCAGGGACGCCGTACGATAGAGGCCACCACGCGTGCATAGGCGTTCTTCAGCCAGTCGAACAACGGGTTGTGCCATTCCACTTTTTTCGGGGGATCGCTATCCCATACCTTTCGGTAGACCGTTGCCAGCAGAACCGGAACCAGAGTGAGCGCTATCAGCATCGAGCCGAAGATGGCAAACGAGAGGGTGTAGGCCATTGGCGAGAAGAGCTTCCCTTCGACCCGTTGCAACGTGAACATCGGGAGATAGGCAAGGATGATGATCGCAACGGCAAAAAATATCTCTCGCCCCACTTCCTGTGCTGCCCTCAGGGTTGCCCGGGTCACCCCCTGTTTTCGTTCGTCCGGCGAAGCATCGCGAAGCTGCCGCATCACGTTCTCGGCCATTACCACGGCGCCGTCCACGACGATGCCGAAATCGATCGCGCCAAGCGAAAGCAGGTTGGCAGGTATGCCGCTGAACTTCATCATGATAAAAGCGAACAGCAGGGAGAGGGGGATTGTAATGGCCACCACAAGCGCCGAGCGTATGCTCCCCAGAAAGAATATCAGAACGATCACCACGATCGATACCCCCTCAAAGAGTGTTGTGGTGACGGTGCCGAGCGTGTAGTTCACCAGGGTGCCACGATCGTAAATCGCCCGCAGCTTCACCCCGTGCGGCAGTACTGTTTCATTCAGCTCATCGACCTTTGCCCGTATGCCCTCAAGCACATCGGAAGGGTTTTCGCCCCGCCGCATCAGAATCAATCCCTGTACGCCCGCATCAACATCGAGCTGCTCGTCCGGTGCCGTATATCCCAGAACTCCCGTTGGCGGCAGAGGGCTGATTTCCACGCTGCCGAGATCGCGAACGAAGACGGGCACACCGTTGACCGCCGTCACAACGATATTGCCGATATCCTCCGGCGCCCGGATTGCGCCGATGCCTCGTACTGCAAACGCCTGGCCTCCCCGGCGTATGATGCTGCCGCCGGTATTGAGATTGTTTTTCTCGACCGCTTCGATGATATCGTCGAGCGTGAGAGCATAGCGTTGAAGCCGTTCCTGCGATGTGACGATATGGTACTGCTTTACCAGGCCGCCGAAGTTTACCACGTCGGCAACGCCCGGCACCTGAAGTATCCGCGGGATCACCTCCCAGTCCTGCAAGGTCCGTAGGTCCATCGCCGAATATTGATCGTCCCCTTCGATCACATAGCGGTATACCTCTCCGACAGGCGTTGAAAGAGGTGCCAGTTCCGGGTTCACACCCTCCGGGAGATCGGCGTCGGAGAGCCGCTCCAACACCTGCTGGCGGGCGAAATAATCGTCGGTCCCCTCTTCAAAGGTCAGGCGTACCACCGAAAGACCGAAAATCGTCTTCGACCTTCGCTGTACGACGTGCGGCACACTGTTGAGCGATCGCTCGATCGGGACGGTTACCTGTTGTTCCACTTCTTCGGCCGCCCGGCCTATGAACTTCGAGATGATCGCCACCTCGGTATCGGCTACATCGGGATAGGCCTCGATCTTGAGCTGCATACCTGCCCAGATGCCGAGGCCGACAAGCAGCAGCGCTATTGCGAATGTGGTAAGCCGTTGCGTGACCGCAAACGTGAGAAGCTTCCGGATCATGATGGATGGGAGAATCGGTTGATGTGAACGTTGCGGAGAGCAGAAGAGGCACAACCCGGTGCCCTGAAGCTGACAGGATGCTGCTGCCTTACCAGAGTTCGACCTGGCTTGTTACGATGATGCCATCGGTGAGGAGCGACCGGATATATGGAAGGATGGCCCGTACATGGGTGCTTGTGTCGATAAAGGTTATCATGATGGGGCGCTCGTCAAGCGTGCCGATTCTGCCGGGCGCATGTAAGTGGCGTTGCGCCCCGTAACCACGGTCGGCCCTGAAAAGCGTTGCGCCACGGATCTCGTGGTGCATCAGATAGCGGAGAATATGCTCGGAGAGCGGTTCTTCCTGATACATGTCGTCCTGGTCGAGATAGATCTGTGCCTGCACCATGGTCTCGGTGTTCTGTTGCATAGTGGAACCGGGGATACTGTTGGGATCTGTTTGCGGGGCCATCATCATGCTGCGTACATGGCCAACGGGGTACGTTATGGCGATGGAGTGCCTAATAGCCGAAGCTGAGGCCTTTCAGGAGCATCACTCCCTCGATGGCTATCTGTTCTCCCTCGTTCAAACCGTTGACGACAATGATGTTGTCATCGATCTGTTGACCGAGTTCCACCTGGCGGCGCATGTAGTTATGGGCATCGGTTTTGACAAAGACGTAATGTTTTCCGAGCACCGTTGCAACCGACGATTGCGGTATCATGATGGCGTTGCGCTCTCCCTGACCGAAATTCACCTGCGCGAACATGCCAGGGCGCAGCCGCTCATTGGGGTTCGGCACGGCGATGCGGACCTTGACGGTTCGTGTGGCGTTATCTATAACATCGCCTATCGCGGCCACACGCCCGGTGAATTTCTGGCCGGCGAAGGAGGCGAACTCGATCGCCGTCAACTCGCCGTGGCGCACCTCGTATAGTTGGGTTTCCGGGACATCGCTGAGGAGCCAGACGATGCCGGGGCGTGCAGTGCGGAACTCCTGTGGGTTGAATCCCATGGCACGGATCCGGCCTTCGGTTTCCGCCATTGCCGTGCGTGCATTGGCAAGATCGGTGCGTGCGTCGCTTACATCCTTGCCGGTGGCTGCCTGATGCTCGAACAGATCCTGGGTGCGAGCTATCGTCTGCTGCGCTTTCTCGTATGCCGTGATATTCTGGATAAATGCGGAGTAAAGAGAGGTAAGCTCCGGGGAGTCGAAAATCAGGATGGGGCCGCCGCCGGGGCTGTACCCGCGTGATACGCTTGCTACAACACGTGCGGGCGCCAGCACGGTTGCCCGTACGGTGCCGGTGTGCACCTCTACCGATTTCAGCAGTTGATGCTGAGGCGAGTCCGCTGCGAGCGTGATCGTTGCTCCTGCATCTGTCACAACGGCCTGCCGTGCCGGCAGCAGCAGGATCGGCTCCTGATCGGATGAGCAGCCGGATGATAGGGTGCCGAGCATGAGAACAACAGTCAGCGCCAGCGCCGGGGCCGGGCTGCCATGGGGATTCCTGTGCATAGCGCTTCCGTGAATAGATTGGATGGACATTGCTACTGTACCTTCGTTGATGAGTGCGTTATCTGTCGAAGTAAAATCCGCTCACCATGGCAAGCACCACCGTGCTGTGCCGGAGATCGATCAATGCATCGTTATAGGACTGGCGTGTGTCGAACCAGGTGCGCTCCGCATCAAGGAATTCGAGGATGGTGGTATTGCCGGTGCGGTAGGCGTACGCAACGGTATTCTGTACTGCCTCGGCCGATTGCAATACACGGCCAAGTTTCTCAAGTGCCTCGCCACGGGCCTGATACTCCTGATAGGCCAGTTCCACTTCGGCCGCTACCTGGCGTTCGATCGCCTGAAGGCCCGACTCCGCCTGCTGACGCAGCACGTGCGCTTTCTCGATCTCTCCCTGGTTGCGAGAGAACAAGGGGAGCGGGAATGCCACCGATACGCCATAATAGGGCACGCCCTGCTGGCGGATATAACTCGCTGAAACGGTCAGATCCGGGAGAGCATAGGCCTGCTGAAGCTTCTGATGCACATCGGCTCGTTCCATCTCCTTGCGCGCGGCGATGATATCGCTGCGGTTCATCCATGCATGGCGTATCGCCGAATCGAGTGGCGGGGGAGAGAACTCGAACTCGAAGGCCGTTGTGATATCCACCGGCTCGGCCGAGCCAAGCGCCCTGCCAAGCATTCGTAACGCCCGCGCTACGCCGACCCTTGTGGCATCTTCCTGAATGGCATATTGATCGGCCGCTATCTGCGACCGGGTAAGCTCGGCCGGTGTGATAACCTGATTCCGTAACCGCACGCGGTTTACAGCGACGATGGAATCGAACAACCGGCGCGCCTGTCCGATGTGCCCAAGCGAAAGCTTCGCCCGGGCTGCCTCGAACCAGTGGTCGATCACCTCGTAGGCGGTCTGGCGCTCGGCGTCGGCGATCTGGAGCACGCTTGCCGCCCGGTTCTTTTCGGCAAGTGCGATTCGTGCCTCCCGTTTCCCCCCAAGTTCAAATGGCATGCTCAGCGTCATCCCATACTGCTTCTCCTCCGGGGTGAGTATGGGCATGCGGGCCGAGAACATATCGGCGTTCAACCACAGTTCCGGGTTCGGGCGGAGTCCGGCCGTGATAATATCCGCCTCGCTTGCTTGTACATCGAATCGTTGCCGTTTCAGGGCCAGATTATCCTGCACCGCACGTTCTACCGCCTGTTGAAGCGTCAGTTCCGTCTGTGCGATCGATGCCGTGCCGATTGCCACAAGGATGATCGGTATGGTGCAGCCGTAGAACGAGAGCAGTCGTAGCAAGGGTATTCGGTTTGATTTCATCTGCTGATGTGCTGAGAGTCGGTAGTAGAATGAGGGGGATATTCCGCCCGCATATCCTGGCGGCTGGTGCTGGCCGGTGCCCTCCGCCGCTTGAAAATCGAGGGGCGCCTCATTCTATTCTGCGCTCAGGAAGAAGTGGGTGCAAACCTACCATGGCAGGATTAAAACGGCATTAAAACGGCATTAAATCTTGGACGTGCGGCTGGTAGGGGTGGGCGATGATGCGCGGGGGATCGCGGCCGAACGGGGTGTTCAGCCGGGCGATCCTTCAGTGCCGGAGATGATCGTGCCGGATCGCGGTGATGCCGACACGATCACAACCGATCGTAGGAGGGAATCCGGTTACGATCCTTCGGGGGCATTTGGTAGCGTGACCGTCGCGGTTGTCGGCCCATAGCGCTCGCTCTGAATATGCACCGATCCATGATGGCGCTGTACGATCGTCTGTACTAGGGCAAGGCCGATGCCGTTTCCCGGAATATTGTGGGTATTGGACCCACGGTAGAAGGGATCGAAGATGTGCGGGAAGTCGCTTGCCGCGATGCCCGTTCCTCTGTTTGTGATGTTTATCCAGGTAGAGGTGCCATCGCCGCCGATACACACCTGAATTGGCCCGCCGCTGGCCGTATCGGAATATTTTAGGGCATTTTCCAGCAGGTTCTCAACCGCAACCCGCATCAGGCCAGAATCGCCTCTGATCTGGAGCGTTTGTCCGTTATCATCGCGTGCCTGTAGCTGCACGTCGATGCCACGGCCTGGGTACTGAGCGTGAATTTCATCCATCACCGAGAAGAATATCTCATCAAGACGTAGCGTGGTAAGCTGGGAGTCGGGAAATTCAAATTCGGTGCGTGCAAGCAGCAGCAGATCGTTGACCAGCACGCGAAGACGCCGTGTATCCTCCAGGGCGTTCTCAAGCACCTCCTTGTAGATATGGGCTGGGCGCGGCTGCATCAACGCGATATCCAGTGAGCCTTCCAGAGTTGTAAGCGGAGTCCGCATCTCATGCGATGCGTTGGCGATGAACTGCTTCTGCGTGGAGAATGCCGAGTCGAGCCGTTCCAGCATCGCATTGAACGCCTGTGCCAACTGCGATAGCTCGTCTCTGCCGTTGCCTTCATCAAGGCGTATATGCAGGTCGGTTGCGGAGATACGCTCCGCCTGCCGTGTGGTACGGGCGATCGGGGCCATGGCGCGAGAGGCGAACCACCATGCTGCGGCGCATCCCATGCCAACCGATATGGCAAACCCCGCGATCATCGCATATCCCAGCCGGTGAAGCGAGTGCAGCCCGGCTTTATCGACGGCGGAGACCTTTATCACAAAAAGCTCATCGTTGTCGAAATAGGGAAAAAAAATAAACTGCGTATCGAGCGCATCTTTGGAATATCCCTGGTTCTGCGTGGCGATCGCTCGCTCCTCATCGGTTATCATCAGGCGATGTTTCCCGCCACTGTACACCCGTTGATTCTGTGCATCGAATATCCCGATGCTTTCCTCCGGCAGTTGATAGCCTGCCAGTTTCCGGCGGAATGGCTCAAGCGCGGGAGGACTCATCTCATCACTTTCCAACGCAACGGTGGCGGCAATCAGCGCACGCGAGAACAGTTGCTCGTTGAACTGGACTCGCCGCTGATAGCTTGCATACTCGTAGAGCGATATCATCAGGATGGCAACGATCAGCGTGATGACCATTGCGAACAGGAGCGTCAGTCGCAGCTTGATGGTCATCTGTTCTTATCCTCGTCCTCACGGATCATATAGCCCATGCCGACGATGGTATGGATCAGCTTTACCCTGTGTCCACGGTCGATCTTTCTTCTCAGGAAGCTGATATAGACATCGATCACATTGCTTTCGCTATCGAACGATGTCTCCCATACCCGCTCGGCGATTTCCGCACGTGAGACCACGCGCTTGCGGTTACGCATCAGGAATTCCAGCAGGGCGTATTCGCGGGCTGTAAGATCAATACGTTTGCCGGACCGGGTAACCGCATGTGCTCGGGCGTCGAGCAGAAGATCCGCCACTCGCAGTTCCGCGTTTCCCGCAATATCTCCACGTCGCCGTACCAGCGCACGGATGCGTGCCAGAAGCTCGCGAAACTCGAATGGCTTCACCAGATAGTCGTCGGCACCGGCATCGAACCCCTGAAGTTTATCGTCGGTAGAGTCCAGCGCCGTCAGCATCAGGATCGGTACGTCCTGGTCGAACTCCCTGATGCTTCTGCATACTGCGAAGCCGCTCTTGCGGGGGAGCATGATGTCGATCATCACGACATCATAGGGGGCGTCGTGCGCCATCCGTTCTCCTTCGATCCCATCGTGTGCCACATCAACCGTGTACGATTGCTCGGTAAGCCCCTGCCGTATGAATGAGGCTACCTTGATCTCATCTTCGATCACGAGGATTTTCATACGCTCATGTGTTGTTGAAACGATATGCCAATCGTGTCCGCAGGGACTTTTCTGTGCGGGGAGAGGCTGGAACCCTGCTGGCAGATACAAGGATTGCAGGTGGGGAATATACATCATTCATGTAGGTTCGGGGCATGGCCCCCGCTCTTGTAAGCCCCTTCCGTGATGCCGATCTCCCTGAATACAAGGTTGCCAGCCGGGGGGGAAGAGGCTTGGGCAGGCCCGTGTATGAGGTAGTGATAACCATCTGGAGTGTCCCGGACTTGATCGAAGTGCCCGTCGGCGAGTCGGTGCGATTTTTTAGTGCCTTGTGAAACGCCAGGACGGATTGCATGTTGGATCAAACCAGTAAGTTTCCTTGTCGTGCCTTGAAAGGTTACCGAGGCTGGCTTATGCCGTATGATGGGGCAACTGATATGCAAACTGTTCTAGGGACTCCACGTCGTTCGGTAATAGTGCGCCCTACAATTATAGATTTATTGGCGTAGTGCTCTGGTAGGTCGTGCCACTGTGAATCGGTGCTCAGCTTCCAGAGAATTGCATTGATTACCTGTCGGTAGTTCTTCCACGGACCCCATTCTTTCAGGTCAGGGCGTCAGATAGAGCCTAAATAGGGTAAAAAATGATAAACCAGATATTATTGGTCATAAGTTTATGGTTGCTGTACAGTAATGCTTGTGCACAACAGTGCGATCGCCGCATTGGGTTTGTGAGTTCTAGGACTCCAATTCGAGAGTTGGATGTAACTTCATCTGGAATCTGGATGGTGTTGCAGTCAGGTGATCTGCTGTTTTCACCAGATATTGATAGCGTATGGCGATTCATTGATGTTGAAAAATCCCTTAGCATAGATTTCCGGAATTGTTTTGCCTATACTTTCCATTTTCTGAATGATAGTGTCGGACTGATTGCGGGAGATATGAGGGGGACTTTTCGGGATGCCGATTCGTCCATTGGCAGGCACTCCAGCTTTGTTCTGCGGAGTACGAATGGTGGGGTGACATGGGATCCTGTAGTTTTAGAGAGCGATGATGTTCTATATCGTATCACTGGCAGCGGAAACGGGGAAGCGTGGATGGGAGGATATTCTGGGAAAGTGCATTATACAACGGACAATGGGTTGTCCTGGAAGGTTATATCTCGACCATATGGCC
>CAYVWR010000005.1:0-54192 GCA_964455525.1 uncultured Alphaproteobacteria bacterium
CTGAGCGTCCGGATCGACAGTTCCTCGTCGCTGATGATCGCTCGCAAGGGGTACTACATTAAACTCTACAACGTGGGACGCTTGGTAGATTCATTATGGACGAAATAAACGCTAAGGAGTGGTCCTGAGACTAGGGTCGGGCCATTTCCATCTTCATTCCCCGTCACGCATATGACAGATAAGCTGGAAGCAGATGATCCGGACGAGTCACCTGGAAATTTGACTGTAACAGGACGAGGATTGGATAATAATTATCCTAACGATGCAAAAGTACAGCCTGTTGCTTATGACTAAGATCCTAGTCGTATAAGTTTCCTAACATCGTAGGCACTCAAAAAATCGTTTCAGCTTGATCCAGTTAGTCAGAATATCAGGTTTCTTTTACAAGAGCAATTGGGTGCTAAATGACGAGTAGGTAGCCTTAGTGGACGCCCAGTAAAATAGGGCCATCAGTATACCATAACATCTGTCCATCAGGAATATCTTCCTGGTGGGTAGATAATAACCACGAGAGGAATTTTATGAAAGCCATCTGGAACGCTATCGCTATAGCTGGAATATTTTTTGGATGCAGTTCTTCTAGCAGAGACCGTGACAAAAGGGGTCTCGATGTATACAAGGAGACAGAGAACGCAAAAAACAGCTTTCAAGACTATGCATGTAAATCATTGGCTGATTTCCCAGGCAGCTTGCCTGATATAAGCCGCAACGCCAAAATTATTACTGGTGGCGAGGATTCATGTGTAGTAAGCTTGATGGATTCTATTGCAGCTAGATACATTGCAAACGGAGAGGAACAATACATCGCTTGTTTAGGTGACATCTGTAACGCAAGTGACGGGTATGTAGCTGAGTATATGACAGACGTTATGACTGATATATTCGTCTCTCAGGCTGATTCTGCTATGCATCATCTGAATAAGTTGAGGGATAAGTGTCTGGACAAAATGCTTATTTGGGGTTTAAGACGCGAGATCTATAATCCAAGCGGCAATGCGGTTGGGAAGGGAACTATTGACAGTATCATAGGCTATCTATTAAATTCTTCAAAGTATTCTGAAAGAGATAAAAGATACTTGAGAGAACTGAATAGGGAGTGGGAAAAGAAGGAGGATAACTGATCACAGTAGGGTAGGATTGCATCATATGACCAACCGGACTCAAGTAGATTGGGATATCCTTTTGATAGTCTGATTGAGCCGTATGCGTACTACTCTGGCAGCAACCGGCTACTCTCGCGGCAGCGGAAGGATCTGCTGGGCAACGACACGACGCATCTATACAGCTACAACGCCAACGGCGCTCAGACACGGCAGGTGAGAAGCTACGACACCCCCTGGGAGAGCCGCATACTTCATCGAGAGGAGTACGGGTACAGCTTCCGGGGGCTGATGAACCGGGCAAGCGTTCAAACGGCGGTCGATGGGGTGATGCAGCCGTTGCAGCAGTGGCGCTACCGCTACAACGCGATGGGCGAACGAGAGCAGAAGCGGCTGTATGGGAGCGCTGGGGGTGTGGTTCCAGCACCTGACAGCGCCAGGTATCCGTGGGTCTATTACCTTCTTGGAGGGAACAAGCAGCAGCTAGCAGTGTATCATGGCCAGCACCTGGACTCGTTGCAGAGGGAGTGTGGCGATGGGGGTGTGAACCGTGTGTATCTGTACGCACACGAGTATCTAAGCTATGGAGTGAATGATGTAGCGATGGTGCTCACACGTGCGAGCGGGAAGCAGGAGTACAAGGTGGTGGATCACCTGGGTTCGACGCGTGTGGTGTTGGACGACAATGGGGAGGAGATCGGCAGCTACGACCGGGAGCCATTTGGCGGAGCGATCGCGGTGAGGGGTGTAAAGAGCCGGAAGGGGTTCATTGATAAGGAAGTAGATCGCGAAACGAACACTGCAAACCATGGCGTGCGCCAATACGATGCTGAGGCCGGTGGAAGGTTCCGTAGTCCAGATGCCGCGTGGGAGAGCTTTCGGGGTTGGTCAACGTATCAGTACAGCCGGAACAATCCGGTGAACCGCCTCGACGCCAACGGGTTGTGGGATATCACGGTTTTTGCTGATGATGATAGAACAAAAAACAATGGTCTGGGAACGGCTGTTGTGACGGATAGAAAAGGTAATGTGGTGTTTACCTTTCAAATAAAGGTACTGGGACAGCATAGAGACCGAATGAAGACTGATGGGGATACACCAGCGGGGGCATACAAAATCCGTGAGGGCGAGACTTGGAGAAGTCGGGGTGACAAAAGGTTCTTCGGAGTCAATCCTCGGTTGTTACTTGATCCAGTTGCAGGCGAGGCCAAAGAGAGTAATCGTACTGACATTCAACTGCATGCAGGGCGGCTTATGGAAAAGGACCCCGCAACTGGAGAGTGGGAGGCAAATGGCAAACGGCTTCAGGATGTTAATGGAACGAGGGGCTGTATTCGCACTTACGATGAGAATCTCAAGAAGCTAAAAGATGTGACAGATCAACTACAAGAGAATGATCCGGAAGAATTGCCGGGCTTCTTATATGTAACTGGTGGGGATCTGAAAGAGATGTATCCTTACGTGCCGGAAACGCTGTCGCCCGCAACTCCTATACCTTAGCTTTTTGCTAGCCCTACTAATTGGCCATTATGTTATGCTGGCATAATGGCCAATATCTACTAAAATCAAAAGAGAATACATAATGAACATTCCACACGCTTGTTGGTGCGCGATCGCTCTTGCCATAACATTTTTAGGCTGTGCAAAGTCAGAGGTAATAGATGGGAAACTAGGAGATTCTGTGATGCATGTATCTGTACATGGCCGCGGTATTGATACTCCTAGAGCAACTCCATGCCGGTATCTGGAGGCATTCCCTGGGTCGCTGCCAGAGTTGCAAACGCACATACATGTTGTTTTGGACGAACGGGACTCGGACGAGGGTGATTCCTGTTTGTTCGCTCTAATCGACTCGATTGCTTATAAATACATAGCAGATACCAGCATGGTAGCTATTACCTTGATTGATAGTCTTTGTGAGGCCAGTGATGGGTATGTGGCAGAGTATGTATCTGAAGCTGTGGCATCAATTCTGCTTGCCCGCCCTGCTCAGGTCTTTCGCTATTTATATCATCACCGTGATTATCACAGCGAAAGTGGGCTGAAGGCTGATATGATTTACGTGATGCGTGGGATGATACGCTATTCGGATACAATGCGCTCAAAAAAGCGGATCGATGATGTAGTATCCATGGCAAGTAGGTCTCTTACGTCCGAAGAACTAGGTTACCTCCATTCAATCCAAGAGGAATGGGAAAGGGCGGACTAAGAGTCTATCCCAAAACTGTAGACCGGAAGTCCATCAGGTGAACCCTGAGCGTTTCTTCCGCCAGACCAAAGCAGAGACCGTCACGGGCGTGAAGGCGGCCTACGCCTTGATCCATGACCGCATCGGGATGCCCCCGTTCGCCTGTTTTGACGATGCGCCGGGCTTGGTATGCCGCGCTGTCCCATGAACTGGCCCACTGGACAGGCCATCCCAGCCGGTTGAGCCGTGAATTCAACCGCAAGAGATGGGGAGGCGAAGGCTATGCGAAGGAAGAGATCGTCCCTGACAGGGGGCCGTAAAGCTCATAATGCGCTGTTCAGGAACAACCTGAACGGCGCGTGTTGCTTAAGGAATCATACGTGAGAACCAGCTCATCCATTCTTCCTACCAAGGGAATGAAGGAGTGCTTCATTCCCTTGGTCAATTATATTTAACTAAGTGAATGAAATACCTATATGAGTAAAAGATATTTAACTATACTAGGATATTGTGAAGCGCCGGTAAAAGGAATTGTACTATGGCAAACCTTCTCTGGGGTAAAGTCTACTATAAGGATCACTTCGCTGGCTTTCTGCGGGAAGAGCCAGGCGAGCGAACCTCGTTCATCTATGATCCCAGCTATCTTGATGCGGGACATCCGGCTATTGCTTATACATTGCCGTTGCGGCCCGAACCGCACATTGGCCAAGCGGGTCTTCACCCCTTCTTTGACAACCTCGTGGCCGAAGGCTGGCTCGAAGGCGCCCAAACGCGTCTGCTGAACAAGCGGGCAGCCAGACGCTTTGAACTGCTTCTTGCGTTCGGTCAGGATTGCGCCGGGGCCGTATCGGTGATCGACCCCGAACCCTCCGCGATCAGCCAGGCCCTCATGGATATGGACGACCCGAAACAGGTGGCTATCCTCAGGGGCCGCGCCTCCCTCTCCGGCATCCAGCCGAAGCTGGCGGCGGTGGAGCGTAACGGCAAACTGCGCCCGGCGTGCGTCGGTGAACTCAGCACGCATATCGTCAAGTTCCGCAGCCTTCAAGGCTTTGCTGCCGGGTGATGACGTTGCGGAACTGGAAATCGGCATCCTCGAAGGCTTCACCGAGCCTGCGCTTCTGATTAAGCGCTTTGATCGCGGCCCTGAAGGCCAGCGCCTTCATGTCGAGGAATTCAACCAGCTTCTTGGCAAGCCCACGTCTGCCAAGTATGATGGCGCTCATAAGGATATGGCCGATTTTATCCGGGAAACGCCGGGTTGCCTCCCCGCTGAAAATTACAAGCTCTACCTTCGCATCCTGGCCGGATTGCTGCTCGGCAATACCGATATGCATCTGAAGAACTTCGCCATGTTTCACACGGAATCGGGCTTGCGCCTCACCCCGACCTATGACATGGTTTCTGCTGCCATCTATGATTACAAGACCATTGCGCTCGCCATTGGCGGTGCCAGCAACCTGATCCTCAGCCGCCTCAAGCCCGCAAATCTTGCCCGCCTTGGCGAGGAATTCAAGCTCAATAACGCCGCCATGACCATGGCATTCAACAAGCTCGCCAAAAACCGTGAAGCCGCCAACGATGCGGTTTCGGAAGCGGATGTTGGCAGCGTCTCCATGAAAAACAGAATCATCGACCACATGGAAAAAAGATGGAACGGAACATTCGCCTTGATTGGGAAGAACTTGTAGAAGAAGCCATTCATCGCCGCAAACGGCAGAAGCTTACTCAAAAGGAGCTTGCTGTGCTGGCAGGCGTGAGCGGGCCTACGGTGAACAGCTTTGAGCAGGGGAAGACCAGTATAACGCTGGCGTCCGCGTTTAAGATTCTTCGCTGTCTTGGTTTGCTTTAGTCTAAGGTATTTCAACGCGGCGCCCCATGTGCAGCGGGCAGTGGGGTTTGTCCATCAATGTGCAGGAAGGGGCTTCCAGCGCACCCGCAAGGGTGGCTCCTTCCGGCACAACTGACAGGACGCCGTAGAGCCTTCAGGACTGCGTCATGGGATGTTGTCCAACGTCGCTCTCCTCTGGCAGATGGCTCAATTGCGGGCAAAAAAACTATCCGAAGAGAATTTCCAATGTTCCCACACGTGCAATCCTGGGTGCCAGCGGCATCGAGATCGGCATCTGCGATAACGAGCCGTGTGGAACACCGATCGCGGTGACAAACGTATCAGTACAGCCGGAACAATCCGGTGAATCGTTTGCATGCAGACGGGTTGTGAAATGTTTATATATATAGCGAAGGATACCCGGGTTTGCTATTCGTGATCCCAAATAGGGGTGAGCGTAATGGTAGTTGTAAGCCATGGCACACCATAGAAGAACCTCAGCCTGAGTCCTGGCGTGTCCATTGGCCCTTTTGTATGTATCGAGTGTAAAGGGCCAATAGAGCACATATAAAAAATATAAAGGAATGAAAGTGTATCCGTAGTGCTTGTTCGCATTAGTTGCCGGATTCATGTTCGCTGTTGGCTGTTCACAGCAAGAAGGAGCTACAGAGCATACAGAGTACGCTAATCCTGATGCGACAAAAGCAAGAGTACAGGGTCAGAGTATTACTGCTATAGTGAAACCAATGGATCCATATGCACCCGGCAGGGATGCACACTCCATGCATCATCGGTTTCTTCGGCACGCTGCTGGCAGCCTTTGGGGAAACTTCCCCTCATGGGAGCAGCGGGGCCATCTTGCACCAACCGGAAGCGTTTGCAACCTGAAGGGACGCCAGGAAGCCGTCGCCTAACGAGCAGTATTGTGATGGATTGTTGCTGTGGATCGTTCTAGTAGTATATGGAAGCGCCCCCACTTCTGATCTGGTAACCATGTTCTATGAGGACACGATGAACACGGCTGGGACGATCGTCCTGTCTGGGTGTGGCTGTTGGGGCATGGCAATTCCTGTGCGGGAATGTCCTTTTCAGCCTGGATAGAGAAGTAGAAACCTGTTATAATGCAGTGCTGTATATTCTTCCTATATATCCGTGTACGTAGTTCCTATGTAGGGGGAATCGGGATGAGCGATCTTATATTCGATTATCGGCAATAGGAATAACGGCATACGTCGAGACGGAATCTATGCCAGCCATGTTTCTGGTTGCCCGTGGCGATTCTTGCCGATTATCACCCAGCAAAAACGCGTTGTTATGAACCAGTTTGGGAGCTTCTGCATCCTCTGGCCGTGTTCCTGGCGGATATCCCGGATTGATTTTCCTGTTCATTCTCCACCCGGATCATCCGCTGCCAAGCTTGATGTGCGGCTACGATCACTATACCCATATTCTATGAAGCGATACCAGAGTGCTACGGCCTACCTATAAGTGCCAGGAGGTGTACACGTACACCCTTGGCTCCAAACATTTTTCCGGTCTATAGGCGAAGGTGGCCGGAAGCCGTTCACCACTATTGCTGCCGTATGAAAAACTCGCCAATTATATCGGATCAGATAGGCGATCTGATCCCTGTTGTGGTTCGTGTGGTACGCCGACGATTTTTTGGAGTGCATGATGATATCATTCACGATGCTGTAAGCGCCGCCGTTGAGAAATGTCTCAGGCACCTGTCGGTTGAAGTCGGCAGGAATGGCGCAGAGGTGTTTGAGTGGTTGAGAACCACCGCCATTCGTGAAGTGCTGCACGAGATTCGCAGGACAGGACGGCATGCCGGGGGGCATGCCGTGCTTGACCATCTGGCTGCTGGCAATCAATCGGACAGGCAGGTGAGCCGGCGCATTTTATGGGAATGGCTTGTATCCACGCTGGGGATAAAGGCTGCTGAGACGGTATGGCTGCATGAGATAGAGCATTGTCCGCCCCGTGATATTGCCCGTATCCAGAATATCACGGTTTCTTCCGTAAAAGCGCGCATCACCAGGTCGCGCCGGATTCTCCGGGGCCATCGGCGCTGGATATGCTGAGCTGTGCAAGGGAAATGATGTCGACGAATCATGGTGCCCATGGCTATATCCATAAGAAGCTGGCTTTGACTCCACACATGCATGTGATCCTATGATTTCAACGCACTGACAAGAGGTGAACACAATGTATGCACGATTGGCTTGTAGCATTGCTCTGATGTTCTGCATTATCGGCTGCGGCGATTCCCAGCCATTGCAGCAGCAGCCCGTTGGCGTCTTTTCCGGACGTGATAAGGTTCCCGGCGTATTGTCGATCCCGGCCTGCGAGGATGTGCCTCGTTTTACCGATATAACGGCTGATCCGATGGTCCCCGGGGGTATGACCCCACAGGAGATTCAGGATTCGATCGCCAGTGGGTGGGTGGATGGCAGGATGGTTCGATCGCAGGACAATTGCCTGATGAAATTCAGGTCGATGATGGGGGGGCAGCCCGAGTGGAGGTGCGGCACCATCCCGCAGGGTACGAGGATCTTGAAGAGTCCGTACGGCGATATCGGCCTTGCGACGATGTGCGGAAATACGGTGGGCCTTGAAACTCTCAAGGATAGTTGGTTTCCTTAAGGTATCCTGTTCATGGCGCCCCCTGTTGGGGGCGCCATGTGCGATTCCCGATCACTGTTACAGCAGGGGGCTTGAATGCAAGCGGATGGATACGCAGATAATGATGGTGTCCGCATCCACTATGTGCGCACAGGCGAAATATCTTCCGGCGGAACCACCGTTGTTGTGATCCCCGGGATGACGGAATCCGCCGAGGATTATGCCCGATATTTCAAGGGGTTCCCGATCGGCGATGCCGTGTTTATCAGTATACGAGGACGTGGCCGAAGCGATGCGCCGGAGCGGGGGTATTCCTTTGAAGAGCAGGTGTCGGATATCGATGCGGTGCTTGAGCATCTTGAGGTGCGCCATTGCGTTATCGTCGGCTTTTCGGTCGGCGCCTCGTTTGCTCTTGCCTATACGCTACAGCGTCCGGAGCGGGTGCGAGGGCTGGGTATCATCGATTATGCCCCGCATTATCCTTCGATTCCCGAACGCTGGATCGGGGATGTTACCCAGCCCGGCAGGGAGCTTCTGCCGGTTCGGGTGGCACGGGCAATCGTTGAGGAGGGGGAACGTGTGGTGCTTAGCCGCGATCTCTCGCAGATCGGTTGTCCTGTGCTCGTTGTGCGTGGCGGGGCGGAGGGGTCGCTGCTGCCCGAGGAGATCGCACGGCTCTATATGGAGCGTATCCCACGGTGCACCATGTTGGTCCTTGACGATATGGGACATGATCCCTTTGCTGCCTCCGGTGACAGGTTCCTGAGCGCTCTTGTGGCTCTTGCGGATTCCGGCGGGGGCGCGCACGATGCCAGTGCGGCCAGTTGAATGTGCATCCGATAGCGGCCGGTTTCCATGAGTGCCGTCGTAGGGGTAGGATTGCCCGAGATCGTGTGTTGCTCTTCAATGGGGATGGTGTTTTCTGCGAACGGGCCTTCTGCATCACCCGGCCGGGGCAGGGCTGCGGTTATCGCTGGAATGCGTATACTTCGGCTCCCCTCCGTGGAGAATCCTGTCAGTTTTTTTGAATCCCGCTACCGATCTCGTGAACGCATGAAACCGGCTATCGTCTCAGCGCTTCTGCTTCCGCTGCTCCTGCTTCTTCCATCTCCCATCCTGGCACAGCGGGAGTATGATATCTGGTGTTTCGGCCATGCTGCCGGCATGACATTCAGCGGGGGATCGCCGGTGGCTATAGGCTCGGCGATCAATAGTCTGGAGGCCGCCGCGTCCATTGCCGATCCGGTTACCGGGCATCTGCTTTTTTACTCGGACGGGCAGACGGTGTTCAACCGTGATGGTGTTGTCATGCCGGGAGGCAGTGGCCTGAAGGGAAATATGAACAGCGCGCAGGGCGCACTGATTGTGCCGATGCCCGGAAGCCGTACGAAGTATTATCTGTTCACCTCCGATGCCGGAGCCTACGAACGTCCCCCGAACGAGGGGGTGCATTATTCCATCGTCGATATGAGCCTGGATGGTGGCAGAGGGGATGTCGAGGTGAAGAACATCCCGCTTCTTGCCACTGCCGCCGAGAAGCTTACGGCGGTTCGCCATGCCGATCGTTGTTCCTACTGGGTGCTTGCACATGGCTGGAACGACGACACCTTTCATGCCTATCTGGTGAGCGATTCCGGCATCGCCACACATCCGGTTGTCTCGCATACGGGCCTTGTGCATCAGGACCCGCCAAATCGTGCGGCGGGGTCCGGGTCGATCGGCTATATGAAAGGATCGCCGGACGGACGGTATCTGGCTGTTGCCACCTTCTCGATGAAAAGCGCCGAGCTGTTCCGGTTCGATCACGCCACCGGCGTTGTCTCCGAACCTCTGTCGCTTCCGGTGGAAGGGGATACCTATGGGGTAAGCTTCTCGCCGGACAACTCGAAGGTATATGTATCGAGCCAGCCGGCGTATCTGGTTCAGTTCGATCTTTCTGATCCCGAGCATGCCGCCATCGTGGCATCTGCCGTCACGATCGTGCGCGATAGCGATCCCTTTGTCCGCCATCCGTTTGGTGCGCTGCAACTTGGGCCGGATGGCCGTTTGTATATGGCCAGGGTGATGGATCGCTACCTTGGCGTGATCGAGAATCCCAATGCGCCGGCCCCTGCATGCAGCTATGTGGAGAGCGGGTTCGACCTGGGTGACGGGCGCTACGCATGGCTTGGGCTGCCAAACCTGATCGACAGTTATTTCGATGGCGGGTCGCTGGTCTGCGGGGCGCCCTTTGCCGATTTTCTTCCGGCCGATGCCGATATCTGCGTTGGCGACTGCATCACGTTCACCGATCGCTCGACAAACGAGCCTACCGGCTGGCAATGGTCGTTCAAGGGGGGAAACCCTTCGATCTCGACCGAGCGTAATCCGTCCGGCATCTGTTTCGATGCTCCGGGCATCTATCAGGTGACCCTTACCGTTTCCAACGCCATAGGCTCCTCGCAGGCCACCAGAATCGTGGTGGTGCGGCCTCGTGGCGATCTCCGTGCTCATCTCGAACAGGAGATAACGGCGGCGCCGGGGGATACGATCGCAGTGCCTGTGATTCTCGACAACGGCACCATTCCGGCCGGTGCCGGCACGCTGCTCTTTACGTTTCGGTATGGTCCGGGGATGATGCGGCTGCTTTCAATAGATGCTGCGGGGATGCTGCTGGAAGGGTGGCGGATTGATTCGGTTGCCGATGATCCGATACGCGGCCTTCTTACCGCGCAACTGGTGCCCCCTCCGGGAGAGGGGGTCGCTGGCGCCGGGACGCTGTTTGCATTGCGGTTTGAAACGTTCGTCGGCTGGAGCGATTCCAGTAGCCTGCGGTTCGAGTTTGCCTCCACCGGGGTGCGCTGTCTGAATGCCGTGGCCGTGCCGGGGATGGTGCGGCTGGAGTATTGCGGCAGCGGCAGACGTTTTATCGCGCTTACCAACTGGGCCTATGCGCTCGATGAGGGGCGGCCGAACCCTTTCAATCCTGCTGTCGAGATCCCGTTCTCCCTTGGTCTGGATGGCCATGTGGTGCTTGAGATCTTCGATCCTGCCGGGCGGCAGGTTGCCCGGCTTGCCGATGGGGTCATGCGGGCAGGGCCGCATACGATACGATGGGACGCCTCGGCGTTCCCTTCCGGGGTGTATTACTGCCGTATTCGTGCCGGGGGGTGGAGCAGCATGCGGGAGCTTGTTCTGCGCCGGTAGCGTTGTTCCCGTATGGTTGTATCAGGAATGAACGGTTGCATCAGGAATGATCGCACCGGGAGGGGGCGTTCCGGTGCGCCGGGAATACGATCACCGGAAGACGAGCGTGATCTGATTGGTGGCCCAGCGCGGGCGCACCCGTACGTGCCCCTGCCAGATCACAAACGCCTCGGCCGGACGATATGGCACAACCGAGCCATAATCGTAGATGCCATTGCCATCGGTATCACGGAACGCGCTGATATCGTACTCCCCCTCCGGAATATCCTCGAACCGCCACGGTCCGCTTTGCACTCCCTTCAGCGTATAGGTGGCGCCCGACTGGGTTGCGCGTGCTACCACCACATGCGATACATTCGGCGCCGCCGAATCCACAATCGTTCCCTCCATCGTTCCGCTCTGGCGCGGCTGGCCGATAAGCAGGGCGATACGGGCTATAGAATCGCGCCGGTTACCCTCGGCATCGCTGAAACGGCCCAGATTCACCTCCAGCACGCCGCGAGCAGCGCCAAAGAGCGTATCGAGCGGACGGGCCAGAAACTCGGCCGGTGAGATCCGTTCCAGTCGGAATGCCGCACGTGGTCCGGCTGTGTCGCGTATGCTGACGGCTGCATCGGGGGTGTCGAGCCGGACGGCCTCATCGAACCCGATGCGGATGGAATCGGGGAAGGTATAGGCTCTGAGCGAGTCGATGCCGGGCGGGATAAGCGTTGGCGGCAGCGTGTCGTGGACATCGGCCACCAGGAAGGGAGCGGTTGCTGAGCTGTCGGGAAGCCGGTTGCCAACAGTATCGCGGATATTGCTGAGGGTGAGAGTTGCCTCGGTGCCGGGAACAAGAGCCGTGTGGGCCAGTTCAACCGCCAGAGCGTTTGCCGCTGAGCGCCATATCTCCGTGATTGCAATGGCCGCGCCGCCAGCGGAGATCGTGAAGTTCTCCCGCCGCAGTGCCGTGCTATCGATCGGTTCGCTGAAACGTATCTCCGTCTGGGTACGGGAGATGGATGTGATGCCATAGATATCGGGGGGGACGATATCATCGGGTGCCGAGCGGAGGCGGATGGCAATGCCTGTGACGGGCATTGTGGCAGAGACGACCTCAACATCGCCTGTGGCAACGCCATAGGTATCCTGGCCGGGGGTGAAGAGCTGATCGCCAAATTCATCGACCACGGCCAGCAGCCGAAATCGTCCCTGTGGAAGCCCTTCTATGGAGAATGTGCCGTCGTCGCCGATCGGGGCGATGAAATCCGGGCGTGTGGAATCCGGACGGAGGGTATCGGCGAACAGAGGATTATCCGCCGGGATCAGGTAGGCATAGATATAGGCTGTTCCCTGGGTTTTGCCGATCACCTGCCCCTGGATGCGCCCGCTGTCGATCTCGGGGCCTGTCGAAAATCTGAGCGTAACCGGTTGCCCCAGGCGATTTCCGGAGAGATCGACGATGCCGGCCCCGAAGGTGATGGTATAGGTACGGTTTTCCACCAGCGGCTCGTTGAAGGATATCTCAAGCCTTCGCCCGCTCCAGTCGAAGTCGGGGGTCCTGGCCGGGATGGGGGTTATCACCACCTGATCGCTCACGCGGCTCTCCTCTACATATTCGCTGAACTCGATGGTGATGGTGCCATCGCTGACGTTCACGCTACCATTGCCCGGAACCGTCCGCACAATCGCCGGGGCGGTGGAATCGGGGGGACCGCCGGGAGGAAGATTGCCCATGCCGCTTGCACATGAGCAGAGCAGCGAGAGCAGCATCGCTGCCGGGACCAGCCAGAGGCGATCGCATCGCTGCGCAGTGCCATTGGCGCTGGTGCGGGGCCGTTGAAACGAGGAGTAGGTCGAACTCATTCCGCAAAGATGAGGAAATGTTCGGAGAAACCCGGACGGCTGATCTGCCATGCCGGTGGCTCATGGTCTGGGGGGGAGGGTATGATCGGGGCCACGATCGCTTCGGGGCCATCTTGGGGATTCCGCAGGCGTGATCCTTGTAGCTCCGTTGGTTCCTGCGCCATGCCGAGGCCGGGGGGCGAAGCAGGACCGGCGGGGCCTCCTGCTGAAGCTCCGCCGGTTATAGAACATCGGCTCCGGCCTGTCCCGCGCATCCTGAAGGCGTCCGGGCGCTTCGGCGATGCAGTGCTGCGGGGGCTTGTCATCGGCGCATCAATCGCGCACCAGGCGTTTGTACTTGATGCGGTGCGGGCGATCGGCCTCGATGCCGAGCCGCTTCTTGCGATCGGCCTCGTACTGCGAATAATTGCCATCGAACCAGATCACCTGGCTATCCCCCTCGAAGGCGAGGATATGGGTGGCGACTCGGTCCAGAAACCAGCGATCGTGCGAGATCACCACGGCGCATCCTGCGAAGTTCATCAGTGCTTCCTCCAGTGCGCGCAGGGTGTTCACATCCAGATCGTTTGTCGGCTCGTCGAGCAGCAGGACGTTGCCACCTTCCTTCAGGGTCTTCGCCAGGTGCACGCGGTTGCGCTCGCCGCCGGAGAGCGCGCCCACTTTCTTCTGCTGGTCGCTTCCGCTGAAGTTGAAGCGGGCCACATAGGAGCGGGAGTTCACCTCGCGGTTGCCGAGCTGAATCAGATCCTGTCCTTCGGAGATCTCCTCCCAGATGGTCTTCTCGGGGTCGAGCGGGCGGTTCTGGTCGACGTAGGCGATCTTCACGGTCTCGCCGATCACAAACTCTCCGGCATCCGGCGTTTCATCCTGCGTGATCATACGGAAGAGCGTGGTCTTGCCAGCGCCGTTTGGTCCGATGATGCCGATGATGCCTCCCGGCGGAAGCGAGAATGTAAGGTCTTCGTACAGCAGCCGATCGCCGAAGGCCTTTGCCACGCCGTGTGCATCGATCACCAGATTGCCCAGGCGCGGGCCATTGGGGATGAATATCTCCATCTCCTCGTTATGCTTCTCGTGTTCCTCGGAGAGCATCTTCTCGTAGGCCGAGATACGTGCCTTGCTCTTGGCATGGCGCCCTTTCGGGTTTGTGCGCACCCATTCAAGCTCCTCGGCGAGCGCCTTCTGCCGTTTCGATTCATGCCGCTCCTCGATCTCCAGGCGATGTTTCTTCTGCTCAAGCCAGGAGGAGTAGTTCCCCTCGAACGGGATGCCCTGGCCGCGGTCGAGTTCCAGAATCCATCCGGCGACATTATCGAGGAAGTAGCGATCGTGGGTGACGGCGATGATGGTCCCCTTGTACTGGCTGAGGTGATGCTCCAGCCAGGATACCGACTCGGCATCCAGATGGTTGGTTGGCTCGTCCAGCAGGAGCACATCGGGTTCCTGTAGGAGCAGGCGGCAGAGTGCCACACGGCGGCGCTCGCCACCGGAGAGAACGGTGACGGGGGTTTCCGGATCGGGGCAGCGAAGGGCGTCCATTGCCTGTTCCAGTTTGCTGTCGATATCCCATGCGTTGAGATGGTCGATCCGTTCCTGGAGCTTGGCCTGCTTTTCCATCAGAACATCGTAATCGGCATCCGGCTCGGCGAACTGTGCGTTCACCTCCTCGTATTCCTTGAGAAGCCCCACGGCCTCCTGCGCCCCCTCTTCCACGATCTCGCGGACAGTTTTGGCCGGATCGAGTTCCGGTTCCTGCGACAGGTAGCCGAAGGAGATGCCCTTCTGGGTCTGGATATCGCCGATGTAATCCTTGTCGATGCCGGCGATGATTCTCAGAAGCGTGCTCTTTCCGGCCCCATTCAGGCCAAGCACGCCGATCTTTGCGCCATAGAAGAAGGAGAGATAGATATCCTTCAGGACCTGCTTGTTCGGCTTATGGACTTTGCCGACACCTACCATCGAAAAAATAATCTTGTTATCGCTCATTGGTGCTGATCTATGAATGCTGCTCTGGAGTATTCTCAGGCGTTTCTCGCGGGTGCGCTGGCTCTGGCGGGGTTTGGTTCTGCTGCTGCCGTGGAGCACCGCAGAGCCGATTGCAAAGCAATGGAGCTGCCGTGAGCCGGAATCAGGACAATATTAGGGCTTTTCAGGCGGGTCCGATGCGGGGGAGACGTATCAAGGTGTCACGCCGGATATTCCGGCCAGAGCCGGTGAAACTCTGCGTGGGCGGCACCGTTGTGGAGCAGACCGGGGGCGCTCATACGCTCGCGCGCATATCCGCTTGTTATCCGTTCTATGACGACGATATCGTTTTCGACATGGAAGAGCATGCGCCATGATGTTATGGCAAGGGTCCGCCCGCCCCCATCATCGCGTCCGGTGATGCGGCGATAGGGGTGGGGAGTGGGATCGCGGCGCAGCAGAGGCTCGGCGACGGTGCGCAGATCGATGTGATGACGTTCGGCAAGCCAGCGGATCTGTTCTTCGGCGAGCGGGCTTTGCACAACCGTGAAAAAACCATCGGCGGTTTCGCGTGCCTGCTCCTCGGCGATCACCTGGTCGAGCCACCCGGCGCGTGCATCGGGAACCGCCTCGGCATAGGGGAGATAGGGTTTGATATCGAGGATCGGGGTGCCGTCGAGCAGATCGACATCGGCAACACGCACGATGCGTCCGCGCACTTCCAGGAGCCGCAAAAGGGATAGCCCGAGCGGATTGGGGCGATGCGGCGATCGGGTGGCGAACACCCCGCGTTTCCGGCGGGGGCCGCGAGGGGGGAGCACCTTTGGTTTCCAGGCGGTGTTCCGGTGAAACCAGTAGATGACCCAGATCCGCTCGAAACCGGCGAGATCCTCCAGTGCCTGCTCGAAATTATGGCCGGGCAGAAGCATGATCGAGCCTTCGGCCGCCACAGGTGCCGCTCCTGGCTGCCGTGGCGCGTGATAGCGTTCGGCGTAGGGCGTGCGGATTACGCCGATCGGTTGCAGGGTGAGCGTATCGGGGGAGGATGAAAAATCTTCGCCTGGCATGCTGTTCAAAGAGAAGAGAAATGGGAAGCTACGCGTATCTTGTCCGGTTTACCCGGCGTTCCGGGCAACAGGGAAACCCATAGTATAGTGTAATTCAGATGAAGAACGGAAGGGCAGCGTGATCATCCCCCAATCATCATCCAGCGGCAGGCGCATTCAGCCGGAGCGGGTTGTTCTGGTGCTTCTGGCCGTTGTTCTTGTGCTTATCGTCTGTGCCGGTGTCGTAGACGACGCATCGCTTGGGCAGCGTATCGAGACGGTACGTATCTGGGGGTTTCTGGTATCGGGGATCTGCGCCATTTCCATTCCGCACATCCTGTTCCCGGAGAGGCTGCTGCATCTGGTGCAGATCGCCAACCCGCGTGGGCCGGTCCTTTTTCGCTATCAGGCATGGCGTCTCCGCTGGTTTGCCTGTAGCCTGGGGGTCACCTATCTGATCTTTGCCTTCTATGATACGGTGGCCCCGCTTGGCGATCTTCCTGCCAAGGCGCTTCTGCTGCTGGAGGGATGGCTTTTTCTGTGTGGGCTGCTCTGGTTTGCCCTTCAGAGTTATGGCGTTATCGGCGAGCGTTCGCAGCAGTGGGCCGAGGGGACAAAGGGGGGATGGTATCGTACGTTGAACGAGAGCATGCCGTTGTTTCTTGTGCCGCATGGGCTTGTTCCATCGATGCTTGCCACCGGGCGTATCACCGCGATCGGTGCCGGGGCCATCATCTTCTGTTCAAAGTTTGGCGGCGACGTGGCTCTGGGCTGGCTTGCCGGATTGATTCTCATGGCGCTTGCGGCGGTGCGTCTGCCGGGGCTGCTGCGCCGCTACGACCGCCATTTCTATCATACCAATGCGTTCTATGACGAGGCATTCCGGACAACCGGGTCTGCCGCAACGGGGGAGCTTCGGGTGCTTCCGTATGATGCGACCTACTGGGTTCCTTCCCGCTGGCGTCCGAACGTCTGGGGGAGCCTGATGCAGCTCGATCGGCGCCTGCCGATGGGGCGCGTGATGGTGCCCGCGTTGCTTCTGCTCTGGGGGCTTCATCTTCGCGGGCTTGGCGAGGCGACCATCGACACGTTTCTTGCGATCGTCCTGATAGCAAAAAACGCGGCGCTGTACCTGACAATCACGCCAGGTTTTGCTCCTCCTGCGTTTCAGGCGGGGATGGGGCGGCCGATGGACTGGGTGGCTGTGCGCTTCTGTATGAATCTGAAGTGGACCTTCCCTCTGGTTCTGGCGCTTGTTATTATCGTGATCTTCTCCGAGGCACATGGCCTTGGTTATCTGCTCGGCTGGACCGGGCTTGATCTTCTTCTGGCGCTTGTGAGCGCATTGACCCTGACGTACCTTCATGAATTCCAGTTTCGGAAACAGTACAGCTAATCTCCTTCGTGCGGAGAATATCGTAAAACGTTATGGCGCCGGTTCGCCGGTGGTGGCGGGGCTTGGCGTGGAATGCGGTGCAGGCACGGCGCTTGGTCTGGTGGGGCCGAACGGTTCCGGCAAGACCACATTTCTCCGTATGCTTGCTGTAACGTCCTATCCCACATCCGGTGCCATCACCTACAACGGGGTGAATGTGCATGAACATCCCCATACCTATCTGGCGCATCTGGGAGTTGTCGGGGACGCTAGCGATCTGCCGCACTATCTGACTGCCACCGAGTTGCTGGAGTGGATACTGCGCGCACGTGGCCGGTGGAATCCCGAATCGCGTCTCTATGCCGAGGGCATTCTCGACCGGCTTGCGCTGGATGAGCGGCGTCTGACGCTGATCGGAACCTATTCCAGCGGCATGCTGAAGAAGGCCCAGATAGCGGCGGCGATGGCTGCGCGTCCGGATGTGCTGCTTATGGACGAGCCGTTCCGTGGGCTTGACCGCGACAGCACTGCCGAGGCGATAGTTCTGCTGCGGGAATTTCGGGACGCGGGAGGCATCCTCATCATTTCCAGCCATGTGGAGTCGACGCTGGACCCCATCTGCCAGCGTTATCTGGAGTTCCCCATCCGATAGCGCTGCTGTTGTCTGGTCGTGTGCCGGCGTCTTCGCTCGCGCACTCTTGTTCTCTTGCGCCCTTTCCTTGCCGGAACCCTAGCGTCCCATAACAACCATGCGTTGTGTTGCCACATATTCTCCGGCTCGCAGAAGGCCGATATAGACGCCCGGCGGGATAGCTCCGGCGTTCCAGGTCATGCTATATCTGCCGGCCTCGCGCCAGTCATCAACAACCACGGCTGCGCGTCTGCCATCGAGGGTATAGATCTCCAGCAGCACCTCTGCCGGGGCCGGGAGCCGGAACCGGATCGTGGTAGAGCCAGTGAAAGGGTTCGGGATATTCTGCTCCAGAGCAAATCCGGCATTGGAGGATGCGGCCATGATGCCGCTTGGCTTGATCGACTCCAGGTAATCGCCGACGCCGTGCACGATAGCGCGTGCGGTAGAGTCGTACAACCCGGCGCTCTCGCAATTCATATCCTCATAGGTCAATGCCATCACCGCCGCCCCATAGTTGAACCAGTGCCAGCTTTCCGGGAAATGGGTCGGGGTTTCATTCTTCCAGGCGGTCAGGTAGTGCCACGGTTCCATTCCTTCGGGAAAATAGGAGCGGACGCCGGTGATAAACCGTTGCTCCAGTTCCGCGAACTCATCGGAGGTGCCTGCCGCTTCGTGATAGACGAAGTAGCGTTTGCAGGCGAGCGCCGAATGCATGTTCAGAGCGATGTCGATCGGGATGCGCGATGCCATAAGCTCCGTGAATCGTCCTTTCAGCGCCGCCACCTCCGGCTCCATCGGGGTCTTATCCCAGCCACGTTCCAGGTCGATATTATTGGCGTTTTCGCGGGGACGTTCCAGCTCGACGCCATCCGGGTTATACATCGGGACGATATGGAAGATCGTCCGTTCCAGGAGCATCCGGGGGTACTCGGCACCGGACAGGAGATACTTGATGATCTCATCGGTGACATGGAAGCTCTGAACTTCTCCAGGGTGGGTGCGCGCATGGATATAGATGCGTCTTCTTGGCACGGCCGATGGTGCCGCCGAGGTAATCGTCAGCTCCCAGATCCCCCGTCCCTGCACCGATGCGCCAATCGAGTCGATTATTGTCACGTTCGGATGCTCTCGCCACCGTGCCAGATCGCTCAGGAGGCTATCGTACCCATAGCCCCAGTTGGGACCAAGTGCATGCAGAAGCTTATGAGCCTCTTGTGTGTCGATGCAGCCGCTGCGGCGGGTTGCCGGTTGCGGCCCACCTTCGTTCCCTTCCATCTGTGCTGTTGCGCTGCCGGAGAGCGCAAGGGCCAGGAGAAGCGTTGGAAGCCATATCATGTTCATCATCGTGCCACTCATATCCCAACGATAATGATTTTTCAGGAGAATCGCCTTCTGCAAACCAGCGGCGGCGCCAATGGATTGCCCCATGACGCCGCCGCACATTCAGCCGGGTGGAGTATCGCTGCCGAGCCTTGCCGGGTTTCTCTTTCGGCGGCTCTAGTTCCGCTGTGTCTGCTGTGTGACAGCCTGAAGCGGCATCCAGAAGTCCCGTGGGTAGAGCCGGTAGAGCGTGGCATCGGCTCCCTCAGCCTTTTTCAGATACTGCTGGTAGAGTTCAAGCTGTTTATCCGGGCCGATAACGAAGTAGACGCCCCCCTGCACATCCTTCTTGGCCGGCCCGTAGCCGGGGAGGATCGTTCCATAGACCTTTTCGCGTCGCTGGTATAGCTCCTGCATAAGCTCCGGCGTATTGCGCATGGCGAGGATGGCCCTGCGGAATCTGCTTACCATATCCGGCGTCACCCCATCGGCCAGATCGTTTGCCATCGCTTCGCCGCGGGTCTCATAACCGGAGGGGGAGCGGAATTCCCTGAAGGTCTGTGCCACAACATAATCGGCAAGCCCGGTATCGATGGGCGCTTTCCGGATCTCGTCGATGACAAACCGAATGGTCTGTGGCAGTTCCGGGCAGCGCTCGGCGTAGTAGTTGATCCGTCCGCTTGTGGGCGAGCTTCCGATGCCATTGCTGTAGGCAAGGCCAGCCCCCCATGTCTTCATGAAGATGCCGTGCGATCCGCCGCCCCCGAATATCTGGGCGGTCATATAGTCGAGAAGCGATTCCCGGTCGATATCGTTGTACCCGATAGAGGGGGCGGAGTTGACAAAGACGCCGCTGCCGGTGCTCGGGTTGACGAGGGCGACAAAGACCGGGTGTGCCGCCTCCGGCATCCGCTCTCTGAGCCGTGCATCGACAAGATTCAGCGATACGGGCGTGGCCGGATAGGTCTGCGTGGTCTGAAGATCGCCCACCAGGGCATCGATAGCCGGGGCGAGCTTCTCCTGATGTGCCCGCGAGCCGATCATGAACATGCGGGCATTGGAGGCGTGAAGAATCCGTTTGCGGAGCGCCGTAAGCGCATGCAGCGTCTGCGAAGGGGGCACAAGCAGGTCATGGCGGATCTGGGCGCAGAGATATGCCCAGTCCATCCGGAGCGAGCCGTCCGGGATATCGGCGAGGGTCAGCCCGAGATCCCTGGCAGCCTCGATTGCAAGAGCCTTTGCGCCGGTCGGAAGGTTCTTGAAGGCGTGAAGGTGGCTTTGCAGCGGTGGCTTCACGTTCTCTGCCGTTTCGCCCTTGATCGCTCCAAGCAGCCGTTGCAGATCATCCCGGGATGCGCTTGCAGCCGATGCCAGATCATCGAGAAATGCCGCTATCGCATCGCGACCCTTTTGTGTGCCCGCATCCTTCAGGAGCCAGCGAAGCCTATGGGCATTATGTGCCTGTGTGAGAAAGGACCGGGTGGCCAGCAGCAGCCTGTTATCCTGCCGACGGTAGGCGGCGGGAGGATCGTTCACCCATGCCTCCTCGCGCCCCTGCATGGTGTTGCGGAACCCGCTGAGCGCCTGATCGACCATATCGCGTATGCGGGGGAGATTCTCATCGGCCCAGTAGGGGCTGGTGAGCACACGGCGCATCCACATGATGCTCTTTTCGGTCTCGGCCAGATCGTTTCCCGCACCGCGCACTACAAGCTCCACACGGCCGGTGCGTGCGTTGGATGAGAAATATGCGTTCAGGCCCAGAATCTCCTGCCGGAGCTTTTCGGTCATCTCCTCGTATGATATGGCCGTGGCATCCTCCTTGATGCCGACGCCGGTGAGCAGGCCTGGCAGCAGCGAGAGGTAGACCATCTCCTGCTCGGTGACGGCATCCAGCCGCAACGCGATGCCGACCGTGGCGCTGGTCATATTATCGAAGGTGGATGCCACCATCGGCACCCCTGCTGCTGTTGTCACACGATAATCGAGCTGGTCGTCCAGGGTCAGCGGAGGGGAGTCGATAAACGGCACCCTGGCCGCCCCATCGGCCGTGCGGTCGAGCGCCGCGGTTGTCGCATCATACTCGGTGGCGTAGCGGCGTATCGCCTCCTGCTCATCGGAAACATTGTAGAGCTGTTTCAGGCGGGCGATTTCGGCGGCGACGCGCTGGATGCGCTCGTGTTCCTCGTGCTGAATCAATGCGGCGCTGGGGCGTGCGGCGGCGGCATAGGGAACCGATTCGATCAGCTTCCACCGTTTGATATACTCGCGCCAGATATTCCTGCCGTTTCCAAGCTCCTGCTCGATCGCGTCCAGATCGGATTTCAAGGTCACCGACTTCCTGAAGCCGGGGGTCTTGTTCAGATCATCCAGATGGCTCATCCAGCCGGACCCGGTGTTGCGGAACCCGAAGCCGGGCGGGGAGTTCACGAACTTTGCAAGCTCACGTCTGGTGCCGGTAATCTGGTTGAGCATCCTGCCGTTGAACTCCTTCAGTTCCGGTGATCCATCCTTCCATGCAGCGATGCGTTTCAGTTCCTTCACGATCATCGCTCGCACCGTGGCGACCTTGGCCTTGGTCATGGCGGCCGGAGGATAATCGGAGAGTCCCAGCATGACCGGCTGTCCCTGATCGGAGCTTACCCAGCCGAAGACGCCTGTTGCTCCCAGGTTGCTTGTACGGGTGCGGGTATCAATGAACAGCTTGTAGAGATTGGTCGTGGCGTCGCCCGCTATATTGTCGATAAAGAGTTGGAGCGTAGAGCGTTCCTTCGGGGCAAGCGAGAGCTGTGCGGGCCATGCAAAGACAAGCGGACCCGGTTGCGCCTCGTTTCTGCTCGGATATTCCACCATGATGGATGTTCCGGCCGGGGCACCAGCCGGCTTCGGAAGAGTTGCCTCGGTGACGATGGTGCTGTTCTGCCCGGTTCCGGTCGCGCCAAGGCGCATCAGTATGGCGTCGGTTCTCGCAAGGATATCATCAAGGGGCATATCGTTTGGGAACGAGCCGATCATGCCCATGTTGCCGAGGAAATAGTGCTCCCGGTGAAACGTGCGGATATCTCTCGGCTGCATCGTCCGAATGGCCGAGGGAAGCCCGCCGGAAACGTAGGCCAATGGGTGGTTGGCGCCGTACAGGGCGATATCGAGCGCACGGCTGAGGCGGCTCCAGGGCCGCTCGAAGGAGCTTACCATTTCGTTGTAGACGGTCCCTTTCTCCTCGATCCGCAGTGTGCTGTCGGCCGGATTCTGCGTAACGCCGAAGTTGCAGACCTCGCGTCGGATCTCCTCATTGCTGTAATCCGGGTGCAGAAGTGCGTCGATCCTATCCTCCAGCAATCTGTAGAATACTTCCGCTCCCGCCCCCGTATTGAAATGATAGCAGGTGCGCGTCTGCTGCGTGAACGCATTGGAGCCGCCAAGCGACATGTCTTCGAGGTTGGAGACGTAGCGCCCCTTGTTCCCTTTGCCCAGAAGCAGATGCTCCTGGGTATGAGGTTCTCCCATATCGGATGTGGGGAAGGAGTTTACCCACATGAATGCCTGCGGGACCGATTGAATCTGGAGCAGGTCGAACGTAAAACCGGTCTGTTCGTGGATGAATCGTGCTCCCATCGGCTTGTCGGCGTCATCCAGATATAATGCCGTGGTGCGGAAACCGTGGGTGACCGTTCCTTCCGGGAGATTATCGAATGGCATTGTGCCTCCCTGGGCGTGGGCCAGTACACCGGTGCAGAACAAGGCCAGTGCCATGGTCGGCAGCCATTGGCCGATAGTAACTAGTGGGTTCATGATCGTCAGGTTGCACGGATTGGTTGAACTCGGACTATGCTTTCCGTTCAGGATGCGGGGCAGGGGATGGGAGGTTACACGCCATGTGTCTGGTGCCCGGCACCGCCTTCGATGCATCTACGGCAGATGCATGAGATGTTGCGCGCTTCCGGTGGGATCTTCTCCAGGACCTCTGCCGGGATGAGCAATGAGGTGCACCAGCAGGGGGCATCGGGGTCGGCCCCGGCCAGCATTGCGCAGCCGTTTGCGGTGCCACAAAGAGGGCAGATCGAAACGTTTGGGACGTCGTCGATGTTCACGTTTGTACCTGAGAGCCGACTGGTTCCGGAAAATGGCGGCCGCGCGGTGGTTTGTGCAGCAGGTGACCGCCGGCAAGAGCGGGCAACATAGGATTTTGAGCGGCTGCGGGCAAGAGCGGATAGCCACCCGTTGCAGGGCGGGGGCTATCACAGGGAAGGAGGTCGCGCAAGGACGCGGAGAGACAGGGGAGGAAGGGAGCGCGAGCCTTGTGTGGCTGGCGTTTGCGCAGAGGGGCGCTCTTTATTTGTATCCCTCCGCCTGAAGCCTGAACAGCTCTGCGTAAAGCCCGTTGCCCAGTACCAGGTGGTCGTGTGTCCCCTCCTCTATGATGGTGCCGTTGCGCAGCACGATGATCCTGTCGGCCATACGTACCGTGGAGAAACGGTGGGAGATGATGACGGCCATTCTTCCGGCAACAAGCTCAGAGAATCGAAGAAAGACCTCGTATTCGGCCCGTGCATCGAGCGCGGCGGTTGGCTCGTCCAGGATCAGTACCTGCGCATCGCGCATGTAGGCGCGTGCAAGCGCAACTTTCTGCCACTCGCCGCCGGAGAGATCCACACCCCCCTCGAAACGTCTGCCGAGCATCTGGCGATAGCCGCCGCCGAAGCGTTCCAGAAGCGCCGATGCAAGCGATTTCTCCGCCGCCGTCACGATCGTGGCGGGCGGCGGACCGGCTGCTGCTGCCGTGGCCTTGGTGGCGCCGTCGATGCCGTCAGCCGCATCGAAATAGCTTCGTACCGTGTCGATGCCGCCAACGCCGATGTTCTCGTCGAACCGAAGGTCGTAACGGACGAAATCCTGGAAGATCACGCTGATGGCCTGGCGCACCGATACAAGATCGTAGTCGCGCAGATCGACCCCGTCCAGCAGGATGCGTCCCTCGGTCGGCTCGTACAGCCGCGCCAGAAGCTTCGTCAGCGTGGTCTTGCCCGCTCCGTTTTCCCCGACGAATGCAATGCGCTCTCCCTGGCGTAGCTCGAAGTTGATGCCGCGTACCGCCCACCGATCGCTTCCCGGATAACGGAATCCTACGTTCTCGAAGACAAATCCCCGCTGGATCGGCCGTGGCACCGGGAGCGCGCCCGGGGAGGAGGCGATGGATGGTTTGAGATCGAAGAAATCGAACAGATCCTTCAGATACAGGCTCTGCTGGTAGATGTCGCTGGCGCCCATCAGAAGCCGCTCGATAAGATCGCGGCTACGGGCGAACGAACCCGCCAGGAAGGTGAGCGTGCCGATGGTGATAAGCCCACCGACCGCCTCCATCAGAATGACGACATAGGCGCCATAATATCCAAGCGTGCCAACTATCGAGAGCAGGGTTGCCACGATGCCTTTGCGGATGGAAAGCTTCTTGTTCTCCTCGTAAAATCGGGTCGAGAGCGCACGATATCGCTGGACCAGCCAGGAGGCCAGTCCGAACATCTGGACCTCCTTGGCGGTCTGGTCGCTGGCGCCCAGAAACCGGATGTAATCAAGCTGGCGCCGCTCAGGCGTCCAGCGGTACAGCAGTGAATATTGAAGCGATGCAAAATGGGTTTCGCCAAGAAAGCTTGGCAGCACAGCCACGATCAGAAGGATGAGCAGCCAGGGGATATAGACGAACAGAGCAGCGCCAAGCGAGATCAGGGTAAGCATGCTCTGCGCAATCGTGACAAGCTGCGTCAGAAGGCCGATTCTCCCAACAGTCTGGCGACGAGCGCGTTCCAGCCGGTCGTAGAATTCAGGATCTTCAAAATAATAAAGGTCGAGCGTGGCCGCATGCTCCATCAGCCGTATGCTGCTGTGGTTGGAGAAGAGATCGCCGAGCAGACTTTCCACAAGCGATGAAACCCGCGAGAGCACCTCTCCAGCCAGCACGATCGCGATTTCCAGGGCCACAAGCCTCCAGAGTTCTGAGAGATCGTGCGGAGCGGTCTGGAGTGCTATCACCTCATCGATGATAAGCTTGCCAACCCAGAGCGTCGCCACCGGGATGAATGCACGCACCAACCGGAGCACCACCATCGTTGTGGTATACCCTCGATGGGTTTCCCAGACAAGCTTGATGAGCGGCGGGATATAGCCAAGCGCCGCCACACGCTCGCGCATCGTGGTGGGCTTTTTCTTTTCCTCAAGCGGGGCGCGGCCCCTTCGGTTGAAATTGTCGGGTCGAATCATACGATTTCATGAGTGCGGAGAGATGCTGCCGGGACCAGATGCCGGAGGCGGCCGTAGAGCAGCCAGAGTATTTTTTTTTGACTGGGACCGGACCCACCCCACTGCCATGCCTGGCTGAAAGGGCAGGGTGCGCACGGCACGATGGCATGAACGCCGGGCATCTACTGCCGATCGGCTCCCATTGCTGTGCCATAACCTCGGCGATCGGACCAGCCCAGGTAGATTGTTTTTCCCCAGGCATCCTGTTCCACCCGTATCGCATCCACCCGGCCAGATGATTCGGTGCGCTCGGCCAGAGTGTATCCCATACGCCGGAGCGAGTCGAGCGCGCGTCTGGTAAAGGTTCCGCCCTCATAGAAGATTGTGTCGGGGCGCCACTGATGGTGCATACGGGGCGTTTCCACCGCCCGCGGCAGATCCATGCCGTAGTCGGTCTGGTTCTGGATCACCTGAAGCACCGTGGTAATGATCGTGGAGCCGCCGGGGGAGCCAAGCACCATCAACGGTTCACCCCCCCGGGTGACGATCGTTGGCGTCATCGACGAGAGCATACGTTTGCCTGGCACGATGGCGTTTGCCTCGTTGCCTACCAGACCATACATGTTCGGCGATCCCGGCTTGGCCGAGAAATCATCCATCTCGTTGTTGAGAAGAAATCCGGCGCCGTCCACCACCAGTTTGCTGCCGAACGATGCATTGAGCGTTACCGTGACGCTGACGCAGTTGCCCCACTGGTCGATGACGGAATAATGGGTGGTCTGCTGGCTCTCGCGTGCCGCCCTGAGCGAATCCCGGTACAACAGCGAATCGCGATAGAGCAGCGTGGAATCGCCGTGAGCGACCTGATCGCTCGGCGTTGCCGCGATCGGGTTGATGGATGTTATGCGCTGGCGTGCATATAATTTGCTGGTAAGCTCCGTTGTTGGCACGTCCCAGAAATCGGGATCGCCGAGGTGTTCGGCGCGGTCGGCATAGGCACGGCGCATGATCTCGGCCATGATATGAGCGTGCCGGGCGGAATGGAACGGGATGGTGGAAAAATCATATTGCTCCATCATGTTCAGCATCTGCACCAGAAGTATTCCACCGCTGGACGGGGGGGGCATGGAGATGATGGTGTCGCCCCGGTAACTGCCAACCACCGGCGCACGCTCCACAGGCATATATCCCTTCAGATCGTTATGGGTGATGATGCCGCCGGAGCGCTCCATTTCCGCCACGATCAGGTCGGCGGTCCGGCCTGTGTAAAATCCCGCCGCCCCGCTGTCGGCAATGCGTTGCAGTGTGGCGGCAAGATCCTCCTGGCGGAATACGGAGCCGGGGGTGGGAAGGCCGGAATCGGGGGCGAACACGCGGAGCGTGCTCGGGAACCGGGAGAACTCGGAAAGCTTCTCCTGCATATCGGCATGCAGACGTGGGTGCACTTTGAATCCATGCAGCGCCAGCCCGATCGCCGAGGCCATCACCTCGGAGCGAGGCTTTGTCCCATATCTTTCGAGCGCCATCAGAAGGCCGGCGGGGCTGCCAGGAACCCCTGCCGCCAGCGCGCCACGCTGCGACCGTTCCGGCAGAACGTTGCCCGCGGTGTCCAGATACATGGTGCGTGTTGCGGCTGCCGGTGCCGTCTCACGAAAGTCGATGGTTGTCGTGCGCCCATCGGCCATCCGCACCACCATAAAGCCACCCCCGCCGAGATTTCCGGCCTGGGGGAGCGTTACCGCCAGCGCAAAGCCCACGCCCACGGCTGCATCCACGGCATTGCCTCCCTGCTGAAGAATCCGAACCCCTGCCACGGTTGCTTCCTCGCTCGCCGATGAAACCATGCCCAGCTTCGACCATGCTGCCACAAGCGTGTCATCGTCCCTGGAAGGGGATGATGAATCGGCACAGGAGGGAAGGAGAAGACAGAGCGGGAGAAGCGCTGCAAGAAGGTGACGAATACGCATAACTGGTACGAAATCAGTCGATAAAGGAGAATGTTGGGGTGAATGTACAACAATTCGTGCGCGGATGTGAGCCTGAGGGCAAGGTTGGGGGGCGTGCATATCGGAAGAACGGGGGATGGGTGGTGGGCCGTGATCGGTGGTGGAATTGCGCTGCGGAGGGCCGCACCCCAGGTTCTTCTCCGGTTGCCATCCCTCCATGTTTGCATCATTGCTGCGAGGCATCCCGGCTCACGGGGCATCCCGGCCCGGTGAGCGTGGTGAGCCTGCGGTACGGGGATAGCTCACCACGCTGGTCAATGGTGTACCTCTCTTTTGAGGCGCATCGGCCAATGCCCATCGGCATGAAACCGCTGCCGGGCATAATGGCGCTGTGCCCTGGCTGCGGTCCCAGTCTATCTATATAACCCCGATCCTTCGTGCACGGAGCTGAAGGTTAAGCCCTTCGGCATCGCCCCAGGCCGTTTCGTAGTTCTGTGCAAACCCGAGCAAGCCGTACTGGTGTAGCGAGTCGGTGATCGAGGAGTCGTCCATCTCGTCGAAATCGTCCAGGCTCTGGGAGAACCGGGGATGGTCGTTGTATTTGTCCGGGTTGACCACCGAGAACACCTGTGGGATATCAAGTGGGATCTCTTCTGCCTTGCCATAGAGATCCCACTGATGGATGAGTATTTCGGCATTGCGGAAGGTAGCTCGTCGTGTAAGAATGAAGCTCCCCTCGTCCTCCACCACAAACGATGCTTCGTTGGCGATGGTAGAACATTTCAGGAGGAATTCGCACAGGAGATAGGCGTTAAATTCGTTGTCGGCCACATGCGTGACGCCGCTGGCAAGCGAGTTGTCGCGTACCCCGCCCCAGCGGATGTTGAACAGCCCTTCTTCCTCCATGGCCCGTACTGCCGCGATCTCATCCTGAAGCTCGATCTTCTTCTGAAGAAATCGTTTGCGGAAATGATATTTCGCCGTGTGATACGGCATATCGGGGATCTTGCCATAGTTTGCAAACGCGATATAGCGTTTTAAACCGATCTTGTCGCAACTCCAGATGAATTCCGAGTTGTACCAGTGCTGAAGGCGTGCGATCTCCTTCCATGCATCGTCTGGGACCGTATTCTCCGGGCTGGCCTCTACATAATATCGAAGTGCTCTTGGCATCGCAGATCAATTTCAAATTGGCGTATTGCCGCTATCGGCATCCTTCTATGGCGCGAACGTGAGCGTTCATTTGCCACAGGATGATGGATTGCCGACAACAGGCTCTTTGTGCATTTGCACAGGCCTGGCCACCGAATAGGGGCATCGGAAGCGGCAGTGGCCTGCCCGTGTTCGGCAACGGTCCACCGGCTACCACTCTGCCGCCTCAATACCCAAGCTCGTGCATCCGTTCCGCGGTCAACCCGGCACGCTGTGGCGCGTCGACGAAGTTGCGGATATATTTGCCGACCATATCGAACTCGACGTTGACCCGGTCCCCTTCCTTCAGGCGATTGAACGTGGTAACCTCATGGGTATGGGGGATAATGGAGACCATGCAGCGATTCCCCCGAATCTCGGCCGCCGTAAGCGAGACACCGTTGATGGCGATAGAGCCAACCGGGATCACCAGGCGTTGGAACTCCTCTGGATATTCTATCCAGTAGATCCAGGAGCTTTCACGCGAGTATGCCTCGGCAACCCTGCCAACGCAATCGACATGCCCCTGCACAAAGTGTCCGCCGAGCCTGTCTCCCACCCGAAGCGCACGTTCCAGGTTCACCGGTCGGCCTGCGGCAAAGCCATCGAGCGTCGTTTTTTTCAAGGTTTCCTCGACCGCTACCACCGTAAAGGTGCTTCCATCGATTGCCACCACCGTTTGGCAGCAGCCATCAAGCGCTACCGAGTCATCAATCCCCAGCCCTTCGAGCACCTTCAAGCCCGTTACTGTGATCCATCTGGCGCCGCCATCATCGTTCGCCTGGGCGATGGTCCCGATCTCCTCGACAAGTCCAGTGAACATAGTTCTTCCGTCAGTTCTTCATGAATATCTATGATCTGCCCCGGCAACAGGAGCGAGGCACCGGAGCGGATGCCGGGCAGGGTATGAAAATCGCGGCCGGACCCTCACAGGCAGTTCCATGCCGCGATCGTTATCTATTCCACGCTCTTTCATGCCCCGACATTGACGGTTGCCAGCTCATCCTCGATCGCCTCGCGGAGAGCGGGCTTCAGGAACACATCGTCAAGCCCGGCCTGGTTGAGCGCCTTTGCCATCACATGCACCCGTTTGGCAAGTGGATGGCGCCGATTGATAAGAATCACCCGCTTTTCCTTGACGGTGCAGATGCCACCATCGAAGTCTCCCATCTCCACACGGACGGTCAGTCCGATCTGCTCCGCGACGAGCTTCATCTCGTCATACGTCTGTTGTTGATTCATAGCCGAAAAAATACGATAAAGCGCCCGTTCGGGTCTGGTATCTGACGGTTATCCGTTCTGAAGATTACAGGACGGTCGCCAGGCAGATACCATCGCCTATGGGGACGATCGCCCCCTGCAAGCCGGGATGTTCGGCGACGGCCTTGTTGAACGCCTGCATTCCCAGCACATGGGGTTCGTCGGTCGTTTCATCAATGATTCTTCCTCCGGCCAGAGCATTATCTCCTGCGATCATCCCACCTTTGCGCATCATCGGGTAGATCAGCTCAAGATAGCGTACATACCCGGGCTTGTCGGCGTCGATAAAGGCAAAGTCGTAGGGGCCGGTCCCGGCCAGTTCACGCTCCAGGATATCGATGCCGGAGCCTACGCGAACCTCGGCCTTATGGGCGAGGCCTGCCTTGCGGATCTGCTCGGTGGCAAATTCTCCACGGAGCGGATCGCGTTCGATCGTCACCAGATGGCCATCCTCCGGCAGTGCACGGGCCATCATGATGGCGCTGTAGCCGCCGAGCGTTCCCACCTCGATCACCTTTTTTGCTTCGATACCACGGAGAAGAACCTGCATAAAGGCTCCCTGCTCGGGGCTGATATGAATCTCCGGCAGTCCGGCCGCGACCGCATCCGTGCGGAGCTGCCGGAGCAGTGCATCCTCGGCGGGGAAAAGGCGGACCATATAGTCATGTATTGCCTCTGTAACGGGGCTTCCTTTCATGATGCGGTACTCCGTGGAATATATTTGGCCAAGGCCGGGGCACATGGAGAAATCTGCCATGTGTTTCGGAGGGCCGGTGTCCCGGCCGCTCCTTGAGCGGCACAATCTACGCATGGACCGGGGGAGAATGCTAGGGGCCTGGCAAGTTTCTCCGGTGGGGGATCATCCGGCTGCGATATCGGCCGCATACGAGGCCTCCGCCGGGCGATGAAACCGTTGCGGCGTGGCGGTGTCGGCTATGCGGCATACGATTGGCGGTCTTTGCCATCAAGCGCACCCAGCGCTGGAGAATCTTCGGTGCGTATCATTATCTTGGCATCTGGTAACGCCGGGCGGCGGTGGCGGTGTACGGAGTAGAGCGTCGTCCCTATCACACATACATCTGGAAAGCGCGTGTCCGAACAATTTCCCGAGAGGCCCCACGGCGATGGGGCTCGTAGAATACAGAAGTATGAGATCCTTGGCGAGATCGGCGCGGGAGGGATGAGCCGTGTGTATCGCGCCCGGAACGTTGAAACCGGCGAGATCGTGGCCATCAAGGTTATCAAGATCGAAAATATGGCGGAGGATTTCCGGCTTCGCCTGGAGCGTGAGCCGGAGGTGCAGCGCGGCGTGGGCCATGAGAACATCGTTCGGCTGATGGAGAGCTTCCGCGAGCGCGATGAGTTCTTTCTGGTGATGGAATATGTCGATGGGCGTTCGCTCTCGCAGATGATTCATGGCGAGACCGGGCCGATGACGCTGGAGCGTGCGAGAAAATATTTCCGGGGGGTGCTGCGGGCCGTGGAGCATCTTCATCGGCTGGGCATCATTCACAGGGACATCAAGCCATCGAACATTCTGATCGGGTGGGACGATACGGTAAAGCTTGCCGATTTCGGCATTGCCAAGTTCACCTGGCAGCATGCCCAGACCAAGACACAACGGGGACTGGGGACGCCGGAGTATATGTCGCCTGAGCAGGCCAGAGGGTCTGTGCTTGACCAGCGCACCGATATCTATTCTCTTGGCATCACCTTCTTCGAGACCCTTACCGGGCGCAAACCGTTCTCCCGGAGCGAGGATACGCCGGTTGCCTATGGAGAGGTGATCCAGGAGATCCTCAGCAGGCCGCTTCCCGATCCCCGTACGTTTATCCCATCGATCTCGCCCGAGGTTGTACGGCTTCTGAACAAGGCAACGCGGAAAGATCCAGGCGAGCGCTTCCAGAGCGCTTCGGAGTTCCTGGGGGCCATGGAGATCATCGAGGAGGGGACTTTCTATTCCGGTCAGGCCCGTTCTCCGATCATCGACTCCACGCCGACGATGGTTGCGCCAGCCGGGACACCGGCCGCCGGGATGCGGTCCGATACGCGGTCTGGCGCAGGCGGTGGCCGTTATGGAGATCCCGTTCCGACGATGGCCGTTGGTGCCGGAGGTGGAGCGCGCGCCGAGGCCGGAGCCGATCGCGGGGCGTTTATCCCCCGTCCGGCCCCGCCGGAACCTCCTGCCGGCCGCAGCATGCTGCCGTGGGTTCTTCTTGTGCTGCTTGTGCTCGGCGTGGGGGGCTACTTCGGCTATCAGTGGTATCAGAATCAGCAGGGAGCCACTCCTGGAACCGCCGGGACGCTAAGCGATGCCGATGCCATGCGGATTGCGGAGACCGTGGCCGCCGAGACACGCAAGTATCAGATCGCTGCAAATGCTCCCGCGCTTGCAGCATTGTTTGCGCCCTCCGGTGTGGAGTTCTTCAAACTGAAACGGGCCACACGTGCGGCGATTCAAAAGGATCTCACAAGTTTTCTCGGGCGCATCGTCCGCACCGATAAGTTTGATGTGGATGTGCGCCGCGCCACCCCCCTGAACGACTCCACCGTGGAGGCGGAGTGGATCATCGAATATGAGCGGATGCGGGATGATGGCACCCTGCTCCGTGGCTCCACCTCGAACATCACACGTCTGCGGCAGAGCAGTGGTGAGTGGCTTATTATCAGCCAGACGGAGAGATGGACCGATCGGGATAACGTTGCTCCGCAAAAACCGGATACCCCGTCGGTGGTCGATACGGTGCCGCTGGAGGATAATTCGGCCGAGAATCCGCGTGTGCCGCAGAACGCTGCCACGGCCAGGGAGACTGCCCATAGCTTCATTTCGATGATTCTTGCCGGTGATGCCGACCAGGCCTGGAACCTGTATGCCACCCAGGCGCTTCGCGAATCCTCCGATCGAGGACGTTTTACGGGCGATTTTTCCGGCAAGGGGTTTGAACTGATCGACATCGTGCCAGAAGGGGATGTGATTGTTGCCAGGATCGCCCGCAGCGATGGCGGCATCCAATCCATCTATCGGATCTATTTTCGGATAGCCGATGAAGGGGGGGCCAAGATCAGTTCCATCAGGATCAACTCGCGTTAATCGGAGCCATATACGGCTTGAAGCAGACCGACCATACTATGCATGCCTCGCCCGATGGCGCTTCTTCGGGGGGATACCGTGTGGGAACCCGCACCGATGTGGGGTTGCGCCGTCAGAAAAACGAGGATTATCTGAATGCAACCGCCACTCCGCATGGGCTTCTGCTTGTCGTCTGCGACGGCATGGGAGGGCATCGCGGCGGTGAGCGGGCAAGCAGACTTGCCGTTGATGTGTGTACCCGAACCGTGCTGGATGGGGTCGGCGATCGTGAACAGGTCCTTCGCAGTGCGGTGGCTGCTGCTGCGGTGGCGGTCTCGCAGGAATCGGTCCTATCATCGGAATACTCCGGGATGGGGACGACGCTGGTCGCGGCACTGCTTGGCGGCGGTGAGGCCGTGGTTGTGAATATCGGCGATAGCCGGGCCTACCTTCTGCATGGCGGCACGTTGCGGCGTATTACCCACGATCATTCGCTCGTCTGGGGGTTGGTGGAGCGTGGGGAGATAACCGAGGAGGAGGCCGAGCGCCATCCGCAACGGAACGTGATAACACGCTCCCTTGGAAGAAACCCGGATGTGGAGCCGGATCTGTTCCATGTTCGGCTCGATCGTGGCGATGCCCTGCTCCTTTCAAGCGATGGCCTGCATGGCCTGGTCCGCGATGCCGATATCCGTACATCGCTGGCAACGTATCCCGAGCCTGCCCGCGCATGCGATGATCTGGTGGAGCGTGCGCTTGCTGCCGGGGGCGATGATAATATCTCGGTTGTCCTGGTGTGTGTGGATGATGGTAGCCCTTCCGTGGAGTCCCCTACCGATCCCGGCGGTGGTGCGCAGCGCGCATCCGGCGGTGTCGGAAAACGGGGATGGGCCTGGCTTGTTCTGCTGCTCCTTGGCGTTGCGGCGGTGCTGTTCTGGGCGTTGCAGGCAGAGCCTGTGGGAGAGGGGGTGATAGAGCCGTTGCCTGATTCCCTCTCGATGCCTGCCGGGGATAGCGCTGCCTCCGGTGTCAATCCGTTTTCCTCCGATGGCGATACCCTGATCCGATACGATTCAGGGGTGGCGCCGGGTGCGATGGAGTATGAGGTAGATCCATATGATACGATCCGTCCGGGAGATATTCTTCGGTGGTAGGCGGATCGAAGGCGCTCTGGAAAGGTTCATGAAACGATACTGATATGGCCAGACACGGCAGACGTAGCTTTTTCGATGTGATGTTCCCGTCAGGAGATGGGCCGAAGAAAACAAGCGAGCTGATAGAGCGCGGGCTTGAAGCGCTTCGGGTTGCACGCGACGAGCGTGCCCTTTGTGTTGGTGCCGTTACGCTTCTTCCCTCCCGTCTTGATCTGCGCCTGCCGCAAGCCCGCTATGACGAGCTTGCCGAAGTGGGCGCTGTGCGCGACGTGGAGTATTTTCTGAACGATGAGATGATGAGGGATCTTGCCGGTGCAGGTGTGCGCACCTTCGGCGATCATCCGGTGTATATCACGCTCTCTGCCGATTCATCGTTGCAGCCTAATGAGATCTATGCGGCAGTGCTCTCGCCCGGGACCGGGGAACAGGAGCCTGCGATGGCGCCTGGGGGGCGTATATCACGCGACCGGACCACGGTGCTGGGGGAGGGAGGATTTTCGGAGCCGACCCCTGTTCGCGAGCAGGGGCGGAGCGGATATCGGCTGACCTTTCGTCAGGATGGCAGGGGGCAGGAGCTTCATCTGGATGGGCGCCGATGGATCATCGGGCGGCGTGGGAGCAGCGGGCGTCCGCTGCCGGATGGATTTCAGAAGGTCGATCTTGATTTCCCTCCAACCGTCTCGCGCGAGCAGGTTCGTATCGAGATGATCGCCGATGATCGTATGCAGATAGAGCGGATCGGCAAGGCACAGGTCCTGCTCCATGGTATGGAGGAGCTACAGGAAGGGGCCATGCGCCTGATCCCTCTGGGGGCACGGTTCCAGATTGGCGATTGCGAGCTTATCATCCGGTAGGCAATGGCGATACGATGCGGCGGGGCCGTGGCGCTGATGATCCGGTGGCGATGGCGCCCTGTGTTCGGCTCTGCGGCATCTTGATATTTTTTCCATCGACCATCCGATAGCGGGATATCCTTGCAACTGACCACTCTCTTTGGCACAACACAGCTCCTCTTGCAGAGCGCGCTACGAAGAAATCTGGATGCGGCGGCAAGCACGCCACGTGTGCCGAACTTTATCGTTGTCACGCTGCGGCGCACATCTTTCATGGCTGAGTACGATGGGGCGATGCAGGACCAGCTCGCCCGCTTTCGTCGCGACCTGGAGGCGGGGATGCGTTCGTTTGTGAGCGCGCATGGCTGGAGCATCGGCGGCAGCGGAACGGTGGTGCTGAACATTCTGCTCGGCTCGATTGCAACGGAGTGCGAGGTCGAGGCGCGGATCGCCCGCAGCTTCTACGAGTTGCTGGTGGAGGATGACCGTGGACCCCGGACCATTATGGTCGGGAGCAATCCGGCCATGGTCGGCCGCGATCATGAATTCCCTCCGCGTGGTTTTATCGCTCTGCACGATCGCGACCGGCTTCTCTCTCGCGAGCATCTTCGATTGACCTATGCCGATCTCGCCCTGCGTGGTCGGCTGCTCGGCCGTAACCCGACCACGCTCAACGGTGTGGCACTCGCTGGCGATAGCGCCTTCGATCTGAAGGATGGCGATGAGATAGCGTGTGGTTCCTGCCGCATAACGATCGGCGGACTCGTGTCCCGGCCATGATGTAAACGGCGGCCAGCGATCCAACCGTGTCACGGCCTCACCAGCATCGCCATGCTCTCGGTGATCATTGCCTTTCTCTCTCTGCGTTCTTGCGTGAACTCTTCTGCTGATGACGATGCACAACCTGTACTAACCATGCTGCCATGCTTCTAAGCACGATGGTCCTGCTTCTCTGGGGAGCGCTTCTTCTGATAGTGCTGCTGCAATACGGCGGTGCTCTGGAAAGCCTGCGGTTTATCGACGGAAAATGGGCGAAGGTCGCTCTCGGTCTGGCGGTGGCTGTTGCGGTGGGAGCGGCGTTCTACCGGAGCATGGCCTATATGACGCCAGAGCGGGAGATGTTGATCGTTCGTGGCAGCCAGCCGGGGGATACGATCTCGCGTGGTTTCGACACCAAGCGTAGGTTTCGCGAGCTTGCGCAGCCGCTTGGCCGGGTAACCGATCGCAATGGTGTGCTTCTGGCCGGGTACCGGCTGCATGATGGGCATCTTCTTCGCCACTACCCGCTTGCCGGTGCCACGGCCCATATCGTCGGGTACTGGACCGGGCCGCTCCGTGATGGTGTTGGTGTAGAGAAGGGGCTTACGCTGGTGAACGACTCGCTTCGCGATGATCTGCCGCATGATGTGCAGTTGACGGTCGATGTACAACTGCAACGCGATGCGATGAGCGCTCTTGGCGGCAAGTACGGGGCCATCGTCATCATGGACGCATCGAATGGGGAAGTGCTCGCCGCCGCCAATTATCCCACCTATGATCCCAACCGCGTCTGGAACGATACGGTCTGGGCCGGGCTTGTCCGCGACACCGTCCGCCGTCCCCTTACCTCGCGTGCCTTCAAGGATAACTTCTCTCCCGGCTCCTCGATCAAGCCCTTCATTGCGGCGGCGGCGCTTCATCAGCACGTCGTTCTGCCTGAGGAGCGAGGGTTTGTCTGTACGGGCAGTTATGAGCCGATGCCCCGCACAAAGCCGATCACCGATCATGGCTCGGCGCACGGGCGTATTGATCTTGCCACGGCGATGCGGGTCTCCTGCAACATCTATTTCTCGAAGCTTGCATACCAGTATGTCGGGTTCGATCCGGCGAAGCGCTATCTGGATTCGCTTGGTTTCGATGCCCGGCTTCGCTGGAACACGGGGGCGTTCCTGAACGAATACAGCACGCTTCTGCCGGCGCTGAGCTGGGTGAGAGGGCGTGATGAGATAGCCAAGTCGCGGCTTGGCATCGGCCAGGCATCGGTGAAGACCAACCCGGTGCATATGGCGACGATGCTTACTGGCATCGCCAACGGCGGATATTTTCCGCGGCCGACCCTGGAGCTGGGGCGGTCTGCCGATACAATCCGCTGGCATCTCGATAGGGAGGCCGCCGCCGATCTGGAGTCCCTGCTGCGGGAGCCGTTGAAGCCTGGAGGAACTGCTGCCGGCGCGTTTGGCGGTATGGATCGTCGCGGCATCACGATCTTCGGCAAGACCGGCACGGCCGATCGCGAGCCTGATGGGCGCGAGCCTTCCTGGTTTATTTCCTATGGACGGAAGAATGGACGTGCCTATATCGTTGTGGTGGCGATTCAGGATCGCGGTGGCCGGTATGCAGGCGATCTTAACGCGCCGATGGCGCGACGGATGTACGAGTCGCTCGATGCCTATGGGTATTTCAAGCAGGAGGCGGCTTCGCCGGTTGGCGAGGGGACCAGCCGATCCCGATGATACGGTTTGGCCTGCCCTGCAATGCCCGATAGATCTACACCGAACCTGGAGCCGCATTTCATGAAACGTTCCGTCGCCTTTCCAATCCTTGCGCTGTTTGTTGTTGCTATCACGGCAAGTGCAAACTATGCCGTCTACCAGGCAGGCCTTGAGTGGTTTGTGCAGCAGCCATCGGTCTTTGTGGTGATACGCAACGTGCTGGCGGTGGCGCTTGTGCTTGGGCTTGGATGGGGGCTTCTGCCATCGGATGGGAGGACACGGGGTGCCGAGTCGTTTCTGCTGGTGGCCGCCACTCTCTTTGGCATCGGGCTGGCGGTGCAGTTCCGGCTGGGGCATGATGCTCCCCGCCAGCTTTCAAACGACCAGATCGGGGCGATCCGTGATTCGCTGGCACGCTCGATGCCTGGCGCTTCCGAGCAGGAGGTGGCACGGGCAACACGTTCGATTGTGCGAGGGAGGAATGGCTCGCTTCGGCGGAACTTCGAGGCATCCCGCATCGATACGCGGCTTGCACGATCGCTGGAGCGTGCCTATGGGCCGACCCAGGAGACAACGCAGATTCTCGACAGGCGATCGGAGGCCCCGAGCGATAATCCGCTGTTCCGTTTTCTGCCGGTGCTGGCCGCAGCGCTTGCGGTTGGCGCGGTGGCGCGGCTCAATTTTGCGGTGATGCTCTCGGCGTGGTGGCGTGTGATCGGGCTGTATGGCAGTATCGCCATCTGCGTTATCACCCTGATCTATCTGCTTTCGGCTGGCGGGGTGCGTGGCGCCAATGTTGCGCCGCAGGAACTGTTGAAGCTTTCCCTGCCGGTGGCCTGGGCCGGGCTTCTGCTTCATTATCGGGGGGCGTTCCAGACCGAGATGCGTGAGCGCTTTACAAGGTCGCCCCTGATCCTCTGGCTGTACATCCTTCTGCTCCTCTCCTCGCCCCTTCTCGTCTTTATCCTTGTGCGGGATTTCGGACAGTTCCTTGTCATCAGCGTGGCGCAGACCCTGCTGCTGGCGTATTTCACCCGGAGCGCCCTGTATGTGGTCCTTTTTATTGCCGGCACGCTTGCATCGTCGGCGATTCTGGTGGGCAGCGCGGTGTTCGCCGGAAATGCTCTCTGGGTTGTGCTTGGAATCGTTCTCCTGGCGGTGCTTGTTATCGGCGCGCTTGAGCGATTTGGCAGACGCGACGTGCTCTGGACCTCGGCCTCGTTTGTGCTTTCGGGATATGTGGCGATCGCCTTTCTGGCCGTACAGATCCCCTTTGTCTCGCGGATGCTCTCCACGCCACGCGAGCGATTTTTTCTCTGGGCCGATCTGTATGCCCGGCATGGTAATGCCGCATGGTGGGATAGAACGCGACAGATCGTGGAATCGCTCTACGCATTCGATGCCGGTGGCCTGATCGGCTATGGGCTTGGCTATGGAACCCCATTTCTGATCCCGAAAGCATCGTCCGATTTCATTTTTGCCGCGATAGGTGAGGAGCTGGGCTTTGCAGGCGCTGCTATGGTTGTGCTTTCGTTTGCGGTATGTACGGCGATCGGCCTTCGCATCGCCAGACAGCTCGGGGGCGATTCGTTTGCCGGGCTTGTTGTTGCTGGCTATACGCTGCTGATCGCCTCGCAGGCATTCATCCATATCTCCGGCACCATGAATATTCTGCCGATGACCGGCATCACGCTTCCGCTGGTGTCGAGCGGTATGAGCTCGCTGATGGTTTCGTGGGCGATGGTCGGCGTTATCATCGGCCTCTCAGCCCGCCAGGCCAATGCGGGCGATCGGCTTGTGATAGTGCGGCCGGAGAAGCCTTCGATACGTTGAGTGGCGTTTCGGTGCATGCCGGTTGTTTGTTTATCCCGATCCCCTGATCGTTATGGCACCGGACAGGCAAGCTGCCAGACGGTAACATCCGTAGGCGAAGAATGGGGCCGCGAGGACATCAATGCTGTAGTGGCAGTGCTGTACAAGCACGAGCATGCCAACCGCAGCGGTGCAGGCAAGAAAGATCCATCGGATGGGGCGCGTCCGTGCGATGAGGAAGAGAAGGAAGAGGGTGGATGTGTGGCCGGAGAAGAAGAGGTCTCTGTGGAGAATATCGCCCGGACCGAATCCGGCCATCGGATCGTAGAGGGGGATCATCTCCGGCGGCGGGGCGAGCGGGGTAAGGTAGAGCGCGACGATACGGATCAGAATGAGAGCCGTATAGCTTTGGAGCGCCAGAAGGAGCGATCGGGGGCTGCCGAGAAGCGAGTAGATGCCAAGGAGAATCGCGCCGTAGATGATCCCAAAGATAGGGATGGATACGTCCATCATGGGGAGTATCTCCAGCAGAGGGTCGGCGAGCGTTGAGCCAGGACGGGATTCATTGTAGATAAGGTAGCTGCTATAGATCATCAGCCCACCGGCCAGGGCTATCACCGAGAGAAGCAGTTCGCTCAGCAGTTGGCGGTCCTTCCAGTGGTGGTACCATCGTTGTTGTGCTCCGTGCTGGCGCTTGTTATATCGTTGCATCATATGCCATTGCCTGTTCGGGCGAGCGCCGTCACTCTGGTCGAATAAAACGTGCTTGTGCCGAGCCGTGCCGTGATTGCCGCATCACCTTCTGTGCCACGGGCAGTTGCCAGTGCGAGCATGCTGGTCTCCACCTGGTATCTGTCGGCCGGAAGCAGTTCTTCGATAAAGGGAAGGCCGGGGGAGTAGATGAACGATCCTCCGGGCTTCAACGCCGCAAGGATCGCCATATACCGGAGGGCATAGTCCCTGATGGCATCGCTCCCTTTCAGATGATGATGAAGGAAATGGTGCGAGAACGCCATATGCGAGATCACCGTTCCCCAGCGTTCCCGTCCCAGCGTTTCTTCCAACCAGTCTCCACGATAGACTCCCGGTTCATTCTCTGGCGCAAAACGGTCGATCCCGTACGATTCAACGCCATGTCCCCGCAGATATCGCACCAGGTTTGCCTGCTCGCCGCAGCCGAGATCGAGCAGCGGCCCGAAGATGCTTGCCGGATCGAGGCGGAGTATTTCCGTTTGCAGGGCGGGAGAGTACTCACTGCAATGTGGGCCGTGCCGTTCGGCAATCTGGTCCCCGCCGAGATCGAGCGAGCGGATGAAGCTCCGCAGATGCTCCCGGTGATCCTCAAGCAGATCAACCATATGCTCCGCCAGCGACGAGCCATCGCTGCCAAGCACTACCAGATGGAATGATCGGAGAAACCGGCGATACACCCCGGCCAGGTCGTGCTGATTGTTCTGCGAGAGCCGCAGAAACTGATTGTTGTTCTTGATATAGCGGCGCGTATGGTAGGAGAACAGCTCGATCACCTCATGTTTGTGCAAGCCCTTATCCATCTCGATCAGCCACGTGCCGACAAGATGCCGGATCTCATCGCGATGCTCGGCAAGCAGCGTGATGAACCGTTCAGGCACCCCCAGAAAATCGTCCGACCCGGAGAACAGATCCGGGAACGACGTGCGTGTAAAGCGATTGAACCGCTCCTGGGCAAACCCTATCAGGTGTTGTGTAAGCATCGGCATTTGTATGATCTGCATGGCGCTCTCTCGCTATTGGTACCGTAAGGGGGACCAACACCAGCCTGCCAGAGCGCCATGGGCGATAATCTACTCTCCCATGTGCTGGTACACAACTCCATGCTGGCGGGCAACCATACGATATCTACCAGTTCAGCACTGCGGCTGCATACACCGGATAGATTCAGGTTGGGCACGGTTTATCATCCTACGTGCGATCAACCTTGAAGGTAGAGCTATGGCCAACTATCTGTGGAGCATGAGACACTATCGGATGCCTGATTGTTGCTGTTGTAACGAGCTGAATGGCCCATGAAGTTTCCCCATACAATTGACCCTGGCCAGTGAGCATAACAATTCAGGAACCATTGAGATCGGCCTGGAAGCAATGATTGTCAGATAGAGAGAGGACGCCGATATGCTATGAACGATCTCTGTTCACGTTACCTCGATGCCAGCCCATATATTCAACAAATCCATGAAGAGGCCAGTAGTTCGGAATCCTCTGAATCTGGGAAAGATCCGTATGGCACAACAATTCCGTACGCTATCGGGATGCACATTTGCGGTTGATAAGAACTGGTATAGGCCACGTGTTATTCATGTCAACGACACCTTGCACGACGGAAGCATGAATATGAATGGGATGATGAATACGGTGAACCTCCAGATGGCGATGTGCACAAGCTGGCTCAAGCCCTGGCTTGCCGGTCCGAATATCACGGTGGTACAGTCACATAATCGTGCCCAGAATTGCACCTACAACATCTTTGGATACCGGACCCGTGGTGGATGGAGTTTCTACCAGCAGGAAGTGGAGGCCCGAGGGCATGGCAACATGGTTGTGCGGAACTTATACGAACTTGATACCTGGTTTTAAGACCATCGGGTCGTGGCATCCTCAATAACGCAAAAAACCCGAAATCTGCGAAGATTCCGGGGTTTCTTGTGGACTCGAACCCGCTTGTCTCATATTTAGATCGAAATTCCAAGAGTTGGGACAGTTACATACTAGAGCGTGTTATGAACATCAATCGTTGAGATCAATCCAGAATCAACGATTTCTGAGTAAAGCTTGCCAGATTGCAATCCATACCCATTATGGATTGCCCCGCCAAGGGCCTAGCAGAGCTTCCCATGCTCGTTTCTGAGCTACATAGTGCATCATAACAGGATCTAGGGCACTATCTCCGTATGCTCACCCTCTGCTGACGCGAATAGATACTCTTCCTGCGCAATCCGATAGCGTTGCATTCCCCCACCATCGTTATCGAGGAATATCTTAGCTTCCACGATTTCACCAAGATCCTTGCGGATTGAAATGACACCATTGTTTTTACTGAACGTATAGGGAAGTTGCATGATCTCCCCAGTAGTCCATTGAAGAACATTCATCATAATTGTGCGATCTTCCCCGTCTTGAATCCCCATCAGCAGGATGGCATTTACGTAATCAAACATCGGATTTGGTCCATCGAAATAGGCAATCCCATCCGAATTCGTAATTGAGATCGGAATGTTGTCGCCCCCATTCATAGCGATTTCCACTTCACTCTCCGACTTCCGATGTACATGGACGGCTGTGCTGCCTTTAGGATGCTGGAGATGGACATCAATAGAATGGTAACCCTCGGGTTCGGTAACGAACTCACATTGGGCTGCCACGCCGGGATGTTCCGGGAACCTACCTGACTCACGTACACGGATGGTTTTACGGGTCTGTTCAACCCAATACTCCTGGTGTTGAACGCATGTGCCATCAACATTCACAAGAGCGGTAAACTTCAGTATATTATCCTTCACTGGTTGTTAATCTCCGATTTCTGGTTCTGATTGCCATATAGCTACGAATAATGCGGCCATACTATATGGCTATTGTCGGAAGTGATTCTATCACAGTATTCTGCTACGAGAGGAATGAAATATGTAAGCCACTCGCTGACTACTCATCAATAAAGCGGACATCCGTAAGTGTTCGCAAGAACGCGACGATTGCTTTTTTTTCTTGTTCGCTTAGCCCTAATGGGGTGAGTTCTCCTTCGGTATCTCCGCCACGATTGTAGAAATATTATGTGTTAACTGAAGTCCACAGAGACATCTGTGTACAGGACTGATGTTTTCAGAAGTGGGGATTATGGTGCGGAAGAAAACTAAATTCAAAATAGGAAGCGAGTTCAGCAAAGTCAAGTGCAAGTGTACAGGATCTCATAAATACTTGCTTGCCTAAGGCTATAGGCGGCGATCATTTCGATAGACGCTCCGAGAGTTCTCTGGCCGCACGCTTTAGTGCTATCAGCAGGTCATGATAGTTGCCATAAGGTTAAGGGATTAGCTTGCACATCTGGAATATTGAAACCTCATCTACGAACTCGCTTCTGCTCTTGATCACTCATCATCATCCCCTCGCTGTACGTTCAAACGAGTTGCTACACGCTCGGTAAAGCCGCAATCGGATACGATAATGTCCACCAGTCTACGATTGCGGCAGCACTAGGCGTACTAACCGAAACGGGCCGGGGAGATACCTCCATGCCGAAGCCAACGACGCTCGACATTGAAGGGGCATTTGAGGAGGAAACGGACGTGCTCGATCTTCACTATGCGGTGCTTGAAGCGGTGGTGGACTTCATGGAGCAGTCGCATGGTTCTGACAGTCAGAAGCTTGCCGCTGCACTGCGGGCTTCCTTCAACCTCGTCTGCCAGCGTTATTACGGACGGGGGTGTAAGAAGAAGCTGTGGGGAAGAGTTATGTCGTGATAGTGATAACTGAAGTTCCCGGCTGAACTCGATTCAGTTGGGCACTCTCTCTTATAGGGTGTGCACCGCTGCAACCCACGCGGGGGGGGTCTTAAAGATCCGTCCCCAAAAACGCAAAAACCCCGAAATCTTCGCAGATTCGGGGTTTCTTGTGGGCGATGTAGGACTCGAACCTACGACCTCTTCGATGTGAACGAAGCGCGCTAACCAACTGTGCCAATCGCCCGTACAAGGGCCACAAAGATAGCATGGTTGGAAACGGGGGCGCAAGAAGGGAATTGTAAGCAAATTCCTCTACGTTCCCGCTATGCCGACTTGGGAGACTTTCGCAGCATCTGGAGCTTAGCGTGCCAGCATAATGCTGAGCGTTCTCTGCTCGCCTCCACTATCCAGCCGTAGCATATAGTAACCCGATGGCAATCCTGTCAGATCAAGCCGCAGCCGGTGCTTGCCGGGGGGAAGATCCTCGCTGATCGCAGCCGCCCGTTCTTCTCCCATCAGGTCGTACAGTCCCATGCGTATCTGCATGCTTTTGGGCATCCTCTGTTGTACCAGCAGGGTATTGCCATCGAAGATGACGTTCTCTATCTGCCAGTCGCTTTCGCCGATGCTGGTGTGCTGCTCTCTTTCTACGGATGAGACCAGTGGGGTGCGACGGAGAATCAGCGCCGTTGGGTGGGCCATAAACAGCTCCGGGAGGCCCTCTTTGAAAATCGGGGTTGCATAGATGAGACGGTCTGTCTCTGCGCTGTCGATATGCCAGGAACGGCCACCGCTGCTCGTACTGTAGAGTTTATAAAAGCCAGAGACAACTCCTTCAAGCGTGTCGCGAAATGCAAACTTTATTGGCGCTTCCCCTTGCGTACCCTTTCCGAGGGTGTCACGGAAGATAACCTGCCAGGAACGGCCTCCATCGTTGGTGCGTGCAATCACCGAGTGTATCGGCACACCTGGCTGCCGTGCTGCCAGAGAGATGGTGGACGAGACAAACCCAGTGGCCGTGTCGATGAACGAGAAAGCAGTGTGGCTCAGGCGGATCGTGTCGTAATCCGGTCCAAAGAGCGATGGCAGATAGCTCCACGTCTCCCCCCCATCCGAACTGCGGAAGAGTGTATGGGTGCGCGGGCCTCGCATCACGCACAGGTAGGTCGACGGAGCAATACATTCCACCATGTAAGTCGCATACTCGGCGAGTGTGTCCCAGGCAGGTTCATCGGGCCATGGGAGTGCGATCTGCTTCCAGTGAAGTCCTCCATCGCTGGTGACCATGATCGGTGTGCCAACGCCGAAGAATGCTGCGATGCCGTGGTTCTCGTCGTACATCGAGAGTCGCTCGCAGGTGAACTGCGGACCAACGACCTGCATACGCTGCCAGGATGCGCCGGCATCGCTGCTGCGGAGTATGATGCCGCTGTCGGCTCCGACGAGTGTCAGTTCTCGTGTGGGGTGTTGTATGGTGAAGAGCTTCAAGGGCCGGTCGATCGCAGGTTGCAAGATGAGTGTGTCATCGAAGCGTTTTAGCCATGAGTGTCCGCCATCATCGGAATGATAGACGATGCTGTTCATCAGTCCTGCTCCAACGATGGCGGCCATCATGCAATCGGTAGAGTCTGCGCAGTCGATATCCATAAGGTCGGTATTCTCGAATGCTGCGATGACTTTCCAGTAGTACTGCTGTGCGTGTGACTGCGCGTCGATGAGCAGCAGCAGGAGTGCCGAGAGGATAAACAATCGCAGGGAATGATGTAGCTGGTAGTGTCGCATAGTGATAGACCGGGAGTAGTCCTCATGATTGTGGAGCTGATGCCCCGGTCGGCGAAGGCCGGGGCATCACTATCGGAAAAGACCCGCAACTGGCCATAAGGTTCCGATTGTTTTTCGCTGGCTGGTATTTCAGAGAGTCCATCCAGAGCAGAGATCATCCTCTGATTACATGCCAAAATCCATGAACTGGCAGACTGGTGTACAGTCGGTTGATGGAAATGGCGAGGCGGTGCCGGTGCATGTTGGATTCGGCGGTGTCGAGATACTGCCAGAGAAGATCGTGATCTGGCCGGATGTCTGCCGGCAGATGCGGTAACGAGCGACACAGCAGCTTGGTAATGAATGGCAGGGGGTGAGTGCAAGGATGTTGCCATTGGAGCCATAGGCGGCTTTCCAGCAGTCGGCCATGGTCACCTTGACATTATCGATACAAAAGCCTGTTTCAGGATTGCAGTCACTGCTAGGATCTGGATTTGAAAGTATAGTGGCGATGGCTGTCTGGATGATGTCGCGCATCGGGCAGACACCTGTGCCGCAGGGACCTGAGTAGGTAATGGCCGTGATCTAGTATTCGCAGGGATTCTCCAGCCCGCAGGATCTGCTAAGATACTGCACTGTAATCAGGCAACCCGGATCGGCCGAGCAGCCTGGGATGTCGGTTGCAGGAAAGGTTTGGATTCTGGATACCCACGGATCAGTACAGGATGGATCTGTGCAGGGAGCGTCCTGTGCCAACAGCGAGGTTGAAGCGACTGTGCATGCAATCATCATTGCATAGAGCCGGCAGGCAAACCGTTGCCATGATAGATGCCGAAGACCGTGTGGTGAAGATGCTGAAGCGTGCATACTATACTCCTGGTAGAAAAGTAGGATAAGTTTCCGGGATGTTCATCGCGAGCCATCTCCTGTGATTGTTCCATAGCCCGGGTGATGGTGAAACAGTGAAAGCCGCTGGCGTGATGATAGAAAGACCACCATACGGATGCAAGGGAGTACGGGGGCAATGGTGACGTTTTCTGGAATATGCGTGTGTGTGTTCGCTGGCGTATGCTGCCGGGCCTGGGATGCGGCAGGGAAGCTGTACATACGGAGCGGGCCGGAATTATCAATTCCGGCCCGGCTCTATGCATGTAATCCGATTTCATAGCGATCCGCGGCTGACCGCAGCGCCGGGGGATATGGCCGGGACCAGGATTCTACAACCGAATCCCCGTCTGCTTGATGATATAACTGATCTGCTCGCGGATCTGCTCGCCCGGCTCCAGTGCCTTTGCTTCGCGGAGATAGCGTTTTGCACCTTCCTTGTTGCGTGAGCGGAGGTCGAGCTGGGCCATCATCAGGAGCGCTGTGGCCTTTTCATCGGCCGTACGGAAGCGATTGGTCTCCAGCGCCACCTTGAATGCCGTGCGCGACTCCTTCAGATTGTTCGATTGTGCCTCCACCATTCCCTGGAAGAAATGATAGTAGGTCTTGGAATAGGGGTTCAGCTTGTGCGGGTTCTTTACCGCGGCAAGCCTGGTGCGCGCCAGCGGCATATTGTTGGCGGCCAACGCCTGCGATATCTCCATAAGCTGGTTCATCCTCCACCAGATATAGAGAAGGGCCAGGCCGATTGCCGTGATAAGTCCGCCGGTGATCCACCACTGGAACGCCAGAAGGACGATCCCAAGCAGCGTGATGGCGCCGATGATAAGGCCAAGGGTTTTCGGGTTGAGCATAATCTGTTATAACGCGGGACGAGGTTCGTCCACAATGCATTGACAATGGAAAGGGGAGAAGGAGCCGATATGTGGCCTCTGCTGGGGCGCTTTATTTCACGAGAGCTTGAATTGCTTTAAACTCCGGGATGTCGGCGCGTTCCATAGCCTCGAAGAGAAACATCTCCAGCGATGTTATCTCCACGCCGTGGCGCTCCAGGCGGCGCAGTGCAAGCCGATAGTTCTCCTCGGAGCGCGACCCGACCGCATCGGCTACGATCTGTACCGAATAGCCAAGTTCTCGAAGATCCATTGCGGTCTGATAAACGCAAACGTGCGCCTCGACGCCGCAGAGAATAATATCGTGCTGGCCAGCGGTCTCCAGGCGGTTCATGAAGTGGATATCCCCGCATGCCGAGAAGCTCATCTTCTCAAGCGGATGGTACCATTCGCCAAGAGCCTCCTGCACCGGTCCCAGTGTCGTGCCCAGCCCCTTTGGGTATTGTTCTGTGACCAGGATCGGTATCTGAAGTTCCCGGCATCCGGCGATCAGTTTCAGAATGTGCGATGTGATTTCTTCGTGCCGGTTGATGGCGGGCATCATCCGTTCCTGCACGTCGACGACAACAAGCAGCGTGTGGTTGCGATCAGCCATACTGGTATTGAACTGCGTTGGAATGAAGGGGAGCAAACTTACGGATTTGGCGCTGATCAGATTTGGCGTAAAGCCCGTGCGAGGGTGCCTCGGCGGGGTGATTCACCAATCGTAACCAATGGCGGAGGCCGCCGGGGAGCATTTCCAAATGTAACCCGCATTTTTCTGTGAAACCGTAGGGGGACAGAGGCGTACAGGCGCCAGACTTCAATGAGCCAGCCCTCCCGGCTGTGGCCAATATATTCAATCAGGAGTGATGACTATGCCTAGAATACTGAAGAATGTACTGTACAGGGTGATGCTGCCCGCCATGATGGTTCTGCTTACGGTTCCCATCGCCGCACGTGCCCAGAGCGTCTATGGAAGCCTCAGTTTCCTTGTCGGCTTTACAAGCGGCGAGTTTCATGATAAGATGAAGGGGACCGGCTTTGGCATCTCCGGCTCACTTGGCTACCATTTCGATCAGGTGCCCCTGATGGTTGGCATCGACGGCGGTGTGATGACCTATGGGTCGGAGGAACGGGAAGAGCCATTTTCCTCCAGCATTCCCGATGTGCGAGTCAAGGTGTCCACCACCAACAACATAGCACAGGCGCATCTGCTGTTCCGGCTTCAGCCCGCCGAGGGCCTCGTGCGCCCCTATGTGGATGGACTGGTCGGTGTCAACTACCTTTTTACCAATACCTCGGTTCGCAACAAGAACGGTGGCGAGGATATCGCCAGCTCTACCAATCATGACGATGCGGCGCTCAGCTATGGCGGCGGTGGCGGCCTGATGATCCGGCTCTATCAGAATGACCCCTCTATCGGTGTCTCAAGCCAGGGCAGTGCACGCGAGATATTGCTCGATCTTGGCGTCCGTTACCTTTCCGGGGGGGAGGCCGGATATCTGACCGGCGGCTCTATCCGTCGCGAAAACGGCAACGTCATCTACGATATCATCACCTCGCGCACCGATCTTATCACAGGCCGTATCGGCGCGGTGCTCCGGTTCTAAAACCGCCCGGACCGCGCAATGCTGCGATGCTTGCGCGGCAGATGCCGCTCCCTGAGCCGTAGCGGCGGGCACAGCAGAGCATTGCAGACGTACATGTGCATGGCTCACAGGGGGGGGGCAAGCTCTTCAGCGGATCTGCGGTCATCGTTCCGGGTTTCCGATAAGCTTTGATACCATTCGGTTGGGGCATATGGCGATTTCGCCGTATGCCCTTTCTCGTTCAACTCCTAACTTCCACTCTTCGCGAATCGCTCCCGGTCAAGGGAACAGGGGATAGCGGCCACAGGTGGCTGCGGTTGGCTATCTTCTCCCTGTTGGATCTGTTTCGCCGATCCGGGCGTTGAAATCGGCAATCAAAAAACGGCACTGGTAGAGGTATGTACGATGGATCAGAATCGTTTACTCCAGCTTCTTGAAGAGCGTGTTCTTCTGTTCGATGGCGCCACCGGCACATCGCTACAGACACAGAACCTGACAGCCGAGGATTTTGGTGGTCCGGCTCTGGAAGGGTGCAACGAATATCTCTGCATCTCCAAGCCCGATGCTGTCCGTGCAGTGCACTATGGCTTTCTTGAGGCCGGTGCCGATATCATCGAGACCAACTCCTTTGGCTCCGCATCGATTGTGCTGGCCGAGTATGATCTGGCCGATAGGGCATATGAGCTGAGCAGGCTTTCGGCAGAGATCGCCCGTTCCTGCGCCGATGAATATTCAACGCCGGAGTGGCCCCGGTTTGTTGCCGGCTCCATCGGGCCGACAACAAAGCTTGTCTCGCTCGGGCAGATCGGTTTCGATGTGATGACTGCGGCATTCCGCGAGCAGATCGCGGGGCTTGTTGAAGGTGGCTGCGATCTGCTCTGCATCGAAACCTGTCAGGACCCGCTTCAGATCAAGTCGGCGCTGTATGCTGCCATGGATTATTTCGATGGTGGTGGACGTCGTGTGCCGATCATCGTGTCGGTCACGGTCGAGCTTACCGGCACCTTGCTTATGGGAACAGAGATCGCGGCGGCACTCACGATCCTGGAACCATATGATATCGTCACCCTCGTCGGCATGAACTGTGCCACCGGTCCGAAGGAGATGGAGGAGAACCTCCGCTATCTCTGCCAGAATTCGCCGAAGCCTGTGTTTGTGATGCCGAACGCGGGCATCCCGGAGAATATCGGGGGCCATGCTCACTACCATCTCACCCCCGAGGAGATGGTAAGCTGGATGACAAAGTTCATCGGCGAGTTCGGCGTTGCGATGGTGGGCGGGTGCTGCGGCACTACTCCTGAGCATATCGCAATGCTGCGAGAGCTGATCGACCGGACAAAGCCGATCAAACGGCAATGGGAGTTTACCCCATCGGTCAGCTCGATCTATAGTTCCGTGCCGATGCGCGTGGAGCCAGCCCCCCTTCTGGTCGGGGAGCGCTGCAATGCCAATGGGTCCAAGAAATTCCGTGAGTTGCTCGCCATCGAGAATTACGATGCGATGGTCTCCATGGCAAAGGAGCAGATGAAGGAGGGAGCACACGTGCTCGACGTCTGCGTTGCTTATGTGGGACGCGATGAGGCGCGTGATATGAACGAGGTGATGCGCCGGTTCAATACACAGGTGGCGCTTCCGCTTGTGATCGATTCCACCGAGGTTCCCGTCCTTGAAGCCGCACTGAAGCTTTCGGCTGGCCGTTCGATTATCAACTCCATCAACTTTGAAGATGGTACCGAGAAGGCAGGCCAGATCCTCCATCTGGCGAAACGTTTCGGTGCGGCGGTGATAGCCCTTTCGATCGACGAGGAGGGGCAGGCCTATTCGTTTGAGAAGAAGGTCGCGATCGCCAAGCGGATTCGTGATTTTGCAGTCGATGTATACGGGCTGCGCGAGGACGATCTGATCTTCGATCCGCTCACCTTCCCGCTCGGTGCCGGAACGGAGGATCTGCGCGATGGCGGCATCGCCACGCTTCATGCGCTCCGCGAGATCAAACGGATCATGCCACGTGCCAAGACCATTCTTGGCGTGAGCAATTCCTCCTTCGGCCTTTCCACGGTGACCCGTCAGGTGGTTAATTCGGTCTTCCTCCACCATGCTGTCGAGGCCGGGCTTGATATGGCGATCGTTCATGCGTCGAAGATTCTTCCGCTGTATCGTCTCGATGAGACGGGGGTGAAGCTGGCCCGCGAGCTTGTCTTTGATGAGCGCCGGTTCGAGGATGTGGAGGTGTAAGAAGGTAGGGTGGCCGCCGATTGGCCTCCCCGGCATACGATAACTGAGCACGGCCGCAGCGGCGCGAGATCAGCTTCTCGTCCGTTGCGGCCGTGTTTGTTTTTGCGGGGAGCCGTCGGGGAGCTTCTAGCGCACGACGGTGAACCGGCAATCCGCTTCATGGCTGCCGATAAGGAGACGCCCGATATAATTGCCGTTTGGCAGGGCAACCGGGAGTTTCAGCCGCAGTTCCTTCTCCGCTTTCAGAAGGACCGGTACGTCTGCCACCCGTCTCCCCTCCATCGTAACGATCTCCAGGCGCCCTTCGCCGGTTGGCGGGGCTTGCATTTCCATGCGAAGCACGCTTCCTGACTCTACCGGCATCGCCCACAGGATCTTCCAGGAGCTGCTGCTGCTGTATGGAACCGATGCCGCCGAGCTGTCCATCAGTTCGATTGAAAGTTCATGCAGGCCGTTTTCATCGTAAGATTCCACGATCATCCGGTGCCGTGGGCTTGTTTCCACTCTGATCCGTCCTACCGTCGAGAGGGAATCTCCCTGCCCGCCGGTCCATGGATTGAAGCCATAACTCTGCATCAACTGGAAGAGGTTCGAGTTCTTCTGATCGAGGTTGCCCACCATGAACTCGGGGATGATGGAGTGCTGGCCGTTGTCGTAGATGTTGGTATGCGCATCGCCGGAGATCACCACCATATTGCGTCCCAGCCCCGCGCTCAGCAGCTTTTTCATCGAGTCCAGGTCGGCCGGATAGCCCACCCACTTATCGGCAAATTCCACGGCCACATCCCTGCGTCCAGCCAGCAGGGCAAGCGGTATGGCGGGGCTGACGCCGGGATTGAAGAAGACCGGGCTGACCAGCACCTTCCACCGGGCCGTGGAGTTTCTGATGGCCTTCATCAGCCAGTCGATCTGGTTCTCGCCGGAGATCGCATACCCTGCCAGCATGGAGTGTCCCTGCGGAGGGGCAAAGGATGAGCCGTTGAACGCCTCTTCCACAGGCTTGCGCTGCGAACGGGAGTCGATAAGAAACAGCTCCACATTGCCGATACGGATCGACTGCCAGATACCGGCCCCGTTCGGCAGCGGATAGTGGGGGATGTGGCGCTTGTATGCGGCCAGCACATCCTCCTTGATATCAGCTGGAATCGAGCCGTCGGAGTTGTTACTATAGTAGTCGTGGTCATCCCAGATATAGGCCAGCCCCATCGTCGAGAGGATATACTTGTTGAAGGGATAGGCGGTATCAAATCGCATTGCGTACGATTCCCGTATCGTTCCCGGCTCTGTCGGGAATCCGGGGATGCGGTAATCGGGATAGGTCCAGTCGCCGGTCTGGAGGAAAACATCGCCATCGAGACCAGTTGCCACGTTGAAGACCTTGCCCGAATCGCTCGGGCGCATCTGTTGGCAGGAGCCAAACAGGATATTGACCGGCGCGTCCCTGCCTGCTTCCGGGAACGTCTTGAACGAGAAGATCGCGGAGATCGGGGTGGCGTTTTTGTTGATGATGCGGTAGTAATATCGTGTGGAGGGGGTCAGCCCGGTAAGCTCGGCCTTGGCTACGTTCTCATTGATGGCCGATGCGGTCTGCATCGGCGTTCTGGCCGCTCCGGCCAGCGCGGGGTCGGCCCCATATTCGATTGCAAACATGCCTGCCGTGGTCAGCCAGACCGCGATGGTGGCCGATGATTCCGTAACGGCCCCGACCAGGGGGTAGCGGTAGAGTTCTTGTGCGCCGAGCCGTATGCTGCATGTAAGGGTGGCAGCAAGGGCGAGCGCTGCGATGGATGGTAGAGAGTGTTTCATTGCACCTGTGTTTCGGATCGGAAGAGAGCTTGTGCAATGTACTACCGTTGGGCCGCACGACAAATCGGGCCGACCCCTCCCGGATGCGGAGGCTGGTGGAAATCTCCGGTCGGGCGTTCAGCGGGATGATTGTCGGGCCCGCCGATGATCGAATGCCCCAATGGGCCTGGCTTCGGCCATCATCCCCCGGCGGGACGCCGGATCTGCCATCGCTTTTTCATCATTCTATAACGACCTTTCTGGAGAATGCGCGGTCGCCACAGAATACCTGCACCATATACATCCCGGTGGGGAGCGCACGAACGTTCAGAGTGATATCCCGGTCTTTTTCATTCTCTATGCGCTGCTCCAGCATAACCCTTCCGGTTGCATCCAGAAGCCTGAGGCTCCCCGGATCGCATTCCTCCTGCGCCATCAGGCGCAACGTAAGCGCTCCTGATCGCGAAGGGTTCGGAAGGACCATAAAACCTTCGTGTGCAGCGCTAGGGACCGCCATCTTGGTCACGTCGATAGGAGGGAATTCCGGGATCGTCGAGTCCCACGACATTTCACCGTTTTTATTCCTGGAATCCTGGCAGCAATAGGCTTTCAGGAACATGCACTGATCGGCCCAGGAGAGATCCTGGATTTCCAGATTCTCCGCTATCGTTTTCATAATGCCGTTTGCATCGCCGCAGTGCTCACCGTTGATATCAGGCTCCTCTGCATGCGAAAACCCAAGCCAGTGCCCAAACTCGTGCAGCATGGTTGTGTAGGCGTCCATGTAGTCGTAATCATATGGAAATCGTGGTAGATGACCATAATTCTGACGTTCTGTGCCAATGAACTTTATAGGCCTATCATATTCATCCCTACCAGTAAAGGCCGGATGCTGATTGAGGATGATGGTCGCTCCGGGACAATACAGCCGACAATTGCTGACATCGATATGGTAATCTGTGGTCGCAAACCTACTGCCGATATTTTCACCGGGATATGACCATCTGACGATAATCTGGCACGCTTCGTATTCCTCATCCGGCCCCTGAGCAGGACACAGGCTCGACCAGCGATGAGCGGCTCGCTCTATGGCCTGTTTCATATTCGCGCCAACGAAGATCGGATATTTGTAGATATTGAGGGGGTCCCCCTCGTAAAACGCTATCGTATCGGTCCCCTTGGTCACCTCCGGGTTCATCGACCACCATTCGTAGCGATAGTCGATCGGCACCTGCCGCTTGAGCAGTTTCAGGCCCCGTTCGTTGTTTGGATCATTGCTGCATTTCGTGATGATATTGCCGTTTTTGTCGCAGAAGCTATACAGGAACTTCTGGTCCATGCAGGACTTTTCGGAACAGATCCCATCATCCTTTTTTGGATTTGTACCCTGGGCCTGACCGATAGAGCAGTAGAGCATCAGTACAAGCATCGTCAGAGCTGTCTTCATGCGTGTTTCTCCGGTAGTCTGCGTGGTGTTAGAATGTTCCAGCCAGAATCTTGTGGC
>CAYVWR010000005.1:54292-362697 GCA_964455525.1 uncultured Alphaproteobacteria bacterium
AAAGTCTGGTGCAAGCGCAGATTTCAGTGCGGTACGCTCCTGTGGTACAGATGCAGCCTTGGCAAGAAGATCGGCGAGATGCCTTGTTATCATCCCTAATGGCATTATGAATAACCTGCTTTTCAGCGCGGTTTCCCTTTCATATTGTTCATAGGTAAGGGGATTATAATCTGTCACTGTGTAATAGGCCGCAAGCGTCTTTCTCAGAAGTTCCGGTTGTGCGGACCATGCAGTCTGCAATGTTCCAGGTTGAACCAGATATGGATTAGCATTGAACCGTGCAAGGCTATCGAGGTGGACATAGGCAGCGAGGACTTCTGGCGGCATGCCGCTGTTCAGTGGTGGAAGAGTGCGGATGATCGGGAATTTCCTGTGATACCAGTCGGTGGTGCTATCGTAGCCGGAGTTTTTGAATCCCTCCGGTAACAGAAAGCGCACACCGGATTCGTTCTGAGCGTTGAGCGGGAGAGCGCCAATGATGGCAAGCAAAATGCAGAGGAAAACTCTCGGCCAGAACGTTTGATGCAGCCATGGTAGACCACACCACTGCATCATATGAGAATGATTCATTATCAATACTCCATGGGTGAATGATGACATGTGAAGCGCCTGACAGTAGAAATTAGTTTATAATACAATAATACAGCGCGCCGGTCAATATCTCGGCGTGCCGAAATATGCCTTGGTGATCTGGATGTGAGGGGTACATCTTTGTGTACCCTGCCGGACACTTTTGTTTGGATGCATGGGATCGTTGTTGTTGCTCTGGTTTATATCGCCGGATAACTATTTTCGCTCGTTGTACTATGGCCGCATCTGAATTCGATTGCATCATCATCGGCGCAGGGCATAACGGCCTGACGACCGCCTGTTATCTGGCAAAGGCCGGGTTGAATGTGGCAGTCTTCGAGCGGCGCGAGATGGTGGGGGGGGCGGTTGCCACCGAGGAGATGTTTGGCGGCTACCAGATGGATGTGGGGGGATCGGCCCATATCATGATTCATCTGACCCCTGTGATACGGGAATTGGAGCTGGAGAAATTCGGGCTTGAGTATATCGAGATGGACCCGTTTGCCTGGCATCCGACGCCGGATGGACGCTGGCTTGCCTATTACCGCGATGTGGATCGTACCTGCGAGTCGATCGCCCGCATCAGCGAGCGCGATGCTGAAAGCTACCGGGAGTTTGTGAATTTCTGGGGGGCGATCAACGAAGGGGTGTTCGAGGCATTTGTGAAACCGCCAACCCCGGCAAACCTGCTCCGTACGATGATGAGCGGGAAGTTCGGCAAGAAGAAGGATGTTGCCGGCACGCTCCGCAAGATATTCGCCAGCTATGGCCAGGTGGTCAACGAGACGTTCGAGTCGGAGCCGGTACGGGCGTCGCTGCTCTGGCTTGCGGCGCAGTCGGGGCCGCCACCCACCGAGCCTGCCACGGCAGATTTTGTCGGCTGGCAGTCGATGATTCACAAGTCCGGCGCAAAACGTCCGCGAGGGGGGAGCGGCATGCTCACGCAGGCAATGGCACGGCGCTTCGAGTCCGATGGCGGGACGATCTTTACCAATGCGCCTGTCCGGCGGGTGCTTGTCGAGAATGGGCGTGCTGCCGGGGTGGAGCTTTGCAGCGGTGAACGGTATGGTGCGCGGCGTGCCGTGGTTGCAAACACGCATGTGGTTACAACGATGCTGGATCTGGTTGGCAGGGAGCATCTTCCGGCGTCCCTTGTGAAGAGCGTGGAGAATCTACGGATCGGCAACGGGTTCGGCATGATTATCCGGTGTGCCAGCGACGAGCTGCCGAACTATACCGCCATGCCGCACGATCCAGCCGCGCATACACCATCCAATCCCCATGCATCGCACACGGGGCTGCAACTTCTCTGCCCGTCGGCGCGCTATCTGGACCATGCCTATGCCGATTATCTTCGGGGCATCCCATCGCGCGATCCGGCCTGTCTTCTGATGACCTTCTCGGCCATCGATGCCACGCTTGCGCCAGCAGGGAAACATACGGTCTTTATCTGGAGCCAGTATCATCCCTATGAGCTTTCCAGCGGCGAGCATTGGGACGATATCGGAAAACGGGAGGCGGAGAAGCTGATCGACATGGCAAGCCGGTATGCGCCGAATCTGCGAAGCGCCATCACCGACTATTATATCCAGACGCCGCTTGATATCGAGCGGAAGCACGGTATGCTCCGTGGCAATGTGATGCATCTGGAGATGTCGTTCGATCAGATGTTCCTGTTCCGTCCTACGCCGGAGCTGAGCGGCTACACCACACCGATCGGCGGTCTCTATCTCACCGGTGCCAGCACCCATCCCGGCGGCGGAATCTTCGCTGCCAGCGGCTACAACACCGCACAGGTGGTGTTAAAGGCACTGGGACGCCGGTCCTGGTGGAAACGGTCAAGCTAGGAATAATGGCCGCTGCCGGGGTGGTTTCATAGCGTTCTGCGGTCCTCTCTGAGCACACCACGGCGTACGTGGTGTGGTGTGCCAGGGCGACACCTGGCTCCGGCGTTCACATCTCCACAATGCCCTGCTGTGCTGCCCGCGCTACCGCCTCGGTGCGGTTGGTGGCGCCGAGTTTGGAGAGGATGGAGCTGACATGAAATTTCACGGTCCGCTCGCTGATAAAGAGCGTTGCTGCTATCTCCTTGTTGGCGCGTCCCCGTGCCATCAGCCGTAGCACCTCCAGTTCCCGCTCGGTAAGCTGGTCGAGCATATCCTGGGCGCGTGTGCCTTCTGTGGCCAGATGGCGCAGCACCTTCGCGGCCACCACCGGTTGCAGGAGCGATCCGCCCGCGCTTACCACACGGACCGCATTGAATATCTCGTCTCTTGGAACTCCCTTCAGCAGATACCCTTGTGCTCCCGCCTGCACCGCTGCCAGTATCCGCTCGTCGGTATCGAACACCGTAAAGATGATGGCTCGTGCCTCCGGTCTGCTTTCCCTTATCCTCCTGAGCGCCTGCACACCATCCAGCTCCGGCATCTCCAGATCGAGCAGCAGCACATCCGGTTGCAGCTTCTCGGCCATCGCCACGGCATCCAGTCCGTTTGAGGCCTCGCCGACCACGGTGAAATCCGCTTGTGTGCTCAGGATCGCCACCAGACCTTCGCGTACCACGGGATGATCGTCGGCCACGAGTATGTTGATAGGGGAGGGCACGGGATGTTCTCCTGGTTGTTGGTATCGGTTGCCGGTTGTCCGCTGCTGGGGCCGGTGTTTATTCGTTCGGCACATGAACTTCCAGCCGTGTTCCCTCTCCCGGCGCGCTGCGCACGCGAAGCCAGCCGCCGAGAAGCTTTGCGCGCTCGTTCATGCCGATAAGACCATGGCGTCCCTTGATCGCGCTATAAGGCTCGAACCCACGGCCGTCATCCTCCACCACAAGCTCGGTGTGATCCGGGGCTATGGCAAGACGGAGCATCACGCGCGATGCCTGCGCATGCCGGGCAATATTGTTGAGACCTTCCTGGGTTATCCGGTACAGTCCTATCTCCACGCCGGGAGGAAGCTTGCGCCCGGAGCCTTTCAGATCGAGCGTCACCTTCGGGTTGCCGGAGCCATGCCATGTTGCTGCAAGCTCCGCCAATGCTTCGCAGAGAGTGCGTCCCTGCAATGGGGCTGCGCGCAGATCGAGCACCGAGCGGCGGGCCTCCTCCAGATTATGCCGTGCCAGATCCAGCGCCTGTTGCACTCCCTGGCGTGCGCTGTCGATATCGGCGCCACGTTCCAGGAGCGAATCCACCATTTCCAGGCGAAGCCCGATGGCCGTAAGCCCCTGTGCCAGCGTATCATGGATCTCACGGGCCAGACGATTGCGCTCCTCCAATGCCCCAAGCTGGGCGCTTCTGGCAAACAGGCGTGCACGTTCAATCGCGGCGCTCAGCAGGTCGCCAACCGTATGGAGCATACGGAGATCCTCGGCGGAGAGCTTCCGCCAGTTGGTGCTTGCCACGTTGAGCACGCCCAGCTTCCGTTCCTGTGCGTACAGTGGAATGCTTGCATGATACCGGAGCCTGCCGCTGGCGTCCACAACATGTTTCAGGCGGCTGCATGCCACCATCGTGACGTTGGCTGCCCCGGCCGGAGCGTCCGCACAAAACGTATCGAGGCAATAACATGATCCTTCCTTCCAGTCAGGATCGGCGATCAGGGCGGGGGGGAGGTTCTGCGAGGCCGCCAGATATGGTTCGCGGCTCTCGTCGTCGAGCAGGAAGATCCAGCCCGTCTGTAGATGAAGCAGCGCCGCCACCTGTGCAAGCACCGTATGGAGCGAATGCCCCAGGTCGGTCGGCCGGTTCAACTCCTTGGCGATCTCGTTCAGGATCTCCAGCTCCCGGTTGCGCTGTTGCAATTGTTCTGTATCGCTGCTCATGGTTAACTGATGTCCGATCGGTCCTGATGCGGTCCCGTTGGCGGAGGCTCGCCCGCCAGCGGAGGCTTGGATGTGATCTCCGGCGTCCTGCCCTGATCGCTGCTCTCAGTGATGATCCCGGCATCGGCATCGGTATCGGTGCCAAAGATAATCGTACGATAGCGTTGGAACAGGAACGAGATCACCAGCAGTATCACGCCAAGGCCGATGAAGGAGAAGATACGGTAGAGGGTATCGAGGAATGAGAGATCATAGATGAAAATCTTCAGGATGGCAAGCCCGAACAGCGAGAAGGCGATCACGCGGAGCGAGCGGAGCCGCCGTGCAATCCCAAGCACCATCAGAATCGTGGCATACAGGAGCCATGCGCTCGATATCGCGAGCTGTTCCCAGTTGCGAAGCGCCTGCACGCCTGCATAATCGATCGTTTCTGCCGTATGCGTCGAGCTGAGAAGGGCGATCTTCTGGCTGAAGGTATCGGAGACCTCCACTGTCAGCAGCTCGAAGATGAGCAGTATCACGGCCAATTGAAGAATATCGTGCGGCCGAACCCTTGTGCCAGGCGTTCTGCTTCCCTGATGGAGCCAGCGTGCCAGAAGCGCTGTTGTCAGTATAAGCGCCACAAAGACCAGGGCACGGATGTTCAGGATGGTCCTAAACCCTATCTCCGGCACATACGAGGCTCCCTCGGTGATGCCTGTCAGCAGCGCGATTGCCAGGGCGCCGACGCCGCAGAGAACAAGTGTGTTTCTCCCTGTCCGTTTTCCTATCCATGTTATCAGCAGCGTATAGGCCAGCCAGACAAGGATCAGGATCATCGTCAGATTGAACTGCTGTGTTTCGGTCTCCAGCATAAACATCTCCGGGGCGGTTCCCCCCAGGACATCGGCCGGTGCTATCTGATATTGATAGGTGTAGCCTGTGGCGATGCTCGCCATGATGAATATCATTGCGCCAAGCCCGAATTCCAGAGCGGTGGCCACCGTGCCGCTTCGTTTGCCGTCGAGACGCTGGGCAAGCCGGGTGAAGATGAACAGCGCTGCTGCCAGCACAAGGTGGGCCACCATCATTGCATGGACCGGCACCGCTCCGATAACCACAAGAGGAGCACCCTGTGCGATCATCACGGAGAAGAGGAATGCGTTGAACAAGATGAGAAGCGCTGGAACCCATACTGCCGGGAAGTTTGCGCGTGTGCCCCAGAAGAAGAGAGCCGTTGCCAGCGCCGAGAGCACCATGCTTGCGTAATAATATTCCGGTCCGGCAAAGGTGTGCAGCCATACGGCGATCGTCAGAGCCGTGATGCCGACAATCGCATTGCGGGAATCGACCCTGGTATCGGAGTGGCCCGGGCGGCGCAGAAGCAGGGCCAGCAGGATATAGATGGCCCCGATCGCTGCCGCCGGAATCGACTCGCCGATCCTGCCGCCGAGATCGGCAATCTGGATCATGTTCAGCAGCAGGACTCCGGCGTTGAGTGCCCCGATGGCCACGATAAGCCCGCTTGCTTTCTCTCCTCGAATCGTGCGGTAGATATCGTGGGCCTGGAAGATGAGCCAGAATATCCCGAGGAAGATCGCGGCGGTGCCTGCCTGGGCCGGCATGGCATAGAGGTTCAGCCACGACATAAAGTAGAGATAGGTGGCCGCCATCGCCAGCGGTTCAAGCGGCTTCCAGGCCGTTTTTATAACGCTGATCGCGATGATGCCAACGTTCAGGATCGCCAGATAGGTGAACAGCCCTGCTGGGCGTACCGTGCCGGTGCTGAGCATCATCGGCGTTAGAAACCCGCCGATAAGGCCCAGGAGCGAGACCGCGAGCGAATTGTAGTAGAAGGCCTGCTGAAACGCGATGATCGTGACCACTCCCATCAGGATGAAGGCAGGGATCTGCGAAAGCCCGATATCGTACAGGCTGAATGCTGCAAAGATCGTCAGATAGAGGACCGCGATGCCTGTGCCAACCAGTCCCTGGCTGAACACCTCGTACCCCTTCTTGTGCGAGCGGGCGCCGATCAGCAGCAGTGCCACCCCCACGATGCCGCCAATGGCAGTTTGCATCCCCTCGGTGATCCACTCCTGATCGAATGCATACTTTAGAAAGAACCCGAATCCGATAATCAGTGCAAGCGCGCCGATGCGGTTCAGCACTCTGCCGCCGAGCAGGGCTTCCCATTCGGCGTTGGTCCGCGCTGGCTTCGGCGCCTTGGCAGCGGGGATCGGTTGCGGTCGTGGACGCGATGTGGCTGTGCGGGCGCCATCTGCCGGGATGCTGCCTGCCGGAATGCTCTCTGCCGGAGCGTTCCCGGCAGGAGACGTCCGTATCTCCTTCTGCTCGGCGGTGGCCGGGTGCTGCGATAGAGTCTGGGGCAGAGGAGTCGGCATGGTTTCTCTGCCGGGAGAAGTCGCTGGCGTGATCGGTTGTGCCGGAATTATGGCAGGTCCGGCAGATGGTTCCGGTGCCGCGGTGTGCACAGGTGCCGCCGGGTGCTGTGCCGGGCTTGGTACGGCGGCGGTCAGCGTCACGATGGCTGTACGAAGCGATCCTACTTCCTCCTCCAATGCCTTGATTCGTTTCAGCAGTGTGGTTCTGGTGGATGAGGCTGTTACCAGAGCGATGATCGGGAGGAGAAAAAAGGCGAGCGCAAGAAGTGCCAGTGCTGCTTCCATGAGAGTCCTGTTGGCATGGTACGGGGCATACCATCTGGCATGCCGGTTGAGGCTGTTTGTGCAAAACTTGTGCAGGGACCGGGGGGCAATCCCCGTGCTGCCGCGTCTTCCCTACGGAGTTACATGGTATTAACGTATTAACATGGTTCCGCCGTGATATGCAAGCAACGGACGGAGCAGTGTAATTGGGCGCAATTATCGTTGGAGGTTGATGGTATGCAAGCAAAATATCTTCTGGTGCTCCTTGGAACGTTCCTTCTTGGCCAGTGTGCCAACAATATGAGTCCGTCGCGTCAGACCTTGCGTGAGCTGTCGAAGGCCGAAACGCAGATCCTACAGGCGGACAATATGGTCGGCCTGGAGTTGATGCGGACGCTGAATACGGGCATGCGCGACTCGAACGTGGTTATTTCACCGCTCAGCATCTCGATGGCGCTTGGCATGACGTTGAACGGCGCACGCGGCACAACCCAGGAGGCGATGCGCTCTGCGCTGAAGCTCCAGGGGATGAGCGAAGCGGAGATCAATGCTGCCTACCGGGGAATGATGGATCTTCTGGCCGGGCTTGATCCGAATGTGAAATTCCAGGTAGCCAATTCGATCTGGTATCGGAGCGGTTTCCAGGCTCGTCCGGCATTTCTTGACCTGAATCGCCAATTTTTTGATGCGGAGGTAAGCGACCTCGATTTTTCATCCCCTGGCGCAGCCAAACGGATCAACGGGTGGGTCGATTCAAAGACGGAGGGGCGGATCAGCTCTATCGTTCCCGAGCAGATAGCGGGCGATCTGATGATGTACCTGATCAATGCGATCTACTTCAAAGCGGCCTGGAGCACAAAATTCGATCCTGCCAAGACACGCGAGGCTGACTTCTTCCGCCCGGATGGATCGGTTGTGCGGTGCTCGATGATGAACCGTAACGGCGAGGTCTCTTATTTCCATAGCGCGAGCTATAGTGCCGTCGATCTTCCCTATGGCGATGGTGATTTCAGCATGACCGTGCTTCTTCCGGCGGAGAGCAGTTCCGCCGATGCTCTGCTGGAGAGCCTAAGCCCCGAGGACTGGAACGGCCTTCCCTCCAAGTTTACCAAACAGGAGGTCCCGGTATCGCTTCCAAAATTCACGATACGCTACGGCAGGGAGCTGAACGATGCGCTGAAAGCATTGGGAATGGGGATCGCATTCTCCAGCAGTGCCGATCTTAGCGGTATTGCCGGAGTGCCGGGAGAGCTTTACATAAGCGAGGTACAGCATAAGACCTTTATCGAGGTCAATGAAGAGGGGACAGAGGCTGCTGCTGCCACCTCCGTGGGCATCACACGTATGTCGCTTGGGCCGTCCATGATCGCCAATCGACCCTTTATCTTTGCCATACGCGAGAAGAATTCCGGGGCGGTGTTGTTCATCGGCAAGATTGCCGATCCAACGCAAGGCTGAACGCAGGTCCGAATAGATGCGCCACGGCCCGCCAGGAGCTTGGTCCGGCGGGCCGCTGTCGTTATACTGATCCAGATGGCCCGTGCTTACCAGGCGTAGCCGATATCGAATCGAAGCGCCGGGGTTGTTCCGGTATACGAGTCGAACAGGGCCACGTCGTTATCATTGGACCCCCAGAGTATCCAGCGATCCACACCGATGCCAAGGCCGATGGCGAATTCATCGCCGGGAAACCACTGCCATCCGGCCAGCGCGCCAACGGAGAAGGCGCCTGCCGACTGGGAATTCTCACTGAGTATGGTATAGGAAACGTTCGGGGCAATATAGAAGCCACGGAGCGCCTTTCCCGATGGGTGGAAGCGCATCTCGGCGTTTACGCCGAATCCAGAGAGTTCGGAGAGGGTCGGAACCTGAAACCCGCCTCCAACCGCGATGTTGTTGGAGAGTGCACGGAAGTATGAAAGATTATAAAACAGAAAGAACTTGAGCGGATTGATAACAACCATGTTGTTGCGCACGGTGATATCCTCTTCTGTTCTAACAGCGGTGGAATAGGTCGTGACCGTCCTCCCGGAAGCGGAGTCAACCGTCGTTGTGGTTTCGACCGATCTGATCTGCGCAGAGGCGGAAATGGCGGATACGACAAGAGCGGCTATGGCCATGGTGAGGGCACGCATTGAAAATCTCCTTGGTCTTGATAGGGTATGCATAGGTATCGATAATAGCGTGGTATGACTGGTTGATAAAACCTGTGAGCGAGTTGCTCATCAAAGACACCCGACGGTTCAACTGTAACGCAAGCGAGCTGTGCGGTCCAAGACGCTGCATCGCATGGATGGTTTCATCGCCTTGGAGCTGTCGTGCAAAAAAATGATCCGTGACCATGGCCTTGCCTCTTCTGCTCCACACAATCAGCCCGGCAGGAGGCGCCAACCCCTTTTATTTCAATATTTTCCACGTATGAAGGATCAACGTATCCCTTCCATGCTCCTGGTGTTCCAGGCGCTCCTCTTCTGGTCGGCGTTCGAGGCACATGCTCAGGGGATCGGCATCAGTGCCGGCCTGGCAGTGCCGGGCGATGCCATTGCGCAGATTACGGCCGATCTTGCCTCGCGTGGCTGGAGCGGTGCGGCAGAGAACGCGAGCACGGGGTATTATATCGAGGCCCGAGGTCGTTACGGCGGGCGGTTTGCCGTGACAGGGTCGATTGCGTATAATCGTTTCCCCGAGGCCCGTTCGGAATATTATGATGGTGCCAACCGTTCCGTTGAGCTTATCACCGCGCAGTCGGTTGTGCCGGTCGGCGTTGGTGTGGATATGCGCTTCTCCCAGGGTTTTCTGGTCCCGTATCTTACGCTGGAAGCCACATTCAGCCATTATTACCGTTCATTCGAGCGCAGCGCAGGCGACTTTACCATTCCGTTCGAGATAAAATCCTCTGGCGAGAGCCGTTTTGGCGCGGCGGTGGGAGCGGGTTTGACCATGGATCTTGCCGTTGCCGAAGTGGCACTTGGGGCACGACTGCATCTTCCCAATCTGATCGATAAGGCCGTGGGCGAGCAGGAGATCTATTACGCTCAGATCGGGGCTACGATCTTTATCGGGCTGTGAGCCTGTCGTCTCTGGTGTTGCAGGATCGTTTCGGCAAACCCCTCCCTGCAAAAAAAAAGATATTCCGCCGGACGTTCCCGACTGCATCGGTGGCAGGGCGGTCCGGGAGTGCTATTTTCGCGCATCCATGCCGGGCTTTCCGGCATCAACCGGTCTATAGGAAACTTCAACAATGAAACGAACAGCTACTCTCTTCTGGATCGTGCTGGCCGCCGCTGTCTGCGGTGCCACATCGGCCCGCGCACAGTTCGGCATCGGTGTGGGAATAGCCGCCGCCGGCGACAATATCGGGCAGGCAGGGGGCGAGCTTCGCGACCTGCTGAACAAGGATAGCATCAGCTATGGCGATGTCTCCGGCGATATCGGGTTTTATGTCTCCGGGCGTGCCCGTTTCGAGGTGGGGATCTTTCGTATCCTGGGCGATATCTCCTATATCTACTTTCAGGCACCGGAGGTAACCCTTACCGATGTCGGCTTCAATGCCGCCGACAGCACCGTGGCTGCCACATTCGAGGTGGGCACCTCGATGATCCCGATACAAATCGGTGGCGCCGTTGCGCTGCCGCTTCCTGTTGTAAAACCATATCTGGGAGCACATCTCGGTTATACCTTCGTGAACCGTACCTATACGTTTATACGAGGCAATGGGGAGTTGGAGCGGCTTGATCTTTCCAACAAGAGCGCGGGCGATCCAGAGATGGGCATTGCCTTCAGCGGCGGCGTGGAGATAGGGCTTGGTTTTGCCACGCTCGACGTTGGGGCACGGTATAATCTTGCTAATCTCTTTACGACCAGCGATGGCGAGCAGTCAATGCGGTATCTCCAGGTTGGCGCCTCGCTTCTGCTCGGGGGCGGAGCTGCCGATTAAGAAGCACCATGCCCGATAGTTGTATGAACATCGCCGGTTGAAGCTCTGCCTGCTGCGTTCCCGGAAGGATCTATCCCTCGGGCGCTGCGCCCATGCCGCGATCGGCGATTGTTGTGTCCATTGTAGATCTGCCGGACTCATTTCTATAGCTGTATGAAGATAATCGACCTTACCTGGCGTCTTCCCGGCCCATTGGCGACCTATTTCCTGGCAAAACAGGGGATGCAGGTGATAAAATTCGAGGATGCTCACCATCGCGATCCTTTTCTGAAGTGGGGGTGGGACCCGGCATTCACCGAGGCATACAATGCCTTTCAGGGACCGAAGGAGCTGCGGCTTATAGATTTCGGATCGGCTGCCGATGTCGCAAGCTTGCACGATGCCATTGCCTCGGCCGATGCTGTGGTGATGAGCTTTCCCCGCCGGGTGGAGGAGAAGCTTGGGCTGACGGGGGAGGAGATCGCCGAACGTTTCACCGGGGTAAGCTTCACACGGCTTGGTTTCCGGCCGGGCGATGACCACGCCGCGCACGACCTGAACACCATGGCGCAGAGCAATCTGCTGAAGATGCATATCCTCGATCGCACCGATGATATCATCGCGCCCCCGTTCCTGCCGGTTACCGGGATGTTCTTCTCCTACCATATCGCCCTTACCGTTCTGGCAACCGTCCTGCGCCAGAAAGGGGAGCAGGCGCCAGTCCAGAACTGGTGTTACCTCCAGGATGCCGTCGATCAGGCCCAGGGGGCATATTATCCGTCAAGCGTGCAGGAGCGTACCCCGGCCACCTTCCTCCATAATGGCCGTTTCCCCTGCTATAACATCTATCGTACCGCCGATGGCGGCTATCTGGCCGTTGCTGCGGTGGAGCCGAAGTTCTGGTCCCGCTTCCGCGAGCTTACCGGGTTGCAAACGCTCGGCGACGATGATGGCCTCTCGCACGATGCACGTGCCCAAGAAGTGAAGCAGATCATTCTGGCCAAGGTGAAATCGAAGACGACCGATCAGTGGCGGGATATCTTCGGCGATGAGAATGTGTGTGTCGATCTGGTTGGGCCGTATCGCTAGAAGATGGATGTACCGTGTATCCGCCTCCGGTCTCGCAGGTGTCCAGCATGGGACATCTGAACAGGGCTTTTCTGCATGCCCTGCGCCTGATCCTCTGGATCAGGCGCCCGATCGGAGTCTGAGGCGCGACTCCGGCATTCATCTATGGATTTGGCCCGCTCTTGTCCTGGCCATCCCGGCTCATTTCTGCTCGATGCACCCTATGTTCCAGCCGGTCATCCATCTCTTCCCGGATTGTGGTGCCATCTCACATCGCGCAATTTCTCCTTCGGCCATCCTTCCGTATCTTGGGAGACTTCAAGAGAAATTCACTTTTCAAGGATAGATACATATGAGCACAAACGGCAAGCCCACAAATGGCCATGAGAACGGGATCGCGGCCGGGCAGTTGAGCTTCGACTTCTACCAGGCCAAGGGGCGCTGGGAGGAGGATGCGGCCAGGGCAAAGACCAGCACATGGAAGTTTACAACCCTTTCGGGCGATCCGGTCGATCTGATGAATACACCGGATGAGCTTAGGAACTGGGATTACATGGAGAAGCTCGGCTTCCCCGGCCAGTACCCCTATACCCGTGGTATCCACGCCAATATGTATCGGGGAAAGGTCTGGACCATGCGCCAGTTTGCCGGATTTGGCACGCCAGAGGATACAAACGGACGCTTCAAGTATCTGCTGGCAAACGGGCAGACCGGCCTTTCCACGGCCTTCGATCTGCCAACGCTGATGGGGCGCGACGCCGATGATCCGGTGTCCGAAGGTGAGGTGGGCATCTGCGGTGTGGCGGTCTCCTCGCTCGCCGATATGGAGATCCTGTTCGATGGCATCCCGCTCGACAAGGTCTCCACGTCGATGACCATCAACTCCCCGGCGATCATGATCTTCGCCTATTATCTGGTGGTTGCCGAGAAGCAGGGGGTGCCGTTCGACAAGCTGCGTGGCACGCTTCAGAACGACATCCTGAAGGAGTACATCGCGCAGAAGGAATATCTGTTCCCGCCGCGTGAGTCGGTTCGTATCATCACCGATATGATCGAGTGGTGTACCGAGCATGCGCCGCAGTGGAACCCTGTGTCGATTAGCGGATACCATATCCGCGAGGCCGGTTCCACCGCCGCCCAGGAGCTTGCCTTTACTCTGGCCGATGGGTTCGCCTATGTGGAAGCCTGTCTGGAGCGCGGGATGGATATCGACAGTTTTGCCCCTAGGCTCTCCCACTTCTTCAACTCTCATATCGACTTCTTCGAGGAGATCGCGAAGTTCCGCGCTGCACGCCGCATCTATGCGCGCCGGATGCGGGATAAGTACGGTGCCAAAAGCCCTCGTTCCTGGATTCTCCGTTTCCATACGCAGACCGCCGGCTGTTCGCTGACGGCACAGCAGCCGGAGAACAACATTGTTCGTACCGCTGTTGAGGCGCTTGCTGCGGTGCTCGGCGGGACGCAGTCGCTGCATACCAACTCGATGGATGAGACCCTGGCGCTTCCATCGGAGAAGGCCGTGACGATAGCGCTTCGCACCCAGCAGGTGATCGCCTACGAGACCGGTGTTATCAATGCTATCGACCCGCTCGGCGGCAGCTATTTCGTGGAACGGATGACCGATAAGATCGAAGCGGAGGCCGAGGCCTATTTCGAGAAGATCGAATCGCTCGGTGGTGTTATCCCCGCAATCGAGGCCGGGTTCTTCCAGCGCGAGATCGCCGATGCCGCCTACCGCTACCAGCGCGAGCTGGATGCCAAGGAGAAGGTGGTGGTTGGCATGAATGAGTTCATCCAGGAAGGGGAGGTGATCGATATCCCGTTGCTCCAGATCAGCCGCGATGTGGAGCTGAAGCAGGTCGAGCGGATGCGCGCGCTGCGCCAGAGCCGCGACCAGGGCCGGGTGGAGGAAACCCTTGCCGAGCTTCGCCGTTCGGCCGAGGATGGCACCAATCTGATGCCGCGGGTGCTCGATTGTGCCCGCGCCTATGTCACTGTCGGCGAGATGTGTGCCACACTGGCAGAGGTCTTCGGCGTCTATGAGGAGCAGCCGGTATTCTAGTCCGTTCGGATGTACATGGTTCGGGCATCTCTGCGCTGAGGCCAGCCTGGGGATGCCCGGATTCTCTTGTACGTAGGAGATGATTGATGCCCCCCCCCGATGATGGTCCTGCGGAACCTCTCCTTGTCTGTTGCATGGCGCAGAGTCTGGACTAATCCATCCATGCATTCCGATAGAGATATCCCTCTGCCGATCTATAAACTATGCCAGGAGAGCAGCACATGGCCAAGGATGCTTCATCCAGCGGGTTGTCGGGGGACCATACGGGTTCCGGGACGATTCGCGACTATATCCGGCTGATGCGCCCGTCGCACTGGGTGAAGAATGTTTTTGTATTTGCACCGCTGGTGTTTGGCAAGGCCCTGACTGATATGGAGCGGGTGGAAGGCGCCCTGATGGCCTTTGCCGCGTTCTGTCTGGTAAGCTCGGCTGTCTATGTTCTGAATGATATAGTCGACAGGCATGCCGATGCGGAGCATCCGAAAAAACGCTTCCGCCCCATTGCCTCCGAACGGGTGCCGGTGTCTGCGGCGATAGCCCAGTTGTTGCTGCTGGTGCTGGTTGGCGGGCTGCTTGTGGCCCAGCTTCCATGGCAGGCGGCGGCCTGCATCCTGCTGTACGCCCTGCTGAACCTGGGGTATTCGTTTGGTCTGAAGCATGTTGTGCTTGTGGATATCTTTATCATTGCAGGGGGCTTTATGCTCCGTGTGCTGGCCGGAGCCAAGGCTATTCATGTAGATGCTTCGGAATGGCTGGTGATCTGCACGCTCTTTCTCTCCCTGTTCCTTGCGGTGGCCAAGCGCCGCAGCGAGATCAATCATATCGGCAGGGGGGAGAGCAGAAAGGTGCTGGATGATTATACGCCGGAGCTGGTACGGCTTATCATGAACGTATCGGTGGCCGGCTCCATCATGAGCTATACGCTCTATACCGTAAGCGACCACGCCCATAGCTTCTTCGGTACCGACAAGTTCATCTATACCGTGCCGATTGTGATGTACGGCATCTTCCGATATCTCTATCTCGATGAGCAGCAGCAGACCGCCGAGAACCCGGTATCGGTGATTCTGCGCGATCCCTGGCTTATCGCTACCGGCCTGATCTGGACCGGTGCTGCGATCACCATCATCTACTGGCCGGGGGTGTAGTACGGTTGCCGACCGCTGCGTTTTTTTGTTCCGACGGAAGATTCATGCGGAACATCCCGGTCCCGTGAATATATTTCGGCATGGTTTGTCCCCAGGGGGATCTTTATCTGCAATCAGACAGCACGCGTACGACATTGCCATCCATCGTCTTCCATCCGGATGCCGTGCAGTTACGGGAGCGCCTTGCGCTGCTCCGTAGCGAGCTTCAGGCTGCTTTCAATGAACGGATCAGCCTCAGCTTCGAGGTGATCCCTCGTCTGCGCGATCGTTATCACGAACTGTTCGGCGATCTGGAGATGAAGGTGCAGGAGCGGACACTGGAGGCGAGCGAGCGGAGGAGGATGGTGGAGCTGTTCTCGCTGAAACTCGATCGCGGGCAGAAGCTGGATGCAAAGACCGTGGAGCTTGTGATGAAGGCGGTGCGAAACGAGTTTCTTCGGATTCGTGCCCGCCTGCAACAGTCGTTCAACGAAGAGCACCGCCGCCAGAGCGATGAGGCATGGCGGCCATCCCCCTTTATCAACCATACCGGTGCTTCCGAGCCGAGCGCGGCCGCAACGGTCAAGCGCCGGGCGGAGGAGGCACGCGATCTCTATCGGTTGCTTGCCAAACGTCTGCATCCCGATGTGCGGCGCGATGCGGGAGAACTGGAGCGCACCTACTGGGATCTGGTGCAGAAAGGATATGATCGGCACGATCTGCCGCTGCTGCGTACCCTGAAGCACCTGGTCGATACACTGGAGGAACGCCAGACGGATCTTATGGCCGAGCTTGCTGCCGAGGAACATCGTCTCGATGCCGCCGTGCGCGCCGAACGGGCGCAGGTGGAATCGCTGATGCGGGATGAACTCTACAAGATGCGACGGGGGCTGGATGATGACCGCTGGATTGCCGGACAGCGGCAGGAGCTTGAGCTAGAGATAGCGGGCATCGAGGAGGAGATCACCAAGTGTGACCGCTTTCTTGCCCCGATTCTCTCCGGTCAGAAATCCCCGCCACCCCATGTCGTTCAAAGCATCTGGTCCTCCTTTGTCGAGGATGTCTATATCAACAGCCGGTAGCCCCGGTTCCGGCCGTTATCCCGCGTATGCCCGGCAGGTGGATACGGTAGCCTCTGCGGCAGCGGTTGTCTTATGATCGCTGCGACGGGCCAACCTCTAGCGATGTGCGGTTCCCTTCGCGATACGCTTCCTGGTTTGCCAGCCAGTACGGTTCCAGGCGGCGCTCCATACCGGGCTGGTTCAGTTCATAGCCAAGCACCAGTTCCCGCGAACCGGGATGGGTGTACAGTTCCGGTACGGGATCAAGCAGAACCCCCACGATCATCTCCGCCACCGCGTCCGGTTGCAACAGCGGTATCTGTGGCACCGGCTCTGTTCTGCGCTCGGCGGCGATCTCGGCCCCACGGCGCGCCTCGTGGGCGAACAGTTCCAGCATCGGCCCCCCTTCGGTGACTGCCGCCCATGCGGTCTGCACGCCCCCTGGAACCACGACGGTTGCCTCGATGCCGGTTCCAGCCAGCTCCGAGCGGAGCGCACGGGTGAAGCCGACAACGGCATGTTTGGCTGCCACATATGCAGCGTTTGCTGGAAATCCGACCTTGCCGGCGAGCGATGCGATGTTCACGATATGGCCGCTTCCCTGGCGTTTCATCTGCCGTATCGCCGGGGCCGTGCCATACCAGAGCGAGAAGACGTTGACCTGGAATATGCTTTCGATCTGCTCCGTTGGCGTATTCTCGATGTAGGCACAATGCCCGCGTCCGGCATTGTTTACCAGAATGTCCAGCCGACCGAAACGATCGATGGTCTGCTCCACGGCCGCCTCGAAATCAGCTTGCCGGGTGACGTCGCATGGGATGATAAGTGCCTCCCCTCCGGCGTCTTCGATAAGTCGTCCGGTCTCGGCAAGCTCCTCCTCCCGCCGTGCAAGAATTGCAATGCGTGCCCCGCGGCTGCCAAGACAGTACGCGAGTGAACGCCCGATGCCGGAGCTTGCTCCGGTGATAAGACAGGCTGTTTTTTGTGTGATGTCCATTGATTCCACCGTTGTTATACCATGTTCCTGCGTACCGCCGGAGCGCTTGTGCAAGGGTTCTGTTCAGCCGGTCGCCGGTTCCGTATCTGCCGCACGAGGCAGGTGGTCGGCGTCATATGTATCTCTGATATGCCACGTTTGTGTCACGTTCGGGTCTTATAGAGACGCACGGCATAATATCGCCAAACATCCTCTATGTATGGCGCGTACGTTGTCGAGGCTTCTGCGTATGTTCCGCCAACTCTGTCGGTTCCCAGCCGACCTGTTCCCTCGGCGGCTCTTTTCCGTTGACCTGTTATCATGTGCATTATGAAGATTCGACCAGCAGCGCTTCTTGCAGTATCGCTCCTTGTCTCCGCCTGCGCGGGATCGAAGGAGGATCTCCCCTCTGATACGCCCCATGGTGCCAGTACCGTGCCGGGGGGCTACCACGACACCATTCGCACGTCCGATTCCACTCCCATCGGGATCGTCTCGCTTGATACCGGCCTGAGCGATCCAGCCAGCCGCAGACCCGATACCGCCGGTCTGCCACCTGCCGGGCTTGTCTCCAACAGGAAATACGGTTTCAAATCCGGGATCGTCGAAATGGCTAGCGTCACCGATAAGGGACGTTCGGCAACCTTCTATTTTGATGAGTATGGGGAGAAGACCGCAACGCATACAACCCTGCGCGACAGCCTGAACGGCCAGCCTCTTATCATCCGGCAGGTCAATATCATGAGCGATGGGTGGAGCACGTTCTATGATGCTAACCAGAAGGTGGGGATGAAAAGCCAGATGCTCGAAGGAACGATGAACTATTATCCGAACTTCGACTCCCTTACCGAGCGGCAGCGACGGGTCTATAAATATGAGCCTGCACCGCCACGAACAATTCTGGGACGGCAGGCCCAGGGGCATTCGATCGAACAGAGGGGGATGCGTGCCAATGTCTGGACCTGGCAGGGAATCCCGCTGCGTACCGAATCCCGCTCTGTGCGCGACAAATGGATCGTCTTCGAGGCAACCTCCGTGCAGACCGATGTGCCGATACCTGCCGACAAGTTTGAAGTGCCCTCCGATGTGAAGATACGAGAGATGCCAAAGCAATAAGGGCCTGCACAGCAGGTGCTGCCTGCGATCATCCTGTGCGGGAAACCCGATTCCACCAGAAGAATAAACCGCGAGCACTATCGATGAAATCGTTTTCCATTCTCCTTGCACTTCCGTTGCTTGTTGCTGCATGCGGCGAACGTAACGTCCCCGGCAACTCCCCGAGCGATTCGGTGCGGATGTCGGAATCCTCGGGTTCCGAATCGGCATCATCCGCGGCCGCCTCGGCTTCACCGGTGGCCGGTGATCCGGCACCGTCTGCGGGCGATGCGGAGCATCGGCGGTTCGATGTGAAGTCGGGGGTGATCGAGTTGAAGAACTCGGTGGCCAATGGTACACAGACGATCTATTTCGATGACTATGGACGCAAAGAGGCGATCTATCTCGATATGGAGATGATGGGGCGCACAATGAGAACCGTGCAGATCATCGATGGTGAATGGCTCTATAGTTACAGCCCGGAAGCAAAGATGGGGCAGAAGAGCAGAGCGCCGGAGGGGGGCGTCAATCCTATTCCCGATCCGGCGAGGATGAGTCAGGAGAAGCGAACGGAGTTCAACTATCGGGCATTGGAGCCGACGGATATTCTGGGGAAGAGCGCCGAAGGATATTCAATGGAGATGGCTGCATCGCCTGGCACCCCTGCCACGTCGGTAAAGGCATGGCTCTGGAAGCGGGTGCCGCTCAGGATGGAGTTCCAGACCGCTGGCATACCGGCGATTGTCACCGAGGCCACAAAAGCCGAGTTCGATATCGATATTCCGGCCGAGCGTTTTCGTGTGCCGAAGGGTGTGACGATCGCCGAGAGTGAAGCGCAGAGCGGGATGCCGCAGGGAAGCGTGCAGCCACAGGCCTCTCCGGCCGCTCCTGTGCCGGGAGGCAACTAGGACACGATCACACGAACAGGCAGGCGCCTATAGAACAAGCCCGGCATACCAAACGGATGCCGGGCTTGCGCGTATTCGGCAGAGCCGATCAGCGATGTGCGCCGGGTTGGCAGCATCTGTTGAGCTTCTGCTGCGCGGCAGAGTTGGCAGGAGTCTGGTTGGCATCGTAGCCGAGTGCGGCGATCGCCTTTTCGATCGTTGCCGTTGTGAGCAGCTTGGAATCGTATTCTACCGTGGCGTTCCTCTTCTCCAGATCGACGTCGATAGATTTCATTCCCTTCAGCGCCTTCAATTTGGACTCGATCGTTGTCTTGCACATGCCGCACTGTATCGTGGGCAGCGCGATCGTCTCCTTCTTTATCCCCTTTGCCAGAGCCGGCAGTACGGCGGCCATGATAAGGATAAGCGCAAGCGTTGCAGCGTTCTTCATGATCTGTTGTATACGATATATGGTTTTTGGATAGTTCCGTGACGACTGAGAGCGACATTGATTTTTAGGCTGCTTCTATCCCTCGGCGCCTCTCCATGTGAATCGTGCGCCGAGGAATACTTCTCTCCCCTCGATCGGGCCCCAGATGATGCCGCTGTTCTCGGTTCCTCCCATCTCGAATGTCAGCGGCATGGTGCTGCTCTGGCGGGCATTCAGCAGATTGGAGACCCCCGCGAAGATCGCCAGGGTGCCGAGCGCTTTTTCGGCTCGGAGATGCAGAAGGGTATAGCCGCTGGAGTTCTGGATGCCGTATGGGTTTGCCGGGAGCTGTTGCGATCCGATATAGCTGCCCCATGCTTCCACTGTCACCCCGTTGCCTTCATTCCGGTACATCAGCGAGGCATCCAGGTTCATGCGGGGCGCCAGGGGCATCTGCTGGTAGACACCCCTGGCATCGCGAAGTGTATACCGTATAAGCGCCAGCCCCAGCGCGCTGCTCCAGTGCTCTCCGTAAGTGGGGCGTACCTGCACTTCCACCCCGGTCAGACGTGCCGGCTGGCTGCTGTTGACAAAAAACAGCGTTCCGGCCGCCAGAGAGTCCGATTGCGGAATGGCCTTGCCGGAGATTGTTGTGTAGTAGGCGTTGAAATTGGCATCAATGCCCGCTTCGTCGCCGATAATGAAGCTGTAGCTGATATCGTAGTTCAGTGTAAACGAGCGCTCGAACTGGAGGTCGCGGTTGTTATGCCAGCGATACGCACCGTGCAGCGTCAGGTGTTCCTCGTTGAAGAGCGCCTCTCCCTTGAAGCCGTTCCCGGCCATCAGGCGCATTCTCAGGGTGCTCAGAGGCGCATATCTGATCGAGCCACGCGGAGTGATGGCGGTGCCGGCCGATGAGTGATGGTCGGCCCGCAGACTGGCCAGCAATGTCCATTTGTCTGTAAGGGCGATCTCATCCTGTACAAACAGCGAGGGGATGCTCAGGTCGTAACCGATTCCGGGACCGCTCTGCTCTTTCAGGCGATCGCTGAACATCTCCCCTCCCACAAGCAGAAGGTGATCGCCAAGTGCCTGCGAGTATTTCACATTCATATAGGCGGTCTGCTGCTGTGCATCGATCGGATTCACCCCATAGGTGGCATTCAGATGTTGTAGCGAGATCATGCCCGCCGTGCTTATCTCCGAGCGTTCGCCGAGCGTCCGTGCAAGCTTCGCCGAGATATCGCCCCGTGTCATCTCGATCTGCTCGCGGTGCTCCGGGCGGTGCGTCTCGGCATGCATATGCGCGCCGGTTCGTTTCTCCTGTCCGACGAGCGTCGAGAGAATCAGCTCGGTGGTGGCATCGAGCATCATATTACCTTTTATCACTGCCGATGCCCGCCTGTATGCCCGATTGATGCCGCCGATCTCCCCGGCCGGTTCGTGCATGTTCAACGAGCCGAATGCTGCTATTCCTATATCTCCAACCATGCCGGTGTAGGAGAGATTGAGATCTCCCTGTTCCGGGCGTTCCAGGCCATGCCCTGCAATGTTTCCCGACACAGAGAACTCCGGGATCTCCGTCGGTGGACGGGTTTCCAGGTCGATGACGCCGGAGAGCGCGCCGTTCCCGTATAACGCGCTCGATGCACCCTCGGATATCCTGATCGTCTGGAGCGCATGCGATGGGACAAGGCTAAGCCCGTAGAATGTGGAAAGGCCGGTAAACGCTGGCAGCCCATCCAGAAGCACGTTGATGGCGGTCGGCTCCAGACCCCGCAGGCGGATCGACGATGAGTTGTCGATGCCGCAGCTTATGCGGGAGGACGTGCAGGAGCTGTAACGGCTGAGCACATCAACCACGCCGGGGGAGAACGGGGCATGCTGCTGCACCTCCTCGCGAATTGATTCCACGCGGCAGCACGCATCCTCTACGGTGCGGGTGCGCCGGATTGCGATCACCTCTACCGGCGCATTCTGTGCGTCCTTTTGTGCAAGCCCGATCTCGACGGTGTCCATTCCTTCGGTTACCACGATCGTGGTGTTGTCGTAGCCAACGGAGCTTGCCTCCAGCACCACCGTTCCGGGGATCGGCATGGATAATCTGAACGAGCCGTCGGTTCTGGCCACCGCCCCGTATGATGTGCGTATCAGACTATCTCCCGAGGCTATAAAAACGCGGATTGATGCTCCCGGGAGTGGCTCCGCGGTGCCGGCATCAAGAACGGTGCCGTGCAGTGTGCGTTCGGTGGCCGTTCCGTTCTGCGCATAGATGGCTGGTGCCAGCAGCAACAGGCCAGCGAGCATGGAAAAACTCTTCATAGTGGATTCACTGTAAAGGAATAGTAGGATGGAACGTAGAGCGTATCATCAGGACGGAGCTGTCCATGCGGTGGAGCCGATCGTGTGCTCCTCTGTCTTCTACAGTGAATCAGCAGGGAGGCTGTTCGGGAGGGATGGGGGGATGGGTGATGATCTCGCCAAGCCGCGCCGGGCAGAGGAGCGTGGCGTGCAGTGGCGTCCGTTCCGGCAATGCGGGGCGGCCCGGCAGCATGGTAAATGTGCAGCAGGAGCAATCGTACGGGGAGCAGGGGGGAGCCTGCCGGTGTTTCGATGTGTTGCCTGCATCCGGGTGGTGGCTACAATCGCTATCGGCCTGTTCCTCGTGGCAGCTATGGCTTTCGGTCCCGGATAAGACATCCGCCCGCATCGTGCCGCCACAGTTGCCGTTGCATGCGGGCGACTGTCCGGCCGCTGGAATAACCATCTGCGCCACGATCACAATCAGAAGAAGGATCGAGCGAAAGAGCAGAGCGGTATGATAGCGTGGATGTTGCAACTGGAATAAGGACATGATCGCGTGGGCCGCGTTGCCGAACTCGATAGGTTCTGTGGCGTTCGCACCGGTAATATACATTGGTCGGGGTGATAATAAGCCTACTATCGGGGGTGGATTGCCTCTTGGCTGCGGATTGGCACAACCAGGCCTTCGCCGCTGTAACACTTGTCGTGTATGATCGTCATCGAGAATAAACTCGTTATCAATAATCAGCGCGGTATTGTTTTTCCCCGGCTGCTGATGTAGCTTTGGCCCGCATTGAAACGCAACACCCTCATATCGCTTCTTACATCCGTGGCACTTGTTGTGGCAATGTTATATCCATTGCCGCTCCATTGCTGCCAGGGACTCGCGCATCTTGGCAGCCCGATCGGGGTGGCCGATGCGGGGCATTGCGAGATGCCAGGGGCCATGCAGGGGGATGGTGGGTGCGCCAAATGCGCGCATCATGGCGGTAGTGTCACAACGGCTGCTGCCCCCATTCATTGTGCCTCCATTGATCTTGGCATACGTTCCTCTGATGCGGGCGGTTGCGATTGCGTGCTGGTTGCCCATGTGGCGTTCGATTCGGCCGTGCCTATCGTTACGGCATTGCAGTTGTATCCCCCTGTCGTTCCGGCCATTACGGTAGTTCACCCTCTGTCTCTGCCGGGGCTGGTAGGCGAACCCGTCTTCAAGATCGGCTCCTCCCCACCGTTTATGGCCGATAAAAGCCATTACACCTACCTTAGCATTTCAGCTCTGCTCATTTAGACTCTCTTCTGCGAAGAGGATCGGTGCGTTGCCTGAGTGGTATGATAACGCCATACCATCAGGGGGCATGCACCAGGGGGAATGTCTTTGCATACCCCTACGGCCTATAGCCGATCCCTCGCGCTACCACCTGTCACCGGATTGTTACCTGGTTTCGTTTCCGGGCGTTGATGCGCTCGTATCAGCCTGATGTTGTAGAACCGGCAGCCTTTCATGGCGGTTGTTCTTCTGTGCCGATATGGTTCCAGGAGGATGCTCTGCATGGCTGTCCGGGATGTACCATGCAGTAGTACATAAAGGATTCTCAGCCGATGAATCATCATGTCCGCTTCTGGCGGGGAAGCCGTGGTGCAGAGGAAACCCGGCGGCCCTGGCGTTTCCTGGCAGGCGCTCTTCTGGCCATGCTGGCTGCGCCGGGCATCGTGCGTGCGGCCGATACCCTGCACGTATCAGCCGATGATGCCATAACGATGACGCTCTCCTCCGGGCCGATGGCTGCACGGCATCGTGTCGAGGTGGAACGCGCACGCGCCGGTCGTATGGGGATCGGTGGCTTCCTTCCGGCCTTTCCAGAACTGGAGGTGAGCGCTGCCACCGATGCCCCCTTTCTGGGACATGGCGAGAGGGGGCTGGATATCGGCATAACCCAGGAGTTTGAGATCGGAGGACAGTATTTCCTTCGTCGCGATGCGGCCGATGCTGCGGTCTCCCGTGCCGAACTCGAAATGCAGGCCATCGAGCTTGGGCTTCGTGCCGATGCCAGGGTCTTTCATGCCAGACTCTATGCCGCGCAGGAGCGGCTGCGGCTTGTCGAGTCGTTGGTTGCGTTCACCCGGCGACTGGATACGATCGCCCAACGGCAGTACGAGGTGGGGGAGATATCTGAACTGGACCGTAATGCTGTGCGCATCGGTGCGACCAGAGGGGAGATGGAACTGCTGGATGCCGGTAGCGGGATAGTCGAGGCGGCGGCGGATCTGCGCGGGTATATGGGGCTTCCGGCTGGAACTGTGGTGGTGGCCGTCGGCCAGAACGATCTGGATGCACATGTGGTGGCCGCGGTGCTTGATACGGCTGCCACTGTGGAGGCCGCGCTCGCCGCCGGCGATGACGCGGTTCTCCGGCGCCGCCCGGACTGGCGTGCCCTTGAGCGGGGCGTCGAGCGATATCGAGCCGAAAGGGAGCTTGCATCGCGACGGCTGATCCCTGATCTCAAGCTGGGCGTTGGGCTTCAGAATGAGATATCGGTGAGCGGCGCCGCGCACGATGATTACGGCCATGCCCATGCATCCTCACGCTCGTTCGATCGGTTGCTTAGCGTTCACCTCGGGCTTACACTGCCACTGCCGTTCTCCGGCATATATGATCTGGGGGAAGGTCACAAGAGGATGGCCGAGGTGGAGATCGCGGCCATCGAAGCCGATCGCAGAGTGCTTGCCACACGTATCACTGCGGACCTTGCCGGGGCGATTGCGCGCCTGCGTGGTGCGGCGGCTCGGCTTGCCCTGTATGGTGAACGGATCGCGCCACTGGTCAGCCGCAATATGGAACTCCTCGAACGTGGTTATGCCGCCGGAGAGCTTACCGCAACGGAGGTTGTGATGCAGCAGGAGGGGCTGCTTCGGAGCGCCGAAGCGCTGGTCGATGCACGACGGCAGTTCGCCGAATCGCTTGCAGGGTTCGAGCGAGTGCTGGGACGATGATGATTATCAGAGAAAGCAGATCACTGGAGAGATCAATGATAATGATTCTATTGGGGCAACAGGAGTGGCGCCCGGCTCGCCTGCTCTATGTTTTACTGCCGGGGTTCCTTCTGGTGCTGCTTGTTGCTGCATCGTACAAGGCGTTGGCGCATGGCGGGCACGATCATGCGGAGGCCGATGCCCTTGCGTTGCAGTCTGCCGGTGCCGAACAGCTTTCAACACATGGGGTCTCCGGGAATTTCGAGCTGCTGCTGAAGTATCCGCCGCCGGAAGGAGGGAAACCGACCCGACTTCGATTTTTTCTCGCCGAGTATGCTACCAACAGGGCGGTGGCCGGGGCACGGTTTGTTGTTGCCTCCCGGCCTCGCGGTCTGGTAACACATTCGGCTCCTGTGATGACCGCCCCCGGCATCTATGAGATGACCGTGGTGTTCCCGGCCGATACGGTCTACTCGCTTGTGGCCACGCTTGCTGCCAGGGATGCATCCGAGCAGATCGAGCTGCCCCATGTCTATGTGGGCGAGGCGGCGCGCCAGTTCCTTGCCGAGCATGGAGGTGCCTCCAGGGGCAGACAGGATGAAGGGGGCGATGGCACCTCGTGGCTGCTGCCGCTGGTTATCCTTGGAGCTGCTGTTCTCGGCATCGGCTCGTTTCTCGGCGTGCGTTCCGCGCTTGGCAGAAAGCCGATTGCCTCTGCGACGGTGAATGCACACAGCCCTATCAACACTACACCCGTTACCGCCCCGGAGCGCCGGGAGGAGGATCTGCGATGAAGTTTCGGAAGAATGGTTCAAAGCATGCCGGGCATGTATCCTGGCGGATTCTGATCTGGACGCCGATTGTCCTTATCGGTGGTGGGGCGCTTTTCGGGGATCTCTTTGCGCACGGTGGCGATGATCATGGTGCGGCGGAGGTGGCCATGCCGACGGCGCGCCTGGGCAATGTGATAACGATCGCCAAGGAACAGCAGTTCGCGCTTGAGATGCTTACCGAGCCTGCCGCATCACGCGATCTGGCCAGGAGTGTGGATGCCACCGGGCGTGTTGTCCCGAGAACCGATGCCGCTGCGGAGGTTGTTGCACCGGTCGCCGGACGTGTTGCCGGGGGACGGCTTCCGGGGCTGGGAGAGCGGGTACGCAAGGGCGAGGTGCTGTTTCGCGTGGAGCAGGTGCTTACGCCGAGCGAGCGGACGGCGATCCGCACCGAGCAGATTCGTGCCCGGGCCGAAATGGAGTCGGCGGAGCGCGAGGTGGGTCGGCTGGAACGTCTTGAGGGGGTTGTCGCCGGGAAGCAGATCGTAGAGGCGCGCATCCGTCTGGAGGCCGCTCGCGATGGGTATCAGGCGTTCACCGCACAGCTTGCCGGGCGCGGCGGCGCCGTTGCTGTAACCGCGCCGATCTCCGGCGTCATAACCGAGGCGCAGATAGCCGAAGGAGAGGTGCTCGATGGAAGCAAGGTGGTCTACCGGATCGCCGATCTCTCCAAGGTCTGGGTCGAGGCCAGCCTCTTCGAGGGGGATATCGCCCGTGTGGAAGGTGCCGAACGGGCGGAGATCCGCACCTCATCGTATCCGGACACGACGTTCAGCGGCAAGCTCTATAAGCTTGGCAGCACCGTCGATCCATCGGCACGGACCATCACCGCGCTCTTTCTGGTCGAAAATCCCGGCGAGCGGCTGAAACTGAATATGAGCGCGTCGATCTCGGTGACCCTTGGTGGCAGCGCCGGTGTGCTGGCAGTGCCGCGTGATGCCACGATCAGAAGCGGCGCACGTACGGTGGTGTTTGTTCATACCGAGCCTGAGCAGTTCGAGATGCGCGATATAACGCTCGGCCCAGGCTCCGGCGCCGGTTATGTGGAGATCGCCCGTGGGCTGGCAGCAGGCGAGCGTGTGCTGACAAGCGGGATGCATCAGGCCCGTGCGCTGGCAGGACTGTGAGCCAGGGGCGATTGAGAGACGCTATGGAGTTCGTGCGCGCTCATCTCTTTTTATGCATTAACAATTCCCAACCCTTCCATGCTCGACAAGCTTATACGGTTTTCGCTGCGCAACCGGCTTTTTGTGGTGGCGGCAGCGGCTCTCCTGCTGGTCTATGGCGGCTTTGTCATAACGCGGTTGCCGGTCGATGTTCTTCCAGACCTGAACCGGCCCACCGTTACGATTATGACGGAGGCGGAGGGGCTTGCCCCGGAAGAGGTCGAGACGTTGATCTCCGTGCCGATCGAGTTGGCGATGAACGGTGCGCCGGGCGTGGAGCGTGTGCGCTCGGTGTCCGGTATCGGCCTTTCCATCGTCTATGTTGAATTTGAATGGGGAAGCGATATCTATCTGGATCGCCAGCTTGTAAGCGAGCGGCTACAGACGGCCCGTGCGGCGCTTCCGGCGGGAACTGTGCCGCAGCTTGGACCTGTCAGCTCCATGATGGGGCAGATCATGCTGGTTGGCCTCTCATCGGATACGACCTCGCCGATGGCGCTTCGTACTCTTGCCGACTTTACACTGCGCCGCCGTCTGCTCACGATTCCGGGCGTGGCGCAGGTGCTTGCCATAGGAGGCGAGGTGCGGCAGTACCAGATCCTGCTCGATCGTGGCAGGATGCGGTCCTATGGTATCTCGCTGGATGATGTGGAGCGAGCCGCAGCCAAGGCCAATATCAACACCACGGGAGGATATCTGGAGCGTGGGGCGCAGGAATATCTGATCCGTAATATCGCTCGCGCGGCCGATCTCGCCGATCTAGCCGGAACCGTCGTGAAAAATGTGGATGGGGTGCCGATCACCATCGGCCAGGTGGCGCGTGTGGAGTTTGGCTCGCGGGTGAAACGAGGCGATGCATCGGTGGGAGGGCGTCCCGCGGTTATTCTCGGCATAGAAAAGCAGCCGACCGCAAATACCATCGAGCTGACCGGGAAGGTAGAGGCGGCACTGGATGGGCTGAAGGCAAGCCTTCCACCCGATGTCACCATCACTACGAACCTCTTCCGGCAGTCGGATTTTATATCGGCAGCCGTGACAAACGTGGAGGAAGCGCTGCGCGACGGGGCCATCCTGGTGACGATCGTCCTGTTCCTGTTTCTGCTGAACTTCAGGACCACGGCGATCACTCTTACGGCGATCCCCCTGTCGATCGTTATCACCGCCCTTGTCTTCAAGATGTTCGATATCTCCATCAATACCATGACGCTTGGTGGCCTCGCCATCGCCATTGGCGAGCTGGTTGATGATGCTATCGTCGATGTGGAGAATGTCTTCCGCCGACTGCGGGAGAATCGGCGAAGCGCCCGGCCACGTCCGGCACTTCGGGTGGTATTCGAGGCATCGAGCGAGATCCGCAACTCCATAGTTTTTGCAACGATCCTGGTGGTGCTTGTTTTTATCCCGCTCTTTGCGCTTCAGGGAATGGAAGGGCGGATCTTTGCCCCGCTCGGCATCGCCTACGTCAGCTCCATCCTTGCCTCGTTGCTTGTGTCGTTGACGGTTACTCCGGCGCTTGCTTCCTATCTGCTCCCGAAATCGAAGGCGATCATGGAGGCGCATCGCGATGGCTGGCTGGTGCGGTGGTTGAAAAAGCTGGATCGCCGGGTGCTGGAGCGGATGCTCGATATGCCGGGGGCTGTCATGGCTGGCACCGCCGCCCTGGTGCTGGCTGCCCTGGCCCTGGTCCCCACGTTCGGGACGGAGTTCCTTCCGCCGTTTAACGAGGGATCGCTCACGATAAGCCTGATGCAGAATCCCGGCACCTCGCTCAGCGAATCCAATCGCGTTGGCACAATCGCCGAGCGCCTGCTGATGCAGGTGCCGGAGGTAACGGTGGTGGGACGGCGTACAGGGCGCGCCGAGATGGATGAGCATGCCGAGGGGGTCAATGTCAGCGATATCGACGTCGGCCTGAGGCCATCGGATCGTTCCCGCGATGAAGTGCTGGAGGATGTGCGCCGCCAGCTTTCGTTTATTCCCGGCGTTATCATCAATATCGGCCAGCCGATCTCGCATCGCCTCGATCATCTCCTTTCCGGCGTTCGGGCGCAGATCGCCGTCAAGCTCTTCGGCAGCGATCTGCCAACGTTGCGGAGCAAGGCCGAGGAGATCCGCTCGGCGATGGCGGGCATTCCCGGTGTGGTGGATCTCTCGGTGGAAAAGCAGACCCTGATCGCACAGATTCCGGTGAAGATCGACCGTGCCGCCGCCGCCCGTTATGGCCTCGCCCCGGGCGATGTCGCCGAGCAGCTCGAGGTGGCCCTTAATGGGCGCACGGTCTCCGAGGTGCTACAGGGGGAGAACACCTACGCGGTTGTGGTGCGCGTCGATTCGGCTGCGCGCTCATCGGAAGCAGGGATCGGCGGCATATTCCTTCAGACGCCCGATGGGGTGCAGGTGCCGGTGAGCGAGGTTGCCACGATCACCGAAGGTGAGGGGCCGAACCAGATCATCCATGAGAATGCGCAGCGCCGTATCGTGATACAGGCAAATGCCGCCGGACGCTCGCTTGGCGATGTTGTGGGGGATATTCAATCACGTATCGAACAGCAGGTTCAGATGCCGGAAGGCTATTTCGTGACATATGGCGGGCAGTTCGAGTCGCAACAGGATGCCATGCGCATGCTGGCGCTGCTGGCGGTCTTCTCGCTTGCCGGCATGTTCGTGGTCCTGTATGCACACTTCCGCTCGGTCCGTACGGTGTTGCAGATCCTGCTGAATATCCCGCTTGCCTTCATCGGTGCGGTCTTTGCCATTGCGCTAACCAAGGGGGTGATATCGGTGGCATCCATCGTTGGTTTTATCACGCTTACCGGCATCGCCTCGCGCAATGGCATCATGATGATCTCCCATTATCTCCATCTGATGCGTGAGGAAGGAGAAACGTTCTCCCGGGAGATGATTATCCGTGGCTCGCTTGAGCGGCTTGTGCCGGTGCTGATGACCGCGATGACCGCCGCGCTGGCGCTTGTGCCGCTGGCGATGGCGCACGACGAGCCGGGCAAGGAGATCCTCTACCCGGTTGCCGTTGTGATTCTTGGAGGGCTTGCCTCATCAACACTCCTTGATATCGTCGTGACACCGGTCCTGTTCTGGCGATTTGGCCGTTCGGCTGCGAGCACATATCTGATGCGGGATAATGATCCGTTCGAGGATCAGGCTTCGGAGAATGCTGCCGGTACGGTCCATCTCCAGGGTTTGCCGCCCGTTGCATAACATGCGGAAAAGCGATTCGATACCCCTTCATCAATAAACCAGCAATGGAGTAATAACAATGACAGAGACTATCAAGATCGATGGAATGACCTGCGGTGGGTGTGTCAATAGCGTCAAGAAGGCGCTGGGGCGGCTGCCGCTGAACTCGGCCGAGGTGGAGATCGGCGCTGCCACGGTTGAGTACGACGAGAAGATGGTCAACCATACGCAGATCGTCGAGGTGATCGAGGATGCCGGCTTCGAGGTGCCCACCGCACACGATTGAGTGCAGGAAGCAAAGGTGCGGGAGATGCTTCCGGGGATGTGCGAGACGCCATCGCCGATGATGCGTTCTGCCGCCAGAAGCCTGCAACGTTGAATGATGATAACAAGCCCGACATATCAAGAAATAGAGTTTAGCAAGGAGAGTAGATCTGCTATGAGCGATAGAGAAATCACCAATCATCCAAGGAGGTTGCCCGGTATGATACGCATAGGCCTGTTTGCTCTGTGTTTCAGTGGAGCTGCCCTGCTTGCCGGATGTGGCGGAGATGCAGCCGAGAAAAGCGCCCCGGAGACGACCAGCACGGCCGATTCCAGTGGAAATGCGGGCGGCCATCATCATAATGATCCCGCCTCGGAGGCGGTTGCCCATACCCATACCACCAAGCTGGAGTTTGCAAGCGAGCCGGCTGCCATCCCGGTCGGCAAACCCTTTACCATGACGCTGAAGATCGTGGATATCAAGAGCGGGGCGCCGGTAAAAGATTTTGCCGTGGTGCATGATAAGCTGCTGCATCTGATTCTTGTTTCAAGCGATCTGAGCTGGTTCAACCATGTTCATCCCGAATACAAGGGGGATGGGATCTTTAGCATGACCACCACATTGCCACGTGCCGGGGGGTATAAGCTTTACGCCGATTACACGCCAAAGGATGGCGATCATGAAGTGGCCGAGCATCTCTTTGCCACAGCCGATGCTGCGGCAACTGCCCCAACACCGGTTACGGTGGCCGATATGATGAATGGCGCATGGATGGTCAAACAGGTGACCTCGGCGCCGGAAGGGGAGCCGGAGTTCAAGGGGGGAGATACCTATCAGGTGGCGTTGATGCCGATGCCATTGAAGCTTGTGGCCGGTGAGGATGCCATGCTGCACTTCCAGGTGCGCGATGCCACGGGCAAGCCGCTGGACGCGATCGAGCCGTATCTCGGCGCCATGGGGCATGCCGTGATCCTTTCGAGCGATGCTTCGGTGTACCTGCATACACATCCGATGGATGGTGATATGGACCACTCGGCGCATGGTGGCGCACAGACCAGCAGCGGGCAGACCGTTACACCGCCGCCCGCCCAGGCCGCCGCCAAACCAGGCGAGCCAGATGTCATGTTCCATACGAATTTCCCCAAGCCGGGTCTGTACAAGGTCTGGGGACAGTTCCAGCATAAGGGACGCATTATCACCGCTCCGTTTGTTGTTAGCGTTGGTACTGGGTCCTGACCTCTTCCGGTGGAAGCCCCTGGCACATGGAGCAGGTGACGTTGAGACGCTCGGGCCGCCCACAGCGCGGCCCGAGCGTGTTGCGATCATGCCGGGTTACCATGAACCGATGCGGCGATGAGCCGGAAGCGATTGTATGCCATCCCCCTGTTCTGTAGATTTGCGGCGTCCAGATAATACTGCTGCATTCAAAGTGCATTCAAAGCATGTATCTGAAGGTCATAGGGAGTTAGACGTAATTCCTTCGGAATGTGAGCGCGGTGTTTGTTCGTCCTTCGCCGCTTGTTCCCATTCCACACGAGCACTGCTCCATCCTGCTCGTTACGAGCGTTTGCGCTGGTGAGGGCCGTTTTGGTCGGATGGTCCTTTCTGCAAACAATCCGGGTGGGGCCATATTGAAGCGTTCTGCATAGACGGAATTGTTGGCCGTCCGGCCGGGAAGAGCAAGGGTTAGGCTCGTACCGGTAGCTGCCTTCCTGTTTGCACAGGCGTTCCCGTTGTCCGATGGCGATCGGCGGCGTTTGATGGTGGCTCATCCACTCCAGGATATGTGCCACACGAACGTGTTCAGGATCGTCGGCATCGTGGGGTTGTCAATGGCAATGCATGGCCGCTTTCACTGTTTTTATATGGATGGGCAACCCATGGTTGTGGCGATGATATGCCAGTATCATTGCCGGGACAGGGGGCTTTTCCACACGGAAACCGGCGGTCGGCTGCACATGGTTGATTTCGGTGGAGGCGAAGAACCTTCGATCCCCCGGAGCATCTCCTGCAAGGCCATGTGCGTTTATGGCCGATCGCGTGATATATATCGGACGGCAGGCCACCTGCGCCGATATCTGTAGGCGCCGCATGTCTATAGTGGGATGTGCGGCGTTTCTTTTCTACCACCATTCTTGTGTTATCAGAACCGATCGCGCTTGCCGTACCGCCAGGGAATGCGCAATTTGTCGAAATTGCTGTTTTTCCATCCGTGCGGCGGTTTCTCATCGGTTCTTGTCCCATTGAAAACCGCGTTCCGCTGCACGATGCCGATCCGTTGCCGTGTACTGTGTGCGCGGTCTCTGCGCTGATTCCGTGCTTGCATGCCAAGGTGCCGCCGATCTTCCTGTTGTTCAGATCAGACAATCAATCATCCTGTTGGAGAATGAACCATGAAGGTGATGCAACGTACACGGGTGCAACGATATGGGGTGGGGATACTTTCCTCCCTGGTAGCGCTTGCTTTAACGTTGTGGCTGCGGGCGGAGCTTGATAGGGCCATCTTCGCCTTCTTTATCGGTGCGGTCATGATCTCAGCCACCTACGGCGGATTCCGTGCCGGCATGCTCGCTGCGGTTATCGGTGCGGTCTCGGCCGTTCTGATCTTCATTGTCCCTGCTCATTCCTTCCTGAGCGATGGCAGCGGTGTTGTGCAGGTCCTGATCTTTCTGTTTATCACCACAATGATCTCGGCGCTGAGCGAGGCGCGTTCCCGTGCCGCACAACGTGCCTACCAGAGCCAGCAGTGGCTTGCCACCACAATCAGAAGCATCGGCGATGCGGTGATCGCCACCGATAGCGCCGGGTGCGTGACCTTTATGAACCAGGTGGCGCAGAACCTTACGGGCTGGCTGGAGACGGAGGCATCGGGTCGGAAGCTTGTGGATATCTTCAATATCGTCAACGAGGGAACGGGGCTTCCTGTGGACAACCCTGTTGAAAAGGTGCTCCAGCAGGGGGTTATCGTCGGCCTGGCAAATCATACGGTGCTTATAGCGCGCGACGGCAGGGAGATCCCCATCGAGGATAGCGCCGCGCCCATCCGTGATGGGGCCGGGCGGATCTCCGGCGTCATCCTGGTGTTCCATGATGTCTCGGAGCGTCGCCGTGCGGAGCTTGAACAGCAGTTCCTCTATAAATCGGGAGAGCTGCTGGCATCATCGCTTGACTACGAGCTTACCCTGGCGCGGTTTGCTCATCTTGCCGTGCCACGTGTGGCCGACTGGTGTGCCGTGGATATTCTGGCGGCAGATGGCAGTGTCGTACGGCTTGCCGTTGCCCATGTCGATCAGGCCAAGGTGGAATGGGCGCATGAACTCCACCGCCGCTACCCTGCTTCCCCCGAAGCCACCACGGGTGTATATGGGGTGCTGCGGAGCGGGCGCTCGGAATTCTATCCGCATATCACCGATGAGATGCTTTGTGCCGGTGCGCTCGATGAGGAACATCTCGGCATCATGCGAAGCATCGGCTTTACCTCCGTGATGATCGTGCCGCTGGTGGTGCGCGAGAAAGTGTTTGGTGCGATCTCATTCGTCTCGGCCGAGTCAGGCCGCAGGTATACCGATGCCGATCTGGCATTTGCGGAGGAGCTTGCCCGCAAGGCGGCACTGGCAATTGAGAATGCCCGGCTCTACAGGGATGCCGAAGAGGCGGCCGAGAAGATCCGTCGGCATGCTGCGCGGCTTACGATAATGGCCGAGACCACCAATGCGTTTGCACAGGTGAGCCTGGACTATGCCAGGGTGCTTGATACCGTGGCCCGACAGATCGCCGAGTTGCTTGGCGATGTCTGTACCATCCGGCTCCGTTCCGAGGATGGGGTGCATGTGGAGCCCGGTGCGCTCTATCACCCGGATGCCACAACGATGCATTACCTGCGGGAACTCTTTGCATCGGCACCACAAAAGGTGGGCGAAGGGATGATGGGACGTGTTGTCCAGACCGGTGAGGTGGTGCTTGTCCCGGTTGTCGATGAGGAGCAGCTTCGCAACGATATAAGCCCGGAGTTCCTCTCCTACTTTGATTATGTGACGGTCTCCAGCCTGATGGTGGTGCCGCTTCGCGCTCGTGGCGAGGTGATCGGCGCGGTCAGCATCGTGCGCGATACGCCGGGACATCCCTTTACCGAGGATGATTGCGCGCTTATCCAGGAGATCGCCGATCGTGCTGCGCTCGTCATCGAGAATGCGCGGCTGTATCATCGGGCCGAGGAACAGCGGGAGTGGTTCAAGGTGACGCTTGCCAGCATTGGCGATGCGGTGATCGCTACCGATACGGCCGGGCGAATCACCTTTATGAACCCTGTATCCCATGCCCTGACCGGCTGGGGCGATGATGCGATCGGGCATGAGTTGCAGGACGTATTTACGATCTTCAACGAGTACACGCGCGAACCCGTGGAAAGCCCCGTGGCAAAGGTGCTGCGCGAGGGGCGGATCGTTGGCCTGGCAAATCATACGGTGCTCATCGCTCGCGATGGACATGAGGTGCCGATCGACGATAGTGCCGCGCCGATCCGCGATGGTGCCGGAAATCTGCGCGGCGTGGTGATGGTGTTTCATGATATCACCGATCGCAAGGAGATCGAACGGCAGTTGAAGGATGCAAAGGAGAATGCCGAGGCGGCAAACAGCGCCAAGGATCAGTTCCTGGCAGTGCTCAGCCACGAACTTCGCACGCCGCTTACGCCCGTGCTTGCAACCGCGCAGGCGATGGAGTCCGATCTGAATCTGCCAAGGGATTTTCGTCCGTTGATCGAGATCATCCGCCGCAATGTGGAGCTGGAAGTGCATCTGATCGACGATCTCCTCGATCTGGTGCGGGTTGCCAAGGGGAAGCTCCAGCTTCATCAGGAGGTGATCGATTCCAATGTGCTCCTGAATAATGTGCTGGAGATCTGCCGTGGCGAGATCTATGGCAAAAAATTGCGGCTTACCGTCGGGTTTCATGCCGAAGATCGTTTTGTGCGTGGCGATCCTGCCCGATTGCAACAGGTCTTCTGGAACCTGCTCAAAAATGCTGTCAAGTTCACCCCTGCCGGTGGGACCGTCATGATCCGTACGTTCAATCCTCGTCCCGGATATGTTGCAGTGGAGATAAACGACAGCGGTATCGGCATCGATCCCGATCTGCTGCCACGCATCTTTAATGCGTTCGAGCAGGGGGAGCAGACCGTTACCAGGAAATTCGGAGGCCTTGGCCTTGGGCTTGCTATCACCAGAGGGCTGGTGGAAATGCATGGGGGAACGATCACTGCCTGGAGCCAGGGGAAGAATCAGGGAACGACATTCACCGTCGAGCTTGTTTCCGTGGCCCCGGCCCGGCCCCCCGCCGGGACCAGGGTTGATACCGGCCGACCTCGGCAGGAGAAGGAGTGCATTCGTATCCTGATCGTTGATGACCACGAGGATACCAACAACGTGATGAAGCTTCTGCTGGAACGCCATGGTTACCAGGTGAAGGCGGCCACAAGCGTACGTGGCGCGCTGGAGCTTGCGGCGGATATGGAGTTTGATCTCCTTGTGAGCGATATAGGCCTTCCCGATGGCAGCGGGCTTGATCTTGTCCGCGCTTTGCATGCCAAGAGGCCGGTCAAGGCAATCGCATTGAGCGGGTTTGGCATGGAGGGGGATATCCAGAAAAGCAAGGAAGCCGGGTTCAGCGAGCACCTGACAAAGCCGGTGACGTTCCGAAAACTTCAGGAGGTTATCCAGCAATTGCTGGGATAGGGCCTATGCCGGGCGTGCGATGGTGGGATCGGTCCCCGTTAGGCTCTCGATGGCGACCGTTCAGCCCGTTCCGGCATGGTGCCGCCGGTGCGGGCTGGCGTGGTGTTTGTTTTGTGATCTCCAGCTTTTGCATGCAGCCACCCCGCCGCGAATGGATACCCTCCGGGCCAGCGAGCCTGGGTTGTACTGGCCGTAGGTGGAGCAGAGTGGGGTGCGATATGTTTCCTTCTACGAATAGTTCCGATAAACGTTATTGAGTATGGCAGATACGGCTCCGTTCGGAGAGGCTGACGATACGGCCCGGGGGGGCACCGAAGGTAACACCGGGAGTAGTCCGAAACGTTCCTACCGCAGTGCGGAGCAATGGCTGAACTTCCTGGTCGAAGCCAACGAACTTCTTGCTTCGTCGCTCGATTACCAAACCACGCTGGCAAGCGTGGCAAGGCTTGCCGTGCCATATCTTGGTGACTGGTGCGCCATTGATATGAGCGCCGATGATGGCTCCATCCAGCGTCTTGCCATTGCTCATGTCGATCCTGCCAGGGTGCAATGGGCAGATGAAACACACGGCCGTTTTCCGTATGAACTTGCTGTGCGGCATGGTGTCCCGAATGTGATCCGGACGGGCGAGCCGGAATTCCTGCCGTTTATCCCGAAGGAACTGCTGCTGCGTGCGGCCAAGAACGATGAGGATCGGGAGATTCTCGAACAGATCGGTCGTATCTCCTCGATGTCGCTTCCGTTGGTGGCGCGAGGGCGCACGCTTGGCGCGATCACGCTCGTTACTGCCGCATCGGAATGGCACTATACGGAGGAGGATCTGCGCTTCGGGCTGGATCTTGCCCGTAGGGCCGCGATGGCCGTCGATAATGCATTGTTGTATGGCGAGGCCTATATCCAGCGAGAACACCTGAAGGTGACGCTCGGCAGTATCGGTGATGCGGTTATCTCTACTGATATGCGTGGGCTGATTACCTTCATCAATCCTGTTGCTGCCGGGCTTACCGGCTGGAGTGCGGAGGAGGCGCTTGGACGTTCCCTGGAGGATATCCTTGTGATCGTGAACGATGCCACACGGCAACCTGTTGAAAATCCGGTCCGAAGCGTCTTGCGCCGGAATACGGCTGTACGCTCTGCCGGCCATACGGCCCTGGTCAGCCGTGACGGACGGAGCATACCGATTGATGATAGCGCATCGCCGATCCGTGATGCCGAAGGGGATCTTATCGGCGTTGTGATGGTGTTTCATGATGTGGCAGAGGCCAGTCTGGCCGAGTCGGCCCTGCGCGAGAGCGAATCCCGGTTCCGAACGATGGCCGATAGCGCTCCGGTGCTTATCTGGATGTCCGATCCCGATGGGCGTTCCACCTATTTCAATAGGTCGTGGCTGGAGTTCACCGGCCGAACAATGGAGCAGGAACTCGGCGACGGCTGGGCCGAAGGGATACATGCGGATGACCGTGAAGGCTGCCTACGGATGTATCGCAGTGCGTTTGATGCCCGTAAGGAGTTTCGTATGGAATATCGTCGCCATCATATCGATGGCGATTATCGGTGGCTGCTCGATGTCGGCATCCCACGGTTCTCCCACGATGGCTTGTTCGTCGGGTATATCGGCTCCTGTATTGATATCACCGAACGTCGGAAGATGGAGGAGGCGCTGCGCTGGAGCGAGAGCCAGCTTCGGCTTGTCATCAATGCTCCCCCTAGCCTTATCTGCTATATCGACATGGATCGGCGGTACCGCTTCAATAATCGCGCGTATCAGGATTGGTTCGGCATAGCCGAGGATGCGATGATCGGTCGGCATGTCCGCGAAGTCTTCGGCGATGAGGTCTATGATGGTGTTCGTGAAAATCTCGATGCGGCACTTGCCGGGCATCGCGGGGAGTTCGATGTCATGATCCCCATTGATGGAGAACAACACCATCTCCGGTCTTCCTACGTTCCCGATATCGCCGATGATGGTTCCGTGCGGGGTGTGGTGGTGCTTAGCCATGATGTCACCGTGCAGAAGCGTGGGGAACAGGAGCTGAAGAAGGCCAGGGATGATGCCGAGGAGGCAAGCAGGGCCAGGGACCAGTTCCTTGCGGTGCTCAGCCATGAGCTGCGAACGCCGTTGACCCCCGTGCTTACGATCGTGGATGCCCTGGAAGGAGATCCTGCGCTCCCTGAGGAGCTGCAACCGTATATCGAGATCATCCGCCGGAATGTGGAGCTTGAGGCTCAGTTGATTGATGATCTGCTCGATATCACCAGAATCGTTCGCGGGAAATTGGAGCTTTCCATGGTCAACCTTGATCTTCATGATCTTCTGCACGATGTGATCGAGGGATACCGCAACGATTCGCTACGGAAGAATATTGATATCCGGTTTCTGCCGCGTGCCACGCACTACCATACCTTGGCCGATACTGTGAGACTGTATCAGGTGTTCCGCAATCTGGTGCAGAATGCCCTGAAGTTCACACAGGAGGGAGGGCATGTCGTGGTACGTACCAGTAATCCCGATCCCTATAGGATCGCGATCACGGTTGCCGATGATGGTATCGGCATCGTGCCGGAACTTCTACCACGTATCTTCAATGCGTTCGAGCAGGGAGAGCAGACCATGATGCGCCGGTTTGGTGGTCTAGGGCTTGGGCTTGCCGTGAGTAAATCGCTTATCGATATGCATGGCGGAAGCATCTCGGCGCAGAGCGACGGGGAAGGCGGCGGGGCGGTGTTCACGGTGGAACTGAACGTAGATCCAGGTGCCGACGATAAGGGAGAGCGTACAGTGGAACCAGCGCCGGAATCCCGGGGGCATGACCGTCTTCGCATTCTGCTTGTAGACGATCATGAGGATACAAGCATGGTGCTGAAGCTGCTGCTGGCGCGTCAGGGCTACGAAGTCCATACCGCAGCCTCCGTGCGTGAAGGTATTGCCATCGCGTCGGCAAACCCGTTCGATATCCTTATCAGCGATATCGGGCTTCCTGATGGCAGCGGACTCGATCTGATACGTGAGCTGAAACTACATGGGGCCGTCAAGGGCATTGCGCTCAGCGGGTTTGGCATGGAGGGGGATATACAGCGGAGCCGGGATGCCGGGTTCGCCGAACATCTTATAAAACCGGTGAGCTTCCAGAAGATCCGTGAGGTTATCGACCGCCTGCTGGCATCGCCAGAGGTGTGAGAAGGAGGGGCATATGCACGGAGGGGTGCCTGTGCGCGCATTGCACCCCTCCCCCTCGCATGGCTCTCTGCCTGCATCAGCTCAGGTGCTTCCGCATAGCAAAACGCAAGGGTTGAGCACGAAACGTAGTATGCGGTGCTCCGGTGGCTGTGCTCAGGCATTGCTGGTGTCTGCCCTGATGGAATTGATGTGTTCATGAGGTGTTTTATGAAAAATATGCTCCCCGGATGGTTGTATGGCAGGGATAGGCATGTGAGTTGTGCGCTCTTATGCTATCATCGGTGAGCAGTGTATGGCATCGGTGAAAAAAGAGATGAAGAGGGTAGAAGAAAAGTAGATCATGATAGCGGGTTCTGCTACAGTGGTGGAGAGAGTGCAGGGGGCGCAACCGTAATCATGTCTAACGTATGGAGGGATGCCGATCGTACAGGCAGGGGGATGTAGATGGTTGGTAGTTGTGCGATGGATGAAGCACATGTACGTTCGGTCGGCTATGCTCGATGAATCCCAACGGGGAGATGCCACACGAGTGAGTGTGATAAGGGAGAAGCGAGGGGATATGGTTGGCAGCCTGGTGCTGCCTTCCATGATTGTTGCGGAAAAACAATGTTGATGCGGGTATCACATCGGTCTGGAATCATCCGTTGAGAGTATACGTGCAAATCCCTCCAAGCGCCTTGGCTGTATAGCCGGGCGCTTTTTTTATACGGCTGCATTGCTCTGGAATGGTACATAGACGATAATAATTGTCGTGTCTGCTATACCCGAGAAAAAACAGCAGGGTCCGGCATCACTGCCCCTGCCCCCGGATGGCCAGGCTTCGGCTGTGGCATTGCACCTCCATGGTGTTGGGAGCCGCCACACTGCTCTCCTCTATCACTGGCTGAGCTGCTCAGATAGTGCGCACGATGATCGCTCGTAGAGCGCTGAAGTGGTATGGATCTGCGGCGGCGGGCTGCTGTTTTATTATGGCGTGCGCGCTACGGCACAATTCGCCGATATCTGAACCGTCGTCCACGGATCTTCAGGCATCTGATGCGGATTAACATCTTTTCTGCCATGTATTCTATACATCAACCTGCATCTGGCATCGCTGTGCTCCTGTATGGTTGTGTGATATCGTTGTGCCATTTATTGATCCTATGGTTAACGCCTTACCTGATGTTTCTCACGATAACCATGACCGCCTTCAACTTCTTTCCGATATTGCCAGCGAACTTCTGCTGAGCACAAATCCCAGTGAGATTCTTCATCGTCTCTTCGAGCGCCTTTCGGCACATCTGGGACTTGAATTTTATTTCAACTATCTCGTCGATGACCAGAGCCAGCGGCTTCGCCTGATCTCCTATAGCGGCATAGATCAGGAACAGGCCGTGGCGATCGAGTGGTTGGATTTTGGGGAGAGCCTCTGTGGGCTTGTGGCAATGCGACGCCAGCGAATGGTGATGCAGGATGTGCAGCGTATGGATGACCAAAGCGTTGACGTCGTCAGGAGATTGGGGATGTCCGCCTATGTCTGCCATCCGCTGATGGCGCAGGGGAGGGTGTTGGGAACATTATCGTTCGGGACAAGAACCCGTCCTTCGTTTGATAGTGATGAACTTGACCTTCTGCATACCATAGGCGACCAGGTTGCGATGGCGCTGGAACGGATACGGCTTACCAAGGAGCTGGAGCGCCGCGCCACGGAGCTTTCTGCGGCTGTGGCCGAGTCCGAGGCAAGCCTGGCCCAGTTCAAAGCCGTGATCAGCAGTATGTCCGAGGCGGTTATCATTACCAATCTCCAGGGTGAACCTATGGTGATGAATCCGGCTGCGCTTACACTGTTCGGGTTTGCAAGCCTGGAGGAGTGCCGTGGCGGTTTCAGCCTGTGGAGCCGTGTCTTCGACGCGCACTATATGGATGGATCGCTTGCCCGGCCGGATGAATGGCCGGTGGAGCGCATCACACGCGGGGAAAGTTTCTCCGAGGTGGAAGTGGAGGTGCGCCGGCAGGATACCGGCACGATCTGGATCGGCAGTTTCAGTGGCAGGCCCGTGCGCAGCAGGAGCGGCGAGGTGATGCTCGCAGCGATTACGATCCGCGATATCACCGCATCGAAGGAGAGCGAACGGCAGTTGAACGAGGCAAAGGAGGTGGCCGAGGCCGCCAATCGTGCCAAGGATCACTTCCTGGCCATCCTCAGCCATGAGCTTCGTACACCGCTCACCCCGGTGCTTACGCTCGTGCAGGCGCTGGAGGGAGATCTGGGCATGCCATCCGAATTCCTTCCCTATATGGAGATCATCCGTCGGAATGTGGAGCTGGAGGTGCGCCTTATCGACGACCTGCTCGATCTTACCCGTATTGCCAAGGGAAAACTCCAGTTCACCATGGGTGATGCCGATATCCATACGATCCTTCGAGATGTGCTGGAGATCTATCAGAAGGACTTTCAGGCGAAACGCCAGACCGTGCGTTTTTATCCGGATGCCGTGAACACCGTTGTTCATGGCGATGCTACACGGCTTCAGCAGGTGTTCTGGAATATTGTCCGCAATGCCGTGAAGTTTACAGGTGAAGGAGGGCAGATCACTATCGCCACCTGTAATGTCGATTCCGATTGGATTCGCGTGGAGATTACCGATACCGGTATCGGTATTCATCCCGATACCCTGCCGACTATCTTTACCGCGTTTGACCAGGGAGATGCCTCCACTCCTACCAGGTTCGGGGGGCTGGGCCTGGGGCTTGCCATAAGCAAGGCGGTAGTCGATCAGCACCGGGGGGTGATACGTGCCGAGAGCGCCGGGCCGGGAGAGGGGGCGACATTTCATGTGACCTTTGCAACAACCGGTGCACAGGATTCAGCAGCGTCGGTTATCAATGAGATCGCCGATACCGCATGCGGGGTGCGTGGACGGGTGCTCTTGGTTGCCCCCGATGAGCAGCAGGCCGAGATGATTCGGAATGTGCTGGAAGATGAGCGTTACGAGGTACGGGTGGTCTATGGCGTCCGGGGGGCGATGCGGGCCGCTGCGGGCGAGCGCTTCGACCTTCTTCTCTGCGGTTCGGTTCTGCCGGATGGAACCGGCATTGATCTGATCCGTAATCTGAACGCGATCGAGGGGGTCAGGGGCATCCTGCTGGCCGATAGGGGAATGGATGACCTGGTACGAAGAAGCCTGGATGCAGGATACCGCAATTATCTGGTCATGCCAGTGGAACCCTCCGCGCTTCGCAAGATCGTTGAACGTGTCATCAGGGAATCGTGATTGTCTGCTGCACCCTCGCCCTGTGCATCTTGCATCGTTAATCGAGCGGAGCGGCTGCTGTTTGTCGGTATTGTTCATGTCGGCCCAGGATTTTTGCCATGTGTCCCGATAGCGATTTGTCTGTACAGTCTGCGCGGCGGTCTCCCCCTCTTCACACCGTTGAAGAGCGCTGGGCACTGCTGGACGATGCCTGTCTGCTGCTGGAATCCGATGAGGAGCTTCCTGCTCAGCTTTGCTCTCTGGCCGATCTTCTGGTTGCCCGGTTTGCCGATCGTTGCGCAATCGAGATCGCTATGCTGGATCATCCGATCGAAGCCGGCGGACCTCCGCACATATCCCGATCCGTGCGTGCCCTCACGCCGGAGGCCGGTGAACCAGAGCCTTCCTCCCTCGACCTTCCACTGCTGATCGGCGATCGTACGGTCGGCCTGATAACTCTTGAGCGCGGAGGGGCATTACCGTTTACGCCCGATGAAACCGATGTTGTGCGGAGGATTGCCCGGCAGGTGGTCTTGAGGGTTGATATCCTGCAACTACGCGCACAGGCGCAGCAGGCAAGTGGGCTGTTGCTCCGTTCAGCCGAGGCGGCACGCCTGAGCGCTACATTGCTTGATGCCGTCGATGAAGCCGTTATCGCCACCGATCTTCATGGGCTTGTTATCTACTGGAATCGGTATGCCGAACACCTGTATGGGTGGCGGGCCGATGAGGTTCTCGGGCGGTCGATCCTTGAGATTACTCCAAGCGAATCGATGAGGGATATGGCAGCCGATATCCTGGAACTGCTGAAGCGCGGGAAGAGCTGGTCAGGGCAGGTGATGCTTAAACGTCGTGATGGCAGCAGCTTCCTTGGGTATGTCGCCGATTCGCCCCTGTATAACGATGCAAATGAGCTGATCGGCATTGTTGGCATCTCTACCGATATCACCGAGCAGAACCGGATAGAAACGGAGTTGCGCGATAGGACCGAGGCGCTGGAGATCGTCAATCGGATCGGGCGTATGCTTGCCGCCGAGCTTGATCTTCAGAAACTTGTTCAGTCGGTGACCGATGCCAGCACGGAGTTTACCGGGGCGCAGGTGGGGGCGTTTTTCTATAACGTTCTGAACGACGATGGTGCCACCTATATGCTCTATGCGCTCTCCGGTGTGCCGCGCCATGCCTTTGCACTCTTCCCCATGCCTCGTGCAACGGAGCTGTTTGGCCCAACGTTTCGCGGCGAGGGGGTGTTGCGCATCGATGATGTCAGGAAGGACCCCCGGTATGGGCGGAATTCCCCCTACTATGGAATGCCAGAAGGGCACCTGCCGATCACCAGCTATATGGCGATCCCGGTGATCTCCCGATCCGGTGAGGTGATCGGAGGGCTTTTTTTCGGTCACCCCGAACCGGCCATGTTTACCGAGCAGATGGAGCGCATCCTGGTTGCTATCGCGGCCCAGACGGCGGTTGCGGTGGATAATGCCCGGCTCTTTACGGCAGCACAGCGGGAGATTCAGGAGAGGCGACGTACCGAGATGGAGCTTCAGAGCGCCATGGAGTCCGCACGGGCCGCCAATAGCGCCAAGGATCATTTCCTTGCCACCCTGAGCCATGAGCTTCGCACGCCGCTTACACCCGTTCTTGCAACCATCTGCATGTTGGAGGAAGATCCAGGCCTGCCCGCCGAGTTCCTGCCGTTTATCGACATCATCCGCCGGAATATCGAGCTGGAGGCGCGCCTTATTGATGATCTGCTCGATCTTACCCGTATTGCCAAGGGAAAGCTCCAGCTGAACCTGGAAACCCTCGATGCCCATCTTCTGCTCCATAATGTGCTCGGCATCTGCTCCGAAGAGATTGGTGCCAAGAAGATCAATCTTATAATCGATTTGCAGGCCGTGCAGCATTGGGTGGATGGGGATTCTGCCAGGTTGCAGCAGATATTCTGGAATCTTCTGAAGAACGCCGTGAAGTTTACGCCGAGCGGGGGAAGCGTGATGGTGCGCTCCAGCAATGACCGGCATGGGCGGCTGCGGGTTGAGGTTGCCGATACCGGCATTGGGATCGAGACCGATCTGCTGCCGCGTATCTTCAATGCGTTTGAACAGGGCGAGCCGGGGATTACTCGGCAGTTTGGTGGGTTGGGTCTGGGGCTGGCAATCGCTCATCGCCTGGTGCAGGTGCATGGCGGCACAATCACCGCTCACAGCGAAGGGAGAGGCCTGGGCGCACTCTTCATGGTCGTTTTCCAGACAAGCCCTTCTGCGCCGGGGTCAGGATGATTGTGGGCGTCATGCTATGTATGAATCAAGCATGCCCGCCGTTGTATGCACTGGAGATCAGGCAGCGAGCCGGTATAATCGGGACCGTGGTAGCGGAACAGAGCCGGGCAATCCATCGCGGCATGCTCTTGGTACATTTCGGGCACGATGCCGGGTTCGCCGGTTCTGTCATGGCGATTGGGTAGGATGTGGAGAGAGAGAATATGGCGGTCGATCGAAACGATTCCAGCGCTGCAACCAGGTCGGAGCCGCAGACGCTCCCCCGGCCGCTTCGCAGGCGGCTGATTGAACTTGTAGGCTCATTCTATGCTGTGGCGATAACGATTGCAACGGCATCGCTTGCACTGTTTACCTGGCTTGCCGATGAGGTTCTGGAGCAGGAGCTGGCCCCGATGAACCGGAAGATACTTCTGTTGGTGCACTCGGTTGCCAGCCCGTTCTGGGAGAGCCTCGCGTTTGCCTTGAGCTGGCTCGGCTCGGCGTATGGCCTTGGTCTTATCACGCTGATCTTTGGAAGCTGGTTGTTTCTGCAGCGCCGCTTTGTGGATGGTTCCACGTTGCTGATCACGGTTCTCGGCTCTACGGTGCTCACGCTGGTGTTGAAGGAGATTTTTCAGCAGATCCGCCCACAGGTTTTTCCACCTCTTGCTATCGAGCGCAATTTCAGCTTCCCAAGCGGTCATTCGCTCGGTTCACTCTGTCTGTTCGGGTTTCTCGGCGCATGGATTGTGATGCAGGATGCAAGGGCGTTCTGGCGGTGGGCCGTGGCAGGGATCGGGGGCATTCTTGCCATCCTGATAGGGCTGAGCCGACTATATCTCGGTGTGCACTGGCCCACCGATGTTCTTGCCGGATTTCTTGTTGCTTCCTTCTGGGTGTCTTCCTGTATAATAGGGCAGCGATGGCTGCTTGCATATCGGGAACGCCGCCAGCGACGAACAAGAGTTGTCAGGACGCTTCATCATCATCATGCGGACCGTTTGCAGGTGAACGGCTCTTCTTCGGTGGGGCCGGATGAAGAACAAGAGGACTAGGAGAAAATCGGATTTCAATGACATTTTTTGTGATGTATCGCTGTATATAATGCCGTCTTATCCTCTGTTTTTCGCTCTTTCCCTTATCCCATATAACTCTGAAGGGATTGCAGAGGATACCTTGTCGTAAACATCGCTAGTTTTTCCATGTATATTTTTTTATCTTCTACAAAAGGAGATTGAAGGGGGCGATACCTCTACTATGCAGTCCCCTCCATTGCTCCCATGTGGTGTTCGCGTAGCGTTTCGGCCTGTATCTTGGCCGATTATGCCATTACTGGTCATATCATAATCCCTGGTGTGGATGGTCTGAGCTAGCGTTCTCGGGCGGGGAGGGGATGTATACTATCTATGATGGTTGCATGGTGTGGCCGGGGGGAGCTTGCACTCCGGGGCCGTCCGTATAAGGGGTCCGGGATATATTCTGCGGCTGACCCTGGCAGGAAGTTTCAAAAGAGAGCCTATAGATAATCATCCTATCTGTTACTTTTCGGCACAGAGTCTTATCTTGTCGCCGTCAGTGCTATCATCGGTTTCACCAGAGTCCCGTACTATGCAAAGGGAGACGGTTTTTATTGATGGGATGGCGGACCTCCGCCACTGTTTTCCATGAGTGTAACTGGCGCATCACTCCCGTTTGCATAGCCTCCGGGCACAACCAGACCAGCCAATAGAATGGCTATACGATAAAATTGCTACACGAGCACATTCCCTATTCCAATTGGGGGGGGGATGGACATGCCCGATTTTATCGCACAGCGGTCTGGGATCATCTGTTACCGATCACGGTCCTCTACCGTACGCCGTATCCATCTGGATACGCGTCATCGTCATAAACAAGGATGGAGTCATATCCCTTCCTGGCTCCTTGTATCCGATTCCCCTTCTCTGTCGCGATCGCGGCGCCCACTCCTGTGTGGGGCCGGGGTTGCACTCCCGTCGGCTGGCATTCAACCGCCTAGCCGTGTGGCTGAGCGCCCTCTCCTCTCACGTATGTTGAGAGGTGCCGCAAAGGCTGGACGACATCATTCCCAATCTGTTGTCATCGTGAGCACCTGTCCACTTCCGGTCACTGGTCAACCACGATCGATCTATCCAAAGGCTTTTCCATGAAGGTCTCTATCAACATCTTTGACGCGGAAGGCAACCTTATAAAGTCGTTGTTCAGCGGGGATCAGAAACCCGGAACGCGTGAACTTACCTGGGACGGTACCACCGATGTTGGCACTCTGGTCGATGCTGGCACCTATTACCTGCAGGTTGATACCAAGGGGAATGGGTTGCTTGCGAAACTGGTGATCGACATCGAGTAAGTACGGTGATCGATATGCTGTCCCGGCGTGAATCGCACGCCGGAATAGAGATTGGTACGTACCTATGGCAGAGCGGCACGCGGGCTTTTGCGATGCGATGGCCGGTATCTCAACAGGGATTGAGCCATTCTATGCCAGCCGGGCATGGTACCGAGCCTGCCCCGTTGCTCTGAAGTTTCAGCCAACCTCGTCCGGGGATTCTTTCCCCGATGTCGCTTCACGATGCCCGCTGGCTGTTCCGGCGGGCATTGTCGTAATTGTGATGATCCAGGCCCCGGGAAGGAGGGGGCCTGGCACAAATCAAAGAGAACACGCCACCTGCTGCGACATTCCATGCCATGGGCGGTCTTTATTCATACAGAACAGGGATAACACATCCTGCATACGCCCCTTTCCGACCCTGGGATGCGGGCAAATGTTCTCCGGATCTTTTGAGTATGTTGCGGTGGATCGTTGTACGACGGGGTCTGCTCGACGGGCGGTGGCCGATATGGCACGGAAGTGCATCCCGGCATCCAGTTCCGGTATGGCAGAGAACACAGGCACGATCTTTATAATTCTGTAAGCAGTCTTCGCAATGCCAAAAGGGAATACCCCCTCGCCGGAATTAGCTGGATTATCGCCGGATGAGCGCGATCGGATACTGTTCGATCGTTTTATCGATGGCGATCAGGAAGCCTTCAAGGAGCTTTATACATTGTATGAGCGTCCGTTGATGCTCTATTGCCGACATATGCTCACCAGTCCCCAGGAGACGCAGGACGTATTCCAGGAGGTGTGGCTGCGTGTCATCAGGATACGTACACGCCGGGAGAAGGTGGAGCGGTTTCGTGCGATGCTCTTTACGATTGCCAGAAATGCGGCGATCAATCATCTGCGCAACCGGCAGAACAATCGTCCCGTATCGCTGAGCCAGATCAATACCGATAGCAACATGGCGTTTGCCAGCGGCGAAAGCTTCGATGAGATGGAGGATCTGGTCAACCGGGCGCTGAAGAGGCTCCCGGAGCCGCAGCGAGAGGCCTTCGTTCTGCATTCGATGCTGGGATATACGTTCCAGGAAATCGCCGATATGCAGGGCGTAACAATGACAGGCGCCAAGACCAGGGCATTCCGTGCGCGCTGCTATCTGCGCACACTTCTGTCGAACTGGCTTGGTCTGGCCGAAGAGGAGGCAGACGATCATATTGAAAAACGATCAACACAACGATCACCTCGTTATCAGAAGTCAGAGAAAGAATGAAAACGGCTGACTTGATCACATCATTTCTCAGCAATGAGATGAACCCGGAACAGGAACGGCAGTTTCTGTTGTCGGTGGCGGCAAGCGATTCCATGCGGCTTTCCTTGAAATCCCATGTCATGCTCGACCGCATATCAGCAAACCAGCTCCATCGTGCCGAGGTGCCCGTGCCGGTCCGGGAGGCGATTTTTGCTCAGATGAGCGCCTCCATCGCCGCTACTGTCCCTCAGGATGCAGCGCGGCCGATATCCCGGTCGGGTGATGCGCGGGGGCAATCTGCCAATAGCCTCCTGCGGAAAGTGAGCAATCATGCGCTTGTGATGGTGCTTACCGCCAGCGGCTTTGTTGCGGGCTATCTTACACGTTCGGAGTTCGTCGGTGCTGAACAGGCGCAGATGCAGCAGCCCGTACCGGCTGCTACCATCGAAGGGGCGCACAGCAGCCCCCGGATGGGGACCAGCGAACAGCCGGAGGTTCGCCAGGCCGAGCAGCCAGTGGCGGGCACTACGGCGGGTACTACGCCCCCGGCCGCAGCCAGAGCTGAAAAATCGGTTGCTCGTGCTGATCGCGAGGTTGTGCGCAGCAGTGCCCGGAATGCCCCAGGCCGAGCGCCGGCAAACACATCGGTGCGGCTTAAGGATGGCTCAGTGTCTGCGGGCACCACATCTTCTCCGCTGGACCCCAAGGAGATGAAGAACCTGCCAGTAGTCAATGCCATAGTTGCAGCCGGTGTCTCCAAGGATTCACTCGATGCAAAAAGTTCTCCGGCTCCATCCGTTACGATTCTCCCCTCGATCCGCACGTCTACCGAAGAGGGGCAGCAGAGCCAGCCTCAGCAGGGTGACTAGGAAAACCGACATTGTATGAGATGGGAGCCCAGCTCGAAGAGAGGGCGCTGGGGATCAATCTTGGGTTGCGGTGCGATTTGTATCATTTCGCTCTTTATGCCCGGGTATCAAGCCTCGGCGCACGTTTTCATGCCGGATTCTGTCGATCAGAATCCGGCGGCGGACTCCCTGTTTCGTTTCCGGCGCGTTGGGCTTGCCTCGGGGCTTGCTTGGACAGCCTATAATACTCTGTTCAACGTCATTCCGCTTGCCGGAGATTGCGGGCAGTTTGAAGGACATGTTGGAAAGGAGCCTGTTGGAGAGATATTCTTCGAGACTCCGCTCCCCTTCTCTTCGTTTCTTGCGACCTCCTACCTTCAGTTCGGCGCCTATCGTGCCGAATTCAATGCGCCTCCCCATACCCATCAAGCTCTTTCTCCCAATGGTACGGTGCTGGTCGATGTGCTTCGGCAGTTTCGGTACACCATTGCACGCCCGATGTTGCGTTTCGGTCTAGGCGCAGCCTGGGAGCCGTTTGAAGGGATCGGTCTGGGACTGTCTCCCACGGTGAGCATTCTTGCAGGGGAGCGCCATGAGCAAACCGAGAATATCCTGAAGCCGCTCGGCGCTACATTCCCGGAGAACAATAGCGATGTGCGAGAGTTGCGCGGCGCCACCAGGGTGCAGTTCCGCCGAGTGGCGTTTGGTGCCGATGTCTCGCTCCGGGGACGGGCTTCCCTCGGGGAGCGGATAGCCGCTCATGCACAGCTTCGGGGAAGCATGCAGTTCGGCTCCATCGCAAGCAATGTGAAGTGGAACGAGAACGGCTTGCAGATCCTGTTCGGTCTTTCCTATGATATCGCTCCACGCTATGTGCCCATTCCGCGGCCGCCACCACCACCACCAGTGCTGGCTGCAAAAATCACGATAAAGGGGGTGAACGAGCAGGGCGAGCAGTATGATGACCCGACGATCGAGATCGATGAGGCGTCACGCATCGAGCAGGTGCCGGTCATCCCGTATATATTCTTCGATAGCGCTTCGGCGAATATCCCGGAACGCTATATCAGGCTTGCCGGGCCAGCGGAGATCGCACGGTTTAGCGTGGATTCCTTGCCGGATGCCACTGCGCTGCATATCCATTGGCAGCTTCTGAACATCATCGGACAGCGCATGCGCTCTTATCCTAGCGTCCACCTGACGATCACAGGCCTTACTTCCGGCGATGAACCGCCCGAGCAGGCCGATCGCATTGGAACAGAACGTGCTCGTGCGATTGCCACGTATCTGAGAGATGTCTGGGACATTGCACCGGATAGGATCTCGACTGCCTATGTGACAAATTCACCCACCGCCTCCAGCGAGGAGACGCCGCAGGGACGGGAGGAGAATCGGCGGGTGGAGTTCTATTTCTCCGAAGAGGTGATGACCGCACCGGTGACGATACAGCGGTTGACCCGGATCGCTTCTCCTCCGGCCGTGGTCTTCTTTCCAGAGATCATTGCCGATACAACGGTGGCCGAATGGTATATCACCGTTGTACAGGGGGAGCGTGAGCTGGTCCGCTTTGCAGGCAGCTCCGGCCAGGAGTCGTTTGCACAGCAGAAACATTGGTCGCTTGGCGAACTTCGTGTAAGCCCTGGGCTTATACCGATTCGCTACGTTCTGTCGGTTCGTGATATGGTCGGCCAGATGGCGACCGCAGAGGGGGCCTTCCGTTTGAAGGAGCGGGTGCGCCAGCGGCCGGACGATGGGGGCGGGTTCGAGGTAAAGGATTTCAGCCTGGTGGGCTTCAAGTATAATTCATCGGAGCTGTTGCCACGGCATCAGATGCAGCTTCAGGAGATCGTCCGCCAGATCGCCCCGGCAACCGAGATGAGCATCATCGGGTATACCGATAGCGTTGGTACCAGCGAGCGTAACCGCCAGCTCTCGCAGGCGCGAGCCAAAGGGGTGTTCGAGGCGCTGAAAGTGCTTCGCAAACGCCTCGGCCGGGATATGCCCGAGAATACAAGCGTGCAGGGGCTTGGCCGTGAGGGCTACGATAATAGGTTGCCGGAGGGCCGATTGCTCTCGCGTATGGTGCGGGTTGCTCTTACCAGGGAAAAATAGGGTGCCTGGGGCTGCCTGCTCCTCTGCGGCACGATAAGTCCGTTCGTCCCTGTGTTTGTCGATAGAGGTGGACGTGTAACAATCTTTGCGGTTTGCAATCGACAGCCTTATATGTCTGGGACTGCCGATCTCCTGTTTCGACCATTGCATACCATGGGAGACTGCATCTGGCCTTGAGCTACATTCCTGCTGATATCAACAACCTCGCCACTCCTGTATGGTCCTGCCGCCATGTGGGGGGAATGCTCGTTGTCTGTGCCCTGCTTCTGTTTGCACTGCCGCTGGTGGCGCAGGTTGAACGATGGGACTATCAGAATGTGACAACTGGAATTGATGATAAGCAGGGGCCACGTGTTGCGATCGACAAGTGGGGGCATTCTCATATCGTCTGGGCTTCCGGCGTTCCCAACCGGACCGGCCTCCAGCTTTTCTACACCACCGATGCCACCGGTGGATTCCATGTTCCGCTTCAGGTAACCGATACCGGGGCCGTCACCGCCGTTACCACATCCGATATCAATCCGTGGGAGATGAACCTTGATGCGCAGGGGAGGGCACATCTGGCCTTTCTGGCAAATGTCCCGTTGGTTACAACAGGCTCCGGGCTGTTCTATACAACCAACAGCATCCTGAATAACGGCTCCAGCGATTTTCGATATGCCCGTGCGCTGCTCGATTCCAATCGGCTGCAATTCGATATAGCTGTCGATTCGCTCGGCAATGTCCACCTTGTCTGGCTCGATCGTCGCGATGGGGATGTTGCGAAATTTTTCTACATGAACGGGCTTGGCTCCCAGGAGCCAACGCTCCTTGCGGCGACCCGATGCCCGTCCGTGGGGGGATGCCGGATCGGCAACCTCGATATCGAGGTGGGAAGGAGTGGCCTTGTGGTCGCCTTTCGTTCCGATTCCGGTCTGGTCTATCTGATCCGGCAGACGCCCAACGGGTTCTCCCAGATCGAAAAGGTGCCGGGGACACCCCCGTATGATCCTGTGGCCACCGCAGCTGGCAAGGCCGATCTGCGTGTTCGTCTGGCGCTCGATAACCTTGGCAATGTTCATCTCCTCTACCCTCAGTTCGATGCTGAGCTTCGCCATCGGCTTGTTTATACCGGCAGCCTCAACGGCCAGTTCAGAACCGTGAATGTCAATGCTGCGCCCTTCGATACGGCTGCGGCAGATTTCGATCTTACCTGGAACGGCACCGACCGATTGGCTGCTGCGTGGACCGTGCATCCAACCGCGCAGCAGAGCGGCATTCCCATCGTCGGTTTTGGTGAGCTGGTGCGCCCTGATCTGCCATCGGAAGTCTGGCGGGTGAGCGGCGATCTGAACAAGCTGCTGTTGCGAGATGCTACGATCTGGAAGGATGGCATTCGCATCGCCGCCGTCGGCGATCGGGTGGTGATCGCAGGGGTCAACCGGACCTCTGTCGATTCGGTGCGCCAGATCGGGCTTTTTGTCAGATCCTCCGTGCAGCCTGTTGTTCGGTATATCCATCCCGATGCTGCGGCTCCTGGGATGAGCGTGGTTGTGGAGGCGGTGGCGCCGCAACGCCAGCATGGAAGCTTTGGGAGCGATGGTTTCCAGAAGAACGCCGTAAGAATGGAAGTTGTCCGTCCGGCCGATACGGCGCGGCTGATCTTCGGCCCATCGGTGGTGAGCTGGGATGGCCGTCTTGTCTCTACGATGACCTTCGTTCCTCTTGGTGCCACCCCTGGCCCGGTGCCGGTACGCCTGCTGGTGCATGGCCGATTGAGCAACATCGACACCTTCTTTATAGTTGTCCCGCAGCAGCCGGGGGTATTGAATGAGAGCCGGGTTCTTGGCGGACGCTCCCGTCGTGGGGTGATCGTTGTCGATTCCTTGATACTTGGCTCCGGGGTCTTTACGATAGATACCGCCGATACCGATCCACACACTCCTGGCAACCAGGGGTTCCTTCCGGTCACCATCCTCTCTCGTGGTCCGATACGCATTGGGTCCGGCGCCACGCTTTCGGTTGCGGCCAGGCACGATTCGTCCCGGCAGATCTATGGCATGGGGGGGCCGGGCGGCGGCGGCGGCGGCACCGGAGGCGTTTACACAGGTGGTTCCGGTTATACCGGCGGGGGTGGTGCTGCTACGGCTTCCGTTCTTTCGCCCACCGAGGGGTCCGGCGGCTCGCGATCCGGTCTCTGGAATGGCGGCCCTTCGCTTAACGATGCGCCGGGTGGCTCCACATTTCCCAACGCTCCCGGCGGTGGGGGCACAGGCCATCCCTTTGGCACCTCCGGCGCATTTGCCCGTGTCTCGCCGCGCATTCCGATCGAGCCGAATCCAGGGGGATACGGTGGCGGATCGGCCGGGGTGCAGGTGATGGCCGGATATCCCAATACGTTTGGTGGCGGCGGTGGCGGCAATGCAAGCCCGGGAAGGGATGCCGGGCCGGGCGTCAGAAACGGTGGCCATACGGTTGGCTCATCCCAGCTTGTCCCGCTTGCCGGTGGCTCCGGCGGTGGCGGCGGCGGTTATGCATCCGGTGGCTTTGCCAGCGGCGGCGGCGGCGGCGGCGCGCTTGCGCTTTTCTCGTATTCCACGTTGGCGATCAACGGCAAGATTATCGCCGATGGTGCTCCTGGCATCACACTCTCCTCCGGCGCCAATCGAAGCGGCGGCGGCGGTGGTGCCGGTGGCAGCATCTTGCTCGGAGCACGTGATTCGATCTGGTTCGGTGATAATGGCGGGCTTTCCGCTGTGCCGGGACTGGGCGGCGTGGGGGATGCAGGCTCCGGCGCAACCAAGGGGGGTGATGGCGGCGGCGGGCGTATCCGCATCGATGGAAATGTCGCCAGTACGTTGATCCGATCCAGTCCCGGGCCTGCCTATCAGGGACCGGCCATCAGCCTCAATGCCGATGAGGTGGCCAGGGATGGAGCTGTTGTGCGGGGTACCGGTGGCCGCGATAACAGAATCATTGTCTATGTGCGCCGGAAGGGAGGCGCCTGGGAGTATGATACACCCTATGAGACAAAGGCGGCCAGCGATGGCACCTGGAGCGTACGGCTGGGGGCCGCTGCCAACAGTGAAGTAGTCTATGTGGCTGCCATGCAGGAGGTCCGCGAGCCGATACGCGAGGATTTTGTTCATAGTCCCGGTTGGGTGATGTCGTCGGCTGGCGCCGGAATTCTCGGCCGCCCGGAGATGGCCCCCATTCCCGATACCATCAACTTCGGATGCATAGATTATTACCTCTGTGCCCCACAGAAGATCACGATTACCAATACCTCCACGATCACCGATCTGGTGATACGGGATATCAGAGTGGAGGGAGGGGGCAGAGCTGCCTTTGGCAACTCCAGATCGGAGTTGATAGTTAAAGCCGGAAGAAGCGAGGTGTTCGATGTCACCTTCTGTCCAAAGGATACCGGCAGATTCGAGGCCGATCTCGTTCTTCAGACCAATCTTCTACCGGAGGGATCGAGCGTTCGCAGGATAAAATTGCTGGGATGCGGCCTCAGCGGTAAGGCCGTGCTTCGGGAGACGTCGATCGACCTGGGAGAGCTTTGCCTGAATGATTGTCGCGAAACCGTTATCCGCATTTACAACCGTGAGAAGGGGACGCTCAAGATCGATTCAATCGGCGGATCGGAGGACGCAATCACAGTAAAGGTCGGCTCGGATGTAAAATTCCCGGTCTCCCTTGCTCCGGGCGATAGTCTCGACGTCCCTGTGAAGCTCTGCCTGAAGCAGATCAGCAGGCGTGGGGTTGCCGTTCGTGTCATAGCGGCATCGGTGTTCCCTGCCGACTCGTTTCTTGTGCAAGGCACGAACATGGGGCCGGAGTTCGAGATAACGCCAGGACGAAACTTCGGCAATGTGCTGGTCACTACCCCCACCACCTGCAAGACGTTGCTTATCTATATCCGTAATCAGAGCGAAAAAGATCGTCTGAAGGTCACTATGGGCCAGCTTCTGGGCGATGCAGGCAATTTTCAGATCAGCCCCGTTATGGGGCCGGATACAGTGCTCGGCCCCAAGGGGGTGATTACGCTGGAGGTAACCTTCTGTCCTGATTCCGAGAAGGAGTTCAATAGCGGGCTTCCGGTAAGCTTCGGTGGCGGAAGCTGCAAGATTGATACGGTGATCGGATTCTGGGGACGGGGAGAGCTGCCGAGGCCGAAATTCACCATTCTCGATCCGAAGCGCGATTCGCTACAGGGAGTGCGGAAGATCCGATTCCCCAAGACGAGCGTCAACGGCGGGGCTACCTTCCCTGCGTCGTTCAGAATCCAGAATGTTGGCACCGCACGGGGGCGGCCCCTGGACCCAGTGTTGGAAGGAGCCGACCGTGGGGAGTTTCTTCTCAACTTCAATAATCCGATACTGGAGCCTACCCAGATGATGATCGGCTCGGTACAGTTCGATCCCTCATCGCCGGGTCAGAAACGTGCATGGGTCACCTATGCGGATTCGGTCGGGGGGTGGCGAGATACCATCTATCTGGAAGGGGTGGGGGCCGAGCCGGGCATACAAAGCTGTCGCGAGGAGCTTGATTTCGGCGTAGTGCGCGCCGATGGTACCAGCTTCCGAAGGGATTCCATCTGCTTTTATAACGACGGCGATATCGCCGATGTCCTTACGCAGCTTAGCTCCGTCTCCCCTCCGTTTTATGAGACGGGCATCAAGGTGCTGCGCAGTGGTTCACCGCTGGTTAATGGGTCGTTGCCGCTGACCATCGAGCCGATGAAGCAGACGGAGGTTCGGATCTATTACGAGTTCAGGCCTCGGGTGGGGGATGAGGGTTTGTTCGATACGACGGTTACGGTAACCTACGGGCGCGATTCCAAGACCTTCGGCTTCAACCTGTGGGGGGTGGGAGTGCGGGAGCATATTAGCGCCAGCACCAGCCAGATCCTGTTTGCGTGCGAGGATTCCGTTGCAAGTTTCAGCATCAGAAACACAGGTACCTATCCTCTGACGCTCGCCTCGGTCGAGATCACCCCTCCAATGGGGTCGAATTTTGCTCTCACTCCCCAGCCCGTTGTGCCGATGATTCTGATGCCGGGCGATTCCGTTGTGTATGGGGTACGCTTCACCTCCGGGCGTGTCTCCTCCAGTGCCGTGGTTCTTGTCAGAAGCTCCGGTGGGCAGCTCCCGGTGTATCTCAATTCCATCTGCGATATCTCCGAGAAATCGCAGATTCTTCTAAGCGTTCGTGATACAAGCCAGCAGCTCGGAGATACGATCTATCTGCCGGTCTATGCGGAATTGAATACCCGATTCAGCGATATCATCGGTTATACGCTGACCCTTACCTATCGTCGCGATCTTTTGTTCCCGTTGGTCCCCAAGGACCGGGACAACGCGGTTCTGGAGGAGCAGAATGGAACGATCTCCGGCCCGGTGCTGCTGCATCGTGGGGGGCAGGGAGAGGTGGTCGTGACCGGTTCGATACTCCCTTCGGCGCAGAGCGGCGTGCTTGTGACCATCCCCTTTACGGTGCTCCTTGGCTTTGGCTACAGCGATTCCATCAGATTTAAGGATGTTACCATTGCTCTGCTCGATAGCGTTGCCATGCGGGGCGGCGTCTTCAGCGCGATTGATTGCGATACCTCCGGTGGCGGTGTGCTCCTTCCGCCTGGCAGTTATGCCCTGGATCAGAACCGGCCAAATCCATTCAATCCGGTGACTCTCATTCCCTATAGCGTTGCACGGCAGGAACATGTACGCCTGAATCTGTACGATGCCCATGGGACCCTTGTGCGTGTCCTGATCGATACGGAACATCCGTATGGCGACTATGTTTATCGGCTCGATGGGGCGACGCTGCCGAGCGGCGTCTATACCTACGAGCTGATAAGTGGGCGTTTTCGCAAAATATTGAGGATGGTACTGCTTAAATAGCCGCATCGGCTATCGGTTGCCGTTATCGGTTGCCGTGGATGCCCGCTTCGGAGACTCTCCGGGACGGGCATTTCCGTACGTGAGGTCCGATGCCGGTTGTTGTGCCGATCGGGATGCTACGGTGCGACCGCAGGAGCATGGTGGTGGCTTGTGTTGCACCACGAGCATGGGCGATAGCGGACCGTGCTCGTGCTCGGTTCCTTCAAGTGCTGGCAGCGGGGACAAAGACCGGGAATGGGGAAAGAAGAGGGGAGAACGGGGAATTTCATCGGTTGGTGGCAGAAGGCTCCCGTGCAGAGGCGCTTTGCGCGTAGAGGAGATTAGGGTATCTTACGCAGGTATGGTGGTAACGTGGCGAAGCGTGAAGAGAGCGATCGGCTGAACCGTGTATCCCACCGATGCCAGCAACAGACTATCCGCACGGTCCGTATGTCTTCAGAAATCACATTGACATTTCTCGGCCACGCCGCATGGCGTATCAGGCACGAGGCAACCGATATCCTGATCGATCCCTTCCTTACTGGCAATCCGACCGCAGCACAGCGGATGGAGGATTTTGCCCCGACTCATATCATTCTTACGCATGGGCATGGCGATCATCTTGGTGATACGGTGGAGATCGCCAGCCGCTCCGGGGCACAGGTGATCTCCACGTTCGAGGTGGCCAACTATTGCGCATCGAAGGGATGTGAGAACACGATCGGGATGGGGTTGGGAGGGGCACATCAGTTCGGCTTCGGCCGGTTGAAATTCACCCTGGCGCATCATAGCTCGTCGGCTTCGGATGGCACTTATCTTGGCAATCCCGCCGGTGTGCTCCTTACGATTGATGGCCGGACGATCTATCATGCAGGTGATACGGCCCTGTTCCTGGATATGAAGCTGATCGGGGAGATGAACGCGATCGATGTGGCGCTTTTGCCGATCGGGGATTACTTTACGATGGGCGTTGAGGATGCCGCCATGGCGGTCGAGTTCCTGCACCCGAAACTGGCTATCCCGATGCACTATAATACGTTCCCCTTGATCCAGGTTGATCCGCACGATTTTGTGAACAGGGTTCAGGCAAATGGGAAGAAGGGGCTGGTGATGAATCCTGGCGAAACGCATTCGATCTAGATGTGCAGGGCTGCTGTAACCGCCGATTGAGATGATGGCGCAGTTATCGCAGCATCCTGGTAGCGCCCCCGCCTCCGGCAACCGACCGTGTCCGACTGATGGGTGGGACGGCATGCTTTTGCGCCCTCCTCCTGTATCAATAGCTCTCTTCCCTTTGCGGTCACCGTTTTCCTTGCAATGTTATGAGCCTGGACGAACGTGAGACAATGATACGACCGTGGAAAACTCTGGGCGATGAGGAGATCGCCGACTGCCGTATCTTCACGCTTCACAAGGCGACACGGCAGAACCCAGTGAACGGCCAGTCCGCCGGGTTCTTTTACGTTGATACCCGGGACTGGGTAAATACCGTGGCGTTGAGCGATACGGGCGATGTGGTGCTTATACGCCAGTATCGCCATGGTAGCGAGGAGATCACGCTGGAAATTCCAGGCGGGATCGTCGATGAAGGGGAGTCTCCTGCCGATGCCGCCCGCCGTGAACTTCGCGAGGAGACCGGATATGACTGCGATGTGATCGTTGAGATAGGGCGCGTTCGTCCCAATCCGGCGATTATCAATAACTGGACCTATACGTTCCTGGCAACAGGTGCCAGGCCGATTGGGGAGGTGGACTTCGATGAGCATGAGCAGATCGAGATTCTGCTCCATCCCATCGAAGCCATCGACGAACTGCTTCGCTCCGGCGCAATTACGCATGCTCTTGTTCTCAATGCCTTTCTCTGGTACAAGCTGCATCGGGCCGAAGGATAGTTGCCCGGAGCCTTTCCGACCCTTATCATATGAGTGGGACTGTGATACTTCCGCAGAGATTTTCGAGTTGTAGAGAGTAATGGGAAAAGTTATATCGATAGCAAATCAGAAAGGGGGAGTCGGGAAGACGACCACGGCCGTCAATCTGGCTGCGTCGCTTGCGGCCGCCGAGCAACCGACGCTGTTGATCGATATCGATCCGCAGGCGAATGCTTCGAGCGGCCTCGGCATCAACTCGCAGAAGTTGAACCGCACGATCTACGAGGTGATCGTCGACGGCATTGCGCCGGCCGAGGCCACACTCAAGACCGATCTGGCGTTTCTGGAGATGATCCCCTCGCATATCAACCTCGTGGGCGCCGAGATCGAAATGATCGATGTGCCGCATCGCGAGCGGGTGCTGACGCGCGTGCTGGAGTCGATGCGCCGCAAATACACCTATATCATTATCGATTGCCCACCATCGCTCGGGCTTCTTACGCTGAATGCCCTTACGGCTTCCGACTCGATTCTGATCCCGGTGCAGTGCGAGTATTACGCGCTCGAAGGCCTTGGGCAGCTTCTTAATACGATCTCCATCGTCAAGAAGCATCTCAACCAGACGCTTGATATCGAAGGGGTTCTCCTTACGATGTACGATAGCCGTCTGCGGCTGTCGAACCAGGTCTCAAGCGAGGTGCGGCGGTATTTCGGTGACAAGGTCTTTCAGACCGTTATCACCCGCAATGTACGTCTGAGCGAGGCGCCAAGCCACGGCAAGCCCGTGTTGCTGTACGATGCCCTGTCGATCGGCACAAAAAACTATATAGATCTGGCAACGGAGATCCTCCGTCGCGATGGTATCCTTGCCGATCTGCCGGCAGCCGAAGGTGAAGGGGGAGGAAGTGCTCCGGCAGTGGCTGCAAAGCCTGCGCCGATGACCCCTCCAAGGGGGGTACCGATCGCCCCCGCACAGTCCGCCCCGGCAGCGGCCCCAAAGGTTGTTCCAACAGCGACTCAGGATGCTGTGCCGGCTCCGCCGGTGATCCCATCGTCTGCAATGCCGGATGAGCGGCCTTCCGGCATTGCTAGCGATGTTGGAGGGGCTCAGAAGAAGGACGTTTCATCGCTAAGTTGATTCAGGTATAGATGAGCAAGAATAAAACAGTACTGGGAAGAGGCCTCGGGGCATTGTTGTCAGGAGCCGGAGAGATCACGCCCGAGCAGCGGCGCGATCTGCCGGATGACGACGGCCATAGCGTTGGAGCGATCTGTGCGATAGATATCGCGCGCGTGCGGCCGAATCCGTTTCAGCCTCGTGTGGACTTCAACCTTCAGGCACTTGAGGAGCTGAAACACTCCATTCAGGAGAATGGGGTCATCCAGCCGATCACCGTGCGCCGTGTGGAGGGTGGGTTTGAGCTTATCTCCGGCGAACGTCGTGTGCGTGCCTCGATCGAGGCCGGGCTTACCGAGATTCCAGCCTATATCCTGAATGTGGAGTCCGATCGCGCCATGCTCGAACTGGCGCTGATCGAAAACGTTCAGCGCGAGAATCTGAACCCGATCGAAGTTGCGCTCGGCTATCAGCGGCTTATCAAGGAGTGCGCGCTGACACAGGAGGAAGTCTCCAAGAAGGTGGGCAAGGATCGCTCTACCGTTACCAACTTCCTCCGCCTGCTTCGCCTGCCACAGCCGATACAGTTGTCGCTCCGTGGCAACGAGATATCCATGGGGCATGCACGTGCGCTTCTGACCCTCACGGACGATCAGCAGAAGGTCGATGTCTGGCGCAAGATTCGGGATGAAGCGCTCTCGGTGCGGCGTACCGAGGCTATCGTCAAGCAGCTTGCCACGGCATCCAGTGGGATGAAACCACGGGAAGCCCCGGTCCCGGAAGCCGACGGCCAGGGCGATCGCGCTCCGGCACGTGCACAGATCGAGCTGATTACGGAGATCTCCTCCCGGCTACAGCAGGTCTTTGGCACACAGGTGCGAATCAAGGCAAATACGTCGGGCGATGGAGCTATCGTGATCGATTATTATTCGAGCGAGGATCTGGAACGCCTTCTGGATCTCTTTGCCATTATCGAACGCCAGGGGCGATAAGCCCGCGGTACCCTGCCTCCGTTTCCCCGAACGTGTGGTGCGATACGGGACAATTGCATGGAACTGACCGACTTTCTTGCGATACTCGGCCTGATTGCGGGCGTGGCCTACCTGGCTATGGCGGTCTTCGCCTTTGGCAGGTCGCGGCGGCGCCATGCCGATGTGGAGCCGCAGAATGGAAGGGTGATCCTGAGCATCGAGGATGATGCCCTGATTGAAGGAGAGGCGACATCCGATCGCATGCATAAACTTGCCGGGATCTGTGCGTCGATCGGGCGGCGTGCATTCGCCGAGGAATTCGATTTCACAGTGGAAAGCATCGGCCGTGTCGATCGGGCAATTCTGGCCGGATGGGGGGAAAGCCAGCAGGAGTACGATCCCGATGTGCTCCTGTCGTTTGGTGCGTATGTGGGGGAAGTGCTTGTCAGGCGTACAAGCGGACGCTGGGTGAGCGGCCTTACCGAAACCGATCCCGCGGCCGTTCTATTCCTTGCTCCCAATAACGAGGCCGTCAGCGTCTCCCCGTTCCTTCTGGTCCGCGAAAAATTCGATAACATGTATAAGTTCGATCTGTCGATCGCATTTACCGCTCTGGAACAGAAGCTGAAAGAGTTGAAAGCTGTATGATCTGCCATGAAACCATTGTGCGGGTCCGCTACCCGGACACCGACAAGATGAAGGTTGTCTATCATGGGGTATATCTGGAATATTTCGAGATCGGGCGCACCGAACTGTTTCGTGACCTTGGCATGCCCTATGCGGAGATCGAGCACGATGGCGTGCTCTTCCCGGTCCTCGAAGCCCATCTGAAATTCCGCCGTCCCGCCCGATACGATGATCTCCTCAGAATCGTCACCGTTCTCGATACCACGATCTCGGCTCGTATGCGCCTTGACTATGAGATCTATCGCGATCAGGAACTGCTTGCCTCCGGCTATACCACTCATGCTTTTACCACAGTCGATGGCATGAAGCCGCTTCGCCCCCCGCAGCGATTCCTTCAAGTCGTGGAGCAGAACACGCCGAAGAGCACGATCGCCGGTTGATGCGGCGCTGGCCCCTCGCATGCTTCTGCGGAGTTGATATCATCGCCAATCATCCCTGCCAAACCGATCAACCCTGGCCGCCTGTTTTACATGGTGGTGCGCCGCTCATAGAGCGTAAGATTGGGGAGCAGAAGCGTCCGAAGATACTCGGCGCGCAGCAGCGAGTCGATTCCGGGCAGGCTGCGCAACCTCTCCTCCGATGTCATCACCGTGCCGGTGGTGCTGGGATAGCTATCGCCATGCTCCGCTACGATGAAGCGTGGGCGCGTGCCAAGAAGATAGGAGGCCGCGGAGTCCTTCCAGATCTGTGGCCCATATACTGCGTTCACAAACCCGAAGTGATGGACGTTTGTTGCAGGGGGGAATCCTGTCCTACCGTAGATGAGCGCTCCCATTGATGCGGCCGCGTAGAGCGCATCGCCCGGTGCTCTGCGCTGTGCCAGATACGTTGCGAGCTGTTCGGTCTGCACCACGCCAGCACCATAGCGCGCCAGCCCATCGGAGGAGGATGCTCCATGCAGCAGTTGCGTGGTTACCGGAACTACCACATGCCAGCCATAGTAAGCGAATGGCCCCAGCAGGAGCACGATCGATAATCCTGCGGCCAGGATGCCCCGTTTGTGGCGTCGGGTGGCACCACGCTGTGCCATGGCATCTACCATCATAAGCAGACCTGCCCCTGCCAGAATCGCCCCGGGTGCAAAGAGCCGCGTGAAGTGGTACGCCGGGTATTTTCCTTCCACGATGATGGTCACAACCAGCAGAAGGAATGCGATGGCGCTTGCTCGAATCAGTACGCCGAGCATATCGTGGGGGGGGGAACCGCCGGTTCTTCGGATAAACCCATACGCACAGGCGATGCCGATGGCGGCGATCAGGAGCGGCGAGAATTCGAGAACAAGGTGACGGGGGAGCACCGTGACCAGGTTGATAAGCCATTGCATCGGCGTATGCAGCTCGGTGGCTGCATAGTTCCGCGTGAACTCCGTGATTATCAGAAACTCCTTCTGGACATCCCCTGCCATCACATACAGAAGCAGCAGCCCTGCGATCAGCAAAAATCCCGTGGCCGTGGCAAATCCATGCCGAAGAACCTCTTGTGCCCGGCAACGGAACAACCATAGATCGGCCAGCAGAGGGAGCAAGAGCAGGAGCGCAAAAGTGAATTTCAGGAGCCAGAGCGCCCCGAGCATCATGCCGACGAGGAACCGTCCGCTGTGGTCTCGCCGGAACAGCAGAAACCAGAGCATCGGCAGGGCAAAGAGACCTACGTATCCCTCCGATTGTGCCATATCGCCATATCTCTGTCCTGCATACAGCAATGCGTAGGCGATCGCCGTGATCGCCGCTAGCAGATCGCTTCCTCCGGCGCGCCGTACAAGCCCTATCATAAGCAAGCAGCTAAGCCCTTGCAGCAGGATATCGAGCGCCCGGATGGCGTGCTGGCCGAATGGGAAAAGCAGATGGGCAAGTCCATACAGAGCGCTCAGGAGCGGCGGCTTCATATCCACCATATCGCGGTAATAGGTTCCGCCATGCAGAAGCAGCGTTCCGTTCAGATCAAAGAGTGCCTGGTCGGTGCCGAGCGGGTGCAGCAGCGTTGGCAGAAGGATAAGGAGGAGCAGGGAGGCGACCGAAGCCCATCCAATCCAGGTATACCGTGTGCCGGTTGCCTGCGCAAGTGCCCTCGGAAGCCATGGCCGGGGCGATTGGCTCGGGTTGGTAGGAGAATCGTTCACGTCGGATGAGAAGGGGATAATGGCATGAGTGGAGATGGGCTGGATTTCATGGACGACGGAGGGCGTGCCCCGGAATGCTGCCGAAATGGCCACGCGGCCCCTTCCGGCAGCTCCCTCGATGCCCCATATACCCATATAACAGGAGCGCCCACGATATACGATCGCGGGCGCTCATACGATACAATGATCTGCCGAAATCGCCCTACGCTTCTCAGCGCTCCGAAATCGGCGAGTATGACAGATCGGTGTTGCCGGTATAATCCGATGCCGGACGGATCAGGCGGTTATCCGACTGCTGCTCGATAACGTGGGCGGTCCAGCCGACCATACGGCTCATGGCGAAGATCGGCGTGAAGAGGTCGATCGGGATCTCCAGCATATAGTAGGCCGATGCCGAGTAGAAATCGACGTTCGGATAAAGTCCCTTCTGCTCGAGCACAACCTTCTCGATGGTGTTCGACATCCGATACCACTTGCTCTGGCCGGTCTCCTCACCAAGCTGTTCCGACATACGGCGCAGATGTGTGGCGCGGGGATCTTCCGTCTTGTAGACACGGTGTCCGAATCCCATGATCTTCTTCTTGTTCGCCAGCGCGTTGGTAATCCACTCCTCGGCCTTTGCCTCGTCGCCAACTTCGAGGAGCATACGCATCACCTGTTCGTTGGCGCCACCATGCAGCGGTCCCTTCAGCGCGCCGATGGCGCCGACAATTGCCGAATACATGTCGGAGAGGGTGGCTGCGATAACGCGGGCAGTAAAGGTGGATGCGTTGAATTCGTGGTCGGCGTGGAGAATAAGCGCGATATCCATCATACGGATATGCTCGGCGGATGCGGGCTTGCCGAAGAGCATCCAGAGGAAGTTTGCTGCAATCGGAAGCTCCGGCTTCGGCATATAAATATCGCCCCCGGAACGGATGCGATGCAGCAGGGCCACGATCAGGGGGGTCTTGGCGATCAGGCGTATCGCCTTGCGATAGTTTGCCTCCTGGCCGTTGTCGTTCTTGTCCGGGTCATAGAACGAGAGGGAGCTGACGATGCCACGAAGGGCCTCCATGCTGTTGCTCTCGGTCGGAAGGCTCATCATCTGCGCCAGGATCTCCTGTGGGAGCCATGCCTCTGCACGGATCTGGCCGTTGAACTCGTCGAGCTGTTCCTGATTTGGCAGGTTGCCATTGATAAGCAGGTAGGCAACTTCCTCGAAGCTTCCCTGCACGAGGTCGTGTATATCGTAGCCTCTATAAATCAGCCGTCCTTCACGGCCATCGATAAAGCTGATTGCCGATTCACCAGCGATGATATCCTCAAGGCCTTTTTTCTGCTGTACTTCAGCCATAACTGTTGTTCGCTCCTGGTTTTTGGAGTGGAAAGCTTTCAAAAACAAGCAAAGATAGGAAATCACAGCCTATCGAAGGTGGTTGGCAACAATCGGCAACAAACGGTTAGAATTCTTGGCCATTCGGATCGGCATTGGCCAACACGAGGCCGGATATCCTGAATCTGCCGCATATCGTTAGTTTGTGGTTCCCCGGCGTGTTCCCGGCATCACTGGAGCCGGACTCAGTTTTTGTGGAATCGACATTGATGCGTTTTCGATCGTACTCCTTTCTCCTTGCTCGCAGGTTTCTTGCGCCTACCAGACGGAATCGCTTCGTCAGCTTTATCACGGGTATCTCCGTGCTTGGGGTGATGTTTGGCGTTACCGCGCTTCTGGTCTCGCTCTCCATTCTCGATGGGTTCGATCAGACGCTCCGTTCAAATATGGTGGCGTTTCTGGGCCATATCGAGGTTAGCTCGTTTGGCGGACGGCCGATTCGGGGCTATCAGGAGCAGGTGCGGACGTTGCCGACGCGGGTGCCAGAGATCCAATCGGTAAGCCCGTTTGTCTCGCGTGAGGCGATCATACGCTCCAGATCGGCACTGGAAGGGGTTGTGCTAAAGGGGGTGCTCGCACAGAGCGATGTCTCGGCGATCCGCGACCGGATGATCTCCGGGAGCTTCACGTTTCCGCAGCCGGGGCCGGATGCCCTCCCGTATATCGTTATCGGCGAACGGCTGGCGCAGAAACTGAAATCCGCCAGGGGGGATACTGTGGTCATCTTTGCACCCAATGGTGTTCCCTCGCCGGAGAACCCTCCAACGATCGAGCAGTTTATCATCGGCGGCATCTATCGTACAGGGATGGCCGAATATGATGATATCTATACCTATACGTCGCTGGACCGGGCACAACAGCTCTTCGACTATCCGTCCGATCAGGTCTCTGGATACGATATTATGCTGTATGATATCGAGACGGCCCAGACCACCGCTCGCCAGCTTGACACACTGCTTGGGTTTCCACATTATCCGCAGACCGTCTTCGATATCTTCCAGTCGATTTTTGCCTGGCTCGATCTGCAACGCGAGCCGATTCCGATCGTTCTGGGCCTTATCATCATCGTTGCGGTGTTCAATGTGGCTTCCACTCTGCTTATGGTGGTGCTGGAGAAGACCGAGTCGATCGGGGTTCTCTCCACGCTTGGCGCGAGGCCGCTCGGGATCATCTCCATCTTTGTGGGGCAGGGGATATTGATCGGAGGGATCGGGACGTTGCTTGGGGTGATGCTCTCGCTCGGCTTTACGCTTATGCAGATGTACTTGAAACCGTTCAAGCTGAATGCCGATATCTACTTCATCGACGCGGTGCCGGTGGCGCTTACACCGTGGCATTATGTCCTGGTGATCTCAATCTCGCTTGCCGCCTGTGCGTTGTTTACCATTATCCCGGCGTTTCTTGCTGCGATGGTCCGCCCGGTGAAGGCGCTTCGGTTCCGATAGCCATATCCGGCGTAGATATAATTCGATCCCTTCCGGCCTTGTTCCGACGCCAGATATCCCTCAAGCACCTACATGCATCGCGCTGTACGATTCTCCATACAGATTTTTCAAACCGATCTAATTCCGCAATTCCGGTGGCAGGAATCCCAGAAGAAATAGTTGAACGGGTGAAGGTCGAGGCAAACATCGTCGATGTTATCTCGGATTATGTCCGTCTCAGGCGCACCGGCAAGAACTGGCTTGGACTCTGCCCGTTTCATGACGATAAAAAGCCGTCGTTCAATGTAGAGCCGGTTCGGGGCATCTATAAGTGTTTTGCCTGTGGCAAGGGGGGGAACATCTTCACCTTCCTGATGGAGCTGAACGGCTGGACCTTTCCAGAGACCGTTCGTAGTCTGGCGCAGAATCTTGGCATCGAGATCCCGGAGGAGCCGCGCGATCGTCAGCAGTACGGCGAGCACGAGCGGCTGGCAGGCGCCGTGCGCGATGCCGCACGATTCTTTTATCAGACCTATCGTTCCGATGCGGGGCTTGCCGCACAGGCCTATTTCAAGAAGCGCGGCCTCAGCGATGAGACCATCGTTCGTTTTGGCCTCGGTTATTCGCCGGATGAATGGGAGACGCTCTTCAAGCGGCTCTCCGATAGCGGCTATACGCCGCAGGAACTGGAGCATGCCGGGCTTGTTATCAAGCGTGAGGGGCGCCCTGGGTGGTACGACCGTTTTCGTGGCCGTACCATGTTTCCAATCCTGACGGCCACCGGGCGTGTGGTTGGGTTCGGCGCACGCCGGATGAAGGAGGACCCGGATCAGCCGAAGTATCTCAATTCCTCCGAGTCGCCGATCTACCAGAAAAGCCGGGTGCTCTATGGTCTGTTCCAGGCCAAGGAGGCGATCCGCAAACAGGGCCTTGCGCTGATGGTGGAGGGCTATATGGATGTGATCTCGCTGCACCAGGCGGGAGTGCAGACGGCGATCGCCACCTGCGGCACGGCCATAGCGCCGGAGCATGCCGAGCTTATCAGCCGTTATTGCTCGCGTGTGGTGCTGGTATTCGACAGCGATCAGGCCGGCCAGAATGCTACCGAGCGGGGGATTGATGTCTTGCTTCGCAAGGGGATAGATGTAGGAGTGCTTCGTCTGCCCGATGGTGAGGACCCCGATACCTTTATACAGAAATATGGGCCGAAGGAGTTCCAGTCGCGGGTGGACCGCAGCATCTCGTTTCTGGAGTTTCGTGTAGGATTGATGAAACAATCGGGCGATTTCGACGCGCCCGAGCGTCTGGCCGACTCGATCCGTGCCATCGTCTCCACGATAGCTCTGATCCCGGATGCGCTGAAGCGCGAGCTGTATGTGCAGAAGATCGCCTCGGATCATCATATCTCCGAAACGCTTCTGCTTCAGGAATTGGAGCGTGCCGTTGGAAACAGGACGGAGGTGGCGCGCCGACGGCGCGATCTTCTTCCCTCCGCCCCGGCTTCCACATCCGTGCAGGGCGATGCTCCTGCCGCTGCTATCGAGGCCCTCCCCTCGGTGCTGGAGGAGGGGAGCGTACGGCTTGCCCCTACGCTGCCGGGCAAGCCGCTGACGCTGGATCAACTTCCGGCGGCCGAGGTGGGCTTGCTTGAGGTGTTGCTACAGGGAGACCCGCAGATGCTGGAACATGTGTTCGCTCGCATTGATCCTGACGATTTTGTGCATCCTGTCACTCGCGAACTTGTTGGCGTGGTGCTCGGGCATTATGTCAATCAGCGTTCGTTCTCGATCGATGAGCTGGTCCTGGAGGAAATGGCGCCGGAACTGCGCGATCTGGTAACCCTGCTGGCTATCAGCCGCGAGTCGATCTCCTCCTACTGGAGCAAGGCCGATCCAAATATGATCGAGCCAAATCCGTGGAAGGGGGCGCGCGATTATCTCATCAGGCTGGTACGCGACAAGCTGGAGCGGGAGTTTCGGAAGATGCAGGAGCGGACCCAGGAGTTCGACCCCCAGCAGGAGACGGAGGGAGAGGATGAGGTTCTGGGGAAAATAATGGAGCTGACCCGGCGCATCGAGGATCTTCGCCGCACGATGATATCGTAAGGCACGGAGGCGAGCTTCGTTGTGCCCGTGCCGGGATCGGCATTGCTCAGGGGTGCCGATGGAGCGGAGACGTGCCCCGCTCACCTCCGCCTTGTCCGGCTGCGCCCTCCTGCCGGGCACGACCGGGTCTCTCGGCATATGTGTTGTACAGGCCGAGCTGAGCGGATAAGAGGGGGTATTGCGAGGGCCTCCGTAAGAGGTCTGCCGGGGGCTGGCCGCAACCGTCAACCAACATCCGATCGTACAGCATGGGGCATCTCGACAATCAGCATTCCAACCGCTCGTCTACGGCCATAATCTGTTCCTATCGGTATCCCCTTGACCGATGATGCGTCTCCGGCTAACTTGACCGCTATGAATCTTCGAACAATCGCTTCATACCTCGCTCCGGTGCTTCTGGGAGGAGTTCTTTTATCGGCGTGCCAGCCCACGCGTAATTTTACCACCTACTTCAACCTGTTCTATAATATGGAGCGGATCATGGGGGAGGTGGAGGAGGAGCTTCTCTATATCCGTGAGCAGAAGGTGGCCGAACCTGTGTTTGTTGTGCCGTACGACGAACTGGACCACAAAGGCTCCACCTATTATGCTCATCTGGAGCGCCGTTCGATGAACAACGATGAGATGCGAGCCAATAAGATCAAGCTTGACTCCATTCTCATCAAAGGGTCGAAGCTGATGGCGCGCAACGCAAAAAGCGATTACCTGGACGACGCCATCTTCTATATCGGCAAGACCTATTTCTACGAGCGGGAGTGGTATCAGTCGCAGCAGAAGTGCGAGGAGCTTATCAAGGGCTTCCCCAGCAGCAAGTGGCAGCCGGATGCGCATCTGGTGCTTTCGATGGATATGATGCAGCAGGGGAATGTGGGTGGGGCCGAGAATATGCTCTCGCGGACTATAGATATCGCCTGGGCGTACAAACGCCGCGATGTGCTGATCGATGCGTTTCGGCTGAATGCTGATCTGCAATTGAACAAGGGGAACGTCGCCGAGGCGTTGAAGCCGTATCAACGGGCCATGATTCTCAGCGGTGATGGCGAGGAGCAGGCGCGCTGGCAGTACGAGATAGGGCTGATCCATTTCCGCCAGGGGGATTTCAAGACCGCGCTGGCGGAGTTCGACCGGGTGGATGAGGAGTATTCCCCCGATATCCTCACGCAGTTCCAGACCGGTGTGCAGCGGGCTGCCTCGCTTCGTGTCCTCGGCGAGTATGATAAAGCCGAGGAACAGCTTGATGACCTTCGCAGCAATAGCAATTTTGAACCGTGGTGGGGGATGGTGGAGCTGGAGAGGACCAATCTGGCGGCAGCCCGTCCCAGCGGCGTTGCGCCAAGCGATAGCACGCTCGCCCAGATCGATTCGATATCTCCCGGCAAAAATTATTCGGCCTATGCCATCTACGAGCGTGGCGTGCGGGCCTTCCGTGACGGCAACTACAAGGTTGCACAGGAGAGCTTCCGGCGTGCCCGTGCGGTAAATGCCCCATTCCAGCGCCGTGCCCAATATCTAGGCGCGCTGCTCGACCGTTATTTCGCGGAGACCAGCAAGGCACAGGTGCTACAGGCAGGTGATGCGCCGCTTGGGCTGCCCGATACAAGCAAGGCCCTGATTTCGGAAGCGTATTATAATACGGCCCGCATCTTTGCCTCGCTCGATGTTCCCGATTCGCTTCGCGCCTATTATAATCTCTCCTATACCTGGTCTCCTAAGGGGGGCGCCGCTGCTGCCAGAGTGATCTATGCCTGGTCGGTGATGGCACGTGATGCCGGGCGTACTGCCGAGGCGGACTCGCTGCTGGAGATTCTGGTGCATGAGTATGAGCTTACCGACTATGCGGCCGATGCGCGCCTGCGGCTTGGTTATACCGATTATGCCAAGATTGATCCCTCCGAGGATCTCTATAAATCTGGAATGAGCTTTATGCGCATCAGCGAACATCAGCGTGCGCTCGGGCAGTTCCATAAGGTGATCGCCGGATATCCTGAGTCGTCGTACGCGCCGATGGCATATTATGCCATCGGGCTTCTCTTCGAGCAGCAGTTCGATAACCCGGATAGCGCTCTGGCCTATTACAGGAATGTTGTTACCCTCTTCCCGAAAAGCGAACAGGCAGTCTCGGTGATGCCTCTGCTCCAGGCGGCAAATATGCGCCAGATGCAGCAGCCACATCAGGGAGAGAGTGGCGGTACCGATGGGGGCGTGGGCGATGGGACCGGCGTTACCATGGACTGGATGAAGGATAATCCGCCGATTGATGGTTCCTCCACACCTCCGGGGGGGCAGGAGTTGGTACCACTCGGTGGCCAGCGGAACGGTGGGGCCAGTGGCGGGAGCCTTGAGCAGGTGCCCAACCGTCAGCCACGGTCGATGAGAACCGAGACTGAGCGGCAGTTGATCGGCGTGGAGCTTAACCCACAGGCAGCGGGCTCCTCCGATAACGGTGGCTCGGTGAGCGGTACCGGTGGCACCCAGACCGTTCCGCCGGTTGATGGGGCGGGTGGATCGCAGAGCGTTCCGCCAGCAGGGGGGGGCGGAGATGTAACCCCTCCGCCTGGGGATCAGAAAAAGGATGATGACGTGCCTCCGCAGGACCCCATCAAGCGTCGCAGGCAGCGTTGAGCGTAGGTCCGGCGCCTCACCCTCCGGGTGCACTGGAACGCCCCTTCGAGTCGTATCGATGGGGCGTTGTCGTGTGGTAACGGTGGAACCCGAAGGGGCGGAGCAATGGGAGAGGGAGCGGGCACGGTTTGGCTGAATCGCGATTGAGCGATCGGCATATACGTCCCGGCATAGGGCGCTGTCGGGTGCCTCCGGGTTTTCAACGGGGAGCGGATCTGTCTGTGCCGACCCTGTCACGTTCGGCCGTACCTTTGTTCCTGTAGCCCCTCCGTTCCATGTTTTCCGCACCGTTTGCTACAAACAAAGAGCGGTTGGCATCGGATGAATTCCTAAATTGGCCTTCACCATGTCTCAAGAGATCGTTACAATATCGCATGCGGCCCAGGTCGCCGAGAACGTCTACACACTTGAATTTGCGTCGGAACGGATTGCACGTGCCACGCTTCCCGGCCAGTTCCTGAACATCAAGCCGAACAACTCGCTCGATCCGCTTCTACGCCGTGCCTATAGCGTGCATCGTGTACGCGATGGGCATGTCGAGATCATTTTTAATGTCGTCGGCAGAGGGTCGGCCATCCTTGCACGCAAGGTGCCCGGCGATTCGCTCGACGTTATGGGGCCGCTTGGCGTTCCCTTTCATTACGAAGGGGAATACGAGACCGCGATACTTGTAAGCGGCGGGGTTGGCATTGCTCCGATGCCGGTGCTCGGGGACCGTCTTGCGGCGATGGGGAAGCGTGTGGTGAACATCCATGGTGCCCGCACCGCCGGGATGATCGCGGCCGATGGGCGCCTTATCAACGCCCGCTATGCCACCGATGATGGCAGCCTTGGGTTTCATGGCAATGTCGTCGGCTTGCTGGCGGCATTCCTCCAGGATGAGGAGGCGGGCCGTGCACGTGTATTTGCGTGCGGTCCGAACCGGATGCTTTCGGCACTTGGGGAGTTCTGTACCGTGCGGGGGATTCCGCTGGAGGTATCGCTGGAGTGCCAGATGGCCTGTGGTATCGGTATCTGCCAGGGGTGTCCGGTAGAGATGGCCAGGGGCGATCGCAAGTATACGCTCGTCTGCACGCATGGCCCGAACTACGATATCAACGACATTCTTCTGGAATCGCTCCCTTCGGTCCATTGATGGCTACGGCCATATGGCCGCCTTCCGGCGCCTGTCGCCGATTTCCGCCAATTGAACAGTGCCTTTGAACTTTGCTCTGACCCCTGTGGCTTCAACCGAGATCGTAATCCGCAACGTCTCCTTCAAGAATCCGGTGCTGACCGCATCCGGCACGTTTGGCTATGGCCTGGAATCCGATGCATTCCTCGATGTTGCCGAGCTTGGAGGGGTCGTCACCAAAAGCATCAGCCGCAAGCCACGCGATGGCAATCCTCCGCAGCGCATCACCGAGACCACTGCCGGCATGCTCAACTCGATCGGGCTTGCCAACGTTGGCGTTGATGTTTTTCTGGAGTCGAAGCTGCCGATGTTACGGCAGCGCGGCGTCACGGTGATCGTCAATATCGCGGCAAGCTCCGTCGAGGAGTATTGTTATGTGCTGGAGCGCTGTGAGGAGCATGAAGGGATCGATGGCTACGAGATCAACGTAAGCTGTCCCAACGTGAAGGATGGCGGCCTTAATTTCGGCACCCATTGTCCGTCGGTGGCGGAGATCACCCGGCAGCTCAGGGGCCGCACCGAAAAACTGCTTGCCATCAAGCTTACCCCCAATGTTGCGTCGATCGGGGAATTTGCCAAGGCATGCGAGGGGGAGGGGGCCGATGCCGTCTCCTGCATCAATACGGTGGTGGGGATGGCTGTTGATGCCCGAACCCGGCGTCCGAAGATCGCTACCATCACCGGTGGATATTCCGGCCCTGCGATCAAGCCGATAGCGCTGGCAAAGGTATACGAGGCTCGTAAGGCAGTGAAGATCCCGATCATCGGCATCGGCGGCATTATGACCGCCGAGGATGCCATCGAGTTCCTGATCGTCGGGGCTTCGCTCGTTCAGGTGGGCACCGCTCTGTTCGTCGATCCTGCTGCCGGTATCAAGATGGTGCATGGCATCGAGGATTATCTCCGTGAGGAAGGTATGAGTTCGGTTTCAGATCTGATCGGCTCGCTTGATACCTCCATGCAGCCCTCGCTTGTTGCCGCAGGGTGGACCTGAGCGCATCACATCATCGTGCCGAGGAGCATCGCGGAAGCCTGTGGCGAGATGGCTCGGGCTGCCAGGTTCTGATACCTGGCGGCGGAAACGAGAGTCCATCAGGGCCACCTTTTATCAGGATCGTCTCTTATGATCGGTCTTGTGCTGCCGATAGCTGCAATCCCTCATCCTAAACCGATCAACCCGTGGCCAAGCTTACACTGAAACGTGCTGATAACGGAGATTCTCTGGAGTTGTTCTCCGAGGAGAGCGGAGAGCCGCGTGCTCCGGTGCGGATTGATATCGACTTCATCAACGAGCTGAATCCGGTTCAGCGCGATGCTGCCACAACCACCGAAGGGCCGGTGCTGATAGTTGCCGGAGCAGGCTCCGGCAAGACCCGCGTTCTCACCTATCGTATTGCTTATCTCCTTGCAAAAGGGGTGGCCCCGTGGAATGTCCTGTCGCTCACCTTTACGAACAAGGCGGCAGGCGAGATGAAGGAGCGGATCGCACGGCTGGTGGGAGAGCAACGGGCACGGCCGCTCTGGACGGGGACGTTCCATTCGGTGTTCAGCCGCCTTCTCAGGCGCGAGGCCGAAAAGCTCGGCTATACTTCCAGCTTCACCATCTACGACAGCGACGACTCGCTCTCGGTGGTGCGCACGGCCATGAGCGAGTTCGGCATCTCGACGAGCGATTTCTCCCCGAAGATGATCCATAGCCGGATCTCCGCCGCCAAGAATGCCATGATAAATCCTGCGCTCTATCGCTCGCGTGCCTCGGATGCGCTGGAATCCCGTATCGCGCTTGTCTACGATAGCTATGAGCGGCGTCTGCGAACCAACAATGCCATGGATTTCGATGATCTGCTTGTCAAGACCATCGAGCTGTTCGAGCGCTTCCCCGATGTGCTGAAACGGTATCAGGATCAGTTCCGGTATATCATGATTGATGAATACCAGGATACCAACAGGGCGCAGTATGTGGTGGTGCAGATGCTTGCCTCAGCCCATCATAACATCTGCGTTGTCGGCGACGATGCCCAGTCGATCTACCGCTTTCGTGGCGCCGATATCAGGAACATCCTCGATTTCGAGCAGGATTACCCCGAGCGCAAGATCTTCCGTCTGGAGCAGAACTATCGTTCCACCAAGACGATCCTTGCCGCTGCCGACGATGTCATCAAGAACAACCGGCAGAGGATCGACAAGACGCTCTGGACGGAGAACGACCAGGGGGAGAAGGTGCGGGTGCTTACCCTGCGCGATGAGCGCGAGGAGGGGGAGGAGGTTGTCCGCCTTATCCAGCAGAAGGCACGCGAGGGGGTCTCGCTCAACGATATGGCGATCCTCTATCGCACCAATTCCCAGTCGCTCTCGATCGAGGATGCGCTTCGGCGTGCCAATATCCCGTATGGTCTGGTGGGAGGCGTTGCATTTTATCGCCGCAAGGAGGTCAAGGACGCGCTTGCCTATATGCGCCTGGTGGTGAACGAGCGGGATGATGAATCGTTTGCGCGTGCGGTAAACACACCGGCGCGTGGCGTCGGTGAGACCACGATGAAACGGCTGCGCCTTTTTGCCACCGCCCAGGGGATTCCTCTTCTTATCGCCGCCCGCAACCCGGAGCGGGTGCCCGATCTGACCCCGCGTGTGGGGCGCGTGCTGAGCAAGTTCGCCGAGATGATCGACACCTATCGCAATCACCTTGGCGACATGATGCCCGCGGAGCTTGTGCGGACGCTTCTGAACGAGGCCGGACTGTTGCAGAGCTACAAGGACGAGGGCACCCCGGAGGCGATAGCCCGCTGGGACAACGTGCAGCGCATTCTTTCGCATATCGCGGAGTTCACCGAGGGTGGCTCCGATACCACGCTCGACCAATATCTTCAGGAGATATCCCTTCTCTCGGACTCCGATAGCTACGATGCCGCTGCCGAGCGTGTGACGCTGATGACGATCCACTCTGCCAAGGGGCTGGAGTTCCGTATGGTGATGGTGGTGGGGCTGGAGGAAGGATTGTTCCCGGTTGGCAACTCCTCGCAGATGGAGGATGATCTGGAGGAGGAACGGCGGCTGTTCTATGTGGCGGTAACCCGTGCCAAGGATCGGTTGTATTTGACCAACTGCGAGCGCCGGTATCGTTTCGGGGAGTTGAGCTACCCTACCGCTTCGCGTTTCCTGAGCGAGATCCGCGACGAGCTGCTGGAGTTCAACAGCACGGCCTTCTCGCGGCCCTCTGTGGCGTCGCTTGCCTCGCAGGGACGTTCTTCGATGGGGGCACGTGGCGGAGCAACGCCACGCTCGGCTGCACGCGACTGGAGCGCCCGTTCAGGACAGCAGAACGAGCCGGAGGCGATCCCAGAGTTTGATGACGATTACTCGCAGACGCCGAAGTCGCTTCAGGTCGGCTCCCATGTGCACCATGGCACGTTCGGCCCAGGGCGGGTGGAGTCGATCGTAGGGCAGGGGGAGAAGACAAAACTGACCGTGCGGTTCGACAAGGTGGGGCGCAAGCAGTTGATGCTCAAGTTTGCCAACCTTCGGCTGATGTAGCCGTCCGTTGTGCGGCAGAGCGCTGCTGGCAGCGCAGGATTGGCAATAATATCATGATCCTACGTCTAAAAAGTGTGGCGTGGCCGGTATGAATTCCTCTATCAGGATCTATACACAGACGGGGCCGGCCGTGCCGATGAACGCCTGGTAGCATTCCAGAATCGTAGCGTTGAAGCAGGGGGCTGAAGTGAGGGAGAGGGGTGGTTGAGAGCACTATAGTACCCCAATTCCGGCCCCGGAGGTTGCGTGAGCGAGAGCGCCTAGTAAATTTTTCTTGATTTGTAGCTTGGCGGCGCTGTATTATCGTCTCACAATTCGATACGCGTTCTCAATTCACACCGCAAGAATCGTTATGTTTGCGTTCTGGAGAAAGGAGAACGCTTCACGTCATGGTGTAAGCGCGCAACAAGGTTGGGATCGGCGAGAGCCGAACATGCCCTCCACGACTGCTCGATACCTTCTATCGAAATCCGCCGGTGTTGGTTGCACTCCATTCACTTCGGCGCTTCGACGCACGATACGGAACGTTCCTACTCGTTTCGTCTACTCTATCATCCCGGTTGATTATAGCGACCGCAACTGAATTCACCCGTCTCTTCATGAGAAAGGAACAGTAGTATGTCCAAAGGCGGAGCAGGCAAGGTCTATTTCGTATTGTACCTTGCTGTTATTCTTGAACTGCTGATCATCTTCATCGAGCGTGATGAAGCTGAGGAAGGGCTGCGCAAACAACAGAAACAGGCTATCCAGATCGTTCAGACCATCCTTTCGCAGTTGCAGTCGGGCACCGGTGCCACCGGCATCACTGCGACTCCGAAGGATAACATCGTGCTGAATGAGAAGGAGCAGGCGGCCAACGTACGTAACTACACCGTGATGGTCGCTGTGGGCGATCCCAAGGCATCGAGCGTCCTTAACGGAAAGACGGTACGTGGTGATGATGTATCCAAGTTGGAGTATATCGTCTCGTATCTGAGCGATCCCAAAGTCGAGGAGGCCGAGCTTGGCCCCGACAGTGCGGACATTGCCAACGGCCAGGCGATCTTCAAGGCCGAGCTGGGAACCGATGCCGGCGGCTATGAGACGCCTCGCCAGACGTTCGGTTCCAGTATCCCGGCCGACGTGACCGAAAAGTATTTTTCGCTCAATCAGGAGCTTACAGACGAGCAGGTCTCCAGAGGACGCCGCGTTAAGGTGTTCAGCGTGAACTTCAAGCCGAACCAGGGGCCTGGTTGGTACCGTCTGCGGTTCTATTCGGAGACCAATAAGATCCTTGGCGTGACCGGCGAGCCAAAGGATGATGATACGGTACGTATCGGCAACATCAAGCTCACCGTTCTGCAGCTTCGCCAGGTGCAGAAGGTCTTGCGCAAGGAGCGTGGCAGTGATGGACAGACCACCCAGGTTGAGCATTATATCGACCAGCTCCTGACGCCCGATGCGTACAAGAAGCTTGGCGAGAATCAGGGCTTCACATCGTTCAACGTTCGTGTTGTTCGCCCGGATGCTCCGCCGCCTCAGCAGCCGTTTGCCTCGATCTCGGTTCCTCGCGATACCATCTACTGGTATAATGCCGCTCCGTTCAGCGTCCGGGTCTCGATGGGGCCGAAGGAGGCTACCAAGGAGGTTTCCGGTGCGCGTCTGGTTGCCGTGGACGAAAAGGGAAGCTATAACGCCATCTTTGATAACCTACAGCCGGGCAATAACAAGCTGACGGCGAAGGCTGCCAATGCCGGCATGGTGGCATCCGATGAGAAGGTGCTGGTGGTGATGCCGCCAGAGCTGAAGGCGATGAACGCCCGTACCAATGGTACCAAGGCGTGGCGCGGTATGCGTGCTGTGGTTGGTGCACAGTACGATCCGTCGAGCGACTGGTCCAACCCGTATATCCCGGACGATCATTACCAGACCGTGGTGACGATCAAGGGGACGGAGGTGCTGAACCGTCCTGGCACATCGCATCGAAGCCTTGCCCCTGAGCAGGCCAAGGTGATGACCGTGGCCGATGGTACCAAGGGTTCGGAGATTGTGACGGACGTGTACTGGAAGCCAGGTGGCACGCCGGATCGTTCACAGTGGGTGCTGTTGCTGAGCAATCAGCCGGGCACCGATGCAAAGATCCAGCCGGAAGGGGATATGAGCGTCACGTTCCCGATGCCGCAGCTTATCGCAGAGTACTTCGACTACAATATCACGTTCTCTCCAAAGAACAAGATGTGGACGTCGCCCACGTTCTCGATGGTGCAGCGTATCGGAGCAACGGAGCTTGGTGTGCCTGCCACGGCCACCTGCGCCGAGTGCGACAAGCATGGTATCAATTTCGAGCTGGAGCAGCCGGACGACAGGACCGGACAGCTCAAGGTGTCGGCGCTGGACTTCACCAGGCTTCTGAAGGATAAGGAAGCGCAGGGCAAGAAGTTCGAGGTTGAAGTGACGCTTCGTGGCAGAGGCGGGGCTACCAGGACCGAGATTCTGAGCTTCACGCTTAACGTGTCGCAGAGATAATCGGTGCGAAATAGCTCGGATTGAGCTTATATTATCAGCCGCTCGGGGCATGTTCCCGAGCGGCTGTTGATCGCGAAGTGATCGCGCTCCTGTCAGGAGACATCGTTGCCTGTTGAGAGGAGCGTGCTCATCATTCGATTTGGAAGCCGGGGCTCCGGTCCCTTGTTTCCGCACCCTCGGAATGCGGCTGTTCCGCGTGTAGAGCGTAGAGATCAGCCGGGTTGGTCGTTTCGAGGTAAGACCGGGCAGTGTAACAAAGCGCTTCGGCCAGAAGCCGTTTCTTTTCCAAGTTACCGTTCCGTAGCACGAATGGTCGACAACGCAAATTCCATATCCTTACTAAACACACGGAATAACCTCATGAGGACCCCAATCGCCCGGCTGGTGAAAAGTGTGGCGCTCGCATCCCTCTGCGCCGCTATCACCTCCACCTCTCCTCTCCGTGCGGAGCCAGATACAAATAGCACTAAACAGCGTATCAGTCGCTCTCTTGCCAGTCTCGCCAGGGTAATCGACGAGATCAAATGGGCGAATATCACCATCTATCGGTTGAAGGATGAGCTTAAGCAGCGCGTGATCGAACCCCAGCGTGTTGCCTCCGCTCGTGATAGCGCAGAGATCGCCGCATATGCAGAGACGATCAGTCTGCTGGGCGAACCCCTCCCCTCGTTCTATAGCATCGTTATTCGTACTGCCACCCCCACCCGGTATCGTCGCGATCCGGCGGCCTTTCGTGAAAGGCTTGCAACCGAGTATGGGTTACAGCCAGATGATCTCGATGAGCAGCAGGTAAATGAGGTGCTCGGGCTTGCCTCGAAGGTGCTTACAGAGCTTGCCAATATTCCAAAGGATTATCTGCTGATTACCACACGCGACAAGAATAACCCTCTGCTGGTTGCTCTTGTTGGTATCGAGGATCTTCCAACCGGCGGGTTTAGCCTCAAGGGGCAGCCGCAGGCTGGTATGGATCTTTTCAACTATCTCCGTCCGCTTGATTCGGTGCTCTACGGCGATCTTCGGAGCGCCGTCTCCGAGGGGAGCCAGAGCCTTACCAACCAGATGTTCATCCTCCGCGATCTGAGCGAGATCAGCCTGGCTCCGCCGACACGCGCACAGGCCACCTATATCAACGAAACGGATTACCCCTATGTTCTGATGAGCATCTCCGGTGGGCGCCCACTGCGCCAGCAGGACTCAGCCCGTTTGTACAACGCAAATCTCTTCAACGATCCCACGGTTCCAGGCCTTGCGGCCGCTCCAGGTGCTGTGGAGTATCCGTACGAGATCAGCGTTGGCACCGATGTTCTCGCCTCGTTCATGGCCTATCGCATGACTCGCGATACGCTCCCGGTTCCTGAGGCCGAGTGGGGGGTGGAGCTTCGCAACAACCTCGACGAGATCAACTATCCGTCGATCTGGGGTGGACGCCTGACGCTGAGCGCTGTTCTGGAGAACATCAAGATTGGCGCGGTGCTCCCGCAGATTCGTTTCGGTGGCAATAGCATCGATTCGAGCGGCATCGGCACAAGCCAGCAGAAGATCATCGGCGGCTATGGCCTGGCAATCAGCGGCGATTTCGCCGCGCCACTGATCAATAATTCCGGCCTCTTCAACTTCTATGGTTCCTATAGCTTTAGCGAGGCCAATACCGAGGGGATTCGTCTCAACTTCGAAACCCCGATTCCAGAGCTTGGATATCTGATTCGTTATGCCTTCCAGGCGTATTACTCGTTCGGCTTCTATGCCGATGCCGATGCCAAGCACCTGTTCCGCCTCAAGTTCGGCGGCACGGTGTACGGTGTGGATGCCTTCAGCCGCCAGATCGACTCGGCAAACCTCGATCTGAACAGCGAAGTGGAGCAGCCACCGACAACCCTGGTTAAGCAGTGGGACCGGAGCCGCGGCGGCGTTTCCGGTAAGATCGAGTATATGAAGGGGGGACAGATGGTTCCCTGGGGCGCTGGCATTCAGTACTTCGACCAGTCGATTCTTGCAAACGTCTGGCTACAGTTCTCTATCAACCGTCGTCTTGATCTGAAGCTTGAAGGAAAGTACTTCACCTCGTTCGATGGTGCCGCCGATCGCGCACTATCACACCCATGGGAGAACAAGGACCTTATCGTCCCGTCGCTCAGCGTGAAGTATCATTTCGGCCCGGCTCCCAGCATCATGCCGTAACGGTGCCCTGAGATGCGATACGATTGCCGCCGGGCACAGACCAGCATCACGGTGGATGCCGGCGGCGATCGCCCAAATACTCGAATACAAGAATCCAACTCAGCCAAGGATATAACAAGAATGAGTAAGCCAGTGCTGACAGCCCTTGCGGCTGTGCTTGTCGCCCTCAGCATCGATACTACTCCCGTTGCGGCACAGCCAACTGGTGGCTCGGCCGTAGCACAGCCGCCAACGCTGGCCGAGATCCAGCGTATGTATGACAGCGCTACAACTACCGATCCGGATATCGAGCGATATCTTCCCCGCTGGCGAATCAACGAGGCCGATCTCAAGATCAAGATCGCCGCATACTTCAAGTTGGATGGCGTTCCGGTGAAGGAGACCGATTCGATGATCGTCACCGCGACGTTCCCGAAGCCGGAAACCAGGGAGCAGGACATCCTATCGATCCGTGCCGGTGGCAGCGCAGTGCTCAGCGGTGGGCAGAAGATCAGGACCGAACTCGGTGAGGCTCTCTATAATCGCATTCTGGATCGTAGCTACGCCCATACCGTGATCGAGCCTGCCACCCCGCTTACCCAGGGAGAAGCTACCCGTATCCCGAACGTGTTGCAGCCGACCAATGCACGTCAGTTTATCGCCGTCTCGGCCTTCCGCCAGGCGGTGCAGCTTGGAACCAGCGGCGTTCGCCTGGAACATCACCTCGGCAACGACGAGATCGGATATCACTTCTGGTCGTCCGGCCAGGGCAAGGCCCTTATCCACTATCCGATTATTCCGTTGCAGGACCCCGATCTGCGTGCGGCCGGTGTTCCCGATATTCTTAGCGTCCAGCTTGGTGCTGCCTATCGGATGAAGTTTGGTACGCTGGCCGATAATTTCTTCGGCGGCGCTATCCTGCCCCGTAAGCTGAATGGCAATACCGGTGTGAAGGCCGTTACCCGTATTGATTATCGCCTGCCCCAGGTGAACGATATCGGTCTGTCGTTGAACACGGAGATCCCGTTCAACAAGCTCAACGGTGGCGAGCAGGTGAATCTCGGCGATGGTGGGATCGTCTCCGTTCTGGAGCCTTCCCGGAACAACCGTTTCTTCGAGACCGCCTATTTCCTTCGGACCGTTGCTCAGGGGAGTGTGTTCTGGGAGACCTGGTTGAACGAGTACGAGCACTTCTTCCGGATCAGCCTTGGCGCTTCCTATCAGGAATATGCCCGCGGCGTGCTTGCCGAGTTTGATAGCGTCAACGGAACCTGGAAGCCGATCGAGTTCACCGAGAACGGCTATGCTCAGGAACGCCTCAAGGCCACTGGTGTCGCCTATCGCGGCACGATGCACCCAACCGAGTTCGAGGACTGGATCTTTGCCAAGGTCGAGTACCTGAACCAGTCCGGCTTCCCGTTTGGCGTCAGCGCACAGCTTGCAAATCGCAACCTGTTGCTTGATGGATTTATTCCCCTGATCCCGAACTGGCTCTTCATCCAGGCGAAGTTCTCGACGCCGATCCTGCGCGATAACCCGGCCCCATGGGAGCAGGACTCGTTCTTTATGATCTCGCCGATCCTTCGATTCAAGATCGACTAACTAATCGGTTCGGTCCATCGTTGTCCCTTTGGATGCCGATGGGCCGAACTGAAACAAATACCTGTGTCATGGGTCTCTACCTGCAGCCGGTTGATCTCTTTAGCAGTCACCAGCGTGCAGTATGGAGACCCTCTTGTTTTATTTACGGTAGCAATAGGATCGAAATATGTCCTTGATCTTGATGGTTATGCAGATATAACGTTGGTAGAATCTTCCCATCTGCTAAACTGGCGCTCCGATTTCATCCTATTGTTCGCTTCTGGTTTCGCTTTATGAATGGTCCATTTGCCCCATCTGGTCGGCGGGTTTACAGTATCCTGGCACTTCTGTTGTCGCTATGGATGCTGTCTCCGTTGGGGCTGAAAGCTCAGCCGGTAACCGATACGGTCCCGAAAGGGGGGAAGATCGATCTTACCTCCATTACGCTTGTCGATACCGCTCTTCGTGTCTCGGTTCGTAACATCGACATCACCCGCTTTCCGCTTATCAGTGTCGTCTTCGATGTCTTCGACTCCCAGCATAATTCCGTCGTGGGGGTGGAGAAAGGGGATATCGTTATCACTGAAAATGGTCTCCAGAAGGATATCATTACCCTTTCGGCCATTACCCGTACCAATCGCGTTCCGATCGACTTTGTCTTTCTGATCGATCAGACCGGAAGCATGGGCTCCAAGATCGAAGGGGTGAAACAGAGCATTGATGAATTTACTACCCGTCTGGCTGCCAAGGGGATCGATTATCGGCTTGGGCTTGTGGTGTTCGATGATAACGTTGCCGAGCGGCATTGGCTTACCGAGGATATCGGGGAGTTCAAGAAATGGATCGATGGGCTTGTGGCGCGGGGAGGTGGGGATACAAAGGAGAATGCCCTGGAGGCGCTGCGTGCGGCTACCGGTATGAACTTCCGGCAAAGTGCCAACCGCTGCGTGGTCCTGATCACCGATGCTCCCTATCATCAGTATGGAGAGCATGGGTATGGCCGGACCATGTATACCACCCGGACCATTATCAACGTTCTGCAACGCTACGATCTTCGGACCTTCTGTATCATCGATCCTTCTGTGGTGGGCTATAAAACCATCGCCGAGGCAACCGGGGGGCAGATCTTTAACATCCATCAGTCGTTTGCCGAGATCCTGAACAAGTTCGTGACGACGATGACATCGCTCTATACGGCCACGTATCGTTCCGATGCCGATCTGATTCCCGACTCGATCGCCCTTGAGCTGAAGATACCAGGGGCCAGAGTGTCGGTGCGGAAGATGTTGCCGGTGCTGGAGGTGGGGCGTAAGATGGTGGTTGATAATATCCAGTTTGCTACCAATCAGCATACCATCGAGCCGGGCGCGCAGCAGAGCCTCGATTATCTGGTCCGCCTGATGAGGGCACGCCCTACGCTGAAGTTGAGGGTAGAAGGTTTTACCGATAATGTCGGTGACCATGAACGTAATATGCGCCTCTCGAATCAACGGGCCGATGCGGTGAAGGAGTATATGGTGCAACGCGGCATCGCACGCGATCGCCTGTTTACCATTGGCTATGGCGAGACCCGTCCCACGGCTGCCAACGATACCGAAGAGGGGCGCCGTCTGAACCGCCGTACGGAATTTATCATCATGCAGAAGTAGCTCCCGGATGGTAGACCTGCGCGTGTATCGGCATGGGCGGATGGGCGTTGCAATCGCATGAGGCGGAACCCTTCCTTGCATACAAACGTCGGTATGGAATCCGTGCACACCACTTCGATCTGCCGAACTTCTCTCCAGAACCGATACGCCGGATTGTATGCCCCCGGCCGATAGTGGCGTAGCCACGGCGATACCACATTGCCCAGGAACAGTTCCCAGTACAAGTATGATGAAGGGCCTTCATAGGTGATGTGAAGGCCCTTGCTCTTGGTATCTGCCCTGAGGCGCTCCCCGCTGCGGCACCGCTGATAGTGCAGCGGGCGGGCATGGCCGCCAACAGGATTGTGCCATGCGATCGCCCCCGCCTCGGTCGTGGTGGGGGCTACGTTCCCGGCTGCCCCTCCATCGGCACGTTGTTGCGGAGTTCCTCCAGCCATACCACGGCCTCGGAATCGCTCGGGGCACGCCAGTCACCACGAGGGGAGAGCGAGCCGCCGGAACCAACCTTTGGTCCGTTCGGCATACAGGAACGCTTGAACTGGCTGGTCTTGAAGAAGCGGAAGAGAAAAACCTCCAGCCATTTTCTGATCGTCGCAAGCTCGTACTGGTTTCGGTGTTCTTCTGGAAGCCCGTCGGGCCAGCCGCCCCGGGAACGATCGCTCCAGGCATGGTGGCTCAGAAATGCCACCTTGCTTGGACGGAACCCGTAGCGTGTGGTATAGTAGATGGTGAAATCCTGAAGCTCGTACGGTCCTATCACCCCCTGGGTGCTCTGTGATGGATCTTCCTTGTTCTCCTCAGTGCCGGGAACCAGCTCGGGGGATATCTCCGTATCGACGATTGAGCGTAAGATCTCCCCCGTTGCGGCATCGAACTGGTTGCTTTCGATCGACCAACGGATCAGATACTGGATAAGGGTCTTCGGGACCGAGCCGTTGACGTTGTAGTGCGACATATGATCGCCCACGCCATAGGTGGCCCAGCCGAGCGCCAGCTCCGAAAGATCCCCTGTGCCAAGCACCAGCCCATGATGGTAGTTCGCCAGCCGGAAGAGATGGGATGTCCGTTCGCCCGCCTGAACGTTCTCGAATGTGACATCATAGACCGGTTCCCCCTTGCCGAACGGATGGCCGATATCGTTCAGCATCTGGATCGAGGATGGGCGTATATCAATCTCGGCGGCGGTGGTTCCTAGCGACCGCATCAATCCCCAGGCATTGCGATACGTGCGGTCGCTTGTGGCGAAGCCGGGCATGGTGTACGCCAGGATGTTGGTGCGCGGCAGCCCGAGACGGTCCATCGCCTTTGCTGCGACGATCAGTGCCTGGGTGGAATCAAGCCCGCCGGAGACGCCGATCACGATCTTCTCGATGCCGGTGGAGCGTAAGCGCTTCATCAATCCATGCACTTGGATGTTATATGCCTCGAAGCAGCGCTCATTGCGGAGCGCCGGATTGTTTGGGACATAGGGGTAACGTTCCACCTCGCGTAGCAGCGGGCCGCTCGTCTCCGGGATCTGGAAGGTGAAAGGGATCTGGCGAAGCTGCCGTACCTGCGGCAGATGAGCGCCTACCGAATCGTTGAAGCTGGTCAACCGCATCCGATCCTGTGCCAGACGCTCCAGGTCGATATCGGCGATGATGATCTGCTCTTCCGATGCAAAGCGTTGGGATTCTGCCAGAAGATCGTTGTTCTCGTAAATCATCGCATGGCCATCCCATGCAAGGTCCGTGGTCGATTCGCCTGGCCCTGCCGCCGTATAGAGGTAGGCCGCCACACATTTCCCCGATTGTGCCGCGCATAGGTCGCGCCGATACTCTGCCTTGCCTATGGTGATGTTGCTTGCCGAGAGATTGCAGAGAACCGTTGCGCCCGCCATGGCGGCATAGGTGCTCGGGGGAATTGGCACCCAGACATCTTCGCAGATCTCCGCGTGAAGCGAGAAGTTGGGGTAGTTGGTTGCCGTAAAGATCAGGTCGTTGCCAAACGGGACCAGTTCGCCAAGGAATCGCACCTCCTGTGCGACCGCATCCCGTCCCGATGTAAACTGGCGCCGCTCATAAAACTCCCGGTAGTTTGGCAGATAGGTTTTCGGGACGATGCCAAGCACTCTGCCCCGATAGATGGCCACTGCTGTATTGAAGAGCTTCCCCTCGAATCGCAGTGGCGCGCCTACCAGTAGCAGGGGCGCCAGATCGCGGCTTGCCTCCACCATACGTGCCACCGCCTCGGCCGACGCATCGAGCAGAGCATCCTGATGAAAAAGATCATCGTTGCTGTAGGCGCTCAGCCCAAGTTCTGGGAACAGAGCAACGGCGGCGCTCCTCTGTGATGCCTGCCGGGCAAGCCCGATGGTCTGCTCCACATTGAAGTGCGGATCGGCCACCATTACATGGGGGATGCAGACGGCTGCACGGATAAATCCATGCGAATAAATGGAATGAAACGAGCCAGATAGATCGTGCATCGTACAACCTCGTCAATCAGGGAATTCGGCCCACGCTTTATGGCGAAGGAACAAGCGCAAATTTACGAGGAAGTCCCCGCCGATCGGCAGACTCTTCTCCGGTTGGCCCCGCTTCCTCTTTCTGGGTCATCCATGCCGATAATCTTCTCAGGCCCCGGTTGTGTCCCTGCCCGGAAGCACCGCCCTTTCCCCCTCCCGTAACAGCATGCAGCAGCGTTCGCTCTGGAATTGCCGTTCGGCAGGCTTTTTGTAAGTTGCGCGGTCGAATTTCATCGGTGGACCAAATTTTACCGCATGCGCGCGATTATCCCCGTGGCTGGCGTCGGCACCCGGCTGCGTCCCCATACATATACGCTCCCCAAGGTTCTGCTGAATGTAGCAGGCAAACCAATTCTCGGCCATATCCTCGACAAACTCCTTGATGAAGGGATCACCTCCGCTACGATCATCGTCGGTTATCTCGGCGAGCTGGTGGAGGAATATGTGCGTGCGCACTATAGCTTCGACGTTGAATTCATCCAGCAGCCTGTTCGCGAAGGTCTTGGACACTCGATCTACCTGGCGAAAGCCTCGCTTGGCAGCGAGCCGGTGCTGATTATTCTGGGCGACACCATTTTCGAGGTCGATCTTCGTCCTGTGCTGCGGGGCGATCATTCCTCGCTCGGCGTGCGGGAGGTTGCCGATCCCCGCCGTTTCGGTGTCGTCGAGATGCATGATGGCGTCATCGTACGGCTGGTTGAAAAGCCGGATGATCCACCGACCAACCTTGCGATTGTGGGGCTGTATCTCATCAAGAACCCGGGGCTTCTTGCCGAATGCCTGACCGAGCTTGTCGAGAGCGACCATCGTACCAGAGGGGAATACCAGCTTACCGATGCCTTGCAGATGATGATCGAGCGAGGCGAGACCTTCACCACATTCAACGTGGAGGGATGGTTCGACTGCGGCAAGCCGGAAACACTGCTGGAGACCAATCGGCACCTGCTCAAGCGCAACCCGCTTGAGCGTGCCATGCCTGGTGTTGTTATCAATCCCCCTGTCCACATCGCGCCGACTGCACAGGTCACCAACTCCATTATCGGACCCTATGCCACGCTTGCCGATGGCGCCGTCGTAAAGGATTCCATTGTGACCGATGCGATCGTTGGAGTAAAAGCTACTATCGAAGGGGCAACGCTACGCGAGTCAATCATCGGCGACGAAGCCGTGGTTCGCGGCCGCTTCAATCGTGTTAACACCGGAGCCAGCTCCGAGCTCGATCTTGGGTAGCCCACGAGGAGCGTCAACCAATCTTCTAATATCAACGTAGATTCTCTCACATGTCCTACCTCTTCACGTCCGAATCAGTCTCCGAGGGACATCCCGATAAAGTGTCGGATCAGATCTCCGATGCGATTCTCGACTCGATTCTCGCCAAGGATCCGGCTGCACGTGTTGCCTGTGAAACCTTTGTCACGACCGGCCTGGTGGTGATCGGGGGCGAGATCACGACGAAGACCTATGTCGATTTTGCCGATGTGGCTCGCGAGACAATCCGCGAGATTGGCTATACCCGTCCGGAGCTGCGCTTCGATTGCGATTCCTGCGGCGTGCTTAGTGCCGTTCACTCGCAGTCGCCCGATATCGCACAGGGCGTTGATACCGGCGGTGCCGGCGATCAGGGGATGATGTTCGGTTATGCAACCGATGAGACCCCGGAGCTGATGCCGATGCCGCTGATGTTTGCGCATCGCCTGATGCAGCGCCTTGCGGAGGTGAGAAAGATGAAGAACTCTCCGATGCCCTATCTCCGCCCGGACTCCAAGAGCCAGGTGACGATCGAATACAGCGAGGAGGGAGCACCGCTTCGCGTTGATACGGTCGTCGTCTCCACCCAGCATGATCCGTTCAAGGATTCCGCCACCATGCAGAAGAGGATCAAGGCCGATCTGCTGGAACATGTGGTCAAGGAAGCCATTCCGGTGGAGATGCTCGACAAAAAAGTGAAGTACCATGTCAACCCGACCGGTAACTTCGAGATCGGCGGACCCCATGGCGATACCGGTCTTACCGGTCGCAAGATCATCGTGGATACCTACGGCGGCAAGGCACCGCATGGCGGCGGCGCATTCTCCGGCAAGGACCCCTCGAAGGTGGACCGCTCGGCAGCGTATGCCGCACGTCATCTGGCAAAGAACGTGGTGGCCGCAGGCCTTGCCCGCGAGTGCACCATTCAGGTTGCTTATGCCATCGGCGTGGCCGAGCCGGTTTCGCTCCATGTGGATACCCACGGCACCGGAATGCTCCCCGATATCCAGCTCGCCGCGATTCTCCTGAAAGAGGTCGATATGACGCCAAAGGGGATCATTGCTCGTCTGAAGCTCCGCAGGCCGGTCTATCGCCAGACCGCCGCGTATGGCCATTTTGGCCGCTCGGGCGATGGCTTCTCATGGGAGGCCCTCGACCTGGTGAAGAAACTGCAACGTGCGGTAAAGTAATCTGTGCCCACGACATTCTCAGCGGACCGTCTCCATCCCGGGGGCGGTCCTGTTTGGAAACAAAATCCCTGCTGATGCGAGTTCTTAATCTGGGCTGTGGCCATGCCAAGCTCGACTTCCCGGAGGCAGGGGGGGCCTCGGAGATCATCGGTGTTGATATCAGTTCGCGCTCCCAGGCCGACATTCTGCACGATCTCAATGCTGTTCCCTATCCGTTTCCATCGGATAGCTTCGATCTGATCATCATGCAGGACGTGATCGAGCATGTCGTGAGCGTTACCGATGTGATGAACGAGGTGTACCGTCTGCTGCAAGGCGGAGGCCGTGTACGCATCCGTACGCCGCATTACAGCAGCTATTATGCGTATAACGATCCTACGCACCTTCATTTTTTTGGTGCGCTGGCCTTCGACGGCTTCAATGCCGATAATCCCAATATCCTCTACACCGAGGCACGCTTCCGGTTCCTGAAGCGGGAGATCCTTTTCCCGAAACTTTGGCGTATCACCGGGGTTGCCGCTCTCGCCAACAGATATACCAAACGGTGGGAGCAGCTTTTTGCCTTCGTCTTCCGCGCGGAGAACCTTTTCTTCGAGCTTGAAGCGGTGAAGGGGGAACCTACGCGATGATTGATGAAACATGATGAGCGGCGGCCGTGCCGCTAGGCTCATGGTGGACGTTGATCGAATTCCGATATCCTATATCATAGAACATTCAGGAGAAGAAATGGATCATAAGGAGGGACAGTATAAAGTCCGTGACCTTGCACTGGCAGAAGAAGGGCAGAAGCTCATCGATTGGGCCGAGAGCCGTATGCCGGTGATGAAGTCGCTGCGCGATCAGTACAGCGAAACCCAGCCATTGAAGGGGTACCGGATTGCAGGCTGCCTGCATGTGACCAAGGAGACTGCCGTGCTCATCCGTACGCTTGCAGCCGCAGGCGCCGAGGTGTCATGGTCGGGGTGCAACCCGCTCTCTACCAACGATGCCGTTGCTGCGGCACTCGCACTTGAGGGAATCAAGATGTATGCATGGCATGGCCTGAATACTGAGGACTTCTACTGGTGCATCGAGCAGACGCTCCTCATCAGCCCGAACCTTACGCTCGACGATGGTGCTGATCTGATCTTCACCGTCCATAACAAGCATCCAGAACTCTGCGCCCAGGTTATCGGCGGAACCGAGGAGACCACGACCGGCGTTCATCGTCTTCGCTCGATGGCTGCCGATGGTGCTCTGAAGTACCCGGTGATCGCTGTCAACGACGCCGAGACCAAGTGGGACTTCGATAATGTCTATGGCACAGGCCAGTCCACGCTGGATGGCATCATCCGTGCTACGTCGGTGATGCTGGCCGGAAAGAATTTCGTGGTTGCCGGCTACGGCCATTGCGGCAAGGGCGTCGCCCTGCGTGCCAAGGGAATGGGCGCCAATGTGATCGTCACCGAGGTGAAGCCAACTGCTGCTCTGAAGGCGACCCTGGAAGGGATGCGCGTGATGGAGATGGACGAGGCCGCCAAGGTCGGCGATGTGTTCGTGACAGCCACCGGTGTCAAGGATGTGATCGTCAAGCACCATTTCGAGTCGATGAAAGAAGGTGCCATCATCTGTAATACCGGCCACTACGATTGCGAGATCAATATCGCCGATCTTGAGTCGCTGACAAACAACAAGCGCACCATCCGCGATAATAACGAAGAATATGTCTTCCCGGATGGTCGCAAGCTCTACCTGCTGGCACAGGGACGCCTGGTGAACCTGGCTGCCGCCGAAGGACATCCTTCGGAGGTAATGGATATGTCCTTCGCCAACCAGTTCATGTCGCAACTGCGTCTTGCCGAGGCTCATAAGAACGGCGAGAAGCTGGAGAACACGGTGCATGATATCCCGGCGGAGCAGGATCAGTCCATCGCACGTCTGAAACTTGAGACGATGGGGCTTGGCCTTGATGCGCTGACCCCGGAGCAGATCGAGTATATGGATGATTACTCGGCCGGTACCTAAGCGGTACGGACCCGCCTGAAAACGTAAACGGCGCCCCGATCGGAAGGATCGGGGCGCCGTTGTACATTGTGGGCATATCAAGGGGATTGGGGACCGGACATTCAGGTGAGGCGCTTTCCGCTGCTCAACATGTTGTTGAATCCGCGATACAGAGCATACACGACCGCGCCGGCTATGCCAAGCGCCAGTACCCATCCAAGAATGGAGAAGGCGATTCCGATCACCGCAAATATAACCTTCACCGCGATGATGCCGAAGACCACGGCCAGCACAAGTGAGAGGATCTGTTTACCTGACATTATCTGCTCCTTGAGAATGTGAACGTGCGTATACGATACCGCTCTCAAAAAATGACCCAAACATTGGTAATGTGATCATAATACATGCATTCGCAGAATATTTACATAATTGGGGCATCAGTAAGGCACAATGGAACCATACGGCGACAACCTTTCTTGGTTGCGCTCGATGAGTGCAAAAGATACGACTTGCCTACGTAGCATGGTATGATCGCAGACGCCTCGATGCCCACGCTGGCAACTCCCTCCCAGCAGCGGCTCCGCCTTAGAGCAGGGAGGATCTCGGTTGCGATCGGACTGATCATGTTCGCGACGAAGAGCTGCGCCTATCTCCTTACAGGGTCAACCGCCATCTTTTCCGATGCCATCGAGTCGGTTGTTCATGTGATCGCTACCGGTATTGCGCTCTATAGCCTTGTTCTCGCCGGACGCCCGGCTGATAAACGGCATCCCTATGGATATGGCAAGGTGGAATACTTCTCGGCCGGGATGGAAGGCGTGCTCATCCTTCTGGCCGCCATTGCCATCTGCTACCAGGCCATGTGCGATATCCTCCTCAGCAGCAGCAGCCTGCGGCAGCTTGATATCGGTGTGCTGGCGCTTGCTTGTGCCGGGGTGGTCAATCTGATGCTCGGCCTGTATCTGGTGCGGGTCGGCAAGCAAACAAACTCGCTTGTGCTTGTCGCCGATGGCGAGCATGTCCTGACCGATAGCTATACATCGATCGGGGTGCTTGTCGGCATCGTTCTTGTGCGGTTGACCGGCATCACTCTGCTCGATCCTCTTGTGGCCATCATGGTGGCGGCAAACATCACCGGCACCGGCTACAGGCTTGTACGCCAGTCGGTCCGCGGGCTGATGAACGCTGCCGATCAGGAAACCTTGCAGCGTACCATCGAGGCCATCCGACGAGCGCGTACCCCGGATATGGTCGATCTGCACCGGCTGCGGGCCTGGCGCGCAGGAGAACAGCGTTTCATAGATTTTCATCTGACGCTCCCGCACTATATGCCCTTGCAGGGTGCAGGCGACCTCCGCGATCATCTCTGCCAGGCTATCAAGCGTGAGTTCGGCGATCGGGCCGATGTTATGATCCATCTCGATCTCTGCAATCGTTCCCATTGTGTTTCCTGTGGCAAGAGCGATTGCTCGGTGCGTGCCACCCCCCGGATTCTCGAGCATCAGCCCGCCGTTCAGGGAAGGCTGGACAACGGCGAGATGGCCGCCGATGAAGAGGGAGCCGCATAAGCACGTGTTCGCACATCTTTACAAACGAAGAGAGATTTAGGTTGCTCAAAGCCCGTCAATGCTTCTATATTTGCAGTCCCTATCCTGACGGACTATCCTCACCATCAGGAACAAGGGCGCTTAGCTCAGTTGGTTCAGAGCGTCTCGTTTACACCGAGAAGGTCGGGGGTTCAAATCCCTCAGCGCCTACTGCCTGTCTCGGATCGCAGTCCGATTCTGATGGCGCCCACGGGGGCTTGATACGGCGGAGTAGCTCAGCTGGTTAGAGCAATGGAATCATAATCCATGTGTCGGGGGTTCAAGTCCCTCCTCCGCTACAAGACAATACAATGCCTTTTGGAGAGATGGCCGAGTGGCTGAAGGCAACGGTTTGCTAAACCGTCGTAGGTGTTAAAACCTACCGCGAGTTCGAATCTCGCTCTCTCCGCTGAATGCCGCAAGAATGGTGAACAACCACGGTTCTTGCGGCATTTCTCTTTTCTGAATCCTTCGTGGGTTCAGCGGTACTTCTCATGTAAGACAGCGGATAAACAGAGCGCAGATGAGTATGCCATACAGCGGCTCCATGAGATTCATTATGGAAAGGGGAAAGCTGATGATACAGTTCGTACACCCGAACAGCTTTCACCTCTTTCCAAACCCCTATCGGAGCTATGCGACATCTACTTAGATCTTATGTCGCAGACCTTCACTAAGAAGACCCAGAGCACGATCCGTGACTCATTCCGGCAGATGCAAAAGCGTCTCGGCAACAAGATGATAAACGAGATTACGTTGGAGGACTGTCAGCGATTTATCCTCAAGTGCGACCAGCCTGGAGGGTGCCCTAACGCCAGGCAACAGATCCATACTGCGCGAAAGCATTATCAGCATTTGCGGTCTGCTTTCTCTTGGGCTATACAGGCTGGGCTCCTCCAGGAGAATCATTTTACCAAGTTCAAGCGTCCCAAAGCACCTGAGTCTGAACTCGATTACTTTTCAGAAGAGGATTTCGGCACTCTGTATAACGGTATGTCCACAGCAACATATGCGGAGCGGCGTCTGAGGAATCTGGTCGTGATAGCTTATGAGACAGGGATGCGGCTCGCAGAGCTTCGTTTCCTCCAGTTGGATTCTTTGGATCTACAGAATCGACGGGTGAAGATCACGGTGACAGATCTCTTTGTTCCTAAGAATAAGAAAGGCCGGGTGGTTCCTTTATCCGACAATGTAATGTCGAATGAGTGGTTTACGGTCTATCAAGAAGAGCTAGAGATAATTTGGATCGAGCTAACGCAGATCAACTGCGGATTGTTGATTCTTGGCCGGATTGCGCAATTCCCTTTCCACATTTTAGGCAAATTTGGGCGGCGTACCCCATTGGAGGATGTAAGTTTTTACAGCGTATTCAAATCTGTCACACTCGCCTTGTGGAAAATTACTCAGGACACCGATCCTAAATCACCTAGCAGGCAATAGTATTAATAAGATAACACTGGATGATCTTCGGAAGACTAGCGACGATCCTTAATTGGAAGGTGTCAAGAAATGTATCGCGAACCTGCGTAACAAGGTCGTCGTGCATTTCCAGCGAGAGTAGGATTTTCTGATGGTGTCCCTGAATATAGAAAAATTCAGGCTCACGAATCACGCCATCTATATAATAATATCAAACGTATGCTTGACTTCCTCTGCTTCAACCAGGGATATTTAATTGTACCACCAGAATAGTTGGGGGATTATGGATATTCTGAATACCAATTAGACATTGGCCAAATTCTGGATCATGTTGCGAGCAAGAGTCCCATCATCCACCTTCCAGAAAGGAACCCGGGGCGGTGGGCTAGGGCACGGCAGAAGTATTCCGACAGTGACCTCGAAGCCATTAACCATTATCGTCAAAGGTTGGGTCTCCCACAGGCATAATCCAGCCCACGGCATTTTACTTAGACTTCTTACTGACGTCAGTAGCAGCAATTGGATAACCAAACTCATCGGTAAGCACAATGTGGACACCATATTTCAACTTTGACATGTTCGCTCCGCCCCCAGGCCTTAAGAGTGAGCAGCTTATTAAAGTGATGCAAGACACAGAACTTCGAAAATTTATCGTCCAATTCTTCCTTAGTGATATCAGGCTCATGCGCAGTGAGGTGCAACTGCTGTTACCTGATATTAGTTCCGGGCAAGAGGTTGGGGTGCCCTTTCGCAAGATTACTAAGTTAGTGCTTGCCACTAACGATGATAAAAAGCTGAGTAGTATAATTTTACTTACAGAAAGTTCAAGCCCGGTGGATGCAATCCGTTGGTGCTATAATCCAGTATGCCAACTTCTAAGCCACTGGAGTTTTCAGAACGGTGGGTCATTCACAATTAGTGGGGCTAAAGTAAAGGATATAAATCATAATGTAGTATTAAAAACGAAACCGGATACTGGTGTTGCCGCCATTGCTTTAGCACCTATGTTTATCCCAAGTCGATTCGACCTTGATGATCGGCACCGGGCAATGCTGTCGATGTATCGAGAGTGCAGGAATAGCTCCAGTCCATTCTATAGTTTGTTGTGCTCATATAAGATCTTGGAAGCCGTCTTTCAGGGTGAAATATTTGTGGAAACAGATAATACCATAAAGAATCTAGGAGTTAATGATGAAAGAGAGCCAGGGAATATATCAAAGGAAATGCTAATAACGGCTCGTGCCAACATGCTCCATGAAAACTATGCTGGCTTGAGCTTTAAAAGCTTTATGAAGAAGGTTAAAAAAACGAAAAATGGGGTCGCCCATGCTCTCTTGCGCAAAGGAGACATGTACGACTTCGATCACATCGAACATTACACGGAAGTCGCGATTACTGCTAGCTTAGCGGATTTGGTTGCACGAGAGATCCTAGAAGAAGAATTCCGTCTTATGCATGTCATTGACGTGGCCCGCGCTCAGGCTGAGGGGAAAGAACCTCTTCCAGCATACTTCCTGCGTGATAGGTTTATATACCCAAAGTTAGTCCACCAGTACCAAGAAGACATGCGGATCGACTTTGTTAAGAAGGATTCACATGGCAATAAGCAGGAATAGCAGATTTACGGTCAAGGGCTAGCTACAAATTTACAGGCGAGTGAGAGATCTACGCACAAGCTAGCGAGTAGTGGATCACCATAGAATGTTGTAAGGAATCTTCATAGGATGCACTCGACGTTTTCAGAATTCTCCTACGGATTCGCACTCGTCCACGAAGTCACGAACCAGGCAGGCAAGGGGCTCGGTGCCGCTCCTATGTTTCCATATCTCCGTGCCGAAGAAGGGCCAGGAGGATATGATGTGGCACTCGACCATCCTGGCAATCCTCTGTTTATTGAGTTCAAGCTGTGCGAGATCCTAACACGGTCAAACGCGGCGCAATGGCATCTATTCGAGAAGGCGTACTATCGTTTCTGGATACCAGGGCGCCCATGTTCCACACCATTGATGATCTGAATACCTATTTCGCCATGACGCAGGTGATGGCAAAGAGTGTCTATTTCAGACCTCGTGATATTGGGAAACTACTTGATGCTGATGATCACCCAGTAGTCTTCCATCCGGATGATGGCTTCGGGTATCGATGTTCAGAACCGAAGAGAATCAAAGCTGCCGCATCAGGTCAAGCATTCGTAGGTAGACTCTCCGAACAGGTTCAGCAGATATCACAAGAAGAACCGAGTAATACGCTTTTCGACAGCTTGACCGGTAGGATACTGGAGGGAAGCCGGAAGTGGATCGGAGACCTTTCTACGGCGGTTAGGAACTATTCCTCTCGTCAGAAAGCAGCGGTGTTATCTCGAATCGTTCTTGGTGCAGAACTGTGGTGGGTTGTCCGAGACGAATAGCGATGTGTCCAAGGCGGTATTCCCGATTGGGAGCTGATCTTAGGCCTAAGGGGGGACATATGTAGGAGATACGTATCGTAGGCGAGGATCGCTACATCTATGTTTAGGCTACGGCTGCTCAGGCCGCCGGTTTACTCCTCCTATGTACTGATAGCCTTAGCTGGTGCCTTACAGAGGAGGAAACAGAGCAATCTATCTATCGCTAAATCCTACCACCAATGGTAAAGAAGCTTTCCATGATCCTGCTCCTGGCTATCACGAGTATTGCCTCAGGCCAGGAAGCCAAGTCGGTGTACAAGGTCGTCCAGATTCAGAAGCAGCAGACGTTCCATCTTACAGGCATGCTCGCTTCACGTACTTATCTCCCCATCCAGATCCCTCCGAATACCGTAGAATGGTTCATTGCCTTCACATCATCTAAGGATGCTGGTTCCAGTAGCTCTATCGGTCTGTTAGGGCAGTTGACAAAGCTGGTCGATCCCACTGGCTTATCATCGGCTGCTTTCAATGCACTCACGACACCTGCTGGATCGAGTCGGTGTGATATAGTGGTGACAGACTTGGAGAACCGGCGTAAGTTTATGAATGGCGAGGATCGATACGGTAGATATGATGAGATCTCTCGGAAGAATATAACGCATGGTGTCATAAAGGTCGATGGCAGGAAGTATCAAGGAAACTTGGAAATCCTGGTCTTCAATCCGGCGTACACATCATCGATCAACGTTACCATAGAGGTTACGGCTGTGGTTGATGGGAAGCAGATGGACAGAATGGCCTGGCCGAAGGAGACTAAAGACAAGGTGTTTGATGCGTATTACTTAGTATTCTTGAAGGACGGTATGGAGCCAAAGGTCGCAAAGGAAGTCGCCAACTGTATCGTAGAGTCTACAGCCAGGCAGAAGAAGCCGGAAGAGATGAACCGGTTATCGAAGTCGGAGCGTGACGCTTTCTCGATGAAGATTATGACTGCCTGTTTGCAGGAGATGCAAGGGGGGGCGAAGACGGCGCAGCAGGAGAAAGCCATCAGTTACGGGAACCTAGGGTGGAAAGCCTACGAGAACGGAGACGTTGATAAATGTATGGAATACAGCAAGAAGGCCTTGGAGCTTGATCCGAATATGGGGTGGGTGCAGGCGAATCTCGGACTCTGCTATCTCATCAAAGGTGATGTATCAATGGCGACAGATTATTATGTTGGGGCCATCTCATCCAACAGGAAAGACAAGCTAGGGGCAAAGAAGCACTTCCAGGAACAGATCAAAGATATTGACAATGCTGTGGAGAAGTATCCAGGGCTTCAAGGCTATAAGGATATCCGGGATCTGCTGGAATCGGAGGTTAAGAGGTAGAAACTATGCATTCAGAAGTGATTTTGCACCTGCGTGAAGTTCTCAACGATAGAGTGGAGAACGTAAAGGTGTCTGGATACCAGGCATTCAGTGTCACTCTCAAGCATCTCTTCAGCTTTATCGATGGGACTCCTATTGTCCATGATATCATTCAGCAGCTAATAGTACGATATCCTGATTTGTCCGAGGAAATCAATCAGGCATTAACTGCGCAGAAGAGGTATGCATTAGGGCAAAGCTATGATACTGATATCCTACTATCCTACTTCATCCTTAAGCGTTGGAGCGAAGGCCGGGCAAACCAATGGGAACAGGAGTCATTTCTCTTTGAGCGCACTGCTGAGCACAATGCAAGGCTGATGGTGGTTCAGCAGTTATTCCTTCTCCCCTTAGCGGCGTACATTAGTGAACACTTAGCGGCTAGCCGGATTGTTCTCAATGTGCTTCGCCGATATAAACAGCGTACTGAATGGTTTCACAGAAACCGTATGCTTATGATGCTCGAAGAGGATACACGACGAGGCGAACAGAGACTTGCCTATGACCTATATGAATACCTATTTGACCAAGGCATCGACTTTGTAATTGAACCAAGCTCTGTATCGGGAGAAGTGGACCTAATAGCGCAACAAGGGAGCCATGATCCTCTCATTGCTGATGCAAAGGTATTCGATCCAGCAAAGAGTAAGGGGCGGCCTTATATAGTTAAAGGCTTTAACCAAGTCTATACATATACCCGTGATTATAATGAGCCCTTTGCGTACCTAGTGATCTTTAGAATCTGCTCTACAGACCTGCGGTTCGATGTCTCTGGAGTAGACTCAGTGTTCCCCTATATTCGGCATAATGGAAAAACTATATTTTTTGTAGTAATCGATATCCATAACTACAAAACATCCGCTTCTAAACGTGGCCCTCTTGAAAGTGTAGTAATATCGGAGAACGAATTGATTCAGGTAATTGAGGGTGATGTCCATGAGAGAGTGCCTGCATCTTCTATACTAGAGTGAAATCTCTGATCTTAGATTCCTGCACCTCCAATCCCATTGCTCCGGAGGGATGTGGAACCATGCGACTGGGGGCGTCAGCGTACTCGATTCGTATGGTCCCCTTGTAGCGGAATCCGGCAGGTTATGATGATTACACCGAGAACATGAGGATCAAGAACTTTAGAGACGCTTCTGCTAGCCTTGCTGTCTGGACGCTCCGGGATCGGAAGAAGGTCATCTGGGATCTGAGTGGGCTGGATCTGGCTTTCTAAGAGAGTAAGAATGCAAGGGAGCAACCAAACACACCCTGCACACACATTCAATAGGTTCCGGATGCACTCTTCATCGATGAGTAGTCATACATCTAATTTACTTGTCAGGCTGCTTGGCTAGTTCTTGGGGGAGCGTTCCTAGATCATCTTTGATGGCACATGATTGAACGCTTTGACAAGATGTTTTGGAAGTTTCTGAATGTCTGCTGCTGTTCCTAGCTCCATCACCATGATTGCACATATCGCGACAGTATAGGCATTGGGCAAATGTGATCCGAGAGACGTATAGGCCATGAATTCCATTATGGACATCTCGCTCTCTACTCCTTTGTTCGTGTACTTGACAAGGCCATTCTCTCGGTCAATCCAGGCCGTGTCATGAGCGATGGCATTCCTGAGGTTAGGGTGTGCTATCCGGAACAGAAAGAAGAAGACACCATTCTCTCCTCCGGTAAGCCGGTCAAGCTCCTTCAGCTTATCGGCGTAGCTCTGACTGAAGAGAGTTTTTGATGCAGGCTGTCCCTGCGTGGCCCTTACGGCGGCGATGAGAAAGCCCAGGAGCTTGTTCAGGAACTCATTGTATGATTGGGCGACTTTGAAGGACTGCTGCTGAACTGCCAGATAGTTGCTACCAGGAATGACTGTCTTTAGTGCCGATGATGCGCTCATAAGCGATTCGACTGCCGGGTAGAGGCATGTGTCCGGTATGCCTGGGAAGTCAACGATCATAGATGTCAGTAGGGCGTTGGCGACCTCCGGGCTGTGCCGCTTTGCATCCCGATACGCTACGATGATGTACTGGATGATGATGTTCATCGGGTTCTTCATTATCTCGTCGTTCTCGTCGCGGATATGATAGAAGTCTTGAACGTAGTTCAGGGAGTAGGGCACGCCTGCCGGGATGTTCTTCCACTTTTCAGCATTCTGCTGGGCCTCCTCACCGAAAAGTCCGTCTATGGTCATCTGCTGTAACTGTTCCAGGCGGCGCTTTACTGATTCATCCATTGTAGTTCTTGATAGTTCGTGAGAGCGGATTTTCCATTGGGGGTGTGCCTGGTAGCTATGAACGCCAGCAGGGGGCGATACCCTTGGGCGACTGCGAAGGATTGGAAGCACTATCGCTGTCTATATATGATAGTCTGAAGTTATGCCAGAGCTTGGGTATGGAGCAATTATCAACTCATAGGAGTTCTCCTACTGGGTGATCCTGGCAGTGGGCCAAAACCTGCTTGAAGAGCGTCGCCGATGACTATGCTATGAACACTGCATCCCATCGTTCTATTGCAGATTCGCTATCGGAACTGTAGCCTTTAAGAAGAGAGAACGTCCGATCCAGGATGGTTCGTATCTTTGTGGTTTCTGGGAGTATTTGAACTCTCATGCACGATTGCATGGTTTCTGCCACCACCAGGCACGTTCTTCTTCCACAACGGTGGCACTATCATCGACTAACGATTCATAATGTTCAAGTTCTTCATCACCGGGCTCTTCTTTGCCCTGGTAACCGCCTCGTCCTATGCCCAGCAGGTGGAATGGATTAGATATTTCGGTGGGGATACTCAACAATCAACAACTACAGCAACTATACTGCTCCAGACCTCCGACAGCGCGATAGTTGTAATCGGTAATGAGAAGGTAGGGACTGGAGCAGGGCGGATGAACGTTATCATCACAAAGATGACCTACTCCGGGGACACTCTCTGGACACGGCGGCTCTATGGCCGCTACGGTATCACTGCTGCCGGCGCATATGAGATGGATAACGGAAACTATGTGATTGGAGGGAGAGAACGAGAGAAAGATAATACCAATCTTGAGAATGACTGGCAGCCGATGCTGGCAGCAATTAAGCCGAATGGTGATAGTGCATGGAAGCAGACCTACTCGGCTCCTCAGTACGAGCCTGGCGATCACAAGAATATTCAGAATCGCTTCGTGTCTCTACTTGCTACCGAGAATGGACATACTCTGATTACCGAGCTTGCTTCTGCCTTTGATCTGGCCATTACAAACGTTGGCCAATAGCTATCAATGGAAACCGTCCGATCACCTATACAGCGCTTTAAACACTATACTGAACACCTCGTACTCACCCTGGGACTCATGTCGAAGAATTCCCTCTGCCATCTGACTCCGGGCAGAATTGCCGGTGCAGAGAATGAGGATTCGCTTGATCGCGTTCATGGTGTATGGGTAGGTTCGTGATGAAATACTGATGTGGGATGCGGTACGACTACATCCAGAGCCTCTTCTGGAAGCGTTGGCACGAGCCAGCGGAACAGCAGTGTCGCTGCCATTGCGCCGAGAAGCTGCATGAGGATGAAGCCTGGGGTATCCTCCAGCCGGATACCGGCAAACGTATCGCTGGCGGATCGGGCAAGGGTCACGGCAGGGTTGGCAAAGGAGGTGGAAGAGGTGAACCAGTAGGCAGCCGTAATGTATGCTCCTACTGCAAATGGGACGGCTGCGGATCGTCGTCGGACGCACCCCCAGATGACAGCCAGGAGCCCGAAGGTAGCGATGAACTCGCTGAATAACTGGCTGGCACCGGCACGCACATGCTGCGATGCGAAGAACATCGGTTCATTGAACATGAGGTTCGCGGCACCGACTCCGACGAATGCCCCGATCATCTGTGCAATGATGTAGAGGGGAACATCTCGCCAGGATATTCCCCCTTGCGTAGCATCAGCCAGCGTAACGGCAGGATTGAAGTGTGCGCCGGAGATCGGACCGAAGGTCAGGATCAACGCGACAAGCCCCGCTCCCGTGGCAACTGTATTCGCCAGTAACGCGATGGCAGTATTTCCACCGGCCAGCCGTTCCCCCATGATTCCCGAGCCGACTACTGTCGCAAGCAGCAATGCCGTTCCAAGCCCTTCGGCGATGACCCTGCGAGATAATTCAGATCCGTTTGGACGAGAGTTCGTTGCTGCCACGGGATTCGATGCGGGATAAGTGATATGAATAAACGCTAGGCAATCAGCAGCAGCCCGAGCTAGGGGTACAACCTGGCGCAGCTTCAACCGCTATCGGCTCCAGCTTCATGGCCGCTGGCACGTCGCAGGAAGAAACTCCCGATGCATCCGGCAGACAGCACATGGTGGTCTCGGCGAGATTATCCTCCAGTACCACGAACACTTCCCACTCATTGCCATCGGGATCATGCACCCACGTCTTATCCTGAATCGCATAGCAGCAGTTGGTCTGCATCTCGTCGCGGGTATAGAGACCGGCATCGGCCCACTGCTGGCGGATCGTAAACACATCCTCCGATGAGGAGACCTGGATACCCATGTGCGAGAGAGCACCCCGTTCTTTGGTCGGCACTTGGTTGAGGGTGAGATTCAGCGGTGGGTTCTGGACATCGAACTTTGCATAGTCGGTGCGTACCTTGCAGGGCTCGGTGCCGAGCATCCTGGTGTAGAACTCTATGCTGGATTCAACATTGTTGACGTTCAGCGCGACGTGTGCCTTCAGGGTCTGCACGGGAAAGGTTCCGATAGCTTTCATGGTATCCTCCAAATTAGACATATTTGCATGAGCATATACGAACATATGAAGACTAAACATATGTGTCAAGACATATATAATTTTTCGATATGATGGCTACTGAAAGCAGAGTTGAGTTGGAAGTGCTATTCAGTGCATTAGCGGATCGGACGCGGCTGCGATTGCTGAATCTGATGAATGATGGCGAGGTCTGCGTCTGCTTCTTCGTAGAGATCCTCCAGACTAACCAGCCAAAGATCTCGCGGCATCTGGCATACCTGCGGCGTGCCGGAATCGTAGGAGCGCGACGAGAAGGTAAATGGATACATTATCGGATCATCGAGCCGTCTGATCCATCGACGACGCAGATCCTCCAAGAGGTGCGGAGATGGTTAAGTGATGATCCTGAGATGCAGCGTGATCGCCAGCGGCTTACCACAATCTGCTGTGCACCCACGTTGCCGACACAGTTGGAAGGAGCACCGATTCCTGAAGGCTTACGCCGTATTCGGATAGCAGTACCCGATGAAAGTTCGTGCTGTTGATGTCTACGGGCTCTACATGATTGCCAGAGGAGGGGCCGATCTTATTGGATCTGACGACCGGGAAGAGGCAAAAGAGTTCCTGGAGATGAGGCTGCAAATCAAGCGCTGAGAGTATGATGTGGCCTGGTATGCTAGCCGAAGGTGATGGTATCAGGGGATGAGCCATGCGGCCATAAAGTGCCAGGATAGATTCCTTATTTTTTCAAACACGTGTTTTCCGTTAGGGAATCATCAGATACACATCGCGAATGCCTGGATGTGGAAAATTTTGAAGGTTTTGGCGGCCGAACCAGGATACTGGATGGAGAGGTGTGGGAGTGGGTTCACAATATCCGCAATCATTGCGAAAGATCGTCGAGAATTGCTGTGGTAGATTTTAAATGTTTCTTGAACTCTCTCCGTAGCAGCCAACCTAGATGGAATACTGATCCCCGGTAGTCCGGAGCATCGAAGTGCTTCCAGACCTGCTCGATATGGATCTTCTCGTCCTCGTCCTCCTGCGAGTCTTTCTGCCTCCGTCGCTGCTTCTGAATCTGCTCGGTCTGATCGTAGGCCAAGGCCTAGCCAGATCATATGTCCCACCGCATCATAGCCTCAATCATCTCCAAGACATGTCATGATGTCTGCGAATTCTTCTTGCCCCAAGGGTGGGTCCTCTACATTGCCTACTATTTTCCGATACAAATCATCCTGGCTCGCCCAGCAATGTGACTGCCTGATGGTGGATCGACGAATGGCGGTGAAAAATCTCATAGGGGTGGAGTGCTAGCTCTAGTTTGTAACGTCGAAAATTCATTTATTTCTCATAAAATGTATAAATGCGTGGGTGGATTATATGCGGTGCAAGTCTAGGGGTATTCCAAAGGGGCAGTTGTGATATTTGTTAAATTCGCAGATGTTATATTCAATTATTCCATTATATATTTATCGCTGTATTAATTGTGTGTTGATAATTAAAAAGGCTCATCCGGTATCAGTTCGGATGAGCCTTGGGTGGTGAGATGCGGGTCCTATCCTATTCTTCAAAATCGAAATTGTTTCCATCGACAAGGGCCGGTTCGGCTGCCGGCCGTCCGGTAGCAATGCTCTCCATTGTCGGAACCGCCCTGAAATGCCCTGCGATCGATTTCTGTGTTTCGACCACATCCGTATAGGTTATAGCGGATTTGTTAGGGCCTTTTCTGCTGCTTGCCTGCAGAACGAGGTCATCGATCGAGATGATCCCGGCAAGCGAGCCATCAGGGTTGACAACCGGAACCCGGCGGATTTTATGGTCGCGCATTGTCGAAAGCACCCCATGGATATTCTCCTCAGGGTTGCATGATAGTGCATAGTCGGCCGCGACTTCGCCTACCGTTACCTCCGATGCCAGCCGATTCCTTGTGGCCAGAGCGATGCAGATGTCGCGGTCGGTGATCATGCCGGTAACATGCATATGGTGGTCAACCACCGGGAGCGCACCACAATTATGCTCCCACATCAGCCCGGCCGCAGATGCAAGGTTCGTCTCTGGATGGCAGAATGCTACTTCCGGCGTCATGATATCACGTGCGTACATGCTTGCCTCCACTGTTCAGAATGAATTGTTGCTATTGCCATGTGATGCAAACCTACCGTAGTGTCTCCCCATCAACCATGACCGATGTCATGATTTATAGCTGATTCCTGAAAACTTCCCATCAGCTTCTCGATGATGAGCTGGTGCAGCTCGAAGCCAATGCATTGACGCTGCCGTTCATTTTTCTCGCCGTGGCTGCCTTTCTTCTGCACATCGTTCTTTTGCGGCTTGTAGGAACACAGCGCGACCAGATAGCGGTGCTGAAGGCTTTCGGCTATAACAATATCACCGTCGGGACCCATTATCTGACTCTCGCGTTGGTGGTGGTTCTTGCCGGGGCCGTGCTTGGAGCAGGCGTTGGAATGTGGCTGGGTAGCGGTATGACCGAGCTGTATGCACGATTCTACCGCTTCCCGATTCTCCAGTATTCTGCCGATCCCACTGTCATCTTCTACGCTGTGCTGATAAGCTCCTGTGCGGCCGTCCTCGGGGCAGTCGGGGCTGGTCGGCGTGCAGTGAGCCTTCCTCCGGCCGAGGCGATGCGTCCGGAGCCACCGGCGCGATTCAAGCCGGGGCTGTTCGAGCGCATCGGTTTCGGGAGCACGTTTTCTACCAGTGTTCGAATGGTGCTGCGGAACATCGAACGCAACCCGGGGAAGGCATTCGTTTCATCGTTTGGGATTTCGCTGTCGGTGGCGATTCTCATTGCGGGGCGTTCTACCTGGGATGCCTTCGATTACATGATGGATCTCCAGTTTCACACCGCACAGCGCGCTGATATAACAGTCGTATTAAATCACCCAAGCTCGCTGGATGCAGCACGCCGGCTCTATCAACTCCCCGGTGTGTTGCGGGCGGAGCCATTCAGAAGTGTTCCGGTCCGTCTGCGCCGCCTCCATCATGTACGCCAGGTGGCGATCCTCGGTATGGAGACCGAGAGCGAACTGCAGCGAATCGTCAACAGAGATTTCAGAATCATGGAGCCTCCCGGCAGTGGGCTTCTGATCTCGAAGATGCTGGGAGAGGTGCTCGGCATCGGGGTCGGGGATTCGGTAGAGGTGGAAGTGCTCGAAGGAAAACGGAAGAAACTGCATGTGAATATTGTAGGGCTGGTCGATGATCTGTTCGGGCTCTCGGCATATACCGAACTTGGTAATCTCAATGGCATGCTCGGAGAGGGACGGACGATTTCAGGTGCATGGATGTCGGTCGATGAGAGCAAATCCGTACTGCTGTACGAGCGGCTGAAGCGGGCCCCCGCAGTAGCCGGGGTGGTGGTGCAGCGTGCGATGCTGAAGAGCTTCCAGGACACGGTGGCCGAAAACCAGTCGATGACCTCAACAGCGCTGGTGATATTCGCCAGCATCATCGCATTCGGCATCGTCTATAACAGTGCTCGTATATCCCTTTCGGAGCGGGGACGCGAGCTCGTCAGCCTTCGTGTCCTCGGATTTACCAGACGTGAAGTGGCGATGATGCTTCTCGGTGAACAGGCCATCATTACCGCCGCCGCCATCCCCCTCGGCTATCTGCTGGGATATCTTCTGACCGCACTTATCGTGGCGCTCGTCGAAGGGGAGATGTACCGGTTTCCCTTGACGCTCAGCACCGGCACCTATGCATATGCTGCAGTGGTAATCATCGTTACGGCAATCATTTCAGCGATCCTCGTGCGGGGGCGCCTGGACCGGCTCGATATGATCGAAGTCCTTAAAACAAGAGAATGATGCAATGAAGAAGATCTGGAAACGAATCATCTGGTCCGCGCTCGCGCTTGCCGGCATGATCGTCATGGCCTTTCTGCCGAAGCCGGTCGCCGTCGAGACTGCGCGGGCCGAGCGGGGAGCGATGCAGGTAACGGTCGAGGCGGAGGGGGAGACCCGCGTTTATGATCGCTACATTCTGGCCGCTCCGGTAACCGGCAGGCTGGCCCGCATCGATCTCGTTGAGGGGAGCCATGTGGAGGCGGGAAATCCTGTTGCAAGGATTCATCCTCCGGCGCTCGACGTGATGCAGCGCGAGGAACTGGAACGAAGGATCGATGCGGCCGAGTCTGTACTCCGCCAGGCAACCGTGGCGATGGATGAGGCATCGGCACGGCTGCGGCAGGCAGAGCGTGAACGGGATCGACTACGTGAGGTGGTAGGGGCGGGGGCGGTTGCGCGCCAGGACCTGGATCGCGCCGAGGATGCCGTTACGGCCGCGATACGAGAGCTGGAGGCAGGGCGGTTCAGAGTGCAGGGGGCGGCATCGGAGGCAGCGGTTGCAAAGGCGGGCAGAATGGCGCTTGCCGGAGGTCATGCCGTAGTGCTCCGTTCTCCGGTAGGCGGCCGTGTTCTCCGTGTGCTGGAGAAAAGCGAGCGGATAGTGCCGGCGGGAACCCCGATCATATAGATCGGCGATCTGGACAGGCTGGAGATCGTTATCGATGTTCTCTCCTCCGATGCGGTGAAGGTTGAGCCGGGGGCGCCGGTTCTGATAGAGGGGTGGGGAGGCGATCGGCCTCTACGCGCCAGGGTGAAGTATATCGAGCCAGCCGCTTTCACGAAAGTTTCGGCGCTCGGTATCGAGGAGCAGCGTGTCAACATCATTGCTGAATTCGCCGAGCCGATGAGGAAGCTGGGAGATGGATATCGGGTCGACGCACGGCTGGTTCTGTGGGAAGGGAAGAACGTTCTGAAGGTGCCGACGAGTGCCCTGTTCCGCGATGGAGGCCAGTGGAGTCTCTATACGATCGAGGATGGTGTTGCGCATCGAAAGCATGTGACGATCGGACGGATGAATCCGTTCGAGGCCGAGGTCGCTGGTGGAGTAGAGGAGGGAAGCGAGGTGATCGTCCATCCGCCTGACAACCTGGTTGATGGCGCTGATGTCGAGATGAGGCAATGAGCTGCGACGCCGGTCCATGTCTGAATATCAGGCCCTGATGATCGTGAATTTATCATATCGCAGGCGATATAAACAATGCCGGGCTTCGCTCCATCCGGCACGATGATCCTTCTGCCGGATATTGACGTAGGTCATGGTTTGCACCTCCACATCAGCGGTAGGTTTATATCCTTGAACGACAGTTATGTAATCTTTCTATCACCCATTCAGGAGCAATGACATGCGGTTACAGGATAAAGTGGCAGTAGTGACCGGCGGTAGCTCGGGCATCGGACGCGCGGCGGCTCTGGCGTTCGCACGCGAGGGGGCAAAGGTGGTGGTTGCCGATGTGAATATCGAAGGAAGCAGCGAGAGCGTGCGGATAATCAATGAGAGCGGCGGAGATGCCTGCTTCATCAAATGCGATGTCTCCAACGCTGCGGAGGTGGAGGCGATGGTGAAAAAGACGGTAGAGCTGTATGGGCGTCTCGACTGTGCGTTCAACAACGCAGGGATCGAGGGAACGTCTGCTTCCATCGCCGATTATCCTCTCGATGCATGGAACCGTATCATCGGAATCAACCTGACCGGGGTATTTCTCTGCATGAAATATGAGATCGAGCAGATGCTGAAGCAGGGAGAGGGAGCCATCGTCAACAATGCCTCGATACTCGGCCTGGTCGGTTTCGCCAACGCATCGGCGTACAGTGCGGCGAAGCATGGGGTGCTCGGCCTTACCAAGACTGCCGCGCTCGAATATGCCGCCGAGGGAATTCGTGTCAACAGCGTCTGCCCGGCATTCATCGCCACACCGATGCTGGATCGCGCCGGGATCACATCCAATCCGGAGATGAACGCGATCATGGAGGGAATGCACCCGATCGGGCGATTGGGACGCCCGGAGGAGATTGCGGAGGTAGCCGTCTGGCTCTGTACCGATGCCGCCTCGTTCGTTCACGGGCATGGAATGCTCGCCGATGGGGGATATGTGGTGCGGTAATATTCCGGTTCCTCTGATGGCGCCCAAATAATCATCCAGAATTATTTCGACTCCCTCGAATATTGACGTACGTCATGGTACAGCGGTCACGTCCCCGGTATGTTTGTATAGAAAATTTCTGCTGGTGATGTCGGAAGCCGGCCCGGCTTGCATTTTCGTGTGAACCGAACTCCAGATACTTCGCCAGCATAATCAACGATATATGTAGACGAGGAATCCCATCATGGAAACGAACAACACATCCAGTGAAGCAGCAACTCTTACGAAGACGAACGGCAATGGAAATGACACTGAAACGATGCCTGTATATCGTGAGAGCAGCCCGTTCACGACAATGCGCCGTCTCGCTGAGGAGATGGATCGCACCTTCAACGAATGGGGCTTTGGCAGAGGGCTGTTGACGCCGTTCTTCGGACGTGACCCGCTCGCCAAGCGTATGGAGGAATTTGGCAAGGATCTCTACCTGCCGGATATCGAAGTGGTTGAAAAAGATGGAACGATGACCGTCCGCACCGATCTGCCCGGTATCAGGAAGGAGGATGTGACTATCGAGATCACAAACAACAGCCTGGTTATCAAGGGTGAGCGGCACCGGGAGGAGAAGGAGGAGCACGAGGGATATTACCGGAGCGAGAGGAGCTACGGCAAATTCTACCGGAGCATTCCGTTCCGCGATGGCATCGAGGCAGATGATGCGCAGGCATCGTTCAAGGATGGAGTGCTGGAGGTGACGTTGAAGACGAAGAAAAACGGCCGCACGATCGAGATCCAGTAATCGACCATGCTCTGTTCGGCCTTATGGGCAGAATAGGTTAATAGAGCTTCTGGACAGAGAAGTGGCTGCGGCGATGCATTGGTGCCGGGGGGGACCGATGCATCGCCTATGTTATACTGGCCTGCTCTGTTCCTTGATGTGGGTGAACTGTAATGATACCGGCGCTCGTTGCCGAATCAACCATAGAGATACAGGAGCACGATAATGCGTATCGTCGTCGCCATCTTCATGATCCTGCACGGAATCGCACATCTTCCGGGCTTTATCGTTCCGTGGCGTATCGCCGTGCTTAAGGATATGCCGTACAAGACCACTCTCCTCTCCGGCCGCTTCGATGCCGGTGATGCCGGGATACGGATCATCGGGCTGCTCTGGCTTGCTACCGCGCTCGCGTTTGTGATAACCGGTATTGCCATGATGGGCGATCGCCCCTGGTGGGCCGTGACAGCTCTCGCCGTATCGATCGTCTCGCTGATTCTCAGTCTCCTGAGCCTTCCAGAAGCCCGCATCGGCGTAGCTCTCAACATTGTCATACTTGCCGGTCTGCTCGTTTCCGGCATGGCCGGGTGGCTTACTATCCGTCCGAATTAGAAATCACCGTCTGGGGCTCTATGCGTTATATACGCACGGCTCCATCACCCGGACCGATCTGGATCTGTATTACAATTTCGGTGCGCTTGGCCCATTCATCGGAGCGGCCATCACCGCATCCCTCTTCTATGGAGGAAAGGGGGTAAGGTCGCTGCTTGCAACGCTGAAACCATCGGGGCTCGAACGAAGATCCCTTCTTCTTGCGCGCGCTCCTCTGCTTCTGTTTGTGGCCGGCTTGTTCGTTCATCTCCTGCTGGCCGGGGAGCCGTTCTCGTTCGAGACGACGGAGAGTGCGTTCGGCCTTACCACGATGGCGTCGTATCTGGCATGGGCGCTCCCCTTCATCGGTGTGAAGGTCGTGCCCCCTCATCCTGCGAGACCGTTCGATCATCGTAGGCGACGCGCAGCCCTACGCCGAGCGGCTGGTCGAAAAGATATTCGGCGCCGATGCCGCCGTATGGGAAAATCCCGGATGCTTTCGAATAATCCCGGGCCTGGAACAGGGGATCGGAGCCGATATCTCTATATCGCTGCAGCGGCGCTTCCACGTAATTATAACCGACTCCACCGAACGCGCCGAAACGCCACCCGGAAATATCATCAGCTTTCTATTGTATCTATGCGGCATGACCCAGGCAGAACGATCCTGCTGCGACGACAATCGCTGTACGAAGTAGCGAGCTGGAAAATCGATCTATGGCGGTTATCTCCCGGTTGATATTGAGTTTGAGTCTGGTGCGAACGTAGACTGCCGTTGCGCCTCCCACCATGATCTCCGTCAAGTTTCCAATCACGGCAATTATTCCCTCGATAATTACGGAGGGAAGATGATGCTGCATGTGGTGGTGCGATACTCTGGGAACGATTCGGCGTTTCATGACCGATGTCATGGTTGCCGGGCAGCGCTTCCGGTAAGTTGCTTTGGAATTCGAGCAGATGGCAAGAGACGTGATTGTACTGCTTGCCGGGCCGGAGCAACCAGGAGAAGAGAGCATGAAGACTATGATGATGATCGTGTGCACGCTTTTATTCGGGGCCGCCCTCCATGCACAGCAGGCTCAGACCCAGCCGGCAGTGGCCGATGGCGGATTTATCACCCTGCTGGCAAGCCCCACACAGCTCAACGACGCTACCGGCCTGCTGATCGGCGGAGGCATCTGCGCCATCCTCGAACCGCATATGAGGGTCGGGCTGATGGCCGCCACTCTGGTAAACGATGTGCATGGAAGAGGGAGGACGGCGGCATCGAGGCGGAAACTGGCCTTCAGTTATGGAGGAGTCTACGGCGAATATGTGATTGATCCGGAGAGCCCCATCCACTTCTCGGTATACACGTTTCTCGGTGGTGGTGGACTGCTCTATCATGGGACGATCGACGATCCCTCCCCCGGCGTTGCAAAGACCGGCAGCATCGACATCGATCTATATATAGATCGCGAGACGGACGGTTTCCTGATCGCGGAGCCGGGAGTGAGCATGGAGGCAGGTGTGATGGAAAATCTCCGTGTAAGCGTCGGCCTTGGCTATCGCCTCGTGCATGGTGTGGAGACCGATGGCGTGAGCGACGGCACGGTGAGCGGCCCGATTGGAACGCTTATGATACGTCTCGGCATGTTCTGATATCCATCACCCGGTTTTCTGGTCTGGACCGTACATCGATGCATAATGACCATGAGAAGATGATACAACCGGATGAACGCCATAAGGCATACCGGGCCGATGCTCTGCTGGAATGCGCACGCCTGGATCCCGGCCAGACGCTCCGGCATCTCGGGACCAGTTCTGATGGGCTACGTGAAGAAGAGGCGTTGCTGCGCCTGCAGCGGCATGGACCGAACCAGGTGCTCGCCGGCCGGCCCCGGCTGGCCGCGTTCCGTATTCTCGATAACCTCCGCAATCCTCTCATTATCCTCCTGATGGTGCTCGGTGTGATCTCGTATCTCACCGGCGATATCCGCGCGACGGTCATGATCGGGGTGATGCTCGTGCTTGGGGTTGTGCTCCGGTTCGTTCAGGAGATGAGGTCCGACAAAGCTGCCGAGAAGCTGAAAGCGCTCGTGGCGATGAAGGCGACCGTTATCCGCGATGGGGAGAAGCGAGATGTCCCGGCCGCGACCGTGGTCCCCGGAGATATCATCATCCTCTCGGCCGGGGACATGGTTCCGGCCGATGTGCGGCTTCTCACCGCACACGATCTCTATATGAACGAGTCGGCTCTCACCGGCGAATCGATGCCGACCGAGAAGAGCGCAGATATCGCACCCGATCACGTGGCGGATCCTCTTGCGCTGCCGATGCTCTGCTTTCAGGGATCGCATGTGCAGACCGGTTCAGCCACCGCAGTCGCCATCCTCACAGGCTCCGGCACATATTTCGGTCGGCTGGCCGAGAGCATTGCTACAGAGCGGGTGCCCACAGGTTTCGATACCGGTATCAACGCATTTACCTGGCTTATCATCAAGTTCATGATGGTGCTGGTACCGCTCGTCTTTGTGCTAAACGGTCTGAGCAAAGGCAACTGGTTCGATGCGTTCCTCTTTGCGATGGCGGTGGCGGTCGGCCTGACTCCGGAGATGCTTCCGATGATCGTGACGGTCAATCTCTCGAAAGGGGCGATCGCGATGTCGCGCAGGAAGGTGATCGTCAAGCGCCTCAACGCGATTCAGAATCTCGGTGCGATGGATGTTCTCTGCACCGATAAGACCGGAACGCTGACCGAGGGGAGGATCGTACTGATCAGACATGTCGATGTGGAAGGAAACGAGCGGGAGGAGATCCTCCATTATGCCTACTTGAACAGCTATTTCGAGACCGGGTTGAAAAATGTGATGGATGTGGCCGTGCTCGAGCATGAACATCTGGAGGAACCGTTTGTTCGGGGGAGGGGATACACCAAGATCGATGAGATCCCGTTCGATTTCGAGCGTCGGCGGCTTTCGGTAGTTGTCGACGATGCTGGCGGAGAGCGGACGCTGATCTGCAAGGGAGCGGTCGAGGAGGTGATCGCCCATTGCTCGCATATCATGGTGCAAGGAGAGGCTCTGTCGCTCGATTCATTGCATCACTATCCGTTGAGCGAGGAGCTGGTAGAGAAATTCAACGAACAGGGTTTTCGGGTTGTGGCGCTGGCATTCCGCACGATGCCGGAGGAAAGCCGGGCCTATACCGTCGCCGACGAGAGCGGCCTGACGCTGCTGGGATATCTGGCTTTTCTCGATCCGCCCAAGGAGACTGCGGCAAAGGCTCTGCTGGAGCTGCACCAGAGCAATATCGCCGTCAAGGTGCTTACCGGTGATAATGGGGTGATTACTGCCAGTATCTGCCGGCAGGTGGGGCTCCCGGTCGAGGGGATACTTCTTGGCCCGGCAATCAACGAGATGAGCGATGAGCAGTTGGCGGAGCAGGTGGAATCGACCACCATTTTCGCGAAGCTCTCGCCAGCGCACAAGGAGCGTGTCGTCAAGGCGCTTCAGCATCGCGGCCATGTCGTCGGGTGTATGGGGGATGGGATCAACGACGCACTGGCACTGAAAGGGAGCGATGTGGGGATCTCCGTGGATACCGCTGTCGATATAGCAAAGGAGTCCTCCGACATTATTCTGCTCGAGCGGAGCCTTCTGGTATTGAACGATGGGGTGGTCGAGGGGCGGAGAGTCTTCGGCAACGTGATCAAATACATCAAGATGGCCGCCAGCTCCAACTTCGGCAATATGTTCAGCGTGATCGGTGCCAGCATCTTCCTCCCGTTCCTTCCGATGCTTCCCATCCAGGTGTTGACGAATAACCTGCTGTATGACTTCTCGCAGACGACGATTCCGACCGATGATGTCGATGCCGAGTGGCTGGCAAGGCCCCGCAGGTGGGCGATCGGTGATATCCGCCGGTTTATCCTGCGTATCGGGCCTGTCAGCTCGATTTTCGATTACGCCACATTTTTCATCATGCTCTACATCTTCGACTGCTGGAGCAACCCTGCGCTGTTCCGTACAGGGTGGTTCGTCGAATCGCTTTTCACCCAGACGTTGATCATCCATGTAATTCGAACCGATAAGGTCCCTTTCGTCGAGAGCCGTGCCAGCACGCCGCTGATCATAACCTCACTGCTGATCGTTGCGTTAGGGGCATGGCTTCCATATTCGCCACTGGCAGGTGCTCTGGGGCTGGTGCCGCTCCCCTGGCTCTACTGGGGCCTGCTCGGCGTGATGCTGGTCTGCTATGTGGCGCTTACGCAGGGGGTGAAAAACTGGCTTCTCCGAAAGGGGCCTGAAATACTCCCGTGATGCTGCTGTTATGTACCGGAGAATATTCTGCCGAGGCTATCACGGTTCCGTTCCATACTTGATGGATGTCATGGTTTCCATCTGCCGGTATAGATAGTTTTGGATCAACACCGAATATTCCTTGTACGGATTTACTGATGAGGGGAAAATAAGTATGAAGACATCAGATGTAGCAGCCGCAGGCCGGGTTAACGACCAGAGTATCGAGCCGACTCTACCACAACCCTATGCCGGGCGGATACAGAGCCCGACAGCTCGAAACGCTGCCGGGAAGCACCTCCCGGATATGGCGAGCGACCGTGGACGAGATAAAGGGCATCCTGCCATCGTTTCGGCCGCTGAGAGGATGCACGATGAACATATTGTCTCAGCCATCGCGCACACTCTTGAATGGAACCGAATTATCCCTGGAAACCTCATCAATGCCATGTCCTGCGGAGGGCATGTTACTCTTGCCGGGTATGTGCATTCACGCCAGGATAGGGAGGAGGCGGAGATGCTGGTGAGGCGGCTTCCGGGAGTTTACCGCGTCGATAATAGAATCGAGGTTCTGACGGATGATATGCTGTCGGGCCGGTTGAAGTCGGCAATCATGGATCTGTTGCAGCGCCATGCAAGGCGTTTCGGCCGTGATATCGGAGTGGAAATGAAAAATGGAAAGGTGGTGTTGACCGGGAAGGTGGAAACGCTCGCCGAAAAACGTCTCGTGCTCGATGCCCTGGGCTGGATCTCTTACGTGCACGCCATTGAAGACCGGCTGGAGATTGGCCCGGGGTAGCTCTGCGGCATGCTGTGAACATGAGCTCATTGAAGGAGAGGGGGGCACAGGCAGGAGATGAGGATAGCCGCTCACAGGAGCCGGAAGAAAAATCTGTACATGCTACACATCATGGCGTCTCCCCAAAGTACGACGCGGGCAGCAGCTTTATGGTCATGGAGTCATAGCGCACTGTGTCTGTATCTCTGAGTAGAGATACCACTATTGTAAATATTCGCACTGAGGAGCGGACATCAGGCGGTGGCGTCAGTACGCAGACATGGGACGCCGAGAGAGCGAAAGGGGAGACACTGGTCTGGGTTCGCGAGATTATGGATGCGGTTGAGACATATGTTCATCATCCCCTCCTGTTCCTCTCTCACTTTATTAGGAGGAAGTTCCGCAGGAACGTCCCTTCCCCTCATCATCATGAGAAGAACAGGCCGTTCCTATGGAGCTTCAGTTGTGTCGCTGCCTGCCGAAAATCAGGTGCAGTTTAATGAGGGGGATCTCCCTCTCCGTTCCTTTGTGCGTGTGATGTGCGATACTGCTTATCGATATAGTGCTCCATCGACCGGATACGTTCGCATATCTTGCACATGATCCGGACCATGATATGCGGGTTCGTTGTGAGAAGTTCCAGTGCTTTCTCTTTCGGGATGAAGCAGATCGATGAATCCTCGATAGCCAGCGCTCCATTCTGATGGATATCACCGCCGAGAATATCGGGCATGCCGAGGACATCACCCGGGGTAACCACTGCAACAACCAGATTTTCCTCTTCGCGCCGCTTTACAAGCGCTGCCCTGCCGGAACGCAGGCAATGGATGCCTGCAATGGGCTTCCCCTCCTCGAAGAGTTGCGTTCCCGCCGGGAAGCTTCTCTGAGTCCCGCCGGTGATTGCCGGCTTATGCCAGGCATCGGGACATTCATTGTCGATCGCTCTATCCAGAAGAGGGCAGTATACACATTCCGATGATTTTATCTCATTCATGAGGGTATCTCTCGACATACTGATCAGGGACTTATTATCGGACGAGTTTAAATCTAGAGCAATCCTACGCCGGGGACCATGATCAGTGTCATGCTTTAGATATTCGAGGATGGAATCGTTGGATACGGGCCGGAGAGATTTGTAAAATGAAACGGGCTCGCGTCATGAACGGGAGCCCGGAGTTGGAGGGTATCAATCAGAGGTCTTTCAATCATCGAGATTGGCTGCTTCGGCAAGCCCCGCAGGATCGATGATCTTGAGCTTCCGCCCGTTCATATCGATCAGATGTTCCTGCTTGAACTTCGACAGAAGTCGGCTCACAGACTCGGTAGCCGTGCCGATGATGTTGGCAAGCTCGATACGTGTGAGTTTGATCTTGAGCGTGGTCTTGTCGGTCTCCACACCGTATGTCTCACGCAGCAGAAGCAGGGTCTCGGCAAGCCGTTCCCGCACCGGCTTCTGCGCCATCTCCACAATCCGTTCCTCCGCCACTTTCAACTCCGAGGAGAGAAGCTCCATCACCTTCGCTGAAAGCCGGTAGTTCGTGGAGAGGATGGAGAAAAATGCGCTCTTCGGGATATGGCATATCTGTGCGTCGGCGATCGGAACAGCAAACTTTGAATATTTCTCCCCGCTCAGAAGCGATCGGTAGCCGATGATATCCCCCTGCTGTGCCAGGCGGATAATCTGCTCTTTGCCATCCCGTCCAACCTTGTAGAGCTTGACGATCCCCTTGTGAATGCAGAAGATCCCGGACGGGTAATCGTCCGCATAGAAGATCATCTCTCCCTTTGAATACTGCCTGCACCCCTTCTCGGATGATATCACATGAAGATCGGCCTGTACGAGCTCTGAGAATACGGAGCTATCGCGTGCTGTACATGTATCGCAGTCGGGAATATCGCATTGGGAGCGTAGCATGGCAATTCTATCCTCCAAATACATTTGGTGGCCGGACGTATACGTTCTGCTGGAGTGGGGGCTGATTAATCGCGCGTCATCGTCCAGAATGCCGTTACTATCAGAGAGTAACGTACTTACGGGAGAGGGAAGAATAAAGTCTTCGCACAATTATAAGTAATCACACTGTCGGAAGCAACTAAGCCCAGCCGTTGCATTCCGTCCATGCCTGGTATCGCTCGTATAGCTGCGATGATCCGGTGGAAGTTGCCAAATCATGACAATGGTCATGGTTCTTCCGAAGCGTTACAGCTAGGTTGCAGGTGTCGGTTCACGGACGATCCTACCAGACTTCAACACATACGCACATGGCTTTTACGCTCGACTTCGATCAGATCACGCTGGCCGATGTTCCGCTCGTCGGCGGCAAGAACGCTTCGCTCGGTGAGCTCTACCAGCGGCTCCGTCCGTATGGCGTAGGCGTGCTCGATGGTTTCGCCGTCACCGCCGATGCTTACCGGTGGTTCATCGCACAGAATGGCATCGGTGAACAGATCGGTTCGATCCTTCATGGCCTTGATGTCGAGAACGTCGAGGATCTGGCGGGGCGTGGGACCAGGGTGCGGAACCTCCTGCTGCATGCTTCGCTCCCCTTCGATCTCCGCATAGAGATAGAGGATGCCTACAGGAGGCTCTGCGATCGTCTCGGTCGCCAGCCGGAGCTTGCCGTCCGCTCATCTGCAACGGCGGAGGATCTTCCGGGCGCATCGTTTGCGGGGCAGCAGGAGACCTTCCTGAACGTTCGCGGCATCGATGCGCTGCTTGAAAGCGTGCAGAGGTGTATCGCATCGCTGTTCACCGACCGCGCCATCAGCTACCGTGCGCAGCACGGGTTCAACCATATGGAGGTCGCTCTTTCGGTCGGCGTGCAGCCGATGGTCCGCTCCGATAAGGGGAGCGCCGGGGTGATCTTCACGCTCGATCCAGAGTCAGGCTTTCGTGATGTCGTGGTGATTTCGAGTGCATATGGGCTTGGAGAGATGGTGGTGCAGGGATCTGTCAATCCCGATGAATGGACGGTGTTCAAGCCGATGCTTGGAAGTGCAGTACAATCGATCGTGGGGCGCAGGCTTGGAAGCAAGGAGGTGCAGCTGGTCTATGGCGAGGAGGGGAGAGGCACCGTGAAGGCAGAGACGGGCAAAGCGGAACGTGCACAGTTCTCGCTGGCTGATGAGGATGTGCTTACGCTGGCGTGCTGGGCATGCCTGATCGAGGAGCATTACTCGAAACTCGCCGGCCATCCGCAGCCGATGGATATAGAGTGGGGAAAGGATGGTCTCACAGGTGAGCTCTTCATTCTTCAGGCGCGTCCGGAGACGGTTCACTCGGCGAAGCCAACCGGGGCCACCGCCGAATCCTACCATCTCACAGGCGAGCATGGCGCACCGCTGCTGACCGGCCAGGCTGTCGGAGAGAGAATCGGTTCGGGGCGTGCGCGTGTGGTGCGAAGCGCCGGCGATCTCGTCTCGGTGCAGCCGGGAGAGGTTCTGGTGGCGGAGATCACTGATCCAGACTGGGAGCCGGTGATGCGGCGGGTTGCGGCGATCGTAACCGATAAGGGTGGCCGCACTGCACATGCCGCCATCGTCTCGCGCGAGCTGGGGCTGCCATGCATCGTAGGGACCGGCAACGGAACCTCCACGGTAGAGGATGGGGCCGATATCACTGTCTGCTGTGCGGAGGGGAGCGAGGGAAATGTCTATGAGGGGAAGATCCCATACAGCGTCGAGCGTACCGAGATATCGGAGGAACCGGTCACACAGACGGCGATGATGCTGAACGTGGGAGATCCCGCGCAAGCATTCAAGCTGGCATCACTTCCCAACAATGGAGTCGGGCTGGCGCGACTGGAGTTTATCGTGGCCAGGCATATCGGTGTTCATCCCATGGCGCTGGTTCGCTATCCGAACCTTGCCGATCCTTCGGCGGTTCAGGAGATCGCCGCGCGGATCGGAGAGGAGGAGCCGAAGGAGTATTTCGTCAGGCTGCTGAGCGAGGGGATCGGACGGATTGCGGCGGCATTCCATCCGAAGCCGGTGATCGTTCGCACGAGCGACTTCAAGACGAACGAATATGCGAGGCTGATCGGTGGCGCCGAGTTCGAGCCGGAAGAGGAAAATCCGATGCTCGGGTTTCGGGGTGCCTCACGATACTATGATCCCCGTTATCAGGAAGGATTTGCGCTCGAATGCGCAGCTCTTCTTCGTGTGCGGCGCGATATGGGGCTGACCAATGTAAAAGTGATGATTCCGTTCTGCCGCACGCCGGAAGAGGGGAAAAAGGTGGTCGAGGTGATGGCGGTCAATGGCCTGCACCAGCACGAGGATGGGCTCCAGATTTATGTGATGTGCGAGCTCCCCTCCAACGTCGTCTCCGCCGATGCCTTTCTCCAGGTGTTCGATGGCTTCTCGATCGGCTCGAACGACCTGACACAGCTGGTGCTGGGCATCGACCGCGATTCCGGTACGGTGGCGCATCTATTCGATGAGAGCAACGATGCCGTACAGGCGATGATCGCATCGGCGATAGTCTCGGCACATCGTGCCGGCAGGTCGATCGGCATCTGCGGGCAAGCTCCGTCGGATCATCCTGGGTTCGCCGCATGGCTGGTGGAGCAGGGGATCACCTCCATCTCGCTGAACCCCGATGCGGTCATTAAAACCACTGCTGTAGTCGCAGCGGCCGAGGCGAGGCTTAAGGGAATGCATGCGGGTGAAGCCGTGCCGGTACAGGATGTCCGCGTCGCTGAAACGGTTGATGCGTAAGCCGCAAGAACAATGAATCCTCCTCGATAACCGGACCGCCATACACCTGCTGCGCAGGGTTGGCGGAAGAGAAGTCTGCACCTGGATTACAACCATCTATCAGTCGAGGAAGCAATCATGAGCGAAACGAAGACGCTTGAGTGCCTTCAGGCACGGGAGGCTGCCGAGAGCCTGATTCGAGCGAAGGACAGGTTCCTTGCCATCCTGAGCCACGAGCTGCGGACACCGTTGACTCCGGTTTTCAGTGCCCTGCATATGCTAATGGATGATCCAGATATGAGCGGGGAAAACAAGATACTCCTGGAGATTATCGAGGGGAATATCGGAATCGAGATGCAGTTGATCGAGGACCTGCTGGATATGACGCGCCTTACCCATGGCAAGATCGTAGTGCAGCTCAGGCCGATCGACGCTCATGATGTTGTACGCAAAGCGCTTGCGGTCTGTATGCCCGATATCGAGCGGAAAAGCATCCGCGTAACGGCAGACCTGAGCGCTTCGCATGCTGCTGTCAATGGCGATTCGATGCGGCTCCAGCAGGTGATCTGGAATCTCCTGAAAAACTCGGCAAAATTCACCCCGGAAGGGGGAAGCATCTATATCTCGACGAGCAATGACAGCAGCGGGCACCTGATAATCCGGGTGGCTGATACGGGCATCGGCATCGACCAGCAGATGCTGCCCCTCATCTTCAATGCATTCGAGCAGGGAGAGGACTGCATCACGCAGAAGTTCGGTGGGCTGGGATTGGGGCTGGCGATCAGCCGGATGTTGATGGAAATGCTGGGAGGACAGATTTCTGCATCAAGTGATGGGCGCGGGCGCGGAGCTGCATTTACGGTGGAAATGGATACTATCCCCGAAGTAAATCCGCAGTCTGCAATCGGGTGCGGTGCCGTATGTGATTGCAAGGTCTCGTCATATGATTCCACCTCTGCCATCTCCAGTGCCGGTGATACTGCAATGACCGGCCCTTCGGCCGCTTCGCTCAAATCCGAGCGGAGGAGAGGTCTGCGCAAAACTACTGCGTTCGGCCGTGCTCTGTGGCAGAGCGTGCCGGCCTGACACTTATAACCTCATCAGGGGAAGATCATGAAAAAACATGAAGACATAGTTGAACAGGAGCAGCCGGTGCAGCATGGCCCGGCACTGATCGAACGCCTTGCCGGGAAGCTTGGCATCAATACGAATGCACGTACCGTGTACGGCGATCCGGTCATCAATAATGGCGTGACGGTGATTCCCGTCGCGAAGATCGCCTATGGGCTCGGCGGGGGCTCCGGAGGAAGCAAGGAGGGAAGTGGTGAAGGGGCCGGAGCCGGCGTCAGCGCGACGCCGATGGGATACATCGAAATAAAAGATGGGGAGACTTCCTTCCGCAGGATTTTCGATCCTCTCGCCCTGGCGCCATTGATCATAGCCGGGGGAGTGGCAGGGACAATGATCCTGCGCGGCATCTACAGAATAATGAAGCAGAACGGTGATGCCTCCTAATGGCGTGAATATTTGATTAATACTATATAATACAGGAGAAAATCATGGCTACAAGAAAAGTGCTCTTCGCGTACGATGGGTCGGCCTGCGCCAACGAGGCGATCGAAGATCTGAAACGTGCCGGGCTCCCCTTGGATCTCGATCTGCTCGTTGTCTCCGTTGCCGAAGTATGGGTGACGGAAACGGAGGAGGAAGAGGAGTCGGATGGAGCAATAGCAGGAACCGGTGAACCGCATGTAGTCGCAATCAGCACCCATGCTAAGGAGGGGCTGGAGCGGGCACGCATGTTCGTTCAGTATGCTGCGGATAAAATCAGGAAGAATTTCCCCGGCTGGAATATCGAGACACGGGTGTATCCGAATTCCCCTGCATGGGGCGTGCTGCATGCGGCGGAGAGATGGAAGCCTGATCTCATAGTGCTCGGGTCGCATGGCCGTTCGGTTCTCGGTCGCATCGTCATCGGCAGCGTATCGCAGAAGGTGCTCTCCGAGGCGCGCTGCTCGGTTCGTATCGCGCGGCATCGCGATTCCGTCGAAGGCTCGCCGGTGCGCCTGCTGATCGGCCTTGATGGTAACCCGGACTCCCAGGCCGCCGTCGATGAGATCGTCTCGCGCCCCTGGCCGGCGGGAAGTTCCGTGATGGTGTTTTCTGTTATCAGCCCGATCGGTCTCTACGTCGATCCCGCCTTTGCGTACGATCTCGTGCAATGGCCTGAAGATCTGGAAGGGTCCGGCAAGCACTGGAAGAGGATGGGGCAGATCACGAATGATGCTGCTGCGAAGTTCCGCGATGCCGGCCTCCTTGCCGATACCATCGTGCGCAATGGTGCCCCTGTGCCGATGCTTCTCGAAGAGGCCGAGACGCTCGGTGCCGATTGCATTTTCTTGGGCGCGCGAGGGCATCGGTTCATGGAGCGTTTTCTTCTCGGCAGTGTCTCCTCGTCGGTTGCTACGCGTGCTGGCTGCTCCGTGGAGGTTATTCGCACGCCGAAGATGGCAGCCGAAAATAGCGTCACCGATGACGGGAAATGATCCAGCACGATGATCGCGTACCAAAGCCGGTCGATAGTGATGCTTCGACAATCGCATAATACATGAAACACCAAACACCGGCTGCTCGTCGGCTATTCGCTCGCCATGGGGCTGATGGTGTTCCTGCTTTGGATGAGGCTCATATTCTCGATACTGGGTGCCGGGCAGTTCCCTTCGCAGTTTGCCGGAATGGTGGCCCTGCAGACGCAGGCGCTCGATCTGGGGCTGGTTGTTCCGCTGATGATCTCCACGGCTATTCTTCTATGGAGACGTTCTTCATGGGGATATCTCCTCGCTGGCGTAAGCGTCAGCTTCGGGCTGATGATGTATATCGTCCTTCCTGCATGGATCGCTGTGCCGTTGCTGCGGCAGGGACGCATCGACCTGGTTGAAGCCGTTCCATTTCTAGCAGGGAGCGGGGTAGGACTGGTTCTCGCCTGGATGTTCTTTCGCAATGTGAGCGCGTTGATCTGCCGCAACCTCAACGTGGCCCCGCCGCCATGCCACGATGAAGGCCTGGTGCTCTATGATCCTCCCACGGGGTATTTACAGAGGCAATGATGTACGAGTGCCTGAACGAGTGCTATATCCAAGGGATCTTTACCGGGAAACAGGAGCAGGAATTGATCGGGAGGATGGGGTTTACGCTTCATCGATTTGGGCTCGATCTTAATCTACTCGCCCGCTATCCTCTCTTCACAGATTCCGGTCTGTGGCTGCTGAGTAATATCGCGAAAATATTCAAAAGCGGATATGAAGAACGATGGCCGCAAGTTGAGAGGCTATCGTTCTCTACTCAGGGATATAACTTCAATTATGAGAAGTTTATGCAGGAGAATGGGGCCGTCGTGATCTGAATATCTACAGAGATGAAATCATGCGGCTCAGACTCAATAGCTGCATCGTGCAAGTCGCTGGCCTACTTGGTCTCTCGGTCAACATGCTATACGGCTGGCGGCGCGATGTACATTGTGATTGTCGTCTGCCGGTGTCCGAGCCTGAGACGCCAGAGCAGCAGATCAAGCGCTGACAGCGTGCGAACAAACTGCGCCACCAGGTGCATAGGCATGTAGCATACCCACGTATTATCACCGAGTTCACCTATCGTTCCTTCGGCGAGATCACGAGTCTTCCGGCGTTGCCGAACCTTGTCGGAGAGGAGGACTTCAAGTCGCCTTCAAGCCGTTCCATTTCTCCATCCGGCCCGGTTGGGTATATTCACCACGGTTCGGAATCAAGCCCATAACTCATCTAAAGCCCGCATTTCTAGCTTGGATTCGATGATTCCGGGGCAACTTGCTCTCTCAGCGTTGTTCGAGTCCAGGACCGGAGGATGTTGAAGCTGGGGTCTCCACGTAGAAAAACTGCGAATCCTTGGCTTTTTGCCCGGATTCCCAGCCGCGTTATTTTTTTCAACCATAATCGCCAGGAGATAGACTGTGGAAAGCTCATTACCCATCGCCTGCACGCTCTCTGATGCCGAGCTTGAGCAACGGCAGAAGACAACTCTGGATGAGGTGATCGCTCAGGCAGAGGAGACGATATCCTTGGTGGAAGGATATGCCTTTCGGTTCAAACCTTCAGATGCCATCCTTGGGCAGATCGTATCGTTGATCCAGGCGGAGCGTAAATGCTGCCGGTTCTTGCAGTTCGATTTGCGAGTAACACCAGATGGAGGGCCGATATGGTTGGAGTTGGCAGGTCCGCAGGGCACAAGGGAATTCCTGGAGACGATATTGCAGATCACCGCAGGAGAGGCAGCGAGTAAACTTGATTGAGCGATATTCAGGGCAGTTATAGCAAACAATGCAGGAAGGTGGCTGCGGCGTTCAGAAGCTGCTTGTTGAGCATTGAACGTAACAGGATAATTTGCCCGGCAGCATTATAGGACGATCACTTGATACATGTGCATCCGGTGACCCTCTATCTGTCTCAGTGAGAAGGAGAGGCTGGTGAAGCGATTCAGCCTCTCCTTCTTGTATATGTACAGCTCTTCCATCGTCTGATTCGGTTTCCTGATACGTGTAAGGGGTCGGAAGTTATGCTGGAGCGCGCCATGCGATGTTTGCAAGAGCATCGTGTGCCAAGACTGTCCTCTGGCCCAGCGTCTAGTAATGATGCCCTGGCTCTTCTCCTATCTGGAGAGATTCTTCAGAACGTAGTCGAGTGCCGCTGCCGATTCCACCTCGATATCGGGAGCTACCCCAACGCCATCGATACGATATCCATCGGCAGCATAATATTCTGCCGTGGGAATCGTAAGATACCAGCCATCCGACATCGGAAATTCCTCACCGTTCAGCATGGCCCCAGCGGTTTTCTGGCCGACGACAGTGCCAAGCCCATACTGCTTTATCCCATAGACCAGGGGTTCGCAGGAGCTGGCAGTAAATTTGTTGGTCAGCACGAATAGTTTGCCTCGGTAGGGCTGTGCAGCCGGCAGCACCATCAGGGAGATCCCATCGCGTTCGTGGATGCCCTTGAACAGCAGATCGACGTTGGCCTCGGTGAGGGACTGGAACTCGCTGTACTGCTCAACCGTGGGGGGGGCGGAGTTCTTCTCAAACCATTTATTGGTAACAAACACCCCTCCATACAGAGGGCGCTCGATCAGGTTCGATACCACCCGCATTGCCGATATATTCCCTCCGGTATTGCCCCGAAGATCCACGATCAGCGTTGAAGGGTTTTCTTTGATGATGCGCTCGAATATCTCGTCGATCTCCTTTCCTTCGCCGCTGAACGATCGGATGACAAGATGAGCTACATTCCCTGGAAGTGACTTCAGGGTCATCCTGGCATTGGTGTCTCCATCGGAGACGTTCTCAAGCGCTGGGTCATCAGTTTTTCGGTAGAGGTTGTAGTGGGAGAAGGGGAGATCATCGCCATAGTGAAAAAAGCCGAAGATCAGATCAAGGTCGTCCTGGGATTGTGTGGCCAGCTCCAGCAGATCGGCTTTGAATGAACTCCATTGTTTCTCCTGCACGACCCTTTTGTTGTAGATCTTCTCTTCGGTAAGCAGAAGTGCGCGCTCAACGATGGCAGGATAGTTATCCAGTGGCAATGTCGGCGTGGTTCGGACGCCTATAAAGCGCCCTTGTATGCTCCCTTTTCTGGTCAGAACTCCAGAGAGCTTCCCGCTGTCGAGCGTCCCTTGCAGTTTCAGCGGGCCAAGTGCCGAGATAAGCGTTGCCTCAAGATTGAAGCCATGAGGGGCAGGGACCATCCGTCCGTTCTTTAGATGGAGTATAGCACCATGTTCAAAGTAATCGGTGAACAATTTGGCCATCAGCAGCTCCCACCATCCGAGTATATCGTTTGCTGCTCCCCGCCTCGACTCTCCCTCGAACCGTTCGCCACTGCGCTCAATGGTCATAACCGTGCGCACATAACCGATATCGTTGCTGTTGATCTCCATCAACCACTGGCCGCTAAGCGGATCATCCGGCGAAGGCTGTAATGTACGGCTGGTGGATGCGCTGCACCCAGTGGATAAAGGTGCCATCAGCGATGTCAGAATGAGGAGTATGATCCCGCCCAGGTTTGCTGGGTGGTGCATGGAGGTATGAGTTGCAGCCATATCAGATCTGGTACGGTTGATAATGTGACGACCGAATTTACGAACGTTCGCCATTGGTGAATGCCGGAGCCTGGTGGTTCTGGCCAGGCCTGAATGCCTCGTTGACTCGGTATGTCGTTGGCGATGCCGTATAACAGATGCATATTCTGCCACACGATTGTAGTGCAACACAATGCGGGTGCGATATAGACCATGGAGTGGGTTCAAATCCATGGAGATGTGCCGTATCGGTTACCCGGAAACTACGCCATGCCTGCGATTGTTCCAATTGTGATTGTATGAACATTGCTAGGAGGGACTGTGTGTAGTATTGGCTGGACCCTCTGCACGAATATGGCCCGGATCGGGTTATGGGGATACGCATAACACCCGGTGGAAACCACCTTTTCGGTGGGAATGCATTAGCAGAGCCTGCTTGGGGAAGCATCCCGTTGCATTCTCTGCGTAAGGTTGATTGTTCATGAATATTTTTTTTATTTTGTGTAGTAGAATGCACTATATTCGCATTTGAGTATGCGCTCTTGGTTCGGTTGCAGCCATCACACGATCGAAGCGAAATCACGATGACCTGATAGCCGGGGATTAACCGGATGATATACAGCTAAAGCCGATTTTGTAATAATTCCGGGTGTTCTATTTGTAGCTGAAGTGCCTGTGTGTCGCCTTGTATCTACGCTGTACAGTGTAATTACCACCATTACAACTCTATCTCATCAGGAAGAGCGTTTGTTGCCATCATATGGGAAGATAGTGGCAGAATCAGGACTTCTGCGATAAGAACAGGGCGTCGTGCCAAAGGTTTTCGCTCGCTGTTCTATACGTGAATAATAGTATATACAAAAAGGTATCGGGCCGTCATCTTACCGGATGGCAGGATGAGGCCGTATCCATGTGCTTTCCCCACACCATCATACCATATTCTTTAAGGAATCAAGCCAATGGCATTTACAGATGTCCGCGACACACAGATCGCAGTACGGCAGTTCAGTCTCTCCAATGGTGTTTCCGTTGCTGACCTTCAGCGGAGGATCACCAGTCTCAATATCAACGATGCTGGTGCTGTTCAGGCAGAAGTAAAGCGCTGCAATAATCGTTGCAATGGCAATGACGTTGATGTCAGCGTGAAGACCCTTGCTCTTACTCCGGATGGCACCGGCCAGCTTCCCAGCCAGACCTTTTCGGTGAAGTTCAAGATCGTGAGCGATGCACAATAAGTGCCATGGTCGGTTATCACCGTCTGTGCGCTTGATGATATGTAGCGGATAGTGCCGCATGATCTGATGCTCGCCCTGCTCCATTCCCCGGAGTATTGCCGGAGTTCGCGTTAATGCAATTGCCTCGGCGGCTGTATGACGTGGGAGATGTAGCCGAGCCAGGGATATGCCCAAAGGGCCCGGGCATGGTGGCGGTGTTCGTTGCATATCGATCGGTTCATACCGAACCGGCCGATCATGATGGGACGGTGGCTGGCAGAGTGAACCCACCTGGCATATACGTGGGGAAAGCTTTGCTGGAAGAGGGGGCACAAACCCGCCACCGTCCCTTGTGGTCAGCACGATATAACACCGATTCAACCACCATCGATATCCTGAATACAAAAGACCATGGGAGAGCGATATCTGAAATCTCCTGCATTGATACTGTCAGAGGAGAGAGATGGGCAGTACATCCTGGCGGATATCATCACCCGGAAGATGTACGAGTTCGATTCCGGGGCGTACAGGGTGCTGAACCTGCTGGAACTTCCCGGAACCATCGACGATGTAATGGCGGCGATTCCTGCGGTCGATCCTGAAGAGCTGCATAACTACCTGCGTTACCTGAAAGATATTGCGGTGCTTATCGATCCCGATGATGACAAGCAACGCGACTTTGTGCAGATGTCCCGTCCTGCCATTCGGATGTTTGGCGCACCGGAGTATGACGAATCATCGGATGGAAGTGGTCTTGTGGTGGTTGGAATCCCATTCGGCCGGGGAAACCCCTTGCCAAACTTCACCGACGGTACGCCACAGGTGCTGAGAAATCTGACCAATGCACTGAATATCGATCTCCGTTCCATAGAGTATTCCTCCACGCTTTCGGAGCTATACGATGCCGATGTCGATTTCTCCGATCTTCAGAAAAGCATTGCCGGTAAACTCCTGAACGACTACGGTGATCTCTTTGTGCACCCGCATGAGCCTGCGCGGAACGTGTATCACCGTATAGAGCTTCTTGCCGGAAGCCTTTTCAAGAGCAACCAGCGACCGGTGTTTATCGGCGGCGATCACTCCATATCCTATCCCATCATCAAGGCATGCAGCGCTTCCCACGAGAATCTGCATATCATTCACCTTGATGCGCACACCGATACATATTTCCATCGTGCCGATAGTCTCTATAACGTGGCGTCCCATCATCATGGGAATTTTGCCGCGCGCTGCCTTGAGCTGCCGAATGTGCATGCGATGTACCAGTTCGGGATACGCGGGGTGAATAATATCGGGGAATCGCTCGCGCATGAGAAGCAACATGTCTGGTTCATCGGGGAAGCACGGAATATTCTCTCCGGTCGGCGGCCGCTCCAGCTTCCTGACGATGTTCCCTATTACGTAACGGTTGATATAGATGTGCTCGATCCAGCACAGGCGCCCGGCACAAATTCACCGGTACCCGGTGGGCTGACATACACGGAGTTGTTCCGTCTGCTGTCACTGCTGCTCACTGGCAAGTCTATCGTCGGTATGGATCTGGTAGAGATAGATGCGCACAAGGACACGAACAATTGCACGGTGCAGACCGGCCTGGAGCTTCTGCTGTTCCTTATGAGTTTCATGCGATGTGAGGCTGAATAACCGGATGGCATCGCTGCCATCTACCCGACTATGCTCGCAGATCAAGTGGGCGCTCCGATCTGTCCGAATTTTTTCTCCGACGATCCGCTCGGTATGCGATCACCCGAGAGAAATCCACCATAGCGTATCCGATCGGCTTTATCGATATCCACAGGATGTTTTCCGGCAGTGGCCAGGCAATGCCAACGGCAGATACTTCTCCACATCGAAAACTGAAACCATGAACATTCCCTATGAGCCTTTTGATGATTCATTCTCCTATCTGGAATGGATCGTTGCAGCGCGGCAGACAGTCTATGACTACGATATATCGACATCATCCGAGCTTTCTACGGCGTTCGACTTCATATCCGCCAATCTGGAGACATTCCTTCCGACGCTTCCAAAGGATCAGCATCTAACCTTCTGTAAAGAGGTGAAGTGGCATCAGATATGGGCAGCACATGACCAGCACGAATTCCACCTGACAAGAAATACACAGGTGGTAGATCGATCCGGTTTGCTCGAATCATTGAAGGGAGGGGAGCAGGCGGCGATCTTCTGTACCTATCATGTCGGCTCGTACAGGCTTCTTAATATGATGCTCTACGATAAGGGTATTCCTTTCTCTCTCCTTGCCGATAATGAATTTGTCACCGCGCAGGGAGAGGATTCGCGTAGCGGTGCACGGCGGTTACAGCAGGAATACTTAGGAGTCGATCCGGTGGAGCTTGAGATCATCGATGCCGAAAATCCGTCAGGTGCGCTGCGATCGCTCCGTAGATTGAAGAGCAATCGATCGCTTCTGGTCTATATCGACGGAAACACCGGTGTTGGAGGGCATTTTCAGGACCGCGAAAAATTTGTCGATGTGGAGTTTTTCTCGCGCCCTATATATGCCCGGAAAGGAGTTGCGTTCCTGGCATATGCGGCCGGCGTTCCCATCATCCCCGCCATATGTGTCCGCACCGGCTGGTTGCAGCGTACGATGTATTTCCTGGAGCCTATCGTTCCTGACCGGAGTATAACACGGGATGAGTTCTGCATGTCGGCGACACAAACCCTGTATGCCAATCTGGAGAGCTATCTCCGTAGCGACCCCGAGCAATGGGAAGGGTGGATGTATGTTCACAAATTTCTGAATACCGAGAAACTGATGCAGCAGCATGCAAAGGATACACCAGTGGAAAACAAACCCATATTCGATGTACAGGCACGTTACCGCTTCAATGATGAGCGGTTTGCACTGTTGATGTTGTCCGAAGAGGATTTTCTGTTCGACCGCCGGACGTTCCAGACCTATCCCTTGGATGATACCTTGAAACAGGTGCTGAACGCCTTCAAGGAGCCAAAGATGTTCTCCGAGCTGAAGTTCCACGGCTTCACCGTCACCGAGGAGGCTATCAACGATCTGCTGGTCCAGGATCTCATTAAAATCTCATAAAACACCGCAGAAATTCCAGGGCTTCGAGGGGTGTGGGTATGAAATAGAACGGGGAGGGATGCGCCTTTCTCCTTCGCCGTGCTCTATCCGGTGGTATCTGGAAGTCGGCTCAGCCGAGCAGATGGGGAGGTGTCTGTTGTTATGATATCGGCAGCATGGGGGAGTGATGATACGGGAAGGCCCGTCCTATCTCTCCCTGCTGCTCTACGATGCCCGCCAATACTTACTCCATCGGCTCAACTGTAAGATCATCGAATCCCATCCTTATGCGGATATCCTGGTTCGGTTCAACACGCACACGGTGCTGGCCGTCGTTGAAATAGTTTACGAAGATGAGCGCTCCAACAGTCGAGGACCGCAGTGGAATGGCAACCGTGGTATCCTGCCCGGGAATCCACTCCCAGTCATATGCTTCATACATGGAGTTGGCTCGCTCCTCTCCTGCAATCTGTGCCCGCGAGGTGTACCATTGCTTTGCGGAGAGTGCCAGCAGCTTTTTGAACATATCGTCATCGTAGACATACAGCATCGTCATTGCCAGAGGAAATTCATTATTGGCCGCCGAATCGATGATGATATGCAGATCCATCTTTTCCCCAAAGAGGGATCGGGTTGCTATTCCCACCGCGCATGATGCAAGCCCTGATGCGAGCAGCGCCAACAGCAGGAAAAGCAGGAACGTTCGGCCTTGGGAATATGCTGACCGGACAACAGGACTATGTCGCTTGATTCTCATGCGTTCTCCCGGGCATGGTTTCACCGATTGCATGGTTGGCAGTATCACATCAATATACAGAGATGGTTCCTATCTATCGGCTCCTCCTGTTCCGATAGGGGTGCCTTCTGGGGCTGGAAGCGCCCGGAAGGATGCCGGGGGCCGGTCGCTGTTACCCTCCTATCCACCTCTCCTGTATTCTGAATGTCCCAGGTTGATGGGGAGGGCAAGGAGTGCCTTCCCACCGCTCATCAGTCCGTATTGCAGCAGCCGGTCGGGCCACAATGTGGTGGCGTTGATGATCGGATAGTGCAGAATAGTGTCCGATCGTAGTGCCCTGGCACGCAGGGATATGATTGGTTCAGGGAGGTGGCCTGGCCGGCATTGCGGGGCGGGCCACAGGCGCAGGGATGCCTGGAGTGCCTGGCATGGTGCCATTCTATACCGATAGGGCGGAGAGTGCCGGAGAGCTTTTTAGTTTTTTTTTGCACGGCTTGGAATCTTTAGTATATTCCTCCGCTTTTATTGGAAGAGGTTCCTCCCCAAGTGTTCTCTTTTGAATCTGCCGCATCACCCTGGCACCTATGTGTCGCGTATCGAACAGTATAAGGCTCCGGTAGAAATACATGATCTGCATACTATAATGGATGTATGCCATCTGCCGTGGCTGGATACAAGAGCTGTCCTGATGATGGGTTGCCAAGTGACCTAGGCTTGCTGAGCCGGACAGTTATTGCGTATCATTGTTCTGGTACGGGCCGAGATGGGCAGGCATCTCCGTGCTTCCCCATGCGTTAGATCCTTTCGTAACCCGTGCTCTCCACTATATCCAAATAGCCTATAGTCTGGTATGGTTGCGGGGGCCTTGTCTACAAGGGCGTGCCGTTGTGATATGCAAAATTGGTGTGGCGGTCTACCTGATCTTGAATTCTATCTGGTTGTTATGCAGGCATGCAATGGCGTTCTCGGCAATTGAGGGCGATTCTGCGTGTCCCGGAGTTGTATCGGCTGCGGGAAATTGGTGAATATCGTGCCGAACATGGCTTTCCTGATAGGATAGATCGGTGGCCCGAAATTATATGGCCGGAACATTTCCATCTATCGGGTGGTAAGGTCCCTGTGTTCTGTGTGTGCCTGCAACATACTTACAATCCTTTAGCGCGCTAATATGTATGGAGCAATACATGTCATGCGCTAGCTGTGTGTGATCGGCCATGATCGCGATATAGTTCTGGCAAGGTAGTATGGCGAGTGCAGGATGTCCTGCTTGTATGGGGTGGAGAGATTTTGTTTGGTCCGTAGCCGCCAATGGAATTGTGTGTGATTTGCCACGATGTGGATGGGTAGTGTCGTCTGCTGAATAATAAACGGTGTGTGTGAATATAGATTCCCCGATCTATAACGGTAGAAGACAAGATCCCAAACGTCGCCGAATAATACATCCACAAAAACGCATTTCTATATTATCCGCCATACGCATAGTGCCATGCGTATTATCGCATAAGATCGTAGTGGCGGGGCGCTGCCATTGTATGCATGGGATCGGATATCAGAGCCTTTTAAACGGAAGACGATGATAATTGAAGGTCAGATACTCCCTGACGCCATTCAGTGGCATGAGGGGATGCTTCTTGTACCGCAGCATTTTCAGCAGATGTCGTTGCGATACGAGTCGCTTCTACATTATCATACCATGCTGGTTGCCCCATTTCACTGGGGGGTACGGAGGATGGTCTACGATCCATCGCTGCTTGTGGGCGGGATCTTCCGGTTGCGAGAGATCGAAGCTGTAATGCCGGATGGGCTGCTTGTATCGTTGCTGGACGGCGATGCTCACGATGTACAGCTCGATCTCACCCAGTTCATTGACCAGATGAGACAAGGGCCGGTTACGATCCATCTGGCCGTTGTCGCACGCCGCCCCGCCATGGCCGCGCAGAACGGCAATGAACAGGCGCGCTATCGCTCCACATCAGGCGATGATGTGGTCGACGAAAACACCGGGGATGGCTGGGTGCAGATCCCACGTCTCATCCCACGGCTTGTGCTGATCGCCGGTGATAGCCCACCATCGCGCTATATCTCGTTCCCGGTCGCGAAGATCGCCTATAGAAGCGATCTCTTCATGGTTACCGACTACATTCCTCCCACTCTTGTCGTTCCTCTGCAATCGGATCTCGGCCTGCTCTGTTCGCGTATTGCCCAGTTGCTCCGTGAAAAGGCCACATTTCTTGCCGAGGAGATCCGGTCCCACGAGTACGATATGGGGTCGGCGCTCGTTCTGGAGAACACTTCCAAGATTCAGAGCCTGGTCGAAGGGCTTCCTACCATCGAGGCGCATCTTTATACCGGAGTTTCCCATCCCTTCGCACTGTATCATTCCCTCTGCCTTATTGCCGGCCATGTGGCCACGCTTGGCAGAGCGCGCGTGCCGCCGGTCTTTGCCCCGTACGACCATAATAACCTTCGCGCGACATTCGCCTCGGTACACGAGTATATCGTCAGGATGATCGAGGAAGGTATTCATGAGTCGTTCCTGCGGCTGCCGTTTATGTTTGGCAGCGGGATCTTCTTCCGTATGATCGACCGGGCATGGGTTGCAAAGAAAACCCTGCTGATCGGCGTGCGCGGGAAGAACAAGGTGAAGGAAAAACAGGTGATGGCATGGATGGAAGAGGTGCTGATCGGCTCGGAACCCACCATACGTTCACTCCGTGAGCGTCGCATTCTCGGTGCGCGAAGGCGGTACTCCGAGGCAGGCGAGAGAGATATCGTGGGTCCGGGACTGATGGCGTTTGAGATCGATGTCACGCCGGAGTTCATCCAGGGCGATCAGCCGTTGCAGATCGTGGATATGAACGGTTCCGGTGGGGTCGTGGAGGAGATCGTTCTGTTTATACCAAAGGAGTAGGTTCCCTCCATGCAGATCACAATGGCCAGTACGGTCTTCGGCGATTCGATGCTGATACAGCAGTTCCGCTTCTTCTATCGTGAGGTGATCGCGCTGAAGCAGGTTGCATTGCAAAGCCCGGCGCTGGCCCTTGCCGAGGATGGGGTCCACGATATGCGCGATCGCCCGGCTGCCAATCTGGTGGGGGGGCGCCTGGCAACCTTGCTTGAGCAGCAGCAGCGCATGGCATTGCAGTTCGGTGGGGATTTCATGCTGGCTCATGAGGAGGCACGGTATGTGATGGTGGCGCTTGCCGATGAGATATTTCTCAACATCGAGTGGGAGGGAAAGCATGCGTGGAATTTCAATCTGCTGGAGGAGAGGTTCTATACCAGCCATGTGGCCGGCGAGGTCTTCTTTGGCCGATGCGATGCGCTGATAGTTGCCATGCGCGATGCCTTGAAGGTTGAGCTGGCCAAGATCTATCTGATGGCGCTCTGCCTTGGCTTCCAGGGAAAATATCGTGGTGCCGATTCCCAGGGCGATCTGCTGCGCTATCGCCAGAGCCTGTATCAGTACATCTTCCAGGGAAGCCATCATCTGCAGGATGATCCGAAGCCTTTGTTCCCCGGGACCGAGGAACATACCGTGAGCGGCGGTGAGATGAAGCTTATGCCGCCGATTTATACTTGGGTGGTGAGATTGCTGGCGGTTGTGGCCATTGCGCTTGTTGTGCAGCATCTGGTCTGGCACTATCTCCTGACCCCGGAGTTGTGGGAGCTTATCAATCAGATTATTGCGGCAGAGCCCGCGGGCCAGGCCAGATGAACATCGACCCGATCACGTATCTCTGGGCTTACCCGTACGGTGGCATTGCTGCTGCGATCGTCTCGTCCATCTTTCTTTGTATTCCCGGAATGCTTGCTGTCTGGATGAGGAGGCCGTCGGCTCCATCTTCTCCTGCTCCGGGCACCATTATCAGTGCTGCCCGTTCGCAAGGCTCGCGATCCGGGGCGAGAGGGCCGAAGCCCGAGTGGGATGGGCCGAAACCCAAAGCCGCCGAGCCTCCGAAGGAGGAGACGCCGGGGGAAAAAAAGCCCATCTGGAAGTGGAAGAGAGCGCCGAAGGATCATTCGGTGCGCGATCTGAAACGGTTCTTCCGGCATGAGATGCGCCGGTTTCGCAGTGCTGTCGGGGGGAGCAAACATCTCTACGACTATCCCTGGTTTCTGGTGCTCGGTGAGTCCGGTGCCGGAAAAACAACGCTGCTGAAGAATAGTCGGCAATATCCCTGGTCGGCACCGCTGGCGGAGAAGTATCCGGGGGAGGCACTCTGTGCATGGTGGTGCTCCGACGAGGCCATCATGCTCGACATCGGAGGGGAACTGGTGCTCCGTGCCGATGGCACAAGCAACGCCAAGGGATGGGATGCGCTGATGGGATTGCTCCAGCGTTATCGCTACCAGCGCCCGATCGATGGTCTGGTGCTGGCGATCCCGGCCACCGATCTGGTGGGGCCGCTGAAGCTCTCCTGCGATGAGCTTGCCAGGAAGGGGACACTGATCCAGGCCAAGCTTCATGCCATCGAACGCCGCCTCGGCATGCGTGTTCCGGTGTATCCGGTGGTTACCAAGTGCGATCTGGTGGTTGGCTTTGCAAGCTTCTGCGCTGGCCTTCCGGCCGATCGGCGCGATGAGATGTTCGGCTGGTCGAACCCCTATACCCTTGAAGCCGGATACTCGCCCCGGTGGATCGAGGAGGCGTTCAATTCGATCTCGTCGGTGCTTTATCCGGCTCAGTTCGAGATGTTCTCGGAGCTGCCGATCGGCGCCGATGGGGACCAGCTTTTCCAGTTCCCGATCGAGTTCCAGGCGCTGAGCGAGGGGCTTGCAAGCTATCTCGATCATCTCTTCAAGCCTTCCGGTGACGATCGCAATGCGCTGATGGTGCGAGGGATCTATTGGGTTGGCGATGCCAGGCCGCCGGAGCCGGAGATCGCATCTGTACCGGCCGCAGCTTCCGATATGGCCGGCCCAGATGGCGCGCCGATGGCCGGGCCGGTCCCGGCCAAGGAAGCAGCCGAAGAGACTGCGGCGATGCTGCCGGAGCGGGATCTCTGCTTTGTGCGAGGATTGATCGAACGGAAGGTGGTTGCCGAGCATACCGTGGCCGTGCCGGTCGCCGATCGTGGGTTCTCCAGAAATTGGGGCAAACGCCTGGTGCAGTGGGGCATCGCGGTGATTCTGCTGCTGGGCGTGCTGGCGGCCTTGCTGGAGTACCCACGGCTTAAGCGCTCCGAGGCCGAGATCCATACGGTGCTCGATACCATCAGCGCCAATATGGCGCAGGCCAGGGATGGAAGAGGGATTGATCGGAGCGATTATGCCCGCTTCGCCCAGAATCTTCTCGATGGCGTCTATCGGATCGATAGCAGCCGGATGATCTCGGTGCTCTTCCCCAGCTCCTGGGTAAGCCCGCTGCATGGAGAGATGCGCAATGCGATGGTGGTTGCCTACGACTCGATCATCCTTAAGGGGATGCGGGCACAGCTTGAGGAGAAGACGAAGAACCTGAGGCGCTTCCGTACCATCAGCGAACCTGCCGCCGGGGAGGCCGATCTGGTCTATGCGATCGAGAACACGCCGGAGTTCAGAAGCTTGCGGATCTTCACCAACGAGCTGATCGCCATCGAGCAGCATGCCACGATGTTCAACGATCTTCGCCGCTCCGGCCGGTTGAAAGATGTGATAGAGCTTATCCGCTATCTGTTCGGTCGGGAACTACCGCCGGACTTTCTGGAGAAGTCGCAGTATTACCGTCGGATGCTTGGTTATGGGCATTCGGAACAGTTCGATCCCGAGCCTTTCCGCGGAGAGATCCTTGCGACGGTCGATATCCTGATAGAGCGCCTCAGGCAGCGCGTGTTCATGCGGAATGTGGTGCTCTCCAACATCCGGCTGATTAATGCCGATATGGCATATCTGGTCGCCACCGGCGGCAATGATTTCGAGAGCGTCCGGCGCACTGGCGTGTTGCGAGGGAGGATACTGACGCTGAAAAACGCGCTGCTCGATCCGGCGACCTCCTGGATCAGCAAGCCGAACTTCGAGCCTGATTCCGCCTTGAGGATGCTGATGAGCGATATCGATGGGTCGAGCTATCTGCATCCAGGCCTTACGCAGGAAAGGCTAGGGGAGAAGTTCCTAAGCTCGTGCGAGCAGACCTTTCAAGGGCTGAAGCAGGATATCAGAAACGAGACAAGCACGGTCATAGGAGGGGGCGTTGTCGAGACAGAGATCGCCAGCGGGGCATTTGTGCTCTCGCCGACGATCGATACGCTACAGGAGGCTATCGGGTCGCTTCTGGCGCAGAAGTTCATGCGTGCCCGCCAGCGTGGCAGCATCACCCAGAAACGGGGCCGGGGCACACGGCTGATGTGGAATGGTGAGAATCTCGCCTCGGCGGCAAAACTCCAGGATGCCTTTGTGCTCTTCGCCGATGATGGCCTCTTCAAATTCCCGGATCGCCTTCAGACACCTGCCTGGAATATGGGGCGGATAGGGCTTGAGGGGACCATGATCGAGCTGGTCGAGATGTCGCAACGGGTCGAGCCAAGCAACGGCGATCTTGAGGATATCCAGCGCGAGATCGGCAATATCCAGAACGCGGCTCCAAGCCTTCTGGCGATTCTTCGATTGTTCGATCAGCACCAGCTTCGTGGCTATGGCGAGTTGCAACGCGCCCTGCGCGCACAGGGAGAGGGCATTCTGGATGATCTTACCCGGCTGCGCAACAATAGCGGGCTGTACTCGATCCCCGAGGAGAAACTGCTCGCCTGGGGAAAAAATCCGGTGGAACCGGCCGGGGTCGCCTTGCTCGATGCGCCGGATGATGCAGCCTTGCAGGACCGTCTGGGAGCCTGGCGTGAGCAGGTGCGCAAGCTTGCCACAGTTGGTGGTGAGCCGGTGCTCGATTTCCTCGATAAGATCGGCGGCAGCTACTCGGATCGGGGGACCGAATGGCGAAAGATCGTGGGAGAGATTCATCGCTACGATGACAAGGTGATGCGCAATTCCCTTTCATCGCTGGAGGAGCTGTACCTCGATCTTAACAATATTACCGAGGAGAACTACAGGGAAAAGCTGGTGAAAAAAGGGACCGGCGACTATTTCCTTGAACGTCGTGAGTCGCTTCGCAGTCGCCTGTACGCGATTTTCTCCTCGATTATCCTGCATCGCGTGCGCAGCCGCTATGACGAATTGCGCCAGGCGTTCAATAACGATCTCCGTGCGACGCTCCCTTTTGCCGATTTCCGCGATCGCTCGGTGCGGCACTCGGCAACGCTCGATGAGGTGCGCGGTTACTTCCAGCTCCTTGACCAGTTTGTCTCGCGCGATCAGGAGATATGGAGGCAATGGGGCGATCGTGATTACGATCCCGATTACCGTCCCGCCTACCGCTTCCTTGATTCGATGATTAAGGTGCGGACCTTCTTCTCGCAGATTCTGAAGAACGATCCCGACCGGCCCACCGCGTTTACGATCGATGTGGAGTTCCGGGCGAACGTCCCCAAGGAGGTCGATGCCAGGAATATCATCGACTGGAGGCTGAGAGTGGGAGATGACGTTCTTTCGATCCAGGAGGCGATCAGGCAGGGAAAACCTCTGCGTACGCTCTGGCGTGTTGGCGACCGTATCCAGCTTACCCTGCGCTGGGCGAAAAACTCTCCGATCGTCCCAAATGCTGTGCTGCTGGGCAACGGGGTGGTGCAGGCCGATAGCCAGACGGTTGTCTATTCCTTCAACGATAAGGATTGGGCGCTCTTTCATCTGCTTAGCGTGCATCGAGCGCCCCAGGAACATCTGGCGAAGAATGTCCAGCCGCAGGTGCTGGAATTCCTTGTGCAGCCGATGGTCAAGGTCTGGTCGAAAGATGATGTCCCGGTGAACTCGACATCGGTCGATGAGCCTACACGTGCGTTCATCCGAATCGGGGTGCTCGCCGAGAATCGCAAGGAGAGCATGCAGGTGCCGGTGTTCCCAACTGCCCAGGCCCCGCCTCTGCCACCATATCGGGAGAGACGGTAAGAACCGGTGCGGCGTGGGTTGCTGTAGCGTGCGGGCATGCCGGGAAACGAGGAGATGATCTGTAGCCGGTTGGGCCGCGGTTTCGGAGTCAGTGGGCCACGGCTACCGTGGCGATATACGTACGAAAGGGTTACGATAATGCAGCAGGACGAACTGGAAATGATTCTTGCACCGATATCGCAGGAGGTTCCCGCCGGGAACGATCTGCGGTTCGAGGAAGCCTACGACTGCATTCAGGAGGCACGTCGGGAGGATGATGCAAGCCTGGCGCAGGGCATATGGCAGACCACACTGAAGCGGGCCGATTGGGATACGGTGGAGCGGACGGCGCTCGACGTGCTTCAGAATCGCTCCAAGGATCTTCAGGTTGCCATCTGGCTGCTGGAGGCACGAGTGTCCCTGTATGGCTATGCAGGCTTCCGCTCCGGTATGCGGGTGATAAATGCTCTCTGCGATGCGTATTGGGAGGATCTGTATCCACAGCCCGATGATGGCGATCTGGAGCATCGTTTCTCGCCGATCGAGTGGATGAATGAAAGGCTCGGCCCACGCATCAAAAGCATCGCAATCACCAGGCCCACCTCGGAAGATCACTCCCGGTATTCGTGGGCCGATCTTGAGCTGGCACGGCGGCTCGAAAATGCTGCCAGAAAAGATCCTTCGGTTCTTCAACAGAAAAATCCTGAGAGCCGTGTAACGATGGCGCAGTTCGATGCAAGCACAATGCACACCCCCGATCCCTTCTTTATCTCGCTCCAGGAGGATCTGGCCGGATGCATGGCCGAGATCGATGGCTTCATCGCCCTGCTCCGTGGGCGGTGTGGCAACAATGCGCCGAGCCTTGCAAAGCTCCGGGCTGTTCTCTCAAGCGTGAGCGATCACGCCACGATGGTGATGCGTATGCGACAAGGAGACTCCGGGGAGCCGGAATTTCCGGCTTCCGGCCCGCTAACCGATGCGGCGGCGGATGGGGGCACATCGGCAATCGCCGATGAACCATCGGCGGTTCCGGCCGATGAGGCCATGCCTCCCCCTGCACGAAATCCCGGTGACCTTCGCAGTCGGCATGATGCCTATGCCATGCTTTCTACGATCGCCGATTATCTGATGAAGATCGAGCCTCATAGCCCGACCCCCTATCTGATCCGGCGTGCGGTACGCTGGGGCAACATGTCTCTGACTGCGCTGCTACAGGAGCTTATGGAGGAGGGGGGCAGCCTTTCCGATATCTATCGGCTGCTCGGGATCGGGGAACGGGAGCCATAGCTCCGGTGAGCCGTAGCCGGTGCATCACCGTTTTGTACATGCGCGCAATACAGCCACGGCGCTTATGCCGATGGCTGTTATGACGGCCGTGAGATCCGGCGTGCGCGTACGTACATGTCCGCATCCCTCCGCTCCGGTTCCGGCGCAGGCCGGATACAAGGCTTCCCCCCAGGGCCTGGATATGAGCAGAGCCGCGGCCATGGTCCGGCATCAGTGAGCCTGATGCGGCCTGGTCGCCTTGCGTGTTATATCGTTCACAACAATCACAGCATGAGTGTGCCGCTGTTTTGCGGGGTATCCGGCCCCGCGTCGGCGCCAGAGCATCATGTGCATTCAGTAAACCGTCATCGCAACAGGAGAGAAGATCATGGCAGAGAGCACCCAGCATAAGCTGGACCGTGTCAGGCCACCAAGGGTCCAGATTACCTACGACGTACATACCGGCGGTGCCATCGAGATGAAGGAGTTACCCTTCGTCGTCGGAATCTTGAGCGATCTGGCCGGGAAGCCAAGCGAGCCGTTGCCGAGGCTGAAGGATCGCAAGTTCATCAACCTCGACCGCGACAATTTCAACGATGTGATGGGGGCCATCGCCCCGCGCCTTGCGCTTCGCGTTGATAATAAGCTTACCGAGGACTCCGATGCCCAACTGAACGTTGAGTTGAATTTCAGCTCGATGGATGACTTCAATCCGATCAACATCGTACAGCAGGTGGAGCCGCTGCGCAAGCTCTATGAGACGCGCCAGCGCCTGACCGATCTTCTGGCGAAACTGGATGGCAACGATGCGCTCGATGCGCTCCTTCAGGATATCATCGGCAATACCGACGGGTTGAACCAATTAAAAGCAACGATAGGAGGAAATGGCGATGGCCAAGAAAACTGATGCCGACAATGGAGCCGATGTTCTCACCGCCGAACTGGAGGAACTGAGCCTCCTCGATAAGATCATCGTCGAGGGTAAGATGGCTCGCGATGAAAGCCAGCGTCCGTATGCGACAGATCTGATCGGCGAGTTTGTCGATCAGATCCTTGCTGAGACGATGACCACCAGCAAGGATACTGCCGCGATGATCCTCCGGCGCGTGGCACAGATCGACGAGCTGCTGAGCCGTCAGATGAACGAGATCCTGCACAACGACGAGTTCCAGCAGCTCGAAGGGGCATGGCGCGGCCTGCACTATCTGGTGGATAATACCGAGACCAGCGTGTCGCTGAAGCTCCGGCTGCTTCCGGTGTCGAAGAAGGAATTGCTCAACGATCTTACCAAGGCGAGCGAATTCGACCAGAGCCAGCTCTTCAAGAAGGTGTACGAAGAGGAGTATGGCACCTTCGGCGGGCACCCCTATGGCCTGCTGCTCGGGGATTTCGAGTTCGGACGGCACCCGCAGGACATTGAACTGCTGGAGCGCCTGTCCAATGTGGCAGCGGCAGCGCATGCCCCGTTTATCGCGGCGGCAAGCCCGAAGCTCTTCGATATGGGCAGCTTTACCGAGCTTGGCGGACCCCGCGATCTGGCGAAGATCTTTGAGAGCAGCGAGATGATAAAATGGCGCTCCTTCCGCAAGAGCGAGGATTCACGCTACGTTACGCTTACCCTTCCGCATATCCTGATGCGGCTTCCGTATGGGGCGAATACCCAGCCGGTGGAGGAGTTCAACTTCGAGGAGGATGTCAGCGGAAAGGACCATAGCCGCTATCTCTGGGGCAATGCCGCCTATGCGCTCGGCGTGCGTATCACGACGGCCTTTGCCAAATACAAGTGGTGCGGTGCTATCAGAGGCGTTGAAGGGGGAGGTCTCGTCGAGGGCCTGGCGATCCATACCTTCAGCACCGATGATGGTGAGGTTGCCGCAAAGTGCCCTACCGAGATCGCCATCACCGACCGTCGCGAGAAGGAGCTGAACGATCTGGGCTTTATCACGCTTTGCTATCGCAAGAACAGTGCGGAGGCAGCGTTCTTCGGCGGGCAGACCGCCAACCAGCCGCTGACCTATAACACGCCGGAAGCGACGGCCAATGCCCGCATCTCCTCGCAGCTTCCTTATGTCCTGGCAGCATCGCGCTTTGCGCACTATCTGAAGGTGATCGTGCGCGATAAGATCGGCAGCTTCCTGACGCGTGGAAACGTGGAGGATTATCTGAATGCCTGGATTAAACACTATGTGCTGCTGAGCGACGATTCCGGCCAGGAGCTTAAGGCACGGTACCCGCTTCGTGAAGCACGTGTGGATGTGGCCGAGATCGCAGGACGTCCGGGCGCATACAAGGCTGTGGCTTTTCTTCGCCCCCATTTCCAGCTTGATGAGCTGACGGCCTCGATCCGCCTGGTGGCGGAGCTGCCGCCCCCGGCGGCATAATAACCCCATGCCGTACACGCCGGTATGGTCCGGCCCCGGGCCGGCCGCAAGCACAGTTATTCATGTATATCATAGAGGATCTCATAGACAATGGCAACAAACATCTATCTCAAGATCGAGGGGCCCGATGTAAAGGGCGAGTCCACCGATAGCCAGCATGCCGACCAGATCGAAGTGCTGGGATGGAGCCACTCCTTTAATCAGCCTACCTCGCCGGTGCGAAGCAGTGCCGGTAGCGGCACGGTGGAGCGGGCCAATCACGCCGATCTGAACTTTACCAAGTACACCGATATCTCAAGCCTTGATCTGCTGAAATATTGCTGGTCGGGAAAGCACTTTACCAAGATGACCCTTCAGCAGTATCGAAGCGCCGGACCCGGCAAGGACGTGGAGTTCCTGAAGGTCGAGCTTGAGGATGTGGTCATCTCCAACTTCTCCATCTCGGCCGGCGGTGGTGATATCCCCGTGGAGAATATCTCGCTTGCATATGGCAAGATCACCTACAACTACAATCCGGCCGATGAGAAGACAGGCGAGGGTGCGGGCAACAAGCCGGCAACGGCCGATTTGATTACCAACGTCGTGTCGTAACAGCGCATGCATGGCGATCGGCCTGCGTGGGCGCTGGCCCCGGCAGCAGCCGATCCGGTAGGGGCGTGCCCCTGTGTTGCGTCTTGATGCGGTCGGCGGTTCATTGGATCAATGAGCCGCCGACCATGATTATTCCTGCTGTATCCAAGGGGGGTATCGTGGCTGGCAACGAGAGATATCTGAATGTGCGCGCCTCGCTTTTTGACAGGCTCGTGGATGATGAGCCGTATCAGAGCAGCGAGCGTGTGCCGCTTCGGGCGACATCGCGCGAAGAGATGCTGGAATCGGTGCGGGGCGAGGTGATGCGGCTGTTGAATACACGGATCTCTGTACGCGATACCGCCGCGGCTCGCACGGTGCTGAATTACGGCGTCCATGATTATACGGCGTTTTATCCCGCCAACCAGGAGAACCAACGAGAGCTGGCGATGATGATAACACAGGCGCTTGTGGCGTTTGAACCACGGCTTGCGGGCATTCGTGTGAACGTGTACCCCTCCGCAGAACAGCAGGGCCTTTTTATCAGGATCGATGCCATGCTCCTCGGCGATACGGTGAGCCAGCCGGTCTCCTTTCCGGTTGTGATCAGAAACAGAGATGCGGCTATCGAGGTAAATCCAGGTGAGTGAACAGGAAGAACTGCTAAGGCATTACGAACAGGAACTGACGCATCTGCGAAAGATGGGGGTGGAGTTCGCACGCCGCTATCCAAAGGTTGCCGGACGGCTGGAGCTGAGCCATGATGGCTGCGCCGATCCGTATGTGGAACGGCTTATCGAGTCGTTTGCCTATCTGACAGCCAGGATCAGATATAACCTCGATAGCCAGTTCCCGGAGATACCGGCGGCGCTGCTGAATATCCTCTATCCTCATTATACCTGCCCGGTCCCATCGCTGTCGATCGCTCGCTTCGAGGCAGATCCGATGCAGGGGAAGCTTACCTCGGGCTATACCATCGCAAAGAATACCCCGCTGCTGGCACAGGCACATCAGGGGCAGACGCTCCGGTTCCGTACCTGCTATCCGGTGACGTTGCTTCCTGTGGAGATTGCCGAGGCCGCCTACGAGACGCCCGAGCAGTTCGATTATCTGGACGTTCCCAAGACGATAGCCTCGGCGATCCGGTTGCGCGTTGTGCCACAGAAAGGAACGCTCGCCGAGCTTGATCTGAATCGGCTCCGCTTTTATCTGAACGGCGAGCCGATGATGGTCCATGCGGTCTATCGGCTCCTGTTCGGCCAGAATGTCCGCGTTGCCATCCTGCCGGAAGGAGAACGCCGACCGATCTTTCTTCCGGCCGAATCGCTTCGTACGGTCGGCTTTGCCGAGGATGAGGAGGTGCTTCCATACCCGAAGGTGGCACATCCGCAGTATCGGCTGCTCCAGGAATATTTCTCCTTTCCCGAGAAGTTCCTCTTCTTCGATCTGCATGGTCTTCGGCAACATCGGTCGCAGCAGAGCTTCGAGATCTACTTCTTTTTTGAACGTGCCGTGCCCGGTCGGCTTGCCGTGGGACGCCAGACGTTTGCGCTCGGCTGTACGCCGGTGATCAATCTGTTTGGCAAGACCTCGGAGCCTATACGGTTGAGCCATCTGCGGAGCGAGTATCCGTTGGTGCCCGATATGCGCCGCGAGGCCACCACCGAGATCTATTCGATCGCTCGCGTCACGGCGTCATCCGATGCTGCCGATGCCTCGGTTGTTGTCGAGCCATTCTTCTCCTATAACCATAAGAGCATCGCGCGCGATGCCCATGCCTACTGGTATGCGCGCCGGATGGCGAGCCAGCGGAAGGATATTCCCGGCACTGATGTGATCCTCTCGCTGGTGGACCTGAGCTTTAAACCAAGCCTCCCGGCCGTGCAGACGATCTTTGCACATATGCTCTGCACCAATCGCCATGCGGCCAGCCAACTTCCCTCCGGTGCCATACTCCATATGGAGGAGGCTGCGCCGGTGGCGCGAATCGAGATGCTGCGCAAGCCCACCCAGCAGGTGGACTCGCCGCTGAGCGGTATGGTGTACTGGCGGCTGGTGTCCCATCTGTCGCTGAATCATCTGTCGCTGTCCGAGGATCGCGATAGCCTGCGGGCGTTGCGGGAGATCTTGCTGCTGTATGTACATCAGGAAGATCCATCGCATCATCATCAGATCATGGGGATTAAGGAGATGCGATGCCGCAAGGTCACCCGGCGCATCGGCAGCGATGCATGGCGAGGATTCTGCCGGGGAACAGAGATCACCCTGACGTTCGATGAGGAACGGTATGTGGGGGGGAGCGCTTTCCTCTTTGCTTCGGTGCTCAATCATTTCTTTGCGCTGTATACCTCGATAAATTCCTTTACGCAGTTGAACGCGCGAAGCGCAAAACAGGAAGGGGTCTGGAAACAATGGCCGGCTATGGTTGGGGAACAGAACATTCTGTAGAGGATTGGCTTTTCAATGAAGGGCACCGCTTCGACTTCTATCAGGCGGTGCGGATGCTGGAGCTGATCTATCCGCAGAAACATCCGGTGGGGGAGAATGCCGATCCGGCGATGGAGGTGGTGCGCTTTAAATCGGCGGTGAGCCTGGCGTTTCCTGCATCGGAGATCGGCAGCATCAAACCCCCGGCCAATGGCGAGCCTGCCGAGATGACCGTTAATTTCTTCGGGCTGGCCGGGCTTTCCGGTCCTTTGCCTGTCTCCTATAGCGAGCTGGTGCTGGAACGGATCTGGGCGAAAGATCTGGCGATGAGGGATTTCCTTGATCTGTTCAATCATCGCCTGGTATCGCTGATGCACCGGGCGCGAAAACTGCACCGCGTTGGCCTTGATTGCAGATCGCCGGAGCAGAGCCACCTGGCGCCGTACCTCTTCAGCCTGATCGGCCTGGAGACAAATGGGCTGAAAGATCGGCTCGGTATAAGCGATCGGTCGCTCCTCTATTATGCCGGGTTGCTTGCGGCAAAACCGCGCTCCATGGCCGGGCTGGTGGGGATGATCGGCGATTATTTCGATACCACAGTCGCCGGAACGCAGATGCGGGGACGATGGCTTACGATCGACCCTGAGGAGCGAACGGCGATCGGGATGAGCGGACGGAATCAGCGGCTGGGTGTTGATGCCGCTGTCGGCAGCCGGGCCTGGGATCAGCAGGGCATGTTCCAGCTTCGTGTTGGGCCTTGCGCCTACTCCCTGCTCCTTGACTTTCTGCCCGGCGGCAGCGCCTTTGCATCGCTGATGACGCTGACCCGTTTTTATGCCGGTGATGAGCTGGAGTTCGAGCTGGCTCTGGCCGTGGAGCCGACGACGGTTCCGGGAATCCGGCTTGGCTCGGGCGGGGGAGCGCGCCTCGGGTGGACAACCTGGCTTGCCCGGGCTGAGGCCTCCGGCTCGCTTCCTGTGGTGCGGCTCTCTTCCATGAAGCGCTATACTAGTCAATAATCCGAAGGAATACACGATGGAGTTCGAGCTGAAGACGCTGATCGATATGCTGAACCCTGTCTGCCGAAAAGCCCTTGAAGGCTCGGCCGGGCTGTGTGTGGCGCAGACCAATTACAATGTGGAGATCGAACATCTTTTTCTGAAGCTGATCGAGCTTCCCGATACCGATCTGGAACGCCTGCTGGCCCATTACGATCTGGCACGCGCCGGCGTCATCGGCGATCTGACACGTGCCATCGAGCGCTTGAAACGGGGCAATAGCCAGACCCCAGCCCTCTCTCCTCATATCCCACGGCTGCTTCAGGAAGCGTGGATGATCTCTACGCTGCATCTCGGCGGTCGCCAGATCCGCTCCGGTGCCCTGCTGCTTGCCCTGCTCGACAACAGCAGCCTCCGGGGGCTTGCCGTCGATTCCTTTCAGGGGTTGATAGGCGTTCCAAGAGAGAAGCTCCGCGCAGAGCTTCGCGATGTGATAGCGGGGTCGGGAGAGGATGCCGCCTCATCAGGGCCGGCCGCTGTAGCGCCGGGGCCGGCAAGGGGAACATCGGGGGAGGCGCTTGCGCTGTATACGCACGACCTTACCGGGCAGGCCCGTGCCGGAACGATTGATCCGATCTTCGGTCGCGATATGGAGATTCGCCAGATCGTGGATATCCTCACGCGGCGGCGGCAGAATAACCCTATCCTGACCGGCGAGGCCGGGGTTGGAAAAACCGCTGTGGTAGAGGGCTTTGCACTTCGGATCGTTGCCGGAGATGTTCCGCCATCGCTTCGGGATGTCTCCCTGCGAACGCTCGATCTGGGGCTGCTACAGGCCGGAGCCGGCGTGAAGGGGGAGTTCGAGAACCGGCTTAAATCGGTGATCGCCGAGGTGAAGGGATCGCCACAGCCGATCATCCTGTTTATTGATGAGGCGCATACCATGATCGGTGCCGGTGGATCGGCAGGGCAGGGCGATGCCGCCAATCTGCTCAAGCCCGCCCTGGCACGCGGCGAGCTTCGCACGATTGCCGCTACGACGTGGTCCGAGTACAAAAAATATTTCGAGAAAGATCCCGCCTTGACACGGCGATTTCAGGTGGTGAAGGTGGAGGAGCCGGATGAACCAGGGGCAACCGATATGCTCCGCGGCATCGTGACAGTACTGGAGCAACATCATCAGGTACGGATTCTCGATGCTGCCGTGCGCGAGGCCGTCCGCCTCTCCAATCGCTATATCACTGGCCGTCAGCTTCCCGACAAGGCCATTAGCGTGCTCGATACGGCCTGCGCCCGTGTGGCGATCGGGCAGAATGCCACCCCCCCCGCACTGGAAGGAGTGCTCTCCAGAATGGCACGGCTGGAACTGGAACTTGGCGTGCTGAAGCGGGAACAACTCTCCAGCCCTGGCCATGCCGCAAGGATCATCGAGCTGACCGGGGAGAAGGAGACGTGCGCGGCGGAGCGTGCCCGGCTGCAAGAGCGCTGGGAACAGGAGCTTGCAATGGTGGGGGAGATCAATGAGCTACAGTCACGTATAGAGATGCTGGCCGGGGAGGAGGAGGAGCGCAGCCAGAGCGATGCCCTGGTGGCGGAACTCGATGGGCTACGCGATGCGCTGGAGGAAGTGCAGGGAAAGGAGCCGATGGTGCATGCCTCGGTCGATCCCGATGTGGTGGCCGCAGTGGTGTCGGGATGGACCGGTATCCCGGTGGGAAAAATGGTCGCCGATGAGATACGCTCGGTGCTGACCCTGAAGGAACGTATGGCCGAGCGGATCATCGGGCAGGCACATACGCTGGATGCCATCAGCCGCCGTATCAGAACGTCGAGGGCCGAACTGGATGATCCCGGCAAGCCCGTTGGAGTATTTCTGCTGGTGGGGCCAAGCGGCGTTGGCAAAACCGAAACCGCCATCACGCTTGCCGATCTTCTGTACGGCGGCGAACGGAATATGGTGACCGTGAATATGTCGGAGTACCAGGAGTCGCATACCGTCTCGGCATTGAAAGGCTCCCCTCCCGGCTATGTCGGCTACGGCCAGGGGGGCGTGCTCACCGAGGCCGTGCGGCGAAATCCCTATAGTGTGGTGCTGCTCGACGAAGTGGAAAAGGCACACCCGGATGTGATGGAGCTGTTCTATCAGGTGTTCGACAAGGGACGGCTGGAGGATGGAGAGGGAACCGAGGTCGATTTCAAGAACACGGTGATTCTCCTTACCTCCAATCTCGGAAGCGATGAGATCGCGGCATACTGCCGCTCGCACCCAGGTGCGGCCGATCATGATCTCCTGGCCGAACTGATACGCCCAGCACTGCTGAGCCATTTCAAGCCTGCGCTGCTCGGACGCCTGGTGGTGATACCCTATCTGCCGCTTGGTGATGCCGAGATCCGGCAGATCGTCCGGCTGAAGCTGGAGAAGATCCGGCGGCGCTTCCGCCAGAGCCATAATGCCGATCTCGTTATAGATGAAAGCCTGATAGCCGCTGTGGCCGATCGCTGTACCGAGGTGGAGAGCGGTGCCCGGAATATCGACCATATCCTGACTCAGACGTTGCTGCCGGAGCTTTCGGAACGGGTGCTGGAGCGGATGGCAGGGGAAAATCCATTCTGGAGTGTCCGCATAGGTGTTGGTGCGGGGGGCGGATTCGATTACGTATTTACTCCCCCTGTGCCAGTAAGCAATGGGGCTGCGCGCCCGGCTGCTGCCGAAAGATATTCCGTATAAGTACGCGGCCGGTACCCCCCAGTGCCGGAATTTATCAATTAGATGTGTCCTTGATGCTCAAATAATGGTATCCATATATCGCTAACAGCCAATGCTCAGCAAAGAAGAGTTCGACTCTGTGGTTACGCTGAACGCCAACCTGACGTATCATGCGGAGGTGAACATTGTGCAGGCATTTCTCAAATATTACGGCCATGAGAAGGATGGACACTTCATTCTCTATTCAACGCTGCAATCCTGCCCCATGTGTGCAGCAATGATTGCGGAAAAACTGCCCAATGCGACCGTGTTTTACGGGCAGAGCGATCCAGGAGGCCATATGCGCCGGATGGATACCCAGCCACGCCTGATATTTCCGTTGCAGAGCACCGTAACGATCCATGAGAAGTTGAACGAGAATGTGACCATGGTGCATCATGTCAAGCCATTGCGCGGATACCAGGGGGCCATGGAACCGCAATCCTATGCCGATGTGGTGGCATATCTCGACCAGGAGCATGACACGCTTGCACAACAGGGGGATTTTGCGCTGACGCGAAACTTGTACAAAAAACCGCTCAAGGATGGAGTCCTCCATGCCTCGGGGACGCTCGATCGCAAAGTGCAGCAGTATGTTCATAATCAGAAATCGACGATTGTGCAGGGCAGCCAATATCGTACGAACCGCCGTGCAGCCATTCAGCGCGTCATTAAACATATTCTGCCGCTGATTAGCCGATATTAAATACGATGCGATGCCCCATGTATCCGTGTTCCGGCATTGATCGCTGATATTCACTCTCCTCTCTGGAGCTACCGATGCCCTCTTCAGGTTCGGCCGTCGATCTTTACCTTACGGTGATAACCCCGCTCAGCCCGGATACCTTCCAGGTTCTTTCGGTGCAGGGGGAGGAACATATCTCCGCACTCTTCAGCTATGCCGTAGAGCTAGGCTCGCACGATCTGAACATCGACTTTGCAGCGCTTGTCGGCAAGTCGCTGACCATCAAGATCACCGGAGAGGATGGGACCGCAGGGTATCGCAATGGCATCGTGGCACGGCTGGCGCAACGTCTCGATGCAGGAGGCCAGATCATCTATCGCGCCGAGCTTGTGCCCTGGCTCTGGCTGCTGACCAGGACAAGTGACCGCCGCATCTTCCAGAACAAAACGGTCCCGGAGATCATCAAGGAGGTGTGCGCCGATCTGGGACAGACGGACCTGAAGGATGCGCTTACCAGAAGCTATGATGCGCGTGAGTACTGCGTGCAGTACGGCGAGACCAGTTTTGAGTTTGTCTCCCGTTTGATGGAGGATGAGGGGATCTTCTATTTCTTCACCCACGACGATGGCAAACATACCCTGGTGCTTGCCGATGATATCGATGCCCATGTGGTCTGCCCCGGCCTTGATGCAGCGGTTCATTTCAAACTCTTTGGCGCAAGCTGGACCGAGGAGGATGCCATCAATTCCTGTACGCTGGAAGAGCAGATCGTGCTGCGGGAGTACCGGATGGGCGATTACAACTTCGAGACTCCCGCAACCGACCTGCTTGTCTCGGTAGATGGTGCCACGGAGGATCGTGCCGGAAAACTCTCGATGTACGAGTATCCCGGTGGTTATATGAAAAAAGATAATGGTGAGAAACGGGTGAAAAACCGGATCGAGAGCCATGAGCTTGGCATGAGAATGATCCGGGGAACCAGCAACTGCCGCGATTTTCTCGGCGGCGGCAAGTTCACCATGAAAGGGCATTATCGCGATGAGATGAACGGCGAGTATGTGCTGGCTTCGGTGATGATGACCGTTACGCAGGAGCGCTACGAGAATGCCTTCACGGCCTTCCCTGCGTCTGTGCCATTCCGCCCGCCGCACACAACCAGCAAACCGGCCATGCAGGGATATCAGATCGCTACGGTGGTCGGCAAGAGCGGCGAGGAGATCTGGACCGATCAGTACGGCCGGGTGAAGGTGCACTTCCCGTGGGATACCCAGAGTACATCCGATGAGAACAGCTCCTGCTGGATCAGGGTTGCACAGGTCTGGGCAGGCAAGGGATGGGGGACGATGGCGATTCCCCGTATCGGCACGGAGGTGCTTGTGAGCTTCCTCGACGGCGATCCCGATCGGCCGATTATCGTTGGTACCCTTTATAACGCACAGCAGGTCGTTCCCTATACGCTGCCGGATGAAGGGACCAAGACGGCGATCAAGACAAATTCCTCGAAAGGGGGGGGCGGTTTCAATGAGATCCGTTTCGAGGATAAGAAAGGCTCGGAGCAGCTATTTATCCATGCCGAAAAGGATACCGATTATTATGTCAAGAACGATCACCGGGAGTGGATCGGCAATGAGCGCCATCTGGTTGTCAAGAAGGATCTGCTTGAGGGGATCGATGGCAACAAGCATCTGACGGTGAAGGGAAACCATAATCAGAAGGTCGATGGCGGGGTCTCGCTGAAGGTCGGAATGGACGTGCAGGAGAAGGTCGGGATGAACCATGCGCTCGATGCGGGCATGGCGATTCATCTGAAAGGAGGCACCGATGTGGTGATCGAGGCGGGCATGACAGTCACGCTGAAGGCTGGCGGCGGCTTTATCGTGGTTGGCCCGGCCGGGGTGACCATCAGCGGCACGCCGGTGCTTATCAACAGCGGTGGCTCGGCCGGTGCCGGAGCCGGAGCATCTCCCGAGGCGCCCAAAGCCCCAACGGAAGCAGCCGAGAGCTAAGCCTCTCTGTGTCGGCAGCGGCGCTGTGGCGCCCGGAGCCATGCCGCGTCCAGGTGCCGGAGACGAGGCGCATAAGCGCACGCTGAAATATGCGGGCGTTTGGATCGGAGAGGGACAGGGTGGAGAGGAGCGGAGTTGGAGAGGAGCCATATCTCTGGCCCCTACATAATCGGCCGGCGGATACGAACCGCCCGGTCGCCGAAAAAGAATATCCATAAAGCCGAAACCATACGACAATGGCTGTACTAAGCTCTATAAGCCGTAGAAAACTACGATACCTTCCTGCCGGTGGTAATGCCGTCCTTAATCCTCAGGCCCTGGCGTGCTGGAACTGGGCGCTCACCGGTTTTGGTCCAAACCCCATTAATCCGGATACGGCATTTTCCTATGTAAGCGGTTATTTGAATGCCGTTGATCTTGATCCTGCATTTCAGCAGGGCGACAGGCTGAACCGCTTGACGGCTGTACGGCAGGGATGGGTCCAGTATCAGACCGCCCAGGCTACCTCGAATGCATCCAATGCTGCATTCCTTGCAGCGGTCGATGTCATCGTAAAGGTCTCTATCGAAGCGAATGGGCTAAGCTGGAGTGCCGGTCTGACCCCCTACCAGTTGTGCATGTATTATGATAGCGCGGGAACCGACCCGATCGATGGGTTCATCAAGGGGCCGAATTATACACATTGGTGGTTGAAGATCGATGGGGGGGGAGCGAATAATGATGGGATCGAATCGTTTCCAGGAAGCACTAGTGTAACCATCCGGCGGCCGGAGTATTCCAATCATCATGTGTACCGTGTGTATCTTACCGCGCTTCACACGGCGCATGTCCAAGTGATAAATGCGGCGCTCCAGCACCTGATCGCTGCCAACCATAATATTGCAGTGCCACATGGCGTATGGGCCGCCGATCATACCAGAAATACCTGTAGTATCTGCAACGAGAATTTCGGCATCATTAATCGGAAACATCATTGTAGATGCTGCGGACGGCTTGTTTGCAGTTCATGCTCTCCGGCCACACGCCAGGTGATTGGCGGGCGCGCACATCCCAACGGAAGAGATGGGAACGGTCCACAGCGTGTGTGCCTGTATTGCGAATAATTCCTGGTGCCATCCAGCCATGCGTGTGTATCGCGTGGTGTGTGCGGCGCTTATCCACAAAACCGATGAATGTGAAGAACATATCATCATAGAATAGGTCTATCCATGCTGGCAACATTACGGGCTAAGCCCGGAATAGCGATCAGAGCCTGGGGATACATTACCAGAGGCTCTATGCTTACCGATGCGGTTGGAGGTGCCTGTGCACTTACATGTAACCGGTATAAGTTGACCGGTGTGTACCAGATCGATGTGGGCATGGGCGTGGGCGACTGGTATATACCGTATGCGCATCAGCAGGCACGGTATTGTGATGTGCCTCATGGAGAGCCTGATGGAACCCTCGTGGTCACCTTCCCGATGAACGGCTGTGCGCTCGAAGTGCATGCTGGCATCAACGGCAACCGGTTCTATCATGATGCCGATGGCAACTCCATGCCGAATAATCTGGGAATGCCGAAGCTGCGGGTTGCCTATGCCGATTATGCCGGGCCTGACAATACGACGCATGAACGAGCCCTGCGCTACTTCGGTAATCCCGACCTACCGAATGCCGGGGGCTATGAGCATAATATCATCTGCGTGAAACGAGGGGGCGACTGGGAAGTATATTCATCGGCGGTTATTCGCCTGAACGGTGATGCCTGGCAGGTGAAGGACCGCGTTCCCTACCAGGTCGGAGTATTTGCCGATATCTGAGCGGCGCTTTGCCTGGCCTGCATTGCCGGATGTCGCTCGATGCGGCCCGGTATGCCAAGCAGCACGATCGTGGTTCGATTGCGGCTCGATCAATGGCTGTGCCCGTGAGTCCCACGATAAGCAATGATGCATTCTTCAGGAGTATAGTATAGCCTATGGATGGCAAAAGCCAAGAGAACGGCATCCTTCCACCGCCCGGATCATACGAGCCGGTAGAATGGTATGGCCTGGTCGAGCGTATTCTCTCGACCAGTGTCCCAGCCCGGCTTGATCCCCAGTTCCGGGAGAGTATGGAGGGAATGCTGGCAGCGGATCTCCGGGCCGTGAGCGTCTATGCCGGCGCCGATGCCCGATCGCTCTGCCGGCAGCTTGGGGCCGAGGCTCTTACTATCGGCAGCGACATCATTGTTGCCGATGGGATGCCCGATATCTCTACGGTGCATGGACGCTATCTGCTGGCGCATGAGCTTGTGCATGTGGTACAGAACCAGCGCGCCAGGCGGCTGGCAATGCGTAGCCTTCCGGTTCTGAGCAGCAGCCAGGCCGCCGCCGAGCTTGAAGCCGATCGTCTGGCAAAACGCATGCTGGCCGGTGAGTCTGTGGATGTGCGCATGCCCCCGGCGGCAATCATGCAGAGGGTCTTTAGTGCTGCCCAGAAGCAGGCGGCGTTGATGGCCACGCTCGGCGCTGCGCGAAAGCCTCTGGCACGCTATATCGAGACGTTCGGTGGTGCCGATAGCCTCTTTGCCTTCCACCAGCAGATCGGTGCCGCTGCTCTTACGACTCTTGGGCAGCATTACTTTCCCGATCTGCTGCTCAACCTCAAGAACTCTCTTACGGTTGCTGATCTGCAACAGCTTGCCGGGTTGAGCCTGGTAACGCTGACTGGGCTGCGTGATGTCAGTATCGACTGGCAGAAGAAGATGCTGCGTGTGCTGCGGGACACCATGCCCAATGCAACGGCGATCACCCCTCCTCCGAACGGTGCTGTCTTGGTTCCTGCGGCCACGGCTGGCGTGCCGGCTCATATCGAGCTGACCGCGCAGCATATGAATCTTATCAATACAGTGGTCACCGAGAGGAATAATGATGGCGCCGCCTCGCGCAATCTGATCTTCAATGTCCTGGGGGTCTGCGTCGCCGAGGTCAATTTTGCCAATCATGGTGGCACTGCCGTGTCGGGGCATCTGCATGTCTATCCGGTCTGGGCTATGCCGATCACCGGGCATCATATCTCCGGCGTTCCCCATTTTGCGATGGCGGACTATCCGGTACTCTGGCGCGCAATGCCGCCAAACGTTGTAGTGGCACGCGCCCTGGGAACATGATGGCGCTATCGTCCGATCAATAATCTACTCTCTGTACGCTATGCCGCTCCATGTCTGCAACGGCGCTACTCTTCAGTGCAGCTTCGGCCTTGCCCCTGGGACGTTGATGGTGCTGCCGGAAAACCAGTGCATCACCAGCAATATGCCGGCCGCTACCATCATGGATAACAAGCCGATGGTGAACATCCTGCCGTTTGGAATGTGCTCATCGCTCGCCAACCCAACTGTTGCCTCGGCTACAGCCGCAGCGCTGGGCGTGCTTACGCCGATGCCATGTGTGCCGGTGATCCCGGCGCCCTGGGTGCCGGGTGCTCCAACGGTGCTGCTGGGCAATTTCCCGGTCCTTAACAATACATCCAAACTGATGTGTGCCTATGGAGGCGTGATCCAGGTTCTGGTGCCGGGACAGTTCACCGAGATGGTTCCATAGCAGGTACACCCCCCGGCGCAGTGCTGCCGGAACGTGAGTGCCCGGTGTAATGGATCGGGAGCAACCATCCCTCTGCTTCAATGCCACAATGCCATGCCGCAGATTAAACCTGGCGGACCCTATCCCGTTGTATCTGCCTGGCAACAAGGCGGTGGAAGGCGCTTTCCTTTATCATCGTCCTGATTGCTCCATTGCGTGGAGTGCCGATCCCCGGCTCCTGCTTGTATACCTTCCAATCCTATATAGCAGAATGGTTCTTCGATACGTTCCCGCCCTGTGTGCTCTCTCAATTTCCCTGCTGCTTGCTTCCTGCTCCGATGGCGTAAACAATGTGACCGTCGTGGACGACACCTACTGCGAGGTCGACAGGGCGATTCCCGCCGCTGCCATTCCCGGACAGTTGGTAGAGATCAAAGGGCATGGGTTCGGAACCGATACCGGCAGGATTCATGTCGAGGTGGGGGATATCCCCGTCGAAATCATCTCCCTTCATCCGCAGTTCATTCGTATTCGTGTTCCGCAGGGGGCACGTGCACGGAGCATCACCATCAGGAAGGGGGGTGGTAACTCGACGATGGTGGGATATACGATCCCGTTCCAGGTGATAGAATCCCCCTATCCATTCACTGCATACGAGGTGAAGATCGATGGGCTTATCGGCGTTACGGCCAGAAGCATCTCCTCAAGCGATGGGGAGATGATAGCTTGGAATGATACCTCCGAGGTGGCTATCCACAACAGGCGGGCTGATCTCACCGGGCCAACCGGAGAGTTCTGCTCCGAGTATACAAATGGCGATACGGTGCGTATCTGCAATGCCAGAAATGCTACGAGCGAGCGAGGCGGTTCATACGATCGTTTTACATGTACAGCCATCGTCGATTCTGCCCAGGGCATTATCGTCGGTATCACTATGGAGAGCGTCTGGGGGGCGGAGGAAAACGTCTCGGCTGTCGATGGAACTCTGGAGCAGGGATGGAGCCGGCTTGTGCTCTGGAACCTTCCCTATATGCGCCAGGAGGATGGCTCGCTTCAGGTGGATATCCGGGGGGCCGACATCAGCCGGTACATAGCGGTGTACGAGGACTCCCGCTCCGCCAGCCGAAGGGATGAGAAGGGGTGGCGTCATACGACACAGGTATTTCAGCAGCGCTTTTCCTATGGCGATGCCAGCCGGTTGCAGCTCCGGCTCTACCGATGGCAATAGCGCCGGGATTTTTTCGGCATTTTCCCCTCTGGCTGGCACCTTGTCCTGTGAATTCTGGACTCATGCGCCGACAGGGTGGTTGCTTGTCCATGCCCGGGCCGTGAGCGCCCGGCAGGTAGGAATCGTTTGCAGTGGGGTGCTTCTGGTGGGGTTGGCGCTCGGGTGCGCTCTATAATTTCCGGCGATCTCCTACATTGCAACGCTGTCGGCATAATACGGCAGATCCCTGTATTCCCCTCCTCTCATGTATGGGAACAAAATTCCCATATCGACAGGGAAACTCCATCAGTTATCGTACAGAGGAGCATAACAATGGCGAAGAGCACAACGGGGATCGTCACCGCTACCACACTGAACGTGCGCCCGGAGCCAACTACGTCGAAACCTGCCATTGGCTCGATTCCCAGAGGGACGATCGTCACAATTCAGTCGCGGCAGGGCGTCTGGTATCAGATCAAGGCTGGAACGCTGGAGGGATTTGTTCATAGCGATTATATAAAACTTCAGGAGGCTGTTCCGGTGGCCGGTTTTCTGTTCGAGCGGGATGAGCTCAGAGATGTACATCCCGCCTCGGCAGAGGCCGACCGCATACCGATTGTTGCAGGATATTCAGCCCAACAGAAACTGGTGGCGAACGTCTGGAACAATTACGGCGGCTTGGTAAGCCGTATAGGCGATATCCTGGCGGTAGATCCAGCCGCAGCAGTTGCCATTATCTGCGTGGAATCCTCGGGGATTGGGATGGGGCCAGATGGCCGGATGATTATCCGGTTCGAGAATCACATATTCTGGAAGGAATGGGGGAAGAAAAACCCAACCGCCTTCAATGCACGTTTTCGTTTCAATCAGTCCAAACAATGGCTCGGGCACCAGTTCCGCGCGAAGAATACAGCGGCATGGGAGAACTTCCATGGCAACCAGATATCCGAGTGGCGGGTGTTCGAGGCCGCCCGTTCCCTGAACGAAGTGGCCGCGCTACGCTCGATAAGCATGGGGCTTCCGCAGATCATGGGATTTAATGCCGCGGCCATCGGTTATGATTCGGTAGGGGAAATGTTCGCTGCGTTCCAGAGTGATATCCGCTACCAGATCCTTGGCCTGTTCGATTTTGTCAAGGGGGCCGGAACAACCTCCGCAATGCTCTCGGCGCTGCAACGGAAGAACTACGATGATTTTGCCGCCCGCTACAACGGTCCGGGGCAGGCTGCTATCTATGGCGCCCGTATCGCAAGCCATGTCGGCACATTTGAATCGATCAGGCCGCATCGCTGAGAGCTAGGGTCAATTGATATGCGCTGCGGCCCGGAGAGGTTCATCCCCAGGCCGCAGCGCATATTCTTCCGATTGTTTCGGGATAGGTCATTCTAGTGGAGATCGCCCGGAGCCGGGGGATCGTACGATATGTATGCCTCATAGAAGGACCCGGCGCTGTTCTTTCCGCCGATCCAGGCGATGCGCTGCTGATCGTCGTAACGGACCAGGGCATACCATGCTCCTCCGCTCGATGTGGTGCCGTTGTGTGTATGAACCCCGCCGGTGGGATCGCTGCTCACCGTGATACAGCTCAGATCCCTGCTGTGCCGGGAGCCGTTGCAGTTCACGCCGTAGATCTCACAGGCCTGCCCGTCCACATACTTTGTCACGCTCCACCACTCATGGCCGTTCTCACACTTCCCTGAAGAGTATCTATGCTCTTCCATGGCGGCATAGAGAGCACTGCTACAAATTATCAAGTGCAATCGGAGAATAGAGGATGTTCGTTCGCATATGCCTCCATCATATATCGTATGATGAACACAGATAGGCAGGTTCGGGGGATACATGCTGTTTAAAAGTGTACAAAAATAGTATATTGGAGGATGTCATGGGAGTACATTTTGATGTACCCCTCTGGAATGATGCCGGGCTTGGGCATCCCGCGCCGTACGGAGCAGAGGAAAAAGGTGCCGGGAGGGGAGCAGAGCATCCGGTGTGCCAGGAGTGATGGTGACCGGCCCGAGCCATTGAGTGGAGCGTGTGTCCGGGACCGTAAAGAGCAGGGTAAGGATGAGCTGGGGTGATTATATTTCCGAGCACCCCGGCCAGGATCGATGTGTCACGCAAAGAACTGTGTCCCTTTGCATAAGCCGATCTGCTTGCCCCGCCCCCCATTCTGTTATATCCATCATTATTCGATAGCGTATCCGATGGCATCGACGACATCCGGGAAATCTTCTCCGCTGCCAAAGCATATCAAGGATCTTCGCCAGGCACGAGACTGGCCCGAAGGTCTTCCCATGCCGAAGGCCGGAGCCTATCAGGGGGGCGCCCGCTGGACCTACGACGATGAGGAACTGCTGCGGCGCTATTATCCTTTATATGGGCGACGTTATACCGCGCGCCTGCTTGGGCGCACGGTGGCCGCGGTTCGTGTGCGTGCTGCCCGGCTCGGACTTGCTGCCCCCTCGAAGAAATGGACCAAAAAGGATCTTGCGCTTCTGAAGCGCCACTACGGGAAGATGTCGTGCAAAGATCTGGCCGCCATGCTTGGAAGAAGCATTGGCAGCATAGGGGTGAAAGGACGCGTCCTGGGCGTTACCAATAGCCCGAAACCCTGGAGCCGCACGGAGAGGGCCAGGCTGATCCGGTTGCATGGCCGCGTTGTCCGAACCGAGATCGCCCGCCAACTGAATCGCACCTACGGCAGCGTGACCATAGAGCTGCGGCGGCTTGGGCTTCTCGGAGAACTTCCACCGGTGACCGAGGCGATGGTGAAAACTATTATGGAGAAGATTGGGACGGTCCCGGTAAAGCAGATCGCTCAGGAGGTGGGGCTTGGCATGAAGAGGGTGCGCAGTATAGCCCGGAAGCATGGATACCAATCCACGGGATATTGGTGGAAAAACCAGTGGAGACCCGAGGAGGATGCATATCTCCGGGAACATTACTCAAGCATGCAGATGTCGGATATCGCACGGCACCTCGGGCGTCTGGTAGGCGTGGTGGAGGATCGCAGAAAGTTCCTCGGATTGCAGAAGAAGGACGCCTACCATTCCCGTGAAGTCGTCTGGTCGAAGCGGGAGGAGGAGTTGCTGCGGCGTCTGCACCCGACGATGACCTTGAAGGAGATCGCCGTTCGCCTCCGCCGTTCGCTTACCTCGGTAACCTATCATGTCCATCTGCTCGGTCTGAAGCGAAGGCCGCAAGGGGTTAGAAGATGGACGGAAAAGGACGATGCATTGCTTAAAAAGCTGCATGGGACGATGAACTACAACCAGATCGCCCACCGGCTCGAACGTAGCGTTGCGGCCGTGACCAGCCGTACCCAGACACTTGGCCTGACAAAGGAGCGCCCGATGGTGCACCGGTGGACAGCCGAAGAGGACGAACAGCTTCGGATGCTCTATGGAACGTATGCAGGCGAGGAGATAGCACGGCGGCTGGGATGCAAGCTAAGCGCCGTGTACGAGCGTAGCAGCCGGCTGGGGCTTACCCACAAGGGGAAGCCTGCTGGCAAGGGGAAGAAGGGGGCAGAACGGTGATGGGAGAAAGAAGGGCAAATGTTTGTAGAAAGACCGGCAGGGGCAGATTCCATTGCATCCCCTTTCACCTGCCGAGCGTCCCCAAAACCTCCCCCAAAAGAAAAAAGCCGCAATCCCTGTAAAGAATCGCGGCTTTTTCAGCTAACACGTGGAGATGGCGGGAATCGAACCCGCGTCCGAAAAGCAACCCCTGAGGCTACTACATTGCATAGTCGGTCTTTAAATCTCGTCCGTGACATCCCGAACGACAGGGTTATCCACGAACCAGCGTGCTAAAGTTTCACGATCTGGCCGCTCGCCGAGCTTCGATCGCAATCCTATCAAAATTGACACCCAAAATCCGGAGCCGATAGGCAATCCCCGGCAGGATGCTCACTGCTCTAAGTCCAACTTAGGCTGCGAGGCGATACTCGTAAGAGTCCGCAAGTACATTATACCCCGTTGGAGATAACGCGCATCAAGGGCGTAGCGCGACAATGCAACCTCAAGCAATCCACTCCCCGTCGAAACCATTGCATCCCCAGTTGAGAAAGAACGCCCGCACACCCATGCGGCGTACGGCTCTGGTAAAGACGGCCGAAGCGGTGGTATCGTGTTGTCCGGCGCAGAAGAACGGAAAATCCTTCGCCAACTGCTGGAACCGCCATCGCCCCTCGCAAACCAGGGATGCGAACATACCACGGTGGAACGCCATGTGTCAAGGCCCGGTAAAGAATTATCGCAGCAGAGGGACGGTGGCGCTCGTTGCTTTGCGGGGCGAGGCCCTTTCACTACATTTGATCGAATCATTCAAAACGAGCCCCTTTTACATAGATGCCGAACAAGAAGATCATCGACTCGTGGTTGAAATCGATCACGCCACATAGCTACTCTCCCCAGGAACTTGCCGACCATCTGATGAGCCGGGGCATCGAGATCGAATCGATCGATGACCGCAATCAGAACTTGGTCGGGTTTGTCGTGGGAGAGGTGCTTGCCAGGGAGAAACATCCCAATGCCGATAAGCTCTCGGTCTGTAGCGTTACAACCGGCGGCGAGCCGGTGACGGTGGTCTGCGGTGCGCCGAATGTGGCAGCCGGACAGAAGATCGTGTTTGCTCCGGTGGGAACGTATATACCGTCGGCCGGGTTTACCATCGAGCGCCGGAAGCTCCGTGGCGTCGTCTCCGAGGGGATGATCTGCTCCGAGGCGGAGCTGGGGCTTGGAGAGTCGCATGATGGCATCCTTGTGCTTCCGCCCGATGTCGAGACCGGGCGTCCGGTTGCCGAGATTCTTGGCGACGTCATCTACGAGGTGGACGTTACTCCAAACCGTGCCGATTGCCTGAGCCATCTCGGTGTTGCACGAGAGGTTGCCGCGCTCACCGGCGGAGAGATATTTCTCCCCCCGCCGGAGTTCACCGAGTCTGCCGTGCCAACCTCCGCCGCGATTGCCGTGACCATCGCCGACCCGGAACTCTGCCCGAGGTATGTGGCCCGTGTTGTCCGGGGCGTGACGATCGGCCCGTCGCCGGAATGGCTCCAGGAGACGATACGGAAGCTTGGACTCCGTCCGCGCAACAATGTGATCGATATCACCAATTATGTCCTGTTCGAGTGCGGCCATCCGCTGCATGCGTTTGATCTTGGCCGGATCGCAGGTGCACGGATCGATGTGCGTTCATCGCATGGCGGCGAGCGCTTTGTGACACTCGATGGCAGGGAACACGAGCTTCCCGAGGGAACGCTGCTGATCTGCGACGCCGAAAAACCGGTGGCGCTGGCGGGCATTATGGGAGGGGAGAATTCGGAGATCGGCGAGGCCACCACCGATGTGCTGCTGGAGTCGGCATACTTCAACCCGAGCACGGTGCGGCGCGCAGCACGGCTTCTTGGGATCTCTACCGATGCCAGCTTCCGGTTCGAGCGGGGTACCGATATCAATATCACGGTCCATGCCATCAACCGTGCGGCACAGCTTATCGCCAAGCTTGCCGGTGGCGAAGTGCTCTGCGGTCCGCTTGATAGCTATCCCAGCCCGAGGCCGGAACAAATCATCGAGTTCAGGTTCAATCGAACCGAGGAGATCGTTGGCGTCGCCATCGGCGACCAGGAGCAGGCCGAACATCTGCGCCGGATCGGGTTTCAGCTTGAACCGCTGGCAGAGCGTAGCGCCAGCGTGCGCGTGCCAAGCTGGCGTGCGGATATCTTCGAGGAGATCGATCTGATCGAGGAGGTTGCGCGTGTCCATGGGTATGATGCCATTCCCGCCGAGTCCCGCACGGCGGTGACGTTCGATCTTGCTGGCGATCCCCTGCGGAAATTGATCGAGCAAACACGCGCTTTTTTTGTCGATAATGGCTTCACCGAGACCGTATCGTATTACCTTACCGATCCAGAGCTGGCCACGGCATACGGAAGCCCGATCGAGCTTGTCAATCCGCTTGGCCGCGATCTCTCGATGCTCCGTACCAGCATGGTGCCGAGCCTTGCGCGCATCATCGGCCTGAATGAGCGCCATGGCCGTGGCGGTCTCCGGCTGTTCGAGGTTGGGCACGCGTTTCGTGCCGGTCGCCCCGATCAGGGGACGATTCCCGGCATCGTGGAGATGACCGAGCTTTCGTTTGCGCTGAATGGCGCTGCCGAGCCGACAGCCTGGGATATGCCTGTTCGTGAAGCCGATCTGTATGATCTTCGCGGCGTTGCCGAGCGGTATCTGAAGCGTATGGGGGTCGGCAATGTCTCCTACAGACCTGCCCATGAAGCGCGCTGGGGATTTGGCAGCCCGGCCCTGGCAGTTATTGCCGGTGATGATGAAGTGGGGCGTATTGGCCCGGTTGATGATGCTCTGATCGGTAGGTTCGATATCGCAGGACATCCGGTCGTTGCCGTGTTCGATCTGGAGCGTCTTGCGCCCCATGCCTTCGGTGCAGGGCGCTATAAGGCCCCGTCGCGCTTTCCGGTGGTGTATCGCGATCTCTCGCTGCTTGTGGATGCCGCCATCCCCAATGCGGCGCTCGATGCCACGATCCGTGCCGCTGCCGGCGCTCTGCTGCTGGATCTTCGGCTCTTCGATCTGTATCAGGGGAAGGGGATAGAGCCTGGAAAGAAGTCCCTCGCCTACGCGCTCGCCTTTGCCTCGCATGAGCGGACGCTGGAGGATGCTGTGGTGGACGAGAGGATAGCCGCCGTGATCGGCGCGCTTGGGAAGGAACATGATGTTGTGCTGCGCGGCGCCTGAACGGCGAGCCGTGTACAGGGAGATACTATTGGCGTGATCGGAGCTATCCGTGATATGGCTTCGGCAGCGGTAGAGCCTTGAATAGATAGGGGGAATCGCGGCGCCACGTTCACTGCGGTGGGGTGGCGTCCAGGGAACATCTAGAGAGGATGACAGGATTAATGGGAATGGGACCGAACGAGACCGCTGATATTCGCAGATCGCTCGATAGACTGCAACAGAGCTTCGAGATACTGAACGATCGGTATCGCGAGCTGCGGCGTGAGCGCAAACAGCTTCGTGAGCGTATCGATGAGCTGCATCGCGAGCGTGCACTGGCAGATACGGCGGTCGCCGTACAGTTGGAGATGGCACAGCAAGATCGCCAGCGCGCTGCCGAACTGGAGGTGCGCGCCCAGGAGGCCGAGCGCCGCAACGAAGAGGTCGGCATCCGCATCGCCGATCTGGAGCGCTCCCTTGCCGAACGTGATGCGCTGATAGCCGATCACCAAGAGATGCTTGTGCGGCTGCGGGAGCAGCTTGAAGCCGATCGGCAGAAGGATGAGGCGAACTGGATGCAGTCGGAAGGACGCCGGGAGGAGCTTGAGGAGCTTCGCCGCCAGCTTGCAACGGTCCATGCTGAGTCCGAGGCGTATCGCGCCCAGCTTGATCGCCTCTCCGTTGTAAACGATGGGGAGATCGTGGTTCCCGCATCGACGATCGAGGAACTTCGCTCCGAAGCGACATCGCTTCGGCAGCTTGTTGCGCAACTTCAGCAGGACCGGATTGATCTGGAAGGAAAATATCTCCAGACGATCGGAAAGCTCGATGCCGCCACGCTTGCCGAGGCAATGGCCCGTACCGATGTCGCCTCGCTGATCCAGGAGAAGGACGTGCTGGATAGCTCGCTTGCCGAGCTGCGCCAGGCGCATGCGCAAATCCAGCAACAGCTTGCCGAAAACATGCGCGAGGATACATCGGCCGAGGATGCCGAACGTGAGCTTGCTCGCGAACGGGAATTGCAGGAATTGCATGCCGCCATCCAGCGGGGAGAAGATCTGCATGCCGCCGAGCGCGCAACGCTCCGCGATGGCCTTGCCGCTGCCGCGATGGAGCAGGAGCGGCTGGAGCGCCAGGCCGATGAGCTGCGCCAGCAACGCGATGCTGCCCGTGCGGCAGCCGAGACGCTGAAAGAAGAGCTGAGCAAGCTTAATACCGGCGATGATGAGCGGCTGAAGGCACAGCGTGTGCGCATCGAGGGGCTGAACGAGGAGCTTGAGTATGCGCTCGATATGGCCGCACGCAAGGAACTGGAAGCCGGAACAAACGCGCAGGCGTTGGAGGAGGCACAGGCACAGATCGCCCGGCTGAACAAGGAGCTGGAGATGCTGCGAGCCAACGTAGAGCAGGAGAATGGCCTGAAGGCCGATCTCGCGCTGCTGGGGGGCGAGGATCGCCGCCATATAACCAGCCAGATCGATACGGCCATCCGGCTTATCGATCAGCATCTACAGGATGAATAGGAGAACGGATGATGGCGTTCAGCGCGATGGTGATAACCGTGAGCGATCGCTCGGCTGCCGGCGAGCGCGCCGATCTCTCCGGCCCTGAAGCGGCTTCGATGCTCGATCCGGTCCAGTTTCATCCACTCCAGCGGAGGGTCGTCCCGGATGACCATGATGCGATCGTAACGCTTCTGCGCTCCTGTGTTGCCGATCGTGTTGCGCTGGTGCTTACTACAGGTGGGACCGGCTTTGCTCCCCGCGACGTGACCCCGGAAGCTACCCTGGCCGTTATCGAGCGTTGTGCCAATGGCCTTGCCGAGGCGATGCGCGCCGCATCGCTTGCCACGACGCCCTTTGCCATGCTCTCCCGTGCCGTTTGTGGCATTGCCGATCGGACCCTGATCGTCAATCTTCCCGGCTCGCCAAAAGGAGTGCGGGAGTGCCTGGAGGTTATACTCCCGGCACTGCCCCATGCTCTGCGATTGATACAGGGCGATACCGAACATCGGTAGCGATCGTAACCGGCCACTGGTGGGCATCCCCACGTAGGTGGCGGTGAGGCCGGGCGTTGCACGCGCTCAAGAGAGAACCCAGGGGCTTTTCCAGCACCAGACCTGAATGCCTCTTTCCAGGCACATCCTTACAAACAACCGCTCTCAATAGTATGTCTCTTCGCATTTATAATACTCTGACTCGTTCAAAGGAAGAGTTCGTTCCGCTCGATCCGAACCTGATCAGGATGTATCGTTGTGGCCCGACCGTCTACAAGCATATGCATCTCGGGCATGCGAAGAGCTATGTCTCGTTCGATATGATCCGGCGCTATCTCATATACCTGTTCGGCCGGGAGCACCTGCTCTATGTGATGAATATTACCGATGTGGGGCATCTGGCAAATGATGCGGACGAGGGGGAGGATAAGATGGAGGCGCAGGCCCGGCGCGAGAACCGTTCGCCGTTCGAGATCGCGGCGGAATATGAGATAAGCTGGTTCGAGGATTTTGCAACGCTCAATATTCTACGCCCGGATCGCACGCCCCATGCCACCGATTTCATCCGTCAGCAGATCGAGATGATCGAGTCGCTGCTACAGAAGGGGCTTGCCTACCACATCCGCGGCTCCGTCTATTTCGATGTCGCCGAGTATGAACGTCGTGGCGTGCCGGATGGCTGCATTCCCTATGGAGCGCTCTCCAATCGCCGCAGCGAGGAGCAGCAGTACGGCGGGCGTATCGCTCTGAACGATGAGAAGCGGGCACCGCAGGATTTTGCGCTCTGGAAGAAGGCCGAGCCGGAACATTTCATGCAGTGGTACTCGCCCTGGGGCTGGGGCTATCCTGGCTGGCATATCGAGTGCTCGGCGATGTCTCAGTTTTATCTCGGCTCCACCTTCGATATCCATGCCGGTGGCCTCGATAATATGTTCCCGCACCATGAGTGCGAGATAGCGCAGAGCCAGAGCGCCAATGGAGCGCCGTTTGTTCGCTACTGGATGCATAACAATATGATGCGGATCGGCGGCGATAAGATGGGGGAGTCAAGCGGCAATGCTATGAGCCTGAAATCGCTCTTCGAGAAGTACGATCCGATGGCGCTTCGATTTTTTATCCTGCAAAGCCATTATCGCTCTCCTCTTGATTTCAACGATGAGGCGATCGATGCGGCTGCAACCGGATTGGAGAAGCTGCGCAGGACAACCGAGCGTCTGCGCGAGGCTGCCGGACGTGCCGATGGCGGTGATACTATGCAGGAGATGGCGGCCTTCCCGTTTATGATGTCGTTTTTTGCTGCGATGGATGATGATTTCAATACCCCCGTGGCGCTGGGAGCGCTGTTCGAGGGGGTGAGCGAGATCAATAAGATCCTTGCCGCCGGTTCGGTGGATGCAGCGCTTGCGCGTGCCTACGAGTCGGCGCTGCGTGTTGCGTTCGATGATATCCTGGGGCTTGATCTGTTCGCACGCGAGGCCGGCGGCGATCTGGCTATCGCGGGCGATCTGGTGAACCTTCTGATCGATCTTCGCAAGGAGGCGCGCGCGCGAAAGGATTTTGCTACCTCCGATGCCATCCGCGATCGCTTGAAGGCGCTCGGCGTTGTTCTGGAGGATACGAAGGAGGGAACCCGCTGGACGCTCGAACCCGTATAAGGAGTTCATGGCGCGATAGAGCACCGCACATGCCGGTGCTCTATGGATTTGGCTCCGCAGGCAACAGATGATCGAATGGCCCTCAGATAGATGCGCCGGAGAGCAGATAACAACGCTCTCCGGTTGTTCTTCAGTGTAGAAGAAGCTCCTGCTCCTGAAGCCAGCGCCTGGCGACCTTGCGGGGATCGCGGTGGTTGATATCGACATCGGCATTGAGCCGCCGGATGGCCTCATCGTCGAGATGCCGGTTCAGGTTCTCCAGAACGGTGCGAACGCCGGGCTTCCGCTTCAACAGCTCCTCCCGTACCACCGCTGCCGGGTTGTAGGCGGGAAAAAATGCCCGGTCGTCCTTCAGTGCCAGCAGTGCAAACGCCGGAATCCGTCCGTCGGTTGAGTATCCCATCCCCACCTCGACCTCTCCCCCGATCAATGCTTTGTAGGCCAGCCCGGCATCAAGCTTGATGATGTTTCGCTCGGGAAACCCATAGTGCCTGAGCAATGCCCGTATACCGTCCGGCCTCTCGTAGAACTCGGCATCGACCGCGATGCGCAGCTCCTTCCCTGCATTGACCGCCGAGGCGAGATCGGAAAGGCTTGCAATGCCCAGGCGCTTCGCGGTGGAATCGCGCATCAGCAGCGCATAGGTGTCGTTGAAGGGGATCGGCTCCAGCCAGACGAGACCATGCTCCTGTGCGTCGTGCCTGCGCACCGCATCCAGGACACGTGCCGAGTCGGTCATGACCTCCTGGTCCTTCCCTCCGGCATAGATGGTGTAGGCGGTGCCGGTGTATTCATAATACAGATCCACCTGACCGGTCTCCAAGGCTCCTCGCATTGCCGCTGTTGCAAGCCCGAATTGCTCCTCGACGTCGTATCCGGCATCCTCCAGAACAAGCACGGCCAGATGCCCGAGCAGATAACCCTCGGTAAAGGCCTTTGCGCCAACGACAATGGTCTGGCGACGATCGCAGGAGAGCAGGAGGAGCAGCACCGAGAGCAGAGGAAACACCGATCGTCTCATGGGCGTGTGGAGTCTGGATGAATGGAGCATCGCGGGAACTCTCCGCGAAGCGACCGTTATGGATTGTGTTTTTCCCCTGGCTGGCGTAGAGTGGGCCTGGTTGCCTTCGGCTGATGCGCACCATGGAGACAAGGAGGATGCCTGGCTTATGAGACAACACGGAAAGCTTTGGGCCAGAGTGCTCGCCGTTATGCTTGGGATGTTCATCGGATGTTCGATGCTTGCCGCCATGCTCTTTACGTCCACCTCTCCAGCGGACGTAGGGCCGGTGGCCGACCTCTCCTTTGTTGCCTGCGATGTGGCATTTCGCACCTCCGATAGCGTAACCATTCGGGGCTGGTATGCGCCCGGCTCTGCCGATTCCGGCGTGGTGATCCTGCTGCACGGCTATCGTGGCAACCGCACCCACATGATCCCGCGTGCTGCGATGCTTCGTACGGCCGGTTACGGCGTTCTTCTGTACGATGCCCGTGGATGTGGTACGAGCGAGGGGGGGATCGTCTCGATGGGCTATCATGAGACCGAGGACCTTCTGGCCGCCGTCCGCTTCCTTCGCAACGAGGGGGTGCAGCGTATTGCCTGCATCGGTGTGTCGCAGGGCGGCGCCACGATCGCACTCGCCGCCGGACGTCTGGCTGGCGTGCGCGGCGCGGTCTGCGAGAGCACCTATGATGATCTCGATCGCGCTCTGGAGCGCCGCTTCCGTCACTATGCATGCGTTCCTGCGGCTTTCGCCGCCGTGCTGATACGCCCTATCGGCGAATGGCGGCTGGGATGCCCCCTATCGGCGATCGCTCCCGCCGATAGTATCGGCAGGCTTGGCATGCCGCTGCTTGTTATCAGCGGGGACCACGATACCCGCGTCCAGAGCGCCGACACCCGGCGCCTGTTCGATAGCGCGCACACGCCCAAGGATCTGTGGTTTGTTGCCGGTGCCGATCACGAAGATCTGTATGGCTTTGCCCCTCGGGAATACCGGCATCGTATACTCGAATTCCTGGCCGGTTGTCTGGGGCCTGAGTGATGCCACCTATGCATCGGCCCTGGCCAGGCGCCGTTCAAGCCGCCCGAATGCCCAGTCCGCACTCAGTGCCAATGCTGCTGCGGGAACTGCGCCTGCCAGCATTGCTTCCGGTTTGAACAATGCGATGCCGGTGAAGATGAAATCACCAAGTCCTCCGGCACCTATCAGATAAGCGAGCGTCCCTGCCGATATCGCCACGGTTGTTGCAGTGCGGATGCCCCCAACGATCATCGGGGCTGCAAGCGGCAGCTCGACATGGCGGAGGATCTGGATGCGTGTCATTCCAAGACCCCGTGCGGCATCTACCGTGCCTTCGGGAACGGCGCGTATCCCTGCATAGGTGTTGCGCGCAATCGGGAGGATGGCATACAGGAACAGGGCGATGATCGCCGGAAGTGCGCCGATGCCGATCAGCCCTACCGAGAGCGCAAGAATGGCAAGCGAAGGGATGGTCTGGCCCAGCCCGAGCAGGTAGAAGATAGCCCCATGCCCCTTGTTCGTTGAGCTGCCGGCCAGCATAAGCCCGGCCAGACCGCCGACAAGCGTGGCAAGGATCATTGCGGCGCCCACGATTGTCACGTGCTCCAGCAATCGGGCTGCGATGGCACCGGCATTCTGGGTGAAATACGAGAGCAGCTCGTTCATGGCTGCTCCTCCCTTCGGATGCGAAGGCCCTTCGGCGTCACCAGCCGCTCGGCCAGCTCCAGCAGCAGCTCCACGATCAATGCCAACATCGCCACGCCGATCGCTCCAGCCAGCGTCATCGTATCCCAGGTGGTTGCAATGCCACGTGCTATAAAGATCCCCAGGCCTCCGGCGCCGATGTAGGCCGCAATTGCGGCAACACCGATGCTGAGCGTGGCCGCGGTTCGTATCCCGGCGATGATCTGTGGGGCCGCTATCGGCAGGGCTACCCGGAGCAGAATCTGCTTCTCGGTCATCCCGGTTCCGCGTGCGGCGTCGAGCGTGCCTGCGGCAACCCCCCGAAGCGCAATGGATGTGTTCCTGATGATTGGAAGCTGGGCATAGAGCACAAGCGCTATCGTGGCCGGAACTGCTCCGATGCCACGGTTCGCCAGGGAAAGGATCGGTATCATAAGGCCGAACAGCGCAATGCTCGGAATCGTCTGAACGATGTTGGCAAGGGCCAGGACCGGTCGTGCGATCCGTTTGCTGCGTGCCGCCCCGATGCCGAGCGGGACCGCCGTTGCAATCGCAAGCAGCAGCGCAATGCCTACCAGCCGCAGATGCTCGCCGAGCGCCAGAAGAAGGCTTGTATCGTATTCACGGATGAACTCCATCAGGCTCATTCCATGTTCTCCTCGGCCAGCGATAGCGCTATGCGTTGCTGGATGGAACGCAGCGTAAGGGCGCCGAGCGTTATGCTGGCCGCTGTGCCATCGGTTGTTGTGACACAAATGCTCTCCTCCCCGCTGGCCAGAAGCGCGAGCAGCGCCTCGTGCAGAGGCGCATCGGCCGCAATGGAGCTTTGAGTGGATGGTGGGGGAGCATCGGGATCGAGCGCGGCGTCTGCTCGTATCGCGTCAAGCAGCAGGGTGCGCCTGCTGGCCCCGAAGAACTGCGCAACAAACTCGGATGCCGGTCGCGCCAGAAGGTCCGCTGGAGAGCCTTCCTGCTCTATGCGCCCGGCGCGCATAAGCACAAGACGATCGGCCAGATGAAGAGCCTCCCGGATATCATGCGAGACGAAGAGGATGGTCTTGCGAAGCCGACGCTGCAACTCCAGGAATTCATCCTGGATCGCTGTGCGGTTGATCGGGTCGATGGCGCCGAACGGCTCATCCATCAGAAGCAGAGGCGGATCGGCTGCCAGAGCACGTGCCACACCAACGCGCTGAGCCTCCCCACCGGAAAGTTGTGCGGGATAGCGATTTCGGTACCGTCCGGGATCAAGCTTCACCAGCGCCAGCATCTCATCGACCCGTTCGGCAATCGCTCCTTTCGGCAGGCCGAGAAGCGTGGGTGTGATGGCGATATTCTCCGCTACCGTTCTATGCGGGAACAGGCCAACGCTCTGAATCGCATACCCGATGCTCCTGCGTAGCATGACCGGGTTCTCCCGGCTGATATCACGGCCGTTCACCAGAATGCGGCCGGATGATGGCTCCACCAGCCGGTTTACCATCCGAAGAAGCGTTGTCTTGCCGCAACCGCTTGGCCCAAGCAGGACGCACAGCTCCCCCTGGTGAACCTGGAGCGAGATGCTATCAACAGCGGCGGTGGTGCCGTACTGTTTATGTGCGTCGATAAATTCGATCATGCGTCGAGCAGTTCGTGGGCAGAGAAAATAGGGAGATCATGGGGATCATGAACGCTCCGATTTCGGTTCGCGGTGACCGCAGCCCTCTGCGTTGTACGTTGGTGGGTTGACGTCCTGGAATGCCTGTACTGGTTGCCACCATTCGATTTATACAGGCTCCTTTGGTAAACTTGTGCCCTCTATCGCTCCGATGCCCTTTATCGGCGCGTTCCAGTATCAATAAACCAGCAGAGAGCAGATGATCTATCATATCGCACTTCCCGAGCAGTGGGAGGCCGCACGTCTCTCCGGCGAATATATCGCCGACTCGCTTGCAACCGAAGGCTTTATCCATTGTTCGACGGAGGATCAGGTGGAACGGAGCCTGAATCGCTTCTTCTGCGGACGCGATGCCGTGCTGCTGCTGGCGATCGATGCCGAGCGGCTCACGAGCGGGCTGAAGTATGAGCCTGCCCACGGTGAGGACTTTCCCCACATCTATGGCCCCTTGAACCTCGACGCGGTTTCGGCCGTTGAGCTGGTTTGTCCCGATGCGTCGGGAATATTTCATTATCCGATCTCGTAATGCCGATCCGGCCTGTTCGGCTGGAGGTTCCATCATATCAAGGTACAGGAGATGAGTGTCGGGAAGATTCGTATTGCAGTGCTCTATGGCGGCCGTTCCGGGGAGCACGAGATTTCATTGCAGTCGGCGGCATCCGTGATCCGGCATCTCAACCCGGATCGTTTCGATATCATTCCGATCGGCATCGACAAGGAGGGCGGATGGCATCGGAACGATCTGGGCATGATGGCCGGGAGCGACCTGAAAAGCCTGCCGGTTTTCAGTGAGTCGCCCGCTGTTGTGCTTCCACCCTATGCCGGGGGGGACGCAACTGCATTGATGCCGCTTGCGGCACAGGGGCGCCCGGAGAATATCGATGTGATATTCCCTGTGATGCATGGGCCGTTGTGCGAGGATGGGTCGATCCAGGGATTGTGCGAGCTTGCCGATGTCCCCTATGTAGGGGCTGGAGTGCTTGCCTCGGCGGTGGGCATGGACAAGGATGTTGCCAAGCGCCTGGCTGCCGCCGCCGGGATTCCGATCGTGCCGTATCTGGCGCTGAAGATCGATCGCTGGGAACAGGAGCGTGCCACTGGTGCGGAACGGCTGAAAGAAAGGATAGCCGCAACTCTGGGGTATCCGGTCTTTGTGAAACCCTCGAACATGGGGTCGAGCGTGGGGGTGCACAAGGTGCGATCGGAGACGGAGCTTGGCGCGGCGCTCGATGATGCCTTCCGGTTCGATCTGAAGGTGCTGGTGGAGCGTGGGATCAATGCGCGAGAGATCGAACTTTCGGTGCTGGAGAACCAGGGGCACTCCGATGATCCGCTTGTCAGCGTTCCGGGGGAGATTGCGCCATCGCACGAGTTTTACTCGTACGAGGCCAAATATCTCGATCACGATGGCGCGGCGCTCCTGATCCCGGCCGGGCTTACCGGGGCGGAGAGTGCGCGCAGTCGGCAGATGGCTCGCGATATCTTTGTCGCGCTGGAGTGCGAGGGGATGGCTCGTGTCGATCTCTTCCTCGATAGAGGGACCGGAGCGTTCTATTTCAACGAGGTGAATACCATCCCCGGCTTCACTGCCATCAGCATGTATCCCAAGCTCTGGGAGGCGTCCGGGATATCCTACCAGGAATTGCTTGCACGGCTTGTCGATCTTGCAATCGCCCGGCATGCCAGAAAGCGTGCTCTGGTGCGGGAACAAGCCTGATAGCGATAAACATGCCCGGCAGGAGCCGGTGCCCATCCCTCCCCAAGTTGCCGATGCCAGGGGCCTGCGTGCTCGTACGGAATCCTGATACGTTTCCGTACTGCTTAACCATAGCCGAAACCGGTTCGGAGATACTATCTTATAAACCCTTCAGGGGGAAGCTTGAGGAAGAGGGAACAACACGCATCGACGATCATGTCTGACGAAACGGCTATGGAAATTATCGACAATAGGCTTGCAATCGGCGGACGCACGGCGCGCTCGCTTGTGGAGGAGTTCGGCAGCCCTCTCTATGTATATGATGCCGCGATTATTCGTCGCCAGCAGCAACGGCTGGCCCAGGCGTTCGGTGGCCTGAAACTGCGCCTTCTGTATGCCTGTAAAGCCAACAGCAACATGGCCGTGATCCGCTATATCCACAGCCTCGGCATCGGCATTGATGCCGTTTCGGCGCTTGAGGTGGAGCTTGCACGCCGATGCGGCGTTCCTCCCTCCGATATCCTCTATACGCCAAATTGCGTCGCCTTTTCTGAGATCGAGCAGGTGGTTGAACAGGGGGTGCTGGTCAACATTGATAATATCTCGGTGCTGGAGCAATTCGGGCAGAAATATGGCGCAACCCCATGTGCCATACGCTTGAATCCGCATATCCTGGCCGGGGGCAATGCCCATATCCAGACCGGGCATATCGACTCGAAGTTCGGCATCTCGATTCATCAGATGCGCCATATCCTTCGCATCGTGAAGGCCTATGGGATGAAGATCACCGGCCTGCATATGCATACCGGATCGGATATCCTCGATGCCGAGACCTTCCTGACAGGGGCGGAGATCCTGTTCGATGCGGCGGCGGATTTCCCGGATCTTGAGTTCCTGGACTTCGGAAGCGGATTCAAGGTCCCCTACAAACCGGATGATGTCTCCACCGATGTGGAGGCGCTTGGCCGCAGGATGTCCGAGCGGTTCGCCGCGTTCTGCGCCGACTATGGTCGGGAACTTGCCCTGTGGTTCGAGCCAGGGAAATTCCTTGTCAGCGAATCCGGCTGGCTCCTTACAACCGCTACGGTGCTGAAGCAGACGCCATCGTGCGTTTTTATCGGCACCGACTCCGGTCTCCATCACCTGATACGGCCAATGCTGTATGATGCTTATCATGGCATCATCAATGCCGACAGGGTGGAGGGGACCGAGAGGGTGTATACGGTGGTCGGCTGTATCTGCGAGACCGACACCTTTGGCGTGGACCGGAAATTGACCGAGACGCAGGAGGGGGATATCATTGCGCTGAAAAACGCCGGGGCCTACGGCTTTGTGATGTCGAGCAACTATAATCTGCGCCCCCGCCCAGCCGAGGTGCTTATGCTTGACGGCGATCCGTATCTGGTGCGACGGCGCGAAACGATCGACGATATCCTTGCAACGCAGCAAGGGCTTGCCGTTGGTGTGCCGACGCAGATCCCTGTTGGCCAGCCCTCCGGTCTGTAAAGGCTCTGGATGGTCGGCGGGCTGTCTCCGGCCCTCCGGGCATATGCCCCGTTTCTTTCATTTCTTTTAATCGACATCTGTTATGGAGCTTCACGAGCAACAGACGACCAGTGCGAGCGCCGGGGAATCTCCCCTCCGCCGTGTCTTCAGCGGCATCCAGCCGTCGGGTGAGTTTCACCTGGGCAACTATGTTGGTGCTGTGAAGAACTGGGTGAGGTTGCAGCAGAGCGACCGTGAGAATTTTTTCTGCGTGGTCGATCTGCACAGCCTAACCGTACCGCAGAACCCGGAGGAACTTCGTGCTCGTACCCGCTCGCTTACGGGTATCATGCTGGCGACCGGCATCGACCCGGAGAAGAGCACGATCTTTGTGCAGAGCCATGTTACTGCCCATGCGGAACTGTGCTGGCTGCTGAACTGCGTTACACCGCTCGGATGGCTTCACAAGATGACCCAGTACAAGGATAAGTCCATGAAGCAGGAGTCGGTGCTGACCGGCCTGCTCGATTATCCAGTGCTTATGGCCGCGGACATCCTTCTCTACGATACCAACGAGGTGCCGGTAGGAGAGGACCAGAAGCAGCATGTGGAGCTTGCCCGTAATATCGCCGAGCGGTTCAATCATCTCTATGGTCCTACGTTTGTGGTGCCGGAGCCGGTGATCGCAACGGTCGGCGCTCGTATCATGGGGCTTGATGATCCCACGACAAAGATGTCGAAGACCTACTCTCATATCAGAGGGCACGCGGTTCGTCTGCTCGACGAGCCTAGGGAGATAGAATATGCCTTCAAGCGTGCGGTGACCGATCCCGGAAGGGATATCAGGTTCTCCGATGATCCAGCGAAGGCCGGAGTGCACAATCTTCTGAGCATCTACAAGGTTATCACCGGAAAGAGCCAGGATGAGGTGGAGGGGGATTTTGCTGATGCACGTGGGTATGGCGATCTGAAAAAGCGTGTCGCCGAGGCGGTCATCGCCGAGTTTGCGCCGATTCGCGAGCGTTATCAGGAGTTGATGCGCGATCAGGGAGAGCTTGATCGCCTGCTGCAACGTGGGGCCGAGCGTGCTGCCTGCGTGGCCGATGCCAAGCTTCGCGAGGTCAAGAGCAAGATGGGGCTGGTTGTGCTGTAGTCCGCGGGGAAGCGCATCCCTTGTCTGCTTGCCAGCCCTGATTATGACCACGGCCACCGTTCGTTACGAACGGTGGCCGTGGTGTTTGGTCGTCTCGGTTGTTGCCTGCGGACTCCGGTCGTGTGCCGGTTACCGCATCGTCAGACGGGCAACCTTGGATGCCTCCGGGAATAGCTCCCGTGCCTTCTGGTACTGCTTGTCGTCCTGGAGCGATATCTGGTAGAACTCGTTGTTTCCCCAGAAGCTGCGGGCGATGCGTGCCTTCAGGCGGTTCTTCAGATGATCCTTGTCGATTGCAAGCTCATCCTGCTTGATCGTGATATCCTTCGCCTTGGCCATCGTGAGAAACTCGTTGAACATCCCCTCATCCACCTGGAAGCTCTTGGTGAACTCCGGGAACTTCCCTTCGTACTGCTTCCTGAGCTGCTGGCCGCGAGCGGAGTTGATAAAGTTCTCGGTATACTCCCAGATCAGATTCTTACGGATGAAGTCCACCGTAAGCGGGGTTACCGTGTCGGACTTCACCACGTAATCCGGCGTCACGCCACCACCACCAAGCACCTTGCGGCCTCCGGCAGTGTGATAGATCGGACGGGTCGAGTCGGGAGTATCGTGTGCATGGTCGAGGTTGTCACCCTCGGCGTCCTCCTGGCGGTTCGACATCCTGTAATAATCCTCACGCCCGTTTTCGTAGGGACGCTGGATCAGCCTGCCGGACGGCGTATAATAACGAGCGATCGTCAGACGGAATGCCGATCCGTCGTTCAGCGGGAACTGGCGCTGGACCAGCCCCTTGCCAAAGGATGTCTCCCCCACGATAAGGCCACGATCGAGATCCTGCACCGCGCCCGCCATGATCTCCGATGCCGAGGCGGAGCCACGGTTCAGAAGAATGATCAGCGGAAGCTTCTCATAACGCTGGCCATCCTCCGAGTAATAGACTTCCTCCTCGTTGCTTCGGGTGCTCTTTGTATAGACCACCTTCTTGCCGCCGCTGATGAACTCATCGGCCATACGGATAGCCTTCTCCATGTACCCACCGGGGTTGCCGCGAAGGTCGAGGATAAGCTTCTGCATGCCCTGCTGCGACATACGCTCAAGGTTCTTCATCATCTCATCGTAGGTCGGCTCGGCAAAGCGGTTGATCGCCATATAGCCGGTGCCGGTTTCATCCACGAACGAGGCGTCCACCGTGTAGAGGGGGATGTTGTCACGGGTGATGTCAAACGACAGAGGTGCCTTGGCCCCCTGGCGTACCACCATCACCACGACATGGGTCCCCTTCGGGCCACGGAGTTTCTTCGGGACATCATCGCGCGACATGCCGACGGCGTTCTCGGCGTCGATCTTGATGATCTTGTCGCCAGCCTGGATGCCAAGTGCCTCGGATGGGCCACCGGCGATCGCCGTTACGATGGTGATCGTATCACGGATCACATCGAACTCTACACCGATGCCCTGGAAGCTGCCTCGGAAATCTTCTTCAACGCGTTTCTGCTGCTCGGCGGGGATATAGACAGAGTGTGGGTCAAGCTCGTTGAGCATGCCAACAATGGCAGCCTCAACAAGCTTTGGGGTCTCGACATTGTCCACATAGTTCTTCTGAACCGTGAAGAGCACGTCTCTGAACTTATTGAACTGGTCGTAGATGCTGTCACCTGAGACCAAGGGCTGTATATAAACGCCAATCAGAATGCCGGCCGCAAGGCCGAAAACCGTAAACCACATTTTTTTTCTTCGTGTCATCGACGGTTCAAGAGGTTTTGAATGCTATGACTGTTTACAACGTCAAGGGATGCACAACGTACGGGAAGTTGCTTGTCAGGACGTGCTCCGGTGCAGTGCAACGGCCGATGAACACAGGACCGCCACGATTGTACCGACGTAGCGCCGGGTATGATGTTGGGAGGAGCGTTTGGCACCGCTGAACGCTTCCCCCCCGTATCGGCACAAGGTAGCGCTACAATGTCGGATAATCAATGCACCGGAACTGCAAATGCTGGTTCCGGTGAGGCTCCAGGCAGAGAAAAGGTGCCAGCCATCATATTCAGACGAAGCCTGAGGTGAGACGTTCCAATGCCTCCCTGTATTTGGCTGCGGTTCCTTCGATCACGGAATCGGGCAATGGTGGGGGAGGAGGGGTCTTGTCCCAGTTGGCCGATTCCAGATAGTCGCGCAGAAACTGCTTGTCAAAATTCTGCTGTTCGCTTCCCGGTTTATAGGAGGAGGCCAGCCAGAAACGGGATGAATCCGGCGTCAGCGCCTCGTCGATCAGGATCAACTGTCCGTCGGAATCAAGCCCGAACTCGAACTTGGTATCCGCAATGATGATGCCGCGTTCTTCGGCGATATGGCTTGCGTGCAAATAAAGTTGCAGGGTAAGATCCCGTGCCTGTGCGGCCGTCTCCTGGCCAACCAGCCCTACGGCCTCCTCGAAGGTGATATTCATATCATGCCCCTGTTCGGCCTTGGTTGCTGGCGTGAAGATCGGCTCCGGCAGGCGGCTGGACTGTTGCAGCCCTTCCGGCAGCGGGATGCCGCAAACGGTCCGGCTCAGGCTGTATTCCTTCCAGCCCGATCCGGCCAGATACCCACGGGCAACACACTCTATCGGGAGCGGACGGGTCTTCTTTACCAGCATGGAACGCCCACGCAGTTCCTCGCGATATGGCGCGCACTCCTCTGGAAACCGGTCCGCATCGGCGGTGATAAGGTGGTTGGGGACGATATCCCGGAGCCGATCGAACCAGAAGAGCGAAAACGCGGTAAGAACCTCCCCCTTGCCCGGAACCGGCTCGTTCATCACCACATCGTAGGCGCTTATGCGATCGCTTGCCACAAACAGGAGGGTTTCGCCGAGATCATAGACGTCGCGCACCTTGCCGCGGCGCCAGAGCTTGAGCGTGGGGAAGTTTGTCGTATAGATGGCCGTCTGGGACATAGCGCTATTGGTAATTGGTTATGCAGGTCAAGCCCGGCAGCAGCAGTGGCCGAGGGGCAAGCGCGGAAAGATAAGAAGGGTCTGCCGATAGCGTTTTCGGACGATGCCCCTTTTTTTTCGCGCAATATTGGTAATCGCGGCGAATTATCTTAAACTTGTCCCATCGAAGCCGTTGCCATGTCCGCAATGGCTTTTGATGTTTAAGCCCTCATTTCCACCAATGAAGACCTGAGTTGAAGAAGCTATGTCGGACATCGTTTATTTAACGCGCGAGCGCATACTGGAGCTCGAGGAAGAAATCCGGTATTTGAAGATTGAGAAGCGTAGGGAGATCGCCGAGAAGATCGCCGAGGCCCGTTCGTACGGGGATCTGTCGGAGAACTCCGAATACGATGCCGCAAAGGAAGCCCAGGGCATGTTGGAAGCTCGTATCTACAAGCTTGAGCAGACCATGGGGCGTGCCCGTGTTATCGACGGGGCGAATCTTCCCATAGACAAGGTGTATATCCTGTGTGTGGTCACCGTGCTGAACAAGGGTACCGGCGCCAAAACCGAGTATACAATGGTGTCGGCAGAGGAGGCGGATGTCGAGCAGCGGAAGCTGGCAACCACCTCGCCGATCGGCAAGGGCCTCATGGGAAAACAGGTCGGCGATGAGGTCACGGTCACTGTGCCGGCCGGCACGATCACGCTCGAAATCCTCGATATACGCCGCTAATCCTCCACGCTTTCACTGGCGCATCCATTTGTACAGACGGCCGGGCTTGCTTCCCGGCGTTACGAGTGGCAGGCAGGAGGGTCTTGACGGTAGGAGCACCGCCGTACCTGCTGCGGCACCGATGTCTCCGGTCGAGCAAACGCATCCGGTGCGTTTGAAGAATTGTATCGATCGGCAGTTCCTACATGTATCCATTAAACGTAGTCGCCGCTGTAAAGTCGAACCCGCTGTATGTCTACATCAGCGATTATACTTGCAGCGGCGCCAACCCGAGGCGCTATGGTTGAACTCGATGATAAACAGCTGCTCGAACTCTATCGTTCGGGACAGGTGGATAGGATGTTCAACGAGATGGTGCGTCGATTTCACTCCCGGATCTACTGGGCGGCGCGCCGTATGGTCAAGAGCCATGAGGATGCCGATGATATCGCCCAGGAGGTGTTCGTGCGGGCCTACTCGGCGCTCCCCAATTTTCGTGGGGAATCCGGGATCTATACCTGGCTCTACCGCATTGCGATCAATCTCTCGATCAACCACCTTCGTAAACAGAAGGTGCGGCGATTGATGGATATCACCGACTATATCCCGTTCCTCGGCAAGGATGCTGACCAGGACAAGGGGATGATCCATGATGAAAACGTCTCGCTGATCGAAAAAGCTATCGAAACATTGCCGGAGAAACAGCGAGCCGTCTTCATCATGCGTTATTATGATGAGATGCCGTATGAGCAGATCTCTGCCATCCTTGGCACCTCGGTCGGTGGCCTGAAGGCAAACTTCCATCATGCCGTCAAGAAGGTGGCCGCCTATGTGAAGGCCAATCATGGGGCGCTGAATCTTGCCGACCTGCAAGGGGAGAATATCGTTGATGATGCCGAGGGTGAAACCTCTGGATGGTAGATGCGTCCGATGTGGATATCGACGAATGTTGTAGTAATGACCAATGATTCTTGGTCCGGTCCCATGCGATCGGGCCGGTGCCGAGGAGGATTAGAATAGATATGGAAAACAATCTGGGACGCAGCCGTCAGGCCGAGCCGTCGGATGCCGAAATCGAGCGGGATGTGGCCGCATTGCGGCGCATGCTCGCCGGCGTCGAGGGGCCGAAGGAGCCTCATCCGGCATATTGGCAGAACTTTGTGGTGCGCGTTCGGGATCGAGTTGATGAAAAAGGTGCGCGGAAAAAGCGTTGGGGCTTCTCAACGGCATGGGCCTCGGTAGGGGCCGCTGCGCTTGTGACCGTTGCAGTTGTAAGCGGCATATTCAGCCCGGGAAGCACGGGGAGCGGCATTCCGGGGGGGACCATCAGCAAGGTAACGCCTCCAGCCAGCGAGCGGCGTGAACCAGGCGGCGACCTGGCAGCGCATTACCAGGCCTCCGATGCACGTAGCCTGGTGCTGAGCGGCGATGATGTCCGCCTTATCAATGCTATCGTTGCCGATAATAGTGATGATGCGGCCATCTTCGAGGTGCTTGTCAATTCGGATGAACTCTAGGGCGTAGCACTGCTACGGCCCCCGGCATCGATACGATCTATCGATACCATCGTTGTCTGTTATGCTCTCCTTATGAAAAAAACGGGACGCTTCTCCGGTGTGAGATGCGTCCCGTTGTTGATTGCATGAATCCGTAACGTGTCCTTGTGCGCTGCCACAAGCATCACCACCGCTCTTTTTTGCGGCTGCGCATCTCTTCCGTGTTCTATATCGATACGCCGAGCGCAAAGCGATAACGCAGCCCACGGTCGATCGATTGCAGGTCTGCATACAAGGGGAGATGAAGGCTGAGTATCAGCGGGTTTGGGCTGTCGAGCATGTCGATGAGGACACGCGGGAGAAAGGTGTTCAGCACATCGACCGAGGCGACCGCTCCGGCCTCGTACAACGGGTGGGAGAAACCCTTCAGCGCCAGATCACCATCGAAGAATGTTCCGGCCGCTCCATAGAGTTTTAGATCGATCCTGTTCAGGATCGGGATGTTGAAGAGGCGCGCAAATGGGTTCAGATCGCCGATGTTTATACGGACATTCAGCAGATTGTGCGCAAAACGGAGATCCTCCCCGGCACCGGCCAGCGACAGAAGAAAGCCCTGTGTGGGAAGCACCAGATGATTGCGTGCAGCAAATTCCGGGCGGATGTTCATCGCCAGACGTTGTATCTCGTTCAGGTGCATCTCACGCGACCGTGCTCCCGCCACGTTGAACAGCCGTTGTGCCGGAGGGGCGCCAACCGAAGCGCCAAAAAACAGATCGGCGGTGACTGTAACACCATCGCGATTCTCCAGATACTGCCCGGCGATCTGCCACTGCGTGAACTGTGATGGGCTTGCGACGCTTGCATCGAATCGTGCCGATCCCTGCAATCGGCGGTAGGGAGAGCTGAGCGTTGTGGAAAAGTCGTATCCCAGCCCGATGGTGGTATAGCCGCCTTCCTGCCAGGGAGCTATCACGTTGGGATAATTCGGTCCCACAAGCACCTCTCGCTCGGTCCGTAGGCTTACCAGGTGTGTTGTCGCAGTGTGGTAATAATATGGTCTGATCGTCTTTTCTACCTCTGCTCCCCAGCGCTGTATGCCATCGGCGTTGGTGGCGAGGAAACTGAAACGGGTCAACCTGCCAAGAGCATCGTTGCGGGTGTTGTAGCGAATATCATAGTCCACCCTGCGCGACGCGATGTTGTAGGAGGCGCCAGCTTTTGCGTTGTAGCGTTCAAATGCATATCCACCATCGGCCACCAGGCCAAGCTGCGCTCCGTCCGCCTGGGAATACCAGAGCGTGGGGCGGAGCCGGATGGTGTAACGATCGAGCGGACGGTTCAGATCCCATCGCCGGTAGAATGCTGCATCGGCCCCTGGCAGCAGGCTCGCAAAAAGCCCGGTTGCGGCAGTGTTGTTGGTACGGTCGATATCGGGAAGCTGCATCGACGAGTCGATCCTTGCCCTGACTACCCGTTTCGGGGTGAGAAAGCTGGCACTGTAGGTCGGGCGTACCCAGGTCCAGCGGGGAAGCTGGAAGTCTGCACCCGGCTTCTCCCATGGCTCGGTTGGCACCCATGCAGTGGCCATGGTGCCGTCGTCGTAGGTGAGAGTGATATCAAGCGGCATGATCGCCTCCTCTCTGTTGGAAAGCTCCAGCGTGGTGCGGTAGCCTCCATCGGTCGGCTCCGAGCGTATGCCGTCAAGAGCATAGTCCAGACGCTTGGTGGAGTTGATCCATTGATTGAAGAACCAGTCGAGCCGCATGCCGGTGGTTCTCTCCATCACGTGTTCAAAATCGCGTGTGGAGGGGTGGCGGAACTTCCATTGCTCCAGATAGCGCCGCATGGCGTCGTCGAAAAGGTCGCGCCCGAACATATACTGGAGCATGTCGAGCACGGCCTCCCCCTTGGAGTAGACCAGCCCCGATGTGGCCCCCTCGCGGAAATGATCGTGGTAGGTATCGAGCGCCTCATCGTATCCGGCGATCGCCAGCTCGTAGAATCCCTCCACCTCCTTCCAACGTGTCGAATCCCAGGGATAGACGATACGATCGAGGCCGGAATAGGGGTTTGCTCTGCCGAGTATATTGAATACATGGCGGTTGGCCTCGTTGGTGAGAAACTGCGCAAATCCCTCGTCCAGCCATGCCTCCTGGGTCTCGTTGCTTCCCAGCATGCCGTAATACCACTGGTGGCCCAGCTCGTGGGCAATCACCCCCGCAAGCGATGCCTGGGTGCGATTGCCGGTAATCATAATCAACTGCGGGTACTCCATACCACCGTCGCCAGCCATCGCCACGGTGAACTGCGGCCAGTCGTATCGTCCAAAACGGCTGCTGAAATAGTCCAGAAGGGCGGCTGTCCAGAACGGCACATTCCGCCATAGCGTGAGATGCGAGCGTTTTACCAGGACGTGGATGGCCACGCCATTCCAGCTCGTTATCTGGTGCACATACTCGGGATCGGCCACCCAGGCGAAATCATGGACGTTCTCGGCATGAAACCGCCAGGTCTTCAGCCCCGTGCCTGGAGTGCCCGGGGGATAGATCGTCGTGTCTACCGCGCCCAACTCGTAACCACAGCCAACCTCGCTCGGGTTGATGACGGTGCCGGTGGCCCCTACCACGTATCGTGCCGGGAGCGTTATTGCAACGTCGTAGGTGCCGAAGACACCATAGAACTCCCGTCCAACATATTCATCGGTATGCCAGCCGTTCCGGTCGTAGGCGGCAAGTTTTGGATACCACTGCGCCATGGAATATTCCACTCCCTCGCGGCTCATCCATCCGGCGCGGCGGGTGAGAATGGGGATGCGTGTCTTCCAGCGCATTTCCAGGACCGTGGAACCGCCCGGTGGAATCGCATGGTGGAGCGGTGCCCGGAGAATGGTCTCCTCCACGTTCCAGGCGATCGGCGTTCCCTCCTGCGTCAGCATCTCCACTGCTACCTCCCCTTGAAATTCGGGAGGCAACTGGTTGATGCCAAGCCGCGATCCGGGGAGGTTCCGGTCGCGAATGTCCATCATGCTTTGCGGCTTGAATGCCTCGAAAAACAGATGGTAGTAGACTTCGTGGAGTGTGTCCGGGGAGTTGTTGTTGTATACAAGCCGCTGGACCCCGGCATAGGAATGGGTCGTGGGGTCGAGAGATATCTCCATGGTATAATGGACACGCTGCTGCCAGCCGAGCAATGTTGATGGGATGAACAGGAGCAGAGCGGCCACGATCCTCCCAGGGAGGATCGATTGCAGGGATATCTTCATCTGTGGAGACGGTTAGAACGTATATATGAAATGTGGGCCGTGCAGGAAGCCCAGGATATGGCGCCAGAGTGCGGGCCGGGATGGCGCGATCGCTTGCCGATATGCGGCGCGGAACCCGAGATACTGCAAGAGCAAACCCTCTATGCCGTATCGGCGGGTCTTTACAGAATGCAACGCGGGCATGCTCGGGGTTCTACAGGGAACGCCGTCGAAACAACTATCTTAGGCGCATGTAGTGCCCTTCATAGGTAGTTTAAAGAATTATGAACATCTTCCAACCCGATTCCGAGCAGTATACAGCCGCACTTGGCAGCACCGTTTACGTCCGGCTCTCACGGGGCATCGTCCTTGGCACCGGGGCCGACCGTCTTGATCTGCTTCACCGGCTATCCAGCAATGCCACACGCGATCTGAAGCCCGGCGACGAGACTACAACCATCCTGACCTCTGATAAGGGGCGTGTAATCGAAGTGGTACGTGTTATCGCCTTCGAGGATCACCTTCTGATGCTGCTGTCCGGGACCGATACCGAGCGTGTTCGGACCTGGCTCGATAAATATACAATCATGGATGACTTCGCAACCTCCGATGTCACTGCGGCGCATCAGGTCATCGGCGTGTATGGTGAGCATGCAAAAAGCCTGATCGCATCTGCGCTGGGCATGCAACTGCCAGATGCGGGGAGCACAACAACCGCCGATCTGGATGGTGGTACCGTTATTGCTCTTCGCGATCTTCGTCTTACCGGCGCTGGCGGCTTTATCCTCATCGCCCCATCCTCCTCGGCCGAGACGATCCTTGGCGGACTGCGCGATCAGGGGGCACGCGAGATCGGAACGGATACCTATGAAACCCTTCGGGTCGAGGCCGGATCTCCTGCGGTCGGAAGGGAGCTGACCGAGGCCTACAATCCCCTGGAGGCCGGGCTTACACAGTTCATTTCCTTTACAAAGGGATGTTATATCGGCCAGGAGGTCATCGCCAGGCTTGATACCTACGATAAGGTACAGCGCCATCTTGTTGGCCTTGTATTTCGGCAGGCCCCGGCCGAAGGCGATCTCTCATTGGAGATCTACGATGCGGTGGAGGGGGCCAAGATCGGCGCGGTTACCTCGCTTGCATATTCCCCATCGCTTCAGCGCACGATCGGCCTGGCGTATGTTCGGACGAACCATGCCGTGCCGGGCGCCGATGTGCGGGTGAAATCGGCGGGAGAAGGGGAAGGAGTGTCGGCCGGCATCATCAAGCTTCCGTTCGACCGATGAGCAGGACCGTTCTTATCACTGGGGCCGGTCGGCGTATCGGGCGCGCCCTTGCGCTCGGCTTTGCCGAGCGAGGATGGCGTCTGGTGCTGCATTATGGCAGATCGGAGGATCGTGCGCGCGAAACCCTGCGCGATGTGCAGGCGCAGGGTGCCGAAGCCCTGCTCCTTCAGGCGGATGTGCGAAGTCGCCAGGCGGTGCGCCATATGGTCGATGAGGCCTGCAATCGCTTCGGACAGATCGATGTGCTGGTAAACAATGCCGGGGTCTATCCGCGATCGGCACCGATTGCCGAGGTGACCGAGGAGATGTGGCGCGACGTTCTGGAGACCAATCTGTACGGGGAGTTTTTTACGGCGCAGGCCGTTGCCGAGCGGATGCTGGAACAAGGGGTCGAGGGAAGGATCGTAAATTTCTCCTCGCTTGGTGCCTATCAGATCTGGAAGGATCGCATCCCCTATAATGTATCGAAGGCGGCGGTGGTGCAGTTGACCCGGGCGCTTGCGCGAGCGCTTGCGCCCACTATTACGGTAAATTCGGTGGCCCCCGGCGCCATCGAGATTCCCGATGATCCTGCGCCGGGAATGCTTCTTCCGGCCGGGCGGATCCCGATGCGCCGCTATGGCACAACCGACGATCTCTTCCGAGCCGTCTGGTTCTTTGCAGCCGAGGCTACCTACATCACCGGGCAGACCCTGATCGTGGATGGTGGCCTCAATATCGCGCAGGAAACCTCGCAGCAGTAGAAGGTATGCAACAAATCGGATGATCGCCGTTCAAATTGCACGGTGTATAATCGGTCTGTATCTGTACCTTTCGTTTCGGATGAATAGTCTGGAGCCGGATCTGCCGATGTGGCTATCCCGAGGTTCTGCTCCATGCTCCTTGTCACGACAGACTATCGACTACTGACAACTGATAAAAATTCATGTCGACACCATATGTGCAGGGGCCGGATCAGCCTCTGCTGAAGGCATACAACAACCCGGAGTTTGTCAATAGCCCCGAGGCTCGTATCCTCCGCATCATGGCGGAATATATGGAGCCAACCTCCCGGTTCGACCGGCATAATGTGCGGGGGGCGGTGGTGTTCTTCGGCTCGGCCCGCATTATCCCGCCGGAGCGTGCCGATGATGAAATAGCCGCCGTTGAGCGGCAGATAGGGCAGGTCCAGGAGGGTGAGCATCGCGATCTTCTGATGCGGACCCTGGTCTCTCTGCAAGGGAAACGGCGGATGAGCCGGTATTACACCGAGGCCGCCGAGCTTGCCCGCCGTATGACCGAGTGGGGAATGCGCCATACACCGGAAGGGGGACAGAAGAAGTTCCTTGTCTGTTCCGGCGGAGGGCCGGGCATCATGGAAGCCGCAAACCTTGGCGCTCATATGGCCAATGGTGAGTCGATCGGGCTGAATATCTCCCTTCCGTTCGAGCAGATGCCGAATCAGTACATCTCGGCCACGTTCAATCTCGAGTTCCATTATTTCTTCATGCGGAAGCTCTTCTTTATGTCGCTGGCAAATGCGCTGGTGGTGTTCCCCGGAGGCTTTGGCACGTTCGATGAATTGATGGAGGCGCTGACGCTTGTACAGACCCAGAAGGTTTCCAAGCATCTGCCCATCGTCCTCTATGGAACCGAGTTCTGGGAAGAGGTGATCAATATACCCCGTATGGCAGAGCTTGGGGTGATATCGTTCGAGGATCTTGCGCTGTTCCATCGCTCGGATGATGTCGATGATGCGTACGAATATCTCACAAGCAGCCTGGCCAAGTATCACGGTCTGGATCAATCCTGACCGTGCGATCGACCCTGATGTTCCGGCGTTCCTTCGGCTCGGGAACCCAGGTGTGTGCCCCTTTCTTGTTTCCGATGCTGCCGTTGCAGACGGCGGGTTTTGCATATGGTGGCTAGCCTTCTACTCATGGACCAAACAGTTATCGAACAGGAATATCGCGTCAGGAACTCGTCGCAGATACGTGCCATCCTTTCGCTGCTGGATGATCCCGATCCGGTGGTGCAAAGCTCGATTCGCGATCGTCTGCTGGAGCTTGGCGAGCTTGCCGTGCCGGCACTTCGGAAGGTGAGCCTGGCGGGGGAGAACGAGCTTGCTCGCACAAACTCCGAGATGCTGCTGCGCGATATCGGGATTCGCAAATTTCGCTCGGCCCTCGATGTGATACTCGCCTCCAGACTGGCCGCCAGGCCCTACAACGGCGATATCGATCTGGAACAGGGCGCGTTTGCGGTGGCGCTGATTCGCTATCCGGAGATGCAGGCAGGGGAGTATATCCAGCAGCTCGATACCATGGCGGCGCTTCTTGATGATCGCCTTCGTGGTTGCGACAATGGTTATATGGTGGTGCGGGAGATCAACCAGTATCTCTTTCAGCATCTTGGCTTCCAGGGATGCAGGGAGGATCGTGATAGCTACTTCGATCCGGAGAACTCCTGTATGAATCGTGTCCTGGAACGGCGTATCGGTATTCCTATCACCCTCTCGGTCATCTACCTGCTGCTTGCTCGGCGTCTTGATCTTCCATTCTATGGCATCGGCTTTCCTACCCGCTTCCTTGTGAAATACCAGTCGCCGAGCGAGGAGTTCTATGTGGATGCGTTCAAGGGAGGGATCATCATCAACTATAGCGATTGCCGGCAGTTCCTCCGCGAGATCAATGTCCCGTACCGGCCGGAGTTTCTGGAGCCGATAAGCAATGCAAAGACGGTGGCAAGGATGCTCCGCAACCTTGTTGAAATCCATAAGCATAACGATCCCATGCTGGCAGACGAGCTGGAACAGGGAATCGCCTTGCTTGTCGGGGTCGATCAGGAGCGCTGAGCCATACGGCTCTCTTGGGGCAGTTGTCCGCCCGGATCAGAAGCCCGGATGTCGTTCCCGGCTTCTGGCCTGGGCCGTTTTTTTTGTTGCTACTTTCCTCCCGCTGCCACCCCGCCACGACGTCGCCTGATAATCCAGCGTGCCAGAAAATAGACTGCCAGCCCCGTCAGGACAATCGCCACTCCCCAGCCATATCGCCGGAGAATCTCCTCCCCCTGTCGCCAGTTGCTTCCAAGGAAGGCACCCAGCTCCAGAACCAGGATGTTCCAGGCGAGCGCGCTTACCGCGCACAGGAGCGTGGTACGGATGATCTCCAGCTTCGACATCCCGGCAAAGAAGCTTATAACCGCCCGTGTGCCGGAGAGAAAACGGTTTGCTACGATCACCCAGTATCCGTATTTGTCGAACCATCGGTCCACTTTTGTCAACGATGCACGGCTCAGAAATGGCACCTTGTTCGCCTCTATCCAGCGCCTGCCATAGCGGCGCCCGAGTGCAAATGCGGTAAGGAACCCAAGCGTGCTGCCAAGCGTGGCAATCGTTATGGCAGGGATATGGCCAATTGTCCCGAGCCCGATCAGGGTCGCTATAAAAAGCAGGATAAAATCGCTGGGCGATGGGGGAACGATGTTCTCGATGTATGCAGCGATAAAGATGGCCGCATACAGCCCGGCAGGCGGAAGCCCGCCAAGCCATTGTACTATGGATTCTGCGTCTGGCATTGCTCTAGCTCGTTCGGCAACTGGATGGGTCCTTCGGATGCTGTCTCCGTCAGGGGCAGGCAACGTGGGCTGAGCACGGGAAATACATGCCAGCCCGATGGTTTGCTGCACCAACGAAAACGCCCGGCACGTTGTTTCAAACGATGCCGGGCGTTGAGAATCTGTCCTACCCTGCCGTTACTTGCCGCGGTTGAGGTCCGCCATCATGGCGCGATAACCCTTCTTGTCAAGAGTCTTCAGAGCCTTAGCGGTAGCCTTTACCTTGATCCAGCGCTTCTCATCTTCGATCCAGATACGCTTGGTCTGAAGGTTTGGCATAAAACGGCGGTTGGTAACGTTGTGCGCGTGGGAGATGCTGCCACCATAGGTGGGGCCAAGTCCCGTGAGTTCGCAGCGACGTGCCATGATCTCTACTCCTTGTTCTATTAGTAAATGTCGTTCTTACAGTTGAAAGAAGCGCAAGTTAGATAAACGAGCCGTTTGCACCAAACGTAAAGTCGTCACGGATCTTTAACGAAACGACGAAAAACGCTCGAAATGGGCGAAGCAGGTTGTTGCCGCTCGTTATATTGGCCCGATGATGCAGACGAAGATTCTTGATGCGCTGCGTGGCGACTCCTGCGATGCGGCGATCGCCGAGGCTGCCGGTTTGCTTCTGAGCGGGGAGGTGGTCGCCTTCCCAACGGAGACGGTGTATGGCCTTGGTGCCGATGCGCTGAACCCGGCGGCGATCGCCCGGGTGTTCCAGGCCAAGGGAAGGCCCTCCGATAATCCGCTGATCGTTCATGTGGGCGCCCCGGAGGACCTTTCGCGATGCGCTCGTCTGGACGATCGCTCGCGCCTTCTGATCGCTGCGTTCATGCCCGGCCCGCTGACGTTGGTGCTGCCGTCGGACCCTGCGATCCCTGCGATCGCTCGCGCTGGCCTGCCAACCGTGGCGCTCCGTGTTCCGGCACATCCGGTGGCGGCCAGATTGCTTCTACAAACCGGGCCGCTGGTTGCCCCGTCGGCCAATCTGTCCGGTCGGCCAAGCCCTACGACCGCCGCCCATGTCTATGCCGATCTCGCCGGGCGCATCCCGGCCATTCTGGATGGCGGCCCCTGCCGCCTTGGCATCGAGTCCACCGTGGTTGATCTGAGCACAGAGCAGTGTGTTCTGCTTCGCCCCGGCCTTGTCACCCGGCAGGCGATAGAGTCGGTGCTCGGCGAGCCGGTGGTTGCTGGCGGAACGGCAGGGGAGGTGCCTCGCGCTCCAGGGATGAAATACCGCCATTATGCTCCGGGAGCTACCGTGCGGGTTATCGCCTCCGCTGTGTTGCCCCCTGTGGTGGCAGGGAAACGGCGGATGATCCTGACCCCGCCATCACATCTGCTCCTGTTTCCTGGAGAAGATGTGCGCCCCCTTCGGGAACCCTCCCTCTACGCCCTCTTTCGCGCCGCCGATGCCGAGGGAATCGGCGAGATCCTTATCTATGCTCCGCCGGGTGAAGTGAATGCCGGTCTGCTTGATAGAATCCGCAAGGCGGCCGAGCCGTAGAGCCAGCGTATAAAACCGTTTATTATGCCAGCCGACTCCATTCCCTCCATGAAACGATCGTACAGGCAGTATTGCCTCCTGCTGTTGATGGTGGTTCTGGCCGTTCCCGTGCTCCGGGCGCAGGATGCGGAGCAACAGGCCCGGAGCGATGTCGAGTATCTCGCCTCGCCTGCATTGAAAGGGCGGGGGTATCTCTTTGGCGGACATACTCTTGCAGCCTCCTATATCCGGGAGCGCTTTCAGGGGATCGGCCTTGATACCCTTCCAGGGGGGCACTATCAGCACTTTACCGTGCGTGTGAACGAGTTTCCGGCGGGGCCGGTGCTCCGTATCAATGGCGTCGATCTGGTGCCGGGACGCCAGTTTCTGCCGGATGGCAGCTCCGGCAGCGGCACCAGCATCGGCAATGCGTCCTGGGTACGGGCCGGAAGCGGGCTTGTGGTCCCGCAGAGGGGGTATAACGATTTCCAGGGACGTTATCCCAGGGGGATCATGGCGGTGATCGATGAAGCCGTGCCGGAAACGATGAGCGCCGATACGACGATCAGCCGAAGCCTCCTTGCGCTCCCGACCCGTGTGAACACTGCCGCGATGCTTGGCGCATCGGCCGTGATCGTACGGGTCGAGCGCCTGACCCATGGCAGCTACGGCGAGCCGGTAGGCATTCCCGTCTTCAAGGTTCTGCGCGATGCCCTTCCCGATTCGATCGCGAGCATCTATTATTCCGTGCGCAATTCCTACCAGCAGACCGTGACGCAGAACGTGATAGGGTACATCAGGGGAAGGAGATATCCCGATCGGTTCCTTCTGCTCTGCGCTCATTACGACCATCTTGGCGCCTTCTCCTCGGTCTATTTCCCCGGTGCCAACGATAATGCAAGCGGCGTTGCCATGCTGCTGAGCCTTGCACAGCATTTCAAGGACCACCCGCCGGAGTATTCCGTGGCATTTGTCGCGTTCTCGGGAGAGGAGATTGGTCTTCTCGGCTCACAATATTTTGCCGAGCACCCACCGCTCGATCTCTCGGCGGTTCGGTTTGTGCTCAATATGGATATGGCCGCCAGTGGAAAGGATGGCATAACAGCGGTCGGGGGAGCCGTCTTCGGCGATGAGTTCGCACTATTGCAGGAGGCTGCCAATCGTGCTGGGGTATATGATGTGCGCAAGCGGGAGAACGCCCCGAACAGCGATCACTATCCCATTGTCAGCCGTGGGGTGCCAGGGTTCTATGTGTATCCTTTTACCGGACTTCAGCCGTACCATCATATCGATGATCGTCCCGAGACGTTGCAATGGGATGTCTTTATGCGCCTTCGCACCATTGTTCTCTCCTTTCTCGACGCATTGCAGCAGAAGTGATCGCCGCTCGGATGGGGGCGCGGCCCTGGTGATACGATATCACCGCCGAAGACAACCAGCCGTCTTAAATGCAGGGGGCGCGGCAGCTTTGCCAAAGCTTGTCCGGTGCCCCCTGCGTCGTTTCGCAAGCTGATCCGTTTATCAAGCTGCCGCTGTATCAGATGGTTGTGCTCTGGTTCAGTTCCGCCATCTCCTCATCGCTCAACTTCAGATCGGCAGCTTCCACGTTCTCGGCGAGATGCTCGAACTTCCTGGTTCCAGGGATCGGCAGCATCACCGCTGAGCGCTGGAGCAGCCATGCAAGCGCCACGATATGCGCCGATGCCTTGTGGCGGCGGGCGATCTCCTCCAGGATATTCGATTGCTTTTCCAGTTCCGGTGCTTTTCCCGAGCCTCCGACCGGGTTCCAGGGGATGTAAGTGATCCGGTTCTTCTGGCAGAACTCCAGCAGCTCGCTCTCGCTGCGCTGGTTGATCACCGAGAACTGGTTCTGCAACGAGACGATCCGTGCCTCCTGCATGCTACGTTCCAACTGGGCAAGAGAGAAATTGGAGACGCCGACATGCCGGATCTTTCCCTGGCGCTGAAGATCGGCCAGCATGCCCACGCTATCCTCTACCGGAACGTCGGGATCGGGCGCATGAAGCTGATACAGCTCGATGCAGTCGGTTTCGAGGGCCTTCAGGCTGGCCTCGCACGCCTTGCGCAAATGGTCCGGATGCCCATTCCGTTCCCATCGGCCCTCAGGGCGGACGCTTCCTCCCTTGGTGGCCACTACAACACGCGAGCGGCGCTCTCCATTGAGAGCTTTTGCGATCAGCCGCTCGTTATGCCCGGTTTCCGAGTCGTCGGCACAATAGGCGTCGGCGGTATCGATAAAGTCTATTCCCAGCTCATCGACGGCGCGTTGCAGGAGCCGTATTGACTCCTCTTCGGAGGGCCGCCGCTCCGGTGTGATCGACAGGTGCATGGCACCGTAGCCGATCTCATGAACCCACAGTTCCGTGTTGCCGATCTGTCGCTTGGTCATGGAGATAATGTGATATTGGTTTCAGTTGCCAGTATTCCGCCATCCGTTGTCATCCGCCCCGATCGGGTTGCTGCACGTGCGTGTATGCAGCACAGTGCCGCTCTCTCGGTTGTTGGGGGTGACACCTTGCACGGCGTATAGTGTGTTCAGCGGGCCTACACGCGTTTCTGCATCCAGCTCTGACCGCGGACGGCAAGGGTTCCGACGATTGCAAGTATCAGGTAGCCGATGCTTATCGCCAGGAACACACCGGTCTCGGCCAGCGGGGTGAAACGTGAGAGGATATATGCCAGCGGTATCTGCACCAGAAAGAGCATGCTTGCCACGATCATCATCGAGCGCAGGGAATGTCCGGCGCCGGAGAGCGATCGGGTGGCGGTCTGGCCGATCACAAAGAAGATATAGCCGAATACCGCGATGTGCAGATAGCGTATCGTCAGCGTGATGACCGTTGGGTCCTCGGTAAAGATGCGGGCGATGTTTTCGGCAAAGAGGTAGATGCAGATGCCCATCATCATGATGACCCCGCCGAGGTGCCGGATTGCTGTCTGACGGAACAGCGCCACTCGTTCCAGCTTCCCCGCGCCAAGATTCTGGCTCACCAGCGTTTCAATGGCAATGCCGGTAGCGAAGATCGGCATAAAGACCAGGATATCGACCTTCAGGCCGATCGTGTAGGCGGCCGCGGCCGCCGTGCCGAAGAGATTGGCAATGGAGATGATAATCACCCGCGAAGTGCTTACCGCAAGCGTCTGCAATGATGAGCCGATGCCGATACGGAATATCCCGGCGATAACGCTCCAGTCGAACCGGAGCGTGGGACGATACAGCCGGATGTTCAGTTTGCCGCTATAGATGGCGTAGGCGCTTATGGCTGCGCCAACCCACTGCGCTATGGAGGTTGAAAGCGCCGCACCCTGAATGCCCATGCGTGGCATGCCGAACATGCCGAAGATCAGAATCGGATCGACGCATACATTGACCAGCGCCGAGATGATAAGCACCGCCATCGGAAACACGGTGTTGCCGGTCGAGCGCACGGTGCAATTGGTCTGGAATGTCAGGAGATTGCCTGGAAAGCCGATCAGCAGCGTGAGCAGATAGGCCTCGGTATATCCCAGCATCTCCCCTTCAAGGCCAAGCATCGGAAGGATGGGGGGGAGGATGAAATAAAGCGCCAGTGCCGCCAGCGTGGAGTAGACCGCCATAAAGGTGAACGCCTGCGTCGCGATTGCCGAGGCCTGCCGCGACCGCTGCTCTCCCATCCGCCGTGCCACCACGATCCCCGTGCCGATACAGAAACCGCTGCCGATGGTAAAGAGCACAAAATTGATCTGGTCGCTGAAGCCGAGCGCTGCGGTGGCCGTATCTCCCAGACGGGAGACGAAATACATATCGGTCCAGGAGTAGATGGCATTGATCATGAAACCGAAGGCGAGCGGGATCGTCAGGCGCCAGAGCGTGCCCGCAACCGGGCCTTCGGTAAGCGTGGAGGCCGGGGTGCCGGATCGCCAGCGTGCAGTCCTTCCTTTGTCCGTATCATCCTTCTCCGCATTGCTGCGGTTGCCCCTTTGGTCCGGCTCCGTCGTCTCGGCCTGTTCCATTGCCTCCCCTGTCGTTTCCCATTCGTTTCCCAGCCGCTTGTCGCTCATCCTTTCATTGTCTCCGAAGAGATTCCCAACATACGGAAGGGTAGTGCCTTTGAATGGTTGTAAACGTTTCAAGATGCTACATAATAGGCGCCCGAGGCGGAAACCACGGGTGCCGGTGCCATTATTCCGTCAAACTTCGCGCCGATCGGCAGGGAATATTTTGTCCGGGCGCATTGGAATTTTATGTTGTGCCCCATGAAGAACAAGGCAAACTCCTATCAGGTTGAGCTAGGTGATGTGAAACTTCGGGCCGGTACCGACGAACATGGCATTTATGTTGGTGAAAGCAGTGTGCCGGCTCCCATCCGGGATGGTCATAGATTGCGAAGCATCACCGGTGCCGGTGCCGATGGTGCCAGCATCCCGATCTATGTGGAGGAGGGGGAAAGCGATCATGAATACATCGTGTATCTTCGTGGCGAGGCGGTGAGGGTGCGCCTGGCGACGCCCCATGATGAGCGCCTGCTGGCACTCCGCAAGAATACCGCAGGGGCAGGGGCCGGCAGGCAGATCGTATCGGCGCCGATGCCTGGGCTTCTCAAGGCGATTCTTGTCCAGCAGGGGCAGGTCGTGCAGAAGGGGGAATCGCTCTGCATTCTTGAAGCGATGAAGATGGAGAACGAGATCAAATCCCCGGCGCGGCTTATGGTGAAACAGCTTATCGCGAAGGCCGGTACCGCCCTTGAAAAAGGAGCGCCGCTTGTAGAACTGCAACCGGTATCCGGTGAATGAATCCCATTGTCGGGATGTGGCAATCGACTCGGTTTAGCATACTCAGACATTCACACTAGAAGGAAGAAGGAACATGAGCATCTTCGGACGCGTGGCCGATATCTTCAAGGCCAACATTAACGATCTCCTTGACCGTGCAGAAGATCCGGAGAAGATGATCAAGCAGATGGTCATCGAGATGGAGGAGGCGGTGAACAAGGCGACCCTTGCAGTCGGCCAGGCAATCGCCAACGAGAAGTCGCTCGAACGGCAGTATACCAAGCAGGTTGCGCAGACCAATGACTGGCAGCAGAAGGCCATTCAGGCCGTCAATGCCGGACGTGATGATCTGGCGAAGGCGGCTCTTGAGCGCAAGAACACCATTCAGCGCAACGTTGGCGATCTGGAACGTATGGTCGGTGAGGCACGTATGACCTCCACCAGCCTCCGTGGCCAGCTCGATCAGCTCAAGTCGAAGCTCGACGAGGCCCGGATGCGCCAGAACACGCTGATCGCCCGCTCGCAGGCTGCCAAGGCCAAGAAGCAGATCGCGCAGACCTTCGCAGGTGTTGGCGGCGATGCCTTTGCCAAGTTCGACAAGCTGGAGCAGCGCGTGGAGAAGACCGAGGCGGAGGCAGAGGCCTTTGCACAGCTTGCCGGAGAGAACACCTCGCTGGACGATCAGTTCAAGCAGCTCGGCGTCAGCAGTGCCGCCGACGATGAGCTTGCTGCTCTCAAGGCTCAGCTTGGCATGGGGTCCAGCACGGCCGGCTCGCTTCCTGCCGGTAGCTGATCCGCCTTCCAGCGAATGCAATCCCGTATAATCGCCGATATCAGAACATCGATATGAACAACCAACCTGAGAATCCTCTGATGGAAGAGAACGAGAAGATCACAGACGATACGCGGGACAGGGTGCGCCAGTACCTGCAAGAAATCTATCCCGATTTTGTGGAGTTCGATAATGGTACCTTCACGCTTCAGGAAGGCTCTGCCACCGTCAGTATCATCGTTCGTCCATGGTATGAGGCCGATAGCGCCGTGGAGTTCACCAGCCAGCTCGTCACTGATGCTACGGTGACGCCGGAGCTTATGACATGGCTGCTCCAGAAGAATGTCGAGCTTCATTTCGGTGCCTTCGGGCTTCTGTTCGACGGCACTATCGTCTACTCACAGACGCTTCCAGGCTGCGACCTGAGCCGTCGTGAGTTCGAGGCAACCGTTCGCACCGTGGGCACCATCGCCGATCATTACGATGATGAGATCGTGGGCATCGCAGGGGGCAAGACCGGGGCACAGGCTACGGCCGAGCCTGCCAAAGAGGTGGGAAGCGCTTCCTGATCGTCCCCTGCTGTTTATATGCTCCTTCGGGCCTCCCTGGTGCCGTGCCCGGTAGTGCTGCATGCCTTTCTTCTGATTCTTTTTCTTCGTCCCGGTCCCCCGTTCCAGGGGGCCGGGACGATCCGTTCTGTGGGGGGAAGACGGTAGCGAGATGGAGATGGCATTGTGCCGACGTTCGCCTATCGTGCTGGGCCTGGAGTGTGCGATCGGGCCTCTCCGGCTGCCATGCAATGGTTGCATAGCCGAGAGGGTGCGCCCGGCGTGTTGTGAACGCGGGGATGTGAACGCCGTGCCGTGCCACAGCCATGAGGCGTTGCCGCCAACCACGGCTCTACACGCATCACTACCCTTATCCCGATGGTGTTTTTCTCGGTTCCGCCCTCCTATTTCTCTCTTTATGCCCCACTTCTACCTCGCATCTTTTCGGTATCTTTGTGCTGTGAGAATCTTTGAAAACACCCGTTTTTCGTACCTCTCGTTACGCTCCCGCTGCCTGAAAACGGCGTGGCGAACGTCATGATACAAGGCCGATCCGGCCTTATGGTCTATACCGCCGGGAGGCGGTGTGCCTTCCCACGGTAACCCTGCTTTGCAATCACTTTCTCTCAATAGATTCAGGATAGTTCATGGCAACAACTTCTGAACGGCTCGTGCCGGTCACGCTCGAAGAGGAGATGCGCTCGTCGTATCTCGACTACTCGATGTCGGTGATCGTCTCGCGAGCCCTTCCCGATGTGCGCGATGGCTTGAAGCCGGTGCATCGCCGTGTGCTCTACTCGATGTCCGAGCTTGGCCTGGCGCCTAACCGTCCGTACAAGAAGTCGGCGCGTATCGTCGGCGAGACGATGGGCAAGTACCATCCACATGGCGACGCATCAATCTACGATACGCTTGTGCGTATGGCGCAGGTGTTCTCGATGCGCTCGATGCTGGTGGATGGCCAGGGGAACTTCGGTTCCGTCGATGGCGATCCTGCTGCGGCTATGCGGTATACGGAGGCGCGCCTTACTCCCATTGCCAACGAGATGCTGCGCGAGATCGACAAGAACACCGTCGATTTTGTCCCAAACTTCGACGACTCGCTTCAGCAGCCCTCGGTGCTCCCGGCGAACTTCCCGAACCTGCTGGTTAACGGAAGCTCCGGCATCGCTGTTGGTATGGCCACCAATATCCCCCCGCATAATCTCGGGGAGGTGGTAGATGGCCTGGTGGCGATGACCCGTATGCCGGAGATCACCACCGAACAGTTGATGAAGTTCGTGAAAGCCCCCGACTTCCCGACCGGCGGCATCATCTATGGCTACGATGGCGTGGCCGATGCGTACAAGACCGGCCGTGGCCGCGTTGTGATGCGCGCCAGGGTTGCCACCGAGGTGATGAAGTCCGGCAAGGAACAGCTTGTGGTCAACGAGCTGCCGTTCCAGGTGAACAAGGCGAACCTGATCGAGAAGATCGCCGATCTGGTGCGCGAGAAGAAGCTGGAGGATATCTCCAATATTCGCGACGAGTCGGACCGCGATGGGCTTCGCATTGTGATCGAGCTGAAGCGCGATGCCACGCCGGAGGTGGTGATGAACAACCTCTACAAGCATACCTCGCTTCAGCAGACCTTTGGCGTCATCATGCTGGCACTGGTGGAGGGGCGCCCCAAGGTGCTCACGCTTCGTGACATCATGGAGCAGTTCCTGAAACATCGCAACGAGGTGGTGGTCCGCCGTACGAAGTACGATCTGGATGCCGCCGAGCGGCGTGCCCATATCCTGGAAGGATATATCATCGCGCTTGATAATATCGACGAGATCATCGAGATCATCAGGAAGTCGCGCGATGGCGAGAATGCCAAACGGAACCTGATGGGGCGTTTCGGGCTTTCCGACCTTCAGTCGAAGGCCATCCTTGATATGCGCCTGCAACGCCTGACCGGTCTGGAGCGGAAGAAGATTCAGGAGGAGTATCGCGAGACGCTCCAGCTTATCGAACGCCTTCGCCAGATCCTTGCCACAAAGGATCTTCAGCTCCATATCATCCGTGAAGAGTTGCTGGAACTGAAGACCAAGTATGCCGATGAGCGCCGTACCGACATCATCTACGATTATCGCGACTTCACCATGGAGGAGCTGATAGCGCAGGAGGATGTGGTCGTAACGATCTCGCATGCCGGCTTTATCAAGCGCTTCCCGGTTTCCGGCTACCGCCGCCAGCATCGTGGTGGCAAGGGGGTAACCGGTATGCAGACACGCGAGGATGATTTCATCGAGCATGTCTTCGTTGGCTCCACCCATCATTATCTCGTCTTCTTTACCGATAGAGGGCGCTGCTTCCGTCTGAAGATCTATGAGATCCCTGAGGCCGGGCGCGCCGCCAAGGGACGTTCTCTGGCCAACCTGCTGCCGAAGGAGAAGGACGAGAATGTGACCGCGATCCTGGCCGTGAAATCTTTTGCGGCCGAAGGCTCGATCATCATGGTAACCGAACAGGGGATCGTAAAGAAGACCGCCCTGAAGGATTTTGCCAACATCCGCAGCTCCGGCATCATCGCCATCAATCTCGCCAAGGGCGATCGCCTGGTGGCTACCCGCCTTACCGATGGCGATAACGATATCGTGATCGGCACCTATGCTGGCATGGCCGTTCGGTTCCGTGAGTCGGATGTGCGCGATATGGGGCGGAGCGCCGCCGGTGTGCGCGGCATCACCCTCGCGGAGAAGGATCGGGTGATGGAGATGGTTGCTGTAAAGCGTGTCGACTCCAATATCCTTATCATCAGCGAAAACGGCTATGGCAAGCGCAGCCAGGTGAGCGACTTCCGTCTGACCAAACGTGGCGGCAAGGGGGTGATCCTGATGAATACAACCGATAAGGTGGGCAGGGTGGTGGCGATGAAGGAAGTCGTCGATGGCGATGATATCGTCGTGATGACCGAGGGGGGGATGGTGATTCGCCAGCATGTTGCCGATATCCGTGTGCTTGGGCGCAATACCCAGGGGGTGAAACTGATCCGTCTTAATGATGCCGATCATATCACCGGCGCTGCCGTTGTTCCAGCCGAGGAGGAAAGCGCCGAGGTGCAGGCCGATGTGGAGAACGAAGGGGGGGCAGAGGCCGCCGATGGCATTGTCGCCAGCGACGAAATCGCCGAATAATTCAGGAACGATGGAAGCTTTGCTTCCATCTTCTTGCACAGTTCGATGCCATAGAGTATCATTGCAACCCGTTTATGATGATGGCCTCGGCAAAGGGGGCCATCATCCAATGCAGGAGTGGCGGAATTGGCAGACGCGCTGGACTCAAAATCCAGTGGGCTTTAAAACCCGTGCGGGTTCGACCCCCGCCTCCTGTACAACAAATGATGGCGACCCACACACCTGTGAGTCGCCATCATTTGTTGTTGCCTGAAGGGTCGGCCCATGGCCACGGAGCTTTGCGGGAACACACCATGAGTCCTGTTGAGCGGGACTGGCCGCACACCGTGAAGCCCTTTCCCCCGCCCGGTTTCGCCTCAGTCCTGGTTGATCTTGAGACCGCCATCCTCCACCTTGACCCGCAGAAGAAGATGCCAAGTGGTATCGGAGTTGAACTCAAGGCCATTGCTCGGGCTTACCCGGAACTGCACATTCTCCAGCGGCATCGCAAAGGCGGTCTTCAATTCCAGCATGGTCTTTCGCCAGCGATCGAAATGGCTGACGGCGTAGCTTTCCCCCATTGCGCGGCGTTCGGCGGTAAGCTGTGTTCCCCATTCATGTGCATCGCCTTCGCCAGCGATGCGGAAAAGGTTGCGGGCAAACTCGCCAGGATCGGCGATGTTGCGCATCTGGATTGTGCTGCATGAGCCTAGAAGGAGCGATGCCAGGGCCATAATGCTGAACAAAGCGATTGAGCGGCCATACCATGCCATAACTGCCAGCATAATAAACGATCGGATTAATTGAGAGAAGCTTCCGGCGATCGGTATCCCCGACCTGTAACCTCACATCACAGATTCATGCCAAATAATTCGGGGCATGTGGCGTCACTAGAAAGCGGCATGGACCGGGTAGTATTCGGTGAATCCATGGGATACCATAACTGTGACAATCGGCCTCAAAGCGGACGGGGTATTGTGCAAAGCCGATGAATACAGTATGTTTGTTGTCCTTTCAGCTAGCTCTGGTAATTGCAGGCAAGCTCAAGGTTTCGCGGAACAATTCGTAGAAGCCGCTTACGCGGATGACCGTTTTAAGGCGAGCCAGCCCACGGTCGCCTTTTTTCGTACCGGTACCTGCCGGTCAGAGATGCCGCGTTGAATCAATAACTGAAACTCCTAACATCTCGTTCGGCATATGGCAAAGCAACAAACCTTCGTCGATAAGAGCAAGAAGAAGAATCTCAACGATATGATCTCGGTCAAAATCGTTGTTTCCGACAAGACCGACAAGGGTACCTACAAGTTCAGCGAGCGCTTCATCAAGGTAAAGGATCTGGCCGAGGTCGAGAAGGTTGCCAGGGGCTGATGAGATCCATGAGCGCCGCGCGATGCCATAGTGGGTTCCGCCCGGCCGACCGTGCGTGCGATGCAGTGATATCCTGATTACTTTTTTCCAGGGCTACCAACAATGAAAGACGGAATTCATCCAACCTATGTCCCCGCTCGTGTAAGCTGCGTCTGCGGCAGCAGCTTTGTTACCAAGTCGACGGTGGGCGATATCAAGCTTGAAATCTGCTCGGAGTGCCACCCGTTCTATACCGGCCGCCAGAAGGTTATCGACACCGCCGGCCGTATTGATCGCTTTAATCAGCGTTTCCAGAAGTCGAAGGGCATTAAGGCCGCCAAGCAGCAGACGACCGAAAGCACCGAGAACGCCTAAGCGCGGTCGGTGCAAGATTCTCGTAAGAACGATCATAGAACAATAATCTTCAGAACACAACCCTGATGAGACGTAGCAACCCGTTTGATAATCGCGGCGGCAGGGGCCAGGATGGACAGATGCGGCAGAAGCGCAATGATCCGCCTCGCCGTAAGCGTAACCCGCTGAAGGGAATCGATTATGTCGATTACACCAATACGAAGCTCCTGCAGCGCTTCATCAACGACCAGGGGAAGATTCTCCCGAAGCGTATCACCGGCGTTACCGCCAAGCAGCAGCGCGCTGTCGCCCGCGCCGTCAAGTATGCTCGTCATCTTGCGTTGCTCCCGTTTGTCACCGACGACGCACGCTAGTAGAGCAATTGTTCCGGTGGGATAGTAGAATGAACGAGGGGCATGGCTGTAATCAACCATGCCCCTCTTTTTTTCGCTTTTCCGCTATACGGACAAACCCGGCCCGGTGCTGCTCCCCCCCTCGCAGAGCGCCCGCATCTTCCGAAGCGTCGCAACAGGATCGGGCGTGCCAAATACCCCCGAGCCGCTTACCACTACATCCACACCCGACTGAAAGACCTCGCTGATGTTCTCAAGCTTGATGCCGCCATCCGCTTCGATCAGGCAGTCGGTGCCGCCGCAGGCATCCAGCATCCGCCGCAGTTCGCCCGCCCGCCGGAAGAGCGTGGGGATAAAGGATTGTCCGCCAAATCCAGGCTCCACCGACATAAGCAGCACCAGGTCGACGAAGGGAAGGATCTCCTCCAGCGCCGAGAGCGATGTTGCAGGGTTCAGGGTAACGCCCGGCTTGCAGCCCAGTTTCCGAATCTGCTGTACCGTCCTGTACAGATGCAGCGTGGCCTCGACATGTACCGTGATATAGGTTGCCCCCGCGTTGGCGAAATCCTCCAGATACCTGTCGGGATCGGAGATCATTAGATGGCAGTCGAGCGGCAGAGTGCTCACGGTTCGGATCGCCTCTACCACGAGCGGCCCGATGCTGATGTTGGGAACAAAATGGCCGTCCATGACATCCACATGCAGGAAGTCGGCACCCCCATCCTCCAGTCGCTTGATATCGTCGGCAAGCCGTGTAAAGTTGGCGGAGAGGAGGGAAGGGGAAAGATAGAGGCGGCGTGCGCCGTCCGTATGAGGCGATCTGCCGGTAGATCCGGCTATGGCGGAAGTAGACAAGAGTGTGTTCGAGTGTTAAACGGTTGGGAATTGGTCCGCTTGCCGGGCGCTGCATCATCGGGCCATTCTCCATGGAACGGTGATGCGGCCGCATATGGGGTTGCAATGCTTCGGAACATGAGTGCGGCGTTCAGCTACATGGCGTATGCAACAAGCCGGCGGCGTTGCGCGAGGGCGCAACGGCAATGATCTGCTTGGGCGTCGCCAGAGGGGAGACGCCGCGGATGCAGAGCCATGATGGCGTTTCTGTGCTGGCGTTCTCTGCCGACCTGAACGTTATGCCTCGTCGCTCTCCTCGGCGGGATCATCGGATCTGCTGCCGTTTGTGCTTTCGTTCAGAGATTCGGTGCGCACCTCGTTCGGCATGCCATCGGAGAGCATCGGAAAGGTGTTCTTCAATGCGTCGGCAAGCTGCTCCAGCCGTTGCTCCACCAGATAATTGATGGTCCCTTCAGGATAGCGCCCCCGTTCATCGCGGACCCCGGCCGCCACGCCGGTAAGGATCTCTATTCCCTGGTCGACGGTGGATACCGGATAGATATGGAACTGCTTGTCGGCGACAGCCTCCACAACCTCGTTGCTCAGCATCAGATCGCGCACATTCTGTACCGGGATCAGCACGCCCTGGGTGCCGGTAAGGCCGCGCAGACGGCATACCTCGAAGAACCCCTCGATCTTCTCCTTGGTTCCGCCGATCGGCTGCACCTCGCCCCATTGATTCACCGATCCGGTGACGGCCAGATCCTGGCGGATCGGCACCCGGCTCAGCGCCGACAGAAGCGCGTATACTTCCGTCGATGATGCCGAGTCCCCATCAACGCCGCCATAGGATTGCTCGAAGACGATGGAGGCTGCAAGAGAGAGAGGGCGTTTCTGCGCGAACCTGTAGCGGAAGAATCCGAACAGGATCATCGAGCCTTTGTTGTAGATGCTGCCGCTGAGCCGCGCCTCGCGGTCGATGTTGACGATGCCCTGGGCGCCCACCGCGACCGTGGCGGTGATGCGGGTTGGCTTGCCAAAGGAGCTTTGCCCGACCGAATAGACCGCAAGGCCGTTGATCTGCCCCACTCGCCGCCCTTCGGTAGCGATCATGAGCGTTCCCACGGTGATGCGTTCCAGCGTCTTCTCCTTCCACATCGCGTTGCGGTCGATCATCTTCAGGTGGGCTTTCTCCACATGATAGCGGCTTACCACCTCGGCGCCATCCTTTTCGGCCCAGAAGCTCGCCTCGCGAAGCAGATCGGCGATGTCGCTGAATCGGAGCGATATCTTGCTGGTATCCCCGGCCTTCTCCACTGCATATTCAACCACCGCCCCCACACTGTCGCGGTCGAAATGCAGCAGATGCTCCTCGTCGGAGATCTTGCGGATGAATCGGGCGTAATCGCCAAGGATGGAGTCGGTCCGGTTGATCTCGTAATCGAACTGTGCGTTGATCTTGAAGATCTTTCGGAAATCCTCCTCCATATCGTACAACACCTGGTACAGCCGCGAGTCGCCGATCATGATAACCTTTACGTTCAGGTCGATCGGCTGCGGTTTCATAGCCGAGGCCGATGGCGTGGAGGTCTGAAAGAAGGTCTCCAGCGACTGGATCTCCAGTTTGCGGTGCAGAAGTACCCGTTTCAACGCCTTCCAGACCCCTGTTTCGGAGAGGGCATCGGAGGCATTGACGATAAGATAGCCACCGTCGGCGCGCAGAAGCGAGCCTCCCTTGATCCGGGTGAAATCAGTGGTCCAGAAGCCACCCCGCTGATCGTAGACCTTCTCCAGCGTGCCAAAAAGGTTCACAAAGGTAGGCGTGGTTTCAATGATTACCGGGCACCCTGTGGTCTTCGAGTTATCGAGCACCACATTTACCGTATAGACCTTGAGCGCCTCCCTTTCACCCTTGTCGTTGCCTGCATCATCATCGGCGTCCTGCCTGAACGAGTCAAGATCGTCCAGAATGTTGTCGCGTACGGCCACCAAATACGTTCTCACCGGATCGAACGGGAAGCGTGAGCGAAGATCCTCCAGCGTTGTATCCACAACCATCAGCGCCGAGTCGTGCTCATAGGTGCTGATAGCCTTCTGGAACTCCTGCGATAACTTCATTCCCCGCTTGGCGATCGTGAAAAGCTCGCCCCGAAGCTGGTGATACTGCTTCGTTATCTCCTTTGCCTCATCGCTTGTGATCGTCTCGTCCTTGATAAGCTTGTCGATCGCCTCGATCGGGTACGACTTCGCATTGATGATCGGCAGGATCTCCGGCTGCACCATATCGCCGTTTTTTCGCTGTCCGAGCGCAAAACCCTGCGGTTTGATGGCGGCCTCGAACTCATCGAGCATCTGCCGCTCGCGATTCTGGAAGTCCTCTACGATCTTTGTTCGCCCGCTGCGGAAGTTCTCCTCGTCGAACATCTTCGCGATGTGCGTGCGCAGATAGGCGATCGTCTCGTTCATCGCCTCCTGAAAGAGCACGGCCTTTCCCTTCGGGAACACAAGCAACTGCGGTTGGTCGGGATCATCGAAGTTGTAGACGTACGCATAGTCGTGCGGGACATGGCAGTCGGGGCTGATGCTTTCCAGGATCTTCTGGATCGTGGTAAGCCGACCGGTGCCGGAGAGGCCGCTGACAAAGATGTTATAGCCGGGGGAGAAGATCTCCGCGCCCAGCAGAAGGGCCTCCAGCGCACGCCGCTGGCCGATAATTCCTTCCAGTGGCTCGATGTGAGCTGTAGAGGGGAAGTCAAAGATCGACGTATCGGCGTACCAGCGCAACAGGCTGGGAGGAAGCTCGGGATGTGCCGACGCTGGGATAGTGTTCTTGGAAAGATCGGGCATATAAAGGCTCTAGCTACTGATGCCGGAATTCGTGCGGAGGGTGCCAGGATGATCCGATGCGATCGCGATTGGCGGACCAGAGGTGCCGCAAACGCAACTGCCGGACCTTGGCGACGGCTGGAATATTAACACCGCCAGCTATGCATCCACAAACCCCATGCAGTTTTTGTCCCGAAGAAGCGCTCGCTGCTACGCACGAACATACCGATCGGGATGGGGAAATCGGTGGACGACCGGGGATCGTAGCATTCCGTAACGTCCCCGTGCGATATGGGAACGTATTTTCCCCTACCGAAAATACACCGAAACATTTAATACATGAGCCAGGACGCAATCCGTACCGACTGGACGACCGCCGAGGTCGCCGATCTTTATCGCACTCCACTTCTGGTGCTTGTTGCACAAGCTGCGGCTGTGCACGCCCGCCATCACTCCTATGAGGAGATCCAATGTTGTACGCTTCTGTCGATCAAGACCGGAGGATGCCCCGAGGACTGTGCCTATTGTCCCCAGGCAGCCCGCTATGATACCGGTGTGAACGTGCACCGGCTTATGGATGTGGACGAGGTGATGAACGCGGCACACGCTGCGCGCACGGCCGGATCGACACGCTTCTGCATGGGCGCCGCGTGGCGCGAAGTGCGCGACAACAGCGATTTCGATCGGGTGCTCGCAATGGTCAGCGGGGTGAAGGATCTCGGCCTGGAAGTCTGCTGCACGCTCGGTATGATTACCGAGGATCAGGCGCAACGGCTCGCCGATGCAGGGCTGGATGCCTATAACCATAATCTTGATACCTCGGAGTCGTTCTATGGCGCTGTGATCTCCACACGTGGTTATGATAACCGGTTGCAGACCCTTCGTAATGTCCGTAATGCGGGCATCAGCGTCTGTTGCGGTGGCATCATCGGCATGGGGGAGGGGGAGATGGATCGTATCCACTTCCTTCATACGCTCGCCACGCTTGCGCCCCACCCGGAAAGTGTTCCGATCAATGCGCTTGTGCCGGTCGAGGGCACTCCGCTCGGCGACCGCTCGCCGGTGGAGCCGTTCGAGCTGGTTCGTATGATCGCCTGTGCGCGGCTTCTGATGCCGCATGCCAAGGTGCGGCTGAGTGCCGGACGTCTGGCATTGAGCCAGGAGGCGCAGGCGCTTGCCTTTCTGGCAGGGGCAAACTCCATTTTTACCGGCGAAAAGCTGCTTACAACGCCAAATCCCGATGGGAATGCCGATGAGCTGCTCCTGAAGAAACTCGGGGCGAAACCGCTTCCGCCCCATACCCACGAATTCTCGATCACCAGGCCGGTGGCCGAGCCTGTTATGGAATCCGTCGGATGACGAGCGGCCTGATCGATCGGTTGCGGCATGAACTGGAGTCGCGTGCTGCCAAGAGCCGCCTTCGCGGACTGCGTTCGGCCCACGGCATCGACTGTTCCTCCAATGATTATCTCGGCTTGAGCACACACCCGGATGTGCTCGGGGCCATCCGCGATGCCGCCATGCGCGGCGCTCCCGCCGGAGCGTCCGGCTCGCGGCTCCTCTCGGGACATCACCCCGAACATGAGGAGGCCGAGGCGGCGTTCGCACGCTTCATCGGCCGTGAGCGCGCCCTGCTCTTCGGTTCCGGCTTTGCCGCGAACCTCGCGGTCCTTTCGGCGATTCCGGGGCGCCATGACCTGATTCTCCTGGATGCCGCCTCCCATGCCTCGCTGAAGGAGGGGGCGCGTGCCTCCGTTGCCCCCCGGCGCACGTTCCGGCATAACGATGCGGCCGATCTTCGCCGTGCTCTCGGCGATCGCGCTTCGTTCCGGGATGTCTTTATCGTGACCGAAGGGGTGTTCAGCATGGATGGCGATCTGGCTCCGCTCGCGGAGATCGCGGCGGCTTGCTCGGAGATCGCCGCACATCTGATCGTGGATGAGGCCCATGCGACCGGATTGTACGGAGAACGGCTCCGTGGCGTGCATGAGTTCTGCGGGATGCCTCCGCCGCTGCTGAGCGTGCATCCATGCGGCAAGGCCATTGGATCGGCCGGTGCCTTTGTCGCAGGGGATGAGGTGGTGATTGATTATCTGATCAATACGGCCCGCCCGTTTCTCTTCAGTACTGCTGCTGCTCCGGTGCAGGTTGCCGGGCTTAACGCAGCGCTCCATCTGCTTCCGCTGATGAAGGAACGCGCTGGCATCGTCTTCGAGCGCGCTGCCCGTCTTCGCCAGATGCTTGCAGCATTACGGCGTTGGCGCCTGATCCCCTCCGGCAGCCCTATTGTGCCGGTTGTTGTCGGCTCCGATGCCGCCGCCGTGCGCGCTGCGGCCCTGATCTCGGCAGAGGGGTTCGATCTTCGCCCGATACGTCCGCCGACGGTGCCGACGGGAACGGCACGGCTTCGTATTTCAGTGACATGGATGATGCATGCCGATGCGGTGGAGCGTCTTGCCGATGTTATCCTTCGTGCGGAGAGAGTATTGGAGGAAGAGTATGACGGTTGATGATGGCGTGCGACACCTGGTCGTTGTCGGGACCGATACCGGCATCGGCAAGACCGTTCTCTCGGCGATGCTTGTCGCCGGGCTTGATGCCTTCTACTGGAAGCCTGTGCAGTCGGGGCTTGATGCTGAGAGCGATAGCGACTGTGTGCGCCGTCTTGCCGAGGTTCCGGCGCATCGGATCGTGCCGGAGGGATATCGGCTGCATCTGCCCCTCTCTCCCGATCAATCCGCCCGTCAGGATGGCGTGAGCATCGTGCCGGAACGGCTTCAGCTTCCAGAGCGCGAAGGGCTGGTTGTGGTCGAGGGGGCCGGTGGGCTGATGGTGCCGCTGAACGAGGAGCTGCTTCAGATCGACCTGGTTGCGCGCTGGGGCGCGCCGGTTATTCTGGCTGCCCGTTCGGGGCTTGGTACCCTGAACCATACGCTCCTTTCCATCGAGGCGATGCAGCGCCGGGGGATGAACTGCCTTGGGATCGTTTTGATCGGCCCGGAACATCCGGGAAATAAGCGTTCGCTTGAATGCTGGACCGATCTGCCCCTTCTCGGAGCCCTTCCCATGCTTGATACGCTCGATCGTGCAACGCTTCTCGATATCTTCAATGCCAGATTTGCTCCCGTATAATGATGGACTCTCCTTCACGACCAGATGATGCCGCCAGTGTGGCAGAGCCGGGCTGGGCCGCGCTCGGCTGTCAACATCTCTGGCATCCCTATACCCAGATGCAGGTTGCGCCGGAGCCGATTCCGGTATCCAGGGGCGATGGCGCCTATCTGGTCACGGCGGATGGCCGCCGGTTGCTCGATGCGATATCGTCCTGGTGGGTGACGCTGCATGGGCATTCGCATCCGCATATCGCCAGAGCGATCGCGGCCCAGGCGGAACAGCTCGATCAGGTGATCTTTGCAGGCTTCACCCACGAGCCGGCCTCCCGGCTTGCTGCGGCGCTTGCGCGGATACTGCCGGGGGATATCAGCCGGATCTTCTATAGCGACGATGGCTCTACGGCGGTGGAGGTGGCGCTGAAGATGTGCCTTGGCTACTGGTACAACAGGGGAGAGGAACGCACACGGTTCCTGGCGCTGGAAGATGCCTATCATGGCGATACGTTTGGCGCGATGGCCGTAAGCGAACGCTCGGTCTTTACACGGCAGTTCCGCCCGCTGCTGTTCGATGTGGACCGTCTGCCGTTTCCTGCAACCGCCGATGACGAAGAGCGGATGCTTGCGGTCGCCCGGTGCCAGATCGAACAAGGGGATGTGGCTGGCGTGATCGTCGAGCCGATGGTGCTTGGCGCCGGTGGCATGCGTTTCTGGGAAGGGCGCTCCCTTGCCGCGCTCGCCAGCCTCTGTTCCGCCCATGGGGTTCCGCTTATTGCCGATGAGGTGATGACCGGCTTTGGGCGCACAGGGAGGATGTTTGCGGTGGAGCATGCGGGCGTTGTCCCGGATATCATCTGTCTTTCCAAGGGGCTGAGCGGCGGTTTCCTCCCCTTTGCCGCCACCGCGTGCCGGGAGCCGATCTTCGAGGCGTTTCTGAGCGATGAACGCTCGAAAGCCCTGTTCCATGGCCATTCCTTTACGGCCAATCCCCTTGGGTGTGCTGCTGCGCTCGCAAGCCTGGAACTGTTCAAGACCGAGCCGGTGTTCGAGCGTATTGCGGCGCTGGAGGCTGTGCATCGTGAACGCCTTGCCGATCTTGCCAGCCGTGCGCCGCTGCTTCTGCCACGGGTGCTTGGAACGATCGCCGCATTCAATCTTCCTGCCGATGCCCCGGGCTATCTGAGCGATGCCGCTGTACGGATCGTTCAAAGCGCGCTGGAGAACGGTTATCTCCTGCGTCCGCTTGGCCCGGTGCTCTACATCATGCCCCCATACTGCATTACCCCGGATGAACTTCATGGACTCTACGACTTCCTTGCCCGCCAGCTTGCCCGCCACGGTTGATGCCGTTGAGGATTCGGTGCTTGTCGAGTTCGAGCGGTGGCTGTTCGGACTCGGTGAGCGGCCCGAGCTGCATGCCCGTTTTGTTAACACGCTTTCGATGCTGGAGCATATCGGATCGGTGAAGATCGCACGAACACAGGCCGGTGCCCATATCACCGAGGAGATCCTGCAACACCTTGCCGAGGAGACCCGCCATGCGCAGGTCCTGAAACGTATAGCGCGCAGGATCTGCGGCGGGGATGTGAGCGATTATGATGATCGGCGCCTGCTTGCCGGTGCGTCGGCGCGCGGCTATTTTGCCCGTATCGACGCCATGGTGCGCCAGCATGTACGGTCTGCCCTGGCTTCGGAACTGCGCTCCCCGGCCGCCTATCTGCTGGTGACGCTGCTTGTGGAGCTTCGGGCCTCGTGGCTGTATCCTGCATATCAGCGCGCGCTGAAGGAGGCCAATGCGCGCTTTTCCGTCCGGTCCATCATCGGTGAGGAGGAGCGCCACCTGGCCGATATCCGTGAGGGGTTGCGTCTGCTCGGCCTGGAGGAGGATGAAGGCGTCCGGCAGTTGATCGCGGCCGAGGAGCTTCTTTTCGATCGCCTTGCCCGGCGGATTATGCAGGAGGCATAAGCGCAGCCCGGATGCAGTGCCGGCACAATCACGGCATGCAATGGTGCATAAAGCCCGCTGCATGCCGATGCCCTCCGGCCAATTGCCAGCTATACGCCATAGTGGGTGGGATGCGGAGCCTGGAGGATTGTGCACATGCCGAAAACGCAGTGCTACGAAAATCGTCCCTCTTTCCACTACCTTTGTTTTTCAACGCGAGAGAGTTACAGCAAGAGTTTACGATAATGTCAACTACGCAGAACAAGTCGGCCATTGCACTCGATACCATCGTTTCGCTCGCCAAACGGCGCGGGTTCATTTTTCAGTCGTCGGAGATTTATGGCGGCCTGAATGGTTGCTGGGATTATGGCCCGCTCGGCGTGGAGCTGCTACGCAACGTAAAGGATGCGTGGTGGCGGGCGATGACCTATCGTACCGATGTGGAGGGGCTTGATGCGGCCATCCTTATGCATCCTCGTGTATGGGAGGCTTCCGGGCATGTGGAGAGTTTCTCCGATCCGATGATCGACAACAAGACCAGCAAGATGCGCTATCGTGCCGATCACCTGATAGAAGGGGAGATCGAGAAGCTCCGCAAGAAGGGGCGTACCGAGCGTGCCGACGAGCTGGAGGCAAAACTGAACGCTGCGGCCGAGCCGTCGCAGTTGTACCAGCTTATCGTCGATAACGATATCAAGGACCCGGTCAGCGGCACTGCCGACTGGACCGAGGTGCGCCACTTCAATCTGATGTTCAAGACCTATATCGGGCCGGTGGAGGATAGCTCGAATGCCGTCTATCTGCGCCCGGAGACGGCCCAGGGCATCTTTGTGAACTTCAACAACATCCTTCAGTCCTCGCGCCAGAAGGTGCCGTTTGGCATCGCGCAGATCGGCAAGGCGTTCCGTAACGAGATCAACACAAAACACTTCCTCTTCCGCACACGCGAGTTCGAGCAGATGGAGATGCAGTTCTTCGTAAAGCCAGGGGAGGATCAGGCCTGGTACGATTACTGGCTTGAGCAGCGGTGGAACTGGTTCGGCGACCATGGCATGACCATGGAGAAGCTTCGCGCCAAGCCCCATACCACGCTTGCCCATTATGCCCGTGCGGCCGTTGATATCGAGTACGATTTCCCGTTTGGCTGGGGAGAGATCGAGGGCGTTCATAACCGCGCCAACTACGATCTCAGCCGCCATACCGAGTACTCCGGCAAGAAGCTGGAATATTTCGATCAGGGCGCAAATGAGCGCTATATCCCCTATGTTATCGAGACCTCCGTGGGCGCCTCCCGTTCCACAATGGCATTTCTCTGCGATGCATATCGCGAGGAGGAAGTAAACGGAGAGAAGCGGACAGTGCTCCGGTTTCATCCGAAACTTGCTCCGTACAAGCTTGCGATATTCCCGCTGGTGAACAAGGAGGGGATGCCGGAGTTCGCTACGAAGCTCTATAATGACATCCAGCGCTCCGTCAAGACCTTCTACGATGATTCCGGTGCCGTTGGCCGCCGCTACAGACGCCAGGACGAGATCGGGACGCCGTACTGCGCCACCGTTGACGGGCAGACCTTGGAGGATGGCACGCTTACAGTTCGTGATCGTGACTCGATGGAGCAGATTCGTATACCTGCGGAACAGCTCAAATCCTTTGTGCTTGAAAAAATCGGATGATGCCATCCATGTGGATGCTGAAGCGCGGGGCATGCATCATCATGTCCCGCGTTATTTTTTATGGGCTGAGATATCCGTTTTCTGCCTGCTCCTGGGATCGGTGGATGGCCCGCGATCGCCTGTCAACACAGCAACACGGCACCGACAGGCACGGCTGGCGAAAGGAGCGTGGAAATTGCTGATGGAAAAAGCGTGAGAAAAATACCAGGCTGTTTTTTCTGCTGATGAAAATTGCGCTGAGTCCCATTGAATGGGAGGTGTGATAATGCTCGGACTGTTCCCAGTGTCCATGATTTTCGCGTGCATTTCCGTGCGTTGTATCCGTGTTGGGCCAGGTGCGGTGTTTCGATGGTGACGTGATCCTGAACGGCTGGCTGCGATGCGCCTGAAAAACGGCGGACGACGTGGCCTGAGCGTGATTTGTATCGTTATTCTGCTGCGATGGCATGGTGACAGATTGGCAGCAGTGATATTTATGGCACTGCAAGGCAGGGGGATTCCTATATGCCGATCCTGGTTGATGCCGGTGATGTGCTGATAACGGCCGACCGCGTATCGCCTCTCACAAGAGATCTGTGGCTGAGATGATGCGGAGCTTTGCTATGACGGCTGGGTTGATGGCCCACAGTGCTGGGATGATTCTCGTCCGTTGATTGTTGTACAGGCTGCACGATCGGCACGGCAGGTGAGTTGCCTGATTACAGTTGCGGTTGTTGGATATAATAGCGGCAGCCGATGAGCATATGATCCCAAAGGAGAAGCTTCTGCAGATCGGCCAGGGCGCTGCCGTTGTTGATGAGTCTTGCCCGATGATGAGCCTTTGTGCCTGTGTTGGCTTTGCAACGATCTGCAAATACCGGCCGCTCCGGCACCAGGTACTCCTGCAAAAGAACCCTGACATTCTGATCGGCTGAATCAAGACGGAATGGACTTTTCGAGTATCTACGATATCACGAAACATATGCGGTAGCACGTAGTTGCAGTGCCGGGAGGGCGGCTTATTGGCTCCGGGCCGTGTCGATTCAAGGATATCCTCGAAACTTGAATGGTGTTCGCGTATTATGACGGCAATTGTGATGCAGGTGATAACTTAGCGTCCCAACCAGAACAACAACGCGGAGTCCGTTCAATGCCACGCAAGAGAGAGTGTGTCATCACCGAGAGCCTGGAGGAGCTTCAACGGCTCCAGGAGCAATACCGAGGAAAGCCTGAAGCCACCCGCATTACCGTGCTCATGTTGCTCAAGCAGGATGATAAGGTTGGGATCGAGGAGGTGGCTACGCTCGTCGGCTTCTCGAAGCCAACGGTCAAGCGCTGGTGGCGAGCATATCGCGAGGGAGGGCTACAGGCGGTGTTGGGGCTTGGGGCGAAGCGTTCGGCCAGAACGGATACCGGCTTGACCATGCTGAGGCAAAAACTGATGGCAGGTGAGTTCACCGATCTGGCTGATGTGCAGGAGTGGCTCGGGGGACAGCAGCAGATACATCCTCAAAAGAAGCTTGGGCGGATCGCTTCGGACCTCATCATGAAGCCAAAGCCATCGCAGGCGGATGATGCTGGCGATTCCGATGAGGCATTCCCGTTCACATCGGCACAGTTGCTCCGGTTCCTTTCCGATCTTCCGTTAACCCCGAAGCTGCCGGTGCTTGTGGACTCCTTTCGCAAGGTATTGCAGACCCTTCTGGGGGATGTAGATCGTATAAGCATTAGCCTGAATGTGCATTGCGACCTGCTCAACCCGGAGCAATACAGCCCCGATATTGTGATCACGCAAAGCAATAAAGGCACAAAGTTTATCAATCCGCTGCAGAAACAGAGTTCAGCCGAGGATGGCAGCGAACATTTCGCCAGGCTGCTTGATAATCTTCGCCGCCAGAAGTTCCCGTTCCAACATTATCATCAGCCGCACAGTTTTGTATACTATTATGGCGGAAGTGCATATCTCGGTATAATGGTGCTCTGGAGAGAGCGCACAAAGCCCAATGTCTCAAAACGTACGCTCTATGCCATGGAGAGCATGCGAAGCTTCATGATCTTTGTCCTTTCCGATCTTGTCGCCCGCCATAATATGGCAAGGCCGATAGAGCATGCCTTCGACAGCGCATTGCAGGGGCTTATGACCGAGACAGGGTTAACGATGCAGGAACGGAGGATTATGATCCTGCAACTGCTCGGGCTTAGCTATGAAGAAGTTGCCGATACCCTCAATGTTTCGTTGAATACCGTGCGCTATCATCTCCGGTCGATCTACAACAAAACCGGTGCACATAGCCAGGCGGAGCTGTTTGCAAAGTATTTCACTCCGCGAGTCGACCCACAGCGTCCGGTCTGAACAGTTCCAAATTATTGTACAAATCGGTTGATAAGGTTCACCGATAGGGTTCATAAGAGCAAAAACTACATGAATATGCGGGAGATTTTCACGCCTTGAAGGGTGCATCTTTGCACCGGCGTTCCGGTTGAACAGTGCCGATAGCCACATCCTCACCTACCACTTATTTACAACAAGCTCCACTGTTCAAAGGTGCGCCCCTTTCTCTATTCGCATCAACACCGGGGTAACCTTATGAAGAGAGCCTTACAGGCGCTTGTCCTACTGCTATTACTGCCTATTCCGGTCTTGTCTCAGTCAATGCCGTGTAGTGATCCGGAGAATACCATCATTGACACGGTAAAGGCGGAACTCGACGTAGCATCAGGAAGTTCTTCCTCAACGATAATGTGGGAGTATCTAGTAGAGCGGACTTCAACGAATCAGATCAGTTTCAGAATCGCTGTTCCCTCGATTCGGTTCAGTGGAGATAGTACATGGGTCAATTCGGCCACGACTGTCCAGATCTTTGACCTCATCGCAATGGCTACCGTCTCCAACGGCGTATCCATGGGAACACCAACCTGCCCCTCGTCATGTGGGGCACCATCGTATGCCAGTGTAGTACAGCCGTCGTGCGTGGAACGGAGTGGAAGCGGATCATCGACTCAATTCACTTCCTGTCCTTCCTCAGGGTGTTGTATCCGTACCTATAGTGTCTGCTGTCCAAATGGGTCCGGGTCGCCCGTTATCATGCTAGTTTCATCACAGAACTCAGGTTGTTCCGGAATAGGGCCTTCAGGAAACTGCTCCTCAACCTGTCCGTGATTCAGTCATCGTATGTTACTCCCTGGCAGGACGGTTAGAGAGAACGAGAGGAACCGTCCTGTCCAAAACACAACGTAAAGGTATAAGAACATGTTTGCTATAGTTACACGAGTGCTCACAGGAGCTTGTGCGGCTGCCATGATAGCGCTATCGATGCCAGCTACCGCACAGACCGGAACCGGTAAAGCCGCCAGCACCACGAAATACATGGCGGTAGCCTGGGAAGGAGATGGCTATCTGGTAACGGAAAACGGTGGGAAAAGCTGGAAGCTTGTGTCTGGCAATGCGCTTGCATCGCTTCCGGCACCGCTGCTGAAACTGTTGGCGGGCGGATCGGTTACGATGAATGATCCTGGCACTCTGGCCATGCCCAACCCGGCCATTGGTCCTGTTGACCTTCGGTTCTCAGTGAATGAGCCGGGGCGTATTGCCATCACAGTGCATGATGTGCGGGGTGATGAGGTGCTGCGCGAGAGTCGGGAGACCAGTCGTGCCGGGCTTCATACACACCGATTGGATCTTTCTACTCTTCCCAGCGGTCTGTATTACTATCGCCTGCTCTCCGGCTCCGGCCCGATCGGCGGAGGGCCGATCACGGTGGCGCGATAAAGGAAGGAGAGCGTGGCTATCCAGGGTGCCTGATAACGGCAGTGCCAGCTTCGTTGCTACGCTTGTGCGACGATCAGCGTCGTTTTGGAAGATCACAACTGTCAGAGAGGCTGTCGTATGCGGGCACCCCGATGCTCGCCTTGTTGTCGGGGTGCCAACGACAGAGATACGTCCTATCAGAGAGAGAAGAGCGGTCCGGCTGTCACGTCGCGATCGGTAGAAGAACCAGGGGGCTGGCGTAGCAACCGGGCGGGGCCTATCTATGGGCGATTTGTCCTTCCGTGCCAGCCTCGCAGATAGTGTATCCCAACCTGAAGTGTGCCGCCATGGCCTCATCACGGACGTTGCCATGCCTGTGCGGCAGCACCTGTGCCACAACATATGCCCTGGTGATCCGATAGCGGTCGCCGGGGCATACTTTTTTCTGGGCGAGTTCTGCCCGGAACAGCCGAAACCAGGGGAATTTGCTCCGTATAGAAGGTTCAAAGGCCAAAATACCTGCCAGATCCTATGGGGGAGGCATGCTCCATTTCATCCGTATCACCCCTCTGTACAGTGCCAAGGGGGGGGTACACAATGATGTACTGTTGCTGGGCTTGTTGATCCGATAACTTTGCCACTGTTGATGCGAACACACAGGTAGACATTCGTGGGCTGCACTGTACACCACTACGGTGTAGCCCCGAATGCCAATTCACGAGCCGGAAGCATATCACAGAGCGCTGATAGGGATGTCCGGCTTGCTTCATTACCATCACAGTCGTTACAAACGGAAGGCAGCGGCGATGGCATGTCATCATGCCGTGTTCTATGTCTGCCTCAATCGCCTGATAGCTCTATGAGCTATCTGGCATTCTTTTTTTGAGGTTCCCGGTACGGAAGAACCCCTGATCTATTACCAGAGGGTGCCGCGGAAAGTATAAGGTGGTATGGGCTATAAGGTTTGGATATGGTACAAGGCTCGGTGGCATCTGCATACACCGGTTGTGATAGCCGATGGAATCGGGATGCTCAGACAGAGGTCTTATCGCAGCGTATCGGAGTCTTGTTCTGCTCTGGAGTGTACGTAATGGATGTAGTGTATATGCGCCGGGTTCCCAAATCGTATCCTCTATCCTTATGCCAGTGGCCGGATGGCGGATCATGCCGAACAATAGGCTCCTCGTCTACCCCTTCGCTTCTCCCGGAATGCAGGGAACCAGACAGAAGATGGCTATGTTTGGGGTGGTGGAGTCTGGTGCCTCTATCGGAGGTAGAGTATTGTACGGGCGTTTCCCAAGGTTGCGCAGAAGGGAATCCTGTGCTGTATTAATCGAGTAAGGATCTTGTATGCCGCGCAGACGCGATACAGCTATCAGTGAAGGACTGGAGGAACTTGACCGGTTAGAGGAGCTATACCGTGGTAAACCGGAGTGGGCCCGGATCAGGACGCTTCAATTCATAAAGCAGGAACCAAGGTTTTCTATCGGTGAGATTGCCGTCCTTGTGGGGTACTCCGAGCCTACTATCAAACGCTGGCTCAAGCTATACCGCAATGGTGGGCTTGATGCTCTTATGCAGATTGGTGCCGGAGGGAGGCAATCCAATCCTGATGAGGGGCTGGACCAGTTGAAGCAGAGGCTGATGAAGGGGGACTTTCGCTCGCTCTCCGAAGTGCGGCGATGGATGGAACACTATTATCACTCCCTGGAAGGCAAGCGATATGCACAGCAGGTTATCTCTACCAAAGGTGGTGATACGCCCTCCAGAACAACGGATGGCGAGCGTGGCGATGAGGGAACGGTGGCCTCTGCCAATGACCCGTTGTTGCCCGAGCATATCCTCCGATTCCTTACCAGCCTCCCAACAACCCATAAGGTGCAGGATTGGATCAACGCATTCCGGCAGAGTTTTCAGGAGTTTCTGGGGGATGTTGACCGCATCACGATGATGCTGAATGTGCAGTGCTCGATTGCCTCACCGGATGATCAGGTCCATGTTGCTCTTACCGAGGTGATCGCTGATGGAGAGAGGGCGATCCGATTGATCCCCGACGAGCATCTGACCGATGAGACCGAGCATCTGGCCAGGTTGCTCAATACATTACGCCGCCGGAAGTTTCCCTTCAGCAAGTATCATTCTCCCAAGGCGTTTGTCTTCTACTATGCCGAACAGGCGTATCTCGGGGTGATGATCCTGTGGCGAGAGCGGGCGAAGCTTCCCATTTCCGAGCGCACGATCTCCACCGTCGAGAGGTTGCGGCCATTTCTCATTCTGCTGTTCTCTGATCTGGCAGCGCGCCATCAGACCGCCCAGCCAGTCGATTACGCATTCAACGAGGCACTTGGAAGGCTTGTCAACAGCGCGGCGCTCACCGTTCAGGAGATACGGGTGGTGACGTTGCAGTTGCTTGCCTGTAGCTATGAGGAGATAGCAGATTATCTTAGCATCTCCGTCAACACCGTCAGAAGCCATGTCAAGGCGATTTATGAAAAAACCGGGACACATGGCCAGGCGCATTTTTTTGCCAAGTATTTTACGCTGATGATCGACCGCCCGGTAGAAGGAAAATAAAGGTCGTATATCATCCATTCCTGCCAATCGTCGGCAGGGATAGGCCCTGAGCGCTCTCTCGCCGGGGATCTGCACGGCAACGAGATGGTGACGTGCAGACAGCCTTGCACTCCTGTGATATGGCTGCCATCTGCCCGATCGCTGGACCTGCCGGTTCCTGGCCATACATGGGATATAGCTTGCGGCCCCATGTCCGCAATACAAACACTACTGATTCAGTTCTGGGTATCTGTTTATGCCATCCGTGCCACCGGATGGGTGATACTGTCGCCGGTCGGCCTTCGTTCAAGGCCATGGCTGTGTCGATTATGGCATATGTAGCGGTATATGGATAAAGGGTCTTCCTGAATAGTTTCAACCACGGGAATGCCTGTTATCTGCCGTTTGCGGCTTCTGTCGCCTAGAATCCTACCACCCGCATCCATCATTTGGCAGCCACGGATAAGTATCGCCGGTTAGTATCACCTCCTCAAAAATCACATTCGCATGTGAGTGTTTCCCACATACTATTGTGCCCATCTTACCCCGCCATCCGGGCACATCTGTTATGCAGATACCGCTCGGTGCATAACGTGGTCCCAGCATCACGTTTTCAGAGCGTCCACTAATATCAACGAGGGAAAACCCAATGAAAACGATCGTCTTGACCCTACTTGCCATGCTGCTCTATCTGGCTATTCCCAGTAGTGCACAGACATTGCCGTGTTATGATTCTTCTTCGCTTCCGATCGACACCCTGCGTGTAGAGACTATTTTGCAAGGGGAGCAGGGACGGGTTTCAAAAATTGTCCATGATGTGATCGTTGAGCGCGTCACTCCTACAGACCAGATCAACTATAGGATCGAGCTTCCGTCGATTCGCTTCTCGGGAGATGCGGAGCCGATTAACGAGACCTCGACCGTCGCGATGTTCAATGCCATGGCCTATGCAACGGTGAGTACCGGGATCTCTGCCGGCTATACCCTCTGCGTCAGCTCTTGTATCAGACCAGCCAAGACCAGGGTTGCGGTGGCCTCGTGTGTCAATAGAAACAACTCCGGGCTGACGACCAGCTTTGTGGCCTGCGGCATTGTAGGGTGCTGCGCAAGAAACTACCTGGTGTGCTGTCCGAACGGCCCTGGGCTGCCCAACATCACGCTGGATAGCTCGTATACGGCTCCCTGCCAGGGGAATGATTGCTGGTCCACATGCCCCTAGAGCGTATGTTGATTTTCAAGCGTTGAAATCAATTCAGAATCGACCGTTCCTGATAAAGCACCCCAGATTGCATCCACCCATCCCTCCATCGTGATGGATTGTTGCCCCCAGGGGCTTGGCCGAGTCTTCTCCGGTCGTTTCTGAGCTGTAGGAACAGCCCTTCCTGAGCTTGCCATCGTCGGCGATGCTTTCTACGACGATATGGTGCTACGCAAGGGGGGGGAACCTGAGGAGTGCCAGCAAGCGATTTCTCGCCATCGACTGCGCTGGAGCATCTGAAATCAGGCTCGGCTATGGTGCTGTGGGTCTGGTTGCTGTGAGCCGTGGATGCCGTTTGATGGCCGGAGTGGTTCCGATTGCCGGGTGAATTTTATAGCACTGAACCATCCTTCATCGCTCCCGCCTAGTGGCAATTGCCCAAAAAACACTAACTTCGGGGCGATATGTCAACTCGCGAGACGATCTCGAAGGAGGAGCGGCAGCTCCGTAGCAGACAGGAGGATTATGAGCTGGTGGACCGAGCCCTGAATGGGGATCAGTCTGCTTATGCGCGCCTGCGTAATAAGTACTGGCGGTCGATTCAGGCCATGCTCAGCCGAATGATCCGTGATAAGAACGATGCCGAGGATCTTACGCAGGAAGCGTTTATCAAGGCGTTTAACTCGTTGCAGAGTTTTAATACCGATTACGCCTTCTCCACATGGCTGTATAAAATCGCCTCGAACAACTGCATCGATTATCTTCGCAAGCGGCGCTTGAAGACCGTTTCGATCGATGCCCCGGTGCAGACGCGCGATGGTGATGTGCATATGGAGCTTGCCGATCCCAGCCCGGTGCGCCCTGATACGCCGATAACCTCTGCCGAGCGCACCGCTATCTTGCAGGATGCGATCAGGAATCTCCCTGAGAAATATCGTCTGGTGATCGAATTGCGGCATACGCAGGAGTTGGAGTATGCCGATATCGCCGGTCGTCTTGGGCTTCCGCTGGGGACCGTCAAGGCCCATCTCTTCCGTGCTCGCGCGCTTCTGCTGAAGCGCCTTCAGGGAAAGATGGTCCATTTCGAGGATGATTAGTCCACCGCTTCTGCGGTGTGGTGCCTACCGATCGCCGTAGCCTCCGGTGGTATGGGCCTTTGTCCTGGTCGTTGGTTGTGGAGAATCCATATGCCAGCGACCAGGTTGCTTCTGGGCTACCTCCGTTGTGCGTGTAACCACTTATCCCTCCGTTGCAACCGTTTGGTGCAACCAATCAGCCTTCGCCAAGGCTCCATCGTTCCATTATCTCGTAGGAGGGACCGGTGGAGGCAAGCCTGCTCCTGAACAGAACGATCTCCGCGATTCTGGAATATGCCGACTGGCACTCCCGTCCAATGATATCATCGGTAAGGCCTTTCAGCCCCTCGGATGGCTGAGCCACGCGTCCCAGAGTGATGTGAGGGACATAGCGGCGATACTCCGGTGGCACGCCGATCGCTCGTGCCCACTCCTCGCTCCTTCTCTGTAGATGAAGCAGGCGATCCATATCTTCCTGTGACTCGCCGTCGATGCCTGCCCAGAAGATTCGCGGTGCCCGCAGCAGAGGAAATGCCCCAAGGCCTCTGGCGCACAGGGAAAGGGCGTGCGGCGGAATGTTTGCGTTTGGGATGGTGCGTGCCGCATCGAGCTGCTCGCTGGTGATCTCGCCGAGAAAGCGGAGCGTCAGGTGTATGTTCCGGTCCGGCACCCACCGTACATCCGCATGATGTTGCTGCAACTCCGTGATGATGCTGGAGAGGTACGATGTTATCTCGCCCCCGAATGTGAGGGCATAAAAACATCGGTGCAGGGAGCCGGACCCCGGGCGATGTGCTCTGCTGTACTGTGACATGAGAAAAACCGATAGTGCTTGGGATTTGTGAGCGCAAAGAATACCCGAAAACGAGCGTTACGGCTATACAGGAACGCTGCCAACCGGTGGAATGGAACCGTTCCATGCCCTGCCGATCTACCGATGCAGGAATGAAACCAAACGAACCGTCGCATAAGATAAGCCCTCCAAGGGAGTTCGCCGAGCCAACCGGTGCACGCCGAGCCATATCCGTTGCTATCGCCCCGGAGAGCGATGCCATTGCCGATACGGCCGGACCGTGGGATGCGCCGCTCTGCTCTCTCTGCGTGGATGGCCGTGCGCCGGGTTATCATGCCGAGCCTGTGCTGCTGTCGGAATATCCTACCGGACAGCGCGATCTTCTGATAGGATATATCGCGGCCACCTATCCTGATGTGGATATGGCGGAGATGTTCCATCGCTTCTGCGTGGAGCGGGTGGAGCGCGTGCTGCACCATGCACAATTGAGCTGCCAGAGGCCGGGCGGACCCCATTTTATTGATCTGACGTTGGGGGCGACCCCGATCCTCCCAACACCTCTCAGAATGCAGACCGATGAGCGATTCACCGGCCGTGGGATCACCATGGCGTTTGTCGATAGCGGATTTTATCCGCACGACGACCTTGTGAAGCCGTACAATCGTATCGTTGCGCTCTATGATGCGGTGCGTGATCTGGAGATCCGGGATGTGCGGCGGCTTGCTCGGCATAGGCCGGGAGTGCGTGCCTGGCATGGCACCATGGCCGCAGCCGCAGCCGCTGGTAGCGGCTATCTCTCCGGCGGTGAGTACAGGGGCATTGCCTCCAATGTGCGTCTGGTGCTGGTGCGGGCGATGACCCCGAACTATAGAATCCGTACCCCCCAGGTGCTCCGTGCCCTTCGATGGATTCAGGCCAACCGGGAACGTTTTGATATCAGGATCGTAAACCTTTCGATCGGTGTGGATGAAACCACCGATTCGCTCCGGCATCCGGTGATCGCGCTGGTGGAGGAGCTTGTCGCAGACGGCGTGGTGGTGGTGGCCGCATCCGGGAATAATCCGACCAACCCGATCAAGCCCCCGGGAGCAGCGCCTTCGGCGATCACCGTTGGAGGCTACAACGACAATAATTCCACCGACTGGATGCATCGCCGGCTCTGGCATAGCTCCTACGGCAACACTCCCGGCGGAGCCTCGAAGCCCGAACTGCTTGCGCCCGCAATCTGGCTGGCCGCACCGATCCTTCCCCACACGGCTGTCAAGGCCGAGGCCGAAGCGCTGCTGCGGATGGCCTGCGCCAGCGATAGCCACCTTGGAGAACTGATTCCGGCACTGGCAGGGGATACCGCCATTGGCGAACGCCTTGTTCGTGCCGATGGGCCGGTGCAGGCCCGTTCGATCCTGTTGAGCCGTATTGCCGCTGAGAAGATCATCACCCCCGCCTATAAACATGTCGATGGCACCTCCTTCGCCGCGCCGATCGTCAGCTCGGTAGTGGCGCAGATGCTGGAAGCCCGCCCACACCTTTCCCCTCGCGAGATCAAGGATATTCTGACTGCTACAGCGGTTCCTCTGGCCGATGTTCCATCGGAGGTGCAGGGACATGGTCTTGTTGCGCCCGACAGAGCACTTGCCGCAACGCTCTCCATGCGTGAGCCGGGCATCATCACCTGAGCTTCACACTATCCGCTGTTTCGATGATATCAGCATGTTCTGCGTGGTCGGGACTGAACGTGCCAGCCCAACCCCGTGCATCGACTTTGCACGGGGAAGGTGTCCGGGGATGTCAGGGGCGGGCCTGAGACATGCATATCAGCCAGTACCGGGCGTGATTGTCCGGTGGTGGATGATCGTGCGTAGGATGGCGGTAGAATAAGAATGGTGATCGGCGGAACTGTAAACCGATCCTCTGGCATCACCGCCGTGCACCAGGCTGGATATTCATATATGTGCTGGACGATTCCCGCGCAGAGAAGCGCCCTCCAGCCATTGGGCAGAAGTGGAGTTGTCAGGTGGAACGCTGGTCATCTTATTTGATCTCGTTGACCGTAATACGTTTCCCCTTGATCTTGATGCGCAGCGTAAATACCGCCTCTCCATCGTCGTTGCTGCCGGTGATATAAAGCTGCTCGGGTTCGCCGATGGCGTTCCCCTGCACGCGCGGCCGTATGGACCGGCCGGTTTCATTATCGGCGAACATATTTCCCTGACCGGTGAGAAGCCAGTTGATGTTGCAGCCGATATCATAGAGTCGGCGAAGGATGCCCGAGCCGGGTTCACGTTCGTCGTTCATGTACTTCTGCAGATTCGGCGGAGCCATCTTCACTGCCTGCGCAAACTCTTTGATCGAGTTGTAAACGCTCTCACCGAATAGCCGCATTCGCTGCCCAGAAGTCATTTGGTCTACCTTTGTAGAATTAGGTTGATTGGTACTATCTACCATTGTAGATTGTTGCGGTCCGATCGATCGACGTCACGGCGAAGTTAGGTGTATTGACAAGGATTTGTCAACCTTCAAGAATACCTAAAATAAAGGAGATATGAAAGCTATCCGACCCAAGCCGCTGGGGCATGATGCCTTGAGCCGATATCCTTTCCGTGGGATCTACTCCGAGATCGCAGAAGAAGAAGGGGTTACCAGACAGGCGGTGCAGCAGGCTGCAAGCAAGGGAAACCCAAGGATTCTCAATCGGATTGCGGAGAAGGTGGAGGAGCGTAAAGCCGTGTTGAAGGAGAAAGCTCGCCTCAAGGCCGCACAGAAAACAGGTCGATCGCTGAAGAAGTAACCCGCTCGTCAATCCGGGCTGCCAGGCGCTGTGCCTGGCTGGCGGCCATTGCACAGAGACACTCCGCCTTTGCATACGGTGCCGTTGCCGTGAGCGGCCGGGATGGGATGAGCGAACGTGGGAAGCCCACTCGGGCAACATCGTGCTCTCGCCACAGACACATGGTACGTTCTATGCTCATCCGGCGTATTTATGCAAAGGATAACGATTTCCGGCAGCCTTTGATATCTATGATCTATAGAGTCATACGCTGGAGTCGACTGCTCACCGCCTGGAACGATGGCCGCTGCCTGCGAATAGATTCATTGCCTCCGTTCATACTGCAATCACCAGTGCCGGATAGAGCATTTCGGATGATCCATATACGATACGGTGGCTGTCACCATATAGATAAGTGCATGTGGCGGCAAAGGTGTTGCACACACCATTTTTACCGCAGCATTGCACGCCATGTTCTGCCATAAGCACCGCCGCAAGTGCCACTGCATACAATTGTGCGAAATTCCAATCGGCAGCGGCAACAAATCTCTGGAGGGATATGGTTCAGGAACTGCCTGGCGTGATCGCCCTGCATGGAGCCGGGCCGGAATATTTTGCGAATATTCATGGTTACGCCAGCAATGCCAGTATAGTCCCCAGTATGGTCCGGTTATCCTGTGGGAGCGTTGATGCCATCGCTTCATGCATTGATTCGCCGATATGCTTCATGCATAATATTGTATGCATCGCTCTATCAGATCGACCGATGTAATTACGCCATTATAAATATGGAATGTCCGCACCTCGTGTGGCGCAAGCTCCGTATTCCAGGATACGCCAAGCGGAATACTATGGATGGATGCAGCAGTTGCACGCCCGGCGGACTCGAATAGACGAATAATCCAGCCGTTGCCATCTTCATGCTGCTTAATTGCTGTTACCATCACATTGCCCGGGTGTACCTCGATACCGTGAAATAATCCGGGAAGCGATGGGCGTGCCGCCTGATGCGCGGATTCAAGGTGTGCGATCGGCCCCGCCGCAAGCACAGCTCCCCGACTGCTTGATGCGGCCGCGTAGTCCTCTTTATCGGGGAACATCAGGATGTACCGGAAATGCTGTACCCCCTGATCTATAAAATCAAGATCCTCGTCGGGATGGTACGGGTGGGGATCGTGGGTGGCATAACTTGGTGAGCGTACCGCCGTCATGGCCAGCACCGTATATGCTGCTTCTTCGCCGACTGTCGGCGTGGCGTGAATGGCGTCCAGCCGGGCCGGATGGGCGCTGTAGCCATATTTTGCGTCGTTGACCACTGCCATTGCCAGCGGCTCGCCGGGATCTCCTCCAACCAGGGCGCACCATGTGCCGCCCGGCCGCTCCACGCCATCGCATGGCTTTTCCGTTACCGCATAGGCGCTTTCGTATGCCGCCCGGGCATGCGCGATACGGGGGGCGAACTGAAGCTTCAGCATCGTTCTGTGTTCGGCCCAGACGATCTTGACATCGACGGCGATCTCGCGTGAGTCGCGATGAAGACGGAAACTCTGTTGTACCATCGATCCCCTCCAGTGGCTTCGTACGCGGATTGTTGCATGCACCGGCCCATCCTCCACCAGCCGCATTTCCGCGTTGCCAAAAATTCCTGCCACCGTATCGAACCGTTGTACGCCATGCCCCCATGTATCGGTTGGATCGTCCACTGCCACGCCAAGTGCCGTGGGACCGGCAAGCAGCTCGATTCCTCGCTCTCTGTCGATGATGCTGATGATCGCTCCGTGGTCGGCGGAGAACTCGACACGCAGATATTCATTCTCCAGAACGGTCTGGCTGCACGGCAGGATGGCATAGTTGGGAATGACGGTGGATGGCTCCCCGTAGAATACCCGGTAACAGCGCCAGCCAAGTTCCGGCAAGACCGCTTTAAATGTGATGGCGATCCGGTCCCGACCGATTTTCCCGGACGTGTATCCTATCTGGCAGGGAATATCTTTCCCGTTGTCATCGCTCAGGCGGATCTGAATCGGCTGCGACCAGAGCGATTTATCGATATCATGCCATAACTCGAACGTGATATGCTCGCAGAGCCTCTGGCCGTGTGGATTAAAGACGATCAGCGTGCGCCCGGGTCCGGTTGTATCAATGCTGCGGGCGATCCGCTGCACTGCCATGCGTGTTGTCCGTTTTGCGATTGCAAGCGATTCGCCGTAGCTCTCGATTGCATCGTCGAGCGCTTCTCTGATCGCTACGCCACACAGGATATCGTGAAAGTGGTTGAAGCAGACGTTCTCCCAGGCCTGACGGAGAGTATCGGCAGGATATGTGTCTCCCAGCACCATCGAGGCAAGCGATGCGATGCGTTCGGCCGAGGCAAGGAGATGCTCGCTCCGGCGGTTCAGCGCCTTGATCTGGGAGTGAGCCGAATAACAACCAGGTGCGTTGAGCTGAAGATCATCACGCCATTCCGGGATCAGGCGCCCTCCCGGATTCATTGCGACACGGGCGAAAAAGGCATCAGGAGAGGAGAAGAGCAGATGGGGGGAGCGCTCTTCCCGGTCGATTGCGATGATCTGGGCGATCTGTTCCTGCGTTGGCCCACCCCCGTGATTGCCTACTCCATAGAAGAGCATCCATTCGGTTCCAAACTGCCGTAGCGGCAGCCCGGCTGCCGCCAGCGGCGAGGGGCCGTCGAGCGCTGCACGGAGATCCTGCACCTTCTTCGGCACCGACGTCTGGTACATGTTATAATGGAACGGGACGCGGTATGCAAGCACGGATGAATTCGCCGGGCCGATCCAGCGGAACAGTGGGGAGGGGAGTTGCAGTTCGGTGGGATCGGGGCGGCAGAAGATATATGCGTCCATACCGGCGCCGGCGAGAAGCTGGGGAAGGCCAAGGGTATGGCCAAACGCATCGGGGCTGTAGCCGGTGCGGGCTATTCTGCCGAATCGGCTCAGGAAATAGCGTTGCCCCAGAAGTGCCTGGCGGACAAATCCTTCCCCTGAGGGAAGATTGCAGTCAGCCTGTGTCCACCATCCTCCAACGATCACCCACCGCCCTGCCTGTATCTCCGTTCTGATTCTCTCGAACAGTTCCGGCTCCACCTCCTCGATCCAGCGATAGTGCGCTGCCGAGCTACAGGTGAAGATAAAGTCCGCCTGCTCTTCCATACGGTCGAGCGCGGATCGGCAGGTGGCGAGAAACGCTTCCATCCCTTCGCCCCACTGCCACATCCAGGCAGGGTCCAGGTGGGCATTGCCGATCATATGGAAAAGGGGGGTGGTGCCGGGAACGGCGGAGGCGCCATGTGCGTTGTTATCCTGATGCATCATACTGCCTGTGTGGGATGTGGTTGCCGATGCCAGCCGAGCCTCGCCGAAGACGATGGCAGGCCTGCGGTTGGAATATGTTCATCCGCTACCGACCGGGGATGCCATACCCCGAACGGTTGTAGAACTGGGATCTTCTAGACGGGATAGGGAGTGTCGCTGGCGGTTTCCCCTGGAAGCCAGTCGGCTCTGGCATCCCCGGAGCCAAACGAGTGATCGAGCGCTCCTTGCACCGAGAGCGCCCGTGCGGCCAGGCGATGTCCCAGAGCGCAGCAATCTCCGTGCGGCATCTCCCTGAGCACTCCCGCGAGAAATCCGGCGTTAAACGCATCGCCGGCGCCGGTCGTGTCCACGATCTGTGAGAGCACGGGGGAAGGATATCGCTGCAACGCCCCACCCTTCCTTCCCAGCGCACACCCTTCTGCCCCCATCTTGATAACGATCGTTTCGATCCCCTTGTCCGCAAATCGGCCGTAGATCTCCTCGATGCTGCTGCCGGGATAGGCCGCGGCCAGATCGGAGAGGGTGGGCAGAGCTATGCTGATATAGGGGAGGATCTCTTCCATCCGTTCTTGAAACTGGATGGGAGAGTCCCAGAGTCGCGACCGATAATTGGTATCGAAGACCACCCGTGTGCGGCCATGCACCTGTTGCAGAAGCTCCAGAAGCCGTTCGCGTCCTTGCAGCACTGCCAGCCCCACACCTGTCAGCAGCAGCAGCGGTGCGTCTGCGCAATACTCGGCGAGGTCCGTGATATCATGCCGCAGCAGCGTCTGGGTTGCGGCCGATCCGGCGCGCCAGAAATGAAAGGTATACTCGGCATGCTGATCCAGTTCGATGAAATACAGCCCGTTGCGGCGTCCTTCGATATGCATTAGTCGCGAGGTGTCGATCCGCTCCCGTGTGATGCCATCGAGTATCATCGGCGTGAACAGGTCATCGCCGAGCGCAGAGATAAAACCGGTTTTCAGCCCAAGCCGTGAGGCATAAAAGAGCGTATTGAATGCATCGCCAGCATAGGACGTGCGATAGCTGCCATCGTTCCGGCGGCTGAACTCGACAAGGCATTCACCAAGCGCGATAAGGTCAAGCGGCCTCTGCCGGGCGTGTTTGTCTGCATGATCCGGGGCTGTGCTCTCTGTCATCATCGCAGGATATATATATGTACGGGGGCGTGTGCTGTCTGCGGAGCAATAGGGCCGTGCAAGCGCTGTCGGGGGTCACGGGGCTGCGCTGTGGAGCGCCCGCCGGTGCCATCAGGATGCCGGTGAACCATGCTGCGCTTCCGATGGTTGCCTCAGGCGTATGCGACGGCATACTCCGGTCTGGAACCTGGGGAGATCCTATCGGGTGGGCTGGGAGCCATGGCAACGATACGCAGGCCCTGCTGGCGGGATCATGCCGGGGAGTGCTGAATCTCTTTCTGGGAGAGTTCTGCGAGTGCCAGAAGGTAGGAGCCGGTCCCCCACCACCATTCGCCGCAGCTCAACCCCTTATAGTATTCCACTGTGCCAGGCCAGGTGCCCTCGGAGCAGCCAAGGAGCCGTCCATCGGCATCGACATGGCCACGAAGCCCCTGCTCGGCGCGCTCAAGCGTTGCAGCGAAGGAGGAGGGGAGCCAGCCATGATGCTCTGCCCTGGCAAGTGCAAAGAGATACATCGCCGTTGCCGATGTCTCCTGATAGGCCCGTCTGTCGGTGAGGATCGTCCGCCAGAGTCCCTTCGGGCTCTGATATGGGAGCAGCGCGCTCATCAGCGTGCCAAGCACCGTGTGCACCTCCTGCCACTCCTTCGAGCCGACGGGGAGATATGGGAGCAGCTCAACACAGGTCATGGCGATCCACCCATTGCCACGTGCCCATGCCCCTTCGGAGCGATGCCCGGAGATATTCTCCTGACAATGGATCGAGAAGCCGCTCTTCGGATCGCGGAGAATGTCCAGGTGGGCACGAAGCTGCATGAGGGCATCCTCTGTCCAATCCCCGCGTCCGAGCGTTGCGCCGAGCTTTGCCAGCACCGGCGCCGAGTAGTAGATGGTGTCTATATAGATATGAGGGAGATCGACGTTATGGAGAATGATGCCCCGGCCGTTGCGTATCGCCTTTTCGCGGATAAACGTGTAGATCCTCTCGGCAACGGCGCGCAGAGGCATTTCAAATTCCGGGAACGTTCGGATGATGTCCGGGTAGAGAAGCCCGATGCTCCAGGAGCCGACAAAGTAGGTGACATGGACACCGGCGCCGAGGTGATAGGTAAGCCAGCGCCGTAGATATTCCCTGGCCATCTGGTTGCCGGTGGCCCGAACGGTTGCCAGCAGGCCATATGCCAGAAGCGATTGCCCCCAGTCCGTATTCATCGACTCGGGACGATTTCGTCGGCACCAGGATTCGGCAATGGTATCAAGCAGTGCGACCGTTGTTGTAGGTTTCCTGGGCATCTGTTGGCTCCGCTGGTATATCGGAGAAGATGTGATCTCCGATGTTCGATTGAACAATTGTAGATCTGAACGTGCCGGGTGAACAAACTCCGGCGGGTTATGCTACCCCATTGCATGGTTCCAACCACCGGAGATGCAGCCGGAGCGCTTCCCGGCCCATCGAACTTCCCCGTGGCGCGAAAATACTGCAAACAACAGACGTGCAACCGCGAAAACAAGACGTTGGCTGCTGGTGGCGATCAGATCGGAGTGGGCCATTCTTTCTGGCGGCACGTGTTGTAGTGTGTCTGCCGGACGTTCATATATATATTAATCCCATACTCCTGATGGAGTCTCGACATGGCTTGTGCATGCGGTTCTGAACCACATATCATATCTATAACGCAATGCCGTACATCAACAGGCTTATCTGCGGTGCAGCGATGTTCATGCTGCTGGTTGTCTCGGCGCCTGATCTATGGGGACAGGGATGGCAATGGGCACGAGGAATCGGTGGGCCCAATAACGACAATGTGACAGGCATTGCCGTTGACGCCAGCAACAACTCCTATATCGTCGGGACGTTCGAGCGTAGCATACAGATCGGCACACAAACGCTCTCCAACGGGGAGCATGACGGTCTCTTCGTTGCGAAATATAATAACAACGGTGTTGTTGAGTGGGTTGCTGATGCGGTCGGCCAGGGAGGATATAGCGATCTGGCAATCGTCACCGATATGGGGGGAAGCGTGTATATCGCAGGCACCTTTCGTAAACCCGTAATGTTCGGCACCACTACTCTCGTTGCCGATGGTGCTTCGGATATGTTCCTGGCCAAATGGGACAAGGACGGCAATTTCCAGTGGGCACGGCGTGGCGGCGGCAACAATCTCGATGTTGCACGAGGTCTTGCCATCGATAGCTCCAACAACTGCTATGTGACCGGTTCCTATCGCAACATCGGGGTGTTTGGGTCGCACGATGTCACAAGCATGGGGGGCTATGATGTCTTCGTCGTAAAGTATAATTCGGAGGGTACCGAACAGTGGGTGAGAAGCTTCGGAGGGGAGAATAACGACAATGGTCATGGCATCGCCACCGATGGGGCTGGCAATGTCTATGTTACCGGTGATTTTGCCGGTGAAGCTGCCTTTGGTCCCCTGTATCTTCAGAGCGTGGCGGCACCCCCGCTGACCGATATCTTTGTGTTGAAGCTGGCACCCGATGGAATCGTGAAATGGGCTATCTCCAGCAGCAGCCCGTTCAACGAATATGCGTACGGCATTGCCGTGGAAAGAGGGGGTGATGCCTATGTGACGGGTGGTTTCATCGGCCATATCATGTTTGATACGATCGTTGCCAGGGGGATCGGAGGGATAGGGATGGACATGTTCATCGCAAAGTTCGATAGCTCCGGCGCTGTGCTGTGGGCACAGTGCGGTGGTGGTTTGAACGAGGATGTCGGGCGCAGCGTCTCCATCGGCGGAAACGGGGTGTGTTATGTGGCGGGCCGCTACGAAAGTAGGTCTGGCGAAGCGCTGTTTGGCGGCAGCAAGCTTTCGGAACGGGGTGGAGGTGATGCGTTTGTTGCGGCATACGACAGGGGGGGGCGGTTCCTGTGGGTGCAGAATTGCGGTTCCCTCAGTTCAGATCAGGCTACCTCGATTGCGGCCTATCGCACAGGCGGCGGTGCGGTGGTCTGCGGCATCTACAGGGGGACCTGTGCCTTTGGATCGCTGTTTATCGATGGCATCGGCGGGAACGATGTGTTCCTTGCCAGGATCGGCAATGTTGTTCCGGGCATTGCCACCGGTACCATCGCTGGTGATCCGTTCTGTTCCGGTGCAATGATGACGGTGCCTTTTGTTGTTAGCGGTTTCAACGGCCTTGGCTTCAGGGATGGGAATGTGTTTACCGCCCAGCTTTCCGATACTGCCGGAAGCTTTGCCGAGCCCACCGTTCTCGGCACCATGCCGGGGACGACCAGCGGAAGTTTCACGATGATGATTCCGTCGGCGATCGCCCCGGGCGAGCGATATCGCGTCCGTGTGGTGGGGAGCGATCCGGCGGTAGTCGGCGCCGATAATGGCCGCGATCTCGTTCTAAGCGAAGTGGTCGCGCCAGATATCCAGGCCGACGGCCAGTTGATGTTCTGTGCTGGGGATAGCGTTGTGCTGGATGCCGGCGAGGGGTATCGCAGCTATCGCTGGTCCGATGGAGGCTCCGGTCGCACGATAACGGTCACCCGGAGCGGTGTGTACTCGGTTGAGGTTACCAATGCTCTGGGGTGTGCCGGAGTGTCGCCGCCGGTGACCGTTGAGGTGATTCCCCTTCCCGAGAAGCCGACGATCCTTATGCTCGGCGATCGGCTTGAGGCAACTCCGGCTAGCCGCTACCAGTGGATATACGAGGGGGAGGAGATCGAGGGGGCCACCGGCCGCACCGTTATCGTTGGCAGGGCAGGCCGTTATGCTGTGCAGGTTTTCAACGACTTTGGTTGTGCAATCCTATCGGACCCCGTCGATGTGCAGGTGGCGGCAGTGGATGCGGCGGCGATGGCGGCTGGCATCGCGATCTATCCGCAGCCAACCCGTGGCCAGTTCGCTCTGGAGCTGAGGGTGCATGCCGAGCGTGCCGTTACCGTGGTGGTGCGGGATTTCCTCGGCAGAGAGGTCGTGCGCTTGCAGGATCGTAGCGCCGGAGCGCTCTACCGCCGGTTGGTGGATCTGCGTGGGGAGCCATCGGGCGTCTATTTCATTGATGTGGAGAGTGGCGGACGCCGTTGGGTCGGCGAGGTGATAAAACACTGATCCGGCGGCCGGCTTGTGGCGGTTGAGGCGATCATCAGGAAGCGCCGGGTGCACGCCCCGGCGCTTCCTCTTTCTGATCGATTCTGCTCATAGCTCCGTAACGCGGATGTAAATCGGTGCTTCCGGGTTAATTTTATCCTGATAGCCCAACGGTAACGCTCCTGGATATCCCAGCCCATCCATCGAGTTCCGTGAGCGTTGCCCGTATCGACCATAGGGTTCAGGTGTGTTCACCCTCGTAGGAAACGGGTGCTCGCCGGAGCGCGATGTCTCCGATGGGCTTGTGCCGGGCGCATACTCCATTGACTATCGAGCTATTACTTACAGAAAGGACGTATCGCAATGACATACCGTTATCGCCGTTTTATAGCATGTGCTGCGATTCAGATGGCCGTGATACTGCTGGCCCCGGTGCTGTATGCGCAGAGCTGGCAGTGGGGACGTACCGCTGGCGGGCCATCGGTGGATATCACCACCGGTATCGGCCTTGATGGCGCAGGCAATAGCTATATCGTTGGCACATTCGATAAAACCATCACCTTCAATACCACTGTCCTGGATAATGGGGGAAGGGTGGGGCTGTTTATCGCAAAGTACAACCCCTCCGGTGTGCTCCAGTGGGTGGTGAAGGGGGCGGGATCGGGCGATTTTGCGCAACCCTCCATTGCCGTGGGGAGCAATGGTGAAGGATATGTTGCCGGTTCCTTTAGCGGCACCGTCTCGATCGGCCTGCCGGTCCTGAACAGCGTCGGGGATTTCGACATGTTCCTTCTTCGGTTCGATGCCGCCGGGGACATCAAATGGGCGCGGCGAGGCGGGGGGCCTGAGGCCGATTTCGCCACGGGAGTTGCGCTTGATACCATCGTTGGGGATTGTCTTGTCACCGGGACGTTTCGCGGCACGGCCACATTTGACACGCTTGGGGTTACCAGTGCCGGGTTGAGCGATGTTTTTGTGGCGAAGTATGACTTCCTTGGGGAGCTTAAGTGGCTTGCCCGCAATGGTTCCAGCAACGAGGATAATGCTGTGTCGATTGCCGTGAACCAGGCCGGAAGCCCCTATATCATCGGCCATTTCAAAGGGGATAGCCTCTTCGGCGATACAACCGGGGCCTGGATGCATGCCGGCTCCACGATCTTCCTTGCCAAATATTCGTCTGCCGGGATCTTCCAATGGGCAAAACGAGCCGGGGGCCTCTCCAACGATTGGGTTGGCCATCTTTCGGTGGATCGTTTTGGCAGCTCCTATATCACGGGCGCTTTTGCCGATAGTGCGCGGTTTGGCGACACGGTTCTCAAGAGCGCCGGGGGAACAGATTTTTTCGTGGCCAAGTACGATGGGCTAGGCTCGCCCCGCTGGGTACGGCAGGGAGGGGGTCGGGGCAACGACTCTGGATTTGCCGTTACGATTGATGAACTGGGAAATACCTATATCACCGGCATGTTCCGTGATACGGCGCGTGTCGGCGATACGGTGATATACGGCAATGGCAATGGCGACATCTTTGTTGCAAAGTACGATGGTACGGGCCAGTTTCAGTGGGCACGCTCGCATGGAGGCTCGGGACTGGATCAGGGTAGGGTGATTGCCATAGATAAGAATGCCGAACTGCGTGTGGGAGGGATCTATTCATCGAGCCTTGCATTCGGTTCCACTACTATCACCCCTGTCGGGCAGATGGATGTCTTTTTTGCCAAGCTGGGCATTGATCCCTCCATCACGACGGAGCCGATCTCGGGAAGCCCGTTCTGCGCCGGAACATCCATCGGTGTCCCGTTTGTGATAAACGGCATCTTCGATAGCGAGAACACCTTTACGGCACAGCTTTCGGATTCGGCCGGAAGCTTCGCCTCGCCTATGGTGATCGGTTCGGTGCAAGGCACAACCAGCAATGTTATAAGCGGGATGGTGCCATTGACAATCACGCGTGGGAACAGGTTCAGGATCCGGGTTGTCTCCAACAATCCGCCGCTTGTCGGGAGCGATAATGGCAATGACCTTGTCTTTAATACCGCGCCCATGCCAACCATAACGGTGGGAGGGCCGCTTACGATCTGCCAGGGTACCGCCGTTATGCTCGATGCCGGGGAAGGGTTTACGTCGTATCAATGGTCCAACGGCGCGGGAACCCGCACCATTGCTGTTTCGCAGGAGGGGAGCTATTCGGTGACGGTTGCCAATAATGATGGGTGCACCGGAACATCGGCGCCAGTGACAGTGGTTACAAAACCGGCGCCGGCAAAGCCGACGATAACTCTTACGGGCATGGTATTGGAGTCAAGCCCGGCCGATGCATATCAGTGGCTGAGAGATAATGTGGTGATTGATGGCGCTACCAGTCGCCGTTATACAGCAGATGTGACGGGAAACTACGCTGTGCGGATCTTCAACACCGAAGGCTGCACTTCGGTCTCCGATGAGCGCTCGGTCACCGTGGCAGGTGTCTCTGGCGAGATGGCGCGTGGCGTGGTGCGTGTGTACCCGCAGCCAACCTCCGGCGAGTTCACCGTCGAGCTGCCCGTTGTTGGCCAGAGAATGGTGCAACTGATTGTGCGCAACATGGTCGGGGAGGAGGTGCTTCGGTACAACGACGAGAGCAGTGGCGAGCACTATCGGCGCGTTGTGGATCTTCGGGGGGCGGCCCCGGGAATGTATTTCATCGAGATCGAGAGCGGCACGCGCCGATGGACCCAGGAGATCCTGAAGCGCTGATATGCCTGTCGGCCGTCGCGTCTGTCGGCCAGCGCGTCTGTCGGCCAGCGCGTCTGTCGGCCAGCGCGCCCTGGTATCGGATAACAAGGTGCCGGATGTGCATCCCGGCACCTTTGTGTTATCCGGCGATTGCCAATCGTTCTTGATAGAAGGATATGTCTTCAACAATTCATGCCAGGGGCTTGGCATGTGATGTGCCGGGATCGCGCCGGGCCCTTCTTTCCGGCGGGCGGGTCTCCCTGGCACCGGGCCGGGTGCCACCGCTCTGTATATGTACGGCGCCATGTGGCTGATGATGATTGTTGCTTCTATTATCTCGTAATCCTTCTGTGATGTCTCAACACCTTCTTTCCCGCACGCTGCTTCTATGCTGCCTTCTTCTGATCGGCGGATGTTCGATGCTGCATGCTCAGATCTGGCAGTGGGTGCAGGATGCCGGTGGCTCCCAGACGGATAGGGCTGGCGGCATCGGCATTGATGGGGCCGGCAACACCTATATGGTCGGGACGTTCCAGGGGAATGTGGCCTTTGGGGCGACCATTTTCACTAATGGTGACAACGTCGGTCTTTTTGTTGCCAGGTACGATCCACGGGGCAAGCTCGACTGGGTACGGACGGGCCTTGGCCGTGGGGATTTCCGCGATCCGGCCATTGCCGTCAATGCAGCCGGTGATGTTTTTATCACCGGCTCCTTCTCCGGCACGCCACAAATCCAATGGGATACCCTTAAGAGCAGCGGTGGGTTCAAGGCCTTTGTTGCAGGGTTCTCCTCCACTGGCGATCTCCGGTGGATACGTACGGGGAGCGGTGATTCCAGCGCATACGGGCGGGGCATCGCATTCGATGTGACCAACAGTGTGGTCATCACCGGTTATTTCAAAGGATCGGTCGCGTTCGATCCCAGCCGAACGCTTCTCAGCATGGGGGGGCACGATATCTTTGTGGCGCGTTTTGATCCTACCGGTGCCTATCTGAACTCCGGGCGTGCAGGAGGGGCGCAGGATGATGAGGCCTACGGGATCAGCATCGACGGCGCGGGCAACAGCGTGGTTGTCGGGAAGTTTTTCGGAAGCGCCACCATCGGCAGCACAACCGTGACAAGCGCGGGGGGAAGCGATATCGTTGTTGCCAAATTCAACTCGGTCTGCCAGGGGGTGACGGCCGGGCGTGCCGGGGGGCCGGGCGATGATATCGGCCTGGGTGTAGCGGCAGACCACTCCGGCAATATATATGTCACTGGCACCTTTGCCGATAGCGTAGCCTTCGGCGATTCCTTGCTGGTAAGCGCCGGGGCCACCGATGCCTTTGTTGCGAAGTTCGACGGGGGAGGAGGTGTGCGTTGGGGAGTGCGCGGTGGTGGCAGCGGGATTGATGCCGGGTATGGCATTCTGGTGGACCCTGCGGGGAATATCTATGCCACCGGAATCTATTGCGATACCGCTTCGTTCAGCGGTGTTATGGTGGAGGATCGGATTGGAACGGGCGATATGTTTGTGGCGCGGTATTCCGCGCTCGGCGAACTCCAATGGATAAGGACTGCCGGGGGGCCTGGAGCGGATGAAGGCAGAGCGCTGGCGCTTGATGGCGGCAATGAGCTTCGTGTGGCAGGTGGGTATCAGGCGGAACTGCGTATCGGCTCATTCGATCTGTTTGCAAGCGGTGGCACCGATATCTTCCTTGGCAAGCTCGGCGCCGATCCTTCGATCACTACCGGCACCCTTGCCACTACCAGATTTTGTGCGGGAGATGTCCTCTATGCCACCTTCACCATCAAGGGGGTGTTCGAGGGGGGCAATATCTTTACCCTGCAACTCTCCGATTCCATCGGCAGCTTTGCCGATCCCATTGCGATAGGGAGCGTTGCCGGCCCCTATCCTGCTCTTATCACCGCCATCATACCGGATTCAATGCCGTTCGGACGTGGGTACCGTGTGCGGGTGGTGTCCAGCTTGCCGGCTGCGATTGGCTCGGCCAATACGGCGAACCTGCTTATAGACGACGCCCCGAAGCCGACGATCATGGCATCGGGTCCGTTGGAATTCTGCCGTGGCGACAGCGTGATGCTGGATGCCGGTGCTGGCTTTGCGGCCTATCGCTGGAGCAATGGCGCCACATCCCGGCACACAACGGTTCGCCAGTCGGGGGTGTATACCGTAACGGTGACCCTCTCTACCGGATGTGCCGGGATGTCGGCGCCGGTGCAGGTTGTCATGTTCTCGCCAGCGAAGCCGGGCATCGTACGCAGCGGTGGGATGCTGGAGACCGGAGCGGCCGTATCGTACCAGTGGAGTCTGGATGGTACGCCGATACCGGGGGCCAATGGGCGTGCCCATGTGCCGGTGCTGGAGGGAGTCTACCAGGTGGATGTGGTCGATAGCAATGGTTGCGCCGCTTCATCCGATGGCTATGCCTTCCGTCTCTCGGGTCTTGATGGTCGTGCCGATGCAGGAAGGCCTGTCCTGTATCCACAGCCGAACGATGGACGTTTCAGCATGGAGCTATGGCTGGAACGTGGCGGCACGATTCGCGGCGAGATCGTTGATGCGCTGGGCCGCTCGGTGTTTGGCTGGGATGATACGGCAGAAGCCGGACCGTATCGGCATCAGGTTGATATCACTCATCTTCCGGCCGGATTGTATCATCTCCTCCTCGATGCGGAGGGGAGCCGTAGAACACGCCCGATTCTCAAGCGTTGAGCATCGGCGTGCCGATCGTGTACACAATGATCCCGTGCCGAGGGGGGCGCGAGCGCCAGGGCGTGTCCCTTCGTCGCGGCTGATTTTCTGCCCATGAACAAACAGCCCGAAATTCCTGGGGAATATCTTGAACATTATCAAGCCCATATCGATACCATCCGAATGCGTCTGGAGGAGTTCAGGGCCGTTCCCCCATCGGAGTATCTCTACGAACTGTTGTATTGCCTGCTTACGCCGCAGTCGCGTGCTGTGCATGCGGCGGCCGTGCTAAGCGAGTTGCGAGAGAGGGGATTCCCGGAGAACCGGTTCGATCCAACACCCCATCTGCGCGATCCCGCGCACTACATCCGGTTTCACAATCAGAAGGCTGCCCGTCTGCTTGCCGTTGCCGACCGCGCAGAGGAGATCATCCAGATCCTGTGCTCGGAGGCACTGACATCGGCAGGGAAACGGGAATGGCTTGTGAACAATGTAAAGGGGCTGGGGTGGAAGGAGGCCTCACATTTCCTTCGCAATATCGGTTTTCTCGATCTTGCCATCATCGACCGTCATGTCCTGAAACATATGCTCCGATGCGGCGCCATCGCCCGGATGCCTGCGTCGGTGGGAACACGGCGTGCCTATCTGGAGCTTGAAACTCGTTTTGCGGCTCTGGCCGCATCGCTTGGCATGCCGCTTCAGGAGCTTGATCTGCTCTTCTGGAGTTTTGAAGAGGGGAGCGTTCGCAAGTAGTCCGCGATCGACCGTCGTGCGCCCCTCCCGGTTCTCCTGTTCTTCCGGCATATATGTTGCGTTCCCATTTCTCCACGCCGGGATGTTACGGAGATCACATAGGTCTGATGGCGCATCCTCGTATATTCGCTCCGTATCAGCATTGAGCTCTCACATATACTTTTTTCAGTCAGTACCATGATGGATAATAACCACGCAGACCTGGCAACGCAATTTCCGGAGCTGGGCAATCCGAGCGCGGTAATGGCTCGTATCTCCGAGGCCTTTGTGGCGCCGGAGTATGCACGGGCGGCATTCGGCCTGGTTCGTAATCTTCTGCGCAACTTTGGCCCCGATGCTCGTTTCGGGCTTTCCACCGTTATCACGACGCCGCACGACTACAGCAACCTTATCGTCACGTTGGGCGAGTGGTGGTTCCTCAATTTCCATATCGCCGAGGCCAATGCACTGGAAGAAGGGGATGATGTTGAAGAGATCGCCCCATACGATTACGAGGAGGTTCTCAGCAGCGAGGATGAGGATGCAGAGAAGAACGGAGAGGATGCCGGGACGAACGGTGAGGATGAGGTGGTTGCCGAAGAGACCGATGCCGGCGGCGATGATGATGTGGAGGAGTTCGACGAGGACGATCTTGTTGAACTTACCTTCTACCAGGTGGGAACATTCCTGCTTGATAGCACCATCATCCCGCACGAGACGCTGTTCGAGCGGGAGGACCTCGACTGTTATGCCTACGATTATCCCGAGGAGCGCATCTCGGCCGAGCGTTTCTACTGGGCGCGTATGGTCTGGGAGCCGGAGGATCTGAACAACGAGGACCTGGTCAATGCGCTCCGCTCCAGCATGGAATTTGTGCTCCAGAATCATGGCGAGAATATGCCGTTTGCCGAGCATCACAATAGCGACTTTGCACATCTTGTGCTCGATGAGGCGCTTTGCGATCGTGTGATTGCGGCCACCGATTTCGGCGACGTTATCATCATCGATGCTAACGATCAGGAGTAATCGCCCGTACGCGACAAATCCACGCATATCGGCCCGTCCATCTTCAGGTCCGGGCCGATATGGCGGAAACCATGTGTCGATCTGACTATCACCGGCGCATCGCTGGCGCCATTGCCAAACCCGGACCATGCCGCAGCTCACTATCTACCAGAAGCCCACGTGCTCTACCTGCCGTGCTGTGATGACACGGCTTCGCGATGCGGGGGTGGACTATGAATCGATCAATTATATCATCGACCCTCCTTCGCGTGCAACGCTTGTGGAGCTTCTTCGGAAGATCGGCGGGCGGCCGCGCGATCTGCTCCGCACCGGAGAACCGGAGTATCGCGAGCTTGGGCTGGATGATGCGACGATCGAGGATGATCGTATTCTCGACGCGATGGTGGAGCACCCATCGCTTATCCAGCGGCCTATCATCGAATATGGTGCGCATGCGATGCTTGCGCGCCCGGCCGAGCGGGTCACCGATGCGCTGCGGGAGTGGGGCATCGGCGAGGCCGGGGCAGCCTGATCCTGCCATTTCGGACCGGACGGCGCACTGATCGGTTCTGGCCCGATAGATGCTCTCCTTGCTCTGCACACATGGAGGTGATAAATGAATATGAGCTTGGTAAGTTTTCTCCTGCTTCTGCTGATTGCGGCCGTCTGCGGCGGGCTTGGGCAGGCATTGGTCGGGTATTCGGTTGGGGGCTGCCTTGTCTCGATTGTCGTTGGGCTGGTGGGAGCCTATCTTGGCGCCTGGGTGGCAGGCGAGCTGGGGCTGCCGGAGCTGCTTGTGCTCAACATCGGCGGCGAGCCGTTTCCCATCATCTGGTCTATCATCGGCTCCGCGATTTTTGCAGCCATACTGGGGCTGGTGCACAGGGCGATACGTGGGCCGCGCGTGTTGTAACGCGATGGCCCGCCCCGTTTCTCATTCATGTGGTTGCATGTGCGCCGAATATAGTTTCGTGCGCCCTTCCAGATACGTATTCTCTCGTCCAGTTGATTCCGGCGTCGTATGCCCCATGATGGTGGCCCCACGCCGGAACTCCGCGGATTATAAAACAGTACGCGATCCGGCGACCTCGCCGGGCCGCCCGCTCTGGGCCGCTCCGGCGTCTGTCGTAGAACCTAAACTTCACTGATCGAGCCAATCATGGACCTTGCATCTCTTCGCTCTCACGATCCCTCCGATATGTACTCCGCCATTCTCAACTTCCCGCGCTTTGCACGCGAGGGGGTGGAGATCGGGCAGAATGCCCCATCGCTTAGCAAGGCCAAGGCACGCAGGATACTGATCCTTGGGATGGGGGGGTCGGCCATCGGTGGCGATCTCCTTCGGAGCTATATCGCCAGCTTTGCCGACAATGGCGGCGTCGATATTCATGTTGTTCGGAGTTATGTGCCCCCCCATGTGGATGCCAAGACCACTGTGATTGCCAGTTCCTATAGCGGCAATACCGAGGAGACCCTTTCAGCCTACGAGGCCTCGGTGGGAGCCGGGCAGACCCTGGTGATGACCACCGGCGGGCGGCTGAGCGAGCTGGCCGATGAGAACCGCCATAAGAAGGTGATCCTTCCGGGAGGATTGCAGCCGCGTGCAGCGCTTCCGTACAGTTTTTTTCCGCTGCTCTATACGCTCGCGGTGAAGTCGGAGCTGTTTGGTGCCGAGGTGAAGGAACAGACCGAACAGGGAATCGAGGAGACGATATCGCTTCTGGAAACTCTTGGCAAAAAGTACGCGGCCGGGCCAAAGAGCAGCAACCCCGCGTTCGCTCTTGCACAGAAGCTTCAGGGGAACGTGCCGGTGGTGTATTCGGCCTCCGATCGGATAGATACGGTGAACCTCCGCTGGCGCGGGCAGATCCAGGAGAATGCCAAGCAGCTTGCCTTTGGCAACCTCCTGCCGGAGATGAATCATAACGAGATCAATGGCTGGCATCATCCGCAGGATCTCGTCGGGAAGTTCGTGGCGATCTTCCTGCGCGACCGCGAGGATCACGAGCGTGTGGCCGCCCGCATCGATATCACCAAGAAGATCATCGCAAAATCTGCCGGTGCTACCGTGGAGATCAAGTCGAAGGGGGAGAGCCTCCTTGCCCGTATGTTCTCGCTGATCTATCTCGGCGACTGGGCAAGTTATTACCTGGCGACCCTGAACGGCAGCGATCCAAGCCCGGTGCCGGTGATCGAAAATCTGAAGAAACAGCTTGCCAGACGCTGATCCCTCTGGAAATCGACCATGAGGAGGGTGGGAAAGGGCCGGGTTTGGCCCTTTCTCGCCGGTATTTTTCAGTGCGAGGCCCTTTTTTGCAGAACATGCTTGCGAACGGGCCAAATAATCGCGAGCTTTGTATTCGGTCAATCGGGGAGTAGCGTAGCCCGGTATCGCGTCTGCTTTGGGAGCAGAAGGTCGTCGGTTCGAATCCGGCCTCCCCGACCTGAGATTAAGCGCCCTGATGTCATTCATCAGGGCGCTTTCTTTTTGTGGGTGTCTATCCCATGCAACAGGATAGATACCCACCGTGGCAACAGCTACACCTTGATAGGCATCTACGGCCCGTACCGTACCGTAGCGTTCCCAGTCCGATACAACAGCAGTGTTCCAGGCGTAGGGCTTTGGGCGAACGCCTCTGGCGTGCACGCCCAAGACGAGGTGAATACCGGCCCATGATGATCCGTGTGGTCCCCTCCGGCATCTATCCTGACGCCTCGAAAAATATATGTACCTTCTCCGTATCGTCTGTTTGGTACCTGCACCATCCGAGCTACGGGCGCCAGAACTGGCCCATCGCTCGCAGAATCCTTCGATCACAGCATCTCATCATCAGCAATCGGATGAACGATCACACAGTTATCTCAAGCCTATCTCCGGCCGCCATGGTGCGAGCTGCGTTGATTCTCCTGACATGCACGCTTATGGCCTGCGGCGGCAGGGGCAGCCAGAACGAGGAGCAGGTTGTCGGCCGTGGTGGCAAGAAGTATGGCGGCACCTTTATCATGAATGTGCTTCGTGGCAGCCCGAAGGGGCTTGATCCGGTGCTCATAAGCTCCAAGCATGCCGATGATATCGCCTCGCAGGTCTTCGATCGGTTGATCGAGTTGAACGAGAAGCTTGATCTTGTGCCGGAAGTTGCCAAGGCGCTCCCGACGATTAGCCAGGATGGGCGCACCTATACCTTCGATCTGCGCACCGACATCTATTTCCATGATGATTCCTGTTTCCCTGGCGCACAGGGGAGGCGTCTGGTAGCCGAGGATGTTCGGTATTCCTTTACCCGTGCCTGCGATCCACGCACAAGCACCGTGGCGTTCTGGGCCTTCAAGGACAAGGTGAAGGGGGCCACCGCGTATTACAACGCGGTGCTGGCCATGACCTCATCACGCTCGGCCGCGGCGCCGGGCGAACCCGCTCCTATCGAGGGGTTCAAGGTTCTCAACGATTCCACGTTTCAGATAGAGCTTGTCGCGCCGTATGCGCCGTTCATCTATTATCTGGTCAACTCGCTTGGCGATATCGTCCCACGCGAGGCCGTCGAGACCTACAAAGAGGACTTCTTCCGTCGCCCGGTCGGGAGTGGGCCGTTTGTCTTCGAGAGCTGGGCGCCCGATCGCGACCTTGTGCTCCGTCGCAATCCGAAATACTGGGGGCGCGATGGCGAAGGCAATCAGCTCCCGTTTCTCGATGAGCTTCGTTTCCTCTTCATCAAGGATGACAAGGTGCAGTTCAGCGAGTTCCTCGCGGGCAATCTAAGCGAGTCCTTTGGCATCCCAACCGAGCAGTTCGCCTCCGTGGTGGACTCCGCACGCAAGCTTCACCCCTCCTTCGAGAAGTATCAGTTGCAGGCCACACCGGCGATGCTTACCTGGTATTTCGATTTCAACAACCAGAAGGCGCCGTTCAATAATGCCGATGTGCGCCGTGCCTTCAACTATGCCATCGATCGCGAAAAGATCGTCCGCTTTGTGCTTCAGAACTCACCCTATGCGCCAGCGATCCATGGGCTTGTTCCTCCTGTGTTCAGGGGCTATCCGGTAGAGTCGATCAAGGGGTATACCTTCGATCCGGCCGAAGCCAAGCGTCTGCTTGCGCAGGCAGGGTATCCCGAGGGGAGGGGATTTCCGCCGATGACGTTCCAGGTGTATCCAGAACCACGGCTTAACCAGGTTGCACAGGCGGTGCAGGAGATGCTCAGGACCACACTGAACGTAAAGGTGGATATCCAGGTGCTGGAGTTCCCGCAGTTGCTCGATCAGGCACAGCTCGGCAATTTCCTGTTCTGGGGAACCCGCTGGTATGGCGATTATCCCGATCCCGAGACCTATCTGGTGTTGCTGAACGGCGATCTTGTCCCGTCGCAGCCCGGCCTTCCAAGCTATCCGAACAGCAGCCGGTATAACAGCCCCCAGTTCAATGCGCTGTTCCATAAGGGGGTCTCTACGATCGATCGTGTGGGGCAGTTGAAATATTATGCCGATGCGGAGCGGGTGGCGATGGCCGATGCTCCGATCATGCCGTTGTTCTATGAGATGCATTATCGCATGCTCCAGCCAAATGTTCGCGATTATCCGCTCGATGCCATGGCACGCATCGACCTGAAGTTCGCGTGGTTCGACCAGAGCCACTAAACGGCCGTGCTGTTCCCGGGGCTGTTTCTCTCTCCCCGTTGTATCAGCTCTACGGCCATCGCCAAAGCTCGCGCCGGGCATCCCCCCATGCTGGCCGAAGCTGTCAGGTTCCGCCGGTGCCGGTTGTCTTGCTCTCTGTAGGACCGTGGGAGCGCGGTCGCAGAGAATCCAGGGTATCCAGACGAGGGTGATGGAACCTATAACCACTCATCGGGGAGAGTCATAATGATCGGATCGCAATTGGTGGCACGGCGATATATATTTTTTCTTGCCACTCTGATCGCTGCCGGTGGCGCACTTCATGCGCAGACCGAGTCCGGCGGGGTAGAGATGGCCTCATCCTTTCTGACACTTGGTCCGGCGGTCGCCGGTGGTGCGTCGATGAGCCTTTACCCACCGGAGGGCCTTAAGGTGGCCCCAACCTCCGCCTATCGGTTTGGGGCGGAGATGGTCTATCCTCTTACCGATGTGATCGGGGGGACCATGGGGCTGGGCTATGATAGCCGTGCAATACGGTTGCGGAGCCTGAACAGTGCCGATATCTATCAGACCACCAGGGTGGGGTATTTCTCCATGATGCCGGGCGTTCATTTCAATGCGTTCTGGCTGGGGCTGAATATCGGCCTGCCGCTCGGGGCAAGCCTGACCAGGCAGATGGGAACGGGAATGCCCGCGTCCACGACAGCAATGAGCGATGAGGACTTCAAGCAGGTGGAGGTGCTGGTCGAGCCTCGTATCGGTGTATTGGTGCCGGTATACCAGAGCGGGAGCGGCTGGCTTGGGATCTCCTTCAGTGCCGGGATCTCTCTGAACGATTTCCTCTATCGAGACGATCTGCCGGTCAATCCTGATCACGAGCTGGGGAATTATCAGATCGTCTCGGCGCTTCTTGGCATCACCTATCAGTTTGCGATCCCAGGAACCTCCAGATAAACATGCTTGGCTATACGGACGGCCTGCGGGGCTGTGGTGGGCTGCCGGAACCGTATCCTGGTGTAATACGCGAAGGCCGTATTCAACGACCTCGCAGCATGTAGAATGCTGCGAGGTTTTTGTTAGGTTTACAGCCGGACGAAGGTGGCGTTGGGGATCTTCTTTGTTTCCGCTTCCGGCTCCGGTGCAAGATCGGCACGCGACTGGATAGTGAGTTGTGATGCGGCCACGTTGCAATGTGGTTGCTATCATGGCAATATCGACCGCTGGTGTGAACATTTCCGTAGAGCATTCGCGAGGTATACAATGGTCAGAACACTCCTCGGCATCATAGGGTTCTTCCTTTGGCTCGGTATCCTTTATCCGAGCCATGCATTGGCACAGGCCGGGGGCGGCGAGGGGGACTTTGAGGGGGAGTTCGAAGGGGAGTTCACGAGCGAGAGCCTTCCGTACTTCGGGCTGGGCATCGGGTATACCAGGACATTGGTGCTTGCCGATTATGACGATCTGAACAGTGTGAGCAGGGCGCTCAGTCTGGGCGACTTCTCCGGCCCCTTCAACGTCGATTTCTTCGGGCTTACGTTTACCCCTGGCATCGCCCCGAACCTGCGGTTTGGTCTGTATGCCGGAATCGGCACAAAACAGCTCACCCGTCAGGTGCGTGTGCAGGATACCGGGATCTACACCAGAACGATCTATTATACCCAGGTCGATGGCGCCTTGCAGGTCGATTATGCCATTCCGATCTCCTCGGCATTTACGATCTTTCCCGGCACGATGCTCGGCTATGGGCGGAGCACGGTGGGAGCATCGCAGATCCGCAATCCTGGCGCCCGATTCCATGATATCTTCAGCGGTCCGATTTTCGATGGGGACCGCAACGCAAGCCTCTCGAACGTGAACCGGTTTGCTCGTGCGCTGAGTTATCACCTCTTTTTCTATCCCGCGGTGAACTTCGAGTACACGTTGACGCCAAACATCATGATGCGCCTCGGGGCCGGGTATAACACCACCCTGAGCGCCACCGACTGGTCCGACGAAGGGGGCGGTGGGCTGGCGGATGCCCCCGATGTTTCAACACGCGGTGTTGCGGTTCAGATCGGTATCTTTCTGGGCCTCTTCCAGCACTGATGCCGCTGGCATGGCATGTGGAGAGTATATCGGGAGAGCAAAGCCGCCGTGCCGTGTGCCAGCGGGACGGTGTCTGCCATCGATACGGTTTCTGTCACGCAATCAGGGCGCTGCCCTGTAGAAGAAGAGAAAGCAATTCATGAGAATTAACGTACCCCTAACCAGACCTATGCGGTTTCCGAACCTTTTCAGCATCTGTGCGTCGCTGGTACTGGCGTTCGCCTTATCTATCCCAGCGCATGCACAAAGCGGGGACGAGTTCGATTTTGATGATATTCCCGTCGATGATGCCCGGCAGTATTATGTCGCAGTTGGAGGCGGGTATATCGGCATGCTTGCCTTTCCCAATTTCGATGAGCTGAACAAGGTCAGCCGTAGTCTGGATCTTCCTGACTTCAAGGGGCAGCTCTATATGAACGGTGGTGGCGGGCTGATAAGCCTCCTGGTCGTTCCTAATATGCGTCTTGGTGTGTATGGGGCCGCCGGTTCACGGCGTACCCAGGCCGATGTTGTGCTTCCGCAGGGAACCTACAAGCGCTCGCTCCGATTCCAGTCGGTGGTGACCGCCGGGCAGCTCGATTATGCGATTCGTCTCTTCCGTTCCTTTACGGTGCTTCCGGGCATCATGGCCGGAGCCGGTGGGTATAATCTGGAGCTGACCCAGAGCAACGTAACCGGCGAGAACTTCCCTGATATCTTCCAGACCGGCAATGCTGCCATCGGCAACCGCTACGCCAACATCTCCCGTAATCACTTCTTCTACTATCCGGCGCTGAACCTGGAGTTTGCGGCCACTCAGTTTGTGATGTTCCGTGCCGGCATCGGCTATAGCGGCACACTGTGGGCTGGCGACTGGACCGATGGCGAGGGGGTGCAGGTAAAGAACGTTCCCGATATCAAGGCCGATGGCATGACCTTACAGTTCGGCGTGTTTGTGGGGCTTTTCCAGACGCAGTAAGCCTGCGGGAGCGGTGTACCTCTCAGCCGATGGGATGAACGATACCAAGGGCGGGCCTGATGGCCCGCCCTTGGTGCATTAAGATGGTCTGTCCGCGATGTTTTGGTCCGCGGTCTGCCTAGTGCGCGGCATGCGGGGCCGCCAGCCTGTCAGTTCCCAAGCTCGATTTCGCCGGTTGCGGTCGCGGCCCGAACGCCCGCATTCTCCGTCATGGCTCCGTTCTGCATTGCCTGATGGAACAGTTGCAGCATCGGGATGGTCATTCCCATGGCGCTGTAGCCGCCATCGTGATAAAGATTCTGCATCGTCACCTTGCGGCACAGATCGCTCAGCAGCGTGACCACGTAATCGCCGCATTCCTCTGCCGTGGCATTGCCGAGCGGGGATATCTGGTTGGCATACTCGAACATCGTATCGAAGTTGTCGATGCCGCTGCCGGCACGGGTATAGGTGGGGCTTTGTGATACGGTGTTGATCCGAATTCCCCGCTGTGCCAGACGTGAGCCATAGCTGCGGACTATCGATTCCAGCAGCGCCTTGGCATCGCCCATATCGGAGTAGGTATGATAGTTCCGTTGTGCTGCGATATAGCTCATCGCCATAATGCTGCCGCCATCCCTGATCGCATCGGTTTTCAGGGCGTAGGTGATAAGCCGGTGCAGCGAGATCGCCGAGACATCCAGCGTGCGCGCATACCAGTCGTAGTTGAGATCCTGATAGGGGACCGACTTGCGGATGTTCTGCGACATGCCGATCGAATGGACGATGAAGTCTACCTGCCCGAGCTTCTCTTTCAGCTGGTTGAACGCTGCTTCGATCTCCTCGTTGCTTGTGGCGTCGCAGGAGATGACCGGAGCATCGCCGCACAAGCCGGCAAGCTCGTGCACCTTGCCGACGCGTAGCGCCACGGCGACATTCGAGATTGCAAGCTGTGCTCCCTCCCGATAGGCGGCGAGTGCGATCTGCCATCCTATGCTGCTCTCATCCAGCGGGCCGAAAACGATTCCCCGCTTCCCCTCCAGCAGACCGTACGATTTCTTCTCCGACATGGTCAACGTCCGTTAAGATTGCTATGTACTATGAGATGTGCTTATACACGCATCGTGTTGGGCGCGGGAAAATACGGAGGAAACCCCACGTATCTAACGTAAAAAATAGAAGCATCCGGGGCCGCTGCGGGATGTCGGGATGTCCGCCGGATATGCCGGGGCATGGCCCCGATCAGGGCCATGCCCGTTACGCCGATGGCTCTTTTGCGCTGCCGGTATTCCCGAGCCGCAGCCTGTTCGGAAGCTCGTTCACATCATCCGGTTGGGGGATAAATCCGCGGGTGGCCAGGAGGGTGCCGCATTGCGCTATCCCCTCGACAAGCCCCTCGGCGGGACGTCCATCCCGTATGCCTTTGCCGATCGTGGAGGCTATGGTGTTCCAGTCGTCCTGCTGCACTACGGCGTTGATGCCGGCGTCGCCCAGAACGATCACCCGGCGTTCCAGCAGGCTTAGAAATATCAGGATGCCGGTTCTGTGGCGCGTGTTGAACACCTCCTCATCGATAAATGCCTGTGCTGCACGTTGCGAGACGCGAGCGGTGAGCAGTGCCTGGCCTGCCAGATGCCGCTGAAGCGAAGGGATGGCCGCAACGATGATCCCCGCCACCAGCCCGGCACCTGCTGCGATTGCCGCAACAGCGGAGACGCCAAGCGGCATCCAGATGGTGGCAACCAGAGGCATAAGCCCAATCCCCAGAAGCACAACCCCCATGACGATGGCCGCAGCCCTCCATACCGTCTCCTGATATGCATCGCTTCGTGTGACGACATAGGGGACGATCTCGCCGCTTGTGGTGCGTTCCGCCCTGGCAACGGACTCGGTGATCCGTTCAAGTTCCGGCGGTGGAAAGAGCGCTTCCAGGTTATGTGTTTTCATCCCTTCCTCCGGTTACTGTGATCGTATGCCAAGCCTGTTCCCCTCCATGCAGGCAGCCGAGGAAGCAGGCTATGGTTTACAGCAATTCCTCATCCATCATATAGTTGTCGAGCGCCACCGCCTGTATGCCGAACTGTCGTGCCACATCGAGCGAGAACAGATCGGTATACGGGCCATGCACGGCCCAGACCCGTTTGGGGGCTACGTTGCCGATAATCTCCAGCAGATCGTCGTAATCGGCGTGATCGCTGAGCGGTGCCATAAGCGTTGCCCGCTGGCTCTCGCGTCTGGCCTCGACCAGCGCCCAGCCGCTTACATAGCAGATGCGTGCCGTTTTCAGTTTATCGGTCATCTGCGCACGGGCGTATGGAGGGATCACCCATGCCCTCGGCTCCGCACGGCGTTCCAGGTTATAACGGGAGATGTCGCCGAAGTCGAATCCCCATCGTTTGTATACCTCGGTGATATGCCAGGTGGAGCCATGCAGGAGCATTGGAATCCCCGCCTCGGCCAGTATGCTCATGATCTCCTGTCCCTTGCCGAGCGAATATGCCAGAAACACCGGCGTAAGCTTCTCGGCAAGGCAGGTGCGCGCAAACTCCACCATCTGCCGTGCCACCTCCTCCTCCGGTGGAAAGCGGAACATGGGCAGCCCGAATGTGCATTCCATGAGAAGATCATCGGCATGCTCGAACCGGGCTATGCCGCTGGTACGCCCGGGACGGGTTTTTACATCGCCGGTGTAGAGCAGCCGGAGGCCATCGGCACGTTCGACCAGGACCTGCGCGCTGCCAAGCACATGCCCGGCAGGAAGGAGCTTCAGCCTCCAGTCGCGAAAAGGCTGCCATTGATCGTACTCCAGCTTGACGATCTCGCCGATATGCCCGCGCGCGCGCAACAGATCGGCCGTCTGAGGAGTGGCAAAGACCGGCATCAGCCGATCCTCTGCGACGTGATCGGCATGGGCATGGCTGATGATCGATGGGCCACGCCCACTGATCGTATCGAACTGCACAACCGGGTTCTCGATCTGAAAGCCACGGACAAGGGAGCGGATGCCAAAAGGGTTTTCCATAATGTAAAAGGCGATTATATACCTGATGGACCCACCGGGCTGAATGCATCGCGCAACGTTGCCATGGGGCAATCCTTTGCGGCGTCGCGAGCAGTCCTTGTGATTGGCCGCGAGCAGGGGGCGTTCAAGTGTATAATCCCTGTGAAGATACGTCCGGTTGGCTCCCCGGCGAACTGTGTGCCATCCCTGTATAGGCGCGATGTCAAGCACACTTGACATCTCATCTTCCATTCTCTATCTTGCCGCCGTCGCATTCGCTAATCTATGCCATATGAGTGAGAGCGCGGAGGAGATCGGGACATATGTACGGGAGGTTCGTCTGCGGCGTTCGCTGACGCAGGCCATGCTTGCGGCTCTGGTGGGAGTGAGCAGACAGACGATCAACGCTATAGAGCAGGGGAATTATTCTCCTTCTACAAAGCTTGCCCTGCAACTGGCGCGTGCGCTGGGGGCGAGCGTCGAGGAGCTTTTTTATCTTTACGACCCTGCTGGGGATACACCGCGCTCCGGGGGTATTCCTGAGCATTCGCAGAACGATTGAAGGTGGGATCATGGGCGAGCACTACGAGTATGGAATCGCCGCTGACGAGCGCCAGCAGCTCGATCAGTACAAGGCTGCGTATAAAGCGTTCGCCATCATGGTGTATATGGTGATGGCACTGGGGGCTTTTTTTATTATAGTGCGCGAGGATCTGCATGCCCTTGTCTGCGGAGTGGTGGGGGTGAGCGGGCTTGCCGTGCGAGAGCGATATCTGGAGAAGGTCGGGTGGATCGACTACATAAAGGAGCGGATCGCCTCCGATCCCCAGGTGCGGCGGCGTGCATGGCGGTCCATTCTGATCCGTGGGGTTGTTCTTACCGTGTTATGGTTCCTTGGCCATTATACTCCGGGAAAAAGCTCGGTTGTGCGTGAACTCCTTGTCGCCCTTGCCTTTGCCACGCTGCTCTCGGCAACCTGCTGGTGGTATGAAATACGGGCCGCCATGAAAACGCATGGTCGTGCCAGCGCAGAGGATATGGAGAAGAGGCTGAGGTAAGCCATCCTGGTTCTGCCATCCGATTCCCGGCGCTCACGGCAACGATGGGCGGAGCGGAAACGTTTCCTGAAAGAGAGGGGAGTAGAACATATGAGCGTTGGCGATATTCTTCTGCTGAGTTGGTCGTTCCTTATCATCGGCGTCTGGTTCCTTGTTCTGCATCTTTCGGAACAGGGGGCGCGCAAGCGTCTGGGTGCCGATGTGGTGGAGATCCCTCTGTATCGCCGCTGGTGGCTTCATGTGCAATGGGGCATCGTGGCGCTTGCCATCGTCATGCCTGTGGCCTGGATCGTGGTTGCGGTTCTGGAGCATATTCCGTTCGATGAGGCCCTGTTCACATTCGGCAGGACTCTCTGGTTCGGATCAATCTTGTATGGTGTTCGTAAGGGTTCGGTGCTGCTGATCGGCAGCAGGGGGATTTCTCTGGGGTTGAAGAATCAGATACCGTGGGATCGCGTGGAGGCTGTCACATGGGATCGCGATATCGGCCAGCGGCTCTGGGGGATGACCCTGACGGTTCGGCACCCGAAGGGGAGGCAGCTCAACAAGCAGCGTATCTACATCCGCCGAGAGTTGAAGGCCGAGGTTGTCGCCCACGTTGAACGCTTCGGCGCGGATATGGCCGTAACCGGCCGTAGGGTGGACCTCCTGCCGGGAGATTCGATGGCGTTGCCTGTCCGGGGAGATCAGGGGGCCAACTCCCTGGTCCCGGTGTTCGGTCAGGGATCTGTTGGAACGTATGAAGGGAGCTTGTAGAGCCTATCCTGAGGCGCCGAGAGTTGACGATACAACAGGACGATCCTTATCAGCGCATAGTCGGGCGATCGTTATCGTGCCCATCGCGGTGGTGGCATGCCTCATATTTAACAAATGCCTGGATCACGGCTGCCTGTTCCATGCCTTCGTTGATTAACCGATAGGAGCCTGCCGCCGCCGGGATCACGAAGGTCTCGGCGTAATTGAACCGTCGTTGCGTTCCATCGGCGGTTTTCAGGACGATGGAGCTTCCCCGGACAAGATTGAGCACATGGCAGGTATTATCCGTTTCCACAGCGATTTCCCGATCGAACTCCAACCGGCGCACATCGTAGAAATGTTCCGCATGCGTCGGCAGATGCACGATCCGCCATCCATTCCCTTGGGCAATTGTTGCCGGTTTTGAGACGAACTCTCTGGTGATGCGCTCTCCCTTCCGATCGAAATAAAGATTTTCGTATGCGCGCGCGATGTTCAGCGGCCGGAGATTTCCCTCCAGATCGCGGCGGAGCCAGTCGTACATCTTGAAGGTGAAGATATAGGGTGTAGCGCTGATCTCCAGCACCAGATTATTTGTGCCGGAGCAGTGGATGGTGCCGTTCGGTATCAGAAAAAGGTCGCCGCGATGTGCCGGCTCGGAGTGTATGAACCGGTCTGCCTCGATCGGCGTTCCATCACGCTGGCTTTGTTCCAGCTCGCGGCGGAATTCATCCGGGTCGATCCCATCGCGGAACCCGAGATAGACCCGTGCTCCCGGCTCGCAGTCGAGGATATAATATGTTTCATCCTGGGTACAGCGTTCGCCGAAGTGCTCCCTGATATAGCCGGTGCGGGGATGGCACTGGATGCTCAGGTTGCCGCCGCCATAGGTGTCAAGAAAATTGAAGCGGATCGGGAATTCCGTGCCGAACCGTTCGGCACATCCTCCAAGCACCTCGGGGCCTCGGTGGAACATGAGGAAGTCGAACGAGACCTCCAGCAGAACACCGTCGCTGTGCAGTGCCAGGCCGTTCTCCGGGGCTATCATCTCGAACGACCATGCATAGTTCGGGGTGTCCTGCGGCAGTTCCGGCATATGGCGCTTGATCCATTGGCCTCCCCACGGTCCAGGCTCGAACCAGGGGCGGGGGCGAATCACCGAGCGGCTCATGGCGTCGAGCGCGGCGCGAAGATCGCATCCGTCCGCCCAGGCGGGTTCAGCCGGACGTTGCTCATCGACGATGGTGCCAATATGGGGGAGAACGCGCCTTTTATGCCGGTTCAGGGCGGGCCAGTCCACGAAATAGAAGCGTTTATACATCTCCTTTGCCGGCTCGCAGCGGCTGGCGCCAAGGTTCCGAATCACCCCGGAGCGGGAGCGGAACTGAATCTCGTTCTTGGGAAGATCAACATAGAGAAGATGCCCATCCCATCCGGCGAGCGCTGCGCCGCTGCCGTAGATGATGTTCATTGCGGCGGCAGGGTCGGGGCGGAGCGCCAGCAGCTGTTCAGGGTCGAAGAAATCGCCCAGTTCTCCTGTGAACAGCGTCCCCCAGAGCGGGTCATTGCCGCCGAGGTAGGGCTGTATCAGCGTTGTGAGTTCCTCGTCGGAACGGGCCGCATCGTCGATACTGGTCCAGTGTGCCTGCACCCCAAGCGTGCGCAGCTCCCTGTCGAGCGATTCGCGGAAGAACTCCCAGAGCACGCCACCATAGCCATCAATGACAAGCACGGGATGTGAGGCGAGACGGCGTGCAAGCGACTCGAAGCCAAGCCCGATCCGGCCGCTTCCGATTGGAAATGCCGGGTAGATATCGTAGCAACCCGGATCGGTTGGGGGATGAAACACAGGGGCCAGCTTCTGTGTGGTCCTGCGGAACATGCCGGTGCGTACGGCATTGATCTCCTGGCTCGCCCTCTGCCGTATCCTCTGGTGCTTCATTCTCCCCGGCCCGGTCTGTTATAATCGTCATCGTAGCGGGTGATATCCTCCTGCTGCCAGTTGCCGAACGCCACTTCCAGCACCCGGACACGCCCTCCGGTGCTGCTCAGGCGATGCCGCTGACCGGCCGCAATCCAGAACTCCTCGCCTGCGGTTGCATGGTGGATCTGGTCGCCGATCTGTATTGCCGCCCCATCATCAAGCACGATCCATAGCTCGGCACGTCCGGTGTGCGACTGAAGGCTGAGACGTTCCCCCGGCTCTACGATCATCATACTGACCGTGACATCCTCATTGAATGCATACTGCGAGTAGCTGCCCCAGGGACGCCTGCCCCGTCTGATCTCCGGTTGTTCGGAGGGAATCGGCTTTGTGATATAGTTGGGCATCGTTAATCGGTTGGAACTGGTCGGCATGGATTTTCGGCAGCGATGGTTGCGGGATGCCGATACGGAAGCAAAAGATATGCTCTCCGGCGCTAACTACCGAAACCATACCACAAACGGCTTTCGTTGAAGCTTGGCGATGAATGTACCGGTGTGGGTGCATGCTGCACGCTGTGCATGCATCATCGGATTTTGCTATACTTGCGCGGGGAGGCCCTGGCCTCCGGCCCTTCCGTACTCCCGGCGCACATCTACGGCGCTCGCCTGGCGAGCCATCTCCGGCAACCGGGCTGCAATGTCGGCAACAATCAAACAGAGCAAGGATAACTCATGTGCCGTTTCGTCTCGGTTCTTTTTCTGGGTCTTATCTCGATTGCCCTGGGCTTCGGGTCCGCCTCCGCCCAATCGGCCGGCGATGCCATGACTCTTGGACGGATGGGGACCGTGACCTTTACGCTCGATGGCCGAACCCATACCTCCAGTGTGCGGGCCTATATGGTTGATGAGGTTCTCTTTCTCAACGGCATCTGGGTGCAGGATAGCACCGTGCGGTTCGGACGGGCAGGGCTGGCCTCCACGTTCCTCCTTCGTTTCAAGGGAGCCGTCGGCAGCCATCCGGTTGTTGTAAGCAAGGAGGCCGATGCCGGTGCAGGGGCATTGCTCTCGATTCTCTACGGTGGCAGCGTGGCAGGCAGGATGTACGAGATCCTTCGTTCCGACGCAAAGGGGGGAGAGGGGAATGTGGTGGTAAACACCTTGAGCGGCGATAACGCTACCGGTACGTTCGAGCTTACTGCATACGATAAAAACGATCCCGACAAGAAGAAACAGGTGGTCGGCAGTTTCGAGGTGGACTTCAAGAAGATTGGGGGCGAGCGGAGATAACCGCATTGTGCGCGCTTGTGGCTCTCTGGTTTATGGTGTTCCCGTGGAGATGCCCGCATCCTGTAGAGCGCAAGGGGCATCTGCGGGGCGGTCGGGATGAGGTCCGTCTTGTGCCAGAGGGGTGGTTGCAACCGGCGTCTGGCTGTGTGGGGCGGCGTACGTTATGTTATGGCCGCTGCTCCCGCTTTACCATCTCGGGGCGTCCGTGGCGTTGCCGTACGATGTGGCGGAAATTGCGTTCGGCGATTGTTTCGTAGTCGTGTCCTGCCTGTGCCGGGAAGACGCCGATATATACCAGCGGCTCTGTTCCGGTGTTGATCGTCCGGTGGGCGGTATATCCCGGCACATACACCATGCCGTGCGCCTCAAGCGGCAGAATGGAGCTGTCGCCGGTGGTCTCATTTTCCAGGAGCATCAGGCCACGGCCCTGCAACCCGATATAAACCTCGGCTGCCGGACGCCAGGAGTGGAGGTGGCCTTTGGTCATGTAATATTCATCGCCGATCATTCCCGGCATCAATGTGCCGATCCCATAATGCAGTCCACCTTCTCCTTTGTCCGTATCAATGGTGTGAACCGTGTAGATGATAGGATCGCCGTTGTCGAGCGCCTGCTCATAGGCAGTGGTATCGGCAAAGAGGCCGCGCAGGTCGCTTAGTCTGCGCACAACGCGGGGCACCCCTTCAATGGAGCCGGTGACAGGGTCGAACCGGGCGACCTGGTGGGGAAACGATGCCATCTCCTGCTGTGGTGTGCTGCTCATGGTCTCTGTTTAGGTGTATGGAAAGGGCGCATCACGGCTCAGCGCGATGCTGGGAATTCCCGGAGCGATGTCCCTATCCGTTCCATCGTCATGCCATCTATCGGCACTCCGGCAAGCTCCAGCGCAAGGATGCCTGCTCCTATCGATGGTGGCATCATCGGCTCGATCACCGATGCATGGGGAAGATGGCTTGTTATCGCCAGGCCTACACATTCGCGATACCGATTATCGGCAAAAAGCCCGCCGATCGTCACGATCGCATGGGGGCGATCCTTCCAGCCAAGCTGTGCTGCGACTGCCGTGGCCATAAGCCCAAGCTCGTCGGCTCCTCGCTCCACGATGGCGGTTGCGCTGCGATCGCCATCGTTCCAGGCATGCAAGACAAGCGGCGCGAGCGCTGCGATCTCCATGCGCGAATGGCGCTTGTGCTCGATGACCCGGAGAATATCGTTGATATCCTCCAGGCCGAGCGCCCTCATAAGCAGAACGGAAAGCATGGTTGGTTCGGCACGTGCGTCGGCAGCCCTGGTGATCGCCACCAGCCCTTGCAGTCCCAGCCAGTAGCCGCTTCCACCGTCGTCCAGAAGGCCCCCCCAACCCCCCGATCGCCACCATTGTCCGTCCCGTTTCCGTCCGTAACAGGACGATCCCGTTCCGGCGATCAGCGCTATTCCTTCTTCACCCGCCAGCCCGCCGACAAGCGCCGTACGGATATCGTGGTCGATGCCGAGCGTTGCGGCAAGATCAAGCTGGCACGCGATCGCCTCGATTGCAGCACGGTCGGCCGGGGAGGCCACGCCTGCCATGCCGAGAAATGCCGCTGCTGCCGGGCGCTGTGCCAGCCCAGCGGTGCGATAGGCCCCGGCAACCGCGGCACGGATGTTTTCCCGTGCGTTCTCGATGCCCACACTCTGGTAGTTCGATGCGCCTGCGTTTCCGATGCCGAGAACCCTTCCGGCATCGTCGAGCAGGGCGGCGCGGGTATGGGTGCCACCTCCATCAATGCCGAGAACGAGCCTGCGTTGTTGACTCATGGCTCTGCGTGTTCGTGTGCATGATCGTGATAGGGGGGCGTATCGTCTCAGGGGCATGGTATGGCTGTGATCGGCGATTTCCCCGACGTGTTGCATCGGGATGGCAGCCATGCGGCAGTGCTGCCGCTGAAACGATTTTTCTGACGTACAGAGGCTCAGTCGTCCGGCGGAGTATCGTATTGATATGCCGCGGCGTTACCGTGCCGCTCCTGCAACGAGAGGCCCCATGAATATACGGAGCGTGTTGCTCCCGTTTATAACCTCTGCCGGGATGGCAGCGCTGCCGCCATGCTGTGGAGCGCCATATCCATGCTGCTGCATCATGATGCAGGAATGTCCGTAGTTTTGCTTCCGCCGGTACGTTCCGGTGCGGTGATGGCTGGCTGAACATGCACAGATAAGCAAGGGAAGGTGTTACGTGAAGGCTCTGTTCTGGACGTTTTTTTTCGTCGGTTTCGTCGCGGTGATTATTGCCGTGTATTTTGGGGCGGACTCCTATCTGTTTGTGAACGGTGCCCGGCAGGCATCCGGCATTGTCGACAAGTTGGAGGAGAGGGGAAGGACCGGTGAGCAAGGCCAGTATGTTCTTGAAGCGCCACGGATAAGCTTTACGGTGGCCGATGGTTCCATCATCCGTTTTACGTCGGGTTCCAGCTCCTATCCTCCTGCCTTCAAGGAAGGGGATCGTGTTGCGGTGCTATATCGGCCGGAGCAGCCGTATGATGCGCGCATCGACTCGTTTATGGATCTGTACTTCACTTCGGCGGTTGCCGCCAGCATCGGCATTGTCTTTATCCTCGGCGCACTTCTTGTCAGGCGATTCGATCGCAAAGGCTGGGGGCTTTACAGTCGGACGAGGCGTTGAGCGATCGAGCGTATAAATACCGGAGGTGGTGAGGCCGCTTCGCCTGTCTTCCGATCGTCCCTTCTCTCGGGATGGGTTCTTATACTCAGTAGAGTCTTATACGGATGATCTCGATGAGGATCACCCCCCCGATAACCAGCAGCACTCCCTGAGCAATTCCACGTTGTTTCCGCCGGAGCATGTTATCAAGCGAGATGCCGATCATCAGCAGGGTGATCGGCAGACAGATGCCAAAGAGGAGCGGTTCCGGCAGGCGTCTGAACAGCGTGGTGAGCGCGGGCATGGCGAGTATCCATACTACCAGGCTAAAAAGGCCGCCGAGAACAGCCGGGCCGACCGTATTGTGTTCCTCCTCGGGGATCTCCTCCACACCATCGGCCATCATATTCTCGTCGTCGTTCATCTCCGGTAGTGTCTCGTCGCCATGTGCCATCTGAATCTCGTGCGATTGTTGTATTGGTTGCAGAACCATCGGGGGTATCCGCCTGAATCTTCTGCTGTGCAGTATCACGCATGGATGGATCGGGACAGGTGGGCCACATTTTGAGGCCACAATCATAGCACCCGCATGGATGCTGGTTGCCCTGGCGAGGACGGCCGGTTCTGGGTCTTATAGCCGGACATTCCGGTGCCGATTCAGGAGCATATGTCGGCATGCAGTGCGCGGAGTGCTTGCGTGCTAGCCAGGCGCCGGGCGCGTAGTGGCAGGAGCATCTCTCCGCATGGACCTCTGATATGCTCATGCAAGGCGGTGGAGTGGCCATGTGATCTGTCTGCCGATCGTCGGTGGAACACGCTGCTGTGTTCCAGTTGGCAGCCGTTCGGTATCGGGCATGCCAATGCCCGCATTCTACGCAGATGGTTCCTGTTCGTTCATCGCCAGGATTGCGGCGCCGACGATACCTGCGTCGTTGAAGAAGCGTGCGGTTCGCAGTTCTACGCGCGAGGCCAGAGATTTCAGCACACGTAGGCGGAGCGAGCGCCGGGCCGGCTCCAGCAGATAGCGATCCGCACGCGACATGCCGCCTCCCACCACTACCAGGCTGAGATCGCAGAGATTCAGCGCCGAGGCAATGCCGGCGCCAAGTATCTCACCCATCTCCGCCAGAAATTCCTGTGCAAACCGGTCTCCCGCCGTCGCCGCCTCGTCCAGGGTTCTTGGGCTTAATTCCTCGCCTGCTGCCACCATTGCATGCAGCATGGTATCCGGGGAGCGCTGCATCCGGCTTTTTGCCAGCTCCGACATATAGCGCTGGCCGATATATGCTTCCAGGCATCCTCGCGAGCCGCAGTTGCAGAGCTGGCCATGCATATCGATCGTGATATGGCCAATCTCACCGGCACCTCCGCCTGCCCCACGCCATATCTGGCCGTTATTGATGATACATCCTCCAACGCCGGTTCCAAGCGTCACAAAAAGGAAATCCCGTTCGTTGCTTCCGGTGCCCGCATGAGCCTCGGCATAGGCCGCCACGTTGGCGTCGTTCTCCACGGCTATCGGGAGCGTGGTGCCCAGAAGGGGGCGCAGGCGCTCTGCTACCGGCACAACTTCCCAGCCGGGGAAGTTGGGGGGATAGGATATCTCTCCGCGGTTGTTGATAACGCCGGGCACACCAAGCCCGATCCCGACAATCGCCTCTGCGCCCAATGCCAGAAGCGGAGCGATGGTATCGGCAATGCGGCGCAGCAGGATGGCCGGCCCATCACCGGCATGGGTGGGGACATTGGTTTGGTGAAGGATGGTCCCATCGTATCGTACAATGCCGCATTTGATGGAGGTGCCCCCCACATCCACCCCGATTGCTATCGGTCCGCCATTCATTCATCCACCTTATAGATGGTTTCACCCGGGCGGACCATGCCATAGCGCTCGCGGGCAAGCCGCTCCACGGCGGTTGTATCCGCTTTGATACGGGCGATCTCCATCTTCAGAGAGTCGCTCGTAGCGCGGTCGCGATACAGACCTCTATGAAGCGATGAGACCTCCGATTCCAGCTCAAGGCGTTTGAGAACCCCACGATTGCCAAAGGTAAGGATGACAAGCAGAGGGATCGCAACAAGAGCTGCATAGAGTATCTTGCGCCGTAGCGTCAGAGGGCGCGGGCGAAATCGGCGATGGAATCGGAATCGTTTCATCATATGCTGTGATTGCAACTGCCGTGGACAGAAGAGATACAGACAGAAGAGATGCCCGATGGAATGATATGCTGCAACGGTCTGCCCGGACGAATGGATATCGCCGGGGAGTTCTCTGTATGGCGCGCCTTCGGCCGATCCGCCTCAACCATGGTCACACGCGATAGCCTCTCTCATTCCGCCGGTTGATTTCAGATCTCCCCATCCCCACCGGTGCTGCTCGATTGCTCGGTGTTATCCTGACCGAGAGCGTTGAATTCCCCCATATCGTTCATCTCGTCAAAGATCTCCTTGATCTCGCTTTCGGCCGGGTCGTCCTCCTGTGGCAGATCCCAGATCGTATGCACGCCATCGGGATCATCCACGGTCGGCTCCAGATGTCCATCCTCGGCTACAATGGAAATGTTGTAGCGCTGATCTTCTCCGAACGTGATGTAATAATCATCACCATTGGTCATGGCTGCTGCCAGCTCATCGACCGAAAGTCTGCTTTCATCCTCAGCGACCAGGTGGGTGATCGTCCCATGATCGTCGGTAAGGATTCTTACGATTTCAGGCATTGTTCTGTTTCCCATTACCGTTACTGTAGTATCTGCACGGCCTGGTGCCGTAGAGCTGAACGGTATCGCAAAAGCTGCGCCACCAGCAGGGCCGGTTCAAAACAACGGCCACGGCTTTGCGTCCTCATCTGCTGTGGAACGGGGGCGGGTGTTTCCGGGCGATTGCCCATATTTGTGGCTGCCGGAGGCTTCCATATCCCTTTCCGTCATGCTCATCCCCCGCGGCATGGCACGGTTGTGCCACTATCCTGAGCAGCGGGATACGATAAAAACTTCGTCCAAACATAAGGAGAAAACAGCGTGAAAACGATTATCGGAGGTGCCGTGCTTGCCCTTGGGCTGCTGCTGGCCTCGTGTGGTGGAAACGATGCCGATATGGCCTCCATTGATACGGAAGTCCCGAAGGCCGTCTCTGCCATCAATGTGAATGATCCGAATGTGGTGAAGCTCTCGGTGCCTACCATGCAGTGCGAGACCTGTGTCAATGCCATCACCGAAGGGGTGAAGAAGGTGGAAGGCGCGGAGGATGTGAATGTCGATCTGAACACCAAGACCGTCTTTGTAAAGGTTGCCAACCATACTCCCGAGGTTCATGAGCGGATCGAGAAGGCGATCACTGCCATCGGATATTCGACCGAGACCGCACCACGGGATTCCGCTGCCTATGCCAATCTTCCCACATGCTGCCAGGAGGGGGGCATGGAGAAATTCAAGGCGAAGTGAGCCATAACGGATTCCCCGTAAAAACTTGTGGCAACGGTTGCGCTCAGGCCCTCTGCTTTTGTATCTTTGTAATCTCTACCGGCTAGTCCGGGTAGATGCAAGGCGCTCCCATCGACTAGTGGTTAGGTCGCCACCCTTTCACGGTGGTAGCACGGGTTCGAATCCCGTTGGGAGTACCAAAGGCTTAACTAGCCTTTACTACAAGAAACGCAATGAACCAGAAACCCGCACAGTTAGCGGGTTTCTGCGTTTCTAACCTTTCCCTCACCATCTCGCCAAGTGTCACCAAGTAAGAAAAAATTGCCACACTTCTTGCCACAGGGTAAATTGGCCTGTGAAGGTGTGGCAAAAATCATCTGACCCTATCTCATGAAGAAGTATCAATGCAGCTTCTATCTGCGGTGGCCTGAAAGAGTGGAATCCCCCATCTATGCTTATGCTACGTTCAATGGGCAGCGGCTCCGGTTCTCAACAGGAGTAAGCATCCCTGTTAGCTATTGGGATGCGGATGCTCAAAAGGTTCGTACTACAGTTAACCGGAAGAGCTACCCCCAAGCCAGCGATGCGAACGCATACCTTGAGCGGGTGCGCGCGGAGATCGGGAAGGTTCTAAGCGCTCTGGTGCTTCAAGGAACACGGCCAACCCCTGCGTTACTTACGCGCCATCTGGATACGTTTCGCGTACCGATGAAACAGGCGAAGGAAGGAAGCCCCTTCCTTGAAGCATTCGAGATGTTCATTGCGGAGTGTAAGAAGCATGTAGGGGAACGCCGCATTTCCAACTTGGAAGTAGCAAAGAACCACCTTGGCGAGTTCGGTAAGAAACGGCGCGTGGTGCTATCGTTTGAGACTCTGACGGTAGCTATCTATGAGCAATGGTTAGAGTATCTATACGAGCTTAAAATCAGTCCGACAACCGCACGGAATCACGCAAAGGCGCTACGGACGTTCTGCCGTTGGGCTAATGATCGCGGTCTGTGTTCCGTACCGTATGCGCGGTTTAAGCTACCCAAGCTTAACGAACCTGAAATCATTGCATTGACAGAGACGGAGCTTGCCGCGATTGCCAAACTTGACCTATCAGACGATCAACGTCTTACCCATGCCCGTGACATCTTTCTAATCCAGTGCTATAGTGGCCTGCGGTTCAGCGATGCCGTTAGCCTGAGTCCTGAGAACATCGACCTTGACGGTGGTTTCATCCGGCTTACCGTTCAGAAGACGGAAGAATCGTTGAACATCCCTATCACCGAACCATTGCGGAAGCTCCTACTTGCCTATAACCTTAACCCGCCACGGATCACCAATCAGGAGATGAACCGTTCCATCAAGAACGTTGCGTTTCTTGCCGAACTGTACGAACCAGTTCGCCTTACGATCTACGAAGGAACGGCACGGAAGGAAAAGACCGTAAAGAAGTGGCGGGCAATCACATCGCACACGGGCCGCAAGACCTTTTGCACACTTTCATTGATGCGGGGTGCACTGCCGGACTTAGTGATGAAAGTATCCGGCCATACCGATCATAGGAGCTTCAAGCGCTACATTGAGATCACGGACAAGAAGACGGCTGAAGAGATGCACCGGATATGGGGGGAGTGCAATGACCATAGACAAGGCTTTCAGCCGGAGATAAAGGCGTGAAGATTTTTTTCACGCGATTTGAGAATTTCTTAGAAGCCCGATAGGCAACAAAAGGGGTGATTCCGTTAAGGAATCGCCCCTTTTTGTTCAAAAAAGGTGTGTGAAAGCAAGTGAGAATTCTTCCCAAATCTTATAGTTATCCACAGGTTTGAGAATCAAATATCCACTTCCTCCGCAAAAATGTGGAAAACATACCGTAAAAGTTGTTGAAAGAACATGCTAGTACTCGCCTGCGCGCCTTAGCATGTTGCATACGCAAAAAAGCAGTTCCATGAACTCAACAGATAGAGCGTATGCAGAACATCATTGTAACCACCAGCGATGAACTTCGCGGACTGATTAGCGAAGCGGTTCGTTCGGCGGTTTCCGAGGCCATACCACAACAACAGGTAGCACCTCCCAAACAGGAAGAAAGGCTAATCAATGAGCATGAGCTACGGGAGATGTTGGGACTCTCCCACCCGACAGTTATACGACTCCGCAAGCAAGGGAGCTTACCGTACCTGCGGCTTGGCAAACGGATCATGTATAGCCCTGCCGAAGTACGAAAGGCAATGGAACGGCAGGCATTCAGGGGAGGGCGGAAATAGGGCTTGGTATAGCTCCGGTGCGTTATATGTAACAACAGCACCGGACGTATCAGAAACTGATACACCGCTCTTCCGCGTGTTGCCGTGTACGATACCGTTACCCTCTTCGCTCCGGTCACTGATCCAACCTGTTTGGTTTCAGGTTTGGAGAATGTGGAGGAACGTTATATGCGGAGTACGGGGGCGGTAACTCTTCGCGGGAACTATCGGGGATTGTTCATCAAGACCAGTGGAAGCGGGGTAACGGTCAGTGGTTCCCTATCAAAGTATTGGTCAGGGTCGAACGTGATAGCCCCGACATTCTATGAATGCCGGGAAGCTCTACAAGGACTGGAAGAGAAGTTAGGTTCTTCATTAGGAGCAATGCGGGTGTACCGGATTGATATAGCAGCAACGCTAAACATGAAGCATCCCTATCAGTGCTATCTAGGACGGTTCGGCCAGCTATCCCGGTTCCGGCGATTCGACCAGAACGGGGGCCTGCTCTACAAGACTCAGCGCCGGGAACTCATCTTCTACGACAAGCAGGCTGAAGTTCGTATCCGCAAAGCAACCCTGCCCAAATGTTTCAACGGACGTTATGCCCTTCGCTACGAGCTTCGCTATCGGCAGCAACTACGAGAACAGTTCGGGGGAACAGTGACGGCGGAACGGCTCATTGATCCCGGATTCTTCCGGGATGTGGTACGACGTTGGGAAACGTGCTACGATGCTATCCAGAAGCAAACGGGAACCCTTGCTATGGGCTTGGAAACATCCAACGTAAAGAGCTTTGCGCAATCATTGGAACGCGCCGGGATAGAACGATTAGGGGGCGAAGTGGCGCTACTGGAAGAGTTACGGTTACGTCGTATAGCGGGAGAAGTGGACCGGCTGAACTACTCCCGAATCCGGGCAAAGATCATCCGGCTTTGTCGCCAGCCGGAACCTGTGCAGTGCGGAGACTATATCCGGGAACTTGATGCGGCCATACTGGAAGAATCGGGACGATTGGGAACTTTCGAGTGATGCGAGATTCCCAAATTATTCCCAGATGGAAGCGCGAGAACAGACGGAATTAGGTGCTTCCGTAGCATTATCGGAGAAGTTATTACATGGCAAATAGACTTGAGATGCATGCCGTACAAGGTTTTGTAGTGTTTGCGGTTCCCAATTGGGAATAATGCGAGCTGAAATCCTCTTCAATAGTGTGTTATTGACTCACCTAGCAACTTCTATTCGCGAAGGTTTAAGATAAACAGGCATAGGTGGTGTTCTACAGTTGGTCCAGTAACATGGAACATCCCCTATGCTCTGCGGGTCCAGCCACACTTACGGATCACTTTATAGGGCGGATTCCTATGTATGAGTAGTATTATCAGAGGAGATAGGGGGAGATCGCAACAGAGTTAGCCACAACGAAGAATTACTGAAGCGGCCTCAATACCCTACCCCCTCTGGAGAGACCTAGTTCATAATGCTTCCAGACACTGCTTGCTGCCACTCCTCAAAGGTGTGGTATATCTGAGTGGTCTGGCCCGTTCTTACTGTTGCATTGCGGTCTGTCTGATTAGCACATCCCGTCATCCCTATATAGCCGGTTCCGGTTGCTGCATTACCCGGTGTATGCAGGAAAATGTTCCCGATGGATACTCCACCTTCAGTGCAAACTATGGGGTTATCCGAGCTACCCATATCGACCAAATCGCCAGCAATGGTATGGATAATTCCTCCGCCATCGCGGGTGCTGAAACATGTTCCCTTACTGCCTTGGCAGGTGAACGTATACGTTCTTTCCATTTCCATCTGTTGGGCATACGCTGTGCTCATTGCAGCAACTAATGTGAAAAAAGGCACAAGCAGACACGATACGATGATTGTTCTTCTCATCGTTCACTCCGGAGATAGTGGATATTGAATGCTACGTGATGCGTAGCTACACGGGGGATGTGTATTTCAAAGCGGTGGGGATAATCATTGTACTGGAATCTTCGCCAGCCTCCAGCGTGCGTTTCTTTGCTTCATCAATATGTACATATCATTCTCATCGTATCCGGCTATATGTGCTGACAAGATCGGGTCATCATCCGTGCGAATGGCCGTTTCTTTCTTGAAAGTACCTGCCATATCATAGTTCTGGATATATAATTGGGTCAAGCTGTCTTGAGTTCGCTTGCTTAATACCAGCATGTTTACAGAGGAGCTATTCGTTGCAATGTCCATAACACCAACGCCGCTATCCTGAGTGAGTAGCCCACTCATGTGCAGAAACGAATACAATACGCTATCCCCTGACTTCCAGCCTTTCAGGAATACGCGATTTCCTCTATTGATGTAAAAGAATTCGTTCGTAGTGCTGCATACCATGCCCGTATATCGCCGGTTGAATGGACGACCTGATAATGCCTCTAGGTTCGCTGTCCGTACTACTGGCTTAACCTTGTAAGCCTCATGTTCAACAATGAGAAAACTATATAGCGAATCTTTAAGATGTTGGGGGGGCATATTCTCATCAAGCGCTCCCTCCCATAAACACGGCATGATAATGTCCTTTCCTAGAAATGCCGGTTCGCCGTACACAAACCATGGAGATTGTTCAACTTTGCTGACGGAAGCTACCCGCCCATTGATAACCGTAAGAATGCAAGGGCCTTTTTGCCATCCTACGGTAGTATCTAATTTGCTACCGGTATCTGCATCTGATCGTCTATTTGAATCAACAGTCAGTGTATAGTGAGTGAACAGTTCGGAAAGTACATAGTCGGTATCAGTATCGGGGTGATGCATAACCGCTTCATACCTGACTAAAGGGTTATAGAACGTGGCGAGGCTGGTCCAAAAATCCTCCCGGTCATCCGGCCTCTTGAAGTGCCAGTTAATAGAGCTATCTACGGCATAGACCGCAATAAGCTTTCCATCATCCACATTGAACTTGTATAAGGAATTCAGCCGTGGCTCCAGGAATTCAAGAGTTCGTTTTTGCCGGTTCATGTAAACCGAACGCACCTCCCCAATAATGTTGTCATCATCCTCCTGAAGCGGAACGAGTGAGCGTATTGACGCTGCACCCTTCTTGGATGTGCCATCGGTGGAAACGTGCTCTTGAATGCTCGGTCCATCAATGTAATTGTGCGGGAGATCGGGATGATAGTACAGCACCCGTCCAGCCGGATCAATCACATACATATCAGGTGTGGCGGGGTTAGCTTGGAATACACTATCAAGTACGTCGGCGGCATCTTCGGATACGTTCGCAGTCTTGAACTTCTTTCGTATCGCCAGTCCTTCCTTTGGTAAGGGAGTGCCAACAACAACCAAGATGTTAGCTTCTATATGCGCTTTGTTTGCCTCTGCTATTGTGTTGTTTATTGCACTGGCACAGCAATCAGTACAACCCATAGTGGATGTAGTGAAGAGGAGGGTCGTTTTGCTCTTGTCGAAGTTTTTAAGCTTTTGTGTCCAATGTTGAATTGCGGCGGAGACTTTGGACTGATCGTATGAGTTCTGTGCAATGGACCACTGGCAGTTACATGTGACTACCACGATAATCATAAGGAGCTTGGCCGCAAGTCTGATACCCTGTTGATAGCTGCCTTTCATTGTATGTCTTCACTTCATATTGAATTGGACCGTAAGACGAGCATGGGGGCGGGAGGGAAAACCGTATCTAAGTTGATGCCCCCATACTCTTTAGACTCTGTCAAACATTTATGATTGTGGTACGGTCCACCGAAGGGATGTACCACCTACCACATTTCACTGTAATGGGTGTGGGCCTTGTGCATTCAACCACGATTGATAGTCTGTAAACACCTGAGTATAGGCCGGATTGGTTGCGATGATATGTTGATTGGCGGCCTCATTCATACAGGCTTGGCACCCTATGAATCCGATTCCCTTAGTTGTGGAGCCGGGATCAAAGAGAAAGAGCTTGTTGGTTACGGTGCTTCCTTCGGGACAGACGCGCCCAAACTCGAAGGGGTAAGGGTCTTCATACACTCTTCCCCCGGCTATCCGGTGCCAAACGTTGCTTCCCGGATTGTGCCACTCCGCACATACGTCTTGACTTCCGAAGCAGGTAATGGAAAAGGTTCTTGGTGGCTCCTCTGCTCCTTGTTCTTGAGCAAAGGATATGTTTGCGGACAACATGAATGCAGTGGCGGCTAGGATGCACCCTACTACTCTCTTCATACCATTCTCCTCAGATAAAATGATTGTCAGGGGTGGTGTAAGACCACCCTACAAAGAAGGTAACTGCCTTTCAAGGCCAATGGGGAGTACATGAGAATGTACTCTCCCGTGACGGGGGTAGTGGGGGAGAGACCAATATAAGCAAATTTTACAATACAAGTGACTGTCAGGCACGCGCACGGTTTAGATACGCGCCTACATTCTCGGCATGTCCAAGAATCGGGAGGGCTTGACACCTGAAGAAGCATTTGGAAGGGTGATTCGTGAACGTCGAATGAGGCTAGGTTTGTTTCAGATCGACCTAGAAGCGGATGACATGTTTGACCGTTCCTACATCTCTAAGCTGGAGAACGGTCAACGGCAGATTACGCTACGTGGAATCATCCACCTGGCCGAACGGCTCCAGACAACGCCCGCAGAGCTTCTTAGCGAGATGAGTGCACTATTAGAAAGCCATAACTGAGCAGTCGTGATATATACCTGTTGCATGAATGTAGTTCAGGTCTTAAGGTTGTGGTGAGTTCGGTTCGTACTTACAACCGAGCCTTCACATTCACATTAGCAGGTATGAACTATGCTAAGATATTGGGATCTGATAAGAGAACTTCTCATTGCTATTGAGGAGGACCATGTACCACGCGGAACCGCACGTACTGAAGAGGCGGTTGAAGAGCATCTACATGACCTTGTAGATATGGAGTGGGTTAGACTCCATCCGAGTCTGACTATAGAAAAAGGAACCTTTATGCTCAATGGCGAACCCATTAAGCCCTACGTTCAACAGCGAGTTCTACACCGAGACTTAGTTAAATCGATGAGCCTTCGGCCAATAGCCAAGGACTTTCTTGATATGGTCAGGCATGAGGATGTCTGGAAGGAAGTGTTGAAGCGGATAGAGTGGTGCAATGGCTTACCAAGGGAAGACGTTCTAGCCTTTGCCAAGGAGTATCACTCGGGATTTGCCGCAAAGCAGATACAAAAGAAGAAATGGGAACACCATGAAGGTGGTTTCTAGCTGCTGGTAGTGTCAAAATTGCCACAGTTCTTGCCACACCATAAGCGCCATTGCCCTGCAACCCTTGTGAGGCTTGAGCTTGCGGCAATCTGCTATACTCCCGTTGGGAGTACAAAAATCCGCGAAATCTGTAAAGATTCGCGGATTTTTCGTTTTGGGGGATGGCTTGGGGGGCAGTTTTTGCAAGCTACCTTAGTGAGGTAACAGAGAGGCCTGGCTCATATAGCCGGGCCTCTCTACTTTCATTTCAGATCCCTATCCCATACGAGCTTACTTTACAATGAAGTAGCCTCTGGAGATGGAGTATCCGTACACATTATACTTCTTACCTTGCGCTGTTACGATCTTAGCGTTCCCTCTACCTACTGTCACTTGTACGTAGCCTCCAGTAGGGAAGTCCTCTAGGTCAGTCGCAGAGAGAGAGTATTTACCATCATCCGCTACAGCGGGCAAGGTCTTCCAAACGTCGGTGTTAGGGAGAGTTGGGCTCTTAGTGTGAGAAACCTCTTCGTCGTAATGAAGGTCGATATAAACGCCATGAGCGTTACTTGCATCTGCATTCCACATAATCACTTTGCCATCTTCGATAAATTCCCCGTGACTATGTTGTAACTGAATCCGTCCCGGCAGGTACATATTCGTGGAGAATGATGGAACTGAGTTTGACGGATTTCCAGCCAGTGAAAATGTAGTTGCTTGTCCGAACGTAGGAGAGGTACCTGGGTGATATGAGTAGTAATAGTTCGAACGGCTTGGATCAGGACTCACAGTTACGCCTGCTGCCGTAATGTTGCCACCATCAACAGAGTTAGATGCAGAGTTTGGATATGATGTATGAACATTGCCTCCAACTACATATGCAGGTGAACTGGTAAGCCCGCTCTGAGCCATTACGTAGATTGCACCATAGACGTTGTCACTACCTCGCAGGTTCCATGCTCGACGATGAGGAAGGTGTACAGCGAGTCTTTTGCGTGTTCGGGATTCACGTTGTTATCAATCGCCCCCTCCCATAAACACGGCATGATGATGTCATCTCCGAGAAATGTCGGCTCGCCATACACGAACCAGGGTGATCGCTCAACGTTATCAACAGAGATCACCTGTCCATTGACAACCGTAAGGATACATGGCCCCTTCTGCCATGGTACGTTTGTGTCTAATCCGTTACCGGCATCGGCATTAGATCTTCTGCTACTATCAACGGTCGTTGTATAATGAATGAATAGCTCAGAAAGAATATAGGCCGTATCGGTACCTAAGCGGTGCATAACAGCCTCATATTTGACCAGCGGATTATAAAAATCAGCTAGGCTAGCCCACCAGTCGTCACGGTCGCCTGGCTTTTTGAAGTGCCAGCCAATAGAGCTGTCTACAGCGTGAACCGTAATCAGCTTCCCATCATCAACGTTGAACTTGTATATGGAATTCTGCCGTGGCTCCAAGAACTCCACAGTTCTCTTCTGTCGGTTCACATATACTGACCGCACGTCTCCAATGATGTTATCATCATCCTCTTGGAGAGGGATGAGAGAACGTATTGCAATAGTTCTTTGCCTGGATGCCTCATCGGCGGTAACGTGTTCTTGAATGCTTGGCCCGTCAATATAATTGCGCTGGAGATCATGATGATAATACAGGACCCGTCCAGCCGGATCAACCACGTACATATCAGGGATGGCCGGGTTAGTCTGAAATACGGTACGTAGAACGTTGTCAGCGTCTTCTGCTACGTTCGCAGTTTTGAATTTCCTCCGTATCGCCAGCCCTTCCTTCGGCAGAGGAGTGCCGATAACAACCAGGATGTTGGCCGCTATATGCTCTTTGGTGGCTGTACTATCGCATTGTTGATCGCACTGGCACAACAATCGGTGCAGCCGGTGGTAGATGTGGTGAGTACTATAGTCGGTTTTGTTCTGTCGAACGTTTGGAGCCTTTTTGTCCATTGTTGGAGCGCCGCAAAAACTTTGGCCTGATCGTATGAACCTTGCGAAGTGCACTTTTGCGAGTTGCATGCAATCGCTATAACAATGATGACGAGCTTCGCGACAAAGCCTCTGTACTGTATATGCCTACTGTTCATCTTCTGTATTCGCTTCATGTTGGATTGAAATGTAAAGGAAGTATGAGGGCGGGAGGGGAACGACTCTATATAGGCCATTACCCCCATACGTCTTAGATTTTATCAAACATCTGCAAGTGCAATGGGCGGTTCACTGAATGTATGAACCAACTACTGCATGTTACTGTAGCGGGTGTGGGCCTTGGGCATCCACCCATGCCTGATAATCTGTGAACGCCTGCGTATAGGCCTGGTGAGTTGCGATGATATGGTAATTGGCGGCCCCGTTCATACAGGCTTGGCAACCTATGAACCCAATCCCCTTGGTTGTGGAGCCTGGGTCGAAGAGAAAGAGCTTATTGGTTAATGTGTTTCCTTCAGGACATACACGCCCAAACTCAAAGGGGTAGGGGGCTTCATATACTCTTCCTCCGGGTATCCGGTGCCACACATTGTTTCCCGGATTATGCCATTCGGCGCATACGTCCTGACTTCCGAAACAGGTGATGCTGAAGGTTCTTGGGGGGGCTTCTGCTTCTTGGGTTTGGGCAAAGGACGTGTTAGCATACAACATGGTTGCGGTGGCAATGATGACGCACCCTAGGAGTCTCTTCAAGATAAAATAATTATAAGGGGAGGGGGGAGCCCACCCCACAAAGAAGATGGCTGCCTTTCAAGGCCAACAGGGAGCACATGTTCATGTACTCCCCGCTTGACGGGGGTAGTGGGGGCAAACACAATATAAATAACCTCCATGATCCATGTGACTGTCAGGCGCGTGCACCGCTTGGGTATCCCAATATCCCACTACGAACCTATCCCAAAACTGTTTTTGTCGATCATGGGCTACAGGTATAGATACTAATAGGTGTGAGCTGCACTGTCCCGCCATATGCTCGCTCGGCCTCGAACTCCACCCCCTCTTCAGCGTGCTCCACGGGGTACCTTCACGGCAGGAATTCTTTTGCCGCGATATGCCCGATAGCATTGTGGCGCTCAGGTGACAAGATGGGAGAGCCATAAAGCCGACTGCTGTTTGTGCCTGCGCTGGTCGTATCAATGGCGGGCAGAGGGGTGTGGTGCCGGATGAGGGCGTGCCTGCCTGATCGAGTGTCCTGTGGGGGAACGCCGGTGTTATGGTTGGGTGAGTTGTCGATTCGTACATAGACATTGCGGTGCCGTGATTACAGGTGTTGCCATGGCGTGGCCGGAGATTTTTGTATAAATAGCCCCGGATATCATCGAAATTTCATGATTTCCGTGATCCCGGCGATTCTTCCCGTATCAATAAATGACATCCATTCTAGTGAGTATAGCACAGAAAATTTAATAATGTATAGTCCGGCTATTGCAAAGGTGCTACGGAGATTGTAGGTTTACACGGTAAGCAAGTCACTACTGCCACTTCCAATTCCATGTGTTACCTGTATGCCGCCAGATCTCTTCTATGACGTTTTTTTTGTGGGACCGGAGCGGTGATACATGATGGCATGACGTCGCTATTCGCTTGTATAGTGCTGTTTGGTCCCCATCGCCATAATGATCTGGCATATACGCCGATGTTGAACGTTCTGTGCATCGTTTTCCCGTAGGATATTGTCCGGTCCTGTCCGTGTTCCCGGCATGACAGTGGCCGGGATGCGGATCGGAGCATAAGGCTCCGGTATGCCGACTCTCGGTCTATGGGCCGGGCGATGGAAATAGCTATCGCTACGATCATCTCCGGCTTGACAGTATGATTGATCTCTCCGTATCATGGCCGTGCCTACGATTCAGCCACGCCATTCCTTTGATATAGAGGGCGACGGAAACAGTGGTGAGGAGGGTGTCCGGTGCAGTTGGGATGGCGTGGATCAGCGATATCTCCTTAGCAGCATACCAGGGATGTGGGATGGCAAGGTCCAATACGTTTTACCATGCGCTTGAGAATGCAGGAGGGGCATTCTGGATGGTCCCGGTTACTATGTTCTGCCTCGGCATGGCCTCCGGCTGTTGTGGCAGCATAAGAACCGTGGAGGCTACCTACCAGATGTATAGCTCCGGTTTCGACAAAAATGTAGTGTCGGGGGGGGGGAAGTATGGAGAATGGGGCATGGCAAGGATTGCCTATACCTCCTACCCGGAGTTGATAGCAATTCCTGATATCGATTACGCACGGGGGATGCGGGATTTTATGGAACGCCTGAATCTTGAGGATGTCACCGAATGTGCCATGGGGCGGAAGGATCGTGCGATGGTGGTCTTGCGCAAGGTTGGGGGAGGAAGCTTTGACAGATGGAGTTCTGCGGAATTGCAGGCCATGCGAAACGCTGGTGTCCGGGTTGGTCCGATAGCTCATATGGATAAGAGCGGAGTGTTCGTCTTTTCGGATCGTGTGGTTGTAAAGTTCAAGGATACGGCTGGGCTTCAGGATCGTGATGCGTTTCTTGCCCGTTATGGATTGCAGGGGCAGACCGTGGAGGGTGGGATCAAAGGGACCTATTCGCTTCGGTTTGATGCGGCGATCGGCGAGGGCATCAATAATATCGTCGATGAGATGATGGCATCCGGCATCATCCAATATGCCTATCCGACGATCTGGGCACCTGCTGATCGCCCGTCTGATCGTTAGCGGGACCATACAGGGAATAGTTGCCGGACATCGGTTCTCTCCTGTATGGAACTGCCCGGGCCTGGCCGGATGATGCCTTGTGGCACACTCTGCCGTGCATGCTGCCGAGAGGGGGCGATATATCATCGCCGAGCAGAGGCAGCGCCACGTTCTGATTGCACTGCTACAACCGGCCGGTTCTATCGGTGCATGACAGGCGTCCCGGCCGAACAGAAGGAATACGGTACTCGATGGCGCCGGTGGCGGCGCTCGCGCAGATGATAGCCGGATAGAGATGCCGGACAGAATCACCATCACTACCACCATACTTGATTCTCTACCATGAAGAAGAGATTGCAGCATGTGCTGCGCATTGATGTATATGATAGCCAGCGTAGATCTATCACCGATGCTTCTGTGCTATTGGAATGGATCGCAACGGCTCCGGTCCCGATATCGTATCCCGATTCAAGGAGAGTCGAGAAACAGCGTGAGGGGGGGTATCGATGCGATGATGTGTATCCCGGACGATATCGAATAACCGTTACTAGGGAGGGATTTCAGTCCGAGTGGCGGGAGATCGATATAGCAGGGGGGAGGCCGGTACATCTGGAGATCCTTCTGGGGAGAACGGGCGCACTCTATTACCATGACTGGAATGGCCAGAATGTGCCGGTTGATATCCCGGAGCATCCCTGTATCGTAGTATCCATTGATGCAATGGATGATCCCCGGAAACAGGATGTGGAGTCTATCCTTCGGAGTTATCATCTGGAACGTGTTGAACCGGAGGGCATGCCTGACGCGGCTCTTTTCCTTCTATACCGGTTCACCAGCCCGGCCGATCGCCGGGAGGCCGACCGTGTGCTCTCTGCACTTGCTTCGGTGCCGGGGGGCTGTGTGGCGTTTCCCTTTATTGAATATGGCGGGGGGCGGGTTCATGTTCTCACCAATAAAATCCTGGTAGGTTTTAAATCGCTTCTTACCGATTCGGATATCTATCGCGAGCTTGCCGTGTTTGGGTTGGAAGTGATCGAAAAACGGCCCTCCCCGATCTCCACCTATGTGGTGTCGTATGGAACGGTGGCAGGTTATGGTGTCATCGAGATGTGTGGGATACTCTATCAGAGTGGGCTGGTAGAGTTTGCCGTGCCGGTATTCCAGGATGATCGTTCCGAGCCGTTATCGCCCGGCGATTTTCTCTACCCCGAGGAGTGGACCGCAACGGTGGCACGGCTACCGGAAGCCTGGAGCGTGCTGCGGGCGATCGACGCCGATCGGGAATATGGAAGCCCAAGCATTATCCTGGGCGTTATGGATTTCGGGATGCAGACGGTTCCCGGACCCTCCGGCTATGCCGTGCCCGCGCATCCTGATTTTATCGGGCAGGTCTCCAATGGGGATGATAAGATCTATGGGTTTTACGATTTCCGTCGTAGACGGCCGGATCACCATCTGACATACAACGTGGCCCCAAGTGAGGAAATTCGCCGACGTCATGGGACCAACGTGGCCGGTGTCTGCTCTCCGGTGGTCGATAATTCCAGAGGGGTGGCCGGCGCCGCTGGAAATGCCAGGCTTCTTGCTCTGCGCCTGCTTGGTGGGCAGGTTGCAAACGCCGAGGCGCTCCGTTGGGCTTTCGGGCTGATCCCTTTCTGGTCGAAGGATGCATGGAACTCGGGATACGATTCCTATGGAGTGGAGGGTGTTCCTCTACCGCTTACCGATCCCAGCCAGCCCCTCGGCCGTCCCACCCCGCGAGGTGCCGACCTGATAAATAACAGCTATACATCCCAAGCAACCGATCTTGATGCTTCTGCGGCTGCCAATTACAACCTGATAGTACAGTATGGGCGGAAGGGGCGCGGCGGGCTGCTGATCTTTGGCGGCACCGAAGAGCAGCCAACCTCCGTATCCAATATCCATATGAATGTGCAGTTTGCGGCCCGCAGCAAGAGCACAATAATCGTCAATGCATCGGGAATTTTCGAGGATGGGGCTGGCGCATTCAAGGAAGAACGGGCGCACTACGCAGGGTATGGGCGTATAGGCCAGCCTACCACGGCGCTGGATTTTTGTGCGCCAACCGGCGGTGTTGCTACAGGCAATCGCCATGAACCTCCGGCGGCATGGGGCCATATAACGGCCGATATCGTAAGCGAAGGGGACCAGCCCGGAGGCCCCGGTGTGGTGGATACTCTGTTTCAAGGGGTGGTAGGCTCGGTGGTTAGAGTCGATGATACCGTATTCGAGCTTCCTGAAGAGGACGACAAGTGGGCCTCTGGCCTCAATAAGTTCTATGCTGGGCAGCCGGTTCTTATCGGCGATCCCGGGCCTGATGCTCTCTACAGAATCTACCGTGTTCTATCTCCCACGACAGTTCAGCTCGATCGTACGCCGGTTGCCAGAACAAACGGCATGCTTTTTCGAGGAATGTCGGAACTCAAAACCAAGCTCTCGGCTCCCTCGAACTCCCTTCTGGACACCATTCAAGTCGATAGCAGCGAGGATATCCTTGCCAATCAGAAGATCGTGATTGGCAACCCGGCACTTACAGGCAGCGAGGTTCTTACCGTTGCCGCCGATCCAACGGTCCCCGGCACGTTAACCTTGACCACCAATCCCGCCAAGCCTCATGCTGCCAATGATCCGGTCTATCTGCTGGGTGGAGGGAGCGGCCGGATCAGGTCGAGCACAGTCTATAGAGATATGGCCGAGCGGATCATCGAGGTGGACAATGCCTCCGGCTTTGTTGCCGAACAGCATGTGCTTATCGGCGATCCGGGGCCTGACAGCGTCTATACGGTGGAGCGCTCCGTTTCAAGCCGGAGGCTGCAACTGGATCGTGCGCCGGTCGGCATCTCCACCGGTGACAAGTTCCAGGCTCTTTCCCTGAAGATGACCGAGCTTGATAGCGGTGCCCTGCTGGGGGCGTTATCCCTCCTGCTTGAAAGCGCCGAGGGATTTCTTCCGGGCCAGAAGATCGTGATCGGCGATCCCGCTCTGAGCACAAGCGAAGTTGTCGTGGTGGCATCGCGTGCAGGTGCTACGATCAATCTTCCGGTGGGCACTACCAAGATTCATGCAAAGGGTGATGGCGTCTATTTCCTTGGCGGGCCTGCCGGAAGCACCACGCTTGAGACCGTGCTTGATAAGGATGCCGACTCCGGCGATAACTGGATTACCGTGAAGACGACGGCTGGGATGGCAAAAAATCATGCGCTTCTGATCGGAACACGCGGGGGGCTGAACCTGCATTGGAGCAATGGGATACTCGTGACCGATTCCGGTACCGTGGCTGCCGAATCGCACCGGGTTGCCGAGCAGGTGAGCAGCCCCGTAGAACTCAAGGTGCTCAACGGCCAGCGGGATCTCATCAGCGATCACCCGATGGGGCGCCCGGTTGTTGCAGGAGCACCAAATTATAGATCGACATTTACCGGAACCTCTGCGGCTGCCCCTCTGGCAACCGGCATCGCTGCGCTGGTGCTTTCGGCGAACATGGAGCCGAATGGGATCGAGTCGGCATTGACCTGGTGGGAGGTGCGCGATATTCTGCGCACAACTGCCGATAGGATCGATGTTATGAACGAAGGGAACAAGGCCGGGTTTCTGGGGATCGGCGAAACACCGGGATATTTTATCGCTGATGATGCCGTCGGTTCCGGCAAATGGCTGGATCGCTCCGGTGGCCTTATCGTCGATGATGGGGGTGATCTGCATATCGTTCATGCCTCCACCACATTGCTTGGCGTGCCACCGGCTGGCGCTGTTCAGATCAAGGTTGCCAGTACGGTGGGGTTTGAGGCGGGCCATGCCATCGCCATCGGCGATGAATCGGTTCGTATCCGTAGGGTGCATGATGATGGGGTCACGCTCGACATAACACAGTTACATGCGGCTCCCGGCACCAGTGTGGTAAACACCGGCTCTACCACACTCACAAGCGGAGCGGCCTCCGGGGATATACAACTGAGCGTGGCCGATAGCCGTGGTTTTGCGCCGGGGCAGACAATCCTTCTCGATAACGAGGTCCGTTGTATTGTGGGCATCATAAACTCTACGCAGATCCTTCTGGATAGCGCATTGAGACATGCTCATGCCATCAACACGCCCGTCAATGGGGGCCGTATACCGTATTACAGCCATTGGTATGGCTTCGGCAGGCTCAACGCCGAACGTGCTGTGATCGCTGCACGAGATTACAGCCATAATCATCGCGATCTGATGATTCGCAATAATGCGGATGATGATGGAACCGCCTCTGCCACTCCTATCGACAGCCCTGATCTGTGGGTGCGTACAATAGATCCGGCAGCCGAGCCTCCTGCTGCGTACACGACAAGCCTGGATATTCCAGTGCCCCATCAGGTCCCCGATATCAATCAGAGCAAATGGCTGTGTGCCCGTATTCATAACCGGGGAACCGCCAGGCCGAATCTGCCGGCAACCGTCCGGTTTTTTATCGCACTTTCCCCGGATCGGACCCCCACCTTCCGTTTCCCGGAGGACTGGCCCTACGATCGTCCTGTAAGCGACCTGTATCTTCCAGGTGCCACCGGATCGTATTTGATCGGCGAGGCGCAGATCGAGGCGGATACGATCGAGCCGTCAGGCAGCCCCTATGGGCCAAGCACCCTGAGCACTGCTGTTGAATGGCTATCGCCACCCTCGACATTTGCCCGTACAAACAACCACTGCTTTCTGCTGGTGCAAATATCGCCGCATGATGGCGCGATGAACGATGCCGATCCGGCATCGAACAACAACCTTACCTATCGGTATATCAGCTTTACCGCCGTGCGGTTCGAGAATGGCTCGAACGAGCGCCTGCAAGGTCGTCTCGATGTCAATCGTACAAGCTCCGATACCGCTGTGCCATTCACGGTCAGGGTGGCCAATACGCTGAACTATTTCAAGTCGAGGACCATTGCCCTGGAGATTACCCGTGTGCCCGACTCGGGTGCCGATGAGACCGTCCTCTATACCTATGATGTTGGCAGTGGCCAGTGGGTTGCCGATCAGAATTATCCCTGGCTCACACTTGCCCAACCGGTCCGGCCGGACAGCAATCCCCCATTGGTAAATGATTTCGAGGTGGTGATTCCCGGCTCGCTTGCAATCAACTATACTACCGACCGCGTTCGCCTGTCGGTGGTTGTCAGGGATGGCTCGGGTGATGTGGAGGCCTCCGGGCTGCATACGCTGGTGGTATCCCCGTCGCCGCTCGGATATTCCGCCGGAACCGAAATCGTTGAGACGGGGCGCCCGCGGTTTCATGTGTTTGCCGATATGGATCGGATAGTGCAGCCGGAGGAGCTTGCGTTCGGTCCGAAATCGCAGACACGATTCCGTACCACAAGCAGCTTCGATCCGATTGCCCCGGGGCAGACCATCAATGCCTATGCGGCGACAACCGGCACGGTGTTCCTTCAGCGTGTCTATAATCCCGATGGTTCCCTCAACGAATCCTCCGTCAACCTGATCCTTCGCCCGTTACGCCAGTCGAAGGTTGGGTTCACGCCGGTGAAATATTTTATCTACCGTGGCCTGAACCTTTCGGATTTCCTGACCGTCGAGAGCCTTACCAAGAGCACGGTGCGTCCGAAAGAGGGCGCGTCGGAGTTCATCACCGCCCTGTATACCCATCATGAGGCGAGAATAGCGGCCATGCTTGCTCAGGATGCGGCGGCCGATGTGCCAGGGAGCATACCTGATGGAAGGGCGCTCGGCTGGGATCAGGCCGCGCAGCAGGCGAGCGATCTGCTCGACTCCTATTTCTTCAGATCCGATACATCATTCCAGCTTCCTATTGTGCGGCGGGGCATGGTGCTCGGCACGTTCAACGCCGATGAGGACTTCGGGTTCGAGATAGTGCTGGAGCAGGGGCATGCGCGGCTCGACCTTGAATATGCGCGCACGTTATACAATGAAATCGATCTGAACGTGACCGGCGAAACCGGGCTGGCAGCAAAGCGGCGGCGCGAGGATGTGCTCGATTTTATTGATCCCGCTGCATACTATGGTATGCATTATGACGGCGGCGTGGAGGCGGTCGGCGGTGAAATCGTCAAGGAGGAGGATCTGTACAACCAGGTGGTTGCGGTATTCCATACCCGGAATAAACTCTATCTCGATATACGGAGCGAAAACGGATATTCCCTTGATTTCTATGGCAATTATACGCCAGACGATGGCGGACCGGTAAAGGTAGGCCCTGAGCTTGCCACCGAGCAGTTCCGCGAACGGAGATTGTCGGAAAGTGGCTGGCCGATTCTCATTCTTGACGACCTTGTTGCAACCAACGAGACGCGAAGCACTGTATATCTGGCATTCCGTTTTGCCGATAATGCCAATCCGGTCGTCTATATCGAATATGGGGATGTTTTTACCAGACATGGTGAACGGGGATTTATCGCCGATGAATTTCTCGTCGGCAGCGATGCCGTCTGGACGAAGGAGATGGGGCTTGCCGTGCCCAATACTATGGTGATAGGCCCTCCTGCCTTCAAGCGTTATGTGGCAGGAGCGCTGAAACTCCATTATATGCGCCAGGGGGGGACAACGGAGGCTTCCCCGGATACCGTTGTCAGGACCGACCGCTACACCGATAATCTCTTCGGCCCGATCGATGTTGCGCCGCTCTGGGAAACGGATGACCAGATAGAATGGATAAGCTCCCAGGGAAAACGTTTTGTGGATCGCCGTGTGCCCAGCGAGACACCCTATTTCGCCTATATGGGAGAGCGGAGCGTGGCGGTGGAGCCGGGAAGGGTGATCTTCTACACGTCCGCCATCCAGTATCTTGACGATCTGGAGCACCGGCTGATCGCCGAGCGTCGTATCAAGGGCGGGCATAGCTCGCGGGGCGGTTTTCTGGAGGCTTCGTCGCTCTTCGATGGTCTGAACGTTCAGACCAGGGGTATAAGCGATACCCCTCCAGGTGGGGAATCGCCCGTAAGCATCAGCGTGCCATATCTGGTCAGGGATGTCGGTTCCGATGTCGAGCCACGTGATGTGCTGCTGCTCGGCATAAGCACCGATCAGCACAATGCTCTGCGAGCAGCCGGGGAAGAGCTTAGCCCCTACCATGAACAGAACATAGCGCTGGTGGAACGTTTTGCAAGCACGGTCGCTGGCAATGAGTTTGTGCGTTACAAGGCCGTGGTGCGCGGGTTGAGCATAAGCCCCAACCTGGATGGGGTGCATACCAGCGCCGATGCGTTACCAAGTCAGGCTGTGTATGTCTATAGTGTGGACGATCTCTTTTTCACATCCTCCGATTTCGGCCCGCTTCAGGATCTGATCGCCTACGAGCCGCAGGCAGAGGAGAAGGTCGCCGAGGTCCGGCCGGAAGCTGCCCGGCTTATTGGCCTGAGCAGCGCGATCGCCGATGATGTCAACGATTTTGCTGCCGAGATCGGCTCCGTTGACGATGATGATGCCGAGGCTGGCGGCCTGTTGCTGGCAAAGGCCACAAGCTATGGAGCGACTCTTCTTGACCACGCACGGGCCTTTGCCGGGAGCCATGGCGATGACCGGCCGCTGTACTGGGCACGTCTGAAGATGGCCGTGGCGCTGAAACGCCATCCCTACTATCTGAAGTCGTCTGCCGACCGTGATGCTGCCGTGCGTGCGCTGGAGAAGGCTTCCCGCGGTTATGGGGCGGAGTATGTGAGCGGTGGAAGGAAGGTGCTGGTGCTTGGGTTCGATCCGTATGCGCTAAGCCCTGACGTTACGCGGAAAAACGTTGCGGGTGTGGTTGCGCTGGCGCTGCATAATCAGACGGTAGGGGGAACGGATAAACTGTTCTCGGCAGTGCTGCCGGTCCGCTATCGTGATTTCGATGAGGGGCTTGTTGCGGGCGATGGTGCCGGGATCATCGAGGAGATGCTTGCACCCTACCTTACGTCCCCCGACGCTGTGGATATGATCGTCGTGCTTGCCGAAAATGGGATGAAAGGATATATCGATGTCGAGAGGTTTGCCGCACGCACACGGGGAGGGGAGCCGGACAACGAAGATAAACGGCCGGGTGTTTCTGTCGGGACCGGGCCGGGCTGGGTGGAGTATTACGAGAACTCGCTCCCCCTTGCGATCTTCGATGGGCTTACGATTCCTGCGACCCCGCAGTTTGTCTATTACGATCAGGGGGTGACCTACCAGGTGCCGGTGAGTCCGGCGGTTATCAAGGCACATCCCAGAGATGGCGGCACCAATAGCAAGACAACCGATCCTTCGATTACGATCCCGCCAGCGGCAACGGTGCTCGATGGATCGGGACGAAACTATCTCTTCAATGAGGCATTCTACCGGCTGGCACATGCCCGGGTGGCCAGCGGCAGCGATACCGTGATCGGGATGCTGAGCATTCCGGCCCCGGAGAATACCGCAGCACCCGCTATGACGATGACGCAGATCATCGACAAGGTCAAGGAGCTGATCGGCAATGCGTTGAGCGGGCTTTGACCCTGTGATCCGTATCCCGGCTGCCGGGGTAGATACGGCAGTTCTGCGCGATGAACCGGGCCATGCTATCGTGTATGGCCTGGGCATCCGTAGGAGAGGAACGTGACGATCGGCTCTCGCCAGGAATGGGGCGGAGCGCTGCCGGGCATATGATTTCAACCATCACACCATATCAGGCATTTTTATCGTATCACCCGATTGAAGGAGAGCATAGGCGGTGCCGGTGTACGGGCTGGTGTGGATATCGGTTCCAGCTCCCGACCATAGGATTACGGCCACCACGATGCAGCATAGTACAACCAAGGTCAAGGCATTGATCGGCCGGGCCTGATGCCCCCGGTGCCGTACGCCATGGTGCCGTGCGGGCGTCCATATGCGGGGACATGATCCCATGCCCGCCACCATTCGCTATGGGCGCCCGGCGGTCACCAGTGTCGTGCACGATCGCATGGGCGTGGAATATCTGCGCCGGCTTCAATAACCACCATAACACGAACAGCAATTATGGCTGAAACATATTACCCGCCACTCTCCTCAATTGTGGCGCTGGAGGATCTGCCTCCGCAATTGGATTTTCTGAGCGGTTCGGCCAGTCTTCAATCCCTGTTCAATACCATATTTTTCAGGGGCTTGCAGTATTCCATCAATGCACGGGGCGATGAAGGGTTCTTCAGCCTGACGCTGATAGCCTACCAGCGTATCGGCATTGAACTGCCCGAGCTGAGGATAGGTGAGGGAGATGATACCCCGGAGAACCGCTTTGCCATCTACCTTAACCCGTCAGAGAGCGATTATCCGATCAATACTCTGCCCGATCCCGGCGATCCAGATGATCCGAATGCTCCCGGCGAGGACGAGGATGAGTATCTGAGCGAGATCCCGCTTGCGGTTGAGTATCGCTGGGGAGTGCTCCGATTTCTGGATGATTTCAACTACGAGACGTTTCTCGGCGACATCAAGGGCCTGTATAACCTTGCCGTGCAGAAGATGGAGATCGACCCGGAGGCGCTTGTGGCCGAGGCGATCGGAACATTTACCCAGGCGGTAGGCCCAACCGATCCGGTGGAGCAGTTCATCGAGGATGTCAAGGCCAGCTTCGTTGAGCTGGCCCCTGTCACGATTGCGGTCCCGATCGGGACGTTGCAGGAGAAGATCGCGGCTATCATCCCGATCATCGAGGATAACGTCAGAAAACCGATCCTGGAAATCATCTACGAGGTCTATCTCAAGGATGTTGGCAGCCAGGCCGAATCGATCATCAAGGGACGGGTCAACGAGCTGTTCGGATCGTTGATGGAAGGTGCATCGGTTGTGGACTATCTCCAGGATATTCTGATCCCCGATATCGACGCCACACTTGGCGTGGGAATCGAGGTGGAGTTCCCAAGAAATGTGCTCAAGCCGGTGAACCACTGGAACAGGGTCGTGAATGGGAAATCGAAGATAAAACTGGTGGGAGGGCGGTTCCATTTCAGTACGAAGGGGGATATATCGTACGAAAACCCGCAGTATCTGTATTTCAAGCGATCGGAGATCGGCGATACCGGTTTTGTGATCTCGGTGAGCGGTGCACGGCTTGACCTGAGCCGTACCCAGAATATCCCGGAGATCGCCGGCGATGGCCGCACGCCCGACTTTGTCGGGGTCTATGTTGAAAACGCGACGATCAGCTTTCCGGTGGCGTGGCAGAACACAAGCCCGCTCGATCCCGGCCATGCGGATCGGGCCGAAATCAGCGGCGAGGGGCTTATCATCGGTACCGGCGGCATCTCCGGCACCATCTCGCTCAGAGAGGCCGCTGGCGAACATGGCGAAAAGACGTTGAAATTCCTGATCGGCGGGATCAATGTCGAGATCATGACGCTGAGCGTAACGTTCCGCCAGAACTCCATTATCGCCTCTTCCATCACCGGCGTTCTTCAGATACCGGCGCTTACCGCCAATGGCACGACAACGTCCGTTCAGGTGCAGGCCTCGGTGAGCAACAATGGCTTCAGCGTTACCGGCATCATCGAGGAGCCGGAAGGGCTGCCGATCGCGATTCAGGCGCTGGGAGAGGATATCCTGACGGTCAGGCTGAAAGAGCTTTCGCTCGGCGAAACCGGCGGGCGGTGGTTTATAGGAGGCGCCGGAACCTTGGAGATCGGCACGCTCCCTATCATCGGGAAATTCCTGGCGCAGAAGATCGAGGTCAAGAAGTTCGTGATATGGTCCAATGGTGAGATCGACTTCGAGGGCGGCTCGCTCACGCTTCCGACGTCCGTATCGCTGAACATCGGGCCGGTGGATCTTTCGGTGACCGCAATTCATATCGGCTCGCATCATGCTCTGCACCAGGGTATTGACAGGCGCTACAAGTACATCGGCTTCGACGGCGGTATGAAAACCGGCGTCGGCGGTGTGGACGCACGTGGCGAGGGGATCAAGTTCTTTTTCACCGTCGATGACGATCCCGGCAATGGCAGGCCGCATCACTCCTATCTCCGCATCGAGACCTTGCGCGTGGATATGAAAATCCCTGGCGATGCCACGCCGGAGACGGCTGCTGCGCTTTTGAACGGATATCTCTCGATGCAGAGTCTCCCGGAGGGTTCCACAGCGCCGGGCGCGCAGGAGTATGCCGGACAGGTGCAGATTTCGCTTCCCAAGCTTGGCGTGGCCGGCGGGGCGGGGATGCGGCTTATCCCATCTACCGGAGCGTTCCTCGTCGATATGAACCTGGAACTCTCCACGCCCATTCTTCTTGGCGCCACCGGCCTTGGCATCTATGGCTTCCGTGGATTGCTCGGCAACAACTATGTGGTCGATCGCGGCCCCAGCGAAAGCTGGTGGGAATATTACACAAAGCCGAAGCGTGGCATCAACCTTGAAAAGCTTGCCCCTGCTCCCGGGTTCACGCTGGGCGCGGGCGTCTCGCTTGCAACAGCGGCGGATTCCGGCTATATCTTCTCCAGCAAGCTCTTTTTTATGCTCTCGCTGCCGGAGCTTTTTATGCTGGAAGGGCAGGCCGCCATTCTAAGCAATCGCATCGGGCTTGACACCACCCATGATCCCCCATTTTATGCGGCGATCTTCATTACCGATGAGGGAGTGAAGGCCGGGTTTGGCGTGAATTACAAGATACCGGATGGCAGCGGCGATATCGTCGAGGTGGACGCACGTATGGAGATGGCGTTTTTCTTCGGCAGGGCAAGCGCCTGGCATATCAATATCGGCAAGGACCAGCCGGAGACCGACCGTGTGCAGGCGCTGGTATTGCGGCTGGCCAAGATGTACTACTACCTGATGCTCTCCTCCAGCGGAATCAAGGCGGGAGCCGGTGCAAGCTGGAAAATTGAGAAGGATTTCTCCATAGCTCGTATCGGCATCGGTGCAAGCATCGATCTGGGGGCGCAGCTCAGCTTCAAGCCGGTGCAGATCGGCGGGTTCATAAAGTTGTGGGGGTATGCCGAGTTCAAGATCTGCGGATTTGGCGTGCGCCTGGAACTCTCGGCCCGTCTGGCCGCCGAGGCCCCGCAGCCATTTATCATCACCGGATCATTCAAGGTATCGGTGGGGCTGCCGTGGCCGATCCCGGATATCAATGTCAATCTGAGCCTTACCTGGAAATTCCGCGAGGGACTGGATCTGCGCGAGGCAAATATGCTCGTGCCGATCGAGAACCCCTATGGATCGCTCGATCAGTACAAGGCGGATACAAAGCAGCCCGCAAAGGCGCTCCATATGGTGACCAAGGAGCCGTTTATGCTGAATCTGCTCAACGTTGCCGAGGGCGGCGGTGGCACGCCGCCACCTCCGGGGCATGCATCCTGGGTCGGCTCATTCGACCAGTTCATCATCCCGCTCGATAGCTATATCGATGTGGAGTTCCTTAAAGGCATCACCTTCAGCCGTGACAACTGGGAGAGCAAGCCGATTGCGCCGATCACCGAGGAACATTCGTGGGTAGAGTTTATACCACCCCAGAAAGGACATTCGGCGCAGGTGAAGCATGAATATATCGTTGAGGATATCAAGATCTGGTTCTGGAATACGGTGCATGGTGCCTGGGAACTTTACGTGCAGGAGGACTACAACACGCCGCTGATTGATCTGATCGCAGAAGAAGGGACCATGGCCCGCTCGCAGGCCCGTGCCAAGGTGGCCGATCACGCCTGGCTTGGATTCTGGCAATTGACCGAGTCGGGAAAAATCACCAAGCTTCGCATTCTCGGACGCACTCCGCTGGAACATGCGGCCGGGGTCTCCAATACCGATCTCGGATTTCCCGCAGCATCAATTTTCTGCGCACCGCAGCCCGCCGAAAAGATCTGCCAGAACTGGCTCGGCCATCTGCCAGGCTCGCCGGTCGCTGCCAATACCGTTGTCACCGACCGTCTGCTCCGCTATACCATCAGCAATCAGCAGGGGACGATCATCGCATTCCCGAATGTGTTCCGGTTCGATCGGTCGCTTATGCTGAAGGCCGGAAACAGGATCGAGATCCTTCTGGCAGAGGCCACCACCCAGCTTCGTCTGAAGCTGACTTCTCTCAGCGACGATGTGAAGATCTCCTATTATCTCGGGTACCCCTATACGCCCGCTCCGGCCGGCCAGCAGGGGGAAGAGCCGGGCGATATAAGCGATTCATGGGATGCCGTCCCGGAGTCCCTCGGCACGCCATCCGGCCAGGCGCTGACGCTCTGGGCGAAGCTGCGGCTTACCCCTGGGGTAAAGCGGCTGCTCTGCTATGAACGCTCCAGTGTGGAGATCGGCTATGGGCCTGGACGCTCGATAAAGGATCTGCTCGAAAAATTTGCGCTGACCAATTACTACCTGCGGCAGATGACGAACCTTCCTCCGGCAGCCGAAGTGGATGAGCCGATCATCACATCGGTGCAGTTCTGTGCCCGGTTGAACGAGGTGTTGCAGACGTTGATCGTGGCGCTTACCGGCAAGGATGAGATCCATCCGCTCTTCCTGGAGAATGTGGACCATTTTTATCTGGAACTCCGTGGTTATATCGATGAGTACCGCCGCACCATCGAGCCGGATGTCGAGCCGGATGCGCTTGCCAACGAGTTTTATGAGAAATGGATGGGGCTTATCGCATGCCTCGGCGAGCTTTATGATTCCTATGGATCGCTTCCGGCAAGCGTGCAGACCGATCTCACCTACGTTGCCGGACCCCGGATCGAGGCGCTCTATCGCCATGCGCTCTGGCTTGCCGGTGTCGGGACAGGGCGGCTCTCGCTCGATCTCAACCCGCTTACCTGGGCATGGGACGATCGCCGTCGGCTTCTTTCGCTTGCAGGGTTCTTCGGCGTTCTCAGCCTCGACTTCGCCAAGATCGTCGGCCAGGGCGCCGAAACGCTTCTGGCTTCATACTACCAGGATCTGGAACGGATGTATTTCCGTGCCGTTCGTGCCATGAAGAGGGCCGGGCAGAAGGCCTGCGGCGATATCGATTGCTTCCGGACAAAGGAGATGCTCGGGATCATGCGCACGCTCTGCGTGGTGAATCCCGGGACAAATCCATCGCCAGCGGTTGCCGACATCCAGGCGCTGGTAAACGATTTCAACGGGACGATCCTTCAATTGCAGGGACATCTCGGCTGGGCCGACTCCTCTGCGGCAGGGTTCTGCCCAACGTTGCGCCGTGCGCTTGGCCCGGTGATCGTTGCGTATTCGGCCTACGATGCACTGCCGTTTACGCTGCGCTACAAGGTCGATCGGTTCTATGAGCGGCTTCTGGTGCTGGTGAAACAGTATCGCGAGGATATCAAGGGGCTGACGCTGCCGACGCTGGACTCCGAAACGGAGCAGGCCGACAATTTTGTCAGCGAGTGGGCCGATATGCTTGGCTGCCTCTGCGCGCTGTGCGATGATAGCAGCAGGCTTGATCCGGTGGAGCAGAGCACCGTGCTTCCCTATGTACAAAATCAGGTCGGCCTGGAGATCGAAGAGTTCTACGCCACCCTTATCGAATCTCAGCACGATGAACTGATGCTCTCGCCGGATCAGCCGATGGGCTTCTCCGGCAATGGTATCCCCAGCGATGAGCGCGATCAGATAGAGCAGCTTATCAACCTTATGATCGCGTTTTTTGTGCGCTGCGATGCCGATGTACAACTGCGGCTGGAACTTGATTATCCTGCCTTCAAGGGAGCCTACAACTCGCTCCTCGGCTGGATGGAAGATGAGGGGTATGTGCACTGTGAATCGCAGACAGCCGATTGCTACAATTGGATCGATGCGTTGCAGCAGTATCGGTTGCTCCTTTCGCGGTCCAGGGAGATGCCGCAGGCGGTTCGTACCTATATGGACGAAAATATCAGCGGCATTCTGGGGGCCTTCTTCAACGATGTGTTCCCTGCGCCGCCGGATCTGCCGCCGTATGCCGATCCGCTTGCCTGGAAGCTGGATCTGATCCTGGAGAATTTCAGGAGCATCTGCCTGAGCGGCGGAACGCTCAGCTCCAGCTATGAGGATAGCATGGTCACGCTTGGCTTCGAGCTGACGTCCATCAGGAGCCTGCCGGGGGCTGCCGCGATAGATGCCCTTCGCAGCAATCCATGCTACCGCCGCTGGCAGCTCGTTTCGTTCTACGAGGCGATGTGCATGCAGAACGGAGCACCGCTTCCCACCCCCGGCGCAGGCCTGATCGCGGTGGTAACCGGCTTTGCCAGCACATTGAACCAGATCACCACCCTGCTTGGGCTGAAGCCGATATCGCTGCTCCCGATCGGTCTGGATTTCTGCGGCGTCTTCGGCCAGGTGATCCGTGCCATGGTGGTGGCCTATGGCTGCCGTGATAGGCTGTCGCTGACGTTGCTTGCAGCGATGGAGACGTTCTGCGAGGATGTACAGGATATCGTCAACTTCTCCCGGCCGATACAGATTGGCACCTGCGGCGAGACACAGAAAAAATGGCTGGATATGCTCTTCTGCCTCTGCCGTATCACCGAGCATCGCGGGCTTTTTCCAGATCTGGATGCCCAGCTCTCGGCCAGGATGGGAGCGCAGTTGCGGCGGATGTCCGCCCGCGCTCAACTGATAGCCGAGAGGATGAACTTCGATATTCTGCCATCGGTGATCGTGGACCGCTGGTGCGAGCGGCTTCGGGTGATCGGCAACTATATCGGCGTGCAGGGCCTTGACTACAGCCGGATTGCAGCGCTGAAACTCTCGGTGTTCACCAACCACGCGGCATTCAAGGCGAAGATGGCGTCGCCGGTGCTCGATCCGCTGCGCGAGAAGATATGCTTCCCGGTGCCGGGGCCGTACGACCCCCTGGTGAAGCAGGAGACGCGGTCGCGAGAGGATCTGCTGAAGACCATCTATTACGATGACCCGTCCAGGCCGATCGACCGGATTGTGATCGAGCCGACCGGTTGCACCTCCGGGGCTGTGGATTCCTGGTACTGGGCATGGCTGGAGGGTGCTGCCCTCGGCCAGCTTGCCGTCTCGCTCGGCAACGATCGGGCTGCCATGCAGGCGCTGCGCGATGCCGAGGAGGTGGATTCCGATGAGTGGTTGAAGTACGACGATCTGATGGACGAGATCGCCGACGAAATGGCCAAGGCGGCGGAATTCCTGGAATATCTTCAGGACAATGATCCCCCATTTGGCGTCTTCGATGCTTGTACAACCTATATCCACGAGGTCTGCTGGTTGCCTCCGGCGGTCTTCGATTACAACAGGGGCCTGCCGCCATTCCGTTTCACCAAGGAGGTAGCCCTCGATCTGGAACAGTCGCTCAAGTTGATGAACCAGCCGATCTGGCGGCCAAACACGGCGTTTGCCATCCAGATACAGACCAACGAGAAGATCAATAATCAGAGCCATGTCCGCTATCGCACGGTGGGCTTCAAGACGGCCGGTCCGGTTGGGCATTTCCATGCTCAGGGCGATCCCGCCTCGCCGGTCTATCATCCCGACTACCAGCGCATGCTGGATGCGCAGCGCGAGGATGAGTACAAATACAAGGGCTTGCAGCCCTATATCGATTTCGAGCGCTCGTATCCGAACGCCGATGGCAATCTGGTCGATGCCAAGCCATTGTATTACAGCAATACCAAGCTTCAGATCTTCTATAACCATACCCACGTCCAGTCGATGTATAGCGGGTGGGGATGGTGGGAGAATGATCCGAGCGGGCGCGTGAAGTACATTCACTCGGCGCTGGAGCTTGTGATCGCCGATGCATCGGAAACACGCTCGGAGGAGCCGCCGCTGACCATCGTATCGAACTGGCGAAAGGATTTCAATCCAAGGGTGCCAAAGGAGTTGCGAGCGTTCAGGAACATTATGGCGAACGCCCCAACTGCCGGGAAGCGATGTGTGAGCGTTACCCCTGAAGATGAGATCCAGTCGCGTGGCACAGCCGTTCCGCTTCCGCCCGAGATGAACCTGCGCCCGAGCACGCTCTATACCGCATCGTTTGTTGCGGCCTTCGGCGAGCTTGCTGCCGATCCCCGCCCGGACACCGTCGATCCGGTGAGCGATCCTGCGGTGTTCCGGCGAGAGGTATACCGGTATCTGTTCAAGACATCACGCTATGGCAGCTTTGCCGAGCAGATCGAAAGCTATAAGCTTTCGGCCTCGGAGAATGCTTTCTATGAGCTGGTGATCGATGCGGGTGCGGCCGGCGATGCCGAGGCGTTGATTGCCAACTGGGGGCTGGCCCAAGATCCGCTGGCACAACGGTATGCGCATAACTTCGAGCTTCTTATGCAGGGGGTGCTCGGCATAAGCGGGCTTGCGCCGGCCACCACCACCGAGTTCCACACGATCCGCCAGGAGAACAAGGGGAAGGTCCTTGGCGTCCTGATGCGCAGCCCGGAGCCGTTCTTCGATCCCAAGATCCCCGCCGATGCGCTCGCCGGGGCGATCACTGTGGCCGAGTTTACAACGGGCACGCCATCGCATCGGTTTGTGTATTCAAAGGACCGGACGGCGGTTTTTGTCACGAACAACCAACGGACGCTCGGCCACCTGAGCGGAGTGCATAAACTTCATATCACCATTACTCCCTGGGAGTATGATGGCAGATCATACGGCCCTGCCAAAACCTTTACCAAGGATAATGGAACCATCGCAACGACCACCGTTCCGCCCGTATCGGTAACTATCCCGATCGGCTGGCCATAGTTCGGTTATAGCGCCCGAATGCCTGGAGCGATCCATCTATCCATCTCTGCCGGCGTTGCGATGCCGGCAGAGATGGAGTTCGGGGGCCGCCACCGTCCGATCAGCATGTCGTGCCCACGGCATACGCCATGGCGTATGCGATATCACCATCTCACGTAATCAATAGATAGCATTATGGCACTACCAATAGCGCTGCTGACCCTTGCGCAGATAAAACATATCAGCGGTAGCGGCAACGTCGGCAACAGTTTTGCGATCCATATCCAGTCGATGGGGGAGATCACCGATTTTCAGACGCCGCTTCCCTCCGGCCTGAGCGCCGCATTCAATGATGCCCTGGTCGGCCAGGAGCCTCCACTATCGTCTCCGGCGGTGTTCTCTATAAGCATTGTTGCGACCGGGCTTGATCCGACCCACCCCTCCTCGGGATCGTACTCTACCACGATCACCGTGCCGATCGCCCCTATCATTCAGAACTTCGTCGTCAGTGTGCCGATCAGCGGACCACACGGTTCGGCGACACTGAATTTCACGATCGACGCCAGATGGAGGGAGTATCCGGTTTCCTATGACCCAAGCTGGCTGTGCCGCAACCGGAACGATCTGACGGCCTTCCAACACTGGTTGTGCCTTGGAATCCAGAACATCGGCGGCTTCCTTTCGCTTGCCCCGGTGCTCGATCTCCAGACGCATATGCTGGCGTATCTGAACCAGTTGGAGCGGCTGAATATGCAGCTCACCCTTGGGTATCTCCCGGCAACCTTTCCGTTCATAGAGCTGGTCGATTATACGTTCAATGTCGCCATGGCGGCAGCCCCGCAGGTGAACTTGGTCAACTGGCGCTGGGGATATATTCTCTCGGATTTTATTGCCGGTGTCCAGGGGCATATAAAAAATTATATCGGCATCGGCGTCCCCACGCTTGTTCCCAGCATCTGGGGCGTCTGCAACAAATGGCGCGAACTGCTGGAGTGTTTCTGCCGGTTCTGTACGCTGCGCGCCACGCTGGCGCTCCCCCAGCCGATCAAGGATTATTTCGATCAGACCATGGTCGAGGTCGAGGATCTTCATATCGAGCTGATGAGCATCGCTCAGAATGTCAACCTGAAGTATACGTTCAGCCCATTTATCACGCAGCCATGCGATCGGCTCCAGGCAATGGTCAGCTTCTGGGCGTGGTGGTGCCGTATCTGCAATGATGGAATCCCGCTGTGGGCAGGGTCGCTGGACCCATATTATGCCACGCTCTTTCATGCGCGTGATGAGTTGCAGCGTATGCTGCATGCCGAGTCCATCACCATCTGCGATCTGCCGTCTGCCGATCTCTGCAAGCGCTGGCTTGCCGTGCTCGATTGTCTTGGAACGCTCTGCGCCCGCAAGGGAAGCTTCTCCTGGCAGATCGTCAATGAGATCGAAGTTGCGTTCGGATCGCTGGTGCGGGGGGCGTATACGGCGCTGAAATATCCGGCGCCTGGATTGCTCCCCGCAGGCATCGACAATACCTGCGGGTACCTGGTCTGGCTGAAAAGCTATTTCAACCTGGTCTGTCATGATCGGGTGCTGCCGCTGAGCATAGATCAGTATTATACGGTCGAGGATTATCTGATTCAGCTTGAAGGGGCGCTGAGCGATTTCAAGGTGGAGAACGGCAATCTCTGCTTCGATATGGTTCCTATGGAAGGGTGCGAGGAATGGGAGACGCTGCTGCACTGCCTCAGAAAATTCTGCGACGACCGTGGCACACGGTCGATCCAGAATCGCAACTCCTTTTATTTCACGCTCGGCCCCGCGATCGACGAGCTGTACTGGCTGTTGAAGGCGCGCTCCAATGGCCCAAGATCGCTTACCATCAATACGCTCTGTGCGCGGATCGACGAGATCTGGACGCTGCTGGGCCAGCTCTGCCCCGAAGCGCTGCTGAGCAAGCCCTTCCTGGCCGATCTGAACCGTCTGCGAGGCTCGGTCCGCACAGGCCTTGCGCTCCTGAAAGGTAGCATGGATGTCTGCTCGGTTGATTCCTGCGACGAGTGGATTCATATTCTGCACTGCCTGGTTGCGCTGTGCGATAATCGCGAAAAGCTTTCGCAGGACCCGGATACCGCCGGGGTGGCCGATATTCTGGAGGACTATTTCATCACCCCTGCCAATGTCGTCTATACACGGATCTTCGGGCACCTTCCAAGCCCGCCGTCGGGGACCGATCTGGATAAACTCTGCTGGACCCTTCGTGCGCTGCTCGACTGGTTCCTGGAGCATTGTATCTGCGCCAGCGATTTTGCTGCCCTCGATCCCTCTCTTCGCGAGGATCTGGCCGATGTGCTGCTGCCGCTGTTCAGCGATGCCTATGCCAGGATACAGTCGTGCCCCTGTAGTATCAAGAGCGGGCAGATCGATGTGACCACCGGCATCGCCAACTGGATTGTGACCGAGACCGTGACCGGTGTGCCGGTGCCCGCTGGTGTGAACATCGTGACCGATACCGGTGGCATCACCGATCCGATCCCTGGCTCCGAGTGGATTTCCCCGCTTCCTACGGCAAACAGCTCGCAGGTGGGGTGGACGACCTTCGAGTACTGTTTCTGCCTCTGCAAGAGCGCTACGGTGCGTCTGGTGTTGGAATATTTCGCCGACGACAAGGCGATGATCTATATCAACAATACCTTGCTTGCCACCTCGGTGCCGAATATGAGCCACAGCCAGACGGTTGATGCCAGTGTTCCCCTGGTGGCTGGCAAGCACTGCCTCAGGATCAGGGTGCTGAACGATCCTGCGCTGAATATGGCGCTCTGCGCCAAAGGCCATCTGTACGAGGTGGGTGGAGAGCTTATCAAGGGGGTCGATTGCCCGCCGGAAGCTCTTCCAAATCCCTCCGGTCGTAATATTGTTGCGCTTACCACGGGGCTTACCAAATGGATGGTAACCGAGACCGTCACAGGCGTGCCGGTGCCGGCTCCGGTGAATATCGTTACCGGCACCGGGCTTGCCACTCCCATATCCGGTTCCGAGTGGATCTCGCCCCTTACAACCGCCGCAAGCCCGCAGATCGGCTGGACCACCTTCGAGCGCTGCTTCTGTCTGTACGAGGCCGCGTCGGTGCGTCTGGTGCTGGAGTATTTCGCCGATGACAAGGCGATGATCTATGTCGATGATACGCTGCTTGCCACCTCGGCGCCGAATATGAGCCACAGCGAGACTCTTATAACGACGTTCCCCCTTAGTGCCGGGCAGCACTGTATGAAGATCAAGGTGCTCAATCAGCCCGCATATAATATGGGGCTGTGTGCCAAGGGCTATCTCGAAGTTGCAGGGTGGAAATTCGCAAATGAGCTTGACTGCCTCCCCAGAACGCTTCCCTCCGGGGCCTACGATAAGATCAACACGATCTGCTGTGCGCGGACATCCGATTGCGGGAAAGTGCTGGCGGTGTCGCGGTATCATCGGGTCTTTTGCACCAGAGTGCCCAATCCGGGCGATGCCGATATCCTTGCGCTTACAGCACGGATGACCGTGGTGGAATCGTGGCTGCCATCGATCATCGAAGCGCTTGGCGTGGAGCTTGAGCCGGCCAGCACCAGTTTCTGCGATCGCCTGGAGCATATCTCCAGAGCGATGATTCTGGCATACTCCAATCCCGCTGTGCTTTCGGTGGCGGAGTATTACCAGCTCGAGTGCTTCTACAGAGAGCTTGAATCGCGCAGCATGAACTATGCAATAAGCATGGAGCTGTATCCGGTTGCATGCAGTGAGTGCAACCAGTTCTGCGATCAATGGGTGGAGCTGCTTACCTGCCTCTGCCAGCTTTGCAGCGAACGCAGTGCGCTTGGCACCGCCGGTATCCTTGGGAGTTTCTATGCCATGCTGTGCGCAACTATCACGGCCTTGTTCGAATATCTCCAGACCCTTGAGTCAACGCCCGGCATAATCTATCCACAGCCTGTTCCGCTTGCCTGCTGCGACCAGGTGGCCCGCATCGCGACCTTTATGGCGCTGAACTGCGTGCGGTGCGATCATATCAGCAGCACCGATCTGGAAACGCTGCAAGGCTGGTATGATACCCTTGCCGGGAATATGCGGGCCTTCCGGGATGTGTTGGAACCCGCCGCCCCGGAACTCTGCCTTGATCTGTGCAACGAGTGGATGCCGATGGTGGAATGTCTCCTGCGGCTCTCCTTCCACAAGAGCGAGCTGCCCGTGGCTATCCGCAATGATCTCGCTGCGCGTTTCACTACCCGGATTGAATCGCTCTTTCAGACGATCTTCGATGCTCCGGGACTGAATAGTCCCCTGGCAGCCGATGTGTTCGACGACAACGGCTGGAATCTGCTGCAAGTCGCCGTTGAACTCTACCGCATCTGCCAGTTGCCACATCAGATGAACCAGTCGGTACGGGCCGATCTGAGGGCGATGCTTCCCGGATGGAAGTCTGATTACATGGCCTTGCAGAGCGCGCTTGCCACAGCAGGTGTTGCGGTATGCGATGGCCGCCAGAGCGTATGCAGAACCCTTGACCTTCTTCCAGAGTATTATGCCCTGCTTTGTGCCGGGCCAGCCGATCCATCTGTCAATGCCGTCGGCATCCTGATCGACCAGGTGCGCCCCTACCTTCGAGTCGTCGAGATGCAGCTTGGCCTGCCCAGGGCAAGGCTTACCATCACCGGCACTGCCTGCAACAAGCTGACCTCGCATCTGTCGGTGATGGCCGCTGCCTATGCGCGCATGGATGGCCTGCGGCCGCTGTATAGCCTGCATGTGGAGTTCTTCTTCCGAATCTTCGAGGTACAGGCCCGCGCTCATAAGGCCTTGCTGGGCAATAATATCCCGGCGTCTACCAGGATGAGCCGCTATCGGAGAAAATGGCTGGATCTTCTCTCCTGCATCTGCGCTGTCTGCGAGCTTGATGGGCCGCTGCCGGAGGATGTGGTGGAGAGCTTCGAGGAAGGCGTCGGACCCCATATCGCCACACTCTATGCGGCGATCGTCTCTACGTATGCCCCACAGCTCTCTTTTTCGGTTGTCGCCGATCTCTGTCCCGATGCCGATACAGGCTCAATGCGCAATCGTTGCCGCCAGCTCAGGATTATCATGAGCTTCTTCTCGATGTTCGGTCTCGGATTCGACGAGTCGCCAAATGGAACCTATACAAGCGTTATGAGCGCGCTTGATCTGGCCTTCCCGCTTCTGGGCGAGGCGATCGCAGGATTGCGGGGGGTGCTGGCCGAGAATGGCCTGCGGACCTGTGGCGAGGAAAGCTTTGCCGGAACCGCCATCCAGTCGAAATACCTCTATCTGCAAGCCGCTGGCTCCGACCAAAGCGATGGCAGCGCCGAGGGTGTGCATCTGCGCTGGCAGTTCCGCGACCGGCTCCAGGATCACCTGCCAAAGGGCAATCTGGCAGCCCCAGGTGCCGAATATGCGGCGGACTACTGGTTCAACAAGCCGGACGATTTTGTCAGGATCTTCCGTGCCCCCTACACGGAAACCTATCCGGTCACGATCAGCCTGAACACACAGGTGCCATCGCAGATCATGGAGACTGCAACGGGCGTGGAGTGGCGCTACGATAACCTGAGGCCGGATGCCACCTTCCCGATCAACCGCTCGGCGGTGGTGCGATTCAAGGATGTGGCAGAGTATCACACACATCGGAACGACCGCAACCCGAAGAGCAACGCCACGATCGCCTTCGATATCATTAAGAAGTATACCGGCATTCTCGAGGTGGAGGTTGCCGCATCCTCTCGTAGCTGCTTCGGGTTCCAGGCCGATGTGACAGTCGTTGGCTCGCCGAATATGAAGATCGAAGGCATATCCTATGGGCAGAAAGGTGCTCGGCTGGTGCCGATCATCTCCTGCCGCGAGGAGTTCACTGCCCCGGCTGCATCCTATAAGGTCTATAGCGAGATGGCCGAACGCTTCCGGTGCCGGTATCAGGGGTGTTATCCCACGACGCTGAAGCTGGAAACCTATGAAGACTATTATATCGCCGTGCGCCGCCGCTTCGGCTGGGAACAGATCGGCGAGTTTGGTCTTTCGCTCGATCAGACCGAAGTCTTTACCCGTCTGGAACATCCGGTCCGCTATCCGGTCGATGGTAGCTGGCCACGATACAGAGCATTGTCCGAGGATGGGGATATCCAGGATGGTGGCAAGGTGAGCGTGGCGAACTATCGCGACAAGTGGAATCCCAACCCTCTGTACCGGGGGCGGACGGTGGAGTCGGGCATCCGCCACTTTGTGGAGCAATATCTCGATAAAAGCGCCGAGCCAGATGGCTGGGAAGGAAAGATTGATCATGGGTCGATCGATGCCGATGCGGCGGAATCCTCGAAGGTGCAGATAAGCACGCTCAGAATGCTGAACTTCGCCTCGCTCGATTATCACATAGCCCGTATGCTCGGCCTGGGATATATCGACTGGCAGGTGCCGCTCGGCTCCGATGGTCCCAACCAGAAGTATATCTACTTCGCCGAGTATGAAACGCTTGGCAAGGAGGGAAGCGGCGTTCCGGCGATGATGCACCGGTTCCTCTCGCTGCCAACCGGCAAGACGGATTATCGCCTGCCGGTGGAGCCGATGATTGCCGGCCATGAGCTTGGCCTGCCACGGTTCGATTCCACAACAGAGCCGTTCACCGATGCCAACGGGTATACTCGCTATGGTGATGCCCGCTTTATCCGCTTCAACAAGGCGCCGCTCGATTTCGATCTGGAGCAGCCTGTGTATCAGGCCGATCAGGGCTTCTTCTCCAGCGCGGCACGCTATAGCCGTGGACGCAATACCATGCCGGTGCTCTTCGGCGTGCGCCATCGCGATTTCTCCGAGCCGGAAGGCAAATGGATCATGCCGGAAATCGCCAACGATCTGGGCGAGTATGCAGGGCCTCTGTTCGAGCCATATGTGGATGCCGAGAACAACCCGGAGACCATCCCGATCCCGGAAAAGGTGGATACGCTTACCGGCGAGCCGCTCAATCCGCTTCTCATTCATAGCCTGGAGAAGTCGCGCGATGATGGCAGAACCTATCAGTACGGCATCTACGGCATCAACTGGTTCTCCAGGGTGTCGCAGACAAGGCTCTATGCCAGCATCCTTAACACGTTCCCGAAGCGTAATACGCTTGTGGCGCCGCTGAACCTGACGGCGCAGTACATTCAGCGGGAGATGCCACGCTCCTTCAATTCCCAGTTCGAGCAGGATGCCACCTCGCTGCATGGGTTTACCCGTGTGCAGTTCGATTGGAATCATATCCATAACCGTGAATACGATCGCGCCGATAGGGTGCGGTTCCTCTTCCGCGAGAATGCGCCGGAGATGGTCAGAGGGGAGATAGCATCGGTGGTGGAGATGGGCAATAACGAGGTCGAAATTCATACGATCCCGTATGATGACTATAGCGGGGATGAGGTTGTTCATATCGTGCCGACGATGCAGGCCGATCCGGCCCGGTTTGTAGGAAGCGTTCTGACGGCAGGTAATCTGCACTACAAGGTGCTCGCCGCACGAGTGGAGGGGGGCCTGGGATATGCTGTCTTTACCGTGCGCAAGGAGTTTGCCCAGCCGGTACAAGGGGATGCCCCGCAGGTGCGCCCCGGAATGAACGCGGCCGGTGGCTGGTATGCCCCGCTTCCGGGAGAGATGGTTGCCGTGGTGGAAAACCTGGGCGATGCCGGAGGCTGGACAGAGCTGCCCGATGCTTGGATCACCCTGGTGGACTTCACCAATGCCGGCGTTGAGCATACCGAGATCGAAACCGATCGGGATGGAAGGACCACCGAACTCCGTATCGGCGGCATTGCCCGTGAGGTGAGCGCCGAGGAGGTCTTCGGTGTCTATCCGCCGGAGCATCCGCAGGCCGGCACACACTATCCTACCGGCCACTACAAGCTCACGTTCACCGGATATACCCTTGCGCCCTATGCTGCATCTAAAGGCGCGGCAGTGCATCACGTGGAGTGGTACAAGGGAGTGCTCAGAGTTGCCGGAGCCGATGGCCAGATGAAGGTGCTCGATGTGGTGAGGATCGACTCTACCTTGGGTGTCCCCGCTGTTCCGTCGGCGCCGCAGCCAACCTCGCCGCTTACCATCTGGGTCTATGATCCCGCATTCGAGAACGTGGCCAGCCTTATCATCCCGCGTGACGAGGCCGCGCACCCTCTCGATGTCAACTTCCATCCATCCTACCGGGTCTACTTCGATCTCGGCCATGATGATGCGGTGGACAAGGATCTTCAGGTGCTTCCGCAGGGAGCCAACCGGGTGCGCCAGACGTTTATCGCCGCTGTTGCGGTCGATCAAAGCGAGGCGAACGAGTCGCCGATCACTGCTCCGGCGATCCATATCGCACGGAGGATCATGCTGCCATTGCCGCCGATCGCTCCCGAAGGCCCGCCGATTGCAACCCGTCCCGATTATTACGGCAAGTCGAGCTATACCTTCGATGTGATCGCCGTGCCGAGAAGCATTGGCTCCGGCGGGGAGATGTATTTCTCCTATGCCATGATCTTCTTCCGCGCCAGCGATGAGGATCTGCTCCGGGCGCTGTATAAGCCGGAGACCATCGAGGAGATTCGGGCCAATGTTCCGGCGGTTGCCAACGACCCGGATTTCGTAAGCCGATGGGGCGATCTGGTGATGGCCCGGCCGGACCCGGCCGATGCCACCGCTCAGACCTTCTCTCCCTATGCTGGCTTGCAGGGAGATTACCGTTTGCCTGCGCCGGATCGCTCGGAGTACGAAGACCTTCAGCCGACCGGCGAGACGTTCCATCCGTTTGTGCCGGGGCGCTCTATCGTGGCCAATGGCGACTATATCAGACGCGCGATCATGCGGCGTGCGCTGCCGCTGACCCAGACGCCGGTGCTTCTGGATCTGGTGCGTACCGATAATGCATTGCGCCCATCGAACCATCCGCCCATCCTGGTTGTGAACGATAAGCCGGTTTATACCGTGGCGGAGGGACTCGACCTGTTCCCGATGATCCGTAAGAAGCAGGATGGAACCGACTATATCCTCCGCTTCTGCGATTTCACGCTCGATGGCGCATCACGGAATTTCTATTTCTACTTCTGTGTGGAGATGAACGATGCCGGCGTCACAAGCGATCCGAGCGGAATGCTGGGGCCTGTACGGCTTATCAACTCCTTTCCGCCAATGGCCCCGTCCATCCGGCAGGTGACGACCCAGGCCGCCAATCCGCTCCTTGATCTGCTTCCGGGCGTGGTGGTTTCGGTCAATAGCTATCCGGCGTTCGAGAATATCCGTAGGGTTGTGCTGCTCAGGGCGATGACCCCAGGGGGCGCTGCGGCCATACAGATGATGACCGAGGCAGGATCGGTGGAGCTGCCTGAACCGGATATGCAGGGGGGAGAGTATGTGCTCGAAGATCAGTTCGGAGATCTGCCGAAGCCGCCATATGGCCAATCGCTCTATTATCGGGTGGTGGCCTATCGGAGAATCCTGAACGAGGACGGAATCCTGGAGGATGTCCCGTCGCTCCCTTCGGATGTGGTAATGGTTTCGGTGGCCGATTCGCGCAATCCGGCGGCGCCAACGATACAGACCTCCTTTAGCATGGATGGCGATGATATCGCCGGGCTTACCCTCTCGTGGTTGTCTACCACACCGCGAGGAGAGTATTATCTCTACCGTCAGACCTCGGGCGGCAACTGGATCAAGCTCAAGGAATACGGCCCGGATGATACGCTCGTCTACGATTGGGAGATGGAACATCCGTCCGAGCCGACGCTTCCGGGGCTGACGGAGGATGGCGATGTGATCTACTATCGCTTCAAGGTGGACGTCAGAAACCTCTCCGGCCTGATGAATCTACAGGATGAGGTAAAGGTGGTGCATGCACCATAATCGGCTCAGGCTGCCACTCTGCCATGACCCGATATGCCGATGCGGAGCCGCCCCGGTTCGATATGAACCGGGGCGGCGTATGTTTGCTCTGCAACGGGATGTACAACAGATGCGATCCCGATAGCTCTTTTTCGTAAACTTCCCCAATGAAATCGAAGCTTGTCTCCCTGTATGAAGCCCACTTCGGATGCCCCCCCGAGTCTATCGCCGCCCTTCGTGCCGATGGCTCCAATCGTAGCCTTTTTCGCCTGGTTGGTCCAGGCCGCGAAAGCGTGGTTGGTGTCTGGGGCCCGGATTTTGAAGAGAACCGTGCTTTTATCCGTTTTTCCCAGGCATTCCGATCAATCGGGCTGCCGGTGCCGGAAATTTATGCCGCCGATCAACACGCCGGCATCTATCTGGAGGAGGATCTTGGCGATACAACGCTCTTTGCTGCGCTTTCGGCAGCACGTGCCGGCGCAGATGTTCCTGAGGCGCTTCGTGGCATCTATCGGGATGTTGTCCGCCTTCTGTCTCGCGTTCAGATAGAGGGTGGAAGAGTGGTCGATTATTCCGTTGCCTATCCATGCGCGGAGTTCGATCGCCAGTCGATGATGTGGGACCTGAACTATTTCAAGTATCATTTCCTGAAGCTTGCCAAGATCCCGTTCAATGAAGCGCGGCTTGAGACCGACTTCGGCACCTTGTGCGACCTTCTTCTCAAAGCCGACCGCTCCCACTTTCTGTATCGCGATTTCCAGTCGCGCAATATCATGCTGCGCGATGGCGCTCCCTGGCTTATCGATTATCAGGGAGGACGGCGCGGCGCGCTTCAGTACGATATCGCGTCGCTTCTGTACGATGCCAAGGCCGATCTTCCTGATTCGCTACGGGATGATCTGCTGAACAGCTATCTGGATGCGCTCTGCGAACATATCCGGGTCGATCGCGATCGTTTTATGGAAGCGTATCGTGGCTATGTGCTGATCCGTATCATGCAGGCGATGGGGGCATATGGCTACCGTGGGTTTTATGAAGGAAAAACCCACTTCCTTGAAAGCGTGCCGTTTGCTGTCGCAAATATCCGGCGCTTGCTTGCTGTGGGGCTTCCGGTCGCGATGCCGGAACTGCGTGGGGTGCTGGAGCGGATCGCCGATGCCGAGCCGTATAAGCGCCCGCTGCCGCATAAGCCAGAGGGAGCCGCCCCGGCACATGCTTCGGTGGCGAATGCCAGCATAGCGGTACAGCAGCCGGTCATGGCAGGCGCCCCCCCCATGGCCGATCGGCTGAGCGTTCGGATAACAAGTTTCAGCTTCAGACGAGGTTATCCGGCCGATTCCACCGAGCATGGCGGGGGATTTGTCTTCGATTGCCGATCGCTCCATAATCCCGGTCGATACGATCGGTATAAAGCGCTCTGCGGCCTCGATGGCGATGTTGTTGAATTTCTGGAGCGTGAGGAGAAGGTGCAGACGTTCTGGCAGAGCGTCCATACCCTGGCCGAGAGTGCCGTGGAGAACTACCTGGAACGAGGGTTTGCACTGCTCTCCATCTCCTTCGGCTGTACCGGTGGTCAGCATCGCTCGGTCTATTTTGCCGAGCGCTTGGCCCGCCATCTCCGTGAGCGTTTTCCCGAGATAGAGCTGCTTGTGCAGCATCGTGAAGAGGAGCGGTGGCCTGCCAGGGCACGTCCCTGAGGTGGGGCAGTCCCAGGCACGCCGTTCCCCTTCGCCGACGATCCATGTCGGCATATGGCTGCGCCATGCTGGCCGTAGCGATGATAATTGAACCTCGACCGATTTTTTTTCTTCATGATTACTCGCCTGGAAATCGACGGATTCAAGACTTTCTGCGATGTCGCCATCGATCTGGCGCCGTTTCAGGGCATCGTTGGGGGCAGCGGCGTTGGCAAGAGCAATCTGTTCGATGTCCTGTCGCTTCTTGCAAATCTGGCCGAAGGAGATCTGCGGACCGCGTTTCAGGAGGTTCGCGGGGAGCCTTCGGAACTGTTCTCGTTGCGCCCGGATGGCAGCTCGATGCGGCAGATGCGGATCGTTGCCGAACTGCTCGTGGCGCCACAGGTGCACGACGACTGGGGAGCGTATGCCGATGTGAAATACACACGTATGCGCTACGAGATCGCAATTCTTCGCCAGTCGGATGGCCGCCGGCCGGATCGCTTTCAGGTGGTCCACGAGGCTCTGTACCCGATCCAGCGCAGCCTTGATCCCTGGGCACGGCGCCATATCGGGCGGGGACGCGATCTTCGGCTGCCAACGCTACGGACCGGGCGCACGGTTCCGTTTATCTCCACGGAGGTGATCAACGCATCTCCCACGATCTATCTTCATCAGGATGGACGCGGCGGCGATATGGCGGCAGCCGCACAGGGGGCCGAGCGCACCGTGCTCAGCACTATTGTAAACACGGAGTTCCCTCATGCGTTTGCCGCACGCGAGGAGATGCGTAGCTGGCGCACGATCGAACTTGATCCACGCGCTATCGGCATGGTGGGACGCAACCTTCCACACTCTTTTATCGGTGCGGATGGGGGGAATCTGGGGGCCGCGCTCTTTAGAATGAAGGGGGAGAACTCTTCTATCCTTGGGCATATCGCCCGTGAACTCTCCTGGGTGCTTCCTGGGGTGGTAGGCATCCAGGTGGATGAGACGGGTGTGTGGGGGGAGCCGTTTGTCACTGTCCTGTTCGATGATGGCCGCAGCCGCTCGCTTCCGCTTCTCTCCGGGGCCGCGCGCAGAGTGCTTGCTCTTTCGGCGCTCAGGAACGACCCCGATGTTGATGGTGTTCTCTGTCTGGAAGAGCCGGAGAACGGGCTTGATCCTTTTTCCATCAAGGCCATCGTCCCACTGTTGCGTGCGATGAGCACCAATCTCGATAGCGCAGAGCCGAGCGATTCCCGTCTTCGTCAGGTTCTCTTCTCGACGCATTCGGTTGCATTGCTGGAAGAGCTGATCGCTGCGCTGCTTGCAGGATGCGATGAGCCGGTGCATGAACTGCCCCAGATTCTCTTTGCCTATGCAGCCGAGAGAGAGGGGGCAGCCGGGGCACAGGGGACCAGATTCTCCTGTGTCAGCCCTTCGCAACAGCTTGCGCTCGGCCTTGGGCCGGACCAGAACGGGCCACGGTATACCCTTGCCGATGTCGAACGGGCGCTTGGTGCATTGCCGGAACGGTTTGCACGATAAGCTCCCTGTGCTGTCGTGCCGGAATAGAATAATACGATCGCCAGGCAACTCCGGCACCGATCCCCTGGCGATCCGTTGCAGGTGGTCGGCAGTGGTCCCTGCGGATGAATGTTCCTATCCTCTGTGCAGAAGTAATCCAGGGGCGACCAGGCCCTTTTTTGTATAGTTGGTATATGCCCGCGGGTTCAATTTCTTCTATGCATTCATGAGTCACGACCCATTTGTATCCTCCTCGTCGCAATCCGAATCCAGTGCAATGGGATCGCTCTCGGATCTGGCATTCCTTGCCGAATCCGGGAAGGTGCTGGCCGCCTCGCTCGATATTGATGAGGTTGCCGATGCTCTGGTACGGCTTGTTGTGCCGCGTCTTGCCGATTGGTCGGTGTTGGACTATGGGGATGCGGCCTCCGATGCCCCAAACCGCCGCTGCGGCGCTCTGGCCAAGGAAGGGAGTGCGGGAGGAGCGATCGAAGATCGTTCGGCCCCGGCCAGGGCACATGATGTTCTGCTACAACGGTTGCCGGTCGGCGCAGAAGAGGTTCTGGCCCTTGAGCCAGCACTTGTGGCCGAACTGCTGGCCGGGTCCACAATGATCGCTGCCGATCGCTATCAGGGTGGTTCGGCCGTCGCCATCGCCGTTGACCTACATGGGGTGCGGCTGGGATATCTGGTGCTGGGATGTGATGCCGGACGGCCCTGTGGTGGTGATGACCTGCGGATGATTCGTGAGATCGCCGGGCGGGGTGGCATGGCGCTGTTCAATGCACGGCGTTTCCAGCAGGCCCGGATGCAGATCAAGGTGAATGAGGAGGCGCTTCGCAAGGAGCAGGATCATACGCGTGCCGATGGCACGAGCGCCGAGGAGGAGAGCCGGAAGAATGATCGGCGGTTTCGTGCCGTTATTGATAATAGCCGGGACCCTATCTGGCTCCTTTCCGCTGGTGCGGCGATTCTCTATGCCAGCCCTTCTACTGTCGAGGTGCTTGGATATGAGCCTGAGGAGATCCTCGGCAGAACATATCCCGAGTTCATCCATCCCGATGATGCCGGGATTATGCTCGATCATTTCAACCGGCTTCTCTCGGTTGCCGGAATCAGGATAACCGCACAGTTCAGGGGGCGCCACAAGGATGGCACATGGCGGTGGATTGAAGCCGGGGGGACCAATATGCTTGCCGATCCTGCGCTTCATGCCATCATCACCAACCTGCGCGATATCACCGACCGCAAACGTGCCGAGGAGGATCTGCATAATCGTGCACGTCAGCAGGCTGCCGTCTCCAAGTTCGGATTGCAAGCTCTGACCGGGATGGATATCAAGCAGCTTCTGGATGAGGGGGTACGGCTGGTTGCACAGGTGATGGATGTGGAACTCTGCAAATTCCTGGAACTCCTCCCGGATGGAGGCACGCTCCTTGTCACGTCCGGCGTAGGCTGGCAGAGTGGCGTTGTCGGTGTGGCTACGGTCCCCGTCGAGCGCCATTCACAGGCTGGCTATACCCTTCTTTGCAGTGAGCCGGTGATCGTAGACGATCTGAAGACCGAAACCCGCTTTATTGGCACGTCGCTGCTGCATGACCATGGGGTCGTCAGCGGTATCAGTGTGATCGTTCATGGTCTCAACGCTCCCTATGGCATCCTTGGGGCACATACAGCACGGCATCGTAGCTTTAGCTGGGATGATGTACATTTCATGCAGGCCATCGCCAACATCGTTGGTGAGGCGCTTGCAAGAAAGCAGACCGACAAGGCGCTCCATACAAGCGAACAGCATTACCGGGCGCTGATCGAGAACAGCTACGATGTAACGGCACTCTTCGATAGCGCTGGGGTTTTTCTCTATGCCAGCCCCTCCACAACCCGGCTTCTGGGATATCCTACTGAGACCTTTGTCGGCCGTGGCATCTTTGAGTTCATTCATCCCGACGATGTGGAGTACTGCTACGGGCTGCTGGGAAAATGCATGGAGACTATCGGCGCAAGCGTTGTCGGACAGTTTCGGATGATCCACCGTAGCGGTGCCTGGCGGTGGATCGAGGGCACCGGGACTACCTTTATCACCGATGCGGGAGAGGTTGCCCTTATTGCCAATTACCATGATATTACCGAGCGGAGAAAAGCGGAGATGGCGCTGACCGAGGCCAAAGAGACGGCCGAAGCTGCCAATCTTGCAAAAGATCAGTTCCTTGCAGTGCTCAGCCATGAGCTGCGTACCCCCCTGACGCCGGTGATCACTGCGGTGGAAGTGCTCAAAGAGGAGCCTGATATCTCACAAGAGAACGGCAAGCTGCTTGAGATCATACAGCGCAACGTGGAGCTGGAAGCGCGTTTGATCGACGATCTTCTCGATCTTACTCGTATTACCAACAGTAAACTCAAGCTCAATCTGGAGCATGCCGATCTGCATTCCCTTGTGCACTCGGCACTTGGCATCTCCAAGGGGGATATCAAGGGGAAACGATTGAATGTGACGCTTGATCTTTGCGCCCGGATGTGTGTTGTAAAGGGCGATCCCGCACGTCTGCAACAGGTGCTCTGGAACCTGATAAAAAATGCTGTGAAGTTCACGCCGGATCATGGGCGGATCATCATCCGCTCCACGAATGTGGATGATCGTATCCGGGTCGTGATCGCCGATTCCGGTATCGGCATCGAGCCGCATGTGCTTCCCCATATCTTCAATGCGTTCGAGCAGGGGGAGAAGACCATCACCCGGCGCTTCGGCGGGCTGGGACTTGGCCTGGCGATCAGCCGGACAATCGTCGATCTTCATGGTGGCACCCTTACCGCATCGAGCCAGGGAAGGAACATGGGGGCTACATTCACCCTCGATCTTGAAGCTATCGCCGAGATACATTAGATCTGCCGGACGGTGCCCATATACGCCGTGCAGTTCATCAAACTGCCGCAATTCTTGCATTGCAAAATGAACGCCCCATCTTTTTTGCACTTCTGTTCATCCCTTAAACCCATTATTTTTCACGATGCCATCGTTCTGTGAAAGAAGGCATGATTTTAGCATATCAGCTAAAGATTGCAGTAGGACTAATCCGATTCATAGATACCTGAAGCGCACCAGATGAACGGCGGCAGCAACCGCCACCAGGAGCCAGTCCAACCGGACTCTTCATTGTTCACTCTTCTCGGTATGCGAGGCATCGGACAGGTGCTTCCCGCACCATGGTATTCCATTTGTCTCATCGGTGGCACCAATCTCCGGTGAATCTGATGTGGATGACGCCCCCCATAGAAGTAGACCATAGCGCTGTTACCACCTTTCGGGTAGCGGACAACCTGGGCAGATAGCCCCTGGAATCTAACTGTACGTGTAATTAACAACCCATCCGTTCAATGCGGAAGCAATCCGACGACGGTCGCCGTATTCCAGCGCGTTCGTCCGGCGGGCGTGCTTTTCCATGTTCGTCCATGTGATATAGCAAGGTGAGAGAATGGCAACCGAAGCGACCAATACCCTTGACGCAAAGCTTCTCTTGAAGACGTTGATGGCGATCAAGAAGGGGGATTTTTCTGTTCGCATGCCCATTGATGAAACCGGCATGACCGCAAAGATCTACGAGACCCTGAACGATATCATTGAAATGAACGAGCGGATGGCCGATGAGCTGGAACGCATCAGTTCGGTGGTGGGTAAGGAGGGGAAGATCTCACAACGGGCCGTGATGAATGGTGCCGGCGGCGGGTGGGCCTCCTGTATAGACTCGGTCAATACCCTGATTGCCGATCTGGCCCAGCCGACTACCGAGGTGGCCAGGGTGATCGGCTCGGTGGCGCGTGGCGATCTCTCCCAGTCGATCGCTCTGGAGATCGATGGCAGACCCCTGAAGGGAGAATTCCTTCGGACTGCAAAGGTTGTCAATACGATGGTGGATCAGCTTAGCTCGTTTGCCTCGGAGGTGACACGGGTTGCACGCGAGGTGGGCACCGAGGGCAAGCTCGGCGGGCAGGCCAAGGTGAAGGGTGTGTCGGGGACGTGGAAGGATCTGACCGACAATGTGAACTTTATGGCAGGCAACCTCACCGCGCAGGTCCGCAATATCGCCGCCGTTACCACAGCGGTTGCCAATGGCGATCTGTCGAAGAAGATCACGGTGGATGTGAAAGGGGAGATCCTTGAGCTGAAGAACACGATCAACACGATGGTGGACCAGCTTAGCT
>CAYVWR010000006.1:0-326609 GCA_964455525.1 uncultured Alphaproteobacteria bacterium
GCCCTTCATCCGCGTTGTACTGACGCACACCGAAGTTCCCCGTCGCCGTCTCCTGATCCGTCTCCTTGTCAATGAACCCCTTCCGGCTCTTCACCCCGGTGGCCGCAATCACCTCACCAAACGGTGCCATACTGTCACCAGAGGCAACCAACGTAGTTAATAAATCGGACCAGATTCAGATCTGGCCCGATTTGATTCATTGCTACCTAGGACATATCCCCATACCCCTGGGGGAACCACATGCCTCGAACGGTCACCAAGCCTATGTTTGGCAACACATGCTTTTGGTCAAGCGTTGATACATCAACATCCTCAACACATTGTACAATTGGAGGTAGATTCTCCGTTCCGAACACGTGCTTATGTAGTAACGTAATGGCATCATCATAACCATAGGCTGTTACACCACAACCTAGATTTAAAGGAGTTGGCACTCCTGACTTCTCAAAGCTGAACCAATAACGCTTAAGTTTCTTCATGGCGTAGGTATTGCTGTAGGTTCAAAACGAATAACGGGTCCCATGTTGGGATTCCCAACACCACTAATGATTCCATGATTCATGTCAATCTTGGGAAGGGCTTGTTCCAATCCCTCAAAATATTTCAAGCTTGATGGAGGAACCACATAGTCAATATCGCTTGCTGCGGTTCTGGCACCTCGTGCCGCAGAGCCGACTACCTCTAGTGGCCTTCCAGCCCGGTTAACAACTTGCTGGATTGCCTTAGCTTCGGAAGCTGTTAGGTCCCCCAATCCGGACATTCGCAGCTTACTCGCTGATGCTCCACCAATCCCACCCAGTGTTCCCCAAAATGCAGCCTGAGTTCCAGCCCCGACCAAAAGCCTTACTTGTGCATACTCTCCCTTTTCACCTGTTGCAACACTCCATGTACTTTTGACCGTTTCAATTGTCTTGGTGAATCCTTCACTAGCTGGTTCCGTCAAATGCTTATAGAGTGCATAGGCAGGACAGGCTTCAAGTATAGTTTCACCAATTCCTTTCGCGGCATCTGTAAGCCCATCTATAACAGCAGTCTTTAAGGATGTGTCGGCACCGCTGGGATCTTTCGTACCTAAAGGGTTATTGAAGCAATAGTGATACGGTGATACAAAGGGGTATTTTTCCCACAATGGATCAACGCTCGTGAACCGTCCTTCCTCCGCATTGTACTGACGCACACCGAAGTTCCCCGTCGCCGTCTCCTGGTCCGTCTCCTTGTCAATGAACCCCTTTCGGCTCTTCACCCCGGTGGTTGCGATCACCTCACCGAACGGTGCCAGGTCGTAGCTCCCAATCACCACTCCCTGCTCATCCAACACTGCCCGCGTTGAGCCAAGGTGATCGGCTAGCTTGTACTCCTTCCTCCCCGTTGGGCGTGTCGTCACCAGCCCTACATCACTTGCTCCATAGCTGATGTACTCCTGGGCATACAGGTACACACGGTTCTTCCCTAGGTCGCCGCACTCCGTCTGCAACGAGTCCAACTGCTGCCCGTGGTATACCGCATGCTGCTGTTTGCTGCCACCCAGCAGGTAATATACCCACGGATACACCACGCTGTCTGGTGCTGGCACGATGCTCCCGGACTGCTCGTACAGCCGCTTCTGCTCTCGCTCCCCCATCGCGTTGGAGCGGTAGCGCCAGTCCTGCCACCGGCCTCCGGCAGTGCGCACCCGGGCGCGGTTGTTCAACCCTCGGAAGCTATACCCGAACTGCTCCTCGCGCAGTATCCGGCTCTCCTGCGGCGTGTCGTAGCTCACCACATGGCGCACCTGCGCGCCGTTGGCGTTGTAGCTGTACGCGTTGGTCGTGTCGCCGCCCGCATAGTCCGGCTGCCGTCGCAGCGATAACCGGTTCGTCCCCGCCGCATACGCGTACGTCTCGATTGGACGGCCCGGATGCTGCACACGCTCCCGGCTGCCGATCGGATCGTACCCGTACTGCGTCGCAGCGCCCTCCAAGCTCCAGCCAACCAGACGGTCCAACCCATCGTAGGTGTAGACCTGCTTCTTCGCGCTGCCAGACCCCTGCCGATACTCCTGCTCGATGATCTGGCCGCTTGCATCGTAGCGCAACATCTGAGCGAACACCGGCTTGCCCTCGCGGGTGGCGACGAGCGATTCAAGGAACTTGCGATGGTTGTACGCGTACTCCACCAACGTTTCAATCGTTGGATACTCCAACCGCCTGACCTGATCGGTGCGCGTGTACGAATATACCAGATCCGGCAGACGGTCCCCATGCTCGGCGTATCCCGGAAAACTCTGCTGCGTGAAGTCCCCACCGGCTAGCAACCCGCTGCTCGGGCCATCCAGACGGGACCACACACTATCAATGCGTCCCTGCTGGTCATAGCCATACCACGTCGTGAACCGACGCCACGGGTCGGCAACCATCACCGCGATCACATCGTTGGCGCTGTTGTACTGGTAATACACCGCGTCGAACCCAAGGTTCTCGGTGTAGCGCAGCAGCGCCTCGACGCGGCCACGCTCATCGTAGCTCATCACCGCATAGTGGAACGGCTCGCTGGCCTTGTCGCGGTAGGCGACCGCTGCCTCGACTCCCTTCTGGTTGCGCACCGCACCGCTCGGCGCCAGACGGTTCCACTGTTCCAGAGCAGGGAACGCGCTCCAGATCGCACCGGCACGCTCCGGCATCTGGTCGTAGGCAATGCCGATGCGGGCGAACTCTGGATGCGCCGCCAGATCCTCGAACGATGCGAGCGATGCACCGGCCACCCCGCCGTTGCGTGGCGTGTACATCTGGGTCGGGTGCATCACAAACGGGGGGCGTGGCGCCTCGGTCTCCCCCAATCGCGGCTCCGGGTCGAGCGAGCAGTCCTTGAACTGGAAGCTCTCGATCGCGGCGAACGTCGGCACCTCGGCCGATGGTGTGTGCAGCAGCGTCGGGTTGACCGTGACCGGGCCATCGTAGCCCGCCACGGCAAGCCGGTTGCCGTCGAGACGATCGGTCAGACGGGAGCCATCGCCACAGCCGCCGCTGCCGGTAAGGTCATCCTCGTTGTAGCGGCCGCACTTATCATCCTCGTCGATGTAAGCTTCGCCGAGCACAACCAGGCGGTTCAGGTCATCGTACTGGTTAAAGCCCAGCAGGTTCTTGCGTGCCTGCTCGGCATCCTGGGTAAAGCGCACGTTGCCGAGATCGTCGTAGCCATAGCTGACGGTGCCAAGATCGGGATGGCTCTTTGTCGCAACACGGCCAAACGCATCGTAGCTGTAGTGGGTACGGTCCCCCTTCGGGTTGATGACCTCCACCAGCCTGCCGAGCAGGTCGTACTCATAACGCACCGTCGTGTTGCTATGGGTGGCAGGGTTGCCATAGTCGGCGATCTCGCGGCGCAAGCGGCCAAAGGCATCGGCAATCCGTGCTCCTTTCGTCCCGTTCTCATCGGTCGAGATCGTCAGCTCGCAGAAGCCATAAAACTCCTGATCGGTGATGCCAAGCTCGGCCGGACGGAGCTGCTGATAGGTGATGGATGTCTTCGTGCCATCGGCGTTGACCGTCTCGATCGGACGGTTGAGGCCATCGTAGCGCGTGACGATGCTATCGCCATCGGCATCGACGATCGTGGTTGCCGCGCCAAGCCCGGTGTAGACGGTACGGCTCACGTCGATACGGCTGCCGCCCGGCTCGACCACCGTGCGCTCGCTTCTGAGCAGACGATACTCGGCGCCGAAGACGTTTGTCGCCAGGCTCCGGCGCACGGCGATCTCCTGCGCGGCAAGGTCGTTTGCGCTGTGGGCGGCATCGTCCACCTTGGCACGCTCGCTCATCTTCAGGGCACGATCATCATGCTCGTAGGCAAGCGTGTAATCGGCCTGGTCCCACACCTTGGCATGCTCGCCATAGACATGCAGCCGTGGACGCAGATCCTCGGCGTTCGTGCCGTTGACAAACCCCACCGCCGCACCGGCCGTCTTCACCCGCAGCTCGATCTCCAGCAGGCTTCCCTCCGGCAGCGACGCAAGCTGTGCTGCGATCGTGCTCAGATCGACGATGAGACGGTAGCCACCGGCCACCGGCGTCACCCCGGACGCAAGCGCCGTGCGATCACTTCCCCCCTTGCCGCCGATGATGCGTCCCTGGGGAGGGTCAACCGGAGGCTCACCGCTGGCGCACATCAACACGAAGGTCTTCGAGAAGAGCGCGCCAACGGCCACCTCAAGGTGCACACACTCGCCATCGATTGCGGTCATCATCGTCTCCAGGTGCAAGCTGTCGATCCGCTTCGCCGTCCTGATCGGGCTGCGGGCATCCAACAGATGCTGAAGGTGCCCGACAAACCCTTTCTGCCCGCCATACTCGTCATAGGCATACTCCTCATCACGGCATGGCGCCGCCTGGAGCGTGCGCTGGGAATGCTCCTTCGTCTGATCGGCACCGCCGCTCTCCTCGCGCCTGCGGACGCTGGCCGGATCATCGCAGGCAATGCAGGGCGGACGCAGCGTCAGTGGCAACCGTGCATACAGCGTGTCGTAGTGAACGCTCTGCTGCACATCCCCTTCGAGTCTCTGGCTGTTCCCATCGCGAAAGCACCGCAGAATATCATTGCGACGATGGTGATACGTCGTCCCCAGCAGGTCGATCGGCTCATCCCCTTCAAACGGCGGCAGCGCTGTGATGTCGGTGCCGGGGAAGTCCAGCGGCAGCCACCCAACCTTCAGACGACCATTGTAATCGTAGTCGTAGCGCGAGTAGTACCCGTTCATATCAACGCTGGCGCTCACCTGGCCATAATGTGTGCGCTGGCTGTGGCTACGCAACGTATCGTAGCGCAGCACCCCCAGCTCGTCGTAGCGACGAACCACCACCTGCTCGGTCATCGGTTTCGAGAACCAGTAGGAAAACGGCGACCACTTCAGCGACTCATCACCCACACTGCCATCGTTGGCGACAACCATCCCGGTGATCGTCGAGGACTCCTGGCACTCCTGCCAGTACGGCACATCCCCGCAGCGATTCCAGCCATAGCCGTAGCGGGTTTCAACACCTATGGCAGTACGTCTGGACCGCAGAAGAGGACCGCTCCACTCCTGGCGATAGCTGTAGGCGCCCTTGAGCATCCGCGCATCATCGCTGCCGAGAACCGAATCGGCCACCAGCCCCCCGCGTGCGGCAAGCTCGCCATCCTGAAGAATATCCGTCAGATAGACATTGCGCACACCACTGACCGCGCCATCCGCAGCGGTTTGCCAGGATCGTTCGGCAAGGCCGAAGATCGGCGGGGCCGTATGATGGCTGACCGGTTCCTGATCGAAGGCCGCGACCGGCGGACGGTACATCACCTCCTCCCAGCTTCGACCAACCACATCCTCATGATACAGTGTATCGCGCAGGCGGAAGAAGTTCGCCAGCGTCGCCAACTTGTTCCAGCGCACTCGCTGCACCTGTACCACCGTATCCACCACCGGCAGATGCAGATACGTTGTCGTGTCCACCAGCAGCACCTGCGACGCATCATCCGGCTTCAACGTCCGCGTCACACGTCGGGTGATCTCACGGCCATACCGCGCGGCAAGACCCGGCGTCCGCCAGAACTCACGCACCGTCGCCAGGTCGTAGGAATACTCCTGATGGCTCTGCACGATCCCGTTGATGCTCCGCACCTGCGAGACCGGAAGAACCGTGTACGCGCCGATCCCACCCCACGACGGGACATCGTCGCCCGTACGGTAGCTCGTGCTGCTTGTCACCTCCACCCACCCACCACGGCCGTCGCTGGCGCTCTCGACCCGCTGCCGCAGAACCGTGTGGCGACCCGGCGAAAGCAGCGGCGCGTAGTTGCTCAAACGGTAGTTCTCGTACAGAAAACTCGTCTGCTTCGTGAAGCCGCTCACATGATCGGTCGTCCGTTGGCCGGTCAACGACTGATGCCCAAGGTTCGTCTGGTCGAACGTGTAGACATCGGTGGTCAGCAGCGCACCGGAGCGATCGCTCTTGCGCACGCTGTCCACAACGTTGTTCAGCACCATCGGGTTGACCTCCGTCGGCTCGATCGCCACATCCAGACCACCGTAGTAGCTCAACGCGTAGCTCGCCGTCGGCTCGGTGACTCCCGTCAACCGGTAGTTCTTCAGCGACAGGCGTACCGGGCCATTGCTGTGTGGGAACCCCGGCGTCTGGTAGCGACGCGTCACCTGCTCGTAGGAAAACGTTGTCAGACGATCCGCTGGATCAAGAATATCCGTCACATACCCCGTAAAACCGCGATACAGCCTCGAATCCGATTCGGCATACTCGGCCACCTGCTGTGCATATGCGGTAGCACCGCCAAGACGCGCATACGGCATCGTCTCAGCGGCGACCGCCGTCCCGTTGCGCATGACCAGACCGAAGCGGACCTTCGTCGTCCGTCCAAGCGCCTCGATCACCATCGACTGGTCCCCCAGGCGGATCTCATGCCCGGTGAAGCTCGTCACCGGAGCGCGGCCACGCGTGGTGGTGCCGGTCAGTGAATTGTCCGTGCGCGCATCGTGCCGCGCGCGATGGAACGCCACGACGGTCCCGGCATTGCTGCGGATCTCCTCCAGGTAGAAGATCGTCGGTCCTCCCCACAGCCCGCCGCTGCGCTGCTCCAGATCGCGATAGGCGGCGCTTCCGAACGGGGCCAAATATTCTTTGAAGACCACTTCGGAACCGTCCCCCGGGAAGTACCGCAGCAATCGCGGATGCAGCGGCGCGCGATCGCCCGCGACCACCTGTGAGGCCATATGCTGCCAGGCAGCGCCGAGGAACTGGCTGCTGTCGTAGCTGACCAGGCCATAGCCACGAGCGTTCGCCTCGTTGACGAAATAGTACCCCGTGTAGAGCGCCGCGATCGTATCGGTATCGCGCTCGCCGATCTCGGTGCGGGTATGAATATTCAGTAACTCCATCACCGAACCGTCACCACGAAGGATGCGGATCACATCCTGGAAGTTCTCCTCCTGGGCAACCGCACCGAAGTCTCTCATGCGGTTGCTGAAGTCATAGCCGTCGGCAAGAAGCAGGATGTCGGCATCATCATACTCGGTGTATCCGTTGTTGAAGAGCCGCGAGCCGGGCGGGGCGGTGAAGTGGCTCACGCAGCCGATGAGGTTGACCGCCCAGTTGTTCACGCTGAGAATCCAGGCGGGTCGGTTGGTGTGGTAGCGTGCCCACCCGCCATAGATGTCGCCGAGATGTTTATGGGCGAGGTTGTAGTCCTTGAAGGCGGTGAACTGCACCGAGCCACAGTAATTGAGCCTGGTGGTAACCGGGTGCCCGCCGGAGGTAAAGGAACTGATCGGGTAGGAATAGGATGGCGTCCCATTCTGGTTGCTGATGGCAAGGTTGCCATCGACGGCGATGGATGCTCCCTGGAGGAAACCGCGTTCATCATAAAGATCCTGGGCGGCCTTCATCTGGAAGGCTTGTGGGCTGTACTGTGCCAGCAGCGGAGCCGGTGCCAGAGAGAGCGCCAGGGCAAGCAGGAGGAGAAGCTGGCCGAGCATGGCCGGAAGGCGAGGCATGCTCATCGGCCGATGGTGAACGGTTCTCTGTCGGTGCACGGCTCTCTGTCGATACTCAGAAGTGTTCATCAGTGTGGTGGAATGTGGTTAGTGTGTGATGATGATCGGTGCGGTGCTTGCCAAGGTTCCTTGCTCGCTGCCGATGCGGACGACATACGATCCGCTGGGCACCTGGGCCACCTCCAGGGTGTGGCCAAGCCGCTCGCCCGGGGCCAGGGTGATTGTCGTGCGCTGCTCAACCGCACCGCTCAGCGAGACCAGCTCAAGCCTGTAGGCCCCACCGGTGATGCCCGTTGCCTCCACCCGGAGCGCGGTGCTGCTCGGGTTGGGAACGACCTGGATCGCGATGGCGTGCTGTTCCAGGCCAGCGACCGAGGATGCCGCAAGCAGCCGTGAAGCCTCCGGTTCATTGATCCGCAGAGCGATCGGTTCGAGCAGATAGCTGGTCTGCCCGGAGAGATCGCGTACGGCCGGGTGGGTGAGTTCGGAGCCGACGACCAGCTCCATGGCAACAAAGGGATGGGTCTGAAAGCGCCGGAGTTCCTCCAGGGCGATCAGGGGGATCGTGTCCAGCCCTTGCTGGCCGAAGAGCGCGATGGCACGACGTTGTTCCCTGGGATCATCGGATGCATCATCGGTTCGATCGTTGGCGAGGGTACCTCGCAGATGCAGGACGATATCGATGAGGGAATCATCATTGAGATGCTGGAAGGCGACCGCCCCTCCACGGATATCCCAGTGGTCAGGATAGGTGATCGTGGTCTGTCGAGGGCGGGAATCTCCCGGCGAACGATCGGGACAGCCAGGCACAGGTCGTCCCTGGGTGGCGGGATTGGGCATGCCCCAGCGGATGGCATGTGGGAGATATCCAGCATGATCGGGGGTGACCGAGCCGAGAACGGTATCGGGGAAACAATCGGGGTTGATCGCACCGATGAAGAGGACAAGGTCGGTCTGCGGATCGTGGTCGATCGGCGTGATCTGTCCGAGCGCGGCGGCGCTGGTAGCCCCCAGGAGGAGGCCGAGTATGGGCAAGAGCGATCGTGGGTGTTGCATGACAACTCCTTGGCATATGATTAGGGATAATGGGAAGGAAATTCCTGGAGGAGATTTTCCTCGGTATGTTCGGTAGTGGACACAGCGCTGCCATACACCAGAAGTGTCAGGGAAAATGGGGGTCTGGTTGTGGCATCGAAGGTCTCTACACAGGAAAACCATGTGCGGTGTGGTTTCCGTGTTACAGCACTGCCGGGAAGCAATTACAGTGAATTTATTCCATTTGTTCTGATGTAGTGCATCTATAATGAACAACGCGTTTAATATACAAATGCATTATTCACATATCAATATATTTATCGAGATTATCAAAATAATTCTCCGGGATTGCGCACACATACGTCTTGGTACGGCTTGTGGAGCAAATCCCGGCAGCCGTTCAATAGACTTCGGTGGAGCCTATCGGCGAGATCGTGCCTGGTGGCAGCATACCATTGCATCCTCTTTGCGCGATCAATGATCATTTATCCAGCAATCAAACATCTTCCTCGCGTTTTCTGAGAATATTCATGAGTTCCGAAAACACTTCAGGGAGAGGTAGCGGCGGCACTGTTCCTCGTTGCCGATATGCCAGCAGGGAACAGGGAGCATAGACATAGTCGCTCAGGAATTTTTGCGCCGGTTCATATAGATCCTGAAGGAAGGGCTTATGGCTCCCATGCTGAAGAACCGCCGCTGCGTTCACCGAGCTATTATTGCAGCATGGACACAGTCCCCACCATCTGCCGGACTGGCTGCATGCATCATGGCTGGCACCAATGATATAGATCCACCCGGCGCAGATCGAGCAGCGATCCGCCCAGGCTCCTGCCTCCCATAACCGAAGCAGCACCCCAAGAGGTATCGGGCCGCTCTCGGGCAGGCCGATGGCCGCGAGGTAAGCATCGGGAATCAGGCAATTCCGATATCGCTCATGGCTGAGAATAAACTGTGCATGGCGCAGGATCAGACCGATATCGACAGCATGATGGGATGGAGCCGGACCGGGTTCCGGTTGCTTGCCACGATCTTCTTGAAACGCCGCGAACGATTGTTCCATAGGTCATCGGTACTTATACGGAATGAAGCCGGAGATCATAACAGTTGGAAGGTGCTTGCATGTCAAGCCATTGTCCTAGCCACCCTGAAACCATAACCCGCCGAATACGGCCACTGGCGGAAGGCTCCAGAGCCTTTTATCCGGTCGGCTTTCCAATATATCACAACATTTAATATTAGGGGCTATTGCCCCTTAGAAGCTCCACGGTCCCCCCTCTACCTTCATTGCATGGAGCAGCATGAACAGGCCGGAAGAATACCTGGGAGCAACAAAGAGCAGGAGCTACTGGCCTTCGGCATAGTCTTACGACGGGTCCGAAAAGACCGGCGTTTATCGCAGGAGCAGCTTGGATGGAACACCCATACCGACCAGAAGTATATCTCCGAACTGGAGCGGGGGACACGAGATCCCGGGTTCCGTACCATCCTCAAACTTCTTCGGGGGCTGGACATGCCCATCAGCGTCTTCATGGCCGAGGTAGAGAAGGCTCTTCGGCACCACAGCCCATAAGCGCAGCAGATCCGGTGCGGCCTGGCTTATGAAGAACACCGCCCTTACATACATAACTGAATTAAGGCCCAAACCTTACAGGCATTCAAAAAAAAATTTACAAGGCCCCATAAACGGACGCGGCCGGGATGTTATCCATCCCGGCCGCGTCGTTATCATCCGCATGCGATCCGAAGCTCTCTACCGCACCACCTGAAACCAGGCACTACGGAGACGGCCCTGGCGATCGCTCACGCGCACCACATAACTTCCCGAGGCGAGATCGCCATCAACCGGGAACAGATGGTTGCCGCCCACCAGTGCCCCCTCGTGCAACAGCTTCCGTTGCTCGCCCAGCGCATTGAAGAGTTCCACACGGAGATACGGTGCCGCCGAGGGGAGATCGAGCGAAATCGCCCCTGCCGTCCGCATGGGATTAGGAACGACCGATACCACAGCAGCGGCAGCATGATCGGCAGCTCCCGGCACGCTGCTCGGGATTCCGGGGTCCACAACAAAATTGTCCATCGCCGCATAGATCACCACCGTGCTTGTGACATCGCTCACCCGGAACCGAACCTGCATCCTCTTGGTCGGGGTCATATGTTCGGCCACACGAATCTTCATTGGCTTCCATCCCTCGCGCCCCACGATCTCCCAATACACCGTCTTCCAGGTGATGCCGTTGTCATCCGAGAGCTGTACGGTCAGCGAATCGGTGATGATATCCTCCGCCGCATAATGAACGAACCACTGATCGTATTCGATTGTCGGGTCGGGCATGCCCGAGAGGTTCATCGTAGGAGAAGTAAGGGTTGTATAACCGCCGGTGACATCTCCATCCCGTGGTGGCGCATTAAGCGGCGGGGCGCCGGTCTGGAACACATAGCCCCCAGGAATGCCGGAAGGCTCCGTCTCGGGATAGAGCCAGCCGGAGCCTGAGAAGACCGTATAGGGTATCATCCGCACCCATTCACCACGAACAACCGCATCCCCTGCCGACTTGAAGCTCCAGCCGAGATCGAGCGTACCATTATCGGAATATCCTTCCTGGAGCGTAACGGTTATCCGTGCGCCATCCTGCGACAAGGTGATCGGCACCTCCTGCACCCGGTAGCCCCAGCTCCCGACCGTAAGGGTATAGGTACTATCACGCGGGAGCGAGAGGCCTGCGGGGCCGCTGGCAGTGCCCGAGCGATAATATGGTTCCACAGCATACTCGAAAGGATTGATCGGCTCTCCCTGCTCGTTCTGCACCTCGATCGTCGCCGAGTATAGCTGATGTGGCGTCAGGGTGATATCCTTCTGCTGATCGCCCGCGAAGACAACGTTCTCGGTGATCGCGGCGTAGCGGAACTCATTGACCTGCATCGTTGCCTGCTGGCCGTTGGCGCCGCCGAGATAATAGCGCCCGGCAGCATCGGTTACCAGAGTCTGCCGCATCTCCGGCACCTGGATCGTTACGTTCGGCAGGATATTGCCGGTGGCGCCATCCTTCACAACCCCGGAGAAGGAGCCTGCCGTGGTCTGGTTGAACTCCGTAACGTAGAGTCCGGTACTACGATCGCTGGCGATGATCTTGCCGGACGGGAAAAACCCATACACCTCCCAGACGCCGTTATAGCCCCCATCACCCTGCGGGTAGGTATCGTAATACCCCACTTCGCGTGGATGCCGGGGATCGATCATATCGATGATCCGCACTCCGGCGGTATACCATGCAGCGATGATATAACGCCCCACCACATGCACATTATGCACGATCGCATCAGGGTCGGGGGTGAAATCCGCCACCTTGGTGATATTGTTCAGATCGCGGATATCCCACACCTTCATCGTCTTGGGGGTAAAGCCGATCTCGTCGCTTGTTACCACATACCCGCCATCGGAGGTGATCTCCGCATTGTGGGTCCCGCTGAACGGATAGGTGATCGTGGCAAGATGCTGTGGATTTGCCTTGTCGCGGATATCGTAGATATCACATCCCTGCCCGTAGATGGCGGCCCCGAGGAGCGTATCGTTGCGAACCCAGGCATCGTGATAGTAGTAGGGGTTGACCATTCCCACACGACGGGGGTGGGTTGGGTCAGGCTCCAGATCCAGGATCATGGCGCCACCGTTGACCCCGGCCCCGGCTCCGGTTCCCATCACATAGAGGTAATGATCGCGGACAAAAACGGTATGTGCGCTTTTGAAGTTGCTCGTATCGGTGCGGACAAGCTGGGCAGAGCCAGGCAGATTGGAGAGATCGACGATCTGGAGACCGCCGCCGCTCTCAACCGACTCGCTGATGATATACGCATACTGCTTGTAGACCTTTACCTCGCGCCATTGATTTCTCGGTCCCCCGATATAGGCCACCTGGCGTATCGGCTTTTCGGTGATATCGACGATATGGACACCGATCTGGCTACAGAAGAGGGCGTATTCGCGGCCATCGGGGGCCACATATCCCCAGAGTGCCGCATGCAGCCCAACCGAATCCACGGGGTTCAGATGGTCGAACAGGGTCATATTGAACGACTGCCCCGGCTCCTGCGCCATCGCAGGCACTATGGCCAGAGCCAGCATAAGCGCACGTACATAGAATTGCTTCATCGAACTATCGATTTGTTTGATAGCGAATCATATTAGGAAACGACGCCCGTGCTGGATACGCCGGGCGCCGTTGGTTTGTAGCGGATTGCCGGAGGACGCTGCCGCCGGTGTGCAGGATGAACCATCCGGCAGCATAGTGTTGCAGGGAGTATGAACGCTCCTGCGATCGAGGAGCCAGGGGCATCGGCCTGTCTCTCTACAATCACAGTATTGAAGACGCCTGTGGCGCATCATGAAACACGCCACAGGAACAGGGAGAAGTTAGCCCCCCACCACAATACCGGCCGCAAACGAGGCGACCTCGATCTTGCGGAGGATGGTGCGTGTGGGAACATCGATCACATAGACGATGCCTGGAGCCTCCTCCTTCCCGGAACTTCCATGATGGCGCTCGCCATCCAGATTTTCGCAACTGACAAACGCCGTGGAGCCATCGTCGGTAAAAGCAACGGCATGCGGCTGAATCTGGACGAAGCGGATCGTATAGATCACACGATGGGTGTTGATATCCACAATGGAGATATCATCGGAGCCACGGTTCGGCACCCAGAGTTCCTTTCCGTCCGGGGTGAGCTTCGGGATCAGCGGTCGAGCGCCAACCGGCACGCTATCCACCACCCGTCCCTCTACCAGATCGATAACGCGCACCTCGTTGCTATTGCGGCAGGTGAACCAGAACTTCTTTCCATCCGGGCTGAGTTCCCCCTGATATGGCTCAAAGCGGGCACGCCCTCCCGGCGGAAGGGGAAAATTGGGGGAGACAAGGAACCGGCGGCTGACCTCCATGGTGGCAAGGTCGATCTCCGATATATCATCGCCGAGCGCATTTGTTGTATAGAGATAGCGCTCATCGGCGCTCAAGGTGACCCCATGCGGCGCAAGGCCCACATCATAGATCGTGGCGGTGACGGTCATGCTGGCCGCATCCACACGGTTGATGAAAAGCTGGCTCAGGGTAACGTCGAAGTTCGACACATAGAGCGTGCTGCCATCGCGTGTGACCACCACCTGCGCCGGGGCGCTTCCCACCCGGACGCTTCCGATCTTCTTCAGGGTGCGGCTATCGTATTTCTCCACAAACCCGGCAGCGATCATATTCACATAGAAATATTTGCGATCGGGAGAGAAAACGACGTTATGCGGCGACTCCGACGGTCCCCCGTGCGACTCTCCCACATCCAGATACCGCATCACCAGCTTGGTCCGCAGGTCGATCGCGGTCACCATATCCTCGTTCTGCCCCGTCACAAGCACACGAGGACGGTCCGGCCCGGCCAGCGCCACCTCCCCCTTGTCGTTCATGGCCCCTTCATCAATCCAGCGCTTGATGGTCAGGATCTGCTCAAGCGTAAGCGGATCGCGCCCAAGGGGCATCAGTGGCGTGGCAAGCGGCCCAAGGGTGCTATCGATATTGATATGCTGGAACAGATGGCTGCGCGCCGAGGCATATGGAATGACAACCGCGCCAAAATCCTTTGAGCCTGCCATCACTCTCTCCCAGTTGTCCACCTTAAGCCCTCCCCCTTCATCAACGCCGAGATGGCATCCTGAGCCACCGCAGGTAGTGGTCAGGATGGGCTGGACATGTTTGGAATAGACGATCACCTCGTTCTCTCCCGGTATGACAATGGGGGGAGGACCGGTCGTGGTATCCTCGGCACATCCTACGATCACAAGAAAGAGCAGAGGGGCGAGGTAGCGTGCAAATGTTTTGTACATAGGTTTCAATGGCAAAAACAGTCACCTCCGATCGAGGCCGTGAAGTGCGCTCAAAGACGACGCAGCACACCGGAAAATGCAGTGATCCCGGGAGAGTGGCAAGAGCATGGGATGCATCCCGGAATAATGTACACCGAAAGATCCGTTTTGTAACATCGCCGACCACAGGAAACGTAACCGAGGGTATAGCGCCGGATAACCATTGTATAATTCCCACCACCCTCGCCGCCGTTGTCCGTATTTTTGCATGCTATACGGTTCCCTCACGCTAAACCTCCGCGCCGATGGCATCCGATCAGAACGAGAAGATCTTCGAAGTCGATGAGGACGTGCTTGCATCCCTCCGCCACTATAGAGAGCGAGGAGATGGGGCTGAACTCCGCCTGCTTCTCTCAGGATTTCATGCCGCCGACATGGCGGACCTGCTGCAACACCTCGATGATGATGAACGCCTTCACATCCTCGGGCTGCTTGACGATGAGATCGTAGGCGAAGTCATGCTTCACCTGCCGGACGAGCAACGCGAGAAGTTTCTGGCAGAGCTTGCGCCGCAACGCATCTCCGATATCGTTGAAGAACTCTCGACCGACGATGCGGCCGATATCGTCTCGGAACTCTCCGAGAAGGTAGCCGAGGAGGTTCTCCATAATCTGGAGCTGAGCGACCAGGAGGCCACCGAGGAGATTCGCGATCTCCTCCGTTACGACGACAACACGGCCGGTGGCCGTATGACCACCGACTACGTGGCGGTAGCACGCGGAGAAACGGTCTCCGCCTCGATCGAACGCATCCGCGAGTTTGTGCAGGAAACCGAACTCGACGTGCATGTCCTTTATGTGGTAGACCAGGAGTACCACCTGGTTGGCGTTGTGCGATTGCAGGATCTGGTGCTTCGTCCGCCAACGGCTGTGGTCGGCTCCTTTATGCTCACCGATCTTATCACGGTGGCCCCCGATGAGGACCAAGGTACCATCGCACAGGTCATGCAGCGCTACGAGCTTATCACCGTGCCGGTGATCGACGACCACGGCATACTTCTGGGCGTTGTCACCTTCGATGATATCGCAGCGATCATCGACGACGAGACCTCGGAGGATATGCTCTACCTGGCCGGTGTCACCAACGATGAATCGCCCACCACCTCCCCGCTTCTGTCGATCCGCCGCCGCCTCCCCTGGCTTATCATCAACCTTGGCACCGCATTCCTTGCATCAATGGTGGTCTCGAACTTCGAGGGAACGATTCATAAGATCACGGCGCTGGCCGCGCTTATGCCGATCGTTGCCGGCATGGGGGGCAATGCAGCGGTGCAGGCAATTACCGTTATGGTACGAAGCATGGCCCTTGGCGAAATGGGGTCGGAGATGCGGCGCCGCGCCATCATCAAGGAGGTAACGGTCGGCCTGCTGAACGGCCTGGTGATGGGGCTTATCGCCGGAACGGTGGTCTGGCTGCTATGGGAGAACATGCATCTCGGCATACTGATATCGGCCGCGATGCTTGTCAATCTGCTGATGGCAGGCGCAGCAGGCGCCCTTATCCCGCTGCTTCTCCGCAGGTTCAACTTCGATCCGGCGCTCTCATCCGGCCCGATCGTGACCACCGTCACCGATGTCTGCGGATTTTTCACATTCCTCGGCCTGGCGACATTGACGTTGAACTGGCTGCTGGGAGAATAATCTGGCATCCTCCCCACAGAGGCCCCGACGCTCTATACGGCAGGTATTGTGCGATGCCATCGTGCCTTGCAGGGGCGCATGCACCAGGCCCTGTGGTATGCCAGGGCCTGGCCGCGCATAGCCTATCACACCGCCATCAATCGTTCACCGGGGTTTCCACCACCACATTCACCACGCGGCTGTAGAGACGCCCCTCCGGCAGATCGTTATCATAGAGAAGAATCGATTCCCCCATCCCCGTTACACTTGCCACCGGCACCCCAAGCTCCTTTGCGGCAACCTTTGCACGCTCGCCGGAGAGGCGAAGGTTCACATCCTCATCGCCGACACGATCGGAATGTCCGGTAATGACCACGGTTGCGCCAGCGCCGATACGGCCACGGATGAAGTCGATAATCCTCCTGTTGGGGGCGTCGATCGTCGTCTTGCCGAAATCGAACAGGATCAGGCTATAACGGTCGATCTCCTTATCGGCAATCCTCTCACGGCGTTTTCTCTGGATCGTCACCTGATCGAGCACCAGACGGGCGGCTGGCGTCGTCGTGACCTGTCCGGCGGCGTCTGCCACCTCGATGGAATATTCGATCGGCGCATCGCCACGAGGGATATCGCTCTGCTGCTGAAGGTTCCAGTCAATGGTGGCGGGCACCGCGCCGCTGCCGGAGAACTGCTTCAGCATGCGCCCCTGCTGTGTGATGCTCAGTTTCCAGTTGCCCACTCCTGCCTCGGCCTGCACATTCTGGCGGAACCGTATGCCGGGCGGATTGGCGCTCCGAAGGGTATCGGAGGTGAAAACAGGATCGAGCAGGGTTTGCGGTCTGGCGATCAGCTCAACACGGCGGTTCTCGGCCTGGCCTTCCGGCTGCGCTGCATTGGAAGGCTTCTCGGGAAGATTACGGGCATCCACGGTCAGCCTGGCCGGATCTATCTCCCAGACATCGCGCAGATAATCGCGCACGGCCTCGGCGCGCCGACGCGAAAGGTCGATGTTTCCCTTTTCGGCACCTGCCCCGGCATTTGAACCAACGATCTGAAGCGTTGCCTCGGGATGTTCCCGCAGACGCAGACCGACCACATTCAGCAACTGATAGTATGTTGGAAGCACATCCAGATTGCGCAGATCATCCATCTGAAAGTCTCGTGTCTGCGCCGGGCGCATCCGAATGTATCGTGCGGGCATCTCCGAAGCGCTCTCATCGAAGAACACATAGTTCAGAAGCGGCCTGAGCTGCGAGGTAAGGAACTCCTCCACCCGGATCTGTGGCACCTGGCGCTCCGACCCATCGGCCATCACGCCGGTGGCGGCAACATCCGCCGAGAGCGATGGCAGAGGAGGAGGTGGCGGCACCGGGTCCACCTCATTGAGCCTGATCTTCAGGGCCGCGCCAAGCCGGATCGGATGTGCGCTCCAGGCGCTATCCTGCACGATCGGGGTAAACGCCCGATGATAGGTCACTTCCGGTGAGAGCGTCACATAACTGGAGAGGCCAAGCTCATAGCTCAGGCCGATAACACCATAGATCTGAAGGGGGGCGGCATTCGGCACCTCTCCCACGTACCGGTTTCTCTGCGTCACTCCTCCCCAAAACGTCATATCGCTCGGCGAGATCAGGGTCTCCACCTGCTCGGCATCCTTTGTCATCAGGCTACCCCCCTGGACGCCGAGATTCAGGGCTATCGGAAGAGAAAGGGGCTGCCAGACCCCGCGCACCTCGAACGTCACCAGCCCGAAATCGGCATCGATGGTATGCTCGGAAAAGGCGGAGATCACCTCTCCCCTCTGCACCACATTGCCGATATCCTCTACCGTAGAGAACCTTGCATCGAAGCTTGAGTACCCGAGGCGTGCCTGAAGGCCAAGCCTGCGCAGCAGTGGAAGCTCCAGCAGCGCTCCTGCCGCCACCCCCGATCCGCTGGCACCTGTAAACCCATCGGCGCAGGTTGCTACCGATGGAAGCGATCCTATCGCGCCCTCATGATGCACGATCTGGTAGTTCCCGAAAAAACCGACGCGGATCGCCCCCGGCGATACCGAGCTGTCGGTCTGCGCGGCAAGCGCCAACGCCACAAAAGGCAACGCCGCAAGCGCTCCTGCAACGGCCACTGCGCATCGCATGGCAGACCGCTGTGTTCTGCTATTCTGCATGGCGGTTCTCCCTTAATTGGCAATGACCAGTGAGCGGACATCATGGCGCCCCGGAGAACGGAGCACAACCTGGTAGACGCCTGCTGCGATATCGGCCGGGAGCGTCACCTCCCTATGAAGCTCCGCCTCGTTTGCCGGATGCCAGCGCATCGAGAAGACACGGTCGCCGTACGAGGAATAGAGTTCCAGGGTGGTCTCGGCAAACTCGACCCCCAGCACCTCGATGCGAACCGGCCCACGCGATGGGTTGGGAACTATCTTGGCGATGCCGAACCCGGAGCGATACACCAGGACACGATCGCTCCCCTCTTCGCAATAGTCCCCGCGCATACGGAGATATCCCTCCTGAATCGAATCGGCCACCGGCACATTGCCGCATTGCACGGAGCGGAGCCACAGCGGGATGATCTCGATATCGCCGAGGAGCACATCGCCGATAACCCTTGTCAGAACCCCTTTCGATATCGGCTCGGTCCCTGCCAGGGATATCTCAAGCACACGATTGCTATCGACTACCACATTGCGGATGATGGTCCCTCTGGTCACCGACCTAGGGAAAAACCGTGTAGCATGGAAGACGATCTGCACCGTAAGCTGATCGGGATCGCAGGGGAGGCTGCCAGCGGGGAGATCGACATAGACCGGCAACTGGAAATTTTTCAGATGGGGATCGGCAGAGGTATCGGGAAGCCAGTAGCTGGCCTTGGCGGCCAGCGCCATCGATTCCCCGATCGATTGCTCGCAGGAGCTGTGCTGGGCGATGGCAGTTCCGGTGCAAAGGGTTAGGGAGCACGCCAGAATCGCCGCGCCCAATCGAGAACGGTAGCGGGTAGAATTGGAATTGTTCATGTGTGGGCTGATTGTAGGATCGCAGACACCCGAGGTGGACCATATCGCGTGTGGGATTGCACGCGCCGGCGTCATGGATGGACCCAGACGTAAAAACGGGATGCTTATGACAAGGCATCCTGGAAGACCTTGTGCGCAATCTAGCGAACGGAGCTATGCGCCACAAGAAGTAGAGCGCCCGGGGGAATATGCGATGCTGGCGGGAGCTATCGTTGTATAACGCGCGGAGGCATGGCCGGACAGCCATGATACGACGAAGCTCGCGCCCCCCTCCCGATACGGCCTATCCTTGTAGCGGCTGCCGGATGAAACGGAAGTACACGATGCATTGCCGGGCAGGATCGGAAGGGGCGGCACGTGCGGGAAGGAAGAAGCCGCCATGGATGCGGGGTCCGCTGCTGCGGAGGAGAGATGATGGACTCGAAGGACCAAGCCCTGCCGTTTCCGACCTTTGCACGCAGCTCGGACGCTGCTGGCCGGACGGCGGAATCTATTTCCGCCGATCGGCCGCGATTTTCTCGGAAAGCTCCTTCATGAGCTGTAAACGGTGTTGTACACGCTCGTCCTGTTCAGCCGGATCGGGGTACGGAACGTTGAGAATGGTGCAGACCATATACGTTGCGAGATCGCCAACGCAGTAATGACGTTCACGATTTTTGGGCGCATCCGGGCCGAGATAGGTCAACTGTGCAGGATCATCCATCTCCTTGATCAGATAGGGAACCGCCACCTCGCCAAAATTGACGAGCGTGGTACCGAACTTCCCGAGATGCTCTCCTGGAAGCCCCCACCAGTTATGCATAAACGCGCCGGAGATGGCTTCGCTGTAGATCCTGACGATTTTAGGATCGGGGGACTTGCCGAGCATCACCAGAAGCTCATGCGCCAGAACACGAAGGCGATGATCGCTCCGCTCCGATTTCGCAATCTTTTCCAGCTCTTCCTGTGCTTTCGGACGAGCCAGCAATCGGTCCGCCTCGCCGCGCTGGAACAATGCTTCCACCGAAGTGCTCTGAAGCTCTTCGCGCATTGTACCTAAGCCGGTTACTGCCATTACTTTCCTCCTAATTCTTGATAGCTGACTATGAAAGAATCTACCACCAAAGATCCTCCATTTCCAATAGCTTCGATGCCATGCCGTGGTTCAATGCTGAGAGGTTGGTCAGGCTGAAGCTAACAAACTTCGCTTCGGTACGACTGCAACAGTTAGTGAATGCCCGATGAGGTTAATATAAATCCTTCGGGGTGCTTTGCATGGTCACTATTTTGTCCGCCAACATTTTTCGGAGAAATTCAATCGCCAAGCAGTATTACATCGTCGTGGATTTTGAAGCCACATGCTGGCCGGACGAGAGCCGGCGGGGAGATTCCGAGATCATCGAATTCGGCTGCGTACGGATGGCGCAGAGCACCGGAAAGATCCTGGACGAATTTTCCACGTTTGTACGCCCAACCCGTTACCCGCTGCTCAGCGAGTACTGCACCAGCCTGACAGCGATCACGCAGGAGCAGGTAAATGTGGCCCCGGCATTCCCGGAGGCACTGGCGCGGTTTGTTGGATGGCTCGGGGACCCCAAGGATTGCACGCTCTGCTCATGGGGGGCCTACGACCGGTTCCTGCTCCGGCAGGCCTGCCGTTTCCATCGTCTCCCCTACCCGTTCGACGACGACTACATCAATATCAAGCCGGCATTCAGCGATGCGTTCACGGGCCGTGGGGTAAGCATGCAGCGCGGACTGGAGATGATGGGGCTTGAGCAGCAAGGACGCAGCCATAGCGGCATCGATGATGCTCGCAATGCCGCACGGCTCTGGCAGATCGTCCTTCGCGAACGCAGGTAAGACTGCAACGGCCTGTGGCGCACACTGTGGCGCACCACGCCAGGGGTACCTCCTCTTGAGCCTGCATTATACGCCTGCCGCATCGGAGAGAAGGCCTTCAGGATCGTTTCCGTGCCGGTCCTGAAGGGTATCAGTCTATCTGAACATCGAGATTGTCCAGGTCGATCAGTGGTGTGAAATACTTGGCGAAAAGTTCCGTGGAGCTTCGCGCACCGGATTTCCGGTGGATCTTCTTCACATGTTTTTTTACCGTGTCGATCGATATATACAACTGCCGTGCTATCTCATCGTAGCGGCGACCGAACAGATGAAGGGTAAGCACCTGTAGCTCGCGTTTGGTGAGCTGGGTCTCGCGTGCCAGCTCCCGCAAGGCTCCTTGAAACACACGGTCGATCGGGCGGACATACGCATACCGGGCCACAAGGTCGGAAAGGGCGAAGATCAGAAACGGCTCCAGACGTTTCATCACCTCCAGCGTACGCTGCGAGATCGGCGACTTCTTCATATCTCTCAGCAGGAAGATCGTTCCGAGATAGACGTTCTCCGTGTAGTAATAATCATAGCTCTGCGGAGGGTGGCAATCCCCCAGAGGATAGCCGACCCGATGAAAATCTTCAAGCAATACCTCCGCCGGGCTTCTCCCCTCGGGCCAGGATGCCCCCTCCGTTGACTTTCCCCGCTGTCGTGGCACCTCTCCCAGCCCACTGCCATCGCGGATCGGCCGCCATCTGCTGCCATAGGAAAGATCGCACTGGGTGTCGATGTTGATAAGCACCCTATCCACATCGCCGAGCATGGCCTGCAACGACTCGCGAAAGACACGTGTCCACTCTAGCACATCCCCTGTCGTTGGCAGAGCGTTGAGAAAACGGAGGATATAATCGGGTATTGATGGTGAAGAAGACCTGGTTCGCGCCCTGGGCCTGATGTTATCCGGCGGATCTTTTGTCGTGTGCTCCGGGTCGGCCTGATTCACTCGAAGTTTTTGTCGTGGCATACGCTGTACCTGGAAAGTAGCTGGGGACGGGGCACGGGCCTGGAAACCTCCCGGATATAAGGTTTCGGCCGTGGAAGGATGGCGCCCAGCTATAGAGTTGCAAAAGGAATCCCCATGGCTCCACCATGCCGAACGGGATTCCCCTCATGCGCTACGGGTCAGAAGTTCCAAAGCATTGTGAGAGTCTCGGGACAGAGCAAACATCGCTCAACGATCTGCCCCTACAATCGAACCAGAAGCAACGGCCGATGTACCGCAGCCATAACCAACTTCTCATTTTCGATATCTCCACGAAAGTACCCAATAGGGTACTTTTGTCATATTTGACAACAAGAATCATCCCAATCGCCCCGTATTGGGGCCATAACGTCCTTGAACATGGGGGGCCGGGGCGAGAGGGCGGAGCTACCGGCACATCCCTTCGCCGCCGACCCGATATCCGTATCACCCGTAGGAAGCCGTGCCAAGGGGATTCTACATGCTCCCCAGCACGGCACGAAGGGCCTCCAGCAGCCGTTCCACATCATCCCAACCATTGTATCCCTGCATTGAGATCCGAATGGTCTGCATGCCATTCCAGGAGAAGACCGGGATCTCCACCAGATGCTCGGTATATAACCGCTGCTGGAGCAACGCCCCGTCGATCTCATCAGGAAGAGACAGCGCGCTCATCTGCGCATACCACAGGCTGGAATCGGGGGCAAGCGGCTGCCCCCCCACTATCTCGGCAATCTCCTGCCGGGCGCGACGCACCAGCTCATGGCAATCGGCTCTAACCTGGTCCCACCCCTGTTCCTGCTGGAAACGAATGGCGGCGGGCACAGCCAACACGGCACTGATATCGTCGGTCCCAAACGTTTGCAGATGGTCGATAAAGCGCGAATCGCCGGGCATTATCGTATCCCATCCCCAGCTTACCACAAGCGGCTCAAGCAGATCCTGCATGTCGCGCCGCGCATACAGGAAAGCCGCTCCTTTCGGCGCACAGAGCCATTTATGGAGATTGCCCACATAAAAATCCGCCCCGACAGCCTCCAGATCGAGCGGGATCTGCCCCGGCGCATGAGCGCCATCAACCAGGGTGATAATCCCCAGCTCTCGTGCACGGCGGCAGACCTCGGCAACCGGGAAGGTCAGCGCCGTTGGGGAGGTGATATGGCTGATGAACAAGACCTTGGTGGACGGGGTGACCGCAGCGAACAGCCGCTCCACGATATCCTCATGCGTGCTCACCGGCACCGGGATGCGCACCTGGCGATAGCTTGCGCCGTTCTTTGCAGTGATGAACTTCCAGGTGCGGTCGCAGGCGCCGTATTCATGGTCGGTCGCCAGAACCTCATCGCCCGGGCCGAGGGCAAGCGAACGAGCTACGATATTGACCCCCATGGTGGCATTGATAACGTAGACGAGATCGTTGCCATCGCAACCGAGGTAATCGCCGAGCAAATGGCGTGCGTCGCGCAGGAGGGCTGGGGCCTTACGCCCTAAGAACTCTACCGGCTGCTCCTCGATCGCTCGCTGCCATCGGCCATATTCCTCGAACACAGGACGGGGGCACGCCCCGAACGACCCATGATTCAGGAACGTAACATCGGGACGAAGAAGAAAGAGGGAGCGAAGGTTCTGGGACATATGTGGTTCAATCTGCTTGGAATGGTATGCACGATACAAACGTTGTGAATATAGGCGAGATCGGCACAATGACAGCAGGGTATAGGGCACAGAAACGATTACCGAGAGAAATCGGGTGGTAGGAAATCAGGACATGGCAGGACAGGGTGACTTTGGCACACGAAATGAAAAGACAAGGATTACAGGAAACGGCCCACTTGTGGTGCGTTCTTTGGAAACCACAGGCCTTTACACGGATGAACATTAACGCCTGAGCTACAACAAAACCATGCTGGACAATGTTGACTACTATATCTCGGCAGTACGGCTGAAAGGGAGCCACATCACACACGTACGTGTGCATAAGGCGCTCCCCGACAAGTCGTTCGCACCTCACGGCATCATTCAGCCTCGGAGCACCGTCATTGTGAATCTTCGGAACAGCCGCATCTACAAAACCCTTGTGTTACAAGGGCAGACGGCCCGTCCTGGAGACCCGGTAAAGCTGATAGAGCATGGAAGCCGGTTCTACCTGCGCGCAACCCCTCTCGGCGACGCTGGCGACGATCTTGGCGATGTCCCCAGCTTCTAGACGATCCGATAGCTGCCAGCCCCACGACCCGTGGGCCTCTATCCAGTACTCCCTACCCCACAACAACGCTGCTAGAGCGCCAGTACATATGGTGGGCGGCCCACTCCCCAGGCTATCTCAGGCAGGCTCCCCAGACCTTCCAGGGCCTCTGTGTATCAGCCCCCGTTCTTACGGTTGTTGAAGAACGCATCGAACGCCTCCTTGGCCTTGGCGCGCACGCTATCGGCGGTATCGATTGCCGAACGGAGCGTCTCGGCGAGCGGGTCCTCCGAACTGTTGATATCTTCACGATATCTGTTTGCGGCGGCACGAATGTTATTCATGACGTTGTCCATCCCATCTTCGGTCCTCAGCATATACTCCCCACCAAGGATGCGATTATATGCTCCGTTATCGACCCAGGTCTTCAGTTCGGTGAGACGAAGAACCGGAAAGGGATGGCTCTGTCCGGCGAGATTCAGCAGCTTGTGCACCGAATCGACAACGCTTCCGGCACGCTCATACTCGGCTGCCTGGACGAAAAATTCATTGATATCCATCTCGGAGACCCGTGAGCCACCGGCAAGCTTCATCAGAAGGGTATAGTAGGTGTGTGGGTCCTGTACGGTCAGCAGGCCGGCGCGATCGGAGCTTAACTCGCTCTTGCGGTCCCATTCCTTCAAGGCAAGGATCACCGCCAGCAACGATGCCCCACCAAGCGGCACACTAAAGGCGACCGTCGAAAAACGGAGAAGCAGAGCCAGAAGGGTCTTGTACAACACATGGCCGCTCATGCAGTGCCCCAGCTCATGGCCGAGCACACATATCATCTCATCTTCGGAAAGGCTTTCTACCAGCGACGAGTTCAGCACAATGAACGGGCGCTCCACACCAACCGCCCCGGCGTTCAGAAAGGGGCTTTGCGATACAAACAGCTCCGGCGGTTCCTCCAGGTCCAGGAGATGGCAGGCCTCCTTGTGGATTCTGTGGAGCTTCGGGAATTGATTGTCGGAGACACGAACCGAGGAGGCCAGCGTGATAAGCCGCAATGACTTCTCCGTGGTTACCCCGACAAGCTTCTGGAGCAAGGCATCCAGACCCGGCACCTTCCGTAGCGTAGAGAGGGCCGCGCGGTCCGCCGGATGTTCCCAGGTTCTCGAACTGATGTTCGGGAATTTGATCTTGATCCTTCTGATCGCGGTTGTATCATCCATAGGTGATATCTCGTTTATCGTGTTCAATGCAGAGCAGATTCCCGAGGCCTATGCCTCGCGGAGAATCCCTAGAATATCGCAAGACGGGGGAAAAAGATTCATCCCCGGCAAAGAAAGTACGACAACGGGGGATGGCATCAGCAGAGGCCGGTTACCGATTGCTACGGCGCTGCCTGCAATGGCCACCCATCCTCTGCATAAAAACCAGCCCCCGGCGTTCTTCTGTGCCCCTCTGTTGGCGCACGCCTACCCGGCAATCACATTTACCAGCTTATCCTTGACGGTCACCACCTTGCGAACCGTCTTTCCGGCGATCAATGCCTGTATCTCCTCGGCTTCGAGCGCTATACGCTCCAGCGCCGGGCCATCGGTTCCAATGGGGACACGTGTCTTTGCCTTGATCTTGCTGTTGACCTGGAGCACGATCTCCACCTCATCCTCGATGATCTTGGCCGGATCGAACGATGGCCACTGTTGGTAGGCGATCGTCCCTTCATGCCCCAGACGCGACCAAAGCTCCTCACCGATATGCGGCGCAAACGGCGCCAGCAGAATGGTAAACGCCTCCATGGCCTGGCGTGGCTTCTCCTCGACACTGGTGAACTCGTTGACAAAGATCATCAATGCCGAGATCGCCGTATTCAAGCGAAGCGCCTCGATATCTTCGGTCACCTTCTGGATGGTGCCATGAAGAATGCGCTCCTCGGCCGGGGTCATCGGCCGATCGACAATACGAACGGCGATCCCCGCCTCCTCGTCCCCTACGATCATTCGCCATGCTCTGTTCAGAAAGCGGCGCACCCCCTCTACCCCTTTCATCGACCATGGCTTTACCATTTCGAGCGGCCCCATGAACATCTCGAAGAGCCGGAGCGAGTCGGCGCCATAGTCCTTTATCACCTCGTCCGGGTTGATGACATTGCCAACCGACTTGGACATCTTCTGCGAATCCTCGCCGAGAATAAGCCCCTGATGGACCAGCTTCCGAAACGGTTCATCGGTGCTGAGATAGCCCAGATCGAACAGCACCTTGTGCCAGAAACGGGCATAGAGCAGGTGCAGCACCGCATGCTCGGCGCCGCCGATATACAGATCGACCGGCATCCAGTAGCGCTCCAGTTCTGGATCGACCACAACATGTTCGTTCTGCGGATCGATGTACCGGAGATAGTACCAGCAGGAACCGGCCCATTGCGGCATCGTGTTTGTCTCGCGGCGACCACGGCCATACACAGGATCATCCACAATCAGCCAGTCGCCGGCCAGCGCCAGCGGCGACTCCGTAGAGCCTGACGGGCGGAACTCCTCCAGATCGGGGAGCATCAACGGAAGCTGGGACTCATCGAGCGGCCGAACGATGCCGTTATCAAAGCGGACCAGCGGAATCGGTTCCCCCCAGTACCGCTGGCGGCTGAACAGCCAGTCGCGCAGCTTGTACTGTATCGTCTGCCGCGCCATGCCCTCGCCGAGTTTGGCAACGATCGCATCCTTGGCATGTTCCGAGGAGATCCCGTTGAACTCCGCCGAGTTGGTAAGATGTCCGGCCTGGGTATAACAAAGCTCCCCTGCCATCACCGCATCGTGATCGGGATGATCGGCGGGCGGCTCGATCACCGGGCGCACCGGCATGCCGAAGGTTCTGGCAAATGCGAAGTCGCGCTCATCATGCGCGGGCACCCCCATCACCGCGCCCGTACCATAACTGGCCAGCACATAATCGCCGGTCCAGATCGGAATCCGTATGCCGGTTCCCGGGTGAATTGCATAGCTGCCGGTCCAGACACCGCTCTTCTCGGCGCTTGCCTGGCGGTCCAGGTCGCTTTTCATGGATGCCTGCCGACGGTAGGCATCCACCTCGTCCTTGCGCTCGGCGGTGGTCAGTTTCTCCACCAGCGGATGTTCCGGGGCTATCGTCATAAAGGTGACGCCGAACAGAGTGTCGGCGCGTGTTGTAAAGACCTTCAGGGGATCGCCCCCCTCGGTAAAAAACACGATCTCCGCGCCGGTGGAGCGTCCGATCCAGTTGCGTTGCATATCATAGGTGGACGGGGGCCACTGTATCCCCTCCAGCCCTTCGAGCAAACGCTCGGCATAGGCGGTAATCCGCATCATCCACTGTCGCATCGGACGCCGTTCCACCGTAAAGCCCTTCCCGACCCATTCATCCACCTCCTCGTTTGCCAGCACCGAGCCAAGCCCTTCGCACCAGTTCACCGGGATCTCCGCCTCATAGACCAGCCTGAAACCGGCGAGCACATCCTGCTGCTGAAGCTCGGTCATGGCAGACCACTCCTCGGCAGAGAAGCCCCAGGCCGACCCGCCATACCCTGCCGGATGTGCCAGGTTGGCGCTCCCGGAGGAGGAGAACTCCGCCACAAGATCGGCGATCGGGCGTCCCTTGCCGGAGCGTGTATCGAACCAGGTGTCGTACAGCTTCAGGAAGATCCACTGGGTCCACCGATAATATCTTGCATCGGTGGTGTTCACCTCGCGGTCCCAGTCGTAACTGAAGCCGAGCGCCTGAAGCTGGCGACGGAAATTCGCCACGTTCCGTGCGGTGATCACCCTCGGATGGATATTGTTCTTCATGGCATACTGCTCGGCCGGCAGCCCGAACGCATCCCATCCCATCGGATGGAGCACATTAAATCCCTTGTGCCGCTTGTAGCGCGCCATGATATCGGTGGCAGTATAACCTTCGGGATGCCCAACGTGCAGCCCTTCTCCCGAGGGATAGGGATACATGTCCAGCACATAATACTTTGGCTTGCGGTGGTCACAAACGTCGGCCCGAAAAACTCCATGTTCGGCCCAATAACGCTGCCAGCGTTCTTCGATCTCTGAGAAGGGATATGACATAATGATTGTAAGTCAGCAGATGTTCAATAGAAAGAAGCGTCGGTTATCGATCTGTTGCGCGTTGCCGCCGGAGCAGGCACAACAGATCCTTGCCAACAAGGTGCCGACGGCGGCATCATGCTGTGCCCACTGCAAGCTCATCGGCCATCCGTTGCGCATGGGGGACGATCGCCACCACATGGATGTGCATGGCTCCCGGATCAGCATGCAGGCCGATAGGGTTCTCATGAAAATGCAGGAACGCCTTCAATTTTCAATAGAGACCACCCGTTTCTTTTCGCTGGGCACCACGGCGGCGGCAGATGTCGGCCATCGGTACACCGGCGGCGCCTTCGGAATAAGAACGCCGCAGTGATGATCGGCATCCACTGCGGCGTCAAGAAGATCTTCAAGTATTTCCGATGCTTCATCCCTCGCCGGGCGGACCATTCCATGAAAGCTGAAGCGCGTTAAGCTGCGCATCAGCGTAGTTATGGAGGTCTAGGAGAAGCGCACGATTCGCCTTGCTCTGGGGAAGCTCCAGCTCATGATCGATCACATCGACCATACGTTCCACGACCGGGATAAACGCCATTCCCTGTTCGATCTGTGAATCGATGAAACCCTTCATACAGAGATTTTTCCCACGTTGCAGACAGAGATTGAGAATGCCCTGCCCCTTCAGTACCTGACGATCGACAACGATCGCGGCCTCACCAGCATCAGGCACCGCCACGAAATCGTTCATGATTCAAACTTGTTAAGTTGAGAACATCATCGAGCATTCGAGAAGCCGACTGGCAGCCTATATGGGGATGGCACCGGCCGGGATTTGGCTCGAACTGTCGTAATACGACGCCGGCAACACCGCTGAAGTTTCATAGGGGGTGTTGCCGGCGGGATGTTTCCAGGATCTACCGTCGTGCCAACAGGCACATCATCCGGAGATACCCTTGCAACGTCGGACTGCAAGGACCTTACTCACACGAGCAACGGGAGTCGCTGCAGTGGAACGTTCCTACTGCATCTCCTTCGAGATACGCTGCTGACGACGGATCGCCTTAAGACGCGACATGCGACTGGTGATCGACGGCTTGGTATAGAACGTACGACGCTTGAATTCCTTCAGGATACCGGAACGCTCATACTTCTTCTTGAAACGACGAAGCGCGCGATCGATCGACTCGCTTTCCTGGACAGTTACTCCGATCAAGTTTTTTTCACCTCCTCTTTGCGATGTTATTGTAATTGTTGATGTGAGATTCTCGTATCTATTCTGCTGCTATAATTTTTTCTTCAGAGGAGATTTTCCACAAGACGCTTCTCACCGATCTTGGAGAAGGCGACCACAATCGCCTGGCTTCCGCTTGAAGTAAGCTCCTTTGAAACCACCGTACCGATATCATCCCATGTCTTATGATAGATGGCATCGCCAATCGTATAGACCTGCTTCGGCGAATACGGGATGCAATCCTCAACAGAGACATTGATCTCCCTGGCGGCACGACGCTCCCCCTCGATCACCAGCATATCAATCATCATCGTGTGATGGCACTTGGAGCACTTGGCCCAGCGCTTTCCCTCGTCCTGGCCGACAGCCTCGCCAAGCAACTCGAACTTGGTCGGCTTGGAGCAGATCTCACAGATGTTTGAAAGGGTGATGTACTTCGATTGCTTTGCTCGTGCCATACAAATTCACTCCTGCTTCAGAATCATGGATCCAGCCCGGTAAGGGGCTGACATTGGTAAGTAGCGTGACGTTAAACTTACGATTTCGCCGGGGAATTACAATGTGACGCCCTGTAAGACCAATCCGGGCGGAACTCACGCGGCAAGCCCGGCCACGGCCGATGTATATTGCTTCGGTTGCAGCCACTTCCTGAGACAGGCACCGGAGCAACCGATCGCCCCCTGAATATCTGTTGCGGCGCATATATCGCCGATTGCCCCACGCAACATTTGCAAGAGGTTTACGAAGAAGCAGCCCCATGCAGAAACATCGCAACCAGAACGAGCAGCCGCTGCAAGAGCGTCCCAGACCGGGCCGGGCATTCGCCCTGGGCGCTATCGTCATCGCCTGGCTTGCTCCGCTGGTGTACGATATGACGCTTGCCGAAACGTGGCGGATCTCCCCGGATACCTACGGGCCATTCCGACTTATGCTTCCTCTGGTCGGCATGCTCCCGATGATCCTGCGCATCATGAACCCGGGTGATCTTACAGACGATCGAGAAGCCTATAAAACGTTTGTCAGCCTCACGGTGGCCAACCTTGTTCTGGTTGCCATCCTGGTACTGCTGCAACTGGCTCCGCTGTCGTTCAGCGATCGTGGCATGCCAGACGATGTTCCCAGCATGCTTGCCGGACGCAGCCTGGGGCTTGCCGGAATGGTTGGCATGCTGCTGTTCACCGAATATCTCGTCCGCCTCTACCACTACCGCAACCGTGCGGCCACGCCTCGCATAGCCGGACTCTACACCACTCTGCTTCTGCTCCTTCTGGTACTGGCGGAACTGCTGCCGGCGATACTGCCACACAGCCAGGTCGATCTTGGCGCATTCCTACAGTACGCGGCGTTTGCCATCGCCCTGTTCGGCTTTTTCCTTTCGGTTCGCTCTGGATGGCTTATCAATCTGAGGAAGCGGCAGAAGCTGGTGCTTCTCGGGCTCTCCTTTGTTGGCTTTCCTGCATCGGTGGGGATACTCACCATCCTTCAGGAGGGAAGAAGCGCGCTTCTTTCAACCGCCCCGATGATGCCGCCATTGGTCTTTGCCACCGGCCTGTCGCTGCTGTTCGCCCACATGGTTATCTTCGTCAGCGCGCTGCTGGCGCTCCCGACAGCCGATGCCATCGACCGTCGCAACGACGAGGTATCGTCGCTCGCCAACTTTGCACGACTGCTGACCCAATCCCTGGATACCGAGGATCTGGTAGAGACGGCGATAGCGCTTACCTGCGATGCCACGGCTGCTGTGGCAGCCTGGATCGAGGTTGCCGATGCAGATGGAAGCCATGTGCACTACGGCACCGCGCCCAAGCTCCCGGCCAGCGTTGCCGAGCATCTGATGAGCAGACGCATCCCAAACGGGCCGCCCATACGCCTGGCAGTTCAGCAGAGCAGGCACACCGAGGTGATCGAGCGGGTAAACGAGGCATCATGGAGCGTGCCGGGCAGCCCGCAGAAGGAACTCCGCTCGCTGGCAGCGGTTCCCCTCACGCTTGGAGAAAAATTTCTCGGCACGCTCTACGCGGCAAAGGAACGCCCGGATGGGTTCGACCGCGAGGAGATCGTTGTGCTGAACGCGCTCGCCAACCAGATCGCCGTTGCGCTGGACCATTCCCGGCTGATCCGTACCTCGATCGAGCGCGAACGATTCGAGCAGGAAATGGTGATCGCCCGGGATCTTCAGCAACGGCTTCTTCCGAAGGTGATGCCGGAGAGCACGCTCTACGAGATCCACGCCGAATCGCGTCCGGCGAGCATGGTCGGAGGAGATTATTACGATGTGGTGACGTTCAGCGATGGCAGCCTTGGCCTGCTGATCGCCGATGTCTCCGGCAAGGGGGCCAGCGCGGCGCTCTATATGGGAATGATCAAGGGGATCGTGCAGGCGTTTTCAGGCCGTTGCAAATCGCCCAGGGAACTTTTGGCGCAGGCGAACGTAGCTCTTCATGGCAATATCGACCAGCGTTGGTTTGCCACGATGACCTGCGCCCAGATCATCCAGGAGAATAGAACGCTTCGCATAGCACGCGCCGGACACTGCCCCACGCTTCTTATACAAGAAGGCAGGGCATACTACAGCAGACCAAAAGGATTAGGCCTGGCCATAGCAAAGCCGGAGCTGTTCGACCGCAACCTCTGCATCGAGGAGATCTGTTTTCAGCCGGGCGACTATGCGATTTTTTTCAGCGATGGGATCCCGGAGGCACGCTCTGCCGACGGAGGTGAGTTCGGCTACGAGGAGCTGATGAACACCGTATCGACCGCCGCGGCAGCACAGGCAACCCCGCTTGCTGTGCGGGACGCGATCTTCGAGGCAATCGAGAGATTTGCCGATGGAGAGCCTACATCGGACGATAGCACACTGGTCGTGTTCCGATGGCGTTAGGACGCTCGCCGTATGATGGAGGCCGTAGGGTCCGAAAATTTTCAACATCTTAACGGCAACATACCCGAATAGCACATAGAGTAGCGCAGAGAGCATATGAGTCAGTTTTCGTTGACGGTTCGCGAAAATCATCCGGCAAGGGTGATCGATCTGAACGGTTATCTCGATGCCCATACGGCACCGAAGCTTGAACAGGCGTTCCAGGAGTTGATGAACGATAAGGCCTATACTATCATCGTCAACTTTCGTGACCTTGTCTATATCTCCAGCGCCGGACTGGGAGTCTTCATGGCATTCATCGAGGATGTCCGCAACAACAAGGGCGATATCAAACTGGTGGGAATGTCGCCGAAAGTCTATAACGTCTTCGATCTTCTTGGATTCCCCATGCTCTATGAGATCTACGAGGATGAACAGCAGGCACGGCAGAAGTTCATCGATAGCCCCTCCTCCATCGGTTGACAGGGACATGCAGAGCCAGACGCATTATATCGTTCGATTCAAGGCCGGGGTTCCGACCCGTACCGAGGAACTCCATCACATACGCGAGGTGGTAGAGGGGGAGGCGGTACGGTTCGGCTTCAGCAAGGAGGTCGCCTTCAGGATGGCGCTCGCCGTGGACGAAGCATGCACCAATATCATCAAGCATTCCTATGCCGGCAATCCGGGACAGATCTTCGAGATAGAGATCGCGACGCTCGACGATCGCTTCATCGTCGTCCTCACCGATCACGGCAAGAGCTTCGATCCGGGAAAGCTGCCGAAGCTTGATATGAAACGCTATTTCGAGCAGTGTGCCCGTGGCGGCCTTGGTGTGCATATCATACGGCTGGTGATGGATGATGTGGTCTACGATATCACCACCAATCATATGAACCAGCTCCGCATGGTGAAATATCGCGCCTAGCGCCCTTGCGTTTCCTGCCTGCTCGCAGCCCTCCTTCCTTCTCTACGACCTGCTCGGGCCGGGCTTCTGCATACCCCCACAAATAAAAATAAATAACGACACGCCCCCTTCTTCCCTTCTCTGCGTCCTTGCGCCAGAGTGTATTATCACCCGAGAGAGCACCGGACAAAACAATAATTATCTCCGGGGCATTTCAGGAATGATACACCGGAAATACGACCGCCGCACTGGATGATTCTCCACCCTTCTGAACTCTGGCACACGGGTTGTGGTAAGTCCTGGCAGAGACATTACATGAAATGATCGTAAGGATCAACCAATCAGGAGAAGTAGGGCTATGAAACGACTTTTAGGCAATCCACTATCGTCCCTCGCGTTAGCGGCGATAGTCGCTTCGGGCGCGGCGGGTAGCGCCTTTGCACAGGGAATGACGGAGTATACCGGTGCCCACTGGAGATTTGGTGCGTATGGTGGTTTGAACTTTAATATCGTTGGGGCGGGTGCTCAGACGCTTGGTTCGATTGCAGGCGATAACAACTTCGACCAGAAGGATATTATCGATGGCACAGCGCTTGGCTTCTACACCGGCCTTATGACCGAATATAATCCAGGTGGCCTTCTTGGCTTCCAGCTCCGTGCAGGACTTGACGACCGTCGCGTGAACTTCAACGACTGGGATGTCGAGGATGCATCGCGCGTTCGCTTCAGCGCTCGGATGACATATATCTCGGTCGAGCCATTGCTTCGCCTGAATCTCGGCTCACCTGAATTTCATATGACCGCGGGGCCGCTCCTGTCGTTCAAGGTGGCATCGAAATACGACTGGGTTCCTCGCGACGAAACCAGCCAGGCCATCGAGAACCAGGAGATCAGCGGTGCACGTAGCTTCACCTACGGCGTAAGCGGCGGTTTTGCATATGATATTCCACTGAATACCGGGAGCACACGCTGGTATCTGACGCCGTTTGCCGAAGCAAGCTATATGCTCGACCAGCGTGAGAACACCTTCGCCGAACAGGATCGCAACGATACATGGGTAACCACATCTATCCGCGGCGGTTTCCAGGTGAAGTTTGGCAGCGCCCCGACAGCCGCTCCTCCAACGGTGATGGTGGACGAGGATATGCCGACGATCAACCTGGCCGTGCGTGCTCCAAATGCCGTGGTGGACCAGCGCTCGGTAGAAGAGATGTTCCCGCTTCGTAATTATATCTTCTTCAACGACGGCGCCTCGTCGCTCCCAGCCAAGTACGTACAGCTCACCCGCGACCAGGCACAGAACTTCCAGGAACAGGGCCTCCTGAACGCTCCTGGCACTGGTGGCAGCGGAAGCAGCATGGACCGCTCGCAGCGGCAGATGAACGTGTATTACAACGCACTGAACGTATTTGGCGATCGCCTTCGCAATACCCCATCGTCATCAATCCAACTGGTGGGTTCGGCTCCAAGCCAGAGCGAAGCTCTTACGATGGCAAATAACGTCAAGGATTATCTGGTATCAACCTTCGGCGTCGATCCGGGCCGCATCACCACCAAGGGTGTTGAGCGTCCGCCGCACGCCTCGGGAACCCGATCAACCCCGCGCGAGGACCTATCGCTGGTAGCCGAGGAGAACCGCCGGGTGGAGATTCTGACCGATAATATCGCGCTGCTGAAGCCGGTAAAGATCCACATGACCGAGAACGAGCCGCTTGATAACGACCTGGTGCTCAATGTCAGCCCAAGCGCACCGATCGCCGATTACAATGTGGTGATCACCGGCGAGGGGTTCACACAGAACTATGGGCCGTTCCGCAGCACCTCGCAGCGGATCGACGCCCGCCCAGTGCTCCGCGATCGCCCATCGGGCAGGTATACGGCAACTGTGACCGCACGCACGATCGATAATCGGACGATCACACGGACAACCGACTTCAATCTCGTGCGCCAGACCACGCCGCCGGTCACCGGCCAGCGCTTCTCGATCCTCTTCGAGTACGACGAGTCGAAGACCGTTCAGACCTACGATCAGTTCCTCCGTCAGGAAGTCTCGCCGAAGATCCCCAACAACTCAACGGTGGTGATCCATGGCCACACCGACAAGATCGGCGAAGACAACTACAACTTCGAGCTTTCCTCTCGCCGTGCTACCGATGCCATGAACGTCCTTCAGGACGAGATGCGCCGCAGCGGCAAGAACGTAACGTTCGACGCCTACGGATTTGGTGAGGATGATGCACGCGCCCCGTTCGGGAACATGAACCCCGAGGGTCGCTACTACAACCGCACCGTGCTGATCGAGATCATCCCCGGCTCGTAATCTCGGGCAGGCCGATCGCCGAAAACAACCGGCAACTATAAGAAACGCCTCGGAGAATATCCGAGGCGTTTTCTGTTGGTGGAGCGTCGATCGCGAAAGCTCTGCACCACAATTTCATTGTGAACAACAGCGATAAAAAGGCCGAGCAGCACTAACCGGACTGCATGCAGCAGGTGTGCCTCTATCTCAGCCGCTTTTGGAAATCTTAGAATCTATAGCCGATTCCTGCCTGCACGACCAGATTATCCACGGTGAATTCATTGTCGCGAATCACTGCGCTTGAAAACACGGAATTAAGGGCAAACGCATAGGAGCTTTCAACAACAAATTCCAGGTTATCCCGGAGGCCTGCCCGTGCTCCTGCGGCAAACCTCAGCCCGGTAAGGGTCCTGAAGGGATCGCTGTTTGCAAAACTTCCTACCGCTCGCTGCGGCACCACGCTAGGATCTTTGAACTCCGCCTCCAATCTATTCGAGACATTATCAACGCCGATCTCGAAGCCGCCGCCGATATAGACCGCCCGCACCCCGCCCGATCGGAACGCTGCCGGATTAACGTAGAGATTCCCCTGAATGCCAACGCCGACCTGCAACACCTGCACATCAAGGCGAACGGCCGCACGGGTGGTATCGGCTGCACCGCCGCCATATCTGGCAGAATAGGTAAGCAGCCCTATATCGGTAGCAAAGGCAAGAGTACGAGCAAAGGGAATAACCAGATCAAGCCCATAACGATTACCAAATCCTGTCCGGGCAAACTGGCTGGATATCTCCCCGGTTGTGGTTGTGGCATCGCCGATCTGGAGGCTGGGAAGAATGCGCCGTGGCGTAGTGACCACAACACCACCTTTCAGGCCGATCAGCACTCCGCTCGGCGTTGGGAACTCATCAGGATTCTCATCGATATCCTGAGCCTTTGCAACCAGGCTCGGAAACAGGAATGCAACAAGAAGCACCGCGAGGGGTGAGAGTCTGAACCGCATAGAATACGCCTCCGCTGGTCGATCGGTTAGTACACGGTAATCGGCACGGTACGGCCGGAGCCATCGGAACTCTGCGTCTCGTCAAGACGCAGGCGGCGGTTCTCGTTCGTATCAAGCCTTGTAACAACGTAATAGTTCCAGCTCGTAGTCGATTCCAGCCTTACATTCGATCGGCGATGCCAATAGAAATATGGGGCATGCGAAAGCTGCTCGTCGATATTACGAGGGAGTATATAGTCCGTTATAACCTGATCGTCCTCATCATAATTGGCGATAAGCCGCAATGGCCATGGAGAATAATTCGCCACAAGCGGCGTAAATATCGTCCCACGGGAAAACATATCACTGTTGATCTCATTATCGATCGTGTAGCTTGCCGAGAGCACATACTGCACGCCGAGAGAGATATGTGGCTCGATGCCCGCCTTGCGGCCAAAACGATCCGCTGGCGCAATCAGCCTCCAGGCATGGCTCACCGGGCCTTTACGGCCGATCCGGTACAATCGGGTGGAACGGGCAGGGAGCGTGTCGAGCACCTCCGTATCTCTGTAGAGCACGACCGGCGCCAGGAGCCGATTGCTGAAGGATGTGGACTCAAGCTCCGTATCAAACGTCACCACGTTCGGCGACTCCTCGACGCAGCCGATAGCAGCCACGGCCAGGAGCATACAAAACATGGGACGACAATGTGCAACCACGATGTTCCGCAGAATCATAGCTCAATCATACTGAAGATAATGCCGTCAGGAAAGGCACTGCCCACGCGACAGTAGCCAACTCGACGCCCATCCGGCATAAATGTTTAGCCATCGAGCCGCTGTTTCAGAATGTCGGTCAGCATTTTTGGATTTGCCTTCCCCTTGGTCAGCTTCATCGTCTCGCCGACGAAGAACCCGAACAGGTTTGCCTTTCCTCCGCGATAGGCAAGCACCTGCGGCTCATTGCCGGCTAGCACCTGCTCTACAGCATCGACCAGGAACGATGTATCGCTGATCTGCACATATCCCCTCTCCCGGCTGATCTCCTCGGCCGATTTCTCGGAACGGAGCATCGCAGCAAAGATATCCTTCACGTTTTTCGAGGATACGGCATCGGAGGCGAACAGCTCCACAAGCCCGGCGATCCGCTGCGGCTCGATCGGGAATGCCTCGATCTCCACCTTCTCCTCGGTGAGCACGCGTAGCACCTCGGTCATCACGATATTGCTCACAAGCTTGTAGCGATCCAGCCCCTTTTTCTCCAGCGCAGCGACCGCACGCTCGAAATAATCGCCAAGCGCACGCGATTCGGTCAGCACTGCCGCATCATAGGCCGGAAGCCCGTACTGATCGGCAAACCGCCGCTTACGGGCCACCGCAAGCTCGGGAAGCCCTGCACGAAGCTCTTCCAGCGTCTCCTCCGATACCACCACCGGCGGCAGATCAGGCTCGGGGAAATAGCGATAGTCATGTGCCGACTCCTTGGATCGCATGGCACGTGTAGCGCGTCCGGCGGCATCCCAGGAACGGGTTTCCTGCTGCACACGCCCGCCGGATTCCAGAATCGAGATCTGCCGCAGGATCTCGTATTCGATGGCCCGTTCGACGTTGCGGAAGGAGTTCATGTTCTTCACCTCCGTCTTGGTTCCAAAGGCATCGGTCCCCTTCTTGCGCACCGAGACATTGGCATCGCAACGAAGCGCTCCATCCTCCATATTGCCGGAACAGATGCCGAGATAGGTGACGATTCCCTTGATCTGCATCAGGTAGGCATAGGCCTCCCTGGCATTCCTGATGTCCGGCTCCGAGACGATCTCGATAAGCGCGGCGCCGGCACGATTCAGATCGACCAGCGTATTGCTGACGTCGAGATCATGGATCATCTTGCCGGTATCCTCCTCCATATGAATGCGGGTGATGCCGATCCGTTTGTTCCCCTCTTCGCCAAGCTCCGCCTCGATCCACCCATCATGGCAGATAGGGTCATCGAACTGCGAGATCTGATAGCCCTTCGGCAGATCGGGATAGAAATAGTTCTTCCGGGCAAAGCGACTGCGGCGGCGTATCTGGCAGTTGGTCGCCAGCCCCATCATGATGATGTACTCCACCAGCTTCCGGTTCACGGTCGGCAGTGTGCCGGGATGGCCAAGCACCACCGGATCGGTATTGGTGTTCGGCGCTGGGCCGAACTCGGAGGCCGCACGGCTGAAGGCCTTTGCATTGGTAAGGAGCTGCGCATGCACCTCCAGGCCGATCACCGGCTCGTAGCTCTGCAAAACCGCCGGATCAATTGCGAATGTATCGGACATGGCACGTCTTGAACGTCGATGAACATAATGAGAATGAAACTGCGAATATAGGGAGAGAAGGAGTGCCGATGGAGAGACGTTCGATCGCCCCCCGCCGCCGCGGCAGTGCATGCCGGGCGTCATGGCCCTCGCATGGCGCTCGCCAATCCCCTTCCCGGCACTATATTCGGCGCTATGACAGCATATACTCTACAACTGGTCCCGCATGGCTCCGCCGAATACGAAGAGACCGTGGCGCTTCGCGATGATGTCCTCCGCAAACCGCTCGGGCTGCGTTTCACGCCGGAGATGCTGGGCGCCGAAGCTGGCGATTTCCACCTGGCATGCTACGATGAGGGCCGCCGGCTGATCGGCTGCCTGATACTCAGCCCTTCGGACCATGGGGTTGTGAAGATGCGGCAGGTTGCCGTGGCCGAAGCTATGCAGGGCGCAGGAGTGGGACGGGCATTGGTGGAACGATCCGAAGAGATAGCACGGCACCAGGGGTTCAGGGAGATGAAACTGCACGCCCGCGAAACCGCCGTCCCGTTTTATGAGCGGCTCGGCTACGAACGTATTGGCGAACGATTCGAGGAGGTATCGATCCCACACTGGGCCATGCGCAAATCCCTATAATGCAGGATCGCCGGAAATGGCCATATCGCCAGCTTCCTGCATTCCCACGTGCAGAGCATCAAAGCATGGCATCGGCAAGAGGGAGACAACCTCAGCAGGAAGATCATCGCTCGTTTTTTTCCCCCTGGCGTTAAAAGCACCCCCCCCGCGCAGGAAGCGCCTCCACTATAGCAGCCGTCGCATTACGATATACAGGCTCGCGCAACCTTCCGCCGATCTTCTTCAGGCTCTGAAAGACCAACCCCTCGGTGGTTCCGTTCACCTTGAGCGATCCGGGAAAGCCGATATCGGGATCGAGATAGATGGAGTACACCACATCGACCTCATCGCCCGCACGCACAAGCTGCCATGATACCGACAGATCCTTGACATAGGCCAGGCCGCTGGCGCGGGTACGCCCTGCGGCCTTGAACAATCCGGCTATATCGCTCATATCTACACGGGCGAACTTCATCGTCACGCTGTTCCCATCGCTGCTCCTGACAGCACAGGAACGCATAACGGCATCACGGTCGGAATAAATAGGAACATCATAGATGAAATAGAGATATCGCTCACCGGCTTCGCCGTTGCTCAGCACCGACGCGCTCTGGCAGGTATAAAGCCATGTGGGATAGGAACGGACATCGTTCAGCAGGCTTACAACCGATGCCAGCGATGCGCGCAACCGTGTCACCCCCTTGTACTCCAGATAATCCTTTCCCCGGATCTGCCGCTCGTAAACCGCGATACCGCCCTCGTTCTTCACCAGTTCCCAGCCCGTGTCCGGTATGGGATGTGCGGATATGGCATAGGTCCGGCCAGCCTCCCCCCCACCTGCAACGCCGGATAACGCTACCATGCAGGCAATGATCGTTTTCCACATGCTATGTCCCTTTCATTGAATGTGTGTAGTGCCAGCCGAACGCAATGGAACGGCCACCGGAAATTAGCGGAGGGAGCCGATTGTTCCGAATGCCTGAGAGTCCAAAAAGAATAAAGCTGCACCGGATAGCAGCCCGGAACTGATCGCAGATAGATGCCGTATACCGAAGGATCTCCGTATCAGGAGAGATGGGGCAATGGTACTACTGGCACATAATCCGACTGGTGAACGGATGATCGTTTATCACCTGTTCCCCCACTGCCAAGCCCTGGGGGAAATCAACCTAGAGAGTTCCGTTCCGATAACACAGAACTACAAAAATTGGAATGAATTCGGATATTCGGGTGATGATACAGGAGACAATTCCGTGCTTAGAGAAGGCAGCAGCTCATTGGCATTTAAAGTAATAAGGGATCATAATAACGGCGGTGCTCAAGATGGCAATTTCAGCTTCTTGCACGTGGCTTGATCTACCACCAGTATCGGCACATTGCTCTGAAACGGCATACGGGATTCGAGCAACAGACACAAACGTGATAAAAAGCCAACGCCAGACGCCGATGAGAGATACGGGGAGTGCAGGCAGCAGCCTTCACTCCCCGGTTGATTTCCACGCCATTGATCGTAGCCGATCAGCCGACGATGATCGCTAGACGGCTGATCCGCATGCGCGGCACTTGGTGGCAGCGACCGGAATTTCTTCAAGACAGAACGGGCAGCTCTTGGTAGGCTCGGCGGGAGGATCTGGCTCCGGCTTCAGGAATGCCTTCGTGATAAGGTAGACGATCCATGCGATAATGATAAAGTCGAGAAACGAGCCGATCAGATGGCCATAGGTGATGGCGGTCTCGGTAACCTGGCCTGCACTATCGGTCACGGTTTTCAGCACGATCTTTGCCTCCCTCCAGTTTCCTGCCGGGAGAATCAGGCCGATGATCGGCATAAGCAGATCATCGACCACTGCCGACACGACCTTGCCGGTCGCTGCACCGATAATAACACCCACTGCCAGAGCGAGCGCATTCGATTTCGTAAGAAATCCCTTGAAATCCTTGAGCATGTTAATTCCCTGCAATAATTCCAGGCAAAAAAATGTCGGCCACCACACCGCCCCCCCATCACTGCCGTACAATATCCGCGAATCTATGGTAGCCCCCACCATATTGCAACAAGGACGATCCTCCGTTGCACATCACCGCCATGGCTCTCGATATCCGATAATGCGGGGACACCTGCATGAACGAATGGCTTCCATTCACCACATTACGTACGGGACATGCCGATACCACAGAATTCCCCCAACGACATCGGCGATAATTCGGGACGTGGCATGCCCAGGGGACACCGCTCCATTCATGGATGCATCGTCCCCATCAATCGGCAGAGGATGGCAGGCCGGAAAATTCCAATCGATACCGTACAAGCCCGGAACGGCCACCGAGCGCGCCCGGCTCCAACTCGGCCACCATAAAAGTGTCGTCCGGCACATCATATTCCGATCGGATGCCCAGGCTGGAGGCAGGGACAAAACCGAACTGGGGATAGAACCAGGGATGTCCCAGGACAACGACGACATTCTGCCCCATCTCCCGGCACCTGCGAAGCCCTTCCCGTACCAGCATCGACCCTATGCCATTCCCCTGGCGCGACGGCGTAACGGCCATTGGACCAAGCCCCATAGCAGAAAACGACGTGCCATCGGACTCTATCGAAACAGGGCTGAAGAATATATGCCCGACCAGATCATCCCCTTCGATGGCAACCAGTGAAATGCCCGGCTCCGAGACTGGCCGCAGAGCATCCACCAGAGCTGCCTCCCCCGGCCCATTGAATGCCAATTCATTCAGATGGCGCACCGCGTCATAATTCTCCTCCCGCTCGGAACGAATCAGAACAAACCCGGAATCCTTTTCCTGAGACGACACGATAGCTCCTGATTATCTGATAAGCTTTTCGAGAAATTTGCTCCTGAGCTTTGCCACCTTCGGCGCGATCACCGCCTGGCAGTATCCCTGCTCAGGATTACGCTCGTAATAATCACGATGGTAGGCCTCGGCCGGATAGAATTCAGCCAACGGAGCAAGCTCCGTTACAACGGGCGATTTCCAGAGCCTGGCGGCACTCAACTCCGTTATCACCTCTTCAGCAATCGATTTCTGTTCCGGCGAGTGATAAAAGATCGCCGAACGGTACTGTGTGCCGATATCCGCTCCCTGGCGGTTCAAAGTAGTTGGATCATGCATCGTAAAAAAGATCTCCAGCAGATCCCGATAGGAGATCACCGCGGGATCGAATACGATCCGCACGGCCTCGGCATGTCCGGTGGTTCCGGTACATACCTGCTCATATGTGGGATTGGTGACAGCGCCGCCGATATATCCCGAGGTCACATCCTCGACCCCCTTCAACTGGTCATAGACCGCCTCAAGACACCAGAAGCAGCCACCAGCCAGCGTCGCGACCTCTTTTCCACCGTTCGCTTCCATAGTATGATAATGTAGATAGTTCCAGCGCCCCCCGGCATAACAGGAGAGCATAACGACCACGCGGTTCGGATGGCTCCGGCCACTCTGTGGCAGAACAAAGTACGGAAATACGAGGACGATATGCCAGCATCGCCAGCCGTTGCCGGTTGCGAGCATAGAGCAGCCAAAGAAGCAGAGTCAGCAGAATTCCTGCAAGAACCACCTCTCCCCGCGAATGATGATAGCGGCCCGCATTCCGACATCGGCGAGACGTATGAACAAGGCGTCCTCATCAGCCCTGAAGCCCGAAGCGATGGTGTGCGCCTTGCATATCCTCTCCCTGTATCGCAATCGCAGTATCCAGATGACCAAGGATAACGCGCTGCAACCGTGCTACACGATCTACACAGAGACCATGCCCTATCTCGATGGCCGCAATCTCCTGCTCGACCTGGCCTATATCGGTGCCAAGGGCGGCCACATCCTCTCCTGCATCGCTGCGGCGCTCCAGCTCAACCAGCAGGTCGGTCTTATGCCTCTCCGTCCTCCCCTTGGCGATATCAAACTCATAAATATCCCCTCCGATCTTCTCCAGATCGTGATGTAGCTCATCATATGGGGCGGCGCCTGGCAACACAACGCTCAGGGCGATAAGCGCATCGCGAAGAACATACCGGGACATCGTATGACCGCAGGCAAGCCGCTGGCGCCTCAGCTCGGGAGAGCAGAAGCCGATACGCGTATAGCCCTCGTCCGGGAGGCGGGGAGGAATTGGCTTCCCTGTTTCGCCATCATGCCGCACCTCCTCGTGGTACAACCGGCATTTCACAGCCTTCAAGGCAGCTACATTCTCCCGAAGGTCGATAAGATGCTGGAGTGGATAGGTCTGCATGCTGATTGACATGATTCGCTGGTGAGGACAACATCCCGGAATGTTTCAGGAGAGATCATCTCCCCAGCCCGGTTCCCGGCACACCGGCCCATAGTATAACAACGAAGAGCGATAGCCCCGGAAAGGACGCCACGGCAGGAAGCACCCTGCGGCTGAGCATTCCCCCAGGACTACCCTCTTTTTTCCCCTTCTCGGCAAATCTGCCATGCCTCGATCCTCTGGCTATACAGGGCCGAGCGCACGCTCCGCAGCCTCTACGACTCACACCAGAAGAACGGATCGGTATTCCTCGCATCGGCGGGCACGGCAGTTACCGCTGCCATACCGTGCGTGAACACCCAATTACGTATACTCTGGCAATCCCTCCTCCAGAGGCTCTACGGATCTATGGCATGGCATCCCCGTCTCTACCCTGCTTCATACGGGCATTATGCCCGCTTAGCCCCCTCTTCCATTGCCTATTTGACTCCCCCTTCCATTGCCTGTTTGGCTGCCTCTTCCATTGCTTTGCGAAGGCTCAGCGGACGCATATCCGTCCAGATCTCCTTGATATGCGCAAGACATTTATCCTTGGGTCCTGAAAACCCTGTAGGAGTCCACCCAAGCGGACTTTCCCGGTCGGCAGGCCAGATGGAATATTGTTCCTCGTGATTGACTACGACATTGTAGGTTGTGGTATCCTCGTGTTCGTCCCAGGCCATGATGTTCCTCCAATACTCTATTGCAGAAGAAATGGGTAAGCATACGGGAATATGCGGTTGATAGAATCGGGGGGAGGGCAGGTAGATTTTTTCATCGACCTCACTGGACCTGTATTCCCGAGCGCTCCGATTATACGACACGGCAGGATCAGACCCAACTACTTTTCAGCAGAGAGATAAGACTGCTGCGGCAATGTGCCACAACGCCCCATCGGTTCATGCTTGTTCTCCTTCCCATTCGACCAGGGATCGCCACCTGGAACATGTGCCCGGTAACCGGACAGCGTATGAGACGAAACGGTTTCTACCGGTGAGCGATCGCGAAGAGTATGGCGGCTATCATCCTGTAAACGACCAAGCCCGGCATCGCTGCCGGGCTTGGTCCTCATCGTTACTATGCCAGTATCATCGGAAGGTCAAACGCTGTTCACGTAGATCATAAAGGAAAAGATCACTCGCATACACTTAGTTGGTGTACGCAGCGCTCACCGTGAAGGTGCCGCTGTAGTTGCCACGCTGCTGCTGCACGCCCGGGGTTACCGTGCCACCGATCCACAGATATGCCTGGCCGAGACCATCGTTGTTTACCGCATCGCCCTGATTATCCATGCTCAACGCTACCGTCACCGTGCCGCTCGATGCATCGATGCTCTGGGCGCCGTTCGGAGGAATGTTGCCAAGGGTCGTGTAACGAATGCCGTTACGGGTCAGCGATACGGTCATGCTACCACCGGCACCGCCCGCCGTCGTGATCGTCACGTTTGCCGGGATGGTCACGGTAATATCGTCGCGCTCGTCACCGCTGAAACTCACCGCTGCTGCCGAAGAGCTTGTCGATACGACCGTGGCGAGCGCGCCCTTGGTGATGGTACCGAAAGCGAGTGGCGATATAGCCGTTGCAGTGATCGGAGTAACGATCGTAGCGGTGGAGGTAAGGGTTGCACTCTGTGCGAATGCCGAGTTGCCAACAATGGTGAGGGCAAAGAAAGCTACCAACGCAAACATGATGCGCTTCATGAGTAAAGGTCCAGTTTTGTCCAGTTAATTGTCCAGTTAAAGTTTCCGTCAACTGATGTCCAGTCAGTTGGTGGAACCTTGTGCGCGATGTGTCCAGCACCGCGCATACCAGAGGATATAATCAATGCCATGCCAGATGGCAAAAAGCCTGAAATTCAAATAAAAATGATGATGGCGATAGGAAAAACCTGTATGGATATCGGACACATTCCAAGAACCGGACAATATCATCGCTGGGCGGGGCTACTATCTGCGGAGCGATAATGGGGTTTGATGGTGCGATATCCGCGACACCATCCATACGTAATGGAAGGACGCTGCCAGCATAGGGAAGATTTATGATGGCTTGCGACTTCCATAGTAATAAGGCCGAGCCTGGCATTTCTCGAATCGGTTCGCAGCATGGCCATATGCCACGGCTATCGGATTACAGCATCATCTCTTTATCCCTTCGTATTTCTACCAGCGACAGTACGAAGGGCCTGCCAGAAACAACAGCGGGAGCCTGGTATTTAGCCAGACTCCCGCTCCCGGAGGGATCACACCACCATCCATTCACTCACCATCAACCATCAACCATCAACCAATCATCATATTTCGATCTGTTGTACCAGGCCTTAGTTCGTATATGCCGCGCTCACGGTGAACGTCCCGCTGTAGCTGCCTCGCTGCTGCTGTACACCCGGCGTCACGCTCCCCCCGATCCACAGATACGCCTGGCCCAGACCGTCGTTGTTCACCGCATCACCCTGGTTGTCCATGCTCAACGCTACCGTCACCGTGCCGCTCGACGCATCAACGCTCTGGGCACCGTTCGGCGGGATGTTCCCCAACATCGTGTACCGCATCGCGTTCCGGGACAACTGCACCGTCATCGTACCACCGCTGCCAGAGACTGTCGTCAGCGTCACCGTCGCTGGCACCGTCACGGTGATCTCGTCGCGTTCGTCGCCGCTGAAGCTCATCGCTGCTGCCGAGGAGCTGGTGGCAGCAACCGTCGCCGGGGCACCCTTGGCAATCGTGCCGAAGGCCAGCGGTGCCACCGCCGTGGCAGTGATCGGCGTGACGATCGTGGCGCTTGCGGTCAGGGTTGCCGACTGTGCATGAGCGGAGTTGGCGGCAGTGGCCACAGCGGCCAGCAGGGCGAGGCAAGAGAAGAGCTTGTTCATGGAGTATTCCTTGAGAGAGGTTACGATTGTTGTTCAACAGCACTGAGAACATCTCCAAGGAGGATCGTGCCAGGGGGTAAAAGCGTCGATTTCGTTGCGATTCAAGGGATTGGGGTGTACAGATGCTGTACGAACACCGGACACTTCTCAGGAGTCGGACAGAAGGGGGGGCGAACTATGGCGATTGATTCCCCTGCCTGTTTTTGCGGCATCCGTATCTTCCATGCTCTTCCTACGCTTGCCGTACTCATATCATCGGCACTATCCGCTGATACAAAAGGCGGCAAGAATCTCTTGTCAACCAGCAGCACAGGTATGCGCCCAGTTGTTTCGCGCCCAGCTTCTTTTTATGGTATTGCGATCCTTCTTTTCCTTTGCAGTGCCGATCGTCTCCACGCGCAGATCAATACCGAAGCGATGCGTCGTGACGATCTTGCACCTGGCTTGCACCACCGCATAGGGGTGGATCTGGAATATCAGGCAGGCAATACAAACTTCCTTAGCGTGGGGACCAGTTATCGGCTCGACTTTCTTGAGGGAAGATTCAACTCCTTTCTTGTCGCCCGTTATGACCGTCGATCCAGTGGGGAGATACTGAATAAAAACGAGGGATTCGCCCATATACGGAGTATTTACATCATCGACTCGGTGGTACGTGCCGAAGCCTTTGTGCAGAAGGAGTTCAACGACTTCATTCGGTTGCGCGACCGAAATGTAGCGGGCGGCGGGGTGCGGCTCCGCCCCTTTGTCCTTCGCGACAGCACCGTACGTATGGCGCTCTTTGTTGGCATCGGCGGGATGTACGAAAGCGAGTGGATCGCCGTGACGCCGGAGCGGCGGACCCGGCTATTCCGCTCCACCAACTACCTTACCATGCAGGGGCGATTTGGCCCTGTTCTTACCACTACACTGACCGGATACTACCAGATAGCGCCAGCAGCGCCGGGTGATTTTCGTATCCTTGCCGAAGGAGAAGTATCGCTTCGCATCTCCGATGTGGTAAGCTTTATCCTCAGCTCGCGTTACCGGTACGACAATCAGCCACCGGATGGGATACGGAACTACGATATCCGGCTGAAAAACGGGGTGACCGTAACATTCTAACGGCGTGCAGCACAAGCATGCCCGGCATTGCACGGGGGCCATGCTCACAGGCGAGCCTCTAGCGACACCTATGCACGATAGCCGAACGATGCGCCATCATCGGCAGGCGAAAGCGGCGTTCATGGTACCACCTCTGCATGGGGCAGACGATGCCGATGGACACCAGACAGAACTTTTTCCTGAGCCATCATGATGAAACCACCAGCGCCGATGATACAATCCCCGAAGAGCATCGGCATTGATATCCGACGATAAAACGCGAGGCACGACGGCAGGATTCAAAGGGGTGGAAAACGCTCCATATTCATACAGCTTTCGCATCTTGCGGGAATTCAATGCATGACTTCCCCATCAATCATGAACCAGGATGCCGAATACTTCCGTTGCCTCGGGCGACAGGGATCTGCTACGCAAGACGATTTTCTTTATAGGGCTTATCCTCTGTCTGGCTCCCCTCATCTCCCCTCCGATCGCGCTTGGCATGGGGCTGCTCATAGGCATGACGCTGGGCCATCCCTATGCAAAACTCAACAAGAAATGGACGAAGATTCTGCTCCAGGTTTCGGTCGTTGGGCTGGGCTTTGGTATGGATCTGGGCAAGGTGCTTGAGGCAAGCCGCACCGGCGTGCTCTTTACGATCATCACGATCGTTGGCACACTGATGCTTGGTTATATCGTGGGACGCATCCTAAAGCTTACAACGAAGACCTCGCATCTGATCTCCTCCGGCACGGCGATCTGCGGCGGCAGCGCTATTGCAGCAGTTGGCCCGGTATTGAATGCCGACGAGAACGAGATGTCGGTATCGCTCGGAACGATCTTCATCCTGAACGCCATTGCCTTGTTTGTGTTCCCCGCGATTGGCGACCTGTTGCATCTATCGCAAACCCAATTCGGCATCTGGGCCGCAATCGCGATCCATGATACAAGCTCGGTAGTGGGGGCAGCGGCACGCTACGGCCAGGAGGCGCTTGGCATTGCCACAACGGTGAAACTGGCACGCGCACTCTGGATCGTCCCCCTTGTTCTGCTTACCTCCGTTCTCTTCAGAACAAAGGATTCAAAGATCTCGATCCCTTATTTCATTCTTCTGTTTGTGGTAGCATCGGTGCTGCGAACCTATATCCCGTTTGTAGCATCAATCTCCGAGAGCATTGTCATGCTGGCAAAGATCGGGCTGACGATCACGCTGTTTCTGATCGGCGCCGGGCTATCGCGAACGATGTTGAAGGCAGTGGGGGCACGTCCGTTGATTCTGGGAATGGTGCTCTGGATAGTGATCTCGGCGGTATCGCTCTGGGCGGTCATGAATTTTCTTCAGTGATCCACGGCTGCACAGGCGAGCCTATGTGCCGCCCCGATATCCATGGGGGCGAGCGATCGGACCCAGGATAGACAACGATGGGCCGGAGCAATGCTCCGGCCCACTGTATTCTACCATCTGAACGGCCTTTGGAAGCAACGGCAGGCGTGAGCCTCAATACCGCCTCTTCTTTCCGGGGAATGATCTTCCTCCCCGCTTGTTGCCCGTATCAAAGCTTCTGCGGCCGCTGCCACCGGAACCGGCATCATGTTTTGTCGCCAGGCGAACATTGATCTCGCGGCCACGGATGACAATGCCGGCCAGGCTGGTCAGCACCTGATCAGCATAACGGGTCGGCACCTCGACAAAGGTGAAATCATCATAGATATCGATGGCACCGATCGCCTTGCCGGGGATATCTGCCTCGTTGGCGATGGCGCCAACCATATCGGAGGGGCGGATACCATCGCGCCGACCGGCACCGATAAAGAGCCGGACCATGCCGGGTTCCGACGGGGCAACCCCTTCGGACTCCGGTTCAAGCTGTACCATCAGCGGCTTATCGCCGTGGGCCAGACGCACGGCAGCGGCAGCGATCTCCGCCATATCACGTCCGCTCTCCTCCTCCAGTTCCTCCACCAGCGGCAGATAGGACTCCAGATCCTCGGCCGTCAGGGCCTTCATGATACGTTCCTTGAACAGCGCCATACGCCGTGTTGCCACATCGGCACGGGTTGGAAGCTTCTTGGGGATCAAGCGCTGTCCGGTATAGTGCTCGATCTCCCGCATCATCCGTTCCTCGCGTGGCGTCACAAACAGCATCGCCGTTCCGGTACGTCCGGCACGTCCGGTGCGACCAATGCGATGCACATACGATTCCGGGTCATTCGGGATATCGTAATTGATGACAAGGGCTATGCGGTCGATATCAAGGCCACGTGCTGCCACATCGGTGGCGACAACGATCTCGATCTGACCGGCGCGCATCTTGCGAACGACGCTCTCGCGCTGCGACTGCGTCATATCACCATGCATGGCCTCGGCCTCATAACCACGCGCCTGAAGCTTCTCGGCGATATCGGCCGCGCCCAGCTTGGTACGCGTAAAGATGAGGATGGCATCGCCATCTTCGGCCGATCTTGTTTCCAGCAGTTGGGTCAGCACATTCAGCTTCTGCTTCTCGTTCACATGGAAATACTGCTGCTCCACCGAAGGTACCGTCAGCGTCTTATGCTTGATCTCAACGGCCCTGGGCTTATTCAAATAGCGCTCGGTAATGCGGCGCACCTCGCGTGGCATGGTGGCCGAGAAGAGCGCCGTCTGGCGTCCCTCCGGCGTCTGGCCCAGAATCCACTCGACATCTTCCAGGAATCCCATTCTCAGCATCTCATCAGCTTCATCGAGCACAACAAACCGCAGCGACTTAAAATCAAGCGTGCCACGCCGCAGATGATCCATCACACGTCCCGGCGTTCCCACGATCACATGCATTGGCCCGCGCAGGCGGACGATCTGTTTCTGAATAGAATCGCCCCCATAAATCGGCGTGACACGAATACGCCCGAGATGTTTGGCATATGAGTGAATAGCCTCGGCGACCTGGATTGCCAGTTCGCGCGTTGGCGTCAACACCAGCGCCTGCAATGCTCCACGGGTCAGATCGAGGCGATCGATAATCGGCAGTGAAAATGCGGCGGTCTTGCCGGTACCTGTCTGTGCCTGGCCAATCAGGTCATGCCCGGCCAACAGCAATGGAATGGTCTGCTGCTGGATCGGGGTGGGGGTCTCATACCCAAGCTGACCCAATGTCTGTGCAAGCGAGGCACTCAGCCCTATTCCCGTAAATGAATCCAAGTCTGGCGTTACTATCTGATCCGTTTCCATAATCCCTTTCCTACCATAACTATATGAGGTGCGGCACACGCCATTATGTGGCCGATCGTATCGGGCACTGCGTTGCACGGCATCTCTCGTTGATAATCATCCACTCTCGTATAGAACGGATGGCCGCAGCTCATAGTCGTTGAAGAAGGAATTCCAGACTCCGCCACGGGTAACCTCTATGTTACGGATAATTCCCGCCACCTTCGCCCTTTCGATCCATGACAAAACGTAGAGCGCAGTTGGCATGAATCGTCGCCGGGCTTCCGAATGTTGCAAAAACGCACAGAGCAGGTGAAATCTCAATCGCTCTGCAACGTATAGATTGCCCTTATGGAAAGGGAGTCCGGCACTCACTCTAATTCTTTACAGCCCCATCTACATATTCCGTTGCAGACACCCCATTGCTACGGGATGCACAGGTTTTGTGAATCTCATGGTCGATACACCTTCTACGACAAATCGTTCGCTGGTACTTATCGCAATGGTTCTTGCCATGTTCATGGCGGCGATCGAGGGAACCATTGTGGCCACGGCAATGCCAAGCATTGCGGCCAAGCTTGGCGGGTTCGCGCTCTATAGCTGGGTCTTCTCCTCATTTCTGCTGATGCAGGCAGTCACGGTGCCTATCTTCGGCAAGCTCTCCGATGTCCTGGGACGAAAGCCGGTATTTATCGCCGGGGTTGTGATATTTCTGATCGGCTCGGTATTGTGCGGCGTTGCAACATCCATGGGCATGCTGGTAGCGTTTCGCTTTCTTCAGGGGATCGGTGCCGGCGCTGTGCAGCCGATCACCGTCACGCTGGTTGGCGATCTCTATTCATTACAGGAGCGAGGCAGGGTACAGGGCTATATGTCGAGCGTCTGGGGAATCTCCTCTATCGTAGGCCCGCTTGCCGGAGGGCTGATCGTGGAGCAAGCGAGCTGGTCGTGGATCTTCTGGATAAATATCCCACTCGGCATTGTGGCCATCGCGCTGATGTGGCGATACCTTCATGAAGGTATCGTCCACACAACGCGAAGCATCGACTATATGGGATCATCGCTGCTTCTGGTGAGCGTCTCGTCGCTTATGCTTGCGCTCACACAAGGGATAGCATGGGGGGCGGGAGCAACCGCAGCGCTTCTGGGCAGCTTCATCCTGACGCTTGTTCTCTTTCTACGGCAACAGCGCCGCTCTCCCGATCCGGTGATGCATCTGGATCTGTGGCAAAACCGGCTTATAGCGCTAGCAAACATGGCAACCCTGACGGCCGGCATCACCATGATCGGCCTTATCACATTTCTGCCAACCTTTGTGCAGGGCGTGCTTGGAAGCTCGGCATTGGTGGCGGGGTTCGCTCTTTCGGCCATGTCGATCGGATGGCCAATCGCATCGGTTGTGGCAGGGCGCCTGTTTGTGCAGCTTGGCGTGCGGAAGCTTGCGCGGACAGGGGGGCTGGCGGTGGTTCTGGGAGCGACCATGATAGCGTTTCTGGCAGGCGATGGCCCGGTATACGCGGGCATAAGCTCCTTTATCATGGGAGTTGGCCTCGGACTGCTGAACACCACCTTTATGGTGTCCATCCAGAGCAGTGTGTCGTGGGCGCAACGCGGGGTTGCAACCGCCTCCAACATGCTGATGCGTATCCTGGGCAATGCGCTGGGAGCGGCCGTGCTGGGGGGTGTGCTGAACTACCGGCTTACGTATATACTGGAACGCAATGGTGTGGCCGATCGTATCTCGCTTGACAGCATTCAGGATCTGTTGGGAGGGGAAGCTCCGCATACGGGAGGAGTGCCTCCTGATATGCTCCATCTGCTCCAGCAGGGGCTTTCCGAAAGCCTGCACCTTGTGTTCTGGGGCATTGCGCTGTTTGCGGCCATCACGCTCCTGACAAGCTGGTTTGTTCCAGAACTGCCAAAGGATGAGCCGGTATCCGCATAATGAAAGGTCCGGCTGGCCGGGGGTGGATGGGCTGCCCCCTCTGCACGTTCAATACGGGCATCTCAAGCCTGTATTCCATTGGAGGCAACGACGCTCATCCCTCCCCCTGAGATTCACGGTAGCGACGATGCCATAGCGACCAGGAAAGCCGGATCGGAACACGGTTCCGCCTGCCCCTGCCAACCATGGCATCGACATGCCACTGGGCCATCTCCACGCGATTGATGCTTCCACTGAGCCGTTTGGCACACCCTCGCCAAGACGATACAAGCAGCTTCATGCATGGCTATACGGACACAGACATCATAACCTTGGAGCAGCGCGAGGCGTCAGGCCAAATGCCTCGGCAAGCAGCTCATATGAGCGCAGGCGTGCCTGATGATCGGTGATGATATCCTGGATCATGATCTCGTGTACGCCAAGCTCGGCAGCAAGCGACTCCAACGTTTCCCGCACCTGCTCCGGCGTGCCGCCAATAAAACGGGGCGGCACACCCGGCAATCCCGATGGATCAAACCGAGGAAGGATGCCAAGCTCGGCAATGGCTTCATCTGTCGTGGGGAGCGTGCCGCCGATATCGTGCCGGGCAAGACGCCGGTACACAACATGCACCGGAGCGCTCAGCCGTCTGGCCTCCTGTTCGGTATCGGCACAGACCACATGCACGCTTAGAATGATCTGCGGCTCCGCCACACCAACCGCAAGCGTGGAGGGTTTGAACCTGCGTCGATATCCATCCAAAATCTGTGGCGTTCCCAACTGATTGATGAACCCTGCAAAGGCGTATCGCAACCCCAGCTCGGCAGCCGCCATGGCGCTCCACGGGCTGGAGCCAAGCAACCACAGATCCGGCATGCTATCCTGTGTGGCAACCGGCACGCTAGAGAACGGATGATCCTCCGGGAACCCTCCACCAAGCCATGCCACCAGCTCCTGGAGCTGCTCATCGGAATCGTCGATCCACACCCGTCCAGAACGGTCGCGCTGCAAGGCACGATCGGTTACCGGGCCTGTGGTGGCCCTGCCAGCACCAAGATCGATCCGCCCTGGGAACATGGCACTCAGTGTGCCGAACGTCTCGGCCACCTTGAATGGGCTATAGTGGTTCAAGAGTACCGAACCGGAGCCGACGCGAATCTGCGAGGTACGCGCTGCCACCAATGGAATAAGCACCTCCGGCGCACGACCGACCATCGACATGGCGCCATGATGCTCGGCATACCAGAGGCGCTCATAGCCAAGACGCTCGGCATGCTGTGCAAGCTCAACAGTGTTAACGATAGCATCATGAGGCATACCGCCGGGAGGAACCGGGGAGAGATCGACAATTGAAAGTTTCACAGGGGTATCTCGCGCTAGTTTTCCGTAGCTGCCCGGCCCGGATACAATGGCCATTTCCTTCCATACCGCCCTGGCACACCAAGGAACCGGCAGGCAAAACGACCAGAGAGGGCGGACGGCAGCCATAATACAACGGATGGCGAATCCGATACACATCACCATCGCACGGATATATCCCGGCAGCACGATCGGATCAGCCGATGAAGCCGCCACATGCTGATGTACGGTAGCTCTTCATTGGGCGTGACATAAGCAGATCAATGCCGCCATGGCAACAACAGCGTCTCCGGTTCCGGCCGGATCTCCCGACGCAACAATCAAGGGTGCCACAAGCGGCGGCAATCCTGCGCTGGCAATCCCTTCCCCGGCACCATACGTGCGGAAGAGGTTAACACATCTCTGATTAATTTCCCCTCCCCCGCTTCACCATGTAAGGGAGCGGCAGGAGCAGACAATGTATCGAGCCGATACCGTGGGATAACCGTTACCGTGAAGGATCAACCATGTCTACGTCCGCTGGCCGTTTCAGCATAACCTTTCTTGTATACCTCGCTCTTCTCGGCCTTGCCACACTACCGGTGCTGGCGCAGGATGCCGATATACGGCTATCCTACGATCTTCTCCAGCCGGTACTGCCGGCCGATGCACAGATCCATGCTGCCGACAGCATAGGGGAGATGACGCTGGTTGTCTGGGGAAGCACAGCCTACTCAGCGGATAGTTCCATACAGAATGTGCTCTGGATGCAACTGGTCCATAGGAATAAGGCCGTGGAAGCACCCAGACGCCTTACAGGACAACAGGCACATCCATCCGGCATTGTGCAGGTACTTGGGCTTGCAGGCCGGTTTCTGGTGGTATGGAACGACCACCGCGATGGAGAGGCCCGCGCCTATATCCAGCGTGTTGCTATGCATGGCGAGATATCCCCGGAGGAGCTGCTGGACGCACAAGCGGCAGTGACGGCGCAGCCCATTGCATGGGGGGCACGATTGCAGGGATACGACCTGCTCTGGAACGGTACCAACGGAGAGATCCGTGCCCGCCGGTCCGGTACGGCCACGGAGTTTCTGGAACCGGCCCGCACCATCATGCCAGGCTCTTTTGCCAGAGCGTTGCATCCTGATTCTTATCCGGGCATCACTCTTCTCGACAGAGGAGGCGATGGATGGGCCATCCTGTTCAGGGATGATTCCATCCACACGTTTAGCCTCCCCTATCCCTATCATGTCGGCAGGGATGGTAGCCTTGCAGCCATCAACGGGAATCAGGTCACCACATACGAGTCGATCATCAGGCCACAGATCAAACGGTCCTTTATGGTGCCACTGCCCGATACAGCGCTTTCCGGCTCTCCCCTGATCGGCCACAACAGCGCCGGACAGATCATTATCACCTATGCCGTAATTCATGGCGACACCCTGAGCCGGTTCTACAATACCATGTATCTCGACTCCTACAGGATCATTGAGACCGCTCCGGGACAACTCAGCGAGCCGCACCTGATCGAGAGAACCGAGCTTCTATCGGTAGCCAAGTGCAATGCGCTCTCCATCTCCATGGAGCGTATCACCATACAACGCGCATGCAACAATCGCTCGCTCAGCACCTATCCGTATGCGGTGCGAATAACGCCGGACTCCACCTGTCCCATCGCCGATACATACGTGCGGGATACGGTAGTGCTTGTCTTTACCGACTCGGTGGTCTTCTCGCCATCGCATCAATGGCCCTATACAAACTACGATCCATGCAGAAGCGAGCCTGCAATCACTCTAGTGCGCACGGCGGCCGAGTCGCACAGCAGGGTGGCAGTCATCGGCAGCGATACGGTTGTTGTGCGTCTCTCCGCCCCGGTTGCCATGGCCAGAGAGAATGTAGCGGAGCTGAACCCAGCGCTGGCATATCAGGGAGGCTCGTTGCTGATTGCATGGCGCACAGCCGGAACCGCAGCACCGCTGGCAATCATTGGCGCATGGAATCCCTTGGAGGCGACAGTCAGGGAGGTGGACCGATTGCTGGTAGGCGACCCCGACGATAGATCGATTGGCAGTCTGCTCGGCACAACCGGCTGGACGGCCCAGAACAGATCCGAGCTTATCGATGGCGGCGGCGGCGGTGCCGTTCTGGCTGCAAACACGCGGTGGAGAGGAGAGTTTCAGCAGTATGCCAGAGAATGGGATGAGAAGTCCTATCATCAGATGACCGCTTCCGGCTGGCGAAGGATAGAACTTGGCGATCGGCCCGAGCTTGCGCTATGGTCCACGCCGCTCTCGGTAAACTATAATCCCGATGAGCGGACCACATTATTTGCCATGCAGCATGTCGATCTATTATCCGCGGAGCAATGGTCGCAGCTTGTGCTCTGGGACTCGCTGGGGAATGAAGTATGGCGAACCGACAGCATGCCTTGGATTGCCGGACATGGATTGCAGTTCATCCCGCTGGGGGACTCACAAAGCGTTGCGGTGTATCTGAACGGCATGCAACTGGTCAACGGTTCCACACCTGGATCACGCAGCACTGCCGTAGGGCTTCGCCAGGGAAGCTCGGCACCATTTATCAAGCTGTATGGGGCGCAGATGCTCCAGCCATACGAGCGATATCCAGAGGGGGTGTTCCTGGAGATCATCGATACGACATTTCACGTTGTGGCAACAAGCCCGCCGCTGCCGCATCTTCCGATGATGCCAAGCCCGCCATTCGATGCGATTACCATGCTACAGCATCCCCGCGACTCCGGCATTATCATACTCTATGGCGATATGAATGGCATCCGTATGGACCTATTCGACACACAACTCGATCCGCAGCAATCGGGAATACGCATCAGCACTACAACCACATTTGCCGGTGGCCTTGCTGCTGTTATGCGAGATGATTCGCTTGTTGTGGTCTGGAAAGATACCCGCAACGGCGCAGGTGATATCTATGGCCGGGCACTCCGTCTGCCAACCACGGCATCTGTAGAACGTGAGAAGGAACTGCCGAACATTCCCGGGGCATCACTGCACATCACCGCCGTGCCCAATCCGGCAAGCCAGACCGTTCTCTTCACCTGGAAGGCTGCCGGCAGCAGTGGCGATGCGCTCATCACGATACGCGACATGCTCGGACGCGACATTGCCCGATTCACAGCAGCAGCGACCACAGGATATGCGCACTGCAACATTGCCGACCTTGCAGCGGGCATATATCACGTCATGGTGAGCATCGGCCATCGCCATGGGGCCTACAAACTGATTCGGCAGTGATGGCATGGAAGCAACGATACCATCCATTGCGGACCTGGCACACGGCCAGATCCGCAATGGGATTTATTGTCGAGGCGGGCATCCGGGCGATGCCCGCCTCCATATGCTGGCGGATCAATGATCCGCCAGCATCGATGGTTCACAGCAGCCCATTGAGTAGCCTGAACCCGAAGGCCCAGTTCAGCGTACGGGAGCACATGGTAAGCTTGCCCTGTACCACGCGTGGCGTGTCCACACCATCGGTATCGCAGACAGGGACCGTATTCAACAGAAGCAAGGCCTTATCGACCGTCACCTTATACGTGCCTGGGCGCAATCCGGTGAAGCTGAACTGCCCCAGCAGATCGGTAAGCGTACTGCGCGTCTCATCGATGATGCCGTCGCCATTATAATCGGCCTCCAGGTCCACCGTTGCCAACGGAAGGCCAAGTTCCAGAAATCCCTGAGCACAGTTGCCGCCGCTTTCATAATACGCGGTTCCCGAAATCGTTCCATTTGTATACTCAGGGCGAATGGGAGGGATAACGTTTCCGTCTGCTCCAACACCGGCGACATCGAACGGAAAACGCATCGCATTCAGGTTGCCGAGATCCATGCCGCTGATGGCGATCTCGTAGATGCCACTTGGCAACGCATCGACATGATAGTCCATCGTGTTTCTATCAAACAGCTCGGTGCTAAGCCGGAATTGCTCCCACTCCAGGTTGCCCGATGGATTGGCATTGGCATAGCGCACACCATTGGGAGCTATCACATCATAGCTCCCCCCCGTACCACGAGCAAAGAGCGGACTGCGCGAATCATCCGGCGGATTGCTTGTTGTGTTCCCCCCGGTTGACTCGCCTGCGGCGTTCTGGCAGGGGACATTGCTGACTGCGACGCCCTCGGCCACGGCCGATGCGGTTGCCCATACCGGCAAGAAGTTCGGCGTGTCGGGATCATCCGTATCGTTATCGGAACAATCATAGGAGCCACGATCGAAATCACCATCCCAGATCTCAAGCGAGGCAACGGGGGTCGGCACATCCATATGGAAACGCCATGTGCCATCGTAGGTAGTAGGAGTAAGGGCAGGATACGACGGATAGATTACCCCGGCATCGGTCAGATTGCCAAGCGGTGCGGAGAATGCGACATTGGAAGCACGTGCAATCGCGATGGTACCATTGGTGCGAAGCTTGAAACTGCTCCAATGAAATGCGGTCGGATTAGAGCTTCGCACCCTCAACGCATAGAAGAAATTGCCGGTCCCGCAACGCGCCGCAGCGGTGTTGTTCAGGATAATTGTATACCATCCATTATCGGGCATCACATCGCCGCTCCATTCACCGATCTTTACCATACCTGTGCCATCCCCCTCGGGGTCGGCATAGAGCGCGTAGATCAATGGCACCGTCCCCTGGTCGAAGAACCCCTTGGTATCACCATCGAAAACTCCGATCTCGATCGAGGGCGAGCTGGCAGGCGAGGCGATCTTGAATGTCAGCAGATTATCGCCAAGCGTCTGGATACTTCCCCCGGCTATCGACAACATCCGGCCATCGGTTATGTTTGCCGTAGGGAGATACGAATAGGTCTGTGCGGCCAGAGGTCCCACAGCAACTGAAAGCAGAAAAAGAACGTAGAACAACGAAGAACCCGTCATCCTGATGTACATACTGGTAGTCATGGTGTTGTAAGATGGTTCGCTAAACACGTGAAGCAGAGCATCCATCACCGGATGTTCTACATACGAATCTGTTTGTACGCACTACTATACACCTCGCGGAGTCAGTGGAGCATCACGCGACGGGTGTTTTCTCCTCGTTCTGGCCATCTGCCACTACTCGGATTTTGGTGCCAACCATGCAGGCCACTCCGCCGCTGCATCGGCAGAAGAAGGCCATGACAAAGGCTCGCAACCTGCCAGCACACTGCATTATGCGGAGAGGTACGGGAGCTATATCGGGAACAGCGTGCGGAAACACGAACCGGGTTCACCAACGAACGTGTGGGGTATTCGCCTGTGGATATAGAATGCGATTGCTCCGGGCGAGCACCGCACATGCCACGGGAGAAGAAGGAAAAGTAGTGCCTCTGTGGAAACAGCGATAGAGAGTGTGGATAAGCTCTATATGGGCACCACTAACGATGCCCAACATACTGCATCACGGCATCCTGTGCAAACGGAACCGCAGTTTCCGGGTACCATGGGGTATAGTGGAACACCGAGGTTCAGAGCATGTACATGCGTTGGAGCAGGGAAGGTGGCACGGACAGAGAATTGGGGATGCATCAGAAGCAGCGAAATCGCGCAAAGGGGCAAAGAATATGGGGAACCTATAGCAGTTGTGCAGGGTGCCCGGCATGAACACCCCTTGTTCCACGCATATGAACGGCCCCTATACCAGCCACCTGACGCAGAGACTAGGGCCTGCGTCTATGGAGGGCACCAGCGATTTAGATCCATACGATGATACGATACCGCCGCTCAGGCAGCCTCGGCAGGCACTCTATCGAAGAACTCTACCACACCGGTTTCCAGTGAATACTCGGCACCGACGATGAGAAGGCCATCATCCTGAATCAACCGCTTGAGCACCGCAGAACCCTGGCGCAGATGAGATACGGAGGCACGGATGTTGGCCCGGACCGCCTGCTTCACCAGAGCGCACTCATCGTTCCTGAGATCGGTTTCAAGCAATCCCTCGACCGATGGCCGCACCCGGTTGACAATCGCCTGCACATTACGAGACTGATTTGTTGTCGGACACCGAAGCGCTTCAAGCGTGGCCAGAATCACCCCGCACTGCGAGTGACCAAGCACCACCACAAGCCGCGTGTTAAGGTGCGCAGCGGCAAACTCTACGCTGCCGATCTGGGAGGAGGCAACGATATTGCCGGCGACACGAATAACGAACAGATCACCCAGGCCCTGATCGAAGACGATCTCCGCCGGAACACGTGAATCAGAGCATCCGAGGATGATCGCAAACGGTTGCTGCCCTGTTGCTACTTCGGCTCGCCGGGCGTGGCTCGGAAAAACATCGGAACCACGACCCTCTGAGACAAATCGTACATTTCCCTCCTGTAGGCGCTTGAGTGCTGCATGCGCTGAAACCATCGATTATGAGTCCTCTCTCTTTGTCTAAGTATGATAAGGTCGGTCTGCATAACCCAGGGAACACAGACCAGGTTGTTCTGCACAAGACCAAGCCATGGCATGGTGCTGGCAGCTCCAAATGTATGCATTCCTGACGATTTGTGTTGTCCATCGCTCCAGTTTCTTCCAGAGTTATACGGACTTCATCAACAGCCACGGGCATGCCGGGCGCACCGAACATACCGCAGCCGCCCTTGCCGGGCACATGCGCAGACCGCAAGGAGAGAACAGGGCTTACCAGAGACACAGAGAAGTGAACAGCGCAAGAGGGGCGAGCCTAGCCGATAGAGATGATGCCGTATCCGCTAGCTTGTCCGGGGATAGCCTAGACATGCCTGATCCATTGGCGAATGATATGCACAAAGGCAGGCTGTTTTACGATAAGGTCCTCCATATCCCGGAATCTCACCGATGCCCGGTCAGTTCCATGCCACTCAAGCAACGATTCAGGATCGGCAATCGTACCGCCCGGCAACGGCTCCTTCCGCTTCTTTGCGCCCAGATGAAGAATTACCTGCACGCCCTCCCTTGCCCGGAGATGGAACGTGGCGAAATACTCCGAGGTGCGGAAGCTCGGCGCATTCCACTTGATGCCTTCGGCGATACCCGGATCAGCACAAAGAATACTCTGTCTGACCGCGAGGATCTCTTGCTTGTATGGATGGTCGAGCGACGCGAGAAAGGTCCCGACATCCTCGGCCCCCGATGCATTGCGTCCACGTGGTTTTTTGCCGGATATATTCAACGTCACAGTGCTCTCTACGAATAGAACGATTGGGTGCTCACGATTCGCTCCCGTTCCTGCATACCTCTGGAGAGAATCAACCTATAGAGTTACGTGTTAATACATGCGAAGTGGCGGCATGGGACATCCCTAGCTTTCTAAAAATCTCTAGGCCCGAGCACTTAAGTATCTGCACACGTTACGGCACGCTGGCATTGAACTATCTCGGTTCTTTCGTGCCCGGCTGCATCCACCAGTGTTTATAGTTGCCAGGCTCTGTCTTTACATGGATATCGGACAGAACCTGGCATATGCTTGATTTCCGCCTTCATGACGCAAGGATGCACTTCCAACTCAGACATGCTGGTCAACGAGGACCGGGTTTCCGTCGGGGTCCACTGCAACAAAACTGGCCGGGCCTGTTGTGCTCTCATCTGCCTCCTGCACTAACTGCACACCTTGTGCTTTCAACTGGCGCTGTAGCTCGCGCACATCCGTGAACGTAGGAAGGTTCTGGGCGTTGCTGTCCCAGCCGGGGTTGAATGTTAATATGTTCTTGTCGAACATGCCTTGGAACAGGCCAATGACATGATCGCCGTTCTTCAAGATCAACCAGTTCTGTGATGGCTCTCCAGCGAAGGCCTTAAAACCGAATTTCTCATAGAACGTCCTCGAAGCTTCAAGGTCCTTGACAGCCAAACTGATTGAAAACGCGCCGAGTTCCATGCCGTACTCCTTTGGTGTATGGGGATACAGAGTGTTGTCCGGTTGGGATATCGCAATCATGGAAGGTTATCGTGCAGGGATTGGTTATGCACAACGATGAACCATACCACCTATTAACCGGCATCTCATCCCGCTAATATATTGCCGAATATACGCCGATAGGAAGTCGCCTCATAACCGTTCACTGTGAACGGTCAGAGTACCTACCCCATGCCGTTCGATCATCAGCATCCATCTCCTCTTGTCCCCTTCCCACTTATCCCCTAGTTTCGCACCATTCTCAATCAGTCTTGTTAACTAGCCGCAGGAACCATGCCCACGGAGAAGAATTTCTGGCTCCTCAAGTAGGTAGTTCTGGCTGGAACACGTGTGGTTAGGGGATAGTTGAAGTTGGCAGTAACAGGAGAGTAACAGATCTGACATGGCTTAATACTTCATAATTGCTTCAATGAAGTATCAAGATGACTATGACTATCATATAGCCTGAGCTATGAACGGCTGTCAGGTTGACCGTGAGGCTCAGGCAGCAATCAGCCAGGCCGGAGAAGTGCAGCTCGCAGAATGATGACTCGTACGAAAGGTCCGTAAGGGTTTGAGAATCCTACTCCAAGCCCTACATCCTTCCACATAGCGTTGAGACTCACTTCTTCTCCTCTCTCACTATTGAAACGCGCAGAGCTAGCAACCAGCCCAGCAGTGATGAAAAAATCCCACTCATCTACCGAATATCTCCCGCCAAGGTGAGCCTTGAATCCACCGTCAGCATACATACCGAGCCCAACAAGTAGCGACCGTAGATCTCCTATAGAGGAGAATAGATCGGCACTTCCTACAAACTGAGATGCATCGCTATGAATTCCCCCCATAAGGATTACTTCAACCTCTGGGCGCAGGCTCTGTACCCTCTCTAATAGAGACAGGAGCGAATCCTTGCTTTCTGTACAACAAGAATCAAGGCTATAAAATCGCTTCTGGAGCCAGTAGTTCACCTGTGCACTATCAAAAGGACTTAGAGGTGACCGATCAAGCGAATCGCGAAGGAATGACTTCAAGCTATCTCTTAGGTTCCAGAACCATATTGTATCTTTGGCAGTCAAGAAAGTATCGAGTGTTTTCCTGAATGCACTTAGTGTATCATAAAGCCGTTTAAACTGGCCAGTATCAGGATCTCTAAGATACTGGTCTGTGGAATCGACTCTACGGATAACATCTGCAAGTGAATCAAAGAACAGATCTTGTGTACTCTTCCCAGGCAGAACATGTTGACGCAAACTGGCATAAAGAAGAGACCAATTATAAATAATACTGGAGCATGAAAGATCCATTAATACATAGTCCTTACTTCTACTACCAATATCCATATCCAAAATGGATGTCAGGAAGTCACTGCACAATTTCGCTACAGAGGATTTTTCTATACTCTTTTTACGATCGAACTCCTCTTTCTTTATCTCCAAGCCATCCCTTACAGATTCTAAAATAGCCTTAGCATCTGTTAAGCTCTTAGGCTCCGCATCTACTTTATAACATCTGAGGAGACATTGAATTGCGACTTGTACCTTATCAAGGTTATTTTGCCAATTACTATCTTGAGCATACAATAAAACAGAGTTGAAGACAAATATAACACAAGCTATACTACATCTTAGCAATGCAGCCTGCATGTGGCCCCCTTCCTTCATCAGACGGCCCTTGGTCAACATATGTGGCCTATTATACAACACAATATCGCTAAATCTCTGCTAATAACTCTCTTTTGCTCTCCTAGGCGCATAAAGTTTTATAACACTATCGCGAATCGCACCACTAACCGCGTCATTGGGTATCGTTCTTATCATGAAAGAATTTAGATTAAATGCAGCTTCATCATCTTCATAAATTCCTTTGAATTTCGTGTCAATTGATCCCTGCATTTTTGCCAGCTCGAAACGCATATTAGAATCAATCACTCGCCTCATATCTGCTACGGCTTTCAACACACCCTGCATCGAGTCTGCTCTAGAGTCTAAGCTGTTTGAGATAACAGAGTTATCGATTCGACTGACTAGCGCTTCGTTAGGCTGTACAATATTTGGGATATTAGGCATAAACCATTGTGGTAGCCGCATAGCCCCATATCGTCCCTGCGGCACTTCCGATGCCGGCTTCAGCAATGGGAGCGTGAGCAGGATCATAATGACAAGCCATGCATCAATGACAGCGATCTGGTGTGCGCTCTGCTCCTGGTTTAACAAGCCGCTTCCATCTGTGGCGGCTCTTCGATTCTCAAATCCTCGTCGGCAATGATATCGAAAGACCAGAAGACCAAGGATAGGTATCGTGAAGAAGATTATCCCACGCCACTGGGTTGCCCGGATGACATCCAGTGTTACAGCACTATTCCTGTTCGCAGACTGAAGGAGGTAGTCGATGATATCAGATTGTTGAGCAAGTGAATCACGAACTAACAATAAAGAATTTGGATCTGATGCCGATCCTCTTACTGGTAGATAGGATGCAACTATTGCATCCCCAACCTTCCCATTAAAGCTATTAGCCAGGCTGTCGATGGTGTTCTTAACTTTCTTTAGTGCTTCTCTACGATCTGGATGCCCCTTCTTCTCAAATGCCTCATGATAGGTGCTATAGTTTAACATCATGAGCGCTGAGTCCGCTTTGGCGATTCCTCCAGGTGGCTTAGGTCCAATTGGCGCCAAGCCAAGCCCAACAAGAAGAACAGCAATTAAGACGGCAGCGAATTCAGAATTGCGGCTTTTCCCGCCTTTCTCCCGTTGTTTGGCCTTGTTATTACTAGAATGCAGCCTATATGCTCCCGCCACGGCAACAGCTAGCACAACACATACGATCCAGTGATTCGCCTCAGACCACTGCAGGGAGAACATAGCAATAGCTGCCAGCGCTGTTATCACAATAATCAGGAAGGGGAGGTATGACCCTGTCTCTGAGAAGGCAGCTTTATATGGATGCAGTCGGAAGCGATATAAAGCAAATCCACACAGGCTTAAAACCAGCCAGATAATGGCAATGGGGGCTACAGCAGTTATCCATGTGGGCCAAGGAAGCTGTTGAATAGCCCCAACCCGAGGCATGAGCACAATCAGAGCGAGATAAGCAGCTGCAATAGTAAGAGCAACAAGGAAGCGGGATGAGGACCAACTTTGCGGTGTTCTATGGCGCGTATTGCTGAGCACCAGATCAAGGTACCACCAGGCGATGAGCAGCAGTGGAAATGAGAAGTAGAAGGCAGCGAACATGCGGAAAGCCAATCCTGGGGTAAGGTTAAAAGACTCCGCGATGCTCTCAGTGACGAATGGCACTCCGATAGTGAATGTCGGAAGAGCAATCAGGACTCCCACGATCGTGTCCCTAACCTTCTTCTGGAGTTCTGTACGTATCTCCTGGCTATGGTAGCTAAGAGTCAGGTTGTTTGGCTCTTGATTTGAACTTGTGGAATCCTTTTGGCGCTGGTTCATCACAATCCTCACACGACTTGTTTGTATGAAGACCAGTATGGAAAGTTAGAGATAGAACAGTTCCATGTTCCTATAGTAATCGCAATTTATCTTGCTCTTGGGCACACAACAGTTGATGCAATTACGTGCCCCTTTACTATGCATGTGTAATGGAATACTGCGTGTGCTTGCCTATGGTGTGATACACCATACCATACTACTGCCGTTAGTGTTCTGTGTTGGACCAACCGAATTATTATGGTAGAGAGCTATCTATAAAGGATATAGATTACGAGTTAAGATAGCTTTACGTCCTTGTAGATAGGGGTACATCTTTGTGTACCCTCCCTATTTTTTTTAATGAATATTGGTGCTATGGTATACTGAACCTGGAGCTTCGCTGACATCACTCTCACTCCTGAAGAAGCTGAAGCCTATTATCAGGAGTCTGTTGAATGGCATCAGGGTCGGAATACCGGTGAATTCCTGGCCGGCTACTGTGCCCTGCCGCCGAGCCAGCTTGAGGAGGATCTTCACCGCCGCTATCATGAAGCACCAGAGGCAAAGAACCGCCTTGATGCAATAGAGGATTGGGTACAATACCTGCTCCGATTGTTCGCTGATATGGCTCCGCTAGAGCAACAGAACTATGGCCGCCGGGTTCACGGCCTGCTGCAAATCGCTCAGGCAACCATTCACCGAGAGGTACGGAAGACGCAACTGGAGCTGTATGAGGAGCATCTTGGGCAACTTGGCTCCCCCTCCCATAAGTAAGATTACCCTCCACACCTGGAAGGATGACCTTACCCGTATTCATGACGCGGCATACGCGGCCCGGCTCTATTCGGAGAAAACGGAAGTTTCCCAGATAATGAGCCTCTACTATATCGAACGCCCTCCTAAGGATATGGGGAATGCCTATCGCGCGAGCCGGTCCCGTATCAATGGCCGGACTACTCACTCAGTGAAGCTCCTCTCGTTTATGAAGCATCTGGCCGGTGAGCTTGCCCCAGAACAGCGTGAACAGTTGATCGATCACCTTATGAAACTCCGCACCAACGAATAGTGCGCACTATCCGCACTATTCACCCCTTCCCTCCGGGCGTAAGTTTCTATTGTCAAACAACACTAACCAATCATTGATAAGAGCTTTCGTATGTCCATACAGCAGATTTTGGCCCGTATCGAACACCGTCTGGAGACGGTTGAGCGCCTCCTCACCCAAACCACTGACACGCTAAGTCGATGTCCACTATCAATTACAAAAAGATGTGTTTGTGATTGCCACAATATTACTGATGGTATCAAATCTCCTCGGAGAGGACGCTCAAGCAAAAAACAACTTACTCAGGCGACCAATGATTAGTCTCCCCCTGGAAATCTGGTTTCCGCAAATTTTGCCCAATTAGGGCGCCTTTGGTAAAATCCCGTAGTGAAATTGTGGATACATTTTCAAATGACGATGACTCCGCATCAGATACTGCGAGGTCTTCTCGCTTGATCATGGCATCGAGATTAACAAGATTTGATCTTCGTGATATTATTCAATCTCTGGATTGTTGCTGGAACAGCTCATAGTAGCATTCTAGCCAGATATGAATGTGCTTTTCAGAACGCTCACCGCTGTTTTGAACAGTGATAATTCTAATTGCTAGCAATTGAGGCTCGTTGGACCATGTCAACATATGCGCTTTGTGCGGCATGTATAAGGATAGAGACCCCCCTCATTCCCCAAACCACTCCGGATGCATAGTCCGCAGCGAAACGCACGTCTGCCCCGCAACGATGATATGATCCACCAATGGCAACTCCATCATCGCCCCAAGCTGAATAAGCCGGTTCGTGGTGGAATAGTCATATGATGATGGCTTCACATTACCGGAAGGATGGTTATGAGCGATGATGAACTGTGCCGCACCGAGAAGAAGCGCATTGCGGAAGACAATCTTCGGATCGACAACGATGTGATCCATTGCCCCAGATGCCAGAACCTTGAAGCCGATCACCTCACCCGAAAGGTTCAGAATCAATAGGATGAAGTGCTCCTGGTCATCATCGAGCTGCGCAAGGACGGCCTTGAGGATCTCGCATACGTCCTTGCCATTGGTCAGTGTAAGCAGCTTGAATCCCTCATCTCCTGCAATCAGAGGATTGACCTTGATCGAAACGGTCTTCAGCGATCGCTTATAGACAGTGTCAACGGCAGTAAAGTCTATGATTGCGTTCCGATAGCATCGTTTGTAGTAGGAAGAATTCATGCTCGTTGAAGTGTCTGGTTATTGCAGAAGCGCAACATACACCGATGTAGAATGATGCGCAATACGTACACTTCAAGGGCACCGTTCTATTCGAGTGTGGGGACTCTCATCATCGCTTCCTCCTTCACCCGATCGACCACTTTCGCATATTCCTGGGTAATCTTCACCGAAGTATGCCCCAGAAGCTCGCTTACAGTGTAAAGGTCGGCCACGTAGGTTAAAGAAAGCGTTGCGAAGGTATGCCGTGCTCCATGAAACGTGACGTTCTTCGTGATTCCGGCGCTCTGCATGCATTTCATCAGTGCATGACCGATGTACCAATCGCTCGGCAGATCCCGGAAGACAAGCTCACTATCGTTGCCAGGAGCGCCAAGCACTGCAAGCACCTTCTGGTGAAGGAGAACGTTCACCGTTTCCTTCGTCTTCTGCCGCCTGTATTGTATCCACCAATCCTTTACCTGACCCCATGTCAGGTTCCGTATATCGCATCTGGCCATGCCGGTGAAGCATGCGAACAGGAAGGCGCGCCGTACAGCATCATTCGGGCAGGAGGCAGCCTTCAGCTTCTTGATCTCTTCCAGCGTCAGGAATGCTCGATAGCTTGGCGCGAGATGCAATCGGTCCTTGAGGCTGGATTCGACTGAAGACCCCCTTCCCTCACCGCCTCATTCAGTGCCCCCCATATCTTCCCATATAGTACAGCCATGCACTGTTGTTGTGCAGATTGTTGAGGAGATATAGTTTGAAGTTCTTCAGCTTCGCCGCTGTGATCTGCTCGAACGGAAGTGTTCCCCCGTATGCTCCTTCAGATGGAGCAACGTAGCGCTCCATGACTTGTGCGCCTTCTTATCCGCCAATTTGGCGAGGCAATCAACAAAATCCGCTTTCCCCAGATGGGTAGGAGTCAGCCCGTGCCCGGCGCTTTGCGGCTCGATCTCCCATTGTGCCGGATGACCTCGGCAAGCCCGATCGTCTCGATATCGGCAGCCTTGTTGCCGATCACGTAAAGCTTCAGGAACTCATGCGACCGCTTCCCTTATGATAGATATCAGGATAGAGAGACTTCTGCCCGTTCGCCAGATCCTTCTCGCGGAGCTTCACCGCTCCGGCATAGATGCACTTCGTCGTCGTTCGTGCCATTGCCTTTACTTAGGTACGGAATGAAGGTACCACTGTGGTAGTCGCGAAGACAAGAAACATACGGGTGACAAAAAACGGTTAAATCAACCTACACCAAGGAAAGGTAATAGAAGCCATAATCCTTAAAATTTAACCCGAATCAACCAATTAACTTCTGTTGTTATGGCCTCAGTTAAGCCCCGATACTGGCTCCTCAAATCCGAGCCTGACTGTTATTCCATCGATGATCTTCAGCGCGACGGCCAGACATTCTGGTCGGGGGTGCGAAACTATCAGGCACGGAATTTTATGCGCGACAGCATGAAGCCGGGGGATGGGGTTCTGTTCTATCATTCCAGCGCCGAGCCGCCGTGCGTGGTGGGAGTGGCCGAGATCGTGCGCGAGGGATACGCTGACCATACCGCGCTCGACCCGGAGGACGACCATTACGATCCGAAGGCATCGCCGGAGAACCCGATCTGGATGATGGTTGATGTGAAGTTCGTGGGGAAGTTCGCCGAGCCGATCCCGCTTTCAACGCTCAAGGAAACGCCGGGCCTGGAGAAGATGATGCTCACGCAGCGAGGGTCGCGTCTGTCGGTGCAGCCGGTAAGCGAAGATGAATGGGCGATCGTGATGAGTATGGCACGGTAATTACAGAGGCATACGACGTGGCTCCGGGGAGATGCCGTGATGAGGTGGTAGAACGCGACACCATCACGGGGCGGGGGGAGAACGGAGGCACCCCATGGGACACAACAAAGAAGCGCATGAGAACCTAGTGGTCTCATGCGCTTCCTGATAGTACGGCCGGATTTCCGGTAGCTCTTTCTATCGTTTGTCGGACGGCTTGTAGGTGCCGAAGACAAAATCCCAGAGCGGTGAGCTGACACCATAGCCCGCATGATCGTCGCCATAATGATGGCGCATATGATGTTTCTTCAACCAGGCCCAGACACCTTTTTTCATCGAAAAATGGTGGGTGGCATAATGAAGCATATCATAGCAGAGATATCCGAAGACCATGCCGGTAAAGAGTCCCGGCGTAAGGGTGGCACCGAAGACCAGTAGAAAGAGCAGATAGAAAATAACGGCAAGCGGGATGCTGATGCCCGGAGGCATCACCAGACGGGTGGCATCGTTGGGATAATCGTGGTGCACACCATGAAGCATGAAATGAAGCTTCTGTCCCCACTCCGAGGTGGGATGATAGTGAAACACCCACCGGTGGAGCATATACTCCAGAAACGTCCAGAGAAAGACGCCACCGAAAAACAGCCCCAGAATAGCGAAGGTGCCAAGTTGGTACTCGACCACCGAACGATAGACCATATATCCCATCACCGGAACGTAGATCACCAGCGGTGTTGCCGGATGCACATGCGAGAAGAACTCCATGAAGTTGCTCTCGAACATCCGAACCGACTCGTTCTTATTGGATACGTAGCGACGTGTCATACGAAATCATTGCTTTGTTTCCATCAGAGCTGGAGGCCCCATAAGCTGGGCCCGCATGGGACATTGGCTCTCAAGTTACATAAAGAGTGAATGATACTACCATCCCTACAGAAACAAGATACGTACTGTCATTATAGCCTCATCCCCGGGGATGATAGGTCCGGTGAACCTCGCGCAGATACTCCCGATCGAGGTGCGTATAAATCTGCGTGGTGGAGATATCCTCATGGCCGAGCATCTCCTGCACAGCACGCAAATCGGCACCTCCTTCCAGAAGATGCGTTGCAAAGGAATGGCGGAAGGTATGGGGATGAACATCGGCCTTTATCCCGGCCCCCTCGGCGTATTTCCTTGTCATTTTCCAGAGCGCGTTCCGGCTCAGCATCTTCCCATGCGAATTCAGGAAGAGGACATCATCGTTGGGCACACCCGGCCGTATAAGCAGCGGCCGCGACCGTGTGCGATACGCCTCGATCCAGCGTTGCGCCACCTCTCCTACCGGGATCAGACGCTCCTTGTTCCCCTTGCCGATAACACGGGCAAGGCCGTACTGAAAAAGGAGATGGGAGCATTGAAGCATGCGAAGCTCGCTTATCCGCATGCCGGTAGCATACAGCGCCTCCAGAATCGCCCGGTCGCGGAAGCCATACGGGTTACCGACCGGATCGGTTGCATCCGGCACGGTGAGAATGGCCTCCACCTGCGCCACCGACAGCACATCGGGAAGAACCCTCAGCCGACGTGGAAGCTGAATGTGCTCGGATGGATCGCCAGAGGCATCCCCCTCGATCATCGCAAACGCATGCAGTCCCCGCACGGCCGATATCGCCCTGGCTATCGACGAGCCTGCAAGACCGGCCTCGGCCAGCGCAGCCACATAACGGCGAATCTGATCGGTCCTGACGGCATCAATCGCGACAACCCCTTCCGAGGCCAGCCCCCTCAGATATCGCCGCACATCCCGTCCATAGGCATCGACGGTATTATCAGAGGAGCCTTTGTCAACGATCAGAAACTCGGCATACCGATCCAACAGCGATCGAAGGCCGGGCGGAAGCTCCAGATCGGCCGGGACGCCGGGCACACAACGGGATATCATAACCACCAGCCCTTCGGAACAGGAAGGGTGCCGAAGTTCCGATAGATCAGGTCTCCGGTACAATCTTGATGCAACATGCCTCTCCGCGAAATCCTGCCGAATCAATAGTTTCCATCTTCACATGCACAACGTGCAACTAAGGATGTCCGGCACAATGAGGTTGGAAGAGCCTGACAACATGCTTCGCTGTCGGTTTGGCAGACGTTCCGAAGGCCCTTATCGCTCCTTGCAGCCTTGCGTAAACGTTCGGATCAATGCGGGATACGGACTTCCCAGCACCTTACGACCTCTCATCACCTGGCTTTCGTATATCCCCCTTCTCCTTTTTCTGTAGGAACGTTCCATATCCAACCTCGGAATCGACATTGCCAAACGCATCATCGATATAGGGGATTACCGGCTCCTCCTTCGCTTTTTTCGGCTCCACATGAGTCGGCGCCGACGCTTTCTCTCCCTCCTCCGGCTTATACTGAATACGGGGATGGCTCATACCGATCAGGTTCTTGAGGAACGCCGCCTTGATCTTGTTCAGGTCGGCCAGCGTCAGCTCGCAATGATCGAGCTGCCCCTCCGAGAACCGTTTCTTGATAGCGCGGTCGATCGTCTCCTCGATGGCCTTTGGCGTCGGGCTTGGCAGCGCCCGCGTGGTGGCCTCCACAGCATCGGCGAGCATCACGATGGCGGTCTCGCGCGAGTGAGGAAGGGGGCCGGGATAGCGGAAATCATCCTCGCTCACATCCGGGTTGGTCTCACGCGCCTTATCGTAGAAATACTTGATAACGGTAGTACCATGATGCATGGGGATAAAATCCACGATACGCTGTGGCAGGCCATACTCCCGTGCCAGTTCGATACCATCGAGCACATGATTGCGAATAACCTTGGCGGACATCTCCGGTTTTATCCGATCATGCTTGTTGGCCATCTGCATCTGGTTCTCCACGAAATACTCAGCCTTGGCCACCTTGCCCACATCATGGAAATACGCCCCCACCTTTGCGAGCAGCGCATTGGCACCAACGGCATTGGCGGCGCTCTCGGCCAGACGTGCGATTGTCAGGGTATGCTGATAGGTTCCGGGAGCCTTGTCCGCCAGCGCACGCAACAGCGGATGATTCAGGTTATCGTACTCCAGCAGCTTCAGATCGGTTGCCACCCCAAAAAGGTTCTCGATCAGCAGAATGAAGGCAAAGGTGAGCACCGGAGAGATCGTGGCATTGATCGCCGCAAAGCCAAGCTTGGCGCTTATATCGATCAGGCCGCTCCCCCGCTCCAGTCCAAGCGCAACAATGGCAACCGAATAACCGAGCAGCGAGTAGGCAATAGAGCGAAAGAGCTGCGTACGGCTCTTGAGATCACGCACGGTATAGGCGGCCAGCACACCTGCGGAGAGACAGGCAAGCGCCACGGCATAATCGTTGCCACGGATGCCGGCCACCATGAAACAGGTGATAACCGTCATATAGAATGCCGTGCGCGAATCGAAGAGGATCGCCAGGAGCATCGACAGGAGCGGCATCAGGATCAGGTACTCCACGGGCCAGCTCACCTTCAGCACAAAGGAGAGATAGGCCATGCCGCAGATCAGGAGCAGAGTCACCAGGATGATGCCAAGCTGGAGATTATCGTGAAAGATTCTCCGCCGGAAATTGTACAGGAAGAGGACGGCAAGCCCCATCAGGATAATCGAATGCCCGAGATTGCCCAGGAACCTCCACCAGACATTGTCCTCCTCCTCCCTCAGCTCGCGCGAGCGAAGGAAACTGCTCAGCTTCAGCTTTGTAGCCTCGGTGATACGATCGCCGGTGGCAACGATCACCTCCCCTTCGCTTACAATGCCCTGCGTCTTCGGCACGCTTGCCTTGGCGTTTTCGCGGGCCTCCTCGGTAAGCCTGGGGCTATGCACATACATCGGCTTATACAGCAGATGGAAGATCTCCATCGCAAATGCCGACTCCGCTGGGCTTAACCGTCTGCCGATGCTGGCCTCCGCCGTATGGAGCACTCCAAGGCTATCGTACAGAGTGCTGATCGGCACAACATCCTCATACACCTCGCTCCGCCGGATAACGATGCGTTCCCCTCGCAGAGACGACTTGTTCTGATTGATAACCCCTGCTCGATACGGCCCCTCCAATCCCTGAAAGAGAGTTTCGGCAATGCCTCTCAGCCGTTCCATCCGTTGCTCTCCCGGCAGCGACTGCACAAAGAGCCAGGAACGTTCCGAGAGGAACACCGGCTCGGTCTCGTTCAACGCTATCGCCTCGGCTACCTGGCGGAGCGTATCATGCACCCGGAGCACATTGATGCCGGTAGGGACATAGATGGGGAGAACCTCGGCCATCGCACGCTGCACATCGCGATCATAGCTCGATTCATCCTTATAGAGCGGATAGGCAAACGGGGCACGGATGGTATCGCCCGACCAGACCGAGCCTAGCTCGAACTCGTATTCGAGCGACGAGGAACGGGGGAAGAGCAGGGCGATCAGAATCGTCGCGACTCCAAGCGCCACATAGCGGAACATCCCTTTCCAGCGGATGGCGGCCCAGCCGACGTGCACTCCGCCGCGATCGTGATCGTGGGGTCTGCCGCCGGGAAAGAGCGCTTTGCGTTTATGTTCAGACATGAAAGGGTCTCTCTAGCCTGTAAATCGTTCGGATCGTTCATCGAGCCGGAAACCGGGACGCTGGCATGCACAATGCAGCCAAGCCCGCCCGGCTCTCCTCCGCCACATCGAGATCGCGCCACCGCGGTTCTCCCGGCATGGAGGGATATGCTGTGCTGGCAATCACCGGGAGCGTGGCCGCCCACCGGAGGGTGGGTTCTGCCCGGTCGCCCCCCCCCTGCGAACCAGGAGGAAGTGCTCCAGGAACTCGTTGATCCCTTCGTCCAGGCAATCGTGCTTGGTAACAAAATCAGCGAGTTCCTTCATCTCTCTGACGGCATTCTTCGGCACGGCCACATACCCGGCCGCCTTGCAGAACTCCACATCATTATAGTGATCGCCGATGCCGATCACCTCCGCCATCCGGACGTTGCCATGCCCGACCAGGCGCTGCAAGGCTCTGTATTTGGTAGCCGCCGCACTACGAACCTCCACATGCCATATATCGCGACGGGAATGGGATTCGTAGAGCTTGATCTTCAGCTCCCCAGGACGCATCTTCTCTGTAAGGTAGTCGAACACATGATTGACCGCGTGGAAGTTGCCGGTCGCGATCACCTCAAGAATGTCCCCCTTGGCACCCTCGAAATTCGATGCCACGGTGGTCTCGATATTCCAGTGATGGTAGTGCGAGGGCAGAAACATATCCGCATCGGAGAGCAGGAGCCTGTCTGAAGTCACCGCACAGCACTCTACATTTTCAGTCCCCTGGATTTCGTCGATAATGTCGAGGGCAAACTCCTGATCGAACGGCACAGTGAAGAGGATAGCACCATCGAGCTGCCGGACAAGCGCACCATCAAGCGAAATCACCGGTTCCTGCAAGCGCAGTTCCTCGGCATACAGTTCGGTAGCCTGATGGTGGCGCCGGGTGATAAGGACGAAGCGGACCCCGAGCGACACGATGGAATCGATAAGGCTGATGGTTCGTACGCCGACCATCTCATCACGATTGAGCAATGTGCCATCAACATCGCAGGCGATCAGGGCCGCCTTGCGGAGACGGCTCTCCGGGGACTGGAAACCACCAAAGAGCCGTTGTGTGAGCATTCGGAGCATTACGTATAAGAATCGGATCGCCCATGAACCTCTCGTTCGGCGACCATAGAGTGGACGAAGTGACGTGTTTCGGAGTGCGGCCAATGCATCGGAGAATCCCTTGAAGGTTCACACTCTGTAATGCGTAGGTAACAGCTAACAGGGGGCAAACTACACCGTGAATCTATATATTTACAATGTTGTCCCCTTTCCTCGACTTTAAAATCAGGAGTAGTCATGAAGATCAGCATTATACCCACCTCAGCGCCGAGGACCGTCGCCTCACTGAATCAGGCCGAACTCGGCTTTGGTCGATATTTCGCTGATCATATGTTCCTGATGAACTATGCGCCCAACGAAGGGTGGCAGAATCCGCGGATAGAGCCGTACGGACAGATCGACATGGAGCCGGGCAACCTGACACTTCACTACGGCCAGTCGATATTTGAAGGGTTGAAGGCCTTCCGCTGGGCCGATGGCTCGATCAACCTCTTCCGCGCCAAGGATCATATCGAACGATTTGCCCGGTCGGCGAGCCGCCTCTGCATGCCTGATTTCGATCGGGATCTGCTGTTGGAAGGGCTTAAGGAGCTTGTGCATGTCGATCGCGCCTGGGTACCGGCAGAGCGGGGCACGGCGCTGTATCTGCGTCCGACGATGGTGGGAACCGATAACGCGCTCGGCGTTCGCCCATCGCATGGTTACCTTCTCTTTGTCATAACATCGCCGGTTGGCAACTACTATAGCAAGGGGCTGGCTCCCACCCGCATTCTGGTGGAAGAGAAGTATAGCCGTGCGGCGCTTGGCGGTCTTGGCGAGGCCAAGACATCCGCCAACTATGCCGCATCGCTGCTTGCGGCAGAGGAAGCGAAGGCAAAGGGCTTCGATCAGGTGCTCTGGCTGGATGCCAGATCGCACGAGTATGTGGAAGAAGTGGGCACCATGAACATCTTCTTTGTGATCGACGGCGTTCTGGTCACTCCGCCGCTTGGCGGCACCATCCTTGATGGCATCACCCGGCGCTCGGTCATCGAGCTGGCGAAGGAATGGGGGATTCCTCTGGAGGTACGCCCTGTCAGCATGCGCGAAGTGGTCGAAGCATCCGGCAAGGGAACGCTCCAGGAGGTCTTCGGCAGCGGCACCGCCGCCGTCATCTCCCCGGTTGGAGAGCTTTTCTACCAGGGGCATCCGATCACGATCCAGGAGCCGGAGGATTCGCTTCGCGAGCGTTTCTACGCAACGATCACGGGCATTCAGTATGGCGAGATCCCCGATACTCGCGGCTGGATAACCGAGGTGCCGCCACAGGCAAACGGCTACGCCAAGGCGCCCGGCCACGACGTGCCCCAGGATCTTGAAGAAGTTCTGCCGGAAGGCACCGCCGAAGCATAAGCACCGCATCTGCGGAAGCAGCTATGATGCGTACTCGATTGATTGCAGTTCCTCCAACAGATCCGCTTGCCGAAGCACTCCGGCTTGCAGAGGAGGAACTTGCAACCGGAACTACCGCCGCTCTTGCCGGCAATGAAGGACGGGCCCGGGTCTGTGGACGCCGGGCCGTTGCCGTTTTTATCCTGGCAGCCCAGGCCAGCATCGGCACGTGTTATGGCAGCAACGCCATGGCAATCCTCCAGGGAATTTCCTCTGCTCCACCCCTACCTCATGAAATTCGGAACGCCGCTACACGTCTGCTCGGTGGCACCCGTAGCATTGCCGCTGGCGAGACCTATTCGGTCGAGCCACTGGCCGATGCCGTGTGTATCATTAATTACATTGCAGCCGCGCCCCGATAATACCTCACGCTTCTCTCCTATCAGAACTTGGAGATGCGTTCGGTAGCTTTCTCGTATGTTAGAGTTCCTAGCACACCCCCTAAGTCTGGAATGATGATGAAGCACACCCGTAGTATCTACACGCTGATCCTTCTGCTGCTTGTAGCCGCCGGATCGCTCCATGCCCAGGAGAATCCCAACGTTGCCTGGAAGATCCTGACGCCCACAATCACGGGGGCACCGGGTGATGTGGTGGAACTAAAGGTGGAGGCGAAGATCACCTCCGGCTGGAAGATGTATTCCACCAGATCCTACCCCGATACGCTGCTGGCCGCGCCACAACCAACCGAGATCACCGTTGGCGAGCCGTCGCTTATCACCCGCTCAGGCTCCGTCAAGGGAACCAGACCGGAACGGCATTACGACGAAGGGTTCGAGATCGAAACGGAATACTGGAAGGGGACGGTCACCCTTACCATCCCGGTAAAAATCGCAAAAAAAGCCCCCGCCGGCCAGAAGCTGGAAGGGTGGGTGAACTTCTACTTTCAGACATGCGACGCATCCGTCTGCCTTCCGCCGGTTGATAAGAAGCTGACGTTCAGCGTCGCGGTTGGGAAAGATTCCACACAGGCAACAGCCACCGACAGCGCCTCGACGACCGATCTGGCAGCGCTTGATAGCAACAACACGACATTACCCGATACGGTCACTCTTGCGGAAAATATCGTCACAGCCGATACCGGAGCAGCGCTTTCGGCCGGAGCGGCCAACACGGATTCAGCCGAGGGGAGCACCCTGACCGGCAGCGCCGAGGATATCGCCCGTGCCCAGGAAGAGGGGTTGCTCGCATTTCTCGGCCTGGCCGCACTCATGGGGCTTATGGCGCTTATCACCCCCTGCGTCTTCCCGATGATCCCGATCACCGTCTCGTTCTTTACAAAGCGCCCGCAGACAACCCGCGCACGCACTCTGCGCGATGCCGGGCTGTATTCGCTCGGCATCATCCTCACCTTTACGGCCCTCGGCTTCCTTGTCACGCTTATCATGGGCGCCACTGGCGTCAACGACTTTGCGACAAACCCGTTTGTGAATTTTGCCATAGCCGCAATCTTCCTCCTGCTTGCATTGAACCTGTTCGGCATGTTCGAGATCCAGATCCCGAACTCGATCCTGAACCGCCTGAACAAAAAGGCCGAGGGGGATAACGTTGCGGGGGTGATCCTGATGGGCCTGGTTTTCTCGCTTACCTCGTTTACCTGCACCGTGCCATTTGTCGGCACGCTTCTGAACCTGGCGTCGAAGGGGGAATACCTCTGGCCGTTGATGGGAACAGCAGCATTTGCCACGGTCTTCTCTGCCCCGTTTTTCCTCCTTGCCCTCTTCCCGGCGATGATGAAATCGCTGCCGAAGTCGGGCGGCTGGCTGAACTCCGTGAAGGTTGTGATGGGCTTTATCGAGGTGGCGGCAGCCATCAAGTTTATCTCCAATGCCGATCTTGTGATGCAGTGGGGCGTGGTGACACGCGAACTCTTCCTGGCGATCTGGATCGCGGTTGCGGTGCTTATCACGCTCTACCTTATCGGCCACTTCCGCCTGCCGCATGATACGCCGGTTGACAAGATCGGCCCGATTCGTGTCCTCTTCGCCATCTCGTTCCTTGCCGTCGGCTTCTGGTTGCTGACAGGGCTATTCGGCGGACACCTTGGCGAGCTGGATGCACAGCTTCCCCCTCGTGATTATTCCAATAGCGGTGCCCCGGCAGTGGCGGCACAGAATGGCCAGGCGCCTGGCAAGGAATCCGAGACGAAAAAAGGGGAGGAATGGCTGAAAAACGACTACGAGACCGCGCTCCAGATATCACGCTCGACCGGCAAACCGATCTTTGTAGACTTCACGGGATATACCTGCACCAACTGCCGTTGGATGGAGGTCAATATGTTCTCCCGAAAGGAGATCGCCGATCTGATGAAGAAGTATGTGCTGGTACGTCTCTATACCGATGGCCGCGATCCCGTCAGCAAGAAGTATAAGGAGATGCAGCACAAACGCTTCAGCAGGATCACGCTCCCCTATTATGTGCTGATGAGCCCCAGCGACTCCACCCTGGCGGAGTTCGACGGCATGACCCGCGATGCAGACAAGTTTGTCAACTTCCTGGAAAAGGGAATCCCGGACGGACGCATGGCAGTGAAGCAGTAAGCCGGGCGCGCAATGTAGAACAACGGAACAGAGGCCGCCTTCCCGATGGGAAGGTGGCCTCTATCGTTGATGCAGAGGGTTTACCCATATATGCTCTCGCCCAGCAGCCGTCGCCGGGATGCCATGCAGGGTTGCGGCAAAAGGAAATGCCGGGGAAAGCACGACAGGATAAACGCTCGAAGAAGTGATGAAAGAAGATCCGGCCTGGCACAACACCCCCGATACAAGCAGGGTCCGCCCCCCCTTCGCGGGAGAACGGACCCTGCCATCTGATACTGACTGCGGCAATACAGCATACGTACGGAACCGAACTCGGAAACGCTGCATGCCGGGCATTTATCTGCGCCGAATGGCACACCGGCAGCTCCACGCTATCTCCCGCGCCACGGACGTGCGATTCTACTGGGCACGCTTGTAGCTCTTCAGCTCCATCTCATAGCCGTTCACCATCAGATTCTGGCTCTGCCCGGCTGCCGATGCAACAAGCGTCTTGCTATCGACGACCTGACGGACAAGACCATCACGGCTGGAGACATCGAACCGGACCATGATCGAATCGTAGAGCACCGGAACCGGGAACGCGGCAAGCCGTGCGTTGAGCCGCAGCGAGTGATCGGTATGCACCGCATCCGGGTAGCTCCCCGCGCCCACGGTTGTCCCCACACGGCCCTTATGGGTCGCATCAAGGCGGAACGCCATATTCAGCGCCAATGGCACATCCGGCAGCGTGATATTATTGGCCTCGACGGAATCAACATCCATTGCAGCCCAGGAGCTTGCGCCGCTCTGGCTGGTATTGCTGACCCTGATCCACTTCTGCGGCAGCTTGTCGCTCAGCACCTCGCCTCCCTCGACGCGATTAAGGAGGCTGCGGAGCATATCGAACTGATAGAACGATCCATCGGCGGCCATCTGGACATACAAGGTATCGCGGGAGATCACCGCACCGCCGGAAACAGCGGTGGCAATCTCCAGAATCTCCACAACATCGGTTTTGCCCTGGAAAGAGAGATTGGAACGGAGCACATACCAGGTCTTCTCCTGCCTGCCGGCATCGGTACGGACATTCTCGCTGTCGCGCTCATAGAAATCGTAGACCAGAGTATCACCCGCTTTCAGCCCCGAGGCCATGGCGCTCACCGACACATTGATCGTCGGCGATGTATAGACAACGCTTGTCCCCTTCAACAGCGTGAAGACCACGGTTGTTGCACCGGCATTCTTCCCCTGCACATTGAACCTCCATGCGGAACCGGCCTGGATATCAAGAATCGAAGGATCGGCGATCGTCCAGGCAAGGGAATACTCGCTTCCCGGCACCTCCCGCGTGCCATCCTTCTTGATAAAGAGCAGATCAATATTCTCAACCGAGGTGTTCTCCTGCATATGCAGGCTGCCACGAACGCCGGTGGTATCAACCACCACCGTATCTACAGCACCAAGGCGCAGCACAAGGCCTCGCACCTCGAAGCTGGTCCCCGGCTGCACCGGATCATCATCACCGCAACCGGCGCCAAGGAAGGCCATCGCAACAAGCATCAGAACCAGGCGCAGTGCCTGGAATGCACGGTCACGGCCGGCCGGAGTGGTAGTACTGCTGGAAGTCAAGGGTGTGTTCATACGTTGCCTGGATCAAGCCCTATAAAGATGATGGATGGAGTAGTATTTGCGGGAAGAAAAACGGAGGCCAGCCATTGCCCGGGCGCACGCCACAACAAAGCGCCAGCAAGATAGAGGCACATGCCAATGCATGGCATAACACAGAGGGGCGTCCACCTGACGGAGGACAGCCCCTGGACATCCGGCTGCGATACTCCGTCTACTGTGTACGAACGGAGCTGACCAGTTCCATCTCAAAGCCTGGAACCGGCTGGTCCAGCGAAAGAAGAGCCACGGTCTTGCTGGTAAGCGTCTGGCGAACGATCCCCTCGGTCGACGAGATATCGTAGCCTACCCCCAGAGAATCTTTCGAGCTGCCGAACTGATTGCTTGCAGCGATCGTGGCCTGATGATCGGTGTGCACGGAATTGGCGATCGTCCCCTTTGGCACCGTCACCGACTGCGTCCCCTTGTGGGTAGCGGGCATAGTAAGGGTGATCGTGGTTGGAAATCCAAGCACCGACACCGTGCCGGAGACCGGAGAGCTGCCGGTGGCCTCCCAGGCGCTGGTTCCGGTAATCGAGGTATTGCTGATCTGAATCCATGCCGGGGGCACGCTATCGATAAAGATCTCCGCTCCCGGAATCCGCTTCACAACCGAACGAAGGAGATTATACTGATAGATCTTGCCATCGCTTGCGGTCTGGAGATAGAAGGTATCCCGTTCCCCGGTGGGCGTTACACCATCGGCGGCAAAGGTCTGCTCATCGATCACGGTAACGCCGCTTCTGCCACCAACGGTTTCATTGACCTGCATCACAGTCCACACTTTCACCTGCTTGGAATCACCGTTGCGCTGGTTGTTCTCATCACGGGTGTAGAAGTTATAGGTGTACTTGTCGTTCTGCTTGAAGCTGAACTGTCCGCCACCATTATTGTCAGGAGGGTTCACCGGATCATCGCCGCAGCCGGATACCGCAACCGCTACCAGTCCGGCAACGGCAAGATATTTCAGAAGATTTCTCATGTTGATATCGTTGATTCGTAGTTGGAGTGTCGACACCCGAGCGTTCTTGCGAAGCCGCTGGAAAGGTGTGCCGAAGTCGCATTTCAAACCAGGGCCATGCTCATAGACGAATACTACTACAGCGTAAGCTTAGCAATATTCTCCCGGATCATTTTCCCTACCGAGTAAAGCATCGCCTGCTCCTGTTCCAGCAGATCCAGCTCGATAATCTCTTGTACACCGGAGCGTCCCAGTTTTACCGGCACCCCCATCACGATATCATCCAGACCATACTGGCCGCTCAGACGGACCGCACAGGGGATGATCCGTGGTTTATCGCGGGCGATTGCCTCGATCATCGACGAGACAGCCGCAGAAGGGGCATAAAACGCGGAGCTTGTCTTCAGCAGATCAATGATCTCCGTCCCCGCATTGCGTGCCCGTTTGACAATGGCTTGGATCTTCTCATCGGAAAGGAAGTGCGATAGCGGGATACCGGCCACGGTTGCCGATCGCATAAGCGGCATCAGCGCATCGCCATGCCCCCCCATCACCATAACCTCCACATCCTCGACCGCCACCCTCAGCTCCATTGCGATAAACGAGCGGACACGGGATGCATCGAGCGCCCCGGCCATGCCGATCACCCGCCGTGGATCGAATCCAGACGCCTGAAGCGTCACATAGGTCATCTCCTCCAATGGGCTGGAGACGACGATCAGGATACACTCTGGAGACCGCTCAACGATGTTTCGTGTGACTCCCTGCACGATCCCCGCATTCTTGACCAGAAGGTCATCGCGGGTCATGCCCGGCCTGCGAGAGATACCGGCAGTAATCACCACCACATCCGATCCGGCCGTTTCCTCATAGCCATTGGTGCCGATCACTCGGCAGTCGCTTCGGACCAGGGGTGCGGACTCATAGATATCAAGCGCCTTTCCCTGTGCCATCCCCTCCACCACATCAACGATCACCACCTCGTTCGCCAGATGGAACGTCATGATGCGCTGTGCCGTAACCGCGCCGACATTACCGGCGCCAACGATTGTAACCTTCATTAAACACTTTAGTTTAGTCAGTGTAACAGAAGTCACGAAAGTACAAATTCCATCGGCAAGGTCTCAGCGTTTACTGCAAACAGGGAAAGGCTTTAGTACGGTGGGAGAGAGACGTGGTAACGATACCGGCAGCCCGCAGCAGAATTGCGTATGGTAGCCCCACAACCAACAAACGCCGGACCCCCTTGCGGGGATCGCGGCGCTCATCGATTCAATGTATCGTATGTGCGAGCGTTACTCGGGGGTATACACGCTGACGGCCTTGCGATCGCGCCCCTTGCGCTCGAAGACAACCTTGCCGTCGATCAGAGCAAACAGCGTGTCATCGCTGCCGATGCCAACATTGGCGCCTGGATGGAACTTGGTTCCACGCTGGCGCACCAGGATGTTGCCGGCGCGAACGGTCTCGCCGCCGAAGCGCTTCACACCAAGATATTGCGGGTTGGAATCGCGACCGTTTCGCGTAGATCCCGCTCCTTTCTTATGTGCCATGACTAATCACTCCCGTAAATGGTCGTTATGAATAGAATCTTCCGTACTCACAGCGGGTTTTATGCCGAGATACCGGTAATCTGGATCTTCGTGTACTGCTGGCGATGGCCATTCAGCTTCTGATAACCCTTGCGGCGCTTCTTGTGGAAGACCAGCACGGTCTGGTCGCGGCCATGCTCGATTACCTTGGCCGACACTGAGCCGCCCATGCCCAACGAACCATCATTGATGGTGATGGCATTGGCGAACTCGACGGTCGAATCCACGTCGTTCTTCAGATGTGGCACGACGAGCGTGTCGTCCTGCTTCACCCGGTACTGGGAGCCTGCGATAGTGACAATAGCCTGCATGTCTAAACCTGCGGATCTACTCTTTACGGAAATTGCTTTTTAGATAAGAATCACAAAGATAGTGGGCAGCCCAAAGCCATCCAAGTAGAAAAACGTATCAAGGGGATGGCCGGGTATGCTGGCGCATAGCCGTACATTTGCATCCAACGATCTATGCGAGCGGCATCTCTTCGAGAAACGCCCGCTCTTCTTTTTCCGATCAACCGAAGCGTTTCCAGAACATTTATGGCGGTTCTTCCTTTTGTCATCCTGGCATCAAGCTCCCCACGCCGACAGCAGCTTCTGCGCCAGATGGGCGCCGAATTCACCGCTATCACGCCCGATATCGAAGAAACCATGTACGAGGGGGAACCCCCGGAAACCCTCGTGGAGCGGCTGGCTCTGGAAAAAGCGCTGGCGGTACATCATGGCCTCGACGCGGGTGTGGTGCTCGGGGCGGATACGGTTGTGGTCCTGGGCGCACAGATCCTCGGCAAACCGGTAGATGCGGACCATGCGCAGCAGATGCTTCGCCACCTTAGCGGGCATACCCATACCGTCTTCACCGGATTTGCCCTGGTAGATGTAGCCACCGGAGGCCGACGCGTGGGACACGAGCGCACCGATGTATCATTCAGAGCGCTGTCCGATGAGGAGATAGCCCGCTATGTTGCATCAGGCTCCGCACTGGACAAGGCCGGGGCCTATGGCATTCAGGATGATTTCGGCGCGGTTTTCATCGAACGGATCGTTGGCGACTATTACACGGTGATGGGGCTGCCGCTTACAAAGGTCTATCTGGAGTTGCGGAAGATGGGAGGATAGCCGGCAGCACGCACTATGCTCCGGCGAACGAAGTTCTCCGGCAGGGCACAAGGGAACACCTCTGGGGCGGGCCATCCATGCCGCCGCCGATGGATTCCGAACAACGGCCGATGAGCCATCGGGCGTTACCTCGTAAAGTTTCGTCCCAGATAGAATTGCACGCCGATGGTGGAACGGAGCGCTCGGGCTATCGGATCAAGCTCGGTGTAATCGAAGTTGTAGATATCGTATTGTGCCTGCATCTCGAAGCCGATGTTGTCGGTAACGTAGGCCTCGAACCCAAGGCCAAACACCGCTCCCATACTGGCACGACGCAGTATCCAGATCTTCTGGTTGCCGTTCTCATCGCTCAGAATCCGGGAGACGGTTCGTATAGTGCCATGTGGGGTCACGTAGCCGAACAGGCTGAAATCACGCGTCCCAGCCGCTGCCTCAACCCCGGCTCCAAGGCAGATAAAGGTCATGGTCTGCGTGCCGATGAAATCGGGAACATGGACGTTACGAAACTGGATACGATCCACGTAAAACTGCGCGCGAAGAAGAACGAAGGGGAGGATGTTGAACTTGCCGGTGGTCCCAACGCTGGTGCCCCAGTTCAGAGCGCCATTGTCGTAATAGGCGCTGGGCACCCCAAATGTAAAGGAGAAGTTCGATTGCCCATAAGCCAGATGGCCACAGGCAAGGAACAGCAGAAGAACGAGGCCCGGCCCGCCGAATGACCGTCTCCACTGGTTCATGGTCGTGGGATAACGCTGTTGAATGGTAGCTCCGCCCGGTTTTTCGCCACCTCTCGCATCGAAGGAGCCAGAACGCTCCATTCCGCAAACATTGCGCCAGAAGAGCATCTATCGGCATCGGGCACCTTCGGCCCGACATTGCTGTTCCCTCTCCACACGGCCCCGGTTTATCCGATGGCACGCCGTTATATCATAAGAAGTATTGGCACGACAGCCCGCTTTTGAACGGCATATGCCGACGACGATCGACGGCGTTGCACCACCCCGGTGCTGACCCGGCAGCAAGCCCGGAAACGTGGCCCCGGAGAAGAGCATTGCGATAACGAGAAACCATGCAGATCACGGTCATCGGCTCAGGATTTGGCGGTCTTGCCGCAGCGGTTCGCTTGCAGGCAATGGGACATCAGGTGAAGCTCGTCGAAAAACGGGACAAGCCCGGCGGGCGGGCATATGTATACAAACAGGATGGCTTCACCTTCGATGGAGGGCCTACCGTTATCACTGCTCCCTGGCTGCTTGAAGAGCTGTTTCAGCTTGCAGGCCGGAATCCGGCCGATTACATCACCCTTGTGCCGGTGGACCCATTCTACAAGATCTATTTCGAGGATGGGGAGACCTTCCACTATAACGGCGACCGGGAGAACATGATCCGGGAGGTTGCCAGATTCAACCCGGACGATGTGGATGGATATCTCCGATTCCTGGCAAGGACCGAGGATATCTTCAAAACCGGCTTTGGCCTTATCGACACTCCCTTTCTCACGCTCGGCTCGATGCTGAAGGTGCTCCCCGATCTTGTACGGCTTCGTGCCGACCGATCGGTCTATAACTATGTATGCCGCCATATCAAGGACGAGCGTCTTCGGCAGGTGTTCAGTTTTCATCCGTTGCTTGTGGGGGGCAATCCTTTCCAGACCACTTCCATCTATACACTGATCCTCTTTCTGGAGAAACAATGGGGCGTATGGTTTGCCAGCGGAGGGACCGGAAGCGTGGTACGCGGCCTCAGCACGCTGTTCGATGAGCTGGGTGGCCAGATGATGCTGAATGCGGAGGTGGAGGAGATTCTGGTGGATGAGCCAAGCGGCAGAACCACCGGAGTACGCTTGCGCGGCGGCATGCAGATCGCCGCCGATGCGGTAGTATCGAACGGCGATGTGGCATTCACCTATCTCAATCTCCTGCCAGAGCGTTTCCGCCGCCGTAACAGCGATGCACGCCTGAAAAAGATGCAGTACTCGATGTCGCTCTTCGTGTATTATTTCGGCACCAGCCGCCGGTATGACGACATACCGCATCACAGCATCATCCTGGGGCCGCGTTATGGCGGCCTGCTAGATGATATCTTCAACCGCCACCATGTGGCAGAGGATTTTTCGCTCTACCTTCACCGTCCCACCGCCACCGATCGTTCGCTTGCCCCGAACGGCTGCGATGCATTCTACGTTCTCTCCCCCGTCCCGCACCTTGCCTCAGGGGACGACTGGGGGACGCTTGCCCCTGCCTACCGGGAGAGGATCGTGAAGTATCTTGAGCAACGTCATCTTCCCGACCTCTCCAGGCATATCGTCACCGAGCACTGGATCGACCCGCCCCACTTCCAGAACACCTTGAACAGCCATCTGGGAAGCGCGTTTTCGGTGGCCCCCATCCTGACACAATCGGCCTGGTTCCGACCGCACAACCGATCGGAGGATGTGCCGAACCTCTATTTTGTCGGGGCAGGAACCCATCCGGGAGCAGGGATGCCGGGCGTGCTCTCCTCGGCGAAGATTGTGGCCGAGCTTATCGGCCCGGCATAGTTCCAAGTGCAAGGCGATGTGATAGCGGCATTCGATCGTATCTTTCTGCCATACCAACAAGCAAAGGAATAGCGTATGGCGGAAACGATTTTCTCGAAGATCATCCGAAAGGAGGTACCTGCGACCATCGTCTACGAGGACGACCAGGTGCTCGCCTTTCGCGATATCGCGGCACAGGCTCCAACACACATCCTGGTGATACCAAAAAAGGAGATAGCCACCTCCAACGACATCACCGAAGCGGATGAGCCGTTGATAGGACATCTGGTGCGGATTGCCGCAAAGATCGCCAGCGACGAAGGCATCGCCGAGGATGGCTATCGACTCGTCCTCGACTGCAATGAGAATGGTGGACAGGCGGTGTATCATCTCCATCTTCACCTTCTTGGCGGACGGAAGATGGGCTGGCCGCCGGGATAACCGGCAGAGATCGGCAGAAGCTATGGAAACGCCCCGAAGAAAGAGCCTTCGGGGCGTTTTTATATCGTCTGAAACGAGCCGCGCCTTACGGGTTGCTCGGCACTGCGGGAGCCTGCTCGGCTGGCACCGGCTGAGCGGGCGCCTCCTGCGAAGGAGCCGGGACAGCACCACCGGGGGGCGGGACGACCGGAGGTGGCGCCGCGTTGCTGCCGGTGGTCACCGGATTAAGCGTGGGGCCTTGAGACTTTGGCATCAGAAACACATTTGCTACAATGCACACCACACCAAGCGCCAGTGCCACATACGTGGTCCACTTCGCCAGCATGTCCAGCGTGCGACGCGAGCCGAACGTGGAACTGAGCTGCGATCCGAGAGCACCGAACGCTCCTCCCATGCCGCCGCTCTTACCCGGCTGCAACAACACCATGGCAATCAGAACAACCGCAAGAAGAAGTGATAGAACAACAACTACCCAGAACAGCATAACGCACCTAGAGTTTGAGAAGTAGTGAGCGCTGGAAAGTGATAAAGTTAGCGAAGAGATAGGATTCCAACCAAGACATTCCTTCTGCCACCCCTTCACACGCTGCCGATCGCCATGGCAGCAGCAGATGGAAGCGAATGTTGCGGACATCCGGGAACAGCCCGACCTACGCCACGCACCTCATCGTTAATGATGTGCTGATGATTCCCGCCCCACTCTTTCCACCCCTCTGATACCCCACCGGAAGATCGAGCCGGACCCCACGCCCAGCCCCGCTATATCCTTACAGAGCCACGGGCGTTGGCCACCGCCTGCGTGAAGCAGATTGTTAGAACGGACCGGCAGAATGCTTCCGGGCATATGCTGCCTACAACGGAATCATATCCTACGTTGCAGGCACGGATATCTTCTGTGTACGTTTGCGCAAAAGCTGTATGATCTCCTCGCGGCTCGGGTTTGTTCCGGCAAGGTCCACATAACGATCGGCAAGCATGCCGTAGCGCTTGGTCATCAGGAGGAACCAGATCACAAAGTAATCAACGCCCTGAAAGACGATGGCCCCCTCGCTCGCATAGCGCGCCCGATTGGCCTGAAACTCCACCGGCATCTCGGTCCAATGCCGATTTGCCTTCAGATGGTGACCTATATGGTATCCATCGTTGAAGCACCGCCGGTTGTACCCGCAGTTGATACAGGTGATGCTGTTGCGGAAGCAGTTCTCTGGATCATTTGCGTCGATAAAGGCATGTTGTGCCCAGTTGCCGGCCATCATCCCGAACCGGGCACAGATCAGAGGGATCACAAACACCACAAGAGCCGCCTCCCAGTTGAACCACAGGAGCAATCCCACCACCACATAATAGCTCACTTCACCGATGATGGTGCGCCGCAGAAGCCGTTTGCGCTGTTTCTTATGGAGATAGATTGCCAGTTCCCATGGGCCTCCCAGATAGAACTTCCCGAGGTACCACATGAAATCAATGATGCTATCCCGCTGCAACCGCATGGTGCAACTCAGATCATCATCCATATTGTTCTCTGGATGATGCATACCGATATGATGCGTGTAATAGGTCTCAGGCGTCTGACCGAAGAACGGAGAGAGAACCCACGGGAGATAGTGCCGCATCCACGAGTACTTCGGCTTGAACAGCGCACGGTGGCTGGTGTTATGAAGCGTCAGGATCACCGGCCCCAGGAACACCCCGACCACAAGCACAAGATGAATTGCGCCAAGCCACCAACTGAAGTTCCCTGGGATGAAGAGATAGATGGCAAACGGGATGATGAGCACGCTCAGCAGAACCATAAGACGAATGAACGGCAGATCGCGCTCATCATTGATCAGTTTCAGGCCGATACGGTCGAGAATACTGATACGCCCCTTTGCCGGAGCGATCGGGTCGGTCACGACCAGAGCATTTCCATGTACGTCCATTGACTCTCTTTGATTGGAAATAATCTCACAAGAACCATGAAAGGAATAGCCCTCGAACGGCTGAACCGGATGGGAATCGGGTCGCAACGAAACCACGCCAGTGAGGACTCGCCGAGAGATCTCTCTATTCCAGGACACACCGAAGAAAGCAGCCCTCCTTCGGAGACCGAACAAGATAAGCGTATTATTGGAGCAAAAATTATCGTCCGGCCATATCAGAACCTCCGGGCGACAATAACGGTGCCCTGGGCAGTGAACAGCCCGGTTCCATTATCGTCGTATGCCTCCAGACGAACAAGATAGATGCCAGGAGCAAGGGAACGCATCTCCTGGTCGCGGCCATCCCAGATGAGTTCCCCCTCGGCCGCTGCCGGTTCGTTGCTGGCAAGCCGTCGCACCATACGCCCTGCACGATCGAATACCGCAGCCACGATACGCGCATTTGTAACCGGCAGCCGATAGGAGATACGGGTGAAGTCCTCGTGACCATCGCCATCAGGGGAGACCATCCGAGGTTCCACGGCCAGCACCGCCTGAGAACTGGAGGGAGGGATCTCCACGGAGTTGATAGCACCCGGCGTGCCACCGAGCGGTGCGGCCGAGCTGGACCAGTTGCGTTGATCGGCCGACCTGCCAGCAATCGACACCCGCTCCAGCGCTATGCCTTTCATCTCCCCCATATCGCGCCGGTGCCACCCGGATTGATAGCGAAGGCTATCTACAACCAGCCCGTTCCTGTTCCGTACCACCACCTCATCGCCATCGGCATTCAATCCGAAACTGGGAACCCCGATCAGCACCACATTGGCGGAATCGCGCAACGCGGGAAAACGAGCGAAGATCAGGCTATCACTTGCAACAAGAAGACGTTCCCCCGGCGCTATTGCGGGCGTATGTGCCGGGAACGTTGCCTGCGCCTTGCCCGTGGCATCGTACAGCTTCCACCCCGCAACGTTGATCGCTATCGTGTTGGTATTGCACAATTCCACATACTCGGCGCCGCTGCGTGTGCCAACCGGCAGCGGATCGAACATGATCTCGGTGATGACAACGCCGGTCTCCAGCAAGGGCGCACGAATCACAACCGAAGCCATGTCGTTTTCCGGTCGCTCATCTCCCGGCATCCTGATCTCCACCAGTGCTATCTCCCCCTTCTCCGTCAGAGGGCGTGGCCACCTGAACCTTGCCGTTACCGGCTCGCCCGGAGCAATCGGGCGCACCGTTTCGCGGTGCAACTCCTCGGCCGGCCCAACAAATCCATCCTCGTCGGCATCATGGTGCAGCAGAACGATCGCAGATCGCGACGGGGCACCACCTCCATTACGGATAACGGCCACGACCGTAAGGCTTGTCTGATCGAAACCGGAGGATTCCACAAGGAGATCGAGCATGACCGGGCTGAGCGAGTTCCTCCGTCCCGGCGTTGCTCCGCTTCTATCTGCCGACGTTCCCCAGGATGAGTCGCTTGCAGCCGGATAGGTATGGCTGCGCCGTTCCAGCGATGCACCGCCGCCGCCGCCCCACTCCTCCGCATAGGAAACCGAATCGATGGTGCGCCCGCCGCCATCCCGCAGGATCACCGCATCGCCACTATTGTTCAGCAGGGGGAGCTGCACGGATACTATCGGCGAGGCAACCGCACGGATAGCACGTAGCCGCGTACTATCTCTGGCCAGCACCAGATATTCGCCTGGAGCAATTGTCCCTGCGGGGAGCGTCGCCCGTGCGGCGCTTGCATCATGAAGCGTCCACCCGCCCAGCTCAACGGGGAGCAAGCCGGGATTGTATAACTCCACCCACTCCGGCTCGGGAGCACTCGGCGCATACATGATCTCGTTGATGACAACCTGGGCAAAAACAGAACAGCCCACCGCAAGCAGCAGAAACAGCGTAAGAAAGCATTGCATATGCCCGGCTCCGAAATGGGTTGGGATAGTGTTGATGGTGTGCCGCCGTAGCTACCCAGGGATGCCCTGCAAACAAGGCTCACGGAATGGCTGCACGCCGGTCCCGCAGAAAAACGGGATAAAAAATAGGCGCCCCACCTCCCCATATGAAGGCAGTTCGGCATCCCCTCCACAAGCAACGGGCGGTTGGCAGACCATGCCAGCATACCTTGCGCATCATTCCATCAATCGCCCTGTATGGTTGTCCTCCCGAGAGCCCGGCAGTATTTTCTCTGCGAAAGGATTTCGGCGATATGAAACTCTCAAGCCCTTATAGATCTCCCATGAAACTGAAAAACAGCATAGCGCTTATCACCGGGGCCAGCTCCGGCATCGGTACGGCAATAACAGAAGCGCTCGCGGCCGAAGGAATGAAGGTGGTGCTGGCAGCACGAACCAAAAGCGATCTACAGCGGGTGGCGCAAAATCTTCCAGAAGGGGCCGATCCCCTTATCATCCCCACCGATATAGGCGATGAACAACAGGTACGCCGGATGATAGACCGGAGCATCGAGCGATTCGGCCGGATAGACCTGCTGGTCAACAACGCGGGATTCGGACTCTTTAAACCGATCACAGAGCTTACAGCCGATGAGTTCGATGCGCTCTTCCGGGTGAACCTGCGAGGCTCCTTCCTTTGTATGAAGTATGTTCTCCCTCATATGTATGCACAGGAGAGCGGCACGGTAGTCACCATAAGCTCGGTGGCAGGAAAGCATGGGTTTGCCGGTGGTGCAGCCTATTGCGCAAGCAAGTTTGGTGTGATGGGCCTTAGCGAATGCGCCTTTCAGGAGGCGCGCCAGCATAACGTCCGTATCGTCACAATCTGCCCAGGCTCGGTCGATACGGCATTCTTCGATACCGCAGGGACCACTGCCCCCAACCGCGATCGCATCCTTCAGCCGGAGGATGTGGCCGAGACGGTGGTGCTGGCCGCAACGCTGCCAAAACGGGCACTGCTGCGCGAGCTGGATATCCGGCCAACCAACCCAAAGCCGTAGATGCCCCCGGCAAACCGGCATCACAGGCATAGTGCATAGAAGATGGGGGTAGCGATCGGAGAAAGGCGCAACACGTTGCCCAGGAACGTCTTCAGGAGTACCTCCGCTTTTCCCTCCTTTGCATCTTCAGCGCCGTGCATTACGCGCTTGCGGCCAGCTCAACGTCTACCACGGAAGCTGGTTGCTACATCCGTGTGATGAAACCGGAAACTCCGGGAGGTCATCTGCGGCCTGATATCCACAGCCCGCATGCATCTACTGATATGGAAGTTCTCAAGCTCCTCATCTTCCTGGCGGCATTCGGCCGGTTCTCCGGCGCCGCCGATCTGGACTACGATATCCAGCGAAACATCTATGTGGTAGATCGCGCCGGGAACACCCTGATGAAATTCTCTCCCGGAGGGGATTCCCTTGACGCGATCAATGGCTATGGGACCGGTTCCCTCCAGTTCGACAGCCCATCCGGCATCGTTGCGCGGCAGGGGAACGATATATTCGTTGCGGACTACAACAACGGCAGAATTCAGCGATTCAATCGCACCCTCGATTACATCACAACGATCTATACGGCAAACGCCTCGAACGATAATGCCCGCTTCGGCTATCCACGCGATGTGGCGCTCACCCGCCAGGGGGATATGCTGATTGTGGATGGAGAGAACAGCCGCATACTGAAGCTAAGCCCGTTCGGAGAATTCCGGGGCGCCTTTGGCGATATCAAGGCGGGGGCCGGACGGCTGGTAGAACCTGCCCGCATCGAGGTGGATGGAAGCGATAATGCCTATGTGCTCGACCAGAACCGGCTGATACAGTTCGATCCGTTCGGCAGCTATATACGCGATTTCCCGCTGGCCCCCGATATCGTTCCGATGGCGATCTCGATCGATCAGGACACGCTGCTGGTGATAGGCCAGCGCGATATACATCTATACGATCTCGTCACGCTCTCCTCTGCCGGACATTTTCTGCTGGAAGCTCCGGCGGTTGCAGCACGGCTTATCGAAGGAAAGATCGTTGCACTGGAGGAGCATAGGATCGTGGTCTATGCCCTCCCCAGCGGCCCGGAAGAATAACCACCGAGATAACCCGCGCAACGCGATGCTACAGCGATAGATACCGTGGCATCTATCGCTGCCGGCACGATCGACCGGCATCGGAAACATCGCAGCACATCCCCTGCCACGGAACGGAACATATGGCAACGCCCGCTCAGTGTGCCACGATCATCGTGCGCGCCCGGCGAAGAGGGCCTGCTACAAGCTCATAGAGATAGGTCCCGGATGGGAGCGCCCGGGTATCGACGGTCACCGAACGCTCTCCCGGCATCACTGGCAGCACAAGCACCCTCTGGCCATCCAGCCTATACAGCGCCAGCACCGCCCCGGCTCCGCCCGGCACCCCATCGAACGGAATCATCGCCGACTCATGAGCCGGGTTCGGCACACTCTGCCCAAGCACCAGTGCACTGGCGGCAGCAGCGCCGAGTGCGGAACTTGCCCCGCCATGCTTGAAGATCGGCAACTGCGCAAACTGGCGTGGCAAAGCCGCATCGATCTCGCGATCGCTTGCCCCGAACCACTGTCCCAGCACCGAGGCGTATACCTGCCGGAAATCGAACTCCATCTTCAAACTTCCATCGCCATCCAGATCATCCATATCAGGGTCATGTCCTATCAGACCACCGTTTACGCCGCTGCCGACCACAAACATCGGCGCGGCCGCACCATGCTCGGTGCCGTTCCCCACAGTTGTCACACGTCTGCCAAATTCGCTGATGGTCATCGTCGTCACCCTATGATCGATGCCAAACGCTTCCAGATCGCGCTGAAACCTATAGATGCATTCCCCGAGATGGCCAAGCATCTGATTGTGCCGGGCACGATGGTTATGATGCGTATCGAAGCCATCGATGTTGACAACATACATCTGCGTGCCCAGCCCTCCTGCGATCAGACGGGCAACCGTAGCGAGATCACGGCCAAGCGTTGTATCGGTGGGAAACACCATATTCTCCGGCGCCCTGGCGCTGGCATCGAGAATGGAGCCGGAGAAGACATTGACCTGCTGCTGAAGCTGGCGGAGATACAGCTCCTCCTCGTCGCGGCTCAGCAGTACCGGATCGCCGGGATCGGGGCGCTCGGGGACATAGGAAAGGTCGAACAGAGCAATGCCCATATCGTGACGCTGTCCCACCAGGCTCAGGCCGAGTGTGGTGCCAAGCTCGATGGCATAAGGATCGGAAGGAAGCAGATCCGGGTACTCTGGATAGCGATGCTCCAGGTACCTGGCATACCAGCCGCTTGCCTGAAACCTGTCGGGATCGGATGCGGTAAGCCAGATATCGGTGGAACGAAAATGAGAGAGATTCTGATTGGGATAGCCGACGTTCTGTACAACCGCCACTTTCCCTTCGCGATAAAGCTGCTGAAGCCGCACAAGATTCTCGTTGAACCCAAGTGTTGCGCTATCAGGAAGCGGTAGGACAAATTCCGGCCGGACCGAGACATCGGCCCCCCCCTCGGTACGAGCTTTATAATAGCTTTCGTCATGGTAGGAGACCACCGTGTTCACGCCATCATTGCCGCCAAAGAGCCGCAGGATAACGATAACACGATCCTGCTCGCCAAAGGCCGCACGAGCAAACGGTGATGCCCCCATGGTCTGCGCAAAGGCCGTCACATTCTGCGCTCGAAGCGTGATCGGCAGAACAAGCCCAGCGCTGCCGAGATGTCGGAGAAACGATCTACGTTTCATGATGTTGATGGCAAGGTATGGTCCCGCCATGCTCTGCCTTGAAGGGACAGCCGCATGTAGAGGACTTAATAAAGTTGATGTTTCGGAAGATTGCAGGCGGTCTTCAGGAACTTCCTGATGCGTTGTGCCGGGCGCTGTGCAGGGTCATCAATAGTCCACTCGTAGTCGGCCCCGCCGTCAAGCAGAGCTGCATACAACTGTGCCCGCTCGCTCTTCGACGGAGGCACCGAAAGAAGCGCACGGGCCATATCATCGCAAAGCTGGCCGATATCGTAGGGGTCCGAAAAGGATCGTGCAAAGGCAAGCGGATCGTATGTATAGATCTTCACCACACGCTGCCCGTTCCAGTACCCGATCTTCTCCTCTGCCAGCTCCATGGTGAACTTCTGGCGGGTTGGCAGGGAGGCCATATTGGTCCAGTTGCGTCCCCCCGGCCAGCCCTTGACGTTCGGGGGGAACAGCGGCATATGGCCAAGCCGCTGCAACCGTGCCATAAGATCGTTGAAGGGCACACCGACAGGCCCCACCTCGAAATCGGGAACGTTCCGGGCACCCAGCATTCTGATGATCCCCACATGATGGTCCACTGTGCTGCGGTGAAGGCAACCGATGTTATCGGGAAGGTAGAAATGGGCGCTCTTCAGAAGCATCTCCATTACCGGGCGGATCTCCCAATCGGCCATCAGGAGCATACGCGCCATGGTATTGACAAACGAGCGGTTCGGCTTGCGATTAACAAACGCCACGTAGAGTTTCTCGCCAAGGAACCGCGCCACCTGAAGCGAGCGTTCGGCAAAGATGATATCGATAACATCCCTGGCATTGAAATGGCCGCGCCGACCCAGAAACACCTTCACCCCGGAATCCCAGCGTGCAGGGACAAACTGGCTCTGCAGGGAGCGATGATGCTCTCCATCGGTGCTCAACCGATACCACCATCCGCTCAGCGATCGTGCGGCCCCCTGCACATCTTCCAGCGTATAGTTCGGTTGCTCATCCCAATCGAGGGCGCCCATCGTAAACAGCTCCATCAACTCGCGGGCATAGTTCTCATTAACCAGGCTCACATCTCCATCGACATGATTTTCCGTGCCGCTCAGATAGATCAGCATCGCCATGTCAATGGTGATATCATGGACGAAGTGGCGAAAGTTCCCGAGCGCATACTGCCGCAGCAGGCGGTTCTGACCGTACATATACTCGGCGAACTCCACCGCCGGAGTCTCGCTCACAAAATGATTATGCCAGAAGAGCACCATCCGCTCCTGGATCGAGACCGGCGATTGGACCATCACCTTCAGCCACCAGCGGCCAAGGCGCTCGCGCCGGGCGAGCTGGGCGGACCGCCAGATATCAAGCTCGGGTGAGTCGGGTGGGGGTGGTCCCGTCTCTGGATCGCGACCGGCATAATCGGCGATCATCTCCAGATCGGGCTGAAACGGCTCCAGAAGCCGATCGACGGTGGCATGCATCCCCTCGGCAACCGCCCTGCGAATTTCGGCATCGGTCGGCCCGATCATGCACCGACGGAGCAGATGGGCAGCCTTTGCATAATCCCACGGATCGGATTGCGAAGGAACATAGGGAGGCAGCGTTGCAGCATCGGCGTCATAGCCAGAGGAGGGTAGGGCATTCTCGCTCCGCTCACGCTTCAGGCTGAGCAACGAGCGCCCCATATCGAGCAATTCTCTGCGATTCATACCGGGTTGTCTGTTCGTGCACTACAAGGGAATCCCGTCGGCAGAAATCGCGGCTCCCGGAGCCTACCGCGCAACCGATAATAACGGGCGAAGTGATCAATGCTGGGATGGCATTACCAGTTGGCGTTCACAGAACCAGACAGGCAGTTGCAGAGCCATTCAAACATGATGGCAGGATAATGCTCTGCCGCGCATAGCGCTATGACTATCGTTTTTCATTGTTTTTCTCCCCGCCGTTTACCATAGGCACACGGGAGAACCTCAACAAAGCCCGATTGTACAGGCTATGACGCGGCTTGAGCAGATGACGATGATCCGGAGTTGCATACCTCCGGCACATGGATTCAGTACGATGCAGTGGAACGCTGTTGTTTGCTCTGTGGAAGGAACGTGTGTGGACCGATATCAGGCTATCGGCTGGGATGAGCTCAACTGCGGGACAAGGCGGCGAAGCGTATCGCGGAGCTTTGGCAAGGCCACCGGCTTCACCAGATGCTCGAAAAATCCGGCCTCCATACTACGGATGATGTCGTCCTCCATTCCATGGCCACTGTGGACGATGCCATGAATGGAGATTCTTGTTTGTAGCGCGCGCAACAGATCGAGTCCGCTTCCGTCGGGAAGCTCGATGTCACTGATGAGAAGATCAGGAACGGAAATGAGACCGACCTCAAGAGCCGACTGCACGCTGTCGGCAACATACACCGTATACCCCCAATGCTCCAGCAACCTCTGCATTACGATACATGTATCCTGATGATCGTCGACAAGCAATATCTTCACAGGCTGTTTTGAACCAGAACCTGGGATATGAGTTTGCATATATTGGCCCCGTGAATTGTTCATACAAGTGGACCTCACAACTACACAATAGCACTGTGGGAAAGCACACGATTGAGGGGGTTCGGTGGGCTTCGTATCAGCAATCGAACGAAGTAAGGCGGGAACAGATAACGGCAGGATATCGTTCACGGCTTAATTTAGAAATTCTCCTGATTCATCCCATACATTTATCATATTTCTTTCTGAAAATCTTCTTATTTCACCGGAAACCAGGCACCCCGGCGGCTGAATCAGCATCATACATGCCCCGGAGAAGTTATGCCCGGTTGGCAGCATAACAACCAGAAGTACCGCAGCGGGCATACCGGGATGCAGAGCAGCAGAGAGAGGGGCCTGCTCCCGGAACACGAGGCGTGGTGCCAAGACGACCGGCCATGCCCGGTAGTGTTGCCCTCTTCCTCTTCTATGGTAATTACGTAACCATCTCCGCAAGCGGGCGAGTTTTTCATATAATGCTGGCTCCGGCCTCACCGGCCACATGCCTGTGATTGTAGTGCGGCCTTGATGCATTATATTGTAGATGCGAAACGGATGATATGTTTTACTATCGCATCCCGCAATATTTCCCTGATTTTCGGCATGCCGTGTATCGGATGTCGCAGATCCACTTAGCAGAATTCCATTTACAGGAGCACGAAGAGATGGCAAATCGTACAGCAGTGATTCAGACCACCATGGGTACCATCCGCTTTGAATTATTGGAGCAGGATGCCCCGAAAACCACGGAGAACTTCGCCTCACTGGCCGAACGTAGCTACTACGACGGCGTGATCTTCCACCGGGTGATCCAGGGTTTTATGATCCAGGGGGGCGATCCGACCGGAACAGGCCGTGGGGGCGAAAGTGCCTGGGGCGGACGCTTCGCCGACGAGATCAATGAAGGATCGGATCTCTATAAGACCGGATACAAGACCGGTATTGTGGCGATGGCAAACGCAGGCCCCAACACCAATGGCTCGCAGTTCTTCATCATGCATGCCGATTACCCCCTGCCACCAAAGTACACGATCTTTGGCCGCGTTACCGAGGGATTGGACGTTGTGGATGCCATCGGGCGCACCCCGACCGATCCGCATGATCGCCCGGCACAGCAGGTTACCATGGAGAGGGTGACGATAGAGACAGAGGCGACGGCATAACAACAGAGCCGTCCCTATCTGTTCTATGGTACCAACAGAAAGGGTCGGCAAGCGGAGGGAGACGATCTCCCTCTGCTTGCCGACCCTTTTCACAATTGTTTATCCCCTGCTACTGCCACCCCTTCTCGATAACAGGAATGGCCCGTACATCCAGAGGAGGTACGGGCCATTGCACTTGCCGATACACAACCCGCCGAGGATCAGTATCCGAAGATATCTGCCAGGCTCAGCTCCACCACATTGCCATACGTGCCAAGGGTGGTAGGATTAAGCTTGCTCTTGGAGCCAAGGATGAGATAACTATAATGCACATCCTTGTAACGGGCGCTATGGAAGCGCTGGAGATCGTCCATCGTCACCTTGTCAAGCGTTGCATAGACATCACGACGGATATCGTAGTCAAGACCTCTCTTCTGAGCGGCCAGATAGTTGAAGAGAATATCGGACTTGGTGATCCGCTCGGTTTCGATCTGGTTCTTCAGACCTGTGCGGGCGGCCAGGAACGACTGCTCGGTACGAGGCATATCGTTCAGGAGCGTGTTCATCGCCGGAACCGCCTCGCCAACCTTATCGGCCTGTGTGCCCACATACGACAGGATATAGAACGGGTCCTCCTTCTTCTGCGGCGTCTGATAGGCGGCAAAGGTGGAATAGGCCAGCGCCTTCGATTCGCGAATCGTCTGGAACACCACCGACGACATGCCGCCACCGAAATATTCGTTGAACAGTGAGGCCGTAGGCATCTGCTTGGCATCGAACGGGCCGGACTTGCTCAGCCAGATCACCTCTGCCTGCACCATATCATAGTCCACGAAATACACCGTGTTCTGCTTCATCTCCTGGCGCGTATAGACAACCGGCTGCGGATAATCGCGCAGTACCGACGGCATACGGTGAAGCTGGTTCAGCGAGGATACAAGGTTATCCTTGGCAACCGGGCCATAATACAGCACACGGTGGCGGTAGCTGTTGAGCGATTTGAGATAGTCCACCAGCTCCTCAGCCGTTATCGAACGAAGCTCCTTCTCCGAAAGCCGGTCGGTAAAGGGGTTCACCTTGCCATACATGGCATAGTTGCGCAGAGCGGTCCAGAGAATCGTCTGCTTATCCAGCTTTGCATCCTCACGTCCCTTCATCTCCTGCTCGATCAGGCCGTTGAGCGCCTCCTGATCCGGCTTCAGATTGGCCAGAAAATCCTCGAACAGCTTGAACGTAGGCTCGAAGCTCTCATTCAGACCGGAGAGCGAGAGATAGACCTGATCCTCGCCGGCATTGATGCCAAACTCGGCACCAAGCTTGAAGAACTCCTTCGAGAGCTGCTGTGCGCTATAGGTGTCGGTGCCAAGGTATTTCAGATACTTGATTGCCAGCGGCAGCTTCTTATCGTTCCTCCGCCCCATGTCGAAGACATAATACATGGTGAACAGATCGTTCTCCTTGTTCGGCAGATAGTAGACCTCCGCCCCATTCTTCAGCTTCAGCGTGGTGATATCCTTCTTGTAGTCAAGGAAGACCGGGGCAATGGCCGGCGCAGGTGTATTCAGCACCGTGGCAACAAACGGGGACTGATCGTCGCGGTTGACTGACACCGGCGTGATCGGCGGCTTCTCCACCTTCACGATCGACTTGTCCTCTCCCAGCCGCTTATAGACCACGACATAATCATTCGTGTAGTACTTGTTGACGAAGTCAACGATATCCTTCTTTGTCAGACGGCTCATCTGATCGAGCTTGGAGGTATAGCTCTTCCAGTCCTGGCCCGTTATAAACGCATCGAGCAAGGTATATGCGCGGCCGGTGTTCTCCTCGTACTGGCGGATCTCGTCCACCTTCAGGTTCTTCACCACGGCCCCGAGGGCGTTCTCGTCGAACTCTCCCTTTTTCAGCTTTTCGACCTGTTGCAGAAGAAGGCTGCGCACCTCTTCAAGGCTCTGCCCCTGGTTTGGCACACCGACAAACCAATGGATCGAATAATCCTTCATCACCGTAGGGGAGCTTCCTGCCTCCAGCACCTTCTGATCCTTGTTCAGATTCAGATCGATAAGCCCTGCGCCCTTATAGGCAAGAAGAAGATCGGTTGCCTCCAGCAGCAGCGCCTCGCGCGTGCCGGCGCCGGGAAAACGAAATCCTATGCGGAGGTTCTCACGGTCGGGCCCATAGACGTTGATCTCCTCGGGCGCGCTTCTGGGAACTTCCGGCGCAAAGGTATAGGGGGGAACCGACTTCGACGGCATCGAGCCAAAGTGCTTGTCGATAAGCGCTATAGTCCTGTCGGGATCGAAATCACCTGCCAGGATGATCGCCATATTGTTCGGCACATAATACGTGTTGTAGTACTTGCGGATCTCCTTCAGCGAAGGATTTTTCAGATGTTCCACGGTGCCGATCGTGGTCTGCGTGCCATATGGATGATTCTTGAACAGCCCTGCCATCGCCGCCTCGTATACCTTCCGGGCGTCGTTGTCCATGCCGATATTCTTCTCTTCATAGACCGCTTCAAGCTCGGTATGGAACAGGCGGAAGACCGGATTGCGGAAGCGCTCCGCCTCCACCGTCATCCACTTTTCAAGCTGGTTCTGCGGGATATCGTTCACATAGGTGGTCTGCTCGGTCGATGTAAATGCGTTGGTCATCTTCGCACCCATCGAGCCTATCAGCTTATCGTACTCGTTGGCAATCGCATACTGAGCAGCCAGCCCCGACACCGAGTCGATGGCACGGTAGATCACGCGGCGGCGCTCGGCATCCTCTGTCTTGTTATACTCTTCGTAGAGGTTCTCCACCTTGTCGAGCAGTACCTTCTCCTTCGCATAATCCTTTGTGCCATAACGATCGGTCCCCTTGAAGAGCATATGCTCCAGATAGTGGGCCAGACCGGTGTTGGTGGAGGGATCGTTCTTGCTCCCTGCCCTGGTCGTGATCAGCGTCTGAATACGGGGTTCCGCCTTGTTGACAGACAGGATCACCGTAAGACCGTTCTTGAGCGTATAGATCCGTGCCTGCAAGGGATCGCCGGGGACGGAGGTATAGCTGTACTTTGCCTCGGGCATCGGACGCGCCGCAGGAAGGAAATTATTCCCCTGCGCTCGCAGGAGCGGGCTCCCGGCCAGAAGGAGCACGAGCGGAAGCAATGGTTTCAACTTCATACCGAAAGAGTACATGAATTTATGATATGGGACGAAACATGGATTCAATGGCCGGAGCCGAATGGCATCAGGGGGTTGAAATGGCTCAACTCTCACCGAGAATGCCTGCACGACAAGCCCCGCGTTGCCGACATCGGAATGACGATTCAGGCAGCGGAGCAGTATAGGCTCGACGAAAAATGCAACGAAAAGTTTCGTGATGCCGGAGTGTTCTGCCAGCAGTCTCGGCATATACCCCAACGCCGTCCCCTAAATTACCGTAAAAAATGTCCCGGCCCCACAAAGGGGAACCGGGACCGTAAGGATCAGCGCACCTGCGTCACCCTTAACGCGGTGTGCTGATACGTTCATGGTCGCCCGCCGATCCGGTCGATATGCCCACGGCTGGCTTCAAACTATCGGCAGAGGTTCCAGCACCGGCGCTCCGTATCGGCCACGAAACAGTGCTGCCCACCGCGCTTGCCCCGTCAGCCTTCTCCCCGGTTCCCTTCTGCTGTTCTGCCGGTGCCTGCGAGCCGATCCCCGCCGCCGGAGCTACAACCACCGTCTCGGACTTCTCGGCAACCGGAGTCTCCCGCCGTGTTCTGGAACCGGTTCCCGCCGCCGGAGAAACGGTTTCCGTTGCGTTCTCAACGGCACCGGCACGCTCGCTCACACCGGAGTTCACCGGCGTGGACTCGCGGCGTGGCCGAGCAACCGTCGGCACGGGCGTCGCGCTCTCGCGTTGCGCTGCCCCCGACGGGTTTGCCTCCGGCGTCCGCACCGGCGTTGCGACGGGTTCACGCCCCGGACGTGGCCGGGCCTGATTATCAACGTCCGCTCCCTGTGCCGGCCGCGTACCACGATCTGGAACGCTTACACTGGGACCACCGCTCACGGGTGGACGCATGGTGACATCGTCATGGGGAACATTGGCCTCGGAGGTGCCGGTTCGTACAGGAGGCACAGTGCCAATATGCGTATCCTTCTCTGGAACGTTCGATACCGGAGTTGCCTCTCGCGTCTGGCCACCAAGCGGAAGGTTCGGCCGAACCTCGCTGTCGTGGAAATCGCCGACGCGGGGACCACCAGGAGCGCTCGATGGAGGGTCAAATCCCGGATTGATACCAACGGTAGTGCTCGCTCCGCCTATATGAGTATCCCGGACGACGTCACGCCCCTTGCTGGAATCTGTCCGGCGCGGTGTTGAGCCAACCGGACGGGAGACGGCCCCGCCGGCAGCGGCCCCATCCACATTGGCATCGCCTGTCTGATTCGGCCGTGGATAATAACCACCATAGGTTGGAGGATATCCATAGGGATATTGGCTCGATGGAGGATAATACGTGGGATATGAACGCGCGTAACCATCCTGTATATAGATAGGCCCGGCCGTCCCCGCACAACCACAATCACGGGCAGCCACTGTCTGCGAGCTTTGCTGGTTCTGAGAACCGTCCCCCCCCGGCAACCCGGCATAGGTATTTGTGATATGGACACATCCGCCAAGAGAAGCACTCAGCGATAGCGTGAGAACTATTGCCGCATATGATAAAAGAAGCCTCATGACAATACCTCCGCAAAAAATCATAATCATAGGAGAGCCGACCAGCGGCGATATAGTGCCCACCTTTCGGCCATTTCTGTTGCGCTTGCCGTGTCAGATGACAACGGGAAAACCATTGTGGTTGAATGTGGCCAGTATTTTTTTTTGCATGCGGCAGATACCACCCGTGCCATAACAGGGTCCAGGACCGGCCGCTATTATGGGGTAGGTATCCCGATAAACCGGCATGGTGGTTGTAGAAAGAATTATCCAGAGCATCAGAAAATAATTAGCGATCGTTCGGCACACGACAACAGCCGCGATGATCGCAGTATCGATTATAGAATGGAGGTGTGTCATGGATACAGATGAAAGAACGAGCGGGGATACCATGGATCACCGCAGCGATCACGACAACAAGGTCGGCAGAGAAAAGACGACCGACCATAATCATGGTTATGCTGGCCAGCACGGCTCCGGTCCGCACGGCGGAGAATTCCATCTCAAGAAGGGCGCTCGTATCAGCGATCGTGGAGCGCTTGGCGGCAAAGACCGTGGCCAGCAGCGTGGTGAACTGGGATCGCATAGCGGAAGTCGCCGCAATCGCTCCAACCCTGGCTCCGATGGCGGACGCTCGCACGATAAGAGCTGACGACGACATTCCTGATGCCATAACACTGTCAGGAGACACTGCTGCGGGCATTCCCCCCCTATGCCCACAGCGGTGTCTCCATCGGAAGCCCCGATACAACCGCCTTTATAACGTTGTGCCGGGGCACCTTTATTCTCTCCTGTATTCTTTGCCGCTGTACCTTTATTTGAATTGATATTTTTTTATCTGCCCTGCAACGATCTACCGAACGGAGATCCGAACGGCGACTATATCGCCCACACGTGTATGGCGGATCGGCCGATTTGTCATGGTTTCCCCTGATGTGCCTCCCATGATATATTCCCACCAGAACCGGCGCTAGCATTCCTCCCTCCCCTATAGGTACCATCATCATACAACAGGTTCCCACACTATGAACATGAACGGTGGCAGGCAGAAGCGGAACATTTATCATCTCCCTTCGTTATAGGTCTCCCCAACGGCGATGAATGGCTTGTGGCGGGGCGCAGGCATATCACATCCGGTTTTTCATGCAGGCTCCGGTTGTACAACACCCCCCGACGGGCGTTACCGCAGCGCGACATCCGCCTCGTTACGATACTATGATAAAAGCGTCGATCATATTGATGGATGAAGAGAGTATGACCCCTCAGGAATCTGCCATATCCAAGCTCGATCAGAGTTCACGGATCGATGCGATGAACCAACGTGCCTGGGAACTGGTCAATAGCGACCCTGACCAGGCATTGACAATCGCCGCTACAACATATGACATGGCAACCGCGATCGGCCATCGCAAAGGGATTGGCGCAGCGCTCTGCGTACTTGGCTATGGCAACGCGGCCCTTTGCTCCCGTTATGATGTGGCCGAGCAACAGTTGGACGAAGGGCTTGCCATTGCCAGGACCATTGCCGACAGGCACGGGGAGGTACGGGCAATCAATCTGCTCGGCGCGTTGTACAGACGAATGGGCGATAGCAACAAAGCGATCACGGCCCACTCGACCGCCCTGGAAATCGCACGAGAGCTGGCTGAGCCTCTGGAGGAATCGGAGGCATTAAATGGGCTTGGCCATGCCTTTAGAATGGTTGGTCAGACATCCAGATCCCTGGATTATCATCAGGAAAGCCTTGGCGTAGCACGAGCCGCCGGCATCACAAGCAAGGAGGCCGCAGCGCTCAACGGACTGGGCAATACGCACGAGAAGCTTGGGGACTTCACCGGGGCGCTCGAGTATTATATCGAGGGCCTTTGCATCGCCGAAAAAAATCGGCAGCGGCAATTGGCTGCCTATATCAGCGGCAACCTCGCCATCGCCTATCAGCGGCTTGGCGATTCCCACAAGGCACTGCGCTACGAAATGGAGAGCATGCAGAGAAAACAGGAACTTGGCGATCGCTGGGGCGAAGGGGTCTCCTGGAACAACCTCGGCATCATCTACAAAAATCTGGGAGATTATGCCAATGCTCTGGAGAGCTATATGAAGAGCCTTCAGATCACCGAGGAGATCGGCGATCTTCTAGGGCAATCCGTATCGCTGAACAACATCGGCCAGATCTATGAAATGCTGGGAGATCCGGCGAACGTTATCGACTATTACATCAGAAGTCTGCGCATCGCCGAACAGATAGACTATAAGCAGGGGGAGGCCTTTTCGCTCGCCCATATAGGACGCTATCACGAAGGACAGCAGGATTATCCCAAGGCGCTTATCTATCAGTTCAAAAGCCTGAGGCTTCATCAGGAAACCAGCGATCGGTATGGTGAACGAGATGCGCTGAACAGCATCGGGCAGATCTATCGCAGTGTGGATGATATGGAAACAGCATCCGAGTACTTTGAGAAAAGCCTTGCTATCGCCGAGGAGATCGGCGATCGCGGAGGGGCTGCCGAAGTTCTTCTGAACCTGGCAATGGTTCGCCACCATCACGGCCGCCATCATGAAGCTGCGGAGCTGCTTCACAACGCTTTGAAGGTGTCCGAGGAGATCGGACAGAAAAACACGGCGGAGCAGGCGCTACGCCAGCTTGCCGATCTGTACAAAACACTAGGCGACCGCCAGACAAGTTCAACATTCGAGCGGATGAGCCAGGAGGTGAACCGGCAGATCTTCAACAGCGATATGAAGGAGCGCGTCTATAAGTTGAACGGCGACTTGGACCGGCGCAACGCCAGCCGGGAAGCGCGCCTGCTTGGCCTGCCTCAGGAGGAGATTGTGGAGATGAACAGGACCATCCTGAAGATGAGCCGTATGAAAACCGAGCAGATGCTGGAACGCGTCACCGGAAGCATACGCCCTCATGAGGAAACAGAGAGTCCGGCTGGCCCTGTTATCATGGTACGAACCTTTGGAGAATTCAGCGTAAGCATCAACGGCAGAGAGCTTCGCAAAGGCGACTGGCAGCGAAAAAGGGCACGCGATCTCTTCAAGCTCCTGCTGCTGAACCACGCAACGGCGGTGACCATCGATGAAATCGTGGAAATGCTCTGGGGCGGCGTAAGCAAGCGCAACACGGAACTGCTGGTGATGAACGCAATCTCCCATATCCGCAAGGCGATCGACCCCCGACGCGAGCCGCATAAACCCTCCGCTCTGCTTACCAGCAGCGACCGCACCTATACACTCGATCTTGGCGATGGCGCATCCGTAGACTTTATACGGTTCCGGCGATTGATCGCCGAGGCGCGACGCAGCCTTCTGCCGCAACAGAAACGCACGCTCTATCTGCAAGCCACCGATCTGTGCCAGGGCGAGTTTCTGAAGGAAGATATCTATGAATCATGGACGGCTGAAACCCGTGACCGCATCCACGATATGATATCGGAGGCGCTGGCCTATCTCGCGAACGAGCATCTGCGCGCCTGCGAGCTGGACCAAGCGATCGCAACGGCAAAAAATCTTATCGAACGAGACCCTATATCGGAATCCGGCTACGAGGTTCTGCTAACAGCGCTTAGAGACAAGGGTGGCATGGCAGAACTGTTGAAGACCTTCAACGAATGCGAGCGCGCATTCCGTGCGGAACTCGGCATAACACCCCCGGAACGGCTGCGACGGCTGATACAGACGCATCTCTAGGCCCGATCCATCAGGCGCAGGCACATCGGCACCTCCCCACGGCTCTCTACACTTCCGCCCTGGTTGTCCACTCAACGCTACATGGTTCCGATCTCTTATGCGCAGAACATCGCCCTGTGATAGCGATGGCGATGTTCTGCGAACAAGAACCACGATGCCATGAGCCGTGACCATAGGAACAATTCTCGTCTCGAAGGCTTTTATCCGTGCGTGCCCATATCCAGGCAGGCATCATCGGCCCTGGCGTAGCGCCGGACTGTATTTCGTACGGCTGAACGCCCCTGAGGCTCTCTACACAGACCCCACCAATTCTTCTGGCAAGTGGCCGGAATGTCAAAAAAACGTTAAGCGCATAACGCCATATTGCAAACAGATTCGGCTCCGGGTAGATACCGTCTGTGAGAACAGGAATCACTTGGGAGATGAGACCGGGACGAGCTGCGTCAGTTCCGCGGACCTATCCGGGGCCGATACCTACAGAACATTGCGTAGTCCAGGGGTGGACACAACAACCCCCTGAAATCGTGCCATTCTGGCCGGTTTCGGGGGGTTTTATATTACGCTGCACGATCCTTGCGTGTTAACGACAATCCTGGCGCAGCGGCCACACCGACGTGCGGAAGAGCAGCCCAACACGGCTTGGATCATCCTTCAGGCGCGCACACGATTGCGCCGGGATATTCCACCTTCTGCTAGCGGTCGTGGCGGAGGAATCGCACGGCATACACCGCCAGCAAGGTTCCCATACCACCGAGCACAACAACATTATATGCCCGCAACGGTGGTCGGCTCATCCTCCCGATCTGGCACAGCATTCGGAACAGCATCATCATGAATATCGTGGTGCCCCCTCACGAGCGGTCGCCGATGCCGGGATGGCACCGAGGAGCATGCCGTGGTCTATTCACAGCCAACCGGAGACAGATCAGCCAATAAAGAATGGCACACGGGATTTCCTGATCCCCTTCCACATCCTTGCATAAGCGGACGGCAAGCTCTTGTCCTGTTATCTCGGAGGATGTGGCGTACATAGAAGTCGTGTGGTTTTCCCATCGGCAAATCTGCATGGCCATGATCGCACTGGAGCGAAGAGAGCATCTCGTCTGCACATAGGGCAACCCCAATCTCGATCATCAGGCCGCTGCGTATTGGCGTTACAGGCAAGCTCCTCATGGCATCTGCTGGCAGCAGACATCTATCAAAATCGAATGCCGATGCCACCGCCGCATGCAGCACATAATCGGCCTACGACCCTGCAAACGACAAATACTTGTTTGAACAATAATCGTCCCAACAGTATATTAGCCCCGGTTCGGTTGCGGCCCGGAGGTGTGGTAACGTTGAGCACTGAACTCGCCCTTCGTATCACGAAAGCCCGCCTCCTCCGCATCCGGGCCGATTGGGTGATACTTCCTTCTCTCCCGGGCTGCGGGTCGGACAGCCGATCCACGGCCCGGGTTTTCTATACGGACAATCGCACGGCGGTGCCACCACGTCCCCTGCAACACCGATCATCCCCACTTAGCGCTGGCAGGGCGGCCCACAGGAGAAGCCGGGAACCCGACCCATAAAACGGCAACTGCCGCCGCACCTCACGATGCAACGGCAGTTATCCACGTACCGGGGGAGATATACATATCAACCTGCCGATCAACGAAGCCCAGGCTCACCTTCGCCAGGAGCCATCAGACCTTCCATCTGACCGATAGCATCGTTTCCATCCCAGAGCATAAAGCGGACGACGATGCCGCGCTTCATCATCTTGCCACCACCGAAGTGGGAGAATCGCTTCATATCGCCTCCCATCCGCTCGATCTGCTCCTGGGTGAAACCGCTCTTGTTCTGCTCGAACCATTTCAAGGCGATGCCCTGCGCCTCCTCCTTCCATGCCTTCATCTTCGCCTTGGCCTCATCGCCGATCGTTGCAAGCGTCGGGCTATACTTCTCGGCAAGTGGCTTCACGGCCTCGGCAAGCTCCTTATGCTTTCCACGCATCTCCTTCATCTTCTCGCGGGCGGCCTTGGCGGCATCATCGTTTCCGTTCTTCCGTGCCGCAGCGATCTGCTGCGCCAGAGCCGCCTGCTCCTTGCGAAGCAGCGCAGCGCGGGAACGAAGATCGTTCAGGGTACGAAGATCATCTGAGGAAAGAGCGCCATCGAGATCGCTCTTCCACTGTAGCACCTGCGGAAGAACAGCCGATTGCCCCCATGTCTTCAACGACTCGAACAACCCCTTGTAGACTTCGGTTTTCTTCGGATCATGCTCTCTCGGTCCCTTATGGCGCGGCTGTGCGACCGCTATTCCAACGGCAAGCCCTATCAGAGCTACCATCGCCACCGCCAATCCCATGCTCTTCTTTATCATCGTCCTGTTCATTGATAAAACTGATGTACGATATGTTGTAGTATCGGCACCCTCGATCGCGGAGATGCAACCGGGGCAGATGATCGTGTTAGAGACAGTGCGAAAGCGGAGGTTCCCGAAAAATTTGCACAGCGATATCACCCCTCCCTCCCCACACCACCATCACGGGCCAGCCCCGACCGGACCATCTACGGCTTTACATCGGCAACTGGCGTGCGGACCTCCACGCTCACCGTGCGGCAGTAGTACCGTCCCTCCGGTATGCCATTATCGTACAAGAGTTGCGAAGGACCAATTCCCTTCACATCGGTAATGGTAGCGCTTGGCCGTTCCGCCGCTATCAGGCCACGCACAGCAACCGCACGGGCCTCGGAAAGCTGCTGGTTGTGAGCAAGCTCGCCGAGCCGATCGGTAGAGCCGGTGATCGAGACCCTGGATGATGGCTGCATCGACCGTGCGACAAACGAGGAGATCATTCTTCTATTCTGCGGATTGATATTTGCCTTGTCGAAATCGAAGACGATAAGGCTGAGGCGGCTTATCTCGAACGGACTAAGCTCCTTGCGTGCCGGCTCGGCGAACTCCGATCGGGCCTCGACCCCGTTGTTATCCACCACGGTCAGTTCACAACGGAGATTGTCATCGCCATAGAGCATCTCGGCCATCCGGGCCGCTGTTGTCTCATCAAGATTCCAACGGACCGTGGATGGAGGAGCGCCTGTCCCGGACTGGTTCCAGACCTTCCGATCGCCCGCATAAACATCGAGCCGCCAGTCCGCGATGCCTGCCGTGCTCTCCGCATTTGCGGAGAAGAGAAGCTGCGATGGCTCGATCGTATGCTCCTTGAAGCGCTCGAAGACGATGGGACGGAGAATTGGATCGCTTGCCGTAACGATCTCCACACGACGATTTTCCTCGGCCCCCTCAGCATATTCCTTGCTCGATGGGTAGGTAGGCTGCGGGCTTGTAGTGATCGCGATGCGGAGAGGGTCGATCCCCCAGATCCGTACCAGATAATCCTTTACCGCCTGTGCGCGCGCGCGCGCCAGGTTATTGGCGGCTCCTGCCACGGAAGCTTCCGCCCCATCGGTTGTGCCGTTCAATGTGATCTTCGCTCCAGGCTCGACATTCATCCTCCGTCCGATAATGTTCAGGATCTCGTAATACGCGCTGAGCGAGCGATGCGGCAGATCCTGCTCATCGAAGGCGGGGGCCTGGGCAGCAGTGATGGTTCTGTAGCGCGGTGGCAGATCGGAGCTGCCTACATCGAAGAAGATGTAGGGAAGCACCGGAAAGGTTTCGGTAACAACGGTCTCGACGATCTCGATATTTTTTGTGCTGGTCGTGGCAAGCACCACATAGGGACGGCCGGCCGATGGTCCATCGGCGAGCGGTGGGTCCTGGCTGTGATCGACCGGCAACCGCCCGAAGCTCCAACGAAGCGCAACGCCAGCCTGGAGCGATGCGATGCGCCAGCGATAATTCGGCGTCACATCGTTCAACGGATAATAATAGCTGATCTCCGGCGAGGCGGTCACTCTGCGGCTGAGCGGAAAGGGATACCCTATGGCACCGGCAACCAGCAGCGAAAGCCCTGCATCCCGGATCTCCCCGCTCGAAACCTCGCGGATGGCGGTATTGGTCTCCGGATAGAGCACGCCGGATGGTGACAGGATCTCCTCGGTCTGCTTGTGCGTGGCCTCGGTAACCGGCCCCCCCACGGCTCCGCTCAGACGCATATACAGGGGATACTCGGGAAAGGGGGTGGCACGAACCCCAAGCTCTCCATAGATATAGCCGAGATTGGCCGTATAACTATGCCGCCGCTCAAGCTGGGTATAACGATTGGTAGTCGGATCGAGCACCGGAAGCCCGCCGGTATACACCTCCCCGAACTCTCCGCCCCGCTGAAGGAAGGTGCCACCGAGCACCAGATCGAGCCACGGCCCAAGGACCGGCATTTCGCCGTACAGTCCTGCCGCAGGCCCCCTCCCCCTGCCGTCGTTGAACGCACCGCATTCCCCCCCACCTGTGAAGAGCGTGGCGTTGGTCTGGTGAAAATTCAGGGCATACCCACCATAGAAGACCAGACGAAACGAGGTGCCCTGAAGCCCCGCGCGCGCCGGATTCTCCATGCGGGGAGCATCGGGAACCGGAATCGGATCGGGCTCCTGCGCCAGAGCCGAGCAATGAAGCAGCAGAAGCGCTGCCACGGTACGTAGATACTTCACAGCTACATCCAACCGTTGTCGAAAGTGATTGTTGGAGGGAATGGTCCCCTCGCCTGCCATTATCTGCCTATGCTTACGGATCGTCCCGGCAACCTTGCGATCGTAGAGAACCCTGGATCGGCTATTCTCTATTTCACGACCTTCAACCGCTCCATCGCCTGGAATCGTCCGGCCTCCAGCACGCAATAATAATCGCCACTGGGAAGGAAGCTTATATCGAAATCGAACCGGTAGCGGCCGCCGCTCATCCGGCTTGTTCCATCAAGGATCTGGTATACCTCCACGCCTGCGCTGTTAAAGAGCCGAAGCCGTGTGTTGGCATCCTCTATGAACTCCGCCTCGATGGAGACCATGCCGGTTGTTGGATTCGGAAGGGCTGCGGCAAGCTTGTTGACGCCGCCACGGAAATTCAACCGGGAGATATTGCAGCGTGGATCAACCATTACCACCGTGGAATCGCCCACGGTAATGGGGGGATCGAGCTTCACCCAGAAGTTGGAATCGCTTGTAAAGTTCTGCGGGATCAGATGGAACGGCGAGGTAACCACATCGGGCACGGCCACCACAAAGCGCAAGCGCGCTATCTCTCCCTGCCTGATGCTATCGCAGCCGGGAACCCGTACCAGCAATCCATCCACGGTCTCCGTAGCCGTCACCTCCGTGGAATAGGCCGAGCCTACGTCGATAAACTGGAGCGCACGCCGATTGTACTCGAAGAGCATGGTTACATCGAGCGGTGTCTGGGGCACATCACGATCCACCGCGATCGGCACCTCTACCGTATCGGCAATGATGCCGGAGATCGAGGCAAGCTCGGTAGTGCCATCGCCGATCATGATCCGCATCGGAAACGGCGGGGCGTACCCGAAACTGTGGATCGTCCCGCTGTCGGCAATCTGGCATGGCCAGCCGGAATGCGCACGAATCGTGGAATCGTATACCATCTCCATAAACGGACAGAACGTCAGCGTAAGCTCGATCGAATCGCCCGGCGCCAGTAGCGTTGGGTATGGGATGCTGCTTGCGGTAACCCGATGCCCCGGCGGCAGGCCGCTCAGCGAATCGAACCGGATCGGGATCAGCCCCGGATTGCGCACTACGATCAGACGGTCCTCACAGCTCTTGATGTTCACCGTATCGTAGCGGACCGACTGGGTCATGGCGATCATCGGCTGGTCGATCTGTACCCAGCCACGATCGATGCCGGCAATGATCTTGAAGAAGACCAGGGAATCGCTATCAAAATCGATCTCATCGAGCAGGATCGGGAAGGATGTCGGCCCCCGTGTCACGGCAAACCGGACATAGGCGATGATGCCCGCCTGAACAAGCCGTGCATCCTTGAGATGGGCACGAGCGCCATCGCCGGTATCACTCACCGCCACATCACCCGTATAGGGGGAAGAGACACCGATCAGCTTCATCGCGGTCGAGTCATAGCCGACGCGGAAGAAGATGTCGATGATATCCTGCGGTATCGCACGGCTGAGCATCACCGGAAGCTCCAGCGTATCGCAGGTTGTCAGGTTGATCGTATCACGGCCAACCGCAGATGTATCAAACGCCATCTGTAGCCCGAATGCCGGGGCAAATCCGGTTCCCCGTACCAGGATCGTGGTATCGACCCCCTGGCAGGGGAAGCTTGTATGTATGTTGAGCCGTGCCACATATTCCTTTGGCGCGCGCGGATAGAACTTCACCTGGAAGGTGAGCTTTTCCCCGCGTCGTATCACCCACGGAAAGGGCAGCCCGGTGGGATGTTCGATGGAGAACACCCGCTGGTCCGGGACGAACGTGATTGTATCAATCACCACGCTGTCGCCGCTCGGATTGACAAACGGGTCGGGAACGCTGATCTCCACCGATATCGGCTGCGCCGCCGTATCCACACGGGTGTCCGGGAAGGAGACAAGCACGCGATTCGGCTGGAAATTCATCTCGCGCCGTCCGCTGAGAACCACATCGAACCGCTCGGTCCAGGCCGGCGTACCGGCACGGATATGAATGGCGGCATTCGAGAGCAGGTTCGCCTGCGTCGCCGGAATGTCCGGGCAGAAGGAGACCAGAAGCGTATCGACCTGCCTGGGGGCGATCGTATACGGGAGGGTCATGCCCGCGGTCTGCCGGGAGCTCCAGACAAAGACCGATGGATTTGCTGAGGTAACCCCGGCACCATCGATCCAGATGGAATCCACCTCAAGCGGTATATACTCGCTGCTGTTCGGCAGCGGTATCTCGCGAATAGCACAATCGCACGGTTTTATCAGACCATAGTTGATGAAGCGGACCGGCACATCGAGCTTCACAATCACTCCACGCCCGGTAAGTGTGCCGCTCCAGCCAAGCTGGCAGGGCAAATCGGAGAGGATCGTGATAGGCCCGTTGTAATCGGTCTCGGCAGTCGGCGCAAGCTCCAGCTCCACCCAGAGCGAATCACGGGGGTTCAGCGTTTGTGGGAGCGACGGGCTTGTGGAGATCACCGTATATCCCGGCGGCACGTTGATGCCGGTCACATGAATCGGCACGGAACTGGCGTTCTCCGCCAGAATCATCTCGCGCCGCTGCCAGCCCACCTCCACATTGCCATAGGCGGTAAGAGGGGTGATATAGAGCTTCGGCGCCACGCTTGTGCCATGCAGCAGCACCTGATAGAGCTGACCATCGGATAGCCGGATATCGATATAGGATCGATCGGAACGATCGGTGTTCAGATCATCCGGGCAGTAGACAACCTCGAACGCCGTGCTGCCACCTGGGGCGAGCGAGCTTACGGCGCCAAGCTGCCGCACCTGAAACTTGCCGGTGGCATCGTTTGTTGTCCAGGTAAAGTTCAGCGTGCTCCCAAGATTGTTGCGGATATCGATAGTATCGGTACGGCACTGGCAGCCGATGATATTCTCCATGCTCACATAGGGAGGATCGAAGACAAGCGCATCGAAAACCCCGGTGCCGGAAATCGGGATGCATATCGTCTGGTAACACTGGTTATCGAACACGCAGAGCGTGTCGTAATACGTTCTAGGCTCGCGCGGGCGGAAATCCAGGCCAATCTGTACGGTCTGCCCGGGAACGATGGTAAAGGATCTGCCGGAGGCTATCGTAAAGACATCTCCCACCTTCAGGTATGCCGACATGCTCCGCACGTCGCGGCCATTGTTGGTAACGCTCGCCGATTGCGAGCCTACCTTGCCGATCGTCACATTGCCAAATCCGACAAGCGCGCTATTGAACGATACATCGACGGATATCCCACGCCCGGTCAGCTCCACAATCTTCTCGATAGTGCAGCCCCGATAGGTGGTCCGAAAGATCATCTGGCCGGTAAAGGGACCGGGCCGATCGGGGCGGAACCGGACAAAAACCGGTTGATATGCCGTGCGCGGCAGCAGACGCACCGGATAGATATTCCGCCGCGTAAAGAAGCCATCGGAGACGACAATGGTATCCACATCGATCGTCTCGCCAACCATATTCCGCCATTGATAGAGCTGCACGTTGCTGATCTGGCCGGGGCAGACATCCTCGAAGTTCATCGAGTCTATCCGGGTGCCCCCATCTGGATCGAAGATGGCAAGCACCTCCTGCGAATGTCCCTGCACGGGGATGATGCCGCTTCCGGGGCAACGATCGTCGCTGAACACCCGAAGCGTATCGTACACCGTCCGGGTGGTATCATCGACCTGCATTCTGAGGATCACCTTCCAGCAGTCGCCCGTTGCCAGCGTCAGGGGCAAGCCCGGCACCGGCGTACGCGAAGGGTCAAGCGCACGCCAACTGAAGACGGTGCTGTCAAGACGGAGGCTGTCGATCTTCATCGGGCGGCCCGTGTTGTTGCAGATCTCCAATGTATCCTCGGAGCTGTTCCGCTCAAGGCAGCCCACAAAGAGCGTATCGAGCTGCATGCGCCCCTTGGAGTAATCAAGCTCGGTGCGGCGGGTATACCGGAGCGGAATCCGCACGGTGGCACCGCAGCGATTGCTGTTATCCACACGAAGCTCCGCATTGATAGCGCCGATCAGCGTGGCCTTCAACTGCACCGTAAAGGTCTGGGGAACATTCTGCTGAAGCGCAAAACTGCTCTGGGGCACCCTGAAAAGCCGGGCATCGGCCCCACCCATCCGAATGGTCACATTGCTTCCACAGAACGATGTATCGACGATGGTAAACGTGAGCGTGGTATCGCTGGTACAATACAGCGACTGTGTCACCGAAGCAGGGGTTACGATGTAGGTGGGGGAGATCTCACGGTTGCTTCTCTCGCAGACCGCTCCGCTCCTCATCAGGCCAGCATGCCCGTTGCCGGTAGCATCGCACAGACTCTGTGTGGATGACGCCTCATTGCAACGATAGTAGAGAATCAGGCCCTGCTCGTTGCCGTTGAGCGAAAGCAGGCGCTGGCAGCGGATATTGCCAGCATCCAGCGCACGGTTCCAGAGCCGCACCTCGTCGATCTGTCCCTTGAACGTGCGGAACCGTGTTGTATCATCGTAGAGGCCGTTGCAGCTTCCGATCTGCATTGGAAGCTTCGGGTTCTCTATCCGTTTCAAACGTGTGAGCGGCAGCGTGGTATTGCTTGCACGGGCAACCTCGAACCCATCCACAACGATCCGGGCGGCGGTCGAGACACCATCCCAGACGGCTGCCACATGGGTCCATCCGCGTGTATAAAGGCCGGGAACGGTGGCCGTGGCAATCGTATTATCCAGATCGCCCTGGAACGAGCCATCGGGGCTGAGCGCAAAGACAATCCGCTCATCCTCGATGTACAGCACCCATTGATCGTTGTTGTCGCGGTTCGGACCCCAGAGGCCGCCGATAAACTGGCGTTTTCCCGGTTGTGCCGAGGGAAGTATCCAGGCCTCGAAGGTGATAGCATCATCAAGCGCACGAAGCCTGGATGATGTGTCCACATCGACATACTGCGCCCCCTTCCCGCTTGTGATGGCAATTGTGAGCGCATTGCCGATGCAGGACTTGTCGGCATCACAACCTGCCGGAAATTGCGCACGCGCCTGTATGCCACAAAGAAGCAGGAGAGTTGATACGAGTAGGATATAGAAATGCCGCATAGAATACCCGTCGGGCAAAAAAATGCATGGTGCGGAGTTGGGTCCGAAATCACTGATACGATACGAATGTGGCTCTCCCGGCAATCCACGACGCCGAGCATGGTGCAACCGGCCACGGACCACCGACCTTCTTCATCCTCTACGCGCCAGCGATCGGCCATCTGGCGCAAAGCTGCGTGCTCTCTGTAGCTTATGTCTTAAATCCCCGGACGCTCATGAAAGCATTACCGTATGCAGCGCAACGCATAGGTATCGGTACGCCCAGCCGCCCGCAGCGTGCAGAGATAACTGCCGGCGGGAAGATCCATCGTAAACGGAACAGCATGTGCTCCTGCCTCAAGCCGCCGGTCCAGAAGACGGGCTATCGCCCGGCCATCGAGCGTGCTCAGTTCCAGCACGGCATCGGCTGCACGATCCAGACGTATCTCTATCGTCGCCGATGTCGCAAAGGGATTGGGATAACTCCGCATGATGGCCACACCGGAGCCGACAGCGGCCCCCTGCTCCACTCCCGCCGGGGTTTTCAGAAGATCGATCGGCACCAGGTCGTTCTTCTGCAACACCTCGCGCACCTGGGGGAGCGTCAGGCCGAACCAGTCGAGAAGTATCTCGGCATAGACTGAGCGATAATCGATCTGATAGTTCAGATCGCCGTTGGCATTCAGATTTTTCAGGTCGAACGGATTGCCGAAGACCCCGCTATTTACCATGGTGCCCCAGACAAACTGCACACCGGCCGCGCCATGATCGGTGCCAAGGCTGCCGTTCTCACGTGGCCGCCGCCCGAACTCGCTTACGGTAATCCCGGCCACCCTGTCCACATGGCCAAGACGGGTCATATCGTAGGTAAGCTGTGCCACCCCATTGCTAAAACGTTCCAGCAGCGATGGATGAGTGCCGACATTTCCCTCGTACTGCTGCGTGACGTGGGTATCGAACCCACCGAGCGATACCACATAGACCTTCGACCTCAGCCCTCCGGCGATCAGCGCCGCCACCGACGCCATCTGCCGACCGAAGCCATCGTTGCCATACTCGCCGCGCAGGCTCCCCTTGCCGGCGGTATAGGCATCCTTGACCGCCTGGGCATACTTGTTGGAGCGATTGGCGATATCGGCGATGAAGTCGTACTCCTGCTCATAGGCGGTGCCGGGGCTTGCCGGATCGAGTGTATCAAGCTGGGAGCCGACACCACGCTGATTACCAGGATCGTTCACCTCAATTCCCATGCGTCCCTTGGAGCTCATCAGGGTCAGCGAGAAGCTGCCGCCGAACTGCACCGAGAGCGGATGATCGGGAAGGGAGGCAGGGAAATCCGGGTAGCTCTGTTCAAGATAGCGGCCAACCCAGCCGGTATCGAGCCGAAGGTTCGGGTCGGAGGAATTGATGCCGCTCAACCAGATATCGGTAGAACGGAAGTGCGAAAGGTTCGGATTCGGGTAGCCAACGCCCTGTACAAGCGCCAACGTCCCTATCTCCAGCATCCGCGCCACACCTCCCTGGGAGCCGAGCGCAAGCGCCGGGTGCAGATAGATATCGCCGACCTTGTTCCAGACATCTTTCTTTGGCACCGCAATGCCCGGCCGGAGACGGTAATACTCATCATCATCGGCCGGTATCATGGTGTTCAGCCCATCGTTGCCGCCGAAGAGCTGCACGATGATGAGAATACGGTCGTTCTCCAGCGAAGGCATCTGCGCCAGCATGGTCAGGTTCGATTGCGCCCGCAGCGGGAGGCCTCCCAGAACAATCGGCGAAGCGGCAGCCGTTGTAGCTGCCGTCTTAAGAAATGTGCGTCGTTTCATGGCGTACGAACCGGAGATAGTTTTCGATAAGCCGACTCCCGCACAAGAGCACAATGGGGATGGAGAACGGCACGGCGCATTCGGAGTGTTAGCACAGCTGAAAATCGGGAAGCTCGACCACCGTGTTCAGCACATCGCGCATATTGCGCGCAGCGGTCGATGGACTATTGGCCAGAATCTCCCCCCACTCGTAATCGGGAGCGCCGGCAAGAGCCTTTGCCTGAAGCGAGGCACGGCGCTCGCTCGATAGCGGGCGTGGCAGGAGAATGGCGGCCACGTTTGTTATAAGCGCGGCCACATCCACATGGTCGGGAAAACTTTTGATGAATGCAATCATGGCATCATCGCCGATAGCGGCCACGACCTGCGAGGCGATCTCCGAACGGATCGGATAGGTTGTGGTCGTGATCCAGTCGTGATAACCGGGCCAACCGCTGACGTTTGGCGGATCGAAGAGTTCCTGCGCCAGACGTGCCATATCGCCCACAACATCACGGTTTGCGCCAAGCTGACGTCCAAGCCCAACCGAGAACTCGGCAGGCGTCTTGATCTGCGCCCCTATGGTGGCGTTATCAAAGAAATGCTCGCTTTTCAGAAGCGCGGCCATCACCGGGCGGATCTCGAAGTCGCTCTCGATAAAAAGATCGGCCATGGCATCGATAAACTCCTCATCCCCCCCGACAGGGTTGCTATAGACAAAGAAGTTGTAGAGCTTCCGGCTGATGAACTCCGCCACGGCACGCGGTCGCTTCTCGAAAATTGTATCGACAAGCTTTCGCACCTCATCCCGCTGCACAAGAAATTCGGTATTGGTGGATGCATCACGCGCGGCAAAGGAAACGCCGAGGAATTCCTTGCCGCTGATATCATGCTCCGACGGAAGGAAATAGGTCTTGAAGATGCCGTTCGGCGTGGGCAGATCCTCGTAGCGGGCCGACCGCCACCCGGTAAGAATACGCGCAGCATTCTGCACATCCCCCTCGGTATACTGTCCAAGGCCGGTTGTGTAAAGCTCCAGCAGCTCACGGGCATAATTTTCGTTCGGTGCACCGGCATTGTTCAAGTCGCCGCCAAGGTACACAAGCATGGCACCATCCAGCGTCACCGCCATCACAAGATCCTTGAAGTTGCCAAGCCCGTGCTCCCGGAACAACTGGTTCTGCCGGTACAGTAAGGGAGCTACCACAATACCATCATCGGTCTCGAACTCCGTGGTAAAATGGCCGCTCCAGAAGGCCACCATCTTCTCCACGATCGTCAGCCCTGCATTCCGCATCACATCGGCGTACCATGCACTTAATATCTGCTGATCGCTCCGCCAGACCGCACGAAGCTGATTCTGCAGGGTGACATCAAGCCCTTCCAAGCTCTCGGTAACATGGTCTGCAACAGGAGGCTTGGCTGGCTGGCTGGCCGTGTTCAGAAGAAGATCCACCGCCTGCGACGGGCCAAGCGCGATCAGCGCCTCGGCATCGGACCAGCGGGGCATAAAGGTAGTGCGACGGAGAAGATGCGCAGCACGGTACACATTCCAGGGCGTTGCCGCACCTGGGGTAAAGGGCCGAAGACCGGAAGAAGCCGGGCGCACACGTGGAAGCCGTGCATCACCGCCGGAAGTTGGCCTGGAAAACCAACGTGCAAAAAAGGATCGTCGATTCATAGGTGTTGCCTCTGGAGGATCTCATGCCACCTGAAAACCCACCACTCGCGTACAGAAGCTGACTCCTGCCGCGCAAGTCAATTGGTAATACGGGAACGGTTGGGGGCATCGTGACGGACCCGACTGGCATATGATCGCGGAGAGCAATCATGCACCGGCAACGATGCTCTACTGGATTGGGGCATCGCCGTATCTGGACGGTCAAACGGACAATGCGTAGGTCGCTACCGACGCCCAACTACCATACACATTGTATCATGAGGATGTATGGTGCCTCCGCCGGCTGAATAAAGTACGAAGTTGTACGGTAGGTTCCGCACAATGCTCGCCCCTGCTCCGTCTTCATAACACTTCGGCGAGCCTAGGGTTACAGAAAGGGGCAGCATACCAACTATGCGGAAGCGCCTTTCCAGGATCATGTGGTCCGAAAAGGCGCTTGCCGCATCCATTGGCATCGACGCGCTATATACGCGCCAGCGCGGAATCTATCGCCTGCTTCATCGTACCATAAGGCATCGCTCCGGCTTCCCGCATAAGCACGGTATGATGGTGAAAGAGCATAATGGTGGGTATGCTCTGCACGGCATACTGCGCTGCAATGTAGGGTTTGTCGTCTATGTTAATCTTTACCGCCAACAGCTTCCCTTTGTATTCCCTGGCTATCTGCGCAACCACCGGCGCGACCTGTGTGCAAGGACCGCACCAGGCGGCCCAGAAATCGACCAGCACAGGCAGCTCCGACTGCTCCAGAAGGTCGTTGAAGGAACGTGGTAATGTTGTTGTGTCCATTAAGGTTGATCGTTAATAGATGGTATCCATACTCTCCGCGCAAGTATCGTGGAGCACTTCATATCACGGTAGTACGGAGCATAACACTCCCTACTGCGGCCATATCATCAGCTCGTACCGTATCGGCTCCGCACCCTAACTCTCTCCGCTCTACCTGCCGCGTGATTTCATCGGTAGAACCGATGCCTTCCCCGCCTGGAGATCGCTCTCACCCCCTATCATAATACCACACATAGCGCGCCACAGTAATCCGGTATCCGCACGGATGTATCGCGTAGTCAGTCAGGCATAGACCCGAGAGACCCAACCGAACGCATCACACCACGGCGCAAAGAGGTATGGTGTGGGACCCTGGCGTGCACTCATATTGCTCGCAAGCCCATGCCCTCAAGTCCTCTATCATCACCTTCTACCAGAGCACTTCGCCGCCACCGGCCCTGCCTAATATTTCAAACCAGCACGTTCGGCAAACACCTTCATCGCCTCCTTCTGCTCATCGCTCAGGGTCTTTGGCATGGCCACATGCACCCGGATATAGAGGTCGCCGATACCATTTGCCGACTGATAGCCCATCTGTGGTACACGGAGCGTTTTTTCCGGTTGTGTTCCCGGCGCAATCTTCACTGTCACACGCTTTCCTGATGGAGTACGCACTCTGATCTTGCTCCCGAGCACCGCCTGTGCCAAATTCACTGTCACATCAACGTAGGCGTCATTCCCATGCCGCTTAAAAAACGGATCATCGGTCGGCTGAGGCTCGGTGGACTCAACCTGTGCCTCGCGCGACTGCCCACGGCGTCCCCCGAAGAGGTTCCCGAAGATATCGTCGAACGAAAAGTCGAAGTTACGGGAGGACTCACGTCCGCCGCCATGGCGTTCCTGCTGCGCGGGCGTGCCATACTGGCGCATGAACTCCTCATAGCTCATCCCACCGCCAGGGGCACCCGCGCCCCCTCCTCCGAAACCAAAACCGCCGTTGCCAAAGCCGCCGCCAAGCTTTCGCAGGCGATCGTACTTTGTCCGCTTGTCGGCATCACTCAGGGTATCATACGCCTCGCTGGCCTCCTTGAACTTCTCCTCGGCCCCCTTGTTGCCGGGGTTCTTGTCCGGATGATACTTCTTCGCGATTTCACGATAGGCCTTCTTGATCTCATCCTGCGTCGCAGTTTCGCCGACACCAAGCACCTGATAGAAATCCTTCTGCTGCATTGTCTTTGTTCCGAATTATCCGAGCAATTGACGAACCCATGGAGCGACCATTGTGCCTGCCTCCACCGCTCCTCTGCCATTCTCCACGTCGTTCATAGCGCAGGCCAATATGCTATGCCGCACATGATTCACAAAAATATAGTCCGTATGATCCCTGCTGCGCCGTATCGCCACCGCCCTGGCCCATACACCGGCAGCCCACAACAGCCATGCGACGCCTGATCGCAACGCAGACCCGCCGAAGGCAGAAACAATCGCCTCAACCCCATCCCGGCATCCCAGCGATCGGCCATCTCTCTGCCGGGAGCACCATACTCCTTCGCCTAAAGCAGAGAGATCGGGGGCCGGATTCGGACAGGCCAACGACCGCAGTACGATGGGAACGTGCAGGAGTTTCCATGCGTTACGGCTCCGCTCCGGGACCGCTCCACTGGAAGGAGGCCGATCAATGGCAGCCCCAGCCGTAGTACAGGAAATAGCCCCATCGAAAGTGGTAGAAGGATCTCCGGCATCCACCCCATGCGACTGGGCATACAGGTTGCATGCTATCCATTCATCTGGCAGGGTAGTATGTTGCCCCATTTCTCTGTACGGTGGAACCAGACCCGGATACAAATCATGAGCAAGATATCGATCGTTATCCCAACCCTGAACGAAGAGGCACATCTGGGCACCTGCCTGCGTTCAATAGCACTGTTCGGCGCAGAAATCATCGTGGCCGATGGCGGTTCGCACGACCATACCTGCTCGATTGCCCGCTCCCTTGGCGCACAGGTAATCGAAACACAGGCAGGACGGGGAAAACAGCTACACGCAGGAGCCGAAGCTGCATCCGGGGACATCCTCTTCTTTCTTCACGCCGACACCCATGTGCCACCGGAGGCCGGAAACATGCTTGCAGATATGGTTGCCGACCCCGACTTCCGAATCGGCACATTCCGCCTTCGGCTCGATTCCTCGCATGCTCTGTACCGACTCTACTCCTGGTTCACCCGTTTTGATTCGCTCTGGACCACCTTTGGCGATCAAGGAATCGTAGTACGGCGCTCGTTCTACCAGAGCATCGGCGGATTTCCGCCGTGGCCCATTCTGGAGGATGTGAAGCTCCTGCAACGTGCCCGGCGCCGCACCCGGATACGCTCGTTCCCGGTGGAACTGACAACCTCGGCACGGCGATTCGAGCACTATGGCATCCTACGGCAACAGGTTCGCAATGGTTGGATTCTTCTGCGCTATCTTCTCGGCGCACGACCGGAACGGCTTGCACAGCTCTACAGGACGCAATGCCAGACGATTGCAATCCGCACACGGATGCCGGCAATGCCTCCGGCAACAAGTACTGGCATACAGGTTGATAAAAAACTCTGCACTGAATTACTCTTACAAACCTTGGGAGATAGCCAACGATGATATCCACGCGCATTGTATCGATCGCGCTCTGTGCCTTCAGCCTTGCTGTATATACCGGATGCAGTGGCAAATCGAATACCGATAATACGATGGAGAATCGTTCCGATACCACTACCGTAGGGTCCGCCGTCAACAATGCAGGGCAGGAGATCAAGAGCGAAACCATCGAAAAGGTTGTGGAAACCGCACTGATTGCCAAGCCTGGGTTTGAGAACGTCACCGTTGAATCGCAGCCGGATGGTGTGATTATTCTGAGCGGCTCGGTTGTCTCCGAAAACCAGAAAGCACAGGCACAGGTAATTGCCGAGAACACTTCGGGCGTAAAAAGAGTGATGAACAACCTTACGATACGGCAGTAAGCTCTGCAACAACCAGCATACGATCAGGTTGCAGACACCTGATTGCAGAGACGGGATGGCCGAAGGAGAGGATGGCCATCCCGTTTCATGCTTTATCATAGTGCAACGCTCGCCCACAGAATACCGTGCCCGCCATCCCTATGCGCCATACCGGGAGCGACGCCTGATTTGAGATCACCGGGCTGGATACGGGGGGATTACTCCCCGAACTCTTCGGCCGCCTCCACCGCACGCATGATGTTCTCCTGATCGTCCGCAAGGAATTTGTAGGACCCAACCATCTGATGAAACGCTGGCAACGACCGCTCGAACACCTCGGTGTTCCGGCAGGAGAGCACCACAAGCACCACAACCGAGCGCTCCTCGACATAGGCTATCTGCTCGATCGTCCCTCTTGGCCCGCCGGAGAACTGCACGGTGGGAACCCACAGGCCGCTGGCCACGCCCAGCGAATCGCCAGCGATTGCCACAGCGGTTGGGCTGCTTCCCCTGAACCGATCCAGGTCGGACGCGATGATCGCATCCCTGTTGGTGATCTCATCGCGGGGCACCACCTGGCAATACATCACCGATGGGCTGGCAGCCCATTGTTCCCCCTGCGGGTAGAACACGGCCTGAAGCCCCTGGGAACGTCCGCTTCGGGTGTCGAGCGTCCAGTGCTCGGGAGCACGGAGCGTCAGCGCATGACGATCGCCAAAGACCAGCGCGGCGCGCTGCTGCTTCAGCCGTACGGTATCGCCGGTTCCTCTTGAATTTCCATTATTTCCCTGCGCATACAGGCAGCCCGGCAGTGCTGGCAGCAGAGTTGCTGCCAGCACTGCCGCCATCAGGTGTCCATACCTCATAGTCGGAATCGATTTGCTAGATCATAAAACAACCAGGAGAGTCCATCTACCACCAAACGCCACCGCTCACTCGATGGTGACCTCGTTCCGCTGCTTCCGCTTGTTCCGAATGAACTCAATGGCGATCGGCAGCACCGAAAGAAGGATCACCGCACCGATCACATAATGGAGATAGCGCTCGATATCCGGTATCACCTTGCCAAGCCAGTAGCCGAGAAGCGTCGTAGAGGCGATCCAGAAGATGCCTCCTGCAACATTGAACGTTGCAAACTTCTTGTAGGGCATACGAGCCACCCCGGCAACCACCGGCGCAAACGTCCGGACAATCGGAACAAACCGTGCCAGAACGATCGTCTTGCCACCATGCTTGGCGTAGAATTCCTGGGTCTTTTCGACGTGAGATTTCTTGAAGAACCTGGAATCAGGACGTTGCAACAACCGTCTTCCGCTACGGAATCCGATGGTATAGCCGGTGGCGTCGCCGATAATGGCAGCCGGTATAAGCAACAGATTCAGCAGGACAATGTCCAGCATACCGGCCGCGGCAAGCACTCCTGCGGTTACCAGGAGCGAATCTCCCGGCAGGAAAAAGCCGATCAGCAGCCCCGTTTCGGAAAAGATGATGAGGAAGAGAATGACATATCCCCCCCATGCGATCATCTCGCGAAAACCTTCGGGCGAGCTGATCATGTGAAAGAAATCTCCGATGAAATCCATAAGCCTCAGGTTCAGAACGAAAAACTCCCAGTCTCCGGCTCCCGTATCATCCTTCTATGGAGATGATAGCGGCCGGATGGAGAATGTATGACTGATTGTGGGTATACGCGCAACCTTGAGATATAAGCGCTGCCTGAGACGGATATCTCAGCCGGGGAGGCTTATCCGTTCAGGGTTTTCCAGGATGAACTGCTTCCAATTTGCAGCCTTGCCCTGCGGACGTGCCTGGCGGTTGTTATGGCAGATGGCAATCGCCAGCGCATCGGTAGCATCGAGCATCTCCCGCTGCTCCTTCATCTTCAACATGGCCGTCACCATGTACTCTACCTGCTCCTTGGTGGAACCGCCATGGCCGGTTACCGCAAGCTTTACTTCGCGTGGCGTGTATTCGCTGGTTGGGATCTCGTGCAATACCGCAGCCAGCATCGCCACGCCACGAGCATGGCCAAGTTTTAGAGTGGATTGAACGTTTTTGGAGTAGAAGGCGGACTCGATGGCAAACTCGTCCGGCGCCGTCCGTTCGATCACGGCAACAAGGCCATTGTAGATGGTGCGCAGGCGAATCGGGAGCGTCATCTCCGACTTCATCTTCACCACCCCGTACTCCACAAGGCTCATCGCCCCTGCATCGCAGTCAATAACGCCAAATCCGGTTACCAATGTTCCGGGGTCCACTCCGATTATACGCATGCCATACTCCGCTCGGTGCCTGTTACCTTGATCGAGATTCCGCCTTTATACACTATAATCGCCCTTCGGGGGAAAGCGATGCATTCCACTACGGCTTGCTGGAATGCTCGCCCCGGCATATCATAGTGGGCCGGAGAAAGCAGATCGCCCAGAGCATCGATGCCATCCGCTGCTGGTCGCACGCTTAAAAGTACAGCGGAGAGCGGATGAATACCAATTACCTGGGGATATACACCGAATTTCCCCGACCCTCAGGCCATCCAGAGTATAATGCACGTGAACAATGAGCCAAGCTGATACATCGTCTGCGGCAACCGGCTCCGCCAAGCCCCCGATGCAGCCGCCTCCGATCTTTATCACGCCAGGCCGTGGAGCCGCAGCCGCTGCGGCAGTGGCGTTCGGACTCTATCTAATCACCATAAGCCCGACGTTCGGCTTTATCGACGAAGGTGAACTTGCCGCAGTTGCAAGCACCCTTGGAATCGCCCATCCTACCGGTTATCCCACCTTTACATTGCTGGGATACCTCTTTACGGCGCTTCTGCCGGTCCGTGATATCGTTGCGCTTAACGTGATGGCGGCACTGCTGGTTGCCTCAAGCGTCGGCGTGATGACACTCCTGTTCGCTCATATCCTTGGCAGACTTGGCACAACAACGCCCCCGCCATCGGCAACAGCAGTCAATGGAGGACATACAGGAAGGAAGCAGCACATCCCTGCATCGCCCCCCGCCGGTTCCAAACCGGTGCAGGTGGCCATTGGGGGCTGCGCCGCGCTCCTTACCGGGTTTACCGCCACATGGTGGGAACAGGCTACGGGCGTGGAGGTCTATTCGCTCCATGCGCTGCTGCTCCCGCTTCTGGGACTGCTCTTTCTCCGCTATATGGATCAGGAGGAGGAGAAAGAGCGCTCCATGGCCCTGGAACGCCCACAGACCTGGAGCGTGGGATATACCGGACGAGGCCTGGCGTTCTCTGTGGTGCTTGGCATCGCCTTCACCAATCATCTGACCACGATCCATCTGGCCCCCGCCTTCCTCGCCTATTATTTCTGGAGCCTGGGATTTGGCGGATGGCGGAACGATCGGCCTACGTCCGGGCATCGCTCTCCGGCCCGTGGAGCCGCAGCCCGCTCGCTTGTGCGCCTGCTCTATCTTGCCCCCGGCTTTCTTCTCGGCCTGCTCCCCTATCTCTATCTGCCGATCCGGGCATCGATGCAACCGCGCTTTGCCTGGGGAAATCCGCACACGCTTGAGAACTTTGTGCGGCATGTCACCGGACAGGTGTTCCAGGTCTATATGTTCGAGAGCAGCACCGCGTTCCAGAACCGGACCAGCCTCTTTCTTGGAAATCTTCCGGGGGAATTTGCCTATGTGGGGCTGATCCTGGCTGTGGTAGGTGCGGTGCTTATGGCACGGCGCAACGCACGGCTCTTTGCATGGACGGCTCTTATCATCGCAGCATGCATCCTGCACGCCGGTAACTACGATATCATGGAGATCGCCCCGTATTATATGGCGGCTGTGCTGGCTCTGGGCATCTGGTGTGCAGCCGGATACCAGTGGGTCTATGAAAAGATCGGCACGCTCCCCGCACTCTCTGTTGCGGCCCTGATAGCAGTTGGCGGATGTGCGCTCAATTATGGCCCAAGCAACGAGCGCCCGAACAGGCTGGTTGAGGATATGACGATCAATATGCTTCGGACGCTCCCCCACAACGCCATCATCTTCTCCTCGCAATGGGATTTCTGGGTCGCTGGCAGCTATTATATGCAGGGGGTGGAGAAGATGCGTCAGGATGTGCTGGTGATAGATCAGGAACTGCTCCGCCGCACCTGGTATCTGGATGAGTTGCAGGCGAACTACCCGGAGTTCATGGAGCGGGTAGCCCCCGAGGTGGAACGATTCCGCCGTGAGGTACGCCCGTTCGATCAGGGAGAGCCGTTCGATCCGAACGTGATCCAGAGCGCATATATCGGCATGATCGACGCGATCATCGACCGGAATATCGCACTCCGTCCGATCCTGATGACGTCCGAGGTGGATCGGGCGATGGGAGCACGCTATGGCAGAGTGCCAAGCTATCTGGCATACCGGCTTACATCCGATACAGCCTATCGTTCGCAGGAGTTCCCGGACTATACCTTCTCCTTCTGGCCCGGCCGTATGGACTACTATACAGCGAAGATCTATGAGATGTATGCGCTCAGCCTTGCACAACGGATGGCCTACGAGGGACGATACGGATACGACTCGCTTGCGGCATGTTATCGCGATTATGCTCTGACGTTCGATCCCGGCTGGAACCCTGCGCTGGTACGCCCGCTCCCGCTCAACTCCGACCAGGAAGTGCTGAAAACGATACAGGTCTTCGAGGGATTGAGAAGGCTGCGATCGGAGTGGGGACGATAAGGTGGGCAGGAATACGTGACCCGTTCGGCGACATTCATGCCAGGCTGGCCGCAGCCTAGGGCAGTCCACAGCAGAAATGAGCCATCCGCTGGCCGATGCGGCGCGGGTGGGGAAGCATGCTCTGCGTGCTCACGGAATGGAGAGAAGATGGTCGGCAGCCAGGATGCTTGCGATCCTCCCCGCCGCGTCACCCTCGCCAAACGGATATCTTGGCGTGGCCATGCGATCGTAGAGCGCAGGATCGTTCATCAACGCATCAACCGCAGCCACGATTGCATCGTAGGCGATGCCGACAAGCACTCCGCTTCCGGCCTCGATGATCTCCTGGCGCTCCGTTGTCGCCCGCAGGACAAGCACAGGCCTGCCGAGCGCTGGACATTCCTCCTGCAATCCGCCGGAATCGGTCATGACAAAATGTGCCATCGCGAGAAGCCGGACGAACGGGGGATAGTCAAGCGGTTCGATCCGATGAATCCTTGGGTGCTCCGGCAGATGCTCCGCAATTGCGCCTGCAACAGCAGGATTGGGATGCACTGGAAAAACGATCTCCAGATCACGGTAACGATCCACGACCGCTCTTACAGCACGAAAGATATCACGCTGTGGCTCGCCGAAATTCTCGCGGCGATGCGTTGTAAGCACCACGATCCGGTTTCCCCGTCCCGCAATCTCCTGTGCGATCAGAGGGGGCGCAACTTTACGATCGGCCACGATCCGGCCGAGCGCATCAATGACCGGATTGCCCGTCACATAGATGCTCTCTGCGGGCACATTCTCATGGAGCAGCGCACGCCGATTTGCTTCGGTAGCAGCAAAATGCACCGATGCAAGCCGCGTGATAAGCCTTCTGTTCATCTCCTCGGGAAAAGGATCATAGGCCTGTTCAGTCCGTAATCCCGCCTCCACATGCGCCACAGGAATTTTCCCGTAGAATGCTCCAAGCGCGGCTGCCATTGCCGAGGTGGTATCGCCCTGTACCATCACCAGATCGGGACGCTCTGCCTGATAGATCGCTGCCACCCTCTCCAGCACCCGTGCGGTGACATCGGCCGGCGACTGCCCGGCAGTCATAACGTCGAGATCATAATCGGGACGCAGATCGAAATACTCAAGGATGGAAGCAGCCAGATCACGGTGCTGCGAGGTGAAGAGAACACGCACGGAGAACTGCTCCGGCATGCCACGCAACACATCGATCACAGGCGCAAGCTTCACCACATCAGGACGGGTAGCGATAACGACAAGGATCTTTCTCGGTTTCGGCATATCCATTCAAAGGTTTATACATCCGGTAGAACCGGGGGAACGCATGCAAAGGCGCCAAGACAGAGAGACCACAGCCCGAAAGCCTTTCTTTTTTGCGGCGCTACGCCCTTGCGCGGCTATCGTGGGGCCAGAGTACGATACACCGCCGCCGTCTTCTCCGCCACTCGCTGCCAGAGATATTCCCGACGGATATGCTCGCGCAACGGATCGTTCTTGGGACGATTCAAGGCATGCTCGATCCCCTTCGCAATAGAGGCGACCGACGATGGCTCCACATAATCAGCATACCCGAGGAAATATTCCCGTGTACCGCCATAAGGGGTGATAACGATCCGAGCACCGGCAAGCCCGGCCTCCAGCGCAGCAATGCCGGGCGTTTCAAAGAGCGAGGGCAATGCAAACACATCGCAGGCCGCATAGGCCGACGCCAGCATTGGCGAATCGTTCGGCAGGCCATCGATCATCATGATGTTCCGGTTCCTTGCGGCCTCCTCCATGATCTGGCTGGCATAGGGGCCTTGATGCACCCGCCCGATGATAACCGCCGGGTGATCGATCGTGGCGAGCGCGCGAACCAGAGCCAGCACATTTTTCCGGGCCGAGCCGATATGCCCTACGCAGAGGATGAAATCGCGAAGCCCGTATTCCCGTGTAAACAGCGTGGGATCGGCCTCATAGAACCGCTCATGCACACCGTTGGGAACTGCATGAATCTTCCGTTGCTCTATGCCCAGCCCCTCCCGGATCAACCGCCCTTCCTGCATGGTATTCGGCAGAACCACATCACCGAGATCGCAGACACGGGCGGTAAGGCCGTAATCGGTCCAGACACCGCTGAAGAAACGATTTGCCAGACGCTCGACTCGCCGCGCAGCACGCATAAAGGCGGGGGAGCGCATTGTAAAGAAGATAGAGGAGACCGCAAACGCCCACTGGAACTGCCGTAGGCGAAGCGCTATATCGTATGTCATCATGTTGGCACCAAAGAGATGCGCAAGATCATACGAATGGCGATGATACTCGACCCAGGGATTGAAAAAATCCACCTCCACCCCGAACTCCGGCAGGTGGCGTGCCGTCTCCAGCGCCTGCACTCTCGGGCCGCCGCTCACCATGGTGACGCTATGCTGGGCTATCATGCACACTCTCATTGGCGTGCTCGCGCATTATAATCCTCGATCCCATGGCGAAGCAGTGCCGGACTCCACTCTCTGGCCCGCCTGATATCGGCAGGAGAGGGATCGCCGGAGCGGACCGGCGCTGACCACTCCAGTGCGCTGAGCCGCCAGCATCCATCGGCACCCACAAAGCCAAGCCGCCCCTGGCCATCATGGAGCGCCAGGTGCACCCCATCGCGATACCTACGGAACCGTACGGTCACAGAATCTCCATTGAAGGTTGCATCGAACCGGGTCTCCTCCCGCTTCAACCACCATGCGGCATACTCGCCCATAGTGAAGTTCTCCACGCCAAGCTCGCGGACATAGGCGAAGGAGTCGGCAGTGACATCCCAGCGCTCATGCCCGGGATGGCCGTACAGAATCACCGGCTCATGGCGTTGCAGTTTCCGGCGGATAACCATCCTGAAATACTCTTTCATCATCTCGGGGTCGGCCTTCCCGCGCAGCATACTCCCGATACAGATCGGGTGTATCGGCACCTGCAACACTGGCGATCGCTTGCCATACAGATCAGGATAAAAGGGAAGATCATCATAAGCGAGCGAGAACTCGGAGGAATAGAGAAGCCCGGCCTCCTCCACAGCACGGCAGAGCGCCGGATTCCAGAAACCGTTTGGCGCCGCAAAGCCGGTGAACCGGATATCCGCACGCTTCAGCAGCGCAGCAGCCTCCATGATATTGGCAAGGTTCTCCTCATATCCGCCAAACGTCCGATGCCGGTAGCCATGAAGCGCCAGTTCCTGATCCCCCATGGCGCCGAAGCGATCCAGCCATTCATGATGTGCATCCACATGGAGGAACCAGGTCATGCGCATCCGATACTCCCGTGCAACGGAATAGAGCGCATCAATCTGGGCAGGGGTCCCGTAATCGCTATCGACCCGAAAACAGAAGATGCTCGGCAGGCGTCCCGGAAAATACCAGCGATGCACGTAGGGAAGCCCACGGCGTGCATGCAGCCATCGCAGAGCTATCTCCACGATGCGCCGGATCTCCCCCTTCGATACCCGTGCAACTATCTCGTTGGGCAGCGATCGCAGCGCCGCATAAAATGGCCTGCGCCTTGAGGTGCCATCGCGAATCAGCTCTCCGATATCGAACGGCACATAGGCAACAAAACCAGCGCCGCGCTGGCCCAGATGCACGGTACGCCCCATGCGGTCGGATTCCCGATGCAGCAGCACCGATGCATCGATATCGGCAAGCCATATATCCCGGAACAATTCATCGGCAGCATCGGCCGCAATGCTCCGCAACGACTGACGCCTGATCTTCTTTGGTTCCACCATCGGCAGATAATGCCCGCCGTCGAGAACGGCGCCACCCTCCTGAAGATAGGTCTCAAGGGCCTTCAGCCCCGAAGAATCAGGCTCCGCATCGACGATAATGGCACTATAGCGATCGGGGGAGACATCCTCCCAGCGCCTGATAACCTCATAGGCAACACCAAGCTGGTCAAGGACGATCCTCCACCCCGGCCGCAGCCGTACGATCCCTATGGTCAGTCTGTTCTCCACTTATCGTTGTACAAGCCAAGTGATATCATCCCGCCGTATCCCACCGAGCAGGAAGGTAAGCCCAAGGAACAGGGCGGTCGCCAATGGTATCTGCCAGAGTTGGCCGTCACCGATCGCCCAGCCTGCCAGCAGCAGTGCCGCCGATACCGACGCGGCAACCAGCAAGGGACGTAGGAACCGGACCGGCGCCACCGTTCGGAACTCCCTATAGGTAAGCCCAACGATCAGCAGCTCGCTGAGCACCATGGCAACCGCCGCCCCTTCCAGCGCCCATGCAGAGACCATCGCAATTGTCAGGATCACCGATACGACCCCGCCGATCATGGTTGCACGAAGATACCGTTGCTCGTTCCCTGTCCCGATCAACCCAAAGGAAAAGACGCTGTTGACAAGAGTTGCCGCAGCAAACCAACTCAGGATAGCAAGCGTGACAGCACCACCCGCATAGGGTTCACCGAATATCAGAACGATGATAGGCCCTGCATAGAGCGTGGTCACCGTGCCGAGGGCAATGCTTGTGACGATGACCATTGCAAGCACATGGCGCAGGCTCCGCAGCGCATCCTCCCGCCGCGTGCTCCACTGCCGCGATATGGCGGGAAGGAAAAGGACGGCAAAGATCCTATCGACAACAAGCAGAATGGACATAACACGAAGCGCCGCACCAAGAACACCGACGGATTCGCTCGAATAGAAATATCCCAGCACAAGGGGAGGGAGCAATTGTACCGTCTGCGCGAAGACGCCGCCGATGCCGATAGAGCTGGCCCCTTGCAGCACAGCCAGCGCAGAGCGGAAGCTCCATCCTCTCGGGCTTAATGCCCCCTGCTCCCGTGGAAGCGCAAAGAGCAGCAACGCAGGGATCAGCATCCCGGCCAGATAATACAGAGGAACCTGGCGCACATCCTCGGCCCCGCCGACAAACAGATAGATCCCAGCAAGATAGATGGCTGAGACCAGCACACGAGAGATCATCAACGGCCCATAGCGTCGCAGCCCTAGATAGTACCACTCTATCGAGAGAGCATAAGCAACGATACAGAGGAGAAATCCGCCGATCACCCAGCGCAGGAGCAGATCGGGATACAGAAGCAGCGCAATGCCCTGCGAGACGACAAGGACGACTGTGGAAAGGAGGATGCGTGTGAGGAGGATCTGGCCCGGCGCAAACTGGCGTGCCTCCAGGCTCCGTCCCATTTCGCGGGTGCCAAGCGTGCCCAGGCCAAAGTCGGCAAACCAGAGAGCATAGGAAAGGAATGCGAAGCCGATCACCACCGTACCAAACCCATCCTGGCCCAGGACACGTGCCAGATAGGCATTTGCCAGGAAACCGAGCACTCGTGCCCCGGCGTCAGCAGAGAATACCAGCAACGCGTTAACCGATAGCTTCCGCACGTCCCAGCCCCCTGATAATGGAAACCAGCGCCTGTTCGCGTCGTTCGTTCGAGAAACGTTCGATGATCCGTTTGCGCGCACCGATGCCGAGGGATTCCGGCGCATCCAGCGCAAGAGCAATCGCAGCGCTCAGCGCACTGGGGGACTCCGCAGGCACAACAAACCCGGCATCACCGATCGCCCCTGCAATGCCACCGACATCGGCTCCAACGGGCACGCAGCCGCAGAGCATTGCCTCGCAGAGCGCATTCGGCAATCCTTCGCTACGCGATGGCTGGCAGTACACGCTGGCGTTCTGATAATAGCCAAGAAGGGCCTTGCGCGGCATTGGCGGATGAAGATGCAGATTCCTGGTGGCCGATGCAGCCAGCCCGGAGATCAGATCCGGCTCGATTCCGATAGCATGAAATGGGATGTCGGGAAGAGATCGTGCAGCCTCGATGAACAGATCAAGCCCCTTGATTGCGGACCGATCGAGCGAGTTGATGGCCGCAACGCAGAGCACCATACGCTCCTTTGGAAACCGTGGCTGCCAACGCGCAGGATCGTAGCCTGTTGGCAACGCCTCCACCTTCTCCCATCGTCTCCCGCTTGAACGCTCCAACGTCGAACGCAGGCTTCCATCAACAGCAAGAACCTTGTCGGCAGACCTCAGCGCATGGCCGAGCAGCGCTCCCTTCCACCGGCTCCGCCAGATGCCGTAGGCATGCTTGTGGTCCTTTGCCACATCCACGCCGCCAAGGATGATGATCGTCCTGCGACCGGCCAGGCGGGCACCGAGAACGAGGAAGAACGAATACACCGAGCCAAACCAGCCAATGCTCACATCGGCGCGCATGGCACGGCGGAAATGCTCCCACACCCCTTGGATGCCACTGCCGATATAAACGTCCAGATCGAAATGCCGGCCAAGCATTTCAATATCATCCTGCACAAAAGGATATCGCGCCGTCGAGGCAACAAGAACACGCAAGGAGTTACTAAATAATAAGGAGAATCCGCGCTTGAAGTCGAATCGGGCGACCGATGACAACCATGGTAGCCGGGCACACAGAAGCAAGCAGAGGGAGCTGATGGGCTATGAAGGATCGGATCTCTTCGACAGCTCCAGGCTCCCTCCGAAGTAAGCATTCGGCAGAACGTTCCGTTTACTTCATCTTACTTCATCATCGGTATCTTTACACCGAACTCCTTTGCATTGTCGATGGCACGATCGTAACCGGCGTCGGCATGGCGGATGATCCCCATCCCCGGATCATAGGTAAGCACCCGGGAGAGACGCGCATCTGCCTCCGGGGTACCGTCGGCCACCACCACCATTCCCGCATGCTGCGAGTATCCCATGCCAACCCCGCCACCATGATGGAACGAAACCCAGGTGGCGCCTCCAACCGCATTCAAGGCAAAGTTCAGCAGCGGCCAGTCGCTTACCGCATCGGACCCATCGATCATGCCTTCGGTCTCACGGTTCGGGCTGGCAACCGACCCGCAGTCGAGATGATCGCGACCGATAACGATCGGGGCCTGTACACGTCCGTCGCGCACCATCTGGTTGAAAAGAAGTCCCGCCCGCTCGCGGTCGCCATAACCAAGCCAGCAGATACGAGACGGAAGGCCCTGCCAGTGCACCTTGGTGCGCGCCATCTTCAACCATTTATGAAGCGGGGCATTATCCGGGAACAGTTCCATAAGGGCTTGATCGGTGGCATAGATATCCTCGGGATCGCCCGAGAGCGCCACCCAGCGAAACGGCCCTTTTCCATCACAGAAGAGCGGACGGATATACTCCGGCACAAAGCCCTTGAAATCGAAGGCGCGTACGCAGCCGGCCTTCTGTGCCTCGGCACGGATATTATTGCCGTAATCGAATACCACGGCCCCTGCATCCTTCATCGCGAGCATCGCCTCGACGTGCACACGAATCGAGTCGGCTGCACGGCGCAGATAGTCATCAGGGGCCACACGGCGAAGCAGATCCGCCTCGGCACGGCTCAACCCGGCCGGGTAATATCCATTCAGCGGATCATGGGCGGAGGTCTGATCGGTTACCACATCGGGGGTGATGCCACGGCGAACAAGCTCCGGCAGCACCTCGGCGGCATTGCCGAGCAGACCAACCGAGAGCGCGGTAGCATTTGCCTGCGCCTCGGCAAGCCAGGCGAGCGCTTCATCAAGGCTCGCCGTCTTCCGATCGCAATAGCCATCATGGATGCGCTTGTCGATCCGTGCTTCATCGATCTCTACCGCAAGAATAGCTCCGCCGTTCATCGTCGCAGCAAGCGGCTGGGCGCCCCCCATGCCACCGAGACCGGCAGTAACAACAAGCCGACCGGCGAGCGTGCCCTCGAAATGTTTCTCGGCACAGGCCACAAACGTCTCATAGGTTCCCTGAAGGATGCCCTGGGTGCCGATATAGATCCAGCTACCGGCGGTCATCTGCCCATACATCATCAGGCCCAATGCATCGAGCCGACGAAACTCCTCCCAGGTAGACCAGCGGGGGACGAGGTTGGAGTTGGCGATCAGGACACGGGGAGCATCACGATGGGTACGAACTATGCCAACCGGCTTCCCCGACTGCACCAGCAGCGTTTCATCTGGCTCCAGGGTCCGCAACGACTCCAGAATGGCATCGAAGCACTCCCAGTTGCGGGCAGCCTTGCCGAGACCGCCATAGACGATAAGCTCCGCTGGCTTCTCGGCAACCTCTGGATCGAGATTGTTTTGAATCATCCGATAGGCGGCCTCTATCTCCCAGCTACGGCAGGTCAGTTCCGTACCGCGAGGCGCACGGACAATCCGATCGCTCGTACGGGTTCCGGTAGAATCGGGATGGCCGAGAGTCTGTGTATCCATGGTTCTTATCGTCGTTCAATCAAAATGTTCGGGCTATGCGGGGCTGCACCATCGTGGCGGCCTCCGCTCCCAGGTCACGTAGACAGGCCGTATTGCCCTGTGCTGCACGAGCAACCAATTTACCCGATTCGGTGAAGCTGTCAAATTTCCAAGTGTTCCCTCCCCCGCCCCCTGCCACAGAGCGATCACGGATCGGCTGGCTTCCGCATGTGCGGAAAGCGTAGATCCGAAGTACGATCACAGCAGCCATATGTTCAGGTGACGAAGCTGGCACATCCACTTTCCCGCTCGCAGCCACCATATCCAGATAATCCGCCCACGCCTGCATCATCGCCGTACGCTGTTTGATGGCGGATCGTCCTCGCCGACTGTGGAGGGCAGGGTTGTGTATCGACGAAGGCATAATCTGTCTGCGATCGGGCCTCGGCGGGATTTTCTGCCGGTGCCCCATGCGTTTATCGAAGGGCTAGGATGAGAGATTCTAGGCTGTTCCCGATAGCCCTATCATCGCAAATGAACCCGGCGACCCTCACGAAGAGCAATGCAGATCAGTAGATCGCCACGTGACCTCGCTCCTCGCGATGAGCGTTGGGAGTGTTCAGACGGAACATGAGACAGGGCACGTTCCATGGGGATGCGCATTTCTCCTACGGTACACAAACATGTACTGGCCCCTCATCGGCCAGAGGGCTACGTTATCTGTATACCCTCCCATCATAATCCCATCTATACCTCTATTCTGGAGCAACAGGTATGAACACCTACGCATGCACTGCCAGATGTCGCGGCCTTTTCATTGTGCTGCTGGCCTGGCTCGCGCTCGCTGCACCTGCGGCCCTTCAGGCGCAGAACGACGATACCTATCAGCATTTCACCGTGACGGTCTCCAAGACCATCAGGTGCGACGTCACAATCTGCCACTACACGAACGGTGGCGGGGTCTGTTCGGTGTTCTCGCCGGGGACCTCGACCCCGGTATCGGGAACCGGGCCGTTTACCATCATCGACGTAGCAGGGACAGCGCACCCGGTCAGTGACCGGACCCCCTGCACCCGGAATGTATTGATCGGCTCAGGATGCTGTGTCGATGTCTGCTACTCGCTCGATCACACGGCATCCCCGGTGCTCACGGTAACGCCGAGCGTAAATTTCCCCTGTCCGCACTGGTGAGCTGAACGGCCGGCATGCTCCAACGTATGCCCGCCTCGTGTAGTCTCCGTTGAATATCCATAGGGGAGGGACGCGTTCCGCAGAAGGGTGCGTCTCTCCCCTCTCGTTTATGTAAGCCGCCCCACGGTCCAAGGCTATCATCGACCGACCCGCCGTTTGTATCCGCTTCGCTCGGCCAGGCCACCATTATGGCACGCAGCACACTACTATTGGCACTGTATAAACCCTGTTTTCTATCGTGGTTGATATAACCTTGATAATTCATTCCGAGAAACTGCTTGTGCCAGTTGTATCATAGTGTATATATTGAAAATGCTCATTACATGAATGGGCTTCACTATCACATTTCATATCAACTAATCGAATCAGGGAGGTTGTATGGATTGCACCGTTCCCGTCCCGATCCTCAGCATGAAGCGAGCGGACCTAGAGTTCATCACAAGTTCCGCTGCACGCGGTGCTCTGGGGAGCACCGGCACCGGCAGTGGCCGACACTGCGATGGCACCACTGTGCACTGTTGCTTCAGGGACATCATCCGCGTCGCTGAGGTGGCCAAGGAATCCGGTTATTCCGGCTATGCCCTCGTCACCCCCACCTGTGTGTACGATATCGAGATCGTACCGGAGGACAGCGTGTAGAGCACGCCATATCGTAAACCGTATGGAGAAGGCCAGAGGCGCCAACGGTGCGCACGCGTCTTTGGCCTCTATTTCGATGCGGATCATATGCTCGGGGGAGAGGGCGATTCCGATGATGTCATGATGAACATCCCGGATCGTCCCGTTACAGGCTGGTCAGGCCCACGATAGATCACCACAACAATGCCGGCGAACCATGAACGGATTGCATGATTTCATCAGAGCACATCTGGCGGTTTTGAACGAAAGCCAGCGGAGATTTTTCGGTGTGGCGATACCGATATTCAATCGGATTGATGCGGAAAATATCCATGAGAGCAGTTCGATTTCCTTTCAGGATGGAAACGTCGTCATCCTGTTCCGTCACAAGCTGGACGACCTGATGACGGTGATGCTGGTGGTGGGGAGCGAGGATGTTGTTGCGACCATGGTCGGGATGCACGATAATCTCCACTACCAGAGGAACGGCACGCAGGAGGGATATGAGGAATTCCTCGCCGAATATCTGCATGCGATACTCAAAGGGGAGTTTAGTAAATGTCTCTACTACTCCGGGCGCAATAGGGCGGTAAAGGCACAACTCGTCTGGAATAATCCAAAATTCAGGACGAGATATTATATCCCATCACGCTTTTATATGATTCTGGATCGCCTGCTCAAGCCGTCCTGGCGCTGTGAGACATACTCTTATGTCTCATTTATCGAAAATCAGGTACAGCCGCCGGAGCAGCTCATACTGGACCGATGATTCGCTGCACATATGGCGCGATGCAACCAGAGGTCCAGGAACATGATACCAATCACCCGTACACCTATGGAAACTCCATCCATCAACAAGGCCCTTCCGCTGAAAGAGCGCCTGAACGTTGCTCGTACTGCACAGGCTGCCGGAAACGATGGGAGCAAAGCTGCCGCACCGGAATCCTATTCCATATCGCTTGAGGGATGGAGGCAGAACCCTTCCCTTCACAAGGAGGAGATATGGGCACAGCGGCTCGATGCTCTTCAGTGCGACGGTGCGGCTCTGGAAGCCGCGCTGAACAGCACATGGCGCCAGGATACGGAGTCCTACGGGATGATGGCCGGGGAGCTGTATCGGGTTGCCCGTGGAGTTTGCGCCATAGCCGACTCGATCGCCCCCGACGCCGCTTCATACGGAAGAGGGGAATCGCAGGGGGCTGGCAGGCTGAATCTTACAGGGATGTTCATCGCCGTGGAGTTATATGCCCATCAGGAAATGGCCTCGATGCTGGCGGCAGCGGAACTGGCGAACAGGCATCGTTTCGATTCGGAGGCCATCCGCATCGCTACGGTTACCTCCCTGATGAAGGTTGTGCAGGAACAGTTGATGCCCGCGCTGATTACCGCGTACAACCTGCATGTGGATGAGGCAGGGCTGCCGGATGCCGATGTACACGCGCTTATGGATGCGTTCGTCGCGGACTGTACCCTGCGTGGTGAGTGGCTTGCAGGGTTCTTCGATGCCTATCCTGTTGCTTTGTACCGGCTTGCCAGGAATATCCGTCAGTGGCTGGCCGTTACCAGAGAGCTGTTGATGAGGCTTGATACGGACATCGGCCGGATCGAGGCTGCGTTCGGGATCGATACGTCGGATATCATAGTCGGCTGGGACGGACCGGCAGGCGACGCCCACAACCATGGCCGCGCCGTCTGTATCATCAACCTCTCCAGCGGCAGGCGTTTCGTCTACAAGCCACGGTCGTTCGGCGGCGATCAGCTCTTCAGGGATATCCTGCGGTGGGCGCTCGATCAGGGATTTCCGATCGATTCCCAGCCGGTGGAAATACTGGACTGCGGAGAGTATGGCTTTATGGAGTATATCGTACCGAAGCCGTTGAATGCGCCGGAGGATGCGGCCGTATTCTTCAGACGTCAGGGTGCGTACCTGGCGCTCTTCTACTTCCTCGGTGGGTCCGATCTCAACTATGAGAACATCATCGCTGTTGCCGATCATGCATGCTTTACCGACTTGGAATGCCTCTTTGGTCCCAGGCCAGTGCTGACGCAGGGAAGGATGATGAACCCATCGTCGGCTGCTGAGTTCTTCTACGACAGCGTCATGCGTACCGGCCTGCTCCCCGCATGGACAGTCGGGAATGCGGATGCCGTGGGGCCTAACATGGGCGGGCTGAGCAATGTCACTACCGTGGGGAAAGGGTTCAGGGCCGTATGGCGTACCGATGCCAGTGGGCATCTTTTTCAGAAATACGAAGAGGCCGCGATCGCACGTGAATGCATCAATCTGCCACGATACGGCGGCCATATCTACTCTGTCGCCGACCATGTTGATGAGCTGATAGAGGGGTTCAGCGGTTGCTATGATTTCCTCCGATACGCACAGGATGACCTTCAGCGGGAACTGGAGGCGATATCCCTTCATGTTCCCGCTCCTGTGCGTATTCTTCTTCGCCATACGAATATCTATGCAAGGGTGCTGAGGGAATCCGCTCATCCGAAATACATGGGGGATGCGGTCTGGGTCGATCAATTGTTCGATAACCTGTGGGGTGCCTTCGATGCTGCGGAGATGCCTGCCGCCGTGATCCAGTCGGAAATAGATCAATTATGGAATGGCGATATCCCATTGTTCCAGACATATCCCGATTCCAGGAATCTCTACGATGCCTACGGAAATCTGGTGGTCCCTCAGTATTTCGCCGAGAGCGGTCTGGACGCCATTCAAAGAAGGCTGGTAAGAGCTTCGGAACATGACAAGCAACGGCATATCGAGATCATCAAACGGTCGTTCGCGATCTTCGAGCATGTGGATAGCCTCCTCCCCCTGGAACAGGCTCCAGTCATTGAGACGTCCCGCCGGACCCTCGCCGGGGATGAGTGCATTGAGGCAGCGATCAAGATCGGCGACAGGATCATGTCGGATAGCCTCACAAATGACGAAGAGAATGAATGGGTATGGATAGATCTGAACGTGGGGAAGCAGGGACAGTGGGAACAGACCATCAAGATGCCGGGACTTTACGATGGGACGGATGGTCTGGCGCTGTTCTTTGCGTATCTGCATCAGGCTTCAGGAGAGCAGCGGTTCCGTACGGTTGCCGAGTCGCTGGCACGTATCAATATCAGGATGGTGAAAAACCTGGAGGAGAATGATCCCGGATTGCAGGGGATGATAAGCCCGATGCTGTTTCCCCTGAGCACACTCTACCTGTGCGAACATCTGCACGCGCTCTGGGGGGATGAATGGAGCGGCGGATCGTTCGAGGGAGCGCTGCTGAAGCGAATTCAGCGTGAGCTTTGTAATGATGCCCATTATGATATTCTTCAGGGAGCATGCGGTGCCATCACATTCCTGAGCAACCGTGTGGAAAAAAGAGGTGCCGATGGGGATGCCGTGCGCAGCCTTCTGGAATCCTGCGGAGATTATCTGATCGATAACGGGACTCGTACGGAGAATGGGCTGGCCTGGAAAGGGAGGAATTTCGAGATGCTGGGAGGGTTCTCTCATGGAACTTCCGGCTATGCGTGGGCACTGGTGCGTATGGGACACCTCCTCGGTGACGAGAAGTTCATGGAGGCGGGATTGGAGGCGTTGCGGTATGATCGCTCACTGTTCGATCCGGTCCTCGGCGCCTGGCGCGATCTGCGCTATGATGCTCCGCAGGCATTCGGTGCATGGTGCCATGGTTCCGCCGGTATCGGATTATCCAGGCTCCTTGCTTTCCCCTATATTGATGATAGCTATATCGATCAGGAGCTGCGTCTGGCGGCCGATCATATGCTGGAGGCAGGGTTCATGCGGACACATTCGGTCTGCCATGGCCTTATGGGAAATTGCGAAGTGTTGAAGGCCATAGGGACGTTTCTTGGCGATGAGAATGTGCTCGCCGGAGCTGAATCCTATGTCGCTGATGCGCTCATGCGGGTGCGCCAGGGGGAGAACTGGCGCTGCGGAGTGACACACGCCAATATCGACCAGTATGGTTTTTTCATCGGCCTGGCCGGTATCGGCCATTCGCTCCTGCGCTTTGCCGACTGGAACTCCGTTCCTTCGATTCTCGCATTGGAAGGGCCGCTCGGCGGGACCGCTCCGGCAACCGGAGTGCTGCATTGATGTAGCTGCCGAATACGTACGAAAGGATTAACGGCACTGCATTGGCTATGGTGACAGAAGATGGGATGCTCCCACCCTGTCACCAGGTCCATACGTCGGTTGCATATCTGAAGCCATTATCCCCGCAGGGGAGCCTTGTAGAATCTTCCCCCCCACTTTTTTCCCTCGACTACCGGTCTTGTAAAATTCTCTCAAATGTTTCGGTAATCCGTACTATCACAGCACTTATCGCCGACATATGACCAGCGTTGCGCCCAATCGCTTTCCGGCAGGAATCGCCGGGGCGATTTTCATACTATCGGTACTTACACTCTTCTCCCTGCCGGAAGCTTCCGCGCAAAGTTTCTCCTATGGGCTTAACGGACGGGTGGATACCTCGATCGCGGAGGTGAAGGAGGTGCTCGATCTGTGGCTCCGCTATCTGGATTCGAGTCCTGACTCGGCATATGATAATCCGCACTGGAATCAGGAGGAGCGGAAGGCCTATGGCCCCGGGGAGTTCGATTTCACAGGGCGGCTGATGTATCAGATGCCCGCCAGCGATCTGGTACGGATATTCAAGCCCGTGATATTGTCGATCGAAAAGGAGAACGACCGATACGCCATACGAACGCTGTTCTATGGTGACAAGCTGGAGGGGTATATGGCCAGATCGAATCCCTGGGCTATCACCCGCGTCCATGCCATCCGCGACCATGGATCGTGGAAGCTGGCCAATGCTCTCCCCACACTGACAGCAGAGTGGAGAAAGGAGCGAGTCGGCAGGATCACGTACATATTTCCGCACGATCACACGCTCGATACGACGTTGGCGCAACGCTCCAACGATTTCTGCGACTCGGTGGGGAACCTGCTGGGACGCGAGTGGGCGCCGTTTGAATATTATATCACCCACAGTCCCGATGAGCTGGGAAGGATTCTCGGCTTCGATTTCTTTTTCGCCGGTTATACCAGCGGGCTGAGTATGAACAGCCAACGAAAGATCCTCGCCGGATTCGGCTCGGAATGGTATCCCCATGAGTTCGTCCATATGGTTGCCGGAACCATCCGCAATCGTATGATCGATGAGGGGCTTGCGACGTGGATAGGGGGATCGGGGAGGCGAGTATTCCCTGATATGGCAAAGGATCTGGGCGAATGTCTCTCAGGCATCAATTCGGTTCGTTTCAGCGATGTATTCAACCAAGAGTGGGGATGGCAATGTGCAGCGTTCTATACGACCGGTGCCATACTCGTGGATCAGGCATATAAGCGTGGGGGAATGGCTGCCGTTCGCAGGCTGATGAGCGCTCCCGATGATGAACGGGAGTTCGTCGCCTTTCTCTCCAGTGAGCTTGGAGTTGCCCCGGATGATTTCGATGCGGCATGGAGAGCGATGGTAGCGCGCTACAGCGACTAGCCCGTATTGTGCCATGTGGCCGAAATCCCATCCTGCTGCTCAATCGCGTCGATATGGTTTGCTCGTATCCGCGCACATGTGCCGGAGTGGGGGTGCTGGATGGAGCCTGGGAACAGAGTATGAGCACGAGGCACAGGAGTATCGTATGAGAACTCAAACCCTGCGCTGGACCATGCCAGTGTGAGCGGCTGTTGGGGTTGCACTATATGCGAGGCCCGGCCGGAGATTTCCGACCGGGCCTCGCATATAGTGCCCCAGTCAGGGGGCCTGTACGTTGCCGCAATCCTTTCCAGCGTGTTTCTTCTTGACAGACGCATCGCGATTGTGTTATAATCACCGGCAGTTTCTCGATGCCGCTGTCCCAGTTGGTTATCGAGTAGAACCACCAGACCCGAAGTTACACCACCATAGTATTCGTGAGGAGTCCCTCATGGCAGAGCTTTCCCGTAAGGAGTCCGCTCCCAGTGACGATGGTAATCAGAGGCCATCCGTATCGGCGCCGACTATCACTCTTCCAAAGGGAGGAGGCGCAATTCGTGGCATTGGGGAGAAATTCGCAGCAAATCCCGTTACCGGCACCGGCTCATTGACGGTGCCGATCGCCGTCAGTCCCGGACGGGCCGGCTTCGGGCCGGAGCTTTCTCTTTCATACGATTCAGGAACCGGCAACAGCCCGTTCGGAATCGGGTGGCATCTCGGGCTTCCCTCCATCACCCGCAAAACCGACAAGGGGCTTCCTCGATATCTGGATGCGGAGGAATCCGATACGTTCATCCTTTCCGATGCGGAAGACCTGGTCCCCCTGCTCGATACCGATGGAGAGCGTGTCCCCCCGATCGTACGTACTGTTGGGGCCATCACCTATAACATTCAGCAATATCGTCCCAGGATCGAGGGCCTTTTCTCCCGCATCGAGCGGTGGACCGATACAGGAACCGGGGAGACACACTGGCGCTCCATCAACCGCGACAACATCACCACGCTGTATGGAACGGATAATAATTCCAGAATCTTCGATCCGGGCGACCTCGATCCGGCACACCCCACACGCATCTTCAACTGGCTGATATGCGAGAGTTATGATGATAAGGGGAACGCGGTCATCTACCAGTACAAGGAGGAAAATTCGGATGCCGTCGATGATGCACAGGCACATGAGAACAACCGGACCGGGACGAGCCGTTCGGCCAATCGTTATCTGAAACGGATCGCATACGGCAACGGCACGCCGCGCCAGCCCGGGGAGGATCTCTCGCTCCGCACCGACTGGGCGTTTGAAGTGATCTTCGATTACGGCGAGCACCACCCGGATACTCCGGCACCGGATGACCTGGGTATATGGCAGTGCCGACGTGATCCTTTTTCCGTGCATCGTGCTGGCTTCGAGGTGCGAACGTATCGCCTCTGCCGGCGTGTGCTGATGTTCCATCACTTCGCCGAGCTTGCGATCGACCCATATCTGGTCCGTTCCACCGATTTCACATATCTGGAGGAGCCAACCGCATCGTTCATCACCGCCGCCACGCAATCGGGATATGTCTGGGACGGAGCCGCAGGGAACTATATCAAGCGCTCGTTTCCGCCGCTCGAGTTCATGTATACAAAGGCGGAGGTGGATGAAACCGTACGAGAAGTCGATCCGGGAAGTCTCGAAAATCTCCCGTTCGGCCTTGACGATTCTTCCTATAAATGGGTCGATCTCGATGGCGAGGGGATTTCCGGCATTTTTACCGAGCAGGGGGAGGGATGGTTCTATAAACGGAATTTCAGTACCGTCAATTATCGCAATAGCGATGGGGATATCGCCGCACGCTTCGGTCCTCTCGAGCTTCTTAGAACGAAGCCGAGCGTGACATTGGCCGGGGGAGCGCAGTTCTTGGATCTGGCAGGAGATGGACACCTCGACGTGGTGCAGTTCGATGAACCGGTTCCCGGATTCTTCGAGCGGACGTGCGATGGGGACTGGGAGCCATTCGTTGCGTTCAAATCCCGTCCGAACCTTTCCTGGAGCGACCCAAATCTGAAGCTCGTCGATCTCACCGGTGATGGACATGCCGACGTTCTGATCACCGAGCATGAGGTGTTTACATGGTACCCGTCGCTTGCCGAGGAGGGCTTCGGTCCTGCCGAGAAGGTGCATCAAGCGGTCGATGAGGAGAAGGGGCCGCGGCTCGTCTTCGCCGATGCAGAACAATCGATCTATCTGGCTGATATGTGCGGCGATGGTCTGACCGATCTGGTACGAGTCCGCAACGGCGAGGTCTGCTACTGGCCCAATCTGGGGTATGGCAGGTTCGGCGCCAGGATCACGATGGATAATGCTCCCTGGTTCGATACGCCGGATCAGTTCAATCAGCATCGTATCCGGCTGGCCGACATCAATGGTTCCGGCACCAACGACATCATCTACATCGGCGCCGACGGCATCCACCTCTACTTCAATGAGTCGGGGAATATCTGGAGCGCTCCGCAGCGGTTGAAGACAGTCCCCCAGACCGATGATCTCTCCTCGGTGATGACGGTTGACCTGCTCGGCAATGGGACTGTCTGTCTTGTCTGGTCATCGCAGCTTCCCGGCGCTGCGGCACGGCCGATGCGCTATATAGATCTGATGGGGGGAGAGAAACCGTATCTGCTGGTCAGGATGACCAACAACCTCGGTGCGGAGACACGTATCTCCTATGCTCCTTCCACGAAGTTCTACCTGGAGGATAAATTTGCGGGGAAACCATGGATCACCAGGATCTCCTTCCCTGTTCATGTGGTGGAACGTGTAGAGACGTGGGATCGCATCAGCGGCAACCGCTTTGTTACACGGTATGCCTACCATCATGGATATTTCGACGGCGAGGAGCGGGAGTTCCGGGGATTCGGGATGGTGGAGCAATGGGATACCGAGGAATTCGCTGCGCTCGATGTCGCAGGGGAGTTCCCATCAGGATCGAATGTCGATGAGTCGTCTCATGTGCCCCCTGCTCTTACCCGTACGTGGTATCATACTGGTGCCTATCTCGGCCGCGACCACATCTCCAACTTCTTCGCCGGGCTTCTGAATGGTGCCGACGCCGGAGAATATTATCGCGAGCCGGGATTGAGCGACGCGCAGGCACGTGATCTGCTGCTGGCCGACACGGTTCTTCCGGTCGGACTGACGCTCGATGAGGAGCGGGAAGCCTGCCGTGCGCTAAAGGGCTTGATGCTCCGCCAGGAGGTCTATGCTCTCGATGGGAGCGATAGGGAGAGCCACCCGTACACGGTCAGCGAACAGAACTTCATCATCCGGCGTTTGCAGCCGAAGGGGAAAAACCGTCATGCGGTGTTCCTCACGTATGCCGGAGAATCAATCAACTACAACTATGAGCGGAACCCGGCCGATCCACGCATCAGCCATGAACTTACTCTGGAGCTCGATGATTTCGGTAATGTCCTGAAGTCCGCCTCCATCGGCTACGGACGCCGTCAGGCTGATGTCGGTCTTCCCATGCAGGCAGACCGGGATCGGCAGACCGCCGTGCTTATCACCTATGCCGAGCACGGAACTACCAACACGATCGATGAGGACAATGCGTATCGCGTGCCGCTTGCCAGCGAGAGCCGTACCTATGAACTGACCGGCTATGTGCCATCAGGTGCAGCAGGACGGTTTCAAAGCTCCGATATCGTAGAGCCTGACCTTGCTGGTGCTCTTACGCATATCTTCGACAGCGAGATCAGTTATGAGGTAGCCCCGACCGGCGGAAGAGAGCGCCGCCTGATCGAGTGCGTTCGCACCCTGTACAGGCCCAATAATCTCGGAACGGCGCAGAACGATCCGCTATCGCTTCTCCCGCTGGGAACAGTGGAGTCGATGGCGCTGCCGGGGAATACCTGCAAGCTGGCGTTCACGCCGGGATTGCTCGCGGAGGTCTTTCAGCGTCCACGTCCCGCTCTGCCACCGGAGAATCTCATTCCCGATCCCGCTGCAACTCTTCCAGCGGATGTGCCGGGGGGACAGATTGCCGATCGTGGTGGTTATGTCGATCTGGACGGCGACGGCCATTGGTGGATTCCCTCGAATCGCCTCTTCTATTCGCCCGTCAGTGGCCACACATCGGCACAGGAACTGGCCTATGCCGTACAGCACTTCTTCCTCCCCGGTCGCTATCGCGATCCATTCGGCGCGATCACGACTATTACCTACGACCATTACGATCTGCTCGTCGAGGAAACCCGCGACCCGCTCGGCAACCGTACAACTGCCGGTGAGCGGAACATCGACCCGACCCAGCCGCTTGTACAGCATGGCAACGACTACAGGGTACTGCAATCGGCTCTGGTGATGGACCCGAATCGCAATCGCTCGGCCGCCGCGTTTGATGCTCTCGGCATGGTGGCCGGTACTGCGGTGATGGGAAAGCCGGAGGATATGCCGGTTCCCGGCGACCGGCTGGGAGTGACATTCCGTCCGAACCTGACCCAGACGGAGATAGACCAGTTCCTTGCTGATCCGAAAGGGGCTGCCCCCGCATTGCTGGCCGATGCCACCAGCCGTATCATCTACGATCTTACGCCGTACTGGCGCGAGCCTGACCCGAAGGAGAAGCCCCCCGCGTTTGCCGCCACGCTTGCCCGTGAAACCCATGCAAGCGATCCGGTGCCGCCGGGAGGCTTGGGGATTCAGATCACGTTCTCCTATTCCGACGGCTTTGGACGTGAGATCCAGAAGAAGATCGAGGCGGAGCCGGGGCCGGTTCCGAAACGGGACCCACAGGGGGCGATCATCCTGGACACCGATGGCCGGCCCGAGATGACGGCGTACGATGTAAGCCCACGCTGGGTGGGGAACGGATGGACGGTATTCAACAACACGGGGAAGGCGGTTCGCAACTACGAGCCTTTTTTCACCGACACCCATCGCTTCGAGTTCGACATTCGCATCGGCGTCAGCCCGGTTCTCTTCTATGATCCCGTCGAGCGGGTTGTCGGCACCCTTCACCCGAACCACACTTGGGAGAAGGTAGTGTTCGATGGATGGCGGCAGGAGACGTGGGATGTCAACGACACCGTTCTGGTGGCCGATCCCTCGGCAGATCCCGATGTCGGGGATTTCTTCCGTCGCCTTCCAACTGCGGACTATCTCTCTACATGGCATGCACAGCGCCAAGGGGGAGCGCTGGGAGCAGAAGAGCAGACCGCGGCATGGAAGGCCGCCGTGCACGCGGCCACGCCAACCACAGCGCATCTCGATTCGCTCGGGAGGATGTTCCTCACCATATCTCACAACAAGTTCAAGCGGGGCGATTCCCCTCCGGCCGATCCTCCGATCGAGGAGTTCTACCATACACGTGTACTGTTCGATATCGAAGGGAACGAGCGTGAAGTGATCGACGCCAGGGATCGCATCGTCATGCGGTACCACTATAGCATGGCAGGTCCAGAGAAAGAGGAGAAAAAAGAGAACACGCCGATCAACCGTATCCGCCAGACCAGCATGGAGGCGGGAGATCGGTGGATGCTGAACGATGTGACCGGCAAGTCGGTCTATGCCTGGGATAGCAGGGGACATCGGTTCCGTACAGTGTATGATGCACTGAGGCGGCCGCTTGAGATTCATATGCGTCAAGACTCTGGATCGGAGCTGCTGGTGGAACTGACAATCTACGGCGAAACCCAGCCGAACCCCGAAGACGACAATCTGCGCGGCAAGGTGTTTCAGACATACGATCAGGCAGGCATCGTCACCAACGACAAGTACGACTTCAAAGACAATCTGCTGAAGAGCGGGCGCCAGCTTGCACAGGAGTACAAGGTCACGCTCGACTGGGCCACTACCGTACCGCTGGAAACACCCCTCTATACCAGCCGCACCAGCTACGATGCGCTCAACCGTCCGGTAACCCTTACCACGCCTGACAACAGCATCATCCGTCCGGCGTACAACGAAGCCAACCTGCTGGAAAAGGTGGAGATCAATCTCCGTGGTGCTATCGCGCTGACCACATTCGTGGCCGATATCGACTACGATGCAAAGGGGCGGCGCACACTGATCGAGTATGGCAACGGGGTGAAGACCGAGTACAGGTACGATCGCGACACGTTCAGGATGATCCGCCTGACCTCGGTACGGCCCACATCCTTCCCGGCCAACGAGCGTGTGGTGCAGGATCTAACGTACACCTACGATCCGTCCGGCAACATCATGCATATCGGGGATGATGCCGATATCCAAAACGTCGTCTTCTTCCGCAACCAGCGGGTGGAGCCGAGCATGGCCTACACGTACGATGCGGTGTATCGGCTGATAGAAGCCACAGGGCGCGAGCATCTGGGACAGATGCCGGGTGGCGGGCTGGCATCTCCTACACAGCCAGGTGATACCGATATACCACGTACCAATCTGCTTCATGCGGGTGATGGCAATGCGATGGCGAATTACACGGAGCGGTACGATTACGACGCGGTGGGAAATATCCTTGCGATGATCCATCGTGTGCAGAGCGGCAACTGGACACGACATTACTCCTATGCCGAGCCGAGTCTGATAGAGCCATCGAAGACGAACAACCGACTGAGCCGCACAAACCTTCCGGGAGATAATCCTGCCGGTCCGTACAGCGCCGTATACAGCCACGACGAGCACGGCAACATAACCCGGATGCCGCATCTGCCGCTGATGGCCTGGGATCACCACGATAGGCTTCACGCCACGTCGCGGCAGGCGAGCCTCGGCGGGAATACGCCGGAGACGACCTACTATGTCTATGACACATCGGGGGAGCGTGTACGGAAGGTGACCGAAAACCAGGCACCGGCGAATGTGACGCCAACACGGAAGTCGGAGCGGATATATCTCGGCAATTTCGAGATCTACCACGAGTACACCGGCGGCAGCATTACGCTGGAACGGGAGACGCTGCATGTCATGGATGACAAAAAGCGGATTGCACTGGTGGAAACTCGCACGCTGGGGAGCGATCTGGCGCCTGCACAACTGATCCGCTACCAGTTCAGCAATCATCTCGGATCGGCAAGCCTGGAGCTGGATGATGTGGCGCAGATAATATCGTACGAGGAATATTTCCCCTACGGCAGCACATCGTATCAGGCCGTACGCAGCCAGACCGATACATCGAAGCGGTACAGATATACCGGGAAGGAGCGGGATGAAGAGAGTGGATTGTGCTACCACAGTGCACGCTATTATGTGACGTGGCTGGGGCGGTGGATAAATTGTGATCCTGCCGGATTGATGGATGGGAACAACCTCTTCGTCTACGCCAGGGATAATCCTGTCAGGCATATCGATCCCACAGGGAAGGGATCTGAGGTCGGAGATCCATCCATTAATGCCGGTTTCAGAATAAGCGGTCTCTTGAGCGGGATTAATAAAAGCGTTAGTGTTACCGGCAGTGTCTTTGCGGCGATCCCCGGCAGGTATGTAAGCACTGAGTTCGGCGTCAATGTGACCATGACCGGCTTCTCGAAAATGTATAACAATACGACCGGCAGTGGCGAATACTTCAACCTTCAGGTATACGGGATGATCGGTCATGGAGATAACAGTAATCTGCTGGGGTCGAATTCAACTGGCGGAGGCATGTCCTTCTTCAACCCGGAGGGAGGAAACTGGTTCGCCGGGGTTGGATATGCGCTGAACTACAATCGGTTCACCGGCGGCATGGAAGAACTAAAAAACCGGACCGGGGGGTTGCTGATCCGTGGCGATGTCAAGGGGATCAATATCGGCTTCAGCATGTTCAATGATTTTGCTGGCGCCCCGCATTGGGGCGGGGACACCGATTATGGAATCACTGGAACAGGATCCCTGGGAGTAAAAATGGGGAGAGGACGCAACGAGACGTTCGGCCTTGAATTGTTCTTCGTCGATATCACAGGCATCCCGGACAAGGGTAATAGATCCGGCAAGGAAAGTCCCAGATTTAACCCGAATAATCCGAAAGGTGTATATAAAACCATGGGACTGAACAAGGACCTGAACTTCGGAATATTGGGGCTTCGGGCCAGCTACGACAGCCCGAATTTCGGAGGCAGCTTCAGTATCTTCAGATATGGAGGGAAGGAGGGGGCGCTGTTCCAGGACCCTATCCATAACGGGCTACGCATACTGGGGAAGAACAGGCTTCCGTATACGGCTCTGTTCCCGTACGATATGAACGATAGCAAGACGGGCGTGGAGGTGTCGGGATGGTTAAGGAAGTAAGCCATGTAGCTGACCGGATCGTTTCGGAATGATGGTGATGCCCGCCGGACACAGTATAGTCTGGCGGGCATCTGCATTATCGGCATGGTAGAGCGAAGAGAATTTGATCTCTAACTCCTCCGTTTAAGATTTGGGCTACAAGGCTGCAAAAAGAGAAAGAGCACAGATTTTCATCCTGGATCTCTCTTTGGGTACAACATGAAGGGTCTTGTTTACCCCCTGATGGATAGTTCAGACAAACGATCCGGTATGATCCGGCGCCCGTGCCGGTTTTGAAGTGCGATTCTCTGTGCAATCAAGGTTGTCCTCTGTTTTAAAGAGGCTCACACCAAGCGTCTGCCTGAGTTAAGGCGAAAAAATCAGGCTCCAGAAAGCGTATAACTCGATAGGTGTTGCCAGCAGGGATATGTACCTTTGAATAACCTTGGTGGTTCGTGCATTCCGTGGAAAGTCATCATCGCTGTAGGGGAATGTGGCTCTAGCTTCGATCTCGGCCGCGATACGCCGGACGATGTGAATGTGGATATTTATGTGATGAACAGCCTTCGGGAGTTTGCGGAGATCTTCGTTGATGATGGGCTATATGGAGAAATCCCTGACATGATTGCGAACTATCTGGATTATGACACAATCGCACGTGATCTTGGCTTTGACTACACTGAAACCAAGATTGCGGGAACGCAACTGGTTTATAGATGCGGCTAAAAAAGACTGCCGCTGCTGGTGGTCCCGGCAGCGGCAGTCGCCTGCATCCTATGCAGGCATCAAGACGATCATATTGTGGGGTCCCCTATTCGACCGGAATGAGACCCGGAGATTCACGATATGATGAGTTAGTCCCGAACCCACGATCTCAACCGGTTTACTATGAACACGGTCTTGCCGCTCTCCCTATCGAAAAACTCGACCTCATCAGGCTTACCATCCCCATCAGCATCAACGGAATTAAGCTGGGTCTCGCCCGGCGGCCAGCTCATGATCTCCCCATTCCCAATCGAAACTGGCGTCCTGCTCAGGAACACACGGTCGGGTAGTGAGCTGATCGTTGCAACGACATTGAAGTCGAGCCGTACCGTGGCTGGAAAAAGCTGATCTGCCTTATTGGCTTGGATAAGTGACGTTGTAACTGGTCGAGAGCAATCGAGGTCCCATGTGACAGTACCAAGAACGGGATCTTCCGATTTGGCACTAAATTTATCGTTGAGCAGTTGCATCCAGGCCGGCCTGTTGTCCTCGGACGGAAAAGATTCGCCTGGCGACAAATCCATGAGGCCCACGGACTTGAAGAGTTGATCGTTTACGATGACCTCATCTGCACGAATTATGCAGTTCGATGGAATGCGCTCAAACATCTCTTGTCCATAGGCATTTGTGCCGAGCACGATACTGCCGATGGCAGCAAACGCTGCCGATGCTGATACTTTCATCCAGTTCTTCATAATCAAATCTCCTTGTAAAAGGTGGTTATAGGCGGCGAGTGGAGACCAAATACGGACTCTTCATGGACGCACTGAAATCGTCGAGGTGTGGACATAGATCGGCCTTGCCAACAGTGCGCAGAGCCAACGTTCAGTAAAGCCTCAGCCCGGATTATTCCGCACGGTACATAGAGGTGCATCGGGGGTGTACTGGTGGTTGCCGTGGCCGGTGTTGAGGTTTTTCCTGCCATGTCAACCTATCTGAGCGCGGTCAATATACGGTCTGCTGAAAGAATCGTGGGGGTACATGTTTGGGTACGGTACCCATTTAGGTACTGATATATCTGGGAGGGCCCGGCTGATTTACAGGTGCCCCTGAAAAAAGAAAGCCGCTGCTGGCAATGCTGGCAGCGGCTTTCACTTGCATGAAAAGCGCATCGAGCGAAAGAAGAGTCGTGTAGCCGCAAAAACATACACCAGCATTCAAAAGAATCAGCACTCCGCAAAGATCCACACCACCGCATGTTCTTTTACCGGACGTGAACCATTACCATTCATGACCGGACATTAACGACCATTATATCTTTTCGTTTTTCAGAAAAATAAAGCAAGAGCGCGCATCCTGAACAGCTAGGGCTGATATGTAAAGCCCAAGTGACCACTATCAAGAGGAACATATGCACGCATGCAAAGCTCATACTGAACCTTTGATGACCCGTCGAGAAGCCGCCGCCTATTTACAGGTGGCCGTCGGCATGCTGGCCGTGTGGGACTGCACCAAGCGATACGATCTACGCCCCATCAAGGTTGGCCGCCGCACCGTCCGCTACCGCCGCGCGGATCTCGACCGCCTCCTGAAGGAATGGAAGCCACCCCAGCCCAAATAGGCATCCCCTCTAACCCCACCTGTCCTTCACCACTAACCCTATATCGGAGGTTCTGCATGAATGCATCTCAAGCCAACGCCATCGCTTTGCCCGCCATCCTCGCAAAACTCGGCTATCAGCCCCAGAAACAACAGCGCCGCGATCACCTGTACTTCTCGCCGCTCCGCGAGGAGAAGAGCCGAGCTTTCACGTCCACCTTATAACGTCTGGTATGACTTCGGCGAGGGACGCGGTGGGGATGTGGTTGATTTCGCCTGCGCCTACCTTGAAATCTGGCCAGCGTAGTTGCAGGGCATCGGCGGCCCTGATTCCGGCGAAGCAAAAGGAAATCAGCCACAGGTCCCGCACCGCGCCATGCATCGACTTGCGGAATTCAGCCGCTTCGAGCCTCTCGATATCCGCTGCTGTCAGGCCAACCGTTTGCGACTCTGGAACCTTATCTTATCCTTGCCGAACGGGAAGTGTTTCCTGTCGATCACGCCTTCCTTGATCGCCTGGCTGAAGAGGGATTGAATGGCGACAAGACGGTTGGCAATCGTGTGCGTGCCGACGCCGCGCTGCGCTTTCAGATAGACTTTGGACTGTGTCAGCAAGGTGATCTCAATGTGCTCAAACGGAATGTCAGACCCGCCAAGCACGCCTTGAATGGGCATGCGCTGAAGCAACTCTGACTTTGCGGGCAATCCACTCTATATCGCCGCCGTGCCGAGGACAAACTCCTTGAAGACCCGAGACGTATACGTTCTCAATCGCCAGCTTCCCCGACTCTTTCAGGCGTTGCAGGTATAGATTGGCCCGTGCGAAGAACATTCTAGCGGCAGCAGGCTTGATCTGGCGCTTGATGCCGCCTGCGGAGACATCCTTTTGCTGCGTATCCAGTTCCAGCGTCTTGTCTCGTTCGCCTCGGCCAGCCGCTTCATCAGGAAGTTGTTGAGCCGCGTCGCGTTGGGGTGGGACTTCCTCACATGCTGGGCCTCTGCATCCCAATCGCTCTCCAGACAGCTACAGCCCAGATAGATATATGAGGTCTTCCGGTCCTTCTTGGTGATTCGCAGGGCCATCCGGTAGCTGCCATCCTTGTTTTGCTTCGTGCGAAGAACGATCTTTACGGATGCCATGGTTCAGCAAGTTTACGCGCATGAGATCATGCGGTCCGAGTACAACATAGGTACAACAATCTGCCGTTCTGCCTGCATTGTTAAGGGCTGTTATGCTCTTGAAATCGCTTAAAAACGGCAGATAAGCCCATATTGGACCAGGCAACTCCATAGTGGAGAAACATTGTACTTTTCGCAAACCCTTCCTTCGGCGCGCGCCCACACCTCCGTAGCCATCCGGCTGCTTAGCGCGTGACGCCGACCGGCAAGAACATTCCATCAACGTAACGATTATGGCTCATCACTTCTCGCGTACTGGCTATCGGCATGTTCTCCTCACGGCGGCGGCGCTGGGAACGCTTCTTCTGGGAGGATGCGGCAGCACGGCATCCTTTTTTTATATGAACAGGAACACGCAGGCCATCCAGCGTGATACCGTAACTGCAACCGGCGTCGTCAGCCGATTGCAGAACCCCCAGGACAGCATCAACGGCATCATCAAACTTGCGCCGGTGGAATCGCTGAACCTTCAACCGGTGCAGCTTACGGTAGATCCATCCAAAGCTCAGCCCCCCTTTGACAAGCCACGGACCATGATGCTCCCGGCGGGCTACTCCATCAGCGTATATGCAACGGGCCTTGGCAGGCCCCGCGACCTTGCGCTGCGCGAGGATGGCACACTGTTCGTCAGCCAGATCGACGGGCAGATCGAAGCGATAGCTCCGGACGGGAAGCGAACCGTGATCGCCAAGAATCTCAGCTCGCCCCACGGCCTGGAACTGCACAATGGAGCGCTCTACTATAGCGATGAGACCAGGATCTTCCGTTTCGATTTCAGCGACCCGACCTCCGTCACCGGTACCAGCACAATGCTTACCGAGAAGGTCCCCCCCGGAGGGCTGCACTATACACGCTCGATCCGCTGGGTACCGAACGACAAAAAACTGTATGTGGCGATCGGCTCCACATCGAACAAGAAAATAGAGGATAACAACTCCTACGGCAATGTGCTTCGGATAAGCGAGGCCGGAGGAGCACTGGAAGCGGCAGCCCGTGGCGGCCTGCGCAACGTGGTGGCGATGGATGTGCACCCGGAAACGGGCGAGCTGTGGATGATCGACAACGGCACCGAGCTTCTCTCGGCAGCGCTGCCGCCCACCGAAGTGAACATCCTTAAAGTAGGACGCCACTATGGTTGGCCGTTCTTCTACTCGCAGAACTTCCCCGATCCAGATTATATGGAGGCCGATGCCAAGGACTCCCCACGCTACCCATCAAACCCGATGGGACCGGCCATCGAACTGGAGGGGCATGCCGATGCGTTCGGCATGCGATTCTATCGTGGCACCGCATTTGGGCCGGACTGGAAGAACGCGATGATCATCGCCTACAACGCCACTCCGAAGCTTGTTCGCGTCCGTGCCAGCGCCGACGGGTCAAATGCACGACAGGCCGATTTCCTTACCGGATTCCTCGATGCCGAAGAAAATGTATGGGGCCGACCGGTCGGCATTGCAATTTCCGGTGATGGTCGTTCGATCTACATCAGCGACGATAGATCTGGCGCCATCTATCGGATTACGAAACTGTAACTTCCCGAGGATGGCGTTGCCTCATTCACGCGGTCTTTGTAGACTAGCACTCCAGACCAATCAGTACGATCATTACCTGTTTGCCGACCGACAATGAGATTCATATCGAAAGATTTCGCAGAGGCTGTGCGTCGAGCATTCATGAATTCATTCGGAGTTGAATTGCCCGACACCGAAACCCTCCTGGCAGAGGAGACCGACGTTCTACTTCCAGCCAAGGTGATCCTGTACAACGATGAAGTTCATACGTTCGACGAGGTGATCCTACAGCTTATGAAGGCCACCGGCTGCTCGTTGCAGCAAGGAGAGGATCTCGCATTCGAGGTGGATACGCGAGGTTTGGCGATCGTATATGACGGTGAGATGACTGAATGCCTCCAGGTCAGCTCGGTGCTGGGGGAGATCAGTCTCTATACCGAAGTGAAGTTCTAGAACCGGACCTCCCCGCTATTGTGGAGGCCGGTACACACGCACGCCTGTTGTGTACGCAGCAACGGGCTGGCTGATAAACCAGCCTGTTGCTGCATACGAGAAGGTTTCTGTCGTTTCAACCAGTCAACAACCTATAAGGAGTTATGCTATGATGAAGCGTCTTGTAATGCTGGCAGCTGTCGCAGGCATGTTTGTCTATGGGGGCGATGCCTACGCACAGTGCAGCAAGTCCTGCGCGGCCAAAGGCAAGTCCTGCGCTACGAAGAAGGAAGAGCCGGTCAAGCTCAGCGATCTGAAGACCGTTACCAAGGAAGAGGTCGCTCAGATGATCAAGGTGAAGAATGTTGTAGTTGTCGATGCCCGCGATGAGAAGTCATTCGAGGCAGGCCATATCAATGGCGCCATCAACTACAGCAAGGCAAGCCTCCCGGCCGACAAGGATGCTGCGCTTGTCTTTTACTGCGGTGGCATCAAGTGTCCGGCCGCAGCCAAGGCTGCAAAGAAGGCTGCCGAGGAAGGGTATACCAACGTGATGGTGTTCCGTGGCGGTTGGGCCGAGTGGAGCCAGAGCCAGAGCTGAGGTCGGCTCACAGGCTTCTTAGAAACCAAACAAGCCCTTCGGAATCGCGATATTCCGAAGGGCTTTCTGTTGTCCAGGCTTTCCGATTCCCGACCGTTTTGAACAGTCCAGGAGAAGTTATTTGTATGGCTGAGCGATGAATTTCTGGGCATTATCGCGCGACCCATTGTAATTATCCATCGAAAGCACCCGTTTATACTGGCGCACAGCCTCATCACGGCGTCCCATCAGATCGAACGCATAGCCCATTTTCAGGTTTGCAAGGATCACCCAACTTGACTCATCGTCATCGCCTAGACGGCGGCTCTGCTGATCGGCCTCCTGAAACAGCCGGACGGCGGTCTCGTAATCGCCGGAGCGCAGACGGATATCGCCCAGATAGTAGAGCGCCTGGCGGGCCAGCGTAAGCTCGTAGCCAGGCTCGCGCAGCTTGATCTTGCGAAGGATATCGCGGAACGCGGTATCGGCCTCCGCGAAATTGGAGGTCTGATAGAGCACCCGGGCCAGAAAACGATAGAACACGGAGTTGCCGGGATACTGCTCATGCAGCGCACGCGCCACCGGAAGCGCCGATACATAATCGGCTTCCATGTTGGTCAGAATATCAAGCAGCGAATACCGGGCCTCGGTGCTTGCATACACTGCCCGTTCCCCGGAGATCCGAAGCATGCTCAGGCCGATCTTCCGATCGCCAGGGGGAAGAAATCCAATGGCCCCCTTTGCAGCGGGATATTTCTCCGGGAGATAGGCACCCAGATAATTGTACAGCCCGGACCCCAGCAGGATATCGCTGTTGCTTGGCGCGAGGCGCTGGCACTGAAGGATGATCTGGTATGCCTCATACCCTTCGCTTGCGGCCCTGGCCCAATCGAGAAGCGATGTGCCGCTGAAGCTCCGCAGAGTCATCAACCGGGCACGATAGCCGAGCGCCGAGCCTTTGAAGAAGAGTCCGACGATATCGTTGGAGTTCTTTGCAAGCTTCTGATTGCTGATCTCAACGACCTTGTCGATCCTTTTATTGAACGATTCCGAATACCGCCCCACCTTTGAGTCCACGCTGGAGTTCGGCACGATCCTCCACCAATCGACAAGCGCCAGCAGGAAATACCCGGCCGGATGGTCCGGGTACTGGCGAACAAGATCGTTGAAGATGGAGTCTGCCTCTGCATACCGCAGATTATACATCGCGTTGGTACCGCTCCGCACCAGCGATGTGGCAGTGGCATCCAGAAGAACCCATCCACCCCCTGTTGCAGCGGTGGTGGTCGTTGCCGAACCGCCTGTCTCCGCCTGGGTGCCGGGTTCCGGCTGCGCATGCGCCATCGGTGCGGTAAACAAGCCAGCACATGCAATCAGCATGGGGAATACGGCCTTGAGCATTCTGTTCATCGTTCTCTCCTGTATCGATCAACGCCCTATGGGCAGCAATGTTCCAAATCTATGCGTTACTCAAGACGCACGAACAGGATAATGGTTTTGTTGGGGAGACATGCCGGCACGTTCGGCACCCTGGATGGTGCCTAGGGCTGGGTTCTCTCCCTGGTTGGGGTAGCGCGCGCTCCGGCATAGAACGCACGAAAAACCTCGGCATGCACATAGGGGGAAAAGCCGAACAGGGGAAGCCGTGCCACCAGGCAGAGGCCTGCCAGCATTGCGACCACTCCTACAAGCCCTCCTTCCGGGCCGAATGCCCCGCCGGTAATCAGATCCGAACCGGCCGGAACGGTTCTTAGAAAGGAATCTCCGAAATACTTGCCGCTTACCGATACTCCCAGCACCTTCGCCAGAAGGATGTTCCAGGCAATATGCGCCCCTATCGGCAACCACAGCGAGCCGGTGCGGAGATAACAGAGCGAAAAGAAGAGCCCTCCAAGCATGATAATGCCAAGGCTCAACGGGGTGATGTTCGGATTGCCGAGATGCGCCACACCGAACGCCACCGATGCAAGCAAGGTTGCGCCAACCGGCCCCAGGCTCTCAACACCCCGCTGAAACAGATACCCTCGAAAGAGCAACTCCTCTCCGGCGGCGTTAACCGACATCAGAAGAATCCAGTAGCCAAGATCGGTCATCGGTTCGCGGCGAACCTCCCCCATCAACGCCACCGGCCCCCATGCCAGCAATGCCAGTATGCTCCCCAGCCCCAGCCCGAGCAGAAGCTCCCGTCCAGCCCAGCGATGCATCCCTAGTCCTCCCCATGATAACGGCATTCTATCATGGAAACGGATCACAAGCACTGTTGCCAGCAGAAGTGATGCATAGGAAATGGTCTGCGGCGTCAGCCACCACGATGTTGCCATCAGCCCGGCCAGCCATACGCCAATGCCCCCAAGAGCAAGCCAGAGGAGAATCAGAAGAATCCCCCCAAGCAGATTGACATGCAGCGGACGGCGTGCCCAGAACTCCATAGGCGACGAAACTACGCTATTGGTCGGGAATGCGGAAGAGGGCGGTGTGCGAAACTATACGGCACACAGGAAACAAGGGACCAGAACAGGATTAGGGGAGATCTGCTAAGCAGGCGGTAAAACCCGGCGACTGAAACACCGCACAGCAGCAGGGCAGGCCTGACAACCGGCCCCCCATTCAGTATCTCGCCACCCCCGGATCAACATCGGTGCTGTACAGCTCGATGCCGCCGCTCAGATTATAAAGGCTGGTATACCCGAGCGACATGAGGTAGGAGCATGCGTTCAGCGACCGGATGCCATGATGGCAATACGCGACGATTGGCCGATCCCTCTCCGGGATCTCGTCCTCGACACGCTCGGCAAGCGATCCGAGCGGGATAAGAATGGACCCCGGGATCGCCGCAAGCGTATGTTCCCACGGTTCGCGAACGTCCAGCAGCAATGCAGAGGGATGCTCCTGGAGGAACGCAGCAAGATGGAGGGGCGCAAGCCTATGAATGCTCATCACGATATCATCGTAGCTATCTGAAAGTATGTATTGGTCGAAAACCACGGGAGGAGCAGATATGAAATATCCCTGAGACATTCCGGCAAACCGGTAGTCACAGGGATATCAATGCGGACATCTTCCAGCATTCCCGACCTTGGGCAGGTCACTTCTTGTTCCGTTTCTCTTCCCGGATCTTCCCAAGCATACGCTTTTGATCGGCTGTCAGAATCGACTCAAGCCGCTCATTGAACCTTGTAAGGGCAAGAGTAAGCTCAATCTCCTTATCTGCACGTTGCCGAAGCTTTGCTGCCAATGCCGATTCATTTACCGGATTGGCATTCTTCAACGTCTTTTCCTCTTCCAGCAGACGCTTGATATCAGAGCGGAGAGTCTCCGTCTCGGAACGGAACTTGTCACGAAGGTCCTTGACCTGCTCCTTCTGCTGTGAGCTAAGGCCAAGCCGATCCATAATCGAGTTGTCGTCCTGGGCATACGCCGTTCCCACCATCACCATCATGCTGACGAACAACGGTACAAGCGGGTATAGGAACTTCACCTTCATATCTGTATCCTCAATTCGAGTCGTTGGGCCGATTCGATGCATTAGAATATAAAGAATCTTTTTGCGAACGGAAGCAGCATGTGCCATCCTCCATTCTTCTGCACAGTATCGCGACTATGACTCGATTCAGGAGGATCGGTTTAAGAGTTCTTTCCACCTCTGGGCGTAGCGACCTTACGCTTGCTTGGAGGACGCTTTGCCTCGCCGTTCTTGGGTAGCACCGCTTTGGCAACGGCAGCGTTTTTTTTGCTGCCGCTTCCACGGAAAATATGCGGAACGGCCTCGATCAGGGTAGCCACCGGGATGATCTCCAGCCCTTCCTTCACCTTGTCCGGGATGTCGGCAAGATCCTTGAGATTATCGCGGGGAATAATCACGGTCTTGATGCTGGTCCGCCGCGCAGCAAGCAGCTTCTCGGTAAGCCCGCCGATAGGCAGGATACGACCACGCAGGGTGATCTCACCGGTCATGGCAACATCGGAGCGAACTGGACGCTGTGCAGCCGCAGAGATCACCGCCACCGCCATTGTGATGCCGGCCGACGGGCCATCCTTTGGAATAGCTCCCTCGGGAACATGAACGTGGATCTCGTTCCCCTTGTAGAACTCCTTCGAGACGCCGAGCTGGTCGGCATTGGCACGGATATAGGTAATAGCGGCTGATACCGATTCCTTCATCACATCGCCAAGCTGGCCGGTCAGCGTCAGCTTCTCTATGCCAGGGACGATCGACACCTCCACGGTCAGCGTATCACCGCCAACCGACGTCCATGCAAGCCCGGTTGCCGCCCCGACCAGATCATCCTTCTCGCCAAGACGATTGCGATAGCGTGGGGCTTTCAGATAGCTCTCCACAAGCTCCGGCGTCATCACGATGGACGCGGGCGTTTCCTTGCGGGAGCGCCTGGTGGGTGTGGCCCGGCGCGGCGCGCCGTTGACAAGCGCCACCGATTCCTTGCGCGCCACGATATCCTTGGCAACCTTCCGGCACAACGATGCGATCTCGCGCTCCAGATTGCGGACCCCGGCCTCCGAGGTATACTCGCGGATCACCTTCAGGATCGCATCATCGGTAAAGACAATGTTGTACTCTTCCAGGCCATGCTCCCTGAGCTGTTTCGGGATGATATGGCGCTTGGCGATCTCAAGCTTATCATGCTCCAGATAGCCGTTCAGCTCGATGATCTCCATACGATCCTGCAACGGCAGAGGAATGTTGAAGAGCACATTCGCCGTCGTGATGAACAACACCTTCGAGAGATCGTAATCGACCTCCAGATAATGATCATTGAAGGTTGCGTTCTGCTCTGGATCGAGCACCTCCAACATCGCCGACGATGGATCGCCACGGAAATCTGCGCTCATCTTGTCGATCTCATCCAGCAGCATCACCGGATTTACCACCCCTGCACGCTTCATCGACTGGATGATCTTGCCCGGCATCGACCCGATATAGGTACGGCGATGACCTCGGATCTCCGCCTCGTCGCGCACTCCGCCAAGGGAGACGCGAACAAATTTGCGGCCAAGCGCACGAGCGATCGACTTGCCGAGCGATGTCTTGCCAACGCCCGGAGGGCCGGCAAGACAAAGGATCTGCCCGCGCATCTCCTTTACCAGGTTCAGCACCGCGATATGTTCCAGGATGCGATCCTTCGGTCGCTCCAGACCGAAATGATCTTCATCGAGCACCTGCTTCACATGGTGGATATCGAGATGGTCGTCGGTTTCCTTCGACCAAGGAACGGAGGTAAGCCACTCCAGATAGTTCCGGTTGACTGCGAACTCGGGGGACATCATCGGCGTCTTCCGCAGCTTTTCCAGCTCTTCATACGCCCGGATCTCCACCTCCTTCGGCATCCCTGCCTCCTTGATCGCCTCCACAAGCTTTGCCAGCTCAGGGGATACCTCCCCCTCCTCTTCAAGCTCGGTCTGGAGCGCACGGATCTGCTCCTGGATAAGGAACTGCCGTTGCGAGCGCTGGATCGTATCCTGCACCTTGGTGTCGATCTCCTGCTCCAGCTTCAGAACCTCGATCTCATCCTTCAGGATCTTGATCAGTTCCATATACTGCTCGCGCGTGTCCTGGGTCTCCAGAATGCGCTGCTTCGCCTCCACCTTGCTTATAAGGTTGGCGGCGATGAAGTAGAGACGGCGAACCGGCTCGGCGATGTTCTCGAAGGCTACCAGTACCTCCTGCGGCAGACCGCGATGGAGCTGGATATACTCCTGGAAAAGTTCCGATGCCTGGCGCAACAACGCCTGCATCTTCTTATCGGCGGGGATGTTCTGGGTGGCGGTCGTAACCTCGGCCTCCATGAAGCCGGAGGCCTCGATGATGGAGCCGATCATCCCCTGTGTCTCCCCCTCCACCAGTATCTTCATCAGACCGTTCGGCAGCCGAAGCATCTGAACGATTTTCGCCACGGTACCGGTCTGATAAATATCTTCCCCTTTCGGTTCGTCCACGGACGAGTTCCGCTGGGCAACCAGAAAAATATATTTATCACGGCTAAGCGCTTCAGCCGCGGCGCGCAATGAGGATTCCCTCCCCACCAGGACCGGGAAGATCATGTTGGGGAATACCACTACATCTCGTAATGGGAGAACGGGAAGCACTCGGGAAAGCGCCGGTTCTTCTCGTTTGGTCTTTCTACTAGTCGATCGTTTCATAGGCAAGCCCGCAAGATAGATTCCTCATCACCGATATGCAAGGTAAGGCGCCTTATGATATATCTGTAAGTTTTTCCACGGAAAGGAACTTTTAGAAGTAACCAAATCTCACCTCCTGTGTATGTTGGGAAGCAATGGGACGCAAATCAACCATACAGAGCGCTGAACTATCGGATGACGACCTGTTTTGCTTGACGCAAAACGGGGACATGGAGGCATTCAACACGCTGTTCAAGCGATATGAACGAAAGGTCTTCATGTATTGCATGCGGGTTCTACTGGATGAAGATCTGGCGCATGATGCGTTCCAGGAGGCGTTTATGCGCCTCTATGAGCATCGTCAGAGCTACGACGGACGCAACTTCATGGTATGGTTTTTCACAATCGTGAGGAACGTTTGCCTGAATCTCCGTCGAAACAAGAAGGTCACGGTTCCGTTTGAGACGTCATGTGCCAACGAGGCGCCAGCAAAGGTGAGGGATGTGGTGCTGCACGAACACATTGTGGTGGCGCTCAACCAGCTACCGATCGACCATCGCGAGGCGATTGTACTCTATGAATATGATGGATACTCCTATCAGGAGATCGCTGATATCACAGGTGTGTCGATAGCTACTGTCAAGATCCGAATTTTCCGCGCTCGCAAACTGCTCCGTACGTTACTCTATCCGGTGGTCTACGATAATGGACTTTGATCATCTGTTACGGGAATATCTCTCAGGGACCCTGTCCGACAGAGAGCTGGAGCAATTCCGCTCTCTGCTAGAGAACGTTCCCGAATATAAAGCCGAACTACGTCAGACGTTGGAGATACGATCGTTGATCCACGATGACGCCATGAACCTTACGCCCCCCCCCGACTTGTCCGAGCATATCCGCATAGCCGTCGGAAGCAGCTTTGCGGCCGATGCTCTCGCCGATCGTGAGCAGATCGAGAGAAAGCGCCGACGTGTTCCCTATGCGATCCGCATCTCGGCAGGATCGCTCGTGATGGCATGCCTGATGTTCGCTGTGGCCTTTACCCCCACCCTCCCACCGCTTTCAAGCGGTGAAGAGCAGAAGCTCATGGCCGTGCAGGCCCCTGGTGCAGCTCCTGGAACCATCGGCATTGAAGAGGCGGCCCCGCCACAGCCAGCAACGGCAACACAACCCAGCCGGCAGCCGGAACGCAGGAGGCAACCGAAGGTCGGCTCAGGCACAGTGGCATTCTGGAATCTGGAACATGAGGTTCCATCCAGAACCTTATCCGGTGCCGCAAACGGCGGCCCCTCCGCCATCGCCGAAAACAACTTCCCGGCCTTTATATCCCCATCGATGGACCAGGAGATGCGCTCCCCGTATTCATCGGAGGTTCTTTCGCACGATCCGGCGGCAATCCTTTACAGGAATTCGGGCGTTTCCGCATACCAGCCAAGCATTGCCGATAGCGCACACCAGCGGAACTCGTCGATGGCGGCATTCGAGGCAAAAGCGGACCAGATCTTTGCAATCGATGCCGAAACCGGCCGGCGTCTTGCATTCGGTGTGACGATCGGCTCCGGGCAGGTCTCGGAGAACAACTCGCCCACTGCACTGCTCCAGAAGTCATGTTATATGTCGTTCAGCATCAGCCAGAACGACCGTATCGGTGTCGAGATGGGAGCATCATCGTTCCAGCAGAACGAGCGTGACCCCTATGGGCTTGGAGCCAAAACGCTCGGCAGCGCCCGTTATGCTGCAAATGACCTGGCCTCGCTCACCTACGATCCCGCTTCCAGCCGCGACCAGCATCAGTTCCTGGCAAAGCAGACGGTGGGGATGCCATCGGATGATGTGAACGGCGGCCAGACCAAGGTGACGTTCAGGCCAACCCAGCCCCAGGGACTTCCTCTGCCAAAGGAGACACAGCGCTTCGAGCAGCAGATCGCCTACGGAGGCATCTTCTACGACCGCCGATTCGAGGTCGACAAGGGATGGGATCTCTGTGGCCGCGTAACGGTGGGTGGCGCCGACAATGCCATCATGGGAAATGTACGTGCCTATGCAGCGTTCAATCCCTCCAAGAATGTCACGCTTACAATGGGCATCGGCGGCTCGGGCCTTCGCAACTTCTCATCGAAGGGCGAAAATTTCAGCGCCAACTATGGGATCTACTACGGCATCGAGACCGGCTTCTGATCAATCGTCCCCGGTAGAGCGCTGGCACGCTGTTAAACATCGCCTCATGTTCGGTGGGCGCCCTGGCCAGGGCGCCCACGTTTGTTTCAGCCTGCTGTGCAATGATGACCCCGGAGAACCCGGGCACAACAATACAACCGCTACTCCGGCCGACATGTACTCTGAACGTCATTCCGTTTCCCCAATATGATATTTCGCACATTCTTTGCAATCCCGCTTGCAGTGCTTCTGCTGCTTGCCCCGAATCATACCGCCAGCGCAGGCGACCCGGTTATCAAACCTGCTGGCAAGGGAATCGTCTCCATCTACGGCGGCGCATCGCGTGCATCCAGCTACTTCAACACGGCCGGCCGCATGAAGCGCTTCGATACGCTCCAGACCGAACTCGGCGTGCTCACCTTTGCCCTTGCCATGAACTATAGCCTTAACGACTGGCTGGAGCTTAACGTGGATGTGCCGATCAGCTATTATAGCCTTACCAGCAATGATCGCTTTCCAGATCGGAGCATCTTTGCCCCTGCTTATTATGGCGTTGGCGCAACCTACCAGCTCAGCAACGGCAATGTGAACAGCTCCATCAGCACGATGGTGAAAATCCCGCAAGGATTCCATCAGGGCATCTATGATGATCCAAAACATCCAACCTTTCTTAGCGATGGATATTTCCAGGCGCTGGCCGCCCTGAATTTCGGCTTTGAATACAAGGAACTCTGGTTCAAGGGAAGCGCAGGATACAACTGGCGCGATGAGGAACCCCTTGATGAAATCCTTTATAACGCCGAGGTAGGCTTCTCCAAGGTGGAAGGGACCGGCATCTTTGTAGGGTTCAACGGCGTTCTTTCCACCGGCGATGTGGCGCAACCGCTCAGGCCATTTTATGCCGGTGCCTCTGGAAGCGTTACCGAACAGCAGCAGATCGATGGTGGCACCGGCCGATTTAGCACTATCGATCGTGAAGAATATTTCGCGATCAATGCGGGGGCCTTTGTGGGAGTTTCCGACAGGGTTGTGCTGAGTGGCAAGTACATTATACGCTTGGTTGGCGCAAATGCACTGGTACTCCAAGGAGGCTATCTTGGCGTGGGATACAATTTTTAATCCATAGTGGAAGCAACTTCGGGCGTGGGTGGTTGTATGGGGATATGCTAGCCCGCGGAACATGGCCCGTTGTATAACCGTGGTGGGCTATGGCTTTATGGTGCACAGCATGACTGATCAGGCCTTTCAGATGAATAGATGGGGGCGGTTGAGCAATACAAGGGTCTTCTCCCCCCTATCCCTTCGGCGGATACTGCTGCTGGCGGCAATCCTCTGCTGCTATATGGCTCCACACTCGCTCCATGCGCAGTTCACCCGTGATATCTCCGTATATCCGCCTGTGCTGTATTCCGGCCTGAACGTGATTACAATCACCGCCCAACATGGCATCTCCCGTATCATGCGAGGCACAAGCACAGGCTGGAGCGACCTTACATCCGACCTCAAGACACCTCTGTACAGGATCGTCTCCGGGCCTACCTTTTCGCAATGTGCACGCAAGGCAACATTTGTCGTCTTCGTCTATACGATGAATCACGATATCAATCTCCACATTCGCACCATCGACTGCCGCCGCAACACGGAAATGATTACGCTGAGCCTTGAGAACCTCTGGCGGGTCTATCGCGAGGACTTCGGCACCGTCACGCTCGGCTCCACCGCATGCCGTACATTTCAGGTGAGCGCCAGCGGCGGCGATTTTGTTATCGATTCGGTTGGCAGCCCCACCCCGGACTTTCGGATCCGCTATACCGGCCGCCGCCCTCCGCTGAAGATGGCAGGCGCCGGAGTGTATAATTATGATGTATGCTTCACGGCTGCCAAAGTTGGCCGCGTACGTATGCCGATCTATGTCTTCCTCCGCCGACGCTATCCGGCCGGAGGCCACAATACGTTTGTGGTGGCCGACACCGCCTATGTACATGTGATACCTCTGCCGGGAGCGCGCCCCGAATCACCCCCCCCCACCCGGCCGCCTGTTGCATCAGGCCGTGACGATCGCACACTGGTGGCACAGCCACCTGCCATTGTGATTCCCAGACAATCGGTGCCGGTGGATACTCCACGGGTGATACCACAAGCTACCCGGACAGATCTCCGAACAGCCTCTCTGCAACCGGTTTCCATAGAACGTCCCGCGATCGAAAACCGGGGCACGACGGAGCCGACCGTATCGGCCGAGATTCTTTCCGACCCCACGGCACACCGGGTGGTGCTTATGCCAACAGCCCGTTCGATCGATTCCGGTACGATCTTTATCTCCAACTACGAACTGGCCGGATGGCTGCTCGGTTACGGCGTCAACGACCGGCTCTCGCTCCTTGCGGGAGCGTTGTACATACCAGATGGCAGCGGCGATAATCTGATTGCCACCGCCGGCGGGCGCTACCAGATCTATCGCAAGGGATTTGTTCAGGGATCTCTCGGAGCACAGGCAAATTTCTCCCGCACCGAATTATCCTCCATCGTGCTTCTTGCCCCATACGCAACGCTCAGCCTTGGCGATGACGACAGGCGGGCAAGCCTAATGCTGGGATATACCTGGCGGCGGCACACCCCAGCCGATAGCGGCATTGCCCCATTCAACAGGGAGGCCATGATACTGGGACTTGGTGGAGATTATCGCATCGGCCAGCATTGGAAACTTGCCGCCGAAACCTTTCTTCTCCAAGAAGCCGGATACCAGCCGCTTATTCTGACACTTCGCTACTTCGACAAACGATTTGCGATCGATGCCGGGCTTGGAATGGATCTGGGGATTTTAGGGGGCAGGACCGAAGGAATTCGGGTGGCACCGGTCATCACCGGAACATGGGTGTTTTGAGACCTCTTGCACAAGGTCTGAACAGTTCTATACCGCAATGAGCTTGTAGCCCCTCATTTTTTTGGGATAAGCTTTTTTATGGTTACTTCGATAACCATATGGCAATGATGAACGTTTGTCTTATCGCAGTGATCCTTGCACTGGTTGCACGATCGGCGGCTCCTGCCGCAACAGATGTGGTCCACCGTCACGGTGGGCGTAACAACGGGTCAGAGCTGGACTATTACGGAGATGTGGCAGGTGGCAATGGATATCGTGGGCGTATGTGCTCGATGGGGATAGGATGCGATGGTACAGCATGGAATACTTGGCAACGTTCAGGGAGGATCGGGTATAATGTGCCGGTTCGTCCGTGCAATGATGAAATAAATCATCCCCCGCCCCCAACACGTTGGCGCTCTCAGAAACTATACGGCACTGCCCACCTTCTGATAGAGAAGATGGGCAGTGCCATGTATAACGTGTTATGATACCAGGCCCTACGGCTTAGTACATATCGCCCATGCCGCCGCCATGCGGCATTGCCGGGGCAGCCTTCTCTTCCTTCCTCTCCACGATCGTCGCCTCGGTGGTGATCAGAAGACCAGCAACCGAAGCGGCGTTCTCAAGAGCAACACGGGTCACCTTGGTCGGGTCGATAACGCCCATCTCAAGCATCTGACCATAGACATCGGCATACGCATTGTAGCCGAAGTCCTTCTCCCCTTCCTTCACCTTGGCAACGACAACCGAGCCTTCAAGACCGGCATTCTGCACGATCTGGCGGATTGGCTCCTCGATGGCGCGGCGGATGATCGACACACCGATCTGCTGATCTGGATTCTCCACCTCGAGGTTCTCAAGCTTGTGTGCCACACGGAGGTATGCCACACCACCGCCCGGAACGATACCCTCTTCCACAGCGGCACGGGTCGCATGGAGCGCGTCCTCGACACGAGCCTTCTTCTCCTTCATCTCCACCTCGGTGGCGGCACCGATCTTGATCACGGCAACGCCGCCGGACAGCTTGGCCAGACGCTCCTGAAGCTTCTCGCGATCGTAATCGGACGTGGTCTTGTCGATCTGGGAGCGGATCTCATTGATACGGCGCTTGATATCCTCCTGAAGACCGGCACCCTCGATGATCGTGGTGTTGTCCTTGTCGATCGAGATGCGCTTGGCGGTGCCAAGGTATTCGATCGTAGCCGCATCCAGCTTATAGCCCTTCTCCTCGCTGATAACGGTACCGCCGGTAAGAACCGCGATATCCTCCAGCATGGCCTTGCGACGATCGCCAAAGCCCGGGGCCTTTACTGCGGCAACGCGAAGCGTGCCACGAAGCTTGTTGACCACGAGCGTGGCAAGAGCTTCGCCCTCGATATCCTCGGCGATGATCACGATCGCACGGCCACCCTGGGCAACCTTCTCCAGAATCGGGAGAAGATCCTTCATCGAGCTGATCTTCTTGTCGTGGATCAGGATGTACGGGTTCTCCAGCGCCACTTCCATCGCGTCCGGGTCGGTCACAAAATATGGCGAGAGATAACCACGGTCGAACTGCATGCCCTCGACCACATCCATCGTGGTCTCGGTGCCGCGAGCCTCCTCAACGGTAATCACGCCATCCTTGCCGACCTTCTCCATGGCCTCGGCGATCAGCGCACCGATTGTGGGATCGTTATTGGCCGAGATCGTGCCGACCTGGGCAATCTCCTTGGTTCCCTCAACGTCGCGAGCGATCTCCTTCAGACCCTCGACGATCTTGCTGACGGCCAGATCGACGCCGCGCTTGAGATCCATCGGATTGGCACCGGCGGTCACGTTCTTCAGACCCTCACGGACGATCGCCTGGGCCAGGACCGTTGCGGTCGTAGTGCCGTCGCCAGCAACATCGCTGGTCTTCGAGGCAACCTCGCGCACCATCTGGGCGCCCATGTTCTCGATCGGATCCTCAAGCTCGATCTCCTTGGCCACCGTCACGCCGTCCTTGGTCACGGTTGGAGCACCGAACTTCTTGTCGATGACAACGTTACGCCCCTTGGGGCCAAGGGTGACCTTCACGGCGTTTGCGAGCTGATCGACACCACGCTTCAGCGCGGCACGTGCATCACTTTCAAATTCAATGAGTTTCGATGCCATTGTTTGCTATCCTCTTGATTGGTTGTTCTTCTATTGTGTTCTATAGAATCGAAGCGGATGAGTCGGAGCACAGAGCGCGCTCGATGCATTAGATGCAGATCGCGAAGATGTCCGACTCACGCATAATGAGATAGTCCACGCCTTCAACAGAGACCTCCGTGCCGGCATACTTGCCATACAGGACGTTGTCGCCAACCTTGACGGCAAGCGGAGTCACCTTGCCATCCTCGGCAACCTTGCCGGTGCCGATCGCCACGATCTCGCCACGCTGTGGCTTCTCCTTCACGGTGTCCGGGATAATAAGGCCACCCTTGGTCTTCTCTTCAGCAGCAGCCGGCTTGATGATCACGCGGTCATGGAGCGGTGTGAGGTTCATTGTCCTACTCTCCTAGTTTGGATAGATATGTTCAAACGCTTTCTGCGGAAACTGCTTTAGCAGTGTTAGCACTCATCAATGAAGAGTGCTAAAAAATTCAGACGCAAAAATACAGCGCCGGGCCAGCCATGTCAAGAACAAGCGGTGTCAAGGAGTGTTAACATGCGTGAGCGTGGGCTGCCCCGGATAACTCCCGGGACGTTGCGGGATGACATCTGCCACCGATATGGGATGCTTCGCCGAAGAACCAGCCCCCCCCCGTAAGCCAACCCGAAAATCCACGATATGGCCCTCTTTGACGTTGTTTAGAAGCGATACGAGAAACTTCCCTGGAGCCGGATCTGCCCGGCACGCTGGTCTTTCATGGTCGGCATCTCATAGACGATCATTCCATTCAGCAGGGAAAGGCTGCTCAGGAAATACTCGGCACGCCACCCCAGAGGAATCGTCAGAACCGATGTACGATTGCCAACCGTATAGTCCAGACTTACGCCTGCCACAGGACCATAGCTGAACAACATCCTTGGCGAGAAGAGGAAGTAATTGTTCAGGGTAAGGTTGTTTGTGTGGTAGTTCTGGTGGAGTCCAACACGGATATCAATATCATGAGCATAGGTAAAATCCCAGTCCTGCCCGACGATATAGGTAAGGTGATGGCGAAGCTCCAGAAAATCCTCCCCGCTGTAGCTGAACCCCAGTTCAGGGTCGCGATACCGATCCATCCGACGGTACAGAATCCGCTCGTTCACATAGACCCTCTCCCCCGGCCAGAACGAGAGCTGCGGGCCGAACTCATAATCATCCACCGGCTCTCCGCCACCCGTCAGATCAGAGCGATCCATCCGCCCCCAGAGGCCAAGCCCCATACCATCCAGCAGGACAACCGCCCCCAACCTGGCACTGTAACCGGTATTGCCAACCTTCAGATCGGGATTGGGCTGATAGAGCAATCCTATATGAACCGATGAGGTCGGCAGCGCTACCGCCTCACCGAACAGCGTGCGATGGCGGTTGTTATGCAGCCGCCGACTATAATATTTATTGTATTCGACGCCACCGCTCAGGCCATTGCCAAGCCCACCGAGCGCCTGATAGACCAGAGGGACGCGGAACTCATCGCTGATGCTGGCCCCCTCCGGCGGCAGGCCGGACTCCGATCCCGATTGCGCTAGAAGTAGCCCTGGGAGGAGCAGGAATATCACGACAACACTAGTATGCATTGCATTGAACCCGTTGAGAGTTTCCAGCATCACCAGCAACAATCGGTCCATCCCCATGCCGGTGCCGCCAACAATGGATACGGAAATCGCAGATCACCCGGGAGGGCAAGCTCCGCCCATGGCAGCCACAGCCGTGGTGAGCGGCCGTGTGCCAGCCGATCACCAGGGCGCCGTTTCTGGAGTATCCTACTCATCCCGATTGCCCAGGAGCTTGAACTGCACAAGCGAAACGCCCAGGATCAGCACAAAGGTCACGTACGCGATCGCCGATGCATAGCCCATCATATCGCTCTGCACAAATGCCTTCTCATAGATCTGATAGACGAGCGTGGTTGTGGCATTCAAGGGGCCTCCCCTGGTCATCACATATACCTCGGTAAAGACCTGGAACGACCGGATGGTGTTGATGACTATCACAAACAGGAGCATCGGACGGATGCCGGGAAGGGTTATCTGGCGGAACTGTTGCCAGCCGGATGCACCATCGATATCGGCCGCCTCGTAGAGATCCCTGGGGATCGTCTGAAGCGCCGCAAGAAACAGCACCACATAATAGCCGATCGCAATCCACACATCCATCGCCATGATCGCCACAAGTGCGGTCCCCATGTTCAGCAACCATCCCTCCTTTGGAAAGGGAAGCCCGGCCATCTTCAACAGGGAGTTGATATACCCATCATGTGCATAAAGGTTTGTGAAGATCAGGGAGAGGACGACGATGGAGGTGACCGATGGGATGAAATATGCCGAGCGGTAGAAGCTCTTCCACGCGATGTTCTTATTGAGCATCACCGCAAGCAGAAGAGCGAAGATCGTTGTAAAGGGGATCGTCCCCACGACAAACACCGAGGTGTTCGCCAGCGCCTTCCAGAAGATAGGATCGTGCAGCAGCCGCTCGTAATTGCGCAGCCCGATCCAGACCGCCCTGTTGCCGAGCGTGCTATACTCGGTAAAGCTGAGATAAAAGGAGTACAGGAGCGGATACAGCCAGAACAGGGCGAGCGTCATCAGCCATGGCGAGAGAAAGGCCCAGGTGACCGACGGTTTTTCGAGTGTATAGGAGGAACGTCTCAATGCATCGACAGATCAGTGGTTGAGAGTACGCAGCCGTTGGCCGCTCATGGGTCGATAGAAAAGAACGGGACAACGACGGCCGTGCCCGGGGAGAGAGTCCGGTCACGGCAGCCGAACAGGTTCAGCGCTGGGGCAGAACTGCTCTGGGCGCATCATGAGATGCTCAGCGAAGCATCTCGACAAATTCCTCCTCGGTGATAATCTGCACGCCGAGCTTCCCCGCCTTCTCCAGCTTTGAACCGGCATCGGCACCTGCAAGCACATAGCGGGTCTTCTTGCTGACGCTGGCGCTTACCTTGCCACCACGTTCCTCGATCAGCAACGCGGCCTGCTCTCGGGTATACCGTCCCAGCGTTCCAGTAAGCACAAAGGTCTTTCCGGTGAACGGAGCATCCTCCGGCACGGCAACCTCCTGCTTTTGCGGGCCATCCATCGTCAATCCGGCCGATCGCAGGCGTTCCACCAGATCGCGATTGCCCGGATCGGAGAAAAACCGCACCACCGACTCCGCGATCCTCGGGCCGATCTCGTTGGCCCGCATCAGCTCATCCTGAGAGGCGGCCAGCAATTTGTCGATCGTATTGAACTCCAGCGCAAGCACCCGCGCCACCGTGGCCCCCACATGCCGGATACCGATAGCGAAGATCACACGGAAGAACGGACGCTGCTTGCTCCGCTCGATCCCTTCGAGCAGATTATCGGCCGACTTCGCCCCCCACCGCTCCAGCGCTGCAATCTCGTCGCGACGGCTATGCAGATCGTAGATATCGGCGTAGTTGCCGATCCACCCAAGCGATACCAGTTGGTCCACCACCTTCTCCCCCAGCCCTTCGATATCCATCGCCCCCCGCGAGGCAAAATGCTGGATACGCCCGCGGATCTGCCACGGACATTCGGCATGCTCGCAGTAATGGTTGACCTCCCCTTCGGGACGATGCAATGGCGTATGCAGTGGGCAGGGGCAGATATGAGGAAAGCCATACGGCTCTGCATCGGCAGGCCGTTCCTCCAGCACCACCTCGTTCACCTTCGGGATCACATCCCCCCCTTTTTCGATCACCACCATATCGCCGATACGAATATCCTTCTCGGTGATGAAGTCGGCATTGTGCAGTGTGGCACGGCTGATCGTGGAACCGGCAAGAAGCACCGGGGTCAGCTCCGCAACCGGCGTTACCCTTCCCAGACGCCCTATCTGTAGTGTGATGCCATGAAGCTGCGTGCGCGCCGTACGCGCCTCGAATTTATAGGCAACCGCCCAGCGCGGCGACTTCGAGATCGTCCCAAGCTGTTCCTGCTGATGCAGCGAATCGACCTTCACCACCACACCATCGATCTCAAAGGGAAGCTCGTCGCGGCGCCGTTCCCATTCATCGCAAAACGCCAGCACCTCATCAATATCGGCACATCTGCGCCAGTGAGGGTTTCTCGGGAACCCAAGCTCCTTCAGCACCTCAAGATTTTCCGACTGGCTTTCCATCCGTACCTCATCGCTCAGCAGATAATAGAGGAATATCTTCAGTGGCCTGGAGGCCACAATCCTTGGATCGAGCATCTTCAAGGTACCGGCAGTGGAGTTGCGAGGGTTGGCAAAGGTTTTTTCTCCGGCAAGCTCCCGCTCCGCATTCATCGCCTCGAAATCACTTGTTGCCATAAACGCCTCCCCGCGCACCTCGAAATTCCGAAGCGGGGCGCCATGTACAACGGCCGATCTCACCTGTAATGGCAGGGACCGGATCGTCTTCATATTGGCGGTAATATCGTCCCCCTGCACCCCATCGCCACGAGTGGCACCGCAGGCGATCCTGCCATCACGATAGGTGATGCTTACTGCAATGCCGTCGATCTTCAACTCCGCCACATAGGCAAACGGCTCGTTCTTGAGCCTGTCGCGCACCCGCCGGTCGAACTCGCGCACCTCCTCTGCTGTATAGGTATTGGCAAGGGAGAGCATGGGATGAGCATGGATCACCGTGGGAAACTCGGGCGTCAGGTCCGAACCCACCCTCTGCGTGGGCGAGTCGGGCGTCACCAGTTCCGGGTGATCCTTCTCCAGCGTGGCAAGTTCGTCGAGCAACGCATCGAACTCACGATCGCTTACGGTAGGATCGTGCAGAACGTAATAACGATAATTGTGCTCGTTGATCTGGTCGCGCAGGCGCTCGGCACGCGCCTCAAGAGAGCTAGGGAACATAATCGGATACGGCTGAAAGAGAGGTATGCTTTGCACGCAAAGATAGTATGGCAACGCGCATCCGCGATAGGCATGGCAGATCGGCGACTGCTGCGCACCGGAAACCATCTACGCCAGAAATAGCTTTATCTTTGCCTATCATTTTTTCAACACGCAATGTTCTCAGCATCCGCAGCTCTATACGACAGCATCTACTCACAACTCAAGGATTATCATGAGGAATCGGCCGCGATCGCTAGCCGGATTCGGTCGATAGCCACGGAAGCCCGCACGGTGCTCGATGTGGGTTGCGGCACAGGAGAACATGCGCGGCTCCTGTCAGAGAATCATGGATTTACAGTGGACGGCATCGATCTCGACGCCGGGCTGCTTGCCTTGGCACAAGCGAAGAACCCGAAAGGGAGGTTCACCCAGGCCGATATGATAACTTTCGATCTGGGCAGACGCTACGATATAGTGACCTGCCTTTTCAGTTCAATAGGCTATGTGCGGACGTTGGAGAACCTCCGCTCGGCGCTTCTGTGTTTCCACAATCACCTGTATGATCGTGGTTTAGTCATTGTGGAACCCTGGTTTGCCCCCGGCGTGCTCAAGCATGGCAACGTCAGGGTCCACACAGCCGAGACCGACACGTTGAGCGTCTGCCGCATGAGCCATGTATCCGTGCAGGATCGGCTCTCGACACTGCGATTCGAGTATCTGATCGGAGGCGCCGATGGCATTCGCCACGCAACCGAAACCCATGATCTCGGCCTCTTCAGCGTAGAGGAAACCCTGATGTGTTTCGCAGATGCTGGGCTTGTAGCGGAATACGACCCGGTCGGCATAGCAGGACGAGGTCTCTATATCGGCAGAATTGCGCCATAGACTCCCCGACCGGGATAGATAGGGGAGCAGGAAATCGCCTGTATGGTTCTGCCGCCATTACAATGGAGCCAAGCCGATCGTTTATAAGGACCACAGGCCCCACCACCTCCTCCTCTCCGAATACACCCCGGTTGATAGGACGATACATGGTGGCGCCCCTTCTGGCCATGACACACAGCAACCGGTATAGACTTCCGCATCTGGCCATGACGCTCGGCAAACACCTCACCGAACAGGCTATGCATCCGCTTCTGTGCCCGATACGCGCCTGGCGGAGTAACTGATCCATACCATGACGGGTACTATATCATGGTGCCCGGCAAACGGCCCGGCCGGCGAACTGTCTGCGGATGGAAATGGCAACCACATTGTGGTGCCGATCAGCTCCTGTACCGACCGGCAAGGCTGCTCCCTGGCTGTTGTACCGGCTCCCCTGTTCCCCTATTTTCCAGCTTCGATATGTTCCGAACACTCGCACGGTTCTACAGCTCAACGATCCTCATGTTCAAGCACTTTCCTCTGCCTCTCCTTCCGGCCCTTGTTGCAGCTCTGCTGATTGGCTCCTGTGGCGTCAACGATCCTGAACCGAAGCCACCGATCGCACGATTCAGCCCCGGCTGCATGACAATGGTTGATTCGCTTGTGGAATTCACGAATATGTCGCTTGGGTCCACCGGCTATGAATGGGATCTCGGCAATGGGGAGCGTTCCACCGAGCAGTTCCCAAAAACCCGCTACACGAGCGTGGGAGAATATCAGGTACGGCTGGTGGCAGTAAATTCCTCTGGAGATCGTGATACCATCACAAAGACGATCACGATTTTCCCGCCCCCCCCGCTCAGCAAAACGCTCGACATCCCGTTTATCCTCCAGGGGTCTACCAACTGGTTGTGGGCGGCGATCTCGGAGATGATACTCAAGCATGAAGGAGTGGATAAGAACCAATGCGAGATCCTGAACCAGTATTTCCGCACAAACTGCTGCAACAGCCCCCTGGATTGCGTCGTCCCGGGATCGCTCCGGCAGATCGAGCTGGATCTGGAACGCCTCGGCAACCTGCAATCGGAGCATCAATTCAGCCCATTGACCCTGCAACAGATCCGCAACGAGATAGCCCAGAATCGGCCTGTGGTGGCGGGCTATGAGCAGGTTGGCGCATCTCATGCCGTGATGATCGTTGGTTACAACGAGATCGGGGAGATCATCGTGTACGATCCCATCATCTCCAACTATTCCATCCCGTACACCAAGGCGCTCCGCTATGCAGATAATAGCTATCTGGAGTGGACTGAGTCTATCTATTGCATCAGGAAGTGACCTGTGCCCGGCGTTCCCCTGCAACAATGGCCATGAAGGAGGGGAACGTTGCCAGCGCTAGGCCAATCCACCGGAGCAGACCATCTTCGGATGGGCATGCATACTCAGCATTATCCGGCACGCGATGTGGCCGGTTCCCGAGGCTCTTTGCAACAGATTCGGATACGAGCCTTTATACCTTGGTATTACCCCCTGATCCTTATTTTTTGCCACATTGTAAGCGCCAGACGCTCCCGGTAACAGACTGCGGGAGATCAGGCTCACTCTCCTCCTATCCGCAACCATCCGAGTTATCATGAAGGTCTTGAGATTTTGCTGCGTCCTGATGGGGGCACTAACGCTGACGGCAGGGGCTGTACAAGCCCAACAGCATCCCATCCGTAGCACGAGCGACACCGGCGAAACGGCGTCGGGGCTTAGGTATATATTCATGCAGAGCGGCACAGGGAAACAACCGACAACGGGTGAACTAGCAATCGTCCACTACACCGGAACCCTGCTCGACGGCAGCATATTCGACAGCTCGCGCGATCGTGAACCGTTTGCATTCCGTCTGGGCAAGGGCCAGGTGATCCGGGGATGGGATGAGGGAATAGCTCTCCTTCGGGTTGGGGATCGAGCCATGTTCATCATCCCGGCCAACCTAGCCTATGGGGAGCGGGCCACGGCATCCATACCGGCAAACGCCACCCTGATCTTTGATGTGGAACTGCTTGATGTTAAAAAGAAGTCCGTAGGAGATGAGATTGCCACGGCTCTCGACAAGAAGAAGGGGGTTGGCGAGGCGTGGAAACGCTACCGACAACTCAGCAAGAAGCAGTTCGATGGATATCATCTGAGCGAAGGGGAGCTGAACATGCTTGGCTACAAGTATCTTCAGGCAGAAAAGATCGAGCAGGCAATCGCAATATTCCAGATGAACGTCGATGCCTTCCCCGATTCCTATAACGTCTATGATAGCCTCGGCGAGGCCTATATGATACATGGAGAGAATGCGATGGCGATCAAGTACTATAACAAATCGCTTGCATTGAACCCGAAGAACGAGAATGCCGCCGAGATGCTGAAGAAGTTGAACCAAACCGACTGAACGATGATAAACGCACCGACGACACCGAGAACCACTGTTGGCGCCACTGCTGAAGGACCATCAGAACCGCATAGACGCGACCCGATGGCAGGCCGTGTCAAAGGGTTTTCGACCACCGTCTTTGCCGAGATGAGCGCTCTGGCACAAGAGCTTGGTGCAGTGAATCTGGGACAGGGATTCCCTGATTTCGATGGGCCGGAGGAGATCAAACGGCTGGCCGAGGAGGCCATACGTGCCGGGCACAACCAATATGCCGTCTCGACGGGAGAACCAGCGCTTCGCGAAGCGATCGCCCGCCATTCTCTCCGATTCTATGGCCAGCAGATCGACCCTCTCTCCGAGGTCACCGTTACCAGCGGAGCCACCGAAGCGCTGTTCTGTAGCGCGCTTGCGTTCGTGGAGCCGGGAGATGAGGTGATCGTCTTCGAGCCATGCTACGACTCCTATGTGCCTGGCATCCGCATGGCCGGAGGCATCCCGGTGCCGGTAACGCTTCATGCTCCAGAGTTCCGGTTTGACCCGGATGAGCTTCGATCGGCCTGCACGCCACGCACCAAGGCCATCCTGCTCAACACCCCGCACAACCCCACTGGGACAATCTTTTCGGGCGAGGAGCTGACACTTATAGCCGAGCTGTGCCAGGAACATGACCTGCTTGCCATCTGCGATGAGGTCTATGAGCACATTGCCTACCAGCCGGCACGCCATATACGATTGGCGACCCTGCCAGGGATGTGGGAACGTACGCTGACAATTTCCAGCGGCGGTAAAAGCTTCTCGTTCACCGGGTGGAAGATCGGCTGGGCCATCGGACCGGCATCGCTTCAGATAGCCATGCGGCGAACCCATCAGTTTATGGTCTTTGCCAGCACCACGCCGCTACAGCATGCGATAGCCGGAGCACTTGCTCTTCCCGATGCTTATTTCCGTGGCCTGACCGACGATTATCGCGCACGGCGCGACTTCCTGATGGGGGTGCTCGGCGAGATCGGTCTTCAGCCCACGCTCCCCGAGGGGAGCTACTTTATTATCAGCGATATCGGGGGCATCTCAGCAGATAGCGGGCTGGAGTTCAGTCGTTTTCTCATTCGAGAGGCTGGTGTAGCAGCAATTCCGCTCGATAGCTTCTATCTTCGCCCGGAACATGGCAAACAACTGATTCGATTCTGTTTCTGCAAGAGCTGGGCAACTCTGGAGTCGGCAGCCGAACGGCTGCGGCCACTTGGCAGCCTGGTGTAGTAAACCCACGCCAACCTTCTGCCGGATACCATCCTCTAAAGAGGTGAGAGACGGCACTACTGGCACTGCTTCGGTTTCCTAATCTGACCGCTCGGATAGAGCCGAACGTTGTATACCCCTAAGCGCTTCTGTAATTTCCATTATGCCAGCAATTCGACGTGTACAACGAGACCGATCCTCACGCCCCGGAGCACTGTTTGCGCTGGAAGCACAGCAGCTTCTGGGACGTGGCGCAGCCCGGCAGGCCGTGGAGCTATGCAAGCGCGGCCTGGCGTATTATCCCGAGAACCCCACCGGATATATCGTCCTGGCACAGGCATATATCATGCTTGATGAGAAAGCCAGGGCACTAAATGTCCTCCAGGATGGATACCGTCGCACCGGCTCGGAACGGCTCAACGAACTTGCACTGGAAGTTGCCGGTGAGCACGAACCGAGCGCAACGGCTGACCAGCCCATACCGCAGGAAGAGCAATCCGCGACAGCCCTGCAGCCCCCAACGTTCTTTGAGGAGATCGTTGTAGAGGAAATTGCAGCTACGACGGAAACAGCCGCTGCAATGCCGACTATCGACGAACCACTAGTTCAGCAGCAGCCGGTACAGCAGCAGCCGGTACAGCAGCAGCCGGTACAGCAGCAGCCGATGACTGGCGACCAGTCGCTCCAGAGTCCCACGGCCGATCTACCGATAGAGATCCCCATCTCGTGGCCGGAACAGCTACAGGCATCTATCGACGAGGCAACTGCCACCCATGAATTGCCGCTGGTGGTAGAGGACGAAGTTGCCATGATGGAAATGGAAATCGCCGAGATCGAGCCTGGTAGCTCCTTCATCGAGCCAGCCTTCTCCGTTGCAACCCAGTCCCATACCGCCCTAACGGAAACATCGGATCGTGCGGCGGAAGATGCCATCATGGCATTTCCCTCTGAAGCGCCCCCCTCCGATCTGGCGCCGCACAGCGATATCGCGCCACTTGCCGATCGGGAACCGGAGATCCGCATCGAGGCATTCCCGACAGAGATCCATAGAGAAGCAACCTCGCCCGTAGAGAAAAACATGGGGCTGGAGGGGAGGCTTGGCACAATCATAGGCATTGACCATGATGCCATGACAGAGCCATCGGAGAAACCGCTCATATGGCCCGGATGGTCCGGCATACAGACCGGTGTGGCGGAATCGCCCGCCCCATCCCCCACAGAAGAGGAGATACCAGGGTCGGCGCTCTATACCGAACCTATACCAGCAACGGCCAGCAGCACGGAGCAGGCACAACCGGAACAGACGCAACCGGAGAAGAAGCCAGCCACTGCGGTCCTGCTCCCGCCTCTGGAGGCTAGCCCGGAAAAGAACACGCTTGTCGATACTCCGATACCGGGCCGTGATCGTCGCGAAAACATTGTACCTCTCGGGTCTCCCCGGCAGCAACCGACATCAGGAGCACCGCAGGGTGGCAACGGAACAGAGATGGATTCGCAGCGCAGGGCACCGGCCACCATGCAAGGCCCGGCGCAGGAGCGCCCTCGTACCCTTGCGCTCCATATGGGGAAACATATCTCGAGACTGCGAAGCTCGAACCTTCGGCTTATTCCGGGCCTGGAGTTCGCCCCTCTTCGCCATGAGGATCAGACCCGCAAGCAATCTATCGCTCCCCTTATCAATGAGCCGATGCCGATGCCGGTAGCGGAATCATCGTTGAGAACGCAACGGCAGGAGGAACAGGAAAAGAAGCTCCCCCCTCTGCCTCCGCTGGGCAATGAGGAGGCGGAGAAAGAACAGCTTCAGATTGGCGAGCGTGAGCCGGAGGTGATCGCTCCGCCGGAACTGCCGCAGATCGATGGCGTCGATCTGGAAGAACCTGAGATTCCAGAAGCGGAGATCATCCCCGAGGAGCCGGAACCATTTACAGGCAACATTCTGAAGATGGTGCAGGCAGCCCAGAAGGAGGTAGACCTGACGCCCCTTGAAGAACTGGCCCGCCGTCTGGAGAACGCACGCATTCCGGTTGTGGAGGAAGCCGAAAACCGTCCGGTTTTTGCCCCTTCCATCGTCAGCGAAACACTGGCAAATATCCTTGTGGCGCAGGGTGCATACGCCGAAGCTCTCAAGGCATTTCAAACCCTCGCACGTACCAAGCCCGATCGGGTTGAATATCTTCAGCAACGCATCATAGAGATGAAATGGCGGATCAAGAATCCCGGACTCCCATGGCCTCCAGAACATCATCTCCAAGAGGACTCCGAGGATACAACGGAGTGATCGGATGGGAGCCGAGGAGGAAACACTTCCCGGCACACGACGTTCCCTAGATGCGGCCCGCCGACTGGCGTCGGAAGCCTTCAGAGCCGCGCACTATTATGCGACTTACCTGGTACATCCTTCGGCTTCATATCGGCCCATTCCTCTTTGGTACATGGGCGGTAGTGTTCATCTTCCTGCTACAGCTCATCTTCAAGTATATCAACGAGCTTGTGGGCAAGGGGCTTACCTACTGGGTGATCCTTCAGTTCATCGCCTACAACATCGCCTGGATGCTCGTGCTGGCCGTCCCGATGGGTGTGCTGGTCGCCACACTGATGGCCTATGGCAAGCTTAGCGGAAGCAACGAGCTTACCATCATCAAAAGCTCCGGCGGAAGCGCGTTCCGCGCCATACTCCCGGCCATTGTGGGTGGCACGGCTCTGTTTATCACGCTCTTTCTGTTCAACGACCGTATCCTGCCCGATACAAATCATCGGGCAATGGTGCTGCAGAGCGACATCACCCAGCTTAAACCGACGTTCGCGATCGACGCCGGACGGTTCAGCACACTTCAGGGATATAGCATTCTGGCCCGCAGCGTGGACCGCGACCGGGATGAGCTGCACAATGTGACGATCTACGGCCAGGAGGGGGATTACCTGAACGTCATCAACGCAAAACGCGCTGAACTCCGCTTTAATCACGATTTCAGCAAGATGCTGATGACCATGCATCACGGCGAGATGCATGTGCTCAACCGGAGGAACAAGAGCGAGTTCCGCAAGATCTCCTTTGCGGATTATCAGGTGACGGTGAATGTCAGCGGATTCAACTTCAATCGCTCCGATCCCAGTTCGTTTGGCCGAACCGACCGCACCATGAACATCGAAGCGATGTGGGCTGTAGCCGATACTGCGGTCTCGCAGGGAAATGTGATACAGAAGCGAATTGATAGCCTGCTCGGCGCACAGTTCAATGCGCGGCCGGGGGTATCCCCGCTCGGTCTCCCGCAGGAACCCAGAAGCCGACAGGAGGCTGCCGGTGCCGCATTGGGACAATTTGCGCTGGTACGCGGCCAGCTTGAATCGGAGAGCATGACAAGAAACGCTCAGACTCGCTCGGCAAATCAGTATCTCGTTGAGATCCACAAGAAATATTCGATTCCGGCGGCCTGCCTGATCTTTGTCTTTGTTGGAGCGCCCCTCGGCATTCTGGTGCGCCGTGGCAATTTTGGCGTCTCCGCCTCTATCGCCCTCGGCTTTTTCATCATCTACTGGTCATGCCTGGTGGCTGGCGAGAAGCTTGCCGATCGTGCCATTCTTTCCCCGGCCGTGGCAATGTGGATGGCAAACGCCGTGATCGGGATGCTGGGGACCTATCTGACCATCCTTGTCTCGCGTGAGACCGTCACCTTCAACTTTGAGTTCCCGTGGCTGCGCAGGCTCTTCAAACGGGCCGATAGTACAGCAAAGCCCGCGCTCTAGCCGAAGTATCCGATCGCACGCCATAACCATTGAACGTACATCCGAAGCATCGGATTCCCCTGATTCGTTGAGATCCCTTGACGGGGCGGACCTTCCGCGCCGGAGCCATTCGGCCGATAGGATCAGGAGAGGGCTTTGCTCTACCGAAAAAAGCTCCGTCCGATACCATCGGCTACGGATCGGGTTCCGGGCCGATGGTTCCTAGCTTCCTTCCATATGCTGCACGATCTCGCCGATAAACAGCGCCCCATACATCTCCAGCTTCCGATCGCCCACGCCGCTGATCTGGCGGAACGCCTCGGTGCTGGCCGGTTTACGGCTTGCCATCTCGCGAAGGCTGGCATCGGAAAAGATCACATATGGAGGGAGATCGGCCTGGTCGGCAAGACGCTTCCGTAGCCTGCGCAGACGGGTAAAGAGATCCTCATCCACCGCTCCGGCCGGAGCCGATGCGGCCTTCTGCTTCTCTTCGGGCATCGCCTTGAGAAATATCTTCTCATCATGAAGCAGCACCCCAAGGCTTTTCTGTGTCAGCTTCAGCACGTTGTAATCGCCCTGCACCAGATATCCCATCGAAAGAAGCTGACGGGCGAGCAGGGTCCACTCCTTTCGAGGACGATCCTTTCCCACACCGAACACCGGCAGGTTGCTATGCCTGTTCATCAACACCTTGGCGTTCTCCGATCCAAGAAGAACATCGATGATATAGGTCATGCCAAAACGTTCGCCGGTACGGCGGACACAGGAGAGGAACTTCTGCGCCATCACGGTAGCATCAACCCGATCGGCTGGGTTGGTACAGTTGTCGCACATGCCGCAGTTGGCACGCTTATACTCCTCACCGAAATACTCCGCCAGCAGGCGATGACGGCAGACCGAGGACTCAGCAAACGATATCACCTGCTGCAATTGCCGGCGGGCAGCCATTTGATGCTGCGGATGTTTGTCGTCGATGAAGTATTCGATCTTCATCTTATCGCCGTAGCTATAGAAGAGAACGCACTCGCTGCGCAGACCATCGCGCCCGGCACGCCCTGTCTCCTGGTAATAGCCCTCCAGATTTCTCGGCAGATCGTAATGGATCACAAAACGAACGTTTGGCTTGTCGATACCCATGCCAAACGCGATAGTCGCCACAATGATCTGCACGTTATCGCGGATAAAGGCATCCTGGCGCTCGTCGCGCTCCTTTGCCGAAAGGCCAGCATGATACGATACAGCGCTCACCCCATCGCGCTGCAACCGGGTTGTCAGGCTCTCGGCGATCTTCCGGCTTCCGCAATAGATGATACCGGATTCCCCGGCACGCAAGCGTAGGTACTTCCTGATCTGCTCGTATGTCTCCTGCTTCTGCCGAACCTCGTAATAGAGATTCTCCCGCACAAAACTGGCCTTGAAGACCACCCCGTTTGCAAGCCTGAGCTGTGCGATGATATCCTTCTGCACCTGCTCGGTGGCTGTTGCGGTAAGAGCGATCACCGGCACATCAGGGAACAGTGCCCGCACCTCTTTCAACTGCCGGTACTCGGGGCGAAAATCATGTCCCCACTCGGAGATGCAATGCGCCTCATCCACTGCAATCAGCGATATCGGCAGCTTCTGTACGATCTCGATGAAGCCATCCATCAGAAGACGCTCTGGCGCCAGATACAGAAGCCGATAACGACCACGGAACAGATCGCTCAGCCGCCTGGACGACTCGCCGGAGGAAATCGAGCTATTCAGAAATGTGGCAGGAACACCGCTCTCGGTAAGGGAATCCACCTGATCCTTCATCAACGATATCAACGGCGACACGACAATGGTAACACCTCCCAGCAGCAGGGCCGGAAGCTGATAGCAGAGCGATTTCCCCCCCCCGGTGGGCATCAGCACAAAGCTGTCTCCGCCGGAGAGGACATGGTCGATCACCTCCTCCTGCATGGGGCGAAAGGAAGTATAGCCGAAATACCGCGTCAGAGCGGCGAGTTTTCTGGGATCGGTCTGCGTCATGTATGAAGCCTGCGCTGTGCCATTGGAACCGATGGTCTGATAACGAGCACTACAAAGACGAATCTAGAGCTTTTTTAGCTCGTCTGCAGAGAGCTTGTTACAAGGCGAATGTTCAGAAGAATCGCACAACCGGCCACGGTTATAATTCGTCCCTACGATCCTCCGGGCAACTACGGGGGGAGAAACACACAAGCCCACTTCTCCCCCCGCACACGCAGAGATCGCTAACCGAAGAAATCAACGCGAGCCATACCTGGTCAGCACGGTGAATATGGTACGGTAGAGTATGCGTAGATCGAGCCACAGAGAAAGGTTGCTGACATAGTAGAGATCGTAGCTGAGCCGAACACGTGTGCTTTCGATATCGGCCGCATACCCCAGATTCACTTGCGCCCAGCCGGTCATGCCGCATGGCACCACACGGCGATAGCCATACAGCGGGATATTCCGCTCGAACATATCGGCAACCGCCACATATTCCGGGCGTGGGCCAACCAGGCTCATCTCTCCTTTGAACACGTTCCAGAGCTGCGGAAGCTCGTCCAGATGATACTCACGAAGGAACTTGCCAAGCCGGGTGATCCGGCTGTCGTTGACAGTGGTAAGCGGGCTGCCGTCATCGGCTCCGGCGTGCATGCTTCGGAACTTGACCATCATGAAACGAACACCACGATAGCCAACTCTCTCCTGGAGAAAAAATATAGGTCCGGGAGAAGCGATGCGAATCACCAGCATCAGCAGCAGAATAAGCGGAACTGTCGCAGGCGCCGACACAACGATCATCAGGCGTTCAAAACAGGCTCGCAACCCCAGATACCGGGCAGAGGGGATAACTCCCGCCAACTGTTCCTCGGTAAACCGAACGCAGGACGCAGGTTCAGGCAGGGCAAATCCTCTCCTCTGCGTCTTTAACTGAGACGTAGGATGCATAGACGTTTCTCCTTCGCATGTGAGTGGCTAGATTCCTATCAATTTTCTAAGGGAGGTAAACTGGTAGTCATGTAGCAGTTGCTCAAGCTTCGAGAAGGTCTTCTCCAGATTGTAATATTGGCGCAGCGATCGAAGTGGCGAAAGGCGAACCCGTGGTTGCTCAGGATCGATCTCCCACGGATGAAGATAAAAGATCACCGGTCGCCCCTGGTTATGGCATCGGGCAAAGAGCGATCGTGTAAGAGAATACGGGGAGAACCGGAAATAGGCTCCGCCGGCGCATGGCACACGTCGGCCGGCTATCTCAGCACAGCTTAAAGGGATTTCCAGAAGTGTATTGCGATGGCGATAGATACCCAGTGGCGCACCGGCAATCCCATACCCAGGATGGATCTTAACAGGAAACACCGATGAATCATAGATAATTCCCCGCGCTTTCAGGATATCAAGCGCCCACAACGTTGATGGCAGCACTGTAAACGATGGCGCACGGAACCCTAGCACTTGATCGCCAATAATATCGTTGGTAATAGTGAGCGCACGATCAAGATCCTCGCCGAATGTGACGGGGTTCATGGCAGTCAATAATCGATGGGAATATCCGTGTGTGGCCACTTCATGCCCATCGTCGTAAATCTCGCGCACCAGATCGGGATAATGCTCGGCAACCCATCCAAGCACAAAAAATGTTGCTTCAATCCGATGACGCTTCAGCAGCAATAAAATCCGTCGCGTTGTATCAACAATCCGTGGCGTACATCCGGCCCAGTCGCTTCGCCGGACAATATCATCGAGATTACTCGCACAGAACCAGTCCTCAACATCGAATGTAAGGGCATTGACCATACGTATTAAACGGTGTAATAAATGAATATTCGAGCGAATCCGTACTACCTGTGACGGCAGCACGGATCACATATCCGAATTACGGATCTCCTGCATCCCATGTATCCCTGCCAGATGCGGCAGGGCATATGAGAGGGATATCCACGTACACCGTAATTAATGGCCCATCATGCTCCTTATGCTGAAAACCAGCATCAGTTTATCAATAGAATACCCACCGGGGAAAATTCATCTCATCTCCGTAACACACACCTCACCCGGAATGTTAGCGCCGTTTGTTCTTTGGCGCATAAAAAAAATAGGGTCCGGCATGCCGGACCCTCCAAGAGTTCCATCAGGATATCGAACCGGGCATGGCATTACCCGTTCTTTTTTCTCCACTTTATATTGCAGCCGATGCTTGGCTTCTGATCGGCATCAACCGGTGTGGCATTCAAGACCGCATCAAGCGCGTTCCGCATATCTACGCCAGTGACAGGAACAGTGCCTCCCGGCCGGGAGCTATCAAGCTGGCCGCGATAGACAAGTTTCTGCTCGCCATCGAATAGATAGAAGTCCGGCGTGCAGGCAGCCTGGTAGGCCCGTGCCACATCCTGCGTATCATCGTGGAGATACACAAAGGGATAACCAAGCCGTACAGCTTCCTCCTTCATCCGCTCCGGGGAATCCTCCGGATAGCTGGCAGCATCGTTGGAGCCGATTGCGACGAAGGAAACACCACGCGGTATATAGTCGTTTGCCAGCGCTACAAGCGCCGACTGCACATGTTGTACATACGGACAGTGGTTGGAGATGAACATCACAACGATGGCCTTTGCGGATTTCAGATCGTCCAGACGTACGACAGTTCCCGAAACGGTATCAGGAAGAGCAAACGCTGGCGCGTGCGTGCCAAGAGACATCATCGTAGAGGGTGTTGCTGCCATGATAGTGCTATAATAATTGTGGCATCGTTCTATGTGCCAGAGGCACTGACAACAGAACGATGCTGAAGGAAATGTTTCATGCTGAACAGGGGAAGCTACTCTATCATCAGAATGGCCACCTGAAACCGCACCCCGGAAGACCACCTGCGCAGACGGCAAACCGCCTCTGACTTCCCCGTGGCATCGCTTGGGGCTTGGCAATGAGCGTTGCCCGCCCATGCAGACGACACCGTAAGATAGCGAAGCCACCTCTCGGCACCGAACCACGAACATACGTGCGCGAATGCTTCTGCAATCCCGCTCCTGATTCGCCCCAATACCGGCCAATCTACGGCGGCAGCATGGCCATACGTGCTCTTCAGGGCGCACCGTGCCCCGATCATCACTCGCCGATGATCTTTATCAGGATACGCTTGTCGCGACGGCCATCGAACTCACCATAAAAGATCTCCTCCCATGTGCCAAGATCGAGATCACCGTTGGTTACGGCCAGAGTGGTCTCGCGTCCCATCAATGTTCGTTTCAGATGAGCATCGGCATTATCCTCGCCGGTAAGGTTGTGCCGGTATTGGGCGATAGGCTCATGTGGCGCCAGCTTCTCGGTCCAGACCTCGAAGTCATGCCACAGCCCGGATTCATTATCATTGACAAAAACGCTTGCGGTAATATGCATCGGGTTGACAAGGCAAAGCCCTTCCCGTATCCCGGATTTACGTACGGCTTCCCGTATCTGGTCGGTAATCCGCACGAATTCGATGGTCGTTCTGGTATGTACACTGATCTCTTCACGATACGATTTCATGATGGCCCATTGATAAATTGTCCTGCATGCTTCAGATAGCCGAGAATATAAAAAGCTCTTTGAACATATCTACCTGCACAGGGATAACGATGTATGTGCTATGCATTCTCGATAAATCGCTGCACATTTGTCCTAGTAGTATATAATCAACGGGGCATCGGCATCATCATACACTGACAATGATCCTGATGTTATGGCCCCGATCCCAACCGTCTATCACAAGATCAACAGGAGGCTGGCAATGATCTCAACACAACAATCGGCTCCAGGAGTGATTCCGGAGATACCCGGAAGGATCGCAGAGGGCTTCCGTTGATCGGCCGTACACCATATATCCGTATGGTTGACCCGGATTCCTCTGTGAACGTTGGCGCAACAACTGATTCACATAGAGGAACCTTCAACAATGACGTTGGAATCACTTGGCTGGCGCGCATTTTTTTCCGATGCATTCGATCAGTATCGTGCATCCGAACTAATTCCGGCGCGCATAACACAGGAACATAGGAACGGTTATCTGGCATATTCAAGGCATGGCGAGTTCCGGGCTGAACTCGCCGGCTCGTTTCGGCATCGTGCCGGTAGCAGAAGCAGAAGCGAACGGCCTGCGGTTGGAGATTGGGTGGCGCTCCAGTTTCATGACAACGGCAATCAGACGATGATCCACGGCGTGCTGCCTCGCGCAAGCGCATTCTCCCGCAAGGTCGCCGGGGTACGGTCGGAGGAACAGGTAGTGGCCGCAAATATCGACACGGTCTTTATCGTGGCAGGATTGGATGGCAACTTCAACCCGCGCAGAATCGAGCGGGCACTGATTCTGGCATGGGAGAGCGGGGCACAACCTGTGGTAGTGCTCAACAAGTGCGATCTCAGCGATGCGCTCGATGCACAGGTTGCCGAGATGCGGAACGTCGCGCTTGGGGTGCCTGTGCTTACAGCCAGCGCTACGGAAGGATCTGGGTTGGAAGCTCTGACAGCATATGCAGGGCCGGGAAAGACCGTAGCGCTGATCGGCTCATCCGGCGTTGGAAAGTCGAGCATTACCAACCGGCTGGCGGGCATGAATGTGCAGAAGGTGGAGTATGTAAGCGAAAGCGTTGGCAAGGGTCGGCATACCACCACCCGGCGCGAGTTGATATCGCTTCCATCGGGAGGAGCCATCATCGATACGCCGGGCATGCGCGAGCTACAGCTCTGGGATGGCGATCAGGGGATCGGCGAGACCTTCGATGATGTTGAGGAGCTTGCCGCCCAATGCCGGTTTCGCGATTGCGATCACCGGGATGAACCCGGCTGTGCCGTTGCACACGCACTGGCCGATGGACGTCTGGATGCGGGCCGCTTTGGCAATTACCGCAAGATGCAGCGCGAGATCGCATATCTCGCATCACGCCAGGACACCCTGGCCAGACGCCAGCAGACGCGTGCATGGAAGCGTATCCATATGGAGTTGCGGCGAGGCAGACGATAGCAGGACTGACAGAAGTGCTCTGGAAACCACGTTCCAGAGCACTTTAAACACTCTCCGGCACAACTCTCTACGCACGGCACGCTGTGCCTACCGTGCCGCAACGATGGCAACCTTATAACTTGCGGGATATCCCGTTACCGGGTATTCAAGGTAGGTGGTCCGAACCATCCCTTCGGCTATAGGCGCATCCTTATCGGCAAGTAGGCGCAGACGCTTCGATGCGATCAACAGACCGTAGGTATCGTAGTCATCGATCCGTATCTCCATACCATGCAGCGGCACATCGCCGGTATTGTCGATCAGGAACTGTAGCTTACGGCTGGTGCCGACCCTATTATACATCTCGCGCAGCTCCACCTTCATTCCCTCCCCCTGCGGGCACTCCCAGACAACAGGTATGCCCTGCCCGAGCAATCCGATATCGGCATCCGATGCCGCCTGCGGAGAGGCTGTTGCCGCCATATGTTCCATGGTTGCCGGGTCCTCCTGGAGAGCCAGGCGCATCGGCTCCTCAAACGTAAGGTCCGGCCACAGAAAAAGCCACCCGAGCACCGCCAGCCCAAAGAGTATCGGGATCACAAACAGCCATCGCTGTGGGGGAATAGGTTTGCCACGCCGTCCGGCCGGAAGCAGTTGCTTGGCAGGTTCCAGCTCGTTCAGCAGAACATGCGCGGGATCGTAGTCGGGATAGAGTTGCAGCAACTGTCTGGCAAGGCGCTCGGCACGGACACGATCATCGCTGCTACCGGTCGCCAGCCATCGTTCTTTATATGCCACGGCCAGCCCGTAGAGCGCGCGCAGATCCGTAGGGTTCAGCGCCACCGCCTCCGACAGTTCTGCGATGGCATCCCCCCACCGCCTGTGTGCTCCATGCAGCAACCCGCGCTCGATGTATGCTTCCACGGCTTTGTCGGCGGCGGCCATGTCGTCGTCCGACATCCCGAGGTCACGGGCGATCTCTTTTAAATCGTCGATAACAAGCGCACGCTGGTATTCGTTCTGAAGCAATGCCACCCGCCTGCTATAGTTCCGTAGGATCTCCTCCTGATTGCTTTTCTCCATCATCCCCTCCTGATTGTGCTTGCGATAGGACTGGATCCCACAGGACCATGCCGGGAAGGTCTGCGATGCGATGACAGCCATGTTGCACCGGCATCTCATCGTTCTTTCACGCTTCCAGAGCGGAGCCGTTACACAAGCTCCATATCACCAAAAAAAAACGTATAGCCCTTTCAACACCCCGACCACGATAAAGGTTTAGCCGCAGAAACCGATGATGGCATCGCACAGAACATCGGCATCGGCGCCATCCCGCGCTTGTCCCTCTATGGGCCGTATCAGATACAATGTATCGGCATGGCCCCTCCTGTGGCCATCACAGCCCGAGCACCCCGGTATCCCTGCGGCCGCCCCAGACAAGCAGGATGAACACAACCACAACGGCAATCAGGATCACCAGCCCAACCCACCGAAGCAGACGTTCGCGCGACCGTCCCGACATGGTGGCCAACGAAGGCCCGGAGGATTCGTTCAGCTCCTTCAATAACGCAAAGGAGGGGGCATGTCGGGGATCAACTCCCAACGCTTTTCCGGCGGCCTCCGCCGCAGCAGCCCGATCGGCAGGATGACCATCGGCCAGCCAGCGTCCCTTGTATGCAGAAGCAAGCCCATAGAATCCCCGGCTGCTTTCCGGATTCAACGCCACTGCGCTTGAAAGATCGGCAACGGCAGCATCCCAGAGCTGGTGTTGGAGGTGGCCAAACCCGCGTTCCAGATGCCTGGCAGCGGCAGCATCGGCAGCAGCCATATCCTCATCGCTCATACCAAGTTCGCGTGCAACCGCCTTTAACTCGGCAAGTGTCGGCGCCTGATTTCCATCCTGTTGCAAGGCAAGCACCCGCTTCAGATAGCTATCAAGCGTTTCGCTTCGATCAATCCGGGACATCATTACCTCCGCATGAGTACTGGTAGAGTGTGACAACTGGTTTCATAGAGTGAAGCACTCGCAGGCTCCGTCTCCAGCAGCCCCATGCAAATTTCCTACCGGGAGCTTACGCCGCCACCATCAATTCCGGGACTTTATCAACTCATCCAGGTCTGAACCACCAGAATAATGGGACCGATGATCGTTCTGCCCCCCCGCAGTGCAACATTTCTGGCATAATTCTGTAGGCATTCCATCCAATCGCGTATCATCGTGCGCGATCAAGTACGAACAACAGTTGAATAAGCAGGAGATAGGGAAATGGCACGTGGAATTATCAAAACTCTGGGACTGGCAGGCGCGGCCCTGACAGCCTGGTATTTTCTTGATCCGAAGAAGGGTTCAGACCGACGCGATAACTTTATGAAGAGCGCAAAGGATCTCTATAACACGGCTGGCGATGAATTCGGCAGAATCGGCAAGGATATCTCCGGTGGCCTTTCCGAGACGCTCACCAAGGTGAGCGAGATGACCGGTATGGGTGCCGGGAACGGCAAGGAGTCCGAGGCAAGCGCCCAAACGCCCGATATGCAGAACGCCGCGTCCCAGTCCGAGACGGCCAGCGCCCCTATCAGCGTCTGATATGCCTTCCTGCTCCGGGCAGGTTGATCCAGCAACTGTATGGCGGGATATCCACATTATGGGTATCCCGCTTCATGTTTCACTGCGGAATATTGGTAGCGCGCACCTTGCACGCCCCCGCATATGCCTACACGACGGCAATATCTCCACAACGTCCTCTCTTGTATCTTTGTTGGGGCCATCCAAAGATGGAGGCATTCTCCAGAGCAACGGACCACCGGCTGGCATGGTATCTGATGCAAGCCGCCCTGCGAAACAACCCTTTTCCACTCTGAAGCATTAACACACACAATGCTTGAAATTCTGTCCGATCCAACTGCCTGGGCCAGCCTTGCCACGCTGACGCTGATGGAGGTAGTTCTTGGCATCGACAACATCATCTTCATTTCCATTCTTGCGGCCAAACTGCCGGCCGATCAGCAAAACCGTGCACGGCTGGTGGGCCTGTCCCTGGCCTGTATCACGCGTCTGCTTCTGTTGCTTGCGATAAGCTGGCTTGCCGGGCTTACCGAGCCCCTTATCACTATTCTTGGTCATGTCTTCTCCGGTCGGGACCTTATTCTGCTGGGAGGCGGCATCTTCCTGATCTATAAGGCAACAAAGGAGATTCACGAAAAGCTGGAAGGCCCGGACGGGGCACCCGATATGGCAGGCAAACCGACGGTCAGCTTTGCGGGGGTGATCGTCCAGATCCTTCTGCTTGATATCATCTTCTCGCTCGACTCGGTAATCACCGCCATTGGTATGGCCGAGCATATCGAAGTGATGATGGCCGCCGTGATCATCTCGCTTGCGTTTATGCTGATGATAGGCAAGTCGATCAGCACATTTGTGATGCGCCATCCAACCGTGAAGATGCTTGCCCTCTCCTTCCTCCTCCTGATCGGCGTCTCGCTGACAGCCGAAGCGTTCCATCAGGCGATTCCAAAGGGATATATCTACTCGGCAATGGCCTTCAGCGTGCTTGTGGAGATGCTGAATCTGATGTCGCAGAAGAAGAAAAAAGCCAAGAACGATGCCATCGCCGACCCGGTTCAACTCCGCCAGAATGTGGTTGGCGTCCCGATCGGCACAGAGACGGCACCAATAACCAAGAACGCCGGATAGCCCCCTGGTTGGCACCCCTATAGGCTGGTGAAACGCCGCGGTCGGCAGGGCATGGCCCCCCGGGATATGGCCGACGAAATGTTGGAACGGATATCCAATCCGGCCCCCTGCTCCCTGTGTATATACGTGGAGAGGGGAGGAACTGATCCTCCCCTCTCCATATCCACTCGAAAACGGATAGTGCTCACCACTGGCTTCATCGGCGCCCCCGATCATCCCCTCTCACCAACACGGCCCCGCCATCTTGCAGAAGAACCGGCCCGTGAACGGCAAACGTTCGGGGTGTATAGGATGCCCAGATACGCCATGCGCAGACTTAGCCACGGCATGGCCTCCTGATTCCTCGCCCACCACACGTGGCAGGGAAGACCTGCCCTTATTCCTCCGACGGTGCCATCTCCTTGGCACGCCGACGGCTGGGACGCTTCCGAACGTCCATGTTTTCACCGGCGACCGGAGTTGGCACATCCTCGATCGGAGCATCGTAGCTGTCTCCGTTGATGCCGGGAAGATCATCCTTCACCGGAGCCTCGACGATCATCTTCGGGGCAGGCCGGGATGCGCCCCCTTTCCCCTTCTTTCCCTTCTCCTTCGGGGTCAGGCTTTCGCGGTACACCATGGACGCCTTGACAAACGCCTTGAACAGCGGATGGGGCGCCATCAACCGCGACTTCAACTCCGGGTGGAACTGGCAGCCGACGAACCACGGATGATTGGCAAGCTCGATGATCTCAACCAGGCGGCCATCAGGAGAAAGGCCGCTGAAGACAAGCCCACAAGCGGCAAGCGCCTCACGGAACGTATTGTTCACCTCGTAGCGATGCCGATGCCGCTCGGTGATGAACTGATCGCGATAGGCTGCAAGCGTCTTCGTCTTCTTTGTCAGGATGCAGGGGTAGCTTCCCAGCCGCATCGTCCCCCCCTTCTCCTTGACATTCTTCTGATCCGGCATCAGATCGATCACCTGATTCTGCGTCTTTACAAACTCGGATGAATTGGCATCCTCAAGGCCGCAGACATTACGGGCGAACTCGATCACCGCGCACTGCATGCCCAGGCAGATCCCGAAGAAGGGGATATTGTTCTCGCGAACATAGCGGATTGCCATAATCTTCCCCTCCACGCCACGCGAGCCAAATCCCGGCGCCACAAGCAGCCCATGCAGACCTTCGAGCGCCGCCTTTGTATCGCTCTCGTTATGCAGCTCCTCGCTATCGATCCATTGCAGGTTCACATGCACGTTATTTGCGGCCCCTGCATGGATAAACGACTCGATGATGGACTTGTAGGCATCCTGATACTGCGTGTATTTGCCACAGATGCCGATCCGCACCTCGCCGCTGCTCGGCTGCTTGATCCTGCGGACCAGATTGGACCACTGTTTCAGATCAGGCTCGGCACCCTCAAGGCCAAGCTTCCGCAGAACGATGTCGTCAAGCTCCTGCTGTGCATAGATAAGCGGTATCTCGTAGATCGTGCTCACATCCCGCGCCTCGATCACCGAGTCGCGCTCAACATTGCAGAACAGGGCGATCTTCTCCCTGATATCCCTTGTCAGGCGATGTTCCGAGCGGCACACCAGGATATTCGGCTGGATTCCAAGCTCCAGTAGCATCTTTACCGAATGCTGGGTCGGCTTGGTCTTCAGCTCTCCGGCCGCCTTGATATAGGGCACATAGGTGAGATGGATGTGAATCACATTCTCACGACCAAGCTTCTGGTCGAGCTGGCGAGTTGCCTCAAGAAACGGGAGCGACTCGATATCGCCCACAGTTCCCCCGATCTCAATCAGCACGATATCGTACGCCCCCGAACTTCCAAGCGCCGTCATGCGCCGGGTGATCTCGTCGGTGATATGCGGGATCACCTGCACGGTCTTGCCGAGATAGTCCCCGCGACGCTCCTTCGTGATAACCTCGTAATAGACCTGGCCGGTGGTCGTGTTGTTCTTCTGGGCCATCGACTGGTTAAGGAAACGCTCGTAATGGCCGAGATCAAGGTCCGTCTCGGCCCCATCCTCGGTCACATACACCTCTCCATGCTGAAACGGCGACATTGTGCCGGGGTCGACGTTGATATAGGGATCGAACTTCTGCACCGTAACGCGAAGGCCACGGGACTTCAGAAGCAGCCCCAGGGAGGCCGAAGTGATCCCCTTGCCAAGCGAGGAGAGCACGCCGCCGGTAATGAAGATGTATTTCGCCGAGGACGCCTTGGTACCGGAGGTTGTGTTGTCGGATGGGTTGGATTGAGCTGCCACGATAAAAAGCGATAGGGAAATGAACGAGGAACATTACCACAAGAACGGCTCCGGTTACCACCATGCAACCATGCCAACGGCACACCGCAGGTGCACGGAGAATATCGTTCAGGAAGACGTAATGAAATACCGAACCGTTGTAGGGAACGTAATGTACTGAAAGTCCGGCAAACTGCCGATCATGCAAGCAGAAGAAATGGTGGAAGGCCGCCATACCGAGGCGGCCCGGCTGGTGCGGGCACGTGTGGGACACCGGCCGGGCCACAGGGCAACCCGGCGCAAATGTGTTGCGATGTTCAGGCAGGCGGATCAGCCGATCTCGATCCTCTTATCCCCTTTCTCAATGATGATCTTGCCGGCCCTGCTGTCGATCGTCAGGCTTTTCCCTCGTCTTGTCCCCACTGTTACCCCCCCCTTCTGCTGGCGTCCCTCACGCTCCAGAAGCCGCCGGGCGCCTCGCTCCACCGACTTCTCTTTTGGAAAGAAGGTATCGGACGCATCGAACACCAGCCCGATGCCCCAGCCAAGGAGAGGCCAGAGAAACCAGCTCCCCCCACCGCTTATCATCGCGATCAAGAAGATAAAGAAGTTGACGATCGCATAGCTGCGAAGGTGTTCGAAGAACTTCTTCTTGCGCTGTGCCTTCCAGGCCGCCCGCGCCGCATCCATCGCCCCATCACGCTCGTGCTCGGTAAGCGCCGCCTCTAGCTGCGATGGATCGATACCAAGCTCCCGGGCCGTTTCCAGAAGATCATCGTACGTGAGCGCTCCGGATGTACTGCCCCCTCCCTGCCGCGCAAGAGCGCGCTGGAGAATGGCATGCACTTCCTCGTTTGAAAAGCGTCGTGGAGATTGTTCCGGCATCATAGCGTTCTCGTTGTTACCTGTTGACAGGCCAAAGTTGACGAGCGAGCAGGCAGATAGGTTGCAGTAAAATCCGGGAAGCGCCAAACTACCGGAACAGCGGGCAGTTCCCTATCAGGCAAAAACAGCCATCACCGGGGCATGATCGCTGGTGCCCACCTCCCGGAAGACCGTGCAGCCAACCGCATGGCGGGCGATGGCCTCGCTTGCAAAAATATAGTCGATACGCCACCCCAGATTCCGTTGCCGGGCAGTCCTCCAGTAGGGCCACCAGGTGAACAGCCGGTTGTTCTCCGGCTCCAGCATCCGTGCCACATCAATCAGCCCCTCGCCGATCATCAGATCCAGTAACAGCCGCTCATCCGGGCGCGTGCCGATGATACCTGGCTTGTTGTGCGTGGGATGGATATCGGCATCGGTACGGGCCACATTCATATCGCCGCAGAGAATCATCGCAGCTCCTTCCGTGTGAACGGCATGTACATACTGCTGCATCGCCGTAAGAAAGGCCAGCTTGGCAGCGTAATCCTTTCCTCCGTTGGGAACATAGACAGAGGCAAACACAAGATCGCCAACACGGGCCTGTACGATACGGGTTTCCATATCAAATGCAGGATGGCTGAACAGAGGCCGATCAGGGAAGCTCGACGTACTGAGATGCAGGCTGACGCCGGAATATCCTCCGGCAGCACCATGCCAGCAGTTCCAGTACCCCGGCATCTCCAGAAGATCGGCCGGGATCTGCCCGAGCGCGGCCTTGGTCTCCTGCAAACAGATCACGTCGGGCCTGGCAATAGCACACCACGCAAGAAACTGGGCCTGGCGTGCCCTGATGCCATTGACGTTCCATGTCGCGATTTTCATGTGCGTGATGTCCACAGCCTGCCTTCCATAACTATTTCAGCTCCCCGGGGATCGCATGCCGGAATTCCGTTGTTCCTCATCCCTGTTTCATGACCAGCCCAGGCAGCCGATACAACCCCTGCATCAGCTCGCGGCGCTCGCTGCTGGCACCGATAAAGGTAAAGGAGACCCGCACATGCCCCTCCTCCCCACCAGCGATCATGAAGTCCTCGATATTGTCGTCGTATGACCCAATAAGCGCAGCCACATATTGTCGGGAATTGGGATCGTCGCGGATGATGAAGCTGGCCCTGCGGGCATGCTGGCGCCGCACACGAATCTCCAGGCGCCGAAGGGTCAGGAGCATCAGAACGGTAGCGGCCGTCACAGCCATTGCCGTTATCAGATAGCCCCCGCCGATCATCATGCCAAGCGCAGCTATCAGCCAGATCATGGCGGCCGTGGTCACCCCCTTGACCCCACCACGCCGTTCGTGCAGGATAACACCGGCACCGAGAAAACCGATGCCGGAAACGATCTGCGCGGCGATACGGCCACCGTCGCCACCGCTGGCCTGCCCGATTGCCGCGCTCATCTGCGTAAACAGCATGGAGCCAAGGCAGACGACGATGCTGGTACGAAGCCCGGCCGGCTTGCCGGTGGTCTCCCGTTCCATACCGATCGCACCGCCACAAAGACTCGCCACCAGAAACTTCAGCGCGAACTCCGGACCGATTATCAGAAGATGATCAAGAGTCTCAAACGTATCCATACACCGGCAATCTACGGGCAAACAGCGGATTAACGGCGTCCTGCCCCCCTTCTCCCTGCACAACGATCTATTAATTTCAGCGGGGCGGCGCCCACCGCAACCGAAACAACGTAAATGCTATCTTTACAGCAGCGTTCCACGTCGTTTCATGGACGCCCCCTGCACCTTCCGGAACTTGTATTGTGAGATCGCTTCGTCTCTGGCATATGCTCCCGCTGCTTGGCACGCTCCTTCTTGGAGGGTGCTTTAGCGTTGTGCATTTCCCGGACCGGGCACGTATGGAATGCATTGACCCACCTCCGCCACCCTGTCTTCCGGGTTCATTCAGCGAGATCACCATCGACACATCCTCTACAACAGGGCGCTCATCGCATTATCTGAAGATCGAACGGGTGGGCGGGCTGAGCGGCGCCGATGACGAATTCGGCATAGGGTTTATCGAACGTGATGGAAGCCGTGGCATTGCCACGATCCGGGGCCGGAACGGGGGGCCGAGCCTGGAAGAGATGATCGCGATTCGCCTGCCGGACATCACCCGGGCTGTCGCCGAGCAAAGCGTGACAGTCCAGAATATACAAGGTGCGGTCGGCGGCGCAACCTTGATCGCCGGAAGCGCTCCCATATACTTTGCCGCACGCTCGGCAGGAAGTGTTGCAGGCGATTATGATCTCTTCGCAGGCAACTACGAGGCCCGGATCGAGGCCACCCCCTGGAACACGATCTCCTCGCTCCTTTACTGGGACGCACAACCGGCGATCGCCCCTGATGGCAACGCCATCTATTTTGCCAGCGACCGCCCAGGCGGGTTCGGCGGCACCGACATTTATGTCAGCCGACGTGCAGCCGATGGCACATGGAGCGATCCGCAGAATATCGGCCCTGCGGTCAACAGCTCCTGCGACGAACTGTCCCCCTGGGTAAGCGGCAACGGACGCTGGCTGTATTTCTCCTCGGCCGGACATGCCACCGTAGGGGGATACGATCTCTTTCGCGCACCGATTCTCGGCGAGCAGTTCGGGGCGGCCGAAAATCTCGGCCGTCCGATCAATACCCCCGGCGATGAGCTGTTCCCCTCCGCGCCCGTCGGTGCTGATCCGGATACATTGCTCTATTACAGCTCGAATCAGCCCGGCTCCCAGGGCTTCGATATCTATGTGCTGCATCGCCTTCGCCGATCCGGGCGGCCGATCACCAACGTGGCATCACGCACGGTAACCATGAACGGCATCGTGATCGACCCTCAGGGCAGGCCCGTGCCACACGCACAGGTGACGATCGAACAGCGAGACCCACCAGGCCCCCGCATCCAGATAGAGACGACCCCCGAGGGAAACTATCAGGTCCAGGTGGAGGAGGGACGCACCTACGAGATCGTGGCGGGATCGCAGAACACCCTCTATTACCAGGAGGAGGTACGCATTCCCATATCCGACGGGCGCACCTCCCTTACCCATACCGCGATCATTCCCGATACGGTGACCTTCAGGGTGAACTTTCCGTTCAACGACGCATCCACCCCCTACCCGTTCACGCTCGACGCAAACGGGCTGCCGACCAATCTCCGCTGGGACGATATGATCGATCGGGCGGCGACATTTCTGCAACAGTTCAATAACCGCCAGGCGTACCGATTCCAGATCAATGGCCATACCGATCCGGTCGGCTCAGACGCCTTCAATCTCGATCTGGGGCGCCGACGCGCCGAATTTATCCGCAATGAACTGGTACGGCGAGGCGTGTCCTCCCAGATTCTTTCCATTGGCTCGGAAGGAGAGAACCGTCCGCTGCCAGCCAGAGAAGGGGAGGATCAGACGCTGTATCACGCACGGCTGCGTCGTGTGGAGTTGATACGGAAATGATCTACGGCCCCCTTGCGTTCGGGCCAACGTGGCCGGGAGATCGGCACAACGTAGCATTCCCACAGTTTCCAGCGATTACATCTTCCGGCCGCCCACCGAGAAGCCCAGCTCGACTTATGTATGCTTCAAGCATCTGCCTATGAACCGATTGTACTCCATCCTTGCCATTATCGCAGCATCTTCGCTTCTGTTCGGGGGCTGTTTCAGCATCACCCGTGTAGAAAGCGATCTCTACACCATCACCAATCGCGATACGACGGTGCGCGAAACGCTGCTGAACGTTCCAGGCGAACGGGATAATGGGACGATCTATCCTTCCACCCGTGGCGTAGAGATCACACGGAACTATGTTCAGCACGATTCCACTGTCGAACGCTATTATCCCGCCTTCCTCCGGTACGGAGGCATCGAAACGGCATCCTTTATCGGCGGCGGAGCAGGCGGCAAAGGAGGTGGGAACGGGCTGTTCGGCATCTACAATCTCCTTACCGGCAAGAACCCGGAGGAATCGCGAACCTTTGGGTCCTACATGTATCGTGTTGCGCCGTACGAGATCCGTCTTCGCGCGTTTAATGATGCCCCGGACTGGACACTCGGCAGCGCCGCCTACGAGCGATTCATCCTCCAGCGTGATAGCAGTGCCGTTATCAACTCCGACGAATCCCTTACCGGCGTTCTCCCGATCTATGTTCGCAAACGGTTCTTTTTTCGGGAAAAACCACCATATGTGATGGCGGTTCCCTTTCTTGGCATCTCGCTTTTCCCTTCGCAGTACGTCAATCTGGGCGCCACGCTCGATGTGGGTTCCTACGGTGGCTTCAACTTCCGCGCATACCTCGGCTATGTGGCCGGAACAACCCTGGCCCTGGTCGATACAAACATGCAGGGAAACCAGGATGTTCGCTTCCCATACTTCGGCTTCGGAATCTCGGCACTCGACTTCGTCAACCGCGCCGAGGAACTCTTTATCGAATGGAAGGATCATGACCACTCGGCGATCGAGGTGAACGCTCTGGATCTTAATCTGGTCTATTCCACAACATCGAACGTAGGCTCGCTCCTGCGCGATTATCCCATCGATCGCAGCTCGGCGATCCCACGGCGCGACTCCACGACATCGTTCCCTTCCGGCATCATCCTCCGCTTTGCCTCGGCACACTACCCCATTCCATTTGGAAACGGCCAGTTCTTCGTCGGCACATCGCTCTTCAACTTTCTTGGCCTCTCGCGTGAGGAGATCGCTTACGGATTCCTTCCGATCAGAGTTGGTTACCGCCTTGATCTGATCGCCCCCGATCTGACCCTTGAGCCGTTTGCCGAGTATACCTACTACTCCTCCAGCGCCCTGCACCTGGGCGCACGTGCGTCGCTGAAGATCAGCGACTGGGCCAGGATGAACGTCATGCTCGGCTATGTGAACGGCTCGCCAAACGACGATGTCACCGACACCGTCAAGGACCTGCGGACAACAAGGGATATCTCGACGGTGTACCTTGGCGTGGGACTTGGTCTGGGAGATGTCTTCTTTACGCCGGAGGAGGTGCGGCGTAAATGATACGTGCTCTCCTGCTGGCCGCTCTCCTTCTGCCGATGCTCGCAGGGGGCTGTGCCTATGAACGGCTTGAGATCTACTCCAATGGCGATATCTATTCCGGCGAGATCCTCTCGCATTACGACGATGTGAAGGGGTCACAAGGGAGGATCACCCTGAAGCCGGGAGCACGGTTCGCGATCCGGACAGGCTATGGGACCCAGTTTCTCGGCCAGTTCGACATCGCTATCATCTCAGGCGACGGGATAACAACCTACCTGCGAACGGTTGCCCACGACTTCGATTCATCGAAGGGAATCGCCTTCCGCTATGCCACCAATGGCTGCTCGATCCGCAGCGGAGACGGCCGGACAATCCCCCTGAGCTACAACGCGGAGAACGGAACACAGACCATCTCGTTCTATAACGAGGCAAATCTTGTCTCGATATCGGTCGGGTGCCGGACGCTCCATAAAGAAGAGACCCTGCTTCCCGGCACCGAGTATGTTATCTTCGAGACGCTCCCTGGAAGCACCGTGGAAATCCGCTCGGTCACGTACTTCGATACCGATGACGAGTGAGACGGCCGACCCGCAACAAAACGGCGCCTGCACCGTGTGAGCCTGCCGGAAGCGGCAACGATGAATCCAGAACTCTTTACGTGGTATCACGATATGGAAGAAACCAGTACTCTACGGCCGATGTCCTTCGGCGAACTCTATAGCAACACCTGGACACTGATGCGCCGCACGCTCCCGACAGCGGGAATTCTGGCACTGCTGATCCTGGTGGGTGTTGGGATGGTGCAGAGCTTCGGCACCATGGGCTACCTTGAAGCAATGGCGGAAGCCGCAGCCACAGGCGGATTGAAAGAGGGGGCCGACCCGGAGCTGGCAACCGAAGCGGGCACCATCGTTGTAAAGGCGCTGCTCCCCTTCCTCCTTAGCAGCATCCTCAATATCGTCGGCATCATCTTCACCATGACCATGTTGACGGTCGCCGGATGGTACGCCATCCATAATGAGAACCTGAGCATCAAGGAATTGCTCGACGAGACCATGGGACGCCCGTTCTGGATGGCGCTTATCCAGACGATCATGCTCGCGTTTTTCATGATGGTGGTTGTTATGATAGCCCTCATCTTCGTGTTTGGTCTGGGGGGAAGCAAGGCGATGATGTACCTGCCGTATATCGCCGGGCTTCTTGCGCTCTATCCCCTCATCGCCACGTCGCTTCGCGTCCATAAGATCGTCGCCGAGGACCGAGGCCCATGGCATGGTATGATTTCGAGCATCGCGCTGGTGAATTCCAACATCGGCCGGGTCTTTGCAGCGCTGATCGTGCCGACGGTGATCTACTATGGATTTGTTACCGTTGTGGGCCTGGCGACCGGAAACGATGCGGCAGGCTTTGGCATGATGAATCAGGACGGAGCCGATCCTGAGTCGATGGCACACCTGCGTGACAACTTCACCTGGACCACGGCAACGGTCAACATCCTCCTTACATCCGTCTTTACCATCTTTATCGCCTATCTGCTTACCCCGATCTATGTGGATCTGCGGGCACGGCGGGGAGACTTCGACCCGGAGATCGAAGAGCAGTACACCGCCTATTGAGGGGTAGCGCCCCCCATGTGATACCTCCGGTGGCGATGCACGCTTCTGGCAGCAGCATGTCCGGCACATCCGGCCCCTGGCAGCCACGGTCCCCATATCCGTGCGCAACGATGTTGCAGCACAACGCCATATGCGTCGATCAGATATGGGCCGTGGCCTTCAGGGCAACGGCACAGATGAATTCAGGATGCGACTGCCGGATACGATATACCAGGCCAAGGAGAATACAATGCGATCCGCCTACCCTTTTCTGCCAGCGCAGGCGATGCTGCTAGCCATCGCTCTTGCCACATCGGCCCAGGCCCAACCAGACGCCATACTACCCCCTGCACAGCAGCCGGCAGCGGTCATTGAATTCGAGCAGAAGCTTGCCCGGATCATGCTGGATTACTGGGAGCCGAAGCTGAATGGCTACAAGGAGCGTATCGATAAGGCGCTTCTCCCGAACGATCGTGCCGAGCTGAACCGCCTCCGCGTTCGAGCGGCTCTTCTCTCGGAGAAAAACCGATCGCGAGAGATCCTGCACAACAGCGTGGAGGATGGGAATGCCGAGTTCGCCCTTGCTGGCAACGACCTGAGCGACGCACTTGCCATGTTCTCCGATACCAAGACTCTTGCAGCACAGTACAGGCATGAGCTGGACCTGATTGGAACCGATGTGGTTCATGACCTGGTTGGCTCCATCAAGCTGAATTCGGTTGAGATCGTGCGGTTTCAGAAAGAACATCCGGGGCTTGCAAAGCATCTCGGCTTGCTCCAGGGTGAGATGCTCGATATCTGGGGAGATGAGCACGCATCGGCCCTGGCCAGCGAGTTTATGGAAGTCTATCCTATCACCCTGGAGATCGCTGTGCTTCTGTACGACAATACAACCCTTGCCACGCTGGTAGAGGGGATCAACCAGGTGAGCGGCATATCCACCGGCCTCACGCTGCCGGAGAACTCCGCACTGCGGCAGAACTTCCCGAACCCCGCATCCTCGACCACGACGATCACCTATCTGCTGGCCGAGCCGAGCAGCGCAACAACGCTCAGCATCTTCGATGCGCGTGGCGATCTGAGAGGAACATATGATCGCGGCCCCCTTGCCTCCGGCGAGCACACCATCGATATTGATGTCTCCGATCTGCCAAGCGGCTCCTATCTGTATCGTCTTAGCGTCCGTACCGAGCGCGGCGAGCGAACCTATGCCAAGGCCATGCAGGTGGTGCGGTAGGCCACCCCCCGTAGAAGATAATGTGCTCCTGCGCCCCAGTCTTCACCCTGTGATACCGGGGCGTCTTTGTATCTTTTCCGCTCCTCCCCCCGTACGGCATCCTTGCAAACCAGCCCCCCCCCAACTACACTGGCAGGCTAAACTCTCCCGGAACCGCGCCTGAAGTGCCCAAGACTCCACGAAAACGATCAAGACCACATGAACATGTTTACCGCATCCGTACGTTGCGCCACCGCTCTGGCGCTGGTGCTTGCATCCGCAACGATCGCCAGCGCCCAGAACGAGGAGCGTATCGACCCCGAATGGGGATATAGGTATGATTCCACCGACGACACGTATACACCTCCACCGAAGTCCGCAGTGATGCAGGCGTTCGAGTCGCAATTCGCCTGGAAAGTGATCGATTACTGGAATACTCAGCTTAACGCGTACAAATCCCGTATCGACCGCACGGTTGCCCCATGCGATCTGGCGGAACTGAACCGCCTCCGCGTCTACTGGAGCATCTTTATTGATGAAAAGAAGTGGGAAGGACTGGCCGAAGGGGTGGACGGCATCTTCGGCACCGGGTTCGGAGGCTCCAGCAATACGTATAACTATAGGGCAACCGATACCGTCATCTATGCCTATCCCGCCGATGACCCCGACTACGTGGAATATTATGAGGAAAATGGCTATGATGGTGACGACGGCAATACTGCGCCGATGACCGTCGAAAGCCCCGCAACGGCAGAAATCGCAGCGGAGGTGGCAACGGCATATCCCGCCGATGGCCCCTGGGAGGCCCCATCCTACGCACTCGGCAGCGCCGACGCAAGCGACACCCCGGCAGCCTACTCCGACGAGTATTCGGGACTCTCTCTGGCCACCCCTTCCGACGGGGACGAGGAGGCGGAACTGAAGGAGGTGCTCGTTTTTGTCGACCGTATAAGCGAGATGGCCGAGACATTTTTCGTCGCCAAGTGGATAGCTCGCCGTTACCGCCCGGAGTTCGATAAGATCCGCGACGATATATCGGCCGATACCAGGCGATGTATCGATACCCTGCTGCTTTTCAAGGAGAACTTCCAGCGGCAGCATGCCGCAGCAATCGCCGCCGATCCAGAGGCGACCCGTGTGATGGAGGAGTTCACCCGCGATCAGGCCGATATCATGTTTGCTGAGCTAGGCTCTGAAAAAACGTTTATGATGATCTATAATGTCGTTATCGAACCGTTCCTTCTCCTGTACAACGGTCAGGACTTTCGGAAGCTTCTCAAGGAAGTGGACGCGCTGCCACGGGAGATCTCCGGCATTGCGCTCCCGGAAATGTCGGCACTGCGGCAGAATGTGCCCAACCCGGCAGCGATCACGACAACCATTCCCTATGTTCTTGATGAGCCAAGCAACGGGACAACGCTTCGCCTCTACAACTCCCGGGGCGATCTGATGCAACAGAAGGAGTTGGGATTCCGCTCCTCCGGCGAGCATACCGCCGATCTCGATGTCTCGAAGCTTCCCCCAGGCTCCTATCTCTATCATCTCACCGTCCAGGGAACACGTGGAGAAAGGGTGTACTCGAAGACCATGCAGGTGGTGCGCTGAGTTCCCGATGGACGATCTCCACCGGTATCGCTAACGCCTATGAAAAGGCATCACGGCTCGATGGAAAAACTCCATACCACGTACACTTATTCGGCCCCGGCTTCGCCTATGAAGGAGATGCCGGGGCATCTTGTACCCCAGCCGTATGGCCCCGGATTTTTCGTTGTACCCTCCGGTCATCGTTGAAGCCTCCTGCGCTGGTTCGTATTTTGTAACGAGTTCTATGTATGCCGCGTTATTGATGTAGATGAATCGCTTACTCTTGCCCTGACGACTATGAAAACCCCGATACCGCTCTCACGCCGTCTCGCCCTGCTTCTGCTGCCGGCCGCCGTTGTTGCAGTTACCGCATTCACCTGGAAGGATGAGAACAACTACTACTATAAGGTGAACAAGGGACTGGAAATCTTCGGTCAGGTCTACCGTGAAGTAGCCCAGAACTACGTCGATGAGGTGGACCCTGAGACGTTCATCAACGCTGGCATCGAGGGGATGCTCAAGACACTCGATCCCTATACGGTCTATCTCAAGAAGAAAGATGCAACCGATATCGATCTGCTGACCAATGGGGCCTATGGCGGCATCGGCATCACGGTTGGGATGCGCGATAGCACCGTTACGGTGATAGAGGTGGTCGATGGATATTCGGCACAGCGCGAAGGCATTCGCATTGGCGATAAGATCCTTGCGATCAATGGCACGGACGTGCTGCGTGGTCCGGTGGACGCGCTTCGCGAGTATACGCGGGGGGAACCGGGAACCACGTTTGCCATGACGGTCCTCCGCGATGGAATCGACAAGCCCATGACCTTCACCCTGACTCGCGAGACGATCAAGGTGCGCAGCGTCACCTATAGCGGCGTCATTCATGACGGTATCGGCTATATCAAACTGGAACGATTCAGCACCAATGCAGGCGAGGAACTTCGCCAGGCCATTCTTGAGTTGCAGAAGCAGGGAACCTATGGCGGCCTGGTGCTTGATCTGCGGGATAACCCCGGCGGACTCCTCGAATCCGCCGTCGAGGTCAGCTCCAAGTTCATACCGAGCGGTAGCGTAGTGGTCACAACCAGAGGACGCGACTCCGCCGAGGACAGGGTTTACCGCTCTACCGAGGAACCCATTGCCGGCTCGATGCCGCTGGTGGTGCTTGTCAATGCAAACTCCGCCTCGGCCTCCGAGATCGTTGCCGGTGCAATCCAGGATCTTGATGCTGGCATCATCATGGGAGCGCAGAGCTTCGGCAAGGGGCTGGTACAGTCGGTACGCAGGCTTCCCTACGAGTCCACGCTGAAAATCACAACCGCACGGTATTATACCCCCTCCGGCCGTAGCATCCAGAAAATAGACTATGTGATGCAGCGTACCGGGCAGCCAGGCTTTAGCGTTGATAACCTGGCCCGCACCTATCGTACCCAGCATGGCCGCACCGTCATCGAACATGGAGGCATCGTCCCCGATACCCTGGTCGGCGAGGTAACAACACCAGCGATCGTACAGCAGTTGCGCGATGCATCGATATTTTTCAAGTTTGCAACCCGATACACTGCCAACATGAATGCTCTTCCGCCGAATTTCGCCGTAGACAACAATATTCTGCGGCAGTTCGAGGCATTTGTGGCAGATGGCGATCGAAACGCAGCCCTGGCAACCTCGGCGGTGGCAAAGGCACAGGAACTTCAGCGTGCAGCACGAAACGATGGCCTCAACGCCGACCTTGTGCGCAAGATCGAGATTCTACAGGGGGAGATCCGCGATGAGCAGCAGGCATTTCTGACACGCTACCGGGATGATATCCGGCGTGAGCTGTACCGTGAGATCGCCTCGCGCTTTCAGCGGCAGCACGAACGCAATAGTATGATGCTGCCGGATGACACTCAGATTCAGGCCGCGATCGGCCTGCTGAAGTCGGGCCGCCATGACTACAGCAGGATGCTCAGCGTTCGCTAGAATGCATATCGGCGCCGACATCGTACCTTGAAACGTGTGGCGGGGGGCGGCGTTCCCCCGTTGTGTATGGCTAAACTCCGGCGGCACATCCATGTCTAGCCGGTTGGCATCTGTTGCGATACTCAGCCGGGAGCCTGGCGTTCCCCCTATTCGCGGCACCGTATCCTGCATTTCATCAGTACTCTAGAACCCCTACATGAAAAACATTCGTCTGCTCCTACCCGGATTGGTCCTCCTTCTGGCGCTGTTCGCCTGGTCGCCTGCACTTCATGCGCAGATATTCGACTCGAATGTCGTCCCCCCCACCGAGGAGAAGGATACCCTTGGCACAGCCCTGTTGCAGGAATTCGATAAAGACTTCGATGATGTTTTCAAGGCCACCCGTACCGCCCTCGAAACGTTGGGATACAAGGTCACCTATGCCAGCAAAAAACGGAAACTCGTCGAGACGGATTTCAAGCAGCTTGCCAATGAGGACAACTTTCATGATGTCATGAACACATTTGGCGATGTCCCCTATATGCGCTCGCCCGGCTGGACGATCGGGCGAACCAAGGTCACCGTAGACTTCGAGCAGATCGACAGCACCCGTACTGCCGTCAAGGTACTGGCCCAGTTGAGCGGGTATGAAGATCGGTTCACCAACCTGTGGCATTACTGGCGCTCCAACGGCAAGATCGAGGAAGAGGCGATGAACGCGATCATCAAGGAGATCGAAAGCCCGCAATAATGCCCCGGCCCTGCCAGGCTGCACCAGTCAGGCCATGTTTTCAAAGGAGCGGCCGGGCCATACGCTCGGCCGCTTACCGTTTCCCCCCTCCCGGATTCTTCCGCACATCACCGATCAGCAGCAAGCGGCAACGGCCCATTCCTTGCAGTGGATTCTGCTGGTTTGTTCATACTTCCCCCCAGTGCCAATGGAGCTGGCGTATGGCACGCACGGCTCCTATCATTGCATGGCTTCTAGCACGTGCCGCCGTTCTCTACGTGTTTTCGATCCCCGGATAGTGTAAATTCCCCTCAATCTCCTTACCGGCTTCTGATCCGGCGGCAGCCGCCAACTTGACAACGCAGCAGATATGAAAGCAGCATCTACCTCTGTTCTGATGTTTTTTCTCCTGGCCTTCACTGCGATGGCACAGCCGAGGGTATCGTATATGATACCCGATATCGGTGCCCCCGGCATGAATACCTATGTGGAGATCATTGCACCGTTTGATGCCATCAACACGTTCGGAAGCAATGGGCCATCGCTCAACAAAGGGGATGGCACCGATAACGTGAGCGTCACCCCGGCGAACCTTTCCGATACCAACAGGATTGTGGTAGGCCCGCTTGTGGTAAGCTGGGACGCACGGCTTATCGCCACCCAGATATTCGTAAAGCCTGGCGCTACGGTAGGCATAGTCCCCCTGCGTATCACGGTTGGCGGCCTGAGCACCGTTATCAACGAATTCGAGATCGTAACCCCGCAGATCCTTGGCACAGGAGGCACGGTCACCGGCGGTGGCATTATCGGCCAGGGAGGCTTCGGGGTCCGCTCCAAGCGTGGCGCCATGATCGTGGACAGGCTGGTGCTGGATGGGGGAGAATATCGGATCAGCACCCAGGACCCTGATCTCAGCACCCCCGGCAACCAGGGCTATCTTCCCTTTATCCTGATCTCCAAAGGGCTTCTCGCCATTACCCCGGGAACCACGCTTCGCGCCGATGGATCAACGCTTGATGCAGGCCCTGGCGGCGGCGGCGGCGGCGGTTTCTTCTGCGATAAACCGTTTGTTGGCACCGGCAATCCCGGGAGCAATGGCGGTGCCGGCTACACAGGCGGAGGGTCCGGCGGCAGAAACAACAACAATGGCACCGGCAGCTACAACGCGGTTGGAAACGGCAGCGGACAGGATGGGAAAAGCCTGAATGGAATCGATCCAGGCGGATATAATGCATGCAGTTCCTGGGAAGGAGCCGGCGGAGGAACCGGACACCCGTTTGGTTCCAGTGCCCCGGCAGCGTGCCTCCCCGCATCCGGCACCTTTGGTGGAGGAACTACCGCCGGCAATACAGGAGGAGGAGGGGGAGCAGGATATGGGTCGAACGGACAACCCGGATCGGGTCTGAATGCGTCCAACAACTATGGCCGCCAGCATGGCAACCGGCAGGGAGTTCCTGTTGCCGGAGGTTCCGGGGGGGGCAGCGGCAATCCACAGTCGGCTGGCATCCTCGAAGCCTGTGCAGGTGCAGGTGGCGGCGGCGGCGGCGCAATCGCCCTGTTCTCGATGGAGACCCTGAACAATAACCTTGTCAGCGCCAAAGGAGGCGATGGCGGCAGCCGCTCCGGCGCAACCAGTGGCGCAGGAGGCGGAGCCGGATCGGGTGGCTATATCACGCTTGGCGCAAAGGTGGGATTTTCCGGCGGAGGCTCCGGCGACGTTACCGGCGGCGCAGGGGGCAATTCCAACGGCGGCAACGGTGCACCGGGCCGGGCACGCTTCGATGGCTTTACCCTAGGCGTACAGCCGACGTTCGATGGGCAGAGCGATCCCTATATCGGCCCCACGATCGATACCCTTACCTACTGGCAGTCCCCCACCATTCCTCTGCACGGCACATTCAATGGCAACGATGCCATCCGGGTGTATATGAAGAAGGATGGGGGCGGCTCCTGGCGCCAGGTGGTTCCCGATCCCACGTACGTTGGCCGCGAGTGGAACCAGCCGGTAACCGTTACCGAAGGGGAGGGACTCTACTATTTTGTGGCAGTCCAGGTTGTGCCAACCCCTTCCACCGATCCCAACCAGAGCGAGCCGAGCTGGGTCTTCTCCCAGGCAGCAGCCAATATGATCTATGTGGACCTGATCCCGAAGATCGAGGTGGATCGCACATCGCTCAGTTTTCCTGATGTTGCCTGCGAACACGAGATGTTTGACACCGTCAAGATCTGGAACAGCGGCGATGATACGCTGATCGTCACCAACCCGACGGTGACGGGCGATTTCTCTATCCTTCCGCCGTATGGCACAACCTTCAGGATCGCCCCGACGCTGGCACCACCATACGACACAGTTCGTATGGTAATCCGCTTTGCGCCAACAACGCCGGGAGCCAAGACAGGAACCCTGACCCTGCCAAATAACGATCCCCGGACAGGAAAAAATCCGGTCCTGGTCCAGCTCACCGGCACCAAGCTGAATATTCAGTCCGATCTGTCGCCACGGATCATCGACTTCGGCGAGATCTGCCAGGATGCGATAACAACGGCATCCGCCCGGTTCAGCGTTACCGGCGACCTGAACGGGGCCATCAAATCTATCACACGTCTTGGCAGCGGCCCCACACCTTTTGCACTGATCGCCCCATTGCCGGCAAGCCTGCCGCTTGCGGTTGCCAGCGGTTCAACAAGCGACATCACCGTGGAGTTCAGACCAACGGCGACCGGAACGTTTATCGACTCCTTCCAGGTTGTGGTTGATCCGTGCGATAGCTCCTACGTGGTTGTGGTAACAGGCCGGGCGATCGAGACCGCCGTGCGCGTAATGCCCAACCCGCTTCCGTTCGGCAGTGTCCTTATCGGTGATCCAAGCCCCTCGATCGCCGTTACTATAGAGAATACAGGGAGCGATCCTGCGGTCATCACCGATATGTTCATCCGTCCAGCAGGGGCGCCGTACACCGCCCCGACAGGGCTGATCGGCACATCGGTGGCACCGGGAGCTACAAATGCCGTCAGCGGCGCCGTGACCTTTACGCCAACAACGCCCGGCCTGGCAAACGCCGAACTGGTCGTCATCCTTGGAACGCTCTGTCCCGATACGGCTATCGTCACGATCGTGGGCAACGGGATACGTTGCGCCCAGCCGATCCCGGCACCGCTGAGCCTTGATTTCGAGCAGGTGCTGCTCGGCACTTCCAGGCTCGATACGGTGACGCTGACAAACAACTCTGCCGATCCCATGGAGATCACCGAGATATCGGTCCCAGCGCCGTGGTCGATCGTTGAGCCGACTCCGCCGCTTACGCTTCTGCCCTCGGGATCGGTGCAGGTAGTGGTGCGATTCACTCCGGCCGATACACAGACGGTATCCGACAAGATCACCATCCGGCAGGCAACCCCCTGCCCGGACTCGCTTTTTGTGCTGGTAACCGGCAATGGACGCTGCGCGACGGTACAATCGGATTCGCTTCAGATCGACTTCGGCAGCGTTATCGTGGGCGCCTCCGATGAACGGTTGTTCACGCTCACCAATCCATCGGCCGGTCCAATGGATATCACGGAGATAACGGCAACGGCTCCATGGACGATCCTCCAGCCGACTCCCCCGCTAAGCCTGGCTCCTGGCGGCACGGTGCAGGTGCGGGTACGTTTCCAGCCGACCGATACGGTGCTTGCGACCGGCAGCCTGGTTATCAAACAGAATACTCCATGCCTCGACTCGATAACGGTACCATTGCGTGGAACCGGACGGATCATCGTAGGAGGCCGGGCGCTGATCGTGATCCCACAGACGGTGCAAGGCTCCCCAGGCGATCGCATCGCCATCCCAATCGTTCTGCAGGAGGCACAACTGCTTCGTGAGTCGGAGGCAACGACCATCCGTGCAACCATGCGGTTCAATGGCACGCTCCTGTATCCGGTTGGCATTCGTTCCAAGGGAGAACCGTTCCAGAAGACATCGGCCGATGCGGCCACAACGGTCGGCAGCATCATATCGCGTCATCTGGTGAACGGCGAGCAGGTGCTGACGTTCGAGCTACAGAACAATCCGGTGCCGCTGGCGCCCGATACGCTTGGCTATATCGATGTCGTCGTGGCACTTGGCAATGCGCTGACAACGCCGATCAGCTTTGATACGCTTTTCTGGACCGATGGAGAAGTGGAGCAGGAGCTGCGCGACGGCTTGTTCTCGCTTTCCGGTTACTGCGATGAGGGAGGTACAAGGCTCTTCCTCCAGAACGGCACATTCGGCATCAAGCAGGCAACGCCAAATCCGTTCAATCCATCGACTGAAATTTCGTTCGAGTCGATCGGAAGTGATAAAACTTCACTGGTGATTTACGATCTTTATGGCCGCCCCGTAGAGACGCTCGTCAATGAGGAGCCACTGCCTGCCGGGGTCTACACACGTCCATGGAATGCTCTGAATTTCCCATCCGGCATCTACCATGCGGTGCTTACATCATCGAATCTCCGCAGCAGTCACCGGATCGTTTTGCTTAAATAGAAGCTGAGTTGTAATCTTCGTCGTTGATTACTCATCCGGCGTCCTGGCAGAAGCCAGGACGCCGCCAACGACGCCGCCCCCAATCATATCGACTATCTCAAATGGCTTCTCTATGAGAGATTTCGCTACCGTCATACAACGCCTCGGATGTGCGTTGGCCGCTCTGCTGTGGCTGGCAAGTTCCTCGTCGGCACAGGAGAACCCGACGCCCGAGGAGACCCTTGCCCGGCAACGCTTACAGCCACGGCTCGGCATCTTCGGCAATGCAGGGCTGAACATCAACACGGGCGAGTTTACCGGCGCGCCGGAAGCCCCAAGCTGCATGGATCTCGATCAGGTGGCCTTTACGGGCGGATCGTCGTTCGGCATTGGTGGCGGCCTGTTGTTTGAGCTTCCCTTCAACCCCTCCTGGCGCCTTATGGCTCGCGCTGGCTACTATTCGCTCGGCGCCAGACAGACCGTTCAGGCCTATATCGGCCCGGTTGTCGTTACCAGGGGTACCAACGAAACCGATACCGCATCCGGCATCTCCGAGTATTCCTTCGAGCCTACGCTCGGCCTGGTCGGCGGAGAGATCACCATCGGGTGGCGTCCGATGGCAACCATGCCGCTGACAATCAAGGCAGGGCCGGAGCTTGGCGTGTATATCCAGAAGGAATACACACAGCAGGAACAGCTTGTTGCTCCAAGCTCCGCAGTTTTTGTGGGACCAAACGGCGAAAACACCCGCATTCGGAATGCGACATCCGGGACGCTTGAGAAGGTGGGCCTCCGTATGGCCGCAGTTGTCGGCGTGGATTACGAGCTGCCGCTCAACCATGACGAGACCTGGCTGCTGGCTCCCGAATTTGCGTTTTCGTTCGGCCTTACCGATATCCGCAGCGATCTTAACTGGGCAGCGCATCAGCTTCGTGGTGGCCTTGCCCTGAAGTACTCGCTTCCGTTGCCGGCCCCGCCACCACCACCACCGCCGCCGCCACCGCCGCCGCCACCACCACCGCCGCCGCCCGATCCGGTGCTTGCCGTATCGCTCGATATGGTGGGAGTGTTTAATGGCGACGAACGTTCGATTGCGACCATCAAGGTCGAGGAGTTCATCAACACGCAGACGCGGTCGCTGCTGAACTTCATCTTCTTCGACGAAAATTCGGCCGATATCCCAACGCGATATGTTCAGTACCCCTCCAGTATCCAGGAGACGTTCGATCCTGCGGTGCTGCACAACAAGGCAACGCTGGACGTGTACTATCAGATCCTGAACCTGCTGGGCAATCGTATGCGGGAGAATCCGCGCGCAACGATCACGCTTACCGGCACCAACGCGAACCGTGGCACGGAGCAGGGCAATACCGCTTTATCCCGCTCACGCGCAGAAAACGTGAAGAACTATCTGGTGAACAACTGGGGCATCGAAGCAAAGCGGATCAAGGTCAACGCCAGGAACCTCCCGGCCAACCCATCCCGATCGGATGACCCGGATGGCCTTGAGGAGAACCGTCGTGTGGAGATCATTGCCGATACCCCGAGCCTTCTGGAACCGGTGACCACCAACGATACTCTTCGCACGGTAGAGCCGCCGCTGCTTCGTCTGAAGCCACAGTTTACCGCCGAGGCAGGCGTGCAGACCTGGAAGGCAACGATCAGCCAGGACGGACGTATGCTGAAGGGCTATGATGGTACCGGCGAGATACCGCCGACGATCGACTGGAACCTTGAAGGGAATCTGGCAACCAACACGCTGGGACGCGGTCCGATCATCAGCACGATAGAAGTGCGCGATCGTGCCGGGAAACTGAAACAGGCATCATCCGAAATACCGGTGGACCAGATCACGATCGAACGCAAGCGCGAAGAGCGCCTCGGCGATATCGCCTTTGAACGGTTCAACCTGATTACGTTTGAATTCGACAAGGCAACGGTCAGCGGGCCGAATATGAAGATCGCTCGCGGCATCAAAGAGAAAGTCAAGCCAACCTCCACCGTCGAGATCGTGGGGTATACCGATCGGCTTGGCGATGAGCAGCATAACCTGAAGCTCTCGCAGGATCGTGCCACCAATACCGCCAAGATACTCGGCGTTTCACCCGAGAACGCACGCGGCGCAGGTGAAACCACGACGCTGTATAACAACGATCTGCCGGAGGGTCGCTTCTATACCCGTACCGTGGACGTTACGATCAAGACGCCGATCAATAACGAATAACGCCTGATATTCGCAAGAAACAGCGACGGGCGGCCGGTTATCCGGTCGCCCGTTTGTATTCCGGCGATCGCCCATCCCCCTGCAATACGGCTTCGGCATGCCGAAGCATCTCCCCTCCGATCCTATGCTACCGAAGCGCCAATGCCATCTCGATGATCTCGCGTGGGATGTCATCATGATTGGCGCCTGGAACGATCGCCTCGGCCAGAGGTACCCGGTTTGGCGGCGCTCCGGCATTGAATGCGCCAAAAAATGCGCTTCCCTGGCCGGCAAGCACCGAATTGACCATGGTATAGCCAAGCCAGTTTGCACGCAGCACATCGCTGATAGCCGCCTGTCCTCCCCTCTGGAAATACCCCATATCCACGGTCCTGATCTCGTGCCGACTGCTGCGACGCTCCAGCGTATGCGCCAGAAGTCCCCGTATCTCCTCAAGTGACTTTGGATATGCCTCACTGACGATAATGCGGGTATCACGGTCTCTGGATTCGATCATGTCGGCCACCATATCGAAGCTCACATCCTCGTCCGGACGGATAACATATTCGGCACCGGTAACGATGCCTGCATAGAACGGGAGAAACGCCGATTGCCGTCCCATCGACCCGATGATATAGACACGCCGGTGGGCCGATGCGGTATCGCGTATCCATTCCATCATCTCCAGACTCCGGCTTATGGCCGAGTAGAAGCCAAGCGACGTGCCATAAATGTTGGCGACGTCATTATCGATCGAGGCAGCCGTGAACAGCACAGGAACAGAGCTGCCTGCCTGCTTGAGCATCGAATCGAGATCGTGTGCCGCATGCAGGCTCCCGTTTCCACCGCAGGCAAAGAGCACATCAAATTCATCTTCGATGAAATTGGCAAGCACCCGCTGCTTCAGCGCAATGTCCTCACGCAGCTCCGGCACCCGCAATGTGCCCAGAATCGTCCCTCCCAGCGTGCTGATGCCCGCGGTGTCTATGGAAAAAAGCCTCCGGTAGCTCCGCTCGATAAGCCCGCGCCAGCCATCGAGAATGCCCCACACCTGGGCGCCGGGATGGAGGTTCAGCACCGAACGGGTGACCGCTCGGATGAATGCGTTCATGCCGGGGCAATCGCCCCCACCAGTTAGTATACCTACTTTCATGCAGCCAAAGATGTCTTGAGTTAGAGAGCCGAACCGGACCGACGGCATCCGCCAACCACACCTACAGGCACGTCCCTGCCACGTGGGCAGCGTTGCGCACCATCGCATAGACCAATGGAGGTTGCAGCGCATACGCATCCCTGGGCACTCTCACGGCAGCAACAAACAGGATCACAATCCCGAGCAATCTTATACCGCGATGGTGTCACCAGCCTGGCTCAGGGGGAGGCCTCGAAGAATGGTGCTTCGGAGAACCGAACGGGCCATGGTTTTGCGCAAGGTAGGCACACGGAGGGGCACTGCCAACCATTGCTTCCCTTTTTTATGAAGAAGCATCATCGCATCATATTCCACTAGCCGATCTGCCGATCGTAGCCCCGCACACTTTCGGTACGGCCACCTCCTCTTCTGTTGCCTAACTTCGCAGCTTCATCAACAGCCGGTCGTGACCGGCCGCACCCGGCTGAACAAGAAACAACCGTTCCGAATCAGATGGCAACACTCCCGATCGAGGAGGCGCTCCCAAGGTTGAAGGAGGCCCACCGCCTCCACCGCAATGTCGTCCTTCAGGCTCCCCCAGGCGCTGGAAAAACCACCCGGGTGCCCATCGCACTTCTTGATGAGCCTTGGCTCCAGGGAGGCACCATAGTGATGCTGGAGCCTCGACGGCTTGCCGCACGCGCAGCCGCGCAACGCATGGCCACAATGCTCGGCGAAAATGTTGGCGGCAGGGTCGGCTACCGAATGCGTATGGATAGCAAGATCGGTCCCACGACACGCATCGAAGTGCTCACCGAAGGAGTGCTCACGCGTCGGCTGCAATCGGACCCTGCTCTGGAAGGGGTAGGGCTGGTGATCTTCGATGAATTCCATGAACGGAACCTTCAGGCGGATCTGGGACTGGCCCTTACGCTCCAGTCGCAGCATCTTCTCCGTGAGGATCTTCGGATTCTTGTCATGTCGGCAACGCTGAACAGCGAGCCGGTGGCAGACCTGCTGGGCAATGCCCCGATCGTAACAAGCCAGGGACAAAGCTACCCGGTTCAGACCCGCTATCTCCCCCGACGCCAGGATGAGCGGCTGGAGCGAGGCATGGCCACGGCAGTGATGGCAGCCCTGGCACGCGAGCATGGAGATATCCTGGCCTTTCTTCCAGGCGCTGGAGAGATACGCAGGGTGGCCGAACTGCTGAAGGAAAGCCATCTGCCACCGGAGATAGCCGTTGCCCCGTTGTATGGCACTCTGCCACAGGAGGCACAGGACAACGCAATCGCTCCCAGCCCGCAAGGCAGCCGCAAAGTGGTGCTCGCTACGTCCATCGCAGAGACAAGCCTGACAATCGAAGGAATACAGGTTGTTGTGGATAGTGGCCTGATGCGCATCCCGCGGTTTTCTCCTCGCAGTGGCATGACCCGTCTGGAGACCACTCGTGTCTCGCGGGCATCGGCAGATCAACGCCGGGGCCGAGCCGGGCGTCTTGGTCCCGGCATCTGCTATCGACTCTGGAGCGAAGCAGAGCAGGAAGCGCTCCCCCCCTACAGCACGCCGGAGATCCTGGAGGCAGATCTGGCGCCGCTTGCGCTCGATCTGGCCGAGTGGGGGGCCACACCGGAGGATCTGCTCTGGCTCGATCCTCCATCGGCGCCATCGTATGCACAGGCACAAACCCTTCTTCATGAACTTGGGGCGCTCAGCGCCGCAGGTGCCCTCACACCACATGGGCGCCGGATGGCAAAACTCCCGGTTCATCCCCGTCTTGCCCATATGATGCTCAAGGGAGAAGCGCTCGGCCTTGGCGGGCTGGCTTGCGAGCTTGCTGCTCTGCTGAGCGAACGAGACCTGTTTCGGGCTGGCAACGGCCCCGGCGATGCCGACATCCGGCTTCGGCTCCAGGCACTTCGTGATCTCGACCGGGGAGTCCGTCTGGACCAACTCCGAACCCATCATCACCAGCTCGATACAGGCTCTGCCCGTAAAGCCCTTGCCGAGATACGACGGTGGAAAAAAATAATGAAGGTGCAAGGCACAGAAGACGATATCGAGCGTTGCGGGCTGCTGCTGGCATTTGCCTATCCCGACAGGATCGGCGCTCGGCGCCCAGCCTCATCCGGGCGCTATCTCCTGCGAAATGGTGGTGGAGCATATTTCGCCGAGCCGCAACTTCTATCACAATCGCCCCATATCGTCGTCGCCGATCTGGATGGCAAGCGCCGAGAGAGCAGGATATTTCTTGCCGCACCAATGGCACTGGAGGATATCGAGGAACATTTCAATGAGGAGATCATCAGAGAGGATGTGATCTCATGGGATGCCGAGGCAGGAGCGGTGCGGGCACGGCGGCAGGAACGCCTGGGAGCCATCACCCTTCATGAACATCCTCTGGCAACGCCCGATCCTGAAACCGTGGTAACGGTTCTGCTGGAAGCGATCGCTCACGAAGGACTTGCCATACTTCCCTGGAGAGGAGGAGCACGACGGCTCCAGGAACGGATGATCTTTATGCACCATCATGATCGTTCATGGCCGGACGTTTCCAACGAAACATTGGCAGCCACACTCGATCGCTGGCTTGCACCACACCTCTATGGCATCCGCCGCCGCGACGATATGGCACGGCTCGATCTGGAACGCGTGCTTGGCGGCATGCTCTCGTGGGAGCAACGGAATATGCTCGATACCCATGTGCCAACGCATCTTACCGTCCCAAGCGGCTCGAATATCCCGATCGACTATGAAAACCCGGAAGCCCCCGCGCTCTCGGTCAGGCTACAGGAGATGTTCGGCCTCACCGAAACACCTCGTATTGCGCGGGGCATGGTACCCCTTACGGTGCATCTCCTCTCGCCCGCACACCGCCCGGTACAAGTCACCCGCGATCTGGCCAATTTCTGGCGCACTACCTATTTCGAGGTAAAAAAGGATCTGAAGGGACGATATCCCAAGCATTACTGGCCGGATGATCCGCTTCAGGCAGTCCCGACCAATCGTGCACGGCCACGGAGATAACGGAGGCCATACCCGCACCCTCCATCGAAATATATCAGTGCGCTCACGCCCCCTTGAGCACATCCAGTTCGATAAGTTGTTCGATAGCGCCGACCAGCCCTCTGACCTGATAAGCCGATATGCCGACCGCACGCGCCCCCTCTATATTCAACCGGTTATCGTCGAGAAAGAGGATGCGCTCCGGCGGATATCCAAGCTGCTCCACGATATACTCGAATATCTCACGATCGGGTTTGAGCAACCCAACCAGATGCGAAGCGAATGTATGCGAGAAGTACGGCAGCAGGTTCATCTCCCGATCGATACGAGACCAGTGCAGCGCATTGGTGTTGCTCAGACATGCCACGGGATAATCGACTGCAAGCTCTTCGAGCAGATCCGTTGCCCCTGCATATGCCCCCTTCGTCCAGGCGGTAAACTCCTTGAGAAACTGGTCACCGCTCACAGGGATCTGAAACTCCGCAAGAAAATCCTCGGCAAACCGATTTGCGTCGATACGTCCGCACTCAAAGCCACGAACGCTCTCCGAGACAAGCCATCGCTCCCAGAGCTCGTCGGCGGAGACATGATCGCCCAGCCATTCCTGCATGCGAGAGACCCCTGTCAACTCGATAAGCACCCCTCCCAGATCGAACACAATAACATCGAACCGCCGCCCATTGGTGCTCACTCAGACTCTCCTCGGCCATATGATTATCACAGTCTTCTCCAAGGTTGTTTCACCTGTATCGCTATAACATTATCCGCCATTTGTACACGGTTTTGCGCGCATATATATCCATGGAGATAGAGGTAAAACCGCGCTTTGCTGTACCACTCCCGCGTTCTTCCAGACGCATAAACTCCTCGAACGATGGCAAGCATCAAGATCGCTCTCCGCAAGAAGGCAAACAAGGATGGAACCTATCCGCTGGCGTTACGGATCACCAAAGATTCGGAAGGCGTGTTATATCTATCTGGGCTGTAACTGTTATGCCATGACCCGGATTATGCCGATTTTTTGAGAGACGCATCGGATTTGCGCATGATCGCCACGCTGGCGGTCGGCAGAATCGGCACCGTTGGGTGGAAAGCGGCCGTTTCAATGCTCTTTCCTGAAGGCGAGCCAGGTCCAGCGAACGCCCATCGCTTGATTGCCCGGCTGTATGGAATCCACCTGCGACTGGCGTAACAGAAGGAAGCCTGATCGGATGGCTGCCTCGATCGTTTCGTCTGGCGACACCTGAAATACGCGGCGCCCGGGCGCTCCCGGCCCGTGGCGAAGTGACATAATCAACAAGCCACCAACCGATACCATTCGCCCTAAATTCACCATGGCGATTTGTCGTGCCGCATCGTCGATATGCTGCCACACGCCGCACAGCGTCACCAACTCGAAAGGGCCATACATCGGCACATTCACAAGGCTGGGAAGCCTGTCATCCAGCCACGTAATCTTGTCGGCCCGATGCAGCGCCATTCCAGCTTCGCGAAGCTCGTTGACAGGCTCAACCGCTAGCACGTCATGCCCTTGCTGAGCGAACCAGGCGGCATCCCTCCCGGTTCCAGTCCCGATGTCGGCCACCCGCACCGGCTTCTTGGGCAGGAGATCGAGCACCGGCACATAAAGCTCATTCGGGTCAAATGCCTCGAATCGTGAGATCAGCGAAGGCGTCGCTGCGGCCGCATATCCCTCTAGGATATCGTTCATCGTATGTAAGGTTTCCACCGATCTTGACTGTCGTGCCTCTACGGTATTTTGCCGACCGTTGCAACAGCATCCAGATAATCCGCCCACGCCCGCATAATCACCGTCCCAGAACTTCTGAGGTCAGAGGACAAAACTGGCGGCCATGCGGTCCATGGCAATCGAACCAGTATTGGCATGTCGTCAGCAGATGGTTGTCATGGCCAACCGACGCCTCGTCGATGAACGCTTTGACCTCGTCGTCGGCCAGCCCCGCGTTGCATACCGCACGCTTACAGAGACCGAGGGCATTGAAGGCGTTCCCATCCTGGCCCATCAGCCGAACGCAAATGTCAGGGAATTTGATGATGGCATTACAGACACATCTGAAGATAGGGAAGGCCGCTGCCGGAATTTTCGGCAGCGGCCTTCGCTTGCCTGAAAACCTTGCCGAGCAGGGGAAGAAAGCTGTAAACGCAAAAGCGCACTCCATCACATTCAAAAGAGCCAATGCCGTGCAACTAGTTGCACGAGCGGATATCTTTTTTACCGACCGTCAATCATTCCTGTTCTTGAATGGAGAGTAAGGAGCTTTTGCATTTCATGGTTTTTCGGAAGGACCGCAGAAAGCGTTCACGCTGAATGGTGAGAGGGCGAACAGGATGGCCAGGGAACAGATTCGACAACGTGTATCAGGGAGGAAGTCTTATACCATAAGGGAACCGCTCGCTGGCAGGGCCACAGGTTCAATGGTCGGCAGCACACAGCAACAACGCACCTTCTGCCTTATCATCGAGTGCGCTGAATGAATGCAGACCCGGCCCCGAGAAGAGCACAGGCCTGCTCCCTACTCACGACAGACAGCAGCCGATCATAACCGACATTGCATCCACCCCGGCATTATTCTCTTCAGCCGTATGGCCTGAACATGCTCGGCCCATATGGCTCTCTACGGAAGAACATTGCAATCCTCTCAGCCGGCCGCAGCAGGCTCAAAGAACGTAACGCAGTTGCCATCGGAGTCGAGAATGGTAAATTCATTCATCCCCCATGGCTGCCGCTGTATCGTTCCATTCGGATGAATCACCCCCTGGGACCGCATCTCCTCGTACAATCCGTCGATCTCCTTGACACCAACACGACAACTGGTCAAGGCTGGGATACTTTTATCATTACAATTCCAGAAATGGATCTGCACAGCATCACGCTGCACAATGCCATACGAGCCTGGTTCCTGATACACTGATGTAAATCCGAGCGTACCGACCCAGAATTCTACGGTCTTGGGAATATCAAGCGAGGCAAGAACGGGCACTGCGCTCTCTAAGATGGGCGACATAAAACAATTTCCCCCTCTAACGGCTTGTGTGTATAGGATTCCCTCCCTTCGCACCACGCTACAATTAGTGTGGCACAATATACACACTCAAATGCGGTTTATGCCGTAATGATTAGGGCATCATATGATTATTCCAGCGCTATTATGGTTGCATTCACAGATCCCAGGCAATATGATCTGCATTGGGCATTGCTCCTAAACCCTGCCATCCCGTATCCACAATCAGCACAGGCCGCGAGTCTACTACCAGTAGAACCACATCCCCAACCACATAGGCATCGCAGGGGCCGCCGACAGAAGAAACTGAGAGCATACGAAGTTATCCACAGGCTTATACTATCACTGGTGTATATGTGGAGAAGTATGCCACGGCATAAAGCAGAAGGTGGAGTATAACAAAAGCAATGCGGATACCACGTGGTCATTGGGGTGTAATGACCACGTGGTATCCGCACAGAGAGGGCTTGCGGCCCCCTTTATCGCACAAGCGTTACTAGCGCTGCTGGGGAGGGGTAAACTGCATCTTGACCTTCAGCGTATCATTGGTCTTACGTTGCAGGGTCGGTTCCTGCATCTGCAGGGCCGAGCGTTCCTGATCGACCTGCTGTGCAGAGAATTCCGCTGTGGTCTCAGAAACGGGCACGGTAGCCGGTGCCGCCTCTCCTGCCGCAACGATGCCCCCGATAGAGGAGGACTGCGCAACGGGCAGGGTTATCGAAGACGGGGTTCGTGCTGCTCGACCAAGCGAGCGGCCCTCCTGCCCTTCGGCGGCACTGACGTGCAGTGCCGCGCCTGGGTCTTCCGAAGGCATCATGGAGGCTTCCTGAGCGGCTTCATCCCCTCTCGGAAGCGTTGTATTGGGAGGAACTGCCTTGATAACCGGAGCCTTGGCGGCTCCGGTCTCTCTATTCAACTGCTGCTGTATCCCGGAAGATGGGGTGGTTTCCCCCGGAGCATTTCCTACAAACAAGGCAACTGCAAACCCTGCAATCGTAAAACCGATTGCGGCAACCACCGCGATGATCCACTTGAACATCCCGGGACTCAACCCTGCCCCTCCACTACGCGGGAACACCTTTGCCGTGGGAGCTGCCGGAGTAGTAGTGGGTTCAGGACCGGCCACAGCAGTGACCTTTAGCATATCAACGACTTTGGAACGAAGCCCTGCATGCCGCGAGGGAACCGCGTCGCGATGTTTCCTGATAGCGCTCTCGACGATTCGGTAGGCTTTCAGCGTTTGGCGCAGATTGTTGTCGACCGCTACCTGTATGAAAAATTCCTGTTCATCTGCGGAGTTCATCTCTCCGCTAAGGTAGCGTTCAACCCAACGTTCCTGTTCCGTGCGCGTCATGGTGCCTCCCTGGGGATATCTTGAGCGCCCTTCTGATTGTTGTCGTCGTCCAATCCTATCATAACCGATATAATTCTTCCAAGGTGAGCTCTTGCCCGCCATGCGCGAGTACGAACCGCACCAACCGGCTCGCCGAGCATCTCAGCAATTTCATCAAAACGATAGCCAGAATATGCGTGGAGCACCAACACCTCCCGTTGAGCATCAGGAAGGTGTGGCAACGCGAGAATCACCAACTCCTCCATATGCGATAGTTCTGGTACATGGGCAACAGGATGGCTGGCTTCCGAGATCTCATCCAGATCTGCGTGACGGCGCTCTCTACGAATATTGTCCAGACAGAGGTTTCTTGCAATCGTCAACATCAGACCGAGGGGGTTCTGGACAGTTGTCCGCTCGTTACTGCGGAGCCGGATCACCCGTTCCCACATCTCCTGCGTAAGATCCTCTGCCTGCTGCTCATTGCGCGAGAACTGCAAACAGTAGAGGTATAATCGATGATTATGGCGATCGAACATTTCGACGAGCGCTACATCATCACCTTCCAGGAAACGGGTAAATAGCTCCGCATCGCTGCTAGATGGTTTCGACTGGTTTGTCTCCTTATCATGCTTCACAGCCTTGCGCGAGGAGAGGATGTGGTTGTACCAGATCATAGGCTTTAAGAGAGTCTTCCCAGGTATAACGCACCGGAATTCTCAAACATCACCATTGAAACTTTTTTTCTCGAAGTGTGATGTTTAGATTCGTTGTAACGTTCTATGGAAGTACAGCATTCTGTGTGTCTATGCGTAACGATACTCTTGTGATGTGCTACCCTGGATCGAGTACTGGGGTTCTGGCTGTTGGACCCGACATGCTAGTGCAGCACTCCGGGGGCCTTGCTACCTCCAACGTGCTTCGTGGCTTCTTTCACCCTACGTTCTGCGCTCCTTTCCATAGTGAAATGAGCCGGTTTATCATGTGCACCCTTGATGATAAGGCGTGCTCAACCATGTGATCAGAGGCTTCTCGATGAAGGTACGTTACTCTCCTGCACAAGGCTTGTACGCTTTCATGATGGCACTTGCCATCTCGGTGACCGCGTTCGCGCAACAGCAAGCCACACCCCGGCAGTTGCTGAACATCGGCGCAGTGCGGTTCACCGAGAATCGGGGGCAGATCGTCAACACCCCAGGCGATCCGTCCCCCGATGTTCTTTATAGCACCGCCTCGCGCAATACAGCCATTTACTTCCGAAATTCCGGCATCTCCTATGTCTTCACCCGAGCCGGTGCCGCCGATAACCAGCCCCCCTCCGACCGGCTGGTCTCTCGGGAAGCCGGCCAGGCCGTTATATCGGCCTATCGTATGGATATGGAGCTTCTTGGCGCCAATCCTTCGGTGAGAGTTGTTCCACAAGAGGAGTTGGACGAGCAAAGCACCTACTATTCCCCCCATTTCCCTGAAGGCATCGCCCGTCTCCGCAATTTCGGCAGGATTGTCTACCATGATATCTATCCGGCGATTGATCTTCTATTCTATGGCAACGAGGATGGGTTGCACTATGAGTTTGTAGTACGCCCCGGCGGCAATGCCGCCGATATCCGGCTACGGTATATCGGAACAGATGGCGTTCGGATGGCTTCTCAGGGCACTGTGATGGCATCCACCCCTCTTGGCACGGTTGAACAGAGGCTCATCAACAGCTATCAGGCTGCCGAGCCTGCTGCACTGCAACGCAACACCACAGGACACCCAACCCCTGTTCGCGGCTCCTACAAGCTCGGGAACAACGGTATATCCTTCACGATAGGCTCCTATGATCGCAGCCAACCGCTGGTGATAGCTGGCTCGCTGTTGTTTTCCACCGATTACGGCGACGACACCCCCTCTGGAACTTCCACCACGATCCCTTATGAGCAGGATCGGCGCCCTGAGAGTGCCAACACCACTATTCCGTCAAGGCCTGGCATGGTACAGACGATCCTGGTAAGGCCAGAGGGTGATGATGGCAGTATGACCAGGCTCTCCGCCGATGATTCCCGCCCGGAAGGCCCATCGGACAGTGGTATCCGGCTGGCAAACGGCCTCTCCCCCGGCCACAGTATCAGCAATGCCATGAGGCTGGCCGACAGTATATCGGCGGAAATGATGGCTGGCGATGTCGTGCCGCTTGGGAATGGAGGATCGCAGAGCAGCGGCAGCGACGCAACAAGCCTGTCGCTCGCGATGAATCCGATGATTACCATCAAGGGCGCAACGGAGATCTGCAACGGCGACTCAACGATCCTTTCGGCCCCCTCCGGCTTCCAGTCCTATCGCTGGTCAACCGGCGATACAACCCAGGAGATCGTTGTCTATCAGTCGGGAAAGTATCGGGCTACGGTCGGCAGCAACGGATCGTACGGAATCACCGAGACCGTAGAGATCATCGTTCACCCGGTTCCGCGAAGGGTGATTGGCGCCATCGGCTCCACTGAACTCTGCGAGGGAGACAGCGTTCTTCTGACTCCGGGCAAGGACTTTATCTCCTACCGCTGGTCAAACGGCGCTACCTCGCCCCTTATCGTTGTCCGCGAGCCAGGACGCTTCACCGTCTCCTTTGTCGACATCAACGGCTGTGTTGGCAGGACCGACACGCTTGTGGTGACACTGCGCCCAAAACCAAGGCCGACGATAACCGTGGAGGGCAACCTTACCTTTTGCACCGGTAACAGCACGGTGCTGGACGCAGGAGCAGGATACCATGAGTACCTCTGGTCAACCGGCGAGCGGACGCAACGGATCACCGTTCGTTCCTCCGGCAGCTATTCGGTTCGTGTTGCCAATGAAGCAGGCTGCTGGGGCGAAGCGCCACCGGTCTCGGTGGTAGCGCTGCCGGCACCGCATTTCCGTATAGCAGCGCTTCTGCCAACCGCATTCTGCGCAGGCGACAGCACAGTACTTACCGCCTCGAACGATTTTGCACAGTATAGATGGTCGACCGGTGATACAACCAAGACCATTACCGTGCGAACGCAGGGAACATATACATTGACCGCATTCAATGCCAATGGCTGCGGTTCAAGCGCATCAATCAGCGTACTCATCGCCCCCGATCCAAATCCAACAGTCATCACCAATCGTTCGCCCCGCATCTGCGCCGGTGAAACGGTTGTGCTCGACGCAGGCGAAGGATATAGCTCCTACCGCTGGTCAACCGGCCAGAGGACTCAACGTATCGTTGTAAGCGAGCCGGGACTCTATAATGTCTCCGTTATCAACAGCCTCGGCTGCTCCGGCACCTCCAACATGGTCAAGGTGGAGGTCCTGCCAAAACCCATTGTCACGTTAAACGGCGCCCTGGCCGTCTGTGTGAACTCGAAGGCTACCTACACCGTGCCGCTGGCCATGGGGGTAAACTATGAATGGTATGCAACAGGAGGAGGCGCCACCATCGAATCGGGCAACGGCACCAATACCGTCGTTGTGCGATGGCGGACAAAGGGAACAGGCAGGGTACATCTTCTGGCCCGGTATCCCGGTTCAGCCTGTACATTCAGCACCACCATGGATGTGGCCGTAGGAGAGGCGCTCACACCAATGATCACGGCCGATGGACCAACAACCCTCTGCTCCGGCAGACAGGTCAGGCTCGATGCAGGATTGGGATATGATAGATACCTCTGGTCCAATGGCGCAACCACACAGAGCATTATCGTAGATCGTGCAGGGCGCTACTCCGTCACAGTCGCCAATGAAGGCGAGTGCTCCGGCACCTCCGCCCCCGTCATCGTAGAGCAGGCATCCCTGCCGGAGCCGAGCATCGTGGCACTCGGCAGCACGACTTTTTGCGGTGGAGGGAGCGTAACGCTTGACGCTGGCCCCGGCTATACGCGCTATCTCTGGTCGAACGGCGCCACAACGCGCCAGATCACCGTCGATGAGGCCAATACCTACTGGGTGAGCGTAACAACCGCAGGCAACTGCTCAGCGGTATCACCAAGCATCACAACCACTGTGGCTGCCGCTCCGGCACCAAAGATCACTGGGCCAACGGCGGTATGCCGCAACATCCGGGCAACCTACAGAACCCCCACCGTGCCAGGCCATCGGTATTACTGGACCGTGGTGGGCGGAGAGCTTCTGACCCCGCAGGGACTTCCCATAGCTACCGTCCAGTGGGAAACCCCTGGTTCCGGCACGCTGGAACTTCGCCAGGAATCACCCGACGGAGCCTGTGTTGCAATAACCCAGGATATGATCGCGATTGCCGACAGCATTGTTCCAGAGATCGAGGTAATCGGGTCGACAGCGATCTGCGCCGGTGGAAATGTCACGCTTGATGCAGGCCCCGGCTATACATCCTATCTCTGGTCCAATGGCGCAACCACACAGGCGATCACCGTGGACCGCGCCGCCTCGTACTGGGTATCGGTCAGGGACGAGGGTGGCTGCGGAGGAACGTCGCGGCCGCTCGCCGTTACGATGAAACAGTTGGCATCCCCAGCAGTGACGGCGCTCGGCCCAACCGAGTTCTGCGAGGGCGCATCGGTAACGCTCAGTGCGCCGGAAGGCTTTGCGTACTACCGCTGGTCGAACGGCAGCACCATGCGCCAGATCACGGTTGCAGCAACCGGCACCTATAGCGTTGTCCTTGTAGACTCCACCGGGTGCGACGCTGCATCGCTGCCGATGGATGTGATAGTCTACCCACGGCCTGAAAGACCGGATATCAAGGTGAGCGGAAACATCCTGATGGCCCCGGATGCGGCCAGCTACGGATGGGCGCTGAATGGGGTGCCGATCCCAGGTGAGACATCACAACAGCTTATCGCCCGGGACACCGGAGCCTATACGGTCACGATCACAAACCCGGCAGGCTGCATCAATACATCGGCACCGTTTATCAACCGTGCTACCAGTACACACGCCTCTCGTACCGTCTGGATCGACACGGCCAGCAGCCATGTCGGCGACCGCTTCCGTCTGACGATGCATGTGCATCCTCCACTTGAGCACGACGACCAGATCAACGGCTTCACGGCATGGATCAGGGTTCCGGCCCACTCTCTGTTCCTCCATCATGTGATCTCTCCCGATGCCGACCACACTGGCGACCCTGCGGTTGCAGGGGTTGAAGCACATGATCTTGTGGTCATCAACCGTCCGGCATCCAGTCCGATAATGACTGGTAGCAGGCTCTTCCAGATGGAGCTTGAAGGACTTTCCACAGCCGTACCATACAATACGATCAGGATCGACAGTGTCATGTTTGCGGATGGCACCATAGGGATGGCCACGGCTCACGGCACCGTGCTCCTGAGCGGCTGTGATGTCGGCAAAAACTTCGATTTCGGCAAACGTGCTCACCTGCAATCGATTTATCCGAACCCCGTCAGCCATGAAGCGGCGATCGCCTATCGCGCTCCCCTCGGCTCCTCGCCGGTAGTTCGCCTTATCAATACAATGGGCCAGGGAGTCCTGGTCCTCTCACTTGCAACGGGAACCGGCGAAACGCAGGAGATGAGATTGCAACTTGGTGAGGTGGCCTCCGGCATCTATACGCTGGAACTGCGCGACGGCGGCGAGATCAGCACAATGCCGCTCGTCATCCAGAAGTAACCGGACGTCTCGGTCATGAAGATTGCACGGGCATGCTCGATTCTGGCGCTTGCGGTTGCGGCAACAGCATCGGTGCAGGCCCAGAATAATAGTCCCGCACCGATTCTCCTCGGACCATTTGTCGGGGTTGATCTGGCCCTTGAGTCGGGGCGCATTCCGGTCTACGCATTCTCCGCCGACTGTGGAGAATTCACATCCGGCATGGCTAATATCGTCACGGCCGGCGCGATCCTGACCTATTCATCCCTCTTTGCTCCCCGCCTTGGACTCTCGCTGGCAGGAAGTGTCTCCAGCTCCACCGGCATCTTTACCACAGCGCCAACCGGACCCACATCAATCGTCGAGCAGGGGGTTCTCATCCAGCTCGAACGCGAGTACAGGCTTCGCCACAAGGCGCTCCGATTCACGGCCGATCTGCTCGGCACGTTCCGCCCGCTCACTCACCTTGAACTTGCCGCTGGATTATCGGTCGGCTACCAGCCAGCCATATCATTCTCGCAGACCGATAACATCACAGGCCCGGATAACTATAGCTTTCCCGATGGGCAAAGCTCGCACACCATGCTCGACGGAAAGAAGCTGAGCAGTTCTCTTGTTCAGTTCGGCCCGCGCATCCGTGTCGCCTATCGGCTCCCGGTTGGCCCACGGTTATGGCTACAACCCGCGCTCACCGCCCATATGGATCTGGCTTCAGTGGTGCGCGAGGCGAGGTGGCAACGGTTTGGAGCCGGTGCAGCGATAGCGGTTCTCTTCGATCTCACGCCGGAGCAGCCAGCAATGCCCCAGCCACATGCCGTAGAGGAGAAATCGAAGCCTGTCCCCCTGTTGAAAGCAGCCATCGAGCTTTATGGCATCGACGACCACGACCAACGCCGTCCCGTGGCAACGGTCAAGGTGGACGAGATACTTTATCGCCAGCATACTCCGCTCCTTCCGATCATCTATTTCGATCAGGCCGCACTAGAGTTGCCAACACGATATCAGGGGCTACCAGTGGCCGGAACCGATACTCTCAAGCTGGAGAAGCTTGCCGCAAAAAGTATCGTGGAGATGCAGCATTACACACTCGACGTGATCGGCTGGCGGCTCCGCGCCGACACAAACGCACATATCACCCTTATCGGTTCCACATCCCAGGATGAAGCGGCGGCGCTTGCACGGGGACGAGCTGAAACCGTACGTTCATATCTGGAACGGACCTGGGGGATCGGCCATGAGCGAATGACGATCAATGATGGGAACGGAAATCTCCAGCACTCCAATGAGGCTACCGAGGATGGCCGTGCCGATAACCGCCGCGTGGAAATCATCGCCAGCGTCCCCGAGATCACATCATCGCTGGTTACCGAGCAGATCGTCCGCAATTTCAATCCACCCGTTATCCGCATTCTCCCCTCGTTCGAGTCGGAGGCTGGCGTTCGGAACTGGGCCGTCACGATCTCGCAGGAGACGAATATCATCGCCCGCTACTCGAACCGTGACGATCAGACCATGGATGACTCGGAGTTTACATGGAGCATCATCCATAGCAAGATCGACTCGGCGCTGGCGCCACTGGTGGCAGAGCTTGTTGTGGAGGATTCGGCCGGTACCAAGGCCAGGGCGCTGACATATATACCGCTGGAGCTTGAGAAACAGCTACGAGTGGTGGATGGGGCGGTAGAGCATCAGGGAAATCACGAGCAGATCGGCCATACCCTGGTAGCATTCAACTACAACTCCGCCGAGCTTAAGGCCTCGCACGAGGCCACACTGGATCAGGTCGCACGTCAAGTACATGATAGCGCCCAGATCACCATTGTAGGCTATACCGACCGCATTGGCGATGAGCGTTATAATGCCGGGCTTTCCACGCAGAGAGCCGAGCAGGTGGCATCCGCACTCCGAGCAAGACTTCAAAGGCGTGGCATCCAGGGTGTCAGGATCAAGGCAAACGGCGCCGGCATGGAAACCGAGCGATTTACCAACCACCTTCCGGAAGGCCGCACGCTTTCCAGAGGAGTCAGCATCATAATCGAGCAAAAGATCGTGGCCGACGCACCCGGACAGTAAGATGGCCGAGGGTGCTTCATCAGATAGGAGCTTCTGATTTCCTGGAATGGGATTACGATGGTAACTTCCCGTGGGCACTACAGATTCGAGGAGTGGACTCGTCCAATGGTCTGCTCCTCCTTCTCCCTGTTTCTACCCCCGCAGTAGCAACAGGCAGTTGGCTGTTTCCACCGATGCCCGGTCGTTCTTTCCCTTTAATCCTTCACCATTCAGGTCCATGGATGATAAGCTCGGTATCTACCGCACCCTCTCCGGTTTCAACTGGCCCCAATCCTATCTCGGCAAATTCCTTCTGACGGCATTTGTGGGAGTACATGTGCCACTGATCGCAGTGATAGCATATGTGGTAATCGCCGCATCCGACTGGGAAAACGTGCTGCCGGTCCTGATCGTTGCGCTTGTGGCAACCCTTCTAGGAACGATCGCCACCCAATTTGTTCAAGGAAGACTTCTTATCCCCGTCTTAAAAACATCACGGGCGCTGGATGATTATTCCAAAGATCGCACGCTGCCCGACCTGCCCCCGGAATTCCCGGACGAAGCGGGCCTCCTGATGAGCAACGCACAGACCTGCATCACATCCCTTGATGAGCTGCTCCGGCTGAAGAACAACCTGCTGGCGGTGCTCTCGCATGATACCCGTCTCCCCATATCCACCATCAGCCTTGCAAGCAGCATCTGTCTCGATATCCTCGACAGCCCGGAGGTTGATATCGATGAGCTACGTTTTATGTGCGGCAAGATTCAAGATGCGGCCGATAGACAGGCCATTATGATGAACAGCATCCTGACGCTCGCCCGCGCCGATGCCGGTGTTATCACGGTCCAACGAAATGAGATAGCCCCGGATGATCTGGTCCGTCAGGCAGCCGACAATGTTCGGCTTCAGGCCAATGGAAAGGGCATCAGGCTTGAGGTGACCAATGAGCTTCCACCCGGAATGCTTGCCATGCTCGATATGGCAAAAACCGAACAGGTACTCAACAATCTGCTGACCAATGCAATTAAATTCACGCCACGCGGAGGAACCGTAACGCTCGGCGCCAGCACCGACGGAACATCGATAAAGTTTACGGTCCATGATACAGGCGTAGGAATGCCACCTGATCTACTCGCACAACTGTTCACCCCTTTCACAAGGGCGCAACGAACCGGAACGGCAAAGGAGAAGGGGACAGGGCTGGGGTTGTGGATATGCAAGACGTTTATAGAGCTTCAGGGAGGCACGATCCAGGTGAAGAGCAGCACGACAGCAGGAACGATGATGGGGATAACGCTCCCGATCCTTCGATCGCAGGAGGCGCTGGCCCCGGCCCTGCTGGTGGCATATAGCTCTCAGAACTGAAACCTGGCCCGCTCGAACAGCCAGGTTGCCATAACCACACCAATGGATAAAAAAGGTAGCCGCAAAGGCTTCGACCGGTACCCACGCATACGTACACCGATCCAAGCCTGCGGCTACCTTAATGTCTTGAGGACAACCATCCATACCTGCCTATCCCATGTCACCCAACCTTTCGTGACCTCGCCGAGTTGAAGATCCTTGCCGAGCCGGGGATTCATTGAGCTGTACGCCATTGCATCCCATACAAGCAACTGGCAAGCACCCTCCAGCCCCGCAGAGCCATCCCCATACCGTCCTGACGGTCCCCTAGCTGCTGCCGCGCAACTTCAGGGCATTCTACCGGCTGGGTAGAACGGGTATCATCGGGCCATCTGCGAATCGCACAGTACAGACCGGCAGTATCGGCACCCCTTCCCGGACCAGGAGATATATGCACAATGAACTGTCCATACAAGCACAGAGAGATCCCCGCGAGCTGTGCGCCAAATAACAGCGATTAAATTATTGAGCGAAGATTAGCCGAAGATTAGAGATGGTGGGAACACAAGGCGGCCACGTAAAAAAAATATACGCAGGCTACAGAACCATCATAGGCCATCACGATGGCCTATGATGCTGCCAGAAACTCAGACATCTGCCCCCCTGCACACCACAACCAGAAAAGGCACTGATTCTCAGCAAGATCGCCAGCCCAGCCACGTGCTCCTGCAAAAGAACCATGACATTCCGATCGGCTGAATCAGGCCGGGACAGGACTTTTCAGCACGACGATACCAGCAAACGTAGCGGCAGTGCCTACGATATCGCCTATCCTCCAGCACTAAGCCGATAGCCCACGCCACGAACCGTATGGATCAACGCCTGTTCATAACCGCGATCGACGCTCAAACGCAAACAGGACATCAGCGACTCGATCACATTCGATTTCGGATCGAAATTGTTATCCCAGACATGTTCTGCAATCGCCTCGCGGGTAACCACCTTCTCCTCGTTCAGGGCAAGGTATTCAAGAAGAGCAAACTCCTTGGCTGTCAGGGTGATATCATTGCCACCACGTATAACACGCCGCCGAGCGGTATCAATGACCAGATCGGCAATACGGATTTCCGCTGTCTTCTGCTCCGATCCCCGCCGCGTGAGAGCGCGAATCCGCGCCATAAGAATGCCGAAGTTGAATGGTTTCGCCAGGTAGTCATCGGCCCCCATATCCAGCCCCTTGATGACATCCTCGGTTGAGCCTAGCGCGGTCAGCATCAATACCGGCGCCATCACCTTCTCACGACGCAAGGTTTGGCAGACTGTGCGCCCATCCATTTTCGGCAGCATTATATCCAGAACGATCAGGTCGTAATCGTTACAAAGCGCCAGTTCCAGCCCTTCTTCACCATCCTCTGCCACATCGACACTGTAGTGCTGTGCAATTAGACCTCGCCGCACAATCTGCGAGATATCCTCATCATCTTCTACCAATAGAATTCGCATACATCCTCCCTTAAGAGGGCTCTACCACTCGTCAACAGTTATGATCTTATAGGCCTTATCCTTTCAGGTACAAGGAAGAGGCCAACAAGACAGGAAAATTGATCGTGATGCGCAAAGAGCACCGAAGTTGCGGGAGGCAGAATATACCGAACGACAGTGCACCACACTGAGATAGAACAGGACAATAATAGCACCCATGAAGTTCTGGCACAAGATGGTGAAACAAGCAATAGGATACGCCACTGCCTCTGGAACCTGCGATTCCAGAGGCAGTGGCCACAGTTCGATTGGTTCGCACGACTATTTGATCGGGAAGTACCCAACCTCCTTTACAACTGCCTGCCCATCGGCACCAAGCACCCAGTCGATATACTGCTGCACGGCACCGCTTGGCGACTGACGCAGATAGAAGTAGAGATCACGGGAAAGCGGATAGGCGCCGGAACGAATGTTCTCCTCGCTGGGCGCAACAGCCGAGCCGTTCGCCGAGACGACCTTCACCATCTTTACCCCGCTGCTATAGGCCTCGCCGCCATAGCCAATGCCATTTGCATCCTTTATGATAGCGCTTACCACAGCGGCAGTGCCGGGAAGGGTCTGTGTGGTGGGAGCAAAATCCCCCTTGTTCAGCACATGCTCCTTAAAAAAGGTATAGGTGCCGGAACTGTTCTCCCGACCATATAGAATGATCCTGGCATCATGGCCACCAACCTCTTTCCAGTTTTTGGCCTCGCCTGCATAGATCTTGCGAATCTGGTCCATCGAGAGCGAATCTACCGGATTTGACTCGCTTACATAAATGGCAACCCCATCCTTGGCCACCGGAATCTCTACCACATCGGTGCCGAACTTCTGCTTGATCTGCTGGCGCTCCTGATCGTTCATAGGACGAGAAGCATTGGCGATCTCCGTGGTCCCATTGATAAGAGCGGAAATGCCGGTGCCACTACCACCACCATTTACCAAAACCTGGATATTGGGATTTTTGCCGCCAAATCGCTCGGCCCAAGCCTGCGCCAGAAGCACCATCGTATCGGAGCCTTTCTGCGTAATTGTTTCCTTTTTGTCCTCCTGGCCAGCATTCTTCTTTTCAGGGTTTCCGTCGCATCCGAGAACGAGTAACGCACTCAACAGGAGCAGCGCCGATCTCTTCAATACACTAGTCATACGTTCCGTTGTTTGTTGGAGAGCAGATATCCGATTGAACGTGCGTGTGAATTGAGCAGATCAGCACGACCAACCAGCCACCTGCGTGATGATAGATTACGTAACGGCTACAATGTTACCTGAATGCCTCGTCGCGGGAACGTTAAGAAGCCATAACATCGAGATTCTATCATGGGTTGAAAGAATCTCTCCCATCCTCTCCTTCCAGTAACAAAGCCCCTTTCCAGAGCGGAAGACCGGTTTTCGGATCAAAATCTCGGGAGATGGTGCCCCTGTTCAGCTTTGTTAGTACTATTTCACAGGAATAGACAGCCGAGCCGATTGAAAGGCTTCCTCCGAGCAGATTCCCATGAGTGCAACCAGTGCATCTGCGCCGGTAGGAATCCGGCCCGCAAAAATCCGGCCCTGTTCGTATGGTTTGCGTGTCATCATAGCTCTGCAAACGATATGTGGTATGTATGGCAAGCATCGTCCTTGGAGGTCGCGAGGGCTGTTGTGCCGCCGGCCGAATGGCAGAGACGAAAGGGGCTGCGCAAAGGCTACCGGGACTATGGGGTTGTGTATGCCCCGCCATCGGCCGGATTGAACCTGCCGGGCAGCCAGCGCCAGGGCCGATAACGGCATGCTCGGTGGCCGCTTATACCTGTCACCATGGAAACTTCTCATATTTTCAGGACATTCTTACTGTCAGGAACGCGTCTCCCCATGCGATGAGCACACTAATAGACCGCTTTGGCCGAAACCATACGTATCTGCGGATCTCCGTCACCGATCGGTGCAATCTTCGCTGCTCCTACTGTATGCCACAGGAGGAGATGCAATGGAAGCACCGCGACGAGATACTCAGCTACGAGGAGATCATCCGTGTGGCGCGGATTGCCGTTGGGATGGGCATCGAGAAAATCCGCGTTACCGGAGGGGAGCCGCTTGTACGAAACGATATCGAACAACTCCTGACGGGACTGCGAACCATACCGGGACTGAAATCTCTGGCGCTGACCACCAACGCGATCCTCCTCCGCCGAAAGCTTCCCGCGATCCGTTACTCCGTCGATAGTCTGAATATCTCGCTTGATACATTCAACCCGGAACGGTTCCGGGACTTTACCCGTCGTGATGCTCTGGATGATGTGCTTGATGGCATCGAAGCTGCGCTGGAAGCTGGCTACAGGAATGTCAAGGTGAATGCCGTTATCCTGCGTGGTATCAACGACGACGAGATCTGCGAGTTTGTACGATTCACGGCAGACCGGCCCATTGCAGTACGTTTTATCGAGTTTATGCCATTTGCCGGCAACAACTGGCATCAGGGCCACTGCATGACGATGAATGAGATCCTGGCGGTTATAGAGCAGCAATTCATACTGGAACGGATACCGGATGGGCCGTCACCGATCAGCCGCGATTATCGCATAACCGACCGCCATAGCGGTCGGCAACATACCGGCACTGTGGGTGTTATCGCCTCGATGTCGCAACCGTTCTGCGAAAGCTGCTCCCGTCTTCGTCTAACCGCCGAGGGGATGATTATGCCCTGCCTCCACTCACCACTCGAATTTGATGTGCGAGAAGTGCTCCGCTCCGGCGGCAACGATACGGCAGTGGCAGAGGTGTTCCTGCGTGCCATCGGCGCAAAGCCTATGGAACACCCCCCGGCCGATGAGCTTCTAGCCCAGAGCGGACGGGTGATGATACAGATCGGAGGGTGATATACAGAGCGGTTCCCGACCTACCCCATGGTATAGGCATGCCCCTAATGCCTATCATCACCACACGTCCGGCACCACCAACCAACCATCCTTTTCGTTTTGCATCCTCTGTGCATTGTGTAGTGGCAGACATCCTCCGCCCATCCCTTCCCATCTCATCCTCCAGCACCGCAACATCCTCCAAAACCGGCCATGACAGGCCAATTCTTTCACGGATAGTGCCGTGACAATCCATCTTCGACATGCTATCTTTGGATGCGGGCACACATTATGTTTGGGAATCCAAAAGATGTCTATGGACGATCCATATTCAACCCGCCTGGCGCGAGGCACATTGTTGATGATCCATTCACCGGCAGTGCATGCCAGATATGCTCATATCCGGCGCCTTATAATATTCGAGTCGATAGGGATCATCGGAGCGGGGCTGCTGGCAGGGGCGATGGGAGTGCTCGGCAGAGAGCCGATCGTGACCGATTGTGGCATCGCAGCGGTAGTACTAGGGGTGATAAGCTGGATCATACGCGGCCTGCGCGCCGGTTTCAGACGCCGATACACGCCAACCATACTGCTGATCTCCGAGGAGGGAATAGGCGCAATTCTTCCCAACACCTCATCGCTGCACCTCCGCTGGAGCGATATACGGGCCAGGGAGATTCGTATGCAGGCAGATAGCAGCGCAGTTCCGACGCGGGAAGACGATCTGATAGCCGGGGACCAGCCGCGATGCAGCATCCAGCTCAAGGGGTATGACCGGCAACGGCTGTACCTTACCGAGGATCTCGACGGCTACAACGAACTTCTGGAAATTCTGAACGAGCTTGAGATCAAAGTAAGACCATCAGGCAGCCCCAGGCTCCGCTTCGGCATAAGCCATGATCGGCCGAACGGGCTTGAACGCCGCACATGGCAGACACGGAACTGAAGTTTCGCGATCCCTTCTCTCTGTTCTGCGTCAGCACGCCCATATGCATGCAGGCACATCCTGCACTCTGCCATCATGAATGGTGGTTGCAGATCCCTTCCTCATGATTATGGTGGTAAGCGGCCGCAACCGGTGTGGCTCCTCCCCTCCCCAGAAGCCGCAACCCGTTGGCGACCACGATCAGCGAGGCGCCCATATCGGCAAACACCGCCATCCAGAGCGTGGCCTCCCCTGCCAGCGCAAGCGCAAAGAACACCCCCTTCAGCCCGAGAGCAATCCAGATATTCTGCTTGAGCACGGCAATGGTACGCCGCGAGAGTTCGATAAACTCGGGAAGTTTTCGCAGATCATCGTTCATCAGGGCCACATCGGCGGTCTCCAGCGCTACATCGGCGCTTGCAGCACCCATTGCAAAACCGACGGTGGCCTGGGCAAGCGCAGGAACATCGTTCACACCATCACCCACCATGCCCATCGCGCCATACTCTCTCTGAAGTCCGGCCAGCGCAACGATCTTCTCATCAGGAAGGAGATTTGCACGCACGTCATCGATACCAACACGACGTGCAATGCTCGCAGCGGTCACCTCGTTATCGCCGGTAAGGATGGCAGAGCGCAGCCCAAGCTCATGCAGCCGTCGTACCGCATCCACGCTGGAGGAACGCACCGTATCGGCCACGCCGATCACCCCCAGCACCTTCTGTTCGGTCATCACCACCACCGTCGTCTTTCCATCGGTCTCCAGCCTCTGAAGCTCCAACTCCAGCGAAGGGACGCAGACCCCCAGATCATGTGCCAGCCTGTGGCTGCCAACATGAATGCGGGTACCATCGACAACAGCGCTTGCTCCCCGTCCGGGAATCGCATGGAACTCGGAGATCTCCAGATCGCCCTCCGCCGCATGTTGCAATTCATGCGCAGCAATGATGGCCGAGGCTATCGGATGCTCCGATTTTGCCTCCACCGCAGCCGCAAGATGAAGCAGGTCTTCATCCGGCAGCCCATCGAGCGACACCACATCGGTAACGCGGGGGCGACCTTCGGTCAAGGTGCCGGTCTTATCAAAGGCAACCCCGCGCAGCACACGCCCAAGCTCCAGGTACTCCCCTCCCTTTACCAGAATACCCCGCCGTGCGGCAGCGGCAAGGCCGCTCACCACCGTAACCGGCGTGGAGATCACCAGGGCACAGGGACAGCCGATCACCAGGAGCACCAGACCATTATAGACCCATGTGTCCCATGCAGCCCCTGTTAGGAGCGGTGGCAGAACCGCAACAAGCAATGCCACGGCAAAGATGGCCGGCGTATAATAGCGCGAGAACCGATCAACAAAACGCTCGGTGCGTCCCCGGTTCACCGTTGCCTTCTCCACAAGCTGGACGATTCTGCTGATAGTGGATTCAGCGGCGGTATGTGTGGCCTCGTAATCCACAGTCCCTGACCCGTTGATGCTTCCGGCGAACACCCGTTCACCCACGCCCCGCTCCACCGGGATTGATTCCCCTGTGATAGAGGCCTGATTGAAGGTGGAACGGCCGGAGATGATGAGGCCATCGAGCGGAAGCCGCTCCCCTGGTTTTATCCTGACCCGCTCCCCCTGGCGGATATCCTCTACCGGCACAAGCTCCAGCCCTCCGCCGCGCAGCACAAGCGCACGCTCCGGCGTCAGCTCCATAAGCAGACGGATGGCCCGCCGCGCACGGTTCAGACTCTGCGCCTCGATAAGCTCCGCCACAGCAAAGAGGAAGACCACCATGCCGGCCTCGGCCCACTCTCCAAGAGCAACAGCACCAACAACCGCCAGCGCCATCAGAAAGTGAATATTGAGCGTCAAGGTCCGAAGCGAAGTCCATGCCTTGCCTGCCGTTTCGTACCCTCCCGTCACAATCGCCACAGCGGCCAAAGCCCGTACCGCAAACGCATCCTCGGCGAGTATCGTAAGGGCAAGCACCTCGGCCACCAATGCACAGACACCCGAAACAAGCGTCAGGATCGTGCCCGGCTTACGCCAGAACGATGGTGCAAGCACCTGCAATTCCAATTGGGGTGTGGCGCCTACCGCCACAGCCTCCATACCAAGCGTCCCGATGGCGGTAACAATGGAAGATTCCTCCGGCAGCCGATGTTTCACCGTGAGAACACGCGCTATCAGATTGAAACTGAGGTCATCCACCCCTTCCATTGCCGAAAGACGGTTGCGAATCAGCCGTTCCTCGGTAGGACAATCCATCTTCTCTATGCGAAACGTTGAAACCTTCATACGTCATCTACAGGATAAATGTGGCCGGGCATTGCTGGCAAACGGCAGCCACATCATAATAATGGAGGCACTGGCTCTCAACTGATTCTCAGCAAAAGCCCCCGTGTTATAAACTCGGCAACCACAGCCCCGGGCACGCAAGGAGAGCGTCCTATTGTACCAAAATGTTGCTGCATTCGCCGACCGGGGTTGTCTCCTATGCAACGACGCCGTAATATTGAGCGGCGTGTACACCCCCGGGGTTCACTGTACCGCTGGCGCGGAGTAAAATTATCGTTTTCGGCATCACCACGCATGCGATCGGCCGGTGGCTCCCGGATAGCCGAATCGATGTATGGCTGCCCCTGCTCGCGTCGTATGGCCATCTCATCAGCCTTGCAACCACAAAAAGGAGATCACGCCATGAAATTGCCTGGTACGCCACTACGCTGCATCGTGTTAACGGCAGCATTATTACTTCCCCCACTTCTGCACGCACAATCGCCCCGCATGGTCCTTGTCGAAGAAGCAACAAACGCCAGTTGCGGACCGTGTGCCTCGCAGAACCCTTTTTTCGAGCGGTATCTGGCGATGCCACATAACCGATCGGATATTATTCCCATTGCCTATCGTGCCAATTTTCCGGGACGTGATGTGATGAACGCGGCCAATCCGGCCATGCACAACGGACGCGTAGCGTATTATACGATATCCGCGGTCCCCACGGCCCTCGTCAACGGTGCGATTCCACCCCCATCGGGCAGGGGTTATGCCGGGGCACCGGCCGATACAGTGGCAATTGCGCGCGAAGCAAACAAAATTCGCGGCACCATCTCGCCGATCACCATCGATATCACAGAATCCACGACCGATACCAAGGTGACCGCAACCGTCGATGTATCGAGCACCGAGGCGCTCAGCGGCAAAAAGCTCCATATCGTTGTCGTGGAAGGGCATCATTATTATGCCAACGCAGGGAGCAACGGGGAAAAGGACTTCAACCATATCGCCCGACTGATGCTTCCAGACCATAACGGCACCATGCTCGATCTGGCAGCAGGAGAGAAAAAATCGTTTTCGCAGGAATTCACTCTCGATCCGGGATGGACCCCCAGCGAAATCTACATCGTGGCCTTTGTAGAGGACCCCAGCACCAAACAGGTGCTCCAGGTCGGGACCGATCGTGGAAGCCCACGCATCGAGACGACCACGGCTACCACCATCATCCAGCAGTCGAAGGAACCGGGAAGCTGGCCGGCCATATTGAATACCAACAGCAGCGGCGAGTACACGGTTGAGATCGAGCAGAAACTTCCCAAGGAATGGTCAACCAGCGTCATGATCGGGGAGCAGGCCATCGCACATGGCGACAAGATCAACCTGGAAGCCCAGACACCGGTTGGCATGAACGTAACGATCAGCCCAGGCCCCGGCGTTCAAGGAAAAGGCTCCATGACCGTGACCCTGAGGGGGAACAAGGGTGGTGAGTGGAAACAACGGTTTACCATCTATGCCTCCGACATCCAGGCACTGGTCATCACCAAGGATGAGGGCAATGAACTGATCGCCAATTCCTACGACGAGGCGATGGCACTTGGCGATGTCCGGTATGCTGTTGTGGAGCGGGGCGACGAACATCTGTTCGATTACAGCAAACACGTCCTTGTCTACGAGGTCGGCAAGTGGATTCTGGAACGTGCCGATATCGAGCAGCTTCGCGAGCTTTTCGATCGGGGCGGAATGCGCGTATATATGATTGGCGCAGAGATCGGCTATGGTCTGGCCGATCCAGGCAGCTCGCAGAAGGATGCGACCGACATCGAATTTATGAACAAGTACCTCCATGCCGATTATATCAGCGACGACGTGCCAAGCAGCACCGTCCGAGGCATCGAGGGAGACCCAATCGGCGACGGGCTTAACTTCTCGATAACAAACGGCATCCAGAACCAGGATACGCCGGATGAACTGGGACCACGTGATGGTGCGGTGCCGATCCTCTACTACGGAACGCTACAGAATCAGGTTGCCGGAATTCGGTACGAGGATGAGGACACACGGTTGATCTATCTCGGCTTTGGCGCCGAAGGCATCGGCAGCAAAGCGATGCGCGCCAATCTGCTGAAACGTGGCATCGCCTGGCTGCTTGGCTCGCTGATGAGCGTAAACGATGCCGAGACATCGCATGGCACCACATTGCTGGCATCGCAGCCGAACCCGGCAGGTGTATCCTTCACGCTCCCGTTCCGACTGGAGAGGGTAGCCCATGTGGCGATTGCCCTGCATGACATGAACGGGCGGCAGATCGCAGTGCTTGCCGACGGCACCTACGAGCCAGGCGAGCATGCTATCACCTACAATGCTTCGGCGATCCCATCTGGAACCTATATCGCCACCATGGAAGCGGGCGGGGTGCGGTCGTCGCGGATGATAACAATCGCACGATAGACCGATATCATGCGCATAGACTCGCAGAAAGGGGCACGGCAATACACGCCCTGCCCCTTCTGCTTCAAAACATCCCTATCAGCACGATCTCTAGGCGAGGCGCCACCATCATCCGCTGCCATCCCTTCGATCGCGCACAGCATAGTACTGTTCCGGCGAACCGCACCATGCTGGATATCTGTGGCAGGAGATAACCAATCCGGCGCATAGGCCAGCATGCTACAGACATCCCGACATTACTCCCAGCACAACGCAGACACAGCCCCGCAACACCCTAGCAAACGGCTAGAAGCGCCAGATCGCAGCAATCCCATTCACCGATGGAACGATCATCCACCCCGCCTCCGCCGGACTGGCATCGTGCAGATGCACCACACCATAACCACAGACCGTTCCCACCACGGCACCAAAGATGATATCGCTTCCCCAATGCCTATCGGCATACAGACGGCTTAGCGCGGTGGCTCCGGCGAGCGTGTACAGCCCGACCGATGCCCAGGGATCGTCTATCTCCGCGGCAAGCGTGGAGCTTACAGCAAAGGCGATGGTCGAATGCCCGGACGGAAATGAATGATAGTCATCCTTTGTGGTAGGCCCCTCGAACGTATACGGGCCATCCTCCAACCCCGGACGATGACGGCCAAGGAGAACCTTGGTAAGCGTGGTGATGGCCGCGGCATATACTACCGATTGCACCACATGGCGTCCGGCACGCCGGATACCCGGCTCATCGAAGGCAAGGCCGCTCAGATAAAGGCCTGATGATATCGCCGCGGCCGGAATCCATGTGCCGTAGATATCGCCGATGCCACGGGCAACAGCGGGTATGGTGCCACCACGTCTGGCGAACAGCGGCCGGATGCCATCATCGGCAACAGCGGTCATCCCGGTCCCGATGAACGTCCAGCCGGCAACTCCCCATTGGCGAAGGGAAAACCGCGCAGGAGCGCTGAAGAACAGAACCGCATCGGCAGCGCTCTCCTCCACATCCCGCCAGAGCGTATCGGCGATGCTGGGAGATGACAGCGCCGGATGCCGAAGAGAATCGGCCAAAGAGGCGGCGGACAGATTCGCCGATATCATCCCGAGAAAGATCAGACCCAACACGGTGGCGCCCGCCGCGTTAGATCGCTGCAAACAATTCGATCGATGTCCTGTATGCACGCAAACTCCACCATCTGCTCGTGTGACGTGGCAATTATTTATCACGATTATATACTTGGAGAACCCGTCCATTGCCGTTTTTCACCTAAAATAAGGTGAAAAACGGCAATGGACGATCCCGGACTCAAGAATCTTTCCGACTTCGATAAGCAGTTCCCGGATGAGCAGGCATGCCGCGATTATCTGGAGAAATCTCGCTGGAAGGGCACATCACCTGTCCTCATTGTTCGGCGGATAAGGTGCATCACTTCACCGATGAAAAGCGCTACAAGTGCGGGATGTGCCGGAAGCAATTCACGGTGAAGGTCGGGACGATCTTTGAGCAATCCCCGCTGCCGTTGCAGAAATGGTTGCTCGCGATGTATGTCCTCACTGCACATAAGAAAGGCATCGCATCTACTCAACTCGCCAAAGATGTTGGCGTCACGCAAAAGACAGCGTGGTTCATGTTGGGACGGCTTCGCTGGGTGATGCACACCAAGTCTTTTGATAGACCGCTGAAGAACGTTGTGGAGGCGGATGAGACGTATGTAGGAGGCAAGCCACGGAAGAAGGAAGAGAAGCGCCAGCGAGAGCGGAGCAACGATCGTAAGGCACCCGCTGCTGGTGTAGTAGAGCGTAATGGCGAGCTTCGGATAATGCCGGTTCCAAACATCAAGGCGGCGACGCTGAGGAGCTTTCTAACGGCAAATGTAGATAGCACGGCGGTTCTCCTGAGGGACTCCTACAACTCCTATATTCCTGCCGGTAAGAGCTTTGCGGTACATGAGAGTGTGCACCATGCTCAAGGGGAATACGTTCGCTTTCGGACGGGCTGAAGGTGGATATGGGCTTTGATGAGTTTGTAGATCGGGTGGTTAGAGTGAAGCCAACTCAGCGTAAAGAAACGACGGCTCGAAGTAAGAATAGCGGCAGTAAAAACGCGTAACAGCATTTAAGGCTACATTAAGATCTCCCCTTAGAACGTGTCTTTGCACTCTTCTTTTGTCCTGATGTCTGTGGTTTTTCCGATGCCTGTTGTATTGGTTTTGTTCCATGCATAAACAGTGTGGCTGGATCGGCAGGCGGGAGAATTAATCCTCGATACATCGTACCTGCCAAGCGCTCAAAGAGCATCCCACGCATTGTAGAATATGTAATACCAAGCAGCTCAATGACAAACACATTGGGCAATTGCAGTATATCATTCTTCCGAACTACAGGATCAAATGTCGAGACTTCAAAGGTGCATCGAGCCATCATCTGGAAGATCGGCTTAAGGGGATCTGTATTAAGAGCAGCAATTACTCTGCCTTCGATTGCAACTAAGCGATCTATTTCGTTAATACGGAGACTCCAGCCAAATTGCATTGTGACATCTTCAGGATCAGGCTCTGCAATACTACTTTCAGTATGTAAGTAATTAGGGATATTAATAGAGTAGATTCTATACTGAATGGTTTGCACTTCAGTCTCAGACTTAGCCATTAGACTCGCACCTGCTTTCTTGTAGTTGATTTCGCATAGGAAGCGACAACATTAAGTATAACGAACTGTAGGGTCTGCATCCCCTGAGAAGCTAAATACGTCTCTTCTGGTGAGGAAGACACAATTGGCACTGAGGCTGATTGTGGCACTATAACAGGAGTTTGTGAGCGAAACATAGGGGATTCAATCAGATTTTTCCCCGTTGCTAGCTCAAGACGTACAACAGTTTTTAGTGTCAGATTTTCGTCACCGGAAAGAATTTTACTAATCCTAGACTCAGTCATCCCAGTGATATTTGCTAGTTGTCTCTGAGTCATGCTCAAGGCAGACAGAACACTTGCTAAGTGAACGGCAATATCCCCTTGCAAGTCAATTAAACGCCCTGTAAGTAGATCAACCTTAGATGCTATTTCACGGATGATCGATTTCACAAGTCCTCCTCTAGTGGAAAATAGAGATTTCCTATAAGTTCCCCACAATTGCCAAACCAGACCTCATGATCCCTTATTCTTGCTTGTAGACACCGGTCCACATACATCATAGCTTTCATATGGTCATCCAGAATTTTGTCTTCTTTATTGGCTCGGACTTTCTTGATTGCACCTCCACCAAGAATCAATAAACTCTCCCCCCATCGACAACAATACACTCTCAGCCTTCCACTCTGTTTACTGAGAGCCGCAACTGAATCTGAGGAACGCCCTTCAGGCCTAAAGAAGTTCGCCGTGAACCCCCACCTATCTAGCATCCCATTCATTTGACGAATAAGGTGCTCAAACTTAGGCTCGCGCTGGATCTCAGGATTTTCAACAAACTTCTGGAACTCGCTCTTAGACTCCCCGTCTATTCGTACACTGTAGAGGTTGCCCTTTGGGCCTTGATCCTCAAGCTCGATAAAGAATCCAAATTTCACTTTTAAGATAAGTTATTGATTTAAAGTATCCAAGGAATATCAGTGAGGTAGGCTGATCTCGGGTATGATAGTATACTAGCGCTTAAGATAGAACACTGTAAGGAAACGGCCTCTACCTTAGTAGAGCCACATTGAAGGTAAATAGTGGGGGTATGTCAAGGAACATTAGGATCTCCTAGTGAGTTTATGAATGGCCCCGCCTGTCACCAGCGGGGGCCACCATAACATCGAATTAGCGGCTAGTTAGGGGAAACACCTAACAGGCCATCTCCCGATCTTACGCTAAAGAAGTACGCCCTCATCGGCAGGAAGAAGTGAGCATGCCCAGCCAGAACCGCAACAGGCTTACCGTCACGCATGATGATGCATGGATCTTCCGACATGCCCACACGCTCTACAAGATCGGGAAGTGTCTCTTGTGCCTCGCTAAGATCAAATCCTCCTGATTGCTCCGATATCCATCATAGTAGCGCCTCCCGAACCCGTCCAAGGCGTTGGCAATACGCTCCAGTTGAAGAGCGATGTAGTCCGCCACATGCAGCCGCGAACCGTAGTCAACACCGTGGTTGGCGGTAACTCGCTCCAAGGTGTCATGCAGACAGCCCACAAAGCCCTGAAGCCGGTCTAGTGCGTCGATACAGTTGCCAAGAAGTTCGTTGGAGAATAGCTCTCTCTGCGGTAGCCTGTCGGCATCTCTGCCAGATAAGCACTCTGTCATGGTTTCGCAAGGTTGAACAGATAGCCCGGACTGTTCATACCTTGCGAGCGCCGCCGTCGTTACCGATGGGCGCATCCAGACTAATGTCAGAGAATGACGCAAGGCATGAACAACGAAAAGATATCCGAAACGTACAGCCGTGCATCTATCAAAACCTTGGAATTGCCGGGGTTACCGGCCGATTCGTACCTTGCGGAAGGTAGCGAACTCTGGGTTCCCCAAATAAGTAGCCGCGTTACTTTTTATGCTGCCAGCAATACCCGGAGCTATCGGCCGTACCACGAGAGCACTGGCGCCCGGTTTTGGTCACAGCCTGGCATTGTGCTCCCTTTCCCTTCTTCGCACGCTCCTTGGTTCCCCTGGAAGATACGGCCACAAGAGAATCGGGCATGGGGAGATCACCATCTCCGCCGCTCGCACTCCTTTGCAATGGCAATGCCGCTTTTTCCCCCTGCGATCTCTGGTTTTGTTTTGCCCGTGCCTTCCTGGCTCTCTTTTCTCCTCCCGCCGGCCGATCCGGCTGCACATTCGACCAGTAGAGATACCCCTCCCGTTCTCCGAACCTGATACGATAATACCGCCCGCTTGCCGCCAGAGCCTGGATGCTATCGCCGAGCCGGAGTTCACCGACGATTGCCGACATATGATCGGCGGAATCATAGACCGGAGCGCCATCATAGATCACATACAGGATCTTCGGATAGGAGGCCGATGATTGGGAATAAAGGCCGGGGTGGCACAAGGCGGCCCACAGAGCGCCAATGATGGCAACAAGGAGCAGATGGTGTTTCATGATAGTATGTGGAGATCGGTGCACATCACGAGTCCAGAAACTGCGAGGAATATAGTGCTGGCAGTTCCACGCGTCAACCCATGATATCCCCCCTGTTCTCCAGGTTACTTCGCTGCCCCGGCAGCCTGCCGCCTCTCCTGTACCCCCTTTACCACACCCCGCATCGTCACAGCCGCCACCACGATCGCTCCGCCGATAACAGCCAGCGGCGCTGGATATTCATCATAGAAGAGAGCCACCCAGAGTGGGTTCAGCAATGGCTCGATGACCGGAATCAAGGTGCCCTCTACTGCGGAGATAGACCGTACCCCCCGAACGAAGAGGATATAACCGAGGCCAAGCTGAAGCACCCCAAGCGGGAGAAGGAGCAGAAGATCGTTGCCGCCGGGCAATCTCTCGAAAAGGAAGGGAAGCCCGATAGCGGCAGTGATAAGATTGCCGAGCAGAACGATGGACAGAGGCGAGCCGTCACGTTCGCGACGCAGCAGTACCACACAGAGCGCAAAAAATATTCCGCTGATCACTGCAAAGCCATCACCCAGCGCCCCGCCACTCCCCAGAAGATTGAGAAGAAAGAGCGCCATACCGATCAGAACGACAACGATCGAGGCCCAGTCGATTCCAGTAATACGTTCCCCCAGCATCCGATAGCTCATCAGCGCAGCGTAGACCGGCGCGGTATACTGCAACAGGATGGCGTTGGCGGCCGTGGTCATCTTTGTGGCAAGAACAAAGAAGGTGACGGTCCCGGCATACGAGAGTGCCCCCATGAACTGCCCTCTGGTATAACGGCCGGTGCGGGGACGTGTCAGCGCCCAGATAGTCACGGCCGCAATCAAGCTTCTCCCACCAGCGGTAGCCATAGGATGCAGATCGATCAGCTTGATAAGCAGACCACCAAAGCTCCAGAGCACCGCAGCAGCGATAACGTAGACGATTCCCGTCGCTCGTTCAGACATCGGGCTTATGGAAGTTCACTGGTAATCCGCATCGGGTTGCCTTGCGGGCGCTCTATCACCCCTGATCCTCGATCGGCCGGATGCACTCGGGAGTATCGTTCCGGGGATTATTCACCAGAACGCCCACCTCGAACGCCGCCATCTCTTTGGATGGATACGGCTCAAGCAACTTGAAAAGCTCGGCAGAACGGGCCTTGGGGTCAAGCCAGGCCGATAGATCGTCGGTGCGGAGGATCGCGGGCATCCTATCGTGGATATCGCGCATATATGTGTTGGCGGGCACTGTAATGATGGCGCAGGTAGCCCGTTCGGAACCATCGGCGGTACGCGGCATACTCCAAAGCCCCGCCATGGCAAAGATGCCCCCATCCTTCAACCCTATCCTGTAGGGACGTTTCCCTTTCCCTCCGCTCTCCTTCTTCCATTCATAGAAGCCATCGGCCAGCAGGATGCACCGAGCGCTTCGGAACGCCCCCTTGAAATAGGGCTTTTCCTCGACAAGCGATTCCACCCGCGCGTTGATCACCGAACGCATCTCCGCATCGGGGCGTGCCCACGACGGGACAAAGCCCCATTCAAGCACCTCAAGCCGAGGAGTGGGATCGGCAACAACTGCTACAACCGGCTGGCTTGGCGCGATATTATATCGTCTGGCATGCGCCAATTCCTCCGGCACATCGAGATCAAAAAGCGTGAGGAACTCCCCGATGTCCGTCGCAAGCGTATAACGTCCGCACATGATAAATTCTCCCATCTGATGATACAACAACGGTTGCAAAGATAACCGGGGGAAACGTCCCATGGTTACTGGCGCACATCCTCACCGTACATGCCATCGCCCGACGCGGTTGCAGCATATGGCCCGCCACACGCTCCCATATCTCCGAAATAATAACGCCCCCCCAGCCCATGAACTGGAAGGGCGCCTTATGCACGTGCGATTCGGATCAGTGGGTTAGCACCATCGTTCCTCGCACGGCACTGCCTTTTGAACGAAGCTCGTAGAGATACGTGCCGGAGGAAAGCCCCTCGGCGGCGAGCATAATACTATGGCGACCCGGCTCGCGTGAGCCGAGATCAAGGCTCCTGAGAAGAGCACCATCCTGACGATAGATACGAAGCTCCACCGTGCTCGAACTCTGCTGCTCCCAGCGGAGTTCGGTGCTCCCTGCAAAGGGGTTCGGGTAGTTGCCCAGCAGGCGAAGGCCATGCAATCCCGCAACAGCGCCGCCGCCACCGGCCACGCTGCTACGAATGGTGAAGACAGCATCGGAGACATCGCTCTGCGATGCGTCGGCGGCATTGCTGAGACGCACCAGAGCAACATCGGTCGCCTGGGGGAGCGTCGGCAGGGTCCACTGGTAGGACATGCTCCCGGCCGCCGAAGGTACACCGGTCTGGATATCCGTCCAGGTGGTACCACCATCGGCAGAGAAGGCGATATCAACCGCCGTGATCTCATCCGGTCCGTCCCAGGTGATATTCCGCTGCTCTCCCGACGTCCAGATCTCCCCACCGTTCGGGGCAAGCACCTGAAGCACCTTGACGATCGGACGAGAGATCGTAAAGATCTCCGACATACCAATTATCGAAGCGCCGGACACCCTGATCGCCGCGTTGGTGGTCGGCTCATCCGGCACAACCCAATCGTGCGAGTACGTGCCATCCGCGATAGCGTTCACCGTGGTGATCTCCGCCCAGTTCATGCCACCATCAACCGAATATTCCACGATCATAGGGCCGGTGATATCGGCAATGCTCCACTCCACCCGTTCGGTGCTTCCCACCTTCAGGTCGGCATCACGGGTCGGCGTGACGATGGTGATCGTCGGCTGCGGACGGCGGCGGATCTCGAAGGCGGCATCGGAACGATCGACAAGCGTGCCGGAAGCCGCAGCAACCTCCACCAGATATCTGGTGCCCGGCGCCGGAGCCGTCCAGTCGATAAAGCCAAGGCTGGCCGCCACATTCTGCTGAATGATGGTCCAGCTTGCGCCGTTATCATCTGAATAGGAAATCGTCACCTGTGCGACATCCGACACATACCAACGAACGCGGATATCATCCCCTTCGGTAAAGCTCTCGCCGCCGTTCGGAGCAAGCACACGCAATTCCGGCGCGGCCGGCTCAACAACCGAGAACAGCCCGGTCTCACCCACGATGCCTTCCGCACCTACCTCCACGATACGGATCTTCCCCTGGGTCGTCGTCTGGTTCGGCACAGTCCACACATAGCTTCCCTCCCATGCATTCATGCTTGACACCAACGTCTGCCAGGCAGCTCCATCATTGGGGCGATACTGCACCGTCACACGATCCACCTGAGGGGCATCCCAACTGACGACCGTGGTCGATCCACGCACAAAACGATCGCCCGTAGCCGGTGTATAAACAACGATCGACTTCGGCTGAAGGATCTCGAACGTACGATCGGACTGATCGGCGATCTGCTCGCGATCGGCGTTGACAAGCCGCACCAACGCTGCGCGCGTCGGGGTGGGGGGGAGCGTAACAGTGATACTGCCAAGCGTGGCATCGACCATATCGAGGATGGTCTGCCAGGTGAAGCCATTATCGCTGGAGAACTGAAGGCGCAGATGCTCTGCCTCCTGCGATGCCCATGTTACCGTGATCGGCTCGGCAAGAGGATACTTCTCGCCGCCATTCGGCGAAAGCACCTGAACCACCGAGCGGACAATCGCCAGGGTTGCATCGGAAGTATCGGCAAAACGGGAACGCTCTACGTTGGACACACGCACCAGAACGTTGTTCGAGGGAGAGTTCGGTATCGTCCAGGCATATTCTCCCAGAAACGCCGGGATATCGACCCCTGCTGGAACCACATTGCTCCAGGTGGCGCCGCCATTGATCGAATATTCCAGCCGCACATAGTCCGTGGTAACGGCAGTCCAGCGGATGGTCTGCTGCTCGCCGACAAACAGCTTGCCGCTGTTCGGCCAGACAAGCGTGATATTCGGCTGCGGTTGAATCGTGAAGACCGCATCGGAGAGATCCTCCGAGTCGATCCCCACAAGCTTCACACGAACCTGCACCGAGGTGCTCGGCGTGTTTGGAATCTCCCAACTATAGCTATTGGAGCCTGGGGCATTGACCGTGGCAAGATCGGTGGCAATCGGCAGCCAGTTTGCGCCATTGTCGGTCGTGTAATCAAGCTGCACCTTGAAGCCTTCTGGAATGGAATTGGAGTTCCAGGTGATATCGAACATATCGGTCGGCACCAGCGTCTCGCCACCGTTCGGGGAGAGCAGGGTGAACTCGGGAACGAATATCTCGAACGTGGCATCGGAGAGATCACCCTCGGCCTCGGTCAGCATGCTGACAACCTGCACAAGCGCTGTCGTTGTATTGAGAGCAGGGGGGGTCAGGAGAACGGTGTTTTCCCCCTCGACCGTTGCAAGCGTTGCAACGGTGGTCCAACTGCTACCATTATCAACCGACAGCCTGAGAAGAACGTCCATCTCGCGTGTTGCAGTGAATCGCACCGGAATGTATGCTGTGGAAGAGAACTTCTCGCCGCCATTTGGTTCAAGCAGAATCAGCCCATCGCCATTGAAATTCCCTTCATCGGCACCGATATCGGGACGCACAGGAGAGAGGAGGTCGCCATCGATATCCACCAGGTAGCCAAGCGGTGTACCGGCGGATTCCCCCTTGAACGGCACGATAGCGTCGATATGAAGATCGCCATCGGCAACGCCTGGGAAGGCGGGCGCGCTGAAGATGCTGCTCAGATCGTTGCCGGTTGCTTCCTGCCATTCCTCCAGGGATATACGAAGCCCGCCCCCATATGCACCTACTGCTGTGCCCGGTCCTTCGGCATAATAAAGGTTGTGGTCGCTGGTAAAGGAAGCAGGTGAGATGTCGCGGAACAGCAGCAGGTTACGCTCACTTTCGGAGGTCCTGGTATTGCTGAGGATGTTGTTGCGCAGCATCACGTTGGCAAGCGGCACAGAGATAGCATGCGATGCCGAGAGGTCATCGCTGGAGCCGGTGATGAAGATGGAGTTATGATCGACGAAGTAGACGGAGTTCTCGCTGGATTCCAGCGAGATGCCGGTAAGAGTTCCCGCATCGGCTACAAGCGTAATCATATTGTGATGGATTACCATCGGCGTGATACCGAGCGCATTCACGCGGATACCGTAGAGTTCGGCCTCCGCATTCAGCGGATTCAGGTCCCAGATCCGGTTATAGGCGATCGTATCGTTGCGGTTGCCGCTGTAATTGTAGTAGATACCCACAACCACATCCACCGGCGCGGTGCCAGCAGTGCTGGTCTGCCGGATATGATTGCCAAAAACCTTTACAAAGCGATTGTTCGGAGCGATGTAGATGCCATAGCTGGCATTGTTTCCACGGCCGAAGTTGATGATATCATTTCCCTCGATCCTGTTGGAACTATTCCGATAGGTACCATGCCCACGCGCATAGATCGCGGTGCGTGAACGTAGGGTTCCGGTGGAATCTCCGATCGTATTCCTGGCGATAACGTTGAAGGAGTTCCCCTCATTTTCCGCTACGTTACCGATATGGACAATGCCGACGGATGCGGCCGTTGCCCTTCCCACCAGATACATATTCTGAATCGTGTTGTAGGTGGCATCACCCACAAACTGAAGCACCGGGGCATTGCCCGTATTAACGATCTTCCAATTGCGCGAGCTTCCACCTTCGCTATTCGATCCATCGAAGATGTAGAAATCGCCGCCGTTGAAGGTGAAGATCGGCGTTGCAAGATCCCCTTCGATCACCACTGCGGCATTCTCCGCAGGCTTGAAGGTGATGGTAGTGTTCTGGTCGGCACCAGCAACGCTTATAAGCTCGTAGCCCCCTTCAGGAGCTGTATAGGTGCCCTCATTGATGAGGAATGTGACCGGGCCGGTGACCCCGTCGCCAAGAGCAGCAACTGCTGCCTCGATTGTCTGGTAATCGGCCTCGGCGCCACCTATGGTATAAGTACCATTAAGCTCTGCGCGGGCGGTGGTACAACAAAATGCCATGATGAGCAGCGCTGCAAGCAGCCTGCTCATTCGCCCATTTCCCCATATGCGTATATGGGGTATACATGGAGCTTTTTGCATGGATGTTACCTCTTGGGATGATTGAGATTAGGAACAACCGTGCCGCCACAAGCCCCCGAATTATTGTTCGGACTGTATGCTCTCTCTTCTAGATTTTTTGATGATACGGAATAGGATACTCTACCGCATGTACCAACTACCAGCGGAGACTATCATGACTGAAAACGAGAGCGCAGACCATCGGGGTGTATGATATGCGTATCGGTATCGTTCAATACAGTAACTCTTTAGCAGGTGAAAAGGTCACCAACGCAAGAGAGTTTTATGAGTTGTCGAAAAAATATATTCGTGTAAGAACAGGAGGGGAAGATAGGCGCTACGAAAGCTTTGTAGCAACAACCGAGGATTTGGGTTGCAGCGTATCATGCGGCCTGTTATGAGGAGGGGACATCACCCGTATCACAGACCATGCCCGCCGGAACCATCCTCACGGTCGGAACACGCCAAGTGAAACGCAATGGTAGATCACGGAGGGGGGGGGAAGATAAGGATGTCCGAAAGGCACAGGAAAGTGCAGGGAGGTGGGAATAATACGGGGCGCCTTTATTCAGGCGCCCCAGATCTGGCCCCGATCAATTTTTTCGGTTGATCAGAAAAAAATTATCCATATGGCGTATCAGGGCAACAACCCGTCCTTCCAGGCAGAAGGAATCTTTGTCGTTGACCGGAATGGCACGATAGTTCTTGTTTGCCGGCTCCAGGACGATCCTCCCGGCTATATTGTAGAAACGCTTCACCGTGGTCTCATCGCCAAGCCGGGCTACCACGATCTCCCCATTGCGCACCGATTCGGTTCGCCGCACCAGGATCAGGTCATCCTCCATAATGCCATCCTCGATCATGGAATCGCCCCTGACCCTGAGAAGAAATACCTCCTCCGAGCCAGCGAAATTCATATCGAGCATCATCGCACCCTCGATATTCTCGACCGCCATCAGGGGCATGCCGGCCACAACAGAGCCAACGATCGGAACCGAAAGGGTAGGAGAGAAGCCGTTCAAGCGAATACCACGACTTCGGCCATCGCGCCGGAGCGTAAGCCGCCCCTTGTTTTCAAGCGCGGTAAGATGCTTCCTGACCGCGCTTTGATGAATACGGAAATGCTCTGCAATCTCCCGTTCGGTAGGAGGTTGCTGGTACTTATGAAAGAAGGTCTCGATGAATTTCAGAATCGAGCCTTGCCGTGGAGTAAGCGCTTGCATGTTGGATAGTTCGGGAAACGAATCTGCCCGGCCGCACACCGTTATGATGCAGCCACAAGCATATCGCAGGTCGCATTGCCCGTCTCAAGGACGGTGGGGAGGAACCAGGCCATACGCAGCTCTATGCCGATACGGCACAGCCCGTATCATGTTCAGCAACCCGATTCAGATACATGGTCACAGCGCAAGCTTATTTGCCTGGGTCTCGGCGATATCGCCGATCACCGGCAGCTTGAACCATTCGCCCTTGAACGCCTTGAACATGAGCGTGATCCAGAGAGCAAGTTGCACCAGCGCTAGAAGAATCGAGATGATCCAGCCGACAAATGGAATCTGGCCCAGCACCCAGGAGATAATCATCAGGGAGCCGGACATCAGAATCGACTGCATCGCATGGAAGCGCACAAACCGGCTTTCCTTTTCTATCAGAAAGAAAACCAGCCCGCTGATCCATCCAACGAGATAGCAGAGAAGGCCTGCAACATTTGCGTCCAGACCTGTTGAAGACTTTGTTGTGATATCTTCGCTCATAATGTCCTGCTCTATAAGACCAGTAATGGCCGATAATCGGCGTGATACGACGGCTGAACTCAGCCTGCTGTGCAGCGGCAGGGCAATAGCCGATGATCGCCCTGGCACGTGATCGGTCTTCCCATGAACACCGACGGCCCAACCTACGTTGAACTTGCAAGATATGCAACAGAGGAGGCTCACGTTTTCCCCTCATTTCCGCGTTATCTTATAAGCCTTCAACAAGCCGAACATGTCCGGCTCCGAACCTGATCCAAATCCATTGCTCCCGATGCACCGGTTCACAGCAACGGGCACGTCCCGTCCCACGCCCCCCCCCTGGGTGGCCACAGTATTCCGCCGCTCTCGTGCTGCTGCTACCATCACCCTGCTTGTAGTGGCCATGGCAGGATGCACCGGCAATTCTCACTTGCCATACGATGAGTTCGGCGCATACAACATGCTCGGAGGATCGCATCGCACCAACGATTTCTCCCATATACCCTCGACGCCGGTAGGCACCCTGATCCCGATTGTCTTCAAGGATCTTCACGGGGGCTTTCTGGCCCCGCCGCTTGAGCTTTCCGGCGGCCGTATGGCGGCCATCTCCCGCTCCGATACGGGGGCAACGCTGGTTATCATCCTGCGCGACTCCATCCTGCATCGGCATCCATTCCGGGAGGATGAACACCCCATGGCAACCCTTGCCGCCGACTCCGCCGGGACCATCTATTCGATCACCACACGCGGCCGCCTCCAGGCATTCGACGATAGCGGAACACTCCTATGGGAGAAGGAAAGCTTTGCCGGGATACCGGCCGATCAGATCGTGATCCCGACATCGCTGCTCGCGCTGAGCGATGGGGTGCTCGTTGGCAATACCGATGGCAGGCTCGCCCGCTACGACCGATCGGGGAGAATGCTCTGGGGTATACAACGGGGAGGATCGCTCGGCACGATCTTCGCCGCCAGTCCGGCAGTTGGAGCAGCAATTGGTATCACGCACAACGACTATGATCTGGTGGACAGCGTCTCGGTGGTAGACCCTGCCACCGGAGCAGCGATCTGGACCAGACCGATTGTGGAGGGGAGGATCATCTACGGCCCCGTACTTGCCGGCGGCCTGATCGTGCTTGGCGTGGCACAACGCGGCGAAGATATGCGGCGTATGCCGTCGCTGGTGGCATTTCGTAGCAATGGCACAATGGCCTGGCGAACCCCGCTGATGCTGATGCCACGCGGCATCGCTGGCGATCGGGAGGGAACTATCTACGTCTCCTGTGCAGGTGTTGCGGAGACAGCCAACGGCGGGGCACTGCTGGCGATTGATACGGCTGGCAGGAAACAGTGGGAGGTGAATCTGGAATCCGATATACCGGCCCCGGCATTGATAAGTGCCGAATGGATCTACTTCATCGCCCGCCGCGATGGGCGCACCGGACTCTTCACGTACAGCCGGGACGGCATCTTCCATTCATTTATCTCGGTCCATCTGGTCCCCGATGTTCTTGCGCTTATGACGCTGAACTCCTATGGCGAACCGATCATGGCAGGATTCGATCAACCGGCCATCATCAGAGGAGGGTAGGGAGGCACCGGCCCTTCCGTACTATACTCTTGCGATATACCATAGAAAGGCGGCCATGGACGTGAATACTCTCTGGCACACAGAACCGCAGGGAATTGGGTTCGCTTCGCCTTTGCGCGATCTATGCAGCCAGATTGGAGCGATAAAAAAGCCCATGCTCTTGCACGGGCTTTTCCAGCATTCATTACGGGTCTGCATAGAGCCGGAGGTCACGCCTTACGGCACGTCGATGACCTTCATATCGAGAATCTTCGCAGGGTTTGCGGCCAGTCCCTTGGCATCCAGACGCTCCGACCCTTCAATGGCCTTCACAATATCCATTCCTCCGATCACTCTGCCGAAGATCGTATAACGCTTCGGCAGATCGGTATTATTCTTAAGGATGATAAAGAACTGGCTGGTATTGGTGTTCGGACCACGATTTGCCATTGCCAGCGTCCCTTCCACATACCCACGCTTGTAGCTGGGCGCATTTGGGTTCAGCTCGTCATCGAATGGCTTGTTATAGATGCTTTCACCGCCGGTTCCCCACTGCGCACGAAGATTGCTATCGGTAGATTTTGGATCACCGGCCTGGATGACAAATCCTGGCACAACGCGATGAAAGAGGATTCCCTTATAAAATCCCTTCTTGGCGAGGCCGGTGAAGTTCTCCACCGTTTTCGGCGCATCGTTGCCGTACAGCTCCACGGTGATCTCACCAACGCTCGTCTTGATGACAACCGTATCGGTAACCACCGGCTCGGTCTGCGCACGCACCACCATTTTTGCCCCGAGAAACGCGCCCGCCATCAGTAGCAGTGCGCCGAATATTCTGCTCTTCTTCATCGTTCATTCCTTTATGGACCACTGCATCGGTCCTGAATTGTTGATCTCGCACGGTTGGACCGGATCATGCTCCGAAGGTTCAACGGCCGCGAGACACTTCCAGTCCATCTTCCAGCCGACGATGAGAGATGGGAATGCCGGTGCCAAACCGGAGCACAACGAGATCCTTGAGCGGCTGCCTAGAACTTGCGTGTCTTGATCTGGGTGATTACAACCGGCACCTTCGGCGTTCCTCCCATGGCCGATTCATTCTCAAGCTCCACGTTCTCAATGGCGTGTACAATATCCATACCCTTGGTCACCTTGCCGAAGATAGTATAGTTCTTCGGCAGCGCAGAACTCCCGAGCATGATAAAGAACTGGCTGGTATTGGTATTCGGACCACGGTTTGCCATTGCCAGCGTTCCCTCCACATACCCATGCTGATAGCTGAGCGTGCTGGCATTCAGCTCATCCTCGAACGTTCCACCATAGATGCTCTCGCCACCGCTGCCCCACTCGCCGCGCAGAGCTGGGTCCTTCGTCTTGGGATCGCCAGCCTGAATCACAAATCCACGTGCCACACGATGGAACAGGATGCCCTCGTAAAATCCCTTGTCGGCCAGCCCGACAAAGTTTGCAACAGTCTTCGGAGCGTCCTCCCCGTACAGTTCGATCTCGATGGGGCCCATGCTGGTAGAGATCACGGCCGCATGGGTCACCGGCGGCTGGCCCTCCCGCTTGACGGTGCCGCCGCTGGAGCAGGCCGAGAACGTGGTGATAGCCGCCAAGGCAAACGCGACGGAGAGAACTCGTGGTATCATTATCATGGCTTCTGGTTGAAATTCTGCTAGTTAAGGTTGTTCTTGGGCATTTGCGCTGCCGTCGGCAGCTCCGTTACCGTTACCGACTTGATCGCGACAGGATCATTTGGCTTCTCACCCTGGAGTCCGGTCTGCTCGATCTTTTTCACAGCATCCATCGATCCACGAACCGCCCCAAAGATCGTATAGTTTGGGGTCAGATGCCCAGCTCCGGCAGCCGACAGCACAATGAAGAACTGGCTGCCATTGGTGTTCGGGCCGGAGTTTGCCATTGCCAGCGTTCCCTCCACATAGCCACGTTTATAGCTCGGCGTGGCCGGGTTAAGCTCGTCCTCGAACTTGGCCCCATAGATGCTCTCGCCGCCGCTTCCCCACGCATCACGCATCGAGGGATCTTTGGTAAGAGGATCGCCAGCCTGGATTACAAACGTTGGAACAACACGATGGAACAGGATGCCATCGTAGAACTTCTTCTTTGCAAGGCCAACGAAGTTCGCGGTAGTCCTGGGAACATCAAGACCATATAATTCCACCTCGATATCACCGGCAGTTGTGGAGATGATGGCCGTATGGGTTGCAACCGGCTGACTTGGCACCGTATCACGCACCACGGAAGAATCGGCCGATGTGCCGACCGGCGCGGGTGCAAATTGTGCCGTGTCGATCGCTTGGGTATCGCCGCCGGCAGTTTGCTTGCCCTCACCGTTGCAGGCGCCAAGGGCGACGGCAAACGTCAGGGCAATTGTAAGCGAATAGAATGTACGCTGCATAGGATTGCGATAGATTGTCATTGCTGATATACTTCCGGCCACAGGCGCCGCAATGGTAGGACCACGGTTATGGATTCAGATACCCCAGATAGATCGCCAACAGTATGCCGCCGCCCAGCAGGAGCCTATAGATGATGAAGATTCGCGTAGAACGGGTACGGAGATAACGGATAAGAAAAGCGATAGCCCAGTACCCGCTCACCCCGGCCACAAGTGTCGCCACAAAAAGCGCGAGGCCATCGGCCGGTGTAATGAAGTTGAGCGCATGAACCAGCTCAAGCAAACCACTTGCAGCGATAGCCGGAATCGACAGAAGGAAACTGAATCGTGCTGCTGCCTCCCGGGTAAGCCCCGTGAACAGACCGGCGGTGATGGTGACGCCGGAACGGGAAGCGCCTGGGATCAGCGCCACGGCCTGTGCAAGACCTATCAGCAGCGCATCCTTTATCGTGACACGCTCCATCGGCCGGGCAAACCGTGCCACCCGCTCGGCAACCTCCAGCAGAAGCGCCAACCCGATAAGGCTGGAGCCGATCACCATCAGGTTCTTTGTCAGCATCCCCTCCACCACATCCTTCAAGGAAAGACCGATGATCACAATGGGGATCGTGCCAAGAATGATATACCATCCGGTGCGCGCCGGACTCGACTGCTGGATAAATGGAACACGGGCGAGATTCTCCCGTAGGAAGGCTCGCGTGATCGTAATGATATCATGACGGAAGTAAACGAGAACAGCGACCAGAGTGCCAAGCTGAACAACTGCCATGAATGCCGTCCACTGCTCGGGCGCGGCAGGGTTAATAAGACCAAGCGCGCGACCAGCAAGGGTGAGATGTGCCGTTGAGCTGATCGGTAGAAATTCGCTTAGACCCTGTATCAGGCCCAGCAGCGCTGCTTTCCAGATATGCACCGGAAGAAACCTCGTTCGGAAGATAGTTGGAGAAGCCCCGAAAATAGGAAGTTTGGTGGAGCGGGCAACAAGGGAACCATGTTTCTCCTTTTGACCCGGTCCGGTTGACATATTTTTTGCGACTTATCCGTCATGGGGATACGCATGCGTTCGCCGCTAGCAGGGTTTCCCGGCCCACGTTCTACGCGGATCGGCGCAGGTGGCAGTTGCAGACTCATGGGCCTTTCAGCCGCATGCCTGGCCTGATGGAACGATATCCCTGACCGTACAGTACATCATCTGATCCGACGTAACGTGCAGCCCAATCCCGCATACGCGACTCTGTTCGAGCCTTATACGTTTCTTGCCGGTGACACCACGCTGAGAAATCGGCTGGTGATGGCACCGATGACAACCTATTCATCCAACCGCGATGGCACCATTACGCCGGAGGAACTAGAATACCTGCGACGCAGATCACGTGGCATCGCCATGGTGATAACCGCCGCCTGTTATGTCATCGATCATGGCCATGCATTTGACAGGCAATGGAGTTGCGCCACCGATGAGATGATCCCAAGCCTTCGTCTGGCCGCCGATGCCATCAAAAAAGAGGGAGCGATCGCCGTGTTGCAACTGCATCATGGCGGGCGGCTCAGCCCGGCCTCGCTGCTTGGCTTCGCCCCTCTTTCCCCAAGCACTGTCGCGGCCGAACGCCCCGGAGCCGATGTCCCGCGTGAGATGAGCGAGTCAGAGATCGAGGAGACGATCAAGGCATTTGGCAGAGCCGCACGCCGCGCCATTCAAGCCGGATTTGATGCCGTGGAGATTCACGGTGCCAACGGCTACCTGCTCCAACAGTTCTTCTCCCCGCACTCCAACCGCCGCACCGATCAATGGGGAGGCTCGTTGGAAAACCGTGCGGCATTCCCAATTGCCGTGCTGGAGGAGGTGCGCGAAGTTGTGCGCCGCAACGCCTACCGCCCGTTCTCGATTGGGTATCGTCTCTCCCCCGAGGAGATCACCGAGCCGGGGATCTCCATGGAGGATACGATGCAGCTTGTCGAGGGCCTTGTTGCATGCCGTCCAGACTGGCTGCATATCTCCACCAACGACTATTTCGCCGGAAGCCTTCGCACGCCGGCCGATTTCGAGCCACGCGCCAAAGTGATCGCCGGACATGTACAGAAGCGGACAACGGTAATCGCAGCAGGTTCGATCACCTCCCCCTCGGCAGCAGTTCAGGTGCTGGAGGATGGACCCCACCTTGTTGCAATGGGTCGCGGCCTTCTTATGGAGCCCGAATGGGCAGCAAAGGTCTATGCCGGCAAAGAAAACACGATCCGTCTCTGCATGCCCGGCTCCTACGGCTCCGAGCAACTGACGATCCCCTCCCCCATGTACGACAAGCTGCTCGGCCGCCTCGGCTGGGTTCCGGTCTGCCATGAGGAGACAACGGCCGAACCCGGTCTTGAGAAAACCGAGCAGCAGAATCTCGTGAATCTCAGCGGGGTCGCCATCTGATTCGGAGAGAGGGCTGGCATTGACGCACGCTGTTAACGATCTGTTACAATATGCCCCTGCGCCAGCCCTCATTCTCCTCCTCAGGTTCGTGAAATGTCGTAATTTTCGCTCTCTGCGCCGCTCCCGGCCTCACTACCATTATACCTGGCGACCGATCAGCCCCCGTTGCTCCCCCTTGAGCTGCTCCCCCTCCAATCCTGGTGGAAAACGCTCGTAACCAAAACATTATATTTGAGATCTACTTTTTCTTCCTACGCGTATGACTATTGACGGTATTCCTGGCGAGGCCAAGCCACGCCGTCGCAGGCGCTGGTACTGGTATTTCGGCATCTGCGTACTGATACTATGCGCCTGGCAGGTAACTGCCTGGCTTGCACCGGTGCCTGCCCCGCTGGCCTCGGCGGCAGCCGTCACCGACCAGGTATACGAGGCGGTCTATGATGATGCGATCATGGGCCGGGCCGAAAAACTCCCACGCGAGGTCAACATCCTTCTGGTTGGCCTTGACAATCGGATTTCCTCCACCGATAATCATGCCGACGCCATTCATCTTATCTCCATCCGTACCAAGGATTCTATCGGCGCCACCATCACCTCGATCCCGCGTGGCACCGAGGTAGAGGGCTTCGGCATCTCGGACGATCTATCCTTTATGGCCAATGTGCGAGCCTTGAAAGGGCGCAAGGCATTGACGAAGGCAGTAGCAAAGCTTACCAGGAAGAAAAAGATCGATTATTATGTCGAGGTTACCTTCAGCCAAGTGATGGGCGTGCTGGAGCTGCTCGGCTTCAAAGACCCCGCAACCGCTCTGCAATACCTCCGCCACCGCAAGACCTATGCGCTGGGCGATGTGCAGCGAAGCTACAATCAGGGGAAGTTTCTTCGCCACCAGGCAATCCGCCGGGGCGATCTGCTCACCGGCGCCAAAGGCGACATCCTTCTCCGTATGGGCCTTGGCATGGTTGATACCGATCTCGATATGGAGACCGCACAGGCACTGGTCTATCTGCTGAAAAACAACGACGCGCTGACCGATTCGCGCATCGACGTTACAATGATGCCCAAGGTGAATCTTGCCCGGCTGGAGAAAGAGGCAGAGATACCTGACCCGGAACAGATCGGTGAGGTGGTCAACAAACTGGTCCGCAGAACCGGCGACGCGATCGACGATCTTGGACGCTATAATCCCTATCCCCGCCTGAAGGAGCTGGTAGGACGTGCCGCCGCACAGAAAAGCCCGAAGGCAACCGTGGCCGCGCTCCAGGTTACCTATGCACAAAAGGCATGGCTCCAGATTCAGGAACGTCCCCAACGTCGTGAAATTCGCGATCGCGTGGAGGATCTGCTCATCAAGGCGTATACCGATCTGAAGAAGCCGGACAAGGCAGAGGACGTACGGAAGTATATGGAAGAGGAACGGAAGGCATTTGCCGAAGCCGAACGGGAGCATCGGCGGTTCTCCTATGGACGCCGAGCCGTACCGGCACGGAGAGAAACGCTGAACCCGGAGGCAGCCGCCCGTGCAAAGAGCGATGATATCGGCCAGAAGCAGACCCATATCGAGCCGCAGGCACCAACGGCGCCCCCGGCCGAACCGCAGCAACAACCGGTTGTGGAGACTGTGCCGGAAAAGGAGCTGACAAACCAGATCGGCCCCCACCGCGAAGAGGCAAAGCAGCAGAGCGATGGACCACAGGTCCATGATATCAAGGAGGATGGGAAACAGTAACCCCGCCCCCAACATAGAACAGAAGTATTCGTGCGTTAGCGCTTGAAAGAGCCAAGGACCCATCAAACGCACCGGGGCCGACGATCGTGGTGGATCATCGGCCCCTCTTTTTCTGCCGCAGCATACAAACCATGGCCCCGCTTCCTAGAGCCTGTTATGCACCGTTCAGCGTAGAAACGAGCTTGGAAATTTCCGCCAGACCTTTTGCGAGGCCGCCCGTCGATGATGATGATGATATGGATGTCGTCTGGCATGCTTTGGTCCAGGATCGTTGACTGTGAGCGGATTCCGACAATTGAAGCTCATAACAGGCTCTAGCATCCGACAACCTACCAGACAGATGTGTAAAGGAACGTGGAAATAAATCAGGGGTTTCCTCCCACGATGTATCTTTACGGGCCATTGCATCCCCCCTTACTCTGCCATCGGCTCGGTGGCCCTGTTGTGAAATGACGATCGCCCTGGGATCTCTCAATAATTTCAAGGATATCGAGGCATGAAGAAGATTCTTCTACCACTTCTGCTGGTCCTCGCGGGCTCGGTTGCACTCGCCGATCCGCCGGATGAGGATGTTCATCGTCCGTACATACCAAGCCGCGGCCAGCTCTACACACAGTTCGATCTTGGATTGAACCTTACCTTTCTGGACGGCAACAACGAGTTCCGATCCCGAATTCCGGGAGAAGGCCCAACGACCCTCTACCAGTCTGGCAATGGCCTGGCACCGCTGCTGAGCGCCACCATCGGCTACGAATTCAACCAGACCTTCGGGCTGGCGTTCCGTGCCGATTATGATGTCCGCTCCGCCTCCAACTCGGGCGTGACCATCGACACCTGCCTCCTTCAGGATGTGTTCGGACAGATCACCCCCGTACCGATAGAGGTTGACAAGGACTATAGCGTCAGCATCAGCTATCTCTCCCTGTCGGCACTTGCCAAGCTCCGGTTCGACAACCTCTATCTTTTCCTCGGCCCGACCGTCTCGGTCCCGCTCTCCCGGGACGTCAAGCAGACCTTTCGGATTCTCGACAGCGGCACCTGCGCCTATTTCCCATTTACCACGGACTCCTCCAAGGAGATCACCGGCAGCCTGACAAGCGCCGAGAACATGAAGCAGCGGCTTTCCTTCAAGTTCGGCGCAGGATACATGATCCCTCTTACCAGGTCGGTCAGCCTGGTACCGCAACTGGCTTACGACCTGGGGCTTACCGATTCGTTTCAGAACGCGGAGATCAACACCCTGGCAAAGCCCGGCGAGACCGAGGAGACGACAACACTGCTGGTGCCGACCGTACTCAACCCGAAGATCCGCCTCAGCTCGTTGCAGGCCACCATCGGAATCCGTGTAAACCTCTAGTCGCACAGGAGCTACAATGATCAGCAAGAAACTATTCAGCACGATACTAGCCTTGATGATCGGCGGCCTGTCGGCGGCGTTCGCACAGAATCCGCAGGTCCCGAACCGTACAGACGTGCAGATCACCCCACTGGCGACAAATTCGTCGGATGATGATTTTGCACCGGTTGTGCTCCGTGGCGGGCAAACCCTGATCTTTACATCCGCACGCTCCGGCGAGCAACGCATCTGGCGCGCCGAACGAGGGTCGGGCGGCTGGGATATGCCGGTAGCGGCAGCCCCCACGCTCGACGCCGCAAAACATATCGGCGCGGCCACCCTTACCCCGGATGGCACGTTTATGATCTTTGCCGCCTACGATTGGGATGATGTGGACTCGCTTCGTGGCTATGGCCGAACCGATCTCTATTCCGCCGAACTGGTTCGGGGCATCTGGACCAACGTTAAAAATCTCGGTCCCGAGGTGAACAGCTCCTACTGGGATTCCCAGCCCACCCTGAGCGTGGACGGCCGTACCCTCTTTTTTGCAAGCGATCGTCCGGGAGGAAAGGGGGGCACCGATATCTATGTCACCACCCGCACGGCCTCCGGCTGGACCCGCCCGGTGAACCTTGGCGATCCGATCAACACACAGTTCGATGAGATGAGCCCGAGCATCGCCCCGGATAATAAATCGCTCTTCTTCTCCAGCAACGGACATGGCGGCGCCGGTGGCTTTGACCTCTTTGTGGCCAAGGGTGGAAGCCTTCGGGGAACAGGCTGGACCCAGATCGAGAACATGGGGCTGCCGATCAACTCCGCCGCCAACGACCATTACTTCATCTCGATCCCGAACTCGCAGAACAGCTATTTTGCATCCGATCGCAGCGGCGATCTCGATATCTATACGGCCGTGCCCAACCCCTTCCCACCGGAAGCACTCGTAACCGTCTCCGGCGTTGTTCTCGATCGCGCAAACCGCACACCGATCGCCGCCGATATCACGGTTACCGATCTAAGCTCCGGCGAAGTGGTGGCGAACTATCGGACCGATGGGCAGAACGGCAACTATTATGTGGTGCTGGCACGCGGCCGCCGCTACTCGATAACGGCAACCGCACCCGATTATATCTTCTACTCCGACGAATATTCGGTGCCGCCAAACTCGCAGGGACAGGATCTGAAGAAGGATATCGAGCTGAGCCGTCTGGGCCAGGGCACAACCAGGCTCCTCGTCTTCTTCGATTTCGACAAGTCAGAGCTGAAAGGAGAATCGAAGCCCGATCTTAATCGCGCCATCGAGTTCCTCCGCCAGAATCCGAGCATCACCGTGGAGATCGCCGGACATACCGACTCGGTGGGCAACGACAGCTATAACAAGAAGCTTTCCCAGAGCCGTGCCGATGCAGTACGGCAGTATCTGATCCAGGGAGGGGTGGAAACGCGAAGGATGGCGGCGATCGGATATGGCGAAGAGCAGCCGATAGCCTCCAATAGCACCGATGAAGGACGCGCACGCAATCGCCGTGTGGAGATGAGGGTAAAGGAATAACGATTCGCTGACATCGCTCGGCCTGAATTATGCGGGTATGCTCCAGAGCCGGAGCATACCCGCTGCTCATTCTGCCCGCTCCATCGGTGCTTACCGGAAGCCACCGGAGCAGAGATCAGGACGCGGACCCCATCGGGAAGCGGAGGCACAAACGTTGTGCAACCGGCAGCCGGATATATTCTCGTGTTCCATAGGAAACCTAGCAGCCGCAATATCGTACAAGCGCCACCGATGGACGTTCCGGCATGCGCCGACGGTGGCGATCTCGGATATCATCACGACCTGCCCCGGGCATCCCGGAGCGCCGAACTCCGTTCTCTGTAGCACCCCTCTTTTGCCTATCTTTGCCACTCACCTGGCAATGCGATACGACATCGTGCTAGGAGCTCCGGACCGGTCTGCCGGTCGCATCCCCATGATTAGATCGAGCATTGTGAAGACCCTCTTTAGCCTTCCGTTCATATCTCTCGTTCTGACGGCGACTCTCTCGGCGCAACCACGGGTGGTGGAAGATCGCCCGCTGGCACGTGCCGTGCGTTCGGCGGCTACATTGGTCGACCAGGGCCATTACAGCAGAGCTGCCAACGAGCTAGAAGCCGCACTGGACTCAGCAGCCGCAGGAGAGCATATGGCCGATGCTCTCTATTACCTCGCACGTGCCACGTTCATGACACAACGGTACCGACCGGCACTCCTGAACAGTCGGCGGTTTCTGAACGGATATCCCGATGACCCGCGCACCGATGAGCTGCTCTACCTCTATGGCACAGCCGCCTATCAGGAAGGGCTGACCGACGATGCATACAACGCATTCTACGATGTGGCCGCAGCCGACTCGCCCACACGTGGAGAAGCGCTCTACTGGCTTGCGCGTATCAGTGCCGACCGTGGAAAGCTCGACAGCGCCGAGGCATATGCAACCCTGTCGCTTCGATCACAACCGCACGAGTTCACCGACGACGCCCTCTATCTTACGGCCTGGCTTCAGGAGGGTAGGGAGGAGATAGATTCGGCCGCGGCTCTGTATGACCGGCTTATCAAGGATTATCCGCAGAGCGAGCTATCCCTTGACGCCAGCCTTCGCCTTGGCATCATCGATGCACGGCGGGGAAACTACGAGTCGGCCATCAGGCTGCTCAACAGCGTTACCCCACGAAGCGATCGCCAGCGGGAAGAACAGCTCTTTTACCTTGGCGAGATGAGCGCTGCGCTCGACCGCCACGATGAAGCCCTACGCTACAACAACGAATTTCTCCGAACATTTCCGATAAGCGTCCGCACGCGCCAGGTACGTTATGGCGTAGCATGGGCGCTTCTGAATCTGAAACGTTACGACGAAGCCATCGCCACCCTTCGCCAGCTTGAGGGGGGCATCGATTCGATAGCGGCGGCAGCATCGTATCAGATCGGCGCCGTACAGGTAACCAGGGGCGATACCGCCGGAGCGATGCGCACCTTCCAGGATCTGATCTACCGGCTGCCGTACGAATCGTTCAGCGACAACGCCTACTATCAGATAGGGCGCATCCATTACCGCCGCGCCAACTACGATTCGGCACGGCATTACCTCCTGATCGCCGCCCGGCAGTTCCCGGAGAGCGAAATCCGCCCCGATGCATTCTATCTGCTTGGAGAGTCATATGTCGCGCTCGACGATCCCGCCAACAGCGTCTATGCATTCTCTCGCGCACAGAAGACCGGGGCAACCGGCGATCTGTACCGGCAGGCACTGTATCGAGAGGGGGTGATGCTCTACCGTGTTGGCCGGTTCCAGAGCGCCATCAGCCGTTTCCGGGAATATGTATCGGAACACCCCAATGGCCCGGAGATAGCCGACGCCACCTTCTGGCTTGGCGAGGCACTGTATCAGGACAGGAAATACGACGAGGCAGAGAGCTACTATAACGCGTTTCTGGAGCGCTTCAAGGCATCCCCCTGGCGCGAACAGGCAGTCTACGGGCTTGCCTGGTCACGCTTCCAGCAGAAGGATTTCAAGGGTGCAGCGCTCGCATTCGAGGATTTCATCAAGAACAATCCCACAAGCGATCTGGCTACCGAAGCAACGATCCGCCTGGCAGACTCCTATCGATTCCTGGGCCAGTACGACAAGGCGATCGCCACCTATGAATCGGTCGGAGGCAAATCCGGCAAAGGGGTACGCGATGAGGAAGCCCGGTTCCGTCTGGCCGATGTATTCCTTCAGATGGGCGACGTCAATCGCGCCGTGGAAACCTTTCGGATGCTGATCCGCGATTATCCGAACTCCGTCCGCCGCGATGCCTATGCCTTCAATATCGGCTCGATCTACCATGAGAGGGAGATGGACTCGCTGGCGATCGCAGAGCTGAGCAGGTTCCCGCAAAGCTACCCGGAAAGCCAGCTTCTTCCGCAGGTTGCCTTTACCATCGGCGATGCCTACTACAATCTCGAAGAATATGATAGCGCCCTGGTCTACTACCGCAGTGTGCTCGATGAGTATCCCAATAGCATGGTGGTGCCGGAAGCGCTCGACGCAGTTCGCTTTACCCTGGAGGCGCTCGGACGGGGACGGGAGGCAGTGGCTGTGATCGATAGCTTCCAGGCCAGGAATCCGAACCGTATCGCCGCCGATTCGCTTGGATTCCGCAAAGCCTCCATTGTGCTGGAACAGGGGGAGTTCGCCGAAGCCATCGGCCTGTACAAGAAGCTGATGGAGGATTACCCGCAGAGCCTTATGGTGCCAACAACCATCCTGCAGATCGGCAGAAGCTATGAATACCTCGGACGTCAGGATTCGGCGCTCTTCTATTATACGCAGGTTGTCAAACGGTTCCCGGAAAGTTCACCGGCACAGGACGCCCTGATCGAAAGCGCCGGAATACGCCTTCGTGCCCGCTCCTGGCAGCAGGCCGCGCTTGCCTACGAGCAGTTCGTGGAAGGTTACCCGGAGTCGGAGCGGTTGAGCGAAGCGCGCTATGGCATCGCCACAGCCAGCCTGCAACTGGGAGATACCGCCAGAGCGCTTGCACAGTTGCAGAGAGTGCTCGACTCCGCCAATGCCCAGGATGAGGACCTCTTCCTCGATCGCAGCCGTATTACAACCGCACGGCTGATAGCACCGCGTGGGGAGATCGACCGTGCGCTTGAACTTCTGGCCGCAGTTGTTGCCCGTCGCCTGGATGATGTCGCAGCCGAAGCCCTTCTGCTGCGCAGTCAGTTGCTTGTTGGCACCAACGATCTCTCCGGTGCGCTTGCCGAACTTCGCCAGTTGACGGCCGACTTTGCATCCTACCCGGAATATGCCGAGCCGGGAACGTTGCTTCTCGGCACGGTCTACGAGCGGCTGACCAATTACGGCGCCGCACGCGACATCTATAACCAGCTTATCGCACAGAGCGAAGATCCTGCCATTCGTGCCGAAGCCGAAGCCAGATTGAAGAAGCTGAAGCGATGATCCGGCAGTACCAGACATGCAGCACAAGCGGAGAGCCTTGCCGAGCAGAGGGACCGGCCTGGGATCGGCCCCGGCAACGCAATGCCGGAACGGCCAGCGCCTGCCCCAGGCTCTCCCCGGATGCACATCGACACGCATCCACGTTAAACGGCGGACCTGCTCCCCAATCGAACATCCAACATCGGCAATCGAACATCGGTATGCATATCCGCATCCTCCATATCCTGCTTCTTCTCATCGGCACCACTCCGCTGCTCGCACAGGGAGGAGGGGATCTGCCGCCGCTGGAGATCGAAACCGTTACCGTTATCGGTCGGCGGGTGGTGGTGCTTCCAAAAGCGAAAAAGGGGGAGGTACTGGATACCACGCTCTACACTCTGCCACCAGGTGATACGTTGCTTTTCGGCGAAAGGATCTCGAACCTTGGCGGCACCGGCGGCCCGCTCCCGGAGTACGGCGAATTCACATCGCCGCTGAAGCTCGATGCTGAGGCAAGCCTTGGCAGCTTCCTCTCGCCACGCGCCATCGTTCGTGCAGAGTATATCCGTCCAACGTTCGATGTCACCGGCATCCTCGACTACCGTGGCACAGCAGGCCATACCGACAGCGCAGAGGCAAGCTCGTTGCTCATAGGAGCACAGATCAGCAAGGCATTCGGCGATGAGAACCTGCCACTGAACCGGTTCCGGGTTTCCGGCGGATTCGAGCGCATCGGCGACTCGTACTATCTCTATGGCAATACCGTAAGCCCGTTCGATCGCTCCCGTGCGGTCACCCGCTTCAATATCGGGCTTCGGAGCGAGGAGGATCTACCGGTAGAGTTTTCATTCGATCTGGGGCTTACCAGCACAAGCGTAGAGGATCGTGACGTTGATACGATCCGCGATGTCTCCGCCACCACACCGGCGTTCAGCGCCGATATGGCAGGGGTCATCTCCGATTCAACGCTCCGGGCACGACTTGGGCTTGATTTTATCACAACCTCGCTGAACTACTCGTTTGCAACGCTCACCCCGGCCTATCTGTCGGTTCGCGGCGATCTTGAATGGCAGCCGGCTCCACGGGTCTTCCTGACAGGCGGCCTTATCTATGCAAGCGGTGAGAACTCCGATAGCGGCTCGGCATCGCTTATCCTGCCACGCCTCTCGGCACGCTACGAGCTAAGCCCAAGCCTTGCGGTCTTCGCCTGGTATGCGCCGGAGCTTCGTGCCCCATCCTATCGGGACAGGATTTTGCATGCGCCATACGTCAATCGCGAGGTTGTCCTGCATCCAGAACGAGTGCCGGTGCTTGTGGCCGCCGGGACCAGAATAAGCCTGCCTGCAATGACGGTGGAGGTTCGGGGTCGTTATGAAAAAGGGGAGGGAACGCCGGTCGTGGTCGCAACCGCACCGGGCGATCTGAGCTACGCCTATGTGAACTCGACGACGGCTGGAATCGAGGGAAATATCCGTATGGAGATCACACGGGCCATCGCCATTACAGGCGATGCGATCTTCCGCTCGGCAACGGTCGATTCCACAAGCGATGAGCTTCCGATGACCCCGGCAGTGGACGTACGAGGCCGTCTTGGCTTCGCCTTTACGCCTGAGATAGATATCTTCGGTTCGCTTACATTCCAAAGCACGCAGCGCACAGTGCTTGGCAGCGGGCTTCTGCCGGATGATGCCCAGCGGATTCCGGCACGGTTTCTTCTGGGAGGAGGAGGCTCCTACCGGATTCTGCCGAATCTTCAGGCATTTGCCGAGATCACAAACCTGCTGAACTATAGCTATGATCTCTGGCAGAATTATTCGGCTCCAGGATTCGAGGTACGCGGAGGCGTACGCGCTACATTCTGATACGATAGCATAATCCCTGCATGGCCGGGTTCCCTTATCGGCCGCGTCTGAAGCAATGTGTATGATCCGATAACGAGGCACGCAATGAATTCCAGCATCAATTATCGCGAAAACTACGGTGCATCCGAACTGAAGAGCCAGTACGGGCGAAATCTCGCCATCGGGCTGCTTATTTCAATTGCGATACATGGGCTGGTTATCACCTACCATGTTATAACCCGTGACCCCGAACAGGCGCGGATCGCCGCGGTTCAACTTGCACCGATCGAGCGCCCCCGCACCGATACATTGATCTCGATAACGCTGGCGCTCCCCCCGGCCCCGCCCGATAAAAAACAGGGAACGCTTGGAGGAGGCTCGCCAGAGGAAAAGCTCCCTCCAGGGGCGGCATCCAAAGGACATCAGGATGCACGACCGGATAAAACCCACGACCGCCCGGACAAGACCCGAACGGTGGTTGCGGACATAGCCAACAAGATGAAACCGGTTCCGAAAGCGCCGGAACGCCCGCGCGTGGCAGGCGACACCCGTGATACGTCGAAGCCAACAGGGGTGATCGGCACCAAGGGACAGAATATGCAGGGAAGCGGCGATAAGCCGGCAGGGGGAAGCGGAGGAGTGGGCGTTGGCTTTGCAACGGGATTCGGAGGCCGGGGATGGGTGGTGCAGCCCAAGGCGCGCTACCCGGACGGCACAAATGCAACGGGCCAGGTCGTGCTCCGCTTTACCGTGCTTCCCAATGGCGATATCACCGGCATCAGCGCTGTAAAACGTACAAATGAGTCGCTTGTCAATGCCGCCATAGCCGGTCTGCGACGCGCCAAGGCGCGCCCGCTTCCCCCGGATGCCCCCCAGGTTCCGCAGCAAGCAACCATCCCCTTCACATTCGAGCTTCGCTAGCCCCTTGGGCAACATTCCTTCATGATGCAGCGTGCCGGATTCGATAGCGGGAACATGCCGGAGAGCCTGGCACGTCTTGTCGCCGGACGAAGTGGGGAGCGCATCACGATAGGACGCTCCGGCGATCAGGTTGTTCATCTACACGGTACTGCCGCAGAGCCAGGCGCCTATCTCAAGATCGCCCGCCACCGGATGGACTCATCACTCCGCGGCGAGAGCGAACGCATCGAGTGGCTGGCCGATCGCCTTGCGGTACCGGCAGTGCTCCTGTATGCCGAGGATGCAGAGCATGAATACCTTCTGCTGAGGGAGGTCCCGGGAATGCATGCGGCACATCCTGACGGTACAACCGATAGGCACCGGCTGATCGCAACCCTGGCACAGGGACTCCATCAGTTCCACTGCCTTCCCACCAGCACCTGCCCCTTCGACTCCCGATTCTCCGCTCTTCTGGAACAAGCACGCAGGCGCGTGGCCAACGGCCTGGTCAACGCCGGGGAGTTCGACGACGAGTATCGTACACAAAGCGCAGAACAGTTGATCGACGAGCTGGAGCACAGCGGGTTCGATGAGGATCACCCCGTGGTTCTTCATGGCGATTATTCGCTGCCGAACGTCATGATGGCCGGTGGGCGCATCAGCGGGTTCATTGATCTTGGCAGCCTGGGCGTGGGAGACCGCCATCGCGATCTGGTCTGTGCTGCCTGGAGCATCACCTATAACTTCGGCGAGGCCTATCTCCCAGGATTCTTCGAGGCGTATGGGCCGACCCATTTCGACCCTGAGCGCTTCCGGCTTCATCGCATGCTCAACCAGTTGTTATGATTCTCCGGGAACCCCGGCGCCCGATCCATCCCGCCGCTCGGGGAGCCATGAAGGTTTCCGCCGCAATTGCTAGTTTATAAGCGCTCCGCGATGATGGCCGATCGTCATCCCGGAAAAGCCTTCTCCCGATGACCCGACAGATCAAGCCCATACCGTCCGAGCCTCCCGAACATTCCCAGGGCGAGCCAGCTCATCCCATCCCATCCAACGATGGGGGGGGAACACACGAGCTGCCAAAACCATTTACCCGTACCATCAGACAGCAGAATCCGGGCTTTATCGTCGATGACATCCTCCCTCCCTCGGCGCTGCTGGAATTTGTGTCCGTCGATGTTCTCAACTGTTATATCAACTATGTGGATCTACGCGCGGTGATCACCGAACGTGATCCCGAGGAGGAGGAACGGCATATCTCCATGTCGAACCGGTTTTATACACATTTCCATGAGTTCGGCACTGTAATCCATGTCATCGCCTCCTCGGCAAAACACTGGTGGTATTTCTGCTATGACATCGACGCAAGCGATTGCGCACTAGGCCGCGTGGAGATAGGCAAGGCGACGCTTCAGCAGATGAAAAACTGGGTCATGGCCGACCGTATATCGGCACGATACCCGGTCACGGAGATCGAGGTCAGGCACCTTCAGGGATGGAGATCGTTCCAATGAGCGTCCATCATCGGCCTCTGATTGCCGGACCTCCGATTACGACGCCGTGGTTCCCGGAACAGGGCAACGGCGATGCCGATACCACTCCGGTTATCCGGGCATGCCTTCCATCAACGGCTCCCCGGCGCATCGCCTGGGGGCAGCAGCAGTTACTGCTAACAGGTGAACCGCCACGCCAGCAACGCTTTGGCATCGCCATGGCCACCAGCCATGATTTCCGTCACAATCCGCAATCGAAAAATGGGGAGACCACTCGGTCACGATTCGGTATTTTGTCCCCTCTCTTTGGCAAACTACTCTCAACCATAAACTCTTCCGGAACAAGACCGCTATGAGCAATCACGTTCGTGTTGCCGTCACCGGCGCGGCAGGCCAGATCGGCTATGCACTCCTTTTCCGTATCGCTTCGGGGCAGATGTTCGGTCCCGACACCAAGGTATCGCTGAACCTGATCGAGCTTCCGCAGGCGATGAACGCCTTGCGCGGCGTGGTCATGGAGCTTGATGACTGCGCCTTCCCCTTGTTGCAGGATGTGGTGCAGACATCGGACCTCAACGAGGGCTTCAAGGATGTGAACTGGGCTTTGCTGGTTGGTTCGGTTCCGCGCAAGGCAGGTATGGAACGTGGCGATCTTCTGAATATCAACGGCGGCATCTTCACCCAGCAGGGACGTGCCATCAACGATAACGCCGCAAGCGATGTGCGCGTCCTTGTTGTGGGCAACCCCTGTAACACCAATGCGCTGATCGCCATGAACAGCGCCCCGGATGTGCCGAACGATCGCTTTTTCGCCATGACCCGCCTCGACCAGAACCGTGCGATGACGCAGCTCGCGCAGAAGTCGGGCCGCCCGGTCTCCGAGGTAAGCAACATGGCGATCTGGGGAAACCACTCGGCAACGCAGTACCCGGATTTCTTCAACGCCAAGATCGGCGGCCAGCCGGCCACCGATGCCATCAGCGATCACGACTGGCTGAAGACCGACTTCATCTCGACCGTGCAGAAGCGGGGCGCGGCCATCATCGAAGCACGTGGCGCCAGCTCCGCAGCCTCGGCAGCCAATGCAGTTGTCGATACCGTCTACTCCCTTGTCAACCCCACCCCGGCCGGAGACTGGCACTCGGTGGCCGTCTGCTCGAAGGGTGAGTACGGGACCCCGGAAGGGCTTATCATCGGATTTCCGGTTCGCACCACTGCCAACGGCTCGTGGGAGATCGTGCAGGGAGTGGAGCACAACGAGTTCGGCCAGGAGAAGTTCATGGCATCCGTCCGCGAGCTCCAAGAGGAGCACGAGGCTGTAAGCGGGCTGCTGACAACGGCCTAAGGCCTGATAACACCCGACGATTGTCAAAGGGGATATGCCTGTAACGGGCATATCCCCTTTTGCATGTTCCCCGCAGAGCAGACCAGCACCTGCTTGCCCACCACGTTCGGACTGCATTCTGCCTTGCACCGTATCCACACCATTCCCCATATACCCCCCGGTGCCTTCCGTCAGGCTCTCCTCGACCAACGCCATCCTATGCCGCATGAAGACGCTGTTCTCCACCATCGCCGCACTTGCACGCACCATACTGCTGCCAGCCTGTGCGGCAGCACAGATCGAGGTGTATTTCAACCACTCGATAGACTCGACGTTGGCCTATCCGCCAGGGAACATTGCCAGAGGCGGGATCGACCTCTCGGATATCGCGATCGGCGAGATTCTCCGGGCAAGGCATTCAATCGATATGGCGATGTACAACCTCAATCTGGAATCGCTCGCGCATGCGCTTATCGCAGCGCACAACCGGGGGGTACGTATACGGGTGATAGGTGACGCCGATAATATCGGCAACCCGAATTCCCGCTTCGGCCAGCTATCCCGGCAGAGCATCCCCGTGGCAAGCAACCCACCGGCAGCCAGCGGCCAGATCCAGCCGCTCATGCACCATAAGTTCATCCTCATCGATGCCCGTCCCGGCGCCCCTCCCGACGCCGGACCAACCATTATCACCGGGAGCTGGAACGCAACCAGCACTGGAACCTATGCCGACCCCAACAATCTCCTGATCCTGCGCGATTCCGCCGTGGCCGGAGCATATCTCCGAGAGTTCCAGGAGATGTGGGGAGGGGAGGGAGAGCATCCCAACCCGGCCAATGCCCGGTTCGGGGCCACCAAGCAGGATGACACAGACCACGAGTTCATCCTGCACGATGGAACGCCGGTGAAACTCTTCTTCTCACCAAGCGACCGGACATCGCGGGAGATCGGCAGCACGCTTGCACACGCCCGGCACTCCATTCTCATGGCTCAACTCACCATGACCTATACCACGTTCACCACTGCACTCCGCCGCAGGGCCGAGCAGGGTGTTGATATACGCGCCATTATCGGCAATGTCCAGGATCAGGGAAGCCAGTTTCCCGCGCTCGTCCTGTTCGCCGATGCGATACAATGGCACCAGAGGGGACTTCTGCACCACAAGTACGCCATCATCGACCCGCCGCCGCTTGCAGCGGCAGCATCGCCGGTGGTCATCACCGGCTCCCATAACTGGAGCGTATCGGCCGAGATCAGGAACGACGAAAACACGCTGATTATCACCAGCCCCACTGTGGCAAATCTCTTCCTTCAGGAATTTTCGGCACGCTACAGGGAAAGCGGCGGCAGCCGCCCATTCATATCGGTGTCAGGAATATCCAACGGGAGCAAAGGGGAGCCGATACCATTGCGGGCATATCCCAACCCATTCAAGGAGAGCGTCCATCTTACGGTCGATCTGGATAGTGGCGGCCCGGGAGAGATCGTGATCCGCAACAGTATGGGGAGCGAGCTGGCACGCTTTACGGTAGGCGTCGGCACTTCCACGGTGCAATGGCAGCGTCGCGAGCAGGCAAATGGCATCTATTTCGCCACACTCCATCAGGGAGGAAGGATCTATTATCGAAAGCTGAGCCTGATACATTAATCCCATCGCCGAGCAATCGGTCCATGTGCCGCTCGGCGAGCGCTTCCTCCATTACAGCAGGTGCCTGCCAATGGTTTCTCCGCTGGGAACTGGCGGCAGCAATCATTATCCCCGGCTGGATCGTCGCCTTGCGGTCCGGCATCATGCTGTGCATGGTTGCATTCTCCGAGGCCGACAGCAACGTATTTTCGCCGTTATTTATGTTGTTTCAGAGCGGCATTGAAGTATATTCACGGCTTCTGAATAGTTAATTTCGGTTAATGATTGATGATGATTGAGCATTGGAACATGATGGTACGGTTGATCGTGGCAGTAATGGAACCGATAGCGCCACTCCCCACAGGAATCGGGAGGATTGCAGGCATGTCTCCCGCTACAAACGACTGAAAACCCACTCCCCATATACACTAGGAGGATCCTACATGAGTTTCAACAGCAGGACAAGAGCGGTTCTTGCCGCCGGTCTGCTTGCGCTCCTCGCGATCAACCCGTCGAACCTGCATGCGCAGGACTCGGACGCCCGCTCGACCGACTGGGACTACTGGTCGTCCTGGTGGTTCGGCCTGTACGGAGCTGCAAATATCAATCTGTTCAGCGGCGAGATGCATGATCTCGGGACCACTGCACTCACCAACGTTGCGGCGAACACCGGGTTCGATGGTGGCAATGGGATAGGACTGGGATTGGGAGGCATCATCGAATACAACAACGGTGGGCTGCTTGGTGGCAACCTGATGCTCGGATACGATAATAAGAGCATCACCTTCGATACGGAAAATCCTGACAATGCGTCCCCAACCGGACGCCGTGCTGAGGATCTCGCTACCCGTATCAGCTACTTCACCATAGAGCCGAACCTCCGGTTCAACCTTGGAAGCCGGTTCCTCCATGCTACGATCGGGCCAAGCTTCCGCGTGCTTCTGTCGAAGGGATTTGATTATACCTTCACCGATGTATCGACCGGAGCGGCCTCGACGGTCAAGGGCGATCTCCCCAATCTCCGCAGCTTCCTCCTTGGTGGACAGGCGGGTATCGGGTACGACATCCCGCTTCGCGATAGCCGCGTAGGCACCCAGATTCTGCTGACGCCGTTTGCACAGTTCCATCTGTCGCAGAACCTGCTCGACGTTCCCGATGGCAATACCAACAGCTTCTCGGTGAACAGCGTTCGCGCCGGTATCCAGCTCAAGTTCGGCAGCGCACATGTTCCTCCGGGAACAGGTGGGGGAGAGCTTGCAGGAGCCGATTTCTCGGTCCGTGCGCCCAATGTGGTGACCGAGAGCCGCAGATTGAACGAGACCTTCCCGCTCCGCAACTATATCTTCTTCGATGCAGGCTCCACCGAGATCCCATCACGGTATCGCCAGATCACAAACGGTGAGAGCTTCCGTGAGGACCAGCTTATCAAGCCAAGCGCCGAAACCGGTGGAAGCGAGGCAATGCAGGTCCGCTCACGTCGCCAGATGGAGGTCTATTACAATGCCATCAATGTCTTCGGCGATCGCCTCCGCCGCAATCCGTCGGCTACGATCAAGCTTGTAGGTTCGGCAAACGGCGATGCAAACACCGGACGCGTACTGGCCGAAAAGGTCCGCGATTACCTTGTGCGCACGTTCAGCATCGACGCCAAGCGGATTACCGTGCAGGGCACTGCACAGCCGGCCCATCGCTCCGGCAGCGGCGCAACGCAGGGCGAGGATAAAAAGATGGTGGATGCGGAGAACTACCGTGTGGAGATCTCCACATCGCCGGAAGACCTTATGAAGCCGGTAAACATCACTTCTGTTCAGGAGGAGCCGATCGATAACGATGTGGTGATCACGATCCCGAACCGTGATGATGTCGCCTACTGGAACGTGACAGTGACCGAGCGGGGTGGTACACCACGCCAGTACGGACCGTACCGGAACACCACGGTTGCCCGCATCGACTCCAAGGATCTGCTCGGGACAAAGCGCGATGGCCGCTACACCGTGCAGGTAGAGCTGACGACCAAGGACAATCAGACGGCAAAGGGACCGGATCGCGAGTTCCGTCTGGTACGTTCCGATGAGGGAGAGGAAGCGGTCGGGCAGCGCTATTCGATCCTCTTCGAGTTCGATGATTCGAAGACCGTACAGACCTATGAGCAGTTCCTCGGCCAGACCGTGGCCCCTGCCATCCCGAACGGCGCATCGGTCATCATTCATGGCCATACCGATGGCGTCGGCGATCCCGATTACAACAGCCGTCTCTCGCAGCGTCGCTCGGAGGAGGCCCAGAGAGTCCTTACCCGCGAGCTGACAAAGCAGGGAAAAACCGTTACATTCGATACCTACGGCTTCGGCGAGGATGAGCGGCGCGCACCGTTCAACAACACGCTCCCGGAGCAGCGCTATTACAACCGCACGGTAGTGATAGAAGTAGTGCCGGGACGATAAAGTCCGCGCAACGCTTTACGACGACAAAACTCCCGCTGGTTCGCCCGGCGGGAGTTTTTTTATGCATACCGGCCGCCCCGGTTCACCCCTGTTCCATCTCCAGCTCGAACTCCGCCCCTGCCAGCACCGTTCCGTTCACCTGAATCTCCAGGCGCTGCATGCCCGGATAGTATCGCCGTGTGGTGATCGGCCGGATGGCATGGCGTCGGCGCAGTGTAACGCTCCCGCCCCCCTCGATGGTACAGGTGGTCATCTTGAACACCTTCGGCGAGCGCCCACCGTTTGCCTTGACGAAGTGCATCAGATAATCGACAACCAGATGCTGTGCTGTGACATCATGGCTCTCCAGCGTAAAGGAGAAGGAGAGAACATCGTTCATCCGCATGGTGCGCGGAGCAAGCTGGAGATCGCGCACCCCGACCGCAGTTCCATGAAAGCCGAGCACTGCCAGCGCAGCCGGATCGCCCTGTTTTACCAGGCTTCGGAGCGCACGCTTGAGAATCCATTGCCGCTGCGGGCTTGCATCCACATTCCACCGCCCTGCCGTCTCGACCAGAATGTCCGGGTGATCCTTGCCGATATCGTTCAGATTATTCGCCACAGAACGGCGCACATACTCCGAGGGATCATCCTTCAACATCTCCAGAAGCTCCAGCACCGGCGTGGGGTCAGCGATAAATGGCTTCAATCGTGATGCCCAGGGAAGACGGGGGCGCGTTCCCTCGCTCACAAGTCGGCGTACATGCGGATCAGGATCACGTGCCCATCGGCGGAGAAGCTTCAGGGTCTGCTCGGAGTGGTGAACGATATAGGGCCGGATGGCGAATTCCGCCGAGCTGTGCTTTGTGATGCTATGGAGCGCTGCGAGCGAGCCGGTAGGGTACTCCAGCCCATAGGTTTCCACGAACTGCCCCATCACAAGCAGGGGAAACCCTCCTATGGATGTTCCAGATTGGCCCTCCAGCTCGATTTCCAGGATTTGCAGAAGAGCCATAAGCGCCGACGGATAATCTTCTGGAAGGAACTCGCGCAGCGCGGCGGCCATCGCAACCATACGCCCCTTTAATTCCAGCGGTTCAAGCTCCTGTTCCAGTCGTGCCACAAACTCCCTGGATCGGAACCCAGGCTGAATGGTGCTGAGAAGTCGAGCAAAATATTGTGCCAGCTCTACGCCAAACTGTTCCTTCAGTGCAGTTGATTCCGCCATCGTATTGTGATCGTAAGAAGAATTCGGGGGCGATCGGCTGTGACAGGCTCCCGCCAGAGTTATTGATCACCCTGGCACCACAGATAGAGAACCGATGGTTGCAGGGGAGGGGAGAGCACTGCATACTGTCGATAGGAAACCAGAAAGATAGGGAGCGGAAGGGAAGGAAGACAGCAGGATCGCCTGTGCGAAGCTTTTTTTGCGGTGCCTGCTTTACCCATGGCCCGATGCATGCAGAAGCGGAGAGAGAGTGATACAAGGGCGTTTCCGCTATGTTCCATGACGCAGTGCAAGGGCATGCAGACACAAGGCATCGCCCCTCCGGCACCGGTAGGCTTCGGGGGCAACGGCATGGGTACTCCCCTGCATCGTCCCCGAAGCCTACCGGCCAGCTTCCGGCCAGCTACGGCTGCCGCTCCCCCCTGATACCAACAACACGGGCGCAGAAAGAGAGCGCCTCCATCCTGTCCCCGTATTGCACACAATTGTATGCAAGCTGTACCACAGCGCAGGCTCGGATGCCACTTCAGCCCAGCCGCTTGCGTGCTCTCTGCTGGATCTTCCGCTCTGCGTCGTTACGGGCCTTCGCCTGCACACAGCGCTGAAGATCGGCGCAGGCGGCGGCATCGTTCTCCAGTTCCTTGTAGGCAAGCGACCGAAGGTAATAGACTTCCACCGGGTTCTCGGCACCGTAGGTGAGCGCCTTCGAGAGATTATCCACGGCGGTCTCGAACGAGGCATCCGGCAGCCCGCCATAAAACGCCTTGACGGCACTCTTCTGCATCCAGGAGAGATTGGCAATGTAATAATGCCAGGCTCCGAGCATCATATAGGCCGCCCCGTTTTTATTGTCGAGCGTAATGGCTCGTTCGGCGCTCTCCTTTACTACTTTCGATAACTGTATCCGCTCCTTGGTCGGAGCTACCATTGCAAGCCGTCCGGCAGCGTTTGCAAGCCACAGATGCTCATGGGAGCTGTTCGGATTCTGAGCCACCGAACGCTGGGCCATCGTGTAGGCACGGCGGAACACCGGCTCCTGCTCATCATCGCTGGTGAGCTTTTCTCCGCTTATCACAAGATTCCTGACATCCTTCCAATCGGCACAAGCATGCGAAGCGCCCACAGCAGCAACGGCAAGAACACACCATACAACGGCAATCTTCATAACACATCCCTATTCAGGTGAACAATCATCATTCTCATCAACAAGAACGAACCGTGCCTGGCAATAGTACCAGGCACATCGCTTACACTCTGAAATAATACAGGCCAACGCTCAGAGATGCAATGGATGAGAGCAAATTCAGTGCAAGAAATTCCAGGATGCGGCGAGTAGAGCTGTAGCAGAAACCATTGTGGGGGAGGATAGTATGCCTGGCAGCACCCCTGAAGACCGATTCGGCATGAACGGAGAGCGGAGCAACAGGGCCAGTTGCTGGCCTGACAGGCTCGTTCCCGAACGCACATGAACGGAAACTGGGCCAGCGACCGCCCACACCAGGCGCAGAGAATCCTTTGAAGACATCCGTATCACCTGGCGATCAGTTGCAGAGGGGCATCCGTGCATAACATCTTATGATGCCCCAGACGCCAGCATACAGTGATGGAAGAGTCCCCTCTTGGTCTGGACAAGTGGTTTTTCAGCTATGTGGCTACTAGCGAACGCGAAGAACGGGATCAGTTCGTACGAGCTGCACCGGGCAATCGGGGTCACCCAGAAGAGCGCATGGTTCATGCTACATCGAATCCGGTTGTCAATGGAAGCCGGGACGATTGAGAAGAAGGCTATAGGTGTCTGTGAGGCTGATGAGACCTACATCGGTGGCCGAATCAGCAACATGCATAAGTCGAAGAAGGAGAAGATGCCAAAGGGCCGGGGGACGGTCGGTAAGGCTATCGTCATGGGGGGATACTGGAGCGAGGAGATGAGGGGAAATTGAGCAGCGTTCGGGCGAAGGTCATTGAGAACATCCAGCGTGAAACGCTCCACAAGGAGGTTAAGGACAATGTAGATCCCGGTAGTAGCATCTTTACGGATTCTTTGGCATCTTACCAAGGTCTGGAGGAGGAATACGTCCATAAGTTCGTGGATCATGCAGTTTCGTACGTGGAGGGGATGGTTCATACGAATGGGCTAGAGAACTTCTGGAGTTTGCTGAAGCGCACGGTACGGGGGACGTATACGCATGTTGACCCGGAGCATCTGTTTCGATAACCGGAAGGATGATGATCAAGGTAGGTTCCTGAATGTAGTGGGATCATCAGAGGGGAAACGGATAACCTATAAGGAATTGAAAAAGAAGCCAGAGAAGGACGAAGAGAAGAAGAAGCCGAGGGAAAAGAAGAAGACGTAATGTTCCCTGCAATCGCGGGGATGATCCAATACACGGAAGGACCTCATACCCCCACAGGTTTCCAGTAATTCGCCTGTGGGTCACCTTTTCACCAGATATGGAGAAAGGCGTGTACGAGGTAACAGCCGTGGTCATCGCGATGGCTTATCTCGTCAGAGAGATCAGACTTCTGATCTCTGTCTGGCGTGGATAAGTGAACGGATGGCACAAAGTATGGTCCCCACTCCGGTGGGGGCCATGACTATATACTGATTATGGGTACATCGAAGAAAGAAAAGGAATCAGAGAGTGAGATGCCAGAGTCATGGAAGAAATTCCTTGACATGGCTCGTACGGTTGTGAATGTTCCGAAGGAAAAGATCGAGAAGTTAGAAGAACAGAAGCAGAAGGAGCGTCCTCGTAGCCAGCAAGATCAAGAAAGGATAGCCGAATAGTTAATTACATCACCCCGGTTGATAAGCGAGTCATCACATTATAGCCGTTGTATGATGAAATTCGATCAGATTCACAATGATACCGATTGCAAATGCATCAACAATACTTGTCAGGAGAACACAAGTGATATATTCTGTCGAGCCTTAAAAGGTAAGGACCTTACTGCTAGTGACTTCATGTCATATTGGGAAGAAGGACGACGTCTCCCTGCACATATCAAGGCAAACTGTGAAGACACATGTGAACGAAAGGGTATATCCATCAACTTACTCAATTCAGATAATGAAGAGAATGTCAAAGGAAAATTCAGTAGTATAGTTACGCGAAATATCAAGCCACAGAGAAAGATATTTACTCACTACTGTAAGTTCAAGTTTGCGGCAGACTGCGGAAAGCTCAAGCATACACCCGGACGTGGCGACCAGTATCATTACACATTTTACAAATGTGATGGGTTCAACATTAAACAGTTAGAGCATGTCAGCATACTTCCATTGAGCTAAAATGTTTGAGATCGAACCATATCGAGAAGTACCAACCGACTTACCTGTTATTAAATCGGAGTACCACGTTTTGCATTTCGATGATGAACCTATACTCTATTCTGGGAAGAATAGATATGGGGATATCGTACTTGGCTCCTCCGTTGATGAGGACTATGAAGGACGGATTGAGCGTCATTATTGTGTGCCAGTAGACCTCGCTACATACTCGTCTTTCATCAATGGTAATATCAGTTACTATGATATCCTCTGTCAATCAAAGTCAATATTCGTCGTTGACAGTGATTTCGATGGGAAGTCATTTCGTACGTACCTGCTACCTCTTGCTGATATCCCTAGCGATTATCTGCCAATGCCAGATTCTTTCTGTCCTCCCCAACCAGTATCTGAGTCTCTAGCACTATCATTATATGCAAGTCTTAAAGGAAAGCTAGCTGATCAGCACAAAGCCGTGCCATCAGAGCTAAGCCGGATACAACAGGCACTAGCAGACGTATTAGAAACCGCATTGAATAGCTTGCGGGAACTGACTCAACCCAATTTATATATTGCAGCATACTCTCCGTCAAGTTTCCGGATTCATTATGAAGTCCAGATGCCAAAACAACTTGACTTCGGCACTCAGGGTTACATCCGCTTCTATAATAAGCTTCTTCGCTTTTGCTTTAACAATCTGCCCACTGAGATGGCGAAGATTGTCGAGTTGACTCCTGAAATATCCTACAGGTTTGAAGAAATAGTGAATGAGTACAAAGACCTACATAGTACAGTATGGGTTGAAAGTGGCAACAAGGAAGCATACTTTCGTGCGCAATTGATTGAGAATGTTGTTGAGATTGCGAACGAATTAAAAGATGCGTCTGATGCGATAGGTCAGCACTTCACGAATATCTCCATATTTGATGGGGAATCTGATGAAGCATCTAATGTCGTGGGAGTTATTGATGATAATTTTAGAGACGGTATTGTTGAGGCTATTGAGATAGCTGGTAGTAAATATTCTAAATTTGAAGCCGATGCAACACCGCAGACGTACGAAATCCAAATTTATTCTTTTAATACTCATTCAAGGAAGGGTAGCGCATACGTAATCGTCTCCAATGTTCATGGTGATCGAGAAGTTATTACGACTAGGATTACAGTTCTTGGTGATGAGATCTTAGAAGAAACGAAATACACAGAAAGCTTACATCACAAGAAAACCATTCAAATCCGGGCGACCGCACATCGAGTAAGGGGTAAGATTACTCGAATGGACATACTGTTTGATTAAGTATCAACCCGTTTCATCACCTCAGCCAGCAGTTCATCAGGTTGCATTTTGAGCTTTCCTGCGATCGAAATGATCCCTCGCAGACACACCTGCCGTTCTCCTCTCTCTAGCCTTGATATGTAGGAATGATCCATTGTGTCATCATCCTCCAGATCAGCTTGAGTCAAACCAAGCGCCATCCTTCTCTCTCGTAAGACTATAGCACAGGTAAAAGGGTGAAGCTGAACCCTGATGGAACATGGGCCGCACTGGATAACGATAGTACCAGCGGCTTCAATCCCAAGGGGGCGAAATTCCTGACCGCTAGAACCAGTAAGCCCACTCAGCTAAAGGGTATGGCCGAGATCATGCCTGATGGTTTGTTTGGCTCTTCGTTCCAAAGCCAAGCTGAACAATACTATGCGTTCCGAATCCAGTGTGAGGGATTCCCGGATGGTCGTAGCGTTATGGGCTGTATCCAGCGGGATACACCTGAAGGGGAACGACTCTTTGAGACATTAAGTGATGGTAAGAAACACAAGGTTGTTTTGGAAATGCGATTTCGGACCAAGGCAGAACAGAAACCGTCTCTCGTACGGATGTACGAGCAGGACCCACCCCCTGATATGTTTTATGACAAGAGCCATGTACTAATCACCAAAATAGTTGCGATCGACACATGGTCAGTAGCCAATTAACGGGAGCTATAATAGCGAGTGAGGTGGTGACACAATGGAAGACATTATGAGTTTTTCAGTTGGTGATATCCGAGACGATGAGAACTGGATCGAATCATCGGTACGCTGTACCTATTCCTAAAACAATTGGAGTATGGTGTTAAACTCGGCATCGAGCAGTTAAAGGATAACGCATTTACTGTTCTTGTTGGTCATTTGTGTGGTGTTACGTCTGGGAAATTCCACGGCCACGAAGTCGCCATCTGTTATCTGAATGAATGGAATTATTCGTCGGCAGTCGGGGCTATGAAAGAACAGCACAAGAAGGAGCTGGGTGAACTATAGGAAAAGGAGAAATATGAGAAGACCGCCTTTCAGATGCCGGGCAAGGCTCGGCTTACTGTGACACTACGGGAACAGTAGAATCAAATAGGGCCTGATCCACCATAGATCAGGCCCTATCATATTAACCATAATCCTTCAGGCTAGTCAAGAGCTTGGTGTCTCAAGTATGTTAGTGCCTTTTTTATACCTGTGGTATTTTTTGGCTTACGAACCCATGCACTGTCAGCTATGATGCTGGATACTCTCAGGGCAAGCAAAACACTATAACATTGTACGATCGGTTGTACCCCTTGGAGCAACGGGAGCGACAGCAGAGGAGGAGTGCAATAATGGTGGCTGGACAGATATCATGATGGCATGCATATCATGGCCATATGCATGCATATCCCCTCTACACTGATACTCCCACAACCAGCAAAAGGGGCGGCCCGTAACGGACCACCCCTTTCTATTCGTTCAAGCGTATCTACGTGCCATAGAGCCTCCTAGTCCATGATGCGGCGCAGGAATGCCGGCTTATCGGCAGCCTGTTTCTGCTGCCGCAGTTCCTGGCGCTCATCGGCCTGTGGCTCCTCATCTGGACGTGCCTGCGGCTCCTCCTGACGGCGGGTAACATCATAGCCACCACGGTGGATGCCTGCGCCGCGCCGCATATATGCAGGCTCGTTATACTTCTCCAGATCCTCAAGCCCCACCGGCACATGATCGGCAACGGTATCGCGCGACTGGTTTGCGTACGGACGCGCCGCCTGCTGCTGCATGGGAATGCTCTGCGGCTGCGGTGCGGCTGCCGGAGCCTGTGCTGCGGCACGCTGTGGCGGAGCCTGGCGTACCTCCTTCGACTTGTTGAACCCTGTTGCGATGACCGTCACCATCATGGAATCGGCAAGGGTATCATCCAGCACAACGCCGAAGATGATATTTGCCTCGGCACCGACCGACTCATGGACGATCTTTACCGCTTCATCCACTTCCATCATGGTCAGATCGCTCGATGCCGCGATGTTGATAAGCACGCCTTCGGAGCCTGTAATGGAGATTCCCTCCAGCAGCGGCGAGCTGATCGCATTCTGTGCAGCCTGGGTGGCACGGCTCTCGCCAGCGGCGATTCCGGTTCCCATAAGCGCATCGCCCATGTTCTGCATCACCGTACGGACGTCGGCAAAATCGACGTTGACAAGACCGTGGCCGGTAATGATCTCGGCGATGCCACGGGTGGCATTATAGAGAACATCATCAACCTTATGAAACGCTTCCCTGAAGCCGGTCTTTTTATCGATGATCGAAAGCAGCTTCTGGTTTGGCACAACGATCAGCGTATCAACGTGCTCCTTCAGCTCCTTGATACCCAGATCGGCCTTGTCCTTTCGGGGCTTTCCCTCCCAATCGAACGGACGCGTGACGATGCCGACAACGAGAGCGCCGAGTGAGCGTGCGATTTCCGCCACAACCGGAGCGCCCCCAGTGCCGGTACCACCACCCATGCCTGCGGTAACAAACACCATGTCGGTATTCGACAGAATCTGCGCCAATTCCTCACGATCTTCAACCACTGCATCGTGGCCGATCGATGGATTTGCACCAGCGCCGAGACCACGCGTCAGTTCCTTCCCTACCTGGACCCGAAGCGGCGACTGATTTTTAGCAAGAGCCTGGAGGTCGGTATTAACCACGAGAAATTCGCAGCCTGACAGGCCACGCTCAATCATGCTATTGACCGCGTTTCCTCCGCCGCCCCCGACTCCTACGATTTTGATTTTTGCTCCGTGATGCTCCACGGAACGATCGAGCTCGATCATATTGATCCTCCCCTTCCTATGCTGAGTGAATTGGGCGATAGTATATGCTTATCCATTCTATGTGCTGTAGCAGGCCCAAGCTAACCTGATGCCTGAACCGGCCGGCCCGTGCCCTCACACGGGCCAGTTCCTTTCCTGTGAACCTCTTGTTAAAATTCCTCGAAGAATTTTTTCATGCGTGCGACAATCGATTTCTTTTCTTCCGAATCTTCCCCATCGGAGACACCATCGGGCGCAGCTCCTTCCCCCACGGAAACCACCGGAGCCTCATTTCTATGAAACGCGTCGATCACCAACCCCACCGCAGTGGCATAGATCGGGCTTTCCACCTCCGGCGCCAGCGCCGACCCACCGAAACCGGCCGGGATGCCGATTTTCACTGGAAGCCCCAGTACCGTCTGCGCAAGCTCGCTGGCCCCACGAAGAAGTGCGCCGCCACCGGTCAGCACCACTCCGGCAGAGAGACGCCGCAGATATCCCGACTTTTTTAATTCTATCATCGCAAACTCCAGGATCTCCTCCATACGCGGCTGTATGATCTGGCAGAGTGTGCGCTTCGAGATCTCCATCGGCTTGCGGCCGCCGATGCCGGGGATCATGAACACCTCATCGTTCAGGATCAACGATTCCAGCGTGCAGCCATATTCGCGCTTAATACGCTCGGCCTGCTCGCCGATGATGCCAAGCCCACGACGGATATCATCGGTCACCATCCGTCCGGCGATGCCGACAACGGCGGTGTGGCGGATCGTCTTATCCTCGAAGATTGCGATATCGGTAGTGCCGCCGCCGATATCAATCAGTGCCACCCCCACCTCCTTCTCCTCGTCATCGAGCACCGAGTACCCGCTTGCAAGCGGCTCAAGGATGATATCGGCAACGCTAAGGCCGGCACGCTCCACACAGCGATAGATATTCTGCGTCGCCGTCACCAGCCCGGTGACGATGTGCACATTGGCCTCCATTCTGAGTCCTGACATGCCCACCGGATCGAAGATGCCATCCTGCCCATCAATGATATATTCCTGTGGGATCACATGAAGGATCTGGCGATCGGAAGGCATGGCCACCCGCTTTGAGTCGTCGAGCAGGCGATTGACATCGCGCTGGGTTACCACCCGGTCGGCTGTGGAGATCGTGACCACGCCCCGGCTTGGGAACGACTGGATATGATCGCCAGCGATGCCGACCGCCACCGTCTCGATGGTAATGCCCGACTGCTGCTGTGCCTGTTCAACGGCACGCTGGATCGAGCGCACGGTCTTCTCGATATTCACCACCACCCCACGATTCAATCCCTCCGAGGGGGCATGGCCAATACCAAGAACATGAATGCCCCCGGGGCCATCTTCATCGCGAGCAGCAACGATCGCACAGACCTTGCTCGTGCCGATATCAAGCCCGACGAGAATCTGCTGCCCATCCGAGGAGGGGGAGGCAGGAGCCTGCTGCTGTCCCTTGTTCATCAGTTGATCCTTGTCTGAAATCAGTGATTCATAGTTGACTGCCTGAACGGCATACCAGAAGTACATCCGGCAGGGCTTCGATGAGAGGCCGCCCTGCTTCGGCTGTATACGGTCATAACCCTACGTCTTTCATGCGTCTCCGCCGGTCGGCTGATCGCTCCGCCAGCGCACCACCACCTGTCCCTTCCAGCGAAGATCGATGGAGCCTGCACTGCGTGTTCCCCGTGCTACCAGCACCGATGTCAGGAACAGATCAAGTTTTCGCAGACGCCCGGCGATCTCGCCTGGCAGTCCTGCACTGACCGGCACGGCACCATCGGCTGTGACAAGGATATACTCTCCGCCCGGCTCCCTGCGCACCTCGGAGATCTGCCGGTAGAGGCCATCATCATACCCTCGCAGCAATGCCAGCACCTGAAGAGCTTCGGCTGTACGGAGGCTATCGAGACGATAATCACGACCGGATTCGCCGCCGCCGGAGGCCGGGCGGGCAGCACTGTCGGCGCGCTCAATGCCTGCGATCACCGGCAGATCGAACCCGGCGGAACTGAACCGGTAGGGGAGCGCGATCCCGAGCGAATCGAGATAAATGGGAGCGCCCGCGAGAAATGTCACTGCCACCGGCACCCGTTCAGCGATCTCCACCACCAGCGTTCCGTTTTCACCCCGATAGATCTCCGCACGAGAGATAAAAGGATGGGACGCAAGCCGTTTCTCGATATCGTGCAGATCCAGCTTCTGGAATGCAACCGAATCCGGGACCGCAGCCTGGCGCATGATCTCGGCGGAATCAAGGATCGTCCGGCCGATAATCCGTATCTGCCGCATCTCCTCCTTTCTGGCCCATCGGTTGGCGAGCAGGACAAGGCCGACTATCGCACCGATCACAAGAAGGCCGGTGGAGACGTTCGTGGCAAACCGCCGTGCGTCGTCCCGTTCCAGACGTGTCGGCTTTCGCCGTCTCGGTATAATCTTCTTCTTGACTTTCAAGGGGAGCCTGTCCGTCGCTACTATATCCGTTACCAATCGCAGAGAGGGGGAAGGTTATGTGCCGTTGCGCCCGGCTCCAAAGAGCTATCGCCGGTACTCCTGGCAACAGCGGCTGACCTACAGGGTCTGCTCCTGCTGAATCTTTTCAAAGCCGACCAATTTTATCTCCAGTTCCAGCTCGACATCAAACTTCTTTTTCACCTCATCGCGGGCGATGCCTATCAGCGCCAGCACATCTTCTGCGGTTGCACCACCACGATTGATGATAAAGTTTGCGTGCAGCTCGCTTATCTCGGCATTGCCAGCGCTGCGCCCTTTCAAGCCGCACTCCTGGATCAATCGTGCCGCATACAAGCCGGGAGGATTTTTAAAGATGCTCCCGGCATTCGGAAAGCGCACCGGTTGCGAGCTGTTCCGCTTCTGCATCATATCACGACGGAAGGACTTCATCTCATCGGCAGCGCCCTCGGGGAACTGGAACGTTGCCTCCAGGATCAGATCGCCATGCAATTTTGAGCTGCGATAGGTAAAGCCCCCCTCCTCTCTGGCGATGCAAACAAGTTTGCCACCTCGTATAAGCTCCACCGAGAGCATATGGTCGGATATCTCGCCGCCATAGGCACCGGCATTCATAAGCACCGCCCCCCCCAGTGTCCCAGGAATCCCCGCAAGCATCTCCGCCCCTTTCTTCCCGTTTCTGATGCAGAAATCGACAAACTGCGCCAGTTTCACCCCCGCTCCGGCAGTGATAACGCCATCGGGATCGATATCCAGATAATTAAAACCAGCCTCCAGATTCACGACCGCACCACGCACCCCTTCGTCGGACACCAGGAGATTGCTCCCATTTCCCATTGGGAAGAATGGGATTTTCTCGCCGCGCAGATACCGTATTAAAGCCAGCGCATCGGCCTTGTCGAGCGGCTCCAGATAAATATCGGCCGGGCCACCGATGCGGAACGTCGTATAGTTCGCAAGCGGCTCGGCAAGGGCGATACGGCCTTTGAAGCTCCTGCGGATATCGTCGAGCGCTATCATGGATCGGGGCACAGACTATTCAACATTGCACATCCTGTTTGCTGATATGATTGCGGGCATCTGCCCGCACCTCGGGCCTTTCAGATCCGGGCATCTGCCCCCGCACTTTTTTCGCGGAGCGCATACAGAATTTCGTCTGCATTTCTCCAGATATCCCCGGCACCCATCGTCACCACGATATCACCGGGGCGGATCAGCTCCAGGGTACGCTCGGCCAGGGTATTTCTCTGCGGCACATAGATCACATTACGGTGCCCATAATCGATTGCGCTTTCAACGATCAACTCGCCGGTAATCCCCTGGATCGGCCGTTCCCTGGCCGCATAGACATCGGTTACCAGCACCAGATCGGCATTGAAGAACGACTTGCCGAACTCCTCATGGAAATCGCGTGTGCGGCTATAGGTATGCGGCTGAAACAGAGCCACGATCCTTCGCCGCCAGCCGCTCCGTATTGCATCAAGCGTTGCCTTCACCTCGGTGGGATGATGTGCATAATCATCGATCACCATCACATCGGCCGCCTCGCCCTTGATCTCGAAACGGCGATAGACGCCGGTGAACTTCGCAAGGGCACGAACTATCGACTCGAACGGCACGCCAACCTCCAGGCCAACCGTGATTGCGGCCAGAGCATTCTTCACGTTATGTTCTCCGGGAGCCCCCACGATAATCTCACCAAGCGGCTCGCCGTGGCGAAGCACGGTAAATCGCGAATTCCCCTCGGAGAAGCTGAGGTCGATTGCACGCACATCACACTGCGGTGTGGAGCCATAGCTCACCACCCGTTTTTTCAGATGCGGCCGGATATCCACCAGCGACGACTCATCCAGGCAGAGCGCCACAAAGCCATAAAAGGGGGCCTTGTTGGCAAACTCGATAAACGCCCGTTTGATATCGTCGATATCGGAATAGATATCGAGATGCTCCCGCTCCAGATTGGTTATCACCGCGATCGTAGGAGAGAGCGTCAGGAAGGAACGATCGAACTCATCGGCCTCCACAACGGTCCACTCGCCATGTCCAAGCCGGGCATTTGCGCCGCCGAGGCCGGAGAGCCGCCCACCGACGATCACCGTAGGATCGATCCCCCCCTCAATCAGCACCAGGCCGATCATCGAGGTGGTTGTGGTCTTGCCGTGGGTTCCGGCCACCGCGATACCGTACTTCATACGGGTGACCTCGGCCAGCATCTCCGCACGCCGGATGATCGGGATCTTCCGGCGCAAGGCCTCCACGGTCTCCGGATTATCTTCCGGGCAAACAGCGCTGGAATAGACCACGACCTCGGCACCGGCCACATTCTCCGCTGCATGGCCGATCATGATTCGTGCGCCGAGCGATTCGAGCCGCTCGGTAGTGTCGCTTCTGGAGAGATCGCTCCCGGTAACCGAGAAGCCCTGATCGAGCAGGATCTCAGCGATTCCCGACATGCCGATGCCGCCGATGCCGACGAAGTGTACGGTCTGTATGCTTCTGAACAAGTTCTTGGTAATCGCTTATCGTGTAATCAGTCTGTGAGCCTGCAACGCTATCTGCGTTCAGGAACGCGAGAAGGGCATGCCGGATTCTCCACCTCTGCGGCGCGGGCCCACTCGTATCTCGATGCCGTTTGTTTGAGCAAAATCCCGGATCGCCAGCGCCAGATCACGGCTCCGCTCAAAACTGTTAGGACGGAGCCTGAGAAGCCTGCGCCGGTCGCGGAGTTTGATACGGGCCGTGGGAGATGCCTTCGGCTGGCGCAGCGGACGATCGCGGCGAAAGCCGATCCACTCGATCTCCTCCGGCCGCAGGATGCGCTGGCGGAACCGGGTACGGAACTGCAACTCGTTCCGGCTAACGATCACGCGACGGCCCGACACCGCCACAACGATCAGCGCCACAAGGGCAAGGATGGCAAAGAGTGCCAGCAGATAGACGATCGGGTCCTGCCACACCACCGAGAACGTATCACCGATCAGCGTCCCTCGCACTACCGCGTACACCACCAGGGTAACGCCGTAGCCGATCGTCGCAAGGTAGTAGATGTCGAGCCTGTGCCTGAATGTCTCTTCCTGCATTCTCATCTGCCTTGGTAGGAGTGCCTACCGGAATGAAGTGCAACGATTCGATGATCCACCAGTCGGGCTTCGGTAATCACTGTATCGGGGCCTGTCCCATGAATCCTATCCGGGCCGCACGGAGGGATCACCTCCCTCGTGCTGCAAGCTCCACCACGCTGTGCGCGATAACATCATCGGCGTTCGGGACAGCGAGCATGGCAGCATTGTGCGCCATCGCAGCCAGATCGGCCTTGTGTGAGAGGAGCATAATCACCATCTGATGAAGCCGTGCATTAAGCTCGGCATCCGGCAACATCCGAGCCGCCCCTGCGCGCTCCATCGCCTCGGCGTTCATCCGCTGATGATCGTCGGCAGCGTTTGGCAGCGGCACAAGAATCGAGGGCCGCCCTACCACCGCAAGCTCGGCGATCGTCGTGGCACCGGCACGTGCCAGCACCAGATCGGCCGCCGCATATCCCTTCTCCATCTCATGGATGAAGGTGGAACGATACAATCCCGGTTCCCGGTGCTCTCCCCCGGCATAGCTGGTCCCGGTCTGCCAGATCACCTGCACACCTTCTACAAGAAGGCGCTCGACGATTCTATCGAGCGTCGCATTGATCGAGCGTGCACCGAGCGATCCGCCGAAGGCAAAGAGCGTGGGGCGATCGTGTGAAAGCCCGAAGTGTGCTCGTGCCTCGTTACGATCCTGGGCCTCGGAGAAGACGGCACGAACAGGATTGCCGCTTACAACCACCCTGGCACCCCGCAGATGCGAGCGTGCGGCCTCGAACGCCACATGAACTACCGTGGCCCTCGGGGCCAGTTTCCGCACCACCCGACCCGGCAGCGCATTGGATTCCATCAGCACAAGCGGAATCCCCCGCATCGCCGCCATCATTCCGATCGGATAACTGACATATGCCCCTGCACAGACCACCGCATGCGGCTTGAACCTGTTCAGCAATCGGAGCGCCTGTGCGAACGAGGTTCCGATCTTTACCGGCAGCAGAAAGGTCTGCAACGACACATCCCGCTGCAATCCGCTGATCCAGAGATAGTTGAGCGGATATCCGGCACGCGGAACCACCGTCTCCTCAAGCCGTCCCCGCGTCCCGACAAACTCTATCTCGGCATCCGGGCACAGTTGCCTGCATCGCTCGGCAACTGCCAGAGCCGGAAAGATGTGCCCGCCGGTACCTCCGGCGGCAAAAAGAAGCCGTAGGTTCTTCATACAACAGCTCCTGCCCGGACCACAGCCGGTTTTTCCAGCGGCATCACATTCGCATGTTGCGAGATGTTAAGCAACACCCCCACGGCAGCGGCACTGAACAACACCGAGCTGCCACCATAGCTGATAAAGGGCATCGGCAGGCCTGTAGTTGGCAGCAGACCTGTTGTCACACAGGCGTTGATCGCCGCATAGGCGCCAAGAACCAGTGTGATGCCGGCCGCAACATTTCGCCCAAGATCATCGGGAGCCTGCCGCGCCACCAGAAGCCCACGCCAGATGATGAGACCGAACACTCCAAGGATCACCAGAGCGCCGATAAAGCCATATTCCTCGCCGATAATGGCATAGATGAAATCGCCGAACGGCTCCGGCACAAACAGTCGCTGCCTGCTTTGTCCCGGCCCCACGCCAAAGATTCCCCCGGAACCGAACGCGAGCAATCCCTGGCTGAGCTGATAGTTCGCGGCATTGACCGTATCGGCCTCGCCGGAATGCATGCTCACATAGGAAAGGATACGCCTCATCCGATATTCTGCCGAAACGGCATAGGCCGCCGCAACCAGAAGTCCGCCCAGCAGTACCGAACCCAACTGGAAGAGATTCACCCGTCCGATGAACAGCATTCCCATCGCCACCATGAAGATCACCAACGCGGTTGAGAGGTTCGGTTGCAGAGCCACCAGCCCACAGGCAAGCATCACCCAGAGCATCATCGGCAGAAAGCTGAACTTGAGGTCGTTGATATAGGCCCTTTTATCGGCCAGCATCACCCCCAGATGAATGATGAGCGCAAATTTTGCAAACTCCGATGGCTGGAACGAGATAGGCCCCAGGCTTAGCCACCGTGTTGCTCCCTTCATTCTTGTCCCCTCGAACAGAACATACAGGAGCATGCCGAGCGCCACCACAAGCATCGGTTTCGACCAGCGTTCCAGCCAGTGATAGTCGATGCGCGAGAGCACAAGCATCACCATGATGCCCCCCAGCACACGGATGGCATGGCTCCAGAAGAAGGTCTCGGTCGATCCTGTCTTCTCATCAGCAAACCCTGCCGAGGCCGAGTAGACAAATGCGATCGAGAAGAACATGATCCCGAGCACGCTCAGCAGGATAAACCAATCGTTATGCCCCCGCGATCCACCGCTGGTTCCCGATGCGGGCACAAACCCTCGCACTATGTTTCCCAACGGTCCCTTCATAACATCTTAAGCTTCAGCACTTCGGGTTTCCGCTACCGATCCAAGCGCGCCGACAAGCTGCTTGAATACATCGCCACGATGCTCGTAGTTCTTGAACATATCGAAGCTGGCACAGGCTGGGGAGAGGAGCACCACATCCCCCGATTCAGCGAGCGATCTGGCCGTCGCCACAGCGTTCTCCATACTATATCCGGCCCGGTAGACTCTGGTATAGGGACCGAAAGCGGCATGCATCTCATCGGCTGCATCGCCCACCAACACCACGGCTTTTACATGTTCGGCCACCAGATGAAGCACCGCATCGTAGGAGTTCTTCTTGCTCTTGCCACCGGCAATCAGCACGATCGGCCGGGTGAAGCTGGAGAGCGCATACCAGAGCGAGTCCACATTGGTTGCCTTGGAATCGTTTATGTAGCCAACGCCCTCGAACTCACGCACCGCCTCCAGCCGATGGGGAACGCCCGCGAAGCTGGCAAGCCCATCGCGTATCGCCCCGACCGGCACACCCAGCCCCCGCGCCGAGAGCGCAGCGGCCATCGAGTTGTAGAGGTTGTGAGGCCCCCGAATACCTATCTCTTCAACACGCATGATCGTTTCATCATTGTTCGTGGCATCCGAGCCGCCATCGCGAAGTATCAGCATACCATCGCGAACGAATGCCCCGGCCGGAAGCTCCCGGCGAATGCTGAACCCGAGTGCCTGGGCACCAGACCGCTCGGGCAGAGCAGCCAGATGCTCGTCATCGGCATTATAGAGGAGCAGATCCCCGGCATCCTGGTTCATGGTTATCCGAAATTTGGCTTGACGATACTCATCGAAGCCCGCATAACGGTCCATATGGTCGGGCGTGATGTTCAGCATCACTGCCACCTGCGGCTTCATGGCCGCGATATGCTCAAGCTGAAACGAGCTCATCTCCAGCACAACCACGCTTTGCGGACCTGCCTGGAGTGCTATTTCGCTGAACGGAACGCCAACATTGCCCGCCACAAACGTCTCGATACCGGCGGTACGGAAGATATGCCCAGCAAGCTCGGTCGTCGTCGTCTTGCCATTGGTCCCGGTAATCGCCACAATCCGCCCTTTGCAGCGGCGCGATGCAACCTCGATCTCCCCTGTTATCGTCATCCCACGCTCGATGGCCTGCCGGACGATCGGGATGGTATCGGGAACGCCGGGCGAGAGCACAAGCACATCGGCCTCCAGAACCCTCTGGCTATGCCCACCGAACTCATAGTGGGCGCCCAGTTCATCCAGCAGATGGATGGCGTCGGCAGCGGACTCAGCCGGACGCAGATCGCTTACAAACACCTCTGCCCCCTCATCGCATAACAACCGGGCAACGGCAAGCCCGGAACGGGCAGCCCCAAGGATCGCGTATGTATATGGTATCTGCGACATGATTACAGGAAGAAACTCAACCAAGGTCTGGATGACCATTGCCCGGAATGTCCGCAAGAAACTTCGGGCGCCAACCCCGGCGGGATCGTGATAGAGCGTTTGGACACCTGTATCCCCGCCCCTTTTCCAGACCCATCTGTTACCGGATCTTCAATGTGGTAAGGCCCAGGATCGCCAGCAGCACAGCCACTATATAAAAGCGGGTCACGATCTTCGCCTCCGGCCATCCCTTCAACTCGAAGTGATGATGCAACGGGGTCATCTTGAAGATCCGGCGACCTTCGCCGAAGCGCTTCTTCGTGTACTTGAAGTAGGCAACCTGCGCCATCACCGAGAGAGATTCGGCGAAGAAGATCCCCCCCATCACAGGGATCATATACTCCTTCTTCACCAGGATCATCAGGGCGCCAACCGCACCACCAAGCGCAAGCGAACCGGTATCCCCCATGAAAACCTGCGCCGGGTACGCGTTGTACCAGAGGAAGCCAAGACCGGCACCAACCAGAGCGGCGCTAAACACTGCAAGCTCCTCGCTGCCACGCAGGTGGGGGATGCCGAGATATGTTGCCGCCACCGCATTGCCGGAAACATAGGTGATCACAGCCAGGGTCAAGGCCACAATGCTCACGGTCCCTATGGCAAGCCCATCCAGCCCATCCGTCAGATTTACCGCGTTCGAGGTTGCCGTGAGAATGAAGATCACAATCGGTATATAGAACACACCGAAGTCGAACAGCAGATCCTTGAAGAACGGGACCGTCGTATACGTATTGATGCTGGCAAAGCTGCCAGGGAACCACTCCGGGAAGAAGTAGATGGTCCCGCCGAGAAGCAGCCCGATAGCAACCTGACCAACGATCTTATAGCGTCCGATAAGCCCTTTTGGCAGTTTTTTCACCACCTTCAGGTAGTCGTCCAGGAAGCCCACCCCGCCAAGAAAAAGCGTTACGATCGAAACCAGGATCACAAAGGCACTTTTGATATCGCACCAGAGTATCGTGGGAACGATCAGCGAGAGAAGCACGATCAGCCCTCCCATCGTGGGCGTGCCGGCCTTTGCCATATGGCTCTTGGGCGCTTCCTTCTTCCCCTGCTCGCCAAGCTGGCGACGCTTAAGCGCTGCAATGATCCTTGGTCCGAAGACAAAGGCGATAAGAAGCGCCGTAAGTGCCGCACCAGCGGCACGAAAGGTCACAAAACGAAAGAGTCCAGACCCTGGGGGATTGAGTGTCGACTCGATGTACTGGGCCAGATAGTAGAGCATCTGCTGATTTTCAACGTGAGATATGATTATCGGTTGTCGGTTACGCCATCCACCGTAACCGACAACCGTATAATCTCGGGTCCTGGACAGTTCCCTCAGACCTCTCAGTCCTTGGAATATGCTATCGATAGGTCCCCGTCTGCATTTGGTCTATCACCCCCCTGCTGGCACCCTGCCACCCCGCGCACGTACATCTTTCTCCCCCTGACTCTCCCGGCGTTACCGAGTCGATTCTGCTTCCAGCAAGACTTTCACTGCATCTTCCATCTTCATGCTGCGCGAGCCTTTTACAAGAATCACATCAACTGTTGCAAAAAGTGAGCCGAGCTCATCAATGAGTAGACTCTTGTCAGCGATATAGCAGGCTCGTCCCGGAGCAACGGCCGCAAGCGCATGGTAGGCATGGCTCATCTCCTCACCGTGAAAGATTGCCAGATCTATGCGCGGCATCCCCACAAGCGCCTCTCCAATTCGCCTGTGCTCCTCCGCAGAACTGGCTCCCAGCTCTTTCATGTCGGCCAGCAACGCTACCCGGCGTCCCCCGGGGCCTGGCTTGAGCGCGACGAGCGCACGGAGTGCGGCAAGCATGGAATCGGGGTTTGCGTTATAGGTGTCATTAAGCACCGTAATGCCACTGGCTCCCCTCATAATCGCCAGCCGTGCATATCCGCCACGATAGATATGCGGCTCGAAGCGTTCAAGCACCTGCCGGACACGTGTGGGGGAAACGCCCAGGCTCAGGGCCATGGCCGCAGCGGCCAGGGCATTGCCAGCGGTATGCTCTCCCGGCGTACGAAGCTGCACTGTAAATGACTTCGGCTCTGCTGCACGCCGGTCGGTGATCTGGATGGCCGGCGCCCCCACCTCGTTCAGCCTCCCCCTCTTTCCCGCGATCATGGCCGCCGCTCCCTTGCCGTATGTCACTTTTGCCGCGATCCTCTTCCCCATACGGGCGATGTAGGCATCGTCAAGGTTCACAACGGCCACTCCCCCCTCGGCCTCCAGATGTTCAAACAAGGCTCCCTCCTCCCTGGCCACCCCCTCCACCGAACCGAGCAATTCCAGATGCTCCCGCCCGATATTGGTGATAATGCCATGCGTTGGACGAAGAATCTGGCAGAGCCGGGCGATCTCTCCCGGCGCATTGGTGCCGATCTCGATAACCGCAGCCGTATGCTGATCGGTCATCCGCAGCATCATCGCCGGGACGCCGATCAGGTTGTTCAAATTCCCCTCGGTCCGAAGCACCGTATAACGCGTCGCAAGCAGATCGGCGATCAGCTCCTTTGTGGTCGTCTTTCCATTGGAGCCTGCCACCGCGATCACCGGATAGGTGAAACGGGAACGATGCACGGTTGCGATGCTGCCATAGGCGGCCAGAGTATCCTGCACCACAATCATTGGAAGATCGCCATCACGCTCTCCCACCCGATGAAACCAGGCACTGGAGACCACCGCAGCCGATGCACCCTGTGCAGCCGCCCGCTCGATGAAATCGTGTCCATCGAACTGCTCTCCCACCAGGGCAACAAAAACTTCCCCTTTTTTCAAAGAACGAGAGTCGGTCGAAAAGCCCCGAACCGCCCGTCGAGCGCTTCCCGTGCGACCGGAAAAAAGCTCATGCGAAAGCACCGAGAGAAGGTCCCGTACCGTTTCCAATCTCATGCAGCCGCTATCCCCTCCGGCTGGCTGGCTGGCCGGGCCTCGATCCACCGTTGTACTTCCTCTCTATCGTTGAAATGCCGTCGCTGCGAGCCGATGATCTGATACTCCTCGTGCCCCTTACCGGCAACAAGCACGATATCGCCGGATGAGCTTGCATCGAGCGCCTGGCATATAGCCTCGGCACGGTCGGCAACGCGTTGTACCACAAGGCCTTCTGCGACACCTGCCGCGATCTCCTCGATAATCGACTCCGGGGATTCGCTCCTGGGATTATCGGAGGTAAGGATAACATGGTCGGCAAACCGTGCGGCCACGGCACCCATCAGTTGTCGCTTACCACGATCGCGATCGCCGCCACAACCAAATACCACGCTGAGGCGGCCTCCACCACCGATCGCACGAAGCGTGCGGAGCACGTTTTCGAGCGCATCAGGGGTGTGTGCATAATCGACCACCGCCGTGGCACCATTGCCGAGCGCTATCGACTGCATGCGCCCGGGAACGGGACGCAGCTCGGCGACGGCCTGCACCAGCCGGTCACGATCAAGTCCCAGAGCCAGGGCAAGCGCAAACGCGCCGGTGATATTCGATACATTGAAGGCCCCGATCAGATCGGTATGCAGTCCGATGGTTCCGCCTCCCAACCGGTCTGACAGGCTCAGCGACCAATGAGTGCTCTGCGAGCCGAGATGAACTTCTTCAATGCGTGCGTCGGCTCCTCCGGCACTTCCGTAACGAACGATACTCGCGTAACTGTCGCGCACCACCGACTCTCCGTATAGGTCGTCGATATTGACCACCGCCGGCCGATCGGCATCAAGTCCGTCGAAGAGTAGCTTTTTTGCATCATGATATTCCTGAAATGAACGATGGAAATCGAGATGATCCTGCGTCAGATTCGTAAAGATCACGCCGCCGAAGCTCAGGCCGGCAACCCGTTGCAGCGCAAGCGCGTGCGATGACACCTCCATGGCCACGGCGCTCAGACCTGCCTTAGACATTTCATCCAGGATCTCCGCCAGCTCCGGTGCCTCCGGCGTCGTATAGCCGGTTGGCGTCAGTGCCCCCACCATCTTGCCGAGCGTGCCGATCACACCTGTACGTTCGCCGCATGCATCGAGCAGTTGATGAAGGACATAGCTTACCGTTGTCTTCCCGTTGGTTCCGGTAACGCCATACAGCTTCAACCGTCTCGCCGGATAATCGAACATACGATGCGACATCTCGGCCATCGCACGGCGCGCATCATCTACCACAACCAGCGTGACATCATCGTTGGAAAGCCCGCCGGGGATATGCTCGGGCGCATCGCTCACGATGACCGTTGCACCGGCCTCGACCGCCGTTGGTATGAACTCGGGACCATGATCGTCCCGATCGGCCACTGCAACAAACAGATCACCCGGCGTCACCCGACGGCTATCGTAGCGAATGGCATGCACCTGGCGATCGCGTCTGCCGCGCACCTGGCGAAGCCCACTCAGCACCGACAGTATGTCATCGAGTGTTTTCACATCCCATCCATTGAAATCGTTCTACCGGCAGACCAGTGAGGCCGAACGAGCAGCCCCACCGGCAAACGGCGTTCCCGGCGCAGGGCTCTGCGAGCGAACAATGCCAGAGCCGCTTACATGTGGTTTTACCTGGCAGATGCTCAGGATATTGAGCGCACGGCGCAGAGAGAGGCCTCGCAGATCCGGCATCACCGCGTCGTTCTCCGGCGCAGAGAGTGCAAGCACGATCACGCTCCGCGCCTCGATGCGTGTTCCAGGCGCCGGGGTCTGCTCCATTACCAACCGCCCCGCACCGCGCACCAGCACACGGCACCCATATTTCTCGCCGAGCATACGGGCGGCATCGGCATCAAGACCCCGCAGATCCGGCGTCTCCAGACTGGTAGCAGCCGTAACCTGGCGTAGTGCCGGGGCCTCGCTTGCGGCATAGGTTGGCCGGGAAGGCTCGCTGCCTACCGATGCCCCCATGATTCTTCGTGCGATTTCCCGGAAGATCGGGGCGGCAACCTGCCCCCCGTAATAGCCATTGGTCGGGCTGTCCAGCAGCACCAGCAGCGTCACCCTCGGCTGATCTGCCGGAAAGAATCCGACAAAGGAAGCATTGTACTTCTCCTTGGAGTAGGCACCGTCGAAAATCTGCTGCGATGTTCCGGTCTTGCCGGCGATCTTCATCCCATTGATACGGGCAGCCTTGCCGGTGCCACTATCCACGACCTGCACCAGCATATCACAAAGCGTCCGGGCGGTCTTGGGACTTATCACCCGGCGTATCTCCTGTGCCTTGAACTCTTCGAGCACCTCGCCATTGCGATCAAGTCGCCGTTTCAACAGATGGGGCTTCATCATCACGCCCCCGTTTGCAACGGCTGCATAGGCGCAGACAAGCTGTAGCGGGGTCACCGCAAGCTGGTAGCCGAACGCCATGAACTCCTGCGTACCATCGGAGAACTCATCCGGCTTTTTCACCTCGCCCCGTGCCTCTCCCGGCAGATCGACCCCGGAGATGATGCCGAAGCCGAAATCCCGCACATATTTATAGAAGCGGGGGGCAGAGATACGCGAGGCAACCTTTGCCATGGCGATATTGCTGGAGCGCGACATCGCCTCGCGGAAACTCACCGTGCCGGCGGGATGATCGTCGCGAATTATATGACCGGCGATCTTGTAAAGCCCATTCTCGCAGTCGATCTTCTCATCTGGATCAACCTCTCCTTCTTCAAGCGCTGCGGCAACGGTCACCACCTTGATCGTCGAACCAGGCTCGTAGGTATCGGTGATCGCCCGTACCCTGACGGCCGCCTGCTCGGCGCTCCTCATATCATTCGGATCATAGGTAGGATAGCTTGCCAGAGCCAGAAGCTCGCCGGTATGAGGGTCAATGGCGATCGCAGTCCCGGAGAGAGCACCGGCCCGTTCCACCCCCTTGCGCAGCTCATCCTCGACGATCGCCTGCACGTTGACATCAAGCGTGAGCACAAGAGCGCTGCCATGCTGCGGACGTACCTGCGGAAGATCAACGTCGGGACGGCGGCGGCCACGTGCATCACGCTGCATCACCACATAGCCATCGCTCCCCTTGAGCTGCTCATCATAGTAAAGCTCGACACCGTTCAACCCATTGTTGTCGATATCGGTAGCGCCAATCGCCTGCGCGCCAAGCGAGGCATACTCAAAGTGGCGCAACGGCTCCTTTAGCTTGATAAGCCCGTCATCATCCAGATCCTTCAACCGTTCCAGTGCGGGGCCGCTCACCTTACGGTGCAACCAGACGAAGGAGGTATTCTTCTGGGTGAGCTTGCCAAGCCAGACCTCATACGGATCACCGAGCGCATCAGCGAATATCTTTGCCAGCCTCTGAGGGTTCTCGATATGTTTTGGATCGGCCGCAAAGGAGATGCTCATCGCATTGGTCGCCAGCAGATTGCCGCCGCGGTCGTACAGCGCACCCCGCTCGGCCTGAAGCACCATCTTCGACTCGTACTGCCGCCGTGCCTGCTCGGCATAACGATCGCCATCAATGATCTGCAACTTTATCAGCCTGCCGCTTATCACCACCAGCCCCATGAACAACGCAATGCCCACAACGTAGAGCCGCCGCACGTCGCGAGGTGGGCGGCGTCGGATCGATGCAACAATGGTGCTCTCTACTGGCGTTGCCATCGGCTGGTACTTGAGAGTTGAGTCGTATCCAGGAATGATATTGACACGATGTACGGAGTCTGGGCCGCGGACCTGACCGCCCCTCCGCATCGTAAACGATGCCGCACAGGAGCCACGATCGTCAGGCGCTCTTCCGGCGTTCTACTTCTTTGTTATTGTAGGGCGGCCGAGTCGCTTCCGGCAACAGCGGCCTCCATACGAGCAGCAGGAGCCAGGGCCTGTGGCGGACGCAACGGCTGCACCATGCCAAGCCTTCCGGCAGCGATCGTGCTTACCCGCTCCACCGACATCAGCCGCAGAAGCTCGGCGCGAAGCTTTTCATTCTCCCCTCGGACAACATCGCGCTCCTGCTCAAGCGATGCGATCGTTGTCGTCAGCTCGTTGACGGCGATCGCATTGGATATATAAAGGACAGCGAGCAACGACGCGGCCAGGAGCATACCGGCCGTAAGCCATCGGCGGAGAAACGGACGGATCTTCTCTCTCCCGGCTGCTTGCGGCTCCGCCGAACGTCCAGGGGCGATCTCCTCCCCCCTGGCCCTCCTGCGCGATATGGTCGGCTGCGTCAATGACATTACTCTACGGCTCATGCTTATGCTGATCTACGCCCGGCAGCGCCACGCCGGGTCCTGACAACTCTGCGGCACCTGCTCGGGGCGGAATACCCTCGCGATATCTGCCATCGCCGGTTGCCAAGGCCTGCAATCGTGCTCTCGTTATCGCTGCCGGGATTGCCGCGTATCAATCACACGTTCGGCCACCCTGAGCTTTGCGCTTCGTGCTCTCGGATTGCGCTCCACCTCTTCATCGGAAGGGGAGGCAGGCTTGCGCGTCACCAGCTTCAACCGTTGCTGCTTCTCACAGACACAGATCGGAAGCTGCGGAGGGCAGATACAAAAACGCTCCTCCTGGCGAAAATGATCCTTGACGATCCGGTCCTCCAACGAGTGATAGGTCAGCACCGCAAATCGTCCCCCGGGCCGAAGTAGCGGAACAAAACACTCGAGTGCCGCACGCAACTCCCCAAGCTCATCGTTCACCTCGATCCGAAGCGCCTGAAAGACACGCGAAAGGGTCTTCATGACAAATCGCTCCGGGATCACCGACTCGATGACCCTTCGCAGATCGCCGGTCGTCTCAATCGGGTGCCCGAACCGTGCATCGGCAATCGCCCTGGCAATCTTCCATGCGGCAGGCTCCTCGCCATACGTGCGGAGAATCGTGGCAATCTGCTCCGGGGATTCCCTGTTCACCAGTTCGCGTGCTGAACGGCGTCCCGACTCCTGACGGAACCGCATATCGAGCGGCATATCGAAACGGTAGCTCAGGCCGATCTGATCGGAGTCGATCTGCCGACTGGAAACGCCCAGATCGAGCAGCACACCGGCCAGCATCACCCCCTCCTCGCTCAACATTGCGCACGCCTCGCTGAAGTATGCCTGCCGTACGATCAGGCTCCCCCCCAGCTCCTGGCCGAAACGCTCTGCCGCGTTGGCAATGGCACCAGGATCGGCATCGAATGCATAGACGCGCCCCTGGCCGCGCACCCGTTCCAGAATCGCTGCCGTATGCCCTCCTCCACCGAGAGTGCCATCGGCATAGTTTCCTGATGGGTCGATCGCGAGAGCACTAAGCACCTCATCCAGCATCACCGGAATATGATAGGCCGTGCTCATGGTTACTCCCGCCTCAGCCCCATCACCGACTCGGCGATGGTAGCATACGATTGGGTCTTCTTGCTCAGATAGCTTTCAAAGATCTTTGGATCCCATAGTTCCAAATGGTCCATCGCCCCGAGGATAAGCGTCTCCTTCTCGATCTTCGTGAAGTCGATCAGCGATTTCGGAAGCATGATCCGGAATTGTTTGTCAAGTGTTACTTCATCTGCCCAGTACAGAAGCGTGCGAAGGAAAAAGCGTTCAAGCTCGTTGAACTGATTGAGCTGCTTCAGGTTCTCCTCGAACTTCTTCCACTCGTCGAGCGGGTATGCATAGATACATGGATCATCATCCGGGCCGCGTGTGATAACGAACGTATCGTTCGCCTCCGGCGCCATGCTCTTGCGCATCTTCGCCGGGATGTTCACACGACCCTTGGAATCGACCGAGTATATTTCTCTACCCTTGAAGAATGACATCGTTTCGCCTATCGAGGGAGGGCCTACCAAAATCCCCCACTTTTACCCACTCACAGCCGCAAATTAGGGTTTGGCCCATCGCGCGCGCCAGCACGGCGAAAGTTCTCCCCCGAAATCTTCATAGAATCGAATAAAACGCGATTTCACGCAAATTTGGCCGAATCGGCAATGCTGTATGTGCGTTATATCTTGTTTACAGCAAACAGGAAGTTTACTGAAAATATTTTCAGGTATAAATGTCAACCCTTTCAGATGCACGGAATGCGGGGTTTTCAGGGAGATGTGGTAAGGGAATCGAAGAGGGTGTGGGGGATTTGTGGGGAATGCGATCACATCGCAACGGCAGCCCTGTGGATGGAGGGACGCTCTAACCGTACGGCAGGCAACTGCCAGCGGGGCGCCGCGGCACGATGCATGACAAGGGCATCGCTCCTCTGCCGCTCATTCCCCTTTGGTGCCGATACACCGGATGCCCCTCCGGGCCAGCCTGGCACGAAGGCCATGTGATGGCCATCGTAGGATGGCCATCGTAGGATGGCCATCTTAGATCGGGCTTGCCTCAAGCAACGTGATCAGCCCCTGCACAAAGGGATGGTCGCTTTTTGCACGCGAGGAGACCGGCACCGCCTCCCCCCCCACCGGGACCGGGGCATTTCCCAGCACTCCCTCCACGCGAAGAGTACGCTTGAAGAAGCTCTCCAGCTTCTCCCGGAGCAGATCCCTGTTTCTGTTGAGAATAGAGAGATTGGTTTCGTTGGCAACGTACAGCCGCACCGTGTTTCCGCCATAAAGCTCCGGCGGTTGCACCGAGCCAAGCGCCATGACCAGTGTCTTCTTGTCATCACAGTAGGAAAGGAACTCGCCCCACCGACGCTGTAGATCACGATCGGTAAGCCCGCCCGACGGCGAGGGTACTGCAACCGGCGAGGTGCTCCGATATCCCGCCCCCCCCTCGGCTGCGGCGTTCATTGCAGCCGAAGAGTTCCCCGGCGATGAACCAGGCGCACGGTCGGCGGTATACATCGGCTGACGATCGAACGATGATGGTACGGGAGCCGAGACTGGAAAGCTGGCAAGATCGCTCAGGCTGGAGGCACGCCTTCCTTCTTCGACAACGGTTTTTGCTTGTGCAGCGGCTGCATATCCCGTTGTCGGCTCGGCGACGGCGGCCGGAGCAGAAGCAGGCGACTGCGATACGGCTGGCAGCACACCGGCAGCGGGAGCATCCGGCATACGATCGATTTTGTCGAGAAGCTGCGTAAGCGACAATGTGGAATCCATCACCGCAAGCTGAAGCAGCACCAGTTCCAGACGAAGCCGGGGCTGCGAGGAGGAACGGATGGCCCCCTGTGCCCCAAGCGTAAGATGTAGAGCGCGGATAAGATCCCCTTCGGCCATCTCGGCCGACTCCGTGGCATAGCGATCCAGGTACATCTTGGCGGCTTCGATAAGGCGCGTGGAATTGGTGGTAAGCACCGTCAGGAAATTCCTCAGATGCTCCGCCAGGCCGATCAGGAACTCCTGAACATCGTATCCAACCCGCATGATCTCCTCTACGATGGCAAAAGCTTCGGCAGTGGCCCCGGAACGCATCATATCAGTGACCCGGAAGAAGAAGCCCTGATCGATGATGTTCAGCGCCTCGTTCGCCTGATCGTAGGAGACCTTCATTCCGCAGAAGGAGGTAACCTGATCGAAGATCGACTGCGAGTCGCGCATGGAGCCATCCCCCTTCTTGGCGATCACGACCAGAGCATCCTCATCGATCTCCATCCCCTCGTGGCGTGCGATATAGGAGAGGCGCCCCACGATATCATCGATCTGCATCCGGCGAAAGTCAAACCGCTGGCACCGTGAGAGAATCGTGGCCGGCACCTTATGCGGCTCGGTTGTGGCGAAAACAAACACCAGGTGCTTGGGAGGCTCCTCCAGGGTCTTCAACAACGCGTTGAAGGCGGAGGTGGAGAGCATATGCACCTCGTCGATGATATAGAGCTTGTAGCCCCCACCCACCGGCGGATACTTGGCGTTATCGCGCAGCTTTCGTATATCCTCCACCGAGTTGTTGGAGGCACCATCGATCTCTACAACATCAAGCGAACGCCCCTCGGTGATCTCCCGGCAGGAATCGCAGACGCCGCACGGCTCCAGCTCTTCGCCCATATGCCGACAGTTCAGAGCCTTTGCCAGAATACGCGCCGTCGTCGTCTTTCCCACACCACGCGGCCCGCTGAACAGATAGGCATGATGCAGCCTCCCCTGCCTGATCGCATTCTTCAGCGTCTGGGTGACATGCTCCTGCCCAACTACCGATGCGAACTCGGACGGACGCCACTTGCGCGCTGTCACCTGATATTCCTGTGCTTCTGCCATAGTCATAGTCTGCATGGTACGAGAGGGATCGAATCGCTACGGGGGAACTTACGAAGTTTAGCGGCGGAGGCCATAGTGACTGGTTGCAACGAAGCAGGCTCGGCCCTGAGCCGTACTCTCATGGCGCCGCGAAGAAACGACGGATTTTCCGCCGACCCAATTGCCGCCATGCCCAAGGTTGCAGATACCATAGACAGGTAAACGCCTCCCAACGATCAGACGAGCGCGGGAAGCCCGATCCAGATCGGCATCCTCTCCGGCAACCAGAAGAGCATCGGACCGTTTCAACGGCGCGTCAGGGTCGGGAAGGTCAGCCATCTCGCCGCGAAGTACGTCATGAACGGAGCACCGGCGCCCGCTCTACCGGCACCATGATGCAAACGGTCTAGTGCCATGCTATGTCTGGCGGCACCTGGAACTTCTCCGCCGGAACCGCCACATTTGCCTCGATCCGCCTGGCATCGAAGGTGATGGTTGCCATCCCTCCTCCCTGCACCCCTCGCACCATCTCCACATGGAGCGGCAGCCCTTTCCAGAGCCATACCGTGGTGGTCCCGTTGAACTGGAAGCTGTAGCCGATCGCATCCTTCCCCGCGATCTTCTTCCGTCCCAGCCTCTTCAATCCGAACTGCTCCTGCGAAGGCTCCGGCAAGGCCCATACATCCTGCACAACGCCCAGCAGTGGGCCTGATGCAAGCTCCTTCTCCTGCCTGGTGCCAGCACGGGTGATGGTGCTATAATCGTAGCGCCAGCCATCGGCGTAGACCGAGACATCATACGGAGGGGCAGCACCTCCGCCACCAAGCTCGGGAGCAGTATAAAAGGCTTCACGAGCACCGTACTCATCCACATAGAGAACCTGCCGACGGTCGAGCCAGGAGTTCCAGTACTCCACGATCGCCGAGCGCACCTCGTATTTCCTGACACTATCGGGCAAGCCTCCCGGCGAGATATTCACAAGAGAATCGGCAGGGACCGAGGTGCCGACTCCCGGAGAGTGCATTGCGGGGCTGTCGGCCGAGGGGGTCGCTGTGGCAGCAGGAGGCGCGGAGGCCGCCTCGGGCGTAGGCACAGGTTCCTTTGTCCCACCACATCCGGCCACGATAAGAGCAGCAAGAGCAAACGGGAGAGAAAAACATCTAAACGAAAGGATCATGGTCGTAGATCGCATGGGTTATAGGAGCACGCCTGACGTGCACACAGCCTCCATAAGAGGGATAAACCTACGATATTGCGGGGTGCCGGACCAGTCTCGATAACACCGGGCATGGAGCAGAGCACAGGAAGGTGCATACGGATCGCCATCAACGGCACACCTGTGGCACAGCGTGGCACCAGTGCATGAGAGCGCCCCCCGCCAATCGACCCGGCACAAACCTGCCTAGATGATTTTTGCGCCACGAGCACGGACAAGCGCCTCAACACGGCTCCGCACCTCAAGTTTGTCGAAGAGGTTCGAGATATGGGTTTTTATCGTGTTGATGGAAACATAGAGCCTATCAGCAATCTTCTGGTTGGAATACCCCTGTGCCATAAGCTGAAGGATCTCCCGTTCACGCGCTGTAAGCGGCACGATCCCCTCCGGCATCCCGGGATCGCCGCCGCTCGGCATTGCATCAGGCAGCATCGGCATGCCGCACAGGGCGACCACCTTCCGCAGATATGCCGAGGATATCTTCGCGCCGAGCGTGGCAACCCGCTTCTGGTAATGCGACATCAACCGGGCAACAGGCTCGGCATCGTACACAAACGGACGAATGAAACGCTCCGGGGCTGCAAGCTTGAGGGCGTGGGCGAGCACCTCGAACCCCTCCTCCGTTTTCCCGGTCTCCTGAAGCAGAATCGCACGAAGCACAAGGGATTCCAGAAGCATCGGCAGCAGCCCACCGATCTCGAAGACGCTTCGGAGCGACGCCAGCACCGGTTCCGCATCGCCATACCGTCCTTCCCGAAGCAGAATCCGCGCGTACAGAAGCTCCTCCGATCGGGCATTGAAATATCCCGGATCGCCCTTCTCTCCTTCTTCGAGTCGCCCCTCTCCCCATCGCCGCGCCGCATCACCGGTACCTCGGCGAACGGCCAGCCGGGCACGAAACATCGGGGCGAACCCGGCGATCCTTCCCGCATTTCGCGAGAGATCAAGCTCCTCGATCCCTTCGATTGCCTTCTCTGCCGCATCCCAGTGCCCCCCTGCATCCTCGATCGCAAACAGAAGCTTCTCGGCCTCCATACGCTGACGGTGGTTGCCGGAATCGCAGAGATCACGGGCCATCATTGCAGCATCACGTGCCGCATCTATCTCGTAGCGCTCCAGAAACACCCGTGCACGAATCTGATGCGGCGTCATCAGCAGTTCCGGGATCGTAATCTCGGCCGAACCGTTCCGTTCCTGCAACTCGTCTGCTATCGCCTCGGCACGTCCCAACCTGCCAAGCTGTAACTCCTCCCGGCCAAGATTCGACAGAGCTATCAACACGCTGTACAGATGGTTGCCTGTCCTGCTATAACGAAGCGACCGTTCAAAAACGGCCTCGGCCTGAAGCGATTCCCCTGCGCGATGATAGGCAGTGCCAAGAAGCGAAAGCACCATCGCAGGCGAGGTATTCCACATATAGTCGGGAGAGGAAGGATGATGGTCCGGGAGAACCTCCAGCGCCCGTTCAGCCAACTCGATGGTACGTACGGCATCTCCCCGATCGCGTGCGATCACCGCACGAAGCAGCCACACCATGCCGGAAAGCTCCTCGTCGAGCGGACCCTCCGATTCCGCTTCAAGCCGCCCCTCGACCATATCGAGAAACCGTTCAGCCTCATCGAAACGACCGTAATAGATATGCACCCACCCGTGCATCACCCCCAGGCGGGGGCTGGCGAGCAACCGATCGTCGGAGATCCGGGAAGTAAGCTCCCAGAGTTCACGACGTCCCCCCTGCCGGATCAGATTGCGCCAGTTCTGTTCCACCAGACGCGCCAGCAGATCGGCACTGCCCGATTCCCGCGCATGATGAAGCGCCTCGCGCACACCGCCCTGCGACTCGTACCAGAGGCTGGCACGACGATGAAGCTCCGGCAGCGATGCCGGATGAAGCTCCCCCAGACGATGGCGAAGCAGGTCGGCGAACAGATGATGATAGCGGTACCATTTGCGGTGATTGTCGAGCGGTATCAGGAAAAGATTTCTCCGCTCCAGTTCCGCCAGCAGAGCGCTGCCGGACTCATGCCCGGTCACGGCCTCGCAGAGCGCCGTATCGAACCGCTCCAGTATGGAGAGATCGAGCATCACCCGTTGCAATTCCTCCGGCAGCAGCGCCAGCGCTTCCTCCAGGAGATAATCCAGCACAAACCGGTCGGCACCGGTAAAGGCGCGGATGAACTCGTCGATATCATCGCGTCCCTGCAACGAGAGCGCGGCCATCTGCAAACCGGCAGCCCACCCCTCGGTCTTTGCCTGAAGAAGGTCAAGCTGCTCCTCCGATACATGCAGATGCATCAGATCGTTGAGGAACCGGGCGGCCTCGCTGGCTGTAAAACGAAGATCGGCGGCGCGGATCTCCAGCAACTCCCCCCGCACACGCAGACGAGCCAGAGGAAAGGGAGGATCGGCACGGGTGGCCAGCACAAGATGAAACGAGGCCGGAGCATGCTCCAGCATGAAGAGAAGGGCCTCGTGGGTTCCCGGCGATTCGATGATATGATAGTCATCGAGCACAAGGAGAACATCCTCCTGAATCGCGGCGAGATCGTTGATGAATGTGGCGAGCAGCGGCTCGATCGAGGGAACGGGAGTGCCGCCAAGAGCCTGGCGCACCCCTTCCCCCACCCCCGGGTGGAGAGTCTGGATGGCCGCAACGATGTAGCTGAGGAAGCGAACGATGTCGTTATCACCACTATCGAGCGATACCCAGGCGGCCGGATATGAGTGCGAGGAGATCCAGGACGCGAGCGTTGTGGTCTTTCCAAATCCTGCCGGCGCCGATATCAGCGTAAGCGTACGATGTGGAAGATCGTCGAGCTTTCGGAGAAGGGCATCGCGTGGCACCAGATTTTTCTGCGGGCGGGCCACAAAGAGCTTTGTTGTAAGGATATGCGGCATCTGCTGCGCCATGCGTGGCTGCGTCCTGGGATTGATATCGGAAATAACAATGTCGCCCGCAGCAGCACCGCAGGCGACAGGTATAACCAGAAATGTTGAGCCAGACGCAAAATAGCAGTTTCCGGGATCAGAGTTTCCTGCATCGCTTCGCTCCTCCAGATGCCGGTCGCTGCACAGAGAAGAAGGTGCGAAGCGGTTCTGATAAACAACACCCCCTAATGCATACACAGGCGGGTATGGCATGTGCGGCCAGACCGCAGCGCCGGAGCATCCCGATATAGCAGCAGATGCAAACCGCGATACGCAGATGCCCAACAATCCGTATACGATGCTTGGACGGAACGGATTTTCTGAAGAGCCGTATCCACGCCCTCCAGACCAAACCTGAGGGATTACAAGAAGGGATAGAGCACGGAGAACACCGGGAGGGTCAGGCGTTCTCCGCACCTATCGTCAGCGGTTCCCCACCTCCTTCGGAGGAACCGTCCGGAGATATAACCAGAGAGCACGTATCTCGTCATCGCTCATATTCATGGTGGCTTTCCACGGCATGAACTCCGAATTGATGATCGCGCCATTCGGACGCTTTCCCTCGCGCATCACAGCAAAAAAATCTTGTTCCGTCCAGGAACCCATGCCACTTCCTTCATCCGGTGTCAGGTTCGACGCAGGTGGCCATGCCGGTGGCATTCCAGGAACAGGCCCGCCGGAAAAACCCTCCCCGTGGCATCCCACACACCCGGAGGTCATGGCAAGATGCTGACCATACTGCACGGTAGGACCGGGGGTTGGCGCCACTGGAGGGGGCACGTCATGAGAAACCTTCTCGGCAGCGATAAGCCCGAGCTGATCGGCCAGATACAACACACGGGCAAGCGGGCCAACGGAGGATTCACCGGACGGCTTATCCACCGGCGGCACCGATTTTATGTAGTGTATGATTGCACCAAGCTCGGCGTCATCGAAATGCCAGTACTCCCGTGCCGGCATGACAAGCAAGGCTTTTCCATCGCGCCGCAGGCCATGCCGGATGGCATAAACCCAATCCTGATCGGTATACCCGGATACCACCCCACCCTTGCCTGGGGTAATGTTCGATGCGACAAGCCTTCCAATGGCAGGCTCATCAAGCATAACCTTTCCGGCAAGATCGTCACCATGACAGTCGCCGCATTTGGCGATGGTTTGCACCAGATGCTTGCCACGTGCAAGCGAGGCCGAATCGGCTGGCACCCGCAGAGCGCTTGCCGTGACATCGAACGTCCGGTTGATCCGGATTTCGCTCCAGGCATACACCGCGCCGATTGCCACGACTACCAGGCCAAGCATCCCGCCGATAATCCACAGAGTCCATTTGAAAAATTTTCGCACCGCCTCTCTTCCTCATCTTTTCAGATTATTATCATCGAGTCGTCATGATTGGGAACCATCAGGAGCCTCTATCCGATGTATGGCCACCACAGATGCAGTCCCAGACATTATACACGTCCTACGATCCTATACAGGATGGCCTGAGCCGGGAGGAGCCTACTCGGCATTATTCAGCCTCCTTCGAGCCAGACCTTCATCCCTTTGAACCATTCCCGCCAGCATTCATCTGTTTCTCTCAAACCTGAATACGGTATACAGGGTAGCAGAAACACCAACCATGAACTCCGTTGCGTTTCGCGGCCGTGCCACAAGCTTCTCATCGCGCATGAAAAGGGTCGGCAGCACGCTTTATAACATGCGATCGAGCATTGGATATAGGCTGCCAAATTAGCCGATGGCAGCGCGAGGGTTGTCACCCGAACGGGTGAGTGCTGGGGGTGATTTTACGAGAGGAAACAAGAGGGTACCGGCAGAATACGATGCGGAACGTTCGCATACCTGTGCCAAACGTCCATGAAATGTGCACCGAAAAAAGCTCCGCGAACTGCCATGACATGTTTTGTGGTTCATCCGCATGATGATAACTTGCCCCTTCCAAAAGCAACTATCACCTATCGACTATTGGAATCTACAGGTTGATTCTGCCCAAGGCCTGGCAGCCACAGGAGCACGCTATGGGCAAACAGCCGTTAACCGATCAGAATTACGTATCAATAATAGCGTCCATTCCATTCTTCCATCATCCAGTGCTTCCATGAAAAACGTTATCTCCGGCCTGTTCGTTGTGATAGCCGTATTGTTCGCTGCATGTTCTCCATCAACCGATCCAGGAACCACCCCCGACCCCATCACCAATCCAAAGCCCGACCCTAATCCAGATCCGAAACCAGATCCAGATCCGAAGCCAGATCCAAAACCAGATGGCCCATCAATTAGAAAGCCCTATGATGCAGTCCGAAATGGCGTTCAGATCACCGGCATTTATTTCCATCAGGATTCCAATTTTATCGTTCACAATCTCCGGGATGAATGGATCATTCTGGAATCGGACATGCCGATCCCGACAAAGGGATGGACGCTTGATGCATCCGATAACCAGCGTTTCCAGCTCCCCGATACGCTCCATAAAAAACTCTATATCTATACGCTCAACGGCCCCGGTTATGAAAATGACACCATTATGACATTGAAGCGAAAGGCATCAGCATGGATCTGGAACAACACCGAACCTGATACCGGAAAGGTATTCAATGCGCTCGGGGAGCTGATCGATTCCATTACATACAAGGCGAAGCGCTAACGTTTCCCGGCGCTGCTATGGCGTATGCAGGCGGCTAAGGTGTACGATTCATGGCCGGGCCGTCTTCACAAGGCTCCCGCACCAGAAAACCACGGGGAACTGCGCCACAAATGTCGTATCTGTTGTATGTTGCTTTTCAGATGCAGCAGGACACGTGCACGTTATTACACCTGACGCAGAATGAGTACCCCTACCATCCCTTCCTATGGTCTCGATCGTCCCGAGACGCTCTCGATGCCATTTCGCTTTCTGACACTGGAGCGTACCACCGGTGTGTATAACCCATCGCAGCCGCACCGGCATACCTACTACGAGATATTCTATTTTGTGCACGGGAAAGGAACCCATGCTCTCGATTTCCGTACCTATGAGATCCACGACCACTCCATCCACTTTGTTACCCCCGGTCAGGTGCACCTGGTTTCGAGAAGCCCCGATTCCCATGGATATATCCTTCTCTTCTCGGACGAATTTTATGCGTTCAGCCAACATACAGCCGAACTGGCATCCCCTCTTCCATACCTCGGCCATGATGTCCCGGCCCCCATCTTGTACCCATCGCCGGTGCAGCAGAAGACGTTTCTGGAGATCATAGAACGGATTCAGGATGAATTCGAGGCAGAGCGATCGCTCAGGGAAGAGGCGCTCCGCTCCTATCTGCATCTCTTCCTGGTGCACGCACAACGCATGTTCGAGACATCAGGGACACAGATCGTGGAGATGACGGCAGCACGGGAATTGATACAGCGACTTCGCGCATTGATCGAGCAGAACTACACAACCATCCATGCCCCCAGTGCCTATGCACGCATGATGGGCGTATCGCTGAACCATCTGAATACAACAATCCGCAAAGCTCTCGGCAGAACGATTGGCGAGCTTATACACGACCGGATCGTGCTGGAGGCAAAACGGCTTCTGTTCAATACCACGATGAGCATCAAGCAGATCACCTTCCAGCTCAATTACGACGACCCATCCTACTTCGCGCGGTTCTTCAAGCGACAAACCGGAGTGTCTCCGCTGAAGTTTCGCGAAACGACATGGAACACACAGCCGCTCGCAGCTCCGCGGCCGGCGCCGGGGCACCCTAGCGAACCAGGTGCACCGGCAGACTTCGCCGGTACTTCCCGACGTTGAGCAGGCAGAAATAGATTCCGGTGCCAAGCCCGGCGGCATCGAAGAATGCCTGGGCCTCCCCCTCGCCCGTACCAAGAACCTCGATAAGCCCCAGACGGCGCCCGAGCAGATCGACCAGCACAAGCTGTGCAGCGGCATCTTCTGGCATGCTGTAACGAACCTCGATCCTCCCTGAACCGCCATCGTACCGAACGCTTTTCAGACCAGACGATACATCATCGCCGAACAAACGTGCCCCCCCTTCGCGGCAGATGGCCGCAAGCCGAAACTCTCCGGGCAAAACCGTCTGCTCGCCAACACATCCAGCCAGCCACACGGAGGAATCGAACCGTATTGTCGTCATCTCCTCATTTCCCAATCCTACAATGGCCCGGAACCCGCCGAGCCGATTGCTTCCACTGGTTCCAGTGCCGCGCAGCGTCACGATGCACTCGCGCCCATCATACGCAACATCCATGTGAGCATCGGAGCCAACCGGAACAAGGAGCGTTCCATTGAACCGCAGCCGGAGGCTGAAGACCCGCCCGGGAGCATCGGGTTTGGACGATGGGGCGATCAGGATGGGAATATCAACCGTATCGCCGGGAGCCCCCGCCACCGAGCCGACCGAAACCACCGCCGAGGCGATCACCTCATCGACATGAATGGACCGGACCGCCTCCCGTGTCCCAAACGCATTTGTTGCAGCAAGCCGCGCCGGATAGATCCCGGGGGACTCATAACAGACCCTGACCTGACCTGCGCCTCTCTGCTCGCTCGGCGTCCCTCCCGGAAACAACCATTGCACGTTGGTGATGTTGCCGACGATGGAATCACGTACGGTGATGCAATGCCCAGCGCAGATAACCGTATCGGAAGCCGATAGAAAGGGAACTGGAGCCTTATACAGCCCTGTGATGACATTCGGCAATCCCCAGAAGACCGTACGACCGTTCATATAGAGCGCTTCGCTACGGTAGGTGCAGGCAAGGCCAGCAGCATTGGGATATCCGATAATCCCAAGCCATGGCTGCAACACCCTGGCACAGTAGATCCGGCCATCCGGGCCAAGCTGCATAGCCGCGGGAGAACCGATCGTTGGCGGCGCGACCGGCACAATGGTATCCAGCACCGTCCTGCGATCGTTATCGGCAAGATCATACTGCACCAGCTCCCAGGCTTCGCCTTCATGGACCGCATAGAGTTTTGTGTTGTCAGGAGAAAAACAGACACCGTAACCGGCACCATCCTCCATCAGAACGCGAACGGTGGCAACCACCCCTGTACATGGATCGAAGCCAAACACCTCCAGTTTGCCACCCGCAATAGCCGAAGCAAGCATACGGCCGTTCGGGGAGGCGGCCAGCCAGTTGCCTGGCTCCCCGTGCGGCTCGCCAATGCCAGAGACCACGGGCGTAGCCGAAACCCCGGCAGATGTCACGGCAAAGACATGGAAACGATTATCCCCCGGCGTGTGCGTAATCACCCAGAAATCGCGCCCATTGCAATGTGGCACCGCCACCAGCTTCTCCACGGCAGGAGCAATCAGCGGGATATTTCTGGTCGTGACATCACCAAGCCCCCCATCGGCGCTCATATCGACAATGGAATACGCGACGCCAACATCCGGGGTATTGATACGCCCTTCATGCCCCGAGGTGAAGAGATAGTAGTTCAAGGGATCGCCCGGCATCGGAACGATCAGCGCCGCCTGCGTGCTGCTGGAGCCTCCAGCGAGATTACGGCCGTTCGGCATCATCCTATGCTCCTTGTTCCAGACGGCATTACCGCTTGCATAAAAGAGCAGGCGCCCGGTCAGGCGATCGGCAATGCAGGCCATTCCCTCACCACCGTATATCCCGGACCGTGTAAGCGGTACAGGCACCACTCCTGCGGTGTTGAAATCAAGCCCGGTGCTATCGCCGAAGCACCAGACGTTGAACTCTTTCTGTGCGGTGGCCGACACGATCGACAGTGCCATCATGATCGCCACCATAATCATGGGCCGATGATATCGCAGCCCAGGCTTCATTGCCCACATGTGCATATGTGATTGATATGGGTGCCATTCCTGCTGTTCAGCAACGGCCTCTGAAATAACGGACGGATTTCTCCCGTTCAAGATAATCGTATCCGGGCGCATTCAGCTCACCTTCATTGCAGGCGTTCCCTTTCAAACCGTGGTCTCCCGGCTCATGGTATCGTGGTAGCGTATCGCGTAGCACATCCCTTCTTCTTTCATCATCGTAGGCACCCTATGTGCATCACGCGGTGTTCTACGATGATGCGCCTGGAGGTGGGATGTGCATTACGACGGCCACCTCCGGTTCAGCCCCGCTCCCCCCGGACAAATAGGCCGAAGCCCCTGGTGCAGAGACACCAGGGGCTTCGGTAGTATATCTCCGATATGCATATCCCTACTCCGACTTTACAAGCCTGCCACCATGGATGGCTCCATCCACCTCGATGCGATAGAAATATATCCCAGAAGCAAGCCCCTGCCCATCTATATGAAACCGGTGTTCTCCGGCGTCGAGGGTTCCCCTGAACAGGACACGCACTTCACGGCCAAGAGGATCGAGTAGCGATATGCGAGCCTGCCTCTCTCCGGCTGTTGTAAAGCGTATGCTTGTCCCATCGCGGAACGGATTGGGAGCCGAGGCAACACCCCACGTATGTGCCCGCGATTCATCCACACCGCTCTGCCCTCCCCCGAGCATCGAAACCGGGGCACGCCAGACACTCTGCCCGGTACTGCCGCCAACCAGAAAATCTCCTGAGCTGACGAAGTGGAACAGAAGCAATCCCGACGGAATAGAGGCAACGGTGTTCCATTTGCCGCCTCTGTATGCGTAGACCGTATAGACCATGACGCTGGCCTGGAGGTCCGGCTCGGCAACGGTGACAAGCGGAATACCATTGATGATGGCAAACCCCAGAATGCTCGCCTCGCCATTAAACGAGCCGATATCGGCAGACCAGTTGTGGCCATCGACCGAGCGATAGATCTTATGGTCGGAAGCAGCATACAACGTGTCATCCCAGACAGCCAGATGATTTTTCCAATGATAGCCGGTCAGCATAACATTCGCCCTGCTCCAGCTTTCCCCCTGATTCAACGAATAATAAAGCCCATCGGTTGTAATCGCCACCACCCTGTGCCCAGAAGCCACAAGTTTGAGCACTGGCACATGCTCACCATTGGCATAAGGAAGCCCTGCACCGGTCGCCTGCCAGGAAGCACCGCCATCGCTTGAGCGGAATAATCCTCCCCCGGACCAGCCCTCGGTAGAACCGATGAAAGCGCCTTCGCCTGATCCGAGATAGAGATAGCCGTTGGCCGAGGCAACGGTGTTTGCAGCGGTCTGCATGACGCTCAATCCCTGTATGGAATCGGTCCAGTTGATTCCCCCATCCAGGGAGCGATAGATGGAACGCACCCCCTCACCAGCAACAAGCGCAACAACAGTGTCGCCCGAGCCGCCCATCCCCTTTGTATAGTAGGGAAGGACTCGCGACCACTCGTCGCCGTTATCACTGGAACGATAGATTCCTCCCGGCGTGGCAGCCAGAATTGCAGCATCGACACGGTTCAGCGCAACGATATCCTGAAGTTTGAGATCGCTGCTGAGCGAAGTCCATTGTATCGGGCGCTCATCCTTCAACTGATTTGTAAACAGCCCTGATTCGCTCCCCATAAACACGGTGGTCATTGCCGACGGCCCATTGTATGCAGCCAGAACATTGCCAGGCTCCTCGCTTATCTTCTGCCACACGCCGGACTCGAATCTATAAACCCCCTCAGGCGTGGCCAACCAGGGACGTCCTCCGATCATAGAGATATCCGAGATCATATACCCCCCATCCTCGCCAACCGACAACCCTTCATTTGTGCGGGTCCAGTTCTCTCCGCGATCGGTGGAACTATAGACGCCATGGTAAAAAAGCGACGCAACCACGGTATCGCCGTTCGCAGCCCACGCCGAGATGCCGGCCGTTGCAGGAAGCCCCACACCGATCACCTTCCAGCTTACACCATGATCGGTCGAGACCTGGAGCACATCATCACCGCTCACCCCTCCAACATGGGCGAGCAGCGCTGTCCGGGTTGCCAGCATAGTGTTGATATACAGCCCATTAACCCGGCCACTCTTCTCCCAGCTTGCCCCCTCGTCGCTAGAACGATAGATATCGGTTCCCATGCTCAGAAAGATATCGGTGCCATTGTCGGTCATCTCCCACACGATCCCGCTCAGCCCTGTCGAGGTCCAGACCTTGCCACCATCAACCGACCGGATGAGGCTTGAGGTCACCAGGTCGTCGATGAGCAGAACGTTGTTGAACCCGTAGATACAATGCGCATTGATGCTATCAATCGCGTTCCATCCGGTATCATCATACCGCATCAGTCCCATCCTGGCAATGCTGGTGATAACAGCGGTCCCGTCGGTTGCAATCGAGCCGATTCTCACGCCGGTCGGGCCGGAACTCTGGGTCCATTGTGCCTGTACAGTTGTGCCAAGCATCATCATCATTGCTACGATTTGTACATTCTTCATCATTGCATATCCTTTATAGAAGATCATCGAGCATAGCGGTCGGTGGCATGCAGTATCATAGATGAGACAGCATGCCACCGACCGCACTCAGCTCTAATTTCGGTATATCACTTAACGTTTTCTGAACGTGATGGGAATCTGAGGTGGACCAACTGGAAACCGTGTGGCCAGGATGCACCAGGCCCGGAGCGCGCAACGGATGCCCGGCCTGGTGCATCCTGGATCGGGGCCACGCTTTCAGGCATCCATTGTCCGATCGAATGTTATCCAGATGACGCGGGAATAACGGAATATGGCGGGCACCCATGGCAGAAGCGATACACAGGTACCGATATACACCAACGGCTCCGGGAGATTGGGAAACAGAAGAAGCAACCCTGTAAGCGAAGCACCTACAACAAGCGAGGAGATGACATAGCTTATACACATGGCACCCATGAAATAGCCTGGCTCGCGCTCGAATTGCAGCAGACAAACCAGACAGCGCTCATTCATTGAAAAGAGTCCATGAAAGACCTTACCATGATGGCAGCGTGGGCATCGCAGATGAACAATCGCCCAGAAGGCACCACGCGCACGTATATTCAGATGCGCCATAACTCAAGATGGGTAGAACCTGTTTTCAAAAGAGGACGGGATAACGAGAAGATCGGTTGAAGGAACCGGCGCCGAGCGAGCTGGTTCCCATCCGACGGCAGAATGCCGTGCAACGGTCCGATCATCGCGATCTGATGCAGCAAGCCACGACAAGGTAGCTATCAGACAGCTACCGGAAAATTCCCCGGTACATTCCCATCTGGATAACGCTGTTCATCGGGCTGGAATGGGGGCAATTCTTTCCGTATCCTGCCGCACACCCGGGGTTTTGCGCACCTGACGAGAGAATCTGCTGGCACAATTCCGGACAGCGGCACTGATTACCGCCGCGATTGCTAACTTTGGCGCCAACAATTCACGGAGACAACCTTGAGGCAACGTATGAAGCACTTCCTACTCACAGCTTTTCTCACCTTATGTATGGTCGGCGGAGCTTCCGTCGCCACAGCTCAGGTCAATGGCGTCGGGATCGGGCCGAAGATCGGCCTGTACCTTGATGGCAGCCTTTTTATGCTTGGTGGCGTAGCACAGTTTCCCTTTACACAGACCTTCGATCTGGAACCAGGAGTGGAGCTGGTCTTCGGCGGCGGTTCGGCCAACGTCAGCGCAACCCGTGTCGTGCTCGACGCCAATGGCCGTTACTCCTTCAATATCCTGGGCAGTGATATCCGCCCCTTTCTCTCCGGCGGTGTGGGCCTAGTGCTGGACTTCATATCGACCCAAGGTGCAAGCGATACCAAAACGGATTTCCGCCTTAATGTCGGGGGGGGCACCACGTTCAACTCACGTTCGCTGATTCAGCCCTGGGCTGGTCTGAAGATCGTTCTCCTGGCCGATCAGAGCGATGTTCTCCTCCAGGGAGGGGTAAATTTCTACCTCTAGCAGCCATGGCTATGAGGAAGCGGACGTTCACTTCCTTAAGCTGTCAGCAGATGCGACGGTCGCCAATGCAAAAAGCCTTTCCGGTTGGAAAGGCTTTTTCTTTTGGGCAGATGGCCGCTATGCCCAACCGGATGATACGTACTACCATATGGCTGCCGTGCAGCCTCTGCAAGCCACGATCGGCAGGGCAACGGCTTATAGGTCTTACAGCAGGCATTGCTCCAGCAGGAGCGATTACCGCACCGGGAGCACTTCGGCGGTGATCGTAATCACCGCACGGACATCAACCGAACCCGGCTCCACAGGCATTCCTCCATCTGCGGCTCGATCGAGCTGCACCCGATTGCCGTAATAGAGCGGCATAGGCCCACCGGCAACACCCTCCTCTGCGCTCATAATCCTGCTCACCCGCATGCCAAGTGCTGCGGCGATGGTCTCGACCTTTGAACGAGCGGTCTCCGTTGCCTGACGAAGCGCGCGTGCGCGTGCCTCCCCCTGCTCCTTGAGCATAAAATTCACGCTCTGTATGATATTCGCACCAGCGTTGACCGCCGCATCGGCAATATTGCCCACCTTCTCCAATTTGCTCGTTTCCACCCGAACAATATTATACGCCTGATAGGTCTGGGCCTGCTCCTTGCCATCTACCGATCCACGATAATTCGGGCTGAGCGAATAGCTGATCGTTTTGATAGAAGCGCCATCGCCCAACTCCCTGCGAAGCACGGCCAGTATCTGGTTTACCTTCACCGCATTCTCACTCGCCGCCGTGGTCGCCGATATCGACTCGGTCATAACCCCGATGTCGATCTGCACTTGATCTGGCTGCGACGAAACGGTTGCCTCTCCTACCGCCTGGACAATCTGCATCGGTGGATTCGGCTGTGCAAGGGCTGCTGCCGACGTCATAAGCACAGCAGCAAGCGATACAAACGCACTTTTCCTGAGATCATACATCGCACCCATACATTTCTCCTTTATTCTACTTGACGAAGTGCATTACTACGGAAGACATCTTCTTCTGCCCTAGGAATGACGCAGATCATCTGCAAATGCCACAAATACCTGGCCGTGCCCGGCGGCACCACAGAAAAAAATAAAAATAAGGGCAAGCGTGCCGGATAGCCATGCAGCTACACCTGCGTTCCAGGCGCACAAGAAGTGCGGATGATACGGATACGACAGGATATATCTCTATGATGGCGATAGCAGAAACGAATGGTATGAATCAATGCAGGGAACGATCAGCGCATAGCAAAAACCGGCGGCGATCATGGAATCCGTTACCGTTCCGTCCACGATCCTAGCAGTAGGGACCGTGTTGTCCATGAGGGATGGATTCGGGTAGTTCCGGTGCGATCACCGCCGGCTGTCATATTGTCGGGAGCCAGGTCGATCTCCCAACAATGCCGCGCTATCTATCATGCCCAGACTCTGCTCTGGTCAATCAGGATATCCTGAAGAACATCCATGATCGACTTCCGAAACAAGCGGGTTCTCTCTCCTAAATCATGATGCTCTGCAACCCACACTGAGAAACCGATGATGGTTGCCATCAAACCGAGGAGGGTCGGCCAACAGTGGCCTGTATGGTAGGTTTCAGGCTACCGTTGGTCCAGACGTATGAACGAGAGAAACACCGCAACAAGACACTGATGGCATTCCCATAGGGAAAATGGATCTCAGTAGGGGTGAGGTTTGTACCAGAAGAGAATGTGAATGACCCTTAAGACGGTGTAGAGGTATAGGGCTATCTCTACGGGACCTCCGTATAGGGACTCAAATTGATGCGATCAGGTACAAGAGCATTTTTTACACGGTCGGAAACCGGATAAAACATATAGTGCCGAACAATACAGGAACCTTGAAGCATTAAGGGACAGAATCAATGAAGACATGCTCAAAGGTTCTTTCAAGATATAGTGTAACGCTCGTAGAAACCTGGAAAAACGGTCGTAATTGTATTACACCTGCAAATTTCGCAAAAAATAGGTATCGAGCGGCCTCAAGAGGAACGATAACATCGGAGACTCGTCCCCGCTATCCGTGGCCATGGGGATGCATGAGGGAACAGTGCGGGATGATGGTGGGTGAGTCTGTAGAAATGCAGCCATACAACACAAAAGCCGCCCAGCAGCATTGGCTGTTGGGCGGCTTTCTCTATAAATCTTGGCGGCGACCTACTCTCCCATACCGTTACCAGTATAGTAC
>CAYVWR010000007.1:0-29989 GCA_964455525.1 uncultured Alphaproteobacteria bacterium
CTCTTCGTACCAACAGCGTAGAACGTGTGCGAGTCACCGAGACGGGCAACGTCGGCATCGGCACAAGCACGCCAACGGCTCGCTTGGATGTCGCTGGCGCGATCCGTTCTGACAGTCTTGCCGGAAGCGGTCCACGCATCATGGTTGCTGGAGCGGATGGTGGCATCGGCGCAAGCAGCAACGTTGCGGCGATCATTGTCCCACAGATCGACACGGTGCTTGCCAATGGCCCAAGGTTCATCACGGAGTTGACGAACAACAGCACGTTTATCAGCCGAGTCAAGTCGCTTGGTGATAGCGCATCGTGGTCGCTGAGCGGTAGTGCTGGCACGGACCCATCACGGAACTTCCTTGGGACAACCGACGCGGTCGGCCTTGCTCTTCGCACAAACAGCGTGGAGCGAGTACGAGTCACCGAGACGGGCAACGTCGGCATCGGCACTGCCACGCCGAGTGAACGTCTTCATGTGATGGGGAATATTCTGGCCGAAGGTCTGATAAGCAGCGGTCCACGCATCATGGTTGCTGGAGCGGATGGTGGCATCGGCGCAAGCAGCAATGTTGCTGGTCTCATCATTCCGCAGATCGACACGGTGCTTGCACGCGACACACGTTTTGTGACGGAACTGACTGGCAGCACCATCTTCGTGAATCGTCTGAGGACAATCGGTGATAGCTCATACTGGTCGCTGAGCGGCAGCGCTGGTACCGATCCATCGCGGAACTTCCTTGGGACAACCGATGCGGTTGGTCTTGGTCTCCGTACGAATAGTGTGGAGAGGGTACGAGTCACTGAGACGGGAAATGTGGGTATCGGCACTGCCACGCCAACGGCTCGCTTGGATGTTGCCGGAGCGATCCGTTCTGACAGCCTTGCCGGTAGTGGTCCACGCATCATGGTTGCTGGAGCGGATGGTGGCATCGGCGCAAGCAGCAACGTTGCGGCGATCATTGTCCCACAGATCGACACGGTGCTTGCCAATGGTCCAAGGTTCATCACGGAGTTGACGAACAACAGCACGTTCATCAGTCGAGTCAAGTCGCTTGGTGATAGCGCATCGTGGTCGCTGAGCGGCAGCGCTGGTACGGACCCATCGCGGAACTTCCTTGGGACAACCGATGCGGTTGGTCTTGGTCTTCGCACAAACAGCGTGGAGCGAGTACGAGTCACCGAGACGGGCAACGTCGGCATCGGCACTGCCACGCCGAGTGAACGTCTTCATGTGATGGGGAACATTCTGGCCGAAGGTCTGATAAGCAGCGGTTCGCGCATCATGGTTGCCGGAGCAGATGGCCGTATTGATGCAAGCAGCAATGTTGCTGGTCTCATCATTCCGCAGATCGACACGGTGCTTGCACGCGACACACGTTTTGTGACGGAACTGACTGGCAGCACCATCTTCGTGAATCGTCTGAGGACAATCGGTGATAGCTCATACTGGTCGCTGAGCGGCAGCGCTGGTACCGATCCATCGCGGAACTTCCTTGGGACAACCGATGCGGTTGGTCTTGGTCTCCGTACGAATAGTGTGGAGAGGGTACGAGTCACTGAGACGGGAAATGTGGGCATCGGCACTGCCACGCCAACGGCTCGCTTGGATGTCGCCGGAGCAATCCGTTCTGACAGTCTTGCCGGCAGCGGTCCGCGTATCATGGTTGCTGGAGCGGATGGTGGCATCGGCGCAAGCAGCAACGTTGCGGCGATCATTGTCCCGCAGATCGACACGGTGCTTGCCAATGGTCCAAGGTTCATCACGGAGTTGACGAATAACAATACGTTCATCAGCCGAGTCAGGACGCTTGGTGATAGCGCATCGTGGTCGCTGAGCGGTAGTGCTGGTACCGATCCATCGCGGAACTTCCTTGGGACAACCGATGCGGTTGGCCTTGGTCTTCGTACCAATAGTGTAGAACGTGTACGAGTCACTGAGACGGGCAACGTCGGCATCGGCACTGCCACGCCGAGTGAACGTCTTCATGTGATGGGGAACATTCTGGCCGAAGGTCTGATAAGCAGCGGTTCGCGCATCATGGTTGCCGGAGCAGATGGCCGTATTGATGCAAGCAGCAACGTTGCTGGTCTCATCGTTCCGCAGATCGATTCTGTGCTCGCCAACGACACGCGTTTTGTGACACAGTTGACTGATAACGACTTCTTTATCAGCCGCCTGCGGACGTCGGTTGGCGATAGTTCCCAATGGTCGTTGACCGGCAACAGCGGTCTCAATCCATCACAGCATTTCCTTGGCACAACCGACGCGGTAGCGCTCGCCCTACGCACCAGCAATGTGGAGCGTGTGCGGGTTACCGAGACGGGCAATGTCGGTATCGGCACTGCCACGCCGGGCGAGCGTCTTCACGTCATGGGGAACATTCTGGCCGATGGTCTGGCAGGCACGGGCGATCGTCTGATGGTTGCCGGGGCGGATGGCCGTATCACTGCAAGCAGCAACGTCTCCGGTATCATCATTCCGCAGATTGACTCGGCGCTTGCACATACTACCCGTTTTGTAACGGAGCTGACGAATAACAACACGTTTATCAATCGTCTGCGCGGGGTGGTTGCCGACAGTGCAAGCTGGTCGTTGACTGGCAATCGTGGCACCGATCCATCGCAGAATTTCATTGGTACGATCGATGCCGCACCGCTTTCGTTCCGTACGAACAACGTAGAACGGTTGCGTCTGAGCGAGACCGGCGGCCTCACCATTTCAGGCGATCTGGGTCTTGGGGTGGCAGTGCCTGCGCACAGGCTCCATGCGGTCAATAGCAGCGGTACCGACGAGCGTGCAGCGGTTTATGGCGTTGCCGACCAGAACGTGACCGTGCAGGCTGTTGGGGTATGGGGTGATGCAAGCGGTACCGGAGCGGGTAACACAGGCACGATCGGCGTGCTTGCCACAGGCAATGGCAATACGGCGGCGGCCTCCGTCAACACGGCGCTTCAGATCAACGATGGTGGCATCAATGTCGGTCGCACCACCCAGACCGGAGTGGGTTATACTGTGGTGGAAGGCGCCGCAGCAGGCATATCGTATAGCGCCGAGGGGCCGAGTGGTGTGATCGAGGTTGCAAACCTCGGTAATCTGCTTGGTCTTCTCGGAATCGGGCAGACGCTCGTTCTGAATCGGGTGACGATCAACAACCGTTACGTTACTCCCAATAGTATCATCCTGGTACAGGTGATAGACGCAAGCGGGGCTACCCTGGGTGGAGTGCTGAATCTGACATACTCAAGCCTGGTCGATGATCGGGCCAGTGGCAGCTTCAAGCTCAGTGTGAGCGCCCATTATGTCGGTCTTCTTCCTTTGACGCTTGGCTCGACCGACGGTATCAGGATCGGCTATATGGTCGTCAACCCGTCGAAGTAAAACCCCGGTGGTCCCCCTGACCACCAACCGTGCCGGTGGTGTCTGACCTCTTCATCTCGGCACAGGACCCCTTACTCATCTGGCGTGAGTAGGGGGTTCTCTTCTCTTGGAACCGTCATCGGGATCATCAATCCCGATGACGGTTTTCCGTTCAGATGCATATCGGTGGCATGATGTCCGTTTCCGGTGCCATAGGGGATGTCGGGTTGCTGGCCCGATCGTTCTCGGAAACCGGTCCATCCGGTGCGGCTGAGCGACGCAGCGGTGGGAGCTTGCCGAGCATATACAAAAAATGCTGTGAACTCAGGGCGGTTCGGCTTCCCGGCTGGGCCGTCCAATAGATTCCGCGACCCTGCTTTTGTCGGTTGTAGCCGCAGGTTGCGCATTGCCCGTTTGTGAGATTCGATTGAAGATCCGCCGTGCGTTCCAGCGGCTCTGCTTGATATGATACGCAACCTCCGCCCCGATCAGGAAGACAAGGGCACTGAAATAGATCCAGAGCGCTGCGGCTGCAAAAAACGCATAGGCCCCATAGATCCGGCCCAGCGTGCCGAACTCCGTTACATAGAATCCAAAGGTGAAGCGTGCCATCTCCCAGAGAAGGGTGCTTGTCAGGGTGCCGATCCAGATGATGTGGCGCTCCTGTTTCTGGTAGGGCACATAACGGAAGATGACATAGAACAGGGCCACGGTAATCACCAGATTCAACCCTTCCGTAAACACCCCTTCGATCATATCCAGATGCAGCGCTACGCCGATACGATCGGTCAGCGCCGTTACCACATGCAGAAGCGGGCCGGTGACGATGGAGGTGAATACCAGCAGCCCGATCAGCATGATCGAGATGATATCGTAAAGTTTGTAGATGAAATAATTCCGTACCTCACGGCATCGTAGCACCTTGTTGACCGCCACTCTTATCGATGTTGCCAGTGCCGATGCGCTCCAGAGAAGGCCGACGATGCCGATCGCTCCGGCAATGCCACGGTTGTCGACAAGCGAGTTGATCTGGGCATGGAGCTTCTCCAGGATATCCTCCCGGTATCCCCCGGCTACGATATATACCTCGGCGTAGCGGTTCAGCTCCCGGAAAATCGCCTCCGAGTCGATAACATAGCCAAGCACAAAAAAGAGGACGAGGATCGTGGGGACGAGCGACGTGATGATATTGAAGGCGATACCGGCCGCCAGCATGAATACGTGGTCGTTATCGGCCCGGAGCGATATCGTGATGGTATGATTCCATAACCACGTAAGCCAGCTCCATACACGCACCCATTGTTTCTGGAGGTGCTTTATAAGCGGCGCGTTGAGAAAAGAGCGTTGCCGAGATGGGGTTTCCTGCACTGGGACTGCTGTAGCTATTGCCGGTTCGTAAAGAAGATATCCTGGCGCCCTTGCTGGCGCACCAGCCGCGAAGATACGAGGGCCAGGCCGGAATAGATAACAAGAAGGGGCGAGAGATCCTGTTCGGTGCCCTTCGGCCGTTTGAGCATCTGTGGCCCCTCTGAGCACATGTTCCCGCTGCGATAGTGCTATCGGAGGGCATCCGATCGACCCGTTACAGAAGCATTTCCCCGCTCGAATTGCCCCTATGTAGCCATAGCGATGATTGCCAGAGGATGAGAATCGGGGGCTGCCAATATGGGCGCAGTTAACGGGTCAGGTCCACAACACGCACATCGCTTGGTGCATCGAAGATGAACCGGGAGTCGGGAATCTTTGCGCCATACTGCGCCGAGATGATACGGATCTTCATCGTTCCAAGCGAAGGGCTTTCCACCTCCACCTGCTGGAACCTGAAGGTTGCCTTGTCGATATAGAGCGTGGCGCGCGTGACGTCGCCCACCTTCTCTCCAGTCCCTGGGGTGCAGTTGACCACCCATACGGCGCGGCCATTGACCTTCTGCTCGCCTGCAAGCTGTGTGGCGTAGTTGCCTGGAAATGCGGTCAGAATATCCTCCGGGGTCATCCGGTTGCTGCCGGATATGGCCTTGGAGACAAGAACCTGGCGTTTCTCCGGCGTATAGGTCCAGACCTTGGAGCCGTTGCTTATAATCGTCTGTTTCTGCATTTCCAGACGGTAACGATCTCCGCTGGCATAGCTCAGGGTGCCGATGGAGTTGCCCGACGTGCCGATTTGTTCAAATTTTATCTCGGCTGCCGAGGTTGCCGCATAGGCCGCCTTGGTCTTTCTGACGATTTCGTTGATATCGGTGCGGACGCGAGCCAGACCAGGAAGCGCTATGACCAGCCCCAGGCCAAGCACAAGGGCTGCGATGCGATGCCGTTGGTGTATGCTATTCATCATGAGAACAATCTAACAATACCATGGAATATGTAAGGATGTCATATGAACCATCACCGGAGCTGGTTGAAACTCCGATGTGCTTCGGGGAATACTGACGATACGGGGGGGCATGACGTTTAAACGTCACGCCCCCGATAGCATAATGGCCCGGGAGATGGCTGGCCGGATGTTCCGCCCGGCCCGGCGTTCTAAAACCTTACATCCACCTGCACTGCCAGAGTGCTGCCGATCGGCCCGGCGATCTCCTGAAGTCCGCCGTGGCTGATCGCCTCGCGATCGGCATAGACCGTCTCGCCATATTTTGCGGCGACCGAAACAGTCGGCCCGTGAGTCCAGCGGGCATAGAGATACAATCGGCGTCCCTCGCCGGAGAGTGCCAGATTGGTGATCCGCCCGGGGAGATCCTGCTCGAACTCGTAGATCGCCGCGTCGAAATCATCGGTATCGAAGATCGCCAACCGTGCCCCGAGCGCCAGCGATGTTCGCGGCCGTAGCCGTAGATCGACGAACGTAAGCACCCCACTAACCGAAGGGATGCCGTCGGTGTACCCCACGAAACGACGCTCGATACGCGCTCGCAGCCTGAACCGCCCGCCGCGTGTCTGGTACTCCGCTGAGAACCGCCCGCTTGTCGATGAGCGGTCCACCACCCGTTTACGCTCTCTGCCGAGCGAGTCGGCGATCGTGGGCGCAAAGCCTTTTGTCTGGCTTCGGAGTTGTCCGTACAGTCTCAGCGAGGAGCCGAGAGCATAATCGAGCCGTAGTGTGCCATCGGCACAGGTTCGGGGGAAGGGAACCAGGCTGCTCCGTTCCGGGAATCGGTAATGATCGAGGTAGGCAGAGAGGAACAGACCTCCGATGATCGCCGTTTTTGCGGCGATATAGATCCCTTGCTCGTTTCGCTGGCGTCGCGGTGATTCACCGAATCCGGTCCCGTGCGGTGTTGCAAACGATGCGGGCAGAGAACGCCCGGCCACCATGATATCGGTGCTGCCGATGGTGGATGTTATGCCGCCGATTGCGCCCGGCGTTCCGTTCGGCGCACGGGCCAGTTCGCCGAAGAGGAACATGCCCCAGCGGGCGTATTGGCCGTGTATGCTCATCATGGTTGTGCGCTCCCCTCCATAGGAGACTGTAAGCGGATCGGAAAGGGGCATGGCAAACCTTGATGCATAACCGACCAGCCCGATGTTGCCGCCACGGAATCGCATGCTAAGCGCGCCGCCGAGCAGCGTCTCGCCGAGATTTGCGCTGCGCCGTAGCTCGCTCCGGGTGCGGCGATATCCATCCTCACGGATTGAACTGGCCTGCTCTGCCACCGCTCCGGCCGTATCTATGCTTTCCTCGAACGACGCATCGAGCATACGTTCCGACCAGAAGAGATGTGCCTCCAGACCGCTCAGCATCCCTTCGTGCAGATGCAGGCCAAGCGCTGCGCCGCGCAGAAATCCTGTCTCCGCCGCCGATCGGTAGGGGGTGATGCCGCGCGCCGATTTGTAGGGCGCCCCGATCATCTCCCCGCCCTTGCCTCCACCATAGGAACTCCACAGAAGCAGACCCTGCCCGAATTCTGCGGTGTAATCGCCCAGGTGGATGGAGACCGGGCCGACATGTGCCGTTGCATGCGCGCTCAGAAATCCGCCGAAACGCCGCTTGATGCCGGATGATGCCGCTTGCGCGTCCACATACTCGTAGCGGCTATACGAGAGCATCGCCGTATCGTAGGTGAACAACGTCTCCCCCGGATCTTTTTCAAAGGTGATGCCGGCCGAGTATGCGCCATAGCCCGCGAGAATCCGGGTAAGTAGCCCCGCACGACCGCCGAGATAGGGAGCGCCGATCGAGATGGTGTCGATGCCGAGCGAGTCGCCGGTGAGCGCATCGCGCCGGGGAATGGTGCGGAGCAGGCGATCGGTGTAGCCACGGCGTGGTTGCAGATCCTGCTGGAACCTGGTCCTTACCGACATGGTGAACGGTTCTGATGATGCCGAAGGGCCGGGGGGGGCGAGCGATGTATAGATGCGGAGCAGTTGAAGCTGATCGGCGCTGAGCGTTGCGATTGCCTCAAGCTCGTCGATACGTGCTGGGGAGGCTGTGTCCACAAACGCAAGAATTGCGGCCGCATCCCGAATCGAGATGCCGGGGATGCGGGCAAGCGAATCGGCCGTGGTTGTATGCAGGTTCAGTGGACGGCGGCGATAGATCCCAAGATCGTCCAGCAGATCCAGATCCTCGCCCGGTTCCTCTCCGGCTGGCTCCGCTGTGCGCTCTATCAGTTCCTCCTCGGATAGTTGGTCCAGAGCCTGTGCCTGCGCCCTTGCAGGTGCCAGTGCAAGGAAGAGCATGATCGCCCCCAGCAGTAAGCCGGTGTGGCTGTGGAGTGCAGGCAGGATGCCATGCCGATATCTGCGGCGTGACCCTACCATCGGATTCCTGCTCCTATCCCATGCCGGAATCCAAGCGGGGCGATATAGGCTCCCCCGTAGTCAACGCTGATACCATCGAACTCGTAGCCAACGCCCAGCCCGATGCTGACTGGCGTATGAGCCAGCCCTGCCCGTATCGTCAGTTCCGGTATCGGAGCTTTCGAGAACCCGAGCGCCACGGTGGCAGGGCGCCGTACCTCGTGGCGTGCATCAATCGAGAGGGTGGTCCCGGCTCCTACATCGAATGCAAAGCCAAATGCGGTCTGCTGTGGCAGATCGGTGTCGGCCAGCCGGGCACGCGCAAGGTTCCTGATAGCTGCTCCAAATCTGATGCCTGAGGCAAGATGCGCGAGCGCCCCCAGATCGAATGTCGTGGCCGTTGCCGATCCATATGTGTCGATCCACAGAGAATGGAGGGAGACCGCGACGCCGAGCGCCACATCTCCCGGCAGAGCCAGTGTGATGATTCCGCCTCCGCCCAGTTCGCGATAGCCTTCCACGCCAAGCCCCTGTGCGGTGATCCCCAGGCCGATCGGGCCGCTCACAGCAAGGCGTGCGATAATGCCCCCTTCGTGATATCCCTCGATGCCGATCGAGCATGGGGCATACGATGCCTGGAGCGTGGGCGGAACCGACAGAAGGGTTGCAGGGTTTGTAGCGGCATACCAGAGATCGCCGGTGCGTGCCATGGTAGAACCTGCCAGAGCGGTCCCGGCCGGACCTGCCTCGGGCCATGGTTGCGCATAGGCGGCCGCAACCGCAAGAAGCGTTTCCAGGATGAAATGCAGAGTTGTTTGTGCCGGGTGCGGCTTCTTCAGTAGATTCGCCGTGATCATGGTCGTGTGGAGTGTGGTTTTGTGTTGTGTTGTGACTGTTTTTCGGAACGGCCATGCCATGCCTCCACTTTACCCTGTTTCAAGGCCTTGTTGCCCTCTGATCGGGGAGAGAGGAAATGGCGGGAACCTTTGTACGTCTCAACCTATTCCGGCGGCTTCTTCCACAGGATGAGGGAGTCGGCGGCCGGTAAACCATCCGGTCTTCATTCGGTCCCTACGGCTATCCGACCGGTGTGCGAGTAGGCCGGGCCAACGCATCAAGAACCTTCATCAGCGAATTATTATGAAATCCCTATCGATTGCGGCCGTTCTGGCAACTCTGATGCTCGGCGTCGGCGCTGGCTCGCTTGCCGCCCAGGAGATCGAGGCAACAGTGACGATCAATGTCGATCAGCTTCCGTTCGGCGATCAGCAGGAGGTCTCCGGTTTTGCCGATGAGATGGAGCGCTATATCAATACGACCCGTTGGACCGGCGAGGAGTGGGAAGGCGAAAAGATCAGGATGAATTTCAGCGTTGTCTTCACCGGTGGCCGCGAGGGCGTCTATGGTGCCCGGCTTATGGTTGGCAGCCAGCGCAACGTGCATAAGTCCGAAAAACTCTCGGCGATGATGAAGATCCTCGACGAGGGGTGGACGTTTCGTTACAATCGGAGCCAGCCTTTTATTCAGGATCTCACCCGGTATGATCCGCTGACCGGCCTTATCGACTTCTATGTCTATCTGGCGCTTGGGCTTGACCTTGATAGCTATGCCTATCTCGGCGGAGCGACGATGTACGAGAAGGCATGGACTCTTGCGCAGCGGGCGCAGGTTGTTACCGATGTCAATGGCTGGTCCACCCAGACACCTTCGGGAAGCTATTCCCGGTATGGACTCGTTCGTGAATTCACCGATCTGCGGTTCAACACGATTCGCCGGTTCATCTACGACTATCACTATAATGGCCTCGATCTGATCTCCGAGGATCGTAACGCCGGGCTTGATTCGATCAACAACCACCTTACAAATCTGGTGGTCGCCGTCGATAAGATCGTTGCTCCAAGCGTGATCCTGCGGGTGCTGAACGATGCCAAGAATGTGGAGTATGCCGAGATATTCACCGGGTATCGCGATCCCATCGTCTGGCGCAAACTGCTGCGAATAGATCCCGGCCATGCTTCGGTCTACGAGGCGGCACGCGCACGCTAAGCGATGCAACGATCGCATACGGCAGACGCCGTATCATCCGGCGAACCCATCGTGGAAATCGCTACTGCTGCCCGGTTCGGTGGAATCGGGCTGCCGGGTATATACATGAGAATCGCGGCTGCCGCAATGAATAAACCGATGCATGTGCAGCGGCGTTTGTTTCCATGGCACTTGCGGAGCCTGCTCGGATGCGGATGCCGTGTGGTGGCTGTCTTCGGTGCTCTCGTCTGCGCGCACTGCTGTTTCGTTTGAAGCTGCTATGCTCTATGGTGCTGGCGTCCGGCCTGCTCCCCCCGGAGAGCGCAATGGTATCGATATGGCAAGCGCCCTCCCACATCTGTGAGAGGGCGCTTGCCGTATCAACACCGCGATCGGCATTCCGCTGCCGTCGGGAGATGCCTTGATGAAGGTCGTGCCCGGGCCGTTATCTCCCGGACTTTACGAGGGTTCCCTGCTGTACCGTGCCGGCTGTCTGCAACTGGTAGAAATAAACCCCATCAGGGAGATCGTCGGCGCTGAAGATGGTCTGCTGCGGGCCTGCCTCCAGCACGGTATTAAGAGGCATGCCAACCTGCTCGCCCCGCAGATTATAGACTGTGAGGCGGGCGGTCCCACGCTCCGGCATGATAAAGCTGAGGGCGGTGCCTCTGCCAAACGGGTTCGGTGCTGCTACAACAGACCCGGTGCTTGTAATCGGTGGCGGAACGACGCTGCCCGGCTGGTAAAGGCTGCGCGCACGCACAACCGATTCGCGCAATCCCTGAAAGTCGTCTGCAATAGTCATGGCATACGCTACTTCCGTCGTCTGATCCGGCTCAAGCGTGAGCGGCCCTGCCCCCAGAACCATTCCCATGTCGGTGATCTTCGTGTTCTCATGAATGCCGCTGGAAAGCATCATCCATTTTACGGCCTGTGTAAAGAAGGAGTGAACGTGATCGGCGGAATTGTCAACGCCATAGAAACTTGCCTCGATCGGGTTAAGCAATGCTGTTCCAACATAGGGACGGGAAGGGTCCATCGGAGCGCGCATATATCCCAGACGGTTCTCCGGGTCGTATCCGGTCTGATCGCTGAATCCGGTGCGGCTCACATCCCAGTCCAGATACAGCCCCGTGCGAAGATCCGATAGCTTGTGGCCGCTTGTGTTGCGGATCTTGTAGACGACGATCACAGTTGCCGGATGCTCGCGATATTCATAGGTGTTCATCTCCACATCCACCCCTACGCGTCGTGAATCATCCAGATGGGCATCGCTGAAACGGGCCGTGCCGATCTGCACGCTGGAATCATCAGCGGTTACGAGACGATAGGGGGAAGTTGAGCGGAGGCCGGTGGCAGCGGTCGTATTGCTCTCTTTTACCACATCGGCCATGTGGGTGGCATCCGTTGCGATAATCAAACCGCCATGATAGAGATAATTATCTCCCTTGTAGGCAAAGCCATCTCCCTGATTGTGGTTCACACCATTATAACCGATGTTGCCGATACTATTGAACGTGGCCGAGATATCGTTCAGATCGGTGGTGAGATAGCTTGGGACAACACGCAACGTGATAAACTGTGTTGTGGGGCGTCCGTCGGCCTCTACAACAACCTTGAATCGTATCTCGCTGTTCTCCGGCGTGCCGACAGGGACCGTAAAGGTGATCGTTCCATCTGGCGTGCTTCTGGCCTCGTCCGATGCCATTGCCCCAAGGTTCACCGATGCGCTCTGTAGGTCCACCGTCGCCCCGTCGACCGCCGTTACGCTTACGCTCACCTGGGCGGCCGGAGCAAGCAGATTCCGTATATCGGTGCGGAGCCGGACGTTCTCGCCCGCATCGATGATGCCGTTGCCATCGGCATCCAGAAAGGCGAAGGAGACCATGCGAGCCGCAACCTGCATATGAGCCGATTCTACGGCGTGCCGGATGTTAAGGCGTCCTGATCCCATTTTCGGAGCATAGGCGCTCCCCAGCTCACCGGAGATATCATCGGTTGTGGCGATAAGCGCCTCGCGTATCTGCCCGGCCGACATATGTGGATATCGGAGGCGGACCAGTGCCGCCGCAGCGCTGACGATCGGTGTGGAGAACGATGTGCCGTTGTCATAGGCGTAGGTGCCGGATGTGGTCAAGGTTGTCGAATAGATCGACGTGCCGGGGGCGGACAGATCTATGCGATAGCCGTAGTTGCTGAAATCCGCTCGTGCGCTCCCCTCGGTGATCGCTGCTATCGAAAGCACGCCGTTGTAGGAGGCGGGATAAAAGTCGACCTCGGAGTTGAGATTGCCTGCGGCCGATACTATCACCACATCGTAGTCCTGGATCACGGCGTTGATCACTTCCTGCTCGGCACGAATTGCCCCCTGTCCTCCCCAGCTTGCGTTGATGACGTTTGCTCCCATCTTTGCCGCGTAGAGTATCGCCTCTGCCTCGCGATACAGATCCGTCTGGCTCAGCGTGCGGTCGTCGGCGATCTTTACCGCCATAAGCTTTGCCCCGAAGGCTATGCCTGCGATCCCTTCGCCGTTGTTGCCGCTTGCGGCTGTGATGCCAGCGACAAAGGTGCCATGATCCTCATCGCCGGGGGAGGGATCATTATCCGTTGCCGAGCCATCGTGGCCGCCGAAATCATAGCCCCACCAGTCGTCCACATAACCATTGCCATCGTCATCAATGCCGTTGGTGCTTTTATCGCCGCCGTTGCCATCAGGACCGGTTTCGCCCGGGTTGTACCAGATGGCATCTTTCAGATCGGGGTGCAGCCGTTCGATGCCGGTATCGGTGATGGCGATGATGATGCTGGAATCGCCGCGGACAATATCCCATGCCTCTCGTGCATGAACCGCATCGAGATACCATTGTTTGGTCAGCTCTGGATCGTTTGGTGTATACAGCAGCGTGCGGCTGTAGATAGGCTCGGCATATTCAACCCCCTTGGCCGAGCCGATGGCGAGCGCAACCTCCTCCGGCGAGTCCAGCGAGGAATACTCCACCAGCAGGATGCGCCGCAGTGCAAGTGTGGGCGATTCCACTGCACCGTTGCGTTTATAGGCAGGCAGACGGAACGAGATCAGTGCAGGGTTGATCCACGATCGTATGTTGTAGACGCCGTAGCGCCGTGCCAGTTCACCAAAGGTCTCTGGTGTCACCCCCTGCTCGAACAGGTCGGCTTGTACTTTAACCAGGATCACCCCGGGCTTCCCCTGAAGGGCGCCGGCACGCCGGGGGAGGTCGAATTTAGAGTTCTGGGCGGTGGCATCCAGCCAGAGCATGCCGAGCAGAAGTACCGGGAGTAACAGGCGAATGAACATAGAGCTAGCGTGATAAACGGTCGGAACGTGACAGGCTCTGTGCCGCCGGGATGAACTCCAGCACGCGCAAAGCGGTGATCGTTGCATGATACGGAAGAGGGGGGAGCCAAATCAATGGGCAATGCGAACCAGCTTCTGGGCGATTGTCTGGCTGAGCGCGGAGAGACGAACAATATAGACCCCGTCCCCCTTCCCCTCCGGCACAAATCGCACCGAGTGTATGCCTTTTGGATAGAAGCCGGAGGCGATCGTCTGAATCTTCTGGCCGAGTGCGTTGAAGATGTCGATCGAGATGACATCCTCTCGTGGCAGCCAGAACTGGAGATCGCTATAGTCGCTGAACGGGTTTGGATAGGCATCCACCAGTTTTAGCTCGCGTGGAAGCAGGACCGGCCCTCCCGGCACTCCCCCCATCGCCTTGAAGAGCATACGTGCGGCGGCGGCGGAATGCTGAAGCTCGGTTAGGTTTGCCCCGCCGATCAGCGCAAATACCACAACGGTATCGGCTCCGGCCTCCAGCTCGATTGGCCCTGCGCCGATGACCATTGAGCAATCCCCTATCAACGATTGTTCCCGCTTGATTCCGCTTGCTATCACATCCCACTTCTCGGTCTGGAAAAATCCGTTGCTGAGCGGGGGCAAGCCGTTGTCAAGCGCGCTGAAGTTCATCGGTTGGTCGCTTACAAGCATCGCGCCCGCATAGGGAAGATCGCTGCTCTTGGTGTTGAAGGCATACCCCATTCTGTAATCCAGATCGCTTCTGATCTGATCGTCGGCGCCACCGGGGCCGAGATCCCAGTCGAAGAAGAGCGCGCAATGCAGCGATGTGAACGTTGCGGCGCTGGTGTTTCTGATCGTATAGAACACAAGCGTCTGATTGCCTGCCTCCGGCGAGCTGAACTGCATGGTCTTCATCTGGATGTCCAGCCCGATCTTTTGCAGAGGATGAAGATGAGCGTCGTTGAACCGTGCTGTGCCGACCTGCGCCCCTTCGGCCTGCGAGAACCGGACGCGGTACGGCGCGATCGTTTGCAGCCCCTGGCTCTGGCGCAGCATATCGCCGCTGCGAACCACATCGGCAAGCTGATTGTCGGAGATGCCGATCAGCATGCCCCCTTCAGCAAGGAGGTTCCTTGAGGAGTCGATCCTGAATCCACGCCCTTTTTCGTTTGCGGGGAAATCATTAAATCCGATGCGGCCATCGCCGGTGAATGTGACCGTTGAACGATTGTAGGAGGTCGTCGCATAGTTCGGGTTGACGGTAAGCTCCACACGGCGGGCGCCTATCTCCGTGGTGCCGTCGCGCAAGGTTAGAAGAAGCGGCAGCTTGTAGTCGATCGGGGTGTTCCCCGGCATCGTCATCCGAAACGTGCCGCTGCCGCTTTCACGTTCCTCGCCGTTTGATAGCGGCCCAAAGATGGCCGTCGGCGTCTCGATGGCAATCGGCTCTCCTGCAAGTGTGGTAAGATGCAGTTGGAGATCGGAGACCGGACGGAGCAGGTTCTTCACCCGCACACGCAGCTCGATCCGTTCACCCGGCTCTATCACGGCGTCCGGGGTCTCATCGATCACACGATAGCTGAGAACGGATGCCGCTACGGCTTGCGGCCCTACCGTTACCGCTCGTTCGATATTGATGCGGCCGCTTCCCAGAAGGGACCGAAAGGCGGGGTTCTGTGCGTCGATATTATCGGCATTGGCGCGCAGGACTGCGGCAAGCTCCTCCGAATTCAGGCCGGGATACTTCGATAGGACAAGAGCCGCCGCCCCGGAGACCACCGGCGCGGCCATCGATGTGCCGTCGGAAAGCCTGTAGCCGCTTGGGACAAAGCTTGTCGGCACCGTGGAGAACATGCCTTCGCCGGGTGCGGCGATGCCGATGTTCATATTGAAGTTGCTGAAGAAGGAGCGTTGATCGTTTCCTGCTACCGATGCCACCGAGAGCACTTCCTCATAGGACGCTGGGTAGGAGGAGAGGCTGTTGCCGTTGTTTCCCGCTGCGGCCACTACCAGGCTTCCCATGGCTGTAACCGTATAGATCAGCTCCTGCTCCGATTGCGAGAACCCAGGCCCGCCCCAACTGCAATTGATGATACGTGCCCCCATGCGTGAAGCGTACAGAATGCCGTTGGCGCCGCCGGTCAGAAGCGGGTCCTCCCGGGATTCGTCGTTGCTGATCTTGATCGACATCAGCTTTGCGCCGAAGGCGATGCCAGCGATGCCGCTCTGGTTGTCACCCGTTGCGGCGGCTATTCCCGCCACATGCGTTCCATGCCAGTATCGTGGCGTAGGGTTGTTATCGGGAGTGTAGCCATCATAACCGCCAAAATCATAGCCCCACCAGTCGTCCACCAGCCCGTTGCCATCGTCATCAATACCGTTGGTGCGGCGATCGCGCCCACGCGCGTCCAGGCCGGTTTCCCCCGGATTTGTCCAGATGGCATCTCTCAGGTCGGGATGGGTGGGGTCTATGCCGGTATCGACGATTGCGATCACGACGGAACTGTCGGCACGGATCAGATCCCACGCCTGGTAGCTACGCGTCTGTGCCAGATACCACTGCTGCGCCAGATAGGCGTCGTTCGGGATATACTGAAGGGTGCGCCTGTAGACCGGCTCGGCATACTCCACTCCGGGCAACGACCGTATCGTGGAAAGAAGGGCTTCCGGCGGCGTGTCTCCACCATACCGGATCATCATGATCCGGCCGAGCGATGCCAGGGCCTGGTCGGTTCCGGCTGCGCCGCCAATAGGATTTTTATGGAGTATGCGGGAAGGAGACGGCGTAAGGAGGTTCGGTGCGAGCCACGATGTAACGGAGCTGAGACGGAGGCGCTCCCATACCGGACCCAGCGTTGCATGTGCCTGCTCGATTGGCGGATCTGCGCCAGGCGCAAATTTTACGAGCAGGCGATTCGGCAGGGCCTCCGCTGCCTCGATAAAGGGTGCGTCGGCATCGGGCCGGTGTAGATATTGTGCGGCCAGCGGCAGAACAGCGCCCAGAAACAGCGCCGCTGCGGTCGAAAATGTAGCCAATCTATTCATGGTCGTACTCGATCAACGTTCCCGAATGTTTAAGATTGTTCCTGGCGCTGCCAACGTGGCGGCGATGGGAACGATGTTCGATTTTTAGCACTTTTTCACCCGGAAATTTCCTGGGAACGGTATATTCCACTTCGTGCGGAACGGTCCCGTGGGCTGCCTGCAAGCCCATGATGCGCGCCGAGCCGCAATGTCCGTTGGAGGTGCTTCGCCGTAGAGCGGGGCTGAGATCATACTCTGAAACCTGAACCGGATAATGCCGGCGGAGGGAATACGGACCGGGATCATCCATCAGGATGATCCCATCCTCCACCGTTCCATGCCCGATCGGGCCGAGCTTCTCCTTCCTGTTGTCAAACCCGCGACGGGTCAATAATCAACACGCGAGCGGCGTTCTTGTTACTTCATGGCACGTTCCGGCAAGGCCATAACCGAACTGACAGTTATTTCCATGAACTCGTGACTGATTTCTGCATTATCGGTGGCGGTGCCGCCGGGCTTGCGCTGGCGCGTGAGCTGGGCCGTGCCGGTGCTTCCGTCGTGCTTGTGGAGCGGGGTGAGATAGCCAGGGGGGCAAGCTTTGCCTCGGCCGGTATGCTGGCACCGCTGGTGGAAGCCCGGCTTGAGGAGCGCCAGCTTCTTCGTTTCGGCAATGAATGCCTTCGCCGCTATCCGGCGTTTGTGCGCCAGTTGGAGCAGGAGACCGGGCAGAGCGTCGATCTTCGCACCGAGGGGACGTTGATCGTCGGGGTTGATCGGGATGATGCGGAGTTGCTCCGCCATAGCTATGAGGAACAGAAGGCGCTTGGCCTTCCGGTCGAGTGGCTGAGTGGCCACGACTGCCGTCAGCTTGAGCCATGTCTGGCCCCCAGCATTCCCGGCGGCATCTTCTCCGAACACGATCATCAACTCGACAACCGTTTGTTGCTGGAAGTCCTTCGCAGTGCGATTTCCCTTCTGCCGAATGTCACCCTGCTGGAAAATGCCGGGGAGGGAAGCTTCCAGGAGGGCCTGGGCTGTTATCGTCTTGCGAGCGGGGAGGAGATCCGTGCCGGGCATACCGTGATCGCTACGGGCGCGTACGGCTCCGTTCTAAGCTCCATTGCCCCCAGGCTTGCCCTGGCCATCAGGCCGGTAAAAGGGCAGATCATGCGGCTCGATCAGTCGCGTATGCCGCTGCTGGGGCATGTGATCCGTACGCCGGATATGTATCTGGCGCCGAAATCGAGCGGGATGGTGGTGCTCGGGGCCAGCAGCGAGGACCGTGGCTTCGATCCCACTGTCACTGCCGGGGAAATCTTTGAGCTTCTGCGCGCCGCATGGGAGTGCGTCCCCGGAATCTATGAACTTCCTATTATTGAGACTCGTGTCGGGTTCCGTCCTGCTACGATAGACCATATGCCGATGCTGGGGGATTCCGGCGTCGGACGGTTGTCGCTGGCGATGGGCTATTACCGGCATGGGATTCTCTTCTCACCATATGCCTCCGAGCTTCTTGCCACCGCCCTCCTTGGAGGATCGCGGTCGGAGTGGCTCGATATCTTTGCACCGGAGCGATTCAATGAAACTGCATCTGAACGGCGAGCCGGTTGAGACCGCCAGCCCGGCAATCCCGGAATTCCTCAAGGAACGAGGCATCGACCCCCGCCAGCCCGGAATTGCCGTGGCGGTCAACGGCGAGGTTGTGCCACGCGCTTCCTGGGAAACCCGCTCGCTGAGCGAGGGGGATGATGTTGAGCTTATAACCGCCATGCAGGGAGGGTGAGCTGCGGGACCATCCCGGCCTTCTTCTGCCGGGCTGCGAGCCTTCTGTGTCACACTACTCAAGACATTCTCTGCTGTGCGTGCCACATTTTTCCGTGGTCCGTTTTGCATATCGAACATCAGAACCTGAATCTAATGATCTCCGAGCCTATCAATCCTGTCGATACCACCGATCCGGGCGAGGATCTGTTTGCGCTGGCCGGCAGGAGCTATCGGTCACGACTTCTGCTTGGAACCAGTCGCTATCCAAACCCGCAGATCATGCTCGATGCCATGGAGGCCAGTGGTACCCAGCTTGTCACCGTCTCGATCCGGCGGTTGAATCTTGCCGATCGTGCCGCCGGTTCCATCCTCGATTACATCGACCGTGCGACCTATGATCTGCTGCCGAACACCGCCGGGTGTTATACGGCCAAGGAAGCGGTGCTTACCGCGCAGCTTGCCAGAGAAGCGCTCCAGACCGATCTGGTCAAGGTGGAGGTGATCGGCGATGACGATACGCTTCTGCCCGATGTGGAGCAGTTGCTGAAGGCCTGCAATGAACTGGTGAAGGCTGGCTTCAAGGTGCTTCCATACTGCAATGATGATCTTATCACCTGTCTGAAACTTCAGGATATGGGGTGCGCTGCGGTGATGCCTCTGGCCTCGCCGATCGGTTCCGGCATGGGCATCAGGAATCCCTATAACCTCCAGATCATCCGGGAGCGTATCAGCATCCCGATGATTATTGATGCCGGTATCGGCACCGCGTCCGATGCCGCCCGTGCAATGGAGCTTGGTGCCGATGGTGTGCTTCTGAACACTGCCGTGGCCGGTGCAAGCCATCCGGTGGCGATGGCACGTGCCATGCGGCTTGCGCTGGAGGGGGGACGCCTCGCCAGACGTTCCGGGCGTATCCCAACCCGGCTCTATGCCACCGCATCCTCCCCAACAGAGGGGCTGATCGGTCGGCGGCAGACGCCGTAACATAACCGGACGGTGGCCTTATGCAGTTGATGACCGGGGATTCCCTTGAACCTGTGCCGTTCCGTCTGATTGCGATCGCTGCTGAGCAGAGCCGTATCGCCGATGTGCTCCGGCTGGCCAGGCGCTGGCCAGGCGTTGGCTTTGGCCTGATGCTGCGCGATCCCGAGCATCGCCGGGATCGCGTGGAGCGGCTGGCAGCCTATGCGCTTTCGTCTGCCATACCGGCAGGGGTCTCGCTGATCGCCAATGCCTTTGCGGTCCCTGGCATCGCATACCTTCATCTTCCTTCCTCCCGGCTCGGCAGGGCCGGGCACCGCGCCTGTGTGGCGCATGGAGATACGGGAATGACCGTTGGATATTCCACGCATGATCTTCAGGAGGCGGAGCAGGGGGCGGAGGCCGGGGGAGGATATATCACCGTCAGCCCCATCTTTCCTACATCATCGAAGCCGGGGCATCCCGGAGTTGGCCTCGATGCTCTGCGCCAGGTATGTCAGCGGGTGCCCGTGCCTGTCTTTGCGCTCGGCGGCATCACCGCAGCAAACGCTCCTGAGGCCTTCGGCGCGGGCGCATATGGGATCGCCTCAATCTCCCTCTTTGCTGCGGATCATCGCCCTGCACTTGAATCCCTCCTGGGATTGCTCTGCTCCGGCAATATCCCGGCAACCGATCGAACATCCTGGCCCGGCAGGTGTGCAGGGCGTTCCTGAGAGTGCATCTCTATCTGGTATCAACGGCCGGTGCGCTTCGGTGGCGGCGGCAATCTGCCGGAACCGCGTATCGGCGGCGTGAACGGCCTACAATCGATAATGGATCATTTCATGAATGTTGTTATCACCATAGCCGGTTCCGATTCCGGCGGCGGTGCCGGAATCCAGGCTGATCTCAAGACCTTCGAGGCACATGGTGTCTTCGGAACAACTGCCATCACCAGCATCACCGCGCAGAACACGCTCGGTGTGCGGGCCGTCCATGATCTTCCCGTCGAGATGATCCATGCTCAGTTGGATGCCATCTTCAGCGATTTTACTATCGCTGCGGTAAAGATCGGCATGCTCTCCAGCCGGGAGATCATCGAGATGGTGAGCAGCTTTCTGCGCGAGCGCGCTTCAGGCATTCCAATGGTGCTCGATCCGGTGATGGTGGCCACAAGCGGCGATCGGCTTCTTCGCGAGGATGCCGTGGAGTCGATCCGGCGTGAGCTTATGCCGCTTGCGGTGCTTGTGACGCCGAATGCGGCGGAGGGGGCTATCCTGGCCGGTATGGCGATCGGGAGTGTTGAGCAGATGCGGGAGGCCGCCCGGCGCATCGCCGCCGCCGGCCCCGGCGCGGTGCTGCTGAAGGGGGGACATCTCATCGCCGAGCTTTCTTCTCCCGAAGAGGAGCCGAGAGCGGTCGATCTGCTGTACGATGGGGAGAGCTTCACGCAGTTCGAGGCACCGTATCTGGAAACCCCACATACCCATGGTACCGGTTGTACGCTCTCCTCCGCCATTGCCGCCAATCTTGCGCTTGGCTCTTCGCTGATCGAGGCAACCCGTCGGGCAAAGGCCTATGTGCATGGCGCGATCGCCGCTGCGCCGGGGCTTGGGCACGGCCATGGGCCGTTGCTTCACCGATGGCGTTTGGTTGCCCCTGAATAGAGGTCGGTTCCGGCCCTGTCGTCTCCGGCATGTCTGCCGTGATAAGGCCACGAACCCCGCGCTGTTTGCTCTGCCGCCGATGTACCATTATTGTAGCAGGATAACGGAGAAAAGAGGCTATGAATCTGACTAGGTTGCTCGATGCCATGACCGAAAAACTCGGTGGGAGCACGAAGCTTCGCCTGCCGGCATCGATCCGCTTTGCCGGTGATGTGGAGCTTGGGGAGTTCAAGGGAACCTTCGATACCCTGGAGGACCGGACGAGCTTTCGCGAGTTCAGCCGTGCCGACCTCGGCGTTATCAGATTTGCGAACGGCTTCGATGGTGCCATGCTCTGGTCGGTTGATCCGAACGGCAAGATCGATAAGACTGCCGATCGGGAACGGCTTGCCGAGCATGGCGTGCTGAAACGTTTTGCCGCATATCGTTATCTGACCGATCGTGACGCGTACCAGTTCGACCTTCAACAGGGGGAGGATGGTCTGCTTGTGCTTATGATCGCCGAGAAGGCCTATGGCGATGAACCCTATGGCCGTATAAGCGTGACGGTCGATCCGAAGACCGCCTTGATCGTTGCGCAGGAGGAGACCCGTGGCGGAGGCCGTATGCGAACCGAGATCGTCGCCTACCAGGAGTTTTCCGGCCTTCTTCTGCCATCGGAGTCCATGAGCACCGATCCGGCCGGGAATATCACCAGAACACACGTTCGTACCGTGGAGATGGACCCAGAGGTCGATGAGAGTGTCTATGCTGTGCCAGCAAGGGATGTGCGCGATTTTCGATTTCTGCACGGCGGCACAAGCTCCGTGATCCCACTCCATATCCCGCTGTATCATGTCTATGCTGATGTGCGGATCGGCGATCGAGACTATCGGTTCGCGGTGGATACCGGCGCGGGGAAAACCGTTGTGGGAACGGATGTCGCCGAGGAGCTTGGGCTTGAACAGCTCGGCAGCATTATGGGGATGGGGGTGAGCGGCCCGCAGTCCTTTATGCTTGTCAATGTGCCGGAGATGATCGTGGGCGATGTGGCGCTGGCCGATCAGCATGTGATCGCCATCGATCTGACAGAGGTTAGAAAGGGGCTGCCGGAGCTGAGCGGACTTCTCGGCATGGACTTTCTGAACCGCTTTGTGGTGAAGTTCGATTATGTGAAGAAGGAGATGGAGGTTTTTGAGCGTGATGCGTTCCAGTACCGTGGGCAGGGGGAAACGATTCACATCGATGGCATTGCCTGCCCTATGGCTGTTGAGGGGGTCGGGGGACGCTTCACGGTGGATACAGGTGCCGGCGCAATCGATCTGCATACGCCGTTTGTTCGGAAACATGGCCTGCTGCGCCAGCCAGCACTGACTCCATCTGCTGCCACGGTGGCCGGAGTCGGGAGCCTGGAACTGCGAAGCTATCGCGTGCTCTGCCGCGAGTTTTGTATTGGCGGGTTTACCCTGCATGATATCCCGATGGGGCTTGCCGATGTCGAGTCGGGCGCGTTCTCCAACGAGATCACTATCGGTAATGTGGGGGGCATGATCTGGGGACGCTTTATCACCTATTTCGATTTCTCCGAAGGACGCATGATCCTGGAGCCGAACGTCAATATTGATGATCCCTTTCTGATCCCAAGGTTTGGCATGGGGTTCAAAATGATCGATGGATGCTGCATGGTCGATACGGTGCTGAGCAATTCACCGGCCGCCAGGCATGAGTTCCGCCGTGGTGATGAACTGGTGGATATCGGTGGCCGTCGTGCGGCCTCGATGACGCTCGAAGACATTCATATCCTGCTGTGTGGGCCGGAGGGGACCAGCATTCCGGCGACGTTTCGTCGTGCCTCCGGCGAGGAGATTGCGCTGGATATCCGGCTTGAGAATTTTCTCCACTACTACGATCACTATGCCGCCACAGGCAAGCCGACAGGCGGCCTGGAGCATATGGAGAGTAGATGAACAAAGGAAGAGAGTATGGCTGCTACGACCATGCCGTTTTTTATCAGGGCGGCCCTTCCGGGTGATGTGCCGATGGTCCTTGCGCTTGTACACGAGCTGGCAGAGTATGAGCGGCTTGTACATGAGGTGGATGCAACCGAGGACGATCTTCGCGAGGCGCTCTTTGGATCACGCCCTTGCGCCGAAGTGCTGATCGCCGGGATTGATGGGGATGTAATCGTTGGTTTTGCGCTCTTTTTTCACAACTTCTCCACGTTCCGTGGTCGGCCGGGAATCTACCTGGAGGATCTGTATGTGCGGCCGGAATACCGCGGTGCCGGGATCGGCCGGGCCTTGCTAGCTCGCCTGGCCAGCCTTGCGGTGGAACGGGGCTGCCGACGGCTGGAGTGGAGCGTGCTGGATTGGAATGCGCCAGCGATCGGCTTCTATACAGCGCTGGGCGCAGAGCCTATGCACGGCTGGACCGTCTTTCGTCTCACCGATGCATCCCTTGCTGCGCTTGCAGGCTCGTCCGGGTAACGTTGATGCAGAATGCAGGGAGCGGAACTGCTGCAAGCGCGCTGGCCTGGCAGTAGTGAGCGGCAGGGGCATGACGGCAGGGAAGCTGTTCCTACGGCAGACCAGCGAGCCGAAGATCGGAGCAATCGACCGGGGCCGCGCCAGCCCCGTGCCCTGGGTCCGGCATGATGTATGCCTGCGAGATGCCCGCCGAGGGTCATCGAGCTTTACCCCGATCATTCCTAATGCTACCATGGTCCTCTATCCGGGGGGACTCTTCGAGTAGAGGGCTGCCGTTCGCAGATCCTACCTTGCCAGCAGTGCTGGTGCCGATGGCGTGCCTGTGTGCTTGTGTTCGGACATGGTCTTCCGGTTTTCCGGCAGCATCAATAACCGTAGCTTCCGTATTCTTTGCGGTCATAGAAACACTGTTGTATACTTCACGATGGCAACCATCTCATCTGTTCGCTCATTGTTGGCAGGGATCACCTGTATCATCCTCAGTGCTTGTCTGGCCCCCATGCTTATAGCGCAGGTGCCCACCGTACGTGGGCTTGAACCGGGCGATCCTCTTCCATTTGATGCAAATGTGAAGGTTGGTCGCCTGAAGAACGGACTCACCTATTATATCAGGAAGAACGGTAAGCCGGAGGGGCGTGCCGAACTCCGGCTTGTGATCAACGTCGGCTCGGTGCTTGAACGTCCCGATCAGCAGGGGCTTGCTCACTTCCTGGAGCATATGGCCTTTAATGGCACCAGGAACTTCAGGAAGCATGAGCTTGTGAATTTTCTGGAGTCGATCGGCATGCGCTTCGGGGCCGATCTGAACGCTCATACTAGCTTCGACGAGACCGTCTACATGCTCCAGCTTCCCACCGGCGATCCCAAGATTCTCGATAAGGGGTTTCAGATCCTGGAGGACTGGGCGCATGGTATCTCGCTGGAGGATGAGGAGATTGATAAAGAGCGCGGGGTGGTCAGAGAAGAATGGCGTCTGCGCCGTGGTGCCGATGCCCGTATGCGGGATGCGCAGTTCCCGGTGCTTCTGCATAACTCCCCGTATGCCGATCGGCTTCCGATCGGTTCCATGGCTGTGATTGATACCTTCCATTACGAAACCCTCAGGGAGTTCTATCGGACGTGGTATCGCCCGGACCTGATGGCCGTGATCGCCGTGGGCGATTTCGATGAGGCGATGGCCGAGAAGATGATCCAGACCCGTTTCAACACGATTCCCGTACCGCAGAATCCGAGCGGGCGGACAACAACGCCGATCCCCGATCACGATTCCACTCTCTTTGCCATCGCAAGCGATCCCGAGGCCACCCGCTCCTCGCTTGCCATCTATTATAAACATCCGTACGATGTCACGCGCACCGTTGCCGATTATCGCCGGAACATCGTGGAAGGTCTCTATGATGCCATGTTTAGCCAGCGGCTGTATGAGATATCCCGCCAGCCGGATGCTCCGTTCCTCTTTGCCTATTCAGGCAATTCTAGCTTTAGTGCTGCCAAGGATCTTTATATCCTTGGTGCAGGGGTGGCAAACAATGGTGTAGAGCGTGGCCTGGAGGCGATGCTGGTCGAGGCAGAGCGGGTGCGCCGCCATGGGTTCACGCTCTCGGAACTGGAGCGGAGCAAACAAGAGCTTCTTCGCAATGTCGAGCAGCTATACCAGGAACGCGATAAGACGGAATCGGGACGATATGCCGATGAATATGCCGCCCATTTTCTGGAGGAGGCGCCCGCACCCGGCATCGGTTATGAGCTTGAACTCTACCAGATGTATCTGCCGGGAATCACTCTGGAGGAGATCAATGCCCTTGCCGATCAGCGTATCACCGATCACAATCGTGTGGTATACGTCAATACCCCTGCTGCCGATGATATACGGCCCGTCACCGAAGCCAGCCTTCGCGCGGTGCTTGCCGGGGTGCGAGGAACGGAGGTGGCGCCCTACGTCGATCAGGTAACCGATCTGCCGCTCTTGCAGGATCTGCCCACCCCCGGCACGGTGGTCGCCGAGCATCCCATTGCTGAGCTTGGCGTTGTGGAGTGGAAGCTCTCCAACGGTGTGCGCGTTGTCCTGAAGCCGACCGATTTCAAGAACGATGAGGTGCTGTTGAGCGCCTTTAGCCCCGGTGGCACATCGCTCGCTTCCGATGCGGATTATATCAGCGCCACCTCTGCCGCAGCGCTGATGGGAGAGGGGGGCCTTGGGGACTTCGATCGGGTGACGCTCGAAAAGCTCTTGGCCGGAAAAGTTGCTCAGGTTGCGCCGTATATCGGCGAGCTTCAGGAAGGGCTTTCCGCCCAGGCCTCGCCAAGGGATCTGGAGACGATGTTCCAGTTGATCTACCTGACCTTTACCGCCCCGCGCGCCGATAGTGCGGCGTTTATCTCCTATCGCTCACGGATACAATCGGTCCTACAGAATAGGAACGCCCAGCCGGAGACCGCGTTCAACGATACGTTGCAGGTAACCCTCTCGCAGTACCATCCGCGTCGGCGTCCGGCCACCGCTGCCCGTTATGATGCGCTCGATCTTACCGTTGCCCATGACTTCTACCGCCAGCGTTTTGCTGATGCCAGCGACTTCACCTTTGTGATCGTCGGGAACTTTACAACCGATAGCATCAGAACCCTCGTCGGCCGCTATCTCGGCGGGCTGCCGTCGCAGAATCGTGCCGAGACCTGGCGGGATATAGGGGTCAGGCCCCCGACAGGGGTCGTCAAGAAGGACGTCTATCGTGGTGTGGAGCCAAAAAGTACCGTGCAGTTGGTGTTTACCGGGCCGTTCGAGTGGACAACCGAAAACCGCCATATGCTGATGACAATGACGGACCTGCTGGAGATGAGACTGCGCGAGGAGCTGCGCGAGGAGAAGGGGGGAACCTATGGAGTGAGCGCCAGCCGTGCGGTGCAGCGCTATCCGGCCCCCCAGTATAGCCTGAGCATCATGTTCGGCTGTGCCCCGGAACGGGTGGATGAGCTTATAAACGCTACAGTTGCCGTCATTAACCAGTTGAAGGAAAAAGGCCCGCGTCCGGCCGATCTGGAAAAGGAACAGGAGACACAGAACCGCGAGCGGGAGATCTATCAGAAGGATAACCGGTACTGGATCAGTGTGCTTCAATCCCGGTATATCAATGACGAGGACCCGTTGACCATCCTGTCCGAGCGAACGCTTACCGACTCGCTGACTGCCGGACGGGTTCGCAGCGCCGCGCAGAAGTACTTCAACATGGATAATTATGTGCAGGTGGTGCTCCATCCTGAAAAACGGTGAGGCAATGGCCGCAATCATCTCCCCGTCGTCCCCGTGTGTTCCTCTCAGGTGTGGTGCGCCCGTATCGGTGTGCCGGATGTCGCTTCGTTTCAATTCCCGATGGGGCTGATGCGCTTGTTGTAGCAGTTCCTTATCCCACTCACACTCCCGTGCCGGGAGTTCCAGCATTCACGTCGTATGGAGATGGAACGAAAAAAAATCGGTCGGCTTCATGTTCTTACCGATACGGTTGTGCAGACACGATATACACCAGCCGAGCTTGCCGAGCTTGCCATCCGTGGTGGCGCGGATACCATCCAGTATCGAAGCAAATCCGCCGATATCAGAAGGATGATGCGCGAGGCCGGTGAGGTAGCAGAGGTGTGCCGACGATTTGGTGTCCCCTTTCTGGTGAACGACCGGGTCGATCTCTGTCTTGCCGTAGGTGCCGATGGCGTGCATCTGGGACGTGATGATATGCCCGTTCCGGTGGCCCGCAAGATATTGGGCCTGGAGCGCATCATCGGGGCAACAGTGCGTGGTCGGGAGCATCTGGAGGCCGCCGAGCGCGAATCCGCCGATTATGTTGGGCTTGGGCCGATCTTTACCACCGTCTCAAAAGAAGTAGGGGTGGCCCCGCTCGGCCTTGAGACCATACGCACGGCGAGTCGGGATGCCCGGATACCGGTGATTGCCATTGCAGGCATCACCCAGGAGAATGTTGCCGATGTTGTGCTGGCTGGCGCATATGGCGTGGCGGTTATCGGTGCGGTCTGCTGTGCCGAGGATGTTGTGGCCGCAACGGCAGCGCTTGCCACCCGGCTTGGCCTTCATCGCTTGCAGTTCAATCCCGGCGGTGAGTAGCCTTTCGGAGAGGGGGCAGCTACAAGGTGTGCGGTCGCTCGTCGGTAGGCTCACTCTGCCAGGAGAGGCTGGGGGGTAAGGTCGATCCATCCCGAAAAACGAACGGGGCATCTCTGTGCAGAGATGCCCCGTTGCATTTCATGATCCCACGATCGGGATAGGGTATTACTGTACCAGCATCATCTGGCGGCGCAGAATGCTCTGCCCAACCTGGAGCTGATAGAAGTAGGTGCCGCTTGGCAGCTTCGGATCGACGAAGGTTACCTCATGATCGCCTGGCTCGAAGGAACCATTCGCAAGGGTTGCCACTTCCTGACCAGGCATCGAGAATACCTTCAGGACGACATCTGCACGACGGGCAAGCCTGAACTTGATCATCGTTGCTCCCTTGGCAGGGTTCGGAACGTTCTGCTCGAGAATATTGCCATCGGCTGCGTAGCCCACTACCGGCACGTTACCGATCTGATCCGATGCAAACCAGAAACCCTGGCTCGCAGCAAACGAGGAGTTCCCTACAGGACCAACGATGGTCTGGCCGATGGTGCCGTTGACGGCAAATGATCCGTTTGACATGGGACCGCCGCCGGTACCGATCACGCTCTTGACGAGGGTGTACTGTGCCTGGGCTTGTGGACCTGCTATAAACAGCCCTGCGGCAAGAGTAAGTGCTAGAACGATTCTTTTCATAGTAGTCTCTCTTCCCCTGTGTTGAATGTGCAACTTAATGAAAATCCAGAAACAATTGTCGATGATCTTTGCACGGTCCGCCGACCTCAGGATGAGGTCGGCGGTGATCCGTATCAATGATCCTCAACAGGGGATTTACTGCTGGACCGGGATCCAGTTCGCGCCGCTGACCGCGCCTACGTAGAGGAACTGCGAGGCCCGACCCGCCGTGACATTATAGCCACCAGTGGTCGTGTTTGTGATCGTCACAACCCCACCGCTGTTGTTGACAACCCATACCGTTGCGCCATCGACAAGCGGAGCGCCCGTCGGGATGTTTACGTTGCCAGGAACAGTGACGACCAGAATGGCATCATCAACCACGTTGCCGCTGCCATAGCCGTTCTGCGAGGAAAGCGCTACCGTGCCGTTTGCCACGAGCAGGGCGTTGCCACCCTGACCAGCCGTGGTTGAGATACGAACGCCGCTCGAAGCGGAGCTGTTGTTCGCGTTTGTGAAGGTGCCCGCATATCCGGTGCCGTTGGTGGCAGCCTCAAGAGCGTTGCTGCCGTTGGCGGCGTTCACGTTCTCAAAGCGTCCGCCAACACCGGTGCCGCCGCTGATGCCAGCCTGGCCCAACACGCCGATGCCGTTCTTGGTGTTGAAACCACGAACGCCATAACCGGAGCTATCGTTGCGACCGACGACGGCGCCGACGCCGTTGCCACCACGGTTACGACCGACGACGGCCTCGCCGAAGGTGTTGTCGCCGATAACGCCAGCGGCGCTGATCGAGCTGGTGATGCCCCAGACGGCGTTGCCACCTGCGGAGGTTGCGAAGACGCCCGGTCCAACACCACTCTGTGCCACATCAATGCCGCGAGCGCCGTTGGATGCGTTGGTGAGCTGAACCGAGAGGCCCGAGCCGATGCCGTTGTTCGTCACGTTCACGGCCGTGCTGGTGTTGGCCGCGTTGTTCACCTGGAAGCTGCCTGCGTTGCCGGTGCCGTTGGTAGCAGCCTCGAGAGCGCTGCTGCCGTTGGCGGCGTTCACGTTCTCAAAGCGTCCGCCAACACCGGTGCCGCCGCTGATGCCAGCCTGGCCCAACACGCCGATGCCGTTCTTGGTGTTGAAACCACGAACGCCATAACCGGAGCTATCGTTGCGACCGACGACGGCGCCGACGCCGTTGCCACCACGGTTACGACCGACGACGGCCTCGCCGAAGGTGTTGTCGCCGATAACGCCAGCGGCGCTGATCGAGCTGGTGATGCCCCAGACGGCGTTGCCACCTGCGGAGGTTGCGAAGACGCCCGGTCCAACACCACTCTGTGCCACATCAATGCCGCGAGCGCCGTTGGATGCGTTGGTGAGCTGAACCGAGAGGCCCGAGCCGATGCCGTTGTTGGTCACGTTCACGGCCGTGCTGGTGCTGGCCGCGTTGTTGATCTGGAAGCTGGCTGCGCTGCCGGTGCCGGTCGCCAGACCGGAAACGCCGTTGCCACTGCCGTCGGTCACACCACGAAGCGCCGTGTTGGCGTTTGCCGGGTTGGTGATGACCGCAGAGATACCGTTGCCGTTGCCGATCTGGTTGGCAACCAGCACATCTGCGTTGCTGGAGGCATTGGTGATGTCGAAGCTGCCTGCATTGCCGGTGCCGTTGGTGGCAACCGCAAGCGCCGTTGCGCCGCTGGCAGGGTTGTCGATATCGAACGTGCCTGCACCACCGGTGCCATTGGTTGCCACTGTAAGCGCAGTAGCTGCGTTGGCTGGGTTGGTAGCGCTGAAGGAGCCTACGCTGCCGGTGCCTGCCGTGGTTGCAACAAGTGTCGTTGCGGCATTGGCAGCATCGGTGGCGTTAAAGGAACCGGCGCTGCCGGTGCCTGCCGTTGTAGCCGTGAGTG
>CAYVWR010000007.1:30089-116272 GCA_964455525.1 uncultured Alphaproteobacteria bacterium
CAGTGGCTGGGTTGGCGGCATTGGTAGCCTCAAAAGCGCCAGCGCTGCCGGTGCCTGCCGTTGTAGCCGTGAGTGCCGTGGCTGCGTTGGCAGCATTGGTGGCGTTGAAGGAACCGGCGCTGCCGGTGCCCGCCGTTGTAGCCGTGAGCGCAGTGGCTGGGTTGGCGGCATTGGTAGCCTCAAAAGCGCCAGCGCTGCCGGTGCCATTGGTCCGTGCAATCAGCGCGGCCGCGTTGTTGGCTGCGTTGGCAATCTGGAAGAGACCGCCATTGCTTGTGCCGCTTGTGATGCCGAACACGGCTGGCCCGGCGCCGTTGGTTGCACCCTGCACGGCCGGGAAGGTGTTGGCAGCGTTGTCCACCTGGAAGAATCCGGCGCGATTGGTGCCGGTGGTGGTTGCGAATACTGCCGCGCCGCCGCCATTGGTGGTGGCCGTCACAGTATTGTTGTTGTTGGCTGCGTTCGTGTTGTCAAAATTGGCAGCCCTGCCATTGCTGCTTGTACCGTGCACACCGATGCCATCGGTGCTTGTACCGTACACACCGATGCCGTTGGTGCTTGCGCCGTTTACGCCGATGCCGTTTGGCGTGATGCCGTAGACGCCCCAGCCGCTTCCGGCCTGCGAGCCGTAGACGCCGATGCCAAGGCCGGTGGTGCTATTGTTGATGCCGCGAACGCCAGCCGAGAATCCGCCCGCCGTGGTCGAGGTGATAACGCCGACAACGCCCGCTGCATTGCCGTCGGTCGAGTTTGACTCGCCACGAACACCTGCTGCGGTCCCACTGCTGGCGCTATGAACGCCAAGCACGCCTGAGCCGGTACCATTGGTGGTGCCGATAAGAGCGTTCGAGCTGTTGGTCGGGTTGGCGATCGTGAACGATCCGGTCGCGCCGGTGCCGTTGTTGGTCAACGCAAACATGGTTGCTGCGGTCGTCGCGGTCTGCGAGAACGGAACCACAAGCTGCGATGCCCAGGGATATCCCCAGACGGCGTTGCCGCCGCCGAAATAGGAGATCGCCTGTCCCGGCAGTGCGCCTGCGATGTTCATCTTCAGCGGCGTTACCGCGCCGTCTGCAATCGTACGGGTGATTACCGAGTTGTCGGCAATCTTCGACTCGGTGACGGCATGGAAGCCGATCATGGAGTTGATGATGGCCTCTGTGCCGACTCCGATCAGCACGTCGCCACTGTTGCCGCCGCCGGTAAGGCCCGGACCGACGTTGATGCTGGTGATGTTTCCCGATGCTGAGGCAATCGTCAGGGTGTCGTTCGATGCCGTGATCGTGATATTGCTGCCAGCCTTGAGCGTCACATCGTCCTGAAGGCCGTTGATGCTCTTCACCACTTCATTGGCCGCGATCTTCGCGCCGGTAAGGGTGGCATCGGCGACCTTTGTGCCGGTGATAGCGTCGTCCTGGACCGAACTGGTCTTTACAGCGTTATCGGCTACTGCCGCAGCATTGAGCGCATACGGAGCCGAGGTGAACTCGGTGCGAGGGGAGAGTTCCGCGGCGGTTCCTACGGCCAGACCGAGGAAGTAGGGCCGGTTGAAGGAAAGGACATTCAGCGGGGAGGCAGGGGTACCCTTGCCAAGAACGATGTTGAAGACACCGTTGGTCACAAGGACATTCGGATGCGTCTCGCTCCACACTGCGGTGCCACCGGTCGAGGCTTCGTAGAGGTTGACTGCCAACGTTACATTGCCGTTGACAAGAGATCCGCCGGCGTCACGAAGTACGCCTTGATAACTGATCGTCTCAGGTATCTGTGCCATTGCCGCCGATGCCGCCATGAATGACAACAACGCAAGCGGTAGGGACTTACGATTCATTATCGTTTTCTCCTTGGTGAGTTAATGATTGTCCAGTCTTTCGATGTTCATAACCGTTCCGGCTACTCTCCTGCATGAAGCTCCGGAGACGTGAAAATATATGGTTGTCCACGATGCAGAGTTACTGGAAGAAGGTCTGAAATGGTATAGACAGTATTAGGGTGCACCAAGGTACCTGACTGGTATATATCCCTGGTGAGCTGATGATAACGCGGAAAGCGTCGCAGACATGACGCATGCGCCCGGTTCCACGGAAGCATCCGAACATAGCTAAATCTCAGCGATTTAGCTATGCGGGCGCCCCTGTTATGAGGCCCGTGTCGATGCTGAACGGCAGGAGTACATCTTCTCGCAGAGCGCCCGCCCGGCATGCCGCCAGGAGGCAGATCAACGTGGATGGTAGAAGGAAGGGATCTATACATGCTGATTGCATCGACGCTGTACTTGGCAATACGCAACGGGACATCATCATCACGGAAACAGGAAGCAATGGGGGGGTAAGAGCCAATATGCAAGTTTTTTCGCAAATACGAACGATTCCAAATTTTTTCCTTGTGCCGTATGCCCCGATAATCCCAGCCATGCCCCCCGATGATCCGATTGTATCGTGCCAGGATTTGCAGCCGTGGTGTTTGATGATCCACGATGGCTTCCCCGTTCTGCCAGGATGAGATTCTTCCTTCTCTGCATGGCCGGGCATCGGTGCCGCAATGGAGCGATTTGATACACTCCTATGGCCCCCGCTCCCCATCGCATAGCTGTACCTCCGTTGCACGATGTCCCCTTCTATCTATTGCCACGTTCCCAGAATGTTTAGGGTGCGTTTGATGAAAACGTGAGCGCCGACCCGGCTTCGTAGTGTATGGATGCAGAGAGTGTGTGCATCGCCCTCTCTGCGATTGCCAGATGCGATTGCCAGAGATGATGCGCCCGACGGAATCCTGGATGCCAATGCCGCACAATGCTCCTGCCTTATGGCCAGGCGGCCGGTGGCCCGCGCAGCGGTGAGAGCCTCTGGATGCGGTGGCCCCTGTAGTGCCAGCAGGCGTATGCTGTGATGGGCAGTCCGGCGAGTTCGGGGGGGAATGCCCCCCGGCTCTCTTCCGATCATGGTGCGGCACATGACCGTCAGCATCCGATGCCTCGGGTGGTCTGGCGATGCGGCCATATCCTCTTCTCTCTGGTTGCGCAAGTCCTCTGCTGTATGCATAACACCCGGATGAGCATACTGCCATGAATGCACGTTCCTGCGGTAACGCACGGGGGAGATGATCGTGTATAGTGTTAGTGCCGACCTATATCTACGGTGAATCTTTCCGGTTGGAAAAATCGGAAGAAATCTAAAAAAAATTAAAAGGCGAAAAAAAGAACTTGCGGTGACAGTTTGTCGTGAGTACATTTGCCGCCCATAATTAATGCACTATCTGCGCGACAAGACGCAGCAACCCAAGACGCCAATGGAAATCAGCGCACTATTTAATCGATTCAAGTCAACTGATGCTACTGCATGCCAGGATTATGGTGTGCTAGGAGGACATTGGTATGAATCGAACCAAGGTGGGTTGCCCTCGATATGAGGTAAAAACATCGTCATCAGTGTAGATGGCCCACCTTCGGAATCATGTCGAAGGTGGGCTTTTTGTTTTCATGGACAGATCATAAATAAGGAGATCTATGACAATACTGCGTATACGTTGTAAAAATCAACGCTGCCGTTTCGGCAGGCGTATTCCCGGCAGTGTCCGGCTCATGAGCGATGTCGGAGGGGGGAACTCTCTGGTGCACTACGGAAATATTCCGCCATGCAGGTTCGGCAGTAAAAACCGTTGATGGTAGGAAATGCACGAATGAGTGCGCCGGACTTCAGTCTCTGGCGTGATGCGGCTCTACAGCAGCTCAACCGGCTCTAGAGCGGCATCACGCCAGAGATCAACTGAATTATATCAGGTGCAAGGCTGAAGTAAAGCCACAGGGCGCCGAAAGATAATGGTGGCCGCCCTGCATGGGATCGGTGTGCCATTTTTCAACTGCCCGTATAGAGTTCGCCCGGATGCTCGGTCCGCCGATTGATGCGCCTGCACGATCGGTAACCGGAGAGGGCCGTTCATCCGGTCGATGTATATATAGGGCGAATCGTGCCAACATCGGTGAAGCATATACACTCGTTCCGATAATGATTGTACATGCCTTGCCAACGTGATCGTGCTGCGATAGAGCTGCGGAAGCGCAGAGAGCCTATGGCCTAAAACTTCCAATGCAGTTGCCGGAGGGCGCCGGAATAGAGCCGGACGGATTATTTCAATACCGCTCAGACTTGTGCGGCGCTCATTTCGTCATACAATACTTACGGTGCGTCAGGGTGACCGATACAAACCCTGCTCGCATATACTACGAACATAACGGAGAGTCCGATGAAGCTTGGCATGATCGCCCTCGGCTGATGCCGCTCGATTCTTCAGAGAGATCCTGCGGTGTCGGGTAATGGACCGTATCGGTGTGCCAGTGGTGCACCGGCGGACGGTACGCCATTGATACGATGGTGTAGCAGCCGTATATCCACTATTGCAGATAACACGGGAGGTTATGTCATGGCTACAATCCGATTCAGGGACGTCGATTTTCATTACGACGATCCCTACACGCAGGTGTTCGAGCATCTCGACCTTGCGATCGATACATCGTGGAGAGTGGCGATTGTCGGGAGAAACGGACGGGGTAAATCGACGCTGCTACGCATGGTGCAGGGGGAACTGCTGCCGAAACGTGGCGATCTGTCGATTCCTGTCCCGGTCTCATATTTCCCCTATGAGCCTGTTGATCCGGCTCGTCCGGCCCTGGAGGTTGTCCGGGAGTGTATAGCGCCGTTCGCCGCATGGGAATCGCATATGGAACAACTGCTTGTCGATGGCGACGATCGCAGTTTGGACCGCTATGGGGTTCTGTTGGAACAGTATCAGGCAGCGGGTGGCTACACGATCGATGCCGCCATTGAACGCGAGTTTGCCGATCTCGGCATGCCCGCGCGACTTCTTGGGCAGGCATTCTCCAGCCTGAGCGGTGGAGAGCGCACACGGGCGCTTATCGTGGCGCTTTTTCTGAAGGAGGGCGCTTTCCCCTTGATCGACGAGCCTACCAATCATCTCGATATGGAGGGGCGGCGGTTGCTGGCGGCGTACCTGGCACGCAAACGGGGCTTTATCCTCGTTTCGCACGATCGCTTCTTTCTCGATGCCTGCACCGACCATATCGTTGCCATCAACCGCAGCGATGTGCGTGTGCATCGCGGAGATTATTCCTCATGGAGAACCCAGGCGGAGCTGGAAGAAGAACATGATCGGCGGCGAAACGAAAATCTGAAACGGGAGATCAATGCGCTGGAGCATGCCGCCCGGCAGCGGCGCACATGGTCGGCCTCGCGGGAGAAGGATAAGCATGAGCTGGACAGGGAATTGGCGGACAGGGGCTATATAGGGCACTGCGCTGCAAAGCAGATGAAGCGTGCGCTCCATATCGAAGCGCGAATCGAGGGGATGATCGAGGAGAAGAAGGGGCTGCTGAAAAATATCGAGGGGAGCCGCGATCTGCGGCTGGAGAGCGGAAGCGGTGCCCCGGAGATCGTTCTGAGCGTTGCCGATGCCTCGGTCGAAATCGAAGGTCGTCGGGTTGTCGATAGCTTGTCGTGCACGATTCGTAGGGGGGAGCGGGTTGCTCTGGTAGGCCCGAACGGAAGCGGCAAGACAACGCTTCTGCGTGCGATCGCGGGTGCATTGCCTCTTGCCGGTGGGCTCATCCATCTGCCTGCTCATCTGAGCGCCGTCTATGCTCATCAGCATCCGATCTGGAGCATCGGCAGCCTTCGCGAGCATCTTCGCGACGAGGGGATCGACGAGACGAAATTCAGAAGCATCATGGGAGCCTTCGGCGTGGCCGGCGGGATCTTCGATCGCCCGCTTGAAACGTTCTCGCAGGGGGAACGGAAGAAGGTGGATCTCTGCCGTTCGTTCCTCTGCCCTGCACATCTGCTGATCTGGGATGAGCCGATGAACTATATCGACCTGATGTCGCGCGAGCAGATCGAAACGGTGGTTCTTGCAAACGAGCCAACAATGCTCTTCGTAGAGCATGATCGGCGGTTCGTGGAGCGTGTGGCAACGCGGGTGATAGATATCGCCGCAGGGTGAGCGCCATGATATCGTGCCATGTCCGGGGAATCAGGCTGGAGCATTAGCTCCGGCCTGGCCCCTTGGTGATGGATTCCCATGCAAAGGAGCCTAACGCGAAGAGATGGGGTTCTTCGCGGCAGCGCCTGATGCAGCCTTGCCGGATATATATAGCAGTCTTCAATACTATATACAGTACTATCATATTTCCATTTTCTATGATGCAGGGAACGAGACTTATCGAGCGGGGGTGGTCGCAGGGGGCGGCAATCGCAGAGGCACTGAATGTTGCTGCCGCGCTGGAGGCAGAGGGCCGGAGCGATGATGAGATCCTGGCGCTGCTGGATAGCATCCATGCCGAGCCTTCGTTTTTCGACACGGACGGAAATCCTTTTCGCGCCCTTGCCGCCGCATTGCGTGCTGGCCGTGATGAGTGGAGCAGCCGTATACGCCAGCAGCCGCTTCCGGCGCCGATCTGGGGCGAGGAGCTTATCGACGGTGCCGCGATCGAACAGCTTCAGAACGCCATGCGCCTGCCGGTAACGGTTGGCGGAGCGCTTATGCCGGATGCTCATGTTGGCTACGGAATTCCGATCGGCGGCGTTGTGGCATTGGAAAACGCGGTTGCCCCATATATGGTCGGCGTTGATATCGCCTGCCGGATGATGATGAGCATCTATCCCGAGAAGAGCGACCGCATGTTCGATAATGCCACGACGCTGGATCTGCTGCGCCGTACCATGCGGGAGGAGACACGTTTTGGTGTCGGGGCAACGTTCGATCGGTACCATCGGCGCGAGCATGAGGTGATCGAGGATCAGGATTGGAATGCTACCGGTCTGCTTCGGCATCTGCATGGCAAAGCGGTGGCACAGCTTGGTACCAGCGGCAGCGGCAACCACTTTGTTGATGCGGGCGTGCTCGATGTCGATGAGCAGGGGGGGCTGGCGCTCGGCATCTCTGCGGGACGTTATCTGGCGGTGATGACCCACTCTGGAAGCCGTGGTGTGGGGGCCACCATTGCCGATCATTACTCGAAGCTTGCACAGAAGATCACCAGGCTCCCCGATAAACTTCGCCATCTGGCGTGGCTCCCCCTGGATGGGGAGGCGGGGCAGGAGTATTGGACCAGTATGAATCTGGCAGGGCGTTTTGCCTCGGCCTGTCATCATACCATTCATACGGCGATCGCCAAGCGGCTTGGCCAGCGGCCGATGTTGCAGGTGGAGAATCATCATAACTTCGCATGGAAGGAGGAGTGGGGGGGAAGAACGGTGATTGTGCACCGAAAGGGGGCAACACCGGCACACAAGGATGTTCTCGGCATCATCCCAGGCTCGCAGGGACATAACTCCTACATCGTCCGGGGGCTTGGAAACGAGGTCGCGCTCAACAGCGCAAGCCATGGGGCGGGACGGCTTATGAGCCGGAAGAAAGCAAAGGAGTCGATCCCTAAGAGGGAGCGTGATCTCTGGTTGCGCCAGCAAGGGGTAGAGCTGCTTGCTGGCGGCATCGACGAATCGCCGCAGGCCTACAAGAATATCGCAGAGGTGCTTGCGCTTCAGACAGATCTTGTGCAACCGCTGGCAACCTTCCGGCCTCGTCTGGTGCTTATGTCATCCGATGGAAAATCGGAGGATTGATCCGCCGGTTCTTGCGGTACGAACGGCGGGATATACCGGAATATTCCGTGTGTCCCGCCGGTTCCGGCATACAGCGCGGGCCGATTGCATGCAGAGGTAGGCGGCGCAGCCTTCCGGCCTATGCATGCCATAGCCCCGGCTGTGTACGGTGGCTGGCCTACGCTCTGTGCTGCCTATACCCAGCTCCGATTGAGCCATCTTTTGCCCCTGTATTCCCGTGCCTGGGGCATTGCTTCCGGCCTTTTGTGCCCCCGGTTCCCGTTCTTTCAATCGTTTTCCTTGTTTCATTGTAGAATATCTCCCCGATCACCTCGGTACGGCATGTGGATTGAGTGCTAAGAGGGCATGGCCGGCTGTCTTGCGATCGGTCTTCTCTTCATGCAAATCCTATGCGCTTATACACGGTCCATAGTGTATGGGTGCGATGGGGTTGTGAGCCGATACCTTCAGATATTCTACTACAATGAACATACGTACACTAGTGCTGAGCACGGTTCTCGTCCTGCTTGTCATCTCCGGCATGCAGGCACAGCGCCCGGAGATCATCGCCCGCGTCGATCTTGGTCCATCAACGAATTATTCGCTTGAGAATGCACAGACATTCGGCATAAGCTGGAATTTTGGTGCGGGGATCGGATTTGGCCCTCTCTCCGTTCTTGCCAATCTTGGCTTCGATCAGTTTATCGCCAATCGGGATGAGATAGCCGAGAAAAACCCGGATATATGGACCGGATCGAGCACCGAGGTATATTCGCTATCGAACTATCCGATGTCTTTCCTGACGATTTCCGGGAATCTGCTCTATCGCTTCACGGGAAGCGAAGAAGGCCGCTCATTCTATCTGCTTGCAGGTGCGGCGGTCTTCCGTGTGGCACATGATGATATCCGGGTTACCAGCGAGCGGGGTGCCAGAGTGCTCGCCGGATCGCGGCGCCATTCATTTGGACTTACTGCCGGTCTAGGCTTCGAGATGCCGATCTTCAAGGATATGATCTGGTTGTACGGAGAGTCGAAGTTTGGCGTGGGGATCGCTGGAGACCAGAGAGAAGGCCAGAGGGGCTTTGAGCCTCATTACATAAATCTCCGGGTCGGTGGCGCAATCAAGCTGTAGCGGACGTTCCGGCATAGGGGAACATCCTATTCTTCATAATTCCCTGAGTATAATGTGATGGCAGGCAAGGTTCTGGTAAGCTGGAGCAGCGGCAAGGATAGTGCCTGGATGGTGGAAATGCTGCGGCATGATTCTGAGAGGCAGGTCGTGGGGCTGATGACGACGATCGGTGATGCTGGCCATCGTGTGGCGATGCATGGCGTACATCGTGACCTGGTGCAGCGCCAGGCGGAATCGCTTGGCCTGCCGATCCGCTTTATCCCGCTGCCGGAGCCATGCAGCAATCAGGACTATGAGGCCATTATGCAGGGTGTGGTGGCATCGGCGCTTGCTGAGGGGATCGGTGAAGTGGCATTCGGGGATCTATACTTGGACGATGTTAGGGCCTACCGGGAGTCACGGCTGGCCGGGACCGGGCTGGCCCCGGTGTTTCCACTCTGGGAGGTGCCAACCGTGCCTCTGGTCCATCGTATGATACACCAGGGGCTGCGCGCCGTGATTACCTGCGTTGACTCTCGCCAGCTTGATCCGCGGTTTGTGGGCCGGACGTTCGATGAGGCATTCCTGGCCGATCTTCCCGATGGCGTTGATCCCTGCGGTGAGCGCGGGGAATTCCATACCTTTGTGTTCGATGCGCCTTCGTTTGCCTATCCGATAGCATATACCCCGGGGAACACCAGCGAGCGCGATGGCTTTGTCTACCTCGATCTGCTCCCCGCTCAATAAAGGAGCAGAAGGAGCAGATCGTGCGGACGCAGAGCCATCCGTAAAGGATGGCCGCAAGGGCTTCCCTACGCTGTGACGGTTACTCCACGCCAGAATGCAACTCTGTTCTGAATCTGCTTGGCCTCATCCTTTGGTTCGGCGTAATACCAGGCCGCATCCTTGTTCTCTTCCCCATCTACCTCGATTGAATAATAGCTCGCTGTTCCCTTCCAGGGGCAGATCGTATGCGTGGCGCTCTCCTTGAAATATTCTCTGTTGATGGAATCAGCCGGGAAATAGTGATTCCCTTCTACCACCACGGTGTCGTCGGATTGCGCGAGTACCTTCCCATTCCAGAGTGCTTTCATGATAGTGTTCGTAGTATGTACGAGTAATCAATGCCCGGCACGGGAGAACCTGGGCATCATGGATGGATCAACCGGGGGGATGGCCGTCACTTCAGTATGGTCCTGCCGGACATGGGCGGCAGACCCGTTTCCGGCCGGGACATATCGTACGGGGAACGAGCACAGGCGATGCTCTGAACGTACAGAACTGCTCTGTTAAAATTCATAGCGAATCGTCCCTCCGTCCAGAGATGCCGAGCCTGGTGTGGCAAGGTGCAGGATCAGTATGCCGTGCCCGGTTGCGTTGCCTGCCAGAGCTTTCAGCGGGGCGATATCGAACGATACTTCCCTGGTTTCAAGGGCCTTGCACCTATCGTTGTTTGCATTGTGCAGCAGGCGAAGGGCAACCTGGGGAGGGAAGGATTCCATGACGCTTCCATCTGTCACAAGCTGGAACTCGTGCGTTTCACATCCTCCGCCGTAGCGGACGGTGATGCCAAGGCTATCTCCGGCGATCGTTGTTTGAATGATCTGTACAGGATCGGCTGGAGTTGATGGGAGCGGTGAGATGATCCTGATGCTCTGTTCAGGGCTGGCCGTGCCTGGCTTCTGCTTTCCATCGGAGAAACCCAGCGTATCGCAGCCACTCAGCAGCCAGGCTGCCACCAGTAGCGTGGAGATCGTTCGTACCATTATCGAATCCTCCGTGTCTGTTCCGGCTACATGATTATAGTGCTCCGCACCGGCTGCGGCGTATTGGAGAAAAGGCCCGATTTCAGTCCCATCTCCGTGTTCCAAAGGTTTGCCGACACAACGGCGCGCAGAGGGCGATCGTAGAGCTGCCAGGGATCTATCAGATTGTCTGTAGAGGGCAGGCATGTTCCAACGGGTCGGACATCTCTTCTTGTGCTCTTATTTTTTCCGTGCTCGTACAGCATGGCAGGGCTTCCTGCTGTATGACGCTTCACACTATGGATTCTAACAACGTTTATCATGCATATATCGTTCCGGGTTCTGTTTCCGATGCTTGCCATGACCCTGCTTGTCTCCTGCAATGATGGTGCCGATGCCGAAGGTCAGCCGAAGGTAGGAGTAAGCCAGGAACAGGCACTCGCATTTGTCCGATCGGTGGAAACCGCGATGAACGAAGGGAATATCGCTTTTGTCAACCAGGCCGTCGATGTCGATGCAATGTACGACCGGATCACCAGGGGGGTGAAGAGCACCGATGCCGATCGGCAAAAATTCCTGGAATCGTCTGCGGTTGGTCTGGGGCTGGCCGATAAGATCCATGCGGTGCTCCGGGACGGAGGCAGCTTCCGGCTTCTGCGTCTGCGCTGGAACGATGGGCGTCCGCGTGGCCTGTATCGTCTGGTGGCAGCCGATGGCAGCATCAACTATCTGGATGTTGTGCTCGGTGATCGTGGCGATTCGGCTGTGTCGATCATTGATGTTTATACCTATGTCAATGGCGAGTTCTTCACCACGGCCATGCGGCAGCAGATCGAGCGTGATACGCAGAGTTCCCTGCATGATCTGCTCGCCGGGGATGGCCGTAGTGCCGTGAAGATCGTGGATAGCCTCTCGGCGCTCCTTGCCACGGGGGATGCGCAGGGGGTGATGAGCTATTATAACGCCATCCCCGAAGCTCTGAAAAACGAGAAGAGCGTGCAGAGCTATCGTCTGCTGGCCGCGATGCGGATCGGCGAGGATGAATACCGGTCGGCGCTGGCCGATATGCAGAAGCGCTTTCCGGGGAACCCGAGCCTCGATCTGACGCTGCTCGATCATTATTACATGCAGAAGCAATACGACAGCCTGCTGGCCGCGATCAATCGCCTTGACAGTAATCTGGGCGGCGATCCCTTTCTGGATAACTATCGAGCGGTGGTCAGCATGGAACAGGGCGATTACGGGCGGGCACGCCTTCAACTGGAGAACGTGATAGCCCATGATTCCACCATGCCCATGCCGTATTACAGCCTGCTGAACCTGACGTTGCACCAGCAGGATTATCCTGCTACCGTTCGTATGCTCGATCTGCTGGAGAAGCGGTTCTCCATGGAGTTCACCTCGGATGCCCTCGGGATCGACAGCACGTTTGCCGGTTTTATGCAATCGGCTGCGTATCGGGAGTGGGAGAGACGGAGGAGCCAGAGATAGCGGCGTTCATGGGAACGTTCTGCCGGGATGTAGGCGCATGGCAGTGGCGCAACAGGATTACCATCCCGTTGCGCCACTGCCGCATTGTCTGCCTTGTGGCCGACCTTCCTAGGCCCGGTGTACCAGTTGTCGCAGATAGAGCATCGGCACCCTGATGGCGCCTTCCATCGGGGAATAGATTCTCAGCTCCACGATGTACAGGCCTGTCCCCGGAGGGAACTGGGTGGTGGACTGCCAGTGCTGGATCGCATCATAGAGAGTGTCCGGCAGATCCGTCGCATAGGGCGCCATCGGCTGGAACAGCACCGGGATGTGGCTGATGATGGCGTCGTCTGGATCTGTTCCCGGAACCAGCGTATAGCCGAACTGGATTGCAACGTCGGTCATAAAGGGCGCTCCCGCCGCCGCGTCTGCAAAGGCGTTGAACAATGCCTTCAGTGCGTCATGCAGGTTCGCAGGCGCCAGCTCTATCCGCTGGTCGTGCTCTATGAGCGGCTGCAATGTGCTTGAGAAGTTAAAGACCGCCGTAGTGTACAGGAACCACTGTGCTGTTGTTCTGGTACGGATCAGATCCTCGTTCCGCCGTACGTACGAGCCTGCCAGCGCATTCCGGGTCGTCATCAGATTCATACGGTTGAAGCCGAGACGGTGCCGTATTGGCTGGAATGCCGGTGGCAGAAACGGCGCGTACTCGTACAGGCATTCGGATGCCGAGCGTTCTGTTTGCGTCAGAGGCCGCCAGCCATCGGCTGGATCGAGCCATTCCACCGTTGGAAACTCTCCCGTCGGCGATGCTTGCGGCGGCCGAACGCCCTGCTCGTCCGGCATCAGCGTAAGCCTCATGCTCCCGAGCACCGCCTCTTCAGTTGTCCCGCCATCAAATACGGTCCATGCGGCTCTGTAGTTGTAGGCCTGCTCGGTCGGCGCTGCGTTCGTCACTACGTTTTCCTGCTGGTAGCTCCAGCTTGTCGCTACCGATTCCACTATATCCGCAAATGTGCCGATGGTGTTGTTCAGCACCTGATCGCCGGTGTCGGAAGAGGTGAGAAGCCGTTCGAGTTCGGAGGCGATGGCCGGGTAGGCATACGCAAACTGCGCGAGGCTATCGAAGAAGCCCGATGGGATATCCAGCCATGTCGATTGTTCCGATGCCTTGTTGAACGTTGTGCGCAGATAGATGGTATCCTGCGCCGCCTGCTGATACTCATAGCTGAAGGAGTAGTTCCAGAGCATTGCCTGTTCCACGGTCATCCCTGTGGCTGTATAGGATGCCCCCCCGGTCTGCTCCATCAGATAGGGCCGGGGAGGATAGCCACGTAGCGGGATCGGGATTTCCACCTGGCCGAGGTCTGTCTGCACGGTCCTTGGCGTGCTGCCGGTTCTGCTGATGGGGAGAACAAAGGCAAGCCACGAGGAGGATTGGTAGCCCTCGGTGCCGGGCACCGTCCGAATATCGTACTCCAGCTCGTTGATGACGTAATCGAGATCCAGCAGAAGCTTTCTCCGATCGCCTGGCGATTTGAGGTTGCAGAGAATCGTAACCGTGGAATCCCCGTTCAGCAACGTGGTTGTTGCGGTTGAAAGGTTGTGCTCCGGCACAAGCCTGATGATCGTTGCCACGAATGTTCCATCGATCGCTCCGATCAGCGTTCCCTGTGCGATCTGCTTATCGAGCTTCTGTGCCAGGTCCGTTGGACCGGAGAGGGCGGCCCCCTTTGCTATCAGTTCTTTTGTTATGCCGAGGAGCGTATCGTTATCCGCATCCACGGTTACCTCTCTGCCATCGATCGAGAGTACCGAGCCATGAACGAATATCCCGGTTTTCTCCTGGATGCAGGCCACGATCTGCTCCAGCGGGGAGTTGAAGTAGCCGGTCATCATGCCGATCGTGATCTGTGTTCCATCCGGGACCATCTCGGCAAGAACCCGCGATGCGCCGTAGATGTTGATGGTGGTCAACGGCTCGAAAAGCCCATCGGCAGCCACCAGATGATCGGCAAAAAACTGATAGCTCTCCGCTGCCAGCGCTGCCATCACCGAGGTGATCGTATCCTCTGCGGTGATGGTGTGCGTGGCGGGGTCAGGAACCCCCGCCAGTGTGACTGTTGCGTTTGTGCGGAGAATTCTGGTAATGTCCGCCAGCGTAAGCGCCACGCCCGTTGCCGAGATGCCGAAGGCTGTTGCTATCTCCGCGAGCGAATCCCGCTCGCCTGTGGTATATATCTGGCAGAGCGGCTTGCCGGAAAGCCGCGGTGCGTTTTTGGCCGTGTAGCCTGCGTTTGTGGTAAAGGGGGATGCAACGCTTGCCGGATACTGGATGATCGCATCGGTGGCATATGCCTTCGAGAGATCGATGAGCAATTCCTGCCGCATGCGCTCGGCGGCATCTGCCCTGCTTGCATATGCAGGGTCGTTTGTCAGGATGCTGCTTATGCCCTGCGAGATTCTCTCGGCAAGATCCTTCTTGGCCTGCACGATACGTGCAAAATCCGACCCGTTACGGCGATATGCCGGAACCGCATATTCCGGCGAGAGAAACAGCTCCATCGCATCAAGGAACCCACGCGCCCAGACCTCCATATCAATGCCCTGCATATCAAGTCCCGGTGGAATATCCGGTTGCAGCGTTCCTGTGCCGGGATTGAATGTTTTGATCGGGACATTCTTCCGGTCGATCAGCGTGGTTGTCAACGGGCGAAGCCCGAAGAACGCCGGTGAGGTCCCGCTCACATCAACCGATGTGATGCCTCCGGGACCGAAATCGACGGCCCACAGATCGCGTGCTGGATCATTTCCATCGGCATTGGTCTGGCTTTTGCCGGTCGCCACCTTCAGCGTTGTAAAGGCACTCTCGAAATCCTCTGCAAAGCCCGCAAGCGATAGCGCATCACGATCGTTCAGGGTGGCATGTGGTGCCACCATCGAGACGGACTCCGCCACCTGCGGCGCATCGGCGATGAAATCGGGGGCGATGCAATCGCCTGCACGCTGAATGATTACCTGCGTCTCCACCTTGAAGATGGTTCCCGGATAGTTCGGATCGCTGGGATATGATGCGCCGAATTCCACATGGAGCTGCATCTCGGCCGGAGGAATCAGGATGGGATGATTGCTGTTGAGCAGGTTCCCGCTATCCTTGTTCAAGGATGCCAGCTCAGGTATCGAGGTCGCCACATTCACCTCGCGTCTGAAACGCTCCACCAGCGTGCCGAAGGTATCATCGGTCCCAACGATCAATGTGTGGCCCCCTGCCTGGACGGTTGCGGTGTTCCGAAGCAGTCCCTGCAACGAGCCATTTGCCAGGGCAAGCTGTTCCACCGATACATTGAATGCGCCGGACAGGTCATCAAGCGACATCAGGGAGCCGGTGGATGGGAGCCGACAGATCATCAATGCTCCCTGCCGGATGATAGATGTGGAATCCTGGATGGCCGAGACCAGATCGGCCAGCGTGATGCTGCTATCGTTGTCTCGCAGCCGTGCCAGCACGGTGTTCAGCGAATCATCGGCGGTGGTTGTCGTGCTGGAAACCGTCTGGCTTGTGGTGACGGTAATGATGGTTCCTGCAACGAAGATATAGCGGATCGTCTGGTTGCGTTCGGCCAGGGTGTATGTCGATGCTTCGCCGAAACGTGCCGCGATCGCGGCAAGCGAGATAGTTCCGGGAGAGCTGTAGGGAGCGTAGGCCCCGGCTTCGGTTGCATCGATCGTCATGATCCCCGGCAGGAACAGCGTTGCCCCCTGTTTGAGAGGGGTGGCGCGGTTCTGGAGCGCAAGTTGATCGGCGCCGAGATTCTCGGTTTCCGCGATGGTGCCAAGCGTCTCATGCTGCGATGGCGTGTGCGGCGTTCGGTATCCTTGCAGGACGGTTGTTCCTGATGCGATGATGTTGGGGGATGTGGCCGCCTTCTGTGCAAGTTGATCTATTGGAAACTGCGGGTGTTCCAGTTCCAGTCTGGCAAAGGTGTCGTGTGGCTGGATGATATAACGATCCGCGTTCAGCGTTGAACCCTTGATGAACGCGGGCTTCAGGGCACGGTTCTCCGCTGCAAGCTCTCCTGGCGAGATGATGATGCCCTTATCGTTTCTAAACCGCTCTGCCAGCATCATCAGGCTGTCGGTGAACGGTGGCACGCCCTGTACGATCAACGTCTGGCCACCGGCGGTGAATGCTGCTCCCGGCAGCAGGATGTCGGTGCGATCGGCGTTTGCCTGGGCGAGAGCTGCCACCGTGCAGCTCATCTCGCCGGCGAGCACTGCAAAGCTGTCATCGATGGTCGTGGGACGTGTGATGCGGATAGGGGCAGAGATCTCGATCCCTGCATTCAGCGGGACCTGTGCGTTGTTCCGTGCAAGCTGTGGCACTGCCTCCGGCGCTCCAGCGATTGCTGCCAGCGTTTCTCCGTAAGCCACCACATGAAGCTCCGGCACAATGATCTGCGCCGGGGCAGCAAAAAGCGCATCGGTCGGGAGCGACCGGTTATCTGTGCCGAGCGCCCCGATAAAGCTGTCGATATCATCCTGGCTGGCGTAGCGGCCCTCGGCGATCGACTCGAATGTTGCTCCGGCGCCTATTGTAATGGTGGCCTGTTTTTGCAGGAGCAGCGTGCTTAGCGTGATATACGCGGCGCTCGCGAAGTTTGCCAGCGATATCCTGTCGGCAGGGTAACGGTGGGGTGTTGTGTCCCTCTGATCGAGAGTGGAGGTAACCCACAGCATCACATCGGGCTGCCAGATCTGGTAATAGATCTTTTTGTAGCGCTCCAGGTGCGAGCCGATGCTGAGCATGGCCTGGTCGAAGCTGTTTCCCGGCGATGGGAGATAGGTGCCCGGGCGAAGCGATGCCATGATGCTAAGCAGCGGCCCTCCTTCGTCCGGCAGTGGCGTGATGCTGTAGGAGCTGGTTAGCCCTGGCCATGCCGCAAAGCCGATAACGTCATCGGTATACCCCACGGCGATATCAATTTCTGCCGGGAAGCCGGTTGTGTTTATGCCGTTGCCATAAATATCGTTGATCGTGACGCCGACGCGGGCCTGTGCACCCGCCCGGATGCCCGCATACGGATCGGCATCCGGCTGTGGAAGGACGGTCCCTTCCGGCAGACCGCTGCTGGCTGCAAACGGCGCGATCGGGAAGATGCGGTTGTAATACCAGATCTGCTCCGGGGGGATTCCCGGATGGAGACGAGCAAGTTCCTCGGCCGCTGCGCCACGAGGCTCGGCCGGGCCTGCCGGGAGGCCTTCATTGCTTGGGGTGAACCCGCCGCTGCCCTGCACCTGATAGCCGTTAAGGCTGTACAGCGCCTGCGAGCGCTGCTCGGCGGTTGTGGCGCTCGGGTTGTAATCCGGGTTCAGCCGTGCAAGTTCAAACCCTATCGTGCCTGGTGGCGCCGAGGCAACCTTGATGGCCTCCTGCGCCGCCGCTTCCAGCTCTACGATTGCGGCATAGAGATTTGTTGTCGCCGGGTCTATGTTGTCGCCGACGACCGCACAGTTATTGAAGTCGCGCAGATCGCTTCCGTCCTGCAACGCTTTCTGCGAGTCGAAGAGCACCAGAATCTGAAGTGCCCCCTTGTTGCCGTCGGTGAACATCTCCGGCGGCAGTCCGGCCCCATCCCTGGCGGAGCTGTAGTTGAGTGTATATCCTCCTGTGCCAGTGACGCTGCCCTCCCAGATAAGCCGAAGAAGTCCGGCTGGATCGGCAAGGGTGGCGCTATTTGTTTCCACGTCATCTCCAGGCGAATTCCCTATGCCGCTTGTGCTCATCGTGGAGAGATTGGTGCGGATGACAAACGTTTCTTCCGGCACAACCGGCTGCGAGGTCAGCCCCCTGCTGTTGTTGCTGTCGGCGCTCGGCGCGTAGAGCAACGAGATGGTGCATGGATCGGTTGCCCCATCCCCCCGCATATAACTCCAGAGGCGGCGAAGGGTTTCACGGTTGTTCTGATCGGCCCCGAGCAGTTCATAGCTGTTCAAGAGAGCCAGCCCGTTGCTTGATGCCGGTATGATCTGGCGTAGCCTTATCTCAACCATTGTTCCCCATGCGTACCGGCGTACGGCTGGCGGTTGCCTGTCCGGCGTGTTCGAGTCAGAGGCAGTAAAGAGAGCCGATGGTAGCGGCGGCAGCCCCTCCCGGCTGATCCTGCTAAGCAGTTCTCCGGGGAGCATCCAGATCGTTGGCTCCCCGGCCTGTGGTGCCGTGCCGGAGGCTGGACCGAAGTCGGGAAGCACCGGCGTCTGCCAGTGTATGCTTTGTTGCAGCGTATAGCGCCGTGGCTGATAGTTGAACAGGGGCAGCGCCCTGGGATTCAGAAGAATCTCAGGATCGAATATCTTCGCCGGGATATTCTGGGAGTACGTGTCGGATGTGATTGTTAGCACCAGATCGTCATCACGCTCGGTCAGCAGATGTTGTCCCGGCGCCAGATCGGCATCGAGCGCAAACGTGGGATTGTACATGTCGATCAGCGGATACTGCTGGCGCAGGCTGGCAGGGGTATCGTGAGCGTGCACGATGGTGCTTTGTACAAATTCGATCCAGGTGGCCGCCGGATCTTTGCTGATGGTGATGGCATATGGCAACGTCGATGGATCGGGTGCGGCAAACTGCTGGCCTGTGATCCTGTAGAGCGCATGGAGCTGTGTCGGCGTCGGCTCGTTGCCACGGAGCTGATCGCAGGAGCAGGAGAGGAATCCCGCATCGTTCGGATCGGGAAGGCGGAGACCATGCAGAAGAAACCGTGAGACCATTGCCGATGCACGATTGGCTCCTCCTTGAAGCACGGTCTGTGCGATCAGGGTCTCGATATCGATCTTTGGGATGCCAGTGATCTGTAGCTTGGTGCCCGCCGGGAAGATGTTTGGCACATCGGCTACATCGGCGGCAATATGCTCGATGCTGAGATTGAAGCGCGAGGCCACCAGCGCCAGCGTATCGTCCGCTACGGTGGAATATCGTGCCTGCGGTATATGCAGCACGGCCAGCGGCGCCGGAAGATCGGGACTGTTCAGCGTATCGCCTCCTGCAAGGTCTGCCGGCTGAAGCCCAAATCGGGATGCAATCGATACGATCGTTTCTCCCGGCTGAACGGTATGGGGCTGTTGTGGAATCCGCACCGGCGTGTCCGGCGCCAGGTTGTTCCAATCGATGCCGGGGTTGGCTGCGCGTATGCTTTCGGACAGGGGGATCAGCGCTTCGGCACTGGTCTGGATCATCATCAGCGTGGCCGCTACATAGCGGAGCGTATCGCCAGGGCGTGTGATATAGAGCGGCGCCGGAACAGGATCGGAGTGCTGATTATCGGCTGGGACCTTCAAGGTTGTCCCTGAAGGAAGCTCTCCTGTGAAGCTTGCTGCCATATCGGGGTTCAGGTTGGCGATCGTCTGCTCGTACCATATCAGTTCCGGGGTATCGATCCGCCCGTTGAACCGTGGTTCGTTGCGGATGTAGATGGCGGCGGCGATACGTTCAAGGGTATCCCCCTGAACGCTGTTGTAGATGAACGCGGTGTAGTTCTGCGATTGCTGTGCGAGCGTGATATGGCTGCCGGTGTTGAGCAGAAGCGGATTGTTGGCGTTGACCGCATCTGCAACGAGCGCGAGGCCATCGCTTCCGAATCGGGCTGCGATCTGTGCAAAGGTATCCTGCTCCTGAATCTGGTACAGCGTTCCTGCCAGCGTTATCTGCTGTGGCTGTGCAATCGGCACATCCTGATTGGTGCGGGCGATGGTCTCGGGGGTGACGGCTATCTCTACAACAAGCGGGAATCCGGCCGGGATCGGGTTGGGGATCGGGCCTTGGTTCAGTTCGCTGAACCGTTCTGCGGTCATGCCGAAGTGATCGCAGATGGATAAAATCGTATCGCCGGCAATCGCCTTGTAGGGGAATGCATGTGCTGCGAACGCCTGTGCGATTGTGTGCAGCGTGCTGCCGTTGCTGGTTGTATAGGAGTAGTTGTCGAGCAGGTCTATTCCTGTCTGTACTGCGGTCTTCGCCAGCATCAGGAAGTAATCCCGGAAGATCAGCGTTGCCACGGAATCCCCTCCATCGGAATCACAGCTTTGTTCCGGCCCCGTGCCTGGAGCGCCAGGGTCCGGGGTGCGGTTGATGTCGTAGTCCACCATAAGCTGATCGTAATATGCATGCACCAGCGCTTCGTATCCGTCAGGGATGATGTTGTAGCTCTTGAACGAAAGGGGGGCCGGCTGGTCCGCTGTGGTATAGGCCAGATCCGGGATGATCGGGAATATGGTGCTCCCAACGGCTGTGCCGCCGGATGGATCGTCTGGTGTGGCGGTGACGAGCATCGTATAGTTCAGCGCAAAAAAGCCGCTGAGGTTCTCGTAGGTAAAGCCGTTCAGCTCTGTTTCGGCCGTCTCCAGATCGCGATAAAGCTGCTGGAGGTCTCCGGCAAGAATGTCGCCGGTATGCCGTCCCAGAAGGGCATGGATGCACCACGCGAGCATGCCACGCATAAGCAGGCTGAAGCCGGATGTGGTCGGGTCCGATGCCCGCACGCTCCAGTCAACGTTTGGCACTGCAACTTCGTCGAGCGTGCGAGCAGCCGGATCGGTGCTGTTATCCACCGCCATGGTCAGGACGATCTGATAGACCGGATCGCTGCCTGCGCCCATGCCGGAGAGCGAGGGAACCGCAACGCTAAAGGCGGGGGCGATCACTGCGACGATCTCCTGGATGCTGTCGAAGACTGCAACCGGCGACCAGTTGAGGCCATCGGTAGCGGCGTGGTTCCCGGCAGCGCGATCGGCGATCGCCTGTGTTGAGAAGAGACGCTGGCGCATCCACGATGCGGCGGCTCTCCTGCGATAGTGGTTGCGCTGCATTGCAAGCTGTGGCTGTGCGTCGTGGGGTATGGCCGCAAGCGCGGGCAGCGCACTTTTGTTGATCGGCGGCGCCGCCGGGTCGAGCCTCCAAGGAGGAGTGCCGCGTTGTGCGATGGTGAAACGTTGTTCGATATGAAGAGCGAAGCTGAAGTTGATGGTGATGAAAAGGATGCGAATGCTCGCCTTGGCCTGCACCATCAGCGCCAGCATAACCTCGATCGGCTCATATGCCTGTATCACCAGTGTTGCGCTTGCGCGAGCCTCCACGCTGATGCCGATGCGGATGATCTTGAAATCTATATCGCCATAGAGTTTTCCTGCTATCGCTACGGTGCCCTGAATCCAGTAATACATCGCCTTCCCACCTGACCCGCTGGTTGGTGTGAACCACCCGAGCACTCCCTCCAGAATCGCTTCGAGCGTGACGCAGAGGCCGCCGGAGATCGGTCCCATACGGAACTCCTTGCCAAGACCGATGTTTACGCCAAGGCCGAATTCGACAACGGGATCGAATGAGCCGTTGGTGATGCGTGGCACCCGTTCCGATGTGGCTCCATTGAGCACTGCCAGGTATAACCCGCCACGGCCGATAAAGGGGAACATCTGAATGCAGAAGGAGTCGGCGGTGTTCCCGTTGTGGGGAAACCCCAGATCGAGACGGAAGTTGCCGTTGGTATAGATCTCCAGTTTAAGCACGGGAAGGGTGATGCAGACCGCGCCGAATTCAAGCTGCCGAAATGCATCAGGAACGCGCAGCTCCACTTTGAAGACGCCGATATCATCGGTGATGCGTTTATACAGCAGCTCAAATCGCAGCCCGGCCAGAGAGCCGGAGCGCTCCCCCTTCAGGCTGAGCACCATGCCATAAAAATATGGATCATTCAGCACCACGCCCAGGGTGATGGTTCGCAGGAGCGTGAAGTCCATGCCGAAGAGAAGATGGCTCTGGCGGTCGAACCGCATCACTGCGTTATTTGTTGTGGCGAGCGGGTTGGACATGGTATCCTGCACCGGCTTCATCTCGTTTTTCATCGCCTCGATCACGTCGCCAACGCTCTTCAGCGTGCTTGTATCGGAGAACGATATATGCTGTCCGATGCCGAGATAGCGGAGATCAAGAAACTCGGGGCCTTCGGCCGGAACCGCTGGCGGCTCGTCGTTGATGAGGTCCCATACCAGCGGTTCATCCGAGCCATAGTGTTTGCCGAGGAACTGCCCCTGGATCGCAATCGTTACGCCTGTCCTGCCGTTGGTTTTGCCATAGGTGAGGGTGATCGTGTCGATCGTCACAAACCACAGATCGACCTTGATCGCGTATTCGATCGTCAGGGCGTTGGTGATAAGGTCGATGGTGATGGTGAAATCCTTGAAGTTGATCTGGTTGAGCAGATCCCATGGCGATCCCAGCGTGAAGTCAAGCCCGGGCGCTGCCAGATCGGCCAGGAATTCCAGAATTTCCCCGAGCTTTAGATCCCCCGGCTGGAACTTGAGATAGGCGTAGTTTTTGCCATCCTTCGTTCCCCGCACAAGCGATGCGCTAAGCCGTATCCCGCGGAACGTCATGGCGCAGACAAGCGTGCTGGATGTTTCGCTGAACTGGTAGGTGATGGCCAGTTCCAGGCTGTTGAAGAGGAAGATGCCGGTGATCGTTCCCTCTGTTTTCTCGACGTTGTTTTCCTTGTACTTCTTGAACGCCACCGAGCCTTTCATCCGTAGTGTGAGAACTCCGGGGATAAGGGGCAGCTCCCAGAAACCGGCGGTGCGTCCGGCGATGCTGAAGAGGCCTGTATCGGGTGTGGCCGTCACTGTCAGCCCTTCCACCGGGACGTTGATCTGAAGGGCTGGGGGGAGCTTCAGAAGCTGATTGACCAGCGCCATCAGGTTGATCGTTTCCCCATCTGCCAGCGCTCCGGTAAAGGTCCAGGAGCCGCTTCTGCTGCGTTGTGCCGCTATGTGAATGATGGCGCCGACGATCTCCATCTCTCCATAGATTCTGAACGCGGTGAGCAGCGGGCCGTTGTTCCAGCTCAGTTCTGCCGCAACTCCGGCGCTTCTGACCGTAAGGATGCCGGGGATAATCTCCCAGGAGAGAAGGCTCTCCAGGCGAAACCCGATCTGCCGTATCTCCTTTTGCGAGAGATTGATATCTACCGCCAGATCGTACAGATAGAACTCGGCATCGGCCAGCCGTGCCGGAAGGAAGCCGATGAGCGATTGGTTGACCAGCGGTTGCAGGTTGTTGATCGAGCCGAGATGGATCTGATCGGATTTCACCTGCAATGTCCAGTCCTTCTGGCCGGGGAGGCGTTGCACAACCACATCGACAGGTTCCTCGTTGATGAGCAGCGTGCTCTGTATCGCGCCCGATATCTCCCGGTTGCCGAGTGGTTTGTCGATCAATATTTCCACGGTAAGAGCCGCCAGTGCAAGCCTGCCCGGAATGATATCCCAGGTTTTTTCGGCCAGGCCCACCGTAAACCCGAAATAATCGACCGTCAACGCTGATGGGTTGACCAGGAATTGCAGCGATTGAAGCTCGAACGTGCCGAGCGCTGCAAGCCCGTCCGGCAGCAGCCTTGCCATATCGACATTGCCGACAAACCGGGCGAGCGCCGAGAGGGATAGCGGAACATTGCCGGTGCAGAGCACCTGCAACCGTTCGGTGCTTACCGGAAGGATAACCGTTGCCAGAATCTCCAGGTTCTCCGCAATGGTCAATCTGCCGCTGATCGTTCCGGCTGTTCTATAATTGATGGTCCCGTTATTCCGCACCAGGAGCAGGCTGACCTGGAACTGCAATTGATCGAGCCAGAGCAGCGATGGGATGATCGTCCAGAGAGCTTCCCCGCCACCTTCTTTTCCGGTGGCCGTGATCGTGAAATTGAAGCGTTGAAAGGCCAGGGGATCAGGGGTGAAGCCAACCGAGAAGTCCGAGAGCGTGAACAGCGTCCGCGGGTCAAGGCTTGGCGGCAGAAGCGAGGGGAGATCGACGGGGGGATAAAATCCCAGAAAGGAGGCGATGCCCGGGATGGGGGCTGTTGTTGTGCCGGGAAGGGATATTCCCCATGTGTCGCTATCGGATGGTACCTGGATGGCCAGCGGTAGCATGGTTCCTGCCAGCATGCCATTGCCCTGCACGGCGATCCATGCGCCTGTGGCCTCATCTCCATCGCGCCGTATGCCGTACAGTACAAGCTGTGGCTGCGCGATCGTGATCGGCATCATGCCGGGGATCGCAAGCGTTACAGCCGGGAATCGGGCTGCCATATGCAGATCGAACGTCGTCTCTGTCCGTATGATCGGCCCGTAGCATGGGCTGGGGGGATACGGGGCCTGGCCGATCAGCGTGGCAGCAGGGGCAAGCGGCCCGCTGAGCCCGTTCAGCCTGGCGAACATGCCCGGCCCGGCCTCGATGCGCACGCCCAGCGCTGCATCGTCATGGCTTGTGGTGGATAGGATGAACATCGGTGTGGTGATGTTCAGCAGAGCGAAATACGTACCGGCAAGCATTGGAAAACTTGTGGGGAAGTTCCATCCGCCCGGAACCCTGAAGAGCGCCGTCAGCGTATAGCTCCATATTCCGGGAGGGAACTCGGGGGTTACACCGAACTGGCACTCAACGTTCATGGCGGGCACGTTGTAGAGCGGGGCCAATGCAGTTCCCGTCACCGTAAGCAGCTCGCCTGCGTCGATGAAGTTGACCGGTCCTTGCAGCGTCAGATGGTTCTGGCCCAGGACGGTGGTGAAAAGCGTGATGATGGCATCGGAGCGTTGCGCGCCGATCGTTGTGGCGTTCAGGTCCAGTTTGTTAGCGATATATGCGGCCTTCAATCTATCCCGTAGCTCCGCCAGTTTCGGATTGAGCTCGTCCATGCTGTTGGTGTGGTTATGGTGGTTCTCTGAGATCCTGCCAGCGCTGGTATGGCCTTACGGCGCATACGTTATCCGTGAGGCTGCGGTTCCGGTAAACAGAAGGAATGGCCCGCTGTTGCCGATCGGTTCTTCATTGTCGTTTGCCGGGAACATCTGTGGTGATATGCTTTGATAGCCATGAATCATATAACCTGCCTTTGTCTCGGTCTGGACGAACATATGATGCAATAGGCCTGGATCTTTGAATTCCCGGTACATCACCGTCATCCATACCGACCAGAATCCCGTGCTCTGCGCAAGGCTGCTTGTAAGTTTCCCGACGTTGGTGCTGTACAGTGGCGGCCGCTCCCAGGCCGTCATGGTGCGAAGCAGACCGGCGGACTTGAGCGCAAGCCCCCATGCTCGTGTGCGATCGGCGACGCGGGGATCGCGCCGTACCTGATCCGGCGGTGCCGTGAACCTGTTTGCCAGCGGGTCATGGAAGGTGGTGTTGAGCTTATGAAGCGCGATTGTTCTGCTGGCCTTCTCCCGGATCGTCGGGTTTGCTGCGGGATTTGCCTCGGCGATCACCACCTCGATGCTCCCCGCAGGCGTGCAGGGCACCTGCCGCAGATTGTAAAGAAACGGGCTTGTCGTATCGAGCGTGAATGTTGCGTCCGTGTCAGGCCATAGATGCTCTCCTGCTGATATCTCGGGGATGCCGCGAGCATCCTTGCAGTGATCGCAGCATAGGAGCAGATCGTTCCAATGTTTCAAGGCCCACCGCCGTGATACTCCTCCGAATTGTTTCGATGCCACCGTGTTCGGGCCGAAGAGCGGCATTTCACAGAAGGAACAGTATCGGCCGATCGTGTCCTCGAGCGCGATGCGGACATTGGCGTATGGGGAACGGTTGTTCGGGCCGATACGGCTGATATAGCGTAACGGGTCCGGTTTATCGACTGGTCGCATGGCGTTGATGGATTGATTGTGGTGGCTGTGTTCTATGGCATCTGGTGCATGTTGGTCCCTCGGAACCAGTCCGCCGCATTGACAAGGAATTTCTGTCCGAGACTGGCAAATCCTCCGATATCGGTTACTCCCGGTGGTAGCGCTTGCTGCATCAGCGCCAGGGTTATCGCGGAGGCAAATCCGAGACTGACCGCAGATCCTATGATATACTGCTCCCACAGAGCCTGGAACGCAGCGTTTTTGTCGAGGGGCGGCACGCTTTCAACAGCACTGAAGATGAAATTGTAGTTCATAAGCACTTTGAACCAGGTCTCTGTGCGGTTGTATGCGCGATGATCGGTCTGATTGTCGATGCCAACAAGCCTCATGAGTTCGATCATGGGAGCCAGGGGTGTGGAGATGCAATGCAGTACGATCCTGTCGTCATAGGACGATGACGAGCCATCGGTACGGGTGATCGTTGCATGCACCTTGTTATCGAACGATGCGACCAGCGTGTTACGCCGGGATGCGGCCAGCGCCATATCAAGCACAATCTCCCTTCTGGTTCCGGTATTGATAGTGAGCCGCTGGTTGATCGCCTGATAGGTGTCGGGATATAGATCGGGCCATCGATACGCTTGATACAGAGCCTGAAGCAGACGCTCCTCGGTATGTGGGGGGGGGATCCAGCCGGCAACGGTCGATCTGTATGGCGATGACCATTTTGTCGTGTTGCACTGGCTGCATGCCAGCAGAAAGTTACCCCATAACACAAAGAGGAAGGGGAACTGCGATTTTGCTGCGCGATGTTCGATATCCAGCCGCCGTTCTGGACGCCGGGGGATTTCGCAGTAGGAACAGTATTCGCCGAAGTTGTAGACAAGCGAATCGTACGATGCCTGGTAGATCGGGGTAAGCTTCCCCCGCAGTTCCTCTTTTGCCAGGTATGTATTGGCTGCCCTGTCCAGATAGTGTCCAACATAGGTCAGGAGCCTCTCTACCACCCATTCTATCGTCGCGGTGAAGGCGGCTCCATTATTGTACTCCGCTGCCGCCGCCGTTCCTGCGTCGATAGCAACGGTGCGGGCCCTCATGCTGTCCGGCAGGACGAATGGGTATGGGGGGCATGGCAGTACCGGGTCGATTCTTATTACTGGTCGCATGTGCGTCCTCCAATCCTGTTGTCTGTGTGGTGTGATGGTTTTGTCTGGGTTCCGGTGTTGCATCGAGCAGCTATTCTTCCGACGCATATGCAGCATACCATCCCACAACCCCGCTTCTGCCGCCGCTCGGATCGCCGAACAGATAGAGATCGAGCGGTCCCGGCGGGAGGCTCATGCTCAGCACGTTCAGAACGATGCGCCGGAACTTCATCATGTATTCGGTGCGCAGACCGCCTTCGCTCCTGCTTCGCATAATCTCCACGCTCTTGAAGCTGAGATTGATGATGCCCTGAAGCGAGAGCAGCGGATGATTGCTCGAAGCGCCGGGAACGTTGATGCCGCAGTAGATGCTGGGCGCATACTGCCCCGGACTCCAGGCCGCAACAATGGACACCACCAGACCGATGCCTCCTGCCAGTGCTCCCAGTGTTCCAAGATCGAGATCGAAAGCCAGCGCATACCAGGGGGTGGTAAGGGCGCTTATGGAAAGGGGAGAGCGTACCGGCGCGTAGCCAAGGCTCTCCGGGGTCGCTGCTATCGGCCCATCGATAAATCCTGTCAGGGTGAGCGGGAAAAGGTTGTAGAGGCTGTTGTCTCGTGCGATGCTTCGCGAGAGGTCGAAGGTGAGCGCACTTATATCCGTTGAGAACTCCGTGTTCGTCGGCTCCGATACGTCGAAGCTCATCGTGATAAGGAGATTCGAGAATACCAGACCTCGGGGGGGAGTCGCAGCCCCTTCCTGCAATTCTCCCTGCGGCCCGAACGAGAAGAGATCGAAGTCCGCATGTTCGGCAAAGGCCATGGTGCCGCCGAGCGTGAATTGTGTCCGCACCATTCCTCCCAGCCAGGCGCCATCCGGTTGCAGGAGCGTATTGAACTGCGCCTGCGTATAGACGATGGTCTCAAGAACGGAGCCTGCCAGCCCAAGCTTCAACGGTTCTTCCTGGGTGAACAGATAGGCCCGATCGCCATTCTCGCGTTGCTGGTAGACACCGTTGAGAACCAGATTGCCCCCGTGAGTGCCACCGCTCGGCGTAACGCTGGTTCCGAATGCCCTGGCTATCAGGAGCTCTATCCGACTTGCAAAATCCCTGATCGTCGAGTTCTCGATCAGCAGTTTCAGCGAAAGGACTTTATATGCATAGTCTGCGTCGGTGAAGTTCAGATCTACGGGATCATCATAGTAGATCATGCCGAAGATGGAGGAGTCGCCCTGCACAAGCTGATGATTGATAGTGTGGGTGGGGGTGACGTTGACCCCGATATGGTGCGCATAGAACATGGTGTTGTCGATTCCGGCGGCCAGTCCCTGCAACTGTGGCGGAAAGCTGCTGGTCGAGAGGGCAACCCGTAGGAACAGTATGCCGGTCCATGCAGGATTGCTCAACACATCTCTATAGAAGCGGCGAAAGTCGGGATCGCCATCGCTTCCTTCCCCGTTGCCCCCTCTGCGCCGTGCGTCTGCGATGATCGCGAGCAGATCTGCCTGCGTCGTCTCGATATTGCCCGATATGGTCCCTTCCGTTCCCGAGTAGCCGGTGGCCGCGGCCTGCCAGCTCCAGAGGCTTGTATCGCTTGCCAGTTCTTCTACGGTTCCGGCTGCGTACTTGATGAGCACCAGCGTATTGTGTTCCCCCCATGTATCCGGGGAGAGCTTGAAATGCCAATCGTCGATCGTCAGCTCGAACTCCTCCGGGACATCGCAGCACGCCTTGAACTGATCGGGGTTGGAGATGACCGCAAAGAGCTGTTCCGACTGCATCGCCTTTTTGAATCCGCCACGGATATTGCGCAGGGCAAGCGTCTGGGCGCCATCGTTGTTGCGTGCCAGCGTTATCTGCTGCCACTGCCGTATCGTCTCGTCGAATGTGATAAGAAGTCCCTGGGGCGTTGTTCCCAGATGTGTGCCGACTCCCGGCTCCGGCGGCGGCTGCTCCAGAATCTGATCGAGATGGAAGCGCCGGGTTGGGCTGAGCACGCGAACTTCGAGCAGCGATAGTAGTGTGTTCGATACGGTGTCCACATTACCATAGGGCACCATCGGGAATGCTGCTGGGGTGGCCGGCAGAGGTGGCGGGCCAGGGGGGGGGACGGTTGCCGGGAACGCGCCGGCGAACACTTCGAGGTAGTAGAGCATGTTCTCATCGAGCGTTCCGGTCGGATCACTTTCCGGGTGGTAGATCACTGCATCGCGTGGCTGCGCGAAATAGCATAGCTCCCCGCCGTCCGATGGGCTTAGGCCCGCCCATGCGGTGCGGGCAAGACCGGTGAGCAGCGGTTTGTTCGTCACATCGCTGGTCGCATCGGCATCGCTTCGTGTGAGAAGATCCGGGGCATATGCAGGCTGGTCGGGGAAGAAATGAACCAGCATGGTGCCGAAGCCCCCTTGCAGTCCGGCGTACTCCAGGCCGGAGATGCCGCAGATGATGCGCCCCGATGGCACGCTTCCCAGCGCCCCTCCAAGCGATGTCTCGGTTGTCATGGCAAACGAGCCTGCAAAGGTGAGGTAGTATGGGGCCGATGGTCCTGGCGTTGTTGCTTCCGGCCTGATGCTGAATACAAGCGCTGGCCCGAGCGGTGCATACTGGCTGCTGCATGGTCTCAGCAGCACCTCTTCGCCATATACCGTGCGGAATCCCGATGCTATCGGGATTCCCGGCGATGATGGCGTTTCAAGGAATGCAAAACGGGTGCGGGCCGGGAGCAACGGATTGTTTGGATCGAGGCTGGCCTGGAGCGTGACGTCGCCGCGTGTCAGGTTCAGCACAGGATAGCGCAGGATCTTGAGCAGGCCCGGCCAGTCCGGGTCATCAACAAAGTAGGCTAGCGTCGCGTCGATCTTCCTGATATCCGATATCGTGCCCGGCGTCTCTTTGCGCAGCGTGAGCGCAAAGAGGATGCAGCCGGTGGATGGGCCGGTCAATGGTAGACGTGCCGGGCCATCCACCGGGGAGAGAAAGCCAAATTCGCCACACATGAACCGGATGGAACCAGGGGCGGCCGGTGGAATGGTGAAGATGCCGTCGTTCAGAGTGATCGGGCATCCGCCGTCGATTGCCAGCGCGTAGCCGTGGAAATCGAATGTGGCATTGCTGTCCACATGCTGCTGAAGTGCCAGCAGGCGCATCGTCTGCCATGTGTTGATGGGGTCGGCCGGATTGCTTATCCAGAGGAAACGGGTGGGCGTTATGCCGATGAACTGCCGCACGTTGGCCACAAATGCATTCTGATCGGCGACCGGCGATCGCAGTACGATATAGATGCCGGGATGTATCACCCAGGTCGCGCTCAGTGGTAGTATCAGTGGCAGCGTGCCAGGGTCGCCGTTCGGCAGAAATGCCACGGCGCATGACTCCGCCCCCGATCCGCTCATATCGAGATAGAAGATCGGATCGGTTACTGCCTGCCGTATGAAGTTCGGGTCGGGCATGGCCTTAGTCCTGATTGGTCGTGATAAGTATATCCCCCGGCAGAACCGGAAGGTCGAAACAGGTGAACGCCAATGGATAACTGTGGTCGTTCAGCAGGCCACGGTCAAGGTGGATGGTGCTGGCTGACGAAAGTGGAATCGACTCACCAATGGCGATCGGGGTTTCGATGACGTTGGCTATCGAGCGTCTGTAGTCGATGCCGGTGCTGCCGATCGCATTCGCCAGGGGAAGAGCCGTAAATCGCTCGATGAGCTGGCCAACGGTGGTCCCTGCCGATACATACACAAGGCTGCCGTTGATCGTGCAGGGAATCTCTGCGATCGGCATCGTTCGCCCACGGAAGAATAGAGAGCTTGTGCCAGCCATGCCGTTAAGATTGCCTCCGCCAAGCAGCTTCTGTGTGGCGGCCTCCAGTTTGCTGAAACTATCGGCTACCACGATGCTCGGGCTGTTCAGCCCAAGGGGCGCGCCCTTGTCGCTGGCGGCGAGAATTGTTGCCGGATACACAAGCCGCGCAAACTCGTACTGGTAGGCTGTCCCGCTTACATCGATGATGCCGCTGCCTCCACCGGTTGGTGTGGGGTTGATGGTGACGGTTGTCAATCGCGAGAGAAAGGAGTCAAAGACCGTGGCAAGCGAACCGGTCCCTGTCGGGATGGTGCCGAGATCATAGATGCTTGTGCCCGATCCGGCATAACCGCCCAGTGGCGCATCGTTTGGGCCGACAAACTGGAATGGGCCAAAATCAATGCGTAGCCGCATGCCAGGATCAAGGTCAACCTGGCGGTTCTGGGGATTGAAGCCAAGCCCGTAATACAACACCTCGGCAAAGTTGAGCGGGAGTATGCGTGCGATTACCTGGCGCAACAGGCGCATGGCCCCCGGCTTCAGGCCTGCCGGTTCAGCCGTCTCGATGTTGCCCAGAAAGGTGCTGTAGGCAGTGCTCAGAGGCTCGCGAATGCCGTTGCCTGCAAAGTGCCAGACATTGATCGGGGTATCTGTTGCCGGAATTGTTAGCACATAGGGGAATGCATCGGCGCTGTTTTCCGAGCGGCGCAGAGTGAAGGGGGGAACCGTGATGGGGGCCGGATGTGGCGCATTGAAAAGCTCCGGGAGATAGGCGGTGATATCATGTGCCGCTATCTGCCGGATGTCGGCGCGGAAGAGATATGGGGTGGTGCTCTCTAGTGATGAGGGAAAGAAATATCCCACGCTTCCGGCCAGTGGATTCCCTGGCATGCTTTCCGGGCCGATGCTGGTGTTTGCTATGCCCTGTACCACTACCGTGTAGTCCTTTCCTATCTCCAGCGATTTTGCAATGACGATGGATGAGGAATCCGTATACGCGGTCGATGTGTCGGAACTGTCCGTGGCCGCCACTGTTACCATGAATCCACTCCCCTGAGGGGGCGATGCTGGCGTCCATGTCGCTCTTACGTGTGTTCCATCATAGTCGCATGAGGTAAGCGCCGGTGCTGCAACGATAAGGTCGGTGGCATCTCCTTCAGGCCCTGTGATGTTCGATCCGTTAGGCCCTGCTCCCCAGGCCCTGACCGTGTAGTTGTAGTAGCTGCTGGTGCTGTAGGCGATGGTAAGCGTTGCCATGCCGGATGATGCTTCCTGCCGATCCGATACAGCTACTTTTGTGTCCCCCTGGTACAGCGCTGCCTGATAGAGCGTTGCTCCTGCGAACGCCTCTACCTGCACCATCACCTTGTCTGCACCTGTTATCACGCCGGTGATCGCTGGCGCCCTGCTTATGAATGGGATTGCCGGCCCGGGTGCTCCTGTCGCCTCCGATGTTAAAGAACGGACCTGGAGCGAATAGCTCCCCTGGCTGCCGAGCGTTGCAGGGAGCAGAGCAGTTGTTCCTGTGCTTGCATAGGTTTGAACGACATTATTCTCTTCCAGAAGGATGACCTGATAGCGTGCTCCCGGCATCGCCGATGCATGCCATGCTGCGTTGATGAGCGCTCCATCGAACGTAGCGCTGGTGATGGCAATTTGCTCGGTGATTACCGCTGCCGGTGAGGAAAACATGCCGGTTGTGCCTGCCCCCGAAGCTGCAACCTGTACTGGTCCATTGCTCCCCGGGCTTGCCGTGAAGCTGTAGTTGGTGGTGCCAGTGTAGCCGAGAACAATGCCAGTGCCCGGATCGTATGCCACGATGTAGCCCGCTGCCTCGGCATCGGCAACCGGGGTCCAGGCGACCCTGACCCGTGTTCCATCATAGTGTGTCTCGATGCTGCCGGGAATTCCCGCGATCGCCGCAGTTGCCGGGCCGAGCGGGCCGAGCAGCATGGGGGGACCGGCGCCAAGCGCCTGTACCCGGATAGAATACTGGTTGCCGGGGCGCAGATCCGTGCTGAAGGTGATGGTCGGCTTTTCCGGCTGGAGATCTGCCGGAATCGGGCCGAGGAGCAGTTGGTCCCCCTGGTAGAGAAAACCCTGGTAGCCGGTGATGATATCCTCGGGCTTTGGCAGCGCTGCATTCACTGTTGCCACCACCGTTCCTGCTGCAACCGTGATCGCGGCCGTCGGTGCGGGGGCTGTGATAAAGGCTGATGCCGCGCCTGGGGGGCCGTATACCAGATTGCCAAATCCCCTGGCCTGCACGCTGTAGGCGTTTGTGCCGCCGAGCGGCGCCACAACCGTGGTGGTGATCGAGCCGTCGTTTGAGCTGTTTCCCGTTGCTGTGGTGCTCCCGACGATCACATCCCCTTCGAGCACTTCGATGATATATCCTTGGACTGGAGCTTCCTCAACAAGCTGTATGCGTGCCCACACCGTATCATCATCGTATCTCAATTCGGCAAGTTTCGGTTGCCCATAGATCAATGTAACCGCATCGCCGGTCGATGCTACGTTCGGTGCTCCATTGCCACCGGCAACCGCCGATACCCTGGCCTTCCATCCGGCGGCGCCAATGACCTGCGCAATGCTCCCATTGCGGGCAAGGGGATCGGCAACCGTCATGGTTGTTGCTACGGTGCCATCCTGCCGAAGAATCGTGATGATGTATCCCTGGATCAGATCCATCTGGTCAAGTTCCCAGCCTACCGTGATGTTCTGCCCGTCGTAGTGCGCTTCGGTGATGGTGGGAATGCATGTCGGTATCGCCACGGCCTGCGTACACGCCCCCATGTTCGAGCGGCCCGCATCGGCTGTGGTGTTTGCGCGGACCTGGAAGAGATAGGAGCGTCCGGCTTCGAGCGCTGTCGGAAGCGGGAGCGTGCCCGTTGTGCCGGATGTGATGGGCAGGCCCACAATGGGCGAGCCTCCATCGGCTGGGTAGCAGAGGAGAGAATAGGACTGGATAGGCACGGCCGGATTTATCGGTGGGGTCCATGTTGCCGTGATGCCCGTCCCGTTGTACTCGGCCGACTGGAGCTGCGGGAGTTGAGGGACCAGCGTAAGCGGCGAGGATAGCGCGCTGGCGATATCGGGGGAGTTTGCGGTAACAAGTGCCTGGTAGATCTTGTTTGTATCGAGCGCGGTTGCCACGTCAAGTTCCGCTTGTGTCGAGCTTCGTCCGGGGATGGTGCTGCTTATCAGAAACGTTCCGTCCTGCGACCTCACCTGGACTGTGAAGCTGCTGACAGGAGCGGTGGGATCGGTTATCGGCTCCCAAGCGACAATGATCTTCTGGCCATCGTAGCGTGCGCCGGTTATCACCGGTGCCCATCCTACCACCGCTATCTGACGGGAGTTCGCCTGCACGCCTGTTGCTGTTGTGACGTTAAGATAGATGGCATAGCCCGCGCCTGGATTGAACGGGGGAGCCGATGGTACAAGCGTTCCCTTGTTCTGCTGTGGATCAACCGGCGCGTTATACGATGGGTTGCCCGGCGACACGCAGAAGAGAGTTGCCGCGGTAAGTTGTGGCCCTACATTGGAGATAGGGTGCCATGTCACGGTGAATCCCGTGCCATCGAACACCACGCTGTTCAGATCGGGAACCGCGACAATCGGGGCAACCGTGGGAGCTATGGTGCTTGCCTGCAACGCCGTGTTTGCAAGCAGTGATACCGCATATTCTCTGGTGGGGTCGAGCGGGCCGCCAAGCACCAGGCTGCCGCTGGCGGTTGCCCCTCCCTGAAATGTTCTGCTGATCGTCCCCATTCCTGGTGCCGTGCAGCCCAGTGTATACGAGGTCACCAGGGGGCTGCTTACGGGTGGCCATGTTGCCTGGATAGTGTTGCCAGTGGTTATGACCGTGCTAAGCGCGGGGGTGACAAGCAACAGGGGGATATAGGGAGTGCTTGAGCTGGTGATCCCGTCGGCAGCATTTGCATACAGTGCAAACTGGTAGGGAGTTGTTGTCGAGAGTGGTCCTACCAGCATGCTCCCCTCCACTGCGGTTGGCGTATCAATGGTCACTGAAATCACCATGGTGTGCAGGCCGCTGCTGGGGTAACTCAGTTCGAGCGTAAAGCCGGAGACCATAATGCTCTGTGGCGAGGGCCAGGTTGCGGTAAGACGGGTTCCATCGTAGACGACTGATGTCAGAAGCTGTTGGCAGGTGATAAGGTCGGTGATCCACGACTGCGCAACCGGTGAACCTCCTGAAAGAAGCGTGACCTGGAATGTTGCCGGGATTGCGGCTGAAAGCTGTGCGTTCATTATGCCCTGTATCGGATGCGATCCAGGGGGAACAGGGAATGTCTGGATGATCGGGGGGCCAGTTGCCGGCACGACCTGCATCTGGATCGTGTCGCATCCTGTTGGGGTTGGTTGCCAGAATGATGTGATGGTTGTTCCATCATAGATCACGTTGATAAGCGTGATGGTTTCCATTATGGTTGTCTCTCATGGTGGTGTATGCGGCCGAGGCGCGGCTTGTGGTGAATGTCCGGCCGCTGGAACTGAGCGCTTCCGCATGTCCCGGTTCTGTTGCCTTCCGTCTGCTCCGTTGGTCACGTTCCCGGGCCTCCGTCACACGCTGGCGATGCGTGAGATAGAAGCCCGGGATAGGGAAGATTAGGGATGAGCGCAGAACGAGAATTTGATATACTCCTCATGCCAGTGGGGTGGCAGATCCTGGAATGGGTTCCCGCTGCGGGCAAGCTTGTCGGCTTCGCCGAAATGGCGCTGCATGCCGAGATCGCCAACAAGGACGTCATTGGCGAACAGCGTGGTCTGCCCTGCGGCTGCCTCAGCTGCTCCTCCTACAACCAGATTCCACACGTCGCCTGCATAGGCGGTGATGCCAGTCTCGGTGACAGTGGAATAGCCCTGCCAGGTGATCAGCCTATCGCCCGGCCGGATATATTTGGCAAGAATGACCCCACGATTTGCTGTCTTGATCGTATGCCCCTCGCTCATGGTCAGGGTATGCCCCATGCTGTCGCGGATGATGATACATGGCCGGGACTCGGTTCCCCGGCTTATCCCGTGTACTTGCCGGATCAGGCCGGTGTTATCGCAGCGAACCCATTCGGTTCCGTTGCCCGTAAAGGTCTCGATCGGCTTCAGGGTGTTGTTGCTCATTCTGATCATCGTTCCGGTCACCAGGCATCCGTACAGGATATATACCTGCGGAACTACATAGATCCCGGCTGGCGATTCAACGCTGGTGCCGCTGATGAATGTTGCCGTGGCATAGCCTTTATTATTGGCCAGTTTGACGGTGAGGATAAAGCCGAAGTTTGTCAGTGCTCCATTTGCCGGTATGTCCCCGGTGTTGGGAAAAGACTCGGGGTTGAAATCCCAGCGTACCAGCTTCCCGTTTTCTACCCACATGTTCGGAAGCGGGGCCGGATCGCTGAAGGTTCCATGCTGTTTCATGATGGCAGCACCACCGCTCGATGGTTCCAGAAAGATGCTCAAGGTGCCTATGGGAACATTCCCCTGCGTTTCAACCGTATCGTTGAATTGTGCCCATCCCTTTACCGGCAGTGTGAAGTTCGGCGGGTATCCCGGTTCCTGCCAGTAATCACAGCCGTGGTTGTCGTTGATCGTTCGATGCCAGCATGCATTGATGGGAATCGGATCCTGATAGTTGTTGGTACAGGGGAGCACCGGAGGGAATGGGCCTTTGTAGTTTGGAGCTTGCATACATCCCTGCTGCGACGACTCGGTATCCTCTACTCTCATGAAGTAGGCCGATACCACCTGATCGAGCTTGCTATGCACGATAATCGTGGAAATTCCCATGATCCCCGTGCCTTGTAAGTTTGGGGGAAGGTTGCCGGTAAGGGGAACACGGTAATTCTCCCCTTGCAAGTAGCTTGTGCTGCTCTGGTTTGTTGCCGCAACGATCTCTCCGTCTTGAACGGCAACAAGGTTCAGTATCACCTGGGTTCTGTATGTGCCGCCGGGAATCGACGAGAGCGCCATCATCACAAACGAATCCTCATCGGGAGTATCAAGCTGGACGATGCCGCAGTACGGCACAACGTCCATCGGGCTGGGGTCCTGCTGGAAGAATGTGGCTATCCGGGGCAATGCCGGCATCGGTGGCATATGCGCCGCGTCGATGGTGGCAAATGTATTCGGGGCCATGCCGCGATTGTCCCCGGAGGATTCAAGCGCTCTAACGACGAACTGGTACTGGATAGGGTCGTGCAGATCCAGCTCGTAGCTAATGCCCGGCTTCGTATTCTGTAGAAGCCATTGCAGGCTGTTCTTGTGGTCCGGCGATAACAGTATCTCTGTGTGCGGTGTCTTTTTTTCTAGAATTGGTGGCATTTCCGTTCTCCTGCTGTGGTGATAGGTGGGCATATCTGCAAAACAGACGGGGTGTGCCCTCTTGCTGCGTGCGTGTGCACTGTTCTATTTCCGGCATGACATGGTAGTGCCATGCACATCACGATGCCTGGTGAGCTGTATATCTGCTCCTGCACCTGATATCCCCAGGATGATAATGTCCTGTGCGGTGGTGACTACTGCGATGCAATCGGATCAGGTTCTCTCCGGCCTGGCCACTATACTGCTATTCCGATGTGGCAATAGGTCATTATCACATCTGCTGCGGAGAGGCTGATGTCGATAGGGGCATTGCAGGCATACAGCGCCCCTATCATGCCGGGATGTACCCTGAGCCGTAGATGAGGATACACCCGCTGTGGTCTTGTCTTGTTATCGGAAAGGGTGATGCCCTTATACCATGTCACGTAAAGATACTCGGTACGGAATGCCGAGCGCAAGCATTTTATTCTGTCGAGCGTCGGTGTGCCCGATATCGTGCCCCGATATTCATCTGCAATTATCCTGCAACGATGTGGATTTGCCCGGCCACAATGAAGAATGATTGGTTTGAAATAATATCCGGCGATGACTTGCCTGTGCACCGACAGTTCCAGTGTTTGTCGCATTCGTCCGGCACCTATGCCGCTGAAAAATATGACCGCATTCTAATTTTTTTCTGATATCCAGGTTTGAATTGATCCAGATCATGAAAATGCCGATGGGAAGGGGGAAACGTGAAGACGATATCCCGGATCGTGATTATGAAAATCTCTCCTGCCTCGATTTCCGTAAAAATAGAGGACAGGATAAGCGGACTTTTCTCTAAGTGATCTCTTGGCACATACCCTGATCGGTGAACGGAGTGCTGCTTATGGAATGTTTCTGTGTCCGCCAGATTCTGCGCAACATCAACCTATAGAGTTATGGGTCGATGGCTATATGAGCATATAAGCGAAAGGCAGGATTTTTACCAAAACCTGCCTTCGTTACGTTCTACCGCTTTGCCGACTCTGCTACAATCAGGGGTGTGTCTGTCTTCCGTATCTCTCCCTATCTACGGGCTGACCACAGCCCATAACACTCGGGGAGGTGCATGCATCAGGAGCTTGCCTGGTTGAAACGTACTGCGAGGCCGTTAGCAAATGATCGCTCGTTGTGTGCTGCAATGTTCAGCTCACGACGCTCTACTTGTTGTTTCCTGCAAACTTCAGCGGTCTGGTGATCTCCTTGGCGCGCACGACATGGCGGATGGTTTTCTGGAAGAAGATGTTGTTCGGCACCTCCAGGTGGAATGTCTCGCCGGTTTCCGAAGAGATCTGTTCCAGTGTTGTAAAGAGGATGTTCAGGCCGATCACTTTCCCTTTCAATCCCGTGCTGGAGCTGGTTGGCTCTATCAACTCGATCTCATCGCCAATGCGAAACGGTGCGAAGACGATCAGAAGGATGGAGCAGAGGATGTTGCTCAGAACGCTCCAGACCGCCACAAATCCTACGGCGATCAGCACAAAAAATGCCGATATGGCCGCCCAGAGGTGCTCCACCGAGACCCCCGCCTGTTGCAGCGACATAAGCGTCACCACCACAATGATGATCCAACGCGATATGCCCTCGGTGGTTTTGTAGAGCGAGAGTGGCAGGTACTGACGTTCGTACAGGAAACGAAGGCCATGCCGGATGAACAGGAACGTAATAGTGCCCAAAGCTGCAAGGATGGCTATCCTGGCGGCGATAATCAGATGCTCGGTTGTGATCGGGGTCATATCTCCTGCTGTTTATATGGAGGGGGCAATGGGCCGGGGGAGGATGCCGACCTGCTCCATTGAGCCTTGCCCGAACAGTCTACCGGCGGAATATACGGAAGCATGCGACAGGGGATGCCGGGTGGTGGCTCGGGCACGCATGCTCAAGGGCCGGGGCCATTCCCAGCCCTGTTTTCCCTGATAGCCGCTGCCTATCCTCTGCTGATTGAGCCGTTTGCGTTGGATGATCGCCATGGCCTTATCGCATCGCTCAGTGGTTGATTCCTGATGTTCCTGGCGTTGGTGGTCTGGCCTATATGGTGCTATCCCGTCCTGCCCGCCCGCATCGTTTGGCTCTATTCCTGCCTCTCTGCCGTGCTCATCGCGTCAACGTTCCGGCGCTAAATCTACCTGTGTAGTGTGTTCGTGACGGCTATCACGATCGAACCATATCTCCTATCTCTTGCGTGGCGTTCTGCCGGTTCGCCACATATAGTACTACCACATCATGACATAATGCCATCGGCCTGGATGATTATAAGCGATAGCGATTCGGACAGGTAGTGTGATTATCCATTTTATGTGGAAAATTTCGCGTGCGAGTGAAACTATATATGTGGTTTTGCACACTACTGTAACGAGTACACAACCATGTACTCCCATCGAAAAAAAAATGGGAGTAGGTTGCATTTGTATAACATTGCTCATGAATATAGATGATTCGTGATGCAATACAGTACATATATCAACGGGAGTATCAGTATGAAAAGAAACTGTGGCGACTCCTTCGCGCACATTGTATCAGTTGTTGCCCTGCTCCTTGCGGGCCTGATATATCAGGGAATAGCCCAGGGGACCGGTTCGCCTCTGCCCTATGCAACAGTGCAGGATACGCTGCATCTGCTCAGAATTTTCGGCGGCGACACCGTGCCTGCATCGCATTTCGCTCCGTCGTATCATTACGAGATGGTATATGATTCGATCAGCCATACAAACTATATGTTCACCGAGTGCAGGAGAAATGGGGAGAACATAAAGCTGCTGCATTGGGAATATAATCGTCTTGTGCACGGTCCGGCGGAATACCTTACCTATAATAGCCGGACGGCGGATTTTCCCATCCAACCGGGAGATACCCTTAGCTTTTATCGTGAGCTACGGTGGTATAATCCCCTTACCAGGCGCCAGGACACCAACAACTATTATGCGCTTGATACGCTTGATTTCTCCGTCCATCTGATTCGTACCAGCGATGGTGAGCCGATTATGCTGCTCGACAGCATCGGTGTGCTGCCGCGCCTTCCGATCGGCGCTCCGGCAGTCTATGGTGCGCGCCCGCTGATGGCCGTGGTGCGCTATGTGGTTCCGGCGGGCATCGTAGCCGATAGTGCCTTCATCGGCGTGACAGCCAGGACACGCGGAAGCGGCCGGTACGATTTCACTCGGCTTGATCTGGTTACCATCGGCGTATCGGAGCGTTTGAAGGATGCCTACTATCAGGAATATCTGAACATCTACGGGCGGGTGTATGGCAAGAGGAACGTGGATGAGCTGGCGACCGCAACGGGAAGAGCGGACTCGCGTCTGGTGGTGCGCCCGGATGGTTCATCGGTTCATATCCGGTTTGCTCCAGCGCCGGATGGTGGGCTTACTGCTGTGGCGATCTACGATGCCAGCGGCACGCTGATCTTTTATCCGTATAACGGCCGTACCAGCGAGCCGGAGACAACCGTGTCGTATCGCCTGCCCGGCAGCGGTGTGTATTTCGTTCTGCTTCAGCACGATGGGCGCATCATACAAACCGAAAAGATCACTATCACCAACTGAGGTACAGCATGAAGGGAAACCATAGGATAACCGGGAGTGTTCTCGCGCTCCTTCTTGGGCTATCGTCCGAGCTGGCGTTCAGTCGTGGGCAGATCCCACCGCCGCCGCCGTTTACCGGAGGGAATATCGGTGCATGGCTCGGGAGCGGGCCGATTTTCGGGTTCGAGGATGGTGGCGGGGCAAATGGTGGCTGGGGAGGCAGCTACTTTGAACCCGGAGGCTGGGGAGGATGGGGGTCAGGGGCGGGAGGTTCGGGAGGATATGGGGGCATGCAAGGCGGCCGCAGAGAGGGAAACGGCCACCGATGGGAGATCACCGGCAACAATGGGGGCGGGATGGGAGGGCTTCATGGCACCTGCTGGGCCGATCGGCTGCCGGGACGAAGAAGTGAATGTGCGTGCAGCATCAGATACAATCCTGTATATCCGCCGCCATCGGGCACGGTGCTTTTCGGCATCTGTACCATTTCCGAGATCACCGCCGACTGGTATACATCCTGTTCCAATGCAGGAGATATATGCTCGGGGTATATGCCATGATGTATACGGAACTTGTATGGGCGCCGCGCTGCGTGCGGACCTCAGGACAAGCGATGGCGCCGTACAGCAAAAGGCCGGGGTCCCCCCCCGGCCTTTGTTATGATTGTTGTCTGCGTATCTACCGGAACAGGCAGCGGATGCCCGGAGTATCGCTCCAGGATGATCTCCCTCGCTGCCGTGGGGTATCTTATACCTCCTGATAGATCTCCGCCCCGCTTTGCATGAACTCCTTGGATTTCTCCTGCATCCCTACCATAAGAGCGGTGTCGATCTCCACGATGCCATGCTTCTCTGCATACTCGCGTACATCCTGTGTGATCTTCATCGAGCAGAAATGGGGGCCGCACATCGAGCAGAAGTGGGCTACCTTGGAGGATTCCTTTGGCAGCGTCTCATCGTGATACTCGCGGGCACGTTCCGGGTCGAGGCCCAGGTTGAACTGATCCTGCCAGCGGAACTCGAATCGGGCCTTCGAGAGAGCGTTGTCGCGTATCTGTGCGCCTGGATGTCCCTTGGCAAGATCGGCCGCATGGGCGGCGATCTTGTAGGCGATGATCCCTTCGCGCACGTCGTCCTTGTTCGGCAGGCCGAGATGTTCCTTTGGCGTCACATAGCAGAGCATGGCCGTGCCGAACCAGCCGATCATGGCCGCGCCGATGGCGCTGGTGATATGGTCGTAGCCGGGGGCGATGTCGGTGGTAAGCGGTCCAAGCGTATAGAATGGTGCTTCGCCGCATACCTGGAGCTGCTTGTCCATGTTCTCCTTGATCATATGCATCGGCACATGGCCGGGGCCTTCGATCATGGTCTGCACATCGTGTCGCCATGCGATCTGCGTCAATTCGCCGAGCGCTTCAAGCTCGCCGAACTGTGCCGCATCGTTTGCATCGGCGATCGAGCCTGGGCGGAGTCCATCGCCGAGCGAGAAGGAGACATCGTACGCCTTCATGATCTCGCAGATCTCCTCGAAGTTGGTATAGAGAAAGTTCTCCCTATGATGTGCCAGGCACCACTTCGCCATGATCGAGCCACCACGCGAGACGATGCCGGTAACGCGTCGTGCGGTAAGCGGCACATAACGAAGCAGCACTCCTGCATGGATCGTGAAATAATCCACCCCCTGTTCTGCCTGTTCGATCAGCGTATCGCGGAAGATCTCCCAGGTAAGCTCTTCGGCCTTGCCACCGACTTTCTCAAGCGCCTGATAGATCGGCACGGTGCCGACCGGGGCAGGGGAGTTGCGGATGATCCACTCGCGTGTTTCGTGGATATTCTTGCCGGTGGAGAGATCCATGATCGTATCACCACCCCAGCGGATGCCCCAGGTCATCTTCTCGACCTCCTCGTCGATGGAGGAAGTGACGGCGGAGTTGCCGAGGTTGCAATTGATCTTTACCAGGAAGTTCCGTCCGATAATCATCGGCTCCAGTTCCGGGTGGTTGATGTTCGCCGGTATGATGGCGCGTCCGCGTGCAACTTCGCTACGGACAAACTCCGGGGTGATCTCCTTTGGAATTGCTGCGCCGAACGACTCTCCCGGATGCTGCACCAGTGGGCCTGACTCGTGCAGGCGCATGTTCTCCCGGATGGCGATATACTCCATCTCCGGCGTGATGATCCCCTGCCGGGCATAGTGCATCTGGGAGACGTTTTTGCCCGGACGGGCACGGCGTGGTGAGCGGATATGCTCAAATCGCAGATGCGCCAGCATGGGATCGCTAGCGCGGCGGCGGCCATACTCCGAGGAGAGATCGGTGAGCAGCTCGGTATCCCCTCGCTCCTCGATCCAGGCAGTGCGGATATCGGGCAATCCCTTGCGCAGGTCGATGGTGATCTCCGGGTCGGTATAGGCACCGGAGGTGTCGTACACCGTTACCGGAACATTGGTCTCCGCACCGAAGCTGGCAGGGGTGTCCGAGAGAGAGATCTCCCGCATCGGTACGCGGATATCGGGACGGCTTCCCTGTACATAGATCTTCCGAGAGCCGGGATATTGGGAGATCGCTGCCCCGTCGAGCGTGACGGATTGTCCGTTGGTTGTCTGGTTGGTCTTCATACGAACCCTACTATATATCAGGTTTGATGTGCGAGGCGGTTTGAGCGGCCTCTCGAGAAACTGCGGGAGACGGATGGCGGGTTGCTCCGTTGCTGCGGAGTATCGTTGCTAATGCCGTTTGTCCATGTGCCACAGCGAGCATCAATCGCATCGCTGCCATGACTCTGCCGGACAGATAGGATATCGGTAGCATCGTGTACTCCAGCGGGTATTACGGAGAAGATAGAGAGGGAAGGAAGGGTGGATGGCTATAGCACCACGCCGCTTCCCTGCGCCGGTACTAACCGGATTCAGGTTCAAAGGGTATCATCTCAGCTCCGTATGAACGGAGCACCCCTAGCAGGCGCTCATTGCGAGCGTGCACAATATAGGGATATCGGAAGAAGTATGGAGGGCTAAAGAGTCTCGGATGGGGATAGGCGTCCTGTGGGGATGGCATGGATGCCGTGGAAGCCGGAATGGAGTGCTGGCGATTGGCCCTACATAGGCACGGCTTGGCATCTCTGGCCTGTGTGGAGCAATCGGGGGAAGGGCGTGTGCGGATGGCTGGAGGTTGGGCCTCTCTATACGTACGATTGTCAGCCGCTGCGATGTTATCTCCCGGTCTATACAACGATGGATATAACGTGTTTCGTTTGGTAACGACGATAAGCCGTAGAGCTGGACCCATTGCTCCTGACGGTGTCATTGTATGCCTGTACAGGCCAGCAAGTATTCCCGGCCCGGTTCAAGCGCCGTGGCAACGAAGAATGTGTCCACGAGATCGGGGCTGTTGAGCAGAATCGCCAACTCATCGAAGCCATTGTGGTGGTTCATGACCATATATGCCTGGGGCGAATGCTGTCGCTGCGCCGGAAGATCGCTGCCGCTGGTTGCTCCAACCTTATATGCCAGCCAGAAACGTTGCCAGGTTATCGCTGGAGCAGAGGTTGAGCTTCTTTCGTATCCGATAGCGATGGTTTTCGATATCCCGAACGGATACATGAAGCAGACGTGCCACCTCCTTGGAGTTCAGATCGATTTTCAGCAGGGCGCAGATCTTTAGCTCGGTTGGTGAAAGCGAGGGGAATCGCAGGGATAATGTGCGGATATAATCAGGATGTACGCGGTGGAACTGCTGCTGGAATGTCTGCCATTCCCCATCGGCACGTGTATCCCCTTGTATGGTATGAAGCACGGTATGAAGTGTGGGATGCGCGCTGCCATTCTGTGCAACCAGAACCTCGGCGATATCCTGTTTGACCGAGTCCATCATCTCGCTTCGCTGGACAAGCCGTAATGCCATTGCCGTAAGCTCGCCCGTTTTTATCCGCAGATCTTTTTCGAGCTGTTCGTTGCGGAGCCTGTACAGTTCCTTCTCCTGTTCGGCACGCTCAAGATCGAAGCGTATCTGAAGCTCTGCGATCTTCCGTCTGGTCTCGGTTCCCTCCACTTCCTCGCGCATGTCGGAGTAGCGGCGATAGCAGGCGAGTGCCTCGGCCAGATTCCCGCACGCCTCGTAGGCATTGGAAAGCTCGTTGTAGATATTGTACTCCAGGTGGATATCCTCTACCTGCCGTGCTATTGCTGCGGCTTTTTGTAGCATGGAGATGCCCTGTTCGGCCTGGCCGGTTTTGCGGAGGATGCCTCCGATGCATGCATAGGTGAACCCGCTGCTGCGGAGATTGCCGATTGCGCGCGCTTCTTTGGCCGAGCGCCGAAGGTAGCGCAGTGCCTGCCGGTAGTTGCCCTGAAGATCATGGCAGACGCCGAGGTTGTGAAGTGCCCTGGTGGTGCCATCGCGGTCCTCTATACGCTGGCAGATTTCCAGCGCCTCGTTCAGATACGTGAGCGCCTCCTGATATGCGCCGGACTCGTTGGCAAGCGCGCCAAGGTTGCCGAGCGCCATTGCCTGGCCATAGAGATGGCCGTTGGTGCGGGAGCATTCCAGCGAGCGCAGGAGCATACGCATGCTCTGCTCGCGATCGCCAAGTTCTGCGTAGATCCCCCCCAGGTTGTCGAGGATGGTGCAGGTCTGCACATCATCGCGCCCTTCATACAACGGCAGGAATTCAAGAAGTATCTTCAGCGCATCCTCATAGGCTCCGATGCCATTGTAGATCAGCGCAATGTTGCAACGGAGCTTGCCGAGCAGGTCTGTCTGTTCTGCGTCGAGCAGTGCGATGCCATCGTTGTAGCTTCGGAGTGCCTTCCGGGTATCCCCTGCGCGATAATGAACCATGCCGATGGAGTTCAGTACACGAGCCAGAGGCTCGGTCTCGGCAAGGGATGCAAAGAGGTGTTGCGCTTCATCGAGCTTTGCCAGGGCCGTCTCGTAATCGCCAAGAAATGTCAGTGCTATGCCGGTAGAGTGGAGGGTCTTGGCGATATCGTGGCTTGTTCCCTGATCGAGCGCCTGCCTATGGGCCTCTGTTGCCAGTTCGTATGCTCTCCGTGGGTTGATCGTCAACTGCCCGGTGCTTTCCAGCAACAACGTGCCGATGCTCCGCTTCTGCGTTGCCGGGGCAGAGGCCCCCTGGGGGGAGCGGGGTTGAGATGTTGATCTGCTCATATGCGGGGTCGGGGACCGTAAGTGTCTTCTGGCTATATCGCTACAAGTATGTAGGGAATGATATTCCACGCGGGCAAATATGCCATCGGATGATGCAGGGTGCAAGAAGAGCCGCTTATGGCAAGCTGGTGGGCCGGAGAGATAGAGATGATTCCTGGTGGTACGATGTCCTGGTCATGAAAAAGCCCGTAGGAACGGAGTACGGCAGGGTTCCATATCCGTATCGCCTCCCTGCGTGTACTCCATTCCTGTTCGGGCTGTTGGGCCTATTGGCATGCATCCTGCCGTGATCGTTTTCTTTTGCCGGGCCTGGTATCAACATGCCTGCCGTGCGGCTTCTTTCTGCGCAACGTCCCATTTTCCTGGGCGCTCTGCATGGGCGCTACCGTGCCGCCAGCTCTTTCCGGGCTGGGTTCCGGCATACTGCTCGCATCGGAGATCGTTGCGTTTGCCAGGGTCTTTTCGATCCTTCCGCATATCCTCTTCCGTACATCCGCGACTTTCTCGCTTAGCCGCTTCCATACCTCCGGCATTGCCTCAGGCAGATCCGGCTCTGTTCCCTTGCGTCCATCGCGCAGCATCATTCATCACTCCTCTCCCGTTCGGGGTTGCTCGCGTCCGCCATATCCTCATGAAACGGCGGCTTAACCTAGTGGCCCAGTGTGCCACCATGCGGGCAAAGAATCTCGATATCGGGCAGATCAATTGTGGGCGTGGGCCATGATCTTGTTCTCTATCCGGTATGGCGGCATCGCCGTCATTCCAGGGAGCTTAGCGCTCTATACATCTCCCGCTGTTCACTCAGCGACAGAAGCATTGCGATCATTTCCTGCTGGCCGAATGTCTCCGCCTTGCGGAGCGGGGTCTCGCCATCGCTATCACGTCGGTTGACTTCGGCACCGGCTTGTAAGAGCAATCCTGCTATATCGTTAAAGCCGTTCATAGCTGCCAGATGCAGCGGGGTCTGTCCCAGATTATCCGTAGCGTTGACCATTGCCCCGGCTGCCAGAAGCATATGCACAGCCTGGGTGCTTTTAAAGATCACGGCCAGGTGAAGGGGCGTTTGCCCATTCAGTTCGCTGACATTAACATCTGCGCCCTTCTCCAGCAGGAACATGATCAGAGCCGGATTGCCATTGAGTGCCGCATAATGTAGCGGCGTCATTGATTCCTCATCGCGACTATTGATAAGCTCGGCATCACCTGCCAGGAACAGCCGTACCAATGTTATATCGCCATCATCGGCTGCTTTGTGGATTTCTCCAGCCATCGCCGGGGAGTTGTTTCCCAGCGTGACCAGAAGAGCTAGAATCAGCATCACCAGATGCTTCCGCAGCGTTTTCATGACTATCACCTTTCCTGTTCGCATCGCTTCAGAGACCTGTTCATCAAGTAGCATCTATTTCAATCTTATTGCCAACCGGCCGGCATCCGAAGTGATAGGTATCATCAGGTCGTTCGTCATGAGTGCATCCAAAAAATCAGCACCTCGGATGCTCGGCGTGGTCGGTTGACAATGAACAACGTTCTGGTAGAAGTCTGCTCAAACCGTATTCCTCTTTTGGGCATAATGGTACTGTAGATCATAATGGGATGGCATTATGCAATGTGATATGGCCGATAAGGGGCACTACTGCGTTTTTGCATAGAAACATGGGGTAAAAGAAGCGGCAGCCCCTTGATCGTTGTCTGCTGGTGCATGCTGCGATCGCTCCGCAGATCGGCATGCATTACATTCTGCTGTTAGCACTATCACAATTGTATTTATAAATGCAATGTCTTGGCTGGATAGAATGATAGTGCTGTTGTAAAATGAAATGCACGCTGAGTGTAGAGAATCCCGGAATGGCGCGTGGGGACGGTATGGATAAGAGAGGCAGGAGGAGAATGCATGCCATGCAGCAGGACCGATCTATACAGGACATGGATGCAGGGGGAAACAACGCGGGAGCCATGGTCCGGTGGATACGGAGATGGCTCCCGGCAGATGATAATCAGACGGAATCTCTTCTGTCAGTGCCCCCGCATGTCTAGCGGGAGTAGATCACGATGGTTGCGCGGCGATCCTGCTGATTGCCGGTTTTTCGTGCCTGCGCGCTCTGATCGGCAAATGATTCCCCATAGGCCTTGGGAATGATGATCTCGCTTGGGACGTTCTTGTTGCGCAGGTACTGTATCACGTTATCGGCACGGCGCTTTGAAAGCAGCAGGTTGGCCTGCTCGTTCCCAACCGCATCGGTAAAAACCTCGATAAAGGCGCCGGAGATAGTACGCCCGCTGACAACCGAGTCGATCTTCACTCTGGAGTCGGCTGTGACATCGGCCTTGCCGAGATCGAAATAGATGGTGGCTGTATCGCGGCGGAACCCTTTGGCGTGGGTCAGGAGCGACAACTGGCCGCCACGGGGTAGCCCATAATGGGTTGCCACATATCGTTTCTCTCCGGGCGGGACCGGGGATTCGCTCCACTTTGCCAGGATGCCGCTATCGGTATAGCCTCCTCCGGTGAGGTTGATATTCCAGACCACCGAGTGGAGGTAGGGCCATTTGCCGACATAGATGAAGTCTGGCTTGACCGCTTTTCCCTTGTCGGTGACCATCGAGGCCACCAGCTCGTTCATATCGCCGGGAACACGGTAGACAAGGATCTCCGAGGGGATCGAGCTGGTTGTAAACGATGTTTGCTGTGCGATCCGAGTTCCATCGGCATCCATCGGGGATGAGTCGTTGTCGTCGATCATCGTATCGAGCAGCAGAGAGATGCCTACGGCCTTGGTGGTGCTGGATGTATTATTGACCTCGTATTCGATTCTGTAATACTGCCCCCATGCGCCGACTGCCACATCCTGAAACTGTGCATCCACCGGGATCAGCCGCTGTGTGATCTCAACGCCGTTGAACTTGAAGGTGATCTCCAGATGGGCCGATGCCTCGGTGCCGGTTGCCAGCAGCGTTCCCGTGAGATATTCCACATCGCTTGGAAAGCGTGGGTTGTTGCTGGCGTAGCGCCCGTCCACCGCGACAACAAAATGGGAGGTGGAATAGGGAATGGGATAGCCATACATCAGCCGTTTGGCGCCGGTGCCTATCGTAAAGCGGCCATCCTCGCCGGGAACACGCTCGGTCTCGATACTCGCGATTGGCGCGCAGCCGGAACCGAATGTTGCACAACCGGAAAGGAACAGGGCGGATAGGGCGATCGTGAGCGATATGGAGGATACGGTCAATCGCATGATGCTCTCTGATGTTATCGTTGATTCAGGAAGATTGTGCGGCCTAGGCGTTCTGCCGTGTGGGCCGCTGCCGTTGGTTTACATATGGTAAAACCGTGGCCCGCTCCGGGTGCTGACGGCCATAGCAGACAATAGAGAAATCGTCCGGCCAGATGGCTCTGTGTATGGCCTGTCGTGAGCCGATCGATGGAGGAGGGGGTGACGTCACCTGTTGAGCGGCAGCCGGAAATACCCGTTGTTCACGATGATATAGCTGCCGGCAACATCGGCATAAGCGATAAAGCGGAAGGTTCCTTCTATCCTGTCGCTGTTCCACAGATGTATCTCTACTGTTCCGGCATCGGTGCCGGTCTGGTAGAGCGCGCTCTGCTTTTTTGTGGCCGGATCGCTTATGGCGATCGTCGCCGAGGAGCCAAGGCCAGGTGCGGTCATCGGGAACGTACCGTTGGAGCCGGTATTCATCAGGCGAAGCCTGATCTCCCTGCCATCCGCTCCGCGTGCGACGATCCTGATGTCGGTTGCGTCGTGTCGTGCAAGTACCGTCTCCTCTGCAATCCATGATGCTCCGTCAACGGTGGCCTGCACAACCGGAGGCAGTGCCACAGGAGAGGCAACCGGGCCTGGCTCCTCGCGGCATGCCATGTTCATCATGGCTATAACCACGGCGAGCACCGTTGGAGCCGACATCTGTTGCTGATATATCATGAGCGTGCCGCCGCTGCGAGGTTCACCCCTCACTGTTGCATGGGGAGTCTCTGGAAGCAGCAACATACCAGAGGGGGAATGTTGTGGTACTACTCTAAAACTACTCCAGAGAGATACGAATTGATACAAAATTATGCCTGGAGAGCAGAGGGGGATGATGATGCCGATCCCCGGGGGGGAGGGTACACAAAGATGTACTGTTGCATCGGGGGGAGGCATCATATCTTTGTGGCTGTTATACGATATGGAACTATCGTATAGGGTCTCTGAAGCGTTTCTGCGGATCGCCTTTTGTATCCTCTACTATACCTGGGCGATCCGTCCTGAAACCTGCTGCCACAGAAATTACCGCATTGATATAGATGGTCGTTCAGGGCTTGACCGCCCTTCTCGAACCCTGAGCAGAACCACTATCTCCGATGGTATCGGGAACGCCAACATCGTAGGGGGTATTAGGGGCCGGTTGTCATCCTGATAGATGTTCATCAGTTCATATCTCAGCGCTGCTCCGCATCTGTCCGCTTCACCATACGGAGAAGGATGCCCGGGAATCTCCTGCCAATACGGGGGAATGCGATTGAGCGTGGCTGGTGCGGATATGGAAAGCTCTCTCTTGTGTATCGCTTTCATCCATTACCGTAGAGACCTGGCAGTGTTGTATGCGCAGCAGTGCACCCGGATGTTCACTGTTGCAGGCGCAACGTTCATGGATAAGCCTGGTCTTGATAGATGCTGCCACGGCATAGGTGCGATGGAACGGAACCGAGCAGTAGAGAGTTGAATCAGGATGGGCAGGAGAAGATGGAGTCATGGCAGGATTGGCGTCCTCCGGGAGCATCCTCCTGACATCATGCAGCCAGGGGGGCAGGGTGTTTCGAGGTCCGAAAACGTTTAGAATTAGAAGCTGTCAGTAATCACAACGAAGAGTATGGCGTAAACGCCACGGCATCCCTATCGACGTGCCGTGGCGTTCTGCCGTTGCAGCAGGCCCTCATACACCGGGCACCATGCCCCGGCGTTCCGCTGCCGATCTCTCTTCAATTAATTTTTTGCTCCCCGTTCCCGTAGATACTCCACGATCTCCGTTCGTTTGTTCAGTTCTGCCAGACGAAGCGGCGGCGTGCCGGAGCCATCACGTATGTTCATATTGGCCTTTCCGGCCAGCAGTGCCTTGATGGTCTCCAGGTTGCCAAAACTGACGGCCTTGTGCAGAGCGGTCTGCCCTCCTTCGTCCCGTGCATCCACCTTTGCCTTTTGTACCAGCAGCATGGTGACAACCTGGCTATAGCCGTTCATTGCTGCCAGATGGAGCGGGGTGGTCCCGGTCATATCGGCAATATTTACCTTGGCCTTCCTCGCCAGCAGCATCTCCACGATATCGCGGTTGCCGAGCGCAGCCGCCTTATGGAGCGGCGTTTCGCCGGTATTGTCCTGAACGTTTACGTTCGTTCGCTTCGAGCCGAGCAGCATACGGGTTATCTCGCTCTGTCCCATCAATGTCGCCTGATGAAGAGGGGTAAGCCCATCACCATCTTTTGTATTCACCGAGGCAGGGTTGGTCCGCACCAACTCGGCTACTTTTGCCGCGTTTCCTGCGTTTACCGCATCGCGAAGCTCATCCGCAAGTGCTCCCGCCACGGTGCAAAGCACCAGAAGGAGCACCAGTGCCGGTATCCAGCGTCCACGCTTGTTCATTGTTCTGTTTCCTGACCATCGTATTGGGTTCTGTTATCCTGTTCTGCATCTGGTTATGGTGGTATCCACGTTCGTGCCATACTTTATGATGGAACATGCCGACGGCATTGCGCGGGCCTGTGGAGAGAGCGGGGAGAAGGGGGGCTGCCGGTATCTGCTGGATGGGGGGATGAACAGCACGGAGATGCTGCGGCGAACATTTCCCAGCGGCTGCTGCGCAACTCGGTGATAGTGTCCGCGTAGGGGGGTGGGCATAGTCCCTATGCTCACGAAACCCGGCACTCAAAACACTATCACCTGATGAACATTCTTGTTATCGGCGGCACGATCTTCCTGGGTCGCCATGTTGTCGAGGCGGCATTGCGGCGTGGCCACACTGTCACCCTGTTCAACCGTGGGAAGCATAATCCCGATCTCTTCCCGGAGCTTGAGAAGCTTCACGGCGATCGTAATGAGGACCTTTCTCTTCTGCACGGCAGAACCTGGGATGCGGTGCTCGATCCCTCTGGCTATGTTCCCCGGCAGGTTCGGAGTCTTGCCGAACTCCTTCGCGATTCTACGGAGCATTATACCTTCATCTCCAGCATTTCGGTCTATTCCGATGTTCACATCCTGAATATGGACGAAAGCGGCCCGCTTGGCACCGTGGATGATGAGACAACCGAGGAGGTTACCGGCGAGACCTATGGCCCGCTCAAGGTTCTCTGCGAAAAGGCTGCCGAGGAGGTGATGCCGGGGCGGGTTGCATCTATACGGGCTGGGCTGATCGTTGGGCCGAACGATCCAACCGATCGCTTTACCTACTGGCCGGTGCGTGTTGCACGTGGCGGCGAGGTGCTTGCGCCAGGCTCACCCGATGCGGTGACGCAGATCATCGACGTGCGCGATCTTGCCGAATGGGTGCTTCGAGTGATGGAACGGAAGGTGACGGGAGTCTTCAACGCGACCGGACCCGATCATCCGCTGACGATGCGAAGGTTGCTGGAAACCTGCAAGGAGGCCAGTGGAAGCGATGCACGGCTTACCTGGGTTTCGGATGAGTTCCTGAAAGCGGAGGGGGTGGGGCCGTGGATGGAGATGCCGCTCTGGATTCCATCCGATCCAGAGACCGCCGGTTTCAGCAGGATTGATTGCAGCCGGGCACGAGCAGCGGGACTTACGTTCCGTCCGCTTGCCGATACCGTGCGTGATACGCTCGGTTGGGCTGGTACCCTCGCGGCCGATCACGAGCCACGCGCCGGTATGAAGCCGGAGCGCGAGCAGGAACTGCTCCGGCTCTGGCACGAGCGCCGGGAGACGCCGGTACAAGGGTGACCTGACCTTCTCGGCATTATCGGGTGTGCAAACGCCTGTATCCCCGGACTCGGGTGATATACGAGGTGCATAGGGCTATGGATGTTGCTGACCGTGCCGTTATGAGTCTTCTGGCACGATGGCGCGAACCCGCAGTACTTGCGTATGAGGGGGAGATGCCGTGGCAGGAATGCAGATGCGTGTCCCCCCGCAATGCCATCGCGGAGCCGATGCAGCCCTAGATCCCTATGGGGCGTGCTGCCAGGCTCTTGCTGCACGTAGCTGGTCCCGGGGGACAAATCGCAATGGCGTACCAGGTTGTACCGGAGTGCCACTCCGGTACAACTACGACCGATACCGCTGCAATTGCCGCACTTCAACCGTGCACACGTTTATCGCACGTTTGCATGCGCACGAAGCACCCGCACGATCTCCGTGTGCTCGTACTGGGTTGCTTCCTCCAGCGCTGTCGCGTTGTATTCATCTTTCAGGGAGGGATCGGCGCCGGAATCAAGCAACAGTTGCACTGCTTCCAGCCGTCCGCGCCGTGCGGCCTCGTGGAGCGGCGTTCTCCGGCTCATGGTTGGCGTGTTCGGATCGGCCTTGTGTGCCAGCAGCAACTCCATCGTCTCAACATCGCCCCGCTCGGCTGCGATATGCAGCGGAGTATAGCCGCGATGAGCCTTGGCATCGACGATCACGCTATCGGCGAGGAGGCGGCGGACGATATCCCGTTGTTGAAAGAAGACTGCGTAGTGAATTGGCGCCCAGCCCTCGTTTTTATCCTGTGTTATCGGGTTTGCGCCGTGCCTGAGCAACTGCTCGAAGATGTTCATATCGCCCAGGCGTGCGGCCATATGGAGCGGGCCACCAGCATGCTCGCTTATGGCATTGGCATCGGCGCCATGTTCCAGCAGGAGATCGACAACCGCCCCGGCCTTTTTTGCCACCGCCATCATCAGCGGAGTCACATCACCATTGGCGCTTTTCGGGTCAATCTCCGATCCATTCTCCAGCAGCAATGCCACCGCCTTGTCGTGATTGCCCTGGGCCGCATAGTGGAGCGGCGCCATCCCCTGTTCATCACGGGCGTTTATCAGATTGGCTTTTTTGTTCTTCAGGAGCCGTGTAAGCTGTTTGATGTTTCCTTTTTTCGCGGCCTCGTGGATCGGTGCAGCGGCAAGGGGGGGCACCGCTCCGGCGGCAAGGATGCCAAAGGCGATCAGCAAAGGGAGTAGTCTGGTATACATACCGAAAAGCTGTAGAGAGATAAATACCGTTCGGCCATGAGATCGGCTGTGCCCTAGAGCACCAACCGGGCTGACTGCATCACGCAAAGGCGCAAACAATTGTGGCTTGGCATGCCTGCCGATCTCCGTTCAGAGAACAACGGAGCGGAGGGGGAGGTAGTTAGAGCCGGATGGTCCGCCGCGAGAACTCTGAACGGGGAGGCCGGATACCATCGGCCTCAGTGCTTAGTGTCCGGCCTGGATGTGTCGGCACGGGGCTGGGGGGCGTTGTCTTCGGATCGCGGCACCGATGCCCATCAGGCGGTGCCGCGATCCACTGATACAGAGGCCGTATCGGCTATGCATTCCGTTTCAGGGCGAACTCGATGAACTCCAGAAGCGAGCGCTTGGCGGGGCTGTCCGGGAAACCGGCAATTGCTTCGCGTGCCTTTGTGCAATATTCCACGGCGGTCTTCTCGGCATAGACCAATCCGCCGTACTGCGTCACGAACTCGCGTACCGCACGCGAACGTTCCTCCGATTCCTCTCCTCGCTTGATGAGTCCAAGGATCTTCTTCGATTCCTTGCGCGGTGCCTGATTGATGGAATAGATCAACGGGAGCGTCAGCTTCTTCTCCTTCAGGTCGTTGCCGGTCGGTTTGCCAATGGCTGCACCGGTGGAGACATAATCGAAGATATCATCCCGGATCTGGAAGGCTATGCCAACCATCTCACCGTAGGTGCGGAGCGCTTTGCACGCCTCGGCATCGGCAGTAGCGCTGGAGGCGCCAAGCTCGCAGCAGGCGCCGATCAGCGATGCGGTCTTATCGGAGATGATCCTGAAATACTCCTCCTCCTGGATATCGAGCTTGCGGGATTTCTGAATCTGGAGCAGCTCCCCCTCGCTCATCCGTTTAACGGTCTCCGAGGTGATCTTCAGAAATCCGAACTCGTTATGCTCGACGGCCACCAGAAGGCCACGCGAGAGAAGATAATCGCCCACGAGCACGGAGACCTTGTTCTTCCAGACGGCATTGATGGAGGGGAGGCCACGCCGCTCGTCCGCCTCATCCACGACATCGTCGTGCACAAGCGTTGCGGTATGAAGCAGTTCCACCATCGTGGCACCCACAAAGGTGCGGCGCGAGATGCCGCCGGCCACCTCGGCGGCCAGAAGCACCAGCATGGGGCGCACCTGTTTTCCTTTCTGCCGGAGTATGTAGCGCACAACGATGTCCAGAAGAAGCATCTTCGATTGCATCGAGTCGCGGAAGAACCGGCGGAATTCTTTCAGGTGGCCTTCTATAGGCTGGGAAATCGTAGCTAGATCCATTGTATAGAGTCTGTAGCCGTCGGCAGCGGCAGATGGTACCGGGTCGGTTAGTGTTTAGGCCCGGCGATCATAGCCAAGCGGTTGATGCGAGATGCCCGGAGCATAGCGGCGGAAGATTCTCGTATCAGCCGCTTGCAGAGGTGGCTACCAGGATAACGGACGCTACCGTGGAGAGGCATCCTCTACATGGGGAGTTCGAGCCTGGTGACCTTCTGTTTATGCAGGGCGTACGGGGAACCTGCCTTGTGCGCAGAGAGAGCCAAGGGTGCCCCGGGAACGTAGTGTCAATGGGGCAGACGCTCCTGCTGGGGTTCTCCCTCCAGGGCCTCCTCCAGGGCTTCGGCGCGTTTACGCGATGCTACGGCCGATACCAGAATGCTGATTTCGTACAGGATATAAAGCGGCACTCCCATGATCATCTGATTGATCGGATCGGGTGTGGGAGTAATGATCGCCGCAATGATAAGGATAACGACCAGCGCATGGCGGCGGTATTTTCGGAGAAAGACCGGGCTGACGATGCCGAACCGCGAGAGCGCATAGCTTAGAATCGGCATCTCGAAGACCACACCGCATGCCAGGATGAAGCCGAGGGTAAAGCTGAAATAGGATGAGATGGTTATCTGATTTGCCACCCCCTCCATAATGAAACCACGGATGAAATCGAGCGAGGTCGGAATCATCACAAAATAGGCAAACGCCACTCCACCCAGAAAGCAGAGGATGGTTGCAAAGGCAATCGCGCTTACATAGCGGCGTTCGTTGTCGTAAAGCCCTGGCTTGATAAAGCCCCAGAACTGCCAGATGATAAAGGGGATCGCCAGGATAAGGCCGCTTATAAGCACGATCTGGAGCGTTATCGTAAGCTGCCCCATCGGCTCGGTGTTGATAAGGCTCAGGTTGGCCTTATGCGCCGGAGCTAAAAGCACATTGCTTGAAAGCTCCCGGTGGAAATACCCGCAGAGCGCCGCGGTTATCGTCAGAGCCAGCAATGACTTGATCAACCGGGAGCGTAGCTCCTCCAGGTGATCGAAAAATCCCATCCCTTCCTCTTCAGGCTCCTCGAACTCCACCTCGTCGATGATGGGATCGAGTTCAGATGGAGGAGGCATTGCGCTTAAAGAGGCGTCGGGACTGTTCCACTGCTCGTCCTGATAGGGGATGCGTCCTTCATCCTTGAAATCGGCCTCCGGTTCCGGCCGGTTTTCCTGCTCATGGAGGGGATGCCGAGCATCTCCGGCAGAAGAGGTGTTTTCCGGCTGAGATCCCGGCGGTTGCGGGGCGCGCTCGTTGGTATCCTGATCGTCGTCCATCGTTCTCGTGTAGGCGTCGTATAGTCTGAAATGCGGATCGGGACGGGGCTGTTCTCCGCGTGGACCGGCAGTGGGTGCGCTTTGCGCACCCACTGCCACCGCACGTTGTTTTAGACCACCGCTTCGGCCGGGGTTTCCGGGCGGGGGCCGGCATTGCTGAGAATCTCGGGATACAGGGGGAATGCCGAACAGAACTCCTGTACGTCTTGCTGAACGCTCTTCTGCAATGCTTCGTTGCCGATATCGCTCAAAACGCGATCCAGCATACCTGCGATCTGCTCCATATGGCCTTCGTTCAGCCCGCGTGTTGTCATGGCGGCGGAGCCGAGGCGAATGCCGGAGGTGACCAATGGCGACTTGTCATCAAACGGCACCGCGTTTTTGTTGCAGGTGATGCCGGCAGCATCAAGCGCATGTTCGGCCGCCTTGCCGGTCAATCCCTTGGTACGCAGATCCACCAGCATCAGATGGTTGTCGGTGCCGCCGGAGATCACATTATAACCCCGTGCCATAAGCGCGGAGGCCAGCGCCTGGGCGTTTTTTATCACCTGGCCGGTGTAGATTCGGAAGTCATCGGTGAGCGCCTCGGCAAAGGCCACAGCCTTGGCTGCGATAACATGCATCAAAGGCCCACCCTGGATCCCTGGCATCACCCAACTGTCGATGATCTCCGACATCATCTTCACCCGTCCCGATTTCGGTGCGGTAAGCCCGAACGGGTTCTCGAAATCGCGCCCCAGCAGGATCACGCCGCCGCGAGGTCCGCGAAGGGTTTTGTGGGTGGTCGAGGTAACCACATGGCAGTGCTCTATCGGCGAGTTGAGCCATCCCTTGGCGATAAGCCCTGCCGGATGAGCGATATCCGCCATCAGAAACGCCCCGACCTCCTGCGCTATCTCGCCGAATATCTTATAGTCGATATTCCGGCTATAGGCCGAAGCCCCTACGGTGATCATCTTTGGCTTGTGTTCACGAGCCTTGGCGCGCACATCATCGTAGTCGATGTAGCCGGTCTGCGGATCTATGCCATAGGCGACAAACTTGTAGAACTTGCCGGAGAAGTTCACCAGCGATCCATGTGTCAGATGCCCGCCATGCGAGAGATCCATGCCGAGCACCACATCGCCATGCTGGAGAAAGGAGAAATAGACGGCCATGTTTGCCGATGATCCCGAATGCGGCTGCACATTGGCATATTCGGCCCCGAAGAGCTTCTTGACACGGTCCTGTGCCAGTGTTTCCGCCACATCCACCCACTCGCAGCCACCATAATAGCGGCGGCCGGGGTATCCCTCGGCATACTTGTTGGTCAGGACCGAGCCTTGCGCCTCCAGAATCGCCTGGCTGGTGAAGTTCTCGCTGGCAATCAGCTCGATCTTGTCGTTCTGGCGGTAGATCTCGCCAGCGATCGCCCTGAAGACCTCAGGGTCCTGGGTTCGGAGATGGTCGTACATGGTAAAATGGTTCCGTAGTCAGGTAATCCGTATCCGAAGCCCTCTCTGTACAGGCCTTGTACAAGGCCGTGGCCGTTGGCCGGGCAAACCAGCGGGATAGAGAAGCTATCGCCGCCGGAGCATACGGGAATGAACTGAAATAGTTGACGTCTTCTGGTGCCGCCCGATCCGGGGTGCTGCTGCCGTTGGGCAGCCCCGCACTGGCCGGGAGGAAAGCGTTGGAATGCGCAGGATTGGGCGCAGGCCTTCTTATCAACATCCTGTCAGCGCGTGGATCTTCTCGACACGGCGGCCATGCCGGGCATCGGGCGATGGCATGGTGCCCAGGAATGCCCCGACGATTTCCCGGGCGGTCTCCCAGTCCACCAGGCGTTCCCCGATGGTCAGGACGTTTGCATGATTGTGCTCGCGTGCCAGCCGAGCCATCTCGGGGGTCAGGCAATTGGCCGCACGCACCCCCTGCGACTTGTTTGCCACAATCGAGACGCCGATGCCGGAGCCGCAGACGATGATGGCGTTCTCGACCTCGCCGCGTGATACTGCCTCGGCGGCCAGCCGGGCAAAATCGGGGTAATCGGCGGAATCGGTGGAATCGGTGCCGAAATCGACTACGACATAGTCCTCGGCGCGAAGCGTCTCGGCGATGCGGTCCTTGTAGTGAACGCCACCGTGATCGGCAGCAAGAGCAATCGTTTTGGGCATGTCAGCGATAGTTCACAGAGGTCAGAAATCCCACACATATGCGGGGGAAGGGATGTTCCGGCAGCGGTACTGCCGCTGCGAGCTGGCAAATATAGGGAAGCCAAGGGGATGAGCGGGCAGGAACAGGGGCCGTGAGGATGAATACGCCTTCAGGTTCTAAAATCCGCCAACCAGCGTAACATGATGGGTCATTCTTCCCAGATGATAGTCGCGGCGCGATGCAAAGTCGAGCCGGAGATTACGGGCGAAATCCCATGGGAGCGTCAGGAAAAAACCGGCGGCGAGGTCGCCTGTGGAGCTGGCTCCGGCGCGCAGACCGATGGGGACGTTCGGGACCGGCACCGCCTCCAGCGCTACGCTGTAGGAGGCGCTGGAGTCGAAACGGGCAAGATGAGCCTGCGCTGCGCCAAGCAGATAGGCCCGTGGTTTTACTCTCCGGGTGGCCGGGATGCCGCTTGGATCGGGGCGTGCGATGGTCACCTCATCCTCGATCGGGTAGATATAGGAGGCGCCAAGGCGGACATCCCATGGGATCTGCTCGTGCGCATCGCGCATCTCGCCGGCGATGTTGTTCAGCTCGACGGTCAGGAGCATCCAGTCGCGCCGGGCAAGATCGGTCTGGAACTCCATCATCCCCGAAAGATCGACACTGTAGCCAAAGCCGGAGCCTTCCACGCTGCCGACATTGTTCATCATATAGCGAAGCGTGGCCCCCACGTTCGCCGGGCCGATTGCTAGGCCACCGCCGATGGAAAAGGCGAAGTCGTTGGCACTGAATGTTCCCAGACGCCGCTCGTCGGCCGAATAGCTTTCCACCTCGCTGATACCATAGCGCAGCATGCCAAAGCCGATTCCGGCCGATTCTCCCGCCTTCAGGCCGAATCCGAGGAGAAACAATCCCTGTCCCTGTGGCAGAAAGGAGGCTGAGAGGACCGCCGAGGAATGCTCAAGCCGAGCCAGCGCCGAGCCATTGCTGAAGATCGCGGAGGCATTCGGGGTGAAGGGCATATAGATGCCCCCCATGGCTGCCTCCTGTGCCAGTGCCTCGGATCGGAGATAGGCACCGGCATATCCTCCCACTTCCTGAGCATGCACGAGCACTCCCCCCAAGGGAAGAAGCGCGAGCAGGGTCGATATCGTCCAGAGAAGACGCATGGGTAGAGGGACGGTGCAAGTACGCTGTAAAAAGGACCGGGCGAGAGAGGGTTGATCGGGGGGGCTAGCGGGAGACCATGACCTTGTTGACGATCCGCTGGCCGTTCGACTCAAGCACGATGATATATGGGCCGCTTGGCAATCCCTTTGTTATAAAACGGAAGATCTGGTCGCCCTGAGCCGCCGAGGTGACCGGGTGCACCTCGATCAGTTTGCCAAGGATATTATAGAGCGCCACCTTGATGTTTGTCACATCCTCCGGGAAGTTTGCGTTCAGGCTCAGGGTTTCATCCTGGGCGGAACGGGCAACCGAAGCGGTGATCGTTCGTTTCTTGGGATCAGGCTGCTGGGTTATATCACTTCGGGTGCCGAACGTATCGTACGGCTTGATAGCTCCATAGGCGGGCCCATCCGGCGCAAGGAGAAGCACCAGGGCAATGCTGCAAAGGAATAGAAGTCGCCACATCAACGTTTCGTCACTATAATTGGGAGAATGACCTGTTCACCGGAACTTGACTGAATAATGCAAATATAGGTGCCACCAGCCACAATCTCGCCCCGGGAATTCCTCCCATCCCATAACAGACTCTGTCGCCCCGGTTCCTGCACCTCGCCATCGCCCAGGCGCCGGACCTCGGCGCGTGATGCATCGACGATCGAGGCGGTGACCGATCCGCTGTTTTCGAGGGTATAGACGATCAGAGCACCATTGGCAGGGGTGGGGGAATCGGGGTTGTAGGGATTGGGCGCTACATAGTTGCCGCGAGGGAGTTCAGGAACCTCGAACGTGCTGGATAGTCCGTAACCACAGGTTGTCCCAGCCGCATCCGCGCAGCAGATGCGGATCTGCAAGGGGCCGCTGAGGGCATTGGGAACGGCAAAGGAATACTCGCCATTGCTGGCGGTGATGCTTGTCGCCAGCGGAAGCCACTGGCCGGTGCGTGTGCCAAGCATGATGCTGAGCTGCTCGCATCCGTAGTTGGCCGGGTCCCAGCGGATGGTCCTGCGTCGCGACATGCTTGTGGAGTCGTTCAGCGCCAGCCGGTACTGCGGGACCGGAATCTGCACGGTTTGCAGAGCCGACAGGGCACCGCTTGTCGCGTCGATGAACTGAAATCGTATGGTCACTGTTCCGGTGGCTCCGCATTCAAGATCGGGGGGGCAGGTAAGCGTGGTACGTACGCTTGCCGATGTGCCCCCGGTGGTCCCCACGGTCGAGAGCGTATCCCATCTGCTGCCATCATAAGATCGGAGCAGCCGAACCGAGTCGGAGCAGAGCACCGTGGCGCTAAGCTCGGCCAGGTCGCCGAATGCAGGCTCTGGTGCCAGCGTTATCGTGAACTGATCGATCGTCGGCTGCTCGATCACAAATTCCGTGCTGACATCGTTGAGCGATGCCACAACCGTATCGGCAATTCGGATGCGGTAACGTCCGGGGGGGAGGCCATCGCTCTGGAATGTGATGCTGTCAAGCCCGGTGCCGGGGTTCAGAGGGGTTGCATGGGCGGGCCGATGCCCGTATGCCAGGGTGCGGATCTGGGTGCCATCACGTTCCAGCGTCACGCGGACCCCATCCTGTCCGCCGCCTGCACGACGGTTCCAGCGCACTGTTATCGGCTGGCTGGGGCAGTAACTTCCCTGTTCCGGGGTTATGCTGCCGAATGGTTGCGGTATCTTCTTTCCGATGGCATAGGTAGCCTCCGTGGTGGTCACGATAAGATCGTTGGAACCGTCACCATCCAGATCGGCAATCGCGACCGAGAGCACATCGCCATCCAGGCTGAAACTGCTGACCACGCTGAAGAAATCATTCCGTACCGTGTCGCCAAGGCGACTGAAGGGGGGATCGTTATAATCCCGCAGTTGCAGAATCTTCACGGTTCCTCGGTAGGCTACGACCAGTTCCTCCCGTCGTGTCTGGCGTTCGGCCACAAGATCCCCAGCGGCCATCAACCGTCCCTGGAAGCGGTGCTGAATAAATGGATCGAGTCCGAAATTATCCCGGCTCGATGCTATGGTGCTTGTATCGCGGCGCAGTACAAAGAGGTAGTTCGTTTCCAGTTCGGCCCCGGTGGGATCGGCATAGGCTACGATCACCTCATCGAGCGGATTGCTCCTATAATAAAGGCGTCCGGGGTCGTTATGCTCGGTACGACCTTCCGCGTTGCGGTCGATATCGGCCGCGACAACCGTCAGCCCAAGATCCTCCCGTTGCAATCGCCATGGTGTGAATGCGGCAACAAGCCTGCTGGAATCAACCGCATCAAGCGAGGCAAGGCTCAACCACAATCGGGAGGGGCCAGGCTCTGCGGCGTTATGGTTCTCGACGCTGATCCTGAAGTTCTCCTCGTCTCCATCCGGCTCGCTTGCCGATACGAAGTAGCTATGGGCGGCTCCTGCGGTGTTCGTCAGTGGGTAGCCGGGGGGAGGGAGCCGGAGCGTTGCATGATTGGTCGGCGCGGCGCCTGTGCCGGGATCGGAGATCTGTACCGAGTACATTGTATCGGTAAAGGTTCGCGGGCCGGTCGTCGGCGTAACGTCCAGATGCACCGTTGATGGATATGCCGATGTGGATATGCCGATCTGAAGCACCTGTGTGTTGGCCGGGTCAGGAAGAAAGGCCGGATGGGAGGCATAGGTGCGCGGTGCCAGCGGATACAGCCAGCGGAGCGTTACATCACGGTCGCTGATGGCATACTTCCGTATGCTGTTGATAATGCTGTCTCCGCCACTGCTGGTAAAAGTATTCTGGCTGACCGCCACCAGGACGTTCGAGCCATAGGCGGTGATCGGGTATACCCCTGTCCTTCCATTGGCGATGCCAGGGATGTTCGGGGTGGCAATGGTGATGCGATCCCTCAGTTCCCTGGGGCCACCGGAGCTGTCGGCCAGGTATGCGAGCGGCGGCTGCGTGCTTCTTTCTATGCCGATCCCGATCCTGTTGGGCCGGCCGATGGCGTTGATCGACTGTGCGCTGGTATTAAAAAGCCCGGTAAGGGTAAGATCGAACTGGCCGTCGTCGAGCAGGGTGTTGTAGTCGAACCGGTTCTGTACCATGCCCAGATCCGAGAGGATGAAGACCTGCGATCCACTGGCCCCGACAACCTGCTGGCGAAGATCGTTCCCGGCCGACTTGATGCCCCCGGCCAGCACCGTGCGTGCGTTGCGAAGCATGGGAACCCGCCATCTGACGACCAGATCCGCCGAAGTGGTCTGAGGGTCGGTTGGGGCAGGGTTCCGCCGTGTTCCAAGCGGATTTCCAAGCGGATACCACCAGGTCGAGGTCAGCTCCTGCGCTGTCGCACTGGCTGCCGGAAGCAGGATGCACGCAAAAAAAAGCAGGGGTCGTAGGAAATGTCGCACAAGGATGGAACGTCTGTTCTGTATGCCGGTGCGGCGGTCTGTACCGTGATCCGGCGCTTCGAGAAGATGTTATAGGCTCATAGCTAATATAGAAGCAGCGACGGGAACGATGAGGCAAAATTACCACACCGTTGCGGAATCGTTCCGAAGCGCTATTTTGATCGCGGCATCCGTCAACCTAACTCTCAGATTACAGGAGTCTTTTGCACACAGGTCCCTTCCTGGCAAGAAGGGCCGGAAACTTGCTACGGTTTACGTTCCAGCACCGGCATCCGCTATACTAGCGGGTTCGGTATCGTGCAAAAGATATTCGACACATGAAGAATTCCTGGCAGATACTCTGGGTGGACGACGAGATCGACTTGTTGCGCCCCCATATCAAGCTTCTCCAAGCGAAAGGCTATAACGTTGATACGGTGACCAACGGCGAGGACGCCATTGCCCTTGTCAAGAAGCAGCCGTTCGACCTTGTTTTCCTCGACGAGTCGATGGTTGGCATGACCGGCCTGGAGACGCTTGTCGAGATCAAGGACATCGACTCCTCCCTCCCGGTGGTGATGGTCACCAAGAACGAGGCCGAATCGGTCATGGACGAGGCCATCGGCCGCCGCATTTCCGATTATCTCACCAAGCCGGTCAATCCCACACAGATCCTTCTCGCCTGCAAGAAATTCCTGGAAGGGAAGCGGATCGAGGCCGATTACGTCTCCCGCGACTATACAAAAGAGTTCAGCCAGACCGCCATCCAGCTTATGAGCCCGATGAACTGGGAGGAGTGGGTGGGGCTGTACGCGAAGCTCAGCGCATGGGAGCTGGAGTTCGATCGTCATCGTGGCCTGGGATTCGAGCAGACCTTGCAGGACCAGAAGCGGGATGCAAACGCCGAGTTCGGCAAGTTCATCGAGAAAAATTATAAGAGCTGGCTTGACCCGGAAACCAGGGATCGCCCTCTGCTTAGCACCGACATCGTCAACGAATATGTGATCCCAGCCGTCAAGAGTGATAGCGGGCCGGTATTCCTGTTTGTTGTCGATTGCATGCGGTTGGATCAATGGCTTGTTCTTGAGGAGCTGCTCAGCAGCTATTTCCATATCCAGCGCGATTATTACTACGGCATCCTGCCAACGGCAACCCCGTACGCCCGTAATGCCATCTTCGCAGGCCTCTTTCCGTCGGAGATCGAGAATCACTATCCCGATCTCTGGCAGGCAGGCAACGACGATGATCACTCGCAGAACAAGTATGAGAAGGAACTGCTGGAGAAGCTGCTACAGCGGAAGAGACTGCCACTGCGTAGCGGCATCCGGTATGTAAAGATCATTGATACGGACTTTGGCAAGAAAATCGAGTCCGAGATCATGAGCTACACACAGTCGCAGCTTACGGCTGTGGTTGTCAACGCCGTCGATATGATGGCGCATTCGCGCAGCGACTATCCGATCCTGAAGGAGATTGCACCGGATGAATCGGCCTATCGCTCGCTTACGCGGAGCTGGTTCGAGCATTCCAGCCTGTATGGTATGCTACGAACCCTGTCGGGGGTAAAGAACGCACAGATCATCCTTACCACCGATCACGGCGCCATCCGCTGCATGCGGGGAGCAAAGGCCCTTGGCGATCGTGAGACCTCGACGAATCTGCGGTATAAGTACGGCAGAAACGTCAAGGTGGATGAGAAACATGCTGTATATGTCCGTAACGCGGCCGATTACAAACTCCCGCGTCGCGGGATGATGATCGATTACGTAATAGCTAAGGAGGATTACTACTTCGTCTATCCGACAGAGTATCATTATTACCTCAATCATTACCGTGACAGTTTTCAACATGGCGGTATATCGATGGAGGAGATGATACTACCGGTGGCAACCCTGAAGCCACGCTGATCATCACAGCCTGATGAATCGGCGCGTCGGCCTCCCTCCCGGAGGAAGCTCGTGGCGAATTGCAAACGCCCCCGTATGGTGGCCAGAGCAATTTCAAACGTCTGCTTCCATCGGTGACGAAGAGATCATGACTATGGATACCGAGATATACTCCTCGTTTAGTGAGGAGGAAACATTCCAAATCGGCATCGACTTCTCTGCCCGAATTCGGCAGGGAGAGGTCATTGCCTTCTACGGTGAGCTCGGAGCGGGTAAGACAGAGTTTATCAAGGGAATCTGTCGAGGGATGAAGGTGGAGGAGATCGTCTCGAGCCCAACGTATACGATTGTTAATCAGTATATAAGTGAGGATCGGCGACGGCCGCCTGTCGAAATCTATCACGTCGATCTCTACCGCATCGAAAATGCGGCGGAGCTCCTCGAAGTAGGCCTTTGCGAGCTGCTGTCGGACATAACATCGATCAAGCTGATCGAGTGGGCCGAGAATGCAGAAACGATCTTGCCAGCAGAGCGATACGATATCTACTTCGCTACGCTCGATGAAGAAAACAGCCGCAGGATCGAGATCATTCATCGTGACGGTACGGCAACCGAAAAGAATGCCGGCCGGCACCTGTACGCGACCCGCTGATCGGAGAGGATACAATCTGAGGGCGATCCCATGTCAGCATGGGGTCGCCCTTTTTGTTGAATAGGCTATCCGGCTGCCGGGGGCGGCCAAGACGCTATATTTGTGCTCTGATTCAGGCATTCAACTGCCGATGCCCCTCGCTGATTTTTCAATCCAACTATGCTTGCCGCAATCGAGACAACAGGCGATACATGTGGTGTGGCCCTCTTTGATGGAAATACGCTCCGGGCGGAGCTTCATGTGGAGATGCCACGTGCGCACGATCGTCTGCTGGCCCATCTTTTCCAGCAGATGCTGGAGATCACCACACTGAAGCCGGCCGATATCGAACGTATTGCCGTCTCGGTTGGACCCGGATCGTATACCGGCATCCGCATCGGCATCAGCTTTGCCATGGGCATTGCTCTGGCGACCGGCGCCACCGTGATCCCGGTTCCCACGCTCGATGCCATCGCCTATAACGTCCGGTATCTGGGCGAAGTGAGCCACCGTACCCGTGTGGTATCGTTGATTCCGGCCGGACGCGAGGGGCTGTATGCCGGGCTGTACGAGATTCATCCCGACTTCCGCAAGCTTACCGAGACCAAGACCATCCCGGTTGCCCAGATCCCCCCATTGCTCGATGAAAATGTCTTTGCCGCAGGTCCGGGAGCCTCGGCGATCGAGGGTTCCTGCAACGACTGCGTTGCGGTCGATTCGGAGCGGCTTACCGCTTCATCAATAGGGCGGCACGGGCTGTACCTGTATTACCACGGCATGGGCACTTCGCCGAGGGAAGTCCGCCCGTTGTATATTAGAGACTTCACGCCCGTGGTGAAGGCAAAAGGGGGAGGCTCTCTATAAGAGCCGGGCAGGGCGGAAAAACGGCTTTGCATCCATTCGTGCGATCCCGTGGCTGCTCCTGGTTCCATAGCCTGGCAGCCCGAAGGACTTCGTCCCCAAAGGATTTTGTTCCCGAGTGACTCCGTCCCTGCAATCGCATAATCGTCAATCGCAAATCGGAAATCGATCATGGCTTGGTTCCATCGCTCGAAACAGAACATAGAAGATCAGCAGGTTCGTGAGATGCCCGACGGCCTCTGGACGAAGTGCTCGAACTGCGGCGAACTCACCTATAAGAAACAGCTCGAGGACAACCTGTATACCTGCCCGAAGTGCAACAAGCACTTTCGGATAGGATCGGACCAGTACATCGAGATTCTGCTCGACCGGGGGTCCTTTACCGAGAGCGATGCCGATCTGATCTCGACCGATCCGCTCAACTTCGTCGATGAGAAATCGTATGAAAATCGCCTGGCGCAGGGGCGGCGGGATACCGGGTTGAGCGATGCGCTCCGCACCGGCATTGGTGCCATCGATGGGCAGCGTCTTTCGATAGCCATCATGGATTTCAGCTTTATCGGCGGCTCCATGGGCTCGGTGGTAGGGGAGAAGTTCAGCCGTGCGGTTGATCGTGCCCGCAGCGAGCGCATTCCAATGGTGGCCATCACCGCCTCCGGCGGTGCTCGTATGATGGAGGCCGCGCTTTCGCTGATGCAGATGGCCAAGACCTCGGTTCGCCTGGCGCTTCTGGCAGAGGCCCGGGTTCCGTATATCGTGGTTCTTACCGATCCTACAACCGGTGGGGTTACCGCCTCGTTTGCCATGCTGGGGGATGTGATCGTTGCCGAACCGAACGCGTTGATCGGGTTTGCCGGACCTCGTGTGATCGAGCAGATGACCAAGAAAAAACTGCCGGAGGGATTCCAGCGCTCGGAGTTCCAGCTTCAGCATGGGTTTGTGGATCATATCGTGCATCGCAAGGAGCTTCGGCAGACGCTCAGCCGGTTGATCTCTCTGATGCCGGTGCCGCAAACGTCGGGGACGGTTCCTGCGCAGACACCGCTGCCAGTGTAGAACTCGTAAAAACATACCGGGATGGGGTAGGCGAATTGCCCGCGCTCCACCCCTTTTATCATTCCGAACAATCATCGTATGGATGCAAAGCAAACACCGTCCAGGCCAGACCTGTCCGCCACGCCTCGCAAGCCGATCGTGCATCTGATCGGGTTCCCGATGGATCTTGGCGCCGATCGTCGCGGGGTTGATATGGGCCCTTCCGCTCTTCGTATTGCCGATCTCGACGAGAAGCTTATGGCGCTCGGATACGAGATTGTGGACGAGGGGGATATCGAGATCGCCGTGCCGGAAGTGCTGAGCATCCAGGACCCACAACTGAAATATCTGCCGGAGATTGCTGCTGCATGCGAAAATCTTGCGCACAAGGTGGAAGAGGTGCTGAAGAAGGGCGCCTTTCCTCTGGTGCTCGGCGGCGATCATTCCATGTCGATCGGCACCATTGCAGGTCTGGCTGCGTACTGCCGCGATGCCGATAAAACGCTTGGCGTGATCTGGATCGATGCGCATGCCGATATCAATGTGCCCGAGACCTCCCCTTCCGGCAACATCCACGGCATGCCGGTGGCGGCCTCCATCGGGCTCACTTCCACGCAGCTTACCTCCGTTGGCGGCGACTTTCGGAAGCTCGATCCCGAGAATATCGTGATGATCGGCCTCCGTTCTGTGGATGAAGGGGAGCGCAAGGAGATCAGGGAACAGGGCATCCATGCCTATAGCATGACCGATGTGGACCGCCAGGGGGTTCCGGCCATCATGACCGAAGCGCTCGACTACCTCGTGGGGAAATGCGATCATATCCATGTCTCGTTCGATCTCGACAGCGTCGATCCCTCCGTGGCGATGGGGGTTGGCACCCCGGTCCCCGGCGGCCTTACCTATCGCGAGGCACATCTTATCATGGAGATGATCGCCGAGCGTGGCGCTCTGAGCTCGCTTGAAGTGGCCGAGGTGAACCCGATTCTCGACAATGTGAACAGAAGTGCCGTCTTTGCCACCGATCTTGTCGCCTCGGCGATGGGAAAGAGAATACTCTAGCGCCCACCCATGCATGTAATCGAGAGTATGGACGCAATGCGCACGGCGTGCCAGGAGATACGCCGGGGCGGACAAACACTTGGGTTTGTGCCAACGATGGGCTATCTCCATGCCGGGCATCTGGGGCTGGTGAAGCGCGCCGCGCAGGAGGCCGACCAGGTGGCCGTGTCGATCTATGTGAACCCAACGCAGTTTGCTGCCGGAGAGGATCTCTCAAGCTACCCCCGGGATCTTGATGGGGATATGGCCAAGCTGGAATCCGCTGGCTGCAATATCCTCTATCTGCCGAAACAGGCGGAGATCTATCCGGCCGGATTTGCAACCTATGTGGTCCCCGAGGCTGTAACATCGCGCTATGAAGGGGCTGCCCGGCCAACACATTTCCGTGGCGTTGCAACGGTGGTGGCCAAGCTGTTCAACATTCTTGTGCCCGATGTGGCGGTGTTCGGACAGAAGGACGCACAGCAGGTTGCGGTGATCGCAAGGATGATCCGCGATCTTAGCTACGGCGTACGTCTGGTTGTGGTTGATACGATGCGCGAGCCGGATGGGCTTGCCATGAGTTCGCGCAATGTCTACCTCGATGCCGATGCCCGCCGCGAGGCGCTGAGCATCTCGGCGGCGCTGCGAGCCGCACAGCAGGCCGATGCTGCCGGAGCCTCCGTCGCCGATATCATAGCGCTGGCGCAATCGGTTCTTTCACCAGCCTTCAAAACCGATTATATCGATGTTGTCGATCCTGAGACGTTCGAGCCGGCCGGTGGCGCAGGCCCTCGCCTGGCAATCATTGCCGGACGCCTTGGCAGAACCCGGTTGATCGATAACATGAGGCTTGGCGATGGCGGCCGATAGATGATCGTCGGCGGCTGAAGGAAGCCTCTGGTGCCCATCGCAGCGTTGCCGATCTATCCCTGTACAGGCAGGGGCGGGCCATATGCTCCGGCCTGCCGGACCTTTCCCCTGCAATCGTCGTATACCTTTTTTCGTCTGATCTGCCAGACCGATCGTATGTGCTGGCAACACTCGTGACATAGAACTAATCAGGCTTGGCAATGACTCGTTTCATGTTCAAATCGAAGATTCATCGCGCCGTGATAACCCAGGCGGAGCTGTACTATGAAGGGAGCCTGACGGTGGACTCTGATCTGATGGCTGCTGCTGACCTGCTCGAATACGAAAAGGTTGCCGTCGTAAACGTCAACAACGGCCAGCGCTTCGAGACCTATCTGATTTCCGGGGAGCCGGGAAGCGGCGTGATCTGTCTGAATGGAGCGGCTGCCCGCAAGGGGGCGGTTGGCGATGAGGTCATCATCATCAGCTATGCGTCGATGAGCCAGGATGAAGCGCGGCTCCATAAGCCCACCGTGGTGCATGTGGACAAGCGCAATCGCATCGTCTCCACCAAGCACGAGCAGCGTGCCGGCCAGGAATACGAACGCATGTAGAGAGAGCCGGGCCAATCGGTTGCCGTGGGCATCCTCCCTTGAGCCATAGTATCCATCCATATTCATCCCGCTTCCGTTCCAGAGATCGTGAGCGGGATGTTGTTGTGTATGATGGGAAACTGCTAGATTCGGTTCAATCATATCGTCATGCCAGCAGCAATGTCGCTGTGGTGTGCCCATGTGTATCTGTGCGCTTCCCGTGCTGGTGCTCCTTGCCGTTCCCGGCATATCGCTTGCCGGATGTCCGAAATCGGATGAGAGCTGTACGCTCGTCATGATGGCGGGGGGAAGGTGACGATCGAGGCAACGCTCGGCGATGGTGGCTCGATGCTCGGCATCAGGAATGGGCAGCCTTGTACATAGACCGGTTGTATGCGATGAATGTATGCGCTCGGATATCCGAAGCGCCAGGAACATCAATGGCAGAGAATCACTCGAATAAGCTCGCGGCGGTCATCATGGCAGCCGGCAAGGGAACGCGGATGAACAATCCGTTGATGGCAAAGGTTCTGTTCCCGGTCGGCGGTGCGCCGATGATCTATCATGTCGTACGGCGTGCGCTGGATGTTGACGCCGGTCGGGTGATCGTGGTTATCGGCTATAATCGGGATGCGGTGCGCGAGTACCTGAACGATGCGTACAACGGCCTTGTGGAGTTTGCCGAACAGGTTGAGCAGCTCGGCACCGGCCATGCCGTCATGCAGGCCGTGCCGCTTCTGGAAGGCTTCGAGGGCGATCTTCTTATCCTTTCCGGCGATGTGCCCCTTCTGAGCGCATCCACCATCGGCAGGCTCCGGGAGCACCATCGTTCCAGTGGTGCGGTTGCCACCGTCCTTACCATGAATGCCCCCGATCCGACCGGATATGGCCGTATCATCCGCCATGACGATGGCTCGGTTGCCAGGATCGTGGAGCAGAAGGATGCTACCGCAGAGGAACAGAAGGTTGCCGAGGTGAATTCCGGCATCTATATCTTCCGTGGGCCTGATCTGCTGGAGGCGCTCTCACAGCTCGATAACGATAATGCCCAGGGCGAGTATTACCTGACAGATGTCTTTGGCTGGTTTCGCCGTGCGGCACGTCCGGTTGCAGCATATCGGTCGGAGGATTTCTCGGAGGTGCTTGGTATCAATACCGTGGAGCAGCTTGCCGAGGCGGATGCCGAATTTGTACGCCGCCAGGGAACGCTTGTAGGGTGAAGGGGGACCGTGCGGGGGATATCCGGGCGTTTGAACGCCTCTCTTTCAGATGCTCTTTTTGATAACGACTACAGTGGCTCTCTCCCTATGAAAATATCTCATATCGGCATCGCAGTAGAGTCCATCCAGGAGGCTATCAGCCGTTACTCTGTGCTGTTCGGTGTTGCCGAGCCGCATCGCGAGGTTGTTCCCGAGCAGCGGGTTGATATCGCCTCCTTTCCGGTTGGGGACGCCGTGGTGGAATTGACAGCGGCGACCGATCAGCTCTCCCCTATTGCCCGGTTTATCGGTAAGCGTGGGGAAGGAATCCATCATATCGCCTTTGAGGTGGAGGATATCGTGGGGGAACTGGCACGGTTGAAGGAGGCGGGCGTGCGCCTTATCAACGAGACGCCAACCGAAGGCGCACATGATATGCTTGTTGCCTTTGTGCATCCGTCGAGCTTTCATGGCGTGCTTGTGGAATTATGCCAGAAGAAGCCTGCGATGCCGTGAGGGGAGGCCGGGGCGCCTCGCGCAAGTAATGTCTCCGTAGAGGCGCGAAGAGTATCAGGCTCTCATCGTTGTTGTGGGGCCGATGGGGGCCGGTTGCCATTGCTCGCTGTCCAGGGGCCGGGCCTGCACCGCAAGATGGGGGCGATCGCTCCGTATGTGAACCACACCGCACTATTTTCCATGGTGTTCCGCAATTATGGAGTGCCGCCGTAATACGGCCATGCTCCCATCTTTTATAGCACACCTATGTCTATGCCACGCCTGCATTGCCTGTTCCAACGACCCTTTGCCGTTGCCGCCCTGCTGCTGATGATGATGCCGGTCTGGTCGGCCTGCTCTTCGTTGCGTACAACAAACGAATCGTCGCTCGCAGAAGTTGCCGTGCCCGTGGGGGGGGCAACCGATACCTCCTCTCATACGCCACGCATGCGTGCCACTCCGGGAACCTGTAGGATCATCGGTACCATCATGGCTATTGATCCAGAACTTCAGTCCGCATCCCCGAAACAACCATGCGCCAATGCACCGTGCAAGGCCACGGTCCGGGTTGACTCGGTGCTACGCAGAGGAGCCGAGTTCAAAGGGGATTTTTCGGCGGGAAGCATCGTGGAGATGAACTTCGCCTTTACACTGCGTCCAACCAGCGAGGTCATGCCGCATCTCAAAGATCCATATCCGGGGCTTGATGTCGGTTCACGCTTCGAGGCCGAGGTCCGTCCGGTGGTGGCCCCGCCATCAAACAAGGGGGGACGGCTGAGCGTTACGATGTCGGCCCCATTTGTTGTGTATGATTATATCCGGTTCTAGGAATTCCCCCGCTGCCTCTTGACGTGGTGGTTCTCTGACCCCTATCTTTTCTATTTGTAACGGATCAACCTTCAAGGGGCTGGGCTACATGGGCGTATCGGAGCGTAAGGAACGGGAGCGGCGGGAAATGCGGCGATTGATCCTTGAGACCGCAATGGCGTTGTTTCTGGAGGAGGGATACAAGCACGTTTCCATCAGGAAGATCGCCGAGCAGATCGAGTACAGCCCGGCCACGATCTATCTCTATTTTAAGGACAAGGACGAGATCCTCTATGCATTGTATAGGATTGCCTTCGAGCAGTTCTATAAAAGGCTGGGGCCGGTGGAGTCCATCAAAGATCCATTGAAGCGGCTGCGCAAGGGTGGTGCACTGTACATGAAGTTTGCATTCGACCATCCAGAGTACTACGATCTTATGTTCATTATGCGTGCGCCGATCCGCAAGATCATCGAGGAGCAGGAGCCGGAATTCGGTGTGCGGGGGTTTGATATGCTTATGCGCAGCCTGAAGGATTGTGTTGCGCAGGGTGCATTGCCATCGGACACCGATCTGGAGGCCGTCTCGCTCTCCATCTGGTCGCTCCTTCATGGTATGGCATCTCTGGTCATCCGTCAGCGTGTGCGGATGATTTCCGAGCAGAAGCTGAAGCCTACCATCAACAATGCAATAGATTTTATGATGAGCAACCTGTTCCAGCAGCCATGAAGCTACGGTCGGCCGGGCCGTGGAGTGCCTGATGCTATAACAGGGGGGGAAGAGAGGCTCCGTACAGCATGATGAGAAGAATTGTTGGGTCCTCTCCTTTGCCTTCCGCCGCCGATGTATGATATTTGCCGCACGACCCATGATAACTCGCAAATACATCGTTCAGGGACATGTGCAGGGCGTCGGCTTCCGCTATTTCACGCGGAGCATTGCCGACGCATTCGATATCGCCGGATCGGTTCGGAATATGCCGGACGGAAACGTCGAGATCCTCGCCACCGGGACGCCGGAAAATCACCGATCGTTCAATGAACAGATCGGGATAGGGCCGAGCGGTGCCCGCGTCGATCGTGTGATAGTGGATGATCTTCAAACGACCCGCTTCCACGGTTTTCGGATAGAGAGGGACAAAGGAGCCTGATCGGTGGCCGATCATCACGATCTGCCCGCTCCGGCCATGCCACAGATCCCGTGCTTCTCTCCAGTACTCCGTATCCTCCGCACCGCGTGCCTCTGAACGCTTATAACATCTGGCTTCGCACTCAACACGCAATTATGATCCGTAAACCTGTCCTGTTGATCTCAGGCGCTGGTGGTGAAATCGGCCACGGTCTGATCGAACGCATCGCCGAAGAAGGCATCTATAGCGTCGTGGCGCTTGACCTTCGCCCTCTCGATTCGGAACTTGCCGCAAGGTGCTCCGAGACCATCGTCGGTTCCATTCTCGACACAAATCTCCTGGAGCGTATCGCCTCCGAGTACGAGGTTGTTGGCATCTTCCACTTGGCCGCTATGCTGAGCACTCGTGGCGAGTTCATCCCGGAGACCGCGCACGACATCAACGTGCAGGGAACGCTGAATCTGCTGAAGTTTGCCGTGGGCGAGGCCCGTAATGCCGGTACCAATGTCCGGTTCATCTTCCCAAGCTCGATTGCCGTCTATGGCCTGCCAAGCGTGCAGGAAAAGGAGCATGCCGGAAAAGTTGCCGAAGAGCGCTATCTGGTGCCAACAACGATGTATGGCGTCAACAAGCTTGCCTGCGAGCATCTCGGACGCTATTACACCCAGCATTATCGCCAGCTCGCGGCCGACCAGGATTTGTTCCACGTTGACTTCCGGGCCATTCGTTTTCCTGGCCTTATCAGCGCTTTTACCGTACCATCCGGGGGCACAAGCGACTATGCCCCGGAGATGCTGCATGCCGCCGCCAAGGGGGAGGCCTATCCATGTTTTGCCCGTCCTGATACGCGTATCCCCTTTATGGCGATGCCGGATGCTGTGGAGGCCATGATAGGGCTGTTCAATGCCCCTGCCGAGAGCCTGTCCACAACCGTCTATAACGTCGGCTCGTTCTCCCCGTCGGCCGAGGAAGTTCGTCTGAAGACGTTGCAGGCGTTCCCGAATGCGGATATAACCTTTGAGAACGACCGGAAGCGGCAGGGGATTCTCGATACCTGGCCAGCCGATGTTGATGACAGCCGCGCCCGTGCCGACTGGGGCTGGAACCCTGCCTACGACTTCGAGCGTGCGTTCGATGAGTACCTGATCCCGACTATCTCGGCCCGTTATGGATCAGCTGGACACTAGTTCCTGAGCGGTCGGTTTCCCCATCGAGCCGCTACAGCATGCTGGCCGGATGCCCCGTATCATATGGAGCAGAGAGGGGTAGCGCTGGCACACAGGACCGGCGCCTAGAACTGGCACGGAGCAGCGTTCCGTGCCAGTTCTAGGTTCATATGCCATGCCTATGCATGGCACAGTGATGGAATGGCCTATCTCTTGTTACCGTTGAAAGATATGGGAAGGCAGGAACGAGAGAGAACCCCGTTGCAGCGGAACAAAAAAACACTCCGCAGACATCTTGCATATGAACGAAAGATAATTATCTTCGCGCCCCATTAACCCTAAGCCGTTTTAACGCCCTTGCTACAGCACATTGCGGAGTTGTAAAGAGGGCCGCGCAAGCGCTATTGTGGCGCAATTCTTGAACTGGCTGATCGTTAGTTGGTGGGCGAGGCGCAACGCACTTCCCTTCTTTCCCTACAAGGGGAGTGCAGGGCAACATACGATCAAACCGGTACCAACCTAACACAGGAGTATTAAATATGCTGTGGACACCTGAACTTGCGTCCTTTCTGGAGGATGCGCCCTGGCCGGCCACCAAAGAAGAACTGCTCGATTATGCTAATCGGACCGGAGCTCCCCTACAGGTTATCGAGAACCTTCAGGAGTTGAACGACGAGGAAGAGGAAGTGTATGATAGCATCGAGGATATCTGGCCGGAGTCGATGAACCACGACGATCTCTTCTATGAAGAGGATTCAGAGGATTATTGATCGGCCGACTGCTCCATAGCATGTCCGACCACGATATCTAGACATTTCCGGGGAAGCACCGGCCCTTTGTATGTGCGGCCTGCTTCCCCGTCGTCGTTTTAAACGAGATCCGATCCGGGACAAAATCATCCTTCTCTCGGTGCGGCGACCTGTGATTTGCAGAGGACCAGAAGGCCGCTGGCTTTGGTGCCGGGGGTGGCCCCCGCTCTTACCTATTCGATTAAAACGAAAGATCAGTGACGATGAACAAATTCGGCGGTTCTATCCGGTCCTGTGGTTCCCATGCGCTCCGGGCGTGGCTGCCGATCATCCTGCTGCTTGCTGTTGCCGAGGCTCGCGCGCAGGGACCAGGGAGCGGTGCTCATCCTATCACGCCAGTGGCCCCGGCCTCGGTGCGCCCCCTTCTGGTTGATGTGGAGTTTGAGGGGAATAAAGCGATTTCCAACGAACAGATCCTTGCACAGATCGCTACTCGTCCCACCCGTACGCCGGTGATTAAACGTTTTTTTGCGCTGATCGGCCAGCTTATCGAGCGTAACCCTCTTGCCTCCGATAGCGTGCGATTGCAGGTTCGGAATACCATTGATAGCCTTGGTGGCGATTTCCGATACCTGAACATGAACTCCGTCCTCGCTGATACCGCCAGGATTGTCGATCTCTACGACGATTACGGTTATCACGATGCCAAGGTCCGTTATCGGCTGCGGCTTGATACGCTCCGCAATACCTCTATCGTGCGGTTTATCGTTGATGAGGGGGAAAGCTTTCCGGTCAAGGATGTTACCTACTTCGGCCTGGATGATATCCCCGCCGCCATCCGTAAGGAGGCCATAGAGCCGCTGTATCTGCGCAAGGGGGAGGCCTACACCAAGGCCAAATACGTGGCGCAGGCCAATCAGGTGGTCAACGTCTTACGGAACAATGGCTATGCGTTTGCCGCAGCCGGCGAGCCGATTGTGCTGAATGCGCGCCCGCCAGCCGTTGAATCGCGGTTCGACTCCGTCTTGGTCTATATCTATAGCGGCGACCGGTATCGTTTCGGAGGCACGGTAACCGATCCTGATACCATCACCGATGCCGATCCGGTCGATTCGGTGCTGATCCTCGATCAGCGGGAATATTCTCGCGGCCAATGGTATAGCCATGAGCTGGTAGAACAGACCGTGACCAACCTGTATGCGCTTGGCGCGTTAAATCTGGTAAGCATTGATACCGCATCGGCCTTAAGTAGCGATAGCACGCTCGGCATGCGTATCAGTACACGGCTACGTCCCCAGAACGACTTGCGTTTTGCGCCCGAGGTGAGCTTTGAGCAGCGCATCCGCGAGTATGTGACCAATGGCGGTTTCAGCGCATCGTTCACCCGCCTGAACGTTCTTGGGCGCGCCGAGCAACTCTCGCTATCTGCCAGATTGCTTACCCCGATCCGCAATGTGTTCACCAGCGATTTCATCAAGGAATTCCAGGGGGGCGGGGCCGTATCCTTCTCGGTTCCCTCGGCCATAGGCTTTCCGCTTATCGGCGGCAAGCGCCTGAGCTGGCTTGTGACGGCCGGATACGACTTCAGTGTGCTTGATCGTCTGCGCGATGAGCTGAGCGATGTGACCCTGCGCGCCGAACGCCTCACGGGCGCAGGAGAGCTTTCCTTCAGATTCCCCTCCAGAACGTGGCTGGACCTTCTCTCGGTCCGGGTCGGCTTTCAGTACAACAAGTATTTCGGCATCAACCCCTATCTCGCCAAGATCGCCGAGCGACGCGTGATCGCCGATAAGCAACGGCTCGATTCCTCCGGCTGCGATCTCGCCGCTGTTACCGAGGAGGTACGCCAGGCGCTGATGCATAATCTCTACCGGGTGCAGGTATTGCAGGGGGATGATGCATCCGTGCTCGATCAGAATTCGGAGGAACGCGATGCGTTCGATAATCTGAAGAGAACCTATCTGCTCACCGGAACGGTGATCGCCGATAGCCGTAATGATTTCTTTTCGCCCACCAGGGGGCATCTTTTCGAGGGACGGCTCGAAGTAGGGTTCACCGGTGCCCTTACAGGGATGTTCCTGAAAGGAGAGGCGGGCTTCCGTCTGTATGGGCCCACGTTTCTGCGCGACTGGACCTATGCCTGGCGAGTTCATGGGGGGTATATTCAGGAGATCGGAGGGTTTCCGCTTACTCCGGTGTCGAGCCGATTCTCAGCCGGTGGTGCCAACAGCAATCGTGGTTGGTATTCCCGTGATATGCTCGCCACCCGTCCGCCGGAGGTTGCCTCTGCGCTGGATGCGGATTGCGCCATCCCCATTATCAACGATATCGTCTCGGAGAATCGCCGTTTGCTCGGCGGTCTGGGGTTGATAGAGTTGAACGCGGAGGTGCGTGGCAAACCGTTCCTCTCCACGGGGAACTCCACGCTGGCACGGCAGCTCAGCCAGATTGTGATCGTCCTGTTTGTTGATGCCGGCAATGCCTTCTTTCGCGATCGTGCGGATGTGGACCTGGCGATGCTGAAGGAGATAGGCGTGGCAACCGGTTTCAGCCTTGGCTATGATACTCCGGTAGGCCCCTTCCGGCTTGGTCTGGGGTTCCCGGTGTATGATCCGGTCACCCAGGATCTTACGCAACGCCAGCGCTGGCTTGTCAACCGGCAGATCTTCTCTACTGCGGTGTTGCATGTCGGCATCGGTCATGCATTCTAGCTGGCTGCCCAAGTGTGCCTAGTGTGGCGTGGCAGGGCGTTCAGGCTCCTGGATCTCTATAACGCAGAGAGGCGCTGCCCTCATCATGCTACGGCATCTGCCGCGGCATGCCGGCCCGGCTGTTTCTCCATGTCTGTATCCGAACGAGGGCGCTGCACAGCGGTGCCCGATTGCTTTATCATCATGCAGAGGACTGCTCCCAGGTGTGGCACGTGATGGACGTGCGTTACACACATGCAATACGCATAGATCCTCGCCGACGTATCCATTTCATCGTCAATCGAATATCCTTCAATGCCTACATACGACTATCGCTGTACAACCTGCGGACATCGTTTCGAGTATTTTCAGTCGATCACCTCCGATGCACTAGCTCATTGTCCGAAGGATCTCTGTATCCAGGAGGAAGGGGAGAAGAAGGGGACCGGGGTTGTTGTACGATTGGTGAGCGGTGGTGCCGGGCTTGTGTTCAAGGGAGAGGGGTTTTATCTGACCGACTATGTGAGGAAGGGGGGCAGCTCAACAGAAGGTGGGGCGTCGCCATCACATAGCGTCTCCTCGAAGCCGGACAGCGCCTCGGGTGGCTCGGCGTCCGGCGGTGGGGTGGCAGCATCCGGCGGGGCATCCTCAGGGGGAGGTTCCTCATCAGGCGGCGCTTCATCAGGCGGGCCTGCCTCAAGCTGATTATGCGGATCATGGCAGACGCCAGCCATGGTGTGGGCGTCTGCCATATGCAACGGGGCTTTTACCAGCGTTGTTTGCGTGCCGTTGCCAGCATGACAAGCGCAGAGATCACCGTGGTATAGAGCGATGATGCGATACCATTGCGCAGAAAGAATGTGGTAAAGGAGAGGTCGGTGGGCTGAACGTAGAAGAAGTAATAGATGATGTTGTGCACCAGTGCTGCCAGCGCCACAATGCCCAGAAACCGGAAGTTTCCGGTCGACTCCTGAAGGCCAAGCTGATCGTTGTAGAAATAGCCTGCGATAAAGCCCGCCATCATCTTTGCCAGCGCGTTGGTGCCAACGATATCGCTTGAGATCAGATCGAAGAACAGGCCGAGGACAAAACCGGCAAGCAGCCCGCTGAACTGCCCCTCGCGCAGCGCAATAAATACCGTAAGCACCACAAGCAGATCGGGCGTCACCGATTCCACCGCGATATAGCTTAGATTAAGCTGCACCAGCAGCAGGATCAATCCCGCGATGGTGTACCAGAGGAGGTTCATGTATGGGATCATCGTCCCCTGCCCCCGCTGGCTTCGGTGCTCCCTTCGATCACCCGGCGTTCCAGTTCGAGTCGCGACTGATCGGGGGAGTAGAGGACAACAAACGCCTCCTCCATGGTTGCGAAGTTTACCGCAGGCTCCACGGTGATGCTATAGAAGAGCGTTCCCTGTTCTGGCTCCACCTTCGACACCGTCCCAATCACGATGTTCTCCGGATACAGCGATGAATAGTTCGACGTCACCACCGTATCTCCTACCTTCTGCGGCTGTACCGATGGGACATTGCGGAAGGTAAGGGATGAAGAGCCGTCCCAGATAATGAGACCATCGTTCCGTGCCATCGTCGAGCGGCCTGCCACGCGGGTATCACGGTTCAGCAGAAGCTGTGCCACCGAAAAGTTCTCGTTTGTCCCTACGATACGTCCGGCCAGACCGCGCTCGGTGATAACCGGCATCCCTATCTTCACCCCATCTTTTTCACCGATGTTGAGCGTGGCATAGCTTCGCATCTGGATCGTTGCTTTTCCAACCACCTCGGCGGCCTTCAGCTTCATCGGCGACTTCTCCTTCAGTTCCAGCATGCCCTGAAGCTTCTCCACTTTCATTCCCGCATCGCGCAACTGCATGAGCTGTATGGAAAGATCCTTGTTCAACTGGCGGAGTGCATGGTTTTCGGTCTCGAGGGCATACGGGTTCGGCAGCCAGCTCAGCGCCGATTGTACGCTGGCGACCACGCCGACCGAGATCGTGCGGAACGAGCGGAGCTGCGAGCTGCTGCTAGCGGAGATCATCAGCAAAGAGATGATGATCAGCCCTAGTGTGGTCACGTATTCCTTATAGCGGAGGACGAGCTCAGCAATGCGGCGCATGGTGGAAGGTCAGAATGCAAGGTTCACGTTGCTCGAGGAGATAGTTCGAGGGCGGAGAGTCTGCCACCCGGCAGATATATCCGTGCCATACTGCCGAGACCGCAGTATCAGCGCGGGGACGTGTCCTGAAGGTTTCACAGAAGGATCTGTTTCCTGCTGGTTGAGCCGGGCACTTCCACATCGAACGTTTGTTCGGGAGGTATGCTGACGATCGGATCGTTCCCCCTGCCGTTTCGGCTCCTCGGATCTCGCGCGGGAAGGGAGATGATCTCTTCCCACAGAGGGGCCGCGTTTTTAGTAGCGGCGGCTCTTGAGCAGAACCTGGGAATACTGATTAAGGTTTTCGAGAACCTTGCCGGTACCACGCACCACGGCGGTAAGGGGGTCTTCGGCCACGAAGACCGGAAGCGTTGTCTCGCGCCGCAGACGCTCGTCGAGTCCGCGAAGCAGAGCGCCGCCGCCGGTCAGCATGATGCCTCGATCGAGAATATCCGCCGAAAGCTCCGGTGGGGTGCGTTCCAGCGAGAGCTTGACCGCATCGACGATCGCCATGATAGGCTCGGAGAGCGCTTCACGGATTTCGGCGCTGGTCACAACGGTCATCCTCGGGATGCCCGCCACCAGATCGCGACCCCGCACCTCGATGGTCACCTCCTCCTCCAGCGGCATGGCGGTTCCCACCTCATGCTTGATGGCCTCGGCCATCTGTTCGCCGATCAGGATATTATGGTTCTTCTTGAAGAACTGGATGATCGCATTGGTCATCTCATCGCCGGCGATACGTATCGACTCATCGTTGACGATGCCGGCCAGCGCGATCACAGCGATCTCGGTGGTGCCGCCGCCAATGTCGATAATCATATTGCCTACCGGTGCTTCAACATCAAGCCCGATGCCGATTGCGGCGGCCATCGGTTCCGCGATCAGATGTACCTCTTTTGCTCCTGCATGCTCGGCGGAATCGCGAACGGCCCGCTTCTCCACTTCCGTGATGCCGGAGGGGACGCAGACCACGATACGGCGTGCAGGTTGCCATGAGGCAGAGATCTTTCGGATGAAGGCGCGGAGCATACCCTCGGCAATCTCGAAGTCGGCGATAACGCCATCCTTCAGCGGACGGATCGTCCGGATGTCCTTGTGGGTCTTGCCGATCATGGCCTGGGCTTCACGACCAATGGCCACGATTTTTTTCGTCGTTCGATCAAAGGCGACCACGGATGGCTCGTTCAGCACAATACCTTTCCCCTTCATCCAGATAAGGGTATTGGCTGTTCCAAGATCGACTGCTATGTCGTTGGAGAGAACACGGAACACAGGAAGGAGTAGACTGGAGTTGTACGAAAATAAAAGAGCGATCCGCGCCTTATGGAATCGCTTTTAAAATCCAATCGCAAATATCACCAATCCGTGCCCGCCATCCAAGCAGCAGGGGGCATTTCATCTGTTCGGAACGATTTATTTCCTGTTCAGGATGATTCGTGCCCGTCTACCAGCCATATATGCTTCCCGCTCGTCCGGTATGTTCATATATGCGCGATGCCATCGGCCGGTGAGCGGACCGTTGCCACGGAGAAATTCCCGCGTCCAGTGCCATAAATATTGAGGGTAGAAGAGCGATCCCCGTTTGCGCTGCTGCCGTACATGCTCCGCCTCGTGACGCAGCAGGACGATAAGCTCGATCGGTTCGTAGCGATCGGCCGGGCCAAGAAGATGCACTCTGCCGAAGAGCGTGATGCCGGACATGCCGAGCCGGTGCACAAAGAATGGAAGGGTGGGGGAGAAGCGGATGAAAAAATCGAGCGGCACCCCCTCGAATATCCGCTCCAGAATTGAATTGCCGAGCCTGGCACGGGCCGCCGTTTCCAGGAGAAGCGTGTGCGCTTTTACAGGGTCTGGCATAGACGGTCGCCCGCATCGCCGAGGCCCGGCAGGATAAAACCGACATCGTTCAGCGCGCGGTCCAGAGCGGCCACATGAATACGCACTTCCGGGAACTCAGCGGATACCGCGTGCACCCCTTCGGGAGCTGCGATGATGGAAAGCAGAGAGATCGATGCGATCTGCTCGGTTGGCAGTGAGCGGAGCGCGGCCAGGATGCTGCCGCCGGTGGCCAGCATAGGGTCGAGCAGAAACATATGCGCCCCGGTCAGCTCCGGCAGCTTGGTGTAGTATTCGGAGGGGAGAAGGGTCTGCTCGTCGCGGCGAAGCCCGATAAAACCGATGGCTGCGCCGGGGATGATCTCCATAAATCCCTGCAACATGCCAATGCCCGCACGGAGGATCGGGGCTGCCACCACACGTGCCTGTATGCGCGAGGCCGTGGTAGGCTCCATCGGCGTTTCGATCCGGATGATGTCTACGGGAAGGTCCCGGGTTGCCTCATGGGCAAGCGCGCGCGCGATGTAGTGTGCCGCACGGTGGAATTCGGCCGCCAGGGAATCATGGCGGCGTAGCGTGCCCACCGCCTCGGCCACGGCACTATGATTGATTACTCGAAGAGATTCAATCTGGAGCTGCGACTGCATCAACGGAAGAGGTTGGTGAAGTTGGGGTAGAGAATGATGCCGATGCGCGGCTGGCTGACGAAAAATTCGCGCTGGCGTTTTGGCAGCTTCCGCTCGCCGGAGATCGTTGCCACACGCCACTCTGCTGTTGGAGCAATGGTGCCGTAGGGCGTCGTGAAATTATACGAGATGCCGAGCGAGCCGCTAAGCCCCCATGCGCTTTCCTCGTACCCCTGCAAGGTGGTATCCCCATGCTCCACCAGATAGCGGTCGATACCAAATTCATTGCTGAAGTGGGTCATGCCGAGCGAGGCGAAGAAGGTGATGACCTTGCGTGGGTTTGCAGTGGCCCGAAGCGATATGTCGATGGTGCCATGCTGGTTCGGTGGCGGGTCCTGGTCCTGCTGGCCCTGGCTGGTGGCCACCGCTGCGTAGGCGGAGTCCAGTTTCGACTGGGGAACCTTTGCAAAGGTATAGATCACATCGAGCTGGAGCCAGTCAACGCCAAGCGGCTGAAGCGGTGCCACCGTCAGCCAGCCGCCGAAACCAACGGCGTTCGCCTCGGTGATGGCGCCGCTGATGTAGGTCGATGATGCCAGATGCCCGCCAATGCCGACAATCCGCTGGAATGGCGGATCGGCCGTGGTATCGACCGCACGTATGGGGCGTGGATTGGTCTGTGCCATCGCGTCTCCGGCAAAGACGCCCAGAAACGCGATGAAAAATGCTGCGAGTCTGAAAAAACGCCGTGCGTTTGTTGTTGTCATCTCTCTGATAGCATCAATGGTTTCCCCGCGCAGCTCGGCCACCTTTTCGGCAACCAGATAGACATATGCTGGCTCGTTGCGCTTGCCACGATGGGGCACGGGGGTAAGATATGGAGCGTCGGTCTCTACCATGATCCGGTCCTCCGGGACATGGCGGACGATATTATCGAGCGCACCCTTGCTGTAGGTGATGTTTCCGGTAAAGGAGATCATCGCTCCTAGATCAAGCGCACGGCGGAGCGTTTCCTCGCTGCTGGAAAAGCAGTGTAGTTGAAACCGGAGCGAGCCATCCTGCTCCTGCTCGACGATCCTGAGCAGATCGTCGTCGGAATCGCGATTGTGCAGCACTGCTGGCAGATCGAGCCGTTTGGCAATCCGTAACTGGCGACGGAACACATCGTGCTGACGTTCCTTCGGGGCAAATTCATAGTAATAATCAAGCCCGATTTCACCAATGGCAATGATCTTCCCACTGGCGCCGAGACGCTCCACCTCTGCCAGATCATCATCACCGATCTCATGGGCATGGTGTGGATGAATTCCTGCGGCAACTCTCACTTCCGGGTAACGCACGGCCAGTGCAAGCGCTCCCTGAAACTCGGATGGACGTGTGGCGGGCACCACGATCGTCTCCACTCCTGCTGTACGGGCACGGTCGATCACCTGGTCAAGATCCGATGCAAAGCGGTCCACATAGATATGGGAGTGAGTATCAACCAGCGATCGCATCAAGCACCTCCTGCACATGTCCCGGCACTTTCACCTTCGGAAAGATCCGTTCGATGATGCCCTGCCCGTTGATGATGAACGTGGTTCGTTCAACGCCCATGTATTTGCGTCCATACATGCTTTTCTGCACCCAGACCCCGTATGCCTGTGCTATTTCGGTGCTTTCGTCGGAGAGCAGATCAAAGGTAAGGGATTCCTTTTCTACGAACTTCTTATGCCGCTTCACCGAGTCGGGGCTTATCCCCAGCACTTGGGCACCATGCCCTTGAAGTCGATTGAGATTATCCCGGAAATCGCATGCCTCGGCTGTACAGCCGCTGGTCATATCCTTGGGGTAAAAATAGAGGATCACGGTGGTGCCACGATAATCCGCGAGCGTATGGATAGTGCCATCCTGATCGGGTGCGGAAAACTCGGGCGCCCTGTCGCCTGCTGCAAGCATGATCTTAAAGTGTATTGAGGTTGATGCCAGCCAGAGTGCGGCGCTCCTTGATAAAGACAAGCATGCCGTTCCAGATAAAAAATAAATCACTCCCCGGTGCCGGGGCATCGCTCGTTGCCGTTTCATGAAAGATCGGGCGACCCTCGCACAGCACTACAAGATGTGCGTCGACATGGTTGGCAAGCATCGCGTCGGCGGTACTGCCGGAGCGTGCGTGCGCGCCCAATGCCGTAAACCGCCCATACTCGGCGATCTCTGCGGTACCACGAGGTTCTTTCAGCAGACGCGCAAGCCACTCGCTGATTTCGTTGAAGCGGGGATGAACCTCATCGAGCGGATTGCTGTTGATCCATCCGGGCCAGATATCCGAAGCGGCACAAAGTTCCTGAAAGTCCCCGACCCGCTCCCGATCGTCGCCGATCTCTTCGAGAACCATGCCGGTGCGCACATCGACAAGCGCCAGGGCGCTGCGCTCAAGCCTCTCACTACGCCGAACAAGCGCTATCTCCTCGATGCCGCAGAGAACCCGGATGGCTTCGTCGTGCCATAGTACTTCACCGGTCGCGCAGTCAATGGCTGTGGTGCCGGTTGCGCTCGGGAGATCGGGGCGGGGAAAGCTATGGAGCAATGCCACCTCCCCGATGGTCGTTTCAAGCGCTACCCACCAAGGCTCCTGTAGCTTCACGCCGTTGAAGAGCAGTCTTCCTTCGGATGGGCGGATCGCAAAGAGCGTCATGGTCTTCTGCTCTATATCACGCGATTCCCCAACGAGAATCCCTCCGGCGGTCGGCCGAAGTTTCCAGATGATCTCGCCCGGCATGATCTCCCACGTTGGGGAGACCGATCTGCCGAATATGCGCTGCAATAGGTTCACGATCGGTTATGCCTTGCCATAAGGCTCAGGAAATATAGGGCCGTGCTGCCAGATCCAGGCGATTCGGAGTAAACCGAACACAACTGCCGTACAGGTGCAAAGATAACGTGTGCCATCTTCGGTCCGGCAATCAGGATGTGCAAAGGTAACAAGCCCGGCCTTCCAGCCTATGGCCGGAAAACCGGGCTATGAAGCGTTCGATCGTCCAGGGAGATTCATCGGGGAAAGGAATCCATCGTAATGGAGACCGTGTTAGCGCCGTCCGCCCCCCTTGGAGCCGAATCCACGATTGCCACCACTGCGTCCCTTCGGGCCACCGCTAAATCCACGGTTGCCACCTCCGCCGCTTCCACCTCTGGGGCCGAAGCTGCGCCCGCCGCCGCTGCCGCCGTCGCCACGCGGTGCAAATCCCCTGCTGCCGCCGTCATCTCTTCTGGGGGTAAAGCTGCGTCCGCTGCCGCCATCTTCTCTTTTCGGCGCAAAACCCCTGCTGCCGCCGCCATCGCCACGTGGTGCAAATCCCCTGCTGCCACCTCGGTCATCTCTCCTTGGGCTAAAGC
>CAYVWR010000007.1:116372-229710 GCA_964455525.1 uncultured Alphaproteobacteria bacterium
AGCTGCGCTCGCTGCCGCCATCTTCTCTTTTCGGCGCAAAACCCCTGCTGCCGCCATCTTCTCGCCGTGGTGCAAACCCACGGTTGTCGCCACCATCTCTCCTGGGTGCAGATGATCCACGGCCACCGCCGCCATCGCCACGCGGGCTGAACCCACGGCCACCTCGGTCATCTCTCCTCGGCGCAAATCCCCTGTTGCCGCCATCTTCTCGCCGTGATGCAAACCCACCGCCGTCGCGCCGTTCGCCTCCGCGATGCGGGCGATCCTCACGCGGACCTTCGCGCCGTCCTTCGGACTGTTCGCTGCGATCACCGGAGCGAGCAGCATACTTCGACGGGCCGATGCCACCGCCGGGGGAGCGTTCCGGGCGACCTTCACCAGAGCGTGCAGGGGTTCTACGGATCGGGCGTTCGCCCGCATCCATCACTCGCTGCTCCTCACGTTCCTCCTCGAACTCATCGGCCTCTGCGTTCGGATCAAATCCGGCCGTGGTCGAGATCCCGAGATCTGTTGGTACAAGGCGATCGAGCACCACCACAAATTCTCCCTTGAACCGCTTCTGGGCGAACTTCGCGTCCAGTTCGGCCAGGGTTCCGCGTATGGTCGTCTCGAACGATGTGGTAAGGTTGATCGCCAGCGCGGCCCGCCGATCCGGCATTGCCTCGGAGAGCGCGGCCAGAAGGGAGCGAAGCCTATACGGTGCTTCCAGGATGACAAGCGTCGTATCACGGCTGGCAAGAGCTGCGGCTGCGCGGCTGCGCTCCTCCGGTTTCCGCGGAAGGAAGCCGATGAACTCGAACCGGTCCATTGCATAACCACTGGCCATCAGGCCGGTCATGACCGAGCTGACGCCGGGGACGATTTTGGGTTCGACGCCCAGCTTACGGAGCTTGCTGGAGAGGAGATTCCCCGGATCGGCCAGCACCGGAAGCCCGGCATCGGAGATCACGGCGATCTTCTTTCCCTTGCGGATCAGCTCTATCACCTCGTCGCTCGATTCATCCTCGTTATGCTCGTTCATCTCGATCAACTTCTTCGAGATGTTATAATTTCGGAGCAGGCGGGCGGCCGTCTTATACTCCTCGCAGACCACCAGATCGGCCATCTGCAATACATGGAGGGCACGGAAGGTGATATCATCACGGTTCCCGATGGGAACGCCGACCAGGGTTACGGTTCCGGCCATCTGCTCGGGGCTCATGCCCGCTTCCATCTCATGCAGCTCGTCGCTATCCTCGTCGGCCTGGTCATCATCCTCGTCGATGATCCCATATGGCGGGATAACCTGTGAGTCCGTGTCGTTCGGTTCATCATCGACGTTCGGCTGGCTCTGGTCGATCTCGGAGTCATCCTCCTCGACATCGAACTCATCGTCATTGAAATCCTCATCGAGATCAGCATCGTCCTCGTCATCAGAGAGATCCTCATCGATCTCGGGATCGTTATCCTCCTCAGCGCTATCCTCAACAGGGGAGGAATCTGGCACGGCTGCCTGGCTGGGGTCGATTATTGCGGCTTCATCCGCCGTGGGAATGGTCTGTGTATCGGTCTCACTAGGCTCTGCATCAGGCGATGCTGCGGTTGTCTCGGCGACGGGAGTATCCAGGTGGCCCAACACGGGCTCACCCTCCGCTCCGGTTTCAGGCTCCGAGCCGATCTCGACTTCAGGCCGGTTGTCCTCGAGTTCGTCCGAATAAGGGGTTGAATCTGCCATAGGTAGCAATTACGAATATCTGATAAACGAAAGGCTCGGTCGAGCCATGAGCCAAACCGAAACGCACGGAATTTCCGTGCTCAGGTATGAGTGGAAGGGGGTACCGTAACTGGTTGGCGTGTTTCCACAGTTAGCCGGTACCATTCTTTGAAGAACATCAGGATGACCGCCGAGGCCGGAACGGCGAACAGCAGGCCAACGAAGCCAAGGAAGTGAGAGAAAACAAAGAGCGATGCGATCAGCAGAACCGGATGCAGGCCAACACGATCGCCGATGATCCTTGGCTCGATCATATAGGCGTTCAATGCATGCAGGCCGAACACCATGATCGCGGTCATCAGCATGTTGTACCAGAACGAGTCCGGCACGAACAGATAGATTATCATCGCCACGCCGAGGTTCATAAAGATTCCGATCGTAGGAATCAGGTTGAAGACGCCGGTGAGAATGCCTACCACGACCGCATAGGGAACGCCTGCAATCGATAAAAAGGCGATGGCCATGCCCCCGACCAGCGATGAGGTGAGCAGGATACCTCGAAGATAGGCGCTGAGGATCACATCCACTTTCTTGACGTAGTAGACATAGCGCGGATGATCCTGCAACAGCGTGCTTCTGACAAAGATCCTGATCCGCTCGAAGTCCAGAAGCAGATAGAAGGAGAGAATAGGGATCAACGCCAGGTTCACAACACCTTCGAGAATGGCGCTGACGTTCTTAATGAACTGCCCTACCTGTGTAAAGAGCCATTGTGCTATCTGCGTCACCTGTGGCTCGATGTTCTGCGAGACCAGATCCTGCGCCTGTTTCTGCGAAACCCCATAGCTGGTAAGCCATTCGATAAGCTTGTTCCTGTCCAGGAGCGAGCCTGCATCCTTTGCCAGGCTTTGCATGGAGTTGGAGAGGGTCTGGAACTGCTCAACAACGGTCGGGATCACAAAAAGCCCTATTGCCGTATAGACTCCCAGAATGCCGAACACGATCAGCAGCGATGTAATCCATCGCGGTACCTTGCGTCGTGTTTGCAATGTCCCTACCAGTGGCGAGCAGAGATATGCGATGATAAAGGCGACGATAAAGGGAAAGAGCACGCCGCTCAAGTTGAAAAAAAGCCAGATTGCAAACGAGATGATCCCAAGCTGCATTGTGCGGCGGGGTACTATCACCCTGCGGAACGGATACAGGAAGAAGATAAGCGCTGCAAGCGGGAAGATCGGGTGGATAAAGGAGGTTACCATGGACGCAAGAAGAAGCGCCAGGAACCCGAATCCCCCGACGAGGGCGAACATCTCCTGTGGCTGAATAGTGCGCCTGAGCATCCTGAGCGGACGATTGGCGCGCCGGTCGGCTGCCTGCTCCGCTACGATCTCCGCCGTCGTTTCGCTCTTCCGGTCAAGCTGCGATTCCTCTGGAACTGGAACGTGATCGCTCTCTGCCATAACGATATCGGTTGGTCTGAAATAATGGTTGAGCGCAGGTTATCCGGCCTGCACGTATTCCGGACGGGGCGGGGAGGACCGTGTAGAAACAATGAACGGCACCTCCGAAACGCCACGTTGTTGCCGATACGTGCATTCCTGGTGCCATTATTTTTCGGTGGAAGGGGAAACGGCTCTACAGTGTGCCGGTACTGCCGAAGCCTCCGGCACCTCGATCGCTTTCGTCAAGGCGTTCTACCTGCTGCCACTGCACACGCTCATAGCGGGCAATGACCATCTGGGCGATCCGGTCCCCACGGTTGATCGTAAACGGCTCGGCTGCAAGGTTGATAAGGATCACCTGGATCTCTCCACGGTAATCTTCATCAACCGTGCCCGGTGTGTTCGGCATCGAGATGCCATGGCGGAGCGCAAGGCCGCTTCGCGGCCGTATCTGACACTCGTGGCCAGGGGGGAGGGCGATGGCGATGCCTGTTGGAACGGCAGCACGCTCTCCCGGTCCCAGCACCATCGGCTGGTCGATCGCAGCGCGAAGGTCCGCGCCGGCGGCTCCCGCGCTTGCATACGCCGGGAGGGGAAGATCCTCAAAGCCGTCGCGTACACGGCTGATAGCAATACGGAGCATACAGGGCGTTGCGTTGTAGGTTTGAGTAAGGCGCCTGGCTGGCCGCTCATCGGTGGATGCGATCCACCGCATGAGCACGCTTCCGGGCGTATTCCGTTCTGCCGCAAACCGCCATGCCGGTCCGGGCAACGGCGGGCTTGTCTATAAGGCGGATTTGGATGAATCCGGCCTGCCCCGTTTCGTTTCCCACTGCCGCTGCCGGCCGACAACGGCATACAAAAGGCAAGCATGGAGCATGCCAGGAAATGCTCTGCCGCCGGTAATGCATCGCCCTGCCTGCCGGAGGGCTGCCGATACTGACGTACCACCGCCCTCAACATTTCCCTTCCGGCCGGATTGCAGGTCCTTGCCGCGCAATGCCGGCCGTGCCCTTTCAGTCCAGGCCGTTACTTGAACGCATCCAATCCTGTGATATCGGCGCCCAGGATAAGCGTATGGATATCGTGTGTTCCCTCGTAGGTCTTTACCGATTCCAGATTGGCCGCGTGGCGCATGATCGGGTATTCATCGAGGATGCCATTGGCACCGTGCAGATCGCGGGCCATCCGTGCGCACTCCAGTGCCATCCAGACGTTGTTTCGCTTGGCAAGCGAGACCTGCTGGGTGGTCATCTTCCCCTCATCCTTCAATCTTCCAAGACGATACGAGAGAAGCTGGCCCTTGGTGATCTCGTTGAGCATCCAGACGAGCTTCTCCTGGACAAGCTGGAATCCACCGATCGGGCGATCGAACTGGACACGGGTGGTCGCATAGTTCACCGAGGATTCGTAAACCGCGATAGCCGCGCCGATTGCTCCCCAGCTTATGCCATACCGTGCCTGGGTAAGACAGGAGAGCGGGCCACGCAGACCCTGGACATCCGGGAAGATATGGCTCTTCGGGATCTCGCAATCCTGAAACACAAGCTCGCTTGTCACCGATGCACGGAGCGAATGTTTCCCCTTCATTTCCGGTGCGGTAAAGCCGGGGGTCCCCTTCTCGACCAGGAATCCACGAATCTTACCGTCAAGCTTTGCCCAGACCACCGCTATATCGGCAATGCTGCCGTTGGTGATCCACATCTTTGCGCCGTTCAGGAGATAGCCATGATCGGTCTCGCGTGCATTGGTGAGCATGCCGCTTGGATTGGAGCCGAAATCGGGTTCGGTCAGGCCAAAGCAGCCTAAAGCGTCGCCGCTTGCCAGACGGGGAAGCCAGCGGTGCTTCAGCTCCTCTGTTGCATACTTCCAGATCGGATACATCACGAGCGATCCCTGTACCGAAACGCAGCTTCTGATCCCTGAATCCCCTCGCTCCAGCTCCTGGCAGATCAGGCCGTAACAGACGGAATTAAGCCCGCCGCCGCCGTATTCCTCGGGGATCGTGGGGCCGAACATGCCGAGTTCGCCGAATCGCTTGACAAGATGGGCGGGGAAGGTCGCCTCCCGGTTATGCTTCTCGATGATCGGAAGCACTTCGTCATCGACGAAGGTCCGTACCGTGTCGCGTACCATCCGCTCCTCGTTGCTCAACAGGGAGTCGATGTCGTAGTAGTCAGGGATCGTAATAGGCATTGTTCTGGTACTATGGTTCTCGAGGCTCCGGAACTAATCCAGCAAATATATATGGTTGCCGGGAACTGCACCGTCTTCCGCTTTGCAAGAACATGTATTTGCCGGGGGGCTTGTAGCTCCTATCCGGTCCGTTTGTTATTGAGAGAGACCCCGTAGATCGGTTGTGCAGCCGGAAATCCTCTCGGGTGTGTTATGAACGTTATTTGTTGCAACCACGGCAATTATCGAGGCGATGCATCACTCCCCTATATGGCAGCCAGAGCTGCTCCTCTGGAAGGAGGGCGTCGGCCTGTCGGCGAACATCGAATAGGGCCATGATACGCCGCCGCTCTCTGTGCTGTGCAATCGCTGCAAGCTTGCAGGGAAGCAGCACGGGTCCGTGCGCTGGCATGCACGGACCCGTGAGATGATTTCCGATGAGCGATGGCAGGTCTTAGTTGTCGAGCACGACAACACGTGTGGTTCGTATGGTCTGGCCGATACGCACGCTGATCTGGTAGGCGCCAGGAGTCCACCCAAGGGTCTTCACCGAATGCATGGCTGCGCCGGCAGCGTTGAGCGTGACCGATTCCTGGTGGACGGTCCGTCCCATGATGTCGGAGATGGTAACCTCCAGAGGCATCTGAGAATGGAGATCGAAGTCGAGCGTGAGGGTCTGGCCGCTGGAGAGGGGGTTGGGATAGCTCCGCACAGCACCCTCGGAGAAGTTGATGGTTGCCGAGGATTCCACCATGGGCGCCTTGGGATAGATATAGCAGAGCTGCGCTGCCCAGAATCGTGGGGTTGCAGGGAAAGCCGTTGGCCAGCAGCTCGCCGTGAGAGGATTCTGGGCGACAGATATGCATGTTACCCCGATCGGCGCCGAGCTGGTCTGGATGGTAAAGGCCACCTCGTTGCAAAGGCTGGAAAGATTCAGATCGGTCTTGATAAGGTACATCTGCTCGGGATCTGTTGTGCCGATCAGGTTGGAGCTTCTTGTAAACCCTGCAACCACAAAGCCTGGCGTCTCGGTGGCGCTGGAGTTGGTGGCGATGTTCACCGACCAACCTTCGTCGGTGCCGACGCCACCATAGGCCATGCCGGTCCCAACCGGTGCCATGTTGCCGGTGCTATAAAGCTGGAGAAAGGCGTTCTGTCCGGCTACGGCTGCATTGCCGAAATTGGTATACCCGGTGACGATCACCTCGTGTACGGCGGCTGGGGAGAATGGGTTTTCCTTCACATCGAGCGCGCCATCCGCGGTTGTGCCGTTGTCTCCTGTGACGCTGAAGGCGAGCATGGTGCAGGGGTGTGGCCCGATCTCCAGCATGAGAATCTCGTTGTTGCCACTTGGCAGCAAGCCGCTGCGTGTCATCCCTGCAATCACAAAGTTGCCGGTGCTGGCGCCCTGCTGAATCTCGATGACCGCCCGACCTTCGTCATAGTTCGGGCCACCGTACAGGGCTGCTCCCTGCATCAGCGTGGTGTTGATGGAACCATCCACGCCGCTAACGCGCACCACAAATACCTCATTGTTTCCGGTAGTGGTGGGGGGGCCGGAAACCCCTACCGCCACCAGATCGGCTCCGGTAGATGCCAGGCTTGAGAGCGTAGCCTCGCATACACTATAGAAGATATCCCTGTTGCCAGCGCCGATTGCGTCGTAGGTCTGCCCCCAGATCATATTCAGATTCTGATCGGTGCGCAGGATGTACCCGTCGACACTGCCAGCCGGGCCGCTTGAACCAACTACCACATAGTCTCCCGGATTGGTGGTGGTGCCATTGCCGGTGGTGGTCTCGATCAGCCCCCAGGCCATCTCGTCGAACGTTGAGCCATAGGTGTTCACCAGAAGCACACCTCCGGTACTATTGATCTTCAACAGAAAGATATCCCGGCTGTTGGTGCAGGGGGTGCTGGGGCCGGTAACGCCACAGATCACAAAATCGCCTGTGGTGGTTTCGATCACATTGGTGGCGGAATCGAACGGGGAGAGGTTGTAGGTGTACGACCAGAGAAGCGTGCCATCTGGATTGGTACGGACCACATAGATATCCGATGTGCCGCAGGTGGCGGTTGTGGAATAGGATTCACCAACGGCGATATAGCCTCCGCCCGCGAGCTGTTTTACGCCGGAGTGCCCAGCCTCACGGCAGCCTGCGGCGCCATATACCGCTTGAAAACGTTGTGCCATCAGGTCGGTTCCTGCAACGGTGAGGATTGTGATAATGGCCAGCAATAGCCTGTGATAGATTGGGGGTGTACTCATCGTACGGTTACTCCTTCGCAATGCGATTGTATATAGTGTGATGTCCTGGTTGTGCCAGGCTTTCCCGGGAGGAGCTACGCGATCGGAACTATCCGTATAGCCAGCAGGGCAGAGGGTGGGCGCACTATCTGCCCTGCTGGAGGATCGTTGTCGCAGCTTCCGAATCGTTGCTCTGCATGGTGATAGGGGGGGGGGAAGCGGCCAGGCGGATGCATATCCGTTGCTGGTACTTCCTGGCGTGATGGGCGATGCGGGCACCGTCAGGATGTGGACGGTCGTATGGTAAAAGTGCAGTAGAGAATGGTACGATGGGAGTACATCTTTGGGTACCCCTATAGGTACCATCGGTGGCCGTGATTTCCATTCGGCAGGCCTGCTGAACCATGTTCTCATGGCCTGTTTATTATCGCAGAGTTGCCGTGATCTGGTGCTCTCCCGTTCCCGGTTGCCGGGGGGGCTGTTCCCCATGTTTCGGGGCCGTACGATATCAGCGTACCATTTTTCCGGCATCGGCGTGAGACCGCATGCGGCGTCGCCACCGTGGTATACGATCCAATGGTGCTGAGTGTGAGGGGATCGTCAGGATATAGGCGATTATGCTGCAAAGCTGCGATATGGCAGGATGCCGCAGGAGTACATCCTTGGGTACCCCTATGGGTACCTCCGGTGCTGAGGATTATGGCCTGGCGGCCTCCCTGAATCACTTTCTCACGGTCGGTTTACTATCGGTGAACGGCCGGGATTCGGTAATTTCTCGCTTGCAGCGGCAGGCGCGGGTGCATTTCCCACGTTTCGGCGCTATACGAAATCAGATCATCCTTATTTATTGTCACCGGCATGACCGCACGCGACATCGCCAATGTTCTGTACGACATCGAGATCTTCCTGCAACTCCATGGCGAGAACGATTTCAAGAGCAGGGCCTATGGCCGCGCCGCGCGGGCTTTGGAGACCAGCACGTTCGATGTCGAGGGAGCGGTGCGCGCCGGCCTGCCGATCGATGTTCCCGGCGTGGGTAAGTCGCTGGCCTCGGAGATCGCCGAGATCGTTCAGACCGGCACGGCGGCCCAGCTTGAGGAACTCCGTGCTGCCACTCCTGCCGGCCTGCTCGATATCCTTCAGATACGGGGGCTTGGCGCCAAGAAGGTTCGGACTCTGCACCTTCAGCTTGGCGTGGAGTCGCTTGCGGATCTGGAACGGGCGGCGGTGGAAGGACTGATAGCGAACGTGGCCGGTTTTGGAAAGAAATCGCAGGATAATATCATTGCGGGCATCCGGGAACTGGCGACCCATCAGTCGAAATTCCGAATCAATATTGCCACGAAGCTTGGCGAGGATCTGCTTGGCGTGTTACAGGGGTTGCCATCGGTGGTGCGTGCGGCCATTGCCGGACGCCTCCGAAGAGGAGCCGAGGAGTTCGATTCCCTTACCTTTGTGGTGGAATCTGCCGATCCCGATGGGCTTCTTCGCGAGCTTGGTGCCGCCGCGGTCGTAAGCGATGTGGCGCTCGATGGTGGGGAGATCACGGCGTTGACCGAGGAGGGATATCCGGTCCTGATCGCTGTCGCTTCTGCGGAGAATTTCGTCGCGCTTCTGCATGGGCGCACTGGCGCCAGCGATTATGTGTCCATGATCTCGATCCCTCTTGCCCAGCGTGGCTACGATCTGCGCCAGGATGGGCTGTATAAAGATGATGAGATGGTGCAGCTTGGCATGGAGGAGGAGATATTCCGGCATGCCGGGGCACAGTATATCCCGCCGGAACTGCGAGAGGGGCTTGATGAGGTGCGCAGCGCTCTTGATGGGGAATTGCCGGAGCTGGTGCGTGCGGACGATCTGCACGGCATGCTCCATGTGCACTCTACCTGGAGCGATGGCCGCAGCTCTATCGCCGATATCGCCGAGCATGTCCGGGGGCTTGGCTACCGGTATCTGCTGATGACCGACCACTCCAAGGCCGCCTCCTATGCCAATGGGCTTGATGAGTTCCGCCTGCAAGCACAGGGGATGGAGATCGACCAGATCAACCGTGCCTACGATCCGGCGGAGTTCCGGGTGCTGAAGGGGATCGAATGTGATATCCTCGGCGATGGCTCGCTCGATCTGAGCGAGGATGCTCTGGCAGCGCTCGATGCGGTGATAATCTCCGTCCATTCACAGTTCTCGTTGCCGATGGAGGCGCAAACCGAGCGGATCTGCCGTGCGCTGGAGAATCCTCTCTCCACGATTCTGGGACATTCCACCGGTCGGCTTATCCTGAAGCGCAAGGGATACGACGTCGATCTGCATCGTGTGATCTGCACGGCTGCCGAGCATGGGAAGTCTATTGAACTGAACTGCAATCCGTTCCGGCTGGATCTGAGCTGGCGGATGGTGAACTATGCCGTGCGCAAGGGGGTGCCGATCGCAATCAACCCAGACGCCCATTCCCTCGCCGATTTCGGTAATATGCGTTATGGCGTTACGATGGCACGAAAAGGGTGGCTGACCCCGCACATGACCCTGAACGCGCTGAGTGCTGAAGGGTTCCTTGAGTTCGCTTCGGGCACGCGCCGCAATGCCCCACGGGGAGCCGATACCGATTCCCTGCCGTAGGGTGGGTGGGGCGGTCGGGGGGTAGTCGTATGGCACCGGCCGAAGGCAGGTTTGGCATAGATGCTCCTGCCTGTATATTCTGTTGCTCGTACCGAGTAGCGATAATAACGCGATCGAGGGGGATGCCCGCGATCGGCATCATCAATTACTTGCGACATTGATGTCTCAACCAACTATCATCGACGGCAAGACCGTCGCGAACGCAGTCATCGAACAGGTGCGGCTGGATACGGCGGCGTTGATCGCCGGGCGTGGGATCACCCCAGGGCTGGCCGTGGTTCTGGTGGGCGACGATCCTGCCTCGGCCACCTATGTGCGATCGAAGGAGAAGATGTGCCAGGCCCTCGGCTTTCACTCGGTGGCGTATCGCCTGCCGGCGGATACCGCAGAGGAGCCGCTTCTCGAACTGATTGCGGCGCTGAATGCCGATCCGGCCATTCATGGCATTCTTGTTCAAAGCCCTCTCCCCTCCCATATAGATTACGAGCGGGTGGTGGAGACGATCGACTACCGCAAGGATGTGGACGGTTTTCATCCGGTAAACGTCGGGCGGATGGTGATCGGCCTGCCCGCGCAGGAGTCGTGCACCCCCGCCGGAGTGATCGAGATGCTGAAGTATTATCGCATCCCTACCAGCGGGCGGCGCGTTGTGGTGATCGGACGGAGCAATATCGTGGGCAAGCCGCTGGCCAATATGTTGATGCAGAAGCGGGAGGGGGGCAATGCCATTGTGACGGTGGCACACTCGGCGGCGGCGGATCTTGCGGCGATCACCCGCGAGGCTGATATCCTGATCGCGGCGATAGGACGCCCCCGGTATATCACTGCCGATATGGTGAAGCCGGGCGCCGTGGTCATTGATGTCGGCATCAATAGGGTCGATGATGCGGAGTCGAAGAAAGGATATACGATCGTCGGCGATGTCGATTTCGAGAATGTAGCCCCGAAATCATCGGCGATCACACCGGTTCCAGGCGGCGTCGGGCTTATGACGATTGCCATGCTCATGACCAATACGCTTCGCTCTGCGCGGGGGGATTTCAAGTGATGACAGAAGAGATCGATTATTCAGAGTTTTTCGAGGAAGAGGAGCCGGAGCGGCCAAGCCGATCGCGCCCGAAATACACGATCATATATCAGGATGAGCGTATCATCGCCTTCGATAAGGGGCCGGGCATCTCCTCCATTCGCGAGCGTTTCATTCCCGGCATCTCCTTGAAGGAGATGGCCGAGGAGAAGCTGGGACGGCTCTGGACGGTGCATCGTATCGACAAGGATACAAGCGGGGTGATCGTGTTTGCACGGGATGCCGAGGCACATAAGAGCCTGAACGATCAGTTTGAGCGGCATGAGACCACAAAGATCTACGCTGCGATCCTGGAAGGGGAGATGCCGCAGGATGAGATGACGATCGACATTCCGCTGATGAGCGATCCCGCACATCCTGGCCGGATGCGCCCAAGCGCTCGTGGCAAGGAGTCTACCACGATCCTTCATCTTCGCGAACGTTTCCATGGGTTCAGCTATGTGGAGGCGCGGCCATTAACCGGGCGCCAGCATCAGATCCGCGTTCATTGCAAGGCGGTTGGTCTGCCGCTGGCGGTTGATCCGTTCTACGGCAACCGAAAGGAGCTTCTCCTCTCTACCTTCAAGAGGCGCTATCGCGATTACGGACAGGAGGAGAAGCCGCTGATCGCCCGTCTTACGCTGCATGCCGAGCGTCTTACGGTGATCCATCCGGGCACCGGCGAGCCTATCACGTTCGAGGCAGCCCTGCCACGGGATATGAGCGCGCTCCTGAATCAGCTCCGCAAGGTTGCAAAGGTGAAGGGCTAAGAGAGAGCTTCTACGATATCCACGTCTACATCCTTGAACCTGACACGTACGAAGGCGTAAACACACACACCGTTCTTTGCGCCTGTGCGTGCGTGTCGCGTTCAAGGCGGCTTTGCCGCTTTATCCCGTCTGCGTGTCGGCAATTGCAACCACCGTAGGGCTTGCTTCCGAGGGTTTTTGCGCTCAGGCTTGGTAAGAGAGGTGGTGATAGGATGGACGGTGGTGTTATCTCTGTTGTTTAAAATTCTCTACAAACGAAAGTACAATCTGTTCCAGCGAGCACCCAGGCTCCTTGAATAATCTGTCCTTGTATTGCACATGAAGCTTATCTGCCAGACGGGCCATATTGAACCCAATGGCATAGATGTAGTTGGTTTTGCTGGTAAGGTACATGTCCGGGTTATCCTGCAATCTATACGTCCGAAAATATTCGTAGGCGCGATAAGCGGTATCTATCCCGGTTAGCTCCTTGTCAGGCTCTTTGTCCTTGTAAATATTGATTAAGCCGTATTCAATATATCTTGCTGTGCCTTCCATGGTCTCGTAAAATCGTTCGTACTTGCCTATATCAAAACCGGAAGAGCGCTCTATTATGTCCCGCCTTTTTGTTCGTAATACAAAAAAGCTGTCGATCAGTGATGCCGCTTCTTTCATGTTGTCGGTCTCTATTGCGCTTAGCAATAAATCATTTTCATCGTCTATGCTCTCCTTGATCCATGCGTTGTCATCGTAAATCTTTCTTAAAGTTGTTCCGGCAACGGGCACAATAGAGTCTGTATAATAGGCCGAAAAGGTCGGGTGTGTAAGCTGAAAGCCATGAAAATACTCATGCAGTACCAACGTTGCCCATCGCTCCATGTTCTTTACTTCGGCGTCGGGATGTAGACTCGTGATTTCAAAACTGCTACAATGCATAAACCACGATGTATAGTTATATGCGGCAGTATCGGTAAAGTTCTTGTACGTCTCCATGTGGAAGGATGTAGTATCCAGTAAGCCCGTTTTGTAGATTTCAATCCGACCATTTTTATGAATAAGTGGTGGGTTGTAGATGGATAGAAATCTTTTTGTAGGGTCTGCTATATAACAATGTCTATCTGTGTAATAAATCAGGGGTACCTCAAATGCAGGGTCGTCAAACCCCATCCATACGGATTTATCCGCCAGCGCTTTTAATCGATAAAAATATTCGATCCGGTTCACGATTATCCGATCCTCTTTGATGTCGTCATGCTCGGCAGGAACAGAAGGAATTTGAGGAGCCGGTGAATCCTGCCCAAAAGAACTGTGTACAACAAAAAGAATAGACACAAAGAGTAATAGTATATTCTTTGTGTCTATTCTTTTTATGTTGTTCAAAGTAGGCATCGTATTACCGCCTGTGTATGGTTGTTATCGTCGTTGCCAAAATCTTTCCTTGATCTCGATTCTTCTTTGTGAGGAAAGCCTGCCGTCCACAGAAGTGAGCATCGCTTGGAGCCGCCATGATCTGAGCGGTAAACAACTGCACCTTCGTTGCAGGATCGAACTTCCCAACGTCTATGACGATGAATCCTTCATAGTGCTTGCATATGAATAGTATATCCATCCATTTTCATCGTTTCCTACTACCGTAGCGGTCAGGAGCATCGCCGTTTACTCTGCAATGCCCGCTCGATTATGCGGAGGCGACTACTGTATAAGCACCCGCCGCGCAAAGAGAACTCGGTCGCGATAATACGGTTCGCTTAGATTGTTCAAGGTTACCCCAAGCGATGTGGATGCATGAATGAAGGTGCTCCCCTCCACGATAATGCCCACATGCGAGACCCCCGAGCCGGATGTATTAAAGAAGACAAGATCGCCTGGCAGTGTCTGGCCAAGGCTTACCGATTCGCCTGTCTGTGCCTGTTCTGCGGAGTTGCGGGGAAGTTTCTTCTCGACCGTTTTGAAGACGTTGCAGATAAAGCCGGAACAGTCTACGCCGGAACGTGTGGTGCCGCCGAACTGATATGGGGTGCCTATCCATCGCTCGGCTTCGTCGAGCACCTTGCGGCGGTCGCGCCCAAGCGATGGTGCGGTGCGGGCGCGTTCCATCGTGGTGCGTATCTCCGGGTAGCTTACGGTCCCTGATCCGGCTCCTCTCTGGGTGGAGCGGGATGCGGGGAGGCATCCGTGAAGGAGGAGGGTCAGGGCGCAGAGCGCCAGTGTAGAGCATCGTTTTGTCATCATCGTCATCATACGCGGCTGCATTGAAGTCAGGGTGTAGATTGCGGACCTTGCAGCACCTCTGACCGGTGACCGATTGCGCGGTTTGATGGGCTGTGCCGGGGGCTGGCAAGATTCCCGGCATAGCTTTCTATTGGGAGATCCCGGCTGCTCTGCGAGCATCCATGAAGTTCGCCCATACCGGTTCATGATACAAGCATCGTTATAGGATAGCGCGAAGAATTTCCGGCGCAATGCCTGGCCCCGGCCTAGATATGCCAGTGCGCTCCGGTTCTGCGATCTCTTCCCTCTGTTCCCGTAGTGCTCTGCAACTCCTGCTGTGGCATAATGCCGATTGGCGTTAAGTTGTATGTTCTGAACGATGGCCGTCCGGTGCATCCATACCTGGGCGGCGCAATCAGGATGGAAGCCTTGTGCCGTGGCACATTCTTTTGCGTCTCTGCGCGGCCTTTTGCTTCCCCCAATCAACCTGTGCGGCTTTTGATCCCATTTCCTGACTTCTGGAATGCCTTCTTCTTCTTCTCGGCCTCTTCATATCTTCTATCGTTCCACTGGTGGTGATAACAAGAAGAATCGTCCCCCGTACTACTCAAAGATGCTCTGTCTGATGAGTTTTCTGGGGGCATTCGAGCGGGTTCGCGATCGTGCCGACATTACCTTTGTCAACGATGGTCCCATGCCGGACGATCGTCTGGCGATTATGGGGCAATGGGGGCGGATCGTCTCATTCCCCGGCCTGGGCAACAGCCCATCGTACCGGCAGGCGCTTGCGCTGGCGATCGCGCATCCGGCCGATTCGCTGGTGTACTTTGCCGAGGATGATTACCTCTATACCAGGCAGGCGCTTGAAAAGCTGCTTGCAGCCTTTGATGAGCTTCCCGAAGCCGATTACGTCACCTTGTTCGATCATCTGGATCGTTATACCAGAACGGACGATGCGCGCGGTGGCTACAGCCGTCTGTATCTGGCCGGTGGGATTCACTGGCGTACCGTGGAATCCACCTGTATGACCTTTGGCGCCCGCACCGGCAGGCTGCGGAGCGATTCCTGGATCCATCGGCTCGGCACGGTTCCCAAAACGCCGCGCGATCGTACGATTTGGCGCTGCACACAGGGAGAGAAGGAGTTCTTCTGGAAGTTTCCCAAGCGGACGCTGATCGGCCCTGTTCCCTCTCTTGCGACCCATATGGACCCCGAGGGACTTGCCCCGAACGTGGATTGGGAGCGGGTGGCGGCAGAGGTCGGGGGAGAGTAGCGGCCCTCCCTGCGGACCACAAGCATGGCTCTATCCCGCACCTGAACCTCATACTATCCGCAATGGAATATTCCTCGTGAAGCGCTTCCCAACCATACCATCGCTCTATCCTCCGGCAATCCTTCTGGCCCTGTTCTGCTGTGTGATACGGGGTGTTGCACAGCCCGTCATTGCCGATAGCATCGTACGGATGTATGGGGTCGGCGATCGGGAGTTTCTTATCAGCGCGTATCTGGCCACGGCTTCGCCCGATAGCATCGGCGATCTCTGGAACTTTGCCCGTAGCATGGGGGTAAGCACGATCCAGCCGGGAGGCACGATCGAGCAGCTTGATACCCTGGTGAACTCCAGCTTCCGCGATCCTGCAACCGGCCGCATTATCGTGCGCGGGTTAAGTCCCATCCAGGATGCGGGGATCGGCCGGGAAGTGCGGTTCTTCCCTTTCGATTCGGTGCAAAGCCCTTTTTACCAATGGAAGTTCACCCGGCTTGCGGGGGGGAGTCGTTTCTACGATAGCCTGGAACGGGGCGCGCAGGTGCGCCTGTATACGTCGGAGAACACACGCCCGGGGGAGATGATCGCCTCGGCGATTGCGTTCGAGTGGGCGCCTTGGCAGGTTCATCGTTTCCCGGAAGGCGGCTACGATACAAGCGCGCAGAACTCGTCGGCACTGGTGGACTGGTATCTCTATCGTGCGGCGGCCAACAAGCAGGCCCCCACCTTTCATCTGGCGCTGCGTGGCCTGATGCTCCCGGAGGGACGCAACGGTCGTGGGAGCGACTCGGTGCTGCGTGCCGAGATATGGTACGAGGTTCCGAAGGGAAAAAATTATATCGATACGAACGATCGCGTTCGCCCCGCATCGTCCGATCGCGCCTTTCTGTACAAGACATTCTGGATCGTGCGCGACAGCCTGATGCCGCGTGATGGTCGCGAGGCATACCGGGAATTCTCATTGCCGGTAAACCTTCTGCGTGCCGATGGTGAGACCTGGGGGCCGCTGCACCCTGCAAATGAATCGCGACGGATTGATCTGCGGGTGTACTGGAGTGGTGCCGCACCGCTTGCGCTGCGCAGTGTGGCGCTGCGCGATTCGATTGGCGAGCTGGTTCTTGGCAATGGTCCGTCCAGTGTGGCCTATCGTGCTGCGATCGTGGATATGGCCCGGCGTGCGCTCTACGGGGAACGCCGACGGGGAACGCCGCGGCAGGCCGTTATCAGGCTGATGTCGGGGATCGAGCCGCATCCGACGGAGTATGCTGGCAATGCTGCGGTGGAGGATCTTCTCCGCAAGACGCTGCGCGACGGCTTTGCCCCGGGCGATAGCATCGCAATCCATACCGAGGGGGGAACAAGCGAGCCGGGGGTGCCGAGCTTTCATCATATGACCCGCTCCGATGCGGTGTTCACCGAGATCGGGCTTGCCCCTCCTGTGGATACCGCAACCCGTTTTGGCGCATGGGAGAACCAGGCATATCAACGGCTTTTCCGTACCCCTATCGTACGGATTCCATCGCTTGCGGAACATAATGGCGGCCGTTTTCAGATACCGCTTCTGGAGCCAACGGCCGAGGCGGTTGAACGCGACTACGTGCCGGTGCTTCAGGTGCTGCGCTTTGGTCAGTACGATCCGGGCCGTCTGGAATGGCCGTGGAGCATCGGTGGGGTGATAAATCTGGGGCGCGGCTCCGAAGTGATGCGGCGGACGGGACGGCGGATGATCGCCACCGTGTTTACCACTGCCGAACTCCACCTTCGTCTGAACGGGCCGGGCGAACGGCTCGATACCTTGATGAGCCATACGGTGGAGCCATCGGAGTTGCGGGCGATGGTGAATCTCTCCCTCTGTTATGGTGCCAGAGGCATCCACTATTTCTGGCTTGGCAACTATGTCAATCATATGACCCCATCGGAGCACGACCCGCGCATCTGGGTAGGCTCGAACGATTCATGGGGGTCCAACGGGCCGCTGACAAGCGATACCACGCTCGACCATGCCCAGCTCTTTGCGCTCACCGATAATCGTCCCACCCCTGACTATCCGCGTGGAACGCCGCGTGTCCTGATCCCCGATTTCTATGTTGGTTATGGCGTGCGAACCCGCGAGGTACAGCATATCAACCGGTGGCTGGCGCGCATCGGTCCCGAGATGGCAAGGTTGCAGTGGCGCGATAGCTACAGCATGCATTACGCCGTGCCACATCCAAACATCGTGTCGCAGCGTGTGCGCCCTCGCCCGCTTCCAACCGATGAGATCGTGGCGGGGGTGCGATCCCGCTCCAGAACCGGGCGGCTCGATTCGCTTTATGCCACCTATGTGGAGCTGGGCTTTTTCCGGGGGGAGAGTGCGGGGGAGGGTTCGCAGAGCGCCAGGCATCATCTGTTTGTGGTGAATCGCCGATGCTTCGAGCGCCCGGATGATATCCCGGCGGGAAGCCCGGCCGGCGCTCGACTGGATTCGCTTGCCGAATCGCGAACGCTCGTGATTCGCTTCAACCTTCGGCGTGCCGGGGACTGGCGTCGCAACTTCATCCGGGTTCGGGAGATCGAGCCTGATACAACCCGTTTGCCGCTTGCACACGCTCCGCGCATGCCGCTCGACACGTTCATCCTGGCCGATAGCGCTGTGGAGCTTGCGCTGCGTCCGGGGGGCGGCGCGTTGCTGGAGATCACTTTTCCGATGGGCGGACGCGAGGCCGGACTGTTCAACAGAACAATTGATCCCAGAGGGCGCCATCGTTGGTGGCAAGGGCTGCTGCCCCGTAACGTGCCAGTGGTTGCTGGCGCAGGGAGAGGGAACGAGGGCCGCGACGGTTAAGCCAGGGAGAGGAGACGGCCTCTTCAACAGAAACGTCCCACCGGGATTCTCCTGATGGGACGTTTCTGAAGTTCTTGAAAAGGGCGGAGGCCACTTGGCGGGCTACCCTTTAACAGCTTCCGGGCGTACTTCGCCAACGTGATCGTGGCCATCTTCGCATACCTCGCAGTTGGAGCAGAGGCGCATATTCACCCAGTGTGCGCTGGCGATCATCAAACCGGCAAACGCTGCGATATAGGGGTGCAGCATCTCCATAAGCTCGGAATGGGAGTCATGGCCAAAGAAGTTGAAGACGAGGATCATGCCGCCTGAGATCATCATCAGGATGGGATTGATCCTCCGATGCACCCGATAGGATGTGCCAAGGCTGATGGCGGCAATGCCGATCGACGTAGCGATCATGACCAGCTCAAACGTTCCTTCGGCCAGAAACCCCAGGCCAAGCGCCGGCAGAATGCTGAGCAGCAGAGGCATCGCCGCGCAATGGATGGCACAGATCGTGGAGGCCGAGAAGCCAAGACGATCGAATGTCCGCTGAAATCGTACTGAATGTGTTCCCATAAGATTCTTCTACCCCCGTTCATTTCCGGCAGCCGGGGCAGGTTCCATAGAACTGAAGTGAATGGCCGATGTTTGTGAATCCGGTTGATCGCTCCACGCTCTTTTCCATGCGATTCAGGTCGCACACATCCAGAGGGGATTTACTGCCACAATCGGAGCAGACGATGATATGATGATGGTCCTTTGCACGAACGCCGTACCGCCATCCATCATCGAGCCGATCCACACGTGTTACCAGCCCACAGCGTTCCAGCGTCTCAAGCGTGCGATATACCGTTACCAGGTCGATCGGCGTAGTGCCGGCCTGGATCGCGGCGTTAACCTGCGCCGCCGATAGAGGCTCTTCCGCCCCTGCCAGGATCTGGTAGACGCTACGCCGTGCCTGTGTTACACGTACTCCCTGCTGGCGCAGTGCCCGGTCGATATGGTTATCTCGAATGCTCACGACTGTCCAATATAAAGAAGATGCAAGTGAGTTGCAAAAGTATGCCCTTTCAGGGGGACGGTTTTGTGGGGCAGAAGGGAACCTGGTTCTTCATGGATGGCCCTGCCGCCGATGGTTTCCAGGGAATGAACTTGGGGCCGTGAGTTCCTCCGGTATGCCCTGGTTTCCCCTTTTCTTCATGGTGCCGACGCGCCATGCAAGCGGCGGTCTCAGCCCCTGTGATACGCCGTCGGGCACAGGGCGTGCCCGTACAAAAAACGACCGGATCAGCCCCACACTTCGTCTTGCATATATGCCCGTTCCATAGTTATATTGACGCTCTTCTCTCGTAGAGTAGGGATCATCCCATCCCTCTTGAGAGGAATCCGGCTGCCGATATATAACAGAAACCTGTCACTTAAATCACATGGTACCCGCCTTGCCGGCGCGGAGTGTATGACAGATTTGCCGCACGGCAAAAGCAACCGGGCCACGTTGGTATACTCGGCCGAACTCTCCTTCCCGGAGCCACGAAGGTGGAATCTTGGAAGACGGCAGCCAGGAGTTCGGAGTTCGTTATAACAACCACTGTGCTCGGCGCCCGTTCAGGCAGGCAGTAATGCCGTTGCAATCTGACCCACTCGAACGGACAGTATAAGGGTATGTGTCACAACTGCTAGGAGTAATGATGCCAGAGGACATCTCTATCAACGAGAGTAACCTCGTAGCTAATGGGGCCGCGAAGCATCGCGCAGGGCGCGCTCGGAGTTCACGTTTTGAGCGTGAAAGCGACTATTCCGCGGACGAGTACAATCTGTTGGCGAAGATGTACGAGGGGACACTCGGCGAGATCACGGAGCACGAGATCGTCAAGGGCCGGGTCGTCCAGATTACGGACGGCGAAGTTTCGATAGACATCGGATTTAAGTCGGAAGGGGTCCTGCCGCGCAATGAGTTCAATAACATTGAAGATCTGAAGCCCGGCGACGAGATCGAGGTATATCTCGAGAAAGTAGAGGATTCTGACGGCAAGCTGATCCTGAGCCGCAAGCGTGCGGACTTCATGAGGGTCTGGGAGCGGATCATCAAGGCATACGAGACGCAGGACGTGCTCAAGGCCAAGGTTGTCCGCCGCATCAAGGGTGGTCTGGTTGTCGATCTGCTCGGCGTGGAGGCATTCCTCCCCGGCTCGCAGGTTGATGTCCGTCCGGTTCGCGATTTCGACGCTCTCATCAACCGTGAGATGGACGTCCGGGTCGTGAAGATCAATCACCCGAACGAAAATGTTGTCGTCTCGCACAAGGTGCTCCTGGAGGAGAATCTGGCGGGGCAGCGCGAGGAGATTCTCTCGAAGCTGGAGAAGGGGCTTGTGCTCGAAGGCGTCGTCAAGGCGATCACCGACTTCGGTGTGTTCGTCGATCTGGGCGGCGTCGACGGCCTGGTGCATATCACCGATCTGTCGTGGGGCCGTGTCAACCACCCGAGCGAGGTGGTCAAGCTCGACGAGACGATTCAGGTTGTTGTGCTCGATTTCGACGAGGAGCGTCGCCGCATCTCGCTCGGACTCAAGCAGCTTACGCCGCACCCATGGGAGAACATCGATACGAAGCTCCAGGTTGGCCAGCGTCTGGCCGGCAAGGTTGTCTCGCTTACCGACTACGGCGCGTTTGTGGAGTTGGAGCGTGGCATCGAGGGTCTGATCCATATCTCGGAGATGTCGTGGACGCAGCATATCAAGCACCCGTCGCAGATGGTCGCACTCGGCCAGATGGTGGAGGTGCAGGTGCTGAACATCGACAAGGACGAGAAGAAGATCTCGCTCGGCATGAAGCAGCTCGATCCCGATCCGTGGGATGCGCTTCTTCAGAAGTACCCGGTTGGCTCGGTGCATACTGGCATCGTGCGCAACCTCGCCAACTTCGGCGTGTTCGTGGAGCTGGAGCCGGGTGTCGATGGCCTGGTGCATATCAGTGATCTGAGCTGGACGAAGAAGCTTCGCCATCCAGGTGAGATGGTGAAGAAGGGGCAGGAGCTTCAGGTGCTTATCCTTGGCATCGACGCAGCACAGCGCCGTATCTCGCTTGGCCACAAGCAGGTGACGCCGAACCCGTGGGAGGAGTTCACCGACGAGTACCGCGTTGGTCAGGAGACCGAGGGGAAGATCGTCCGCATCATCGACAAGGGTGTTGTGGTTGAGCTTCCGCACGGCGTGGATGGCTTTGTTCCGACCTCGCAGCTTGCGTTTGCTCCGGTGAAGAACATCGCCAGCTACTTCCGCGTGGGCGACAACCTTCCGCTGAAGGTCATCGAGTTCGACAAGGAAGCCAAGAAGATCGTCCTCTCGGTTGTAGAGGCTCTGAAGGCGAAGGGGCAGGAAGCGCAGGAGGAGTACTACCGTCTGCATCCGGTTCCGCAGTCGGCTCCGGCAGGTATGGAGACCGCGGCAATCGAAGCTGCCGAGGCGCAGCAGCAGGATGCTCCGGCAGAGACAGAAGAGGTAGTTGCAGAGACCGAAACCGCCTCGCAGGAGCCGAGCGCTCCGGTGCAGGAGGAGAATGAGCCGGTGGCCGTCGAGACAGGTGAAAACACCTCGGACGAGCAAAACGGCTAACATGTTCTCTTGTCTGGCTCGCTGAGCCATACGATGCATGAATGATGATGCGCCCGGATCGACCTTGGTCGATCCGGGCGTTGTCGTTTTTTGGGTGGGGCCTCTCTTCTGGCAGGCCTCTGCCTTCGCTGCCGGGACAACACGGACTGGAACAATTCGGCCACACGATTTCCGAAGAGGATTCCGAGCCGGTCTCGTATTCTATGCGCCGTTGTGGCAAGGAAAGTTGATCGGCTGATAGAGCTTTCGTATCATTATCTGATGATTGTGTTTAACAGTCTGTTACATTTGGGCGCCCAAGAGGCTCGCATGCCGTACTGGACCATCAAGGAACTGTGTCGATGCTGACGGAATTCGGTACCGTGTTCATCTTCTTTCTGCTCGGAGGGATCTTTGTAGCGGGCGGTTTGGTTACCAACTGGCTTATACGGCCATCGAGGCCAACCCGGGAAAAGCTGATGCTCTACGAGTGCGGGGAGGATTCCGATGGAACGGTCCATGTGCGATTCAATATCCGATTTTATGTGATCGCGCTGGCCTTTCTTCTGTTCGATCTGGAGTTTGTGATGCTCTTTCCCTGGGCTACGGTGTTCCGCGATCTGGGCGTTCCCGCCTTCTGGCTTGGCAGCGTTTTTATCGTTGTGCTGCTGGTGGGGGATATCTATCTCTGGAAAAAGGGGGATCTCGACTGGGTGGTGCCACAACCGGTGCGGCCCGATCTGGCGATGATGCTCACACATGAACAACCCCGGTTTCGTCCTATGGCGGCCGAGCAGGTGAGCGAGGAGCCTGCCGGCGCGGAGTAAAAAAGCATGCATGGCCCGCCGCTGCCGGCAGGGGGGCTTGTACCGCTCCCAAGGCAGGGCGCGCATCCGGGCCTCGATAGTTACTCCTGATAGCGCGGTCGCGATGAACCCGCTGAGAGTGGAGTTGGCAGAAACAGGGACAACGTGATATGGGTCTTCTCAATAAACTCGATAGCGTCGAATCGTTCGAGTCGGGCAATATCATCCTCAGCTCGGTGGAGTCGCTGCTGAACTGGGGACGCCTAAGCTCCATCTGGCAGATGGGGTTTGGTCTGGCCTGCTGTGCCATCGAGTTCATGGCTGCCAATGCATCGAATTTCGATATGATGCGTTTTGGCGTTATTCCACGGCCAAGCCCTCGTCACTCCGACGTTATCATTATCTCCGGCACGGTTACGCTGAAGATGGCAACGCGTGTCAAGCGATTGTACGAGCAGATGCCCGATCCGAAGTATGTGATCTCCATGGGAAGCTGTGCCAACTGCGGTGGCCCCTATTGGGAACATGGGTATCATGTCCTGAAGGGGGTCGATCGGGTGATCCCGGTTGATATCTATGTCCCCGGCTGCCCCCCGCGCCCGGAAGCTCTGCTGGAAGGTCTTATCCGTCTGCGCGATAAGGTACGGCATCAGAGCTTGAGCAAAACAACGGCGGCTGAGGGTCGGTAGGGAGCGCTCTGGTATGCGGCTGGCCTGCCGGAGCATCTGTAGAATGTGGCTCGGGGAATCCGTACGGTGGATGAACCTGGAACGGATATGCCACGATTCCCAGGCGTGTGTTATCAATAATCTGACATCTGATGCAGACCATACCCATGACGCCGGTTTCCATCGAATTGATCTATGCCGATCTGCAACGCAACTTCTCCGATATGATCGGGGACCTGCGCCGCGAGCCTGCTGCAACCGGCACCCCCTATATCATAGTGAACAGAACGTGGATTCGTGATGTCTGCCTCTACCTGCGCGATGAGCCGGCGTATCTGATGAACAATCTCAATGTTCTCTCCTGCATCGATTTCCGGGGAATGAAAGGGGAACAGTATGCAGGGCAGCTCGGCGTGGTCTATCATATGTCGTCGTTGCAGCCGTCAGGCGATTCCTGGAAGACGGTTCACCGATGCGCGCTCCGGGCATATGTGCCGGTGGATGACCCCCATATCCCATCGGTCGCCAGGGTCTGGCGTACGGCCGACTGGCACGAACGCGAGGGATATGATCTGCTGGGAATCGTTTTCGACGATCATCCCGATCTGCGCCGTATTCTTCTGCCGGACGATTGGGAGGGGCATCCTCTTCGCAAGGACTACACGGTGCCGGATTATTACAACGGGATGAAGGTGCCATACTAGGGGCATCTGCCGGATCGGGATGGTTCCCGGCATATGTTTCCATGCGGTATCGGTGCGCATTGCCGATGCAGGCGAGGGAGCAAAGGAACCGTATATCCTTCCCAGTTCCCAGGTTCATGCCGCCGGTATCAGTGTGCAACGTTCTGATGAATCAATCGGTTCAAGTAGGCCGCTGGTCTATCTTTGGCGCGATATAATGACCGGGGCCGATGGTGGTGTGTGGGCTGACGATGCAAGCCATGAATCGGATTGCATTGTATCGCCCTCCCTCTTCATGCCGAAGGGATGCACAGAGGGAGATGGAAAGATCGGCGAACGAGCAATGCAGGACGCCCGGAGACACCGGGAGAGTCCAACCGAGAACGAATCCGTGATGCAAGCCTTGGCACAGCAACAAACAAAGAATCCCGCCCGCGCATTTCTGATGATGGCTGCGTTCAACGTGGTTGCAGCCATCGCTTTTATCATCTTCTATTTCCTCTATAAGAATTCCGGCGGTGAGGATAGCTATTTCCTGCTGGTGGCAGGGAGTATAAGCGGCGTGGCGGCGGTGGCCCTTGTGGTAGTGTATAATACATTCAAGAAGAAGTTCTAACGGGAGTTTGCATCCGTCGCGAGCAGGCATAACCTGCGGGCCTCATGCCATGGCCAGGCCCTGGCATACGGGCGTGGGGGCAACTCAGGGGATCAGGACGGGAGTGTAGCGCTTATGGCAGACGTGCTCGACCCATTTTCAAAGACCGGAGCAGCCGACCCGCAGGTCGATGGCATCCGTGCACGGCGTACGCTCCGAACCGAGGAAATGACGCTGAACATGGGGCCGCAGCATCCATCCACGCACGGTGTGTTCCGGGTGGAACTGGTGCTCGACGGCGAGCTTGTGGTTGATGTTATTCCCCATCTCGGATATCTCCACCGCTGTTTTGAGAAACATACCGAGGCGATGACCTACCCGCAGGTGATCCCATACTGCGATCGTATGGATTACCTGGGAGCGATGAACAACGACTGGGGTTTTTCCCTTGCCGTTGAGCAGTTGATGGGCATAACAGTCTCCGAGAAGGTGGAATATATACGGGTGATTGTTGCGGAGTTGAACCGGATTGCCTCGCATCTGGTCGGGGGCATCGGCACCTACGGGCTTGATGTGGGCGCATTCACCCCGTTTCTATACTGCTTCCGCGATCGCGAGATCATCCTGAATATCTTTGAGCGCCTTTGCGGTGCCAGGCTCCTCTATAACTATATCTGGGTTGGTGGGCTGTCGCATGATATCTATGCCACGTTCCTGGATGATGTGGAGTCCTTCTGTGGCACGTTCCGTGCTACCATTGCCGAGTTGAACCAGTTGCTTACCGGCAACAGGATCTTTACAGCGCGCACGCAGGGCATAGGGGTTCTGCCGTTGGATGTTGCCATCAATTATGGCGTCAGCGGGCCGATGATCCGTGCCTCCGGCATGCGATGGGATATCCGTCGCGATGATACGTATTCCATCTACGACCGCTTCGATTTCGAGATTCCCGTTGGGGTTGATAAGGACGGCGCCGTGATCGGGGACTGCTTCAATCGCTACCAGGTGAGAATGCGCGAGATGGAGGAGTCGCTGAAGATCGTAGAGCAGGCGGTGCGCGACTGCCGGAAGACCCCCACGATTCTGCATGGAGACGTGCACAAGGATATGCCAAAGCGAATCAAGCCGGCTCCCGGCGAGATCTACAGCCGAACCGAGACCTCGAAGGGAGAGCTGGGGTTCCATATCATCTCCGAAGGTGGAACCAATCCCTACCGCGTAAAGGTACGCCCCCCCTGCTTTGTGAACCTGAGCGTTCTCCCCGATATCTCCCGTGGCTATTACATCGCCGATTTGATTGCCATTATGGGCTCGATCGACTTTGTGATGGGGGAAGTCGACAGGTAATGGATCTGTCCTCCTCCGAAACCCGGCCGTTTTGTTTATAATTTCCTGCTGAGACCGTGTAATTGCCTCTTGTCCATCTATCACCAATTCGTTCATCTATTGACTCTCCTATGGGTACCTATAGAAAAATACCGTGGGGGGATAATTCGATACGGTTTCGTGAGAACAACGTGTGGGATATCGGCCTGTTGAATTATATGTAGTACAGTGTTCTTTGTATAGGTACGTGGAGCATACATTCTGCTGAGGGGTACTCCGGCTCCTCAAGCGGGATGATCGTAGCCGGGTTGTAACTGTATTCCATCTATGGCTAAAACATGCGCACGTTATCTGTTATTGTTTTCCTTCTGTCTGTTTCTTGAAACCGTTTGTGCAAATGCCCAATCCAGGCCCTGTCTTTTAATACTGCCGTATAAGGCAATGGGGGGTGATTGGATAACTGCCTGTACCGCTGTTGAGCTAATGCGTCGTGGCATCGACCAGCAGGAGCGCTTCAGCGTGATACCCGAGAGCAGAACTTCGGCACATATCTGTGCGGATATTTTATGTGCGGTAGAAGAGGGGAAGGCCGCCGATGCCGACATGGTGATGTATGGCGGAATCAGTATGCTGGGGGCAGCGTTCGGGCAGATGTATCCCACGGCGGGATATGATGATATCGGCCGCGCCTTTGTGCTCGATTCCCGGGTGAGCTTCCAGTACCCGCAGCATTTGTTCAATCTTCTTGGTGGGTGGCGCTTCGGGCCGATGGGTCAATATCGGGGCCTCCTATTTGCTGGCTGAAGGGGATATTACTCCCTATGTTGGAGGGGGCGTCGGTTATGCCTTCCTGTTCACGGGCGATTTCAATCCTGACCCGCTCGCTCCAACCGCCGGAGAGTCCGGGCGATCGGGCTTTCAGGTGATGCTAAGCGGGGGGCTGATCCTGCTCCGCACGAACGAGATCCGGTTCTCGCTCAATGGCGATTCCATGATTACGGCCTCAGGCCATGGTGATAAGGCATTTGTCCTTACGCTCGGCGTTTCCGAAACATCCACAGGCGCATCGTTCTAGGCCTGCTGGCTGTAATGCCTTGTAGTGATGGCGTCGGCTGTCACGCAGCGGTTCGGACAGATGCCGGGAGATCAGGGGCAAATTTCTGATCCTTCTCTCAGAACCATGCAAGATTTCCTATTCGGACTGTTCGGCGACACTCTTGTGCCGTATCTGCTGATGGCCGCGCTGCCGCTCGTCTTCATCCTCCTCTTTGCGCTCGTTACGATCCTGGGAGAGCTGAAGGTCTCGGCCTTTATGCAGCATAGGGTTGGCCCGATGGAGGCCGGCCCGTACGGTATATTACAGCCGCTTGCGGACGTTCTCAAGCTGATGCAGAAGGAGGCGCTGCGTCCGGCCGGTGCAATCCGCTGGCTGTTTCAGCTTGCCCCGTTTCTTGTGTTCATCGGGTCGTTTGCGGCCTTTGCGGTGATTCCGTTCAGCCCGTTTTATATCGCTGCCGATCTCAACGTGGGGGTGTTTTATATCCTTGCGGTAAGCGCTATCGTGGTGATCGGTATCTTTATGGCGGGCTGGGCATCGAACAACAAGTACAGTCTCTTCGGCGGCGTGCGCTCGGTTGCGCAGATCATAAGCTACGAGATACCGGCTGGCTTTGTGATACTTGGTGTGGTGATGATGGCCGGTACGCTTTCCATGCAGGGGATCATCGAGCAGCAGGGGGGAGGCTTCTGGAACTGGTATATCCTCGGCGGGCCGAAGGATCTTACCGTGAGCAGTGTGATCGCCGATGGTCCGGTTTATGTTGGTGGCACATGGCTTAACATCATCCTTGCCCCCTTGATGCTGCTTGTCGCCCTGATCTACTACGTCTGCGGCCTTGCCGAAACCAACCGCGTTCCGTTCGATCTCCCCGAGGCGGAATCGGAGCTTGTCTCCGGCTACAACACCGAGTATAGCTCGATGAAGTACGCCATCTTCTATCTCGCCGAATATGCCAATATGTTTGTGGTCTGTGCTATTGCCGTCACCCTGTTTCTGGGGGGATGGCATTCGCCGCTGCCACGGTTTGTTGTGCAGTACTTCGGTGTGGAACATCGTCTCTGGATCGGCGCCGAGGGCCTTGTATGGTTTGTACTGAAGGCGATGCTGCTGGTGCTTGTGCAGATCCTTCTGCGCTGGACCCTGCCACGCCTCCGTGTCGATCAGTTGATGCACCTCTGCTGGAAGGTTTTTCTGCCGGTCGGTTTTGCAATGGTGATGATTATAGGGGGATGGATGACCTTTGTAGCGCCAAGGCCTCCGGCAAAAGAGCACGGTGCCAGGGAGATGATCCCGTTTGTCGATGATTCAACAGCGGTAGTTCCCGGTACAGGGGATTCTTCCAAAGCCGACGGGACGGCCGAAGATGCGCCGATCAATAACAGGTAAGCCAGGGACAGTGCCATGGGAGTTCTTGCTGATATATGGGATGGCGTTCGTACGACGCTATCAGGACTGAAGGTGACGATTCCCTATATCTGGAGGAAACCGGTCACTACGATGTACCCGCACCAGCGGCTTGAACTGCCGGAGCGTACACGGAATCGCCTCTATGTGAACATGGACGATTGCATCGGTTGCGACCAGTGCGCGCGTGCGTGCCCGGTGAACTGCATTTCCATTGAGACGGTAAAAGCGGTGGAGGGAGATTCTCCGGGTATTACCTCGAATGGAAAGAAGAAGGCGCTCTGGGTTACCCGCTTCGATATCGACATCGCCAAGTGCTGCTACTGCGGGCTTTGTGTGTATCCCTGCCCTACCGAATGCATCAAGATGACCGATGTGTTCGAGTTCGCTGAGCAGGAGCGGAATAATCTTATCTATAACTATATCACGCTCACCCCGGAGGAGACGCAGGAGAAGATCGTTAAAGCCGAGGAGGCGGAGGCGGCGCTCGCAGCGAGAAAAGCCGCTGCAAAGGCTTTAGCACAGAACGCGCCCGCGGTCGCTCCAGCACCCCCCGCTTCGGGAACCGCCGCTCCTCCGGCACCTATGCCCTCCCCAGTCGATGATGCGGAGAAAGCGGCAAAGATCGCGGAGTTGCAGGCAAAGATGGCGGCTGCCAAGGCAAAGCGCGAGGCAGATGCCGCCGCTGCGCAGGCCTCGGCGTCCGCTCCGGCCGTTCCCAGTGGCATAAGTCCAGAGGGAACCCCGGAGATCGACGCGGAGAAAGCGGCGAAGATCGCGGAGTTGCAGGCGAAGATGGCGGCCGCCAAGGCAAAGCGCGAGGCAGATGCCGCCGCTGCGCAGGCCTCGGCGGTAGCTGGAACATCGGAAACCCCGGTTGCGCCATCCTCCGGTGGGGCAGATCTTCCTGTCCCGCCGGGAACCGACGTGGAGAAAGCGGCGAAGATCGCGGAGTTGCAGGCAAAGATGGCGGCCGCCAAGGCGAAGCGCGAGGCGGATGCTGCCGCTGCGCAGGCCGAGGCTGCCAGCACATCGTCGGAAGCCGTGTCCGTACCAGCATCGGACATCGTACCAGGTGCCTTGCCTCCGGTTGTGCCTGGAACATCGGAGGTGTCCGGTGGAACTGTCTCTTCACCCGGAGAGGAAGATGCCGAGAAGGCTGCACGTATCGCCGCGCTCAAGGAGAAGATCGCGGCGTTGAAACGAGAGCGTGGTGAGGAATAAGGGGGCAGGGATGGGGGTGCGAAATGCCTTTATATTCCCGTTGGCGATTCTTTTTTCAGGGTGATGCCGGATCATTGCGTTCTGCTTTGTCGGGAAGCGGTTCGGATATCCGTATCGCCGGTGGTTAGCAACGGATTCCTTGTAATCGGCCAGATATGTACGAGATCATCTTCTATACGTTTGCGGCGATCAGCCTCATTTCCGGTGGGGTGGTGGTCTTTGCGCGCACTATCGCTTCTGCCGCGTTTGCGCTGATGTTTACCTTCTTTGGTGTGGCAGGGTTATACATCCTGCTGGGTGCCGATTTTGTCGGTGTCACGCAGTTGATGATCTATGTGGGCGGCATTCTGGTCCTCTTTCTTTTCGGAATGATGCTTACCGCGAACATCGACCGGCTTCGCGAGGAACGTACCGGTGCCGGGCGATCGCTGGCAGGAGTTGTGGTGGCGACGGCGATCGGCGCGATGCTTCTCACGGTGATCTGGGGGGTACCGCAGTGGCAGCGGGCCAGACCACGCGAGCTGGAGGAGGGGGGCCGGACCACATCGGTTCTCGGCACGCTGTTCATGGGCGATTACGCGCTTCTGTTTGTTGCAAGCTCCATTGCGATTCTTGTTGCGCTTGTCGGCGCTGCGATGATAGCACGGTCGGATCGTCTCTCGCCCGAGAAAGGGGCCGGGCGGATGTGATCCAAGTGGCCCGGAACTGTTGCAACGAGCCTGAACATAGGGTGCAGGAACGTCGGCGTTCGGGCTATCTCATCCGAGCCGCATAGTGTCCGTAGTGTTTGGGCGATCGGGCGATGTGTGCATCATGTTGCCGCCGTCCACGCCATCGAGCAAGCGCGCATCGGGCACTGCTGGTGACCGGGTGCCGGTACACATGGTTCGCAGTGGACTCTGACCGATATCTCGCTTCCGTAATTCCAAACTCAGTGGACGATCATGAACCCCATCGGTCTGCCTCACTTTCTTACGATCGGCGCGATACTCTTCTCGCTTGGTCTGTATGCCATTATCACACGGCGCAATGCGGTGATGCTGCTGATGGGGATCGAGTTGGTGCTCAACGCCGCGAACGTCAACTTCATCGCGTTCTCACGGTTCAGTGTGGGCGGGGCATCGCAGATGATGGCCGGGCAGGTGGCATCTATCGTTGTGATCGTGCTGGCGGCATGCGAGGCGGCGGTGGCGCTGGCGATCGTGCTGAATATCTACAAACGCTTCAACACGATCAACGTGGATGAAGTCGACATGCTCCGCGATTGAACCGGACCCCCGGATTCAACACCCTGCATCCGACGACCGAGAGCCTTCATGGATATACGACTCCTTCTATCGCTCCTGATTCTTCTGCTTCCGCTGCTGGGGTTTGTGCTGCAACTCATCCTTGGCCGATCCAGAACGCCGCTCGATTATATCATCGACCCGCACGAGAACCCCTTGCACGCTCCGGGGCCGCATGGCAATCCGGCCGATCTGCAAACCGCCGATCACTCGCAGCCTGCTCTGGACGATCCGTATGTAGTGCAGGGAAGGGTGGAGATCGAGACCCATACGGCCGGGCACGACGCGCACTACCAGATCCGTGTTGTGCGGCGGCGGGAGCCGTGGAGCGATGCCGATCAGCGCCGGGCACGCGGGCTATCCTGGATATCTACGGCGATCATGGGGGCCTGCTTTCTTCTCTCGCTCGTTGTGGCCTATCTCACGATATCGGCACCGGTCTCCGCTGATCTGCCAAGCTATCACCCGACGGTGGAGCAGAGCACCATCTGGGTCGATTTTGCCGATCAGCTCTCCAGTCCCATCGGCATCGGGTATACGGTGACGCTGGGGGTGCTTGCCGATAATCTTGCGTCGATCATGCTGGTTGTGGTGACGCTGGTCTCGCTGCTTGTGCATCTGTTCTCCAGCGAATACATGCGGGAGCCTTCCATGCATGGCGGGCGTTTCAACCGCTATTATGCGTTCCTCGGGCTGTTCACTTTTTCGATGCTCGGCATTGTGATCGCCAACAACCTTCTGATGATCTATATCTTCTGGGAGCTTGTGGGGCTAAGCTCGTATCTGCTGATAGGTTACTGGCACGAACGTCCGGGTCCGGGATATGCCAGCCGCAAGGCGTTTATCACCAATCGTGTTGGCGATATCGGCATGTTCGCCGGCATCATGATCCTCTACACGCAGTTCGGCACGTTTCAGCTTACGACGATCTTCGATACGATCGCTGCCGGCGCCTTGCCATTCAACTCGGAGCTATGGCTGACCATCGCAGGAATTCTTCTGTTCTGCGGCGCGATCGGCAAGTCCGCACAGTTCCCGCTGAATGTCTGGCTGCCGGATGCGATGGAGGGGCCAACGCCTGTCTCGGCGCTTATCCATGCTGCCACGATGGTGGCGGCCGGTGTCTATCTCACCGCCCGGATCTTCCCGCTTCTCACCGGCGATGCCATGCTTGTGGTTGCCATCATAGGTGCGGTCACCGCATGTATCGCTGCCTCGATAGCACTGGTGCAATGGGATCTGAAAAAGGTGCTTGCCTTCTCCACCGTCTCGCAACTTGGCTATATGGTGCTGGCGCTTGGCGTGGGGGCCTATGGCGCTGCCATCTTCCATCTGGTGACGCATGCCATGTTCAAGGCCTGCCTGTTTCTTGGTGCCGGTTCGGTGATCCACGGCATGCATGGGGCGCTCCATCATCTGCACGACCATAGCCGTGATCCGCAGGACATGCGGTATATGGGAGGGTTGCGGCGCAGAATGCCCCGTACCTATGCCACGATGCTGGTCGCAACGCTTGCGATCAGCGGGGTGCCCCTGTTCAGCGGTTATATGTCGAAGGATGAGATTCTGGCGGGAGCCTGGGCTTTTCGTACGATCAACCCCTCGATGGTGGCCGATGTGGTCTGGATCATCGGCTATCTGGTCGCCGGGATGACCGCGTTCTATATGTTTCGGATGATCTTCCTGACGTTCCATGGAGAGCCGAGGGCGCCCGATATCCACCAGAAGGTGTACGAGAGCCGACCTATCATGACCATACCGCTTGTGCTGCTTGCGGCGCTATCACTCTGGATTCCGTTCGGGGCCAATCCTCTCGATCCGTCCTCCGGCTGGTTTCTTTCGGACTGGGTGCGCGCTCCCGCAATGGTGGTGCCGGTGCATGCACAGCCATCTGTGGGCGATGCTGCCGGTTTCCAGGAGGCGATGGAGCATGCCACGCACCGCCTTCACCAGACCGGGATTCCGCATGTGGCGAGCCTTCCGGCCCTGGCTTCGCTGCTGGTGGCCGGTTGCGGCATCACGCTCGCGTTTATCTTCTACGGTCGTGCAGGAGCGCGTGGGCAGCAGGTTGCCTGGCAGGCGCCTCGTGGCATCCGCGCCTTCCTCTTCAATCGGTGGTATCAGGATACTCTCTACGAGAAAGTGTTTCCGGTCGGCTTTATCACCATCCTTTCGCGTGTGATGGCATGGTTCGATCAGAACGTGATCGATAGCGTTGTCAACGGCGTGGCCGCTGGCACGATCGCCGCATCGCGTGCAGTGGCCGGGTTCGATACGTACGTTGTGGATGGCCTTGTGAACCTGGTTGCCGGTATGGCCCAGTTCACCGGCCTCGTTTTCCGCCAGCTTCAGACCGGCCGTATCCAGACCTATATCGTCTATCTGGTGCTTGGGGTGGTGGTGCTGTTTCTTGTGTTTCGCTAAGCCGAGGTCCGATAAGGGGCCTGCCGATGAAACAGCAGCAGGCAGGAGGGGATCGGGAGATGGCGCGGGCATCAACAATCGCAAATCATACATTCGATGAGTACGTTACTGATTCTCCTCACGTTTCTGCCGCTGGCCGCAATGGTGGGGGTGCTGGCGCTGCCGAAACGTGCTACCGGCGTTATCCGGTGGTTCTCCCTGGCGGTGGCAGTGGCGCAGGTGGTGATAGCGTTCGTCCTCTGGAGTGCGTTCGATTCGTCGCTTGGCGGCATCAACGATCCTGAGAGCTTCCAGTTTGTGACCAGTGCAAACTGGCTCAACCTGAACACATCGGCGCTCGGCAATGTCCGTATTGATTTTTATCTCGGGGTCGATGGCCTATCGATGCCGATGATTCTCCTGAGCAGCATTGTGATGGCGATTGCCACGGCAAGTTCCTGGACGATCGACAAGAGCCGCAAGGGCTATTTTGCCCTGCTGCTCCTGTTGAACACAGGGATTATGGGGACGTTTGTCGCGCTCGACTTCTTCCTCTTCTATGTCTTCTGGGAGTTGATGCTGCTGCCGATGTATTTCCTGATCGGCATCTGGGGTGGTGCACGCCGCGAGTATGCCGCGATGAAGTTCTTCCTCTATACGCTGGCAGGCTCGGTCTTTATGCTGCTGGCGATCATTGCCCTGTATTACAGCTCGAACCTGACGCCGGGGAGCGGTACGGTTACCCATACCTTCAACATGCTTGCGCTGATGAACCCGGCCAACTATATCCCCGGCTCGCTTCTTGCCTCCGATGTCGCCGGGAGCTTTGCACTCACCGATCTACGGTTCTGGGCGTTTGCCGCGCTCTTTGTCGGCTTTGCCATCAAGATCCCGATGTTCCCGTTTCATACCTGGCTCCCGGATGCTCATGTGGAGGCGCCGACTGCCATCTCCGTGATCCTGGCCGGTGTGCTTCTGAAGCTTGGAGCCTATGGCATCATGCGTGTCTGTTTCTCGATGTTCCCCGATGTTGCCATGAACGATGCGGTGGTGGAGTCGATCGCGATCTTCGGGTTTGTTGGCATCGTCTACGGTGCGCTCTGCGCATTGGCGCAGAAGGATATGAAGAAGTTGATCGCCTACTCCTCGGTCTCCCATATGGGGTATGTGCTCCTTGGCCTGGCCTCGATGAACACCATCGGCTTCTCCGGCGCGGTGCTTCAGATGTTCAACCATGGCACGATCACGGCGATGCTCTTTCTGATCGTTGGCGTGGTGTACGACCGTGTGCACGACCGTACGATTGCAAAGTTCGGCGGGCTGGCGAACATCATGCCGGGCTACTTTTTTATTGCCATCATCGCATTTTTTGCCGCGCTCGGGCTGCCCGGGCTTTCCGGCTGGTGGTCCGAGGCATTTGTCTTCATCGGCGCCTTCCGCAATGGGACGGTTCGTCTGTGGACAGTGCTTTCGCTGGTCGGCGTGGTGCTCGGGGCCGCATATATGCTCTGGCTGCTTCAGCGTGCCTTTCTCGGCACACTGAGGACGAGGGAGTGGGAGACACGACTTGCCGATCTGACCGGGCGCGAGTGGGCGATGTTTGCCCCTCTGGCCGTTATTGTTGTTGTGCTCGGGGTCTGGCCCCGTCCGGTGCTCGACATGATGAACGGGAGCGTCAATACGCTGGTGGACGTTCTCAAAGCAAGCAGCAGTGCCGTAACCTCCGCGATGAATCTCCTGCCGTGAACGGCTTCGCACGCAACTCCTAACACGTGTAGGGACATATGGACATCGATTTCGTACAACTCGCCGCAAGCTTCGCGAGCTTCCTGCCGGAGATCGTTCTTGGATTTTTTTTCGTCGTTGCAGTCCTGGCCGATTCCTTCTCTGGCGGCTCCAGGCGTGGCGTTGGCTATCTGGCGCTTGTGGGGTTCCTGCTTGCCGGAATCCTCGCGTTTCTCCGTATCGGCCCAACCTTGCCGGATGGGCAACTGGAACTGTGGACGCTCGGGGTGAACGATTTCCGTGGCGACTGGATCTTCAAGGCGAGCGATCAGCCGTTTGGTGTGGGGATGTATGTGATCGACGACTTCGCGATCTTTTTCAAGATCCTTATCGCGATCACCGCAGTGTTTGTGGTGGTCTTCTCCTTGCTCTCGCGTGAGCTGAAAACCGATGGGCAGCCGCGTCTCGGCGAGTATTATTCGCTGATGCTTGCGATGACCTTTGGCATGTTCCTGATGGCCGGGGCCAACGATCTGTTCCTGGCCTATCTTGCCATCGAGATTGTCTCGCTCAGTTCCTATGCCATCGTTGGATTCACCAAGCATGTTCCCCGCTCCAGCGAAGCCTCGATGAAGTATGTGATCTATGGGGGCGTCTCCTCCGGCATCATGCTCTTTGGCATCTCGCTGATCTATGGTCTGCTCGGGACCACCAACTTCACGCTTATCATGAGCACGCTGGGCACGGCAAATGCCGAGGTTGCGCTCGTCAATCCTCTGATGATCGCCAGCGTGATGATCCTTGCCGGGCTTGGCTTCAAGATATCCGTGGCGCCCTTTCATTTCTGGACTCCCGATGTCTACGAGGGCGCTCCTATCACCATGACGGCGTTTCTTTCGGTAGCATCGAAGGCCGCCGGGTTTGCCCTGCTGGTCCGCTTTATCGTCACTGCCTATCCGCCGATGCAGGGGTTCGAGTGGAAGCCGATATTGACAGCGGTCTCCATCCTTACGATGTCGCTAGGCAATCTGGCGGCGTTGCAGCAGACCAATCTGAAGCGTCTGCTCGCCTATTCCTCGATCGCCCATGCAGGGTATATGATGATGGGGCTTGTTGTGGGTACTACCTACGGCGTTGCGGCCATCCTTATTTATTTCGCCTTCTATCTTGTGATGAACCTGGGGGCATTTTTTGCCGTGCAGAAGGTGGCCGAGCAGATAGACTCCGAGGAGATCGAGGATTACCGGGGCCTTGGCCCACGGATGCCGCTTGTTGGCGTCTGCATCAGCATCTTTATGATCGCCCTTGTGGGCCTGCCCCCCACATGCGGGTTTATCGGCAAGCTGTTCCTCTTCAACTCGCTGCTCGATGGCGGGCGCCAGTATATATGGCTGGCGGTGGTCGGCGTTCTTAACTCGGTGATATCGTTGTACTACTATCTGCGCGTTCTCAAGGTGATGTATATCGACAAGCCGATCGGCACGGCACCGCCGGTGCGGATCGGCTACGGCTCGGTTGCGATCCTCGGCGTGCTGGCCGCAGCAACCATTCTGTTCGGCCTGCCCAATTTTTTCGGTCCGCTTGTTGAGCTTGCCCAGGGATCGCTCGGCACTCTGGCCCGGCTTCTTCCCGATGGTGGGCAGGGAGCCATGGGAGGATTCTAAGGCAGGGTGATGGGGCTTGCCGCTCTATCCTATCAGTTTGGAGTTGTACAAACAGAGCCTATGCGGGCGGATAACCCTTTCCCGCATAGGGGGGGATGCGATCGTAGGGCCATCACAGGACGATGGTTCCCTCCGGCCTGCATGTTCTCCGCCATGGTGGTGCTCCATGTGCTCTGCTGTTGACATGCGCGGTCCTGATGCGTAGCTTGTCCTGTATACACCACAGGTGCGTGCTTCCTTTCCCATGCGAAAGGAGACAAATGTAAGCCCCACAACCACCAGGATACCGGTACCCCCCCCGAGCGATGCTGTAGCGTCGCGATGCGGTTGGCATAGAGCCGATGGTTTTCACTGTCCGGGACGCGGGACGGTCCTTCGACGATTGGAGAACAGCAGCGATGAATAGTGCACCACACAATAAGGACGGACGTTCAGGTGCGGAGGATAGGCGTCTGGACCCGCCAGCCGATATCGATGGCGTGCTTGCCGAAGAATGGGCGCAGATTCGGATGCGCCGCCGATTTCTGGACGCGCTTCGTGTGTACATAGCAACCAGAGGCGGACACCGATCCGGTGCTGGAGATCGCGGCGGGGCAGGCCCAAGGCATCCTCTGCGGGGGAGCGATGAGCTTCCCGGAATATCCGTGCCCCCGGATCTGATGGGGCTTGGGCTTTCCGGCGGTGGCATCCGAAGCGCCACCTTCTGTCTTGGGGTAGTGCAGGAGCTTCGTGCCTGCGGCCTTCTTTCCTCGTTCGATTATCTGTCCACCGTTTCCGGCGGCGGATATCTGGGCGGATGGTGGAGCGGATGGCTCTCACGCGAGCCGTTTTTTGTTCCGGCGGAGCTTCTCGATCCGGTTGGTCTGTTGCAGGAACTCTTCCCGGATGAGAATTCGATATATCCGAGCACTCATCCGGTGCTTGAGAAGATGCCATCAACTGAAACGCTCAGGCTTCGTGAGCTTGCAAAGGGGCGCCCTGTGGGGGTGATGGAGCGTCAGCTTCTTGTGGAGTATCTGAACCGTCTGCTTGAGCAGGGGACGCTGTACGCGCAGTTCTCCGAGTTTGCCAGCGAAGGGCTAGAGACGTTTGCCGCCGCGCTGCGTGTTATTCATGACGATATGCATGACATCAGAGACGAGGAGGATCAGGCACAGGAGCATTTCGCCTGGGAGCGCTGCGAGCAGGTGCTTCTTAATAGATTTTTTCTGGAGGAATTGTTCCCCGGATATTTCGATCCGCTCGGGGATATCCATGCGATCTCCTTTCCGCGAGAAGAGGGGATCGAGCCTGATCGGTATGAGGCGTTCGGGTCGGAGCAGCAGGGGGACGAGCCGTGTGGTGGACCGGGAGCGGCTGGACCGAAGGAGCCGGTACGGCCGGCCTGGCCGGATATGCAGCCGCGCGGTCGCCGCGATGATGATTCCTCCAATGCCTGGTTTGACCCCATTCATCACCTTCGTCTGTTTGCCAATTATCTGACGCCCCGCAAAGGCTCGCTTAGCGCCGATACCTGGCGGGCGATCGCGGCGATCTCGCGCAACCTTGTGCTCACATGGCTGGTGCTCGTGCCGATCTTTGTTGCGGTGATGCTCTGTGGGCAGCTTTATTTTCTCTGGCATCCCGATACCACCGGCGATTTTCTTCCGCCCCGTGATACCATCGCAGTATCGGCCACGACGATGCCGGCCGATAGTACTGGCGAACCGCTCTCACCGGCTATGGCGGCCACAAAGGGCCTGACCGCAGCAGGGGTGAAGGGGGCTGCCGTCCCGGCTGCCAAACGGTCGCGTCATGAAGTGTCAAGCTCCGATGTGCTCCTTGCCCGTCTTGCCGCCGCTGCCGTTCCAATCGTTCCGATCCTGGGCTGGATCGTTGTGGTGGTGACGGTATGGATCATCTATGGGCATGATACATCCACGGTGCGCGAGAAGATGATGCCATGGGTGGAGCTTGGTGTGGCAATGATGCTTGTCATCTTTCTCTTCTGGAGTTTTACTGCCGATGGCCTTGCCTTGCCGGGCACAGAGCAGCCGTCGGCGGCGCTTGCAATCCTGAGCTGGTGGTGGTCCAGTTGGCCGCCGCTGCTGTTCTGGGCGCTGGTGGCTGTGGGGTTGGTGGTGTTCGGGCTGAGAACGTCAGGATCGGCCGGAAAATACCCGGAGGCCCGCAATCCAAGGATCGCCGGCCAGCTCAAGCGCGAGGTGTGCCGTAACCAGTTGGTTCGCATCCATTCCACGCTTCTTGTTGTCGCGGTCGGCATTGCGATTGTGTTGCTCTTTGCCGGGTTCGGCCACGAGCTGGTGAACTATCTCTTCTACAGCGCCGATACCAAGAGCACCGTCAGCGATTATCTGAAGGAGATCGGTGGATGGAGCGGCCTTGTTCTGACGCTTGGCGGGACGATCTATACGCTGATGAAGGCATCGCCTGCCGGGGGAGGGGATACGGGAAATGCTGGCGTGGCGTCGCGGTGGGGAGGGATCATTCTGGGCATTACTCCTCCGTTGCTTATCCTGTTCCTGGCGCTCCTCTCGGCGTGGTGGGGACATGGGGTGGTCAGCGGGCTGGTGCCGGATGCCAACGGCGTTTCGGAGTTCATCATACGGAACCGGCCGTTCCACTATATCACCTTCGTCGGCATTTTCCTCTGCTTCATCTTTACCTGGTACGAGATGACGTTCATCAAGGGGAACTGGCCCGCTGTCTGGGTCTTCGGTGACACGGTGCCGAAACGATACATAGGCCATGTGCTGCTTGCGGTTGCCCTGGTCCTGCTTGCACTTCTGGTCTCCAATGGTGTCTGGTCGATCTATACCGGCACGTTCTATGACTCGCTGACCGGCGATCCCGACCGTCTGTTCTGGGAGTGGTACGAGGGGTTGCTCCCGTATGTCCTGCTCGGAGCGCATCCTGCACCACGATTCCTTTCGCTTGCCATGGCGATGCTTGCAGGGGGGGCATTGCTCGTACGGCTGCTGTTCCACAGGGTTCCGCGCGCAGAGTGTGGTGGGGCCAATCGGTTTGTGTGGGCGCGGCGGCCATCCAATGCTCTGAGTGCACCGGCCTATCGGACCGCATGGGAGCTTGCCGGACTGACCGTGGTTGTGGTGCTGATCCTTGCCGTGGTGAGCTTTGCGTTGATCCCGCTGGCCACGTCGTGGGAGGCTGGGGTGGCGGTGCTGGACTGGCTGAGGATGGATGCCACAAGAAATCTTACCGCCTATGTTCTCTTTGGATTCTGCTTCTGTCTGATCTTTCTGATGGTGGAGCTGTTTTTTGGTGATGGTGCCAATTATCGGTCGATCGGGCTGCTCTGCGGGATCTTTCTCACGCTCGTTGTGCTTCTACGCTTCAGCTATATTCCATGGAATGGCGATGGCGTAACAACGGGGGGGACCACCAAGCTCTGGCTTTATCGTGTGCATGCCGCATTCGGGCTTATCACCACACTGCTTACCTGGGCCATCGCCATCGGGTGGACTGTCAACCCGAATATGGTCTCGCTGCATGGCTTTTATAAAGCGCGCCTTACCAGAGCATATCTCGGCGCATCCAACCGCCGCCGCCGTGGCTCCGGGATGCGAATCACTGAGGCGGTGGTCGGCGACGATCTCCCGCTTGCCGAGCTTCGGAACTGCCGTCGTGGTGGACCCTACCATCTGGTTAATACGACGCTGAATCTTGTTGGCGGACGCGATCTTTCCACAGCCCAGCGTTCGGCTGCGAATTTTATTCTGACACAGAATTACTGTGGCTCGCTCCGCACCGGGTATCGTCCCACCCAGCATTATATGCGAGGAGGGATGACGCTCGGCACGGCGGTCTCCATTTCCGGCGCAGCGGCAAGCCCGAACATGGGCTCGAAAACTCCCACGGCCGCGCTTGCAATGCTGATGACGTTTTTCAATGTCCGGCTGGGCTACTGGGCACCGACGCCGAATGCCGATGGCTGGGAGTTCGGCCAGGCCCGTCTGTGGCCGTTTTATACGCTTCGGGAATTCCTGTCGCAGACACATGATCTTTCCAGCTTCTGCTATCTTACCGATGGTGGTCACTTCGATAACACCGGCCTGTACGCGCTTATAGAGCGGGGATGCCGGTATATCCTGGTGATTGATTGCGGCGCCGATCCCCAGCCCTGTTTTTCCGACCTTGGCGAAGCAATCCGCCGGTGCCGTATCGATTTCGGTGCGGAGTTTGAGCTGGATCTCGACCCCATAGTCTCGGCCGGAAGCGATGGCGTGTGCGCAGCGCGGAGCCACTATGTGGCCGGCACGGTGACCTATTCGGCGGCCCATCTGCGTCGGCTTCATGGGGTGGATATGGCCAGTGCCAGGGCGATTGATCCGGTAGGGTATATCATCGTGGTGAAACCGATGCGTGTAGGGAACGAGACCGTGGATGTTCGCCAGTATGGGTTTCAGAATGGCGCTTTCCCCCAGCAGACCACCGCCGATCAATGGTTCGATGAGTCGCAGTTCGAGAGTTATAGAAAGCTTGGCGAGCGTTCTATCCGGCAGCTTATAAGGGAGACCAGCCAGACCTCGACTGCTCTGCGTGTGCCGCCGAAACCACCGATGCGCCGGGTGGAGGATGCGGCCGATGCCATCGGCAGGCTTGGGAGAACCTATCTGCCGACAGCCGCCGATCTGCGGCTGATATTCAAGGGGGTACAAGCAGGGCTGAAGGCCCGGCAGGGCTGACGTGGATTGCCGGAAAACTATATACCGCAAGGGTTGTAGGGCGATAGCTGTTGTAGTATGGCAAGAAGTGTGGCAAAAACGTCGCGAAGGTAGTAACGACTCTACTTGCCTTTTCTTCGCTTCGTTGAAAGGTGTAAGTGATTCATCTGTGAGGCTCGTTCTCAGAATCTTTGTATATGCGGCTAACCTCCCTGTTCCCCTGCTAGAGGGTACATCATCATGTATTGGTAGATCATTACGCCCCTGGAGAATTTTTAGTTCTTTCGTATGATGATGTGTTTCGCACAAACGTCCGTTTAACACTTTTGTGAGAAAACCCGTATGAGCACGAGGCATCACCGCTGGTTTATAATCCTAGGGTTGTTGCTGGTAGTGACGGCAGCACAGGCTCAGAACGAGTCAGGACGCAGGCCAATCAACAAGCAGAGATGGCAGGAAACAAAGGTCTGGTACGATTCAAGCACTGCAACATTTGAAGTTCGTTATCCCATTATCCGCAGTCTGCCGCCTGTCAATAGCGGGATGCCGTGGGATATCCTTGGCACCTACATCTATATGGATAGTCTGGCGCGATTCGATGCCTACAACCAGACGGCAAAAGCTCTGGATAGATGGATGGGCGAAGGGACCATGAACGATACGTTACGGTGGATGATAACGTATCTCTACAAGGTTACCGACTACAACCCTATCATCTTTAGACAGTATGCCGATGAAACCGAACTCAAGATGGGGAACCGATATGTGGCGAGCCTGAACCGTCTTGCGTCCGGGATCAAACAGGGGTACCGATTAGCCGCGCCCAACAAAGAGGACATGCGGGCAATCTATGCCATGCTCTATTCCGATTATGTGCTTCGGGTGAGAGTGAATAGAGTGGATTCCATGCCTCTGAAGAATCCGGGATTGTTTGATACTCACATCTTCAGGGTAACAGCGGAAGTAGTGGACACGCTGAAAGGCCATGTGTTCACTACATGCAATCAGCAGAGCACATATAAAGCCCTTGATGAGGGAGAAGAAGGTCCCTTTGTCTCTACTGAAGGGTGGAATCCCTGCATCACCTTCAATTACGAGCATCATAACTACCCTGACCCCTACGGAACTCCTCGCGGCCCCTTTCTTTACTTTGCCCGAGATCAGGAATTCACGATGCCAGCGGATAGCGGGTTCACTATGAAGCCAGGGCAGGAAGCTATCGTATTCCTGTCCCATCACGATGCTCTGAAAGATTCTACAAGGGATTACTACAACCTTGCCGTGGAGGTTCAGGGCTGGAATGCTCTGCCAGTTCTGGATGGCCAGGTCCGAGATCTCAACAGGGCCTGGGTAAGCACATCGCAAACGATGATAAGCTATGAGGAGTGGAAGGCCAGATTTATGGCCCTTCGTGATAAGATCCTGAATGGAACGTACTAACCGAACCACCTACACCATAAAGGGATTGCCATGAAGATTGTTATCGCCATTCTGGTTCTAGCCTTCTGTGGCTCTCTGGCCTCTGCACAACCGCGTGGGGCAAATAAAATCAATGATCCTTATCGCTATATTTTTTAGAATATCCCGGGAATATCAGATAAAAGGGAGGGAAATATCCCGGCTCCACAGTGCTCGGTAATCGTGTATCTGCAACTTCTGAAGAGGGCTGTTGATACGATGGCAGAACTTCAAGGAGATATGCGGTTAATGCAAGCCTATGCCGATACCTTCCATAACCTGCCGAATAATTTATGCCCTGAGCGGAATGATGAACGGGAGGAAAGAACGGTATGAGAGCATAAAGGACAGGGCAGAGAACTATGGTATACGGGATAAGTTGCAGCCGTGGCCACACGATATTCTTGGCGAGCCTGCCAGATAATAACGTGAGGGCGTAGCATTCAATTGCCTCGGTTTACTACTGGTATGGTCACGACCAATCAGGGACGAGTCGATAGCGTGTGGTCGCGGCTGGATGGTCCTGGTATCACCGGTCTTCTGGCAGCGTCAGGAGTACGATCACAGCGGCCAGATCACCGTGCAGGAGTACGAGCATGGTGGCGGCGGGGTCAAGCCTTAGGAGTACGCCTACGACCGTGCCCAACGTCTGAGCTTGTGGGAGCTTGACGGTGTGAGGACCGGCTATCAGTACGATGGGGTCGGCAGCCGCCAGCAGATGAGCCGGAGCACGGGTCTGATCGAGCCGTATACGTAGTGCTTTATCACGATGAACCTGGTGACTACCCGGCATGATGGATATCCACCGGGCGGCGGCGGGCCGTATGCGTGTACAGTCCCGGCGTGACAAAAAGAAAAAGAACGATAAGAGACGATCGAGCGCACATTGAGTAACTTCCCTGTTGCGTCCTATAGCCGGGCGTAGCAGCACGTTATCTTATGTATGTGAGGGTTCATGAAAGCACTGATTACCGGGGCTACTGGTTTCATCGGAAGTCACCTGGCCGATCATCTGCACGCCAAGGGGTATGACCTGCGTGTGATGGTACGGGGAAGCTCGAACAATAAGTATATCAAGCAGCTTCCGCTGGAGTATATGACGGCCGACTTCAACGATCCGGAATCGCTTCGTGCAGTGGTGAGCGAGGTGGATTACATCTATCATGTTGCCGGGGCCACGGCTGCGCGCGACCGGGCGGGATTTTTTTCGGGGAACCAGCTTGCCACGCGCAACTTGCTGCTTGCCGTACAGGACGCCAATCCGAATCTGAAGCGTTTTGTGCATGTCTCAAGCCAGGCGGCTGTCGGTCCGGCGCGAAGCCCTGATGCACCTGCCGATGAGCGGACCGCGTTCCATCCGATCACTGCCTATGGTGAGAGCAAGGCCGCGGCCGAGCGCGAAGTGCTTGCCATGATGGGCAAGCTGCCACTGACGATCGTTCGTCCTCCGGCGGTATACGGGCAGCGCGATGCCGAGATCTTCAAGTTCTTTCAGGTGGGGGCCAAAGGGGTGGCACCGCTCATCGGGTTCGGGCAGAAGCTTGTAAGCCTGGTGCATGTGGAGGATCTGGTGCGTGGCTTTGTTTTGGCCGGGGAGAGCAGGCGTGCCGAAGGGGAGACCTATTTTATCAGCTCGGAGGAGTTCTATACCTGGGAGCAGGTAGGGGCAATCACTGCCAAGGTGTTTGGCCGATCGCGTGTCAGGAACCTTCGCGTTCCGCATGCATTGGTGTTCCTGGCAGGGGGCGTCAGCGGCTTTTTTGGTCGTTTTCAGCAGAAACCGCCGGTCTTCAACTTCGAGAAGGGGCGTGATATCACCCGCCCGTACTGGCTCTGTTCGGTGGAGAAGGCAAAGGAGGAGCTTGGCTATCGCCAGCTTGTATCCATTGAAGAAGGGGTCGCCAAGACCGTGGAGTGGTACAAAAAGGAAGGGTGGTTGTAGAGAAAAAAGAACTGAAAGGTGGTCCGGGTGGAACTTTATCGCCGTTCGTGGGTTTAATGTAAGAACCCCTGCTTTGTCATGCCCATATAGTAAAGAGGCGGGCCGGGGAAACGAGAAATTTCTTGTACGAGAGTTTCTGAAGCGGCTATATTCGTAGCTGTCCTTGTAACATACCTCTTGGCAGAGTAATCCCATAAAGGTTTCTATAGTCATACGTGAACGTCGTACAGCGCAACCTCTGCGTCGCTTGCAATTCGGTACAGAGTCGATAGTCATACTGGTAACGACACGATGGCGTGGGTTTGTATGAGCTGTATTGTCATGGACATGTAAGACTTCCAGTTCCCTGATCTCTATGAGGATTACCTTGATGCGGTCCCCTTTCTATCGCCGCCTTACCCCGGCGCTTTCAATATTTATCCTTGCGGCTGTTGCGGCTTCGGCCCAGGGTGGTTCCGGTGGCTCTGCTGTTCCCTTTTTGATCATTCCACCGAATGCTCGCTCGGGCGGCATGGGTGAGGTTGGAACCGGGATTGCGAGGGATATCAACGCGACGTTCTATAATGTTGGCGGCCTTGCCTACCAGCAGAACACGCAGGTGAGCCTTACATACTCCAAGTGGCTCCCGCAGTTCAACGCCGATCTCCACTACAGCTATCTTAACGGCTCCACCTACGTTAAGGATCTTGACGGCACCATCAACGGTCATCTCATATTTCTTGATCTGGGCGAATTCCAGCAGACGTTTGAAACCGGGCAGGCAGGCGCAAAGTTCCGCTCGCTTGAATTTGCTGTCGGGGCCGGATACTCCACCATGATCGCCGAGGATGTGGGGGCAGGTGTGCAGGCCCGGTATATTCAGTCGAACCTCTCCAGTGTTACCGTCGGCAACGAAAAGCCGGGCATTGGCCGCAGTGTCGCCTTTGATATCGGTGCGCTCTGGACGCCACGGACCGATTGGGGAATGCCGGAGGATTTTGTGAGTGTTGGCGCTAATCTTGCCAACATCGGCCCGAAGATCCACTATGTGGATGTGACCCAGGCCGACCCGCTCCCAACCTCGTTCCGTCTTGGTGTGGGCCTTCATCTGCTGAGCGATGAGTTCAACGATCTTACCGTTGGCATCGACATGAGCAAGCTGCTGGTGAACCGTCCAAGCATCAATGAGGTGGACCCGGTGCCGAAGTCGCTTGTGACAGCCTGGGGCAACGGCAAGGGGGTGGAGTGGTCGCTTGGCATGGAATACTGGTACGAGCAGCTTGTAGCGCTTCGTGCGGGGTATTTCACCGAGACGGCGGCTGGTGGCAACCGTAAGTTCTTTACGTTCGGTGCCGGTCTGCGCTACGATATGTATGGATTCGACTTCAGCTTTATCAATACCATCGAGGATTCGCACCCGCTTGCAAATACTCTCCGCTTCACGTTTGTGGTCGATTTCGATCATGTCACGAAGTAGGTCTGCGCTCAGTCGTCATCCTATGAAGAATACAGAAGCCCAGCCGATAAAAGTCGGCTGGGCTTTTTCCGTGGTGTGGGGATCTCTCAGGGATAGGCTGGACCCGGTGGGCGTCCATGCACGATGCGCGCATGGCGTGGCAGGGGCTGCTTGGATTCTACAGGAGCTTGCGCGTACTTTGCGAGGATGGCAGAGTGTGCATATTGCCTGTGGTGATAGTTCCATCTCAAGGGGGTTCTGCCCCCCCGTGGCCAGACTCCGTCAATGCCTGCCTAGCGGGCTTGCTATCTCACCATGACATGGTGTTCCATGTACCATGCCGACGAGGGGTTGCCTACTTCTTGCGTCGCGCCATCCAGCCTAGGGCTGTTCGGTGATCTCGCGGGCGATGCGCTCTGCTTCCAGCGCTCGATGATCTCGCGGGAAACGCATCCAGAAATCGTTGTAGGCACGAATAGCCTCATCCTTTCTTCCTGCTTTTGCCAGCGCTTCAGCATGAAAAAAGTGCGCATCCGAGGACTCACTGTTCAGCATGACCGCATATTCCAGCGATTCTATCGCCTCCTCGGGCCTGCCGATCTTCAGCAGGAGCCTGCCAAGCTTCATCCAGTGGATAAAGGAGTCGGGGAGCAGTTCGGAGATGGCCTGATAGTTCGCAACGGCCTCTGCCTCCCGGCCGAGTTGTGTCAGGACTTTTGCTCGCTGTACATGTGCCTGCGCATAGCGGGGATTGTGAGCAATGGCGGTATCTAGCTCTATCAGGGCGGTATCGTAGGACTTCATCATCATATGCGCCTCGGCCAGCGTAACGCGAGCGCGTACAAAGTGTGGCTCCACGCGGAGCGCTTTCAGCAATGTGCCGATCGCCTTGTCCGGCATCGCATTGTCGAGCTGGGCATCACCCTGGGTAAAGTAGGCCAGCGCCGAGCCGGGGTTTGCGGCAACCATCCTCTCGGCAAGCAGCAGTTCCTGATCGTAATGGCGGCGGGCCTTGAGCACCGTGATGATCTTCTGGTACTCGTCAAGCAGCGATGAATCGCGACGAATGGCCTGGCGGGCGGCATCCAGCACGGAATCCTGGGAACGGCGCAGAGAGTCCGACGACCGATACATACCGTCGGAGCCTTCACGCTGTGCCGCTGCTGGGCTGTGGATGCCGAGCAGTGCCAGGACGATCAGCAGCGCGCACGCTGCTGATAGCAGATGCGATGCGTCCCTTTTGTGACGTTGCCCGGATGATCTGTAAGGTCGATATAGGAACATTCTTTGTGCGATCTCTTCGGCCGGCAAAACATCGTTGTGGCCGATATGGGTACGATGTGACGATAAAAAACTACGATTGATCGGTAGGCCTTGCAAGAAACTCTATGGTCCGTAAGCTCACTGTTGCAATTCTTCTTCTCCTGCTGATTGCCGGCGGGTATTTCGTCTATCAGATCTGGTTGCGCAATGGAACCAGTGGCGACGTTATGGTGCGTATTCCAGAGGGGGCTTCCTTCTCCGAGATGCTCGATTCTCTGGAGTCGGCCGGTGTAATAGATAGTCCTACCGCATTCAAGGTGCTGGCCGTGGCCACAGGGAAGGACGATAAGATAAAGCCTGGCACGTATAAATTCGGTCGCGATATTCCTGCGCAGGAACTCCTGGAGGCGCTTGTGGAAGGACGATCGACGGTGAAGGTAAAGGTAACCTTCCCGGAGGGGATTACCATACGGCGTATTGCCTCGATTGCCGCACGCGATGCCGGATGCGATTCGGCGGAGATCGTGGCGCTGGCAGGTGATAGGGCATTTCTGAAAACCATCGGCATCAATGCCTCGATTGCCGAGGGATATCTGATGCCCGATACCTATTTCATCTTCTGGGGTGAGAAGCCCGGAACCCTGCTGAGGCGAATGGCCGAGCTGTTCAGGAATTTCTATGTGGATTCGCTGAAACAGAAGGCGGCGGCGGTGAACCTTTCACCGTACGAGGCCATTGTACTTGCCTCGATCGTTGAAGGGGAGGCACGCGTCGGCTCCGAGCGCGAGACCATCGCCGGGGTCTATCTGAACCGTCTCCGCATCGGTATGAAGCTTCAGGCCGATCCCACGATCCAGTATATCCTTCCAGATGGCCCACGGCAGTTGTTCTACCGCGACCTGGAGATCGATAGTCCCTACAACACCTACAAATACAAGGGGTTGCCGCCAGCTCCTATCAACAATCCCGGTCGGGCCTCTATCCTTGCCGCGCTTCATCCCGCCAGGCATGATTACATCTTCTTCGTTGCCAAGGCAGATGGGAGCGGCGCGCATACGTTTACACGTACGGCAGAGGAGCACATGGCGGCGGTCCGGGAATACCGTGCTCGCCGGAACTGACCGGGACGCGCGCGGTTGCGATAGTGGGCAGCGTCCCGGCCTTTTATGGTTCAGGCTGGCACCGGAATCCGTTCCAGAAAACGTTGCACCGCGCTGTTGAACTCTTCGGGGTTCTCTATGTTGGCCAGATGCCCTGCATTGCTGATGATCGTCAGTGTTGCGTCCGGGATGGCCTCTTCCATCGCTCTCCCCTCGTCCACGGTGGTGATCGCATCGTGCTCACCGAAGATGAGGGCCACAGGCACCGAGATTGTGGGAAGAATCGGGGTGGAATCCGGGCGCGCCGCCATGCCGAGCAGTGGTGGCACGATCGATTCCGGCTGTGAACTGTAGATGATCGTCCGTACCGCCTCGACGACGTTCGGCCGCTCACGCCGGGTGCTCTCGGCAAGGAGCCTTTGCAGTGTCTCGTCGATATAGCTGTCGTATTCACCTCCTCCGATCCGCTCCGCCGCCTTGTAGCGTCCCTCTCGTGCCTCCTCCGAGTCCGCCGATGCTTTTGTGTCGGCCAGGATCAATCCGGTGATCCGTTCAGGGAAGAGCCTCCAGCATGCAAGCGCGATATAGCCTCCCATGGACAGCCCTGCGATCACACACCTGCCGATGTTCTGCGAGTCGAGACTGTGTTCGATGAACCTTGCGGCCAGCTCCATGGAGAATTCCTCGCCGTCGAGCCGGGGCTGCTCACCGAAGCCTGGAAGGTCCGGGGTGATGATATCGGCGTGTTCGGCGAGCGCGGCCCGTTGTGGCTCCCACATCGCGCTGTTCAGCGGAAATGCGTGGATCATGACAAGCACTGGCCGTGATGGCATTGAAGTATTCATACGCGTTCGGGATGTTATCGCAGGCATGTGCAACAGGATGGCTGAATGCCTGCGTATGATGAAGCTTTGTTATGGTTCTCCTTCCGCGATGAGAGCTTGTTCATGGCTATCGCTGCGGCATTCTGAACCAGCACCTCTCCCTGGTAGATCCGTATGGGGAGCGTTGCGCAGTTGGAGGAAGAACCATCTATGTCTGATGCATATATGCATCGCAAAAGTCGGGCCTGTCAGGGTGTACAGAGCGAGGTGGAGGGGGGCGGCCGTAAAGCTATGGTGCCGTGCAATGTGATGTGTAGTGGTATTCTGTACGGCATCATGGGAGCCGTGCCGGGGGCCGATGCCCAGGTGGTGCTCCATGCGGGGCCACCTGATGATAGTGCCCTGTATCAATGCGGTTCCTTTTTCACGATCTGGTATGGGCTGCATCGCCGCTCTGGCCTTCGCTTCCGCGGATCGGATTATCTGGGTGGGGGGCCGTACTGCATCGACGGCTGGAAACGTGTTGCCGTTGGCTCGTGTGATGGCTCTGTATGCCAGCCGGCTGTTCCCGCACCGAAACTTCGTTCCCTGCCCCCTCTGCATTCGGGGAGGCGCTTTGGCCGGATGGCCTAGAATTTTATTCGTGGCGTGATAAAAAGATAGGCGGAATGCTCGAATGGTTTGCGAGCGCGCAGGGCATCGGCTGCTGCCAGGGTAGCCTCGATCCAGAGTATATGGGTGAGCCGCGCGGAGAATCCCATATGCGGTGCCAGATCGGCAACGCCCACGCTGAACCGCATATTGCCCTGTGCGCTGATCCAGGTAAGATCGGCGATGGGCGAGAGACGGCGCACCTCGCCATCGGACACCGGTCTCTGCTCATCGAGCCGTGCGCGAGTGAACTCCTCGTATCCAACGCCCACATCGCCACGGATTGTTCCCAGAAACGTCTCCCATACATCGGCATAGGTTACCTGGCCGGATAACGTATGGACATAAACGGCATTGCCTGCATGTGGTGCCTGAAATGCCATATCGCCGATTGCGGTGAACCGGACGCGCCCGGTGATCGGGCCGGTGCGTACCATGGCGGCAGCACCGAAGCCGGGGGCGAGCAGACGGGCGCGAAGCGGGCCGACGCTGGTAGAGCCTCCGGCAAACGGCAGCACGGCCCCGATCTCCCATGCTGCGGAGGTAAGGCCGATGCGCCAGGTGCCATCGCTCCACCACGGGAGGTTCGACTCCGGTGCACCTGCGGCCACGAACCCACCCAGCGACTCCGTGAATCGCCAGTCCAGCCGATCGAGCGATACGATCACCCTGCTGCCATCCTCCCAGTTGTCATGCCCGAACGTATCCCATTCGATCACGGTACGTTCCTCCGATGCTGCATTCCTGCGTGAGAGGAGGAGCGATGCATACAGATCCTCGCCGAGCGCTATGCGTATCGTGGTAGAGGGATAGAGGATGATCTGGCCGATGGAGATGGAGATGATCTGTCCCAGCGAATCGCTTGCGCCGAGCCGTGCGCGCAGCCTGTACTGCATCCGAGGTTCGTTGTTCCGCAGATAGCGAAGGCGGAGGCTATCGGTCTTGACGTAGGTGAAATACCGGTGGAGCGCTGCGGTGGTACGTGCATGCAGTTGCGGATCGGCCAGTTTCCACTCACGTACCTGCGACAGTGCCGTGCCCGTGGCACCCAACAGCAGCACAAGCGCTATCATGATAATAGCAGGCAATGGCAGCCAGGAGCCTTGCTGCGCAGTTACCCCATACCGTTCGTGCAGGATCGGAAGAGATCGGCCCACGAATGTCTCTCCTACCAGATTGAGATGATTGGGGTAATGGAGATCGAATAGGGGGGGAGGTAGGGATCGCGTGTGCCGAAAACGCCATGGGCGGCGACGGCTGCGCGAACTCCGAGCACAGGCAGTATCTGTTCCTGATAGCTGGCGATGAGGCTCCCTCCGAACAGTTCCGCGGCACATCGCCGCTGGGTGCTTCCCTCTCTGTCGAGCGTCGCAATCTCGATCCGGGCCATCACCTTCAGGCCGCTCAGCCCCTCGGCAACCGTCCTGTGCGTGCCGCCATCCTCGGCAACCGGCACCTGCTGTGCCTGATGGTAGCCGATGCCGAGTTTTGCTCTGATCGGCATATTATCCAGCAGGAGAAGCCGTATCGGCACGATGCCGTAGGCAAAGGCCGATGTTGCCATATAATACCGTTCCTGCTCGGCTGTTGCCGGCGTGCCGATCTGTTCGGAGATATCGGCGATGGAGACGGCTCCGCCGAGCCATTCCTGCTCGAACGAGAGGCCGAACCCATATGCCCCCTCCAGGCCACGGGCAAGCACTACGTTGTCGAGCGAGCCAAGGGCGGCAGGCACTTCTCCCCAGATTTTCAGCATGCCATATGCGGCTCCGATGCGGATGCGGCCATAGCTGAAGTCGGGAAGGCCGAGTTCTTCATAGCCAAGGCCCGCCCAGGCATAGGCATCGGACGATATACTGTAGCGGCTTTCATCAAGCCCAAGGCGGATACGCGGGACCCGTTCGCCGCCGAACGTTCTCTGAAAGAGCAGCGCGGTGGTATCATCCTCGGCATTGCCGATCGCCATGATCGGGGAGACCGATGGATCATAGACGACAACGGATTCGTCGCGCCAGTAATGGTCGCGGCGAACCAGGCTGGCGATGGTGGCCGTATCGAGAAAATCTCCAAAGCTGGTATCGATCACGATGGTGCCAAGCACAAGGCGGCGCAGTCGTGGGTGGACAAGGCCGCCGCTCGGCATCATCTCTCCCACCACGGTTACACGCAGCGGATCATCAATCCGTGCGGTGGATTCATTAGGGTCATCGCGGGTAAGCCAGTCGTTGGCGCGCTCGATAACGCTCTGGGCAAGCTCCTGCTTCAGCCCGCGCCCCTTGTCCTGGATTGTCCAGCTTGCACGATAGATCTCCTGGGCGCTGGCCGTGGCGCCTGAGGCCATCAATGCGGCAAGGAGAACCAGCGATAGCAGAGATTTAGTTACCAAAGGGATGTATTGAAGAAAATGATATCAACCCCGATTTTCCCGCGCTGCTTCCCCGCTGATCCAGGGCATAGGCCTTGAACGCAAACTCCTCGCTCGCGCTGCGCCGCCGCAGGCGCCAGTTCTGGGTCATGGTCTTGCTCTTCTCGTCGTATTTGAAATCAAGCTCCTCGGGATCGAGGACGTTGCCTTCCAGGACAATAAGGCGGGTGCGATTCGGACGCCCCCCCATCATGCCATAACAGATCGTTGTCACGGTCACCTCGCCGGAGCCTGCTTGCTCGCGTGGCTTCAGCACGCTTGGCAGCGGCAATGGTTGTACGTCGGTGTATGAGGCCTCTATGAACTGGTCGTCGAAATATCGGGTGAAGCGCACCTTGCCCGGCGCTTCCGGCTGGTAGGTAATAACCGAGCGGCGTTCATCCCGGCTGACGATGATTTTGTTGTTCTCCACCACCTCGACGGCGATGTTCTCGCTTGGCAGACCAGGAGCCGTGAAATCGAGCCGGTAGCTCTGGCCAACAAACATCGACTGGACGATATCCGGCGATGGAAGTTTTGCCGAGCGAACAACAAATGTAGTAGATACGGGGCGCCCATCCGAATTGCGTGTTGCTGTTACCGTTACCTCGACGCTTCCATCAAGGGGTGCGGTTCCCATCAGTTCGATAGAAGTGGGGGTGCGCGACATCACCTTGATGCCGGGAGGGTCCACTTTCACATTCAGATCATTGAACGATGCGTAGCCGGAGAGCGTGATCCTGTTATGCCATGTCTGGCCGCCGGGGACCGGGAGCACAGGGTTGGATGGCTGAATCTCGAATGGCTGCCCAAACCCAAACGGGGAGAGGAGATCCGAGGGGGTGGCCGGGGGGGGGACCAATGGCCCCAGCGCGGCAATCATGCTGGCGTCGCTCCGATTGCTCGGGGTCTGTAGCAGCGCCATCTTGCTGAGCGCGGCCTGATTGTCGATAGCGAAGACATTGACCGTAAACGTGACCGAATCGCTCACGGTGCCACGGCGTTTCATGATCTCGGCGATCTTGTCGCGGACTGCCGGCTCCAGATCGTCCGGCGGGAGTGGAACCGCCGTTCCCACAACGGTAACGCGGTAGACGGCATTGCGGTCGGTTGGCGATGTGCGCCACTGGAAGATCGTTGTGCGGTCATCGCGACGCGCCAGCGTAGCATGTGCCTCCGGCGGGAGCGTTGTTCCGGTGAGGCTATCCTGGATGCCAACCACGGTAAAGCGCACCGAGGAGAAGCGGCCGCGCGCGGTGATCAGGTTCATGCTGTCGCGGCGAAGGCTGGTGCCGGTGGTATCGAGCCGGATGCCTGCGGGGATAAAACTGTACAGGAGCGCGGCCTTCTCCGCTCGTACGCGAAAGTCGGGGGCGAGCAGATGCAGGATCGTCTCCTCCAGTTCCGCCTCGTCGTTTCCCTTCTGCCAGGGGGTTGTGCCGAGCAGAAGGATGATCGCCGAGAGATAGAGGACAAAATAGATCTCGATCGATGCTTTCCGGCGGCGAGGTGCCACCCTCGTCTGTGCAGGGGTCTTCATCGCCGCGATTCCTTCTGAGCACGTAGGTGAACCGGCACGGCATCCTCGGCAGCATCGTGCCTGTCGCGCCCGACCATACGCTCGAACTCCCTGCGGACATAAAATTCCAGCTCCTTGCCGAACAGCATGTCGATCCGGCTGTTCATGGATTCGATGGAGGAGACAAGCTGCGACAGCAGCGAATTGGTCGTCTCAAGACGCTCGGCATGTGCCTCCAGCAGATTTAATCCCTGAATGGCCGAGACGCGCTGGGCAAGCTCCCGAAGGCCCTCCTCCTGGGCTTTTGCCGACTGCTCAAGGCGCATGCCGATGCCTGCATAGGAGCTGCCGATATCCTCAAGCTCGCCGAGCACCTCGCGGATCACCTGGCGATCCTCCGATCCGACATCCTCCTCCTGATGCCGTGTGTCGTTCTCGGCGACCGGGTGTGCTGGCGCATCATCCTCCGGCGCATAGAACAGCACGGTAAAGAGCATAAGCAGCATGAACGCTTCGATGGCGATGCCGATCAGGGCCACGCGCTCGGAGAGAAGGCCGGCAAAACGAAGGCCAAGGAATACTAGGAGGATCACCGCGCCGAAGTAGACAAGCGCCTGCACATTGTTGTAGTAGTGCCGGACGATGATCTCCTCCATGAAGATCCGGGTGCCCACACGGGTTCCGAGCGGATGCCCGATCTTGTAGGATGTATCGGTGGCCGTCACCCGAAGCTCGCTGCCGGAGGCAGCCTTCCGCCAGAGTTGCCAGAGCGATGGCAGTACGGCGCTACGCTGCTCCACGATCAGATCGTGCCAGTATTCCTGGTATGCCGTGCGTCCTGCTGCCGTTGCAAGGTTGGAGATAGTTTTCTGGTTCATGCAGGCTTGAAAAATAGCATATCGCAACTGGGCGGACAATGGCTTGGACGGGTCATCGGACGAAGATAGCGCCTATCAGGGGTACTGCCCGCACCATTGTTGCAACAGTGCTCCGGTCTCTTCGGTGGATGCCGCAACCTATCCTGATGTGCCCAGATATCAAGACGGTAAACGCGATGAGAACATTGGCACCGGCGCGCACCATCCGGGGGCTGCTGTGTGCGCGGCCGGTTCAGCCCAGGGCGAGCGCTTGTGCGGGGCCTGCTCCCGGATTCTTGTGGATCGGGCGCGCCTCCCGTACATTGCCCGCGGAATGTCCCGGTACCCTCTTTCTCACTCAAGATGCCTTATCCTATGATACTCTGCCCAACATGCCTGCACGCCGTTTCGGACGAGCTTGAGCGTTGCCCATTCTGTTCCGAGGAACTTGAGGGGGCCGAGGAGACGGAGCTTGATGAGGTGACCCAATGGAAGATCATTCGCACGGTCAGCACCGAGATCGAGGCCCGGCTGATCGCCGGAAGACTTCGGGCTTATGGGGTTCCCGCGTTTGTTCTTTCGCAGGTCGATAGCACGCGCAATTTCACGGTTGGCGCCCTTGCCATCGCCAAGATATTCATTCCAGATACGAGAATGGCCGAGGCGGATGCTATCCTTTCGGGGCCGCCGGATGATCCGGCATTTTTTTATCCGCAGGAGCATACCGAAACCGAACGCAACGATGAGGATGGGGGGGGCGATCGTGGTGAGCATGGCGATATCGACCAACCCTGGCCCCAGCCCTGATCGCTGCGCTGCCGGTGCCATGCCAGTGTTCTGCGTGCAGAACGTTCCTGCCGGGCCTATACAGCCCGGATACCATCAGCCATACGCCCTTGTCCGATAGATGAGCCATATCCACGTTCTGCTGGCTGTGGCCTGCTCTTGCGCTCATATCATACTTCACTAGCCTGTAGTTCGATGTCTCAAACCCAACCCACCGGCTGGCCGCACGGTCCCACACAATTCGAGCTTCGCCGAGGCAATGCCACGATGCGTGTAGTGACAGCCATCATCGCCATTCCGATCGTTGCCACGGCCATCTGGCTTGGTGGCTGGTTCTTCTTCATCTTTGTTGCCGCCATAAGCAGTGGTGCGCTGGTGGAGTTCTACTGGCTTACCGAAAAACGTGGCGCGCTCCCGAATAAGAAGCTCGGCGTGGCGGCAGGGCTTCTTCTCTCGTTTGCATTTATGCATGGGGTCTCCGATGAGCTGCTCCTCGGGCTTTTCAATGTGGCGCCGAGTGATATGGCCGTGCTTCTGGCGCGTTATACGCTTGTGATCGGCGTGATGCTTCTGTTTGCCATCGGCACCATGATCGACCAGATGTTCCGCAGGGAGGGAAGCCCACTGCTCAATAATGTGGCAACCGTTACAGGGGTTGCCTATATCTCGCTTTTCCTCTCCACCCTGATCGGGTTGCGGCAGCTTTTTAGCAGCGATCTGCCGTTCGGGCGCTATATCGCTGCCTTGGACCCTGCGCTTGCCGACCGGGCGAATGCGCTTGGCGGGCTTACGGTGCTCGCCATCATGATAACGATCTGGACCTGCGATTCGGCCGCATATTATGCCGGACGGGCCATGGGCAGGCATAAGCTCTTCGAGCGGATCTCGCCGAAGAAGACCTGGGAGGGATCAATTGCCGGTGCCATCGGCGCCGTTGCGGCGATGATCGGGATGCAGCAGTGGTTTCTTCCATATCTGAGCGTGCTCGACGCGGCGGTGCTCGGCAGCATCGTGGGGGTGTTCGGTCAGCTTGGCGATCTTGCCGAATCGCACATCAAGCGCGATGCCGGTGTGAAGGACTCATCCAACCTGATCCCGGGCCACGGCGGCCTGTTCGATCGGTTCGATAGCCTTCTCTTTGTGGCGCCGCTGGTCTATCTCTACCTGAATATCGTGGTGCTGGTACGATAACAAGAGGCATCGGAACGATGCTGGCTTGCCGGGGGCTTTGCTCGGCAGGCGGCCACTTGCAGGCATTCGATACCACACAGGCTCCGCTGCGTTGCAGTGAGCCTGTGGATGTTTTACTTCTGTTGTTCCTTCGTTCCATCGGCGGCCGGAGGAACGAAGTTGTCGATCTGATAGCCCGCCGGGAAGGTGAAGGTTGTATCGGCAACGGTGATGTCGGCACGGATCGAGACCGGCTCGACGAAATATTCAAGGTTGTCGGCGTGGGAGTACAGGCGCTCGCGGATGACGATGCCACGCCAGATCCAGTTGGTGACGGTCATGCCCTTGACCTTCTTGCGGAGCACCGTGCAATGGTATCCGGCGATGGTTGTATCGGGCAGCCGTTCGGCCCCGGACATATGCACCACATAATCGGCGAGCGACATCGTTTTTGATTCCGGCGAGGCCAGATAACGGCTTACCCCCTCGTTTGTACGCTTCCATCCACGCTGTGTGCGAACGTCGGCATAGGAATTCTCCTCGGGCGTCGCGATGGTGATGATATTGTTGACGGCACCTTTGGCGCCGGGTGGGTTGGGTGCCATGTTCTCCTCGCGCCGCTCGCGCAGGCCATAGCGATCGAAGATGATCCGCCGCTCGCCGATGCTGCTGCCGGTAAAGCGCTGGAGGATCTCCCCCGAGGCGACTCCATAACGGGCTGGCGCCCCATCGGGAGCACGAAGCGGCACGGTGTCGGCCGAGAGGCTGGCAGGGGCCTGGGCCAGAGGGGGGGGCGGGGCCTGCATGGCGCTATCCACCGATGCAACGACGGATGCAACGGAATCGGCCTCCTGTTTTGCGATGCCTTCCTTTGCATCACCACATCCGGCGCCAAGGAATGTCAGGACAGCGAGCAGCGCCACGGTGGCGCCGGATATGTTTTTCATGGATCTATCGTATGCTGTTGTTGGAGTGCCTGCCATATCAGATGGTTTCGATCGGATCAATTCGTAGAAGGTGATCGAGCCACATGCCCGATATCTTTTCCAGCAGCGCGTTGGCACGGAGTCGCGAGTTGAGAAACTGAAAGTCAACCGTGTCGAGATTCTGATCCTGGTTGAAACAACTGAAGATAAATCCCTGCTCCTGGCCGGTCTCCGGGTCCACATGGCGCTGAAGACACTGTGCGCAGACCTCCTTCATCATACACTGCATGGGGGAGTTGATGGAGCCGATTGCCACATGCGGTCCCAGATACGGGGCAAGAGCACGGTGGCGCGCTCCCTGAATGGCTGCCATCATCCGGTCGGAGCCGATGGCGACCAGACGCTGTGCCTGGTTGAGAGGGACCACCGGCTCGGCAAGCTCGTTGTTTGCGTAGGCGATCATCGCCTCCAGGATATTGCCTCGGAAATATGCATCCTGCGGGCGCCGTGGGGTGATCTCCGCTCCCGTATCGCTGCTCCAGATCACCTGATCGGCGGAGTCCTCCACGTCGCTCTGATGGTACAGATCCTCCCCTTTTTTATAGCCGGCGAAGTAAATGACCCTGCAACCGGCAGCGCGCATCGCCTTGCCGATGGAGAAGAGCACGGCATTGCCCAGGCCGCCTCCGCAGAGTATCACCTTCTCGTGCTTCGGGATCTCCGTTGGTGTGCCGGTGGGGCCCATCAGCACCACGCGTTCCCCTGGCTTCAGCATGGCGCACAGGCGTGAGCTTGTCCCCATCTCCAGGACGATGGTGCTGAGCAGGCCGCGCTCGGTATCAACCCAGGCACCGGTCAGTGCCAGCCCCTCCATAACAAGCCTGGTGCCTGCTGCCACCGGGGCCGTGCTTTCGTAATTCTGCAAGCGGTAGAACTGCCCGGGGCGAAAGCGCTCGGCCGCCATCGGCGCGTGCAATATCACTTCCACGATTGTCGGGGTAAGCCGTATCACCTCGTGTACCCTGGCGGTAAGCCTGTTCTCAAGCATATCGGTGAAACTGTCCCATTCGGCGTCGCGGTCCCTCTGTTGCGATGGATCAAGCCCGGCAAGCTCCTGCTCGAAGAGCCGCACCACATGCGGGTAGCCATCCTTTGCCGATGCCATGGCTTTTACGACGTTGCCAGCGTAGTTCGGGTGATTATCGCCGTAATAGCTGATGAACTTTCCGTCGCGATTATAGGAGGTAAAGAAACCAACTTCGCCCCGCTCTGCCTGCCGCAGCAGAACCTCGCCGAGCGAGCCATGCGTATGCCTATTGTGGTTCTGTTCCATAGAGGGATGCCAGGGGCCGGGGACACCGGCTGCCGATAATGTTGATGTTCAGTACAAGGGGACGTCTATCGTGCCAGGCGCATAGCCAGAGGTGTATGCCCGGCAGCGTTCGGCGTTCAGTTCTGGGCGTTGATCGTTACATGCCGGACATCGACATGGGGCGCAAAAAACTGGTTCCATGTATCGTAGGTGAACGCTCCAGGCGTCTCCCGCTCGATGATCGTGTTCGGGGAGGTGCCGGCGGCCACCATCACGGTTCGTGCTGGCATGCGGATAAGCTCGTCCGAGTTGTGCCAGCGTCCATCTTCGCCCATCTCCTGCCGGTCGAATATCATCGCCTCCACTGCATCGTACTGGTCGGCGACCGCCTCCACCGGCGAAAGATTTTCCACGAAGTAGATGCCCTCCTCCAGCGCCTTGATGATCTCTTCATGGTTCAGGCGATAGGCCGGGGCATCGTTGATCCCCTTGCGGTATACCAGCGACACCCCACCCCAGGAGCGGATCAGGCTGATGAAGTCCGGCGTCCGGTTCTCCAGGCTGGCCTGTTCGCGCTCTGCGCGAATCGCCCGGCCATGCGCGATGAACTCCTCCAGGATCTGCCGATCCTCGTCGTTGAAGCTCATCCAGAATCTCTCCTGGCCCAGCTCCTCGATAAGCACGCCGGTGCGACGGAGCACCCGTTCGACCTGTACCGGATAGTAGGCCATCATCTCGGTTGCGGTATCGATGCCGGTAAGCCCTCCGCCGATCACGATTGCCGGGAGCCGTACCTGGAGATTGGCAAGGGCATCGGGCTTGTATGCGCCGGTGAGCTGAAGCGCCATCAGGAAGTCCGATGCCTGACGGATGCCGCGCAGAAGGTTGTTCTTCATCGGCACGATCGTCGGCTTGCCGGCGCCGGTGGCGATGGCAACATGATCGAATCCAAGATCCCATGCATCCTCAACGGTGATCGTGCCGCCGAATCGCACGCCGCCATGGAACTTGAAGTTCCGTTTGCGCGCCAGCGAGATATAGATCACTTTCAGAAAATTCTTGTCCCATCGTACCGTGATGCCATACTCGGAGACGCCGCCGAATCCAAGCAGGACGCGGTTGTCAAGCTCCTCGTAGATCTCGTCGCGCCAGTTGAAGATCGGCACCGGGGGGAGGTCTCTGGTGCCGGTCCAGCGAGTTGGAAGCGGCTCGATCTTCAGGCCATCTATGCCGACCACGCCGAACCCTTCGTTTGCCAGATAATGCGATAGGGTATAACCTGCCGGGCCAAGGCCAACCACCAGCACCTTCTTGCCATTATAGGGAAGGGCATGGGGGCGTTGTACGTTGATCGGGTTCCAGCGGGTGAGCAGCGAGTAGATCTCGAACCCGAATGGATAGTCCAGCACCTCGGTCAGCACCCCGGTCTCGATCTGCGGGATGTTCACCGGCTCCTGCTTCTGGTAGATGCATGCTTTCATGCAATCGTTGCAGATACGGTGCCCCGTGCCGGGGCACATCGGGTTGTCGATCATCACGATCGCCAGCGCTGCAAGCCCGTCGCCATTATGCTTCAGGGTATGCATCTCGGAGATCTTCTCATCCAGCGGGCAGCCGTGCAGCGCCACGCCGAGCGGGTTCCGTTTTTTGCTGCCATCCTTCTCGCGCAGCCCCTTCGAGCAGGAATCCTTGTCGCGGTTATGGCAGTAGATGCAGTATTCCACATGATCCATCACCTCGCGATGGCTGAAGCGCTGATCGGTAAGCTTGAACCCGTCGCGGAACCGCAGCAGCGTATCCGGTCCCTGCTGGCTGCCGGGAGGCATGTTCGGCGGCGGTTGCAGCACCACAAGGTGGGCGTAATCGAGCGTATGAGGGGTGCGCAGCGAGACCCAGCCGTGTTGTTCCGGCGACGGATGATGATGCTCCAGCACTACCCATTTCTCGAACAGCTCCAGGATCGCCGTTGCCAGGGTCTCGGCCTGTGATATCTCCTGGAACGGCATGATAAGCTCGGCAAGCACCGGTTCGGCCGCACGCGCCTCGGCAATGCGCCTGATAAGATCGGCCGCGTCGTTGTGTAGCTCTCCGGCGATGTCGTTTGCGGTGCGGAGCGATTTTTCCAGGTTCATCAGCCGCACTACCGTCAGAGCGGTTGCACGTTCCGGGTCATGCGCGGCGTAGTTTGCCGCAAACGCGGTACGGCTCAGCGCCGCCACCGCGGCATGGATCACCGCAGAGTCCATCGCCTGAGGGGATGGATGGCGTTTCAAGGCGCGGCGGGTTACAAACTCGCGTTTGAAGATGAAGACCACCGCCTCATCCTCTACAACCCGGCGCATCCGTCCGTGGCGATCCTGTACCTGAAACAGCTCGGCGATAAACGCCGAGAGGTGAGGTGCCATATCAATGATGATCTGCGAGATCGCCTCCGGCGCCATATCGCTGCCAGCGGTAGCGCGATAATGATCGAACCGTTCCCAGAGCAGCGGATCGCTTGCGCTCACCGAGTCGTAGAAAAGTGCCGTCAGCTCGCCGAGGCGCGCCGGATCATAGAGATCGCCGTAGGAGAAGCCGGGAATGCCAATGTGTAGATGAGGGGTGCCGCCTGTGCCGGACATACGATCGTTCCTGTCTGCTAGTTCAAATGGGGGATGCGACATACTGCAAACATACTCAGACAGAGCGTCTTGTTCTATCGTTCCGGTGGAAGAAAACCGGTTTGCCCGGCTTCGCCGCGTATCCATCGACTCGTTAAAGATCGTATCTCATGTAAAAAAATAGTTGCGATACCCCACGGCAATTCGCTAGGTTTGTATCTCCTCGAAGCGAGGAAGCGAGTTCGGGCCTGTAGCTCAGTTGGGAGAGCGCTTGAATGGCATTCAAGAGGTCAGCGGTTCGATCCCGCTCAGGTCCACGGAAATTTTTTGGGGTGGTAGTTCAGTTGGTTAGAACGCCTGCCTGTCACGCAGGAGGTCGCGAGTTCAAGTCTCGTCCATCCCGCAGCCGATGCCGATCATCAGTACCCGATGATCGGCATCGCTATTTATAGCCTCTCGAAACGCCCTACAGGAACCCCGGATGCTGTACGTCGTGTAGGTGGGGAGAATACCACATATTCCCGTAGAGCGGACCACCCCTCCGTCTCTTGCGTACTTTATTATCATTTCGTTCCGTTACGGACATGACCATACTGCCCATTTATACGTACGATCATCCGATCCTCCGGAAGAAGCTTACGCCGGTCAGAGAGATCACCGATGACATCGTCCGACTGACGCTCGACATGCTGACGACGATGAGGAATGCAGAGGGCATCGGGCTTGCTGCAAATCAGGTCGGTAGAGATGTCGCCATCACCGTGATCGATATCGGCGGCGTGGAGGGGTATGAAAATACCCGTCCGCTTACGTTGATAAACCCTGTGGTTGAGGCGTTCTCCGAGGAGGAGGAGGCATACGAGGAGGGCTGTCTCAGCCTCCCGGACCTTCGCTCCGATGTGGTTCGCTCCAAGGAAGTACAGGTGCGTTATTACGACCTCGATATGCATGAGCATGTGGTGGAGGTGGACCGCTTGATGGCTCGTGTGATGCAGCATGAGATCGATCACCTGAACGGCATGTATCTTTTCGATCGCGTCAAGCCGATGCGCCGTGCCATGATGAAGCGGAAGCTTCTGGAGATCAAACGTGGGGATGCCGAGTGCGACTACCCATTGTATCTGCCTGGGACAAAAGCCCGCTCCTGACGGTGCGACGATCATATGGCGGTCCCCGTGCCGTGCAATGCCGGGGAGGCCAGCGGCAACGATTGGAGAGGATCGTGGCAATACTTTCCAATCGTCTGCCGGGGGTGCGGCCAGACAAAACTCCATCACGCGCCGTGCGCGCCATTAACTACCAACAACCGCTATCTTTGCCATCGTGTGGAACAGGATTCTCAACGGTAAATAATTCCTCCAATGACCTCGCGCGAACTTCGGCAATCGTTTCTTGAGTTCTTTCGCCAACGTGGCCATACGATCGTTCCATCGGCACCGGTGGTTCCTCATGGCGACCCGACGCTTCTTTTCACGAACGCTGGCATGAACCAGTTCAAGGATGTTTTTCTTGGCAGCGGCACCCGCGATTATACCCGTGCGGCCGATACCCAGAAGTGCATCCGTGCATCCGGCAAGCATAACGATCTGGAGGATGTGGGATATGATACCTATCACCATACCTTCTTCGAGATGCTGGGGAACTGGTCCTTCGGCGATTATTACAAGGAGGAGGCAATCACATGGGCATGGGAGCTGCTGACGGATGTGTGGGGGCTGCCAAAGGAACGCCTTCACGTTACAGTCTATCGTGCCGATGATGGCAGCGAGCGCGATCAGGAGTCATATGATGTCTGGTTGAAACAGCCTGGCATGCGGCCGGACCATATCCATTGGTTTGGTGCCAAGGATAATTTCTGGGAGATGGGGGATAGCGGCCCATGCGGCCCCTGCTCGGAGATTCACTTCGACATGACCCCGGACGGCAATGGCGGCCATCTGGTGAATGCGGGCGTGCCGGAGGTGATCGAGATCTGGAACAACGTCTTTATCCAGTATAACCGCCGCTCCGACAGAACCCTTGAAGAGCTGCCCGCCAAGCATGTCGATACCGGCATGGGCTTCGAGCGGATCTGCGCGGTGATGCAGGGAAAGACCAGCAACTACGACACCGATGTCTTTATGCCGCTGATCGGCGAGATCGCCCGTATCTCCGGTATGGAATATGAGGGGAGCCTTGCCGATCGTCCGAGCATCGCCATGCGTGTGATCGCCGATCACGTTCGCACGCTCACCTTCGCCATTGCCGATGGCGCATCGCCGGGCAACGCAGGACGTGGATATGTGCTTCGCCGTATCCTTCGCCGCGCGGTCAAGTATGCCTTCATCGAGCTGAATATCAAGGAGCCGGTGCTCTACCGTCTTGTGCAGATCCTCGTTCGGACGATGGGGGATGTGTTCCCGGAGATCGCTGCCCAGCAATCCTATGTGGAGCGGGTGATCCGGGCCGAGGAGGAGAGCTTTGGCACGGCACTGGAGAAGGGGGTTGCGGTATTCGAGAATATCGTTGCAAAGCTTGGCCCGGAAGGAGAAAAAGGACAGGGAACACGGGTGGCCATCCCGGCCGATGCTGCGTTTCTCCTGTACGATACCTTTGGCTTTCCGCTCGATCTTACCGAGTTGCTCGCCCGTGAGCGTGGCATGGCGGTGGATGTGGCCGGGTTCAACCAGCGTATGGCCGAGCAGAGGCAGCGCGCCCGTGAGGCACGCAAGAGCTACTCGCAGGAGGCGCTCGGCGATACCTTTGGCGCCGATACGGAGTTTATCGGGTATAACGACTGGAGCACCGATGCCCACGTTGTTGCCGTTGCCGATGCAGGTGTCGTCCTGGATCGTTCGCCGTTCTACGCGGAGATGGGCGGGCAGCTTGCAGATCACGGGACGCTGGTGATCGGCGGCGAGCGGTATCAGGTGGCCGATGTGCACAAGGTGGGCAATGCCTTTGTTCATATCGTGGATGCCGAGGAACTGGCCGTACAGCCGGGGGAACGGGTTCATGCGGAGATCGACAGGGTGCGCCGCGGTGCCATTCAGCGAAATCACTCCGCCACCCATATCCTTCATGAAGCGCTTCGCCGTGTGCTTGGCACCCATGTGCAGCAGGCAGGATCGCTGGTGGCCCCCGGCTATCTGCGTTTCGATTTCAATCACCTGGAAAAGGTGGGCGATGCCGATATGCGGACGATCGAGGAGATGGTCAACGCAAAGATACGCGAAGGCATTGTGGTGCGCACCGAGGAGATGCTGCTCGATGAGGCGCGCATGATCCCGCATGTGAAGATGTTCTTCGGCGACAAGTATGGCTCACGTGTGCGTGTGGTGACGATCGACCCGGATTTCTCGGTGGAGTTCTGCGGCGGCACCCATGTGCTCAATACCGCCGATATCGGCCTGCTGAAGATCACCTCCGAGGGGAGCATCCAGGCGGGTGTGCGGCGTATCGAGGCCGTGACAGGACATGTGGCCGATGATCTCCTGTTTCGCCGCTATCTGGAGATCGAGCGGCTCTCGAAGCGCCTCGGCGTCGCCGATCATGATCTCTATGAGAAGGTGGAGGCGTTGCTGGAGGAGAAGAAGATGCTGGAGAAGGAGCTGTCGCAGGCCCGACTGGCACATGCCGCCGGAGCGCTCGATGCCATCCTTGCTTCGGCTGTGGATCGCGATGCGGTCAGGATCGCCTTCGGACGGGTTGATGCCGCCGATCTGGAATCGCTGAAGTCGATCGGTGATGATCTTCGCAATCGTCTGAAGCATGGCGGCATTGGCCTGCTCGGTGCGGAGATCGAGGAGAAGGCTGCCTTTGTCTGCGTGGTGACCGATGATCTGGTAGGGCGCTATCACGCCGGGAAGATCGTCGGCGCTGCTGCCAAGCTGGTGGGCGGTGGCGGCGGCGGCAAAGCTCATCTTGCCACTGCCGGTGGCAAGCAGGTCGAGAAGCTCGATGAGGCGCTGGCGCAGGCGCCGGAGCTTGTTGCGGCCCTCTCGTAACAGGAATCGACGTTCAATAAATAGACATCCCCTTGTTTTTCTATAAAGCAAGGGGATGTTCCGTGTCTGGGCATGGCGCTTGGCGTGGCCACAGGTGCCGATACGCACATGGCGTTTGTACTGTCGGCCAGGTGCTTGCACGCCTGCGAGCGCCCTCTCCTCATTCTGTACGTTACTGTGCCAGCGTTGCCGCCATCAGGCTGTCCGGGTTGGCTCCATGCAGGGCCTGGTATAGCAGTGCCACGCTTTCGGTGATGCGGGGGCCGGGGCGCAGGATGACGTCGGGAGGGAGCACATAGATCCGATTCTGACGAATCGCTCGTAATCTCTTCCATTCCGGGTACAGCCGCAGAAGCTCCGCTATATCCTCAGTCGAGCGTCCCGGCACCAGGATCACTTCAGGATCGCGGCGCAGCAGCTCCTCACGGCTGTAGAGCGGATAGGCGGTCAGGCTTCCTGTTGCTATATTCTCCCCTCCGGCGATCCGTATCGCTTCCACCAGAAATCCCCATGATACGGTCATAAGCGGCGCCCGGTCGATAACGATAAACGTGGTTATCGGCGTGCTCCCAGGGCCGTGAGCCAGCGTTTGTATCGAGTCGATGGTGGCATGTATATGCGCGTTAACCGTTGCTGCCTCCTCCTTTCTGCCGAGAAGCGTGCCGATGTCGGCGATTGCGGCGGTCATGCCCGCGATTGTCGTATCGTGAAGCGCAAATGCCTGGATGCCGATCTCCTTCAGTTTCCGGTAGTTTGCGTGTGAATTGCCCGCAAATGCCATGAGCACCAGATCCGGCCTGCGGGAAAGAATTTTTTCATAATCTGTTGTCAGCATATCCCCTATTGATTCCACTGCCAGAGCTTCCGGCGGGTAATTGCAGTAGGCGGTGCGTCCTACAAGCGAGCTTCCCCCTCCTATGGCATACACGATCTCTGTGAGGTTGGGAGCCAGGGAAATCACTCGTCTGGCAGGGCCGTCCAGCACGATCTGTTCGCCGAGCGCGTCCTTCAGGACAATCTTCTGCGATGCGGTTGCTGTGGCCTCATCGGTTCCTGCGGCCTCCCGGTTGCAACCGTGCAATGCCATCAACAGCGGAAGCAGCGCCATGATGAGTACAATGCGGCCTGGCGTGCCGTGGATAGGGGCGGAGTGTGAATATGGCATCGGTTTCATTAAATGGAGAAGCTGAAAGATACGGTTGATTCGGCTCTCTTCAGCCCTTCGGATCCATATCGGGATGGGCCTTTCGCGCGTTGCGGCACTGCTACGAGCAACCGGCTGCTGGCGATCGGCGATGTGCCGTGCATAGGAAACATCTCCCTGTTCATCGGGCCGACCCTTTTTTCAACAGTCTGTTGAAGGCCCACGGAGTCCCACTCCGATCCGGTTCCCGGTTGGAGCACATGTGCTCTTCTGCTGGTGAACCTGTTCAATTATTCCTGCGATGTGCAGATCAACATAGTATTATGACCAGATCTACTTCTTTCCTTCTGCAACATGCCCTCGGCTGCATGGCAGCCGTGTTGCTGACGGTGGCCACCATACATGCCCAGCACACCGAGGCCGAACCCCAGCCTGATGCCGAGCGGCAGCTTCAACGTCTGGAGGAGGTGCACCGGGAGGGACGCCAGAACAAGGCGAACCAGATGTCGGGAGAGGATGTGCGGGGGCGCGAGGAATGGTTCACCTTTCAACGTCGGTATCCATACGACAGAATACCCGCCGGGGCACGTGTAAACGCCATCCGTGATATGCAGGCGATGCGGCAGCGTATGGAGCAGTCGGCCTCTACGAAGCAGAACGGCCGCTCGCTTCTGGCCGCCAACAGATGGGAGAATATCGGCCCGGATAACTTCAGCGGCCGGGTGCGCGCCATCGCCATCAGCCCTGTCGATGCCCAGGTTGTGTTTATCGGCGCTGCCGCCGGCGGGGTCTGGAAAACGCCGGATTTTGGTGCTACTTGGAGCACCAGCTTCGATACCCTGTCGGCGCTTGCTCTGGGTGCGCTGGCGATTGATCCGAACAACCCCGATGTGATCTATGCGGGGACCGGCGAGAACACTGCCAACATCGACGCCTATCTTGGCGACGGCATCTTTCGCTCCACCGATGGCGGTGTCACCTGGGGGCAACTGCGGGAACTGCGCTCGGTTGGGGCGTTCTCCAAGCTTCATGTGCACAAGGATGATTCGAAGATCCTCTATGCCGCCGCCGCAAAGTCGCAGGGCGGGTTCTATAAATCGGAGGATCGCGGCGAGACCTGGCGCCGTATCGTAAGCGGCGATGTCTACGACATGACGGTCAACCCGCAGAACAACGACGAAGTCTATATAAGCTTCCGCAATACCATCCGCCGCTCGCTCGATGGGGGCAATACCTTTACGGCGACCACCACCGGCATGAGCCTGGGGAACTCGGTCCGCATCAGCATCGGGGTGGCGCCATCGCAGCCTTCACGGCTCTACGCGATCGTTGCCCGCAACCCTACCGGCGGCGGAAACCAGCTCGGCGATTTTTATGTGTCGGACAACAAGGGGAATAGCTGGGAGCTGAAGTATACGCTCGACGGCTCCTTCTTCGCACAGCAGGGATGGTACGACAACTGTCTGGCAGTCGATCCGTTCGATCCCAATGTGGTGCTTATCGGTGGGATCGACGTGTATCGCACCGTCGATGGCGGCGTCACCTGGACCAATACCACACGGGGATATACCGGTGGCACCACTCATGTCGATCAGCATGTCCTTGTCTTCGATCGTGTTACCCCCGGCCTTGTCTACCTTGGCAATGATGGCGGCGTCTATGCCTCGCTGGATGGCGGGAGCAACTGGCAGAGGATAAGCAACCAGCTTCCGATCACGCAGTTTTATGCGCTTGAAGTGGATCAGACCCGTCCGTATCGTGTCTATGGTGGCACGCAGGATAATGGGACGCATGGCACCTACGGCACAGCCGGGTTTGCCAAGGATTGGCGGCGCGTTCTCGGGGGCGACGGGTTTTATGTGGTGGTGGATCTGACCGATCCCAATATCATCTATGTGGAGAACTATAACGGCACGCCGCTTTATCGCGCCGATGCCAACAACCCCGATGCCCGCACCCGGATCGACCGCGAGATATCGCCAAGCGCCGAGAGCGGCGATGTGGGCTACTGGTCGACGCCGATCGCGATGAGCCCTGCCGACAAGCAGACGCTCTACACCGGCCGGAGCAAACTATGGCGCTCCAGGAACCGTGGTTCCAACTGGGAAGGGCTTACCACCGGCGGCTCCGGCAAGATCAGCTCGATCGGCCTGAATAATTTCGATGCGCGCCTTATGCTGGCCGGAACCGTCTCCGGCGATCTTCGTTATTCGCTGGATGATGGGCAGACCTGGCAGCGGTCGACCGGCACGCCCAACCGTTTTGTGACCAGCATCGTCTGCGATCCGGTCAATGGCGATCGGGTCTACGCAACGTTCTCCGGGTTCGGCGCCGGCCGTGTCTATCGCTCCGATGACAAGGGGGCCACATTTGTCAATATCTCCTCGAACCTGCCGAACGTTCCGGCCAATGCCATCGCCGTTGATCCGAAGAATCCGGCGCATCTGTTTGTCGGGACCGATATCGGCATGTTCGCCAGCCTGGATGGCGGCGAGTACTGGATGCCGTTCAACGAGGGCATGGCAAACGTTCCGGTGGCGGGGCTGAAAATCCATACAAGCACCAATACCCTTGTTGCAGCCACCCATGGGCGTTCGATGTATCAGGTGGACATCAGCAACGTGCTACAGGTGCCGGTGCTTATAACGCCTGTTGGCGGCGAGGTCTTTACCACGCCCGGCGAACTTGCGATCCGCTGGATCGGGTTCGATGGGCCGGTGCGCATCCGTATAAGCTATGATGGCGGCATCAGCTATTCCGAGGTTGCCGCCAGCGTTTCCGGTTCCTCCCATACCATTGCGCTTCCCCTTGTTCGGACCGATGCGGCACGGATACGGGTGGAGGAGATCGGAAGCAATCGCTCCGTGGAATCGGGCGATTTCACGATCAACCCAACCGCCAACGGATCGGAGCTTGCCAAGCGTGGTTTTATCGCCGAGGCAATCGAGGTACGCCAGGGATACCTCTGGGCAACGGTGCGCAACAGCGATTCGCTCTACAAGCTCCGGTTGCAGAACCTGACCGCGCGCGAGGGGCTTGTGCGAACCGGGATTCCGGGGCGCATCCGCGATCTGGCCTACAATCAGAGCGCCGATATCTTCTATGCCCTGGTGACAAACGAGGCCATGGGCGATGCAACGATCTATCGCATGGATAGCAATGGCGTGGGCCTTGGCCAGATGTCGCTTCCATCGGAGATATCCGGTGCTGCCGGCATCGCCATGACGCCGGAGGGGCTGGCGGTGATAACACCTGGCCCTACGCCCGATATCGTTATCCTCGATGCCAGCGGTGGCATCATAAGGCGGACCGGGCCGCTCCAGGGGAGCAGCGGCGGCGATCGCCATGGCCTGATCTGGGATGGTCTTGGATATGTGCAGGCTGTTGTACGCAGGGACGCCGGTCTTCCCTTTCCCTCCGAGCTTCAGCACCTATCGGCCAGCGACCCGTTGCGGATACGCGAGGCAACTCCGGTCGTCATCCAGAGCCTCAACACACTGGAGTTCTTCGGCCTGGCATTCGATTCCAGCAATGCCGATATCGGCAAGAGGATCTACTGGGCCACCGATACCAGCGGCGCATTCTACAGATTCGAGCGGGAGAAGCTCTTCAGCAGCAGCGTGCCCGGGCAGGGCATCGTTGCCACAGGTGCCGCCGGGATGGTTGCCATCAACGATATCGTGCCGAATCCGGCGCAGAACGAGACGACGATCCGGTTCTCCGTGCGTGGCCGTCGTGCGGTGAGCGTGGAGCTGTACGATGCCACCGGCCTGCGCGTGACCACCGTATCGGATGCCATCGTCGATGCTGGCGATCATTCGGTGACGCTCAGCGTGGCGGGCATCGCCAGCGGCATCTATTATGTGGCGGTGCGTGGCGGCGATGGTGAGCGCGATGTGCGTCCGCTGCTTGTTGTGAAGTAAGCCGTGCCCGTCTATAGGTGCTTGTGGTAATACTGGGGGGCCGTCATGGCCCCTCATCAGTTGTCTTTGGTGCCCGGCAGGATGGAATATCGTGTCAGATAATGCTCAAATCGGCGCAGTATATCATCCCCTTCCTTTTGATACTCCAGGCTTCCCGGCAACAGGCCCTGGGGACCAAGGCGGCGGGCCGCATCCAGTATGGGCATGCCAATGCCCCCTGCTCCGGCGCCTGCCGCATACTGTGCTGCTGGGGCAAGATCGGCGGCCAGCGATGCAATGATGAACCGGTCGATCCGTGAAATCCGCTGCTCAAGCCATACCACCGGCTCTGTGCCGATCGGGAGATGGCGGACCGATGATGCAAGCGATTGCATGGATGTTATCGGAAGCTCGGGGGCGGCCAGGGCTGCGTGCATCATCGCCAGGATCAACCGGTCCTCCGGCGTTGTGGCGGTGGCAGCAGCATCGGCCAGAACCAAAAGGCGCTGAGTTCGGCGCATTGGCCGGGTGAAGTAGGAGCGCAGAAGCGGCGCGAGCGCCGTATCGGCCTCCATAAAGCGGACCCGGAGCGCGGCGCGAAGCGAGAGTGTACGGCTGATATCGAGTGCAAGCACCGAGTCGTACAGTTGTCTGGCGGCTGCGGTATCGCCAAGCGCCCACCATGCATCGCCACGCTCGATAAGGTAGGGGAGGAGCGGGTAGCTTGCGGTGTCCTGGGCATAGACCGCGCTGGAATCGAGCAGTTCCCGGTAGCGTCCAAGCCCTGCAAGCGAGCGCAGCACCCCGGCGCGGGCGCCGTAGTTGATTCCCTCCCCGATCGAATGTCTGAATCGCTCCAGCGCCAGGCCGTACCGCTCCTCGGCCAGCGCCTGGTATCCGGCGGCATTGAGCGTTCCAATACGGCGAAGGCATTTCTGAAGGAAGAAGGAGCCTCCGCCGAACAGATAGCGTGCTGTGGCCGCGCCGGATGCGTCGGGGGGGGGGAGGGAGTCGATGAAGCCCTGATATTCGCTGGAAAGCTGATGAAGACTTTTTCCATAGGCCGCCTCGAAGTCTGCCCAGGGAAACGCCTTCAGATAGCGAGGCATGCCGTATCGCTCGATCAGCCACCGCGAGAAGGAGCCTGCCAGCACATAGCTCACCGAGGTGCGCCGCGAGGAGAATCCGCCGATGCTTATGATGCCTTCTGCGGGTGGTGCAAGATCGAACGCATACATCATGCGCGCATACTGATGAAGCGTTCGCCAGAGATAGTCGTTCTCCAGGGCCATCGCCGAGCCTTCGACAAGCCCTTGCGACATCGAGATGCCGAGCGGGTTACCATATGGCGCTATCATCACATGCGCCAGCTCATGCCGCAGTGTGCTCCCGACGCTTGCGAAGCTCATGTTCAGGGTGCGCGCCCAGGGTTTTGTAAAGGCTGCCGAACTGGTTCCAACCAGCCGTTTTTCCTCGTCGGGCGAGGCATACAGATAGATCGTGATCGGCTCGATCCCGCTCTCTGGTATGCCGAGCGCCTGTCCCAGATCGGCTATGTAAAAATCGGTAAGGTTGGCTGCACGCCACAGGGTGAGAGAATCGGTTGATGGCGCATGATAGTAGATCGTTGCAAAGCGTGTGCGAAGGGAGTCCCCAAGATCGCTGCGGAGCCAGTGGTGGGTGCGGGTCAGCCCAAGATCGGCACGGGCGGCAACCAGTATCAGCCCGGTTGCGGCGATCATCGAGCCAAGCGCCAGCAGGCCCCCCCGATGCCATGTCCGGGAGGAATCGTGTTCCTTTCCCAGTTCGAGCGTCACGACCGCCAGAGCCGCTGCAACCAGAAGGTGGGTGGCACGATACAGTAGAAGAAGCGGGCTGATCGGCAATTCGGCATCCCAGGAGCCTCCGGGGAAAAAACCGATCTGCCATGCATAGAGGAAGATATGTGGTCCACTATAGCCCTCGTATGCGCCACGTGCGGCCCCGGCAAGCCAGAGCAGGAGGAACAAGAGCAGGCTCAGCCACCGCCGCCGGGTCATACGTTCGCTGAATGCCGCCAGCACCGTGCTGATTGCGGCTGCTGGCGGCACCAGAAGAAGATACCAGGAAAGCCCCTCCATCAGGCCGCATCCGCCGCCGAAAAGCCCTCTGGCATATGCCACCGGCAGGGGGATCAGACAGAGAAGAACGTTGCCTGAGACCATGCGCCACAACTCGTCGGCCTGGGCCGATGAGCCGGACAGTGGCCGGACGTGCCCGGATACTGGCTGGTACCTTTCGTCACGTATGGTTTGCTGGCGGGGGCGGTAGATTGCAGCGATGCCTGCGCACAGGCTTGCCAGCACCGCGCAGGCTGCGGAGAACTCGTAATGGAGATCCCCAACCAGCGGGAGGAACTGTGCCATGATCGCGAAGGCCAGGTAGATCCCGGCCAGAATCCCCCGGGGGTCGCGAAAAAAGCGGGAAAACCTGCGGATTGGCACTGTGGTTCAACCTCGAAGAAAATCCAACATATCGAGACTTAATATAAATAACCGCTGGTTCGATTCTTGACTCTATCTAATTTCATGATGATCGACCGAGAACGATTCGAGCTTGGTATCGCTGAGTTCAATGAGGGAAAGTTCTTCGAGTGCCATGATACCTTTGAAGAGCTGTGGATGGAGGAACGGGGGGAGGCGAAGCGATTCCTACAGGGACTGATCCAGGGTGCGGTTGGGATCTTTCATATGATCCGCGGCAACCTTGCCGGTGCCGAGAGCCAGCTCTCGAAATCGCTTGCCAAGCTCGGCGAATACCAGAGCCACTATCTCGGCATTGATGTCGCAGCCCTCCGCACTGGTCTGAGCGCGCTCCTCTTCTCCGTAAGCGATGCGAGAGAACGGGGAGTGGAGCAGATCGACCTGATCCAGCTTCCCATGATCGTCTATGAGCGCGACACGCAGGACTTCTCCAGCACGTCGTTCGATGTATGACGTCACTACGTTAGAAATTTTACTGAACATATATCAACTTAGACGGAGTACCCAACCCATGGCTATCTATATCACGACCGACTGTATCAATTGCGGTGCCTGCGAGCCGGAGTGCCCGAACACTGCCATCTACGAGGGTGGCGCCAACTGGACACTTGCCGGTGTGACGTATGGTGCCGGTGATACTGCTCCGAGCGGTGCCGGTAGCTTCTGGTCGGCTGATTATTTCTATATCGTGCCGGACAAGTGCACCGAATGCGTTGGATTCCATGATGAGCCACAGTGTGCTGCGGTCTGCCCGGTGGATGTCTGCCTTCCAGATCCCACCCATGTGGAGTCGCGCGAGGAGCTGGAGCTGAAGAACGAGTATCTGAACATGGTCGATCCTGATCGTCGCCGGTAGCACCATACAGGTTGCCGATGAAGCAGAACATGGCCTTCCGAGCCGATTCGGAAGGCCATGTTTCGTTTGTGTCCGTCAGACTTTCGGCCAGGCGAACGGGGGCACAGCCTGGCATGCTCTGGAATGGCCGGTCGGCAGTATCCCTGACATATACCGGTGGTTGCTGCCTATACTGCCGAATGATGTCGCATCACCGTCTCCCCGCTCCTGCTTTGCGCGCAGGGCATAACCCGGCGCAACGCTGCCAAGAGGAGTAGCTTGCAGCGCATGCTCCCTAGGAGATGTTTGCCACGGCGGCCCGTTCCGGCAGCCCGGCACGTGCAAGCCGTGCCGCCTCGATCATATGCTTGAGTGCCGGGATGGTCTCGTCGTAGCCACGGGTCTTAAGCCCGCAATCGGGATTGACCCATACCTGATCGGCGGGCAGGCTCTCCAGTGTCCGCCGGATCTTGTCCGCCATCGCCTCTACTGTGGGAACGTTGGGGGAATGGATATCGTAGACGCCCGGCCCGATGCCGGCAGGATAGCGGAACTGGCGCAGGGTCTCCAGCATCTCGCCATAGGAGCGTGCATCCTCGATGGATATCACATCGGCATCCAGCGCGGCGATTGCCCCGATGATATCGCTGAACTCGGAGTAGCACATATGCGTATGGATCTGCGTGCCGGATGCGATCCCCGCGCTTGCCAGCCGGAACGCCTGTACCGCCCAGCCCAGATAGCTTTCCCAGTCCGCACGTCGCAACGGAAGCCCCTCGCGGAATGCCGGTTCGTCGATCTGGATAACACCAAGGCCAGCCTCGCGCTCCAGGTCGATAGTCTCGTCACGGATCGCCAGGGCGATCTGATAGGCCACCTCGCTACGTCCAAGGTCATCGCGGACAAAGCTCCATTGCAACATTGTCACCGGTCCGGTAAGCATTCCCTTGACCGGCTTGGAGGTCAGCGACTGTGCATAGCGGCTCATCTCCACGCTCATCTGGCTGCCGCGCCATACATCGCCGAACAGCAGTGGCGGGCGTACGCAGCGGCTGCCGTAGCTCTGCACCCAGCCCTGCTGCGTGGCTGCATAACCATGCAACTGCTCGGCAAAAAACTGCACCATATCGTTTCGTTCCGGCTCGCCATGAACCAGCACGTCGATCCCGATTTCCTCCTGGATTCGGATCACCCGTTCCACTTCCTCGCGAATCGCCTGCTGATATGCCTCCGGCTGCCGGGCAGCCTGTGCCCGCGCCTGGCGCAGCTCGCGGGTCTGCGGGAAGGAGCCTATGGTGGTGGTGGGGAGCAGCGGCAGGCCAAGCCGTTCCTGCTGTGCCTGCACACGCTCCTGGAGCGGGGCGCGCTGGAAATCGCTCTGGCGCAACGCTGCCACACGTTCGCGCACTTCCGGGACGGTACGTCCGGCCATATCACGCCAGCGCTGGCGCTGCTGGCGTGCCTGGTTCCATTCGGTTTCCACCGAGTGGATGCCATTGCGCAGAGCACGCCCCAGCAGGCTCAGCTCCTGAAGACGTTCGCGTGCAAAACAGAGGCCGCCGCGCAGGTCCTCCGGCAGATCCTTCTCATCGGCAACGGTTTCCGGCAGATGCAGCAACGAGCAGGACGGGGCTATCGTGATCCGCTCTGCCGGAACGATTGTGGCGATCTCCTGCACCAGCCTCAGGGCCGCATCCAGGTCGCTACGCCATACGTTGCGCCCATCCACCACGCCGATCACCAGATGTTTATCCTCCGGGAACGGCTGTTCAAGGAGTGCTGCGCGATTGCGCTCGCGGCCGGCAACCATATCAATGCCCAGCGCCGCAACCGGCAGTTGCAGCAGTCGTGCCCACACAGGCTCCACATGCCCATAATAGGTCTGCACGCAGATCGCTCCCCCGGTGCTCGCCATCGCCGTATAAAATTCCGTGATGGCCTCCCATTCTTCGTCATCTACATCCCCTACAAGCGATGGCTCATCCATCTGGATCAGGCGTGCACCTGCTGCGGCCAGTTCCTGTACGATGCGTTGGTAGATGGGGGTAAGCTCGCGCAGGCGTGCTGCCAGATCGGTTCGATGAAGGCCGGCAAGGCGAAGGAAAGTGAAGCCTCCCAACAGCCATGGCGTGGCGGCTTCGCCGATAGCGGCCGTTGCCTGGCGGAACGCTGCCAGCGGCCGATTTGCCGTCAGTTGAAAGCGTTCCGGCAGCTCCGGCACCATATAGTGGTAGTTGGTATCGAACCACTTGGTCATCTCGCAGGCGGGGATGCCGTTGGCGCCACGGGCCATCGCAAAATAGAGTGCGGGCGTTATCTCCCCTCCATCCCATCCATAGCGTTCGGGAATACAGCCAAGCATAATGGCTGTATCAAGCACATGATCGTACAGGCTGAAGTCGCCGCAGGTGATGGCGTCGATGCCTGCCTCGTGCTCTGTACGCCAGCACTCGGCTTCGCGCTCGCCCGCTTTCTGTGCCAGTTCGTGGATATCGATCTTGCCAGCCCAGAAATGTTCAAGCATCCACTTGTAGGTGCGGCCGCTGCCCACGCGCGGATAGCCGAGCGTGGCGGTAGAGAACTGTGTATTCATATTGGTTATTCCCATTTCAGAGCGCTGCCGCTCTGGTACTCGGTGACACGTGTTTCAAAGAAGTTCTTTTCCTTTCCAAGGTCGATTGTCTCGCTCATCCAGGGAAAGGGGTTGCGTGTGCGATACTGTGCTGGTAGCCCTATGCGTTCCAGACGGCGATCGGCGATAAAGCCGACATAATCGCGAAACTGCCCGGCGTTGAACCCGGCAAGGCCACGCGGCATGCAATCCTCGGCATAGGCGATCTCATATTCCACGGCGGTGTTGATCCTTTCAATGAGGCGCTGCTGTAGGGCATGGCCCCAGAGACCCGGGTTCTCCTCCTTGATGCCGTTGATAAGGTCGATGCCGAAATTCAGATGAGTTGTCTCGTCGCGCAGGATATACTGTATCTGCTCTCCCACGCCTGTCATCTGATTGCGCCGATGGAACGATAACATCATGGCAAAGCCGGAATAGAAAAATATCCCTTCCATGATGACATAGAAGCCGACGAGGTTCTCCATGAATCGCTCCAGCCCTTCGGGTGTGGCTGTCGAAAAATCATCGCGCAGCACATCCTCGGTAAGGCGCATTTCAAACTCGTCCTTGCGTGCGATGCTCGGCACTTCGCGATACATATTGAACACCTCACGCTCATCAATCCCCAGGCTCTCGCAGATATAATGGAACGCATGGGTGTGCAATGCCTCCTCGAATGCCTGGCGCAGCAGATACTGGCGACATTCGGCATTGGTGATGTGTTTGTAGATGGCCAGCGTCAGATTGTTTGCCACCAGGCTTTCGGCCGTGGCAAAAAATCCCAGGTTCCGCATGATTACCATGCGTTCCTCGGGGGAGAGTTTATTGGATCGCCATAATTCGATATCACGGGCCATCGGCACCTCCGATGGCATCCAGTGGTTGTTGCACCCATTCAGGTAATGTTCCCATGCCCATGAATATTTCAGCGGTGCAAGCTGGTTTACATCGACGGTAACGCAGTTGACCAGGCGTTTTGCGTCCGCCGTGCGTATTCGTCCGCCGGGCTGCGTATGAATGGAGTGCGCCCCGGTATCGGCGACCGGCGCCACCGCGATGGCGCCATCAAAAGAAAGCGTTGTGCTCATAGTGAAAATGCTGTTGTACTATCTCGCGAATGGGGAGCGGACTACTGGCATGCCTCGCAGTCGGCATCGAGCGAGCAGAGGGCGGCCGTTGTGCCACTGATGTCGGTGCCACCGGTTTCGGTGCGATCGGGCGTGATGCGGGCGGAGGGGCTTTCCGATTTCATCCAGCGCGGCTGAATGCCCTTACGATTGATATCGAGCGTCGATTTTTCGACCTGTGTTGCTGCCTTTGTACGCAGGTAATAGGTTGTCTTTAGCCCCTTGCGCCAGGCCAGTTCGTAGATGGCCCCAAGCTGCGGGCCGGTGGGGTTTGCGACATAGAGGTTGAGCGATTGTCCCATATCGATCCATTTCTGGCGACGGCATGCGGCCTCGATAAGCCATCGTGGTTCCACCTCGAACGCGGTTGCATAGAGTGCGCGCAGGTCCTCTGGAACGCGGTCGATATCGCTCAGCACGCCATCGAAGTATTTCAGATCGTCCACCATATCCATATCCCACAGGCCACGCTCGCGCAGGTCCGCGACCAGATATGGGTTTACCACCGTGAACTCGCCGGAGAGATTGCTTTTGGCAAAGAGGTTGGCAAAGCTCGGCTCGATGGAAGCCGATACGCCAAGGATGTTGGAGATGGTGGCTGTTGGTGCTATCGCCAGGCAGTTCGAGTTGCGCATGCCATGCTCTGCCACTGCCTTGCGCACCGGCTCCCAGTCGAGCGTGGTGGAACGGTCTACGGGCAGTTCCCCGTCGCGCTGGCTGGCGAGCAGTGCAAGCGAATCGTATGGCAGAATTCCCTGATCCCACAACGAACCCTGGTACGATGCATAGCGCCCGCGTTCGGCGGCCAGGCATGTTGAGCCAAGGATCGCGTGATAGGAGATTGCCTCCATCGAGCTGTCGGCGAACTGCATTGCCGCTTCGCCTGCGTAGGGGATGCGCTGGATATGGAGAGCATCCTGAAAGCCCATCACCCCAAGCCCGACCGGGCGATGACGCAGGTTGGATGTCCGTGCTTCGGGAACCGGGTACAGGTTGATGTCGATCACATTGTCCAGCATGCGTATCGCCGTGCGAACCGTCTCCCCGAGGGTTTGCTTGTCAAGCCCGTTCGGCGTGGTGTGGGCCGCCAGGTTCACCGAACCCAGATTGCAGACGGCGATCTCGTCGCGGTTGGTATTCAGCAGGATCTCCGTGCAGAGATTGCTGGAGTGCACAACCCCTGCATGGCGCTGGGGGGAGCGAAGGTTTGATGGGTCTTTGAACGTAATCCAGGGATGCCCCGTCTCGAACAGGCGTGTAAGAACCTTGCGCCATACTTCTACTGCCGGGAGCGTCCGGCTGTTGCGCAGCTCTCCGGCGGCGGCTCTTTCCTCGTAGAAACGATAGCGATCGGCGAACGCCCGGCCATAGAGATCGTGGAGGTCCGGCGTTTCATCCGGGCTGAAGAGCGTCCATGCGCCGTTCTGCTGTACGCGCTCGAAAAACAGGTCGGGAACCCAGAGCGCGGTATGCATATCGTGGGTGCGCCGCCTGTCATCGCCGGTGTTCTTTCGCAGGTCGAGGAATTCTTCGACGTCCAGATGCCAGGGTTCGATATATGCGCATACCGCACCCTGCCGTTTCCCCCCCTGATTGACCGCGACGGCGGTATCGTTTGCCACCTTGAGGAATGGCACAACTCCTTGGCTCTGTCCGTTGGTCGAGTTGATGTGGGCGCCCATGGCGCGCACGGGGGTCCAGTCGTTGCCGAGGCCTCCGCTGAACTTCGAGAGGAGCGCATTATCGCGAATGGCCTCGAAGATGTCGCTGAGGTCGTCGCCGATCGTCGTCAGATAGCACGAGGAGAGCTGTGGATAGTTTGTGCCGGAGTTGAACAGCGTGGGGGTGGAGGGGATGAAGCGGAACTGCGACATAACCTCGTAGAACTCCACGGCACGGGCCTCGCGGTTGCTTTCCTGCTGCGCCAGCCCCATTGCAATACGCATCCAGAACCATTGCGGCAGCTCGATGCGCCGCTCTTCGATATGGATGAAATACCGGTCGTAGAGGGTCTGTATTCCCATATAGGCGAACTGCCCATCGCGTTCCGGGCGCAGTGCCTGCGCGATCACCGTCAGATCGAACTCCAGCAGAGCCGGGCAGAGGCGCCCGGCATCGACGCCCTGGCGCAGATACTCGGCGAAGCGGCCTGTGTACTCCTGGCGTGCCTCGCTATGGGATAGGTCGCGGCCGAACACCTCGCCATAGAGATTGTCCAGCAGCAGGCGTGCCGCCACAAAGGCATATTCCGGCACGGCCTCTATGCGTGCGCGTGCGGCCATGATCGCCACGCGGTTTACCTCGGGTAGCGGGATGCCATCGTATAATCCGGCCAGCGTGTCGTGGTATAAGGCAGTGGCATCGGCATACCGGCCGAGATCGGCGCAGGCGGCGGCGAGCCGTTCGTTCAGCCGGTTGGTATCCAGGGTCGATGAAGTGCCATCGGCAAGGGTGACACGCAGAGGGGCGGATGGTGTTTCCGGCGCCACGGGCTGGGCTGCGATGCCGCGTGCGCGCGCGCGCTCCTCGCGGTACAGCACATAGCGTCGTGCAACCGCATGTTCTTCCGCCCGCATCAGCGCCAGTTCCACCTGATCCTGGATCTCCTCGATATGGAACTCGCCCCCTCCGGCGCGGCGGCGTGTAAGGGCATGAACCACATTGGCCGTCAGTTGCGCCACCAGCTCGCGGGTACGTGCGCTTGGCTCCTCGTGCTGATCCTGCGCGGCAAGGAATGCCTTGGTCAGCGCCAGGGCGATTTTATCCGGGAGAAACTGAACAACCCGTCCATCGCGGCGGGCAACACGGTAGTGGCTGAGATCCGATGGCGTCTGCGCATGCGTTGCGGTGTCATCCAAGGCGCGGCCGCTATCGGCGAGGCTGGAGGAGATGAAGGTGCCGGTGGCGGGTGCCATCGACCCCAGGGTATCTGTCAGTTGTTGCATACTCCCTCATACAGAACGTAAGCCTGACGAAGAAGAGCAAGCAGAGCACGACAGAGACAAAAAAGCCACCGAGGCAGGTGGCAGTCTCCTTCTGGTGTGGAACTGCCGGAACGGCGATCCCAACGTCCTGAAATGACGGCATACCCTCTTCTCCGAAGGGCGATGAAAGCCTTGCTCATTGGACGGGCATTCGGGCTTCGCAGAGGATTCTGCGTTTACCGTAGCGGGACTGCGCCGGATTTCCACCGGACTTCCCCCGTAATCGAGCGGAGCATCGGTGCTATCACCTGCTTCGCTCTCAGCCGTGGTACGACCCACGGCTCCATGAGATGGTTGTTATGAAGCCCAAGATACAGGGCGAATGAGGAGAATACCAAAACCGCCCCTCCATGACCGCTGCGGCAGGGACGGTCCCGGCGGGCAATGCTCATGCTTATCGTTCGTCGCTCCGGCGTTCACGATAGCGGATGATTCGTTCGTCATACTGCCGGGCGGCCCTCTGCGATGCGCCGCTTGGCCTGGTTGCGAACGGAGAGCCGGGAAGGGGGTGCTGAAACTCTCCGTGACTGTTCCGGCCCTCTCTTCTGTGTGAGTTTGTATTCTTCCACCCCAACCAACAGCAGGGACGAAAAGCGCTCAAGACAGCGAAAAAGCCCGGATTCTCCTCCGGGCTTTTTCTTTAGGTACAACATAGGTACAACAATCGGGGCCTTACGTGCTCTCCCCTTGATAGTTGAGATAGACAACCCGGTAAGGCCCGGCATCTGTACTCATATATGCCGCTGACAGCACCGGGGGATACTGAATTCGCACCTCATTCTTGTCTTTTGCCGCCTCAGGTGGCGAAGCTGGCACATCCACTTTTCCGGTCGCAGCCACCATATCCAGATAATCCGCCCATGCCTGCATCATAACCGTGCGCTGTTTGATGAAGGTGGCACGGTCATAGGATTCGCCCGTTCGGTCGAAGAGATCGGCTTCATTGTGCTCCACAGCCGCCAGAAGCTCGGGAAGCTCCCGTGTATCGATGGCGAGGTAATGTTGGACCTTACGGGTCTTGAGTGCTCCCCTTAGATGTTGGGTGATATCCTCCTTGCATCTGCCGGTCTGGATGCCATAGCGGAAAACCTGACCACAGATGTGCCGTGCTCTTGCGGCAAGTTCCAGAGCGCCGCGTTTTTCGATCTTGCGCAGTGCCTCCAGCAGTTCGGGAACCTCGATCTTGTTGATCCAAGGGAGGGGAATATATCTGTTTCCAGCCGGTGCAAGATGCCCGCCGCGTAATCCTCGCTCCATCTCTCCTTCTGATTCTCGTGCCACTCCAGAGCGACGGCCTTGAAGCTATTCTCAGCATCGAGAATGGCCTTGCGGCGGCGCTCGCGCTTGGCGGCGGAAGGGGCGATGTCCGCATCCAGCAGCTTTTTCGCCTCAAGGCGTTTTTCGCGTGCCTCGGCCAGTGTAACGCGGGGGTAGGGTCCTAGGGATAGACTCTTTTCTTTTCTGGAATAATGATATTTCAAGCGCCACAGCTTGCTGCCGGTGGGCGTCACCTCAAGGTATAGACCTTGTCCATCGAAGAGCTTATACGTCTTTTTGCGTGGCTTTGCGTTTAGACAATTCTTGTCATAGAGTTTCATCTCACCCTCCTCAATCGAGACAAGATACCCCGTATTCTGCCCCGAAAATGCGTTACTACACGGTAATTATGGTATCATACCATACACGCGAAGGGCGGGGGAAAGTTCTTGTATAACAACAGCTTAATCTATCCCTGTTGTTATCCGTTTATGTCAGTGAAATAGGGCCCTAGTGGAGCTGATCGAGGCCAAATTGAATAGGTAACCTTTTAGATCGTCCCGCTAATTTATGATCAGAGTTTAGCCGTTACCCCAGTATCTACCCTAAGACCTGACAATAGGAACTTTTCGTACCAGCATATCAACGTGTACATGGAGTATAATGGCGGTTGTTTGGGAGATTGCAAGAATAATTTCGCGTCGCTGCTGAAGCAACGTTTGGTTGATGAGTGAAGGATGCACATAGCAGACGATTATTCCCAGTAGACTTCTGTGGCGGGATAGTTCCAAATAACCGAACGCACTACCATCGTGTCTGCCTGAAAAACTGCATAGCGATAAACTCCCTCTTGAACGATGACCCACCCGTTATCCATGTCTTGGCTAGTGACAGACCTAGTCATCATGCGGCTCCCGACTTCAGGCCAAAGATTCATGCCTACATCTTCAAAGTTGGATAGTTGTTCGTCATTCAATAACTGTAGTGGAGTCGCCATGATGTGAGTCGGTTGACTCAACATAGGCTCGCCAAACTCAAAAAAGGCATGTCCTCGTGCATTCTTAAGAACGATTCGGTGAACGTGCTCAATCTCCGGCTGCCATACCGTCTCCTGCTCGCCGCCAGTTGTCGTGTATGACTTTCTCCCGGATTCAATGCGAGCACGAAGCGCGGGATTTCGTTCCAACGCTCGCTGAACTTTAGGATTTGTCTGCCTTGCCGGATCAGTCGTACCAGAAAGGACGCAGTTCAAAAATGCGACGAGATACTCTTCATCTAAGGAAAATCCATTATTGCACGAAGAGCAGACTTCGACCTGAGGAACATGTGGGGGGAGAGGCCTTTGCAGAAGGCTCTTTGATGGCACATGATCCCAGTTCGTTGGAACACTTGTAATCCATGCACCACAGTGAATGCACCAAGCCTTCTGCCTATCATCAGAAAACTCTTCAATTCTATCCATGCCTATCTATATTGATTTTATGAAAGAAGCCTTATTGTTGCTCGCCGAGTTCGCCGACTGAACAGGCAAGGACTGATAGAGGCTATAAAGCTGGGTTATACCTCTTCGTCTTGAACGATCCATCCTGCGGCTAACCGCGAGGGAACCCAGACCGCGATTACAGGAACATTCTCCCCTTGGATATTATTCTGCTGGTCCGTCAAGGTGAGCATATGTACTTGGATAGTCACCCTATTGGGATGGTGCAGTTCCCGGTCTCCAGGGTAAACAGAGCCCCGGCGGCTTCTCTCTACTGGATACGCGCCCTGAAACAGATTGGATATCTTGCCTTCGGCATTCAGGCCACGTCGCCTTGTCTCATCCGGGCTCATCCGATACACATTGCATAGTTCATTCGGGTTCTGCTCAATTGCTCGCCTAAGCTGAAGGAGCAGGCCGGTGAACTTCTGCGAATCGTTTGGGGTGGGAATGCGATATGGCACCAGAAGGTCTTGCAGCACCATCTCAAGCCGAACATCCTGCGCTAGAAGGTGACGCTGCACAGATGTCCTATCTGGATGACCGTCATCAGGCAGAAGTTCCAGCCCATCGAGGAAATTGCTAACCAGCCAGCGATTGGCCTCAATGGCATCGGGCGCGCCAAGCGGATAGGAGGGGTCGAGCCAAGAGTTTGAGATCAGTCCCCTCATATAGTCCAGCCGCAGCACATTCCGTCTCGTTGGGCTGAGCCTCGGAGACATGATGAACGCGCGTTTCCACTCACTCAGTTCACGTCCTGGCTCCTGATACTCCTGAAGTTGGCTGCGGACATCCTCCTCATGAGCGACATAATCGGAGAAGGCATCGATAACAGTCTGCGGAAGATAGATTCGGCAATATCCCAGATACCTTTGCTTGTATCCGAAGAATCGTCCGCGCTGCTGAAGCGTATCGGCGTTCCCCACTCCGATGCTCCGAGGCATATAGGTGACGGTGAGCCCCTCGACGGTAAAGCCTCGGTCAACAGCCTGCCCAGCAATCAGAATCCAGCTATAGTGGTTGGCCCACGGAATGGACGGGGTCCGCCCGCGACTAGCATTGACCTCCTGAACGCCGGTAAGCCGGATGGCGCGCGGTAGATGTGTCCTAATGGCATCGAACTCCGGCAGGTTCGGCTCAGTCTGACGAATATCATCATAGGCCTCGCGGAAATCCTCCAGAAGCTCTTGCGCCGCAGCCGAATCCTGGCGTTTTAGGATGCTTTCCCAGTTAGACTTAATCCGCTGGACCCAGCCTGTGTAGACCGAATGCCTGTCTGTGCGGTGCGACGGGTGAACCAGCATCGAGCGATTGCCTCGCGTATTTGATGAGGCAAGACTTGCAGCTACGCCGATCATAAAGACGCGGAGAGCTTGCAAGAGAGAGCCTGGGGTCTCGCTGGCCTCCTCTGGATCGGCCTGAAGTTCATCTTCTGGAATCTCCCGGATGTGAGAAGCATGGCGGTCACTGAAGAACTCGCGCCCTCCCACATAGCCGGCGCCAGGCTGAAGGACCTGAACGAAGCTGGGAGACAGGATGTCTATAAGACTGATCAGTAGAGGGGCTTGCGGAGTGGCAGTATACTGAAGGAAGGAGTGATGAGGTGTCTTCTCGCGCAACTCTCCGATCCGGCGATAGGTCGTGCTCTCATCATCCTGGTTTACCTTGGTGTTCATGCTCGCCTGATCCGCCTCGTCATCAATTATAAGGACAGGGGAGCGCGACAGGTCTAGTTGAGAGAGCAAATTGCTAAGGTTCGCAAGATGCTGGTGATTCTTCATTACAGTGATGAGCGCAGTTACCTTCTGGTCGCTCGGAACTGACTGGTCATGCCAGTCAGTGATTATGTCCCGGAGCGAGTTGAGGTCTTGGTCCGCTCTTGGGTTAGAGAGAAAGACCCATTTTCTGTTGCGATGGGCGTCAAGTCTTAAGTCTGCGCGCAGCCTGCCGGTTGACTGGTCGAAGAGGGGCTTGGATATCCCAGTCATGACTATGACGATATGGAAATTATTATCACGCGCTAGGGCGGAGACTGTCGTAAAGGATAGAGTCTTCCCGCTCTGGACGTAGCCAATAACAAGCCCTGTATTGCTGTCAGGGGGCTGAGTAGATGCAGGATTAACGCAGCGAGACAGAATCGAGGTCGAGGTCTCGATCACCTGATGCACCGCTGCCGGATCGTCTCTGTCTCGGAATACATGCTCGAGCAGGTCGTGCGCCTCAGGCCCCTCGGCAGGAAGCCAGCCGTTGCCCAAGGGAGCTTCGTCTTGGATAGTCACAGTTCCAGTTGAAGGTGAATTGGTCATGGCTGCGACAATGCCTCCCTAATTATATCATTGATATTCTGCATAAATATGCTGCTGCCCTTAAGTCCCATCTCTCGGGTGACGACCTCAGCAATTCCCAGGGCTGCGGCTACACGAAGTAGAGCGTCAATATCCTCCGCGTTCGCTCCAGCGAAGCGAACCATGAAAGGATGAGCAAGCGATACACGGAGACCAAGCAGCCGGGGCTGCTCTCGTGCTGATGCCGCTGGCTGATCGCTGATCTGCACCCAGTCGTCGGCATTGCTGTCATTGGTCAACTCGAGGGTGATTCTCCAGGCATCACTGCGAAAGCGGGTGTCAATTGTCCGGGAGGCTAACCGGGCTTCAGGCTCCGGCAATTCCGTTGGCGGAGGTTCCAGTTCTTGAGCGGGGTCTCGCTCAGGCTGCGCTGCGATAGCATCCAGAGCGCGAGGCAAACCCTCCTCCAGCGCTCCTGCCGTGCTTGAGATCGCCTCTGTGGCGGCTGACGTAAGTTGGCTAAGGGTGAGGCGATTCGTCCGGTGCCCCTCAGCCTGATTAAGAAGGGGCATATCCTCACTGTCGAGATGCTCCTTAAGGATATCGAGAAACGGCTGCTCGTTCTCGTCCCACTTAAAACCATCTTTTGTATGGGCGACCTCGAAGCCCTCAAGGTGCAGTTCGCCGAATAGCCGCTGATAGCGATAGCTATTGCTGTTTCCAAATATCGTATGGGGCCGATAACCCTCATCCCCGCTGCCCTGAATCAGCCTACCCCTTCGGAATAGGGAGAAGCCCGCGCGGGAGGTACTGCCTACTGAACGGATACCTGCGAACCCATGAGCCCTTAAGCCATCTCCAAAATCAAACTCGATGTCCTTCCGCCATAGGCGAGGCTCTTCATCGAGATTCCGAAAATATGGAGCGCGCAAAATTTCAGGCTCTTCATACTGAAGAGCGCGACCATCGAGGCTGAGTTCTAATATACCTTCCCGGACATAGACTCGGTATATATCAGTTAAATGCTCCTTGATCTTGGCTACAGTGCGGCCAACTGGCTGATGATGAAGCTTATCGAGCACCACTTCCGTAGAGTGCTCATTGGCAGGGGCGGCCATCTCCTCGATGTCGAGTTCGCTGATGTCGTCCGTCACTATCTGGTCAATATCGAAGTCAATCTTGCGCCTGACTTGCTCCCCCAGAGCCTTGGTGCGGACATGCCAGCGCGGGGAGAACCAGCAGGCGGCGCTCTTCATCCCCATCCCGAACTCTGACAGGCCAGTGCGATTTGGGGGGACCGCCGCAGGCCGAAAGGCTCGCTGGTAGTCTGCGGCCGAAATACCGGCGGCGTTGTCGCGGATGATAATCCTCGGCGAAGGGCTGCCGTGAATCTCAATCTGAACCCTCAGCCTTACGTCCCCTCCATGTAAGGCCCGGAGGGGTTCGCGATGCGTAAGAAAGCTTTGAAGAGAGTTGTCCACAAACTCTGCTAGGGCGAACCAGGGCTTGTAGTTCAGATGCTGAAGGACGCTCAGTACGCTCACGCCGGGGCGGATGCTTACTGTGCGAATGTTTGATGTTGTCGCCTCTTGCGCTGTCATGGCTGACCCCCCGCCAAAGCAATATTGAGTTCTCCATGTCGAGTCGGTGCTGTGCCCGGGTTGACGAGGGAAGATGGCCTTTGCCCATCCTTAGCCGCGCCAATGAGTTTTTGCGCTACAGCCTTGATCACCTCGACATTCACCGCGTTGCCGAGCGCCTTATAGGCAGCCGTCTGCGCCTTGGGTAGGTGTTCGAGTTCACCCATGCTCTGAAGCCGGGAGCACTCTCGCATCGTCATATAGCGCTTCTCCCAGGGGATAACAGGTACTTGGCTTGTGGTCAAGGCGACAAGGGAGGGCGCGGCCGAAGGACGCTTGGCCCGAATCCCAGAAGCCCGAAATTGGATGATTGTCTTCCATAGATCTCGCGGGCCATCCTTCCAGTTCCATTCCAGCTTCTGAAAGCTGGGCGCAAACTCCCGGATGGAGGGCAGCCAGCGGTCAATGACTTTCTTATGCCGCTCATAGAAGTCCCGGTTCTGTTGGATAAACTGGATCTTCCACGCAGGAAAGCTCTCTGACGGATCTCTAGCGTAGGCCGGGAGCGCCTCGATTATTTCTCTCTTAGAGAGGCCCTCTAGCGAGATCCCGAGGGCGCCCTTGCTTGCCCGAAGCTTATAGATGCTCGCGTGAGATGGGGTGCAGGGCGTGATAGGGTAAGTAGCCCCGAACTCCATCGCCCATAGAGGGAATGACGGAAGGGGCTCATCCGACGGCAGGGCCTTAAGAAGCTCCTGCCACGCGGTCAGATATTTGATGAAGCTGGGTGGCAATGCTTTCGCATCCGGTGGATTGCAATCAAGAATGGACTTGATGCTAAGGCCTTCAGAATTATGCGTAGGTTCCGGCCAGGAGAAATGAGACAAGCCATCCCTTGCCCCAACGATGACAGCTCGGTTGCGAACCTGCGGGACGCCAAACATATGAGGAGAGAGCAGGCGGAAGTCTATTTCATAGCCAGCCCTCTCAAGGCGCTGGCAAATCTTCTGCCAAGTCTTTCCCTCGTCATGCCGGATGAGATTAGGGACATTCTCAATAATAAGATAACGAGGGGCTTGGTTCATGAGAATCTTAATGACGTAATCGAACAAATCACCCCATTGTGGGCAATCAAACCCTCTCTGCTCTCCAGCCTTTGAGAATGGCTGGCAAGGAAACCCAGCACAAAGAATGTCATGCTCGGGAGTGCGCTTAAATGAAGAGCGAATGTCTCCCTCTGGCAGCAAGCCATAATTCTTCTCGTATAGCTTCGCTAATTCGGGGTCTACCTCAGAGGCGAATACGCATTCGTGTCCCAGCCTCCTAAGCGCAAGGTGGAATCCTCCTAGCCCTGCAAAAAGGTCTATAAATTTCATTACGCTATCTTTTTCCTCTCAGTTCTAACAGGCGGGTCATTTCTATTCCATATCTCACGGCCTGTACCATGCCGAACCAGCAGTCCCCTTCGCCACCAAGTTGCAGAACATCGCCTTGGCCGTGTTTGGGCTGGCACCGTGCACCCTTGAACTCATCGATTTCCGACAACAGCGCCAACAATTCTGGCGTGATCTGAATGGTGTCAGTGTTAAGCATGCCTCAATATATGCCGGATTGCCCACCGGGAAAGGTGCCGGTTATGCCGGAGCCGCTTTGGTGCGTTTCGCCCAGTGGTTCGGAGCCTGCGGCGGTCATTGTTAGCATTCCTGCCCTAAAGTGCCGACGGCAACGGTCAGGAAGGGCATCTTTAGGGGCTCCATCAACCTTATGAGGGTCCTTAATCAGGAACGATAAGCATTTACAAGATTTTGAAAAGTACGGGAATTTTTCCAGATTTCAATGTCTATGGTAAACTGCATTCGTAACCTGTAATGAGACATTCGGCGGCATGCCATGGGGCAGTGCTCCCGGTAGGAAACCTGGAAACTTGAGCCGGTGAAGGCCAGGGGCAAGATATCTATACACTCTTCTCCCGTGTATCCGGGGTTATTGGCCGGCCTTCGTTCGACAATCGGCTTTTACTTTGAGACGGAGGAGGAATACGCGCAGAAGGCAGGCAGGAACATCAATCAGATAGGGCTCGTGGTCGAGGAATGCGAGATCCAGTTCATCGACGGAGAGGAGATCGATTGCAAGCTGTTTAGAGCGCTGCGCGTCAATCAGGGGAGCTTTGGCGGATAGCTGGCGGCTTGCGACGAGTGGAGCGAGGACGACAAGAGGAAGGTTGTCATCGCCGCAGAGGGGTGCGATCATCGCTTCGACCTGAGCCTCGATACCCCAGATGATATGGAGGGTGGATAAAGATTCATGCCGAAATTATTTCGTGCAGTATGGGGTATATAGAGCTGTGCCGGGGGGGTGCTGATGGTTGCGTGGTCGGTATGGAGGTGTTTCCTGCCATATCAATCGATCAGAACGCGGGCAATATACGGCTTGCCGAAAGCATCCGGGGTACATGTTTGTGTACGGTACCCATTCAGGTGCCGATATATTTGCGGGAACCCGGCTGATTTATAGGTGCCTGTGAAGAAAGAAAGCCGTAGCTGGCAGCGGCTTTCGCTTGCATACGAATATTTCCGAATAGGAGAAGAAAATCATAGGTGCGAAAACGCATACACCGGCATTCGAAAGAATCGGCACACCGCAAAGATCCATACCACCACATGTCCTTTTACCTGACGTGAGCCATTACCGCTCATGACCGGACATTAACGGTCATTATATTCGTTTTTCAGAAAAATAAAGCAAAGGCGTTCATCCTGAATGTTGAGGGGCGACAGATAAAGCCCGAGTGATCACGATCAGGAGGAACATATGCACGCATGCCAATCTCATCCCGAACCTTTGATGGCCCGTGAAGCAGCCGCCGCGTATTTGCATGTGGCCGTTGGCACGCTGGCCGTATGGGACTGCACGAAACGATACGACCTGCGGCCCCTCATGGTTTTGTTCCCACGCTAGTAAGATGTTCTTATGCCTTTCGAAGCAGTCAACGACTTCATCAGGCCAAGTGGACTCATCATTTACGATAAATTTTTGATTCCGTTTTTCCATTATTCAGCCTTGTTTGAGAATAGCGGTTCGATCGCCTCAAGCTCGTTAGCTGCTTGTGTACATACATATCGGAAGTGATTGCCAAAGGTTTCGTGCTCCATGACGGCATTGCGCGCCAGTTCCTCCACTTTACTGCTACCAGCATGTCCTTTGGCTTTTGAACGCACAGCTTGGACAATCCTTAAGGCAGCCAGATTTTGGCCCTCGCCAGAAGTGTTACCCTTGTTCAGGAGCTTTTCAAGGAGCGCAATTGTTCTATCCTTATCATCATATGAAACATCCTCTTCATCAAGTTTCCCACGGATAGGTTTTGTCTCGAAGCCTTCCATAATCAGTTTCGGCAAGTCCATAAAAGCTTCGGACCACTCATCGCGGCTTGATGTCGCCGGGGTACTCACGCGCCCCAGCATTTTTTTATCGCGCAGCTTCCACCATTTAACCTTGTTGTAGTGCCAGCGCCGGAGAAGCGATGGAATTTTTTGCAGTGGAGATATAAACACAGCGAAACGGCCTTCAAAGTCATGAGCGATGGCACGCTCGGAAATCCCCCCCCCCTTGGCTCTTCATTGTAGGATAGCCAGTACAATTGCTCGGTGTAGGGAGGGCGGCGCAGGTAACGAATGTAGGCGTGTACCTGGCCCGCTTCGTTTACATCGATGGATTGGAGATACCACGCTGCCCGGCAAAAAATATCCCGTTCACCCACGGTATATTTGTCCCGGTCCGCTTTGTACTTCGACAGGACTTCGGGCTTGAAAAAAGCAGGCGAGACTTCAAAAGGAAGATCGGCCTCGGCATCGAAATAATTTGTCGTGGCGCTGGGGTCAGTTGAGATCTTTGTAACGTGATCATTGCGCCAGTCATGGGCTGTGAACTCGACATATTGCTTGTTCTGCTGCCCATACCATCTGTTCTTGATACCAGCAAAGATGGCCTTCTCTGAACGGCGCGGACGGATAATCTGTACTCCGCGTGTATAGGCAGCATGTCCCGGCATAATTTGCTGCTCATAGAAGAAGTCGTTCGATTTACGTATTTTTTGCGTCTTATTGTTTGACCACCCTCCAAATTCCGATGGCAGAAACAAGGTAAAATCGAATATTCTTACCAGGGATGCCTTGGATGCAGCCAGATACTCTTCCAGAGGCTCCCACTTAAAGGACACAAGGGAAAGCTCGCTGTCCTTATCCTCACGGGTCGTCACGGAAACGATGGAATCAATTTCGCCGTTTTGGTTGTAGCGGCAATAGGATTTCTCCTCGGGAACCCAGTGGATATTATTGAGATGGGCGTATTCCTGATGGACTTCATAGTAGTTGCATCGGGCATCACTCCATCCATCAAATGTCCGGTTGAAGGCCAATTCCACCGCTCCCTTCAGCGACTTAGCTCCCATGTGCCCCGAACTCCGTTCGATCCACATGTCTACGTAGTCACTTCCTGATCCATAGACGGCAATCAGCGAATCCGGCATAATGTTCCATTTCATCAGGTCTTTTTGCTTCACTGGCGAAAGCTTGGCATTCGGGACGACCATCGAGTGGACGAACCCCCCTTCTCCCACTCCATACAGGACGATCTCATTCGCTAGTGCGTTCTGGCGGAGAAACTCAAGCTGCTTCTCCGCCTTTATCCACTCTGCAAATTCTTGAGGGTCCGTTGGCATCTGACTAATCTTGGCGATCGTCTCGATAAGTTTTTTGTGCTCGTAGTTGTGCATGGATTACAGAAGTATTAATGATTATCCATGATCTCAGCAGCAGTACGATCAACCATTTCTAAATCGACATGTCGTACCCAAATTTGTCCTATAGTAAGGACGAGTTAGCCCAGGTGATGCAAGCTAACTATAACGATCTTATCGATTTTGTTACGACACCTGAGTTCAAGGAGGTTATGAAAGAGTTCGGAAGCCTCCATAGTCAGGAGCGTCCGGTTTTTGTGGTATCGGTCCTTCTCAACAATGAAGAACTCGCCAAACGGGGAATTCAGGTTCCTCCAGGCATTCTCATTCAGCGGTCCGCATTTGGCGATCGCCGGCCAACGTTGTTCTGTGTAAAGAAGCACCTGCCTAGCGAGTATGCAGACGTGTGGCAGAACGTGTGAACCTCAAGTTTGATAACCACTTTGCAGACGAATCCGTATCCCGGGCACCTGAGATCGCCTGGCGTATGCCGTTACCAGTCGATCTTCAAGCACAGATCATGGCAGGCGGCAGGGATTTGGAGCAGCCAGTATTATAACTCTGTTCTGGCATGCATAGTAACGCACGCGCCGTTCAGGTCCGTCTTGAACGGCGCGTATCGATACGGGAAGCGGGAGTCATGGGGAGAGAGAAGGCCAAATCGCGGGAGTCCATCATCATCCCTCACATCAACGGCAGTCTAGTGGATGACGCCATCGGATATGGCTGCACTCCATTCAGAGAAGCTCTCATAGATCTCGGTATCCTCGAAGACGTTCATCACGCCTGTCCCCTGTGCTGGATTGACGCAGGCTTCGACGCCGACATATCCCTTTCCGGTGGAGGAATTCCCCAGCGCATGCAGGAACAGGTTCCCGACCGAGACCGCGCCTGCGCCGGGATTGCAGGAGATGGAATGGTTGCCGTCGATAACCACATCCACGACATCGCCCGCGACGTTCACGATCTTGTCGTCTTCCTCGTAGCTATAGCAGATGTTGTAACCGCTTTTGCACGTAATCGCGATGTTCACCATGACTCGCGCGCGCGAAGGCTGGGCATAGGCCGACAATACAGGCAGCGTCAGGAAGAAAAGGGCAATAAGGATGCGGGGCATTGCTGTCTTTCTCATCGTGTCCTCTACGTAAAAAAATAGATATGACTGCCATGCGATCACATGGCCGTTATGGGGGTTTTAGGATCTCGATGCTGGGGTCCGGCTGGGCCTCTACCGGGTGATCTCTGTGAGCGGAAGGCTTGCGACCGTCCACCGGGCCGTCTTCTGCTTGAGGAGCATGTAAAGATGCGCGTCATCGTAGCCGAGGACGCTTGCTGAGAGGACCGGATCGGCATCCAGATGCACGAGCGTGCTGTTCAGGTAGCGCCCGTCCATGTCATAGGCCTGGGCCTCGATTTGCAGGTTGCTCTCTTCGCGGTTCAGGACCAGAAGATGAACGTGGCGGTTGTTCGTGGAGACGTCCGCCACATAGAATCGCTCGTCTGGCAGCGCTTTGATGTCGGCGGACGCCCGGGACGTGTCTTTCAGGGAGAATGAGCTGGCTTCTTCCAATCCCCCGCCCACTTTCAGCAGCAAGGGCTCAAAACCATCCCTTGATTTTTTCGCCTTCAGGAAGATGCCGTTGCGCTGATTGACGTAGAACGCATCTCCATTGTCGGCAACGCAGAGCGGTCCGAAGACACGGGGGATATAGGGCCTTTGCGTGAGCTTCTCGATGTCGGCAATGCGCAGCGCCGGGATCGACCGGTACGAGCCGTTCTTCAGAATGATGAACGAGTAGGCGGAATCCCGCATGCCCTGCGGGGTGGTGCTCCTGGTCAATATGCCGTCCCAGAGGCCGAGCGCCAGAATATCCGGCCCCAAAGGGGATGCGCCGCCCACGATGAGCCACGGGGACTCAGGCACGGAATCCACCGCGACCACGCTGTCATTCGCCATCTTCAGAACGCATTGCGCCTTATAGAACGTGAGTATGGTATCGAGCGGCTGGGCGGGATCGGACCGCTTCTTTGAAGAGTCGATCTCCATGACATACCTGGTATAAAGCTGGGACAGGATATAGCTCGTGTCGGTGTTCGCCGGACGGACGATGGATTCATACAGGACCATCGCGCTCTGATGCGCAGCGAAATCCTCCCAGAAGTCTTGCCGGTTGCCTGGGTCTCTCAGACGCAAGGCGAGCGATTCATCCGCCGGGATCTCCTTGAGCAGCGCGCCGGATTTCAGGCTGAATCGATAGATGGCGTTCTGCCGCGTCTCCAGAAATTCCAGCGTCCCTCTCTTCAGGTCCAGATGCTCCGACCTGACGTCACTGATGATATGATCGTCGTCCTCTTGCAGGCGGGCGATATACTTCGGCGCCGTGGTCTTTACCGGGGTCAGGAAGGCCCCAGCCGCCGTGTCGTTCAAATACTGTTGATAGCGCAGCGTGTCGATCATATTATGCTGCAAGTCGTGATGACGCAGGCGGACGGTCCCGTCAGGGCCGATGATGTACATGTCCGGCAGGATCATGTCGGCCTGAAAGACCGAGTCGAGAACCCCGTCGGCATCTTCGGCGACATTCGGCGTCTTGAACTTCTTGCGGATCGCGAGCCCTTCCTTCGGTATCGGCGTTGCCACCACCACGAGCACGTTTGCGACAACCGCATCGGCGGCAAGCCTGTTGATGGCATGATTGATGGCGGTGGCGCAGCAGGGCGTGCAGCCCATCGTGGAGGTCGTGAACATCACGGTTGGCTTCGCTCTGTCGAACTCCTTCACCTTCTTCGTCCAGCCCTGCAAGGCCGTGGAGACCTGGGCGCGGTCGAAGCCGTGCTGGGCGCGGCCCTGCCCGGCGCAGAGCAGGCCGATGAGGCCAGCCAAGGCAATCATCTTTACGATACGGCTGAGGGGCGAGAAAGGGCAGCGTTTCATGGGGCCTTGAGCATTTAGTATGCAGGGCAGACGATATGACAGTCTTGAGGTTCAGGAAGGGGAGCCCCTCCCTGAACCGTTCTCAAGGGTGATTACGAACAGCCGCGGCTGATATTTGCCCCGCTGGTTTACTGCAACGGGCTCAGCGCGTGTTCCCAATCCTCGACATTGTCGAAGACTTGCGTTCCGGCACCACGGGCAACTGCATACTGGTTCGCTTGCGCGTTGCCGCAAACGGGACATCCGATCAAGCCGATGCCCGTCGTTTCCGAACCCGGTTCGAAGATGAAGATGTTGTCGGTGACATCGCTGCCCTCTGGACAGGCGCGGGCGAAGCCCCAGGGGTACGGGTCTTCATAGATCCGGGTGCCGCCCTGGCGGAACCAGACGTTGCTGGTCGGGGCCTTGCGGTACATGACGCACACCCCCTTGCTTCCCCAGCAGCTGATATAATCCGTCCATTGCTGCACCTCATTAGCCTGGGCATGGGCGGCGAGCGTGCCGCAGGCGCCAATGGCAACGATCGCCAGAAGCCCGGCAAGGAACTTCCTCATGCTGTTCTCCGTGGATGTTGCGATAGTAAGCCGGGACCGTGGGGGCCGATCCCTTTATATATAGGGTTATATATAGGGGGCCTTGAACAAACCTAGTGTTCGTTCAAGAGATTAACAAGTGTAGAGGGGGGGGACATGTTTGTGCACCCCCTCTCTCGGGGGGGGGCCGTTGCTGGCTTGTCAACCTTTCGCACCATCAATATTCGCTGAATCCAAAATAACCGCGCAAGTTCTCTTTCAAGCTACATACCATCTATGTAGAGATGGATTGCTCGGCGCGTTCGACCCGGGAGATATAGGCGCGGTCGATCTGGTGTGGAACTGCCGGAACGGCGATCCCAACGTCCTGAAATGACGGCATACCCTCTTCTCCGAAGGGCGATGAAAGCCTTGCTCATTGGACGGGCATTCGGGCTTCGCAGAGGATTCTGCGTTTACCGTAGCGGGACTGCGCCGGATTTCCACCGGACTTCCCCCGTAATCGAGCGGAGCATCGGTGCTATCACCTGCTTCGCTCTCAGCCGTGGTACGACCCACGGCTCCATGAGATGGTTGTTATGAAGCCCAAGATACAGGGCGAATGAGGAGAATACCAAAACCGCCCCTCCATGACCGCTGCGGCAGGGACGGTCCCGGCGGGCAATGCTCATGCTTATCGTTCGTCGCTCCGGCGTTCACGATAGCGGATGATTCGTTCGTCATACTGCCGGGCGGCCCTCTGCGATGCGCCGCTTGGCCTGGTTGCGAACGGAGAGCCGGGAAGGGGGTGCTGAAACTCTCCGTGACTGTTCCGGCCCTCTCTTCTGTGTAAGTTTGTATTCTACATTCCCTTTCATGCCGAGCACATAGATTCTACACTTCACATGAGCATACCGCTGAAGAACCTCGATCTGCACCATACCGACACGTTCACGTTCAGACATATCGGACCGAACGAAGAAGAGATTCGCCAGATGCTGGAGTATCTCGGTTTCTCCTCGCTTGATGAGATGATCGCTGCTACCATCCCGGCCGGTATCCGCTCGGGGAAGCCGCTTGGCATTGGTGCAGGGCGGAGCGAGTATGAGCTGCTCGGCGAACTCAGGGCCATTTCCCGCAAAAACAAGGTCTTTCGCTCCTTTATCGGCCTCGGTTATTACGATTGTATCACGCCGCCGGTGATTCAGCGCAATATCCTGGAGAATCCGGGATGGTATACCCAGTATACGCCCTATCAGGCGGAGATCGCACAGGGACGCCTGGAGGCGCTGTTGAACTTCCAGACCGCTATGATCGATCTGACCGGTATGAGCATCGCCAATGCCTCGCTTCTGGATGAGGCTACCGCCGCCGCCGAGGCGATGCATATGAGCTATGGACTGAAGGGGAAAAACACCTCCAACGCATTTTTTGTCTCCGAGCGCTGTCTGCCGCAGACGATCGATGTGGTGCGCACACGTGCACTTCCGCTGGATATCGAGGTGATCGTTGGCGATCACAAGACGTTCGATTTCAGCACGCCGGTCTTTGGGGCGCTCGTGCAGTATCCCGATGTGGATGGTTCTGTGGAGGATTACCGCGAGTTCGCTGAGCAGGCACATGCCGCCGGGGCCGTCCTTACCGTTGCCGCCGATCTGCTCAGCCTTACGCTGCTTACCCCACCGGGCGAATTCGGTGCCGATATCGTTGTTGGCTCCACGCAGCGCTTTGGTGTGCCGCTCGGCTATGGAGGACCCCACGCCGCCTATATCGCCACCAAGGATGAGTTCAAGCGCAACCTGCCCGGACGTATCATCGGCGTCTCGATTGATACCGACGGTCGCCCGGCGCTTCGTATGGCGCTTCAGACGCGCGAGCAGCATATCCGCCGCGAAAAAGCTACAAGCAATATCTGCACGGCGCAGGTGCTTCTGGCGGTTATCGCAGGCATGTACGCGGTCTATCATGGTCCTGACGGATTGCGCCGTATCGCCGAGCGTGTGCATGGATTTACCACGATCCTTGCAATCGGCCTGAAGCGTCTGGGTCATGGCATTGCCAACAACGTCTTCTTCGATACGCTCCGTGTGGAGCTGAACGGCAGGAGCGCCCAGGATGTGGTCGCCGCCGCCGAGGAGCGGATGATCAACATCCGCCGTATCGACGAGCAGACCGTGAGCGTTGCGCTTGATGAGACCGTTGGTGTTGAGGATCTGCTCGACCTGTTTGCAGCATTCAACGGCGGCGCCAAGCCCGAGTTCAGCGTGGATGATCTTCGTTCGGATGGTAGCATCGGCTACGATGGAGCACTTGCCCGTACAAGCTCGTATCTCACCCATCCGGTCTTCAACAGCTACCACTCGGAGACCGAGATGCTTCGCTATATGCGGAAGCTGGAGGCAAAGGATCTTTCGCTTACGTATTCGATGATCGCGCTTGGCTCCTGTACCATGAAGCTCAACGCCACAAGCGAGATGCTTCCGGTTACCTGGCCGGAGTTCGGCAAGATCCATCCGTTTGCGCCGCTGTGGCAGACCGAGGGGTATCAGATCCTGTTCAATGGTCTTGAAAAGGCGCTGGAGGAGATCACCGGGTTCGCCCGTGTATCGCTTCAGCCGAATGCCGGCTCCCAGGGCGAATACGCCGGTCTGCTGGTGATCCGCAAGTACCATGAGAGCCGTGGCGACAGCAAGCGCACGGTCTGCCTTATTCCACAGTCGGCGCATGGCACCAATCCGGCCAGCGCGGTGATGGCGGGAATGAAGGTTGTTGTTACACGCACCGATGACAATGGGAACATCGACGTAGCGGATCTGCGCGCCAAGGCCGAGCAGTACAAGGATGAACTGTCTGCGCTTATGGTCACCTATCCGAGCACCCATGGGGTCTTTGAAGAGGCCATCAAGGAGATCTGCGAGATCATCCATGACAATGGCGGCCAGGTCTATATGGACGGCGCGAATATGAACGCGCAGGTGGGGCTTACCAGCCCCGGAGAGATCGGCGCCGATGTCTGCCATCTGAACCTTCACAAGACCTTCTGCATCCCGCACGGCGGCGGCGGCCCTGGCATGGGGCCGATCGGCGTTGCCGAGCATCTTGTGCCGTTCCTTCCGGGACATCCGGTTGTGCCGATCGGCGGCGATCAGTCCATCGGCGCAGTGTCGGCAGCACCCTGGGGAAGCGCAAGCATTCTGCCGATCTCCTGGGTCTATATCTTCCTGATGGGAGGCGATGGGCTTACGCTTGCCACCAAGGTTGCCATCCTGAGTGCCAACTATATGGCACGCCGCCTGGAGGAACATTATCCGGTGCTCTACAAGGGGGCCAATGGCATGGTAGCTCATGAATGTATCCTTGATTTCCGCCATCTGAAGGCATCCTCTGGAGTAGAGGTGGAGGATGTGGCAAAGCGTCTGATCGATTACGGGTTCCATGCGCCAACGGTCAGCTTCCCGGTTGCCGGCACGCTGATGATCGAGCCGACCGAGAGCGAGGCGAAGGCGGAGCTTGATCGCTTCTGCGATACCCTTATCTCGATCCGTACGGAGATTCAGGAGATCGAGATCGGCATGGCCGGTCGGGAGAACAATGTGCTGAAAAACGCCCCGCATACGGCCACGGTGGTCACGGCGGACGAGTGGGATCGGCCGTATTCACGTCAGAAGGCTGCTTATCCCGCTCCGTGGACCCGCGAGTGGAAGTTCTGGCCGTCGGTGGGGCGTGTAAATAATGCTGTTGGCGATCGCAATCTGGTTTGTTCCTGCATTCCGATCGAGGCCTACCAGGAGGCATAAGCCGCAACGGCATGGTGCCGGAAATTCCTGAAACTATTCGGGGGGGGCATGGGGTTACCTATGCCCCCCGTTTGTTGATATGGCCGGGTGAACGGTGGTGCACAGCAGGCCGGATGAAGGGCGGGGGAGAGGAACCGAAGCGGCTGGAAACGGCAGCGGGCGCCGTATCGCAATGATACGGCGCCCGCTGAATTACTCTGCCGGGGTTGTTCTCTAGTGGCCGACCATATCGGTATAGGCTGCCACATCCATCAACCTCGACGTGTCAGGATCATCGCTCACCTGGATCTTGATGATCCAGCCGTCGCCATATGGATCGGAGTTGAGAGTCTCCGGCGCATCAATGATGCTGCTGTTGATCTCCAGGATCGTTCCGGCGACCGGCAGATAGACATCGGAGACGGTCTTCACTGCATCGATCGATCCGAAAACATCTCCGGCATTCAGCTCATCGCCGACCGCAACCGTGACGTCGACAAACACCACGTCGCCGAGTTCGGACTGTGCAAAATCGGTGATACCGATATAGCCGGTATTGCCTTCGAGGCGAAGCCACTCATGGCTCTTCGCGTACTTGATGTTCTCTGGAAAATTCATGATCGTTTCAGTATAGGAACGTTCGTTTGCTGTTGAAAGAGAGGCTCGGATCGGGGGAGTTCCCCGTCGCACCGAATGGCCATCACTTCTATGCCATACGGCAGCGATGGAGACCCGACGCGGCCTTGACTACTCCTTCGGCAGACGATGGAGCCAGTCGTGGGTATCCACAAACTGCGTATCGAATGTTCCATTCAGGAACGCTTCGTGCTCCATCATCATCTTGTGGAAGGGGATCGTCGTCTTTACCCCTTCGATCACCATCTCATCGAGCGCACGGCGCATTTTGGCGATGGCACTCTGGCGGGTCTCACCAAAGGTGATAAGCTTTGCCAGCAGGGAATCGTAGTTGGGAGGTACCGTGTACCCCTGATAGATATGGGAATCGACGCGGACGCCGTGGCCTCCCGGGATATGGAGGGTTGCGATGCGGCCGGGGCTTGGGCGGAAGTCATGATACGGGTCTTCCGCGTTGATCCGCACTTCGATGGCATGTTTGCGCGGAGGGGCCGCCTGAAGCGTCAGCCGCTCTCCGGCCGCCACAGATATCTGTTCTTTGATAAGGTCGATGCCGAGCGATTCCTCGGTGACCGGATGTTCCACCTGGATACGGGTGTTCATCTCCATGAAGTAGAAATTCCGGTGTTTATCCACCAGATACTCCATGGTCCCGGCTCCCTCGTAGTTTACATAGGCACAGCCAGCAAGCGATGCCTCGCCCATTTTACGGCGAAGTTCCTCATCAACAACCGGCGAGGGGGATTCTTCGATCAGCTTCTGATGGCGGCGCTGTATGGAACACTCACGCTCGTTAAGATAGGCGTGATTGCCGTAGCCGTCCGACATCACCTGTACCTCCACATGGCGCGGTTCCTCGATGAACTTCTCCATATAGAGGCTTCCATCGCCGAAGGCCGCCTGCGCCTCGGTCTGTGCCGTTGTGAAGAGCCGTTCCAGATCGGCCGGGCTATGCACAACGCGCATCCCCTTGCCACCACCACCGGCCGATGCCTTGATGATAACCGGATAGCCCACCTTCTCGGCGACTTTTATGGCGATCTCGACGTCATCAATGGTGCCGGGACTGCCGGGAACCACCGGGACTCCGGCGGCGCGCATTGTATCCTTTGCCACCGACTTGTCCCCCATCAGCCGGATAGCTTCCGGGGGAGGCCCGATAAACGTAAAGCCACTCTCCGAGCAGATCTCGGCGAACCCGGCGTTTTCTGCCAGGAAGCCGTATCCGGGATGAATGGCGTCAGCGTTGGTGATCTGAGCGGCGGAAATGATGCGGGGAATATTGAGATAGCTCTCACGTCCAGGAGGAGGGCCAATACAAACCGCCTCATCCGCGAAACGTACGTGGAGAGAATCCTTGTCAACAGTGGAGTAGACGCTGACGGTGCGAACACCCATCTCGCGGCAGGCACGTATAACGCGCAGCGCGATCTCTCCACGATTTGCAATCAGAACTTTTTTGAACATTACTCTTGTTCAACCAGGAAGAGCACTTGGTTATACTCGACCGGCTGTGCGTTATCGACCATGATCTTGGCGATCTTGCCGTACACGTCACATTCGATCTCGTTCATCAGCTTCATTGCCTCGACGATGCAAAGCACCATGCCGGGCGATATAGCCTGTCCAACTTCCACATATGCGGGAGCATCAGGGGAGGGGGCACGATAAAATGTGCCGACGATTGGGCAGCGAATCTCGTGATATTTCTTCTCCTCCTTTGGCTCTGCCGCCGGTGCCTTAGGCTCCGCCCCGTTGCCATTGGCAGCGGAGGCAATATCCGGCAGTGCCGCCGGGATCGGTGCCTGGGGAGCGATCTGCATGGAGGAAGGATAGGCAAGCCCAGGATGCACTGCCGTAGCAGTCTCCTCACGGCGCGGGCTTTTCGAGAGCCGGATTTCGACCCCTTCCTGTTCGATGCGCAGGTCATGGACCGTGCTGGCATCAAAGATTTCAACGAGCTGCTTGAGATACGTGATATCGATCATAGGTGCGGCCATTGTTATGGCTCCAGGATGTTAGCTCTTGACACGATCGAGGTATTGACCGGTGCGGGTATCAACGCGGATCTGATCCCCTTCGTTGACGAAGAGCGGAACCTGAACTGTCGCACCCGATTCCACCGTGGCCGGTTTTGTGGCGCCAGTGGCGGTATCGCCCTTCACGCCGGGTTCGGTATAGGTGATAAGCAGGGTAACGTGCGGCGGAATCTCTACTTGGACGACGTCGTTGCCGTTGAATGAGATATTTGCCTCGCCCGACTCCTTCAGAAAGCCGGCCTGCTCTCCAACCACCGTCTCCGGCACGTTGATCTGATCGTAGGTCTCGGTGTCCATAAACACCATGTCCTCGCCGTCGCGGTACAGGAACTGCATCGACTTGCGCTCTACGCGGACGATGTCGATCTCTTCGCCGGAACGGAAACGGTTCTCGATGAGCTTGCCGTTTTTGATGTTGCGCATCTTCACCTGATAGAAGGCACGCAGGTTCCCAGGGGTCCTGTGCACACTCTCGAGAACAGTACAGAGCTCGCCATTATAACGTATAACCAGCCCTGGACGGAGGTCGGAAGTAGTTGCCATTGGAGAAGTTAGGAAGGGAAGTAATAATCCGAGGTTTGAGACAGTATTGAGGTGCCGAACGGATTTGAACCGTTGTAGAAGGTTTTGCAGACCTTTGCCTAACCGCTCGGCCACGGCACCAGTTTGGAACGCTGCGATCCCGCTTGCTAAAGCAGGAGCAACTCGTTCAAGAGCCCTAAAATATTCCCGTCGATGGGACTAATGCAAACACAGAGTGTAAAACGGTGTAGTGGCTGCAATTTTTTCTTCCTGGCTTCTGCGTGCTCGAACTGCTATCCGGCAGGGTTCGGTACGGCAGTATCCCCCATACTGGCCTGCAATCCATCATCTGCTCGGCAAGTGAGGCATGTGCTTGCCCTGCCGGACTTTTTCTGCCGGGAGGGTGATCCCGGCAGAATTCTGCTGAACGGATGTGGTTCCGGGTGATGCCGGAGGTGCGGAGGCGCGGGGAAGCTTGGGGCAGCCGCCCGGTGGAGGGAAGCGCCAGGCTGTGCGGCGGCTGCCTGGCGCGACGTTGCCGAATACTCAGGGCATAAGCTCTCCCTGCTCATTGAACCGTTCCTCTCGGATGAAAACCCCATCAAATTCGCGCACGATATATCGTGCCGCTGCCACGCCATCCTCGTGCCTCCCCTTGGGCTTTCCGCTGGCCCCGTAGGCTTTCCATTCGATCATTCGTCCGGCATGATCGTAGGCGAACGTTTTATAGGCGACGCCGTCGCTATCGGACATCGGCTGGCCATGCGTGGTAAGAAATGTGACGCGTATCGGCTGGCCGCAGTCGTTCAGCTCATAGGCGCGTACCTTCTCTCCTCCGGGAAAAGGGATCGGCCTCTTGTTGAAATCCCAGACCTCCTCGCGGAGCAGGTTCCCGTTGGCGTCGATCTTCATAAGCCGGAAATACGTCTGCTCCGGCATCGGGGCAAAGGGGCGGAGTGGGCCATCGGAGCCGGAGCCATAGTGATGTTTCCCATTGCTGTAGTACCACTCCTGAATCAGCATGTCGGCATCCTGTGCCCTGTACATGGTCCGGCTTACATCGCCGGGGCCGTTTACAAGCTTTCCTGAGCGGTCCACGAGCTTTCGCATCAGGATTGGCCCGTCGATCCTGTGCAGTACCTCTTCGGCCGCGATTTCGCCGAGGATGATCGGCATCCCGCTTGCATTGAAAAACGTGCGTCGCTGCACCTCGGTTCTGATCGTATCATAGCGGGTATACCGGATGCGCATCGTTGTCCAGTCCCCACGCGAATCAGGGTTGCCAAACATGAAGCGGGTGATCTGTATCGGGCGTTGCAGCGAGTCGAGCAGGACGCCATAGCTTAGAGGGTCCTTGTCGGGGGTCGATGTAGGATGACAGAAGACCAGTTGTTCGGTGGCCGTGATCCGCAGAAGGCGATAGAATGTGGCATAATCGACAAGCGATTGCCCCGCTGCTGTGGCAACTGCCAGAGAAAACAGTGCGGTGCAACACGAAATGAAACGGATGTATCCTGGCATTGGTACTATCATAGTATATGAACGCCCTGTGATCGGCACGGCAAGGAGCGGCGGACGTAAATCACGGGTCAGGGACGATAGACGGCAGAAGGGACGAAAAGTTAAGCGCTTCTGGTGTGGATCGGCGTGATCCTGGGGTATAATTCCGTAGCTTTGCACGGTAATTGTAGTATGTCAGGGAGCTGACACGATAGGGATTACGATACGATGCGGTATCCTCGCAGCGCAAGCAGATTTCGGCCGCAGGGGGGCCTCTGTAGGATCACGCACCGCCCGATGGGGAGGGTGCAGTGTATGAACAAGGAGCGTATTATCAATAACTGATACTCCGGTAAGGAAGCATCTGGCCGATGAAGCCCGAGATCAATTTCCCCAATATCATTACTGCTGCGCGCATTGTGCTGACGCCCCTTTTCATCTGGCTGATGATGGGAGATAGTGGCGTGATGGTGCAGTGGTCCGGCCTCATCTTCCTGCTGGCTGCGGTAAGCGACTGGTACGACGGGTGGTATGCTCGCCGCTATAATCAGATGAGCGCATTTGGCCGGTTTTTCGATCCCCTGGCCGATAAGGTGCTGATCGGTGCCGCATTTTTTGCCTTTGCCTCGCTCGATCTCTTCTCGTTCTGGATGGTGGTTGTTATCGTGGGACGTGACATCCTGGTGACGCTGCTTCGTGTTGTGGCCGATCTGAAACAGCAGCCGGTGGTTACCAGTCGTATGGCAAAGTGGAAAACCGCTCTCCAGCTTATCTTCCTCTGTTATGTGATCCTGGTCTTCACGCTGAAGAACATCGAGTGGCTTCGTGCCCATCTTGATGGCGCTCTGCTAAGCAGCCTGCTCTCGCCCTGGATCATACAGAGCTGTATGGTGGTCCTGACAATCCTTTCGCTTGTAACCGCTGGGCAGTACCTGATTGAAAACCGACACACAATTCGCATCCTCGCCGGTGGCCGTCTCGCCCGCACTACTTCGTAAACGGGGCGTTCCGGTCTGGAAGCAGATCATCGTTGGTGGCCTGTATACGGGGCTTTCGCCGATCGCTTCCGGCACCGTTGCAAGCGCGGTGGCGGCGCTTATCTATTTTACGCCGATCGGGACGAACTTCACGGTCATGATCGCTGCCTCGCTTGCCGCGTTTATCGTCGGCATTCCGCTGGCGCGTGATGTGGAGAAGGCGATTGGCCATGATCCCAGCTTTGTTACGCTCGATGAGTTTGCAGGGCAGTGGCTGGCGCTCGCCTCGCCGATCGTTCTGTTTGATCCCTACTGGGCGGTTCTCTCCTTTTTTGTCTTCCGCGTTTTTGATATCGCCAAGATCTGGCCCGCGAGCTATTTCGATCGGACCCCCGGCGGGTTCGGTGTGATGGCCGATGATATGGTGGCCGGGCTTTATGCCAACATCGTCTGCCACCTGATCTGGTTCGGCCTTCAGTTTGTCAACAGCTTCCTGGGGTTGTAAGAGGCCCGTTGTATGCGCGCGGTGCGGTCTGCATACAGGGAGCCTGCCCGCATCGGTATCGGTGGGAGCGGTGATGACAGGTGCGATGGCCGGAAGGTGCCGGGCAGATGGAGGTTCCCCCATGGTGCTAGAGTACCTCCGCGCCCTTCCATCCGGTATGGTGCCCGCTCCCCCCTTCCAAACCCAATCCCTTCGTTCTTGCCTGTACCAATGACAGAAGCAACCAGTTCCCCCATGATACTCCGCCTTGCCTATAGTCCCGATGCCGATGATGCCTTCATGTTCCGTGCAGCCATCGAGGGGCTGATCGACACCGAAGGGCTACAGTTCCTTCCGGTTACCGCCGATACCCAGAATCTGAACGATATGGCCGATCGCGGCGAGGTGGATATCTCGGCTGTTTCGGTGGCCGCGTATCCCTATATCGCCGATCGGTTTGTCATGTTCGGTCACGGAGGATCGGTGGGCGTTGGTTATGGGCCGGTGATTGTCGCCCGCGAGGCATTGGCTCTCGGCGATCTGAACGGCTGTCTGGTTGCTACTCCCGGCGCACGAACCACCGCGCATCTGGTCACGACGCTCATTGCTCCCGATGTTCGGACCACCGTTGTTCCGATCACGCCGTACGAGGCGATCTTCGAGGCAGTTGATTCCGGCGCCGTCGATGCAGGCATCATCATCCATGAAGGGCGTCTGACCTACGAGCAGCATGGCATGCAGAAGGTTGCCGATATCGGCGAGTGGTGGATGGCGCAGACGGGATTGCCGCTGCCGCTTGGCGCCAATGTGATACGCCGGTCGCTTGGCACCGAGGTCGTTGCCCGCGCCAGCAGGGTGATGCAGCGCTCCATCCGCTGGGCGCTCGATCATCGCGATGAGATGATCCGGTTCCTGATCTCCCATATCCATCGTCCCGATGAGGTGGCAACCCCGGAACTGCTGGATCGTTATCTGGGCATGTATGCCAATGAGGAGACGCACCGATATTCCCCTGAATCGCTTCATGCGGTGCAGGTATTGTTCGATCGTGGCTACCAGACCGGCATTCTGCCGCACCATACCACGGCCGAATTCGTCTAACCATACCGCGACGGCGATGTCTCTGGCGGTTTGTCGCCATCCCCGTTGTGTGCCCTCTGGCGTCCCGGCGGGAGGCTCCGTTGCATCCGTTTGCTCTCCTTCCACACAGACGATGAACGCAATCAGCAACCGAACCCTGTATCTCTTTTCATCCGATCTGGAGTTGAACGCCGCGTTCCCGGATGGTCCTCCCGATGGTCTTCCGGTTGCTGTAACCGGCGTTGGCCTGGTTGATGCCGGGCTTGGCACCGTGCGTGCGATCGCGGCAACCTCTCCCGATGCCGTCGTTTTTCTGGGAACCTGCGGAGCGCATAGCGGGAGCGGTCTGGGCATCGGCGATCTGGTGATCGCCACGGAGATCGCTCTTGGCTCTGGTGATGTGGCACGTGGCTGGATGAGAATGCCGACGATTCTCTGCGCCCGGTTACAGACCGATGAAACTCTTTCCCGTCGATTCATCGATGTTGCAGCAGATGCCGGCCTTTCCGTCCGGCCTGCATCGGTATGCTGTACGCTTGGCATCACCGAGAGCGAGGAGCTGGCCGGGGCACTTCGGAGCTTTGACGGGAGCCAGACGGAGAACCTGGAGGCGTTCCCGGTGCTTCGTGCCGCCCTGGGGGTTCCGGCCACCGCCATACTCGGCGTTACCAATATCGTTGGTCCCGGCGGCGGAGCCGATTGGGCTGCGAACTACCGCGCCATGATGCGGAGGCTGGCTGTGCTGATCGCGGGGACCTGATGCCCCGGATGCTACGACACCTATCGGAGGAAGCATGGACTATCAGCGATTACGGGATGAATTCAGGATCGATGTCCCGGAGTTCTTCAACTTCGCGACGGATATCATCGACCCAAAGGCGGAGACGGAGCGAAACCGGCTGGCGATGATCTGGGTGGGAGAGCAGGGCGAGAGCCGGAAGATCACCTTCCGGGATCTGAGCGTCGAGTCGAGCAGGGTGGCAAATGTATTGTCTGATCTGGGCCTTGGGGCTGGCGATCCTGTGTTGCTCATGCTTCCGCGTCTGCCGGAATGGTGGTTCTCCGTTCTTGGAGTGATGCGTATCGGCGGCGTTTTTGTCCCCTCGGCGGTTTCGCTGACGCCAAGGGATCTGGAATATCGCTGCAATAAGGGGGCGATCAAGGCGGTGATAACCAGCCGGATGAACGCCGCGAAGTTCGATGAGATACGGGCTGTGATCCCGACCGTAGAACATTTCATCCTGATTGATGCCGAGCGGGAGGGCTGGCACTGCTATGAGCATCTGGTGGGGTCGGCTGCGCGAACATACTCCGGGGACCATCGCACCCGTGCCTCCGATCCAATGCTGATCTATTTCACATCCGGGACCACCGCGCATCCGAAGATCGTGATGCACCGGCATTCCTATGCGCTGGCGCACCGCGCGACCGCAGAGCTGTGGCACGGGTTGCGGCCGAATGATATTCATTGGACGATCACCGATACCGGCTGGGCAAAAACTGCCTGGGGGGCATTGTTCGGCCAGTGGATCGTTGGCGCTACGGTGTTTATCTACGATTACCGCGGCTCATTTCCCGCCAAGCGGGTGCTTGGGCTGTTGGAGGAGCATGGGGTGACCACCTTCTGTGCTCCTCCTACGGCCTACCGGATGCTGATCCAGGAGGATCTGCGACGCTATGATCTCTCCGAGCTGCGACGGTGTGTTGGCGCCGGGGAGCCGCTTAATCCCGAGGTGATCGAGATGTGGCGCGATGGGACCGGCTTGGAGATCTACGAGGGGTACGGGCAGACCGAGACGGTGGTGCTTATCGCGACGCTGCCGGGGATGCCGATCAAGTATGGTGCTATGGGGCTTCCAGTGCCGCCCTACGATGTTGAGGTGCTGGCCGATGATCTGACCCCTGCGGCGGTCAACCAGGAGGGAGATGTGGCCGTGCGGGTGAAACCGGTGCATCCGGTAGGGATCTTCGACGGCTATCTTGATGGTGAGGAGATCAATCATGAGGTCTTTCTTGGTGACTGGTATTGTACAGGCGATCGTGCCTACAAGGATGAGGATGGCTACTTCTGGTTTGTAGGCCGCCGTGATGATGTTATCAAGAGTTCCGGGTATAGGATAGGGCCGTTCGAGGTGGAAAGCGCCCTGATAGAGCATCCGGCGGTGGTGGAGGCCGCGGTGATCGGGGTGCCGGATGATCTGCGCGGGCAGAGCGTAAAGGCGTTTGTGGTGCTTGTGCCGGATTTTGCTCCGTCTGAGCTGCTCGCAAAGGAGCTTCAGGAGCATGTGAAGACTATGACGGCACCCTATAAAACTCCGCGTGAGATAGAGTTTGTCACAGATCTGCCGAAGACGATCAGCGGCAAGATCCGTCGTGTGGAGCTTAGGGAGCAGGAGATCGCCCGGAGACGATGATGCTCCTGTCATTGGAATGATTTATATCGTAGAAACCATGATCCAGACGCAGTCAGTGATAGCGGAGCTCGAACGGATGTTCGAGAACTTTCCCGATCTCCCGAAGGAGGCGATCATCAAGCAGGATCTCCTTCGTCAGGGGGTGAGCTTCTCGGAAGCAGTGTTGCAGGTGGCCTCCGGTTACAAGCCGAAGGATTACTTCATTTTTTCGTTCGACCTGGTCCCTCTGAAGGATATGCAGGTCTATGAAGCATACCGCTCGCCGGAGGAGATACGAATGACGGGCGGTCCGTATGATCTCCGCCCCACGATCACATCGGTGCGGGTGAACCCCGATTCTCCGTATCGGGTGGATCTGCATGAGGGGCATATCACATTGCTGTGCGAGGGGAGGCTGCTTGCGCGGCTGGAGTTTCCGCCGATCCCCGACTATTATGCCCATCAGCTTTCCAGCGGCAAGAAGATCTCCGAGATAGCGCCCGCCATCGAGTGGGGCTATCTGGTGTACCTTACCGTGTACAGGCTCTGCCAGTACTGGGGCAAGGATGAGGAGTGCCGGTTCTGCGATCTGAACGAGAATTTTCGCCAGCAGCGGGAACAGGGGCGAGAGTATACGGCGGTGAAGAGCATCGACGATATCGTGGAGGCGATGGCGCTTATCAACCAGTATGATACCATCTCCAAGGCCTATACCGTTACCGGCGGGTCGATCACCAGCTCGCTTCAGGGGATGAAGGAGGCCGAGTGGTATGCCCGCTATGCCGAGGCTATCGAGAGCCGTTTTTCAGGACGTTGGATTCCAAAGGCGGTGGTGCAGGCGTTTCCGAAAGAGGAGACACGTCTGCTGAAGGAGGCCGGGTATAAGATCTATCATCCGAACTTTGAGGTATGGGATCGTGATCTCTTCTCCTGGATCTGCCCCGGCAAGGAGCGCTATGTAGGACGTGATGAGTGGATGAATCGTATCGTCGATGCCGCCGATGTCTTCGGCCCGGAACGGGTGATCCCGAATTTTGTGGGTGGGGTGGAGATGGCCCAGCCACATGGGTTCTCCGATGTCGATCGTGCCATTGCCTCTACGACCGAAGGGCTGGAATTTTTTATGAGCAAGGGGATTATCCCACGCTTTACTACATGGTGCCCCGAGCCAACCTCCGATCTGGGCCGCCAGGATGGGCCGCCACTCGAGTATTTCGTGAAGCTGCTGCTTGCCTGGCGCACCACGTTTGAGAAGTACAATCTGCCGGCACCTCCCGGCTATGGCCGCCCCGGTGTTGGAAGCGCGGAGTTCTCCGTCAGCGCCTTTATGGATGTTATCCGCGTCGATCGCCTTCCGGTGGGACGGGAGATCGCGGAGGTGTAGGGATCGGCATTCTATTGGAATCCATCGCGAAATCGAGGGTGCCCGGCGTATACGTCCGGCACCTTCTCTTTTGCTGGCGAGGCCAAGGCATCTGCCCCGCCGTCGATAGATTATAATCAGGAAGGGGAACATTGCGCCGCACTGTTGTAGATTTGTGGCCATGCAGAACCTCCACGATACAACCACGGTCTGCCCGGCAGCAGGACCGCTGCGGGGAACGATGTCGGTCGGTGCTGATAAGTCGATCACCCATCGTGCGCTCTTGTTCGGGGCGCTTAATCATGGTGTGACCAGGATCGTTAATCCATCACAGGCGGCTGATGCCATTGCCACGCTCGGCATGCTTCGGGCACTGCATCGTGAAGTGTCGGTGACGGAAGGGGGGCTGAGCATCGGAGGAGTCCGCGATGTCAGACAGGTGATGAACGTCACGGTCGATTGCGGCAATTCCGGCACGACGGCACGGCTTGCGGCGGGGCTTCTGACAGGAGAGTGGGGGACGTTTACGCTGGTTGGCGATCATTCGCTGCTGCGCCGTCCGATGGAGCGTGTTGCCGGCCCGCTTCGTGCGCTGGGCGCTGCTATCAATACGGTGGATGGGCATCTGCCGATGACGGTACAGGGGAGTGGCGGTGTCCGCGGATCGCATGATGGGACAATGGCCGTCTCCTCCGCCCAGGTACATGGGGCGCTTGTGCTTGCCGCGCTACGGTCGGAGCAGGGGCTTGTGGTGCGTCGTGATAAGCCGATGCGCGATCATACGCTTCGCATGGCACGGTGCTTTGGCGTTGGCCTTCAGGAGTTCCAGGTGAAGGGGCGCTTTATCGACCATATCTCGCCAACCCGGATCGAAACAGATGCGGAGATCCGTATTCCGGGAGATTTCTCTTCGGCCGCCTTTATGGTGGCCGCCGCTCTGCTGGTGCCCGGATCGGCTGTTCGGATAGAAGGGGTGGGGCTTAACCCCTCCCGGACCGCGTTTCTGGGCGCCCTGGCCGTGATGGGGGCGCATCTGCGATGGGAGGTGACCGAGGATAGCTTCGAGCCGGTCGGGTGGGTTCAGGCGGAGTATTCCCCCAACCTGCGTGGCATAGTGCTCGGCGGAGGCAGCCATAGCGAGATCCCGGTTGCCGAGATGATCGACGAGTTGCCGCTGCTTGCCCTGATCGCCTCGCAGGCGCAGGGAAGGACAATCGTTCGTGATGCATGGGAATTGCGTGTCAAGGAATCCGATCGTATCACCGCCACCGCCGCATTGCTTCATTCGCTTGGCCTGAAGGTCATGGAGCTGGAGGACGGGTTTGTGATAGCAGGCCCGCAGCCGGTGATCGGCGGCCGGGATATCGATCATCGTGATGACCATCGGCTCTGCATGACTGCGGCGGTCGGCGCGCTTGTTGCCAGGCATCCTGTCGGCATACTCCGGCCAGAGGCCGTTGAGGTCTCGTATACCGGGTTCTGGAACGATCTGCGTGCGATCGGTGGGGAATGGGTACGGGAATCACGATAACGGGGGCGTCCGTATGCAACGTATCGTTCTCATCGGTTCCAATATCGCGCACTCCCGCTCCCCCTATCTCCATAACACGTTGTTCGAGCTGTATCATCTGCCCTACCGATACGAGCTTCTCCCCCTTTCTCCCGAGGATGTGGTTTCCACTCTGGAGATGATGAAGCGTGGAGGCTATCGTGGCGCCAACGTCACATCGCCTCATAAGCAGATCGCAATGCAGGGGCTGGATGAGCTTTCGGAGGCGGCGGGGGCGATCGGTGCCGTGAATACCATCGTGTTCGATCGCGGGCGTGCGATAGGGCATAACACCGATGTTGCCGGTTTCGAGCGTTCTCTGTCGGAACGGATGCCGCTCGATCGTCCTTTTACGGCCGCGCTGCTGGGGATCGGAGGCGCTTCGCTTGCTGCGCTCTATGTCCTTCTTCGCAGCAGCGGGCTTCGCTCTCTGGTCATCTATTCGCGTGAACGGGAACGAGCAGAGGCTGCTGCCGCCCGCTGGAATGACGATCGCCTCCGGGGCGAATCGCTGGAGCGCTTTATGACGGCGGATCTGGTGGTGCATGCAACCCCGGTGGGGCTTGCCGGGGCGCCGGGATCGCTGCTCGATGCCGAGCAACTTCGTGGGACGGGGTTGCTCTATGAAATGATCTATGCGCCGTCCGAAACTGCGCTGATGCGTGCTGCACGCCAGGTGGGCGTTGCTGTAGTCGGCGGGGCGGGGATGTTTGTGGGGCAGGGGCTGGGGGCGTTTCAGCTCTGGACCGGAGTGCATGCCGATCCAGCCGATGTTCCGGTGGATCTGTTCGCCTAGGGAGTGATCCGGCTACAGGCAGATCACCATCGTTCCCTATCACAAATCGCGTATATCCATTATGATAATCTGGCTGCAAGGCCCTTCCGGGGCGGGCAAGACGACGGTGGGACGGGAGCTTGCGCTGCTTCTGGGGCTGCCGTTTATCGACCTCGATGGCGAGATCGAGCGGGAGCAGGGGAGGAGCATCCTCGACATCTTCTGGAGCGATGGCGAGGCGGCCTTTCGCCGCATGGAGTGGAACGCTCTGCTCTCGATCGTTGAACATGACCGCCAGCCAAAGGTGATAGCTCTGGGGGGAGGAGCCGTTATCGATCCGGCGGTTCGCAGGATGATGAAGGGAACCGGCCTGCGGGTTTTTCTCGATATCTCACCGGCAGAGGCAATCGGACGATTGCAGGCCGATACGCCGAGGCCGCTGTTGTACGAGGATGACCCGGAGCATGCGTGGCGGACGCTCTATAAGGGGCGCCATCGGTTCTATTGCGATGCCGATCTTACTGTTGACGCCGGCCGAGCGCCGGCCGAGGTGGCCTCGGCGATCCATGAGGATCTGGGCCGGTTTATGGAATCTGCCTGGTCCTGCCAGGCCTTGCTCGCCGGTGAGCGTTCCGTGGTATCCGGTTATCGCTCGCTCTTTGTGCTGCTGCGCGATCTGGACCGGCTTGCTGGCGATCGCCAGC
>CAYVWR010000008.1:0-210283 GCA_964455525.1 uncultured Alphaproteobacteria bacterium
TCACAGCATTGGCTGCGATCGTCGGGTTCGGATACGTACCGGCCAGGTCGCCACCTGCTGCACCATCTGGCGGGAGGCTCGTTGGTGCACCCGTGATCTTTGCATAGGCCACATCCGTGATCTTCGCATCGGTCACTGCACCGTCAGCGATTGCTGCGGTCGTCACAGCATTGGCTGCGATCGTCGGGTTCGGATACGTACCGGCCAGGTCACCACCGGCTGCGCCATCTGGCGGAAGGCTCGTTGGTGCACCTGTGATCTTCGCATACGCTACGTCCGTGATCTTCGCATCCGTCACTGCACCATCAGCGATTGCTGCGGTTGTGATAGCGTTGGCTGCGATCGTCGGGTTCGGGTACGTACCGGCCAGATCACCACCTGCTGCACCATCTGGCGGAAGGCTCGTTGGTGCACCGGTGATCTTTGCATACGCTACGTCCGTGATCTTCGCATCCGTTACCGCACCATCAGCGATTGCTGTTGTTGTGATAGCGTTGGCTGCGATCGTTGGGTTTGGATACGTACCGGCCAGGTCACCACCGGCTGCGCCATCTGGCGGAAGGCTCGTCGGTGCGCCTGTGATCTTTGCATACGCTACATCCGTGATCTTCGCATCGGTCACTGCACCGTCAGCGAGCTTCGCGGTCGTCACGGCATCGTCAGCAAGGGCTGCGGTCGTCACAGCATTGGCTGCGATCGTCGGGTTCGGATACGTACCGGCCAAGTCACCACCGGCTGCACCATCTGGCGGGAGGCTCGTCGGTGCACCGGTGATCTTCGCATAGGCAACACCTGCGATCTTCGCATCCGTCACTGCACCGTCAGCGATTGCTGCGGTCGTCACAGCATTGGCTGCGATCGTTGGGTTTGGATAGGTGCCCGTCAGATCACCGCCTGCTACACCGGAGAGAGGAAGGCTCACATCGGGAGCAAGCTTGGCCTGCGTGATGGCACCATCGGCGACTTTCGCGGTTGTTACGGCATCATCAGCAAGCTTTGCTGTACCAACCGAACCATCAGCAAGTTTGGCCGTGGTAACTGCATTATTAGCGATCGTCGGGTTTGGATAGGTGCCCGTCAGATCACCGCCTGCTGCGCCAGTTGGCGGGAGGCTCGTCGGTGCGCCTGTGATCTTCGCATACGAGACATCCGTGATCTTCGCATCGGTCACTGCACCATCGGCGACTTTCGCGGTTGTTACGGCATCATCAGCAAGCTTTGCTGTACCAACCGAACCATCAGCAAGTTTGGCCGTGGTAACTGCATTATTAGCGATCGTCGGGTTTGGATAGGTGCCCGTCAGATCACCACCGGCAGCACCATCCGGCGGAAGGCTTGTTGGAGCACCCGTGATCTTTGCGTACGAGACATCCGTGATCTTCGCATCGGTCACTGCACCATCAGCAATTGCTCCGGTCGTTACGGCATTGGCTGCAATGGTTGGGTTCGGATAGGTGCCCGTCAGATCGCCACCGGCGCTGCCGCCCGGCGGAAGGGTGGTCGGTGCACCGACCAGCTTCGAGTAACTGATGCCATTAGCGATCTTATCGTCGGTCACTGCTCCATTGGCAAGCTTCGATGTCGTAACAGCATCGTTGGCAATCTTCGGAGTAGTAATACCAAGCTCGGTAACGCCGATTTGCGGCATTGGTCCAAGGCCATGGGTAATCGAGATAGAAGGATCCAGGGCAACAATTCCCTGAATACCACCTGTACTGGTGTTGGTGGAGATGGTAAACTTGCTACCGGTTCTGGTAACAGTAGTTCCACCGGCACCAACGATCTCCACATCTCCGGTAGCACCGTTGATGCTTCCAACGCCATCGGAATTGATGGTAAGGGTATTACCCGACTGCGAGACTGTTGTATTGCCGGTTCCGACCACATTTACCGCGCCTGAAATTCCATTGACGCTCGTGACCACGCCTCTTGCATTTGGCGAAATGGAATCGGCAACATCGGCATAGGCCGACCGCATTGCATATGCACCGGTTGTAAATGGGGTACGGGGTGCGAACTCCGGATTTGTCTCCAGGCTGATGCCGAGGTAATACGGCTGGTTGAAGATGAGTGTATTCGGGAGTGGCGTAACCGCCCCGATATTGACATTAAAAATGCCGCGCAGGAAACGAACGGTCTGGGTTTCCGTGTACAGGATATTGCCGCCGCTCGGCGCGTCATAAATGCGCAATGTCATTGTGCGCTCACCATCCGGAATAGGCTGTCCGGCCAGGTCGGTAAAAACTCCCTGGTAGGTGATGATCTTTGGGACTTGCGCTATTCCATCGCTCACCACAGCAAAGGTAAATAGCGCTAAAGCTGGTAAAAGAGACCTCTTCATAATCATTTAGAGTGAGTTAGGTTGATTGGACATTCAACCTCGGAAGCGAGCCAGCTATGGACCTGGCGATATGGCCTACCTCCGTTTCCAGCATTTACTGTACGACGACCATTCCGATCGTCTTAGCAATGCCATTGGCAACAAGGCGGGCAGTATAAGAGCCGGACGCCAATTTTTCAGCGCTTACGGTAATCCTATTCATGCCAGCCCCGCGCTCACCGTCGATCAAGGTTTGGACCTCGTGTCCTACATGATCGAAGAGCTTCAGCGAGACACGCGAGCTCTTCGGCAGATAGAAACGGACCTCAGTTGCGGTAGAGAATGGATTCGGGACGTTCTGATATAACGTCACCCCTGATGCCACTACCCCAGGGATATACTCGTCAACCCCTGTGGTACCGAGTGGTGGCAGCATGTACCAAAACCCTTGCCCTACCACATTTGAACTGTTGGTCACTGGCCCGATGATCGACTGGCCAATCGTTCCAGCCATGAAATTGCTACCGTCGGTGGCGGCCCCACCGCCAGTCCCGAACACATACGACTGCAACACAACTTGTGCGCTAGCCGGCATGCTGATCGCAATCGCCATGGCTGACAGTAGCAGATACTGTCTAGGCTTCCTCATTTGCGTCATCTGGTTGGGTTAATGTATGGGATATCACACCAACGCTGGAATAGACGTGGTGTGACCCTCTTGGCGGATATGCAGCAGTGCATATCGACAAAGAGTTAATGAGTCACCAGCACAAACAGGAGGGCAGTAATAGCAGCCTGAATAATGCCTTGATGACAAGACTAAATGAGAGGGAAAAATGTCGAGAGTGTGAGAATGCTGCCAACGGCTTGATGGACCTCATAACCGTTGATACAACTGGACCTCAGGAACCTCGGCACCGCCGTACAAGGATAGAGACACCCTTGTGGACGTTAATATACTAACAAAACTGATTCACCAAACACTATCTTTTTTTTTCAACAGAACTGCCGAAGCGTATATATATCACTCAGCGCTCCTGCAAATGGACACGGACATTCTAATCGGCTGAAACAAGCTGAAACGGATTTTTCGAGCACCTGTGCATCAGTAAGCATATGCGGTAATACTTATTGACACTTGACCGCGCTGGCTAACGCTCGGTTGCTCGTGATCTGCTCCTGTACCTACAGAGTTCCAGGGGAAATTAACCTCTACCGTTAAATGTCAATAGTACAGGCTGTGTGATCTATTCGCAACATATATAGAGACTAAGAGACTACAAAACGACTATATAGAGGCGAAATCCTCTGGCCAGTGACATGCTATTTCACAGCATTGATACGGAATCAGCACTCCGTAGTATTGACACAGAGCGGCATTCCTGTATACCGGAATCAGCCATGGGTCTCTCGGCACAAGGATATGGAAAACAACACCTCACACTCCATGCCAACGATCCCAAGGAGGGGTGCGCCATGCAAATGCTTCACGCGCCACCTATAGGACAATCCAGCCTGCCATGCGGATGCGCATCACGCCGTACGGACCCGGTTCCCATGACGACAACGTTCCCGGCACCACGCTTGTTAGCGGCGACGCGTCTATCTGGACATGAATAGAGGCGCCGGATTCACAGACAGGATAACCAACCAACGATATACCGCCATAGATGATGGGCTGGACATCCCCCCCATGGCTCATTGCGAGCAACCTGCTACGGTCACCACCACTTGCCCTTCAGCCAGAATTGAACTATACGCACGCACATCGCCGAGTATCATATAGCCGGAAATCCGGCAAACGATACAATGCTGACCTAAAGTGCCGAATGGGAATCCCCCCTTCGATCCTCAACGCAACGTGGCATGGCATCATCTACGTTGCAGATAAACAGATAGAGGGGAGAGATTGGATCGAACACTTAATGGATCGGCATGATGACCGTCCAGGACAACTGCATCGCTCATGAAAAAAGCCCCTACTGCACATGCATTGTCGGCTTCATGGGGTATATCTCTGCGACCAGACACAGAAACGTGACCATAGATGGGGGAAGAGTTGCCGCTCAACTACGTGATGCACATAGGCTCCGAACCAGCAAGACCGGGCGCAGCCCAATATCTGAATCGGGCGCATGGAAAGCTCCCGGTTCCAATGATTTTCAGAGAGCCTGCCACGATACCGACCCTACGGATCATATCATGAAATCTCCCGACCATATTCGCAGATTCTATGCATCAGTTCGGTGGGCCTGAACATACAAAGCCTGGGGAACCTATGTCAATAGGCCCTGTAACTTTTTTTAACGTTCGCAGGTAAAAAGGAGCACGCATGCGAGATACCGGCTCTCCCCCAGGCGAACGCACTGATCCTACCCCAGAGGCATCGCGCAACTGGCTCGTCCGTTCCTGGACGGGAGAGTATGGTACGTTGAAGAAATGTGGAGGCAATAGCCACAACGATGCTCCCCGAACCGGCGAGCACCATTGATGCCAGATTCAGCCGTATCGGCAGCCGCTGAAAGGTCGGGGGCTGCCGATACGGCATTCCGACTATAGCATTGGGGCTTTTCTGGGCCGTCCTGCACTCCAGAAGAGCCAGAGCGCGATCACGACCAATGATCCGGCGATCGGGGCCACATACGGTAGCAGCCCCAGGTGAGACTCATCCTTCCATTCGGTAACCGGGGTGCCAAACAATGGATCAGTTGTTGTCACCTGCACCTGTTCTACACTATAGATCAACGCTCCATCCACCACCCAGTAGATGACAAGACCTACCGATATCAGAATGAGGACGATTGCGAGTATTCTCTTGCCCATATACGAATTAGGTTAGAGTCCTGTAGATCCGAACAGTTGAGCGGAAACCTTGATCTTCTCCCCCACCTTGCTGCCGATGGTCCCTTTGGTGCCTGCGATATTATAGTCTGCCAGGGCCACCTCGAAATCGGCGGTGAGCATAACCAGATCGCCTGGGGCACGATCGCGGGTCTTGGCACTCTCATCGATATAGGTAATCTTGAATGGTACCGAGAGCTGTTTGGTAACGCCATGCATGGTGAACTGCCCGGTTGCCGTTCCGGTTGCATTGGCACCGTTCACCTTCACATTGCTCACCGAGGCAATCGTAAACGAGATCTGTCCATATGTCGCGGCATCGAGCCATTGCGCGCTCTTGATATGGGCATCACGCGTGGCATTGCCACTCTTCATGGTAGAAACCTGGGCGGAGATCGTTCCCTTGATCGTGCCAAGGTTCTTCGGGTCGATCGTCAACGTCCCAGCCACCCCTTCAGCCGTCCCTTTGATCTTCTCTAACGGAGCATCACTTGTCCAGATGAACTGGTTCTTCCCAACACGGTCGCTCAAGGTGACCTTTTTTGCCCCGGATGAGCTAACCGACAGAGCTTGTCCCATCAGCGATGGAGCCGCAAGCGCAAACATGGCAGCGGCCGCCACCATCGTCGTTATCCCCGATCTATTCATCGACTATGTCCTTCAGTACTGAGTGAAACATGATGAGAGCATCGTCTCGGAAACCACTTACGCATCGGCATCCGGCTACGTGCCCGACCCATTGGCATCAATTATTGGGTGCCCCACTGTTCACCCATGCCTTGATCTTATTGATCGTGCAGTCAGGAAGCTTGGCTCCCCCCTCGGGCATTGCGCTAAAGCCGGAGGCATGTGTTATCGAACCGACCAGTTTGCCGTTATCGGCTGCGGCTTTCACACCGCTGTAGTTGCTGAGGTTAACCTGGCCGGGGGGATTGCCACCGGCATGACAACTGGTACAACTGAGCTGCAAAATCGGCCGGATCGTGGCCGCGAAGGTCACATTGGCCGTATCGCAGCCACTGTTGCTCCGCCGCACCACCGTTATATCCGCCCTGGCGGACGCCGTGGAATCGGCGATGGATACCAGCTTTATCACAGTCATCACCGTATCGGCCGTAATGGAGGCTGGCGGAGTATAGAGACCAGTGGTAGATATGGCACCAGGGCCGGACTCAACCGACCAGACGACACTCACATTGGCGGTGCCGGCCACCGAGGCAAGGAACTGCCGGGTCTCCCCGATCGCAACCACCGTAGCCACTGGAGACACCGACACCTGAACTGCCACACCGGTTGTATCGCCAATGCCGGTCGTATCGGTTGGATTGCCCGAATCATCGGGGGGGCTGAGCACATTCTGCTTGCTGATCTCGCACCCTGCGATTACAAGGAGCAGCGCAAGAGCCAGTATGGAGACACAAACTCGCATAGATCGTATAACACTGGTATCTGGTTAATAGCATGAGTTTATCATGCCCCGAAATCATATCATCTGCTTCGATCAGCCCCAGCATCGGGAAGGCAGAGGCCCGATCGGCGAACGGCCTACGGCATCTCAGTAGAATGCATGGAACTGTAGTGTATACTGCCCCATCCCATACTCATCATTTTCAAAGTATCGGTATTCGGGCCGTATTTCCAGATAGGGGATGGGAAAGAACTGGGTTCCAATCACAAAGGCGTTACCGTAGAACGGGCCTGTATCGGCTCGCTCGGATAATCCCCATTCATATCGCCATTCCAGCGCAAGCCATTGCGCCAGTTGATAGCTTCCCTGCACCATCAGATTGCGGATGATCTTGCCGTCTGCGCTGCGCATATACATGCCCTCGCCGTAGATCGTGGCCTTATCTGCCATACCGATACCGGCAAAAGCATTGGCCATGGTAAACTCCTGGTTACCGAAGAAGGACCCACCCACCATCCCATTAAGCCCTTCATCAAGAAGTTGCGGCCACAGAACCAAACGGGCCAGATAAAGGGGTTTTGTGGAATCGAGCGCCAATTCCAGCCTCCGCGAGAGATTATGCGCAGAGAAGGCGCCAGCATTTACCGTCAGCCATCGCTGGCCTTCGTAGGTGATTTCGGCTCCCCAGTCGTTATAGTTCGGCGGGATGACCGGAGTGCCAAGCTGCACGGCATCCCGACGTATGAACATCGTATGGTCATCATGACGGATGCCGATGCTTGGCTGGATATAACCTGCACGAATCGCTGGAAGACGCACTCCCGGCTGGTATTGCACAGCAGCATCGAAGTTGGTCTGTCCGGGATAACGGGTGGGACCGGCATTATAGGTACCATAGATCGCCAGCTCTTCAAACGGCGTTATCGCCACTCCGGGAGCAAGCTGCATCGGAATGAACTTGCGTGGCGCATTCGGTGGCCGCCCCAGCTTTGCCATCTGCATCCGGACATCAAGGCTCAACGTAACCAGTCCGTCCCAGAACGTGTTGCTCTCGGCATCGTACAATGACTCCAGACCGATAGAGCTGGGGGACAAAGCTCCAACCTCATTCATCGTACTCCAGCCAAGCTCATTGCGAATTCCTCCTCCCTGCGGATTGACGTGGCAGGCAGAGCAGCGAGTGCCGCTCAATAGGGAAAATCGCGGAAGAGCGCTGGCAACATCGGCATGGGCAAGCGCACACGCCATAAGCAGCACCATGCGGCCGAGGAACTGGAACATCCCCCCGACGCGGGGTCTCTCCCCCTCCAGGGATTCCATCATCATTCTTCTAAACATCACGCAAGTTTTATGGTGAGTTTCTTGTTGGCGCTGTCGAACGTTGTCGTATAACGCTTAAGAGGTGCAGTTGCCGGACCAACCTTTACAGCACCGGTAAGGTCGAACTTGGAGCCATGATAGATGCAGGTCATAAGGCCATCACTCCCAGGAGGATTTACCTCGTACTGCTCATGCGTGCACTCCAGCGAGAGCGCAATGTACTCGGTGGCGGCATTGCGGACGACAACGATGCGCTTCCCATCGCTCCCGTGTTGTGTTGTTACCATGCTCTTTCCGTCGGCATCGAGCGAGCTGACGTCGAGCACAAGATCCCCACCATTGCCACCACGCTGCGGCGGGCTGGTGCTTGCTTCACACCCCTGGAGAAGCGAAGCTCCGCATCCGACCACAGCGATCCCTGCCAGAGCAGCACACTGGCCCAGAAAACTGCGACGACCTTCTACGATGGGGAGGTTGGTATTGTCCATGGCTTATCTTTCAAATAATATTGGCAGTGTCTCAGTTTGGATTTCGGCTCCAGCATAGCCTCGGCAGGCTGGAAACAATCAATGATGCTGACCGCGCCTTGCCAGCGGATCGGAACCTGACATCGGTATGTCGTTTGCAACCATGAAAGACACATGAATAGAAATGACCGTTTGCCTAGCGTGCCCGCCACAGGTACCAACGCTTTTGACGCGGCCCATGCGCGTTCTTATGCTGAAGGGCCACCGAGGCAGGTTCCCGGCTTCACCAGCCTTCATCGCATGACCTCGATGCTCCTGGCGGAGCGCATCCCCTTGCATGGGCGAGTTCTAGTTCTCGGGGCGGGCGGTGGCCTTGAACTCAAGGCACTCGCCGACGATCATGCCGGTTGGACGTTTGATGGCGTTGACCCTTCGGCCGACATGCTAAGGACGGCCGAACAGATCGTGGGTCCACACTCTGCGCGCATGCGCCTTCATCACGGGTACATAGACGCCGCGCCGGAAGGGCCGTTCGACGGGGCCACCTGTCTTTTGACACTTCACTTCGTCCCTCGCGACCAACGCCTCAAGACCCTTCAGCAGATCCATCGTCGCCTGGTGCCAGGTGCACCGTTTGCCGTCGCTCACATCAGTTTCCCGCAGACCGAACCCGAGCGGTCCATGTGGATCAGCCGTCATGTCGCATTCGGCGGAACCGACCCTGCGAACGTAGAGAGCGCCAAGCGGGCCATTGCGAGCAAACTCTCTATTCTGTCGCCCGAGGAAGACGAAGCGATGCTGCGCGAGGCAGGGTTCTCAGACGTCAGCCTGTTCTACGCGGGCTTGAGCTTCAAGGGATGGGTAGGGTACGCCTAGCCCTCGCGGCCAGCCCGGCGTGCCCCACGCCAGCAGCTTAAGACTGCTTCTGGTGCAAGCCTGTCATAGACGGCACTTGCCAGAATTTCCGCCGCCCATCCGAAGCCGAAAATCAACCTGAGACACTACCAGTAAATCAGGTGAGCGGGATTCCGTGACAATATGAACATCGAGCCTACCGAAAATGGACACCATTAGTGCGTGTGACAACAATATATCGCACAACATATGCTTACGATTCCTCACGTACAACTGCGGGGGCATGCCACCCAGGCGCTATTGCCATGGGAATGTGGAGGTTCGATAACGGCAGTTCCGCGCAAATTGTGCATACTTGAACCATTATCGTTGTACACGTCATCCTGGGATTCTGCCATGCCTGCGGTACCTGACTTCCTTAGCCTTATCAATGGAGAGATGATCCCTCTCTCGGCGCTTGAGTTCTCCACAAGCCGGAGCGGCGGCCCCGGAGGGCAGAATGTCAACAAGGTGGAGACGAAGGTAGAGATTCGTTTTGCAGTTCAGGACTGCGCATGGATCGCACCCGCGACAAAAGAAAAACTTCTGCGGAAGCTTGCATCCAGAATCGACAACTCCGGTGCAATCCGCATCGCCAGCAGCATAGCACGCACCCAGCTTGGCAATAGAATCGCCGCCATCGACCGATTGCAACGGCTGCTGAACGCGGCCTTGCAGCCGGAGAAACCCCGTGTTGCCACAGCGCCCACCCGTGGATCGCGAGTGCGACGTGTAGAGACAAAACGACGTGACTCGCAGAAAAAAAGCTCCAGGCAGTGGCGTCCTGACGACGACTAGCAGAGGCAAGACATCTGGAGCGGATCAGGTGATGGGGGCCAGATTTTCCTGTACATCGGTCCGATATCCCTTCAGTGCCGGCACAAGCCCGGCCACCGCACCCAGAAGCACGACAGCGGCCAGCACCAGAGGCTCGAACGGATGGAACACAAACCGCTCAATCAGCAGCCCGGTCTGCTCCTGAACGACTCCCGCCCCTGCTATCATGCCGATATGCCCCAGCAGCAGACCAACAACGCCACCTATCAGCGCCACCAGAGCCGACTCGGTAACGAGCAGGGCAAAGATGGTCCTTCGCCGTGCACCAAGCGCCCGCATGATGGCGATCTCCCGCCGTCGCTCATTCATCGTAGTATAAATGGAAACCAGCACTCCGGCAAGCCCCACCAGCACAACGACATAGGCGATCGCCAGCAGGATCGCGTTGATATTGCCGACGATATCAAACAGATTCCTGATCTCCATGGCCGGTATCACCGCCTGCGCCACCGGCTCATCGAGAATCGCACGGCGGAATCGATCGAAGACAATCTTATTCTTCAAGCTGACATAGACTGCGGTGACGCTCTTCAAAGAATCCGGGATCGTGGCGGCATGCTCGTGCTCCGCATGGTCCGCCTCTTCGCTGTCAGCACCATGACCGCCAGCAGGATCAGCCTTATGAGCGTGGCCGTGCTCATCGCTGGCCGTCTCCGCCTCCATCGCTTCAAGCTGCTTCATCTGCGCTATCTGCTCGGCATTCATCCCTTCATAGCGGGGATCGCTCCCGGCATGTTCATCGGCATGAATCTCCCAGACCGTTTCCAGGGGCACATAGATTCCGCGATCCATCGGCGTCCCGGTCTCCCGCATAATCCCGACGATCGTGGTCTTTGCATGCTCATGGACCTCCCCTCCCTCCTCTGCTGAAACACCATGGGCGGGGGTACATGTATCACCGATCTTCAGCCCGGTCTCCCTTGCCGCACGTGCGCCGAGCACAGCCTCGAACCCCTTATCAAAGACACGTCCATCGGCAAGCTCGAAGTGGCGATCGCGCTGATAGGTGAACTCCTTGAAAAAGGCGGGAGTTGTTCCCACCACCCGGAAGCCACGGTAATGATCGCCTATGGCCACCGGCACTGCAAGCCCCACCATCGGATCGGAAGCAATGCGCTGATAATACCCATATGGAATGTTTCCGGTCGGCGTGCCAATGCCATAGACCGTGTTCAGGACAAGCTGCAAGGGACTTCCCTTGGCACCGATCAGCATCTCGTAGCCGACCGAGCGTTGCGAGAAACTCCTCTCAACCTCCTCGCGCAGCATCAGAATCAATGTAACCAGCCCAACGCCGAGAGCGATTGAAAGCGCTGTGAGGATGGTGGCGAGCATGCGCTGGCGCATGGACTTCCAGACGATAGCAATAAGACTCATGGCATCTCCTCCGTACGCGCAGCACGGTTGAGCGATGCAAGCTCGCGCACATCCTCGAACCGGACCATCACATCAGGATCGTGTGTTACCAGAAGGAGAGCGCTCCCCTCCTCCGCACATGCCTCGCGAATCAGCTCGACGACCCCACGGCCGGTCCGGGCATCCAGATTGGCGGTAGGTTCATCGGCCAGCACCAATGCAGGACGGTTGGCGAGCGCACGCGCCACGGCCACCCGCTGCTGTTCGCCGACCGAAAGTTCCCGTGGCAGATGTCCCCGCCGATGCGCCAGCCCCACCCGATCGAGCAATGCGGCCGCACGTCCCTTCGGTGCATCCTTCGTCGTGCCGGCAAAGGTCATCCCCAGCACCACGTTCTCAAGCGCGGTAAAGCCCTGAAGAAGATTGAAGGTCTGGAAGATGTAGCCGATATAGCGTGCACGGAAACGGTCGCGCCCGGCCTCATCGAGCCGCAGGATATCGCTGCCATCGATCAGGACCGAACCGGAACCCGCCGCCCCTATCCCGGCTATCACATTCAGCAGTGTGGTCTTGCCGGAGCCACTTGACCCACTCAGCGCAACCTGCCCCCCACGCTCAAGCGTGAACGATGGCACATCGAGCACATGCGTGGTCCCATATGATTTTTTTAGATCCTTGATCCAGAGGGCATCAGCAGCGCCCGAAAGTGAAGGTGGCATTACGGTCCTGTCCAAAATCGGCCAAGTGGAACAATATCGACGTGTTGCGCAGCGGACTCTTTTTGTGCCGCATCCAGGGCTGGCTGCGAAAGGGAATGTAACCGGCTCCGCTACAACGTTGCAAGCTCTTCCTTCATAGATCATCTAGCATGGCTTTGCCATCCGGCTACCCTGATGTGACGGTTAGCACGGCCATAAAATACGGTATGGACCATCGCTTTCATTTACCGGATCAATCCAACTGCAACTATTCCAGGAGCTACAATCACTTTCACGAGCCGTATTCCTCGTAAAAGGCTGTGTGTGCCTTTGCCGACGGCTGTGATCCGGCCGATCGGGAAGCACGTGACTTCCTGGTTCGCCTACGATCGCCTGTTCGCCGATGGCAATGCCCGTGGCTCTCTACACGGTAGACACACCGGTTCTCATAGTATAGGCCTGCACCGATCTGGTGGAACTGGCCGATCGTGGTGTGCTGATTCATCAGCAGAGACGTGGGCATGACTTTATCCTCGTTGCCCCCGGTTCTCAAGGAACGGATCAGCGCACGCACCCTTCTCGCCTCGTACACAGTGGTGCCGGATATACCGGCCACACTTCGTTTATCCGGCAACGTCCCGCATACCAAACAGGATGTGCTGCCGCTCATCATATGCCATATCCCCACCTCTGCTGGCTGACACGACTCCGTACCGTTCTTCCTCTGGTAGTTCGCAAACTCCTTTCTATCTTCGTCCACGTTTGTGACACATTCAATACTTCCATTCAGCATGGCGCAGCCCATGGGAGCCCCTGATCCCGAACTGTGCCGATAGAAACCAAGAATAGCAATGGCCTTCACTCTCCAGCCGCCAACCTCCGGCGAGCCGATCACCATGCGTGGCGGCAAGCTTAGCGTTCCCGACAATCCGATCATCCCGTTTATCGAGGGAGATGGCACCGGCCCCGATATCTGGCGGGCATCGGTCCGCGTGCTCGATGCAGCGGTTGAACGCGCATATGGGGGCACACGCAACATAGCCTGGTACGAGGTCTATGCCGGTGAGAAGGCAAACGAGGTGTATGGAGAAACGGTATGGCTTCCACAGGACACGCTCGACGCGATGCATCGCTATATCGTCGGCATCAAAGGACCGCTCACAACGCCGGTTGGTGGGGGCATCCGCAGCCTGAACGTGGCGTTACGCCAGGAGCTTGACCTGTATGTCTGCCTCCGTCCGGTTCGCTGGTTCAACGGCGTCCCCTCCCCGGTACGTCACCCGGAAAAGGTAGATATGGTGATCTTCCGCGAGAACACCGAGGATATCTACGCAGGCATCGAGTGGGCGGCCGGAACCCCGGAAGCCGCAAAGGTGCTGGAGTTCATCAAAACGGAATTCCCGAAGATGTTCGAGAAGATCCGTTTTGGCACGCCGGAGAAGGTAAGCGACTGGCGCGGGCGCACCGCCCCCATGACAACCGATATGGATATCTTTGCTCCTCCTGTCGAGGTCGGCATCGGACTGAAGCCGGTGAGCATGCAGGGTTCCGAGCGTCTGATTGCGGCGGCTGTCGAGTACGCCATCGCCACCAAGCGCAAGTCGGTGACGCTGGTGCACAAGGGAAATATCATGAAGTTCACCGAGGGAGCATTCCGCGACTGGGGTTATTATCTGGTAGAGCAGAAGTACGCCGACCAGTGTTATACCTGGGCACGCTGGGAGCAGACGAAGAAGGAGAAGGGGGAGGAAGCCGCAAACCAGGAGCAGAAGGAGGCGCTTGCCGCCGGCAAGATTCTGGTCAAGGACGCCATTGCCGATATTACACTCCAGCAGGTTCTCACACGGCCGGACGAGTTCGATGTCATCGCCACACTGAACCTGAACGGCGATTACCTCTCGGACGCACTCGCGGCACAGGTTGGAGGGATCGGCATTGCACCCGGTGCCAACATCAACTACGTCACTGGGGCTGCTATCTTCGAGGCCACCCATGGCACAGCACCGAAGTATGCCAATCTCGACAAAGTGAACCCAGGATCGGTGATCCTCTCCGGTGAGATGATGCTGCGTCATCTGGGATGGGACGAGGCAGCGGATCTTATCATCAAGGGTATGGATGGTGCCATTTCGGCTCGCACTGTCACCTACGATTTTGCGCGCCTGATGGAAGGGGCTACCGAGGTGAAAACATCGGAGTTCGCCGACGCGATCATCAAGCATATGGCATAACAAGCATTACGCCGAGACTTCGGACTCCAGCAATGGATGTCCGGCAGAGGCGCAAAGGGGGAGCTCCGACAGGCTCCCCCTTTGTTATGTTCGCACCACCCTGCCGACATTGCAGCCCGGCATGGCAGTTCCGGCTCTTCGGAATAGCCGCCTGTGCTACTGCTCGTAATTTTCTACCGTATTCGGATCACGGAGCTGTGCCTCATCGGGATCATCCCCCGCATCGCGCAATGCACGCCGCTGGCGGAGAAGATCCCAATACTGATCGAGCTGAATCTGCATTGCCCGGAGACGGAGCTTCTCGTCCTCGGAACGATGACTCTTGCCATAGAGATGCTGCTCTGCGGCGACAAGCTCTTCGATATGTTTAAGAACATTCTGGTCGGTCATCACCCATTCTCCTTTGCTTGCTCTATACGTTTGGTTGTGCCGGGGAAATCACTCCGCACGCCCGGCAGATATCAGCCTTGTTGCAGTGCCACCCCCATGCCATATCCTGTCGGCACACCGATACAAGACCTCCAGTGAAACAACCAGGGGAGGATCACCCGGCACATAGACCGGCAACCCTCCCCTGTATACATAGCTCGATGAACGAGGCTCTGGGGATCTCTACCCTCTCCTCAGCACATAGAGCGGTGCTTCCGGAGGGCATCCAAGGCGAAACGGGAACCAATGCCCCACTCCTGCCGATGTATAGAGATGCGAGCCATTGCGCTGATAGTGCCCCCACATATAGTGATCCTTCATCCACGGTTCAAGGATGCTTCGCCCGTTGAAGCCCACCTGGGCACCATGGGTATGCCCCGCCACCGTAAGATCTATGCCCAGATCGGCAGCCACATCAAATCCCTGGGGACGATGGCTCATCAGGAGCTGGAACGCATTCGATGGCGCTCCATCAAATGCGGCGTCGATCGTCTCACGGAGAAAGACATAGTTCCGTTCCCGCTGCGACATACGAACCGGATCATCGGCGCCGCCAATGTAGAGATCGGCTCTCCCAATCTTCACGTTGGTGCCGATATCACGCAACAGCGGTATCGGACCGGTATCCAGGATTCGGAGCACAGTGTCGATGCCACGGAAATACTCATGATTGCCGAGCGAGGCATAGGTGCCATACCGTGGGTTCAAGGCCGCGATAAGCCGCAATGCGGCAGGAAGCTGCGAAAGATCGTCGGAGATATCGCCGGAGACCAGCACCAGGTCAGGACGTTTCCCCTCGGCAGCAAGCATTACCCTCTCCAGATCGTGCAGATCGACATAATATCCGATATGGATATCGGAGAGATGGAGGATGCGAAGCCCATCGAGATCTGGATGCAGATGCGGGAACGAGAGCGGAACCTCGGTCATCCGTACGCCGCCCTCAGCCCGGATAAGGCCATACCCGGCACTGGCAAGCGTGGCCATCGGGAGCAATGCCGCCGTCTTCGTCAGAAACGAACGTCGGCGCTGATCGGCACCCTGGAAAAGAGCGGTCGAAGGCCTGGAATCGGCCGCCACTTGTGTGGCAAGCGGTGCAGCATGATGCTCCAAAGATGATGCAGAAAGATGCACGTCATGCTTCGGAACCTGTTCAAGAACCACGGGAGGCCGGGTTACAGGCGTCTCCGCCATCGCCCCGTCTGCCCTGATGGCCAGGACACGACGTTTCTCCCTGAACCGTCGCGTCAGCCTGTCGATTGTCAGGATGATGCCGCTGAACGGCAGCGCAACCAGAACGGCAATCGCAGAGACGAGGGCGGCCGCCGACAAGGTGATGCCAAGCGTGTTCAACCAGTCCCACCCGATCGCCTTGCCGAGCGCGCCAAGGCCGATGAAGAGGAAACCGACAAGTGGGGCAATCCAGAGCGTATGGCGTACCCAACGGCGCTGCCACCACTGGCGGTGCAGAGTCCAGATGAATAGCGCATTCAGCAGCCAGAGAATCGAAAGGGCAACAATGCCGAAAATTTGCATATGGACTATACAACGCTCACCCTGGCCTTGAGATTGTCCCCTCCCCCGTATCAGTATATGGTCCTGGCGGAAGCGGCAGCGGGGCCGGGGCATTCCATCTCCCTTCCGGCAGCCATCCCGTTCCCACAATTCCGTATCATATCGGCTACTGTATCATACGCCAGAACTCGCCGGTGCGGACAAACATTCGGGTTTGCCCCGGCTCCACCATATAACCGGGAAAGATGCTCACGGGCTGGGCATCATCGTTCGAGATGATAATGATCTGGCCCGGTTGGCCAACCGGCAATGTGACAATGGGATAGGAGAGTTCGCCGTTATCAACAAAACGGACCACCGATGCACTATCCGGCAGCTCCATGGTAGGAGTTGCGCGCATCTGGCGATAGGAAAGAAGGATGGCACCCTGTGCTATCTTCAGCCCGACATTTTCGCTGCCACGTATCTCAAGCGCCGCAATCGGTTTGTCCGTGCCAACGCCCACTCTTCCGCTTGTGCTGAGCGTAGCGATCTCCAATCTGGCACTGGTGCTCACATCCTCCCCGATGATTGTCCCATTGGCAATCTTCTCGCTTGTAACCGCATTCTTCTCGATGAACGGGTCCGGGTATGTACCGGCCAGATCGCCGCCGGCCCGCCCTCCAATTCCAAGCGAGACATCATCCCCCAGCTTGGCCCGTGTCACCGAGCGATCGGCCAGCTTGGCTGTAGTTACCCCGGCATCTGCGATATCGAGGCTTGCCACCGGACCGCTTGCATCGGTCACGGCCAGCGTGCCCGACTGGCTCTGCACCCCCTGGATTCCGGTACCTCCCCCGCTCGATGAGATTGTAATGGTACTGCCATTCCGGTTGATCGTGGTGGCGCCCTCCCCTCGGAGCACAACCGTCCCATCGCTCCCATTCAGGCTCGTCACCACGCCGCCGGCTCCCGGCGCCAGCGACCGTGCCTGATCGGCAATGGCCGCATGCAAGGCATAGGGGGCGGCGGTCAGTGCCGTACGCGGCGTAAGCTCGGGTCCGCCGTTCACTGAAATGCCAAGGAAATATGCCCTGTCGAACTGAAGCGAGGGGGGGAGCGGCGTAAGCGAGCCGATGATAACATTGAGAACCCCTTTGACAACCGGCACACTTGGATGGGTTTCAGTAAACACCGCACCGCCACTACCTGCATTTGCATACAGCCGCAGCGTAACAGCATACATGCCATCGGCGACAAGGGTTCCATCGGTGTTCGCCAGAACACCTTGGAAACTAAGGGTGCGCGGCATCTGCGCAGAAGCATCGGATGCTGCTGCCAGCAGCCCGGCAAAAATGATGGCAGGAAGTATATACGATCTCATCGGCCTCTCCTCGGAAGTAGTGGATGGAATGTGGCTTATGCCATTGGCCGTTCGCACGCCAGAGGGACACCTCAGCGCCGCCGTTGATCGGCCAGGACGATCGAGATGCCGTATATCGGTTCCTCCTGATGCTACAACAGGAGATCAGCGGGGCCATCCGGTGCAAAGGGCATGCACACCACACATGCCCTATAACGTATCGACAGGATGATTTGTTATCGGGATAGGTGAAAAGGCATGGTGCTCATCGGCGCACCACAATCGAATGGCGCTATAAGGACAATCCATATAAAAAAGGGCCGGAAGCAGTGCTCCCGGCCCCTCCAATACTATTATGGTGGTTACGAAGAATTCGTCAATCCTCTCCCTGTGCTTGACCATTCGTATCATCGGAATCGGCCGGTATACTCAGCGCGCCGCTTTCGGTATCAAACAACCAATAGCGCTTTACCACCCGATGCCCATTACCATCCTCGCAATACATTCCATTCATCTTGGTATTCTCCATTCCATCAGTGCACATATATTCACCTTAAAGCGATACAGGAATCGCCGGAATCACATCTGCGAATCACCAGTTCCGCATGCAGAGCCGGGGATTCCTCCCTTATCATTGTGGTACCCGATGCCGTTGTGGCCCCTTCATCACATGACTGATTGCCATATCACCCATCAACCGCCCCGAACCACATGACGACTCCACAGGCAGTGCAAATGGGCTAAGGTCGTGCCCCTTTTATGTCGATCGGAGCCTGAATGGTGGCAGTATATAAATACCCATCCAGGCCCCGAGTATCGACAATAACCAACGGCGCTGCGCGCAGAGCGTGGCATGTCTGGCTGCGCTTCATGCACAGCGCTGACTGTTTCGTTGTGGAAAAGCTCTTTCCAGCTTTTAGTGCGACGCTCAATGTGAGGAACTGGGGGAGGATCGTTTTTTATACAACCCTCCAGCAGGTGAGATCACGTAAAACCAATGAAAACTTACTACTTCATGGTCTCGAAACTGTGCTCAAACGTGATGGTGACAGACCTCTCCAACAAGGGCAAAAACCCCCATTCCAGCAAAAAAACCTATGTTTTCATAGTTAAATATTTTCTTATTCAGCTTGTATGAAAAAGGCCCTTCCCACCTCTTCCCAGAACTTTCCAAACCGGCATGGCAAAGGCCGTAGCCGTCCGCAGTACACACCGTATCCGAACGGGTTCATGCATTCATAGGCAATCGGACCAGGGAACCCTCTACCATATGGAGTAGAGAGGGCGCTCAGGATGCCAAGCACCAGACTTCCACTTCAAGCATTACATGCACTAACGGCGCGTAACCCTCATGGTGATGCCGGATTTCGGACGCAATGTAATGGAGGGCAGGAAGTCCACCGGCTCCGTTTGTCTCAACTCCAGATGAAAGCGTTGCAGAATGGTTGCCAGTATCAGGGCTGCTTCCATCATAGCAAATGTATCACCGATGCACCGGCGCGCTCCTCCTCCGAAGGGGAAGTAGGCGAACTTCGGAAGCTTGGCAGCGCGCTCCTCATTCCAGCGGGAAGGATCGAAGAGTTCCGGTTCGTCAAAGAAGCGAGGGTCATAGTGCACCACCCACTGGCTCATAATCACCTGTGCCCCCTTCGGTATATCATACTCGCCGATCCGGCAATCGCGGATCGCCTCGCGCCCGACTCTCCAGGCAGGTGGGAACAGGCGCATCGACTCCTTGACCACCATCTCGGTATACCGCAGCTTCTGCATATCGGCAGCTCCGGGAGGAGATCCGCCGAGAACGGTATCGATCTCATCAACAAGGTTCTGCTCGATCTTCGGATGCTGAGCCAGCAGGTACAGCGTCCAGGAAAGAGCGATTGCCGTCGTTTCATGTCCGGCAAGAAAGAGCGTCATAACCTCATCACGCAGTTGCAGATCGCTCATGCCAGCACCATCTTCATCCTGTGCCTGAAGAAGCATGGAGATAAGATCATTGCCTGCATGCGAGGCACCCCGCCGTTCATGGATGATATCATAGATGATTCCATCCAGACGACGGCGGACGCGATTGAACCGGATGTTCCGGGGGAGCGGAAACCGATCGAACAGGCTTATCAACCCCATCTTGTCGATAAAGCGCTGAAGCGCCATATCAAGCGCTTCTCCCACATCGGAGGCACGATCATCGACATCGACGCCGAACAGGGTTTCTGCAACGATCGCCAAGGTGAGCCGCATCATCTCATCATGGACATCGAAGACAGAGCCATCCTGCCATCGCTCAAGCATTTCGTGGGTACGCATCACCATCGTTTCGCCATATCCCACAATGCGATCACGGTGAAACGCTGGCTGCATAAGCCGACGCTGGCGAAGCCAGAAATCCCCATCGCTGGTGAGCAGGCCATTGCCCAGCACCTCGCTTGCGCGGCGCAGAAGGCTTGGCTTGATAAAATTCCGGTTGGATGTTATCAGCACCTGCTCGATCAGATCTGGATGGCTCAGCAGGTATCCATCCAGATGCAAGAGCTTCACATGGACAAAGTCCCCATGCTCCCGTGCCCAACTCCGAAGAGTGGCCAGCGGATCGCGCCTTAGTTCCGGGAGACTTCCAACAAAAAAGCGCCCTTTAGGCCCGGGAGGCTGTCTACGAGCTGTTGTCATATTCATTGGCAGAGTTTGCAATGCACACATACCGAAATCTCGGGGGGCTAGGTTATCTTTCTATAGCGTTCTCGCTATATGATATGTACGTATATAGCATCGTTTTATGGGAAGGGCATCCCTGCGGCCGAGGTCCGGGAACGCAATACGGTGAACTTTCATCCATTTTCATGCATCTATGAAACACACATCGCCTCTTGAACCAAGCGGGCACATCCGCCGGTTGGTGCTGGCAGCATTTGTGTCGCTGCTGCTGCCGGCCACCGGATGCAACACGCAGAACAATGGCGATCTCAGCGGTGCAGACTCGGCTATGCTTGCAACGCAACCTTCTGCAAACAACCCGGCAACCATCCCTTCAGCCGTTGAAGGACGTCCGGCAACCAAGATCGACACTGTTTACCGTGAGGGTATGCCGGAGGTAGTACGGTTCACGCTGGTACATGAAGGGATGCCATTCAGTACTTACGTGCCGGAGGGCGATTTCAAGCTGGAAGGAGTAGTGCCTGGCAATGGGACCGGAATACAGTTCATGGCAACCTTTGGCGGAAAGCCGATACCCGAGGCAAATCTCTACATCTTCGTTGGGGATGGAACAATCACGCTATCGGAGATAGAGGAGAGGGTCGCTGGCAAGGAAGGGATAGCTGCAAGCAATGACTGGCGTCTCGATAAGGTGGATGGAGCATCCATTGGATGCGAGTGGGCAACATCGTCCTACAAGCTTGTCGGCCTTGATGGCTCACCAAACATCGTTGGGCAGAGCTGCCTCGGGACACATAACGGCCGTCCTTTCTATATGATCGCTACCTATCCGAAACAGTATGCCGAGGGGTTTATGCCACGTGCGAGCGCCATCCTCTCGGATCTTCGCTGGAAAGACACCGGGACAGGGCTGGCGAAGGAATAAAAACCCGGTCTGGTGTGTATATCGCATATCGTTTACGGCAGCGATATGGGCACAGCTTCCACGCTCCACAAAAAACGGGGGAACAGATACTGTTCCCCCGTTCGCGATGTATGCTATCGGCAGCGAGTTTACTTCTCTACCTGTATCAACTGATGCAGACGCAGCGTCGGGGTCTGAAGAACGCAGAAGTATGTGCCAGAAGCAAGCTTCGAGGCATCAAACTGCACCAGATAGCGTCCGGGCTGGAGATCGCCATTCACCAAGGTTGCCACCGGTTGTCCCAGAAGATCGACGATCACAAGCTGTGTGCGACCATGCTCGTTTACTTCATACTCGATCTCGGAGACCGCATGTGCTGGATTTGGCCGCACACTCTTGATGGCCGCGTTGCCGCTTGCATCCACCAATCGCCGCCCACCGGTCTCGCAGATATCGGTAAGCGTGAAACGTCCGGCAATCATCCGCACCGGCACCGACGTACCATCGACCCAGTTAAAGACCAAAAACTCCAGCGGCGTCGACATCTTCTCGCCGAGCGCTGCAATGAACTCCACTCGCAGCAGTTCACCCTCGCTCATTGTAGTTGGACGATCGCCCTCGATCATCACCACGCGTTGATCGCCTTCAACCCTAGTCCTGAATCGGGGATCGACAGGGATAAGCAGATTCTTATCGAACCGCAGTTCACCAACGAACTTCTGCACCTTGTTCCGATCAAGATTCTCCGAAGCGACCAATGCCACAGGAATGCTTACCCTCTCGCCCGGTGCAGCTTCCAGCTCGGGAAGCTGCACGGTGGCGCTGGCAGCACTGACCGTGGTAAACGGCGCCGACGTGGCACTACAGCCATTGCTGTCCACCACCGTTACCGTATAGGTGCCAACAACCTGTGTGTAGTAGGATCGGGCGGTACCACCGGAGATCGCCACCCCCTCCAGCCACCACTGATATAGCGCAGGTTTTGGCCCATCCACCGTATCAATCACGGCAACGAGCGTATCACCTACGGCAACGATCAGCGGCGTGGAGAGTTGCGGGAAGACCACAACGTCCACTTTTGCCGATACACCAACACAGCTATCCAGATCGTGCACGGTCACCGTATAACTTCCGGCCTGTTTCACAAAGATCGACGGAGTAGTATCCCCTGTTGACCAGCGATAATGCTTGAACCCGGATGTGGCCTCCAGCCTCAGGCTATCCCCCGCACACAGGCCTGGGCGCCCATCTGGAACGATCTTCGGATCAAGCGGCGGCTTCTGTGTCACCGTGATCTCACCTGTGCCGGAGCATCCCCCCGCATCGGTTACGGTCACCACATAGGTACGAGGTGTGCGTACGGTAATAAACCGCCCGGTGCTGCCATCATCCCAGCGATAGGCTGCATAGCCATCCCCGGCATCAAGCGTGATCTCCGCATTCTCGCAGATGAGCGTGGACTTGTCCGCCGTAACGGTGGGCTGCAACGATGTGCCAACGACCACCTTGTAGCGCACCGTCGCCTCGCAGGAGGTGACTCCCGATCGCTGCCTAAGCTCGATCCAGTATTCACCGGCGGTAGGCCACTCGATCGTGATGGTATTGCTGTTCAGCCCTGTCGTGGGCTGCCCGCCTGCCACGCTCCACGTATAACTGTCGCCGGCGATATTCACCACGGCATAGGTCTTCGTGGAATTGATGCAGACCGAGCCTGGCCCGGTGATAACAGGGGCCGGGGGAGCGGCCACAACAACCTCTATCGGCTCCGAGGTTCCCCGGCAACCATTGGAGTCCACCACGCTGAGCGTATAGGTGCCGGAGGTCCATACCGCAATCCGATCGATCGTCTGCCCGCCGGACCAGCGATAATCCTCATAGGGCTGGGAGGTGGTAAGGTAGACTGTATCGCCGGGACACAAGGTTGTGCTACGGCTGGCCACAATTGTGGGTTTCGGCCCATCGACGATCGTCACGGTGTACGGCTTGGAGGTGCCGCCGCACCCACTGGTATTCTCCACGCTTACCGTATATGAACCGGGATCCTTTACCGTAATGGTACGGGTTGTAGCATTGTTCGACCATTGATAGGACGCATATCCCCCTCCTGCATCAAGCGTGATGCTATCGCCCGGACAGAGTCTGGAAGAACGATTCCCGGTGATATTTGGAACGAGGGCCGATCCAACCACAACATTGACCGTGCTTGTTGCCTTGCACGTTGTTGCTGGATCGGTAGCGATTACGGTGACAGTGCCGTTGCCTGCCGGACCCCAGTTGACTGTGATAGAATTGGTGCTTCCCCCTGAAGCGATCGAGGCACCGGCTCCGGTCACCGACCATTCATAGATAAGGCCGGGCACGGCAGGGATGCTATAGGTCTCGGAGGAGTTGACACACACCTCAAGCGACCCCGAGATAAGGACATTCGGCTTTGGATTCACCGTTACAGTGACCGTATCGGAAAAAGCCTCGCAGTTGGTGGCATTGCTCACCATCGCGTAATAGGTGCCGGATTTGGTGACGCGCAACGAAGAGCCGATGGCACCGTTCGACCAGATCACCTTCTGGAATCCACTTCCCTCTACGTTCAGCAATATCTCCTCACCCTCGCAGAGAACATGAGGGCCGGGAGGATTGATCTTTGGCTTGGGGCGTTCGCTCATTGTCACGCTGATCTGGGCCTGGTTGATACAGCCCTTTGTATCGGTCACAGTCAGCGTAAACGTGCCGCTTCTTTTCACCGTGATCTGCTTGCTGGTCTCTCCGGTAGACCACTCGTACTTGTCCAGATTGTTGGGATCGGCAACAAGCACGGTGCTATCCCCTTCGCAGAACTCCGTAGGAAGGAGATTGACGACCCTGATAGCCGGTTTCCGATTCACCTTGACATAGACGCTATTCGAGGTGGTAGAGCAACCGCTGCCCGGGCTTACCGACTTTGCGAAATAGGTTCCCTGTGTAGTTACCACAAGCGAGCTTCCAGTGCTACCATTCGACCACTCGATGTTTCCGCCGACGCCTCCATTGGCGGCAAGGGTAGTGCTAAGCCCTTCGCAGATCTCGACCGTATCGGCAGGAAAGACGTTCAGCGCCGTGGGTCTGGGATGTTCGGTAACGGTCTGCTGTGCCGAATCGGGGCATCCCCAGCGATCGGTCACGATCACGCGATAGGTTCCCCCCTGCTTCACGGTCAGACGTGCCGATGCCGCACCGGGAATCACGACCCCATCCCGCTTCCACCTGTATGTGCTATAAGGCCCGCCGGTCGTATTCAGCTCCACCGAGTCGCCGGCACACAGCAGCGGTGGCGGCGCGAGCACAGGATTGGGACGATCGAGCTTCTTGACAGTGATTTTTGGGGAGGTAGCCGGACATCCGCCCGGGCTTTCCACCCGTAGATAATAGTCGCCGCTTTCGGTGAGCGTCACCGAGGCCAAGGTGCTGAACGGGACAGCATCGGCATTGCGGTACCACTCGATCTTGGTATAGCCGGTCGCATCGAACGAAAGCGTCAAGCTCTGATCATGACAGAAGGTGGTGGGGCCGCTGGAATCTATTGTCGGCGGCACGGGGTCGCAGAACACCGATATGAAGGCATCGGTCATCCCTGCATAAAACGGTTGCTGGGCTGGTTCACTGGCCGAACGGGGACGAACGAAGGGGACTGCCGAATTGGACTGCGTATGACCGGCAATGATGATAAAGCCATGCGGATCGAACGAAATACCGTGTCCCTGATCGTCCTGCGAGCCGCCGTAATATGTCCCCCATGACTGTTGGCCTCGCGCCGTCAGCTTTACGATGAACGCATCATGGTCCCCCCCCTGATAGGTACTCTGGAACGCTTTCTCATCAGGAGGAGAGGTCACCGGAAAGGATGTGCTGTTGGTAATACCGGTTGCAAGAACGTTGCCGATGGGGCTTGCCGCAACGCCAACACCGATATCCCGCCCGCTGCCACCAACATAGGTAGCCCATTGCCGTACTCCATCGGGATCGTACTTCACGATGAACGCATCGCTTACCCCCCCCCCATAGCGAGGCTGGAACTCATCGGATGTTGGCAGATCGCTGCTGGTTGTCGTGCCGGTGATAAGCACATTCTTATCGCCGTCGGTTGTTATGCCACAGAACCCGACCGCACCGCCAAGAAGGCCGAACCCCCCTTCGTTCTCCTTCCCTGTACCTCCATAATAGGTTGACCATAGCAGAGATCCACTGGAATTGAACTTGACGACAAACGCATCGGTATTGCCTTTATAGGTCGATCCATTGGTAACAGGGAACGCATTGGGAGCGGTGCCGCCGGTGGTCCAGCCGGTAAAGACGATGTTATCATCGATATCGGATGCAGCCGCATAGCCATACTCGGTGCCCGTGCCTCCGTAATACGTTGCCCACAGACGCTGGCCATCTTTATCGAGCTTTATCAGAAGGATCTCGTATCCTCCCTTGCGCGTGGTCTGATATGCCGGACTTGTGGCCAGCCCATCGTTCTGGGTCGTTACCAGCACCGCAACGTTATCATTGCTATCCACGGCAAATCCATAGCCATCATCCCAGCCATTACCGCCGATATGGGTGCTCCAGAGCAGAGATCCCGCCGGCGAGAACTTTGCGACGAATGCATCTCGTCCCCACGGTATACCACTGCCTTGAAGGTTGGCACTGCCGCTTCTGAGTGCTCCGGCCGTGGTGGGGACGGCGCCCTCGGTATGCCCTGTGATAAAGACATTCCCGTTCTTATCGCTGGAAACCCCATGGCCGATCTCATCACGGCTGCCACCGAAATATGTGGCCCACTGCCGTATGCCTCTCTGATTGAACTTCACAAGGAATACGTCGCCAAAGGAGGTTCCCCCCTGAAAGGTTTCCTGATACGCACCGGGGGTGGTGGGAAAAGGGCTGCTGAGCGTATACCCGGTTATCAGAACATTGCTGCTACGATCAACTTCGGTAGGATCGCCACCGTTCATATTCTCGGTCCTTACTCCCCCATAGAAGGTAGCCCAGATCTGCTCGGGATCGATCACAAGATTTTTTGCGCGATCATAGTTCCCCACGGAGAAGCCTACGACACCATCGGTAAGACGATAGGAGCTGGTGACGACGTTTCTACCAACTCCGGCATAGACATCCTGATAGGTATAGGGCTTCCCTTCATGCAGAAATCCAAGCGGCGTAACCACACGCAGGGAACCATCGCGCTCTACCTTGGTACGATTGGCCGCAGTATAACGCAACCGTATATCGTCAACCGATCCTCCCGGCCGCACAACAAAATCCGCCTTCGTTCCTGATCCCATCGCATAGATCACCAGATCGATATTCGGGTAGACCTCCTTGTAGATCAGCTTGCGGTAGGTAGGAACATTGGTGATACCATCGGGACAATGCGCCAGATAGTAGTTGAGATACTCGTCGGCAGCATCCTCGGCCAGAACCGTTGCCTCCGCATTGGCACCCACAAGCTCAAGATCCATCCGGTACAGGTGCAACCTGGGACGCTCGGCGGCATGGTGGTCGTGGTTATGGTCATGATCGTCGCCATCATGGGAATGGCAGCGCCCGAGCTGCCGCGCATCACCCTCCAGACGGCTAAAAACATAGCTCACGCCGGTTCTGGTGAAATACAGTTCCACCCCGTTTGATTCCGCTTTATATAATATCTCGGGGCGCAGATGCCCATCGGTATCGACGATCTGCCCGTTGTTCTTTGTGAAGAGCACCGAGGAGGGCTGCCGGAGATGCTGTGGTTGCACGGATGCATTGGTCGTAACAGCTTCCACTCGTTCTACCGGCTGGGCCGAAAGAGCTATCGGCACGATCAGGAAAAACGAGAGGTGGAGCAGATATCGTAGGAACGTAGCCAGAGTGCTCATACGTGATAGCCTTAGGAGTGGTATGTAGGGCCAGGCACTATGCGGGGTCTTTTTGGCGATTCAGTATAAAATATAGACAACAAAGAAGTGTAAACAAATAGGCCTTGGTAAATACAAATAGACATCAACGATCGATGGTGAATAGAATGCCGAAGCCCATCTCTACAGAAGCAGATCAGGGCCGCCCGTTCTTCCCTGTTTCCGCAACATTCTCGAGATCAACGCGCACAAACGTCTCTACAAGGCGATCCTCTGGCGATCCGGCAGAAACCGGCAGGGTTGGAACAGTGCCATACTGAATCGTAGCAACCATCACCTCTGCAACGGTTGCGGCGCGCAGCCTTGCTGCCATCTCCTCGCACAAGGGACAAGGATATCGGGATGATGCGCCGATCGTCACACGAGTATTGGCACCACAGGACTTCGCAATCTCATGCAGCCAGTCCCGGCCGTTTCTCCCCTCCCACTGCTTATGATCGCTCCAGGGCACCAGATAGATTCTTCTAAGGCTGCTATCGTTATGCTCTGTCCACATCGAACCGGTGGCAGCCTGGCGACGAAGCAACGGCAGCGTATCGGCAACTATCTTGCGCGCCCCTGTGGAATCCTCTACCAGAAGCTCCGCAACCAGTGGCGGCGCATCGGCATTCTCCCTATACTCGGGGATATGCAGGGCCAGAGGGGCATTGGCCATATTATCACGGCTCGAATACCGGGTGATCACCCTCTCTCCCTGACGCATTGTCACCGACCAGAAGCGTACTCCGGCTTCTGCTTCAATTTCAGGCTCAAGATCGACCGCAAGCGCCGCATAGTTGCGTGTCCGCCATTCGATCACAACCGGATCATCAATCTGCCCGCTGGTTTCCACTCGCACGCTTCTGCTTTCATCACCTGCAACGGCATTGCCCACACGACTACTACGCAGGCCGATCCTGGCCCCATCGATCCCCCAGATCTCCAGAAGATAGGAACGAACGGCAGCGGCACGAAGACGCCCCAGGGCGCTGGACTCATCTTTTGCGTAAGCACCAACCAGCGTCACGCTTGCGCTCGGGTACTCCCGCAGTCGCAGCCCAAGCAGGTTCAGCGCATGCAGGTACACAGCCCTCGGCTCCAGATCTACAAGATCATCGATTGAAAATCCCGACGCCTGCTCGGAAGAAAGCATGGTATAACGAGCTGGGATATCGGCCGAACCGCCATCGAAGAAGATCGTTCCCGGAAACGGCATATGCTGCTGCCACATCACCGACACCAATCTGGTAGCCGAGGTCTGCGACCGCTCTCCGCTCTCATCGACGCTGAACAGATCGACCCGTGCATCGAGGCGGGGTATCCGCTCGGGAACGGTATCGACCAGCGGGATTACATCGGCAGCAGGAGCGAGCGGTGGGGCATCATCGCTTTGGGGAGCGATCTCGAAAAGAATGGAAAGAGCGGCACCGGGGCTGAGCGTCTGCAACAGGCCAACGGAACCCAACGCGGTTGCATCAAACCGAAGGGAGAGTTCCGGCCTGAGCAGCACACGCGAGAAAAGAGGAATCTGGATGCCGCCTGTGAAAGCCGCGCCAAAGCGAAAGGCCTGCGCACCGAGCTGCTCCCCCTCCTCCCGCTCCACGTCAACTTCGGCGCCCCCTCCGGTATCCAACTGCTGCCGGAGAACCTTTGTAAACTGCGATCGCACGCGATAGCTACCCCACAGCCCTGGCTCGAAGGTAAGGCCGCCGGGGAGGTGATGGCTTGTGGCAAAGGCAGCTTCCACAAGCTGTACCCGGGAATCCAATGCCAGACGATATGACGGGATAACGATGCCACCACTGCTCATGGGATCGAACACCGTATCGCCGAGAAACATAGTGGAGAGATAGCTGCTGGTGGCAACAAGATACTTGAATCGGAACGAGGCCCCCAGATCCCTGCTGAGAAACGTTGGAGAGCCAAGGTACAGCCCCATCCACAGCTCCCGGCTTTCCGAGATACCGGCACCATCGAACCCATACCGATTGATGATGCCCGGGCGGCGATCGAACAAAAGCGGAAGCCCGAACTCGTAACCTGCGGAAAGACCACCATACACAGGCCCCTGTGCAGCTCCCTCCGATGAAAGCAACACAATGGCGAGCAGCACGCCAATTACGCGCAAACGCCTGTATGATGTAGAAAAGGAGAGGAGCACGATACGGGGTATTGCTCTGGTTGCTATGTGTTCAGCCTTGTCACAATAGACTGGCCGGGCATGAACCCGGCCAGTGCTCCGTAATCTACGAACGGAACGTGACGAGACCTATACAATCAATGCATCCAGAACCCCGGATACAAACTCTGGGTCAAGGCCTTACGGCGTCTTGTGCGTACATCGACCACATCGATCGTAGCCGTTGGATTGCCCAGGCTGGCAACGACGCGGAACACCATAAGCTTCGACCCATCGGGCGACCACTGTGGTGCGATCATCCGTTCGCCGGGGGCGACGGCCACCGTGGTAATCTGCTGCTGCCCCGTCCCATCGGCATTGCACAACCAGAGGTTGTTGTCCCGAACGAACGCCACACGGCCTCCATCGGGTGAGGGTGCAGGAAAGGAGAACGCACCATTGACGATCTTACGAGGCGGACGACCATCCATAAAGGCGAAATACAGCCCCTTCTCTCCACGACCATCACTGCCCACATAGAGCATACGAGGATCGTTCTCATCCGGCATCCACTGAAACCAATGGATGTACACCCTGGCCACAAACTCGGGCACTATATTCTTCAGAACGGCAACCGGCTGCCACGTTGCCCGGTTATAGATCCGAACGATCTCGATACTCTCGCTCGGCGGGGTCATGCTCATAGCCAGATGTGCTCCTGACCTTGAGAAGAGCATGGTGTTCACCTGTCCTACATCGTTCAGCACCGGGTTTGCCACAGAAGCACCACCAACCTCGTAGAGATGGACGCTGTTGGCCCCATATGGATCGGTCAGCAGATATGCCACAGTGTTACCATCGGAGCTAAGCGTTGCAACGTTTGTCACACGATGATAGTTATCATCCATCGCAATCATCTCATCGACCCCATTGCCACGAAGCTGAAGCGAGGTTGCCCCGTAATCCGGTGTGATATACACAAGCCGCCCCCCCTGCGGTGGGTTCAGAATCATTCCATTGGCAAAGACGGGTTCAGGCGTGGGGGAATTCAACGGCATGGAGACAATAGGCCCATATTCGCTCCCCAACATGGCAAGAGTAAAGATGATGTGCTGGTTGCCCCAGATATCCCCCTCTTCAGCCGGAAGTATATGGTCGTTGCAGCTCCACAGGAAAAACAACGAGAAGAAGGAGGCGATGAAAACATATGGCGGCCTCTTCATTTCCATATATATGTCCCTGATAACTCGAAAGAGAAGTACCGACTGCTTGGCTCCAAATCTACCGCTCCTTTATGACACCACTGCTATGGCCATCGTGACGACCGGGCAGGCCCGGCATCACCTCTGGAACAGATACCACTGGTCTATTGCGACCAACGTTATCCGAGGCCATAGCAAGGGAGACCATAGAGCAATCGGTATAGGCTCCGTGGCAGCGACCGCCGGAAGAGTTTCTCAGCACCGCTTGCATACCACTGCATACTTCTGCACATTTACCATGTGGGAAAAGGAGGTGATAGCTCCTTGATATCACGCGAAGAAAAAGCGCCGTCGATGTCACATCGGACTCGAGAAGATTGTCTCTACACCATAGAAGTCGCTGGAGTCCCCAATTTATGAGTCAGTATCTTTTGACCCTGACCTCGCCCATAACGTCCGAACAGCAAGAAGGGGAGATAGCAGCTCGCTCGTCCGTACCAGGCGATGATGCTCTCCTGATCGAGCGTTTCTTTGCAGGCGATAATGCGGCATTGGTTGAGCTGTACGATCGGCACAATCATCGTCTGTACATCTATTGCCTGAAGCTGCTTGGGAGCACCGAGCAGGCGGAGGATCTCACACAGGAAGTGTGGGAGCGTGTAGCGCGCCTTCGCTCAAAACCGCAGCAGATCCTCAACCCGGTCGGGTTTCTTCTGAGGATAGCACGCAACCTCTGCTTCAATCAGCTTAAAGCACGGAAACGGTTCTCTCCCCTTGATACGATGCAGGATTCGGCATTGCCCTCTTACTCGGCGCACGAACCGTCGGATATGGAGGATCTTGTGGTCTCGGCGCTTGCCGAGATCCCACCCGATTACCGGGAAGTCCTGGTGCTCAACCTCTATTGCGGATACCGGCTCGACGAGATCGCCGTCATGCTCGGCAAATCGGCCGATGCTATCCGCAAACGGGCGTCCCGAGCACGTATTCAGTTGAGGAACTTGGTCATGTCAAAGATAGACGCAAACGGAACTGACCTCCCAAATTTCACACAACACCATGATAGTGAGGAGGTCCGATGAATCAGCTTTTCGATAAAGAAGGGGCAATCGAGCGATATCTGAACGGGATGATGCCCCCTACCGAAAAGAAGGAGTTTATGAATCGCCTTGAGCAGGATGCAGATCTGCGCCGCTCGGTCGATACGGAACTTCTGATACGCAAGGCGATCCGCAGCGATCGTACCGATATTCCAGCACAGTCGGCCGCCTCACGCACGCGCTTTCTGGCAATGCTTGCAACGGTTGCGCCCGAGCCGCTTGGCGTGGAGACATCCCAGACAGCCTCCCAGACATCGGCAACGACCGTGACAGCTTCCAAGGGAAGCTCTATGCTGAACCTGCTCTCGGGAAACGGGCTTGTACAGGGGATTGTTGCGGCTATTGCCGGAGTGGCCATTACAGTGGGTACCATCGTGGTCGTATCGAATTCTTCGGAGAAGGGTACGGACGGGTCCGCAGGAATTCACCCCAGAACCATCGAGGTGGCACAGCCTCTCCCGGCGGCCACGGCTCCACAGCTTCCCGGCGCTGATGCATCGGCAGGAACCCCGGCTTCCCCTGTAGATCCGCAATCAGCCCTTCATCATCAGAAGACCACAGCCCAACCTCTGCACGGCACTTCGGCAGCGGCACCCATGAAAACGATGGATGGAACGGCTCCCCCCGCAACATCCAGACAAACAACGATGAAGGCTCCTGCCGGAAGGAGTTCTTCATCGACCAATGACGAACAGGTCCCGGCACTCTCCTCGACCGGTGAGGATATCAAGACCGTGCCTCAGAGCCGACAACGGAACTCGAACGAGACCCCCATTGTAACACGGGATTCGGCACTGATGCAGTTCAACCCTAGGAATCCGATCATTAAACGATAAGTCCCTCACACCACGCTCTCGCGTGATCGGGGAAGGCATGCAGCATGCCATAGAGTACCCAGGCGCCCGGAACTCGCTCCACATTCGAGGAGCGGATCACGGGCGCCCCTGGTTCTGATCGCCCCCTCTCTGCGCCACCACGATCCCCGCCCCCAGCCCATTTTCAGAACATCCACGATATCGCACAGGGAGCATCCCCTGTACCTTCCCGAGCCATCTGCTACACTCTGGAATGCTCATCATAACCTGATGCATGCCCCAATGGCTCACGTCTGGTGGTGCATACGGTATAGCCTGCCAGCACGCAGGAGAGCAGTAGCATAGAGAAGAACCTTCAGGAAGCTGGGAAAAGCATCGCAGAATCGCGATCGCCTCTAGTTTTTTTGTGAGGTGGTGTCAGGTATGGCATGGTCAAGTCGTCACATCTTCAAAGCCCCCAGGAGTTGTCACGCATGCCCAACCGCGATACAGCAGTACAATCATGTACCCTAGTCGCCGAACCGGCAGGGCAACAAGCTTCGAATCCAATACATCGGGCCGATGAAACCGGCCTGCCCAAGCGTTTTCCAGGGGGCAACGATGACGCATTTTTTATGCTATTCTGCCGTCATCGTCAGCACCTGTTCACCTATTTATATAAAGATTGTGCGGGACCAGCATCTTGCCAAAGGCGGAACGCAGAGACTATGGAAACGGCTGATAGGCCCAGGCGCACATCCTATGGACGTGCGCACCCCCATCGGATTCTCTCTAAGATATTTCCGGGAACCTTACAATCAAGAGGAACCGATGATGATGAACGAACATGACCGTCTGATCGAGCGCTACATGGCCGGAGATATGGACATACAGGAGCAGCACGAATTTCTAGCCCGCGCCAGCACTGACCCGGAGCTTGCCAGTCTCCTGAATGCAGAGCGAGCAATCATCAGCGGTACCCGGAAGGATCGGAACAGGATGCCAAGGGCATCCACAAGGCCAAAAACGCGCCTGCTTGCAAAGCTTGCGGCAACCCAGGTGCCTCCCTCTCCTGCCTGGCGGGGCATCGTTTCCGGCACTGGCGGCTTCGGCAACAGCACCGTTCAGGCAGCTCTTGCAGCAGTTGCCATGCTTGGCATCATCATCGGGGCCTTTATCATTGCGCCTCTGATGCATCCCGATGCGGAGATACAGGAGCAGCCGCCGCAACATGCTACACCATCCTCCTCTGAAAAGACACGCGCGGGAGGCATACAGAAGCCACCATCGGGCGCTCCTGCAACCACGAAGGATTCGGTATAGACCCTACGCGTTGAACAACCGCATTCCATAACCGGCCCAGAGCCTATATATACAGGCAGCAACTGGATGCAGGGAGCAATGCCAGCCAGGCAAACCAGAGAGCACGCCATTAAACGATACTTCGCAGAGGAGATATCCCATCGAGGAGGGAGCGTCCGACCGCATTATCGTTGATAACGTGATAGCAGTGCGACTTGCAATGGGGCCTGACAGCGAACGATTGAAGTGATGCTCCATAGGGGTTGAAGATCGGACCGGCGCAGGCCGGATATACAAACGGGGATGATGTTAAAGCATCATCCCCGTCTCGTTCGAGTACGTCAACCAGTCTCGAATTCCACTGTCAGCTCTCCACCTGATACGCCGCATCATCTGGTCATATCGGCTATCATATATCCACTCGCTACGTTCCTCTCCCACCACACATCATCACAACGCCCCATAGCAGAGAGCGAGCATACGGCAACCAAGGCGCACGGTACACACCCGGAGAATCGCCGAAGGGCATATCCACGCCATAGCGCACCTCTAGCGGACTACCTGCATTGTTCTGGAGTAGACACGGCTTCCCCCGGGGGTCCGTACCGTCAGATGATAGAGATAGGTGCCTGGGATAACGCCGGAAACATCAATCTGCACAGCATGATCGCCGCTCCCCTTTGCTCCTTCGTCGTATGTAGCAACAAGCGCTCCGTGCGCGTCATAGACGCGTAACATCGTCTCCTCGCTCGGCTCCGGCAGGGTATAGGCAATCGTAGTGACCGAGGATGCCGGGTTTGGCATATTCGGCTTCAGCAGCGAACCGGCGGGGAGCGTATAACCGGCAATCGCACCGGAAGGGAGCTTGATCCCGCCGCTGGAGACCTGCTCCACCTGCTGCCAGAATGTCTTCAGATCGGTGCCATCATAGAGCATCACAATCGGCTCAAGCGTCATGGTATAGAGCATGCGTACTGCTGTGCGCCCCTGTTCCGAGCGGAGCATTACAGCAACCTCATCAGCTTTGGAACGGGCCTCTGCCAGCATACGGGAGCGCCCGGCGCGATCGATCTCATCCCTGCGTGATGCAATAAAATCATCTGCGTGCCGATTTATCTCCGGCAGAAACTCCCCGAAATCGCCTACCACTGTGGTGGCAAGCCCGTCAAGTTCGGGACGGTATCGGGCGCTCATCTCCTTGGCCGCCTTATAGATATCGATGAGTTGGCCAAGAGCCTGCTTCCGTTCCGCACGGCTCTGCATCTCCTTGGCGCCTTTCTCACTGCCAAGCCATTCCATTGCCAGCACAGTGAACCGGACGCGCAACCGATTCAGTTCCGCCAGATCCTTTGGAGCAAGAGCCTGGTCGATCCGCACTTTGTAATCGTTCAGCCGCACGGTCCAGTAATCGCTGACCGCCATGCCAAGCTCCACCTGCATCTGTTGGATCACCGGGGGCGGCTCCTGCTCCCGATCAGCGCCATTGTGGATCTGAGCCGATGTTGTAACGGTGGCAGCGCTTATCAGCGCAGCGCTTGCAGCAGTAAGTCTTGATGTAATCGAGCGCATCATTGCATGGTTCTCCTGATCGAATGAACGATGTAGAAAGGAAGGACGAGTCATCCGCATCGACGATCGGCCCATTGCCGTCTGGGGGCTTAGTCCACTGGCGGCCACAGATGCCTGTGCCGACCTGGCATCGACTCGAACAGATTGCAGCGGGTCAGCAGAAGCCACCACATAGCCCTTCTGTCCGGCTTGCGCAGCATTTCCAGCCACGCCATCACCAGAATCGTGCACCGGCTCCGTATGAAGCAGGAGAAGCGATCCTGCAACGACGGCAAGCAGGATTCCGCCGAACGAGGCCGCACGCCCATTTCCTGCCCGCGGCCTCTTTTTCCCCGCACCATCCCGTACGATTGCGCGCACATCCTCCTCGGACATGCCCGGCTCGCTGCGCGCCCTGGTAAAATATTCCTGAAGTGAACGTCTACGATTATCCATTGCTCTGCGATTCGGATAAGATGAGGTAATGATTGCCGCCTCGTTGCCTTCCCGTTGAGAGAGTACCCTTGGTACGGAAACCCTGCCCCGGACTTTCAGCAACATTCAATAGCTGCGCAAGCTTTTCCCGGCCTCGCACCAGACGCGATTTCACCCCTGAAAGCGATCCCCCCTGTATCTCCCGGATATCCTCAAGCGAAAGATCGGAGATCTCGAAGAGCACTACAGCCTCCCGCTGACGTTCCGGCAGCTTCGCCAGCGCCTGATACAGCATCACGGCATCGGCGGAAGCCTCGGGCGAAATGCCATCCGAGGGGAGGCTCTCGGCATAATGCTCATCATAGCGTCCGAAGATCCGCTGCCGCCAGCGCCTCCGCTTGTGCAGCCGCACGGCGATCGTGAAGAGATAGCTCAGGAAGGCAGTCTGGCTTTTCAGACCATCGAAACGCTCCAACGCGGCAAGGATCGTGTCGCTTACCAGATCATTTGCTTCATCATGGTTGTGTGTCATTGCCAATGCAAAGTGCATCAAGCGATTGCGCACCGGCAGCAGAAGCGCCAGGAACTGATCCTGCCCTCGCTTCTCGCTCTCGCGATCCGGGTAGTTGTTGGATAGCATATCAACCTTGCTTGTCTCCGTTCTCTGACTGGTAAGTGGCAGGTCATCCCGGAAAGTCGCACATAAACGGGAACCTTGCAGTTGCATGAAGTGCCGGGCATATCGCCACCACCGACAGATCCTCAAGCAGCACCATTTCATCCTACTACGGCCAAGAGGATAAAAAGGTGTCGGTTCCTGGCATCACACTGGGAATACTGTCCATGCGGCAGGTGAACACAGTAGGGCGGGGGGCAACAGTATAGTTGCTCAGGGCAGGTTGGAACAGGATTGAAGCGAGGATGCGGCAGGGAATCTCGATGGCCGATGCTACGAGCGGGCAGAAACAAAGAGGGGTGCAGAACTGCACCCCTCTTTGCGCCTGATAAGTACCCCACTTATCAGTAACCAACGTGTCGGCCCACTCTTCCGACGCGAAGGCTGGCTATCCCCGAGAAAGCCATTGTCTATGAGAATCAACTGCTCCAGAGCGATCACCCCCCCTATCTGGATGCGGAGGTCCGCTTGGTAGGCCGCGTCTTATGGCGAGCGGCCTTCTGTCTGGTCGTTGTTCTGGGCGCTCCATCCGGCGTGCCGCCGGTCGTCTTTGCTGGCGTTACTTTCACCTGCGCTGCCGGAAGCTCCCCGGTCTGGGCTGGCTTCTGCTGTCCATATATCGCCATCACTGTGCCCAGAAGGGCTGAACTGGCAACAACCATCAGGAATTTGATCGACATCACAGCCTCTCCTGCTACAGCTTCAACGCCTCTGATCGGGATGTGTCTCCATAGACCATCAACCAATCACATAAACAAAGCTACGGTGGCAAGATGATATGGAGATGATGAGGGGAGCAGCCCGTACACAACGCCGCTGACTGGCGCACGAGAGGGGAGGAGCCTGTCGGCATAGAGTAGGCGAAGGTAGGTAAGGAGCGGGCAGCGAACGGGGGGCGGACAGACGGCGACCGCTATGGGAGGGATAATGCACCCACACGTATCATCATGACATGTGCTTACGTTCCAGGCTCTTGTCTATCGGCAGCGCGATGGTCACTATGGTGCCTGCCGTACGATCGGATTCGATGGCGATCATACCATCATGTGCCTCGACGACGGTCTTTGCAATAGCAAGTCCCAGCCCCGCACCGGGGGTGGTTCGGGTATGATCGCTTCGATAAAACCGATCGAAGACCTTCGCAATATCCTCCTGCGGGATACCTGGCCCATCATTGGAGATACGGATAACGGCAACCGCATCGGAACGATCGAGACGTGCCCTGACAACGCCCGAGTCCAGCGAATGGATGACGGCATTATCAAGCAGGTTCAGCAGCGCACGTTCCAATAGCGATGGATCGCAGAGGATATCTACAGGCTCTTCGATATCGACCCACAGGGAGATGGCTCTCTCTGCGGCAAGCGTTTTCATCCGCCCCACACATTCCAGCAGGATTTCATCGAGGCGTTCCGGGACACGATGCAATCGCAACCGATGCGCATCGGCCCGGGCAAGCAGCAGCAGATCCCCAGCCAGATGGCTCAGGCGATCCACCTCGCCAGCGCACTGGCGCAGATCCGCCTGTACATCCGGCTGAAGATCGCGAGCACGGAGCAACCGATCGAGATGCACCTGCACAACCATCAAGGGGGTGCGGAGGTCATGCGATGCATCGGCAACAAAGCGACGCTGCGCGGCAAAGGTTTCCTCGATGCGAGCGATCATACCATTGAACGTCCTGGCAAGCTTGGCAAGCTCATCGTTCGAGGTTCCCTCCGGGACCCGTTCGTGCAGATTGCGGGAGGAGATACGTTCGGCCGTGGAGGTGATTTCGTCCACCGGCTGTAAAGCCCGCCGTGCCATGAACCATCCCCCCACCCCTGCAATCAGCCATGAAAGGGGGACGATCACAAGGAAGATGTTCCGAAGCCGTGCAAGCGATTGCTGCAATCGGACAACCGAGGCGGCCACTACCAGCTCGATCGACTCGTTTCGCTGCCTGCGAACGGCAAGCGAGAAGATCCGATATTCATTTCCCTCGACGACGATCGTACGGAACGGCGCCCCCACCCATATCGGCAATATCTCCTGAAGGGTGTCCACCAGACGCTCCACCGGCTGCTGGGTGGTGCTTTCGTAGAAGATGCTATCCTCGGTGGCCAGCATAAAGCGCATCGTGCGAAAACGGATATTTGCCTGCGAGGTAACGTCCTGAAGCTCATCGAACAGATCGGGGGTATCACTTACATTGGAATGCACCTCGGCCATCAGGAACTCGGCATAATCGCGAAGCTCGCCATCAAGCGTGGCTCGTTCATTGGCGGCATATGCCAGATACATCACCAGGGCCATGACAACGATAATGGCTCCAAAGCTCAGCAGAAACCAGAGCGTCAGGCGCGTGGTGATCGTAAGCATCTCAGGGAGTCTCCGAGAAACGATATCCGGCCCCGCGAACCGTATGGATCAGCGGCATTGGAAATCCTTTATCAACCCTCTGGCGGAGAAACCGGACAAGGGAGTCGATCACGTTCGATCGTGGATCGAAGTTCATATCCCATACATGCTCGCTTATCATCTCGCGGGTAAGAACACGATCGCGGTTCATCATGAAATACTCCAGCAGGGCAAACTCCTTGGCTGTGAGATTGATCGGGACGCCCCCCCGAACAACGGTCCGGCGAGCAGTATCGAGCACCAGATCGGCGGCACGGATCTCGGCCGTCTTCTGCTCTGAGCCACGCCTGCTCAGCGATCGGATACGGGCAAGCAGCACCCCCATATGAAAGGGTTTCACCAGATAGTCATCCGCCCCGACATCCAGTCCATGAATCACATCCTCGGCCTGGCTGAGCGCCGTTGTCATCAGGATCGGCGTGGTAATGCCTTCTCCGCGCAACGTACGGCAGATATTGCGCCCATCCTTTTTCGGGAGCATAAGGTCAAGCAGGATCAGGTCGTAATCATTGCTCAGGGCAAGATCCTCCCCTGTTTCCCCATCATAGGCAAGGTCCACCAGATAATGCTGCTCTACCAGCTCGCGCCGGATTGCATTGGCAATGTTCCGGTCGTCCTCGACAATCAGAATCCTCATAGCCGCGCCTGATTCATGGAAAGTTCGGGTGCCCCTACAAACATATCACTCCCACCCGGAGAATCGGATGCGACCACATCGGATGCTATCACGATCTGCGATGCCATTGAACGATGATGAAACCAGCCATCGGTCCCGATCCTCGTGGCGTGGAAATTGTCCGGTATATCCCCGGTCGGCTCTGACCACCCATAGATGGCGAGCCGCATCACGGAACTTCCCTTTGCCGCAGGAGCACGCAATGTCTGACGCCACATCGAAGCACGATCCCGAGATTCAGCCCGATTCTCAGCCAGCACCCAATGCCGGTTCCCAGCCCGAGGTGCCCGATATCAGCGATTCCACACTGCTATGGACATTGCTTGAGGAGGTGGCGACCACGCAGTCCTATCTCGAGGTCATCCTCCGCAACCAGGCATTGATGCGTGCAAAGCTGGAACAACGGCAGAGCGAGGAGATTCTCGACGAAATGGAGATAGATCAGGCAAAGGTCTTTACGTTTCTCTGGCCGAAGGTGATCGAAGGGATGATGGGAAAGAGGAAGAGGTTCGACAAAGGTGAGGAGGAGGATATAACGGAGTATCCGAACATCGGGAGCTAGAGGACGCTCTGCGATCTTCATGCGAACAGAAAGGGGGGCACACGGCCACCCCTTCCTATTCATACGGTATCGGGCACGCCAGCGGGCTACTCAAGCAGCCGGATATGCAGCCCCTTCAACTGATCGTTATCGGTTGGCGAGGGGGCCTCATCCATGAGCGAGGACGCGCTGGTGGTCTTTGGGAAGGCTATCACATCACGGATATTATCGGTGCCGGCCAGGATCATCACAAGGCGATCCAGACCCGGGGCAATGCCACCATGCGGCGGGGCACCATACCGGAAGGCCTCCAGCAGGAACCCGAATTTTTTCTTCGCCTCCTCCTCGGAAAGCCCTATCAGCGCAAAGATCCGGGCCTGAGTCTGGCGATCGTGGATTCTGATGCTGCCGCTGGCAACCTCGTAACCATTGATGACCAGATCATAGGCGTTGGCACGTACCTTCAGCGGCTCGGCATCGAGCAGATGCTCATCCTCCTTCTTATAGGAAGTAAAGGGATGATGTGCCGGGGTTGGCTCCCCGGTTGTCGCATCCGGCTCGAACATCGGGAAATCGACGACAAACAGGAGCGCATCCATGTGCGGCATCACCAGGTTTTCACGGCGCCCGATCTCCAGACGCAGCGCAGCGAGCGCTGCGGATGTGGTCCTCCAGGCATCCGCCACCAACAGAAGCAGATCGCCTTCCCCCGCGCTCAACCGTTCACGCAGGCCACGCTTTTCCTCATCCGAGAGGAACTTTGCCGAGCCTCCTTCCATATCGTCGGCGGTTACCTTCAGCCAGACCAGCCCCTTTGCGCCATAACGTTTTGCAAGATCGGTCAGCTCATCGATCTGTTTCCGTGAGTACGTAGCGCCGCCGGGCACCTTGATGCAGGCAATGGAGCCATTTTCTGCCAATGCCGTTGCAAACACCGAGAAGCCGGTGGATGCGAAGAGATCGTTCACATCATGCAGTTCCACCCCGAACCGTGTATCCGGTTTATCGGTACCATAGCGAGACATCGCCTCACGGTAGGACATACGGGGGATCGGCAGTTGAAGATCGACGCCTTTGATCTCCTTCCAGATTCGAGCGAGATATCCCTCCATAAGCTGGAGCACATCCTCCTGCTCCACAAAGGCCATTTCCAGATCAATCTGAGTGAATTCCGGCTGGCGATCGGCGCGCAGATCCTCATCGCGGAAGCACTTGGTAATCTGCATATAGCGATCGTACCCGGCCACCATCAGCAACTGCTTGTAGATCTGCGGCGACTGTGGCAGCGCATAGAAGCTGCCGGGATGCACCCGGCTGGGCACCAGATAATCGCGTGCTCCCTCCGGCGTGGCACGGACCAGCATCGGCGTTTCGATCTCAACAAAACCATGCTCGGCGAAATACTGATGGGTGGCAAGGTAGACCCTGCTGCGAAGACGGAGAATCTCCTGCATACGGGCATCGCGAAGGTCCAGATACCGGTACTTCAACCGAAGCTCCTCGCCCACGTTATCGCGTTTGCCGATCTCGAACGGCGTGGTATCCGAACGGTTCAGAATCACCAGTTCGGCACAGTAGATCTCGATCTCACCGGTTGCAAGCAGCAGATTGTGTTTCTCGCGGCGGCGCACCTGTCCGGTGATCGCCACAACGTATTCGCTCCGCAGCTCGCCGGCAAGCTCCATAAGCTCCGGGGCATGCTGAGGCGAAAAGACAGCCTGTGAGATCCCGGTATGGTCGCGAAGGTCGATGAAGATAAGGCCGCCGAGATCGCGCCGGGTGGCGACCCAGCCATTCAGCGTTACCGTTGACCCGATATCGGACGGGGAGAGCTGGCCTGCATAATGAGTACGGGCGGGATAGGAGCGCATGACGTTGACAGACAAGTATAAGGATCCGGCTGATTGTTGATAGATGGAACGGCAGCAGCTACATCTGCGGCGCTATGCCATCACCTGGCATTGCTCTCTGGCTTCTCCGAACCCGGCCGGACAGATCCACAGAGCATTGAAGCTACGAAAGGAGGCGAATGTGAGCAACGTGGCCGGGCAGTTCATCGCACAGAAGGGGATGGCCACAGATCGCTCCCTATCATATCATGCACGCCGTGTACCTCTGAGGCCAGCGGCATCCAAAGGCCTCAGCACGGTGCCTGCGACGGCTGAAACGGCCGGGCAATTCAGCCCTCCGTTGCTTCTCTTCACAACATGAGATTGCAGAACCACAACTCCTTGTGTAATTTCGTTTTCTTTTCGGTGCCGTACTCCCGCGACGGCATTGGCCGGATAGTCCGATGCTCTCCGCACATAAGCTTTAGATACTACGTTACATAGCCATATAAACGAATCTCAACCAACATGAACGAAGGCAAGATTGTTCAGATCATCGGGCCAGTGATCGACGTGGCGTTCTCCGATGGCCACCTTCCCGACATCCTCAACGCGCTTCATATCCCGCGTACGACGATCGAAGGGGCCGAGGACGTTCTCGTCGTCGAGGTACAGCAGCACCTCGGCGAGGATCGCGTCAGGACTATCGCCATGGATTCCACCGACGGCCTTAGCCGTGGAATGCGGGTGATCGACACTGGCAGCTCCATCACCATTCCGGTTGGTCCGGGCGCTCTCGGCCGACTGGTCAATGTGGTTGGCGAGGCTATCGACAACAAACCGGCGATCAAGGCCGACCTCTACTTCCCCATCCACCGTCCAGCGCCATCGTTCGAGTCTCTGACGACCAAGAAGGAGATGCTCGAAACCGGCATCAAGGTGATCGATCTTCTGGAGCCATATACCAAGGGAGGCAAGACCGGTCTGTTCGGCGGCGCCGGTGTGGGAAAGACGGTTGTGATCCTGGAGCTTATCAACAACATCGCAAAGCAGCACGGTGGCTACTCGGTCTTCGGCGGCGTCGGCGAGCGTACACGCGAAGGAAAGGATCTCTATATCGAGATGTCCGAATCGAAGCTTTCCGATGGCTCGACGGTGCTCGACAAGACCGTGCTTGTATTCGGCCAGATGAACGAGCCTCCGGGCGCCCGTGCCCGTGTGGCGCTTACTGCTCTTACCCATGCAGAGTACTTCCGTGACGAGGAAGGGCGTGATGTGCTTCTGTTCATCGACAACATCTTTCGGTTCACCCAGGCAGGTTCGGAGGTATCGGCTCTTCTCGGACGTATGCCATCGGCCGTGGGATACCAGCCAACGCTTGCCACCGAGATGGGCGCTCTTCAGGAGCGTATCGCCTCCACCAACCGTGGTTCCATCACATCGGTGCAGGCCGTGTATGTTCCGGCAGACGATCTTACCGATCCGGCGCCGGCAAACACCTTTGCCCACCTTGACGCAACAACGGTGCTCTCGCGCGCGATCTCGGAGCTGGGCCTGTACCCGGCGGTCGATCCGCTGGAATCCACCTCTACCATCCTTACCCCGTCGGTCATCGGCCAGCGCCATTACGACGTTGCCTCGGCGGTGAAGAGGACGCTCCAGCAGTACAAGGAGCTTCAGGACATCATCAACATCCTTGGCATGGACGAGCTGTCCGACGAGGACAAGATCGTCGTGCAGCGCGCCCGCAAGATGCAGCGTTTCTTCTCGCAGCCGTTCTTTGTAGCCGAGCAGTTCACCGGTTTGCAGGGACGATATGTGAAGATCGAGGATACGATCGCCGGTTTCGAGGCCATCCTCAACGGCGACGGGGACGACATGCCGGAGGAGGCGTTCCGCTACGTTGGCACGTTCGACGAGGCACGCGAGAAGGCGACGAAGATGACGGCAGCCTGATCCGTCCGGCACGATCAACTCATCCATGGAAGGAGCAATGGCCGACAAGACATTTCATATCGAGATCGTGACGCCGCGCGAGCAGGTGTTCAGCGGCGAGGCGACGCTTGTGACGGTGCCGGGCGTGGTATCGCCGTTTCAGGTGCTCGTCAATCACGCCCCAATCCTGACCCAGCTCGAGGTTGGCGATATCAGGATCGTCACCGCAGATGGTCAGGAGCTTCACTTCGCCACCTCCGGGGGCTTTGTGGAGATGAAAAACAACCAGATGATGGTGATCGCCGAGACCGCCGAGATCGCCTCGGCAATCGACCCGGCGCGAGCCGAGCAGGCCTATGCTCGTGCAAACGAACGGCTTGTTGAGGCACGCCGCACACATAATGCGGCAATTGATCTTGTCCGGGCAGAGGCAGCGCTCGCCCGCGCAACCAACCGGCTCAAGATCGCCGGGCGAGGCTTTCCCGCATAACACGTATCACACGGCTGGCCCAACGCTGTGCCAGCCGTTTCCGCACAATCCGAACGGCACTTCTCATACCCGTTGAGAGGTGCCGTTCTGCGTTGCAAACCGGCATACCGCCCCGGCATCACGGCCTCATCCGCTCGTACACATCATTACTTGTTCCCTCCGGCTTCCGTCCGTACGATGCTTGTGCACGTCTGCTGGAACCCCTAAGTTTGTCTTTGGATTCGGTCTTAATAAGCATTTCTTGATACACTCAATCGCAGAAAAACGAGCAAAGGAACGCTTCACCGAGTTCCTTCGCGATAGCAATTATCGCATTACGTCGGAGCGATTCGAGGTGCTCTCTGCCGTCCTGAAATATGACGAGCACTTCGATGCGGACTCACTGTTCCTTCGTCTCCGAGGCGATGGAAGCAAGGTCTCACGCGCTACCGTCTACAAGACTCTCACGCTCCTGCACGAATGTGGGCTGGTCTCTCGCTACATGTTCTCGCCGGGAGAGTTTGCGCAGTACGAAAAGACCGTCGATCGCCCGCGGCACGATCATATGGTCTGTACCAAGTGCGGGAAGATTCTGGAATTTGCCACACCCACACTTCAGGGCATTCAGCGCCAGATCTGCGAACAGTACGATTTCGACTCCGTCTATCACACCTTCCAGATCTTCGGCGTCTGCTCCGACTGCCGAAGGGGACGCCGGGGCGTATCGGGAAACGAGCTGGCAGGGCAGGATAAGCGTGCAAACTGATCATCTCCATCTTGTTGATGCACGCCGTGGGTTGCATGGGGTGATACTCTCGCTCCCGGACAGCCCTGAACTCCGTTCGCAGTGCATCCGGCTGGGGCTTAATATCGGCGCCAGCTTCCTTTGCATAGAACGCCTCCCCGGTGGAACGATCGTCCTGGAGACCAACCGCCAGGAGATCGCGCTGGGGAAACATCTGGCCGCCTCCATTGGCATACAGCTTGGCTGAACACACATTCCCGTGTAGAGCTGGGCAGATTGATATGGCCAGACAGCCCCTCCCACCGGCCCCGGCCCTGAGACGGCATCTGTGAAAGAAGCGGCATGACATCCACAGCGAAGGCAGCCGCATCACGGATCATTTCCATAGGCACTTCAGCCAGACAGACGAGCGCGCCGCGATCCTCTGTATAGATCATGGATTCCCAATGAACCCGACCTCTCCTTTAACCCCTGACGAGATCACCGAGGCAATCCCTCACGCCGGACATCGGCATGTGGATACCGACGCATCGGCATTCCTTAGCCAGACGAAGACAAAGCTGGTTCTGGTCGGGAATCCTAACGTTGGCAAATCGGTCTTCTTCAATCATCTGACCGGCCTGTATGTCGATGTCTCGAACTTCCCGGGAACAACGGTAGAGATCTCGCATGGCGATCATGCACGCTACGCCGTCTATGATACGCCAGGCATCTACGGCGTCAGCTCCTTCAACGACGAGGAACGGGTTGCCCGCGATATCATTCTGGAGGCCGATATCGTCCTGAACGTGGTGGATGCCGTTCACCTGGAACGGGATCTCTTCCTGACACTTCAGCTTATCGATATGGGGAAGAAGATCGCGGTCTGTCTGAATATGATGGATGAGGCCGAAGAACGCGGCATCAAGATCGACGTGGCGGCACTTTCCGATCGCCTTGGCGTGCCGGTGCTCCCCACAACAGCCATCCGCAAATCCGGCTTCGATCGTCTGGAAGCACACATCAGCCAGGCATGCCCGGGCAATTCGGAATCCTCGCTCCACCGTCGGCTCCACGATCTCCTGGACCGGGTCGGCTCGCAGGCCGAGGCGCTTATGGTGCTTGAAGGAGATGCGGTGATAGCACAGCGGCATGGCATTGCCCCGGGCGAGGACCGTGAGCTTATCTATGTAGAGCGCCGTAACCGTGTAAACAGGCTGCTCGACACCGTGATGACCGCTGCCGAGAGAAAACGGACGCTCTCGACCAAGCTTGGCAGGATAGCGATCTCGCCAGTTCTCGGGATTCCCTTTCTAGCGGTTGTTCTCTATGCCATCTATCTGTTTGTCGGGGTGTTTATCGCCCAGGATGTGGTTGGTTTTACCGAGGGGACGCTTGGCAATCGCTACTTCGAGACCTTTGTCAAGGACCATGTGGCCGCCTATAGCGGCGCCGAGATAACCGTAGAGAAGATAGGGCTTGATGCAGAGGGGGAGGAGATGACACTCAGCTCCCGCGTTTTTGATTTCCCGGAAGGTGTTGATGCTGCCCCGGAACTTGCGGCACAGATGGAGAGCTACCGCAACGGCGGGCTTAACACGATACGCTATACATTCCACTCACCGATCGCGGTGGTCTTCTTTGGAGAGTTCGGCGCGGTCTCGATGACCGTTACCTACCTGCTCTTTCTGCTGCTGCCCCTGGTCTTCGGATTCTACCTTTCGCTCTCGGTCCTGGAGGATTCCGGCTACCTTCCCCGTCTTGCGACATTTGTCGACCGGATGCTGAACGGCATCGGCCTGAACGGCCGTGCGATCATCCCGCTGATCCTGGGTCTTGGCTGCGTTACCATGGCAACGATCACAACCCGACTGCTCGGTACCGATCGTGAAAAGCGCATTGCCACCACCATTCTTCAGTTTGCCATCCCCTGCTCGGCACAGCTTGCAGTGATAGCGGCGCTGCTGGCAACGGCTGGCATACAGGCAACGCTCATCTACTCGGCAGCTATCGTCACAATCTTCATCGCAATAGGCACCGTGCTTGATAAGGCGCTCCCCGGCAAATCCTCGCCACTGCTGCTCGACCTTCCACCGATGCGCCTCCCCCGTCTGCGCAATGTGTTCCAGAAGACCTGGGTGAAGACCGTAGCGTTTATGAAGGAGGCCACCCCCTGGTTTTTTATAGGGGCGCTTGGGGTCTCCATCATGCAGGTGACAGGCGTTCTCGATATGTGGGTGGATCTGCTGGCGCCGATTACAACCAACTGGTTAAAGCTTCCCGCCGAGGCATCCACAGCCTTTGTGATGGGGTTGGTACGTCGTGATTTCGGCGCCGCCGGACTCTATGATATGCAGCTTTCGCCGATGCAGGTTGTTGTGGCGCTCACGACGATCACCCTCTTCGTTCCCTGCATTGCCTCGCTTATGGTGATGCTGAAGGAACGGGGCACCCGCGAAGGCCTTGTCATCTGGGCGGGGAGCTGGGTTCTGGCGTTTGGCGCTGGTGGTATTGTGGCGCTGATCGTGCTGTGACAGGTGTTGATGGCGCCGTCTTGGAGAACGTATGGCACGGTACACCGGGCAGATCATTGTCATAGGGCCTATCAGGACGCCCCCTCCTGTGGTACTGGATACCGGCCCAGCACTGACACAATAACGAAGTGTGGAGATGCGATCCGGCACCAGGGCACTCCGCTCTATCGGGGCCGTATTCCTTTCTACGCCTTATGGATAGATGAATGGGACTGTTCAAACGCAAGAGCAAGATGGTAGCGTCACCAGCAGCGCTGGAACTGCCGGTGCTGCACGGCACAGCCGATGCAGAGCTTCAGCGCAAATTGAGCATGGAGATCCGCCACTGCCCAACGTGCCGATACGAGGTGACAAACCCGATGAATGAGCGTTGCCCGCGCTGTTTTGCCGTAGTGCCATTAAGCGAGCATACCAACTGCGGCGAATGTTCCCACCAGGGGAATTGCGCCCATGCACTCCCATCATAACCGAACGAAGAGATCCTACCCTTCCCCGATACGGCTATGAACGCAGTGCTCAGCGTGGCCGCAGCACCGCGAGAATCTTCTCAAACGCCGTAATCTGTCCTCTCTGCAAAAGATTTTCCCGCTCCAACAGATCCGCTTTTTTCTCCAGCAATCGGCTCAACTCCTCCAGCAGCTTTTCCCGCTGATCCGGCGGTGCATCTCGTAGCTCCTGCTTTATCCGATCCACATCCCGAAAGATGGGATGCTGATCGACCACGACAACGGGATATCCGGGGAGCGCCTCAGGCTCGAATACACGTCCAAGCCGATCCTCGATCGCCAGGCGTAGCGTACGTCCGGCATCATTGTTGGCGAACATCTCCCCTTCGCCTGAGATCAGCCAGTGGATATTGCAACCAAGCTCTGCGATGCGCGCCAGCACTATGGCGCCCGGCTCCCGTTTACCCGAAAGGTATTTCTGGAGATTGGAGGGCTGCATGCCAAGCGACTCGGCAAACGACTTGACCGAGCCAAATGCCGTGGTACCAAACGATCTCAGACGCCGTCCGGCCATGGGCACGGCGTCACCATGGCTATCGGATGGATCATCCAGCTCGTCCCCCTCCTCAATATCCAGACCATCATCATGCATCTCGACAGCCTCTGGCAGAGTGGGCTTTTCCGTATCGTCAGGATCTTCCATTCCTATGAGCATGCGATACCATAGTAGATTTAACTTGTACAATTCGATATACTTCGGTATATTGATAGGTGAACTTTTCGACAACCTATCGACAACCAAAGATATGAAATTGGCAAAACTTGATTTCCGCCGTCATCCCTACCGTGGAATCCTTGCCGAAATAGCTCGTGAGGAGGGCGTGGAACGTCAGGCAGTGCAAAAACGGATGAAAAAAGGCGATCCTGAGACGCTCGCCAGGATAGCGGAGAAGGTCAAGGAGAGGGACGCGAAGGTTCGGAAGTATCATCGGGCGCTCCGTTCCATCTAGGATGGTGTGCCGATAGCAGGGCTGTACCGGCTGCGGAGAATGACAACAGGCTATGGTGGCGATCGGGTTGGACACTTATACTATCCAACCCGCAATCATGGCGATATAGGGCGGCGGCGATATCTCAATGGATAATATGGTATGATTTTTTAGGTAAAATCATGAGTTGGTACCCACGGTGAGGGGTACACAACCATGTACTCCTCCACAGAGTACATCGCCAGTATATTGAGTGCAGTGTCCCCCACACGTTGTCTACCCCATATCAGGAAGACCAGGAGCTATTATGAAGTATCATTCGCTCAGTCGAGTGTTGATTGCTGTCGCCACCCTTTCGTTGGTGGCAACGTCGGTGCATGCCAAGATCCTATCCCAGAAGAAGCGGGCCTGTGTAAGTGGAGGCTACGAAACCTTTACGATCATTGAGGATGACTGCTCAGGAGCTATTCACACCCTGTATGTTGATTGCTTGGGAAACGAATACCTTGATATCCCTGAACCACGCTGGCGGGCGATCTTCTCCGAGAGCAATGATCCCTTCCCGGAGGATTTCTGGAGCATGGTGGATCGGGCCGATCGTAGCACGCCGGGCGGGCATACCGGCATCTATCTGCTTAACATCAACAATGAGCGGGTAGACCTTCGTACTCCTATAGATCAGGCTGAAGCCGACTATTATGGGACACCCTGCCCATCTACAACGATTCATTAAGGAGGTACCATGCAACGAGCATTCCTATTCCTCGTTTTTATGATTGTAGCAGCAACAGCAGCTTATTCCAGAACGGTATTTATCGTCCATCATCCCTGCATCGACGGCGGCGGAGGCTCCTTCAGCAAGGGATTTATCGACGATCGTACCGGCAAATCCTATGTGCTGTTCCGAGATTGTTTTGGGAACACCTGTTTCTACCCATTGCATGGCCCATTCGAGCCACGGCCAAATGTAACCGGCCCCGCATCCGACTGGATACTGCCATCGAACTATCACGACCAGGTTGCCCTGGCATCCACCATCACCACCCCTGGTGCGGATGTGGGCATCTGGGTCATCGACAGAACTACAGGAGATACGCTACGGTTCCGCAACCCGGTTGATGAGGCCGAACGCGAACAGTATTATCAGATGTGGATGGAGAATGAGAACCACGGATCGAGCACCTATACAGAGCAGGATCTCCAGAATGAGTTCTCCGACGTGCTTCTCGATAGCTGGCGTCGTGAAGTTGAGCGCCAGACAACGGAAGAGCGGATGGTAACTGCCCTGATCGACAAGTACTGGCATGCGCGTTTCGGGGAGAATGGTTGGCCGGGGCAAGCAGAGATGCCGGACATCACAACTGCCGCATCGATCATCTCACGCACACGATCGAGCATCGCCATCAAACAAGCCCCCACACCAACCAATGGGCATGTTCTCGTGATGGTCCCAACGCTCCCCGAGCTTTCCGGTCAGGCAACCATCTATGATGCCATGGGCGGAAAGGTCTGGTCCGGTGATGTTGCCACGGAAACCTCGGTCGCCCTGGATCATCTCTCCTCCGGCTTATATATCATCCGAGGAGATGGCAAGGATATCCCGATCTCCATCGTACGCTAGCAAGCAATATGTTCTCCCCCGCAATAGCTGCTGCGGGGGAATACCGGAGGTTACGCGGAAATAGAACCATCCCTGCCCTGGACGCTAGTCGTGGCTCTTTCCCCCAGCACTCCACTTCCCCCAGCACTCCACGCCTGCTGGGGGATGCTGCGGTTCCCGCATCCCGCCATATCCCCCGCCTCTATCCTGCTCCATATAGATTCTTGGTTCTTTGATGAACCATCGGAAGGGAATAGTTGTTATCACCATCTCCCGTTCCAGGGAATACAATGGGTATGATCCTGCCTGCCCCCTTCTCCTAACCGGACCCCATCATGCGTCTTGGCCTCTGCTGTCTCTTTACAACCGCTCCAATCACATTCAGGACAACAACCGCTACCCACATCGCCAAGCTATCGGCATGCGAGCGCCGGGAAAAGCTGAACGACATCGCCCTTCATAATGCAAAGACCCTGCACACAGCCCTGGCCTTCTGCCACACTCTCGGCATCAGGGCCTTTCGTATCCTTTGCGGGGTCTGGCCTCTGTATACCCACCCGGAACTCGGCTATCGGGCGGAGACATTACGCTCAGGGGACGAGATCATATCGAGTCTGCGGAATGCAGGAGAGTTTGCACAGCGTCATGGCATCAGGCTCAGCTTCCATCCCGATCAGTTCACGTTGCTTTCCACAAATCGCCGGGAGGTGCTGGAGGCGTCGCTGCGCGATCTGCATTACATCGCCGAGCTTTCCGAACTGCTTGGCGCCGATGTGATCAACATCCACGGCGGCGGGGTCTATGGCGACAAGCAAGGTGCGCTTGAACGGCTGGAACGGAATATCGAACGTCTGCCGGAAGCGATCCGACGACGGCTTACCCTTGAGAACGACGATGTATCATACACGCCGCTCGACCTGCTGCCGGTCTGTCATGCAACGGGGATTCCGCTCGTCTACGATGTACATCATCATCGCTGCCTCCCGGACACTCTGAGCATAGAGGAGGCCAGCGCGCTGGCAATGCGGACCTGGAACCGTGAGCCACTGTTTCACATCTCTTCCTCGCGCAACACCGCACCGGGCGCCAACCCACGTCCCCACGCAGATTATATCATCCCAAGCGATTTCCCGGCATTCTGGCGCGATCTGCCAATTACGGTCGATGTGGAGGCAAAAGCAAAGGAAGCGGCAGTGCTTGCGCTGGCCAAGGCATTAGGGGCAGGAGTAGGGAGCGGCACAGCCCACGGCGTTCATCCGAACCGTTTGTGACAGGGATTACTCCATGCCGGTAGCTGGTGGTCTCATGAAAGTATGGGAGACGCCCGCAATGCTCCAGATGCTCGGACAAACTCTGGAAACGCCACGAGCGCTCTCCCGAATATCATCACCCGTACAAGGACCGTATGGCAGAGCGATTGCTGTATGCTTTATAGCTTTACCCGGCCTTGTACCTCGTGCAGACCACCGATCAGATCCTTGATTGGCTCGATGATGGCACCACGCTCAAAGACAATTCGTTTAGTACGCCCGGCGCTCTGTACCTCGATCCACTCCCCGCCACCATTCAGACAGTCGGGGCACCCGATCACGCTATCGAGCTTCACAAGCACATCCATTCTGGCAAGCTCTACCAGGCGATGCCATTCTTGCTGTGTAATCGGGACCATACGTGTCCGGTCGGGAAATTTCCGGGAATCATATGACCATTCCACATAGCTGATAGTCGATGGATTGATGGAAGTCTCTGTCAGGCAGTATCCGGTACATGCTCCAAAGAACGTACCGCTCTTGATGGCAACAGGCACATCTTGTACCGGTTCCACGATCTTGTCTCCACCACAGGAGCACAGGCACAGAAGCAGCGCAGCACTTGCAACTGACGAACGTATCATACAGCACCTACCCGTTCACATTCACGAAATTTCAGCCGATGGCATAACCTATGCCCATGCAGGAAAAAAGTTACCAGCCGGGGAGCAGCCTATTCAGAAAGCCACACGTGCTCGGACAAGACGGATCTTCTGTAGCAGTGGCTGGATCTCGTCAACTGAATCGCCATAGTTGAATATCATCATCCTCACCATATCCCTGGTCTCTATCTCCACCCATTCCACCCCATGCGGCGTTACATTATTGCCACCCTTGGCGGTATCGAGATGCATCCAATAATCCAGATCGACGGCGGCCACAAGATCGTCCCATTCCGCCGCCGTGGTTTCGCTCCGGCGGAGTCGGGGGGGATTGCTCACCGAGTCACGCCCTGTGGATATGGCAAAGACCGAGCCTGGTTCGATTGCAACTTCCAGCGAGCAATATCCGAGGCAATTGACCATCATGGTTCCGCTTCGGATAACGAGTACATCCGATACGACCGGCGGCTGTATCATCCGCTCATCGGAATTACAGCCACCAGAGACCGCTGCCAGCAGCAGAGCTGCTATTAATGCAAGCCGTGCCGATAGCATCGCTCCACGGCAGGTTCTAGCGTACACCTCTTCCCTTGTTATCCTTTCCGTCATAGTCGGGATGGGGGCCTGCCCCCTGTTCTATATTCTGTGCAAGATGTTCAAGCAGCCGGATTTCGGCCTCCAGACCTTCATCTCTCAAGGAAATATTCTCCAGCATCGCCACCGATTTTGCCCTGGAGATGGCATCGAGCGCATCGGTCCGTTTGCCCTCGGCCAGAAGAAGGCAGCCATCACGGAGACCGAAGTAGATATTGGTAAGGGCCACCGCCATACGCATCCCATCATGGGTATAGAACTGCGTGCCCGGTGTCAGCTTTTTTCCATTCTCATGGCGCAGCGTTGTCCTCTCCGTATAGCTTCTACCATCGGTATCGGTAAACTCCAACCTGCCGGCCACCAGCTCATCGCCGGTACGCAACACCAGCGGCCCCTCGCCATCACGCTCATAACGAAGCACGATAGCACCACGATTCGAGGAAAGGAACACGGTAGGGATATGGAGATCGGCATCACGATCGCCCGGTTTCCAGCTTGGCAGACCATAGACTGCCTTCAACTTCAGGCCGGTGGGGGTGGTAATGCGCACCCTGAGATCGTACACAAGCGGGGTTACCAGATACTCGAACTCGTTGTCGAAGACCCTGGCAATCTTCTCGGCCGATTCCAGGTAGAAAAAATTGCCGCCACGAAGCTGCGAGATATGGTAGACGAGTTCCTGGCCGAACTGCACGCCAACACCAAACGTGGTAAGGCCTATATCCTGGCCCGCATACCGCTCTGTCAGCGCCCGAAAGCTCATAGAGTCCACCCGTCCAGCGTTCGGCAGGGCATCAGTAAAGAGCATAAGCCGCCGCGCGACGCCAGGGCGCTGAGAGCGTGCGGCAAGCATCTCGAAACCCAGGTTAAGCCCGGCATCGATATCGGTTCCACCATCTGCCGTCAGCCGATCGATCGCGGCCATGATTGCGCCGGTATCCACCACATGCATAGGCTCCAGCAGCACGCTTGCCCGGGTATTGAACTGTACCAGCAGAAGCTCATCCTCCGGCGTCAGATGCCGGACAAGCGACCGCAGAGCGGTCTTCACGGCCTCCATGCTCTTTCCCCCCATCGAGCCGCTTTTATCGATCACAACCGCAAGCTGAAGGTTCGGACGATGGAACTCTTCCGCCCTGATGTTGGAGTTCAGCCCGAGGTGCACAAAGAGGGCATTGGAGCGATCGTCGGCCGTGGGAGCATAACCATATCCAAGCGACAGGCAGAGTTTTTCGTTACAGGCGCTGGCGGGGGTTGGAATGTCGTGTTCGCTGTACAGACCTTCCGGCGAAAAATCGATGAACTGCGGCACCCGTCCCGACTGTATAAGCGTCCGGGCATAGCCGATATCCTGAGCGCCTCCCACGGTGGCGCCAAGCGCTCCGGCCTCCATCCGCATCATCGCTCTACCAGCGCCAAATCCGGCCGGACTGCCGCCAACAGTGCTCCGGACATCGGGAGCCGAGAGTGGAAAGGATGTGGCTGGAGCGGCCGACTCCATCTGTGCCCCCTTGCGGGTGGAATCGTTTGGCCGCTCCCCCTGTGCCCACACCGCCCCCGGCACACACAGAACTGCCACAAGAGCAAGAGGCCTGAGAACCCGACAACAGAATCGTATCATATCTATCACCTTCTCACCATTGAACCAGTTAAACCATCGGTAGCATAGCATCGTTACCCATTTCCGCGAGACCGGCCTATCATTCATCGTAGCAGCCGCCAAGGGACTACGAAACTGACGTGCCGGCCCCCCCTTTGTAACGCGCAACGCGGAAAAGTTTGGCGCAGCGAAACCCGCTGCACTACCTTTACGCATTCCGACCCTATGCATTCAGAAAGCCGATTCCGATATGGAACGTATCATACGACCGACCTTCTCCATCGTAATGTTCATGACAGCGATTCTGCTGGGGGCGGTTCACCCACTGCTCGCGCAGGATCGGGAGATCGTATATCCTCCCGAGCTATATGCCGGGGAGAATGTGCTGACCGTGCGCCTGCCCAATGGCATACGCGAAATACGTGCGGTCCATACACCAACTATGTCGGTGGAAGGAACCGGCATCATCTCCTGCAAGAACGAACACGAGCTGTATGTGACCGTGCACACAGCCAGCGAGCAGTCGGTGCTTGAGCTTACCATTATCGACTGCCGTAACAGACGCTATGTGCGATCGCTCAACCTGAACACGGTCTGGACGGTAGATCAGAACCGTTTCAGCAACGTAGAAGAGGGGGCCACCGTCTGCCGCGACTTCCATATCCGCTCCACCGGCCTGGAAACGCTCTACCTTGATTCCATCACCGTCGGCGATCCCAATGTGCAGATACGGGTGCCGGAACGTCTGCCTACCAGAATACTCTCCCCCGATCTCTATACCTATCAGGTCTGTTTCCGGGCACCATCCCCCGGCATCTACAGATTTCCGGTTGTCACCTGGATACGCCGTCGCTATCCTTCGGGCGGTTTTACCACCTACCCGGTGGCTGATACCGGCTACGTTCGCGTGCTCCCGAAGCGGGAACGACCGCCCGACGCTCCCGCCCCGGATACGATCATTGCGGTGGAAGAGCCACCCATAAGCGACCCGACGACCTTTAGAAGCATCGTTGTGCCCAACGCCATCGTACCAAAGCGCGGGCAGCTCTATGTTGGCGTCTACGATCTGCTGGGACTTACGGCCGGTTATTCGCTCGATGACCATCTGATGATAATCGCCGGAGGCGCCCTGCCAACCCCGGACGACTGGGGTGGGATCAGAGGGGAGATGTTCGGGGCCTATTCGATCGGCACAAAGATCGGCATGCCGCTGAACGGAAATCTCAACATAGCAGCGGGATACCAGTGGGGACGGAGTTTTTATGATAAAGAGACCGAGGCAAACGTAGATACAGTACGCTCCACGATCGACGTGCACACACCATATATAGCGCTCAGCTATGGCGATGACGACAGCAGAATCTCAGCAACGGCGGGATATGCCTTCAAGCATCACTCAAAGAACAATGTGGAGTTCACCGATAACGCTGCCTTGCTCGCGGTGGGAGGCGATTACCGCATAGCACGTCACTGGAAGCTGGCGGGAGAGCTTGTCATGATGCAGAAACTCGGGGTGCTTCCGGTTATCGGCACCCTTCGCTACTTCTCCGACAACTATGCCTTCGACGTCGGCATCGGCTATGTTGGCATCACCACAGGTGATACAAAATCTCCGGCTATACCGCTTGTACCGGTCATCTCCGGTGTGTTCGTCTTCTAAGCATTCCAGCGGTTCCATCATCCCGCCCGAATATCCCGGCGTGGACACATTGCTCTATAACGGTTCGGTGGAAGTATGTAAGTTTCCTTCCGAAAGGTCTTTCACGCGTTGTAGTCTACTGTCCAGGCATACGCCCCACTTGGCCGACCCGATCTCGGCCGCTGTTCCTATCATGATATATCCTGCCAGGCCCGGCCCCGAGCAATCGGACTTGATTGTCCGTAGCCAGAAGGCTGTCCGCAGGGCATAGGCACGGCTTTTTCAACAGATCATCCATCATGTCGCATCTCGAACACGTATCCCCTGCCATTCTGGAATGGGATGCAGAGCTACACCTTTTGCGCTGGTCGCAACAGGCAGAAGAACTCTTCGGCTGGAATGTTCGCGAGATGATAGGGCGATGCCCGGAAGAGATGCCGTTCCTGACACGGCAGGATGCGCGGGCACTTCGCCTGGCATTGGAGGAGATACTCGCGGAGCGACGGGAACAGGATCTATCCGTCACAGCAATCCTTACAAGGTCTGGCGACATCAGAAGGTGCACGTGGCTCAATCATGCTATGCACAACCACACCGGAGAGGGGAGCATGGTGATATCCATCGTCCACGAACCATCCGCTTACCCCAGCAATATCGGAGAGAGGGAGTGGAGGGAGAACGCCCGCGTAACTCCGAACGTTCTGGTGCAGGAAGAGGAGGACGCCGAGCGGAAGCAAGCGGAGGAGATGCCGGGGAAAACGGAGGATGCAGCAAAAAACGTGGGCAGAACCAGAGCGGCCCTGCTCGCATCAATAAGCCGTGAGCTACGGATGCCGATGAACACAGCATCCAACATCGGCAGGCTGTTGCTTGTCATGGAACCGGCACCACAACAACGGAACTACGCCGAAGCACTTTTTGCCCTGAGCGATACTCTCCTGCGGCTCTCCAATAATCTCCTTCTGCTCTCCGGTGCAGAATCGGGAGAGCTGGCACTGGCCCATGCCCCCTTCAGCATCGAAGACTGTATCAAGGGGGCGCTGGAGATGGTGGCCAGGGAGGCAGGCCGGAAGCAGCTTACCCTTTCCCATGCGATCGCAAACGGCACCCCGGCAACGATCTCCGGCGACCATGCACGGTTGCAGCAGGTGCTCGCCAACCTGCTCGCCACCGCCATGCATACCGCCACCCATGGCGAGATCACCATCACAGCACAATGGCAGACCAGGAAAGGGGACCAGGAGCTGCTTGTTGCAGTACACTCGTCCGCCCCTGGCTTCAGACAAACAAGCGATGAACGGCGCCTTGGGGCATCTGGCAACCCCTCCACAGTGGCAGCCTCGCAGCAGGGAAGAGCGGAGATCGAGCTGGAGGTCTGCAGAATGCTGGTAGAGAAGATGAACGGGCGCATCTGGATCGAAGACAAGCAAGGCCATGGCAGTATCTTCTGGTGCACTTTTCCGGCAAAGGCCGTGCAGCAGGATGAGGGCCATCACCCCCCCGCTCTGCTGAACGGCAAGCGGATTCTGCTGGTAGACGATCATGATGAGAGCAGCACCGTTCTGGGATATCAATTGCAGCGCCTTGCCATGATGCCGGTCACGGTACCATCGTTGGATATCGCCCAGGAGCTGGTACTCCAGGGGGTACACTTCGATGCGGCGATCATCAACAGCACCATACGCGGGCTCAGCAGAAACAGCCTTGCCGTTATCACCGGCACCGTTGGCGGATCAAGGGAGCTGCCGGTACTGCTGCTGCTCTCCCCCAACGACCGGCCCCTCTGGGAGAATGCCATGGGATCGGCACCGATCTCATTTCTTGAAAGCCCCAGTACCGAGACAAAGCTTATCGGGGCACTACTCGATCTGTTTCTCCAGCATCCAACTCCTATGAAACCATCACCTCCATCCGCTGCACACGCTGGGCATACGGCAACCCACCAGCCTGCGCCTGCGCTCAGCATCCTGGTAGCAGAGGATAACCCTGTCAACCAGCGGGTGGCCTGCCTGATGCTGGAGCAGCTCGGGTACCATCCCGACACTGCAAACGACGGTTTCGAGGTAATAGCAGCCGTACGACAAAACGCTTATGATATCGTGCTTATGGATGTGGAGATGCCGGAAATGAACGGCCTGAAGGCCACTGCAGCAATCCGGGCCGAGCTTCCGGCCGACCGCCAGCCCTGGATTATTGCGATGACAGCGGACACAATCGAGGGCTATCGAGACAGATGTGCAGAAGCAGGGATGGATGGCTACATTATCAAACCGATAAGCAGAAAGAGCCTGGAGGAAGCGCTCGGCACGCGATCGGGGAAACAGGAAATCGCGCCCCCTGATATACGCAGCGAAGCGCACAACATGGAGTACCTGGAATCATTACGAAAAGCGTTGGGAACCGAGAGTTTCCAGGCACTGAACGAGCTGATCGACCAATACCTGACCAATACGGCGGAATCGATAGTCTATCTTCGCCGCAAGTATGCCGAGCGCAATACCACGGAACTTTCGCGTATAGCCCATTCACTGAAGGCAAGCAGTATGATCTTTGGTGCGGTCAAGCTCGCAGAACTTTTCGCAAAGCTTGAGGGAGCCGGGCGCACATCAGCGCTGGAACTGGTGGAGGATTTGCTGAGCGCGATCGTGACAGAATTCCATCTGACCGGAAAGCGCCTTGAAGGGGAGAAGAGGGGCGGATACTGATCGCAGGGATCAGTGAGGGGATTCGGAGAACCGGTATCCGATACCACGCACGGTATGGATCAGCGGGAAAAGCGCACCATCATGAATATCCTCGCGAAGCCGCCGTACCAGCGAATCGACCACATTGGAACGCGGGTTGAAATCGGTATCCCAGAGATGCTCCCCGATCATCTCCCGTGTCACCACACGATCTCTGTTCATGATGAAATATTCGAGCAGCGCAAACCGCTTGGCAGAAAGGTTGATGAGAACGCCATTGCGGGTAACGGTATGCCGGGCAATATCCACTACCAGATCACCAACCTGTACCACCGATGCCCGATGCTCGCTTCTGCGGCGCCCAAGCGAACGCACACGTGCGAGCAGTTCATCGGAATGAAACGGCTTCAGCAGGTAATCATCGGCCCCTGAGTCCAGGCCATCGACCCTATCCTGTACGGAACTCAGGCCGGTAAGGATCAGTATAGGCGTATCAAGCTTCTTTTTCCTCAGTTCCCGACATACTTCCTTTCCGTTTTTGCCCGGCAACAGAAGGTCGAGAATGATTACGTCATAGCTGTTGATAAGCGCCATCTCCTCTCCCGCAAGGCCATCGAAGGCCAGATCCACAACATAATGTGCGTGCAGTAAGACGCGGCGAATAATGTCCGCGCTTATAGCATCGTCCTCTACGACAAGAATTCTCATAGTTCCTTGATGCCGACTGATTTTCGGAGACGGAAAGGATATACCGCATCGAGCACGGCAGACGTTGGGAACTGACGTGTCAATCAGCAAATAAACCTTATGGCAGGAGAGATCCACAGCATAAACGTGCAGATCCAGATAAACGCGGGCATAGATGGAACGTGCAGTTCCAGAAAGCGCACTCCCGATGGAGCAGTTTCCCGCTATGTACTGCGGCCTCCAACAACACTCCGCCACAGAAACCAATCGGCTCGAATGAAAACAGTGGGGGAACAATACAACCGACACCGCCGAACACCAGGGAGAGATGCCACGACATCGGAGGGATCCAGACATCGATGAGATCCCGGAACACACAAAACCGGGGGACCTGCTTTTGCCTTGCGGTTGCGGTACTGACATATTCCAATACAGCCTGTATTCTTCCCCGACCATCCTGGGGAAAGACCGCTCATCTACGGCAGGAATTGAATTGTGGGTTATCAATATACAGCACCGCCACTATTTTTGGAACCCATAGCACGCCCCTCGTTTTGCATGTCATCATCCTATAGCCCCGTGCATCTTCATTGGCATGTTCCTTATCCGGCTGTCATCTTTCTGCCATCTTCGATGCATATCTTCACTATGCATAGATAAGACCAGCCCACACTGGTCTCTACTCTTATTCTTAGAAAATCATCTGGAACGTTCTATCCTGGCAAGCATTGCGGTGCCGGGATGTCCATACTCTAATTGCCCGGAGCAGTTCTATGTTTGTACGATGGAAAAAGCGGCAGCTCAGCACCGATGCCGGAACACTTGAATCCACGAACGTGTCGCTCTATGCGGTTCTCGTGCAGAACAATCGAGTGCAAGGAAAAACGCGTCAGAGGGTGGTGAAATACCTCGGCTATATCAACGAGGCAGCGCTGAGCGATCCAAACCATCAGAGCAGGTTCTGGCAGCAGGTGAGAAAGAATCTTGAGACGCTGAAACTGGAACCTGAGGAGCATCTGAAGATCATCACAAAACTTATTGCTGTGGTTCCAGACCCTCTGTACCTAACATATCTCGCCATTCCCGGAGTTATTGCGGCTACATCGCTCACTCTTGCAGTATAGGCGCACCGGGCACATCCGTATTTGCCAGCGATAGCAGCCTATATCAGGGCATCAACGCATGCCCACACTTCTATCATATTCCTCTTCTCCTCCTCCCGTTGTCGTGTAAGCGAAAGGGGTTGCCTGTAGCGCCCTTCCCCGTACATTCCCTTGCGTATTGCCGTTCTCCTGCCGCACTGTGCTTCCACACGTTCACTCTTCGCCACCACTCTCCTGGATTCTTGTAATTTGCCGGGCGATTTCCATGTAACACAATCCAACCATCGGCAAGAAGACCGTTCGGCGCCATGGTGACCCACTCAAACATACCTGGACTGACTATGTATCCCCGCTCCGTTCACCTGCTGCTGCCGGTTGTAGTGTTTATCATGGCGGCCTGTTCCAAGGAGAACGATGCAATCGCAACGGAGCGCGATTCCACAGCGGCGACGCCAGCCGACACTATGCAGCCCCCCCGTGGAGTGGAGCTGGCCTCAATCGCCGGAAGGTTCAGCATCATCATGCCAACCGGTTTCAGCAATCCGCGTGAGGGGGCGCTCCCGCTTGTCACGGCCGAAGATACCACGATGATGACGGCGTTTACAGCGGTACGGGATACATCCACGGCATTCATCATCGCCTATACCGATGTGCGGAAGGGAGACGTTGCCATAGACCAGGGGCAGGTGTTCGACGTGGCTCGCGATGCCACGCTTCGCAATATCGGGGGCACGCTGGAACGTCAGGAGAGCCGTACGTTGAACGGACATCCGGGACGCTCGATTTTCTTCAGCGGCCGCCTAGATGGCACAGCCTATCACGGTCGCGCCGATTATTATCTGGCACTTCCACGGCTGTACCAGATCTATTATATCTCCAGCGATGGCACAGGGGTTAGTTCACCAGAGGTGGAAAGCGCATTTCGCTCCTTTACGATTCAAGACTCAATGCGGCTGGACTCCGCACAATCGGGCGCAACGGTGCGCAACTGAAGCAGCGGCTAGAAACAGCGGCTATCAGGAAGAGATGAGGCACCATACTGAGAAAGGCCCCGCAGCATAATAGCTCGGGACCCTTTCAGTAGTTATTCTATAGACCGCTTTGTTCGCAATCGGATTGTGGGCATCACCATCCCGTTCTGCGCGGCTTCATGCACACGCCCTTCCCTACTCCACCGTCCCGGAACTCAGCGGTGCCGGTGTGGAAGGTGGTAGCCCCTCGGTAGGGCTGGCTACAGCCTGTTCCGGGTGCGGCATCTCCTCCTTCGGGTTTGGTACAGGTGGCTCGATGGCCGATGGAATCGTCACGCCTGGCTCGATCAGCTCCCGCTTCGACAGCACATGCAGTACACCATCACGCAGTTCAAGATCATAAATGATCGGGCTGCCGGTCGGGATATTCACATCCATGATCGACTCGTTGGTATGATCGTCCAACTTGTACAGAAGAGCGCGAAGAGAATTGCCATGCGCCACCACCAGCACGTTCTTGCCGCTCAACAGATCGACAAGGATATGATGTTCATAGTAGGGCATCACCCGATCGATCGTCATGGCAAGGCTTTCCCCCTTATCGCCGGGGGGGCGTGTATCGAAACTACGACGCCAGATATGCACCTGCTCATCGCCGTACTTCAGGGCAGTTTCCGCTTTGTTCAGCCCCTGCAACTCACCATAGTGGCGCTCATTAAGCGCCGGGTCCATGATAAGCGGAAGATCCGTCTTGTCGGCGGCCTCCAACGCGATCTTGGCGGTGTCCACCGCACGCCGCAACGCCGAGGTATAGACATGATCTATCTTGAGATCCCTCATCTTCTCTCCGGCGGTCCTTGCCTCCTCGCGTCCTGCCTCGGACAGATCGACATCCTCCCAGCCGGTAAACCGGTTTTCGAGGTTCCACTGTGATTGTCCATGACGGAGTAAGATCAGTTTAGGCATGATTGGTCAACGGGTTTTAAGCCTGTATTACTGTTGTTTGCTCTGGTCCGACCCCTCATTCCCCTTGCTGGCATCGCTCTGCGGTCGCGATGGAGTTATCGCAGGCTCACCATCAGGGAGGAGCTTGATTGTCGGGATATCTGTTATAATGGAATGATAGAATGCGTAGCGGAAGAAGGAGTCCACAGCAGCAAGCTCCGCCTCGCCGAACGTATAGCTGATGGCGCCACGGAGATAATGCTGGTAGAATGTATTTGCCTGGCTGGACATCGGATGCTGTGCTGCCCGATCGGCAAACATCAGCACGGCCTCATCACGTGCACTCTGAAGCTCGTCGATGGCGCTCTGGGGAACCATGCCAACACGTCCCCATGCAAGCATATACGGAAGCGGCGTCTCCATGGCATCCTCCCACTCGTCGGTAAGGTCAAGCAGCGATGTGCTTGACCCGGCTCTGAAAACTGCATCCTCTCCGGCAAGCAGAGCAGCATCGGCAACCGCAAGCATCTCCTCCAGCGCGGCATCCTCTGCCACCGAGACAATCGCCGGCTCGATATCATGCTTCTCCACCAGTATCATCCGCGCCACAAGCGCTTCGGCCGCATCAGCCCTCTTCACCGCCAGCGAGGAGAAACTGACCAGTCCCTTGTTGAAGACAAGCTTCAGCAATCCGGCGAACCCTCTGGTCGTGATGCCGAAACCGGGCACCAGAGCATAATCGACCGGACCAAGCGAGCGGCCGTATTCCAGCGCTGGCGCCATAACGATATCGGCGCTCGCATCAAGCAATGCCTCTTCCGGGCGATCCGAAGGGATGGTCTGCCACCCTCTACGCCGGAGCGCCTCAGCGATCGGCTCCGTTGCAAATTCTTGTCTATAGGAAAACTTCACCGTACTACCTGAAAAATCAGAAGGAACATTCAATGTCATCGATCAGCATCTGTGCCACCACCTGCTGTTACCACAAGCAACGCAGGAGAACGATGCCGGATGCCCGCATCACTGTGGCATCTCGGCATGTTCTATAAGCCGAAGCGTATCACGGGCTATCAGAAGCTCCTCATCGGTCGGGATCACATAGGCACGCAGGCGCGAGCCATCGGCACTGATCTCCCCTTCCCTACCACCGACAATCGCGTTATTCCGCTCCTCGTCGAGCTGAAGGCCGCACCACTCCATATTCTGGCAGATACCCGCCCGAATCGGGGCCGCATTCTCGCCGATGCCGCCGGCAAAGATCACCGCATCGGCACCGTTCATCGTTGCAAGATATGCACCGATATATTTTCTGACGCGCCCTACAAACAGCTCAATAGCAAGCCGTGCACGGCGATCATTATGTTCCATATCCTCGGCCAGCAGATCGCGCATATCGTTGGTAAGCCCGCTAATCCCGAGCAATCCCGACTGCCGGTTAAGCAGGGCATCGATCTGCGAGATGGTAAACCCCTCCTTGCTCATCAGGTACTCAATGATGGCAGGATCGATATCACCGGAACGGGTTCCCATCACAAGGCCATCCAGCGGGGTCATCCCCATCGAGGTGTCCACGGATCGTCCTCGGTTGATCGCCGTGGCCGAGCAGCCATTGCCAAGATGAAGCGTAATCACCTTGACCTGTTCCTTTTCAATCCCCATCAACTTACGATATCGATAGGCAATGTAGCGATGCGAGGTCCCGTGGAATCCATACCGGCGCACCTTGTGCCGACGATAGAACTGATACGGGATAGCATAGAGATAGGAACTCTCCGGCATCGACTGATGGAACGCCGTATCAAATACGACAGCCTGCTGCATGCCGCCTCCGAAGATCTCCGTGGCGGCCTGAATGCCTTTCAGGTTATCCGGGTTATGAAGCGGTGCCAGATCGATGCACTCCTCGATGCCATCGATCACCTCCGAGGTGAGAAGGGTAGAGCGGGTAAATTTCTCACCACCATGCACCACACGATGGCCAACCGCATGAATATCGGCAAGCGAACGGACCTCCGGCACGGCTGACTCATCGGAGACCAGCCAGCGGATGGTGGCATCGATGGCGGCGCGATGATCGCGAATCGGCTGTGCGGTACGCGTAACCTTGCCGGCACCGTTTTCAAACCGGACCAGCGCCTGCGATCCGATTCTCTCTATCATGCCGCGAGCCAGCCGACGATCGGCATCGCATGCGATCTTCTCCAGATCGGTATCGATCAATTGAAACTTCAGCGACGAGGAGCCCGCGTTCAATACAAGGATATTCATATACTCTTGTTCACAATCTCCCTGGTTCCTCCAGCAGCCAGCAGAAGGATTTCAGCAACCGACAACCGTCGCAAAACAGCAAACCCCGATCTACTCGGGGTCTGCATCCGGCGCGATAACGCCCGGCATATGCTTCGATCAAACAACTCTGGCGAGGGCTTCCCGCGCCCACATGGCCGCCATCCGGCGCACTGCATGCCGATACGCAGGTATCCCTCCCCTCGGGGAAACAGAGGCGGATCACCCCTTGTACTGCCGAAGGTACTCCAACCGATCCTGCAACGCCGAAGCTGGTACAAGGAGCTTATCCTTGCCGAAGATGGCATCCTCGGGACGAGAGAACACCAGCTCATAATCCTTGGACATCACGATGGCTTCCTCCGGGCAGACTTCCTCGCAGAAGCCGCAGAAGATGCAGCGGAGCATATTGATCTCGAACAGTACAGGATAGCGCTCCTTGTCCATCGTTGTCTCAGCAGCCTGCACTTCGATGGCAATTGCCGGGCAGACACGGGAGCACAGACCACACGCCACGCACCGCTCACCATACTCCTCCTGCACAAGAACGGGCCGTCCGCGATAGCTTGCGACCGGCTCGAACCGCTCTTCCGGGTACTCGCGTGTGAACTTCGGCTGGAACATCTGTTTCAACGTCAGGCCAAGCCCCTTCGCAATTTCGGGAAGGTACAGCTTCTCCCAGAAGGAGAGCCGCTCCGTCGAAGTGGTTCTAACTGTCTTCGTTGCCATAAAATCTATAGATCGGTAATATCGGTATCTCGGAACGCGCACCCGGCGCACCGAGGCGACCACCATGCCGGGGAATGTTACTTCATCAGTGCCAACACGATGGCAGTCACCACTGTGTTAAGCAGCGCCAGCGGGAACATGACACGCCAGCCAAGGTTCATCAGCTGATCGTAACGGAATCTGGGAATCGACCACCGAACCCAGACAAAGAAGAAGATGAAGAACAGGGTCTTCAGGAACAGCGCCGAGAACTGAAGCAGAGCGCGAAGTATATCATGTTCCTGGAAAAACGCCAGATCCTGCACCCATGGGAACTGATATCCGCCGAAGAAGAGCGTAGCCATCAGGGCAGACATCAGAATCACGTTACCATATTCAGCAAGGAAAAAAAGCCCGAACTTCAAACCGGTATACTCGGTATGGAATCCGCCGACAAGCTCCGGTTCGGCCTCGGCAAGATCGAACGGCGCACGATTGGTCTCGGCAAATGCGGCAACCATGAAGATCAGGAAGCCAAGCGGCTGCACAAAGATGTTCCACTGTGGCAACCAGCCAAACCAGTACGCCCCCTGCTGCTGTACAATGGAGCTTATATCCAGCGACCCCATCACCAGCATCATACCGATCAGCGACAAGCCCATCGAAAGCTCGTAACTGACCATCTGCGCGGAGGAGCGAAGCCCGCCGAGCAGCGAGTACTTGCTGTTGGAGGACCAGCCGGCCAGCGTAATGCCATAGACGCCCAGCGAGGAGAGGGCAAGCAGCAGCAGAAGGCCAACGTTCAGGCCTGGGGCCACTGTGGGGTCCACCACCATCTCGCCAACCGTAAACGGAGCAGCAAAAGGGATCACCGCCCAGACCGCGATAGCGATTGAAATCGAGATCACCGGGGCCAGAAGATGGAAGCTGTAGTTGGCCTGGCCGGGAACGATGTCCTCCTTCAGCACAAGCTTGAGAACATCGGCAAACGACTGTAGCGAGCCACGCCAGCCCACTCGGTTCGGTCCGACCCGGTTCTGAATCCATGCCGACACCTTCCGTTCAAGGAGCACCACATATGCGGCTCCGATCAGAAAGATGTGGAGAACAATGAAAATCTTTACCGCAAGGATGATAACGTCTATCAGGGACATAACAGGTTGCTATAAAGGTAGCTATTAGCATACGACCATTGGCCGCTGTAGCCAGCAGCCGACAGCAGAGGTCTCCCCTCTGTTGTCGGCTGCTGGCTCTCAACTACTCATCGTACTTCAAACCTTCTCGACGGTCATCGTCTGTGGCCGCAGATCGTGCGGCACATAGACCCAGCCGTGCGGGGTCGGGCGATCGCCACGGCCCAGCTCAACACCATGATGGTAATCGAGCTGATCGTAGCTCATCGCCTTGAACGACGGAATCTTGCCGACGATCTCCTCGAAGATATCCTCGGTCCACTTATACTTCCAATGTGTGCCCAGCGTACGGGCCACCGACTGAAGAATCTGCCATGCCGGACGGCAGTCGCGCCGCTCACCATGGGTCCAACGGTCATTGTAGGCACCGAACTTGTCGAGACGGGACATCTTCATCCCCATGATGCGCTCGTTCTCCTGCGTAACGACCGCGGGCATGAAGTGCTGCACCATACCGTTCACATTCACAAACGTCCCTTCCTTCTCCGCATAGGTAGATGTCGGGAAGATCACATGAGCCAGGCGCGCAATCGGGGTCGGGTTCCAGGCATGCACAACCAGCAATTGCAGGTTCGCAAGCGCTGATGCCAGCTCCTCATCCACTGGAAACGACTGGTCGAGAACATACAATGCCTTGATGCGACCGCTCTTCACCGCTTCGATGATCCCGTTCAGGTCAAGGCCGACCTTGTCCGGCCTCACCCCCACCTCGCGAGCACCGCGTGTGTTCGGTGTACGGTCGGCGACACGAAGCTTCGTATCGGCAAAATCCGGGTCGGCATACGACCTGAGGTCGATATTCGATGTTCCGACAACCTCGCGAGCAAACTTCGCCAGGAGATAATTCTCCTCGCAGGTAGCAAACGGGGAGCCGATAAAGGCAATCTCCGAGGGCTTCAGCGAACGAAGTTTGTTCGCCGTATCCTGATGTGCCTCATCCCAACCGACCTCCACCTGCTGGCCGTTGCGTGTAACCACCGGACGGAGCACACGGTCATCGTTGATATAATGGTACTCGCCAAGGCGACCGGCGTCGCACATCCAGTACTCATTCACCTTCATATTGGTACGAGGCTCCAGACGGAGGATCTCGTTGTTTCGCACACCTGCCTGCGTATTGCAGCCACGAGCGCAGCCGGGGCAGATCGAGTCGTTGAACGACATATCCCAGACGCGAGCCTTGAAACGGAAGTCACGCGAGGTAAGCGCTCCCACCGGGCAGATATCGATCACATTCATCGAGTAGGGATTGTCGAGCTGTGTGCCCGGAAAGGTCTCGATGGTGACATGATCGCCACGGTTAACAAATGTGAGCACCGGCTGCTCGGCGATCTCGTCGGAGAAACGGATGCAACGGGAGCAACTGATGCAGCGCTCACCATCGAACAGCACCTCCGGTCCGAACGGCACACGCTTATCCTTATGCACCTTCAGCTCGGTGAACCGGCTCTCTCCCTGGCCATGTGCAAATGCATAATCCTGAAGCTTGCACTGCCCGGCCTCATCACAGATAGGGCAATCGAGCGGATGGTTGATCAGGAGAAACTCCATGATCGCCTCACGCGCCTTGATAACCCGCTCGTTGCTTGTATGCACCACCTGCCCATCGGCAACCAGCGTGGCGCAGGCGATTGCCAGCTTGGGCACCTTTTCCACCTCGACAAGGCACATACGGCAGTTGCCCGAGACCGAGAGCGACGGGTGCCAACAGAAGTGGGGTACGTCAACGCCATTCTCCAGGGCCGCCTCAATGACGGTTTTCCCGGAAGCGCACTCGACGACCTTTCCATCTATAGTGATTGTAGGCATACTGATTCCGATGAAAATGCGTTAGTACCTACCGCCATAGCTCACGGCGCAGACGGGACAGTTGGGCAGTGTTAGCACCCAACTGTCGGTTGGAGACGGCCAGCAAATTGCCTCTATTGAGGAGGAATTTGAAACGAAGAGAACACCGCAGCCGGAATAGTGGGGGTACACCATCCCGGACTAGCCGGCAAAACTACAACGAAAAGAAGGATTGGGGAAGTTGCCCGCCGGAGTTGAAGCATTTTTTCCGATGGCAACCGAGCTTCCGGCTATCGCACCCTCTTGTAGAACCACCAGCCGTCGCCAATCGGCTTCAACGTAATGAAGTTATTGCTGGAGACATCCGGCAGCTCAGCGGGATCGGCCGTATGAAGATAACCATACGAACTTTTATCGATCCCCCCGCCTACAAAGAAGACAAGCCCCGGATAGAGTGGATCGCGCTCGATGGAACGCAGGCCGATCGCATCCTTCAGACGCTCCATGGCCCCGCGATCGAGCGTATAGAAAAGCCGGTGCCCTTCGGCAATATCGTCGTCCAGCTCCCGATACTCATCAAGCCTGAAGAAATCGACATCACGAAGCGCAAAGGTGGTCCAGAGCTTCCCTTTGTGCAGAAATGGTATCAATTTGTCCGCATCATCACGATTTGCCCGAAACAGATCGCGAAGCCCATCATCGGGCAGAAGCAGACGCTGGAGATCGGAGCGAAGCAGACGATAGGTTGGCGTCGTGGTATCGATCTCGGCGAGCGATTCACGGATCTGCGTGCGCTGGGCAGCGCTTGGGAACCGGCGCAACGCCTCGATACGCCAGACCGAATCGCCAACACAGAATAGATACCAGTTTTCTCGCTCGGTGCCGGTCTCGACAGTAACATACGCAACTACACGACGCATATCATCCGCGTTCGGCAGATCGGGAAGGGTATCGATTCTGATTCTGGATCCAGCCGGAAGCAATCCACGAAAGCTTCGGGGATCGCTGCGGGTGAACTCACCAACCAACCGCTCACGAAATGCCCCCCGGTCGATCGAATCGATCCCGGAAGCGGTCTCCGTCAGGAACGTAAAGACCACGCCACGAGGAGTTGCACTATAGGGGATCTCCTGCCCACGGGTCACGGAGACGCCGACGACCAACAGAAGCAGCCATCCGCAGAACTGGAACAGACACAACAACAATCTCAAACCTGCTCACTCCCTCCTAAACATGCAGAGGCATGCCGCTGATTTCAACGCCGACGCCCCCCCTCCGAAGCTCTGTATACGCGGTTTCCTTGGAGTCCGCAGAAGCATCGACAAAACGGGTAAGATCCTCCAGATACACTGCTTCCAGGCCGGATTCGGCGCCATCGATGGCTGTATAGAGGACACAGTAATCACCGGCAAGGCCAACCACAAACACACGCTCGATTTCCTTTACCATAAGGCATTCGGCCAGGCCTGTAGAGGTTCCATCGTTTTCGCGAAAGGCGCTGTAGCTATCAGCAGCCGGACGATATCCCTTGCGTAAAATCAGGGTTGCACGCGCAAGATCCAGACGAGGGTCAAGCGCTTCGCCATTGGTCCCGATAACGCAGTGATCGGGCCAGAGCGCCTGCTCGTTTCCGCGTGCCAGTTGCAGATAGACCCGCAGCTCTTCGAGCGTGAATGCGGCCGAGCCAGACAGCTCGATCTCTCCGCGCTCGACCTGCTCCAGCGTGATTCTGCTATAGGGAGAACGATCGCAATAGGAGCTTGCAAACGAGACATGCCCCTTCGGATGATGATCCTGCGTTATCACCACCTCGGTGAAATTCGCCGCAAACCGGTTGATAGCATCCACGATCGCATCCCCACCAGCAACGGCCAAGGCCCCACCGGGCTGAAAATCGAGTTGCTGGTCCACGATAATCAACGCATCACGATCGGGATGGATATCCATAGCAGTTTCCACGTTGCTCGTCTGGAGTAGATAGAAAAGATCTTCCGGCAACAGGCCACTGATGCCGGATGCCATTGGCCATAATCTACGACCTTAACACCAAAGTCGGCGCCCTCATTCCCCTGCCTGGCCTATATTGGCGCCAATTCAAGATATTATGACAATCCGGCACCGTCCGCTCCCAATCCGGCTCTTCCTTCGGGCATCGCTCCTTTCAGCTTGTGCAGCCACGTTGACATTTGTCATCGTCTGGATGCTCCGCAACCCGATCGACGATATCAGCCTGATCGTTCCAATCCTTCTGATCCCGCTCCTTCTTTTATACGGGGGCATGCTGCCGGTGAATCTGCTGCTGCTGCTCTGCACGGTGCTGCTTCGCAGCTTCGCCCCAGGCATTGCAGGCTCGGCGACGGCGGCCACCATCCTGCTGGCATTGATCGGCGGAGCGGCCGCCGCAGGGGTTGTAGCAGTGGCGCTTGGGACGCTTGGCCTGGAATCGGCGTTCGTTCAGGTTGTGATGCTCGGCGCAACCATCGGGGGCATCGTATCCGGCTGGGTTATGGCTGGGAACAGCACACATACATCGACATGATGATCGGAGATAGACGAGCCTGATGACCTCTTGTACAGTGATCATACCGGCGGCTGGAAATGGGTCGCGTAGCGGCCGGAGCCGACCGAAACAATACGTGGAACTCCTGGGCAGCCCGGTGCTTGCGCACACCCTTCGGGCCTTTGCCGGAATCCCCGGATGCCGGGAGATCGTCGTCGCTATCGACCAGGCATGGCGTACAACCGCCGAGCGGTGCGCCGAGGGCCTGCCGCACGTACGATTTATCGAGGGGGGAAGCGAGCGCCAGCATTCAATTGCCAATGCACTGGCATCATGCAGCAGTGAAATAGATCTGGTACTGGTACACGATGCGGCGCGGCCATGCGTTTCACGGACTCTTATCGAACGCGTGCTGGAGGCCGCCGAACGGCATGGAGCGGCAATTCCCGCCCTGCCGATTAACGAGACGGTGAAGCGGGTCGGCCCCGATGGCATTATCCTGGCAACGGTGCCGCGTGCAGAGCTGTATGCGGCGCAGACCCCGCAGGGATTCCATCGCACGCTGCTGCACAGAGCCTATCAGCACGCCAGCCAGAGGGGAGCAACCGGAACGGACGACGCATCGCTTGTTGAAGCCCTTGGAGCCGCCGTCCATGTGGTAGCTGGGGAGCCGGGCAACATCAAGATTACGATTCCAGAGGATTTCGAGCGTGCAGAGCGCACGCTTGCGGCATGGCATCGGCAAAAGGGATAAACAGGAAGAAGGGGATGCAACGCAGAGCACATTCGCTGCATTTCCATGCATGACGAAGGGCGGCCTGAATGGCCGCCCCCACTATGGAACTCCTGATTGAACCGAAGATCTCAAAGCCGCCGCTTACGGCTTGGCAAAGGCATCGGCGAGCACCTGCTCCACGGTTGTGCCCGCTGGCGGGTTCACATTGATACGGCCGGCAACCTGGTCGTTCTTGAGGACGATAAAGGTTGGCGCATCCTCGATCTTATACTTGCTCTTGACGGCATCGTCGATACCATTGAGGCGGGCATCGGTGATATAGATCATCACCTTATCGTGCGGAACACCAGCGGCGTCGAGCACCTTCATAACACGGGGCATCCACATCTGCGTGGTCTGGCAGCCGCAGTTCGGCTTCACCGCCATGACCACCGAGTGCTGTGCAGGATCGAACGAATTTTTGATGACATCCACGAAACCGCTGAAGGCAGCCTGATCGGCCGCAGCCGGATAGGCATTATAGCCGGTTTCATACCACGACCTATAGGCAGCATTCTTCTGCATATCCTCGATCGTTATAACGCCAAGACCTGTATCGGTGATCGTGGACGTCGGCGAATCGCTGCATGAAGCGATCAGAAGCGCGAAAGCGCAGAGCGCAAAAGTAGCAAAGGTGCGCATGGCTGCTATGTTCTCCTTACGGTTGGTCATCGGATGCAATGCTTTTGACATTGAGCACGGGTTCAATCCCCCACAGTAGTTTCGCCCTGAGGACATCAAAATATGTTGAGGAAGTCCTTTTTACAAGACGGGCCGTCTTCTCATGGCGAGTAATTCTAACACGCGATCCCATCGGCAGGTTTCTGTGCACCTGGCCGTCGGCATAGACACGCACGGTTTCATCGTGACGATGCGATCGCACCCGCACATCAAGCACCGCATCATCATCAACCACAACCGGACGTGCGGTAAGCATATGGGGCGCGATAGGGGCGATGACGATCACCTTGGCACTTGGCGCAACAACCGGCCCGCCAACCGCCAGCGAATAGGCCGTAGAGCCGGTCGGCGTGGCCAGTATCAGGCCATCGGCGCTGTAGGTGCCCAGATAATCGCCATTGATATGCGTCTCCAGACGAAGTATGAGGGCACCATCGCGTTTATCGATCACGATATCGTTCAGGCCAAGAAGTTCATCCAGCTCTGGATTATCAGGAAAGCTTGCCCGCAGCAGCGTCCGCTCTACAACCCGGCATTGCCCGCTGACAAGCTCTTCCACGGTCTGTTCAAGCGAATCGATCGAATATTCCGCCAGAAAACCAAGTTTTCCGAGGTTGATACCAACCAGGGGCACACCAGAACCGGCCAGCAGACGGCTGGTTGCCAGCATGGTGCCATCGCCACCGAAGGCGATAACCACATCGATGGTCTCACCACGGAACCGTTCGCCGGCAACAAACTCCCCAAGGGTACCAAGATGGCTGAACGCCTCGAGCAACCCTTCATGAAGAAGAAACGAGATCCCTCTTCTGTTCAGAATTCCCACCAGGGCGCTCACCCCGGCGGCGGTCTCCGGCTTGGATGCATTACCGAGAATGCCTATAAGCATGAAATACTAGAGAAGCCGGAGACCAGCGCTCCGGGAGGTTCATGGTAACGGAGTCGGCCCGTTGCGCCAGATAGGCAGCAACCAGAGGCTTTTACCCGAGATTCTCGGGAACCCCTTCCTGCGTTTCCGGGATCGCAGCGGAATCAGCCCCCGGAGACGCCGGGTTCATCTCCTTGTTCCGTTCCACAACATAATTGAGCCGAAGATCCCGCAACGTGGTCGTAAGAAAGCGGCCCTCCTCCTCGGTAAGGTTCCCGGCCGTACGCTCTTCGACCATCTCAAGAAGATCGATCATGGCCTGGGCCTGATTGATATCCCGCTCCATCGTTCCGGTCATCGGGTTATGAATCTTTCCCATAGCCATCATCGCCTGGGTACTGAACATCATGACCATGCTATTGAACATCATGGACGATTTTGCAGAAGGCGTATTCATGACTCTCTATCGAAATTAATGTTGATGAAGGTGTAGAGCATTGCCAGACCAGCCCTCGGAAAACGGCCAGATGGGCATAGTCCGACAGCTCGAAATTAACGTTCTTTTTCCGACTGCCGCTCTTTTTCCCTGGCATGCAGAAGCATCCAGTACCGCCCGAACCCGACGATATTTGTCATCAGATCGAAACTGGCGGCAAGGACACCGGGCACACCATCCTTGATCCCCCTTTTCAGAAAAAGCCGCTCAAACCAGCGGCGCAGCGGACGCGTAATCATATGATGGCGGATGCTCCCGGAGGTGATCGGAACGTTCCGCTGCTCAAGCACGGATGCAGCATACTTGGTATAAAAGTCGAACTTCCGAAGCCAGATCTCAAACGTCGGATAGGGGTGATGATCGAACGGCGTTTGCAGTTCACCGGTCGCTCCCTGCACATTGATCCGCTCATGATAGCCCTTGCCGGGATAACGTCCCAGACCCTTTCTGAACAAGCGAAGCTGGCGATCGGGAAATGCCCCTCCATAGCGAAGGGGTTGGCCAAAATAGAAGTTGCGCCGGGGGATCTTGAAGCCATTCTCTGCCGGGGCACGGTGAATCAGCGTGGCGATCTCTTGCCAAAGCTCCTTCGGGATCAGTTCATCGGCATCGAGCGAGAAGATCCATTCGCATGTCGCACAGTCAAAGCTGGCGTTCTTATTTGCTTCAGGAATGATGTTGGGACGTTGATAGACGTTGGCTCCCAGCCGCAGGGCAAGCTCACCGGTGCCATCGGTGCTTTCACAGTCCACGACAACGATTTCCTCTGCCCAGCCCTGTGCCGAGAGGATTGCCCGCTCGATATTGTCGGCCTCGTTGTGTGCTACAATACAGACGCTCACCGGCAAGCGCTCCGCAAGCCCCAAGCTCTCACCGTTTCGGGGCTGTCCGGGTCGATAGCTCTCCGAACTCATTCTATGCCGGTATCATAGGTAAAGATCACCGTCGCGGCTCCCTTGTCCGGCACTATCACGGTTTCCGAAACCGGAGGGCTGGGGTAGATCGACTCAAACGGTTCAGGGATCAGCAGATGTGGTCCGGGAGGAAGCGAGACAAAAAATTTGCCATTGGCATCGCTATATACCGTGGCCACCACCGCCTCATTTACATCCTCAATAACAAACTTGGCATTGGCCAGCGGGGCATAATCCTTTGCATCATCCGGCAGCCCCTTGGTCAATGGAGACTTCCGTACCTCTCCCACGATACCGGTACGCCCGTTGGCCGTATCAACGACCGCTGTTGCAAGAGGGGGAATCGAGACCGAGGGGGCCGTAGTATCGGCGGGCGTGGACGCTGCCGTCGTGGGCAGCGCCGATTGGGTGGCTGCTGCCATCGTATCGGAATCCCCGCCGCTTCGCGCAGAGGTCTGGCAGCCGAGCAGGGCCGATGCAATCATCACTGTGGTCAATGCAAAAATGCTAGTGTTCATTCGACGATTCAATCCGTTAATGATATTGAAACAGCGCACACCCGTTGGCACATCCTATGTTCCCTTGCAGGAAACCGGCCTGGCGCCATCGTAGCGATGGCGCCACGGAACGGAAGTGTTCTCCCCCTGATCGCGCATGCGCATGCACGATCGTATCCCCAGATATGCCTATCCATACAGAGCCGGGGCACAGTATCAATAGACCGTTGATCACGGCCAATAGTTTCCGGCCCCTACAGGTTTATATCGCCCAGCTCGGTAACCGGCCTCTGGCAGACGAAGTTTTCACAGACATACGCAACCGCATGGCCATCCACAGTCCCCATCCCTTCCAGCGTCTCCATCTTTTCCAGCAGCCAAGGATCGGGTCCGCCATGCTCGACGAGCACCAGAGCGGTAGCAGGACGATAGGCGGCCTGCGACTGCCGCACCAGATGCCTTGTCTCCTCGTCGTTCTCCGATGCGGCAATAACGATCTGATGGGGTGGCTGCTGCCGGATAAGGGCGGCGGCGGCCATCAGAGGCATCATGATCGGATGCTCCTCGACACGTTTGAGAAAGAGATTGATGGTCCTATCGGCCTTGGCGACAAGCTCATCATCATACAACAGCCGGCCGAGACGCAACAGGTTCATTGCCATGACCGAATTGCCGGAAGGCTCTGCCCCGTCATGATCGCTCTTGGAGCGGACAAGAAGGCTGGGATCATCCCCACTGGTCATGAAATACCCCCCTCCCTCCTCATCCCAGAAGAGATCACCGGCCTGGCGTATCAGCCGATCGGCTTCACGAAGGTATTTCACCTTGAACGTCGCTTCATAGAGATCGAGCAGACCGGCCGCAAGGAACCCATAATCCTCAAGGTACCCGGCAAACCTGACCTCACCGTCTTTTAGACGATGCATAAGCCGCCCATCGACATTCATCGTAGCGATCAGATAATCAGCCGCACGGCATGCCAATGCAGCATACTGCTCCTCACCAAGCGCAGCGGATGCCCGTGCAAGCCCAGAGATCATAAGCCCGTTCCATGAGGTCAGGATCTTCTCATCGCGATGTGGCCGCACACGCTTCCGGCGTTCTTCAAACAGCCTTGCACGAGCCGACCGCAGCAGTTCCTCTACTATTTCGCTTCCACTCCCCACACGCCGGGCCACCTGCTCTACCGTTGCGCTTGTATGAAGCACGTTTCTGCCGTGCTCGAAATTTCCCTCATCGGTGATGCCATAATACTGCTGCACGACATCAAATTCGTCTGGAGAAAGAACATCCTGAAGCTCCGCCCGGGTCCAGACATAGAATGTTCCCTCCACCCCTTCACTATCGGCATCCTCGGCGGAATAGAAGGCCCCGCTCGGATGCATCAGATCGCGCTCCAGATATTCGATGGTATGGCGTATAACCTTCTCCAGCGAAGCATCACGCGTGATGCGATAGGCATCGGCATAGATGGCCACAAGCTGTCCCTCATCGTAGAGCATCTTCTCAAAGTGGGGCACACGCCATTCGACATCCACAGAATAGCGGGCAAAGCCCCCTCCGAGCTGGTCGTAGATCCCTCCGGCGGCCATGCAATGCAGGGTCTGAAGCGACATCTCAAGCGCCCGTGGCATCTCTCGCGCATGATAATAGCGCAGAAGGAACTCAAAGATGGAGGGACGGGGAAACTTTGGCGCATTGTTGAAACCGCCATACCGGGAATCATAACTCCGCTCAAGCTGCTGGTAGCATCGCTCCACAACGGCATTGATATCCAGCGTTCCGGTCTCCTCCGGTGCGATCACCGCGCTTTTTTCCACAGCTCGCAGCACCGCCTTTGCCGAGCGGAACACCTTTTCACGCTCGTTTGTCCAGGCCTGGTGAAGCGACAGAAGCGCGTCGCGGAAGCTTGGCCGTCCATGCATCGGTCGCGGCGGAAAATAGGTGCCAACATAGAAGGGACGAAGATCGGGGGTAAGCCACGCCGAGAGAGGCCAACCGCCCCCACCACTAATGGCCTGGGCCGCGGTCATGTAGACGTTATCCACGTCGGGGCGCTCCTCGCGATCGACCTTGATATTGACAAACAGCTCGTTCATCAGGCGTGCCGTCTCCTGATCCTCGAACGACTCGCGTTCCATCACATGGCACCAGTGGCAGGTGGAATATCCGATTGAAAGGAAGATCGGCTTGTCCTCGCTCCTTGCCTTCTCGAATGCTTCCTCTCCCCATGGGTACCATTCCACGGGGTTATATGCGTGCTGTTGCAGATATGGCGATCGCTCGCTTATAAGGCGATTCGGCTGACGCTCGGTCTTCGTTTCCATCGCTGTACAGGCTTAATGAATGCAGCCCCGGATCAGGAGGCAGGGATCGGGAAACCGGAGATGCGGGGGGCATACCCACCCAAACGATAGGGTGCCTGGCATCAACGAGTCTTATAATACAAAAACGGGACCTTCACAATGAAGGCCCCGTTTGTATTCGGCGACATAGTGGCAACCGGTTTCACAGCCTTTCGGCGTTTATACCGGCATTACTTGCTTATGGTGAGCTTCGAGGAATACACCTTCTCGCCGGCGGTCATGCGAAGCAGATACACACCGTTGACAAGGTTTTCCGTACGAAGATCGACCGAGTAGTTGCCCGGGATATAGGTTGCATCAACCAACGTCTGGACGTGCTTGCCCGTTACATCGTAGAGCTCAAGCTTGATGCTCGAACGCTCGGTGAGCGAGAACGGAACATTGGCCTTCTCACGAACCGGGTTCGGGGTCACCGCACCGATACCCTGCGAGGAGGCATCCTTGCCATAGTGATAGCGGACGTTGGAAGCCGACAGCTCTACGGTACCGAAGAAGGTGGTGTTCAGGTTGATGTTTGCGCTACGGTCACCAAACCGGAGTGCGCTCCATGCCGTGGCGATAACATCCCTGTTATTGCTGCGATACATCACCAGACCAAAGGTCTTTGAGGAATCCAATGGGTCCGAACGGTTGTCGATCCCCTGGCCGGGGTTGTTCGGATCTTCTTCGATCTCGCCCCTACCATACTCATCCGAGCCAACCGCACGCTGCCACTCACGGTTATCCCCCGCCTCGATCGGCTGGGAGACCCCGGGAGCAAATTCGTTCGTATACAGGAGCACCAGGCCCTCGTTCTGACCGAATTCAAGCGGAGCGTCGTCGTCGCCCGGCTCGCCGAGGAATTCAAACACCGTATAGCTGATCAAGGTATCGAACGGAGCCTGATCGCTGGCATAAACCGTGGTATCGAGAGCTCTCTGGTCGATCTCGATAGCACGTGCAACCGGAAGCGTTGTACGGTCGGCTGTAAAACCATTCCGCTTGTACGTAGTGGAATTGATGTTGATGTTCGACGTCTTCAGGAAGGACACCAGACCCGGATTCAGCGGCGTATTACGCGGATTACGATAGAACGGGAAGATCACCGCATGCAGCGTGAAGTTCTTGGCATCCTTGAACTGGTCGATATACTCCTGGTCGCTCTCGAAGCGGCTGTCAACATCGGAAACACGGGTCGTGTTCTCGTTGTAGATGCTGCCATTATAGATCGGGTGGAAATAACGTGGATGGAAATACTGCCCGAATCCGCGCATCTCCGTTGTCGGCTGCCCAGGCTGGGCGGCAAACAGCAGCGGCACCGTCAGATCGCGACGGTTGACATCCCGCCCGTTCTCATACCGGCGAAGGATGATGCTGTTCCATATAAATTCACTCTCCACCGCAGCACGCTCCATGACCGGAGCCTTGAAATTTGCTGTAGACTGGTCGATCAACGGCAGTCTCTGCGGCTGGATCGTTGCTGCCTGCTCCGCCTGCTGTGCAACAGCGGCACTCGCCATGGCGGTAAAGGCCAGGGCAGTAACTAACATTCGTTTCATTGTCAAAAGGCCCTTTCTAGGTTAATGTTGAGTGTATTGAGAACGTACTGTTGTATCTCGCCTCAGTTCATCACTGCAAACCGTTCCCCATTCCAAAGCGAACGAGGAATCGGATCATCCTGTTCATCGCCGTTCGTCATCGTTTCCCTGTCGGCCGAAGCCTGGAACACCGGGAGTATCTTCTCGAACAGGCCCTTGACAGAGGTTCCGGCAAGCGGACACACTGTCATCATAAAGCAGACGCACCATTTATCTAATCATGACGTACGGGAACCTATTACGTCACCGCCAATCTCTCGGAATGTTCTTCCGCTTCCGGTTAAGATCGTAAAATTCTCGTGAACAACGCACTGTCACAAGTTCCGATGCCGATCCTTTCCAGGGCGGCGTTTATGCATCATGGAGCAGAGACCATACCACACGTATAGTTCCGGCAGAGATAGAGTACGATGTCTTCCGATCAACAGCGCCCGAACGGCCTCCAGGAAAAAAAGCGTCTACCGACCTTCCTCTGGTCTCTATAGACCGACCATAGAAGCGAAGGTGCCGGGCATACCAACGGTGTGGCCATCGCCGTCACCACATACGGGACGAACGTAGTTACGAACGTACGATTTATCACACTCAGATGATGTACACGCCAGCCAAAATAAAGTTACTGTATCCGGGTTGCGGCAGATGGCCCACAGGGAAATGAAGGGTGGTCTTCCTGGCGACAATCGCCAGGGAGGGCAGACCGGCAGATACCCCTCAAACGAGAGCATATCAGCCCGGAATGCCCGCAATCTCTTCCTCTTCGACGCTTACCACCTTTACATCACGACCGAAGAGTTCCTCCAGAAGCCCTTTCTTTCTGTTGGCGCTCCACAGCTCAAAGCTCGGCTCGCACTTCTGGCGACATCGTATACGAAAGGTAATGGAACGATCGTCGAAAACGGTCTCAACATTCTCCACATTCCTCTTATGGGTGCGATCAAGCCCATCGGCCACACGAAGGATGGCGGCCAGATAGCGAACGCGTTGCTGATCGCCGGTACGCAGACCTGCAAAGGATGGATGCCGTCCTTTCGGATGCGATTTGCGATGATACCGGGCAACATTGGCAATGATCGCGATCTCATCATTTGTGAAACCGAGCGCCTCGCTGTTCTGGATCAGATACTGAGAATGTTTGTGGTGGGACGAGTGAGAGATATAATAGCCGATATCATGAAGAAGGGAGGCCGCTTCCAGGTGCTCGCGGTAGACATCCTCGATATTGTGCAACGGCTGCAAAGCATCGAAGATCGACAGAGCAAGATCAGCAACATGGCGACCATGGGCTTCATCGAACTTATACATGCGCCCGATTTTCATCACCGTATCATAGCGCAGATCAAGCAGATGCGCCGGGCCATCTTCCTCCTCCGCCTGCTTCTGGATGGTGTCGAGCACAATCCCCTCCCGAAGCGCATAGGTGCTGATGGTCAACTCCTCGGCCCGGCATTCCTCCATGATGGTCTCCAATGTCACCGCCCCCGCAGCAAGGATATCGGCGCGGCGTGGATCAACGCCGGGGATCGCAGCGCGCTCGGCAAAACTTTTTGCCTTCAGCACCCGCACCACCACCCGGTGGATCTCCTGGCGCGTGACGGTGACCCCATTCAGCGACTCCGGCACTCCGGCGCCACGCATGGCAATGGCCATCGCGGCAATCGTCTGTGCCGTGCCGCTTGAGGCTATCACCCGCCGCGGCTCTGCGTTGCGGATCTCTCTGATAGCATGATAGATCTCGCCGCGAAGGAACATCCTGCAACGATTCACTTGATCGGCTGTCACCTTCTCATCTGGAAAGAACCGCTGCGTCATACGAATGGCCCCTATCCTGAAACTATTCGCATAGAGGATGTTGCCATGCTCCCCTACAAGAAACTCAGTGCTGCCACCACCGATATCGAACAGAACAACCCGCTCGGCATAGATCGGCAGTGCCTGAAGCACCCCAAGATAGATAAGCCGGGCCTCCTCAAACCCGGAAACCACCTCGATCTCGATGCCGGTTTCCTCACGAACCCGGCGTATGAACTCGTCGCGGTTCGAAGCCTCTCGTACCGCGCTTGTAGCAACGGCTCGAACAGGGGAAGCGGTACGTTCGGCAATCAGGGCGAACAATCTCATCGCCTCCATGCCACGCGCCATCGCCTCATCTGAGAGAAGCTTGATCTGTGATGGGCCTTCTCCAAGCCTTACCATCACCTTCTCTTTTGTGATAACCGAGAACTTGTTCCCCCCAAGCAACCCCACCACCACCAGGTGGAAGCTGTTGGTGCCGACATCGATCGCGGCCAGAGTTTCCGAGTACTGCATCATAACGTTTCGTCGCGAACGATTGAACATTGACCTGAAGAAGTTACGAACGATACTACTGTGCAACCGCGTTATGATTTGCAGAGCGGCAATACGCCATACCTTCCACAGACGCTGAGGGAAGAAAGATCCCGTCACTCCAAGTCGCGAAAATCCGCATCCTTGACCTTTGAGTAGTCGATCCCAACACGACGCCGATCGGGGGTAACGCGCTGCGTAGGGCGCGGAACGGCCACGGTATGGCGTCGCTTACGTGCCGGAGGCGCGAAGAACCTGCGAATCGTTCCCTTGAGAATCCAATAGAGAAGAAACGCCAGAACGACAAGAAGGAAATAACGAACCATCAAGTTGTATCCGGTACAAAACTCAGGCTGATACAGACAACGTTAGGCCACGTTCAAAACCATCCGCGTAGAACCTACAACGCTCGGCAGTTCGCTTCGGCTACAGGCCCGGAGCAGACCGGAACATTGTGCGGTGGAGAGTAGATCAGGGAGGATAAACGTAGCAAAGCCGGGCATCGGAAGGACGCAGGATCTCACCAGTCGGCATCTCAAACATCCCCGGATCGTTTACGAAATCCATGCCTGTTGTGTTGACGATCAGGATAGGGGCAGCCGTGTAGTGGGGGAAATACAAGGCATATGCATCCGAAAGGTCAGCAGGATAGTCGATTGCGATCGGCTGCTCCATTGCCCGTCCACGACCCCGGATAGTGCCCATTGCAGCTTAGGACCGCTCTGAAGATAGACCACCAGATCAGGCCTCAGGAGATCCGCATCGCCCTGATATCCTCCATGCTTCGTCTTCCGATCGCAACCCCGTAGTCCCCCACTCCATCGGCCGTACCCGGACCGACCGCGCATCCGGGACATCTCGGGAACAGGTTCTACCGATCCAGGCTCACCGCTCCGGCACCATCGCCCGCCATGGCAAGCAGTTCCACTACGGTTTTTCCCAGCAGAGGATGCACAGCATCAGGGGCTATCTCCGCAAGCGGGACAAGCACAAACCCACGGAACTGCATCTCCGGGTGCGGAATGCGCAGCCGCTCGGTCGCAACCACCAGATCACCGAATAAAATGATGTCGATGTCGATCTCCCGCTCCCTCCATCGTGCACGCCGTACCCGCCCCAGCTCCAGTTCGATTGTACGCAGATGATCCAGCAACAGCTCCGGTGCAAGCTCCGTTTCGATGACCGCAGCAGCATTGATGAACTCCGGCTGATCGCGATACCCCACCGGCTCGGTTGCATAGAGCGCCGAGGCGCGCAGCAGCCGTACCCCGGGGATCGCCCCGATCATCGCCAGAGCGGCACCGATGGCGGCGGCACGATCGCCGATATTTGCACCAAGCGAGAGATAGGCCAGTTGATGCCCCATGCCGCTCCCACGTTTATTCATGCGCCAGCCCCCGTTCCCTGCGCGTCTCCACCTCCACCGCGCGCATAACGCCATCGATAGGCACCGAGAGCTTGCGCAGCCGCACGGTAACGCTCTGTGCCACCGGAAACCGGTTGAGCAGAGCATCGGCAATTGCAACCACAAGCGACTCCAGAAGCCGCCGGTTGGTCCCGGTCAGTATATCACGGGCAAGCTCGTATGCCTCCTGATAATTCACCGTATCCTCAAGATGATCGCTCGCAGCGGCAGCCGAGATATCGGCTTCGATATCGATATCGAAGCTATAGCGGCCACCGATGCTCCGCTCGGCCTCGCCCACACCATGGCGCGCATAGATCTCGGCTCCAAGGATACGAATCATGGAAAGGTTGGACATTGATGTATCAGTGATAGAAAAAAAATCGCCGAGGGCACAACGATCAGGCAGACGGTCGTATGCCCGGCGATGCTTCCGGCTGCAACGTTCTCCGATACCCATCGACCAGTGCCGATTCCGATGGCACCGTGCCATTGCCTACGCTCGGCACGGTACGGGCCGCATAAAACATCTGGAAGAACCAACGGTTGTGCCGGGCGATCTTCCCCACTGAAATAGGAGTGCGATACCGAAGCAGATCAGGCAGCCCGCGCAAACCTTCACGAAGCCCGCGAAGCACTGCCTCGCGTCCCCCGGGCTTGCGTTTCAGCAACGCCATCAGGAGGCGGCGGCCGGTATGAACCGAGGCAACCAGAACGGAAAGAGGGAGGGGAAAGAACTTGAACGCGCACCAGATGTTATTTCGGGTGTCCACCTCCAGTGCTCGCGCAGGACTTACCGCACGGGGTGCATGCCGGTGGATCAGCGAAAAACGTGGATCGAGCGCAACAGGAATATCATGATAGAGAAGTTCCAGGCCGAGCGCATACTCCTCCCCACCCCAGAAGAGCCGTTCATCGTATCCGCTGGTACGGCGAATGGCATCCCGGCGAAAGCACATCCCCGCTCCGACCACAAACATCCCCTCGTATCCGCTCCCTCGAAGCCGCCGCCTGGAGAAACGTCCCATATCGCCAAACTCGGTAGCCCCGGTATAGAGGTTGATGCTCCGAAAGCAGAGCGCGCCAAAATACGGATTCGCCTCCATGAACTCGACCACCTCGCGGATTGTCCCGGCATGGGCAGGGGTGCAATCTTCATCGAAACAGAAGATATACGGTTCCGGCCGACCAAGCATGACGCGATTACGTGCCACCGCTCCAAGGTTCTCCGATAATGCCATCACCTCCACGCGATCGCCGTAGGTGGCGGCAACAGCCTCGGCGGTGCCATCGTTGCTGGCATTATCAATAACGATAATATGGAGACGGTCGCGGGGGTACTCAACTCGCTCGAACATGCCGAGAGTGCGCAGCACCTCCTCGCAGCGGTTATAGCTCAGGATACCAACAGCGATTGCGGGAAGCTCGCGGCCCCCCGATGCTCCGAATTGCATATGGATTGTCGTCGGCAATGGCACAAGGGGAACCTGGCCCTCCCACGCAGGATGGCCAAGGAATGATTGAATGGAACAGACAGAGAAAATCCCGTGCAGCATAGACGCTACACGGGATTTGAACACAAGCTTCAGGTCGCGCGCCAGGATCGCTTATTCACTGCTCAGCAGCATCTTCTTGACTTCATGGAGCGCAGCCGCCTCAGGAAACTCGACAACAAACTCATCGCGCATACGCGGGTCAAGCCGGATCGCATCGCGGAGCGCATACGCCATCTCCGGTAGGCGTTTCATAGCCAGCAACGACTTGGCCCGTCCATAATGCGACTCTCCCCAATCGGGATCAAGGCTGATAGCATGCTCGAATGCTGCCAGAGAATCGGCAAACCGGCTATCCTCGTACAGCGTTTCCGCATATTCGTACCAGCATTCCACATCCGATGGATCGATCTCCGTGGCCTGACGATAACACTCGATCGACTCCTTGACGCAGCCCATATTATAGAGAACATCGGCACGTGCAAACCAGAGATCGGGATCGAGCGGGTTGCCGACAAGCGCCGCATCGTAATCCGAGAGAGCGCTGTCGAACTGCTCCAGGGCATCGTAGCAACTTCCGCGACCGAACAGTACCTCATAGTTATCCGGCTGGTATTTCAGAGCCTGATCGAAGCACTCGATCGCCTCCTTGTACTGCCCCATCTCCTCGTAGGCATTGCCCAGATTGTACCACGCCGCAGCATCCGATGGCTCATATTTCAATGTCTCCCGATAGCAGGTGATGGCCTCCGGGAGACGTCCGAGATTCGCCAGACTGTTGCCCCGATTATACCAGGCAGCAGGAAACTCTTCATGCACCGCCAACGCCATATCATAGCTATCAACAGCTTTCTGAAAATGGCCCTTGCGCCCAAGAACGATGCCTCGGTTATACCAAGCATTGAAGTTGAACGGGTCTTCCTCAAGATACCGCTCATATGCCTGAAGGGAGTCGTCGAGCCGATCAAGGAAGTCGTAGCAATATCCCAGCTCATAGAGGCATTCCTTGCCAAACTGCTCGCTACGAAGCAGCGACTGGAAGATGGCCGCGGCATCTTCGTAGCGCTCAAGCCGTTCCAAGGCAATGGCCTTGCTGAAAAGCGCTTCCTCGTTGGCTGCCTCGCGTTCCAGTGCCCCATCGAAACACTGGATGGCACGATCGCCAAAACCAAGGGCATCGAGCGCAACACCCCGGTTGATTAATGTATCAAGATCCGAAGGATTCATGATATCGGCCTGGTCGTAACAGGCCAGCGCCTCCTCCGGACGGCCAAGATTCGTCAGAATGATCCCCTTACGAAGCCACACAAGGTGGCTGTACGGGGCGAAACGAAGCCAGTGCTCACAAAGCCGAAGTGCCTCCGCAAAGCTCTCCTCCTCGATGCACTCCTCCACTAACTCTTCCAGCACTTCAACGTTAGGAATCGATATATCGTCATCGCCGGGATCGCCGTTCAACCGCTCCCGAAATCGGCGAATCACGTCGTCACGTTCCTCAGGGCTTAGTCCCTCAGAGAGGTCGTCGTCACCAAAATTATACGTATCCATAGGGAACGTTCCTCTGTTCGGGTTGTGATGCCATCCCTACCAATAGAACAGGTATAAAGACAGCGAAGTTACCGAGTTCAATATTACATGCCCCCTTCCCGCAATGCAAGGACTATTTCCCCTTGAAACAGGGCATCATGCAGGCAAGGATGTTATCTCAGAACGAACGTTCATCAGGTAAAATCCTTTAAAAATCTCAGAAAAACGAGCTTTTGGGTGTATTGTCAGGATGCTTTTTTCATCCTTCCCCTTCCCCCGAACCCCGCCTGTTGTAGCGTCCGGCTCCTGTGGCATAGACCAGATTTCGTAAGTTATCCGTTCTTCGTTCCCCCGGCCCACACAACCCAGGAACATCGTGAAAAAGGCACGGGTATGCCGTGCGGGAACCGGTGGCGCAGAAACAGAGACGTATATCCGTTAGACTTATGAGGACAATGGTGACCAGAGCACGAAAATATCTTCCGGCAGGACTCTCTCTTCTGGTCATGATGGCTCCCGGTTGCAACGAGCATCAAGCGTCGAGAGAAGGGCCGGCCGATACGGTCGCCCTGAGAAGCTCCGCAGATTCCTACGATGTTACGGCTCTGCTCGGCGAGCGAACCGCCAAGGACAACCATTTTCGTCAGGATGGCTCTCCGATACCGGAAGAGCAGCGTGCAACATTCCCCGGGCTGCAATACTTCGCTCCCGATACAACGCTGGTGTTCAACCTCGCGATCGCAAAGAGCGCAAACCCCGAGCCGATAGTGATCGCCGCAACCAAGGGAGACCAACGGAAGATGAGCCGCTACGGAACGTTTTCCTTCATGATCGATGGAAAGGCCTGTACCCTTACGGCGTTCACCTCGGAAGGAAATCCGGGCGCACTCTTCGTTCCATTCAAGGATATGACCAACGCTAGCGAAACCTACGAGGTGGGACGATATCTTGATCTTGCACTACGAGACGACGATCAGTATCAGCTTGACTTCAACCTCTCTTATAACCCCTACTGTGCATATAATCCCGGCTATACCTGCCCTCTTGTACCGGAGGAGAACATCCTTGCGGTGGCCGTACGTGCAGGCGAGAAGCTCCCGCCCAACCATCTCTCACACTAGTGGAGAGGGGTGCCGGAAGAGCGAGCACAGTTCCCCATTTTCCAGATCGATCAGTGAATCAGAACAACTTCAGCGATAGATCAACCCTTGTGACAACCCGTCTCCGCCATTCGATGCTGCTTGCATTGACGGTGATTGCTGTCGGCTGCTCCGGAGCACGGCAGACACAACGAACCGAAGCACCAACGGAATCACTGCCGGCAATTACACTATCAACCGAGCAGATCCACTCGCCAAGCGGCGATATGGCAGCTCGCCTGCCCAGCGACTGGGTCATGCTCGATGCGGCACAACTGGAATCACCCCAGATATTTGCAGTGGCCTGTAACCCGAAGTATACACTATCGGTCATCTTCAGCGAAACCCCTGCCGATAACGCCGCGCGCAGCATTTTATCACGCGATGGATTGCGTGGGCTGGTGGAGGCAAGCTTTCAACTGCATTGGAAACGGAGCAACGGGCGGGCAGTGATGATAGGCGACCCGGAGGAGTTTGCCATCGGACGAAGGCGCTTCGGCGCCTTTACCTATACCACCGACTCGATGCAAACGGTAACCCGCGTAGCGGTCTTCTACACGAATGCCCATGTCTATGAGTGTGCATTGACCCATCTCACGTTCAATGCACAGGAACTGCCCAGCCCCAAAGTGCTCCGTGGCATTCATCAGCTTATTCTTGGTGGCATCGAATGGTGACCCTAAAACCAGAGAACCGAAGGCAATGACGGGCATTGCGCAGATCTTAACCCTCTTGGCAAGACGGCAACCGGATACAACGCTCAGGCGTTGGCAAGCCCTATACCTACATCGCGCTGGCGAATCCAGTATCCAATGCGTTCCAGAAGCTGTGGAACCCTGAACGGCTTATTCACCAGATCATTGGCGCACATCTTTTCAAAACGTTCGCGTGTGACCTGATCTGCCGTAACGATAATAACCGGAATGCCTTGGGTTTCCGGGTCCGATTTGATGGTTGCAGTGGCAACCCCGCCATCCAGACGTGGCATTCGTAGATCCATCAGGATCAGATCGGGCTTCCACTCCCGAATCTGCTGATAGATGGATTCGTCCTCACACCACTTCGTCTCGTAGCCTGCGCGTTGTAGAGCAAACTGCATCGCCTTGGCAATCGCCGCATTGTCTTCCACGATCATGATTCGATGCCGACGATTGCCTACTGCATCTACTTCACTGTGCATAGTTCTATCAACCTGCCAGATCATCTTCTTAAAGGTCTACTTGAATTGATCACACGTTCTCACCACACCACTGCCATTTACTAGAACGTACATAAACTGTGCCCAAAGTCTCCTCACCCGTCAAGCGCCCAAAGAAATGAGAGACCAGGACCATCACAACCTTCCTCATCTTCGGAAATCAGGGATATCATCGTTGTAATGGCAGCCAGGGGGGCATCGCACTGCAATATTATCCAGATGGCAGAACGACGCAACGTAAAACCGCAACAAAAAAAAGCCCAACTGTATAACAGTTGGGCTTTAAAGTACCGCGTACGAGAATCGAACTCGTGCTACCGCCGTGAGAGGGCGGCGTCCTAACCGCTAGACGAACGCGGCATGTTGTGCCAATAAAGCCGGACCCGGGGTCCGTAAACACTGCTCCATTGTCACTTTCTGATGTTGCCCCGCCAGGGCTCGAACCTGGACTCTTCTGATCCAGAGTCAGACGTGTTGCCAGTTACACCACAGGGCAGATTTGAAAGGGTCGGCCACAAAAATACCCTTTCTACATTTCAAATGCAAGTAGAACGTGGACCCGATCGGGATCGAACCGACGACCTCTAGAGTGCGATTCTAGCGCTCTCCCAAACTGAGCTACGGGCCCGAAATGCCAAAGAGGGGACAAATTTACATAGACTGGTCCCAATTGGCAAGGGTTCTCCTGTTGAAAAATGTTGCGATGGTGTGCGGCGGGTTGCCAGCTCCGCAGGGGTTCACTATGTTGCCTATCCCTGAAGCCCTCTTTTTCTCCTAGTCATTTTACCCATGGCAAACGACATCATCCTTACGGATCAGGCCCCTCTTCCGATCGGCCCTTATTCACAGGCAGTACGCACGGGCACCATGATCTATACCGCTGGACAGGTTGCGCTGTTGCCGGATGGAACATTTGCCGAAGGGACCGCCGCCGAACAGACACATCAGGTGCTGAAGAATCTCCAAGGCATTCTGAAAGCCGGGGGGGCATCGCTCGCAACTGTGGTGAAAACGACGATTTTCCTTAAGAATATGGACGATTTCGGCGCTGTCAATGAGGTATATGCCGAGTATTTCGGGGCCACGCCGCCAGCACGCTCAACGGTACAGGTGACACGGCTGCCAAAGGATGCCCTTGTAGAGATCGAAGCAATAGCTGTTGCCGAATGAGTCCCCTCTTCGTTATCCTCTTCGCTTCCCTGTTCTGGCTTGCACCGACACTTTCCGCTGTGGCGCAGATCGATACGGCCGCAGTTGATACGGCACGGGCGCATACCGGGATCAATGCGGCCAACGGGCCAGAAGAGTTTACGATGACAAAAAGCCCAACCACGGCGATACTCTTCTCCATCATACCCGGCGGGGGGCAGATATATAACCAACAGTATTGGAAGGCCCCGCTCTTTGCCGGGGCAGCAGGTTTTTTCATCTATCGGGTGATCTACTATCATAATCTCTTCAGCGATAAGGCGGATGAGGCAGATCGTGCCGGACAACAAAACCCGAACTACTCTCGTTTGAAACTGCAACGAGAGAACTATAGAGACAATCGTGATCTGAATGCGGCATATTTCCTCGGCGTCGAGATTCTGGGGATGATCGATGCCTATGTTGGCGCCCATCTCTTCGATTTCAACGTCGATGACGATGTCTCGTCGCGCATCTACCTTGATCCGATGAACACGGCCGTGGGTTTCAGCATCCGCTGGTAACTCCCCCCCAATCGTGTCTATATGTAACGGGCATCCCATTTCGCTCTGGTGAGCCACATTCCATTACGCATCATTTGTTACTCCTTACGACTACCTTTCGTAAGTTTGCACGCTATTGGTACCCAAATACGTCTGTAGGAATACTCAAACGGGATTAACGACGAATGCTTGAGCAATACATCCCTGTGATTGCGATGATCCTGACCGGGCTTGGTTTTGGCCTAGTATCGGTGAAAGCCCACGAATGGCTCGGCCCCCATCGTATGACAGCGCAGAAGCTGAGCACCTATGAGTCGGGAATGGCTCCTGTGGCCTCGGCACATGAACGCTCCTCGGTGAAGTTCTATCTGGTGGCGATGCTCTTCATTCTGTTTGACATCGAAATCGTTTTCATGTATCCTTGGGCCGCGAGCTTCCATGAACTTGGGAACTTCGCGCTGGGAGCGATGTTGCTGTTTATCGTAACGCTGTTCGTCGGCTATATCTATATCGTGAAAAAGGGAGCATTAAAGTGGGACTGACAGAACAACTCGAGCGCGACGGCTTTCTGACGACGACCGTCGGGGCTGTGATCAACTGGGCCCGCAAGAACTCGGTATGGCCGATGCCGCTTGGCATCAGTTGCTGTGCAATCGAGATGATGGCCTTTGCAGGCCCCCGTTTCGACGTTGCACGCTTCGGCTCCGAACGCTTCAGCTTCTCGCCACGCCAGTCCGATCTCCTGATCGTTGCCGGCACGGTAACCTATAAAATGGCCTGGGTGGTTCGTAAGATCTACGATCAGATGCCGGACCCGAAGTGGGTGCTCTCGATGGGCGCATGTGCAAGCTCCGGCGGCATGTTCCGTTCGTACTCCGTTGTGCAGGGCATCGATCAGTTCGTCCCGGTCGATGTCTTTGTCGCTGGCTGCCCGCCACGTCCGGAGAACCTGCTGAAAGGATTGATGGCAATCCAGGAAAAGATCGCGAACTCGAAGGGTGTGCTTATCGAGCGAAGCCCGGTGCTCATCAGCTAGGAGCATAACGGCCGGACAGATATGAATACAGAAGCGCCCCGATCATACGATCGGGGCGCTTTGATTTTTTTCAGAGGCCGTACCTCATATCCGGCATCGCATACCACTAGTTTCCCGATGAAGCGCCCGCCCCCTGGGCGGGATCATCGGCAACCGCTGCCGTGATAAGCTTGAGGTCGAGATCAGGAGTATGCTTCCCCGATGTCTTCACCGATACATCGGTGGTGTACATGCCCGCCTTCTTCGGCTTCACATGCGCCACCAGATCAAGCGTCTCCCCTGGCTTCAGCGTGGCTGGCTTCTTAAGCTCGAAGCTGACAGCCAGATCGCCGTTCGGTGTGGTAACAGTAGGCGGATGGATCGTCAAAGGGCCGTCGCTGGTATTGGTCAGAACAACCTTGCTTGTGTAATCACCACCGATCTTGGCATCGCGAATCATATCGAAGATCGTCGCGCTCGCCGTCACATCCTGGATCAGATCGGCCGTGAAGGACATGGCGATGGTGCTCCGTGCCGGATCGGGATCGTTGCTGACAATGGAGACGGTCTTGCGTTGCTGCCCGGTATGCCCCTTCACATTGATCGCAATCTCCACGATGGCAGTATCGTTCGGGTTCAACTCGCTCTTGCTCAATGGTGTGGTTGTAGTACAGCCGCAGCTCGGCCGTACGTCGGTGATCCGCAGAAGCTCGGTTCCCACATTGACGATTTGAATGCGATGCTTGAGCGTATCGGTGGCGATACGCCCCCAATCGACCGTGTCACCGCCCACAATCTGAATATGGGGCTGTGCAAGGGCCAGATCAGGAGAAGCGCCAAATGCAGTGAAAAACAGAAGGGCCATCGATCCGGTACGGACCATGGAGGCCAGCAGACGTTGCGGTGTAATCATGACAGGGAACTATTAAGTGATGAACAATGGACGAAAGGCTTTTGGGGGATGACAAAGATCGCTATGAGTGGTCCCTCTCTACAGGCGCTAAAGATACACGCTCTTACAGATACCTACAAGCAATTCTTCAGCCTGAACGAAGGTACAGAGGCGTTTGTTGATAGGTAATCATACCTCCTGATTCCATTGGCCCGGGCTTATACCATGCCAGTATGCCACAGATGCCTGGAATGGCAATGCCTCCTATACTCCCCATGTACCACCATCCACATCGCAAAACCCGGCGCCCCCCCCAATCATAGCCTTCTTGTCCAGTAAGGTCATTGCACAGACGCTCGGAGACGCCAAGCCGATGCGACGGCAATGGGGTCTTATATACGATGACGGCCTCAGCAAACGCAAGGCAACTATGCATCCCGTTTTCCCTACCTCTGTAGGGAAATAAATATTATCGTCCCCCACTCTTGGAATATCATCCTAACGCTCTGGAGAGCAACAATGGATCGGAGGAACTTCCTTGTCGGCTTTCTCCCAGCAGGCAATCGGACATCAGCCAGCGGCATGGCGACCGATGACACGATCCGGCAGGCCCCGCAATCGGCACGGTTCAAGGCCACGCCCAGCCTCGATCGATACGATGGTCCGTGGGATAGAAAAGCTGTAGCCCACCTTCTCCGTAGAACGATCATAGCGCCAAGCCATCAGGAGATGGAAGAGGCAATGACGATCGGTATGGATGACCTGATAATTGCACTGACAGCACGTTCCTTGGATATCCCCAAGACCCCCGACTATATCCACCGATGGATGGACGTCCCAACGGCCTATTTCGATTCTAGCCTGGTATGGATGCTGGCGACCTTCTATGACGAAATGCGACGATGGTGGTGCTCGCTGATGATGAACCGTGGATTTAGCGTACGAGAACGCATGACCCTGTTCTGGCACAACCATTTCTCTGGAGATGCGACAAGCATTCATGAGCCTCGTTACATGTACCTCCAGAACCAGATGTTTCGCCGGTATGCGCTTGGCAATTTCAAGGATCTGGTGCGAGAGATAACAACCGACAGGGCCATGCTGATATTTCTTGATGGCAGAGAGAATAAGAAAGGAAAAGAGATCAACGAAAACTATGCACGCGAGCTCCAGGAGCTTTTCACGATTGGGGTATCGGATAATAATGGAAAACCGAATTATACCCAGAAGGATATCGAAGAAGCCGCCAGGGTGCTTACAGGTTGGGGATGGTGGGGACCGGGGATAACCGGCGAAGTATCCTGCCCTCCTTGGTTTGGCCATGATCCTACGGATAAGGTTGTCTACGGAACAACCATTAAGGGACGTGAGCATGGTGAGGAGGAACTGGACGACCTGCTTGATATAATTTTCGACCGGGAGGAGACCCCACGTCATATCATACGAAAGCTCTACAGGTTTTTTGTCTATACCGATGCGCCCCTTACCCCATTTACTCCAATTGCGAGTGAGATCGAAGAGAATATCATTATTCCCCTTGCATCGGAGTTTCGGGCAAGCAATTGGAATATCAGCCATGTTCTCCGTCGGCTCTTCTCCAGCAAGCATTTCTATGACCCCGAAATCATCGCAACAACGATCAAAAGCCCGATAGACCTTCTTGTCGGCACCGCCCGTGCACTTTCTACCGGAAACGAGGAGGAGGATTCGAGCGATTTTCTCATGGAAGCTATTCATACAAGAACACAGAAGCTTGGGCAATGGATACTGGTTCCGCCAGGGGTACAAGGCTGGCAGTGGTATCGCACATGGATAAGCAGCACAACGCTTCCCCTGCGCCATAGCTTTACCGATGAGCTTATCGCCGGAGTGCAAACGCACTATCTTCACATAGGCGACAACCTTGAGGAGCAGCCTGAAAGGATAGAGGGGATTGCCAAGCTTGATGTCTTGAGCTACGCGCAACAATTCCGATCATTTGATAACGATGTGCACGGATTCATCGAGACCATTACCGAACATCTCCTTGCGTATCCTGCATCACCAGGGTTTCAGAAACAACTGTGCGATGTGCTTCTACAGGGGATTCCCGAATACGAATGGGAGAGTATACCGGCATCGACAAAAAAACAACGGCTCTGCGATATGATGAAAATCCTGATGCGATCGGCACATTATCAACTGATGTAGAACACTCTATTCAGCAATAGATCGGCCTTGCAATAGTATGAAGCGTAGAACTTTCCTGAAGCGCACGGCACCACTGATAACCCTCCCTCTTGCCATGAACGGCATAAGGTTCAACACATTCGCTCAGACAAAAGAGCTGTCCCGGCTATCCTTCGCAGGCGAGGAGAATGATCGTGTTCTTGTAATAATCCAGCTTGAGGGAGGAAATGATGGACTTAATACGGTTATCCCCGTAGATGATGATATCTATTATAACTCCCGGCCCGGGCTTGCGCTGCAAAAGAGCACGACGCTTCCGATCGCCGGTGAACCACTTCTGGCGCTCCATCCGGCTCTGGCCGGACTTCAGCAGCTATTCAACGATGAGCGACTGGCCATTATAAGCAACATCGGTTATGACAATTATTCGCTCTCTCATTTTTCCGGGATCGAAATCTGGAACACCGCCTCAGGAAATGGTCCACAGGAACACCAGGCAAGCGGATGGATGGGGAGGTTCCTGCAAGAAGATTTCCCTGAGTACCCGCAGGATCTTCCAGATCATCCCCCGGCAATCCAGATCCGCTCGGCAGTATCATCTATATTCGGCATCGGCAATTCCACAATGGGCCTGGCGCTTACCGATCCCGCTACGTTTTATGATCTTGTCAATGGCGGTCCCGCCGTTATCGGCAATGCTGCTCCCAACACACTTGCCGGACGTGAATGGAATTATATTCAAACCATTACCACGCAGTCTATCCAATACTCCGGCATCATCCACGAAGCAGCGGCCAAGGCCAAAAATCTCGTAGACTATTCGGGCGGTGGGGTTCTGGGAGAATCCCTTGCCATTATTGCCCGCCTTATAGCGGGTGGCTTGAAAACACGTGTGTACATGGTCACCCTTGGCGAATTCGATACGCATGGTGAGCAACTTTTCCACCATCACCGCCAACTTTTGCAACTCGGCTCGGGCATACATTCCTTCATGAAAGATCTGGTTGCTCTTGGCATCGACGATCGAGTGGTCGGGATGACATACTCCGAATTCGGCAGGCGCATCCGCGAAAATGCCAGTGGTACCGATCATGGTGCAGCCGCCCCTCATATCGTGTTTGGTGCCCCTGTACAGGGAGGAAGAGTGCTTCAGGGACTTCCCGATCTTGCCAATCCCGACCACCTTGGCAACCTCCGCCATACCGTAACCTTTCAGTCTTATTATGCATCCGTCCTTGCTCCTCTTTTCGAGCTGGAGGAGAAACGATTGCAGAAGATCCTTCCAACAGGGCTGTGCGATATCAACGATCGGCTTCAGCTGTATCGCAACTGGCCTCGCACCGTCCTACCAAACCAGGAGTATGGCACAACAGCCTCCCTGACATATTTCCCCAACCCGGCATCGTCGGAAACAACCATCGGCTATACCGTACCAAGCCCCGGCCATGTGCACCTGATCCTCCACTCGATCAGTGGAGAATCCATTACCACCATCGTCGATAGCCACCAGGAAGCCGGGCGTTATTCCGTCCGGGTAAATCTTGCGAGCATCCCCAGCGGCATCTATCTATGCAGACTGCACGCCGCTGGCAGCACCCAGGCACGGAAGATCGTCGTACAACGTTGATTCCTCGGTCAATGGCATGGCATATGGCGATCGGCAGCGGTCTCTGGTCGGCCATCCCCATTGCCCTCTGATGTTCCCGCACCGCTTACGACTCCATAACCTTCTTCTTCCCCTCTCTTCGTAACTTTGGGTTCCCAGCTTCTGCCAAACAGAAGCTGGGAACGCAATTCCACGGCTCCGAGCACATCGAGATCTATGGCAAAAGAACGCAAGAACTTCAGAACCAGTTCCGGCATTGATATCCCGGAGTACCTTCGGCCCAACGACGGCTGCGGCGATGCAACGCCCCCTGGCGAATACCCGTTCACCAGAGGCGTCTATCCGACCATGTATCGCTCACGGCTCTGGACCATGCGCATGTATGCCGGATTTGGCACGGCAGAGGAATCCAATGCACGGTATCGCTACCTGCTCTCGCAGGGGGTAACAGGACTCTCGGTTGCATTTGACCTGCCCACACAGATCGGTTATGATTCCGATTATGCGATTTCCGAAGGAGAGGTTGGCAAGGTGGGCGTGGCGATCGACTCGCTTGCCGATATGGAAACGCTCTTCGACGGCATCGAGCTGGAGAAGGTCTCCACATCCATGACCATCAATGCAACAGCCTCCATTCTTCTTGCACTCTATGTAGCGCTCGCCAGGAAGCAGGGTGCCGATCTGATGAAGCTGAGCGGCACCGTACAGAACGACATTCTGAAGGAATATGCGGCGCGGGGCACCTATATCTACCCGCCAGCCCCCTCGATGCGCCTTATCACCGATATGTTCGCCTGGTGCTCGCGCGAGCTGCCAAGCTGGAACACGATCTCCATTAGCGGCTATCATATACGGGAGGCAGGATCGACCGCCGTGCAAGAGGTTGCGTTTACCCTCTCCAATGCCATCGCCTATACCAATGCGGCCATCGCGGCAGGCCTGGACGTGGATACCTTTGCAGCGCGGCTTAGCTTCTTCTTCAATATCCATAACAATTTCTTCGAGGAGATCGCCAAGCTACGCGCGGCGCGGCGGATGTGGGCGCATATCATGAAGGAGCGTTTCCATGCCAAGGACCCACGTAGCATGATGCTCCGATTCCACTCGCAGACCGCAGGCTCCACACTGACGGCACAACAGGTGGAAACGAACATCGTTCGCGTGGCAATGCAATCGGCAGCGGCGGTGCTCGGCGGCACCCAGTCGCTCCATACAAATGGCTTCGATGAGGCGCTGGGCCTGCCAACCGAAAACGCAGCGCGTCTGGCACTCCGCACCCAGCAGGTTGTCGGATATGAGTCGGGGGTGGCCGATACGGTGGACCCACTGGCCGGCAGCTACTTTGTGGAGTATCTCACCGATGAGATAGAGAAGCAGGCGCTCGCCTATATAGAACGAATCGATCAGATGGGAGGAGCCGTCAGAGCGATTGAAGCCGGGTTCATCCAGAATGAAATTGCCGATGCCGCATACGAAGCGCAGAAACGGATCGAAAGCGGAGAAGATGTCGTGGTCGGCGTCAACAAGTTCACCATAGAAGAGCCTCCATTCGAGGATATCCTGAAAGTCGATGATACCCTGCGCACCAAGCAGATGGCCCGGCTTCAGGCAGTAAAAACGTCCCGCGACCAGACAGCCGTCACAGCCCTGCTGAACACTCTCCGGCAGGCAGCGCTCGGCACGGAGAATCTGATGCCGATTATCATTGCTGCGGTGGAGGCCTATGCAACAGTCGGCGAGATATCCGATGCGCTCCGCTCGGTGTGGGGAGAATATGAGGAGTAGCTTCGGTCGCCAGGCCCAGCCGATAGTGATAACGAGAACTGACTCTGGCCGGCTCTTTGTGACTGGATATACCACTATCCGATGTTCCAGATACCGCTAGGGAGCCTGTATGAACCCTCGATTCAATATGAACGAGATCGAATCGCTTATTGGCAGAACGGTGATTATCGATGTGATGATCTACGACTATGACGAGCACTTCATAGAACGGAAGCAGATGTTTGGAAAGATCCTTCGCGTCAGCGGGGATGAAGGGACGATAGTCAGGCTGCATTCATCAGGACACGAGTATACTCTTCCACCTGACATGGAGGGCTTCCGGGAACTCCCGCCAGGGTCCTATACACTTGAACCGACCGGCGACATCATTGTTGACCCTGATCTTGGCGCAAGCGTCGTGGTGCATCTCCCGCCGCCGGAGTATTCCGGCCCCATCCGCAATGAACTTGATAGCGAGGCCGATGATGGAGTCTCAACATAAGCCCCATCGCCGGATCAGGCCGCCCTTGGCATAACGGCCTCGCAGTGAACAAACGAATCTATCGATGAATCCGAATTTCAATGCAGAGCAAGCCGAGGCGATGATAGGCAAACATCTCCTTATCGGCCTTACAATCCACGATCACCTGGATGAAGTGGTCGGGCGTGTGCAGATCCACGGCACGATCGTTCGGGTGAACCAGCAGGAAGGTGTGGTAGTGCGTCTGCACCCTTCAGGGGTGGAGTATATGATGCCGGCAATACTCGCAGCCTACCAGAAGGCACCTCCTGGTGAGTATCATCTACAGGATACAGGAGAGGTGGTCACCAATCCCGATCTGATGGCGACATGGATCGTATATGAGCCACCGGAGGATATCGAGGCACGGTTGCGAGAAGAAAGCTCAGGCCAATGACCTCTGCCGTTGCAGACACCGGCACTCTCATTGCAGCCTCAGGCTTTGGTAGGAGCGCCGTCCCGGTTGATGGTGGCATGTTATACTATAATACAATAACACGCCATCATCAACTAGGAGCATCTGCAACCCGTTACCTTGCATCGAGTGCGCTGCCGCACTGCCCACAGTAGTATGCAACTGGATGGTTGATAGGGGCACCACATCCTCCGCACTCTCGTACCACCGGCATACCGCAACGCATGCAATATCGATCGTCGGGATCGCCGGGCATATGGCACGAGCCACACCTGACGATGCTGCCGGAACGCTTCTGAGTATGTGGGTCGGGAAGGTGATGGGCATAATAGATGCACGTCCCCCTCGTGTCAGCTCTGCTGAACATGGCTGATCGGAATTGGCTGGAGATATTTGGAACTAAGGCCTACAGCCAATAAAGTACATGCAGATGATTCACTTCCGCCCGATTTCCGATTCAATGTCGCGTAGAAAGATGCCACCAGGCAATGGCCTTGCACACCGGCATGCGCCGTTTCACTCCTCTCCACCTGTGGCTTCCCCGTTCTCCACCCACTCGCATCACAAACATGGTAAAACAGCCTATTTATATAGGGATGGAGCAGGCGGTGGAGAACCAAAGGAAATGTTTGATTTGCAGAGGAGCAGGTGGAGCTTTATACTTGCACCGCCACAGAGAATTCACACCCTATGCGGCACATATAACAGGCAAGGTACGGCGCCGCCGGTGTACAAGTGGTCTGAGAGGCTTCAGGGAATTGGACCGCCCTGTAGTGCTTGGCACATTGTACTGCTGGCCCTGGTACCCGTCGTACCCGCTGAGAAAGGTCCGCTCAATTCCATATGAGCAGACCATAATGACCACACTGAATTTTGGACACGGTATGGAATGGGCAACCAACCGTAGCGAAAATTCTGAGCGACTTCCACTGCTCGCCACAAAACTGCACGCAGCACGCACCCGTCCCGATGTTGTCTCCCGCCCTCGTCTTGCCGCCCGGCTTGACGAAGGTTGCAGACGCAAACTGACGATTGTTTCAGCTCCGGCCGGTTTTGGCAAAACGACTTTGCTGAGTCAATGGGCAAACTCGAGCAAGCAGAATGTCGCATGGATGTCGCTCGATGAGGGAGACAATATCCCTGTACGATTCTGGACGTATTTTATCGGATCGCTACAGCGATTACGGGCGGGCATAGGAGCCAGCGCCCTTGAGTCGCTTTACTTGCTTCAACCACCTCCTACCGAGGTCATCCTTACTGCGCTGATCAATGATCTGACACAGATGCCAGGCGAGATCGCATTGGTACTTGATGATTATCATACCATCGAACTTGAGCCGATCCACGCGGCACTTGCCTTCTTTATAGATCATATGCCGGCGCAGATGCACATGTTCATCGCCAGCAGAATGGATCCCCGGCTACAGGTGACACGGCTCCGCGCACGTGGGGAACTTATAGAGATCCGTGCGGCCGACCTGCGGTTTACTCATCGCGAAGCCACGGAGCTTCTCGAAAATGTGGCGGGCAAGGAACTCTCGGCCGATGAGATCAGCAGGCTTGTCGCACAAACCGAGGGATGGGGCGCCTGCCTGCAACTGACAGGGCTGGCGATGCAGGGCCGCCGCCACGCAAACGGCAGGCTCCGTGCCCTCACCGGCACCCATCGTTATGTGGCTGATTATATCCTGACCGAGATCCTTGACCGCCAACCGGAACCTATCCGGTCGTTTCTTCTTAAAACGTCGATTCTGGATCGTTTGAACGGTTCTCTCTGCAACGCGGTTCTCGGCATGGATGGGGGAGAGGAGATGTTGCCTTCACTGGAACAGGCAAATCTCTTTCTCACATTGATCGAGGAAGATGAAGATGAGGAATGGTACCGCTATCATGGCCTCTTTGCCGAAGTGCTCCGCGACAGGCTGCGACAATTGTATCCGCTGGAGATGCAGGCACTGCATCTTCGGGCAAGCCAATGGTTTGAACATCATGGCTATGCTCAGGAAGCCATCCAGCACCTGTTGAAAGGAGGGGAAACCGAACAGGCGATCCGCCTGGCCGAACGTAACGTGGAAACGTTGCTTGCAACAGGAAAGCTGGATGCAATCCTCCAGTGGCGCGAGGCATTTCCGGCCGAGCAGATCCAGAACCGGCCTCGCCTGGCTCTGGCGTTTGCCTGGGCACTGGTGCTTTCAGGCCAGTTCGATGCAGCCGATACCTATCTCGACTATTGCCGACGCTTTGTGCAACCCGATCCGCACGATGGCCTTAGCGACATCCCGGCTCATCTGGCCACATTGCATTCCTTTCTGGCAACATCCAGAGTTGCCACCGAACGTGCACAGACGGAAACCGAAGAGATACCCCGCTCCCGATCGGGAGTATCGGCCTTCTCTGCACCGATCTTCAACCTGGAGCCGGGCCACCAGGTACGCCGTGGCACTCCGCAAAAGGAACAGGAGATTGAAACAGGCGCCAAAATCCGCGAGCATCATGAGAGATTTGGCCTTATTGAAGCTCTCCCCCGAATGGCACGCCTCCAGATAACCATGGGACAACTGCGCGCATCGGCGGGCACCTATCAGCAAGCCATGGCACATTTCGATGAGCATCCCGGGGCCGTTGCCCAGGAATGGCGATCGCTTGCCCTGTGCCATACCGGGTTGGGAGAGATCTATTACCAACGAAATGAACTGGATGTTGCCATGCGGCACCTGGCCGAAGCGCTCAAGCTCTGTCGGCTGGGAAGCGATGCAGCGGTGATCCATGATAGCTATACGCTTCTAGCACGCATGCATCAGGCACGAGGAGATACCGATGGCGCACTTGATGCCATCGCCGAGGCGGAGGAGCTGCTGAAAACTGCGGGCGGAACCGGCCAATCCATGCTCTGGCTCCCTGCCCATACAGCACAGATACATCTGATGCAGGGGAACATCCAGGCAGCCGTGCGCTGGGCGCTGGAACAGCCCTCCGAACGCCCTCTCTATATAGATGAGATGGAGTGCTTCCAGCAGATAACGCTGGCACGAGTGGCCCTTGCCCAATACAAAACGGAGATGGCGATCGCAATTCTGACTCCACTGCTTGAGATAGCAGAGATCAGAGGATGGAATCACTCTCGTATCTACGGTCTGGCACTTCAGGCGTTGGCACTTGAACAGCAGGGCGATACCGATCAGGCGATCCTGGCACTTGTCCGAGCGCTTGCGCTGGCAGAACCGGAAGGATATATCCGGGCATTTGTTGATGAAGGGACCCCGATGATGCGGCTGCTTCGCAGACTCCGCGAATCACGCGAAAGCGAAGAAGCGGAGAGCCTCACGGAAATCGGAGTAGACTACATCGACCGGATACTGGCGGCACTTGGCGTCTCCTCACGCGGAGAATGGGAGAGTGTGCGCCGTAATGGCAGCACCCCCTCCTCTCACACGGCGATTCCTTCCGCCAGTCTTCTTACACCAGTAAGCGAACGGGAAGTTGAAGTACTGCAACTGATTGCCGAGGGCAAAACAAATGCTTCGATCGCCGAACAGCTCTATATATCGATCAGCACTGTAAAAACACATATCAACAATCTCTATAGCAAACTTGGCGTCGAGAGCCGCACACAGGCGCTGGCACGAGCAAAGGAGCTGCATCTCCTGTAAAGATGCGCGAAACACGTTGTATATCAGGGCCGACGAAAAGAGTTCGTCGGCCTATCCACCCCCGAATCCACCCCCCGATTCCACCTTTTGGTTGAGACCCGACCCCCTGCAAGGGTATAGCTTTGCATTGATACGTTTACGTATGATGATTTCATGTGCAAGTCGGCAGGATACTGATGGCATAGCTTCTATCATCAGCAACACATTCCGCACATCGTATGTTGCGAATGCTGGTGAGACTGCCCGCTGCCGCCCTGGAGTCAACGTTGTCGATGCTGGTTCGAGACCGGGCGCTGAACAGACTCAATAGATGAGCTTGGCAACAGCCATAAGGCGCGATAGCAGCCCCCTCTGACTCTGAAGCAGGCCACGACGATGTGCACCCCCTAGAGCTTTCCGCAATAAAGCACCAATGGCTCCAGGGATAGCACGGGAACCTATCGGATAAGCAGTGGACCTGACTGCTTATCTGGCAATGCCTGGCGTTGAATACCTACGGGATTGGACCCCCGCTGATATTCAATCGGGCAGGGATCAGGACTCTTACTACAAAGAGTTCTTGATCCGATGGGCCGAGGGAGGTGGGACAAACGATGGACCTGACCGCTTGTTCTACCTGGTGAGTGAAATGCACAGGCCATTCCTATGGGCAGGAGTGGCTTGTGCGTTTCGGTTTTCTCCACCCCCACTCTCCACCAGTTCTTCTGCTTCTCAAGAGCCATACGCCACAATTGATAAGATCCGATCCACTTCATTGCGACGCGTCAGCATCCCATCGTGCCGATGGCTGTCCTGACATGTCATGATCTACGCAATGTAATTCAGTTGATTATGTCGCAGCAGCACCCGGGCGCACCAGTCTCAGGTCAAGGCTTGCCGACAGATCTGACAGAATTAGATTCAGTTGATTGTGTCAGCCTCTCCCCGCATCCATACCTATGCACGCCACGATAGATTGCCTGATATCCAGTTGATTGTGTCGGCTCGTCCCGCTTATCCAGGGATACGTAGCCAGTAGAAATCGGACTCCATCCGGTTGATTATGTCGGCCAGAACCGGTATTCTTGTAGTTCTTGGAAGATTATCGAGGTCTACCGTTATGGCGAAGTCCAGAATCGACATAGAGGAGAGCCTCCGGGATCTGGAGAGCCTGGAAGAGCAATACCGGGGCACCCAGTTGGCCTTGAGAGTGCAGATGCTCAAAATTCTCAAGAATGAGCCTTTTCGCTCTCTTGCTGAGGTCGGCAAGCTCATTGGCAGTTCCGAACGGAGCCTGCAACGCTGGCTTGTTGCCTATCGGGATGGAGGGGTGGATACGCTGCTGCGCCTGGGGCAGCGGGGGGGCAAACGTCCACGCAGGCTTGATGATGAGACGATCGAGGCAGTACGTCAGAAAATCGCATATGATGGTTTTGCCGAACTGAAGGATGCACAGCAGTGGATTCAAGAACAGTTCGGGGTCAGCTATAGTAGGTCAGGAACCTGGCATCTGATGCGGTCGGCGATTGGTGCGGTGCCACGTGGCTGGATGATGATCGATGGCGTATCGCCCTCCACTATATCCCATTCTTCGCTGAATACCAACATTTCCGGGAGTATCCTCGCCTTTTTGAACTCCCTGCCAACATCGAATAGCGTATTGGAATGGGGCTCCCAGTTCAGAGATTCGCTACAGGCATTGCTTGGCGATGTTGATCGGATCTCGGTGAATGTAAACCTGGAATGCCCGTTGACAGGTCAGGAGGAATTCACCTCCTCGATAACGATTACGCAGGTTCAGGAAGAGGAAAATGCCTCCACGATTGTCGTTTCGCGGGCCGCGACGACACAGTCGGAGCGTCTGTTGGAGACGATTCGCCAACAGGGATATCCGATTGAACAGTATCACCCCCCCCATTGTTATGATTACTATTATAATGGAAGGGCATATCTCGGGACCATTTTTCTATGGAGAGGTGTTCAGAGCAGGCCGATCTCGGAAAAAACCGCAGACCTGATGTCATCTCTTGAGCCTTTCCTCATCTTTGTCCTCTCCGATCTTGTTGCACGGCACCAGGCAGAAAAGCCGATAGATCGTGTATTTCACGCAGCATTGATGTATCTGGTCGAGGAGGCAAGCCTGAGTCCGCAAGAGCAGCGCATCGTGATCCTTCAGTTGATGGGACATGCTTATAAGGAAATGGCCGACATCCTGAAGGTCTCGATCGATACCGTCAAAAAGCACTTCAAGCAGATTCACCGGAAAACCGGCACTCGTGGCCAGGCTGAACTGTTCGCCAAATACTTCACGTCTCGCCTGATCCCTGAAGATCTTCGAGAATCGGTCAGGTAGCACACAATAAATGCCCTAATATAATAGGGCATTCAGATGCTAATACCATCACCACCGCTCCCGAATCATATCCTGCGCCCCGACTCCACCCAATAAATCAACCCCCAACTCCACCTTTCGGTTGACGAGCTCCTCCCCGTTGCCCCGCTATGTTTGATCCAGGTCACTAGATCCTTCCTGTTAGGGTGCTCAAAAAGCATCCACAACATACTACTCAAAAGTGTACTTGTGCACCGGTAGCAACAAGTGGTAGGTTTGTATTGTCGAAAATGACTATGGCCGCAGGGTCACTCCATCAGTGAGAAGGTCAGATCGGCATCAATGAATCTGCCCCTTTGAAAGTCTCCGGTGCTCTTCATCAACAAACGAGCATCATTCTAAGAGGGCAATCATGAAAAAGCTTGTTTCGTTCTTTGCCATAGCGCTCCTAGCAGCCACAGTTGCAAAGGCACAAACATCCGGTGCGGTTCAGGTCGGTTCGATGTCGGTTACTATCCCGGCAAGCTCTGTAGAAATAGAGACCCCGACTCTTACGACGACAACGAAGAAGTCGTACATCATCAGCGAAGTTCTGATTCTTCGCACGTCGGTGGGCCAGTATGAGTATCTGATGAAGTCATCCGGCATCCGATTGGTAGACGACGATGGAACGATCACCGATGGCATTGCGACGAACGATATCATAACGTCGCTCGCCAAGGCAGCAGTAGCCCAGGCTTATTTGTACGGGTTCATCGACGATGGCTCGAACTCGAAGGTCTGGAGCGAGAATTGCATCATTAGAAGTGGGTCTGGAGAGTATACACGCTTTAAGCCTTGCTCTTCCAATACTCAGACTGGCTTCCGTGATCTCAAGGTAAGCGAATCGGCCGGTACAACTGAGCCTGTGGTAACACTTGAGGGTTATGGCCCTAATGGCCCTGGCACATCGTACACAGTACCAGGCTCATTTGAATAAAAGAGCGTTGAAGATAATGCCAGGCTGGCCGTCCAGTCCAAACGGAGTCGGCCTGGCGTTTCGGCCCGATGTTAAGTCAAGAAGGTCCAATCTGATTTAACGTTAGCTATCATATCCCACCCAGCACCCTTGTTGGTGCGAACACAGATCACCCAGTTTATCTTACTCGAGCAGAAGGTCCAGTGCAGTGTGGCAGAATCCAGCATAATTCAGAAGTCCAGCTGATTACGCCGGTATATGATCTGAACGCCATGTCCAGTGGTTGCAAGATCAAGACAATGAGGTCCAGTGTGGCAAAAGGCCCGAATGCCATGTCCAGTGGTTGTACGGCTAGACAATGAGGTCCAGTGTGGCAAAAGACCCGAACACCATGTCCAGTGGTTGCACGGTCTAGACAACGAGGTCCAGAACTGATGCCCGTCCAGAGCATCAACTCCCGAGGTCCGTATCAAGTCGATTGAGATCTTTGACAATAGCCCGATGATCGTTGTAGCTAACCTGTGGTAGGTGGCAACTACAGCGAAAGTTAGGAATCAGCATGAGCAATACAGTGTTCGGGGTGGAAAGGTCGCATCCCGCGCACATGAATTCCGATTCAGCGCGATTCCAGTGTTCAAGGAGGTTCGAGGTCCTTTCTTCCGATGAAACACAGGGCACGATTTCAAGGCGGTGCCGCCCAGCATCGGTCTTGATGTGAAAATTCCAATCGACAAAAATTGGGGCGACATGAGGTCCACCTGGTGCCCACCAGGATCATGTTGCCCCTTTTTTTTTGCCGTTTTCATACGGCCCTGTAACGGGCGATAACTGCCACCCTTCAGGTTCAAGCGCTCACGGGCAATCTATACTTTCAGCCACCCATCCCCTTTGCATCAACCGACCTGGCCCCATACCAAGCCCAACTGGTGCCACAGATCAGTTGGTACTCTCGGATGGAAACGGACATTCTGGCCAGCAAGAGCGCTCCCGAGTGCCCATTGAGGGCAGTAACGAGCAGCCGGGAACGACTCATGCTGATCAGAATATCGATGGGCCTAGATCATATCCAGCTCGACCCATCAGGCTTCCGTATGTGGTGGAATACTTGTCGGATCCTTGACAACATACTGATCCGCCAAAGGTAATCGTCGGCGATTCAAATTTCCTTCGAGTTCGATTTCAGATCGCTGTCATACCAACTCAAAGAGTCATTTTTTTCTCAGAATCCACCCCAATCTCCTCCTGCCACCAAATCGCCGATTGGCTATCTTGAATCTCTTGCCTCCTTCAACAGCATATCAATTGCCCGATACCGAGCTTTATGAAATAGTGCACCTCTCATCAAAGCCCCGGTGTTAGGATCTATATGAATCAAGCACTTGTAGATTTTCTCAACCATGGTGTTCTCCCTTTTGTGGGAAGAGCTGCCGAGATCGAGCAGGTCCTGGCATTCTGGCGCGCAACAACGGAAAGCACCAGACTTCGGGGCATGCTTCTGGCTGGCGAGGCCGGAATCGGCAAAAGCCGGATCGTCGAGGAGATTATCCCTCGTATAGTCCAGGAGGGTGGGGCGGTTGTCCATACAAAACTCTATCCTGAATCCGCTGCCTCTATTGCCCCTCTCATCGCTCGTGCACTACGTGTTCTTAACACACGCCGCCAACTGAACATAGGTGATACCGAGGAGACGATCCCCTCGGTAACGGCAGCCTTGCGGCGGCTTGCACGCTTGCGCCCCACGCTGCTTCTCATTGAGGACATCCATCTTCTGAACGGGGAGACGGTACGGGAAGTCGCGTTGCTGCTGGAAGCATTGTCCAAGGATTCCATCTCCATTCTTGCCTTGACCCGCCCTATGGAACTTCCGGCACGGGGAGTTCTGGAGCGCTATCTGGTGGAAGAGATATCGCTACAACAATTGTCGGCAGAGCAGGTGGAGATGCTGTGGAAACAACTGTTCGGCACACATCCCGACCCTGCGATCACGCCCCTAGTGCTTGAGGCCACCCATGGCAATCCTCTGGCATTACGCTCGGCATTGCGTGGTACAATCAAATCGGGAGCAATTGCCTACGATCCATCCGCCAATACCTGGCACCCCAACGGCTCGCCCGACATGTTCCTCCAGATACTGAGACGGAACGTGGAACTGCTTTTGGAGGGACTGGCCGCTTATCTGAGCGATGAGGAACGGGAAGGAGCCATAGCACTGGCCTCGCTCGGCGAAGTGTTCGCTCGCGAGGCAGCCGTGGCACTTATTGAGAATGCACCTGCATTGCTCGACGCACTGATATTCAAAGGGATCATCATGACGTCGAGAACACAGGCCGCCGTACTGCCAGGCATGGCCAGCAAACACCCCGCACTGGCATTCACCCATACTCTTCTGCATACTAGGCTCGTAGAGCAGTCCAGGATCGCTCCTGAGGCGCTTCTACGGCTTATCGCATCCGATTACCCTCTCTGCTCCATTCTACCGTTCCAGCTCCTTACAGCAGCGTCAGGCAATGCAATGGAATATGCAGAGACGGCACAGGAAGCGATCGCACGGGCGATGAAGATAGCCCGTGTGCTCGACAATGGTCCCGACTGGAAACTCGGCGCGGAACTCTTGAGAACAGCGGAAGCGCTTGAGAGCGCCTATGGCCTGTTCTGGAAAGCCGGGGAGAAGCAGGTGATCGAGGCAGAACTGCTCACCACACGGCTGCTTCTGGCGCGCCGCTCAAGCGATCATGATGAGTATGCACGCATTGTCCAGGCCCTCATGGCAGTAACCGATACGCCAGCCTCCCCCATCCTGTGTGAATACAGGCTCAAGGCATTCTCCTTCCTCCACGCACTCGATCGCCGTCAACATCCGGAAACCAGAATCGAAACATGGCAGAGAGCACAGAACTTTACCGAAGCCCACCCGGAACTGCTCTTCAGCGAAGGCTACCTCATGTATATGGATTCCGCCGCCCGCTCGATGCTCTACAATGGCGAGACGGAGATCCTGCATCAGATCAATGCGCAGCTCTCCGCCCTGATCGCCGATAGCCGCGCCACTGATACGTTCCGCTATCAGGCACGCCAGATCATCGTCTTTCACTGCCTTGAACTTTTCACGACCGAGGAAGAGCTACGGGATAATCTGCACCAGATGAGCGAACTGGAGCCGTATGTGGAAGCAAGCAAGCGCATGAGTTTCCTTATATCCAAACTGGTGCTGCTCTGCTCTATCGGCCATATGACCGAGCTTCTGGAAACGGCGGCCACAGCGCTCCCTCTGTTCAGAGAACGCAACCTTACCAATAACTTCTATTTCGGTTCTCTGGCACGATGCTGTGCCCTTGCAGGGCTTGGCGGGGGCATGGAAGAGATCGAAGAGGCGATGGAACGGCTTTGCGACGAGGCCCCGGCCGATATTCGCAACTTCTCCCTCTTTGCTCATATGGCGCTGGCCGAGATAGGCCTGCTCCGTGATGACAGGGCATGGCTGCGCAAAGGAGCCGAACGCTATGCGAAGGATCTCTGCTATCTACGACCGGAAGCCCAGATGCTCCTGACGCTGGAGCTGGGACTGCCAGACGAGCATATCGTGGCAACGGCCGGGATAGCAAGCACGGCGTTCCGGCCGATTCTCGCGCTGTTCCGTGCCAATGCTCCTCTCAACCTACAGACCACGCTTGACACATTCCAGATTGGGTTGCAGACGCCCATCGTACGATTGAACGATGTGATGGAAAAACGCGCTATCCTGGCATTGCTTGCGCATATCGCAAGCAAACCGGAGTCGCCACCATATATGCAGGAGCTTCATGCGGCAATCAGGGCAATGGCGCAACATACCCTGAGCTGGCTTGCTGAACGTCGGCTCCACCCCTATATGGAACCGATACTCGCGCACAGCCGCAACCATCTGAGCAGCGAGGAGCTGCATCACTGGACTACGGTGATCACAACGATGGCAATGGCGTATGCTCCAGAGCATACAAATGCCGCCAGTGCATCGCGGCAGCGAACCAGAGTTACAATGCTCGGGACGATCGAAATCCACCGGCCCGATGGCCAGGCGATCGCAGTACGTGGATCACGGCTCCGCACGCTGCTGGGGCTGCTGGCGGCGGATCATATGCTCGATGCCCCCCTTAAACACCGGGAGTTCAGCGCAATTGCATCAGGAAGCGAGGGGGATCTTGAACGGGCACGTAAAACGCTCAATGGCATCGTCTTTCGCCTGCGAGAAGTGATGGGACACAATACGGTGGAGACAACCGCAGAGACACCGCAACTGAACCTCGATCTGGTGGAGGTCGATATCCTCAAGGCCCATAAAGCTATCCGTGAGGCTGCCGAGGCATTACATCATGGATCGCTCCTTCGCTCCCATGAGCGGCTTCTCCATGCTCTTGATCTTACCCGAGGCGAAGTTCCTTTTCCCCATCTCTATGAAAATTTCTTTGAGGCAGTCCGGGAGGACTTTGAAACCGAACTGCGCAACACGCTGATGAACGTCGCAAAACGCCTGCTTGCTGAAGGAGATCCGAAAAGCGCGGAAGAGCTGCTACGGCGCGGATTCGATGCGATGACGGAGGATGAAGAGATAGCCGATCTGCTTCGCACGGCACTGATCCTGATCGGAAAACGGGCAGAGGCCGAACGTATCAGGATACGGGCCGCAATCGCAACGGAATAAGGCCAGTATACATATGAGCCTAGGACCGCGAACAGGCACACCAGAGCACGCGAAGACGCAGAGCAGAAAATGCACCCTTGCATGAGGCGCTCAACCCGGTTGGGTTGTTTATATACCTGCCTGGAATACATCGGCCCGACAGGACCACGCCATCATTACGGTACAGGATAATCCTAGACACACAAAAAAAATAGAAGTTTCGACACTGTTTCCCGCCGATGCGGGGATGGAGGCGGGGATAGAGAACGACACGCCGAGGATGGATCGGTCAATGGAAATCCATACCGGAAAGGCATCACACAGAGACATCCGTTTTGTATGTTGTTCACGTTGCAGGCATACACGCACCCATCGGCATGCCCCGCATATGGCATGATCGATGGCACGGATACGACGACTCCTGATACGGTTTCCCGGCACGCCATGTGCCCCATGCCTCTGCATCCTGCACCGATATCGATTGACATCCGACTCCCCCGGCTATGCCTCTACTTCTCTATAATAGCGTCAGACCAAACCTGGCCTCGCTGGCCTTCAACGAGGTAGTGCTCGCGGCCGCCCATGGTGACGAGCTATCCCGTCATCTCTTTATCCTTCCTACCAGCCGTATGGTCCGGGAGGTAGAGCGTGAGCTTACGCAGGAGTATTTCCAGAACACAAAACGCCCCATCGAACGCCTTCCCGTCGTTACCATCGCCGGATTTGCACAGGAATTCTATAGCCGTCTGGAGCCAGGCAAACGAGATGTGACCCCGGCAGTACAGCTCGCCCTGATGCAACTGGCGATGCGCAACGTCAACCTGGAATATTATGCCCGTGAGGGGCGCCCCCCATCGCTGGGCGTTGTGGAGCGGATCACCCGTGTGATAAACGGCGTACGCGCTGATGGCATCATGCCATCGCATTTTGCCGGGGATATCGAGTTCGCCCGCGCCAACAACGATGACCCACGATTCGATCTGGTAAAACTACAGGACCTCTATAACATCTACAGCAACTACCTCACGCTGCTGAGCGCATACTGGATAGACTATCCAGGAAAGATGGCAGCCCTGAATACAAAGCTCTTTCAGGATCGCGAGGCCACATTTCGCCAGGCGTTTCCGGGGGTCGATTCGATCCTCATCTATGGATTCAACGAGTTCACCCCGCCCGAACTGGCATTGCTCCAGCAACTCGGGTATGTACAAGGGCTGAACGTGATGATCTACTTCGATTATGCTGCCGAGAACGGTCCGCTGTACGGCAACTTCGACGAGGTCCACAACCAGCTTTCTGCTACGGGGTATCGCTCGCTCGACCTTGATCCGATGAGCACCGATGTTCTGGAAGAGGAACGAAAGCCATTCAAACACCATATGCGCCGGAATCTCTTCCGTACCGACAGACGGATCGAGAATCCATCGTTCGACGAGAACGTGAACATCTACGGCTTCTTCAACCGTGAGGAGGAAGCGCAGGGGATAGCGGCGCTGGTGAAATCGCTGGTGATAGATCAGGGGATCGTGCCGGAACGGATCTGCATTACCGCCCACACCATGGACCGTTATGCTGAGCTGTTCCGTGAACATCTGGCAGGACACGGCGTTCCGGCCACTATTACAACGCCCAATCTTCTCGACCGGAATGCACTGCTAACGGCACTTCTTTCAGCGCTGGCGATCCCGGCCAGCGGTTATGATCGCCGCGATGTCATTCGAGCCATAACCTCCCCCTATCTCAGCTTCGGCGGTGCGGTCGATGCTGCCGCGCTTACCGAGGCATCCACCCGGCTCCGCATTCGCCGGGGACGCCACTCATGGGGACGCCGGATTCAGCAGCGCATTGACTTTCTCCTGCCACGACTAACCATTATTGCCGATGAGGACGACCGTCGTGCCGTTGAACTGGAACTGGAGACTCTGAACCGTGCCGCACGGAGCATCGAAGCGCTCGTTGAAGTGCTGGACGAGTTCGGGAGGCGGATGACACCGTCCGAGTTTCACGCAGCATTTCTCAAGCTTGTGGCAAAGCTGCGTGCCCCCGAGAACATCATGCAATTGCGGCACAACCTGGATGCACATGCACGAATCCCGCAGGATTGGCAGCGGATCCATGACGAGATGGAACGTGATACGCGTGCGCTTGGCGCGTTTTTCCGGCTTCTGGAGGAGATGACCGAGTTTTTCGAGGTGGAATATGGAATAAGCGACGAGGAGAAACAACGCCGCATCGCCGAAAACGAGAACCGGACGATAACCGATGCAGAGAGCAAGGATGGACGCTATCCGCTCGATTTCTATATCGACCATCTCCGCACCGCGGCGCTTCGCGCCCAGTACCATCTTCGTGAAAAACATGACTACGGTGTGCTTGTAGCCCCGATCTCTGCGGTGCGCGGACTCGAATTTGATGCAATGATTATCTGTGGTCTTGTCGATGGCGAGTTCCCAAGCGCTTATATCCCGGAAACGTTTCTTGGCCGCCCCTTGCCAAACGCACAGGAACGCCAGCTTCGCCGTGAGCGCATGGATTTCTATGGCGCGATCACGCAGTTCCGTGAACGGCTCATTCTCTCTTATCCCCGATTTTCTGGAGAGAAGGCGCTTGTGCGCTCTTCGTTCCTGGATGCACTCCTCCGTATCACAACCATAGAAAAAAGCGGGCGCACCATCGAGCTTGAAGAACTCCGAATTGTACGCGACAGGGCGCGGCGAGGGGAACCACTGCCTCCCCATACGGAATTTCTGGAGGGCATTGCCACCTACGAAGCGCTTGCAGAGGAAGCCGGAGCGTCGCTCTGGAGCGGCGCCCACGTCCCCCGTATCGATCAGGCCGAGGGCATGCTGACGAACCTTCGTCGCACCGCCGGTATCGAACGTGCCCGAGCCGAGGCGATGGCGCAGCAGGATACTACCATCGCCAAGGAATATCGTGGTATCATTACCGAAACCCTGCTACCGGAGGAGATGGAAGCACTGGGAAAACGCCGGCTCAACGAATACTCCCCATCGCAGCTTGAACTCTATGCCCGTTGCCCATTCAAATTCTTCGCACAGCGTATCCTTGCCGTACGTGCACCCGCAGGCTACGATGTATCGCTTACCCCGTTGGAGCGTGGCATTCTTCTCCATAAAGTGCTCTTCCACCTCTATAGCGAGCTGCGCAGCGAGGACGAGCTTCCCATCACCGAAACAAATCGCCAGATCGTTATCGAGCGCGCACGGGATCTGGCGCGCGAGGAGATCGCCGGCATCGTCTTCGACCATCCCTACTGGCGAATCGATCAGGAGCGTCTTCTTGGCAGCGCCGCTCTCGACGGACTTCTCGAACAATGGATCATCGCCGACTCGGCACGGGCCGAAGAAGGGACAACAAAACTGAACCCGGAGTTCTTCGAGGTAACCTTCGGCACCCGGAACGTTGGCGGCACCTCCACCGACAGCGAGCTTTCCAGCCGGGAAGCGATAACCTTGCATGACCTGAACGTACAGGGCAAAGTCGATCGTGTGGAGATTTATCACCATGGTGATGTCATCTTTTTTGCTGTCGCCGACTATAAAACCGGCACTCCTCCCACTCGGCGCGATGTCCATGAGGGCACCAGCCTGCAATTGATGATCTATCTGGAGGTGATACGCCATATGCTCGCCGAGCATTACAATGTCCCGCTGGAGAATGTAAAGCCGGTAGGAGGGATCTACTATAAACTCGACGCACGCAGCATAGATACCAGAATGATGGCGCTCTTTGTGCCGAACGAGCTAAAGAAGGAGGTTATCGAGCTTCGTTCCAGCAAGAACGATCCCGATACGGTAGAGGAACTGGAGGGGATCATCCGCGATGTATTTGCACGCGCAGCGGAGTATGTGGAGGGCATTGCCAGCGGCATCTATCATGTCACCACACGTGATGTCAACGTCATCTGCCGTGGATGCGAATACCATTCGGTATGCAGAGTATCGCAGGCAGGCATCAGACCAAGCAAGACACTATAGCAGGCACATCGCCCCTGCTGAGTACTGCGCTCTCGCCAGCATCTCATGCCCCTGGTTATAGTTTGCTGCCGCAGATAACGAGAGAGGGGATACCTGCGCCCTATCCCTTTATCGGCCAGCGTAGGGGATGGGATCTACGGCCTCTGCACGCTCGAATCCCCGCAACCGCAGCGCGCAGCTATCGCATTCACCACAGGCCAGATCCTCCCGCTTGTAACACGACCAGGTCAGATGAAACGGGGCATCGTAGGAAAGTCCCGTCCTGACAATTTCATCCTTCGACATCGTTATCACGGGCGTGCGAATCATGATAGTTGTCTCCGGGCGAGTGCCGAGATCAACCAGACGCTGGAATGCATCGTAGAAAACCTGTCGGCAATCTGGATAGCCACTGGAATCCTCCTCCACCGCACCGATAGCTATAACGCCGGCTCCTATCGTCTCCGCCCAGCTTACAGCGATCGCCAAGATATTTGCGTTCCGAAAGGGAACATAGCTCGATGGAACTTCCTTGGAGTCGAGCGCGGCAGGAGTGACTTCTATATGCGTATCGGTAAGGCTCGACCCGCCTATCATCGCCAGATGGCGTATATCCACCACCAGCCTGCGCGCTACAGTGAAATGATCGGCCAGAGCATGAAAACATTCAAGCTCCTTCCCCTCGGTCCGCTGACCGTAGTTTGTGTGAAGGAAGTTCAGCTCATACCCTTCGGCGCGCATCATGGCAGCAACGGCACAACTATCCATGCCTCCGCTCACAAGAACGATGGCACGGTTTGCATTGCTGGGGGGATGAATGGACGACATGATACCTCTGCATTGTATAAACAAACCCAACGTGCGAGCTACGGAGACTCTCCACACTCCTGGATACATGGCACATCTATGGTAGCCGAGGCAGCCCCACGCAGCTTATAGCAATGGCGATCCCCCATCTGCAACCGCGCCATGCACCCGTACCATAACCCCGTGCCTGAGACAGCAACCGCGCACAACGATCAGGGCTTAACCAACCACGGCAGTACGCTCGGCATAGGTACGCTCGGTTTCATGCACCCGCACAGTCAGAGAGAGAATATTGGTATACCCCTTCAGCAACTCCATGATCTTTTCCAGAAACCACTGCGACAGGTTCTCCGCCGTTGTATAAAACGGCACAACAACATGCTTCAATGGATTGGCGTCGAAAAACGCCAGCATCTGCTTATCCTCATGGTCGCATAAAAATGCGTGATCGAGGCTCTCGACAAGCGGATCAATGATCTGCTTCATATCGAAATAGTCGATCACCATTCCATGCTCGTCAACCCTGCCTTCGATAACCACCCGCATACGATAGGAGTGGCCATGAATATTTCTGCATCCCCCCGTATGGAAGGGAAGACGGTGCCCCATTTCCCAATGGAAATCCTTGGCAATCGTGACGCCAGCCCCAACATCCCGGCTCGTCATGATACTTCTCCAGATTCGGCAGATTGTGCACCACGGTATTCGGCAACGACAGTGGAATGGAGGCCGCCACGTGTGCTGAAGGCGCCGGTGATCTTGATGGACCGTGGCTTTAGAAGCGCCACCATATCGTCGAGAATGGCATTGGTCACCGCCTCGTAGAAGATCCCCTTGTTGCGATAATCAAGGTAGTAGTACTTCAGCGACTTCAACTCCACGCAAAGTTTATCCGGGACATATTCCAGTGTGATCGTGCCAAAATCGGGAAGGCCGGTCATCGGGCACACCGAGGTGAACTCTGGATTCACATGGATGATCGTATAGTCCCGGTCGGGCTTCGGATTGTCGAAAACTTCTAGTTGTGCCATATAGTATCTGTTCGATTCCTCCAGCGGAAGGCCTCCTGGGGCCTGCCGCAATACAACTCCGGTTTTACCCGGAATCAATGGTGGTCTGTTATCACTGCTGCCAACGCTCTTCGCCACCCCTATACTCTCTCCGACCAAAGCAGGAGGGGCCAACATTGGCAATGGAACCGGAAACGGCCATGATCCGCTCCATGGGTTTGCTGACAGTGTAAGAGTATCGTTCTATCATACCCCGCCGCATCGCCCTTATCAACTGTCGGATGGCTCCTGAAAAGCTCCGGGATCATTACGCTCGCGAGCCAGCTTCTCAGCCAGCTCAGCAACAACACGAGGGTACAGCCGATGCTCGGCCGCCAGCACACGCGCCGCAAGGATCTCAGGAGTATCACCCGCATTGACCGCCACCTCCTCCTGGGCTACGATCGGGCCACTGTCATACTCTTCATCCACGATATGTACGGTTGGCCCTGTCACACTCTCACCAGCGGCGAGCACCGCCTCATGGACATGAAGCCCATACATCCCCTTACCACCAAATTTCGGGAGGAGTGCGGGATGGATATTGAGAATGCGTCCTTTATAGGCTTTGACAACAGCGCTCGGGAGCTGACGCATATATCCTGCAAGAACGATCATATCCACACGATGGTCGCGCAGAGCGCTCAGCAAGGCATGATCATAGTCCGTTTCATCATCAAACATCTTCGGCGACAGCCGCACTGTCTTTATCCCCACACCGCGCGCAAACTCGAAGGCTCCGGGATTGGGGTTGTTGCTGACACAGAGAATGACCTCGGCAGGAGGGTGCTCCATCGAAGAGAGCACCTGATGGATGGTCTGAAAATTCGATCCCCGTCCCGAGGCAAACACCGCAACACGTATCTGATCGTTCATTCACGTTCCTTGCATGCGTGCAATCAACAGCATCTTGATGAATGCCACCGAGCACATCACCAAAACTCATCTGGATAAAGCCACTGAGAGCAGTAGCAGACAATGATACGCACCAGCCACATCCCCAACTGTCTTTTTTCTTAACCAGCGGGCATTGCGCCGGGGGCCATCTCCCAACCGTATGCATCAGATGGATAAAAATACAAAGCCCTTCCGAACCAGTGGTCCAGAAGGGCTTCGCTTATACAATGCCGAGCGATTAGATGAATCGCTTAGCGAGCAATCGTGAGCTTACGCGAAAGCGTCACACCATTGCCAACGATCTTGTAGACATACACGCCGTTCGGGGCGAGCGAGCCACTCTGATCGCGGCCATCCCACACGATTTCATTCTGAGCACCGGCCTGTGCATCCACAGCGAAGGTGCGAATCGTGTTGCCATACACATCGTTGATCTCGAGCTGCACCGGGTTCGACTCGACCACTCTGAAGTTGATCGTAGTGCTGGTGCTGAACGGATTCGGCGTGTTCTGCGACAGGCTGTTCGAGGAGCCGGCCACGATGCTATTGATACGTCCTTCCTTGATGCCGCTGTAGTTGACCGAACCATCACGATCCTCCTGACGGAGACGATACTGATAGGTCGTGTTCAGCGCCACGGAGTTATCGACGTAGCTGTAGTCACGAACCTGGTTGCTGTTGCCAGCACCCTGCTGGAAGGCAAGGTCGTTCCAGGTCTCGCTCTGGTCCTTTGCACGACGCTCGATGTAGAAGCCATGGTTGTTGGTCTCCGTGGCAGTCTTCCAGTCGAGACGCAGAGCGTTCGAGAGATTGGTAAGCTCGAAGGAGCTAAGCTCCACCGGCTCAACCATGCAGTTCTGGCTCGGCTTTGCACCGAAGTACGGACGAATCATCGGAATCCACGAACCACGGGTATGGGTCAGGATATTGGCCGGTGACGGGATCAAACCACGCCAGTCGAGGTGCGGGAAGCCCGGATTGTTCGTCAGCGAGATCATCGGAGTCCAGTTGCCGGACTCGGTCGTGACCTCGAACCAGAAGATATTCCGCTGCATCTCCGGATGAGCCGGAATGCTGTAGTTACCCTGTCCCTGCGGATTGTCAACACGAACCGTCGTTACCTGACCCATGCGGTTGGCATCGCCACCAAGTTCCAGACCGGTTTCACCGAGCTGTGCAACGGTTGCGAAGTACGTTCCCGGCTCAACAACCAACGGGGTATCGAGCAGGTAGGTCACATACTGGTCGAAATTGTACGGCGGATTGCCAGCACGCGGAACGCTCGGGATACCCTCACCACGACGTGCATAGACACGCGAGGAAGGAATCGGAAGACCACTTGGCGGATTGCCTGGATCGTTCAGATGCTCATAGATCGAGTACAGAACTACGTCCGGTGCCTGGTTGGCGCCGCCGTAATAAGCCTGATATCCATGAATGGTATCACGAGTCAGGATACGGAACTGCATTGCAAAAGTACCCGAGGTGGTACCACCCGTCGGACCATATGGGGTACTGCCCTGATAGTCGGCTGTCGGCGGCACCAGGTTAAGGCCCTTACCAGGAAGGGTTGCAAAACCAGGCACATCATTGCTTGCATCATCATAGGCGAACGTCGGGCCGAGCGTCAGATTGAAGTCGGTGTACTGAACGTCGTTCTGCGGATAGGAATCGTTGTTCTCAGGAAGAACACGGGCCCAGATACGATAGCGGGTCGTGGTGCTCTCACGCGGATTGATCGGCGTGATGTTGGCACCGCACTCCTGTGCATTCCACTCAGGGAAGCGCTCAACAAGGTCAGCACCACCGGCGATCGAGATGATCGAGCGATAGCGATAGTAGCTGAAGAAGCCCGGAGGATTCTGAGCGTCGCGATTCTCGACATACATCGCCACACCAAAGGAGTTGGCAGTAGTGCCGCCATTGTTGCCAAGCTTGACCGCCAGCGGGATTGCGCTTGCCTGCGAAGCAGGAGCCTCGGTATACGGCCAGTCAACCTTTACCGTGGTGATCTCGATCTCGGGCTTATCCGGCTCGATAAGCATGATGTTATCGACGTAGAACTCATCGGCATCGTCGGCCGGGGCATAGTCAAGGCTACCGTCCATCTTCGCCTGAGTGCGAATACGGAAGCGGAAGTACTTGTTGCCTGCGGTGTTCTTCCACCAACGAGCCGGAACCGGGATATAAGCACGGTTGAACTCGAAGTCCTTACCGGCATCGAACTCGTTGCTGATGATGCGGCCGAGCGTATCGGAGTAACCGCCACCGCCAAAGACCGCCCAGCGCGGCGAGTTGCCGCTCCAGCGGATCGGCGAGATCAGATCGGTGAAGTTGACATCACGCCATTCGCTGATGTTCACGATTCCGTCGAGACCGTTCGAGCTAGGCTCAGCGAACTCCAGCATCATGTAGTCAGCTTCCGCGAAGATTCCGTTCTTTGCGGCGTTATACACCATATGCTCCGGCCCGATACGCGTCACATCACTGAAGCCGCGTGGATATCCGTTCTGCTGCTTGCCCGAACGCTGATACGAGAGAACGATCACCGGGCGGACCAGCATGCCACTGATATTGATCGGGAAGGAGATAAGAGTATCCCCGGAGAGCCGACCTGGCTGGTTAGCAAAGTAGTAGTTACCATTATGCTCCTTGCGGTCGAACACGACCACAGGCGAAGCAAGACGTCCGATCGCAGCCGAGCCTCTCGGTGGCGGCGGATTGTAGGTGTTCTCCTCACCGTCCCTCACCTGAGGTCCAATGGCAACCCACTGCTGCACCGATGGAATGATGCCGTCCTGGAACGAAATATCATAGTCATCGAACGAAGCGATCACTGGCGGCTCAAGGCGGCGAATGCCGAAGACACGAACGCCTGTGGTGTCATCGAATGGCCACTCCTGACCGTAGTTCTCGCCGTTCGGGCCACGATCGGTCGTGATGATCTCGGCACGGAAACGGCCGGACTGACGCAGAACGTTCTGGTTGGTGTAGTACGGATCAAATAGGATCGTCTGCTCGCTCGGGCGCAGAGCATTGGAACCGAAGATCGGGTACAGATCGGTCGTGGTCTCGGTGCGCTGATACGGCGGGGTCGCGTTGATGTTGATCAGATCGCGAATACGGAAGACCACGTTGAAGCGGATCGGCTGGCGCACAACGTTCACCGGACCGACATCGCTCGACGTGTTCTGTACCGTACCGACCGGGCGTACGACGCCGAGAATCGGGTGGCCCAGGAGAAGCTCGTAGTTATCAATAAGCTGACCCGCCGGCAGATCGATGAAGCTGCCAGCAACAAAGCGGCTCGGCACCTGGAAGGTAACACGCACCACCCGGACAATATTCCTCCACTGCTTGAACTTGATAGCCATTGCGCTCTTCGGCACGTTCTGAACGTCGCCGTTGACCTTCAGGCTACCGTTGTTCAGGTAGTTGGTGAACTCCTGGTCATGGCTTTGCACACCGATCGTGGCGTTCATACCATACAGAATGTTCACCGGAGCATTGTTGAACTGATCGGTCGTGGGGAATCGGTAGTTGAACTGAACCGTGCTGTCGCTGCGATCAAGGACAACCTGCACATTGGCACGCAGGCCACGGAACGGGGCCGTAAACGATCCGCCGAGCGGATGGTTCTTCGTCCCTATCATCGACATGTTCGCCCAGTAGACGATCAGCCTGTTGTTGCTAGGGTCGCGACGGTAATATGCCTTACCGAAGTCATCCGGACGTCCCTGGGCCGGGTTGTACTGCGAAAGCTCCTGATCGTCCCACAACGGAGCGATAACGGCCTTCAACGAACCCTGCGGGAACTGGTTGTTTCCAGGGTTCAGAATGCCGGCAGTAGCAGCTGTGCTGCTACCAAGGGCAACCACCCTGTAACCGTAGTCATCGGCAACCGGATCGGTGACAGCATTGCCACTGCGGGCAGCCGGATCATCCGAGACCGGCTCGTAATCGGTGCGGCGCCCCAGCTCATCGTACTGATAACGACGATTTGACAGAGCAAGCAGACCGTTGGTCGTAACGTAGAAGCTATCATACTTACGACCATAGTAGTAGAAGGGGAACCCAATGTTGATAGGACCGGCAAACGCGTTGTCGGTCGAATCATTCATGTTGTTCGGGTTCCGGAAGTAGCCGTGCCCTTCGCTCTCTGGCCGCTGCCAGAAATCAGGGGTACGCTGCTTCGGTCCAGAGAGGATGCGGCGCCATGCCTGAATCTCAGACCCGGTAGTATCCAGGAACTGGAAGCTGGGTGCCCACGGAGAACCGATGGTCGGTGCCTCATTGTCAGCGACATAGTATCCTGTCGATAGAGGCGCCTTTGCACCAGGCCCTCCAGGATACGAGCCTAAGGCCTCGTCGCTACGACGGAGCAGCTCGTCATCGCTACCCTTACCGCTGCTCTCACCTTGTGCGTATACAAGCGCACTTGGCAGAGCAAAGGCAACAGCGCAGAGAAGTACAAGAACTCTTCGCATTAGCTGCACTCCTGTTAGTGTAGATTAATGGTTAGATGGATTTTATCTGAAGGAGTCGATTGTTTCATCACAGACAACCGTAAGGATCGTTCTACCTGAGCGTTCATAACCAAGAAGGAAACATTCAGATCACTGGAACCGAAGATCCCCCGCATACTAAGGAGATTCCTACGGAAGTTTACGAGAATCGTTAAAATTTACTAGAAAGTCAAGAAGTTTCTCTCTACAGCCACCCCAAGCGATTCTCCTGCCCCCCTAACACATCAAATAACGGATTTGTTAGCAGGTAGACATCTTTTTTCACGTTCTTCTGTCCGCCCATACAACAACGGATCGTGGCCGCTCAGAGCAACCACGATCCGTTATGTTCATCCTAAACGGCAGGGAGCCTACCGCACAATGTTCATTGAACGGCTCAGCATCGTTCCACCCGCCAGAAGGCGATAGTGGTAGACACCAGTGGGCAGATCCTGAACACTGACACGTACGCTTCGCTCACCGGCAGCATGGGTACCTGCATCGAGAATCCGCACCAGGCTGCCCTGTGCATCATACAATGCAAGCTCTACCTCTGCAGACGTTGCCAGCACATAGCTGATCTCGACGATATCGTTCCCTGGATTCGGGATGCTCTGGCGCAGAGCCATACCGCCCGCATTGCTCTCGGCCTGCAAACCGCTGATCGAGAAATTCTCCAGACCATCGGCCATGCTAACTCCATCCTCGATAACGCCCGGACGTCCTGCGACCATGTCGATAGGATCGTCCTGCTTATTCGGCTTGAATGATGTACCACCCAACTGCACCTGGGCTACATTGGTCATGTTGCCCCCGACCTCCAGGGTCGCCTCAACCTTACCGGCTGTGCTTGGTACATACGTCACTTCCAGATACTCGACCTGGCCCGGGACAAGCTCCAAACGGTCCAGCTTGCCAATCTGGAAATTCTCCCCATTGGGGAATATGTCGATGCCGGTAAGAGTTACCGGCATGGTCCCGGTGTTGGTGATAGCCACCATACGACGCTGGTACTTACCCATGGTCGTGACCGGGAAGTTGATGACGCCTGGGTTTACCGTTATCGTCCGCGTGCCCGCCTCGCCAACAAGAGGGGCCGAGATCGTCATAACAGTGGTGCTCAGCTCCAGTTCGGCCATGCGGGATCCTTCGGTGCCGCCAGCCACAGGAGCGAAGATCACACCAAGCTCGGTCTCCTTGCCAGGCTGCAATACAAACGGCGTGGATGGCCATGGATTCAACGGATCCTCGGTGAACTCTCCCTTGTCCATGCCGGTGATCTCGATCCCCGAAATCGTCAGCGGAGTGTTGGTCGTGTTACGCATGCGTGCCACGCCTCTGAGCTGGTCGTTGCCAGTTCCACCGATAAGTGCCTGACCGAAGTTTATACCGTCGGCATAGAGATCGGCCAGACCACTGCCAAACAGATCGATATAATAGGTACCACGCTCGGTAATGCCCGGGATATGAATCGTGGAGTCGTTGGTGGCCAGACGCATACCAGCGCGGCGCGAACCTCTCTGCTTCGGCGTGAAACGAACCACAAGCTCATCCATCTCGCCCGGAGCCAGGAGCAGATCCGTTCCATCGATCCGCTTGTTCGGCAGCCGGTCAATTGCAAACTCATCCACATCACCGGCGGTGATCATAAGCTGCTTCAGCGAGACTCGGAGGCTGCAATGCCCTGGGTTCACCAGATGCAATGTGGCCGTGGAAGATTCACCCATCTTGGTATCCGGGAAGGTGATAGCCTTTGGCAGGCCGCCTTCTATGTTATCCGAGAGACGGGCACCATAACCACGACCGAACGCACCGAAGCGCAACAATCCTTCTCTCTGAATGCCAGCAGTATCGGTGTTGCTCAGGTTGATGGCATCGGTACGGAGATAGACCCGACCGAAACGCTTGCCAGGAGTGGTAGCAAGGAAGTTCAGATAGATGGTAACTTCGTCGCCCTCTTCGATACGCAGGGGATAAGCGACCTGGACGTTCGCCTCATATGGCGTCACGCCCGGCTGCAACGTCAGGAAGTAATCGGAGGCCGCAACAGGCCTTCCACTGGCGTTACGCAGGAACGGATATTCCGGCACACCCTGCCTGATCGTGGTATCGGTCAGGAACATATCCAGCCCCTTGATCGTAAGCGCACCGATACCAACGTTGCGCACCCTGATCGGCACCGAAACCACCTCGCTGCCAGTGCAACCGAACTGGTTGGCGAGCAGATTTGTCGCGGAGTCAAGCGGCACGCCATTGATTGTAAAGCTGGCAGCCGCAGCAATCGAGATCGCCTTCAGCGGGAACCGACGCATGGTTCCTTCGGAGGTGGTGACGATAAGAGTATCGATCACCACACCAAAGCCGGTTGGTGTGAAAGTAATGACCGGTGTATGGGTCTGTCCTGGATTCAACACAACCTGGCCTGGCGTGACGGAGTACTGACCCCGGCTTGTGCCAACGATACTATAGTTCACGGTAACGCCCGGCCCCAACGGATTGGTGTTCACATTATTCACCGAGAACGGCCTGTACGTGCCACTTGAGAGGCGATCAATGCGAATCGCACTCATAAGCGAATCGCCGCTCTTCATGCCCGTTGTCCCCCCCTGCGGCACATCGCCTATATAGGTGATGCTCCCCGCACGCGCCCTCAAGTTATAGGTCCGTACCAAGCTCTTGCCATCGCTTACGGTAAGAGTAGCATCACGCAATCCCGTTCCCGATGGCCTGAAGGTGATACGGGGCGTTGCAGACGTACCGCTCTCGACGATCGAAGTGGTCGGGGTGATCTGATAATCGCCCGGATAGGTACCGCCCAGGGTATAGGTGAAATTGGCAGGACCGCAAGCGATCGAGACAACCGTGAAGGGGGTGAAATCCTGGGTTGTACCGGGATCAAGCAGAACCGAGCCCAGAAGGATATCACCGTTGTTCATCGCAGGGGTTCCACCCTGAACCACATCGCCACCAATAGCGACGTAATAGGTTCCGAACGTATAGATCGTATTGGCAGGCGGAGGTGCAACAATTACGTTACCGCTGCTATACCGTGAGCCAAGCACAGGGTCCACACCAATATAATCGGTGCGGCTGGACCCCATCGCAATCGTGGCGCTCCACGCATCGGGGGTGCCAAGGATGGTAAGCTGGCCATACCAGAACTCGATCTTGTTGCTCCCCTCGTACAGACGAACCTGCATCGTCAGATCCTCGGAGTTGTTGCCGCTATAATGTTCGCAGTTCCACTCAACTACAAGCTGGCGGTTCGGCGCGGTTCCGTTGACAGAATAACGGATCAGATTGCCACGCAGGTACAGATCGTCCCACAGTGGTGCCAGAAATGGAGAATCGTTAGCAGTAGGCTCACTCCCCGGCATACTCTCATTAAAACGGCTACCGCTGATGACCGTTGAACCAAGCTTCATCAGACCATTGCTATTCGCCGAGAACTGCGTGTAGGTAGTTCCGTTGAATACAAAGTTGAAGCCAATATTCGTCACGGCGGTAACGCCATCGTCATTGTTTGTGCATGGCAGGGATATAGCACCAGCCATGCTTGCAGGAGGCCCCGACGACACATTAAAGCAGTAGGTGCTCGCCACCTGCGCCCAAGCGCCGCTGGCTCCCACCAACAACATAACTATCATCAGGAGGAAACGCTGGTAGCGTACTCCTATACGGTGTAGAGGCAATAGCATATACAAATCTCCTTGAACGTGTGTGACCCTAAACTTTAGATGTATTGAGATATGGGATGATCCTGTCGTTGCACATTGATCGGCATCGTTACTATTCAACAACACTTACACAGACAGCAATGGCCGTTCACCTATTTACAGGAATAGGTAAATAGGTACGCAGCCTTAAGGCCGAACGATTGACAGAGAGCGTCTACGGAATACGTCGGAGGCGGGGGTGACCACCTGGGAATTACGGACTCAACATCGGACAGTATGATTCAGTGATGCAGTATAAAGACATTCTCTGTGCCAGCCAAGGCACTTTCGAGTAAAAGAAAAAATTTACATGTATGGTCAAAAGCTGTGAGGCAGGCTCGACCGATGTGCCGGCCGAAGTACACACACCTGCAAATCAGCTCTACTTGTACTATTTTACTCACCGATTGCATATTATTCCACCCCCCGGCTTCCAGAGTCTGCCGTGCCGATATCACCATACTCTTTCAAAGTATATATGATCTTGGACCTCACGGCAGATCGAAGGATATTGGGGCCATTGAGAGTGGGACCTGTCCACCCTCACGGATCAATTATCTCACATAATCGCATCAAAGCCATGAACGCGTTACAATCGATTCTCGAACAGGGCCAATCCATATGGTACGACTTCATTAGCCGCAACTTTATTGCATCCGGCGCTATGAAAAACCTCGTCGACCAAGGACTCCGGGGCATGACATCAAACCCAACAATCTTCGAGAAATCGATTGCTGGGGGGAAGGATTACGACGACCAGATCAGAGAGCTAAGCGCACAGGGACTCTCTACGGCCGATATCGCCACACAGCTTTTCATCACCGATATTCGCAACGCATGCGATGTGATGATGCCGGTCTATACCGCTACTAATGGCGCAGATGGGTTTATTTCAATCGAAGTCAACCCGAAGCTGGCAGCAAAGACCGAAGAAACGATCGCCGAAGCCCGTCACTTGTGGAACCAGATCAGCCGGCCTAATCTGATGATCAAGATTCCGGCAACCGCCGAGGGAATTCCCGCGGTGCAACGGTGTATCGCCGAGGGAATTAATGTGAACATCACCCTGATGTTCTCCATGCAACAGTATCGTGCGGTTGCCGAAGCCTATCTGGCCGGACTGGAAGAACGTGCTCACACAGGCGAAGCTCTTGCAAATCTGAGCTCGGTGGCGAGCGTCTTCGTTAGCCGCATCGATGCGATGATCGACGCCATGCTGGAAAAGATCGGCACCGCTGAGGCTCTGGCATTACGCGGCAAGGCTGCGCTGGCCAATTCCAAGCTGATCTATGAGGAGTTCAAAAGGATTTTCAGCGGAGAACGCTGGCAGCAACTTCATGCAAACGGCGCACAGGCACAGCGCCCGCTCTGGGCCAGCACGTCCACCAAAAACCCGAACTATCCAGATCTCCTCTATGTTGACAATTTGATCGGGCCGCATACGGTCAACACTGTGCCGCCCGAAACGCTGGAAGCGATCCTGGACCATGCCGTACCAAGGTTTACCCTTGAGGATGGCCTTGCCGAGGCCGAGCAGACCATACAGGATCTGGCTTCGGTTGGCGTGGATCTTGACGGCGTCATGGCAACATTGCTCGGGGAGGGGGTGGAGAAGTTTGAGAAGTCGTTCGATACGCTTTTCGAGAAGCTGGAGCAGAAACGGGCAGCACTTGCGGGTACCACGATTTCGCAGGAATCCTAGATCACGTGAGGGTAATACCGGCTCGTGTTGAAATTCCTGAAACTATGGTGTACCTTCTTCTCTCCATATCCGTTCAGCCCGAATCGAGGCAATGACCTTAAAGGAGGCTTCCATTCGCTACGTTCAGCCCGATTACCGACAATAGCCCTGCCGTGGGTTCCAATACAACGCTTAACAGCAAAGTCCTGATTCTCAATCAGAACTATGAGCCGTTATGCGTCTGCAATGTCCAGAAGGCGATCGTCCTTTTGTGGCTTGGCAAGGCAGAATTGATTGCAACACGTCCACAATGGGCGATTCATACCGTGCGCCATGCCTACCCGTATCCGAGTGTTGTACGCCTATCCTTCTATATTCATGTTCCATATAAGAAGGTTGAGCTAACCCGGAAGAACATCCTGCGCCGCGATCACCATCGCTGCGTCTACTGCGGCAAAGCAACTCCGCCGCTCACGGTGGATCATATCATCCCCAAGTCGCGCAATGGCGGCGACACGTGGGAGAACCTCGTATGCGCCTGCGTACGCTGCAATAACCGCAAGGGGAGCCGAACCCCCGAGGAAGCCAACATGAAGCTTCACTCCAAGCCGATGCGCCCAAACCACGTGACGTTCATTCAGAATGTGGTGGGGACCGTAGACCAGGAGTGGGAGCCGTTCCTCTTCCTGCGGTAACATTTTTTCCAGACGTCGCTCGTGCGCCGCCAATCCATTGGCGGCGCACGTTTATTTTTGGACGATACGTCCGTTCAGCAACCTGCTCGCATCTAACATACCTACGTATGGCACATGTCTCCCTGAGGAATGTCACGAAACGCTATGATGACGGCACCATCGCCGTAAACAATGTGTCGTTCGACCTGCCCGATGGTGAATTCCTGGTTATCGTCGGCCCCTCCGGCTGTGGCAAATCAACCACCCTTCGGATGATCGCCGGCCTGGAGATGATTACCGATGGGGAGATTCGTATCGGCGACACAGCCGTCAACAACATCCATCCGAAGGATCGGGATATCGCGATGGTGTTTCAGAACTACGCTCTTTATCCCCATATGACCGTACGGCAGAACCTGGAGTTCGCCCTGAAAATGAGGAAGACATCGAAACAGGAAGTGGAACGGCGCATTGCCCAGACGGCCCGAATGCTGGAACTGGAGAACCTGCTCGATCGCAAACCCAAAGCGCTCTCCGGTGGCCAGCGGCAACGGGTGGCCGTGGGAAGGGCAATCGTACGCAATCCCAAGGTGTTCCTCTTCGATGAGCCGCTCTCGAATCTCGATGCAAAGCTGCGAACCCAGACCCGTGCCCAGCTTCAGAAGCTGCATCACGAACTGAATGCCACATCGATCTATGTTACACACGATCAGGTGGAGGCAATGACCATGGCCGATAAGATCGTGGTCATGGATCGCGGGGAGGTACAACAGATAGCAGCCCCGCTGGATCTTTACAACCGCCCGGCAAACAGATTTGTCGCGGGCTTTATCGGGACGCCTGCCATGAATTTCTTCGAGGGGCGCGTCGAACGTTCCGGCGCAGCAGTAGCCTTCGCCGAGCATGGTGAGACAGGGCTTAGGCTGCCTCTGGCAGACGTTCCGGAACGATTCGATCGGGCGACAACTCTTGGCGTTCGGCCGGAACATCTGATGCTCTGCGAGCCATCCGATCCGCTGGCCTTCCCGATGACCGTGGATGTCGTGGAGACGCTCGGCAATCAGACCTATATCTATGTGCCGTCGGCACAAGGGTTTATCGTGGCGGCAATCCACCCCGATAGCACCATCGCCTATGGCGACCGCATTCACCTCCGTGTTGTCTCCGAACGGGCGCACTTCTTTGGCGAGGATGGCATACGACTCCAGGACCGATAACCACACATGAACCGGGGCGACCTGCCAGGAGAGAAAAAGGCCCTATCATCGCAGGATTCTCCGCAAACAGTGCTCCCCGCAAGCGATATCGGCAAACGCAATGGGAGGCCGTATCGGATGTGTAACTCCACATCGGGGCCATCGGCAGATCATCAGGTCCCCCGCACAAACACACTTCGTCATAGTTGATCCAGGCATTTCCGAAAACCGACCGTTGTCTATCTCGGCATGGCAGCGGTAACTTGGCCTGCGTGAATGCATACTGGCTTTATAGCATCGATCCTGACTTGAGTGGTGGGGATCATATGAATCGCGACGAGGAGATGGCACGCGCCTGTGGAATCGATGGGATCCCACGGCTCCGGTTCTATTCGTGGCGCCCCTGGACGCTCTCGCTTGGCTACAATCAACGCGACGAAGAGATCGACCACGACCTGTTGCAACGGCTGGGCTATGGCCTTGTACGCCGCCCCACCGGAGGGCGCGCCGTATTCCATGCCGAGGAGCTTACCTACGCCGTCGCCATGCCAAGCGGCGGGGCCGGCATCCATGAGACCTATGCGAAGATCAACAAAGGACTCCATAGAGGGCTTGAGATGCTCGGCGTGCACGATCTGGAATTCAGCCGCACCCAGCCGGACTTCCGCAAGCACTATGCGATGGAGGAATCGGCAAGCTGCTTTAGCGCATCGGCACTGAGCGAGCTTACCTGGAATGGCAGAAAGCTGCTTGGCTCGGCACAACGCCGCTATGGCACAACGTTGCTGCAACATGGCTCGCTGCTGCTCGACGAGGCCCATCTCCAGATCATCGACCTTCTCTATCCCCACATTGAGGAATCGCGGCGCGACGGCCTGCGTGCCCGGCTTGCCGAACGTACCGCCACACTGAAACACTGTCTGGGCACTCCCCTGCCACCATTTGAGACGGTCGCCGAGGCGCTGCGCCAGGGATTCATCGAAGTATTCGAGACTGATATCATTCTCTCCACCGACATCGTCGCCCCGGTGCACGGGCATATCCACAACAGCCCCGTGCAGAACGCCGACGATTCACGCAATACCCTCCAGCATTCAAAGGAGCATTCCCAATGAGCGAAGAAATCAAGCGAGTGACCACCAGAAGCCTTCAGGATATGAAGCGCCAGGGGGCCCGCATCAGCGCCCTTACGGCGTACGACGCCATCATGGCGCGCATCTTCGACAGGGAACAGATCGACGTTCTGCTCGTGGGCGATTCGGTTGCAAATGTTGTACAAGGACGGCAGACAACGCTTCCGGTGACGCTCGATGAGATCATCTATCATACCAAGGCGGTTACCCGAGGAGTGGAACGGGCCATGGTTGTATCGGATATGCCTTTTATGACCTATCAGGTACGCACCGACGAGGCGTTCCGTAATGCCGGAAGGATCATGAAGGAAACCGATGCCAGCGCCGTTAAACTGGAAGGAGGCGTGGAACACGCCGAGACTGTGCGCCGGATGACCGCCGTAGGCATACCGGTCATGGGACATCTGGGGCTGCAACCGCAGTCGATCCATCAGTATGGCGGATACAAACCCCGCGGAACAACGCCAGAGGAGGCAGGCAAGATCTTCTCCGATGCCCAGGCACTGGAAGAAGCCGGAGCATTCGCCATCGTTCTGGAGAAGATTCCGGCGGAGCTTGCCAGAACCATCACAGATGCGCTGCGTGTGCCAACCATCGGCATCGGCGCAGGGCCGCACTGCGATGGCCAGATACTCGTCTCACCGGATATGCTCGGCTTGACGCAGGATTTCCATCCACGCTTCGTACGGCGGTACGGTCTGTTCGCCGAGCTGGCAGGTGAGGCAGCACGCAATTATCGTAACGACGTCAGGAACGGAGGCTTCCCGAACGAAAGCGAAAGCTATTAGAGGCTCGAACCCGATAGGATAAAACGCAATACCAGCGCCATGAAGACGATGATGGCAAATCCGTTACCCCTGCCTCCGTTCATTGTCTTGAATAGAAACCGATGAGAACAAAACGTATCTGCCATATCCCGATGCTGGTCGCAGTGGGCATTTCTCTTGTTCTGGGGGGGTGCGGCAGCGACATGATCACCGATCCCAGCCAGGTGGTCTTTCCTGAATCGAACGTCAGCTTCGGACGCCATGTCCTTCCCGTGCTTGAGCTTGGTTGCACCGACAGCGGATGCCATAACGAGTTCGACCGGGCGGGAAATGTGAGCCTGAAATCATACTTCGATCTGTTCAGCCGCCCCGGCCTGGTACGCCCCGGCGATTCGACCACAAGCGTGCTTGCCCAGATCGTTGGCGGACGGCTGCCGCACTTCGAGGCGCCAATCGCCAGGATACTGAACGCCAATCAACGTCGCGGCATCCAGATCTGGATTCAGGAAGGGGCAAGCAATAACTGATGGGATCGCCTTTATAGGGGAGTGCCCACCAAGCCGACCGTGGTGCACATACCGGAAACAATCAGCTCGTAACGGAGCAGGGCCGTTGATATCGCAACGGCCCTGCTCATTTCATAACACTCCAGCTCACAGCCGGTCGCGGGTCAGGCTCCCGACAACTCCCCCTCCGATTTTATCAGCCTGAAATCGGTCATGATGCCGCCGGTTTCAACCCCTCTCCAGTTCTTCAGCAGTATGGACCGGTATTGATCCAATTGGGCCATCTCTGCATCGGAGAGAATGCCGAGCGACTCCAGCACCCGTATCACAATCACCGGCATCGGAGTGATATTGCCATCCTCCAGCTTTATGGCGATGCCGAGTGGCCCGTACTGTTCGGTGCTGATCCCCACCACAAATATTGCCATCGCTCCGCGTTTGGCGAGCGCACGTCCTCCCAGCACACGTATCAACTCGGTATCAAAGCCACCATGTTCGCTGATCATCTCGGGCCGTGCCGCGATCGCCCGGATAATCCTGCTCTGCGCCGGCTCCCCGGCATTGCCCCAGGCCATGTAACGTGCCAATGCCGTTGCAGCGCCGGAGATCGGCATATGGAACGCTGGCAGTGAGCATCCGTCCATACCGATACCGATAGCTGAACGGCCGAGGCCGGAATGCTCGGCCATAAGATCGTAGATCCACTGCTGAAGCGGATGTTCGATCGAGAGATAGCTCTCGATGGGCCAGCCCATGGCCAGGCAAACCGCCAGCATACCGGCATGCTTTCCCGAACAGTTGTTATGAAGCTGGGAGGGCCTATGGTCCGAGCAGATCAGCCGGGCAAGTTCGGCCCTGTCCGATGGCTCGTGCGCACCACATCCAAGGGCAGGCTCATCCAGCCCTATCTTTGCCAACATCCCCTGTACCGTCGCCAGATGATAGTCAGCCCCTGCATGGCTGGCACAGCAGAGGGAGAGTTCCGCATCGGTAAAACCGAACCGATCGGCAGCACCGCTCAGCACAACCGGAATGGCCTGGATCATCTTGATCGAGGAGCGGAGATACGTTGGATAATGAGGATCGTTCGCATGAAAAAGGATTGTGCCATTGGGATCGGCCACCGCTACCGATCCATAATGCAATGCATCGACCCTGCCGCTGCGATGGGATACCGCTAATGGAATGCGATTCATCGAGAACTTGGTAGAAGAGCGCTGAGGATAAAGAATCGACCGGTGGAGGAACCCACGATCGGAATTGTGCTATGGCAGGCAAACCGGAAGACATACCAGACGGCCCGGCAATCAATCGTACGAAGCTGATGCCCCCCTATGATTGGGCCGCTGTATCCTCGTCCGACGGTAGAACCGTATACCGCTCAAGCCCCTCCCGAAGACGATCGGGGATCGGCAGCGGCCTTTTATCGTCAAGCCCTACCGTCACCAGACGGCAATGCCCTTCGGCCAGCACTACATCGGTATCGGCACGCAGGAACCGGAAGGAGATCGTAAACGAGGTACGCCCCCAGTGGCTTACCCAGACGGATATCTCCATCCGATCATCCAGTTTGGCCGGAAAACGATACTCGCAGTGGTATGCCGCGCGGATGGGGAAGCAGTTGAGGGTTGTAAACGCAACAGCGTAGGGAAGGCCGATCGACCGATACATCTCTGTCTCGGCAATCTCGAAAAAGCGGACGTATGCGCCGTAGTAGATGATCTGCGCCGCATCGCAATCAATCCACCGGACTCGCTCGTGTATGACAAATGGCTGGCCCATAGACAGGTGAAACTACGGAGAGTATTCCGAATAGAGAAGAGGTGGGGCTTCGGCCCCACCTCTTCTCCCATTCATCAACTCATTTCCTAGGTTCCTACTTCTCCAAGGGGACGGAATCGGCGGCATGTTTCCATATCACAACCGAATCGCCCTCCAGTGCCAGGACAAGCGATCGTTTCCGGGGATGTAGAAGCTCCGGATCATCCTTCTCCACCACAACCACCTCCATATCCCAACGGTTGGTCTCCTGTCTGATGATATGAACACCCCATTTGAAGACGCTGAACGGCTTCATCAGATAGACGGAGTATTCCGGCTCCCACTCCTCGGGGTTCAATAAAAGAAGCTGCCCATCCCGTGGCACCTCGCCTACCAACCGTCCTATCTGAGCCAGATAGTTCCGTGCACGTGCTCCGTTGGTTGCCATAGCTGCTGCCTTGCCCTGTACCCCTACGATATGCGATGCGGCCACAAGCCCCAGAAAGACCCAGAAACCGGCACGAAGGGCTTTTTTCTCCCGAAACAGCTCTAGCGCTCCCCCCAGACCAGCACCAACAAGAACTGCGATAAACGGCATTGAGTTATACAGATACAACTCACCGACATGGTTCATGAAGATGGCAGGGACCAGGCCGAGCAACGAAAATGCGATCATCACAAGGAACGTCCGGTGCCTCCTGGAACGCCAGAGACCGTAGGCAACGATGCCAAGAAACAGCACCGTGCCAAGAAGGATCGCTCCGATAAGCACCAGTTCCCGGTTCTTTATCGCCACAAACGCCGTTGCACTGGAGGCCGGAACAACCGCAGCAAAGACGAACTGCGCCAGATTCTCGATAACGTTCAGCCCAATCTTGAAGCCGTAGTTCCCGCCGCTATCGGTCGGCTGGGAGAGGCCGATCGCCGCACGGGTCCATATATATAGAAGTGTGAGAACAAAAAACGGGATCACCTCCAGAACGCTTCGTGTCAGCCGGGCACCCCAGCCATCAACCTTCCAGTTCTTGGCCAGAAAGAGGCCAAAAATGATGGGGCCATAGGCCACGCTTGTCTCCTTCGATGCAAGCGATATCGCATAGGAGAGCAGAGCCAGCAGATAATAGCCGATCGGCACCCGATCGCCCAAGACGCTTGGGTACGCCCCGGCGCTGCCAGCGGCAGCACGGAAATAGCCTAGATAGAGCAGCCACAGGGCCATACAGCCAAAGAAGGTTCCGCTGATCTGCGAGAACGTATCGTTGCCAAGCACCGCGCTTGCATTCTCCTGCGATACGACCATAAATGCCGAGGCCAGCACAGCCTGCCATGTCGCAAAACGTTCCCGCTTCATAAAGAGGAACACCATCCAGCATAACAGCGCATGCACCAGAATATTGATGACATGGATCGGCCATGTCTCCAGCCCAACGAATACCTGGACAACGGCGATGATGGCAGAGTTCACGGGACGATAGAACCCGTGAAAGAGGTTGGGATTGTAGAAAAAATGGAAGATCCTCGACACAGGCTCTTCATATACATACTGGAAATCGTCACCGTAGTACCAGATATGAAGGCTGGAGAAATAGATGGCGAATGAAGCGATCGCAAGGACCAGCAGCCAGATGCCGGATGGCATCTGCCAGTCTCGTCTGGAATTACTCATGAAGGCCTGATTGTCGTTTGAGATGTACTCGGTTAGAATCTCGAGGTGCATCTATGCACACGCCCCGCATGAAGGCTTCATGCGGGGCGCTCGCGGCAGAACGATGGTTCGAGCAGAGGCCACGCCGATACTCTAGGGAATGACGCGATTGGAGCCAAAAAACCGTATGGCTCGTACAGATGCAGGCATAGCTACATCCGCAAGCTCCTCTTCCTCGAAGGTTCTGCGGAGCACCAGTCGGCGATCGGCATCATAGGCGTAGAGCAGACCGCTGGAGTAATCAACCGCGATAGCCGCATAAGATCCGGGGAGAAACTCAAGCTCGTCAAACCCCTGCGTATCGTACTGAAGCACCATGGAGGGAAGGGCAAGATAGAGATAATCATCGCGAGTATAACCGGCGTAATTGGGTTCACGGCCGATATAGGAGGTAAGATCGCCGGTTGGCAGCTCGTACTCATCCACCACGGTAAGAGAAGAGACATCCACATAGTACACCTTCGGTCCCGTCCCGTTTCCCCCAGCGCTCAGCATGATGCACTGCGTGCTATCGGCCGTTGGATACATATAGATGATCGGCGATGGGAAGTCCAGGGTTTGTTCAACGGCCAACGTAAGTGGATTGCTGTAGAGCACGGCGACCTTCCCTGTCTTGTCCGGCCCTTCCATGCCGACAAATACCGTTCGTTTCACTGTGCCGACACTCGTGGGGGAGTACGGCAGCAGAATCTGATGGGCGATCTTGATATTCTGCTGGTCGATCTCATACAGGTTTGGCGATCCATAACAGATCACCCATCCCTGCGACATATTGCTGAAGGCCATACCAGAGAGCTGCCCTTCCAGGCCAGATGGAAAGCCGACGATCGTGCCGAGCCTGCGACGGGTCTGCAAGTCGAGCACACTGATGGAGCCATCATCGCGATGATGCAGAAATATCCTGCCGCTGTTCTCATAGATAGCATCAACGGCGCGCCCGAGCTGCTCGCCATTGTTCGCCTGGGCGAAATCGCCGGTGGAGACAATCCCCTTCTGCTCGCTATAGAGCAGAAGTTCCGCCGAGATGCCAGCGCTATCGGTGCCAAAGAGCGATACCTGGCGCCGCTCGTTACTCGCCGGATCGATGATGTCCGGCCCCTTGGTGGAGCATGCGGAGAGGAGCACGGCGGAAAGAACGGAGAGGAAGGCTGCCTGAAGTATCCTGATATTCATACGGCTTCATGATTTACGGCATCTGAAAAAGGCCTGCGCACATCACAACCGGAGAGAGTCCACCCGGCATCTGCTACTCGACAATCGTCTTGCGGTTTGTCAGCACACGCGTCACCAACCAGAGCTTGATGGCGATCCAGATCTTATGGGGGGTGCTCACGGAAATTTTCTTCCTGGTATAGACATTGAACTCGTTCAGCTCAATCTTCTCCAGCATCCGGTAATAGATGGCGTCCATGATCTCCGCAGCAAACATCGTCTTCCGCTCATCCGGGCGCAATGCTGCCCGTGCCTTTCCGTAGAACTCGCGGGCACGGCGGGTCTCGTAGCGCATCAGCTCGATGAACGGGAGATTGTAACAGTTGGCCATCAGATCCTCCTCGGTATATCCGAAGGCATGGAGATCCTCCAACGGCAGGTAGATACGCCCACGAGCGGCATCCGCCTTGATATCGCGCAGAATGTTCGTCAACTGAAGAGCTATCCCCAGATTCACGGCGTATTCCTTGGTCTCCTCATATTGATATCCGAAGATCTCAATGCAGATCAGCCCTACAACCGATGCAACGCAGTAACAATATTCCCGCAACTCCTCGAAGGTGTTATACCGGTTCTTTACAAGATCCATCTCCATGCCGTCGAGTAACGTCAGGAAATACTGTTTCGGGATCTTGAAACGGCGCACCACTGTGGATAATGGCAGCAGGATGGGATGGCGCGACTCGCCCCGATAGCAGCGCTCCACCTCCACACGAAGCCTGTTCAGACGCTCCCGCTTGCGAAGTGTGCGCATCGATGACTCCACCGGCCCCACCTCGATGTCGTCTTCGTCGATGATATCATCGGCATAACGGCAAAATGCATACACCGAGTGCATCGCCTCGCGCTCATCGCGCGGAAGCAGGGAAAACGAGTAGTAGAAACTCGTCTTCGATTGATGCAGCAGGGTGGCTGCGCTTTCGGTGTCGGACACTACCAGATTCGGCATCGAGAGATAATCGTTAACAGCGCAATCATATAAGGAAAAATCCCCCTATAAGACAAGGGAAGAGTTGATTGTCGGACGCCCATTGCAGCCACTTATTGGTCGCAGATGCGATCAAGGCCTCATAATGCTCCATTGCCAGCAGCTCGCATGGCATAAACTGGGAGAGTATCCGTTCAGACCGAGAAAAGCCGCGAGAGCAGCCATAGCTTATCTGCAACGGTGAGCGAAGGACGCTCTGCCAGCACATTGTAATCGAGCTTCCTGATCTTGTGCAGGATGCGAACCCCGCCCAGATAGACGAGCCGCAGCTCATTCCGCAACCGCCACGACGGCACCGAGCGAAGCAGCGGCGCCCCTTCGCCAAACAGCGTTTCGGCCTGCTGTACATGATAGGCAATCATGGCACGAAACTCCTGATTGAATGTTCCGGCACGCAGTTGCTCCATCGAATAGCCGAACCGTCCCAGGCTCTCGCGTGGAAGATTGATCCGTCCGCGAGGTAGGTCAACCGAGATATCCTGCCAGAAGTTTGCTAACTGAAGAGCCGTACAGATCCGGTCGGAAAGCACCCCCCGCTCCCTGGTATACAGTCCGAAAAGATACAGAACCAGGCGGCCAACCGGGTTGGCCGAATGCTCGCAGTAGCACAACAGATCCGCCGTTGTGGCAAACCCCCTGTTGCGGGCATCCAGACGGAATGCCTTCAGGAGATCCTGAAACGGCTCGATCGGGATGGAGCGTTCGCGCACCGTACTGGCAAGCGCAATAAAGATGGGATGCTCGGCGCGTCCCTGGTATGCCTCCTGAAGCTGATGTTCCCAGGCATCGAGAGCGGCCACTCGTTCCTCTGAAGGGGTCGTCCCCTCGTCGGCGATATCATCGGCGGCACGACTATAGGCATAGATACTATAGAAGTGCCTGCGCAGATCGCCTGGGATAAGCACCGATCCAACCGGGAAGTTCTCATAATGGCTTCGCGCAAGCCGTTCGCAATAGGCAAACGCCTCATCTACGGTCATGATACTCCCCCGGCAACACTGGCTGAAATCATATGGCAAGCTAAGAAGGTTTCACCCGCAAACAGCGCTCTATTATATGAGTTCACCACCTCCCTCCGTAATCGTCCAGACAGCGTCTGCGACGTGGCTTCGGCTCTGGTTTACAGAGCATTCAGCCTCCGGCAAACACACCATCGCACGAGTGCCCTTCCACATTCCGTATCTTCAAGCCCTTTTTCGTACCTGATCCGGGTATACTCTCCAGAATCCTGCATCGACATGCATATACATTTCATCGGCATCTGTGGGGCGGCAATGGGAAACGTGGCGCTGATGATGCGCGCCAAGGGCCATACCGTTACCGGAAGCGATCAGCATATCTATCCCCCCATGAGCGATCTTCTCGCCGAAGCGGGTGTGGAGATCATGAATGGGTTCTCCCCGGATCACCTGGACCCCTCTCCCGATCTTGTGGTGATCGGCAACAAGATGTCGCGCGGGAACAACGAGGTGGAGGCGACGCTGAACAAACGGCTTCCCTATATATCACTCCCCGAGTTGCTGAAGCAGGAGGTGATCCAGGGGCGCAGGTCAATTGTGTTAAGCGGCACACATGGCAAGACCACGACCTCCTCGCTCACCGCATGGGTGCTGGAAAGCGCCGGAAGAGAACCCAATTTCATGATCGGTGGGGTCCCGGGAAATTTCGGGGGCGGGTGGCAATACCGTGACCGGAGCGATCTGGTGGTGCTGGAAGGGGATGAATACGATACGGCATTCTTCGATAAGCGCTCGAAGTTTGTGCATTACCTCCCCACGGTGCTCCTGATCAACAATATCGAGTTCGATCATGCCGATATATTCGGCTCGCTTGACGAGATCCTTCTCTCCTTCCGGCGCCTGGTGAACATCGTTCCCTCGAACGGCCTTATCGTGGCCAACGGCGATGATGCAAACGTCCAGACCGTTCTCGGCGCGGCCGTCACCCCGGTGGAAACCGTTGGCCTGGGCAAGCACTGCTTCTGGCGCGCCACCGATATCGCCTACGGAGCCGATTCCACAGGATTCGATCTGAGCCGTGATGGCAGAGCCGAGGCCCGTATCACATCCACGTTGCTGGGCGAGTTCAACGTCAGGAATGTGCTGGGCGTTGTGGCAATCGCCCGCTGGGCAGGCATCGACTATGATGCGATCAACAGGGCGCTTGGCAGCTTCATCAATACAAAGCGCAGGCTTGAACGGAAGGGACGCTGGGATGATATCACGGTCTATGACGACTTTGCTCATCACCCGACGGCGATCCGGGAAACGCTTCGTGCGCTCCGGTTGCGCCATCCATCGGAGCGGCTCTGGGCGGTTTTCGAGCCTCGCAGCAATACCACCCGCCGGAATGTGTTCCAGCGTGAGCTGGCGGAATGTTTCTTCGATGCCGACATCGTCGCGCTTGCGCGGATCGACCGTCTGGACGAACTTCCAGAGCATGAGCGTCTCGATCCCCAGCGGTTGATTGCCGATCTTGCCGAACGCAACGTAGAGGCACAATTTCTCCCTGATGTCGATGGCATCGTAGAATATCTGCGCCGTGAGCTACGTCCGGGGGATGTGGTAGCGGTAATGTCGAACGGCGGGTTCGACGGCATTCACCAGAAACTGGCAAGGGCATTGGAACAGCGTTGAGCGACACGCCGTAGAGCCTGGCGGGGCGACAATGGAAGGCGCATACGATAACGGCACAGCGGGACACTTCCGATTATCTCCGCGCAATCCTGCTCGTTAGCCCTATTATCTTGACGACGCAGCACGTATTTTGCGATACGTTGCATTCCGGCCGATATCCAGCACCTGGTGCTGGCCGCATGCTGAAACACCGGATGATCCGGGCACACTCTTATCCTCTAGTCTCGTTCTTGACCAACTCCTCCGCAATAGTGATCCAGACCGAACGCACCCTTGAAGGCATTCCGGCTTCTGCCGGCATTGCCATCGCGCACACATGGATCGTTGCCCAACAGGAGGAGACCAGCCTGGAGATGCATGACCTAGACGACACGGAGGTGGAGGTAGAGATCGAACGGCTGGCAACGGCCATCATGGAAGCGGACAAGGTCCTGGAACAGATCGAACTGATGGCGCGGGAGGACGTTCACGACCGTGCAGAGATCTTCGAGGCACTCCGCATGATGCTTCTTGACCCCTCGCTTGGCCTTGCCATCACAAGCTATATCAAAGCCAACCGTTGCAGTGCCCATGCCGCCATCAAAGCGGAGATGGAGCGCCTCGCCGATATCTTCAGTAGATCGGGGGATGAGACCATGCGCTCGCGGGCCGAGGATATACGTGCGCTGCAATCGCATCTGATCGCCTGCGTGCTGAAAACCCCGGTAACGCACTTCTTCAGCAATGATGCAGCCCTCATCCTCTCCTCGCTCAGCCCCAGCGATGCCGTGCTCTACGCACGCAACCGGGCATCGGCATTTGTGCTGGAGTCAGGGGGGATCAACTCTCATACGGCTATTCTGGCGCGTGCATTCGGCATCCCGATGGTCTCCGGGGTAAGGGATGCCGCACGAATCGCACCGCCGCACAGCCTGATGATTGTGGATGGCTATCATGGCCGGGTGATAATCAACCCCGAGCGTGAGACCCTGGAGCACTACCGCAAACAGAAGGCTCTGCTGGAAGCACAGCGCGAGCAGCTTGGCGCCCTGCGCGACCATCCGGCAGAGACACTGGAAGGGGAGAGGATCGTGCTGGCAGCCAACCTTGATATGATCGATGAGTTCGCCGCGGTGGTAGAGAATGGTGCGGATGAGATCGGCCTGATGCGCACCGAGTATCTGGTGATGGATCGTACCGCCGACATCACCATGGAAGAACAGCTTCTGTATTATCGCCAGCTTGCCGAACGCGCATATCCGCTGGTTGTAACCCTGCGCGCATTTGATATCGGAAGCGAAAAACTAACCGGAGAGATATGGGGAAGAAGCAGCTCCCCGCTTGGTCTGCGCGGCGCTCGGCTTCTGCTGAAACAACGGGAACTGCTGGAACGGCAGATCGAGGCGGTGCTCCGGGCATCCTCGATGAAAAATCTTCGTCTCATGTTCCCCATGGTCTCCTCTGTCAAGGAGATGCGGCAGTTCAGAGAGATCACAGCAGCCATCTGCGAGCGCCTTCGTGGCAACGGCGTTCAGTTCGATGAACATATGCCGCTTGGCGCAATGATAGAAACACCAGCGGCCGCGCTCACCGCCGATGCGCTTGCCCGCGAGTGCGATTTCCTTTCGCTTGGCACCAACGATCTCTCCCAGTATACGCTCGCGGTGGACCGTGCCGATGACGCACTTCGTTCCTATTACGACGAGCTGCATCCCTCGGTGCTTAAGCTGATCCGCGCTAGTGCTATTGCCGCCACCAGAGCAGGTATACCACTCACGCTCTGCGGCGAGCTTGCCGCCAATCCGCTCGCAACCGAGGTGTTGCTCGGCATCGGCATCCGCCGATTCTCGGTACAGCCACTTGAACTGGGGCCGCTCAAGCTCCGCATACGTTCCACCAGCATTCAGCGCTCCGCCGCCATCGCCCGGGATATTCTGAAGATGGGCTGTGCCGAGGAAGTGCGACGCTACCTGAAAGGCCTTCAGAGCAGTACCTGAAGAGGTTCCCCTGCCAGAATGAAGGGAGGTATACCGCGCTACCTGGACCTCATCCAGCGCATGATCTCGCCAAACGAAGGACGCTTTCCATACATCAGAATCGCCGTGCGGAAAATTCTCCCGGCAATCCAGACCACAGCCATCGTAGAGACAAAGAGCACCCCGATGGTGGCAAAAAGCTCCCACAACGGAGGCATCTTCGTCACGATTCGGATCATCATCATCGACGGAGTGAACATCGGGATATAGCTGAGTATCCGCACGTAGCCAACATCGGGATTCTGCACCACCACTATGGCAAACGCCATTGGGATCACCAGAAGCATCACCAGATACGAGGTAGCAACCTGTGCCTCCTGCTCGGTTGTCACAAGCGACCCCACACCGATGAACATGGCACAGTAGAAGATGTAGCCAAGAATGGTATAGATGAGCAGATACGGCACCACACCATAGATATCCTGGAGCCAGGTCCCCACCCCCTCAGGGCTTGCAAAGGCGGTAACGGCACCAAGCCCAAGAATCCCCCAGGCCACCAGTTGGGTAAGCCCAAGCCCGCTAAGGCCAAGCAGCTTTCCCCACATCAGCTCCTGCGGCGTGCTCATCCCCACCAGCAGTTCCATGATCCTATTCGATTTCTCCTCCACCAAGCTTCGCACCAACGATTGCCCCGTAGTCAGGATCAGAAACATCAGGAGAAACGAGCCGGCATAGGCGGCCATGAACGTTGCAACGAAGCCGCTCGACTTCTCCCCGCCCTGCTTGTCCACCTTCACAGGATTGATATCGATATCCCTGACCAGATTGGCATACGCAGCCGTATCGACGCCCAGTTCAGCCAGATGCTGCTCAACGTTGATCTGTTCGATCGCGTTCTCGAATTTTGCGAGGAGCCGGATGTTGCTCGGGGTTGGGCTGCGGTAGCTCGCACTCAGGACGCCGGAGCTATCAGCGATCACGATGGTTCCCTCGGTAACCTCGGCAAGCGCATCGCGATCGGCAAGGGCAAGAGCCGAATCAAGCGAACGGCCGGCAGAAAGGTAGTTCGCCAGTATATAGCTTGGCTCGCCACCGGGAAGAAGATCGGAGGACTCCATCTGCCGCTTCAACGGAGCAAAGAACCTGCCGGTTGTATCGATCACCCCCACCGTCTTTGTCTCATCCGGCCCTTGGTCCGCCAACAGGCCTGGCAGAATCCCGGCACCGGCCATCAGGATCGGCGTAAGGATGAGCGAAAGGATAAAGCCTTTGGAGCGCACCTTCTGAAAGTACTCCCAGCGGGCGATCGTCCAGATTCTATTCCTGTTCATCGCGATGTCTCCGATATATTTTCATTGCCTGTCTCCACCATGCTCCGCCCAACCGTATCGATGAATATCGCCTTCAGCGTAGGACGCACCATCTCCAGACGCGAGATCCGTAAACGGCCTATCAGATGGGGAAGAAGATCATCGAGAAGCGCATCCGGGTGGAGCCGAAGCTCCGCATAGTTTGCATGAACCTCCGCCTCGGCAACAGGGGGGAGCGCCTGAAGGAATGCCCCATCCCCCTGGAATTCGACGACAACATTGTTTGCACCATGGCGGGCACGCACCTCTTCTACACCTCCGGCCAGCACGATGGTCCCCTTGTTGACAAGGGCGATCCGATTGCAAAGCCGCTCGGCAAGCTCCATCTGATGGGTGGAGTAGAGGATGGAGCGCCGCTCCGAACGAAGCTCCTCCACGATCTCCCGAAGCAGCTCCTGATTCACCGGGTCAAGCCCTGAAGCAGGCTCATCAAGGATTACATAGCGTGGCTCATGGATAAGCGCGATGATGATTTGCACCTTCTGCTGATTCCCCTTGGATAGCTCCTCAACCTTGCGACGCTCGCTTCCATCAAGATCGAAGCGCCGAAGCCATGCCAAAGCCCGTGTTCTGGCAGTTCGGCCATCCATCCCCTTCAATCGTGCGAAGTAGAGGATCGTCTCCAGAATCTGTGCCTTCTGGTACAGCCCTCGCTCCTCCGGCAGATAACCGATCGCATTACGCACCTGGTCGTTGAACGGCACGCCATCATAGAGAATGCTCCCGCTATCGGGCTTGATGATGTTGTTGAGCATGCGGATCGTGGTGGATTTTCCGGCACCGTTCGGCCCAAGCAATCCGAAGATCTCTCCATCCCTAACCTCCAGCGACACATCGTTCACCGCATGAATGCTTGCGAACTGTTTATGGAGATGTTCTGCGACGATCATGGCTGCACCTCGGATAATCTGGAATCGGCCCTGCTTCCGGCACTCTTCGCCGAGCGATCCCGGCACGATAGAAGGTATGTGTATACACGCAATATAGAAGCTCCCGCGCTACGCGATCCTCCTGGCAAATGTTACGAGGCATTCCCATAACCACCACCTCTGCTAACCATTCCGTTCAGGCTTCCGTTACCATAACTGTAGCGCTCTACAAGGTATGCCTACAAACCCGTTATCCGCACCCAGCGCTGGATCGGCTACTGTCCATAGCCCGCATAAGTAGAGAGAACGCTTATGGCAAAGAATGCATGGATTCTGACTGGAAGCACATTCGTCCTTTTGATGGCATTCACACGCACCGCGTTTGGCTCCTCATCAGAAGATATCCTGAGCCGGTGGGACAGTTCCACGATACTGGCACCGATTGCCACGGCTCTTGTGGTTGCAATTCTTACAGCGACGCTTTTCTTCGTCCTTACAACCCGTCTTGCACCGAGAGAGTAGGCGCCCCCAATTGGGCAGGGGGCGTCCTGCCAATGCGATCCTCTCGGTATGGGGCCGGAACTTGTGGCGTACGGCCGTAGAGGCAGCGCCAGGGGTTCCGGCCTCTCTCTTCGCCACTACATCTATTCACTTTTGCGTGTCCACCGCCTCGCCTTATATTTGTTATTCCTTTGTGTGTGCGGTCGCCCCCAACATTCAAGATTGAGGCGTCGCCAAGTGGTAAGGCAGCGGCCTTTGGAGCCGCCATTCGTAGGTTCGAACCCTACCGCCTCAGCCAGCAGAATGCCGCTAGCCCGATAAGAGCGAGCGGCATTCGATTTATGGATTGAGTAACGTTACGGCTCCGTATGCAGAGGTGAGGATATTGTCTGGCAAAGAATCCCCCCGAAAGGGACTGATCTGCCCGATGGCAGCTCGGACGCCACGAAAAAAACTGACCGGATTGGCTCGAACGCAAGGCAACACGGCCGAAATCAATGTCTAAGTTCAAGATTGTGACCGGGCGCTCGAACCCGGAATTTGCCGCGCGTGTGGCAAAAGCCGCCGGCAGCGAGCTGGCAAAGGTCCACATTAGAAATTTTTCCGATGGGGAGATCTGGGTTAAATACGATGAGAACATCCGTGGTGAGGATGTCTTTATCGTACAGTCAACCCCACCCCCTGCCGAGAATCTCTTCGAGCTGCTTATGCTTATCGACGCAGCAAGGCGAGCCTCGGCAAAGCGAATCACGGCGGTTATACCGTATTTCGGCTATGCACGCCAGGACCGCAAGGAACAGCCACGCGTAGCGATCACGGCCAAACTGGTTGCCAACCTTATCGTCGAGGCCGGGGCAGACCGGGTGATTACAATGGACCTGCATGCTCCGCAGATCCAGGGATTTTTTGATATCCCGTTCGACCACCTGTACTCCTCGCCTGTGATGACCAGGCATTTCAGGAAGCTTGATCTTCCAAATCTGACGATTGCCTCACCGGACGTAGGAGGGCTGAAACTGGCCCGTGCCTACGCCAAGCGCCTTGGCGCGGGGCTTATCTTCATCGACAAGCGTCGTCCACGTCCGAATGTTGCCGAGATTATGAATATCGTCGGCGAAGCGGATGGACGCCATCTTCTGGTGATCGACGATCTTATCGACACCGGCGGCACGTTCACCAACGCAGTGAACGCGCTGAAAGACAATGGAGCCGAGAAAGTGTACGGCGCCTGTACACACCCTGTGCTCAGCGGGCAGGCGTACGAGCTTCTGGAAAACTCGCCGATCGAGCAGCTTATCGTTACCGATACGCTGCCTCTCAAGCGCCAGTCGCCCAAGATCGTGGTGAAGTCGGTTGCAAAACTGTTTGCCGAAGCCATTATACGGATTCATGGCAATCAGTCGATCTCGAAGCTGTTCGATACCGACTAGGGGGCGGATGCCCCGCGTGATGCGTCTTCATGGTATGCTATGAAGCCACGTTTCGCGCTGCGTTCTTACACATAACTCGCTTATCAATCACGTACTTACGATAAAGGAACCGAAGCATGAGCGAAATCGTTCTTGAGGTCAAGAGGCGTACGCCCGGCCGTAAAGAGGCGCGTAGTATGCGCCGTCAGAGTGTTGTCCCCGGCATCTATTATTTCCATGGCGAAGAGCCGATCGCGATAGCGGTGCATGAGCTTGCACTCCGCCCGTTGATCTATACCACCGAATCGCACCTGGTCAGAATGCGGTTCGATGACGGTGTGGAGAAAACCTGCCTGCTGAAGGATATCTCATTCGATCCTATCACCGACCGCCCTACCCATTTCGATCTCCAGGGAATCGTAGCAAACAAGCTTCTTCGCGCCGAAATTCCTGTTGCCCTCATCGGCCAGTCGATCGGCCAGCGTAATGGCGGCGTTGTGGACCTTGTGCTGCACAAGGTCGAGGTAGAGTGCCTGCCGGCAGATCTGCCGCAGCAGATCGAAATCGACATCACCGATCTGGAGATCAACCAGTCGGTCCATGTCAGAGACCTGAACGTCCCCAAGGTCACGATCATCAGCCCGAGCGATCTCGGCATTGTTACCATCGCTGCGCCACGTACCGGTGGGGAAGGTGCCAACCAGGGCGACGAGCCGGAAGTTATCGGCAAGGGAAAGAGCGACGAGTAAGTCCTTCCATGGCAGGAAGCCATATACCATCATGGGTATGGCTTCCTGCTCTTGATAGTGGTATGCTATGAAAGTGGTGCTTGCCCTTGGCAATCCTGGTGCCCGCTATGCGGAGACACGCCATAATATCGGATGGATAGTGGCCGATACGGTGGCAGCACGGCTTAACACGCAGTTCCGCCCGGCCAAGGGAGATTATTACGAAGCACGCGGAGAATGGCAGGGACAGACGGTCGTGCTGGTAAAGCCGACAACGTTTATGAACAACAGCGGCATCGCCGCACGCCAGGTTCTTGAACGATATGGCGTTCCACTCTCCGATATGCTCGTTGTGGTCGATGAAATCCAGTTCCCGGTTGGCCGCGCCCAGATCAGGCCATCAGGCTCATCCGGCGGCCATAATGGCATGGAATCGTTGATCTATCATCTCGACTCGGTCCAGTTCCCCCGGCTTCGCTGTGGTGTCGGACGGGATTTCGGGCCGGGAGGCATGGCCGATTATGTCCTGTCGCGATTTCCAGCACAGGAGGAAACAGTTGTAGCTGCGATGCTGGCCGATGCATGCGATATAACGCTTGTCTGGATTGCCGATGGCATCGCACGCGCCATGGACAGGAGCAGGGCAGCGGCCGGTAACGAGCCGCGCCATGATGACACCCCTTCTCGGGGAACAGCCGATAGTGACCGGAAACCGTAGCGACACACCCCTGGTATACTGTATTAGCTGCGGAAGGCACCGAAAAATTCCATATATACGAGTCAACGAGCGAAGAAACGAGCCGATGGCACTGAGCGGGAGCGGGATTGGAACCGACCCGCGCTCCCCTCGATCACAATCGACCTGACTCCTGCCCACCGCAGCGACGGTGGGCTAGCGTAAGCATCTCATTGACGTTAACCATAGGAGATAGTCCCCTAATGACCAGTATGCGACACTACGAGACGACCATTATTATCAATGGCGCGCTCGAAGAGGACAACATCAATCAGGTTGTCGCCCGCACGACCGAATTCATTGCCCGCAATGGCGGCGAGATCAAGAGTGCCGATCACTGGGGTCGGCGCCGTCTTGCGTATGTAATCAACAAGAAGAACAACGGATATTATGTCCAGTTCCAGGTTGATTCCATGGGCGAGCTTATTCCCCTGCTCGATCGTTTTTATCAGCTTGAGGAGCATATCATCCGCCACCTCACACTCCAGCTTGATGACCATGACCTGAAGAGCCGCGATGAGATGCGGCAGAAGATGCTGGCCGAGAGCGAGGCGGAGGAAGCAAATGCCAAGGGTGCCGGAGAGGAAGCAACCCCGGAAGTCAGCACCAAGGGATAAGATCCTTATTTTCCGGCGTACTCCACCGCCGGGGTACGCCCTCCCTCCCAATTGAAACGATGAAGAACGAACGACATTTAGTGTCAGGAGAATACGTATGGCCGAATTGAAAATGCCTGAGTTGAACTCCGTGCTTATCGCGGGGAATCTTACCAAGGACCCCGTCATCCGGCAGACCCGTAATGGCACGCCGGTGGCGAATTTCTCGATCGCTTCGAACCGCAAGTTCCGCGATGGGGATAACCAGTGGCAGGAGGATGTCTGTTATGTGGGGGTGGTGGCCTGGAATCGTCTTGCCGAGAGCTGTGTTGACAAACTTCGTAAAGGAAGCGCAGTGCTTGTCGAGGGTGAACTCCAGAGCCGCACGTGGCAGACCGATGATGGGCAGACTCGTTCCACCGTCGAGATCAAGGCGCGCCGCATTCAGTTCCTGAATAAGCGCCGTATTACCGACAGCAACGATGACGCCGGGGTGGTAGAGGAGCGTGACGACGAGTTCTCGATTTTCGAGTGCGATGATGATAGCTCCTTCAACCTGGGCACGGCCAGCCGTAATGGCTCTGATGACTCGTTCGACAAGTTTTTCACCGAGGAGAAGGTGGGGCTTGAGCGCTCGGATATCGGGCGCTAGACGACCGACCAGTACATGTATCGTATGCCGGGCACGCCCGGATCGATGGTACCATATACTCCTCTCTGAAACAGCAGCAGAATCTTAGTACAACGATATCAGCATAGAGAAACTTCACATGAAAGTAATTCTTCGCCAGAACTACGAGAATCTGGGGAATATCGGCGAAGTTGTGGACGTCAAGGATGGCTACGCCCGCAATTTTCTGATCCCGCGCCAGATTGCCTATCGCGCCACGCCGGGCGCTACGCGCGCTATCGAGACCGAAAAGAAGCGCTATCAGGCACAGCAGGCCCGCATTGAAGCGGAAGCCCGCAGCGTCGCCGAGCGCCTTGAATCGGTCTCGATCACAATCCCAATGCGTGTCGGTGAGGATGATCGCCTGTTCGGCTCGGTCACCTCGCAGATGATCGCCGAGGAACTCTCGCGTCAAGGACATGAGCTTGATCGCCGCAGCATCCTGCTCGAAGATCCGATCAGGCATCTTGGTATGTATGATGTGCCCATCAAGCTGCATACCAACGTTACTGCTACGATGAAGGTTTTTGTCGTTAATAAGGACGGCGAACACAACTAACGAGCCTCGTCAACGATGCTCTATGACCATGCAACGGCTGTATATCAGAGATGATATGCAGCCGTTCCACATATGAGAGGTCGGCTACGCCTGCCATGGCACCGTACAGAGCCGCCCCGGCGCACTATGCGGATTCATGGTTGCACTCCAACCGATCCTCCCCGCTACGGCTACATCTCAGATAAGTGCCAGAACTCGGGCCGGAGCGCCAGAACCGCCAGCAATACCCAGAGCACCGATAAAGAGCGTGATGCCGCTAGGGGGAAGCAACCCCAGGTTGGTCAGGTTCTCCAGATGAAAACGCTCGCCGCGTAGCCAGAATTCATTGACGCTGAACAGGGCATCGGAACCGGCATCAATTCCATGTGTGTCGATGCCAAGCCCGGCCACCCCACGTTCATTCGCGAGAAAACGTGCTGCATCAAGGCTGAATCCCGGCGTCAGAGCTGCGCCCGGAGTAGTGAGACAGGCCCCGAGATATGCAGCCGCATCGCGCCAATGGCGATCCCAGCCGGTATAAAGCAGCACAACCGCCCCCTCCGGCACCACTCCATGCTCCCGCTCCCATGCTACCACATCGGCAACGTGAAGGCGGTAGTCGGACGATGATTCAACGGCAGCACTCACATCGATAGTAACCGCAGACCGTATCAGATTGCCGGGAGGAAGCTCCCCCACAGTGGTCCCACCGCGATGAAAATGTGCGGCAACACCAATATGTGTTCCTCCATGCTCGCTTAATGAAAGCCGTTGCAGATAAAAACCGTCCACCGCAACGGTGGCCACGGTATCCAGTTCCACACGGGGGTCCCCCGGCCAGCATGGAATGCCCGGGCCAAGAGAATGGCTTAGATCTATAACGGTATTATACTTGATGTTCATCGAGGTACTATGTATCCGTATCCCGTACGCTTGCCGGTCAACAGGAACCAACGTTACTGTGTTGGCCAACCACCGGGCATCGGCAGGGATCTGTCACGAAAGACCTTTTTCACAATACGGGTTCCAATTTTGCTTCGATCTTGCGCGTCCTTTAGACCGCGTCATGGTACGGATCGTTGAGTTGGCTGGTGCCCCGTGCCATACCTCTCTCTCTATATACTCTGGTGATGCTTATGCAACTAACGCGCGACAATCTTACAAACGATTTCTCAGTTGAAATCAACCTGATCGGTCAGAATATCGACCCGGAACGCATTACAGCCATTCTGGGAATGCAGCCGCTGAAAACCGCACGTGCGGGCGATCCCCGTCGCAATGACGGCAGCGAATCTGTGCATGAACACGGTTTCTGGACCTATGAGGTCTCCTCGCAGGATGATATCAACGAATGCCGCGATCACCAGCTCAACTGTCTCGTGGAGGCAATCGCCCCTCATATCGACCAGTTGCGGGAGAATGGCGTAGAGACCATCTACTTCTATTATACCCTCAGTTCCTTCCTTGGCCTGCTGAATATTCACTTCAAGGCCGAGACATTAAAAAAGCTGGCTCTTATCGGCGCCGATCTGCACGTTTCATGCTTTGACTGCTTTAATCCCAACCATTCGATCTGGCGGGAGGATGGCTCGCTGGCAGCTACGCCGACCGATGGCCAGAGCTAGGCGTCCTCGCTGCCCGGCAGCGCCAGGTGGCCGGTACAGCAGCCTACCATCCCTGCGATCCCACCCTATGCGATGATCCAGGCAGGCTCAAAAAAGACTTCAAGGGCTCCACACTCCCGCATGGCATCATCGCCTAGAGGATTGTTGAGCCTTTTTTATTTTTTCTGCTGGTTAAGCTGGCATCACCCCTGACCGTTCCAACACACGATCCGTTATGCAAGGGTACGATCCAATCCGCCCATGGCAGGCCCGATCGATATGCCAGAGCAGGGAATAGCCCCTGGCATAACCTGTGCACAGAACATTTGAGGTGATCCAATTGAAATCCATCATAGTCCCCACGCTGGCCATCATGCTTTTTGTATTGACAGCCTGCGAACAACGGAGCGAACCGCCGGTTGTCGCCGATGCCAGCACCAGTATCTCCGAGAAGATTGATGAGATCGCCGGAGATAAGACGATGACCGCTGATCTTATGCAGCGATCCTTCCAGAAAGGTACATTCGACAATGCATTACGCCTTGCACTGGCAGACTCTGCACTGGCGACCGAGATGATTGCGGTGATTCGAGCCGACGCCCGTTATGCCGCCCTTCTCAATACGAAAACCTCGCAGAGCACAACCGTTACGGCAACAAAGACGGCCTCATCGCGAGGCACTGGAACACCATCCTCCGCAACCACGCAGAAAAGCTCCAGCGGCGACCCGCTCAGCAAGGCCGAACGGGCGATGCATCAGGCAAATGAGAAACTGGATCAGGCAGGCCGCGTACGCGACCAGGTTGAAGAGGCACGGCGTAAAACCCAGGGAATTTTCAAATAGCGCCAGCGCTGCGCCCCCCGGAGTTGCACAATATGCCGGGAGCCGTTATAATCGGCTCCCGTTTTGCTTTATATGCATGGGTACCGGCTTTCCCCCGGATCGGCATGCCAAGCGGCCTCTGCGGCCGCACAGTGAGCTTTGGTGCCGTCCGAAGTCTATTCGCGTAGGACCCCGGGGGCAGAAGCCCTGCCGGGATCGCCCAACCGTACGCTTCACGGCATATCTGGAGAACTCTCGATGCGCGCTATCAATCCCGCCAACAACCGGCTGATCGCAGAATATCCCGAACATAGCGAGGGCGAAATCGCACAGAAGCTGACACTGGCAGCGGAGTGTTTTACCGAATATCGCACCACAACGTTTGCCGAGCGAGCCACGATGATGCACAAGGCTGCCGCAAATCTCCGCGAACGCTCGGCGATCTATGCCCGTCTTATGACCGAGGAGATGGGAAAACCGATCGCCGCCGCCAAATCGGAGGTGGAAAAATGTGCCTGGGTCTGCGAGTATTACGCCGATAACGCCGAGCGTTTTCTGGCCGATCTTCCGGCCGAGACCGATGCAACCCGCAGCTATGTGAAGTTCCAGCCGCTTGGCCCCGTGCTGGCAATCATGCCCTGGAATTTCCCGCTGTGGCAATGTTTCCGCTTTGCCGCCCCCGCACTGATGGCGGGAAACGTGGGCCTGCTGAAACATGCATCGAACGTTCCAGGCTCGGCGCTTGCAATCGAGCAGGTCTTTCGCGAGGCAGGCTTTCCCCTCGGCTGCTTTCAAACCCTTCTGATTGGCTCCTCGAAGGTCGCATCGATCCTTGATGATCCCAGAGTGGTGGCCGTAACGCTTACCGGAAGCGAGGGGGCAGGAAAAAATGTTGGAGAGTCGGCGGGAAGGAACCTGAAAAAGGTGGTTCTGGAACTGGGAGGAAGCGATCCATTTATCATTATGGAAAGCGCCGATCTGGAACAGGCTGCAAAAACAGCGGTCACCGCCCGCACTATCAATAACGGCCAGAGCTGTATTGCAGCCAAACGCTTTATCGTTCATCGGGCCATTGCCGATCGCTTCGAGCAGCATTTTCTTGAGGCAATCGCTACACTTCGCATCGGCGACCCGCTCGATCCCTCTACCGACATCGGCCCGCTGGCACGTCCCGAATTTGTTGATGATCTGCACCGGCAGGTAAGCAGATCCATCGAGCAAGGTGCCACACTGCTGGCAGGAGGGAAGCGGATCGAAGGGGATGGCTATTTCTACCAACCAACCGTTCTCGGCAATGTTGGCCCCGGCATGCCCGCCTACGATGAAGAGACCTTTGGTCCGGTGGCGGCCCTGATCCGGGTTCGCGATGCCGATGAGGCGATACGGGTTGCCAATGATACACGCTTCGGTCTCGGCTCATCGGCCTGGACAACAGATGAGAATGAACAACAACGCTTTATCAATGGCATCGAGGCCGGCTCCGTTTTTATTAATGGTATGGTCAAGTCGGACCCGCGTCTGCCGTTTGGTGGTATCAAGGCAAGCGGTGTGGGACGCGAACTTGCCGAGTTCGGCATTCGCGAGTTTGTGAACATAAAGTCGGTCTGGATCGCCTGATGATAGCGCAACAATCTCTACAGTCCATGCATAGGCTACTCCTTCTTCAGCTCGCTTTCCTTGTAACACTCCTGGCTGCCTGCGGCGATGATGGCCCACGTCTCGACGAGGAAGGGAGATCGCTTGAGGGGACGCTCGAAGCAACTATCAATGTATCAAGCCCGACGTTTGGCATCATCAATCTCCTCCGGGCAAGCGGCACCCAGGTGCGCGTAACAGGACGGATAGAGCGACCCCAGATGCAGACCGGGGGGTATACGTTCGATGTCAACGACGGAGTTCTTCTGGAGGTGTATGAATATGGCTCGCCCAACAAACTGAACATGGTAAAAGCGCAGATCGGCACGGATGGCACAACGATTGGCACCGAAACGATCGATTGGGAAGGGCCGGTTCATCTCTATAATAGCGATATGATTATCATCGCCTATCGTGGCAACGACTCCGAGACCCGCCAGGCCTTGGCATCAATGGTAGGCCAGGAATTCGCCGGAACCAGATAACAGCCCTAGGAGAAAACAGCAGCAGTTGCACAGCCGATCGTCGTAACCATTCCCCCCAAGGATATTCATGACCCATACCGAATTTGAAGCAGTTGTCCAGGACGTGATAGGTGATCTCCCGGAGGAGTTGCAGGAAGTGCTGGGGGAATCCGCCATCATTATCGACGAGTGGGCGGATGAAAGGGTGCGGGAGCGGCTTGGCCACATCCCAGTGGAGGAAAGCCCCTATGGATTCTACGATGGCACACCGGTGGGATGGCGTGGTCCCTCGGAGAATTCATTGCTGCTGCCGGACAGGATTTATCTGTTCCGAGGCCCATTGATGGAGGATTTCCCGGATCGCGAGGAACTTGCCGAGCAGATCCGAATCACCCTTGTCCATGAACTCGGGCACATGATAGGATTCGATGAGGAGGATCTGGAAGAACGGGGTCTGGAATAACAATGCGGGCGGGGGTGAACATTCAGAAGTGCAACGGGCTTATTCCGGCTTGGGAGAAGCCTTCTCCTCGGCGGGATCGTCGCAGTATCGCTTCATGATCGACTTGAACATCTCGCGCTCATCCTTCGAGAGCTGGCTGTACAGATCGCGCCAGTTAGACTCCTTGGTCTCGGGAATAACATCCGGCGCCATTACAACGGCCTCGGTAGAGGATTGCAGCTCGGAACGTAGCTGGCGGGGAAGCAAGCGATTGCGGAGCGGGCGGATGAACAGAATCGCAAATACGGCAATGCTGGTCCCACCAAGCAGTTCCCAGTACCCCACAGGGATACTGGCAAGCCGCTGGCCACAGGCGATGATCGCACACCAGCTCAGCCCGGAAAACGCAATCAGCGCAAGCACCAGGGCGCTTGCGCCGATCACGATGAACTTCATCCTATTGTTGGCTATCTCGTCGCTATTCCTGTCCATCGATCAATATCACGCGGTAGAACTGAGCGCGAGGCCGTGGCAATCGCGAATCGGGTTATACTTCCCGACTAGGACGGACTGCTCCATCTATTCGTGCAAGTTATCATAGAGCTCCTTCAGGCGTTTCCGCAGATAAAGGACTGCGTAGCGCTTGCGAGCCAGAAGCGTATTGATATTCTCACCGGTCTCTTCTGCCATCTCACGGAAGCTTACCCCCTCGAACTCGTTCTTCACAAACGCGTACTTCTGCTCCTTCGGAAGCTCATCGAGCGCCTCCATGATCGCCTCACGGATAGTGCGGCTTACAAGGCTGCGCTCAGGGCTTAGGCTTATATCGCTGAGAAAATTCTCAAACTGTGCGACATCACCCTCGTCATCGCTATATATGGTATCAGTGAACGTCTGTGGGCGCTTCTTGCGGTAGGAGTCGATAATCCGGTTCCTGATCGCAGTGAAGACCCATGCACCAAGGTTTTCAATTGGTTCCGTCACTTCCGATGCGGCCGCCAGAACATTGGTGAACACATCCTGAAGTATATCCTCCGCCTCCTCCTTCGAGCGAACCCGCTCACGGATGAAGCCTACCAGCTTGTTTCTATCACGCCGAAACAAGTTCTCTATCTGCAGACCTAGTTCCATATCCTTTTTATCCCTCACTACTGTCTTCATGTGTCCCAATTATCTATAGATAACACATCAACCGGGAGCAAGTTGCATGCTCAACGTAACAAGGTGTGCCGCCAAAACGGCAACCTGACAGGACCAAACCGCTCATTTTCTCAAAAACAAGTGGTTTGGGCTTGCCATCCTGACACATGCAACGGATATGGGAACCGGCTGTCACGGCCACGGCTCCCTATGGCGTCACGTGCATCGCTCCTAGCGCAGAACCGCTCTGGAGATCACGATCTTCTGGATCTCGGAGGTTCCTTCCCCAATCGTCAGGAGCTTCGCATCACGGTAAAGCTTCTCCACCGGATACTCCTTGATATAGCCATACCCTCCATGAATCTGCACTGCCTCCGTGGCGTTGCGCACGGCCACCTCGCTGGCAAAATATTTTGCCATGGAGGCCTCCAGAGCGAACTCCCGCTTGGCATCGCGCAGATATGCCGCCTTGTAGGTAAGCAAACGGGCAGCATCCAACTCGGTGGCCATCATCGCAAGCTTGAACTGTATGCCCTGGAAATCCGCAATCCGCTTGCCGAACTGATTGCGCTCCTTGGAATACTTGAGCGAGGCATCGAGCGCGCCCTGCGCCAGGCCCACCGAGAGCGCAGCAATGGAAATGCGACCGCCATCCAGTATCTGCAACGCCTGCTTGAAGCCCTGCCCCTCCTCGCCAATCAGGTTCTCAGCCGGAACGCGCACATCCTCAAGCACCAGGCTCGACGTATCGGAGCAGCGCATGCCAAGCTTGTTCTCCTTCTTGGAAGCATAGAAACCAGCCATCGATTTATCCACCACAAAGGCAGATATACCACCGGCACCAGCCTCACGATCGGTCACGGCCATAATCACGGCGATCTCTCCAACCGTGCCATGCGTGATAAAATTCTTCGAGCCGTTCAGGATCCAGCCGTCTCCGTCGCGTCTGGCAACGGTCTGCATACCACCGGCATCCGACCCGGAACCAGGCTCGGTAAGCCCCCACGCTCCCATTGCCTCGCCACGAGCCAGACGGGGAACATATTTTCTTCTCAATTCCTCCGAACCGAACCGGAAGATATGCCCCGTGCCAAGACCATTATGCGCAGCAACACCAAGCGCAATCGATGGATCGATCCTGGCAATTTCCTCCACAATCAGAGCATATTCCACGAATCCAAGTCCCGATCCGTCATACTCGGTCGGCACAGTGATGCCAAGGAACCCGAGATCCGCCATCTTCCTGAAGATCTCAGCGGGGAACTCCTGCGATTCATCGAACTCCATAACGATGGGACGAATCTCAGTCTCGGCGAAATCTCTCGCCAAGTTCCGTACCGCAAGCTGTTCCTCGCTCAACACAGTGTCGTAGGCAACGGCGGTCGATTCCTCCTGCATATGCGCCTCCTCTATCGGTATACTTCTAAATTGGCCTTGGTATCCAACACGGGTAAGGAGGTAAAGTTAGCAATTACAGAGGAATCGGCCTCCCATTCGGCATCTACTGCTACGCCCTGAAACATTTCATATTCCTCCCGGCCAGCCCCCCTGATGGGCAATCCGAATTGCTCGCCACCAGGCTACCATACGGCACCACCCCCACTCTTCAGACGCTTCTACAGCCGGACGTAACGCTCCACCGTATATGTACTAGAGCACTCTCGGCAACAGATGTTCCCGGCTTATCACTCTTTTACACTCCGTATCATCCTCGGACGCGTTATTTTTATCCGTAATGAAAAGCTTGAAAGAATTAACCGTCGATGATCTCCAGAACATTCCCTTCATTCATCGTTCCACCTTTGACGGCCCAACAATAGCTGGCCTCAGGCGTAAAGATCTCCGCACCATCGTTGATGGCCGCGGCGACGTCATTGAACTCTGGAGCCTTCCATGGGTGGAGGCCGAAGGGCTTGTTGTGCCACAGCATGCCTACCAGTCGGCCACCGATCATGGCGTTATCAAATGCTGGCATCTGCACGAAATCCATACCGATCAGTTCACCGTCACGCGGGGAAAGATGCAGATCGTCTGCGCCGACCTCCGCGAGGACTCCCCGACCTACGGTGAAGTCAACAGTTTTATCACCGGCGTGCAACGCCCATCCCTTATCCTGATCCCCCCGGGCGTTATGCACGGCTGGAAGACATTGTCGCAGCCGGAGGCGATCGTTGTCAACTTTCAGAGTCATCCCTACGACCCCGCCGACGAGATAAAGTTCCCCTGGAACTGCGTCCTGGCAGATGTCTGGGAGCCAAAAAACGGGTAGGCAACAGAATAGGCCCCCTTCCGAGGGGCATATACAGGCGCCCCTCGGCTCTGGCCCTTATGCACAATCGCCTCGCCCGTCCGTAGTGCTGCCCCCCGTTCTCCCTGCTCCCTGTTTATACGAAAAAACAGCCGGGAGGGATGTGACAATCCAATGGCTGCTCCCAGAACCCTCCGTCACATTGTCAGGTTGCCGCACCACGCAACATTCCCGGCATCTACTACCACCCTGTAACAGGGCGCCATTGGGGAAATGGCTCTCCCCAATGGCAAGTATGGCAGAAACCAGGGGCACAGCAAGATCGCGGTCATCCTGGACCCTCCGTTCCCTACACAGGCATCGTATCGCTATGCCATAAAAAGAGCTTGCATATCGCCCCGGCACCATGCTATGTTTGCAGCAACTCATCAAGAACGACTGAGGGATCAGGCCCTATGACGTCGTAGCAACCGGTTCTCCGAGCACAGCTCGGGAACGCCTAGGTGCTAAATCCTGCCTGGACAGAGATCCAGGGAAGATGAGGGCCATGCATATATCGCACGTGATCAATCGTGCCGTGCTGCCCTCTGCTTTCCAGAGGGTTTTCTGTTATAGGGAAGATGAGGTGGCAATCTAGACGATTGATGCTGCCTGCGCGGCCGTCCTATATGCCTCCTCAATGCTTCTGCGGTGAGGGGGCATGTTTCGTTTGCGCCAGCCGCAAATTCCCGCCCCCGCCTCTCTCGGCTCTTGATGAGATGTTCAACGCGATAATCATCTCATTACGTTATACAGGAGCAGAGAGCAATGAAAATCAACACACGGCTTGTACTGACCGGCCAGCAGACCGACGGCTGTTATCGTAGCATCGTTCCGCCGATCTATCAGTCGGCAAACTTCGGCTTCGACGATGTTGGCGTACATCGTGGCTACGATTATACCCGCAGCGGCAATCCAACCCGGCATGCGCTTGAAGAACTGCTCGCCGATCTGGAGGGAGGGGCCGGTGCGGTGGCCGTGAACACCGGCATGGCCGCCATCTCCACCGTGCTCTCGCTGTTCGACGCAGGCGATCATATCATCTGCTCACACGATTGTTACGGCGGCACCGAACGGCTGCTCCGAACCTTGCGCGAGCAGGGCAAGCTCGAAGTCTCCTTTGTTGATCTTACCAGTCCCGCTGCTCTTGCAGAGGCACAAAAGCCGAATACGCGTGCCCTCTGGGTTGAAACACCCTCGAACCCGCTCCTCCGCATCGTCGATCTTGAGGCGATCGGCCAGTTCGCCCGCAACGCCGGGCTTACCCTGATCGTCGATAACACCTTCCTCTCGCCAATCTTTCAGCAGCCGATCTCTTTCGGGGCCAACATCGTGGTTCATTCCACAACCAAGTATCTGAACGGCCATTCCGATGTCGTTGGCGGCGCTATCATCAGCGCTACCCCCGAACTTCACGAACGGCTTGCATTTCTGGCAAATGCACATGGCACCACGGGCCAGCCCTTCGATTGCTGGCTTGTGATTCGCGGCGCCAAGACCCTAGCGCTCCGAATGAAACAACACGAGATCAATGCCCTGGCAGTTGCCCGCTTCCTGGAAGCACACCCACTGGTGGAGAAGGTCTATTACCCTGGCCTTGAATCGCACGAAGGACACGAGCTTGCAAAGCGCCAGCAGCGCGGGTTCGGCGGCGTAGTATCCTTTGCGCTCAGCGGAGGCCAGGATGCGGTTCGGGCACTCCTGCGTTCCACCCAGGTTTTTGCACTTGCCGAATCGCTTGGCGGCGTGGAGTCGCTGATCGAACAGCCGGCCACCATGAGCCATGCCTCCATGCTCCCGGAACAGCGCGCAACCGCCGGCATCACCGATGCCGTTATTCGCCTCTCGGTTGGTGTGGAAGATCAGGAAGACCTTATCGCAGATCTGGCCGCAGCGCTCGAAGCTGCCGAGCAAGTGGCACGCTTTGTAGAACCCGGGCAGTTCTCATCCGTCGAAACCGGGACACTGGAGGCGAGCCATGGCTGATCACCTGAATCGCCTGTCCGATACGGCCCGCCTTACCGCTGTCGATTCGCCGTTCCGCCTGGAATGCGGCTCCGCCGTTGCGCCATTGGTTGTGGCCTATGAAACGTATGGGACGCTGAACCACGATCGGAGCAATGCCATTCTCGTCTGCCATGCCCTTACCGGCAGCGCACATGCGGCGGGAACAGACGAGGCCGGAAAGCGAGGATGGTGGCATGGGCTTATCGGTCCGGGCAGGGCGCTCGATACGGACCGTTATTTCGTGATCTGCTCCAATGTACTGGGCGGACGCTACGGCTCCACCGGACCAGGATCGATCGAGACAGCCTCCGGCCTCGTCTATGGCCGCCGCTTTCCCGCGGTCACCATTCGCGATATGGTTCGCGCTCAGCGGCTCCTTCTCTGGAGGCTTGGCATCGAGCGCCTCCATGCAGCCATCGGCGGATCAATGGGAGGGATGCAGGTGCTTGAATGGGCGCTCCTTTTCCCGGAGGATGTTCGGCTTATCATACCGATAGCAACCAGCGCATGCCATTCGCCATGGCGCACCGCCTTCAGCAGCGTGGCCCGCGAGGCAATCGCACTCGGCCGCGCCGCAGGCGACGAGGAGGCCGGACTGCGCCTTGCACGCAAGATCGCCACCATGACCTATCGCAGCACTATCGAATTTGCCGAACGCTTTGCGCATGAACCGTCCGAGGAATTCCCGGAGGCAATCGATGCATGCTTCCCGGTGCAGAGCTATCTGCGCCATCAGGGAGAAAGCCTTGCGAAGCGATTCGATACTGCGACCTATGAGACGCTGACCCGCGCAATGGATCTGCACGACATACGCCGCGGACGGGGATCGCTGGAGGAGACGCTCGCACAGATACCCCATCCGGCACTCTGCGCTGGCATCAATACCGATGTGCTCTACCCTGCCCATGAACAGCGCCAGCTCGCCGATCTGATCCCCCATGGAACCTACCGGGAGATCATATCTGCCTATGGCCACGATGCATTCCTGATCGAATACGACCAGGTCAACCGGATCGTTGGTGAATTCCTTGCCCGATACGACTCGACGCTGTATCACTGTTCTCCCGCAACTCACTCACAGGATTATCAGCTTCTATGAAAACGTTGAACATTGGACTTTTTGGCTGTGGAACCGTAGGCAGCGGCGTGTATACAATCCTGGAAGCACAGGGCGAGCGTATCGCCGCCGAAACCGGCACAAAACTCGCGATTGCCAAGATCTGCGTGCTCCATCCAGATAAGGAACGTCCTGTAGACCTTCCTCGGGAGATCGTGACATGCAATGGTGACGAGATTCTCGACGACCCCAACATCGACATCGTTGTGGAAGTGATAGGAGGGGAACATCAGGCGCTTGGCATCATCTCGCGCGCGCTGGTGAACGGCAAACAGGTGGTGACAGCAAACAAACTTGTGGTATCGCAGCATCTGCCATTGCTGCGGCGCCTGGAGAACCTGCACGGCGGACGGCTCTTTTACGGTGCATCGGTCTGCGGATCGGTACCGATCCTGAAGGTAATTGATGAAACGCTGCTCACCGAGAGCATCGGCAGGCTACGCGGCATCGTAAATGGGTCCACCAACTTCATTCTCTCCCGTCTGGCCGAGGGACGTACCAGGGAAGAGGCACTACAGCTCGCCGAGGATCAGGGGTTTCTTGAAGCCGATCCCACCGCCGATATCTCCGGGGCCGATGCAGCACAGAAACTCTCTATCCTGGCATTTCACGCGTTTGGCACCCATGTTCCCCCAGAACGGATCGATACCACCGGAATTGAAGGGGTGACCGTGGAAACGATGGCCGCCGCCCGTGCCGCTGGATGCACTATCAAACTGGTGGCCGAAGCGGTGAACACCGACGGCGTTCTACGCCTTTCGGTAGCCCCCAGCGCGATCCCGCTGGATGACCCGCTGGCATCCGTGCATGATGAAGTCAATATCGTGGAAGTTGAATGCGAGGGGATAGGAACGCAGAGATTCATCGGCAAGGGCGCAGGTTCCATCCCAACCGCCAATGCGGTTGTAAGCGACCTGCTCGATATCCTGGCACGGCGGCGCTATCGCCGGATTGAGGATGACGGCTCTCGTTTTCTTCCAAAAACGTTGGCAGATTATGCACTGTCCGCACATCATCGCGATTCTGCCAATAGACAGATACCTCTTACCGTCTAGGCGTACAGATCCATTCAATGGCAATGGTCCGAGAGCCAAGCCGTCAGGCGCAAACGGGCTTGCAGACCTTCATCGTCCCGCAGAACGATTGATCCAAAGAAGAGCAGTGAAGATTTCAGAACTCCATATCGCTTACAGCTCCGTTCAGATGGCGGCACACCAGCAGTGTTGGTTGTGTTGTATGGCGGCATGTTGTTGTCCGTGCGGTGCCGTTTATCGAAGTGGCGTAAGGATAGAGCAACCATCTACGTAGAGCGTAGATGCATTTCCAGAGCCTCATTCGATGAACGATCGGATGGGGCTTTTTCTTTTCATAGCTGGAGCCATCGCCGGAGATACCTATGATGACAACAGAGCCATATGAGCGGATGCCTCCCTCTTCATGTCCACGAACGGGCCTGCTGGAGGACCAGATCGGCAATACGCCGCTGGTCGAGCTGCGCCGCGTGACGGCCGGTCTTGCTCCGGGAGTGAAGGTGTATGGCAAGGCCGAGTTCCTGAATCCCGGCGGCTCCGTAAAGGACCGGGCCGCACTCGCCATGATCCGGCAAGGGGAGATGCTTGGCATCCTCGGACCGCAGAGGACGCTGATCGACGCTACCAGCGGCAATACCGGCATTGCCTATGCCATGCTCTGCGCTGCACGGGGATATCGCTGCACCCTTGCACTGCCGGCCAATGCCAGCTCCGAACGCAAAACCATGCTCTCCATTCTGGGCGCCGAGCTTATCCTGACCGATCCGCTGGAAGGAGGAACGGATGAGGCGCAACGAGTTGTGCAGAAGGTTGTAGCCTCCTCACCGGAGCGATACTTCTACCCGGACCAGTATAACAACGAGGCGAACTGGCGTGCACACTACGAAGGCACGGCTTCGGAGATATGGGATCAGACCGAAGGCGCTATCACCCACTTTGTGGCGGGCCTGGGAACAACCGGCACGTTTATCGGGACATCACGGCGGCTACAGGAGTTGAGGCCGGGGATATCCTGCATCTCCTTTCAACCCGATTCTCCACTGCATGGGCTTGAAGGGATGAAACATCTTCCTACGGCCCGTATTCCCGGCATCTATGATCCGGCGGTTGCCAGTCATCAGGAGACCATTTCGACCGAGGAGGCCTATGCGATGGCACGACGGCTGGCACGGGAGGAAGGATTGTTTGTCGGCATCACTGCTGCTGCTGCGGTAGCGGTCTCGCTGCGCATAGCATCGGAACTTGAGCATGGCCGGGTGGTAACCGTGCTCCCGGACGGCGGCGGGCGCTATCTCGGCGATCGGTTCTGGAGAGCCGGATAATTCACCCACGACCCGAATACAGCGGAGACGATATATGGCAGCGATCGAGATAGAGCCGAATACTCTGGAACAGATGAGCAACCATGCCAAACGAGCCTACCCGGATGAGTGTTGCGGCGCTCTGTTTGGATCGGAGCATGGGGGCACCCGAACTATACATGGAATCATGGAGATCGAGAACACAAGCGATGCCGATAGACAGCGACGATTCAGCATTGCACCGGGCGACTACCTTCGCGCCGAACAGAAGGCAGAGGAGCTGAAGCTGCACCTGCTTGGCTTCTATCATTCCCATCCAGATCATCCGGCATACCCGTCCCAGACCGACAGGGAATTTGCACAGGTCGGGTTCTCCTATCCGATCATGACGATCACTGCCGATGGCGTAACCGAGATAACATCATGGCGGCTTGCCGATCGTGACTCGTGGTATCTGAAGGAGGATCTACGCATCATGGCCAACGCCCGCATCATATCCCGGGGCACATGACGCACGACCTGCGCCTATACGATAGCAAAGCGATTGCACACGCACACGCTGTTGCATCCATATGGATACGGCGCGAGCATCCACGCAGCACGCTCATCGGATACTATTTCCAACCCATGCCAGCAACAGAAAAAAGGATGGATATCATGGCAACCAGAATTTTCATTCCCACACCACTCCGCTCGTATACGGGCAATCAGGCACAGATTCAGGTAGAAGCAGGAACAGTGGAGGAAGCTCTGCAAACGCTGGTGCGCGTCAACCCAGGGCTGCGCGAGCATCTATATGACAACGAGGGAAAGCTTCGTTCCTTCATCAACATCTATCTGAACGACAACGATATCCGGTATCTTGCCGACACCGAAACAGCTATCGGCACAGATGATACCATCAGCATCATACCGGCCATCGCCGGAGGGGCGCCCCTATGAGCACGACGTTATCAAACGAAGAAATACGCCGCTACAACCGGCATCTCATCCTTCCAGAGATCGGCATGGATGGACAGCGGAAGTTGAAGGAATCGAGCGTGCTCCTGATAGGAGCCGGAGGCCTCGGCTCTCCGCTGGCACTATATCTGGCAGCGGCAGGGGTGGGACGTCTCACCATCGTCGATGCCGATGTGGTCGATGAATCCAACCTGCAACGCCAGGTACTCCATGGCAGCTCCTCGCTCGGACGCAAGAAGATCCACTCGGCAGTGGATCGTCTGGCCGACCTGAACCCAGGCATCGATGTGGTCGCCTACGATGAACCATTCACAAGCCAGAACGCGCTCCGCATAGCCCGTGGGCATGATGTCCTTGTCGATGGCACCGATAACTTCCCGACCCGTTATCTCAGCAACGACATCTCGGTATTTCTTGGCATCCCGAACGTGTATGGCTCCATCTTCCGCTTCGAGGGCCAGGTATCGGTCTTCTGGGCGAATCGTGGCCCCTGCTATCGCTGCCTTTACAAAGAGCCGCCTCCGCCCGGGCTTGTGCCAAGCTGCGCCGAAGGGGGGGTGCTTGGCATACTCCCAGGCGTTATCGGGACGCTCCAGGCCACCGAGACGATAAAACTGCTGCTTGGAATAGGCGAGCCATTGATCGGCCGCCTCTTGCTCTACGATGCCCTTTCGATGCATTTTCGTGAACTCAGGCTCCGCAAGGACCCCGAGTGCCCGGTCTGCGGCGAGAACCCGACGATCACCGAGCCGATCGATTACGAGGAGTTCTGCGGCCTTCCGGCTCACGATCACATCCAGCATCATGAAACCAACGGCATCATGAACAATTCCGATATCACCGTCGAGCAACTGGCAGAGCTTCGCCGGAACGGCGAGCCATTCACCCTGATCGACGTACGCGAACCGCATGAATATTCCATTGCGAACCTGGGTGGCATGCTGATCCCACTGGGCGAGATCGAAACGCGCGCCGCCGAGGTTCCTCGCGAAGGACGCGTGATCGTCCACTGCAAAATGGGTGGTCGCTCGGCAAAAGCCATCGATTATCTCCGCTCGATCGGCCATACAAATCTGGAGAATCTCTCCGGCGGCATCAACGCCTGGGCGGAGAAAATCGATACGAGCATGCCGAAGTATTGACGATTGCGCACAATTGTATGCACTACGCAAGGGGGCCTATTAGAATAGACCCCCTTGTTCTATTCAGTGGTCACCATAATCCCGATATTCCTCTTGATAGATCAGCATCAATGTGCTAAGCTCACCACCGATTCGCGCCAGGATTCACACACGCCCCTTCCCCCGCTTTGCAGCCCGGCACAGTTGACATAGCCCTCAGTACACCAACGCATGTACAGGGGAATGATGAAGTTTCGGCCAAAACAGGTTGTAGCCATGAATTGCAACTATTGGGTCGGAGCCTTCTGTATCGCCATTATTCTGATCGGTATCGGAACAGTCCAGAGCCTCAGCAGCCAGACACGCTGTGGAAGCGACGATTGTTCGTCCATCCCCTGGATCGGTCCATTTACAGCCAGCGCAAACTATTCAAACCTGGCCGTATTTCTGGGAATGCTCTACTGCACAACAGGCCCGGAAGCCTACTCTCAGAACATATGCAACAACAATCCATGCCTGACCCCATGGACAGGCCCATTTCATGTCCAGTCCGCATACTACCACGATTGTTTCATGGAGTATGATTACGAGTATCATCTATCGCGTATAGAGTGGCAGCTACCAGTATTTAAAAACTCACTGGCGTTATCACCAGCAGCGCCCGCGATGGGTGATCGGTATAATTACGGAGCGTATGGGGAATCGCAGCGGAATAATTCAGGCACTCCCGCTCGTGCAGAATATATTCCCCGGAACCAAGCTCCAGAAGCACCCGCCCCTGCACACCATAACAGAGTACATCGCCGCCAAAGGTAACTGGCTCGGCTGTCCACTCGCTATGAGGGGGAAGAAATATCTCCACGGTCTCGCTGTTCATCCCCTTGTGATAGGGGGTAAGGATGTGCGTGTACTGTTGCACCGGCGGCCAGGTGATCTGCCCGCGCTCGTTCGGTATCTCCCCCTCGATAACAATCAGATCCTCACGGCGGGAACGGATGCCATCCTCCGGGAACGGGATGGACTCAGCATGGGTAAAGAAGCTGCACAACGTCTCTCCAAGCGCATGAATGATCCGCATGACCACCGTCCAGTGGGGTGTCCGCTTTCCTGTCTCGATCATGGAGAGATAGCCTTTGGAAACTCCGATCTCCGTGGCAAGACGTTCTCCGGTCCAGTCTCGCGAGCGGCGCAGACGCTTCAGGTTTTCACCCAGATGGCGAGCATGATGTATGATATGTCGAGGCATTGGATTACAGAGGATACTATCAGTTGGAAGAGTGCGCTGGCACTGAGATCGCTCTCGATATCCGCAACGGCACAGAAACAGGGGAGGGGAACAGATACGCTCCCAACCGCTACAGGAAACGGGCACCGAGATTGCCTGAATCCTCTAGCCTTTGGCGGTTGGAGAAGGAACGGGAAGATGCGGAGGGAAAAGGGTGACGATCACTTCAGAATCACCCTACGGAACACATACTTCACCTTGGCAGGCTTGATTGTCACAACGCTGATATCGTAGCCGGCCGGAAGAAGCAGTCGTGGATAGGCAACTCCCAGGGTATCGGTTCCCTCCAGAATTTCCACATAGGCCCGTACCGTGGAAGGGTCAAGGCGGCTCAGATCGCGGGCGCCGCCCCGTACCAGAACCTCCACCCGTTGTGGCTGTAGCACCAGACGAAGGCTTGTATCACGCACGGTACCCCGGTTTACGATCGGGACATCGGGAAAGGTACGCTCGGCAATCTCCTGCACATCAGCATACAGTTCGGCTCTACGCGGCAACACGCTGATGATATTTCGGAGCGTATCGCTTACGGCAACCCACCGGGAAACAGGGCGGTGCACATCATCCAGCACCAGGGGCTGGGTAGGCCAGGAGGTGATATCCTCCAGCACCCTCCGTGCCCCCACCAGGGTCACCGAATCGGGAACGATCTGAAGACGACCGATCACCTGAAACCCCTTGCGTGTATCCACCGCAATCTCGGGAGAAAGCGGCACCCTTTTCCGATCGACAGGCCCAAGCACCAGCGTCAGAGAATCGGGGGCCACGCTCATCTGCTGGGCATCGAGCGCGCTGGTTCTGATGCTTGCCAGCAGATCCCGCCGCCCATAACCCACGACAAACTGGCTATCGTTCCCGCTCACGCGCGATTGTGGCCGGAGCACGCTCTCCATCTGCCCGGTCGCCATCATCTTCAACAAACTCCATCCTGTGGCCCGCCACCGCACTCGCAACGATGAAGGGATAGGCCGTGCCAGAGCAAGATTCGCAGGGGATTCTACGATAAGCGGCACATCCAGAGTGGTATCGAACTGGTCGGTAAGCGACACGATCGACCAGAGAACGATCGCAAAAAGCGTCGCTCCGGCAATCCGACGTATTACCGACCGAGTCTTTAACGCCTGTGCCATGAAAGAATTAACGAAGAGGTTTGCAAAAAAGGGACCGGCCCCCCATACCCCGCCCTGCCGAGGCTACAAATATCTGGGAATGCACCAGCCCCCTTCGATAGCATGTGTTCGGCAAGGCTTGCCGCTGAAACACCTCGGCCGGCGTTACTTCTTGATGAACGGCGGCTTTACCACGGTCGCCGGCACAACCTTGTCACGAACCGCAATGCCGATAACCGTTCCGACCGTGGCATATGCGCTTGCGACATATCCCATGCCGATCCCCCTGCCAAGGGTAGGGGAGGAGGTTCCGCTGGTCACCTCGCCAACCGTGTTTCCATCAACAACGATAGCGTAGTGCTGGCGTGGGATCGCCCGCTCGTTCATCTCGAACGCCACCAGCTTCCGCGTTGGCTTCTCCTGCTTCACCTTGGCGATCGCCTCACGTCCGATGAACTCGCCCTTGTTCACCTTAGTGATCCATCCAAGGCCGGCTTCGATCGTATTGGTGGTATCGTCGATATCGTTGCCATACAGGCAATAGCCCATCTCCAGACGAAGGGTATCACGTGCACCAAGCCCGGTAGGCTCGATTCCGAACTCGGCACCAGTTTCCATGATCGTGTTCCAGATCTTCTCGCTCGTGCTCTTGTCGCTCGGCAGATACAATTCAAAGCCAAGTTCGCCTGTGTATCCGGTGCGAGAGATAATCATCTGCTCGCCCGCCAGCTCACCCTCCACAAAATGATAATAGGCAATGCTCTCCAGATCGACGGTTGTCAGCTTCTGGAGCAGCTCCACCGCACGCGGCCCCTGCACAGCAAGGAGCGTATAGGAATCGGAGACATTTTCCAGCTCAACACCATCGAATGCATGTTCCTGCATCCAGGCAAAATCCTTGGCGATATTGGAGGCATTGATAACCAGCAGGAAGTCGTTCTCGCCGCGCTTGTACACAAGCAGATCATCTATCACACCACCGCTCTCCAGACACATGGCACTGTACTGCGCCTGTCCGGGAACAAGCGTCGAGGCATCGTTGACCGTGATGTTCTGCACAAATTCGAGCGCACGTGGCCCACGGACCAGCACCTCGCCCATGTGCGATACATCGAAGAGGCCAACCCGCTCGCGAACAGCGGCATGCTCTACGACGATCCCCTTGTAGTACACCGGCATCTCGAACCCGGCGAACGGAACGATCTTGGCACCAAGACCAACATGAATATCGTACAGTGCGGTCTGCTGGAGCTGAACCGGTTCGGCTGCTGTTGTCATCGTCAGGTCTTCCATTATATCGGGGTTGTATTCTGTATGATAGAGAGCTGCCGCAGGAGAACCATGCCGGTCCCGACGGAAGCATCGCCGCCGCACGAAGATGGCACGGCGGCGCAGACATGTATATATATACCGCTAAGATAGCGGAAAACGAGGAAGTGCCCGGCAGGGGGTTATGCCGCCAGAATGCCATCGGCTGGCGTCTGCGGCTGGGACTTGCCGGATGAGGCACGCTCCATGTTGTACATGGCAAAGGCCAGAACGTCCGCGGCCTCCTCGATGATCATCGCAATCGGTTTGCCGCTGCCATGCCCCGCCTTGGTCTCGATACGGATCAGGGAGGGCGCCTCTCCGGCCTGGCATTTCTGAAGACGCGCAGCAAATTTGAAGGAGTGCGCCGGCACCACACGATCGTCATGATCGGCGGTTGTTACAAGCGTGGCCGGATAACGGGTGCCGGGGGCCAGCCTGTGCAGCGGCGAATACGCATGCAGGGTTCGGAACTCCTCGGCATCGTCGCTGATGCCGTAATCGGCGCGCCATGCCATACCGATCGTAAACTTGTGGTACCGCAGCATATCCATCACCCCAACGGCCGGCAACGCCACGGCAACAAGCTCTGGACGCTGGCACATCACCGCACCCACAAGCAGGCCTCCGTTGGACCCTCCCTGCACTGCAAGCTTTGCCGGGGACGTATAGCCCTCGCCGATCAGATACTCGGCTGCACCGATGAAATCATCAAACACATTCTGCTTCCGGTGGATTGTCCCGGCCTGATGCCATTCCTCGCCGAATTCCCCACCGCCACGCAGATTCGGCACAGCATACACGCCCCCCTGCTCCAGCCAGAGCACGCAGTTGACGGAGAAAAAAGGGGTAAGCGATGTGCCAAAGCCCCCATACCCGTAGAGGATCGTGGGATTGGTTCCATCGAGCACCATCCCCCGCTTATGGGTGATGAACATCGGAATCCGTGTGCCATCGCGGCTGGTAAACCACACCTGCTTGGTCTCGTATGCGCTCTGGTCAAAATCCAGCTCCCCCCCCCGGTAGACGCTATGCTCCCCGGATACCAGGTTGAACCGGAAGACCGTGGTAGGATAGAGAAAAGAGGTGAAGAGATAGAAGATTTCGTCGTCGTCGCGACGCCCCGTAACGCCAGCCACCGAGCCGAGCGTCGGAAGCTGGAGATCGTTCAAAAACCCACCCGCCGTATCGAACAGGCTGAACCGGTTATAGGCATTGTGCAGATAGATCACAACAAACCGATCGCGAGCGAGCGTAACATGCTGGATCACATCCTCGCTCTCTGGAATCAATACACGCCAGGCCTCGCGTTGCGGATGCTCCAGGTCCACCGCAATCACCGTTCCTTTCGGGGCATCCAGATCCGTATGCAGATACAGAAGCGCTCCATCGTTGCCGATAACGCCGAAGGAGGCCTCGAACTGATCGACAAGCGGCAGCACCGGCGCGTTCAGATTCGGGTTCATCGGATCGCCCAGATCGATATAATGCACAAGGTTCTTGTGCCCCGCATGCTGCATATAGATGAACAGATAGCGCCCATCCTGCGATATCTCGCCGATCAACCGCCAATCGGGGTTATCCGGGCGCGCATGAACCAGGAGATCTTCGGACTGGTCTGTCCCGAGACGATGGTAATACAGGCTGTGATTCAGATGCACCTGGCTGTACGCGGTCTGCTCATCCGGCGCCGGATACCGGGAATAGAAAAAACCACGGTTATCGGCGGTCCAGGCGATTATCGAGAACTTCACCCAGGCTATAGCATCGGGAAGATCCTCTCCGGTATCCACATCGCGCACACGAAGTTCCTGCCAGTCCGATCCGCTATGCGATATGCCATATGCAATCAACCGCCCATTGTCGGTGATCGATATATTGGAGAGAGCCACGGTTCCATCGGTGGAAAGCAGGTTGGGATCAAGCAGTGGGCGAGGCGTAGCATCAGGTTCATCCTGGACATACAGCACCCCCTGGTTCTGAAGACCATCGTTCTTAAAGAAGAAGGAGCGGGCGCCGCGCCTGGTTGGCCCACTATATCGTGGATAGTTCCAAAGCTCGGTCAGGCGCTGACGGTAGCGCTCGCGGTAGGGAATCGAACGCAGATAATCAAACGTCACCTCGTTCTGGGCACGCACCCATGCTGCCGTTTCCGGCGAATTTTCATCTTCCAGCCAGCGATACGGATCGGCGACCTCAACGCCATGATAGAGATCGGTCTGATCGACCTCGGCCGAATTTGGATATGGAATCATTAGGTGTAAACGTCGTTTCAAAAGCCCGGCGAGATAAGCCTCGCACGGATTGTGTTGCAGATACTTCGGGACTCATGCGGGCGAGATGGAAATCGAGCGGTGAAAACCGGAAGATCATGCCAACATGAGCGGGTAGTTCTCCGTCTGAGAAAACATCCTGCTCCGCCAACACCTGGGAAAAAGCAGGCGGGGAGGGCAGGGCAACTTACGAAATGGGGGAGGACCGAAGAGTTTTTTGTGCGATGGCATCCCCCACGGCACATCCGAAGAGGCCATACCGTTGCACGTTACATACGCCCGGTGGTCTCCATTGCCGTATCGCCATGGCATGGACGGAGCATATCCCGGGCATCCGCATTTTGCTCAATTCCTCGCTCCCTTTTCTGTAGCTTATGGATGTGTGGCTCGCACCCGTGCGATGCCACCGCCGCCAGACGGTTACCACGTTCCAGACAGATATGACGGCAATGGATCTACGATGAATACAGGCTCGCTCTACTCCGCGCTCACGGGAAAAATCAATCATGTACGACGCAAGGAACATGGCATTGCGGTGCAAGCCGGGCTTATCAATGCCCTGACCGCAACCCTTGCAGTCTGGATCATCGCCGTGTCGATCGAAGCCATCGGCGAGCTTGAGCCATCCGGCCGCACAATACTCTTCTGGAGTGCCGTGGCGCTGAATGCAGCCCTTGCGCTCTGGTCGATCGCCCCTGCGATCGGGCGCTACCTTGGCGTTATCAACGGTCAGGACGATGACACCATCGCCCGACGTGTCGGCCGGAAAATTCCGGCGGTCGGCGACCATCTCATCAACACGCTACAACTATATCGGACCGCACACACCGGAACGCTCGCCACAGGATACTCGCCCGAGCTTCTGGAGGCCTCCATAGCAGCGCAGGGGGAACCTCTCCGCCAGTACGATTACACGGTCATCATCGAGCGCGACCACCGCAAACGTGCGCTCCTTATGTTCCTAAGCGCAGCCCTCACGGTCAGCACCCTCTTTCTCTCCTTCCCGGCAACCTATCATGGAGCGCTCGACCGGCTTGCCAACCATACGATCGAGTATGTACGGCCAGCGCCGTTCAGCCTTACGATAGCTCCAGGCGATCGCCAGTTGATCCGGGGCGATTCGGTGGAGATCATTGTCACAGCCACCGGCATCCCCCCCAGATCGCTCAGGCTTTCGCTTCAAACCGGCGAAGAAGCGCCGGAAGAGATGGAGATCCGAAGCGATTCCAACGGGACGTTCCGCTATGCCATCACAGGTATCAAGGCAACGACAAGCTATCGAGCCTATTCCGGCCCGATACGAACCCCCGAACATACCTTGCGTGTTGTCGAGCGGCCCGATGTGCGGCTTCTCCGGGTCTCGACCACCTCTCCAGCATACACCGGACGTGGCCTTGAACGCCTCCCCGATAATGTGGGCGATGTCAGCGGCATGCGCGGCACCGCCGTGAGCGTTCAGATCACGACCACCATACAGACGGCAACGGCCACCCTTGTCCAGATATTCCCACGCGGGGCGCGCCTCGCCTCGGCGGCACATATCGCTGTACCGCCCACATCGTACGACACCGTCCGTATCCCGATGAAGATCGACGGAACATCCGCATCCGCCGGGTTCCGCCTTACGCGCGATGGCGAATATTTCATCGAACTGGTATCGCCGGATGGAATCGGCAACAGCGCACCGGTTCATTACAGCATGGGAGTCTCCACCGATGCGCCCCCCTCGATTACGCTGGTGCAACCACAAGGCTCCATCGATATCGACCAGACCATGCTCCTGCCAACGCAGGTCCGCATCGCGGACGACTATGGGTTCTCCCGTCTACAGATCATGTACCGTCTCTCGGCAAGCAAATATGCCAGGCCGATGAAGGAGTTCAGGCCACATACCATTCCCCTCCCTCGTAGTGCCGGAACTGTGGCGGACGTGCCATACATCTGGGATATGACAAGGATGGATATGGTGCCGGAAGATGAGGTGGAGATATACTTCGAGGTCTACGACAATGATGCCGTCGCCGGACCGAAGGTAGCCCGTACGGCCGTGATAACGGTTCGCTTCCCATCGCTTGAGGAGGTATTGCGCCAGGCCGAGCAAGGGCAGGCACAGGCAAACGCCGATCTGGAGAAGGTTCTGAAACAGGCACAGGATGCGCGCAAGGAGATGGATGGGCTTAATCGCGAGTTGATGAAACAGCTTGCACAGAACAAGCAGCAGGCAAACTGGCAGGACAAGCAGAAGCTTGAGCAGGTGATGCGCCAGCACGAGCAGATGGAGCAGAAACTTGAGCAGATCGCCGATAACCTGAAGCAGATCACCGAGAAACTACAGCAGGCCAAGGCAATCTCGCCGGAAACCCTGCAGAAATATCAGGAACTCCAGAAGCTTTTCGAGGAGATCAAAAACCCGGCACTGATGGAGCAGATGCGCAAGCTCCAGCAGGATATGGAGAAGATGACCCCCGAACAGCTTGCCGAGGCGATGAAGAACTACAAGTTCAACGAGGAACAGTTCAGACAGTCCATCGAACGCACGATGAATATCCTGAAACGGATGCAGACCGAGCAGAAGGTGGATGAAATGATCCGTCGTGCCGAGGAGCTTGCCAAGCAACAGGAACGCCTGAACGAGCAGATGCGCCAGACCGATCCGAACGACAAGGCAATGCAGCAGGCGCTCGCCGAGCGCCAGCGCGACCTGGCAAAGGATGCCGAACGGATGAAGCAGGAGGCAGACGAGCTGGCAAAGCAGATGGGAGAGCAGGAGGATATGCCGACCAAGGAGATGCAAGAGGCACAGCAGAGCCTGGAGCAGAACGGCCCTCAGCAACCGATGGAGCAGGCCGGAGAGAAGATGAAGCAGGGGGATATGCAGCAGGCACAACAGCAGGGTGAACAGGCACAGAAGTCCGCAGAGAACTTCCGCCAGAAGATGGAGTCGGTGAGAAAGAAGATGCAGGAGAACAGCCAGAAGAACGTGGTCAACAAGATGAAAAAGGCCATGCAGGATCTGCTGGAGCTCTCCAAACGTCAGGAGGAACTGAAGCGGCAGACCGAACAGACGCAGCCGAACAGCCCACAGTTTCGTGATCTTGCCCAGCAGCAGGCCCAGATGAAGGAACAGATGGAGAATATCGCCAACCAGATGATGGGCCTGGGACAGAAGAGCTTTGCGGTGACGCCGGAAATGGGCAAGGAGATGGGCGACGCCATCAGGCAGATGCAAGGGGCAACACAATCGCTCGAACAACGGGATGGCCCCAACGCCTCGCAGCAGGAGGGAGGGGCCATGAGCTCCATGAATAATGCGGCCAAGATGATGGCCGAAGCCATTCAGCAGATGCAGAACGGCCAAGGACAGGGGATGGGAATGGGCATGGGAATGCAGCAACGCCTACAGCAGGCTGCCGCCCAGCAGCAGATGATCAATCAGGCCATGCAGCAACAGATGGGACAAGGACAGGGCCAGGGAGAGCAGGGCCAGGAGGGTGAGGGGAAGGAAGGAGAAGGAAAAGAGGGGAAGGGAAAAGGAAAGGGGAAAAACGGCAAAAATGGCCAGGACGGCGAGGATGGCTCCAATGGTGAGGGGCCGGAGATGCGCCGACTTGAACGGCAACAGCAGGATGTGAAGAAGTCGATCGATCAGCTCAACAAGGAGACCCGCGAATCCGGGGGCACCCGCAAGAACATGCTTGGCGACCTTGAACGCGCCGCCAGGGAGATCGATGAGGTGCTTGCCGATATACGCTCTGGACAGGTAACCCCCGAGACCCTTCAACGGCAGGAACGGATTCTGAGCCGTCTGCTCGACGCTACCCGGTCGCAACGGGAACGGGATTTCGAGAAGGAACGCGAATCGAAGCCGGGGGTCGATGTGCTGCGCCAAAGCCCGCCCGAACTGCGATTCCCGAACCAGCAGCAGGTGCCAGCCGGACGCGATGAGCTTCGCCAGCGCCAGCAGGGATATACCAAGGATTACGAGTATATGATCCGCCGCTATTTCGATGCTCTCGGACGTGGTGCGGCCCCCTCCTCGCTGGAATAACATCCAGCCGGAACACAGGACACTGTACATATCAACACCGGGGTGTATCCGGATTTGCCGGGACACCCCGTCTTGCCGTTCGGACTAGGCCTGACGGACCCTATGCACCCATACGCACCACAGGACATTCCCCTTCATCCCCACCCGGACCAGAGAACCCCGGCACAGCAGCATCTCCATGCCTGGATGATCTCTGCCGTCTCCGCGCAACACTCCCCCCCCCACATCCCATCCACGCATAGTGCGTCAGGAAAAAACTTCCCTATCCGGTGAGAACTTCTTTGCTTATTTCCGTTCCAGTAGTACGGCTTGAAACTCCCTATCCAGGAAGGAAAGGACCTTCATGTGATCGCTACAGTGCAACAAACTACATCCGACGATCAAGCACTTGCCGAACGCGCCGGCAAAGGAGACCATGCTGCGTTCACTGTGCTGTTCGAGCGATACAAGGGGCGCATCTATCGTTTCTGCCTGTTGATGCTTGGCGATGAAGCATCGGCCTCGGACATCTATCAGGATGTATTCATCCGTTTTTACCGCGCCTGCCGCGAAGGCCAGCAGATGTATAATGTCAGGGGCTACCTGATAACAGTGGCACGAACCCGCTGCATCAGCGCGCTGCGGGAGCTGAAGCGGCATGCACCGCTCGATGATGCTACGGATATCAGCGTGGAACCGGATGAGACCGCCTCAGATACTAATGCACATCTACAGGTTGCCCTGATGGCAATAGCACCACAATACCGCGAAGCATTCCTTCTGTTTGAGCTGGAGGGATATAGTTATGAAGAGATATGCCGACACCTTGAGGTAAGCCATGACGTGGTAAAGAACCGGATCTATCGTGCCAAACAGGCGCTCCAGAAGATATTGGCGCCCCTGTTTGGTGCGCCATAAGGCCAGCAGAGCACGATTGAACCACAGACAAGATGATGATTCCGGTGAACCGATAATCCCGACTAACGCAATGAGCATCAACGAAGAGATAACCGCATTGCTGAACGGCGACCTTGACGACGAAGCACACGTCGCCGAGTTGATGCATGTTCTGGCCGTCTCCCCTGAACGTCGCGCCATGCTTCTTCAGCAGATTCGGATGTCGCGCGCATTCTCGGCGATGAGCACAAGCATTACTCCGCCCCGCGCAGCCGATCAGGCCATTCTGGCCGGTCTCGCCTCGGTGGATCAGGCCATCGCTGGCCGGACACAACCACCCGCCGATACGGTGCAAACTTCGGTTTCCGGGACCGGCATGGTCGGCTGGCTTGCCAGCCTCATCAAAAGCGTACTTCTGATGACGCTCGGCCTTGGTATGGGCTATCTGATCTGGCATAGCGGAACCGAACAGACCAGTTCAGCACGGCAGAATGTTGCTAGTGCCGCTCCCGAGGCCACCACCCTTGCCGATCTGCACGATTCGCTCTCGATGGCCCATGCACGCTTTACCGAGCTTTCCGCCACCCACCGGGAGACATTGCAGCAGCTTGCAAAGGCAAGCTCGCACAACGCCGGCAACAGCCAGATGAGAGCGGCAGCGCATAACAGCGCCCAACCGCAGAGGCCAGGTAATGACGCCATCATCAACCAACGGGCGATCGGAGAATCGATGCTCCGCACAAACACAACGGAAGGAGAACAGCAGACACTGGAGGTCACGATGGTGCCCCAGAGACCGACCAGCCATATACCACCCCCGGCGGCCATCACCACACCATCGCAGGCCCAGCCGGCATCCTATGGCCATACATCCCTTCTCGACCAGTACCAGACCGAGGATACGGAGGCAGGCCCCTGGCAGGTGGGGCTACGCGATCAGTTCCGGCTTTCGCTGCCGCGAGTGTATGGCCTTGCAGGAAACCGGAGCATCCTGTTCGATCGCGATCTCTTCATAAGCTATCGCCTCAACTCCAACGGGAACTCGCCCCTCTCCGCCCTGGAACTGGGAGCCAGCTTCGGAGAAACCCAGTTCTCGCAGGTCTATCATAGCGGCCAGGCAGGACGCGCCGCCAACCTGCTGATAGAGCAATCCCCCACCGTCCGCTATGGGCGCATGATGCTCGCCTCGGAACTGTTCCGTACCCATACCTTCTCCGGCGACCTTGAGCTGGGAGCAGGGGCAACGATGAGCGAAACGGAACTGCTCGGCCCCTTGGGAACCTTCGGCGTCAACCTAGAATATCGTCCGGTGGACATGCTCGCGGTGCATGTGGGCGCATCATCCTGGTTCCTCTGGACCGAATACGATGGGCAGATCTACACGAGCACGAACCTGAACGGACACATAGGATTTGCGCTTGGATTTTGAGCCAAGGAAGATTCATGACAACTGGTACAACTCTACGATATCTACAGAAGGGAGCCGCGCTGCTTGGCATTGCCCTCATGTTTTTTGCATGCGGCGATCCGCTTGGCGTTGATACTCCGCGGAGGGAGAAGATCCTCAATCTCGATTCCCTTGTTTCCTCCGATCCCTTTGCAGGGGCGCCCGGCGACTCCATCTTCGCTCTTATTAACGGAAAAGCCGTTGTATTTGCCACAGAGGTTCTCCGGCCGATTTTCAATAATCGGCGAACCCAGCGTGGACATTATCTGGCAATACAGGCCACGCGCTACGGTTTAAATGCGCGCGATTACGAAGTTCTTTCCCTTCGGCTCGATGCAATAAGAGATACCGGCACCTATGCCTTCAATGCTGCCTACTCCGCACCGAAACAGTTCGACTCGCTGAGTGCGCCGAAATACGGGGCCGCCTATGACAAACGGATCGATGGAGGATACCCGGAATCGTATATAACCGGCACCGAACACTCCAATGGAACCGTACGTGTTATAAAAATCGATGAGGACCGTGGTGTTATCGTTGGAACATTTGAATTCAAAGGCTACTGCGCTACGAATGACACCACTATCGTTGCAGATCGTGGTGCATTTCGGTTGCAGTTGAAATCTCGCTAAAAATTATGCCATGAATCAAATGGACATCCTGGCAGGTGAGAATAAGTACTCCTTGAATCGTTCTATTCACAGTACCGATAATGATAAAGGCCTTCAACAACCAGCAATAATACTACACGGGATAAAGGCACTGATTATGCGTAACCATCTGGCAGCACTGTGCGCGGGCCTGGCACTCTGTACAACCGCAATGAAGGCACAGACGATAACGATCGAGGAGAAAAACAAGGTTGGCGCGGTCGAGTTCATCAGTTCCAACTGCGGAACCTTCGGAGTGGATACCAGAAATGGCCTTGCCGGATTTTTCTATCCACGTGAAAGCGACAGATCCTATATGTTTGGCTCAGGCCTGTGGTTCGGAGCAGTGAAGATGGTGAGTGGCGAAGCAAAACAGCTGACATTCATCACGTATAACATGAAATCCGGCACAGGCTGGGGCACGCCAGGAGAGTATAGGGCAGTTCCCCATGGCGCCAGCCCTCTGATCTACAATTCGACCGAGTACGACCGGGCCTCCGGCAAATGCCTGATACCCGACCGACGGCCGAACTGGCCTCTGTGGCTTGCTCCCGGCACAACCGCCATACCAAGAATACCAGGAATCTTTGAGCCGGTGGATAGCGCTCGCACATCAGAGAACGGCCAGTATTCTCGTCCGGCATTCATAGCCGGTGCCGATGAACAGATCGTCTCCCGCTTCCACGATGGGAACCTCGATGCCTACGAGGTGCGCGATAGCGCTCTCAATGGATTCCCGATCGGCTTGCAGATTCAACAGAACATCCTTGCATGGGAAGACGGCAACTATGCACCCGCTGTGCTGATACAATATCAGATCGTCAATGTATCCGGCGAAACCCTGCATGATTGTGTCGTGGGGCAGGCGACTGACCCCGATATCGGCCTCACCGTCGAGAATGATCGCGCCCGTTATTACAGCGAACGGCCGGATCTGAGAACGGGATATATATGGGATGAGAGCGCAATCAATGCATATGGAGCGCTCGCCATAGCGTTGATCGAGGCCCCCGTAACGGACGACAGTGGATTTATCGACATCACGAACCGGACCAGCTACCGTACCGAGGGACGGGTTGGCGCGTTCCCGGAGTGGACGATAGAACGCGACCCGGTAGGCTCATCCGAACGCTATGCGCTGATGACTGACGAGAGATTTGCCAACAATTTCGGTCCCGGCGACCAGCGTGCCATGCTGGCAAGCACCAAGTTCTCGATGCACCCCGGTGATACTGCATACTTCACCATCGCCTATGCCGTCGTCGATTCGGTTCCGCTGGCTGGTAAAGTCACCAGGGATAAGGAGGGCCGGGCCATGGCAGGCATCAACATGTCGCAATTGGAGGAGATCGTTACACGCCTGACAGATGATTATTACTCGGAGTATGGCTTCAAGAAGATAGAGGCCTCGGCCCCCACCCTCCCCGCAGAGATGAACGATGCCACACTGATGGTATCGCCCAACCCGGCACAAGATCGTACAACGCTGCATCTCAACCTTGCAAGATCGGCCGATGCCACCTTGCGTATCACCAACAGCCTTGGGCAGACCATGCTGGTACGAAAACTGGGCCTCCGCCCGGCCGGCCCGCATAACGAGACGATAGATACCTCGATACTGCCAGCAGGGATCTACTTCGCCCTTGTTGAAGCTGCCGGCAGAACAGCCGTAACCCGTCTGGTTGTAGCGCGCTAACACTCGGCAGGCAGATCCATTGCGGGCACCGCCTTGCATCACCCTCGGATGCAAGGCGGTGTGCGTTATAGAAGGGGATGGGAAGGAGCCTGCTTGGCAATTGATGAGTCCGCTATCCCCCTTTTTCAACGTTGCTTTGCATCCTCTTCACCGTGCCCACATCGTTTCCCGACCTCCTGGCTTCAATATCCGTAACGCCTATACGGTTGCCGCCACATGTTGCCAGCAAACGGAAAGAATCATTACGAAGGGTTTACGATCATCCCTCATAATTATCGGCCCGGACGTGCGTCTGTCAGATAACCCAAACGGGTATCCTCCATGGACCCCTGATGTCCGTTGAAACGAATACCAGCTTTACCCCTATACTCGAGTTAGCGTATGACTACACGAGCCAAGCGTATCACGATCGGTCTCGTGGCCGTGGCTGTGCTTGCTGGACTTGCCATTCCGAAGCTTACGTCCTCCTCCGGCACCTCGGCCGCTGCTCCCCCGGCACGCTCCGGCGGTGCCCTCCCGATCAATGTCAAGGCATATGTCCTCCAGCAGAGCAGGCTGGACGATCGGATCCTGGTAACAGGGACGGTCACGCCAAACGAACAGGTCGATCTGCAAAGCGAGATACCTGGAAAGATCACCCGTATCCTGTTCCGAGAGGGAGGAACCGTCGCCAAAGGGGCATTGCTGGTCAAGATCAACGATGCGGACCTGCGGGCACAGCTTGATCGGGCGATCTACCGTAAGGAGCTTGCCGAGGCAAAGGAGAACCGACAGCGGATGCTCCGCGAGCGAGACGCCGTCAGCCAGGCCGAATACGACGTTGCATTGAACGAGCTGAACATCGCGGCAGCCGAGATCAACCTTATCAAGGCGCAGATCGACAAGACCGAAATCCGGGCGCCCTTTTCCGGCACCATCGGCCTCCGCTATGTAAGCGAGGGAAGCTATGTTTCCCCAACCACCAAGATCGCCGGGCTTCACAGCATCAATCCGGTCAAGATCGACTTCTCCGTGCCGGAGAAATATTCCAACCTCGTCCGCCCCGGCAACAGGATCACGTTCAAGATTCAGGGAACCGATAAAAATTATACGGGAACCGTTTACGCAGTGGAGCCTCGAATCGATCAGGCCACCCGGACCTTGCAGGTTCGTGCGCACTGCGAGAATTCCGGCGGCACCATTGTTCCAGGCGCGTTTGCCCAGATCGACCTTGTGCTGAAGAGCGAAGGGAACGCCCTGATGATCCCAACTCAGGCCCTGATCCCTGAACTGAACGGGGCAAGCGTCTTTGTGAGCAAGAACGGCAAGGCAGAGCCTCGCAAGGTAGAAACCGGCGCACGGACCGAAAGCAGCGTTCAGATCACCGATGGGCTTACACCCGGCGATACGGTCATCACCTCGGGAATCCTTCAGGTACGCCCCGGCGGCACTGTGAACATCACTGAAATCCAGAACCTTTGACGATAGCCTGATCTCATGAGCTTATCATCCCTAAGCATCCAGCGACCGGTGCTGGCGATCGTCATGTCGATTGTCATCATCATCTTTGGCGCCATCGGCTTTTTCTCGCTTGGCATCCGCGAGTATCCGGCCGTCGATCCCCCCATCGTCACCGTTGCGACCACCTATGCCGGCGCCAATGCCGACGTTATCGAGTCGCAGATCACCGAACCGCTGGAGGAGTCGATCAACGGCATCGCCGGCGTTCGCACCATGACATCCACCAGCCGTGAGCAGCGGAGCAATATTACCGTCGAGTTCGAGCTTGATGTGAACCTGGAGACCGCTGCCAACGATGTTCGCGACCGTGTCTCCCGGGCATTGCGCAATCTCCCGGCCGATGCCGAACCTCCGGTGGTCTCGAAGGCCGATGCCGACGCAAACCCCATCCTGTTCTTCACCGTGGAGAGCGCCAAGCGCGATCCTCTGGAGGTGAACGAGATTGCCAGCACCATGCTCAAGGAACGCATCCAGAATATCCCCGGCGTAAGCGCGGTGAATATCTGGGGCGAGAAGAAATACTCGATGCGCCTCTGGCTCGATCCGGCCAAACTCGCCGCCTATTCCCTTACCCCGTCCGATATCCGAAGCGCGCTCCAGAAGGAGAACGTGGAACTTCCATCGGGCAAGGTGGAGGGGAACATGACGGAGCTTACCGTCCGCACGCTTGGACGGCTGGAGACCCCGGAGGACTTCAATAAGATGATTATCAAGACGGTGGACGGGCGCATCGTACGGCTGGAGAATGTCGGTTACGCAAAGCTGGAACCGGAGAACAGCAAGAGCGCGCTGAGACGCGACGGTGTGCCGATGGTGGGCATCGCCATCCTTCCGCAGCCCGGCGCCAACAACGTGGCGATCGCCGACGAGGTGTATAAGCGGCTGGAGGAGATCCGCAAGGATCTGCCGGAGGATGTCAAGGTCGGGCTTGGATTTGATACGACCCAATATATCCGCGCCTCGATCCATGAAGTGGTGGAGACCATCATCATCGCATTCGGGCTGGTGGTGCTTATCATCTTTCTCTTCCTTCGCGATTGGCGATCGACGCTTATCCCGATTCTTGCCATCCCGGTATCGCTCATCGGCACCTTCTTCATCATGTATGTGGCCGGATTCTCCATCAATGTGCTCACATTGCTTGGCATCGTGCTGGCGATCGGTCTGGTAGTGGATGACGCCATCGTGGTGCTGGAGAACATCTATACAAAAATCGAGGAGGGGATGCCGCCGCTTGAAGCAGGGATCGCCGGCTCCAAGGAGATCATCTTTGCCGTTATCTCCACAACCGTTGCGCTTGCAGCCGTGTTCCTGCCGGTGATCTTTCTGGAAGGTTTCACCGGGCGATTGTTCCGTGAATTCGGCGTGGTTATCGCCGGCTCGGTGCTCATCTCGGCATTTGTGGCGCTTACGCTCACGCCGATGCTCTCCACCCGGCTTCTCCGAAGAGAGAAGCATAGCTGGTTTTACACAAAGACCGAGCCTTTCTTCAATCGCTTTACCGAAGGATATAGGAACAGCCTGACCACGTTTATGAAGGCACGCTGGCTGGCCCCGGCTATCATGGTGGCATCCGGCGCTCTGATCTATCTGCTCGGCACCTCGCTCCCCTCGGAACTTGCCCCGCTTGAGGATCGCGGGCGCCTCAGGATCTCCGCAACCGCCCAGGAAGGGGCAACGTTCGAGTTCATGCAGACCTACATGACCGAGTTGGCACAGCTTATCAGCGACTCGATCCCGGAACGGGACGCGGTGATCTCGATGGTGGCACCAGGCTCCGGATCGGCCAACACCGGCAACATTACGCTGATCCTGAAGGATAAGAAGGAGCGAGAGCGCTCCCAGCAGCAGGCATACGAGTCGGTGAACGGATTGGTCCGAAGGCTTACCGGCGCCCGTGCGTTCGGCTCGCAGGAACCCACAATCGGCGACCGCCGTGCCGGCATGCCGGTACAGTTTGTGGTGCAGGCCGCAACGCTCGACGATCTTAAACGTGTGCTTCCAGGGTTTATGGAGGAAGCACAGAACAGCTCCATGTTCCAGTTCGTGGATCTGAACCTGAAGTTCAACAAGCCAGAGGTGCAGATCAACATCGAGCGGGAAAAGGCGCGCAGCCTTGGCATCTCGGTGATCGATATCGCGCAGACCCTACAGCTTGCCTTTAGCGAGCAGCGACTTGGCTACTTCATGAAGAATGGGAAGCAGTACCAGGTGATAGGGCAGTTGGTGCGAGAGGATCGCAACGATCCGTTCGATCTCCTGGCGATCTCCGCCAGGTCCAGCAGTGGCGAGCTGATTCAGCTCGACAACCTGGTACAGATCACCGAGCAGAGCAGCCCGCCGCAGCTCTTCCGGTATAACCGCTATGTCTCGGCCACCGTCTCGGCCAACCTCGCTGCCGGGCGAACATTGGGGGAAGGGATCGCGGAGATGCAGCGCATCGCCTCGAAGACCCTCGATGGTTCCTTCTCAACCGATCTGGCCGGTCCCTCGCGCGATTACGCCGAAAGCTCATCAAGCCTAGCCTTTGCTTTCATCTTTGCCCTGACCCTGATCTATCTGATTCTGGCAGCACAGTTCGAGAGCTTCCGCGATCCGTTCATCATTCTTCTGACGGTTCCGCTTGCTCTTGCCGGAACGCTTCTCTCGCTCTGGTATTTCGGCCAGACGCTCAACATCTTCAGCCAGATCGGCATCATCATGCTTGTTGGTCTGGTGACCAAGAATGGCATCCTGATCGTAGAGTTCGCAAACCACCGGAAGAACGAAGGGCTTAGCATCGGCGAGGCCATCATCGACGCATCGGTCTCGCGCTTCCGCCCGATTCTCATGACAAGCCTCGCCACCATCCTTGGCGCATTGCCTATCGCGCTTGCCCTGGGCGCCGGTGCCGAAAGCCGTGTCTCGATGGGCATCGCCGTGATCGGCGGGCTGGTATTCTCAAGCGGGCTGACGTTGTATGTGATCCCGGCAATCTACTCCTATCTCTCCAAATCTCTTGTCCCGGCAACCAGCTCCGCGCCAAACCCCTATGCACCTGCTTCAACAGCCCCCGCGTATGCAGAAAAAGTATAGCCGTCTCCTCCCGCTTGTCCTCCTTGTGCTCCCCCGGCTGGCCGCAGCACAGGAGACGCTGACGCTTGAGAATGCACTGCGCCTGGCGATGGAAGGAAATCATACCGTCCGTCTTGCAGAGAACCAGGAAGCCCTTGCCCGCACCAATCGTACGATCGGCAATGCGGGCTTTCTCCCCTCGGTAGATGTTACAGCCGGTCTGAGCGGATCGGTGAATAATGCGCGCCAGTTGTATACCAATGGCGATATCATCAACCGTAGCGCCGCCGGCTCCACTACCGCCAGTTCCGGCATCGGCCTGAACTGGACGGTCTTCGATGGATTTCGGATGTTTAACCGCTACGATGAACTCAAGGAGCGGGAAACGCTTGGCTCGGCAACGGTGCGCCTTACGCGCGAGCTGACATCGCAGGATGTGGCAGAGGCCTATTACCAGGTAGTGCAGCAGCAACAGGTGCTGAAGGTGCTCCGCGCAACCGTGAGCATTTCGGAGGCACGGGTGGAGAACGCCCAGCTTAGGTACGACGTTGGGGAGAACTCCAAACGGGAAGTGTTGCAGGCACGCGTGGACCTGAACGCCGATCGTTCCGCCGTGCTCCGGCAGGAGGTGGCGCTCGCCACTATCAAAACAACCTTGAACCAGCTTCTGGGCCGTTCCCCTGAAACGGACTTCAGGGTGGTTGATACCATTATCGTAAGGGCGGATCTGGAGCTGGAAACCCTGCGGGCAGAGGCCCTGGCAAACAACAGCACCATTCAGGTGGCCCGGATCAACAGAAACCTGGCGGACTATGCCCTGCACGATGTGGGAGCGGATCGGTACCCGCGGGTAGGCCTCAACCTTGGCTATTCGTTCTCCCATGCGGAAACCGAAACCGGGCTGATCTCAAGCAACCGTAATGCAGGGCTTACCTATGGCCTGAACGCCTCGATGAACCTTTTCAACGGCCTGAACACAAACCGGCAGGCGGAGAACGCACGGATACTGATTCAGAGCACCGAGATCGAGATGGCACAGGTCGAGGAGAGGGTGAAAGCGGATCTGCTACGCGCCCATACCAACTATCGCAACCGCATGGCATTGGTCGACCTGGAACGGGAAAATCTGGTGATCGCCAGAGAAAATCTCGATATCGCCCTTGATCGCTCACGGCTCGGCGCTATCATCCCATTGGAACTGCGCGAGGCCCAGAACGGCTATGTGGCGGCCGAAGGGCGACTGGTGACAGCACAGTACGAAGCCAAGCTTGCAGAGATAGAACTGCTCCGCCTGGTCGGGCGGGAGCCACGATAGCAGAACTCGCTGGCCAGAGAGCAAGAAACAGCAGCGCCCCGGTTCCTCACTGGAACACGGGGCGCTGTTATTTTTTTTCCGTTCTCCCTGCTACGGCATAACGGTAACACGGGTGGAACCACGAACCCGCCCCATATCTACCTGAAGAAGGTAGACACCATTGCGCAACCCGGTAAAGTCAACCGGCAGCGTATACTCCCCAGGATGCTGTATCTGGAACGATGGCAGTGCCAGCACCACCCGTCCCATCAGATCGGAAACGGTGATACGTGCCGTACCCGAACTCGGGCAATGCATCTGAAGCGTCCCTGTACCCGCACGAAGGGGATTGGGAAATACCTCGACGGCAACGACCGATTCCCCCGATACCTCGATATCCTCTCTGCTACGGCGGACTCTCTTCAACAACCCTCCATCGGTTGAAGGGACATCGCTGAAGAAAAATTCACCGCTCATCTCATACTGAAGATTTGCCGAGGTCGCAGCAGCCACGCGAATAAACACCTCCGTTCCAGGCGATGCCACCAGATAGACCGTCATCGATCAACGTATCCGCCCCAACATTACGGGCGGAAATCGTGTCGCTCCTCCAGAGGATACTGCTGTCACTGGCTCGTACCAGTTGGGTCGTGATAAAGATATTTGCCGGGACAGGCATCGGCCAGGCTGTAGAGGAATCCCATGGCTGCGTGTTCAGCCAGGCAACCAGGCTATCGGAACCGGCGATTGTACGGGTGACCGTAACGGAACTATCCGCTGTGATAAATGTTCCGGTACGGGCAATGTTCATTCCCATGGTGGGATGGGTGACGATCCGTGGCGGCCCCGGCGGCGGCGTGATGGGGGGCGGCGGAAACGGCGGGCCGAACGGCGGACCGGATGGTGGAGGCGTAATCGGAGGGCCGAACGGTAGATCGGGATCATCATTCCTCCTGGTTGTAGGAGGGATCTTCGTTGTGATGCCAACGTCGATGCTGGGACGATCGCAGGAACCGGCACGCACATCCAGCAGTTTATGAATGCTGTAGCTGCCGTGAATCTGTGAGGTGCTGCCACTCGCCACCTGAAATCTGTCGATCGGGTTGGATGGCGTGTTCTCCAGATACCCCGGATAATAACTGCCATACTCTCCCCAGCCTCTGGGACGCTGGAACCACTCGGTTTCGCTGCCACGATGAAACACTCCCGTGGCACGGAATGCATCCCCCGGTGAGGTACCCTTGTAGGGGACACCAAGCATCGTCGGATGTTTCCCATCGGGAAGGGTATCGGTGACCAGCTCTCCAAAGCGATAGAAGATCTGCCGGTAATCGCGCCCCCCTGGTGCATTCTCCCATTGCCAGACCAAGCCACCCTCATAGTCCGTATCAACATCCTCCTTACTCCGTGATGGGAACATCACAAGGGAAGGCCTCGTGTACTGACGGTATCCCCCTGGCGTTGTCACCGTGGTGTCACGTCCTCCCCAGCGATATGCTGTTGTCTGCCACCGGCGTCTGGGGCCGGCGTCAGGATTTCGGAACCGAAGCGTTGTAAGGCTCCCTTTCCAGTTGGTGGTAAAGGCAACTCCAACACGCGCCGAATCGGCAGCAATGGAGGGATGTATGAACTCGCACCCAGGCAGATTCACCGAGACATCCTCGGTTTCGGAAACCCAAAGCTCGGGCAGCGTTCCGGGAAGCGGAAGGAAACGCACCCCGACACGATTATAATAGATCTGCCAGCCGTTGTTCGGCCGATCCCCCTGCTGATAGGCCAGATGCGCTACATGATAGATGCCAAAGGTATCGGCCCCGCCAGAGGGGAGGGTGCTCCAGGAAGAATCTGCGGCCGTGCCAGAGATCTGCCCGCCGTTAAGCCTCACCGCATCATAATTGCTGACATAGGCGAGGGTCGGATATGCGGCAATCGAATCGGGGTCGATGGTCTGGGGCGGCATCGCCTTCATCCTGAGCCGCATGGTCCGCGATGTATCATAGCGAGCGGTCGTCTTCCCTGACAGGCTGGGATTATCACGCATGGCCTTGGTCTCTATGGTAAAATCATGCCCCGCCCATGCGAACAGGTAGCCACTATCAAGCCCGACGATCGACGGTGCCAACTGCATCGAGCTATCGCGTAACAGTTTCAGGTCGCTCAACTGCCGCCGGACACTGCTCCCGAGCACTGTGGATGTTCGTTTTGGAAGCGCGGCGATCCAACGCACCTCCACACTCGCACGGTTGGCTGTATCACGCCGCTCCCAGACTACCGCACAGGATGTACCATTGCGGATCGTAGCAAACGCAGGGAAGATGTTATGAGCACGCCTGCGGCCAAGCGAGCTTACACGATTGGTATCCGTAGCATCCGAAACGAGCAGTTCCCCTCCCCAGCGGCCATTGCTATCCATTGCACGCAGATAGACACTGGAATCGCGTTCGTAGACCACGATACGATCCTTTGCCGTCGTATTGGTGGAAGGGTTCTCGCCACGCACAGCATTATTATACGCGGTACCATGTTCGGATACGCCGCTCGGCACCGGGGTTATTCTGTAATACGCTCCCCATCCGGGGCGGAGCCAGTCGAGCGGAATACGGGCGCCCGCGGCCACAGTCCGGCTTGGCCACTCGCTCTCATGTCCCACCTTCTCGATGATAAAGGAATCGGACATCATCGTTGTCGTATTCTTGAGAACGATCACCGGACGGCGTACATCGATCGCCCCCAGCCCGTTTGCCCTGGCACCATGGCTCTGGGCTACGGCCCCGTAGGTTATTGTATCCACCGGCCAGCAGCGCCGGTTGGTAATGAGAAGGTAATGGCCGCTGCGGCTTGTATCCCTAGGCCCTGGCAGGAAATGGGTGATTTCGAGATAGGTTTGCCCACGAGCATCGAGAGTGTCGGAGCCGATAAAGGCGCCGCCGCCGCCACGGGTAAAACGCTTGGCCTGTTCGGCCATGGCCGTATCGAGCAGGGGCATGGTGGCAAAGCTCTGCCGGGTATCATGCACCGACATCTGCTCCTGGCGGAACACCAGTTCGCTCAGGTGGATAAGCGAATCGAGATGCCGTATCTCCTGGTTCATCCGCTTTACCGCCTCGAAACGGCTGACAAACCCGGTCCACATCAACGGCTGTTTCCAGCGGAGGGAGTCAGCATAGGTATACAGGTGCGATGTATTGGCCGGAAGGAGGGAGTCATATTCCCGTGTAAGCTTTCCGGCCAGCGGATGGACGAACCCGAAGTTCGGCGCATCTATCTGCATATCGGTATAGACCAGACCATCGACACCGCAATTAAGCGAAAGCCAGCTTTGCGCGGTGATCTCCTCGGCAGTGGGAGGGCGGCTGCTCCAGGGCAGATAAGCACGCCCGAGGCCATCGGTCGATGGTGTGTTTGTGGTGATACGCCAGCCCATATCCTGGATGGTATTCCATACCGGGGTGGTTGGGCCGTACTGCCTATACCGGAACTTGGCGACATCAACCAGCCGCGCCAGTGTGGTAACGGTTGGCCCCTGCCCACGCGCCAGGATCGTCTTCGAATCCATGAAATTCCCGAACCCATTCTGCCGCAGAGTATTATAAAAGGCATAGGCGGTATCGGCATGGGGGCAGATCATTTCGTAGCGGATGGAGTCGCCGGTTGTGCTCACCCCCACCACTGGCCGATAGATCTGGTTGGTGCCGAACCAGCTCATGCTGTCCGGGTTGACATATCTGATAGGAATCGGGTCCTTTTCCCCTGGGCCACCGATCTGCACGTAATCCTGGCGCACAATCAATTGCAGCGTCTTGATACGGCTGGTATCCAGATCTTCGCTCTGTACCCGGAAGGCAGCAAAATTCGAGACCGGATTGCACCAGAGTTGCCGGACCGTATCTCCTTCCTGACGCATGAAATCCTGAAGCTTCCGCGCAACGGCGCCATCGCTGCGGAACTTATGGAAGGTGGTTTCATCGCTATAGGGAAGGCGTCCCAGCAACCGCCTGAGCGTATCGTTCTGATAAAGCCTGTGCATGCCAACCTGCATCATCGTATCGAGCCGCCCATCGCGGAGCTGATCGTACATATCCTGATTGATTCTGAGCCGGAGAAAGGTGATGGGAACTCGACGGGTGGAATAAAAACGAACGCTGAAATCGGATGCATCCATGTAATCCCGGATCACCCCTGGGCCAAAATCCCCGTTGGCCACCCGTATATCACAGATCGAATCGGAACAGTTGGCATAGCCGAACCACGACATGCCGTCGCCAATAAGCCAAGGCTCCGGATTCAGCTTATGCAATGGAACATGCTGAAGCTCGATCGAGTCGCGCCGCACCAGGATCTCATGGGTCCCCGGCGGGATCTGCGTCAGATCCGGCACGGTTGCATGATAGACGTCGTTCGTTTTATAAACCCACCCAACCACCGTATCAGGATTATAAAAATAGTGGGTAGATGTTGAGATCTCCTGGCCCAGGCTGTTACGTGTTATCACCGTGGAATCTCGATTGCGAGCTACCTTCGCATAGGCAAAGTTGATGGTCTTGCCGAGATCACGATAGCCGGTTAAGCTATCAACAGCAAATGCGGAGGTAAGATAGAACTCCTTGGTGATTTTGATCGTATCGAATGGCTCGTACACCATGCATTTGCAGGCCTCCTGATTCCTTCGGACACGACGGTAGAGAACCGCGTAGGCTAAAAGCGCTGCATCTGGGACAGGATTAGTAGGATCGTCAAGCTCGTCTGCACGCACTGCAAAGCTTACCCGCATATATGTTGAGCGATCAGGAAGGTTGGGCCTTGCCTGCATATAGAGATCGGGATCACCTCGATGAAATGCATATGTCGCATTATAAGTAGGCCCGCTAACAATCATTGTATCGCTGGGTGTCCCCAGTGCGCCCACAACAACACCCGAATCAAGCCCATATCGTCCTGCCCTAACTCCACCAGCAAGATTCACATATGAGAAATGGAGATTATGGAAATAGTTAGGATCAACCCGTGCATAATTCTCGATAACGCGGGTGAACTTCAGCTCCGGCCCAACACCTTCCACCGGAACGATAACTCCATAACCAGCGGCAAGCGCATCGCTATAGAACTCCCGTTTTTTCTTTTCGAATGTATCGAGAGGATTGTGAAAAAGACGCCGAAGCGTATCAGGGTCGACACGATTATACTGCCGAACATAATCGAGCAGCAATTCATCGCGCGCAATAGAAAGATGGCCGATATTCGTACCGACAAGCCGGAAGACAGTATCGCGTGGCTGGTAATAACGATACCGATCGGCTGCCCATGGTTGCGCGTGCACCACGCCCCCACAAACGGATAGCAGAAGAACCACAGCAGTAATCATGCAGAGCATATGGCTCCGCGCCCGGTGACGTATCATAACCGAGTTCCTTACATTATAATGAGAATAAACAGGAAGATGGATCTACAAACCGAATCTATAATAAACCCGCGATGGGGCTGAATATCCACGATAGCGCATCCGCCAACGTCCGTGCACTTCTTCTGCACACCACAAATGGAACGCTGGCGGAAATCAGCCAGGCAATGCAACGCCACAAGCCTATGATGCCCGGAGAATCCACACACACGTCTTCTCCGAACACAACCAACCATCACAAGCCTTGAGTTCTCTCGATCGAGAGAACATCCTATCGGATAAGAACCTTGGTGGAGGCCTTGCGGTCGCCCGATTGAAGCATGACGATATACACACCTGGACGCATGTCTCCAGGAAGGACACATCGCGAAGGGAATGCCGGTACCTCCCGGCGATACACTTCACGCCCGGCCTCGTCGGCAACGGTAAGTGTGCAGGGAATCTCTTTTGCCATACCATCCCACTCCACAACCACATCACCGGCAACCGGATTTGGTTTCACTGATAGACGTGGGCCTGCCAGCGTGGGCGTTGTCTCATTGGCACTCTCTATGGAAGCAGAATGCAAACACACCTCCGTGACCCCATGAGGTAAGGCTCGATAGATCCCCAGATGCTTCGCAGAGTCCGTACCCTTGTACAACGCCATACCACCCGGAACACCACCGAAGCTCACCCCAAAGCTCGCAACACCGCTCCCATCGATATCTCCCAGTGAACTCGCACTCAGAACCGCACCCCAACGAAATGCCATGTCGATCTGCCAGTCCAGATACCGACCCCAACCGCTGTACCCTAGAATGAACGGTGGTGATGACAGCCACAGATCATCATATCCATCCAGGTCTCCATCACCAAGCTCCAGAAAGGGAACAAAGCCACTGGTGGTCCAACCATCGTGAATCTTCAAAGGAAGCGACACATCTGCCCATGGCTGCATGCCATCGCCATACTGATCCCGCAGACGACGACCCGAACTTCCTGCATACACCTTGATCGTCTCCTGCGAGCCACAGTTCACCACAAGCTCGGCGACTCTGTCACCGGTCAGATCTGTGAACATCGAGAAGTGACCATTGGAGTTGACCAGATCGATCGTCTCAACTTCGCTGGTATCGGGAAGCTGACCTGCCCGACCATAGAGCACCGACACATGACCAGTCCCTACTCTCTCATCGTGATAGAGAATGACATCTTTATTGCCATCACAATCCTGATCGATACCCGATCGCAATCGGTTGTACTGAAGTGTTGACGCCCACCATGTCCAATCGGCCTTGCTCGACACTCCATTGCGTCCCCAACGCTGACCAGACCCTCCACGAAGTATCCGAAACGCTGGCAACCACACAACACTTCTATCCCGCAACCCTGATGGACCCCATATCAGCAGATCATCAACTCCATCACCGTCGATATCGATACCCGCGCAGGAAAGAAGTCCAAGCCAGATTGCTGCCTCACAGGGTATTTCACTTGTATCCGATACCGAATATTCACCACCATGACTTCCCCAGAATATTACCAGACGTGCAATATCGTATCGCTCTTCCTCTGAATTCCCTCCGGTAGTATCACCAAACATTTCAATGCGAACCGCAAGATCCCGATGTCCATCGCCATCCCAGTCGCCACTGCACAAGATCCTTGTCTTTGCACCAAGCTCGCTTGGACCAATACGGCAACCGCTCTCGGCTGTCGGCAACCCTCCACGCACTCCATGATAGATCAGCCACTCCACTGGCATACGACCATGCACCTGTGTATCACACCGGTTACGCTGAACACCCCAGTCGGCAATTTTGTCCCCGTTCAGATCTCCCAGTGCCATGAACCGTATCGCATACTCCTCGCCCTGCCTTGCATTCTCACACCCTGTCAGCCAACCCCGCATCAGACCCCAATACCGCATGCAGTGGATATTCCGATCCCGTGGATCCACACGCGGCGCTATCGCCCAGCCTTCATTGCACTCATCGGATCCCGACATCGGTTGGCTATAGACAACACCCGTGCAGATAACTATAGTCTGCACCAGAACAAAACTCAGCACAACTACTACACGACGATATCCACTCATTGATTCACTCCGTACTTCAGAATCCCATAACAACCCATATCTATATAACTCATTTGTTTGCAATTCATTTCTGCAATTATTTCTGCCTACCAATTCTCACTTCACTCTTTCACTTCATTCTTTCCTGGATGAATATCCGAGAGATGGGGCAGGGAACCCGGCATCACCGGAACTGCACCTGGAGCGCTCACACCAGCAGAATGCAAACACACCTCCGTGACCCCATGAGGTAAGGCTCGATAGATCCCCAGATGCTTCGCAGAGTCCGTACCCTTGTACAACGCCATACCACCCGGAACACCACCGAAGCTCACCCCAAAGCTCGCAACACCGCTCCCATCGATATCTCCCAGTGAACTCGCACTCAGAACCGCACCCCAACGAAATGCCATGTCGATCTGCCAGTCCAGATACCGACCCCAACCGCTGTACCCTAGAATGAACGGTGGTGATGACAGCCACAGATCATCATATCCATCCAGGTCTCCATCACCAAGCTCCAGAAAGGGAACAAAGCCACTGGTGGTCCAACCATCGTGAATCTTCAAAGGAAGCGACACATCTGCCCATGGCTGCATGCCATCGCCATACTGATCCCGCAGACGACGACCCGAACTTCCTGCATACACCTTGATCGTCTCCTGCGAGCCACAGTTCACCACAAGCTCGGCGACTCTGTCACCGGTCAGATCTGTGAACATCGAGAAGTGACCATTGGAGTTGACCAGATCGATCGTCTCAACTTCGCTGGTATCGGGAAGCTGACCTGCCCGACCATACAGCACTGACACATGACCGGTCCCTACTCGCATATCGTTATAGAGGATGACATCAGCATGACCATCACAATCCTGGTCAGCTACTCCAAAACGGTTCATCGGCGGGATGTTCCACCACTGAATATCACCGACACGTGGCACATCAACTGCACGCCAGCGGTCACGGCGACCACCAAACACATGCAGTGGTGCCGTCTGAACCGGAGCCCCTTGACTCAACGATCCGCCACCCCATACAAACAGGTCATCTACACCATCTCCGTCAAAGTCACACGTCACTCCACGCAGCACGCTCAGACACTTCTCTGCACCCCCGCACGATAAACGCGTCGTATCCGATAACGTGAAATGTCCCGATGACTGGCCCCAGAAAATGATCAGACTTGTGAGGCTATACCCCTCCACATTCCCATAGCTCGTGTCGTTCATGATTTCCACTGACATCGCGATATCTCGCACTCCGTCTCCATCCCAGTCCCCACTACACAGCAACCTCGACCTTGAATGAATCTCGGAGATGCCGACACGTTCTCCACTCTCGGCTAATGGCAACCCTCCACGCACTCCATAGTAGATCAGCCACTCCACTGGAGGTCGTCCTTTCAGAGGTATATCACACCGGTTACGCTGAACACCCCAATCGGCAATTTTGTCCCCGTTCAGATCTCCCAGTGCCATGAACTGCGATGCATACTCCTCGCCCTGTATCGCATTCTCACACCCTGTCAGCCAACCCCGCATTAGACCCCAATACCGCATGCAGTGGATATTCCGATCCCGCGGATCCACACGTGGCGCTATCGCCCAGCCTTCATTGCACTCATCGGATCCCGACATCGGTTGGCTATAGACAACACCCGTACAAACAACTATAGTCTGCACCAGAAGCAACAGGACATACAGGAAAAGGTGATGGCTGATGGTAGTTCTGACTGAAGAGATCATTATATGCCTCGGCAGCACGTGTCTGGATGTATGCATTGCAGGTATTCGCTACTTGAACGGCGCGGTTGGTTTCCTCAGGCACACCATTGCCTGAAGTGCTTGCAGCACTATACGCATGCACCTCGGCCGAAGCAAGGCATACCCACAGGTACCAGAACGACGCCACAACAACGGATACGGCAGAGGTATATAAAAAAGAAAGGTCGTTGCGGCCACGCTCACGGGCATCATATCCTGACCATGCATACCCATCAAAAAAAAAGGCGAGTCGCCTCGCCTTTCCAGAACAGATTTCCTGCAAACCTGCCTGTTTATACAGTCGTCCTGGCCGCAACCACATCGATGATAATCCGCACATCATCGGAGATCAGGTCATCCGGCTTGCCGGCATATACGATACCCCAGTTCTTACGGTTGATGATGAAATTGGCCTTTGCGCTCACCATGTCCGGGCCGATCTGGAGAGTAGCGGGGAAGGTGACGCTATTGGTCTGGCCGTGCATCGTCAGGTTGCCGGTAACCATATGCGTTACTCCTGGTATCGTATCAACCGGAGTGAACGTGCTGGCCTCGAAGGTAGCAGCGGGATGCTGCTCAACAGCAAAAAAATCGTTGCTCTTCAGATGGTTGGTCAGATTATCGTTATCAGACCAGATGCTGGTGGCATCGATATCGACCTTCACATTGACAACGGTATTGTTGTCAATCGTGAGGTTGCCGCTGAACTTATGGAACCCCCCATCATGCGAGCCGGTGATCTTGGCAGCTTCCCAACCGATCTTGCTGCGCGATGTATCAATCGCGAGCGTCGATCCTCCCGTAGCCTGCTGTACCGTAACGGCCGAATCGGTCTTGGCCTCGGGGGCATCGCCGACCTTGCCGCAAGCTACGAGTGTCAGAGCGAGCATGGCGACAGCCGCTCCATTGACGATCAGATTCTTCATAGACATCCTCCTGACGAGTGAGTGTTGTGAATCGGACTGAAGGGCATGCACCTGCTATGCTATTGTGCCCCCACGGGAATCGCTCCGCCTGGAACCGGCAGAACTCTGGGAACAAAAATGCCGATTTGACCGGCAAAGATCCCCGTTGCGACAGATAATATACGTGTTATCACACTCTGATCGTCCTCTGATGCGTCACAAGGGGAGTGAATAGTGGACAATAGGCCAACAACGATGTCCATGGGAAATGCCGTAGTTTTCCCGCTGCTCTTTATGCTCTATGGAACCAGGCGGAACCTTGATGGCACTACAGAAGATCCTCAACGAAACTATTGCTCCGGTGGTCCCTCGCCGTATGGCAGCGGCCATGGGCCTGCTTGTCGGCCTTGTGCTCTTCCCGAGCCTGCATAAGCTTGCGGCGCAGCCGCTCTCCACCCCCCATGTCGAGGCCGAGCTTGTCCCGGAACTGGACTCGATCCACCCCGGCCAGCCGTTCCGGGTGGCGCTTCGGTTGAGGATGGAACATGGTTGGCACACCTACTGGCGCAATCCCGGCGATGCTGGCATGCCTACGTCGATCGAATGGGATATTCCTGAAGGTTTTACCGCAGGCGCCATCGAATGGCCCTATCCTGAGCTGCTCGGCGAAGCGCCGGAGGTGAGCTATGGCTATGGGGGAGAGATATTCCTCCCGGTGGAGATATCTCCACCGGCCGATCTGAAATCCGGCACGATCGTAACGCTTACGGCATCGGCGGCATGGCTTGTCTGCAATGACATCTGCATTCCAGGCGAGGCCAAGCTTGCGCTTGAGCTGCCGGTCGGCACAACCACACCGCGACCTCATCCCTGGTTTTCGGCCATCACTGCACGCGTTCCCACCCCTCTCAGCGGGTGGAGAGCGGAGGCAGCGCGATTGGAGGGGGACTATTTACTACGGTTGACCCCTGACGACCCATCGGCCCGGCTCCCTCTGGAAGCCACCTTCTTTGCAGGGGAGGAGAGCGTGATCGATCACTCCGCCCCCCAGATGGTACGATCGGCCGATGGGACACTCACTATCCGGCTTGTGCGCTCCTCCTATGCCTCGGCACCAGCGGAACGTCTGCGCGGCGTTATCCATACGGCCGGGGGATGGAACGCCGATGGAAGCATACAGGCTATGGAGATCGATATCCCGGTGGAGAGCACTGCCCAGCACTAATGCTCCGAGCACGGTGGTGGAGGCCCCCTCTGGTCCACCCCCGTCTTCTCCAGCAATCGTTTGTGGAAGATCACGGCAGGTCTTCCATTATCACTATGATTCAATAACCCCAAATCCGAGGAATCCATGAAACGTTCATTCCGTTATATCGTCTGGCTTGCCCTGGTTGTAGCGCTAGGGTGGAGCATCGCCTCGCATCAGCAGGCAAATGCAATCGGATCGGAGATCAACAAACCCGCCCCTGACTTCACACTGGTGGACACCTATGGCAAACAGCATACACTCTCTGAACTTCGTGGAAAGTTCGTGGTGCTTGAGTGGCTTAACCACGACTGTCCGTTTGTCAAGAAACACTACGACAGCAAGAACATGCAGAACCTGCAGAAGAGCTATGGGGAGAAAGGGGTGGTCTGGCTCTCGATCGTCTCTTCGGCTCCCGGCCAGCAGGGGAACTATCCTCCTGATGAGGCCAACCAATTGACCAAGGATAAGGATGCGGCTCCAGCGGCCATTCTTATCGATTCCGAGGGCACGGTAGGAACGGCATATAGCGCGCGCACCACGCCGCATATGTTCATCATCAATCCCGAGGGAACGCTGATCTATAACGGCGCCATCGACGATATCCGTTCCACTGATATTGCCGATATAGAGAAAGCGCAGAACTACGTATCGGCGGCACTCGACGAGGCGATGAGCGGCAAACCGGTCACCGTATCGACCAGCCAGCCCTATGGGTGTGCGGTCAAGTACCGATAGCAGATACAGGCGGGAAGGACTCAATGTCCCTCCCGCCTGCCCATTTTTGCATTGAAGTGCTGATGGAGATTTCGCTGGCGTCATGTGCTGTATAACACCAGCCTTCGCCATTCCGGGGGAAAGGGTGCTCCATCGGAAATCCACCACAGGTCACGATCGCTGGCGATCGCGCCACCAGTCATCGCACGCCGCGATGCTGCCATGATCCGCATAGGAAGCGGAGCATCGGTTTGCTCTTCTGCATCCCATACACGAGAAGTATGGCACGCACTGCTCTTTACGACCGGTAGCGTATGCAGCTACATACTGCCGCATACGTTTCCCGATATTTCATTCGCTCCACAAGCCCCTAGAGACCCTATCAAGCGATCAGCAGACGGTATCTGCTACAGGCATGTTTAGGCACCATCGGCGCTACGCAGCCCATAGACCTGTGCGGGCTGCATCGTCTGCATACCATTGCTGGCATGGGATCGCAACGGCATCGGCCGTAGCGTGGCGACTTCGGCGCTACGTGTTTTTGTCAGGCCGAGCATTCCGGCGCGCACGCCAACGGCGCCAACGGTACGGCCAAGCTGTTCGGCGATCGCCTTGCGCGCCATGGCACCATATTTCTGCCGGAGAAATTCATCCTCCTCCACCGTCCACGGGCGGCAGGTGCCACGCGCATGGTAACCGTGCTTTGCAGCAAGCCGCATCAGCTTCTTCACATCCACGCCCAGCTTCGCGGCCATCTTTGTATAGGGGATCTTGCCAAGGTTCTGGAGAACGTATTCTCTGTCGCCATCGGTAAGCTTCACATTCTTCCGACTCAGGCCAAGCTTGCCGGCCTTGATCTCCACAGCATCCGGGGAGCGTCCCAGCTCATCGGCCAGCTCCGCCACCTTCACCCGCCCATAATGCGAGCGCAGGTATGCGATCTCCCCGTCTGTCCATGGTGCAGGTGCTGTAGCACCCAGGCCCAGACGATTGATCTGCCCTCGAACGCTCTGTTCGCTTCTATGCAACGTGCGGCAGATCCTGGCAACAGATGTATTCGGATAGCGGCTGCGGAGATAACGGATTTCCATCTCCGTCCATACACGTACACCGTTTCCAGGAATTTCCAGCTTGAGCGCACGATGCTGCACACTGGTCACCGATCGGCCAAGAATCTCGGCGGTATAGCGGGAGCCACGTTTTGAATAATGTGCCCGGAGGATGGCATCCTCTTCCTTGGTCCATCGTAGATATCTGCTTGACCTGCCAGGATTCTGCGGTGGTACATATTCCGGCCAACGTCCCTTTCTCATCGTACCCCTCCTCTCTCATGCAGATAGTGGAGAATCGCATACCCTGGCACACCCTGACAGATACGGCGGTCTGGGACGGGCACGCGGCGGAATACATCAACTGAGTTATTCATGGTGATCTTCTCGTTTCGTGATGGTTTTAAAAGATCGTGGTAGATCCTATGACACCAGCCATCGCCCGATACGGTTCCCTCATCGTTCAGCAACATGCCGATGGGAACGCCTATACGGACCTCTTTGTGGTCAGACCGATGTCATGCACAGAACAGAACTATATGTATGTGATGGCGATATCGCACCAGACAGCAGGCCCGGACCCGGGACGGATTCATAATACCAAGAACCTGCTGGAGGCGATGATACGTAGTGATCGAGGCATCTGAAACGATTCGCCGACACGTCGCGACAAACTCCAATCGGGAGCCAGGACTACAGGGAATACGCTATTGAAGGTGATTCGTCGTGATCCTTGACTCCAGAGGCGAAATCGAAGTTGCTGATAATTTAAAACAAAAACGACGTGAAGGGAATAGAAAATCGTATGAGCGGCAAATAAAATTACCACGGTATATGCGTGGAGTACAAACGCATCTCGGGGCCATAGGCTATCCCCAGGCATCGCTCTTCGGTGAGCGTCCGGCATCCAGGCAACGCGCAACGCAGATCGCCCACCTGTTGCCAGGCAGTTGCCATCATCCCGGAACATCGCTCATCGCGTAATAGCTGGGACACTACGGCCCATACCTGCGCCATATCAATCGCGGCACTACAGAAGGGCGGCAAACATAAGACCATCCCGCAAAAGCGCACTGAAATGCCCATCGATATCGGCGCTATCGAGGTAGGTATATTCGCTCCCCACGATTTCCGGGTGGGCGTTCAGACGTTGCCGGTCGAGCGGTTGCAGCCCACTGATCCCCACCTGCCATGCACTCTCTGGTCGCATTCTAAAGGCAAATAGAAAAACCCGTCCCGGCATACCCCATACGGTGGTATCGCGTTCGCCCAGATAGCGGATGGAATCCGGGAGCTGACGATCCCGGGCAAGCCATGTGGCGAGGAACGCCTCTGCAAACATCCGCTGCGAGCGCAGCGAACGGGGGAAGGCATCCTGTTTCCCCATTGTCTCCAGGGATCGGTACAGAGCAACGGCGGCCGCACGATCGGAGACCAGGCGCTGCATCACTGTGGATGAGACGCTATCTCCCTGGCGCAACGTTGCAGTCAGGGCCGCCAGAGCAATATCGCGATCGCCACCAGCAAGGAGATCTGCCAGTGCCCGCCGAAGATCGTCCGAACCGGGGAGATATCCTGCACACTGCACCACAACGGGAAGAAGATGTTTGTATTCGTAGTTCTCATAGGCCGAGGCCCCCGCCTGAACTTGCATCAGCATATGCATCCGGCGGCGTATCACATCGGCATAGGGAAGCAGAACAGCAGGGGAGAGTGTGCCATCTTCCAACAGAGAAACCGTGAGCCGATACAATGCACTACGATGGTTCTTATTGTCAAGCCCATCGAGAATCCCAGGATAGATTCGTCGGCTCAGGATATCATTCCCCTGAAACTCCATAAATGGATGATTCATCTCATCCCATCCATGGGTTGTATCCTGGACAATCAGCTTGGTAAAGAGAGCAAGCGATTCGCTGGTACCGATGCTCACCAGCAGAGAAAGAGCAGCACGGCGCACATACGGTATCGGGGCAAGCGATGGATAAAGATCGCGAACAACCTCGGTGGTTGAACCATCCCCCAGCTTCGCAAGACTGCCGAGGATATGCCACGCTGCGGCACGGCGCCCCTCATCCCCCCCTGCCAATTGCCGCAGGATATTGTGCAACCGTGGCAGATCGCGTTGCGTAAGGCTGATATATTCAACACGATTGGAAGCGCGAACCACCCGCAGTGAATCATCCGATATCAGATCGGCGAGGATACGCTCTTTTTTATCAGAAAATATATCTCCGTGCGATAATTCCCCGTGAAGCTTGAAGGATTCAAGGAACGCAGTGTTCTGCTCCGAATAAATCCGGCTTCGTAGATCGGAAACGGTAAGGCAGTACAGCCGGTCTCCCTGCAATAGATATCTGGCCCGATGACTATATCCGCTCGTGGTGCTCATCACCTCCACATCCCTCCCGGGAAGCCCTTTCCATTCTATCGATTCCACCTTGACGAGGGAATCATGGGGAAAATCGCTGAACAGCTTCACGTTCTCGTCGAAGAAGCTTGAAGGACTACTCGCCTGCCAGACCTGCGAGAACTGGCAATATGAGGCCTGATACAACGCGCCGGAATTGCGGTCGCGAGAGGAGAGATATACCGTATAGGAATCAAATCCCTGCAAGCTTGTATCGGTCCATGTGACCGGTTTCCCCGGAAGCGCTACGCTGAACTCCCCTTTCGGCGATCTATATTCCTGCAATTCCGATGGGCGGACATCATGCAGATGAAACGAGGAGAAAAATCGTGTCACATCCTCGGAATATGCAAGCGCGGGCGTCGTCTCGATCTTGAGCACATAGAGCCGCTGCCCGCGTTGATACCTCCTCGTCCGCTTGATGCTCCCCTCGGGCGTCTCCTCTGCGATCTCGACCCCTTCAACACCATCGGCGCTTACGCTTATCGGGGTTCCCTTGATACGATCGGCATCATCATGGTCAAGCGCACTCGCCGGGTAGCGCCCCATTCCCCGGCGCAGCAATGCCAGTTCGGTATCATGATGTTCATCATAATGGCCGACGGCGTAGTTGATACCGGTAAGAACGTCGAGCCAGAGAAAGGAGGAGATATCGTTCTCTCCCATACCTCCAACAACTCCTGCCAGATCTCTGGCAGAGATCGGCTCCGACGGCAATTCCACAGAGTACGCACCGTCGCAGGAGGCAAACCGGGTCCATTCCAGCTCGTGCTCCGGCTCCCTGTATTGTTTTGCCAACCCTGTATACACCGCACGCACCGGACGAACGGTAAAACCCTTCTCCCGGAAGAGCTGAAGAAGGCCTTCCTTCCCACCGAGATGAGCCGCACCAACGGCGATAAACGTTGGCTGTTCGCGCATATGAGGCTCCGCCCGCTCTGCCATACGGTGGTTTCTCACCGTGATAAACCTTTTATACAGAGTTGGCGGCAGATACTCCTGCATCAACGCCTGGAGCTTTCCAACCTCTCCGCGCTTGTAATAACGGAGAAGCGTCTGTTGCAGATCCCCCTCGGAGATCTTCCGAAACAGACCCGGGCGGCTGAAATAGAATCGCCAGAACTCGGCCCGATCGCTCCGAGGGTTAAATGCATCGAGCTGCTCTCCGGGCATTTCAAGCCCGATCATCCGCTTTCCTTCCTTCTTCGCCAGACGCGAGAGATATGCATCGAGCATCACAGGATTATCACCGGGCTTTCGCTTTCCCTGATCCTCGAACAGATCCACGGAGATTCTGCGTGGAGACGAACGTTCCGCTCGTGCATCTCTGCCTGACTCCCCCTGCACGCTCCCATCAGCCATACCGTCCGATCTGGAACCACCGCGATCCATACCCGATGGGCTGTGGCGGGTGGCCTGGCCGGAGGCTGGAACACGCGGGCCGACAAAGGTGGGATCGGATGCATCCACTACCGCAACCGTATCGCTAGTCCCCATGGAATTCCGGCTCCGATAGTAGAGGATCACATCACGCATCGACTGGTCGAGCACTACCTCGGCGGCAAACGCCGAACATTGCTGCAACTTCAACAACACCGAGTCGCTGAACTTGAACACCCCCTTGTCGTAGACATGCATTGTACCGTAGAGGTAGGAAGGGGCAGAGAGGCCATTGCCGGAGATCTCCCACAGAAGCGTCCGTTCCTCCACCCGCCGCTGGGCATAAAGATCCATGCCGGCATGAAGCAGCACCAGAACAGCAACAGAAAAAACTGTCGTACGTTTCATAGAAAGATTGAAGCCACCGTGCACAACATCGTTTTACATCCTTACTCTACGATCAGCCGGCGAGAAGCATCACGCATCAAATTGCTGGAGACATGGGGTTCTCCCCGAGTGATATCCAGAGCTACGATACGGAGTCGTTCTGGGGATCATGCTCGGCGGAACGGTACGGATGAGGAACGGTTCAGAAGTTCAGGCTTGATGGATACCAGCACAGGGCACACTCCGGGCGCCAGCGGACAGAAGCTGCATATGGACCATCACAGAACAGATCTGTCAGATACGACGAGCGTCGCCCACAGTAACCGTGGGAAGAGCGATCGCGATCCTATCGCAGGGGGGAATACGCTGCCAGGCAAAGGCTGTAAGCAGCACACGCCCGATGGATGCTCCCATGGGCGTGTGCAATTATAGCGTTTTTTCGAGTGTGCTGAAACGCAGGTTCGGCACCATTGATCGTGCGAGCAGTCTTCCCGGACGGCGTTTGCTCCGGCACTGGGACATATGCAAACCCCACAGACGTTGCCGGCAGGCACCTATCCCCCGGCCGAACCCTACCGGCTTGTGGACAGGCATCTGTTGATGGTCCCTCAATCGGACCGCTTGCAGAGCGTTTCGATCGGCACGGCTAGCACCAGAGAAGCTCCGGCGGACCGCCCCGCTCTCCGACAACGACCGCAGCCTGCCTGTACCGTTGCCCCAGACCAAGCGCAGCATCTACGGGAATATCGAGGATGAAGAAACTTTCCTCCGGCTCCCAACAGCCATCGTCACCGGCCCCATACCCATTCAGGATCTGATATCCGGCTTCGGTGAGCGTATGGAGCAGATCCCGGTTGCGCCGCACGTTCTCATCATGGGCCTGCTGGATGGAGCCGGGGTTCCATGCGGTGACAAAGGCCCAGCATGCCGCTCCACGCCTGTCAAGCAGCAGGTCGAGATCAGGTGCGGGGGCTGCGATCCGAAACCGGACCGGCCCATCGGGAGCGAGCACAACATAGGTGGTAGCGCAAAAGCTTTCGGCCAGATGACCGACCTTCATTGTTGCCATACAGGTCCGCCTGGTATAAAGGGGAGAGGCATACACGGCCCGCCCGGGCACGGGAGGAGAATATCGAACGGGGAGGAAAGGCCATACCAGAACGACAACGCGGAGAACGAGCAGCATGCTCATCCTCCGCGTTGCCAATCATTCTCGGGACGCACGGACTGGCAGCGTACCGTGTTAGTTCACCTTGAGAAGCTCGACATCAAAGACCAACACTGCATTAGGTCCGATCGCCCCACCGGCACCCTGGGCACCATAGGCCAGATCGGCCGGGATAAAGAGCTTCCACTGCGAACCGGTCTTCATAAGCTGAAGTGCCTCGGTCCAGCCACGAATCACGCCGTTCACCTGGAAGCTGGTCGGCTCGCCGCGCTCGATGGAGCTATCGAAGACAGTGCCATCAATAAGCCTGCCGGTGTAGTGCACAGTAACCTTATCGGTTGCCTTTGGCAGCGGCCCGTTTCCTTCCTTGACGACCTCATACTGTAGGCCGCTCGGCAGAGTCACCACACCCTTCTTCTGTTTGTTCTGGGCAAGGAAGGCATCCCCGGCCCTCTTGTTCTCCTCACCCATCTGCTGCATATGCCCCTGTGCCTTGGCAGCCATCTCCTCACGGAGCGACATGATGATCTCCTGAACCTGATCGTTGGTCAGCGCACCGGTTTTGCCTTCAAGCGCATCCAGGATTCCCTGTGCCAGCAACGATGGAGTGATACTTATCGACTGAGCCTTCAGGCTGTTGCCGATATCCCAGCCGATGCTGTAGCTGGCACTATCGACACGAGTGGCAATCTTGGTCTGCTGCGCGCTTGCAGCCACGGTCATAACACCGAAGCACAGCGCCGACATTATCAGCGTTTTCATCAAAACGATTCTCCGTGATTATATGGATACTGTTTGTTCCTGTACGCGTTTCCGGCTCGCGGATCACCTGGGGGGAGGGAGAGCAGCGAAATCTTCAATGCTCAACGACGAGATAACCGGTCGTGATAGTGTCGCTCCAACGATGGCAAGCATCCGCATCATCGCAGTTCTACGGCATATGGACCTGCGTGGATACCTTGGCGGCGCGATACCATAACTCATGGCAACGGCCAGCCTGGCATCCACACCGGGCTGGCCGCTTCAGCCATCATTACTTTCTGCCAGCCGAGGGATTGGTGGCCCCTGGCTTCTGGATGCCGAGCAGCTCTATATCGAACAGCAGCACCGAGTTTGCGCCGATCTTCGGGTCAGGGGGATTTGAGCCATAAGCAAGGTCGGCCGGAATAAAGAGCTTCCACTTGGAACCGACCTTCATAAGCTTCAGGGCCTCGGTCCAGCCAGGAATCACGCCGTTGACATTGAAGGTAACCGGCTCGCCCCGCTCGATGGAGCTATCGAAGACGGTGCCGTCGATCAATGTGCCACGGTAGTGTACCGTCACCTCGTCGGTTGCCGATGGCGTAGCACCGCTTCCCTCGGTGATTACCTGATACTGCAAACCACTCGGCAGCGTCACCACTCCCGGCTTGGTCTTGTTCTGTGCCAGGAACTCATCACCAGCGCTCTTGTTCTTCTCACCGGCCTTGGAAATGCTATCCTGCATATGCTGCATCTTGGCCTGCTGCTTGGCCATCATCTGCTGGTTGAACGCCGTCATGACGTTCTGCGCCTGCGAGTCGGAAAGCAGCGGCTTCTGGCTTATCGCATCCCGGATGCCTGCGGCAAGCAGATCGGGATTAAGGTTGAGCGAGTCCTGCATGCTGCTCTTGCCAATGCTCAGGCCGATGCTGTAGCTGACACTATCATCAGTGTTCTTCAGTGTGGCGGGGCCTCCGGCCTTCTCCTGACACGAAACCAGGACCAGGCAAAGTGCCAGCGCAAGGAGTGCTTTCATAGAATGTTGTGTAGTAAAGAAAGTTTGAAAAACGTGGAAAATCGCGCGTTCGGTTAGCAGCGTTTTTTATATAACCTGCAAGATACAAGCAACGGATGGTTCCATCACAAGCCCGAATCGGGAATGATTGGCAGACGTACCGCACGGCAACCATCGACAGCGGAAAAAGGCGGAGGACCGATCTGCCGCATGGGGCCGGACGGATTACGATATCACCAAGCCGATGCAGGGAGGCCGGATTACCACGGCATCGCACAGGGAGGACAACCGCAGGGCCAGTTGTGCCTGCCATCCCCCTTACAACAGCTCCATCAGATACCACCATAGAGGGAGAAGGAGAAACGAGAGCGGGATGCCGATGCCCAGCATCAGCGTGGCAAGAGCGGGATCGAGGTCATGCTCCATCGCGATAATGCCCGCACTGATCATTGGGGGCATGGCCGCCTCGAAGACCGTCACACGCGCCACTATATCCATATCGCCTGGAAGCGCCCAATACAGCAGAAGGATAAACATCGGGGCAAGGAACATCTTGAACAGAAGTCCCGGCATCAATCGCCTGGATGAGCCTTTGAGATGCGACAGCTTCAACTGCATCCCAACCGATACCAGCGCCAGAGGGGCCAGAGTATCACCAAGCCTGCCAAGCACCAGACGGAGCGGATCGGGATATGGAACAGCCATCGAGGCTGCCGCCAGAAGCATCGCCAGAAACGGAGGGAAGCGAAGCACTCGGCGAAACATATCGCGCAGGGTAATCGCACCAGATGCATATCGTGCGGCCACAACAAGCCCGACCGTGGAAAGCACAAGGAAGCTGCCAGGCTGATCGGCCAGCACACCGATGCCGACAGCTTCCCGTCCATACAGTGCCTCGATCATCGGCAACCCTACAAACGATGTATTGCCAAGGCCTCCAACCAGGATCAGACAGCCAACAGTGTTCGACGGCAGGTTCAACCAGCGCCCGATCCAGACGAAAAAGAACGAGGCGATCCCGAAGATGACCCATGGCATCAAGGGTGTAAAGAGCATCGAGCTTTTGAACGGCACATCGTGGATGTGCAGAAGCGTCAGAGCTGGAAGGGCGATGTTGATGATAAAGGCATTGAGCGTACGGGGAGCATCGGCGGGCAGACGATCCATCCGACCAAGAATAATTCCGAGCAAAAAACAGACGGCAAGAAGAAGAAGATTCACCATGAAGGTTCACCAGGGGAGCAATAAATGCCCTTCAGACCGGCAGAAGGGATAAGGACGGCACGACCATGCACAGAAGGGAAGAAGGTTCTCCACAGCCCTGAAGTCACGACAGCATCCGCAACAACAACAGCTTGGTACGGACGCGAATGTACAATAACAACGTGATGCCGATGCATTCCGACACCATCCATTTTCCGCGGCCTTCCTCTCATAAGAATTTCTCACCATGAACCCCGCTTTCGGGTTGATTTTCAGGGTAGTAAATAGAGCTGCAAAATTCTGCTTGCAGGTTGCTTCGCCGGTGGCGTTATTTACACCACTCCTTACAACGAGGCCTGCAACGGGCCGTTCGATCAGTACCTTTCCCTTTGCTTCATCCCCGGAGCGGACAGTACTGTGCTCATAGCCCCTATGACAAGGCCACGAGCATTCACTGATTCGTAAGAACCCCATCGTTTGCGCATTCATCGCGGTCTTTGACCACTGCCCGGTTACGCAGGCGCAACGGCATGCCCGTGTTTTGCCTGAGAGCCTCTTCCCCGGACACACTCCGACACGTCGCCTTCCGGGGCGACCCCGAACTCGCATGTTATGAGACAGAAACGGCTATCCGGCACCATGCCACGTACGTTCGTAGTTCCGCCCACCGCGGATAGACGATGCCGCACACCAGTGGAATACGGCACGGCATCCATCCGGCCACGCCGCTGGCATAAGCGATGGCAGATAGGGATCGGCAGGCTGATTGCAGGAGATTCCCGTCTGGTTTCTACCGCCGCTAACTTTCCTGCCCTCCGCACCGTTCTGGTTGTCGAAGACAACGGCCGCTCCAGTTCCACTCCATCCGCTGCCCGTTCTTTTTGCACCGATATCCGGCATCACCGGGGTATATCGCACCGTCCATACGGAAAACGCACGCAAACAACCCCATACCCCAGGCACCTTCGCAGCAGCACGCCATCTGCTGACAGGCAGGGGTACCGGGTTCTGCCACGGCGATACGGCTGGCAGCGCCATGCATGGCTGCCCGTAGAGCGGATATGAGCCGAATCCACCATAGAGAAGCGGGTATCAGAGAACTGCCATCAGATATTATCTCCTCGAACGCTATATCGGTGCCGGCCGAGCGGTGGAACAAGGTGATCGTATGGCGGCATTGCCATCACGATCCGAAGCACGATGAGAATCAACCATCGACCGGGCCTTCTCCGGTCCGGGTTCGTTATCACGCCGAGCAATGCTGCTACCGGCACCACACAAGTATGCTACATCACAAACGGATAGTATCCAGACCGATGATTGCAACTACTGCCGTAAATACTTCAGCACGTTATCGTCTGAACGTTATCCTGCCAGCCCCATGCAGCCCGCATTTTACCATCGTGTCATTTTGCAGGGCACACGCAAAAAAATGCATGCAATGCAAGGGTCATCAATCTATATTTGTGCTGTCTCGAATAGTGCAGAGCTTGCAACGCGTCCCGAGCAATGCGAGTATAGCTTCAATGTCCAACGAAGCTACCATGCTGCAACCCGTCCAGGGGTCCAGCGCAGCCACGGTTCCGCCTATTCGGGAGACTCTCCTGCAAGCTCACATTTCCGCTTCAACGTTTCTCTCGCAAATGATTCAGGGGCCCGTTTCAGCTCCTGAATAAATGGTCCAGCTATACCACTTGGTCGCGCAAGGCGATCCAAAACCCATTCCGAATTATGAGACATCTACTGCTCGTACTGTCCCTCATTGCCCTGGTTTTCCCTCAGTGGGCATTGTATTCGCAGAGCAGGGATGCGGGCATGGCAGCCCGCGAGACTTCATTTGGCGAGCTATTTCGACAAGAACGTCGTCCCTCGCATGATAAGCCGATCCCAGCATCTGCCACGTTCTTTTCGATAGATCCGGTTGCCTTCGACCGTCTCTCCCTTGTATCTCACCCTACTATTTTTGTTGAAAATGTCCGGCTGAACAACCGGCAGCAGGGAACGCTTGCGCTCAAACGATTTGATGTGCTAAGCCCCACTGCACGTGTGCTGGCGGCCACCGCCCAGGGGGACCGCGTTGTGGACCTTCCGCGCGGGCTTTTTTTTAGCGGCTCGGTACAGGAAATCCCCGGCTCCTTTGTCTATCTGGCCGTCTTCCCAACCTACTGTTCCGGTTATATCGAAGTTCCCTCCGGCATAAACGGCGTCCGCCGCTACACCATAGCCCCGCTTTCACTTCGCGAGGAGAGGGCGGCCACCATGGCGATCTACGACGAGTTCGAGGCGCTCCTCCTGAACAAGATGCTCGATGGCACGGAACATTGGGGTTGCAGCGCGGAAGATCTGCCGGAATATCAGGCAGCGGCCGAGCAGGCCATGAAAAGCTACAGAAGCTCCGGCAAAGGCTCCCGCCGTATGCAGGCAAACAATATGCTGGTGGCGCAGATCGCATTGGAAGGGGATTCCGCCTTCTATGTGGCGCACAACCGCAACCTTTCGCGTGCGATGAACTATGCATTGACGGTGATGGGCGCGGCTTCGGCGATCTATCAACGGGATGTCAATGTCGCCCTGCAAGTTCCCTACCTCCGCATCTGGACCGGCAATGACCCCTATCCAGGCACCACGAGCAGCGTCCTTCTGACACAGTTCCGCACCTACTGGACCAATACCATGGGAGGTGTGAACCGTACGATTGCACAGCTCTTTTCAACAAGTTCCATCGGCGGCGGCATTGCCTACGTCAATGTCCTCTGCTCCCAGTCGAGCGGCTATGCGGTCATCGGCCTGAATAACAATGTATCCTATCCTACCACTGCATATGTCTGGGATACCGATGTAACGGCACACGAGACCGGGCACAACTTCGGCTCGCCCCATACTCATAGCTGCCTCTGGGCACCCGCGATCGATTCGTGCTACGCGGCCGAGGGAACCTGCTTCCCCACGACCAAGCCACGTGTAGGCTCGATCATGAGCTATTGCCACCTTACCCAGTTTGGCACCCAGCTCTATATACACCCACGTGTAACCGAACTGCTGCGCGAGAAGGCCGAACAATCGACCTGTATCAGCGCGCTTGAAAACTCTGCGGAGAACGATGTCGCCGTGGCAACCGTCAATGTCCCGGCCGCGGGGGGACGCATCGCCACCAGAGCAACGTTCACCCCGTCCGCGGTCTTCAAGAATATCGGCACCAGCTCGCAGTCCGGCCTGGCGGTTACCCTGACAATCAGGGATAGCCTGGGAGGAGAGGTGTATTCCAATTCGCAGACAATCGCCTCGCTTGCGCCCGAAGCAACCGCAGTTGTCAACTTCACGCAGACATCCATCGCCTCCGTTGGCCGTTATTTCGTGATCGTGACAGTAGCGCTTGCATCCGATTCCTATCCGATCAACAATACCCTGGTTCGCCCCTTCGAGATCGTTTCGTCGACATCCGGCTCCTTTACCCTTACGGCGCCAAATACGGCGGCAACGTTCTGTGCAGGGACAACAACGAATATCACCTGGAACTATACCGGCAGCATTACCAGCGCACGCATCGACTTTTCGCCTGATGACGGGGCCTCGTGGTTCAACGTCGTCTATGGGGTTTCCCCCAACACTGGAACATTTGCCTGGACGATTCCTCCGGTAGCCACAACAAAGGGACGCATACGCATCAGCGATCGCGATAACGCCGCAACCGCCGATATCAGCAGCGCTCCGTTTGTTATCACCACCCTTCCTCTGGATTGGCAGTGGGCACGATCCGCTGGCGGACCACGCGAAGATGAGATCACCGCTGTCGCCATCGACAACAACGATAACCTCATCGTGGCTGGCAACTTCAA
>CAYVWR010000009.1:0-192488 GCA_964455525.1 uncultured Alphaproteobacteria bacterium
CGAAGGTTATCAAGAGCGCCGATGACGTCGTGGATGCCGCGAAGGCGGGAAGCAAGGCGGCAGACAAGGTCCTGTCGCCCGGTTCGGGAGTTCTTCGAAGGACAAACGGCGAAACTGCGGCTACAGTGCGTGGGAAGGAAATGCATAAGTGGTGGGATTATGGCGAGGGGTACAGGACAGATGTAGTTTTACCAAGCAAGAAAAGGCCCGATGCTGTAAACTTTGAAAAGCGGCATATCATAGAACTGAAGCCGAACAACGCTCGCAAGATCAGAGAAGGCACGAAACAGGTGGAGCGCTACAGGCAAGAGGCTGAAAAAGTTTTCGGTGGTGGAGTTTGGACGGCAGAAGTAAAAACGTATGACTAGAAATTGCTGATCTATAGATCGGTACGCATAGAATCTTGCATTCTATGCGTACCGGTAATCCAAATAAACAAGTAAGGGCAATGTAATGGTATCTGTTGCAAACATGAAAGATCTAGAGAGGATCATTAATGAGTGCGTAAAGCCTAAGAAGTTTAGAAAAAAAGCAACAAACTGGTATTTCGATACTGATGATTGCGTAGAGATGATTAACCTTCAAAAAGATGATTTCGGCGGACGTTTTTATATAAATCTAGGCGTCATGGTGAAGAATCTCGACCAGACGCCGGAGCCGAAAGAGTATAAATGCCACGTCCGAATACGCTTGGACAGGCTCGTCGATGATCGTGACCGGATCATGAGAGCACTAAACCTTGAAGATGCATCCATGACAGGTGACGAAAGATTTGCGGCAGTGAGCGAGGCAATCAACACTCACGCCCTTCCTTTTCTAAGCTCGATGGGAACGGTAGATGGCATAAAAAAAATATTAACCGAAAAAGATTTTATAAAGTGCTGGACGATGGTTGTCCTGAAAGATTATCTGTTCGGCAGTGAATGGATTTCGGGCAACGATACTTGATATATCAGATCTTGCAAATTTAATCGCTTCAAGCAGGATACGAGACAGCAGATAAAGTGCAGGCAGCCCGTTGTTGGATGGGCCGTCTGTGTTATATACACCAAGCCATTTTCATCCCTACAACGAGCGGGCCACAGCCGCTTCGGGGCTGTTGAACCCTGTTCCGGTTCATTACACTGGCTTAAAGGCAAGCCAATGGAGTTTCAGAGGGATTTTGGGGTCAAGGTCATGAAACAATTTGGAGTGAAACTGTGAACGATCACTTATTAGAAGAAGATGGTAAACGTTTAGTTGAGGATTACATCGAGGCAACAATCCTCAATAGTAAGGCCGCAATGCAGGGCAACTCACGTAAAGCAAATCGGCAAGCAGATATCGCCATAGCAGCCCGTAGGGCACTAAAAAAGCACGATCCTGCCTTAACAGCTTTTCATCCTTTACTGATGCATCCTGATCCCAATGTCCGGAGTTCTGTGGCAGTTAACCTCCTAGACGTACAGCCAACAAGGGCAGAGGAGGTTCTAGCAGAAGTAGCTTCTGGTGAAGGCATGCCAGCTTTTCTTGCCCAAGTAGCCTTGGAGGAATGGAGACAGGGTAGACGGCGCCCCGATTAGATGTTGTCCAAACTCCCCAATAGAGTAGGGAACTACACAGTCACTGTGTGCACTGATGTGGAGGTTGTCGCCGACCCTGCTACGGGAGACTCTGGGAAAGCCTTGCAGTTCATCTGCTAAGGATCTCACTGTCCGGCAATGGATAAGCCAGCAACGATATCAGGTACAACAGCAGTTTGGCCTTCAAACCATGAAGAGATTCGGAGTTGGACAATGAGCAATCGAACAATCGTTGGAGCAGATACTCTACTGCTTGAAGAATATGCGAATGCAGCAATTCAGCAAGGACGGGCAACCCTAAGTGGCGACTACACAACGGGAAACCTTGCTTCTGACATACTCACTGGCATTTACAGAAGGTTGAAGAGTGAGGGAGTAGAGGCACAACGCCGCTTGCAAGTTCTGCTGAATCACCCTGACAGGTCTGTAAGGGCATGGGCCGCAACCCATACGCTCGAAGTTGGACCAGAGGAAAGTGAAAGAGTTCTTCAGGAAGAGGCATCAGGAGATGATATTCTGGCCTTTGATGCACAGATGGTCCTGGAACTATGGCGTAAAGGAACGTTATTCCAAGGATGAGTCTCAGGAGCATCACTTCAAGCAGGATACGAGACAGCAGACAAAGCGAAGGCGGCCCGTTGTTGGATGGGCCGTCTGTGTTATATACACCAAGCCCTTTTCATCCGTACAACGAGCGGGCCACAGCCGCTTCGGGGCTGTTGAACCCTGTCCCGGTCCATTACGACAGATTAACCAGGAATATCATGAAGCCACGTATTGCAATCAACATTGTAAGTCCACGGGATCTGGTGGATAAACAGGAGGGCCGAGCAATCTTTGAACTGCTTGGCCGGACAGCACCGAACCTTGTACCGGATCGATACAATCTGGTGGAACCGATCAATAAACCGTTTACGCTCGATAATCTTGATGCGATTATGGAGGAATGGGATCGAGGGTTTCTCTGGAAGAGAAAAAAGCCTAAATCTAATGGAAGTGCATGGTTAGCAATCAGCAACCGGCCTGTGCACAGTTGGATAACATTTGGCATCGACCAATACATCAAAGAAATTGAGCCTACCGTAGCTGCATTCAGGGAGCTATGTGCCCATGTCGAAGCCGACTTTGCATCACTTCAGTTGGTGACTGAACGAGATGTTGAACGGGGAAAAGCTAATGGCACATTCAGCTTTAATAATGTGCAGCATACCAGCTACAGCCATTTTGTCTTCACCTTTCAGCTCCAAAAGAACATCCCGGACCTGTATTGGGGCACAGTGCTGGGACGACCCTATGTCGAGCTGTTCGGCAGGGATCGTATTCTCTCGGCTCCCGCAGCCATCGTCGAGGAACTTGCCGAGAACATCTTCTACCTCCAGCTTACTGACGATATCCGTGATCTCGAAACACGCTTCGATGAGGTTGAAGCTGTACGCCAGGCGATCAAGGAACATCTCGGTAGCGATGCATTCTTCGATGAGACATTAGGACCGGATCACACCTACCGTGTTCCGTTCTTTCCGCTGAATGGTCGCAACACTGGTGAACCGCCTGCACCAGTGCCGGAGGATCTCGCCGATGAAGAACTCCTGTCGAAAGCACTAGTACCGCTCGCTCTGGAACATCTCCAGGAACTCGGGACGTTCGATCCGTTTGCCGCGATGGTCAACCCCGATCGAACCGTCGGTATGCTTGGCTTTGCTCCAGAGCCGGGCAATCATCAGGCTATGATCGAGTTGATCCAAGGATCGTTGCGAGCGTTCATCCAGGAGCGGAAGCTGCGTGCGGTCGCCGTATGCGCCGATGTGGAGGTTATCGCCGATCCTGCTACGGGAGACTCTGGGAAAGCCTTGCAGTTCATCTACGAGGATGCCAGCGGCGAGGCGTACACGATGTACCTGCCGTATGTGTGGGATGAGGCGGGTGAGCTTCAGTTTTCGTCATCGCAGGTGATTGGCCGCGAGCCGGTGCTGTTCACAGCCGTCGCAGAGTAGTATCAGTGCACCAAGAGCAGGCGGCCCGTTGTCGGACGGGCCGTCTATGTTTTCTCTGCCAAGCTATGGGAACGACATGCCCAAGGGCTGTACCAGGTCCAATGCGCTAGCAAGCTGGTTGACATCCATCGTGTTGCCAATTATGGCGCTGTTGCGTAGACTTTTACGCATGATCTTGGTACCGAGTGCGCCGCATGTGGCGCATTCGACTGTTCCCCGCATCTGCGGGGATGATCCTGGGACAGCAGCTATTTCCTGCCCTATGGTGATACGCTCGGCCAGCTTGGTGCCGGAGTCGATTTGTTGCCAGGCGATAACAAGTGGTATTGCAGCTGCCCTGATATATATTCGGATTGCGTAGCTTGCGCTCATCGCCTGTGTTGTGCATGCTTGGCCCGTTATTCCTTCCCAGGGAAAGGGCCTTGGCGCTCTTATCGCTTAATTCATTAGTAGGCCGATAACCCGATTGTTTTCCAGAGAGATATGGAGAAGACCTCGACCAGAAAGGGGAGCAGAAAACAATTTCTTCCGGGTGAGATCGAGCTTGATCTGCCGCCGTTTCCGGGGTTCGACAAGACCGGTTTCACATTCCTGAAGGAGTTGAAGAAGAACAACGACCGTGCATGGTTCACCGAGAGAAAGGATATCTACGAGGCCCATCTCCTGGAGCCGATGCGCCTTCTGCTTGGCGAGCTTCGCGGGCGCTTCCGGGAGGAGGGGCTTACCTTTAACCCTGATCCCAAACGTGGCATCTTCCGAATCTATCGCGATATCCGTTTCAGCAAGGACAAGACCCCGTATAAAACCCATCTTGGCGCCACGGTGCCGTATGCCGACGAGGGAAAGGAAGGGGTGGGCAATTATATCCATATCGAGCCGGGGGGATGTTTTTATGGTGGCGGTGCCTACGTTGTCGAGCCGGCTGGCCTGCGTCGGCTTCGGCTGGCAGTCGCCAGGGATACGGCACGGTTTCGAGATATCCTGGAGCAGTTGCAGAGCCAGGTGGGGCCGCTGCACGGTGCGCGGTTGAAACGTCCGCCGGCGGGGTTCGACCGCGATCATCCGGCGCTCGACCTGCTGCTGTATACGCAGATGTGGGCCTCGGCCTCTTTTTCGGATACGCTCGCCATGTCACGCGAACTTGTCGATTGGATCGTCAATAAAACGCGCGCGACGGCCGATTTTACTGCGTTTCTTTATGAAGCGATTCAAGGCGCGGGACCATCAACCGTATAGTTGCGCGGCGCCGCAACAGCAACGATTCAGAGATTTCCACGAGATAGATTCAATGAGTGAAAACAATCTTCGCAGAGATGGGCTTACTTCCAGCGATCGGATTACGACGACCGAGGTGGAGGTTGATGCCGCTCTGCGTCCCGCTGCATTTGCCGAGTTTGTCGGACAGCCGAAGGTGGTGGAGAACCTTCATGTCTTCATCACTGCCGCACGCAAACGCGGTGAGTCGCTCGATCATGTTCTGCTGACAGGCCCTCCGGGGCTTGGAAAGACTACCCTGAGCTATATCATCGCCAAGGAGATGAACGCATCGGTCAAGACGTCCTCCGGGCCGGTGCTGGAGAAGCCGGGCGATCTGGCGGGCCTCCTGACCAGTCTGAACGAAGGGGATGTACTTTTTATCGACGAGATTCATCGTCTCAGCCCGGTTGTAGAGGAGTACCTCTACTCGGCGATGGAGGACTTCAAGATTGATATCATGATCGACTCCGGGCCAAGCGCCCGTTCGGTGCAGATCGGCCTGAAGAGTTTTACCCTGGTGGGGGCCACAACACGGCAGGGACTGCTTACCGCACCGCTTCGCAGCCGCTTCGGCATCATCCACCGTTTGGAGTATTACAACGTTCGTGAGTTGTTTCATGTGGTGATGCGCTCGGCCGAGATTCTGGGCATTCCGATGGATGACGAGGGGGCGGTCGAGATAGCACGCCGTGCCAGGGGAACCCCCCGTATCGCCAACAGGCTTCTTCGTCGTACCCGCGACTTTGCTGACGTCAAAGGCAATGGTGTGGTTACCAGGGAGATTGCTCAGATGGCGCTTGCCGCGCTTGAGGTGGATGAGAACGGCTTTGATGATATGGATAAGCGCATCTTGCTTGCGATCATTCAGAAGTTCAATGGCGGACCCGTCGGGTTGAATACCCTTGCCATAGCGGTGGGTGAGGAGCCGGGGACGGTGGAGGAGGTGTACGAGCCGTATCTGATCCAGGAAGGGTTTCTTCAGCGTACCCCTCGCGGCCGCGAGGTGACGCCGCACGCCTACAGACACTTCGGCATCGAGCGCCGTGGCGACACAGATCAGCAGGCACTGCTCTAGGGTTTCTGCGGCGTCCAGCCATGCACTACAGGTACTGCCGGGATCGCTCTTTATGCGTCTCCCGGCAGTTTTTGCTTGCCGGAAGAGCTGGTTATTCCCGTATCACCACCGGCCGGCCGTTGTTGTAGGCCTCGTTGACGATCACCAGCGGGGATTGATAGTCCTTCCAGGGAAGTGTGCCATCGACCGCAATGCGTTGTGCCACAATGGCATTGGTGCCGGGACGGGTGGTGGTAGGCGTGTTTGTGGAAAATAAGTCCGCTAGTGGCAGATGGCGCGATGCCACTATGACAAGGCCGCCGCTCTCATCCAACGTTGCCGATGCATCGGTTTCCACATCGGGGGAATTAAATACTGCAAGCGGGCGCTCGCCATCGCCCCAGATCTGATCGCCGTTGGCATCGACCCGCTGTACATAGATATCATGGTTGCCGGAGATGGTGTCTACCGCCTCGAAGATCAGGTAGGCGCCGCCGGTGATATCGGGGAGAAGCTGGGGGCGGATCGCCATCTCATCACGAAGGCCTATCAGCTTGGACTTCTTTCCTCCGTTCCAGACCGGATGTCCTGTGGAATCGAGCCGTTGCATCCCGATAACATAGGCGATTCCCTTGCCTCTGTCCGGCTTGAAGGAGACCTCGAATGCAACGATCACCCCCGATGAATCGCGCACCAGCACCGGAAGATGTTCCCGCGCCTTTATATTGGAGCTTACCACCGGCGGGTTTGTCTCATCGGCCCATTCCCGGACCCCGTAGCGGTTGACCTTCTGCGCCAGGATGTCGATATCGCCTGCGCGCTCGCCTCCAACATATTCAAGCTCATAAGCAACGATCACCCCTCCGTTGCCATCGGCGACCGCTGCCGCATTGCGCTCAAGGTGTCGGCTTCCGGCCACAACGACCGGCTCGTTTGAGTCCTTCCACCCGATCAGGCCGTTCATATCGACATGTTGTGCCAGGATATCGCTTGCGGTCGTTGAGTCGCGCTGTGCGCTCGATTCGATGATGGCGATGGCGCCGCCATGACCATCGGAGACCGCAGCGCTGAGCCGTTCACGACGTTTGGAGTTGGCCACCCAGATGCCGCTGTTCCAGAGCCGGTCGCCGTTGCGTGCCACTCGAACCGCTGCCACGTCAACATCGGCATCGGTTTCCGGCCCATAGTGAACCTCGTAGAACACCATCAGCGTCCCATCGCTCAGCTCCACGATCTGCGGGTTCTGCTCGATGAACTTCGATTGTGCTATGACAATCATGGTGTTGATGGAATCACCCCAGAGATTGGTGCCATCGCGATTGATGCGGCGCATCAGGATGTCGCGGTCGCCACGGTGTGCGGAGTCGTTATGCTCGATCGTGTAGGCCATGAAAAAACCGGCCTGATGGTCGGGCAGTACTACCGGTGCAAGTTCCTTGAAGCTCTGTGTGGAGATGGTTCTGGGACGAAGCGGGTCGCCGCTCAACAGACCGTCACTAAAGAAGCTCATGCCATAGATATCGTAGTCTCCCTGGTATTCTCCCGCCGTTATCTGGGTGGGATAGATGACCGTATAGCGGTGGATCTGGGCGCTAAGAGACACCGGCAGCAGGGCGGTGGAGACTGCGATCAGCAGCAGTTCCAGGGCCGTTCTACACCGATGTCGCATTGGAACAGGATATGATATATGCATGAAACGTTCTGAAAGTGGCACGGAAGAGCCTTGCAATGCGTAGAGCGAATGAGCGCGGCATGCGTCGATGCTGCACAGTGCCCGGCGTCCCCTCCGTGATCAATAATCAAGTGTTGGTTGAAAGAGTGCTGTAATACGATACCATATGTCTCATTCTGCCAGGGGCTGGTAAGATATTGGAAAGTTTTCAGAATAGAATGCGATGTTCCGACGGGCGAACATCCTCCCCGGCATCTTCTGCGATCTGGATGGATGCTCCGAAGGCCGTATCATCCGGCGATCGCTTCTCTGTCGGCAGATATCCTTATGACGTTCCAAGTGCCCGAATGGTTCGCTTCGGACCCTGGAAATCGCGGAACCGGCGCCGGAAACTCCGTAGAAAACGTTCCGGCAGGATATTGGTTGTAGTCGTGCGTTCAGGACATACATTCCGTAAAAGCTCGCGAATCGTCCGGCAAGCCGTAATTTTACCCTGCTCGCCCCGGTGAGCCGAATAATCAATTCAGTGTATACATCATATGAAGCAGTACAGTCTCAACCATAGCTCCATTCTTCGCCTTGTGCAGATCGCTCTTGCGGAGGATATCGGCAGCGGCGACCTGACCAGCGAGGCGCTGATCGATCCCGATGCAAACGGTCGTGCAACCCTTCTTGCCAAGGCCGATGGCGTAATCGCCGGGACGATCATCTGCGGATTGGTGTTTGGGCAGGTTGATCGCACGGTGAGTTGCGACTGGAAGATCGAGGAGGGGACGCCGGTGGCCGCTGGAACCATCCTTGCACACCTGCATGGCACCGTCCGCGGGCTTCTGGGGGCCGAACGTACGGCGCTCAACTTCCTGCAACGCATGTCGGGGGTTGCCACCCTTACACGCCGCTATGCCGATGCCGTCACCGGCACAGGGGCAACGATTCTGGATACCCGCAAGACCATCCCGGGCTGGCGCGAACTCGATAAGTATGCCGTGTCGATCGGGGGAGGTCAGAATCATCGGATGGGACTGTTCGATATGGTGATGATAAAGGATAATCATATCGCCGCCCATGGAAGCATCGCCGGTGCGGTTGCAGTGGTACGGGGACGGTTGAACGAGTGGGGACGTCCTGATGTGAGAATCGAGGTGGAAACGAAGTCGCTTGACGAGGTGAGCGAGGCGGTGAGCTGCGAAGGGGTGGGGCGTATCATGTTCGACAACTTCTCTCCGTCCCTTCTTCGCGAGGCCGTCATTCTGGTCGGCGGCAGGTGCGAGACCGAGGCATCCGGCGGCATCACGCTGGACAACGTACGGGCCATGGCAGAGGCCGGCGTGCAGTATATCAGCATTGGAGCGCTTACACATTCGGCCGCCGCCCTCGACATATCGCTGGAGATGGTGGCGGCTGCATAATCCCGAGCGTGTGGCATTTCCGGCCCGGCGCGCAAACGGCACTTGTGGAGAGCTTCCACCGGTGCCGTTTCTCTTTTGCGTGCCCGTATCACCCATCCATCTGCCGGTCGCTATGGCAATCTGCTGCCTACAGTGTTGCCCAGTTTGTCGAGCGTATCACGTTATAGGTGAGCAGAACTGCGAAGAAGAGGAAGGAGACCCCGGCGAACTGATAGATGCGCACGATGAAGCCAGCCGAGAAACGCGTTCTCCATTTATAGATCATCCTCAGCAGAAGGGTAAACCAGAGTGCCGCCCCGCCACCAAAGCCGATGGCATACGCCAGACACTCGTCGGCACCGTTGCTTACCAGTTCGTTTGCATGCAGATAGCTTGCCACGGCTATCAACATGGGGAGAAACGTGGGGCTTGCGAGGTTCGCCACCGACATCACCACCCCTACCAGATAGGGGGAGGAGTAGCCCATCTTTCTGGCTCGCTCCTCCTGAATCTTTTCCTGTTTGGTGGTCTCATCCATGTTCTTCGTCGTCGGCTTCAGATAGCGGATGCCCACGATCACAAACGCCACCACACAGACGATCTGGAAGACAAGCTGAAGCCAGACATAGTCGTTGAGCACATCCTTCAATGTTACAACGATTGCCGATGAGGCAAAGATCGCCACGATCGAGTAGATCGTATCCATTGTCGAGGCACCAAGCCCGATCTTCATGCCATACTTGTCGTTGCCGTCGATCGCCTGTTTCATCACGGCTACCGCTATGGGGCCGGGAGGGATGGAAAGGAAAAATCCGACGGTAAGCCCGATGAGCAACGCTCCGATCATGCCCTTACCCTATCTCTTCAAGTGCAAGTTTACTGGCGTCGGAGTCGATCTCTACCGGATAATTCCCGGTGAAGCAGGCCGTACAATAGCCTTCGCCATTCTCATGCGGAACAGCATCGAGCAGCCCTTCGATCGAGAGGTAGTGGAGCGAATCGGCACCAAGCGCGTCGCATATCTCATCGACGTTCAGATGGTACTGGTTGGCGATAAGCTCCTCCCTGGAAGGAAAGTCCATGCCATACTTGCAGGGATGAGTAACAGGGGGGGAGGTGATGCGGAGATGCACTTCGCGTGGCTTTGCCTCGCGGATCAGATTCAGCAGCGATTTTGATGTCGTCCCACGGACAATGGAGTCGTCCACGACCACCACCTGCTGCCCTTCAAGAACACCGCGAACTACATTGAACTTGGTTTTTACCTTGAATTCACGGTTCGCCTGGCCAGGCGCTATAAAGGTACGGCCTACATAATGGCTACGGATCAGCCCGATCTCATAGCGTGTATCGGTGCCGTTTTTTGTCAGGTTCACCCGGCTATAGCCAAGTGTGGCGGTGTTGGAGGAGTCCGGCACATTGATGACAACGACCTTTCCTCCCGGCGATGTCGCCTCCACTCCAGCCTCCTCCGCCAGCCGTTTGCCGAGCTTGCGGCGTACCTTGTCCACCGCATGGCCGAAGATCTTGCTATCGGGGCGGGAGAAGTAGACATACTCGAAGATGCAGTACGCCGGGCGCGGCGCTATGTCGTCGATCTGGAACGACTTGATCTCTCCGGTGCGTATCGTTTCGTCGTCGATCACGATGATTTCGTTCGGGCGGACATCGCGCACATATTCGGCCGAGATGATGTCGAGCGCGCAGGTCTCCGAGACCACAACATAGCCATCGCCGAGTTTGCCGATACAGAGCGGACGGAACCCATGCGGATCACGTGCGGCGATAAGGCCCTCGTCTGTCAGGATCGTAAGCGAGTAGGCCCCGCGCACCTGACGGAGCGCGTCCCGAATACGCAGAACGGTCGTATCTTCACGGCTTCTGGCGATCAGATGGAGGATGATCTCGGAGTCGGTTGTCGTCTGGAAGAGGACCCCCTCATTGCTGAGGTGCCGCCTCATCGTCAGGGTATTGGTCAGATTGCCGTTGTGGGCGAGCGCCAGATTGCCATGATGGTAATGGCTGTAGAACGGCTGGATATTGGCACGTTTGATGTTGGAGCCGGTGGTCGAGTAGCGGTTGTGCCCGATCGCCGCGGTGCCGCGAAGATCGTGCATAAGGATGTCGGGGTTCGAGAAGATATCCAGCACAAGGCCATGAGCCTTATGGATGGCAAACTTCCGTTTATCAACGTCCGAATCGCTCGCGCGTGAGGCGACGATGCCGGCGGATTCCTGCCCACGATGCTGGAGCGCATGGAGGGCATAATAGGTCATCAGGGAGGCCTGCGGGTGGTTGTAGATGCCGACAACGCCGCAGTTGCAGAGGGGCTTATCGATCTCGTTTACATTCATAGATTCACAAATCTAACATCATTTGCCTATTCAAACGGTCACGAGAGTTATCAGCAGTTGAATATTTGGAGCCTGCACGGAGCGGACAGGAGCCAGCGGCGATTGTCGTGTGCAGTTCAGCCCGTCGGACTCTGCAATGCCTCTGCCGGCCCCTGATCGCGCCATGTGGCTCTTCCGGCAGCGGGGCGGGCGTGGCCGCGGTCCTGCCTCAGTTCCTCCATTGCCAGGGCGTTGTGCCCCCTTATCGAAACGTTTTATCGTACGCCAGCAGCATGAGAATTGCCCTGATCGGACCCGCCTACCCATATCGGGGGGGAATCGCCCATCATACCACCATGCTCTCTACATACCTGCGCAGGCATGGGCATGAGGTGGATGTCATCACCTTTACTCGGCAATACCCCCGTCTTCTATATCCCGGGCAATTTCAGGAGGAGCTGGGAGAGGGCTTCAGCACCGAGGTGCCATCGGAGCGGATGATCGACTCGGTGAACCCGGTGAACTGGCTTCGTGTGGGGCGTGAGCTGAAGCGGCGGAAGTATGATCTCCACATCTTCAAGTTCTGGCTCCCTTTTTTTGGGCCAGCTTTTGGAACGATAGCGCGGGCCGTGCTGGACCGTCGGCAAAAGAACACGATGGTGATCGTCGACAATCTGATCCCGCACGAGCGCCGGCCGGGGGATGTGGCCTTTACAAAGTTCTTTTTCCGTTATTGCACAATGGCGATAACCCAGTCGAGCATCGTACAAAACGATCTGAAGCGGCTTTTTCCGGCGATCCCCCAGGCCATGCTGCCGCATCCGACCTATGAGAACTTCGGCGAACGTCTCCCTCGCGAGCAGACCCGTACCCGGCTTGGCGTGACCGCCTCGAAGGTGATCCTCTTTTTCGGCTTTGTCCGTAAATACAAGGGGCTGGACAACCTTCTGGCAGCAATGCCGGAGGTCGTCCGCCGTGTTCCTGATGCCCATCTTCTTGTTGTCGGGGAGTTCTTCGATGATCCCGAGCCGTATCTGCGGCAGATCAGAGATGGGGGGATGGAGCAGCATGTGACGATTCATAACCACTATGTCGCCAACGAGGAGGTTGCCGACTGGTTCTCCGTTGCCGATGCCTTGGTGCTTCCGTATCACTCGGCGACCAATAGCGGCATCGTGCAGATCGCTTATAATTTCGCCACCCCGGTGGTGGTGACCGATGTTGGAAGTCTTTCGGAGGTGGTTGTAGATGGCCGGACCGGTTTTGTGCTGCCGAATGCCTCGCCCGATGCAATTGCTGCCGCCGTGGAACGCTTGTTCCAGGGGGATACCATCGCCCGTTTTTCTGAACAGATCCTGCTTGAACGTCGCAAGTATAGCTGGGATGCGTTTGCCACCGGGCTTGAGGAGCTTGCCAGGAAGGTGCAGCCGACCCCGGCGGTGCCACAAAAGGGCGCCCGATAATGGCCGGTGCGGTTCTTCCGGCGCTCTGGCTCTCATCGTAACAAGGTAAAGCATGGCACTGTCATTCCCCGGTAATCCCTAACTTTGCAGCCATGATGGCTCCGTTCATACGTCAGACGCTGGCTGTTGCGCGGAAAGATCTCCGTAGCGAGCTGCGGACTCGCTACGCTCTGAATTCCCTGGCCATGTTTGTGGTGGTAACCGTCTCGGTGATGGCGTTCAGCGCCGGTACCGAGCAGATGTCCACCGGCATAGCCTCGGCGCTGATCTGGGTAAGCATGTTCTTTACGGCGGTGACCGGCCTGGGACGCTCCTTTATAAGCGAGGAGGAACGGGGCACGACGCTGCTGCTTCGCCTGAGCGTTCCCTCCACGCCGGTGTATTTCGGGAAGCTGCTGGTCAATATCCTGCTCTCGCTTGCCAGCAATACCTTCCTTTCGCTTCTCTTTCTGGTGATGATGAGAAGCGCCGAGGTACGGTCCCCCGGCACGTTTGTCCTTATCGTCGGGGCGGCCAGCTTGGGATTTGCCGGTGCGCTTACGATCATCGCCGCGCTTATAGCCCGCTCCGGTGCCAAAGGGGCACTCTATCCGGTGCTTGCCTTTCCGGTGATTCTGCCCCTGGTGGTTCTCGGCGTCGATCTTCTGCGGCGTTCGATCGCCGGCATCACGCTTGCCAATATGGCCGATGATATTCTTCTTCTGCTGCTGTATGCGGTGGCAGTGATGCTTGTCGGCTACTTCCTGTTCGACCTCATCTGGAAAGAATAGAGATTCATGAAAGGTTTACTGATCGGGGGGGGAATCGTCCTGGCGCTGTTTCTCGGGTTTTTTCCCGGCGGAATTTCACGCGCCAAACCGATGTGGTGGCGCTGGCTGGCCATGATCGCCGTGATTGTGACCGTGTTGATGGCGTTTGGCGTGCCGACCGGCGGAGATTTTCCGTCGTTTACTACAGTGACCATGTCGCGGAACGACGAACTGCCTCTGCCGGTATATGGCACGGTTGTCGAACAGCCCGGCGCATCGACCATCGTGCTGGAGGATGTGGCGGGCAATCGTGAGCCTGTCGATATCTCCTCGCTCTCCGGTGCCCCCCCGGCAATGGGCGAGCGTGCGATTCTCGGCGTCTCCTTCCATCGGGCAACCCGGCAGTATGTTGCCTCCACGGTGATCGCGGAGAACCCGATCGCCGTGCTGCCGCTGATCCCCGGTCTTGAAGAGCGTGCGCGCAACCTCTATTTCCATGTGCCAACCGCATGGCTTTCGCAACTTGCCTGGTTTGTAGCCTGTGGGTATGCGATCCTGTATCTTAGAAAACGCCGCCTGGAAGATGATGTGCGTGCAACCGCAGCGGCAGCGCTCGGAGCAGTGTTCTGTATCCTTGCAACGGTGACCGGCGCGGTCTGGGCAAAATTCAACTGGGGCGAGTTCTGGAACTGGGACCCACGGCAGACCTCCATTTTCATCGTTATGGTGATCTACGGCGCGTATTTCGCGCTTCGCTCGGCTCTGCCGAACGAGGATCAGCGTGCGCGTATCTCGGCGGTCTATCTGGTGCTGCTGCTTCTGCCGGTTCTCTTCTTCATCTTTGTGCTTCCCCGGCTGGTTACCGGGCTTCATCCCGGCGCTTCCGATAGCGGGAATCTCGGGCCGGTGATCTCCCCCGATGCCGATGCTCTGAACCCGATCAAGCAGGTTCTCTTCTCGCTTTCGATGTTCAGCTTTACGCTGCTGTTCTTCTGGATGTTGAATGTGGCAGTGCGGGCTGGCCTTCTTGAGCTTGGCCGCCGCCGCCGCAAGGTTGAACTGGAGGAGGAATCGAGGATGGCCCACAGGAGCATTGTGACCGCAATCGATCCCGAAGTGGTCCGTCTACAGTGAAACTTTAATTGAACCGCGCTCATGCAGTTTCTCGTTGATAATTCGATGTATGTGGCGTTGATCGTCGCGATACTGATCTTTCTTGGCCTGCTGATCTATCTGGGCAGGATCGATGCCCGGCTCCGTCGGCTGGAACGGGAGAATCCATCGGCCGATCGTTGATCGGCCCTTGATGCACTTCACATAGATACTCTATGAAGATTAAATACTTCCTTGGCGTTATAACCGCCCTTGTGCTGGTTGTGACGGCCGTCTTCTCGATAGAGAACAAGAAAATCGAATACATGGACTTTGCCAGCGCTGCCGAAAGCGGCCGTAAGGCACAGATCTCCGGCACCTGGGTGCGCGAGAAGGGGCAGCGCTACGATGCCGTCACCAATCGCTTCAACTTCACCATGCGTGATGAGAAGGGGCGGGAGGTGCCTGTGGCGCTTGAAGGAGCCAAGCCGAACAACTTCGAGATCGCCACGTCGATCGTGGCAACCGGAGCGATGGAGAATGGCGAGTTCAAGGCGAGCAATATTCTGACGAAATGTCCCTCGAAGTACGAATCGAGCAGTTCGGGACTGAAGCCCCAGCAGAGCCATGCCACCGATGGCACGGCCGGATATTAGGAGAAGAGTATGGGGCGCCGATCGTTCTTCATCGCTTTTTTTGCTCTGCTCGTGGTTGCTACCGTCTGGTATGCCAGCGCTGTTATGGTGCTCCCGGAGTATACCTTCGCAAAGGCGACCCAGGTGGCCGATTCGGTTAAGACTGTCATGGTTCCTGGCACGGTGCTCGATCGGGAGATCGTCCCGAACGGCGCTACGCTGACGTTCTATATGAGCGATGCCGATGGCACCGAGTCGAAGATTTTCTACGATGGCCAGGAGGGGGTTCCCTCTGAGAAGCTTGCAGAAGCCAAGGCGAACCGCAGGCTGATTTCGGTCTCGGGACATGTCTGCGGAGACCGGTTTCATGCCAAGGGCATTATCTTCCAGTGATCGCATACGGATGATTCCTGGCAGAGACAATCGAATGGTCGCGGCTAGGCTTTTGGTTGTAACGAAGCACGCGATCTTTACCGGCTGCACCTACACCCATTGCACGATATGCTTGGATCGATATTCCTTTCGCTTGCGTTTGCCATGGCTCTCATCTCGGGAGTCTCCTATGCAATGGCATTGCGTGGCGGCATTACCGATCGGTATTTCCGAATCGCCCGCTTTAGCTTTCATGGGGCTGTTATCAGCTTTATGGTCGCCTGTGCCGTACTGATGTATCTGGTGCTCACCCATCAGTATCAGTATACCTACGTCTACCAGCATTCCTCTACCAGTCTCTCCCGTCCGCTTCTGATGGCGAGCTTCTACGCGGGGCAGGAGGGAAGCTTTATGCTCTGGACGCTGCTCACGGCGCTGATCGGCGTTTTTGTGCTTGGCTATGCACAACGGGTGCGCTACGAGGCGGAGGTGATGGCGCCCTTGATGCTGGTACTGTTCTGCCTGCTGCTTATCCTGATCGTGAAATCCCCGTTCCGTACGATCTATCAGTCCTTTGCCGATGAGAACATTCCCGCCGGGTTTATACCGGCCGATGGGCGGGGGCTGAACCCACAGCTCGAAAATCTCTGGATCACGATCCATCCTCCTATCCTCTTTATCGGGTTTGCGGCGATGACGGTCCCGTTTGTCTTTGCTGTGGCAGGGCTTATCAAACGTGATTATCAGCGCTGGATAGCTATCTCCCTTCCCTGGGTTCTGTTTGCTTCCATGGCGCTCGGATTCGGCATCATGCTCGGTGGATGGTGGGCGTACGAAACGCTCGGCTGGGGAGGCTTCTGGGCCTGGGACCCGGTGGAAAACTCCTCCCTGATACCGTGGCTCGCCTGTGTGGCGCTTGTGCATACGATGCTTGTGCAGAAGCGGACCGGCACTATTTCCCGTCGTAGCGGTCTGCCGGACAAGGTGGGCGGGTTGGTGAAAACCAACTTCGTTCTTGCGGTGGCCACCTTCGGGCTTATCCTCTATTCTACGTTCCTGACCCGTTCTGGAGTGCTGGGGGATACCTCGGTGCATAGCTTTGTCTCGCCGGGCGGGTTTGTCTATGGGGTGCTGCTTGCGGTGATCGTCATCTTTATGGGCATCGGCATCAGCGCCCTTGCGGCACGCTGGAAGGATCTGAACCAGGCATCGCTGCATTTCCCGATGATGTCGCGTGAGAATGCCCTTGGCCTTGGCTCGGCGGTGCTCCTTGCCTCTGCGACCATCGTTCTGATCGGCACAAGCTGGCCGATTTTCATGCCGCTGTTTGGCAAGCCGAAGGTCTCCATCCAGCCCGATTTCTATAATACCTTTCATCTGCCACTGGCAATGGTACTGGTGCTGCTGAACGGGATCAGCATGCGGCTGAAGTGGAAAAACACGGCGCCCGCCGAGTTCTTCCGGCAGATGGGGGGGGCGATCGCCGTTGCCGTGCTTGGCACGATAGGGCTGGTGATCCTTCAGATTCATGATCCGATCTATATAGCGCTCGGGTTCGGTGCGCTGCTGGCCTTTGTTGTCAATGTGCAGATCGGTTCCAGGGTGCTCCGTGGCAATCCGCGATTTGTGGGAGCGTATGTCTCGCATGCAGGCGTCGCTCTTATGATGCTCGGCATCATCTTTACCTCGCGCTATAGCCAGACCCAGCATGTGCGGTTGGTACAGGGTGTTGCACAGGATGTCTTCGGCTATAGCATCACCTACAATGGGCCGAAGCAGATCGAACTGGATAAGCCGGATCGCGAAAAATATGAGCATCAGGTTACCCTGGAAAAGGATGGCAGGAGCTATGAGGTGGGGCCGGTTACGTTTCTGAGCGACTTCAACAAGCGCGAATCGGCATTTCTGGAGCCGGGAATCCTCTATACGGCGACCAAGGATATCTATCTCTCGCCCAAGGCGCTCGATGAAGAGGGAGGCAATCCGAAGGTGACCCTCCGCAAGGGGGAGAAGGTGCCTGTGCCGTTCGATAGCTCTATCACGATTCGCTTCGAGAAGTTCGATATGAGCCGTGCCGAGACCGAGGGAATGCAGGGGGGCGTGGTAGAGGTGATACGGGGCGATTCAAGCACCTACCTTACTGCGTATCTCTCGCTGAAGAACGGCCAGTTTATTCCGGTGCCGATTCCGGGAAGCGATGCTACGCTCGGGTTTTATGCACTGAATGCCGATAAGGAGAACCTTGCGAACTCACAGGCACAGTTGGTCTTTGCCTCCTCTTCGCATCCGGCCCCTCCGGCAAAGCCGGCTATCACGCTCGATGTCTCGGTGAAGCCCTTTATCTCCTTTGTCTGGGCCGGGGTTGTTATCATGGTGGGAGGCTTTTTCTTCTCCATCATCCGCCGTCGCAAGGAGATCGATCCGTTGATACACGATGCCACGCCTTTGGCATCTGGTGGCGCAGAGCCGACGCCGGTGCGCCATGCGCCGGTTGCGGTCGATGAGTCGGTTGCCGCACGTGCCAGTATGGGCCCATGAAACATGAGGGCATCGTTGATGGTCCTTCTATGATACACCAATCAGTTTTTCGGAACATGGTAGCGATCAATCATTATTGACGATGCGATACACTATACTACCCGTTGCGCTTCTCCTTCTTCTGGCCGCTTTCTCCGGGGCCGATGCCCAGCCCTATAGGCTGAAACTAGATCGCCCGCGTGCCGTCGGGGATCAGTTCGCGGTGTCATCCTGGTATCAGAGCAGGCAGTCGATGAGCATGACCGCGGGCGGAGTACCGGTGATAGACCAGGACTCAAGCCTGAAGATGTTCCTGCTTGCCGATGCGGAGATCGTTACATTGGGGGAGCGTACCGAAGTTCGCTATGAGATCTTCAAGTTCCTCGAGTTTCACGGGAACGATACCATCGAGCTGATAGCTCCGGGAACCACTGTCCTGCGCTCGAAGAAGGATGGAGATGCCCATGCAACATTGACGGTGGTTGAAGGGGAGACGGACGGGGCTGCTCTTGCGGGCCTTCAGGAGATCCTTGGCGATTTCACAAAGGATGCCGATGAGAACTTCGGGACGAAGGAGCCGCAGTATATCGGTGGCTTCTGGCCTATCAATACCCGCAAGGCCATCAAGGACTTCTCCAGTGGCGGAGCCTTCCAGATCGGCGATGATGATATCACCGGCAGCGCACGGCTGATCGGGATTTCAACGATGGGAGATATCTCCACCTATAAGGTGAAGGTCGATCTGGATCTGAAGAATATGGAGCTTCCGGCGTCGGATGGGATCGATAGGCTGATCGGTGCTGCCGTGATCCAGTATCAGGGAGATTTCCCGATTGATGAGACGATGCCGATCGTGCGCTCTCAAGTGGTGATGATGATGGATGTTGAGGGAACAGGGAAGCCCGATCCGAAAGGCCCGCAGCTTAAGATCCTGGGACGTATCAACCGTGCGCAGACAACGGAGTTTGTGTATCGCTGATCGTAGTAAGGCGCGATACAGGTCTGCCGGGCAAACGTTCCCTATATTGATTATGTTGTCGCGAAGTAATTTCCACGCTGGAGGAAGTATGCCTGCCAGAAAGAACAAGGATGCGAGCGGGGAGGCCGATATGTCCGCTGGAACCAAAGAGATCCATCAGGAGGATCGCATCCTCACCGAAGAGTTGAAGCAGAAGGCGGTGGATACGTTTGCCAGATTTCTGGCAAACGAGAACTTCCGTTCCACTTCCGAGCGCTTCAAGGTATTGGAGGCGGTGTTGAACAAGCTGGGGCATTTTAATGCCGATGAGCTTTATGCCGCAATGGTGCTTGATAAGCAACGTATCAGCCGTGCGACCGTATACTCCACGCTGGAGCTTCTGGAGAAGGCGGGATTGATCGTGAAGCATAACTTCCGGGGTGGCCGGAGTTATTACGAGATCGGGTTCGATGAACCACATCACGATCATCTGATCTGTGTGCAGTGCGGACATATCAGCGAGTTTGTTCATCCGCAGCTTCTCAGCCTTCGCAAGCAGATTGCCGACAAGGCAGGGCTTCGTGTTGTCGATCACTCGTTCCAGATTTTTGCCGAGTGTCCCGAACCGGGAAAATGCCCGCATAGTTCCTGACATCGTTACGCTCTACATATTCCATGTTCAGTAAGCACGTTTGGCACGATAGAAAACATCAGGCGGAAGTCTATATCACCGACGACGGCGTTATCAGCGGTACGTTGGTAGCATACGACGGAGCCGTGTGTGTGATAAATCCCCGTCCGGAGATTCTGATTGCGCTCTACCAGGAGGCCAAGATCAGGAGAATCCTCTCGGTCAAGGGGGTGATCCTGACCGAAAACAAGATCGAGTTCACACGGGGGCTTTGCGCCTTTGTGAATTACTCGCGGGGGCTTCGCCGCCGTTCCCCGCTTACGATCATCTCGCGCGAGGGCACACAGATCGGGAATGATTTCCTCTCCTCCTGCTGCTCGAAACTTCTCGGCGACAGCCCGCAGTTCGATGTGGCATTTGCCCGTCTCCGTCCCCAGGACTCCTATCGCCTTGGGCGTGGGAGTGTTCGGTTTGTGGAGCCGACCGCGGGCCTTGCCGGGACCAATCCATTGCTGGTGGTTTCAACCGAGAAGGAGAAGACGCTCTATTATTACGATGAGAGCCACCAGGAAGGGTTCACCGCAGAGCAGCTTCCGCATGTGCCCCGGCCGGATGTGGTGATACGCGCCGGAAAGCTCCCGGCCTATTCGCGCCATGTTCTGGAGCGCTTGACGTTCGCCTGAGCCTCTCTGCGCCCGCCCACTCCCGATATAACTGCCTTGAGCAACGCCCTGTGTGCCGATCGGCGCCTACAGGGCGTTGTTGTGTATAATGGCCACGTGCACCAACGCGCAACGTTACGCACGGATAAAGCCGTATAGCCCCTTGTAATCTCTGGATCGTCTCCCAAATCAGAAAGGATTCTCGACCCCAACCTACCCTTAAACAGCAGTAAGGGTACTCATCATTAGGCCTCTGGGGTGGGCAAAGGTTGGCCCAACGGCGCGCAGCGCGGGAATCACCCGTCCGCATTTAGCGCTCCGCAACAATGATCTTCCGGCTGAATGTCTTGCCGCCCTCTACGAGTTGCAGCATGTACATCCCTGTAGAAAGCGAACTGACATCGACGGAAATTTCGCGGGCGTTAGTGGCATCGTGTATTTGCTGGCTTAACACAATATTCCCGCTTGCATCGGCAACACGTATGCGTGCGCTTCCGGTGGTAAATGTACCGTGCATAGTGACGGTAACTGTTCCTGCCGTTGCGGGATTTGGCACCGCCGTAAAACTAATATCCGTACCTGCATCAGTGCTTCCGTCGATATTCTGCTTTGTATGATCTTCGGGCGGACAATTGGGGCAAGGATCTGTGGGGATGTACACTATCGTTTGCGTTTTCTCGCAGCAGTATGCTTTCAGGAACATGCACTCATCCGCCCATGTTAAATCACCAAATTCACCGCCGTTCCATGTTGATTTCATTATGCTATATGGATCACCACAAGGAGCTTGATCTGTATGAGCGAATCCAAGCAGGTGCCCAAATTCGTGAACCATCGTTGTATAGGCATCTAGGTATACGTATTCCACACTCGGGTTCATCTGAGTGAGATAGTAATTGTCTCGCTCTGTGAGCAGGAAGTGCGTAGGGCGTCCATATGCATCAGGCTGAAGATATTGAGGTTCCTGATTGAGTATGATAAGCGACGACGGACAATGTAAACTGCACGCACGAGGATCATAAGCTCGTCTGGTCGTGGCAGGGGTTAGATGTCCTTTGCCGTCTTCAAATTCGCCAAGATCAAATGACCACCGTATCTTTATTCTACAGTTTACATATTCGTCATTTGGACCCTGGGGCGGGCATAAGTTAGGAGCCATCCAACGTTTGGCGGCTGCGGCAATGATATTCCGCATACTTCCGTTAACGAACACCGGGTATCCAAAAAAATTCGTATCCGTTCCTTGATAGAATTTAATTACGTCGTCGCCGCCTGTCACCTTGGGGTACAGGGTCCATTCCTCGTAATCAAACTCTATCGGAAGACTTATCTTCATAAACTTTAATCCCGGCTCATTGTTGGGATTCTTGCTGCACTTAACGACCTGTTTCCCTTCATCGTCACAAAACCAGTAAGGGAACGGCAGTTGCAGGCAAGCTGGATCGGCGCATGGTCCATCTTTCTTTTTCTCATTCTGAGCATAACACATGCAACAGTGAAAAAGCAGAGCGAGCACGAATAGAGCTATCTTCATGGTGTTTCCTCCGTTGATAAGTGGTGATTAATAATTTCCATTAAGAATCCTGTCACGTAGCTCTAGGAAACGCCGTCGCCAATCTGTATAGCTTATTGTCATGCTATCTGACCATATGCGATTTTTATCACGTATCTGCCCGTCAATAATCGGGAACGCCCAATCCGATGCTGGTGGCCCTACAAATAACTGAAATGCGTCATGTGTGGAGTCGAATTTCTGTTCAGAGAAATGGAGGAACGCCACGGCCTCTTGTCCGGGCTTCAGGGTAAAGCCCTTGCCTGCCTCGATAAAAGTACTGTCTTCGCGTCTGTCGTATATGTTGAAATCCGAATATGTTCTAGCAACATACTGGAAATAGATGCACGGCGCTGAACTCAAGTCCATAGGCTGGCTCGCATCAATGCCTTTTTGCTCTTGGCACGTAATGAATTTTTGCCCTTTGAGTGTATCGAGCACCTGTGCCATAGCATTGAATATATATATACCGCCGCCATACTTCATTGAGTCGCCGTCCGGCCCTACTGGGTATGCGAACCACATCGAATCGACCGCCAATACTTTTATGCGCAGCACGTAATCAGAGATAATGGCTTGTGTATATGCGCGTTTGTTATACTCACTGGATGCAATTTTACCTACCGCCTGATCCAAGTAGCCCGTTATTCCTATCAGGTTCGATCTAAACAGGGAGCTTTTTAATACTGTTTCGTATTCATATTGCTGGTATCGAAGTGGATCGTAATCCATTGCCCTGTAATAACTGGCAAGGGTTTTTCGTAATAGCTCCGGTTGTGCAAACCATCCCTCCGGGGACTCGATCAATTCGCGGCTCCTGTTAAACCGGGCCAAGCTATCGAGATGGAGATATGCCGTTAAAACATCACACGGCATATCACTCGTTAATGGCGGCAACCTTTTAATGATCGGCACATACACATGGTATTTATGTTTAGAGCTATCATACCAGAGACGACCACCAAAGTATCTCTTATCGAGAATGCGCCTGCCTGATTCGTTCTGCGCGCTGCTCCGCTGCGCTCCGGTCAGAGTACACAGGATAAAGAAAGCCAGCATCCAGCGTAGCATCTGAAATGGTTGTGGAGTGATGCGTTCATGCTCTGTGCGTGAATGGTTCATCGTTAACTTTCCTATGTGTTAGATGAAAACCTGTGGCTTGGTCAGGCTGTTTACTCTAGCGGGGAGGGCAATGTACTAACGTCCGTATACAATCTGGGGGTACATCTTTGTGTACCACCCACTTATGGTTCTTGTCGTACGTAGCTCTATCAGCCGTTGAAAGCGCCAGCAAACGTTGGCAGAAATGGCGCTCCGCCAGGGGGCGGTAAACCTGTTGTCCCTGTACTCTTTCCTTGATGGAATGTATTAAGCCTGCCGAAGCCTTGTATTTCCCGGTGAAATATGGTGTGCTGAACACTATTGCCGATTCGGGCCACGTCTGAGGCCGTCAATATCCAGATATCGTGATTCTTCTGTTTCCAGTATACAAACAGGTGCATCGGTGAGTACACCAGCCGTGTAGTACATCCCTCCCAGCCACATATCCAGTCATTGCTGGGGGGCCGGGTGCCCGGTTGATGTGATGACGGTTCGTTGGGCAGATAAAGTAGATCATGGTCTATGGCGGAATTGAATGCTGATGTGGACCAATGGTGGCATGGGGCGGCCGAAGCGTCCCTCGGGCGGGATGAGGCTCTCGGGGAACGTGCGGAGGAACAGCGGGCCGGCGTGATGTTCCGGCCCGCTTTCTTCGGGCATTTCTGAACGGAGCGAACGTCTTCTGTACATCGGGCTGTGCGTTACGTTGCTTCGATTCCTGTCAGATCGGCTAGGTACCTAGATGTGCGCCTCCAGTTCCGCCTCGCTCTCCAGCAGCACCGCACGAGCTTTTGAGCCGTCGAACGGCCCAACAATCCCTGCTATCTCCAGCTCATCCACGATACGTGCCGCCCGCGAGTAGCCAACTTTCAGGCGCCGCTGAAGCAGGGAGACCGATCCCTGCTGGTGGCGTACCACCAGATGCGCAGCTTCCTCGAACAGGTCGTCCCGCTGGTCGCTTACGATGCTGCCGGAGCGCTTGGCCTTCTCTGTGACGGATGGGAGCATATAGGGAACGGTGTATCCCTGCTGCGCGCCGATATGCTCGCATATCTCCTCGACCTCCTCGGTGGAGACAAACGCGTTCTGAAGGCGCAGCGGCTTTGGCATGCCGCCGGGCAGGTAGAGCATGTCACCGTTGCCGAGGAGCTGCTCCGCACCGTTCATATCGAGGATTGTACGGGAGTCGATCTTCGAGGCGACCTGATAGGCGATACGCGCCGGGAAGTTCGCCTTGATGACGCCTGTGATGACATCCACCGATGGGCGCTGTGTGGCGACGATCAGGTGGATGCCGATAGCGCGGGCGAGCTGTGCAAGGCGTGCTATCGGCTCCTCCACTTCACGCGCTGCGGTGATCATCAGATCGGCCAGCTCGTCGAGGATAAGCACGATATACGGGAGCTTCACGTGATGGAAGTCCCGAACCTCGTTGTATTTGCCTTCGTCTACCTTGGTGTTATAATCGTGGATGTTTCGCTGCCCGACCTTTGCCAGGATATCGTACCGGCGGTCCATCTCCATCTCAAGCGATTTCAGGGCGATCACCGCGTTCTGCGGCTGTGTGATGATCTCTTCGTCGACGTCGGGACAGCGAGCAAGGAAATGATTGCGAAGCGCACGGTACTGCGATAGCTCGATCTTCTTCGGGTCGATGATGACCAGCTTCAGATCACGCGGATGCATCTTGTACAACAGCGATGTCAGAATCGCGTTGATGCCAACCGATTTGCCCGAGCCGGTGGCCCCGGCGATCAGCAGATGAGGCATCTTTGTCAGATCATCGCAGAAGACCTCGCCAATGGTTGTCTTGCCGAGCGCCAGCGGCAGGCGGTGTTCGGCCTCGCGGAACTTGGATGTGTTAAGCACGGAGCGGATGCGGACCATTGCCGGTTTGAAGTTTGGGATTTCCACGCCAACCGTTCCCTTGCCAGGGATCGGTGCGATGATACGGATGCCACGTGCCTTCAGCGCCATGGCGATGTCATCGGCGAGCGATTCGATCTGTGCGATCTTGATGCCCGCCGCAGGCACAAATTCGTAGAGCGTCACCACCGGGCCGGGGGTCACCGTCAGGTTCTCGATCTGGATATTGAACGTCGCCAGCTTCTCCTGGAGTATCCGGCCGTTCTCCTTGAGTTCATCGTCTCGTACATCCGCTTCCTCGTTCTGTGGCACCAGTTGGTCCACCGATGGCGGCAGATACTTGATCTGCTCGTCGCGGCTCCGTTTGATGAGTGCCCCTTTCTCGTCGGTCTCCAGGTCGGCCAGGGTTTCCCCTTCCTGCACATTCAGTGTCAACCGGTTGATCGTCTCCAGCGATGGCAGCGGCGGTGGTGCTCCATGAACAACCTGGACGGTATCGCGAACCGGCTGCTGGGGCATGAAGGCCTGCGCAGAGCGCGGCGTGCGGTCAAGCGGCGTATCGTTCCAGGGTGCAGGAATAGGGTCTTCCCGCATACGCTCGCGTTCTCTGTCTATGCGTTCCAACTCCATTGCCACCTTTGCGGCGTTTACCAGCAGCGGATCGTCGTAAACAGGACGCTCCGGGGCGGTGGGGGAGGGGAGGGGAGGGGTATCATACCGGCTTTCTTCAAAGGGGGGGGCCGAGCGCATCACCCGTGGTTCGGCTATCGGGATATTTTTTGTGGGGGGGGCCGGCGGCTGCGGCCGCGATTCACGTATGATAGAAGCCGATGGCTCGTCGTCCATAGTGCGCATACGGCGCATCATCTGAGCCGGCTCATTATCGGCTGCAACGTCGTTGTTTTCCTTGCTGCGTTGTACGGTTTGGCGTTGTGTTGCCCCTGGTTTCTCCCCGGCGCGTTCGGCAATCTCGCCGAGCCGTGCGCTAAGGCGTGTTCTCGATTCCGATATTGTATCGGCAAGACGGCCAAGCTGTGCTCTGCTGAAGGCGATCGCATGCCCGATATCGCTGTTGGTTGCGTAGATAAGCGTGATCGTGAGCGTTGCGATAAGGATCAGGAAGGAACCGGCCGAGCCGATCAGTCCCGTGAAGATGGTCGCGATAAAGGCACCGATAACGCCACTCCACTCATGGGCAGGATGCGGCATCCAGCTTACGAGCTGGGTTGTGCCGAACAGCGAGGCTACTATCACAATCACCCCGAGGGTATAGAGCGAGATACGAGCCAGGCGCTCATAGCCTGTCCCTTTGTAGATCGTCACGCCCCAGAGTCCGATCAGGAAAGGGAGTATAAGGGTGCTGTAGCCGACGGTGGCGTTGATGAGGAAATTGGCAAGGAATGCCCCGAGCAGGCCGAGCCAGTTCTCGGTGGTATCGGCCTTGGCAGCGATCACCGGATCGTTGGTGAAAAGCCCGAAGACATCGCCAACGCCGACATCGGCATTGGCCTGATCGAGCGGGGTATAGCTTACCAGCGCAAGCAGCAGAAGCAGCGCCGATAGCAGAAGCAATATCGAGATGACATGGCGCAGCCGTTCGTCAGGATGGATAAGCTTCCTGCCGGGCTTCTGGTCCTTTCCGCCGTCGTTTATGTCCTTGGTTGCCGGCCGCCGTACCGTCCGTGGCGCGGCCGTCCCTTTTCCACCTGCCCGGGATGGATTTGTCGAAGAACGCCCTCGCAAGAGTGTGACTTCAGGATATAATTGATCACTCATGGGTTTTGATATCTCTTAAACGAATCGTGCCACTGTGTGCCGGTCCGGGTGTTCCTCCTGATACAGCTTTATTGATGAGCCTACTACTATTGGAACAGGTGCACCCGGAATGTTCAACTGCGAGCAGAACCGGAGATCGTGGTCGAACCCAAGTTCGGCCAGCAGGCGCCCGTGATCGCTGGTGGCGAGGGCCTCGTATAGATCGCCGCGAAGGTTCTCGAACAGGAGAGCCGCAACGCGTGCGCTGTCGGCAAGGTCGGGCCGGTTGTCTTCACCGCAAAGCGCTTCAAGCTCTGCGATAACCGCTCCGGCTGCAAGGGAATCCTCCAGCGAAAATTCTCCGTGTGTGCCAGAGCAGAGAAAGACGACCGCTGGGGGATGTATCCTGGCAAGGAGCATTGCCGTTGCACGTGCGTTCAGCAGGGCGCCACAGAGTATGTGGTCCGCCTGGCGTGCCTTCAGCAGAGTCGGCGCCCCATTGGTCGTCGTAAGCACGATCGTTTTTCCATGGACGGCCTCGGGCGTATATTCGCTCGGCGAATTGCCAAGGTGGAATCCCTGGACTTTCACCGCTCCCTGCTCTCCGCAGAGAAGGGTTCGCTCGGTGCCAAGGCGGTGGGCAATGTCCACTGCTTCGTCAGTTGCGCCAGCCGGAACCACCTCGCGTGCCCCTGCCATCAGCGCCGCGACAATGGTGCTTGTTGCGCGCAGCACATCGATGACGACAACCGTGCAGTTGCGTAGCTCGCTCTCCGTTGCGATCATTGCCGGGACAAATTTGACGCTGATCTTCATGGGATGCCGGATCGTCTGTATGGAAAAGAATAGGCGAATATGCCTCCAAATCGCGCAAAATCAAATGAAAAACTAGTTGAGCTGTGGGCGCTCCCACCTTAAAGTATTACTAGAGATGTGCTCCGTTGTACATGGTCCCATGTTGAATGGTTTTCCGGGTCAGTGCTCATGTGCCCCTTCAATACAGTGCCGGGCTGCGCTGCCTGAAATACGAATAGTCACCTCGATTTTTCTCCAATGAATACTATAGATCTGCGCAGCGATACGGTCACCCGTCCCACTCCGGCAATGATCCAGGCGATGGTTGATGCGCCGTTGGGAGACGATGTCTATGGGGAGGACCCAACGGTCAATCTTCTTCAGGAGACGGTTGCCGAGATGCTTGGAAAGGAGGCTGGGCTGTTTGTTCCGACCGGGGTAATGAGCAACCAGTTATGTTTGAAGGTTCTGACATCGCCCGGGGATGAGGTCATCGTTGGTGCAAGCAGCCATATCTTCAATTACGAGACAGGGGCGCCAGCGCTTCTTTCGGGGGTGCAGCTTCACACGATTCTTAACGAAGGGGGGCGTCTGCGGCTGGAGGATGTCGATGCGGCAGTGCGGGAGGATGCCTATTATCTGCCACGAACTTCCGTTATTGCATTTGAGCAGACACACAACCGCGAAGGAGGACGAGTCGTGCCCAAAGAGGAAATCGACACCATTGCCAACTTTGCTCGTGAGCGTGGCATCGCGTTGCACCTTGATGGTGCCCGGCTCTGGAATGCCAGCGTCGCCAGTGGAATCTCGCCGCGTGAGTATGCCGAGCCGTTTGATACCGTTTCGGTCTGCCTTTCCAAAGGACTTGGTGCGCCGATAGGCTCTGTTATGGTTGGTACCCGTCGTCATGTGGACGTCGCTCGCAGATTTCGGAAGATCTGGGGTGGGGGGTGGCGACAGGCTGGCATGGTTGCGGCGGCAGGACTGTATGCGGTTCGGCACCATGTCGAGCGTCTTGCCCAGGACCATGCCAAGGCCGCCGAGTTCGCCCGGTTGCTACAGGGAGTACCAATGGTCCATATCATAGGTGAGCCGGAAACCAATATTGTCATTTTTTCCATCGGTGGCGTTGCCTCCGATCGTTTTGTCTCGATGTTGCAGCATCGTGGTGTGTTTGTCTCTGCTGCCTTCAAGGGCAAACTTCGCGCTGTCTTTCACCTGGATGTCTCCATGCAGCAGAGCCGGTTTGCTGCTGAAGCTATCGGCTCTGTTGCCAGGGAGCTGGCTGCCGGCTGATCGATCTGTGGGTGGTCTCAGAACAGCAGAGACTTGCCTGTGTGCTGCCTGCGGTTCCTAGGATGTCCGTATGAACCTCGTTGGTCGAGGCGATTCCCCTATATCTTTTTGTACTCTCAATCTCTCCCATCACTCTGCCAGCGTTGTTTGTATGCGCATAACGTTGGTGCTTATCCTGTCTATCTATGCCGATGACGACCATTCTCTGTTTTTACCACTCGCCCTGCAATGATGGCGCTGCCTCGGCGGCTGCGTTGCAGTACCGGTTGCAGGAGGCCGGATACCTCGGTGACGATCGTGATATCCGGTTCTGTCCCCTGACCTATACTACCGATTGGGACGCGCCATTTGCCGAGCAGTACCTGGAGAACGTGGTGCAGCCAAACCATCCGGTCGGGGAGATCTTTATGGTTGATGTGGCGTTCTCCTCAACCAAATACCATCAACTGATCGCATATCTGCGTTCCGAGGATCGGCTTGCAGCGGATGGCCCCCGTGTGATCTGTATCGACCATCATGTATCGCTGCTTGAGCGTATAGATGAGCTGAAGACGTTCTGCGATGAGCCATATGTCCAGATCGGGCCGGGGCTGAGTGGCGCAACACTTGTCTGGAAGTACTTCAACGAGCGTTTCAACGTGGATATCGAGGCGCCAGTACTTCTACGGTATGTTGCCGATCAGGATATATGGGAGTGGAAACTCCCGGATTCCAAGGAGGTGAATGCTGCGTTGAACATACTGCATGGGACCGTGGAGGATATGGAGGCGGAACTGAATGAATCGCTCCGCTCGCCAGAACAATGGCTGGAGGCACGTCGTAGAAGCGGCGAGGCTATCATCGCCATGGTGGACTCGCAGGTACATCGTTCCGCACGTAATGTGGTCGATCTGGCAATAGATAACGGGCGCAGCCGGTTGCTTGTGGTAAATGCAACATCGTTCAGCTCGGAGCTTGGCAATTATCTCTGCGAGCATCATGATGATACTCCGAACGCTGTGGCGTTGATCTACACCATTCAGGAGGATTGGTCGGTACGGTGTTCGTTGCGATCGGTAGATGGTGGCAGTATCAACGCACGGCAGATCGCTCAACGGTTCGGTGGTGGTGGGCACGATCATGCTGCTGGTTGCAGGTTCGAGAGTTTTGAGCGGCTTCGTGTTGCAATCGAGCAGTTGGAGGCCTCTTCTCCAGAGACTCATACGGGGTAAAGGGGGAGGGGGAGCGGACTCTCTCTGGCTGGCATCTGGTGGTCCGTTATTGCAAAGGAAAAGGATATACTCCCTCCAATGAATACGATGTGCAACACGGGCCACCCGTCTCCCTTCACAGCATACAAGCCTTCGTAGTTGTTTCTAGTGCCGTATGCCAAGTTCCTCTACCGTCCACGGCCGGGTTCTGCCGGCATCCGTCGTTTTTACCTGCTCTACTTCTGCCGCTGTTATCTGCGGCGCCGATCCCCATTCGGATCGGACATAGCTCAACACCGCCGCAATCTCCGCCGCAGAGAGCTGGGTGCTCCATCCTGGCATCAGTCCATCATATGATGTTCCCTTCACAACCAGAGGTCCGCTCAGACCATGCAGTACTATTCTGATCGGAACAACCGGATCGCCCAACGCGATCTCCGATCCGTCGAGCGGCGGGAACTGTCCGGGGATGCCCTTGCCGTCGGAGAGATGGCAGGATGCGCATTTATAGCGATAGAGTTTTTCGCCATCGATGTTGGCGGCTGCCTGTTTCGTTCCCTCTGATGTTGTCTTGCCAGTGGCAGGATTGCCGCCGCTGGCGCGGTCCCCGCTACAGCCTATGGCTGTCAGGACAAGGACGATGGAAGCGGAGAAGGCGAGGGGAGAGGGGGCCGGGCCGAAGACGCCGCGCCGGAAGGATCTGTACAGTGCGTTCATCATAATTATCTTGGGATAAGGTACCACTCTAGCATATGTCGATTCCGTCATTATTGGTTACGCATGCTGCGGCCCGGTTGTTTGGATACCTATGGAGCGATGGTTGGGCGTTCTTTGGGCACGATCGTTTTCACGATGCACCGCCAGATAGATCTGATTCTAATTGTAACTGCATGCCTAAATTGCAGTTTAGGGTAGAAAATAGGGTATATTGAATTCGGCTTGTTTGCTGGTGGATGGATGTTCCTGTATACATCGGCTGATACGTGCTTTCTGGCTGCATTCCTTTGTCGTGGACTGTCCTTCTGCAAGAGGGGGAGAATGGTTCCTATTCCAGAATTTTGCCGAAAAACACAATGAAAAGCCTGTTTGGGTGTCTTTATCGTGGCCCGTGATTATCCTGTCCGGGCCAGATTGCAGAGGGTTGCGAGCGTGCGATGGAAGTGTTTGTAAGAGAAGAAAACGGCTGAATACGGATACGATGAAGGAGCGATCGCGATCATGAACAAATGTCATACTCAACCTGAATGAGGAGAAGATTCCATGGCAACCGAAATTATCCAGGCCGAGGTTATAGATCAGGATCTGCCGGTCCCTATGCCAGTAGCACAGGGTGAATCCGAGGTTCCGTTTCATATAAATCCATATGTGGGTATTGCCGCCGGACCGTTCACGGCGGAGCAGTCGGAAGTGTTGATGCAGAAGCTGGATGAGGATCAGATCGAGGTACGTCCAGATGGTCTGGTCTACCTGCCGGAGATTCGTTACCGGCGGATTCTGAACCGTGCCTTTGGCCCTGGTGCCTGGGCCGTGATGCCGCGCAGCATCGATGTCGGAGATGCTATGCTATACTATCGTGGGGCTTTGTTTGTTCACGGGCGCTTCATATCGGAGGCGATCGGTGAGCAGCAGTATTTCCCGAACAAGGATCGGATGAGCTATGCCACGGCGGCCGAGTCGGCCAAGTCGAACTGCTTGGTACGATGCTGCAAGGATCTGGGCATTGCCAGTGAGCTATGGGATCCAAGCTATACGCGGCAGTGGCTTGCCAGGCATGCGGTGGAAGTGTGGTGTGTGAATCGCCAGGATATACATAAGCGGAAGAAATTCTGGCGGAAGAAGACCGCACCTGCGGTTGATGCCTGGCCGTGGCAGGAGATGAATGAACGCTCTGCGGAGCCGTCTGGCGCTGCTGTACCAGCGCCCTCTGCCGAGCCTGTGGTGCGTACTGCCGTGTTGCCGGAGCCGCAGGGTGCCGCGCTACCTGCTGTGTCGGAAGGGACCGGAGGTTATGAGAAGCGGCTGATCAGCCCGAAACAGGCTGGGCGTTTTCGGGCCATCTCGCGAGTGCATAACTGGAAGGAGCGAGAGATACAGCGTCTGCTCGCGAAATTCCGGTTTGCGAGCGTTGAAGAGATAACCCGTGATGCCTACGAGGATCTATGCAATGTCCTGGTGGATGAAGGGGCGCTTGTCACCTACCGTAGCAAGATCGATCAGGAAGATTTGGCGGAGGATGTTCTGCAAGGCATTCTCCGCTGAGATAGGCTGTTCTGTGATAGGACAGTGTAACTGGAACGGAAACGGAGGGTCGTGATGGCTCTCGCATTCATCGAGTTCATGGATAAACCACGATTCAAGAAAGGTGATACCGCCCGGATTCTGCAATACATTTCACCGTTGCCACGAGGGACAACTGTGGCAATAGTGGAGATCAATGAGACGAGAAGAGGGATCAAATATCTTGTAGAAGGTAAGGCGAGAGGGCAGAGTGTACGGCTCTGGACCAAGGAACAGGATCTCGATCTGCCGTTTGTTTGAGGGGGTAGAAAAAGGCAATAGGACGCGTGAAAGGCGGAAAACATCATTGTTTTCCGCCTTTTGCAATAGGTGTAGTAGTTAGGTTTGATATCAAATTCCGTTATTGCAAATTAGACCCTAACACCCACAAGAAACCAAACACAACAGAGAAACAAGAATGAATCCCATGTACGTTTTGCTCTATAGCATCCTTGCGCATGAGATGCGGCATTGGATGGTTATGTCGGGCAAAATAGGAGGGAGGAAGCTGTTGTGTGTATCCTCCCATACTGCTCTCTGCGTGGGCACTATGATACCAGCCCTCCGAATTGCACCTCGCTCAGCCGCCGGTACAGGCCGTTATCGGCTTTGACAAGGTCATCATGACGGCCTTGCTCAACCACGCCGCCGTGATCTACCACAACGATGCGATCGGCATTCTTGACCGTTGCCAGGCGATGGGCGATGACCAGCGTTGTCCGTCCTTTCGACAACTCGGTAAGCGCCTGCTGAATGGCACGCTCGGTCTCCGTATCAAGCGCTGATGTTGCTTCGTCCAGTATCAGGATCGGCGGATTTTTAAGAAACATGCGTGCGATGGCAAGACGTTGTTTCTGACCGCCTGATAGTTTGACCCCCCGCTCACCGATTACGGTATCGAGTCCATTCGGCAAGGCGGCAATAACATCATCAAGCCTGGCGCGGCGGGCTGCTTCCAGGAGTTCGGCCTCGGTTGCATCGAGTCTGCCATAGGCGATGTTCTCGCGAATAGTCCCGCCGAACAGGAAGACATCCTGCTGTACGATCCCGATCTGGCTGCGCAACGCACGGAGCGTCATATCGCGGATATCAATACCGTCGATGGTTATTGCACCGCTGTTGATCTCGTAAAAACGTGGAAGGAGGGAGCAAATCGTGGTTTTACCAGCGCCTGATGGGCCGACAAATGCAACGGTTTCCCCTGCCGGGATTGCCAGGTCGAGATCGTGAAGGATGTTGCGGTCCGTATTGTAGCCGAACGCAACATGATCGTAGCGGATGGCCCCCTTAAGGTGCAGTACATCCTTGGCATCCGGGGTATCGGCGATGTCAGGACGGGTGTCAAGAAACTCCAGGTACCGCCGGAAGCCGGCGATTCCTTTTGGATAGGTTTCGATAACGGCATTGATCTTTTCAATGGGACGAAAGAACACATTGGTCAACAGCAGAAAACCAACAAAGCCTCCGCTGCTAAGCTCTCCGTTCAGCACAAAATAGCTTCCGGCGATCATCACTACCACCTGCGTCAGCCGCATGCTGAGGTAGCTGAGCGAGTTGGATGCGGCCATGAGCCGGTAGGCTTGGAGCTTGGTTGTGCGGTAGTTCTGGTTGTCACGAGCGAACAGATGCCGTTCATGATCCTCGTTGGCAAATGCCTGGACAACACGAATGCCGCCCACGTTCTCCTCGATACGGGCATTGAAATCTCCGACACTGCTGTAGAGCGCTCGCCAGGTGCTGGTCATGCGTCCTCCGTAGCGTAGTGTCAGCCATGCCGTCAATGGAATGATTGCTGCGGCAATCAGTGCAAGCTCCACATTCACTGTAAACATCAGAACGAATGCCCCAACCAGGGTCATGACGGCGATAAAGAGATCTTCCGGTCCGTGATGAGCGACCTCGCCAATCTCTTCGAGATCCTTAGTGAGGCGTGCGACCAGATGGCCTGTCTTCTGGTTATCGAAAAAACCAAAGGAGAGCTTCTGGAGATGATCAAATGCCTTGCGGCGCATCTCCGTCTCGATATTGATGCCAAGCATATGGCCCCAATAGGTTACCACTGCCATCAGTCCCGTATTGAGCACATAGACGCCCAGCAATCCTGCCGCAGCCAGAGCAACCAAACCCCATTGGCCCGTTGGCAACAGAGTATCAACAAAGGACTTGACAATAATCGGAAAGGCAAGCTCAAGAAGGCCAGCGGCGACCGCACAGGAGAAGTCAAGCACAAACAGCCCACGGTGAGGACGATAGTAGGCGAAGAAGCGCTTCAGTAGCGGACGCATGAGATCAGTCCCTTGGATGGATAAAAGGAAGCAGTGGTGCAAGTTATTCTTCGTGATCTATATAGACCCATTCCAATGTGTACTCGACAGGCTTGTGCATGTCTAGGTGACATAATATCAATTATGGTCAAACCTATTTGGATAAGGAAAAACGGAAACGCTTACGAGACCGATTACACCGGGTATATGGAAATTGCCTGTATCGACACAGGATCAACGCCAACAGGTCACTGGTGGTGGAAACATCGCTCCAGCGGATTCCAAGTCACCGGCACCGAAGCGACGCTCGGAACCGTTACCGTTTACCTCGATGCGACTCGCACACAACCGGACGGTTATCTTACTTCCCTGACCATTGGAAACGAGTTCCCTGCCTCGCACCATGTCTACGCCTACGCCCGTGCTACAATGTCATCACAGCCCAGTACCATCTTCCAAAGCACAGCACCGTTTCACATGTATAACAACTCGGTTAACTCCTTCGGAGTCCCAGGTTCCAACATTCAATACACCGTTGCATCTGATATCGACTTCGAGAATGTAGCGAATCCCGGCACGGTCGTTTTCACAGTTAAGGCGTCTCCCACAGTCGTAAACCCATAATCCAAGTAATAGCAACAGAAAGGTCCGTGCTACTGGTGTGCGGACCTTTCATTTATCGCTCTCCCGGCTTATCCGCTATGGCCGTTGCGTCAATGCAACCGCGTTCCCATCAGGGTCCATTACCTCGATTGACTCCCCGAATCCATCGCCCAAACTGAATGGCTCTTCAGTTCGTATAACAATCCCCGCCGCTCTGCACCGAGCAATAACCGTTCGCAGATCCGATACATAGAATGTCACGTAAGGGCGCCAGTTCTCACCGGTCGAACCGGGCATCGGGCATCGGGTCCATCCCACACGCTCCGGCACACGATCATCACTCTTCAGAAGAGAAAACGAAAACCCTTCCTGATTATAGAAGACCCATTGCCGTGGCTTCTCACCCATCGCCGCTTCAGGAACACCGACGACATCAGAGTAAAAACTCCTCATCGCGTCGAAGTTTGAGACCCAGAAAGCAATATTACCCATGTAGGCAAACGCACTGCCGTCTCCAGCATCGGGCGATTCACCTGATTGCGCACTCGCTGTCATAGCCAAAAAGAGTAAGTAGGTTGAAAAGATGGTAGAGAACAGCACTTTCATAAATCAATCTCCTAGGGCTTCCCTATCAGTTCGAGCATATTCCCATCAGGGTCCGCAAACTGCACCGTTGCGAACGCCAATGACGGTTGGAAGTAGTCATCAAGGATCATCACCCCGGCATCGCGCAGCCGTTCATAGCTGGCACGCACCCCATCTACCACGAACGAAAGACTAATCTCCGGACACGCCCCGCTCCGGCGCTCCATGCTATCACATCCCGGATTGAGATATACCTGGACATCCACCGCCCGCAACGTCACCCCCGGCTGCATCATTTGCTCCTGCTCTTTGGCGAACCCGAGAACATCCCCATAGAACTTTACTGATCGTTCCAGGTTACTCACATGGATAGTAATCAATCCCATACGGCAAATCTGCACCAGTGACGGCTGCACCGTAGCCGAGACCGCTCCAAGATCTATTTGTGCACTCATAGTTAAGGAAGGACAGATTGAAAAGAAGAGAGAAAGGAGATAGCTCGTATCGAATCGAGTTGAGCGCGCCGTTCGCATCGACAGAAGATACGTCTTGAATTCGCAAAATGCTCGGGCGAAGGGAGAGTACACAAAGATGTACCCCCTCAGCTATAATGCTCGGCTGTAGATTGTGGTCCTACAGTATCGCCCCCCGAATTATATATACTCTACTCCGGCCTGACTCCTAATGCTGTCAGGGCTTCACGTCCATCTTCATTCGAGGAGCATTTACAATGAATCACTGGTGCACGATGCACAAATGTTTCACCACCTCCCTTCTCTACCGCAAGTTGCGACTGGCCCTGACTTTCTGTTTCCTGATTGCCATAATAGGAACTCCTTATGCGAGTGCCCAGAACGAATCCGGAGTACGGTTCCTATCCGGATTTAAAAGCGATCGTTACGACAGCACTCGGCAGCCGTATCACCAACGGTTCCCGATCATCCGGACGCTGCCTCCGCTAAATGGCGGCATGCCGGCAGAAGTGCTCGCGAGCTATGTCTACCTCGACAGTTTGGCAATCTTCAACACCGATGAGAACATGGTTCAGTCCACCACTGCAAGGGCTGCGTGGCTTGAGCAGCCGGAATCTCTCAGGAAGATGATTCGGTCCTACTATACAGCAACGGACTATGATCCTGTTACGTTCGAGCAGTACGAGATGGAAACTGCTCTGAAACGTGGAAGGGCCTATAAGACTCCATTGAGCCTGATGACGGGATATCTCCCCGATCTTCTGGCCGGGATCGCATCGGCTCCGCAGGATCGCGCTGCATTGAAATCCGTGCTGAAGCCGGGTTACGTGCTTCGTGTCAGGGTTCTCTCCATTGACTCCACGCCGTTGAACAATCCAACTCCGGGCACCCTCGGCACCCATATGTTCAGTGCGACGGCCGAGATCCTGGACACGCTGAAGGGACGGGAAATCCCCTTCTACACACCGTACAGCAGAGCATCGGAAGAGATGCCAAGTCCCGGCATTCCGTGTATCCGATTCCAGTATTACTCCGGGTACTATGGCAACTTCAGCCCGGGCCGCGATGTGGTGCCAAAGGAGGATAGCGTCTTTCAGAGAAAGAACGCCCAAGGATTTAACGAATTTGCTATGCGTCCTGGACAGGAAGCCATCGTGTTCCTGAGTCTCGATTATTGGAGACTCGACACCATGTACGACTACTATCAACTGGCAATGGAGCGAGAGGCATTCTATGCGTTACCGATTATAGACGAACAGGTGCGTGACGTAAATCGCGTCTGGTCCGACAATCTGCTGATGAGCTACACTGACTGGCGCCGACGCTTCGTGGAAATTCGCGAGAAGATTCTGAGCGGAACATTCTAGCCATCACTATCAAGGGAGGAATACTCATGCAAAAAATAGCTCTGATGACGCTCGCGCTGGTTCTATTCTGTTCCATCGGCCATGCTCAGGAAGAGAATCAAAAAAAAGATGATGGTATCTGCTCCGAGGACGCCTGCATGAAGGCGAAATTCACATACTGGTTCTGTGATGGTAAGGGAAATATGATCAAAAAATGCAGCGACGATCCGAACAATGAGCGAGGCTTGGCATTACTCAAAAGAAAAATCCCGATCACATACAACTACGCCTGGTGGACGATGGACCCAGAGGTGACAAAGGGACGTGATACGGTATCATTCGCTGTAGGCCAAGATGATAGGGATTATCGCATATATCCGATATTTGTGGGCAACAACCTGAAGTCCATCATGGGAGCTGCTGCCCAGCGCTGGATGACGAATCTTTGCCCTCCTCAGGGGCCAGATAATGAATATCAGGATTGTCCGATTACCGTACGATGGACGTATCCCGGTGAGAATATCGGCGATAATTACGCACTCACGAAAGGAAGGCGACGGCAACGGTCAGTTCTGCGGTGATATGAATGGCATCATGAAGGCGACTACCCAAAATCTGGAGCAACAGGAACTCTCTTGGGCTGACCAGTGCATGTTCCTGAAAGCCTACTGCTGCGAGGATTCCAGGAAAAAAGAAGATATAGTTTCAGATCCGCGTGATCCGAGGTTGCCTCCCATCGATCACATGAAGACCGTAATTGCCGCTCCCTCCGTAGAATTTACAATTCTGCCGAACCCCTCACGCTCTGGGGAGCTTACGGTGCGGCTAATGCTGCCGGAGGAAGCCGGTCCAGGAAACATCAGGCTTGTGGATGCGGCCGGGCAGGTGGTGCTGGAGCAGCAAGTGCCGAGCGATGGCGGACAGCAGGTGTCTATCGATGTGAGCGCACTGGCGAAGGGGGTGTATATGATGCAGGTGCTCGTCGATGGTTTCGGATTCTCTAGGAAGGTAGTCCTAGAGCGGTAGCTGCACCTGAGAAACTAAAAAGCAAGAGGGGGAGACATAACGGTCTCCCCCTCTTGCTTTTTAGTTTCTATTGTAGGTAAAGAGTTTGCGAATCAAGCAGCCCTAGAGCGACAGAATCATAAACTCGCTACGGCGATTCTGCTTGCGTCCATCCTCGGTACGGTTTGGAGCCACAGGCTTTGTAAAGCCGAACCCCTGGGTTGTTATCCGCTCGGGATCGATTGCACCAGAGGTGGAGAGATAGTTCTTTACGGCCTCGGCACGCTTGAGCGAGAGCTGATAGTTATAGTCGGCCGGGCCGACGTTGTCGGTGTGCCCATCGACAGAGAGCCGGAGTTGCGGATACTGCTGCATCATCTCAACCAGACGGTCAAGTTCCGGGCGGGACTCCTGGCTTAACTCGGCCGTGTTGTAGTCGAAGAAGATGTTGTTGGCAACAAACTTCTGCCCCTGCTCCAGCTTCTGGATCTGGAAGTCCTGCTTCAACTTGTCGTAGGATACATTCCCAGGAATGGTATATCGTGCCGAAAGGAAGACATAGCCCGGAGCGCTGATGGAGATGCCGTAATCATGTCCCGGACGGAGTACCGTGGTGTAATGCCCGCTGATTGAGTTGCTATTGGCGTTGAATATCTTCTTGCCGGTTTTCAGGTCTTCGATGACAATCGTTGCCTCGATCGCCTTTCCAGTAGCCTTGTCGGTGACCAGACCATTGACGAGGATAACGCTCGACGGACGTGAGATCACCGGGATCGGCGCCATGTAGATATCCTCGTTATCGTTGATTGTCCGCGAGAGATAGGCACGTTCTCCAGAGGCTGCAATCGAGATAAACGAATCGTCGCCGCTTGTGTTGATCGGCGGCCCCATATTGAACGGCTTCTGCCATATGCCATCTTTCAGGAACGATACATAGATATCGTCGCCACCATAACCATCGGTAAGGCCGCTGGCGGTATAGTAGAGCGTCTTGCCATCGGCGGCGATGCATGGGGCGTAACTTCCTCCACCATGATTGATCTCCGGGCCGAGATTGACCGGATAGGACCACTCGGAACCGTTGAGATGGGATACCCACAGCTCGTGTGAGCCGGTTCTTGAATGAACGGTGGTCGCGAAGTAGAAGTCGCGGCCATCGGAGCTTATCGATCCGCCGTAAATTCTATAACGATTGCCGGTTTCGCGCTTCTTGAAGAACTCTGTGATGCCGCCGCCAAGTCCCTGGATATCGGTCCATGTTGTGCCGCTGAGGCGAGCACGATAGAACGGCCCTCCATCTGCTTCCCATCCCCTCTTCAACGAATTGTAATAGAGGGTTTGGCCATCTGGGCTTATGGCAACGATGCCGTCATCTTCGCTACTGTTCAGCTCCGGGCCGATGTTCACCGGTTCCCCCCATTGCTCTGCGCTGCCATCGAGATTCTTCCTGATCGCGAAATAGATGTCGTCGTCGTAGCGGTTCTTGACCGGGTTGAATTTCGCCCAGGAGCGATTGCCTTTGCGTGTGGAGTTAAAGAAGAGGACATTGCCATCGGCAGAGACCAGCGGCGTATTATCACGATCGGGAGAGTTGATCCCGGCAACCTTGAGAACCTCCGGGCTGATGATAACCTGTTCCTCTCCGAGCTTGTGATCGTTTGTATCCTCTCTGGTCATCCCCCCTCCCTTGTTCCAGTTGCTGGTTTCATCGGTGGCATACCGAATCTCGCTCAATGTTTCGGCACTGGGCGGTTTATGGGCAACAGGCTTTACTTGCGCTTCCAGGAGTGCCGCGCTGGCCATAAGCACAAGCGGCAACAACTGAAATGTTCGCATGAGCTGAACATGCAGCGAGGGAAACATGGTTCTGGACCTCTGTTGGTTTCGGTTACGTAGTCCTGGACGACTATAGGAAACCGAAGTATCTGAGTGTGTGGAGACAACGCACCGGAAAGCAGGAAGACTTGATGATGTGTGCGCAGGTGACGCAGTGAACATCCAGGGGAATGTATGTATGCCACATCACCGCCATCATCATTCTATATTCTATGAACGTCATGAAACGGTTCTCGCGAGTTGCGTTACAAGAACGAAGCTCGGTACTGACAACGTTGCATCGACAAGTCGGAGGCATCGAGAGATGGGGCGACGTACAACGTGGCTGCTTGGCATTTCATACCATGCACGTGGCGTTTTCTGGACTCTGAATCGGCCACCACAGCAGACAGGCGCTTGTTACGCACGACACCTAATTTACAGGACCTAACCAGGTGCTTTGCCTAGAATAGACGGAGCAAACTTAACGCAAAATCGTTCTTAAGTCAAGGTCTGCTCTATCGTACAGGAGCATTGCTCCTGCCCTATGACGTTCATACTATCCTTTAATTGTCCTGCCACAAGGTACATGGTTCTGTCTGTATGCCACAGTTCGGCATGTACGTTCTAAGCTGCCAGGTATGCCCGACGACATTTGCCCCTATCAATCGATTGTCGTCTCCGTTTCCTTGCTTGTTTTGTCTGGAGGTGGGTTTTGTATGTGGTTGTAGCTTTTTTGCAATAACGGCTATTAATCATACGGGTAAAGAATAAGCCGAAACACTGTATCTATGCCCGGCTTATTCTCTCCGACTTCTTATTCAATCTGGATATCCCAGTTGCCCCCCCCCTACCTTACACCTCCTACCGTATTACGATATCTGGAAGACGTGCCTGCACCCCACTCCGCTCCTGCATCGCCTCATAGATCACCTTGTAGTCGTCGATGGATGTGCGACCCGATATGATCGCGGCGACTCCCGAGCCGAAGGTCTCCGACAAGGTCTCAAAGAAGTCCTTCTTTTTTGGAAGCACCCGAACCGAGTACCTCCCTTCCTTTAGTCCTCCGCGAACGGCAGCAACCTCCAGGGCACGGTCCAGACCTCCCAGCAGATCAACCAACCCCAGGGCCTGTGCCTGTTCCCCTGTCCAGACCCGTCCCTGCGCTATGGCGTGAACGCTATCCATGCTCAAACCACGCCCCTGTGATACAACCGTAAGGAAAGTATGATAGACGCTATCCACCTGGCGGCTGGCAAGCATCAGCTCCTGCGATAAGGCAGGGCGAGCAGAGGAATACATGTCGGCATAGGGTCCGTTCTTGATGACCTGGGTATTGATGCCAACCTTCTTTTCCATCAACTCCTTCATGTTGAACCACATCCCGAAGACCCCGATCGAACCGGTGATCGTGGCCGACTCGGCTATGATCGTATCAGCGGGGGCTGCGATATAATATCCTCCAGATGCCGCCACACCTGCCATTGAGACAATCACAGGCTTCACCTCGCGGGTAAGCACGATCTCTCGCCACATCTCCTCGCTGGCGGCAGCATCTCCGCCAGGAGAGTCTATACGGATAACAATGGCCTTTATCCCATCATCCTCACGGGCGGTGCGTAGTGCCTTCACAAACGTTTCGCTTCCAAGCATCTCTCCGCCAAAGAGCGGATTGGGGTTATACCGGCTTTCGCCTGAACCGATAGCGCCAACCGCATATACAAGCGCAATCGCTCCATCGCGGTCGCCACTCTCGGCATCGACTTCATAGTCCTCCAGCTTTATCACCGATGGCTCATCCTTTTCACCCTTGCCAGTTCGTTTGCGAAGCAGATCAAGCACTTGGTCGTTGAACATCACCGCATCAACCAGCTGTGCAGCCTGTGCCTCGGCAGCACTCAGGAACGCACGGTTCTGAACGATATCCTGAAGCTCGGCAGCAGAAACCTTGCGCGATTCCTGCACTCCTCGCAGAAAGACGCCAAAGCTGCTCTCGACCATCTGCGAGACCATCAGCCTACTCTCGGCAGAGGCCGAGTCGAGAATGAAGGGTTCCACAGCGCTCTTGAAACTCCCTGCCCGCACAATCTCGGCTTTGACCCCAAGCTTATCGAGCAAAGGTTTGAAGAACGGAAGCGCCGCATAGATGCCGTTGAGTTCCATATGCGCCGCAGGACTCATGATAACTGAGTCGGCAGCCGAAGCGAGGAAATAGTTCACTTCGTTCCACCCGTTCACATCGCTGACGGCATAGATGAACTTGCCGGATTTCCGAAACGCCACAAGCTTCTCGCGCAGTTCACTGGCCTGCGCCCAGCTTCCGCTATAGGAGCCAAGCTGCAACCAGATCCCCTTGATACGATCGTCCTTTGCCGCCGCCTGAATACGGTTCAGATACCCGCGAAGGGTTAGACGGCTGGAACCGGAAGCGATGTCCCGCAAGGACTGGCTTCCGACATATTCGGCGATCCCGCCATCAGGCTTGATCTTCAGAACGGAACCAGGTGCAACAGCGACCTCCGTTCCAGAGGTGGCGGAGCTGATGATCCCGAACGTAATCATGATCATCACGAAGATGACCAGAGAGATGGAGATAAAAACCCCAAGAATGGACGCAAACAAGGCCTTCGTAAAGGACATGAGCCGATCCTTATAACATGAACGATGCAAAAAAATAATCAACGGCACGGGACGATCGATACGCCCGGCGTTTACAGAAGAAGGATTGCATCACCGGTATGGATCATACCCTGACGTAAGATTCTCGCATATAATCGGCTCCACCCGGGATTGATCTTCTGCGACATCCTGATGAATTCTCCATCAGTAAATGATCCGGCAATGGTTCTACAGGGGGCGGTATAGCTCGTGATCTGGATTTCGACCTGATCGCCAAGCCGCAACCGAGCTCCCGGTTGCAACAGCGACAGATCAAGGCCGGATGTCAGGATGTTCTCACCGACAGAGCCGGGAACGATCGGATGTCCCTCGGCCTGAAGCGCAAGCAACAACTCCATCGAATACAGACAGAGCGCTCGGTCCGGGCCGCCGTGGTATCTCTTATCACGCTGAACATCGCCAAGGATGCCGAGCGGCCCCACCTCGGCGGTTCCGATACTGGTCTTTGGAACGCCCCCCCCGGAGATACTGATCCGTGCGATATGCGGAACAGCGATCGGCATCATGAACAATCCTGTCTGGCCGGGCCAGGGGCTGCGTCGCACTGATCGGCCGGAACGAACATCGTCCATCGACCAAGCATCTGCTCCGGGTCGAACGCAAGCTTCATCCGTCGCATTGCCTCAACGGCCTCCTCACCATAGAGCCTGCCCAGATAGGCAGCCTTCAGCTTACCAACCCCATGTTCGGCGGAAATGGTTCCTCCAAGCTCCAGCGCCTTCTCCACAAGCCGGTCGTACACCTGCTTTGCATGTGCGAACTCCTTTGGCCCATCGGCAAAGATGTTTGCATGAACATGGCTGTTGCCGATATGCCCGTAGACTACCGTAGACAGGTTGTGCTCGGCAAACTGCTTTCGATAAAAGGCAAGCAGTTCTCGAAAATGAGAGTCCGGCACCGCCATATCAGTGCCAAGTTTCGTCTGATTATGCTCCGAGATATGCTCATAGACCGATTCCGGCACGGCATGACGGAAGGCCCGCATCTTCCGCTGATCCTCTGCGCCGATGGCAAACCAGGAATCATCGGCAAGCCCCCGATGCTGTACGATAAGCTCGTACCAGGCCCCGAGCAGCTCCTCTTCGGTCTCCTCGGTCGTCTCCTGCTCGAACCAGATCGCGCCACCGGCTGCATGGTCTGGGATAGTCGGAAATCGTGGGCGCACAAGATCAAGCGCATCGGCATCAATATACTCGATAGCACGCGCTTCGATATCCCTACGGCCCGCGCCGTCACGCGAGAACCGGCTTCGTTGGCGCGCCTCCTCCACAAAATCGAGCATGGCATCCTCATCCGGGAAAAAGACGACGCCGCTGAAGAGTCGTTCCGGCAATGACAGCAGCCGTACCTCAATCTGTGTCACGATTCCAAGCGTCCCTTCGGAACCGATGAACAGATCAATCGGGTCCATGTCGGGATGGATAAAATACCCAGCCGCATGTTTTGTAGCGGGCATGGTATAGCCGGGAAGATCGAGCGTGATGGCACGTCCCCCCTCGGTGACAAGGATCAGGCGATGCCCCTCGGCATGCGATGCCCCCCGCCGCAGATGGAGACGATCGCCATCAGGGAGGACAATCCGAAGAGACTCGATAAAGGAACGGGTGGGGCCGTATTTAAAGGTGCGTGCGCCGGAGGAGTTGGTGGCCACAGTGCCCCCCATAAAACAACTTCGCTCGGTTGGGTCGGGAGGATAGAAAAGCCCATGCTGCTCCACCTCCTGCTGGAAGTCGCTTAAGATGACCCCAGGCTCTACAACCGCCCGCTGGCGCACCGGATCAATCTCCACCACACGGTTCATCCTGGCTGTGCAAAGCACGGCGCCGCCGAACGGCACACGCCCGCCGGCAAGGCCGGTGCCGGCACCGGAGACCGTGACATGCAGGCCGAGGCGGCGACACTCGGCAAGCGCCCCGGCGATCTCTTCCTCCGACTCGGGGATATAGACCCGGCTGGCAGAGCCGCCGGGCATGTTCGAGGCATCCTTGAGAAAGCCAAGGATTTCATCCTGTTGGTGCTTTACTATCATGAGATGGCTTCAAGAGTCCGTTACAGCTCAACGTCAGGCGTTATCGGAGAGAGAAATCCAGCATAGCCCCAGCGACGTTCCACAAGCTCCAGCGCGGTGAACGCCTCGCCATCGACGATCTCCGGCTCGGTATAGATCTGGCGAAAACCGCTTCCCGGCTCTCCAATGATCTGACCAATAAATCCTACTCCAAGATCCTGAAACCGTTCGATGGCATGCTCCAACCTATCCACATTGACGGCAAGATGGTGGACCTGCCCATCGGTGAAACGCTCAACCCAGCGCGGGATCGGAGAGAGCGCGCCGCGCGTATCGGTAAACGCCTGGTCGATATAGATCGCAGGAAATCCCGGTTTCCGATAGACCTTCGCCCACCACTCATCACGCTCTAACACACCCAAGCGATCATCATAGGCAAAGCCCATGGCTTCAAACTCCCGTGCTCGCTCCTGAACATCCAGCGTCCTGATCGAGATATGATCGAGTACAGGGCGTATCCCTACGCCAATGGCATCGAGAGATTCGGCGATGATGCTCGCACAGCGGTTGCCGGCAATGTAGCGTTCCACATAGCCGCGAATAACCGCCTCGATATGCTGATTGGATATCTCCATAAGATTATTACTTCTACCTCGCTAAAATTCTCGATTAGGCTCCCTGGTACAGAGGCCGATGTGGACGTATTATTACCCTGTACCGTACGCCGAGTTTTGGCTATGTTAACGTGTCGATCGGCAGGAAAACAGGAGCGGATCAAATCGGACCCTGGCTCCCGGGCAGGTCAACACCATAGCCTGCACAATATAAGAGCAGTTTTGTTCCCAACATTGGCGATCGGCCAATTCCCTTGGCGGGAACCTGCCTGCCCTACAGCACTTCGAGCTTCACTGGAATCCCCATTACCCGACCGCGTATGATCGGACGCTACCAAACTACCCTTCTGGCAGCTACATTCATGCTCTGTGCCATGCTGGCAGGCTCCCCTGCGGCACAAGCTCAGGCATGGACAAAACTCCCCGCTCCGGCAGTATCGCCCACCCCGGATCTCTTCGCTGTACATTTTATCACCCCCGATCGAGGATATGTTGGCGGTGAGATCGCGGGAACCGGTGTTCTCTACCTTACAACCGATGCCGGTGTGACCTGGGAGAAGGTGGCGCTGCCTGGCACGCCCGGGCCACTCAACGATGTATACTTCCCAAGCAGTTCGGTAGGGATCGTGGTGGGCGATGGAAACTATGCAGCGATATCGATCGATGGTGGGGCCTCCTGGATGGAACGCTCGGTTCCCTCCACGGTCTGGCCAAGCGGCGGGGATATCCAGGGAGTCTACTTCAAGGATGCCACCATCGGCTTTGTTGTCGGTAAAAGCCAGGCTGGAAGCGGCCCCCGCATGGCCCGCACGGTGAACGGCGGGGCCACCTGGGAGAATGTGCCGATGACCGGCGCCCAGAACAATCTCTACGATATCGACTTCTTCGACGCAAATCATGGCACGGTAGTGGGCACCGGCAACCCACCGCGCAAGTCGATCAGCACCGATGGTGGAAGTACCTGGGAGCCGAATGGAACCATGGGAATTGGCATACCGCCCAGCCTCAGCTTCTATGGCGTCGATGCCATCGCGGGAACGCAGGTAGCGTTTGCAGCAGGTGGCATGGTGGTAACTACACCGAACTACCCGGAGGTGCGCAAAAGCACCGACGGCGGTGCCACCTGGCAGCCCACCGCAGGGCAGCCAGGTGGATCTCGACCGTTGCGCGGCCTTATCGCTATCACAAAGGATATCATCTATGTTTCCGGCCAGGGGGGCACCGCACACCGTTCGGTAAACGGCGGCACAACCTGGACTCAGGAAGCCCTCCCTCCCGGCATTACACGCGATCTACGCCGGTTTCATAGCACCGCCGACAATCAACTCTATCTGGTCGGATATAGCGGGGTACTGCTCCGTCTTCAGCTTGTTGGCAACGCGGTGTTCACCCGCACAAGCCTCAACTTCGACAAACTCTGCCCGGACAGCAGCCGTACGCTGATGCTGCCGGTTGGAAACGACGGCGGCGCACCTCTGGCGATCGACAGCATCGTGATAACACAGCCTGCAAAGGCAGGGGTTACCTTCACGGTGGTTTCGTGGCCGGCAACGCTTGCGCCGGGAGAGACGACCGATATACCGGTGCGGATCAACGTCACAGGCGCTGCCGATCCGGGACTGTATACCGGAGCCATACGTATCTACAACAACGACGAAAACCGCACAGGCTCCGATCGCGAGAAGCTGATCCCGCTGACGGCAACCATAACAACCAAAACGCTCCTGGTAGACAAAAGCATCTCCACCGATGCCGGAACAACACGCCTAGGATCGCCCATCCCGTTTTCTCTGCCGAACCTGCTTACAGCCGACGGCGAGTGCCAGATTCGCATCACATCGGCACGCCTGGCACAGGGAACCGATTTCCGGCTCTCGCCGCCGCTTCCAACGCTCTTGACCTCCGGCCAGCGAGCAACGATCGCTCTGGTGTTCATGCCTCAGGAACCATGCGCCCGTTTTGATACGCTAATCATCGAGCACGATGGCACTGCCCCTGCATCGCCGGTACGGATCCCGATTGCCGGGAACGCAACCGTGCAGAGTTTCTCGGCAACGCCACGCGACACCCTCCATTTCGGGAGCGTACTGACCGGGACGGCAACGAGCATGGATCTGCTCCTGCAAAACGCGGCATATCCCGAATCCTGCCTTGAAGGGACCGACATTCTCTCCTTCAGGATCACCGGACCGAACGCAGCGGAATTCTCAACGACATTTTCAATCGCCCCCGGACAAAAGGCGCCGATCGCTCCCGGCGATCAGATCGTCGTGCCAATCACCGTACGCCCGGCAACCGCCGGGATACGCATAGCATACGCGGTGGTTGCCACCGATATCGGTGGACGGCCGCCGGACACCATCGTGCTTGTCACAAACGCCCTCCGGCCAGAGCTGACAACAACCAGCGCCGAGATACGATTTCCAGCAACCGATGTGGGAGGACGCCGTGACTCCACCATCGCGGATTTTATTCTAAACCTTGGGAACACAACGGCCACGCTCACCGATGTCAGAATCACCGGAACACATGCCGACGACTTCCTCTACGGTGGCCCAAGCCCTGCCGTACAGATTTCCAGCGGCGGAACACAGGCGATCACGGTAGGATTCCGCCCATCCGCACCCGGCATACGCACGGCCACCCTGGAGCTGGCGACAACCGCAGCCACCGCACCGATTGCAGTAACGCTCGTCGGCAATGCTGCCCGCGCCGCAGGGGAAACACGCAGCGCCCTTGTGCTCTTCCAGTCCGTTCCGGTCTCGACCTGCCAGGACTCCACCCTGAACGGGTTTATTCACAACACCGCTCAGGTACCGCTCAGGATACACAACGCACGGATTACAGCACATCCAAGCGGCACGGCAGCCGACCCGGCCGCCTTCACCCTTCTGTTGCCGGTACTGCCGCCGGAACTGACGATACAACCAGGGGATTCATCTGCGGTTCAGCTACGATTCTGCCCAGCCGAGGAACGGACCTATTATGCCCGTCTGATTCTCGGCACCAACACCCCCGGCGATCAGTTCAGCGTCGACCTTATCGGTGCGGTCCGTGCCGGCGATATCCTGTCGGTCGATTCGGTCCTCTTCCCCAGAACCCGTGTCCTGGTCGATCGCGACACAACGATCGACCGGTGCATCATCAACAGAAAGGCAACGCCGCTTCGGGTCGACTCGATGAACATCACCGGCGCCGATGCGCAATCGTTTACCATCCTGGGCCAGGGGCTGCCGCTGACAATAAGCCCCGGCACCGATGCGCCTGTCACGATACGCTTCAACCCGCGACGGCGTGGATGGCATCGGGGAACGCTTGAAGTCCATACCTCGAACGGCGCGCAATCGGTAGCGCTGGAGGGATTGGCAGTCTATCCGTTTCTGGAGGTTGTGCAGGAGGATCAGATGGCGCATCGGGTCCGGGTGCATACAACACAACGCCTGGTGTTCAACATCAGGAACAGGGCCGACGAAAGCGCCGATACCGCCCGCATCGACAATGCGATCCTGAGCGGCTCCACGGCTTTTACGAACGTGACCGCCGGGCCGTTCCCGGTTATGCTGAAGCCGGGAGAATCCGTGCCGATCGTCGTTGATTTCATCCCCGGCCATCTCTGCGAGCACGATGCGGGTCTGTATATGCGCGGAGAGGGGGTACGGGGCAGCTACGGCATGGCCGATACAACCGTGATCGTCACAGGAATCGGCATAGGGCCAATGGTTGCATCACGTGCGCAGACGATAAATTTCGGACTTCGCCAGCCTGGAACGCCTACCGACAGCACGCTCGACGACTTCCTCGGCAACATCGACTTCTCCGAGAGAAACGCCCACTGTCTCGATGCCACAACGATCGACTCGCTTGTCATCGCCGGGCCGGAGGCCTCGTCCTTCAGCCTTCTAGCGCCTTCCGATCCGCTCATGGCCCGTACGCTTGCAGCAGGCTCCTTTCAGCCATGCACAATCCGTTTTCTCCCAGCAACGCCGGGGCCGAAGATGGCCCATCTGCTGGTCTATTTCGATGGCCGCGGAGATTCCATGCGCACAATAACCCTGCTCGGTGGCAACTCCGTCCCGGAGGTGAAATACGGCCCATCGCCGAACATGATCGCTATCGACTTCGGCAATGTCCCGCTCGGCGCATCGCGTGACAGCTTCTTTACGATCACCAATACCTCCACCCAGCCTCTGGAGGTGCACGAGCTTCGATCGACGCGGCCGACAGAGATGGAGATACGTTCGCCACGTGGGCCGCTCACGCTGGCGCCGGGCGTTCCCGAAACCGTTCGCGTGCGTTTTTCTCCCGTATCGGCTGCCGGACAGCACCGGGCAAACGTTATAGTACAGAGCGGCTCGATCGCCGACAGCTCGTTCAGCCTGTATGGTAATGGCACCGTCAGCGCATTCCGCCCGGCCGCCGATACGGTCGATTTCAAGGTCCGAAACCCGGGCATGCCGATTGATACGACGATTATGCTGCTGAACGAAACAACGACAGAGGTTCCCGACCCATCGTTCCTGGATTCGGTTCTGGTGGATACGGCTGCCATCGTGGCAGGCAGCACGTATTATGACGTGCGTTCATACCCGGATATCATCTCCCCGAACCGCCGCGCCCCCCTTACTCTACGCTTTTCCCCTGCTGGCGTCAGGGCCAGCCGCAAAGGGATCGCACGCATCTACTACAACCGCCGTGTGGTTGCCGGAGAAACGCTGCGCGACTCCATCGACATCATTCTTACCGGCATTGTGGATGGGCCTACCTCCGATCTGCATGCAGCGCTTGGAGGCGATCGCACGGCAACGCCGGGGGATACCCTCCATATCCCGCTTGTCCTTTCCGGTGGAGTTGCCGGAGCGAACTTCGACTCCCTTGTGCTAGGGCTACGGTTTCGACGGACGATGCTGAGACCGCTGGCGATATCCGGCGTTCTGCCGGGAATGACCGGTGACCTCTCCCTCCCCGACGATGCCCCCGGACACGCCGGCACAGCCCTGCTGCGGCTTGCCGTGCCAGCAGGGTTTGCACACGGAACGGTATGCGATCTGGTCTGCCAGGTGCTTCTTCCAGACACCCTGGAATCGGTCCTCGCAATCGGCTTCATCGGCGTTCCCGAACGCCCCGACGTCCTCTTCACAACCGATTCGATTCGCCTGGCAACCACGGAATTCTGCGACGCCCAGGGACGGATCATCCGTTTCGATACGCTGCTCACATTCAGCAGCAAGCCAAATCCGGCAGCCCGTGCAACCCAGTTCGACTTCACGCTGCCGGCCGTTGCCGATGTTCGGCTGAGCCTGTACGATGCCACAGGAAGCGAGATCGGGCGCCTTGCCGATGGCCCGCATCAGCCGGGGCGATATTCCATTCCGTTCGATGCCTCGTCGCTTGCAAGCGGCAGCTACTACTGTATCCTGACCGCAGGACGTTTCTCGAAGACCCTTATCCTCCGCATAATTGAATGATGCGCTTATCATCCGGCATCCCGATCATAGCAGCCTTCCTCCTTCTTCCGGCAACGTTGCCGGGACAGGAATCAGGGAGCATATCCGATTCGTATCTGGAGCTTGGCCTCGACCCGGCAGCAGTGATGACGCTACCGCTCGGCACCCTGGAATCCATCCGGGGAAGCGTCCCCTGCTCCCCCACCTTTGCCGCATCGACCAGTGTAAACCTGGGACTTTCGGCGCGGCTTGGCTATATCTTCAGCCATGACACGGCACAGCGGCCGTTTCTGCACGGGGTGAGCTTCGTGGCCGGTTATGATGATCTGCTCACGCTCTTTCTCTCATCGCCGGGGGAATCGTTCGAGGCTTATGATCCGGTCAACGGACGTCCGACGATCGTGCGAACCGAGCACACAGCCGAGTTTGCGCTCTATTATCTCCGGGCGGCCATCCAGGCGGAGAAGAGGCTGGCAGAGGATCTCATCCTGCGGGCAGGCCCAAGCATCAGCATACCGGTAGAAGGAAGAAGCCGCGAGCGTGAGACGATACTCTCACCTGAAAACGCCACATTTCTCGATCGAACCCAGGAACGCGGGATCGCCGAGGGAACAGGCGATCTACAGACCATTGGAACCCGTATCGGCATCGGGGCATCGCTCGCATACAGGCTTACACTGGGGGGGAACCTCTTCTTCGAACCGACCATCGGCATTGACTATGGGCTGACCAATGTGCAACCTGCATGGACGCCGTTGCTTATACGAGGCGGCATCAGTATAGGCTATGCATTTCTGCCGGAACTTGAGCAGGCACCCATGCCGACGGCAGTCACGGCACCACCGATCGTACGGCAGGATGAGGTCCGTCACCCCATCGATACACCCTTTACTGCCGACCTCATGATAGAGGCCAGCCCCCCACGGATACCGATCGAGTTCCGCCGCCAGATCGTCGCCCGCTATGTTCCGCTCCTCCCCATCATCTTCTTCGATCGCAACGCATCGACGATACCGGAACGCTACGCACAACTGGCCATGCCGGGAACCGCACCACGAGGAGGCGAGCCTGAAAGCTTCGATGAGACGGTGGTATCCGGCAACCCCGAAGCAGCACATCAACAGACGCTGAATCTGTTCGGCGCCAGGCTGCGCCGGAATCCCCGCGCACGCGTGACGATAACCGGCACCACAAGTTCCGACGAAGAGAGCCGGGCAGGACTGGCAGATGCGCGCGCACGCGCGGTGGCAGAGTATCTGGCAAGCGTCTGGGGGATACAACGCAGCCGTATGACGATTCGTTCACGGATCAATCCGGCCCTTCCCTCCAATTCCGAGTACCCGGAAGGCCGCCAGGAGAACCGACGGGTGGAACTGGAGTTTACCAGCGACGATATCTACCGTCCGATGCAGTTGCGAAGCGTTGAGCCGATCACCGAGCCGGAGTCGATCCCATTTCGTACGGAGGCACGTTCCAGGCTCGGCATCAGGCGATGGGAGATCGTCCTGACGTCCTCCGACGGCTCTACGCTGGAACAAATCCAGGGCGAGGGACTGCCTCCGGCGACAACTCTCTGGGCTCTCAACAACAACGACCGTGAACGCATCCTCTCCGGTGGCACGGCCACCTATGCGCTGAGGGTCTTCGACAGCGTCGGCCGATCGGTCGCCACCCCCCAACAGCGCCTTCCCATTCAGCTCGACACAACGGTTTCTGTCGCCAGCTCGTTGAACAAGCCGGACAACGCCGCAGAGTTTCTTCTGGTCACGTTCGATTTCAATCGGGCCGACCTCACCCGGCGTGGCCGCCAGGAACTTCAGGCCGTGCTTGGGCGGATCGGGCCAGGCTCACGTGTGACAGTTATCGGATATACCGATCCGGTGGGTGAGCAATCGCGCAACATCACGCTTGCAGCCGAGCGTGCCCGCCGTGTTGCATCGCTTATGCCGAAAGGAGTGCCCGTTGAACACCGCGGGGCCTTGCCCGATGAAGCTCCATATCAGAGCACGTCACCGGAGGGAAGATTTTTGAGCAGAACGGTACGGGTGGTGGTGGAGCGTCCGAAGTAGCAGCACAATCGAAGCTCCCCTGGGGGCTATAACACAACGCCGCGAAGAATTACACCTTCGCGGCGTTGCATGCCACTGTTCAGATACTGGCGATCTCTGCGGTAAGCGCATGAGCAAGCTGCAACGGCGAAACCTCGCGGCGAACAAGAGCCGGGATCTGTTCCTCCAGAAGCGCCAGCCGCCCGGATGTCCAGAACGTGGAACGAAGCAGACGCTCGGTAAGCTGTTCCACACGGGTACGCTCACGTGCAGCGCGGCGTAGTTCCAGATAGCCCAGACGCTCCATATAGTCGCGATGTTTGGCCACCCCATTCATTATCTTTTCAACCCCATCTCCGGCGGTGGCAACCGATTTGACCACATCGGGAATCCATTCATCCTCGGCATGGGTGATTCTGAATGTGAGAATGGTCCGAAGAGCGGCGACCGCCTGGTCGGCGCCATCGCGATCGGCTTTATTGAGCACAAAGAGATCGGCGATCTCCATCAGTCCCGACTTCATGGCCTGAATGGAATCGCCTGATTCCGGCACCAGCACCACCACGGTAGTATCGGCGGCCTTTGCAATGTCCAGCTCGGACTGTCCCACCCCTACCGTCTCATAGATCACCACATCGAAGCCGGATGCATCGAGGATATCGGCCACATCCTGCGCCTTTGTGTTAAGCCCGCCGAGGCTGCCACGAGTTGCCATCGAGCGGACGAACACTTCCGGCCGCATGGACTCCAACTGCATGCGTACCCGGTCGCCCAGGATCGCGCCCCCTGTGAATGGGGAGGTCGGGTCTATTGCAATAACGGCTACACGTTTGCCGCGATCGGCATGATAGGCTATCAATTTCTGCGTCAAGGTCGATTTTCCCGCCCCCGGAGGCCCTGTGATGCCGATCCTGTAGGCCCTTCCGGTGTGGCTGTAAAGCTCCGATAAGAGCTGCTCCCACCCCGATCGCTCGTTCTCCACCATAGAGATCGCCCTGGTGATCGCCAGACGGTCCCCAGCGAGCACCCCTGTTACTCTCTGCCGTATCTGTGCTGTTGTGATCATAGATCGCTAAGTTAGCTGAATCCGTGCAGGAAACGACCCGCTTCGGGCCGACAAGCTCTTCCCAATTTGTATCTTGCCGAGGTTATGCATCTTCAACAACGTATCGACAATGCCCGCTCTGTCGGGAATGTTCCGTTTTCGGAACTCCGTCTCCCCTATACATCTGTTGGCGATCTCCTCGCACATCAGGCGTCTGCCTACCCCGGCAAGGCGTTCCTGATCTTCTACGATGAAGATGGATCGCGCACCGAATATTTCTATCCCGAATTCACCAGGCTCGTACAACGCGTCGCCCACTACCTGCATACACAGGGAATCGGTGTGGGAGACCGGGTTATCACCGTGGGACACAACCATGCCGATACCGTCATACAGTATTTCGCAATCTGGTGGGTCGGCGCAACGGTGGTGCCGGTCAATATCGGTGAGGATGATTCCAGAATCGCCTATATCATCGAAAACTCCGAAGCCAGGCTTGCGTTCATCCGTGATGAATATCTTGAACGGATCGAAAGGATCTGCCCGGCAGACGGACTGCTGAAAACGTTTGTGGCCTGTGGAACACAAGACAATACCGCCCCCTGTTTTTCGACGATCCTAAACGGTGATGACGCTTCCGATCAGACTCTCCCCCCACAAGTGGACCTGCTGAACCAGGAATGCCTGATCGTCTATACCAGCGGCACAACCGGCAACCCCAAAGGGGTGCTCCTGGCCCATGGGAACCTCCTTGCCGATGCCCAGGGAATCTCCGAATGGCATGCGATCGGCCCCGCATCGCGCATGATGTGCGTGCTGCCGATCCATCATGTCAATGGAACGGTGGTGACGCTGGTGACCCCGCTGTATGCCGGGTCCAGCGTTGTGTTGAATAAAAAATTTCAGTCGCATACCTTCTTTCGGCGCATCGAGGCCGAAAAGGTGGAAATCGTCTCGGTAGTGCCAACCCTGCTCGCCTTTCTGGTACAGGCCGATATACCGGTCGAGACAATGGATCTGAGCCAGTTCCGCCATATCATCTGTGGCGCCGGACCGCTCACCTGTGAGCTGGCAGAACGGTTCGAGAACCGCTATCGGGTGCCGATCGTCCATGGCTATGGGCTTTCCGAGACAACATGCTACAGTTGTTTCCTCCCGGTTTCTCTGGACCAGACAGCACGCCAGCACTGGCTGCTCGACCATGGCTTCCCAAGCATCGGTGTCCCCATCCCCCAGAACGAGATGGCGATTCATGATGCAAACGGCAACAGGCTGCCGCCAGGAGAGCGCGGCGAGATCGTGATCCGGGGACACAATGTCATGCTCGGCTATTATAACAACGATGCGGCCAATGAAGGGGCATTCACGTACGGTTGGTTCCGCTCCGGCGACGAAGGGTTCTACATGGTCGCCGAAGATGGCCATCCCTACTTCTTTATTACCGGACGCATCAAGGAGCTGATTATCCGCGGCGGGGTCAACATCTCGCCGCTTGAGATCGACGAGGTGCTCAACGGCCATCCCAAGGTCGATGCCGGTATCTCCGTTGGGTTCGATAATACATGGTATGGCGAAGAGATCGGCGCCTATGTCCGCAAAGCCGATCCGTCGCTCACCGAAGAAGAGTTGCTGAGCTATTGTGGCGAACGCCTGCCGTTCCATAAAGTGCCGAAAGTGGTCGTCTTCGGCGACGACATTCCGGTTACCTCCACCGGCAAGTACCAGCGCAATCGGGTAAAAGGGCTGTTCGCCAAGCATAAGGAAGCGCAGTTCACTCACACGGCCCGTACCTGAGAGTCCTGCCCGGACGATACGGGACCGTACACAGCCCTTTCATTCCCGAGGGTTCCCCAGCCTCCGCTGGGCTTCGATATGCGCTGCCAGATCGAAGATCCATGGGATGGCGCCTTGATGCAGCTTCTCCAATGTGCATTGCACGAGCTCTATGCTTACAACGCTTTACATCAAGAATTACGCGCTGATCGACGAACTCAGCATTGATTTCGCCAGTGGGTTGAACATCCTTACCGGCGAGACCGGCGCGGGAAAGTCCATCCTGCTCGGCGCGCTGGGGATGATCCTGGGAGAACGTGCCTCAAGCGATTATGTTCGCCAGGGAGCAGACAAGGCGATTGTGGAAGGGATGTTCTCGGTAAACGATAACGAGCCGGCCCAACGGCTTCTGGCGCGTATGGAATACGAAAGCGGCAACGAGATCATCGTTCGCCGCGAGATAACCGCACGCGGCACATCCCGCGCGTTTATCAACGATTCCCCCGTCGCCCTGGCCAATCTCAAGGAGCTGGGGGATTACCTGGTCGATCTGCATGGTCAGCACGAACACCAGCTCCTTCTGCGATCGGAGACCCACCTCCATTTCCTCGACAACGTAGGGGGACTGGAACGTCTGGTAGCCGATTTTGCAGCGGCATACAACGAGCTGACAGGGATCGGGCGGGAACTGGACACCCTGCGACAACGAGAGGCACAGCTTCGCGAGAAACAGGAGTTCTATCAGTACCAGCTCCGCGAGATCGATGAGATACGTCCGCAGCCGGATGAGGATCAGGCGATCCATCAGGAATTGAAGATTCTTGAGAACAGCGAGCGCATCGTGGAGCTTACCTCATCGCTATATTCCCTGCTGTACGAGCAGGAGAACTCCGTGCGCGATCAGCTCCTGCGGGCACGCAATCTCTTCGATCAGCTTAGCGCGATCGACCCCGCACTAAAGGAATATCGAGCCGAATGTGTCTCGGCATGTTCCATCGTCGAGGAGATCGCAAAGTATACCCAGAGCTATTCTACCACGATAGACTTCTCCGCATATCGCCTGGAAGAGCTTCGCGAGCGCCTTCAGGCCCTGAACGGACTCAGAAAGAAATTCGGCGGGACGCTTGCCGCAGTTCTGGAGTACAGAGCCTCGATAGCACAGGAGGTGCAGCTTGCCGAGCACTTTGATACGCAGATCGAAATGCTCGAGCGCGATCTGGACCAGAAACGCCGCCGCGCCGGTGAGATCGCTGCCAAGCTCTCGCAGAAGCGTAGGGAGACCGCAAAACGGGTGGAACGCTCGGTAGAAACAGTGCTCAAGCGGCTCGGCATCGAGAAAGGGCGATTTGCGGTACATCTGGAGCAGACCGAGACAACTCCCGATGCAGCCAATGGGGTGCTATATAACGGCACACATCTGGCTGCTACTGCCTCAGGGGTGGATCACGCAGAGTACTATATCTCCACCAACCTTGGAGAAGAGCCTAAGCCGCTGGCACGCGTTGCATCCGGCGGGGAGATCAGCCGGGTGATGCTGTCGCTGAAAACCATTCTCGCAAAAAACGACAAGCTGCCGCTGCTTGTGTTCGATGAGATCGATACCGGTATCTCGGGACGTATCGCGGCAAAGGTCGGCGCAGCAATGCGCGATCTGGCCGATTTCCATCAGATCATCGCGATCACCCATCTGCCACAGATCGCCGCGATGAGCACAAACCACTTTGTGGTCGAGAAGCTGGAAGTGGGAAAACGAACCTTGACACGCGTACGCAAGCTCACACCAGAGGAGCATACGCACGAGGTGGCAAAGCTGATGAGCGGAGAAGTGATCACGGAGTCGAGCCTGCGTATGGCTCGCGAACTTATTGAGTCCTAATGCTACAGCCGCAGAAAAAATATAATCAGACCTTCCTCTCGAAAACGGAGCTGCGCGAGCGGCTGCTTCCTATTATCGGAGCAACGGAACTGAACAGAATAAGCTCTGCCTATGAGATGGCCGAAAACGTCCATCAATTCCAGACACGGAACGATGGCACACCATACATCTGGCACCCCACACGGGTTACGAAGATCCTGCTCGATGAGCTTGATATCATCGAACCGGATGTGCTGGTGGCCGGGCTGCTCCATGATACGCTGGAGGATTCCGATATCCTGAACAGCGAGGTGCTGGAATACAACTTCGGGCCATATGTGAGCTATCTGGTGGAAACGCTGACCAAGGAGATCCGCGTGGCCGATGGCCCGCTGCGCGAGCAGATCGACAAGGAATATGTCCAACGGCTGAAGAATGCCAGTGAGGACTGCCGTATCATCAAGCTTGCCGATCGCCTTGACAACTTCCGATGCCTGGAGTTCAACCTGAAGCGCAATCCCTACAAGTATGTGAAGGAGACTTCCGAGCATTACATGCCGATGGTTGAAGGTGCCACCAATATGCATATGCTCTACCTGCTCAAGGAACTGAAGAAGGAACGCAACAAGTTTTTCGGGTGATACTGCCCTTGATCCTCAGATCACACGGGCCGATGCGAGAGCAGTTCTCCATCGGCCCGTGTTTGTTTGCCGCAAGGATGCCGGGGAAGCTCCTGATAGAATCGGGAGCAGACCTGAAATGATGCCGACCCCGTACGCCACAACCGCCGGATGGAAACAATAGCCCCGGCCGACTCCACCTTCTACCTCTGCACAAGAATATATCGCCTCATTATCGCCATCCGGCTTTGCCAGCATCATTTTTGCCGGTAAACGGAAATGCATGTGACATCGCATGCAATTGCGGTTCTATGTTTCATATGCAGGGAATTGTAGATACACCCGTACCCGCTGTGGTATCGGCATCAATCATGTGAAAATCCAGAAAAAAACAATGCGGTATCCACGGCATTCAGCTCAGGGCATGATCCATCTTTCTGCGCGGATCTCCACAGATGATCCGCGTGACAAAGCATCACGATCCCTGCGTACATAATGAGTAGTACATCACCGGGGACCTCTGTCCGACAAGCCTGGAGGAAAACCCGGTGTCTGTGCTGAAAGGTAGAGCGCAGCAGTGATCCCGAAAAGACCGGCGGACGCTGGGGTATCCCGGCGTGATACGAGAGTAGGGATCATTAATCGAGGTCGGAATAGCAGATGATTGATTCTATTGCGATGGGAATTATTTTTCTCTTGCATAGGTCCTTTTTAAAGGTGAGTGTAGTACCTGCTTGATGGGAGTAAGCATCAGCTTGCGGTGTATCACGGCCAGCAGACTGGCCCCTTGCAGATCAAGTACGGCGATATCGGAACGAACCGTGTGCTCCTGTATCCGTGGGGGTATATCAGCTACGGAACTTGCTCCTTGCGGATCTTGTGCCGACTCGTCCGACCGGATGGCCGGGGAGGAAGTGTGCAGGGTGTGTATAAGAGAGGATTGGGATACTACTATGCTTAAGATGAAAAATTCGACCGATAGCGTTTGCACTGGGCTTTAAATAGCATAAGCTCGATGCGGGAGTCTGGCGGAAGTATCTGCCAGCGCAGGCTCCGGCCGCTTGGCATGATGGAGATCCTCTGCAAGCGCATCAGGTATCAATGGTTGCCGTTCGATGCTCGCCCATGCTGTAGCATTGCTATAGTATTTCATCGAATCGGCTATGATGTTCTCGGGAACATCGGCAACAAACATCAGATTATTTTCGCGTAATCACTTACCATAATTTCAGAAATGATTATTCCTCACGGACGCATGCCGACAGGCCAGCGTGCTATTTGCGCATGCATTTGAAGAGTGTAATATTTTCTCCATACGAATCGGCGGAAGATAGATGGCAAAAAACATCATAGTACTTCTTGAGGATGACTGGGAACTGATGGGAAACGGTTCCGGCAATATTGCTCACCTGCAATATCTACCGGCATTATTCCTGATGGACATCAGTCAGAGCTTCGGCATAAAAATAAATTTCATGGTGGAGGTGATGCAGCAGATACATTTCCGCAAGCATGCCTCCAGAGATCGGAACATCTCCATACAGTCGGGGATCTGGGATGAGACCGTACTGATGATGAAAGAACGAGGCCATGATGTGCAGCTTCATATCCACCCCCAGTGGCACGACGCCTCTTTTGTGGACGGCAGCTTTTGTGTTTCCAGCAACTGGAGCCTGCCACGGTATTCAGGCAAGCAACAATTGGAGATGATAGAGGGAGGGATAGAGTACCTCAGCACACTGGTACGCCAGGTGGACCCAGCCTATCAAGTACACACATTCAAGGCCGGTGCGTGGGCGATGCAACCCTCGGAGGGTGTGCTGGAACATCTATCTCAGTGCGGAATCAAGATCATCATCGCGGGTGGGAAAGGCATCAGCTATATATCACCGGACTTCTATGCGGACTATAGTTCCATCGAAGAGGATACACAGCCGTACTACCCCGATTTCTCTGATATCTGCAAGGTTTCGCGGAATGTGGAACCGCTCGTAGTATTACCGCTCCCCTATTATCATTCAACGCCAGGGATTATCGCGGCCAAGGTCAAGATGTACATGCACAGGAGGCTAGCCCGAAACTTTTCCTATAAGCCAACAAAGCCCGATGCCGTTCGGAGAATCAACCCAATGGCCGGAACCATGAAGTCCAAGGCCACAAAAGAATTCAGCCGTGTGCTGAGCCTTGATATAGCCTCACTCTCCTTTCTCGAATTCCGATCGGCGATCGACCAGATCATGGGCCGTTACTGTGCCGTGGATAAAGACCAGCAGATACTCGTTGTCCTGCAAACACATACAAAGACCTACACGGGAAACTGGAATAACCTTCGCCGGTGTTACGCCTATATCCATGAAAAATATGGAGACCGGATCACTTATAAGACCTTCAGCGATGTGATTCCAATGCTTGGCACAACGGTACGAGTCGTGAAGAAGGAGCACCCGCACGCTGCTCGCCCGTAGCAATACGGTCACCGTTCCAGTATGGGCCAACCCGAGACCATGTCTTACATTCCGCACATTTATGTACACCAGGCCATGATATCAATCAGATCGCCCCGACTGCTTCATTCGGTTCATTCCGATCGCATAAGCCAATCAGCACTACAGACACGCAAGGACGTCATGCGGGTTGGCGATGGAGATGGCCTGTGCATTGAAACGATGGAAGAGTTGTTTGCGCTGGCACCGGATAACTGGCAGGGCATTAAACGAACGTTCGCACAGGACTTCCGTGCATTCGATCGCCTGCTTCATCGTCTTCATTACAAGCGAAACAAACCGTTCGCTCCCCCTCAGAGGCATGCGATACTCCGGTTTCTCACAACAGGCTATCTGTTGAGCAACGATGTACGGTATCTCAATGAATTTCTCTGGTTCGACAGCGCCCCGAATGCCGATGGCGACGCATTCGGGGCAACGATGATGGATGCCAATCTGCTTCATTTCAGATCGTGCATTACCGGCAGGGCATTCCATACATTTCCGCTTGCAACACGCTGTGAGGTAGAGCATCACATATCGACTCTGGCAACGATCGCAAACGAGGCAACTGCACGGACAAAAAATCTCAAGGTGCTGCTGCTTGGCCCACCCTACCGGATGCAGGAGCTTTACCGGATTCTCAAACAAGACGGTTATGCCACACAGATAGGCTTCGTCAATAATCATCCGCGCAAGCTTCAGAACCTCTTGTACTCCAACGGGGCATTGTTCAAGCTTTTTTCCCTGCTACGTGGCGGCACGGCTCACTGCTCGATGATAAACAAACCGCATAACGACCCCGCTCTTTCCGGGCTGTTGGAAAAGTTCGGCGCCGACATTGCGGTACACCGTTTAAGCTTCATCCTGAAAAGCAATATCATACGATCATTTCGCCTGGGCGTGCTGAACGACCATCTTGCCGTCCTGCCATATATCCGCGGGATGTCATCGGTAGAGTATTCCATCCTGTTCGGATTCCCGGTTGGCGCGACCATCCATGTTGTGGACGAGGGGGTCGATACCGGGGCCATTCTTGCCATCCGAACCTATCCGCTTGATGCATCGGATTTCAGAACGTCCCGTCAGGTAAAACGATATCTACAGAAGCAGAGCGCCAGACGATTACAGGAGACGCTCCACTATATCGCGCACCATGACTATCAGCTCTTCGACAACCCGGTGGCCTCGGGGCTGCAATACTATTCGATGCACCCGGATCTGACTTGCTTTGTCGATGAAGCCTCACTTCCCTGCTACGCCTCACCTACTGAATGATGGGAAACAACGAATCCCCCTCTCCCGGCTCCTCCGCCGATGGTTCCTCCAGCGATAGTTCCTCCTGCGCTGGTTTCGGCAGCGGTTTGGTGCTGCGTGCCAGGATCTTTGCGCTCATCGCCTCGAAGAGAAACTGCTCACGGATCGTTGCGGAAAACAGGCTCGATTGATCCGGCATCCGCTCCGGATGCCACTGTACGGCCAGCAGATAGGCCTTCCCCTCATGATTGCCCCACTCTATCGCCTCAATCACCCCATCATCGGATTTGGCGCTCGCCACCAGCCCTGTCCCAAGCTTGTCGACCGCCTGATGGTGCGCGGAATTCACCTCTCCTTGCAGCTCACCGGTCGCCTTGAACAGGAGCGTGCCGGCCGTTACCGTGATCTCGTGATGCCGGTCCTGCTGGCCATCCTTCTGATGATCCTCGCGCCCGTCCAACGTTGCCGGGAGATGCGGGATCAATGTGCCGCCGCGGTGGACATTTACGATCTGAAGCCCTCGGCAGATCGCAAGGACGGGAAGATCGCGCTCGTCGGCGATCTCCAGCAAACGGAACTCAAGCGTATCCCGCTCGCGGTCGATATCGGTACAGACAGGCTCCGCATCCGGCCGATCGTAGCGACGCGGATCTATATCGGAGCCACCGCTCAGCAGAAGCGCATCGACACGAGCCATCTCCCCTTCAACATCTTCCGAGATGGAAAGATCGATCGCCTCGATATCCTCCCCCGATTCATGCAGCCACTGCTCGTAGCGTCTGTATTTGTGGCTGCCGCTCCCCTTTGATATTCCGATAACTAGACTCATGGCTGCTATCCGTTTCGTAATTCCAGTTTGTTTGTGATCGCCTCCCGCACCTTTGCCAGAAGCCGCTCCTCTCCTTCGATCGCGACGCGCAGATGTGCCACAACGATTCTCTCGCGCAGCTCGGGAAACCGTGCCAGCTTTACGGCATCCTTCGCGGTGGTAAGCACAACATCCGCCCGGCTTGACTTCATCACGGAGAGAATCCGCTGCACATCCGCACGATCATACCGATGATGATCGGAATATATCAACTGCGATACCAATGATGCTCCAAGAGTCTTCAGCGAGCCGAGGAAACGGCCGGGACGGGCAATGCCACAGACGGCAACTGCCGGTGCGCCTTCGTATGGCGTGTCACGTTCCCATGCGCGAATGCCGTCGCTCTGCTGCATCATGGGGATGATCTCGGCACCATCGGACTTCCAGCGCGTCGCAAAGCGATGTGCCTCATCCGACGTCACAAGTATCACCCCGGCACGGCCGAGCGCGCCAGGTGGCTCGCGAAGCACTCCGGCCGGAATCGGCCAGGGTGCCCGGACAGTACCATCATCGACGATCACCAGATCGAGATCGCGCGACAGACCATAGTGCTGAAACCCATCGTCCAGAAGAACCACCGAGCGGCTGAAGTCCCCCTCGATGCGCCGTAGAAGACCTGCGCGATCGGATGCCACCCCAAGCGCACCACGGCCAAGAGCACACGCCATCAGTGCAGGCTCGTCGCCGACGAGATCGGGGTCGGGAGGTGCGTCACCAGCCTTCCAGAGCCTCTCTGCCCTGTCCCGCCGCCCGTACCCGCGCGAAAGCACCAGAAGATCCGAGTCCCTCTGCAACCGCTCGATCAGATACAGCGTCAACGGCGTCTTGCCGGTCCCCCCCACCGAGAGATTTCCTACCGATATCACCGGCAGCCGAGAGTCGTATCGCCGTCCGCTCTTCCGAACCTTGTCGATCCATTGTCCGGCAGTGTAAAGCCCGGCAACCGGAAGCAGAAGATGGCGAAGGAGCATGAGTCGATCGTAGATAAAAAAGACGTTAGTCCATCCATGTATCAGGTCGGCCGCATGGAGTTCAGTGCGTGCGGGGGTGGCCTGCCGGGATGGAGGACTTCCGTATCAGAGCGATATTGCTTGGTTTACCATCGTTAGAGCCTGGCTGAACGCCTGGAGCGTTCCCCCGGATATCCGCACTCTCCCTTCGGCAACAGAAGCAGATGGTGCCGAATGCCTGTGGCTGTCGCTTGTGGCCGATGATTCTGGCATATCGAATATGCAATAACGGAAATTGATTATCGAGAACGGATACGGGATCTCCATACCATCCCAGGATCGCAGACGCCAGGCTCGCCGACAATTCCAGCCGACAGCCAGAACCCGGCGCCCCGCACGAGCGGCCGCAACCAGGGCACCCGCCTTTGCCTCCCTGGCCGGACCACGCGGACCATCGGGCGTAATCAGACAGCTCCGATGCTCCAGCGCGGCAACCATCGCTGCCAGCGCCTCGCTCCCACCTCGTGAACTCGAACCACGAATAACCTCCCGGTAGCCCAGCCCCTGACGCAGATATCCCGCCAGCAGTTCACCATCACGGCTGCCGCTGACCAGCGCGGCACCCTTATGGGCACGAAAGCGATGCCAGACCGGCAGCATCCGCCCATGCCAGAAGGCGATCGCCGCAGTCTCATTCCCATCAACGATCCCCCTGCATTCCGGCGGAACATCCTCGCGATATCGCCATGTGGCCGATAACAGACGCAGCCCCCAGCGGAGTATCGCCCCCTGTGCCATGCGGCGTGCACGCTCACTCATCATCCGGCCGCCCAAGATACTGCTCGGCAATGAACCGCGCCACACGCCCGGCAGAGCCGGCTGGACCGAACAGATCACGCACCTCTTGTAGCCCCCGCTCTATCTGGCTACGGTACCCCGTATCGTCCAGAAGCCGCCGAAGCTCTTCTGCAAGAGCCTCCGGGCTTATCTCGGCCTGAATAAACTCCCGCACAACCCTGCGTCCGGCAAGCACATTGGTCATAGCTATATAGGGCACCTTGATAAGCCGCCGTGCGATCTGGTAGCTCACCGCCGATGTCTTGTAGATCACCGCAAACGGAACGCCGTGCAGCGTGGCATCGAGCGTGGAGGTTCCTGACTTCACGAGCGCGGCGCTCGCCCCGGCAAGGGCCTCATGGGAGCTTGCAACGATCTCGAAGGATGCGGCAGTCCGATATGCCTCCAGAAGCTCGCGAGGAATGGTCGTAGCAAGAGGGATCACATGGTGGTATTCCTGGCCCAGCATCGTTATCACACGGCATACGGTCGGCATATGCCGCGCTATCTCCTCCGGGCGGCTGCCGGGAAGATAGGCGATCGTCCGGCGCCCGTCGGGTCTGGCTGCCCCCCTCGCGCCATACGGCACAGCACCCGTTACAGGCTCGGCCGCACGCACCATCTCGATCTGATCGATCAGAGGGTGGCCGAAGAAGTGAGGGTTCAGGCCACGCTCACGGAAGAACTGCACTTCAAATGGAAACACCACAACCAGATCGCGGACATAACGACGGAGCTGTTGTACGCGCCCTTCCTTCCACGCCCAGACCTGCGGAGCTATATAATAGAGCACTGGTATCCCGGCCGCATGAAGCGATCGGGCAAGGCGGAGATTGAAGCCGGGATAATCGACAAGGATTGCAAAGGATGGGCGGCGGTGGCGCGCCTCCTGCTGGATGGTATGGAGGACACCCCGAAAAAAGGCATAGCGTTTCAGAACCTCCACGAAGCCAACCACGTTCATCTCGGCAGCATCGAAAAGCGTCTCGACCCCCTCGCCGCGAAGAAGTTCGCCGCCAATGCCCCAGAAATGCACATCAGGCCGATAGGCTGCTATGGCTCCGATCAGACGTGCGGCATGACGGTCGCCCGAGGCCTCACCGGCGACAATCAACACATTCTCTGGATTCCTGCTCATCTGACTCTGTCCGGGAGGTGGGCCGGTACGGTCATGATAGAGCTTGCGCCATGACCGCATCCGGCAGGCTGGAGGTTATCGCGAGAAGGGGATGATCCCCCGCTTGCTGGCCCTGATGAACTCGATGATATCACAGGCCTCCTCGATTCCGCCATATAGCTCCTCGACCTGCCTTACACCATCGCCGACATTATAGCCTGATTGATAGATGATGCGATAGGCCTGCGAGATGATCTCGATGCTGGCATCGGAAAATCCGCGCCGCCGCAGCCCGATTGCATTGATGCCGCTGAAACCAAGCGGATGATTGCCCGCAAGCGCAAACGGCGGCACATCCTTCATCACGCGAAACCCTGCCCCCACCATCGCATGTTTGCCAACCCGCTCGAACTGATGGATGCCGGTAAGCCCGCCGATGATAGCCCAGTCATCCACCTCCACATGCCCACCAAGCTGCACGCCATTGGCGAGGATCACCCGATCGCCGATGATACAATCATGCGCGACATGGCAGTATGCCATAATCAGGCAATCGTTCCCGACAACCGTCTGCTGGCGCGCGGTGGTGCCACGATGCACGGTAACGTACTCCCGGATCACCGTGCGCGGGCCGATGATGGCAAGCGTGGACTCCCCCCCGAACTTCAGATCCTGGGGCACCGCACCAACCGAGGCACCGGTAAAAATCTTGCAGTCGTCGCCAATACGAGCGCCGGAGCAGAGATGGGCATGCGGCTGGATATGCACACCATTGCCGATCTCAACATCCTCCTCGATCACCACAAACGGATCGATACGAACCCCTTCTCCGATCCTGGCATCGGGATGAACCGAGGCAAGATGACTGACGCTTGATTCTGTCATGTGGACCCTCTGCATATCTCGTTCAGGATTGACGATCAATGACGGCTATACTTAACTCCGCCTCCGCCACCAGCGTTCCATCGACCGTGGCACGGCCGTGGAGTGTGAATGTGTTGAAGCGCTTGCCGCGCAGGGCAACCTCGAACCGGAGCTGATCGCCTGGCACAACAGGCTTGCGGAACTTGCCGTTGTTGATCCCCATGAAAACGGCCAGCTTCGAGCCATCAGTGCTGAGATGATTCATCAGCAGCATGCCGCCTGTCTGTGCCATCGCCTCCACAATAAGCACCCCTGGCATGATCGGCTGTCCAGGAAAATGGCCGCCGAAGAACGGCTCGTTGATCGTCACGTTCTTCAATCCCACGATACGCCCCTCGTCGGTATCAAGCTCCAGAATGCGATCGACCAGAAGGAAGGGATAGCGATGCGGGAGCACCTTCATGATGGCATTGATATCCATCACCATCCCATTCTGGGTGGAGAGATTGAACTTCTTCTGAAGTTTCTTCTGCTCGGCCAGGCGCTTGATCTTCCGGGCAAACTCGATATTGCTTGCATGTCCCGGCCGGGCCGCGAGTATATGCCCCTGCATCGGCGCGCCGACCAGTGCCAGATCGCCAAGCATATCGAGCAGTTTGTGGCGGGCCGGCTCATTCGGAAAACGCATCATGCCATTGTTCAGAATGCCGGTGGAGCCAAGCACCACCGATCCCTGGATGCCAAGCCGCTGTGAGAGGCTATCCATCTCCTCCTGGCCGATATCCTTATCGACGATCACGATGGCGTTATCGAGCTGCCCTCCCTTGATAAGCCCCTCACGGCGCAGCATCTCCACTTCCGTCAGAAAGCAGAACGTGCGTGCAGGAGCAAACTCGGTAGCGAACTCACTCTGGAGATTGAACAGGCCGGAGTGCTGGCTGCCGAGCGCAGGGTTCTTATAGTCGATCATCACCGTCACCCTGAAATCGGTGTAGGGCAATGCGACGATCTCCACCCCTTTCTCTTCGTTCTTGTAATTGACCATCTGATCGATCACGATCACCTGGCGCGGAGCATTCTGATCGGCGAACCCGGCCTTCATCAACACCTCGGTGTACGGAAGCGCGCTTCCATCGCCCACCGGTGGCTCATTTGCTGAAAGCTCGATACGGCAGTTATCCACCTCCAGCCCGACCAGAGCAGCCAGAACATGCTCTACGGTATGGACGCTGGCGCCATCCTTGGTCAGAGTGGTGCCACGCGAGATATCGCTCACCAGATCGACATCGGCCGGAATCTCCGGCGAGCCATCGAGATCGGCACGAACAAACCGGAGACCGTAATTCTCCGGAGCGGGATAGAAGGTAAGCGTGGATTGATTGCCGGTATGCAGGCCAACCCCTGAAAGGCTGACCGATTCCGCTATAGTTCTCTGCTGTTGGCGCATAGATAGATTGTTCTGGGGCAGGAGCTGCCGTACGGCAGGGCCGAGATAGCCGGGAGGCACCATACACAAAACTACGGCGTGCATGCCGTAGTCGGTTCAAGCCATGAAAATAACGTTTCCAGCGATTCCAGCACGAGCACGTGCAGGGGCTGTTATGATTCGTCATACAAAAAAGTGGAAGCACTCTGGGTTCAGGTACTTCCACTGTATGCTGGTTCCGAAGCAGAACCAGGAATGCTTCCCGGCAACAGAGAGGGGAGCGCCACGGCCCTCGGATGATCCGGCAGGCCCGCAACCCGAAGGTCTTGTTGTGTACCCCTACCGCTATTTTGTCACTCCCTGTGCTGCCTCAAGCTGGGCTATCCTGTTACGCATATCACGGATCTCCTGAAGCAGATCTGGAAGCTGCCGCAACGCCCCTTCCTGGCGAAGTGCAAGCGAATGCTCCTTCACCGGATGCCCGAAATACCGCCCGGATTTTCGGATAGATTTGCTTACGCCCGACTGTGCTTCGATAATCACACCATCGGCGGTTTCTATATGCCCCACGATGCCAACCTGACCAGCGATCATATTGCCGGAACCGATGCGTGTGCTACCGGAGACACCGGTCTGCGCCGCAATCACCGTATGTTCTCCCACGACCACATTATGGGCGATATGAATCAGGTTATCCAGCTTTACCCCACGCGAGATCCGGGTCTCGCCGAGCGTGGCGCGGTCGATGGCGCAGTTGGCACCGATCTCCACAGCATCCTCGATCACGACGATGCCGATCTGCGGGATCTTCTCCCACCCCTCATCACCGTTGGGGACGAAGCCAAAACCATCGGAGCCTATCGCCGTTCCAGAGTGGATGGTAACGAAGTTGCCAATGCAAGTGCCCCGATAGATCGAGACATTTGCATGAATGCAGCAGTTCTCCCCCACGGTCACATTGCTGCCGAGCACCGTGTTTGCATAGAGGATGGTCCCCGTCCCCACGGAGCTTCCGGCACCGACCACCACATTCGGCCCGATCGTCACCCCTTCACCAAGGGCAACATCATGGCCGATGACGGCCGTGGGATGAATCCCAGGCTCCGGGCGCTCCAGAATCGGGGCAAACGCCCGCAACGTCTGAAGAAACGCCGTATACGGATCGGCAACACGAATATAGACGACATCGGCGCGCCCCGGCTTGAAGTCCAGCGCCACCAACAGTGCCGATGCACGTGTGGTATCGTGATACTTGGCATATTTCGGGTTCGCGATAAAGGAGATATCCCCTTCTGCCGCATCTTCTATCTTGGCGATGTTGGTGATATCACGCCCGCCGTCTCCAACGAACTCCCCACCAACCAATCGAGCGATTTCCTGTACCTGCATAGATGGTATATATTGAGTATGCACTCCACTCGGGGGGATGCCTCATGCGCGAGGTACGTCCCCGATTCCGCTCCTCCGGCACCCCCTAGCGCGGGTTTTCGGAGGATGAGCCACCACCAGCCGGTGGGATTGTGCCATCATTCTTATTCAAGGCCTCGTTCGGATCGAACGAGCCATCTGTCGGCTTCTGCACCGGCTGATCGCGACGCCCGCGATTACGGCGGGCATCCTGTTCACGATTGGCATCGGTGGTGCCGGACGTGCTGGTTGTAGCATCGGCCGGTGGCTCCACTTCCACACCAAGCCGCTTCAATACGGCCCAGGTAAGATCATGGACCGGATTGGAATAGACCATACCGATGCCACGGCTGCTTTTGTCGAAGACAAAGTCGTACTTCTGTGCACGAGCTTCATCGTCGATAGCCTTCCAGACCTTGTCAAAGACCGGCCCCATCAAATCGGACTGTTGCCGATCGAACTCCTGATTGGGGCCGAACTTCACGCTACGGTAGGTTGCAAGCCGTGCCTGGAGATCGGACATCTTCGCCTCGGCATCACGTTTCTCCTGAGCGCTCCAGAGAAGACGGTTGGTCTGGATCTCGGTGCTCAGCTTGGCGATCTCCTGCTCCTGACGCTGGATATCGCGCATCCAGCTCATCTGAAGCTCGGTCAGCTTGGAACGGGCGGCCTGGGCATCGGGGAGCTTCTCCAAGATGGCCTCGCTTGCCACATACGCAATCTTCTGCTGCTGCGCCCGAAGGTCGGCACCAGTTGCCACCAGAAGGGCCAGCAGCGGCACGATAGAGGTTCGTTTAATTATTACCACGACGGAGATAATCAAGTACTTTGAACGTGATGTCGAGCTTCGCATCGAAGTAGATCAACATCGCCTTATCCATGACGGCCGTGAGCTTCTCATCCTTTGAGACCTTCTCGATCGCGTTTTTCACCTTCACCTTGATCGGATCGAGAAGTTGCGACTGATACTGTGCCAGCTTCCCCTGCGGGCCAAGACGGTCCTGCTGAAACTGAAGATACTGCTCGCCGATGGCCTTGATCTGATTCTCCTCCACTGCCTTTGCCTCGGCGTTCAGCATCGCCTGCTGGCGCTGATAGGTCTCCACCTTCGCCTTGTAATTTGCTTCCATCGCCCGTAGCGTATCCACATACGACTCTTGCAGCACTTTGAGCCGGTTTTCAATATCCTTGAATTCCGGCATCTGCTGGATGATTACATCGGTATCAACAAAACCCATTTTCACCTGCGAAACCGCGGTGGAGAAGCCACCGACACAGAGAAGGACCGCAAAAAGTCCCAGGCGAGCGAATGCTTTCATGTGCTTGAGTGTAAGGAGCTGAAAAGTGAACTGTCGCATGAAGTGAACGAATCGACACATGGTACAGGTGTCAGAGCAGACCCGGAAGTGCAGGACACGTTTACCGGGCCTGACGTAAAAGAATGCATCAACGGCCGAACTGGAAGTGGAACTGCCAGCCGCCCGGCATGCCCTGCGCATCGGCATCGAAGCCGTAGCCATAGTCGAAGCCGAGCAGGCCCACGCCCGGAATCGTAAGGCGGAGGCCAAGGCCGGCCGAGCGCTTTAGGTCGAACGGATCAACCTGGCGGAACCGTTCCCAGACATTGCCCGCCTCGGCAAAGGCCAGCAGATAGATCGGGATCGGGTTGATCGACACACCGAAGCGAAGCTCGGATGTGATTTTTGTATAGACCTTGCCCACCGGGATATCATCACCACCAACCGGGCCGATCGAGCCATCGCGATAGCCGCGCAGCGGTGTAACGTTGAACCCGCCGATGCCGGTGCCCCCCATCGAGTAGAACGCCGTTGGCGGGATCTGCGAGATCGGGCCGTAGTCGTTCAGATACCCATACTCATTGCCGAGATAGAACACGAGCGGGTTGGTCTCGCTAAGCTGCGCCAGCGGTGAGAAGAAGTCGAACCGCAGCTCATGTTTCGTGTATTCGGCATCGCCAATGCCGGCCACGGTATTAGAGAATGCGAACCGCGAGCCGATCGTAGGAAAGATCGGATTGTCGATGCTGGAGCGCGAGAGCGTGAACGTGGCGCTCAACTCGCTTCCATTACGATAATAGGAGCTTTGCGACTGATCCCCCTCGATCTCGTTGCGAAGGAAATTCAGGTTCAGATCGGCACGGAAATAGTCATCGGGCCAGCGAAGGCGGCGTCCCAGGTTGACGGCCGCGCCGATGCGGCGAAGCTTGTAATCGCTCACATCCCGTGTCTGATAGAAGATGCTGGCCCCAAGCGACGTAGGGTCATCGAACAGCCAAGGCTCTGTAACACCAAGCGAGAACGTGGTCAGATACTGCCCGAACTCCCAGTTGAAGTTCAGAATCTGGCCACTGCCGCCGGTAAGCGGCTCAAGGAGCGAGAAGTTTGTGAAGGCAAAGCCGAGCATGCCGGTAATGCCCTGCGAGCTAAGGCCGAGCGAGGCATTGAACGTATCGCTTGGGCGCTCCTCCACCTGGTAGGTGACATCCACCGATGTGGCATCAATCGGCTGCACATCCGGTTGCAGACGCTCCGGGTTGAAGTAGTTCAGGTTGGCAAGATTCCGAAGCGAGCGAATCACGGCAGCCTTCGAGAAAGTATCCCCCGGCCGGGTGTACAGCTCGCGGCGGATCACCTTGTCGCGCGTTTTTGTATTGCCGACAATCGACACATAACGGATGGAGGACTGGCCTCCCTCGGTCAGCTTGATAACGACATCAATGGAATCGGAGCCGATACGCTGCTCGGAGATCTGCGAGTTAAACGAGAGATACCCGTTATCCAGATAGAGCGAGTGGATATCGGTCTGCTCATCGTTGCCACGCAGATTCCGCTCGATCGACACCTGATCGTAGGGCGCTCCCGGCTCCACATCGAGCCGCCTCATCAGCACATCGGTCGGATAGACCGCATTGCCGGTGACCGTGACAGAGCGGAGATACACCGGGCTTCCCTCGCTGAGGGCGATAAGGACATCGGCACGTCCGCTCGACGGATTGATCGCAATGGAATCCTGGACGATCTCGGCATCGATATAACCGCGGCTCCGGTAATAGTCGACAACCCGCCCTTCATCGGCCTTAAGCTGCTTTCGATCGAACTTGGAGGAGCGCCAGAACTGCCACCAGGATTTCTCCTTGATATCCTCCATCGCCCCTTTAAGATCGGACTCGCTCATGGCAACATTGCCGGTGAACGTGATCGCGCCGATACGAACCTCCGGCCCCTCCTCGATCTGGAAGAGAACATCCACCCGCCCGGTATCAGAGGCCGAGGGGGTCTGCGATGCGGTGATTTTCGTAAAGAGGTACCCTTCCTCGGAGTATTTGTTGCGGATCTTCGAGCGGGTGCGATCGAACTCGTAGGGGGATGCGATATCACCGGCCCTGATCGTGGCGAGATCGCTCAGATCCTGATCGCTCAACTCATCATGACCGGCAAAGGCAACCGAGGCAACCCTTGGGTACTCCTTGACCACGATGACCAGCGTGGCCGAGCCATCGGGGGATACGCCTTCGGCATACACCTTGACATCGCTGAACAGGCGGCGCTCCATAAGGTTGCGCACCGCTTTCGGCAGCGCGTCGGAGGTCGGGCTAATCAGGTCGCCCACCCGCAATCCCGAAAATGAGATGATGGCCGAGGGGGATGATGACTGCACCCCCTCCACACGAATGTCGCGGACACGAAGCGCCGGCGGTTCATTGGCAGGGCTGGGAGCAAGCTGTGCATGTGCTGGAATGGCGGCGCCTATTACAGCAGCAATGCCGAGCACAGTGCCACATCGCCGGATACTATTGACGGGTAAACGCATCTAGGATCTTCTGAACGTAGGTTCTCTGAGGCTTCTCCGACTCGCTCAACTGCTCGCTCGTCTTGCCGAAACGGCGTTCACGCTGCAAGTAATCGGCCAGTGCGTTGTAGAGATGTTGTCGCCTGAAATCAGGCCAATAGACGGGAGCGACGTGTATTTCAGCGTACGCCATTTCCCAGAGGAGGAAGTTGCTGAGACGCATCTCACCGCTTGTGCGGATCATGAGATCGGGATCGGGAAGCGACTCCGTTGTCAGATAGGTTCTGAACAGCTCCTCGGTGATATCCTCGGGGGAGAGCTTCCCTCTACGCACATCCAGTGCCAGCGTTTGCACGCCCCGAAGGATATCCCATCGCCCGCTATAGCTGAGCGCAAGCGTAAGGGTTAGACCGGTGTTGCCGGAAAGCTTTTCAATGCTTCCGTAAAGCTGTTTCTGTACCGGTTTCGGCAGTGAATTAAGGTTGCCTATCGCATTGAGACGAACATTGTTCCGATTGAGTTCATCAAGCTCGCTGCGAAGATAATGAAGAAGCAGGTTCATCAGCACCACAACCTCGCTCCGTGGACGCTTCCAGTTCTCCGTGGAGAACGCATACAGCGTAAGAAACGGGATGTACATCTGCCCGCACACCTTTACGACATCGCGCACCGAGTTCACCCCCTCGCGATGGCCGGCGATACGGGCAAGCCCGCGCTCCTTCGCCCACCGGCCATTGCCATCCATGATGATCGCAATATGCTTCGGAATCGCACCGCTATCGGTCAGCTCACGCTGGAGGTTCCTGTCCTCTTCCGATTGCTCAGTCTCCCAGGCCACGTATGAAGTCCCTGTTGTAGTTTCCTGAAAATGACAACGAATCTACCGGTTTAAGCCACCAAATACAAACCTGGCACGCTCCTATCCGGCTCTCATCGCGTCCTGTACTTACCACCGAAGCAATCATGGAACAAGCCAAAAGATTCGTGCGGCCGCCGCAATTCAATGGCTGGCCGGGCACGATCGCCAACCGAGGCTCTTCAATTTCCGCCGAAACATTCCCTCCCCGCATCAGCTTCCGATTTCCGGCACAATGGCCTGCGCCATCGTCATGTCTGAGTGACGCAGCCGCCATAGGTTGGTAACACACCGCTTGACTGGATCTGAAATCAGATGTAACTTCCCGGCCATATCGGAGCACCGGTCCGCTCCTGTTCACACCCTCAAGCCCGGAACCTCACCCCGGATTGCTCCCCTGCCCCACCGTGATCGCATACCGTGTTGGACCAAGTATACAGAACCTTGCCCCAGCAGTTGCAGCACTCAGGTGCAGACATTTGGCATCGTACGATTCTCAGACAGGATTACAGCGCATGAACAGACGATCCTTCCTGCAAAATGGTGCCGTATCGGCAGGCGCCCCGGCTTCTCCCCCGGCATCTACGGCCCCGCATCCATCCTATCGCCGCAACGGCGCAGCCAGGGGAGGCGATGCCACATCCTCCACCTCCATCGGCTCCCTGGAACCATATACGCCACGAGCGGAACGTCCATGGGATGCACGGCGAGCCGGCCATCTCCTGCGCCGCATCGGATTTGGCACCACCTGGCATGAGATACAAGCAGCGCTTGGCTCGACGCCATCGGCGATCGTGCAGGGCATGCTTGCCACGGCTCCGCTCCCGGACGGGCCGGGAAGCTGGACATCAGAGCAGCCCTTTACGCAGGTGAACAATGCGGAGCGCTCACAGTATTACTCCTGGATACGCGACACGCAGGAATGGTGGGCGGGGCTTATGCGTACGCCCGCTGCCATGCTTCGCGAAAAGATGGTTCTCTTCTGGCATAACCATTTTGTCAGCGAATATCCTACGGTGGTTGTAGCACAGCATATGTACCGGCAGAACCAGCTTTTTCGTGACTATGCGTTCGGCGATTTCAGAGAGCTTACCAAGAAGGTGACGATCGACCCTGCCATGCTCATCTATCTGGATGGCGCCACAAGCCGCGCGGGAAACCCGAACGAGAACTATGCGCGCGAGCTTCTGGAACTTTTCGCGATCGGCATCGGAAGCTATTCCGATGGCACGCCCCACTACACCGAACACGATATCGTAGAGCTTGCACGTGCGCTTACCGGATGGGCCGTCAATGGCCTTGAGAACCAGTTTCGTCCGGCACGCTTCGATAATGGCGCCAAGACGATCTTCGGCGAGATAGCAAACTTCGGCATCGAGGGAAAAGCCGCACGCGACGTTATCGACCTGATCTTCGAGCAGCGCGATCGCGACCTTTCCCACAAACGCTCGGCCGTGTTCATCTGCTCCAAACTCTACCAGTATTTCGTTCACGATATGCCGGATCGCAGCATCGTCGCCGGCATGGCCGAGACGCTCGAAAGGAACAACTGGCGTATCGGGCCGGTGCTGCAACAATTGCTGAGCAGCGAGCATTTCTTCGACGACAATGTGATCGGCGCCAGAATCAAGAGTCCCGCCGATTATGTGCTCGGCGCGATTCGCTCCTTTGCTCTGGATGCACCTCTGAACCGGGCAACGACGGATATAGGGCGCCCGGAAACCCACGACCTCGTCACGGCGATGTCCTATCTCTCGCAGACACTCTTCTACCCACCGAACGTGAAGGGATGGCTCGGCGGGCGATCGTGGATAAGCAGCGCCACAGTGCCATTACGCATTCGCTATGCAAAGATGTGGATCGAGCCGGTGCAGGGAGCGCTCCCGTACAAGTTCGATCCGGTGGCTTATGTCCTGTCATTTCCCGATGCGGGGGATGCCGAGCGTCTGCTCGATCATCTTCTGATGCTTCACCTTCCCATCGCCGTAAGCGCTGATACCCGCAGCGTCCTTCTGGATGAACTGCTGGCGGGCGGGCCGATATACGAATGGGACCCGAACGCGCCAAGCGCCGCAACACGAATTCGTGCATGCCTTATCCGCATCACAAATCTCGGTGAATATCAGTTGCTATAGCGCTCTATCCAGACGCCGAACGTGTGCGGAAAACAGGCCATGTGCGCCGCACATCGGCGAGCACCCAAAGGAACCAGCAGGATCTAGAATTATGCAACGCAGAGATTTTCTCAAGACGGCCTTCCAGGCCGGGACGATCCTTCCGCTCGCATCCTCGGGCCTCTTTGCCCGCCCCCTTGAAGGACTCTTCTTCCCGCGTCAGGCTGGAATGGAGGATCGTGTGCTGGTGCTTATCAACCTGAACGGCGGCAACGATGGGCTGAACACCGTGGTGCCGGTCAACGACCAGCGCTACCATGATGCCCGCCCCACGCTCCGGCTGCGTGCCGAGGAGACCCTTGCGATAAGCGATGGGCTGGCGCTGCATGGGGCCATGGGAGGGCTGCACGGCCTTTTTGGCAAGGGGGAATGCGCAATCGTGCAGAGCGTTGGCTATCCGAACCAGGATCGCTCCCATTTCCGATCCACCGATATCTGGCACACGGCATCGGATGCCGACAAAATCTGGCACACCGGGTGGCTGGGCCGTTCGCTGGAGACAGCCCATCCAGACTATCCCGATGTGCTGCCGAACGCGCCGTTCGCCATGCAGGTTGGTTCCAGCGCCACCCTGGCGCTTCAAGGAGAAAACGGCGGCATGGGGATGGCGATGGACAACCCGGAGCGGTTTTATAATCTTGCCAACGGGCTATCCGTGCCCGATGATCCGCTTCCGGGCACACTGGCCGGGCCGGAGCTGAAGTTTGTTCGGGATGTGATAGCGCAATCGAACCGTTACTCCAGTGAAATCCGCAACGCCATGGTGGGCGGGTCCACCAACGCACAATACGATGCCGATGCGATCTCCGCACAACTCCGCGTGGTGGCACGGCTGATCAACGGCGGACTCCGCACAGGTATCTATATCGTAACCTTGGGGGGGTTCGACACTCATAACGGCCAGGCCGTAACACATGCCGCCCGGCTGACGCAGCTATCACGCGCCATCACAAATTTTATGGCCGATGTTGCTCTTGCCGGCAATGCCGATCGTGTTGTATGCATGAGCTACTCGGAGTTCGGGCGGCGCGTCAACGAAAACGGCTCGGCCGGCACCGACCACGGTGCAGCCGCACCGCAGATCGTGGTTGGAACGGAAGTGCTCGGCGGCAAGGTGATCGGAGGCGCTCCCGATCTGCTGAACCTGGATAATCGAGGCGACATCATGTTTGTCAACGATTTCCGCCAGATCTACGCATCGGTTCTTCGCGACTGGCTGGGCTTCAGCGCCAATGATACACGGCATGCGCTCGGTGGGGATTTTGGTCTCCTGCCGCTCTTCCGCGTTCCAACGATCGGCGTGCCGGATGAGGAACATGCGCGCATGGCGGGTGTGGAGCTTCTGCCGAACCAGCCCAATCCGGCGATCGGTTCCACGACGATCGGCTTCCGTATACCGGAGCGGTCTCGTGTGCGCATCACTCTGTTTGCAGCCGATGGCAGGGCCATCACCACCGTTCTCGACCGAACGGTAGAGCCGGGAGCACACCGCATCCCGCTGGATGCGTCCGGTCTTGCCGCTGGCTCCTACCTCTACACCATGGAAAGCGGGCGATACAGGCTCTCGAAACGTATGACCGTGGTGCGATAAGGATAGCCGTGGGCAGGGCGCGCCCGGCAGCATAACAACAGGGGCAAACAAACAACGGCTCTCATAGAAAACCTATGAGAGCCGTTCCATTCTACGTACCCGGAGCGGGACTTGAACCCGCACGCCACTTACGCGGCTTCAGATTTTAAGTCTGATGCGTCTGCCATTCCGCCATCCGGGCAATAGCAACCCTGAGACGTAGAACCGCGCCCCGGCGTGAACCGAAGCGCGGCCTATCATATCATGTATATTCTATCAAAACCGGACGTCAGACCGGCCGCTCCACATCGGCATTGCCACGATCATCCTCGGCTCCCCCTTCAAAGGAGGTCGAGAAGGTCTGCTCCGCCGAAGCGCCCGACTCAGGCGCTGCTGGCTCCGCAGATATCCCGGCATCAGGAGCAGCAGCATCGGCCGTTGCCGGTGCAGTGGCATCGTCGGTGCCCAGCGTCTGCTCTGCGCTTTCGGTCTTGGCGGCCTCGGTCCCGGAGAGATCCTCGGAAGCCTCGGCGGCCCTTGCGCCTCCCTGCTCCTCTGGCCCGCTCTCTGCCTGGCTCTGCTCTGCCTTTGGTTCGGCCTTGGCCTCAGCGGGTTTCGCCTTTGGCTTCGGCTCCTCCTTCTTGGCCTCGCTATAGTTGAGCGCCTTCTTGATGGCATCGCCGATCATATCACCCAGCGCAAAGCTGCTGACGGTATCGGCGCTCTTCATCTCGTTGACTGGCGTCACGCTTCCCATGCTACGGCCACGATCGCCGCGATCACCACGATCGCCACGGTGGTCACCGCGATCACGGTCGCGACCACCGCCGCCACGACGTTCGCCACCGCGATCGCCGCCGCCACGCTCACCACCGCCACGCTCATTGCGCTCGCCGCGCTCGGAGAAGCCGCCACCTTCGCCTTCCGGCATCGGCAGACCAAAGATCAGCGAATGTGCATCCGGCTCGATCTCGATCACATGCACGTTCAGCTTCTCGCCGACCTTCATCTCTGGAAGGCGCTTGGCCTCGCGTCCCATACGGCCGCGTGGCAGGAACCCTTCCACCTCTTCGACCGCCACCACAACGCCCTTATTGCTGATCTCGCGGATCTCGCCACTCCAATCGGTACCGACCGCGAACTTGGTGGCCAGCCCCTGCCACGGATCATCCTGGGCCTGGCGATAGCTCAGGCTCAGACGCTGTTTGCGTGCCGAGCTGTCGAGCACCTTCACCTCGATATCCATTCCCTTCTTGAGAATTTCCTTCGGGTTATTGACACGTTTGGTCCAGGAAAGCTCCGAAACACGCACAAAACCTTCCAGCCCCGGCTCCAGCTCGATAAACGCGCCGTTTTTGCCGATGCCGACCACACGGCCGCGCTGAAGGGTACCGACCGGATATTTCTCCTCGACGCCCTCCCACGGCGAAGGCTGAAGCTCCTTCATGCCCAGATAGATCCGCTTTTTCTCACGATCAATCTCGCGGATCACAACCTCCACCTCATCCCCCTTGTTCAGCAGTTCGCTTGGACGGCGGGTCCGATCGTAGCTGATCTCGGAGGCATGCACCAGGCCATCGACGCCGCCGAGATCGACGAACGCGCCGAAGTCCAGGATCGAGGCAACGCGGCCATGCAGGCGCTGCCCAACCTCCAGGGAGGTGAGAAGATCCTTGCGAAGGAGCGTGCGGCGGGTAGCGGTCACACGGCGGGCATCGGTATCAAAACTGGTGATCTCCAGGACATGGGCCTGGACGCCATCACCGGCGCCCACCCCGGCAACACCTTCGGTGTTATGCCGGTCGAGGCTCCAGTGAGAGATCGGAATGAACACCTCCACCCCATTATAGGAGGCGACGACGCCCCCTCTGTTGGTGGAGATCACTTCAAGCTCGATCTCCTCACCTGCATTTTTCTTGGCAACCAACTCGTTCCAGATCTCGCGCATCTGTTCTTCCGGCATCTTCGGCAACTGCCGACCGGAACGGCGACGGCCACTGGAGCCATCCTCGCTGCCATCGGCGGATTCGCCCTGGCGGCTCTCATCAGAACCTGCATCGGATTCAACCGTTGCCTGGGGTTCGGCGGTGCTTGTCGCGTCCTGCGGCTGTGCCGATGTAGCATCCCCTGAAGCCGGTTCTGCAACGGTTGCAGCCGGAGCGGGCTCGGCACTAGCTTCCTGTGGTGCGGCAGAGGTCTCTTTCTGCGTCTCCGGAGCGACTCCGGTTTCCGGCGCGGCTGATTCCGGCACGGCAGTGGATTCTCCCGTTGGCTGATTGCCTTCGGCGTTAGCGGCAGCGTCGGTCGTTACCGTGTTGTCCATCTCCTCGGAGCCGGAGCTGCTAGTTGGCTGTGACTCTAAGGTGTTACCAGGTTCCGTCATGATTACGAGATCTTTTTGGAGTGCGTTGACGTTTTTCGCGTACCCTTCCGTGCGGTCCCTTAGCTGTGCAGCAACGAAGGTGCAGAGCTACCCTTAGGGAAAGGGAAAGCAATATACTACACACTCTACAATGTGCAAATCGTTACAGGGCTTTGGGACAGACTGACGCCTTTAATCATTTCATATCTTTGCTCCGTTACGACATTATGCTCAACAGATTTAGCTATGTTTTCCTGCTCGCCCTGATGGCGATCGTCGCATTTCTCTTCGTCTATTTCTCCGGCACTCAGGCAGCTGAGCCACGGTATGTAGGCGTAGAGCGCTGCCGTGTCTGCCATGAGCCGGCCAGCATCGGAGCGCAGTCCAAGATCTGGGCGGCTGGCCCGCATGCATCGGCATATACGGTGTTGGAATCGGATTCGGCCCGCGCATGGCTTGCCAGGCATTCCAGCACGGTAGAGTCGTGTATGGGCTGCCATACGACGCTTGGGCGCATGGCGCAGAACGAACCGGAGCGGCTGCTGAACGCCGAGGGGATCGGCTGCGAGCGCTGCCACGGCCCCGGCTCGAACTACTCCGACTTCAATACCATGCTCGACCGCAAGGCATTCACCGATCATGGCGGTGTGGTTGGCTCGCTCAAGGATTGTTATCAATGCCATGTTGCCGATCCGGCCACCGTAGAGATTCATTGCCCATTTCAGCATAGGCCATTCAATGCCGACTCGGCATGGCAGGTGATCCGCCATCAGGTTCCGCAGGCCACCACAAGGCCTGCCCCGGACACAGTTCTTCAAGCACGGGATCAATGACCAACGCTTCGCAACCGATCGGATTGTTCGACTCGGGCATCGGAGGGCTTACCGTGGCACATCGTGTCATGGAGCTTCTCCCCCAGGAGAACATCATCTACTTTGGCGATACCGCCCGGGTTCCGTATGGCTCAAAATCGAGCGAGACCGTGATCGGATATTCCTTGCAGGCCGCCGCGCTTCTGGAAGCGCTTGGCGTAAAGATGATTATCATCGCCTGCAACACGGCATCGGCCGTGGCGCTACAGCAGGTGCAACGCGCCTCATCGGTGCCGGTGCTGGGCGTGATCGAGCCGGGAGCCAGCGCGGCGGTCGACGCAACTCGCTCCGGCGTTATCGGCGTCATCGGCACCGAAGGGACCATCCGGTCTAATTCTTATCGTAATGCAATAACGGCACTAGCGCCTGGGAGTCGTATTATCGCTCAAGCCTGCCCGCTCTTTGTGGGTTTTGCCGAGGAGGGACTCTCCTATCATCCGGCAACGCTTATCATGGCCCGTGAATATCTGCGGCCCATCCTCTCGCATTCCGTTGATACGCTTATCCTTGGCTGCACCCATTACCCCCTGCTTATCCCGAGCATCGAGAAAGTGATCGGCGACAGGGTCAGGCTCGTCGATCCCGGCATCGCAACCGCCCGGCAGGCACATGCCACCCTTCAAAAGCTCGATCTGCTTAATTCCTCGCAATCGATACCACGCCACGAGTATTATCTAAGCGATTTTCCCCATAAATTCATCGAAATCGGCAGCCGCTTCCTCGGCCAGCCCCTGCGCCATGTGCATCGGGTTACCCTGGATGAGCTGGGGGACTACGCCTGAGCCATCGGCCGAGTACGGCTCCTGGCACTTCGGTAACTTCACCCGGCCGTCGGCATCCCCGGGCACAACAGATCGCACCGTCAGTTTTAACAGACCGCTCTTCCCTATGCTGCATCCAACCATAGAACGTGTGGCGGCCATTGGCGCCATTCTCCTGAGCATTGCGGTAACCTGGTATCTCCTGGCTTGCATTCTGCGCTAGGCGCCATCCCCTAGAGGTTATATTTACGGCGCTTGCGCCAGAGCGTGGCCGAGTCGATATCGAGCTTGCGTGCTGCCTCCTCGAAACTTTTCGATTCGGCGATCACCCGTGCGATATGATCGCGCTCGATCGATTCCAGGGTCTGCGATGCCGGAGCGTTGCTCCTGGGGTATCCACGAAACTCATCCGGGAGATCGGTCTCCGTTATCTCCTCCTCGCGCGCCAGAAACACGGCCCTGCTTATGACATTCTCCAGCTCCCGCACATTCCCCTTCCATTCATGCTGCGAGAGCAGTGCAAGCGCCTCCACCGACAGTTTCAGCCCCTCCCGCTCCGGCGCATATTTGCCGATGAAGTGTTGCGCCAGCAGCGGGATATCCTCCTTGCGCTCCCGTAGCGGCGGCACCTTGATCCTGACCGCATTAAGCCGGTAATAAAGATCCTCCCGGAACCTCCCGGCAGCGATTTCAACCTCAAGATCGCGATTGGTGGCGGCCACCACCCGCACATCGGCCCGTTGCGTACGGCTCTCGCCAAGGCGCTCGAACTCGTGGCTCTGCAACACCCGCAGCAGCTTTGCCTGAAGTTGCAGTGGAAGCTCCCCGACCTCATCAAGGAAGATCGTTCCCTTGTCGGCAAGCTCGAAACGCCCCACACGGTCCTTGTGTGCGCCTGTAAACGATCCCTTTGCATGGCCGAAGAGTTCCGATTCAAGCAGATTCTCCGGCAGCGCGGCACAGTTGACCCGTACAAACGATTTCCTGGCGCGTGCGCTCCTGCGATGGATAAGAGCGGCAAACAGCTCCTTGCCGGTGCCGCTCTCCCCCTCGATCAGCACCGTTAGCGGGGTATCGGCAACACGCACGGCCAGCGTTATAAGCCCCATCATCGTCGGGTTGCGGGTAATTATCTCGCCGGCAATGCCCTGCGCCCGTTCCAGCTCAGTACGAAGCTGCCGGTTCTCCTGCTTCAGCTCATGGAACCGGAGCGCCTTCTCGATGAATCGGCGAAGCTCCTCCAGATCGAACGGCTTCTGCAGATAGTCGAACGCGCCCTTCTTGATAGCCTCCACCGCCGTTCCCACCGTGCCATGGGCCGTTATAATCACCACAGTGATCTCCGGCTGCATCTGCTGGATCTGGAGCATAAGCTCGATGCCGTCGATCGGGTACATCTTCAGGTCGATAAATGCCAGATCAAACCCCGGGCGTTCGCGCATGGCGTCGAGCGCATCGAGCGGGCTTTTGCAGGCGATGACATCAAGCCCCATCGACTTCAGGCAGATCGTCAGAGTCTTCAGAACGTTCGGTTCGTCGTCAACAAGCAGCACATTCATGGCAGAAACGGTTCGTTGATATTGAGAGCGCCCACCGATATACAGGTCAACCGGAGGCCATGATACAGCACTTCGGCACTCGTCGGCCATAGACATGGCTCCTTGCCAATGCCCCTCTCAGCCGCTCATGCAAGCTCGCTCAAGGCCTCGCCAGGAGGGGCCAGCCGTACCATTGGGATCCGTACGGTAAAACACGATCCCTTATGGATTTCGCTGACAACCGAGATGCGCCCCCCATAGCTTTCCACCACATCCCTGGCAATTGCCAGCCCCAGCCCCACGCTTCCGGGGGTCGTCATGGCCGGCGAGCCAACCTGATGGAATTTTTCAAAGATCTTATTCACGCTATCGAGCGGAATGCCATGCCCGGTATCCTCTACCGACGCCACCAGGCTCTCACCCTCGATGCCTACGGAAATAGTGATGGAGCCACCCGCATCGGTATGGCGGAGAGCATTGCTTATAAGATTGTTGAACAGCCAGCGAAGCTCCTCCGGGTCGGCCCAGACGATCGGGATATCATCTGCGATCGCCTCCACCAGGGCCACCTCCTTCTCGCGCGCCGGTATCCTGTGCGGCCGCAGTACTGCGTCGATCAATCCTGGCAGGTCGATCCCGGCGGTTGTACGGTGCCGGATGTTCGCCTCCATGCGCGATAGCTCAAGCAACTCCGTGATAAGCTTCGAGAGACGGCGGCAATCATCCTTGCTGGAGGCCAGGAGATCGCGCTGTTGTTCGTTCAGTTCCCCCAACAACCCTTCACGGAGGATATCGAGGCTCATGATGATCGACGAGAGGGGTGTGCGGAACTCATGAGAAACTTTTGCAAGGAAATCGGACTTCAGCCTGTCCAATTCCTTGAAGTGAGTGATATCGCTCAGCACCATCACCGCCCCGCTCACCGCCGATGTCGTCTCCAGCGACAAGGTCTGTACCGCATAAAAGCGCTCGGCCCCCTCCTCACGCACTATGTAGATATCAGGGGAACCATCCGAGCGATCCTCATCGCCGGCAATGGCGCTCCCCAGCGATTGCAGGACCGCATCATCGCGGATCACGTCCTTGACCTGGCGCCCCTCGTACAGTTCTTCAATCGGCAGACGAAACACTGTCAGGGCTGCGCTGTTAATCAGCAGCAGGCGCATCCCCGCATCCACCACCACGATCGGCGTGGCGATCGACTGCACGATGGTCTCCACCTTTCTCTTTTCCAGCAGCAGTTGCTCGATGTTCATCGCCTCGTAACGACCAAGGCGCTCGATCATCCGGTTGAACTCGAAGGAGAGATCGCCGAGTTCGTCTGCCGTTGTGATAAGGATACGCTCGCCCAGGCGCCCGCCGGTAAGATTTTTCACCGCCTGGGTAAGGCGTTCAATGGGACGGATGGCCCAGCGGGAGTAGAAACCGGCGCCGATCACGCTGAGCAGGGTGCTCACAAGCGTGGCAAGCCCCACAAAGAAGAGCGCCTGGCGTAGCTCCACACGAAGATCGGTCCTGACGCTGGCGATCTCGTTCTGGTTCTGATACAGGACGCTGAAACAGCTCTGCTTGACCATGTTTGCAGCCGGAAACACATCGCGATACAGCATCTCGCGCGCATCGCCGCGCTGCCGCCCCGCAAGGGTATTGCGATACTCCTGGGCATTGCGAAGGAAATGATCGTAGTTGGTTCTGATCTTGCCGAGCGCCCCCTCCTTGTCGCCAGCGGCACTGTTGCGGGCCACACGCCCCAGGCCGATCAGGAACTCCGTGGTGCGCTGCTCGAACTGCACTATATAGGGATCGGGGGTGATCGTCGCGGACATGCTCTGGAGCATCTCCACCTGCCTGTCGATAACCGATCCAAGCTGCACCGTGTTCGAGATCAGCTCATAGTTGGAAGCGATAGCGTCGGTGGCGGATTCCCCCAGCGTGGAGAACTGATAGATGGACCAAAGCCCGAACGCGACGTTGATCGCGATCAGAGCGGTAAAGCCCGATAGAATCTTCGATCGTAACGTCGTGAACATGTGTTGATCCGTGGCAAGTCATCAGTAGTTCGGAGTCGGCAGCGGGGCCTCTACGACCTCGGAAGAACAGGGAGCCTGTAGATGTACGAACGGGTTGAACCGGCATTGTACCGTTTCAACCCTGTTCGCAGTTCCTAGCAAAGCACCAAGGAGCCGACCACCAGGCCGGAGCCTATGTTTCAGGCAACCACGTCCTTCTCCATAATCCGCTCGATTGCGGTAGAATAGCGCTCGGCGATCGCCTCGACGGAGGTATCAATGGCAGCATTGATCGCAAAGCGGCCCTCCACAACCGTTCCAAGCCGCAGAAGCGGGACACCGGAGCGCTCGGCAAGGCTGGCAAGAAGATCGCGGTACTTCACATCGTAGCTGATGACGATCCTCGACTGGGACTCGCCGAAGAGCGAGGCGATGGGATCTTCCCGCTCATAGGTGATCTCCGCGCCAAGATTGCCTCCGGTGCTATTGATGGCGCACTCGGCCAGAGCTATCGCAAGACCACCCTCGGAGCAATCATGGGCTGAACGGATCATGCCGCTGCGGATCGCCTCCAGCAGACAGCCCTGAAGGGCTGCTTCCCTGTCGATATCCAGCGCAGGGGCATCCCCTGTTACACGGCCGGATCGAATCGAGAGAAGCTCGCTGCCACCAAGCTCGAACCCTTCAAAACCAAGGAGCGCGATCTCATCTCCTGGCGCTGCAAAGCCGGACGGGGTGATGTGCGAGAGATCTTCGATCACCCCGAGCATGCCGATCACCGGCGTCGGGAAGATGGCACGCTGCTGCGACTCGTTATGGAAGGAAACGTTGCCGCCGGTCACCGGCGTATCAAGCCTGCGGCACGCATCGCCGATGCCACGGATCGCCTCGCGGAACTGCCAGTAGACCTCGGGGTTATATGGGTTGCCGAAGTTCAGGCAATTGGTGATGGCAACCGGCTGTGCGCCGCTGCACACCACGTTACGCGCCGCCTCGGCCACGGCGATCATCCCCCCCACATAGGGGTTCAGATACACGTAGCGGCTGTTGCAATCGGTAGCGACGGCAATTCCCTTGCCCGGGATCTCCTTCAGCCGGATGACCGCGGAGTCGGCACCGAACGATTGCGCGGTATTGGTACGGACCATCGAGTCGTACTGCTCATAGACCCACCGCTTGCTGGCGATGTTGGGCGCTGCCAGCAGCGCATCGAGCGCATCGGCCGGCGTCACCTCACCGATCAGGCCACGCACATCGGCAGAGCGGGTCTCCTGCAAATAGGATGCTTCGCGCCATTCACGTTCATAGACCGGGGCACCACCGCCAAGCACAAGGCTTTCGGCCGGGAGGTTCGCCACCGGTTCGCCATGACGAAAGATCTGGATGTGGCCATCATCGGTAGTAACGCCGATACGGGTGATCGGCACATCCCACTTCGAGCAGATGTTCTCCACAACCGGGATATTCTCCTCCTCCACGACCAGAAGCATGCGCTCCTGCGACTCGCTCAACATGATCTCGTAGGCCGACATGCCAACCTCGCGCAGCGGAACTTTATCCAGATCGATGTTCATGCCGGAACCGGCCTTGGCGCTCATCTCGGAGGTAGAGCAGCTTATCCCGGCCGCCCCCATATCCTGCATACCGATCACGGCGCCGGAGGCGATAAGCTCAAGCGATGCCTCCAGCAGAAGCTTCTCGCTGAAAGGATCGCCCACCTGCACCGTCGGCCGCATATTCTCGGTCTGCTCGTCGAACTCCCGCGAGGCAAGAAGCGACGCGCCATGAATGCCATCGCGTCCGGTGCGGGAGCCAAGGATCATCACCACATTGCCGGCCGGGCCGGCCGTGGCCGAGACCGTGGCATCGGCCCTGACGATGCCCACGGCCATGGCATTGACCAACGGATTATCGCGGTAACATTCCTCGAAGAACACTTCGCCGCCAACGGTTGGCACGCCAAACGAGTTGCCATAATGCCCGATGCCATTGACAACTCCCTCGAAGAGAAAGCGGGTGCGGGGATTATCGAGCCGCCCGAAGCGGAGCGAGTCGAGCGCAGCGATCGGGCGTGCCCCCATCGTGAAGATATCGCGAAGGATGCCACCAACGCCGGTGGCCGCTCCCTGGAATGGCTCCACGGCGCTCGGGTGGTTATGGCTCTCGATCTTGAAGGCGATGGCATAACCATCGCCCACATCGACAAGCCCCGCGTTCTCGGCACCTGCCTCCACCAGAAGCCTGCCACCGCTGCGTGGCAGGGTCTTCAGCTGTGCGATCGAATTCTTATAGCTGCAATGCTCGCTCCACATCACCGAATAGACTCCAAGCTCGGTGTAGTTCGGTGCTCTGCCGAGCACCTCGTTGATCTTGGCGTACTCGGCCTCGGTAAGACCAAGGGCGAGAGCGTCCTCCACGGTGCTTATGCGGGTATCCTGAGTGTCAGACATGAATGCGTGCAGTTCGATAGGAGATCGATGGATCGCGGGAGATCCCGCGGACCGGCCCTTTGCCGGCCTCATGGCGTCTAATACTGATATGTGGCCGAAGGCCATTTCTTGATAATGATGAAAATGAGGCCGCCGATAACGATTGCGGCCACAAGTCCATAACCGATAAGGAGCAGGGCACGGGAAGCAGGCGATGACGAGCTACGAAGCAGCCATCCGCGCCAGTTGCAATTATGGCAACGGTAGACGCTATAGACCGGCAGAAGCTTCAGCCGGATCTTCTCGCCAGCACCGCGCGGCTTCGAGCGATTGACCTTGCCCCTGGTTTTGCAATTGGGACAGAGATGAAGACTAGTTGACATAGCTGGACCGCCTCCAACCGAGGCCGAATGTCGGAGATTGCCGTGAGGCAGTTTGTAAGGTTGTTTTGTTTGCGTGGCCCCACCGCCAGAAACCGTTACAGGCCGAGCACGGCCGCACAGATTTAGGAGGCCACCATGCGGCTCCGAATCCGCTCGTCGGTCCTGACGGCCGCAGCGACGGCCAGCTCCAGGAGATCATCCGGCAGGGATTGTACCGGCTCGGCCCAATGCTCGCGCACATAGGCCGTGGAGAACGTTCCTTCGCGGAACTCGCGGCTGCCGAGCACATGAAGGCAGAAGGGGATGGTTGTGCTGATCCCGGCTATATGATACTCCCCCAGGGCTTCGATCATCCGCTGGATCGCCTCATCGCGCGTCGCCCCCCAGGTGATAAGCTTCGACAACATCGGATCGTAATAGAGCGTCACCTGCATCCCGGCATAAAGCGCCGAATCCACCCGCACATGCTCTCCGGACGGCTCCCGCAACTCCCGTATAACGCCAAGGCTCGGCATAAAGTTCTGGTACACATCCTCCGCACAGATTCGGCACTCGATGGCATGCCCCCGGCGTTCCACCGTCTCGGTGCGTATCGGCAGGGATTCGCCGGAGGCGATCCGAAGCTGTAGCTCCACCAGATCCAGCCCTGTGGTCATCTCGGTAACAGGATGCTCCACCTGAAGCCGCGTGTTCACCTCCAGAAAGTAGAACGCCCCGTTCTCATCCAGAAGGAACTCCAACGTTCCTGCGTTGGTATAACCAACGGATTTCACCAGACGTTCGGCCGCAGCGAACATACCAGAACGGATCTCGTCGGTTACCGCCACCGATGGCGCTTCCTCCAGCACCTTCTGATGTCGGCGCTGGATGGAGCATTCACGCTCGCCGAGCACGGCAACATTGCCGGCGGCATCGGCGATCACCTGAAGCTCGATATGGCGTGGGCCTAGGACATATTTTTCAAGGAACACTTCGTCGCTGTTGAACGCCGTAAGCGATTCCCCCTGCGCCATACGGAGGCTCTCCTCCAGCTTTTCCGGGGCATCGACCACACGCATTCCCTTGCCACCGCCCCCCGCGGCAGCCTTCAGGAGCACGGGATAGCCTATCCTGTCGGCGATCTCCCGTGCCTCCGCCACCGAGGTAATGGCATCGGTGGTGCCGGGCATCACCGGGACATCGGCGCTTATGGCAAGCCGCCGTGCGTTCGTCTTGCTCCCAAGATGCTCGATGGCATCGGCGGAGGGGCCGACAAAGGTAACCCCGGCATCGGCGCAGCGACGTGCGAACTCCGCGTTCTCGCTCAGGAACCCGTAGCCGGGATGAACCGCATCGGCACCGGAGCGCGCCACAAGCTCCATGACCTTCTCCAGATCGAGATAGGTCTGGCGCGGGGTCACGCCTTCGAGACGGTAGGCGAAATCGGCCTCCCGCACGTGCAGCGATGCGGTATCGGCATCCGAATGGATCGCCACCGTTTCAATTCCCATCCGCCGTGCGGTACGGATGATACGGCGGGCGATCTCCCCCCTGTTTGCAATCAGCAATCTCTTCATCTGTTCAGCGTTCAAAATTCAGTGCGGGGACCGGACACCCGGCCCGATCCCCCCGGACAGTCTTCCCAGACAACGGTGCCCCCCGGAGCCAACGGCTCCGGGGGGCCTTCCCCGAGGTCATTTCAGTTCAACGATGGTAACGCCCGCGCCACCTTCGGTAAGCGCCCCGATGCGGTACCTGGCAACGCTTGGATGCTGCGACAGATATTCATGAACACGGGTACGGAGCGCACCGGTCCCCTTGCCATGAATGATGTCGAGTCCTGTAATGTTTGCGTTCAGCGATGCGCTTATCGCCTGCTCCAACCGGATGATGGCCTCGTCTGCATACATGCCACGCAGATCAATCCGGGTCTCGGCTTCCGAGACATTGACGATCGCCTGGCGTCCTGCCTGCTCGCGGCGCACCTCCTTGCGGGTAACGGACTCCAGTTCATCGATATGCGATCGCATCCGCATAACACCGAACTGCACCACCACATTCCCCTTGTCATCCGGATCGAACTGAAGCTCGCCGATCTGCGTTCCCCCCCTGACCCGCACCGTATCCCCCTTGCGGAAGACCGGCCCGGAAGGCTCCGGCTTCTGATCGCCACGCACAAGCCCCTCGCGAGCGCCATCGATCGCACGGCGAAGCTCCTTCACCTGCTCGTTGGTGGCGCCGGAACGGATCTCCCGCAGCGCGTTCTCGATCATGCTGTTGGCACGAGCCAGAGTATCACGGGCCTCGCGTTTTGCCTCGCTCACCACCGTCTGCTTCCGCTCGTTCAGCTCGCGCAGTTCCGTCTCGAACTTCCTGCGCGACTCCTCCGCCTGTGCAAGTTGCAGACGATGCTCATCGCGAAGGCGACGGCTCTCGGCAAGATCGACCTCGAGCTGCCCGATGATCTCGGTCATCCGGTTGCGCTCCTGGCCAAGCTTTGCTCGCGCATCCTGAAGAATCATCGGCTCGAACCCGAGCCGTTCGATCAGCTCGAAGGCATAGCTATTGCCGGGCATCCCAAAGATGAAACGATAGGTTGGCGTGATCGTCCTGGTATCGAACTCCATGCCCGCGTTCACCACAGCCTCGGTCTCATAGGCAAATATCTTCAGGAAGCTATGGTGCGTCGTCGCCAGAATGAACGAGCGCCGTGCCAGCAGATACTCCAGGATCGAGGCGGCGATCGCCCCCCCTTCATCCGGGTCGGTGCCGGTGCCGATCTCGTCGAGCAGGATCACATCCCCCATCGCCACATGCCGGATGATCTCGCCGATGCGCGACATATGCGAACTGAACGTCGAGAGATCGTTCTCCAGCGACTGCTGATCGCCGATATCGGTATAGACGTTACAAGGATGCACCACACACTCCGCCGCAGGGGGATGAATCCCGCTCAGCGCCATTGCCGTGACCAGCCCAAGGGTCTTCATCGCCACGGTCTTTCCCCCGGCATTGGGGCCGGAGATCACCACGCAACGGGTGGCACGATCCATCTCGATGGACATCGGCACCACCGTATCCAGACGAAGCAGCAGGATTGGATGATGGGCGTTCCGAAGAATCAGAACGTCATCATCGGTAACGCGTGGCTCAACGCAATCGTAACGCTCGGCATAACGGGCACGGGCGTTACAGGAATCGACAAGCTGCAACACGGCCATCGAATCGATGAACCGGTTTGCCTCAGCGCCGATCTCCTCGGTCAGCGTCCGCAGAATGCGCTCCACTTCACGGCGCTCGGCAAACGTAAGCTCGGCGATCTCGTTGTTCATATCGAAGATTTCCGCCGGCTCCAGGAACACGGTATTGCCGCTCTGCGACTCGCCGTGGATGATGCCGGGAATCTTCCGTTTGGACTCCACCTTTACCGGAAGCACCAGGCGTCCTTCGCGGAGGGTAACGTATTCGTCGGTCACCAACTCCTCATCGGAGACACGCCGGAGGATGCGCTGGAGCCGTCCTCGCAGCGCTGCCGATTTGTCGATGATATCGCGGCGAATGCGCGATAGATCACGGCTGGCAGTATCGCGGACATTGCCGGCCTCATCCACCGCATCGGTGATATGCTTTTCCAGGAGCCGGTTGGCATGAAGCCTGTCGGCAAGCCTGAACATCAGCGGGCACTCCTCGCGACGTGCCGAGAAGTATTCGCGCACCTTGCGAAGCGCCGCAAAGGTGCTCGCCATGTGATTAAGATTCTCGCCGCTCAGATACGCCCCTGAAATCCGGGAGATACGGAGCGCCTCGCGTATATCGTAGATGCCGTCGAGCGGCAGCGGCACGTCGCGCCGGATCACCGTGCGAATCTCGCCCACCATCCTCAACTCTTCGCGCACCAGCTCTTCATCGGTCATAGGCCCTGCCTCGCTCAGATGTTCCACCCCGAGCGATGAGGCCGCATAACCGGCGATATGCTCAAGAATACGATGGAATTCAAGCTGATCGAGACTCGAGCGTAGAAGCTCTTCCTGTGTCATTCCGTTCCTCTATACACCTTTCCGTTCAAGCTCTTCACGAACGACTGCTTGCACCTTCGCTCCATCCGCCCGGCCACGCAACGCCGCCATGGCCTTTGGCATCACAACCTTGAAATCGCCTGGCCCGCTGGCGCCGGTCTCGGCGATGATGGCCTCGACCGCCACACGGATCTCGTCGTCGCCAACCTGCTTTGGCAGATATGCCGCGATGATCTGTAGCTCCGCCTCCTCGTTGTCGGCCAGATCAGGGCGATTTGCGTTGCGGAACTGCTCGGCGGCATCCCTGCGGCGCTTCGCCTGGTTCTGTAATGCCTTCTGCTCCATCTCCGGAGTAACTTCGCTGCCGCTCTTCTGAAGTTCAAGCAGCGCAGCACGTACCATACGAAGCGCCCCGACACGGAGCTTATCCCCCGCCTTCATGGCGTTCTTCAAGTCCTCGCCGATCTGTTCTGTGAGATTCATAATTTGGAGCGAATAATATAAGTTCCTGAAGATGGGCTGGAACAGGAAGTAATGAGCGAGCGATCAACCGGAGGTTGTGCCTGCATTTCAGGCATGAATCGTACCGGCACAGGAAACAATCACCCCGGTGCCACCAGCGTCGATCCGAAGCGAGCGGAACCCCGATGCCCTGACAACAGCCCCTGGCACGATGCCCTTGCCGCCAGAGGGCCAACATGCAGTTCGGTTCCGGCCACAGGCCGGTCCCAACGCTCTCATTACCGGGCCAAACCCTTTAGCCGACAAATTTACAATGAAACGCGTTCTCTCCCTGCTTCCAAGTGCAACGGAAATCATTTATGAGATCGGCGCCCAGGAAGGGCTGATAGGAGTAACCCATGAATGCGACTATCCGCCGGCCACCGCCTCGGTGCCGCGCCTGACCTCGGCACGCATTGATCCATCCATGGAAAGCGCCACGATCGACGCCCTGGTGCGCCAGCAGCTCGAGGACAGCGGGTCGCTCTATACGCTCGATATGGACCGGCTGCCGGGGCTGCGCCCGGAGATCGTCCTGACCCAGCAGCTCTGCACGGTGTGCGCGGTCGGCTATGCTACGGTGCACGCTGCCATGCGAGCGCTCCCGGAGCCACCGCTGGTAATAAATCTTGAGCCTAAGACGCTGGAGGATGTGCTTGAGACGATGGTTGAGGTGGGAGCACTTCTCGACGTACAGGAGCGCGCACAACAGCGGGTGGCCGAGCTTCGCCGCAAGCTTGGGGCGATACCGCCGCTCCCGATGCGGCCTCGAGTCCTGTTGCTGGAATGGCTGATCCCCCCGTTCTCGGCGGGGCACTGGATGGCCGATCTGGTACGGGCAGCGGGGGCAGAGCCGGTGCTTGCACATCCAGGAGAGTATTCCCGGCAATTATCATGGGAGAGCATCCACGCCAGCGACTTCGAGGTTGTAGCGATCTCCTGCTGCGGGTTCGGCGTGGAGCGAACCATAGCCGACGTTGAGGCCTCGGCAGAACTGCGCGAGCTGCTGCGCGCACGCCCTGCGCTGCGGCTGATCGTCTTCGACGGCAATCATTTTTTCAGCCGCCCGGGTCCCCGGCTGGTGGAAACGGCCGAACTTCTGCACGAGGCGCTGAAGGGGACGCCAACGGAGAACGTAGAATCAAGCATCGCCCTTCCCTATCGGGAGATGCACGTGGCAGAGCTTGTTGCCGTCGCGACGGCATCCTGATGATTATCTCCACACGAGAGGTCGCGCCCGCTGCCGAGCAGAATGGGCGCCCTCTCCATCGTGCCTCCATCCCACAGAACGCAGCCCCTATGCCGCTGCCGGATCAGCGCCCTGCACTCCCCCCTCCCCTTCCTCCATCTCTCCATTGCGTGCACCCCGCCCCAGCGCAAACATCGAGCCTGCCAATGCGATTGCGGCCGCTGTCAGCCAGTAGGTCTTCAGCAGATGATGCTCGATCAGCCAACCGGCAATGATCGGCCCCAGAATCTGCGCCACGCCTGTAAGCGACTGGCTTACCCCGAGCGCCGCTCCCTGCTCGGAGCGACCAACGCTCTTGGTAATCAACGTGGTAAGCGCAGGGCGCGCCACCGCCGTGCCGAACCCGGAGAGCATCACCGCAACAAGGAACAACGGCACCACAACGATCCATCCGATAAACACATAGCCGAGAGCCATCGAGAGGAAGCCGAGCGTTGCAAGCTTTTCCTCTCCCAGCTTTGTCACAAGCCTGCCAAGCAACCCTCCCTGGACGATCCCCCCAACCAGCCCGGAGAAGGCGAAGACAAAGCCAACATGAATGGCATCGAAGGAGAACTGCCGCTCCAGAAAGAGCGCCAACCCGCCGATGACCATCGAGAACGAGAGCGAGAACGCAAAAAACTCCAGCATCCGGCGTCTGGGAAGAGAGCGCGAGAAGAAGCTGCCGATCTGCTCGAAACGTCCCGGCCGATTTGCCTGTGCGGCCCGTTCATCCGGGCTACGTTTCACCTCATGCAGAAGGAACCATGTGCAGGTGATGGATCCGGCCGAAAGGAGCACCGCTGCAAACGCCGGCCACTGATATCCGTATTGCGAAAGGAAGCCCGACACCGCCGGCCCTATCAGGAAACCGGCCCCAAAGGCGATGCCGATAAGGCCAAACGCCTTGGTACGGTTCTCCGGCTTGGTAACATCGCTGATATATGCCTGTGCGATGCTGAGATTGCCTGCGGTAAGCCCATCGATGACACGGGAGAGAAAGATCATCCAGAGCGAATTGGCAAAGCCGAGGATAAGAAAACCGATCAACGTGCCAACCTGGCTTACAAGCAGCGTAGGACGGCGCCCCACCTTATCGGAGATACGCCCCAGAATAGGGCCGGCGATAAGCTGGCAGGCAGCAAACGATGCGGTGATAAGCCCCACCGTAATCGGCGAGGCTCCCAGATGCTCCGCATAGAATGGCAATAACGGCAGCACCAGCGTAAAACCGAACACATCGACCAGAACGATCAGGAAGATCGGAAACAGAGGCGAACGGAGAAAGCCCTGCGGCTCCTTTGGCTCGGCACCGGGCGTATCCTCTTGCATCGTACTCGGTTGGCTCATAGCAGTATATCACCTCCCTGGTGATATGGCATAGGGGCAAAATGGAAACGGGGAACCTTCTCCCATGAGAGGTTCCCCGATCGTTCATGCATGGCCGCATTACGCTTGTCTCAGTGCCTCGGCACCGGAGACTATCTCAAGGATCTCCGTTGTGATCGCGGTCTGGCGCGCTCTGTTGTAGCTGCGGCGCAGATCGCGCACAAGATCCTTGGCATTTCTCGTGGCGTTTTCCATCGCCGTCATACGCGCGCCCTGTTCGGCGGCGTTCGACTCCAGAAGCACGTTCCACATCTGTGTGTTCAGGTGCTTCGGCAGAAGTGCATCAAGGATTTCCTCTGGCGATGGCTCGAAGATATAATCCGCCGAGGCTCCGCCATGAGCGGCGTCGGCTTCCAGCTTCGGGATCGGCAGAAGCTGCTCAACGGCGATATTCTGCTTTGCAACCGACTTGAACTCGTTGTAGATCACCTCGACACGATCGTACTGCCGCTCCAGAAATCCTCGGCGTACCTCCGCGATTATTCTCTGCGCATAGGAATAATCAAGGCTGGTGAACACGCCAGGATAAGCCGATACGACGTTATAACCACGCCGGGTGAAATAATCCACGGCACGCTTCCCCACACAGATCAGATCCAGCTTGCCAGCCGCATTCAATTCGGCATAACGGTTATTAATCAGATACTGCGCGGACTTGATAAGATTGCTGTTGAACGCACCGCAAAGCCCACGATCGGCAGCAACGATAATCAGACAGGCGCGCCGCACATCACGTTCCTCCAGCAACGGGCTTATGGCAACCTCCATACCGGAGGCCAGGAACTGGAGCAGCTCGCGAAGCTTCCGTCCATACGGACGAGCGGCGATGATGCTATCCTGGGCACGCCGCAGCTTGGCCGCAGCAACCATCTTCATCGCCTGCGTGATCTTCGCCGTATTCTGAATGCCTTCAATACGGCCGCGTATTTCACGATACTTTGCCATGGATCAGTAGTCCGGTATCTCGTAATCTGAAGTTCGAGGGGCGCCATACGGCGCCCGTCTCGCGTTCCTCGATACTGCTTGCTTGTCGACCTTAGTTGCCGCTTGGCTGGAATGTGCGGGAAAGCTCATCGGCGGCCTTCTTCAACCCGCTGGTAACCTCGGCGCTCAGCTCCTTCTTCTGCGCAATCGCAGTCAACACTTCCGGATAACGGCTCCTCAGATACTCGATGAACTCGCGCTCGAAGCGGCGCACCTCCCCCACCGGAAGCGGATCGGCATATCCGTTGGTTCCCATCCAGATGGAAGCGACCTGCTCCTCGACCGGCATCGGCTGATACTGCCCCTGCTTCAACAGCTCCACCAGACGTGAACCGCGGCGCAGAAGCTGCTGCGTGGACTTATCGAGATCGGAGCCGAACTTGGCAAAGGCTTCAAGCTCACGATACTGGGCAAGATCCAGCTTCAGCGTGCCGGAGACCTTCTTCATCGCCTTGATCTGGGCGTTGCCACCCACGCGAGACACCGAGATGCCAACGTTGATGGCAGGGCGGACACCGGCATTGAAAAGACCGGGCATCAGATAGATCTGCCCGTCGGTGATCGAGATCACGTTCGTCGGGATATAGGCCGATGGATCGCTCTCCTGGGTTTCGATAACCGGCAGCGCGGTCAGCGAACCACCGCCGTACTCCTTGTCGAGCTTTGCGGCACGCTCAAGCAGGCGTGAATGCAGATAGAAGACATCGCCCGGATAGGCCTCACGTCCCGGCGGACGGCGAAGCAGAAGCGACACCTGGCGGTAGGCAACGGCCTGCTTCGACAGGTCATCATAGATGGCAAGAGCATGGCGGCCCGAATCGCGATAATATTCGCCGATCGAGGCACCGGCATAGGGCGCGATAAACTGAAGTGGTGCAGGATCGGAAGCCCCAGCAACCACAACGGTCGTGTAGTCCATGGCACCGGCATCCTTCAGGATGGCGACGACATTGGCAACCGTCGATGCCTTCTGGCCGATGCTTACATAGACGCAGAAGACCGGGTCGATCCCCTGAGCCTTCGCCTCCGGGGTGTGCGTGAACTTCTGGTTGATGATCGTGTCGATCGCCACGGCGGTCTTGCCGGTCTGGCGGTCGCCAATGATAAGCTCGCGCTGTCCGCGGCCAATCGGCACCATCGCGTCGATCGCCTTGATACCGGTCTGCAGCGGCTCGGTCACCGGGAATCGGGTAACCACGCCGGTGGCCTTGCGTTCGATCGGCAGAAACTTCGTGGTATTGATCGGGCCACGGCCATCCAATGGCACGCCGAGCGGATTGATGACACGGCCGAGCAGTTCCTCACCGACGGGGACCGAGGCAACACGGCCGGTACGCTTGACGGTATCGCCCTCCTTGATCAGCTTGTCATCGCCGAACAACACGACGCCGACATTATCCTCTTCGAGGTTAAGCGCCATGCCGAAGACGCCGTTCGGGAACTCCAGAAGCTCCGACGCAACGGCGTTGGTAAGCCCGTAGACGCGCGCAACACCGTCGCCCACCTGCAGCACCGTGCCGACATCATAGATATCGACCTCATTATTGAAATTGGACAGCTGCTGGCGCAGGATCGCGGTTACTTCATCGGGACGAACTTCTGCCATGTCTGTATGCCTGATATGAGTAAGATATTCCTGTTACGAGGCGGACGGGAAGTAGAGTTAATGATGCCGGAACTGCTAGTTGAGGCTCCCCTCAGCAAACGATTCACGCAAACGATCGAGCTGATGGCGAACCGAGGCATCGATCATCCGGTCCTCGAAACGGGCACGGAATCCACCGATAATACTGGGATCGACCACATAGTTCGCCCGCACCTTGTGCCCGCTGATCGTTGCGATCTTCTGCTCCAGCTTCTGACGCTGGACCACATCGAGATCCACAGCGGTCGTGATCGTCGCGGGCATCACGTTTGTCTCCTTGTCGAGAAGATGCCCGAAGGCGACGATGATCGCCGGAAGATCGACCGAGCGTCCCTTCAACGCCAGCAAGGAAAGGAAATGATCGGTGAGCGTACCGATCTTTTCGCTGAAGATCTGCCGCAGAATGCTCTCTTTCTTGCGAGGATCGATCACCGGCGAGTGGAGCATAAGCTGAAGATCCCTGGAGCCGATGATGGCTCCGTTGATCGTCTGCATATCCTCGATGACGACGTCGAAGACGTTCTGCTCTTTCGCCAAGCTCATAAGCGCCTTGGCGTAGCGCTCTGCAACACGGGTCGTGGCCATATACTGGGAATCCCCTTAGTTCTGCACCTGGGCAGCCTGCGTGAGATAGTTGTCGACAAGGCGCTTGTGACGATCAGCATCGAGCGATTCGTTGAGGATCTTCTCGGCCGCGCCGACAGCCAGATTGGCAACCTCCGTACGGAGTTCGTTAAGCGCCTGCTGCTTGCTCCGCTCGATCTCCTTGCTGGCCTGCTCCAGAAGACGGCGGCTCTCGTCCTGTGCCTTCTGCATCGCCTCGGACTGCATCCGCTCGGCGTACTCGCGGCTCTCACGCAATACCCGCTGCGATTCCTCCTCGGCCTTGCGAAGCGCCTGCTGGTTTTCTGAAAGGATTCGCTCGGCATCGGAACGTGCGGTTTCAGCACGATTCAGGGCGTCGTTGATCGTGGCTTCACGCGTCTCGAGCGCCTTCAGAATCGGCTTCCATGCAACCTTGCCAAGCAGCAGCAGCAGGATAAGGAAGTTGAGAATCGTCCAAAGGATCGGACCGGTCTGAATATCGAGAAAGTTCATGGGCTATGTCTTTTGGGTTGCTGATGCGACCATAGCGGGTTGTGAAACAAAGAGGAGCGCCCTGCGCCGGAAATCAGGGTTGCTCCCATCTCCCACCGGTGCGCTCGCTCTTCGACACTACTCCATCTCGCACTCTTATTCCGTGCTGGTTGCATTCACCAGAGATAAGGGAGCTATTACTTCATAGCCAGAAGGATGCAGATAACCTCCGCAAAGAGGGCAACACCCTCGATAAGAGCAGCGGCGATAATCATGGTCGTACGAACGTCACCAATTGCTTCCGGCTGACGTCCGTGGGCTTCCAGAGCAGCTGATGCCAGGCGACCGATGCCAGTGGCGGCTCCAAACACGGTGATAGCAGCGCCGAGACCAGCAGCGAGATAAGCGAAAACCTGGGGCTCCATTCAATTTCCTCCGATGAGAATGTTGAGACTGAAATGTGTATGTGACGTTTTCCTAAAGACTAGCAAAAGTACGCAAAAAGCCGCTGTCTAACATCCGGCAGATGCCGTGAAAAAGTTATCAAGTGGTTATTTGTCCCCCCTGTCCGTGGGAGCACGTCCTGCACGGACAGCTCCGCCGCCAGCAGAGGCTCCTGCGCACGCTGGTGCAGGAGCCAGTTCTGCCATATCGGCAACCCGGAACGGGATATCCGGCCGGATATCAGGGCTTTAGTGCGCTGCGGCATGATCGCTGCCGCCATGTGCATGATCGTGGTCATCGTGCGATGCCAGACCGATGCCCGTAAACACTGCTGTCAGAATCGTGAAGATGTATGCCTGGATGAAGGCCACAAGCAACTCAAGGATGTTGATAAAGAGCGAAAATCCAAGCGTTACCGGGATGAATGCGGCGGTCACAAATGCCAGACCGATCAGCGAGAGAAGGATGACGTGCCCTGCGGTCATGTTGGCAAACAGACGAACGCACAGCGCGAAGGGTTTGGTGAAAAGCCCGAGAACCTCCACCGGCACCATGATGATCCAGAGCCACCAGGGCACCCCGCCGGTAAGATGCTTCAACCAGGAACCAAAGCCATTCTTGAAGATTGCGGCGAGCTGAACCACAAAAAACGCGATGATGGCAAGCCCAGCCGTCACGTTCAGACTCCCTGTTGCCGAGTGGCCATACGGCACCAGGCCCAGCAGGTTCATCACAAGGATGAAGAAGAAGAATGTGAGGAAGATCGGCATCATCTTCTTGCCGTAGTCCCCGGTGTTTGGCAGCACTATCTCATCCCGTACATACAGGACAAGCGCCTCCATGGCGTTGAAAAATCCCTTGACCGGGCGCACCCCGTTCTTCTTGTAGCGCGAGGCCATCGGCGCGAATGCCACCAGCAGCAGGGCCATCGCCAGCCACTGGAAGAAGACAAGGCTCGTCACCGACATATCGAGCGCCGGTGGCTGTTCGGTGCCGGCACGATATATATGGTGATGCGTATACTCGTACTTGCCAGCGGCCTGCATCGACTCCACGCTCGTATAGAAATGGAACCCGTCGTCGATCAGAATCACCGGCAACGACATATGCAGCGGGCCGATCTCCACCTCGCGGTGATCGCCGAGCTTGCTCAGGAGCTGATTGAAGATCGCACTGTTACTACCGGCCTCGGGCGTAGCAGCATGGGAATCGCCTGCGGGGGCTGGAGTGCCGCCGGCATGCTGATCGCCAGACTCGCTGCCATGGCCTGACTGCGCGATAAGAGGTAGCGTGTTCGGGTCTTGCATCAGTTGCTCCGATGTTCAACAGAGAGTGAGCGAGGGGAGGTTCGTCTGTCGACACCCTGCCGTACAGGCCGGACCTTGGGATTCCGCTTGGAAAGATCGCGCGTAGCATACATGATCTCGGCGATCATAAAGACTACATAAAAGCCCATGAGCGCCAACGAAAGGGCAAGCCCATGGTAGCCGTTGATAAGCAGTAGCGCCATGGCAACAAGGATCAGCCCCATCCGGACGCCCATGCCACCGAATACAGCGATCATGAAAACCGAGTTGCTCTTATCAATCGAGTAGTCGAGGGTGATACAGCCGATAATAATGTTGGCAAACGCAATGATACCGGCTGCGATAATTGCGCGGGCGACCTCGGCGCTGGCCCATGCATACAGCGGGTATGCCAGCAGTAGCGCCATGACGGTCGCAAGAAGAAAAACGGATTTGCAGAACTTGAAGCGCATGCTATCGAAAAGAACGTTCAACAGACGGTGCACGATGGTGTGCCTACTACCGGCGGCTGTTTCCAGCCTTTCCCCCGCTGCTGCGGATTGCGGTACGTATCACGCTTATCATGCCACCAGTAGCTCCCAGTATCACCCCCACCAGAAGAAGCCAAGGCTTGCTTCCCAACCGGTCATCAAGCCACCAGCCAAGCGCCCCGAAAGCAGTCATGGATGCAGCAAGCTGCAACCCCATCCCTGCATACGGGGCAAGTTGCGACAGAGTCGATTGAGAAGGCTTCTTCTGAGGATACATGTTCCTCTCCGATTTATCCCGGATGGAACCTGGATCGCAGCAGAGTTGAGCGCTTCGGCCGATGCCAAAGGCACGTTCTGCTGCGGAAAAACTTGATAGTCGACAAACATAGCAACCAGTGTCCGATTACAGCAATGATTTTCTTCCGCAGCAAAACTTTGTATCCCCTGCAAAAACCCCGCTCGGACCAGAAAACGCGGCATCTGGCCATGATCGGAGGCCGCCATGCATAAGCAAGGCCCGTTTTGGCCGGGCACCGCCCATGTTACGAAATCTTGACCCCCTCCCCCCCCCGCAACGCGTGGATAACGACGGGCCACAATGGTAACTTGCATCTGTGAGATCGCCGTGGAAGAGCCTCATCGACCATGATGGCCCCCCTCCCCCCGATCCCGGACGCTTTTCTACAGTTTCAACCGATTACATGCCTAGAACCATCCTTATCGTTGATGATGAAGAGGATATCCTCCAGCTCCTCCGCTATAACCTGGAGAAAGAGGGATATCTCGTCAAGACCGCAAATAATGGAGCCAAAGCCATCGATATCGCAAGCGACGGCCCTGTGGATCTGCTTCTTCTTGATGTGATGATGCCGGAGGTGGACGGATTCGATGTATGCCGGAGACTCCGTGCCACCCCGATCCATGCAACAACGCCGATCATATTCCTCACCGCCCGTGTCGGCGAACTGGACCAGATCCTCGGCCTTGAGCTTGGCGCCGACGACTATATCCAGAAGCCGATCTCCCCCCGCGTTCTTATGGCTCGTGTCAAATCGGTTCTCCGCCGGAGCGCCGAAACGGTAAAGACCGAGACCATCGTGATGCCGGAGCTGCTTAGCGTGGGCGATCTGGAGATCAATCGGCAGAACTATACCGTACGGGTTCATGGCCGCGAGGCGTTTTTTCCAAAGAAGGAGTTTGAACTGCTGGCATTCCTTGCCTCGAACCGCGGCAAGGTCTTCTCACGCGAAGTTCTCCTTAATAAAATCTGGGGGGAAAACGTATATGTGGTCGATAGAACGGTCGATGTCCATATCTCCAAGATCCGCGAGAAACTCGGCACCCAGTGCGAGCTGATCGAAACGGTCAAGGGAGTAGGCTATAGATTCAAGAACTGAACGGCCCGCTCCGCATCGTCCTTTCAGAAGCAATAAAGCACGGCAGCGGCGGCCCCCCCCACCGGACAGGTCCGCCCCCATGTCGCACTGCAACAACCCGTGCAGGCCAGGGCCATGATGGCAACCGCCAGAGCGCTGGCCTGCCGGATCTCCTCCGGGTTCCTCTTCTCCTCCATCAGCTCCTTCGGAAAAGGCATGACCGGCGCATGAATGGTTCAATTCGTCAGCGAGTCCGCCAGGTGAGCACCCGGCTTTTTGGTGCTGCTGTGGTCGCCATCGTCACCATCGTCCTCCTGCACTACATCCTTGGCATCCCCCCGTCGCCGGATCAGACGATGTGGCTTGTGATCGGCGTCTGCGCGCTTATCCTGCTTGTCGGGTCGGTTCGGGTAACACGATTTATTGAGAAGATGGCCTATCAGATGGATAGGATCACCGTGGTATCGCGCGAGATATCCAGGGGCGATCTGGAACGGAAGATTGATACCGCCGAGATCCCGATCATGGAACTGCGGGAGCTTGCCGATGCCATCAACGCCATGTCCACCAGGGCAAAACATGATATCGCCGAGATGAAACGGCTGGAACGGGTGCGGAGCGAGTTTCTCGGCAATGTGTCGCACGAACTTCGCACACCGATATTCTCGGTGCAGGGATACCTGGAAACGCTGATCGATGGGGCGGTGGACGACCCCGAGGTACGCGACGATTTTCTCCATAAAACACATCAGAACGTCCTCCGCCTCCACTCGCTTCTCACCGATCTCATCGAGATATCCCGCATCGAATCGGGCGAGATGAAGATGAGCTTCCGCTATTTCAACGCGACCGAGTACGTCCGTTCCATCATCGACGAACTACGGCCCACGGCCGAGATCGCCGATGCCCGCCTGGAGTTCCGGGTGACCGGCACACACAACCATGGCAATATATCGGTGCTGGGCGACCGCGAGCGGCTGAAACAGGCGCTTGTCAACCTGATAGTCAATGCGATCAAATACAACCATCCCGGCGGCCTGGTAAGCGTGGAGCTGGAGTCGTGCGAAGCCGGGGCAATCATCCGCGTATGCGATAGCGGCATCGGCATCCCGAAAGAGGATCTGGGAAGGGTCTTTGAACGCTTCTATCGGGTAAACAAGGATCGCTCGCGCGCAGTTGGCGGCAGCGGCCTGGGCCTTGCCATCGTCAAGCATATCATAGAAGCGCACGGCTCCACCGTACAGGTGGAGTCCACGCTGGGCGAAGGAACAACGTTCAGCTTTATGTTAAAGCGGTGAAAGGAACTAGTGTATCAGGGCCTGGATGCTGGAATTTCCGGTGTATCGTACGGCCTCGGTAGCACGGCAACGAACTACCGACCTTCTCATCAATCCCCTTATCGAGCATCTACCATCGAGACCATCCTCTCTCTTCCAATCATTCCCGGCAGATCGGCTGGGGGGATACTGCTGGGAACAGCGGCGGCAGCGATCGCGGGGATCGCCGATGGCAGGCTGCGCCCATCCTATTTTGCAAGCCCGAGCCTCCCGGAGGGTTTTGTGATCCGCCATCGATCGGCAGAGCTGGAACTGTGGGAATCCGGCGGGGTCATCACACGGATCATCGTCCGCCAGGGATATACGGGGCGTATCGAGGAGAGGATCGGCATCGGCTCGACACTGGCGGAACTGGAGGAGAACGCGGGCGCTCTGGAAATGCAGGATGACGGGACGATACTTCTCCCGGATATTCCCGGCATTTCCTTTATGATAGATATCCCTGATATCTGCTACGATGAGGATGAGCGAGGTGCGGCGGCTATCATCGCCATCTCCATTTTCTCCCCTCATCGGTGGCCGTGATACGGCAATAACCCCTCAGCCGAAGAGTTCTAATAAAACGGCCGGATGGACATGGATGTCCATCCGGCCGCCGTGCGATCGCAGGTGGTCACGGATTTTTCATTGCTTCATCTTTATAAGGGATTTTTTTCGACAGTCTTTCGGCATATCCTCTTTCCGTATCAATCGAACCGATAACCGAACGAGAAATAGGCGATGATGGGGCCGACGTTGGCCACGGTCGTAGCCGGCATTCTGTTGAGCGTGAAGCTCCGTCCCAGAGCAAAATTTGCTGCGCCAAGCGGCGTGTCAAGGCCGATGCCGCAACCGATGCCATGCTCCAGATCATTGAGCCTGATTTCGGACGGACGGAGCCAGGTGGAGCCAAGATCATAACGAATGCTCAGATAGGTATCGAAATACACCCTTATCGGCATCAGGTAGCGATACTCAAGGCTGGTAAGAAATACCTGGCGCCCCCGCAGTTCATCCTCGCGAAGCCCATACATGCTCCGTTGCCCGCCGAGCGAAAACTGCTCCAGCAACGGCAGTGTGGCATCGGCAAAACCGAGACGGATCTTGGGATGCAGAAGGTGCCGTTTCGAGAACGACGAATACAGATCGGCTTCCATATGGAGCTTGACAAACGACTCATCAGCGCCGAACATCGACTGTGCCGTTTCATAGGAAAGATCCACCACCGTCCCCGAGCTTGCAAATGGCACCCGATCCTGCGTATCGAATCTGGCACCGAACTTCAGCGTTCCCACATCACGCCATCGTTCATCATCGGCTTTTACCGAGAGATCACGCGTCCCCTGCCGCTCGTATCGCCCCTCGATGGTAAACAGCCCGAACCGTTCCACCTGGCGTCCGAAGCGGCCTTTGAGGCCAGCCCGCATCTCCCGGTATTCACCGACGATATTACGCTGGATGGTCCCGGTGGATGGCTCCACCCAGCGGTTGAACACGTTCACATTACGCAAGCGTCCATAGCCGATCAGCCCGAACGTCCAGTAGGTGCCATAGATCCTGTTGCTGCGGAAATCCCCCACCAGGCTGCGATCGCGCAGACCGCCCGAGAAACGGATGCCGACGTGGGTTCCCTGCCCAAAGAGATTTTCCTGTGCCAGCTCCACGCCAAGCTGGGTATAGCGTTCGTTATCGACGCTGGCGGCAAACCGCATCACCGATGTGCTCCGCTCCTTTACGCTCACCACCACCTCGATCCCCCCTTCGGGGGCCGGATTGGCATCAAGCCGTACATGGCGGAAATACCCGGTCCGCATCAGCCTGTTGACCCCCTTGCCAGCCTGTTCGGCATGGAAGAGATCCCCGATATCGAACTCAAGCTCCCGCTCCACCACAAACCGCGCGCAATGCTCCAGCCCCTCGATCTGTATCTCACGAATCACCCCCTCATCAACAAACACATGCAGGTCGCCACTCCGCTCATCGAACGTCGTCGAATCGATCTGGAGGAACGAATAGCCCATCCGCCTGGCATGCCGCAATGCCTGCTCCGACGCGCTGCGAACGGAATCGGCATTCAACGAAGTCCCGACCAGCCTGGTAAATGCGGAGACAAGCAGGGCGGAGGGCACCCGGTCGAAGCCCTGCCAGAGAACAGCCCTGACCTGTGGCCCCGGCATCCCGGCGATATGAACACGTGCGCTATCGCCATCATAATCAATCTGGGCGCTCAGGCCACGATATGCACCGGCGGCGCCAAGCCGGTCCAGGCGCTGCTGAAGCTCTTCCAGATGTATCGAAGGAGGATTATCGGCATAACCGAGCGAGGCCAGAAGGTGGGGATCGGCGCAGGTGATGCCAAGGTTTCGCAGCGCAGGCTCACTTCTGCTCAGTCTGCCGATCGCCGCCAGCAGCTCCGGCAACACCCGCCGGGCGGCAGCCTCTCCGGAATCGATGGCGGCATCTGGATGTAGAAAATCGGTGCCGGTAGTTCTGTTGAGATCGGGAGTGATAACAAAATCCGCAGCCTGCAAACTCTCCTTCCCCTGGCGTTGCATCATCAATGTCACAACCTGATCGGCAACATTCCAGGGCGCATCAAGCTGTGAGGATTCCTGGAGCGGCGAGGTGGTATTGATAACGATGATGAAATCGCATCCGAGCTTCTCGGCGACCTCTACCGGAACATTTGCCAGCAGGCCGCCATCGACAAGGAGCATGGAATCCAGGGCCACCGGTGAAAACCGGAGCGGGACGGTGGCGCTGGCTCGTATCGCAAGCGCCAGATTGCCGCTATCCAGCGTAATGCTCGCCCCACGCACCAGATCGGTTGCAATCGCCCTGTAGCGATATTTGAGGTCATCGAACGAACCATTGCCATGATAGACGCCACCCCATACCAGATGCTCCACGAACTCGGTGATGCGAGTCCCGGTCGAGACCGCCTCCGGCACCACCGGTGTAAGCCCATCGAGGCGAAGCGTTAGAAGGCTTCTATCGTTTTCAAGCTTCTGATCAATAAAAAGCTCGCTGCGCTCGGTCTCTTCGCCGATGCCGAGCAGAGCCTGCCAGTTGGTACAGCGGACGATGGAGTCGAGATCGGAGGCAGTGTAGCCGCAGGCATACAGCCCGCCGAGCATGGCTCCCATGCTGGTGCCAACAACGGCATAGATCGGGATACCTGCCTCTTCGAGCACCTTCAAGGCGCCGATCTGGGCAAACCCTCGCGAGCCGCCGCCGCTCAGCACAAGACCGATCCTGGGAGCACCGGAGACCGGAGTACGGCCGGAAAGATTGCGATGAGCAGGGTATGCCGAGCGCAGGATGATGGAATGGTGCGTGCCCGAAAGCTCGCTCACCAGAAGCTGAGCGCGTGCAGGCTCCACTGTAACGGACAGCAGGAGAAGGAGTGCCGAGAGAAGCCCTATCCTGAACACTGTGCTCGAACAAAAAGGTCGATCGATGTAAAAGGATGGCCCGGAGGTTCTATCTCCAGATGGGGCTGGCGGAAAGAAGAGGTCATCGATGATTTCCGGTAGGATAACGAGATGGCCTACACCATATGATTGCAATTCGTCAAGCGAGACGTATATTTGCGATTCGTCTGTGACCTGACATTCCAAAATACAGCTTCCTACCTTCATTTTTATGGGGATCATGCAAAGTTTCCGGCAGAAGATGCCGGTGGTCGTCATTATTCTAATTGCGACATTCGTAGTTCTCATGGTCCTGGGTGATATTCTTTCACCCGGAGGCGGCTCCTCGCTCCTCAGTGCTGGCGGCAGAAACGCTGCCGGCCAAGTAAACGGCGAGGAGATCGGTGCACAAGCCTATTACGACCGTGTCAACAGCATCATCGAGAACCAACGCGCCCAAAATCCTGACGCTCCCATTGACGAAGAGCAGATCCGCGAAGGCGTCTGGATGGCCATGATCGATGAACAACTAATCGAGCAGACCGCAAACAAGCTCGGCATCTATATCAGCGATCAGGAGCTTGCGGAGCTTCTGCTGTTTGATCCGCCTCAGGCTCTCAAACAGCAGTTCATGGACTCCAACGGCGTGTTCCTCCAGAAAGAGTACTTCGATTTCATGCGTGACGTTGATGGGACGCTCTCACGCAATCAGGTGCCACAGGAGCAGATTCAGCGGATCAAACAGTCGCTGAAAGGATTCGAGGAGGATCTCCGCCGCCAGCTTCTTCGCCAGGCCGTGGAGAATGTGGTCACCGCCTCGGCAATGCCCTCCCCGGCCGAAGCCCGCACGGCGTTCGATGATCAGCGCGGAAAGGCGTCCGGTAGCTATATCATGATCGATGCAGCTCAAATCCCCGACTCCGCCGTCACGGTCACCGACGAGGAAGCACGAAAATATTATGATGCGCACAAGGCGATGTTCCAGCAGACGGCCTCGCGCGAGGTTCGCTACTCTCTGTTCACCCCTGCCCCTTCCGGCCAGGACTCCATGACGATGACCCGCCGCCTCCGTACGGTTACCGAGGCGCTTCAGCGCTCAACAACCTCGCAGGCCAAGGATTCCGTCTTCCAGAGTTTTGTCGATCAGTTCGGCAGCGGCAAGTATAATGGTAGCGCCTATACGCCGCTTCAGGATCTCAGCCCGGAACTTCAGAGCGCCTTGCAAGGCTCAGAGCCGGGTGCAGTGATCGGGCCGGTACGGCTGGCCGATGGCACCTACCTGGTGAATGTGGTGGATGCAAAGGATTCCGGCGAAGTCTTCGTCAAGGCCCAGCATATCCTCCTGCGCACCACCGGCACCAACGATGATAGCGTCCGCACCCAGGCCGAGAAGGTTTATCAACGTATCAAGGGCGGGGAGCATTTCGAGACGCTTGCACAGCAGTTGAGCGCCGATCCCGGCTCCGGCCAGCGTGGTGGTGATCTTGGATACTTCCGTCGCGGTATGATGGTGAAGCCGTTCGAGGATGCTGCCTTCAGCGCATCGACCGGTTCGCTTGTCGGGCCGATCAAGACCGACTTCGGCTATCATATCATCAAGGTGACCGATCGTTCCACCAGAAGCTATCAGATCCGCGATCTTCGATTCGACCCACGCGTCTCCAATATCACCAAGAACAACCTTCGTTCCCGTGTACAGCGTTTCCGCGAAACGGTGGCAAAAGGCACGCCGATCGACACGCTGGCCTTCCGGGAGAAAGTGCAGGTCCTTGAATCCGGGCCTCTTACCCGTCTACAGCCTGCGGCCGGCTCCATGAAGCTGACCAATTTTGTGTACGAAGGCAAGGTTGGCGATGTCAGCGAGGTGATCGATCTTCCGGATGGCAGCCTGCTGGTCGGGCAGATCTCCAAGATCAGCAATGCGGGCGTCATGGACTTCGCTGGCGCCAAGGAGACGATCCTGGCACGCCTTCGCACGCAGAAGAAGCTTGACCAGCTCAAGAGCAAGGCCGAATCGCTCCGCACGCAGCTTGCCGCCGGCGATAGCCTCAGCAAGCTCACCTCGATCGACCCATCGGTCCAGCTACGGAGCTTCGCCGATCTTAGCCGTACAGCCCCGTTCCCCGGCGTCGGGTTCGACTATGCCCTGACCAACAGCGCCTTCAGCCTTCCGCTCGGACAGATCTCGCAGCCGGTTCGTGGCGAACGTGGTTATTATATCGTTACGGTGAACAACCGCACCCAGCCGACCGACGAAGAATACGAGGCCGAGCGTGCCAAGTTCGTTCAGGAACTTACAGTGAAGCGTCGCCAGGAGCTTTTCCAGAACTGGCTGACCAAGATGCGCGAGCGTGCAACGATCGCGGATTACCGTAACCGGAACCAGATGTAAGGGCATCACAATCCGGTAGGATACATGGAAGTCATAGGTGGGGAGTGATTCCAAGTGCTTCACTCCCCATTTTTTTTGAGCGTTTGATTTACGAGAACCGAGAAGGTAATCCAGTTCCATGGATGAGTCGCTGTATCACCTCCATTATACCCAGGAGGAATCGCACTGGTGGTTCGCCGCCCGCTCCGAGATCGTGCGTGGCATCATCGAGCGCTATGGGAACCTGAAACATGGGGATACGATCCTCGATGTTGGCTGCGGCACCGGCGCGATCATGAAGCAACTCTCGAAAGACTACAAGATGGTGGGGCTTGATATGTCCCCTCTTGCAGTAGAGTATAGTAAACGGCGGGGGCTTACCGATGTCTTCCTGATGCCGGTGCAGGAGTTTCCCCGCAACCGGTACAACGTCAAAGGTGTGCTGCTCCTGGATGTTATCGAGCATATCGACGACGATGTCGATGTGCTGCGAACCGTACGAGATATCGTTGCGGAGGATGGCCGGGTGATTATCACCGTCCCGGCCTATCGGTGGCTCTGGAGTGCGCATGATCTTGTGAACCATCACAAACGGCGCTATACTGCCAAAACGCTTCGCGAGACGCTGGACAAGGCAGGTCTGGAGCCGGTGATGATGACCTACTACAACACACTCCTGTTCCCGCTGGCCGTGGTGAAAAAATTCATCGGCAAATGGGGAGCCTCCGAAAAAGCATCCGAAGCTGTCGATCAGCCCTCCGGTTTTGTCAACTCCATCTTCTACTCCATCTTTGCCGCCGAAAAGCGCATCGTCCCCCATGTCTCGCTTCCATTCGGCATCTCGTTGCTGACGGTTGCCAGGCCCAAGCAGAACAAGGGGAGCGCATAAACCACGCAGCAGAATCGGTTGCGCCCTGACCGTGGGCCGAACACATTCCCGGTGATCGAGAATACAGAGAGCCAGCAGAAACGGCCGCCCATCCAGCACTGGAGAGCGGCCGCATGATGTTTCTGGAAAGGGTGTAACCTATGGGTTCGAGAATGCCGTGTTCACGATTGTGATATCGCCAGGATATTCGAACGGTGCCAGCGGAGGAACTTCCGCAGTGACCCTTGCCGTCATCTTCAGACGGGAGCTGGAACCCTGTGCTCCGCCGATCGCAAGCGCAAGGTTAAGGATGTCGTCGAAGCCACGCTCGCCGAAGAATTTGTAGAGATCCAGGCTCATCGTCACCGGAATGATGGCGGTCTGCCCTCCCCCCGGTATCTGTAGACGCTGATCGGTAACCCCGCTGATCGTAGGACGATCGTCGATGAGCAGAGTCCAACTGATCTTCCGAAGAAAGAGGCTGGTAGTAGAACCTCCGGTTGCGCTGTTGGGGTTTTTTGCCGCGACATTCAACGTGAACTGCACCGGCAGCGACTTCTGCGCAAATGCAGCAGTCAGCCGACCAATGTCCATTAAGCCGATCTGCCCACGGTTTGCAATGCTGCTCACATTAACGCCGTTCAGCGACATATTGTTGACCCCCTCCAGCTTGAACTGAAGCTGTTTAAGGTTGGCCAGAGCCGTTGGCAGGCCCTTCAGCGCAGCGCAGCCATAGAGCGATCCCCCCAGGATGAGCGCTCCCAGCGCGGAGAGCAGGAGATGTGTTCTGCGTTTCATTCTTCTCTGTTTTTTGTATGGATCTACCGGACATCAGCCGATGATCCCGGTAGCAGGTACAATTCATCTATGGTGAAGTTACTCAGAACTTCATCAGGCTCTGACATCTTCACGCCGAGAAAGGTTTGTGTCGGCATGAATCGCTCCAACAAATCAACAGCCCCATAACTGGAATAGCCCAGATGACCCAGGAAAATCCATTCACGCTCTTCGCCGAGATTTTTCACCAAGCTACCGAGGCCGGCATCGTTGAACCAAATGCAATGGCGCTGGCAACCGCCGATGAGGCTGGACGCCCCTCGGTACGCATAGTGCTTCTGAAAGGATATGATGACGATGGATTCGTCTTCTATACCAATCTGGAAAGCCGTAAGGCAAGCGAGCTTCGTGCCAATCCGCATGCGGCGCTCTGCTTCTACTGGCAGCCGATCAACCAGCAGATCCGCATCGAAGGGCCGATCGTGCCGGTAAGCGATGCCGAGGCAGATGAGTATTTCGCCTCCCGCCCACGCGGCAGCCAGATCGGCGCATGGACATCGAAACAGAGCTTGGAGCTTTCCAGCCGCAATGACCTGCTGGAACAGTTTCATCAAACCGAAACCCGCTTCGATGGGGCATCCATCCCACGCCCCCCCTTCTGGTCCGGGTTCCGCCTTCGCCCGGACCATATCGAGTTCTGGACCGCCGGGGAATTCCGTCTCCATGATCGCCTCATCTTCGACCGCGAGGAAAACGGCGAATGGCGGACCACCCGATTCTACCCGTAACATCGGCGGCGCCCATACCATCCCCGCAGCGCGGGAGGGCGCTCATCATCTCTCCTCGGCATATCCGCCGATCTGACGGCGTACGATCCGGGCGGTGATACGCCCCGATAGCAGCGCAAGCGGCACGCCCCCCCCTGGATGCGTGCTCCCGCCGGCAAAATAGAGGTTGTCGAGGCCGGGCGCCTTGTTGCGCGGACGCAGAAAGGCGGAGAAGATGGAGTTCGATGAAGCTCCGTAGATCGCCCCGTCGGCGCTGTTGTAGCGGCTCTCGATGCCGGATGGGGTCAGGCGGCTCTCCCACAGGACCTCCGGCCCCAGGCCGAACCGCTCCAGACGCTGCCATACCGAGGCTGCAAATTCCTCCTGGGCATCGGTATCCATATGATCTATTCCAGATGCGGGAGCGTTCATCAGCATATACCAGCTCTCGCAACCCGGCGGCGCCAGAGCGGCATCGCTGGCGGAGGCCCTTGAGATATAGATCGTCATCGCACGCGGCAGACGGCGACGCTCGAAGATGTCACGAAACTCCTCTGGATAATCGTCGCTGAAAAAGATGTTGTGATGTGCCAGCCGGGAATACTCCCCCCTGATGGCCGCAAGCATCAGGAACCCGGAACAGGAACGCTCGGCACGTTCCACCGAGCGGGGAATCGGCACGCCAGCAGGGCCAAGCAGATGGCGATAGGTCCAGAGCACGTCGGCGTTCGAGATCACCGCATCCACCGGATGCTCCCGCTCCCCTGCTACGATCGCCGTAAGGCGCCCCTGGCGACGGCATACCGCATGCACCGTTGTTCCGGTATGAAGTTCCACACCAAGCTCGTTGGCAAGCCGCGCCAGCGCATCGGCGATCGCGTACATGCCCCCCTCTGGATACCAGGCCCCCTCTCCTATCTCTACATGAGGGATCACGTTGAGCGTGGCAGGGGCACGATACGGCGAAGAACCGTTATAGGTGGCAAAACGGGCGAAGAGCTGCACAAGCTTGGGTGAAGCGAACCGCTTCCGAAGGCTGCCATACATCGTGGAGGCCAGGCCAAGCTTTGGCAGCAGGGAAAGGAATCCTAGGTTGCGGGGCTTCAGAAACTCCCGTGCTCCGGCGAACTCGTTGAAGAGGAAGATATCCTTGGTGGCATCGTACAGCATGGCGCTATCCTCCAGAAAAGCCTCCACCGCCCTGGCATCCGCCGGAAAAACTCGGAGCAGCTCCGCCCGAAGCCTTTGCCGATCGGCAAAGGCATCAAAGATGGTCCCATCGCTCCAGTGATACCGGCAGGTTGGCTCCACAGGGCGTAGTGTGAGATACTGCTCCATCGAGCGCCCGCACGACTCGAACAGTTCGCGCAGCACATACGGCATCGTAAGAACGGTAGGCCCCAGATCGAAGGAGAAGCCATCGTGCCGAAGACGGCTCAGTTTCCCCCCAGGAAGGTCGTTCTTCTCGAAGATGACAGCCTGATATCCCTCCCGTTGCAGATCAATGGCCGCAGCAAGCCCCCCGATCCCTCCGCCGATGATGCCGATGCGCTTCATGGTTAACGATTGATGAATTATGGAACAGGCTATCGCGCCCCCCATCCCGGTAAGAACACCGATCGGGAGAAGGAAGTTCAGGCCCAATGAAAAGAGTTGGGTCCGGGCCATGCGAACTACGTAATATGTAGTTTCAACTGCTGCGTGGCAGCAGTGCTAATTTTCCCTTCGCTCTGACCTGACCTCGTGGGCCATCATATCGCTGGCATGCCAGCGCCTGCCGTGGGAAACCACGTTCGGCAGCAGAGTTGAACTGTTCAGCCAACCATCCTTGAGAGAGCAAACGGCATGTGCGGGATTGTAGGAGTTTTCAATTACGCGGGCAAGGAATCCCATGTCTCTCCGGCAGTGCTTCAGCGCATGACCGATGAGATACATCATCGGGGCCCGGACGATTCCGGGACCTATATCTCCCCGGATCGGAAGATAGGATTCGGTTTCCGGCGTTTGTCGATCGTCGACCTTTCGATGGCAGGGCATCAGCCCATGTCCACTACGGACCAGACGATATGGCTGGTGTTCAACGGCGAGATCTACAACCACCTCGACATCCGTAAGGATCTTGAGGCGCGAGGATACCAGTATCGCTCGAAAACAGATACCGAGACCATCCTGTATGCCTACCAGGAGTACGGGCTTGACTTCATCTCAAAGCTCTATGGCATGTTCGCCATCGCGATCTGGGATGCCAGGAAACAACAGCTCCTTCTGGTCAGAGATCGTGTTGGCGTCAAGCCGCTCTATTATACGATACAGGATGGGGCGCTCTTCTTCGGCTCCGAGATCAAATCGCTGCTTCGGCATCCGCATGTTGCACGCGATCTGAACAGACAGGGACTGTACGATTACCTCACGTTCCTGATGACCCCCCCCAATGAAACGCTCTTCAAAGGCATCCACAAGCTGGAGGCCGGGCATTACATGACGATGGATCGGCATGGGAACGTCCGCACCGAACGCTACTGGAATCTGGATCATCAGACCGAAACGCATGAGGCCGGATCATTTGCCGACGAGAATTTCTGCATCGACAACATCCGCCGTCTGCTCCGCGACTCCATCAAGCTCCGCATGATGTCGGATGTGCCGTTCGGCGTATTTCTCTCGGGGGGCATCGACTCATCGCTCAACGTCGCGCTGATGTCGGAGCTGACGAGCAGGCCGGTTGAGACGTTCTCGGTGGGATACAAGGATCTGGAGAAATATAATGAGCTGGGATATGCCCGGCAGGTCTCCCAGCAGTTCAAGACCAACCACCACGAGATTTTTCTTGAGGAGAAAGACCTCATCGATTTTCTCCCGAAGATGGTATGGCATCTCGACGAGCCTAATGCCGACCCTGTGTGTGTGCCGATGTATTATGTATCGAAGCTCGCCAGAGACTCTGGAACGATCGTGGCACAGGTTGGCGAGGGATCGGACGAGCAGTTCGCCGGGTATCTGCACTATCTGCGGGAAGTCAAGTTCCACCGGTATTATTATTCCCTGCTCCCCGGCATAGCACGCCAGGCCGGTTATGCCTTCTTCCGCCGGTTTATGCCAGACTCCATCATGACCGATTATGCCCGCCGGGCGCGCACACGCGATGCATCGTTTTATGGGGGCGCGATAGGGTTCACCGAGGAGCTGAAGGGACGGCTGCTCACCGAAACGTTCAGAAACGATGTCGAGTCCTCCGGGCGAATTCCAGGCCATTATGCGGCGGAGCTGCAACGTATGACAGGCGCAAAGGGAAATTCCTCCTCGGAGAACTTTCTGCGCCAGATGGTCTATTACGAGTTCAAGAACCGCCTGGCCGAGCTGCTGCTGATGCGGGTGGATAAGATGTCGATGGCGGTCTCGATCGAGTCGCGTGTACCATTTCTGGATCATCGTCTCGTCGAGTTTTCATTCAGGATTCCCCAGGCGCTCAAGCTGAAGGACGGCGTGCCGAAATACATCTTGAAGAAAGCGGCCGAGGGCATTATTCCGAACGAGATCATTTATCGGAGAAAGCAGGGATTTGCGGCGCCGGTGCGGGAATGGTTGCGAACGGGGACGCTTGCGCGCCATGCATATGAGCGTATCATGGAGTCCTCGTTGCTGCGCCAGAATATCTTCAACGAGGCTTATATCAAATCGCTCTTTGAGAAGCATGCCTCCGGCGCTGTGAATTTCGATGGGCAGATCTGGACCCTCCTTGTGGCCTCGATGTGGTACGACCGATTTTTTGTTCAGGCAGCCCAGGAATCGTAGTGGTAGAACAATCGTTGCGGCCTTCGGCAGCGTTGTTGTGGTGTACAACGTTCAAGGGCTGCGAATATTCGCAGCCCCTGCCTGTGCTCTCAGCGATCGCCGGTGCATCCGCAGCGGCTCCTGATACCAGCGCAGCCGCTATCTCTTTTTGGTGAACTCCATGATCATAAACCACCCGACCCTGTTGCCACCCAGAAGTTTCGATGCGATTTTTGCCACAAAACGGTAGGCGCCGTTGAACCGCTCCAGCCGATCATAGTAGGTAAGCCGGGTCTCGATGGCGAGATTCTCCACCGGAAGCCCGTTGAACATGGCGCGAGCCTCCTTTACCGTATAGGCCTTGGTGCCAAGGCTTTCCATATGATGGTACAGGCACCACGACAGCGACTTCCATGGCTTGCCGGCGAGCAGCGCACGGTTCACCCAGACAAAATAAGCCAGAAGCGAATGGCGGTGGTAGATCATCACCTTGCCGGTCCCTCCGGGCCGGCAGACCCGAACGATCTCGCGCAGAGCCTTCTCGGTATTCGGGGTATGATGGATCACGCCCCAACTATAGACCACATCGAACTCGCCATCATGATACGGGAGCGATTCGCAATCGGCGACACGGACCTCGTCCGCCTCCAGGCCATAGGCTTGCAGGCGCTGTTTGACATGGTTGACCCCTTCGGGAGTGGCATCAATACCATGTGCCCGTGTTCCGGCCCGTACCCATTGCAGAAAATCCGTTCCGGCGCCGATCCCTACCTCCAGCACCTTCTTTCCATAATGGCGGGTGAACTGGGCGAACGAGAAGATATCAGGCTCGATCCTATAACGATGCGTTTCGATATCATCGAAATAATCTCTGGTATACTTGGCGCTGTCGGAGAATTGCGTGCCGCACGGCTGCGTGTTCCAGTAATTACGAACTTCTTCCTTTAACGAGTCCTGTTCTGTAACGCTCATGAGTATATATTCGGCGGCCTGTTCGACCAATGGCTGATTATATGAGAGAAATGCTCCCGGGGCAGCAGATCGGTAGCGTCTCTACCGTTTCAACGCCGCGCTCTGCCCAAGGCGACCGGCAACCATCGCCTGTACCTTCTTCAAGGCATAGTCTGCAAATCGTAGTTGAAGTTTTCGCCCGAACAGGGCGGCCCCTATTCTATAGAAGATGTTTCGGATATGGCCAAGCTTGGAGTATGCGTTGATACGAAAGACGGTTCGCCCGCTCCGTTCGTCCTTCTCGACCTTGAACGTGATCTCCCCCTTCTCGAAATGCCCCTCCAGAGTGCGATAGGCATATCCCCAGCTATAGATACCATCCTTGTGTTCTTCGATCACCTGGCTAACCCTGACGCCGAACTTGAAGGTGAAGATGAGGAACACCCGCACCTTAAGCAGCATCACACGCCCGAGCAACGGGGCATCTGGGTCGAAATATCCCTTGATGAGCCGTGGGTCCACAAAGCCATAATCGTGAAGGACGGCCTTGCCGATTGCAAAGGAGCCTCCGTCGATTGGCGGCCCTGGGGGTTCCGGGGGCAGGTCTGCCTCGTAGGAGTCGATGTTCCAGCCATTGGCGGTCGTATACTCGCTCCGATGTTCGAGACTATAGTTTATCCCCAGCTTCTCAAGCCGCCGGAGCTGCTGAATGTAGCGAGCGCTTGGGCGTGCCGACAGGTTCCTGGTCCCGGACGGTGGGGCAGCATCGGGCGCGTGTCCCGGCTGCTGCGATGGAGGAAGCGCTTCATCGGGCTTCAGGATATGCGGCTGCCCACTCTCCGTGCTCATCATGATCTCCTGGAGTTAACCTAGCTTACCCTGTCAGGGGGAACGTTCAGCCAGAGGATCATCTGTCCGGCGAACCTTTGCATCCCGTGACTTCACCTTTTCCAGCCTCCCTTCATCCACCGTATCGACCAGTTCCTCGAATGTACAGGAGGTCATCTGGTCATCATCGCACCGATAGGTCGTCACCTGCACCTCCCCTCGTTCTCCCCCGGCAAAACAGGCAACCGCATTGCAGAAATGTGTCCAGGTCTCCCCTTGTTTCATCTTGCCCACCCCGAGCGTATGATACATAAGATGGGTCAGCATATTCTTGCTGCGGGCATGGGACTCGATGGCAAAGCGAAGCGTCTCACCCTCATCATGCACCGAGAAGGTGATCTCGCCTGCCTCAGGGTGCCCCTTGAGGGTATGGAAGGTGAATGAGGATTCGGTGACAGCGGTCACCACGACCGTCCCATCGTTCGGCCCACAGATCTCGATGGCAAACTCATCGCCGACCTGTAGCTGGCGGGCATGCCCGCGGCTCTTGGTGAAGCAGGCGTTCTGCTGTGGCGAGAAGGCATTGATATCCTCTTTCAGCTTTGCCATCACCGCCGCCGCACCATGCTCCGGCTTTGCCACGGCAACAACATAACGCCGTATGAAATGCGGGCCATAACCGTCATCTTCGGGCTGAAGATCATCGGAAGATTCCTGGCGATCCATACATTCTTTCGTTTGAAATTACAAAATATAGTCGGAGCGACCGACCCTCGATTCGATAGCAAGGCTCAATTGACATACCAGCATTGCCTATCGAAGAGCCATGGTTCTTGCTTCAGCGCAATCTCAATCTGTATCTTCGCCTGATTGAAACATCCGATATCTTCGTTCCGCCTCTATGTTGACGTTCATCCTGCGGCAGTTCATCTATTCGGTGCTCATCATCTTCGGGGTGATGAGCGTGACATTTCTCCTGATCCGGGTGTTGCCGGCAGGAGATCCTGCACGTCTGGTTGCCGGCCAGCGTACCGACCTTCAGACGATCGAGTCGATCCGCCGCGCCTGGAAGCTGGACAGGCCGATCTACGAGCAATACGCCGATTTCCTCGGCAAAGCCGCCAAGGGGGATCTCGGGCGCAGTTTTGCCTCCAATCTGGTTGTGCTTGATACCTTGATCGACCGATTCCCGGCCACCGCCCTGCTGGCGGTCACGGCACTTGTGATCGCCACCATTCTCGGGGTCTCGATCGGGATCATATCGGCCTGGAAACCGTATACGGCGTTCGACTATACATCGCTGGTGCTGGCGCTGTTCGGCATATCGGTGCCGGTATTTGTGCTTGGACTGGTTCTGGTGCGTGTCTTCAGCCAGTGGCTCGGCTGGCTCCCCGGCAACGGGTATATCGACCGTAGCGGCTCGATCGACCTAAGCTATCTGGTACTGCCGATGCTGGCACTGGCGGCACGCCCGCTCTCGGTTATCGCCCGTATCACCCGTAGCTCGATGCTCGACGTAATGGGGCAGGACTATGTCCGAACCGCACGCGCCAAGGGATTGCCGCTCAGCGTCACGATTCTCAAACATGCCCTTCGCAACGCGTTGAACCCCGTCATCACAACGATTTCCACCTGGCTTGCCGGGACGCTTGCGGGGACATTTTTCATTGAAACGATCTTCAACTGGCCAGGCATCGGGCGTCTTGCCTACGATGCTGTGCTCCAGCTTGACTTCCCCATGATCCAGGGGACCGTGCTCTTCACCGCCGTGGTTTTTGTCGCGGTGAACTTCCTTGTGGATATCATCTATTCGATGCTCGATCCCAAGGTACGGCTGAGCTAGAACGATCGAGAGCGGCCAGGCATCCGCTCCACTCTGAACCACCCCGCCGTCATGGACCGATAGCCGGCCTGGAAGGCCGATCGTTGGTTTTTTCGCGCCAAGGTTCTATCCTTGTGTTTTATGCGATCGCTGCGGCCACCATCTGGGCGGCAGCTCACTCTTTGTTCCTCATCGTCCGATAGCATCTCTCTGTTGGTTTTATGTCCGAGACCCTTACCGATCTCCCTCCGATCAATCGTGGTGATGGTGGTCCGCCTTCCACCGAGCAGAAGGATATGAAGCCTCGCTCGCTCTGGTGGTATTCATGGCGTCGGCTCCGCAAGAACAAGCTTGCCATAGTGGGGCTCGGCATCATCTCCTCACTGGTCTTCATCGCTATTTTTGCCGATCTGCTGGCACCGATGGACCCAAACCGCCAGGTGCTGGAGTATGTGAAGAAGCCGACCGGATTCCGTGGAGATGTCCTGGTGGCGAAGTCGCACGGCGGCGCCTATAGCGAGACCTATATCGTCATCAACTCCTTTCGCATCAAGGGGGACTCGGTACACTACACCGATGCGCTCGACCGCCCGAACGCCATAGCACTGAGCGATCTGGTTGGCAGCAGCGAAGCGGACTGGCATGAGAGGCCGCTCTATGTGCTCGGAAGCGATGATCTTGGGCGTGATGTGCTCAGCCGCCTTATCTATGGTGCACGGGTATCGCTCTCGGTTGGCCTTGTGGCGGAGATGCTATCGCTTTTCATCGGCGTTGTGCTGGGGGCGCTTGCGGGGTATTTCCGGGGGTGGGTGGATGCGGTGGTGATGTATATGGCAAACGTGATCTGGAGCTTTCCGTTCATCCTTCTGGTTATCGCGCTCTCGATTGCATGGCAGAGCCTCTGGGGTGAGTTTGTGCTTCTGACCGAGCCTCTGTTCCCCGGCATACGAAACGCCAACGCAGGGTTCTGGCAGGCATTTATCGCCATCGGCATCGCAAACTGGGTTGATACGGCCCGTATCGTGCGCGGGCAGTTCTTTGCGCTTCGCGAGACCGAATATGTAGAGGCAACACGCGCGGTTGGTTTTGGAGCTACCCGCACCATCTTCCGCCACATGCTTCCCAATTCCCTTGGCCCTATCACCGTGATCACCACGGCCGGATTTGCAAGCGCCATTATCGCCGAGGCCTCGCTCGCGTATATTGGCATGGGAGTACAGATACCGATGGCATCCTGGGGACAGATGATCAAGGATGGCTTTGGCAATATCGCAGGCAACAGCAACTGGGGGCTTGGCATCTATCCTTCGGTGGCGATCGCGCTGGCGGTGTTCGGATTTAACATGCTGGGCGACGGCCTGCGTGATGCGCTCGATCCGAAGTTGAAGCGCTAACCTCCCTGGCACCGTTGCGTGAGTGCGCGCAAGGGGGCAGAGACGATGAGATTTCATTTTTAGCTGAACATACATGGCAAAGCTTCTTGAAGTAAAAAATCTCCGTACCTACTTCTATACCGATGATGGCGTCGCCCGATCGGTCGATGGCGTCAGCTATGAGGTCGATAAGGGGGAAACCCTTGGCGTTGTGGGAGAGTCCGGCTGTGGCAAGTCTGTAACCGCCCTTTCGATTATGCGGTTGATCCCGGACCCTCCGGGAAAGATCGTCAGCGGCGAGATTCTCTATAACGGGACCAATCTGGTAGAGATCTCGGAGGAGCGGATGCGTGGCATCCGTGGCAACGACATCTCGATGATCTTCCAGGAGCCGATGACCTCGCTGAACCCGGTCTTCACCATCGGCCAGCAGATCGACGAAGCGGTGATCCTGCATCAGAGGGTTTCCAGTGCCGAGGCACGCAACCGGTCGATCGATATGCTGAAGCTTGTCGGCATACCGGCACCGGAGCAGCGCTACAAGGAATACCCGCACCAGCTTTCCGGCGGTATGCGCCAGCGTGTGATGATCGCCATGGCGCTTTCCTGCAATCCGGGCCTGCTGATCGCCGATGAGCCGACCACTGCGCTTGATGTGACCGTGCAGGCACAGATCCTGGAGCTTATCAACAGGTTGCAGGAGGAGTTCGGCATGGGGGTTATCATGATCACGCACGATCTGGGCGTGATCGCAGAGGTGTCCGATCGGGTCGCGGTGATGTATGCGGCCAAGATCGTGGAGTATGCCACGGTCGACGAGATCTTCTACAACCCGAAACACCCCTATACGATCGGCCTGCTGAAGTCGATCCCCCGGCTTGGCGCGCAGAAATCCCGTCTGGCAACGATCGAAGGAACAGTGCCGCCACCGACCAAATTCCCGGTCGGCTGCCACTTCTGCACGCGCTGCGGTTATGCCGATGCGCTCTGCTGGAATGATGAGCCGCCACTGGTTGAGGTCGAGACCGGACATTCGGTTGCCTGCTGGCATATCGACAGGGTACAGGCGGGCGAGCGGCGGGGGATGCCCTCGGTAGGAACCTGAGAGCTGGCATGCGCATGCACTGGCATCGTATGCTCATCCGTTATAATTTAGCCCCGCGTCAGTCGTTTTCATACACATGATGCGGAGACAGCCCATGAAGTTTGCTGCGATGGTGCTCCTGGCTCTTCTTGTGATCCTTGGGGCACAGGCGGAGGCACAGGTAACCGGGGAGCCAGGGGGATCAGTTCCCCAGACAACTCCGGGCAGGCCCTCGATCCCGGACGACACCCTGTTCATCTTTGAACCGGCCCGGCCGCTGATCGATAGCCTGGGCATCTCCGCCGAGTACGACGATGCCATGGGAATCGACATTCTTTTCAGCAACAGCGGCTTTGGCGGCGGTGGATTCTACCAGCATAATTACTCCCAGAAACTTGCTGGCTTCGTCAATATCGGGCTTACCGGCTCGCGCAGCCGGGACGAGTTCGAGGAATATGACAGCAACGAGCAGGACTGGCTTGTTCCCGGCAAGGTGAACCGCCTCTATACCATCCCCCTGACGGTGGGGCTGCGCTACCGCCTCCTGGAGAATGTCATCGTCGATAACTTCCGGCCCTATATGAACATAGGAGCAGGCCCAACGATGATCGTGGCGCTGCCATATGCATATGGCTTCTTCAAGAGCTTCGCTCACGCCAGAGCGTATTTTACCGGCGGCGGGTTTATCGGCGTCGGCGCCGAGATTGGCGGAAGCAAGCCGGTGCTCGGGGTCAACCTGCGCTACTTCTATATTCCCCTTCGCCCCGGCCTGGAGAGCGTTCAGGGAGATCCGATCACCAATTTCGGCGGGCTGTTTCTGACGATGAACATCGGGTTTGCCCGGTAGCCACACGCCATCACTCATAGTTGCACCACCGTTGTCCCGGACCGGCCGATACAACGATACAGCCCGGAATCCCTGACTGGAACCGGGCTTTCTGCTATCAGATCAGAAGGATGTCAGCACACGACTCCTCTACAGGCTCGTTCCGAATCGTACCCGGCAGATATCATCGAGCTGGCTTCACGAGAATACGGTCCTTGATCTCGAAGAGGTAATCGCGGGCCGCCTCGTATTCATTGGGGATTCTCCCATCAAGAATCGCCTCCTCGATCGCCTCTTTCAGCACGCCGACCATGCGCGACGGCGGTATACCGCAGATCTCCATGATCTCCTCGCCACGCACAGGCGACTGGAACGCCCGGAGCCGATCCTTCTCCTCCACCTCCTTGATCCGCTCGATCACCCTATCGTAATTCTCCAGATACCGCCGCACACGCCGCGCATCGCGGCTGGTGATATCGGCACGGCAGAGCGTAAAGAGATCGTTCAGATTCTCCCCGGCATCCACCACAAGCCGCCGTATGGCCGAATCGGTAACCCCTTCCTCTACCAGTACCATCGGGCGATGATGCAGGCGCACCAGGTTCGCCACGTACTCCTTTTCCTTCATCGGCAGCTTCAACCGTCTGAAAATCCGATCCTGCCACCGTGCGCCAACCTCCTCGTGGCCGTGGAAGGTCCACCCCTGCCCGTCGCGAAAGCGCTTGGTAACCGGCTTGGCGATATCGTGCATCAGAGCGGCAAAACGTAGCCACACATTGTCGGTTGTTGCGGCGATATTATCCACAACCTTGAGCGTATGCCAGAAGACATCCTTATGGGCATAGGCCACACCACCGGTTTTCACCAGATCGACCCCTTCCAGACGATGCACCTCCGGGAAGATCAACTCCATCAGACCGGTCTGTTGCAGAATGGCAAGTCCAGTGCTCGGCTTTGGCGCCGCAAGGGTCTTCAGAAGCTCATCGCTTATACGTTCCTGCGAGATGATCCTGATCCGCTCATGCAGATCGGCCATGGCAGCCAGCGAGGCGGGATCGAGATCGAACTGGAGCTTGGCGGCAAAGCGGGCGCCGCGCATCATCCGGAGCGGGTCTTCCGAGTAGGTGACATGAGGGTCCAGCGGTGTACGAAGCAGGCCTCGCTGAAGATCCTCAAGCCCGCCGAACAGATCGATCACCTCGCCGGTATGTTCCCCACCTACGCGCACTGCCATTGCATTCACAGTGAAATCCCGGCGGCGGAGATCATCCATCAAGGTTCCCTCGGTCACGATCGGCTTGCGTGAATCGGGGTGGTACTCCTCCTTGCGTGTGCCGACAAACTCCAGCTTATAACCATGCACAGGCACCATTGCAGTGCCGAAACGCTCGAAGATCACCGCATGGGTATTGAATTCACGCGCCACGATCTGTGCAAACTCCACACCGCTCCCCTCTACGGTAAAGTCGATATCGTTTTCATTGCCGGAATGGCGAAGAAGCATATCACGCACATACCCGCCCACAAGGTAGATATTCCTACCCTCGGTGTGTGCTATATCGCCTACGGCATGGATGATCGGATGGGAAATCTCTATAGTCGTCTTCACAGCCTGCTCTTGTCGGGAACCTGATCGAAAGCCGATCGCGGAAAGGGAAGTATCGTTTCGAGAGCCGCCAGCCGAAGATCATGGCAAACAACACAACAACTCTCAGGAAATGGCGAAGATACGGGAGAAAGAGCAAAGGCAGTGCAGGGGGTGATGGAATCTCTCGGAGCAATCATGGACCGATGGCATCCGATACAGGCAACCGGCTCTGGAAACCGAACCGACCAAACAGCATCACATCCCGGCCCGCCCGTGAACACACGGCACGGGCCGGAAGATGAGGCCGGAAATGCTTCAGTAATCGCGACCGAAGCGAAGGGGCGCCTTGCGTACGCGCACATGCCTGCCTCCGGTTGCTATTCCACCGGCACCACGCCTGTTATTGGTACGGTGATGCAGCAATCGGAAGTTCCTGTACTGGCGATTCCCCGACTTCGAGTATGGACGGATATGATCGGCCTGCACCCGCCATTCATTCAGAATGAACCCCAGATTATCCGGATCTTCGGCCATCAGAAGGCCGCCGTTCCGAAATCTGTTGTAGAGCATCATCAGCAGGCGTTGCTCTGTGGAAGCCTTCCCCTTTTGCGACTTCTTCTTGATGCCGCCGCTGGGGTACTTGGCAAGAATCGGTATCCTCCTGATACGGTTGCGAAAGCCCTGTGATACAGGCCCGTTCCGATCAACAATGTCGAGCGGGGCGTGGGGCGATTCGCTTGTACTGAAGATGCCGGACTGTTCAGCCTCCTGCTGGATACTGCGGAACAGTTGCTTGAGTTCCGTGCCGATGATATTTGTGCGGTCGCTAGGAGGGCGAAGCTCCGCATTCACACAGGAAATGCCACCGATCGACCCCTTCACACGAGAAGGCACATGGGGATCGACGCTATCGTTATAGCTCAAGGTAAGATCGATTGCCACCGCCGCCGCCCCTGCGTTCTTGATCCGTGTCCGAAGCTCCTGCTCCAGCACCCCCCAGGTCCCGCTGCCACAATTGGCACCCTTGCTCATCGGGGCAATATTATAGGAATGATCGGGACCACCGAGAGCCAGTCCGATGATATGCCCCCCCTCGAAGCTATTCTCCTTGTAATTGCCCCAGAGTTCCTCGTCCTGTATCGCGAGCGGGAGCAGCGAGCGATCGCGCCCTGGAGGATACTGAACGATGATGACACCGCCGGTCACCCTTATAGGGCGTTGGAATCCCAGCCCCGGGGCAGGTTCGGATTCGATAGTGATTGATCTACCACCTGAGTAGTTCCAGGTTAGCCTATTGCCCTGTATCTGGTCTGGATAATCCATCGATCGTGCGAGAATGTGTGGAAGAAACAAGGCACCCTTGCGAACTAGGGAGCGGGCGCAACAGTGGTCTTGCGATGAAGGGCAGCAACCGGCGCTCCGGCACAAAAACAATCAGGCGGAGATAATAATCAAAACAGAAGAGAAGGTCAAAGGATCAGCCCGGCATACCCGGCACATCGAGCGCTGTGGCAACGCCACACACCACCAGCCATCGCTCACGACCGTCTGCCGAGCATCTGCCCCCGTTCTATCTCACGCACGATCTCCTCGGCAACACGCAGGGCCTCTGCGCCCTGGCGACCGGTTACCGGCGGCGCAGCGCCGGAACGAACGGTTGCCGAGAACGTCCGCAACTCCTCGGCGAGCGCGTTCACCTCGGGGGTCTGCAACTGCTCGAAGGTGATCGTACGCTGTTTTGTCCCCAGCTCGATCGCTCCAAGGAGCACGGTGGCAGGCCCTGCCGTTTCCATATCATCGGAGATGCGGAAGACTTCCACCGAGGGTTTGGCGAAATCGATGGAGATATAAGCATCCTGCTGAAACAGGCGCATCTTCCGCATCTGCCGCTGCGAGATCCGGCTTGCGGTCAGGTTCGCCACACAGCCATTTGCGAACTCCAGCCGTGCATTCGCGATATCAATCGTATCGCTCAGCACCGAAACCCCGCTGGCCCGAACCTCTGCCACTGGGCTCCCGGTTACAGTGAGCACCAGGTCGATATCGTGGATCATCAGATCGAGCACAACGGCAACATCGGTAGCGCGAGGACTGAACTGTGCCAGCCTGTGCGACTCGATGAACATCGGCTCCAGGCGGTGCCCCTGCAATGCCGCAAATGCCGGGTTGAACCGCTCGATATGCCCCACCTGAAGAACCAGATCGCGCTTCTCGGCAAGCCCGATAACCTCCTGCGCCTCGGCATACAGCGCAGTGATCGGCTTCTCGATAAATACATGCCGCCCTGCATTCAGCAGGCGCCGCGCAAGCTCGGCATGGGTGGAGGTGGGGGTGACGATGCTCACGGCATCCACCGCCCCGATCAGCTCGTCAAGATTTTCAAAGACTCTGGTCTGGCACTGGCTGCCGACACGAGCGGCACGATCGCGGTCCTGATCGTAGACGCCCACCAGGGTGGCATCGGCGATTCCCTTCCACAATCGTGCATGAGTGGCGCCCAGATGGCCAACACCGATCACGCCGACCCGGAGCGATGCATCATTCTGCTTCATATGCTAATTCCGTACTCCAGAAATGTCCACGCCGACACCGATAATCTTATCGTAGCCGCCGCTGGCGATATCGCGATAATAGACGAACGCATAATACGGTATGCTTGCCGCGGTAAGGTTTCCCTCCAGCAACGATGCATCGGCATCGCGCAGCATCATGGCATCGGCATCCCACGTCCCGGAAACGTACTCGTACTCATGGAATGCACGCTTGATAATCCCGCGCGCGATATGGAAGCCGCTTGCCTTATCGAAATGAAGTTGCCACTCCGGCTTTACCAACCAGTCGGTAAAGGTGCCCACCACAAACAGATCCTCCTTGACATCGTAGCCCTTCAGATCGAGCCGGAACTCAAAATCGACATAGTCGGCATCGCTGAGCGGCACATAGCGGTCGGGAGTGATGCCGTTGTTATCATAGGCATTGAAACTGCGGCGAGGAAGATCGCTCAACGGCGTGCTGAGCACGCTGCCGGTGCTGGGAAAATAGACCAGATCGGTGAGATCGAGCAACCGATGCTCGTTGCCGGCGGGCACATTGGAGAAGACGGCTATCGATTTCCCGGAGAACGACGGGTACCACTCGATCCAAGGAACGCCCGGCAGACGGTCGTTCCGATCGGTCTGGGGGCTGGCCACCATCGGCGAGTACCATGCCCCCTTCTGATACAGGACTATGCCATTGACCTGACTGCCGAAGATATCGAAGTCCGGCTCGGCCTCCACACGCACCTTCAATCCATGCTGAAGCACCTCGGTCTGCGCGCTGATGTAGAAATCGGAATAGACGGAGACATCAACCTTGGCCTGCGACTGCACGGCGAAAAAACGTCCCTCACCAAGGATCTTCGAGCGATCGTAATAATCAACGATCCGGGCAAGGTAGTTGCCCGCATGCTCTACGACGAGGCGACTATCAGGGCGTGGGAAGGTGATCTCGCCTATATAATCGTAATGCCGTACGCCGATAGGGGCACGCTCGATATGGAAGTCGGTCGTTTGCAGCCTGATCGGGTCCTGCACAAAGATATTTTCGGTTGGAACCCAGTTGCGGTCGCAATGCACAAGCTGAAGGATGATATTCGGTGGCGCATCGCTCTTCATCTCGAACGCTATCGTCAGCGCGCCGAGAGCCGAGGCCGGTCGGTTAGGCTCGGGAATGCGGAGAATGGGGGGGCTGCTGACATCCCCCTCGCCATAGATCCGAAGATTAAGCACTTGCGGGGTATCACGACGCAACGAATCGGCAGCGGCGGCGGCGCTCAGACGTTGCAATGGGACACAGGAGGAGAGCGCGGCCACAACCAGGAGAAGGGCGATCTGGACCGCAAGCAATCGTACAAACCGGACGTTATGGACGCGCATTAACCCACTCCGTACCATCAGTGAATACTTCCCTCTTCCAGATCGGCACCCGCTTCTTCAATTCTTCGATCACATAGCGGCACCCATCAAACGCTGCGGCCCGATGAGGCGAGGCGACAACAACAACAACGGCGGCCTCCCCGATCGCCAGCACCCCGATACGATGATGCACCAGCACGTTGAGCAGGCCCAACTGCTCGGCTGCCTCAGCTGCGATCAGCTTCAGCTCCCGCTCGGCCATCGGCACATATGCCTCATATTCCAGCCGGAGCACCGCATGGCCAGCTCGTGCCGAACTGGAATCACGTACCGTGCCGATAAACAGAGCAACCGCTCCGGCCCCCGCATCAGAGGCCATAGCGATCAGAGCACCGGAGTCCAGCGGCGATGATGTCACCCTGCAATCAATCATCGATCAGCCTCCCGCAACCGGTGGAATAATGGCCACCTCGGCGGCATCGCCGATGCGATCATCATCAGCAACATACTGCATATCAGCAGCGATACGAGAGATCGCCCGGCACTCGGCAAGCGATGGATGCCGTTCGATAAGCAGCTCCCAGAGCCGATCGACAGTGCCCTGGCCCTCGAAGAGAAGCTCCTCCGAGGAAACCCCTGCCCGCTCGCGCGCCAGACCGAAATAGAGAATCTTCATGATGATAAATCCTGACAAACAAATCGGCAAGCTATAAGCTATATACGATAGGCTCGCGGCATTATTCTTCGCACCGGAACTGCCCGCTCTCGCCCCGGCGTACGCTCCTCCCCCCGAATGGAGTGGTTATGATGGAAAAATGGCGTGAGAAAAAATAGAAAGGATGTGTCACGATGCCATAGAGCTTAGCCGGATCAACCTGTAACAGGTGACGATCGGAGCGTGCTCTGCGTGCTCAACAGCAGCAATACACTGGATTTCTCCCCGGATCGGCCCCATCACAACAACAGAAGGGCGTTATCCGGTGCGGATACGCCCTTCTCATCCATACTATCACAGATAATGGATGTCCTGATTACTTCACGACATCCAATCGCCCAATGGCCACCTGATCGCCCGACTCCACCCGGTAGTAGTATGCACCGCTGGGGAGCGTGCGCAGATCCAATCCCACACGGTGCTCTCCGGCGCTCACTATCATCTCCCCCGCTTCCAATACCAGAGCACCGCTCAGGTTGTATACAGCTATGCGCACCTTCCCTCCATGCGATGTCCCATAGACGATCTCCACACGATCGCGTGCAGGGTTCGGCAGGCTTGTGCCCAACCACAATCCACTTCCCTCAACTCCCCGGCTCACACCGCTCGCAACTCCACCACCTCGATCCTGCTCACCTAACTCCACACCATCACCCCATACCCAATCACCTCGACCGCCAAAGCCCTGCAAGCTCACACCGTTCAGCAATACCTCCTGAACTCCGTTCACTCCATTGCTCTCGATCTCCAACACACCGCTTGTACGACCCGACGTACGGGGCGTGTACGTCACCTCCACACTCTCCACCTGTCCACCCCTCAGAACCTCTCGCTCCAAACGAGATACATGGAAGATCCCTGACTCCGCCCCCCCTACCTTCCCCTGGAACACATGTAACTCCATCGTTCCGGCATTCCGAATATGCACGCGACGACGAACAGACTTCCCAACGCTCACCATGCCAAAATCCAGCTCCGATACATCCAGCTCGATACGGCGGCTCCCACCACTGCCACGGAGATCGCTCACCGTCGTGTCCCCACCTGAGCTGACTATCTCCAGATGACCCACACGACTCCCTTCCACTCCACCGGCCACCGGCGCAAACACCACCGACAGCCCTAGCTCCTCACCGGCCATCAGCAGATATGGCAGGTGCGGCCAGCGCTGATCCACATCTTCGGAAAACTCCCCTGCATCCGGCCCCACGATGCGTAGCTCGCCCAGATACACCGGACGGCTTGTCGTGTTCCGCAGATACACTATACCTCGACGATGATCCGCTGCTCCGCCACCGATCAGAGCCGTGCCAAAGTCATGGCTGCTCGCATACAAGTCAGCAAAGCCACGACCGTATAGATCAATGTAATAGGTCCCACGTTCGCTGATGCCATCCAGGGCGATCGTCGAATCGTTGCTCACCAGGCGCAGGGTTGCCCGACGCGAGCCTTCGCGTCGTGGCGAGAAGCGCAGCACAAGGGTATCGGATGACGACGGTGGGATCAGCAGATCGCCGGTAGCGCTATCGACCGATGCATGGAACGAGCGCAGGATGCGGAACTCATCGACATCACCGGCATTGATGGCGAGCGCGGCCGAGGAGATACGAAGCGAGCAGAGTCCGGGGTTGGCGATGACGAGCGTCGTATCGGCCCACTCCCCGACACGTATCGTCTTGAAGAGGAGGGCCTTTGGAAGACCTCCGAGCATATTATCTGAGAGGCGGCTGCCAACACCACGCCCATACAGATCCGCACGCAGAAGTCCGGTCGTCATCACGCCGTTTGTATCGGCACTGGTATGATTGAGCGCATTGGTTCTCATGTACATCCGTCCGAAGCGCTTTTCCGGGCGGGCACCTGCAAAGCAGAGATACATACGCCGACTTGTCTGTGGAGCCAGCTCGATCGGGAATGTAGCCATCGGATTGGCCGAGGCCGGGCTGAGTGGCGGAGCAAGCGAAAGAAAATAATCGCCGATGGGGATCGGGCGCCCGGACTTATCGCGGCGCACAGCATATCGCGGCACTCCCTGCCCGTACAAGGTATCGGTCACAAGAAAATCGAGGCCATTGATGACAACCGGCACGGCACTTGGGTTCTCCAGATCGACCGTGTAGAAGGTGGCCATATCTCCAACACAACTGAACATGTTCGTGAACAGGCTGCTTGCGGAATCGAGGGCCTTTCCTGCTATCGAGACCGTGAGCGCACGTGTGGAGGCGGATGCGTTCAGCGTGAAGGTATAGACCTGTTTATCGACTGCGACAGTCAATGTTGCCGGTTGAGGGCCGCTACGTCCCGGCAATGGCGAAAATGTTATCTGCGGCGTATTGGAGCCAAGCGCCGGAATCGAGGCGCTTGTGGGAAGGATGGAATACTGCCCGTTACCCCCGGTAATGCTATACGTAATATCGGCCGAAGCGCCAGTGCTGATATTGGTTGCGGCAAACGGCGTGAACGTCTGAGGGTTGCCAACAACAACCTGGAAGCCATTCAGCAGAACATCCCCGCTTGCCATGGTCGAGGTTCCCCCTTGCGAGATATTGCCGGTCAGGACAACACGAGGCGTCACCACCGCACGGATGCGATACGAACGTGAGCAACCATTGGCCAGATCGGTGATCTTCAGGATAGCTTCACGAACATCGACCCCTCCCGGCGTAAAGTTGATAACGGGAGTGATAGAGCCACCAGCAGCCAGCGAGCCAGAGATGGTCTGCGTGCCGCTGCTCTGAAACATGTAATCCGATGCAGCGGCGCCACTGATGACGATGGAGTAGTTCCGCGTTGCGCAGGAACCGCTCGGCAACGTCAGGCTGAACGGCGTAAACGATGCAGGGGTGGAACCATAGACATAGCTCCTATTGATTAGCGTATCCCCATCTGCCATGCTTACGGTGCCGCCCCCCGCACCGGTAATGCCAACGGGACGGAAATAACATGGAGTGAACGCATAGATGGTGCCGTTGGTGATCGGTGTAAGATGGAGCGCGACGGCATTATTGGCGACCGTAGCGCTTAGCGTGGCGCTGGTTCCACCACTCGGCGTAAGACTGAAGAAATTTCCTGATCCGGCAGCCATGCCGATGGAGGCAGCGGTAGCCTGTCCTGCGGCGGCCCACATCGCCCCGTAATGATATTCGATCCTGTTTGTCCCCTCATACAACCGTGTCTGGAACTGGAAAAACATCGCAGCCGTAGGGCAGGTAAAACTCCAATATCCCAGAGAGTTCACCAGGTTGGTACGCCACTCGATTGTCAGCACCCTGTTTGGTGCTGTTCCTGAAACCTGGTAGGAGACGCCGGTATTTACCGGCGGGTTGCATGGAGTGGCCTGATGGGTGCCATCCAGCGTGCTCATCTGCTGCCAGAACGGAGCGAGAATCGGATAGGTAGGAGGGCTGGTGAGATTATTTGCGTAGGAACCGCTAGTGGTAGTTCCAAGAATAACAAGGCCGCTTGTATTAACCGAGAACTGCGTATATACGGCACACTCGTAGATAAAGTTGAAGCCGATGTTCAACGTGCCCGATGTAGCCTGATCATTATAGCTTCCTGCGGTTGTTGGCCCTGATGGCGTTGGGCCTATAACATTTGTGCCGCCGACCAGCGGAGTAAAGGTAGCAAAACCAGCGGACGCCTGATAATCACTTGCAAGGAAAGCCCACGAAGGAGCAAACACGGTGCAAAACAGGATCGCAGTAGCCGCTATCAACCTGCCGACGATCAACCCCTTTGTACGATGCGGAATTGGTAGCATGAGCAACTCCATACGGATAGTTTGGTGAATGGAACTGAATGGTCAGAACGTATCCCTGATAGGAGAACAGCCGGGGGAGGTGAGCATTACTACAAACACAAAATTCCTGCTGAAATTTTCCGGTCGAGAAAATACATGGTGCAGGAAACCGAAGCTCTTTTTAGAACATCAGCGCCATCTATCATATGTATCTCGGTTCCGATCCAACGCCGAGATTACCATAGAGGCATGATGAAACACGCTGCCAGACCGTTCGGGCCGGACAGATTTATTCAGCGGGCATCACCAGGTTATAAGAGCTTCCATAATACCTGATGATCCTGGCGGCCCTGTCCATAGATTGTGAGGACAGAACATTGTGCATCCCTGAAAGACGATGAAGGTAGAGTGGACCAATCGACTTATGCCGGACCGCACTTGTATTCCGGCCCCTTCTCTCTCTGTTCGATGAACATTATCGCTCGTATGGTATGCCTGGATATGTGAGAGACCTCTATGAATATAGAGAACGATTGTTGCAGTGGAAAAATCACAACGATTGCGATGAACAATGAAAATAACTCAGGAGAGTCCCGGAATTCCATCAAGGAACGATCAGCCTGGCCGCCCCATCCATATACTATGGACGCCCTGCACCTATTCCCCTCTGCTCAACGGCGAAGCAAGTATAGCAAAAACCATAAACATTCTCTCATAGCATAGGCACGGCCGGCACTAATTCCGGCCATCCCACTGCATCTTCCATGCTATACTACCCTATACTATTATACTATTCGCCGAACCTTGCGATACTGCTCCCGGTTTGTCCGAAAAACGTACATCCCCGGTGCCAACGGCAATGGAATCGGGAATAACGGGACATCATTGCCTACAAGTACAGTCAAGACAACCATGGGTTGCACAGACCTGACAGGTCTGCTCCAGCCGCTCGCGCAACTGGAGCCGGGCGCGGTAGCGGCGCACCTTCAGATTATTTCGGGTGATGCCAAGCCGCTGGGCCATATCTTCAGCATCACCGTTCTGTAGATCCAGCTCTTGCAGAACCTCGGCATATTCCGGTTTCAGTGTCGGCAATATCTCCTTGAAGCATGCGCAGAGCATCCGTTCCTCCTCCGGCTGCACGCTCCATGCATCCTGCTCGGCGGCCTGTGCCGTGTATTTCCGCTCCACCTGTCTACGGCGGAAGAGATCGGTTATCGAATTATCGATAATCCGATACAACCAGGGGAGCAATTTTTCCTCGTCCCGCAGTCCTGGTGCCGAGCGCAACGCTTTTACAAGACTGTCATGGAGGATATCCTCGGCAACATCCTCACCCCCTACTTTCTTTCGGATATAGCCGAGAAGAATTTTCCTGCTGTCATGCAGCACCGTTTCCAACCTGTTGCTCTGCATCTGATCTCCCGTTTTTCCAGGATGACGTGTACACTCCCCATTGGTTACAGCACTCGGTCCGCAGCGATAGGAACGGCCAGAGCATGCCTACAGACGAGCCTCTTCCCTGATGATCTCATTGTTCATCATCATGGCCGCCTGCGCCCCCATCGCCGCTGCCACAACCACCTGCTGCATCATCGTAGCCATATCGCCTACAGCATAAATGCGGGGCACGCTGGTGAGCGATGTAACGGGATCGACCTTCACCTTGCCATCGTCTGTAAACTCGCACCCGAGCCGTGTGGCAAGATCCGATCGCTGCCGTTGCATGGGGCGCAGAAACAGCGCGTGCCGAAGAATCGACTCCCCCCCTACGAATGTGATCCGCTCCAGCGTTCCATCGGTTCCTTCCAGACGCAGTATCGGCTCCTCGTACACCGGAATTCCACCGGCAGCCAGCCGGTCGCGATCCCCGGCACTGATGTTCGTGGAACCGTTGGTGCAAAGCACGACATCCTGGCTCCATGCCCTCAGCAAGATGACCGACTCCAGCGCCTGATCGCCATCGGCACAGACGGCGATCGGCTCGCCGCGTATCTCCCAGCCATGACAATACGGACAATGCATAACGCTTTTCCCCCATAGCTCCCTGATCCCTTCGATCGGCGGCAGCTCATCGGCGACGCCGGTGGCCAGAAGAACTCTCCCGGCATGATAGCTATCGCCATTGCCAAGCACGGCGGTGAAACCATTCCCCTCCGCCTTGATATCAACAACGGAATCGTGTACGATCCTGACCCCCTCGTATATCGCCAGTTGCTCCCGGCCGATTCGCAGCATCTCCAGAGGAGATTCACCGTCACGGGTGAAGAAGCTATGCGAATGCACCGCAGGGGCATTGCGGGGTGCGCCGCCATCGCAGACCAGCACCCTGCGTACCGAACGTCCCAGCAGCAAGGCCGCGCTCAACCCCGCGGCGCCGCCTCCCACAATAACCACATCCACATCGTTTTCCAGATGCTCCATAATCATTTGCTCCAGTGAATAATCCCACGGTAGTACAGAAGGCTCAATCTAGCCTTCTTGCAAATGATTTGCAAGAGACACTGCCCCCACTTATGCCGGAGGGGCGTCCCCGTATGGAGCCCCCCCCCTCGGACATGCCAGACATACGATGCCAGGTTGGCATGCCATTCAACTGTAAGAACCCTGTTCGGCGCCTCCCCGGAAACCTCATAGAACACCCCGGTGTTCACCGGAGGATCGCAGGGAATGCACTGATGGGTGCCGTCGAGAGTGCTCATCCACTGCCAGAACGGAACGATGATCTGATGATAGAGGTAAACGGAGCAGTGCGCGTGGAGAACCGATAGTCGCTTGGAAGATCGGCCACACGCGATGTGCCCTGGCAATAACGAGGGGTGCTTGATATAGCGGTGTCCTGGGGCAGAACGTGGCAGCATGAAGCATCTGCCGGAGCGAACACTCGAACGATTCACCGATCCAGGGTATGGATAAGCTGTCGTCCAATGTGCGAGAGGTTCATCCTCTCTCTGTGACTCTTCCGGCAGGCGCCATTGGAGCAATCAGGCAGCGTACATACCGGCAGGTCTCGGGGGATCGAACAGATCCATGGGCCAGAACAGATAAATGTGACCAACAGCGGCATACAGGCATTCAACTGGACAGCACTTGCTCTGAAAACAGGCTGGCCCCGGCCGGATCAGATCCAACCGGGACCAGCTAGAAGCATGGCCGACGGTGCCCCAGCAACGTTAGAGAAGTTCCCGGCAGCATAAGCAACGTCGGCCGGGAGGACAACCAGCGCCAGGACCAGACCGCACGGCTATGGCGAAACGATCATCGTTCTGGTAAGGGCCGTTCCGGCCGACTCCAGGCGGTAGAAGTACATGCCCGGCGGCAGCAGGCTTGCATCCAGCGATACCACATGCGTGCCCGGCGGCAGCATCTCATCGAGCAACGGCAGGACCATCTCCCCGGTCATATCGAAAACATTCAGGCGCACCTGGCCTGCAACGGAAACGGAGAAACGGATCGAGCTATGCAGCGATAACGGGTTTGGCGTGTTCTGCTGCAATGAAAGCCCGGCGGCAGCCGTGGCATCAACCGTGGCGATTCCTGCCAGAAGCTCCAGCACGGCAATCGCGGTCCCCCTGGCCGATGCCGGGTTCTGTCCGGTCACGATCCTGTCGCTGACGACCACATTGGCCATAAACGCCGGTCCGGTCTGCAAAACAGCACCGGAAGCGGCAAACAGTTCCTCCAGGACAAAGGGGAAGAAATAGAGGACATCCTCTCGCGTCAGATCGCCGTAGTTGCTATCCTCACTGAACGGGCGGGTTGTGACCTTTCTCCCCCTGACAAGGGAGCTACCATCGGACAGGGTAACCGGCAGCAGGCCACAGGTGCCGTGGCAGATGGCAGCAAGAACTCCGCCGCGCTCATAGATCGTGCGGGCGGCCAGGGCAAGCTCATGGCTGTGGGGATAGTCGAACATCGAGGCAAATCCCCCCACATAGTACATCGCGCGATACCTGGTTGCATCGATGGCACCAGCAGCCAGCGTATTGTCGAACTTGGCAAGGAACTCCTCGCCATCGGAAAGCGCAAGGAAATTCGGATAGTTCAGGTACATGCTTCGTTCATACATTGGGGAACTGCCCCCGGCCGGGCTTACCACATCGATATCATCGATATCGTAACCGTCCTGCTTCAGAACCGCGTAGAAATCGACAGCCTCGGGGAAATAATAGCCAGCCGGGCTGCCGTCGTTCAGCTTATCGTTGCTGGTAACCACGATAAGCACCCTTGGCTTGGTCGTCTGCGCGCCTGCATCCGGGAGAAGAAGAATGCCAAAGATGAACATCCAGATCACCATGCCGATGATCCCACGCCTTCTCCGGGTATCACTGTTGTTGCCATGAATCATTGTAGAGTCCCTTTAGAAATGATCTCATACGGAGTGTTGCCACTCGCGCTTGCCGGATATCTTCACGCCAGCAATGCTATCATGGCCGATGGGAGAAGGCAATGAGAAGGATCTCTACAAGTTCTCTACAGGATGTGGAAGTGTGGTCTGCCAGGCAGAGCGCAGCGATCAAGGCAGAGCGGCCAGGCCGGGCAGCAGGATAGAGCACAAACCTGGCCGAAGGAGCTTCATCCCCTGCATCGTCTCCCGCGCCCGAGGAGACTGGCGGGCCTACCGGCCGATCTCCCCCAGATACGCCACCAGCGTCGCCCGTGGTTTCAGCCCAAGCTTCTTCCGAAGGCGCCAGCGATGCATATCCACGTTATGCGGGCTTACATTCAGCATGCTTGCGATCTCCTTGGTAGACATATTGAGCCGGAGCAACGAACAGATCCGCAGCTCGGTCGGCGTCAGATCGGCATGGCGGGCCAGGAGTTTGCGCGCAAACTCCGTGGCGAAAGCCTCTCCCACCTCCAGCCCGGCATTGCCACGGGACTCACGATGTGCGCGCACATGCTGCAATACTCTGGAAAGCAGATCCCGATCATCACCGGCTCCCTTCCCCTGGCGAAGCTCACGCTCGATCGAGTCGAGCAGCGATTCGGCAGCAGAGATCCGTGCACTCAACCGTGTAATCTCCCCCTCCTTTGCCTCCAGCACGCCCGCGAACGACCGATCCCGGATGCCTACACCGGCAGCATCCTCACCGATTCGGGAGAGTTCATACTGCGCCATCGCCTCGGCCACACGGCCAAGGGCACTACGCGGAAAGGCCTGCTCGCGGAACTGTCCGGCCTGCTCCAGATGCTCCAGGGCCTTGGTGAGGTCCCCTCGACGTTTGAACGCTCTTGCAAGCCCGGCATGTGATTCCGAGGCCAGCGGATGCATTCCAAGCTCCCGGGCGATTGCAAGGCTCCCCTTCAGAAGCCGCGCAGCCCCGGCAAGATTGCCCTGTTCCAGCTCAACCTGCCCAAGCGCATGGGAAAGCTCGCCGATGCCGGGCTTGTATCCGATGCTCCGATGCAGATCAAGCCCCCGGCGCAGATACAGGGCGGCCTCCTTCGTCTCCCTGCCTATCAGATACAACCGCCCGATGCCTGCCAGCGCCATGCCCATGCGCCGCAGATTCTCACGCTCGCTCGCGATATCATATCCGGCCCGGAAATGCTCCAGAGCATCGGTATGTTCTCCCAGCCGCAACCGTATCTCGCCAACGCCGATATGCACCAGATCGACGCCATGATCGGTTGCCGGGTTCACCTGCAACTGAAGCGCCTGCGAGCCGAGCGCCCCTCCTCGCCCTGCATCGCCGAGCGAAACCAGCGCCCGGCCCAGCTCTGTGAGGATCAATGCACGAAATCGTTGATCGGCAGTTGTGCAAAGGCTTCCAAGATAAAGCTCGATCGCCGTGGGATAATCGCCAAGAACAGCATGAAAATACCCCAGGTTGTACTCCATATCCGCCCCCCGCTGCTCCGCCCCGACCATGCGATAGATCCTGATGGATTCCCGCATGGCACGAAACGCCTCGGCGTAGTTCGAGAGTGCGAAGTCGCATAACGCCTTCATCGAAAGAGCATCGGCAACTCCGTGCGGATCGTTCAGCCGGAGCGCACGCCGATAGGCCTGTTCCGAGAGACGAAGCGCCCGAAGCGGATCGGAGAAACGGAGCGGATCGGCCTCCTTAAGAAGCCGTTCACACCATCCGGCAGGTCCGGTGAGCATAGGAGCGGATATGCTATGTTGGAGAGGTTGTTTCGGCATGTTCGATACCACGGTGCGGCGATACGGAAGCCGACTGGCGGGAGGGATTCAAAACGGCACGGCGTCCGGGCATTCCGCCAGCAGAGAACAAACGATGCACGGGCGGGCAAAGTTACAACCCGATGGTACTCGGTCCGCTTCTTGAACATCCCTGGCGCCACCCTCGGCTCCGGCCGTATGGCGCTTATCGGCACCACGACGTAACACTTTGCCAATCCGGTGCACTTACCTCAGGAACGGATGAACCAGCCGATCGCAACCGGATCATGAACGGAACCCACGATGGACAGACAACAGCGATTCCTGCGGCTTTTCGAGCCGGTGCAGCCACGCCTGCAACGGTTCGTACTGGCAATGACCCGGAACGAAGATCTTGCAAAGGACATCATCGGCGAGACGGTTCTGATCGCATTCGAGCGGATAGATGCACTTCGGCATGACGCTGCGTTCCTCAGCTTTCTCTTTACGATCGCCACACGGGTGCACCGGAAGCGGCGCAAGGAACTGGAGCGAACTGTAGGAATTGATGACGAGGAGGTCGTCAGGATATTCGACAAGGCCACCCCCCCGGATGTGGCGGCCGATATCGCGGCGCTCTATCGGGCACTGGAGCAGCTTCCGGCAAAACAACGTGAGGCGGTGCTTCTGTACGAGCTGACCGGCCTTTCCACACGAGAGATTCGCGATGCCCAGGGAGGAACGCTTGTAGGAGTACGGGTGCGCATAGCACGCGGACGCAAGAAACTGGCGCAACTCCTCGGCGTTGATGAGATCCATACCCGTCCGCTCGATGCCAGCCCATCTGTGCTTGAGGAACGATCGCTGCCGATCGATGACATCCATTTCTATTCGGTTCGGACCAGCCATGAATAACAAACCCACCAGAAGCCATCTCGGCGACCTGTTCTCGCTCATCCGCGACACCCCCCCGGCCCGCCCTGCCTATACGCCGGAGGAACTCCGCGCACTCCTTGAAGAACCGCACGAGCGAAGGGTCGGCATCTTCCCCAGTAGAATATCGCTTGGCAGAAGGATCGTGATGATGGTTCTTATGACATCGGTTATCGCCGGGACAACGCCAACAGACCTCCGGCTTCCCTCGGCACCGCAACAACATCGGCAGACGCAGACCCAGCCGCTGCTCGGCAACACATCCACCGGCAACTCGGCAGACGCTGCCCGGCCCGCCGCCATCACGACGGCAGTCAAGGAATCTTCACCACCCCCTGCCGCTGCTCCCACCGTAGCGCATAACAAGCGAACAGAAGGAACGCTCCTTCCTGCGAAGGAACCGGGAGAGTTGCATATGGCAGGGCCTCAGCCGAAGGCCGGGACGATGACCGAAGAACGATCGGCCTGGCTGAACCTGCATAGCAAACAGAACTCTGAGGCGCAGAGCGCTGGCAACAACCGTAGCCACATGCCGGTGGCTGCAACAAACATCCCACAGGAACATGTTCTCGATCCCCTTCCGCTCGCAACGGAGCCACAGGCAACAGCGTTGGAGGGGGCGATCGCGACGGATTATCCACACCATCCTATCACTACGGTCGTGACATGCAAATATCGGCTGCGCGATCCCCGGACGATCGCGATCACCATCCATGACAGTGATGGCAGACGCCTTTGTGAGCTTGTTGAACCGGCCCATCATGATGCCGGGCACTATGATCTCCGGGCAGATCTGGCAGGGATGGCAAAGGGGATGTATATCGTCGCAATCAGAACGGATCAGGGAGAACAGGTCGTACAGCAGATTTTCGTACAGTAGAGGGGGGCCTTCTCCGGTGGCACATCATGAGCCTGGCCCGGCCGAAGAGCGACATGCATCACAATGTTCCAGAAGCCGATCCGAGAGCAGGGCACCACATTTCGAGCAGGATCGGGCCAGCAGAAGGCCGCAGTATGCACAGAACCGATCGCCGGTATAGGCAAAAGCACCGCAGGCATTACAGATCACTGAAGGATACGCACGGAAATCATCATCCGCAGAAGAAGCGGAACTATCGATAGTGGCCATTGCTGAGGTTATGTAGATACGCCGATCGTAGGGACAATCTCCCATCATGCGATTACCGGCATCGCTTTGCGATCCTGTACCGGTTGAGAGCATACTTCGTTCTGCCCACATATGTACGTTGCAGCCGTACACGGTGGCATAACTTCTATGGACAGGATTTCTCTATGAATTTCGGTGAAAGAACCAGGGGTGTTCCCGGATACGGCTGCATACTCTTTCATCTTGTCATCGGCGATGACAGGAGAATAGAAGCGATACACGACGTATGGGATATGTCTGTAAACTGGCAGATAGGGGAAAGACACAATACTCCCGGAAATAGTTTTCCGGATCTCGCACGGCACCATGTCAGACAGATTCAAAGATGGGAAAGAGTCTCATATACTTCCAACAATTTCCTTATGAACCTGCCTGAAATTCTCAACGCAGCACCGATCGCCGAATGGCGATAAGCGGCATAGAACGCCCATCCGAACCGCACCGGAATCCCAGGCAGTCGGCTCACCTTATCGCATCCGACATATCACGATGGTCCTGACCGATCACCACCCGGCCCCATTATAAGCATCATGCGGAGCAGGGGGCGATCAGAAGGCGTGCGCGCTACTCGGTCCCTGTATAGCGTCCTTGGTAGGCGGGATCGACACGCTGAATAAGCCGCTCCACCTGAATGTTCAGCCCCAGCAGCGCCTCGCTCATCTCCAGCATAAATGGGGAGTCAAGGTTTTTTATATGGTGATCGCTCTCGATATATACCTGCAACACATTGGAGAGCCGTGTCACATTCATCGACAGCTCCTGAAGGTGGTGCTGCGACATTTCATATTGCGTTGGATATGGCGCCATAATGTTCCCGAAATGATTACCAAGGTCTATGTAAGTCAAGAGGTGCATTCATTGATGGTATAACAACCGAGAAAGAGACGAGACTGGCGTGAGAACGCCGCTTCCGTGTATAGGCACCGCATCAGAAAGGTTGGGAACAGGTCGATGAGTGTCAGCAACTGCTTTTCGAGCCTGCTGGATCGGCTGCGTTCTCCCTTTTCATGGCGCTGATACGGGACTGTATCCTGACGAAGACGGCAAGCGAAAGAAGCGGGGTCGCTATACATACCACCAGCACTGTGGCAATGCCATAGCTGGACGACATGCTCCCCATGGCGGCCCGGTACATATCGTACTGGATCATAAGCATCAGCAGATTTGTCAAGGCAACGATCCACTGAAGCCCCCCCTGCACCGTTCGGAGAACGGATGCCTGCTGTTCCGGCAGCAAAGCAAGGAAGTCCTTCTTGTTGGGGAGATTTATCATCTGCGGCCTACGTGCGATATATCCTCCCATCACATAGAGCGCGATACTGAGGATAAGCGCAACCATTGGCAGAGCAAACCAGCTAGCAATGGTGCGTTCGGTCCAACTGTCGATAACCCCGTTCAGATTCATATGCATGGGAATATGATCCGGGAGGACGCTCCAGACCGCCACGCTCCCCACAAACAATACGCCCAGCAGCAGCGCATTAACCACATGTACGATTATTCGGCTCATACGATATGATGCATAGCGTTAACGCATATGGAACCGCACGAAAATTTCACTCCGCACCCACAGCACCGACTCCTGCCGGAATCGCCGTATATACTCATCGATGATAGCTGCCACCCGCTCATCGGCAGCAGAGCCGGGAGGATGAATCAGCTCCAGAATGAAGGTCTCTTCATGAAGAACGTCCCCCTGCTGGTCACGCCACTGCCCATTGCCATGCCACGTGGTAAGCCCATCGGGAAACGCTGGCGTCACAACGTCGCGCAGAAAGGCGTCCCAGGCCTCCGCATCAACGCTCTCCCCTCCGGGCATCGCCCGCCCGCAATACAGACGGTCGGAGATCGCCCTATCGCCTCCGCTCAATAACTGCACCGGGGAGGCACACCCTGCCACGGAGAGCATCATTAACAGCATGCAGAGAAGGCCGCGACGGCCACTCAGCAATTGATCCGCACAGCGGCGGCGGCAGGCAGGAGCGTTGGCGTCGCTGCCGAGAGGTTTCCGAGGAGCAATGACCATATGCCGGAATATATCATCCTGCGGCCCGATCGCGGCCATGCATCGGAATATCTTTATGATACGTATCACGCACGCATACTCTTCCTGCGTGCCAGTAATGGCCGTGCCAGTAATGGCGGCGGTGGCCAGAAGCGTCCGAAAAGAATCTCCGTAGGCTCTGTCCTTTCCTGCGGATGTTCCGTTTATATACAATCGGCTCTATTCCCGGCATCGGATTGGAACCACGTACGTGCAAAGCCGGTGCCCTGCACCGGTGTATATTGTATCCCGTCGTCTGGTTCCTGGAACCTGATGTGCTTCACGAGCGATCGGCTCCCGCGTGAACACGAATGGGACCGCTGGCACAACGGGTTCCCCCATGTTATGGCACACAGTTTCGGGACGAACTTTTCAGGAGAGACCAGATAATGAAACGTGTAGCATCTACTTTTTTATCGGCTCTGGTAGTGATCGGCACAGCCATTGCCCAACCGATCGACGTATCGGTGGTCATCACGACAACCGCCGAACAAAAGCCGATCAGCCCCCTGATCTATGGCATCAACGCCTACGTCTACGATAATGAATGGGGCGCAGGCCCCTGGAAGACCGGTCTTGAGAATCATGCCCAGGGATTGAACGTCGGCGCCCGCCGTCTCGGTGGCAATACAATGACCAGCTATAACTGGGAGAACGGATTCTCGAACTCCGGCAACGACGATAACCACTCGAACAATCAGTTCCAGTCGGTGATAACCGGCGCGGGCGCCCCCCCTTACTCCCCCGGCAAGGCCCTTACCACGTTTCACGATCATTCCCGCTCGCTCGGCGCCTACTCGCTCCTACAGCTTCCGATAGCTGGCTATGTGGCAGCCGACGGCAATGGATGGGTTCTGCCACAGGAAGAAGCCCCGTCGCCCCGATGGAACCAGGTGGTCTTCGACAAGCCCGGCGCCCCCGGCTCACTCTCCACCGAACCCGATCTCAACGACGGCGTGATCTATGTGGATGAAGAGATCCATTTCCTTATGACCCACTACGGGCAGGCCTCCGGCGGGGATGGCATCCAGGGATACGAGATCGACAACGAGCCGGGCCTCTGGCATCATTTCCCTGAAAAGAACGGCAATGCGGGAACTCACTCCCGACTGCATCCGGCCCTGCTGACCTGCAACGAGGTGATCGCAAAGAACATCGCGCTGGCAACAACCATCCGGCGTATGGACCCAACTGCAACCACCTATGGCCCGGCCATGTGGGGGTACTCCGAGTTCTACAGCCTCTGGAGCATCTACGATCAGGATAATGCGGTCCTTCGCCAGCCCTCCGACTGGGCCACGTACAATCGTGAGCCATACCGTACCAATGGCACTGGCGACGCCTACCGCTATAATAAGATGACCTGGGTGAACGCGTATCTGGACGGCATGCGCGCTGCATCCGAGGCGGCCGGTGGACGCCTGCTTGATGTTTTTTCGGTGCACTACTATCCGGCCGCAGCCGGAACCGATGTGGAACGTGTGCAGGCACCGAGAAGCCTATGGGACCCAACGTATGTCGAGGATAGCTGGATCACCGCCCCGGGCAACGGCTTCACCGACGGACGATCGCTCCGTCTGATACCAACGCTTCAGCAGTCGATCAACGACTTTTATCCTGGCACAAAGCTGGCGATCACGGAATATTCCTTTGGTGGGCGGCATCATGTCTCCGGCGGCATTGCACAGGCCGATGCGCTCGGAATCTTCGGCCGCCATGGCGTTGACCTGGCAACCTACTTCTTCACCGTGGACGACTACATCGCAGCAGGATTCAAGATCTACCGGAACTACGATGGAGCAAACGGGTCGTTCGGCTCCACATCGGTGCGCAGCACGATCTCGGATCTGGAGAACGGCTCCTCCTATGCATCGCTTGACGGCGACGGGCGCCTCCATCTGATCCTCATCAACAAAAATTTCACCAGATCGATGCGTTCATCAATCACGGTGGAATCGCCGGAACAATGGAACCATGCGCAGATGTACTCCTTCGGCTCGGCCAGCTCGGCGATCGGCCGCGCCGATGATATCACCATTGGCGATCGCGCATTTTCGCTCACGCTCCCGCCGCTTACGGTAAGCCATCTGGTGCTCTATCCAAAAGCGACATCGAGCGTCTCGGCACCACAACTGCATCAGCAAAACTCGATAACGGTTGAACCGAATCCGTTTTCGGGGTCGGCCCGGATGAGCGTGGCGATCGCGCACACCGGCCGGGCAACGTTGACATTGTACGATATGCTCGGCCGCCCCGTTCGCACACTGATCGACGGTTATCGCGAAGCGGGGACGCAGAGCGTACTGCTGGAAGGCGCAGGCATTGCCGCCGGGCCGTATATAGCAGTTCTGATATCCGGCGGAACCCGGATATCAACTCCGGTGACGATCCTGAAATAGCCGCCACCAGGCTCTGCATACGATCGGCTCCGAAGGAAATGTTCGGAGCCGATATGCACTGGCAGCGATGCAACGCAAAAGGGCAACAGAAACTCCGACAGCCCGGCTCATGCGGAAATCCGATCCCTGCCGGAAGGAAGTCGCCCCGCTATTTTTTTTCAGGCCCATGATATTTCCGTAGGAATCATCCCGCCTACTCCGTATAATTGTCTCTGTTCACGTCAAGTTCATGGTCGGCGGCTTATAGGATTGAAGCGATGGAAGGACCAGAGAACACGACACTATATCTACCCTTGAAGCTGCTCGACTAGCGAGCACAAGGAACCGAGATCTTCGACTGCACCGCCTCTCCCGAAGCCAACTCTGTTCTCGCTTTACTAATTCTCCATCGGGAGATGAGGCATTACCATGTCGATTAAATTGTATGTTGGAAATCTTTCCTTCGACACAACCAGTGATGATCTGAACGAATTGTTCGGACAGAGTGGCACCGTCACCTCCGCATCCATCGTTACCGACCGTGACACGGGCCGGTCGAGAGGTTTTGGATTTGTCGAGATGTCGGACGCAGCCGACGGACGCCAGGCGATTCAGGACCTGAATGGAACTGACCTGCACGGCCGTGATCTTACCGTCAACGAGGCGCGTCCGAAGGAACAGCGCCCGGCACGTGACAGGAACTTCAGCCGCAGCCGTTATTAATTCGCCCGGTTAGAATTCTTTCGTTGTTTGTTGATCCCTTCGCCGTATATCTTCGGCGAAGGGATTTTTTTTTCGATCACTCTGGCACGGCTCATCTTGTCAGAACAGCGACCAGATCAAGGTTACCACATCCCCCCATCCCCTCCCGGTATTCTCCACACCCTCCTGCCATCCGCACACATTGCGTATCTGGAACCAGATGTTGTTCTCGAACAACTGGCACCGAGCGCCAGCAGGAATCTCTTCGCAGGGTACACAATGATGTACTGGTAGAGGCACTTCCAGTCCTGTAGCTTCGCCATCCCGAAGCCGGGTGGCAACAAATACTTGACGGCCATCGGTTCGGGGAGCACACCTTGTACATCCACGTCAGCAAAAAACTGGAGTTATCACCATGAGACGACATTCCCTTCTTTCAATGATTGTCGCAATTGCCGCATTTGTATGCATACTGATCGGTAGCACGGCCAACGCACAGGCACAGCTAGGGTGTGAAAAATGCACCTACGCCATCACGATGACCTGCGAACTGAAGAAATCCTGTATCCCCTTCGCGGTCACATCGAACTGGACAGGAAGCAGCGATCTTCTCAAGACAGATCTTGTCACCACATGCGGCACAACCATCTATAAGCAGCCACAGCCCTGCCCTCCCCTCTGGGATATTCAGTGGGCATCGATCGATGGAGGAAGAACAGTTGCGCTTCCCAATGGTCGCCCCGTGAAATGTACGCTGCCCTGCGGCACTACCGTATGCCTACAGGTGACCGTCGATAGAAGCGGCTGCACCCACATCTATATTCTGCCATCGTGCTAATGCGATAGAACCGATACAGTGCCACTATTCCATACCAAAGGAAGATGTGGCAATCATCACGATTATCGCCTTCTCTCTATCATGGGGGCTGTGCTGTCCGGCACGCCCCCATGATTCTTTACGGTTTCGGAAATCGCTGCCACGCAATTCCTGGTATGCACATCATCGTAAGGGCCGCTTTGGCATGATCCGGCGTGTCGGACTACCGGATTTCCGCTGCGCACGCATCGTTGGTCTCGGCAGAAGAGCCTGTTGTTGCGCCCACATGAGGCAACGTTCTGTCGGCTTGTGCGGACTTCATAGATAGCCCCCCGGCAGACGCAACACCACCGCCCCGCTCATATCCGGGCGGCACCACCGGACAATATCTCCCACGACCATTCCTCTGCCACGGCCATATGCTCGCCGTGTCACCCGTGGCTCAACCATTGGACGTTTGCGCTATTGATGGCAATCTCCCACATTGCAATAACAGCTATATATATATTAAATCAATCAGATGCCTGTATTGCGGCACGAGCACAGAGCGCTACACACTACATGCAATACGGCAGCCAGTGTGCGGACTCCGGCCACCCCATATGTAGGTTATACGTATGCCACCCACACCTCTTTTCTACCATGTTTATGGCATCAACACGATGATGAGCACTGCTGCACCATCATCCGTTCTGCCAACTTCATATCTATCCAGAGCAGCTATGAGCCGGATACCTCGCTCCCCATTGTTCTCGTTGTTCCTGTGCGGACTTGTATGCTTCTTCAGCGCCTGCAACCAGTCGCAGACCGATGATGGCTCAATCTCCCAAGAAGGCCCTGCGGCCGATACCAGCGAGCAGGCCCCACCCGATGCAAGCTTTCAGCGCCACGATGGCACCCCATCCACGGCCATACACGCACCATTGCGCGCCACCATTACCGAGGAGCAGAGATGTGGGACCTACAGAGGCCACCCGCTCTATGTAGGCCCCAAAGGCGGATGTTATTACTACAACAAAAGGGGTGGGAAGTCCTATGTGGGGAGGGAGAACTGCGACTGCTGATGGGCATGTGCGCATAGTGCGATGTACGTAGTGCCGTCGCACTCACACCATCCATCATCTCCCCTGCCCCGCACCATACGACATCCGTTCCTCTCGTTCCCCCATATCTGGAGCATGATACTGCGTGAAACGATATCTGGTCTTTTTTCTCAGTGCGCTTTGTAGCGTTGCCATATCCGCCTATGCCCAGGATACGGTATCAATTGCCACCATCAGGAGCAGCACCACGGTGGTCACGGCTTCCGGCGATACCATCGGTCTGCTGGGAGTTGGCCTGCCGAGATTGGGCTTGGTCACTCTGGAACAGGCACGCGATCATCTGGCGTTGCTTCTGAGCAACGGCTGGGCGATTCTGGTCGCTGATTCGCTTGTACCAGACCCGCCTACAGGCGCAAAACCCCGGTATATATACCTTCCAGATGGCGAGCACCTTAATCTGCGAATGATTGCGGACGGCAACGCGACGGCCGCACGGCAGCCGGTATACTCCAGACGTGAGGAGTTCATCCTGGCCGAAAAAAACGTCGGCTCCGAGCCATCCGGCACACTGCAAGTCAAGACGAACCCGCTCGATCTTCTGCCAAAACCTTCTGGCAGGAGCACCGAATGGAATTCGAAACGCTCCTCATCGGTTCAATGCTCCGCAACAACGAAAAAAGGGACACGCTGCTCGCGCACAACAACAAATGCCAGCGGAAAATGCTGGCAGCATGAGTAGAGCAACCCTATACAATCACCAGATCCCGGTGCCGCGCAGACCATTGCAGGCGATCCCGGAGATCCGTTCCATGATATAATTCAGCCATCATGATACATCCAACGTCCTGTATGCACCGTACGTTTCGCACAACACTGCTCTTGCTTGCCATTTCGGGAATGATGAGTTCCCTAAGCTCCTGTACACAGCCAATCTCCGATGATTCACAAGCAGATGCGGATGAATGGGTATGCGGCGCTTATAAAGGCAAACCTCTTTATTCAGGCCCCAGGGGCGGGTGCTATTACTATAATTCACATGGCAACAAGACCTATGTCGATAGAAGCGAATGCGACTGCTGATACAACAAGCGGTGCCGTGGTTTTCCACGGCACCGCCTGCATCGCGGCATGTATCTCCCGATGCCGCCATAGCGGAGCAGCCTGGGCGATCAGCTCTTCAACGGGATGTTCCAGACATTCAGAACCCTGGCAATGCCACGCCGGGTTCCTACAATCCGGCCGAGCATGGTCCCTGCTGTAAAGCTGAGCGACATCGCCGTAAGGGCTGGCCCTTCGGCCCAATGACCAAAGAACCAGTTGCGGACGAATATCAATACGATATACAGCACAAGAATGATCCCTCCGATCATATCCATCTGTGCGATCACCGTAGCCGATGCCTCATCCCAGGTAATACGCTTCATCCGTGCCAGCACCATCCCCACAACCATTCCGAGAAGAAGCCCTGCCAGCGCCAGAAGCACAGTGATCGTACCCTGGACGATATCGAACAGAATAACCGCCAGCATCACAACGAAGATGATGCCGAACAGCCTCAGGCTTCGGATAAGCTTTGGATTGAGATGCTGCCGGATAGCACTACTGGTTTGCGCCTCCACGTTCTGTTCTCCTGATATCTGTCAGCATGATCGTAGCCAGTTCATGGCCGCACGAAAGATATCAGTTTCCTGCCGTGCTCCCGCATGTCATCCTCCCTGTTATTTGCTGGATGGCCCGATCAGAATCCACTGCAAATGCTCTAGCTCACTGTCTTCGGACAGATGCGAACGAAGAACGTATCCCCCATGCAAAGCGTATTCTGGACAACCTAGCGAAATCCATTACCGACACCTGCTACGGTTCGGCATTCGACAACCCGACTCATTTCAGCAGCACGTTCCGCTACGAATTCCGGCACATCCTGTATCTTCAGGGTATGAGCACACATCGCACATCCCGGGCGAAACACAAACGCCAGGAACCATGGCCGCCGGAGTTTCCCGAGCAGCCGGGCATTGCACTGACCGATCTCCCGGAACCGCTGGCCGATCATCTTGATTACAATGGTTTTGTCCTGTCGCAGCATACCCTTGATGACCGAGCCGCTGAAGGAACTTCGTTCCGGGAGATCCGGTTTCGAGAGTGCAGTATGTCGAGAACCGCCTTTGGCTCGGTGGAGTTCAGCGATGTCCGGTTTGATTCCTGCGCGCTGGCCGGAGCCAACTGGGAAAAGGCCCGGATAGGGCGTGTGGCGATCTATGACTGCGGCATGGTGGGAATGCGCCTTCTCTCGGCAACCATTGACGACCTGCTTGTACATGGCAGCAATTGCGATATGGCGCTCTTCTGGAAAACCCGATTTCACCGTGCACGATTTGAACGTTGCAGCCTGCGCGGCGCCTCCTTCGAGGGGGCGGATCTTTCCGGGGTGGCTTTCAGCGAATGCGATCTTACAGGGGCCGATCTACGTGCCACAACACTTATCGGGACCGATTTCCGAGGCTCGCGAATCGAGGGAATCGCTATCGGTGCACCCGATCTTCGTGGAGCCATCATAAGCCCCGATCAGGCGGCCGATCTGGTGGGGCTGCTGGGCGTTACCGTACGATACGATGGGGAGTAACACAACGAGCCTACCAAGTACCGCCGCATACGCTCCCTGAGATATACTAATGGCTGCGATAGGTTCTCCAGCCTGCAAGACTGCCAACCGGCCAACGCCGTGGCAAACGCAGAAGGGAGGCAACAACAAATCCAAGCGCCCCACCGATCAGGGTGTGATAAATTCGGATCAGCGCCAGTTCCCTGTCAGACGGCACGGCAAGACTTGTACTCAGCACGATAAATGGGGTCAGGAACAGAACATAGACCCCATAATTGCGTGGCAGATGGGAAAAGGCGAGCACCCCGAACAGAACGATCAGAACATCGAGCATGACGATGTCATGAACGTGCCCGACCAGCAGCATGGCGGCCAGCCCCCCGACCACCGAACCAACGACCCGCTCGAACGTACGCTGCTTGGTGAGGGCATAGTCCGGCTTGATAACGACAAGCACCGTCAGAATCAGCCATGAGCTATGAGCGGTTGGAAGAGCATGGCAGATGGCAACAGCCACTGCGGCGGCAGTGGCCGCACGAAATGCGTGATGCACGACCGGCGACCGATACGTGAGATGTGTGGCGATTGCCTGTTTCCACGACATAGGAACAATGCGCTGCTGAACCACAGGGTCGGCAACTGCCGCCGTCCCGGCCATCACAGGCTCGCTCCCATCGCCCCACTGTCGCGATTTCCCTCCTCTGCGCCTCTCCAGGGCACTCTGTACGCCCCAAAGCAGCAGCGTAAGAAAGGCTCCCCAAAGCCCACCGGCCGCAAACCACACGATGTATCCCGGATCGTGGTGCAGCGCCATGGGCAGACTCTGTGCCGAGGCATATGCCAGAAGGACGATAAAGCCGCAACGCCCCACCACACTGCTAACCATGGGGAGCAGTTGCAGAAGGAACGCGATCAGGAACATCAGCATGGTGGCGATCACCGGGTCCACCGTGCTGGCAAGGCTGCCGACATAGGCCGCAAGGCAACATCCAACGATGGTCCAGAGCAGCGAGGATGGGCGTGCCCCATCCACATCCGAGAGTGCTACCTGCAAACCACCCACACCGGCAAAGAGGCCGAGAGCGGGGGTTGCCATGATCTGCCCGAGAATAAGGGGGACTACAACAGCGGCCGCCGTGCGAAGACCTGCCGCCTCCATGACAAAAAGGTTCTGCCACCGACGTCGTTTCATCTCCCCTATGACGAGGCTGCACGCCCTTTGTGGCGGGCACTAACAAGCCGTTACTCCTGCCACGGCCCCCCGATCGCCGCGCCATTGCAATCACCGCTCACCACATCAGCAGCGATGCCCGCGCAGACGATGACCGCCCACACAATTTTCCCGTTTCCCCGCAATAGCGCAAGGTAGAAGAAGCATCCCCCCCCACTGAAGGGCGAACTTCAGATAGTGAATGAGACGGATACAATGACTGTGCAATCACAGGTCACGCGGGGTTGCAAAGATTCCGCCACACGCCACGCGATCGCTCAGCCGGATTTCAGTGTCCGACATGGGGGCGCATCATTCATTCCTCACAGAACCAATCCATTAGGAGATCTCGCATGAAGTTCAAACGTTTTGCAATCGCCTGCGCGGCGCTCGCACTTTTCAGCGGATCGGCGTACGCGCAGAACTGCGACCAGCTCTGCCTGCCGAACGGCACCCCCGTCACCTGCAATGTCGATCCCAACGGCACCAAGGTCTGGGTCGATCTGAGCGGCAATGTTATCCCGGGGCAGACCCAGGGACAGGGGGATTTCGAGGTGGTGCAGTGCGACTGCGCGACCGCCACCCTCTATCTGGCTCCGACCAATCTCGATATCGTAAGCCACAACCCTGTGTTCGGCACGATCCGAACCTATATCGATCCCACACGGACGCCCAATCTTGCCACGTTGACACTGAACAGCGACAACGCCTACACCGAGAATTTCTACTTCTATGTGAAGGCGGACGTCCCCGGATTCCCGCCGCTGACGGGCATTCAGGAGCTTCACTTCCGCAGCCATCAGGTGCGGAGCTTCAACCCGCATATCAACGAGCGGTTCCAGCAGGTGGCTCCGGTCGATTTCGTCGACGACGCTGGCAACATCGTGCTGACATTGAAGGCCACCCAGATCACGCTCACTCCGTAGACCGGCAATAGCAATCCGCGTATACCAGGCGGCCATTCCGCATGCTCCTCTCAGAAGCGGGCACGCGGCTTTTGCAGCATGCGCGCACTACTGCAATCAAAACAGAGCCGACCGGATGGTGCCGACCGACCCACGGCCGCGCCCCATCCGGCCGCTCTTCCTCTGCCCGAAGACAACAACCGGAGCAGAGCATCACAGCGTTCCAGCCACCACCGATATCCTCTCTCGCGGTTCATCTCTCCGGTTCACCCATCCCAATCGGCCACGCACACCCCCTGCACTGCATGTGCCGCCCACAACACATCCCTGCATTCCTGAGCATCACGATCACCGCCGGAGCACGTATATTCTCCGCCGGACAGCAGCAACAGAACCGATAATACAAACCGGCATGCACGCCGCAGCTCTCCATACAGAGATCGATCATTATATGCAGGATAGAATAGAAGAACTACAACAGCAGCTTCAGGCGCAGCACCCGGCCGCCGAGGAACTGGAAATGCAGTACGAGCTTAGCCGCCGGATCGCACCGATAGACCCATTGCAGGGCCGCCGGGCCGCAGAACGTGCATATACGCTCTCGCTGGCAACGCACAACCACCAACGACGTGCGCAGTCGCTCTGCGCCATCGGCATCAGCTATCTGGGAACAGGCGATTATACGCTTGCGCTTGAACATCTTGAACAGAGCGCCAGGAGTTGCGCGGAACTGAATTACGACTTCGGGCGCATGGACGCGCTGATCTATCAGGGGGTGGCGCTCGCCTCGCTGAGCCGCTATGCCGAGGCGTTCACATGTTATGATGCGGCACGAACGATCTGCCTGAACCACAACGAGGAAGCCGGGTTACGCTATATCGACCACAACATCGCCGTTGCGCATCTTCAGGCTGGCAACTATGTGCAGGCAATGGAGACCTACCAGCAACTCCTTGAGCAGGAACGTTCGGCGGACGATCCGGCGGGCATCGCTTCGGTGCTCAACAACATGGCATCGCTCTACACGGAACTGCACGATTACGAGCAAGCGGTGGAAATCGATATGGAGGCACTAGAGATCCGGCGAGCGACCGGCCTGCAACAGGAGGTGGCATTATCGCTTGTCAACCTGGCCAATCTCCATATCCTCCTGAATCGCGATGAGGCGGCCGTGGCTTTCAATACCGAGGGGATGGCGATCGGGAAAGACCTGCATCTGGCAGATATCCAGATCAGCGGGCTACGCAATCAGGGAACGCTCCACAGCCGCCAGCATAAAAACGCAGAGGCCCTGCAAACATTCGATGAAGCGCTGGGCCTTCTGGCGCACGGAGGTGCGCCAAGACTACGGGGGGATATTCTCTACCAGAAGGCCAAAGCTCTCCTCCAGGAGCATGGCCATCGGGAGGCGCTGCCATGCCTGCTGGAAGCGCTGGCAGAAGCACGAACAACCGAGGAAGCTCAATTACAGATGCAGATCCAGGAAACCCTGGCACAGACATACGAGGCGCTCGGCGAACACCAGCAGGCGATCGAACACTACAGAGGTTCCCTTGCACTGCTACACGAATTGCTCGGCCAGGATCGGCAGAAAGCTCTGGCCGCCATGGAGATACGCTATCGAACCGAGCGCGCCGAAAAAGAACGGGAACTCTATCGCCTGAGAAGTGAGAGCCTGGAGCTACAGAACCTGAGCAAGACCAGGGAGCTTACCGCGATGACAATGAGCCTGTTGCAGAAAAAAAAGGAGCTACAGAACCTGCGCACCCATGTGGAACGGATGGCCAAGAATACGGACAAAGCATCCAGGATAGCGCATGAGATCATGGCGGGCATCGACAGCAGCCTCCGTTCCGAACAGGAATGGGTGCTCTTCGAGCAGCAATTCAGCAGCCTTCATCCGGGCTTTGTCCAGAAGATTCTGGAACGCTGCCCCGAGCTGACACCAACGGAATTGAAGGTCTGCTCCTTGCTGCGCATCACTCTATCGACCAAGGAGATCGCCAGTCTCCTGAACGTTTCCTCACGCGCCGTGGAGGGACACCGCTATCATCTCCGGCAGAAGCTTCGCCTGCCAGCGAAGACATCGCTGGCAACCTATCTCTCTTCCCTGTAGAGCATCGCACGGCACCTCCAGCCGACCATTCTCCCCTCAGGCGTCTGGTCGGCATGGTGATGCGGCCAACGGAAAGGCCGCCCTCCCCGCATGCAGACCAGGGCCACACTCCACCCCCTCTGCTAGTAGTTTTCGCGTAGCCGCTCCGGCAAAAGCACCATGTATATTTGCCCCTGCAACCGATCATCTTCTTATTTCACGACGCAAACCCAAGCCATGCAAAGAACAACCGCCGTTGTTGGCGGAGCACTGCTTATGATAAGCATAGCGATACTTGCCCCTGCAAACGCCCAGGCACAGAGCATCTGGAGATATCTCGGACGTGTGGACATACTCGCAAGCATCTACCGGTACACGATCACGGGGACTGACGTTGTTGCCAACGCCCCCTTCAGCGGAACATTTACCAGCATAGGGTCCGGCGTCGGGTTCAACGTCCCCTTCTACCATATCGAGCGTGAACTCACCCTTGGCATTAATCCCAATATCGAGGTTGTGGGAGTCCCTGGCACGGCCGCCGAGGTTGAAGGGCGCATACCGTTGACGCTCTCGCTTGAAGCACCGATCTACACAACCATCAAATACGGCACCGATGCCACCTGGAATGCCCAGTCGAAGATCGGATTTGCCGCAGGGATCGGCGTGCACTATACGGCCCTTACAACGCTCGATCCGGCCGACATCAGCACATCCTTCATCGCTCCGGCTATCATGGCCGAAGTGAGCTTCCGGCTGGGCTCAGGGCTGATGAAACTGCGCTATTCCACCATCCTCGGCACGACGGAAACCGATATCAACGGAATCGACGGCAGCGACGGAGGTGATGCATCGCTCCATCAGCAGGCCTTCCATCTCATCCTCAACTTCAACTCCTGATCCCTTCCCCAGCCACGTATTCATTCAGACATCAATGCAAAGCAGAGCACATACTTCACATCGAACCCACACTCTCCCCCTGCTTGCAGCCATGCTCGTGTCGCTAACGCTTGCATCCTGCATCTCCTCCTCCATCGTGCCACGCGAAGGAAGATTGCAGGCAATCCGGGATGTTCCCTACAGCAGATTCATGGAGATGATCGCATTGCCCGGAGATGACCTCGCCCTTGTCCGCCGTATCGAGAGCGACAGCATCGTCCTGGAACGGTACGATGATACGCTCGCCACCCGCTGGAGTACAAAACTGAACCTTCCCACATCGGATCAGGAACTGGAGTTTCCAGGCGGGTTTCTGGTGTATATCGATCAGGACAAGCGGGAGCTGAGACACTCGCTCTTCTATGATGGCAGGGCCATCGGGCTGCTCTACTGGCGCAAGAGCAGCTACCGCGATAGCCTGCAACTGGTCGCTCTGCTCAGCGATCCGGCAGATGGCCATATGATCCGCGAGGAAACGCTCGACCGGTTCGCCAAAGACAACCACAAGGCACGCGTTCAGCGTGGCTATTATGTGCTCTCCCCCGACCATACGAAGCTCGCGGTGTTCGGCTACGATTATTCCGGCATCGCCGATAGAGATAAGAAAAAGTCCGTGCAGGTCAGTGGCCGCATCTTTTCTTCCGACCTCAAGCCGCTGGGCGATTTTTCGTTCGATATACCGTTCGGCGATGACGCCTACGATATCCCTGACACCGAGCATCTGCTGCGCGGAGCGATGGTGGACAACCAGGGCAACTTCTGCCAGCCGGTCATCTATAAAAAAACTCAGATCAGCGTATTCCAGTACGATATCGCCAGAGGCAACGTGCGGTCGCTTGTCGCCTTTGCCGATCTACGGCATGACGATGATATGCAGATCAAGAACGTCACGCTTTTACAATCCGCGCCGAACACGATCACCGCATGCGCCGGCATGATGGATGACGATGTGCTGACAGGAATCCTCCATGCACGATTCGATTTCGCGGCCGGGGGAATCGAGCACCCCTGGTATTACCGTATTTCCGAGGAGATGGCGGACTTGATGACAGGCGATGACGAGCTGGAGGATTTTGTGGTGGACAAGGTGGCGATAACCTCCGACGGAAGAGTAACCTTCTCGCTTGAATATCAGGATTATTATCTATCGGGTGGCAACAACGATATAAAAGTGCTCCAGTATAAACATCGCGACATCCTCCTGTTTGGCTTTACCCCGCAAGGCTCGTTGATTCATAGCAGCACGATCAAGAAGGACCAGAAAAGCGGCGGGGGTGGAAAATCATTTACGCAGCGCCTTGGCAACGATGGCCTGCTTCGCGTGGTATATCCCATCGCGGGAGAGATGCTGTATCTCTGGGAAATGCCGCTGGCAACCGGGGAGCCGGCCTACAGAAAGCTGGCCGAGATCGGCAACAACAACGGCTTTGCGATGACCCGCGATGTATGGCTCGACGACCGGACCATCGTGCTTCACTCCACCAGATTCACGCTCAGCGGCAGCGGATCACGCATCATCAGGATGCAACTGCCGTAATCTCCAGCAATGCATATGCTTCTTGCGGCCCTGTTAGCTCCAGCTATACAGGGCCTTGCTCCGGCCTCCGGTATGGTAGATGTTACACTAGCACTGCCGAGACCTCTGCGAGCCGCCGCTCAAGAAAACGCCGCTCGGCCTCGTTGGTCACAAGCGCCAGGGCCTCCCGGTAGGCAATCACGGCTTCGGCCGGGCGGTTGAGACGGCGCAGCAGATCGGCGCGTGCGGCGGGGAGCAGATGATAGCCAGGAAGATCGATAGATTCCAGCAGGGCCAATCCCGTTTCAAATCCCCTGGCCATCGCAACGGCAACGGCACGGTTAAGTTCGATGACGGGCGACGGATGCAGCCGCGCCAGTTCACCGTACAGCAAGACGATCTGCTCCCAATCCGTCTGGTGCACCGACGGCGCCGTAGCATGCAACGCCGCTATTGCGGCCTGTAGCGCATAGCCACCTGGCGACCCACCCCGCAAAGCCCGCTCCACCAGAGCCACTCCCTCGGCGATCTTCGCATGATCCCAGCGCGAGCGATCCTGATCCTCAAGCAGAACAATGGCACCGGTGTCGTCGGTCCGGGTTGCGCGGCGCGCATCGTTGAGCAGCATCAGCGCCAGCAGCCCTCGTGCCTCACGCTCTGCCGGGAGCAGGGCAAGGATCTCCCGGCCCAGGCGAATGGCCTCGACACACAGATCGGCACGGACCAGGTCGCTGCCGAAACTGGCAGCGTACCCTTCGTTGAACACCAGGTACACCACCGCAAGCGCGGTCCCGAGCCGTGCTCCCAACTCCTCATCGGCAGGCACCTCATAGGGAATGCCCGCAAGTTTGATCTTGGCCTTGGCACGAACCAGCCGCTGTGCAAGCGTGGGCACCGGCACAAGGAACGCACGCGCTATCTCCTCGGTGCCAAGCCCGCAGATCGTGCGCAGGGTAAGCGCCACCTGCGCCTCAGGGGCAAGAGCCGGGTGGCAGCAGGTAAAGATCAATCGTAACGAGTCCAGGGGCACCGGGGTATTCTCCTCCGGCGCAATGGCTGCGGTGATCTCCTCGCGCTTCTCCTCGGCCAGAACCCGGCGGCGGATCTGGTCGATCGCCTTGTTGCGCGCAGTCTTCATAAGCCAGGCAACCGGGTTCAACGGCGGCCCCTTGACCGGCCATTGCTCCAATGCGGCAGCAAATGCTTCCTGCAAAGAATCCTCGGCAAGCGTGATGTCGCGGACCACGCGGATAAGGCTGGCAAGGATATGCCCATATTCCCGCCGATGCAGATCGCCGATGTTCACTGGGGTCTCACTGGCCGAACTTCCACCGAAAACCCTGCACGGAGGGCCGGAAAACGCGAGGCGATTGCAATCGCCTCATCGAGGTCTCTGCATTCAACCACCTGGTATCCCCCGAGCACCTCGCTGGTCTCGGCGAACGGCCCATCGTCGATCACCAGTTTGCCATCTTTCTCTCGCAGCGTTGTGGCGGTTGATGCCGGCTGAAGCCCGGCTATCGCACGGATATGTCCGCTTTTCACCAGTTCCTGGGCCCAGACGTCGCGCGCGTCGTCGAGACGAGCGGCCTCCTCCCTGGAAAGATCCTCCCAGAGACCATCCTCGCCATATACGAGCAGCATGTATTGCATACAATCAACGGTATAGTTCAAGATAGTTGTCCATGCTAGCGGGCCATCAATGGCAGAAGCCCGCGCAGCCTTCTGTTGCGCAGATAGAGTCCTCCCCAGGCAAGCAAGCCAAGATAGACCGGAAAGAGCGTATGGCTCATCAACGGGTCGCCAATGCGTAGATGCGTAGCAACCGCCCCACCGAGGTAACCGGTCAGCAGAATAGCGCCAAGAACCGAGGTGCGAGGGATCGCATACACAATAGTGCATGCCAGCTCCAGAATGCCGATGCCTGGAATAAGTCCGGCGGGATATCCAAGCTGTTCCGTCACCTCGGTGGCCGGGGCCATCTGTATCACCTTGATGATGCCGTTAAAGAGCATAAACACCACCACCAGCGCGCTCATGATCCGGCCGGTCCAGAGCACCCCTGCCGACACGGGAGCTGAGTATCGAAACGATTCGGTAGCCGATTGCATGGTAATGATCCTCCAGATATTGTTCGCGTAAGGAATATCCAACCATCCATCGTTATCTGTTCAGTGGAGGCCCGCAGGCCTCCACTGAACGAAGCATCAGGCACCAGACAGTTCGCAGTTAATCATCCACTGCGTGCCGAACCGGTCCGTAAGCATGCCGAAGCGCTCGGCCCAGAAGGTCTTCTCCATCGGCATCTGTATCTGCCCGTTTTCGGCCAGCGCATGGAATACGCGCTCGGCCTCCGCCGCACTATCGGCAAAAAGCGCCACATACATACCGGCCGGTTTGCTAGCGTGGCCGGGGGGATTGTCGGAGCCCATCAGCACCGTACCCCCCAGATCCATACGTGCATGAAGGATGCTGGCATGCCACTCCGCGGGGAGCTGATCGGCGATCGGGGAATCCCCGTGGCTCATCATCGTCACAATCCTACCGCCCAGGCACTCCTCGTAAAACTTGAATGCCTCCTCGCACTGGCCATTGAAATTGAGATAGGGATGTACTTGCATGCGTTGCTCCTCCGGCTGTTTTATGTGTGGATATGCGATAAGGTCGCATGAAACGGATCTGGCTGTTCCGGCCTTCGGCCGCTTGCCCTACAACTATGTCGAACAAGGGAGAAGAAAATCGACAGGCCGCGTAAAGTTTTTTTCGGCATCACCGACCTCCTCTCCGCCCCCGGCGCACACATGCGCTCGGAGCATCAACGAGGTCCGACCTCACCTGGGGTATCCCCTGGCAGGCCATCCACCTCGATGACCGGCCGGATTTCCACAGTTCCCCGGCGAACCATGGGAATCCGCTCGGCGATGGCGATCGCCTCATCGAGATCGCTGGCATCGACCAGGAAATAGCCACCGAGTTGTTCCCGTGTCTCCGCAAACGGGCCATCAACCACAAGACGTCCTCCATCGCGCACACGAACGCTTGTAGCCATCGCCGTAGGGTACAACGGGGCTGTGGCCAGGTACTGGCCTGCGGCATCGAGCTGATGAGCAAGCTGTACGGATTCCCGATAGCACTGCTCCCGCTCGGTCTGGCTCAGGGCCTGCTCATCTCCGTAAATCAGCAGCATAAATCTCATACGTCCTCTTCTGTTTCTGCCAGGCTAGCCGCCAGCCATGGCGCTTATGATCAGAAAGGGCACGCTCCCGCTTGCAACAGCATCGGGAACCAGTCTATCCGGCGGCTCGTCGGATAGACTGGTTCCGAGCACCGGTACTGGCGCCCGGCGTTTCAAGCGCTCGATTACCGCCCGGAGCGCTCCCGAAACTCGCGTTCCGCCTCGAAGACTTCCGGCATCTTCTCGACGAGATCGGAGGGGAAATCCGACTCGCTGAACACCTGCCGCCCTTCGATCTCCCCCTCTCCGCCAATCATGGCACAGCGCCTCGCCCATTCGATCGCCTCTTCTCTGGAGTTCACCTGGATGATCGTGTAGCCAGCGATCAGCTCCTTTGTCTCGGCGAACGGACCATCGACAACGGTACGCTTTCCTCCAGAAAAATAGACCCGTGCCCCTTTGGAACTAGGGTGAAGCCCTTCGGCCTCGGCCAACACACCATTCTCCACCATGTCGGCCAGGCACGCGCCCATTTCCGCAAGAACCTTCTCGTCGGGCAAAGCGCCCGCCTCCGATTCCTGGGTAGCTTTTGTCATCAGCATAAACCTGATCGTTGCGGATTCCCCGGCGGCTCCGCTCCGGGCGGCGTTCCGGCTCTGCTCACGAAATGCTGTCTCCTGTTCACGCCATCCCGATTCCCCTTCACTCACAGGAAAATCCTCCATCTCGAACACCTGGCGTATCTCGATCTGCCCCTCGGCATCGCTCGGGATCAGAGGGCTTTGTATATCCATAGGGACACGTTGTGCCCACTCGATCGCCTCTTCCTTTGAATCCGCCTGGATCATCCAGAATCCGGCGACAAGCTCCTTCGCCTCGGCGAACGGCCCGTCCGTTACAGTGAGCGTTCCTCCGGCATTGCGCACACGGAAGCCCTTGGAACTGGGATGCAGCCCCTCGCCAGCCAGAAGAGCATCAGCCTGTATCAACTCGTCGTTGTACCTGCCCATGGCTCCGAGAATCGCTTCATCTGGCATCACCCCTGCCTCTGCATTCTGGTCGGACTTAAGCAGCATGATGAATCGCATTGTTATCGTCTCCTTTAAATTTCAGGATGTGAGCAAGGCATCCGGCCACCCCCGGCCGGGCAACACCTCGCGCCCTACAACCTTATGTCGAACGACCCAGGGCGAAATCGACAGGGAGAATATCTTTTTTTCGCCCGGACCGCATCGAGCGATCCACCCAACTATCATAGTTGAATTTTTCCGGGAACGCCTCCATGCATTCGATACGAGGATTCAAAACCGGAGGAAAAGATAACAGGCATCCCGGAAATATCCCGAGGTGCATTTTTTCGCTTAAGCTCGTACAACCGGATAACCTTCGGCAACAAAGAAGCCGTTCCACCAGGGAACAGCTTCCGGCGATGCTGTCCCTTGGGAAAACGGCTCCATGGTAATCGGCCCTGCTCCAGGGCGATGGTAGATATTGTCAGCACCCGATCCTCCTGGCCGAACAGGCTCAGAGCGCCACCTTGATCGGGATTGGGAAGGATTATCAGCGAGTGCCGACAACGACACAGTATTGAACTGCCTCTGTTACGCCATCGACACGAATGATTGCATTCATCGCATCATCCAGGAAACCACCGACGCAGAGCCCACCAAGCCCCAGTGCTTGAGCACCGAGCAGGATATTCTGCCCGATATGCCCAACCTCTATCAAGGCAAACCGATAGGCCCGTTCACCATATTTGAACTTGATACGAGTGAGTACGGAATTCATCAGGAAACAGACATTCGATGATTCGATCGCCTCCCCAAGAGCCGGCATAGCATCGGACAGGCGATCCACAACATCAGAGCCACACTCGATCTGATAGAGTGAATGCTCGATAGCATTGAAATAGTACAGACCACGCTCCATGCCCTCGATATCAACAACAACGCAGTAGAGTTCGATAGGAAAAAGCCCACCTCCAGAGGGAGTAGTTCTAAAGTTCCAGCATGATCCATCATCGGAATGCTGGGTTTCGGTAATACCATTGGCAGTATGGAGCAACATCGATTGTGGTAGACATCGTCTCAGTGATGTAATGGAACTGGTGATGAGCATGGAAGATGTGGCTGATTCTGGTTGCTATAATGTGTCGATCGGCACAGAGGTCTCTACAATTTCCCCATCCCTGTTGAACTCAACGAGCGTAAAATCTCCAAGGCCGAGCGGCCGATGATTCACGACAACATAGGCAGCGATAAATGTAGCGGTGTTCTCTGTGCGATACCCAACGATGCTTGCAGCGATATGGCTATCCTCCTGCTCAAAGCTGAATGTCTTGAAGCTGGGAAGGACACCAATCACAAAGGGAAGCGTTGTCGATGGTTTCTCATAATGATCCTCAATGTTGACGCCGATCAGAACCTGAGCACGATCCGAATGAAACTCAAGTCCCTTCTCCTCAAAGTATCCAAGGGATGGTGTGTTTCTATCGGGATAGATGCTGCGAGCCTATTGGCATTACGTAGAGAAGACACGTAGAGGAGATCGGCATGATATGCTATCGAACTGACCGGACAGAACAGGCAGTTCCATCGGCTCACATATTTCACGAACCATCTGGCGCCTAGGCATACTAACGAAACAGATCGTTTCTACCTTGTGCACTTTGGGAAATTGTATTGCAAGTCGGGGTGAGGCATGTGGGCTTGAAGCCCATTCCGGTATTCCTTTACCCTTTAGACATTAATGTACTTGCCAGTAAATAAAATACATCGTGCAAATATCCGGCGATCAAGGTAGCGTCACTTCTCCCCTTTTTTCTTCCCCCTCCGGGGGCGTGCATTCAGCCGCAGCTTGTTGGCACGAACCTGTACCGATACAACGGTACGATCCAGAATCCGGGCGATCTCCTCATAGGCCACACCAGCACGATGAAGCTGTATCAGCTTTTCAACATCCTCGGCAGCCCAGTGCCGCGCCGCCTCTCTTGCTACTCCCAGCTTTGCCGCACGCAGACGGACAGCACTTGTTGTGCGGTCGAACAGCTCACCCAACGCAGCAGACTCCATTGTGCCGAAGAGCTTCCGCAATCGTTCATCCTCCTGCGGTGTCCACGGCCGCGACGTGTTCTCCCTGCCAAGGCCAAGCGTGTGGATACGCGCACGTACGGCACCCACAGGACGATCCATACGCCGCGCAATCTCGGGATATGGCAATAGCGGCTGAAGCTTTCGCAGCAGACGCTCATCCTTGGCATTCCAGGCCTTCTGCGGGCGCAGAATCCCCAGGGCACGGGCATGAGCCTTGACATCCACCTTCGTCCGTTTCAACGTATCAGCGATATGCCGCATATCATATCCCTGGGCATGCAACGTGCGCAGACGTTGATCCTCCCGTGGCGTCCATGCACGTGGCGGCATCCGGCGTTTCAATCCGAGAACGTGGGCCTGCCCCATCACCGATGCCGCTGTGCGCCCGATACGTTCTCCGATCTGCCCAACCGTTTCTTTCCCGTAATATTTCCGAAGGATCTTTATCTCGCGTTGTGTCCACTCGTGCTGCTGCCTGATTGTTATCCCGTGCCGATGCAGATGCCCCGTGACGCTCTGGTTGGTGCGCTTCAATATCCGCGCAATTTTCATCATTGTGCCGGGACGCTTGCCAAATTTTTCAAAGAGGGCTCGCGCTTTATTTGTTTCCTTCTCGTTCCACATATGTGTTCTATATCCTGGGATGCCGAACTTTTTTGCACGCGATCGTATGGCTACGATAGTTCTACCAAGAAGCGCTGCGGTGTATTCGGAACCATGAGTGGTATAGTAGGCACACAGAATTTCATTCTGTTCATCGGTCCAACGGTCGCGGTGGTAGGATCGCTTTACAGGTGGCGGCTCGGGAAGGTGCATCCAGCGGCCGGGAAGACGCCGTGATGGTGCCGATGGCGGAGTTTTTCCTGGGGGCTGAGAGGGTGTGCTTGGCGTTTTCCTGTTCCGTCCAGCACGGATTTGCGGAGCGGGCTTGGAGGGCACCGAGCCGGAGCGGGATGTTCCGGGGCTTTTTGCATCGTCCCCTTCGGTTTTCCCCACGGAGGACGAGGGGCGCGATAACGGTTGTTTACGTGTTGCCATGGCGTAGTGTTCTGGAACGATAGGATCACACCGGCATCTCACATCTCGTTCTCTGCGGTCTCCTCTACCAACAGATCCGTAGTCAGATGCTCTATCCAATTGAGCTACGGGTGCAACGAGCCGATGGCGTTACGCGGAGAGACGGAGTGCCATCAGAGGAGGGGGCAAGTTACGCATGCAGCCCCTCTTCGAGAAACAACGAGTTATGACTGCGGATAGGCATAGGATCGCGCACACTCTGCTTATACCGCCGTTTCCAAGCATCAGCAGCCCCACTGTACGGGAACTGAGATCGGGGCTTGAAGGCACATCACTCCATCTTGGAATTGATCGAGAGGGTTCGATAGCTGTCCGGCATGATCCGAACAGTCGCCACAATAACAACGGAGGCCGCCCATTCCCGGACGGCCTCCATTTATGAGACGACGATATCACTCCCCTCTATACCACCAGCACATTCTCCTCGACATTCACCAGACCGGATGAGTTGATGACGCCGATCTTGAAGCGGTGATAAATGACCTGCCCGTTCTCATCCAGCTTCAACAGCTCACCCGGCCAGTTGTAGGAGACCGTATCTCCCTGCGGCCGCACCACTTCCCCCATCTTCACCCACTGCCCCTGGCTGCTCATCTTGTAGAGGGTATAGAGGGCGTTGTAGGTGACATTATCCCACGTGAACACCACATCGGTGTACTTCAGCACCTTGGTCCCGTTCGGTGGCAGTGCCATCACCGTCACCTTCTCATCCGCATTGATAGCTGGCGCAGGTGGATTCACGGTATCCATGATGCTTACCAGCACCAGCTCCGACGGTATCGATGGCACATACTCTAGCACTGCCTCCTCGTTGCGGATCTCGCGCAGCACCACCAGACGGTAGAACAGGGGCTGGCCGTATGGGACAGACTCTCCAGGCTTGAGATCGGCAAAAGTATCCACCACCCTGTAGAGCTTATCGGCGGCCAGATTCTCCGGCAGATCGAACGTCCCCACCTCATCCATCAACCGTATCGTCTGCGCCATCTCCTCGGAGGTGGCACGGTAGAGGCGCACCTTTTTCAGGTTCTCCCCGGACGGATACCGGTTAAACTCGAACGTCACCGAGGGGCTGGTTCCAAGCACCTGGTTCTCCGGCTGCGCACGAACCCTCCCGATCTCTGGAGCCACCGGGGGCACCGAGTTCACCAGCCGGACAGGCCCTAGCATCTGGCTGGCGGAGCCGGCCTTCAGCATGTTTCCGAACTCCCTGGTGAAATAGAAGTAGATGTTCCGCGATGCGCCATCGAGCGTATAGTCGGCGAACCGCACCACGTACCGCCCATCAACTCTGGTTCCCCTGCGGGCCATCGGGAACGCATCGTAATCCGCATCGTTCAGCGCCAGCAGGGCACCGTCCCGGTGGAGCACCGGCTTCTTGCTCGATGTCTGCAACGATGCGTTCTCCTTGATCTGCTGGTAGATCACTGGGGACTCCGTCAGCGGGAGAAACGCCTCCTCGATGGCCCGTTTGATATCGCCGTCTCCGGCCTGTAGGGACGCATTTCCCTTGAAGGACTCATAGCCTTCCCGGCTGCGGTCCGGCTTTGGGAACCTGAACGTGGGAGCGCCCGGCTCGGTGCTCGTGCTCCTGGCGATGAAGAGCTTCTCCCCGTTTACCATCTCGGTCCGTACCAGGATGAGATCCAGCCAGCGATCCGCGAGATACGGATCGGTATCTCTGCGTGGCAGATTCGGAAGGATCTCGTCCACGATCGTGGGCTGTTTGTAGAGCGTGGCGAGGATAGCCATTTCATCGGCGCGATAGAAGTGCATCGCATAGACCGTCCTCCCCGCCGGTATCTCCGTATCGAACATGAAGGTCGCCTTGCCATAGATATCGGGGCGGGTGGCATATAGCGGGCCGGTAGGAGCGGCCGGGGCCTGGGGATCAATGATAAGGCGAGCCAGATGCACGGCCGGTGCGCTCAGTCCCGAACGGTAGGGGTGCATCCCCTCGGCATGCGTAGTATCCACCGACTTCGCCGCGATATAGGTGATACGGGATGTCTCCGGTGATGTCGGCATGATATCCCCGGCCGCAACACCCTCGGCGCTCCAGTTGATATAAGCACGGTACGAGGGATGGAAGTTCACCGTTGCAGTGACCATCGCTCCGTTGGCAGGGGCTATCTTCTCCTCCTTGTCCATCACATAGAGCTTCACCCGATCCTCGCCACCACGAACCTCCGTCTCTATCCTCAGCACCTCCACCACTCTGATATCCTCTGCGTTCTGATAGTTCGGTATCCGTGCCGTTCCCTTGTAGAACGACACCGCTCCAGAATGCTGCACATCATAAGGATGGAGCGTGGTGCCGGGCATGATAACCTCGAAGACCCCCGGCACTGTCCCCACCCGTTTCACTTCGCCGTTCGGGTCTACAAACCCGCCGATGGTGCTGACCACCTCCCTCCCATCCTCATAGGTGGTTTCGGTATGGATACCTCCGCCGGTATAGGGATGCGCATTGAAATCGGCGAGCATGATACGGTGGCTCGTCAGCCGCTGCCATCCGGCAGTGATCCCCTTTGCTTCATCCATCCCCATCATGTTCTCCACGATCAGGAACGTTTCGCTGGCTCGCGGAGCTATCGGCGTTCCCTGGGCACGATTCCCCGCAGCATCGGCCGGCACGAGCAGCTCGATGGTGACGAGGGGATAACCGTTGGTCCCCGCCTCCACCTTCGTGATGGTGAAGCTGTTGGTGGCGGTCACCAGCATGCTCCCTTTGAACCGCTCATAGTCGGCCGCAGCTATCGTCGGCTCCACCGTCCTCGGCGTCTCCTCGGCGATCTCGGTGTAGCTGGTCAACTGCACCCTGGCCGTGTGGAGCGGCAAGGTCTGAACCGTGACCTCCCCGATCATGCCGTTGACCCTGGCTGGCTCCTCCGAACGGAAATACAGGTCCACGGCATTGGCCTTCTGATAGGCCTTGTTATGGATATGATTCCAGTCGAACGTGACGCGGGTCTTGCCGAAGAATGCCGAATCCTGCTCCGAGGGGGAGGTGAACAGAGGGGGCTCCTCGGGCTGGATGTATTGCACGCTCAGGTTTAGCGGCGGCAGCAGCGTGTTCCGCACCGGGAACTGATTGTTGATCTCCGGCCCCTTCACCACAGAGGAAACTCTGGAGAACCAGTTGATGCCGTAGATGCCATAGACATGCAATCCTGTGTTCTCCGGCTTGTTTTGAATCCGGTGAATATAGAACGGGTTCGGCATGTCGGGAATCGGCATCACCTCTGGATATCCCTGTGCATCGCGATACGGCTTGAAATCGTTCTTGGCATGTTCTCCAAGGTCGTTGCTCGGATCGGGGATCTCCCAGATGGGAGCCCCTCCGGTCACCCCGCCGGTGACATCGCCGAACTTCACACCGAAGAGAAGGGGCCGGGTGTTCTTTCCTCTGCTGAACTGATCGGTAGACTGATAAAATCCTCCCACCGGCTGGTCTATCTTCAATGGCTTCTTGTGCAGGCGCACAAACCGATTGCTGCCGAAGCGGGTATATCCCTGGTTGTCGGTGAAGTCATCATCCAGCCCCAGTTCCAGAGAGTCAATTTCCGGGGCCACCGGCAGGCGGTAGTCGTACCTCCCGGTGGGGAGCGAGAGATAACGATGGGTCTGCGATGTCACCCCGTTCCCCGGATCGGAAGCGGTCTGGTACTCCGCGAAGTAGATGTACTGGTGCGCCGGACCATCCCCCAGCAGCGGCACCTGATAGTCGATGCACCCCAACCCCAGCATGCGTGCCACATGGTAATCCTGTGCGGCAAGCTGTAGAAGCTGGAGGAGACTCAGGTTCATGTAGGTCTTGTCGCCGGGGATGATCGACGGCACATCACAGCTCGCCAGGAGGTTGTCGGCGGATTTGCTCAACTGTATATAGCGCTCCACCGCATCGCGCAGCGACTGGCTGTCGTCCCTGTCGTACGTTGCCAGATGCGGGTCCCACCTGTCCTTGTAGTTCTCCACGCTCACCCTTGCATGCCCCCCCAACGTCTCATACTTGGGCCACAGGCCGTCGATGGGATAGTTCACTGGGTCCTCGAGCCGCTTGTACACCCCCGGAGTATCGAGCGAGAGAGCATATTCGCCGATACGACTCCAGAGGTAACGGCGCTTCGTTCCCAGATAGAAGTCATCATAGGTCTCCAGGCGGATGGTTCTCGGAACGCAGTTGACGCACTTGAAAAGGACATGATCGATCGATTCGCTGGTGATTCGGTAGAACGACCCCACACCGCTGATGGTCTCACGGCAGGAGACGAAGAGCGGAATGTCGGCGTTCGGATCGTCGATGCTCGAAATCGCCTCGAACTTCGCCGACGGCGTCCCCGCGGTCACCTCCGGGAGCAGCTCGAACGCGAACATCGTCTTCGGTATCGCCATCACCTTGTAGATGCCGGTATAATTCTGAAGCACATCCTTCACATGTCCCTCGCTGGGAGATGTCGGCACCGCCAGAGGATAGAGTTCCGGCTCGAACGAGATGATCACGCTCGTGCGGGCATCGGAGAACCGGGTATCGACCCGGATGTTCTCGTACACCCATTCCACGCCGCTGGCGATCGAGCCGGAGATGCGGGTCGGCAGAGTCGCCGCGAAGTCGATCTCCGCCACGAAACGATCAGCGACCGCGGCCCTATACGGCGCGCGATAGATCCTCACGAAGTCATCGCTCTTGTTCAACTTGTTGCTGCCGTAGTTGGCGGAACCCGGCTTGGCGAGGTTCCCCTTCGGAAGATGATCCGCCAGATCGCCGAGCAGCGCCCACCGCAGGTGCACCCCCGAGGCGCTTCCGTCGCCGCCAGCGGATGAACCGGCCGCTTGTAGATAGAGCGATGGGGACTGGATGAGAACCGACCCCATATCCTCCTCCGCACAGATGCCCCTCCCCGCCTCGAAGAGCGCTATCCGCAGCTCGGTGGCAAGGACGCGCAGGTGCTCCAGATGGGCATCGAGCAGCACGGCATCGGCCGGTGCGGGCCCCTCGCAGTCGAGGCAGTAGATGCTGAAGAAGCTTATGATGATTCGGAGCCTGCGGCAGAGCGTGTCGGCGCAGGGATCATCGTTCAGCGGGAGATTGTGCGTGGCGGAGATGGCGACCACCGTATCGTAGATCTCCTCGATCAACAGCGCAGGCTCTCCCAGATCATCCTCCACCATCTCCACGATCCCGGAATAGGTCGCACGCTCGGCAGCATTCAGCCCCTCCACAAAATCGCATGTCCGGCAGAGACACCCGAGCAGGTCGGTCCACTGTGCCCGGTAGAGATCCACGGTGGTGGCCCTGGGAAGCTCCGAGCCTATCAGCGCCGCATAAGCGGCCGACTGGGAAACGAGCAGGCCGTAGAAGAGATCGGCCATGAGGAGATAGGTGGGATCGAGCTGGTACGGCCGCGAATAGGCGGCGGCAACCAGACCGAGCACAAACCGGAGACGCTCGCAGAACACCGCAGAGAAGGGATATGCGACCGATGGCAGCCGGAGCTGGCGTTGCAGTGACGGGACTTCCGGGGCCATCTTCGCCAGAAGCATCTCCAGCACCACTATCGGCGGATGCGTGGCAAGAGGGATAGAGCCGCAGATAATGGCATATAGATCCGGGAGCCGGTCCAGCCGCTCGCAATAGTCGATCTCCCTGCCGCAGATATGATATCCGGCCGCCGCCAGCTCGTTGTTGAACGTGTTGTAGTCCGCCGTCAGAGCCGGGAGGATGGCCTCCAGATCCAGCCGCAACTCCAGGTCCCACTCGTAATACGGAGAACAGAGCCAGCCAAATGAGCGGAGCACCCCAAACAACGTCCAGCACGTATTGCCGAACGAACCGGAGGGGAACGGTGTGGGGGCTGGAGTGGAGCTGAAGATGCGCTTATGAATCGCCATAATATGCGATTCAAAGAGGCCATCGAAACGGGTGTTGAAGCTGGCGGGAAGCTCCCCATGCCGCAGGCAGAACTGCAACAGACACTCCAGCATCTGTACGTAGCGCTCGCAGAAATCATCGCAGATATCAAGCCCGGCCGGGTCCAGGGTATCGGCAAGCCGGATGAACTCCGAATGCATGCTCTTGTAGCGGTTCTCCAGCTCTACGATCACCACACCGCTCAGGCGTCCGCATCCCATGCAGATCTGCGCGAAGAGGGTGACGATCCTTCGGAGCTGTTCGCAGCAGCCGGTCGGCTCCTCCAGCGGATAGAGGATCGCGCCGGAGGAGGAGGCGATGCCGGAGATATAGGTATACAGCGAGTTGATCTCATCGCAGATGATCGCATCGAAATCATCCGCCAGCCCATGCTCGGCCAGCTTCTCCCCGTTTGTACAGAGGCGGCAGAGGCAGTTAAGCATCACCAGCCACCTGTCGCACAGATCGAAGCATGGCTGGCATGCCCTGGGTGCATCGCTCATCGTGAGCACGTAGCTCATGGCTCTTACATGCAGCCACTTGTAGATGCAGTCGACGATATACCACTGGCGGAGCGTGAGCGCCCAGGGATTGGAGTACGCCAGGATCAGCACAAGAACCAGGAACTCCAGCCGCGCACAGAACGTATTGTCGGCGGGTCCCATCTCGTTCGGATCGAACCCGAGCGCCTCGATGATCTCCGGCAGTTTCGCCTCGTATGGCGGCAGATCGTTAAGGACCTGCACGATGATGGGATCGTTCAGATCGGGAAGGGTGGCACAGAACAGGTGCACAACACGGGGCAGATAGGCGAGCTTGTCGCAGGCGATATCGGCCTTGCAACAGATCTCCCCCACCAGGTCATCCCCCGGCAGCGGGGTAAACGTCTCGGTGCAGCACTCGATCTTCAGCAGGTTGCCGCCGGCATCCTCAAGGTACCCGTTGACCGCAAGCGCCATGTTGAAGGCGGGATCGTTCAGCACCTTGACCTGTATGCAGTGGCGCCCGGCCGTGAGCTGGAACGTCGCGTCCAGATGCTCCGGCTGGGCCATGTTCATCTGATCCGCCTTCTTGACCAGCACATTGTCGATATAGATCTCGGCGTGGTCGTCCGCCCGGAAATCGATTGCCAGACGAACGGATGCATCCGCGCAGAGGCAGAAGCAGCGCTCAAACGTGGTCCAGCCGGTGGCGGAGCAGCAGGCGGTCGGCAGCGGGGATATCCATTCCGAACCGATGATCGGCGAGGCGATGCCGCAGGTGCCGGTCACGACGTTCGCCGTCACCGGCACGGCGACGCCGGTATCGGTCTGGGTGACGATCCAGGGAACCTCGCCGGTGGTCACATCAAACCTGGTGGTCTTGCAGTTGCAGGAGCATCGCTGGAGGTCTTCGTAGAGATCGCGGAACACCGGCAGATAGATGGTGGAAAGCTCCTGCTGAAGCGCCGGGGCGATATCGTTGTTGCAGGCGCAATGCAGCACGAACCAGTCGAGCAGCTCCCGCACCGCGTAGCAGGTCACCTCTACCGGGGGTGGCGGGGGGGTCGGCGGCGGATTGGGAACCGGAGGATATGGCGCCGGCGTATATGGCGGCTGCGGCTGGGGCACATGTTGGAACACCTTGGTATAGAGGCTGTCCAGATGGGGGCCGAAATCATTGACGATTTTCTGTACGATGATCGCGGTGGCGGAACTGGCCGACAGCTCCTCGTGCCGCTCGCAGATCCGCGCCAGACAATGGAGTATCTCCAACCACTCGTCGCAGGGATCGGCATCGGAGCAGATATCGGGATAGAGCCCCTTCAAGCTGTTGAGGGCATTGCGGGTCTCCACCAGACGATACGCCATGTAATCACGGAACGAGCGGGAGACTGGCGTGCTGGGGCAGAAGCTGTGGATCAGACTATGAAGCACGTTGAGCCGGCGGCACATCTCCAAAAGGTCCAATGATATCGGGCCGTACTCTATCCCCTGCATAAGCCAGTACAGGTCATCCACCGCCCAGTGGAGCAGATCGTAGAAATCGTCCAGCACCACTGTTGATAGGGTGCTTTTACGATCGCAGATGCTCTTCAGGCAGTCAATGATCTCCGTCCATTCCTCGCAGTCGCTAAGAGGAACATCGGGGGCACAGAGGTCTCCGCTATTCGACTTGAAGGTGAGAAGGGCATGCTCCAGTTGCCCCAGATAGAAGTCGAGCAGCGACCGGCGCCCCTCCCCTCCTGGGATGGTCCTGTCCGGGCAGATGGTTTCGACGAAATAATCATACAGCCATCTGATAAGCCCGCACATGGTGGCGAGATCGGTTGCGGGATACTGGGGCTGCGGATGTTTCAGCAGCATATAGAGATCGCGGATATCCGCACCGAAGAGGTTCTCCATCTGCTGCCGTACGTAGGAGGAGAATCCCGCACGCCGCTCGCACAGCTCCATCAGGCACTCCAGCAGATCGCTCCAACGGTCGCAGAAATCCTTTTCCGAGGGATCGCACAATGTTATCGCCTCCATTTCGAGCAGCGCCTTGAACTGTGCACGCAACGAAAAGAGCTGGCTGAAATCATCCTCGGCTTGCTGCTGCCAGGAAACGGTTACGGAGGTACAGGTCCGGCACCACCACGCCCAGAACCCAACCAGATTGCGGAGCTGGGCGCACTGGTCGGCGAGATAGGGGTCCATATAATAGTTAAGCCCCTCGGTCTGCGCCCAGGTGACCGCATGGCTGTAGACCATGCTGGTCACCGGAGCCACCTGACTGTTGAAGAAGTGGTTGATATGCGGCGGGGGGTTCGGAACATCTGTCTGCGCGCAGTAGGCACACAAGCAGTCGAGCAGATCACGCCACTTGTTGCAGAGCGTCCAGCGCAGGGGATCGAGCAGCGGTACCACGTTGCCGATATAGTTCCCCATCACCTGCTCCACCGCCGCCCCGAAGTCGGCGATGGTATATCCCCAGCGGTAATTGAGGGTGCTGACGGTCGGCGCCGAGGCGAGCATCACATCGACGTTGAATTTCAGCAGATCGAAGAATGAGGAGCTCTGGGGCACATATCCCAGCGAGAGCCTGTTGCTGAGATCATGCATCACGGGGGCGGCATCCGTCATGATCGCCTGCAACTGCTGAACGGACGTGTTCTGGTAGAAGTTGGGGATCTGGGTGCTCCCCAGGCAGAGCCAGCGATGGAACGCCTGAAAGTTGTAGCGGTTGTTGCAGAGCCAGCTCATGGGATAGCTGACCGGATATTCCCTCCAGGTGGAAGTGAACGTCAGCGTAAAGGTCGCCGGTCCGTTGATGGAGTTGACGATGAGGTTGACGATGAACTGCTGTGTCGGAAAGTTGGAGAGGAGGGTGAAGCTGTCCGATGCCTGCCCCTGTGCGGGGATGCTGGGATCATTCCCCTGAATCCCCATGCTCACCGGCACCGTGGTTACCCCCGTGAGCGACTCCGGGACTCCGATGATATTCCAATTGGGGGCTGCGTTCTTGCCGAGATTGACGGTGAGATCCATACTGATAGTCTCACCGGAGGAGAAGATATTGATATTGAAACTGCTCCCGACGAAATTCCCAGTGTATTGGACATCTGTCAGTACGAGCAGCGCTACTGGCGTTGTTAAAGGCATGATATATATCTGTTGTGTGCGTGTGATAGTGTTCGTTCGATGCACGCAAAAGCGGAGGCCGGGGCGCAACGGCCGCAGTCGGGGGAGTAGCCGGAACCCCTCCCCCCTGCGCTACCACGCTTTACGAGTACGGCACGGTGAATGTCACCGTTACCGGAGCGGCCGGGGTCTCCTCCCAGACCGGCTCCTGTTCGGTTCCGTTATTCCTCCAGACCTTCACGGCAGTATAGTCCGCGCCATCGAAGAGCCTGTACTGGAACTGGAACCCGAGCTGCTGGGTGCCCTGCCCGGAGAGGAGATCAAGCGCCGAATTGGTCACGAACACCCTGGCTGCATCCTTCGAGAAGTAGATCAAAGCTCCGCTTCCAAAACCTGTTGCCTGCAATCCAAGCTTCAGTTGATCAACCGGCAGCTTCGGATCGTTGAACGGCTCGGGGCTTCTGAGGAGCACTCCCAGAATCCTGGCCTGTGCCCCGCTTCCGGTGGTGACGATGATGAATTCGGTGGTGGCCGGGGCTTCCAGAGTCCCCAGCCATAACGCACCATCCACGATACGGTCCAGCAGGTCGGCGTACTGCACATTCAGCGCCTTGTAGCGATCCGCCTGCCCGGTTCCCCCGGGGGCCACACCGTCGATGATCCCCTTGGCCATATCGGCATCGGCGGCATCGACTGTTATCGTATGGATCGCCTTCTTCGCCTCCTCCCCTTCTCCAAGGTTGTAGCTCCCGATATGCGTTTCAAAATCGGGATAGCGGGATGTCTGGAAGACATACTTGTGCACCTCTCTGCCGTAGGCGTGCTCCTGTGCTCCTTCGGCCAGAAGGGCATTGAAGATGGCCGTATAGAGCTTGCGGGGCTGAAGATCCACCCCGAGCGGGATCACGGTCTTGCGTGCGGGTGGCCTCTTGGCTAATTCTGGAACCGGATCGAACTGGAGACAGTCCCCGCTGTTCTTCACCATATACCTGAAGATCTCGTAGTCTCTCGGCTGGGGGGGCTTTTCGTCCTTCCTCCAGATCGGATCAATCTTGATATCCCAGGCGGGATCGGCCTCGCGGGCGGTATCGCGGATCACGATCTGCACCCCGGCACGCACCTCCGGCAAATCCTCGTATGCATTCCAGAGACCGTACATGGAGTTCATATACTCCTTCCTGTAGAAGATCTGCAACTGGCTCTGCTTGAAGTAGAGCGGCTTGGCGCCGATGATGTTGCCGTTGGCGTCCGGGTAGCTTCGCTCGTAGTCGATATACTGCTTCAGCTTCGCGTACTGGTATCCCGCCTCGGCATCGGCGGAGAGGAGCGCGCTATACCCGCAGTTATAGACCGGGGAGGTCTCCGGTCCGGTGGCATGGAAATGTCCCACCGGACCTGCAGTCTGGAACCCAAACGTATAGAATGAACGGAACGGGCGCTGCTCATCGCCGTTGATCTGTTCGGTGGTCTCTATCTGAACCGCGTACTTGGTGTTCGGACGCCAGATCGGCTGGGTGACGAGGTTCAGCGCCTTGATGGTATCCTCGCTCGTCTGCGCCACCACCAGCGGATCGGGGAGATCGTTGTTGTACTCATGATCGAACTGGCTTATCCAGCAGATCTCATGAATGTAGGTCTCGCAGCCACCGCTGCAACCCGCCGCCGGAGCTATCACGATACGGTCGATCGGCTGGTCGGCATGGTCATATTCCACCGGCGTTCCCAGATCGGCGGCCTCGATCCGTTCCCGCTTCCGAAGGGGGTCGTAGGCGGAGTCCACCGGCACCGGACAGTATTTCGCCAGAGCATTCGGCAGCCCGGTCTCCAGTGCCCCGAGCAGCGCGGCATGCTGGTCGAAGAGGGTCTTGACGGCGGCGGCATCGGTATAGCTCAGCACATTGATCCCGAAATAGTTGGCGATCATCCGTATCGTCCTGCACCTGTTGGCCGGACGCCGGTTCGCACCGCTCTCCAGCCTAAGTTCGTCCGACCATAGGAGCGACTTCTTCGCCAGGTCCGTCAGGTGAGTGCCGAGCGCGCCATGAAGCGAGCTGTTGCCGGTGAACACCCCCGAGGGGAGGTACTCCTTGTACCTGCATACATTGCAGAGGCAGTAGAGTATCGCCAGCATGCTGTCGCAGGTGGTCTGGCATCCTGCCAGAGGGGCCGTGCTGCCGCCGATGTAGGCATTGGCCTTCGTCTTCAGAGCATTGCAGAACTCCCCCATACGGGACTCAAGAGAGAGTGGCAGACGCATCGTGGCGCCGTAGCCTATCACCAGAATCCCCACCACCCGCTCCAGCGTCGCGCAGAACTCCGTGTTGGTCCAGCCGGCCGGAACCGGGTCCAGGTTGAGCGTTGCACTCAGCTCGTCGAACATCTCCTGCGCATCATGCATCAGCGTGACGATCTCCGAGAACGGAGGTGCCGCGAGCTGTTCGGCTGTGGGCGGGGTGTTGCAGAGCTTGCGCCAGGCGTTCAGCAGATCCTTCTGCCAGGCACAGGGAGATACCGACAGCACCAGAGGAGCGATACGCTCGTTCTCCGGCAGCCCGTCCAGCGCCTGCTGAAGTTCGGTGAACCTCGTCTGGAGCGTATTCAGCTCGTTGTTCTGAAGCCATGTATAGATCGATGGGGCCACCGCATTTCCACGGAGGCAATCCTCGTAGACATGGCCGAGGATGTAGCGCACCTCGAACTCAGTGTTCTCGATCGTGGTATCGAACGCGGGCCAGAACAGGAGATCCTGGTAGACGGAGAAGACCGCGTTGGAGATATCGAGCAGGAGCTGGTCGAAATCGGTTTCGATCCGTGTGATGATGCTCTGCGGCAGATACGCCCGCCGTGCGATCAGGATATCGAGCACCTGAAGGGCATCGAGCCAATCCGGGCATGTGGAATGCATCGGCGTCGTGCCGCAGAGGACTCCGTGATACGGCGCCACGGCCCCCTGCTTGAATCCCACGGGGTTGGAGCCGACGTTGTCGTAGGCCCCCTGGAGTGCCGTGAGCTTCGTGTCCAGCCATGCCAGCATCGCGGGAGTAGCGTCGTCGCAGTTCATGCTCAGCGAGGCGAGGAACCCGATCGCCGTCTGCACAAGATCGCAGTCGTCGGCGGGGATCGTTGCCCCCTGCAACGGCGTTCCGGCCGTGGAGACGAGCGGTGCGACGGCATCATACAGGCCGTCGATCATAGTGGTAAGCGAATCGTTGAAGTAGGTCCGCTCCCCTGCGTCGGCGAAGTTCTCCACCTCTCCGCAGAGCCGGCAGAGACAGGCCAGCACGTTGGTCCAGTCGCTCACGAACAAGTCGATCGCCTCGGTCGGCTCCGGCAGCTCCGCATCCTGCGTGGCCTCGCGGTAGTCGGCGACGAGCTTTTGCAGCTTGCCGTAGAAATCCCGGACGCGGAACCGGAGATCGCTCGGCAGCTCGTTGAAGACGGAGAACGCCACCACCAGCACCCGTAGCGCCCGTTTCAGATCGGAGCAGAAGACCCCCGTACCGGATGAAGCGCTCCACCCGAAGTAGCTTTCCAGCTCACCGACCGTATTATTGAAACCGGCCAGCAGCAAGGTGATGGCCGTGACCGACGGATCGGCCAGGGGGCCGGCAGTAGCGGCGCACATCAGACGGGTGATGCTCTGAAGGTCCCTGATCCGGCTGCACCCGCCATCGGCATCATCTATCGAGATACGGCTCCCCTCGCCGCTCGGAATGACGCTGCCGCCGGTATTGGCGCAGCCGCTGAATCCCTGCGCATCGAGCAAGACCCGAAGCATCCCCACCAGTCCGCTCAGCTTCTCGTAATACGGGTCCATCTCGTCTATCAGCGTGGAGGGGATAGTGGCGGTGCTGAGCGTAAGGCTTACGATGCTGAAGAACTCCGCGATCATCCTCAAACGAAGGAGCGGGTCGGAGAGAGGGTCGTTCTGGTTCAGCTTCATGGAGCGGTCGGCAGCCTCCATCTTCACCTTCTTGTAGAGGCGCCCGATCTCCGGGTCGATGAGACCGCTCAGCATCCCCTGCACGGGGACTGTCAACGCCCCTCTCTTGTCGTAGGTTTTTCCCAGACAGGCCAGCAGGTCGAGCCACTTCTCGTAGAACTCGTTCGCCGCCGCAGGAGGCTCCGGTATCGGCAGCCCCGCTTCCAGACGCTGCTGCACATACTGCTCGGCATACCGCTTCACATCGAGATAGAAATACTCTACGTTCTTGCGAACCGCGACGGGAATGGCGTTCCTGCCGGTGAGTCCCACGCCGATGACCTCCAGCATCTCGCGAAGCCTATCGCAGAACCCGGCCGTCAGGTTCGGGGCATTCAGCCCCCAGAGCTGGCGCAGATAAAGGTTGGTCTTCTTGAACTTGTTGGTCATGATGGCGTCGATCGCCTTGATCGGAGCAAGATTCATATCCACCGATGTGCCGCTACAGAGCGCACGCACAAAGCTTGGCATCGCACGGAGCTTGTCCCACATGTCGTCCGGCAGTGAGCCGCCGGAGGGGACCACCTGGGAGACATCCCAGCGATCAATCTTTCCGCCGGTTGGGCTGGTGGCGACCGGAGCGGGAGTGTAGGGATACCCCAGGTAATAGGAGATTACCACCTTGCTGCTGAGCGTGGAGAGCTTCAACCGTACCTGGGTGACCGGCTCGGGGAAATAAAGCTCGATCTTGTTGTCCTTCAGCAGCCGGAGCGAGTGAGGAAGGTTGAACGGATTGCCATAGGGAACAACCTTGGCATCCTGGCTGGTGATTCGGAATCGGAGCTTCCGGTCGAACAGCGTCGTGTTGGCCGCATACGGTGTCCCGTCCGGGATATCGGTCCAGTTCAGACAGGTCATCTCGATCTTGTCGGGAGGACATACCAGGACCATCGGCGGAAATCCAAGCTCTGTATGGTTCACCTCCGGGTTCTGCGAGTAGGAGGTGCGTGCCAGAAGCCGCAGCTTGGTGTAGCGCTGCGCCTCGCTCAACTGCCAGAAGCCATACTTCATCTTGGTGCCGATCTGCGTGGTCCTGGCCCACTCCAGCGCATACTCATGGTTGGTCGCATACTGGGAATGCGACTGTGCCACCATGTCGAGGATCGGCGTGCTGGCCGAGAGGACATCATACGGGCGCCACTCGCTCCGAAGGTCGGACCAGTAGTAGATCCTGAGGCTCTCCACCTTGTAGGTGTATTTCACCTGGGGGGATTCTCCCTTCTGCGGCGGGATCACTTCGGAGTTGACCGATGCATCCTGCAAGGGGGCGATCTTCTCCATCGAGGGATCGGCCGCGCCGGGACGCATCCCCTTGGTGAACTCGATGTCGATGAATGAATCCATCGGCACCGTGAACCGGCTGAACTCCCCGAACCAGGCACCCGTAGCCGAGGGGGATGGAATAACGGGGCGCGGGACCGCCGGAGCGGGATGCTCGCGGAGCGCAGTATTGGCCGGGGAATAATCATCGTTCACGAAGTTCAGCGGGAACGGATCGCCGGTGAGCATGTTGACCGCCTTGACCGACTGCTGGAGTTCCGGGCAGCGGAGCGGATCATTTGCTATCACGCTCGGCGGCGCCAGCAGCTTGATCTCCCTGGCCGGTCCCGGATCGACGAAATGCCAACTCAGGCTGACACGGATATCCACATTGGGGAGAGGCCATGGGGTGGAGAGGCTCAGCTTGAATGAGCCGGCGATGATGAACGGATTGGGGGCCTCGCCCCGAAGATCCGCCTTCACGGTAAGACGGAACCCGATGCCAAACACCTTCAGCTCCGCGTACCCTTGCAGGATGATCCATCCCCCAAGTTGCACCGGCTTAAAGCTCACCTCACCTCCCACTTCCAAGCTTGCCCCCAGCCCCACCTTGGCGATGCCGCAATCCTGTTCAAACTTCCAGTCGACGCCGGCGCCCGCCTTGATTCCCTTCGATGAGATCATGAAGTACGCCCATCCGTGCAAGATCTTCAGGATGGTGGCCTGTATCCTCTTGGAGTCTGGCTGGTCTCGGCCGATATAGATATGCCATGCGGAGGAGCGCCCGAAGAAGAATGCCATTTCGAGCATGGCATCGAGCGTGAGGATATAGCCGGAGTCCTCGGGGATATCGAGGTTAGCGCCGAAGATCGCCTGCACCCCCTCCGGGTCGATCGTGAGGACTGCGTAGAACGGAGGATCGTCGGTGGTGTCCAGACCCACCCTTTTGCTGAGGAGCGCCGCCTGCCCCTCCATCATGAACACCTTTGGCAGCGAGAGCATGAAGAACAGCTTGCTGGAGAAGGTGGCGCCGGAATCGAACGCGGTCGCGATCGATGCACCGGCACCGGCACTGAAGCCTTTGCCGGGAGAGAACTTGTCCAGATTGATCCCCTGTACGGGGGACTTGTAGAACTCCCACCATTCCTGGCCGACAGGTTTGTCCAGCACATAGTTGTTGCCGATTGTCCCCCGAAATCCGTAGATGCCAAGCCCTGTGCTGCCGAGTAGGATCGGCGTGGAGAGTTCCAGATGAGCATCCATCAGAAATGCGCCGGTGGCCGGGATCATCCGCAGCTCCGCCCCTCCCCCCAGCTCCAACTGCGGCAGACGGAACGTGACCCCGCCGGCATACTCGGTCTGGGTGGGGTGTCCTGGGGCATTCGATGTGGGATTCTTCATCGAGACATATCCCTTCAGCAGCAGGGCCGCACTCTCCGGCGGTGCCTCTCCGGGAATCCGAAGATCAATCCGAATGGTCTCGATATGAAGGAAGGTGTGGAGATCCAGGCCGTCCACCGTGAAATAGAACTTGACCCCCTCGCCACGGGCATCCACTCCTCCCATGCCGGTCTTGATGCCGCCGTCAAAGCCGATATACTTGTACTGCCGCTGCACCCCATTGTACGCCTGGCTCTCGCGCCCGAAGTGAAGCGCCGTCACCGACAGCTCCACAGGCCCCACCTTCAGCGGGGAGATATCTGGAAGGACGAGGCTTCCCCCCTCCAGATCGAACTGGCCGTTGGACCAGATGATCAGCTTCTGAACTTCCACCGGCTTTGTGATAAACCGCTCGCCAACCACCGGAATTTCGGCGATGATATCGAGCGAGCCGGAGGTCTCAAGAAAGAACCCGCTATCCTGCCTCCCCACGTAGAGGCTTCTGAGGGTGAACTTCAGGATCTGCGGTATCTCGATGGTAAGCCCCTCGAAGGTTCCGCCGATCTTGAATCCCCGCTCGTCGATCGTGATCTGCACGTCGATCACCTGCCGCTCGGTGGTGCTCCCCTCCTTGTAGAATCCGGGTATCTGAAGTTTCCCCCTGATATCGGAGCTTACGATGGCCCCCTGGTGGAACCTGATATCGAACCGTGTCAGCTCAATGGTGAAGCCGGTGGAACCGGGATCGCTCGGCGAACTGGCAACCGCTCCGAACGTCGTCTTCAGCACCGGCTCCTCATCGGTGGTCTTCAGGCCGAGGGTGCCCGAGAGGCCGCCGGTTCCTATCAGCACGTTGTCGGCAAGGATCTCCGCCCATGTCTCATCATTGTCGGGGTCTTCATGCTCCGCCTTCCAGAAATCCGGCAAGCCGATCTTCGCCTTGCCTATGTAGGCCCCCATGAAATCTGGCCCGCGCCCGTCGGCAGCGGCTTCGGGAATGCTGGCGGTAGTGCTGAGATCGAGCTTGAGATCCTTGAACTCGACGATCAGGCCTGTGTTGCCGATCATGGCACGAGTCAGGCTCAATGCGGTGCTGGTATCGAAGCCGATGCCGCCGACGGTGCTGAAGTAGAAATCGGCCTCGCCGAATGACATCGTCACGTTCCCTTCGGTCGGCTTATCCCCGCTATCGACCGGCAGAAGGATGGAGCGGGGAAAGACAACGCTCGGCGCCACGCGCAGGGATGCCTCCACTCTCGGGATGAGAAGATCCTCCAGATACTCGCTCACCGAACGGCCTCCGAGAAGCATGGAGAACAACTGCTCGAACCGGCGCAATGCATCTTCAGGCGTTTCCGATGATGCAAGGTAGATAAGATAGATCGCCTCCAAAGCCGGGATATGAAGCTCCTCCTCGATACTGCCGATGATCTGCCGAAGCTGGGACTCCAAGTCTCCGGTTGCAGGAACCGACAAAGGAATCCCCAGCGTATCGCTGGCTTCCAGCACAAAGGAACTGATGGTGCTCCCGGTGGGCTCCAGAGCATTATCGAGAGCCTGCCGTAGAATCAGGATGGGGTCCGGCCCCATCTCGCGAATGAACACGTTATAAAGAGCGGAGAGATCGGAGGAGAACGTATCCAGGCTGAATCCGCCGATCAGATCGAGAATCCTCCAATCGTACTGCACCGTGATAGGGATCTCCGTGTGGAGCGCATTACCGGCAGAATTGAACCGTATTTCTATCTCCGTCCCCGGGATGAAGATCGAGAAGTGGCCATAACGCAGGAGGCTCATGCTGTAGAAGGCACGCCCGCCTCCGGCAGAGCGCGTATACTGGAGATCACGAAAGAATGTCGTATGGAACAGCGATTCCAGTGAATCTTTGATAAATCCAAGCTGCGACGGGAGCTTCCCGACATCGATCAACGACGATATGGGGGGATAATATTCTTGTGGTTGCATGATGGTATTTCTGTAGTGGTGATTTTGCACATCCGGAACCACACCATCCAGTGTCATGATATGGTGGCGGTAACAAATCAGTATCGAGGCGCAGGCACAGCGCCCGCCCAACCATTCACCGGACCGCCCCTTGCCATTTCATCCGATCATGATGAATGGGCATTCAGGCGGCCAGATGGGCCGTTGCCGCCTTATGGGACGAGGCCATCCAGCCCGCGTGCGAGCAGATCCATCGTTGCCGTCACGATATCATCGATGATTGTGCCTGCCTCGGCTACGCCGGGGATGTGCAGATGCCCCGTACGAACACCGGATGGCCCTGAGGCTCCGGCAGGGGGCTGATCCCGAAGCCGCGCGACCCGGTAGAATATCTCGTTGGAGAGATAGGTTCCTCCCGATCCCCTCATGGCCCGCCCCTCTATAAGACTGAGCAGAACCCCGGGCGCATTCTCCTTGAGATTCGGTCCGGTAGGCTCCGACGGGTGTTTTTTCTCCTGCACCCCTCCGGCTCCGCCGCTCGACTGGAACGACTGATCGTAGAAAACGGTCTGCACCGGCGGAAGCACCAGATCCACAGCACTCATCATCTTCTTCACAGGAAGATTCGTCTCGTAGAACTCATTCCACCCTGTCCCGACGCCGATCGGCGAAGCTCCGTGCTGATCGTCATTATCGAGCAGATTCGGATTACGATAGCGCGATGCAAATCGTTCGATATCATAGTAGGACGATGCCCCGTTCTTGCTGAGCGTCACGATCATATCCACCTCATCATCATACAGGTACTTCGTGAAGAACTTCTCGATGACGCCGGCATCGAAATCCCTGTAACGTACCGGGAACAGGACGGACTGCACGTACCCCTGCACCCCATCGGGGCTGGTGAGGGTCTCACCGTGCAAGGCAAGCGCAACTGCCCCGGAAGGATTCGACGCCAGGGGGTCATCCAATTCGAACGGGTCGAAGCCCGAAATGAGAATCTTCTTCTTTGTACCGGCGGAAGAGAAATCGACCCCCGAGTGCTCGGGAAGCCCACGCCCTCGTGAGATATCCTCCAGTTCGGCCGCAAGCGCATCGCAATCGACCTTGTTAGCCAGGCAATACCAGTGCTCCTTGAGAGCTACCGCCATGCGAAGGCGCGCCCAGTATAGCGGGCGGTCATCACGGATGGTCTTGGAAGTGGCTCTTGCATGATCCAGAATCCGCTTGCCGTAGGTTCGTATCAGATTCTGCAGATCGCTCTTGGCGGAAGGGCGCGGCTCGGTAAGCGCTTTTACTGCGGCATCGAACTGCTCGAAGTCCGTTCTGATCGTCGGATCGGCCTTGATCCTTTCCCATGGTCCCGGTGTCCCGAGCGAGCGCGCTTCCTCATGGTCCGGTATATAGATCGGCGGCACCAACTCCGGCATCTCGAACGCGGCGGAAACGAATGTGAGCCCATCCATGGAGTATACCTTGATCGCCTGTGATGGTGCTGCATCGGTACTGATGCCGGATGCATTCAGCCCTCTGACCTTGACTGTGTATCTGTGGTAGAGGATGTCGGCATCGGTGAAGGCGCCTCCCGCACCAGGCCCGTTGTCCTTTTCCAGAACGAGGTTCCGGTGATGATAGGGACTCAGCGTTCCAGCAGCATCCTTGAGCAGCTCGTACTGGGGCTGGCTGACACCGAGCATCATAAATGCGTTCGCACTGAGCGGTTTCTGCTCAGGCACGAGGCGTATCAGAGCAACGGTCACCTCCCCCCCTCCTGATGGTGTATCCTTTACCTCCTGGCTCAGCACCCGCATCCGGCTGAGCATTGCCGCGGCCTCCGCGAAGTTCGGCTGCACGGAGAACCCTCCGCTTGCACTGCCAAACGCCGACAATGCCGAGAATGAGCGGCTATCATCGGTCCTGATATCCAGGGCGGCATTGAACAACACAACCTGCCCCTCCTGGAATGCGACGCCTCGCTCCACAACAGACTCGAAGTCGAGAACCGGGGCACTCACCGTACCATCCACGAAGAGACGGTCGCGAAGGTTCACCCACCGGGTGGTATCGGCCGGCACCTCCCAATGATCTTCCGTGCCGATCGGCCCGAAGAGATTGTCGGTATAATATTCGTATTTCGGTGCGGTGCTGTTCGGCTCCCAGACATGCCCGGTATCGACACGGCGGCCATAGTGCAGCCGGATCAGAGACGCAACGTCGAGCATATCGCCGATTCCATCATCAATCTGATGAACCCGCAAAGCCAATTCGCGGCTCCAGTCCACCCCCTCGATGTATATCTCCTCCTCCATGGCGGTTCTGGACGATTGCACCGACAGCAACGCTCCGGCGGAGGCATGCACCAGCGGCCGCTTGTTTTCCATCGTCGGCAGCGCGACGTAGATCCGCCCGGCATCCCCCTCGGCGATCTGTGCGCTTGAACGCTCCATGATGCGTAGCGGCCAGCCGAGCGTGCCGTACTGGGTTTCGGACAGGGCGACAGACGAGGCCCCCACCCGCAACTGCACCCCTTCAGGGTTGTAGTTGCCATAGTACGTAAGGGAGTAATTGTTTTCGTTGCGGACATCCAGGTACAGGGTGTTCCGCGTTGCAAACCGGGCAACGATGTCATCATAGACAGCGATCCCTTGCAGCGGCTCCGAACCTGTTCCATTCCGCTTGCGCACCCCGTAGGCTGTGTGCGAACCGTAATAGGCGGCCGGGTCGATGAAGCTCAGCACCTGCTCGCGGGCATGCTTTGCGGCCAGCCCCGTAAGCGTATCATAAGGCGCCTGGGTGAAGTCGATGACGTGTTCCGGCTCCCGCATATCCTCAAGCCTTGGTATGAACACCCCTCCCTCCGCAATAAATTCCACTCCCACATCGGCAGCGGCAGCAAAATGCCCGATGTGCATACCCGCCGGGACATACGCGAGCTGAATCGTCCGGTGCCTGCCGTTGAAATATTCATCCAGACGCGTTTCGGGATCGACATTCGGAAGCCATCCGAACATCTCCACGTTGATCGTGTCGTCCGGCTCCAGTTCTGGATGCTCGGCAACCAGAGTGGCATTGGCACGGAATGCCTGAAGCCGCGCATTCTGGTGCTGGTAGATCATCGAGACTAGCTCCGAAGCCCCTTCGGACCCGCGGACCTCGATCTCACTGGTGGTAGTGTTGATTGCGAAGAAGCTATCGAACCGCACCCCCCTAAGCACCACATATTCCAGCGATGGGACCTCGCTGAAGGTCCGCTCCGACGGCTTGATGACGACGTTGACAACTCCGCCGAGATATCCTCCGGCTCCGTCTGATACACGCTGCACCAGAAGCATACCGCTCACCGGCGCATACACCGGAACATCGCTGACGGGCTCGAAGCCGCTGGTCAGACGGAACGTGGTTTCCGACGTCGGCCCGAACGTACGTGCGGAGTTCTGCACCGGAAGGGCGGCCATATCGGCGAATGCGAACAGCCCCAGCCCCGGAATACCACGGATCTCATCGTCGGAATACTCCACCGGCGTGGGACGGATGGCAGCGGCGATGCTGTTGTCGGTCAATTGCGCCCCCGATTCGCTGTCGATGAGTACCCTGATGCTGATCTGATCGGCCGCATTGCCTATGGTGAGGCTGCCGGTAAAGAACACCTCGGCCTGCACGCCAGCTGCCGCCACAGGAGCAGGCGGGGGCACGGCAGCAATAGTCGAGTTGAGCTGTGGTGGATTCAACACCAGCCAGGGAGCGGGTGGCGGAGCAGGGAATGGAGGATCGAACACCCAGCCAGCGACGGCATCATGCCGGTAGGACTGGGTTATCGGTGCTCCTCCACCCGCTGGGCGAATCGTTACCTCGATACGAATGTTCTCTGTGACAAAGTACCCGAACTGATCGTTGATGTGTACATCAAAGCGATAGGGTGCCGCAACTCCTGCATGTGGCACATTGAAGACCCGCGGCAATTGGGCTCCTGCGACATCGAGTACCTCAATCTCGGCAAAGGAGATCTCCTTGTAGGTGAAGTTGTTGTTCTCGCCGATTATCAGGCTGTCGTTCAGCGCGCCGCGTACGGGATCATGGACGATGCCATCGTGTGGGGTGATCTCGGCGAGAAGATAGACGCGCATGCGATCAGCTAAAGGAATCGCCGGTACAGCCGCCGCTGTCGGTGGAGGAGTGATAGCTACCGGCCACTGGAAGTTTGCGATATAGGTGGCACCGGGGGCGATACCGCGCAGCAGTCCGACGCTTGCATACACATAGCTCTCGCCGAGATATTCCGTTCCTTCATCCGTGCTGTTAATAGTGAGCCTCCAGTTGTCGGATGCGATAGGCTGACCAGCCCCATCCACAATCGTTAGCACAGTCTGGCTGAAGTCGTCGATAGTCGGCGCTGGTGCTCCCTGGTTCTTCAGGCATATGTAGAAACGTACCGCGGCATCCAGGCTCTCCAGTGCATTGCCACGATTATGTACACGCGCATAAATCCAACGATCAGCACCAAAGCTGGGGTTCTGATGCGGTCCTGCAAGGGCAGAGCTGGCAGGGGCCGGATATCCGGCAGGGTTGGGATTGGGATCTGCGGCAGGCGCAGTATTACGGATCCAGAGATCCGGGCTGTTCACCGGAGTGGCCGGCGCCACGACAAATACATCGTGGCCGTTATCGTTCAGATGATTGCGAATCATCAGATCACGGGCTTCGTGATCGTAGCCAAGCGCCGCCTGTACGGCAGCATCAGCATCAACCCGCCCGAATCCGAGAGCCGGACTGTAAAACGGCATCAGACCGCCGCGTACCGAAATCGCCCCTGCAGCAATCGGGTGGTTGAACACCAGCGGCTCAACGATCAGATCCTGGGGACCAGGGCCAAAGCCCTTCACCACCGTGGTCTCGCTTCCTTCAACTTCAATGATATCACCAACCGGATGGGCATGGAGCAATGCGTTCACCTGTATCCGTGCTGACACTCCGGGAGCAGCCGGGAAGATATTGGTGATCGTACAGAGTTCCGATCTGCGAAGTGTGACCTCAATCGGAGGATTAATGGGATAGGCCACCGGTGCTGGCGGAGCTGCGTTAAGCGTCATTAGCTGGCTGTTAACGATTGCCAGGACATTATAGGGCACGCCTCCGATCATCACCTGGTCATTGGCACGGAAACCGCGTGTGTTCCCCACATGGACATCTGTTGACGCAACAAATACTCCAGAGAGAAATGTGCTATAGCTAGCGCCTACACGAACTGAATGCCCTATGACAAAGCCGTCGATACTGTCAACATTGATATCTACAGGGGTACCAGGGGGAACGCTTGGGCCTGCTGCCATATTATTGCGGGTCTCCGCGCCAATAAGAATTGCCTGCCGCACTCGGAATAAAGCAAGGTCGGCAGCAGGGACCGTAATTGTTGTTGCACCCGCTGCGGTTGGTGCAGCCAAGGTAGAGTTAGGGGCACGTAGCACGAACAAACCATTGGGGTTGACAAGGTCAAGCAGAGGATTTGCAGGAGTATTAGGCGGATTTACATTGGCAGGCTCCGTCCCGCGCCAGACGCCCCGGTACCCTTGTTTCAGATCAATTGGGGCTGCGGTCTGCCGCATGATCTCCCGCACCTCCACGTTTGTCAGCGTGGGACGTGCAGAGATCACAAGCCCTGCAATGCCTGCAACCAACGGCGCGGCCGACGATGTACCACCGAACGCGTCAGTGTATTGGGCTGGACCGAAATGCACATTACAGGGAAGCGGATGCGCATTACGCATTGATTCTGTCAAGGTGATCACGGCATTGGGAGGAACCGCAGCAGGATTGGGGGCCACATTTTGAACTTGGGCCGCTTCGGTGATATTCCCCCCTGCCGGATCACCAATGAGAAGGAAGTCCCCAATAGCCGCAATAGGAGCCCCAACAGGCATATCCACCGTTATGGTGTCAAATGGCCCTCCCACAGCAGCCGGGGCAGCTACAGGGGCCTGAAGCGTCATGATCTGCGGCAGCCCCCCCGGAGCGGCACTTCCCGGCACATCGCTATCATTGCCAGGACCGGTAAGCCCTGTCGAAAAGACTCCCCGATTACGAGGTGGATCGTGAAATGTTGTTATACCACCACCAGCAACAGCCTGATAATGTGTATGAGACGGGGCGGAAAATTCGAGACCTATATTATAGCCTGCTCCTCCCCCCATAATCTCCGGCTTGGGAAAGTAGTCGGGCGGTAGTGGAACTATAGGAGGAGCGGCCGTATGGAAATCCGAGTAGGGAGCACGAATCTCCATATTGTTATGATCCAGGGCACTTGCACCAACTACGATCATCCGGCGGTGATCGGCAACCATATGATCATTTATTATATCCTGATCATTATTGGCGGCTGCCTGGAAGAAAAATCCTCCTCTGCGGTTCCGCCCCCACCAGGCGATACTATTCAGCACTGCGGCCATGCTCTGTCTGTCAGCCACCAGTGCCGCAGGGCCCCCGAATGTACCGCTGAAGCTGTTGAGACCGGCTCCTGGACCTGGATTGGTACCAGTTCCGAATACATCCGGGAAAAACTGTAAGGGGTGATAGAGACCTCCTGCTGCTGAACGTACCCATCCTGGGTCGAGCCCTGTCAGCCATTCCCAAGCCCGAAAATGGTGATAGTTGGTCATGGGATTATTAGCAATTGAATCGATCGCAGCAATGATACGGGCATTGGGAATCGCACCAACCACTCCCATTACGACAGCCCCGGGAGGCACAGCAGGTTCGTTCAGATTGGTCAGCGCGGTAGCTACACCCGAACAATGAATACCATGACTCCCTTCGGGGACATGGTTATTGGGAACCATCTGGATCAGAGGCGCGGTGGCGGGGGGAGCCACAGGGGCAGGATCACGATGCCGGAAATTGAAAAACCGGTACACCTTCTCCATACCTGCCCCCGGAATCGGTGCTCCTTTTACATTTCCCTGAAAATTCGGATGTATGGCCCTGATGCCGCCCCCCGGAGCGGGCTCCGATGGTAGGCCATCATCCATGATAGAGATAATGACATCGGACCGGCCATAGGTGATATCATCGTTATCGGTTATCGCGACCCCGAGCACATCACGGCTGTAGATTCTGAGGCGTTCCCATGCTTGGTACAGCTTGGCTACTCCTAGATGATACTGCAATGGGCGAAGAAAGCTCACAGGATAAATCTGGCTGCGCCTGATAGTCGAGGTAGCACCGGGTGATGCAGTGAGCGCTATACCTGACTCAACCAGCATATTGCATGCTTCAAGCATATCAAACGCATCACCATCCCCTTTCATGCCCACTATATAATGTCCCGGAAGACCTCCAACGGGATGAATGCGCTTCACCTCCAGGCGATCCAAGGTCTGGAGGATCGTTGATTCATCCACATCAGGGTTGAATTCAACCGTTGCATGCTCGTTCAGCAGCATCATGCTGTTATCGCCGACGTGGAGGACAGGGCGTATCCGGTGTGCCCCCCTGCCCCGTTTCAATTCACTGCGGAGCCTGCGCAAATCATCACGGGATACGGTATCCCCGATCTGGAGCAGCATCACACCATGCCGTTGTTCCAGCTCCCGATCGACAGCTACACGTCTGGCCTTGACGTTCCGGTCGGCAATCGCCAGAATCTGTTGCGGATCGGCATCCGGTGCGGCATCCACGGCGATTAAAAAATCCTTGGGAAAGAATCTCCGCCGATTTCCATCGTAGAGATACAGATCATCCTCATGTCCCAGGATAAACACTTCAGTAGTTGATTCGCCCGAGACCGGTACCCGCCGTGTTTCGCTACGGTACCCAGGGGCACTTACAGTAACATTCACCTGTCCCTGCACCACCCCGTGCACCCGGTGAACACCAGGCTGCACTGCATACTCGGTGGCTATCTCCGGTTGTCGTGATCGCTTTCTTCCGGCATTATTCTTCTCCAGTTGCTGAACCTCGATGGAGCAATGCTCGATCGACTGGTTTTCCCTGTCCAGCACGACAAGAAATAGGTCATTGGGCCTATGTCGCATAAGGCTGCCTTTAGGAAATCTTAGTTGTGTGGTTGTGATGGTTGATACACATCCGAGCCTATCAGGCTCTTGTGCCTGAAACACTGTAACCGGCGATAGATCTGCGTATGTGAGTCTTCTTATGGAAGACTCGCAGCATCCTCTATCGCTGATAATAGACTGCCACAGGAATTTTATTACCCGGCTTACTCCCGGCAATATTCCATCTTAGAAGGTGTCTTATAAGACACTCTCTAAGCAATCATATGACGCTCATCTATCTGCGGATTATCTCCATGCATCGGTGGCAGCATGCAAGCAACTGAACTTATCGTCTCGTTGAGACTACCTGTCTGAAATTATTCACCATGGACTCTATCTGCCCGCTTGCCCACAGCTCATTCATGATATCTAATACTCCCTCTGCAAGTATCGGTGGCGCAGTCACACGCCACCATCCTGTGCCATCATAAGCCGTAAGAACATCCTTATCTTCGACGTCATGGCGACCGAGGATATTCATGATCACCGAGGTATCGGCATTGATCTTTGGTATAAAACGGAAGGTATTATCAAATGCTGAGAAATTGAACTTATCGGCGCTAACAACGCACCCGGCGAAATCAACCATGCCACTTGTACGAAGGGCATCCAGTTCATCGGACACGGTTCCAACGATCTGAGATGAATCGGCCTTCCGATAGAAGTGAACGCCATTATCTGCGAAAATCAGTCGCCGACGCTCCAGCATAAACATATTCTCCCAAGTAAGAGATTTTGTCACATAGTCCTTTATCTCTACCAGATCAAGCTTTCGTATCAGTTTCTGAAATCCTTCATCCTGACCTGCATAATGCAATACGCAGATAACGTCCCGATGTGGCGTATAGGGGCGCGGTCGCAGATCGTAGTAGTATGGTTGATCCGGTCGTGCCAGCATCACTAGCAATTGCAGATCCTGCCATGCGGATACGGCTCTACTCTGTTCGAGATATCCGGCGCAACGCACTCTTACCGTAAGTTCTGCACTGGGGAAACACGTCGCAGTAAACGCGCCCAGATCAGCAGAATACCGGGCTTTGACCGAGTCCCTTCCCTGAATGATGGATACGTCGGCCTCGGCGAGAGGCAGCTCATCCGAATCTCTCACATAAATCCTTACGGATATCTCCTGAGTATTGCTCATTGGGAATGTATTTATGGTGGTACTGGTCACACGGAAATCCGTCGGGTACTTTGTCGGCAGATATCGAGCCACACCAGCGGCTGAGAGATCCGTACAGATGATGAATATGGGGAGGATGAGGAACGGACCTATCATAGTTATCATACTGGTAGCCATTACCTGATGGGAAACGGATGAGTTATGTTCGTGGTATCAAGCGTTTTCAAGATCTACCCCCAATTATAAAGCAGCTAATGCTTCTCCTCCCTTCTATCAGCCGTATTCCCCATTGCTGCCAATCATCGGATGATGTCACGCGTATGGCTTGCACCATGTGCGTGATATCAAATCCATCATATAACCGTGCCGTGTAACGCTCGCCCGGTGACCGGTATTTACGGCTGATTATCATCCCCCCCCGCTCTAGGTCACGAGCCGTGCTATCACACACCTGCGCTCTGAACATACCCGGACTAATGGTCAAATTCATACTAAACTTTTCGTCACAGACATCATCCAGATATATGTTCATCGTATCCTTACGCCGGTATGCAGAGATCGTGAACCGGCCGTCACGGCTTGCCAGATGATCCG
>CAYVWR010000010.1:0-1902 GCA_964455525.1 uncultured Alphaproteobacteria bacterium
CGAGTATGGGCAAGAGCGATCGTGGGTGTTGCATGACAACTCCTTGGCATATGATAGGGATACGGGGAAGGAAATTCTTGGAGGAGAGTTTCCTTGGTATGTTCGGTAGTGGACACAGCGCTGCCATACACCAGAAGTGTCAGAGGAGATGGGGGGTCTGGTTGTGGCATCGAAGGTCCCTACACAGGAAAACCATGTGCGGTGTGGTTCTCCTGTGTTATTGCCATCTATATATTATAGAGGCGACTTCGTCATTCTCTCTCCGAAATGGATAATAATATAGTTTTCAATATACAATAAGATCATTCTATAAACAAGCCTCCCTATCTCACTCACTGTAAAAAACTTCACAGCGGAACAATGGCCAGATAAAGACTCGATGCAAGTACGGAGAACGCCCACAATTACACGCAGTGCACGGCCATTGACCGGCAGCAAAAACAGGCGGCAGATGGGCATCGTAAACCCTTCTGGCATTGTGCACGGCAACTCCGTCAGCGTCCATCTAGTGTTATAACGACAGGAAAGGCGAAACCTTACAGCACTTGACAAAAATATTTTTTTTAGTTGCGCACAAGTCCAGGCAACAGCAGTGCTGTGTGTTGATTTCCTGTATGGCTGGTGAATCAATCCAGTGCTGATCGTTCGAGCAATGTTCGGCGTACGGTGCTCTCCGGCCCCCCTCCCGCATTCACTCTGCCGGAAGGCTTCCTCCCTCCCGGCACATAGACGTACGGCCACAACTCACTATCGCCGACACCGATTTATCGCCACCTGTATGGGGAGCACATGACCTGATAGAGCACAGGCCATCCGGCGCCCTGCCGATAAGTCAAATAACGCCGGGGCGATATTGCTCTCTAGCGGTGGCGAATAATAATTGCATGGCATATATCGGCAATGACCTTATCACACTGCTGAGTATAACGGCAGCATACACCCACAACAACCGCCTGCTCATATGGCTCGGTCCGGCGCAGTATCTGGAATAGCGTAATCATGCATATCATCACGACCCCATCACGATGGGTCTGCGGGTCTGGTATGGCGCCGAAGAGCACCGGCCACAGTTAGCCAACAACAAAGGGAACCACAGAACGATTGCCGCGGGACACGAACGTTCAGGTATGAGATCACGATTTACTGAGCGGTTCATCGTTCATCAGCCTTTATACCTGATGGGTATAGATGAGACTCGGGCCGCCCCCGCACATGCGGGGAACAGGCACACAGACGGTCCTCGCTATCATGGCCCACAGGATCATCCCCGCACATGCGGGAAGCAGGCGATACGATCCCGTTTTACGGCGTTATAGAAAGGATCATCCCCGCACATGCGGAGAACAGCCAATAACCGCCATCCCCGGTAAAAACTTCGATGGATCATCCCCGCGCATGCGGGGAACAGGGCTCAGCGCAATGCAGCTGTACAGCAAAAGAGGGATCACCCCCGCACATGCGGGGAACAGTCTTTTGAGGCCTTGATTATCTCTACATACGGAGGATCATCCCCGCACATGCGGGGAACAGGCACACCGCTCCATCGTATCGAGAATCACCCGAGGATCATCCCCGCATATGCGGGGAACAGGAGGTAGTCTTGGGAGATGCAGGGCATGATCCGGGATCATCCCCGCATATGCGGGGAACAGTGTCCCGGCCCGATCGGATATATATCGAGGAAGGGATCATCCCCGCACATGCGGGGAACAGTTTACAGGCGATCGCGTCGTATAAATGCAGGTAGGATCATCCCCGCACATGCGGGGAACAGAACAGGATTTTCACGCAGTTTCGCACGATGACGGGATCATCCCCGCACATGCGGGGAACAGGCCAAGTCGTGTCGAAAAGGGACGACTCTCGGAGGATCATCCCCGCACATGCGGGGAACAGGCAAAC
>CAYVWR010000010.1:2002-2612 GCA_964455525.1 uncultured Alphaproteobacteria bacterium
ATTGCTACTCCTTCGAGAGTCGAAGCAGGATCATCCCCGCACATGCGGGGAACAGATGCACGGGACATGGTCCATGGATTATGTCCCGGGATCATCCCCGCACATGCGGGGAACAGGCAAACATTGCTACTCCTTCGAGAGTCGAAGCAGGATCATCCCCGCACATGCGGGGAACAGGTCCACTCCCTGCCGCCAAGAGCCAGAAAAATGGGATCATCCCCGCACATGCGGGGAACAGCCTTGCCATCTACCCGCATGTTGGTCGGCAGTAGGATCATCCCCGCACATGCGGGGAACAGATTTGATCCCCCACCTTGGAGGTAAGACCAATCGGATCATCCCCGCACATGCGGGGAACAGACGCTTTGCATGATATGTGGCGAGATCCAAGAAGGATCATCCCCGCACATGCGTGGAACAGGTAAACCTGTTCCACGCCATGATAATTAGAGACGGATCATCCCCGCACATGCGGGGAACAGGATGAGATCGAGGATCTGATGCGGGATCTGGCAGGATCATCCCCGCACATGCGGGGAACAGATTCTACGGAGATTCGTAATGGATTATCAGGGAGGATCATCCCCGCACATGCGGGGAACAGATTTAT
>CAYVWR010000010.1:2712-98586 GCA_964455525.1 uncultured Alphaproteobacteria bacterium
TCCTCCAAAATCTCATCGTTATCTGCGGGATCATCCCCGCACATGCGGGGAACAGATTTATTCCTCCAAAATCTCATCGTTATCTGCGGGATCATCCCCGCACATGCGGGGAACAGCCCCCCCCTTCTGGCCCGGCTCTACAACGGTCGGGATCATCCCCGCACATGCGGGGAACAGGAAATTAACGTGCTAGTCCCCTTTGCGTTCGACGGATCATCCCCGCACATGCGGGGAACAGCGTCGTCGGGAACCCAATCCTGCCGTATCTGACGGATCATCCCCGCACATGCGGGGAACAGGAGGTGAATCGTTCGATAGCCTTGCCGGTGAGCGGATCATCCCCGCACATGCGGGGAACAGGCGATAGCAAGGGTTTTCTTCGATTGAGTGAGAGGATCATCCCCGCACATGCGGGGAACAGACACCTCCCTCAACCGCTCACCCGGGGCGAACGGGATCATCCCCGCACATGCGGGGAACAGTAGGCCCCGGTTCTCGTGGTTTTTTCCACTGCAGGATCATCCCCGCACATGCGGGGAACAGTATATTATTGAATAATATTCTTATTGGGCGTATGGATCATCCCCGCACATGCGGGGAACAGCTGTACGTGCTACTCGGGCGGGCGGGCATCGAGGGATCATCCCCGCACATGCGGGGAACAGCTGTACATGCTACTCGGGCGGGCAGGCGTCGAAGGATCATCCCCGCACATGCGGGGAACAGGCGAAATCCGCTCGTAATGGCCGCCATGTGCGCGGATCATCCCCGCACATGCGGGGAACAGTTTTACCGAAAACGGAGGTCATGTCTCCGAGCAGGATCATCCCCGCACATGCGGGGAACAGTACGACGACAAAAGCCCGATCTCGCGATCCCGAGGATCATCCCCGCACATGCGGGGAACAGTCCCAAATGCTCCCGACCGTCACAGAGATAGAGGGATCATCCCCGCACATGCGGGGAACAGGTCTATCGTCCTCGCGCTAGATCGCGGCTACGAGGATCATCCCCGCACATGCGGGGAACAGTTGGCTTACGCCGACGAGGTCTAAAAGTGACCCGGATCATCCCCGCACATGCGGGGAACAGACCGGACTACGCGGCCATCCTCGATCAACTGTAGGATCATCCCCGCACATGCGGGGAACAGTTCTGGAGACGAGGAGATGAGGAGACTATGCAGGGATCATCCCCGCACATGCGGGGAACAGCCGTCCCACGGGCCGACGCCAGCTATCTCGATGGGATCATCCCCGCACATGCGGGGAACAGCAGACCCCTTAGACCCGGTTCAGAGTCCAATTAGGATCATCCCCGCACATGCGGGGAACAGCAGGTGGTTCGGTAAAGGGCAAAACGACTTGAAGGATCATCCCCGCACATGCGGGGAACAGCGCCTCTTACGCCCTCTACCATGGACTGGATACGGATCATCCCCGCACATGCGGGGAACAGCCGGTGGTGAGTCTCTTTATGGTGAAGATCATGGGATCATCCCCGCACATGCGGGGAACAGTGTGCGCCCAGCGAGAATTTCTCGTCGAATTAAGGATCATCCCCGCACATGCGGGGAACAGCCGACGGTGGCTAAAACGCTCTCCTGATTTTCGGGATCATCCCCGCACATGCGGGGAACAGGGCGCCCAAAAAGCACGTGTGCCACAGAACGATGGATCATCCCCGCACATGCGGGGAACAGTCAAAAACTCCCGTCATAAAATCCCCTTTTTTGGGATCATCCCCGCACATGCGGGGAACAGGGCAGCGGAGTGTTGTTCGGTATACCCGGAGAGGGATCATCCCCGCACATGCGGGGAACAGCAAGGGCGTTCAGGCTGGAGCTATCCTCCCAAAGGATCATCCCCGCACATGCGGGGAACAGCCCGTGCGTTGAAAAGTGTCAGATACATGTGAAGGATCATCCCCGCACATGCGGGGAACAGTCCACTGCACCAGTAGCAGCCATAGAACTTTACGGATCATCCCCGCACATGCGGGGAACAGTCCACTGCACCAGTAGCAGCCATAGAACTTTACGGATCATCCCCGCACATGCGGGGAACAGTGTGGACGGAGTACGGCCCGGCGCTGATGGAGCGGATCATCCCCGCACATGCGGGGAACAGGGGATAGACCAAAATGGGTACATCCTTTGCATCGGATCATCCCCGCACATGCGGGGAACAGTATTTTCGGGCATTTATTGGCAGCCATTCCGGGGGATCATCCCCGCACATGCGGGGAACAGTTTCATCTGTCTCTGGATCTTTATGGCCGATAAGGATCATCCCCGCACATGCGGGGAACAGGTCGTTGCGATCTGCGTGCGGTGATTATTGAAAGGATCATCCCCGCACATGCGGGGAACAGTCGGTGAGCGCAATGCCTGGATTTTCCGGCGAAGGATCATCCCCGCACATGCGGGGAACAGTTCTGGTCATTACGTTCTAGGGTATTGAACATAGGATCATCCCCGCACATGCGGGGAACAGCGCCCCTCGAACTGCCCGATTTCGAACCGCTCAGGATCATCCCCGCACATGCGGGGAACAGATCGTAGCCCTGACGTGCATCCATCTCGACGCCGGATCATCCCCGCACATGCGGGGAACAGGCTGCGCGGCGAGAATTTCTAGGCGGGTTTCGGGATCATCCCCGCACATGCGGGGAACAGTGGATATCCACGTCTATCCGTCCTACCAAGCGGGGATCATCCCCGCACATGCGGGGAACAGTGACGATGCCCGCCTAGAGCCTGTGACGACGAGGGATCATCCCCGCACATGCGGGGAACAGTCGACCGTCGCGGGCAGAACGAGATTCCGGTGAGGATCATCCCCGCACATGCGGGGAACAGGAAACTGGGACGCCGCTATGAATTAAATCTGAAGGATCATCCCCGCACATGCGGGGAACAGACTAAGAATTTGCGCAGAAACGCCCTTTTGCAAGGGCAAAGATAGGGTAAATGATGTGGTGGCGCGAGCGATTAGTGTGGTGCGGCCTCCTTTTTATCGGCTTCCTGCTGAATCACCACCAGCCAGATGCCATCGATCTGGACCGGTTCGCGGCGACCGGCACCGAGTGTTTTAAAGGCATACCCCTGTTCGGTTGGCTCGCGCCAGATCATGACGGCCTTTGTTTTCAGGGTTGCCATATCGGCGATCTTTTCCCAGAGGAGATCACGCATTCTGGCATCGAGCCTGCCAACGAACAAACCGGCACGTACTTCAAGGCACCAGCGCGATAGGATGCCTCGAAGACGCTGAGGGGAATTTTCAAGACTTAGTACGACCATTGTACTCCTCCATTATCGGTTTGTTCGGGATATCGGTTCGGTAAATCCATCCATAAGCCCCAGGGGATCATCCAGGGAATCATCAGAGGCAGCGGTGATCTGTTCGGGCATATGAACTGGAACGTCAGATGCCGAAGATGGCACAACCGGCAGAGCACGATCTGCTGCAACATTGTTTGCTCCATACCAGGGAGCATCCTGTGGAAGTGCGGGTTCTGGACGTGCCCCACCCAGTTCCTGGGGCTGCTCCTCACCCTTTGTGCCCGCATCAAGCAGCGATTCGATCGCCGGAACAATGCGTTCGAGAAGCCCTGTCCGGCGGAACTCGTCACGGAGTGCATGACGCACACGCGTAGCAACATTTTCCTTGCTCTGGGCGGTGATCTTAAAGGCAACCTCCACGGCGAGATCCATTTTCCAGATATCGGCAAGATCATGCACAAAGGCAAGCGGATATCCCGTATGGATAAAACCTATCGCAGCAGAATATCCGCTTATCAGAATAGCAGCATGGCACAGGCCGTACAGACAACTGTTTGCAGCCGAGACGGCACGGTTGATGGTATCGCTCATTCCCCAGTCGCTCCGGTCGTAGTTACGCCCCTTCCACTCTACTCCATACTGAAGGCCCAGCTCCTTGTAGCGCGCCCGAACCCGTGCCCCCTCCATCCCCCGCAACTGTTCTATCGAGCGGCGCGATGGGGCATTCTCTCCAAAGCGCAACCGATACATCTCGCGAGCCACAGCAAGCCGCAGCTTGGGATCGAGTGCAAGCCGCGCCTGACGCAGAAGCCGGTAGGTATGGGCCGATCCCTCCTGTCCGGCAGAATACAGGCGCACCCCCGCCTCCCCCGTCCAGATTATCAGGGTCCGGCTTTCGCCGCATAGTTTCACGGCCGCATGGCTGATCGTGGTGCCTGGCTCCAGCATCAGGACCGCAGTGGCCCCTACAGGCAACTGGGCACGAACGCCGTAGCTATCGGTAACCGATAAAGCCGAGCCTTCCATCTCTACATGCCCTCGCTCCACAGTAAACACAGATAAACGTGATTTCAATGGCATGATCGGAACTTCATATTCTTTCATAGTAGTACGGAGTGGTATTGAACTAACACATGATGATGCTCCGTATCCAACGGAGAGAAACATCCAGTCCGGGACAATACGGTGCCGGGCAGCAGGCACCGTATGGACATGTGCGGCGCCTGCTCTATAGATATCACCGGCATTGCAGCAGATTTTATCCGGCCGTCTCCGGCCTATCATCCCCGCATCTACGGGGAACTCACGTTTTTTTAGGAAGCATGAACAGTTCGATTGTCAAGGAACAGATGGCAGGAGGGAGCGCGCAAGCACTCCCTCCTGCCCAAGCATAACAGTGATATCAGATGCGCATTACCGAGAGCATTCCAAAGCCAAACCCCTTGGCACGGCCGATGCCCCTGCCGAGAGATCGTGCGAAGGCAGCCGGGTCCAGCACCCGTACGACCCCCTCAAAATCCACCCCGGTGATCGTTATTGGCGGCTCCTGCGCGCTACGGGAGAGGAGATGATCCCGCCCTGGGCCGGGGGTGCAATGGATCAACTCGAATCCTCCCTCACCCCCTTTTCTCCGCAGCCATTCAACAAGCTGTTCATCGCGCGAGGGCACCGTGCCGATATCGACTCCCATTCGCTCGGCCATACGTCTGCGATCGCTGCCAACAGGTATCAGACGCCGCTTATCCTTCCCGTTGCGCCCGATGCCCGTATAGCCGCAACGCAGCACGACAGGATTTGCCCGAAGAAAAAAACGAAGATGGGTTCCGCCTGGGAATGCCGCCGGATCGAACATCTTCACTCGTGAGATGCTCCCCTCGGCCTCGTCGTCGATGAACGACCAATCGGGCCTGTTCACCGACTGCACAAGCACCGAGTGGGCATGTTCATGCTCGTCGTACCGATAGAGAAATCTGCCATCGGATGCCTCACGATCCAGTCCGGGAAAGGCTTTCCAGAGCAGTTGATGGAGTTCATAGGGTTGCAGGAACTGCCATCGGCGCGCATCGCGTGGCAGGACCAGAAGGCTAAGATGCAGCATTGAAGAACTCCTCATTTGTTGTACTGGATGCAGAGAAGTCGATTGCAGGTATCGGGATACTCACGTGGGTTACCGGACGATTTATATAGGAGCGCGGCAACGCCATCAGCAGATCGCGACGGCTGCCGCGTAGCAGCACCCGCATACGGGCATCGAAACCGCCATCGAAATCGCCATCGAGATAAGCGATCGCGGAATCGATCCGCAGATGGCGCACCCGGTGCGGGGCGGTACGATGTCGCCGCTTCAACCCTGCGACCACTCCCGATGTAAGAGCTTCGACAGGGTTATCCGAGGATGCATCTTCGGCTCTCAGAGGGGTTGACGGCGGGCATCCCCGACGTCCGAGAAATGCCGTATACACCGGATCGGCCAGTGCATGGCGGCATTCATCGACAAGGGAAACATCGCCCCCTTCGACCAGCGAAACGAAGTGCGCATCGTTATGATACTCGCGATAGGTTTGAACCGAGTTTATCCCGGCCGGCGTCTGCCGGAACAACCCCACCGCATGATCTTCGTATCCGGCCGGCTTTACCGTGTGATAATCCACCGATATCGTTCCGGGCTGTACGGTAGCAACATGCACACGCAGCTCGCGATGCAGCTCCAGCAGCCGTTCGCCCCCCCGATCGATACCGAGCGCGGCGGCCAGAATGCCAAGCACGGCCGAGCGGCTGGGAAACGCTCCGGCATCCCGAAGCTGACCGAACCCGGTATCGCCATAACTCATCATCGCTCCCTGCAAATGCAGGATAAATCCACTCATAGGGTCATGGCCTCCCCGCCGCACTGCCGTTTGTGATGTCGGAAGCCATTTCCCCGAGATGCTGCTTCATCGCCTGAAACAGGTCCGGAAGCGACGATACGATCTGCGTTCCATCGGGAAGAGCGGCGGCCAGCGATGTACGATCGCCGGATGACGGGGAGAACAGTATGGCAACATCGTTGAGCCTATAACCGTCGCGCATATCCTTGTAATGGGCTGCCAGACGCTGGCGGGATTCCGCGAGATATCCCTTGTCGCCTCCGGATACCGGACGCTCGAACGCATTGACCAGGGAAACCGGGATGCGCTCCCGGCGCACCACCAGTAACACGGTGTCGGCAAGCGAGTGGGCGGCAAAGGAATTCTGTTTGCCACTTGGGGTAACCCGGCAGGCAGCATCAAGCACGGCGGCCAGAGCATCAAGTGCCGCATCGTGATCGCCGCCAAGATTGCCCACCAGAAGCGGAACGTTGCAGGAGAAATATTTATAAAACACCGCCGCGTTGAACTCCACTTCGCCAAGGTGGCCGCTTCCGGTTTCGGCCTCGCCGGTAACGATATCATCAACGGCGGTAAACCAGTCCACTTCCGGAACCACCGCATGGGTGCTTATAGCGTGTGCAACCTGCATGGCGGCATCAACCGAGGCAAAGGAATTGGCATCATCGGTTGTCATACGGCCAAACAACGCCATATCGACACCATCGCTTGGAACCTTGCTCAGACCGATCTTCTCGGCGGCGCCTGCCTTTATCTCCTCAAGTTCCTTCTTCGTGAGCTTGCTCTCCCCCTGTAGAAGCTCGCGGATATAGTGCTTCGACCGCTCGATTTCGCCCTTTGTCAGAAATACGATCTGCTTTGTATGTAATAGATTTTTATCCGGCTTGCCGAGCACTTCGGTAAAAGTCTCGCAGATTTTTTTCAAACGCTCCTCAAGCACCGCATCGCCATTGATCTCTTTTGCAAGCTCATTATAGATCAAGGTCTCCGGTATACGCCGCGATCGAGTGGAAAGGCGATCGGAAAGGTTCCCTTCAAGGTAGTTCGATGTGCGAATCGAACGTTTGATCGACTGCGACGAGACACGCGCACGCTGCGATCCACCGAACAGTGCCGACTTGGGACGTCCGAGATCATCGCGATTGAGATTGGATGGCGCATGGCTGGTGAGAGAATGCATTTCTATGAGCATTACGATAGACTCCTTATAGGGTATAGCAGGTTTTAGTCCTGTTCTGCTGGAATTGTTGTTGTGTTGTCGTTGGTAACCGGACCACGGGTTTTAAAGAATTCACCCGCCCAGGCATTGATACTCCATCGGGCAGCTTCCTCGCTGCCATAGAGGAAATTCAACACCTGCTCGGTCTCCTTCAAGGTCCATTTGATATCGATCCGCTCATGATTCACACGTTGAAGAGCACGAATCATCGCCTCGATACGAAGCTCGCGAGGGGTGCCCAGCAGGCGCATAAGCCGTAGCTCGCTTATCCCGGCCCGCTGAAGGGCCGCACCAAGAGAAACGCCCTCGCCACCATGATCGCCGGCCATTGCTCGCAGCGCCACAAGCACAGCAGCGCGATTCACCGTTTCCAGTTGAAACCGTGTTGGTGCCAAGCCCTTATCATTCCCTTCGGCAGTGGAATCGGCCGGAAAGGGAACATAGCTCCAGACCGTCGAGCGCATATCCATGGTCGGTTCCCCGCCATAGGTAGGACGCCAGCGACGAAAAACGGCGCGTAATCCCCGGCTGCCCTTCCTCCTGCCCTCTTTTTCGCTCCAGTATGCGGCAAGCGTGGTAAGCGCCCTGTGCACATAGCGCGTCCTTGCCTTGAAATCCTCCTGCTGGTTCATCGTGCAATCTCCTGTATACGATTAGGGTTCCGGCGAATGGGTGAGATCGACGCCAAATTTCTTGCGAAGCGTGCCATAGAGATATCCTTTCGCCTTATGTGCAGCGGCGATATGAGTAGGTGATGTTGCATAGCTGCTGAATATCGTCTCGAACAGCCGGATGGCATGCCGTGCCGAATGGCTTCGCCACCATGCTTCAAGGGCATCGCGATGGCTTTGCAGCGCATCTTCCGATGTTCCATGGGTTTCGATCATCCCTAGAAGCGTGCGAAGATCCACACCGACCGATCTCCAGTATTCCTTTCCGATTCCTGGAAGTATTCCCTCCAGCGGAAGATTTTTTTTGGGTTTGAACGAAAGTCTTCCCTCATCATCCTCGGTTGTATCCATCTGCACCAGCATGCAGCGTTGCACCGCAGAACCAAGCAGGCTCTCGATTTCCCGTGCATCGGTTGCATAACTCTCCAGAAGGGATTGCGCCTCCGCTGCCAGGGCAGCTATATCCTTGTCAGGAACATCGAGCAGCGGATAGTGAAACGACTCGTATTCATAGCCGCCATGCACATTCTGCTTCGAGCTGAGCATATGGAACCCGAAGCAGAGCAGATCGAGGCTCGGCCGTACCGTGCCAGAATACCAGCGCGTGAACTGCAACGCTGACAACTGTTCCACGACCGGAGCAAGCTTGAAGGAACCGCTACCGGATGAACCGGCGAAAAAAAGTCCCCCCATATGGCCGATGACCCCGGCAGTTCCCTCGACCGAGAGATGGCGCTTATAGAGCTGATTATCCTTGGTAGTACCGATCCGCACCGGACCGTTCGGATGCAGAAAAAAGCTCTGCCGTACCGCCGGACCTTTCTCGCGCGCTACCACTATACCATATCCCCGTCCGGTGCTCTGTATCACCGCCGAGGTTCCCACCTGTCCCTGGATTGGCTCCCCTGTTATAATGCAGAGGCGCGGCTCCTGCACCTCCTGAAGCTCGATGTATGCATTTGCCACCATCCAGAACAGACCGGAGCGGAGCGCGATGGCCCCCTCTGGAACATCCTCTGCCGGAGGCTGATGCCACATCCAGGCATCGTAGCCGGACCCACTGCCGGCCTCGGCATACTCTCCACTACGCTCCCGTTGCAGCTCTCTGGTAAGCACATTCAGCCAGATCGTACGCCGAAGCGAGAGGGGATCGGAGGGAAAGACACGAATTTCGAGATCACCCGATGTGCCGGTGAGATATCCCCGCCCGGCCGATTTCTCATAGAACGTTGCCCGTGAAAAAAGGAGGAGCGGTATCTGGTCCGGCCGCACAGCCCACTCCTTGTTCGGACGGTTCAGAAAGGTCTTATCCCCTTTCTTCACGGTCAGCAGAAGAACTTCGAGAGGGCTGCCGTTCAACCTCCCCTTCTTGTCGCGTAGCGGCTCCGGTCCTTGAAGGAACCGGGTACCGGAAGGCCCGTCGATCGTAAAGAGATCGCGCAGCGGGGCGATACCGGCCTCGAACTGTTCATCGGTCATCGGTGTGCACAACCGGGCAGCAAGTTCGTGGCAATCCGTCGGCTCGAAGACAGCCTGCGCCAGTGCCGCACAGAGATTCAACGCAGCGATATTCAGATACTCGATCGGATAATCGAAGTGCATTGGATGCTCATCCGGAAGCGTCATCAGCTCGCGAAACGAACGTTCGACCCGTTCACCAGACGGGTTGGTTGGACTCCTTCGCCTGAGAAGAAATTTCTGGTGTTCAAAAACATTCAGCATGAAATACCTTAGAACTCCTCGAATGGAATAGATGTGGTTGTTGATGTGGGCATCTGCTTAGACGCCGGCTGGACCACCAGCCCCTCTCCTGTTCCCGCAACATCATCGAAGCGATAGCAGCCGTTGAACTGTGGATGGACAAATCCACCATCCTCATCCAGCACCAGCACTATCTTGTTGTCGTATGGATGGCGCTGCCTCCACCATGTATCGAATGCAGCGGCAGAGCCGTCGAGCGCGCCACGTTGCAGCTCCTTGCGCCATGGAAAGGAGACAGAGGAGAGTGCAACGGCACGTTCAATATCCAGGATGCGCCTGGTCTCATGCGGCAGCGGCAGAGCTTGGAGGCGAAGGTCCGGCTGGCCGACAAACTGTAGCGCACCATTGGCGATCCTGACCAGTATCACCGTAACACTGGCCCCACCATAGCGGGTGGTCAGCGCCACATTGCCATCACGGTCATCATCGCGCAGCGAAGCCTCCATCGTCAACACCCCTGCATCGGGACGAGGCATCAGGATCTTCTGGGCACTTCCGGTCTGAAGTGCCTGGACGCCCCGAAATGCTTTGCGGGCACTGGCAAGCTGCTCAGGATCGACCTTCATCCGTTCAGCAGTCCAGTGCTCCTCCCCCTGATCGTAGAGCCGGGCCACAAGAGCGCGGCAGGCATCGGGCATCTTCCAGAGCACCGGCGTATCGGAATCGGTGCTCTGGAACACGATCGATACCGAGCGGGCCAGGGTTTCGGCATCGTAGACATAGGCGCTGGAGCCGAACCTCATCTCATAGCGTTCCGCAGCGACCGGGATAAGCACATGAAGTACCGGAGCCGCATGACGATACCGTAGCTCGCGCGAACGCTCATGCCGCCACAGACGCCCCAGGCGCTGAAGCAGAAGATCGACCGGTGCAAGATCGCTGACCATGGCATCGAAATCGATATCCACGCTCTGCTCGATCACCTGCGTAGCGATAACCACCATACGCTTCGGACGCTCGCTTCCGCCATCTCTGCCAAGTATCCGTACAAGGTACTGTTCCACACGATCGCGATCGCGGCGCGTGAAACGTGCATGCAGCAGCACAAGCCCTATCGGCTCATCCGTTGCTTCCGAACGTTCAGCAATGAGCGACGCCACAGCGCACCATGCCTGCTGTGCCTCGCGGACCGTGTTCCGTATCCATGCAACACATCCACCACCTTCGACAAGGCTCATCACCAGCTCAGCCCCCTTCATGGTGCGCTCCTCCTCCTGCATCTGCAACGGGACGATCGCTACCGGCTCTTTCTCTGGAACGCCCTCCTGCTCATCATCACCATCCAGCCCGCATGCATCATCTTCGTTCCCCGAAACGCTCCCCTCATCATCCAAGCTGTATGGATCATCGAGATGTTGATGATGAACGTAAAGGATCTGCGGATACGGATCTTGCTCGGACGATGTTGTCTCGGCACCCGGAGCGGCACCATAGGTTCCGAGAAGCTTTATGCGTAGTGTCCGTGGGAGCGTTGCCGAAAGCAGCACCACCTTTACGCCAAGCACATTCAACCAGCGCAGCAGATGAACGATCAGCTCGTTCATATAGGCATCGTAGGCATGGATCTCATCGAACACGACAACTTTTCCAGCCAGTGCGAAGAGCCGCACAAACGCATGTTTTACAGCCACCGCCCCCAGCATCGCCTGATCGATCGTACCGATGCCAACCGCGGCAAGAAGCATGCGCTTGGATGATTGCAGCCAGGCCGTTGCGATGATCTCCGATGGGATCGCCGGTTCATCGCCAGCGGGCTTTACACGCTCGCGCGAGCGCTGAAAACTTTCCAGAACGTGGTGATACGGTTCAAAGAATCGCCTGCCGCCATGCGCCAGCCCAAGGCTTATCTCGCTTCCCGGAGCACCGATATGGCCAGCAAAACGTTTTATACGTCCGAACAAGGCATTGGAAGAGGCCTGGGTTGGCAGCGCGAAATAAAGGCCCGCCGCGCTCCCCGATGCAATGGCCTTTGCCGTCAGATAGAGCGCGATCTCCGTTTTGCCCATGCCCATCGCCCCCTCAACGATAATCATTTCCGGGCCGGGCGCAGAGCCGAATGGAATCGCCTCGGATCGCTTTTGCAGCGGATGCAAAGAATTGAACGCAAACAGGGATGCAAAGTCATGCCTTCGGGCCTCGAATGTAGCAAGCAACCCGGCATCGCCGAGCTGCTGCTCCGCACGGCCGCTGCGCCGCAACATCTCCAGATACCCACATGCCTCATCGAAACTGGACAGCGGGTGAAAATGAAACACTTCCGATTGCGAGCCGAACCAGTCGGCCACCGATGCAAAGCCAGCCAGCAGCATCAAAAAAGGAGCGTTGCGAAGAGCATCATCATTATCAATCGCCTCCTGTGGCATGCAGAACAGCGTCGTGATGGCCTCGATCATCTCATACGCCATACGCTTATCGTAATTGCTCAGCTCCGCTCTAGCGTACACTTCCGATCGCATATACAGCCGACCATGATGCGCCGCAACTGCATGGATGGCATCGAGATAGGGGCGCCATTGCGGCATATCGGTCATGGCAAACCCGGACAGGATGCGAGCTGTGGCCACCCCGTGATCGAATCCATGCCCTTTATCGGGCTTCTGCTCGTGCCCGGCAGCGCCATATCCCACCTTCCATCCTTCCTCCGACTTCGACTGGAACGAACGATGCACCTTGCCGAGATCATGCAGAGCAACGATACATACAATGATCCGCCGCAGCACATCGCGCTCGATGCCGGGCGCAAGCTGGCCGAATCGTTCCAGTATCCAGGGACATAGGCGAAGCCATTCCTCCGCTACATACCCAACGTCGATCATGTGGCAGATTGCCGGATGATAGGTCCATTCCGAGCTTTCGGACTTTTCGTTCGTCTTCCCCCAGAGCTGATAAAGCAGACTTCCATTCATAGCTATCCTTAAAAATTCACAGGGCATTCCAACCCCTTCGAGCAACAACGCTGGAAGCACAGCATGGTGTATCCAGCCAGTGCGTGGCAAGAATATCACCACCCCTTGCCTAGAACGGACGGATGGTGTCCGGTTCAGCACAGCAGGGCATGCCGGCAGAAGCGCGGCAGACCCTCGCAACGGCAAACGCACGGCGAAGGCAACCGGGCCGGCTGCCGGATATCAGGGGAAGATGCTTAGAACATGCGGTCATGTACGGACGCCGCACATGACCGCACGATGCGCGGCGTGTGCTGACCTCCAGAATATACCCTGGGCCTCTACGCAAGAAAATATGTAGGGTATACGTAGGGAGGAGTGGCCTTGCTCAGGGAACTCTGCCCGTCCCGTTGTGATATCGCGCAGCCAGGACCCCGGCCTCATCGCGCAGGCGCTGCACCAGTATATCAGGCTCCAGCACGGTAACGCCCACACCCCAGCCCTGGGCAAAGGTTCGGATCTCCTCAAGGCCCGACACCGTATACGCCACCACGATTCGCCCATCCTCCCGCACATCTTCTATCACTTGCGTAGGGTGATAGGTTTTTCGCTGGAAATACGCCGCGCGATCAGGCTCCACCAGCATACGAACGGTGTAGATGGTATCGCCGGCAAGAGCACTGAAACGTGGCTGGAAATAGTCACGCAGATCGAAATCGTCCGGTCGGACAAAAAATTCCAGATCACGATCGGGCAGGCAGAATTCCGCACGGGAGATGCCCGCCAGGGAAAAATCGCGTATCGCCTGCTTCTGACGGCAGTAGGCAATCACAAGCCAAGAGCCGTTGCGTACGGCCATGCCATACGGCTCTATCAATCTATCATGGGAACGGATGCCGGTGGAGGCGGTGAGATAATCGATGCGTACTCGCCTGCACTCCTGGATGGCCCTGGCAAGACGGCTGAAGATCGTGGGATCGATATCCACGGCGCTGGGCGATCCGAACAGCCAATGTTCGGCCGCAGCATCGGAATCGAACGAGTAGATATGCGCCGACATCGTTCCGAGCAACGCATCAAACGCCTGCTCGAGCGGCATGCCGAGCGGTGTGGGGGCAAGCACTGCCCGCGATGCCTGAGCGGCAACGATAAGCGAAAAGATCTGCTCCTCGGCCATCGGGACCAGATGCACCGGCAGCCTGCGATCCCCCTCGGCTATATGGAATTTTTTTATCCGCCCGACCCACCGTACCTGCAAGGGAATGCCATCATGCTCAATCGACCGGATGATACGACGCACGTGGCGATCGGAGCCAATGCCGACACGAACCATGATATCCTGAATAGAAAGCTCGTGGCCGTCGTTGAACAAATCGAGCAGGCGTGCCTGTGGTGTGCGGTCATACATCATAGTCATATGGTGAGATGGAACATCATTACAATGGCCGTCGATGATGGCATGGTATCGTTGCCTGTTGCAACGTCTGGATATTCACGCTCCGGTATGCGCTCCCTGATCGGGAGCCATACGTTCGGCAGGCGCTTCACGTACGCAGATGAGAGATGCGTGCTCACTATCCAGCGCCCGTCAGTGGATGGTCAGGGCCTGGATACCGACTGTACATTTATCAGAAAAACCGCTGGCAACGATCATCCTGCACACGGCAGCAGAGGATCTAGTGCATGATACTCATCTGTGACAAACATTGGGCTATCGCCGTTATGACGGGAACCGATGGCGTGCTCTTCTTCCCACGATGCGATCGCATCGTGGGAATCGCTCATCGCAACATTTGGGGCATCCTTTACCCCGCTGAATATTCGTACCCCCGCACCGGCACCCCGCGCATCGGCTCGCCCTGGATAATGGCGATCAGCATAATCTGAAGAACAAGCGCAGGCTCTATCCGGGTAGACTTCAAAGCCAGGTCAGCATGCAGAAGCGCCTCGAATGCATTACGGAGATGCGACATGGGATACCGGGAAAGAGCAGCCAGGTATTCATTCAGAAAGAACGTCGATATGCCGATGCTGCGCGCCAGCTCGTTCTGGTCCTTGGCACGCGTACGAAGCTCGATAAGCCGCCACAGAATGGTGAAATACCGGGTCAGCATCGTCAGAATAAGCCCTGGCGGCTCCCCCACCCGTATCATGCGCTCCGATATCTCCACCGCAAGCTCCAGATTTTTCGTCCCCACCGCCTTCTGAAGCTCAAACACATTATAGACCTTGGAGGTGCCGACAACCGCACGAACATCCTCAACGGTAATCCGTTTCCGATCTTCGACAAAGGTGAAAAGCTTTTCGATCTCGTTGCTTATAACACGCAGCGATGCGCCGGAATATCCCACGAACATCTCGATGGCATCAGGAGCGATATCCTTCCCTCTGGCTCTGATACGTACGGCAGTCCACGATGGCAGCTCGCGATCGTATACTTTTTTGAACTGAACGCAGGTAGCGTTATCGACGATCAGATTGTAGGGTGCCTTTGCCGAGGACGCATTCTTCCCCTTGGAGAGGATGTCGGAAGTGGCAGCCGTCATCACAAGCACCGTGGTTGGCGCAGGAGCCTTCATATACCGTGCAAACGGAGAGTGTTCATCCGGCTTGCCACGCAGAGCAAATGTTCTATCGATCTCTCGCACTACCACAACACGACGCTCGGCGATAAGCGGATACGCCGAGGCACGTTCAATAATGTCGTTTGTAGAAACCTCGCTTCCGTAGAGAAGATCGAAATTGAAACTCCGCGTGCTCTCATCCACGGCGGCTTCGATGATACGGGAACAGGCCTCTTCAATCAGAAACTCCTCATCGCCGAAAAGGAGATAGACAGGATCAAACTTGGCGTGTCTGAGAGATGTTTCAAGGCTATCGGGCGCAACTATAGGCATCGGAACGGTTCAGGATATGTTACGGTTCAACCACTGCCAATATAACGATCCTTGCAGCCAGATATCGGCCGGATTGCCTTGGCCCCCTTGCTGCGCCTGAAGAAGGGCACGCCATCAGATCCGGATATAGCACAGAGCACAAAAGCCGCACTCGCTCCGCCACCCGAGTGCCATGGCCTCCGGTTCACCGGGGTCACCGGAACTACAATGATCCCTTGTATCCCACTCGTTGTGTCAGAATCGCCCCGATAATCTACAACAGAATATCACGAGAAAACCTCGGGAGCAATTTCGGGACATAGTATATCATAAACAACCAGGGGCCTCCCGGTAGTCGTGAGGCCCCTGGCTGGTATGTACGAGTTCTGTGGTACTGACCCAGCAGAAATTCTAGCCTTCTCCCTGTGCATTATTCCCGTTCTGTGAACCATTGCCGTTCTCGTTCTTCCTTGGACGACCACGACGGCGCGGTGCGGCAGTTTCGGTGGCAACCTCCGGGTTCTTGCGCGGACGACCACGGCGGCGCGGCGCGGCTGGGGTCTCGGCAGCACTTGCATCCACTTCCTTGCGAGGGCGACCACGACGGCGCGGTGCGGCTGGGGTCTCGGCAGCGCTTGCATCCACTTCCTTGCGGGGACGACCACGGCGACGCGGCGCGGCAGGGGTTTCGCTCACCTCGGCCACTTCTTTCCTTGGACGGCCAGGGCGGCGGGTCGGCGCGGCAGGGGCCTCAGCAGCGCTTGCATCCACTTCCTTGCGAGGGCGACCACGGCGGCGCGGTGCGGCTGGGGTCTCGCTCACCTCGGCCACTTCTTTCCTTGGGCGGCCAGGGCGGCGGGCCGGCGCGGCTGGGGTCTCAGCAGCGCTCGCATCCACTTCCTTGCGGGGACGACCACGGCGGCGCGGCGCGGCTGGGGTTTCGCTCACCTCGGCCACTTCCTTCCTTGGACGGCCAGGGCGGCGGGTCGGCGCGGTGGTCGTGGTGTCTTCTTCGGCGGCTGCATTCTTTTTCGGGCGGCCGGGACGGCGCGTAGTCCCGGTGGACGCACCGGATGATTCGGTTGCGGCTTTCGACGGACGGCCACGGCGGCGACCCGCTGCTGGGGCGGAGGCGCTCGAATCGCTAGTCTTGGAATCTATTATCTCAGCAAACGGCATAAGCGGCTGGAACAACTCCTTCACAATACGAAGGATATGCTGTGCAAGCTCTGCGGAGCCGACTTCAACCACGCGATACGATGTCGCGAAGCCCCCTGATGCCAGCCCCTGAATTTCCCTGTTGATACGGGAATGCTCGCGCCTATCCTGGGAATCATGAATGGCCCCGACATACAGAGGCGTATGATTCGCCGAATAAAGGACATAGAGATAATTCTGGGCACCTTCTAGGGGGAAAGCGTTGATAGGGTAGCTTGGGCTGATGCTGATCATCTCAAAGATCGCTCCGATCTGTGAGAGCATCTGCGAAGCGATTTCGCTCATCAACCGAGACCCACCCGATGTAGTCGCTGGCATACGAAGCTCCTGAATTGTTGATTCTGACAATAGCCGTGGTTCGTCCTTGGCTTTTACAATTCCGCAAATATAGAAAGAGAACGATAATATTTGCTGTTTCGTTTGTCCGTAATCGAATTAGAAGTATATGCTACATGTATAACAATGGCCTGATCGCACTGAAATAGAAGACGCACGATCGCATAAATGCCTGATTGCATATGGCTTCAACGATGACACGACCATATGCACCACTGCCCATATCGCGCCACCCACTGGCAAGACCTGTTCCGCCGGAGTTCGTACTACCTCCGTTCTATTTGCCTGACCATACAGGCAAATTCCCAGGCCTGATATGGCCACAAAATCGCTCCTCATGGCTTAGGCCATCATCCGCACATTGCACTAAGTCCATCCGTGCATCCTTACACAGATTGCCATGCCAGACAAGCCATATCACCATGCATAGCCGCCAGAGATACAGGAAACATCAGAGGGTTTCCGGTGGAATCACCGCGCTGGCATCGCCCCTCATAACGCCCGACATGGCGTGGGCAGCGGCAGTATACCAGGGCAATAGCCTGCCGGAATCAATTAATCGGAACCGCTATGGCCCAGGCCCCTGCACACTCCAACGCCTGCCGCACTACTATATAGCAAGGGAACCGCCAACATATCATGCACATCACACCGCCATCAAGCCAGACGAATGAAGCATACCATCCTTACCGGTATACCCCATATGACTCCGAATACATACGCTGTATGACAGGATACGCACAACCACAAGGTATTTTCTTTGTCTGCCCGATGTATAACACGGCAGCAGACGGGATATCGACGCTTGCTTTGCCAGCGCCCGCTATTATTCGTGAAGGTGCCTCAGCAGCAAAATTTATGCTCAGCACCACTGGTATCACAGTTTCAGCAGACACTATTATCGTGGCGGTCAGCACGCATGATATACAAAAAGGGTTGTTGCATGGCAGCCCGAAAAATTGAGATGCCGTTCAGGGTAAAATTGTAACGAGCAATTACAGTATCCCCATAGGCTCCGGCACCTCGGTCCAACCACCTGCAATGCCCGATATAACAAGGGGGGATTAGCGCCACAGAAGATTGGCAGCATGCCAGTTGACCAATATTGCAACCTGCCATCAAGCAACGGCAATGAATACAGCCCTAATTAATTAGGGCTGTATCGCGCTCTGTATTTTAGAAAAACACCTTATCCGCATTGGAACATTTCAGCGGAAATGCGTCGTTACGGATAGACGGAATTTCCGGCGTGTCATCCCTCGGCGCAGCAGATGTTGCCAGGAATAATGGGGCTTGCAGCCGATATGATGGGACTCGCAACAATGAAAAAACTGCGTCGGGATCATCCGCCGCAGATGGCATGGCAGAACTGGAATTCTATTCCTGAAGACTTCCTTCAGCTTGATGGCAACCTACTGGCTCAGGATCAGAGAGCGCCTCGGCATACCATGCTACGCAGGGAAGCATTGTTGCCCGGGGCTACCAGCCTGGGCCGGCCATAGCGCCGGACCGGATTATCTGCCGAGCATCATGTGAACAAAAAAAGCCCGGCCCCTCTCAGGACCGAAGCGCTCGGGAAACATTCCCGGACACCACACCGTAGTGCAGAAAGCCCTGGCGGCTTCGGGTGAGAAGCGAGATGTGGGCACAGAAGGTGGCAAAGCAGGGATTGCACGTTGATAGGGTTGGCCCGCCGGAAGGATAGCGGGGGAAACGCTCCGATCAGGAGGCAGCCCGGAAAACCGGCACCGGCCGCGATAGCAGCGACTTCATGATGGCGGGCGGGCGGATTGCTGGTGCCAGACTGCCGGGCCGGAACACATCGCGGAGGGGCGGCATCCGGGAACTCGGGGCAGGGGCTGGGATACCGGCTGTACAGAAGAAGGAGGTGCATCGGCAATGCCCGGTCCGGTTGCAGCACATGAGCATGGCTCCTCCGGCCAGGACGGGGGGAATACAGGGAGACGGTGCCGGGCAGAACCCATTGGGTTCGGCAGCGGGGTCAACAAGGGGAGCCGCACGATATGAGAGCGCTCCAGGAGATCGGAGAGGGTGGAGAGATTGCAGCGGGCCGTACCATTGGGTACCCGCGGTTCCCTTGAAACACTACGGCCGCCCCCCCTCCCGTCAGCATTGGCACATGCAGAGTATCCGGCGGAAAACGCCTGGTACGGTGCGGTATCCTCCCCCATTCAATTTTTAATCAAGCTATCAACTACCGGATTATTATCTTTGTCAGCCGACATGGATGTTCTCAAAAGAGTCATGGAGTGAACCGATGAAAAAGCGTGTACTTGCAGCACTGATCCTTATGGTCGGCCTGTTGATGCCGGCCCTTATCCCCACGGATCTTCCGGCTGATGTCAGCACCCTTACAGTGCGCCGGGTGCATCCCAACCCATTCAGGGAAGGAACCACCTTCCAGCTCACGATGCCTCGTGACGGAAAGATCCGAATCGCGGTACATGATCTGCTTGGCAACCCTATCCAGGTTCTCCGTGAGGGGCTTCATACTGCCGGGAAATTCGATATCTACTGGGATGGCAAGGATGCATCAGGCATGCCGGTAATTCCGGGCATCTATATCTGTTCGCTCTTCTCTGATGACTCCTTTGTGACAAGCGTGAAGGTTGTGAAGGTTCAGAGCTAGACGATACGATCCTGCAACGGGGGCCACTCCGCAGAGTAGTGTGAGCGGGGGAAACGAAGGAACGGAGCAGGCAGAAGGTTACAGGGGAGAGCGATGCGAATATGCAACGCTGGCGGCGGAGTGCCCCTTGACACGCGCCATCAGCATATCGGTCTCCCTGACAACCTCCTCGATCGTAATGGCCTGCATACAGGTATCATTGGGGCGGATGCAGGAGGTCATACGGCAGGGGCTGCACGGAAAGAGGTGGGAGATGGCGGCCGCATGCCGTCCGACGGGACGAAAGATATGGTAGGAGCCTGGCCCAAAGAGTCCCACAGTGGGGATACCAAGCGCCGAGGCCACATGCATTGCACCACCATCCGAGCCAAGGTACAGTTCCGAGCGCTCCATAAGGGCCGCTGTTTCGCGTAGGTTGAGCAACCCGGAAATGTTGATCGGACCGATATCGTGGATCAGCTCGGCAAGTTGTGCGGAGCGTCGGACTTCATCCGGCGAGCCGATCAGGACGATCTGCAATCCGTGATGTGCCATGATATGGCGTGCCGCCTCGGCAAAACGCTCAAGCGACCACTCCTTCAGCTTGATCGATGTCCCGGCATGCACGATTGCAAAGGGCGATTCTATGCCATGCGCCAAGGTGAACTCCGCCGCCGCCTTCCGCTCATCATCGGTTACGACATACTCAAGCCGTTCCACCGCGCCCGGCTCGATATCGAGCGGGCGAAGAATGGCCCACAGCCTGTCAAGTTCATGGCTGCTTGGACGGTTATGCTGCTTGCGTTCGATCCATTCGCGCAGATGCACCATACCCCGGTTGACCAGATGTGCGCCCGAGAAAGCGGCATGGCGGAGCGTCTGCCAGTCGTCGCGCAGGCCGATCGCCAGATCGGGCTTCCATGTGCCAAGCGATCGTCGCAGATCGCTCAGGCGATGGGCCTTATAATGACCTCGCGCGAACTCCTTGCTGTTATAGATCACAATGCCATCGATATTCGGGTTGTTTTCCAGCACCACACGGCTCCACTCGCCCACCACGATCCGGATTTCAGCATCCGGGAACCGATGGCGTATAGCGCGCAGAGCAGGCGTTGCAAGAAGCACATCGCCGAGATGATCGAGCTTGTAGATCAGTATCCTCCTCACATTGCGGAGCGAGCGCCAGGAATTCAGCGCTCCCACCACCGTCGAGCAGGAGTGTAACAGGGGCTCATACATGGGGCTTAAGATAATCCATAGACCGGTGCAGCGCACATACTAAAAATCTTTTTCCGCATAGCACAAAGGCGAGCGATTGAACCGCCCGCCTCTGTATGCATACGATCTATCTGTATCGAAGGCCCCGATACGGCCCACCGATCAGGTTTCCCTGATATGCTCTGGTGTGCGAACGCTCACCAGATAACGCCTGCCACCGAGCGCAAGCAGAGCATGTTCCCCCCCGTCGAAGGTGATGGAGCCATTCTTGGAGAGCGCTCCATACTGGCCATTTGCCCGGATCGTGACATCACAGCGTCCGAACAGGGAAGGCCCCAGCCCGTCCGGCTGGCAGGCCACATAGAGACGATTCCAGGCAAAGGAGACGGTAACATCATCATAGCGCTCGTTCTCTTCACGAAATGTTGTCACCCCCTGCCATGTATACTCTCCGTTCAGCCAAGCACTGCGCCCCTCCCCCGGTTTTACAAAACGGATGGTCCCATTGGATGTTCCCCGCACCGTCAGCAGACTATTACGATAGGTGCCATCGGCATGGGTCTCGGCGGTTACGGCCACAACCGGCATCTCCAGGCTTCCGCGCTTCTGCATCCCTGCATATTTGATCGTGTAGTGGAGCTTCCATTCCGAATATGCATCGGAACGATTGCGCTGGCATGCCAGCACCAGGCTCTGGCTGAGAGAGGCCGGATCGAAGATCGAATCGTTCTGCGTTACAATAAGCGAGGTGTGATCGGTCCCGCCCGGATGCCGGAGCGTCCCCCCTGAACCGGCCATCACCATATCGGCGGCCATGGCCGCCAGACCGTTGCTCTCGTAGCCAAGCGCGCCGGCAACGATCGTCGCCATCGCCTCGTCATGTTCGCTTCGCGCTGCCTCGGTCGGGATATCTTTTACGCAGCCCGCCACCAGCAGCGCCATCAGGGCTATCAAACCATGTGTGTACTTGTTCATCGCTCCCCCCTGATCTGGCTTGGAACAGTGCTCTCTAGCTCAATCTCTTATCAGTAGTTTTGTAACGACTTCGATATCGCAATGGTTAGCCGGTTGCGGCCCGCTTGCGACCTCCACGGGCCTTCTGGCGCATGTATGGTTTTCTGTATAGGTACCAACCACTGGCAACCGGTGTGCCAGCCACCAACGGATCGCGGCACCGGAAGTTTCACAGGAGCGCCTGCGAAGTGCAGATTGATAGTTCGTGCTGAATCGCCACGTTTTGTGCAACTACGGCACGGGCGGGCAGGTCTGCATAGAGCAAAAAGGGTATGGCCATACCCGACCATACCCTTTACAGACACTACAGATCACGAAGCTGTGACCGGTTGCCTATGGGACGCGTGATGCCGGGATCTTTTCGCGCCGCGACAGCCTGCGGCTCATGGCATATCCTCCCATCAGCGCCGAGACCGCCAGGCAGAGATAGGGCCACCAATCGCCCCAGCGAGCATAGAGCGTAAGATCGTCCCGCAGCTCGATGGTAGCGGTTGTGCTTGCGATCACCCCCTCCTGGGTTTCATTGTAAATGGTGCCGTACGGGGTGATAAAGCAGCTTATGCCGGTGTTGGCCGCCCGTGCAATGGATCGGCGATTTTCGATGGCACGCATCAGCGCAAATCGCATATGCTGCAACGGGCCGGGCGTCCCCTTGTACCACCCGTCGTTGGTGATGATGGTAAGGAAGTTTGCGCCGCTGTCGACAAAGCGGCGGACGATGTTCGGATAGACACTCTCGAAGCAGACCACCGAGGCGGCCTTGGTGATCGTATCGCGATAGGGAACCGCAAACGTTGCCACGGTAGTTCCCTTCCCCCAGGTGGAGATGCCGACATCCCAGCTCAGAAGGTCGATCAGGAAGGGGACGTTATCGACGAAGGGAATACGCTCCCCGAACGGAACGAGCTGCATCTTGTGATACGCCCCCTGCAAGCCCCCGCCCGGCACAAAGAGACCGGCGGAATTGAAGTAATCGTACCGGAGCGTGTCATACATGCCGGAGGCGTTCTGACGTGCATCGAGATGAGCGCTGGGGGGAGCGGTTCCTGGCAGATACTCGGCATAATCGGGAAAACCGGTGAGCACCGGCACCCCAAGAGAGTCGATAGCTGCCGTAAGCTGCCACATCCGGGGTTCGGTGCCGGGACGCGATACCGGATATGGGATGGCGTTCTCCGACCACAGGAACATCTCGGTCGGGTGTTCCCGGAGCGCCTGCCGGGAAAGCCCTATGTTCAGCATGATATGATCGGTGGTGTCATGCTGCTTCCACTTGTCCCACGGGTCCACGTTCGGCTGCACCACGGTGACGGTGATCGCCTTGTCGGGGTCGGGAATGCGATCGGCCTGGCTGCCAAGAACATAGAAACCGTACAGGAACGGGGGCACCAGCGAAAGCGTCAGCAATGTGGTACAGAACCGGAACACCATGCGCTGATCCCTCTCCTCCCTGTCGAGCGCAAAGAGCATTGCAGTAAAGGCGCAGTTCTGCACCATCAGAAGGAAACTAAGCCCCCAGACGCCTGTAAACTCGATGAACTGGATATAGTAGAGGTTGTAGGTCTGCGTATTGCCAAGCGTCAGCCACGGATAGCTGGCATCGGACAACGCATGCAGATATTCCCCACCACACCAGAGAAATGGCAGAAATGCCAGCGCAAAGAGCCTGGAGGTATTGTTCCTGACCGCCCTGTAGGCCACCAGCGGGACGATAAAGAAAAACGGGTGGATAAGGACCAGAAGGATGCAACTGATCATCAGAAACGGATCGGCCTTTGCCTGCCAGCTCCCGACCCACCAGCTTGAAAGAGCCGAGAAGATCACGAGCGTGCCATAGCTCCAGCGTATCAACTCCCTGTAGGAGCGTGCCCGCTCGATGGCGATCAGGAGCGGAACCAGCCCGATCGAGCCAAAAAGCCCAACCGGGTTCGGTGGATACGCCAGCCCAAGCAGCAGACCGCTGAGCACAAGCAGCATCCAGGTTTTTGGAGTGCGATCGAGCGCGATACGGGTCGAGTTGTTGATCACCGGATGATGAGATAGTATTAAAAACACGCCAACGATAGGGTCGGGCCGGATGGCGGAACCACGATGCCACGGCATTGCACCGGTCATGCAGCCCAGCCCATGCGGTTGCAGCAATGCCCTTCAAGTTACAAAGACTCCGCTCTATCCGGCTGCCGATGGCAACCTTCCTCTGGGCGTCCCTCCCTCCGGCACCACGCCGGAGCCAGCGCCGTAACCGTACGCAATGCCGCCACAGGGAGTGGCCCGCATGCACAATTCCCACGGCTGCCGATCGAGCCGCCCCTCCGGGTTGCAGCAATCGTTTCCCCCTCCCATCCGTTATTCCAATCTATCATCTCCCCTTCTTTCCGGCATCCGCCAGAGCCTGCCGTGGCCTCAGGCGATACGGCAACGGCAAAGCCCATGCGATACGATGCTGCGCATCTTCGCTTACCATTCTCGCTTTGCCAGACATTCTCCGGGGACATAACTTTAAGGTCATGAGATTACGCATTATCCTTCCGACCTTTCTCCTGTTCCTTCTGATAGGAACCACGGCGCGGGCGCAGACAGCGGTCTCGTTCGACTCGCTCGCCAAGCTTATCGACCCATATTTCGCCCCGGAACTTGTTCAGGACGTCAGAGACGTGCTGCCACAGACGCCGTTTGATGTCTGGGGGTATGGTATTGGCGATTATTCCGGTGACGGCGCAAACGATCTTGCCGTGGTTACGCGCATGCGCAACGACCAGCGCAGAAAGATGACCGTCTATTTCTTCGTCGATGACGAGGGAATACTTCGGCTGATAAAGCAGGTCAACGTTGACTTCGTAGAGCTGCCGATCGAGGTAAGCGTGGCGATAGCCAATGGGAATGCCTATATGACCCGCAAGGTAAAAGATGCGAACTGGGAGATCTTCGGCTACCGCTTCCAGGACGGGGTGGTGATGATGGTGGACAAGTTCACCACCGAGGTGCAGGGGAATCTTTCCTACGAGACCTATCGCAACTTCCAGACGCTTGAGGGATATGAGCGTTATGTAGGCGCTACCGATACCAACGTCATCTTCCGAAGCGACTTTCTCACGGCCCCATCGTACAGCCGTGGCCGCGATGTGAGCACAGGCTACCAGGCCACCGCGCGAGCGCAGCGATCGAAATACATTATGCGCGGAAGCTACTACTGGCGGAACGAGGCCGATCTGACTCTGGATGTGCGCTCGGCATACGACAAGGACTACCTCTATTTCAATATCAACGTCGTCGATGACGAGGTGCTCCCCACCGGCTTGAACGATGTTGACTCCACCGCCGACCGTCTGGAGCTGTGGCTGGATATGTATTCGCTGGGCGACCGCTTCCGCGTCGGACGGCGCAACCGTGACTTCAGGATGAAGACCGACTCGAACATCTACGCGTTTGCCATCAGCCTTGGCGACTTCGTCGATCAGCAGGCACGGGTGAAGATATCCAGCTCGAACACATTGGACGACAACCAGATGAACGCCGCCAAGGCGATCAAGGCGGTCGCGACCAAGATCGATAGCGGCTACGCCGTAAAACTCAGGATACCCTTCGGCCTGTTCGGCTTCGAGGGTGTGCCGATAGCCCAGGATGGGCTTACTTCATTTGGTATGAACGTCGTGGTGCACGATGTTGACAACCCCTATCGGCCGGAGGAGGTGACGGTGATAACGACCAGCCAGAGCTTCGATCGCACCAAACCGGCCACGTTCGGCGCGGTGGTGCTTGTGCCGAACTCCCAGTATTATGGAGAATCGACCAATATATTTCTCGGCGATCTCAAGGAACGACTTCATGAAGTAGGATTCTGATGACCCTGGAACACTCCCCTCAGGACCTCACCGGCCAGTCCTACGACTCCGGCCTTATCGCTGAGAACTACCGTGAGATCCGCCGTCGGGTGGAGGCCGCCTGTGCGCGTGCCAAACGGGACCCGAAGGAGATCACGGTGATCGGCGTCACAAAGACCAAACCCGCCGGGGTGATCCGTGCGGCAGCCAAGGCCGGTATCGTCGAAATCGGCGAGAACTATGTGCAGGAACTGGTGGCAAAGCAGCGCGAGCTTGGCGATCTTGTGCGCTGGCATTATATCGGCCATCTGCAACGCAACAAGGTGCGCGAGATACTGCCGTTTATACACACCATCCAGAGTGTGGACTCCGAACGCCTTGCCGAGGAGATCAACCGTCAGGCGATGAAGCTGGGGCGGCGCATCACGATTCTCCTTCAGGTGAACAGCTCCGGCGAGGAATCGAAGTTCGGGGTTGAGCCGGAGGATGCCGAAGCGCTCGCCCGGCATCTTGCAACGTTGCCTGGGGTGCAGCTTGCCGGACTGATGACGATCCCGGCGATCTTCGACGATCCGCAGGGAGTCCGTCCTATGTTCCAACTCCTCCACAGCCTACGCCGGAACATAGAGGAGGCAACGGGGCTTCGGCTCCCTCACCTTTCCATGGGCATGACCGGCGACTTCGAGGTGGCGATCGAGGAGGGGGCCACCATGATACGCATCGGCACGGCGCTCTTCGGAGGCCGAAGCTGATCCATACCGCCTTAACACGGCGCGATCTCTCATTCCCCAGAAGCCTCCGCCAGCCGCTCGCGGGCTATGCTGCCGGACGCCCGGCCGCGCAGGAAGGCTCCATCACGGCGCCGCACGAACCATACGCGGCGGCACATTCATACACGTCCATGAACATTCACGGATGATCCACGCCATGACCATACAACAGCGACGGTGGAAACAACCGGCCAGCCTTGTGCTCCTGCTTCTGCTTACCTCTCTGCTGAGCATCCCGGCAAGGGCGCAACCAAGCACGGAACCGGCAGGCACACCACCGGCGGGCGGACAACCGGGGAGTGGGCCGCCGCCCAGTTCACAGCCAACAAGCGCCCCTCCCACAGACAAGCAGACCGGAAGCGGCCAGCCAGCCAGCTCACAGTCGGCAGATGGGCAGTTGACAGCTCCCCTCCCACAGACCAGCGCTCAGCCACCGGCACCACCGCACACACGAGCGACGGGAACGCAGCCGACAACGCCACCCAGGACGCCGGAGGTGCCCCCGACAAACACGCAGCCAGCACAGACCCGGGCAGCCAGCACGGAAGCCCCAAGCCTGACGCCGGAACGGACGCCGTACAAGACGATGACGCTCGACAACGGTCTGGAAGTGATCGTCATAGAAAACCCGAGCGTGCCGCTTGTGACGATCGACATCACGGTACGTAATGGCGCATTCACCGAGCCTGACGAGTATGCCGGACTTTCCCATCTGTACGAGCATATGTTCTTCAAGGCAAACGCGGCCATCCCCTCGCAGGAACGCTTTATGCAGCGCCTGGGAGAGCTTGGGATCGTCTTCAACGGCTATACATCGGATGAGGTCGTCACCTACTTCTTCACGATGCCATCGTCCAACACCGATCCCGGCATGAAGTTCATGGCCGATGCGATAACATCGCCCCTTTTCACCGATACGGAGCTTTCCAGAGAGCGTGAGGTGGTGCTTGGCGAGTTCGACCGGAACGAGGCACAACCGACCTTTCAGCTCAGCTACGCCATGGATTCGGCGCTCTGGATGCCCTATGTAAGCCGCAAGCAGCCGCTTGGGCAGCGGGATGTGATCCAGAACGCTACGGTAGCGCAGATGCAGATGATCAAGGATCGTTTCTACCATCCGAACAACTCAGCCCTGATCGTCTCCGGCGATGTAAAGGCCACGCAGATATTTGCGCTGGCAAAAAAATATTTCGATGGCTGGAAGCGCGGGGCCGACCCCTTCCCCACGTATGCCCCACCGGCATTTCCGCCGCAGCGCCCCACCCTGGTACTTCGGCCTGCCAGGCTTCCGAATACGGAGATGGCGATGACCTTCCGTGGCCCCAGCCTTGGAAAGGATGAATCGGCAACCTATGCAGCGCAGCTTCTATCCACCCTTCTGAACCAATCCACCTCCCGGCTCTACCACCGCATGGTGGATAGCGGTGTGGCCCTGGAGGCATCGGTACGATACAGCCCGGCAAGCAATACCGGCACGTTCAACTTTTATGCAACAGCCAAGAAGGAGAACGCCTATCGGGCCGCCCTGCTGCTGAAAGAAGAGCTTAGGGCGATGAAACAACCCGGATATTTCACCGCGGAGGAGATCGCCGTGGCAAAGCAGATCGTGGCAGACCGGCAGACATTCGATCAGGAAAGCCCTTATAGCTTTGTCACACGCACCACCGCACGCTGGTGGAGCATGGCCTCGATCGGCTACTACCTTGGCCTTCCGGCACATGTGGCACAGGTACACGAACCGCAACTCCAGGAGTTTGTCGGCAGATATCTGGCCGGCCAGCCATTCGTGCTCGGCGTCGGCGCCGATGAATCCATTCTGAACCAGTTGAACTTCTCCGAGGAGATCCTGCAATGGTAACCATGAGATCGACCCTGCACACGCTTCAGTTCCTGGCTGTGCTGATGGGCCTGGCAGTGATCCCCGCACTGGGACAGCACAGCAGCAACCAGCCCCGGCCGGTAACCTTTACGGTCGATGGCATCCCGGTCATCCTCAGCCCCTCCAGCAACGCCATCGTGTCGGTGATCGTCGGGTTTGACGGTGGGCTGGCAGGCAAGGAAACGAACAACCCGGCGCTTGCCGAGTTCACAAGCGATGTTATCACAAGCAGCGGCTCGGCGAGCATTTCCAAGGATGATCTCCGCCGGTTTCTTGCCCGCACCTCCACGGTAATCACCGGCGCTGGCGATTACCGTGGCTTGAGCTTCAGCATGACAACCACGCAGTCGAACTTCGATCAGGCATGGGATGTCTTTGCCTCGATGATAACCGCCCCGGCATTCGACCCGGTAGAACACCGGAACATCATGGAGCGGAGGATAGCCGATGTAAAGCGGCGCTGGAGCAATCCTGAGAACCATGCCTCCATCATCGCCGACAGCCTAGTGAAGCTTGCAAACCCCATCCTCAGCCGCTCCATTCAGCAGCAGGATATAACCGATGCGACAATCCCGGCCATGACCGACTTCATGAAACGGGTCAGCGAACGCTCGCGCATGCTTGTAGTGGTGGTTGGTAACGTATCGCAGAACGATATCAAGAAGAAGCTGGCGGCGTTCTCCTCGCTTCCAACCGGAAGCTACAGGCCTGTGGAGATCCCCGGGCTTACAACCGCCGGCATGCCGACGATCGAGGTAGTCGATCGTCCCGGCAGCCCCACTACCTATGTACAGACATCGTTCGCCGGCCCTACCTCAAGCGATGAGGAGTTCTGGGCACTCCAGGTAGGGCTTAGCTATCTGCGGAACATCCTTTTCGAGGAGCTGCGGACAAAACGGAACCTGACCTATGCGCCAGGAAGTTTCCTGACATCCACGCTCGGACAGTCCCGCGGGGTATTGAGCGTAAGCACGACCCGCCCGGATTCGGCCATCGCCATTATGTACCACGAACTCGAAAAGGTCAAGCGTGGCGAGATCGACGAGGCGGCGCTGAAAAACGCCAGCCAGATATTTGTCACCTCGCTCTATATGCGCCAGATGACAAACAGCGGGCTTGCAACGGCGATCTACTCGGCCGAACGCAACACCGGCGACTGGCGCCGCGCCTTCAGCCAGGATGCGATCATGGCGGTGACAAAGGCCCGCGTGCAGAGCGCGTTCAACACATACGCCCGCAATCTCCAGGTTGGCATCGTCGGCAACAAGGAGAAGGTGACGATCGACAAGTACCTGTTTCGGCAGTAGCAGCAGTGGCGCCGATCACCGGGGTGGTCGGCGCCTGATATCCGAATAACCTCACGCACATGCAAGAACCCGCAGCCCCAGCGCTCGATCTGCGCTGGACGCTCTCCAATGCGCTCAGCGCGCTCCGTCTGGTAATGATTGTGCCAACCGGCCTGGCCCTGATAAACGACCTGCGATGGCTCACCGTTGGTCTCTGTATCCTTGCCACCATCACCGATGTGCTCGATGGCTACGTGGCCCGGCGCAACAACGAGATATCCGATCTCGGCAAGATCCTCGATCCCCTTGCGGACAAGGTGTTCGTAGGAGGGCTTGTGCTGGTGATGCTGTTGCAGGGGATGCTCCCGCTCTGGTTCGTGGGGGTGGTGCTCGGGCGCGATATCCTGATCCTGATCGGAGGGATCATCATCGAACGCAGGACCGGTGTGGTGCTTCCCTCCAATTATCCCGGCAAGCTGGCGGTGCTTCTGCTGTCGCTAACATTGCTGCTGATCATCATCGGCATCGGCGATGCCACACGCGATATCCTGATGGGGGCATCGCTGGTGATGCTTGCAATCTCCATTGTCCTGTATGGGCAACGGGCGGCCGGAGCGGTAAAGGGCAAGGGAATATAGGGCGGGGTGCCCGGGCAAAGTGCCGGGGCAGGCCCATCCCAGGGAAGCCTTCCGGGGATTGCGCCCCGGTATCGGCCCACGCCCCTGCACTCCGTCTCCCCCTCCCATTCGGAAATCTCGTAACTTCCGGCGTTCAGGCTCGATACACGACGTGCTGAGCATCTGATACCAACTTCTGGATAGAGCGATTATGGGTTTTTTCGATAAGATCAAAGGGAAGGTCCGCGGAGCAATCGAGGAGACGAAGACCTCGATTCGCGAGACGGTGGAGAACCTACGCTACGACAGGCTGAAGGAAGGTCTCGCACGCACGCGCGAGGGGATCTCCGAGAAGATCGGCATCGCGGCCCGCCAGAACCGAAAGATCGACGATGCGTTGCTGGACGAGCTGGAGGAGGCTCTTATCATGGCCGATGTCGGCACCGACACCACGGTGGAGATCAGCGACAACCTCCGCACACGTGTCCGTAGTGGCGGATTCACCGACGCAAGCGATCTCAGCAGGCTGCTCCGCGAGGAGATCACCCGTCTGCTGCGGAAATCCCCCTCGGCCGATAACGATCGGCTCTTCAAGCTTCCTGAAGATAAACGCCCTCATGTCATCATGGTGGTGGGGGTAAACGGCGTTGGCAAGACAACCACCATCGGCAAGCTGGCCTACAACTATCGGAACGCCGGGCACAAGGTGCTGATCGGCGCGGCCGATACGTTCCGGGCCGCCGCCAACGAGCAGTTGGAGATCTGGGCCGAACGCGCCGAGGTGGAGATCATCGGTCAGGGACAGGGGGCCGATCCCGCAGCAGTGGCCTATGACACGGTTCAGGCCGCGATCAAGCGCGATGCCGACGTGGTCATCATCGACACGGCCGGACGTCTTCACAACAAGACCAATCTGATGGAGGAGTTGCGGAAGATCTCGCGGGTGATGCAGAAACTGGCACCGCATGCGCCAAACGAGGTATTCCTGGTACTGGATGCCACCACAGGCCAGAACGCCATCCAGCAGGCAAAGGAGTTTATGCGCTCGGTGGATATCACCGGCCTTGTCCTCACAAAACTGGATGGGACAGCAAAGGGAGGCGTGGTGATCGCCATCGCCAATACGCTGGACCTTCCAGTACGCTATATCGGCATCGGCGAGCGGATCGACGATCTTCAGCCGTTCGATACCGAGCAGTTTGCCAAGGCGCTCTTCGAGTTCGATGAAACGGTGCCGGAATAAGTTTGCCGAAGGAGGAGAATGCGGCAAGGATGTGTGATTGCGGCAACGCTGCTGGTACTGCTGATCGGCATCGGCGGCTATGTCGGGTACACTATGCTCCGGGACAACTTTGAGGTGCCGGAGGAACTGGCACCGTACGCCATATCCAAACCGATACGGCAGCTTGTCCATAGCAATGCAGCGGCGCCGCCGGATACGGCCCATCTGACCCCGGAACGCATCGAGATGTTCATAGGCGTGTTCGACTCGCTGAACACGGGCTGGCACAACCTGAGCAGAGTGTTCGATTCGCTGGACACACCGGATCTGGAGAGCAGGAGATGGGATCTCTGGAAAAGCCCGATAATCATCCGGGAGGCCATCGCGCTGCCGCTTCGTATGCGCAAAGGGCTTGTCGCCTATCTCAACTCCCGGAATCTCTCCCTGGCCGAGTACGTCTGGCTGAAGGAGCGGACCACAGCGGCATCCGGCATCACCTATCAGGAGGCGGCCGCAGTGTTGCGCGATTCGCTCCACCGATACCTACCGGTCCCCGACTCTTCGCCGATCGACGCCGGAAAACAGCTTACGGCGTTTTTCAAACGGGTTGAGCAGATACGCAGCAGCGGCATGATCGACTCCTCCGACATCGCCCTGGCCGCCCCTTATCGCCAGCACATTCTCCGCAACGGCATCGGCGCCTTCCTCAACCCGGAGATGGAGAAACGCCCGTAATGGTCGTCACCACCTCCGATGGCCATCCTCTGGCATGCCCATGCCGAATGCTCCGCTCAGCATATCAGGCATTGATAATGTGACAAATCCTACAGCAGCTAATAACGCTTGCCTTCACCTCCGTATCATCGTACCTTTGTGTTCCCTTCAGCACACAACGTGTGTACGGAAGGGATTGACATCGCGGGGTGGAGCAATTGGTAGCTCGTCGGGCTCATAACCCGAAGGTTGCAGGTTCAAGTCCTGTCCCCGCTACTCCTGAGAAAGGCCTGAGTCGTAACGACCCAGGCCTTTTTTTGTTGGGGAGACCAGAGTCCAACGAACGACGGCCTGGCACGTGTAGGGCGTTGCGTTCCGGCCTGAAACATGCGGATCGGTGGAAAGAAGCAGATGTTTGGATCGGCATCCACACCCTGCAACTATCCGCCTGCAACTATCCGATGGCAAGAGTCGTCATCAACCGTGTCGTGTCCCACGATCGGCGGCCTGCCCTGTTGCAATACCGGCGCTGCTCGTACATTCGGATCATTCAGCCGCTTGTATCTCTACCCCATGCAGTACCCAGCATCACAGATTATGCACCGGCGCACCGGCGAAGGTTCGCCGGCGCTGATGATCCATGGCAACCCGGCCACTCATACGCTCTGGCGTCCAATCGCCGAACGGGTAGCGCTCGAACGCACGGTTTATACGATCGATCTGCCGGGATTTGGTGCCAGCCCGCCGCCGCCTGACCATCGAGGGTACAGCATCCCGCAGATGGCCCGGACGATCCTCGATTTCGCCGATCTGCATGGCATCGCCCGTTTCGATCTGGTTGGCCATTCATTTGGCGGTGCCATCTGCATCATGCTTGCATCGGAAGCTCCCGAACGTATACGATCGCTCGCCGTGCTCACCCCCCTTACCGATCACCGTCCACCGATTGCATCGCTGCTCAGTCTCCCACAGATGGAACGGATTGCCGGCATGGTCTGGAGGCAGGCGCCATCCCCCATGCGACGCTGGTTCGCACGGCAGTGGACCCACATCAGCTATGGCGCAGGGTACTCGCGGGTGCGCTCCGAGGAGGTTGCACACGAGGTCGATCGCGCCGACATCATCCCCAGCATCTGCGGGCTGATGACCCAAGCGGATTACGATGGGTATCGCCGGTGCATCCGTCGCGTGGCGGATCTCGGCAGCCTTCCCCTGCTTCTGGTCGGCGCCGGTGCCGACCGCATCATCCCCTATGCCCAGTTTCAGGGCCTGCGCGCCCAGCTTGGCCGCGCATCCTGCCATATCTTCCCCCATGGCGGCCATGTGCCGATGTGGCAGTATCCAGATGAAGTCGCGGCGATCATCTCGCGGTTCTGGAACGAGGCGGGTGCGAGCAACCCGTCCCAGGGGAACTAGTACGCCCGGCCGGATTGTTCCCTTTGAACGGTGAAACGGCATCAGCCCGATGCAGAAACACTCCCCGCGTAGAGCGGCCCGTGGCTGGCAGCGGTTCACAAAGTCCTGCCCCCGGTATCTCGGCATCCCTCAGCCCTATGTTCTCACTCATATCCCCGAACGCTTTGCTCATCTACGCCTCCATCGTCGCCGCGATCAGCCTGATCTGGCTTGCTCTGATGATCTATGTGATGCTGCGGCAACGGCATGCACGCCAGGCGCCACCGATGCAGCACCTCTGGCCCTCGGTAACGGTTGTTGTGGCAGCGATGAACGAGGAGGAAACGATAGGCCCGGCGATGCGATCGCTGCTGGCGCTTGATTATCCCGACCTTCAGATCATCGCTGTGGACGACCGCTCCACCGACCGCACCGGAGCCATACTCGGCCAACTCGCCTCGGAGCATCCCGATCGGCTCCTGACGATCCGTATCGACCATCTCCCGGACGGCTGGCTTGGCAAGTGCAATGCGCTCCATAGAGCATCACAGCATGCACGTGGCGAGTGGATACTGTTCACCGATGCCGACGTGATTTTCGAGCCACAGGCGCTCCGCACGGCTGCGGCCTTTGCGACGGCATATCGTGCCGATCATATCGTGCTCTTCCCGCTGATGCTCTGGAAAAGTTATATGGAGGCCGGACTGCTTGCGCTTTTCACCATGGCCTTTACCGTCGGCTTCCAGATCTGGCGCGTGGAGTCTCGCTCGAAACGCTCGTTTGTGGGCGTCGGTGCCTTCAATATGGTGCGGCGTGAATGTTACGAGCGGTTCGGCGGGCACCTGCCGCTCCGTCTGGAAGTGGCAGATGATGTCAAGCTCGGCTACCTTGTCAAGAAACATGGCGGCCGATCAATGACGGTACATTCCGATGCAGAAGTACGGGTCCGCTGGCGCGAAGGTGCGCTTGACACCGTACGAGGGCTGGAACGAAGCGGCTTTGCGGGCATCGACTTCAACTGGTTCAGGCTGGTGGGGGTGGTTCTCTTCTGCACGGCTGCGATATTCTTCCCCTATCTGTTTCCCTTTATCGACAGTTCACCGGCAACCATCACGCTCTCGCTCATCTCGATCGCCTCGATCCTGGGCGTCTATGCCATAGCCGCACGCCAGCATGGCCTGCCGCTCTGGATCGGTATACTCCATCCGGCGGCATGCGCCCTCTTCGCCTATGCATTCGCCCGCTCCGCGGTCCTTACAACCGCACGTGGCGGGCTAAGCTGGCGTGGCACATTCTACTCGATCGAGGAATTGAAAAAGGGAACGGTACGTTAGAAGCGGCTCCGCCCCATGGCTGCGCCCACGATATGCAACACAACTCTCCCCCCCCCCCATCCAGGAAGCGGCAACCGCAATGGCAGCAGGCAAATCCCTGTAATCTTCTGCAATTTCATCGTCCGGCCGCAACCATTCCGCAAGGGCCAAGTACGCTGTGCCACTGAGCGCGATAGACCCGATCGATTCATCTATACTCAATCTGGAAGGACCGTTATGTCTAGCCCAAGAACAGGGGCAGCCCTTTCACTTCTGATGCTGCTTCTTGCCTTTCCCTCCGGGATTCATCTGCTGGCGCAGGACGGGCAGAAGGGAACAATCAACGGCTATGTGGAGGATGCCGATACAAAGGAGACGATTATCGGCGCCACCCTGACGATCAAAGGAACAAAACTTGGCGCGGTTGCCAACAGGAGCGGCTTCTTTGTCATCAAGGATATTCCACTTGGCAGGCAGACGGTGATTGTCAGCTCGGTTGGCTACGATCGTCTGGAGATGGAGCTGGAGATCACGCCGGGAGAATCGAGAAAGATGACATTCTCGCTGAAGCCGAGATCAATACGCTCGGAAGAGATTACCGTAACAGCGGAGCGGGATGCCGAAAAGCGGCAGATCGACGTAAGCCGTGTAAATATTCCGGTGGCGCAGCTCAACCAGCTTCGTGTAGGGGGCGAGTCCGATGTATTCCGCTCGCTTCAGTATATGCCGGGCATTCTCACATCATCGCAGATTTCAAGCGGCCTCTATATCCGTGGTGGTTCCCCTGACCAGAACCTGGTGCTGATCGACGGCTCCACGGTTTACAACCCATCCCATCTGCTTGGATTTTTCTCGGCGTTCAACCCGGATGCCATCAAGGATGTGGATCTTATCAAGGGTGGTTTCCCGGCCGAATACGGCGGCCGGCTTTCGGCGGTACTGAACCTATCGCAGAAAGATGGCAACAGAAAGGAGTTCGAGGGGGTCGCCTCGCTCGGCGCCATCTCCTCGCGGCTATCGTTGCAGGGTCCGATTGGCAACGGCTCCTGGTTTATAGGCGGACGCCGCACTTATCTGGATCTTCTGCTTGGCCTTCTTCCTGAGGATAAGGAGAACCCGCTGCCCTCGTTCAACTTCTACGACGCAAACGTCAAGATCACCCAGGATATCACCGGCAGCGACCGCATCTCCCTGAGCGGCTTTCTCAGCGCCGACAACCTTGGCCTGGATGGCAACCAGGTGCAGTTTGATATCGGCCTCGGCAATCGCGCAGGCTCGCTTCGCTGGACTCATATCTTTGGCGACAATCTCTTTACAGTGCTGAACCTGAGCGGCAGCCGTTATAATAACGGCTTCGGCGGCAACCAGACCGGCTTCGAGTTCGCGATCGAGAACATCATCACCGACTACACAGCCAAGGCAGCGGTGGAATGGTTTGCCTCGCAGGATCTGACGCTGAAAGCAGGGGTGGAATCGACCCATTACATCTTCGACTACATGAAGAACTTCAGCGGCAACAAGGATTCCACAGCGCAATCGGGAACGGTGACAAGCGCCGCGGCGAACCTGACGGTAAAGGACTGGACGCACGGAGGGTTCCTGCAATCGAACTATCAGCTCACCGACCTGCTTTCCTTACAGCTCGGCATACGCGGTGGCTACTCGGAGCTTAGCGGGATCTCTACGGTCGATCCTCGTGCGGCATTGCGATATCAATGGCAGGAGGGCATAGCCCTGAAGGCCGCATGGGGCATCTATCATCAATATCTGCATCTGGCATCGCAGCCCGATTTCTCCTTCTTCGACACCTGGCTGCCAACCGATTCCACGGTACAGCCAGGCCGATCCGAGCAGTATATCCTGAGCGTGGAGACCAGCCCATTTGAAGGATACGATCTGAATGTGGATGGCTATTACAAGAAGCTCTATAATATCAGCGAGGTAAACCAGTTTGCCACCGATGTCAAGAACGTGGCCGATCTTTTCTATAGCGGCGATGGCGATGCCTACGGCGTGGAGCTGTTCCTCCAGAAAAAAGACGGCAGGCTGACAGGATGGGTGGGTTATGCTCTCGGCTGGATCAACGCCCGGTTCGACAGCGTAAACCTTGGCAAGGAGTTTCGTCCGAAGTATGATCGGCGTCACGACCTGAAGATCGTGGGACAATACAGGCTGAACGATCGCTGGGATCTTGGCGCATCGTTCTCGTTTCAGTCGGGACAGTCCTATACCGGCGTCACCTCACGCTTTCGCACCGGTCTGCCCGGCGGGGATGGCACCGAGGACGTTACGGTACCGGCACAGCACTATGGCCTTCGCCTGCCGCCATCGCACCAGTTGAACCTCAACGTCAACTACAACTCGACGATCTTCGACCTGCCGATGCGCCTGCTGATCGACATCTACAACGTCTACTCACGACGCGATATCTGGTTCCGCTACTACGATGCAACCAAAGAGGTGACCACCGTGACCGATGTTCGCCTGCTGCCGATTCTTCCTACCGTTGCACTGGAAGTGAAATTCTAATCTCGAGTGATCGATACAATGACTACGACCAACCTCCTGAAACAGCTTGCTCTGGCACTGATCGGTGCCATCGCCGCCGTTCTGGCCGGATGCGAGGATAATTCGCCGAACGAGTATGTCCCGCAGTATGTGATCCAGGGATACCTGATCGTTGACGAACCGATCCGTGCTCTTGTGCTATCGCGTTCGCAGCCGGTGACCGATACCTTCAAGGTAGAACGCGGCGTTGTGCCGGACGCCGATGCAAGGATCATCGTCGAAGGCCGGACGCTACAACTACGCTATCGTGCCACCGAGCAGGGTATCGGCGAGTATTACTACCCTGATACCGCCGAGCTGGTAAAGCCTGGCACCCGGTACACGCTGGAGATACGGACCAGCGACGGCACAACGCTGACGGCACAGACCCTCACACCACATCGTTTTGCATGGGCAAAGCCGCCGATAGCTCGTGTGATGATACCGAAGAAGACCGATCCGGCCTATATGAAGCCCCCTGACTCGCTGAATCTGTTCTGGACCGCCGAGGCCGGAGTGCCGGAATTCCTTATCAGCGTTAAAGCGCTTGATACGCTCGGCTACGGACGGTACCTAAGCCCGGAGACTTCCGAAGCCAACGAGCGTGTGGACGCCGAGCTGGACAAGTTCGATGAGCGCCACTATGATGAAACGCTGCGCTGGGGCTTTCTTGCCGGAACTACCAGCCCGGTGGTCTGGGGGGCATTCAAGTGGTACGGCCCGCAGGAGGTTACGCTCTATGCCGGAGATAGGAACCTGATCAACTGGTTCAAAATGACGAAGTGGGCAGGCAACCCGCAGTACAACCCTATCCTCGGCAACGTGCAGGGGGGGATCGGCATCTTTGCATCCGCCTCCACCATCCGCGCCGATTATTTTCTGGAGAAGAATACAAGGTAGGCAACGCTCGTCATGGCCATGCGCGCGGGACGCTGAACCACCTGCAATGCGGATGGCCAGCGTCCCGCCCCGAAGTATCTTCTCCCCCGCAAGGATCTGCTTAGCAACCGTACGCCAGGTGCCGGGCATGCAGATCCTCCTTATTTTTTTACCACCAGTTCGCGACTCTGCCGATCGGTAGGAGTCTCAAGCACACAGTAATAGGTCCCCGAGGCAAGCTGGCCGAGATCGAACCTACCATCATAGCGGCCGGGGGGCAGATCACCCTCTATAACGGTAGCCACCCGGCGTCCAAGAAGATCGACGATGGAGAGCCGGGTGGGGCCATGCTCCACCAGCTCGAACTCGAAGGTGACGCCATCGGAGGCAGGATTTGGCGTCGGCGGCTTCAGAGCAACAGGCCCCATATTCCGAAGAAGCCGAACCGGCCCGGTGAAGCAGATATCGCGCAACCGGAACTCCCCATCCCTTCTGTTCACAACAATGGATTCCCCCCCCGTATCCTCCCACTGAAAACGTATCAGGCGCAACCGTGTGCTCAGCGCATCCCCCAGCAATACACGAAACCCCACGCGCAGCAGAACCCCCTGCTCCAGCCCCTCGCTCCGCTCTCCCTCGATCCGCACCATCTGTTCCCCATTGCCCAACTCCGTCACATCATCCTGTGATTCAGCACGTAACATCCGGCCGCTGTAGGCAAGCTCCGCGGTGAAGCGACGCGCCCCGCCTGGCGGGACCGAGCGCATCCCGGCAAGCTCCACCACCACCACGATACTATCGCCAGGACCACCCTCGGCATCAACAACCACGATATCCGTCTCTCCCGGATCACCTCCTATGTGGATCGGTGCCGAGCGGCTACGGCAGCCTGCCGCGTTGCTATGCTCCACATAGTACTCGCCTCCATGCACCACCACAAGACGCTCCAACCGCTCTCCATCCATCACCTCGCCATTACGATACCACTGATAACTCTCTCCGGTGGTCGAGATCAACGTATCTCCCTGCTGGCTAAGCTCCGGCTCCGAAGGACGGGCATGCACATGCACACCCACGGATCGTGAGCTTCCCTCGCAACCGCTACTGCTGGCGACCATCACATGATAGCTCCCCGTCTCGCGCACAACGATCCGCTCGCTCGTCTCACCGTTCGACCAGAGATACCGTGCATAGCCGGCATCGGCTGCCAGCACAACGCTATCACCCTGGCAGAACACCGTATCGCCGAGTGCCTGAATCCCGGGCGTTGGCAGCGGCGAGAACCGCACCGGCAGATCGGCCGAACGGGCCAGGCATCCGAGAGCATTGCCAACAACAACCGAGTAGCTGCCGGTGGCTCCTACAAGGATCGTTCGTGTAGTATCGCCGTTCGACCAGCGGTAGCTGGCATGATCCCCGGCATCAAGGAGCACGCTATCGCCCTGGCACACAACGCTATCGCCCAGCACCGTTATCACCGGCAGGGGATTGGCCATCACCTGCAACTCGACGGCGCGCGATATCCCGCTGCATCCCGATCCGCTCTCCACCGCCACCCAGTACCGACCTGCCTCGCGGGCGATGATGCGACGTGCCAGCCCGACCTCTACGCTATCGGCATCAGCGCCGGGGGGAGCATGGAACCAGCGATAGCGGGCATACTCGGCACCGGCATCAAGCGCGACGCTATCCCCCTGGCAGAAGATCAACGATCCTCCCACGTCGATATGAGGCTGCAACTGTGTGCTCACCTGAACAACAACAACCTGAGAGACGCCCCGGCAGCCGTTGCTATCCTGAACAGCAACCTCATATGCTCCTGCCTCCCGTATCACCGCAAGCGCATCGGTGCCAAGCACAGCTCCACGGCTCACATCGCGCCACTCGTAGAGCCTATAGCGTCCGCGCAGATGCAGCTCCACGCTATCGCCCGGACAGATCGTCACAGTATCCCCCGGCACGATCTCCGGCGGAACCCATTCATAGGCTCTGAGGACCACCTGCTGGCTCATGCCCCGGCATCCATTGCTATCGACGACATCCACCCAGTAATCGCCCGGAGCGCTCACGGTGATCCGCCGCGAGCGCTCCCCGTTGCTCCAGCGATAACTGGCATATGCTCCCGCATCCAGCTCGCGGCTCTCCCCGGCACAGAGCCAGAGACTATCCCCCGGCACGATCCGTGGCACAGGCGGCATGCGCACCGTCACATCGATCGCCTCGGATCTCCAGGTACAGCCCATAGAGTCGGTTACGGTTACGCTATAGGAGCCGGCCGTATGGATCATCACCTGCTGTGTTGTCTCGCCGTTGTTCCACAGGTAGCCATGAAATCCGGTGCCAGCATCTATAAGCATGCTATCCCCCTGGCAGAGCACCACGGACCCTATCACGGTAATAGTAATTCTTGGTCTTGACCGAACCGTAACGGTGATGGTATCGGAGGAATAGCAGCCGCTGGCATTGCGACCAGTAACGATATAGGCTGTTGTCTGTGTGGGGGATGCGACCGGATCGGCGATGCGTGGATTGTCCAAGCCGGTTGCAGGGAACCACGAGTAGCTTGTGCCGCCGGTCGCTTTCAGACGTATGGCATCACCATAACAGAGCGAGGTATCCTTTCCGGCATCGATCCTTGGGTAGCTGTTCGGCACGGTTCCCTCGGCAGGAACAAACGAGTGTAAAAGCAGGCCATCGTTTCCAGGCTCCGCCCCTCGCGGCACGCCATCGGCCAGGCCGTTTGCCCCACCGGCAACGCTGAGCGTGCCGCCTGGCATACTGAACGAACTCCATATCACACCGCCGCCGCCGCCGCCGCCCGCTCCGTGTTGAGCCATTACGGCCCCCCCGCGGCCTCCTCTGGCAGACACGTTCAGTGCGCCGGAGAAGGCCTCGACATCCACTATAACGGTGCCACCGGCTCCTCCTCCGCCGCCGCCATCGTTCAGAGTGGGGAGCACATCCTCGCCATTGGCAAGAATGGAACGCCCTCTGCCCTCGACCAGCTTGGCACGGATGATCGCGATGCCCCCCCCCCTGCCGCCTGCGGTTGCAAGACCGTTATTTCCCTGTCCGGCACCGCCGCCGCCGCCAAGAAAGATCCGGTTCCCTGCATCATAGGGGGAGGCATATCCACCTACTCCACCCGTGGCAAGCGTGGGATCGTAGCCGACCCATTGGAGCGCACCGGCTCCGCCAGCGCCACCGTTGGCACCGCCGCCGCCGCCAGCATTGTGATCGTTGCCGCTTCCGCCAGCATTGGCTGCCGCCCCCCTGCCTCGGAAATAAGGCTCCCGCAGTATCGCCGTCCCCTCACCCTTGTTTGCACTGCCGTGGAATGTGGAGGGATAGAAGTAGTCGGTGCCATCACCCGTGGTATATATGAAGTTCATAACATCGCCGCCACGAAATCCCCGGCCGGTGACATCGATATCCGCACCAAACTGCACTATGCCGCTGGACTCGAACACCAGTACGCCACCGGTCCGCCCATCCCACGCCGCGCAGCTCAGCATGCCGTTGATCGTAACGTTTCCATACTGCGGTACATACACCAACTGCACCCCCTCGCCCAACGTATAACTCCGCGCGATCTTCTGGCGCAGTGTCACCTCCTGTCCATCCACACGTTCCACCGTGCCGAACTCATAAGTACCGGCATTGCCATAGCTTACCACGCTCCCGAAGCTCGGCGTGTTCGTTGTGGTGATCTGCGATCCCTGCATCTGGATCAGCAGAACCCGGTCCCCCGGCGATAGTGATGATGCCGAAGTGACGGTCACGCTGTTGCAGAGCGGATTGATCGCCGTTACGGCCATATAGGCATTGATTACGCCGGAGATTACGTTCTGAGCACGAAGGCTTCCACCAATCACCACCAGAAAGAGAAGCGATAACGCGGTACGGGCCATTACTGCCATGGGTATCGTATGGAATACGGTCTACGGAAAGCGACATCGGGGGCAATGGTTGCTCCGCACACTAACGATGCCTGAATTGTTCGAGAATGCGATGAGTTGCGGGTGAGACGGCGTCTCTGCTTCAACGAGATCTTTCGTATCTACAGTGCCGAGAAGCGGTCAGGAAGCTGCACAAGGAGATCAGCGGGGCTATTGCGGAAAGCATGTAGCGCATTGGACTCTGCACCAATGAACGTAGACGATCTCTGAGACGGCCCCTGTAGTATTCCGCTGCTGGCGGTGCATCCGGTCCACCTGGCGTGGATCGGGTGGAATATAATGAGATTCCTTTCTGCCGCCGCACTTCGAGCCGGGATTATCGTCCCGCCGAGGCGCTCCCTTCGGATAGAACAGTATATCGCGTTCTCTCTCAGCCAGAAGAAATGCGGAATCATGCTATGGCGCCCCTCGGTCTTTATGAAACACGCAGACAACCGCACAGGCAGCGGTACCGTATCGGAGCGAACCCGATAGATCCCGGATCATGATCGCGTATCGGCCAGCATGCCTCTTCGGGATCAGCCGCACAGCACAGGCTACTGGTATGGACTCCAACGCATGCACAGAGAACAGGACGCTGGCGTTCTGCCACAGATGGTGAGTTCAGCGATCGACCGCATATGTTCCGGGTGGACCTGTACAAGTTGTGATTCGGATTACGCGGAAACGGATCGGCAGAAAAGGTCCTCGGGGCGCAGTATCATCGCGCCACGCGGACCTCGGTATTCAAACGCTCGGTTGGGGTTTGAAGTACAAGGAAATAGATGCCGGACGGAAGCTGTCTGGTATCGAAGGCCATAGCATAGGCGCCCCTTCTTCCCGACCCCGAGACAAGGGTGGCAACACGGCTGCCACGCATATCGCTCAGATAAAGCTCGGTTGGGCCATCCTCCACGATCTCATAGTCCACCATGATCGTCCCGGAGGATGGATTCGGCCGAACAGGCTTGAGCGCAAGATTGCCGGACCCGCTTACCAAACGTTCCCCCCCCTCGCCGCAAAGCTCACTGAACTGGACAAGACCATCGGTTGTGCTTATGCCCACATGACCATCCAGCCACTCGAAGGATGTTATGTGTAGCGGCGCGGTGCTGGCCGACCCCAGAGCAAGGGTGAAATGAACCTCGGCAAGAACGCCCGATGGCAATCCGGCTGGCCGCACTCCTTCAAAGACAAGGAGATGATCGCGAGCGCTTCCCGGCACCTGCTTCACCTCCATCCCGGCAATCAGCCCGCAGCACGAGGTAACGGCGCTGGGGATAAGCAATGTACGGTCGAAGCGAAGCATGACACGGAATCGTCCGGCCCCCTCTTCGTCCAGGTTACGCGAGGACTGAAGGGTGAGCGGAATGGCGATCGAGGCGCCAGGCGCACCTGCCATTGTAGGAAGGGCCACGTTGGCAACGGCATGGTACCACGCAAATGGCGGCGATGTTGCCGTACAGCCGTTTACGTCGGTCACCATCACCGTATACAGTCCAGATCGGGCTGGCGCATGCGTTCTCCGATCGCCATCAGCAAGGGGGGTTCCATCGAGATACCATTGATAGCCATCGGCTGCGGTTCCGGTTGCATGAAGATCGCCGCCGATCTCGGTGATGACCGGCGTTGCAGGCCCCGGCCTTACCTGTACGATTACCGGGGCGGACGTGCCACGGCAGCCATTGCCGGCATCGACCTCCACGACATAACTGCCGGGAGACCGCACAACGATATGCTGTGTACGCTCGCCGGTTGACCACAGATACCCAGGATAGCCGCCGGGCGCTTCCAGCCTCACGCTATCGCCCATGCAGAGGAGTGTGGGGCCGCCAACGGCAATTCCCGGCAGAAGCGAGTCGCCAACCACCACATCGAGCGCAGGAGATTCCCCGGAGCAGCCGCCAGGCTCCACCACCGTAACAACATACCGCCCGGAGGTACGAACCTCGATGCTCTCGGTAGTTTCTCCGGTGGACCAGCGATACCGCGCATATCCTGCCGGAGCGCGCAGCGTCAGGCTCGCGCCGGTACAGAAGCCGAGCGGGCCATCCGGCGTGATGATTGGAACCGGGCTGGGACTGCGAACCACAACTACGGAATCCGAGATACCGATGCATCCCTCCTTGCTTGTCACCGTCACGCGATAGGTTCCGGTATCACGCACGCTGATACGCCGCGCACGCTCCCCGTTGGACCATACGTACGAGGCATATCCCGCTCCGGCATCGAGCATAACGCTATCGCCATAGCAGATGGAGATGGTTCCAGCGGGGCTAATCATCGGGTGCGGCGCAAGCCCTTCTATCACATCAATCGTGGCAGAACCGGTACAGCCATGTTCGGTGGTCACCATCACCACGTACCTTCCCGGGCGATCCACGCTAATTCTGCGGGTTGTATCACCATTGGACCACGCATACGAGGCATATCCCGCTCCGGCATCGAGCATAACGCTTCGTCCCCGGCAGACAACCGGATCACGATCGCTGATGATCGCAGGCAGCGGCCGAGGGTTCATCAGAACCGGTACCGAAGCAGAGCTGCCACGGCAGCCACCGCTCGAAACCACATCGACGCTGTAGTCCCCAGGCTCCGTCACAAGAATGCTTCTGGTTGTGGCGCCATTGGACCATCGGTAGCTGGCGTACTCCCCTCCGGCATCGAGCCGCACGGCCTCACCCTGGCAGAGCGTGGTTGGCCCCGATGCAACGACAACCGGCTGAAGCTTCGAGCCAATGCTTACCCGCACCGGCTCCGAGATCGTGGTGCAGCCATTACGATCCACCCCCTCCACCGTATAAAGCCCGCTATCACGCACGGTGATCGAGCGGGTAAGGGCACCGGTTGACCAGCGATAGAACAGATAGCCATCCCCGGCATCCAGACGCAGACTGTCGCCGGGGCAGAGTGCCAAACTTCGATCAGGGGTGATAAGCGGCCGTACAGGTTTATGAACGACAACATCAACCGATTTTGAATTCCGGGCACAGCCGAACTCATTGGTCACCTGCACGGTGTACGTCCCCTCCGTCTTCACGACAATGCTCTCGGTACGGGCACCATTGGACCACCGATAGCTTGAATAACCAGGCCCGACATCGAGGATGACACTATCGCCGGGGCAGAGCTTTGTGCTCCCATGTATCGTGAGCACTGGGTCCGGCCGTGGCGAGACGCTTACCTTGGCGGCACGCTCGTAGTAGAGATCGCGGCAGCCAAGCCGCTCCAGCACCACCACCGAATACTCGCCGGAATCGCGGACAACGATGCTTGACTCCCTGCTTCCATTCGACCAGATGCATTGGCCATCGACAGTAGGGATGGTAAGGATAAGGCTATCGCCGCTACAGAGAGTGGAGCTTGAGCTTTGCAACAGGCCGATACTGGAGGAATGCCAGGAAAGGATATCGTGATTCTGCCAGGCGGAGGCGGTTCCAGCCGTAAGGCCAAACCACGCATAGCCATCTTCCAGTCCCAACACCTTGGCAAGATCAATCGCGATCTCCAGCACCGGCTGTTCGCAGTTGTCAAGGTAGATCGCCAGGCGCTTTTCCATATACTCGATACTGACCGTATGCACGCCACCATCGCCCATCTCGGGGATGATGGTGCTCTGGCCACGCGAGTAGCCGTGGTCGGAACTGTTTCGTCCGATGCCGTTTGTCTGAATGGAGATGTGGTTATGATTCGGATCGGCATTGACGCTGAAGCCGTTGTTCCACATATCGAACTCCACTGCAAGGCTGCGGGGAATTCCTCCATAGCCCATCTCCCCACCCGGATATCCTATCTCATCGGTTCCTCGCACCGAATTCTGAATCACGAAGGCAATTCCATCCCCTCCATTGGCCACCCCATCCGACTCTCCCCCCGGCGCGCTCACCTGAAATTTGAAGGTGGTGATAAACCCCTCACCAACATACTGCCGCACACCATGCCAGGCGGCACCCACGCTGTTAGGGCGGCTCGGCGTAAGCCGTAACCGATCACCTTCGCGCTCAGCCACGCCGCCAAGTTTCAGAACCGGAATGGAGCGGAAATCAGGATAGCTGATCTGCGCCTGCATGGACACCGTCGCCAGGACGATCCATACGATGAGTGCAACAGCAGTACCGGTTGTTCTCATGCAGCTACGTTGATTACATCGGAATGGGGCGTTCAGATGGACGATGAACGCTGTGAAGATATCGGGCGGCACTGTACAAGACCGGCAGTACCGACCCGCAGGAGATACAGCAACCATCCCATGCTCCGATCAGAGCATGCAACGCACCGAATGCAATGGATGTCGCATGGTGTTATGCCTGGTAAATCTACATCAAGTTTGCACGCGATCATAACATTCCACAGCATCTGCTCTATACAGATTCCGGGATGATTCCCTCGCCTTATCGTCGGATTGATTGTCGTGGCACTATATACCGGAGAAAGATCCAACCGGGCTGCACACATCACACAGCGATGCAAAGGCGCGGAGAACCGCATATCCTATGCGTGCGCCCTGTTGCGGTAGGGTAATGGGATGTGTAGCATCCACACTGGTCTACCCCGCACCCTTCATCGCCATTTCACGGCCATTATTCCCGATATCCGCACAAAGGTGGCCCGCCGGTTGCCTTATTCACCGCAGGAGCGCCTGAAGAGCGTGCTCCCCAACATGACACCGAAGACAACAGGCTGAACGTTATGAACACCCCGAATCTATTGTACGTAACTATGACAGCGGTGGCCTCGGCCTGGCTGGTGCCGGGCTGTATGGCAACAAACAGCGCACAGACGGGGGCGATTCCAGCCGCCGCACCATCCGGCACGGCCCTGACGGCCCCGGATACCGGAAGCGCTGCATTCGATCCATCGTACGCTCCCCAGACCTTTCCCTATGCACGTGCCTCTATAACGATCACCGGGACTCCCGGTGGGCTAAGCTTCCCGGAGAGTGGCCAGATGAGGGTTCTTGCCTATAGTTGGGGGGGGAGCAGGCCAAGAATAGTTCCGCAGGAGGCCGACTCGCTGGGAACAATCATAGAGCTTCCCGGCGGCACACCAACCCTGAACATACAGAAGCGGGAGGACAACGCTTCTCCGCTCCTGGCCCAGCTTTTTGAACAGCAGATACCGATCGACCTGCTTACATTTATAGTCGACCCGGAGACCGCGCCTGCCACCACGTACAATCTTTATGATGTGCGGATAGCTTCGATGCGCACGGTAGGGCCGCAAACATCACCGCTCACCGAGGAGCTGGTATTGGTGTTCAGCAGGATTGAACAACTGGTGTTCGGCCAATAACGGGGCACCAGCCGGGCTACGCACCAAGCGTCTCGATGGTGATATGGATATCCCCTTCCTCAAGAAGTTTCACGTTATTGTAATAGCTCTGCGATATCGCCATACCGATCGGGCCGAGCAGCAGAAGCAAGACAAAGGTGGGGGTGGCGCTTGCACGCCCATCGGTGATATCCTCGGCCCCCTCGCTATAACGCCAGAGCCAGTAGATATTGGCAAACGGGATAAGCAGCAACCAGGCAGTGGGGATGCTTGTCCCCATCTCGTTCATCTCTCTTTTTGTCTGTACCAGCCAAACAAGGGAATAGATACCGCATGTCAGCCAGGAAAGGAGGAGGACAAGGAAAGGATTGCGGTTTCTCATAACATGACCTTATGTGCAGTACGCGTATAATACAGACGAGCCGGTTATATCACCACAACGGAGGGACGGCATGATTTGATGCCCCCGAAAGCCGGGACAAGAGGGCATGGATACACTACCACACTACCGTTCACAAAAGTACGGTCGGCAGCAGGAAAATCCGATCCAATCGCTCCCCGCTCCCTATCATAAAAACGCCGGACACCATCGGCTGGCATCCGGCATTGCACAATGAACGGACAAGCGCTTCCCCGCTCAGCTTTCCTCCTCATCGCTCACGGCATTTCCTCCGGCCGTTGCAGGGAGCATCGTTCCATTCTCCCTGGTTTCCATCAACAGCATATCGATATACTGCCGTCCTGTAGCAGAGAGAGAATATTCCTCCCCATGCCCGGCAACCAGCGATTTTGTACGCCAGCGATAGGGCAACGGCGATGGTTCCAGAACAAATGCCCTGGGCGCGGACGTCTCCCGCCTGGTTGGCTGCACCTGAAGCGGCAGCCCATAGTCTGTAAATGCAATGCTCCAGGAACGATCGGACACCTGCACCCCCCTGGCCAGCATCCACGGATACCGGCGAAGCAGACCCGGCCGTTCATCGAGCGGCACAAGCACCTCGAAATACGGCTGCTCCCCGGCAAGAAATTCCTTCATCGTCAGACGAGGATTATCCCGTAGCGCACGGTAAAGCCTGGCAACATCGACGCCGGCAAGATTCCGACCGTTGTAGGCGCCATGCATATTCGATCGCTCATCATGAAAAGATGCAAACCATTCATGATATTTTTCATTGAGCATCAGCGCGATCTCGAAATGCAGATGGGCGCGACTGCGATTGATCCCGGCACCGGTATATCCAAGCCTGCCAAGAAGATCGCCCTGCCGTAGATCCTGTCCTGAATCGACCCAGACCGCGCCCAGATGGGCATACAGGCTATAATACGGCGATCCATCCCAGACATGCTCCACAACCACGTACTTGCCATAATTGGACTGGCCGGCGCGATCGTTTACATGCACCACACGCCCCTGTGCAACGGCCACCACCGAATCGAGCGGTCGGCCTGCCGCATCACGATACAAGGGCCGGATATCGATCCCTTCGTGATAGCGGGTATAGATAGTGCCTTGGCTTGTCCGGCGCGGATTTCGCACAAAGCCAAAACGCCCACCATTCCATGGCTCCGGCCGATTGCTGGCGGTCTGCTGATAGAAGATGCTGTCACTGCCATCGAATATCGCGGTGTTGCCGGTAGGCAGGATCAGGTCGATAGGCATGGCCGCCAGATGCATAGTGGCCAGAGCGGACAAAAGCAGGCTGCATGGAAGCATCGCTCCCAGGATATGCCAGGCAGATGCAGAACGTAGCGTATAATTCATCGGCAGTACAACTCCACGGAAATGTTGGTAGCCATCAGTTCTCAGATCGGCGATGAGTACGGAGGGGGAGCCGTGCCGTCTCATCGCGCATTGCCCTCTCAGGTAGATGAGCTGACGCTGGTGAAATGGAACTCCTTCAGCTTCGCAGCCGGCACAAGCATCGGCTGGTTCCCTTCGCGTGTTACAACCCGCTCCGGGCGGGACATCATCTCCACATTCCTGAACACCGATACCGGGCTATCATTCCAGCGCAGATTGATAACCGGCCGGATGATCTTTCCCCCTTCGACAAGAAACACGCCATCGCGGGTAAGGCCGGTATAGAGGATGGTCTTCGGGTCCACCTGCCGTATATACCAGAAGCTGGTCACAAGCAGCCCATATTCGGTGGCGGCGATGAGATCATCGAGCGAATGATCCTCCCCTTCCATAATGATATTTGTTCCCCAGGGAACAGGCTGAAGCCCCTTCTGCTCTGCCCAGAATCGTCCGGTGGAAAGAGCTAGCTGCACCCCCTGTTCCGCCCAGACGATCCGGTCGATCGGGACACCTTCATCATCCCATGACCGCGACGGCACCAGCGGATGCGCCGGATCGGTATACAGGGTGATGGCATCGCTGAAGAGTTTCTGGCCGATCCTGGTCCCCTTCTCTGGATCGGAGAAGAAGCTCCGCCCCTCATCGGCGGCACGGCGGTTCAGATTCCATCGGTAGAGATTCACCATATCCCCAACCGCCGATGGCTCCAGGATCACCGGATAGGTCCCCGGCTCGATCGCGGTGGGGTTCTGCGAACGCAGTGCCTTCTCGATGGCCCGCGTGGTGATATGATGTGCGCCGATTGCCCCGGCCCGGTACGACTCGGCTGCGGCCCATCCGCTGCCGGAGCCATCGGGGGTGCGAACGGTAAGGGTATATGATGCGGCTGTGGCCGGATGGTAGGCAAAGAGGCCACGCGAGTTGGCAAGCGCCGTAAAACCGGCGCTATTCTCGAAATATCCGGCCGCCTGAAGGCCCTTCTCCCGTGCGGCACTGATAGCACCGGCGGCAACCGTGGCCCTTGCCTCCGGCGAGAGCTTCATGGTGGCCTCATCCCACTCCGGCGTCTCGGCATAGGTGCGCGGCCCCAGTCGCGGCATATATTCCGGGTTCTCCGGCGCAAGCCCGGCAAGCTCCTCGGCGCGGCGCACAACATCCTTCAGCGCCTCGTCGCCGATCTGCGTTGTGGACGATGAGCCAACCCGCCTGCCATACACGCAGGTGATCCTCAGGCTCATACTGCTGTTCTCCCCGGAGGTGGTGGGGCTGTTGCGTGCGAAGCGGATGTTGCCGCCGGTTCCCGATGACAGGGTGGCCTCCGCCTCATCGGCCGTGGTAAGCGCCAATACGCGATCGAGAATTGCTTTTGCCTCGTTAGCTGAGAGCATCATGAGAATGATTCTGATTGATGGACGAAGCGCCCGGCATAGCTGCCATCGTTCATAGCGTTCGACGACTGTTCTGCGGAGATCCCGCTCGCGATTTCCAGCGCGACTGTTTGCCACGATCGGCCGGGCATTACGACTTCTGCCCGGTGTTGATGAACTTGATATTCCTGAAGCGAGCCGGCGCACTGCCATGCGAGACCGGTGCAACCTGCCCCGGCTGTGCCTTGCCGCACCAGTACGAACCTCCAAGCTCGTAGTGTTCCTTCGAGCAGATGGCATCGCAGGAGTTCCAGAAGTCGAGCGTCATCGACTGGAAGGCGACATCGCGATACATGCCGTCGATCTTCCCCCCCTTGATGCGATGAAACACCTGCCCGCCGAACTGAAAGTTGCGGCGCTGCTGATCGATTGACCATGAGCCGTTCCCTTCGATCAGCACCCCATCCTCGATTTCCGCCACAAGATCATCCGGCGAACGTTTTTTCTGCCCCGGCTTCAACGATACATTCGGCATCCGCTGCATCGGCACATGCTCGTAGCTATCGGCATAAGCACAGGCATGCGACGCGCTATCACCAACCCAGGCAGCCTGCTCGCGAATCGTCTGATATCCCACAAACACACCGTTCCTGATGATATCGAACTCCATCGCCTTGACCCCTTCGTCATCGTAACCGACAGTTGCCAGACCATGCTTCTGGGTGCGATCGCCCACCACGTTTACGATATCGGATGCGTAGTTCAGCGTGTGGAGATTGTCCGGCGTCACAAAGGATGTCCCGGCATAGTTCGCCTCGAACCCAAGAGCGCGATCAAGCTCCGTTGCATGGGCGATCGACTCATGAATCACCAGCCAGAGATGTGATGGCATCAGCACAAGATCGCGACGTCCTTCCGATATCGTCGGTGCTTTCAGCTTGGCAGCGGCATTCTCTCCGGCACGGCGGGCATCATCAAGCAGAGGATAATCACGGCAGTACTCGTACCCCTGGCCGGTTGGCTGGCACAGGCCGGCACATGTCTGAAAATCGCTGCCATCATCGGAGACCGCCGTAACCTCAAGCGACGGCCATATACGGTAGATATCCTGCTCGATCACCGATCCCTCGCTGGAAGCAAAAAACTTATCCTCGTTGGTGATATACATCGACGACTCGCAGAACCTTGCCCCTCTGGCTTTCATCCCCTCCCTGTTGATCGCCAGAAGCAGATCGCTCTTCTCCTGCATCGGCACATCGAACGGATTGACCGCGATCGGCGTGGACCACCGGTCCCTGTATGCAGGAACGGGCGCAAGCACCACCGGCTCCCGCTGGAGCGCGGCATTTGCCTTTGCCACGGCAACGGCCTGCCGGGCAGCCCTCACGACTTCATCGCGTGTGATATGGGTGCTCGATGCAAACCCCCAAGCCCCTCCGGCCAGAACCCGGACACCAAAACCAAAACTCTCGCTGTCGTTTATCCAGTCCACCCGATCCTCGCGGGTACTGATGATCTGGCTTCTGTAACGGTTGATTCTGATATCGGCATAGGTGGCTCCGGCTGAACGGGCGGCGTCGAGCGCGGCGGCGGCAAGATCGTTAAGAGGGGCGTCGGGAGGGGTGAACACTGCCATGCCCGCACCTCCTATCGGCCGAAGAAGAAAAAGCCCGGCGGCGGTGGCCGAGGAGCATCCGATGAACTGGCGACGATTCATGGCGATTGGATTAGATGATGCTGTAGAACGCATGCAAACGAAACGATAGCACTCTAGCCTGGGCAGCGATGAAGATAGGGAGCCGACCTTGTACGGTGCCACTGTTTTCCGGGGAAGCCTATCTCTCCACAACAACCGGCACAAGGCCGCTCCAGTCCCTTCCGGCAGCACGGCAATAGTAGACGCCGGACGGAAGCGTGGAGGCATCGAACTCAACAGAGCGATAGCCGCCCCGCACAAATGCCTCGGTCAACTCCAGCACTCTCACGCCGCGCTCGTCGTAGAGTTCCGCCCTCCCCCCTACGGCCCCCCCTACCGGAATGGTGACATCGACACGAACATAGCCGGTGGAAGGATTGGGCAGGGCAACAAGCCTGGCCTCTGCTCTGGCCGCACGATCGGGCACGGCAAGCGTTGGCCCCTCTCCCTGCAAGCAGAACGTCTCCCCGGTCCCGGCCGCGACAAAACACGTCATCGTTGTATCCCCGCCTCCCAGAAATGTCATGGTCCAGAGAGGCTGGTCTACCGGAAAGCCGTTCGGGAGCTGAAGCGAGTCGGCCCGCACCAGATGTGCAAGCGTAATCAGGAGCGGCTCCGCCTCCGGCAACCGGTCGCGATAGCTATTGTAGGTAGAGTCCTTGTCCAACTGGCTTATCAGCTTATCGCTGTTGAAGTACGCTGCGGAGGTATCGAGCGCCATATCAAGACTCTGCGGAAGCGGCAATACCCCCCCGAGGCTCTGAACCTGGAATCCGAGAAGCGGCACCTGCAATACGCCATAGGTGGAGCTTCGTCCGCTGGCAGGGGAATAGAATGTATACCCCCAGACGGTGGAGCGGCCATTGGAAAGATTGAACTCGAAACTGAAAATGCTCTGGGAGAACCGTCCGAAGGTTCCTGCAAACACCAGACGCGCATCGGCGCCAAGCGAATCCTTTGCCTGCGCCATCGCTGCCCGGATGCCCCCCTTGACCAGATAGGGAACCAGCAGTTGCTGTGATACCGCGGGCGCTGCACAGAGCAGAAGGACTGAAGGGACCAGAAGAAGTAAACGACGTAGTGATGAAGTCATACACACAACCTGTTTGGAACACGACGTGAATGAGTGGAGTGGGAAATTGCTCTTTCGGCACACATCGGCAACAGGTGGGAACGGGAGACGGCAGAAGGCGGAGAACTGGGCAGCCCGGACCTATCGTGAAAAGATGCCGGGGCATCGCCCCCCTGGGGCATCCCCCCCTGGGGCATCCTCCTTTGCACCTCCGGGCCCATTGACGTCTATAATCGCCAGCCATCATTCATGGCCGGAGAGATCGACCCGGACACCGAACTGTATGCCGAACGAGTTAAACGAGGCCTGCTCGCGCAAGGAGGTATACAGAAAATGGCTCGCGGCGTTCTCCATTGTAGTCTCCTCGGCCACCGAGCTACGCGCCACAACGCGGGTGGCCGAGAGCGCGCACTCCATCGAAACATTTCCTCCCAGATGATACCGGATCGGCACTTCCAGGCCCAGACGCCAGCTTGTGGTGCCAAGCCCAGCCCGAACGCCGGGATCGACCGAAAGGCCTTTGAGAACCGAAACCGAATAGTTGTAGCCAACCCCGAGCCACGGCTCGTTGCCGGCGGCCTGCTGGTATTCCGGCAACTGATGTTCCTGGCTGCTGAAGCGTCTGTTGGTATGGCTGCGCGACGGCACCGGAGCCGCCATGCCGGTGTTCTGCTGGCGGATCTCGGCGAGTGTGGGACTGGAACCAGCCAGAAACGCAATCTGATGGCCTCCGTTTATCTCCATGCCAACCCTGACGCTCAGATCACGGACATTGCTCCCGGTGCCCTGGATCGAGGCAAGGCCACCACGAAGCGAGGCGCTTATCTTCATCCCTTCCCGCATATCGGCCGAGAGGGCAACGGAAGGGAAATCGAACGCAGGAGGCATCTGTATCTCCCGGACATTCTCCGTATATCGCCCATGAGCCAGGGCACTATCGGCAGCGGAGGAACCTATGGCATCAACCGCAAGCGACCGGTTCGGAGCCTCCATCCCCGCTTCCGGCCCCAGGACCCGCTCCGGCTGCCGTGCGGCGGATGAACCGGCGGCATCCCTGGCAGTGGAACGGACAGCGCGCATCGTATCGTTCACGATAATCGGAGGCAGATCGGCACGAAGGCCACGATTGGCGGCCACCGCAGCGGCCTTCATGGTAACGGCCTGGGCCTGCATTGGAGCATCGGCCCCCTGATACCCCCTTATCAGAAACCCGCCACCGATGATCGTTATCACTATGGCCAGCACCAGGGCAGGCCCGCGCAGACGAGCCAGCACCCCACCACGATAGGACAGCGCGGGAGCCGAGGCCATCTCCTGCGCATTCAGCGCTCCTGCACGACGCAATCCCTCGGCCTGCAAACGTTGGAAGAGCTGCTTCTCCATCCTCTGCTGAGGCGCATACAGAACAGGCGTCCGGCGTGCTGCACGTGAGAGCACGGTCATCTCCCGCATCAGCGCGCGTGCGTCGTGCGATTCGACCAGGAGCTTCCGCAGACGCGTCTCCTCAGAAGGAGTAAGCTCACCGTCGAGATGGCGTGATATAAGTCGTTCGATCTCGGTCACGACAAGGTACTGAGTTCAGTATAAAAGCCTAGGGGTGAGAATTACTTCTGTCCTTCAACAAAAAGCGACTGAAGCGCATGCCGAATAGCACTGCGAGCACGGCTCAGGCGCATTCGAGCAGCATCTTCAGAACAGCCGACGATATCCGCAGTCTCCTCATAACTCATACCGTTCACCTCGCGGAGAATAAACACCTCGCGCAGGGCGGCGGGAAGAGTCTCAACAACGGTATTGACCGCCTGCATCAGCAACTCTTCGTTATCGGCATCGCCGTAGATCCCGGAATGAGCCTCCTCCATTGTCACCAGGAGTTGCTCGTCGTAGACAGGGGGCAGCGGGGCCAGATATCGTCTTGAACGGATATGATTCAAGGCCAGGTTGCGGGCAACCCTGAAGAGCCAGCCACCAACATTCCTGATCGGCTCCGATGGCATCACATCCCCGGTACGACGTTCACGCTCACGGAAGAGCCGGATGAACGATTCCTGGAAGAGATCACCGGCAGCGGCCTCATCGGCCCCGACAATCGAATGGATATAGCTTAAAAGGCGCGCACTATAGCGATTATACAGTGCGCTGTAGGCAACATCATCTCCACGTAAAAACTGCGCGAATAGATCCTCATCGCGTAGCAATTCATGTTCGATAGCGGTATGTACTGTATGCTGTCTCAGAACCACCAGCCTCCGAAGCTTATTCATCCATCGGACCATTGACACATGACATGCGCCGCTGTAACAAGGACGTCCGATCATCAGCCCCTGCCAGCACCACCGTCACAATAATCGGAAGCCCGGCTCCGATTACCGGCCCCCCAGAAAGGACACCGGAAGGTACTAAAAGAAGATGGCACCGTTGTACCAGCAATCTTCACGCCATACAACGGGCAAGGCCGATCTCGAGTTAGGTAATCTCAAGACCGGCCTCACCTGCTTGTTGTGCACCGCTCGGCAGCCCTATCAACTGCCGATCGAAGCAACGTATTTTCCCGGTAGCCGCGTCGGCGCAGGCATCATTGGCACGCGTCTTCAACACGGCTACCGTTCTGTGGTCCTTGGTCACATCTTCTATAATTGGGCCTACGGGGCGGGGGTGCCTCTGGCCAGACTGCTCTCCTCGATCCCAACGGCTCCATTCTCCAGGAGCGCCTGTGCCAGGCGATCAGATCGGCCGCACGCTCTCTACCCGAGGGGCACGCCTGGTACTGCTGCCCGGCCCGGCGTGCTCATCGCCTGTGCGTGCGACGCCGGGCGACCGATCAGCGGCGTTATCGCCATCCTGGTTCTGGGGATCGTCATAATCACCAGCACAACCGTCAACACCACTGCGATTCATACCTAGCATCCTGCGATCTATCTTGTGAGAATTGTACTGCACTACGGAGAGGGGGCCGGATACCTTAGGTCATGTTATCTCTGCCCCAGTCGGCAGTGTGTCCAGCACCACCAACACAATAGCAGGGTTATAACCGCGTGCCAGAAGAAAAATGCCGCGTATTCTGCTGAAAACGATGATTATAGGAACTGCCACCTGTTCGATTATCGGACATCTTCCGGGAACCGAACAAGATCCCGCTATGCCCCATAGATTGCCGGATGCGGTATGCCGCCCACATAGAGTGCAGGAAATACACGTGAGCTTCCTAGGGTCTTTCCCCGGCCTGCATTGCGGCGTTCATCGCCATGGCAGCCTTTGCCCCCTCGGCAGCAGCCACGATAATAAACTGGGCATCGCGCGATGCATCGCCAGCGACATACAGACCGGGGATAGATGTCTGCTCGTTCCGGTCGGCCCAGATCGCCCGTTTCCGAGTGAACCGACACCCAAGCTTCGAGGCCAGCAGGCAGCTCTGCTCCTGCCCGGTACTGAAAAAGAGAGCCTGCCGTTCAAGGCTTTCCCCACCGGCAAAAACTACCCGCCGAAGCTCCCCATGCTCCCCTTCCAGCCGTACGATCCTCTCCTGGCGCAGAGTGATGCCATAACGGGCAAGCCTAGCTCGATCCTCTCCTCGCAGACGTGCCGGGCCATCGCTACAGAGCACAATATCATCGCTCCAGGTTCTCAGCGATAGCGCAAGCGACATCCCACCCTTGCCGTGGCCATAGATGGCGATCGGCATATCACGATGCTCCCATGCATCGCAGTAGGGGCAGTGATGGACGCTCCGGCCATAGAGATCGTCCACCCCCTCGATCTGCGGCAGGTGATCGTTCACACCGGTTGCAAGCAGGACCATACGGGAGGTAAGCCAGGCCCCATCGGAGAGATCGACCTGGAACCCCTGCCCGGCGATACCAACGTCAAGCACCTCCAGTTCCCGCATCTCCACGCCATAGTTCTCCAGCTCCTCCCGCCCGATCCTGAGCAGTTCCGCCGGTGCTGTCCCATCACGGGTAAAAAATCCGTGAACGGCATGGCTGGCAGCATTGCGCGGCCTGCCATGATCGCACACCAACACGCGCCGTCTACAACGTCCAAGCACGAGAGCGGCGCTCAGCCCGGCGGGACCACCGCCGATGATAATCACATCATAATCGTACATCTGCATACGCCTCAGGCCCTCCGATTGTCATGGTATAATGAGCGATGGCCACCCCGACCCCCACTTTGCTGGCACAGGGCAGCATTCAATGGAGAGCGAAGGCGCGCAAACGCGGTTCCATTATTACCACCGGACACGGCAGAGAGCAGGCATGCCTGCGTCTAAAGGCCCAGGCGGGGATGCGGTCACATGGCAGGATCTACAGTGTGTGGCTGGCGGATGGAATGCAACGAGAAAGGCCCGGCTGGCAGGTCCGTTCGCAAAAACGCGCGCCCGGATAGCCGGGACACGCGTTCTAGCAGGATGTTTATGATCGCAGTATGATGCTACAGCTCGCCATCACCCACCATCACCGGGTGTGAGGAATCAAACCCGAGCGTCCCCTCTGCTGCAAGAGATTCATGAGCCGGAGCACTGGCGGCCCGAGCAGGAGTCCGCACCGAGCGATGCGCTACTGCGGGAATCGGCGGAGCGGCCGCAGCCAGCCTCTCGCGTTCCTCGCGGGCACGTTTGGTAGAGATCGCCTCCTCATAGATCTTCTTTGGCGGGGTCTTCAGGTCCCACACGATCCCCATCCAGGAAAGCATCGTCAGGATATAATGCGAGATATCGATCTCCCACCAGTAAAAGCCCTGGCGCTCCGAGGAAAGGCAGCGATGGTGGTTGTTATGCCAGCCCTCGCCGAGCGTAATCAGCGCCAGAATCATGCTATTACGGCTCTCATCGGTCGTATCAAAGCGTCTGCGACCGAACTTATGTGCCAGCGAGTTGATTGTGAACGTGCCATGGTACAGCACCGTAGTGCTGATGAAGAAGCCCCAGACAACAAGCTGCGGTCCATTGGTATTGAGCTGCGGCGCATGTGCTTCCAGCAGCATGCCGGCAGCAAAGAGGACGGCTCCAAGAGCCACGGCAGACCAGATGTAATAGCGATTAAGCCATCGGATCTCCGGGAACTTCTCCAGATCGTGCACCAGTTTGGGATCGTAGGCGCTGAACTTCTTGGAGAGAATCCATCCCACATGAGCCCACCAGAAGGTTCCCGTTATCGGGGAGTGCACATCGTGTTCGGTATCGGAGTAGCGATGATGATGACGGTGATGCGCGGCCCACCAGAGTGGCCCGTTCTGCAATGCGGCCGCAGCAACAACTCCGATCAGGAATTGAAATGTGCGGGTGGTCTTGTAGGAGCGATGAGCGAAATAGCGGTGATAGCCTGCGGTAACAGCAAACATCCTTATAAAATACAAGGCGATGCACACTGCGAGGGCCGTCCAGCTAAACCCGACCCATAGTACAAGCAGGCAGGCGACATGGATACCAACAAATCCGATATTGAGGAGATGGTCACCGAAGCTTTTCTTGATCTGGGGCATTGACTGACTTGCTTTCTGGAGGGACAGTACCTGCATGGAGAGACGAATCTACGGCAAAGTGCCGCTCAAACACCACTCCCAGGTTCTTCTGTTACCCGATGTAATGAACTTGTATCAAGCATCGTGCTTCCTGTAGGCACATCGACATGCCAACCGGCACGCTCTGCACGCCCTTGAACCGGCCAATGCATGGCGCCAAGGGGATAATAGCCGGCTGCGATAGAACGACGGTGCCACCGTCACGATGGAAGCTTCAGCATAGTGACGCACAAGGCAGACGGGAATGGCATGATAACGGTACTTTTTACAACTTTCGGATTCTATGGCCCGAATATGTATCTCTGAACAGATATATCGGCATAGCCAGACAATGGACAGCGGCACATGGAATGCCGACATAAGCAGCTAGACAGCCCATCCATCTGGCTCCGCTGCGGAATGAATCATATTTCCGTGTTACTTTCAGTTTCTCATGCAGTCGTAACTCTTATGCTTACGGCATGCAGAACACCAGAGCGGCTTCGGAACCGTTCCATGCATCCCTCTGACAGGCAGGTGCAAGCCTGATCCTGCGTCGCACCCCTCTGGATATCAGGCAATCGCTCCTATAGTCGACGCACGAACGCGACCAGGAGGGAGGCAATCCGGGATGATTCTTCGAGCTGCCAACTGTGGTTACCGCAGGACCGTAAGCATACCCATACATACCCAGCAGGAATACACCATGCAGCATTCGTCTAGTGTACGAGCATTGCTAGCAGCATTCGTCATGTTCTTCATGCCGTGGTTGCTTCATGCACAGCAGGCTCAGATACGAGCAATCCATCTTGCACCTGGGGCTTCGGACCTTGATGTATTTGTCGCCAGCGACACCGCGTCATTTTATGGGCTTGGCTATGGCAACGCCTCGGCCGTCTCGACGCTTCAACCGGGCTTGGTTCGTGTGCGGGTCACCGAGCACAACGTGCCCACCCCGGTCCTGTACGACCAGAATATCGCGCTGGAAGCAAACCGGCGGAAGATCCTCCTGGTCTTCGGAACCTCGGACGCCGTCGATGTACAGGCGCTCAATCTGCCCACCAATGCCCCTGCGATCCCGGCAGATTCGGCCGCCATTCGTTTTGTACAGGGTTCCCCGGATCTCAGCGCTGTTGACATCAAGATCAGGGATGCGTATGGGAACCTGAGCACACTGAACGGGGTTGCCTTCAAGGCCAACACCATGTTCAAATCGATTGCAAAGGGGGCGGCCGATATCGAGGTCTATGATGCCGGCACCAGCGTGCGGCTGCTCAAGGTGCGCCACGACTTCGCTGCATCCACACGTAGCACGCTCTTTGTCACGGGCCTGGCAACAAGCACCGCAGGAATCAGGCTTCAGGTTCTGAACGAACAATCGCTCAGCGCCCAGCAGCCGATCCGCGTGGTTCAGGCCCCCACCGCAGGCCTCCGTGCCGTACATATCGTTCCGGGAGCGCCGGCTGTCGATATCTACAATGGCACCACTCTGGCTATCAGCAATCTTGCCTATCGTGATGCCTCGGCGATCCTCTCGGCTCCGAACGGCACATATATGCTTGGCGCCACCGTCACAGGCACACCGATCAGCCAGGCGCTTATCGAAATGGAACTGAATCTGCACGAGGACAGCATCTATACGGCGCTGGCGGTCGGCGATCTCGTCGGCACCCCACCGGCAGCGATGGTGCTCGCCCGCCCTGCACTCATGGGCGTCTCGACCGACTCGGTCATGATACGCGTGGTGCACAGCGCCCCGGCAACCGGCACGGTCAATATCATGGTGGAGCATGGGAGCACACTGCTCCCTCTTACGAATATGGTGTTCAGGAGCGCCACACCGTACTTCACGATCCCGGCAGGCGATATCAAGGTCATGGTGGACGAGGCAGGCTTTGAGCCGTTTTATGTGGCCACGGGAACTATCGAAGGCGGATCGATCGTTACGCTGTTCACGACCGGCTCCGACAATGATTTCGGCATGAACATGCTGACCGACAATCTCACCTCGGAGCAGAAGCCGATGCCGATGCTTACCCCGGTGGCAGTGGCAAAGGGTGGGCTACGCGCAGTGCACGTTGTAGCGGACGCCCCACCAGTGGATATCTTCCTGGACAATGCGGGAGACACCCCGCTTACGCTTGCATTCCGTCAGGCCAGCTTTGCCACTACAGTCAACGCAGGGACAAAGAACGTGAAGATAGCGGCAGCAGGCACCGGCATCGCCGCGGCGCTCGTCAGCCGTGATATAGAGATCCCGAGCGATACCCTTCTTACGGCATATGCCGTCGGTTCAGTGGCAGCGGGATCGCTTGAGGTAATTATGCTGACAACCGCACAGGACGATCGCCCCCAGCAGGGACAGGGCCAGATGGCCGTTCGCTTCCTGCATGCAGCACCGGATGCCGGTCCTGTCGATATCGAGCTTACCTCTGCCGGCGGCCAGCCGCAGCGTTATAATGGCATCACATTCAAGGCAAACACTCCGTATGCGATAGTCCAGGCGGGCACAGCAACGGTAAAGGTCTTTGCCGCAGGCTCGCAGACACCTCTTCTGTCGGTGCAGGGCGCGCTCGAAGCCGACGCAAACGTGACAGCGATCATCAACGGCCTGACCATCTTGAACAACCTCGGGGTCAATCTTCTCACTGATACCAAGGACGATGAGCAGAAGCCGATGATACTCCTGTCGCCGACCGCATCGGTGCGCAACTGGAACGCCCTGAGCGCCTTTGCGATCGCTCCGAACCCCTCGCATGGCAGCACGCAGATATCCTATACGCTGCCCCGTCCGGGAACGGTTCGCCTTGCGATCTACAGCCAGCTCGGCGAACTTGTGGCACTCTCCGAAACAGGTGCCCGCGATGCGGGTTCCTATACGATGATCCTTTCCACGGCGATGCTCCCGGCAGGTGTCTATAATGCCGTGCTCAGCGGTAACGATGGCGTAGCCATTGGAACCGAGAAGTTGGTGGTAGTGAAATAATCTATCGTCCGAACGCTTATGGCGGAAACAGGGGCGGCTTCTTATGGAGCCGCCCCTAGCCGTTTCTCTCCTCCTGCAATCGTTATCGTTGCATCCGGCACACCCCCTCCTCTCGATGCTACCATCCTAGAAGCGACCGAACCACCAGATACCAGAATGAAACGGCCGATCACAAAAAACAAGAGGACGGTGGTAGCCATCCTGCCCGCACACAGCAGTGATGCTACCGGGGCAGGGACATCGTATCGGAGAATCGGGAAATGTAAGCGCAGCCGATGCGAACAGACGTAGCTCCAGCGATCACGGCCTCACAATCCTGGGCTGCCTGGATTTCACCTCCGAACATTCTCTATTGTATGGCACGATAAAGACGTTATTCCCGGCTTCAGGGCGGGAGCAAAGGCCCCCGTGGCCCCTCCACGGCTGCCTCCTCTCCTCACATTCAAGGGCTGGCTGCCCCGGCAACTCTGTCCGATTTATGGAATATGTCCGGTATCCGAACACAACAGCCGATCAGCAATCCGGCTTTTCGCAAAAATTTCGTCTCTTCCCAGTATGGCACACCATTACAGGCGGGATACTCGTGGAAGCAGTGCGGGACACACTGCCTGACAGGTGGAACTGGCTCGACCTCGGTTATCCGCAGCTCCATACCGGAGAATCTCTCACTGGACAGATGGCAGGATCTATACTTATGAAGCGCATCGTGTATACATGCCTTGCCCTCCTGGCTCTTGTAGCCGCCGATAGAAGCGCTCTTGCGCAATCGGCTTCAGTGCTTAGCACCGCGACCATCATCACCCCCATCACTGCGACCGCCATCGCTCCGCTCGCCTTCGGCTCCATCACAAAGGGGACAACTGCAACCGTCCCGCCAAGCAGCGCAGCCGCTGCCGCAGTCAGCTTCAGCGGCGACGAGGGGGACAACATCTCCATCAGCCTCCCGCCATCCCTTACCATCTCGACCACTTCCGGCGCTGGGGGAGCATCCATGACGGTCACGATCAACCGATCGGCCCTGCGCGTGCATACCAGCAACGCCCAGAGCACCGCAACGGCCCTGAACGCATCGAGCGGCTCGGCAACAACGATCCTGAGCACCGACAACGGGGGGGATGGGGTAGCATCCGACGGCTTGGGGCAGGCATATCTCTGGATTGGCGGCTCCGTGACACCTGCTGCACAGCAGCAGCGTGGCAGCTACAGCGGCACCTTCACCGTCAGCGCTGCTTACTCCAACTAACTCCAGGAATCGCCCACGCCGCAGAAAAGACGCTTGACTCCCTGCATATCTCGGCATCGACTCGAATCTGGGCACGGTTTGGACTCCCGTAGACCAGTAGCCGCCGAGAGATCTTCTCCGTCAGGGGTATGGTGAAGATGCCGGGAATCATACGCATGGACAGGCCCACTTTGCCGATTGCAGAGTGGGCCTGCCATTTACACATCCGATACCATTGTTGATACAAGCGACCAGCAGATCACAAGAAGGGGCGAAACAACTGGCATCCGCATATCGAGGGCACGGATCGGATCATCCGGCACACTCAGAGCCGTTCAACGATCACACGATACCTCTGGCCGATCTTCGCTCTATCATAGAGAGTCTTTCCGGCATAGTTCTCCATCGTCTGATCGGCAAGCACTTCGGCAAGGAACGCAATCGCAGGCTCACCATCCAGACGGCCCTTCTCATCCAATGTCCGTGTGATAGAATTGCTCAACTGCCCACGTTCGTCGAACAACGGCTCATCCATGATGAGCCGATCTCTACCATCAAGATTATTTCCGTATTGCTGCATTGTCGCATCTCCCGGCATCAGGTGAATGGGGATGTGCTTCTGTCGGCATAACCATGCATCGAACAGAGCACCCTCAACGAATGTAACTATGAATATCATCGCAATGAACGGACCAATCCCACGTTCACGGCTCCTCTAGCATAGGGCCGCCGAACATGGCCACAGCCCGCAGAGGAAAAAATCAGTCCGTCCCATGGAACCGACCGTCGTGATGCTGGCATCATGCCCCTTCGCCCTCCATCTATCGCCCGCCTGCCCAGTCCAACCGGCGCCAGCAGCATCCGCAGAACATCCCGAACAAAATATTCTTAGACAGGGCTGTTGTACAACGATCCAGGATTCACCATTTTTGCCCCGTCCACTACGGACTTGTATGCCACCTCTCTTGTTGTAGGTCCATTCGACAGAGCTACTGAAGCCATACATCGCGCAGTGAGCAAGGTTCATCTATCAGCTCCGACGACGGTCGGCAGCACGATGTTCCAGAGTGCTCAGGCAACCAGGATCGCATGTGGAAGATAACCGGTCGAGCCCGGGTATCGGATATTCTGCTGCTTCCCGGATGATGATGCGGCATGATGCCGATCTTCAGACATCCCTATATCCCATCCCTCCCCTCTCTTTTCAGCAGCGGGCATTTCCATGCCTGGCATTTGGCATCAGCATACAGCACCGCAAGCCTGCAGGCGTTCCCGGACAGATCGGCTTCGGAGCGCTATCACTACTGGCCTACAGAGGCGATCGGTACCCTCGAGCTGGCAAGGAACCGTCCCTGTTCCTTGCCATGGACAACGATCGGCCTCGACAAGGGGCGCCCCTGACGGGGCGCCCTTTCATACTGCAAAGCTCTTCCGGGAGAATGTTGGCAGGATCGGCAAACAATGGCCATAACGCCATACGATCATCCCGGTGGACATTATACGATTGATGATACCGTGACATTTCATCACGGCGATAATTAAACTTTTTCACGATTTATTATGTGGCGTAGCATGTTCGATTTTCGGACACTATAAATATGGGCTTTATCGCCGTGTTAGCAGCCGGTATCGGTTGAAATCGAGGCATGGGAAACCATACAAAGGGGAGCCGGAAGGCTGTATAGCGGTACGATAGTGAAAAGGCGGAAGCTCGGCCCCACATTTTTTTGTGCCTATTCTCCCTGTCCGTACTAACGCTATGGGTAAAACTCACGTTAGTAAGAAGGTGCCGGATTGACGGCGCCCATATCCATCTTGAAGTGCGGGCGAGCGCCGGCGGCTGATTATGGTCGACTCTCTGTATCGGGCGCTCTGTACGCATATCCCTTAACCTTAGTTCACGAGGAAGCGACTCATGAAGAAGACACCCTGGATCCCATTCGCTATTGTTCTGCTAGGAGTGACTCTGGCCTCCTCGGCAAGTGCACAGACTCTCACATTCAGCGGAACTGTCACGACGCCGGATGGAAGCAGCAACGAGTATGTCAGCGGGGCCAGCATTGTTGTGAACCCTGGCGACCACACAGCGACAACCGACAGCCTTGGCAAATTCAGCATGGAGTTGGAGAGCGGCACCTACACGGTAACGACCTCGGCTCCCGGCTATACAAGCTATACAATGGACCTAAACATGGATCAGTCCAAGCATGTGGTTCTGAGCCTGGCACCTAACGAGGAGTAGAGCCTGGCCACAGTGCTTTGTTCAGGGGAGCCGCATGGCTGCCACGCTCAGCGTTAGGATAAAGAGCGATAATTCGGCTGCTCCATAGGGCAGCGATACAGCGAACGTAGCCGTACGCAGGCAGCGATGAATCAGCCGGTGGTATTGGCCTGGTCTGGCGCTCCGGCAGCATGATAGGGCCACACGACTACGGACGTATGATGGATGCATCGGCGCGTGTAAAAACGCTGCAATTAGGAGAACGCCCGGCATTCCCGGGCGTTTTTTTTTGCGTAGCCCCTTCAGATGCAATAAATGTTTATTAAACGGGTCGCAGACCATTGCATAAACTATCCGGTTGTTGCATTATTGTACTTCGTGTAAACAGCACGGCTCCACCTAATACCTTGGTCCAACTCGGTTGACAGCACCGTTAGTAGCAACAATGCTGTAGGTCCTACCTCCACCTGGAGGGCAGCTCGAATCAGAACGTATGGAATCTCCCGCTTGCGGTAGATGGTTCCTGGCGATCGAAACGAATTGTGATCCGGTTCATTTGAACCGAGGTAGGCGAGTACTGAGACCGGGTAACGCGCATCCCCCGCCTCCTCCCCCCCCAAGCAGATGTAGCGCAGCAAATTGGTTTTGGTGTGCCGTAGCACCCCTTGTTCTTTGACAGGACACCCCTTTTAGGGGGAGAAGCCGCTTGGCCCATACGGCAGGCCCGCGGCAGCAGGAACGGAATCTTCTGATTGATGACGGAATGGACAAAACGACAAGGATACACCGCTCGAATGGTACCGCGCTCCTGACAGCGAATTGGCCTGCGAATTGTCATCTCTTTCATCTGGTTGGAACTTCGTAAGCTGATCGAAGGCTATAGGCCCCCGACTGATCGGATGACTGGACATCATCGGATCAACCTTCTATCAGACGCTGTCTTCCTTTCTTCTCATTACCCTGCATTATGTAAAGCCGGAATGCCGGAGACAACGTGCTTTTCAGCGGGTTACCCAACCTCCTGGTAGAAGCTCGCGCTTTACACCTATGCAATGATGACACGTAACAGGAAGCAGTCAGCATGGGGCACTCCATCGTTTCGGGCTGGTGGCCCGGTACATAGGGGAGCATTCGGACCGAAATCAATCAACACGTGCGGAATGTCGAATTGGACCTTCAGACAGCTGCGCGGCATATCGCATCATTATAACAAACTGGACGAGCATTATGAAAAGGACCCACTGGATTTGGCTGGTTATGGCATGTATATGCCTGTGCGGATCGACAACTCTCAAGGCCTTCACCCTTACCGGCACGGTTACCGACCCTGACGGTCTCAGCACCGGACGCGTTCCGGGCGCTGACATCCTGGTCAATCCGGGTGGCATCACTGCCGTTACCGATGCACAGGGTAACTTCTCTATCAGCGGCCTTGATGCTGGCGTCTACCAGCTTACCGTTAGCAAGACCGGTTTTCTTGGCTACACCATGGACCTGAACATGCCGAGCGATGACAAGCACATCGTTCTCAGCATCGAGTATGATGAGTCCGAGCAGCCGGTCCCGTATAACTTTACCGTTATCGTCAACTCGCCGGATGGCGCGGGCGCCCTCCTCCTTGAGGGGGCACTTGTGGAGATCAACGAGCTTGGTGTTTCTGGCACCACCGATGCCGATGGTCGTGTCGTCTTCAATATCGCCGGTGGCAATTACACCGTAACGACCTCGATGGCTGGCTATACCAACTACACCATGGATCTGGTTCTCGACACGGACAAGCAGGTTGTTCACTCCTTGGCTCCGATCGAGGGAGAGCCTGAGCAGTCGCCGGCTCCGATCACCTACGCCCTTGTTGGCAAGGTCACCGATCCTGACGGCTTCAGCAACACCGGTATCCCGGGCGTGATCCTGACGGCCGAGCCGGGCGGATATGTCGTGACGACCGATGCCAATGGTGACTTCGCGTTCCCGACTCTTCCGGGTGGTATGTACAGCCTCTCGCTTACCAAGCCAGGCTTCAGCGCTCCGACCATGGATCTCCGTATGGATGGAGACAAGCGCGTTGTGCTCAGCATGGTTCCAGGCGAGATGGAATAACGTCGTAACGGTGTTATAACCGTATCGGATAAACCTGAAGGGGCGCTCTGCCGAAATGCGGAGCGCCCCTTCTTTATACCCCCATCAGGGACCGATACAGACAGACACCAGGGAAGATGCAAGCCGGATGGTGCGTATATATCGTATCCGCCTCCCCTGCGCGATTCCCCTGGTTGCGTTCTGCCGACATAGTCCCTCCGCACGCAGATCGCCCGTTGAATCAGAGCATCATACGGCATTGCATCCGAGAGGCGAGCATCCGGGGGCACACCGCTGCCCAGCAACGGCCATACAACGATCAGGGAGCGATCGGCATCCTTCTATGCCAATCCGCTCCCCGAATAATCATCGCCTCAGGAAGAAGCGACCATATCTGCAAACGATCGCCCTGCTCTGCCTAACGCACCAGAATCAGCTTGCCGCTTGCGCGCAATTCCCCGGCACGCACAAACACGGTATAGGCTCCGGCGACCATGCCATCCAGAGGAATATCCAGCATCTGGCTTCCTTCGGTCAGTATCCTGCCACCATCGCGATAGGCCACCCTGCCGGTTGCATCGATGATCTCGATATCAACCCCGCTGCTGAACGGAAGGGTAAGGGCAACACGGACAGTATGGCTGGCCGGATTGGGGAAGATCGAACCGATATCCATGGTGAGATCAGGAGTGGATGGAACGCCGACGATGGTATCGGTCTCCTGATAACGATAGCTGGCGCCATAGATATCAGCATGGCCACCCCGCATGTTCTGCCATGCCACAAAGAATGTATCCTGGCGAAAGGTGGCGACCGGAGAGTAGGAGGTATCGCTCCCCTGGCTCATCTTCATAAGGGGGATCAACGGCGAGAAGTCCTCTTCCACGATGGTGGCATTCACCCCTTTAGGGCCGGTGGAGACAATGCCGAGCAATCTGCTGGTTGGTTCCTGGGCGACCGAGTACATCGACTCCACACCAACCCAGTTGAGGTCGAGCGTGCGCTGTACGCTGCCATCGAAGCTATAGCTCTGCAACACGTGATGAGTGCTATCAGGCGTCAGATAACCGCGCAGGAAGTGGTCACCAAGCAGACGCTGGTAGTAGGCGTTGCCATGGTATGGCCCCACCTGGAAGGTATCCTGGGGAACGCCGTTCTGATAACGAATTGCAGTTGAGTCGATGATGGTCAAGAAGTCACGCTCAGCGATCGGAATCAGGCTGACCCGTGCTCCCATCAACGGGATGTTCTCTGCGGTCCACTGTACGTTGCCGGTAATATCGACGCTTGTCACAGTGCCGGTCGTTGCACTGCCCACAGTCCAGGCACAGATCACCTCACGACGAGCGGGATCGTACCCATATCCCTTCTGAACGATATAGACATCACGCTTATCCTTGCGATCGTCTATCGTGACACGCTTCCAGCCATTGGCATCTGGGAAATAGAGCGAATAGAGCGAGCTGAAGACCGTATCGTTTCCTGGCGACATGATGTCACCGCGCCAAAGCCCGGAACCTGCGGCAAAGATGCCATTGAATGAGAGCGGCCTCTCCGAACTGCCACCACGCAGCCGCTTGATGGAGGTACCAGGCCCCGGAACAATTGAATCGACCTTCAAGGTGCTGACGACCTCCACTATCGGGTTCCCTGTAGGATGCCAGCGTGCCAGCGTATACCAGGTCTCCGAGAGCTGCCCCGGATTCGGTGTGCGGAGTTCGCCCCAGGTAACATACAAACGTCCATCAAGAACAAAGAGAGAGGGCCAATATTGGTCTATTCTGGCGCCAGGATCGGGTTCTATCGAAAGTTCTACATCGGTTGCCTGCGCACGAAGCCCCATTGGCGCAAGGAGGAATAGGAGCACGAGTGTGCGGTAGATCGTGGATGATTTGACCATAACTGCAAATTCTCCAGAAACATGAGGGTAGGACGAGAGACGATGCCCCTCGGATATTACAGGGTGAATCTATGTACAATCAACGAAAAGGCCGATACTTATCTTGCAGAGGACTATAAATATGCGGAAGTCGGCTCGGCCATACTCCATAGCAGATCGGCAGGATTGGAACATCTGATGCAAAGGCCCGAGATGGAGACCTGTATACAGATGCCGGGCATCTCTCCCATAGGGGCAAGCGATAGAAAACGATGAAAAACCGGTGGTACGGCATGGCCCCTCTCCCCATGCCATATCACGGCAACCGGGAGCATGCCTCATCGTTTCATAGCAGCCCGCCGATGGCAGCGGTCTGGCCGTGCACGCTTGCGGGATACAGAACCCGGCCATCAATCTATGACAGGATGCCCCTTGCGGCACTATAGAGCCAGGCCGTTCCAGGACCGGGTTCCAGGCCACGGAACACGTACCCGGAAGTGCCATCTGCCAGGCACAATGCCTGCCAGGATCAGCCCAGCCATCGCAACGGCCACAATCGTGTCTGCCGCCAGATTCGGCATCCGGCATAAGCATTTCGGAGAGAAATCCGCCATTTGAGGAGCATAGAGAGGGATAGCCGGGAGCGTTATAGTGCCCTGGAGGTGGGGTGAAGAAACAAAAGGCTGTCAAAAACCTGACAAGCTTCCAGGCCCATCCCTGACTTGTCAGTAATACTCAGAGGATACTACACAAAGGTGGAATAGTTCTCGTGTTTTGCATCTAATACCTTTGTATTAGATGCGTCCGACATAGAAGGGTGGGTATGAGCACCCTCTGGTCACGATGTATCCGAGGTCCAACCGTTCAACATCTGACAGCCGACTGAGGCTGCCTGTCCCGTAGAGCGATACTGTGCCAACGGAAGTTCTGTCCAGTTATTTCCGAAGGCCAACAGCCTATAGCATATGGGGGTACTGCTGGCGCGCGTGTATACCGTGCATCCATACAACGCGACGACAGCGAGATGGCAGTCACGGGCAATCGAGTATGATGGACGTCTCGTTCAAAGGAGGCCATCAACCTGCAAGATGGCCTCTCCAAGGTCCAAACATCACTTCGAATCAGGGCAGCATCGCGCGTGATGGAGCTTCGTCACTCCATCACGCGTGATGTATGTCCGGTCGATTCTGATTGGCCCCAATCCAATGGCGCGCTCAGGATCGTGTCAGGCCAGCCGGGGTATTGTACCGTGATATCGTATCGACTCAATACCTTCCATCCCGTCGCCCCTACACTCCCATACTCTGCTATATCCTATGGGACAATGGAGTGGAGGGGGTTTTAAACTACCCACACCGGTACAGATCCCGATACCGGCGTGGCAATAAGGCACATAATGAACAACTTCGAGCTTTCAATCGTCTATGAATCGGGTAAACCTATACCGTTTCATTTCGATAATGGCAGCGACGCCGTGCAATGGCTTGGCGGCTATGATGATGGTGAGCCAGTCCGCCGGATCTTTATCACAGCCACAGCGGATGATGGTAGAAAAATCTACATAAGCATACCAAACGATCCCAGCACACAGGCTTCGATCCGCATCGAAGAACGGACCAACTGATCCCCGTCACTACCTATCCTACCTGCCTCTTCTGACTTCCTGTACGCCGGAACTATATCACTTCAACAGAGAGTGCACCAGCCGTTGTTTATTATTCCAGCCCCTGTCCAGCAGTTACGGACCAACTCTACCGCTGGACAGGTCTCTGGAGCATACAGGAGCAGATGCGCCGCCTATCGGCCGGTGCCTTCCTGTCCTGCTATGCCATAACGGACAAGGACTCTGCTTGAGACTACCACACGCTCCCCTGCTGCTGCACCATGCTCCCTGCCGCGATACCGTTCCTCCCTTACAATGCCTATTCCCGGCTTGATACAGAGGCGGTGGACGTTAAGATCGTCGAAGATGAGACAGTCGTCAAACGTTCCGGCTGGCGTCTCCACCCTGTCCGTGCCAATCAGCACATAGTTCCCTTCGCATACTCGCTTATCACGCAGCATGCTGGCATCGCCGATAAAAAACAGAGGCTCCGTAGCAAAGGCCGCCTTCTCAGCAGGCTTGCTTCGCCCAACCATCAGCCCGCCGTTCATCGGCATATAGATATAGCCGCCGGTGTCGAACCAGGCCCCCTGCCTCTGCAACGTTCGCCCGCAGAGCAGTGTGGCAGGACCATTCCCAACAAGCCGAACAACGACAGTATCCCGTAGCTCGGAATCCTGATAGACCCACTCGTTCCCGGAGGCAAGCGGGATTACCTGAGCGGTAAGACGCCCGGCAACGGCGCAGGCACAACAACAGACAAGAATTGCCAGGATATAGAAGCGTCGCATACACATAACGGATTGATTGCCATGAATTGATCGGAACGTCTACATATATGACGAAGCCGCATGCAACAGGGCATGCTGAAAAACCGAGCGGGAGGGATGGAATGTGTACGGCGTATGGGACAATACGAAGCGAAATTAACAATTGGAACCGCGGCAAGCTACTATGCTAGTGGAAAATTTCCGTAACAGACCGGTGGGGATTCCGAACGCAAGCGTGAAGGACTATGCGAAGCGCGAGAGCGTAGAGATGTTGCGGATGGCGCAATCATACGCCATGATGCAGTGCTTCTTCAGGTCATCACAGGCGAAGTCCATACTCTCAGCCGAGGAAAACCAGCTATAGGGTATGTGGATATACTCGGGACAAACAGCGTTTCGCAGGAGAACATCCATCTTGCCGTTGCGGCAGCCGCAACGGCTGCCATAACGCCCGCAAATATCCCCTACCTCTATAATCCCCGCATCGACTGCCCCTCCTGGATTATTCATCGTGATTATTCATCATACGTGCATTTGCAACGGCCATTTGCCATTATGCATTACAAGAGATCTGCCAATTATGTTCGGCGGGCTGCATGGACGTTCTCCTGGCAGCCAACAAGGCTGAAAAACTCCACCAACTTCACATGCCCGCGCAAAGGCGCCAGGGCGCACTTCTTCGCGACTTTGCACACGTACTCAGACAACTTACATGTAGCACCGATTCACTATCGTACCGGCTATACGATATTCCTGTGATGCAGGTTGTTGGCAGTATCGGCAGCATACACGATAACCGATAAAAAAAACGGATCTTCTGCCCTACCAGAAGATCCGCTCTCACCATAACCACTACCAAACAACAGGATAACAGAGCGCAATGCTCAGACCGACATATTTTTCCAGCGATTATGTAATTACCATAGCTTCTTCAAACTGTTCATACCATTCGGCACGCGTATGAGCATCACCATCGGCTGTATACACCCGGGCCATCTCATACTCTTCATCCTGAAAGCACTGCTGTGCGATCCTCTCGGTAAGGACAAGTGCTCCCAGAAGAAACCCGATCATCAACATCATGATGATGCTCAGTGCAAAGAGAGCCATGCCCGACAGCACCGAACCGATCACAACGCTCTTCTCCAGTTCGGCAGGTTCGCCGCGTTCAATAGTCCAATTCATCATTACACCTCATCGCAACACCATCTCATCATACTTTCTATCGGAATGCACTACAAGCATCTTGCCAAGAATATCCGCACAAGCAAAAAAAGATAGAATGGATGGTGTTGAACAGGATAGCCCGGCAAACGCGGCATAATCCTGGCAACAGCGCGACCGGCCCGGTTTGCATACAATTTTCTCCAACGGGGCGGGCCGGAGGATAGGATCTCCAGGCTTATATCAATCGTCTGGCCTTCAATTCCAGATACTTGTTGATGGTATTGACGGTAAGGCCCTGAGGGGTGGTAAGGATGGAATGGATGCCATACTGCTGCAACTCGCGGACGACAAGCCGTTTTTCGTAGGCAAATTTCTCGGCGATCGTCTTCCGATAGATATCCTCTACGGTATCGGCATCGGTCTCCAGAAACCTCTTAAGCTCGGTATTCTCGAAGAAGATCACCACCAGCAGATGGTCGCGGGCGATCTTGCGGAGATAGGGGAGTTGGCGTTGCAACGAGGAGAGCGTCTCAAAATTTGTATACAGCATCACCAGGCTTCGATTTGTGATGCGCTGCCTGATGTTGGCATAGAGGAGTTCGTAATTGCTTTCCAGAAAATTTGTCTTCTGGTTGTAGAGCACCTCCAGAATCTTCTGCATCTGTGCGCGGCGGCGCTCGGCGGGAAGAACGTTCCCGAGCCTCTCGGCAAATGTTATAAGGCCCGCCTTATCCTGCTTCAACAGCGCGATATTGGACAGGACCAGGCTGGCATTGATCGCGTAATCGAGCAGGCTCATCCCCTGGAACGGCATTTTCATGGTGCGGCCCTTATCGATCACGCTATAGACCTGCTGCGACCGTTCATCCTGGTACTGGTTGACCATAAGCTCCCCCTTCCGGGCGGTGGCTTTCCAGTTGACGGTACGGTAGTCATCACCGCGAACGTATTCCCGGATCTGATCGAACTCCATAGTATTGCCCACACGTCTGATACGCTTGATACCGGCCTCGCTCAGCCGATTGGACACTGCGAGCAGTTCATAGCGGCGCATCTGAATATAGGATGGATACACCGGCGCCATCTGATCCTGTCCGAACCGGAAACGGCGGCGCACAAGGGAGATTGGCGATGCCGCGTAGATGTTCAACGCGCCGAAGTGATATTCGCCACGCTCTACCGGCCGCACCGTATAAGCAACGATCGTGTGTCCCTTTGCGGGAACCGAGAGATGAAACGCCTGCTTGCGCACCTGGAACTGGAATGGAAGCTCATCGACAACGGCAAGACTGATGGGATAGCCATAGAAATTCTCCAGATGGACCCGGATTTCATTCTCATCGCCGTTGGAAAGCCGCTCGGGCGCCTCCCGCACTGCACGAATCCCCTGCTTCGAGCGGTAGACCATCAACAGATCAATGACAAGAAGGAGGGCAAACGCCCCAGCCGCCATCTGCGCTATCCCGAGCAACCCCGGAAAGAAATAGGCAAGAAGGAACAGGACCACCAATCCGGCAAGCAGGATAAAAAACCGTTTATCGAGATAGAGGCTCTTCAAGATGTTCGATTGTCGATGAGGGATCTGATCCGTTATCTATCATCTGTCGGCGATTGCCACGGTGCCGGCCACACAACATCGCCCGGGGAGTCTACCATAGGCCGGGCGGCTCTGTAGCCCCTGCATTACCTGGGCACCTCGATACGCTCCACGATCTGCCGGATAACATCGGCAGGCCCCACCCCTTCCATCTCCCGCTCCGGCGTCAGCAATATCCTGTGGCGGAGCACCGGATAGACCGTTCTGCGAATATCCTCCGGCGTCACAAAGTCCCGCCCGGACATGGCGGCAAAGGCCTTTGAACTCATCAGGATTGCCAGCGAGGCGCGAGGGGATGCTCCAAGGTAGAGCGAGGCATTATTGCGGGTACCATCCACGATCTGCGCGATATAACGGAGGAGGTTTTCATCGCAATGCACCTGATGCACCTTCTCGCGGTAGCGCCCAAGCTCCTCTGCGCTCAGAACCGGCTCCACAATGGAGAGATCGTTCCGCGACCTGCGGCCATGATACTCGCCCAGAATCCGGGTCTCCTCATCCAGCGTCGGATATCCAACCTCAATCTTGAAGATGAACCGATCCAGCTGCGCCTCCGGCAGACGGTAGGTGCCCTCCTGTTCCACCGGGTTCTGCGTGGCAAGCACTAGGAACGGCAGGCCCATGATATAGGTATCGCCATCGACCGTCACCTGGCGTTCCTCCATCACCTCGAAGAGTGCGGCCTGGGTCTTGGCAGGGGAACGGTTGATCTCGTCGATCAGCACCACATTGCTGAAAATCGGCCCCCGCTTGAACTCGAACTCCGAGTTTTTCACATTGAAGATGGATGTCCCGAGAATATCCGAAGGCATAAGATCGGGAGTGAACTGTATGCGGGAGAAGCCGACCGAAAGGGTCCGCGCCACCAGCTTGGCGGCAAGGGTCTTTGCCACTCCGGGCACCCCTTCTATCAGCACATGTCCATCGGCAAGAACCGCAGCAAGGATAAGGTCGATCATCTCCTGCTGTCCCACGATAATCTTTCCAACCTCGGCCCGTATCCGGCCGACCGCATCGCGAAGCTCTTCCAGATCAATCCGTGATGTAAAGAGAGGCTGAGCGTCGTTTGGCACCAATGGCTCTCTGCGTTCCGTTTCTTCGTTCATACTGCTCCGATTCCAGGTTCCAGAAACTGCCAGATTATGTTCCGTCGGCTGAATGGAAGCGCTCGATGGCACTGTTCAGCGCAATCAGCGTCTCCTCATTGATCGTCTCCCGTTGCAGGATATCATCGATATATCCGAAAAGCCCTTTCACCATATCGAGATCGGCTCCCGAGCGGGCGGAAACCGCGTGATAGAACCCTTCGTCCCGCTCGCCGGTATTCACCCCGAAGCGGGAACGGATATGCTCCAGAAGATATACTATCCTCTTTTCGGCTATGTTCTTATGGTCGCCATGCTGATAGTAAAGCTGCCCCACCGTCTCGACAAACTCCAGCGTTGTGTTCGGCAGTGGCCGTATCTCCGGGATGATGCGCTGGCGGCGCCGTCCCATGAACACAATAAACAGAAGCACGGCGGCCATCGTAAGATAATACGCCCAGCGTAGCGGCTCCTGGCTGAGAATGTAGCGCAGCGGAGTTCTCACCAGACGCCGCCCGACCTTGTAATACTCATCCCAGATCAGCGTTCCGCCATCCGGCAGATAGGCGAGCGCACCAAAGGCATACTCGGCATTGTTCCGGTGCACCAGATTGTAGTTCGTGAAGGCATAGGGAACCGTGCTGATGAAAAACTCCCCCTGGCCATACGGGAGGCGTATATAATTTACTTCCCCACGGCTGGTTGTGCCGAGAACGACGCTCTTGGCAGTATCGAAACGGCTGAAGTGGCTGGTGACGATGTTCTTCTGGTAGCGATAGGGGTTCGGGGAGCCAAGAGCCGGGTTGACCAGCATAAGCTCAACGCTATCCTGAAGTGGAAGCGCGATGGCACGCTGCACTTCAAATCCGAGCGTATCGGCAAACCCATCCGAGAAGCTCTGTGCGGCGACAAACACTCGATTCCCATCTTCGACAAACTCCAGAAGCTCCTCCAGATCGAGATCGTCCGGGGTAAAGGAGAGATTGAGCACCATATAGGTGGCGTTCTCGTGCCAGGCCTCCCCGAACGTATTGTAGATCGGCATGGAAGCTATCTCGACCTTGGACGAGGGGAACAGTTCCGGCAACAGATCGTACAGGATATAGCCGCCAAACGGTATGCGATCCTGGCGCGCAAAGCTGTTCTCCCAGGATACCGGCTTGGGCCTGGTAAGCTGCACAACAATCGCAACGATAAAGAGCAGGCTGAGAACGACGATATAGGTATTGGGACGCTTCACGAGCCTCGTACGATAGTGGAACTGAGGTCGGCAAACGTCTCCCGAATGCTCCGAAAGGTCGGCTCAGTGACAGGTAGATCGCCATACCAGACATACTCGAAAAGCCAGGTAGCATCGGCAAACGACGCGCCTACCCCCACTACGGCACGCAACTCGTCGAGATACTCGTGGTTGGTCTTCCCCCGCCTCCAGTCAATCAACCCGCGGTCTGCAAGCTCCTTCAATGAACGGAGGTACAGAAGACGAACGGCGCGCCTGTAGTTTCTTGCAGCCACGGCCTCATCGATCAACACATCGAAGTTCATCGCATGGATATTCTCTTCGATCTCTGAGAACCCGACTCTGGCCCCCTCGCTTCGTGGCATCAGGAGCGCCCGCAGATCGGCCTTGACCAGCGACAGGATAACGCCGACAAGAGAGAGCACGGCGATAATGCGAAGCGCCCAGGTCCAGAAGTCGGCTTCGGCATTGTTGCCGAAGAGCTTCTTGATAAGGTCGCCGATCATGGCCATGATGATCGCCAGAAGGCTCTCCGGGTCTTTCACCTCATGATCGTACTGGAAATCCTTATCGGAGAGGTAGCGCTCCATCCGCTCGTGCGACGGTGCCCGACGCATTATCCGGGAGGAATCGTAATACACCACCGATGCCCCATCGTCCCCCCTGGCATTCTCGATCTCATGGAAAAGACTGTCGATAAAGGCGGAGTCGACGGTTGCAGGAACCGGATTATCCTGCGCAATCGCCGGCATCACGCTTACCAGCACAACCAGGCAGGCAGTTGTGAACATGCCTGCCAGACCACACCATGTGCGCGCAGAGATTGCCGAGAATATTCCGGGAGGAGAAGCCAAGCCTGACACCTTGCCGGGATTAGAAACTGTGAGTGCCGAGATCGGAGGGATCCTCCTCCTGGCCGATCTGATCGATCTTCTCCATCATTCCCACACCCTCATGCTTTTCCACGAGGTTGAAGTAGTGGAGCACTGTGGCCAGCGTCGGCAGCGCATACAGCAGATAGCTGGTAATCATGGCAAGCACCAGAAGAGCGGTGATCACGACGCTGAACTGGCCGAAGTCCCCGAAGTCCTCCGCATGGCCGGAACTCAGCGCAGCAACGCCCATCAGGATATAGGCAGGGATCAGGAAGATATAGCTGCCAAAGCTGGAGATCATCGACACCAGAAAGAGGACTCCCACGGTAAGCCACCAATGTCCCTGCACAAGCTCCATGCTCCGGGATATTGCCTCGCCGAACCCAACCTGTTCATACAGACGAACGGTGAACAACGGCGTAAGACGAACACCGAAATACAGAAGAACGGGAAGGATCACCAGCCCAAGCAACGCGCCGAAGACCGATCCGACAACAATCATCACGACCCAGAGCACATAGAAAACGATGACGGCAAGCCAGAGTGCGATCATCGTCGTAAACACCTTGCCAAGGCTTGCACGTGTGGCCTGCCAGACATCATCAACCTCGAATCCATCACGCCCGCGTTCCAGATAGAGGAAGACATAACTGTTCACCACGCCGATCATCAACAGGCTTGAAAGCAGCCCGCACAGTATGCCGACAACCAATCCGACTGCCGACCCTATGGTGAAATTATTCCCTAGAGACTCCAGATCCCGAATCTCGAAGAGCATGGAAACCCAGTTGCCCCCGATGAGAATGCCGGCCAGAAGCACCGGCGGGCCACAGATATACAGAATGCTCTTGCCAAGGCTCCTGTAGTTCTCGCGGATAAAGGCGAACGTGACGTTGATCTGGTCGCCGAATCCACGCGACCGCCGAAGCTCGATAGGCGCCGATGTGGTTGTCATAACTAACCCTACGTTTGAATAAGTATGCACATGTGGACGGCCGGAAGCATGCCCCGATCGAGGACGGCACGAAGATAGGAAGCTAACCGGCAATCCTCTTCACTCTATCGTGTGCAATACATGAACGAAATAACCATTGAAAACCTTACAGCATTTTTCCGGGATGAGCAACATGCAGCGCATGCCCCAGGTGCCCGGGATGCAGGCACCACATTCGGCAATGGCAATTGCATCGTGGCTGCGCGCCTCCATCGGTAGAGATCAGGCGGTCGCCCTCGCGGCATCAAGCGATGCCTGGCGGTAGAGCGAGCGCGGATAGAGGATAAAGTACCAGAGCACAAAACCGAGCGAGCAGAGGATGATGCCGGCGCTTACTGCAATCGGCATATCGGTATATCTGGTGACAAAGGATTCCAGAAACCCTGCGATGATAAAGATCGGGAGCAGACCAACGATGATCTTCACTCCCTGCTTCGCCCCACGCATAAACGACGCCCGCCGGGAATATGTTCCAGGAAAGAGCAGACTGTTCCCCAGCACCAGCCCAGCACCGCCCGCTATGATGATGGCAGAGATCTCAAGGGTGCCATGAATCCAGATCGAGAGGATCGAGGTGAAAAGCAGATCGCGCTCGTGGAAGAAATATTCAAATGCCCCCAGCATAACCCCATTCTGAAAGAGCACATAGGCGGTTCCAAAGGAGAACAGAAGACCGGCAACAAACGCGAAGAAGGAGACTCTGATGTTGTTGAAGGTGATATACGAGAACATCGAAATCTCGTCGGACCCCTTGTAGATTGCCATCGGATCGCCGTTATCAATGTTTGCCAGCGTCTGATTCACATAGGAATCGCCCAAGATAAGCCGGACAAACGCATCGTCATTGGCCGCCGAAAGCACGCCGATCGCCATCGCCACAACAAAGATGATGAGCGCATAGAGCATCTCCTTTCTCGACTCCCACATCACCAGCGGCACCTCCTGTTTCCAGAAGGTGATGAACCGGCTCCGAGACTCCTTCTTGTTCCGATAGATAGCCTGGTGCACCCTTATGGCAAGGGTGTTCAGATACTGCGTTGTCTTGCTTTGCGGGTAGAACGTCCGGGCATAGGAAAGATCATCGGTAAGCTGTACAAACAGATCGGCAAGCTGGTCCGGGTTGGCACGTGTCGATTCTGCCAGTAGGGACTCGAATTGCTTCCACTTATCGGCGTTCTGCTTCAGAAACGCAGCCTCTCTCATACTGTTGGGAAATCTATGAGTCGGTGAAGTACAGGAATGCCCGGCCTGCGATACATCCCTGCGGATCATCCCTTGAATGATCGCATCATTTTCGCATGTTTGCCGACATCGTGAACCGCCAGAATCCCCCGGCGGCATATGCACCGGAGCAAAGAACCGCATCCGAAGAGAGCCGATGGGAACGTTATGCTCATCGTATCCCGGCTGGTAGCAGCCCCAACGAACATAGCCGAAGCACCATGAAAGTACAAATCCAGACTACGCAAAACGTCGATATCGACTATGAAGTGGCTGATATGGGCCATCGTATAGGAGCGGCCATCATTGATCTGCTCATTATGGTCGGCTATGCTTTTGCCGCCTTTACGCTGTTGACCGCTCTTACAACCTCGGTCAACGATGGCCTGCTAAGCGCGCTGTTTATCGGAGCATACATCCCGCTCTTCCTGTATGGTGTGCTCTGTGAAAGTATTCTGGACGGCCAGACGTTCGGCAAAAAAGCTGTAAAGATCAAGGTAGTAAAAATGGATGGCACCCAGCCGGGCATAAGCTCCTACCTGCTTCGCTGGCTGATCGGGCTTATCGAGAAGAACCCCTTCATTTTCATGGGAGCTATCAGCATTATCGTGATCCTGCTCAATGGCAAGGGACAGCGCCTTGGCGATCTTGCCGCCGGCACCACCGTGGTAAAGATCAAACCGACAATCTCGCTCGATCACACCATCTTCGCGGCGGTGGAGGAGAGCTATACCCCGGTATTCCCGGGCGTTACACGGCTCACCGACCGCGACATCGCAATCATCCAGGAAGTGCTAAGCTCGGATGAACGACTTGATAATCCGATGCTGCTCAGCAAACTTGCCGACAAGGTGAAAGCCGTCCTGGAAGTGGAGCCGAATATGCAGGCGGTACAGTTCCTTAGAACAGTGGTCAAGGATTATAATTATTATACGGGGATGTGAGCGCAGGAGAAGAGAGGTTGCTCGGAGACCACGACGGTGTCCGTAGCCAACCCCTGGAACAAGCCGTGGGCGTGTCGATACGATCCCGCATCGTGTACAAACGGATCAAGAACGCCTGACGTGGCACATGCCAGAACACCAAGGCTGTCCACGGGATACGGGGTCGCCTGGAGAGGCTCTCCGCCGGGTCGTGCTGCTCGGAGCGGGGCATGCACAGGCCGGACACCATGCCCTGTCTGCCCGAGTATGGTTGGGAGGGAGTCCGGGTGATCCGTTCCTGAGCATACCGCAGCGGGAGCCGGTCCGCTCAGCCATTGACCACTTCACCACCATTCGGATGCACTACCTGTCCCGACATATAGGAAGAATCATCCGACGCCAGGAAAACGTACGATGGCGCCACCTCCTCCGGCTGGCCGGGACGTTTCATGGGGGTATCGCTGCCGAATGTCCGCACCTTCTCTTCATCGAATGTTGAGGGAATGAGCGGCGTCCAGATCGGCCCCGGCGCCACGGCATTGACACGAATACCTTTCTCGATGAGCGACATGGAGAGCGATCGGGTAAACGCGGTGATCGCTCCCTTCGATGACGAATAATCAAGCAGTTCAGGGCTGCCACGATATGCGGTCACCGACGTTGTATTGATGATTGTGCTCCCTTTTTTCAGATGCTTCATGGCCGCTCGTGTCAGATAAAACATCGCAAAGATATTGGTGCGGAATGTCCGCTCAAGCTGTTCGTTTGTGATATCCTCGATGCTTTTCTGCGGATGCTGCTCGGCAGCATTATTGACAAGCACATCCAGCCCGCCCAGATCCTGCACGGTCCGTTCAACGCTCTCAATGCAGAAGGAATCATCGCCGATATCACCTGCAAGAAGGATACAACGCGCCCCCTCCTCCTCCACCATTTTCCTGGTTTCCCTGGCATCGCCATGCTCGTTCAGATACACGATCGCCACATCGGCACCCTCACGTGCAAACGCTATGGCCACGGCACGCCCGATGCCACTGTCGCCACCGGTAATCAGGGCCACCTTTCCGGCCAGCTTGCCGCTGCCGCGATGCCCAGGGCCATCCGCCTTCGGACGCGGCTTCATCTCGGACTCGATGCCAGGGCGGCGTTCCTGATGCTGCGGGGGGAGCAGCGAGGCATCCTCTGCGATATTCCCATCGTCCTGCGTTTGTTTCCCCTTCTTCTCTTGCTGTGCCATTGTGTCCCCTTCGGATTCCAGTGTGATATGTTCCCGCCAGCTCTATGCTACAACGGGAATGCATTCTCCTCTCCGCTTTCCTCAACATCCATACCAGCCCGATAGGACAACGGTCCTGGATACAACGATGCCGCGTGGCAGGCCACTGTTTCCAGCACTACCACGCGGCAATCGCATTTCAACCCTGTAGGCATACATCCGCATCATGCGGATGAACGGTTACATCGGAGGCAGTTCGCCCGTCCGGTAACGATCAGGGTCCGATTCATTGTTCGCATCGGCCCCCTTCGGAGGTTTCACCGCACCGGCATGGATATGCCCACGCCACGCGCCGGTCTCATCGCCACGTGATTCGATGAACGACTTGAAACGCTCCAGATCGCCTTCCACACGACGGGAGACAACGCCAAGCAGATCCCCGGCCAGCTCCACCAGCCCTTCCGGCCGATATTCTATACGGAGATGCACCTGGGTCTTTTCCCCGCCAAGCGGATGGAACGTGACGATACCACTGTTCTCCGCACCGGAGACTGAGCGCCATGCGATCCGTTCATCAGGCACTTGCGAGGTGATCTCCGCCTCCCAACGTTCCTCCTTCCCGCTGATCTCGGCATGCCACTGGAGCCGTTGCGCATCGACCTGCCGTACCTCCTTCACCCCCTCCATAAACCGTGGGAACTCCTCGAACTGTGTCCACTGGTTATACACGTTCCGTACAGGAACATCCACCTCGATCGTTTTTTCAACCGACGCCATAGCCATATCTCCTTGATTATGAACATGATTTCATCCCCAGCACATCAGCCTGACTGTGTCTGTACGATATCACGCATCGTCGCGCTCCATCACGTGTGGCAATCAGCGAACATCCCCCGCATCGCATCCCCTTTTTCCTGTATTTCGCGAGCGCTCAGCTCCGGCCACGCCCGAGTGCACCACCAGTGCCAGCGGCAGCACGCCTTGTGCTCCCCTTTGTAGAGCCTGCAACGGCTGCCGGGGCACGCCCTGCGGTTGCGCGCGGCGAGGATGCGGCAGCGCCCTTTGCAGGCTTCGCAGGAGCCTTTGCATGCGCCTTTACTTTCTTTCCTATCCCGCTACGATCAGCCTCGGCTCCTTGGTCATCGTTCTGCTGAGGCATCAGCAGCGTTGTATCGAAGGCCTTGGAAAGCTCATGAAGTTTATCGAGCGTGGCATGCTCCTCCTGGAGATTCTGCGCAAGCAACTCCACGGCCTGATCCATCCCAAGCTGCTGTGCTATCTGGATCAACCCCTCGTAGGCGCTTATCTCGTATCGCTCTGCCTTGGCAGCAGCTCCAAGATTGAAGTAATCAAGCATATCCTGTGAAGGCTTCTCCTTCTTGGTGAAATTCTGCTTCTCCTTCAGCAGGCCTTCGATTCCCGGACACCGCTCCGGCTCCGGCACTTTGCCCGACAGCTTGAACACCTTCTGAAGTCGTTTGATCTGCCCCTGGGTTTCCCGCTTGTGCGAGGTATAAGCTTTTTTGGCCTCACGATGTTTTGTCTCGGAAGCAAGTTGCTCCAGCGCCTCCACAAGGCGATGCTCGGCGTAATAGATATCCTTCATCTCGTGCTCGAACAGCTCGCTTAAATTTTTAACCGCCATGCCTGTATTCCTTGTAGATAGTAGTATATGGGAATATCCGCCACCGGAATTGTACGCACAACACGCCTGATTGCCACAGACAGCACTGCCATAAGGCCAGGCACGGGCTATTGCTCACCACATTGCAGTAACAATTGCTTTGACAACTCCCATGCCATGAATTCCCTGGCAGAGACCATCCGGCATGCATGGAGTACGGAATGCGGAACAGCAATGTGATGGGCCTGAAATAATGGTGTGCGACCTCACGACAGCAACCCGGGGACCAGCTATAGACAGGGGGCGATAACGAGAATGTGGGTTCAGAATTCCTTTACGGGGGAACGTTTACGGGGGAACGTTGATAGCAGTAGCATCACAGGGTGGATTTCCAGCAGCGGGGGTGGAGTGCATAGCAGGAATTGACGGCGGAGAAATCGCGCAGAGGCCGATGCACAAAACAATGGTCCAGACTCTTTGTTCGGACACCCGTGCGCCAGGCCTGCGACACACCTCTAGAATACAGCGTTACGGTCTTCCGCCTGGAGAACATACCCGTGAAAACGGACATATTCTCCAGAGCTGGCGCAGCACTCTGCTCCGGCATGGCAGAAGCCTTCAGACAACGGAAGTTCCGCATCAAGCTGGTCTCTCACGCCACCGGATCGGATGTTGCAATCGAGACATACCCACTGGCAGCCAATCGTTCCCCCATCGCAGCATACATCGCCGGATCATCCGGCGCCCATGTGCCCAGGCCATCCACATAACGATTGAACATACAGAAGGCAGCGGCTATAAGCACCGTATCATGGATCTCGACATCGTTTGCTCCATGCCGTCTGGCCTCGGCGATATCATCGGGGGCAACATGACGTCCTCCCTGCTGTACCTTCGCAGCAACGGCAAGAAGGGCTTTCATCTTCTCGCCTATCGGTGCACTCTGGTAATCGCTCTTGACAGCCTCGACGAGTTCGGCCTTCCCATCGAGCAGAGCGCAGGCGGCCGCACCATGCGAACGGCAACAGAAGGCGCAGTTATTCAGATGAGAGACGTAGGTAGCGATCAGTTCCCGCTCGCCTCGCGTGAGCGGTGAGGGTCCGACAAGAAGCGCCTCGGCCAGTTCGCGCAGCGGCCTGCCGGTTTCTGGTCTGAACGCCATAGGCCCGGTGATGCCGGGAAGTTCTTGTGGCAATTCGATATGTGCCATGGTATGCTCCTGGTACAGTATGTCGATGGTAAATTATAGACGGGCAGGCGACATGCGAGAACCGTCGCGATGGGCCTTGGCAGCGAAGGTATGGATTATGGCCGGCATCGGAAACAGCCCGAGCACAGCGGCGCGTTTTTTCCGGCATGGCCTATGGAAAGGGCCCATGATATACTACATTCCCCGTAACTTTGCTCGCAAGGGAACCGTAGCCCTCAGGGTGCAGGCTGAAACAATTGGCTCTCCCTCCCCTACAGCCACGAAACTTCCACCCCCGTTGTACGGACTCACGTTGTATATTTACGCTCATATGCTTGTTCTACCCCCATCTAGGTCGGGAATAGGCTCAAGCTCACCGCCGCATCGGACAGACTTTTTCTGCATGCTAGGTGTGAGCGCTTTCTTCACAGTCACAGTAAGCGATTAGAGCTATGCAGTCCGGTTATTATCGCTTCCCCACAATTCAGGGGGATATAGTAGTATTCACCAGTGAGGACGACCTATGGTCGATCCCAACCACTGGCGGTATTGCCCGACGACTCACATCCAGCATCAGCCAGATAGCACGGCCCATCCTTTCACCGGATGGGCGCTGGCTTGCCTTTGTGGCTCGCGAAGAAGGGCATAACGAGCTTTATGCGATGCCCGCTTCAGGGGGTGAGGCAAGGCGTCTGACATATTTCGGCGCGATGACGCAGCCGGTAGGATGGAGCCGTGATGGATCGAAGATCATCTTCTCCACCAATCATGCGCAGCCGTTCCAGCGCATCATGCGACTTTATGAGATAGCCCCCGAAGGCGGACCGGTCACCGAGGTGCCGGTTGGGCCAGCGCACAGCATTTCCTACGGCCCGGAGCAGGGAACAGTGATCGGCAGAAATACGCATGATCCGGCCCGCTGGAAGCGTTACCGTGGTGGCACCGCCGGAGATCTCTGGATCGATACCGAGGGCAACGGAAACTTCCGCAGGCTTACCTCGCTCAAGGCCAACTTCGCATCCCCGATGTGGATCGGCACCAGGATCTATTTCCTGAGCGATTACGAGGGATACGGCAATGTATATAGTTGCACAACGAGCGGAGATGATCTTCGCCGCCACACCGACCACGACGACTACTATGCACGCAACGCCGTCAGCGACGGCAGCCGCATCGTCTATCATGCCGGTGGGAACCTCTATCTGTTCGATCCCGAAACCAACTCCTATGGGCCTATCGAGGTGGAGTATCACTCCCCTCGCACACAGCGCAGCAGGAAGTTTGTCGAAGGGGCCGACTACCTCCAGAGTTACGCGCTTCACCCGGAGGGGCATTCCCTGGCCCTGGTGTTACGCGGCAAACCGGTAACCACCGGAAATTTTGCCGGCCCGGTGGTGCAGCATGGCGATCCGTTCACCGTTCGCTATCGTCTGGCCCGCCATCTCAACGATGGCCGCCGTCTGGTTGCCACCAGCGACAAGGGTGGAGAGGAGGCACTGGCGATCCTGAGCGGCGATGGCGCCGAGGAGGAGGATCGTCTAGAAGGGATCGACATCGGCAGGCCGGTCAACCTTGTCGTCTCCCCGAAGAGCGACCGTGTGGCCTTCGGCAATCACCGCAACGAGATCATCGTTGTGGATCTGGCGACGCGCTCGATGACGATACTCGACAGAAGCAACACCTTGCACGACAACGGCGTGGCTTGGTCGCCGGATGGACGCTGGCTGGCGTTCAACCATGCCGAGAACCCGGAGACCTCCTATCTGATGATCGCCAACGTGGAGACCGGCGAAAAGCATCAGGTAACCGAGCCGGTGCTCCACGACATCGCGCCCGCATTCGATCCTGAGGGGCGCTATCTCTACTTCCTCTCCTACCGCGAGCTTGACCCTGTTTACGACAATCTTCATTTCGACCTGAGTTTCCCTCGTGGGATGCGCCCATATCTGATCACGCTCCGTCGCGATCTGCGGAATCCCTTTCTTCCCAAACCGAAGCCACCAAAACGAGAAGATCCAAACGAACAGGACGAGAAGAAGAGGGCACCGGAGGTCACGATCGACTTCGATGGCATCGCCCGCCGCATTCTTCCCTTCCCTGCAAAGGAAGCCAAGTACACGCAGGTGATAGGAACACGCAAGGGGGTCTATTTCGTAAGCCAGCCGGTGCAGGGCAGCCTGAGCGCCGAAGCCGGGAACGATCAGGCACCAACCGGCAAGCTGGAGGCCTTCGACTTCGACAAGCAGAAGATAGAGGGTGTGGCCGAGGAGGTGAGCGATGTTGCCATCTCGCACGACGCCACAACAATGGTCTATCGTTCAGGCAAGCGGCTGCGGATCTTTGCGGCCGGTGAGCGGTTGGAGGAGAAGGCAGGAGAGGATCATGGGGCCAACACCGGCTGGGTCGATCTTGGGCGCACCAGCATCGGCATCCTCCCTCCGGCGGAATGGGAGCAGATGTACCGGGAAGCATGGCGGCTGCAACGGGACTTCTTCTGGACCGAGGGGATGCTTGGCCTGGACTGGGAGAAGGTCTACAGCCTGTACCGTCCGCTGATCGACCGTCTTGGAACCCGCTCGGAGTTCAGCGATCTGATCTGGGAGATGCATGGCGAGCTTGGCACCTCGCATGCCTATGAAATGGGAGGCGATTACCGTGAAAGCCCAACCTATGCACAAGGATTCCTCGGCGCCGACTTTGTCCTGAACGACGATGGTTGGGTGCTGGAGCATATCGTTCGCGGAGACGCATGGAGCAACCAGTATGGCTCCCCTCTTGAAACGCCCGGGGTGAACATTGCCGAAGGGGACCGTATCGTTGCCATCAACGGCCGCAAGGTCTCGCGGACCCGCTCGCCATACGAGCAACTGGTGAACACCGCGGGCACCGAGGTCTCCATCACGTTTATCCCGAGCGGCTCCAGCGAGCCGTGCACAACCACCCTGAAGGCACTTGGCAACGAGCAGCCGGTACGCTATCGTGAATGGGTGGAGAGCAACCGCCGCCGTGTTCATGAAGCCACCGACGGAAAGGTCGGATATGTTCATGTCCCCAATATGGGGCCACTTGGCTATAGCGAGTTCCACCGTGGATTCCTGAGCGAAGTAGGGCGCGGGGCATTGATCGTGGATGTCCGGTTCAACGGCGGAGGGCATGTCTCGCAGCTCATCCTTGAAAAGCTGGCGCGGAAGCGCATCGGTTACGGCCTGGCGCGTCATGGCATGCCGGAACCGTATCCACTGTATTCGGTCGGCGGACCGATCGTGGCACTGACAAACGAAAACGCCGGCTCCGACGGCGATATCTTCTCGCACGGATTCAAGCTGATGAAGCTTGGTCCCCTGATCGGAAAACGGACCTGGGGAGGAGTGGTTGGCATCTGGCCACGCAATCCGCTGGTGGATGGTTCGGTGACAACTCAACCGGAGTTCTCGCACTGGTTCGAGGATGTGCAGTGGGGACTGGAGAACTACGGCACCGATCCCGACATCGACATCGATATCACACCGCAGGATTATGTGGCCAACCGCGATACGCAGCTTGAGCGTGCGATCGCCGAGGTGCTTCGGCTGAACCAGGAGCATCCGCTTACATTGCCGGCATTCGATGGGCGCCCGATCCTTGCCCCAGAGCCGCTGCCGAAGCGTGTTTCTCTGAACGGCCTGTAACCGTGGGCAGCAGAGCTATCTGAATCAACATCGACGAGGCGATCCGTTATGCCGGATCGCCTCGTTGCGTTATAGCACCTCCCGGCGCCGCGAGCATTGCCGCTATGGCTCTTTGACGGGCGTTGAAATCCCCAGGCCAACAGCTCCATCCTAGAACATGGTGTTTTCATTGGCCGCGCTCTCGGGGACCACCTGGAGGACATCCCAGTGCTCCACGATTTTTCCACGATCATCGAGCCGAAAGATGTCGATGCCTGCCCAGTCGCTATCTCCCGGCCACTGCTGATGGCAGTGCAGGACAACATAATCTCCCTCGGCGATCGCACGCTTGATGTGCACACGTTTCCCTGGATACTCCCGTGCCATCCTCGTAAAGTATTCAATGAAGGCATCCTTGCCATCCCCTACCCCCGGATTATGCTGGATATACATATCCCCGGCATACATCGCGATGGCCTCGGCCGGCTTGCACTGGTTGAACATCAGATCGTAGAAACCGATAACGTTCTGTTTGTTCCGCTCACCATGATCGTTCATTGCTGGTATCCTTGTTCAGATAAAAGCCGTTGCAGGGATGGCAACCTCCGCAGAACAAGCAGGAGAAAGGGGGGGGTGGAAAGCCCTACGGCCTTAATGGACGCAAACGAAAAAGCGCCACACAGGTAACACTGTGCGGCGCTTGGCGTGTATCAAATCAGTGGGGTTAGTAGGATTCGAACCTACGACCTCATCCATGTCAAGGATGCGCGCTAACCAACTGTGCCATAACCCCTAGGCCTTCCGTAGAGAAGGGACACAAATATAAATCCTCCGCTGTGGCTCTCCAAGATTTTTTTCTCTTGGAGACAGCCCGTAACACTCCGGCCTGCTGGATGGATCGCATAGAAAAAGCGCGGCGATTCTTGCCCATGTGATCGGTGTCGGTGTAGGTTTGCAGCATCTTGTATCATGGCCTATCTATCCGCCCGGCAGAGAGCGGTTAATCCACGGCTTCCACCGGGAGGTCAACAGCTCCGGGCTAAGCAGCCAAAACTTATTAACAGCAAAGGAATACGATCTGATGAAATCACGAGCATTAATCATCGCCGGATGTCTGCTTTCGCTCGGCATCGCCTCATGCAGCGATAACAAGACCGAGGAGCCAGCCACGAACGACACCATACAGGTGACGACTCCGCCGGTTGATTCCATCACGCCAATCGATACTGCTACCGCCAGAGATACGGCGCTGATCGACACCAAGCGGACCGATACGGCAATTATCTCCACAGATACAACGGTAAAGGCGGGCAAGACCGTGACGACAGGGACGCGTGACCCCAAGGCTGGCTCGAAGTCAACCTCCAGCACGAAGACCACAACTCCGACCCCGGCCGCACCGGAAACGCATGGCAGCACGCCACGTCGCGACGGCGGAGCATCGGAGCCACAGGGCACCGAGTCGCGTCCACGCCGCTAAAAGACAGTCTCCTGTACGATGAGAAAACCCTATCGCCCGGCACCTCCAACGGCACCGGGCGATATCGTTTCAGCTATCAGGTTCGCTACGCCCCGGGCCGGTGCCCCTTGATCGGAACGCCTGCAACGCACCATATGCGGCAAGAATCGCAAACCCACCCCATTCAAGCCCAACAACCTGCATCAGCTCAACCTGCGGCGACCGGAGATACATCAGATAGGTGAACGGAGCGACCAGCAGCACCCAGAGCCAGGCACGATGCAGCATGCGGTTCGATGCAAGCGGCAAGATGAACAGCGGTGCGGCGAAATACCAGATATGCACCTTTGCAGCCAGCACAATCTGGACGGTAACGACCAGCAAGGCACGCCAGGCAAGCTCCGGCACCGAACGATCGCGCACGGGCGCCCACCATATCAGCAGAAGGAGAAGGAGCTGAACGGCCACGCCGATCGCCCCGGCTGCCCGATTGGAAGGCCCGATGGAAAGCTCGTCCAGCACCCACTTTACAGCGTAGTAGAAACCTCCGTTGAACTCGTAGTAGTTGGTGAAGCGCTCCAGCACCACCATATAGTTCCGCAACACGCCGGGAAGAAGCAGAGGAAGGAACAGCAGGAAGACCGGCAGCGCAGCCACAAGCCCAGCACACCAGCGCCGCAGGCCAAGGAAGCGTCCCCACAGAGGGACAAGAACAAGCGGATGCAGACGCAGCACCGAGCCGATGGCAAGACCGATCACTCCTCCGCCAGCACGCCCGCTCATATACCCGGCAAGGCCAAGCGCAAGCCCAAGCGTCCAGAACGCGTCGGTATGTCCCTGGCCGGCAAGCTCTACGATCACCAGAGGATGCCAGGCATACAGAAGCGAAAACCGTCGTGGTAGCCCGAGACGATCCACCAGCCGAAGCAGAAGAAGGATGCTCGCAAGCTCCGCCCCGACCACAAAGAGCTTGTAGATGAGATATCCAGCCGCATATCCTCCCCCGAACGGTTCGCCCAGCGCCATGGCAGCGGCAAAGAGAGCCTCGGCTCCTGGAGGATAGATGGTGGTTGTTTCGGGGTGGCCCTGGTGATGGAACAGCTCATCCTGAAACCGAAGGAGCGATACATCGGCGGGCGCAACAAGGTAGGGATTCTCCCCATGCAGAAGCAGCCGACCATCCCAGAGATAACGGTATGCATCATCGGAGAGGGATGGGGGCATCGGAAGCATTGCCAATCGCAGCAGCAATGCCACGCCCAGCACTGCCGAACGCCGTGGTTCCACACCGAAGCGTCCGAAGAGATAGATGGCAAGGTAGAGAACGACAGCCGCAGCCGTGCTAAGAGCAAGGTATGGAGCCAGAGCGGAGCGGAGATCGCCGAGCCAGGAGAGCGGTGCAAGCAGCGCCAGAAGAACGCCGCCGAGCAGCCAGACCGCACCGGGCGAGACATTCACCGCATGCGACGCCACAAGATTTCCGGCGCTGCCCCGGCTTCCGAAATCGCCCACGAGGCTACTCCCTGCCGCAAAGGAACTCCACCCGCAGGCCATGCCCGGTGTTCTCGATCCGAAGATCCTGCATCAGAGCACGGATCAGGAACATTCCACGCCCCCCTTCGCGCAGAACGTTATCGGCACTGAGCGGATCGGCAACCGCATCGGGATCGAACCCCTCCCCCTCATCCTCTACCACGCAACGGATGGCATCGGCCAGACACTCCACCGAATAACGGACCAGCCGAGTGGGATCGGACTTGTTGCCGTGGATGATGGCATTGGTCACTGCCTCGCTCATCGCCACGACAAGGTTGAAGAACTGACTATCGCTGATGGGGCAGGTCCGGCGCACCTGTTCCAGCAGCCCCGGCAGGGCGGCAAGTTCATCACGACTGCTATAGAACTCGCGTGCGAGAAGGAGTAATGGGTTGCTATTCAACTGATATCAGGATTGGGACGCTATAACTGCATGCCGACGGTGAGGAAAAGGATCGGAAGGCGGCCAATCAGCCTGCTTTCCTCGAACCGATGTTCCCACCAACCGGAGAATTCAACAGCCGACCGCTCCGAAAGCCGCAGGTCGAGCCTGGCTGTCGGGCCAAACGATGTGCGATCGGAAAATGGTTCAAGCACGGTGCTTCTGGGCACTGCGCGGTAGCTCTTCACGCGTGAGAGACGGGTTCCCACACCGAATGTTATCCCGTCGAGCGTTGAGGTGGACATCTCCGCCCCCAGCCCTTCGGTACGGGTACGTTCGATGGGGCTTTCGGCAAACTGGGTCCAACTGAACGTTCCACGCTCCGAGATTCTAAGATCGCCGAAGACCATCAGCCCGAGCGTCTTTGTCAGTGTGGCCATCATCGAGTCGCGCAGATGAAGCTCGCGAAAGGAACGTCCGCGAATGTTCTGCGTTCGTCCCTCGAAATCATACTCGGTATAATTGGCCAGCACTTCGGCCTCAAAGAAGTTATGGAAACGCTCGCCGAAACGGTAATGCACTGCCGGAGCCAGACGGAATATCCGGTTCCAGTTGTTATCGTTGCTGTTCTGCCCGAACAGATAGACCAGATGGGTAAGGAAGACCTGGCCATAGATCGAGAAGTCGAGCACAGGACCGAAGGAGCGGCCATAGCGGATCTGGGCCTGGATCGACTGCTCATCCTTATCGAAATAGTTGATCGGGCTTGGGGTATCGTACCGGTAGATCGAAACGGCTCCGTTCAGCGCAATCGTGTCGTAACGGCTCATACGGTACTCGCCATATCCGGCAACAAGCAACTGCTGCGAGACAAAATCGCTTTGCGCGCTGCTTGCCCGTTTGCGGGAGAGTTCCAGATTGTTTACCACACCGCGAGCATCCACCCGGTTGTACTGTTCGCTCGTACCATACTCTATCCGTACGCTTCCGGTAAATCGTTTCGGCGTCCAGCGCATCCCCACCACTGTTCCCATGGCAAGCTCTCTGCGCTCATAACGAAACGGCTCCGGATCGCGGGGAAGGGGGGGCAGCCCCTCGGAAAGCTCCTCCTGCCCTACCAACTGGCGCAAAAGCTGGAAGGAGATATCAAGCCCAAGATTCTCATCGAGCGGGTAGCTGATCAGGGAGTTCAGAAGCAGGCGCCCCTCGCCACGCGTGTTGATGCCATCGTAGGTAAGCCCCTGATAGCGGATCAGGTCTTCCTCGCTACGCTTGATATAGAGATCCGTGTTGATGTGATCGTAACGGAACCGAAGCTGGCCACTGGCCCCTTCCTCGAACGATCGCGCCACCTGTAGATCAAGATACCCGTTGCTGTTATGGCGTGGCGCTATGTTGTACCAGCGTCCCCTGCCATCCAGTTGCACCTGATAACCGCTCCAGTCGAACCGGCCCAGAAGCTCACTGTAGAGCGCTCCTCCGGCATCCTCCACGTTCAACTGCCGGTTGTAGGTGCCACCGATCGCAAGCCCGATCCTGTTTCCCTGCTTGTCGCTCACTCTGCCACCAACCCCGATGAACGAGGCAGCGGTATTGTTCAATCCGGGGAAACGTCCCCCGCGCTGCACATCGTTGGTCAGGGTTCCTTCCGAATGAAGGAACAGCCGCATGGTCGACGGGAGATTATATTCCAGATCGACCAGCATATCGACCTGATCTCTGGTCGTGGGGTTGTCGATCAGGGTTGTCGATGTCAGGAGATTGCTTCGGATGGTCCCGTTGAGCAGCCCCTGGTGTAGATAATAATCGGCGAGCAGAGAAGTTGTATGGGTCGCGGCATACCGTTCCGTACGTGCCACCACCCATTGCCTGCCCAGCGAGTCCGGGAATTCTGGAACCTGTGCATGCAGCGCAGGCGATCCCAGCACAAGCAGGACCACGCTCAGGATGGCGCATCGGCGGCGGCCGAAAGAACAGGAGCGATACGAACAAAGCTCACTTACAGAGAAGAGGTCTGCCATCGCTCGGCTCCCTCCGCCTCCTCGATGAACTGGCGATGTAGTTCCCGTGCCACCTCGTGCGCCTGGTCACGATCGAGCGCAACGCTGATGGAATGGCCATCAAGCCCTCCCTGAATGGCACGAGGGGAGCGCCCGCCAACGGCGGCAAAAAATCGTTCCAGATCGGCCCCGACAAACGGCTCCTCACGAACAAGCGAAACCACCGCAACGGGATAGCGAGCCGACTGTACACGCTCGGCAATCGCCCGTAGCGGCAATGTGAGCACCGAATAATGGCCGGAGATAAGCACCTGCAACCGGCGGCGGAACCGATGATGCCAGATGACGGGGGCACCTGCACCAAGAGCGCGAAGAAAACCATCGAGCGGGGCATTGGCGGTCTCCGTCTCTATCTCTAGAAGCTCCGCCTCCGGCAGCAACGTGATGGAACAGCCACCTTCCCCGATGGTCCCAATGGTAGTGCCAGGCCCACCGATGGCAGTGATAACCAACGGGATGGAGCACCGTTCCACCGGCATCACCGTACGAGGATGGAGCACCTGGGAGCCGAGTTCGGCGAGCGCATTGGCCATCCGATAGCTCAACCGCCCAAGCGTACGCCCGCCGGAAACAACCCTGGGATCGGCTGTCATGATGCCTGGAAGAGCACGATAGATACGAGCCTCGTCGGCTTCAAGAAATGCCGCCAGCATCGTTGTGGTATAGTCGGAGCTTTCACGTCCCATCGTTGTGGCCTCGCCGGAGGTACTCCGGGCTATATATCCCTCGGTCACAACAACATCATACCCGGCAAGGAGAGGGCGAAGCCGCTCCTCCACCCGTTCCCCCGTCCGTTCAAGGTCGGGACGTGCATAGCGATGCGCGGCATCGGTAATAACCACATCGAGCGCCGAGATGCCCACAGCCCGCTCACCGGCATCCTCCGAGGCAAGCGCAGCAAGGAGAAGCGACGATGAGAACCGTTCACCGAAATGTACAACCAGATCGAGCGTGCGTGCCGAGAGTTCGCGCACGATCTCCAACCCACGCACCACCTCCTCCAATCGCACGATGAAAGGGCGCACCTCATCAACCCAGGCATGGTATAGCTCGGATGAGAGAACATCGCGAGCGATGCCGGAATGAAACGCCACAAACGCATCAAGACGTTCGCGAGCTATCGCGGGATCGACCACAGCCGACTCCGCAAGCCGTTCCAGCATATTGGTCACATTGGCAAAGGCACTGGTAACTACCAGAAGCGGCTTCGGCAGCACACGGATCTCACCGCAGACACGCCGAAGACCCTGGGCTCCGTCAAGCACCCCGCCACCGAACTTGGCAACGATCATTGTGTACGATACGTTCTGGAAGAACCGGAAAGAGTGGAAAGTTTGAACAGACGAGGCCGACGGGATGATAACATGGCATCGTCGGCATCGTTCAGGATGTCACGCGACTGGCGCCAGTCGCGGTAATACCCGACAAGCTGGCGCACAACCCCCATCGGCAGAGGACGGATCGGAGCTGACTCGGTCAGCATGGAACGGAGTGAGCGAATCCCTGATTTTTTCATCGTGTCGGCCTGCAATGATTATACTCTCATCTTATGCCCGGACGGCGCTCCTATGCTACGCAGAATCATGTCAGGAGTCAAGAGCCAGGGATAACGCATGCGATACGGCTACCATCGGCCAGAGCAACAGCCCGATTCCCTCACACACGCTCCAGCCTCCTTGCAGCCAGGCCCTGGATTCCGGCCGAAACGGCAACCGGGAACTCTCTTCTATGCCAACGAGACCGGGCAGAGAATCGTTCTCGGTTGCCTGGAGCCTACGGGCAAAGCCTACGGGCAAAGCCTACGGGCAAAGCCTACGGGCAAAGCCTACGGGCAAAGC
>CAYVWR010000010.1:98686-170321 GCA_964455525.1 uncultured Alphaproteobacteria bacterium
CGGGCAAAGCCTACGGGCAAAGCCTACGGGCAAAGCCTACGGGCAAAGCCTACGGACAAAGCCTACGGGCAAAGCCTACGGACAAAGCCTACGGGCAAAGCCTACGGGCAAAGCCCGCCATCACAACGCCCTCTCCCCGCAACTGCCGATACTGCTGCTGACCAGGGATGCGGCTGCTATCCTTAGCGCACCACAAACCCGTCCCGGGTCTTCTCCGCATCCATCACGGTGATAAGGGTAGGGACATCATCCGGCGAGTTTGCAGCAAGAAGCATCCCCTGCGATTCGTTCCCCATCAATTTTGCCGGCTTCAGGTTTGCCACCACCACGATCTGCCGACCGATAAGCTCTTCCGGCTCGTACTGTTTGCCGACACCGGCCACGATCTGCCGTTCCAGGTTGCCGATCCTGATCTGAAGCTTCAGAAGTTTCTCCGACTTCTTCACCCGCTCCGCCGCCAGCACCGTAGCAACACGAAGGTCAAGCTTCATCACATCCTCGAACGTCACCTCCGGCTTCAGTTCCACGGCAATCGGCGGCTCGGCCGCTGCCGATGATGAAGAGCTTCCAAGCTTGGCAACCTCGCGCTCCACCGTCTCGTCCTCCACCTTGGCAAAGAGGATGGTCGGCTCGCCGAGCGTGTGGCGTGTAGGCACCAGCAACTCCGGGACGGAACTCCAGTTGCTGCCGCGCCCAAGCTCCAGGTTCAGCATCTCCCAGATCTTCACCGAGGAAAAGGGAATGATAGGCTCAAAAAGCACGGCAAGCGAACGAACCACCTGAAGGCAGATATTAATCGCCGTAGCACAGCGGCCCGGACTCTCCCTTCGAGATTTCCACGGCTCCGAATCGTTGAAATACTTGTTTGCCGCACGGGCCACATTCATCGTTTCCAGGACCGCCTCGCGGAACTTGAAGACCCGATAGAGATCGCCGATCCGCTTGGGCGCCCGCGTCAGTTCAAGCAGAATGACTAGGTCATTCCGGGTGAAATACTTCAGATATTTCGGAACAAGCTCCTCCAGCACTTCCAGATCGCTCTGGGCGCCATTGCAGGCACGGCGCAGATCCTCGGTCAGCAGCGCCCGCACCTCTTCCTCCTTCTCCGCGCTTGCCACCAGCGGTGGAACAACCCCATCAAAATAGCGGGCGGAGAACTGAAGCGTACGATTGATGAAGTTTCCAAGGATATCGGCCAGCTCGTTATTGGTCCGCGCCTGATATTCACGCCAGGTGAAATCGGCATCCTTGTTCTCCGGCAGAATGGAGGCGAGCGTATAACGAAGCGGATCGGGCGGATATTCAGCCAGATAATCGCGCAGGTCGATACCCCAGTTGCGGGACTTCGAGAATTTCTCCCCTTCCAGATTCAGGAACTCGCATGCAGGGACGTTATCGGGAAGATTATACCGGTCGCCCCCACGTTCATTCCGTCCCAGGATCTGCGCCGGGAACATCAGGGTATGAAAGACGATATTATCCTTGCCGATAAAGGCAACATAGCGGGATTCAGGATCGCACCACCAGCGTTTCCACCCATCGGGATCGCCGCTACGTGCGGTCAGCACCCGTGTATTGGTGATATAGCCGAGCGGTGCATCGAACCAGACATAGATCTTCTTCCCCTCGAAGCCCGGCAGCGGCACATCGATCCCCCAATCGAGATCGCGTGTAATGGCACGGTCGCCAAGCCCCTGTTTCAGCCAGGCGCGGGTCTGCTGGAGCACATTATCCTTCCAGTCACTGGCATGCCCCTCGGCATAGGCCTCCAGTTCCCTTTGAAAATCCCCCAGTTTCAGATACAGATGCCGTGTAGGGCGAAGCTCGGGAGTCTTGCCGGAGATCTTGCTGATCGGGTTTCTAAGCTCGGTCTGGTTATAGGTGCTGGAACAGTTGTCGCACTGATCGCCGCGAGCACCGTCATAGCCACAGACCGGGCAGGTCCCCTCCACATACCGATCGGGAAGGAACATGTCCGCCTCCGGGTCATAGAACTGTTCCTCCTGTTTCTCGGCCAGATGCCCCCCCTCGTACAGTGCCCGAAAGAACTCCTGCGCGGTCTGGATATGCTCAGGGCACGAGGTACGGCCATAGATATCGAAATCGATCCCAAGCCCCTGGAATGCCGTCTTATGAGCTTCATGATAATGGTCGATAACCTCTCTCGGCGAGACCTTCTCCTTATCGGCGGCGATCGTAATCGCAACGCCGTACTCGTCGGAGCCGGAGACATGGATCACCTCTTCGCCACTGGAGCGAAGGAAGCGCGTGTACATATCTGCCGGGAGATAGGCACCGGCAACATGGCCGAGATGGGTATAGCCGTTAGCGTATGGGAGCGCGCTCGTAACGAGCGTTCGTGCGAATTTCTTCGTATTCAAGTGTTGCCCGTAGTCAGTGGTCGAAACGACATCCTATCCCCCCACCAATTCCTCTTATGCCGAGCCGGAAGCTATCTGCCTCCGCGCTCTACCCCCCCTGTACCTGCCCATCCTCGGCGAAAGCCTGCAAGCCATTATCGGGCGCATTACGGTTCAGATCCTCGATCTTCACCTGTATCACACGGCGATTATAGGTTTTCAGCACGGTCATACGAACCGAATCGCGTTCATACGATTCATCGGCCTCCGGGATACGCCCGAACCACTTGTTCACCAGACCGCCGATCGTCGTATAATCCTCCCCTTCCGGGAGCTTGAATCCCTCGATGGCATCGTTCAGATCGGAGATGGTCATCGAGGCATTGACCAGATAACTCCCCTCCTCCACCTTTTCGACACCGGCAAGTTCCTCATCGTACTCGTCCTGGATCTCGCCCACCAGCTCTTCGAGGATATCCTCCATCGTCACCAGACCGGCGGTACCGCCGAACTCATCGACAACGATAGCCAGTTGATTCTTGGAGCGCTGGAACTCCCGCAGAAGCTCGGAGATAAGCTTGGTCTCCGGCACAAAATGCGCCGGGCGGAGCAGATCCTGTAGTATAATCAGGTTCTGATGCTCCAGCAACGTGATCAGATCCTTGGAGTAGACCACGCCGATGATATTATCGATGGAATTGGCATAGACCGGCATACGGGTATATCCCTCCTCGATCACCGAGCGGATAAGCGCCGTTGGCGGCTGTGCAAGATCAAGCGCGGCGATGTTTGTGCGAGGAACCATCACCTCCTTGACGATGGTATCACCGAACTCGAAGACGTTCTCGAGCAGTTCATGCTCCGACTCCTCGATCGTTCCCCCATCACGCCCTTGCTCCAACAGCAGGCGAAGCTCCTCGCCGGAATGATAGTGCTCCGATTCATTCACCGTCTCCAGGCCGAACAGCTTCAGGATCTTGCTGGCAACCCAGTTAAGCGACACAATGGCCGGCTTGAGCACCAGATAAAAGACACGGAGCGGATATGCGATTGCAAGCGTGGTCTGCTCCGAACGCTGAATGGCAAGGGATTTTGGCGCAAGCTCTCCCAAAACGATATGAAGGAACGTGATCACGACAAATGCCACCGGCAGCGCCACCTTGTGGGCCGTCGTCGGATCGAGCGTGACGCCGAACAGCTCCATAACGCCGATCAGCAACTGTCCAACGATTGGCTCGCCTATCCAGCCAAGCCCAAGCGAAGCAAGCGTGATACCGAGCTGTGTGGCGGAGAGATATTCGTCCAGATGTGCGATAAGGCGTTGCGCCATTTTGGCGGAGCGCTCCCCTGCCTGCGCTCGAAGCTCTATCTGCGATGAACGCACCTTAACGATTGCAAACTCCGCAGCAACAAAGAATGCGTTTGCCAACACCAGGAGCAGCGTGATAAATATGCCGAGTATCGGGTCACTCATGCGTTGTACGAACGCCTCCCGCGGGATGTGGGACGAACGACAAAGAAGCTCGGGAGCGCGCCAGAGCGCCTACTAGATAATGGGTCTTCCATAGTGGAGAAGATAGTACGAGTTCTCCCCTTAATACAAGCAAGGGAAGGCGGGGAGCTCATCATGATTGAGAAAAGGCCAAGCACTTGCTACGCCTCTGCTGATAGGATAAGGCTGTTTTCTGAAATATTCAGGGACATTTTCCGATACTATCCATCTGTTGCAAAGGGGTGAGCCGCCCCACCTCCATGCAATGGCCCCTTGCGGGAACCGGTTACGGGGCCTGGAAACTTCTGGCATAGGCATGCACCGTACGTGCCGTGCGTGGATCGGCGCGAAACGCCACCCACCCTTTTCGCTCCGCCCGGCGCGGAAGGTAATCAAGCTCCAGCATAGCACTCTCGGTGCTGCCGCCATCTCCTTCGATCTCAACTTGAATCGCAACACGCTCGGCCGTCTCAGCGCCGGAATTCAGGATCGTCACCGGCACGAGATATCCGCCCCCGGCCAGCTGCACCTCGCCGAGCCGCACCTCGATGATGGGAGGGGCGGTGCCAGCCGTAAACGCGTCGCCCAACAGATAGGCGAACATCGCCACCACTATCATGGAGCTTATGGCAAACACGGCCCACTCCAGCCAGTTTTTCGTCATCGTTGCACTCCCGCTCATGCAGCATCATCCGATAGTGACCGTATTTGCAGCAGCAATCGTCCCGCCGATGCACCAAGCGTGGAGACCACGCCGAGCACAATCACCAGAGATACCTTGGTGATAAGGGCTACGCCATCGAAATGGCCATAGAACCAGAGCATAAGCGCCGATGCGCCAAGCGCGACCGCGTACATGATGACCGCCCCCCTCAGCACTACCAGGCTTCCATCACGGCCGCCGAGAACGATCTGCCTGGAGCCGGTAAAGTCTATATAATAAAGGATGCTGACGCCGAGAGCGATCGAGAAGAGGGCAAGCACCCCCATCTGCCAGTGCGTGATCTCCACCGCGACCAGCATCACCTCCTCGGTAGGCGCGATGTTCATGGCAAAAAGCACTGCCCCGCAGAACGCGATAACCAGTTGGGCTTTGAACCCCATCGGCTGCACCTTCCCCTGTCTGGCATCCATCCCTACATCATCATCATCGTCCTCATCCCCGTTCGAGCCTAGCTGGGCGGTCCCCACCGATACGCCGATTGCCACGGTCATCCCTTCCACAATCACCTTGCCCATCACCTCGGCAAGCCCCATATCCAGATTGAAACGTCCGATGGCCCAGAGAACGGCCAGGGAGACTATCAGCCCGATTCCCATCTCCTCGATGGAATCTATCACCACCTCGGCCCAACCGGCATCGCTGCGCATCCCTGCAAAACGGTTATACCCAAGCAATAGAAGAAAGGTCACGGCGATATACCCCATCAATCGCTCTGGATTGGCGATAAACCCGGCCCACCACATCTCCATGGTATACAGAAGCGGCAGACTGAAGAGAAGGCCTCCGGCGATGCCGCGTGCATATTCACGCAACGATCGCTCGATTGGCCTGATATGGCCATTGCCGATACGTTCGCTCATCCCTGTTCTGTTCGCCTCTGTTATCGTAATTCCTCGGAGCACCGGCAGCATATCGCTACGACGCCCTCCACATATACCATGCGGCTATCGACCGATATGGTGCCCAGCCGTTCCGCGCAGCGATCGCCCTCATTGTCCCGGGGAGCGGAAGCTCCTCCAGACCATATGCATTCCGAATGCCACGCCGGACGCCGAGATCGCCAACCGGGAGAACATCGAGCCGACCGAGAGAGAAGATCTGGAACATATGCGCCGTCCACAGACCGATCCCCTTGATGCCGGTCAGCGCCCGTATCACCTCATCGTCCGGCAATTCCGGCAGCCGATCAAGTTCCAGCCGCCGATCGGCCACATGTTCAGCCAGCGATCGCAGGTAGGCAAGCTTCTGCGGCGAAACCCCGGCACCACGTATCAGCTCATCCGGGGCGATCAGCATGATCCCCGGCTCAAAGAACCCGCCGAGCAGCTCACGCAGCTTCCGAAGAATGCTATCGGCAGCACGGCCGGTGATCTGCTGGCGAACGATCGAATCGACCAATGTGCCGAAATAATCGCCATGGGGTCGAAAGGTTGGCACACCATGCTCCCGTACAAGTGACCCCAGAACCGGATCACGACGGGCGAGCAGCCGGGCGCCCCTGCCAAGCATGGCAACAAAGGCATCGTGATCGGCAAGCCTCTCTGTAGTCGCTCCCTTCATCCTTCCCTCCTGGCCTCTGTTTTATTATACTCCCCTTGTCTCTTTCAACAACCATATCCGCCCCGGCAGCAGCCGCGCATACTAGACAGCGGAAAATGGAACGGCTGTCCCCCCCCGATCATCCTTGCACCTGCCCTATGATCCGTCATCGTCTTCTTCTGCTGTTGTTGCTGAGTTTGCACACAGTGTGCCACGGACAGAACATAGCCGACAGGCTGGTGCTGTTCGATCCGCTCGGCGATCATGACGCCGATACCGCAGGGTTCACCTGGCTGAACACCACACGGCTCTATGCGGAATTCTCACGCTACTCGAACGGCAGCGGCCCTCATCATCGCTGGAACGCAAAAACGGGAGGGTTCCTTGAGATCGCACGATGGGATTCCACCTGGAGCATCGCTCTTGTGGGGACGATGGAGATGGTAGCCGATCCTCTTAGCGATATCGCCTTTAATCCCCGGGGTATATTCTGGGAGGAAGGGTTGATGGCCTCGACCCGCCTTTCGCGGGATGCCGCAGTGCAGTTTGGCTATATCCACCGCTGCAAACATGATATCGACAATCTGGAGCCGTGGCTATTGCAAGGAACGATAGAACAGGTAACTCTCGTCTACAGCGGGCTTGCCACACGGCTCCTCCTTCGCCCCCGTCCGATCGTGGATGGTCCGCTGGTGATCTATGGCGGGCTGGCAGTGCGCAACGATCTGTTCCTCCACCTGTTCGACCAGCGAGAGCCACATGAGGCACAGCAGACGGGTCGTTCTATGAACACCCTGGCACAGGCTACAAACCTGACCGTCCGGTTCGATCTCCGCCCTCGCGAGGCATCGTATGGGCTTCATCTGAACGCCGACTTCATGCTCAGCCTGTTTGGTAGAGGACAAGGGTTCAGCGGACGATGGAGCGGGATAACCGCCCTTGGGGCGGTTCCCTTTGCCGAGTTGGGACTGGATTTCTTCAATCCGAATGGCGCGGCACTCACGCTGTTTGCCCGTGGTGAATGGCAGCGAGAGGGGCATATCACCCCATTTGCAGCGCCGGCAACGCTTTTTCTTCTCGGCGTTCGAGCGAGCAGTTTTGAATCAATGTGGTAGAACCGATGGCCGTTTTGTTTATCGCCATATGCCGGAGGCCGGCATACGAACACCATGAACGGATATACCTGGCATGCCCCCATAGGACCTGATCCATGCCAGGCATGGAGCGCGCTGCCAGCATACCACACCGAACGGTGGGGGCAGAGCCAGCGGGGTACGGCCTGGCGAATGTGTGATACGGACAAAGACCGCCCGCCATGACAATGACAATCGCTGCGGAGGCCCTGATACAGCCGATCCGCTGCCCCCTTACCGTACAAGCACCACAAACTCCGTCCGACGATTTTTTGCACGCCCCTCCTCGGTCTCATTTGTGGCAACCGGCTGCGACATACCGAAACCACGGGCACGTATGCGCCCCTCCTCCACCCCAAGCGATATCAGGGCAGTGCGAACGGCCATGGCCCTCTCCTCGGAGAGCTTCTGGTTATACTCCTCGCCGCCTGTTGCGTCGGTATGCCCTCGCACCTCGATTCTCAGCCTTGGACGTTCCTTCATGATCGAAGCAACCGCATCCAGCGCTGCCTGCGACCCGGAACGGATGCTCGCCTGGTTGTAATCGAAGAAGATCGGGCCAGGATCGAACGAGGAAGCCGTGATGACAGCACCGGTCAGGGTGTTGTACTCGGCGGTGGCACCCAGATTCCTGCCGGAACGTGGCGGCCTCAGCGTCAAGGTCGCGATATGCCTGCCGGCCACATTCGGGGGAGTATAGGAGACCTGATAATAATTGCGGAGGCTACGATAGATATCCTCGAACGCCATCTTCAACTCATCCGCCGTATAGGTCTGGTAGAACTTGCCACCGGTGACCGTGGAGATATCACCCAGGATCTCCTGGTTGACAGGGCCGAAGGCGATGGTAAAGATGGGAATGTTGTTATCCAGGCAGTACTTATACAGATCGGTGGCAACGATCGTGCTGGCATTATCCTCGCCATCGGTGAACAGAACAACCGCCCGGGGACTCTCCTTTGGTCCGAGCGCCACCTGCTCCGCCCCGAGCTTGGCCGCGCCATATAGCGCCGTATAGGTGCCATATCCGGCCAGCCCCTGACGGTTGAAGGTGGCGAGCAGATCCTTCTCCGAGTTGGTTGAACGGACCACAAGCTGCGGGGTCTTGTCAAATTTGACAACCGCGATCCTATCCTGCTGACGCTTCAGCTTGACGAATGCCGCCGCCCCGGTTTCCAGCATATCGATATTGGTCCCCATCGTGCCGGAATAATCGAGCACAAGCGCAAGCTCGTATGGGATGCCATCCTGATCGCTGAACTCACGCACGGTGAAATTCTCGATGTTCTGCGGCTTTCCGTCGAGGCCGATCTGTTCGCTCAGCCCACTCCAGATCCTCCGGTAATCATCGGCACCGGTATAATATGGGGGAGCAAGGTTGGTGACCAGTTTCCCATCGGTATCAAAGACCCGCACATATAGAAGAACCGAATCGGGATAGGGGGTGGAATTGACGCGCCAGACCTGCACGTTCATCTTCTCCGGGTCGGCCTGGCTCGCCGAGATCGTCCCGGTCATATAGACCGGAGGCGTATATCCGGGAGGAGCCTGAGGTGTGATAAGTGGCCGGACTGATTCCTCGAACGACCTGCACCCTGCAACCAGGGCAAGGCCAAGGACGACGGCTGTGATTCCAAGTGAACGTCGCTGATTCATACAGATGAAATTACGAGCAGGATTCGGTAGAGGTCCGGGAGCGGCATCTACCGGCGTAAACGTACGAAGAGAGAACCGATCGCGCTCCGGTATCGGAAACACCCCACCATCGGCGCCGGAATACTCCGGCCATCGCGCCGGATAACCGTTTGCGGCCGATGGTTCGTGAAGGGCCTCATCACCCAGACGATGGTGAGCTTGATGGAATGTAACGCATCATCATCACGGACAACATTAGCGTACGCCGAAGGTTTATCGCAAGGCAAACCGCCGGTAGAGTTGTCATCGGCCCTGAAAATACACCGGTTCGGATGATTACCGATCCCTACCGCTCCCAGCAAGAAGCTGCTCGATATAGGGACTCTGTTCCCGGTCGGCATGGTCTCGCATCCACTCCTGGAACAAAGCCCGGCATTCATCCGGCAGAATCTCCCCAATGATCCTCGGCATCTGATTCTCCGGGCTTTCCGGCGAACGTACCCGTCCGGTGCCGCTATCGGCAGGAGCGCCAAGGCCATAGACTATAACATCCACGGCGGCGGCCATCGCTGCCCCGGTACACATCACGCATGGCTCCAGGGTGGAGACAAGGATCAGATCGCGAGCATCAAGCGGGACAAGCCCGGCCGCATGCTCAAACGCCACGATCTCGGCATGTGCGATCTTGTTGCCCCGGCTCCGCATCTCATTGTACCCGCGTGATACGATAGAGCCATCGCCACGGGCAAGGATGGCACCAATGGGAGCTTCTCCCTGCCTCATTCCAGCACGTGCCACCGCCAGTGCCTCCCGCATCAGACGCTCCAGCATCTCCCATGTCAGATGCGCCGCGCCGGGCGCAGCAAGCTCCAGCGCCTCGTCCAGATGTGCGCACAGCTCGGCGACATCGTGCCATACCCTGCGCGCGCCGGCACGTGTCAACGCCTCCACCGTATGATAGCCGGTCAGAACACCGAACATCACCACTCCTGCGTGGCGGCAGGCTTCGGCATCGTAGCTGGTATCGCCCACCATCGCACATTGCGCCGGGGAGAGACCAAGCTCTCGATAGGCTGCCATGACGATATCAGGAGAGGGTTTGCTTGCATCGGCATCGCTGGCTGTCACAATCGTATCAACGAGATCAGCCAGCCTCACACCAGCGCTGCGCTCCATCGCCTCAAGGTGCTGCGCCCCTGCCGAGGTGGCAATAGCCGTTTGCAGACCCCGCCGGCGGATTGCCTGAAGAAGCGCCTCGGCACCGGGAAAAAGCTTGAACCGCTGCTCCTTTGCCAGGCGCTGAAACTCCTCGGCCGATGCCTTACGCAAGCTATCGCCATCCTTCTCTTCCGCCGTACGCCCAAGAATGGAGGGAACGAGCTTGTCCCCCCCCTTGCCGATCTCCGTCTCGATCCTATCCGGTTGCACCATGTAGCCATAGCGCTCAAAGGCGCGGCGCCAGGCCTGCACATGATACCCGTTCGTATCCATCAACGTCCCGTCGATATCAAAGATCACGCCGTCGAGTGCCATACGTAGTCTCACCTGGATTGCAGTTTCCTTCGGGCGGATTCCCAGCCGTCCCATTGCCGGGCGTCCTATGCGAAGGATTCTCCCATCGCATATACCTGCACCACATCACAAGCGGCTGGCTGTGCCGATCGCTGGCAACGCGGCGATCCAGGCTCCCATCTCTTGCCACTTCATCACAAGGGCCAGCCTCACATGATACTATTCATCGTCCATATTCTTCAGAGGAGCCAGCGCAGGGCCGTTCAACACGGCACCATAGGGATCGAAGCGCGAGCCATGGCAGGGGCAATCCCACGATTTTTCCAGATCGTTCCATTCCACGATACATCCCGCATGCGTGCAGACCGCCGAGCGCCTATGCACGGCCCCGTTCCTATCGCGATACACCGCCAGCTTGGTCAGACCGCTGCGCACAACGGCCCCGGAGCCTGGCCGGATCTCATCGAGCGAATCAACATCGCCCCCGGTAAACCATTCAGCATACTGTGCCACGACATTCGCCCCTTCCTTCAGAAACTCACCGGCCGCACCGAGCGTGATCCTGGCAGGATCGTACAGCCCGGCCCACGGATTCTCCCGTCCCATGACAAGGTCGGTTATCAGCATGCCGCCAACCGTGCCGTGGGTGATCCCCTGCCCTGAATCGCCGGTAATGATATACACATTATCATCGTCAAGCGGGTTACGGCCGATGAACGGCACGCCATCCACAGGTTCAAGCACCTGGCCGGACCATCGGAACTCCACCTCTCCCGACATCGGGAACCGCTCCCTGGTCCAGCGTTCCAGATGTTCATGATGTTCACGGGGATGTTTGTCCTGCCCGGTCTTATGATCCTCGCCCCCCACGATCAGGATCTCATATGCACCGGCACCCCCAGGGTCCGCATACGATGTGCCTTGCAGCCGGATATAATGATACGGATCGGCGGTATCCCAGAGCAGCATGTGTGGTATCGCCCCTTCCGGCACCTGTATACCGATGGCATAGGTACGATACGGCGACTGTTTTGTATGGATGACCAGGTTGTCGTTGATCGGAGAGTTTGTTGCCACCACAATAGCCTCTGCCGATACAAAGCGTCCCTGCTTCGTTTCCACATGCGCCCTGCTCCCTCCGGCTACGTGGGTTACATGGGTGCCGGTATGGATCGCCCCGCCAAGCCGTGTGAGCGCCCTGGCCAGACCGGCCAGATACTTCAACGGATGAAACTGCGCCTGCCGTGGAAATCGGAGCGCACGCCCGGTATTGAACGAATCAAGCGGTGCGCGCTCAACCATCACCACGTCCTTGAGGCCAATACGATGGGCAGCGGCCAGTTCCCGCTCCAGAAGCTCCTGATCGTCTCCTGGCGGCAGAAAGAGATACCCATCGACCCGCTCGAACTGACAATCGATCTTCTCATCGTGAACGATGCGCTCGACGCGATCGACTGCGGCTCTGTTGCTCTCGACCGCCAGACGTGCCCCTTCTTTTTTATGCAGGCGTTCAAGCTCGAAGAACCGCTCATCCATCACCCAGGTAAGATGCGCGGTGGTGCGTCCGGTCTCCCCGCCCCCAACAGGACCATCATCCAGCACGATCACCGATCGCCCCTCACGGGCCAGCAGATATGCCGTTGTCATCCCGGCGATGCCTGCCCCCACCACGCAGACATCGGCATGTACATCCTCGGCCAGGACTCCCTGCGACGGGATCGTGGGCGTTGTCATCCACACCGATACGGTTTCTCCGGAATCACTGGTTTTCATGGGCTGCTCCTGGATTGGTCTTGAACGAGGGCTGGATGCCTCCGCACATACGTCTGATGGCACTTATGAAGGAACCGGCGCAGGCGGATATGATGCCAACAGGACAAATCATATGCCGGGCAACAGCCGATAGTGGCATCGAAGACCGAAATGATTGCGCCCCCGCCACGGTCTCAACGGAGCTGCGGCTTGCAGAACGCACCATCCGGCCACAAGTCCTAGGGAGCTAGGGAGGTACACAAAGATGTACTCGCAACCGCCACGGCAACCAGGTACCTTCCGCAGTCCTCTCAAAAAGATTCCCACACTGTATCCTCCCATACCAGCCTCTCCCCGCTTCAAGGCGGATAGGCTGGTATGGGCACATTATCGTGGAACTATATCGGACCCTATGCTTGCAGGCTTCATGAGCCGGACCGGCCCTCCTCAAGAACTTCTCCGTCGCTCGCTGGGACAGGCGTGCAGGGAAGTTCGGCAGGCATGCCGGACCGGGCAGTGGCCTATAGAACCCACATAACCTGGAGAACACAAATGAATCGAAGAACGTTGATTCGTCAGGTGTGCATCGTTGCAGCGGCATTCTGTGCGCTGATGGCTGTGTCCTTTCCCACACAGGCCTCGGCACAGATCAAATGCGCCTGCGACGCTGTGCTCATCGCGTCATCGAGCAACATACCATGTGGTATTCCGATCTGCTTGCTTGACGCTGCTGGAAACATTGTATACTGCGAAACCATCAAACCCGGCGCCGATTTCAAGATGAAGTGCAGCCACGGCGGCAACATTGCTATCAAAGATTGCAATGGCAAACTGGTACCGATCACCCAGGACTGCGTAACGGTACACATCAGCACCGGCTGCTGTGTGTATGCTTGCCTGTTCTATGATGATCAAGGCTGCATCACCATCAAAATCGGCCCATCGCCTGTGAGATGCAGATGCCTGTAGCGGCATATGCACCATCTTGAGGCCATGATCTGATCGCCCGGTATGGGACAAACCGGCACATATACCGAAGGAGAGAACACCCGTTGTTCTCTCCTTCCTTTATTCTTCCTTCATTGCTTCTATGGGGAGAGAAACATCCGCACGCTCCGGCCGGAACGCATGGTGATGACGATGGCAGCTGAACAGACACGAACGCTTACACCGGTGCCGAGGCCACACCCCCCGGCACAGCAGGTTTGAACCGATGGCTGGAACATACGGGGAGAGCGGCCGGCATGATACGAAGCGCACGGGATCACCGATCGCAAGCCTCCCCACCGGACCATATTTTTTAACGGATTGTCAACTGATGTCGACTTTCATCGACGGGAGAACTTTTTACTATCTTTGCCTCTCCGCCTGCCTGCCTGCCGCGAAGGATCGCGCTTGCATGGCATCCGCAAGGCCCACATCGTCGCTCCTATGCCGCATCCCGGCCATAGGAGGGATCGCACTGCGGGAGGGAAGCGGAAGACAGCGGCATCTCTCCAACCTTCGCTCGACATCCATAATTGTCAGTTGAGATAAATACACAAAGCAGATGAATATCCACGAGCATCAGGCCAAGGATCTGCTCGGCAAGCATGGCGTGCCGGTGCAGGCCGGGCGTGTAGCATTCACGCCTGAACAGGCCGTTGAAGCCGCACACAACATGATCGACGAGGGAGCAACCCTTCTGATCGTCAAGTCCCAGATCCATGCCGGCGGACGCGGCAAGGGTGTCATCCATGACCTTCAGACCGGCGAGCCGATCCAGTACGGCGGCAAGGATCTGCGTGGCGTCAAGGTGGTGCCGGTTGATGAGGGGAACGCACTCCACGAGGTGTACGAGATATCCCGTCGCATCCTCGGCAACAAGCTTATCACGATCCAGACCGGAGCCGAAGGGAAGGTGGTCAACCGCCTTCTGATCGCCAATGGCGTCGATATCGAAAAGGAGTTCTACTGCTCCATCCTTCTGGATCGCGCCACCGGCCGGAATATCATCATGGCATCCACCGAGGGTGGTGTCGAGATCGAGAAGGTGGCCGAAGAGACTCCTGAAAAGATCGTGCGCGAGTATATTGATCCGGGACAGGGGCTGCTCGGATTCCAGGCCCGCCGCCTTGCATTTGGGCTTGGCTTGGCAGGAAAGGCCAACAAGAGCTTTGTCACCTTTATCACCGCTCTGTACAAGGCATATGTTACCCTCGACGCCGCAATGATGGAGATCAACCCGATGGCCCTGACAACCGATCAGGATATCCTCGCGGTTGATGCCAAGGTCTCGTTCGACGATAACGCACTGTATCGCCACAAGGATATCGCGGCGATGCGCGACGAGTCGGAGGAGGACCCGCTGGAAGTTGAAGCAGGCAAATACGACCTGAACTACATCAAGCTCGATGGCAACGTCGGCTGCATGGTCAATGGTGCCGGGCTTGCCATGGCAACCATGGATATCATCAAGCTGGCCGGTGGCGAGCCTGCGAACTTCCTCGACGTAGGTGGTGGTGCCAGCGTCGAGCGCGTGGCAAATGCCTTCCGCGTTATGATGAGCGACCCGAATGTCCGGGTAGTGCTTATCAATATCTTTGGCGGCATCGTTCGTTGCGATCGTGTTGCCAACGGTATCATCCAGGCGATGGAGACTGTACAGGTCGACGTCCCGGTAATCGTCCGCCTCGACGGCACCAATGCCGAGGAGGCACGCCAAATTCTTCTTAATTCTTCATTGAACTTCTCCGTCGCTCCGACGCTGAAGGAGGCCGCCGAGAAGGTTACCGAAGCAATCTCGAAACTGGATACCACCATGGAGAACAGCTCGATTGAAACGGTGGATGACGCATCCGCCGCCGGAGTTATGAACGCCGCAATGGCCTTTGCCTCGATGGCGATCACCCCTCGCGATGAGGATAGTGAGGACGTGGATGACAAGGAGGAGAACGACCTGGAGGATGAGGAGGAGGAAGACGATGATTTTACGTTTGAAGAGGTCGAGGATCCTGATGCACTCGAACTTGATGAGTTCGACGAGGAAGATCTCGATGATATCGTCGAAACCGATGATGATGACGATTTCTAAGATCATCGGCCATCACTAGAAGAGACTACACGCAAAGGGGTCTTGAACATCAGTTCAAGACCCCTTGCTTGTTCGAGGCCAGCGCTTGTGCCGATCGCGGGCTATGCACGCCGCAGAGCACCCCCCGACCACCATACTGAAACTCGCGGCGCCCCCAGGATCATCGCCCCCCTCTGCGCTTGCACCGCATCGGTTCCGCACCAATGGCATGCGGCCCGAAGGGTTCTCCCTCCGGGCCGCACATATGCCACACTACAACTATGGGATCAACGCCTAGCGCGTCACAACCATCCGTCCGGCCGACTGCACATCGTCGGTACGCAGACGGTAGATATACACGCCTGCCGGAAGCCCATCGGCCTGGAAGGTCACGCTCTGCGGACCGGCCTCGCGTATCTCATCGATGATCGACGCCACCTGGCGCCCCATCGGATCGAACAGCGCGATGCTGGCGCGGCCCGGGCGGGGCATCGAGAAGTCGATCGTTGTTGCACCGGCAAACGGGTTCGGGAAGTTCCGCAGCCCCAAGCTCTCGGCGGCGATGACCGGCACCGAAGCCGACGGATCGAACGCCTGCTCGATCGGCAGCATCTCGTTGAACACATCCACATCGAAGCCGGTCTGGTCGCCCAGGATGACAGCAGTGAAATAGGATGGTTCATCGGCACCCGGCTGCGAAGAGCTATAGAACGGGCTGGTCTCACCGGGACGATAGGCATTCACAGAGAACGTTCCACGTGGGATCGTGTACCACTCGGTAGCGGTCAGGAACGGCTGGTTTGTCACAGTGATCTCCTCGCCCCCAGTGGGAATGATCTTGATCGTGATGTCGCGATGGAAATCGGTTACATGGGCCACGCGCACATGGAACGAATCTGGCGCAGAGCTTGGGATCGAGTTAGGAGCACTCAACAGAAGGGCAGCCGCAGCTCCTTCCGAGGACTTCGTCAGAATCATCACATAATCGCTATCGTGCCCCACCGGAAACTTCTGGGAGTAGATGGTGCTGAGCGCCTCATTGAGCGGGGTAAACCGCAGAAGCACCGAATCCCCTGTGAACGGACCGTACTTGGCCGATAGAACACGGTACTTCAGATTGGTTCGGCGGGGCTGCGACTCGTTGTTGATAAAGACATCGATCGGCTGGATGGTAGTTCCCTGAACGGCCTTCTGACGCCACGCGTGCATCACCCGCACCGACGGAAGAACGCCGGTCTCCACACCCTGCACAGGAAGAACAGGAAGCTTGTACATGGCGGTGTTCTCCCCGTTGAGCGCATAGACCTTGAACTGATCGGTGCCGGTACCGGTGCCGGTAATAAGGAGGGTCACACGGGCAAGAGGGGCCAGCGGGACGATCACCTGTGCAAACGGGGTGGTCGATCCCGCCGGGGTGATGTAAAGCGTCTTGGTTGTTCCGCTCACCGAGATGAACGCGCTTGACTGCTCGCTCTGGATATCGGAAAATCTGGCAAAACTGGTCGTAGAGTCGATAAAGAAGTCAAACCCGGCCGGATTGCTGACCGAGGTAAGATTAACCACGCGCAGAAACGCATGGTTGCCCGACGGAAGCTGATCGCGCTGGCGCTCCAGCACCTTTACTTTCGGGAGCAGGCCGAGCGAATAAGCAACCGCCACATACTCATTGCCGCTGGTCACGGCAAGATCCTGGCTGATGAGCGCACTCCCCAGCCCCCCCCCCACCGGAGCGATCTTCACGTTGACCGTTCCGCTGCCAACCGGAAGATTTGCGGCAAGAGATGAAGCAAACTCATAGCCGAGGCCTGTAATCGTCGCCTGCTCCATATTGTTGAAGTGCACGTCGACGTTCGGACCACCGGCAACCATATGGACCGCACGGAAGGCGAAGTTCCCCTGTGCACGAGCACCATCGCTCATGCCAAGCAGCAACGCCATAACCGGCAGAAGCCAGCGTAGGGATAGTGTAACAAGTTTCACGGTTAGACTCCGAAAGAAGTATGTGTGTGAGAGATAAATGATCGTAGGTACAAGGGAATCGGGATCAACATCCGAGACAACGGAAGACAAGATAGTTGCATCGCGGAAAAACTGCCATGTACTTCCGCGCATTCCGTAGATTTGTGCCCCTTGCGGCCGGAAAGAGAACGGCCCTTGACGCTTTTCCAGGAGTATCGAAGGCAATGCATACGTACGATAACGATCAGGTAGCACGACGCTACGAAGAGCTTGAACAACTCGAAGAGGCGGGAGTTCTCGCCTATCCCTACTCGTTCGGCAAAACGCATAGCACGGCGGCCGCCAGATCCCACTATCAGGATGAGGCCCCAGAGCTGAATGTAGCCGTTGCAGGACGCGTCGTGTCGATCCGCAAGATGGGCAAAGCCAGCTTCCTCCACATTCAGGACGAATCCGGCCGCCTTCAGGTCTATCTGAAAAAGGATGACCTGCCGAACTACGACCAGCTCAGACTCTACGATATCGGCGACATCGTCGGCATCGAGGGTTTTATGTTCCGTACGCGCACCAACGAGATTACCCTCCATGCGCGGTCGTTCATGCTGCTCACCAAGTGCCTTAGCACACTTCCGGTTCCCAAAGAGGAAATCGATGAGGAGGGGAACAAGATCGTTCACGATCAGTTCGCCGATAAGGAACTCCGCTATCGCCAGCGGTATACCGACCTTACGGTGAACCAGAGCGTCAAGGACATCTTCCGCAAGCGGGCAAAGATCATTACAACCATTCGCCGCTATCTCGACCAGCGGGACTATCTGGAAGTAGAAACGCCGGTGCTCCATGGCATGTATGGCGGGGCGGCGGCGCGTCCGTTTGCCACCCATCTGAACGCCCTGAACATCCCCCTGTTCCTCCGCATCTCGCTGGAACTAAACCTGAAGCGCCTGATGGTGGGCGGCTTCGAGGGCGTCTATGAACTCGGCAAGAATTTCCGGAACGAGGGGATGGATAAGACCCACAACCCGGAGTTCACCATGCTTGAGCTGTATGTGGCCTACAAAGATTATACCTGGATGGCAACCATGGTGGAGGAGATGCTGACCGAGACGGTAATGGCCGTGAACGGTTCGCTCCATGTACACCAGCCCAGCGGGGAGATCATCAACTTCACCCCGCCATACCGGCGGGTGACGATGCATGAGCTGATCCATGAATACACCGGGCATGCCATCGAAGGCATGGGGGTGGAGGCGCTGCGCGCAGTGGCAGAGAAGTCCGGCATCCATACCGATGCAACGATGGGCCTCGGCAAGGTGATCGACGAGATATTCTCGGCACGGGTACAGCCGCATCTGATACAACCGACCTTTGTGATGGATTATCCTGAGGAGATGGTGCCGCTTGCCAAGCGCCATCGCTCAAAGCCGGGACTGGTGGAGGCCTGGGAGCTTATTGTGATGGGCAAGGAGATGGCACCCGCGTTCAGCGAACTCAATGATCCGCGCGACCAGCGCCGCCGATTTGAGGAACAGGCAAAACTGCGCGCCGCCGGAGACGACGAGGCGATGCTGGTGGACGAGGATTTTCTCCATGCGCTGGAGGTGGGCATGCCCCCGACAGCAGGCCTAGGCCTTGGCATCGACCGCCTGACAATGATTCTTACCGGCCAGGAGTCGATCCGTGATGTGGTCTTCTTCCCGATGATGCGCCCGGAAGCTGCAAAACCGGCCGAGCCGGTGGAGACAGCAGCTTCTGGCGCTGCGGAGAAAACGGCCGAGCCGGATCGGACCGAAGGCTGACAAGAAAGACGTACGATGAACAAAGCCCGGCCCTTCAGATGGAAGGACCGGGCTTTTTCGTTGTGCCGTGGAGAGAGGCCCGGCCCTTGCAGGCAACGCCACAAAGCGTTCGATCTCCCCTTTCGCGGCTGTATGGCTATCTCTGCACGTATCGGAACTGTGCGTAGAGAATGTCTGTCCAGACGCTTACAACAACGTCCCCCCGAGCAGCAGCATGGCCAGCGTAAAGTAGATCAGGAGTCCGGTAACATCCACCAGGGTTGCAACAAAGGGGGCGGAGCTTGTGGCAGGATCGGCGCCGAAACGCTTCAGGATAAAGGGGAGCATTGCACCCGCCAGGGTTCCCCAGAGCACGATGCCGATAAGCGACAGCCCGACAGTCAGCCCCACCAGCACCCAATGTGGGCCATAGATAGTGGCAAAAGCGCTCCAGAGCGCGATGCGAGCAAAACCGATCGTGCCAAGAAGCACCCCCAGCAACAGGCCGGAGATGATCTCGCGCCGCATCACAAACCACCAGTCGCGCAGCCCCACCTCTCCAAGCGCAAGCGCACGGATGATAAGCGTTGCTGCCTGCGAGCCGGAATTGCCACCGCTGGAGATGATAAGCGGCACAAACAGCGCAAGCACCACAGCCTTCGCGATCTCCTCCTCGAACAATCCCATCGCCGATGCGGTAAACATCTCCCCCACAAAAAGAACCACAAGCCAGAGGGCACGTTTTTTCACCATCTTTGGAATGGAGGTATTCACATAGGGAAGGTCCAGTGCCTCCATACCGCCGAACTTCTGGATATCCTCGGTAGCCTCCTCCTCCGCCACGTCCAGCACGTCATCGACCGTGACGATGCCGACGAGGCGCCCATCGGCATCCACTACCGGCAGGGCGGGACGATCGTATTTACGGAACACCTCCACGGCGTTCTCCTGGTCATCGGCCACCGTAAGCGCCACAAAGTGGCTATCCATCAGCCCATACACGGTAGTTCCCGGGCGTGCCAGCAGGATCTCTCTGATCCTGATCTCATCAACCAGCCGCCCATCCTCATCGATTACATAGATGATATCGAGCGTTTCGCTGTCGCGGCCATAGATCCTGATATGCTCCAACACCCGCTCCACGGTCCACTCCCGTTTCACCCGGACATAATCGGGGGTCATCAGGCGGCCGACGCTATTCTCGGGATAATCCAGCAGCGACTGCGCCACTGCACGCTCCTCATGGTTGAGAAGCGTCATCAGATCGGAGACCGTTTCCTGCGGCAGCTCCTCCAGAAGCTCCGTACGATCGTCCGGGGCCATCACGTTCAGAATGCCCGCAAGCTCTTCTCTGGAAAGCGATTCGAGCAGAGCCTTCTGCGTGTCAAGGTCGAGATACTCGAAGGTCTGCGCCGCCAAAGCCCCCGGCACGGCACGAAAGACAAGTTCGCGTTCCTCTTCCGGCAGGCGCACGATAAGCCCTGCCATATCGGCTGGGAGCCAGTCGTCGAAGACATCGCCGAGCGTGGCGAAATCGCCGCTTCGGACCAACTCGCGGATTTCCGGTTCAAGAAGTTTCTCTAACATCGCTATGCATGCGCCGCAGAACTGCGCAGTGTTTCAGGATTTGAGAGATAGGGTTTCCGTCGGGATATCTATCGGAGGCATCCCAACGAGCCGAAGCCTTCTAAAGTACGCAACCATATCCTACCGGCCATCCACCGGCCCTGATGAATGAACCTGATCGCCAATGCAACTCGCTATCGTTCCGTCCGTTCTATCCCCCTGCACAACCGGGACTTCCCTCCGGGGGCTGATGACACATTATGTTCTCCGCCTCATTAAACCCGTTTCATCGGCCGGCCTCTACTGCCCGGCCCGCTCTTATTCACGAACGTCCGACGAGAGGAACATGCTACGACGACTATCTGGTTGCTGCGCCTGCCTTCTGCTTGCACTGGTGTTCATCGGATGCCCGCATCACGTTGTGCAGATCGCCGAGGAGGTGCTGCCTCCCAAGGATTATAAGCCGATCTACATGACCTCTTCAATCACGCTGGATAAGCTCCTGGAACTGCATACGATATCCGGGGGAGCAACAGGGAGCGCAGGCCATGATGCCACAACCGGCACCCGGGGAAACACTCCATCGATACCGCTTGCCATGGATATCAGAAGCGTGGACGATTCCCGCTACCCCGATCAGGTGGAGCTGCGTGCTTTTGTCTATGATACAACAGGACGTTTTGTGATGGGCCTTGCACCCCCATATTTCAAAGGCCCCGGAGACTGGCGTACACGCTGGCCCCGCCTTGTAGACTCGTGCGCGGGAACGGCTGTGGCAATCGACAACTTCGAGGTGACAGAGGTACGGCAGGACAGACGCGAACCATATGCGCTGGCGTTTGTGCTGGATCATTCCGGGTCGATGGGCGACATGAAAATCGAACGCCTTCGCACGGCAGTTCATCGAACTCTGAACATCATCAAGCCAGGAGATAAGGTCGCCACCGTGAAGTTCGGCTCCAAGTCCGCTGTGGATGTTCCGCTTACCGACGACACATTGCGCTACCGACACGATTTCTCCGTGCGCAACATCCATCCGCCCGGAGGGGGGGGAACGGCGCTCTACGATGCGGCGCTGGTTGGCATCAACGAGGTGGCACAGGCCCCCCCGGGATTCAAACGGGCGATCATCCTGTTTACCGATGGCATGGATGGCAACTCAACATCCGCCGTCGAGGATGTGCACAGGGCAGCCAGGGAGAAGCGTGTAGCGGTCTATACCGTGGCATATGGCCAGGCAAACGAGACCACGATGCGTACGATCGCCACCTATACCGGCGGCAGGATGTACCGTATCTATTCCTACAAGGAATTCCCCTATGTGTTCGCCGACATCTACCGTGCGCTGAACAACTACTACAAGATCACCTACACACCTCCCCGTTGCGACGGGCTGCATACCGCATCGGTATCGGCAGCGCTCCCGGAGGTGGGATATGACTTGCTCACCGCCAGCGGCGAGTACGATCGCTCGCTCTTCACACCGTTTGATAGGATCGGCACGGTGGCGCTGGTAGCGATCGAGTTCGACTACGACAAGGCCAGTATCCGGCCCGAATCAATGCCACGTGTGCACGAGGTTGCCTCGGTCATGCATACGTATCCAGCACTGGAACTGGAGATCAGAGGCCACACCGACGATCGCGGCGGCGATGATTACAACCAGAAGCTCTCGCAGGATCGTGCCCAGGCTGTGGCCGATGCGCTTGCAACGATGGGGGTCGATCGAAAACGGCTGATGGTAAAGGGTTTTGGCAAATCGAAGCCGCTGGTGGCAAACGACTCGGAGGAGAACCGGCGGAAAAACCGGCGCACCGAGTTTGTTATCACCTCGCGAGGACAATAAAATCTCCGGGGTGCGGTATCCCCCGCATCCGCATGCCCCATGAATCCCGACAACCGGACTTCCTTATGAGAGTAGTGCTACACCTTCTTTCTCTGCTCTGGCTCCTGCTGCTTTCGGCCGTGGCATCGGCACAGATCACAGTGGATACGGCCCGTGCAGTCGTCGGAACAAGCATCGCCCTATCGGTCCGAATAGAGCCGGGCGCCACAACCTGGGCCAACCCGCTACGCCTGAGCGGGCGGATTCGCCTGAGCAACCCCACGGTCTTCTTCCCACAACGCTTTGCTGCCCCGGCAGGCGATACGGTGCTGAACTCGGCGCTGAGCGCTGAGAACGATTCCACCTACACGTTCTCGGTGATGCTTCGTCGCGACTCGGCACACCGTAGTGCCGGAGATACGCTCTTCTATCTGATCGGCGAAGCGCTCGCCGGCTCCGACTCCCTTTGCGTGCTCCGCTTCGAGAATCTCCTGCTTGCCGATATGCCCTCCGGTGACGCGATCGGTGCCGTTATAATACGTTCGATAGGGCCACCGCTCCCGTATATACGCTTTGCCACGCTGGAGCAGAATTATCCCAACCCGGTGCCACACGCAACCGCTACCACCTTCGCCTACAGAATCGACAAGCGGTCCGATGTCCGCTTTATCATCTATACCATGCTGGGCCAGGAACTGGTGATAGCCCAGCTCGGGGAGCAGGCGATAGGCCCTCATCTGTTCATCTTCCGCCCGGACCCCACCATGCCAACCGGGCAGTACATGGTTCGCCTTGTGACCAATTCCGGCAGCGCCGTCAAAATGATGCAAATCCTCCGATGAGACCAAAACTACACCATGCATTCCGGCCCCTGGCCGTTCTTCTGGCTCTTCTGGCGCTTGCGGCCACCTCGCCTGTGGCGAACGCGCAGGATGCGGATTCCACCTGGGACGATCTTGGTCTCGATCCAGAGGGCTTCACTTACGATAAGGAGATCTTCGGCCATGCCTCCACCGGCTGGTTCCCGCAGGCATACACCGGCTACACGCTCTCTTATACCGGCGATCTCTTTTATGCCGATGTCTTCGACCACGCCAGGGGAATCCGCCCACGCTCGTTTCAGCCAACGACCGAGCCGTTCACCGGAAGCAACCCGTTCGACAGCGACGAACGCGACATCTATCAGGCATACAAGGGTGAACAGGAGGAGGATGGTTATCCGGTGACAGACTATACAGAATACGGCCTCACCTTTCTCTACAACCTCCCGATGCCAGCGGTGCTCCGTCTTGGAGGCGCATTGCAGATCACCGAAGGTATGCTCTTTTCGCGCGATACATCGCGCAGTTTCCTGACACTTCGAGGGGTGGCACAGCCGTTCAAGGAGGTGGGCGTGGTCTATCTAAAGCAATACTCCCTGGCAGGCTCGGCAGGGATCAACATACCGGTCTATGGCGGTTTTATCAGATCAGAGGCGCTGACGCTGGCCTCCTACTACTATATCTACGCGGGCTACTCGGCAGCCTATGCTATTTCAAGCAGGGGGACGCAGTACTCGCAGATCGCCGATGCCAAGGACGACCTCCGCTACGGCAACGGCACCGATACGGTACGGCTGATCGACAAGGCTCTGTTCCAGGATCTGGACCGGCTTCGCACTTCGCTCGATCTTGCGGTTGGCTGGAACCTGGCGTCCGACTTCGGCGCCATAGGGTTCGAGGCCTTTGTTTCGCTGCCACAACGCTCGGTACTAAAGGATGTGGAGTGGAAACAGTATGTCGCCGGGCTTAGGATCGCCGCAGGCTGGCACTGGCTGCCGAGCAAGCGGGATACCACAAGTGCCCCGCCTCCATAGGCCGATGCCGTATATCCGGCGAATTCAGGATAACCGAATGCATGAAGGGTCTCCACGGCACCTGCACCACAGGGAGGTATAGGCCGGACGCACGTCCCTTCATGATACAGGGGTGATGATAATCGCCCCCCTTCTTTCTCCACCAGCAGGCATGCTTGGCCTCATCCAGAGGCGCCCGCACGGACCGCTCCGTGCCGGACGCTCCGTGCCGGAACGATCTTCGTTCCGGCCGAGCCGCTCATCATCATCATACCACATGCTGCCAGGCCGAAGCGCTCTCCGGCGATCGAGAGATTCCCAAACACATCAATGCTGATACGGCCCTCACCGCCGATCGCGCCCCATCCGCTGCACACATCGGTTTCAGAAGATCACCACCGGCAGAACGGATAGCGGCCGGGGCTGTAGAGAACCGTACGCGATCATAGCAGTTGATCCGCACCTGAACAGAGCAGCAGGCCCCCGGCCAAACCGGCCATCATATCGCTCATTCTTGCCTTTTCACCTTCGTTCCTTTTTCCCATTGTCCCCATCTCCTCCCCACCTCAGGATCGCTCCTGAAGGCATGTGCAGGAGATCCTCTCCGGCGCACGGGCACACAACCCTGGAAATCCATGAAAGCATCCGGCGATCTGTTCAGATGTATCGGCTCAGCAGAGGCGGAGAGGCACTATCACCCTGGCACGTCCGGCGCCGGAAAAGCCCGAGCGCCCCCAGAGGACGGCCCCTCTGCACGACTTTAAACGGGCCATGGCGATGATTCCGGCATCGCACCTTGGCTCTCTGCACCCATGACAACACCTGTAACAAGAGAAGTCGCAGAGCACCTCGGCGTTCTCCATAACGATGCAACAGAGCTGCCGCGAGCGGCACATGAGCACGGTCGGCAGCATGGGCACTATTTATTATACAGCAACAAGGAATACCAGCCATGGACCATATTTTCGACCAGCAAGCACTGCTGGAGCTTGCCAGAACCGGAAAGGACGCCTACAGAAACAATGATCCATTTCCGCATATTGTCATCGATGACTTCCTCCCGAGCGAGCTTGCTGAACAACTGCTTGCCGCGTTTCCAGGCCCGGACGCACGCCGCTGGGGCTGCTTCGACGCCGAACATGAGATAAAGCTGGAGATCAGCGATGAAACGCAGATGCCAGCAGTCGTTCTTGATACGCTCCATCGGTTGAACTCATCCATCTTCATAGATTTTCTGGAGGAGATGACCGGCATCGATGGACTGATACCCGACCCTCATTTCATGGGAGGAGGGCTGCATCAGATTGAGCCTGGGGGGTATTTGAATATCCATGTGGATTTCAACCATCATACCCGATTGAAGCTCGACCGCAGGCTGAACCTCCTGATCTATCTGAACAAGAACTGGAAGGAGGAGTACAATGGCCATCTGGAGTTATGGGATAGAGAGATGACCGGCTGCCGACAGAAGATCGCCCCGATCTTCAACCGATGCGTGATCTTCAGCACAACCGATTTCTCCTACCACGGGCACCCCGAAGTGTTGCAGTGCCCACCTGGCACCACACGCAAGTCGCTCGCACTCTATTATTATTCCAACGGCAGACCTGCCGAGGAGGTATCGCAAGAGCACAGCACGGTGTTCAAGATCCGTCCGGGAGAAGACCTTCGGAAAAAATATCCGATGATGCGCCGATTGAAGCGCACGGCCCGTAGACTCGTCCCGCCCATTATCTTTGACATCTATAACGGTTCGCGTCGTTCACATTATTAACGAACTCTCCTGTGCCATCTTCCGGGGCCGGGGATCTATCTCCCGGCTCTCCCGGCGTTTCAGCCATGTTGCAGCACGTTGGTTTTCATTCCCCTGGTATGAGTCAGAATCTGAGGGTGGCATTTGTACACCAGATTGATCCCGCCGCCGGGACGAGCAGTTGGATAGGAACGCTCCGCTTTTTCAATCAGGCATTCAGTCGGCATATCGGCACCGTAACCGATCTTGGCCCGGCACCTATCAACCTGGCCCCCTACCGTATGGCCAGAAGGCTGGTACGGCTGACAACCGGCAAAAGCTACAGTTTTCACCACGACCCGGCGCTTGGCAAACGGCTGGCAGCATATTTCGATAGGCGTCTGGCGGAGGATCGGTACGATCTGATATTTGCGCCGGGCGGCTCAAACATCGTCCCCTTTCTGGGCACACATCTCCCAATCATCGGATACTCCGATGCCACCTGGCGGCTGGTTCGCGACTATTACAGCGACTACTCCAACATGGTCGGGTGGAACAGCCGATGGGGCGACGAGCTGGAGCGCCGCATGCTGGAGCGGGTAGGCATTATGCTCTACCCATCCGAATGGGCCGCAGCATCGGCCATCAACGATTACCACACCGATCCAGCAAAGATCTGCATCAACTTCCTCGGTGCCAGTCTTCAGAAGCGCCCGGCCCGTGATGAGGTGCTGCCGCGCACCCCCGGCGGAAGCATCCGGCTTCTGATGGTTGGATATTCATGGGAAACCAAAGGGGGAGAGATAGCCTATGAAACTCTTCTGCACCTCCTGAAAGAAGGGCACGACGCCTATCTCACCGTCGTGGGCTGCGCACCGCCGGATGGGCGGCACCACCCAAGGCTTGAGATCGTGCCGCCGCTCGATAAGAATCACCCGGCCGATCTGGAGCGCTTCAACAACATCTGGCGCCAGCACGATCTGTTCATCCTTCCGAGCCGCTTCGAGGCGGCCGGGGTGGCATTCTGCGAGGCCAACGCCTACGCTCTCCCGGCGATCACGACCCGCACCGGAGGCATCCCCTCAATCGTGCAGGAAGGGATCAATGGCTTTACCCTGCCACTGGAGGCACGAGGCGATAGCTATGCCCGGCTTATCGCCGGGCTTATGGCCGACCGGGAACGCTATCAGAAGCTCTGCCAGAGCAGCCGGGATGCATTTGAAACACGGCTGAACTGGGATGCATGGGGCAGGGCGGTGGCCAAGGCGATCGCAACACGGTTCCCACATCTGCGGCACCGCCTGCCGGACTAAAATTTACACTCTGGGATTGTTTGGTTGGCCGCGATAGCTTAACTTTGGTCCCTAAGTTCGTAGTATACATGGCGGGTATAGCTCAGGTGGTTAGAGCGTCTGATTGTGGCTCAGAAGGTCGTGGGTTCAAGTCCCATTACTCGCCCCTCTTTTATAAAGCGCAGCGCGATAATGTTCGGGTCGCGCTTTTTTTATTATATCCGCCAACGTCCACTTGGTATTCTTCAAGGCTCGGCCGTCAACAGCTCTTGCAGGACGATAGCGGACCCGGCGGGTACTGTCATTGACTTACAGGACAGGAACTCCCATGGTACGTGTTCGATTTGCTCCTTCGCCCACCGGCATGCTGCACGTTGGCAGCCTGCGCTCGGGCCTCTACAACTATCTTTTCGCCCGTCATACCGGCGGCAGATGCATCCTCCGCATCGAGGATACCGATCAGACCCGTTATGTGGAGGGAGCAGAACAAAATATCCTGGAGATGTTCTCCTGGGCTGGTATCGAGTTCGATGAAGGCCCGCATATCGGTGGGGCGTATGGGCCGTACCGCCAGTCCGAGCGGACCGAGATCTATCGCCAGCACGCGCAGATCCTGCTTGACCGGGGCACAGCCTATTATGCGTTCGATACGGCAGAGGATCTGGACCGCATGCGCGAACGCCAGCAGAAGGCAGGGGTTGCGCCGAAGTACGACCGCAGTTCAATGCGCAACCAGTTCACACTCGGCGAAGAGGAAACCCGCCGTCTGCTGGATTCCGGTGCCGATTATGTTATCCGTCTGTTTGTGCCGCTTGTGGGGGAAACCCGCACAAGCGATATCGTCCGCGGAGAAAGCGTCTTTTCGAACCGGACGATCGACGATCAGGTGCTGCTGAAGTCCGACGGCTTCCCCACCTACCATCTGGCGAACATCGTAGACGATCACCTGATGGAGATCACCCATGTGATCCGTGGCGAGGAATGGCTCCCATCGTTGCCGAAACATGTGATCCTCTATGATGCATTCGGCTGGGAGAAACCACAGTTTGCTCACCTCCCGCTTCTGCTCAGCACCGAGCGCAAAAAGCTTTCAAAACGCGATGGCGATGTCGCCGTAAGCGATTACCGCGACAAGGGCTATCTCCCGGAAGCGCTCGTCAACTTTGTGGCACTGCTCGGATGGAATCCCACGGCCGACCGCGAGATCTTCACGATGGAGGAGATGATCTCGATGTTCGATCTGGAGAAGGTCAACAAGGCAGGGGCGATCTTTGACGTCAGCAAGCTTAACTGGATGAACGGCATGTATCTGCGCCAGTTGCCGGTGGAGAAGCTGACCGATACGCTTATGCCGAGCCTGGCCGCAGCGGGCTATCCCGAGGCAACCCACGCCTATGCGGCTGCCGTGGTCGATCTGGTAAAGGAACGGATCAACTTCATTACCGATGTCCCGGCGTTCGCCGACTATATGTTCGGCCCGATCAGGGGGTTCGATCAGGAGTATGCGGCAAAACACTGGAAGGCGGAAACGGCACCACAGATGCTGGAGCTTGCCTCCCGGATGCAGAAGCTGGAAGCCTATGAATGGACAGTTCCCATGATCGAGGCGGTCGTACGGGGATATGCCGAGGAACTTGGCCTCTCGGCAGGAAAGCTTATCCATCCCATCCGCCTCTGTATCACTGGCAGGCGCGTCGGCGCCGGCATGTTCGAGACCATGGTGGTGCTCGGCAGAGAACGTTCGCTTGAACGTCTCCGCAGCTATGCCGAGAGCCAGCAGACCGTAGCCTAAGACCCGACCATCGACGATCCTCCCATACCGGGGCGGGCCTTTGGCCCGCCTGTTTTGATGAACGAATACTCCTCGCCTGCCAATGCAGACCACGTATAAGACGAAGCTTGTCGGCGTTCTCTGCCACCCCATCAGCGAGAACCTCATCCATCAGATGCTCTCGGCTGCAAGCGCCATTGCCGATGCCGATGTTGCATGCATGCTCTTCGATGCCCCCGTGCGCGATGTGGCCACGCCGGTATCGGCATTGCGCACCATCGGCGCCAGCGGCGTCTATCTGGATGGTCGGCTCCGAAGCGCCGCCACCGGCATCGTCGATTATCTCTCGGATGAGGCGCATGGAGCGGGCGTGATCAATGTGATAACGTTCGAGGATGACCAGGCAACCGGGCATAATACCGAAGCCCGTGCGTTTATCACGGTGCTGGAACGCTACCGGGATATCTTTGCCAACGGCAGCGCCGTCATCCTGGGCGGTGGGGCAATGGCCCGCTCGGCAGCCTATGCGGTGGTACGGCACTTCCGCATGCGGCATGTCGCCATCGCCAATCGAACGCCACAGCAGGCACAGATCCTGAAGCAGATGCTCGGCGGCACCAAGACCTCGTCGCAGATCGAAGCCCATGAACTTTTCCCCCCCGATATCGCACAGCTTCTGGCAGAGGCACGGCTTATCATCAATGCCACCGCCCTCGGCAGCTACCCCAATGTGGAGGAGACGCCGATCACGATCCCCGATATCTACCACAGCCGCCAGCTTGTGGTGGATGCAACGTTCAGCCCGGCAATCACACGGATGCTCCGCGAGGCGGGCGACGCAGGAGCTACAACGGTAAGCGGTGTAGAAATCCTTGTGGAACAGGTGAAAAATGCCTACGAACTGCTGGTTGGCTCGGAGTTCCCCGTTGATGAGGTGCGGAAACTGCTTGTGACCAATGCTGCGGAGTCGTGAGAGCACGGATCACGTCGGCCACGGGCGTCGCTTCCGCTGCATGGCCGTTGTATCGCCGATGAACACGATGGCGGCAGCATTGGCATGGCGTGCACGGTCGGGGGGAAGCTGGTGGCGCACAGAATGCCGTCGGATCTCATCATCACTGTATGAGAGCACCATCGGCAGCCGCACACAACATCCGTTGGATTGGGGACTTATTGACATACCACACCTCGCCCGAAAAGTCGTATGCTGGTAGTTCGATTCCTTGGAAAGCTCCGTTGCTTCGGGTCATCTTCTTGTCATCGAAGCACTAGGAGCTTTCCAACAAGCCTGACCATCCCGACGCCGCGAGGTCCGGGAGCGTTCCTAGTGCACGCTGATAAGTGGTCAGGCTCTTCTTTATCAGAAGCACTATGAACAACCACACCACAAGTCCGAACAACTCACCTCCATCAGACCTATCAACTCCCACCCGAAGAACGCCTACGCCGCGTCTGTGGAGTGCTGGAAGCTATCTCGGATGCCTTGCAGGGAGATGCCGAGTATTCCCCTCATTTCATGCTCCGATCTTTTGCCGTTGAGTTTGCGACCGATGAACTACAAGCGGTCACGCGGCAACTGGAGGGCCTATGAGAACCATCGACATTCAGGAGATGCAACGGCACCTTCCGTACTTCGCGGAGAGTGTCTACAACGGCGAACCAGCATGCCTTGTCTGTCAGGACGGGATAACCACCGCGGTTCTACTCGGAAGCGCTGGCTTCTTCGTTATGCTGGAGATGTTCAGTGCATACCGGGAAGAGGGGGGCGGGACGGTTCACTGAGGCTAGTTCTCGTAGCGATGTTGGCCCCGTCTGGAGTAGTCCGGGCGGGGCTTCATTGTTTCGCCCAAGATTAGTATGTTCTGCCACCCCCATCCTCATTTAGTTGCCAATTCCTCGTTTGCATGACATACGACTCTGAAGCACATCGTGCGCGCATAGTTGCGGCAAAACAGAAATCATTAGAAGATTATGACAAGGCGATTATGACGCTTTCGGCAAGCGCTCTTGGACTATCCTTAACCTTCATCAAGGACGTCGCTCCAAAGCATTATTTGCTTGCGGAAGTGCTGCTAGCAGCGTGGATATGCTGGCTTATTAGCTTGTCATCAATGGTCGTGTCACTCTACATAGCTAAGAGGGCGTGCGACGTAGCGCTTGAGCAGCTTGACGAAGATTGCAACACTGGTGAACAGCTAGGCAAAGGGTGGAACACGGCAACAAAGATTATTAATGTGATGAGTGGAACCCTTTTCCTTCTAGGAGTAATCTTCCTCATCATCTTTGTATATACTAACCTACAAGGTAATCATGAGCGATCCGAAACCCGATCCGAAACCCAATCCCCGCCCGCCGTCTTCACCCCCAATCCGTAAGCGTGACCGCCCATATGAGCGAAAAGGTTACGAAGTAGAGCAGAAGCCAAAGACTAAGCCGAAGGGGAAGTAGAAATGTGCGGATATCGGAACCCTTTACACTTTACCGTTTCGTCGGGCGCGGCCATGTCTAAAGCGAGAGGACATATGAAGTAGTCATCCGATATACACGCCTTGATAGTCTTATCTTCACTCGAAAATGTCCCGATGATTTCCGATACAACGCCCTGCGGTGTTTCGGCGATGTTCTTGCCTACGTAGTAATACTGCGGGGCTTCTGGAATAGTCTGCATGATCGTGCTCATAATCATTCGTGGTAGGGTGGCAGTTCACGCCGACTCATGCGCATAGCTTAAATTAAAATGGCGTCACACCGGCTTGTGCAAAGCCGGTGTGACGCCATTTTAATTGTTCCAAATATAGTGAATTCGTCAGCGCCTACGGCTTGTCCTTCCTACTATTTTTCGACGCTGTATCGCCTCGCTTTCCTGATCGCTTCCTGCCCCGTTCCGGTGGCGTCTGCATAAACGCCGAACCGAAGGCTAAGAACCGTTCCCATGACTCATTACCCGCCGCTGGTTCCTCGCTCTTGGGCTTGTCCTTGTAGAATCCGATATTGGAATGATAAAAGAAAAACGACTGTATCGTTTTTCACTGTTGAATCAGGCCGGTTTATACCGGCAACTGAACCCACAATGCCATCGTTTTCCATGCGCCCCATACCTTGCCAACAGGCCCTACCAGATGCTTCAGGGGCCGGATATATTCGCGGCTGCCTATAGCGGGTGATCGCAGAGAGACAGGGGCGGCCTGTACATCGTTCAAGAACAGTTGCTATCGCCCGTGCGTCGCTCATCTCATTGCCCCCGCGGCTCTACTCCTGCGCCCCCTGCGGCAGCTTCGGCTCCACCATCACCACCTCCTCCCGTTCCATTACCACAGCACCAACAGCGGCCCCTTTTGGCTTGCGTACATATTTCTTCAAGGTATAGGCCACCGGCACCATCCTGGCGCCACGGGCACCGGAATAATAGGCAGCAACCGACGCAGCCTGCCGAAGCGTCTCTCTGGGGGGCTTGGCCTTCGGATCGTTCCAGCGAAGCACCACATGCGAGCCGGAGCTTCCCCGTGCATGGAACCAATAATCGTTTGGCCGGGCAAACCGAACGGTAAGCTCGTCGTTGTTCGATGCGTTCTTTCCGGCATAGACCTCATGCCCGCCCGCCACCTCGAACCGGCGGAACCGCTCGGCCGTTCCCGGCTCCTTTGCCTCTGCGCTCATCACAAAAATCTCCCTGTTGTTTTGTTCAATCTCCTCCAGGTCCGCGGTGTCCGTCGCGCACGAGGCCCGCTCCAGAAGCTCCCTCAGGCGCTGTAATTTCCTACGATCCTTTTCGATCCCCCGTTCGCCACGCGATGCGGCATCGCGTGCGCCACGAGCACGCCGGTACAGGCGCTCGGCGTTCTCCACCGGCGAGAGCTTCGGGTCGAGCATGATATCCCGCTCCCTGCCATCCCAGTCGGCAAGCCTCACCCGTGCAAGCCCTCGCCCGATGGCGTGCAGGTTGCTCATCAGCAGGTTCCCTTCAAGCTCCCAGCCAGCCGCCCGTTCGAGCTGCGATGCGCTGTCGAGCCTGTTGGCAAGCGAACGTTCCAGACGTGACAGTTCAACGCCCAAGCGCCTGACGATACGATCGCGCAACGACGAGAACGCTCCGAACCGCCCGGCGGCAACCCTGTAGGCACGGGTTGCACGACCGATGGAATCAAACGTCTCCACCCGCTTCGCCGTTTCCTCCAGATGGCGCAGTCCGGCCAGAGCAAACACGATCTCGCCGGGAAGAGTGTACAGATAAAACGTATGCGATGTCTCGCATGCGCCATAGATCACATCTATCTCTTCCAGCAACCGTCCGATCGTCTGGTCATCGAGCGCCGCAAGCGACTCCAGATCCTGCAATCCGGCGCGACGGATAGCCTCGGTTGCAAGACGTCGCCCAAGCTCCGGCATCGTACGCTGCAACGCCTTTGCCGGAGGATCGACGGAGGCGCGGAGCGAAGCACAAATCTCATCGGCATCGCGGAGATGATCGCCTCCGCCTCCGGCCAGCATGCCATCGTACTCGCCGCTATACTTCATAAAGGAGCGCTGGACTTCCCCCTTCCGGTCGAGCAGAAGGGCATTGCCACCGCCGCCGCCGAAGAAAAACAATGCCAGCACATGGCCATCGGCGAACTCCATGCGTAGCACCCGCTCCCCTTCGTCCACGGCTACGGCACTTAACTGAACGCCGAGGATGGCATCGAAAAAATCGAGCGTGTTCCTGCGCGCACGCGATAACTCATCCCGGAGCAACGCATATCCAACATGCAGATCGAGCGAGACCTCGACAAACATGGAACGTTGCTCCCGCACAAACCGGAGCATGAGATTATTCTTTTCCTGCGACCAGCATTCGGCCAGATGCCAGCCGTGCAGGGCCTCATCAAGCGCTCGTGCCTGATGAACAAATGTTAGATAATGTCGGATCATGGTTACAGATAGAGGAAGCAGCTAATTTACAAGGAACGGGGGATCTGACTGGGCATGTATGGTTGCAAATGCCGCAGCGAGCGAGCGGCAAAAGTGCCTGAAGCAGACCGACGATTCCTCCAGAGCATTGTTATGCCATGCCGTTGCATACTGCTTCCGCTGAAACCAGCATATGGTTTCCGACCACAAGCCCTGCCATATAGGCTACGGATTGTGTTCTTCTTGCAACTTGTGGGCAAATCGCTCGAAATTGTCAGTTCCAGATGATCAAGCTTAGAAACCGTCGGAAACAACGTAGATCGCTCCTGACACTTGCCGGGGAGAGAACCAGCAGCAGCAGCCGGACGCTTCCGCTCTGGAGGGTGCTGCTCATCGCCAACGGTATACTGCTGACCCTGATAATAGTCTGGGCGTTATTTGCCGATACCAATGCCCCCTTTACCAGCATCCTCTTATCGGCACTGGTTGCGGTTGCCTACTGCACTCCCATTACTGCGATAGCGCATATCGGCGCCAACACCATGCAACGCATCACACGGGAGATGCCACGGGTAATCCAGGGTGCATTGATGGTAGCAACATGGATGATAAGCGGTGTGATAGGCTCGATGCTCGCCTATGGAGCGCTGAACCTGATAAACGAAGGGCACCTCAGCTCAAGAAACACACTTCTCACCCCGATGCTGATCGGCAACGGCGTTATCGCCATTGGCGTTGGCACCTTCATCTTCTTTTTCGAGCTTCTGAACGGACGGTATCACAAGCGGGCCGAGATGCTCAACCAGCAGGATCTTCTTACCGCCGAGCTTCTGGCGGCGCGCAATGTACAATGGAGCCTTCTGCCACAGGGGGATCTTCAGTTAGCCGGATTTGATATCAGCGGGACAACCGAACCGGCCGTGGAGATCGGGGGCGATTATTACGATTATCTCTCCTTTGCCGATGGTACCAAAGGCATTCTGGTGGCTGATGCGGCGGGGAAAGGGGTGCCGGCAGCACTGGTGATGGCGAAGTTCCAGGGGATGACCCAGGCCCTCTCCATTCATCTCTCCTCCCCCGATGAATTTCTCACCGTTCTCGACGATACGCTGAAGATCAGGCTTGACCGTCGTAGCTTTATCACCGTGGGGATGCTGACGATCGACCTTGACGACCGATGCGCCTTTTACCGTGCCGGTCACAACCCTCTGCTGCTATACCGCGCCGCCACCGGGACCGTGGAGACGTTCCGTCCCCCCGGTCTGGCGCTCGGCCTGGCGATTGGATCAACCGAGGCGCATATGCAGCAACCCGCCTGGATCACGATGCACCCCGGCGATGTGGCGCTTCTATACTCCGACGGCCTGAACGAAGCCACCTGCCCGGATGGCGAGGCTTTTGGCGACGAGCGGCTGGCCGAGACGCTCCGCGAAACCTGCGCTGGCGAGTGCGACGCGCAGACAATACGCACCAGCCTGCTCGCAGCAGTTGCCGAGTTCGTGGGCTTGGCGGAGCCACATGACGATATCACCATCGTCGTGGTGCGTAAACTATGATCGGCCCCGTGCCGAACCTCTAGCGGCTCTTACTAGATCTATTCCTGTGGCGATGAACAACCCGACGGTTATCGACCGTATACAACGTGCCGGCTGCTGGGCAGTCGGGTTCTATACGCTGGCGGCATTTTTCGCGGTCGGCTTCATGGTATCGCTGCTGAACGCCGACATCCTTACCGCGCTCCAATCAGTGATCATGATGGCCCTGTTCGGGCTGCTGGCATGGTGGCTGGCACAGAAGCGAAAGCAGGGAGAGAAACGATCCACACGCGATCAGCCGCGATGAACGCGCTTCCCGGGCACCCAGAGCTGCCATACCGGCGCATCGATCACAATGTTGCCTATCCTCCGTCTGGCAGCGCCATACAAGCGCCACACATCGGAGTAGGGATTCTCTCCCGCCTGCCCCGCGATCGTCCTCCCCTCTCCCGGTTACCTGAATGGCTTTCGGACCATCGCCTCACCCCATCATCGTATCCTCTGCAATCCCCAGTTCCCTACCCGCATACACCATCAGATCGCGCATAAGCTCCGGCTCGAACGGTGAACGAAGCCCGGTTGTAGCAAGGACATCGAGCAGACTTCTGGTGCCACCGGTACGGCAGAGTTCCAGATAGATCGCCATGGCACGTTCATGATCCACCGCATCAATAAGCGCAAGCTGCATGGCGGCAGTGGCGGCGATGGCATAGTCGATCGTATAGAAGGGGGCCTGGAAGAAGTGGGCGATCAGATACCACCCCAGCGCCTTGTACCCTTCCACACCATTGTAGTCGATGCCGGGCTGGTAGAGATCAACGATCTGCGACCACATGGCATCACGCTCATCCGGGGATGCATCGGGATGTTCATAGATCCAGTGCTGGAATTCGTCGCCAACCGCCGTCAGGCAGATCAGCGCCACCTTTCCCTTCCAGAGCGAGCGGCGGAATTTCTCCGCATGCTCCTTGCTGAAGAACTCCGTGATATAGGGCAGCGAAAGATATTCCAGCCCTGTGGAATGGATCTCGGCAACATCGGCGGTAGGCCATTGCATATCGAGCACATCGATCCAGGAGCTTTCCCATTTCTGGAACGCATGCCCCATCTCATGAATAAGCGTACGCACATCACCGGAATCGCCGGTGGAGTTGCAGAGGATGGCAGGCCGTCCCTCGTCCGGGAAATAGGTACAGAAGGCACCGGAACGTTTCCCTTTCCGGTTTTCCAGGTCGATAAGCTCTTCGCTGCACATCCGGTGGAAATGCTCGGCCAGCTCCGGCGAGAGCGTAGAAAAGAGACGGCCGGCCCGTTGAAGCTGGCTCTCGACCGGCACCACACCACGAGGAAGCGTAAGGATGGGATCGTAGCCGACATCCCAGGGTTGCAGCGTCTCGGTGCCAAGTTGTTCTCTCTGGCGCTCCAGCAACCTTCTCTGCAATGGCACCACATAGCGGCGTACGCTCTCCCGGAACCGCCGTGCCTCCTCAGGGCCATAATCGGTACGTCCCATATCGATGTAGGCAAGCGGAGTAAATGACTCGTACCCCAGATTGTGTCCCATCCGATCGCGCAGCCGCACCTGCTCATCGAAAATCCCGGCGAACAGGTCGCGACGCTCCAGATACCACTCCCGAATGGCCTGGTACACCTCTCGACGCAGCTCCCGATCCTCCGAGCTAAGCAGGCTTCCGGCCATGCCAAGGGTGAACGATTCCCCCCGTACGATGATCTCCCCCGAGGCCACAACCTTGCTGTAGTCGGTTGCCAGCTCTCCGATCCGCACACGCAACTGGCTATTGACCGGGGCCAAAGATGCCAGGGAAAGCTCCAGGGAGGTGATAAAAAACTCGCCATAACGAAGCAGAAATGCATCTCGATGACGGCCATGAAGAAGGGCCGTGACAAGCCTTGATGACATCTCGTGCATGATCGGCGAAAGCCGGGTTCTATAGTAGCGGTGAGCATCCTCCAGCGTGGGGTCGTCCATCCACCGCGCAAACGCATAGCTGATACGGCTCCCCTCCCCCATTCCATACCCTTTCAACGCGTTCCAGTCCTCATACAGCCGCAGCCACAGCTCCGAGGATTCGGACGCCTCCGCCTCTGCTATTCGCTCCTCCAACCGTGCACATTCACTCTGGAGAAACTCGGCCGTAAGACGGTCGGGACGCTCCGTAAAATATTTATACGTCATCGCATGATTCCGAAATTGTTAACGATAGCACATGAGCCTGGGCGAAAGCTCCGGGATATCAGGGCAGGGGCGGGCATCGGGGGAACGCATTTCGGCAAAGCAGGGACGGGGATCTCCTGGCATGAGATCCCCGTCGATCATCGGCAAGTCCTCCATGCCAGGCAGGAAGAACCTACACCATTATGCACCAAGGGACCACGGCGCTCAGGCCACGGCCCCTTCTTCGATACCAAGCTCATGGGCGGCATGCGCCATCAGATCGCGCATCACATCGGCATCGAACGGCGAGCGAAGCCCCGCGCTCTCGAAGATACTGAGCACGCTCATCGTGCCGCCGATACGGCAGAGGTTCATGTAGATATCGAGCGCATTCTCATGATCCCCGGCATCGATAAGGGCAAGCTGCATTGCGCCGGTTTCGGCAATGGCATAGTCGATATAGTAAAACGGCATATGGAAGACATGCCCCTGCGCATACCAACGGGCATGCTTATAGGCTTCCACGCCGCTGAAATCAAGCCCTGGCTTGTAGATATCCCAGATCCTGTCCCATGCAACATCACGCTCATCGAGCGTGGCATCGGGGTTTTCATACACCCAGTGCTGGAACTCGTCCACGATACAGATATAACAGACCAGCTCAACGGCTTCCTTCCAGCGATTGCGGCGGAATTTCTCGGCATGCTCCGGTGAGAAAAATTCCGTCATATGACGCATGCTCAGATATTCCATGCCCATCGAGTGGATCTCGCAGGCATCGGAGGTAGGCCACTGAAGATCGACCGATTCGATCGCCTGGCTCTCCCAGCCCTGGAAGGCATGTCCCATCTCATGCATGAGCGTGCCGACATCCTCCTGATCGCCGGTAGAGTTGCAGAAGATCGCCACACGCCCCTCGTCGCTGAACGATGTGCAATAGGCACCGGCCTGCTTCCCCTTGCGATTCTCAAGATCAATAAGCCCTTCCTGGCGCATCCGGGTGAAATGCCCGGCGAGATCGGGAGAGAGGGCGTCGAAGATCCGCTGCGCCTTGTCGAGCTGCCCTTCCACCGGCGCAATGCCCGATGGGAGTGTCAGCGATGGATCGTAGGCGCTATCCCACGGGCGCAGAGCTTCGCCGCCAAGACGCTCCGACTGCCGATCGAACAGCTTCTTCTGCAATGGAACGGCATACCGCCGGACGTTGGCACGAAACTCCGAGGCCTCCTTCGGGCCATAATCGGTACGCCCCATACCAAGATACCCGAGCGCGATAAAGTTCGGATGGCCGAGGTTGCGCCCCATCTGATCGCGCAGCTTCACCAGTTCATCGAAAATCGTCCCGATCTCCTGGCGATGGTCCAGAAACCACTGGCGATAGTTCTCGAATGCCTCACGGCGGATCTTCGGATCGTGGGAGCTCTGCATATTGCGCGCTACCGCAAGCGTCACGCTCTCGCCGCCAACGGTTATCTCACCGGCGGCAACGATCTTATCATAGCGATTGATAAGATCGCCAGCACGCACGCGCAAGTCGCTGTTGATCGGTGCAAGCGGCTCTACGGTGGTTTCAAGGACACGGATAAGGTGCCCGCCGTAGCGCTCGGCAATGCTCGCCCGATGCTTGCTCGAAAGAAGAGCATTGACAAGCCTGGAGCTGCCAGCATCGGAGACCGGGGTAACGCTCTCGCGGTAATAGCGGTCGGCATCCTCCCAGCGTGAATCGTTCATGTCCTTGCTCAGCGCATAGCTGATGCGGCTCCCTTCAGCGTTGGCATACGATTTCAGCGCATTCCAATCGGCAAAGAGCTTCAACCATTCCTCGGGCGATTCGGAGTTCTCCGCCGACTCAATACGATCTATCAACGCACGGTATTCCTCGCCAAGGTACTCCGCCGTCAGCGTTTCCGGACGCTCTGGATAATGTTTATAGTTCATCGACAAGCCGTTTAAATGACCGATACAAATCCTCATCAACAAATATAGAAAAAAGGGGTAGAGCCATGTGTAGCGATCCGGCCCTTTTTTCCCATATAGCGATCCGTTCCATTAATCACGGCTGATACGGGCCGATCGTGTAATCCGGTGCCAACATCCATTTCATAAAAAAAATGACCGTGACAGCATGAACGCCGGATCATAGGCCGTTCCCATGAAACGGTTGCAGGCAACGGTGCACGCATTGGAAACAAGTTCCAGGACACGGGCGTAGCCCCCCGCCGGTCCGGGGACAGACAGGATCTGTTTCGGCACCTGTGCCCGCTTGCCGGGACGAACACCTGAAACATATCGCCCAGGCCGCAGATGGCCGGATCGGCAGGCCATCTGCGCCTAGAACGGCGATGCCACGGAATTGTGCTCCGGTCGCCGACATCAGTAGAGCGAGTTGCAATCATCACTCTCTCCACTGGCAGAGATCTCGTGAAGAACCGGCGGATCTACCCCGACCGTCGGAAGCGGCAGCATTCTTCAGGAATTTTCCACTCAAGCCGCACTTCGCCGAACCGTACCACCGATCTTACGGTATGGCCCGGCATATCACTCGAAGTCATCAACAACTATGCAGACCAAGGTTGACCCCGACTCAACAGGTCGGAGTTTCGACACCAGTATTCTACAACGCGGCCACAGCATATCGTCAGAGGAGCTGGCAGAGCTGCTGCATGTAGATCCGCACACCGGGCTGGATGATGCGCGTGTACAGGAGCTGCGCGCACAATTCGGCAGCAATAGCATTCCAGAGGCAAAAGCGCAATCGAAACTGCGGCTCTTTCTGGAACAGTTCAACAACCCGCTCATTTTCATCCTGTTCGGCGCGGCAGTGCTTACCTCCATTGTGGCGGATATCAGCGAGGCGATCACCATCTTCGTTGTGGTCCTCTTCAACGCCATCATCGGCTACGTGCAGGAACAACGGGCCGGGGAACGCCTCAAGGCAGTGAAGGAGCTGACCGCACCCACCGCTCGGGTTCTACGCTCCGGCGAACAGCACCAGATCCTGACCGAAGATCTCGTCACCGGCGATATCGTGCTTCTTGAAAGCGGCGTTCGCGTGCCCGCCGATCTCAGGCTGATCGATACACACGAGCTTGGCATCGATGAATCGACGCTGACCGGCGAACCGCTTCCTTCGCAGAAAAAATCCGGCCCCATACTGCCGGAGAACACACCTCTTGGCGACCGCATCACGATGGCATTCTCCGGCACCACCGTCCGCAAGGGACGCGGGCGGGGGATCGCCGTTGGTGTGGGGGTGCGCTCTGAAATCGGCAAGATTTCCAAAGGCATCTCCGATGCAGTGGAGGTTACCTCGCCATTGCAGGAACGTCTGGCACGATTCGGCACGGTGATGGCAACAGGCATCGCGGTCGTGATCGGCCTCATCTTCGTTCTTGGCCTGCTGCGTGGCTACGATCCTACCGTTATGCTGCTTACGGCAATCGGCCTTGCGGTCTCGGCCATTCCCGAAGGGCTCCCGATCGCCGTCACCGTTGCCCTCTCCATCGGCGTCTACCAGATGGCCAGACGCAATGCCATCGTCCGCAAGCTGAACGCCGTCGAGACCCTCGGCTCCACAACGGTTATCTGCTCGGATAAAACCGGCACGCTTACGCGCAATCAGATGACCACCGTGATGATCGCGACCGACGATCGGGTCTATACTCTTACCGGCGGCGGATACGATCCAAACGGAGAGCTGCGCGACGACACAGGAGAGCAACTGAAGGATGCAACCTATCCCCCGCTCCTCTGGACGCTGCGCACCGGCCTTCTCTGCACCGAATCTTCATTCCACAACAACGAGGACGGACGCCGTGAACTGCTGGGCGATCCAACCGAAGGGGCGATGATCGTGGCCGCAGAGAAGGCGGGCATCGCCACAACGGAAACAAAACGCTGGAAGAGCGAGATCATGCTGCCGTTTGAATCGGAGCGCATGTTCATGACCGTCCGAATCACCGCAGGCGAGGAGCGCTATTATCTCATCAAGGGATCGGTGGAGCGTGTGCTCGCCATGTGCGATTCCGAGCTTCGATATGAAGGAATCCGCCCGATCGATCCGGTATGGATCGAGGAGCGCCAGATACAGTTTTCGAGCCGTGGCCTTCGCGTGATAGCCACGGCATTCCTGCCGATTGATCCGGGAGCCGAGCCGGACTACAGCAATCCGCGGGGCGCGATCTTCGCCGGGCTTCATGGCATCGAGGACCCACCGCGCAGCGAGGCAAAGGATGCGGTGATGGCAGCCAACCGTGCGGGCATCAAAGTGGTGATGATTACCGGCGACCACGCCGCCACCGCCACCTCGATAGCACGCCAGCTCGATCTGAGCAACGGTCGCCAGCCCCTCACCATTCCCGGCACGGAGCTGGAGGAGATGAGCGACGCGCAACTGCTTGAGCGGGTGAACACAGCCGATGTCTATGCTCGTGTGGCACCGGAGCATAAACTCCGTATCGTACGGCAGTTGCAGGCGCAGGGACATGTGGTAGCAATGACCGGCGACGGAGTCAACGATGCCCCCGCGCTGAAACAGGCCGATATCGGCATCGCAATGGGAAGCGGCACCGATGTCGCCAAAGAGGCAGCGGCTATGGTGGTGCAGGATGACAACTTTGCAACCATCGTCTCGGCGATCCGCTACGGCCGCGTGATGTTTCGCAACCTACAGCACATGGTGCTGTATGTGCTCACCACCTGCACCGGCGGCGTCCTTACGCTTACGGCCTCGGTGATCTTTGGGTTCCCGCTTCCGCTCACCGCCGTGCAGCTCCTCTGGATCAACCTCGTCACCGATGGCACAAGCACCATACCGCTGGCGTACGAGAAGGAACATGGGGATATCATGAAGGAGCCTCCCCGCAGGCGCTCCGAAGGATTGCTGAACTGGGAGATGGGGGAACGGATCATCGGCGCCGGACTTATCATGATGTTCGGCACACTCTTCGTCTTCGAGAGAGTGCTGGAACACTATGGTGTTCATCTCTTCTCGAAGGACCTTCCGGTGGAGATTGAAACAACGGCGCGCACGGCTGCATTTACGACGCTTGCGCTCTTCCAGATCTGGAACGTGCACAACTCGCGCGCATTGCACCACTCGCTCTTCTCCATAGGCCTTGCCAGCAACAAACCGCTGCTGGTAGTAACGATCCTGGCCCTCATGTTTCAGGTGGCAGCAGTGGAACTTCCGTTGATGCATGAGCTGCTCAGGACCACCTCGCTGCCGCTGGAGACCTGGCTGCTCTGCATTGGAGTAAGCCTGCTGCTGGTGGTACTGGTGGAATTACGTAAATGGGCAGGCCGGGCCTTCGAGCGCGCCAAGATACGATAACGCGGATTCCGCGATACGCTCTCTGATCCGATACGGGGTGCAACGGCGGATATGCTCGCATAGCCCCTTGCACTCCGCATCGCTCGTATGCCGACATTGGACCGCGCAGCGGAAAAAACAGCATGGGGAGAGAAATGAACGATCCCCCACACCATGCCCCCAGGAGGATCATCGTGAACACCGAACAATCGTGGTATGCTCAGACGCCCTATCGCTGCCGACTTGAGTGGGGGCGCGATGGCGCACGCCGTGCGGCAGCCAGAGGCGATATGCTTGTCGTGGTCGATACGCTTTCGTTCTCTACGGCGGTTGCAACCGCAATCCACCACGGTGGCAGCATCTACCCCTGTGCCCGCAACGAGACGCCCGCCGAGGTAGCGGCCCGGATAGGGGGCGAGGCTGCGGTTCACCGCAACCATTGTCCGGCGCAGGGCCGATTTTCGCTTTCCCCGGTCACCTTCATCGGCATGCAACCGGGAACGATCGTCGTGCTCGGCTCGCCGAACGGCGCAACATGCAGCCGCTATGCACGCGATATTCCCTACCTCTGTGCCGGTGCCCTGGTCAATGCCCGCGCCGTGGGAAGAGCGATCACCGCACTGCTGCGCCAGCACAACCGGCAGGTAACGGTTGTGGCAGCCGGAGAGCGATGGGATGCTCCGGGAGAGGACGGGGCACTACGCATGGCCGTGGAGGATTATCTGGGCGCGGGCGCGATCATCGCACATATCGCAGCAGACAAATCGCCGGAGGCGGATATCTGCGAAGGGGCATTCCATGCCGCACGTTCACGGCTGCCGGAACTGCTGCTGGCATGCGGCAGCGGCCGGGAACTTGTAGACCGGGGCTGGCGCAAGGACGTGGAGCATGCAGCACACCTGGATCTGTACGACTCGGTGCCAGTCATGCACAAGGATATGTTCCAAGCCATGCCAGAGAGCCAGCGTTGATCCCTCTATGCAGTTCCTTCACCAACTCAATCGTCGCCTACGAGGAGATGCCGCCATCGCTCGCGCAAATGCTCAGGCAGATACAAGGAGACCACCACGAACACACAATAACAGAGCGTGTTCAGAATCATCCATGACATATGCGATTCATGGGAGCGCGGCTTCATCCTTTCGCCTGCCGCGTCGATCGTTGCGCCTATGCCCGGCTCTGCCTGTCGGCTGCGGCGTTTTTCGCTCGTGATGTAATGATCCATCGTTCTACCCTCCTTCTTGCCCGGCGGTAGATTCACCACCGAGACACTGGAATTCTCCCCCCGCACAGCCCCATGATGAAAGGCATGGCCCCATCCTGCGGGATGCCAGCCCCCATCAACGGCTCCCCATCGCCGACGATCGCTCATAGATCTCACATGCCCGGCTCGCCGTCATCGCATTGGTTCTATAGGCGCCGAGAGATGTATGGCAGCCACTGCGCCACCCATGCTCCCGAGCGCACCTAACAACGGTTTCCGAAACGATCGGCAGCAACAGAGGCAATGCGGATTTCCGACATCGCTTCGGTGGAATCGCCCCACAGATGCATGTCAAGGCTGTGCTCCGGCGAAGCCTGTTGAATAGTGATAATCCCATTTCCGATGGCTTGGAACATCACCCGTGTATATGCGGCTACCATCGGCTCGATGGCTTTTTGTGCATGCTCTGCGGACATTGTATTTTTCAGACATATCCTTTGTTATCCGATCCAGGAAATAAATAAAAAAAGCGCGCCAGCAGCACAGACCACCACGGTTGCACTGTTCTCGGTTGTACCAGTTATCAATACCAGTGGGCGATATTCCGTCACGAGGCTGCTCTGGCAGATATACCGGGCAGCGTAGGCGCGATACCACGCGACGATGAATATAAAAACGACGGATAAAGCGGCTCTATCAGCAGAACGCCATGCCACGGTCCTGCCATGCAATGAGTGGTCGCCCTGATTCAGACCGGAGCTGATACGACCAGAACGCAGCACATAAAACGGGGCAAATTCTCGCGTACAATGGAGGATTGCGTTCCTGTATGCCGAGTGGTGAACGTATCTACGGAAAATCTCGATGTCAAGCCATTTACGCCATCCTTTCGGCACCGGCACCTGAAACGAGAAAAGGGCGGCCTGTGGCCGCCCTTTTCTCGTTTTTTCTATTTTTTCATCTATGCTTTTTTCTTTTCCCACGGCTTCTCGGCACGGATCACCTCCATCCCCCCCATAAAGGGGCGCAGCACTTCCGGTATCACAACGCTTCCATCCTCCTGCTGATAATGTTCAAGGATGGCGACAATTGCGCGGGGAACGGCCACGGCGGTACCATTCAGCGTATGCACAAAGCGTATGGCATTCTCCTCATCACGATAACGGATGCCAAGGCGTCGGCTCTGGTAATCGGTGCAGTTGCTTGTGCTTGTCACTTCGCCGTAACCACCGCGCGATGGCATCCAGGCCTCCAGATCGAACTTCCGATAGGCGGGCGCGCCGAGATCTCCCGCGGCGATATCAACCACACGGAACGGCAGGCCAAGCTCGGTGAACAGCTCGATTTCGATGTCACGCATCTCCGCATGCAGCGCCTCGCTCTGGTCTGGATGGCTGAACGCGAACATCTCCACCTTGCTGAACTGATGCACACGATATAATCCCTTGGCAAACGCTCCATGCGCTCCGGCCTCGGTACGGAAACAATGGCTGAACCCAACCAGACAGATGGGCAGATCCTCCTTGCGAAGAATACGATCCTGCAAAAGACCGCCAAGAGTGATCTCGGCCGTTCCTACCAGACAGAGATCGCTTCCGGCAATGGTATAGACCTGCGTCTCCTCGCCACGCGGATTGAACCCGATGGCTTCCAGCACGGCCGCACGTGCCAGATCGGGCGTGGTATATGGAGTATACCCCCGTGCGACCAGCTTCGCCATGGCGTAGTTGATGAGCGCAAGCTCCAGCATCGCCCCTTCATTCAGAAGGTAGTAGAACTTGGCGCCGCTCACGGTGGTAGCGCTCTCGAAATCAATCAGACGAAGCGCGGAGCCAAGGGCAAGATGGTCCTTCGGCTCAAACCCGAATTCACGCGGCTCGCCGACCACCTGTATCACCGTTCCCTCGTCCTCTCCTCCCCTTGGCACAGCCGGATGGGTGAGATTCGGGATGGTGCGCGCAGCCTGGTCCAGCTCCACCGCCAGCCGGTCCACCTCGGTCTCCAGCCCTGCAATCTCCTCCTTCAAAGCCCGGCCACGGTCGATCAGCTTCTGGCGCTCCTGCTGCTCCAGTTTCCCCTTCATCTTCTGGGCGGTCTCGTTCCGCTCGGCACGCAGAGCCTCCAGACTCTGAAGCACCCCTATACGACGCTGGTACAGATCGACCACCAGCTCGGGGTCGGCATTTTTAACGCCTCGGAAGGCGATGTTCTCTTTGACGAGATCGAGATTATCACGAATAAATTTAATATCGAGCATGATTCAAGTGTCGAGAATGTCTGAATTCCAAATCTATGCGCTGCGAAGATAGTAGATACCCGGTTAGAGCGGCGGCACTATGATCACAGCCGTTCGATACGATTTGTTCACGGCCCGTGTGGCACAGAAGGCTGCGCGGCACATCCCGGAGACGAGCGCCGTATGCCCATGCTGCCATATCCTATGGGAACGATCGAAGTGCCCGTCACAAAGTCACAGGTTCCGCGCTCCGCCGATGCACCATCAATGCAAACGCACGATCACCCCATGCAGATAGGCGGTCTCCGGCATGGTGGGATGGACAGGATGGTCGGCACAGGCTCCCCGTTCCTCCAGGATGATGCCGGAGCGGCGCGAGCGGAAGAGGGATTCGCGCACGATCTCCAGGAACGTATCGCGTGTGATATGATGCGAGCAGGTTGCGAGAAAGGCCGTGCCATCGGGATTGAGCAACCCCAGCGAAAGGCTGAACAGCTCCACATATTTCTTCCGGGCCGCCGACACGTTTTTCCTGGAACGAGCGAACGGGGGCGGGTCGGCGATCACCACATCGTAACGGTCGCCACGAACCTTTGCTTCCTGCAACTCGGTGAAGACATCGGCCTGGCGGGCATCAATGGGGCCGAGAGCGTTCAACGCCCGATTTGTCTCGATCTCCGCGATGGCCAGAGCAGAGCTATCCACCGCCGTCACATGCTCGGCACCGGCATGCCTAGCATGAAGCGCAAAGCCACCGTAATTGCTGAACAGATCGAGCACACGGGCACCCGGCATAAAGCGGCGCATCGCGACCCGATTCTCCCGCTGATCCAGATAGAAGCCGGTCTTCTGGCCGCCCAGCGGATCGACCTGATAGCGCAGGAAACCATCGGTGATGACCTGCGGATCGGCTATGCCACGCACCACGCCGACGCGCTGCGGCAGCCCCTCCAGTCCCCGAAGCGAATGATCGTTCCGCTCCACAATGCCGCTCACTCCCTCGATCTCCATCAAGCCATCATAGAGCAATTCCCGTCGCGCCTCCATGCCGATCGAGGCGATCTGCACCACGGCAACCGCATCGAACCGATCGACGATCACGCCGGGAATGCCATCGGACTCCGAATGGATCAGACGATAGGTTCGCTCGCCGGGAAACAGAGTACGCCGCAGCCGTAGGGCGCGCCCGATCTTTCCACGGAACCAGGTGCTATCGAGAAGATCGGCATCGCCCCCTGTAAGGCGAACGGCGATCAGCGAATGAGGGTTGAAGATCCCTGCACCGAGCGGCAGGCCATGAGCGGCCACCACCCGCACAAACGCACCGGGAACGGCCTCCCCTTCCACACGGGCTATCTCGTTGCTGAAAACCCACAGGTGGCCATGCCGAAGACGACGATCCTCGCGTGGCTTGAGAGTGACGATGGGAAGCGATTCTGGTAGGATGCTCATGGGACGATACAGGGATGTAGAGATGGCCCCCGGGATGCACACATCGGCACTGGTTCAGGCCCTCCGGGGGGTCGCGGAAATGGGCGTAAGGCCCGCGATGGACCGGCACGACGCCCGATCGCGACGCAATCGGGCGTGCTGCCTCCCCTCTCGGCAGAAGGGAGGCCACCTTGTCCGAATTTCAGAACATGAATAATCTACGGAATAGAGCGCTCACGGCTGCGGTGGCGTCATGGCAACCGAAGGCACGCCGGACGGACGACGCCCCAGCCTGTTGATCCTCCAGACTGCCAGCGCAAGCAGCACGATGGCAATGGAGGTAGCAGGAAGCGTGGCAAGGAGATCGGCCACCCCATGGACGCGGGCTGCACGCCCGGCCTCCTGCAATCCAGGCCCATATAGCCCAAGGATGGCAAGGCCATTGAAGATGAAATGCCCCAGCATGGCCGGATAGACGCTCCGGCTTCTCCAGACGGAGAAACCCAGAAACACGCCCAGAAACAGGAGCGGCACCAACGTGATGGGGCGGAGATGAATCGCGGCAAAGAGAAAGGCGGCAAGAACGATGGCGGGCGCCGGACGCAACGATCGCTCGAAGCTCCCCTGCACAAGCCCCCGGAACAGCAACTCCTCTGCCGCCGCCGGAAGCAGCGCCCCGGCAAGCAGGGAGAGGAGAAATCCCTCGGCATCGTTCCAGACCAGAAGGCGGATATAAAACTGCTCCGACTCGCGCAGCAGCGAACGATAGACATCGGCAAAACCGGATGGCACAAGCAGAAGCTCCTGCGCCAGGAGATACGACTGAAGCACCTGCGAAAGAGCAAGGGTTCCTATAACAACGGCAAAGCCAATCTCAAACGATGCCGGGCGCGCCCGGAGAGCCTCCCGTACCGGTGTCCCCTGCCGCCGTCCCAGCAGCACCGTCGGCCAGACCATCAGAAGCAGATAGGCAGCAACCAGCAGCAACCGGACGATCAGATCGCCGACATTCTCCCGAAACGGATAGAGCAGAAGGCTGGAGCCGCTCTGGAACAAGAACGTGACTGCGATCGCCGCAACCACGCCAACAAGCACCGGAGAGGACTTCCAGTCTGCATCCCGCGATAAAGGATTGTACGGTTGGCTCACAACACGGGGCCTGAGAGAATTATTGGCGTCAGCGGCCAGCGGCCACCCTGACCGGCTCCCCCTTTTCGTCAACCACTGTCACCGGCGCAATCGCCGCAAGCTTCTCGCGGATGCTTGCGGCATCACCGGCGATCACCGCCACCATCGACTCCGGCCGCATATAACGTTGCGCCACGCCAAGCAGCTCCTGGCGTGTAAGCTTCCGTACTTCCCCAGGGAACCGCTTATAATAATCGCTATCCAGGCCATAAAGCGCGATCATCCGCACAAAGCTTGCCACCTGCCCTGGCGTCTCGATCTGCAACGACTGCGAGCCTATGATGTAGTTCTTCACCATCTCCAACTCTTCATCGGTCACCGGATCGGTGGTAACCGAGCGTAGCTCGTTGAATATCTCGGCCAGCGCCGAATCGGTAACGTTGGTACCGACCGACGCCACAACGGAGAACGTCCCCGGCATCATAAGCGCCTCCACCCCGCTGCGCGCGCCGTAGGTATAGCCGTTACGCTCCCGCAGGTTGTTATTGATCCGGCTGTTGAAATAGCCACCGAACAATGTATTGATCGTAGCAAGCGGCACATAGTTGGGGTCGCGCCGTGCAAGGCCAAGCCCTCCCACACGAATTGCCGACTGTACCGAACCGGGGCGATCGACGATCACGATACGGGCGGCAGCGACCGGATCAGCGACCGCAGCAGCAACCGGACGATCCGGCGCATCGCCGGTCCACGTGCCGAAGTGGCGTTCGAGCATGGCGACAAACGCTTCGGCATGCACATCACCGGCAACCACGAAGAGCGAATTGCCGGCCGTATAATGCCGCGCATGAAACCTCTTGCACTCCTCGCGGCCGATACGCTTCAGCGATTCCTCCGTACCGTCGATCTCGCTGCCATATGGTCCTGTGCCATAGATCTCGCGACGGAACTGTACAGCCGCCAGATAGGCAGGATCGGAGCGATTCTGCTTGAGCGCCGCGATCCCCTGTTTCCGCTCCCGCTGCACCTCCGAGGCATCGAACCGCGGCCGGAGAACGACATCGGCCATAAGCTCAAGCGATTCCGGCAGAAAGGTGCTTAAAACGCCGAGCGCCACCGTTGTCTCATCCCGGCCGGCGCTGGCATCGAGCGAAGCGCCGAGAAAATCGATCTCCTCGGCAAGCTGCTGGGCATTGTGCTTGCCAGCACCGCTCAGAAGCAGGCTGCTGGTAAACTCCGCAAGCCCCGGCAGAGCGCCGTCGCTGCTTGCCCCGCTACGCACCACAAGCTGTAGCGATACATAGGGCTGTGCGTGGTTCTCCACGATATAGACCGGAACGCCATTGTTCAGCCGATAGACGCTGAACGATGGGAATGTGATCTGGCTCGGCTTGCCGGGCTGCGGCGGGCGAGTGCGATCGACCTGCGAGAGTGTTGAGTTGTGTAGTACCGCCATGAGCAACAGCAGGAACGAGTAGAAAGATGTTCTGTTCATAACCAATGCCCCATGCAGGACATAGACCACAATGATGTGGAGGACCGTGCCGGAAGAGCAACGGGCAAGGTGCCATCGGTCGGCTGCCTGCCGATCGGTCGGCAAAGGGGCAGGCATTGTACGGGGATGCCTTTCCCATACGATCCGGGAGCCAACGGAAGGATCACTTCCGTTTTTTTCTTCCCTTGGAGAGCGTGTATTCTATCACATTTGGCGCGGAGCCGACCAGATAATTCCGGGCGGCGCGCTGTATATCGGCCGGAGTCACCGAAGCATACAGATCGGCCTCACGAAAGGCAAGATCCGGCTTGCCGAACATGGCAGCATAATATGCCAGACGCTCGGCACGGCTGGAAATCGCCTGAAGACCATGCACGATCCGGGTCATCTTCCGATTTTTCACCTTCTCAAGCTCACGCTCGCTCACCCCCTCATCGGCAACCCTGGCGATCTCGGCACGAAGCGACTGCTCAAGCTGCTGTGGGCTTACCCGGCTGTTCTGCGCCAGGGCGTAGACATAGAACATTGATCCAAGCTCGCCCTCATCGATAAAGGATTCCGCCTCGGAAGCGATCTGCTGCGTGTACTCCAGCGCCTGATATAGACGCGAGCTTTCCCCATCGGTCAGGATCGAGGTAAGCAGATCGAGGGCATGGATATCGCCCTCGTGGATGGAGGGGATATGATAGCCGAGGAAGACGGCATTGAACGGAAAGATACCGCCCACCACCGCATGACGTGCCCCATATCGGAGCTGGGAGCGATCCACGGCAGGACGCTCGATGGCGGCCCCTGCCGGGATGGTGCCGAAATACCCCTCGACGAGCGTCCGCGCCTCGAACGAATCGAAGTCCCCGGCGATCACCAGCGTTGCATTCGACGGGATATAGAAGCGCTGATAGAACGAGCGCACATCCTCCATCCTGGCAGCGTGGATATCCTCCATCGACCCGATGGTCTCCCAACTATACGGATGATCCGGGGCATAGGAGATCTCCCGCATCAGGATCATGGCATCGCCATACGGAACATCATCGGTGTTCTGGCGCTTCTCCTCGCTTACCACGCTTTTCTGTGTGACAAGCGAAATCTCCTGAATGGCGAACTCCGCCATCCGATCGGATTCCAGCCACAGGCCAAGCGGAAGCTGGTCGCTCGGAAGCGATATGAAATAGTCGGTGATATCACTGGTAGTAAAGGCATTGTTATCCCCCCCTACCGATGTACAGTACCGATCGTAGCCACCACGCTCCACGTTCTTGGAGCCATCGAACATAAGATGCTCGAACAGGTGTGCAAAACCGGTACGGCCATGCTGCTCGTTCTTGGAGCCAACATGGTAGAGCACATTGATCGTCACCATCGGCGTCGAGTGATCCTCATGAAGGATAACCCGAAGGCCATTGGCAAGCGCAAACTGTGCGAACTGGTCGTTACGGCCAGGGCCGTTGCGATCGATCGGCTGGGCGGTAAGTATTGTGGACTCGGTGGGAATCATTACAAAGGATATAACACAAAGCACGAGCGCTAACGGGCGCATGGCAACATCTGTATCGTAGAAGTAGGAGAGGGCCGACACAGAAGATGCATCGGCGGCACCTGCCCTTCCGGTGCAACTGCCCTCTCCAGGTTTATCTCGAAGGCACATAGTGAAGCACGGCCGCGATCTCAGGGCGAAGATACATCTCGGCAACGCGCCGTACATCATCGGCTGTCACCGAGGAAAATTCCTCGACAAGATTATTCACGCAGGCAGCGTTCCCACGAAGGACATGATGATAGGCAAGGGCATCGGCCACCCCCTGCAACTTGCAGAGCGAGGTGACGAAAGAAACGCGGATATGGTTGAGAGCCGCCTGAAGCTCGCGCTGGCTCACCCCCTCCTGGCGTACTCTGGCAAGCTCGTCCCAGAGCGCCGACTCCACCTCATCAATCGCCGTATCCTCGGACGCCGTCGCCAGAACAATGAAGAGTCCGGCACGCTCCATATCGATATTGAACGCGCCGGTATTCTGCGCCACCTGCGAACCATAGACGAGCGAGCTTTGCAAGCGGCTCGATCGTCCACGGTTCAGTATCAGCCCCAGCAGGCTGAGCGCCCGTGCGTCGGGATGCCCGATCGGCACCCCGTGAAAGCCCATATAGACCGCCGGAAGCGGCACACGATCGGCAATGACACGACGCACCTGCTCTGTGAGCGATGAGCCGGCAAACTGATAACGGGGCACATCGGGACCGGCCGCGATTGCACCGAAATATTCCTCGACGTACTGCCTGGCCTCCGACCGATCGAAATCGCCGCAGACGACCAGCGTTGCGTTGTTCGGCAGATAGAAGGAGCGGTGAAATGCCTGCACCGCATCGAGCGGGGCGGCATCCAGATGGCTCATATCTCCGATCGGACTCCAGCCGTAGTGGCTGCCACCGAACAGCATATCGAGAAGCGTCATGTACCAAAGCCCGTAGGGCGCGTTGTCGTAGCGCTGTTTCCGCTCCTCCTTCACCACCGAGAGCTGATTTTGAAAATTCTCCTCGGTAACCTTCAGCGACCTCATCCTATCGGACTCCAGCCAGAGCGCAAGGCCAAGATATTCGCGCGGCACGGTCTGGAAGTAGTTGGTGCGGTCCTGCCCAGTAGTGGCATTGAGCATCCCGCCAACCCCCTGCACATAGGTAAAATGTTCCGCCTTGCCCACGTTCTCCGAGCCTTGGAACATCATATGCTCGAACAGGTGAGCAAAGCCGGTGCGCTCGAAGGATTCATCCTTCGAGCCGACATGATACCAGACCATCACATGCACGATCGGCGCCTTGTGATCTTCATGAAAGATCACATCCAGGCCATTGGAGCTGCGATAATAGTCGTAATCTACCATCACCGGCATCACCTGGGCCGCACGAGCTGCACCAGCATCTTTCAAACCACTGATCATACCGATACCAATCCGAAGATTGCCCGATCGTTAGAAATTGGTCTTGATCTCCCAGTAGATCTCGTTGCGAAGCTCCGCTATCCACTTGCGATACTCATTCGTCTGCTTATAGAGCGTGGCAAGACGCTCCAGTTGTGCGCGGTCGGCCTGAGGATCGATCGGATGCGCGGGGATACGCTGTGCAAGGCGAACGATCTGATAGCCCGATTCGGTAGGCGAAAGGATAACCGGGGCAGGCTCGCTTATATCGCCATCCTTCAGGGCCGCAATCATCGACTTGGATTCCGGCGGAAGCTGGTCCACCGGGATCTTTCCAAGCGATCCTCCCAGCCCCTTGCTCTCCTCATCCTGGCTGAACTGCCGGGCAAGCTCCGCAAAATCCTCACCGGCCAGGGCACGGGCGCGAAGCGATTTCAATTGCGCGATCATCGAGTCCTGCTCTGTCTGCGACTGCGCCAGACGCAGCAGAATATGGCGCGAGCGGGTGGCATCGCCCCGACGGTCGAGCACCTGGATGATATGGATACCATAGGTGGACTCCACCGGATCGGATATCTCGTTGATGCCAAGGCGCCGGGCAGCGTTCTCGAACTCGGCCACAAACTTCCCCTTCTCCACAAAACCAAGCTCGCCACCATTGGCAGCCGAGCCGGGATCGGAGGAATAACGCTGGGCAAAGCTCGCAAAATCCTCTCCAGCCCTGATCGAGTCGATGATAGAACGGGCCAGCGCGATCGTCCGTTCCTTTGCCTCGGCGGTCGGCTTGACAAGCAGCACGATGCTCTGCAACTCCACCTGATCGGGCACCGGCGGCAGGGAATCCCGATAGATCCTGTAGAACTCCTGCACATCGTTATCGGTCGGCTTCAGCGCGGCAAACCGGATCTGGCGCACCCGTTCGGTAAGGAATTGCTGACGGATGATCTCGCGCGACTCGCGCCGGATCTTGTCCATCGACATCCCATAAGCCTTTTCCACCCGTTCCTCCGAACCATTGAACTGCGAGAGGATACGCTGGACCTGGAAGTCCACCGCACGGGTTATCTCATCCTCGGTGACATTGATGCTATCCTCGCGCGCACGGGTAAGCACCAGCTTCTCGTCGATGATGGCATCGAGCACCTCGCGTTGAAGAGCAGGATCGCGGGCATCGGTCTTCTTCTCGCGTGCATAAAGCGCCACCTGCTGCATCACGTCGCTTACCAACACCACTTCATTGCCCACCACAGCGGCCACACCGTCGAGAAGATCGCGCTGTGTGCCGGTGGTACCACCATCAATCGGCTGGGCATGCAGGCCGACGCCTGAACAGAAAAGGCCTGCCGCAAGCAGGCCGAAAGCATAGAAGCGGGTTGTACGATACATGAACATATACTGTGGAAAAGTGCGCTCACCAGGCTCACGATGGAGCATTAATATAGGTATCATCTTGACGTGCACGGGATAAAAACGTATCAGGCAGGGTTTTCGTGCCCTCCCGAAAACAAGAAAGGAGCGCCGTGTCAGGCGCCCCTTCCCGGCAGCATATCCGCTGAGAATTACCTTGAGGCAAGCGCGCTCTTCAGCGCACGCTCATCGACCTTCACCTTGTATTTCAGGCGAAGCGTACTGAGCCATTCCTTGGCAAGCTCCTTCTGGCGATAGTCAACATAATCGCCCTGCACCTCAACTCTGGCCTCGTCGTAGGTCATCGGCCGCGATTTCTCCACGCTATCAACACGGATAACGCTCCATCCCCCCTGGTAGGCAAACGGCTTCAGGATCGCCCCTGTACTCGGGTTCGGGAGACGATCGCTTACCTGCTTGACGATATCGGCATTACGGGCCGATGCAAGCGGCCAGTGCCCGGCGCGCTCGCGATATCCCTGGCGCTGCGTGCGTTGCGCTGCCAGAGTATCGAACGGGATGGTCCCGTTCAGCGCCTGCTGATAGATATCGTTGGCCTCCTCCTCCTTGAACATGAAGACCTCGGTAAGCGAAAGCTGAGCCTGGGTGGTGTATTTCGAGCGGTTTTTCTCGAAGTACGCCCGTCCCTGTGTTTCGTCGTATCCCTCGTTCAGCTTCTTCCAGATCATCTCATCTTCAAGGTTGAAGATCAGGATGCCATCGCGGAACTCACGCATAAGCTCGGCGAACTCGGGATAATCCTTCTCCAGGTGCTCCGCCTCATCCACCAACGCAGCATGCTCGAAGAGCATATAGATGGAGTTGTGAACCCCGTCGCGGCTCAACGGTGTGGCACGCAGATCGGGACGAACGCCGATGGAATCAATCCAGGCGCCAACGCTGGTATTGCTTCCATTATAGGTGAACAGCCGCTCACGCCGCAGACCCGCCCCTATGCCGGCGGCCCAGGCCGTATCGGCCGTGGTCGCCCTCTGATTGACGGCCGAGAGAAGCTGCTCCAGCACTGTTTCGTTGATGGCAAGGCCACGTCGTTCCACCACGCTCCGAAGGTAGCTGTCGCGATCGCTGGAGACAAGGCGCTGCTTGTAGAACTGCCGGATCGTCTCCTTCTCCTCATCAAAGGTAGGTGCACGGCTTTCCAGGCGCTTTAGGATATGGTACCCGAAATTTGGGGTAAAGACGATATCGGAGACCTCGCCATCCTTCAGCGCAAAGAGCGCGCTCTCCACCTGCGGGTCCAGCTTGGCATTTTTCGCCTCGAAGCCAAGCGAGCGTGTATACCAGCTCAGGAAATCACCGCCGTTCTCGGCGCTTACACGATCGTCGGAAACCTCCCTTGCAACGGCGGCGAAGTCCTCGCCATTACGTATCCGCTGCAGAACCGCCTCGGCTTTCCTGTGCGCTTCATCCCCTCCTCCATCTTTTCCCATCGTGCTGGCATTGCCCTTCTCTATCAGGATATGCGCAGCCCGGACCTTGTAGCGAGGGGAGCGATCCAGCACTTGTAGGATCACATATCCTCCAGGAACACGGACAAGGCCCGGATAGACTTCCCCCTTGCGCGTTTCGTAGGCCGCTTCCTCGATCGCCGGAAGGATCATGCCGGCAGTGATATAGGAAGGAAGGCGCCCCTTCTGGTCCTTTGTGGACGGATCATCGCTCATGGCAGCCGCGAGATCGCCGAAATCGGCCCCGCGCTGCACCTGTTGCAGCAACGTAAGGGTCTTCTGATAGGCACGAGCGGTGTCGGCAGGGTCCTCCTGTCGCATCGAAATGTAGATCATTGCAAGCAGAAGCTCGTCGTCGCGGCGTTTGAAAATCCGTTCCACCGCCGGATCGACCACCTTGCGTTCCAGCAGATAACCGATATTCGGCGCCGGGGGCACGGCAAGCTGCAACCTGTTGGCGCGCAGATCCTCCACCACCTCTGGACGCTTATCGATGCCTGCTTCGAGCGCAGCCTGCACCTTCAGCCGGTAGCTGGCGTAGAGGTTCACAAACTCCAGAGCCGAATCCGCACTGAGGTCGTAGAACGACTTTCCTCCACGGTTGGCATTCTTCTTATATGCATCGGCGATCTGCTGAAGGGTGATCTTCTCACGGCCAACTTCCAGAACGACGGCATTCGCAGAGCGGGGAACGGACTTGTCGCTGATTGTTCGGCTCGCCTCACCCTTGCCTCTGGGCTGGGCGGCCAGGTCGGCATTGCTCCCGGCAACCGCCAGAAACGCGACTCCCAGAACCGCACACCAGCGGATAGAAAGGTTCATCATACGGTCTTGCTTCGAAATAAGGACATTCGGCCATACCCTCCATTCTCGGGAGGGGGGACCGATACGTTAGTTTTACGTGGGCTGGACAACCGGCTAATGGTTATGCTTTGAAGGGTACAAGTTTACGCAGATATGATCTTCCGTGTATCAATATGGCCCTATCTAGCATCTTTACGCGGTTGCGTACACAGGTTCGCCCATCAGATCGCAGGTAAAACCGGCCTTTGTTGTACCCATGTTGTACCGGTGCCGCAATGCTCCATATACCCTCTTGAGCCATGGCGACCATAAAGATCGTTCTCTGGAAGAAGAAGAACAAGAACGGGGCTTTCCCATTGGCACTCCGGGTCACCAAAGACAGACGAACCACCTTCATGCGCCTTGGCTATAGCGTGCAGGAGAAGGACTGGGACAAGGCGGCCCAAAGGGTCCGCAGAACCCATCCTAACTCCGTGAGGCAGAACAGCTTCCTTGTGAAGAAGCTGGCCGAGGCGACCGATACGACGCTTGAGTTGGAAGCCCAGCAGAAAGAAACCTCCTCGATCGGGATCAAACGCAAGATCAAACCGGCTGTGGATATGATGTTCTTCGCACGGGCCGATCAGTTCGCGCAACGTCTGGAAGCGTCAGGGAATTACAACCGCTGGCTTATGACGACTTCGTACTTGAGGGTTTTCAAGGAGTTCCTGTTCGGCACGGAGGCGATCTGGGATGAACTGCCGGAAAGGGCGAGCAAGCGCATTCAACATCCCCGTCCGGGCATGATGAGTGGGCCAGACGTGCCGTTTCAGCAGATTGATGTCGGTTTGCTGGAACAGTCCAAAAGCTATCTGAAAGCGCAGAGACGGGTGAACGACCGGACCATTGCAAACTACCCGGTGGCAATTCACTGCGTCTTTACCCAGGCGATCAGGGAAGGCGTGCTGGACAAGAAATACTCCCCTTTCGGGAAAGACAAGGTCCAGATCAAGATCCCGGACTCGAAGAAGGTGGGCCTGAGGCAAGAGGATGTTCAAAAGCTAGAAGTGGTGAAACTTCTCAAACCCGCATATGGCGTAGTGCGTGATATGTGGCTCGTCTCCTTCTACTTTGCCGGCATGCGGGCCGCCGACGTTGTGCAACTGCGATGGTCGGACCTGCGCGATGGACGCCTGCACTATGTCATGGGCAAGAACAAAAAAAGTGTCTCGCTGAAAGTGCCTGAGAAGGCTCAAAGGGTGCTGGAACGCTACGAACCTGGCAAGAGGCATCCGGGCGACTTTGTCTTCCCCTATCTGAAGGACTTTCCGCATCTGGACGGTGAGTTCGCCTTGAAGAAGCGTATTGCTTCATAGGGATCTGCAACGATCTGCTCGCCAGACATGGCGCGCCTGCGGCACAGATCGAGGGAAAGATATCCATGCATATCGCGAGGCATACATTCGCAACGATAGCCGCTGACAAGATCCCCATCCAGCAACTACAGAAGTTGTACCGCCATAGCGACATCAAGACGACCATTGGCTACCAATCAGCTTTCATTCACAAGGATGCGGATGAGGCATTTGATGCCGTGCTGGGGGGGTAGGGGCTGCTCCTTCCTGTTGTAGGGAGTAAAAGCGCTTCACTGATGCAAGGATAGGCACATCAGGCACAGATTTAGCGGTTGTAGAATTGCTAAACACCCCACATGTCAATATTGCAAGCCGCAATGCCTCTTGTCTACTCTACAGAATATAAAAACCCGATGGAGAATGCGGTAGATCTCCATTCGCACCATGCCATGTAGCCTGTTTGTTAGCAATGTAAAGACCTGCTCGACATCTGTTAGATCAATAGCCATAGTCCACCCCCTCCCCAATAGTTTTAAATCATATCCCTTGATTACTCGCAACTATTTATGAGTAAAGAATGATCGAAGACAAAAGCTTCTATTTTACGCTATGCCGTACCAGGATGTGCAATAGGTCTTATAGCTGGAGGAATTATTGCAATGCTGCTCTTGGGTGCGGAGCGGGTTACACCGATTGGGAATATTGACATTTCCCACTTAGTGGATGCGCTAGCAACAGTTATTATTGGAACAATTCTTGGGGTTTTATTCACCTTTCAGCAGATAGAGATTACCAATACATTTACGGATCACCTAAGCAGGCAGCACCAACAAGTCGAACAGGTCGTCAAAGGCCTGCAAGACCAGTTCAGCGTCAAAGCAGATAAGTGAGTGGGCGATGAAGAGGCGATGCGGCTTCTGAACATCAAGTCGAGGAGCACGCTTCAGAAGCTCCGGGATGAGGGGCGCATCCGGTTTTCACAACCGCAGAAGAAGATTATCCTTTACGATCGAACGTCGATTGAAGACTACCTCCAGAAACACGCACGCGATCCCTTCCGACCATGAGTGAGCTTTACATCAATGGCTTCAATGAAGGCTATGTGCTCGCAAAGCGCCGACCGGCGCTTGCGCAGGCGATCTCGAACTTTGAAGACGTCTCTCCCCGGCTAAAAGGGTTTCGGGATGGACGCAGGCAATTTCTTCTCGAACAGACAAAAAAGCGGGGCGTGTCATGGCTGACGTGCGATGAGAAGCCTATCCAGACACAAAAACCGGACAGAAATTAGGAGCCGGATGCCGAGCGCCAGCCTTTCTCCCCTTTTGGGGGCAGCATGAGGCGGGCACATACGAGCGCTCCCCTTGCTTTGGCGCTTTTCTTCTTTCACCGGGCCTTGGTGGAAGGCGATCTTCAAAAACACTCATAATCCATTCCAACCATGAGCGACCTTTACACGAAGGGATTTAATGAAGGGCATGTCATCACCGAGCATTTGCCGGACCTCGCGAAAGACATCTCCAGGATAGACAGTCCGTCAGTCTATCTTAAGTGGTTCCGGGACGGGCGGGATGAATATGTGCTTGAGAAAGCAAAGAAGATGCGCCCGTCATGGCTGAAAGCGGGCTGGGAGATCGGTCGCTACCAAACGACAATGGATGGACATCACCATGCTCATCATGTCCATTTCCTCCTTCGCCATTCCTCTTCCCCATACCCCCTCATTAGCCATTCCTTTCATCAATCATGGAGTAATCATGAACCGCAGAATCATTTTACTCGCGTCCATCCTGTTCGCCGCGGTGGCGTTCTCATTCGGCTCGACCACCTCGGCGCAGGCCGATACCTGCTGCGTCAGAATCCACAACAGGACGCTCCAGTGCCATGCTGTCATCTGCATCTGGCTGTCGAACAGCAACTCCCGATGCGTGGATATCCCGGCGGGCCAGGACTCAGCATTCCGTTTCCTGTGCAATGATAGCACCGCATTCACTGTGAATGATGTGTGCGGCGTGCCGCACCGCCTGATTCTGAATCAACGTGTCCGCGTCCCGCTCCGTGGGGGATGCTGTGCTCACGTCGTCCTGCGCCAGATCAATGGCTGTTATGACATCGAGATCGTCGATACGGATTCCGAGTGCAGTTGCGGTGGGCTTGAGTAGCAGGCCAATCAATCAGTCAACCATCAGTCGGAGACATCCCGTCCCGGTGGCAGAGGTCAGCAAGATCTATCGCTAGACGCGGCAGCAATACCGCCTTTCCCGGTTGCCGCAGCCGTATCGAGATAATCCGCCTAATTCTGCATCATCGCACCTTTGAACTCGTCGATCTCGGCAATCAGGGCCAGCACTTCCGGCGTGATCTGGATGGATTCGGTGTTCATACCGGAAAAGATACCGGATTGTCCACCCGAAATATCGACCGGAGACAAAGCCCTGATTGTTGTACCTATGTTGTATCACAAGAAAAAGCCCAGATTTTCATCTGGGCTTTTTCTCTGCTTTGAAGGTTTTCCGCACTGGCCATGGGTAGACATCGAGGGGACAAGTTTACACAAGGGGCGACCGGATTCACGAGGTACGGCCATAGACGATGGATGGGAGGCTTCAGTGGAGAAAGCAGTGGTCCGGTGGAGAGTGGCGGTGCAGACGCAACCAGCGATCGGCAGGCGATAGGATCGGGTGGGGAAAGGCATATAATAAGCCACAGGCCACCATAAGGCGCGGCAGATGGCGTTGCTGAGTACCGCAGGCGAACAGATGCGAAATAATAAATCGGCACGGCGCACTGGAAACGTACCAGGCCCCGACTCACCCACCAGGAACGTATGAAATTCGCGGGTGCCGAAAGGGCCTGGATACGTTCTTCGGAGGTCAAAGGATACGCCAGGAGTCAACGTGGCAATCCAATGGCCTCCTGCCGGGCCGGACGGTGCCCGCCGCGCCGGCCGTTCTGCTGAACCTGTGATTAGGTTCTATCGCGATAGCTGAGAAATTTGTAGACGCCATCCATCTCCACAATCGCCCCGAACGCCAACAACCCCGCCACCTCACCGTTCTCCAGCCGCACCGTCACCTCGGTGCCCTCATACATGGTATAGGAGTCGAACCGCCGACCACCTTCCCTGAACTCCACCCGCACCAGTTCCATACGGCGGCCACCAAGCTCACGCATCGCCTTGCGGAGCGCCTTCATGGCATTAAGCGAATGCTGTTCCCAGACAAACTGGCGTGCCTGCGCGCTGGTATCACGTGCGGCAGGATAATGGAGTCCGAACTCCGGGTACAGATACTTCTGAAATTCCTGTTCGCTTACCAGAAGGCCGAGAAGCGCCGTGGTATCACCGCTGGCAAGAGCCTTCAGCGCCTCGGCTGCAAGGCCATCCACCGTGCCGGAACCGTGCTGAAGACGCATTGCCGTGCCCGGCAATGCCGCAAGCGAAGCGGCCGATATGGTGCCCTGCGGTTCCGGGCCTGGCTTCGGTTGCGAGCCGCAGCAGAGGAATCCGCAAGCCATGAGGAGAACGGAAGAGAGGATCAGCGGGGTTCTGAACGGTATCATATACGAACGATTGTTGAAGAAGATTACGGTGCGATCCGCAACCGCTGGTGTTGCGGGACTATCGAGACCGATACGGAGGCAGCCCCTTGTGAGCCGCCCCCATCGGTTGCAGAGGATGATCGGGGGGCGCTTATTTCTTCTTGAAATTTGTCCACCCGCTCATCCAATTCTCGGTGCCGAAGGCGCCGATATAGCTGGTCGGGACAAAAAACGGATCGTTCATCGCTGCCGGGGCCAGAGCGATAGCCGTGGCCGGGATCGGGTTCGGGGTCTCGAACTCGATGCTGGTGAGCGTCACCGGATTGGTGCTGATATTCCAGTTCTGCGCCGCCACGATCGGGTCGAGATCGGCGGCCGTTCCCCCCTTGTAGAGATATGCCCCGGTGGTGCCGCTAAGGACGCTGTTCTTGATAAGGAGATCGCCGCTCTCGGCGTTGGCCTTGGTATTGTCACCATCAATCACAAGCGCATAACGGAAGTTGGTAACCACGCTGTTATAGATCTTCAACTTGTTATTACGGCGCAGATACAGGCCATCATTATCCTCGTTGTTCGCCTTGTCCCTGCCAGCGCCCACCAGCGTGGCATTGGCGATAACCGCGCTGGTAAACGGCGCATTGTCCGATCCGGTCGGGTCGTTATCGATCTCGAAGCCACGGTTTGCCAAGGCCGGGTCCTGCAAGGCAAAGAGGAACTGGAGCTTACCATTGTAGCCAAGGTCCATATCGAACGCATCATCATCGTTGCCGCTGGAGACCAGGTACTTGCCGTTGACGGTGCCACCGAACCACTCGAAGCCATCATCGGCAATCATATGGGTCTGCACATGCTCGATGATGGTGCTATTGCCGACGGCATTCATCGTAAGGCCATTGATCTCGTTATCTGCGGTGATCTTGGTACCGCCGTATTCGATGCGGACATAACGAAGGATGCCGGAGTTATCGTCGTTCTTTGGAGCGCTCAGACCGCTTCCGCCCGGCCCGTACGCGCCTGTAGCGCCTTCGCCGGTGCCGGTCTTGCCTGGAACGTTCAGATCGGCCAGGCCGCTCAGAACGATGCCTCCCCAGTCGCCACGGTTGCGCTGTCCTTCCGGGCGCTCCGAGGTAAAGATGATGGGCTGCTGTGCAGTGCCATCGGCGATGATCTGGCCGCTTGCCAGAGTAGCCGTACCGCGCACGGTGATGATGGCGCCCTTGCTCTCGAAATCGCCCTCGATCCGCGTTCCGGCCGGGATGATGAGCTTTGTGCCGGGCTGTATAAAGTAGAACCCGACGATCGTATAGATCGTGTCCCTGCTCAGCGTGCGATCGGTAGTGCCGGTATTGCCTGCCAAGAGCGCACGCTTTTCGGTAGTACCAGGCACGGTGGTCATCACCGTATTGTTTGCCTCGGCCGATACCTCCGTCCCCTTCACCGCCGTCACCCGATAGGTATACTGGGTGGAAGGGGTCAGGCCATCATCGGTAAAGGATCGTGTTGCCACCGGCAGCGATGCCACCTGTGTCCCATTACGAGAGACCCGGAAGCTATCCGCCCTTGATGCATCGGCATACTCCCATGTCATCGTCACCGATGTAGAGCTTATGCTCGTTGCCAGAAGGTTGGTGGCCGGAGGCACCAGAACGGGATTGTTCACAGTAGTATCATCCGAGCAGCCTGCGATGGCCGCTGTCGCGATAACGCTGCATACAAGCAGCACATTTTTCAGATTGCGCATAACCAGAGTATGAATATGGAAGGGAATGAATAATCGTATGGAATCCGCTCGCCGATGCGGAGCACGGGCGGACATCTTGTATGACATCCGCCACATCTGCCCCGGCAGCCGGCGGTCTACTTCGCAAGCTCCCCGGTCGGGCCTCCGGCGGTCGGCTCGCCCGGAGCATCGCTCGCCACAAGCTGATCGATATTGAACGAGAGGCCGAGCGAGACCGAGCGTCCGGCGTTATAGCGCTCTACGGCCACGGTCTCTCCGTCGGCAAACGCCTGCTGAAAGAGGTGTTCGGCGTCGAGGAGATTGCGTCCTGAAAGCCGGAGTTGAAGCCCGGCCGGCAGGCGCTGCGTGATGGAAAGGTCAAGCGAAGCACGCGGTTGTTCGTAGACATCGGGCACGCCATAGGTGCCCACGGCGGCCAGGCGTTCGCCGAAGATGTTGTACAGAAGGGTGGCGCTTGTTCCCCAGTCGTAGTTGTCGTACCCAAGGGTCACATTCACCACATAGGGGGATTGTCCCTGCAACGGCCGGGAGTGGCTTGTAAGGACTTCCGGGGAGTAGTTGTTGATGCTGACGCCATCGAAGATCCTTACAAACTCGCCGGAGGTGAAATTCACCTCCGATTTCACAAGCGTGAGATTGGTACCGAAGGAGAAACCTTCGAGAGCCGGCCCAATGAAGTCGAGCATCCTGCGGATCTCGAACTCGGCGCCGAACGTTGTTGCGTCGTTTGCATTTGCCGGCTCCACGGCGATGTCCGAGCCGATCAGATAAAACTGCTCGATCGGATTGATGAAGCTCTTGTAGAACCCGCTTACGGCGATCACCTCACCCGCGCTTGGGAACCATTCCCAGCGGAGATCATAATTCATGATCGTTGTGCGCTCCAGCGCAGGATTGCCATAGGTGCTCTGGCGATAGTCATCAAAACGGAACGGGGCCAACTCGCGGAACTCCGGCCGTGCAAGGGTCTGTGAGAACGAGCTACGGAGATTCATCCCATCGTTAAGCGCGTAGATCAGGTTCACCGAGGGGAGGATATCCCCCTGGTTCCGTTTCGTGGCAAGATCCGTCTCCACAAGGCCGGTGACGGGGTTGACAGGGTGCAGTTCCAGATTCCACCCCTCGTACCGTGCGCCTCCGATAAAGCGGAGCGGGCCGGCGACCGGGAGATCGACCATCACATAACCGGCAGTGATATTCTCCTGCGCCTCGTAGCTATCGGTCTTCTGGGTCTCGTCATTGAATGTGACAGCCCCCAGCCGGACATTCTCCTCGGTGAACAACTGCTCCGGGGGAAGGCCAAGAAGCGATGGATCGCTGCTCTCGGTGCCGAAGACGAAGCGGCGTGCGGAGAAATCACGGGAGCGAAGACGGCTCAGACCACCAAGCTTCAGGCGGGAACTGCCCCCGTTCCAGCTGCTGAAGGGGATCGTCCAGTCCAGTCCAAGGTTCGACTCCTTGTCGTCGAGATTGCTGAAGAACCGGCCGTTGTTGCTGCCGAAATTGTTGGCAAACCGGTAGATCCCATCATCCCAGCGGAAGTAGGTGGTGGTGCGGTTATCAGGCTCGTAGCGATGTGCCTGGGAGATGGCCGCACGCCAGTCGATCTTGGAGTTCAGCAGAGCGCCCACTTGATGCTCTCCCTCGAACTGCGCGCTCATCAACGAGCGCTCCAGAAAGCGAAGCCGGGTTGATCTGATATCACCGGTGGTGCTCTGATTATAAAACCCCTCGGCTATACGCGTTTCGTCGTCGGAGGTATGATTATAGATCGACTTGAAGCCGATCTTGTGCTCTGGAGCAAGCTGTGCCGTCAGGCTGAAGAGGCCGCCCCAGAGGGTGGAGCGCTCGGAGAAACGGGTATCGTAATCATAGCGGAGGTCGCGGCGCCCCCCGCTACTGCTCAGCAGAGAATACGCCTCCTGCTGCACCCGATAGCTTGCGCTGTTCGAGTACGTGCCGGAGATCAGGAAGCCGATAGGGAACCCGATATCATACTGGTTGCCAAGCGACATGCTATAGCTCTGATGCAGAGGAAGCGATACCGTTGTTGGCGTATAGACAGTGTTGTTGAAACGGCCGAGCAGAGCAGCCTGTTCCGCCACCGTGTTACGCCGCCCAACCGCAATGCCGGAGGGCAGCTTGCGTGTCCCATCATCGACGCCAAAGAAATCCGAACCTCCTCCCTGATAGCCGATGGCATCGCCCCGACGGGCTTCGCTGTTGAACCCGGTGCCCGTGCTAACGCTGAGCAGAAAGGATTCTGGATAATCCTTTGTGGTGATCTTCACAAGGCCGCCCGCAAAGTCCCCCGGATTATCGGGGGTAAACGTCTTTATCGTGGTAAGACGGCTGATCATGTTCGACGGAAAGATGTCGAACGGCACCACCTTCTTCTCCGGCTCCGGGCTTGGCAGATTGACGCCATTGAGCTGGGTGGCGCTATAGCGCTCGCTCAGGCCGCGCACGACCACATATTTGCTCCCGACCACCGAAACCCCTGTTATCCGCTTCATCGCATCCCCGGCATCGGAGGCAGGAGCTTTTGCGATCTGATCGGCCGATATGGCGTCGGAAACCGCCGCCGAGCGCTTGCGCTCGATAAGGGCCGCGCTCTCCGATTGGCGGTTGGCGCGTGCGGTGACAACGATCGTATCGTTGCGAATCGCCTGCACCGACAGCGAGACATCCTGGCGACCGGTACCACCGGCGGCAATGCTGATGCCGCTGACAACCTTTGGCGAATAGCCCAGATAGGTGACCTTGATCGACACCGTCCCGGCCGGCACGTTCTTGATCGTATACGTCCCGGCGGTGTTTGTAAGCGCTCCAAGCCGGGTGCCGTCTATCTGAACCGCGGCACGAACAACCGGAGCCCCCGTAGAGGCATCAACGACCGTACCTGTTAACGTTCCTGTCTGCTGTGCCAGCAGGATGCGCGGAAAAAGCGCTGCGATCGCCGACAACAGAAGTACTGCACTGGATGTTGTGATCTTCATTGGTTGCTCTGGCTCTTCGGGCTTCCCCCCCGATGGGAAGTGGGGGCAAGAGCCTCTTCGTGAGGAGTTCTAGTATGTGATAATTGCTGACTCTGGAGTTTGGCCCCACCATCAGTTCTTGTGGAAACGATCGGGGGCACTGCATACCGGCAAGACGCTCACAAGCGGTACGCTTCGTAGAGCTATGCAATGTTAGCGTGGCAAGAACGGGTGGGAAATAGTTGGCAGCGAGTGTTACGGGATGGTAAAATCAAACGCCCTGAAAAGGGCTTTATTACCTGATCGTAATATGCTGGAAGGCGGCTGGAGCGATACTGTATCGGGGAATTATAACGGGATCGCTGTGATGCGGGATATTCCGTTGGTGATGTATCGCGGCATGGCTCGGAGCGGAGGATATCTGGATTTTCCGATTATATATGCGAGCGCGCAGAAGCACTAGGCCGCGAGGAAGTGTGCCCCGGCACCTCTGTGCCTTTGCACGATGTGCTCGCGCTAGCACACGCCGATGCTCCTGTGTTCCGGCATGGCGGCGGTGAGCCGAAGCGGAATTGCCGTATGCCAACAGAAACGGAGAAAGTTCCCTGTTGTATCTTTGGGGTTTCCATACGACCAGAATTCCAGGCCTAGACACAATCTCAATAGATGGCAAAGCAACGCACGCCGCTGATGCGGCAATATCATCAGATCAAGGAGAAGTACCCCGATACGGTCCTTCTCTTCCGACTCGGCGATTTCTACGAGACATTCGAGGATGATGCGGCGATCACCTCGCGGGTCTGCGGCATTGTCCTGACCAAACGGGGAAACGGTGCCGAGGAGGATACGCCGCTGGCCGGATTCCCTCATCATCAGCTTGACAACTACCTGCCGAAGCTCGTCAAGGCGGGATATCGCGTTGCGGTCTGCGAACAGCTCGAAGATCCGAAGCTGGCGCGCGGCATCGTGCGCCGCGATGTGATCGAGGTGGTTACCCCGGGCGTCGCCATGAACGACAAGCTCCTGGATGCCGGACGCAATAATTACCTGGCGGCGGTATATCTGGAACGGGGAAGGGCGGGGATATCCTTCTGCGATATCTCCACCGGGGAATTCCAGGCGGTAGAAACATCCGAAGGGGAGCTGGACGAGGTGCTGGAATCGATCGGCCCGGCAGAGATCATCATCAGCCGGGCGCAGAAGGATTTTTTTGCGGGGAAACGTATCAGCTCGGAGCCACGCATCACAAAGCTGGAGGAATGGATCTTCGAGCACGACTATGCCACCGAGCGTCTGCGCGAGCATTTCGGCACACAGTCGTTAAAAGGCTTCGGGATGGACTCCGACAGAATGGGAACGATAGCAGCAGGTACGGTGATGCACTACCTGATGGAAACCCAACGGGCACGGCTACCGCATATCAGGAAGATAGCCCGTTATAGCCACGGCGATTATATCGCGCTTGACCCGGCAACCAAACGTAATCTGGAGATCCTCTTTTCCTCGCACGACGGAGGACGGCATGGATCGCTGCTGGCTGTGATCGACCGGACCTCGACGCCGATGGGCGGACGTCTGTTGAAGAAGTGGCTGGTGCATCCGCTCAAATCGCGCGAGCAGATAGAGAAGCGACTGATAGCCGTGGACTGTCTTTATAACGAACCATCGGTAGCAGCCGAGCTGGAAAAGGAACTGCGGCTGATGTGCGATCTGGAACGGATCGTGGCGCGTGTTGCCACCGGCCGCGCCACGCCACGCGATCTTGGCTCGGTGCGCACAACGCTCGCCAGAATTCCACGGGCAGTGGACCTTCTTGCACGCTGCTCATCGCCAACGCTTGCCACCATCGGACGAAGCTTCGCGCTGCTGGAAGATCTGCTGGAGCGCCTGGAACTTGCCCTGCCGGATGAACCACCGGCCTTGCTGGCCGATGGCGGAGCGATCCGCAACGGATATTCCCCGGAACTCGATGAGGTGCGCGATCTCCGCGCCAGCGGCAAAAGCTACCTGGAGAGCCTCCAGGAACGCGAACGTGGGCGCACCGGCATCAGCTCGCTGAAGGTTGGCTTCAACAACGTCTTCGGCTACTATATCGAGATCACCAACGCCAATCGCGATCGGACGCCGGAGGATTATATCCGAAAGCAGACGCTGGCCAATGCGGAACGATATATCACGCCGGAGTTGAAGACCTACGAGGAAAAGATCCTGAACGCCGAAGAGAAGCTCGCCGCGCTGGAACGGGAGATCTTTGGCGAACTCCAGGCCTTTACAGCCGAGCGGAGCGAGGCCATCTTGAAGAACGCGCAGCTTATCGCCATGCTCGACTGCCTGGTCGGTTTTGCTCGGCTGGCACGCGAGCGCGATTACCGGCGGCCCACGGTCGAGGAATCGACCAGGCTGGAGATCGTCGGCGGACGGCATCCGGTGGTAGAGACGCTTCTGCCACCCGGCGAACGCTATGTGCCAAACGATACGTCGCTGCAAGCAACAGAACGGCAGATCGCGATCATCACCGGACCGAACATGGCGGGCAAGTCATCCTATCTCCGCCAGGTTGGCCTTATCGTTCTGCTGGCACAGATCGGCTCGTTTGTTCCGGCAGAACAGGCAACGATCGGCATCGTCGACAAGATCTTTACACGTGTAGGGGCGCAGGATAACATCGCGGCCGGAGAGAGCACATTTTTGGTGGAGATGCATGAGGCGGCAAATATTCTGAACAATGCCACATCTCATAGCCTGATCCTGCTGGACGAGGTAGGACGCGGCACCTCCACGTTCGATGGCATCTCGATCGCCTGGTCGATGACCGAATATATCCATGAGACGCTCGGGGCACGGACCCTCTTTGCCACCCACTATCACGAGCTGAATGCGCTGGCCGATCGTTTTGCGCGGATTCAGAACTACAAGGTGGAGGTGCGCGAGCACAACGATCGTGTGATATTCCTCCGCAAAGTGGCCCCTGGAACAGCCGATCACTCCTATGGCATCCAGGTAGCGCAGATGGCGGGGCTACCGGAGGAGGTTACCTCGCGCGCCAAGGAAATCATGGCACAGCTTGAAAGCGCTTCCGAAGGCAAACCGATCGGCGGCGTAGAGGAAGGATTGCTCCAGGCAAGCGCACCGGCGGATGATGGCCCCCGCGTGGCACGAGCAGATAGCAACGCCATAAGCAGACGCGATGCCCAGGTTTCACTGTTCGAGATATCCGCTCCCGATCCGAAACTCGAAGAGCTGCGCGAACGGATCGCCACGCTTGATGTTAATTCTCTTACCCCTTTACAGGCTATGGTAGAGCTTGAAAAGCTTCAGAAATTTGCCCTGATGTAAGACACGCTGCGGAGCAACCTACCTGGCCGGCAATGTATACAGAGGAGACCACAACATTGGTCTCCTCTTTTTTTCTCCCCTCCACCTGTCGCTGCTCTCATAAACGATATCCCTATAATTGTGGTGCCAATGGTGATGGGAGAAATGATTGTCCTACTGAAATTCCAGCCGGATGCCTAACAATCTAGCAGCCACACCATGCTCCATTCCTCCCCAGCCAGCCATCTTTTATCCCGATGTGCTCGTGCGAATCCCATTGTACAATGGGGACAATTGATCTGCCACAACCCGCTAGCGCCCGGCGATATTTTGTACTGATCGCTTATGGAATAATTCCCTGCCCCACGATATCACGAGCACACCGATAATAAGCGCGGGAACGGCGCACGCCCAATACTACAGGAGGATAATATCATCATAGGCACCGCACCATGCCTTTATGTACACTGGCGCCTCCATCCTATTAGGCCAATGTGCCATTTTATCAAAAATTCCCGCACTCGCTCAAACTATTTATCAAACAGGCTCTCCGGTTGTGACAAAATGGCGTTCTATCTGGTTATATACATATATGTGTGATATGCGCTAAACTTTCCCCCTGGGTAGCCGATGCCCACCGTCTTGCATTACCCACGATCGGTACGACGGCATCGCCCTGCTCGCCGAAGTACAACAGCCCTGTCCGCCCCGATGTAACAACATATATTCAGATGTATCAGTACCCCGTATGTATCTGCGCTCAGCATACATCCTCGCGTCGGCTATCGGTAGTACAGGAATGCCAACAGGCTCCCTCAGCACAGAAATGGCACGGGGCGGTATGCTCAGAACAAACCGTGCGGCTCATACATCCGCTCCCATAAACACGCTGGCGCACACAACCCAGCCAGGTAAATCTTATCCCGACCTCCGGCCTCAGCACTCGTATCCTTCTCCGATGACACATTCCAGAAAATCACAGGAGCATTTATCTTATGCGACAACATTACACCCCATTGCTGTTCATGCTTATGGCATTTCTACTGCCTGCATTGTCTGCAACAGCAAAGCTCGATGAATACCGCTTCACGGCGACCAGTGGAAAATGGCTCAAGGCCGGAAAGACCTTCGAGATCCCGTTCGTAACCGGCCGGACCCCAACCGATGACGGGGCAAGCCCGGCGATGGAAATTGGATTCACATTCTATTTTGATGGGGTTCCATACGAACAATTCTCGGTTGGCAGCAACGGTCTGATAGGACTTGGCCCTGAACCAACCTCAGGATGCTGGGAGAACAACATCACGATCCCCAAGGGCGATTGCCCGGGCAACGGCGATGATGTGTATGATTATACCCTCGCCAAAGCACCACAGATCGTACCGTTCTGGGATGATCTTAGAGTGCTTGGGAAAGTCTCCGGCGGGATAGTGGGTGGGGCGCCAAACCGCATTCTGCTCATCGAGTTCTACGATATCGAAACCTGGTATGGTGCAGGCGTTACAAGCACCTGGCAGGTACGCCTGTACGAAGGCTCCAACAAGATCGAGTTCCTCTACGAGTTCCTGAACCCTGAATACAAGGGAGATGGAGCATCCATTGGCCTGGCAGTCGATGAATCGAATTTCCTCAGCGTTACCCCGGGTCCGAAAGGGACCGCAACGGTCAGTTCGGAGAAGCCGGATAATGCCTATAACCCCAATAGCGTGCAGATGCCGCAGGGCACCCTGTATATCTTCGATCCGTGCGGCATCGTCAGCATCGGCGATCTCCTGCTCG
>CAYVWR010000011.1:0-141979 GCA_964455525.1 uncultured Alphaproteobacteria bacterium
AATCGCAAACAGTTGAAATGAAGAGCCGACCGGGAAGTCCTGAGTAGGTCGGTACGTCACATCCCTCTCGTTGGAAAGGAAATCCTCGCCACTATAAGCCTAGTATGTAAGGCTTCGCAAGATTTCTGTGTGTGCGTGATGGTTGCTCGATGAATGGCTCTCGTTCGATCACCATTCGCGGACGATAATAAACTCCCTGCAACAATATGTCAAGGCATTAACGAAATTTAAGTTTGTCCATCCACAGAGATGTCGGCATGTTCGGTCTAGCCCCCTTCCTTGCTGCCGTGAGGAATATCCGGTGCGCATTCATACCGGGTTCACCATACAACCGGCAGTGTTCGACTCGGAAGAGGCCCGATAATCAACCCCCACCCCTCATAACGCGGAAAAGCACCGGGAGCGATTCTCCCAGCGCTTTCCTCATGAAGATGCCCTGAACGAAAACAAAGAAACCGCGAAACCTTTATGATTTCGCGGTTTATAGTGCACCCGTAGGGATTCGAACCCCAAACCTTCTGATCCGTAGTCAGATGCTCTATCCAATTGAGCTACGGGTGCAACGTACCTTGTATAATCGCACTGGCGACGAGGCCGTCTAGGCCTGATCGTAGGCAGCGACCAAGCGCGCCATCTGCGACTTGCGGTGCGCCGCAAAGTTCTTGTGGATCAACCCTTTGGCAGCCAGGCGGTCGAGCACACGGGTAGCCTTGCGAGTTTCCTCGACAAGCGTATCCTTGGTAGTTGCAGCCTTCACTGCCTTGAGTGCGTTGCGCATCATCACCTTGTAGTAGCGATTATGTGCACGGCGCTTTGCGCTTTGACGAACTCTTTTCTCTGCTGATTTATGCTGAGGCATGTTCTATTATTAACGATACTCGATTTGTTCAGAGCACACAAAACTAAGACTCGGAGGGTAGGCTTGTCAACAACTTTCTGCTCTGCAACGTTTTTTAGCAATCTCCGGGCATGTTTCGAACGGGGACGCCGTCGTACTTTTGTGGACCGGAGTTTCCCTGACGAGGACAACAAAGATATGACAGGATGGCGGCGAGTGCAACTTTATAGATTTTTTTCATCAGCATTGGGCAAACCGGGGCTGTCCGGCCCCGTCTGTTCCCTGATGAGTCGTATCATTGTAATCCTGCTGGGCGTGCTTGTCCTATCCTCGGCTCTGTATGCGCAGCCAGAAGGGAACCTGGAACGGTTGCGCCAATGTGCACAAACGCTTGCCGACTCGGCGATCGGCTTCTATGCGGAGGGAGATACGGTGTATCTTGAGGTGGTGCCGCACCCGGCGTCATGGCTTCTGGAACAGGCCGTACTGACCTCGGCCATGGCACGCAACATCGGCGTGACATCATCGGCAGCCGAGCGCAGCAGGAGGCTTCTGCTGGCAATCACCTCGGTTGGCATAGAATACAGGCACACCGACGATGCAGATCTTCTATCACGTTCCTGTATGCTCCAGCTTGATGCCTCCCTTGCCACGGGGGATATGCGTACAGGGCGTTCCTTCTCGGCAGTGATCCTGGACACGGTGCAGGCCGATCAATCGTCGATGCTCGAAGCCTCGGGCTATGACTTTGCCAGAGGCAGGCTTCCGGCAGAACCGGGAGGTGGGTTCTGGAAAACGATCGTCGAGCCTGCCGTAGTTCTGGGAGCATCGGTCGTTGTAGCGATTCTTCTGTTCACGGTACGAAGCCAGTAACCTGCCGATGGCCTGGTGGCAAAAACTTCGCGTTACTACAAGCAGTCCGGTCGTCATCGGTACAAGGGACTGGCGCAGCCGCCGGGTACGTCCCTGACGACAAACATATTTTTCTCATGCTCAGATCATTATTCGTTCGTAACCTCGTTCTCTTCTCCCCCCTGCTTCTGCTGCTGGTTGCATGCAGCGACTCCTCGCAGACACTCCGCACCACCACCACTGAAGACCGGTTTCGCCGAGGGATGGAGGCGCTTGAAGACAAGGATTATCGGGAGGCGCAGGAAGCCTTCAACACCATTATCCTGCAGGACCCAGCGAGCGATTATGCGGACGACGCCCAGTATTATCTGGCAGAAAGCTATTTCCGCGACAAGGACTACAAACTTGCGGCCTTCAACTACAACAGGCTTCGCACATCCTTTCCGAACAGCCCGTTCTACAAGCAGGCGTTCTTCCGTTCCGGCGAGGCATATTACTACAGTTCGCTCAGCTCCGATCGCGACCAGCGGGAAACGAAGTTTGCGATGGATGTCTTCCGGGCGTTCGGAACGTATTATGCTGATGACTCCCTAAGCATGGTGGCACGCGACAGGATCGCCGAGCTACAGAACAAGCTGGCAGAAAAAGATTACAAGACGGCGGAGCTATACTGGCAGATGCAGGAATACAAAGCGGCGCTTGTCTATTACGAGAAGGTGATGGAAACCTATCCCGGCACGGACTTCTACCAACTGGCCACTCTTGGTAGAATCAAAGCATTGCAGGAGCTTAACCGCAGGAACGAGGCCCTTGATGCGGCCCGTAAGTTCATCGACGAGAACCCCGGCAGCATGCTGCTTGGCCAGGTTCGCCAATTACAACAGGAGCTAGCCCGTTAATATGCACCAGAATGCTCGCCCCGTTCGAGAGTCTCAGGTCGAGATGACCGAACTCGTCCTTCCTAACGATACCAACCAACTCGGTAACCTCCTCGGCGGACGCCTTATGCACTGGATCGACATCGCCGCAGCATTGGCGGCGATGCGGCACTCGCATCGCGTCTGTGTTACTGCTTCGGTGGACGGCATGAGCTTTCATGCACCGATACGGCAGGGACAGGTGGTGATACTGAAGGCATCGGTCAATCGTGTCTTCAACACCTCGATGGAGGTTGGTGTCCGGGTTGATGTGGAGGATTTCCTCAATGGCACTTGTTTCCATGGCAACACGGCCTATCTTACGTTTGTCGGCCTTGACGAGAACGGCAAACCTCTGCCGGCTCCCCCGGTGCTGCCGGAAACCGAAGCGGAGATTCGCCGCTATGCCGCCGCTGCCATACGCCGCGCCGGGCGGCTAGAGAACAGACAGCGAATCGAGGCGCTCGACCAGGAATAAGCGGCCGGCTCCCGATTCCGCATACAACGAGATTTCCCAATATCATCCTGTGAGTTATGATCGCACGGCCCACGTGTCTGCTGCTCCTGCTGCTGCTCCTCTTTGTCACCGCTCCGGTAGCCGCCCAGGTGGACCCTGGCCACGATCACGACCACGAGGGGCATGGGCCGAAATGCGGCACGATGCTCTGGATGCACTACCGCAATGGAGGGCTTACCGACTCGAAAGTCGCCCAGCTGATGTCCTCCATCTCGTGCAGCGGGTCGCGCCCGATCAAGGGGAACAGCATACTCTCGCCCAAGAATCACTTCCGAATTCACTACGATACGTTCGGCGACGATTCGGTCTCGATAGTCGATCGCGACAACAACTCCATCCCCGACTATATCGACTCGGTGGCCTATTATCTGGAGGATGCATGGCACCAGGAGATCGAGGTGTATGGCTTTGCGGCTCCCCCACCCGATAATCGCGGGCCAGGCCCGGAGATCGACGTGTTTGTCTGCAACCTCCGTGGCGAGATCTACGGGCTGGCACGGCCGGAGGAGGATCTGCCAACCGGGCCGAACACGGTGAGCGGATTTCTGGTGATCGACAACGACTACCGGGAGGCGTATTTCTCACAAGGCATCGCTGGGCTCAAGGTAACGCTCGCGCATGAGTTCCATCATATCATCCAGTTCAGCCGCTATCGCTACGATTTCTCCCAGGCATCGCTTTATGAGGCCACCTCCGTCTGGTTCGAGCGGGAATTGCATCCCGATATTCCCGACTACACCCAGTACACCACGCCATTTTTGCGCAGCCCACAGAACTACGGGTTTTCAACCAATCGCACCTATCAGCCGCAAGAGGTGACCGGCTATGCCCACATTCTCTATCTCACCTATCTGGTACAGCGTCTGGATGACCGGCAGGTGATACGAAAGATCTGGGAACAATTCCGATCGCAGGAAAATGCGTTCACCTCGATCGATCTGGCGTTGCGTGAATATGGGTTGAACCTGGAGAACAGCTTCTGCGAGTTTGCGCAATGGAGCTACTATACGGGCATACGTGCCCAGGGAACGAAATATTTCCCGGATGCCACCAGCCTCCCCACGATGGGAGCCGCAGCGGTACGCACATACGATGTGGACGATGTGCTTCTGTTGCAGGGAACGCTCTACCCCCTTGGATTCGGATTTTATCGCTTCAACGTGGCCCCGGCCAGCGGAACAGGACGAAGTGATACGGTGGACTTCCTTGTCACCAATGCCCGGACCGATTTCGGCAAAGGAGGGCTGGCGCTCCCAAAGGATGCTTTTTCGCTTGAGTTGAGCCGAAACGATAGAAGCGGGTTCCGGCCGCTTCAGTTGGATGATGCCTCAACGATCTACTTCCGCCTGAATGCGCCAAGCCCGCAGTTCTGTGTCAGCCCCATTATCGGCGGCTCGGCGGCGGTTCTCCTTGCCACGACCGTGGCCCCACAGCCGTTCCTCAACGATGGAGCAGCGCACCTTGTCTTCGGGGTGAACCTGGCGAAAGAGCAGGTCAGGCAGGCACGGCTGGTAATCTATACCGTTTCGATGACCCCCGTACAGGAGGTCTATACCAATGAACTGCAATCGCGTGACAACCTGCTGGGCGTGATATGGGATGGCAGAGATATGCATGGTGATCTGGCGCCGAGCGGCGTCTATATCTACGAGTTTGCGATCAACGAGGATGCACCGACCTATGGCAAAATCGCTGTGATCCGAAGATGACAAGAGCACACGGCAGAGAAACGGCATCGCGCGCGCTCTATAGCGATGCGAAGAGCCGGGCATATCCAGATGCCCCCGGAACGGCAGAGAAACGCAGGGCCGAGCTTCAGGTTGAGCGGCTCAGCAAACGCTTCGGGCTTCGATCCATCCTTGCCGATCTCACTTTTACGCTTTCGGTTGGCGATGTCCTGGCCGTCACCGGCCGGAATGGTTCCGGCAAATCGACGCTGCTGAAGATCCTTGCCAATGTAGCCGAACATACGTCAGGCTCGGTACGGTGGACTCTGGATGGCACCCCGCTGAACGATGAGCAGTTCCCCTCCTATCTTGGCTATGTTGCCCCCTACCTTCAGCTCTACGGCGAGTTTGCGGCCTGGGAGCATATAGAGCTGGTGCAGCAGATGCGAGGGCGTACGTTCGACCCGCAACGGGCCGCGGAATTGTTCGAGTTATTTGAACTTACACCTCGCCGGTACGACAGCATCGACACCTATAGCTCCGGCATGGCCCAGCGGGTAAAGTTCATCTGCGCGCTGATCCACGACCCCCCCATTCTGCTTCTCGATGAACCGATGAGCAATCTCGACACTCGTGGCATTGCGACGATGCGGCAGCTTGTCCTTGCACAGCGCTCAAACCGCATCACCGTGATAGCAACCAACGAGGAGGAGGATGTGAAGCTATGCACGAAGAGGCTGATGGTTGGGCAGGATGCGCCGGAGGATACCCACGGACATTCAGCCTGAGACGATGCTCCGGGTTTATATCGCAGCGGCACGCACAGAGATCCACAATGCCAGAGGCGACAAACGCAGGCGATCGGAGCGATCGTTGTCGCTCCAGGCCACGCCCTCTCCACACTCCCACGGAACACCGGCCGGACCGGCCAAAGCTATCCAAGACTGGCAATATTCCTGCCTCCCTGCTATGAACATGCCGGGAACGTGGCAGTTCCCGGCATAGGGGCAGGCAAACGGGACTACCGATCCACCCACTCTCTCAACCTGGCACTGATCTCCGATTCGGAGAGCGCCGACCGGTCGTACATACCTGCGGCCATACGCTGCCGCATAGCTTCATACAGAGTGACAGCGCAGGCCACCGAGATATTCAGGCTCTGGATAAGGCCCATCATCGGAATCAGGAGATTGCCATCGGCAAGCTGCGATGCCTCCGGCGACACCCCCCTCTTTTCATTGCCGAAGACAAGGGCCGTCGGGCCGGTAAGATCGGCTGCATAGAGGCTCTCGGCACGATCGCTCAGATCGGTAGCATAGATTCTGCACCCGAGCGAGCGAAGAGCCGCGTAACAATCCTCGATACAGGCGTGAACGGTCACATCGGTCCATTTCCAGGCGCTTGCGGAGCTTGTCTTGCCGATCTTCGGAAGCTCCTCGTAGGTATACACCAGATGCACCATGCCTACGCCGACAGCATCGCAGGTGCGGAGCACGGCGGAGACGTTATGCGGATCGTGCACGTTCTCCAGCACAAGATGGAGCGTCGGCTGGCGGCGCTCGATAGTGTTACGAAAGCGGGCCAGGCGCCGCTCGGTTATCAGATAGTCCGGGTCGATCACAAGCTGCCCGACCGGCACCTCGTTGGTTCCATCGAATGCACGATTTTTTCCCGTACGGCTCATTCCCCTCCCGACTGCTCAAAACGTTCTACATTCTTTACGTTCCGGATCTTCCGAAGACGTTCAAGCACACGGTTCAGATGGTCGATATGCCTCACCATCACGATCACGGTTCCCTCGAACAATGAATCCTGCGAAAAGATATTGACGCTTCTGATGTTTGTGCTCTGATAGGTCAATATCGCGTGGGTGATATCGTTCAGCATACCGGGCCTATCCTCTCCGGTCACCTTGATTCCTGCCATAAACTCGAAGCCATCGGAGCCATCCCAGTTCACGTCGAGCGCGCGGCTACGGGTCTTTGGCTGGCTAAGCATGTTCAGCACATTCTTGCACGTAACGCGGTGGATGGTCACCCCCTTCCCTGTGGTCACCATACCGATCACCTGATCGCCAGGAATCGGGCTGCAACACTTGGCATACGAGAACTTCAGCCCCTTCAGCGTCCCATCGACGATGACACCATTGGTGGAGGTGCGCGCATCGGAGAGATACTTATCGTAGAGGGCCTGTCCATCGAATGAGCTGATCTCATCCTGCCTGGGCGCTTTCATCCTTTCGCGCACCATCTCCACCGCCTGCTCGGCGGTCATCCGCCCGGTGCCGATCTCTAGGAACAGTTCCACCCGGTTATCGTAGCGCAGCGAGTGGGCAACGCGGTCAAGCTCATCATCGTTGATATGAAGCTTCTCGCGGCGTGCGCGTTTATCCCACAGCTCACGCCCCTGCTGGATCTGCCGACGGCGTTCCTCCTTCAGCCAGCGGCGGATTCCGCTGCGCGCCTTGTGAGTAACGGCGAACTTCTCCCAGTCGGTGCTCGGCGTCTGGTTCTTCGACTGAAGGATCAGAACCTGATCGCCCGATTTCAGTTCGGTATCGAGCGGTACAATGCGGCCATTGACCTTTGCGCCGATACAATGCAGCCCCACCTTGGAGTGGATATCGAAAGCGAAGTCGACCGGTGTGGCCCCTTTCGGCAGAATGCGCAGATCCCCCTTTGGCGTAAACACATAGATCTCGTCCTGAAAGAGATTCAGCCGGAAGCTCTCCATCACCTCATGCGGGATATCCTCATCGCCTGCGCGCTCGAAGACATCGCGAATCCAGTTCACCCACTCCTCAAGCTGGCGATCCTCGGTGATAAGCGGATTGACCGACGATTCCTTGTAGATGAAGTGGGCGGCCACGCCCTTCTCGGCGATCTCGTGCATCTTCCGGCTCCGAATCTGCACCTCGACCTGCTTCCCCTCCGGCCCGATCACCGTTGTGTGGATCGACTGATAGCCGTTTTTCTTCGGCACCGAGATATAGTTCTTGAAGCGTTCCGGCACCGGCGTATAGATCTCCGATGCCACCCCGTAGACGGTAAAACAATCGTTCGGATGATCGGTATCGAGGATGATACGGATGGCGACCAGATCGTGGATCTCGTCGAGCGTCTTGCTCTGAAGCCGCATCTTGTTATAGATCGAATACAGGTGCTTTGCGCGCCCATTGATCTCGAACTTGAACCCCTCCTCCTCAAGCCGTTTGCGGATCGGATCTATGCAGCGATCGATATACTCCTCGCGCGACTTGCGTTTGGCTTTCAGCTCCTTCTTGAGCTGCGAGTAGATATCGGGGTTCAGATACTTGAACGCCAGATCCTCCAGCTCCCACTTCAGATTGCCGAGGCCGAAGCGATGCGTAAACGGCGCATAGATCTCCAGCGTCTCCTTTGCCATCCGCTGCTGCTTCTGCGGCGAGAGATACTGGAGCGTTCGCATATTGTGGAGGCGATCGGCGAACTTGATAAGCATCACCCTGACATCGTTGACCATCGACAGGAGCAGCTTGCGATAGCTTGCCGCCTGTGTGATCTCGTGGCTGTTGAAGACATCGGTGATCTTGGTAGCGCCATCAACGATGTCGGCGACAGTAGGGCCGAACTCCGCACGGATATCCTCCAGCGTATACTCGGTATCTTCCACCACGTCGTGCAGAAGCGCGGCGGCCACCGACACATCATCCAGCGGAATCTCCGTGGCGACGATCATCGCCACCTCGAAGGGATGGGTATAATACGGCTCCCCCGATGCCCGGATATTACGCTTATGGGCATCGATGCAGAAGTAGAACGCTTTGCTTATGAGGTTGGTATCGCAGTTGCGAAGATTGCGCCTACAGACGTCGAGAAGGCGGTTCAGGCGCTCCTCGATCTCCGCCTTCTGCGCCGCCAGGGCGGCCCCGCCAGGCTCCTTACGAGGTGTGCCGGAAAGCTCTTCTGCCTCTGGGCGTTTATCAACTGGATCGTTTTCAGGCACAACTGCCACCGTAGCCATATCTTTTTCGCTCTTCTTCACGGAATTCGTTTTCAGCCCAATATCTATTATCTACGATTCTAATCAAACGACGCACAAGGGGCGGGACTGTTTTTTTCCGCTGGCCCGGCGGCCATCCGCACGCCACGAAACATCGGCAACGCCCCAAGCCTGAACACCAGCGGGCGCGATCCCGCATAGCAGCGAAACCGCGCCCGTATCATATCGGCAGGCTCCGTTCTACGCGATCTGCCCGGCCAGAGCGCCATCATCGCCCGCGGCTCCCTGCGGCTCCAGCCCATAGACCAGCTCCACCTTTGCGGTGATATAGCGGAGGAAGGCATCCTCGCTCAGCGGGCGTCCGCAGACATCGGCGACAAGCTCCGAGGCGGTTTTCACCTTTCCCCAGTGATGAATGTTCTCGCGCAGCCAGCCGAGGATACGGTCAAATCGTCCCGCCCCAACATCATCGCGAAGCCCCGGTATCTCCTGCTCCATCTGCTCGAAGAACATCGCAGCATAGAGCTTGCCAAGGGTATAACTCGGGAAGTAGCCGAATCCGCCAAACGACCAGTGGATATCCTGAAGGCATCCCTCCGCATCGCTTGCCGGAACCACGCCGAGCAGCTCCTGCATCATGTTGTTCCAGACTGCGGGAATATCGGCCACCTCCATCCGGCCGTTGATAAGCGCCTCTTCGATCTGGAAACGGAGGATGATATGCATGTTGTAGGTAAGCTCGTCCGCCTCGATACGGATCAGGCTTGGCTTCACCACATTGATGGCACCGAAGAACTCCCACGAGTCCAGCCCTGCGGTCTGTTCCGGGAACGCCTGGCGAAGCGCCGGGAATCTCCACCGCCAGAACTCCTCGCTCCGGGCGATTGGATTCTCCCAGAAGAGCGACTGCGACTCATGGATTCCCATCGAGATGCCGCCGGCAAGGGCCGTGCGCGCAAACCGGGGATCAAAGCCCTGCTCATACATGCCATGCCCCGCCTCGTGGATCAATCCGAACAGGCAGCTCCGAAGATCATTCCGAAAGATACGAGTGGTCAGACGGACATCGGTTGGAGCAAACGACGTACAGAACGGATGCGCCGAAAGATCTATCCGCCCGGTATCGAAGTTGAAGCCAAGCTCCTTGACGGTCTCACGTGCAAAACGCAACTGCGTATCGGGATCGAAATCTTTAAAGAGCACCGAAGCATCGACCTGCCCGGCCGACTCGCCGATACGCCCGAGCAGGGCACGTGTTCCCTGTTGCAGACGCTCAAAGACCGGGGTAAGCTGGGCGACGGTCATCCCAGGCTCGTGCAGATCAATCAGCGCATCATACGGGTTCTCGGCATAGCCGAAGTGCTCTGCCTCGCGGCGCTTCAACTGCACCAGATGGGAAAGAGAGTCCGCAAAGATGGAGAAATCGCTTTCGGCACGGGCCTGCTTCCATGCATGATGGGCCATCGACTGTGCGCGTGCAAACTCCCGCACATGCTCCTCGGGAAGCTTCACGGCATGTTCATGCTCACGAGCGGTCTCGCGCACCAAGGCCTTCTGCCACTCCTGCAAACGCTCCTGCTCCTGTTCCTGCTTCAATTCCTCCAGAATCCGGGAAAGCTCTGGGGATGTGGCCATCTGATGGACCAGACCACTAAGGGTGGCAAGCTGCTCGGCACGAATCAGCGCTGCGCCCTCAGGCATGTTGATCTCCTGGTCCCAGCTCAGCAGCGCCGATGCGGCATTCAGATCCGCCAGCGTTGCGGATATCTCCAATAAGCGTTCAAAGTTGGTCGAAGGCATAGTGATTAATTGTATGAATGAACTACGATTGGTTTGCCAAAGGCCGCCCGCAGAGCAGAGGAACCGGGACTCAGCCCCTGACCGCTCTTCTGTACGGTACGATCCGATCAGGGGTTCAGCCCCGTTCCGCGATAAACGAGAGCGCGCTGCGATCGGGCGAACGATATCGCTGGTGGAATTCGATGGCCCCCTGTTGCCAGAAACCTCCTGCAAGCGCCGATCCCTGAAGGTAACGATCTTCCAGATCCCGCACGACCCGATTGGATTCCAGGGAGGGAGATTTACGGTACAGCAGACAGGCGGCCTCGATCACACGGAGCGAGCCACCGATGGTCCCCGCGGCCAGCGCAACGGGGATCAGGGCGTTTATAACAATCTCCCGTGCCCGCCCTGTTCCGATATATGTGGATCGCTCGATACGCACGGTGAGCATCCGGGCAGCGGCATCGAACGCGCCATCGAGAACCGCCTCATGCAGCCGCAGAAGCAGATGTTCGTGATAGATCTCGAACAGCAAACGTACGCCCCCCCAGAGCCGCCGCTCCGGGGCATTGGCAGGACGGATATCGTAACACCATACCGGATGCTGGCGTGGAGCATCGGCAGTGAAAACGCTGCGAAGATGCAACCGGCTCATCCAGGGATATGCCGCACCGGCGACCTTCTCGAACGGAAGCCCGGCAGCAGCAAAAACCCTTGCGGCAACCCCATCCAGTGTGGCACGTGCAAGGGCATGTTCATCGGCAAGCAGAGACTCCGCCACAAGGCACATCGCCGATCGATTGCGGGCATATCCCAGACAGTCGAACAGGCGAAGGATAAATGCCCGGCGAAGCCGGTCGGGGCTGGCAAGCCCCTGCTCGGCACGAACGATCGCAACCACCCGGCGGAGCAGACGATTCCAGGAAAGCTCTGCCAGCAGAGCGGGGGTTATGGTCGCAGGAGCCACATTCTCCGGCAGGGCCATCGGCACCGAAGAAAGAAGGTCACGCGCAAAGATCGTTGGGACCGGGAGCCGGAGAGGACCTTCCGACCTGGCCAGCAGATGCAGCCGCACCCGATCATAGGCGGGATCGCGGTCATGGTGGTGGGCAAACCAGTCGGATTCCCGGATATGCATTTCCACCGGGCCAACCTCCAGAACGCCATCCACCAGCAGAACGGCATCGAGATAATCAGGGCCGGGACCATCATTCCTTCGCCCCCGTGATATCACCGCCAAGCTCCGCCCGTCGGCACATCTGAAATATGCTCCGGTACGGGCCTGGCTCTCCCACAGATCGTACAGATCGGATTCCTGCATGGCAAGGTCGCTCAGTGGTTGATAATCCCTGATATCACGGAGCAGTGGGAAGCTCCCGCAGCCTCCCCCCCCCCGAGAAAACATCATCCCCCCAGCATGCTTCTGTCTGCCTTCCCCCATTTCACTATGCGCTTCATTATGCGCTCGGGAAGGGTTCGCGGAGTTGCTCCACAAACGCCTGCGCCGCCTCACGTGCCTTCTGCGCAAAATCCTCCCCTTTCCCTGCTCCACTGATGCCGCGCGACACATTGAAGAAGGCGATGCCACCATCGTTCGCACGCACAGTGGCCTCGGCGTCGCCACCCTGGGTGCCCAGACCGGGGATCAGAAAGGGGATATCGAAGCCGACATGCGAGCGAATCTCTCCAAGCTCCGCAGGATGGGTTGCCCCGACCACAAAACCAAGGCTTCCGGTGTCGCCATAGGTCTGGATACACGCATCAATCACACGGCGATACAGGGGGGAACCGGCCACATCAAGCCGCTGAAAATCCGCCGAGCCAGGATTGGACGTCAGCGCCAGCACAAAAACACAGCCACTGCGATAGGCAAAAAACGGCGCCAGCGTATCGGTCCCCATATAGGGGTTCACCGTCACCGCATCAAACCCGAACTCCTCGAAGAGCGCGCCTGCATAACGATCGGCCGTGTTGCCGATATCGCCACGCTTGGCATCGCCGATAGTGATAATGCCCTCGGGAACGGCCTCCAGCGTCCCACGCAATGCCTCCATTCCTCTCTCTCCGGCATGTTCGTAGAACGCCAAGTTCATCTTGTAGGAGCAGCATAGATCGCTTGTTGCTTCGATGATCTGTCGGTTGAACTCCAGCATGGGATTGGCCGCACCCTGCACTGATTCAGGAAGATTGCGGGCATCGGTATCAAGCCCCACGCAGAGGCGGCTCCCGTTGCGCTCCATAATGGAAGAATACCGTTCGTTGAAGGTCTGATTGCTCATGAGAGAAAGGTTTCGACAGGATATATGAGTTAATGTACACCATGATATGACCGGTTGTATGTCATTGCCCATGGTGAGATAGCGGCACCGATCCATAGAGGTCCGAGAGCTTATCCGCCGGTGATGAAAGCATGACGTGTCGGCACAGGCCGCACAAAAGGCTCCCAGGCAGGATACGCGGGCCATCCATGGCGTTACCGGAGGTTCTGCAAGAGCGCACGATAGCTATCCACCTTCAAGCTGGCCGGGGTGGGCGCCGGGATCTGATTATCCCGAAGAAGCGCATTGATATTATCCACACGAGCCTGGTCGGTGGGATGTGTGGAGGTCCATTGCTCCAGGGCGCTTGAGCTTCGATTGCCCGACTGCTGCAACATCTTCTCGAAGAAATAGCGGATGGAGCCGGGCCAGTACGGGGTCGAGCGCAGATACTGGAACGAACGGTTATCCGCCTCAAGCTCATCGCTACGGCTGTTACGCATCAGGGCCAGGAGCGCAGCGGCACTGCCGGCGATCTGTGCCAAACGGGTGGGGTTTTTGCCAAGCGCGATCTGGAGCGCCACATCCGCGCCAAGCGACTGCGTCATATGCTCGGTTCCATGGCGCTCCTCAGCATGTGCAACCTCATGCGCCAGCACACCGGCCAGCGTGGCCTCGTTGTCGAGGAATCGGAGAAGCCCGGTATAGACATAGACATATCCGCCGGGAGTGGCAAATGCATTGATCGTCTTGTCGTCGTTGATCACCGTGACCTTATAGGGAAACTTCCCACGATATTTGATCTCGGGCGCCTGCACGATCTGGTCCACGATGCGTTGCAACTGGCCGCGCACCGCCTCGTTGTTCAGAATGGGATATTCGGATGGTTTGGAACGGATCTCCTGATCCATCTGCTGGCCGAAGGCCGAGTCCTCGTTGATCGTGAAAAGGTTGATCCCGCAGGCGACAAGGCCCGAGAGGACCGTAAGAAGAATTCCATAGAACGCCTTCTGATACCCCCACCGCGATCGAGTAGAAAACCGAGTGCTGTTCATGCTATGCGCTGTTTTGTTATTCAAGATGCTCCCTGGCCATCCTCGCCCCTATCGTTTGAGCCGGCAGCCCTGGCATATCCGAGGGGAGCGGAATTTACGATTCACAAAGCACATACCGAGCCGGACGGAATCCCCCATTCCTCCCCAGGATTTTTCAATCGCATGAAAAAAAGTGTCGGCAGAGCCTGCATTCCCTTCCGCACTAGACATGACACGGCACAAATTTGCAGGGTTCAGCCTGCTCACCTCGCGGCGACACCATCCCCACCCTTAACCTACCGCCCGCTGGCGATCCGGTGGAAGAATGGGCAGCGGCAGTGCGCTACACCAGCCATAAACACGCCCGCTTGCGGCAGGGTATGTTTTGATGAGCAGTATCACCGCTCCGCTGTTACCGCCACGGATCGAACTCGGACGGATAGCGAACATCCGCCAGCGAAAGACCAACCGCCGGTGCCGCTGCACTCTGAAGATTCCTGTCGCGTGCGGCAATCACGGCCTGAATCGTTCCGGGCGATCGCCGTCCACGTACGATGTCGATCTGGATACCCACCAGCAGACGCACCATGCCATAGAGGAATCGGTCGGCAGTGACATGATACTCTACACCACGATCGTGCCGCACCCATTCCGAGCGTGCGATAGTACAAATCATGTTGAGCGTATCGGGATTATGTTTGGACAGGCCGGTGAAATCGTGCTCTCCAAGCACCATGCCGGCCGCATGGTTCAGCAGCTCAAGGTCAAGCGTGCGATCCATATACCAGGCATAGCGCACAAGGAAGGGAGAGGGCTGATTGATGATGGTATAACAATAGCTACGGGCGCAGGCCTTGAAACGGGCATGGAAGCCGGCAGGAGCGGTTGCAAGATCGAGCACGGCCAGATCCAATGGCGACATACGGCGCAGGGCATGCAGAAGCTCCGCATCATTATAACGGGTTCTAAGATCGGCATGCGCCACCTGCCCATGCGCATGCACCCCGGAATCGGTTCGTCCTGCCCCGACCACGGCAACCGGATGGTTCCCACAGAGACGGGAGAGCATCTTCTCCAGTTCCTGCTGTACGGTTCTTCCGTGCCGCTGCCGCTGCCAGCCGAGGAATGCCGTGCCATCGTACATCAGCCGCAGGGCCACACGACGCGATACAGCCGTATCATTACCAACCTGCTCCATCAGACTGCTGCTCCATTATCCAAAGTAGTGCCCACGGCACCCGCCAGAAGGCCATGCGGCATTGCATGAGGCTTCTCTCCCCTCAAGACAAAAGGGAACGGCGTCCCTCCACAAAGGAAAGACGCCGTTATCCACCAGATGGACGCACTGCAACAACCTGCTGTTCCACCTCGGCAGCGCCATCGCGTTGCGTTGGGAACAGCAGCCGTTTGCGGGCAGCCGCCAACGGCAGCCAGCAGTACTCCGTATGTTCAGCCGAGAGCACCGGCTCGGCCGATTCCGAAAGCTGGCACCAGAGGACCGGAGAGAGGATCACCTGATCGCTCAGAGCAACATAAAACGTTGCGACCGTTGCAAGGGCAAACCAGCGCTCCGAGCAAAGTCCTGTTTCCTCCAGCAGTTCACGCCGGGCCGCATCGAGCGAAGATTCTCCGGCATCAATACCGCCGGTTATCACCTGCCAGACGCCTGGATAGACCTCCTCATCCGGGGAGCGCCGCAGAACAAGATGTTCCACAACGCCCCCTCGCACTCGAACCGGGTGCACCTGCACGAGATTGGAAACGATCTCCGGCATCGTATGGTGCCCGTCTATTTGTTGCCGATTGCATCCGCCTCGGCCTCTTCGCGCTGCCGATCCTCGAAGTCATCCTCACGAGCACGAAAGCCACCATGCGGCGGACGTCTTCCCGGAGGTCCGGGAGCACGGCGATCCCAGCTTCCGCTTCCGCCTCCACGCTCTCCTCCTCTGCGGAAGTTGTCCCGCCCATCTTTCTTGAAGGGTGGTTTCCGCTCCGGCCGTGGCTTCATCGGAAGAATCGGCTCCGGCGGCAGCTCCCCCGGCATAAATTTCGGGAGACCAAGCGCGGCGATCTCGAACCCGCTTAGCTCTCGCCATTCCCCCGGCGGCACCATGGCCTCGTTTATCAAGGCTATGCGTGTGCGCCGCAGTGCAAGCACCTCGGCGCCCAACGCCTTGAAGGCGCCGTACAGACGCTGGTAGGAATCGTCCAGAAGCGTGATATCGATCCACATGGAGTTCTTGTTCTCACGCACCGGGTTCACCCTGAGGGGAACCAGATATTCGTCGCCGACAAGAACGCCGAGACGAAGTTCATCGAGCTGTTCTTCGGTCAGAGTCTTGTTTAACTTTACTCTGTACTCCTTCTGAAGCTCGATATCAACCGTATGCTGGCGCTTGATCATCCGGGGATCGTTGGAAAGGATCACAAGCCCCGATGCCGACTTCGTAAGACGGCCAAACGGAAAGCTCCAGATCGACTCCGGCTCGAATATCTCATCAAACCCCGCATCCCCCTTCTCGCAGACCACGCTACGCGTCTTGTTATAGACCATGTAGCAGAGCCGCCGTGGATATTCGGTTGCCGCCTCGTCAATCGTTACCCGCTCTTTGCGAAGGTTTACCTCGTAATACGGCGAGGAAACGATACGAGCATTGACACGAACCCGGCCGGTCTCGATGAAGTGTTTTGCGAGCCTGGGCGACAGATATTTCGCCTTTGTCAGCAGCTTCGGCAGAAGAATTCTCGTCAGCGCCTGATGGAAGAAGACGCGAACCTTCTTCTTTTTCTTCAGCGGCTGGCGTGGCATACGGAAACGCGAGCCGCCGCCATATCGTGCCGCATACGGAGCCGGCGCACGATAGGGACGCCGCTCGCGGTCGTCACGGCGATCTTCGCGCACAAAACTCTCACGATCGCGCCGTGCCGCCCCTTCCTCGCCCCGTGGTCCATCCTCGCGCTCGCGTATTCGCGGACCCATTTCCCTTGCGAAACGTGGGCCGCCGAAATCGCGGCGGGGCGCCCCACGATCATCCTGATGCGATGTTGAACGATCGCGGAATCCACCGCTCTCGCGGCCGCCGCCCCCGCCAAAGTCTCGGCGCGGACCGCTGCTCTCACGATCGCGGAACCCGCCACCCTCACGGCTGCTGCCACCGCCAAAGTCCCGGCGTGGGCCGCCGCTCTCACGATCGCGGAACCCGCCACCCTCACGGCTGCCGCCACCGCCAAAGTCCCGGCGTGGGCCGCCGCTCTCACGATCGCGGAACCCGCCGCTCTCGCGACTGCCGCCCCCGCCAAAGTCCCGGCGCGGGCCGCTGCTCTCACGATCGCGGAACCCGCCGCTCTCGCGGCTGCCCCCGCTTTCGCGGTCGCGCCAGGCACTACCTTCGCGTCGTGCTCCACCATCCTGAAAGCCACCGCCTTCGCGACCGGCATTATCGCGGGAGAACCCCTCTCGGGGCGCGGGACGTTCGCTCCCCTCTTCACGGCGTCCTTCCTCGCTTTTTCCCTCGCCACGGCTACGCCACACTGTTTCGCGTCTGGTCCACTGCGGTTTATTATCCCCATCACGAGGCGTTTCCACCTTCTCGCTTTGGTCACGGCTTCCCCCATTGCGCCGTGGCCGTTCCTGATCGCTTCCCTGCTTATCTGAAGCTGCCATAAGTAATATCCTGAGATATGGAATCTTATCCGTTAAAGTCCCCAGAATCCGGGTCAGGCATCATACTGCACAGCCTGCCCGGTCCAATGCCCCCATCGTATGTATAGTAGTTGCTTACGTTATTCATCCATTGCCAAGCGCCTCGGCCTCGGCAACGGTAGTCCAGACGCCAATCGACGCATAACGATCGGCACGACGCTCCAGCAGTTGATCGGTCGGGAGTGCTGTCAGCTCGTTCAGAGCACCGACAAGAGCGGCTTTCAGAAGATCTGCTGCCACGCGTGGATTGCGATGAGCGCCACCAACCGGCTCCGGGATCACCGAATCGGCGATCCCGAGATCCACCAGATCGCGAGCGGTAAGCCGCAGGGCCTCCGCGGCCTGTTCCTTATAATCCCAGCTTTTCCAGAGGATACTGGAGCAGGATTCCGGGGCGATCACCGAATACCAGGTATTCTCCATCATCAGGAAGTGATCGCCCATACCGATGCCGAGCGCGCCGCCACTGGCGCCCTCGCCGATGACAACATTCACAATCGGCGTTCTCAGACGGGCCATCTCCAGCAGATTACGGGCAATAGCCTCGGCTTGGCCTCGCTCTTCGGCCTCGATCCCCGGATATGCTCCCTGGGTATCGATGAGGGTAATCACCGGCAGAGCGAACTTCTCGGCGAGTTTCATCAGGCGGAGCGCCTTGCGATACCCCTCGGGATTCGGCATACCGAAGTTCCGCTTCACGTTCTCCTTGGTATCATGCCCCTTCTGATGCCCGATCAGCACAATCTCGCGCCCATCAATTCTCCCCAGCCCTCCAACGATGGCTGCATCGTCGCCGAAGTTCCTATCACCATGCAGCTCGATGAAATCATCGCAGATCAAGGCAACATAATCGAGCGTAAACGGCCGATCGGGATGGCGTGCCAGTTGCACACGCTGCCAGCGTGTCAACTGCTCATAGATGCTGGTTCGCAGCTTCTCCACTTTCTGCTCCAGCACTTCGATCTCATCGCCGATATCGAGCTGATCGGCCATCGACCGCATCTCGGAGATCTTCTCCTCCAACTCCAGAATCGGACGCTCGAACTCAAGAACGTATTTGGCCATATGTAGTTGTTGCCCCTGGTACGTATCAATGTTTTGGAACGATAACCAGCCGCCAAAGGTTCCCCGTGTCGCACCATCGGCTGCCGAGTGGCAGGCTCACCTGTTCGGTATACCCGCCGATACCACACCACAACCCGACGGCTGAGTGCCGTCGGGTTCGATGTTTGTTTTCCTACTTCTTCTGTCCTTTCTCGGGGTGTATCGTGGCCACCCCCCGCAGGCGCTCCTTCTCGGCCGCTTTATCGCGTGCCGCGGTAAGGGTGCGATGCCTCAGTAGTGCGATAACGATCTCGCAATCGAGCAGAAAGGACTTATTTGAGGCATAAAAAGCCTCAAGCTGTGCCAGTTCACGCATGCTGAGCGTCCCTTCACGATAGAACGCTACCATGGAGAACATCGGCCCGGGAGCACCCGGCTCAAGAATCTCGGCCACGCCAACCAGCGCCCGCCGACCGATGAAGACCTCCCACAACTCCCGCAGGTAGGCTCCGGGAGAGCCGGAGAACAAATATACGAGCGGAGCCGAAACCAGCCCGATGCATGCGGCGCTGCGATCGCGCAGACGATGCAGAAACGTCTGTCCCGTCCTGCGCCGTTCCGGGTGCAGCACAGCCGATGGGAGTTCCGGCCCGGCCACCATCTCACCGGTCGTCTCCAGCGACCCATGAATGATATGATAGCGCAATGGCTGGTTTGCGGTATGCCCCATGGCAGTAAGCACCTCGCTGTAGCTCAGCGTCGCATCGAGCACAACGATATCGGTCAGCCGATACTGGCGCACGATCTTGGCGATATTCTCCACGGTGCCAAGCGCCTCTTCCCCAACCGATCCGGCTTCGCTGAACGTTGGCACCACAGTGCCAATAATAGCAACCGGCCGGGTAAGGAACATCCGCCGAACGGCATTTCTGGTCTCCGGGCCGATTTCCTGACGACTCAGGAACGCCACCCGCCGGATAGATTCGGCGCCAAAGGTTCTGCGATACAGCAACCACAGAAACCGCCCGCCAACGCCTGCAATGGCCGCCACGCCGGTAGTGATAAGCACCACGCCACGGCTGAAGGCATAGGCTTTGAAGAAATATGGCAGGGTGCTCAGGATAAAAAATCCAAGCATAAAGCCCAGAAGCGCCTTGCCGGGAACACGATCGTCGGAGGAGTACCCGCCGACGGCCGCCAGCGCGGTAACAAGGATCAGCGGGGGGAGCACCACCACCATCGGCAATGCATACTCCGGGTAGTTGAACGGCGCGCCAAATTTGATGGACGAGCCGATCATAAAGCCGATAAGCGCTGCAATGATATCAATGGCGGCCATGCCGATCCCCGGGAAACGCTCTCCCACCCGGGCAATAGCATGCCGGAATCGGATGCCGGCACGGATCATCCAGAGCATGGCGATATTGGAACGGAAATGTTTCCGGGCGAAGATCTCCATCGCCTCGTAGAACACTGCCAGGGCATCGATCGAACTCCGCCGGGTGCTCTCCCCCTTGAAGTGCATGATCGATGTCATCGGAACATAGTAGATCTCCCTGCCAAGCTTCCTGGCACGATAGCAGAGATCCAGATCCTCGCCATACATGAAAAAATCGGTATCGAAGCCCCCGAGCTGCTTCAGGACATCACCACGGCAGAACATGAAACAGCCGGCCAGAGCATCGATACGGGCCGTTTCGTTCGCGTCCATGTAGGTAAGGTTGTAGCCGCCAAAGAACCTCGACTTTGGAAAGAGCCTGCTCAAACCGAAAACGCGGCAGAACGAGGACCACGGCGACGGGAACCCACGTTTGGAAACCGGATCGTAGCTTCCGTTCGGAAGGATGATCTTGCAGCCGGAGAAGGCGGCATCAGGATGCGCCTCCATAAAGTCGAGCATCGTCCGTAATGTCCCCTCCTGCACCACCGTATCGGGGTTGAGCAGGAGGATATAGTCGCCCACGGATCGCTCGATGCCAATGTTGTTGGCCGCACCAAACCCCAGATTACGATCGAGCGGAATGGTGATGACATCGGGATAGATCCGATTCAGGGTTTCGATTGCACCATCGCTCGACGCGTTGTCCACAACGATGATCTCCCCCTGGATGCCCTGCAACGCAACATAGACCGATGCGACCGCATTCAGCAGCAGATCGCAGACGTTGTAGTTGACGATGACAATCGAAAGTTGCATGGGGAGAAGCTCTGAAACCCTGTCCCGGCGGTCGTTCAGGGTTGCGCCCGGAAGATCTGGCACCGGTGGAGGAAACAATGCATCGTATACGCCGCCGATGCGGATGCGACAACTGCATGGAATGCCCCGGCACAACGATCCCGGACAATCGGAAGAAGTTACTAAACTGATCCATCCGACCACATCTTTTTACCGTATCAAATGCGGTCGCACACAGGTTGATGGGGTCTTGCGATACGATGCCGTAGAGATCGCCCTTGATGGGCTGCCGTTCACACTATCGGAGAGCTGCCGGGGGGAGGCTTCCCCGGCCGGATTGCGGGAGCGGTCGAGGTGGTGCATGCCCTGGGGGGGGTGCGGGTCTGGCAGACACGACGATACCCGCCTGCCGGGGCTGCCTCAGCGACGGTAACGTTTGCGAATGCCGCCGAACAGCTTCAGAAATCGCAGTTTCCAGACCATGACCATAGCCTCGCGGATGATCTTCCGCGACATTTTCGATATCCCGCTTCGGCGATCGACAAAGATGATCGGGATCTCCTTGATCTTCGCCCCCAGGTTCCAGACCAGAAAGTTCAGTTCGATCTGAAAGGAGTAGCCGTTGGAACGTATCCGCTCCAGGTCGATCGTCTCCAGCACCTTCGTTCGGAAGCATTTAAACCCGCCGGTGGCATCGTGCAGGGGCAATCCGGTAACAAAGCGGGAGTAGATATTGGCAAAGTAGCTCAGCAGCAGACGGCTCATGGGCCAGTTGACCACATTCACCCCCTGTACATAGCGAGAGCCGATCACCAGATCGACCTCTTCGATCTCCTTCAGAAACTTTGGGATCGTCGCAGGGTCGTGCGAGAAATCGGCGTCCATCTCCATGGCAACCTCATATCCCTCCCGGATGGCATACTCGAAACCACGGCAGTAGGCGGTGCCAAGCCCCATTTTTCCCGGTCGCCGGAGCAACCGAACACGCGGTTCCCCCACGGCAACCGATTCGATATAATCTCCCGTGCCATCGGGTGAACCGTCATCGACAAAAAGAATATCGACGCGAGGATCGGTGGCAAGCACTTCGCCGATCAGCGTCGGGACGTTGTCGATCTCGTTGTAGGTTGGGATCACTACCAACGCCCGTTTCGGGATGAACTTCTCGTTCACGCCTAGGCCTGTCCTTTGCGCTGAAGAACGCGAATGATTGTGCGGAAAATAATCTCGATGTCGAGCCGTAGCGATAGGTTCTCGATGTAGAAGAAGTCGTGCCGAAGACGCTCCTGTACAAACTCCACATTCTCGACCATATCCTCCAACTGCACCTGGTTCCAGCCGGTAAGCCCCGGCTTCACCCGGAGGCGCCTGGGATATGATGGAAGGATCTTTGAATATTTCTCAACATAAAACGGGCGCTCCGGTCTGGGCCCGACGATGCTCATCTCACCGACCAGCACATTCCAGAGCTGTGGGATCTCATCCAGATGGGTGCTACGGATGAACCGCCCCACACGTGTAACACGGGGATCGTTTGCGGAGGTCCAGCTTATCCCCTTCTTTTCGGCATCGGTTCCCATCGAGCGGAACTTGTGGATCATAAAGGTACGCCCGCCAAGCCCCACCCGCTCCTGCGAATAGAAGATAGGCCCCCAATCCTCCACCTTCACCGCCAGCGCCACCAGAAGCCAGAACGGCCCCCCGAAAAGAAGCCCTGCCACGGCCGCAGAGATATCCATGAAGCGCTTCAGATGCTGCTCCCAGACCGGCATGATCTGCGGGTTGATCTCGATCAGCGGGATGCCGTACAGGTGTTGTGCTCTGGCCTGCCCGCTGACGATATCGTACAGATCGGGAATAATCTTGATGATCGTATCGGCAACCGCGGTCTCGGTAAGCAACTTCGGCACAAGCTCACGCTGCTGCTCCATCCCGAGCACCGTCACCTCCACCGCGCGCGCAGCGATGATCCTATCCAGCTCATCGATATCGCCCAGCACGCTTCGGGCGAAGTCGGAGGTGGAGGCTCCCCCTGCGGCCACCGTCCCGACCACCAGGTATCCAAGCTCCGGGTGAGCGTTGAACATCTCCAGAAGCTGCCTGCTCTTCGGGGAATCGCCAACGATGATCGTCCGCCGAAGCCCGATACCTCGCCGCCTCATCTTGCGCACCACCCCTCGCACAAGGTAGCGCCCCAGCCCTATTGCCCCGATCATCAGCAGGAAGTAGATCAGCAGCGAGACAATGTTCACCGAACCGGTGGGAAGATCCGATGTGGCGAGATAGACCGCCACAAAAAGAATGACAAACCCTGCCAGCACCACCTTCAGGACCGAGTAGAACTCATCGAACAGCGCACGGTTGTGCACCGATATATAGACGCCGCAGAACCAGAAAAGTGCCAGCCAGAACAGGATCACCAGAAGCGTTGTCTGAGCCAGCAGCGAGAACGGGACCTCCGGCGTGGTATTGAAGATCCCCCGGTTGATCCTGATGATATAAAACGCTATAAACGAGAGGACGATTGCCAGCACATCGGCCAGCACCACCAGCCCCTGGGTTCCCCGGCGCGACTTGATAAGGCTTTTGAGCGCGATGCCAAGCACACGCCGTGCATACCGGAGCGTGCCGCCTCGAAGGGCGCTATGTGCGGTCGTGCTCATTCTACTCGCTGGCTATTCCACATTTCAAGGCCGCCCGAGAATACCGCGCGCACCGAGCCTATCGCAAGGCTGGCGAGCATCGCCGTAAAATAAAGCGGATAGTGCAGTATCCTGATGTTCAGGGCAAACCGGTTGCAGAGCGCCCCCACCGCCATCGCCGCCATCCAGGCAAGCGTCAGGATGGCGATCACCAGAAAGAATGGCGAGGTCGGGGCCAGAATAAGCGCCGCCGTCGCCGCAAGCGCCATCGGCACCGCCGCAAGATTGCGCAGAAGCTTGTGCGACCAGATCTGAAACCCGACGAGCGAGCGCCATGGCATTCGGGTGCCATGATATGCCAGAAGCGTTGCAGCGGCCTGCTGCCCCATTCGCAGCCGCCGCTTGAACTCCGTGCCAAGCGAGCGCTTGGTCACCTCGTGGATGATGACATCCGGCTCATACCAGACGCGATACCCATTCAGCGGTATGGTAATCACCAGGTTGAGATCGTCGGAGAGCTTGTAGCTTTCAAGCGGGGTATAACTGCCGCGCCGCACCGCAAAACATTCACCACGAGGCCCCACGGTGGTCCAGAAGAGCGATTCGGCATGGCGCAGGGCATTTTCAAGCTCCAGATATTTGTTCTGTCCGGTGCTTCCGGCATTGGTGGCCGTATCGTGGTAGACCATACGCCCTATCACCCCCCCCACGGTCGGATCGGAGAAACACCCCACGATCTTCCGCAGCCCATCGGGTTCCAGCAGCACATCGGCATCGGTGAAAACTATCACATCGGCATCGGCCTGCCCGGCCAGTTCATAGACGATCTTCGTCTTGCCACTGCGCTCGAAGCGCCGAAACCGGATTGACGGATCGCTCTCGATACAGCGCTTGATGATGGCATCGGTGCCATCGCTCGAAGCATCCGAGCCAATGGAGAACGACAGAAGATGCTTCGGATAATCAAGCTCCTGATAGTTCCGAATCCTTGCCGCGATGCCCTTCTCCTCGTTATATGCCGCCATCACAAAGCAGACGCTCGGCTGATAGCCATCGGCACGACGCAGCCTGCGCGGGCGCAAACGCGACAGCAGGACCATCAGCAGGGGATAGCCGATGAAGACGTAGGCGATCCACCCGATCGCACACCAGAAGAGCGTAGTAAGAACGGTCGTCATCATCGTGATCGGTTGGTATTCCGCTCGATTGCTCCCAGCATCACACGTTCCAGGCGACGGCTGGTCTGCTCCAGCGAATACCGTTCCGCCACAAATGCATGTGCCGCACGTGCAAGCCGGATCTGCTCGCCCCGATCATCGAGCAGGCGCACCACCGCATCGGCAAACTCCCTTGGAGAATCCCCACGCAGGTAATGCTCTGCCGGCACTGCATCGTTTCCTTCGGCTCCCTGGCCGGTACTGACGATCGGCATGCCGGAGGCCATCATCTCCACCATCTTCACACGCATCCCCCCTCCTACATTCAACGGTATCAGGCCGATTGTAACGCTTCGATAATAGGGTGCTATCGACGGCACACGCCCCTCGATGCGAAGGTTCTCCGAGGCCGGGGGAATCTCCCCCACCGGCGGATTATCGCCAACGATATAGCAGACCGCATCGCCACGACGCTCCAGGACAAGCGGCAGGATCTCGTTGGCGAACCAGAGCACGGAATTGCGGTTCGGAGGCCAGGCCATATTGCCGAGCATGATCATCGAGTTCGTATCGCGTTCGGTTGGATCGTGATACGGAAAGGCGGAGAGATCCACCGAGGCCGGGATGGTCTCGGTCGGGACGCCGGGGGCCATCCGCTCGATCGCATCCTGATCGCGACGGGTGATCGCCACACACGCATCGGCGGCGCGCATCTGCTCCTGCTCGAAGCGATCCCAGCGCCGCGCCTGAAGATCGACGTAAAAGCGCATAAAGGGGTTGCGGAGCGTCCCGATATGCCGTTCGTAGATCTCGTGTTCGATGTTATGGCAGCGCAGAACGTACGGCAGCCCGTAGCGCCGTTTCATATATGCACCGTACTGCGCGATATGTGCCTGATCGGCAACCACGACATCGAACCGCTCGCGCTGCTGAAGGGCATCAAGAAGTTTATAGACCTCCGCTCTATCCCGCTTGAGCTGCGTATAGGGGTTGGGATTGAAGAGCGTCCCGAGAGCGCCCACCACGCGTGGTGCGGGGGTAAGAGGGACGATATGAACCGAGGAGAACTCCCTCATCGGGCCGGGATCGGTCATCTCTTCGTCGATGGCGACGACATGGACCTGATGGCCCTGCGAGGCCAGGCCATACACAAGCTGATACATGCAGATGCGCGCACCATCGATCAGCGGGTATGGAAGTCTGGAGGTGATATCCAGGATCTTCATGCGTTGGCGTTCTTCCTGGGGATAAAGGGGGCGTCGACGCGCAGATAGGACTTGAGCATATCAAATCCCATCTTGCGGAAACGTGGATTGACCAGACCGATGAACGGATAGACAACGATGCGGAACGCATAGGCGGCATGTACAACGGTTGCCATCGCAAATCGTTCCACCGGCGTCATATGCTTGCGGGCATAGATCATCCGGGAGCGGCGGAGAATATGATGAAACCACCATGGGTGCGAGCGCGAGCTCTGGCTGATCAGATGCAGCACCCGCGCCGATGGGATATAACGCGCCTTGTAACCGGTCTCGGCCACACGTTTGCAGAGATCGGACTCCTCATAGTACATGAAGTACTCAGGATCGAACCCCTTGATCTTCTCAAAAAGGCTGCGGCGCATCATCATCGCAGCACCATTGATGACATCCACCTCATGCTCCTTGAGCGGGTCGACATGGGTCATGGCGCCATCGGCAAACAGTGGGACACGGGGAAAGATACGGTCGAGCCAGAAAAAGGTGCAGAAGGTGCGCCAGACCGTCGGAAACGAGATCATCGAACACTGGTAACTGCCATCCGGGTTCTCCAGAAACGGTCCGACGATCCCCCGCCCGTCGTCCGCGACAAGGCTTTGATACAGCCGCTCGATTGCTCCTGGACGGACGATCGTATCGGTATTGAGCAGGAAGAGCACATCTCCGGTGGCATATGTAGCGCCCAGATTGTTTCCCCGACCAAAACCGATGTTCTCCTCCGAGCGCACCACGCACAGATCCGGGTATCGCGACCGGATCGCCTCGGCGCTTCCATCGACGCTGGCATTGTCCACGATGATGATCTCCACGACAAACTCCGGGTCCTCGATAGAGCTAAACACCGATGCGACGGCATCCAGCGTGAGATCCTTCGTGTTGTAGTTCACCATCACCACGCTTACGTGGGGATGCCTTCGCCGATCTGACTGGCCTGTATTCACCATGCTTATATAGAGACGCATCCGGGCTGGACGCGCGAGTGGGAAGCCTTGATCCAGAGTATTTTCAAGGACGTATTGCTTCTACTAGTAGATGATACCGGAATTGTGACCACTATTCCAACACCGATATCCCCGTTCACCGATCTTTCATCGTGGGGCCGCCATGCCAGAGAGCATGGCTCCAGTGCCCCGAAATCTACACGCTAGAGCCTGGGGCATGTCATCAACACTGCTCCGGGCATCCTCTGCCGGGCCGTATTCGGCGCGCCTCGATCCGGCATGCGATCACGTTACATTCATCGTGCGGAGCAGACGAAGCTCCGATATCCGAACCGTACGCATCAGCAGCACCGTGCCGAGGGTTGTGCCAAGCACCACAACCGCACGTATCCCAAGCTCCAGACCGCCGGTAAGCGTCACCACAACGGCAAGCACCACCGCCGAAGGGAGAAGATGGCGGATTGCCTTTAGCGCAGCGCCCCGTACCTCGCGCCCCAGCATCATGGTCTGAAAGACGATCAGGCAGCAGATGGCAGCGAGCTTGGCGTACAACATCCCCATGATCCCCCAGTCGCGAATGATAAGCGTTTCCAGCCCCAGAGCCACCACGAAATAAATAATCGCGCCATACAATGTCTCCTTGCGTCTGCCCATCGCCAGCAGAAACTGGTCGAACATGACAACAAGGAAGCTAAGGCCATTGATAACGCTGAACATCCGTAGAATATACGCGTCGGCAACATACTCCCTTCCGGCAAGAAGGATGATCTGTTCGGAGAAGAGCGCACAGACCGTGCAGATGCCGAGGCCGATCACCCCGATGATCCGCACCCCCACCGAGACGATGAAATCGAGCGATGAATCGCTGCGGGTCCCTTTGGAATATTGTGCAACCAGAGGTGCCAGACCAAAGGCAAGGGAGGTAGCCAGAAATCCAAGCCCGATCAACGGCCTGGTCCCGGCCGTATAGGCAGCGATATCGGCCTTGCTCATAAAGCCATCAAGCACCAGGGGTTCGAGCTGCCCGGATATCTGCCCAAGCACCCCCATCAACCCTACCGGCAGCGATGCCAGAAACAAGGCATGGTAATAACGCGGCGGGATCTTCTGCCGGAACACCCCTGAGCGATGAAGCCGGCTGATCCAGGGCATGGTCACAACCACAAAGCCGGGAAGATTGCAGAGCGCAAAGATCAGCATCACCCTCTGCACGGTCGGATCGCCATAATGCCAGAGAGCAAGAAGCGCCACCAGTCCCAGAACCATATCGAACACGCCGATCGCCGTCAGAACATAGGTACGCCCCCGCAGACGCCAGAGGATATCAAGGAACTGCCTGAGTCCGGTTGCCTTGGCACCGAAGATCGCCGTGATATAGGCGATATTGACCACTATCAGCAGATCGCCCTTCCCGGAAAGGGAAAGCACCACGTTAAGCAGGATGCCCCCGATCAGCAGCATCAGCCCGCGAAGCACAAATCCGGCCTTGAACGCGGGGGTGGTTTCCCCCCCTGCCACCGCCATGCGGGGCATCACCGTGGCTACCAGGCCAAAATCGGCAAGACCGGACGCGATGGTAATATAGGATATGGCGAGGAAATAGATTCCCGATTCATCCTTGGTCAATGACCTCAGCACCATGATCTGGAAGGCATACGCAACCAGCGCCCCCACCACCTGCAAGGTGACGGTAAGGCCGATATCGGCGCCCACGCCGAGCATTTTCAGCCGCTTCGCGATCATAGGATTAGGTTCCGATCGGCGCTGCAAGACCCGCCGGACGTTTGCTCGATTTGGTCTCGATCGCCGGGCGAGCGCGCTGGATATAGTCGAGAAAGGCCCAGCAGAGAGCGAGATTCAAGGTCGTGGAGACCTGTGCAAGGTGATTCGACGTGAAATGGACCATCAACGCCGAGAACAGATAACCAACCGAACCGGCCATCACAGCCCGGTTGAACCCTGCGTTGCGATCGGGGCTTCCGAGCAGAAGCCGGGCCAGCGGATAACAGAGCACGCCCAGTAGTATCAAGGCCAGCGGGATGCCGTATTTGAAAAGCGCCCAGATATACCCGTTGTGCACAAACACACCCGTGGTGGTGGTATTGGAAAGCGGGTCCAGAAAACTGTACGACACGCCGAAACCATTGCCGATCAGCGGCGAGTACCGGACATATCGATCCAGAATCGTCCCCGATTCCACAATCCTGGCGTTGAACGAGCGGTCGCTCGTTGCGGAAGTCACCGTCAGAACACGAGTGGCGATCGACTGGCCGATATTGCTTGCGATCTGCGGAAAGAGCACAATGGCCACCCCTGCACCGGCGACAAGCGCAATTGCCAGCGCCACGACCACCCGTCGGCTATTGCGCCAGGGGATCAGCGCCACCATAATCATCACCGCGATGACGCCTGCAACGATCGGCCCACGCGAGAAGGAGATAAGAACAAAGACAAGCCCGCCGGCAATGCAGCCAAGCGAGAACACCCGCAGCCATATCCGGTTCGCAAAGGCGTACAGGGTAGCTCCAAGCACAAACAGCGCCATCGAGGTGGACTCGTTGACATTGCTTCGCGAGGCCGATATCTGCCACTGCAATACCGCCTGTGCCAGACGCTCGCGGTAGGTCATAAACCCGTACAGCCCATTCACCAATGCGATGAAGATGAACATCGCAAGCAGCAACACCACATCATCGCGGTTACGGAGGAACTTCTTCAGGGGGAAGTAGAACATCAGGTCGAAGACCGGCCCATACTCCTTGACATACAGGAGAATATCCCCCCCATGAAGCACGCATGCGATAAAGGTAACCACCGTGCCGAGCACCATAAAGCTGAGCAGGAGCATATCAAACCCGGTCTGCACAAGCCGCCGTCTGTGTATGCCGACCTCCTTCACAAACCAGAACACCAGCCCGCCAAGCCCAAGAGCGATAAAACCGGCCTCCCCCGGCCCAATGGCATCACGGGTGGAGTCGACCATCATCATCACATGCCCGACAACAGCCATGGCAATCCAGATCCGCTCGTTGAGCCAGATCAGAAACGCTATAGCCGCCAGAAGGGGGATAAGTATTGGCCCATACTCCCGGAACTGCGACAGCCCCGCCATATCGGGAAGCATCATCCCAAACAGGACAAGCAGGACCGCAGCCATGGAGATGCCGATCCCGCCGACCAGCCCCGGAACGTTATCGGAGGGTCGAAACGGGTACAGGGGTGAGGTCATCCCTCAAGCTCCCTGTTCCGCCCACCACCGTTGCGAGGCTCGCTGCCGGCATGGACAAGGGAACCGGAAGAGGATGCAACGTAGTGCCGATAGCGCTGCGCGAAGCTTTTGCTGAACGCGACAACAGCGATCACCACATAGCTTATCAGGAATGTCCCGAGAAAGGCCGAAGCGACAAGAACGGCCCGCTTCGGACGTGCTTTTTTCAACGGGACACGGGCCTCATCAAGCACATTCAGCACCGGGATATCCCGTATCTCCTCATATTTGGTCTGCTCGTACATCGGCTCCAGCAATGCCAGCACCTTTGCATTGACCTCGTAATCCTGCCGAATACGAAGATATTTCACCGTGGTGGCCGGCAGATCGTTCAGCGACACCCCTTCAAGCGCACCAGCACGGCCAGCCGAAAGACGGCGGCTCTCCAGCTCGGCCTGTTGCAGTGCGGCAGCCGCCTGAAGCGTCCGCGGATCTTCGGCGCCAAGGGCGCTGCGCAGCAGCTCGGCAAGCGTCCGCTTTGCTGCCACATTCGCCTCTGCCTCCATCACTGCGGTTCCCAGGATCTTTGATTGTGCTTCCGGGTCGTACAGCTTGCTCTGCTGCATGAACTTCTGAAGCTCCACGCCAAGACGCTCCTGATCGGCACGGGTAGCCTCGTAACGATCGCCAACGTACTTGGTCAACGGCTCCGACTCGCGCCGGTTGATCTCTCTCGCCAGGACATTGGTAAAATAGACAACATCGTTTGCCATCGCCGCCGCACGTTTCGGATCGATGTCGTAGATCAATATGGTGATCGGCCCCTCCGGCGATATATCGACGATGAGGTTATCGGTGAGCGCCGCATACATCAGATCGTAACGATCGCGCGGGATATCATACACCTTGTAGAGATCGTACTTGGCGATCAGCGAGTCGAACAGCGGCTGGCTGGTGATAAGCACCGACTTGGAATACCCCATGTCCCCCCCCGCCTTGCCAACAAGTTTCGAGAGGCCGAAATCCTTGAGCGTGGAGGAGATCCCACCGACAAGATTATCGAGCGGCGTCCCCGACTTGTTCGGTGGCAACGCCCTGACCGCAGCAAGGTATTCCGGCGGGACCGCGAGAAAGACATAGGCCCCCACCCCGACGGTTGCAAGCACGGCCAGCAGCAGCACCCACCTCCAGGTACGCCGGAAGAGCGTGTACTGCTCGAACAGAAGCACCTGCCCATGAGGAAGAGTGTCATCGGCGCGAGGCTCGATGGCCATCTCCTCACGTTTAATCATGTCGTGTCGTGTCATTGCTGTCCGAGGTCAATCGTTAGAGTCATCACCATTATTGTGTCAGCGTGCAGGAGAAGCATCGGCAACGGAACCAGCCTTCCCTCCTCTTATCCCCTTGTATCGCCATCGACACTAGAACGCCCCGATTCTGAGGCCAAGCTGAAGCTGGGTATCGCGTATGCGTTCCTGCTGGCGGCTGGTCTGGTCATACAGGAAAAGCAGGCGAAGATAGATATTGCGCAGCGGCTCATATTGCATCTCAAGGCGCCCGCGCAGAAGAGTTTGCAGGTCGCCATCAAGGAATCGCACCGTGAGCGAATCGATACCGCCACGACGGGTCTGCATCACATCGCCCCCGGCATTATAGAGAAGGGTATCGCCATCGTTAGACGAATTTCTCCCGAGGATATTCCCTCCATGCTCTCCGAACCCCACGGCTCCACGGACCCAGAGCTTCGGGGTCGGCACAACGGCAAACGTTCCCTCCACCAGATGGGAATTCGGCTGAAGCCCGGCTCCGGCCAGAATCGCCCCATGGTGAACGTAGGCATTCTCCCGATTGAAATGGCTGAAGACATAGGGTTCCAGACGGGTATAGGAGACCCCCAGATCGAGCGCATCGACTGGAAAGGCCGTGGCCCGCGCCCCAACACGCCATGCGGATTTATTCCCCCAGAACCCATCCCCGATAAGGGAGAAACGCAGGTCGTCCAGCATAAGCTCCCCTTCCAGAAAGATCCTGTCGGCAGGGTTTATGCTCAGCGCCACATACATGTTGGCATTATCGCGATCGCGGAGATACTGCTCCTGCGATTTCATAAAGAGAAGGGGGTTCAGATACCCAAGCTCCAGCCCCCTGCCCCGATAGACAACGGACTCGCCGATCGACAACCGCACACCGGCAAACGGCCCAACGCTCAGCAGATGCGCGGCAACATATTTCTGGGGGATATCGGCAAAGGGGCCGCTGCCAGCAGCGCCAACGGACTCACCAAGCAGCGCCGCATGCAGATGGGTAAAGGCAAAACGCCCCACCCGGGCACTGAACCTCAGGTAGTCGTAGTTGGAGGGAAGAAGCGAGCCGAGCAGCAGGCTTTTCTCCAGGCCGCCACCGAGCTGTACGGTCTCGTGGCCTATCTCCAGAGCAACCACATCGAAATCCGCACGGAGATGAGCATCGGCCAGAAGGATATCGCGACCGAACGCGGTAACGCTGTACGACCCGCTGCCAGCGATACGGGGATCGCGGGCGGCCAGAGAGCTGTCGCCGATCACCGTGCCGTTGGTAACACGGGCGGAGAAGCCGAACCGCTCCATCAGCGTCCCGCGAAGCTGCACGCCGCCACGCATGATCCAGGCAGCATCGGAAGATGAGGGGTCCAGCCGAAGATCGCCATCGAGCACCGGCTCTAGCACCGCATGGCTGCCACGCTCGGCATCGCGGTACTCGGCGATTGCAAGCGGCAGCCCCGCAAAGGGCCGATCGACGACCCAGCGGGATGTATCGGTCGTGGGAATGAACACGGCGGTCGGGATCGCCCCCATATCGGCGGTAAGCTCCACGCCATAATAATTCGCCAGCTCCCGCAGCGGCACCGGCAGTCTCTCATCACGCTCGGCTTCGTTGAGCAGCCGCAGCGCAAGCCCACGGGATATCGGCAGATGTTCACGTGGGAACTCCTGAATGCCACCGAACTCGTAGATACGGATGAGCGCCCAGGTAACCGGATGATGCACCGGAAGCAGCTCGCTCTGCCCAAGCAGCAGGCCATGTCCGGCACAGGTGGCAAGGATCATGGCCAAGAAGCGCCGTACGGCCACAGCGCCGATTCCGCCACGGCTATCGTTGGCGGGCCTCATCGGTTGAGTTCCCGCACAAAGCTGTAGATGCTCGTCACAAGCGAAACGATGCCGGAGGTGATCGTGATAACGGTGCTGGCAACCTCAAGCGAGGTACGAGCGGGAACATCGCGCTCCCCGGGAACATAGATCTCATCACCGGCCCGGATATCTGTCTCCCCCGGCGCCTGCCAGATGCCGGAGCCATATTTCAGAACCTGAACCCGGCTGGCAACCGCGGCATCGGTAAATCCACCGGCCATATCGATATAGGTCTCGTAATTGCCTCCCGGCAGAAACGGCACCCATCCGGGGTTGGTAACGCGGCCGCGGACAAAGACATGGCGTGGGCTTGTCGGGATCACGATCTCATCGCCATTCTCCAGAGGAATATCCTTGCCCCTGTTTCCACGCTCGAACACCTCGATGAAATTTGCCGAGACCAGATTGTGCTGGTTCTCCAGATCGTATTTCAGACGTGTGGTATCATCGAGCGTAAGCGAGCTGGTGGACATGACCGCGCCCGGATCGCTATCGCGAAGATCCTTGCCATACGGGCGCATATCACGCGTACGTCTGATAAACGCCCCTCCCAGCGATGCATCGGCTGTAAATCCACCGGCAAACGTAATCACCTCCGAGAGCCTGGTCGTGCCTGGCACGATCGGATAGGTGGATGGGCGCTCTACCTCGCCGACCACCGAGACCACCCCAAGCTGTCTGCCGCCGGTGACGATATCATCGCCGGCCGTGGAGACCACAAGCTGATCTCCCGGCATAAGCTGCGTTGCCACAAGGGCAGCACTATCGGAGAGGTTGAGCGGAATCTGCGTGACGCCACCATCGGTAATCCGGCTGATATAGGCATCGCCCGGATTTACCGGGCCACGAACCCCGTTCGCCAGGCGAACCAGGAACAGCGCATTATCCCCGGCGCTATACGGAAGCACCGCAGGGGAGTTCACTGCCCCGGAGACCCCGACCTTTGGCACGGCGGGATCGACGGCATTGACGATGACCTCATCGCCCTCGCGAAGCGTGGGGTTGTCCGCCTCGTTGCCAAGGGCACGATAGCGCAACAGATCCACCTGCCGCGAACGGCCGTCGTTATGCCGCAGCGTTACCCAGCGCCGTTCGATCATGCCGCTGGCAAGCCCGCCCCGCACCCGAAGGTTCCCCTCGGAGAGACGTGCACGCTCCTTCAACAGAAGCGCCCGCTGCTCCAGCGGCAGGTCGTTGCTCACCTTGTTGGCAAGGTCGATGGCGGTAGTGACACGATCGGCGGCGGTAAGGACAAGGCGCCCGGGATTGAGGATATCGCCGCTTACATTGACATAGATCGAACGAGGTTTCACAAGCGCCACCCCAACATTCCGGTAGGATGAGGAGCGGGCACGATAGAGCGAATCGACCATGCGACGCAGCCCGGCCAGGGTCATGCCTTGAACATCAAGCAGAGCAAACCCTCGCGGCAGCAGCAGAGTATTATCCAGACTCACCACCAGTGGAAACTCGCCCGGCTCGATAAGCGGCAGCGAGATCACAAGCTGGTCGTTAGGGCCAAGACGATACGTTTCCGCATCGATGGGCCGTTCAATCGGGGGCAGATCGCTGCTCCCCGACGAAGTGATCGGCGAGCGCTCCACCTTGAAGATTGATGGATCTTCCTGGGTTCTCGACCCAGGAACGATCTGCTGCGCCGACAGCGAACACGGAACAACGACGAGCAGCAACAGAAGCAGCCGCCCCCGTACCCCGAAAAGGGATCGGAAGGAAAAAAGTGACATTACGAGGTTACGAATGTGTTACCTGCCCGAGATACTGAACGATAGTTCTGACGATCCTGCCTGCGGCCTGACCATCCCACAGGGGCGGAACGGAGCCATACGAACCGGCCTCCCCCCTACATATACGCCCCACGGCATCACGAACGGTCAGCGGCTCAACCCCGACAAGCTGGTTGGTTCCCTGCTCCACGGTCGATGGACGCTCGGTGCTCTCGCGAAGGGTCAGGCAGGGCACCCCAAGCCAGGTCGTCTCCTCCTGAACCCCGCCGGAATCGGTTATCACCCCTTTTGATCCACGCACCATCTCCACGAACTCCCGATACCCCGCCGGCGGCAGCAACTCCCAGCGCCCACCGCCGACAAGCCGGTCGTACTCACCGGTTTCCCGAAGAGCCGATGCAGTTCTCGGATGCACCGGGAACCGGATCGTCATCTCCCCCGCCCCCGACTCGATGGCATCCAGCAACTGGCGGAGCATCACCGGATCGTCTACATTGCTCGGCCGATGAAGCGTCAGAACCAGATAATCCTCCTGCTGCGCAACCGGGCCAAGGGTAGCCGAAAGCCGCGCCAGCGAGTCTATCATGGTATTGCCAACCAGATGAATCGACTCCGGGCGCACCCCCTCAAGCAGAAGATGGCGGCGCCCGCTCTCCTCGGTAACAAAAAAAAGATCGGTGATCGAATCGGTAACGATCCGGTTGATCTCCTCCGGCATCCGCCGGTCGAAGCTGCGAAGGCCGGCCTCCACATGAGCCAGCGGAATGCCGAGCTTCTTGGCCACGATCCCGGCAGCAAGCGTGGAATTGACATCGCCATAAACAACAACAAGCGATGGCTTCTCCGCAAGGCAAACTTTTTCGAACTCGACCATTACTTTTGCCGTCTGCGTTCCATGCGAGCCGGAACCGACGTTCAGATACAGATCCGGCTTCCCCATGCCGAGATCCTGGAAAAACACATCGGACATGTTCGGGTCGTAATGTTGCCCGGTATGCACCATCAGGTGCCGCACCGAGGCAACGCGCTCGAATGCATGTTTCACCGGCGCGGCCTTCATAAAGTTCGGCCGTGCGCCAACCACCGAGATTATCGTGTGCACTGGCCATCCCCGAGCAGGAATATCTTCTCCCGCCCTTCTTGTACGTTCTTGGTGGCGTTGCGTGTATCAATCACGACGCTGGCCTTCGAGACGATCCTCTCGTAATCAAAACCGGTATGATCGGTGGTGATAACAACGATATCGGACTCGGCAACAAGCTCATCGCTGTATGGGGTGGCCGGCATCTCGTTGCCGAAGATATCGATCGTCGGGACAAACGGATCAACATAGCAGATGTTCCGGGCGCCATCCTGCGTCAACAGCTCCATCACCTTGAGCGCGGGACTATGGCGAAGGTCATCGACATCGCGCTTGAACGCCACGCCAAACACCACGATGCGCGCATCCCTCATCGTCACCGGCAGATGGGCGATCTGGCGCAGCACCATGCGCTGCACATAATACGGCATCGATTCGTTGACTTCGGCCGCAAGCGTGATGAAGTTGGTCACAAAGTCGTGCTCGCGCGCAAGCCAGCTCAGGTAATACGGGTCGATCAGGATACAGTGGCCGCCGATGCCAGGCCCTGGATAAAACGGCATGAAGCCGAAGGGTTTTGTGGCAGCCGCATCCACTACCTCCCAGATGTTCACCCCACCCATGCGATCGCAAAGCTGCGCAAGCTCATTTACCAGGGCGATGTTCACCGAACGGAAGATATTCTCCAGCAGCTTCTCCATTTCGGCCACCTTTGGGGAGCTGACCTCAACGACCTTGCTGATAATCACCCGATTGACCGCAGCAGCAACCTTGGTGCACTCCTCGGTAACGCCCCCCACCACGATCGGGGTGTTGGCAGTGTGCCAGACCTTATTCCCGGGATCGATACGCTCAGGAGAGAATGCCAGAAGGAAATCCTTGCCAACCTTCATCCCTCGGCGCTCCAGGATCGGCTGCACATAGCCCTCGGTCGTGTTCGGGAACGTGGTGCTCTTCAGAATGATACACTGTCCCCCCCGAAGGTGCTCACCAACCGCTTCGGTGGCCTGGACGATGTAGGAGATATCAGGCTCCTTGTTCGCCGTAAACGGGGTAGGAACGCAGATATAGATGACATCCGACTGCTGCACCACCGAGAAGTCGGTCGTGGCCTCCAGAAGGCCACGCTCGATCACATCTCGCACAACGTCGTCGGAAATGTCCTGGATATAATTGGTCCCCTCACGGAGCGAATCGACCTTTCGGGGATCGACATCGATGCCATACGTCCTGATGTTCGCCTTTGCAAATTCAACCGCCAGAGGGAGCCCTACATAACCGAGTCCGACGACCGCCACAGTGAATTGGCGATCGTTGATCTTATCGAGTAAGCTCATGAAGGAGATATTCGAGATGAGTAAAAGAGGCCGGAGTAGCCGACATGTTGGATAACATGAACGCAAACATACAAAAGCCAGCGGGAACGATTAAAAAACCCAGGGGGCACGGCTTCGTTGGCAAAGGCCCTGTTCTGAGGCTCTGCCAGGGGATTCTGACAGGGAAACGCCCCTTTTCCCCCTGGCAGGGCATTCCGTTACAGTTTGGTGTGGCAGAGCCGTGGCAATCGGCGCTGCCGGTTCAGAAAAAGAAGGCGCGACGCCGATCGGCCATGCCATGCTTGTGGAGATGCCATATCGAGGCGTTCCGGCACCACCCTGCCGCATGCGCAGCCGGTGACACATATGCCCATCGCTCACAGCAATGGGACCCGCTCGGCAGCCTTGGAACAAATCCCATCGAGTTTCACTCGGGGATTGTCTGGCACCGATAGAAGGCCCACGGCATCAGCGCTCTACAGTACATCGCGCAGGAACCGACCGGTATGCGAGCCACGGCAGGCAGAGACCTTCTCCGGCGTCCCCGTACAAACCACGGTGCCACCGGCATCCCCCCCTTCAGGCCCCAGATCGATGATCCAGTCGGCGCTGCGGATCACATCCAGATTATGCTCGATCACGACAAGCGAGTGCCCGGCGTCGATCATGGCATTAAACGCCGTCAGCAGGGTCGCGATATCACCGAAGTGCAACCCGGTGGTCGGCTCGTCGAGGATGAAGAGCGTATGGTCATCGGTCGGCGCCACAAGCTGCGCGGCAAGCTTCACGCGTTGTGCCTCGCCGCCGGAGAGCGTGGTGGCGGGCTGGCCAAGCCGGATGTAGCCAAGGCCGACATCATGCAGCCCCTTCAACCGGGTTGTCACACGGTTATCACCGGCAAAAAACGCGAGCGCCTCATCCACAGTCATCTCCAGCACCTGGACGATATTTTTGCCCTTATAGGTGGCCTGAAGCGCCTCGGCCTTGAAACGCTTCCCCCTGCATACCTCGCAGGGGAGCGCCAGATCGGCAAGAAACTGCATCTCCACCTTGACAACGCCCTCCCCCTGGCATGCCTCGCAGCGTCCACCGGGAACATTGAAGGAGAAATACCCAGGCTTCCACCCGTTCAGTTTTGCCATCGGCGTGGAGGCAAAGAGATCGCGGATGGCATCGAACGCCTTGACGTATGTAACCGGGTTCGAGCGAGGCGAGCGCCCGATCGGCGACTGGTCCACCATCTCCACTGCGCCCACATGATCGATCCCCTCCACGGCGAGCACCTTCTTGGTAAGCCCTATCGTCGCCCCCTTGGCACGTGCCACCGCCGGATACAGGACATTATGTACGAGAGTGGACTTCCCGGACCCAGACACCCCCGTCACCACCGTCAGCATGCCGAGCGGGAAGGTTACATCGATGTTCTTCAGGTTATGCTCGTACACCCCCTTCAGCACGATGTTCTTCTTGCCGGGCTTGCGCCGTGCGGTCCGAACCGTCACCTCCTTCCGTCCCGACAGATATGCCCCGGTCAGCGATTCGGGACTGTCGAGCATCTCCTCCACACTCCCCGAGAAGGTTACCTCCCCGCCGTTCTCCCCGGCATAAGGCCCCATATCCACAACAACATCGGCGCTGCGGATGATATCCGGGTCATGCTCCACCACGATCACCGTGTTGCCGAGATCGCGCAGCGACTTCAGGATGCGCACCAGCCGCTCGGTATCACGCGGATGCAGGCCGATGGATGGCTCATCAAGCACATACATCGCCCCGACAAGCGCCGAACCGATGGAGGTGGCCAGATTGATACGCTGCGATTCACCGCCGGAGAGCGTATGGCTGAGACGATCCAGGCGAAGATAGCCAAGCCCGACCTCGTTCAGATAGCGGAGCCGCTTGGTGATCTCCTCCAGAATCCGACTGGCGATATCGCGCTCGAACTGCGTCAGCTCCAGGGCCTGAAACCAGTCGTATGCCTCCTTGATGGTCATCCCCACAAGATCGGGGATCGACTTGCCATGAACGAACACACGCATGGCCGATGTGCGCAGACGCGAGCCTTTGCAACGCGGGCAGGTGGTATAACCACGAAACCGGGAGAGAAACACCCGGTAGTGCATCTTGTAGGTCTGCTCCTCGATCATCTTGAAGAAGCCATCAATGCCCGGATACTGGCCATATCCATGCATCACCACATTCCACTCGTGCGGCGTGAGGTGGGAGATGGGCTTGTCGATATCGAGGTTCGCCTCGCGCGCAACCGCCACCAGCTTGCGATGGTATTCGGTGTGCTTCGGCGTTGCAAATGCGGCGATCGCGCTTCCGCGAAGCGTCTTGCTGCGGTCCGGGATCACCAGGTCGATGTCGATGCCGATCGCTTTGCCAAATCCCTGGCATTCAGGGCAGGCACCAAAGGGATTATTGAAGCTGAAGAGCTTCGGCTGCGGCTCCTCGTACTTGATGCCATCGTTGGCACACTCGAATCGCGTGCTGAAATGCCGCCGCTCCCCTGTCTCCACGATCTGCACGATCGCCCGCCCGTCACCCTCGCGAAACGCGCTTTCGGCGGAATCGGCGATGCGGGTAAGCGTAGCTGGCTCGTTGCGCACAACCAGGCGATCCACCAGCACATAGACGTCCTCCTTCGATATGCCGGAAGGGATCTGCTCATTCAGATCGATAATCTCGTTCGAGACCCCGATCACCACACGGAAAAACCCCTTTTCGCGAAGATTCTCGAACTCCTCAAGCAGCGTCCGCTGCTCGTGCGGGTGCATCGGATACAGCATATAGAGGCGGGTTCCCTCCGGCAGCGCACAGACGGCATCCTGCACGATGCGAGGCGTATCCTTCAGCACAGGCTGGTTGCAGGCCTTGCAGAGAGTACAACCGATCCGCGCATACAGAAGACGGAGGTAATCGTAGACCTCGGCCGTGGTTCCCACCGTTGAGCGAGGGTTCTTGGTGATCGTCTTCTGTTCAATGGCGATCGCCGGGGCCAATCCGGTAATGCTCTCCACATCCGGCTTCGACATCCGCGCAAGAAACTGCCGGGCATATGAAGAAAGCGATTCCACATAGCGGCGCTGCCCCTCGGCATAAATGGTATCAAACGCCAACGAGGACTTCCCGGAACCCGAGACGCCGCTTACAACGATCAGGCGATTGCGCGGAAGCTCGATCGAGAGATCCTTCAGGTTATGCACCTTTGCACCGCGAATCGCAAGCGTATTCTTCGGATGAGGCGGCGGAGTTCTGAAGATCGCGCCATCGCGTTCGGTTTCCAGTTGAATACGCTCCAGACGGCTCAACCCTCCGGGAACTCTCTGGCTCAGGGCCGCATGCGGCATCTCGGCAGCCACTGCCGGTGCTGCGGCTGTGGCCCGCGCAGAGGCCTTCCGAGCTTTTGCCGGTGCCGCCTTGGCCGGTGCACTCTTTGCGACGGCACTCTTGGCGGCGGCACTCTTGGCGGCGGCACTCTTGGCAGAGCCTGCCTTTGCCGATGGCTTCTTCGGAGACTTCTCCTTGGATTCTGCCCCCTTTGCGGGCGTTGTATTGCGTGTCGATCGCTTCCCGGTGGAAGTGTCCTCTGCACTCGTTGCTCTTTTCCTCACTGTAAAATCCCGATCGTTGCGTCTAGAAACTGAACTGTGCGCCCATGGTCAACCCCATGTTGGAAGGATTGATCGTGTGCTGCGTTATGAATTCGTTCAACTGCCGTATCCGATCCCGGTCGGGCAGGGAAAAGGAAGGGAAAAACCGTCCCTCAAAACCCAGCCAGATCGAGTAGTACGTCCTGGCGTAATAACCAATCCGCGTGTTCACCATCAGCCCGGTAAGGCTTGCCGTACCATCATAGAGCGTATCGAGAGCTTTGCTGCGCTTTCTTACACTGATATACGAAGCTTCATAGCTCAGAAGCCCGGTGCCAACGGTCAGCTCAAAGGGATTTCTACGCAAAGGATTGGCCTGTATCAGAACAAAGGAAGAGGCAAGACCCATGACGTTCTCCCATACATATTCATGGATCTGCTCCCTACCAGGCTGTGGCTCATAGGCCAGGGCATACCGCCCTCCGATCCTGACTCGCGGAACGATGCTATACTCCAGGCCGAAATCCCAACTCCCCTCCCCCAGCATTGCCGTTCCGGGTATGCCATAAGCGCCGTGGACAGAGAGGTCGATGACGGTCGCCTGATTTTTCAGCCCCATCATACGCCAGTATCTGCCGGTATAGATATGGAACTTCCGTGCGGAGAGGATATCGTCGTCCAGCTCGTGCATCGAGACCGGAGGAGTTATCTCACGGAATCCCGGCTCCAGTTCTCTCTCACGCACGGCTCGCAATAATTCCGGCGGCTTCTGCTCCGGGAACATCTCATGACCACGCAACCGCACCAGTTGCAATAGATATGCGCCCGGATTCCCTCCGATGCGAATATTCCCGACATCGGATGCCATCAGGCCGGATGCAAGCGTGGTCACCCCGCTCCCTATAAGAATCTGGTCGGGAATCCTGCCAGCAACGATCTTACCACTTCCAGCACCGGCACCAATCCCCGCTATCACGCTGGAGACGATTGCAAGCCAGGAGACGGCGCTATTGTCCAGACGTTCGATCTGCGATGTGTGCAGAACGCTCAGAAGCCCCGGCTCGGCCAGCCGTTGCCAGTCGTAGGGACTCTGCCGGTCCCATAGAACAAGGGTGGTATCGGTAACAAAAACCACCTGGCCCGTTATCAGCTTCCCCCGGCGGGTTTCCACCGTTACCACCTGCGCCGACCCCGGCACAAAATCCGCATGGATATAGGCGAGGATCTGATGTATCCGTGCCAGCGTATAATCAGGATTGAACAGACGCTCATATTCTTCGACATATGCCCTGAGAACCGCAAGGGTATCCCCGCCAATATACATGGCAGTATCGGAGATGCCCATATCATTCTTCCGACGAATGGTGAAGAGCACTCCCCCATCGGCGTTTTCTCTGCCGTGGGCGGTGAGGAACCCCTGGATGGAAGGAAACAGGCCAAAATAATCGCGCTCGGCACCATCTATCTCACTGCCGAGACGAGAGCTGAGAACGTACCCGGCAGCGGATTGCGCATAGGTTTCGCCATAGAGCAGTAAAAAACAAAAAACGCCTGCGACTGTGCAAAGAAATGTACACATGGGGGTATCGAGAGAATCCAGGTGATACGGAAGCCGATAAGAAAGCTAGTAGCCCATAGAGAAAAAAGGCATGCAAAAGAGTGTTGCGAAGTAGTTGCTCAGCCGTTATGCCCGATCCCAAGGGGGGATGACCGGCAGCCTCGGGCGATATTAACGCCTGGCACGGACACTCTTTACCGACGCTTTCTTGCACACAAGTCCCCCTGCCATGTATATTGCCAGGACTGTGAGATTACGTACGCTCCATACCAGTCCTGCGCTTGCTTCAAGCGGCACCATCCGAGGAGGATCGTTCCTTTCCTCTGGCCTCATTGCTGCGCGTATGCGTCACTGGTTCCATACCATCGGCATCCTTCCCTCTCGTTCCTAAGCTGGTCGCTTTCCCGCGGAACTTTCGGCATCCGGCACGGCAGATGATAACATCATCGCCGAGCTTCTGCTGCGCGCATACATGCACGCCCGGCATTGGCATGCGTAACGAGATATAGCATGGAAGCTGTTGCATCAACCAGAACCGTAGTTATTGAAGGAGAATAGATCCATGTCCGTTAACAATTCCACAACAACCGCAACCGCCGAGGCCATCGGGAACGGCGCCCACCAGATCGCTCCGGGGCAGGTTCATGCCGTGCTTGGCCGTCATATGCTCGCCGATGGATTCGATATGGTGCTCGACCTTGAGGCAAGCCAGGGGTGTTATCTGGTCGATGCCACTTCCGGCAAGCGCTATCTCGATTTTTTCACCTTCTTCGCCTCCAACCCGATCGGGATGAATCACCCGAAGATGACCACGCCGGAGTTCATTCAGAAGATCGGGCGGGTGGCACTGCACAAGCCATCCTGCTCCGATGTCTATACCGTGGAGATGGCGGAGTTCGTCGAAAAGTTCTTCAGCGTTGCCGTGCCGGAATACTTCACGCATAGCTTTTTCATCGAGGGCGGTGCCCTTGCCGTTGAGAACGCATTGAAGGTTGCCTTCGACTGGAAGGTGCAGAAGAACTTCCACAAGGGATATACGCATGAGCGGGGCCATATGGTGCTCCACTTCCGCCATGCCTTCCACGGACGCTCCGGGTATACGCTCAGCCTGACGAACACCGATCCGAACAAGACGAACTACTTCCCGAAGTTCACCGACTGGCCACGGGTAAGCTCCCCAGCCGCTACGTTCCCGCTGGAAGGAGACAACCTGGCCAGCACGATCGCAGCCGAGGAACAGGCATTGCAGGAGATCCGCCAGGCATTCTTCGATAACCCCGACCATATCTCCTGCGTGATTCTGGAGCCGATACAGGGTGAAGGGGGCGATAACCACTTCCGCACCGAGTTCCTTCAGGAACTGCGCACGATCTGCGACACCAACGAAGCGCTTCTCATCTTCGACGAAGTACAGACCGGCGTCGGCCTTACCGGCACGATGTGGGTGCATCAGGGAATCGGCGTCGTGCCGGATATCATGGCCTTCGGCAAGAAGTCCCAGGTATGCGGCATCCTGGCTACCAATCGCGTCGATGATGTGCCGCAGAACGTCTTCCATAAGTCAAGCCGTATCAATTCCACCTGGGGTGGCAACCTGGTCGATATGGTCCGCTTCACACGGTTCCTCCAGATTATCGACGAGGATAATCTGGTGGAGAATGCCCGTGTGGTGGGCGAGCACCTTCTGGGAGAGCTTCAGGCCCTTACCACCGAGTTCCCGGCGCTGGTCTCGAACCCACGGGGACGCGGCCTGATGTGCGCCATTGATATCGCATCGGCACAGGAGCGGGATCTGTTCCGCCAGAAATGCCACGACAAGGGCCTCCTTATCCTCGGCAGTGGCGATCGCGCAATCCGGTTCCGTCCGGCACTGAATACCGGCATTGAGCATATCGAGGAGGGGCTGGGGATCATCCGAGAGGTGCTGGCGGAAATCAGCAAGGGTTATTGATAGCCCCGAGGGTTGTAGATTGCAGTTCCGTATTCGGTGAGCCATAGTTGCTCTTACCAAATGATGCCGTAGAGTTAGCGGTCGGATATCAGGGCCACAAGCCCGGTATCCGACCTTCTCTTCCAACCGGTTCGGCTCCTTCTTTCGGCTATCTGCAATTATCCATGCGCCGCTTCTCTTTCGTAGGAACGATTCTCGTATTCCTCACGCTTGTTGTGGGCCTCTCCTGGCTCGGGTTCCGCCTTATCGGCCGTTCATTCGTTGCCGATGGTGAACATGATGATGAGATCATTGGGCTTACAGCCGAGGCAACCATCACACGCGATCAGTATGGCGTCCCCTATATCACCGCAGGGTCGGAGAACGATGCCTATGCGGCGCTTGGCTATGCGCATGCACAGGACAGGCTCTGGCAGATGGATGTGATGCGCCGTGCGGGCCAGGGGCGCCTTGCCGAGATATTCGGTCGCAACCTGGTTGGCTACGATGCCCTTCTGAGAACCATCGGTTTCACTCGCGTGGCCGACGATATTCTGAAGGGGATGCCAAAGAAGACCCGCAACGCCATCGATGCATATTGCCGAGGGGTAAACGCCTATCTGGAATCGCACACCGGACGCTTCCCGATGGAATTCGATGCGCTCGGCTATACGCCGGAGCCATGGAAGCCGGAACATACGGTGCTGATAACACGACTGCTGGCGTGGGAACTCAATACATCGTTCTGGACCGATCTGGTCTATGGCGATATCCAGTCACGCGTTGATTCAGCACGATTCAGCGAAATCCTTCCCTACTACCCGAGCGATGCTCCAACGCTGATCCCCGGCGGACAGCGTCCCGAGCCGCTTCTCGAAAAGCTCACCGCCCCGGCCGCTGCACCCGGCGACTCGACCGCAGATGATGCCAGCCAGCGCGATTCGACCCGATCGCCCCGAAGCGATACGGCAGCATCCGTGCGCGCCGGAGCGATGGACGATCTTATTCTGATGGAGCGAGAGATGCGGGAATTCCTCGGCATCAACGGCTCTCATGTTGGGTCGAACGCCTGGGCGATCGCCGGCGATCGTACCGCCGGAGGCAAGGCCATGCTCGCAAACGACCCGCATCTGGCGCATGCTACGCCGAGCAGATGGTACCAGACCGTGCTCTCGTATGCCAACGGCCGTGCTGGCGGCGTCACCATTCCGGGCGTGCCGTTTATCATCATCGGACGCAACAACGATATCGCCTGGGGAATGACCAGCCTGATGGCCGATGAGACGGATTTTTATGTGGAACGGCTCGACAGCGCCAAACGCACTACCATGCTCTATGATGACGCATGGGTAAAGCTTGAGCTGGTGCGCGATACCATCAGAGTAAAGGATTCCGCATCGGTGCCGCTGCTGATCCGCATCGGCAAACACGGGCCGCTTATCTCCGATGTGCACCCGTTCGCCGTGAAATCCCCGGATAGGCCGACACCCGATTCCACCGCCCTGCTGGCAACATCGGCGGTAGCAATGCGGTGGCGTGGCAACGATGTCTCGCAGGAACTGGCAGCATGGCATGGCATCAACGCCGCAAAAAACCTTCAGGAGTTCACCTCGGCGGCCCGGCTCGGCGGCGTGCCCTCCCTTGCCTTTGTCTATGCCGACCGTCGCGGCAGCATCGCCCTTGTTCCAGTGGCACGTATTCCCGTTCGCGATGCTGCGCGGGCAAACCTTCCCAACCCCGGCTGGGATAGCCGGTATAACTGGAAAGGGACCGTGCCAATGGAAAAGATCCCCTCGCTGGTGAACCCGAAAAGCGGCTATGTGGCGAGCGCAAACAACAAGGTGGCAAATAATCTGGGCTTCGGCATGGGCGATCTCTGGGAAGACCCATCGCGTGCCTATCGCCTGGAAAGCCTGCTGCGCGATGGGAGCAGTTTCACCGTCACCGATTTCACGCAGATGCAGGGGGATGTGGTATCCCCTCATATGCGCTATATGGTCGATTTTCTTCTCCGCGCCTTTCCCGATAGCATCCAGCAGGGATCTGCCGTTCGCATGGCGCTCGGCAGGCTCCGCGCATGGAATGGCGGCATGGTGGCGGATGCCCCTGAAGCGGCCATCACCGCACAATGGCTGCAACTGGTGATCGAGATGACCTACCGCGATGAGCTTGGCCCGACCCTGTATCACAATTACGTCCAGACCGCGTCGCTTCCGCTCCGGGCGATCCGCTACCATGCGATGATCGATAGCCGCTGGTTCGACGATGTAAGCACGACCGACAGGATCGAGGTGCGGGACGATATCTTCCGCAAGGCATTGGGGCGTGCGCTCGACTCGCTACATGCCAGATTCAATACATGGGAGATCGCCCGCTGGCAGTACGGCGCCATGCATCCGGTTACCTTTCCCCACCTGTTCACCAGCAACGAAAAGCTACGGCCGATCGTCGATGTAGGCCCGTTCGAGCTTGGCGGAAGCAATACAACGCTCAATAACGCCGAGTGGGATATGAACAAGCCGTTTGCCGCACGCACCGGACCTTCGATGCGCCAGATCGTTGACTTCGCAGACACTTCCGCATTCCTCCGAAGCGTCATTACCACCGGCGCAAGCGGGCAGCCGTTGAACCAGTTCTACAAGAACCAATCGGTTCTCTGGATGAGCAATGGCTACCTTCTGCTGGGCGGCTCGGCGCCGCAGGGACAGTTGATCACATCGGTCACGATACTTTCTCCTAAAAAGAAGGACTGACGGGAACTGGCCCCCTGCTCGTAGTGTGATAAAAGATCCAACACCGTAAATCCAGAATTGATGAAGCCTCGCGTTGTCGTTGGAATGTCGGGAGGACTTGACTCCTCCGTTGCGGCTGCCCTGCTGGTGCAGCAGGGGTACGATGTCGTCGGCATCACGATCAAAACCTACCGCTATGAAGATGTCGGCGGCAATGTCGGCAGCGATACAAGCTGCTGCTCGCTCGATGGCATCAACGATGCACGCCGGGTGGCAATGGGCCTTGGCATCCCGCATTATGTGTATGATTTCACCGAACCGTTCGGCCGTGAGGTGATCGATTATTTTGTGGATGCCTATCTCGATGGCGATACCCCCAACCCCTGTGTGATGTGCAACCGCACGATCAAGTGGGCCGAGATGTTACGCCGCGCCGAAGCGCTCGGGGCCGATTACGTCGCAACCGGACATTATGCAAGGGTGCGGCGCGACCCCAAGAGCAACCGGCTTATCCTTAGCCGTGGCCTTGATCCTAGCAAGGACCAGTCCTACGCGCTCTGGGCGCTGACACAGGAGTCGCTGGCACGGACAATCTTTCCCCTTGCCGAGCTGACCAAGCCGGAGTCCCGCGAGATCGCCGCCAGGCTTGCGCTCGCCGTGGCAGGCAAACGGGAGTCCTACGAGATATGCTTCATCCCTGATAACGATTATAATCGGTTCCTGAAAGAGAACGTGGAAGGATTGGAAGCGCGTGTGGCAGGCGGCGAGATCGTCAAGGATGGAGAGGTGATCGGCCACCATCAGGGCTATCCCTTCTATACCATCGGACAACGCAAGGGGCTTGGCCTCTCCTCGCCGGAACCGCTCTATGTCATCAACATCGACGCGGCAAACAACCGGGTGGAAGTGGGGGATAATGATGCGCTGATGCATCATGGCCTGCGCGCCGAACGGGTCAATATGATCAAGTACGCAAGCATACCGGAACCGATGCGCCTGACCGCCAAGATCCGCTATAAGGATGATGGCGCCTCGGCGCTCTGCCGGACGCTTGACGATGGTACCCTGGAGATGATCTTCGAGGAGCCTCGGCGGGCGATCACCCCCGGACAATCGGTGGTGATCTACGAGGGAGATGATGTTGTTGCCGGCGGGGTGATCCGCGAGTGGTTCAACTAACCCTTTCCCTGCGCCTTTGCAGACGCTACAACGCAGAGAGATCCTCTTCTACAAGGGCGATCACCCGGCTCAGATGCTCCAGCGATAGCGGACGTCTGAGCCGGCGAACCGGGATCTTGGCGGCAAGCCGGGCACATTGCAGGAAATGGCGCTGGCGGTCCCCCAACTCGTCCACCAGCACAGCACAGTAGGAATGGCGCGCCAGCTCCGCCAGCGCTTCATTTGGCCCGAGCGGCTCGATCTGCTCCTGCCCCTCCTCCAGCACATAGAGACAGGAGAGCGGAAGCATCGGCGCGACAAGATCGCGCCGAAAACCAAAGAGGCGCTTATCCTTGGCCGAGGCTATCTTCGGCAGATGCTCGGGGTTCTCTCCGATAGCCCGCACCGATTCCGGCCAGAGTTTTATCTGCGGGCTTCCAAGATGCGCCGCAAAGCCCTCGCACGCCTCCACGATCGAAAGAAGATCATCGGTCAGGACGTTATACCCGGCATGCAGAAACGCCGCTACCGTCGTGGACTTCCCCTGCCCAGAGTTCCCGAGGAACCCTACGGCATTCCCAGCAATCCGCACACCGCTCCCGTGCAACACCAGGCGGCCTCGCTGATGCATCGCCAGCGCAATAAACGGTCCGATCACCAGGTTGATGATGGCCTCGTCAACCCCGGCCCCTTCCTGCTGTACGATGATCTCCGCTCCCGCTCGTATCCTCACACGACAGATCCCCCGCCAGACGTAATGGATATCATTAGTGGCCAGCCCGTAATACCCGTTGGCCCGGATCTCCTCCGGTGGCACACGCTGCACAGCCCCGTAACGAACGATAAGGTCGGGCGCTCCCTCCCCCGGCTCCATTCCGGGAAGGATGATCTCCGATCCTATCGTAAGCCCATAGGCCCGGTAGATCAGCATCGTGGACGGTTGTTGTTCCTGCAATTGCATCACAGGCCAATTTACTGCACCGGGGTTTCTCCGCCACCCTTTTCTTCTGCGCAGAGTTGGGCGCCATGGCGTTCCGACCATCAAAAATCTTGCACAATGCCACAATGCCAAGAGAATATCGCCCGAATTTCCCCTAGGACTTTATCTTTGCCCACTCTTCCTCACATGGTTCCCGCGGGAGCGTTCGATAACTCCAGACAAGGATTGGCACATGGGGTCGGTACCAACTACGTTCAATGTCCAGCAGACCATACTCGACTTGCAGGACGCCATCGAATTTGTCAACAGTCGTGTCATCAACCGTGCAGACATCGTCGAGCAGATATTCTGTGCGCTGCTGACAGCCGAACATGCATTGATCCAAAGCCGCACCGGCGTCGGCAAGTCGCTCCTGACCGAACAGATCTTTATGATGTTCAAGGGTGCTCGCTACTTCAAGGTGCAGGCATCGAAGGAGCAACAGCCGGATACCTACTTCGGTGGCCTCAACGTCGAGGAGATGAAACAGGGGCGCATCATCCACAATACCGAAGGCTCGCTGGTAGAAAGCGAATTCGGCTTCATCGACGAGATATTCGATGCAAACGACTTCACGCTCCGCGCCCTGCTCTCATTGCTGAACGAACGGGAGTTGATCTTGGGCGTACAGCGCAAACACGCAGCCATCCACACGGTGATCGCCGCCACAAATTATCTTCGCATCAGCGAGATCACCGAAGCGCTCCTCGACCGATTCACCTACCAGGCAGTAGTATTCCCGGACAAGGACCCCTATATCCAGTACCGCATCGCCGAGCAGTATCTGCGCCATGGCGGCTCCCCTGCCCCACCTCCCAAACAGATCGACTACCAGACGCTACGCGAGGTCACACGTGTCTGTTCCGGCACCAGCGATGTCCTGGAGATAGGTGTCCCCCCCGAGGTGGTCTACTACGCCAATCTGGTGATACGCTACTACGAGGAGCTGCGAAACCGGCAGATGGCCCAAAGCCAGCAACACTCCTATCTCCAGGATTTCTATATCTCCCCCCGAAAGCAGATGAAGGCGTTCGATCTGCTTCGCGCCATCGCATTTATGCACGGGCGTGGCACGGTCACAATGTCCGATGTCGATAAACTCTATGTCATGTTCACCACCGTGGGAATAGACGAGGAGCGAGCGATCTGGACCAAGGCGACATCGGCCTTGAGCCACCAGTTCAGCGCCAGCAACGCCATGGAACAGCTCCGTATCCTGCTCGATTTCAGGACGCTTCTGGATCAGATCAAGATCAACCCTGATCTGCTTCACTCGCCGATCACATCGATCGATCATCTGCCCATCAAACGCACGCTCCGCGAGTGGGCACGCGAGACCATGGGAATAGCCGATGTCAACGTGGAGCAGAATCGCCGGCTTATCACCGAGTTTCTGGAACGATTTCAGCCGGTCACCGACGAGGTTCGCGACCTCAAGACCCAACTCCAACGCGATGTGCATATGATCTTCCACGTTCGCAATACCGTCGAGACCCCGCTTCACTAGGCACCGCCTGGAGAGAACGCCACGGAGATAGCCGGGAGCCACCATACAGCCCCCGGCACCGCAGATGAAGCGCAACCAGCAGCAGCCGAACTATGATATGAAGCACAAGGTTCTAACACATAGCTCGTTCTTCGAGCACATGGAGGAGTTTGGCTATCTCCGTGGGCTGGAGGAGATGCTCCCGGAGGATTTTACGGCCGTCTTCGAGATCGCTCGCGTTCTGGAGGATCCCGGATCGGACCTGTTCCGCTCTATCGCCCCGGCAATGACGGTATCGCAACCGGCGCCAACGCAACAGCCGCGCAACTCCCGTGAATGGCAACCGAACAGGAACGTTACCCACAGCGAGGAATACGAGGCCGCGCTGATGCGAAGCTTCAGCGATATCAAGCGGCTCTTTCCCCACCAGTACCTCCTGCCCGACGAGATATTCTACCAGAAACTTGCACAGCGCTCTCTCTGGATCAACGTCCCGCGTACCCCGGTCGTTATCCCGTTCAGAACCTCCAGCTCGGAGTACTCGCCGAACAATTTCAAGCAGAAAGTCTATCTGCTGCTTGACACCTCAACATCCATGACATCGCACCATCGGTTTCAGATGGCAAAGGCGGTGGTGTATGTCTTCCTGAAAAGGAACCTGAAAGAACTGGGACATGTCTATCTCAGAACCTTCGATACCGATCTTGGCGATCTCAGGATAGCCGATAGCCCGACAAGCCTCCGAGGGCTTATCCAGTATGCCATGCGGCTCAACAGGCTGGGCAACGGAACGGTGATGGAGAAGGCGATTATTCAGGCTACCGAGGATATCCGGGCACACGCATCGCTCTCCGGCGCGGAAATCCTGATGGTGACCGATGGCGCATGCCATCTCGATGTGGATAAGATCAGAAAGGCGCTCGGCGATACCATCAGGATCAACACCATCAAGATCGGCAACGCGGAAATATTTGCCGATGAAAAGCTGCTCCGTGATATGGCCTCGCGTGGCTCCTCAGCCGATCAGCGCAATCTCGCCCGTCTGGAGGAGGATCTCCGCCGTGCAACGATCGACCTCAACCACGCCGCCAACGATCATGACCGCAACCGCATCCGCTCGCTCATAGGGTCAATCAACGAGCGTGCGGAGAAACTCCGCAGAACCATCGTTTCGCTGTTGCAACGGGATTACGGGCGGGAAATCGAATTCCTCTCCAGCGTCTTTGTGAACATCGACGATATCTCGGCCGATGGCCTGTTCATACTGCGCCAAAGCGAGATCGACGAGATACGGGAACTGCTCGCCGAGGTGGAAAGCGACTTCGACGATGGTATCGACGCCGATGCGCTGCGCGAGGCGGCTCTGCTGTACGAGCATGTACAGATGCTCCTGAAATCCGGCGGCGATGCACAGCAGATGGCACAGCTTGAGGATATCGCACAACGCCTGAACGAGCTGTTGAAGGATGTGCTGGAGACATCCGACCAGATCAACTCCGCAGCCCAGAACCTTTCACGCTCCGATGTGCACGACCTTCATATGATGCTTCATATCCGCTCGTCCGGGGGGAATTCGCTCCTGCAACTGCTTCTGGCGGTGCTTCGCAGATCGGTCCGGCGCATCTTCGGGAAATGAGCATCGGCACACATGCGGCTGTGTGCGTGCGTGCGCCGGATTCATCCCCTGCCCGGAGGAACCGTTCCGGCTGGACAAAAAAAATCCCCGGCAGGCAGATAAGCCCCGGGGATCTGTACAGTATGCTCGCAGAAGGGTTATGCCTCGGGGGATGGCGTTGCGTACTCCATAAGGTAGGCTTTGATGAACTGGTCGATCTCTCCATCCATCACCGCCTGTACATCACCGGTTTCGGAGCCGGTACGGGTATCCTTCACCAGCGTATAGGGCTGAAAGACATAGTTCCGCACCTGGCTTCCCCACTCTATCTTCTTCTTTGCCCCCTCGATCGCCGCCTTCCGTTCCTCTTCCTCACGGCGAATGATCTCATAGACCTCCGACTTCAGCATCTTCATGGCCCGCTCGCGGTTGTAAAGCTGCGAGCGCTCCTCCTGGCAGCTTACGATAATCATATGCTTATCGCCACGAGGACTGGTATAATCATAACGCAGCCGCACGGCAGTTTCCACCTTGTTCACGTTCTGCCCCCCCTTGCCACCGGACCGGAAGGTCTCCAGCTCCACGTGCGCTGGATTGACCTCCACCTCCACATCGTCCTCGACGACCGGATAGACAAAGACCGAGGCAAACGAGGTGTGGCGACGCGCATTGGCATCATACGGCGAGATACGTACCAGGCGGTGCACCCCATTCTCCGACTTGAGATTGCCGAATGCAAACGGGCCGGTGATCTCGATCGATGCGGACTTTATGCCGGCGGCCTCCCCTTCCTGCTCATCAAGCAGCGCGATCTTGTACCCCTTTCGTTCAGCCCATCGCATATACATCCGAAGAAGCATCTGCGCCCAGTCCTGCGCCTCGGTTCCCCCGGCGCCTGCCTGAACCTTCAGAATGGTATCACGAACATCGTCAGGATCGGAGAGCATATTGCGGAATTCGAGCGCCTCCACCTTCTCGGCGAGTTTCGCGAGTTCGGACTCCAACTCCGTGGTCATGGAATTATCGCCGGCCTCTCTGCCAAGCTCGATAAGCGCGGCAACATCGTCGGCATTGCCCTGCGCCGCATTCCACTGCTGTACCCACTCCTTCCTGATGCTGATTTCGCGCATCACCTTCTGCGCTTCAATGTTGTCATTCCAGAAATCCGGCCCTTGCGAGCGAGCCTCCATCTCCGCTATTTCACGTTCCTTGCGTGCGATGTCAAAGATACCTCCGTAGTTCGGCGATCTTCCCCTGCTGCTCCTGAAGCTTCAATTCGATGTTTTCGTACATGGTTGTTCTGCTGAAACGGATGATGATGTTGGAGATCGTACAGGCTCTTATCTGCCTGAAAGACCCAACCGGACTGTTCACGCAAAACCGCGAAGGCACAATCGTTTGCGCCCCCGCGGCTTTGCATGCTCTACTTGTTCAAGTATGCTGCGGCGGCCGGAACGGCGATCAGTTCACCCCATACTCCTTGAGCTTGCGCCAGAGCGTTGTTGTGCTTATGCCAAGCTTCTCGGCGGCAATGGTCTTCTGCCCCTCGTAACGCTCCAGAATCCCCAAAATATACTGCCGTTCCACCTCGGCGAGTGTAAGATCCTGTGCTCCGGTAACGCCATTGGTCTCCGGGACGCGCTGCACAACCTCATGGGGCAGATGGGTCACGTCCAACTGCGGCCCGTCCGAAAGGATCACCAGACGCTCGATGATATTCTGAAGCTCGCGGATATTGCCGGGCCAGCCATAGGTCGTCAGGCATTCGAGCAGGGCCGGGGTACAGCCATGGAACTGTTTGTTCATCCGCTCGGAATTCCTTCCGGCAAAATAATTTGCCAGCGCCATGATATCATCGCCACGCTCGCGCAGCGGCGGCAGATTCACCGAGATAACGTTCAGACGATAATACAGGTCCTGGCGGAATCGCCCTTCCTCCACCATTCTCCGCAGATCCCGGTTGGTGGCGGCGATGATGCGCACATCCACCTTCATCGGCTTGGTATCGCCCACACGATAGATCACCATCTGCTGGAGCACGCGCAGAAGTTTGGCCTGGGTTTCAAGCTGCATCTCACCGATCTCATCAAGGAAGATGGTGCCGCCATCCGCCTCTTTGAACAGACCATCCTTGTTCGAGATGGCGCCGGTGAACGCCCCCTTGATATGCCCGAAGAAGGTGGACTCCTCCAGGTTCGGCGGGATTGCACCGCAGTTGACTGGAACGAAGCTTCTGGTGCGCCGATGGCTGAGCTGATGGATAGCCTCAGCGATCAACTCCTTGCCGGTTCCTGATTCCCCGAGTAGAAGCACCGTTGTATCGGTAGGCGCCACCTTCTCCACCATCGTCAGCACGCTCTGTAGCGCCGGGGAATTGCCGATAATACGGCTGAACGCCGCAGGTCCGTTGATCCGGGATTCGAGCTGCTTCAGCCGATTGCTCAGGCCGCGCTTCTCCACCGCCTTCGAGACCAGCAGGAGCAATTCCTCGGTATTGGTCTGTTTGGTGATGTAATCATATGCTCCGGCCTTCATTGCAGCAACCCCATCCTCAACCGAACTATATCCGGTCACAAGAAGGAACTCGACATCCGGGCGCATCTCCTTGCCACGTTGCAGGAGTGTCATCCCATCCACCGGCTCCATCTTCATATCGCTGATAACCAGATCGAACTCGTCATCGCCAAGAACCTTCAATCCCTCCTCGCCATTCTCTGCAACCGATACTTCATGCCCGTTGGCAGTCAGAAGCATCGAATACGTTTTGCGAACACTGACCTGATCATCGACTACAAGGATGCGCGCCATTGCAATTACTTAGAGCTTTGTGGAAAACGAATAGTGACCGCAGCGCCCTTCGGTTCGGCAGCGGCTATCTTAATGGTACCATGGTGCAAACCCACGATACGCTGGACGATGTTCAGCCCTACCCCGAGCTGCCCATCACGAGACGTATGGAAGGGGGTGATAACCGCCGGAAGCTTTCCCTCGGCGATCCCCTGGCCGTCGTCAACAATGCTGATCTCTATGAACTCCCCTTCATTTCGCACGATCACCTCGATCGTCTCAGCCCCGGCCTGCACTGCATTTTGAAATATCTCACGAAAAACCCTTGCAAATTGAGATGGATCGACATGGATCATAGGGTGATCCGATGCCGATTGCAACGTGATCGGAATGGCGATCTCCCCCTGTTTCACGGCGGCTTCCACAAGCCCGGCCAGCTCTGACTCCAGAGGTACGGGCGCTGGTATCGCGGAAAAATAGACGGATCGTTCGATCAGGCTCTCCAGTCGTATCGACTCCGACATGATGATCTGAAAGAGTTCCTGATGCATCTCCGGCGGGAAATCGCCTATGAGCATCTCTGCCGACATCCTAATGCTTGCAACCGGGTTGCCAAGCTCATGCGCCAGATGCCGCATAAATGATCCCAGGGTCAGCAAGCGGTCATCCGCCTGCGGCTGTACCGCCTCATCCATAACAGCTTCCAGGAGAAATTGGTGCGGTCGCCTACGATTGAAACAGTGGAGCGACCTGTGATTGCGTTATATGCAGAGAAGATAGGCTCTCGGCAGGCGACATAATCAGGCAAGGCTAAGCCAGGCGAGATACTCCGAGGCGACTGTATTGGCCGGATCGACCACTAGTGCCCGGCGGAAGTGCTCGACCGGTTCCTGTGTGCCCGATACTCCCAGAAGCGAGCAGATCCCGAGCAGAATATGCACTTCTACATTCAGGGAATCAAGCTCAAGAGCCTTTTGCAGAGATGGCACCGCATTGTTGCAATCGCCAAGCATCAAAGCCCGTTTGCCGCGTCGCAGATAATACGTCGCAGATGGCTCGGTCGGCTCCGGCGGCAATGCCAATCGCTCGAAGATATCGTCGATCAAAGAGCGGATGGTTCGGATGCTGAACGGCTTACGAATACAGTCGATAGCACCAAGCGAAGCGGCCTCCAGCAATTGCTCCGGCACCCCATAGGCCGTGATAATAACCGCAGGAGGTGTTTCCGGCGCCATGTTACGTATCTCCCGCAGCATCTCCAGCCCGGTCATCCCCGGCATACGGAGATCGACCAGAAGAAGATCATAGCTCTTCCCCTGGAACATCTGGAGACCCTCGATGCCATTTGATGCCGATTCAACTGTAATCCGATCGCTTTGTAGCGCATGAACAACCGTAAACCGTATATTTTTTTCGTCGTCGACGACGAGAATAACTTTTCGTAGGGACGCCCCATCGCTCATTCTTGAGTTCCTCCGTTGACATCTCCTTGTCGGCATACTGCACCGAGCTGAGATTCACCGGTTGATGCATGTGTCGGGTCACAACAGTATGGATAGCATTATGGTGGTCAGTAGACCATGCATAAGCATGAGCATAGATCTGCTCTTACTCTGCTCCATGTGACAGCATGTATGTGATCGCAATGAAACCGTGGCGCGTTGTCTTCACCGTCAGTTGCCCGCTTATCATCCCTACGCGAGCTGTAGGGTAAAGTAAAACGAACTGCCCTTGCCCACAGCACTCTCCACCCACACAGTTCCGCCGTGAGCTTCCACGATTTCTTTAACAATTGCCAGGCCAAGCCCCGATCCGCCGGCCCGTTGATCGTCGCGAACCTGGTAGAATTTTTCAAAGACATGGGTTGCCTCCTGTTGCGGAATACCCGGCCCATTATCCCGCACACAGAAGCGCATCATGCCATCGCGAAGCTCGGCCCCAACCACGATGGTTCCCCGAAACGGAGTATAGCGGATGGCATTGCTATAAAGATTGTTGAGCACCTGTGCGATACGATTGGCATCGGCGTACACAGGGGGAAACTCCGCTTTGATACCGGTGGTATCGATCTGAATTTCCTGGCGTGCAGCCACCGGGGCAACCCGCCGAACCGCATCATCGGCAAGACGCCGTGGCTCGACCGGTTGCAGATTCAGCCGTACCTTTCCCGATTCGATACGGGAGATATCGAGCAGATCGTTGACAAATCCCTGCAAGCGCTGCACATCCTCCTGCATATTCTGGAGCAGCTCCTGGTGCAGCGGATCGAAGGCGACAACATCGCTCTCCTCCAGCAAAAGCTCAAGGCTCATCCCCATCGACGTAAGCGGGGTCCGCAGTTCATGCGAAACCGTGGAAACCATCTTCGTCTTGATCTCGTCGAGCTGCCTGAACCGTGTGATATCCTTCAACCGGAACACATATCCAAGCACCTCGCTCCCCCCATCGCGTATCGTCTGCGCCTCGTAATTATAGGTTCTTCGCTCCCCTCGCAGGCTGATATTGACCATCTGCTCCGGGCCATCCAGCTTGCCGCTGGCAACATCTGTCTGGATGCGCCGGATAACCTCACGCTCCCCTGCCAGTTCGCTCAAAGGCGTGCCAACCGCCAGCCGGGCCGGAAGATCGAGCACATACTCCGCCTGCCGGTTGAAATAGATGATGATCCCGCTCTGATCGGCTGCCACAACGGCATCGGAAAGATCCCGTACAATCGTCTCGCACCGGCGTTTCTCCGCCACTATCTGATTCAGCTTCATCGCATCGTACTCGCGAAGCTGCTGAATCATCCGGTTGAAGTGGCGCACCAGCTCGCTCAGCTCATCGCTCGACTCGGTAGTGGTGATCTCATGCTTGAAGTCCCCCTCGGCCACCCGTTGCGCGCTCAGTGTAAGCTGCCTGATAGGACGCAGAATCATCTGCAACACCTTCTGGCTTGCGATAACGCTGATGCCAAGCACGATAACCGCGATAACGAAGGTGGAATACGCTATGAACCGTGCGGTGGAACGGGTGGCGACGATCTGCTCGGCCGCACGGGTATGAAGCGCCGCCACCTGATCCTGCAAACGCATCATCAACTCTTCGTAGGGTTCGACAAACCTGCTGTTGTAGTAGTACAGCCCCTGTTCCACACCCCCATCGCTATCCTGCGCCGAGGCCATGGTTGCCACAAGGCCTGTGAACGTCGCGTTCAGCCCGTTGAAGCGCACACTTATCTCTCGTGCGAAGGCAGTCCCGACGGTATCGGCCCGATCGTGATAGAGCCGGTCGAGCCAGTAGTGGAACTCGGCCTGGCGCCTGACGACCTCAGCACGGGCACTATCGCCCTGATCGGTGATAGTGCGCAGAACAGCAAAATTGTAGAGCGCAAGTTCCAGCCGCATCTGATCGGCCGATTCCGCCTTGGCGAAGTCGCTCGAACCGATCGCCACGATCCTCTCCCCTACCTCGTCGACGCTCAGCACAGTCCATGCCGCAATGAATGTTACAAGCAGCACAACCACCGCAAATCCCAACATCACCTTGGCCCGAAGCGAACGTATCATGACTGCATGGGACAATGATTGGTTTCAGGTTCTCGGCGGAGCGTGCCCACCGAACATCTCGTCCTAGTAGAGATAGGGGGCCGGAGGACGATACTCCAGGGTGCCGAAGACGTCGAATGCCTCCTGGGTGCTTATAATCAAACGGGCAATACGCTTCTGATCGAAATTATAGGCAACATCGACACGAAGCAGTCCCTTGTCGATTTCGCTGCTGACGTTGCCGACACGCACGCCCAGCCCGGCACTGGAGTGGAACTGTGCCTGTGAAAGCTTCTCCGCCTGATCCCAGACCGATCCCACATCATAGAATGCTGTTGCTCCGAAATCGAACAGCCAGAACCTCAGCACCGGATACAGCCTGTACTCGAGGTTGAACACCATGCGGTTATGGCCGAAATGATCCAGCCGGGGATGGCCGCGCAGCCCATTGAGATTATCAAGCGGAACAAAGAGATATCGTGGCCAGTTCCAGACGTTGGACTGCTCGAACCGAGCCGCCACGGTGCCAACATCGAGCTGGTAGGCCGCGCTGGCCACCACCCGTTCGGTTGTAAACCGGGCCTCCTTCTTGGCAAGGCCGGTTCCTCCCTCGACAGAGGCAAATCCATAAAAATCGCCGTGGCGCACCGCTTGGCTCGCATCGCCGCCGATATAGACCAGATTATCCAGGCCGCCATTGTGCGGGACAACCTTTCCGATAGAAACACTGCCGGCGGCACCGATCGCCACCTGCCGCACCCCATTGAAGTCGGCGTTCACAAACCGTGTGTAGCGTCGCCCCTGCGAGCTTATGCCGCCAAACACGGAGATGCTGTTCTCTAACGCGCGATGGATATCAGGAAGGCCATCCCGTATCGTCCGGTTGTAGATGCTGCTTACCGAGGCACGAAAGACATTGCCGGGCGTGCCCCTGGAGCTACTGTACCAACCGCTGGCGACTGTGCGCCGCAGGTCGCCTTGCAGAGAGAGGGCCTCACCATCCGGCCTTTTAAAATCAAAGACCTCTTCGCCATTGTAGTACGACACGGCACTGCTGAAACCATATCTGGTACGATCGGAGAAGAAGGGCCGTCCAACGGCAAAACTCCCAAAGCGCTCAGGCGCCGAGAAGCCCACATCGCTGCCGATGTAGATGTGCGTTCCAAAAATATTGGCGTTGAAATAGGAGCCAGTGTAGCGCCAGCCCCGATCGTTGAAACTGGAATAATCGGCACCGATCCCAAGCTGCTTTGCCAGACCGAAAAGATTTACCTCACGCAGGGCCACAAAGGCCGACGTGGCATCCTCCGACTCGCTGTAGTTCCCGGAGAACCGCAGCGACCACGCGTCGCGTGTTCTGATAAGGAGCACAGCATACGGGATCTCCTCCTCCTCTTCCCCTTCCAGGGGCACCACCGTGAACTCTATCTCGGAGAAGATCGTAAGCCGACGAAGGTTCTGTTCAAGTTCATCAAGATCCAGTTGCCGCAAGGTATCCCCCGGGCTGAAAAACAGCTCGTTGCGTACCGCACGCTCCTTTGTTCGGATATGCAACAGGTTTATCAGATCCCCTACCAGAGCGCCAACCAGCGGAATATTGCTTGTGCTATCAAATACCTCGGCGGTGACGATCTCCACGGTGTCAAGGATGAAGGGCGAGATCGGGGTGGACGGGATATGCGGATCGAATCGCTGAGCCGCCGCAGGAAGCCCCCATATCCAGCAGCAGAACACTATGATCGTCAGGACAAAGCGATTGGTAGGGGATCTCATCACCATGATATTAAGGGCACCCTGGGCAAAGAAGGTGCCAAAACGAAAAACCCGCCTTGACAGCGGGTCTCCGCACCAGGCTCGGCCACTACTATACACCCGCCGCGCCTGTTCTGCAACGATAAAGTACTTGACCGAGCAATGGAGCGTTCCACACTGCGGGCACTAGGTCTTGCGAACCACGATTTTACGCCCCTCCACATGCACGACCTGCACCGGCTCTCCCGCCTGGATATATTCTCCCTGTGTTATCACATCGTAGCGCTCGGCGCCTATCTGTGCAACACCAGCCGGGCGAAGCGTGGTAACGGCAGCTCCATGAAAGCCTAGCAGCTCCTGATAATTGGGCGCGCTGACAAACCCGGCACTGGAGGTCTGTGTGGCGGTAAGGATGAAACGGTTGAACGTGTTCGATTTCGGGAGGTAGCGAAACATCAGGATCACCAGAATGGTAAGCCCGATGAACGATGCGGCCAGCGTATACAACGGCGCTGTAAGGGAGTCGGACGACAGAAGGTTCAGATTGCTGACAAGCGCCAGAAAGAGGCTTGAAACGATCAACACCGCGCCGCTTATGCCTGCAACCCCGAAGCCCGGGATCACAAAGATCTCCAGCACGATCAGGGCGATGCCGATGACAAACATAAGCACCTCCACGAAGGTGGCCAGATCGGCCAGATACTGCGCTCCGAAAAAAAGAGCGATAGCCGTTACACCAACCCCCGCCATCGTCCCTATATGACCGGTTTTCACCGCGTAGAGTATGCCTCCCAGACCGAGCATAATCAGTATGGAGCTCATCACCGAGGTGGTCAGGAAACGGACCAGTTGCTCCCCCCATGAGAAGCCGGTGCGGATCACCTTGGCACCACCATAGCCGAGCGCCGTCAGTGCCTCCTCAACCGTTGGGGCAACCGCATCGCAATAGCCAAGGCGTACGGCCTCCTCGGTTGTAAGGCTGAGAAGCTGCCCCTGCTGCTTGATGGATGAATCCGCGAGCACGATCATCTCATCGACCATTGCCTCGGCCACCTTCGGGTTGCGGCCGTTCTGCTCAGCGGTTGCCCGCATCTCGCTTCGCATATAGCTCACAATCTTCTCGGATGCCTTCTCACCGGTCTGATGAACCGGTGTAGCCGCCCCGATGGTTCCTCCCGGCGACATCACGATCTTCTTCGCCGATATCGCTATCAATGCGCCAGCCGATATCGCACGTTTATCAATGTAGGCGGCGGTCGGGATCGGAGAGTTCATCAGGGCATCTCTGATTTCGGTGGCCACATCAACACGTCCACCGAACGTATTGATATGAACGATCACCGCCGATGCGCCCATCGTACGCGCATCCTCAAGCACCCGGCGCACATACGACGCCATGCCAAGATCCACCTCGCCGGTGATCTCGATGAGATGCACGGTCTTCTCCTGCCCCTGAAGCATCCCGCTGGCCGTTACAAGCAACAGCAGAAGGCTCATTATCCGGGCGAACGTCTTCAAGACATGCATAAACGTCCCTCCTCGGGGAATCAATCGGTAAAGCTCGTCCACTGCGAGCGGCCCTGAGCCACGTTCACCCGCAATATTGAAATATACGGAGAAGTGGCCGGGGATAGATCTTAGCGTCCACCGGTACGTTTCCAGACGATGAACTGACCATCGAGCGTGTCAACCGGCGTATACTGCGAGCGCACGGCAGGATCGGCAAATGCCTTGTCGGTATAAAAGGTCCAGTCGATCAGATAGTCGAACTTCATGGAATCGACATAGGCCGGGATGCGTCCCTCCTGCAAGGCCCGTAATGCTCCTACGTTTACTTTGCCATCAAGGTTCACAACGATCTCAGGAGAGAGAAAACCGGTTGTGCCGGACTGGAACATCCCGACCTTTTGTGGCGGGGCGGTATTGGCCATGATCCAATGTGCCGGGTTGAGAAAGAAGTTACCCCAGAAGTCGGTGAAGTTCCATCGCATGGCATATGCTCCTGCCCCTATCGAGCCGGCCAGCAGCAGCAGCAGCAGCAGGCGGAGCAGGCCCCCTGCCGGTGCATGGCGCCAGACAAGGTACAGCCCCCCCACGGTTGTGATGCCGATCAGCACCCGCACCGAGACCAGATACCGAACGATGAAATGGGGGGCACCAAAGAAAAACGTGTAGTAGATCACCAGCACAACGCCAAAGATAATAAGCGGCACAGCCCCTGAATAATCCCAGAACCGGCCCCATCCCGCCAGCGCCTCGCGGAGAACACCCCAGCCTCTGCCGATGGAGACAATCACAACGATGGCTATCAGAAAGACGACCGGCACCAGCAGTGGAGAATAGTGATACAGAAGCACAGGCGTATGCACGATCGGCATCACCGCATTGCCCAGGGCAAGCGCGGTGGCAAGAAGATTCTCGCGTACATCCGGGATCAGCATCTGCTGCGCCTGCCCGCTGATCGGCAACAGATTCCCAAATGTCACCTGGTTGTAGATCCACCATGGGGAACTGATCAGAATGCTTGCAAGCCCAACGCCCAGGCACTGTGCCAGCGTCAAGCGCAGCCCCTTCAGCCGCTCCGGCATGCTGAGCACACCATAGCGGCGATGCGCCAGATACAGATGCCAGCAGAGCAGCGCCGCAACCAGAAAGGCAATATCGATACGGGTAAGCACCGCAAGACCGAGCATCGCTCCCAGCAGAATATAGCGTCCGAAGCCCCCCTCCGGGACAGGCGCTATCCGGGTGTTGTAATACGCAAGCACCGTGCAGGTAAACGCCACGGCAAGCCCCGTCTCCAGGCCGTTCAACAAGCCGTTTGAAAACGAATAGCTCCAGGCAAACACCGTCGTTATCAGCCAGAAGACCTCGCGTTGTGATGTTCCGGGACGCATCAGCGTGGTGGCATACCAGGCGATGGAGACAACGGCCAGCGCATAGATAAGCACTTGAAGGAACAGAACAAACCGAAGCGCCAGATAGAGATCGCCCCCGGCAAACCAGAAGAGCGGAGCATAGAGGAAGCAGATCAGCGGCTGCACGCCGTTGGTAGGATGCACGCCGTCTATTGTCATCCCATGCCCTTCGGCAAGCGATCGGGAGACGCTCAGGCTATAAAAGGCATCCTCCTGGAACGGACGGGAGACAAGCTGTTCGGCGGGCCGGAAAAGGAGAAGGAGATGGACGACACATGCGGCAAGCGTCAGCAGTTGGAGCAGTGGCACTCCCTTCCACCACACGCGATGGGGTGCTTGGTTGATAACAGCGTTCAAGTATGGAATTGGCTAATCGTGCAACGTATAGGTTGGATAAGTTCAGGCGAACAGGCAGAAGGCCCTACGGCGTACCCTTGTAGTCGTACCCGAGCACCAGAATCATGACACGGCGATTGAGCTGCTTCCCCTGCGCCGTGGTATTGGGTGCAATCGGCAGAGATTCACCAAACCCCCTCGCCTCAAGGCGCCCCGGTGCAATCCCTTTTCCGATCAGATACTGCATCACCGTAACGGCCCGGTCCTGCGAGAGCTTCAGATTCTGCTCCGCCGCGCCGTCGGAGTCGGTATGCCCCTGGATCTCGATACGCATCGAGGGATATGCCTCCAGCATCTGCATCAGCTTATCGAGCGACTGTTGCGAGCCACCCTGCAATGTCGCCTTGCCGACATCGAAATAGAGATTGTCCAGCCGCAGAACCGAGCCGATGGCCGGGTTGTCGCTTGTGGTATATGGTGGCTCGCCGGCAAGCAGAAAGGTGCCGGGGCGAAACCGCTCCGGCAGATGCACCTTCCAGATATCGCTTTTGCCAAAGCCCCGGGTGGAGCTTTCGTGCCAGCTCGACAGGTAGACCGTATCGCCACGTGCGGAGAGATTGAAGTAGAAATCGGCCGATGGAGTGTTGATCGGGGCAGGAAGACGTTCCGGTTTCGACCAGTGAAGCCAGGAACTGTCCAGCCGACGGGTAACGAAGATATCGTGCAGGCCGTTCTCGGCATCGTAGCCGGTAGAGGGAAAATAGACCGTACAGTCGTCGAAACCGATATACGGAGCTATCTCATCGCCTGGCGTGCTAAGCCCCTCGATCAACCGTGGCTCGGAGTAGGCATACCGGCCGGTTCGGAACGAGACATAAAGATCGTGCGCCCCCTTGGAGTCCTTTCGCTTCAACGAAAGGATCAGGACGTTCTCGTCATTCGAGACGGCCATGGTGGCAACGGTCGTATCGTTGTAGTAGTTGTCGATCTCCAACGGGACCGGATACTGCCAGCTTCCATCCTCGGCACGTTCGCTTACGCTGAACCCCTTGCCACGCGTTCCATCAGGGCGATACTGGTTCTGGAGATAGAGCCGGGTGACCGACTTGTTCACGGCGCGCACGCCATCATACCCGGCGGTATTCAGAGGGCCTTGAAGGTGGATCGCATCCGACCAGGTTCCATCGGATCGGCGCGTAACATACCAGATATCCTCATCATCGGCCCTGGTAGCCGCCCCGACATTCTCCGGGTGTCCCTTGCGGGTAAAGAAAAAAAGCTGCTCATCGGAGGTGACGATCGGTTGCAGCTCGCTATACTCCGAGTTGATCCCCGGACCAAGATTGATTCGTGCCTCCTGCGCGCACAGCATCGGCGCACAGAATAGAGCGATCAGAGCAGCACACCATCGTATCGAAAGCTTCATAGAGGCTGGCATAAGAGCGATGAACGATCTCATCATAATCCGAACCGCCCGGCGCCATACATCCATTCTCCTGCATCAGCCCACTGCCAGCCAGGATAGACCAATCCCCGAACCGCTTTACACGGTTCGGGGACAGTACGTTTCATGGGGTGGCCCATGCTTCAGATCGAATGTAGTCTAGGCCGGGAGGATCAGAAGGAGAGCACCCTTTTCATCCCATCATAGACGGTACGCTCGGTCGGAAGCACATCAAGCTCCAGATTCGGGTGATACGGGATATGGGTATCCTTGGCGGCCACACGCTCCACAGGAGCATCAAGCCAGGAGAACGCCTCCTTGGCAAGCGTGGCAGCAATCTCGGCACCAAAGCCCATCGTGATCGTATCCTCATGGACGACAAGGGCACGGCTGGTCTTGCGGATGGAGTTGATCACCATCTCCTTGTCCCACGGCTGAATCGTGCGAAGATCGATCACCTCGATGCTCTTTCCGGTCTCGGCCTCGATCTTCTTGGCCGCATTAAAGGATTCCTTGACCATTGCCCCCCAGGTGACCACGGTAAGATCCTTCCCTTCCTTGATGATCTTCCCCTTGCCGAACTCGACCAGATAATCGCTATCCGGCTCCGGGCCGGAGGAGAACGGCATACGGATGATCCCCTTGTGCTCGCAGAAGATCACAGGATCATCAAGGCGGCACGCGGTCTTGAGCAATCCCTTGGCATCGGCTGCGGTAGAGGGATAGGCTATCAGCAGACCCGGAATATGGGAGAAAAACGCCTCGATATTCTGGGAATGATACAGGCCGCCATGAATATATCCACCCACGGCAACGCGCACCACCATCGGGCAACTGAAGCCATTGTTCGAGCGATAGCGGAGCGTGGCAACCTCATTACGCAACTGCATAAAGGCCGGCCAGATATAGTCGCCGAACTGGATCTCGACACATGGCTTGTAGCCACGGGTGGCAAGCCCCAGGGCAACGCCGACTATAGACGCTTCTGCCAGCGGGGAATTGAACACCCGCTCATCGCCGAACTTGTTCGAGAGACCACGGGTAGCACCGAACACCCCCCCCTTGTTATCGGCAACATCCTCGCCAAAGACCAGCATCTTCGGATTATGCTCCATTTCCTCATGCAGAGCGTGGTTGATCGCGTCGATCAGCACCACGTTCTCCCCGCTCGGCTTGCTTGTCTCGAACTTCAGATCGCCCCACCCCTTCGGTGAGAGATTGTACAAGATGCTTGTCGAGGGATCGGGATCGGCCTGGGCAAGCGCCCAGTCGGCGGCCTCGTCGATCTCGCGATGTACATCCTCGCGCAATGCTTCGATCTCATCGGCGGTCATCAGAGCGTGCTCAACGAGATACTGGCTCAGCTTGTTGATCGGGTCGCGTTCCAGATCGCCAGCGATCTCATCGGCATTCCGATACTTCTTGTGATCGTCCGAGCTGGAGTGCGGAAGGATACGGATGACGCTTGCATGGATCAGGGTTGGCCCTTTACCGCTGCGGGCACGATCTACCGCACGCTTTCCTGCCTCATAGCTCTCGAACAGATCGGTCCCATCAACAAAGATCACCTCAAGGTTCGGATGACCCTGAAAAAGCTCCCCAACACGCCCACCGGCGGTCTGCTGGGTGGACGGAACGGAGATCGCGTACCCGTTGTCCTGGATCACGAAGATCACCGGAAGCTTCTCGCGCGAGGCCCAGTTCACCGCTTCGTAGAATTCACCCTGGCTGGCGGTTCCCTCACCGGCAGCAACATAGGTCACCTCATTGGTCCCATCCTTCTTCGAGGCCAGGGCGCAGCCAACAGCGTTCAGAAACTGGGTGCCGGTAGGAGAAGACTGCGTGGGAAGATGCAGCCTGCCATTGCCATGATGACATGGCATCTGGCGGCCGCCACTTGCCGGGTCATCGGCCTTGCCGAATGCCCCGAGGAAATGATCGCCTGGGGTATGGCCGAACATATAGGCCAGTGCAAGATCGCGGTAATACGTCCAGGCCCAGTCGCGCTCCGCCTCAAGAGATTGGGCGATGCCGATCTGTATGGCCTCGTGGCCGGATACGCCGATATGGAAGAAACTCTTGTTCTGCTTCAGCAGGATAAGATGCTTCTCATCGGTACGCCGCGCCAGCATCATCGTCCGCAGAGCACTGCGAAGAGTCTCCGGGGAAAGGCCGAGTGAGGTATGCGAGAGCCGTGCGGCAGTGCCGTTGACGCTCGCTTTTTTCTTCTTCGGCAGAGCTGCGCCCGATGAATTCATCGGCAGGTTATAGGCCTGTTCCAGATCGGCGGCAGCACGTTCGGCGCTGGCTCCGAGTGGGGAGGTGGTTGCGACCTGATTTTCAGCGGAAGCCTTGGTTTTCTTTGAAGCCATCAGTCTGAAGGTAACAGAGACAATAGAATGGAGGAAGCACTGGGTCTACTCCGTGGAATTAAGGGAGGTCTGGCGACAAGCCAGACACACCGCCGGGCCGCGTATTCGTATGGATAACATGAACGAAGAGGGGGTAAAGGTACCGAAAAGTGGCACCATTGCAAACCGACCGGTGCACCATGCCGCATCAGCCGGCTGGCGATGGTTAGCCATCTACGACGCTCTTCGTGCGATACGGGGGGGGGATTCCCCCTCACCGCATCGGCATGCTTATCGAGCCGTGGCCTTCACATGAAACGGAAGCCGGTTGACAAGCTCCTCGGCAAACTTGTCATACAGAGCCGCAGGATTTGCCGCCTGCGCCGGAACGCTCACCTGCCCGGAGGTCATCACCGTGCCAGCTTTCGGGTCGAGCAGAGAATAGCTTGCAACCATCGCCTCGGTTCCAGAGGCGGTGCCGGCGCTCGTGGTGGTAAAGGAGATGCCGTTGAGAACGATAAAGAAGTCGATATTGCCCTCTCTGCTGGCACGCTTGATCGCATCCCACGATTTCGGCTTGGCGCCGTCGAAATCCGCCGTGGGGTTGATTGCAACCACACCGGATACGGCCTGCTCGTTATACAGCAGCGCGGTATTGGAATCAAGCCGGGAAGCAATCGCCGGCATTATCCTGGTGCGGAAGTCAACCGCAACCTGCTCGCGTGCCCCCTCGCCCACCGTCCCACGAGCCGAGGCAAATGCCGCCGGATCGCTCAAGGTCACATCCGCCGCATCCGGCGTCACAACCATGATACGCTTGCGAACCAGCATATCGGCGCGATAGCCCTCAACGGTCACACGGCTGCTGGAGGAAGGGCATCCTCCCAACATCGCCGCCAACAGGAGAACCATGGCGCTCCGCAGTATTACCGAGTACTTGTCTGGCATAACGCTTGAAATGGTTGAAAGAAACAACTTGGTCTTGATAAGGGAAAAGCAATATCGCCTAAAGTTGTTCAGCACGATCGTACAGATATCGTAACAACGTATCATCAGCAGCGGTGAACTCCACCCGACGGCGTGCCATCACCTTCTGTGCCGCCTCTATGGCGGCATCTATTCTGTAACGTTCGGCCTCTGCAAATCCCCCCCATGCAAAGGCTGGAATCACCTTGTCCGGGAAGCCGCCACCGAACACATTGGCCCCGACACCGATCACGGTGCCGGTATTCAGCATCGTGTTGATGCCTGCCTTGGCATGATCCCCGATCAGCGCGCCCAGGAAGATCCGTCCGGTATTGATCTGGCGCCCGCCAAGCGTTACCCGTATCGTTCCGTAGTTGTTCTTGAGGTCGGAGGTATTTGTATCGGCCCCCAGATTCACCCACCGGCCCAGATAACTATGCCCCAGGAAACCATCGTGTTGCTTGTTGGAGTATCCAAGAAGGATTGAATTTTCCACCTCTCCCCCCACCTTGCACCGAGGGCCGACCGAGGTCTGGCCATAGATCTTCGCGCCGATCTTGACCAGCGCTCCATCGCCGATGAAGCAAGGGCCTTGCAGCACGGCGTTGGCCATCACCTCCACATCCTGCCCGATGATCACCGGCCCGTGGCTCGCGTCTACGACAACTCCCGGCTTCAGGACCGAGCCTTCGCCGATACGGATTGCAGCCGGGTTCACCAGATGTGCTCCGGCCATCACAACGCCATGCTGCGCCGGGCCGGACTCCTGAAAATCAGCGACGATCCGTTCGCCATTATCTGCTATCAGATCCCAGATATACTCGTACGGACGAGCATCCTCCCACTCCGTTCGGGGTATATCACCAAGCGTCCAGAAGTCCAGAACGTCGGCATCCCAGTCGAGACGGCCAATCGAGCGCTCGCGCAGCCGGGCGGCAAGGATCGTGGTGCCACGCACCAGCAACCACTCCTGCGATGTCGGGAACCGGCGGACAAGATCGAGAGAGAGCGGGAACCTAGCATTGATGAACAATCCCTGCTCCGGCGGTGCCCCCACCTGCTCCCCCGAGGCCCGGTAATACTCCCGGATATAACGGCGGCCGTGCAGCGTCACCTGGCTCTCCCCGGTTGCCAGAAGCGCCCGCTGGCGCAGCGTCATGGTGCCAACCAGAAGATGAGCCACATGGCGCGTATCGGCCACAGGAGCAAAATTAGAGGCAAGAGAATCTTCGAAGAGAATGAGCATATGGAACCGATTCGATGATTCATGAACGGTGGGACCGGCGTTACCGGACCAGAAGTCCCCATAAGGATAGGACACGAACGAGGGAAAATAAAGAAGCGTGACGATATTCGATAGTCATGCTTTGTGCGGCACGAAAGGGATTCCCCCCCTCTTGCCAGCGGCTTGACATGGCCTTCCATGGCCTACGTTCTTGTTCTTCGAGGGATTTATGAGCGTGTTCATATATAAAGACCACGACGAACCGCTTTTTGTTGTACCTGTCTCTCACGATAGAATGCACTACCTCCTTTGTCGGATTGCAACTATTCGGTCAGGCCATCGAGGATCGGACATCCACGATGGAAGTACACAGACATGCGCCCACATCTACACTTGTCAATCTCTCAAACTACCCCTAGGTTTTGTCCAGGCCCCTGTACGTGAGTTGCCATTGGCACCTGCAACACGCTCCAAACGCACGTCAACATTCCACAGCCTCAAGGTCTCTCAGGCCTTGCAGAACTGGACGAAGAACGTCAAGGATTTCGACAAGAGCAAGCCGACGGTGATGTTCACGACATCCACGATGGGATGTACGCCGCGTTGCGCCACGGCTATCAACCATGCCGATCAAGGTTCTTTCCAAGGATGTGGTGGACGCGAATAGTCTCGTCGTGGTGGCAACTCTCATACCGAGGGAAGGATTGGCGATCCGCAAGAAGTTCAAAACCGCAAATGTCGCCGAAGACGCCGATGGCATTCTTGATACAATGTTTCAGGCCGATATGGCCCTGCCCGACATGTACATCATGGGCGCTGAGGGAAAGGTTCGCCTACACCATCATGACTTGCAGCATACTATGATCGACACGCTGCGCTACAAGCAGCATTTGAGCCTGGAGGAGACTCTGATTGAAGCCCTCCTCACCCCGATCAAGACCACGGCACCAACGTATATAGCCCGTTTGCAAGAGGATGGCGATCATATCATCAGCGATCTCAGGTCGGAAATTACTGGATACGGCTCTTCCCCCCTGTTTCCATGCATACCACAGCCATCACTGCAACCGCGCATCCCAATGCAGATAGGAACATCTCCCGCGTCACCTGTTCCGCACCCATTGTCTGGTATTCCCAGTACCCCCCTGGAGGCAACGTGGCCGGCCGAAGATAGGACGGTGATGTACGGCATGCATAGTAATAGACAATTGCACCTTCACCATGCGCTTCCTACTGTTTTCAGATTCTCCCTGAGTTGTTCAGTCATATTCAGCAATCACCTGAATTTATGTAACGATCAAACGCTAACAGCAGGGGATGAAGATCCTGGCCTATCTCATCCCCTGCTGTTGTTATTTTTTTGTATTCGCGCAACGTCTCTCCGCTCTCGCCAGGCTACGGCACGCTTCCATCGGCGATGCGGTACCAGACAAGGTTTACACGATCGTCACGAATTTCGCTCAGCCCCACAGTCCCATCTTCGACAAGAAAAGGGCGCGAGCCGGACGGAAGGGGGATATCATCGCTTCCGATCCTGGCCCCCTCGGCTGTCATCCGATGCAGATACATCGGCAACCGTGCCTCGCTCGTAAGCGGATCGGCGGCACCTTCGGGATATTCGGTGTTCATATACACGAGCGCGATTTCCCTGCCGTTCGCGCTTGGGAAAATAGCCATCGAATGTGATGCCCCCGCGTTGACATGCACCCAGTATTGCATCGTCTGCTTTTCGGTAGGTGGCATATCCTCCCGGAAATTATTGCGATGCGGTCCGTAGTCGGGATAGATCGCCCGGAGGAAATTTCCATCGCGATCGTATATGTTGAGCAGTGGCGATGGGGACTGGCACTCGTAGATATTTCCTTGGCGATCGACGCGGTGGATCAGCCCGATTACATCGCTCATGGTGTATCGAAGGAAAATGCTGTCAGGATTGCCCACACGCCGTATCTCCTGCGCATTGCTGTCGAGCAGCAGAAACATCGGAGATGACGCGGTAAGCTTCTGATTTTGCCTCGGGCGCACGCCGGCAATCACACGTCCGGTGGTTGGCTCGAACCCCAGCTTGGTGAGCACATTATACTCGCTGTGAAGCGGCGTATCATCATAGCGAAGATCGCGCACTTCCCCGGTATTGACGTTCATCAGATACATGATACGCCGCCCGGCCGGACTCAGGCTCACATCCGCGCCGAGGATGACGCTATCGCCGTAGGCCCAGACAGGTTCCAGCGGAGACATGGTGAGCAGTCCGTACCGCCGCAGATCCCAGCTCCGCACGACACGGCCGGCCGTATCGACCACATGAACGAATTTCATTCCGCCATCGAACAGCACGGTTTTTGTCGGCGACCACAACGGGAAGGTGCGCTTGCTGACCAGCAGAGGGTTGCCGGCAGAGTCGATTACGGAGGTTCGGCGCAGCTCGCGGAGCGGGCTCGCCGTAGCGGCCTGATGCCGCGCCCTGGCCGACGCCAGTGCATCGACTATCTGCTTATGCTCCACGTGTGTGCCGCCACATTTATCCATCAGCAGTATCCGCCCGGTATGATCGGTGGCATAGAAATACGGGAGCGCCTTCACCCCGAACCGGTCGCGATAGATGTAAAGAGGATCGGCCACCACCTCGAAGCCCCATCCGTTCCTCTGTTTCTGCATATCGGTATATACCTGCGATTTGCCCGACATAAATGCGATGATCTCCGTCTGCAATCCCGCCTCGCGAAGTTCGCGTGCCATCCCGCCCAGCGAAAATGAACAGGTAAAACAGGAACTGGCGTCCACGAATGCGAAGATGTATCCATCCTTCCCTCGCTGCTCGGCCTCATTGAAAACCGGCACCACGCTGTCGATAGCCAGCCGGGTGAACATCCGGTGGAAGGAAGCATCAGCTTCCTGCTGTGCCGGCAGACTGTCCGGGGAAAGAAACAGAACGCTCAGAGCAAGCAGGGAAAAAATTGCGATCCGGTGTGATGGTAGTATGGACATATGCCGATCACCTTTCTACATGTTCCATGATACATGATTATGGGGAGCGATTAATCGGAGGGGAACGGCGGAACCGTCCCCCCTGTGCGCTGCCAGATTACGGAATCTTCGGTCCGGTTCCGGCCGGCAGCATCTACTTCCCGGCAGAGCTTTACGACGCCTTCTGCACGGTTGCGCTGAAGGAACCATCGGGCCGCGTGACCACGCCCTGCAGATTGATCCTGGTGGCGGGCACGCCACGGAACTCACCTTCGAGGACTTCGAACCATCCCGTCGGGAAGGTATAGCCGGCGATAACAAGCGCCTGCGAATAGGGCTTGCCGTCGCTGAGAGTAATATCGGCCTGAAGATATTCCAGCCGTCCGGTGACGTGCCAGACGTTCCCTCCATCAACCACATTGGCTATCTGGACCGAGTTCTTGATCCTGCAATTGTCGCCCCTGAAGGGGCAATCGCACGCATCTCCCGTGGAATTGTTCCAGCTCAGCGACCCGCCGTCGTAGATCACATAGGTCTTCGCCGAAAGCATCGCGGCGTTGGCGATGATTGCGGCAATGACAAGAGCGCATCGTAGATATTTCATTGCTTCTCCTGAATTCTGATGTTGGTTTTCTGCCAGGGATAGATCAGCGCCGGAGCGGAAACGCCCCGGCACCGATCTATCAATGACTCCGTTGCCGGCGTCAATGCCGACTCTGTGATATCAGCACCTGAGATGGGCCGGCACTGCGGCTACGGCCGGGGACCGTGCACTCTCAGGAAGGGAATCAACCCTGCTTGCGGACGCGAGCCACAAACCAGCCCCCCTCCGAGGTGGTGACACCTTCCAGCGAAAAACGCTGCGGCGGCACACCCGGGAATTCACCCTGCCTTACCTCGAAGAAGCCAGCGGCGAACGTATAGCCCGCTCCCACGCCGAAGCCCTGCTGATAGCGGATCGGCTGGGTGATATCATAGAGGCCCGTCGATGCCTGGCCGGAAACCTCCCAGTACGATCCCATGTCGGCGATCTTCGTCTGCTCCACGGTGATCTCAATCTTGCAGCCGGAACCGGAAAAGGGGCAGCCGCAATAGTCGTTGGTGGCACCGTTCCATGACATGGTACCGCCATCGCCGATGATATACTTCACGGTTGCGGCGTTTGCGGCGAGCGAGCTCATGACAAGAGCGCCTGCAACGAGAAGGGTTTTCAGAATCTTCATGATATTCCTCTTGTGATTTGTGCGTATGTGAAGGGTACGTTGCGTTTTCAGCATCATATCCGTTGTGATATCAGTACCTGAAACCGGCAGCCCCTAGAGCAGATTTCATTTGCATTGGACTTCCGTACCAGCCGAAGAACTGGCCGCTCCTGACGGAGCTTCGGCACCAATTCAGTCTGTGCTGCTACAAACGGGTGCCTCCTACGGAGGCCCGCCAACGCATGGATATGGGGCCACGTATGTGAGATCCGCTCTAGGGCAACGGCCGGAGAGCGAGCGCTCCCTGTCAGGAAGGGAATCAACCCTGCTTGCGGACGCGAGCCACAAACCAGCCCCCCTCCGAGGTGGTGACACCTTCCAGCGAAAAACGCTGCGGCGGCACACCGGGGAATTCACCCTGCCTTACCTCGAAGAAACCGGCAGCGAACGTATAGCCCGCTCCCACGCCGAAACCCTGCTGATAGCGGATCGGCTGGGTGATGTCATACTGGCCCACCGTGGCCTGGCCAGAAATCTCCCAATACGAACCCTTGTCGGCGATCTGCGTCTGCTCCACGGTGACCGTGATCTTGCATCCGGCACCGGTAAACGGGCAGCCGCAGTTATCGCCGGTGGAACCATTCCACGACATGGTACCACCGTCGCCGATGGTGTACTCCACCTTTGCGGCATTTGCGGCTACCGAGCCCATGACAAGAGCGCCTGCGATGAGAAGAGTCTTCAGAATCTTCATGATATTCCTCGTATGGTTTATGCGTATGTAAATGGTACGTTCCGTTTCCAGCATCTTATACCTTGTGATATCACACTGTGATATCAGCACCTGAGGTCAACCGGCACTGCGGCGCGGCTACGGCCGGGGACCGTGCACTCTCAGGAAGGGAATCAACCCTGCTTGCGGACGCGAGCCACAAACCAGCCCCCCTCCGAGGTGGTGACACCTTCCAGCGAAAAACGCTGCGGCGGCACACCCGGGAATTCACCCTGCCTTACCTCGAAGAAGCCAGCGGCGAACGTATAGCCCGCTCCCACGCCGAAGCCCTGCTGATAGCGGATCGGCTGGGTGATATCATAGAGGCCCGTCGATGCCTGGCCGGAAACCTCCCAGTACGATCCCATGTCGGCGATCTTCGTCTGCTCCACGGTGACCTTGATTACGCATCCGGCACCGGTAGATGGGCAGCCGCAATCATCACCGGTGGAATTATTCCACGCCATGGTGCCGCCGTTGCCGATGATATACTCCACCTTTGCGGCGTTTGCGGCGAGCGAGCTCATGACAAGAGCGCCTGCGATGAGAAGGGTCTTCAGAATCTTCATGATATTCCTCTTGTGGTTTGTACGTATGTGAAGGGTACGTTGCGTTTTGATTATTATATCCCGTTGCGATATCTCTCTGTGGTATCGGCACCTGGGGTCGGCCGGCACTGTGGCTACGGCCGGGGATATTCCCCTGTCAGGAAACGGATCAGCCCTGCTTGCGGACGCGAGCCACAAACCAGCCCCCCTCCGAGGTGGTGACACCTTCCAGCGAGAAACGCTGCGGCGGCACGCCCGGGAATTCACCCTGCCTTACCTCGAAGAAACCAGCAGCGAACGTATAGCCCGCTCCTACGCCGAACCCCTGCTGATAGCGGATCGGCTGGGTGATGTTATACTGGCCCACCGTGGCCTGGCCAGAAATCTCCCAGTACGACCCCATGTCGGCGATCTTCGTATCCTCCACGGTGACCTTGATTATGCATCCGGCACCGGCAGACGGGCAGCCGCAGTTATCGCCGGTGGAACCATTCCACGCCATGGTGCCGCCGTCGCCGATGGTATACTCCACCGTTACCTTTGCCAAACTTGCGGCTGCCGAGCCCATGACAAGAGCGCCTGCGATGAGAAGGGTTTTCAGAATCTTCATGATATTCCTCTTGTGGTTTGCGTGTATGTGAATGGTACGCTGCATTTCCAGCATCGTATCCCGTTACGATATCGCGAGGTCGATTTTGCCAACCAACGGGATAGGGTTCTGGATACTCGAGATATGTATTGCTGATCTGGTCGGGATGCGGATAAGGAATCTCTCCGGCTCCGGCTGGTATCTGTCGCCGCTGTTCATGAATGCTCTGGGAGCTATCACGAACCGCAGCAGGATTGCGCAATCGGCGAAATAATGTTTGGCATTCCGGGCCGCAACAGCGAGGGCTATGGCCGGATATTACCGGCAGGTGCTCTCGCAGCCCGGAGCACAGAGGTAGTCGGCGCGGGATGGAACCGGCGCAACAGGCGTTACGGCCAGAGCGCAGACAACAAACGAGCGACTGTACCAGACATGGCCGTCACATGGAAGAAAGCTTGTGAACGTTCCGCTTCCGTGACGGCTCACGCACGACTCCGTGTAGACACGAACCGTATTGCCGCCATCGCAGCCGGCAGCCGGATCGCCGTATCCCAGTGCCGCTCCCTGGCGCACCGCCGCAGAAGCGATCGCATCGAAGATGGAAGCGGTTGTGATCGCATCGATCCCGGCGCTGCTGGTACCGCTGAGCCGGACCGTTCCGGCACTGACTACGTACTCCACCTTCCCCCCCGCCGTGCGCCACACACAGACCTCGAACTGGGTACGGTAGGATTCTCCCCCTTGCAGATAGAAATCACCTTCTTGTTCCCCGGTGGTTTCCCGAGCCAGCTCCGCCGTTGCGGTAAACGAGCCGAGCAGCATAGCATCGGGATCGACAGGATGATGAAGGCAGGATTGCGACCATGAATACGTTGTAGCGGCAAGGAAAATGAAGGTGAGCGTGGCAAGGGGTGCGCTCAACATGATGATCTCCAGATACTGGTTCGATGGATACGGCTGCAGGATCATTCTCCCGTCAGACTGTCCGGGACCCTCTGTTCAGAATAGGATCTGTTTGCAACAAACATATCCCCGCTGCGCAAGGGCTGCCAAGTACATCATCATGTACTTTTACAGCCTCTGCGCAACGGCGGAAAACGGCGGCGGCGGGATCTTAGAAGCCAAGACGTGGTGTGAAATATTTGGCGAAGAGCTCAATGTAGCTGTGGGTTCTGGTCTTGCGGTAAATACTCTTGACATGCTTGCGCACGGCATCCAGCGAAATGCAGAGCCGGTTGCCAACCTCTTCATAGGAATGGCCGAACAATTGGAGGATCACCACCTTGCGCTCCTGCTCGGAGAGTTCGGCGGTCTGGATCATAAAATCGAGCGCATCATTGAACACCCGATCGAGCGGCCTGGACTGGCGCGCGCGGGCTACCAGATCGGAGAGAGCGAAGATCAGGAAGGGCTGCAAACGTGCCATCGTTTTCAGAGTACGTTCGGAGACCGGGGGCTGCTGTAGTTCGCGCCACAAAAACAGTGTTCCCAGATAGGCGTAGCCGTTGTAGTAGTAGTCGAAACTGTGCGGGGGATGATATCTCTCCAGCGGATATCCCTGGCGCCTGAAATCATCCAGCAGACGTTCCGATGGGATGGCGATATGGTGATGGGTTGAAACTGCCACATTTCCCGCATTTCCCTCCGCATGAATATGCTCGGTGACGATCTGCTCGGTGTGGTAGTTCTGCGGGCTGTCCAGATCGCAATCGATATTGATGTTGACCACGATCCTGTCGACATCCCCCAGCAGCTTTGCGAGCGCTTCACGGAATGTGGTGATCCACTGTACAGTCTTGCCGGTACAGGGAAGCGAGTTCAGGAACTCCGTGAAACGTTCCTCATCCTCCTCGTTCCCCCCCCGGCGGCGGCGTCCCCGGACATCGGGCTCGTGTTTGCGTGATGCCGTTCCATCCCGTAGATGTGGCCGCTCTTCGAGCATCGGAACATTGCGCCGGCGGACCTCCCGTAGACTCCGCTCGAACAGCTTCGCTCCGACGATTGCCCGAAGCACCTCGACGTATCTCCAAGGAACCTCCTCTTCTCGTTCTATTCTGTAAATGGCACGCACCGTGGAGGCCGGTGCCCCATGATCCTTCAGCGAATCAGCGACCTCCCGGGCACTGTATCCACAAAGCTTTCTGACTGCTTTGAACTCGGTACCTGTGAGCATAATCGTTATAGAAAGTGGGTGGACAATTGCAGGGTCTATATATCGGATTTCGCGAAAAACTCGGTATTTCAAGCATTGTGGGATGAATGCTTGTCCAAAAATGACACGAATGATACATATTCCTGACGAGAAACGGGTGATACGAGCAGTTTTTCTGCTCAAAAAAAGCGCGATCCGCCGCAGAATCGGCCATTTGCCCCTTCGGAGGCGGTTGCCGGGAGGGGTACATGATAATGTACCCTCCGGGAGCATTGCCCGGCGGAAACGGGGCGGAATTCCTTCCAATTTCCCCTCGTTCCCCCCAAAAACTCCCTCCCGGCCGCAGGGGTGATGCAGGGAGAGAATCATTTCGTATGTCTACCATTAACATTCCTTGCAATATCCTCCGCACGGCCTCCCTTCACACCCCACTGGTATCGCATCCGCCTCCCGTATTTCCCCCCCCTCTTTCATCCTTTCCCTCATCCTTACATTCCTCTCCGGCACGCCGGTGACACCACCCGGCAGCGATGAACGACGGGCATACCGCCATGGTAACAGTGACGGACGCCGAATCCGGCGATCGGCCGGACGGCCACCACCCCGAACTTCACATCGGGACAGCTCGGAGGGCCGATATCGATCTTCCGGGTCCGGCGGCTCCCACCGATACCGAGCCGATGGTCCAGCCGCTCGATGCACAGCCATCCGATCCACGTCCATGGTTCATTCCGGCCGGGGGAGCCTGCCGCCCAGCCGTTGTTGTTCAGACACCGGATTCATGGCGCGAACGTGTCCCGTGGTAGCCGTTCCCTATCTTCGGCCAATCCTTATCCCCTCATAGAGCGAGAACCTACCGGATGGAACCTGCTCCGTTTTTTCTAGGCGGCCTAGTATTGTAAGGAAGTAGCCCCGGACCTGACCGTGCAGCAGGATTTAACCCCATCGCCGGAGGCCCACGCCCCCATGCAGGTTGTCCCGCCCCGGCTGCCGCGCCGTATCCCGGCCCGGAGCGGGAAGCAGAAGCCCCCGTGCGGACCGCGCCGCCCCCCCCTGCCCTGACGGCCCGGCAGTACCGCCGCGCCCCGCGCCGAAGTCATACCAGACATTGCCGGAGACGCTCACATGAAAGCTTGGCGTCCGCTCATCACGAAATGGCGAGAAATAGCACAGGTCATGCCCGCGTTCTCTCTGGGGCTGGTGGCCGAGCGTCCGCAGGATTTCAGGCATGGGAAGAGCATTGGCTTGTGCTGCATTCATAGCAAAACCTCCAGATGATACAAGGTTAGCGACGAAAGACGGGTGGCATGAGATCGGGTATCTATTTGAGCCGCGTCGGTTTCCATTCCTCCAAGAAGCGATCCAGATCGGAGCGGCGGTAGCGAACGCTTCGGCGACCAAGTTTGATGGGTCGCAGGTCGTATCGCTTCGTAAAGTCCCAGAACGCCAGCGTTCCGGCAGTCGTCCCTAAGCTTCTTCACGGGTCATCAAAGGGTTCTGGCCACATTTGCCGTCCCTCCTTATCCGTTTCGGGGCCAGACGTTCCGACCCTCTATTATTCGGTTTGGCCCCTTTTTCTTCACTTTTTCCAAAAAGGACGAGATCCTACAGCCCGCTCATATTCACTCAGCACAGCAATGATTGAGGTCCTGTAAAAAAAATATCCGGCAGCGCAAATCTTTAATTGCATGCCATAGCGTCAGCGACGCCGGTTGCGGTGTAGCCCCCATGACAAAGGCGAAATTCTTACGGGTGAAAGAAGAGAAAGGCATAGGCAGGAGACACATATCATTCTGATTCTCTTCGGCAACCGTCACTATCGAAGAGAGATTGGGATTGAAAAAACCCGAGCAATTGTGACGTTTCAAAGGGCAGGAGAGATCCAGCAGGCAAGAAAGACTGAAATCGACCGGCCTTGGTCTATAGGTGCTGGTGAAAAAAGAATGCCGCTGCTGGTGATCCCGGCAGCGGCATTCGCTTGCATTAGGTGGCGTGCCAGTGTTGAGCAGGCAAGGTATCGTGAGAACTGATTGTATATGTTTGGGAGCCTACCCTTTTCTTATGGGAGCAACCTGATTGATGATAGCCTCACAGGCGCGAAACGACCTCGAATTGTACATCCCAACCATCACAGCGTGGGGAGATAATCCCTGATTGTTGTACATATGTTGTACTGGTTTTGACCAAACGAAAAAGCCCGGACAAAAATCCGGGCTTTTACGCTGTTTTCAGGGTTTTTCAGCCCTGATTCTGGCGGAAAGAGAGGGATTCGAACCCTCGGTACGGTTTGACCCGTACAAACGCTTTCCAGGCGTTCCAGTTAAACCACTCCTGCATCTTTCCGTGCATGCCAGGGGTAAAACCCGCTAGCACAGCAAATCTAACACTTAATCATCCCCGGTGGCAACTGCTTTCTTCACATCGGCTTCTGCTGTATCGTCCTGCAACGCATTGTTGCCAACTCGCTGGCTCTCGTCGCGACGTTCATCCCGCACGGCTCTCCGCTCCTCGGCCAGTTTACGCCATTCGCTTTCCAGCGTGCGATAGCGCCGGGCATGCATCTCGGTATAGCGAATAAAGGCCACCGTATGCAGGATAAGCACAAGCACGCCGCCGAACAGCACCCCCTTCTCCAGATTTGAGTAGAGCTTATGTCCGCGATCGAACTCCACCTTCAAAGGCTCCTTCTCGGCCGGGATATGATCGAAATCGCCGATCGCCAGGCGAAGCTCGTTCATTTTCGGAAAAAGCTTCGAGCTGGTATATGCTGTTGTAGCAAGCATCCCCACCGACATAGCGAGCACCAGCCAGTTCAGCCACTGTTTGTAGCGGGCGGCCGTGTAGAGCGTTCCTCCCACAAGCAGCACGCCTGCCACGATCTCGATCTTGCCAAGGCGCCCCAGAATAGCACTGTTGACCATCCCTGCCATTGTACGATTCGGAAGCAGGTCGGGCTGGAACAGCAGCGAGGCCACCCCGGCACCAAAGAAGACGATGCTCCCGATCAACAGCGCAAGCGATAGATATACAACGACGTTCAGAAGATACTTGAGCATAGCGTAACCTTTACTGGCTGAACACGCCGCCCGTGCAATGGGAGACGTTAGGAAAGACGCTCGATAATGGCGTCGCGCATCTCGGTTGTGCCAACGCCCGACTCGGGATTCAGATCGCGGGTCACGCGCTTCCCTTCACGAAGCACATCCTCCAGCGCCCGCTCGATCTTTGCTGCACGCTCGGCTTCACCGATATGGCGAAGCAGCATCACACCTCCCAGAAGGATGGCCGCCGGGTTGGCAAGGTTCCTTCCAGCGATGTCCGGCGCCGAGCCGTGCACCGCCTCGAAAACCGCCGCGCCGGTGCCGATATTTGCCCCTGGTGCAAGCCCAAGCCCGCCAACCAATCCGCTGGCCAGATCCGAAAGGATATCGCCGAAGAGATTGGTGGTCACGATGATATCGAACTGCTCCGGCCGTATCACCATCTGCATCGCCATATTATCGACGATCTTGTCCTCGGTCTGGATCTGCGGATACTCGGCGGCGATCTCGCGGCCGATATCCAGGAACATGCCGGAGGTGAACTTCAGGATATTCGCCTTGTGCACGATCGTCACCTTCTTACGACCATGCTGTACCGCATACTCGTAGGCGGCTCGAACGATACGCTCGGCACCCGAACGAGTTACAACCGCAACCGACTCGGCTATCGTCTTCTCGGCATCGGCATAACGTTCCACCCCGGAATACAGCCCCTGGGTGTTCTCACGGAACAGGATCAGATCAATGCCGCTGAAGCGGCTGGCAACGCCTTGGAAACTGCGCGTGGGGCGAAGGTTTATATAGAGATCGAACTCTCTACGAAGTGCAACATTTACGCTACGGAACCCTGTCCCAACCGGGGTTGTGAGCGGACCCTTCAGGGCCACGCCTGCTTCACGAATCGCATCGATCGTATCCTGTGGCAGCGGCTCGCCGGTCCGCTCAAACGTTCCAAGCCCGGCGGATGCCTCCACCCACTCTATGTTCGCGCCGGACGCTTCAATAATCCGCAGCGTCGCCTCCACGATGCTTGGCCCGATCCCGTCGCCCGGGATAAAAACAACACGACTCATAAGATTTCAGTAAGTGTTAGGATGAGTTGAAGCTCTCATTGATTTGGCACCGCAGAGCATCGCCCTGAACGGAAATCGAACTGCGGCATAACAGGCTTGCCGAACCCGGTCGTCGATGCTATCGATAGAACGATCGGGCACCAATAGAAAAAGTCCCATCATCGACCGCTGGCGATGACAGGACTTCAACACTTGCACCACTCTGGAGCCAGATGCTCCGGTGCGGATTCATGATGAGCGGGAAACGAGACTCGAACTCGCGACATCTACCTTGGCAAGGTAGTGCTCTACCAACTGAGCTATTCCCGCATCTTCCTGAGCCGTTCGACGTGGTATTGTCATGTCGTGCGCTCAAGTGGATGCAAAGTTACGCTATGCCGATTGCCATTGCAACCCCGAGATTATAACAAAATATTATCGCCCTGCGATCGGCTACTATTACCATCGTTCTCCTGTTTGCCGGAAACGGATTCATCGTAACTTTCGCCTCGTCTCAGGAACAGGCCCAACGACGGGAGTATTCAGTAAGAACGCCAGACGGCACCCGATCCCTGCAATTGCCCACAGGTGCCAAACGTTGTAGAGAATTATATAGCACACTCATTCCCTGAACATGGTCAGATCATTTGTTGGCAGTCTTCTGGTACTGGCGCTCCTCCCCACCGTGGGGGCAGCCCAGGGATTTATCAACGCAAAGTATGCCGGAGAGTTTCTAAGCTCCGGCGTCGGAGGGCGTTCGGCTGGCATGGGGGGCACCGGCACCGGCTTTGCCAATGATGTCACCGCGGGCTACTTCAACCCATCGGCGCTCTCGCAGATCACCTATCCGCAGGTTGCGCTGCTCCACGAATCGCGATTTGCAGGGCAGATCAATTACGACTACGCCGGAGGCGTGGTGCCGTTCGGGCCAGACCAGACCTTCAGCATCAGCGCCATCCGGCTTGGGCTGGATGGCATCAAGGACTCCCGGCAGGCGCTTATTGATGTAAACGGCAATGGCAAGCTTGACGAGGACGACCGGATCGATGAATCGAAGATCAAGCTGGGAGGCTCGGCCGATTGGGCCATCTATGGCTCCTATGCCCGCAAGATTGATGACAAGCTCTCGGTGGGGGGAAGCCTGAAGGTGCTGTATAAAACCGTGCTGGAACATTCCGCATGGGGTCTTGGCTTCGATCTCGGCGCCACCTACCGCCCGGTGGATCACCTCTCGCTTGGCGCCACCCTTACCGATGCAACCAAATCCCTGCTGACATGGGATACGGGCAATCAGGAGTTTATCGTCCCTGCACTCCGTGTGGGCGCCGCTTACACCTATCAGGTGGCCGAGGACCATAACATTATGCCTGCGGTGGATGGCACGTTCCGGTTCGAGGGACGCCATCAGACCACCATGGTGGACCTCAGCTTCGCAAGCCTCGATGTGCAGGCGGGGCTGGAATACTCCTACAGGAACAGAGTCTTTCTCCGTGGAGGTTATACCGACCTCAAACAGATTACTGTCGGCGCGGGCGTCAAGCTGCCGAAGCTGAACATCGACTATGCCTTTACAAAGCAGAATTCCGATCTCGACGCCTTCGGCGCCACCCATCGCATCTCGCTGATGCTGACGCTGGAGGAGCCAAAGTTCGCACGTGGCGAGTAGGCCGCACCAGACCAAACGTGCACGGCAGGGCAGTATACGCAGGAGTGGCCGTTCCGGTGATGGAACGGCCACTCCTGGTTCTACGCCTCACCTTCCGGGACGTCCCGTGCAGTGCGATGCTCTATACCTTTTCCACGATCACGCTGATCCCCTGACCAACCCCGATGCACATCGAGGCAAGACCGTAGCGCACGCCATCGCGACGCGCCATCTCCGAGCCGAGCGTTGCAAGCAGGCGCACGCCCGACATGCCGAGGGGATGGCCGAGCGCAATAGCCCCACCATTGACATTGACCTTGTCGATATCAAGCCCCAGATCGCGCAGCACCGCGATCGACTGCGAGGCAAATGCCTCGTTCAGCTCGACCAGATCGAGATCACCAACACTCAGTCCGGCCGCCGCCAGCGCCTTCTGCGTGGCAGGCACCGGGCCGATTCCCATATATCGTGGATCGACGCCAACCGTGCCGCTTGCCACATACCGGAGAATCGGTTGCAGGCCAAACTCCTGTACAGCGCGCTGGCTTGCCACAAGCACCGCACCGGCACCATCGTTCAGGCTCGATGAATTTCCCGGCGTTACGCTCCCCCCTTTGCGAAAAGCGGGCTTCAGGGTGGCAAGCTTCTGGAGGGAGGTATCGGCGCGTGGCCCCTCATCGCGGGAGATCACCAACGGCTCCCCCTTACGCTGCGGGATCGACACCGGCACCACCGTATCGGCATAGCGTCCGGCCTCCCAGGCCTCTACGGCCAGACGGTGGGAACGATAGGCAAACTCGTCCTGTTCCTCGCGTCCTATCCCCCATTTCTCCGCCACGTTCTCGGCGGTCTCTCCCATCTGCTCCAACGGGAACATCGCCTCCATCGCCGGGTTCGGGAATCGCCAGCCAAGCGCCGTATCGTAGGCGGTAAGATTGCCAAACAGCGCGGCACCCGAGACATTCTTGGGAAGAACATAGGGCGCACGCGACATCACCTCCACCCCTGCGGCGATCACAAGATCGGCCTCGCCGGACTTCACCGCGCGAGCAGCATAGATCACCGCATCCAGCGCGGACCCGCAGAGCCGGTTGAGCGTGGTAGCCGGGACGCCCTGCGGCAGCCCCGCAAGCAACGTTGCCATACGTGCCACGTTGCGGTTGTCCTCGCCGGACTGATTGGCGCATCCCATGATGATGTCGTCGATGCGATCGGCCGGAATGCCGGTCCGTTCAACAAGCGCCTTGAGCACAAGTGCCCCGAGATCATCGGCACGAACCGCCGAGAGTGCGCCGCCATATCGTCCGATTGGGGTGCGCAGAGGAGATACGATAAATGCTTCTGCCATGATGTATGCGAAGTTCGAGCTTGGTTGTTGGAACCCTGTCTAGTATAGTTGAGGTCTGGTTGCAGAGAGGCCTGCCGGATGCCCTGTGCAGAATCCTGCCATGCAGAAGGCCAGCCCTATCCGATGCTCATGCCGGGAGAGAGCCAGGCCTGGTATGTTCCGCAATGCGGCCCCGTGCAAACAGCAGCACCGCACGGACAACCATCCCCCTGTTTTTCTGTCGGAACTACCGGAGCGTGGCATCCCGCACCCTCTCGGGGTGGAACATTTTTCCGGCGCGCACGAACTGTTTCAGCAGCACGCATGGGCGGTAGCGCTCCTCCTGATACTCATCGTAGAGTCCCTGAAGCACATGGAGCACGATATCGTGACCGATCCGATCGGCCCAGCGAAGCGGGCCTTCGGGATAACTTGTGCCAAGCTTCATTGCCACATCGATATCCTCCGGGCTGGCAACACCTTCCATCAGAGCAAATATGGCTTCATTGATAATCATCGCAAGGTTTCGGGCAGACACAAGCCCAACGCGATCGGCCACGACCTCCAGCTCCCTACCGGTGATCTCCCGAAGAAGCGCCAGCGCATCGGCAGCGTTCTCCGCCCCCGTCTGAAGCGACGGCGCGGCCTCCAGCAACGTCCCTCCCTGAAAAAGTGCCGGGATATAGCTGATGGCGATTGCAACATCAGACCCGGAACGTGCGGCGGCATCGGTGGCCGTCATCGAAAGAGCATTTGTATAGAGTGGCACGCCGGCAAAGACCGCATCACCGATCATGCCAAGCACACGCTCCTTGGCCGTACGATCGCACGTAAGATCGACCACGGCACAAAGATCATCTGGGAGCTGCATAAGGCTGGCGATCGTGGCAAGGCTGCCGCGATCGCTCCATGCGGACTTGTCATCGCCGAATACCAGCACCGAATATGCCGATGGAATCGCCTCGACGAATGCGCGGGCATGGGATGGGAGGCCGAAAATCAGAATTGAAGACATTGCTCTATCGATCTGGAGGAATGATTATTGCAACGGGGTTTCCAACGCTAAACTCCACATGCTCTGCCGAGGATGTGGAGTTTGGACCATAGGAATACGGTACGGCATGGCACACGAGCTATGCGTAGAAGAACGTCGGCATCCCATGGTGTATGGGGGAGTGTCAGTCGTCCTGTTCGTCGGCCTCACGTCCGCGTGGCGGCAACGCGTTGATCTTGGAAAGCTCGCCGTAGATAAAGGTCAATGCCTCGTTGAACGCTTCGCGGAACTTCTCGAAGTCTTCCTTGTAGAGAAAGATTTTGAACTTCTCACGCTCAGACTCACCGGTTCGCTTGCTTTCGGTGATCGTCATGTAGAAATCGTTTCCGGCGCGAGTCGAACGAACATCGATGTAGTAAGTTCTCTTCCCTGCTCTCACCCGACGTGAGAATACTTCATCACGATTGTTTTCCACGTGCGATTCCTGTAAAAAGTGAGACATAGCTGTGTGATTAGGTTAACGCCGAATAACGGCAACTTTACCCATAACTGCGTTGTCGCCGCTATCGGAACCGGCGGCAATGATATAGACCCCAGTGGGAACGGTAGCACCGTGATCATCCAGGCCATCCCATAGTGCCACAGCTCCACCCGGCGACGGGAACTGGCGAACCAGCTTCCAGCCAGGCCCGAAAATCTTGATAATGGCATTGGCAGGCAACCCATTGATGCGCAACGGCTCGGCAGAGGGAACAAGGAACGGTTGAGGTGATACCGAGATCGTCTCGACGTTGCCGGGCGAACGGACGGCGGTGGTGGAGATCCTGTTCAGGCCGTTCGCGGTCCCAATATAAATATCTCCCGTTGCATCTTCGGCGAGAATGGAGAGCACATCGTTGCTCACCAGCGGAGAATTTTCCTCGGTAAACCTACTCTGTACCGCATCCCCTTCCGGGTTTAGAAGGAATACCCCCTGGTTTGTCCCCACCCACTTCCTGTTCAATGCATCCACCGCAATCGCTCTGACGGGGATATCGCTGAGCGGCCTGATCGTACGGAACACCGCCCTGGTATTGCTATTGAAGACAAAGGAAGTCGGGTTGACCAGCACGGAAACCCCGCGCTCGGTCCCTACCCATAGCTCGCCGAGCTGGTCGGTGGCAATCGCCGTCGGCTTGTTCGTCGGCAACCCATCGGCGGTTGTGACCGGCTTCCAGATATCGTCATCAATGGCATCGAACGTGCCGCGCTCGTTGAACGCATACAATCCCTGACCGGGATTTATATCTTCGGGGCTGGCAAGCCATTTTGTGCCGTTGTTGTCGATGGCGATCTTCGAGAACACCCTGACCTTGTTCAGATCGTCGTCATAGGCCTCGAACCCGCTGCCATCGCGCGACTCCTCGCCGGGACGCAACTTTACAACCAGAATGGGACCGGAGGAGGATCGGTTATCGTAATTGGTGAGCCATGTGCGGCCGTTGGCATCGGTAATCGACTGGCCAACCAGCAGGAACTCTTCCCCGGCAACTCCTGGTGCCAGCGGGGAGTTCGACTGATTGTACAGCGTCGCCTCGACCCCTTCGGCGGTCGGCCTGATGTTGGTCACCCCCCGGCCATAGGTTCCGGCCCACACAGAGCCATCAAGACCTGCCCCTATATACCAGACGCTCCTGGCCCTGAGCGCAGGCGGGTTACCCTCGGTAAACCGCTGCCAGACCCCATTGAACAACCGTGAAAGGCCACGCTCCCCTCGTCCGCCGAACCCGGAGTTTGCGGTCCAGAGCGCATGATCGGTGGCAATCGCAAGATCGTTGAAGATATTGCCTGCTGGCGCATTCGGCATCTTGACCGATAGCTCCTCTCCCTGAAGCAGGGCAAAGCCGAGGGTGGAGAAGCCCACCCCGAGTGTGCCATCGTTTGCCATGGCGATTCCCGTGATCCGGTCCTCTCCATCGGTTACCGAGCGAAAGGTTCCATCCTGATAGCGATAGACCGTATTTCCGGCAGCAGCGGCGATGCGGTTGCCGGAAACAGCCAGCCGCACCGCGTTATTCGGCAGCTCGCTCCGCCTGCTGTAGCTGTCGGCACTGATCGTATAGGCCCCGCTATCAGCGCCAACAAACAGAGAATCCCCCATCTGTGCCAGCGATAGCACTGACGTTGCTCCAGCCAGCGCATACAGATTCCAGGAGCTGGGGTCGGCAAGATTGCTTCCGTTCAGCGGGGCGTTGACAAGCCCCAGGCCCGTGCCAAGCCAGATCCGGCCATTCCAGAACGCCACCGCGTTCACCGGCGTGTTCTGCGGCACCGGTCCAAACCGGAAATACGACTCGATGAAGATGCTGTCATCGGGATTATAGACGCCGACACCGAAATCGGTAAGCACGTAGACACGCCCCGCATTGAACCCGAACCCGTTGATCTTACGGCTTGGACGATCCCCCATCGTAGCGATCTCGGTGGCATAACTCCAGCTTCCGCTGCCACGGATAATGCTGATAAACCCGTTGTTGCTCCCCGCATAAACATCGCCGGTGGCGGGATCGACATCAACGGCGGTGGTGTTCAGCGCCATCAACCCTTCGGTAGTATGATAGATTCTGAAGGAATCCGGCCGCGATGTATATCCTACCACCCCACCGGTCGTCGCCACCCAGAATGCCCCCTCCCCATCGAAGGCCACGCTCTGCGCCGAGTTCAGGGCGCTGTAGACCGTCCATGTATGATTATCATTGGTCTGTGCCGTTGCCCGCATGGCAAGAACGCAGACAAAAGCAAGAGCGAGCGTGACTATCTCTGTTGAGGATCTCATACGGCACTGTACATTACGAAGAGCTGATTGGAACCCATCGGAGCATCTACCGAGACGCTGGGATAACCAGATCGCGGCAACCAACATCCAACAACGCCGCAATGCAAGGCATTACGAGGTAGGAATAACGTTCCCGGGCAACGCCTTGCCATGACCGGGTATCCGAGACGGGCTATGCATACGGGGACAACCGAATCCAACCGGCATGTTCGGCCAGCCCTTGTGGCGTGTCCGGGCGTTGCCAACCATAGACGCACACCGTGGGCTGCCGGGAATCATCAGCGGCAACGGGCACGATCGGCAGATACAACCTCAGGAGTTCAAGGCCGGCTCATCATGGCCGGAATCGATTGCACGGAGCAGATTTACCATCTCGATCCCCGCCTGTGCGGCCTCCCATCCCTTGTTCCCCGCCTTTGTTCCGGCGCGCTCGATAGCCTGCTCAATGGAGTCAACCGTCAGCACACCAAACAGACAGGGGACGCCGCTGCTCATCATGGCAGAGGAGATCCCCTTGGTAGCCTCACCGGCGACATACGAGAAGTGCGGGGTCGCACCCCGTATCACCGCGCCAAGCGCTATCACCGCATCATACCGCCCCGTCCCGGCAAGACGTTGTACGACGAGCGGAAGCTCGAACGCGCCGGGACAATACACGGTCGTGCAGTTGCCTTCATCTCCTCCATGCATTCGGATGCAGTCAAGGGCACCCTCAAGCAATCGTTTGGTGATGAAATCGTTCCACCTGGTGACAACGATCGCAAAACGTTGCCCTGCGGCACTGAGCGATCCTTCGATAACGTTTGCCATACAAGATTATTCCGGGATTCAAACCTGACTGCATGTCCGTAGACCATGCAACGTGCAGTCGAAAAACAGGCTGAAATATAAGGAATACGCGATGACCCTTTTGAACAAAACTGTCCCGCTGCACGTCTGGCCGCTTGCCTGCATACTGCTGATGGCCTCGTTCTGTGCGCTCCAGGCCACTCCGCAGGACTTCGATCACTCAGCCTTCGACCGTCTTCTGGCACAGGCGGTCGTCAACGGCAGAGTCGATTACGCAGCATTCAGAACCAGTAGGGAGTTCGCCGCCTATCTGGTCGCGCTGGAACGTGCAGCTCCGGCCACACTCCCGGCCGCCGGGCAGCTTGCGTTCTGGATCAATGCCTATAATTCTCTTACCATCAGGAACGTGCTCGACAACCCCGGAATCAAACAGCCAACGGATATCAAGGGGTTCTTCGACATCAGGAAATTCAAGGTCGCCGGGCAGCAGCTTTCCTTGAACGATATCGAGAACACCATCATCCGTGCGCGATTCAAGGACCCGCTTATCCACTTCGGGCTTGTCTGCGCAGCACGAAGCTGTCCGCCGCTCCTTCCTCGTGCCTATACCGGCAGCACCGTGTATACGCTTCTTGCACAGAACGCCACGGCATATCTGGCCTCCCAGTACAACCGCTATGATATCAAGGACAATGTGCTGCGGCTCTCGAAGATCTTCGAGTGGTACGCGGCGGATTTCAACGGCGAGGCCGGAACACGGGATTTTGTCAGGAAGTACGGTACGGTGCAGATGAAACAGGCGCTTGCAGCCTCTCCGGCTGTAACGGTCGCGTTTCTGGAGTATGACTGGACCTTGAACGCCCGATAGGCACACACGGACGCTGGCTGGATAAACGTTATCGGCGATATGGCGGCGACATATGCCGAAGACTCCAGGATCGAGGCAGCACATCCTGGAACGGCGGGTTCGTTCCGTATATACCTGGCAGGCTACTCCTACGGCAGAGTGCTCGGCAGGAAGATATCGAACCGCCCCACCACCTGATAGGAGCAGCAGCCACCAACCTCGCGAACCCTGACGTCCCGTACCGTATCGCCCCGCTCTCCTCGCATGGCAACGATGAGGAATGGGGCTGCGGGCAATCCGCCAGCAGTGTAGCGCATAAAATACGCGCCATCAATCGCCAACGTCTCAAAGGCAGTTGTATCGCCACCATCAACCCGCAACAGACGCACAATAGCGTCGGTTGTCGGGCGACGTACCACAATGGTCGTATCAACGCTCAACGGCGTACCGGCTTGATTCATCACGAGAGTGGTATCAACGCTCAGCGTGTCGATCACGGATATCACCAGGGCCGGTGGCACCGGGCCGCACACCACATCACCGCAATTATCGCCACAGCCATGCAGCAGCAGCATCGCAATACCAAGAAGGGCGGCAGAAAGTCGATTCATCGTAATTATCCCGTGGAAACTATGCTCTGGATCATCGGGGGTTCGTGAGGATTCTCCCGATCTACTGATACCGCGCCGGCAGATGCTCCGCAGGAACCAAAGAGCCGACGATACAGGTTCGTCTCCAGGATGCCTTCCGGGTCGCACAGATTCTTAAGCTGCATAAATCTCTGCACGGTCTCCCGCCCCAGATATCGTTCAACCGATGGTGCCCGCAGGGTGCTATCCTTGGCGAAGTAGAACCGCCCACCGGCATCAAGGACGATATCATCCAACCGGCTGGCCAGATCCCAGATTGCCGTACGATTTTTTGCGGTCACCCGGAAATCGAGCGCAAGCGAATACCCATCCACCGCATGGGTCATCGGAAATGGGTCCTTGCGATGGCGCTTGAAGACAGCCAGATAAGGGGGATACCCCACCTTCCGTGCAAGCGCAAGCTGCTGGCGAAACGCCTCCTCGGCATGCTCGGCCGGGATAAAGCTCTGGTACTGTACAAGCCCTCCCCTGCCATACGCCAGCTTCCAGTTCGGCACATAATCCAGCAGGAACGCGAAGGCAGCATGGGATTGCCGGAACGGTTTGCCGCGATCGAGCAGGGCGCTGGCAGCGAACTTCGCCATGTTGATTGCGCGTATACCACCATTGTTCATAAAGGGGCGCATAAAGCGCCACAATGTCGATTTCGGCAGCAGGCCAAGGATGGTATCGGGGAGCTGCTGATGTTCGATCCGTAGCGTCTGTGCGGGATTCTGATCCTCGCCTGGCTTCAGATAATGGGCTTCATGAACCACACCACGTCCCAGGCCTCTTCCTGTAGCAAATGCATCGATCCAGCCGACCAGATAGTCGACATGATCGACGCGCTCCTCAAAAACCCGCACCATCTCCCGAAGGGACTTCACGTTGATGGCAACCACATCGAGCAGGCCGGAACTGACACGTTTCAGCCGGAGCGTCACGGTGGTGATGCAGCCAAGCATACCGAACCCACCGATCGCAGCATGAAACAGCTCTACGTTCTCCTGGCGCGAGCACCGCGCAAGCTCTCCGGTGGGAAGCAGCATCTCCAGTTCCATGATATGCTCGCCGATCGTCCCCACGGCAAAATTGTTCTTCCCATGAATGTTCATCGAGGCGCATCCTCCCAGCGTCGGGAACATGGTGCCGGGCACAACCGGAGGCCACCAGCCATCCGGGAGCACATATTCCCAGAGCTGCCGGATGCTTACACCGGCCTCTGCCTTGACAACCCCGGTGACCGGGTTCCACTCCAGCACACGGCAGAACCGGGTCATATCCAGAATGATATTCTCGGCATTGAGCGCGGCATCCCCATAGCTTCTCCCGGCTCCCCTGAATGCAATCGAACGCCCGGAACGGCGCGCCAGAGCAAAGACATCTCTGATGCCCTGGAGTGTGGATGGACGGTAGACATAGGAAACAGCATCGGTGCTCATCCCCCAGCCGGAGACCACCTCGATATGCTGTGCGGGAAATATGAAGGAGGGATCGCTGCTCATACGTCGATAAATAATCTCAGATGCCAAGGCGCCGGAAGAGCACCGAAGGAATGGAACGCACCACCAGCCCCACCAGCCGCCACCGTCCCGGAATGTAGGCGGTGGTTCGTCCTGCTCTGGCAGCCCGCAGGATAAGTTCGGCAGCGCGTTCGGCAGAGACCAGCCAGAAAAGCCCCGGCATCCCCCGTGTCATGGCCGTATCGATAAACCCCGGCTTGATCGTAACGATACTGACGCCATAGCGGCCAAGACGATTGCGCAGGGCTTCAAGATAGGTATCAAGCGCCGCCTTGCTGGTACAGTAGGCGGGGTTTCCACGGCGGCCACGATCCCCGGCAATAGAGGAGATGCCGACGATAGTCCCGCGCTTCGTCCGCTCGAACCGCTTGGCGGCCTCGTTGAGCCACGCCATCGCACCAAGCGTATTCACCTCCATGATAGAAGTATCCTTGCCAGTATCGTATTCATCCTCGGTCACCCGTGGCATAACCCCTGCCGCATAGAATATCACATCGAGTCCACCGAGCCGACCGGTCAGATCCTGAAACAACGCAGGCACCGCCGGACGATCAAGCACATCATGCACTGCGATAATGGCAACCTCGCCACCGGCCCGCTCGTTAAGCTCGTCGCGCAGCCGTTGCAGCTCATCGCCGCGCCGTGCCACAAGCGCCACCCGGCACCCCTCGCCGACAAGACGGCGGGCAAGGGCCTCTCCCAGACCGGAAGAGGCACCAACCACGATGGCATACTTCCACAAGAGCCTTTTCATACAATTCCATTCTGAAATAGGTAAGGATAACCAGGGAGAAGGAAGGGAACGCCTCAGGCGATATTCGTCCTCGTGGCACAGATACCCCGGCAAAGGCAGCCAACCATCCCACTAGAATCCATGTTCGACGCAAAAGCACGCTAAAATAAGGGCTATCATCGGGATAGCCGCAACCGAACTGTTGCGGTGCCTACGTGCAATAGCATGGATGAGTCCGTCCTTCCTATCTCCTTTGTGCAACGGTACAGGCCAGCAGGCTCAACCATTGGCACTAAAATTGTATGATTCCGTTCCTATGCGTCCAGCTCTTGATATAATATCCGTGAGGTCCGAGGTCCTGGGACGAGGTGGCAACTGGTAAAGTTCCCGCTCCACGTTATTCTCGGCTATTATTTCAGATCATAGGCTGGTATCAAACGGGGAGAGGGTCATGCGTCCTGCGATCCGATAAGCAGCCTTTTAGGTCGAGACTGTTTGTATCCTGTGCTTCAACGTCCAGTGAAGTGCAGGGCTGAGAAGGATCGGCACACCAGGTCCGTGTGTATAATGTTCTATGCCCCTCTCCCTTTTGTATTCTCCGCACTACCAGCCTCCATAGCAGTGACATCAGCTATATCTGTCCCCCCCGTCAGCAGCAGACGTTCCCTCCCCAGCAGGATAGGCTTCTAACACTACGCTCTTCTCACACGTTGTTATAGCCAGAACGATCCCTGCTTTCATTGTCTCGTGATAAGAATCAACGGAGGTCCTACAATGAAAACCACTTCATACGGTAATATGGTGGAACGGGAATATGAAGAACATCTGGCAGGTCGTATGCCTGGCGTGATAGATCTTCATTCCCCCTACGCGCAGAGTGATGGCTATGAACTCGGCCATCGTATCGGCACAATGCGTGGCCTACTGATAGGCTCGGTCTCGGGAGCGATCATGATGCTGGTGGTCAGGCTTCTCTTCTGAGCTATCGCTGAAGCCCTGTCTAGTACAGACAACGCTCCACAGCCAGCCAGAGTATGGTTGCTGTGGAGCGTTCATTGTATCTATCAGGGGCATGGCAGTGGCAATGCGCCCGATGTTCCGGGGCGCATTGCCGCATCCGCTTATGATGCTGAGAGCGCCTGGTCGATATCGGCGATCAGATCGGTCACATCCTCGATGCCAACCGAGAAGCGCACCAGCCCATCGGTGATGCCAAGCCGCGCACGGTTCTCCGGCGGCACCGAGCCATGGGTCATCGACACCGGATGACAGAGAAGCGACTCCACCCCGCCGAGCGATTCCGCAAAGGTAAAAAGCTTAACAGCAGCGCAGAAACGACGTGCACGCTCAAGCGATCCGAGGTCGGCCGAGATCATCCCGCCGAACCCGCTCATCTGCTGTATGGCAAGGTCCCGCTGTGGGAAGTTGGGAAGTCCCGGATAGTATACGGCATGGAACTCCGGGCGGGCATCCAGATAATCTGCCACCTGCTCGGCGTTCAGACAATGGCGATCCATGCGCACTGGCAGAGTCTTCAGCGATCGCAGGGTGAGATAACAATCCTGCGGCCCCGGCACCGCACCGCAGGCATTCTGGATAAACGCCAGACGGTCGCCAAGCTCATGATCGGCTGTCACAACCAGCCCTCCAACCAGATCGCTATGCCCACCGATATACTTTGTCGATGAATGAAGCACAATCGATGCACCGTAGGCAAGCGGGTTTTGCAGATAGGGACTCATGAAGGTATTGTCCACCACAAGCAGAACCCCATGCTCACCGGCTATTGCACCAAGCGCGCTCAGATCGCAGAGCCGCATCATGGGATTGGTCGGCGTCTCGGCATAGATCATCCGGGTATTCTCCCGGATCGCCGCGCGCACATTCTCCGGCTCGCGGAAATCGACATAGGTGAAGCTATAGCCATAACGCCCGAGCACCTTGTCGAACAAACGGAAGCTGCCCCCGTACATGTCATCGCCGGCAACGATATGATCGCCGGGGGAGAGCAGGCGCATCACCGCGTCGATCGCAGCAAGGCCGCTGGCAAAGGCAAGGCCTCGCTTGCCCCCTTCAAGCTCCGCAATACATGCTTCCAGCGCACCACGTGTGGGGTGCTGTGTACGGGCATACTCATAGCCGGTATGATCCCCTATCCCCTTCTGTGCATAGGTGGATGTCTGAAAGATGGGGACATTCACCGCGCCGGTTGTCGGCTCCGGCTCCTGTCCCGCATGAATCGCCTTGGTTGAAAATCCGTACTCCATAAACCCCTTGCTTCTGTTATTTCGGATGAAAACATTCCTGGGGCTCAGTTCGAGCCTTCCTCTCCTGTCGGCGAAGCGCTCCCACCGGAGACCTGCCCGATCCGCACGTTTGCGCTCTCCAGCGCCTGCTGGGCTGACTTCTGCCCGAGCAGCGCACCGGCCACTTCCTCCTCGACGATCTCCTCGATCTCCAGCCACTTCGGATGCACCGGCGTCATTCTCGCCGAACGGAGCTGATCGGTAAACGCCTTGCGTGCCTGGCTCTGAAGGAACGGGTCGCCGGCAACCGACATATCCGCCGGCGTAGTGCCACCAGGAAGCGCCTTGGCAAACGCCAGTGCCTGCTCGGCAGAGGTGAGAAAGGCGATCAGCTTCTTGGCTTCGGCCGGATTGTTTGCTCCTGCATTGATCGCCAGATACTCTCCTCCGGCAAAGGAGACAGCGTTCTTCCCGGCAAATTTCGGAAGCGCGACCACACCGTACATAAGCGCCGGGTTGTCCTTGGCTATACGATCTACCAGCCACGGACCGCTGATCCAGTAGGCCAGCTTGCCGCTGAGGAAAAGCTGGTCAAGCCCCTTCTGCGAGTCGATAAATCCGCTCCGCGCCAGCGTCAGGTACATTTCAAGCGCGGCCAGATTCTCCGCCGAGTTGATGGCCGACGTCCCGTTCGGGCGCAGAACCTCGCCGCCATTCGACCAGAAAAATGGCAGAATCTTCTTATAGAGACGGTGCTTGTCGGAGCCATTGGCACCAAAACCGTAGACTTCGGGATTTACCGCACGCACCTTCTCCGCCTTTGCCAGAACATCATCCCAGAGCGAGTCGGCGGCCACTGTATCGGCTCCGGCCGCGGCAAGAAGGCTCTTATTATAGAAGAGCACACGAGTATCCACCGTCCAGGGCCAGGCATAGATGCCATTCGCCCAGCGCCCGGGAGCCACAACCTCCGGCGAAAAGCGCTTGATGTCATCGCCGGACATGGTGCTCTGATTGGCAAGCACACCGGCCGAGCTGAACTGTGCAACCCAATCGCTTCCCAGTTCGATCACATCGGGCGCGGTATTGGAATTGAACGCGGCAAGCAGCTTTGTCTTGCCATCGTTCCAGTTCAGATCCTGAAGCTCGACATGGATCGTGGGATAAGCATCCTCGAACGCCTTGATGCGATCGAGCAGGGCCTTCTTCTGCCCTGGCTCCGACTGAAAATGCCAGAAGGTGATGATGGTCCTGCCATCGGTGGTCGTAGCCTCGCCACCACCACTGCCGTCGCCACAGCCCTGAAGGAGCACAACGGCAACGACTAAAGCAAAGGCCGCAAGGAAAAATGAAACGCGATGTAGGGAACGCAACATAGAGTCAGTTTCTGCTGAATGCGAAGATGAGGCCAAGGATGGAGATAAGAACCACAGCAACATCGCTGATGACCGTGAGAACCTGGTTCAATGTATTGATCGTGTCGCCTGGAATGATGATGATATCATTGGGCGTAAGAACCGGGTTCGACTGTGGATTGGCTGATATCTGATACTCTTCCAGATTGAACACCGTGGTCGGCTGGGTGATCGTGCTATCGATGGTCATATCATGCACAACCTTCACCTGGTCGAGCCGCGCACGTTCGGTTGGGCCGCCGGCGAGCGAGATAAGCTCAAGGAGCTTTGTATAACTTGGGACGCGGTAGCGTCCGGGAGTACGCACAAACCCCCAGATGCTGATCTCCATAGGGACATCGCCTGCCTTGCTATAATCGTAGAACGATCCCGACGCATTGCCGGTAGCCACCGATCCTGTCGATGTCGGCGCGCCACCGCCGCCCGGTGGCTGCGCACCCGCCGGAACACACCAGGCAAGGCAGAACATGACCGCCATGATCAACAGCATGGCCATCGGCTTTGCTACGGAGAGCTGATATATCATAGCTGCATCATGTTGGTATCGTCCAAGACACGGAACTGGGCCGGAACGAAGTGGGTATACGCACAAAACCGGCAGATGCCGGCGGAAAAGATCGGATGATATAAAAAAGGCCCGGAACATCCATCATCTGAATGGGACCGGGCCCTTCCTTATTGTTCAACGACGGGGGATCAACCGCCGTGGCAATGCTTGAACTTCTTGCCGCTGCCACAGTAACAGGGATCGTTCCGGCCAACCTTCGGGTTATCGCGCACCACCGGACGCGGAGCGGGGGCCTCCTGCTGTGCCTGTGGTGCACCCTGATTCTCCTGATTGGCCGCGGCAGCAAGCGCTGCGGCATCCGGGTCGGCGCTCAGCCCCATCCCGGCCGTGCTTGCATGAGTGAAGCGCAGACGACGGGTGCTGGAGGTATTCGAGGAGCCTCGCTCACGCGGAAGCCCATCCCCTACCTGACGAGCACGGGGATCATCCTGCTGCTGCTGCTGACGCGCCTGAGGACGGGCCTCCGGCACATAGCGGAAGACAAAGGACATCACCTCGGCATTGATCTCCCCGATCATCCTGGTAAACATCTCAAACGCCTCCTTCTTGTACTCGACCAGCGGATCGCGCTGGCCATAGGCACGGAGATAGATGCCCTCCTTCAGCTCATCCATCTCGCGGAGATGGTCGCGCCAGCGCTCGTCGATCACATGCAGCACAGCGAACCGTTCCAGATTGCCCATGAACTCTGTGCTGAATGTCTCCTCCTTGCGCCTGTAGAAATCCTTGGCCGCAGCGATAATGCCCTCGCGCATCCCCTCGGCTCCCAGCTCCTGGGCACGCTCCGGAGTGACCTCCACCTCGATCAGAAGCTTCAAGCGAATCTCGTTCTGAAGCTTCTCGATGTTCTCCGGGTAATGCGTCGCCAGAAGACCATCAACAAACTCCTCGACATAATCAAACACCTCGCTCTTCAGACGCTCGCCATGAAGCGCATGGCGGCGGCGATCATAGATCACCTCGCGCTGCTGGTTCATCACGTCGTCGTACTCCAGCAGGCGCTTGCGAATGGCGAAGTTGTTCTCCTCCACCTTCTTCTGCGCACGCTCCACCGACTTGTTGAGCATCGGATGCTCAAGCACCTCATCGGCAGCACCGAGCTTATCCATCCAACCGGTGATACGATCGCCGCCGAACAGGCGCATCAGATCGTCCTCCAGCGAGATAAAGAACTGCGACGAACCGGGATCACCCTGGCGGCCTGCACGTCCGCGGAGCTGGCGGTCGATACGGCGCGCCTCATGGCGCTCGGTGCCGACGATATGAAGGCCGCCAACATCCTTCACGCCTGGTCCCAACTTGATGTCGGTACCACGGCCGGCCATATTCGTAGCGATCGTCACCGCGCTCTTCTGCCCTGCACCGGCCACGATATCGGCCTCACGCGCATGCTGCTTAGCATTCAGCACCGAGTGCGGCACTTTGGCTCGCTGGAGCATACGGCTGATCGTCTCGGACACTTCGACACTGGTGGTACCCACAAGCACCGGACGCCCGATCGTACGCATCTTCTCGATCTCCTGGATCACGGCATTGTACTTGGCACGCTTGGTCCGGTAGATGAGATCGTTCATGTCGTTGCGAACCACCTCCCTATTGGTCGGGATCACCACCACATCCAGCTTGTAGATCTGGTTGAACTCCCCTTCCTCGGTTTCGGCGGTGCCGGTCATGCCGGAGAGCTTCTTATAGAGACGGAAGTAGTTCTGGATGGTAATCGTGGCAAGAGTCTGTGTATCCTGCTCGACGGTCACCCCTTCCTTTGCCTCGATCGCCTGGTGCAGCCCCTCGGAGTAGCGGCGGCCATCGAGAATACGGCCGGTGAAGGTATCAACGATCTTGATCTTCGCATCATCGACCACATACTCCACATCCTTTTCATAGAGCGAGTATGCGCGAAGAAGCTGCGTAATGGTATGGATACGATCGGAACGCTCCGCATAGTGGCGGATTGCTGCATCGCGCTGGGCCTGCTTTTCCTCCACCGGCAACTCGCGCCCTTCGATCTCGCTCAGCTCGGCGGCAAGATCCGGGATGAGGAAAACATCCGGGTCTTCGCCAGAGGCGGCAATCGCCTGGCGTCCCTTATCGGTAAGGTCGATCGAATGGTTCTTCTCGTCGATGGCGTAATAAAGCTCCTGGTCGATCTCCTGCATCTTGGCCCCCTTGTCGCGGAGGTACTCAAGCTCGCTCTCCTGAAGAAGCTTCTTGTTGCTGCCCTCCTGCAGGATCTTGGCAAGGCGATTGCTCTTGGGCACACCACGATGCGCACGCAGCAGAAGCATGCCTGCGCGCTCACGGTCCTTCTTGTCGGTCGATGAGAGAAGCGGCTCCGCCTCGGCGAGCATCCTTGCAACCTCGCGGGCCTGATGCTGTACCAGATTCTCCACACGTGGCTTCATCAGATCGAACGACTGATCGGCGGCATTGCCAACCGGGCCGGAGATGATGAGCGGCGTACGTGCCTCATCGATAAGCACCGAATCCACCTCGTCAACGATACCATAGTTATGGCCACGCTGCACCATATCCTCGGGACGCTGGACCATATTATCGCGGAGGTAGTCGAAACCGAACTCGTTATTGGTTCCGAACGTGATATCGCACTCGTATTGTGCTTTACGCAGATGCGGCGGCATATTCGACTGGATGCAGCCGATGGTCAGGCCAAGCCACTGGTAGATCGGCCCCATCCACTCGGAGTCGCGCTTGGCAAGGTAGTCGTTCACCGTAATGATGTGGACCCCACGGCCGGTCAGGGCGTTGAGATAGGTAGGAAGGGTACCCACAAGGGTCTTGCCTTCACCCGTCGCCATTTCAGCGATCTTGCCCTGATGCAGCACCATGCCGCCGATAAGCTGCACGTCGTAGTGGACCATATCCCACACGACGGTAGAGCCACCGGCCTCCCACTGCTTGCCGCTATGGCGGCGCGCCGCCTCCTTGACCACAGCAAATGCTTCGGGAAGAATCTCGTTCAGCACTTCCTCGGTAGTCTCGTAGATCGAACGCTCCAGTTCGTCGATCTCCTCATAGATCGCGTCGCGCTCATCGGAGTCTATATCCTCCTTCAAGCGGGCATTCAGCTCATCGAGCCGGGCCTGATCCTCGGCAATCCGCTCGCGAATACGTGCACGGAACTCTTCGGTCTTGCCGCGCAGCTCGTCGTCGGAAAGCGACTGATACTCTTCAAATACCTCGTTGATCTCATCAACGATCGGATAAAGCGCCTCCACGTCTTTCTGACGCTTCGAGCCGAAGAACTTCTCTAGAAACTTAAGCATAGAATTATTTGAACACTCCTGGCAAGTAAGGCAAAAGCTACGCAGCTCCGGCAGAGTGGTTTCACCGTCTCACGCCCGTTGGCGCAACTTCCACAAGTCGGCGTTGCCAATACGCGAGCCTCCGTTGGCGATGAGTTCACTGCATCCATATTCCGCGCAAACCATGGCTGGCACCTGTTGCGGCTTCAATCCCACACAAGCAATCCCATCTATGAAGCCGGCATCAGGTCCCGACATTCTATCGAGACGGAATACGAAGCTACGAATTTTCAAGAATGTACGTTACGGAAGTTCGGCAGGTGGATCGCAAGGCCGTAGCGCGGCAAGGATCTGTACCGATGCATGATGAGCCTCGGTTCCAGCCGGAGAATATGAGACATTCCGCAGAAACAGGCAAGCACAACTCCTCGGGATATCCCCCTTCCCATCACGATATGGAGGCGTGCCCCGGCAGCCTCCCCATTGCTGCTGGATCAGCCCCTGGCCTGCCGGACATTCCCCGGCGCGATATGGCTCCTCGTATGAATATGTACGCCTAGGCGGATTCTTCCAGATAGAGCAATGCCGCGCCGGTAACACAGACCGGCAGCAGAAGGAAGTTGACAACGGGTATGACGGCCATGGCGACCGCCGTAAGGCCAAAACCAAGATACAACGACTTGCGGCGCCGGATAAACCCTACCTTGTCGCGAAAACGCCGGAAATGCCGCTCGAACGTCGGATCGCTGAAATCGATGGAGAGAACAAACGCACCGTAGAGCGCCGCGAGGATCGGATGCAGAAACGGCCCGGCAACCGGGACAAACTGCGTGAGAAAGATCGGCGGATATATCAGCAGGAACAGAAGCAGGCGCCCGATCGCGGTGATAATGCTTCGCACGGCTCCCTGTATCACCGTGGCAGCATCGCCCTGCCCGCCAACCAGGTGAGCTTCCACGGCCTCCGAGAGCCTGGAATTGAACGGGGCGGCGACAATGTTCCCAACGATCACAAAGGTGAAGACCGCGCCAACGACAACCGCCACTGCAACCATGATCTGAAGCAGAACCCGGAGCGCTCCCCCCCAGACATCACCAGCGGCGACAAGGCCGCCCACCCAGCTTGTCGCCAGCCATACCACCAGAGGGACCCCGATCAGAAAGACAAGGATGTTCACAAGCAGCGGCATAACCGCCAGCCTGCGCAGCCGGGGGACGCCTGCAAGGAGACGTACCGCCCGGAACGGAGCCGAGAGTCCTCTGAACAGATCGCGTACCATGCTTACAGGTTCTCAAGTTCGGCTTCAAGCAACTGGCGCTCGTAAATGCGGGAATATTCTCCTTTCAGCGCCAGCAACTCGCCGTGGCTTCCCCGCTCCACGATCTGGCCATCGTTCATCACGATGATCTGGTCGGCATCCTTTACCGTGGATATACGATGGGCGATCAGAATGCATGTGCGGTCGCGCATAGATGTACGCAGCCGGCGGAGGATAAGCTCCTCGGTCTCCGTATCGACGGCCGAGAGCGCATCGTCTAGCATCAGGATCTTTGGCTGGCGAAGCACCGCACGTGCAATCGAGGTGCGCTGTTTCTGCCCGCCGGAAAGGGTGATGCCGCGCTCCCCGACGATGGTATCGAACCCTTCCGGGAACCGTTTCACGTTTTCGTATAGCTGCGACACCTTCGCAGCCTCCTCCATCTGCTCGGTTGTTGCATCGTGCCGCCCATAGCGGATATTCTCCGCAATCGTGGCCGAGAAGAGAAACGTCTCCTGCGATACCGCGCCGATGGACGATCGGAGGACCTCGATGGGAATCGAGCGTATCGACCGCCCATCGATCAGAATTTCCCCTTCGCTGGCATCGTACAACCGTGCGATCAGATGCACGATGGTGCTCTTGCCGGAGCCGGTTGTGCCGATAATGGCAAGGGTGCTCCCCTGCTCTACGGTCAGATTGATGTTCTTCAGCACAAACGGCAGTTCCGGGCGATAGCGGAAGGAGACATTACGGAACTCCAGGCGTCCATTGATCTCGGTGATAGAGGAATCCGTGGCCGCATCGTTCTCCACCTCTGGGCGCATATCAAACACCTTGTTCAGACGGACCATGGAGGCGGCGGCCCGCTGCACCAGGTTGGTCACCCAGCCAACCGCGATCACCGGCCAGATAAGCTGCGAGATATAGGCAAAAAACTGTGTGATATCGCCAACCGTGGCACGCCCCTGTATCACCTCCATTCCCCCCACAAGGAGCACGATAAGCTGTGAGCTTCCGATCAGCGCCATCATCACCGGCATCATCAGCGCCTGGGTCTTCACCAGCTTCATATTCTTATCTCTGTAAAGCTCGCTCAACTGCCGGAAATTCCCCAGCGAGAACGTCTCCCGCACATATGCACGGATCACCCGTACGCCCGACATGTTCTCCTGCGCAAGCGAGGTAAGATCGGCGTACTGTGCCTGCACCCCACCGAAGAGGGCATGGATCTTCTTGCCAAGCCAGTACACCGTATAGCTGACCAGTGGCAGCGGAATAAGCGCAAGCAGCGTGACTTTCACCGAGAGGGTGAGCATCATCACCAGCGCAAACGTAAAGGTGGTAAGGGTATTGGCCGTATACATCAGCGCCGGCCCTACAAACTCGCGCACCGCCGAGATATCGTTTGTGGCAAGCGCCATGATATCGCCGGTAGGAGTTGTATTGAACCACCCCATCGAGAGGGACTGGGTATGCTTGAGAAAATCGTTGCGGATGTCGTACTCCACCAGCCGTGAAAGCACGATGATGGTCTGGCGGGTGAGAAAAAGGAAGGCGCCGCTGCCAAGCGAGAGGCCAAGGATGATAAGCGCCTGTTGCAGGAGATAGCTCGGGGTGGCATCCACTGTTGAGCTGCCCACCAAGCTATCGATAGTATTGCCGATAAACCGGGGAATCGCCACCGAGAAGACGTTTGAGATGGTGATGGCGATAAGGCCCCATAGAAGCCGTCCCTTGTACTTCCCTATATACGGAGCAAGACGTCGAAGTGAATTCATTTGCAAGAAACGATCGTAAAAACCCCATACAACGACCGCCGACGTGGCTCGTCGGGACCGCCGCATAGACAAGAGCGCCCGCTTGAGCACTGCAACGACGCATATTCGGCGCAGCGCCCTAGAACGCAACAACCGTAGGAACAGGAGGCATGCCCTTGTACGGGGCCAGCTCATCCCATCGCTACGGTGCAGCACTACGCCCCGGCTCCTACGAGAAACCGGGGCTATAGGTTACGAAAACACCTCTTTCACCTTTGAAAAGAAGCCGCTCTTCTCTCCATCCTTCTTTCCTTTCTGCTTTGGGTCGATGTTTGGCATCTCCGCCAAGCGTTCCAGGATCTCCCGCTCCTCATCGTTCAGCTTGGTAGGCACATACAGGTTCACCCGTACGATCTGATCGCCACGCCGCGTGCTGTTCAGATGCGGAATGCCCTTGTCGCGCATCCGAAGGAGCGTGCCTGCCGGCGTTCCCGGCTCGATGGAGATCGCCGACATGCCGAGCAGGGTGGGAACATCCACCTCGGCGCCGAGCGCTGCCTGCGGGTAACCGATCTCCAGCTCATAGATGACATCGTTGCCGTTGCGGACAAAGTCCTTATGCTGTTTTTCCTCGATCAGCACAATGATGTCACCGGCAGGGCCGCCGTGGCGCCCCATGTTCCCCTTGCCACGCAGCGGGATATAGTTGCCGTCGGAAACGCCAGCCGGAACATCGATCGTCTCACGTCCCTCTCCCTGAACCCGGCCTTCGCCATGGCAGGTTCTGCACGGCTCCTTGACAACCTTCCCTTCGCCGCCGCAGTTGGAGCAGGGAGCAACGTTGATGAACTGCCCGAACATCGAACGGCTCACCTGACGGATCTCGCCGCTGCCGCCACACTGGGAGCAATTGACGATGCCGGTAGCAGATTGCGTGCCACGGCCGGTGCAATCGGTGCAGAGCACCATCTTCTTTACCGAGATGGTCTTCTCAACACCGGTTGCGATCTCCTCCAGCGTAAGCGGAAGACGAATCTTGAGATCGCTCCCCGGCTGACCGAAGACCGGCCCCTGCGAGCGGCGTCCCCCTCCGGCATTGCCAAAAATCTCCTCAAAGATGGAGCCCCCGAAGGCGGAGAAGATATCGTTGATATTGGAGTATCCCTGGTAATCCTGCCCCATACGCATCCCCTGATGGCCAAAGCGATCGTACCGGGCACGCTTATCCGGATTCGAGAGCACCTCGTATGCCTCGGCACACTCCTTGAAGCTCTCCTCGGCTTCCTTGTTATCAGGGTTACGGTCGGGATGATACTTCAAAGCAAGCTTGCGATAGGCGGCCTTAAGCTCCCCCTCAGCCACGGTCCGGCTGACGCCAAGGATCTCGTAATAATCTCTCTTCTGCATAGTCCAGTTTCGTATGGTAGTCGATGGTCGGATATAGTCGTTCGGATTCCGTGTTCACCGAGCGCACAGCCGGTTCACCGCAGATCAGCCGATGTCCGGCATCCGCATAACGCCGATGCCGGACCGGATCATCTGCTCGGATTCAGCTTCCGGCGGAGACGATCACCTTGGCATGCCTCAACACCCTGTCGCCATAGGTATACCCGGCTTCCAGTTCGCTGATGACGGTATCCTCCGGTGCATCGCTCGGCTGGCGCATCAGCGCCTCGTGCAGATCCACATCGAACGGCTGCCCAAGCGCCTCGATCCGCTTGACGCCCTGGACATCCAGGATCTTCAGCAGCTTGTTATAGATCATGAGCACTCCCTGGTAGAAACTCGGGAAGTCCTTGTTCTGCTCACCGCTCTCCACTGAGCGTCCAAAATCGTCGACAACCGGAAGAATCGACTGCAACAGACGCTCATTGGAGTACTGCATCACCTGCTCCCGCTCCTGCACCGCTCGCCGACGGAAGTTCTCCAGATCGGCCACGGCACGGATCGCCTGATCGCGGAGCCGCTGATTCTCCAGTTCCAACGCGCTCAGGCGCTCCTCCAGATCTCCAACGTTGCTCGTCTGCTGTGTTTCGTTCTCCTCGACGCCGGAGTCCTGTAAATCGTCGATTGGTATTTCTCGTTTGCTCATGACTCGTATTATATGGTTCAGACGGAATCCACTACCGAATAAGAATTATCCGGCAATCCGAATACCGAATTTCATATAGCTGGAGTTGCACCCTGCGTGAATTCACCCCTGGCTACGACGCTCAGCGATCCTGAAAATTATTCGAAATCGCCTTTGCGATATACTCTACGACTGTGATCATCCGTGAGTAATCCATGCGTTTGGGACCGATCAGCCCGATGGTCCCGGTGGTGCTACCAACCCGGTAACGGGTTGTGATCAGGCTATAGCCAAGCATCCGCTGGTCGCGATGCTCCTCACCGATGGTGATGTCCACGGTCTCATCGTCGCCCACGTGGCTATCGAGCAGATGCACCACCATCTCCTCGTTTTCGATCAGCTCCACGATGCCACGCACCTGTGCGGGATTGGCAAATTCGGGATGGCGGAAGATATTCTGTGTCGGCGAGATCTGCACCCGCTCGATATCGGACGCCTCGGAAAAGATCCGGTCGGCCGAATCAAGCAACACCTGCATCAGCCCCCCTCCCTCGACGATCGCCACATCACGCAGCCGTTCATAACAACTGTTCCGAACCTCCCGAAGCGTCAGCCCTGCCAGGCGCTCGTTCAGCACCCGTACAACGCTCTCCAGCCGATCGCGCGACAGCTCATGGTTGGTCACCTCAAGCGTCACCGTCCTGATAAGCCCCGCCCGAAGCGATAACACCACCAGCAGCCGGGTACTTGAGAGCGTGACAAGCTCGATCCGCTCAAGAATGCTGTTGAGCAGTTCAGGAGCGCGCACAATGCCAAGCTGATGCGAAATCAGGCCGATCAGCCGGGAGGCCTCCTTCATCAGGACAGGCGTGGGTGCTGTGGGGTCTATATTTCTCTTGATAGCAACCTGCTCGGCAGCGCTAAGGCGGCCGCTGCGCACGATCGTGTCGACGTAGAACCTGTAGCCCAGATCGGTCGGGACACGCCCCGCAGAGGTATGGGGATGGGATATGAACCCCTTCTCCTCCAGATCCGCCATGGTGTTGCGGATCGTGGCTGCGGAGATCGACTCCTCCTCCAGTCTCTTCGAGAGATACCTGGAGCCAACGGGATTAGCCGTCAGAATATAATTCTGGACAATATAACGCAAAATGAGCTCCTCCCGTTCGGAGAGCTCATCGGCGATGATATTTTTCTGCCTGCCCGTGATATGTTGTCCTGTTGCCATCTATACACTTATGACGATGGAAGAACCATCTCTGGGTCCACATCCCGGTAATAATGTACTACAACCCTTCTCCTGTACGATTGCCTGGCTCCGAAAACCCTCGGCTTCGTCGATACGCCGGGATGTTTGAGAAGTTCCTCTCAGCAGCCAGGAGGAGCGTCGCACAGCCATATTTCAGACAGAAGACATGGTAATTGATCCACACCCCGCTGCTCCTTGCTCCTCTTCCGATTAAACCGATCCAGGGAATTCCGGCCCCTGCCATCCCCTGGCTGCGTGTAGGTTCGATGGGAGCATCACACATTCTACGGGCGTAGATCAGCACGGGCAATCGCAGCCGATGCCGGATTGCCGATAAGGATACCGACGGCCCTCACCGAAACATCTCTGACAGGTGTGAGTTCCTTGTTGTCAGAAGGAGATTCAAAGAACTCGATCCCGCCACCCATACCCATCCGATGGTTCTGCTCGATCAACCGTTACGGCGGTGCCCCAGGCGCTGCCTTGCCGGATGGACGTACAGTTCTCAACAGCCGAAGCCATGGAGATGAATTGCCGTAAGGCGTACAAACCCCTGCATATGCCCTCCAATGTAGCAATCTCTACCATGGTTCCGAAAGAGCAAATCGAGCAGCCCCCTTGAAAACAAACCGGGGGAACCAACCGTGTTGATTCCCCCGGTGAAATCACTTTGGTATCGCTCGAAGTATCAGGTCGGGGAGAAAGCCGATGATAAGCGTTCCGGCCAGCGTAAGCGCCAGCACGGTTTTCGAGAGTCCGCTCACGTGTACTGTTGACTCCTCCCCCTCCGGCTCGCGGAAGAACATGTTCACGATCAGGCCCAGGTAGAACCAGACGGAGATCACCGAGGCGATCACGCCGACGATTGCAAGCCAGGTCATGTCGGCACGTACAGCCGAGACAAACAGAAGATACTTGCCATAGAACCCGGCAAACGGCGGGATGCCGGTCAGCGAAAACATGAAGATCGCCATGATGATCGCCAGCCCCGGGCGGCGACGGCCAAGCCCCTTGTAGTCGTCGATGGAGAGATTGCCCCCGTTCTCACGCTCCAGCAGCCCAACCACCGCAAACGCGCCAAGCTGCATGAAGAGATAGGCCGCCACGTAATACACGATGCCGTTCCATCCGGTCTGGTTGGCTGCGGCAAGGCCGATCAGCATATAACCGGCATGGGCCACCGAGGAGTAGGCAAGCATACGCTTGATATTGTTCTGCACCAGCGCCGTGATATTCCCCACAAGCATAGATCCGGTCGCCAGAAGTGCCAGCACCGTACGAGCTTCCGTAAGCCCTTCGGCATTGCTGGTCGAGACCGGGATCATAAAGCCCACAAACCCGGCAAAGGCGGCCGCCTTTCCTGCGGTGCTCATAAAACCGGTCACCACCGTCGGCGCCCCCTGATAGACATCCGGTGCCCACTGATGGAACGGGAAGGCCGCAACCTTGAACCCAAGGCCGACGATGATAAGCCCGACACCGCTCCAGAACAGCATCGGGAACTGGGTCTTTACCGCACCTGTAAGAATGGCGCTGTAGAGGGTATCACCAACCGCCCCATAGACAAGCGCAATCCCGTACAGGAGAAAACCGGAGGCGAAGGCACCAAGAAGGAAATACTTCATGGATGCCTCGTTGGAGGAAAGCTGATGGCGGAACAGCCCGGCAAGAACGTAGAAGCAGATCGACATCACCTCTACGCCGACAAAAAGCACCATCAGGTCGCTGGCGTGCGATAGAAGCATCATGCCGGCAACCGACATCGTCACCAGCGTATAGAACTCGTCGAACATGCCGCCGAGACGCTCCAGATAATCACGCGCCAGCAGCACGGTCATGATGCCGGCACCGCAGAAGATGATGTCGTAGATGCTGGCCATCCCGCCAGCGGTGATCATTCCATGGAACCCGCTCAGGTTTTCATTCATCGTAAACAGCGCGGCAACGATACCCCCGACAAAACCGAGGATTGCGAGCACCGAGCAGATACGGGTGCTGCGAACCACCAGGGCGTCGGCAAGCATCACCAGCAATGCAAAAAGGCTGACGATTTCGATGGGCGACGCGGCAAGAAAGTCTGTTTGGCTCATGAAAAGAAGATTATCCAGACGAGAAGGTATACCGGCAGGAGCACCGGCAGAGAAAACGTTACGATATATCCGAAGAAGCCGGGCATCCGTACTCCGGCCTGTTCGGCAATGGCCTTTACCATGAAGTTCGGACCGTTGCCTATATAGGTCATGGCTCCGAAGAAGACCGCAGCGGCGGAGATCGCCGCCACATGCAGCCCCCCTGTCTGTAGATACTGGAGCACATGCTGGGGGTTGCCTACCTCCAGCCCGGCCAAGCCAAGCGCGGCGCTCAGGAAGTTCAGATATGTGGGCGCGTTGTCCAGAACACTGCTCAACGCCCCGGTTATCCAGTAGAACCCGCCCGGCGACTCGATTCCAAGATGCGCGGCGTTCGCCGAAAGCCAGTCGAGCGCCGGAAGCATCGTCAGAAAGATCCCGATGAACAGATACGCAACCTCCTCGATCGGATGGAAGGTAAACTGATTCCGTTCATGAATCTCCCCCTTGGTCGTGTAATAACTCGCCGCAGCAGCGCCGAGCATCAACACCTCCCGCAGAGCCATCGGATGTTCAATAAAGACGGCACCGATGATCACCGCAAGAAAGATCAGATTGTGCAGCCCCATCACCCGCGTGGCGCCGTTCTCGGTCTCCACGGTGGAGCGAAGCTCCTCCGGCATCTTCCGATAGCTCTGCCGGTCGATGAGATAGAAGATCCCCAGCAACAGCAGCAGCACCAAAGCCCAGGGAAGGATCATCCTCTCGGTGATCCAGAAGAACGGCACCCCCTTGAGATAGCCAAGGAACAGAGGAGGGTCGCCGATCGGGGTCAGAGCACCTCCAACGTTTGAAACGATGAAGATGAAGAAGACGACATGATATGCCGAGAGCCGATATCGGTTGTTCCGCAGATACGGGCGTATAAGCAACATCGATGCGCCGGTCGTGCCGAGCAGATTTGCGATGATCCCACCCACTGCCAGAAACAGCAGGTTCCCGGCAGGCGTGGATCGCCCCTTGATCGTGATATGAACCCCGCCGGCGGTCACATAGAGCGAGCCGATCAGCGCGATAAAGCTCACATATTCATGAAGCGATGCCCACACACGTCCCGCATTGCCAAGGCCGATGATGTAATAACCAGCGGTTATCAGACCAAGGGCTACAGCCACCACCTTATACCTCCTGCCCCACCACTCCCCGTTGATAAAGGGCATGGCGGCGATCATCGCCAGCAGGAGAAAAAACGGAATGATCCATAGAGGATCGACCGTAGCCGATTCCATCCCTTATCGGCTGCCGGGGTTCGGCGTGCCACCCGGCACCACGATCGGCTGTGGCTGCCCGGACTGAGGCGTTGCAACGGTGGCATTGGCCGGAACAACCGGCTGTACCGATGCGGTGGAATCGCTCAGACGGGCCTGTGCCTCGGCAGCATACCGGTTCTCCCCTCTCAGCACCTCCACCACTCCCACAATCGCACGCGAACCGCTTTCGGTAACGCTCAGGAACGTGTTCGGCTGGAACCCGATCCAGACGCAGAAGATGACCAGCGGGACGAGCAGTCCGATCTCCAGCGGGTTCAGATCCTTTACATGACGGTTCTCGTTATGCGTGATCGGGCCGAAGAACATCCGCTGGTAGAGCACCAGAAGATAGACAGCGGCCAGGATCACCCCCGACGCGCCAATCACCGCATACCAGCGCGAGGCCAGGTGATCGGAGATATATGCGCCGAGCAGCGTAAGGTACTCCCCCACAAACCCGTTAAGCCCCGGAAGACCAACCGATGCAAACACCGCGATCGCAAAGAAGACGGCATATACCGGCATCGTTTTGGCCAGGCCGCCGAACTGTGCCATCTCGCGTGTATGACGGCGCTCGTAGATAAAGCCGATCAGCAGAAAGAGCATGCCGGTGGAAAGACCGTGGTTCACCATCTGCAACACTGCTCCCTGCACCCCCTCGACGGTCATCGAGAAGATGCCCAGCACCACAAAGCCAAGGTGGGCGATCGACGAATATGCCACAAGCTTCTTGATATCGGTCTGCACCATCGCCAGCAATGCGCCATAGATGATGCCGATCACGGCAAGCACCGAGAACAGATCGGCATACTGCAACGACGACTGTGGAAAGAGCTGAAGATTGAAACGGATCAGACCATAGGTGCCCATCTTGAGCATCACCGCGGCCAGGATCACCGAGCCGGCCGTCGGGGCTTGCGTATGGGCATCCGGCAACCATGTGTGCAGCGGGAAGAGCGGCACCTTGATGCAGAACGAGAGCGCAAATGCCAGGAAGATCCAGTTCTGGGTCTCGATCGGGATATTTGGCCCCACATGCATCAGCTTTGCCAGATCGGTCGTGAAGCCACCCAGTTGCGCTTCGCCATAATAGCCGAGCCAGACGATGGCAACCAGCATCAGAAGCGAGCCGGCCATCGTGTAGATGAAGAACTTCATCGCCGCATAGATCCTGTCCTTGCCGCCCCAGATGCCAATCAGGAAGTACATCGGGATAAGCACAACCTCCCAGAAGACATAGAAAACGAAGGTATCGAGCGAGATAAAGACGCCGATCACCCCGAATTCCAGCAGAAGCACCATGATATAATAGAGCTTCTCCCGGTCACGAATCCCCTCCCAGCTCGACATGATGGCGATGGGCATCGTAAAGGTTGTCAACACCACAAGAAGCAGCGACATACCGTCGATACCGAACCGGAAGCCGATGTCGAGCGACGATATCCAGGGCGTGTTCGTGACGAACTGAAATCCCGGGTCCGCCTTGTCAAAGCCGAACCAGAGTGCCAGAGAGACCACAAACGTAAGGATCGAGCCGATGGCCGCCCCCAGGCGATGAGCCTTCTTGTTCTCCGAAGGGATGAACATCAGAACCAGCGCAACCAGAAGCGGGATAAAAAGCGTCAGCAGAAGAACCATTGATCGGGATTGTCTTTTTTCAAATGACGAGGAAGTCCGTAGTCAGTACGTCAAGAGCCTGAAGCGTTGCAAAGCGTAGGATGCGGAGCGTTACCAGAATCTGGTTCCCTGACGGGCAAGACCGCGATAAGGGAAACGCCCCGGCCCTTCTACTTCAGCAAAATCCAGGCGAGCACGGCGACGATGCCGACAACGAATACCATCGCATAGTTCTGTGCGATGCCGTTCTGCATCTTGCGGATGACATTTGCCAACCCGCCAGTGAAGCGGGCCGAGCCATTGATAGCGCCGTCGATCATTCCCTTGTCCACAAAACGGAGCAGAAAGACGCGCGAGACGCTTTGCAAGGGAGTCACGATAAGCCACTCGTACACCTCGTCGGCGTACCACTTGTTCCAGAGGAGCTTGTACGGCCCCTTCATCCGTGTGGCCAGACGATCGGCGAGCGCCGGCTTCTTCTCGTAGATGTAATAGGCAAGAGCGATACCGGCCACCGCCACCGCCGATGCAACGGCGATAAGCACCCATTCGGTGGCATGCGAGCCATGATGCTGGGTGAAATTCCGATAAGCGGGGGCAAAGATCGGCTCAAGCCAGGTGTGCAGCACATGAGCATGCTCCCCAACGACCGGCGGAAGTCCGAGAAATCCGCCCACCGTGGAAAGCACCGCCAGAATCCAGAGCGGGATCGTCATCGAAGCGGGTGACTCGTGCGGATGCACATGATGATGGTCAAACCTCTCTTTCCCGTGGAACGTGAGGAAGACCGACCGGAACATATAAAACGCCGTGCAGAACGCGGCGAGCGAGCCTACGATCCAGAGCAGCGCATTACCATCGATGAACGAGTGGTACAGGATCTCATCCTTGGAGAAAAACCCGCTGAACGGCAGAATGCCGGCAATGGCAAGCGAGCCTATCAGATACGTCTTGTAGGTGGTCGGCATATACTTCTTCAGCCCCCCCATCTTCTGCATATCCTGCTCCTCGTGCATGCCGTGGATCACCGATCCTGAGCCGAGGAACAGAAGCGCCTTGAAGAACGCATGGGTCATCACATGGAATACCGCCGAGGTGAACGCACCAACCCCAAGCGCTATAAACATGAACCCAAGCTGCGATACCGTGGAGTAGGCAAGCACCTTCTTGATATCGTTCTGCACCAGCCCGACCGTTGCCGCGATAAGCGCGGTGGTTGCGGCAACACCGGTGATCACCGCCATGGTGGTCGGCGAAAGGGTGAACAGAGCCGCATTCCGGCTGATCAGGAAGATGCCCGAGGTTACCATGGTGGCCGCATGGATAAGCGCCGAAACGGGCGTAGGACCGGCCATGGCATCGGGGAGCCACACGCCAAGCGGGATCTGTGCCGACTTGCCGCATGCCCCAAGAAAGAGGCAGAGCGTGGCGATCGTGATGCTGGTGCTGCTCCCCGGAAAATATCCGCCAAGGCTTACCGCCTCGGTGATCTGCTGATACTGCAACGTTCCAAACTCATGAAAGAGGATGAACATGCCGATAAGCATCCCAAGATCGCCGATACGGTTCACCACAAAGGCCTTCTTGGCAGCATCGCCGGTGGTGCGAATCCCCACCCCCTCGAACTTCCTCTCGTACCAGAATCCGATCAGCAGGAACGAACAAAGCCCCACCCCTTCCCAGCCAAGAAACGTTACCAGAAAGTTATCGGCCAGAACCAGATTCAGCATCATAAAGATGAAGAGGTTCAGATAGGCGAAAAACCGGCTGAAACCGGGATCGCCATGCATATAGCCGATTGAATAGATGTGGATGAGCGTTCCAATGCCGGTGATGATCAACAGAAAGATCATTGAAAGCTGGTCGATCTGGTAGGAGAAGCCGACCGAGAAGGTGCCGGCTGTAATCCATGGGAGCAGATCCACCAGCACCCGCCGCGATGCGGCGGGCATCGAGACAAGCTCGAAGAACATTGTCACAGCGAGGATGAAGCCGATGCCCACCATCGATGTACCGATCACTCCCACCGTCTTCTCCGATCCTATCTTCCTGCCAAAAAGGCCGTTGATAAGGAAGCCGACCAGCGGTAGCAACAGTACGAACGGAAGTAACGTTGAGATCATGCTGAGATGACAGAGAAATAGGCTATTGAAGAGAATCTTTTTGGTTCCGCAGTATGCCTCTTCGTGATACACGGACCGGCCCGGACGGCATCGGGGCATGTATAGCCCCAATCATTGATCGAGGGGACGGCTTGCAGCCGACGATGCCCCTCGCATCGCCTTTTTCCGGGGGTTCGTACCGGTGCCCGGAGAGCGCCGATACTGAATATACGATCATTGACAGGTGCAATGCTCAGCAGCAGGCACAGCCATATCGCCGCCGACAGATCCTGCTGTGTCCGGCGGCCACATCATCGGCCATGACAGTCGCCAGCCCCGGATATGCTCCGGCCCGGCTCTACAGTGCCGATGAATCAGACGTTCTCGTACACGAATGAAGCTTTCTCGAACGGCAGCTCGATGTCGGCGAAACGAATCGATAGATCGTCATCCACGATAATCATGGAATTGCGTGTCACCTTGATCCACTCGGACTTGACGCTTGTAAAAGGCTCGGAGGAGATCACGACCGCCTCGGCGCGTCCCTCATCCGGGAGCATGAAGCAACGATGCTCGGTGGCGATATATTCCTTGCCGAACATATAGTAGAGTGAGGCCGGCTGTACGCGAGGATTGGTTGTATAACGCGTCGCAACCACCGACCGGCCATTGGAGACACAGAGGTTCAGATAGGAATGTTCACGCACATCGTGCTCGAACAGCAGCCGATTGAAATCGTTCAGCATCCCGAACATCGCGTCTACCATCTCATCGGTCGTCACATCCCCCTTCGGGTTGGACAGGTTGTTCAGAAACAGGCCGAACAGATGTTCGGAGTCGGTAGAACCCTGAACCGCATCGTAACAATCATCCTTCAACTCGCGTAGAAGCGACCGCCGAATCTTCCGAAAGCCCTGCACCATGCCATTGTGCATCCATGTAAGTTTGCCATAGACGAACGGGTGGCAGTTCAGCTCCTCCACGTGCGAGCCGGGAGTGGCCGCACGGACGTGGGCAAAGAGCATCGGGGTTTTGACCTTCTTGGCGAGGAAACGGAGGTTCTGGTCGCTCCAGGATGGATGGACCGAACGGAACTGGCAGGGTTCGTCATCAAGATTGAAGTCATACCAACTGATGCCAAACCCATCTCCATTGATCGGGATCGACATTTCCTGTGCTCCAAGCGATTGGCGCTCGATCAACGAATGCTGCGGACGATAGAGGAGATCGTCCGCCAGGGCGGGTTTACCGATGTAGGCTAGGAATCGACACATGCTGCTTCTATTGCTGGTTGCTGAATGCGGTTTCGGGCCGAAGTTTCCGAACCGCTTCGTCAAGCGCTGGTCCCCCCGTTACCATCCATCACAACAAGAGTAGCCCGCGAATATACGCACGAAACCGGAATCGCGAACCGGATTCTGCGAAATACGGGAGTTCCACCGTTTCCGATGGGAGTTGCAGCCGTTACCCGGCTTGTGCGGCACCACCGGAAACCGATGGTGCGGCTACATTCTTAATTCTTACGGATCATCTGCGCCAGCCAGGGCTGGCCTCAGAGCAATGCCTGTCAGGACCGTCCGGCAACCGTGTGAGCGCCGACGAACACGTCGTCCCAGCACTCTGCCACCCGCAGGGCCACAGCCAGGAGATCCTCCTTTGTGCCGGTCTCGCGCTCTATTGATGTGACATCGTACTCGGCGATGCCGCATGGCACAATGGCCCCGAATCGGGCAAGATCGGTCGTCACATTCAGCGCAAAGCCATGCATGGTCACCCATCGCGAGGCCCGCACGCCGATAGCGCAGATCTTCCGATCGCCGCACCAGACGCCGCTCATGCCACTTCGGCGCCCCCCTTGCAGCCCATATGCCCCGATCGCCCTGATTATCAGCTCCTCGATCGTCCGCATATACCAGCCAAGATCCTCCCGGAAGTCGGCCAGCCGTATGATCGGATAGCCGACAAGCTGTCCTGGCCCGTGATAGGTCACATCGCCGCCACGATCAACATCGAACACCTGGTATCCGTTGGCTTCGAGCAATTCCCGCGATACCAGCAGATTTGCATCGGTGCGCGCATTACGGCCAAGCGTGATCACATCCGGGTGCTCGCACAGAAGAAATGTGTTCTCGCGCTCCCCCCGCATCACCTCATCGAATACCGTACGTTGCAGCTCCCAGGCAGTCGCATAACCGACCCGGCCAAGCCACTCGGCACGAACAGTGGTTGCAATCGTGGAGATCATGTATCAGCCAGTCCATTGTCAATAGTCCATCACCAATCCACCCAACGCCCCTTTCGGGCATATCGCCGGTCCGGGAGGGCTTGGTCGATTCGTCCATATAGACACACCGCCATCACAGGCCATATACAGCACGTGGCAGCAGATATCAGCCATTTCCCATATCGGCATCCCAGAGATTGAACGGGATTTTTCTATCAATCCTGTACCCGGCCCGCTTCAACGTGAGCAGTATCCGGCCCCGGTGATGCGCCTCATGCGCCACAATATAGCTATGGAACGTCGCAACATGAGGCTTGAATCCTTCGAGCGTCTCGGCTTCCAGCCCAAGTTCAAGCAACCGGCTCACCGCTTCGGAGGAGCGTTTCAGCGAGAAGATAAGCCGTTCACGACTCAATGTCTCCCCCCGCTCAAGCCGTTCCAGGCCATCAAGCAGTTCCGGGGCCACAGTGCTCAGCCACGTCAGGCGGACGTTATGAAGCTCGGCGAACTGTTCTCCCACAGCACCTCCCTGCGAGCCAAGCTCCAGCATATGCGGGGCCAGTATCTCAAGCAGATAGAGGTTAATTCTGTTGCTACGCTTCCAGGAGTCGAGAAGCTGCTGTTCAATAGTCATGAGAGCTGCTCAGGCGCCTATCTATTAATATAGGCACGAACCAGGGGATTGATCGAAAGAAGAGCCGGTGCATGGCGCTCCTGCGGACAGATATCCCCCGGAACGCCTTTCTCTGCTCACCAACGTACCGCTCTACAACTATGACGGGAGACCGACCAGGCAGTCGGCCTCCCGCAATTGCCGATTCCGGCATCTCCGAATCAGATGTTCAGTGCCATACCATAGGCATCGGCGGCAGCCTCCATAACCCCTTCGGAAAGGGTCGGATGGGCGTGAATGGTATGCATAAGGGTCTCGGCAGTAGCCTCGGCAGCGCGTGCCGTGCAGATCTCGGCGATCATTTCGGTAGCCTCGGCCCCTACGATATGCCCACCCAGGATCTCGCCATACTTCGCGTCGATCACCAGCTTCACAAATCCATCGGTCTCGCCGATGGCGCGAGCCTTGCCGCTGGCCTTGAATGGGAACTTGCCGATCTTCACATCGTACCCCATCTCACGTGCCTTCTTCTCGGTAAGCCCCACCGAGGCGATCTGCGGCTGGCAATAGGTACAGCCAGGGACGTTCGAGTAATCCATGCCGTGTGTCGGGTACCCGGCGATATGCTCCACGGCTGTGATCCCCTCATGTGACGCCACATGTGCCAGCCAGGGCGCACCAACCACGTCGCCGATGGCATAGATGCCAGGGACGTTGGTCTGCATGAACTTGTTCACCTTGATGTGTCCACGCTCGACGACCACGCCAAGCTCTTCCAGACCCAGGTTCTCGATATTGCCGGTCACGCCAACGGCATTCAAGGCAAGATCGGCGGTCAGGGTCTTCTGCTCCCCCTTCTTGTTCTCGATGACGACTTCAACCCCGTTGCCAACGGTCTTCACGCTGATAACACGCGTTTCCGTAAGGATCTCCATCTTCTTCTTCTTGAAGGCGCGGGTCACCTCCTTGGCGGCATCCTCATCCTCGACCGGCAGAATGGTCGGCTGCATCTCAATGATGGTAATCTTGGTGCCGAACGCATTATAGAAGTAGGCGAACTCCACACCGATTGCACCGGCACCGATCACGATCATCGAGCCGGGAACCTCTTTCTGAAGCATAGCCTCGGTAGAGGTGATAACCTTGACCCCATCCACCTCGAATCCTGGGAACGTACGAGCACGAGCGCCCGTAGCGATCACGATGCTCTTGGCATTCAGCGTATCGGTCACATTGCCATCCTTGTCGCGAAGCTCCACCACACCCGGACGTGGCACGTATCCCGAGCCATTGAGCACGGTAACCGTGTTCTTCTTCATCAGGAAGCTTACGCCGGAGGAGTTGGCATCGGCAACCTCGCGGCTGCGCTGGATGACACGGGGGAAATCAACGGAAACCTTCTCAATCGTGAAGCCGAACTCCTCGGCATGATTGAGGAAGTTCATATGCTCGGCGTTCTTCAACAACGCCTTTGTTGGAATACATCCCCAGTTCAGGCACACGCCGCCGAGGCGGTCGCGCTCCACGATCGCAGCTTTCAGGCCAAGCTGGTGAGCGCGAATCGCGGCGATGTAACCTCCCGGCCCGCTGCCGATCACGATCACGTCAAAGTTCTTGTCTGCCATGAGATGAGAGTAGTAAAGGTTCTAAGGTATGAGAGCCTGGCTCCATCAGGTCAGATTCCAGGTGTGCAATGGCTGCTGCACCGTGCGGCGATACTCCGGCACCCATCACCCGCTACTGACGAAGCCGCAAAGTTAGCAATGGAGTCTTGGAGGGAAAAGCTGCCGCGAGAAGTGTTACAGATTATGGAGCAGGTTGGAGGCAGTGCCCCCTCGATGGAATCGGGGAGCAGGATGCCAGGATACGTCCATGCGGAAATGTGGCCATGGCTCTGCTGAACGGTTCTTCCGTTATCATAGCTCTTTTGTGCGAGCAGTTCAACTATCGCAACATGATGGACAACGGGACGGACGACCATCGGATTCCCGGGACTCGCCATCGATGCCTCCTCCGGTGCATCGCCCGTTCCTGCTGCCAGATAGGCACGGCCTCCGGCGCTCTTCTCCCGGCATCTCCAGAGACAACCCTTCATCGGCCCCGCAGCCGTTCGGATGGCATCTGGTACAACCGCAGGAAATACCAGACACACGAACTGCGGCAGCCTCCGGCCTATAAGGACACTTCAACGGAATGCCACGACATTCCATCGCACTACACAAAGCAGGTATAGCCTCAGCGCCAGGCTCTAGAACTGATCCTCCTTGTGCTTGAACAGGACGTTAAACGTGGTCATCGAACCGTAGCAACGGGTGACATACTGCTGAAGCTCCACCTTGTCGGCATCGCTCAGCGCATCGTTGCCATTGATCTTCTGCTCCAGTACTCGAAGCTGGTTCCGCATCATCACGATCTTATGGAAGAATGTCTCGATCGGCAGATCCTTTGGTTGCAGCGAGGCATCGGCGGGTTTCATCACCAGCAGCCCCCCCTCCCATCGTTTTCCGATCCCATCAACCACATCGTTTGATATCTCCAGGCCAAGCTTATCTATCACGGCCCCGGTCACCTCCTGGATAAACCGGGCCAGCGGCATTTCCAACCCCGCCACGGCAGCTCGCGGCTCCGCCGGTTGAATGGCGCTGCTCTCCGGCGAGACGGTGCGCTTGCCATCCTCGAACAGGATATCCGCCGTATGCTCGGTGACCCCCTTTACTACTCCGGCTCCGTACGCCGGATGACGCACCTTCATTCCGATATGCAGATTTTCAGCTCTCATTGTGATATATAGATTATAGGGAGTTGGGCCAGTATCATCCACAAGCCTCATACGTCGGCGATCCATGATCGTGCCAGCGCATCGATCGATTGCCGATTGCATCTGCCCGGACACCCTGCCCGGCAGATGTCCGGCTCATTCCACCCTCGTACGTACGTCAGGATATCCCCCTGCACTCTCCGGCATTCCCGCCAAACCTTTCAGGATGGCAGGCTCCCCTTCTGCTCGCACTATGCACTATGTTGGGTTTGACCAGCCGCTTGCAATAACGGCTACCACTGCCGACATATTCAAGGTCGCCCCAAAGATGCAGAACGGCCACCATACCGTGGATGCGCCTGGAAAATACGGAATCATCCGGCGATGCATCGGCAGAGAGCAATGCCCATCGTATAGCAGCAAAAGCCCTCTACACATCCTTCCTCAGCCTTGCCCTCCACCTGCTGATTCTCAGGCCGCGAAGCACTGCCAGCGTAAGCACCACCAGACCAACAGCCAGCACAAACTGGTGGAGCGCAACGCAGACCCCGATGGCACCTGAAAAAAGGATGGTGGCCGCCGTGGTAAGCCCCTCCACCTGCTCCGAGCGATCGCGCCGGAAGATAGTCCCGGCACCAAGGAAACTGATGCCGGTGATGACCGCTCCTACCAGACGGAACGGATCGGATCGGATAAAGCCCTGATCGGCATGAGGTGCGAAATGTACCAGAATCGCCTCTCCAAGCCCGATAAGCAGAGCCGCAGCCCCGGCCACCAGCATGTTTGTACGAAATCCGGCGGGCTTGTCGGCAACCTCACGCTCCAGGCCGATCGCTCCCCCCAGAAACATTGCAAGGCTAACCTCCCCCAATATCTGCAACTGACCCAGCCAATCCATACCACCTTCTTTCCGCTTTAGCAGGATTAGTGAAACCAAATGAGCGGATAGCCCCGCCCCTGGCACGCTCGATACAAGACCGCTGGAACAGCAACGAACATTGCTGGCAATGCCCGCTCATATCTCGCCGCGATACCAGCGTCCAACAATGAATATAGCGAGTGCACCCCTGCCAATCATGCTATACGCAAACAGCGTGGAGGTAATGCCACGCTCGCCCGGTATGCTCACAGCTCGGCAGCGCCCACCTGAGAGCCTGCCACACCTCTCTCGATCCATACCCGGACGTTTTTATATGACGGTGTGCCGCTCTTGCCATCAACACCGCTGCTCACCAGAAGGTTTGCCTCCGGGTAATACATAGCACTGCATCCTGGCGCAATATCATAGGCGGCAACACGAATGCCCGGCATGGCCCCAACCGCCGAGCGTACGGTGATCCGCTCTCCCTCGCGCAATCCCATCGCCGCCATATCCCCGCGATTCATCAGGATCACATCCCGACTCGTCTGGTTGCGGTAACGGTCATGCTCCTCATAGACCACCGTATTGAACTGTCCCTCCGAACGTATCGTCATCATACGCAACTGCCCGACGGGAAGATCATCCTGCGGCGTCGCCACAGGAATACAGCGCGCCCGGTTGTCCGGGAACGGAAACTGCGGCATATGGCGAAGGCGACCCTCAACATGGAACTCCTCACGCGTTCTCCCGATATCGGAGACCGGCGCATAGCCGGGAACCACGCGTGCCATCACCTTGCGAATCTCGTCGTGATTGCGCAGCGCCCGGAAATCGAGCGGACCATCGGCAGGAAGCAGCCGTGCCCCAATGCTTGTGATGATCTCTACCTCCGACTTCAACTCAGATGATGGACGGACCATGCCGCCATCGGAGAGCCGAACGAAGCTGAACATGCTTTCCTGTGTGGTTGACTGTAGCTCCTCATCGCGCACACATGTGGGAAGGATGTAGGTCTCCCCCGCCCCGGCCACAGGGGCCACGCAGACATGCCCCTGATTGAGCTTGGTGCTGATATGGACGGACGTGCCGATCCTGGAGAGCGCCGCGCCAGCAAATGCCAGATCGGGATTGGCGGCATAAAAGTTTCCTCCAAGCAACAACGCAACGTCGATCTCCCCACGGTGTGAGGCATGGATCGACCCCATGGAATCAAGCCCTTTGGCCGTGGGGGCCTTCAGTCCATAGAGTTCCTCCATAGCCTTGAGGAACCCCGACTTCAGCTCGGGCGCAAATCCCACCGAACCGATGCCCTGTACATTGGAATGCCCACGAATCGGCATCAGCCCGGCGTTTGGCCGTCCGACCATGCCTCGCGCCAGCGCCAGATTGGCAATGGCTATCACATTATCGACGCCATGTTCGTGATGGGTGATCCCCATGGCCCACATAAAGACCGCGTTCCGCGAGGAGGCATAGAGTTCCCCAAGCCTGATGAGAACGTCCGGCGCAACCCCGGCCGCCGAGGCCAGTTCCTCCAGCGACTCCCGCTGTAACCCTGAACGTACGGCATCAAAACCATTGGTATGGCTGGCAAGGAACTCCTCATCGAGCGCGCCACGGTCGATCACCACCTTCAGCATCCCTTTCAGCAGAGCGATATCCCCGCCGATACGGGGCTGCACATAGAGGTCGTTGATGGTGGAGCCGAACAGCAAGGACATCGGCTTCGACGGAATATTAAAGCGATCCAGGCCGGTCTCCCGCATCGGGTTTATCACGACCACCTTCCCTCCGCGTTCCCGTAATCCTGCAAGCGTCGTGATAAGACGAGGGTGATTGCTCGCCGGATTTGCGCCGATGAGCATCACAAAATCGGCCCCCTCCACATCCTCCAGCGTCACCGTCGCCGTGCCAACGCCCACACTGTCGGCCAGCCCCACACCGCTGGCCTGATGACAATAGAAGGAGCAATTATTGACGTTGTTGGTCCCGTAGATCCTGGCAAGCCATTGCAACAGAAAGGCCGCTTCATTGCTGCTTCTGCCGGAGGAGTAGAAAAACGTGCGTTCCGGCGTCGTACGGCGCAACGCTGCGGCGATGGCATCGAGCGATTCCTCCCACCCTACCCTCCGATAATGCGTGTCGCCGACCCTAAGCACAAGAGGATAGGCAAGCCGCCCAAGATTCTCCAGTTCTCGTGGCGAACGCCGGGACAGCTCGGCCACCGAATGCCGCTCAAAGAAGTCAGGCGCGATCGGCGGCTGCATATCGGCAGCCATCGCCTGCACGCTCTTTTTGCAGAACTCAGGGAAATGGCCAAGCTCGTTCTTCATGCCCCCGCTCTGGCCGCCCATGCCGTAGGCGCAGGTCTTGCAGGAGTTCTTGCTCGACATCCTGCGCCAGAACCGGATTGGGCCGCCTTCGGCCTCCAGCGATTTCTTCACTGTATATGCTATAGCGGCCCATCCGCCGCCTGATTCGACCTTCTTCATGAGAGCACCAACTTAGGATCGTAGAAAAAACGTAGAAAAACTTTTGCTATGAATACAGTATTGAAGAAGCAGATGTGCGCCCCCTTACTGATACCCCCATAATACAGTCGTCAAGTTAACAAGTACTAGAGAATGGCACAGGCCGTTGAAGGAGATCCCGTTCTTATCCCCTCCCGAGTCACCGGGCTCACTGCTCAAATGACTCTGGGCACCACAGATAGGTGAGGTTAGCAAGGGGCTGGTAAGCCCCATATATGAACGATAGGTTGCAATATCTGTACGTGATGAGCTAAAGCGTCTGCGCCCTTTGAACGCTCGGTGAAGGATTGTTTGATGAAGAGGACGTTCATTATTGAGGTAAGAATCCTCGTCATACATGGGCACATGATACCGAACTACATACAGTGGAAAGGTACTATATCCCATCTCGGTAGTATCACACTAAATTTTTTATCTTTCAGGCATGCTCCCTTCAAGTTTTTGTCTGGAGGAGGGGCTGGCATAAGCCGCCGAAAGTCATCACACTATTTGAGATTTGTCCTTATGACGTTAGATACCTTCATCTCTCGACTCCAAGAACTTACCGAGGAAGCAAAGACCATACGCACATTTCAAGGATCCCCATACGGAACCTATGTAATGGACGAGGACCTTATTCCATACCGCGCACGCGGACTATCAGTTTTGGAGCAAACATTCGGGGTGAGTCATTCATATTATAAAGGGTTTGAAGAAAATACACGCGGAACACGTGACACCAAGGAGTCTGCTGGCGCTGTACGGATATTGGAAGCAGCCATGCGTGACCTAAAGGAAGGATGGCTTATAAAAGTGCGGCACCTTGTTTCTGCCGAAGTCTTCGCTGACCTCATGGAGATGGCTGAATATTTCTTATCTGAGGGTTATAAAGATGCAGCGGCAGTGATGATCGGAGGAGTCCTAGAGGAACACTTGCGACAGCTATGCCGGGCAAAAGGGATTGACATTGAATCCAGTAAGCCTGATGGAACTACAGCTCCAAAGAAAGCTGACCGAATGAACGCCGACCTTGTGAAGGCCGATGCATATTTGCAACTAGACGGCAAACAGGTAACAGCATGGTTGGCGCTTCGTAATCACGCAGCCCATGCAGAACATGACAAATATGACGCTAATCAGATTCAGATGATGTACGAAGGTGTTCGGAATTTTTTGGTTCGAATCACACCGTGATTAGGGAAAAGTTACTTTTCTCAGTGGCACCATCCTATCTTATCCGACTGACAACTTTACAGATGCATAAGGACTATACACGGATTGGTTCAATGAGACTCCTCCGATGCTCCCCTTCGACCTCAATACTCCTTCTCGCATCGAGAGACAACCTTGAAGGATAGAATGCTCTTCACAATTAGCTCAGCCGTTAGTTTGATTATAAAGGGTAACTCTGTAGCTCCGCAGATCAGGGCTGCGGCAATACGATGGTTGCCATCAAGGACTAACAATTGGCCGGAATCATCAGGTACTAAGAATGGAGGTGTGAGCCGCGTACCCTCCTCCCAATCGGCAAAGATATGTCCGACACGTATCTTATCACGTCCTTCGTAGAGCTTATCCCCCTGAAAAGCTGCACCATGGTGAAGCGCATCAAGAATTGTCGTTGAGAGTGCTCGGCAAACAACTACACCATCTTTATATGTTGTTCTTGCCATATACTCGCTGAACCAGAGAAGATCGCAATCGAGTTCCCAGAGAACTTCAGTGTCAGACAAGCCCTTTTGCTTTGAATCAAAACAATGTTCAAAACGGATGTTATCCTTAATCCTTTGCTCTTGATCTTCTATTGAGAACCTATCTCTAATCTGCTCTAAAGACATGGGCGACCTAACTGGAATATTATTGAGCCACCTCCAGGTGGCTCATGACTGATCTTAGTTACTAACGTTACGCAGAATAGAATGAGTATTATCAGATATGGACTGCACGCTTGATCTATATACCGACTATCTGCTGGCAACCACCGGTTCTGCCACGGCCACTGGTATGAGCGCGCTGTTCGACGGAGAAATCAGCCACGACAAGGTGAGCCGATTCCTGAGCGAATCGCATCTGGACGGGAGCACCCTCTGGAAAACCGCGAAGCCATTGGTGCGCCGCTATGAACACTCCGAGGAGACCGTGCTCATCGCCGATGATACGATTATCCACAAGCCGCACACCGACGAGAATGCGATCATCTGCTGGCACTACGATCACTCGGCTGGAACGTCGATCAAGGGTGTCAACCTCTTGACATTGATATTCGACTGCGCTGGAGTAAGCGTTCCGATTAACGCTCATCTGGTCGAGAAAACCGAAGGCTATCTCGACGCCACCACTGGTCAAACGAAGTATCGCAGTGCTGTCAGGAAGAACGGCATCACCCGAGCGATGCTCCTGCTGGCAGGCTCGCAGAACATCCAATACCGCTATTTCCTTGCCGATAGCTGGTTTTCATCAGCTGAAACGATGAACTTCCTCGCCAAAGATCTCTCGAAGCACTACATCATGGCTGTTGAGTCCAGCCGTACGGTCGCGCTCAGCGAACGTGAGAAATTCAACGGCCAGTTTCATCGCCTCGATGAGCTGAGCTATCCGGAAGACGGATGCCTTCGGGGAGTCTACCTTCGCTCGGTGAAACACCCGGTGACGGTGCTCAGACAAGTCTTTACCAACAAAGATGGTTCCCACGGCATCCTGTACATGGTCAGCAATGACATCGAGTTGACGGCGGATCGGATGCTGACGATCTACAAGAAACGGTGGAAAGTCGAGCAATACCACAAGTCGCTGAAGCAGCACACAGCAATCTCGAAGTCACCGACCAAGACGGTTCAGACGCAGGCCAATCATCTGTTTGCATCGATCGCGGCCTACATCAAGTTAGAGACGATCAAGCTGAAGCTTGGAGGGAATCATTTCAGCATTAAAGCCATCCTCACTGCTGTTGCCACGAAGGCTGCTTTTATGGCCCTTGGGCAATTATTTGCGTAACGTCAGTTAATTAAGAAGGCATTAATTCCAGTTTTAGTTTTCTCACATCAATTGGCACTGAGGATTCATTGATAATTCCAGCAAGTTCAAGTAGCTTCTGCCGTCCTGCTTCTCGATCGTATTTGTAAGCGATCCTCATATTGAAGAACACAACTGATTTTTCAAGCATTGTCAGAAGATACAGGCGTCTCGTCACAGCATCTCCATCATGAACTTCGACAGGGGGAACTGGAACTTCACAGTAAAAGCAGATACGACCTCCAACGTTCTCGATGGATTGCGACTCAACGGGCAGCTGCTTACCCAATTGCTTACTCAGACGCTCTCGTTCCAACTCCATACAGGTAGAAAGGAAGTCAGGGAGTCGCGATCTACTCACAGTACCTCGAACTTGCAAGGTCTCATATTCAAGCCACATATTCTCAAGTTCGATCAATACTGGCACGAAACAGTATTTATGTTCTATCTTGTCACCACTCACCTTCAGTGTGAAGTAGCAATCCGTACGATTAACGATTAGAAGCAAACCATCCTGAAGCCAAATTCCTGCCTCCTGTGGATATGCCTCTGCAATATCTTCATCCGGATTAGCGAATTCCCAGCCAGCGACATCCCGTTCCTGTGCAATTTCTTCCGCCACCATCATTTGGTCCTTATGATACAGTGCGGCCATACGCATAAATGTAGTCCTGATGTCCTCTAGCAGCAACGAACACTCAGGATGATCTGTTGGAAGCAATGAAATAACACCTTCAACTGCAAGGGAAATGAACTCGCACATACCTACCAAGATTTCGTACGTCCACCGTATCCCCTCCTGACGGATAGAAAAGTATCCTCCCCCCTGACTCTCAAGGTGAAAGGTTCGGAGGTTTTCCCAGCTTCCATGAACAGCATCACTAGTCAATGTAAACAGGCGTTTGTATATGTGTTCCCATCCCAACCTCTGTGCTCGTCGGCTAATTCCTCCGCCATCCCACTCACGCGATCTCTGCGAAGTTATATCTTGTTCTGCAACTCCCGACTCTTCAAAAGACCGCTGAATATCCCGGACGACGATCCGGGCATTTGGAAGCAGTTGGTCTCCATCAGCCACGGCTTCGCGTAATGAATCCAGATACTTCTTCGATCTCTTGTGTGAGTGAATAATATAATGATCGAAATTCTCAGGGTTATTCTCGGCCAAAAGGAAGCACAGGCTAATGCCAGTATCTATAGCAGTACGAGCAATGATCGAAGCTACTTCCAAGTCATCCTGCAATATCTGCTGGTGGAACTTTGTAAGGTGTTTATTGAGACGCAGTAGGAGACCAGCTGTAATGGCATCATTGCGATCGAACTCCTTCAAGGCACCCTCATCTGTAAAACAGTGGAGGCCGTAAATTCTGCCCACAACAAGGACCGCACGGGTAAACAGCTTGACAGCAAGCGGCTTGATATCATTGTAGTTCGTGATTGACTCTATCTGCTCATCAGATACATTGAAGTCGTCAGGTATGAAATCCGCAATGGCCATTATATCTCTCAAAAGGTGTTATGAGCGTAAAATCTATGTACTCAGGCTTGAAAACTATTCAACATGATACCTGCCGAGCCGATGCAACGGCTCGATGGATTCAATATATTCCCTTGCCCATGCCAACCACCTACCCAGCTTCTCATTGCTTTCGACTGACAATCCACGTTCCCGAGCAGATTGTTCGACAGCATCAACGTATGCCCGCAGCCGATGGCACTCATTCCATATTCGAGCGTCTTCGTGGAGCTGCGTGCGACGAGCTTCTACCTTCCGTCGTTCTGCCTCAAAGCGTTGGCGTTCAACCAACTGTGCGGCTTTGCGTTTTCTGCGTTCCTCCTCCTTGATTTTCCACCGTCGGTTCCACTCTTCCCGTTCCAGCCGCTCTTTCTTAATACCATCCGCAAAGGGTTCAAGGCTATCAAGTATTTTACCGATCTGCTGCTCTACCTTCCCCTTTTTTGGGCCATCTTCCCATGCTGTCTTTTTTCCATAATTGCTTAGTGGAGGAGCATAGATTGTCAATCTTAGGTTCCCAGACGGAGTCAATCCCATACCCGAGCCCCAAATGTCCCACCCTCCATGTTTCCCCTGATAGGATTACGCGAAGGAAACACGTTTCTGCTTTTCATCAACCTTGAAGCCAATCGTCTCGTCATGGACGAATAGTGTTGCGGACTCACCTTTTCCAGCAGGAGCTGCAACCCGATGGCCCCTGCGCTCGATCTCCTTCAGGAAGGTATCAGTAAATCTCAATGCGCGGCTAAGACTTTCATCTGACGTACGAATATCAAGAACGGCTTGGTCGGACCGCAGAATCAAAATTCCATCCCCGTTTGGCTTCGCATCCTTGAACGCCTGACGAGCCTCTTTTATCAAAGGATGCGGTGATGCCAGTCGATCAGGAACAATGATACCTTGCTCTTCGCTGCTTACTCCTTTCTGATCGCTCATGTTCTCTCCCTCCGTGGACAGATTCCTTTCTGTTGAATAGGCATATATGCTGCCCCTTATATTTTGCCGAGCACATGTGTCGTATGGTCCCTACTGTGTATCCGGTCATACGAGCTACTTCGTGGATGTCGATCTCCTCATTTTTCTCCTCCGGCATGCTCACAATCTGGGTAGATGGTGATGCCAGAAGTGTCTCCTGCTGCCTCCACCGTCTCAGATCGTCTCGTACGTATTTCAGCAGCTTCTGAATTTCTTTCCGGTACTCCGGATGCCTGCTCAAGCTCTCCATTTGATGGCACCGACGGTGAGAACTATGCCTTGCACTATCCAGTGCTCTGGATTGCGATCATCGAGCATATCCTTTACCCTTTCCAATCGCGTACGGGAAGCTTTTCTGCGGCATCGGTCTGGAGCCTCTCTGTAATCTTGGAGTAACGTTCAGTGGTATTGACTGAACTGTGCCCCATATTCTTCGATAGCGTGTAGATGGGAATATCATGCGTCAGCGACATGATTGCGTGCGTGTGCCGGGATGTATGGAATTTCAGACGATCCGACCACTTAATCTCGGCCTTCGCCATCCATCGACGCAGGGCCACATTGATACGCTTGTTCTCATAGAGATCGAAGACCGATTCATCCTTGCCATCGAAGTCAGCATCCGGACCAACACCGATGATCTTCAACGCCATCTCTGACAGGACCAACGTATTGTACTTGCCGGTCTTCTTCATTCGATATTGAAGAACGAACCTCGTCTTCTCCTTCAGATCTCTCGTATCGACATACCGCTCTTTCGTGATATGCGACCACCTCACCTGCTTGATGTCCGAATATCGAAGGCTGGTCCAGATGCAGAAAGGGCACTTTCGATTCCTCTCAGTTCAACTCACCCCCTCAAAATCGAGCGAAATACAAAGATTCGGGCACCGATCAAATTCCAGCGCTCTTTTTGCAGAACTCAGGGAAATGGCCAAGCTCGTTCTTCATGCCTCCGCTCTGGCCGCCCATGCCGTAGGCGCAGGTCTTGCAGGAGTTCTTGCTCGACATCCTGCGCCAGAACCGGATTGGGCCGCCTTCGGCCTCCAGCGATTTCTTCACTGTATATGCTATAGCGGCCCATCCGCCCTGTTCGCACTGCAAACAGTCGGTCGTTCATGCTTGTGGGGATGTTCTGATACTGTGCGAAAGCCTTGAAGTTTTTCTACGATTCCAAGCCAGTGCTCTCATGAAAAAGGTCGAATCTGGCGGCGGTAAGTTAGCATCTTCGATCTATCAGTAGTAGCATTGAGTCGTTGAGCAGACTCATCGCGCTTTTGATAAGGATATCGTCCTCTGCTATCAAGAAACGAACGACTGGCCCAACACGGTTGCTGCATTTACTCAGTAAATCCAGATTCCAGAACTGCCAGAGACTTCGGTAGGTTGCCATAGTTCGATGTAGGGTTTCTTTAGCAGATTTGTTCGTCTTTAGCAGATGGCGGTAGCAGCAACCCGAACAGGCGGTGGGCACAGATGTTACCAGTGAAGCATTCCGCGTTAGACGCCTGTGCTGGCAATTCCTTCAATCTCGAAGCCAGTCACAGAGTTCTTCCGTAGAATGCGATGAGTCGATCCATCGCAGCGTTCACATAGCTAGAAACCCAGTAGGTTTCGATATGCGTGGCGCCTTCGATTTTGAACAACTCCTTGTCCTTCGTACCAGTGGCCTTGGCGAACGCATCTTCCGTCATGTATCGGCTGTCGGCCTTGCTGCCCACGATCATCAGCAGCGGCTTGTTGATCAGTTCGATCTGGTTGGTGGCGTCGAAACGCATCAGATCCAACAAACTGCTCGTGGTATACTTGAAGGTTGAGCCGGGGTGTGCATGCGTCTTCCAGTAATATTCGTAGCCCTGCCGATACATTTCAAACGGCAATTGGGCGATCTGCTCATCCGTCATATTGGCGTCCCCCGAATAGAGCACTTCTCCGCCAGCCACTTCTTGGGCGCGGGCAGCCGACGCCTGCTGCAGACGCTCTTGAATGGAATCCAGTTGCGAATCCGCGAAGCCGTTGCGACGAACCCGTCCCGAATTGAACATGCTCAGCGTCGCAATCGACTTGAAGCGTTTGTCGGTTTGCGCCGCGGCCAACGAGTATCCGCCTCCGCCGCAGATCCCGAGAAGGCCTAGCCGCACGACATCGACGCCCGGATAGCGGGAAACGAAGTCCGCCATCCCGTGAATGTCCTCAATCCGATATGCGGGCTTGTCAACATTGCGCGGCTGTCCCCCGCTCGCGCCCTGGTAGGCGGCATCCGCAGCGATCGTGATATAGCCCTGTTCCGCCAAGCGCTGGGCATATAAACCCGCGACCTGCTCTTTCACCCCGCCGTTCGGATGCGCCACCACAACGGCAGGATAGGAGCCATTGGGATCATATTTCGGCGGAGTATAGACGTTGGCGGAAATCTCCAGGCCGTTGAGCTTGTAGGTGACCGGGTGGATATTGACCTTGCCAGCTATGTTCTCGGTGATCGCACCCTCATAAGTGAGCGTGAAAGGGTTGGTTTTGTAATCCGCCGCATGGGCATCCATCGCGGGAATCGCGAGTGCCATGGTCAAGGCGACAGAACCTAATTTCACTTTTTTCATGTGAGTTTCCTTGTTTTTGAGATATTTCCGCTGATCGATTAAAAAGTTTTCATTTATTCAGTCCTTTTCTTTCGAGAAACTCGACCATGTGATTTGCGACTTCAACATTGTTTAAGTCGGACATCGGGAAATGTGTATTGCCCTTAATCCCTATTTCAGGCAAGTGTATCACGCTGGCATCGCCTCCGTGTTTATTGATGACAGCCGCCCAAATCCTCGCCATTTCCAGCCCCGAACGCCAATGGTCTTTGTTCCATACGGTTGTCGGCTCTTTGGCGATGTTATCGCCGTAGTATATAACGATATGGATTTTCGTCAGCTTGTTGAAATCGGATAACGGTATCTCCACACCTTTGAGTTCGCCGAAAAGACCAGATGATTTTATCGGTTCTGGCAACTCGCCCTCGGGGAACACAAAATTGCTGTATGGCTCATATGCCACCACCGCTTTGACCTTATCGTTTTTTATTGCTGTAAACCATCCGGGGCCACCCCCCTGTGAGTGCGTGACCAAAATGCCCTCTCCAACCTTATCGAATAGCTGCGAAATGGCATCCGTGATAACATTGGCATCAAAGCTGCCTGTATTGGGGGTCATCTGCCTGTAAAATTGTTCCAACGAAGCTTCATCTTTTGGAAACTGGACATTGGGAAAATAATCGGGATAGTTGCCTATCCTGAATTGGGTAAACCAAAGCTGTTCATCAGGGGTCGGCTTAATGGTAAATTCAACGGTACTTTTGCCAGCTTCGCCACGTCTTGGCTGGTCAATCAGGTAGACGCCAAAACCTTTTCTTAAAAAGATATTCTGGAACCCCTCACGACCATCGGGGGTGGTTTCCCAGGTTTTTTTCGACTGACCCGCACCGTGTAAAAACACCAACGGATACTTCCGAGCCTTTGGCGGAACCTGATAAAAAACATAGGCGTGGTCGCCGTGAAAGGTTTGTCCATCGGGCTTCAATGGATTAGCCAAATCGAATCCCCCCGATTCGGAAAGCTTTGTCCCGCCCACCGCGAAGCTGCCCTGCTTTTCAATGACCAAAGGCTTCTGTTCCTCTGAGGTTTGTGCAGACACGTTAAACGCCATTGATAGTGAAAGTGCAAGAATGAAGGATAGTTTTTTCATGCTGTTTCCTCTTCCTCTTGTTATTTCTTCCTGTTTTTGAGCACTTCATCCAAAGCTGATTGGGCGGCTTCTGCCTCTTTCTTTCCAAGGGTGGATTTGATGACTGCCACAAATTGCTGTAACTGGTTGGGGGTTAAGCCCACATTCAAGCTATTGTTCAAATGCGAACGCAGCATCGGCTCGACACCGCCGATACTGGCGAGCACAGAGACTGTTACCAACTGTCTTTCGGCATAGGTCAGCACATCACGCTCGAAAAGGTCTGCAAACAGGTGTTCTTTCAGGAAAACTTCTATTTCAGGGGCAAATTCAGCATAACCACCTTTGAAGGCCTCCGGCGGAAGCTCGGTAAGTTCCACTAAAATATCCGTGCCCCGTTCATACTTGCTGCGGTCGTCTTTTATTGGGGATGCTTTCGCACCCCATTCATCGGTGATACCTTTGGATTTCCGTTCACCAAGCACTTCCATAAAGGTTTGCAACCCACGGAGACTGCGGGGAAATCCGCAATAGGCATACAGGTGAACAAGGCTTTCCTTGATCTGATTGACGGTCAATCCGGCATCAAGCCCTTTGTTCAGCTCGTTTTTTAAGTTAGAAAGGTTGCCCTTCGCCGTGTAGGCGGAGATGGCCACCATTCTCCGTTGTTTTTCGCTCAACATGCTTTCGGCGTCAGAACTGGGTTGTTGGGCATTCACCATCCCGAGAAGGCCGAACAGAATGAGGATCACTGTTGTATAAATGCTTTTCATTGTCCGTCAGATGCGGGTTGGTATTGCTCGTCACTAACCTTTTCGAGCCAGTCAGATGTTTTGCCATCGAGCTGTTCCGCGATGGCGATGTGCGTCATCGCCGTGGTGGGAGAAGCGCCATGCCAGTGCTTCACACCAGGCGGGAACCAAACCACATCACCCGGTCGGATTTCCTCGATGGGTCCGCCCCAGCACTGCGCCAGCCCGAGGCCGGAGGTCACGATGAGAGTTTGTCCCAGCGGATGAGTATGCCAATTGGTGCGCGCGCCGGGCTCGAAGGTGACGATGCCTCCCCCGATGCGGGCGGGGGCATCGGCTCGAAAAGGGGAATCAAGTCTCACTGTGCCTGTGAAGTTTTCCGCAGGGAGCGTAATGGAAGGCTGCGAGCCGTTTCGGGTGATCTTCATGGTAGATTGTGGTTCGGTGTTGATTTGTCCATGGCCAAGCGCGGGTATGACGAACGTCGTCGCCGCGATGCCGGTGAATTTGATGAAGTCACGTCTGACGATGCGTGGATGAGATGATCGGTTCATGATTCGTGAGCGTTTTTTGTTTCAGAGATGGCGTAGCCGGATAGCTCCGCATTCTGTGTCCGCCACTCTCCCGGTGCGATGCCTTCCCATCCTTGGAAGGCACGGAAGAATGAATTCGCATCCTCATAACCAAGCAGGAAAGCGATGCCGGTTAGTTCGATGTTGCTTTTCAGCAGATAGTGACGCGCCAATTCACGCCGGGCCTCTTCCACCAGTTGCTTGAAGGTCAGATTGATTTCACCGAGCCTGCGCTGGAGCGTGCGGGTGCTCATGCCGAGATCCTGTGCCACGCCTTGCACCGTGGGACGACTTCCGGCGAGCGAGCGCTTCAAGGTGCGCTTTACCTCGTCACCGATGTCTCTGACGGCGAGCGTCGCCTCCAGTTCCGTGTCCAAGTGGGCTCCGATTGCGGTCAGCAGTTCCCGGTTATAGGTCACAAATGGCCGATCAAGATCGCTGTTACGGAAGATCAACGCATTATGCTTCGTCTTGAAACGCACTCGGCAGCCAAATCGCTCTTCCAGCAATCCACGATGATGGGACGGGCGGGTAAGATCCAGCCGCAGAGGTTTGATTTGCCCGTTGGTTCCTTTCTGCCCAACGGTTAGAATCCATGACAGGCAGAGGTCTGTCAGCACATCCGGCGGAACTTCCTCCGCGCCGGTAAAAGTGAATTCAACAGTGGCTTCATCGCCGGAGTCGGAAACACTGACCCGGATGTCCTCAGGACAAGTCAGCCTCTTGTAACGGCCCATACGCTGAAGGGCATCGCGGAAAGTGCGGCTGCAAACGGCGACGACCGCAGGAGGGTGATAACGCTCGAAACGCAGTTCGGCCCCCAATTTCAGCCCGATGCCGGGATCTTCGCTCAGTTCGCCGATGGCCCGATATAACCCGAAAAGCTGGGGCGTCGTCGCGTAGAGTTTCTCTTGCTTGAAGAACCCCGAAGGAAGTCCCGCCAGCCGCAACAGCGCGGGATGAGCCAGATTGAACTCTGCCAGGCGTCCCGCGAGAAGACTGGAGATGCAGAAGCGGTCATTCATGATTTGAGCATGATTTGAGGTTGCGTTCAAACGTCGGCATCCTTGCTCTTGAGGACACCATACTAGGAAGCTACATCCTGTTGGCCGTTACGCCACTTGCAAAGCGCGCCAATCAATATGCAGAGCGCGCCATAGGTGTTGTGATCTTACGTGATTAGTACCTTGATTGTAGGAAGGGCCACATGTATTTTTGGTATGCAGGTCATCTACAAACCAAATCTGGCAATGGTGCTTATTGGGCCATTGATATGCGGCGTGGTCCTTTATAGGTTCCACTTCATGGGAATTCCCGTCTACGGATTGCTTATCATCGCCGCCACAAATCCGAGGCAAGTCTAGTTTTCACTTTACACCGGACATGAAACTATGATAGAGGGACCAATCTGGCTCATAGCTATTCTCAATGTCAATGGGGAACTCCAGATACTGCCTCAAGAGTTCATTCAGCTTGTCCAGCCATGATTCAACATCCGACGCGTACCAGTGCCATGCCTTCCTTCCATTACCGGTCACAACCAGCATCAAAAGGCTTGTTCCTGGAACATCCAACCCGGCGATAGCATCTTCAAACTCCATCTGAGCGCTATTGACGTCCTGATCGGGCATCCCCTTTTCATTCACAGGCTCGTAGGGCCAGTGCACTGTTATCAGCATTGGGTAATCAGCTTCCATGGTCCCAGCCGGAACCTGTTGCCGCGCCCGAAAGATAAGAGGCTTCCTTTGTTCCTCCCCTGTCGCCGTGAACCAGATGGTAGGTTGATGTTCTTGCACTTTCCTCGGATTCATATTGCTTCTTAGATGTGATATCCTTCCGATCATGTCTGGAACACTGGCAAGTCACTTGCGATCGAGGTACGCCGTGCTTTGGTCTGGCACTACGGTCCCTTGCAACCACACCGGTGTAACAGCCTGGCCAGGAACGAATCTATATCAATACGGACAATCTATTGTTGTAAGCATAAAATGAAGTAGGGGGAGCACTCCAGGCACTCCCCCTTCCCAATTGCGTCTACATCATTTATTCTCTACTACCTTCTCCCGGAACAGACGCTCCATCCCCCCGGTGTATCTTCACCTATCAAGGGTCAGCAGGGACGGACATGAATGACCGTACAACCGCCAACGAACCCGATCCGAACCCACAGACAACATCCATTGACATTGTACTGAACTGGAGAATTGAAGGCTGCGATCGGGAACAGACCATTGATCGATGCCCCAAAGAATACCGACGACGGAGGGCAGGGCCACGGCAATCCCTGTGGCGGTGTCACACCGTTGCCGCCGATATTCACTGGAGGGGGAAATCCGTTCCCCCAGAAAGTCTGGATATTGAACGGAAAACAGCTTGCCGGAACACCGGCAACATCAATCGTATAGGTGCAGCAATTCTGATTCTGCTGCGCTATCGCTTCGTTCGTAACCGCCATCAACGTTATCACCAGACCGGCAATTATGATGGCCAGTGCCGGAAACAGAGATCTTCTCATTGGTAAGCCTTATAACATTATGGTAAAAGGGATGTCGGGGGTAGAAAGTCCTATAGTTCCGCAACTATCCGTAACAGGAAACCCTAGCTGATATGCGATTACGCAGTCCCGGCTTCCTGGCAGGTACACCGTAGGGCTTACGGTTTTCCGTATGTTTCCATCCAGAGACCATTCTGGGCAGGCTCGTTTGTAACAGCAAGTGCCTTTCTTCCACCCTCCAGGTTGCTACCTTGAACTTCGTAATTCAGCTGATATGTTCCATGAACAGACCAGCAGATCTGGGCATTTATGCTATTATAATCCTGAAATATGTAAGCGAATTTTCGGCCATCGATGCTTAAAGTAATGCACTTATTCATCTCGGATTCTCTGGCAACCCATGGTATGATAAGGCTTCCATTCCACACCCCTTTCGCCGGTATGGAGAACATCTGATCGTGGTTCTCACCGTTGATAACGGTAATCGGCTCAGGACGGTTGTTGGTGATTGTCCGAATTTCTGATCGCACTGCTGTATCATCCATTGTAATAACTCCATTGCCTTTGATCTACAGAGGGTCCCCGTTGCATGCACGGCATATGCAGCTTGCATTGTGCCTGAGCCGCCCAGGGGGTTGAATAGTGATATATGCTCAAGAATACCGTATAGGCATCCGTTGTGCCAGTACATGATCATGTACCCCCCCCATATAATTTTGGGCATTTGCATCTCCGGCACTGCCGCCGGGCATGAGCACCACAATCCCGCTGCCGATAAGTATCCAGGCAAACGTACTCTGATATTCTGATCGGCTGAATCAAACCAGCATGGATTTTTCGATCCTATATGATATCAGGAAACGTATGTGGTAGTACATAGATGCTGTAATGGCAGGTATCAGAGAACCCGCAACGAACCTGGGAACCTCGCCATGAATCTCTGCATATTAAAGTTCCCAATGGCCACAGCCCAATGCAGGCCTGGTACGGATGCATTGGGAGATAGATCAAAAGGACAGGCGATGCAGATCGAAACCTCAATTCTCTCTGAAGCGGGTATAACCCGCTGACCATTCCAACAAAGCTACGGGAACAGGAAGCAAAGTATCCTGAGACACACTTCTCTTGGATACATTGTCATTCGCTCCTTATTATTGCACCGCTTTCGATAGTTATTGCTCGCAAGCCCGCTGGTTACTTCAGCGACGATAGCACCGACTGGGATCGTTACGAGGCACAACCATCATGTTCGCCGACGAGTTCGGGATAAGCCTCCATGATCGTGTGGCAACCATAGGGGATGCCGTTGCACAGACACTGATATCCTAACAGGCATAAGGCGCTCTGATAGTCTCGGAGCCACACGATGCTGAGCGCCTCGTCTTTTCCGCATCCCCCCCTGAGCATTCCGGTATACGGAACAGATCATGAGAAATAGTCGCAATCAATAGTTGGAACAAACTGCCAGGAGCACCGAATGCACGAGGATACGCCGGAGATCGGCCGCGATGATGAGGACAGAACCGAACTCCCCGCACGTGACGAGGCTGAGGCGCGAAGGTGGCATGAACTGAACCGTGCGGCATGGAACGAGGGGGCGGCCTATTACACAGGACTGATCGAACGCGATGTGCAACGGCTCCGCAGCGGCGGCAGCAGCCTTCATCCGTTGGAGAAGGCTAATCTGGGCGATCTCGGCACATGGTGCGAGACCGCCATTCATCTGCAATGCGCATCGGGAAGCGATACGCTCTCGCTTCTGAACGAAGGCGCACAGCACGTGATCGGCATTGATATCTCCGATGACCATATCGCCAACGCACGCCAGATGGCCGCAATGCTGAACGCCAACGCAACCTTCTATCGATGCGATGTCCTTGATGCCCCCTCGGAGCTTGATGGCACGGCTGATCTCGTCTACACAGGCCGGGGCGCACTCTGCTGGATACATACGATCGAGCGCTGGGCCGATGTCGTGGCCAGGCTCCTGAAGCCGGGCGGGATCGTCCATATCCTGGAGGATCACCCGGTGAGCTGGTTATTTGATGCTCAGGAGGATGAACTGGTCTACAGCCCACGAGATTATTTTGCTCACACGGAATCCTCCAAGGGATGGCCATCGGTCTATATCGGCGAGCTTTCGATCCCGGAACATCAGCAAACGCGTAAGTACGAACGTGCGTGGCCGGTCTCGACGGTTTTTACCGCACTACGGCGGGCCGGGCTGGCAATAGAACATTTCGGCGAGCACAACGCCCAGTACTGGAAGATTTTTCCCGACCTGAAGCCGGAGATACGCCAGCGCATTCCGTTTACCTATACTCTGATTGCACGGCGCCCGCCTGAGGCCCGAGGCATCATTCGCCGATAGTATAGCCGCTGGCTTGGCAACTCTGGGGTCAGGGCAGTGCTCAATACGATAGGCATTTATCGCAATCCATTAACAATCGGAACGCGCATCCACCAACTTCCTTTGATCGAACCAAACGCCGCCTCAGCCCTTTCATATTCTGCAATAGCGCTATTCATCATCCATAGCAGATATGGATTCTTTATACCCGGATCCATCTATCAACCCTAACGTCAACGAAGCTTCCGCAGCACCTTCCCATTCCAATCATATACCCATAGGTCCGCCGAAAGTCCTTCTTCAGAATACAGACTCCCAGTCGTGATCTTTACCACCAGATCACCCCGGTTATCTACCGAAACCCAGCGTATCGTAGCTCTCTCATCAGGAGCATACGGCAAGGTACTGATATCAACAAGGCTTTCAACAGAGCAATCCTTATCATACAGATAGATATGGCTATCATTTGAAGCAATGATCGCATCCCCACGCTTGGTAATCAGCAAGACGCTTAGAACCGTGTCCATCACATCCTGCCACACCATCCCCCCGTCATACGTCCGATACAGAGCACTAGACCGTTTAGCCATAATCCGATTGTGTTTGGGTAAGGAATAGTTTACATACCCCTGTAACGAGTCGCAGAAAAATATCTGCACCACTTGCCATCGCCACTCCCCATATGGAGGCATCGCTGCCTGTCTGGACAGATGATGTACTGGAGTTCCGGAAACAGGCAACGACCACTTATACAAGTATTCATCTTCACCAACCCCAAACAACTCACCATCGGAGGAAAGCCAGAGATTGAAGATGCGAACACTATCTTCTCGCAGAACTTCACTCCATGTCACTCCCCTATCCCTTGAGTGATAGATCACACTCCCTTGTCGCACGGTCTTGATCTCTGGCCATTCACCCTTGGTCCCTACCCCATCACCAACAATCACCACATCATCACCACGAGTGGCGACAAACGTTGCCATAAGGCCATCCACATTTGCAATACGCTGGCTTACTCCACCAACGATGTCAAACACACCACCTCCCTCACTGCCTACCACCACCACATGGTCCTCATCCACAACAATGGCTTGCAAAATTTCACAGGGAACCTCAGCCCACCGACACCATGTGCTCCCTGAGTCCGCCGATCGATAGATGCTCCCGGCTGTAACTGCAAACAATACATCATTATGCTTCACCACCGCACCGAGTGTTGCAAGCGTGGCTGTATCGCCCTCCAGCATCATAGTACCCGTTTGCACGCTGCCATTGCTGATACGACTAACATTGCCTAGAAAATCGAATACGTACAGATCACCACCATGCGAACTCATGTAATCGTGACCAGCACGTAACCTGCCCTGCACAGACACCGGACGCGCCAGAAACGAATCCAGCAGAACAACTCCCAACGAAGAATCGATCACAGCAAGCTCGCCAGATTCCAGCACGTTAAAGTCTATGATGTTCGATGCAAATGGCTGCCAATCAACTGATTCGACACCTGAATAGAAACATCGTCCACCCTGCTTCACGACGATGTTCCCACCCAGAATATCGATCTTGTCAATAGCCACACCAGAACACACCTTATCGCTCTGCACAATCTGGCCACATGGGGAAGCCACCTCGATCCAGCTATGACCTTTATCGTAGGTGACCTTCACCCGCCCCCTATCCGACCCTACAGCACCAAAACCTGCATGGATTCGTATAGCCATGATCCGTTCATCACGATCCTGGCCATATGGTCGAGATATAACCTTCCAGGACAACCCATTGTCCGTTGTATAATGTACTTTTCCAGAAGACCCTCCCATCCACGCTTCCCCGTTTCCGCTGCCAGTGATACGATATATACCATCATTGCTCTCTAAAGCAACCGTATCCCATGTCACCCCACCATTCGTACTCCGCAGAACAAAGCTGGGGTGCCTGCCAATGGGAAAATCGGCATCCCCAAAGATAGCATTCATACTTCCCGCAATCAGACACACGCTATCATTCAGAAAATGGAAAGTATAGGCAGAGTAGCTCAGAGAATCTACACTAAGGGCTTTTCCAACATCAATGAATCGCCATACGCTATCAATATCTGGTGAAAACAGCAGATCACCTGACTGCAACACCATCCAGATTCCAGATGAAGTTACATCCAACTCTCGAATTGGAGTCCTAGAACTCACAAACCCAATGCGGCGATCGCACTGTTGTGCACAAGCATTACTGTACAGCAACCATAAATTTAAGACCAATAATATCTGGTTTATCATCTTTTTGCCCCAGTATAGGAAGCTGTGCCTTTGTTATCCATCTGCAATAGCGCTATTCATCATCCATAGCAGATATGGACTCTTTATACCCGGATCCATCTATATGTTTCCAATCGACCCTATGCCGCTTGAAAGTCATCCTAGAATAGAAAGTTGCAGTAGTACCATCTGCGGATATAACAATATCAGAGGGATCGTAGTTGTAATAACGGATAGAGATATAGTTGCGAACCTTGTCAGCAGTGACCCCATCTTCAAAGAAATATCTACTAATATCATGCAGAAATAAATATCCGCTCACAAAGATCAATCTCCCGTTATCCCAGCTTACCGCTACTAGCCCACGATTCATTATGACCGGGAAACGATTACCGCCCCCCCTAGCAACCACGACCTGCTCAGCAACACCATCTGCATATTGCCACTTGTCGTAGCTTAATCGGTTAGTGTAGAATGCGTAAAGGATATAAGTCGAATCGGGAAAAGATATACCAGCCGGTTCGACTTTCATCCGATATCTTTGACCAGAGTCCAACACGACGCTACCTTCATCAAAATACTTCCAACTAAACTCGCCACTATTAATAATATCATAATTATCAGACAACATATTGTATGTCATATAACCCACCATATTCTTCACAACAGCCCTATACACAATACTTCCTGCTAAGGACGTATCGTGTTCAAACACTTGCTGTTGCGCCAAGCTGCAAGCATAATTACTCAGCAATAGCAACCAGAACAAAGCTATCGAAGGGAGCAGCAAACTATTCGCCACTCTCACGACGTTTACGATAAGCATCATTGAACTCTTTCTCCCTTTTTTCTGCATTCTCACCGCTCGGATTCCGAGGCTCGTGACCTAGAGTATTCTTCGTATCTCCGGGTACAGGAAACGGCTATCATTCATCAAGAGCATCCCAGGTGTGATGTCGTTCTTCTTGATAGGGCTGCGATACTTCCTCTGGCCAATGGCGGCATCAATAGAGCCATCGGTTTTCTCGATCAGATGTCAGTCAGTGATGGCACGTTCGGACGATCGCTCTATGGCGCTTCAGTGGTGTAGTAATATTGCCAGCCATCCACAGAACCATCCAACCCTAACGTCAACGAAGCTTCCGCAGCACCTTCCCATTCCAATCATATACCC
>CAYVWR010000012.1:0-141649 GCA_964455525.1 uncultured Alphaproteobacteria bacterium
TTCTGCGTCTTGATGACGATTGGTGGATCCTTGTCCGGCTTGGTCAGATCGCCAACGGCCACCGACAATGGATAGCCATAGGAGTCAAAGGATGAGAACCCGTAAAGGTACCCTGCAAAGGGGCCTGGTCCACGCATCTGATAGGCACCTGGCTTCAACTCGATCGTCACGCCGAGATAGTCCTTGCCATTGATCCTGGAGGGGAACTTCTTCGGCACGCCGACGCCGCCCATCTTCCAGACAGGCTCCCACTGGTTCTCACCGGCAACGGTGATCTCGACATCGTAATAGCCTTCCTCGTCGCAGACCAGGTTCAGGAAGTTCTTCGGGAAGTCTGCCGCTGGCGTGCAAAAGATCAGCCCATTCTGATACTGCTCCACCGGAGTCAGCACAAGGAAGAACGGATCGCTCGGCACGTTGTCGTAGTAGTACGATGGATTGTACTGTGCAACAAAGATCGGCTTGTCTGCCGAGAACTCCACCACATCCTTGCCGGTAGCGCGATACTCAAGCCAGCCAAAGCCCTCCTCGCCACCAACCGTGTTCAGTGTGCTATGAAGAGCACCATTAATGTAAATCCTAGTGTTTGGCTCCTTGGCAAAGACACGCCAGATATCCCCCTTCAGACGGGTCTGGAAGGGCACCCCCTGGTAGAACTTGCCCCATGCCGACGTCGGAATAAGCATCTCCACGATATGATCGCAGCAGCAGAAGGTGAGCAGGTTCGGGATATAAGCACATTGGACGCCCGCGGTCACTGCCACCGGTTTATTCGCCCGGATAGTCGCACCGGACAGATCACCGTTATAACCAACCGCCATTGCGGACCATACGTCGCCGCTATCCAGCTCTATTGTGAACGTCTCGCCCGCTTCATGGCTGGGCGTGCGATGCGGATGATAGATTGTGACCACCGTGCCGTTGTACGGCGCAATAATCATGTATTGCGACGGAAGCTCCTGAGTACCGCCGATAACAGCAGCATAGGAGGCGACGACATACTCACGGCCGAGCGCGTTGGTTGGCAATGCCAGCAGGCCATCGGAGGTATAGGTGGTACGGTTCATGCCGTAGACGATGATCGGCGCCTCGGACTGCACGTGCACAGCCCGCTTACGGAAAATCCGATCTGGCGGCACTGGTGGCGCATCGTTGCGCACAAACATCTGTGCCTCGCTTGTCGCCAGATCCACCGTTGAGATCTTGTTGGGCACGGTGTAGAACACCTTCTTGACACCTGCTCCCACCCAGACTCTCACCTGCGTGCGCACGCCGGAAGTGATATATAATCGGATATAGTAGGCGGTGGAGCCTGGCATGTCCCAGTTGGCGGGAAATGCCAGCCAGAAATCACGGCCGGCATTGGTAGGCCCAAATTGTACCGGGAAATCCTTCGCATTACCGGCCACGCTTTGAGCACGGAGTTCGGCTGCACCAAGCAACAGAACAAATAGCAGTGGGGCCAGATACCGAATAAAGGGTTGCATAAGCTCTCCTTGGAACTGAATAAATGGATGTATTTACCCTTCCCAAGTGAGGCATGCACAGTTGTCGGACTGCCACACACTCACAACTAATAGAAGGCGTTGTTAGCGGTAATAGATATACATGAGATATTGTCCGATGCGTAGTTCGTAATTCGGCATCAATATGAATATTGATACATCACCTGGGCCTTCAGTATCACATGGATGTATCGATTGCAGTACGAGTCTATGTTGTCTGTAATAAAGACCGTGATGTTTCTGAAATGTTTCAGGGATAGGTGGTAAACATTTTTCTTATAATTTTTTTAAGCGATACGGTCCATCATGCACACAAACGATACCGTCATCGCCCACACCGACAGGTTATTCCATGTATTCTCCCCGGTGGCGTAACTCCGCGGTATACAGGGAACACATTGGCTCAGTGAAGCGCGCATAGCAACACGAGGAGGGATAGAATAAATGGAGCGGAGGTGGAGGGATGGGAACGTCCGTACACGGCACGGCATCGCCGCCGCTGCTCTACCAGAGGTAGCAGGACAGACGACAACGATCCAGCAGGACTGCCCATTATGGCCGGAGGCCGGGCATCCTTGCCATACGGCTCCTAGGTATCGACGAGAACACCGTCGCGCATATGAAGCACACGGTCGGCACGATCGGCAAGATCGGAATTATGGGTAACGATGATAAATGTGCGCCGTTCCGCCCGACTGATATCCCAGAGAAGGGAATGGAGGCGATCGCCATTCTCGGAATCAAGATTGCCGGAAGGTTCATCGGCAAGCACAATATCGGGCTGGGGTATAAGCGCCCGTGCCACGGCAACACGTTGTTGTTCGCCACCGGAAAGCTCGGCGGGTTTATGCCGTGATCGCTCGGCAAGGCCCACCATCTCCAGATATCTCTCTCCCTGCTGAATCGCGGTCTTGAGCGGTTCCCCCCGGATCAGCAGCGGCATCGCCACGTTCTCGGCCGCGGTAAACTCCGGCAACAGATGATGAAACTGGAAGACAAAGCCGATGTGGCGATTACGGAAATCGGCCAGCTCGCCAGGCTTCATCCCTTCAAGCTGTTGCCCCACAACCTGTACCGTGCCCGAGGTAGCCCGATCAAGAGCACCCATAATATGAAGCAACGTGCTTTTTCCCGCTCCTGAACTGCCGATAATGGCAACGATCTGCCCCGGCTCCACTTCAAGCGTGATGCCCCGCAACACTTGTAGAGGTTTCCCTTCGAGTTCATACGATTTGGTCACCCCCTGTAGACGCACAATCGGCCGTCCTGGGTTCAATGGATTACGCTCGCTCATAGATCGGTAAGATAGCGAACAGGCACACGCAATGATGGCAAAGAATATGATCCGATGGTAACGAATAGCGGTGGCAGGCAACGAACCGGCGCTCCGGTCGTGAAACGGCTCCGGCCGATGTAGCCCTATGTACATCGGCCGGAACATCTGAAGACCAAGCAAGATTATCGAACCACCACCACTCTCTGCACTACCGATGCACCATCCGATTCGATCCGCACCAGATAGGAGCCAGCGGCCACTCCTGACAGATCCAACCGCAGGCTGCGATCTCCGGCTTCCTCATATCGTATCGAGGAAAGCTCGCGCATCTCGCGCCCAACCCCGTCGATAAGCACCACACGCACCAGACCAGCGCGCCGCAGAGAGTACCATAACGTCGCATCATCCCGATCGATAGGAGTGGGTAGAACCTCCACGCCCCGAATCATCATCTCAGCACCGGTAAGGCCAACCGAGGCAGGCTTTGTGCCAGTAACCTGAAGCAAACAGATCGTGTCGGCACTGCCTGCATCCATTGCGTTGCTTGAGAAAAATATCGTATCCCGATACTCCTTCTCTTCGGCAGGACGGGCGATAATCGTAAGCGTACGGCTCTCACCAGGCTCTAGTACAAACAAAGGCTCGGCAAGACTGCCCGCCACCCCGAATGTGCTTGGGCTTGATGGGCCGCTCTTGCTGAACACTATCAGCGTGCTTCCCTCGATCTTCGAGATGTTCTGCACCTCCATCTGCCACATCGCCGACTCGGTGCCCACCGGAACCGATCCGAAGTCATGATCGGCAACCTCGATCATCGGCTTGACAACCTGTCCTCTGACCCCTGTAACATAACGGATGCCGCTCCCATCGCGTATACCAACCGAATCCTCATACACGACAAGACCTTCGGTTCTGCCACCCAGCGATGCAGTAAACTCCACAACCACATCAAGGCTATCCTTGCTTCCAATCACAACTCCGCCCATCGGGCTGACGATTGTAAAACCCTGCATTCCGCTTTTCAACGACAGCTCATCCACCGTTGCGGGAGTGCTGCCGATATTGATCAGCCGCACGCTACGCTGTGTCCGTCCATCGGCCTGCACCTTGCCAAAGTCCACACGCGATCGGAGCGATATCAGCCCGCCCGACGGTGTGTACTGCGCTGTATCCATCGTCACATTGCCCGCCATATCGCTGATGATAACCACCGCATGGGCCGCTTTGCTCAGGTCGATAACCGTCAACGTATAGCTTGTCGTCTGGCTTATGCCCGGCTCGAACCGGGTAACGGCCAACTCATAGTTTTCAGTTGCCGACATATCAAGCTCGATCGTTGCCAGATTCGTGCGGATCGCCGCATCCTCCGGCTTGTCGCTGACGCTTGCCTGTACGGTACCATTACCATCCTGTATCTTGCTGAGAACAGGCGATTCCCCGTCCGTCCCGCTTAGATCGCTTGTCGAGACCGACAAGGGATAGCCATAGGAGGTAAATGACGAGAACCCGTAGAGATGGCCGCCGAAGGGGCTTGGTCCACGCATCTGATAGACACCTAGCTTCATATCGATAGAGACACCCAGATACTCCTTGCCATTGATCTTCGAGGGGAACTTCTTCGGCACACCGACACCCTCCATCTTCCAGAGAGGCTCCCACTGGTTCTCACCGGCGACTGTGATCTCGATCTGCTGGTATCCATCTTCATCGCACACAAGGTTCAGGAAGTTCTTCCGAAATCCTTCTCCTGGCGTCGAGAAGGTCAGCCTATTGTGATACTGCTCCACCGGAGTCAACATCAGGTAGAACGGATCGCTCGGCACGTTGTCGTAATACTGCGATGGATTGTACTGGGCAACATAGATCGGCTTGTCTGCCGAGAACTCCACCACATCCTTGCCGAGAGCACGATACTCAAGCCAGCCAAAGCCCTCCTCGCCACCAACCGTGCTCAGTGTGCTGTATGGCACACCGTTGATGCTCAGCTTGGTGTTTGGCTCCTTGGCGAAGATGCGGAAGAAACTCCCCTTCTGACGAGTTTCAAACGGCACTGCATGATAGGTCTTCCCCCATGCCGACGTCGGGAGCATGGTCTCCACGATATGATCGCAGCAACAGAAGTTCAGCAGGTTCGGAATGTAGGCACACTGCTGACCTGCAATTACCGCTATCGGCTTGTTCGATCGGATGATCGCACCTGACATATCACCAGCATAGCCGACCGTCATCGCAGACCAGACGTCGCCGCTATCCAGCTCCACCGTAAAGCTCTCACCGGCTGCATGGTTCGGCGTGCGGTGTGGATGATAGATCGAGACCACCGTGCCGTTGTACGGCGCGATGACCATATACTGCGATGGAAGCTCCTGGCTGACGCCGATAACAGCGCCATAGGAGGCGATGATATATTCGCGACCGAGCACATTGGTCGGCAATGCCAGCAGGCCTTCGGAGGTATAGGTAGTATGGTTCATGCCGTAGACGATGATAGGCGCATCGGACTGCACGTGCACAGCCTTCTTGCGGTACGCCCGATCCGGCGGCACCTGCGGCGCATCGTTGCGCACAAACATCTGCGCCTCCTGCGGCGTCAGCTCCACCGTCACAATCTTATCGGGTATGGTGTAGATCACCTTCTTAAGCTCCGCCCCCGCCCAGATTCTTACCTGGGTACGGACATCGGAGGTAATGTACAAATGAACCATATAAAAAGTAGAGCCTGGAAGATCCCAGTTATGAGGAAATGCCAGCCAGAAATCACGACCGGCATTGCCAGAGCCTAAAGGCATGACTGGATTATCGCCTCCGAATCTCGTAGCCTGGGCATGGACCGCCATGCCACTCAGTATTATACAAAGCAATGCAAGAGCAGATCGCCGCATTGTTATCATAATCCTACTCCTATACAGATTAATAAGATACACCTGTAGCCCAATTCCAGTCATAGTACGGGATCACTGAGAAACATACACCTCCTATGTATTAGGATAGCATACTTGATTTTAGAGCTTTATTATGCTCGGCGACGTCGCCACGTCCCACCCGTATCCCCCTATGGTCAAAAGGCTTACGACACTATATAGCCCCGCCAAGAGACCGTATGGGTTCACCGACCGACCGGCAAGAGGGGAGCGATAGAGCAGAGGAGGCAGAGCTGGCGGTGACATCAGAGGACGGACCAAATGTTATAGAATAGGGGAGACCGGCCAGTTCAACACCCCTTATCGGGCAGACCGAAGCCCATAATAATTCCGGCCGATGTAGCCCCCTATGCACATCGGCCGGAATATTCAACAGACAAACGTCGAGAGCTTATCGAACAACAACGATCCTGCGTATCACCGACGCACCATCCGATTCGATTCGCACCAGATACGATCCTGCGGCCACCCCGGATAGATCCAACCGCAGGCTGCGAGCACCGGCTTCCTCCGGCTGAGCCGGCGCAAGCACGCGGATCTCCCTACCGGCTGCATCAACAAGGACCACCCGTACCATGCTCTTTTTGCTGAGCGAATACCACAGCACAGCCTCATCACGATCAATCGGGTTGGGTAGAACATCCCCCCCCTGAACGACAGCGGCTTCGCCATTGCGATCCACAGAGGATGGTGTTACTCCTGTCACCTTCAGCCAACTGAGCGTGTCGTCGGCGCTGCGGATGTCCATGGCATCGCTGGAGAAGAAGATCGTGTCGTGATAGGTGACCGGTGCATCAGGCCTTGCGGTGATCAAAAGCGTACGGGCCTGATTTGGCTCCAGTGTAAGCGGAAACTGCAATGCTAAACCGCCCTTCACATCGAACACCACAAGGCCGGGATTGGTCGGGCCGCTCATGCCGTACAGCATTAGTGTGCTCCCCTCGATCTTTGAAATGTTCCGTACCTCCATCTCCCAGGAAGCAAAGTCCGTCTTCACCGGAACTAAGCCGTAATCGTGGTCGGTCACCTCGATCATCGGCTTGACAACCTGAGCGGTTACCAGCACCAGGTAGCGCAAACCGCTTGTATCGCGTACACCAACCGAATCCTCATATACAACCAGCCCCTGGGTTCTACCACGCAACGATGCGGTGAACTCCACAACCACATCAAGGCTATCTTTGCCCCCAAGCTCAACCGCTCCCTTCGGGCTTATGATCTCAAAACCCTCCCCGCCGCTCTTCAGTACCACTTCATCCAAGCTGACAGAAGCATCTCCATAATTTATCAGACGCACGGCCATCTGTGCCTTGGCAGCTTCTCGGACCTTACCGAAGTGCACGGGCGAGGTACGTGCCGTCACGGACCAGGGGTTATACTCGGCCATGTCCTTCGTTGTATTGCCCGCCATATCACTGATGATAACCACCGCATGGGCCGCTTTGCTCAGGTCGACAACCGTCAACGTATAGCTTGTCGTCTGGCTTATGCCCGGCTCGAAGGGCGTAACCGATAAGCGATAGTTGTAGCTAGCCGACATATCAAGCTCGATTGTTGCCAGATTCGTGCGGATCGCCGCATCCTCCGGCTTGTCGCTGACGCTTGCCTGTACGGTACCATTACCATCCTGTGTCTTGCTGAGAACAGGGGACTCTCTGTCCGTCCTGCTTAGATCGCTTGTCGAGACCGACAAGGGATAGCCATACGAGTCGTACGACGAGAACCCATAGAGATAGCCGCCGAAGGGGCTTGGTCCACGCATCTGATAGACACCTGGCTTTATCTCGGCCGTCACGCCGAGATAGTCCTTGCCATTGATCTTGGAGGGGAACTTCTTCGGCACACCGACGCCGCCCATCTTCCAGACAGGCTCCCACTGGTTCTCACCGGCAACGGTGATCTCGACATCGTAATAGCCTTCCTCGTCGCAGACCAGGTTCAGGAAGTTCTTCGGGAAATCTTCCCCTGGCGTCGAGAAGGTTACGATCTTCTGATACTGCTCTACCGGTGTAAGCACAAGGAAGAACGGATCGCTCGGCACGTTGTCGTAGTACTGCGATGGATTGTACTGTGCAACATAGATCGGCTTGTCTGCCGAGAACTCCACCACATCCTTGCCGAGAGCACGATACTCAAGCCAGCCAAAGCCCTCCTCGCCACCAACCGTGCTCAGTGTGCTGTATGGCACACCGTTGATGCTCAGCTTGGTGTTTGGCTCCTTAGCGAAGATGCGAAAGAAATCTCCTTTCAGACGGGTCTGGAAGGGCACTGCATGATAGGTCTTCCCCCATGCCGACGTCGGGAGCATGGTCTCGCTGAGGTGCTCGCAGCAGCACAGGCCCGACAGGCTCGGGATGTAGGCACACTGCTGACCCGCAGTGACCACTATCGGCTTGTTCGACTGGATGATCGCACCTGACATATCGCCGCCGGCACCAACCGTCATCGCAGACCAGACGTCGCCGCTATCCAGCTCCACCGTAAAGCTCTCACCGGCTGCATGGTTCGGTGTGCGATGCGGATGATAGATCGAGACCACCGTGCCGTTGTACGGTGCGATGACCATGTACTGTGAGGGAAACTCCTGAGCGGCACCGCTCATCATGGCATAGGAGGCGATGATATACTCGCGGCCGAGCGCATTGGTCGGCAATGCCAGCAGGCCTTCGGATGAATACGATGTACGGTTCATACCATAGAGGATGATAGGCGCCTCGGACTGCACGTGCACAGCCTTCCTACGGTAGATCTGATCCGGCGGCACCGGTGGCAGGTCATCGCGCACAAACATCTGCGCATCCTGCGGCGTCAGATCCACCATCACAATCTTATCGGGTATGGTGTAGATCACCTTCTTGATGCTTGCTCCAGCCCAGATTCTTACCTGGGTACGGACATCGGAGGTAATGTACAACCGAATATAATAATGAGCGGAACCTGGTATATCCCAGTTGGCAGGGAAGGCCAGCCAGAAATCACGGCCGGCATTGCCGGCACCCAGCGACATCAACGGAATATCTGTTCCATAATGTGATGTCTGGGCATTTCCCCCCATGCTCCCAAGCACCATAACAAGAAATGCAAGAGCGTAACGCCATCTTGGTATCATAAGGAGTCCTCCACATAAGAGCGTTAGTATATAGGCATATCAACCTATGGCAGCAACACACCGCCTGTGTAGTATTGACACTTCCCTGTATAGGTGATCCGGCCCAAGGCCGGGCAACGACAGAAACACCCCACAAGCAACCAGCCGTTAACCGGATCAGGTTAAGCGTTCATAGACCGCACTGGATACAGTGAAAAGACGCTATGCTACTGGAACGATAGTATTACCCTGTTCTCTTGTATAGACCTGGTAGTGGTGTGGTTTGTTTCCAGTTGCATGAATAAAGTGAAAATACCTACAGACATGCATGGATATTGCGAGGAATATCCCCAGCCTGCATGCAGACAAAAAACAAGTGCCTGTATGGCATTACCACACAAGCACTCAATAGTCGGTTCCAGATGTTGATCAGCGAACAGCGACCTCTTTCCGTACCACCGAGCCATCGATTGTCTCTGTCCGTACAATGTACAGTCCGGCGGACACGCCCATCATACCCAGAGGCAGGCTCCGGCCGACCGCCCCTTCATGATCTACCCGGACAAGCTCGCGCGCCTGACGCCCGCTTATATCGCCCAGCACAACACGAACCCAACCGTTTTTCCTGAAAAAGCAGAGGGACAACGCCTTCTCACGATTGATCGGTTTCGGAGATATTGCAGCATCTAGGACGTGCCGTGATCGCCAACAGTGTCCAAGTCTGGCCCTGCTCCAGCTTGCACAAGAGCGCCGTTCGCCGGACCACTCTTGCCGACCACCATACGGCCTACGAACCTCAGAGATGACATACAAATAGAGCGATGCGTAAGCTCCTGGTTGGCAGGAAAGGCCAGCCAGAGACACGGTAGACATTGCCAGAACCCAGAGGTATAACCGGGACATCATAAGCCCCTCCTCTACAAATATCATCGTATATGCGGTGCTTTCCCATGGCGCTAGCCGCATCTCCTTGAAACGAACGATGCTCACATAATATCGGCGTATCTGCCAGCAGTACGCAGAGGCTCGGTTCTCGGGATCGGCCCTGCAACCCGCCTCAACTCGCAATTGTGCACATGGCCAGTTATTTACCTGGCGCTCCCATACATTATCACGGCAATTCCAGATATCCCGACTATCCGAATTATTCTTGTGGTATACTTCAGGTGATTTCGGCACCAGGTTTTACAAACTCGATGAGAGAAACATCTCCCCCCCTGTACGACAGGAATAACCGAGGCGTATAAGAGCCATGTACAATCAACAGCATTATTCTACGTGCAACATTCCTGTATGCTCTCTGCACCAGATAGCATATCATGATTTTTTAGAGCCTCCGAAAACCTGTATGGAGTCCGGCGAGCAGTATACGTTATGCTTCACCTAATACAGATAAGCGTCTGAAATTATATTACAAACAAATGGTGGTGGCACCGGGACAACGTCTAGCAAAAAACAAGCGCCCGTAGGATACCTCCGTACGGGCGCTTAGCATTAACCAAGATCCGGTTTACCGAATCACCGTCACTGGATAGGCTGAGCTGACCCCACCTGCGATAACGCGGCAGAAATACGTGCCGGCAGGAAGATCGGCAACGTTCATCGTTATGCTATGGGAACCGGCCTGCGCATCTGGTTCATTCACCAGCACACGCACCGTCTCGCCAATAGCATTGACCAGCGTAATGCTCACCGGCGCATTATCGTTCAGGCGATAGCTCACCGTAGCCGCCCCTGAAGCGGCGATCGGGTTTGGGACAATACGGAAGGCGGACCCAAGCCTTGAAACCGCATCCATCGTCAGCACCAGACGGCCGATCTCGTTGGAGGAGCCATCGAGCGAAACTTCCTCAAGCTTGTAGATATACATTGCTCCCATACGGAGATCGTCACTCTGATCGGTGTAATCGTAGCTCCGCGCCTGGCTGGTGTTTCCGGCCCCACGCAGACGCCCGTCGGAGAGATAATCAGCAACAAGACTGAACTTCTCATCAACACCTGACGTGGCACGATACAACCGGAATCCGGCATTATCCTTCTCCTCGGCAGTACGCCAGCGGAGAAGATTGCGTCCTTCACGGGAGAAGCCCTCGAACGAAAGGAGGTTCACCGGCAAGGTGTTCAGGGTGCTGTTGGCACCGATAGCATAGTCGCTGCTGAAGAACCGCCGGTTCTCGGCCAGCAGATAACGAGCCGTGGAATCCATCTGATATCCGGTTGTGATGAAGTCCTCCCAGGGGAATGTGGGAGCCGTACGGAAGACAACCTCCAGATCGTTTGTATCCTGTACCCCGGGCAGACCGGTGATATCGAACTTCAGGTCGAAGTTGACGTCTTCACCGATATGCGCCCAGCCAAAGCTCCACCAACGATCATAGGAAAGAACGTTGATCGGCAACCGTCCGGTTCTGAACATCGGGATTCCCTCCAATCCCATTGGCCCACTCTGGCGCGTAATCACCAGGCTTCCATCCACATGGATCGGCTCGTTGAACTTTACCTCAGCTCCGGCAAAACGGATCGTATCCATGCTGCCTGCGGTAAGAGCAAAACGCTGCGAGTTGGCGGTGCCGCGTGTTGCCACCGGCAGCACGCGGCTTGCCGGACTGTAGGCAAGATCGCAGGCACGATAGGCAAAAACACGAATGAAGTATGCCGTGTTCTGCGGGCGTCCGATCAGCGTTACCGTCGTGTCGGTTGTCCTTGCCAGCACTACCACTTTGCCACCGACCGTATCATTCACCCCATAGAAGGTGTTGCTCAACGGCGAAGAGGTGGGAGTGGAGTCAATACGGGCTACGATGAGATACCCTGTTGCATTGGCGACAGGACGCCACCGGAGCGCCAGCGTATCGGATACATTCTTCATAACACGAATCGAATCAACCATGCCAGGGACGGCACCGGCACAGGTGGCCAGCGTAACGGCATTGGCAGTATCCCCCAACTCGGAGTAGGCGAAATTGCAATCCCGGAAGCCGAATGCTGTGAACCGATAAGCGGTGGAGGGGGTTAGCCCAGTAAGGATCGGCTGACGATTGCTGCCAACGAACTTGACCGTATCATCACCAACCACCATGCCCACAGAGTATGGCACTCCACTAACCGGACGTGGACGTGCGGTATCCGGCCCGTGGCGGAAGACGATATACGTATCTGCATTGCTTGCAGGACTGATCGACAGGCCGATGTTCGTGGCGGTAGCATATCGTACGCTCAGTTCAGCAACGTTACCCACTACCGTAGTACAATAGGTGCGGGCCGAGACCAGGGCGCGGGTTGCCGAATAAGCGGCATTGCAACTCTGGAACCCATAGAAGGTGAAGCTGTAGCTGGTATCCTTCACAAGCTCGCGTGAGACGAACGAAGAGCTTACCGGCCCGAAGTACACAACAGTATCACCGAAATTCAGTCCCTGCCCGACAAAGTAGCGCACCCCATTGGCCGGAACGGCTGTCGGCGTGCCGTTTAGACGGCGGATCACCAGAATAGAATCGGTACGAGTGCCCACGGAATACGCAAAGGTCAATGAATCCTGCGCTCTGGCAAGGGTGGTCAACGCCGCGATTGTAGCCGGTGCCCCACCGCAGCTCAGCGTGACCGCACTGGCAGCGGCCCCAACCGTTGAATAGCGCCCGTTGCAAGAACGATAGCCATACGCGGCAACGTGATACACCGTGCTCGTCTGAAGGTTATTCATCGCGACGGCCCGGTTTGCCGATGGGCCGAAGTAGACAACCGTATCAGTTGAGTTCAACCCCTGCCCGGCCGTGTACCGGCTACCATCCACTGGAGTGGCGATCGGCGCAGCCCCAGCGCGGCGGATCACCAGAATGGAGTCGGCAACAACACCAGGATTGACATAGACGGTCAGATTGCTGGTGCGCATGCTGACAACCGAGTCGATGCCCACACCCGGAGGAGCAACAGGGCTGCCGGTGATCGAAAGGTCATCCACCACAACCCGGGGCTGTTCACCCACACCGCTGATGCTCATCGTATAGATACGAATACGGGCATCGGCGGCACCGGCGAGCGAGGCCGGAAGTTTTACACGTAAAGAACCGGACTGAGCGGTTGCGGAATTGTCGAAGCTTGCCCATGCGCCCCCAACGATGTTGGCAAGCGGGAGATCGGTGAACACCGACCCGCTACCGCCATTGGTAGCGATACGAAGCTCATTGATCGGCACTCCCGGGACGCCATGCTGCACCTTCGCCCATTCGATCACCAGGCTATCGGCGGTATAACAATTGAAATCGCCATACCAGATAAAACCGGCCACCGGACTGGCAGCAGTCGTCTGAAGCCGGATGGCAGCACCGGCACCACCATTGGGATTCAGCCCCTGATCGGTGATATTGGCCCCGGCAAGCCACATCGCATCGGTGTTTGCATCCACGGTGAACTCGCCACCGCTACCACTGCTCGTTGGAAAAAGCGTTGTTGTGCCAAGCACCCAGGCAAAGTCCTGGGCGTAGGGAAACGTGTGTATCCGCCCCCCTTGCGCAAGCGCCTCTGCCGAGAACGACAGAAACGTTGCCAGTAGAAGCGTACATAACCTCTGTATCATAGTGATCCTTACCATGTATATGGGTGATACAATCTCTGATTGAGATTCAATTCGATAGCGATCTAACGCAAAGACACAAAATCACCAACAAGCAACATGCCCGTTACTCGCAGATAAATCAAACAAGATTGTGCCGAGAAGCTCGTCTAGTATGCGGTTCGTGCGATTATACATCCCTTCTGTCATTATTCGATTGCATCCGCGATTCAGCCTCCGTATTTTTACTGCACTGCTTTCAGTGGGTCAGGCGGAAACGCGTGCCCACTTTTTTTTAGCATAGAGTGATAGGGGGGGACACGGGTAGCGATCCATGGCAGGCAGAGACCTTCTTAGGAGCGCATGAAGCCGGTTTCATCCTGAAAAGGACATCAATTTCCAGCTTCATCCCCGTTTCGCACGTAACAATGAGTTTTCTTCCGGAGCATATAGAGGCGCGCCTGCGCGACGAGATCACTCGTCGTGGTCTGGTATTGCTGGATCTGAAACGCCGAGGCGAGCGAGGCTCTTCCATCCTGGAAATAGTCATCGACTCCGAAGCTGGCGTCAAGCTGGACGATCTTACCGAGTTGAGCCGCTGGACAAGCGAACTTCTCGACGAGGCAGATGAGTCGCTCCCCGGACGCTACAAGCTGGAGGTATCATCGGGCGGCCTTGACCGTCCCCTGGAACATCTCTGGCAGTATCGTAAAAACGTTGGGCGATTTCTGAAGGTGACATTCGATAACGACGAGGGAATCAGCAGAACAGAGCTGGTTCGCCTGGTAGAGGTAAGCGATAACTCGCTTCTCGTTGAACCGAAGGCTGGCAAGCCAAAAGCTGCCGCCGAGGCCTTCACTATCTCTCTTGATCGGGTGAAACGCGCCATCGTCGAGCCACAATTCTAACGGTCTCCGCTCTGGCAGCTTCAGCCTTTCTGCTCCGACTCGTTGTTGTTCGATTTCAACGTTCTCCATTCTCCAAACCATTATGGCGAAACGAAAGTCCGCTAAGTCCAGCGTCAACAAGCAACTCATCATTGATGCATTTGCTGAGATGGCGCGCCAGAAGAACATAGATCGTGACCTCCTGCAGGGTATCATCGAGGATACACTCTCGCAGATGGTGCGGAAGAAGTATGGTCAGGAGGCAAACTTCGACATCATCGTCAACATGGATAAGGGAGATATAGAAATCTACCTTCTTCGTGAGGTCGTGGAACTTGTCGAAGATCCCAACACCCAGATATCTTTTGAGGAAGCCAACGCCGAGAGTGCCGAAGAGTACGAGCTTGGCGACGAGGCTCTAACGGAGCTGAACCTTGAGAATCTTTCGGACAACTTCGGTCGCCGAATGGTCTCGATGGCTGCCCAGACCCTGAGCCAACGCGTCCGCGAAGTGGAAAAAGACAATATCGTGGCGGAATACTCGCAGAAAGTAAGCGAGATCATCGTCGGCGAGGTCTATCAGGTACGGCGCAACGATGTGTATGTGATGCACAACAAGGTGGAGCTGCGCATGCCCCGTGGCGAGCAGATCTGGAGGGAGCGTTACAAGAAGGGGGAGACCCTGAAGGCGCTTCTGAAGGAGGTACGTGCCGAAGAAGGGACGGCATCGCAGCCGGAGATCATCATCTCGCGAAGCGACGCAACCTTTTTACAGCGTTTGTTCGAGATCGAGATCCCGGAGATCTACGATGGCATCATCGAGATCAAGGGCATTGCCCGCGAGCCGGGCGAGCGCGCAAAGGTGGCCGTATGGTCGCATGATGAACGCGTCGATCCCGCCGGCGCGTGTATCGGAATGAAGGGGGTACGAGTCCATTCGATCGTTCGCGAACTCTCGAACGAACATATCGATGTGGTATACTATTCTCCCGATCCTAAGAAGTATGTTGCCAGTGCACTCTCACCGGCCAAGGTGAAGGATATTATGATCGATGATGAAACCCGCACTGCTACGGTGCTGGTTGGCGACGATCAGGTATCGCTGGCGATTGGAAAGAACGGACAGAATGTCCGTCTGGCTATGAAGCTGACGGGGTATACGATTGATCTGGTGAAGGAAGGGGGCGAGGATATCGAGCTTGCCGAATTCAGAGATGAGATCGGAGATGAGATATTCGAGCGTCTGGTGTCCTCGGGTATCGATACAGCCAAGGAATTCCTCGTTCTTACAGACGAGGCTCTGCTGGGAATCGAGGGTATGACAGCAGAGAAGATCGAGGAGCTTCGCCAGGTAATAAGTGCCGAGTTTGATGAGGAAGAGCTGCGCTCCATGTATCAGGACGCACAGAAATCCCGCAATGCAAGCCCGGCTCCGCCTGCCCCCGCCCTGGGACAGAGCTGATCCTACACTTTTTTCAGCGCAGCAATCAGCAAGAATTACCTTTAGAGCGACGAGGCTCCCCTGAAATCTTTGGGGGAGCACTTGTTGTTTCCCGTACGGGTGTGATTTTGTGAACAGCCCGGAATAAGAGTTCCGGGCTCCACGAATAGGGCAATTGGAACGTCGTATGGTTACTTGGGGAGTCCGGACGAGCGATCTCCCGGTACTGAGACACCGACGACGCTATTCCACTGTTGATTCGCCTCATTGATGGAATTGATCTCGACTGTATTACGGTCCCGATGCGTTAGTTTTGTCTGAGGTGAGAGAGGCACTGAGAAGAGTATCTATTTACTGGAGTCTGAATGGCCGCGACAACAAGCGCGAAGGGTACGACCTATAGACTGTTCAAGGTCGCTGCTGAACTAAATATTGGTAAGGAAACCATTGTCGAGTTTCTCCAAGGCAAGGGGCATGAGATCTCTGTTAAGCCGACTAGCGCGCTTACACAAGAGATGTATGACCTTGTTATGGATAAATTCGAAAGGGAGCACCGCCAGATAGAAAAGCAGCGGAAGAAGGTCGATGCCTATCATGAAAAACGGGTCCGCCATAAGGAGGATGCCCAGGTTCGGCCGAAGAAGACCGATAACGAAACATCCGAGACCGGGGAAACCGATATCCAGGCAGTTACCGAAGCAGCATCTCCAGAGCCGATCGCTCCAGAGGCACCACCTCAGGTCGAGCCGATCGCTCCTGTTGAGCCTGCCCCTTCTGTTGAACAGCCGGTTGTGGCCGAGCCGGAACCGGAAGTGATGCCGGAACCGGAACCCGCGCCGGTTCAAGCTCCCCCAGTGGTAAAGCATGAGGCTCCTCCACCACCTGTTATTGAACAGGAACCGCCACCTGTTGCGCCCCCAAGCGTGGAGGCGGAACCGGCTCCTATTGCCGTCGTGCCCGCGGCCGAACCGGAGCCTGAACTGGAGCCGGAGCCTGAGCGTATGATCAGCCAGCAGGAACGTGCCGAGCAGCTTGAGGTAGCGCGCCGTTCCCGACGTGAGGAGCTTAGGGCGATCGCCTTGCAGGGTCGTCAGCTATCCGAGCCGGAACCTGAGCCTGAGCCGGAACCTGAGCCGGTCCCTGAACCACCCCCTGTGGTGGAGCCAGAACCTGTTGTAGAAGAGCCGAAAGCAGCGACAGATGAGGGGACACCCGGCATAAAGTTTATGACAAGCCCACCAAAACTTCAGGGTCTTACAGTTCTTGGCAAGATCGACGTTGAAAAACGCAATGCCGAGAAGAAGGGAGATAAGAAGGAACGGGGCAAACGGAAGCGTATCCGCGAAGGTGTTAAATCGGTAGATATCAGCGCCGAATCGCGCAATCGTCCTACCACCGGTGGCGGCACTCCGGCAGCTACCCCGGCCCGCCCTGCGGGAACTACCCCAACCGGGACCGGGACAGGCACCACGTCAACAACGACCGGCGCCGCCAGTGCTGCCGACAAAAACAAGAAAAAGCTCCGCCCCAGAGGCACAAAGCTGACGGTGAATCAGGACGACGTGTCGCGCGCCATCCGCCAGACTATGTCACGGATGGAGGATGGTTCCGGCTCATCGCGCCAGAAACGTAGCCGTAACCGCCGCGAGATGCGCGAGGAGAGGGAGCAGAGGCGCCTTGATGAGCAGAATGCAGCAGCATCGGTTCTGAACCTGACCGAGTTTGTGACGGTGGCCGAAATGGCAAACCTGATGAACGTGGACGTTGGCCAGGTTATCAGCAAGTGTATCGGCCTTGGGTTGATGGTCTCTATCAACCAACGTCTGGATAAGGATACCATTCAGCTTGTGGCGGATGAATTTGGCTTCAGCGTCGATTTCCAGCAGGAATACGCCGAGGAGCTTCTTGCCGATCCCGACGATCTGGTGGAGACACTTCAGCCACGTGCGCCGATCGTTACGATCATGGGACATGTCGATCACGGCAAGACATCATTGCTTGATTATGTCCGTCGCGCAAATGTGGTCGCTGGCGAGTCAGGAGGCATCACCCAGCATATCGGTGCATACTCGGTGAAGGTTGGAGATGGCCGGAGGATCACGTTCCTTGATACTCCTGGCCACGAGGCGTTTACCGCCATGCGTGCCCGAGGTGCCCAGGTTACCGATATAGTGGTCCTGATCGTTGCAGCGGATGATGCGGTGATGCCCCAGACCCTGGAGGCGATCTCGCATGCTCAGGCTGCTGCGGTCCCCATGGTTATCGCCATCAACAAGGTGGATAAGCCGGAGGCAAATCCGGAGAAGATCCGGCAGCAGCTCGCCGATCGTGGCGTGCTTGTAGAGCAGTGGGGAGGTAAGTATCAATGCGTCGAAATCTCTGCGAAAAAGGGAATCGGCGTCGATAAGCTGCTTGAGACCATTCTTCTGGAAGCGGAGCTTCTGGAGCTTCGTGCCAATCCCGAACGCGATGCTCGCGGTGTGGTGATCGAGGCAGAGATTGACCGCGGCAAGGGCGTTATCGCCACAGTGCTCGTTCAGAAGGGAACACTGAAGGTTGGAGACAACTTTATCTCCGGCCAGTACGCCGGACGTGTGCGCGCACTGCTCGATGAGCGTGGCAACCGTATTCAGAAGGCCGGCCCTTCCGATCCCGCCCAGGTGCTTGGTTTTGCCGGCACCCCGACCGCAGGCGATCAGCTTGTGGTGCTGGAGAACGAGCGCGATGTGCGCGAGATCTCCACACGCCGCCAGCAGCTCCGCCGCGAACAGGATTTCAAGCAGGTTCGCCATATCACGCTCGACGAAATATCGGAGCAGATCGCCCGTGGTGGCGTTCAACATCTGCCCCTTATCATCAAGGGCGACGTGGACGGCTCGGTGGAAGCCCTGGCCGATTCGCTCCTCCGACTCTCGACGCCGGAAGTACAGGTGTCGGTTATTATGAAGTCGGTGGGCGAAATCTCCGAGTCGGATGTTCTTCTGGCAGCAGCATCCAATGCGATCATCGTCGGCTTCCATGTTCGCCCGAACCTGAAGGCCCGCAAGCTGGCCGAACGCGAGGGAGTGGATATCCGCACCTATCAGATCATCTACGACACCGTCAACGAGATCCGTCTGGCACTGGAAGGCATGCTGAAGCCGGAACAGAAGGAGATCATCACAGGGACGGTCGAAATCCGGGAAGTTTTCAAGATTTCCAGGGTTGGCGTTGTGGCTGGCTGCTATGTGCAGGATGGCAAGATCAATCGAAACGACAAGATCCGCCTGCTGCGCGATGGTCTGGAGATCTATACCGGCGGCCTTTCCTCCATTCGCCGTATGAAGGAGGATGTGCGCGAAGTTGAACAAGGCTTCGAGTGCGGCATCACCATCGAGAATATGAACGATATCAAGGTGGGAGATATCATCGAGGCATTCAAGATGGTAGAGGTGAAGCGCAAGCTTGAGCCCGCTTCCGCAGGCCACTAACCGATACGCTATCATGCCAGACCAGGCCCCTTACCGGGCCTGGTCTGGCATTTGTGCTCTGGGCACTTCATACTCAATATTCCTTTCACATAATTCAATCGACGCCTGTGTCCGTACGTACTGAACGCGTGGGATCGATGCTGCGGGAAGCGCTAGGCTCGCAGTTGCAGAGGCAAATGCCGGAATATCTTGACGGCATGGTCACTGTGGTGTCCGTGAAGATGTCCCCGGATCTGCGCATTGCGAAAGTGTATATCAGCCTCTACCGAAGCACAACCGATCCCGACATCCTGATTAAGCGCCTTAACCTTCATGCACCCGAGATCCGCAAGGAACTTGCCTCGAATGTCAGCATGAAGTTCATTCCTGAACTCCGATTTTATCGTGATGATACCTTCGATGCGGTCGAACGAATCGATCAGCTCCTGCACGATGTTCGCGAGGATGATAGAGCGCGAGGCCTGAGAAGGGACGATGACGACGATGCCAGCTCAGGGGAGAACGATGGTTCCCCTGAGTGATGTTGCCGTCTTCTCCCGGTTGAATCTTGGAGAAATTTCTCCCGAAGTGATCGCCGAGCGTGGAGCGCTTCTGCTGGTGGATAAACCATCCGGCTGGACATCGTTCGATGTTGTGGCAAAAATCAGGGGCATGCTCCGCGTAAAAAAAGTGGGGCATACCGGCACGCTCGATCCTCTGGCAACCGGGCTGCTTATCCTTTGCCTGGGCAAGGCAACCAAACTTGCCGATACGATCCAGGCAGGGGAGAAGGAGTATACTGGCACAATCCGTTTCGGAGCTACAACAACAACCGATGATGCTGAAGGAGAGGAAAACGAGCAGTTTTCGATCGCTCATCTTACCGACCGGATGATTCACGAGTCGGCAACAGGGTTTGTCGGGGAGTCCCTTCAGATTCCGCCGATGTTCTCGGCACGGAAGAAAGATGGACAGCGCCTCTATAAACTTGCCCGCCGAGGCGAAACGGTGGAGGTTCCTCCCCGCCTTATCACCATTATGGAGTTTAGCATCACGGAGGTCAACCTACCGGATGCGAAGTTCAAGGTGGTATGCTCAAAAGGGACCTATATCCGCTCGCTTGCCCGTGATATGGGAGAAAAGATGGAAACGGGGGGATATCTCACAGAATTGCGCCGCACCAGAAGCGGCTCCTTTAGCGTGGCCGATGCAGTGACAATGCAGGAGCTTCAGCAGCTTCGTGAACAACGAGGGGAGATTGCATTGTGATAACATTGTATCGCTCCTTCGAGGAGATCCCCTATGCCGATCGGACGGCGATCACCATCGGTACGTTCGATGGCGTCCATCGCGGCCATCAGATCATTATTGATGCGCTGACCTCCAAAGCAAGAGAACTTGGCGGCAGAAGCCTGGTTATCACCTTTCATCCCCATCCCCAGGAAGTGCTGCGGAGAACGGATGATCCGGTGCCGATCCTTACAACGATCGAGGAACGGGCGCGTGAACTTGGAAAGCTTGGTGTGGATAGCATGGCGGTCCTGGAATTCACCCACCAGTTCGCCGCAACGCCGTGGCAGACATTCTGTGAAATGCTTATCCGCCAGGTTGGCGCGGCACACATCATTGTAGGACATGACCACGCATTTGGGCAGAACCGCGAGGGGAACGCCGATTCGCTCCGCCAGTTCGGAGCCGAACACGGGTTTGGCGTGATGGAGATCGGGCCGTTGGTCGTAGGAGAGGAAACTATAAGCTCTACCAAGATCCGACGGGCATTGCTTGCGGGAGATCTGGGGAAGGCGACCGAGTATCTTGGTCGCCCCTATTCGCTTGATGGCATGGTGGTGAAGGGAGATCAGCGTGGACGAACCCTTGGCATCCCTACTGCAAACATCCGTCCGCTTGACCCCGCAAAGCTGATACCAGCCAATGGGGTGTATGCTATCAGACTGGGGCTGGATCGGGAGTATTTCCACGGTATGGCCAATATCGGCGTGCGCCCCACCTTTACCCAGGGGGTGGAACGAACGATCGAAGCCAACCTTTTCGACTTCGATCGGGATATCTACGATCGTGCTGTCACGATCGAATTCCGTAAGTTTGTTCGCTCAGAACGAAGGTTCGCCTCGAAAGATGAATTCCTCGCGCAGCTCGATCAGGATCGTGCTGCCTGCCGCTTGGCACAGTAGTCTGTGCAGGGTTTGTCCACGATTCGCTCTGGGCACACCCCACAGGCAAGAACAGTTCTCCCGCTTTTTCAGACGAGCGGGAGAGGAGGGGAGAGCCAGGCTCTCCGTTCCGACCCCAATCTACCGGGGTCACCGACCACAGCTCGTGACCTGTGGTCACACAATGATGGCGTCACGAACTCACATATTCTATGAGCTATACTCATGGCATTGACGAAAGACCACAAGGCTGAACTTGTGCGCAAATTCGGCGATCATGGGAACGACACCGGCAAGCCGGAAGTCCAGATCGCCATTCTCACAGCGCACATCAATGCACTTTCACCACATCTGGAAAAGAACAAGAAGGATAAGCATTCCCTTCGTGGTCTTATGCAGATGGTTGGCAAGCGCAGGTCGTTACTCGACTACCTTATGAAGAAGGATATCAATCGCTATCGTGCGATTATTGCAGAGCTTCGTATTCGCAGGTAATCGTTCTGGGCGCCGTGACTACATGATGGAGTTACGGCGCCTTTGTTTTGTAATCCATCGCGCCGGGCATTATGGCCCGTGGTGATGCGATGGATGTGCGGCCAGCAAAGTCCGTACAGTCACCTTGATGCGCCCTGGGGAGTTGGCCCCGGGCCGGTTATGAGAAAGGAAAGAATGAAAACAGTTCAGATGGAATTTGGCGGCAGAACGTTCTCGTTGGAGACGGGTCGCCTTGCAAAGCTTGCCAACGGCTCCGTGATGGTCCGTTACGGCGATACCATGGTGCTCGCGGTTGCCGTGGCATCAAGCACACCGCGTGAGGGAATTGACTTTCTCCCGCTTCAGGTTGAATACCGCGAGAAGTATGCGGCAGTGGGCAAGATCCCGGGCGGCTTCTTCAAGCGCGAGGCACGGCCGACCGAGAAGGAGATCCTCTCGGCACGGCTGATTGATCGCCCTATCCGCCCGATGTTCACCAAGGGATGGACCTACGAGACACAGGTGATCTGCACAGTCTACTCGTTCGATCAGGAGAACGATGGCGACGTGCTTTCGGCCGTGGGCGCATCCTGCGCTCTGATGCTCGCCGGCTTCCCCTTCAATGGACCGATCTCCAATGTTCGTGTCGGTTATATCGACGGCGAATTTGTTATCAACCCAACGATTCAGCAGCTTGAGGATTCCGAGCTGGAGATCATCGTCTCCGGCACCGATTCCTCGATTGTGATGGTTGAGGGAGAATCAAAAGAGATCAGCGAGGATCTGTTCCTCCAGGCGATGGAGTTCGGACATCAGCATATCCGCCAGCTCAACGATCTCCAGCGCCAGCTTATGGCGCAGTGCACGATCCCCGAGATCGCGATGCCGGAGAAGAAGGAATTCTCCGATGTGAACGACTTCATCCGTGAGCACTCCGGCGAACGCCTTGCCGCCCATGCACGCGAGCCGCTCTCAAAGGAAGGTCGCAAGGAACGATATAAGATTCTCCGCGACGAAATCGCTATCCTGGTCGCAGAGAAGTTCCCGTCCGGTGAACATCCGACCTTGGAGATCGACAAGATCGTTGGCTCGGTGCTGCATGACCTGGAATCCGATGCCATGCGGGAACTGATCCTTACCGATGGAGTACGTCTTGATGGCCGCTCCACGACCCAGATCCGCCCGATCTCCTGTGAAATCGGAGTGCTGCCCCGCACACACGGCTCGGCGCTCTTTACACGTGGAGAAACACAGTCGCTTACGTCGATGACGCTTGGCACAAAGCTTGACCGCCAGCTTATCGATGGCCTGCTTCCGAAGCATGACAAGCGTTTTATGCTTCATTATAACTTCCCCAGCTTCTCGACCGGTGAGACAGGACGCTTTGGCTCCACCTCCCGTCGCGAGATCGGGCACGGCAATCTCGCCGAGCGTGGCTTGAAGCAGGTGCTTCCGGCCGAGGGGGAATTCCCATACACCATCCGCATTGTCTCCGATATCCTTGAGTCCAATGGCTCTTCATCGATGGCAACGGTATGTGCGGGCACACTATCGCTGATGGCAGGTGGCGTTCCTATCAAGAAGCCGGTCGCCGGCATTGCGATGGGCCTTATCAAGTCTGATGAGAGGGTTGCGATCCTCTCGGATATCCTTGGTGATGAGGACCATCTCGGCGATATGGACTTCAAGGTGGTAGGAACCCAGGATGGCATCACCGCATGCCAGATGGATATCAAGATCCAGGGTATCTCGCTGGAGATCATACGCCAAGCTCTGGAGCAGGCACGCGATGGCCGTCTGCATATCCTTGAGACGATGGCACAGGCGATCACGGCTCCCGCAGAGGATCTTTCGCCCTATGCTCCACGGTTAACCACCATCAAGATACCGGTTGAGATGATCGGCGCGGTGATCGGTTCCGGTGGCGAGACCATCAGGAGCATCGTTGCTGAGTCCGGTGCGGAAATCAACATCGAGGAAGACGGCACAATCATCATTGCCGCAGTTTCGGGGGAATCCGCACAGAAGGCTATCGCCCTTATCGGCCGGATTACCGAACAGCCGGAAGTAGGCAAGACCTACGAGGGACGTGTTGTGCAGATTCGCGAAGGTCTCGGCGCCATCGTCGAGTTCCTCCCGAAGAAGAGCGGCCTTCTCCATATCTCCCAGCTCGAACATCATCGTGTTGAGAATGTAGAGGATGTGCTCTCGGTTGGCGAACGTGTTGCGGTAAAGCTGGTGGAAATCCAGGATGATGGCAAGTTCCGCCTGAGCCGCAAGGCACTGCTTCCAGTTCCCGAGGGCATGGAGTACCGCGAGGATACCGGCCGTCGCGATGGTGGCGGCGGTGGCGATCGAGGCAGGCGTGATGGCGGTGGACGCGATGGTGGCGGACGCGGCGGTTACGACCGCGGACCCCGTGGAGGGGATAGCCGTGGAAACCGTGACGGCGGCAACCGCGATAGCGGTGGACGCGACAACGGACAGGGCAGACGCTGATCGCTGCGGACTCATCATTCCAGAAGGGTCTTCAAAAAACGGTGCCGGGCAGAGATATTCTGCCCGGCATTTCTTTTAGCCACACTATAGCCATGAACAATACCAGCCAATGATCACGCAAAGGCACGGGGTCCATCCTGTCCTTGTGCGATACATTCGGCCCGGCTCGGCCTGATGGATATACAGACGCACCCCTTCCACCCCCTCGGCACTTCTGAAGTCTATCCCCTTGTGGCACCTCTGAACACCCAGATGCTCCGAAACCAATTGCAATGCGTATCTTTGCAGATTCTTCCCGAATCAACATGAGCCGCCCCTGTTTCCCGTGAAACAATCGGCATTGATATAACCAGCCCACTGTAGTAGTGATTCACTCCGAGCGCATTCTCATCCTCGACTTTGGATCCCAGTACACGCAGTTGATCGCGCGTAAGGTGCGAGAGTGCGGCGTCTACGCAGAGATCCATCCCTATAATATCTCGATCGAGACGATCCGGGAGTTGAATCCGATCGGCATTATCCTCTCTGGAGGACCTGCCTCGGTCTATGCGGAAGGAGCTCCGCACAGCGATCCCGAATTATTCCATCTCGGCAAACCGGTCCTTGGCGTCTGCTATGGCCTTCAGTTGATGGCATATCAGCTTGGCGGCATGGTAGATCCATCGGCAAAACGTGAGTTTGGCCCGGCCATGCTCTCTGTCGATTCAACCGGCGATGGATTGCTGGATGGCATCCCCCAGGAAACTCTCGTCTGGATGAGCCACGGCGACTCTCTGACAAAAACCCCCGAGGGTTTTCAGGCACTCGCCCATACCGACAATGCTCCCATCTGCGTTGTCGCCGACCTTAACCGCCACTTCTATGGCGTTCAGTTCCATCCCGAAGTACATCATACTGCCCATGGCATTGATATACTCAGAAACTTCGTGTTCAGGATCTGCGGTGCAACAGGGGGGTGGAACGCCCATGCCTTTATCGAGGCGGCCAAACAGGAGATCCGCGAAAAGGTAGGGGATGGCAAAGTCATCTGCGCACTTTCCGGTGGCGTTGATTCCAGCGTTCTGGCAATCCTGCTTCATGAGGCCCTCGGCGATCAGGTGCTATGCATTCATATCGACAATGGGCTGATGCGCCTGAACGAGTCCAGACAGGTTGTGGAACTGTTTCGTGAGAAGTTCCATCTGCAACTTGACTTCGTCGATGCGGGCGAACTTTTCCTTGGGCGCCTGGCAGGGATTACCGACCCGGAACAGAAGCGAAAGATCATCGGCGCCACCTTTATCGAAGTCTTTGAAGCAGAAGCCAAGAAATTTTCCGATGCCAAATGGCTGGCGCAGGGAACACTCTATCCTGATGTCATCGAGTCGGTCTCGTTCAAAGGCCCCTCGGTTACTATAAAGTCGCACCATAATGTGGGCGGGCTTCCCGAACGGATGAACATGAAGCTTATCGAGCCGTTCCGGGAGCTTTTTAAGGATGAGGTACGCACGGTTGGACGTGAGCTTGGCCTTCCTGCCGAGTTTATCGACCGCCATCCCTTCCCTGGGCCAGGCCTTGCCGTACGTGTTCTCGGAGAGGTAACGCGTGAGCGCTGCGATATTCTCCGCCAGGCAGATCAGATATTTATCGACGAGCTTCATGCTACCAGACAGTACGATCTCATCTGGCAGGCGTTCACGGTTCTGCTGCCGATCTCATCGGTTGGGGTCATGGGGGACGAGAGAACCTATGAAAATGTCTGTGCGGTCCGGGCAGTTACCAGCACCGATGGCATGACGGCCGACTGGGCCCGTGTTCCCTATGACGTGCTCGCCAAAGTATCCAACCGCATCATCAACGAAGTACGCGGCATCAACCGTGTTGTCTACGACATCAGTTCAAAGCCCCCGGCCACGATTGAATGGGAGTAGCAGGCTGTGTCGTTGTAGGAGAATAGGTGGCGAACCATCTTTTCCCTTCCGTTGTGTCACTGTTGAAATTTCAACCAATCCATAGGTAGATGAAAATTTCAGTTCAACGATTCAAGGCCGAAGGTTACTCGGCTGATGCAACCGCAGTATTCATCCAGCAGGATGAAGCGGCATTCGGCGTACAGACTCAGAAGATCCGCGAGACCTGGAGCACTGCATCAACTCCTCTCGATAGCAAAGATTTCAATGGCGCGAAAGATTCGAGCTTTGTAGTCTATACAGGCTCAAAGAAATCGCCGCGATTGGTCCTGATAGGTCTCGGTGAGCAGGAAAAGCTTTCGATCGAACGAGTTCGCCGTGCAGCGGCTGCGGCCGCGCAACGTGCATCGGGCCTGAAGTCCGAAAGCTTGGCAATCGTCGTCCCGAATCTTTCGCTCGATCCGGCCCAGGTAGCACAGGCGATCGTCGAGGGTGCCACCCTTGGAGTCTACTCTTTTGATAAGTATTTCACCGAGAACAAGCCGGGCAGGAAGCTTGCCCGTATCATCCTTCTGGTGGATGATGGCGGACAGCTCGATCAGGTAAAACGAGGTGTCGCCACGGGCGAAGCAATTTGCAATGGTGTTACCCTGGCCCGCGACCTCTCCAATGCTCCGTCGAACGAGATCTACCCGGAAAGCCTGGCTGCACAGGCCAAGGCGCTTGCCGGACCGGCCATGAAGGTTACCGTGCTGACCAAGGCACAGATCGAAAAACTGGGCATGGGCGGCCTGCTTGCGGTTAACCAGGGAAGTGTCAAGCCACCGTTTTTTATCATTATGGAATGGAATGGTGGTAAGAAGGGGGAGCAGCCGGTAGTTCTCGTTGGCAAGGGCATCACCTTCGATTCCGGCGGCATCTCCATCAAGCCCGCTGCCGGTATGAGCGAAATGAAGATGGATATGGGCGGAGCAGCGGCCGTTATCGGCACCATGCGCTCCGTTGCTGATCTAAAGCTTCCCTTGAATGTTGTTGGGTTGGTCCCAACCACCGAGAATATGCCGTCGGGAAGTGCCTTCAAGCCGGGCGATGTTATCTCGTTTATGAACGGCAAAACCGCCGAAATAGATAACACCGATGCTGAGGGACGTCTCGTTCTCGCTGATGCCCTTGTCTATGCCAGCCGCTACAAACCACAGGCAGTTATCGACCTGGCAACCCTTACCGGCGCCTGCGTTATTGCCCTCGGCAATGTGGCATCAGGCCTTCTTGGTAATAATGAGGATCTTAGCAGGAAGATCAGGGAAGCAGGGGAGAGGAGCTACGATCGTGTTGTGGAACTTCCGCTCTGGGATGAGTATGAAGAACTGATCAAAAGCGATATCGCTGATATCAAAAACTCGGGCGGCAGAGCAGCCGGTACGATATCGGCAGCCCTCTTCCTTCAGCACTTTGTGGATAACTATCCTTGGGCGCATCTCGATATCGCAGGTACTGCAATGATACCAAAGGGGTATGGCTATCTGAACAAGGGTGGAACAGGAGCAGGTGTTCGGCTCCTTGTGGATCTCCTTCGCAATTGGAAGGGGCTGGAAAGTTAACCACATATCCCGCATGTTATCCACATAGCTTCCCACAATAAGTAGCTAAGAAGGCGACCACACGGTCGCCTTTCTTCCCAACACCGCCAATCCACCACTACTACTACCAGCCACAACCAAGGCCAATGTACAACGAGAGCCAGAGCAACCAGGAGCTACTTTTCCACAGTAATAACGGCAACAGAATCTCGATCTCGATCCCATCAACCGCCATGCCTATCCAGAGCATCACAACTGACACTTGGCCCTGATGGGGCTTCGCCCCCTATGGGGATTTAACGCGTTCTTGCCGGGCTTCAATGAAAGCGAAGGGGGAAGCCCTACACTGTCGATCATTTGTCAACCAACTCTCCGTATCTTACGTGTACAAAATGTCAGTACATTCTTGCAGTATTCCCCGTCGCTGCCTTTCTTCAAATGAAGTAGGAGAAGTATCATGAGAATTAAACTCATTCTCGCGTTGACGGCTATCTGCCTGTTGTTCGCCGGGAGTACCTCGTTTGCAGTCACTCTTAAATCCTACTCAGGTGATTGTGAGAAAGGTAATCCCGTCGGAAACTGGACCGTCGTTATCACTTTCAATGACGACGGCCAACCAACTCGGGCAGAAGGAATTGGCTGCGACGGCATCCACTGGGTCAACGAGTGTCCACGGGTCGGAATCCTTGGTGACCCTGGACGGCCAAGCACCCATTACACCGAACTTGCAAATAGTGCATGGATTCAACTCAATATCAATGCTATCGGCAGAATTACGGATATGTGGGGTCGCGACGCAAACGGCCAGTATTGGCAGTCTACCTCAGGAATTACCCCCTCGGAAAACCTGAATTAACTCACTAACCACTCACATATTCCTTTCCGCATCGCACCACATGAAAAGAAACACCTATCTGATGGCCCTTGCACTTATCATCATGCAGGCCATATCCAGTTATTCCGTAGCCTTTGCAGCAACTATCTTTGAGAAAACCGACTGTGCAAACGGCTTTAAAGGAGCCTACACTATCACCGGAATTGAGCCAACTGGTCAGATCACAATGATCAGAGGGATTGACTGCAACGGCGCACCAATCAAATGGGACTGCCGAGTTCTAGCAATCAATCAAGACCTACTAGAACCCTACACACACTACTTCACCGGAACCATCGACGGACAAACATGGTTCGCGAAAGTCCAACTCAACTCGCACGGGCAGGTAACAAAAGCATGGGGACAGGTAGCAAGCGGCGAATATTACGAGTACGTACCCACGGTCACACCATAGGCACAAACAACCCTACACTTTGTCCAAGGCCGTACCGTTCAGTACAGCTTTTTTTGTGCACTTCCTGCACCAGACGTCCACCATCAACACACCTCTAGTAACCACCAGATGCCCACGAGCTGGCCCATACCAAGCTTTCCAGGCCCTTCCGATGTCAAATTCCTATGGTGTCAAATACGGTGGATCTCATACGCGGCGCCGACACCCACGAACCCATGCACTCTATACCCATCAAACCTTATAGTTCATCCTCTCACAGTTCATATTCAGCGCATTCCAAACAAATCCGGCAACATCCGGCGCTGGTTCATAGCGATATTCACCCCGTTACTACCTCCACCGTACCTACACAATACCAACTATGTCCCTCATTAGTACCACCCCATCAGAGCCATAGTCCTCAAACCTGCCCCAGAATCAGGGCTTTTCACCCCAACACATCCCAAACCATGACACACGCCACGCGCGTCGCATCCGACCCATCCAAGGCCGAGCAACGCCCTTCCGATGTCAAATTCCTATGGTGTCAAATACGGTGATGATCGCGTACGCGGCGTCGGCGCCGACAAACCCTTGCCCTGATCGTGCATCCGCGGTACGTTCTGAGTATCGCACGAGCGAGGGAATGTTAGCATTTGTCATCGCCCAACGCTGTATAAGAGCCATCAGAGAACCGCCCCAACGCCGTCACAGAGCCACCCCACGAAGGTTTCCATGTTCTGGCCCTTTATGTGCATAAGAGTAGAGAAGGGGAGAGCGTGGTATAAGGACGGTAAAGCTTCTAGTGACCTATGTTCCACGGGCTTCCAGATTATGGTCACCTTGTATCCCCGTTTTTTGGCAAATTTCAACGGTGCTTTTCCACACGATTATCCACTTATCCCGATGAAATACAGGGAAAGCCAGTGGATCGCCTGTGTTTATCTCAGCAGAACCGGCGGCCTTATCAACGCTATCAACACCCCTGTGGATAACAGTGCGATTGTCCACATTCCCTCCCCACCCGTCTGTTCCCTCCATTCCCTTTTTTTCCGGCTGCTTTCCATCATTTTCAGAGCTATCCCCCTCGTTATCCACTAATCCACACTCTTATACACCAACATCAACTATTATTATAAGAGTATAGAGAGAAGTATAGGAACAGGAGGTAAACGAATCTCTGAGAAACGTGAAACAGTAGAGCGTACACTGTCATTCAAATATCCTTCAAGGAATGCCTGACAGGATTGCCAGTACCACCTGACCCGATGTCTCCTGATCTCTGCGAACACATGTCATAATGGCAGTCTCTCAAGTAGTGCTTGCAAAGAACCTTATAAATCAAGCTTGTTTAGCCGTTTTTTATTCTGGCATGGACCTTGGAGATGATCTTGAGGTACAAAGAACATAGAAGGAGAAAGAACTGTTATGGCACGAAGAGACTTTGATTGGATGCGGGAAGTTCAGGATGTGGCAAATCGGTTCAAGGATTACTTTGAGAATATGGAACCGCCAGCACCGCCACGGCCTTCAAGACCTCCAAGAAGCGAGCACCAGGCACAGCAGGCCTATGACCTCTATATCGAGGAGAATAGCGTCTGTGTGGAAGTAGAGCTTCCAGGGATGAAAAAGGAAGAGATTCGGATAACTATGGCGGGAAGCGCTATCGAGATTACGGGGGAGAGAAAGCCATTGCGGAAGGAGGGAAGCCAACTTCTCTATGGAACCCGGATCTATGGCCCCTTTACCTGTCGTGTAGAATTGCCAAGGGAGGCGGATCTTGACTTGGCAAACTCATCGGCATCCTATACCGACGGGATTTTGAAGATAGTGCTTCCGCAGGCTGGCGGAAAAGGTCTTGGCTTCTCTATACCGGTAGAGTAAGAGGGCCGTATCGAGGGTGTTTGCAGATATTTTGTCGTACTTGATTCATATACATACCATACTAACCAGACAGGAGTAGAAGAAATCATGGGCAAGATCATCGGTATTGATCTTGGGACAACCAACTCTGTGGTTGCGGTGATGGAGGGAACCACACCAACAGTGATCCCAAACAGCGAGGGAGCACGTACTACCCCTTCCGTCGTTGCTTTCACCAAGTCGGGCGATCGCCTTGTTGGCCAGGCAGCAAAGCGCCAGGCCGTTACCAACCCCAGAAACACGATCTTTTCGATCAAGCGTTTTATGGGGCGCAACGAGGCCGAGGTGAAGGAAGAAGAGAGGATGATTCCCTACGAGGTTGTGCCGGGCGAAGGAGGATCGGTCCGGGTACGGATCGACGATCGTCTCTATTCTCCTCCCGAGCTTTCTGCGATGATTCTACAGAAGATGAAGCAGACTGCCGAGGATTATCTGGGGCAGAAGGTCACCGAGGCCGTTATCACTGTGCCAGCCTACTTCAATGATGCCCAGCGCCAGGCCACAAAGGACGCTGGTGAGATCGCTGGCCTTCAGGTGCGCCGTATTATCAACGAGCCTACTGCGGCCGCTCTAGCCTATGGTTTGGATAAGCAGGGACGTAATGAGAAGGTTGCCGTCTATGATCTTGGCGGCGGCACATTCGATATCTCGATCCTTGAGCTTGGCGATGGTGTTTTCGAGGTGAAGTCCACCAATGGTGATACGCACCTTGGTGGGGATAACTTCGATCAGCGTTTGGTGGATTATCTGGCTGATGAGTTCAAGAATGCCGAGGGTATTGATCTACGCAATGATGCTATGGCCCTTCAGCGTCTGAAGGAAGCCGCAGAGAAGGCGAAGATGGAGCTGTCGCAGATGATGCAGACAGATGTGAACCTTCCCTTTATCACAGCAACCCAGGATGGGCCAAAGCACCTTAACCTGACGATCACCCGTGCCAAGTTCGAGCAGCTTTGCGAGAATCTTTTCCGCAGAACCCTCGACCCGTGCCACCAGGCCCTTAAGGATGCTGGCTTGAACCCGAGCCAGATCGATGAAGTTATCCTTGTTGGTGGTTCCATTCGTATTCCGAAGATCCAGCAGCTTGTGCGCGAGTTCTTTGGCAAGGAGCCTAATAAGGGGGTAAATCCTGATGAGGTTGTCGCTATTGGCGCCGCTATCCAGGGGGCCGTGCTTCAAGGCGACGTCCAGGATGTGCTGCTGCTCGACGTTACTCCGCTGACGCTTGGCATTGAGACGCTTGGTGGGGTGCTTACGCCGATGATCCCATCGAATACGACTATCCCAACCAAGAAGACGGAGATCTTCTCCACAGCAGCCGATAGCCAGCCTTCGGTAGAGATCCATATCCTTCAGGGAGAGCGTCCGATGGCCGCCGACAACAAGTCGCTCGGCAAGTTCCATCTCGATGGTATTCCTCCTGCGCCTCGTGGTGTGCCACAGGTTGAGGTAACATTCGATATTGATGCCAACGGCATTCTCAATGTCTCGGCCAAGGATAAGGCTACCAACAAGGAGCAGTCGATCCGTATTACCTCATCGGGGGGGCTGTCGCAGCAGGATATTGATCGGATGAAGCGTGAGGCACAGGATAATTCCGCTACCGACCGTAAGCGTAAGGAGGAGGTCGAGGTGCGTAACCAGGCCGACCAGACCATCTTCTCCACACGTCGCCAGCTCAGCGAGCTTGGTGACAAGATCCCGGGCGATGGCAAGGCAAGGATCGAAGCGGCTATCGAAAAGCTGGAGAATGCTCTGAAGAATGGCCCGTTTGACGATATCCGCTCGTCCAAGGATGAAGTGGATCGTATCTGGAGCGAAGTTTCGCAGCAGATGTATTCCCAAGCTTCTCAGGAGCAGGGTGCGGGCGATCAGGGAGCTGGCGCTTCCGGTAATCAGCAGGGCAAGACCAATGTCGAAGATGCCGATTACACGATCGTCGAAGACGAAAAGTAGTAGGATGGTGGTTATTTGAAGACCGGATTGGAAACGGAAAAGGCGGTCAGCAGTTATGCTGATCGCCTTTTTTGCATGATGTCGATGCGCCACAAGCAATGCTACTGTGATAGCATGGTGCCCACAGGCGGGGTTTGTGCCTGTTCCAGAATACGCTGGGTGCTATCCAGAACCTCGCGGAACTGATCCGGGTTGCCCGTTAGCTTTTTCACCTCCTGCATCAATGCCTGCTCGTTTCTAAATCCGTGGAGCCGCAGTACGCTATCCACATAGCGTATCACCGTGTTTGAATCTCCCTGCGCCATATTTTTGGCGATCATCATTTCGGCATAGGCCTGAGCGATTGCTCCACGTTCTTTTTCGGAAAAGCTTTGCTGGCAGCCGTCAATCATCATACCGCCGCAAAGCAGGCAGAGAAGGAGAAACATCCGCCGGATAGGTTGACTAGTTGGCATCGATAACCTTCTGTAGCTTCAAGGCAAGCGCCTCTATTTCTGTGCTGCTTCCCTTACCATGGGTGACATGTTCTATGATCCCCTTTTTGTTGACAACCACGAAGTTTGGATATCCCTCGGTCATCTTGAAGGCCGATACAAGAACTCCTTCCCAATCCATAAGCACCGCATAGGTGAACTTATCCTTGAACTGCCCGCGAATGTATCCTTTCAGGAAGCCGGGCACCGCCCGGACATCAGCTACTGGCACAAATCGGACGGGAGCATTTTTGAAGCGTGGTATAAGCACAGTTGTCCAGTTGTCGCTATACTGGTACCCGCTTCTGTCGCTAAGAACAAAGATGGTTGTTGTGCCACTGAAGTTCTTGGCCTTCCAAGCACGCTCGAATTGATCTTCGATAGTGAAATCAGGCACACGGCTGCCAACCAACGACGGGTCCGTATATGCCCTGGTGGTTACTACGAGCAGCATACAGAAGAGAGCCAGTGCTCTGTACGGCACCTTACCCTTCTTCCGACGTCGGCTCTGGACCTTTCCTGATGAAAAGTCGTAATGGCACTGTACGATTTCGATTCGTGAAGACATCAATGACAATGGGTTGGAGTGGAGTAACTCTATCCGAGGTTACTGCGATATAGATATCGCCCGGCTCCTCTTTCGTTGCGATATTGCGTTGTACGGTCGCAAGTATGCAGCCACAGCTTGGATGCACCTGCTCGATAATAACAAGGCTATCGCTCTCGTTGAGAACTTTCAGGCGGAAACTCTCATACGTTGAGGTGTCCGAGACATAGTAGTTTGTGATACTCAGATGTGGCTCTGGCGTTGTTTGCAGGGCCGCGAGGGTTGTTAGCAGGGCTGCGGCAATCGAAAGCAGATATGTCATAACTGACCTGTCGGAATAGTAATGTGCGCCGATTCGAGCGTTTCCAAGGTGACAAAGGCAAATCTACAGAACTGATGACGCATATCGGTCTCTCTCAGTTGTCTCGATCGCGATGCTTCTCAGACTATTTTGCTTATCTGTTCGGAGAGTGCGATGCCTCCTCTTCTCCGCATTGCCATCTGGTCGCAACCCACACGACAGAGCAGGAGAGCATGTGGTTTAGCAGTACCGATCATTGTACAGCATAGAGGGGCACGTTTCCGAAGAATATCGCAACAAGAATGGGAAAGAACCACCTATGGTTTTCTTCTCTCATCGCTGCCGATAGCCTATTGCCGCAGCTATGGCTTTTAACCAACTGTCCCTGGCATATAGTTCCCGACCGATGATACCGCATCACGAATCCCGATGTACAGCCCATGTCTAATACGAACGATACGATCGTTGCCCGCGCAACCCCGCTTGGTACGGCTGGGGTCGCTATTGTACGGTTGAGCGGCGCCGCCGCTTTTACTATTGCTGATCGGTTTTTCCGTCCTCTCAGCTATTCTTCATTGCTGGAGATTCCTATCCGGTATGTGGCTGGCGGGGAGGTTATGCTTGACGGGCATATTCTTGACCAGGGGCTTGTTGTGCGATTTGCCCACCCTCATTCTTTTACCGGAGATGATGTTGTCGAGTTCCATCTGCATGGGAACGTGCTGATTGCCGAGCATGTCATCAATCTCTGTGTTCGTTATGGGGCACGGATGGCCACAGCAGGGGAGTTTACACAACGGGCTTTTCTGAACGGAAAAATCGATCTGACGCAGGTTGAAGCGCTTGCCGATGTGCTTGCCTCGGAGTCGGAGCAGGCGCTGTTTATTGCTCAGCGTCAGCTTCATGGTGAGCTGCGCCGCCGCCTTCAGGCCTTTCGCGATCGTCTGGTGCAGGTGCTTGCGCTGCTTGAGCTTGAGCTGGATTTTGTTCAGGAAGGCTATCAGTTTGCCACGATTGAGCATGTCGAAGGATTGCTCGATGAGCTTCGGACGTTCGTTGATGGCCTGCTGGCAACCTATCAGACCGGAACACGGCTTCGGCGTGGCCCTCGTGTGCTTCTGCTGGGACGGCCTAATGCTGGAAAATCAAGCCTGTTTAATGCCCTTGTTGGCCATGCACGGGCTTTGGTAAGCCCGATCGCGGGGACAACACGTGACTATCTTGAGGAGCCTGTATCCTATGGAGGGGTGCAGTTCCGTTTTGTTGATACAGCCGGTTTGCGTTCCACAGAGGATAGTATCGAAGCCGAAGGCGTTCTCCGCGCACTTGATCTTGCTGCAACTGCCGACCATGTCCTCTATCTGATAGATGCCGGTGGAGATGAGACCATCGTATCGGAACTGGCCGAGGTTGATTCCTTACGCCGTTCCTTTCCCGGAACGGTTGTCGTACCAGTCTTAACCAAGTCCGATCTGTATTCACAGACTCTTGATGGCTGCCTTGCCTGCTCAATCACCGACCCGGACTCCTTACGCGCCCTTTTAGATCATCTTCTGAACGGCTATACTGCCGCCTTGTCCGAGGCAATAGCATTGCTGAATCACCGGCAGGCGCTTCTTCTTGAAACTATGAAGGAAATTCTCTCTCATATCGTCTATAGTGCAACGTCCGATACGGAGCTTCTCTCGGCCGACCTGCGCATGCTGCTCCGTCCACTTTCCGAGCTTACCGGTGATGTCATCAATGATGATATACTTAACACGCTCTTCTCGTCGTTCTGCATCGGTAAATAGCTTCATGTTCCACGTGAAACTTTCTCTTCTTTTGTGATGAGGTATGATGTTATTGTTATAGGAGGCGGACATGCTGGTATAGAGGCAGCCTCCGCTTCCGCTCGTATGGGGTGTCGCACACTCCTAATTACGGCGGATCGCCATGCTATCGGACGGCTTTCGTGCAATCCTGCTATTGGCGGAATGGCCAAAGGACAGCTTGTATGCGAGATTGATGCTCTTGGGGGGGAGATGGGGCGTCTTGCCGATGGTTCGGGCATTCAGTTCAAGATGCTCGGCAAGTCGAAGGGGCCGGCAATGTGGTCGCCACGATCGCAGAATGATAAGGATCTGTATCCACAGCTAGCTCAACGCCGGTTAAAGGAGATAGACTTCCTTCAGGTAGTTGAGGGAATGGTTGAGGATATATACCTTGAGCATGGAGCCATAGGTGGGGTACGGCTTACAGATGGCCAGAGCATTCATTGTTCCTCGGTCATTGTCTGCTCGGGCACTTTTCTCTCCAGTCGCATGCATACAGGCCGGACGTTGACAGAGGGGGGAAGAGTGGATGAAGTCTCGGCTGAACACCTGAGTGGCTCGCTTCGTCAGGTTGGATTTCTTACTGGACGTCTGAAGACCGGCACTCCACCACGAATCCATCGCGATTCGATTGACATTTCGCAGTGTGTACCAGATGGGGGCGATGAGTTTCCACAGCCATTCTCACGTTCTACACAATCGGTGGCAAACCGTATTGAGTGTTATCTAACCTATACAACGGAAGAGACGCATAACATCCTGCGAACCGGCTTCGATGATTCGCCTATGTTTACAGGGCGTATTACAGGTGTTGGGCCACGTTACTGTCCTTCGATTGAGGATAAGATCTACCGGTTTGCCGATAAGAAGAGCCATCAGATCTTTCTAGAGCCTGAGGGGCTGGATACCGATTCGGTTTATGTCAATGGATTCTCCACATCGTTGCCCCCCGATATCCAGCTTGCCGGATTACGAAGCATTCCCGCGCTTGCCAATTGCCAGATCCTCCGCCACGGCTATGCGGTGGAGTATGATTATTTTCCATCCCACCAACTTCATGTCACTATGGAAAGCAAGCTGGTGGCAGGGCTGTTTTTTGCTGGACAGGTAAACGGTACCTCTGGCTATGAAGAAGCCGCCGCACAGGGATTGATTGCTGGCATCAACGCAGCGTTGAAGATACGTGGAGAAGCGCCCTTTACCCTGGATCGCTCACAAGGATATATTGGTGTGCTGCTTGACGATCTGGTGAATCTGACGATATCCGAACCATATAGGATGTTTACCTCGCGGGCCGAGTATCGGTTGCTGCTTCGTCAGGATAATGCAGATATCCGCCTTACGCACTTGGGCTATGCTCTTGGCCTTGTGGATGAGCACTATTATCAACAAGCACGACGGAAACAGGAGGGGGTGGCAGAAGCAGTGGAACTGCTGCAACTACGTTCGGTGCTCCCTGTGGATTCCTCGCAAGCGGTGAAAGCATGGCAGTTCCTAAAACGGCCCGAGATAACGGTTGCGGATATTCTACAGATGCTGCCAGAGGATGATACGCTGCTTCCACTTCTTCGTAGGGAAGATGTTGCCGAGCAGATCGATATTCTTGCCAAGTATGATGGCTATATTAAACGGCAACATGAAGAGGTAGCGCGCTTTGCAGCCTCGGAGAATGTTCTAATCCCTGGAACAATCGATTATGCAAGGATCTCATCCCTTTCGTCGGAAGCACGTGAGAAGCTTTCAAGAGTGCAGCCTCGTTCACTTGGGCAGGCTAGCCGCATAGCAGGAGTAAGCCGTTCGGATCTATCAGTGTTGGCACTCTATATACGATAGTGTGCAGCCGATCAAGAAAGTGTTCCACGTGGAACAGTAAAGTATACTATGGTCTATACAAGGAAAGGGTCGAGCATGAAGTTGATGATCGTTGGAGCTGAAGGAAGTTTGGGTGAAAAGCTCCATATGTTGGTTCAGAAGGAAACTAACTGGACTGTGGTACGGGTGACACGAAGTAGCGTGTCGTTGGGGCATCTGGAGCATCCGTTCGATAGCAGCAGCCGGGCAGGGTGGCGTACGTTGTTGGAGCAGGAGGAATGGCGACCGGATATTATAGTAAATGCTGCTGCAATGACCAATGTGGATTCCTGTGAAACGCTGCGAACAGATGCTTGGGCAAATAATGTGACCTTGGTTGAAATGCTTGCGGCGGAATGCAAACGATATGGGTTGAAGCTGGTGCAGGTGTCGAGCGATTATGTCTTCGATGGTGCCGAAGGCCCATATCTGGAGATCGCTACGCCAGATCCTATCAATTATTATGGAAAGACAAAGCTGGCGGCCGATAATACCTGTATCAAGGTTGGGATAGAATACCTCATTGTTAGAACAATGTGGCTCTATGGTGAAGTGAGCGGTGGACGCCCATCCTTTGTGCAATGGCTGGTCGATGCTTTGATATCGGGCGATACGGTGCGGGTAGTGAAGGATGAGGTAGGGAATCCGACCCTGATCGACGATGTTGCCTATGGTATCATCAAGGCAATTGATAAAAATTTGCAGGGCATTATCAATATTGCCGGGCCTGATCTAGTCTCGCGTTGGGACTTCGCCCTGGCTATTGCCGAGGCGTATGGTCTGAGTGCTACTGGATTGATTCCGGTCCTTTCCAGTGATCTTCAGCGTCCTGCAAAGCGGCCGCTGCGCTCGGGTCTGATTAGCCTGAAGGCACAGACCAGCCTGGGGCTTCGGCTTACATCCCTACAGGATGGGCTGGAGATCACCAGAATTATGGAACAGCGTGTGGCACGTGAAATGGCTGATAAGTGAGGCCCAGGCAGAAAGTCCGAAAGAAATAAGCGTAATGAGCGTATGGTTACTGAAGATCACCGTGTGTTCTCCTGGATGCTTTTGTAGAATGGAGGGACGGTGGATACGATAGCCAGTTCAACGACATTGAATCTATTAACGGAGTAGAATGAAGGTAACGTTTCTGGGGAGTGGCACATCCTCCGGAGTACCCACGGTTGCATGTACCTGCGCAACATGCCTCTCGACCGATCCCCGCGATAAACGGTTGCGCCCATCTATCTGGATACAGCGTGGTGAGGAAAGTGTCATCGTCGATACATCAAGCGATTTCCGTCAGCAATGCCTGCGGGCACATATCATGTCGCTTGATGCGGTTGTTTATACTCATCATCATTTTGATCACATCGCTGGCTTCGATGATCTGCGTGCCTATAATTTCAAGCTGCGCAGACCTATTCCTGTGTATATGATGCCAGAGACTCTCCAGAATATCAAACAGGTATTTGGATATGCCTTCGGTGAAAACCTGACGCCGGGAAGTAGCGTTCCTCTGGTTGATGTGCGAACGATCCTCGATGACCCTTTTACGATCGGTTCCATGGAGTTTATTCCATTGCGCCTCCAGCATGGAACAATGCGGGTCAATGGATACCGTATCGGGTCGTTTGCATACTGTACCGATTGCAATGGCATCAGCGATTCTGCCATGGAGCGATTACAAGGGGTTGATACGCTGGTTCTGGATGCCCTTCGTATCACCACACACCCCACTCATTTCTCTCTTACTGAAGCTATCGAGGCCGTATCGAGAATTGGCGCCCGCCATACGTATTTCACGCATATCGCTCATGATATACGGCATGCGATGATTGAACCCACATTGCCGGAAGGGGTGCATCTTGCCTATGATTGCCTTGAGCTTACAGTGAATGGGAACGGTTAAATCGTATCTCAATGCCCGTTTCAATGAGCCGTGCCCTACAGAATGATGGCGGTATGCCCACTACCATCTTCCAGGATGTGCAGGATGGGGTCGGTGAAGTGTGATGATTACAAGGGGTAATGAGTTATCTATAGTAGAAGCAAGGGGGATATAGAGGTGTGGGGGGAAGAGGAAACGGTAGATAGTGCCAAGAATTGGGCTTGCAAAGGTAAAATAAACATCGTACCATTGCAATTCACTCGATGTAAATTGGGTAGGTCACGCGTTGTATAATGTCCATTGCTACATGAAGAGGATCGTAGTTTCCGTTATTGGGCTTATCGGAATCATGTTGGTTGCTGGATACAGCTCCACAACCGCAGTTCAGGGCGTGTTCGGCTCGGTGAAAGCTACGCCATACGGTGATGAAATCCTGATCCAATGGGAGACGGTGAACGAGAGTGGCGTTCAAGGCTTTGAAGTTGAACGCCGTAGCGACGAGATCACCGAATTCCGAAAGTTGATCCGGCTTGATGGAAAGGGGAGCGCAACTTCCTATCGGTATGTGGATGATGGCGCGTTCTTCAAGTCCGCGAGCGGCAAACGCTTTACCTATCGTGTGAAAGCGGTCGGTTCCTCCTTCTATCAGTATTCGCCGACTATTTCCATTACGCATGAAGTCTCAAGCGTTAGGAAGTCCTGGGGAATGATTAAGGAACTGTTCCGCTAGGGCAAATAGCGCGGTTGTAGAAAGGCAACACAGACAGCCACTGTCTGTGTTTTTCTTTGCCCTTGATATAGCCTTAAAGTAAATCGTTAGATAAACCACACAACCTTCATAACTACTTGTATTTATGTCGATCTCAGCGTAAGTTTAAAGTAAAGCTTAGCTGATGCGTTCCTTCCTTGACCATATCCTCTATACGTGCAGCACATGGCGAATGGTTGTTGCGGTGGCTCCGCTGCTTATCAGTGGGTTCATCCCTCATGTCGTGCATGCACAGGGGCATCTGGAACAGCTTGGCGATAGATATCTCAACCGGACTGCTACATTCGGTGGTTCCACGTGGAATCAAGTATCGGGGCAACAGGATCTGATCCTTCAGGGAGCGTCCTGGTCCCCTGAGTCAATGCTGTGGATTGGCGAAGAAACGATTGCCATGAAGCAGTATGGGATTGCTCGTTATATGTTGAGCACCCTGGTAGATGAGTATCCGAACACCTCCTCCGCAACTCTCGCTCTTTTAAACCAGGGCCTTATCGCAATCGAGAACAGGGCGTACGGAAAGGCGCGTATCTACTTCGATGAGACAATCATCAAGGGAAGTGCCGATGGCACGCCGGAGGGGGAGCAGATCGCCGGTACCGCGCTCTACCTGATCGCATATACGCATGCAGTGGAAGGAGAGCATCCTATCGAGACGACCGTGGCGCTCCTGAAGGAGTTCCTCGACCACTACCCTGGCAATCCTCGAGAAGCCGATGCTCGCTATACCCTTGGTGAGATCGCAGAGATCAAAGGCAACTACGAAGAGGCAATCGGGTACTATACCCTCATCACTCGATCCGGCCTCCCACGGCTTCGACTCGAAGCTCGCAATCATCACGCGCAATGCCTGGCACGTCTGGGCCGGTATCAGGAGGCTCAGGAGGAGCTTATCATTGTCGAGAGGGATCTCTATAATGGCGACGGTGTGTATAGAGATGCCGCTGCCATCGGGGAGATCTACGCCGATTGTATGCTGCTGCGCGGCGAGATTGAAATAGCATTGGGTAATCACCTGGCCGCCGAGCAGGCTTTTGTCAATCTCATGAATAGCGGCCAGCTCTATAAACGGAAAGGCCTGCTCGGGCTTGCCGATACGTATCAGGCCGCAGGACGAAACGATTCCGCCTTTGCTATATATAGTCGTCTGATTGTCGAGGATAGCACCGATCTCGTGTATCAGAAAGCACAGTTCAACCAAGCGATGGTGCTGCGGACTATGGGGCGCGAGGAGGAAGCGTCCACGGTATTCGAGGCTATCAGCCGTGATACGTTGCATGTGATGAACGATGGCGCTCTGGTAGAGCTTGCCCTGATCCGCTATGGGAACAAGGAGTATCACGGTGCATCGGAGGCGTTGCATCGTGTCATTGCACATGCACGCGATCTAAGGATGCGCATCCGAGCCTATACCATCAAAGGTGCTGTAGAGCTGGGGTGGGGCGAGCCTTCACTGGCCATTGAATCGTTCGATGCCGCCGAGAAGCTTTCGGCCAGAGTAAAGGACTACCAGGGAGCGGAGCTGGCAGAAGCTCGATTGTTAAACGGTATCACCCTGGCCAGCACACGCCGGTCTGCTGAAGCCATTACAACCCTCAACCGGTTTCTTGAGAGTTATCCCGGACACGCCGGTCGGGATGAGGCCTTGTACTGGTTGGGAGAGTCGTACTACCAATCGGGACTGTATCGTGCCTCGGTGGATGTGATGGAGGATCTGATTGAAGAGTTCCCCAGCTCCATTCGTGTTCCCGATGCCATGTATACCACAGGATGGTCGCAATTCAGGGAGCAACGGTTCGACAAGGCTGATGCTGCATTCTCGCAGCTTGTAAAAGCCTTTCCTACATCGCGATATACAGCCGAGGCACAGCTTCGTCGTGGTGATGCGTTCTATCTATCGAAACGGTATGATGAAGCTGCACAGGCCTATAAGCAGGTCGAGAAGCTGAATCCAACGCCCGAGGAGGCCAGTCATGCAGCCTATCAGGGCGCGCTGGCTCATATGCAGGCAGGCCGTTTCGATGTTGCTGATACCCTTTTGCAGAGTGTTGCCGACTGTTATACGGCCGTTGGACATGCCGAGGATGCTTTATACAGACGTGGCGAGATCGCGATTCGTCAGGGAGATGCCAAGAAGGCGATCGGCGTGTTGACAACGCTCCTGGGGCGTGGTACACGGGAGGATCTTCTGCCGATGGCATATGCTGCGCTTGGTGATGCCCACCGCGCTGCGGGTAATCTGGGGCTGGCAGCAGGTGCCTATTCCATTGGGTTGCAGCGTTTCCCAAAAAGCAGTCTGGCCGGGAAGCTACAGAAGGGGATTGCGGAGGTGCTGCGCGAGCAGGATGAGAGTCGATACGAGGGCTGCGATCAGGGCGACCGTTTTCTGGGTATGGGACGGGCAGGCCTCTATCTGGAACTGCACCGTGCGCCGGAAGCTCTGCGAGAGTTTCAAGGCCTGAACAATGATGTTGGGGAAGGTGCCTGCCAGCAGCAGGTATGGCTTGGCATTGCACGGAGCCATATGGCTATGGGAGAGAGCGGGGCGGCTATGGATACGTTGCGTCTTGTGATCTCCCGGTATCCGTATGGAACCGCTGTTCCTGCTGCCCTGTATATGCTGGGTGAGACAAGTCTGGCTCGGAAGGATACCAATGCCGCTGTTGGATATTTCGAGCAGGTTCGTGGAGCCTATGCCGATAGCGCCGAGTCGATACAGGCACGCCTTCGTCTCGCCGATATCTATAGTGGTCTCGGCCAGCCGGATTCGGCGCGTGCTCTTCTCTACGAAAATGTCGGCCATTTTCCGGCGAACACGGTGGCGTCCTGGTCGTGGCTTCGTCTGGCGTGGATCGATCAGGCCTCCGATCGTCGCGACACCATCCTGGCAAATCTTCACGTACTGGCCGGGCGTAAGGATACGCTGGGGGCCGAGGCGCTGTTGCTGCTCGCGCAGATGGAATCGGATAAGGGACGCACGGGGGAATCAATCGGGATGCTTGAACAGGTAACGGCCAGATTCAAGGGGGAAAGCCGTGTGATGAGCCGGGCGCTCTTTGCAATTGGCAATGTCTATCAACGGATGGGGGAGCCGGCAAAAGCGAAAAGTGCGTACGAGATGATTCTCCAGCGTTATTGTGATGAAACGCTGCGAAAGCAGGCCGAGGAAAATATACAGGCGCTGAGCAAGCTATGAAGGAGATAAGGAGATGAGGATGGTTATATCGCGTACAACGCAGCTTATGCGTGGCGGATGTTTCGTCGCGTTTCTTCTCCTTCTGGTCACTCCTGGCGCAGATGCACAGCAGCGTAAACGGCAGAAACAGGAGAAAAAGGGAACGGCCGCCCCCGTACAGCAGCAGAGGACACGCACGCCAGCAGGTTCCGGGAACACATCACAGGGTGCAACGGCCTCGGAATCGGCTTCGGCCAGGAAGACCGACAAAACGCCCTCTGCTGCCGATGCTATGCCGGCAGGCGGTCCGGCTGATCTTGCACAGCAGGCTGCGAGCGGGCAACCGGCGGGCCGGACAAAACGTCCGGCTCCTCCATCGCCTCCGTTAAGCGTTGAGCAGTTGCAGGCGCTGAATCCATACAAACGTGAGATCGAGGGGATTCCCTTGCGTGGGTATGCCGAGCTTGAACGCTCATCCCTGCCAACCCAGCCTATCTATGCCGAAGGAAGCCTTGGCATGTATATGACGGCAGGTGTTCGTGCCGGTGCAGCGGGCAATTCCTGGCCCTACGATTATTCGGCTCATGTCTCCGGCCATACCAGCAATGGATTTGTTGATAATGCCTCACGAAGCGGTTTCCAGGTGGGGGCAGCAGGAGGTTATATCATTGATGAAGGGTATGGAATATTCAGCGGCGGGCATATGGGAGCCGAGGCGGAATATCGGACGGAGAGCTATCGGCGCTATGCTCTTCAAGCTGCCCCTGAGCGTAATGTGCGCGGGTGGAATATCGGCATGAACAGCCAGAACAGCTACAATGGCACTGCCTTCGAGCTGAATGGGATCTATCGGCAACTTACTCTTGCCGATGCCGGTGATACAGGCGAAGGATCGCTGGAAGGAAGCTTGAAGATTCGGGTGCCCTATAGGGGGCTGACCGTTGGGGGCGAAGCCGATCTGCGTCTGACATATCTCGATGGACGGTCGATAAGCTTCGGGAATGTTGGTGGGTATGCAAAATATTCCACCTCGGTTTTTTCTCTCCGTGGAGGATTCTCCATTGGAGCCGGTGAAAACTCCGATATGACAACAACGGTAAAGATCGCCCCGCTCGCCGAGCTAAATTTTTTTCCTCTCAGTGGTGTCACCTTGGGAGCTGCTATCACCGGAGGTTTGCACCAGAGCACCCTGCGCAATCTGCTTATGCTGAACCCCTATGTGGTCGCCAATCCATTGGTGCAGCATGAAGTAGAGCGTTTTGGCTACAAGGCTACCGTGCGGATAGAGCCGACGCAATCATTCGCTCTTCGTCTGAGCGGAGCGCGAGGAGACTATGACCAGTATTCCTATTTCGGCAATGCCGCAGATGCATTGTTTGCGCCAGGCTACGATAAGGCGACTATCACAAAGATCATCGGCGATTTCTATTGGGAGATCGGCACCGGCACAATGGTGGCCGCGATGGCAACCTTTATGGAGAGCCAGTTGGAGTTGACCGGCGCCGAGATTCCTTATGTGCCGAAGTGGGATGCTGAGTTGATGCTCACAAAACGTCTGGGGTCGATTCCGCTGACAATGATTGCCACCGCCCGTTATATCGGTGAGCGCAGGACCGAGGGGGGGGGAGTGATGGATGCCGTTCCATTGGTCGGATTGAAGGGACGGTATAGACTAAGTTCATTGCTCGATGCCACGGTGGAGTTGAGCAATCTGGGCAATGCCCGCTACGAACTATGGCCGGGGTATCGCGAGCGGGGAGTGTTCGGCGCTGTGGGCATCGGAATTCGCTATTGAAACGTGGGGGTCCAAGACCATGCGTGTTGCTTCTGTGACCCGCATCCTCCAGGGGCGCCAGAACGATTGGTCGTGGCCTTTCTGCCGCGTATCCTCCCGTTGGCAAGCCTCAACCCCTCTGGTATTGAAGACATTATACTGGAGTAGAGGAATATATCATGGAACCAGAGAAGATGATTGGTTCGCTCCATGGCGAAAATCGTAGCACAGGCATCAAGACCACGCCCGCGCAGCCACGGCGGAGCGATGAAACGCGCGATCTTGCACGGCCGGCGTTTCCTCGTGTGGCGGAGCGTGCCGGTGCGACAACATCGGCGATGACACGGGATGCCGCACGGTTGCGTACCGTTATGACCAGAGCGGCGGAGTCTGGGAGCGATCAGGGTGCGGAGCCTGTGGACCATACACGACGTTCCGAGTCTGCCGCAGGATACGGCAATGCAGATGCAGAGGGCGATCCCGGACTCGCTATCGGTATTCCTATGCCCGAACTGACAGAGATTCCTTCGCAACCTGGGCTGCCGTACAACAGCAGAGGCGGCACGGCGATCAATGATCAGGAACTGGAGCAGGCCGGGTATCGTGCAACCCGGATCGTAACCCCTCCGGTCGATCGTGGGTCAGCGACATATACGGTCGTTTCACCCGGCAGCGTCTCTGAAGAGGATGCCACACGGCTGCGGTCGCTTTCGCATCTTGAAAAATTTCAGGCGGAACATCCGGCAGGCAGTATTGATGCGGTGCCATCAGGCATTGCTGCGTCATCGGTTGTTCCACCTGCATCGCCAGAGTATGAGTGGCAGGGGGCTGCATCTGCCGCATCACAAAGCTCTCCTACCGATCTCTGGGATGCAGCGGCATCAGCTACAACTCCAAAAGTCGTCAGCAATTCATGGGCGGAAATGGGGCCTTATCGTCGTACACGGTCCGGTGGTTTGAAGCGAGGAGCTGTCGTAACAGCGGCGGTTCTTGTGGGAACAACAGTGGGCATTGCGCTGTATGCCGGAGGAAGTGGATATCTTTCCACGATCTTCTCCAACAAAAACGAAGGGGTGCAGATGCTCAGCCCCTCGGCTGTAACCGAGCGGCCACAGTCGGCATTGCCCGATGTAGCTTCCATTGAACATATTCCCCCGTCAACCTCTCCGGCCGATCCCGTTGCCTCGCAGAATGCCGATGCCTTGGCCAGCTCGCACTATGATGCCCTCGTTCAGGAGGACCGTGTCGATGCTGCCCAGGAGGATGCGCGAGCGGCAGTGCCTGCGCAGGCCGTAACGCCGGTAGTACCAGATCCTGCCGTTGCCAAACCTTCAGCAACGGCAACCCGCCCGGCGGAGCCGGTATCAGCACGGGCGGCCGTCAAGCCTGTGGTTTCGGAGAATACGGGCAAGGTGAACGCTGATGCCCGGAACACCGATAAGCAGGCCGCAAAAAAGGCGGAGGAGAAAAAGCCGGAATCCGGCCGGAAGGAACCAAGTGCATCCTCCACCGGGAGCTATACGGTGCAGGTGCGTGCCACATCGGATGAGTCCGAGGCGAATCTGATTGCAAAGAAGCTCCGTAAGAAGGGGATCTCGAATGTCCAGGTGGTACGCTCGGAGAAAAACGGTGTGCCATTCTTCCGCGTCCGGTTCACAGGAACCGGGACCAGCAGCGAGCTTCAGGCAAAAGTGAAAAGCGCAGGATATGCCGATGCCTGGGTCGTCAAGCAGAATTAATGTTGAATCGGAACCTCTCCTATGCTGAGGCCGGCCGCACGTCATGCTCGACGTGCGGCCATTCCGTTTATAGAGGGGGCTGGCTCATCATACACTCGTAATTGTTCATGTGCTGCCTCTCCTCTCGGATTGCCTCCCACATCCGCATAGCGCTATCTTGCTGCTCGATATCGATAGAGTAAGGTCTGGAACATTATGCGAATACTACACACGGCCGATTGGCATCTTGGGCGAAAGCTGGAGGGGCGCAGCCGGCACGACGAACAGGAACAGGTGCTGGATGAGATCTGCCGTATCGCCGATGAGGAGGCGGTGGATGCCGTTGTTGTGGCTGGCGATGTCTTCGATGCCTATAATCCTCCGGCAGAATCGGAGGCGCTGTTCTATCGGACCATGACCCAACTCTCCGATGGTGGCCGTCGCGCCGTGGTCGTGATTGCCGGAAACCACGACAGTCCCGACCGTCTGATCGCTTCGGATTCCTATGCCCGTGCTCTGGGTATCACAACCGTAGGGTATCCCAAGGATATCCCTGCACTCTACGATAGTGGAATCGAGCGCGTTGCCTGCGTTGAATCTGCTCCCTCGTTCGTTCGTCTCCGCCTTCCCCGGAAGGAACGTCTGCTAACCATTCTTGCGTTGCCCTATCCATCCGAATCGCGTCTTCGCGAGCTTCTTACGGCCGATATCGACGATGAGCGACAGGCAACGATCGACTATAATCGGCGTGTTTGTTCCTTTTTCAAGGAAGGAGCACGGAAGTTTCTCGCTGATGATGTCAATATCATCGCCAGCCATCTCTTTGTGGCCGGCGGAGCCGAATGTGAGTCGGAACGCCCGATCCAGGTTGGCGGTCTCTATACGGTTGATCCTCTCAGTTTTCCTCCTGAAGCTTCCTATGTCGCCTTGGGGCATCTTCATAGAGCGCAATCAATGCAGGGTCGGGATGAGGTGCCGGTTCGTTATTCCGGCTCCATCCTGCAATACAGCTTCAGTGAAGCCGGGCAGGAGAAGTCGGTGACGATCATCGACTATAGCGGTAGGGCTATGACCTATCATACACTCCCTCTTGCAAGCGGACGAATGCTGCGGCGCTGGATCGTTGATGGAGGGTTGCCGGAACTGGAACGCAGGCTTGCAGAACTTCATAGCGATGACTGGCTTTCAATCGCCGTGACGCTCGACACTCCTCCTGCTCCCGATTATATGGGGAATCTGCGTAAGGCGCATCCAGGCATCATCGTCTGCAATAGCCATTATCGGATCGATCCGGCCGGTGGTGGCGCCGGCCCGGAGGAACGTACCAGCAGCCTCCCTCTTCACGAGCAGTTTCAGCGTTTTGTTGCCACGCGATTCAATGAGCCATGCAACGATGCCGTGCTGAAGTTGTTTCTGGAACTGGCTATGCGCGGCGAGGCCCCGATGGCAGAAGGAACACATGGGTGATCGTCCCGGTGCCTGATTATGGTTTCTGGTGGCTCTAGGAATCGTCTGTAACCGCTTATTCTCCTCCATTTCCCAGGTGTTATGAAGCCCCTCCATCTTCAGATATCAGGACTGAACAGTTTCCGCGATCAGGTCTCGATTGATTTCAATCGCCTGCTCATCGGGGGACTGTTCGGCATTTTTGGTCCTACCGGCAGCGGAAAATCGACCATACTCGATGCGATGACGCTCGCGCTCTACGGGAAGGTTCGCCGTGCTCCAGGGGGAATGCAGGGGATTATCAACGTTCGGGAGCCAAAGTGTGCCGTCACCTTCACGTTCGAGATCGGGACCAATGGCTATCGGCAGCGATATACCATCGATCGGGTTCTCGGTCGTAACAAGGCCGGTGGCATCGAGACCAAGCGCATGCGGCTGCTCCGATATGATGATGAGCGCCCGATCCCGATCGCCGAGAAGAAGCAGGAGATCAAGGAGAGGATCAATGAGATCATAGGGATCAATGCTGATGATTTTCTTCGTGCCGTGGTGCTTCCGCAGGGTTCCTTTGCCGAGTTCCTTGGTCTGGAGGCGAAGGAACGGGGTGCCGTGCTGCAACGTCTTTTCGGCTTGTACGATCTTGGCGATCATCTAAGCCGCCTGTTGCGGGAGCATGCGGCCGATCTCTCCAGTGCACGTGCGGAGATGGAGGGAAAACTACATCACCTGCGCGCCTACGATGATGATGCCCTTGCTCTGGCCGAGGAGGTTCTGCACCAGGCCACCGAGCAGCAGTCCGCAGCTCGTGCAAGGCTGGTGCAGGCAGAGCAGCAGTATAGGGATGGCGTGCGCCTTCGCGAGCAGCTCGATGAATATCAGCGACTGCTTGTGGTGGAAAAGGAGCGAGCAGCAGATGCGCAGGGAGTGCCGGAGATGCGGGAGAGGATAACACGGGCAGAGCAGAGCCGTGCGATCATGCCCGCAATCGATGCGTATAATCGCGCACGCCAGCGATATCAGGATGCGGAGCTACGACATGCGGATACCGTCCGGGAAAAGGATGCCGTGGAGCAACGTCTTACCCCGGCCCGTGAACGCTATATGGATGCTTCGCAGAGGCATAGCTCACGATATGAACTTCTGACATCGGAGCTTGAGATTCTTGGACTGGTGAAAGAGACGGAGGCCACGCTGACGGCCAGCCGCTCCAGGCTGGAATCGGTGACGGCAGAGCATACCGATGCCGTTGCCCGCTGTCTTGGCGCTGCTGAGAAACGCGATCAGGCTGCGGCCGCTCTCCATCAGATGGAACATGAGCATGCTGCTGCCGAGCATGAATTAAGCGCCCAGAGCATTTCAAGCGAGGAACGTCGTCTGCTGAATGAACTGAGCCTTGCGCTACGAGAACTTCACAGAGGCGATGAGGAGATCGTTCGGAAGAAATCGGAGATGGCAGAGCTATCCGAGGAATGTCTGCTGGCGACAGAGGCTGTTCGGGGTGCCAGCGAGAGGGAGCACGCCACATCGTATGCGGTCCAGCAGACGCTTGCAGCATGCGATACAATACGAGCGGCGCTCCATGAAGCGCAGGACGGACGCAGCATGCTGCGCAAACTCTATTATGATCTCATTGGGTATCAGTCACGGCTGGAAGGGCTGGAACAGAATGAGATCCGTATCAATGCCGCATTGAAGGAGGAGGAGGGGAAGGGGGCCGATACACAAAAGGCTCTGGCCGAGCTGAAACGACAGTTGAGCGAAGCGACCTCGTGTGAAACGATGATATGCCGTGAGCGGGATGCCGTAGCGGCACTTCGAGAGGAGGCGCGGCAGAGTTATGCGCTTACTCTGCTCAGTCGGCACCTGCACGATGATGATGCCTGCCCGCTCTGTGGTTCGACGGAGCATCCTGCACCCTATGCGGGAGATCAGGGGGCGGCGGAGCTTGCGGAATTGGATCGTGAGAGCTTGCGGCTTGAGAACAAGATGGGCGAGGCACAGCAGCGGGTTCGCGAGACGGAGCAGTCGGTCGCCAGCGCGCGTACCGCGCTGGAATCCGCCGAGCTTGCTGTGGAGCGTGCCCGTGGGGAGTTGCAGAGCAATCGGGTTGCCGTCACTGCTCTGCTTCATGAGATCGAGGTAGAACCTCCGGTGCAGGATGTGGAACAATTTCGTGACCGGTTGGCATCGGTAAGGGAGCAGGGCCTGATGGCAACCGAAACGATTGAACAGATGACCGCACAGCTCTCTATAAGGGAAAAGGAGCTGGCCGATGCTCAGGCGCAGGCGCGGGCAGCAGGTGAAGTGCGTATGGGAGCCGAAGCGGATCTGGCGTCAAGGCAGAATCTACTGCATAACCTTCAGGAGCGACTGGAGCAGCTAACCCGGCAGATTGCAGCAGAGCGAGAGGCCCTGACCCTTCGCCTTGGCGATCGTTCGTTTGAAGATCTGCAAGGCGAACTCCTGATGCTCCATCATCGCGATCAAAGGGCCGATGAACTTCGCTCCGGTATTGATGCAGGGCGGAAGCGTCTTCAGGAGGCGCGAGAAATGCTTGGCCGGTTCGAGCGTGAGCTTCGCGATCACGAAGGTGTTCGTGATCGTACAGATGGGGAACAGCGCAGCCTGCAGGCTGCAATCGATCGAATGCAGGGTGAACGAGACGAAAAGCTGGCATCTATCGTAACGGAATCGGAACGGGGACGGTCGGTGGAATGGCTGATGGAATCCCGGAGAGCGGAGCGCTCCCGTGTCCAGCAGGAGTTTGATGAGGCCAGAAGGCTCTACGATGAAGCGGTGACGGCCGGGGTCGCCATGAGAGAGAGGGTCGATACGCTCTGGAAGGATCTCTGTCGGGAAGAGCTGGCACGTGATGAAGCCGAGAGAACATGCTACGGCCTGATGCAAGAGGCGGGATTTGCTGCAATCGCCGATGTTGAAGCATCTGCCCTGCCAGCCGGGGAATTGGAGGTCCTTCGCGCCCGGAGCGATCGGGCAACGGCAGAGCTTGAGGAGGTGCGCCGATGTCTTGTGGATGCACGTAGGAACATCGGCGGACGAGATATCTCTGCCGAGGAAATAAGGGAGCTTGAGGATGGTGTACAGGTGTCCAGAGAAGCGGACGAAGCGGGAATGAAGGCGCTGGGAGGTGCTCAGGAGCGGCTGCGCGAGTGCCGGGAGAAGCATGTGGAATGGAACCGGGTGCGCATGCAGGATAGTCTGGGGGCCGAACATGCCGCCACGGCCGATCAGCTTATGAAGTATCTCCGAGGAAACGGTTTTGTCGATTTTCTTGCCAATGAACGGCTTGTTGAAATCTGTCGGCATGCTACAGTACAACTCCGATCGCTTACAGGCGGACGTCTGGAGATCGGTACCCGACCAAACGATGGCTTCTATATCCGCGATAACGGCAACGGAGGAACAGAACGTTCCCCAAGCTCTCTTTCTGGAGGTGAGACCTTTCTTGTGTCGCTCTCGCTGGCCCTGGCGCTTTCGGAGACGATCCAGCTTGGACGATCGCCCTTGGAATTCTTCTTTCTTGATGAAGGGTTCGGCACGCTCGATAACGACCTGCTTGATACCGTTATGAGCTCGCTCGAACGGCTCCGTTCGGAGCATCGCGCAATCGGTGTTATCTCCCATGTTGCCCAGCTTCGGGAGCGTATCCCACGGCGTCTGATAGTCAGCCCTGCATCGGAGCGAAACGGCTCGACCGTCCGGTACGAAGTCGCCTGATGAACACAATCCCCATTCGCGGGCCTTTTGCAATCATAGAGCATAGGTATGGCAATAACTGTCGTTACGATCGATTTCTGGAATACCCTTTTTGATTCGGCTGGGGGTGCTCATCGCAATACCGCACGACTTGCTGCGATCACCGAAGCGGTTGAACGTTCGGGGGCGTTGTGCGAATCCGCCACGATCGAAGCATCGTACAAATCCATCTGGGCCTACTTCGATCATCACTGGCTCACCATGCAGCGCACACCGACATCGGACGAGATGGTACGGGAGATCTGCCGACGTAGCGGCGTACAGCTCGATGAAGAGAGCGTCCGCCATGTTGCGGATACCTTCTCTCGCGGCGTGCTCGATCATCCTCCGGCATTGCTTCCGGGAGCGCGCGAAGGGCTTGACGTTCTGGCTGGCCGTGCCCGGCTTGCATTGATTTCGGATACGGCATTTTCTCCCGGATCGGTTCTTCGCGAGCTTATGGAGACCAGCGGGATCGCACGATATTTTGATGCCTATATCTTCAGCGACGAGACCGGGGTGGCCAAACCGCATCCGCATGCCTTTCAGCAGGCGTTGGCGCCGTTTCATGCCCAGCCGCACGATGCGGTGCATATCGGGGATATCGAACGAACTGATATCCGCGGGGCCAAAGCAGTGGGAATGAAGGCCATTCTTTATAAGGGAGATAACCAGCCCCATCACTATGCCGAGGATTCAACCATCGCCGATGCGGTGCTGCCGCACTGGGCCGAGATCGAGGGGGTGTTCGATCGGCTACACCAGCAATAGCCGGGGGGCGATGGCCTGGGGGTTTCTGCGATCGGATATCGTTGGCTGCGGGCGTTGTGTTTTGTTCGTACAAGACATAATAAAGGGATGGCGCGGTTCTACGCCATCCCTTGTGGTATCAGCATCCCATAGGCGAATCGCTGCGATGATGCGCTGGCTATCGCCTTGATGTTACTTCGCGATCGTCATCGTCTTCGTCTCAGAAAAGCCTCCCGAGACAAGCTGGTAGAGATAGACGCCGCTCGGCAGATCGTGCGCATCGAAATTTGCCGAGTGGGAGCCGGCCGCCAGCACTTCGTTCTTCAAGACCTTCACAGGCGTTCCCATGGCATCGAATACCGTAAGCGTTGTGTGCCCTTCTCTGGGGAGAGTGAAGGTGATCGCTGTCCGTTCCGAGAAGGGATTCGGGCGGTTTGGCTCCAGCATATAGCCGGAACTGGCCACCGCGGACTCCACATGCTGCTGGCTCTCTATGGTGGATATGCCGCTGCTGAACGTGTCCACCTTCTTCTGTCGCGACATCGTGATAACAACGGCATTGACATGTGTCCTGGTTGCGCCGCTATCCCGGTAGACACGGATCAGCATCTGCTCGTTGGAATTATCCCGAATCTGTACCGAATCGCTGCCTATCAGGATCAGATCGCCATGCAGCTTGAATGGTATGCCGTACTCGGGTGCGATGGGCGATCCGTTGATCGACGGCTGTACATTGTTGCTGAACGAGCGTATGGCGATGGTTCTGGTATCGGTAGCGGTGGGGCTATCGTTGAACTCTTTGATAACAATCTGGCTGCCTGCACTGGCGCCCAGCATACGCTGCTGAGAGTCTGTTGATGAATCGCTTCGTGCAATCACCACAACATTGCTTCCTGCGCCCAGTCGGCTATGGCCAACAGAGGTAGCAGTACTGTTGATACGTATCCTGCTCTGCGCTGTTCCCTCTGCATTGGAATGCGAGGTGATGGATATGCTCTTGCTGCAACGTTCCGGGTCGCCACCGATTGCCACAACCTGCTGGCTGCTTCCCCCGTTGTTACCCTCGTCATGGATGAAGACCTCGACATCCCGGCCTTGAAGTTCTGCTATACCCAAGGCTCCGAGGTCAAGGTTGCGAAGGGATTCGCGTGCGGCGTCCAGAGATTGCTGAGCCTTGTCTAATGTCTCCTGCAATCCGGTTGAGTCGCCTTTCATACGGGAACGCATCTGCTGAAGTTCCCGTGTCTTTGTCCGCACCTCCTGTGCGATGCGGCGTACCTCTGTCTCCACATTCTTTTGCTCTATGAGCTGCTGCGTTATCTGATCTCCCATTGCGTTTATCTGAGATATATCCGGCCATTGTGACATATCGAGATGCTCTTCGTCGAGATCCATAGGGAGGATCTGATAGCTCAGCTCATCGACATCGAAGCTGAAATCGACATCGAGAGCATCCGTGTCGTTCTCCACACTGTACCTGTGCCACACGTTTTTCGGCGGCGCTGTAGGAGCCTGTGGAGGTGCCGGGGGGAAAGGAGGGTTCTCTGTGATCTGTGGCGGGACCGGAGGGACTGGTGGTACCGGCACCTGAGTTTTCTGGGCGGCAAGCGGCAGAGCTGAGAGAACCGTGATACCGAAGGGGAGCAATCTGGTCAGTTTCATCGTGGGGATCTCCCGGTTGATGTGTTATTGGATCTATGTCTTGGATTGTCTGTCTGATCTGGACGTTGTGACGGTGCTGCCGCTGGCGATGTTCCAGCGAAAGTGCTGATGGAACATCTTCGTAATTGTCTCGTCCTAAGAGCGATTGTATGTGTAAACTCTTCCATCCATGGATTTAGTCACCGGTAACGCGGTTGTTTTGGACTACATAGAGGGGTTCCGAAACGAGCAGCCGGTGGGGAATAACACGTTGGTGCATTCTCCACAGGAACGGAAGCGTGTGGCCTCGCTTGCCGATGCTGACCTCGTGGGTGAATGCTTGGAAGGACGTTCGCTTGCGTTTGATGAGCTTGTGGAACGGTATCGTGCCAAGGTTTTACGCCTGATCGCCTCCACACTCGGTCATGATGCCGAGATCGAAGATTTCGCTCAGGATATTTTTGTGAAGGTATACCTCTCTCTTGGCAAATTCCGGGGGGACTCATCCTTCTCGACCTATCTTTACACGGTTACTGTCAATCGCTGCCGTGATGAGCTTCGTAAAAGCAAGCTTCGGAAATTCTTTTCCTTCGATGATTGGTTCTCCTCTACTAATGGTGCCGCCGCTCATTTCGCCCAGGAGGATGAGCAGGAGATCGAGGGCAATGAACGCCGAAGCGCCGTACGCCGTGCTATGAAACGCCTTCCTACCACTACCCAGATGTTGCTGCATCTGCGGGAGGTGGAGGAGTTGAGTTATAAAGAGCTTGCTGATATCTTCGAGGTTGAGATCGGCACGATCAAGTCGCGGCTGGCCAGAGCGCGCGATCGCCTGCGCGATGAGCTGTATCCCTTTATCAAGGATGGCATCATGCCAGGAGAGCGGAGGTAATGAGAAGATGGCCGGGCACTTTCACGGAATGGAAAACAAAAGCCGGATATCGGACGTCAGAATCTCTCTGTGGCTCCGGGACGGCTGGAAGAATAACTGTGCGCAATAGAGAATCGACTGTCGCTGGCGAATGTTCACGTCATCATGAGTTGTAAACTTTCCGATATCGAACGAACGCTGCTTTCTGCCTATCTCGATGGTGAGATCTCCGTCGACGAAAAGGTACAGGCGGAGCAGTTGCTTGCGCGTTCGGAAGGGGCACGAGCCTATCTGAACGAGATTCGTTCCGTGCATATCCTCTCGGGGAGCGCTCTGGCGGCTCCTTCGGTTATCGTAGGTTCCGGCACATCGCTCGCGGCCAAGCTTTCCGGGAGCGCCATCGAGACCGCCGCGGAGAAAGCCGTCTACGCAAAAGCGGTAAGCATCGGCTTCTGGAGCCTGGCCGGAGTGGTTAGTGCGGCGACGGCGGTTGTTATCGGCGTTGCGCTGTCGGTCTCTGCGCCATCGTCTCCGGTTGTTGCCACCAAGGTGCCGGTCCCGGCTGCCGGAGATGTACAAGAGGCGACCACGCCTGCGGTGATAGCCGAGCCTCGTCCCGCTACTGATCTTGACACTACAAATCTGCTGGTTCCTCCGATGACTCCGTCGGATCTCTTTGCATTTGCCGTGAATGGCACACTCCCTATCGATGCAAAGAGGGGACGGTATATAACCGTGGCGCCGAAGGGAAGCGACTCGATCGCGCTTGAAGTGCATGCCAAGGCACCAGAGAATCTCTCGGAACAGCTTCCCTCGTTCAGCGGCACGGCTCTGGCCATCTTCGACTCGATCCAGTGGGTGGTGAGGACATCGCTCCTGCAATACTCCAACGAGCGGCTCGCATTGCGCGCTGATCTTCAGGCGCTTCGCCTCGGCGTCATCCGCTCATTTGAGCAGGCTGCCCCGCATATGCCGGTGCAGATCCGTGAATGCCTCGATCGATCAAGATCGCAGATCGCTTCGGTCCAGCATTCCTTCGGTTCTGCGGTCAGTGCCAGGGGAGATGGCTTTGGAGCCGGAGTCTGGCAGCGGTATGGTACAGTCCCGTATCTGGTTGTTTCGTATGATGGTGGCGACAATCGGCAACCCCAGTTTTCGCTTCCAGACGACAGGCTCGTCTTCAAGTGCAACGATGCTGCCATGCTGATCGATCAGCGAGAGTTGGTTGCGTTGCAGAGGATGGTGCCGGTGCCACCGGTCCCGGCTCTTCCCGCGTTTGTAGAAAATGTTCTGGTAAGCACTGCTGGTGTCAAATCCTCTCGTGCAAAGGGGCGGGCCTATTCGGTGCATATTGATGCGCCAGGCGAGCCGGATTCCCTGGCGGTCGATCGGCGCGGAGCCATAACCGTCAGGAGACCACCGGTGCAGGAGTTTGGTAGTAATGGATTTGAAATCCAGCTACACAGCCGTGATTCCATCCTTCTACGGATGCGGGACGTGCTGGAACAGGCCGATGAATCGGTGCGCCGAGCCGATAGTCTGTTGCAGCAGGTACAGAGGCGCTTTAGAAGCAGCACGGAAACAAGGATCAAGCAGACCAATACCAGCATCGGTGCTGGAGGGAAGGATGAAGAAACGCTCCCGGACGAGTGAGCGATGCCTGTCTCGGGGCATGGCGTAACCGATCTTCGAGTAATAGAACAGGCGCTCCCGGAGCGCCTGTTGCGTTTCTAACCATTATTAATTCTGCGCCCTATCCGGTCATTGCCTTGGTCGACCGGGGAACTGCCGGGTATTGCATGCCCTCTTTATCCACCTGCACTACAACAACCGTGATATCATCGTTCTGTTCTGCTGTCCCTCTGAACATCTCAACCTGTGTCAGGATACGATTGCGCAGCGTCTCGACGGTGGTATCGCTTGCGGCTGCCGAGATCAGATCGTGAAGGCGTCCTTCGCCGAATTCATCGCGCTGCTGGTTCATTGCCTCCGAGACGCCATCGCTATAGAGAATAAACATCTCGCCCGTCTCATATTCGACGGTGTATTCCTGAAGAAGCTCGGCAAACAGCTCACCAGAGCAAAGCCCGAGCGCAACCCCGGCCGGTATCAGCGTATCAACCTCGGAGCGGTTCCGCCGGATGATCGGAGTATGCCCCGCACGGGCAAAGCTTACGCTTTTGCGGGTAGTGTCGAACAGGAGCATGGTTGCCGTGATAAACGATCCACGGGTGATAACCTCGAACAGATGTTCATTCAAGGTGGTAAGGATCTCCTTGGGCGATTGCAGCATGCCGCAGGCGACATGCACCATGCCATGGAATTCCGCCATATAGAGTGAGGCAGGAAGGCCCTTGCCGGAAACATCTGCCACAATCACCATGAACCGATCGTCGGCCATGCGGATCACATCGTAATAATCGCCGCCAACTGCCTGTGCCGGCTGGGAGACTGCGCTGATGGAGATGCCGGGGATCTGTGGCATTGTAGCAGGGAGGAGGCTTTCCTGGATTCTGCGTGCGGTGGCAAGTTCCTCGCGATAGCGCTGGCGTGCAAGCTCCTCTTCGTAGAGCCTTGCAACTTCGAGGGCTGCGGCCGCCTGACCTGCAACCCCTGCGATAAAGGATGTCTGGCTGCCACTGAGCAATTCCCCGTCGCGTGTGCGGCTCATCAGGATGGCACCGATCACCCGTCCTTGTGCATATAAGCCGATCACATAGGGAAAGTATCCCTGAAGATCGGCAAATGCCGGATCGGGGATCGTATCGAGCGAGGTCAGGTTGTGTGTCTGGCGCAGAAGATGGCGCAGTGCTGCTATGGTCTCCTCATAGACCGGAACAGGGGCAAATTCGCTTGTGCGAGCCATGGGCTTCAGCTCGCCATCGAACGGATTTTCCACGACAACACAGACCCCACGCAGGTCCAGTGCCTGCTGTAACGTGGTTGCCGTACGTAGAGCAACAGCCTCGGCGCCTACGGTTTCGGTGATCTGGGCCGCAAAGATTGCCAGATGTCCCGAATAATCACGACGCTGGGGAAAAAAACGGTTCTCGATGGCCGTCTGTACCCGACGTTTCACCGGCTCGAAGAGCAGCAGGAACAGAACAAAGCTGAACACTTCCACCGAGCCTTCGAATTCCTCGCCGGTGAGCGCTCCCAATGCCTGCCCTACTCCATAAGCAACCGCCAAGTATAACCCCGCGATCAGTGCCATGGTAGCTGTATAGACCAGGGTGGTTTTTACCACGCGCCGGAAATCCATGACCTGATAGCGGAAGATGGCATAGCCGAACGATATCGGCAGGGCGAGGAGAAGGAGAAGTGGCAGGAGATACTGAGGGTAGAGGATTGCGATATCCGCTACGCTGGTCTGGATCATGGTGATATAGAAGAGCGCAATCCCGGCAAGGATGGTCCCAACCAGAATCACCGTCATCGCGCGGCGGTCTGCCGAAGTCGGCATATGCTTATAGCTGCGGTAGAGAAACCAGACGCCACCGCCGAACAGCAAGGCGCTTGTGCCGATGTTGGCATAGGTGAGGTTCTGGAGGACGGATGTTGGTACCTCTAGTGGGATCAGAGATGCCGCGATGGTGAACAGCGGGTAGAGGATCAGGAAGAGCGTTATGGTGTAGAAGAGCGCTCTGGGACCGCTGGCGTTGAATATCTTCTGATCGATTGGGAAAACAGTGCAGAAGTAGAGCCAGGATGGAAAAAAACATGATCCCGCGATCAACCACAGCGTCCCTACAACCAGCCCGATGGTGGATGCTGCGATATTCAGCGGCGGGATGGTGAAGGCAAAGATCACCAGTGCGGCGGTGAAGAAAAATTGTTTCTGTACAAGGCCACGCGGACGTGTAAGGGCCACCATCACGCCGATTATCAGCCATAGAAGCGCAAAGGCGGGGGCAAGGAGCGGGAGGAAAATGAATTGGGTGTCGAGAACGATCCGAAGGTTGAGAATCTCCCCGCCACGTTCAACGACATAGGGGATTTCCACATCGACCGGCGCTGTTCTCAGGGCTGTCTGTGCATACACCAGCAGGCGATCCTCCTGATCGGGCGTTACCAGTGGTATGATCCCATCGCCGATCCTGAGCACTCGATCGCCAACCCTGACGCCTGCCTTGTCGGCATTGCCGCCGGGAATCACTTTTGTCACCACCAGGGCCAGCCTGTCGCCCGCAGGTCTGATATCCCAGAGACAATCGTCGGTATGGAGCACGCTGTTGTTCAGGCCACGAGTCATCGTTACGATGATCGCGATAAGAGCAACAAGCGCTATCACCCAGTATAGAACTCGGAGCTGCTGTTCGGTAGGATGTCGGAGCCTTTTCAATGAGATCGGTATCAGGCCATTCATAATGCTTGCCAAGATTGATAACCTTTCCGGGCCTGGAACCAGGCGTTCTTCATCATGGACCGAATTACGATCGTTTTGTTCCCTGGGGGGCCGCCACAGGCAGAACAATTGCTTCAAGGTTCGGAACATAGGGGAGAGTACAGGGCCGGAGACGGCGAAAAGCGCCATCAATTGATGTTCTGATCCTTTGTTCTGAACAAAGTATAGTGTCCTGAATATCGCGATCGGTTGCAGTAGCGTGGTGCTGGCGTAGCGATGACCTCATAGCGATGGTTGTTTACGCCACGGTGCCTCCGCATGAACTTCCTGCGCCGGCCGTACAGCCGAAACAGTGATCGGCAAAAACGATTTGCCGTCCCATAAGTATCTCGAAGTTCCAGTCGAAAATGGTACGCGATGCGCTCCCGGCCAGTGGCAGGTCCAGCATCTGATTGAAATCACAGTCGGAAAGCCTTCCATCGTAATCAACGCTTATCATCGTCCGGCACATCACCCCCAGGGCTGCGGCCGGATTGAACGCGTTGGTAAGCTTGGTCATATACTCGTTGTAGCCATTGTGCCGGAGAAGATCCTCCTTGAAACGATGGATCGGCATATTGGTGATCGTATAGAGATTGTTGAACCGTACGCCGAATTTCTGTTGAAGCTCGCGTTTATAATCCACTTCAAGCCCTCCTTGTGCCGCTGGGAGAAATGCCCCTACGGGATTATATACCAGATGGAGCATCAGGCCGCTTTCAGGAATGCCATATCCCACGCTGTTCAGCCGTCGCAGGGCCTCAACCGACTTCTCAAATACACCACGTCCCCGCTGCTTGTCGGTGAAATACTGCGAGTAATAGGGGAGGGATGAGACCACTTCGCAGCGATACTGGGCAAAGAACGCCGGAAGGCCCTCCATTCCGCCATCCTTTTGTGGGTGTCCATCAAATTGTACCGTAAGGTTATGGCGCACCATCACATGCCGGTCCAGCCGCCGCGCCTCGCGCACAAGGAACTCGAAGTTAGGATTCAGTTCCGGTGCCCCTCCGGTAATATCGAGCGTTGTGATCTGCGGGTGCGCTGCAAGAATCTCGATCACACGCTCGGCTGTTCTGCGATCCATCATCTCGGTTCGGATAGGCGAGGCATCGACGTGGCAATGGCGGCATGCCTGGTTGCAGAGCTTGCCCACATTGAGCTGAAGGGTCTCGATCGAGAGAGGGGGAAGAGTCAGAGCATGATCGGCGATCTTGGCGTTGAAATCGAAGCGCAGGGGCTGCGTCGGCTGTTCTATGATTGGTAGTTGCATAAGAGGTCCCATACACTGGAATAGTGAAAAAGGGAGCAGCGAGGCAACACCAGCGCCGCTCCCTTGTCCTGAAGATCGTCAGATCACGCCCCGACCTTTTCCATTACGTTTAGCATCTGAACACCATGTACCAGCGACGCGCCGCCCCGTACGGCGGCTACCACATGGATGGCCTCGGTCATCTGTGCCGGGTCGGCACCGGATTCAAGGCAGCCGGTTGTATAGGCATCAATACAGTATGGGCACTGAATGGTATGTGCCACCGCAAGCCCGATGAGCTGTTTCTCACGCTTGCTCAGTGCGCCATCGCTGCCGGTGGCCATCCCGTAATACTCAAAGAACTTATCCATCAGTTCCTTGTTATGGGTGCCCACCTCGGCAAAACGTGCCAGATCCGATGATTCGTAATAGGTTGACATGGGTGCCTGATTCTGTGTGAACAAAAAGAGGGAGCATCGTTTGCGATGTCCCGGTGGTATCGTTGGGGCCAACCGCAAGGCTGCTAACCCGGATAAACGGGAGTAGATATGAAGGTGCTGGGTGGCCCAGTGCTACTGTGTGGGCAGCGGAAGCCGGCACCATCATTTTCCTGTTCCGGTTACCTGTACCTTCTCGAACCGGATTTCCGAGCTGCCGTCAGTTGCCGGTTTTCGGAGCGATAGCAGGATCGGCCCGAAGCGCTGGTAGTCGGTCCAGAGAAATTCGCCTTCACGTCCGTTTTGCAGCAGATAGTGCCATCGCTCAACAAGCTTTGTCTCAGGATTGATATACAGCCAGTAGCGGTCCATCGGCGTAAGGCCAACGCTGTTGAAGGAAAGCTGAAGGAGCTGATAGGTTTTGCCGTCGAGCGTTGTATCGGAGTCATAGCGATGGTTGACGCCCGGATCGAGCAGCTTGAACGGCATTAACAGCCAGTAGGTATCATTGATGAAGCGGTTATATCCCATCTCCACCATTGTTTGCAGCACGGAGTCGCGCACCGACGCACCATCGACGGTTGCTCTGCCGGCCTTCGTGTGGATATCGGAAAAGGTGACCGTCCATGATCTTCCCTCTCGATTTCTGCCGCTGATGATATAGGTGCCAGACTTTCTATTCCATATGTGCGAGAACCGGGCGGCTTCGACGCCATCGCGTTCAACCACGAAATCGAAGGAGAGATTCCAGCTCTGGTCGTTCCATGCTTCAAGGCCACCCACAGCCTGTACAACTTCCTCGGCAAGTTGGCGGCCATTTAGGACATATCGCGAGGGGGCCCCACCAGTTCCGGGGGAATCAATAGGCTGTGACAGAAGCCTTGGTGCCGTAAAGAAGAGCAAAAGCAGTGTGGCCGGGATCGGTATACGCATTGTATATGCGATATGGATGTGGAATGCCGATAGGCTACAAGCGAGCCTGCTCAAGCAGGTTCATATGCAGCGTGCTCGGCAGTTATTCCCGTATCCGATTCCATAAGGCCGCAGGCCCGCATCATATCGCGGGTGCGGCCTTGGAAACGTACGGATTTTCTCTGGAGTCTGCGATTGCGATTGCCGAAAACCTCCGTCTCCATGCAGAGGCCGGAGGAAACCGGCGGCGCTGTTCTCGGCATCCCGCTGGGGGAACGGTTGCGCTAGTGAAATCCCATTGCGGATTTCTGGTCGGCTTCGATGCTATTGGTTCTGGCATCGAGAATCAGTTCGGCAAGCTCCCGGAATGCGCCGTTGCCACCGGGACGCCGGCAGACGTAATGGGCGGCCTCGCGGGCCTTCAGGAATGCATCGGCGGGAGCTGCGGCAAGCCCTACCAGCTTCATCACTTCGATATCATTGACATCATCGCCGATATAGGCGATCTCCTCGGGCTGATATTTATGCTGCTCCATGATCTGCTGCAGGACCGCCGGTTTATCCAGACAGAGCAGATGAACCATTTCGATATGGAGCTTCTCGGCCCGCTTGATAACCGACTCAGAGCGTTCGCCGGTAACGATGCCCACCTCGATACCAGCGTCGTGAAGGCGCTCTACGCCCATACCATCGCGGATGCTGAAGCGTTTCAGCTCCTCGCCATCCTTGCCATAATAGACGCCGGTATCGGTCAGCACGCCATCGACGTCGGTGAGTACCAGGCGGATCTTCGCCGCGCGTTCGTTGATATTTGTCAAGTTCATGAGGTTCTATCGTGTTTAGTCTGTTCCCGAACATCGGGAGGTGATAGGAATCATTGTGCCGACCGGTGCCGTGGGCATTGCCTGGCAAGCAGTAGAATGGTATGCTAGTACGACGCAAGGTTGCATATGGTTCCATGTAACGTTTGCATATCGATGGGTGCCTATACTTTCACCGAGCAGTAGCCGTCAGTTCTACGGTTGCCGTTTCTCCCAAAGAGATACTAACGATCTCTGCAACCCCGGAGCGAGGGTTACGTCCGGTAACAAACCGGTCATATGTTAGTATATTCCTACGCGTATCCCGGGTGCCACCGCCCTGCAAACGGCGGATCAAACACGAACGATTCTTCAAATTATGCCTCGACTGCTGAATCGAATCACGGTCTGTCCATACGGACGATTCCCTGCCTTTCTCACTCTGGTTTTTCTTGCCTCGCTGCTACCGGCTGCTGCACAGGTGAAGCGATCGCCCGAAAAGGAGTTCTCGCGATTCAACCTTCCCAACGGTCTGGAGGTGATGGTTGTACAGAACAACTTCGTTCCTATTGTCACCATCGAGCTTGCCGTCCGCAATGGCTCCTTTACCGAGGGGCCTGAGTATGCCGGGCTGTCGCATCTGTATGAACATATGTTCTTCAAGGCGAATGGCGAGTATAAAACATCACAGGAATTCATCTCGGCGCTGAGCGCGCTCGGGGTTATCTATAATGCGACAACCCGTGAGGAGGTTGTCTACTATTACTTCACCCTTCCGGTGACAAATCTGGAGAAGGGGCTGGAGATCATGGCAAACTCCGTCCAGACCCCGCGATTTGATCCGTTGGAGCTGGAGCGGGAACGGGAGGTGGTGATCGGGGAGTTCGACCGTCATGAATCGAATCCGTTCTTTCCCTATAGCCGTGCTATGGATTCGGTGATGTGGGGGGAGAATGTGGTCCGCAAGCAGCCGATCGGGCAGCGTGGTGTGATCAGGACGGCAACTACGGCAAAGATGGAGACCATCCAGCGGAAGTATTACATTCCCAACAACTCGCTGCTGATCGTTGCTGGCGATGTTGATTCGGCGAGCGTCTACAGCATGGTGGAGAAACATTTCAGCAGTTGGAAGCGCGGGGAGGACCCTTTCAAGAACGATCCTCCGCCGATGCCAAAACCGCTTGCCAGCAAGAGCCTTGTCACTGTTCCAATCCCTGGTGTCGATATATCGCAGGTGCAGTTTCAGTGGCATGGACCTTCGGTTGGGGTGGATAATACCGCCACGTATGCCGCTGATGTTTTCATCTTCATCCTGACGCAGCAGCAGTCACGCTTCCAGCGGAAGCTGGTCGAGAGCGGTGTGGCCCAGGGCGCAGGGGTGAATTATTATACCCAGCGTTATGTGGGGCCGATATCCGCACAGGTGGTAACCACCCCTGAGCAGACGCGCAAGGCATTGGATCTTCTTTGGGAGGAGATTCAGGCGTTCGATTCTCCCAACTACTTTACCGATGAGGAGTTGGCAACTGCCAAGCAGACCCTTCGTATGCAGGCCCTGTACGAAAGCGAGGAGACCTCGGAGTGGGTTCATAGCCCCTCCTTCTGGTGGAGCACTACCGGGCTGGATTATTATGTAGGCTATATCGATAATCTGGCAAAGGTAACACGCGCCGACATCCAGAACTACGTACGTAAATATATCAAGGGGAAGAACTATGTGCTTGGTGTTGCCACCAATCCGGAGACGCTCCAGCGATTGAACCTGAAACCCTCGGAGGTATTGAGATAATGGCAGAACTACGTTCAACGATGCCCGGCAATGGGCGGACGTCTGGTATTGGTGCGGCCTTGAGGGTGTTCCTCGGTGCATTGCTGCTTGGTGGCGTTCTGGCAACAGGGGAAAGCCTTGCGAACCCTGCACCGAAAATCCCGGATAACGTCAAACAGTTCAATGTGGGCGGGGTGGATGTCATCCTCCGCCCAAGCGGCCAGGCAAACCATGTCGTGGTCTCGAAGCTCTTTATCCGAGGTGGGACAAGCGCGCTGCCACAGGGGGTCTCTCCTTCGGTTGAAGACCTTGCTCTACAGATCCCGGCGCTGAGCGGCCCGAAAGGGATCGATCGTGCCGCCTATCAGCGTGAGCTACAGCGGATGGTGATAAGCATAGCACCATCCACCGGGCGCGATTTCTCGACGATAACCCTGCGCTGCATTGATGAGACCTTCGAGCGCTCGTGGGAGCTTTATACAGGCGTTATCCTGAAACCGGAGTTCGATCCGGTGGAGCTTCGCAACTCGAAGGACCGGATCATAAGCGCGCTTCGGAACCGGCAGAACAACCCGGAATCGTATGCGGCGTATCTGGCTGATAGCGCCTTCTTCTATGGGCATCCCTACGGACGATTTGCCAGGGAGGCGGATATCCCTCCAATCGATGCGGCCATGCTGGCCGAGCATAACAAGCGGCTCTTGGTAAAATCGCGTTTGCTGCTGGTTGTGGTTGGCAATATAGATTCGGCCGATCTCTATCGGAAGGTGATGGCATCGTTTGCGAAGCTTCCACAGGGCAACTACAAGGACCCTGAGATTCCGGTTCCATTGAACTCAGCTACGCCACGGCTGATCGTTCGCCCCCCGGCGGGTGGCGGGCGGGCCGTGACCAATTATATCGTTGCCCGTTATCTCGCCCCGGGGCGCACCGATTCGCTCTATTATCCGATGATGCGGCTGACCAGCTTCGTTTCCGGCTCGCTCTATCGGGAGATTCGTATCGAGCGCAATCTCAGTTATGCCCCCGATGCCGATGTGCAGTTTGGCAAGACTTCATATGGCCAGATCACGGTCTCTACCACGCTTCCAGATTCGGCATGGCGTGTGGCCAAGGGGGAGGTGATAAGCTTCTTCCGTGACTATATCATTGCCGATGAATATATCTCATCAGGGTTGGGAAGCTGGATCACCAGCAACTATATGCGGGAACAGACAAACGAGTCGCAGGCCAACGAGCTTGGCAAAGCGCAGTTGTATACCGGTTCATGGCGCAATGCGTTCGGTGTTGTCGAAGGGATAAGCTCCATTACGCCGGAGCAGATGAATATGGCGGCACAGCTCTATATGCGCAACTTCACGATTGTGGTGGTTGGCGATCCTTCGGCGGTTTCTCGTGGGGAGTTTCTCTCGGACGGGGAAGGGACATCCTCGCAGGGGATCGAGGAATAACCGGAGTGTTTCGGCGGTTTGTAGTATGTCAACGGGGCTGGATCATTGTGATCCGGCCCCGCTTGCATTATGGCCATGTTGTCTGGATAGCCGGGATAACCATCTCTGCACCAGAGGCGAAGCCACGTGTGATGGTGTGGCGCTCTTCACTGCTACCTCCTGTCCCCGGTGAACTTCTTGCGACGATTTCGGATGTAATCGACGAATAGCGTCTCGCCGAGCTGGTTCAGTCCTGAATAATATGCGCGGCCCCGGTTGGCCTTGGTAAGCTCTTCAACAAAATTGACAAGGTAGGGATCGCGTGCCACCATAAACGTGGTGATGGTAACGCCTTCCCGACGGCAGGCGACCGCCTGATCGAGCGTTTTATTGACGATACGGGGGTCCAGGCCAAAGGAGTTCTTATACAGCCGTCCAGACGGCTCGAAGATCGCCGATGGCTTTCCGTCGGTCACCATGAAGATCTGCTTGTTGGCTCCTCCTTTGCGTTTGAGAAGCTGGCGGGCGAGTTGCAGGCCGGCCCGTGTATTGGTATGAAACGGTCCTACCGAGACAAACGGCAGTTCGTGGATATTCACCTCACGGGCTTCATCACCAAAGAGGAGCACATGGAGGCGATCCTTCGGAAACCTGGTCATAATCAATTCCGAAAGGGCAAGCGCAACCTGTTTTGCCGGGGTGATGCGGTCCTCGCCATACAGGATCATCGAGTGGGATATGTCAAGCATCAGTACCGTGGCAACATTGGTCGTATGCTCGGTCTCGTGTACACGGATATCATCCTCCTGCAAGGAAAAGTTCGCCAGATCGCCCTGGCGGCTCAACGCATTGCTCAGCGTGCTTGTGGCGTCGATGTTCGCCGTCTGATCGCCGAATTCATAGCCGCGCAGGTCTCCGGTTCGCTCGACTCCAGATCCTGTATAGGGCGTCTCATGCTGTCCGGTGCCGGATTTCTTGAGCGATGTAAAGATCTCTCGAAGGGCATCCTGACGGATTCTCCTGGCACCTTTTGGGGTCAGCTCGAAATCCGCACCTCCTGCATCATCCTCTCGAATAAGCCCTGCTTTTTTCAGCTCGTCGATGAACTGCTGCATTGTCATATCACCGAGGATATTGTACTGCTCATCGAGTCGGCTCATCCAGTCCAGCGCCTCATCAACCTCGCCCGAGGTTTTTGTCAGAAGGTAGCTGAAGAGTGTAAGAAGCTGCTCAAGCCGGTTCTGGTTCGAGAGTTCGTCCCCGTTCCATTCGGAGTATCTGATGATCATGGTATAAGAGATCGGTAAAGATAACCGGACGCCGTATGCTTCTGGCAATACGAATGGGCTCGGCTGGTATTGTCGTTTGCAGAGAACGGAAGCGCCCCGAAGAACTTTTCATCTCCGGGGCGCCCTTCTTCTGGTACGATGCTCCGGGTGGAGCTTCGATTCGATTATTTCGTCTTCTTCTTTCCCTTTGGTGCTGTCTCCGGGGTTTCCTCCACCTCCGGCACACCTTCGGCTATCGCCTCGGTTATCACCCCAGCCTCGGGGATGGCCGCCGGTTCGGCTTCCGGTGCCGCTGCCTCAAGAGCCAGAGCCGGGGTGCTCTTAGCAAAGGTCAACTGCGTATCACCAGGATTGTAGGAGACCGAAAGCTGCGCGCCATCACCGAACTCGCCACGCAGCATAAGCTCTGCAAGCTCATCTTCCACATAGCGCTGGATGGTACGGCGAAGCGGACGGGCGCCATATTTCTCGTCGTATCCCTTCTCGGCCAGGAACGACTTTGCCTGCTCATCAATTTCGATCGACAGGTTCATGGCGTTCAGTCGCTTGAGCAGCTTGCTCATCTGAATGTCGATGATCTTGAAGATGTCTCCCTTCGAGAGAGAGCGGAAAACGATCATGTCATCCACACGGTTCAGGAACTCTGGATTGAAGAGCCTCTTCACCGAATCCTCGATCGTGGATTTCATCTCCTGGTACTTATCGCGTTCTTCCGCCATCGTAAAGCCCATCACGCCACCAGCCTTGATGTCGCGCACGCCGACGTTCGAGGTCATCACGATGATCGTGTTCTTGAAGTCGACACGGCGTCCCAGGCTGTCGGTAAGAATACCGTCATCAAGCACCTGGAGCAGGATGTTGAAGACATCCGGATGCGCCTTTTCAATCTCATCGAGCAGCACCACCGAGTACGGCTTGCGACGGACTTTCTCGGTAAGCTGTCCACCTTCTTCATATCCCACATAGCCGGGAGGTGCTCCCACAAGGCGGGAAACGGAGAACTTTTCCATGTATTCCGACATATCGATGCGGATCATCGCATCTTCGGAGTCAAAGAGATAGCGGGCAAGCGCTTTTACCATCTCGGTCTTGCCAACACCGGTAGGGCCAAGGAAGATAAACGAGCCGATCGGACGATTGGGGTCCTTCAGACCAGCACGTGCACGCCGGATCGCCTTCGAGAGCTGCATGATAGCTTCATCCTGGCCGATGATCTCGGTCTTGATGGTCTCGGCCATCTTAAGCAGCTTGGCCGATTCCTCCTCGGCGATCTTGGTAACCGGGATGCCGGTCATCATACCGACCACCTCGGCCACTTTGTCCTCGGTGACATCGACCACGCGTTCGCTTGCGGTAAGCTCCCATTCCTCCTTGGCAGTTTCCAGGTCGTTCTGATATTTCTTTTCAAGATCGCGCAGGCGCGCGGCCTCTTCAAAGTTCTGATTCTTCACAACCTGGTTCTTCTGGAGTTTCACCTCTTCGATCTTGCCTTCAAGGTCGAGGATATGTTTGGGGACCACAATGCTCGACAAATGTACTCGCGAGCCTACCTCGTCGAGAACATCGAGCGCCTTGTCCGGGAGGAAGCGATCGGTTATATACCGCTCCGACATCAGCACGCAGGCGCGAATGGCGTCATCGGTATAGCGGACATTGTGATGCTCCTCGTACTTCCCCTTGACATTTCGGAGAATCTGGATCGTCTCATCCACCGAGGGAGGATCGACCATGATCTTCTGGAATCGGCGATCGAGGGCACCATCCTTTTCGATATACTGGCGGTACTCATCAAGCGTGGTTGCGCCAATGCACTGGATATCGCCGCGGGCCAGCGCTGGCTTGAACATATTCGATGCGTCGAGCGAGCCTGAGGCTCCCCCTGCGCCGACGATGGTATGCAGCTCATCGATGAAGAGGATGACATCCTTTGCCTTCTCCAGTTCATTCATCACCGCCTTCATCCGTTCCTCAAACTGCCCCCGGTACTTGGTCCCGGCAACAAGTGCGGCAAGGTCGAGCGTGACGATGCGCTTGTCATGCAGGACACGGGATACCTTGCGCTGCACGATGCGGAGCGCAAGGCCTTCGGCAATGGCGGTCTTGCCCACGCCAGGCTCGCCGATCAGCACCGGGTTGTTCTTCTTACGACGCGAGAGGATCTGCGCAACGCGCTCGATCTCCTTCTCGCGACCGATCACCGGATCGAGCTTGTCGTCGGAGGCAAGCTTGGTAAGATCGCGACCAAAATTGTCGAGCACCGGGGTTTTTACTCGTTCCTGGCGCTCGCGGGTGCGTGTTGTTGTCGTTCCGGCCGATGTACCGCTCTGACCCGATGGCGAGGAAGGCTTTCCGGCGTGAATGTTCTCGAGTTCCGTACGTACCGCATCGTAGGTGATGCCGAACTGGGAAAGGATCTGTGCCGCGATATTGTCATCATCGCGCAACAGCGACAGAAGGAGGTGTTCGGTTCCGATGACGTCGTTCTTATAGAGCTTCGCCTCCAGATAGGTGATCTTCAGCACCTTCTCTGCCTGCTTCGTCAACGGGATGTTGCCAATGGTAAGGGTGCCACCGGTCGCACGAACCGTATCCTCGATTGCCTTCTTGATTTTGAAGAGATCTCCGCCCAGGTTACGAAGGATCTTAACGGCGATCCCTTCACCCTCACGTATAATCCCTAGCAGCAGATGCTCCGTGCCGATGTAATCGTGGCCAAGCCGCAGAGCTTCCTCCCGGCTCAACCGGATCACATCTTGCACGCGATTGGAAAAGTTGCCTTCCATGGATGTGTCCTTCGCTGCCACACCACGCCCACAGGAGGGTGGTGGGGCAATTGGTTGATATCTTCTTACGTACTAATCAATGACGGATAAATCACCACGTTGTCTCCATCCCATCGGCGCGGATGCGTGGTTCATTGTGCGCCCAGTCCGTAGTCTTCGTTTGACTATGAGATAACCAGTTGAACTTCTGGAAAGTTCGGTTGACGTGTTCGGCAACGCTTTGCGGTGCTGCGGTGAACGCCATAACAACTGGTGTTTCAGGGGTGGTATCACTGTAGCCGATAAACAGCTCGTGCAACAGCTATAACCACTTCCACTAATACACGCATAACGGGCCAGGGTTTCAAGTACTTTTCTCCACCCCAACTACCATACCATTCTTAACACTATCGCAAGCCCTCCGTCATACTACCGTTGCATCCTGTCCTGTGGCATCTCTCCGCATCCGTTCATCGCTCGTGGCCTGTGCCGGAAGGCCGGGGCGGTGGCCGCAGGGTATATCGTTTGGTAGGGATGGCAGGAGCGTGCTACCGTCTGTAGCATACGATGATGACTCTGCCTCTATCGACGGTTATCAACTGATTTTACTGCAATCCATCCAACGCTTGCACTAGGGGAACCCCATCTGCCTGGTGTATCGGTTGTGCCAGGGCGATGCGTGCAGGGAACCGCGCGTATCGTCCTGTTGTACGGCCTGGCGAGGTCAACCGTAATAATATAGCGCAAAGCAGAGCAAGATCGACTTTTCTCGAACATCTGCCGGGAGTAGGCCATCTCCATAATCATTTGAAACATTGTTTGATATGCACCTCTTGGCTGGACTCGGTTCGCACCCGTAACTTTGGGGACGTGGTAGGAAGGAAGTCTTTCATCATACATCTATAGGAACGTGCAGCAATGCTTCAGCTTGATCTTACAGAGACTCACGAGATGATACGCGATACCGCGCGTGATTTTGCGCAGAACGAGGTTGCCCCAACGGCCATCGAGCGTGATATCAAGGCCGAGTTTCCCCACGATGCCATCAGGAAGCTTGGCGAGCTTGGGTTTATGGGAATGATGGTAGCACCGGAATGGGGTGGTGCCGGGCTTGATGCCCTAAGCTATGTTATCGCGATGGAGGAGATCTCCAAGGTCGATGCCTCGGTCGGTGTTGTCATGTCGGTCAACAATTCTCTCGTCTGCTGGTCGTTGGAGACGTATGGCACCGATGATCAGAAGGAGCGGTTTCTGCGCCCCCTGGCTTCCGGCGCGATGATCGGTGCGTACTGTCTTTCCGAGCCTGAGGCTGGTTCCGATGCCACTCAGCAGCGAACCGTTGCCACCAGACGTGAGGATGGTGCGTGGGTTGTCAATGGCACCAAGAACTGGATCACCAATGGCACTACGGCCGATGTGTACCTGGTGTATGCTCAGACCGACAAGGAGAAGGGATACAAGGGGATTAGCTGTTTTATCATCGAGAAGGGAACTCCCGGCTTCACCCATGGAGTCAAGGAGGATAAGCTGGGCATCCGTTCGAGCGATACCTGCTCGTTACAGTTCCAGGATGTTGTCGTCCCTGCTGAGAACATGCTTGGCCCGGAGGGGCGCGGGTTCAACATCGCGATGGAGACCCTGAACGGTGGGCGTATCGGTATCGCTGCACAGGCCCTTGGTATTGCTCAGGGAGCGTTCGAGGCGGCTGTCGGCTATTCCAAGGAGCGCAAGGCCTTTGGCAAGCCCCTTTCCAATCTTCAGGCGATCCAGTTCAAGCTGGCTGATATGGCAACCAAGATCGCGGCTGCTCGCGAGCTTGTGCATCGCGCTGCCTCGATAAAGGATAAGCACGAACGGTATGTGAAAGAGGCTGCCATGGCCAAGCTTTTTGCCTCGAAGGTTGCCGTGGAAGTTGCGCTGGAAGCCATCCAGGTGCATGGCGGATATGGATATGTCCGTGAATACAAGGTGGAACGCTATCTGCGCGATGCCAAGATCACGGAGATCTACGAGGGAACTTCGGAGATTCAGCATATCGTGATCGCACGTGAGCTGATGCGCGAGACCGCGTAAACCGAAGCCCGATCCGCTACGTGCGGGGTTTGGGATGATTCCGGGTAACAAACCTTGGCAGGCCCCGACTCGTCGGGGCTTGCTGTTTCCGTACCTTTCGGATTATCTCGATTGGCGGGCGTTCCAACAGATCGAGCGATCGGGCCGTCGTATACTTTTCCGTAGCAATGTCAATCAGCTCGGGCCATCCATTGAATGTCTTTTCTGCATATCACATCGTTGTTGCAGGCGTGCTTCTGTTGTCGGTGTGTGCAGTCAGCGCGTGGGGGCAGCCTATCGGCCCCAATCAGCCGCTGACATTCAAGGCCGATAGCCTTGTCACCTATAATGCGGCCGGTGGCGAAGTGAACGAGCTATGGGGAAATGTTCGGATCGTTCAGGGGGTTGTACAGATCGAGGCAAATAAGGCGGTGCTCTATGGCGCAACCAATAACGCCGTCCTTACCGGCAATGTGCGGGTAACTCAGCCTGGAATGGTCATGACAGCCCCTCGCGCCGATTATAATGGCAATACACGGCTTGCCACGGCTCCCGCCGGCCTGATATTGCAGGAGGAGGGGGCAACGCTGAAGTCGGGCTACGGTACCTACAATATGTACAACCGGAAGGCGCAGTTCCGCGATGGCGTAGTGTTGCGCGATAGCAATGCCACACTGCATGCCGCCGCCGGGGATTATTACTCGGTGGAGCGTAGAGCCGTGTTTACCGGTGGTGTCAGGGTGGAAAGCGATTCTGGAACGATCACTGCCCGGGATCTGGTCTACTGGCGTGATTCGCGGGAGGCGTTTGCGACCGGAAATGTCGTGCTGCTGGCAGATAAGAACGGCGCACAGCTTACCGGGGATACCCTTCGGCACCGCCCAGCGACAGGATATACTCTGGCAACAGGTTCGCCAAGGCTGGTGCAGATCGATACCGTAGTTGTCGGGGATACTGTTCGGCGCGATACCACAGTCATCACTGCCATGATGCTGGAGGCGTTCCAAGGCGAGCGCACCGACTATATTGCCACCGATAGTGTACGGTTCCGTCGTGGTGATCTGGAGGCGATTGCAGGAGAAGCACGGTATCTTCAGGAACATGATGTGATAGCGCTCGGCCCTGGTGGGCATCTTCCTGCGCTACAACGAGATTCTGTTGTGACCGGCGGTGGCGGGCGAGGTGACTCCTCTGCCGTATCGCTTGATTCGGCCGAACATGGCGCAGAGCACACGCTGACGGAGAAGGCTCGCCGTCAGGGCCTTATCCCTCCGGTAGTGTGGTACCAGAAATCGCAGCTTACAGGCGATACGATTACCGTCGGACTGCTGGAACGGAAGCTCCGTTTCATTGATGTGGTAGGAAATAGCTTTGCCGTATCCGAGGGACGGCAGCAGCAGCGATACGATCAGCTTGCCGCAGTACGTCTGTATTTCGATGTTCTGCAGGATACCATTCGGAGCGTTCACGCCCAGGGGCTTGCCTCTAGCATCTATTTCCTGTACGATTCCGATCTACCATCGGGCGTCAATCGTACCTCGGGTGATACCATCAACATTGCGTTTGCAGATGGGCAGGCCGCAGCCATCGGCATCATAGGGCGGCGCTCCCGCACCGAAGGGGAATATTTCCCGGAACATTTGGTGGCAGGATATGAGGGGGCGTATCGGCTCGAAGGATTTCGATGGATTGGACGGGATGGTTCGATACGCCCTCGCGATCTTCCTGTCCAGCAGTTTCCGTCCCAATCCGATGAGCCGACCTCTGATGGCGATCGTGCAAGCCCGGTTTCATCCAGGCCGCGGACACCCTGAGACCCGTCGCTGGCCCGGCGGCTGCCTTCAATCATCTTCAGCATACCAAGAACAGGACCTGACTATAAGCTGGTTTCCACGATATCTTCGTCTATCGCCTATCCCCCGGATCATCCGATCTGGAGGTTCTATGGCATTCGTTGTGTTCCTGTATGCCGTGATGATGGCATGCGAGGCCAGAGGGCAGATGCCGGGGGGGAGAGGGGCGGATACATCGAAGACCAGCACCCCGGCCGATTCCGCCAAACCATCCAATGTGCCGCAGGCTGGTGCACGCCAGTATGAGACCAACGCCGCATTGGCACCGATGCGAATGCTGCGCGAGACCATCAGACGCGATAGCGCTCTTCTGCGGGCGTATATGGATAGCCTTGCCATTACGCCCCTTGCGTTGATGCATCGCAATCTCGCGCTGAACCCGCGCGAGTGGATGCCGACAGCGGCCGACACACGGCGGCGTGATGATGATATCAAACAATCCCAGAGCTGGGATCAGATCCATCAGAATATCCCCCGTGTCGGGGCATCGGTATCCCTACAGGATATAGGACGTGTGCTGGGGCTGATAGAGGATGTGACGCCTCGCATCAAGTATACGCTCACTCGTACCGATAGCATCACTGTAAAGGTCTATGACCTTACTTCACGGAACATCCGAGTCATCGTCAACGGGGTGCAGAGTCCCGGCGTCTATAGCTTCGATTGGGATCTGCAGGATAACGACGGCCAGCGGGTGGTTGCTGGGGATTATATTGCCGAGGTAATTGTTGCCCGGCGGTTGGTAGTACGAAAGCGGATCGAGGTGCCCTGAGCAAGGGCCGTAATCGATCGTTTGATGGTTTCAACCGAGCTGACCCACATTCCGTGAAATTTTTTAGGGTATCCGTACGTTTACCCCGTTGCTATGAAAATTGGTACGATAGAAGTAGAAAAGGGCCTATTGCTGGCGCCGATGGAAGATGTGACAGATCCGCCGTTTCGTAGGGTCTGTAAGCGCCTCGGCGCCGATCTTGTATATACCGAGTTTATATCGAGCGAAGGGCTTGTTCGCGATGCAAAGCGGTCGAACCAGAAACTTACCTTGTATGAGGATGAGAGGCCGGTTGCCATTCAGATCTTTGGCGGTGATGAAAGCGTTATGGCCGAGGCCGCGCAGATTGCCGAGGAGGCCGGTCCCGACTTCATTGATATCAATTGCGGCTGCTGGGTGAAGAACGTTGTTGCCCGTAATGCCGGTGCGGCGCTTCTGAAGGATCTTCCGGCCATGCAGCGTCTGACCCGTACGGTTGTCGATGCGGTGAAGTTGCCGGTAACGGTAAAAACCCGTCTCGGCTGGGACCGCCATTCCATTCGTATTGTGGAGGTGGCGCAGATGCTGGAGCAGACCGGTATCCAGGCGCTTGCCATCCATTGCCGTACACGCGATCAGGGACATGAGGGTATCGCTTCCTGGGAATATATCGAGCAGGTGCGAAACGCCATTCGGATTCCGGTAATCCTAAACGGTGATGTGAAGACCCCGGCGGATGTGCGTCGTGCGTTTGATACGGGCGCTGATGCGGTGATGATTGGCCGGGCGGCGATCGCCAACCCCTGGATCTTTCGTGATGCAAAACACGTTATGGCAACTGGAGAACTTCCAGCAGCGCCAGATCTTGATGAACGTATCCGGGTGGCACTGGAGCATCTCCAGCTCTCGGTCGAATACAAGGGGGATCGTTATGGTATCATCGAGTTCCGCAAGTACTGGGGAGGATATCTCCACTCGATGCCGCTGGCCTCAACGGTGCGCAAAGAACTGGTGGTGATGAATACTATCCAGGAGCTGGAGGCCCGGCTTGAACAGTATCGCGAAGAGGTGGACCAGTTTGCTCTGAGGCGTGAGGAGTGGCAGAACCAGCCATTGGAGGAACCCGTGGCGGTGTGAGCGGCCAACGCTGGATTTGTTGTGCAAAAGCCTGGGAAAATCTTTTTCCCAGGCTTTGTTGTCTATGTATCCCAGCCAGGATCTGTGAGCCTGGTACCGTCGAGAGGCAGGGAATGTAGAGAGAGAGGCAAGACCGCGTATTTCCAGCCTCGTCTCCGCTCCGGCAGCCCCCTGCGAAGCGTTTTTATGCGTTTGCATCCTCGGCTGTTGCCAGAGCATTCTCCTGCTCCTTGATAAGCTCGATCTCGATGCTGATCTTTACGTCTTCACCAACCAGCATGCCTCCTGCCTCCAGCACCTGATTCCACTCAAGTCCCCACTCCTTGCGGTTGATCTTGGTGTGAGCGCTAAAGCCAGCGCTTGTGGATCCCCAGGGGCTGGTGACCACACCGGCATATTCGGTGTCCAGCACCACCGGGTGTGTCGTGCCACGGATGGTGAGATCGCCATGAACGCGGAGACGATCGGCGCTTACCTTCTCTACCGTGCTGCTCTTGAAGGTCATCGTTGGATACTCATCAACGTTGAAGAAATCCGCCGAGCGAAGGTGGGCATCACGCTGCTCTTCACGGGTATTGATGCTGGCAGTGTTGATGGTGACGTCGATCGTCAGTGTTGTTAGATCGCTCGGATCGAAGTCCACCGTGCCGCTGAAATCTTCAAAACGTCCGCGTGCGTTCGAGATCATCATATGTCGAACGGAAAATTCTACCTGCGAATGGGCCTTGTCGATGTTCCATGCCATTGTTCTGATCTCCGTTGATGTAATCTGATTGAATCGTTAAATTTTTTTTGCAGCCGGGGAGAAAAGCCTGGAGCCTACACGTGCTTGCTTTGTCGGCCGTGTGCTGCTGCCAGCTTTGTACTCCATTTACCGTGCCGGGGAGGGTACCGATGTTGCTGGTCGCTGAACCCCGGATACCCTTGTTGAGCGTAATTTATGTTGAAACATTATTCGTTGCAACAAGAATATCTCTCCGCAGCGCTTTTTCGGAAATATTTTCTTGATGATATACCGTGCGGGACGGTCTACAAAGAATGCCCTGTGCCGGTGCCGATCCAGGGAGAACGACGTGGTATGGTTGCTTCAGACCCCACGAGCATCGGGGGCCCAGACGAACTTATGAAGTTGGAGCTGAAAGCGGACGTCGAGCCCATCCGCCAATATCCAGTTGACCAGATCGACAGGTTCTATCGAGCCAAAGATAGGGGAGACCAGAACGGAACCGACGTTCTGGGTAAGGTCGAACTCTTTGATGATCGTGCAAGCCCATTCGTAATCCTCACGCGAGCCGCAGACAAACTTTACCTCATCGTTCCTGGTCAGGATCTCCAGGTTTTGCATGCGATTGCGTTTCATCATGCCGGAGCTTGGGGCTTTCAGGTCCATGATCCGGATAACGCGTGGGTCGCAGGATGAAACATCGATATGTCCTCCTGTCTCTACCGCAACGGTATATCCTGCATCCAGCAGTTCCCGCATAAGCTCGTGTACTTCCGGCTGTTCAAGCGGTTCGCCTCCGGTAAACTCCACAAAGCGCGTGGGATGGCGTTCGATCTCCTTTGTAATCTCCTCAAAGCTCTTCCACTCGCCGCCCACCCTATGATCGAGCGCATAGGGGGTATCGCAATAGGTACAGCGAAGCCCGCAACCATGCAGGCGTACAAATGTGCATGGAAGTCCGGCGCGAGTTCCCTCTCCCTGAATGGAAAAGAATATCTCGCTCAGCTTGAGATGGCGTGGCTGGATCGGCTTGATCATGGATGCTCTCGGAAAGTCGTCGAAATGACGACAGGGACGCAGTATTCGTCTATCCGCACCGGTAGGTTGGATATCATTGTGAACGCCGTGCCCCTGCTGTAACAGATAAGGAGTTGCTAGAACTGTTCCAGCATCCTGACATCGTTCTCGTAGAAGAGCCTGATATCATCCAGGCCAATTCCCAGCATTTGTGTCCGCTCGATCCCCATGCCGAAAGCATAACCGCTATAGACATCCGGGTCGATGCCGCAATTACGGAGAACGGTTGGGTGTACCATGCCGCAGCCGAGGATTTCAAGCCAGCCGCTCTGTTTGCAGATACGGCACCCGTTTCCTTTGCAGAGAAAGCAGGTGATATCCATCTCAGCCGATGGCTCGGTGAAGGGGAAATAGGATGGGCGGAAGCGAAGTTTCACATCGTGGCCATAGTAGGCTTTTGCAAACTCCAGCAGAGTGCCTTTCAACTGAGCCATTGTGATGCCTTTATCGATATAAAGGCCTTCGATCTGGTGAAATTCGGCCAGATGACGTACGGAAATCGCCTCCTTGCGGGCAACGCGCCCCGGCATGATAACGCGGATAGGCGGTTTCTGCGACTGCATGATCCGTATCTGCACGGGCGAGGTGTGGGTACGCAGGAGTATATCGTCGCGCCCTTCGCTCTTTACAAAAAATGTATCCTGCATATCGCGCGCCGGGTGATCTGGGGGGAAGTTCAATGCCGTAAAGTTATGGTAGTCGTCTTCTACCATCGGGCCTGTGGCCACGGTAAAGCCCATGCGGATAAAGATCTCCTCCATCCGTGCTTTTGCCTGCATGATCGGATGTTCGTGGCCATGGTACAGCCTGCGGCCCGGGAGTGTTACATCCTGGCGCGGCTGTGCCGGTTCCTGTGCTGCCGTGGCCGATTGTGCTTCGGCGAAGGCAGCCTCGGCGAATGTGCGAAGCTCGTTCAGTGCCTGCCCCACCTCGCGCTTCTGGTCTTTCGGAACCTCGCGCAGCCGATCGAAGAGCTGTGCAATGGTTCCCTTGCGAACAAGGTGTTTCAGGCGGAACGCCTCGGCCGAGCCATTGGATGCAAGTCCGGTGATATCCTGCTCGAGCTGCGAGCGAAGCTCGGTGATTTCGTTCAACATGAGTTGGCTCCCGTTAGCGTAATTCCATGAGTATGGACGATATCGGCGAGTGCGGCGGCAAGAGCAGCACTCGGCGCGGTCAAATAAAATACAAATCCCCTTCTCGCACGCGAAAAGGGGATCGTAGAAGGTTATCTATTGAATGATCGATCAGCCCTGTGCGTGCTTGACGATCATCGTAAACACTTCCGGCTCGTGCATCGCGATCTCGGCAAGCACCTTCCGGTTGATGCCGAGGTTCTTCTTGTTCAGCGCATCGATGAGACGGCTATAGGTTGTGCCGTTCAGACGCGCGGCGGCGTTGATGCGAACGATCCAGAGGCGACGGTAGTTCCTCTTCTTGAGCCGGCGATCGCGATAGGCATGGGAGAGGCCCTTTTCGACATGGTTCTTCGCAATCGTCCAGACATTACTGCGTTCGCCCCAGTATCCTTTGGCGAGTTTTAAGACGCGCCGGCGGCGTTCACGTGAGGCTACTTTGTTCTTTGAACGTGGCATAGTTCTCCTTTACAGATTTTCAGGATTGTTCAAGCGCAGGCGAGTATCTGTGCGGCCTGAAGCCGTCGCCCCGGATGTCTGATGAGCTGCCACAACACCACTGCGATGGTGGAGGCAGAGCTGCCATCAAGGACACGGAGCACATCGCCGTGCGCGGAAATTGATAAGGGGAGCGATCCCTAATGTATCGCTGCCGTTGTCGGCCGCCGATGGAGAGCGCCGAGGGCATGAATGCCACATGGGGTATACCATCGCGGTATGGAATCCGGACCGCTTAGAGTCCGAGCATCCGCTTGATACGAGCCTCGTCAGACGACGAAACGATACCGGAGGCACGAAGGTGACGCAGACGCTTCGGTGCCTTCTTGGTGAGGATGTGGCTGCGGTTCGCCTTCTCGTGGACCAGCTTCCCGGTCCCCGTCAGTTTGAAGCGCTTGGCCGCAGACTTCACAGTCTTCATCTTCGGCATGAAATGCTCCTGAGATTGATGAATATGGGTCAGAAAGAACGAAACAGATCAATTCAAATAAACGGAGGGATCGCGTCCGCGCTAGCGCAGCGGGCGATTCTATCGTATAGATGTTTTAGCATGCGCGGGCCGGTTATGCTTTCTTCTTCTTGATATCAGGTGCCAGAATGATCGACATGTTACGGCCATCCATACGGATCGCCTGGTCAACCTTGGAGTCCTCTACAAGAATCTCTATGATACCCTGAAGCAGCTCGCGACCGACTTCCTGATGAGTGATCTCGCGTCCCTTGAAGACAACCGTAAATTTCACCTTATGGCCTTCCTGGAGAAACTCGCGTGCATGACGAGTCTTGAAGTCGACGTCATGCGTATCGGTGCGCGGATGAAGGCGAACTTCCTTCAATTGCTGCTGATGCTGGTTTTTCCGTTGCGTCTTATCACGCTTCTGCTGCTCATATTTGAACTTGCCGAAGTCAATGATCTTGCAGACCGGCGGGTTGGCCTGCGGGGCAATTTCGACTAGATCGAGCTCGCGGTCCTGCGCAAGTTGAAGGGCTTCGCGCGCCGACATAACACCGAGCTGTTCTCCTTGCTCGTCGACGACGCGAACGCGGGGTGCACGGATCTCCCTGTTGATACGAGGACCCTGCTGGCGTGGCGCGCTCTGTGGCTGATTTCTGAGTATAGCCCTGCTCCTAGATGTGAGAAATGACCAGATTGCCTACATAAATGGCATGTTAGCTGATGAAATTACGTACTAACGGGCGTATGGCAAAAACCTTTCATGCGCCAGGGTGGTGCTATCGTGAAATAGTCGGTAATTTCCCATCTAATAGCTCATTCTGAACCATGGGATGGCCGATAAAGGTATCGGCGACCTTCCTGATAACCCGATGCAATGCCGGATCTACGGATTACTGCCCCAGCCAAGATCAATCTGGGACTGGAAGTGCTTCGTCGCAGAAGCGACGGATATCATGATATCAATACTGTGTTCGCTGCCATTGATCTGTGCGATGAGATCAGGCTCAGCCCAAGAGCCGATGGGCGTGTTCTCTGCCGGGTCGAGGGGGCCAGGGAGCTGAAGGCAGGAGAGAAAAATCTTTGCGTCCGTGCGGCCCGTCTGCTCCAGCATCGTGATGGAGCTGGGGAACGGGGGATTGATATCACTCTCGTAAAACGGATTCCAATAGGGGCTGGGCTGGGCGGTGGAAGCTCCGATGCGGCTGCGGTGCTTCGTGGCGCCTCGTTGCTCTGGGAAATCCCGATTGGTGCGGATGAGCTGATGAGGATGGCTCTGGAGTTGGGAAGCGATGTTCCATTCTTTCTTCGCGGCGGCACGGCTCATGCGGCGTTGCGTGGCGAGCAACTGACGCCGGTTGATCTGCCTCTGCCCTATACGGTGTTGCTGGTCAATCCCGGGATTCATATCTCCACACCCTGGGCCTATCGGACCATCGGGCGAACAGGAGAACGTCCGGCAACCGATCTGATAGAGGGGCTGCGTCAGGGAGTGGCAGATCCGGCCCGGCTTTCTTCCGCGCTTGTCAATGACTTTGAAGATGGGATATTTGCGGAATATCCCCGCTTGCGGAAGATCAAGGAGAGCTTGTACAGCGCGGGGGCCGTTCTTGCTCTGATGTCAGGAAGCGGTTCTACGATGCTAGGGCTGTTCTGTGACCCGAACTCCGCCGCCGCTGCCCAGGGCCGGTTTAATGCCTACTGGAGCACTATTGCCGGTTTTCTGCCATCCTGGGGCCTGGTGCCAGTACATGGAAAAGGAGCCTAGGATTCCTCGTTAGGATGCTTTTCCACCGAAAGAAGCGGCAGAGAGGGCGCTGGGGCGATCCTGCGATCGGGCCGTGTTAGTACGGGGGGAAGCTGTACCAGCTTGATCGGATATTGAACGATCATCGTTGGATCGACCGATCCTACCGCGACAGTGCCAGGGAGCTTTCTGCGTGGAGGAAGGGCCACCCGCACCTGAAGCGACGAATCATACCACCGTCCTGCACGCACAGCGTCAATACGCCTATTGAGAAGGGCGGTATCAATGTCATATATTGAGAGCAGTCCGGGGTGCGAACCATCGGCAAATGCAAGGATGCGAGCCGGAGCGCCCCCATGGACATATACCACCATACCTGAGCGAACGTTGCCGAAGAGAGTTGTTCCGGTCTCATTGCTGATCCGGACACAGCCATGCGATGAAGGGCGCCGTCCCAGGAATCGATAATAGGACTTGCTGTCCAGTCCATGAAAGCCAATGCCACCATCGAACTGCATCCAGTAGTTGAGATAGACCTGGAACTGCTGCGAGAGCGTTCGTTTTGCCCTTCCACCGATTGTAAAGATTCCCTGCCGGGTGGCAATGCCATCCTTGATACGAGAATCACCGGTGGAGCAGGGATAACGGTCCACCCGACCGCTTCGGAAATGTTGATAGATCATCTGCTCGTCGAGCCTGACCTCCAGATAGGTGGTGTCGAGCAGAAAAAGAGTGTCACGAAGTTTGTTGAACGAAGGTTCATAGGTGCGGAGCACCGGCGGCATCACCTGCAACGTTTGGCCGTATGCTAGCCTAGGTGTTGCCAGAGAGCCGATTATACTAATGAGTAGGAGCAAAAGAGAACTGCGCATCATCATGGTCCGTTGCTGAGAGGTCCGGCTATAAACTACGAACAATAGATGGCCGAGATGTGCGGAGATCGTACCCGCTGCAATCGGGTTTGAAAGGAACGCTTCTCGATGGAAAGGGGGGCAGTGACCGATTATAATACCGTTACTGTAACCTTACCAGGGAAAGGGGTGTACATAGGGAAGAGGCAGATACGTGTGACAACAACGATTCCAATGGGGATCGATCATCACGGCTCGTGACGTTTTGTCACGAACTGCTGTTGCTCAAGCATGGGAGGGAATGTCGGAAAGGGGGGACAGGAGCAACGGGAGTCTTAAGAAGTTTTTAAGCGAATCGATTAGATAGTAGAGCAGAACAGTTGAAAAAGAGCCTGAGCCACCTTTGTGGGGGCTTCCATCAGAAATAAAAAACAGAGCGATGGATTCAACTTCTATCTAGTCTAAACGTTTAAACAATTAAAGCTTGTTAATGCTGTCTCTTACGATGTACTCCAAATGCAGGGAAAGTGCGGAAATGCTTCATAAACGACGGATATACCTACACTGGCATGCATTTGGAATTGAAAGCAAGTTAAAAGTTGTTAACCTTCGGACCCGATAGTTGTGAGAAAGGAAACTGGTTAGGTTTAAGTAGATGTGTGAGGACTGCCATGAATTACACGTATAAGTATCCGAGCAAGATCCAGAGTATCAATGGACGGCGCTACGGGCATATCAACATCGCAGAGGACTATCTGTCACAAACGCATGATGAGCTCCTAAGCCGTCTGGATGTGCCGGAAAAGACGATTGCTGTACAGGTGGAGGTGAATGCCCCCAAGGAAAAGGTCTGGGAGAGCAGTGCGGGATCGGTGACACGATTCTTCTCGCAGCACCCGATTTTTGCCGGGCTTACCCACTTGAACTCCTTCAAGTCAGAAGAGGGGGGGCGCTTTATCATCCACCGTGCGATCAATGGATGCATCTTCGACCGTATTGGCGAGGTGCTGGTGAACATACCGAACTCCCAGTTTACTGTGAGCGATGTCGAGATCGCCGATCCGAGCGTCAGTGGGTTTTTCCCGTCGCTCTTTACCATCAAGGTGGAGGATCACCCGGACGATTCAAACAAGACGATCGTTCTGCTTACCTACACAATGCTTGGTGTAGCGCATCCCTGGGCTTTGGGTATACTGGCATACCAGGCGAATGGTATCAAGTACCACGCCGAGCGCGAGAATAGCGAAGAGACCGATACGGAAGGAAACGCATAACAACGCCAGGCCGAACAGCCTGCAAATAGATGAGAGCCTGCCATATCCACTCATATGGCAGGCTCTTGTAGTAATAGGGTGGGTGATGCTGCATGGAAAAATGCCCTTGGCAGGCAACAGCAAACTTCTTCTTCGCGACTTTGCGTGATGGGGCCATACAGCTCCGGTTGGGGTTGGTGATGGCTCTGTCATGATTGCTCGCAGATCGGCGTTACGTTCTATTAACAGCTATCAGCTCCAGCTTCCATAAGTTTGTCCGTATGGAGGAGAATGCCGGAGTTTGTGAAATCTTTCGCTCGCATTCTCGTCCCTTGAAATCAAACGCGGAAAGAGTCGTACGAAACCTTGCAGAGCGATGTGGAATCGTCGCCGATGCCTGGCATCGGTCTCTGGGGTCGTCTATCTGCTGCCAGAAGTAGCGGGCATGATGGATCAGGGTGCTGGCGAGCCATGACGGCCTCTCTGTACGGGTGGAATCAACGGCTGCCGTCGGAGGGCTGCTCCGCGATCTCGGTACAACGAAAGTGGATGTACAGATGACAGCGCAGGTAACTGGAAACGCGGGCGGACCGCAGAACCTGGTAATGCCGGGGGTGAAGAATACCATTGCAGTGGCTTCCGGTAAGGGAGGCGTCGGGAAATCGACAGTGGCGGTCAACCTTGCGGTTTCGCTTGCCCTTGAGGGCCATCGGGTTGGCCTGATCGATGCCGATATCTATGGCCCCTCGGCGCCATTGATGTTTGGCCTCACGGGGCAGCGCCCCATGATGTTTGAGAACGAGAAGGGAGAGCGTCGTCTGGTACCTCTGGTTGCCCATGGGGTCAAGGTGATGTCGATCGGCTTTCTTATCGATCAGGATCAGGCGGTGATCTGGCGTGGGCCGATGGCTTCCGGGGCGCTTCGGCAGTTTATGTCGGATGTGGAATGGGAGGAACTGGACTACCTGATCTTCGACATGCCTCCTGGAACCGGCGATATTCAGCTTACGCTTGCACAGACGCTCCCGTTAACCGGTGCGGTGATCGTCACGACCCCACAGGATATCGCTCTGGCCGATGCTCGCAAAGGGCTGAAGATGTTCGATCGCCTCCAGGTTCCGGTGCTGGGCATCATCGAAAATATGAGCTATTTCATAGCTCCTGATACCGGTGCACGATATGATATCTTCTCGCATGGCGGCGGCGCAAAGGCCGCTCAGGAGATGCAGGTACCATTCCTTGGTGAGATCCCGTTGGTGATGGAGATGCGCATTGGAGGTGATGAGGGCATCCCGATGGTTGTGCGCCATCCTCTTTCCGAGCATTCCAAGAATATCGGTGCCATCGCTCAGAATCTTATCGCTAAGGTTGCCATGGCGAATGCCAGCCGTTCGCAGCAACGTCCTGTGCAGATTATTCTAGGGAACGAATCGTAGATCGTAGATCAAAGGAGGATGCATCATGAACACGCAGGAAGGGGCAGATGCCCAGGTCTCGATTCAGGAACGCATCCTTGCCGCTATTGAGACGGTCCGACCCTATCTTCAGAGAGATGGCGGGGATATCGAGTTTGTCCGTTTTGAAGAGGCGACTCGCACCTGCGAAATCCGGATGATAGGATCATGCGATCATTGTGCGCTAGCTCCGCTTACACTGCGAGCTGGCGTGGAGCAGGCACTTCTCTACAGAGTCCCGGAGATCAGAAGGGTGGAACGTGTCCGATAGCTGAGCGGTATACCAAGACAAATTCAGTGATTGATTCATTCTGAAATGCGAGGGATGGGTATGCTCATGCCTCGCATTTCATTTTGAGTGCAGCCGGATCAATGATGTCTGTTCGGCTTCTGTACCACCCAGCGCCAGGGGTGTTCCACGGCTTTGGAGATGCCGATGCGTGGTGTGGTAAGGATCTGATCGATATCGGGTGCCGGGCCGGTCTCGATCCAGATACGCCTGTCGGTAACGAGGTCGGCACCGTTGAGTGCCGGGCCGATGCCAAGAGCTATCGTTAGTTTTCCTGGCCCATTTGCCAGCTCATGATCTCGCCGTATAGGGCGGTTCCGCCGCTGCTGCATCCGTTCCGCCCCTTCCAGCGGCATTACTCCTCGGATCAGCACTGCTTCTGCTATCCCTTCGGGGCCGGTCACCACGTTGAAGCAGTAGTACATGCCATAGATAAAGTAGACATAGGCATGGCCTCCCTGCATGAACATTGCGTGGTTGCGTCGGGTTGGGCCTCGAAATGCATGGCTGGCAGCGTCATCCTCACCGAGATACGCTTCGGTTTCTATAATGCGGCCGCTGGTGCGATGCCCGTCGAGCTGGGTGACAAGCACACAGCCAAGCAACTCGCGTGCTACCAGCCGGCAATCCCGTGAGTAGAATGAACGTTCTGGTCGTAGCATGGAATCAGCACCTCGTAAAGCACTATGCTATCAGTATCAGACGTTAAGGGTTGTGCATGGCGGGGCATGCAATTGCTCCGCTCCCTTGCACACTCTGTGACGAGGGTTTAGTTTTGTCGGCTTCCACTGTGTGGAGAACTATCCACCAAGAAGCCTCTCCTCTTGCGTCCTCATGTTCATGTATGAAGCATATTAGGAATTTCTGCATCATCGCGCATATAGATCACGGCAAGTCGACCCTGGCCGACCGGCTCCTTGAGCGGACGGGTAGGATCACCCAACGTGAGATGACCACCAATCAGGTTCTTGATAATAATCCTCTTGAGCAGGAGCGTGGCATTACCATCAAGCTCCATGCTATCCAGATGGATTACAGGCGTCCCGCCGAATCGGGGGATACTTCGCCTTATATCCTGAACCTGATTGATACTCCGGGGCATGTTGACTTCAGCTATGAGGTTTCCCGCTCGCTCGCAGCATGCGAGGGGGCGCTTCTTGTGGTTGATGCCACACAGGGAGTTGAAGCTCAAACGATTGCCAATCTCTATCTGGCGATCGAGGCGGGGCTGGAGATCATTCCTGTGATCAATAAGATCGACCTGCCATCGGCCGCCACCACACTGCCAGGGGTTAAGCAGCAGGTGCTTGACCTTCTTGGCTGCAAGGAAGAGGAGATCATCCTGGCATCGGCAAAGGCGGGGATCGGGATCGATGAGATCCTGGAAGCGATAGTGCTTCGCATACCTTCCCCCAAAGGCAATCCTGATGCACCGCTTCGTGCCTTGATTTTCGATTCGCTCTTTGATAGTTACCGTGGCGCCATCACCTATATACGGGTGGTAGACGGTGAGCTAAAGGAGGGGCAGAAGGTCATGTTCATGCACAGTCGCCAGGAATTCACAGTAGAGGAAGCGGGTGTGCTGCATATGGCACGGCGGCGTACCAAGACGATACCCTGTGGATCGGTGGGCTATTTCACCGCTGCTATCAAGAACGTCAAGGACACCAAGGTTGGTGATACTGTGACCACCGCACGTGATGGTGCGGCGGAATCGATCCCGGGGTTCCGCGAGGTGAAGCCGATGGTGTTCGCTGGCATCTATCCGGCGGATTCGGACGATTATGAGGGATTGCGCGAAGCGCTCGGCAAGTTGTCGCTGAATGATTCGGCTCTCTTGTTCGAGCCGGAGACTTCCACGGCGCTTGGCTTCGGGTTCCGATGTGGCTTCCTTGGCATGCTCCATATGGAGATCGTGCAGGAACGCCTGGAACGGGAGTTCAACCAGACGCTTGTGACCACCATACCAAACGTGGAGTATCTGGTCACCAAGACCAATGGCGAGAAGGTGACCGTCGATAATCCCGCCGATCTTCCTCCGGTAGGGCAGATCGAAACCATTGAGGAGCCGTATATCCGGGCGCAGATCATCTGTCCCGCCGATTATATCGGGGCCATCACGAAGCTCTGTATCGAGCGTCGTGGCATGTACAAGAACACAAACTATATCTCCTCGACCCGTGTCGATATCACCTTCGAGATCCCTTTGGCAGAGGTGATCTTCGACTTCTATGATAAGCTGAAGTCCGTATCCCGTGGTTATGCGTCGCTTGACTACGAGGTGATCGGTCTGCGCGAAGGTGATCTGGTCAAGATCGATATTCTCTTGAATACCGAACCGGTGGATGCTCTGTCGATGATCGTGCATCGCTCCAAGTCCTATGCCTACGGTCGCAAGCTCTGTACAAAACTGAAGGAGCTTATCCCGAGGCAGATGTTCGAGATTATTGTACAGGCTGCTATCGGAGCCAAGATCATAGCGCGTGATACGATCAAGGCCATGCGTAAGGATGTTACGGCCAAGTGTTATGGCGGCGATATCTCTCGTAAGCGAAAGCTTCTGGAGCGCCAGAAGGAAGGAAAAAAACGTATGAAGCAGGTTGGTGCCGTCGAGATTCCGCAGGAGGCGTTCCTGGCGGTTCTCTCGATGGATGATTAGTCAGGCTGGGCAGGGAGCGATTTTTTTCTTGTCCATCTGGTAGTGTGGTGGGCAACTTCGGTCGCTGGATTCCGTTTATCAGGAATTCCTGCGGGGGCTGGTCCGAATCGATCCGGGACCGGACTCTTGCTATCGCGAGCGATTTTTCTGCGCTGCCTATTCGGATTGCCATTCCATTGTCATGGAAAAGACTATCATGGCGGGAGAATCATCGTGCTGGATCTCCCCGGTATAGTGCAGGCAAGGGGTCCCCGCAGGAGCATAGCGTCTATACGAGGCGCTCTATTGCCATCTTCTATCTCCGGCGCATCGTTATCAAGTGCCGGAGGCATCGGTTGCATAGCAATGGCGTACAGGTGCCGGTAGATGCAACGCCCCTGCTGTGTTATGCGGTACGTCGCCATTACTGTTTGGCCATAAGGAGTACCGCAACCTCGGCAGCCGTTGCTGGTGATTTGTCCAGTGACGGGCTATGCCGTGCTGCTTCTACCGGCCGAATGCGACTGAAGGAGTGCCAGAGATCCAGGGCGGTGCACTGGGATTGCATTTTCAAGACAGCGGAGTAGTAGCTACTTACGATATGAATGCTGAAGAACGGAAGAAGATTCTGGCCGGTAAGGGTTCTACCCCCAAACGGTCAAGTGGTGCACGCTCTGGTGCCAATGGTCGTCAGGGCTCGGACGCAAGAAAAGGTGGGTCCGACCAGCAGCCGATGACCTTTCAGGAATCGGCGATCTCCTGGATCAAGACGATTGTCAGCTCGTTGCTGATCGTAATGGTTGTAAACGGCCTGTTGATCGCATCGTTTGTTGTGCCGACCGGTTCGATGGAGAACGAGGTGATGGCCGGCGACTTCCTCTTCGTCAACAAGTTCATCTATGGCGGTTCCACCCCTCAGACCATACCGTTCCTCGACACTCCACTCCCGTACTTCCGTCTGCCCGGCCTTCGTGATCCAGAGAAGGGTGATGTTATCGTCTTTATCTTCCCCGGATATCGTGAGCAGGCAAAAGCCGATGAGTTCCAGTACTATCTGAAGCGTTGTGTTGCCACTGCCGGCGATACGCTGGAGGTGCGTGACAAGGATGTCTATATCAATAATGTAAAGCAGCCCAGGCCATCGCACGCCATCTTCACCTCGTCGTCATCCGATCCGAACGATCACCTTCGCACCTTCCCGGAGTCCGTCGGATACAGCCGGGACAACTGGGGGCCGATGCGAATCCCGAAGAAGGGCGATGTTCTGCTTCTGAACGATTCCACGTTCTATATCTGGCGTGTTTTCATCAATCGCGAAGGACATCAGGTGGAGATGAGCGGCGAGATCGTGTTGGTGGATGGCAAGCCTGCTACGCAGTACGTGGTAGAGCGTGACTATTGCTTTGGTATGGGGGATAACCGCGATTATTCTCTTGATAGCCGTTACTGGGGATTTATTCCAGTGGAAAACGTTGTCGGTACCCCGCTGTTTGTGTACTGGTCATGGTCGCCGACCATCCCATTCTCGGCTGCAAATCTTGGCGATAAGCTCGGTTCCATCCGCTGGGGACGTATCTTTGAAGGCATTGACTAGCATGATCCGGGGCCGATTGGGTCAGCTTTTCTCCAGCATGCGGTGCTCCAGCAGTCTGTTATCCGGCGCGTAAGCGCAATCGACTATCCAGAATCGGCGAGCGAAACAATGGCTACCTCGGAAGATGCGCTGGCTGCATCGGGGAACGACGTAACCATGCCTCCCGCCGGACCGGGGAGGGGCGTGCGTGATGACCAGAGGCGTCTCCGGCTTCTGCTGCATGTGCTTCTTGGCACTGCGTTTCTCCTGGTGCTGATACGGGTCTTTGTGCTGGAGCCATATGGCATTCCCACCGGCTCGATGCGTCCTACGATCGTTGAAGGTGATGTGCTTCTGGTGAGCAAGCTGCCCTATACTATCCGGTCGATACGCCATTTCCCTTTTACCGGGATCCCGATCCCCTATATCGAGGTGAAGGGCTTGGGCATGTTAGAGCGGGGTGATGTGGTCGTCTTTGAATACCCTGCTTTTGCCGGTGGGCTGGGGCCGGGGGAGGAGAACCAGTTCGTAAAGCGTTGCGTGGCAGTCAGAGGGGATACGATACAGTTGGTGGATGGCCGCATCCAGGTGAACGGGCAGGAGGTGCTTGCCGTATCAGAGGATGGAGCAAGCGAGCCTGGACGCCGTAGCTCGATATGGCGAAGCCGAGTGGTGCCGGTGCTTCAACCGGAACAGCCGGTGGTGGTGCCATACGACGGATACGAGCTCCTGTTGGATTCCATCACAGCCGAGCGCTGGCGTCTCCTGATCGAAAGCGAGGGAAATACGGTGGAATACAGCAACCACATAGTATTTCTGAACGGGATGCCTGCCATTCAGTATACCTTTCGGCGCGACTACTTCTTTGCGCTGGGAGATAACTCCAGGATCAGCCGCGACAGTCGTTTTTTTGGCTTTATCCCGTACCAGAATCTGATCGGCAGGGCATGGATGATCTATTGGTCGCGCGACCCGGATGATGGAACCATTCGTTGGGACCGGATCGGAACCATGGTGCGTTAGATGGCTACGGAAGTATCCCGGTGAATATCCAGTATGGAACAATAAAGCAAGTGGCCGGTCTCTATATTCATATCCCCTTCTGCGAGCGGAAGTGCATCTATTGCAGCTTCTACTCGGTTGAGACGATCGAAGCCAAAGAGCGCTTCCTTCGGTGCATTGTCCGCGAGATCGAGATGCGTGCCGACGCCCTTCAGGCCGATGGAGCCGCTCCTGCCTCGTATGAGACCGTGTTTTTTGGTGGGGGAACTCCTTCACTGTTGTCGCCGGAGGAGATGCAGCGCATTCTCGAGCCTCTCCATCGGCGTTTTCATATTCTTCCTGATGCCGAGATCACAATGGAGTGCAATCCCGGCGCTCTTACCGGAGAGTGGCTTCAAGGATATCGGGATCTTGGGGTCAACCGCCTTAGCTTTGGTGTGCAGTCCTTCAACGATGATGAGCTTCGCTTTTTGAGCCGCATCCACTCCGCCGATGAAGCACGCAAGACCATAACACTCGCACGGGAGTTCTTCCAGAATGTTTCACTTGACCTTATATTCGCTCTTCCTCATCAGACTCCCGAACGCTGGCGTGCAAATCTGATGGAGGGTCTGCGTCTTGGCACCGGGCATTTCAGCGCCTATTCGTTGATATTCGAGGAGGGAACGCGGCTCAATGCCATGCGTCTGGCCGGGCAGGTACGGCCAGCTCCTGATGAGCTTGAGGCGGATATGTACGAGGAGACGATGGCAACGCTCGCCGAACATGGCTTTGAGCAGTATGAGGTAAGCAATTATGCCTACCCCGGTCGCGAATGCCGGCATAACTTGGGCTACTGGGAGCGCCGCACCTATGTCGCGTTCGGCCCTTCGGCCCATGGATTTCTACAATCGGTTTTGCGACCGCTCCGTTGGGCAAACATCTCGAATCTTACATCCTATCTCAACGCCGTTGATTCGGGTATGTTACCGGTTGCAAGCCAGGAAGTACTGACATCTTCTCTAATCATCGAGGAGATCCTTTTTCTGGGATTGCGGAGCAGCGGGGTTGCCCTGCATGAGTTTCGTGCTGCAACGGGAGTTGCTCTGCGTGATGTGGCCTTGAAAGATGTCACGTGGCTTGTGGATGGCGGATATGCGATTCTATCGGATAGCCATCTGAAACTGACACGGAAGGGGTATCCCTTTGCCGATCGTTTTGCGCTTCGGCTCATTGAAGCGGTAGAGCGCGCTCTGCCGGGACTTATGAAAAGGGAAGCACCTCTTCCCACGTTACCGGTGATAGCGCCGGCTGCATGATTCGCCCCGGGGAGTCTTGTTCTCCCATGCCCATTCATGTCAGGCACATCACTCGCTTGGCAGCCAACCCTACGATTCAATCTAGGTTAGTTCGATATAACACCGAGGAGTTTCGATGAAGCAATACACGCTGACCAATCGTGTTCTTGCGGGCGTGTCGTTTCTGATCACCTTGATCACGTACATGCTGACACTTCAGCCGTCGGTCCCGTTCTGGGATTGTGGCGAGTTCACGGCCGCAGCCGCATGGCAGCAGGTTCCCCATCCACCGGGCGCACCGTTGTTCCTTATTGTCGCCAAGTGGTTCCATCTGGTTCCCCTGGGCGATCCGGGGTGGCGCGTGAACATGTTTTCCGCTGTCAGCTCGGCGCTTACCGCCGCGGTTGTCTATCTGATCATTGTAAAGCTTATCGAGCGCTGGCGTCCGTTCCGTGAGGGACGCTCTCTCACGGCTTATCTCTCCACGTTTGGCGCGGGCCTTATCGGCACGCTGGCGCTTACCTGGAGCGATACGCAGTGGTATAACTCGGTCGAGTCGGAAGTGTATGCCGCCGGCACACTGCTGATTGCGGTGTTGATGTGGTTGATGATGCGCTGGAACGAGGTTGCCGACAGGCCGGGACATGAGCGATACCTGCTTATGATCGCCTATGTGGTCGGCCTTGCCTTCGGTGTTCATCTTCTGGCACTGCTTGTGGTGCCGGGCATCGGCATGGTGATCTACTTCCGCCGATTCCGCTTCGATCTAAAATGGTTCCTGGTGGCGCTGGCAGGCATCGCTGTGGTCTTCTACCTGGTCGTCTACGAGTTCCCGCTCCAGCGTTTCCCGAAGATGGTTGCCAGCAGTTCGGTCTGGGGCCTTCTGGTTGTTGGTGGTCTGCTTGGAGTGGCAATCTGGGCACGTCGCAAGGGAAAGCCGATCCTCTCTCTTTCGGCTGCTTCGATGCTGCTGATCCTTCTTGGATTCTCCACCTACGCCCATATTCTCTTCCGTGCGAACTCACATCCGCCGATGAACGAGAACGAGCCTGATACGATGGCCGAGCTTGTAAGCTATCTGGGCCGCGAGCAGTATGGATACGCGCCGAACTGGCCACGCCGGTATCAGGCCGATGAGTATTATTCCAATCGCCAGAAGCGGTATGGGGATTGGTATCCGCCGGTGGATATGGTGAAGGGCAAGTATATCTATGATCGGATCAATACATCGGGCGAGCTGAACTTCATGATGCAGTATCAGATCTACCATATGTATATCCGGTACTTCCTCTGGAACTTTGTGGGACGGGCGAGCGATGTCCAGGACGCGCCCGTAACGTTTGCTGGCGTCTCGCAGGAGGTACGGCAGAACTTTATTGCGCCGACCGGTCGTGGTGATATCTTTCCGATCCAGTTCTATGCTCTGCCATTCCTCCTTGGCTTGATCGGCTTTTATTACCACTTCCGTCGCGACTGGAAGATGGCTCTGGTCTACAGCGCACTCTTTCTGCTGCTTGGGGTGATAAGCACCTTGCAACAGAACCAGCAGGAGCCGCAGCCGCGCGAGCGCGACTATTTCTACATCGGCTCCTATATGATCTTTGCGATGTGGATCGGGCTTGGCGCTTCGGGGCTGGCGCAGATGTTCGGCCAGCGCAAGGGAGAGGATGGCCAGGTCGAGGACGAGGAGCGGGCCGATGGGGGCAATCTTGGCGTTACTGGTGCGGTGCTTGCAGTCTGTTTCCTCGCCGTTCCCATCAATATGGCAGCCAATGGCTGGAAGGCACACGATCGCTCCAAGAACTGGGTTCCCTGGGATTACTCGTATAATATCCTTCAGAGCCTTGAGAAGGATGCTATCCTCTTCACCAATGGTGATAACGATACCTTCCCGCTCTGGTATCTACAGGATGTGGCCGGGGTACGCCGCGATGTCCGTGTGGTAAATCTTTCGCTCGGGCAAACCGCGTGGTATATCTGGCAGTTGAAGAATGAACGTCCATGGGGTGCCAAGCCGGTGCCGATCAGCTTTGGGAACGATGTTCTGCGGCTTCCCGAGGATGACCGGCGTGCACTGCGCCCTATGCCATTGAGAGAGGTGCAGGTTGTCAATCTTGAGGTTCCGGGGAATGTGATGCAGTGGGCAACCAATGGTACGTCCGCTCAGCCGGCAACGATGACCTGGACGATGCGCGGCATGGGGGGCAAGACCTCCGATGATTACCTGGGAGTGCAGCACCAGCTTGTTCGCGATATCATGTCCAGCAACAAGTGGGAACGCCCGGTCTATTTCTCCTCCTCCACACAGCAGGATGTGTGGTCGGGATTGCAGGAATACTTCCGCACCGAGGGCATGGCCTATCGCATCATGCCGGTGAAACAGGGCACGGGAGTCGATCGCGGCTTTTTCCCGGTGAATCTTGATATCACGCGTAAGTGCCTGTTGGAGACTCTTCCGGCCGACAAGTGGTATACCGAGCCACACTACGGCTTCAAGTTCCGCAATCTTGCCGATCCCACGGCCTTTTTCAACGAGGATACGCGCCGGACGGTGATGATTGCCTATCGTATCCAGTATATGATGCTTGCCAACTACGAGCTGTTCGAGGCGAATAACCCGGCTGGTGCCGTTGCCGCACTCGACAAGCTGGAGCAAGAGATCTCGATCGAGAACTTCCCGATGCCCTATCAGTTCCTTGAGAACATCGCAAATATCTATAAGCAGTCGGGCGCATCGGAGCAGGCATCGAAGTATGCTCAACGCGCACTTCGGGCGCTGGAAGCAGGCGATGACCCGTATAGAGGGGGCAATCCGGAGGTGACGAAGGCGCAACTGTATACGCTGATGGGGGATTATGACCGTGCCCTCCAGATCTATCAGGCGCTGCGGCAGCAGGCGCCTGGCGATCTCGGACTGCGTGCGCAGATCGAGACGCTCGAGGTGGATCGTCTTCTGGCCAAGAAGGATACAAGCGGCGCAATCGCCCAGTTGCAGAAGACGATTATCGGGTATGGCAATGATACGTCTGGCCAGCTCAGTGCAAATGTGAGTGCGTTCCGGGAGCGTATGGCCGAGCTGAGTGGCAAGCGTGATAATACCCTGGCCATTGACTCCACGGCAATCCCGGCCGGTGGCAGCGTCCCATCCCGTCGGCAGTAGGCTGATCGTCATGCCATGTTCCTGGAACGAGGCCTGAACGGATGTTCGCTAAATTCCTCTGAAATGCCGAGGTGGGCCTGCTTGGACAAGCAGGTCCACCGTCGCGTTTGTGTAACCAAGCTTCCATGGACCTCTCCTTCATCATACCTGCCTATAACGAGGCGGAGCGTATAGAAGCATCGCTCAACAAGGCGCTCGAGTATTTCGGGAGGCAGGAGTATACCTGCGAAGTCCTGGTCGTGGATGATGGCTCGCGCGATGGCACCCCGGATATCGTTCGCCGCCACGAAGGTGAGGTGATACGGCTTGTGCAGCAGCCACGCAATATGGGGAAGGGGGCGGCGGTGCGCCGCGGGATGCTGGAGGCAAGAGGGGGCATGCGGATCTTTTCCGATGCTGATTTCTCCACACCGATCACCGAGACCGGCCGGATGCTGGAATATCTCCAGGAATATGATGTGGTAATCGGGAGCCGTGCCATCGATACCAGTTATATCAAGGAACATCAGCCCTGGTACCGTGAGTCCATGGGAAAGATGTTCAACCGGTTGGTGCAGACGGTGGCCGTGCCGGGCATACTGGACACACAATGTGGGTTTAAGGGGCTTCGGGCGGCGGCCGCAGAGGAAATCTTTCAGCGGACAAAGATCGATGGCTTCAGTTTCGACGTCGAAATGCTGTTTTTGGCACGGCGTCTGGGGTATACGATCAAGGAAATACCGGTCGAGTGGTATAATGATGCCCGTTCGACGCTGAATCCCATCTCCGACTCGCTGCGAATGTTCGGTGAGCTTTTAAAGATCCGTTCTCTGCATCGCGATCTGAATGGTTCCGCCAACTCACGGCGGGTGGATAGAAGCAGCAAAGTGCCGATCGTGAAGTGATTCACAGGGGAACGGGCGGCGGCCGGTCTACATATTTGTGATTGGGGAGACTATGGAACAGGAGCAGGCAGGCACGGAATTGATCCGTCCATTCATAAGCAGGCGGTATCCTCTGTATCAGAGCAATACTGCCTTTGAGCACTGGCTTTTTCAGAAGGCCGGCACCGATGGGCAAAAGCTTGATGAGTATCTGGATCTTCTCTATGGTTACGGCTATATCACCGGCAATGGCACCATCTCCACAGGCTACGAGGATAGCCCGGACCCGGCAAGCGTGCGGAAGGATATAGAGCGGCGGCTTTCCCTGCTCGATCCTGAGACCCTGGGCCTGCTTCGTCTGGCCAGTGTGGAGGGAGAGCGTTTCAGCACGGTGTCGCTTGCCGCTCTTGCCGGAGATAGGGTGGAGGGAAGACTGCAACCGGCGATAGAGGTGGGGGTGATTGCTCCGGATAGCAATGATGCGGGGATGCCGGTGTTGGGACATCTCTATCGTTTTGTACCGCTACAGATTCGGGATATTCTCTACGAGGCTCTCTCGGATGAGGAGCGGGCCGATGCTCATACAAAGCTGGTGGTATATCTGGGCGAGGAGTTGGGGCGTACATCCGATCCTGGCGAGCAGGACATGCTTGGCCAGTTGATCGGCGAGCATAACAAGCGCTTTGCACGTCCTGATCCCTCATCGTCCAAACAATAGATGGTAGCGTTGTCGGGGACTGGTGGCGGGGCGTATGGCTTGCTTCGGAGATGGAGGGGGGCGTATTCAGGCGAACTCTCCTGGGATCGTCTGCCTGGCTGTACCATGAGCAGTGGAGTGATACAAGCTGTGTTGATCCCGTAATTCCTGCCGATATCGCAGGCAGATGATCGTATACGATGCAAACACCGGTTTTTGCACCCCAATCGGAGAGAGCCATGGAAACGGTTAATGAGTGGTCGGCAGGAGGAATCGTGCTCCGACGGACAGATGATGGGATGCTCGACGTGCTTGTCATCCAACATAGTTCACACAAGGGGTGGAGCTTCCCGAAGGGATGGGTGGAGCCGGGTGAAACGCCGCAGCAGGCTGCCGTGCGAGAGGTGGAGGAGGAGTCCGGAGCGCGTGCCGAGATTATCGCCGATCTACCTCCGACACGTTATTTTTACATGAATCGGGAGAAGCAGCGCGTTGCAAAAACCGTTACCTGGTATCTGATGCGGTACCTTGGCGATGGTAACCAGACCCATGCATATGAAGTGAGCGCTGTGGAGTGGATTCCGCTGGAATCGGTCCATGTACGGCTTACGTATAAGAACGATAAGGATCTGTTTTCGATAGCGCTCGGTGAAATCGTGCACGCCGAAGTCTGAATCCGGATAGCATCCACCCCCCCACCTATATTACTTTGTAGTCAATTATCTGCTTGGAAATTGCAGAAAGAGCGCTAAGTTCGGGCGCCGGTATACTATCGGCACTCTCATCAGTACACCCACGCAAACGCTTAAGCACGTGGTAGGACGTGCTTTATCATAACAATCACATCGTAAGGTGCACAGTATGAAGATGCGCAAGTTCTTCTCTCTTACTTTTATCCTTGGTGCGCTTCTCGTGTCCGGCGCAGTTAAGGCATCCGCTCAGGCGGGTATTGCTCCGTCGAGCCAGTTTGGTATCGGGGCTGGCACATCGGGAGCACAGCTTCAGTATGCCATCTCGCCAAGCTTCCAGATTGGTTCCAATGTGGGGCTGAATATCACTTCACCAGCAGTTGGTGATGCTATAACCACGATCACTATCGAGCCGTATGCTCGCTTGTTGTTCGAAGGGGTCGTCAATCCGTTTATCCAGGCTGGTATCAGCATCGTGAGCGCTTCGTCGACGACGAACACCTCGCTGTATGCAGCGCCGGGTCTTGAGTATTTCTTCAGTCGGAACGTTGGTGTGTTCGGCCTGGTCGGACTCCTCAACATTCCGTTCCAGGACGGTGCAACGAAGGTCTTCGGCATCACTGGTGGTGCCGTTGGTGTTGAGTGGTACTTCAACCCCTAATCTAGACTTTGCGACGTCTATTCCGTGTAGACGAAGGGCCTGGACCATACCGTCCAGGCCTTTTTTGATTGCGGATCTGCCTGCTCACCGGTTACTCTGCATTTCATATCATGCGCGTACTTGCTATCGACTTCGGCACCGTACGTATTGGAACGGCGCTATCGGATGAACTGGGCCTGTTCGCTTCTCCACACAAGGTGCTCCCGTATTCAAAGGATGCTGCGGCGGGCATCGCTGCCTTGGTGCAGGAGAGTGGTGTTGCAACAGTGGTGATCGGCATGCCCTATGCACTCGATGGTACCGAAACGGATATGACCCGCCGCACCAGGAATTTTGCCGAGAAGCTGCGTCCTCTGCTCCCCTGTGCGCTGGTGGAGTGGGATGAAGCGTTCAGCTCGCGTACGGCTGGCAGCTTGATGCGCGATGCTGGAATGCGCAGGAAGCGCCGACAGGAGAAGGGGATGACCGATACCTGGGCTGCTGCGGTGATCCTGCAAGGGTATCTTGATTCGCTGCGTCCATGATATATTGTGTGCCCGTGCCATTGGCGCTGCCTTGTCGTGTTCCAGGGTATCGACCAAAACAGGATAGTCACACATCCTTCCTTTGCCCTTCCTCACCACGAACGTAGATTTGCCCTCCGTTGCAATTATCCAAACACATAGGGAAAGCTGTATGGTCGACCGCGGGGAAACTCCTTTACGTCGTCCTGGGCATCGCCTTTCTGATCCCGAGAAAGGTGATAGGGCCTGACAGTTGGGGGGTATACGCTGTTACACAGGCGCTGCTTACATCGGTATTCACCCTTTCCGATAGCTTTGCGCTTGGGGCAATGGTGACGTTTGGAATGACGCCGTTGCGCCGTGCGGAGGTCTATACCGTAACGGCGGCTCTTCACCTGATGCTTATTGCCAGTGGTACGGCGGGCATTTATTTCGGTCGTGAGCAGCTTGCCGATTTCTTCAACGAGCCAGCCTTGATCGTAACGCTCGGGCTGTTTCCCCTGCTCTCGCTGGCATTTCTCCTGCGAAACTACTTCCTGAAGGTAGCGCAGCTCCATATCGACACGCGAGCTACGTTTATCATCGACGTTGTCTGGATTGGCGGCACAATGGGTCTGATCCTGTATGGATGGTTCTCCGGAACTCTGGCCACAGCCTCGGATATGATCCTTATCATGGCCATTGCGGCCGGAGCATCATCGCTGGCAGGATTTGCTCTGTATGGCCGGTCGGTCCGTTTCACGACACGGCTGGACCCGGCGTATGCCTGGCGGATGATCCGGTTTGGTATGGCGCAGTTCGGTTCGGCGCTTACCATGGTGCTCCAGACACAGGGAGATGCGCTGATTCTGAAGACCTTTGCCTCCTCTGCGGTTGTCGGCAATTACGATGCGGCAAAAAGCTTCTTCCGAGGATTTGAGGCGCTACGCGATGCCGGAGCGCTCTTTGTCTATCCGGCCGTGGCAAAGCTGGCTGCCGAGCGGCGACGTGCCGAGCTTGTGCTTCTCCTGGAGAAGATGGTCGGATTTATGCTGATCGCGACAGTGCCGCTTGTGGTGCTTGTCTGGGTTGGGCCGACCGATTACCTCTTTGACCTTATCTACAAGGGGAAGTTCGCTGAGGCTGCTACCATCTTTAAGATTTTGAGCCTCGCGGCGCTTGCTATCCCTTTCAGCATGAACACGTATGTTCTCAGCGGACTTGGCGAGGCCCGGCGCTATTTCAGGGTAACATTGGGCGCCGCACTTCTGTCGGTGCTGGCGTCGCTGATCCTGGTGCCGTGGATCGGGGCGCAGGGAACTGCCGTAGCAATGATCGTCAGTTTTGCTACGCTTGGGGTGCTTGCAACTCGTGCGGTACGCCAGAGCGTTCCGTTCTCTCTTGCAAATGCGTTGGGACGATGGCGCGATGCGTTCAGTTTTGCCATGAAAATGTGGCGACGGGTTGCCAGGAGGAATGCCGGTACGCCTGGCGATAACGGCGCAGAGCAGTAGGATGCCCATAGGGCGGCCGATTCTCCTGTTCCAGCCGATTTTGCTCGACCTATCGGCATATATCAGTTAGTACTACCACGAGGAATCGTGATGCCGGCCGATCAAGGCGATCGGTTGCCGCGTTCCACATATCTCTACGGGATAGATGCTTCAAGCGATTCAATACCAGAAGACCGGCGAGCTGCATGTGAAGGAACTGCCGGCGCCGGAACTGAAGCCGAAGATGATTGTTGTGCATACGCACGCATCGTTGATCTCGGCGGGAACGGAGCGGACATCGGTTTCGACCGCAAAGGCGTCGATGCTGGAAAAGGTCCGTACCCGACCCGACCTTGTGAAGCAGGTTGTCGATATGGCAAAGCGGGAAGGGGTGATGAGCACCCTGGAAAAGGTCCGTACAAAGCTCGATAGCTACAAGGCGCTTGGGTATTCGGCGGCCGGTGTGGTTGTGGAATCTCTCATCGACGAGTTTGCGCCGGGCGATCGGGTGGCGTGCGCCGGAGGGGGCTATGCATCGCATGCCGAGGTGATTGCCGTGCCGCGCAATCTTGCGGTGAAGATTCCGGAGGGGGTCTCCTTCGATGAGGCAGCATTTACCACGCTTGGCGCCATCGCTCTACAGGGAGTGCGGCAGGCGAACGTCCGGCTTGGCGAGGCGGTGGCGGTGATCGGCCTGGGATTGCTTGGGCAGCTTACCGTACAGTTGCTGAAGGCCGCCGGGTGCAGGGTGATAGGACTGGATATCAATGAACGGCAGTTCGATCTGGCACGCGAGTTCGGTGCCGATGCCCTGGTGGTGAGCGGGCCGGCGGCCCTGGGAAGCATCGAAAGCTTTACCCGCGGCATTGGCTGCGATGCGGTTATCCTTACTGCCGGAACCAGCTCAAACGGGCCAATGGAACTGGCGATTCAGGCCGCACGAAAGAAGGGACGGATCGTTGTGGTGGGGGCGGTTGGTATGGATATCCCGCGCTCCCCCTTCTATGAGAAGGAGCTGGAGATCACGATCTCCTGTAGCTACGGGCCAGGACGGTACGACCCGAATTACGAGGAGGAGGGGCAGGACTATCCGGTCGGCTATGTACGTTGGACCGAGCGGCGGAATATGGAGGCTGTGCTCGATCTGATAGCTTCCGGCAAACTGAATGTGCAACGGATGATCACTCACCGGATGCCAATCGCCGAGGCGGAACGGGCCTATGATATCATTACCGGCAAGATCGAGGAGCCGTATATCGGCATCATCCTGAACTATCCTGATCGTGGTGACAAGGTCATGGCCCGCACCGTGCAGGTGAATACGCCGTCGGCCCCAAAGGGGGGCGCCCTGGGCATCGGGTTTGTTGGGGCTGGCAGTTTTGCCCAGAGCTATCTTCTGCCACCAGCCAAAAGCTTTGGTTCCCGTCTGGTTTCAGTGGCCACCACAACTTCGGTGAACGCACGGTCAGTGGCCGAGAAGTTCGGGTTCGAGGAGGCCGCGACCGATGCCGGCACCCTCTTTGCCCGCACCGATATCGATGGGGTGTTTATCGCCACCCGGCACGATTCCCATGCTGGGTATGTAGCACAAGGTCTGGGCGCAGGAAAACAGGTGTTTGTGGAGAAGCCGCTTGCGATAACGCGTGAGGAGCTTGAGGCTATCCGGGAGCTGGCCGAATCGGGAAACAACCGGGTGATGGTCGGTTTCAATCGTCGCTTCTCCGAGCCGCTGCGTGCTGCAAAACGCCATTTTCATGGGGTTGGAGAGCCGCTTGTCATGATGTACCGCGTCAATGCGGGGTTTATCAAGCTCGATCACTGGACCCAGGCGGAATCGCAACGAGGAAGGATCATCGGCGAAGGATGCCACTTCATCGACTGTATGCAGTTCCTTACCGGTGCCCGGCCGGTGAGCGTCTATGCCGCAGCGATAGGTTCCAGCAACACGATGACACGTAATGCGGATTCCGTTTCCATCACCATACGCTTCTCCGATGGCTCGGTGGGCACGCTGGTCTATCTTGCTAATGGCGATCCCTCCATTCCCAAGGAGTACTTCGAGGTGTTCGGTGGGGGACGGACTGCGATTATGGACAATTTTCGTGAGCTGACCCTTGCAACAGGCCGCAAGATGAAGCAGGAAAAATTCAATGGGGACAAGGGGCACGCCGAAGAGGTGAAGCTGACGCTTCAGGCGATGAAGGGCGGTGGCCCAATGCCAATCGAGTTCCAGAGTCTGTATGACACCACGCTTGCCACGTTTGCAGCCGTGGAGTCGCTGGAAACCGGCGAGGTGATCCGGCTGTAGACCGGTGGCGTGTTGCGCGCCTCAGGAATGATCGTTCAACGGGGATGTCGTATGTATACGGCTCCCCGTTTGTCGTATACGGCATGGTCCGTTGCCGAAGGGAGAGCACCGCAGTCCACACCGTTCCGGGAGCCTGCCACGACATAATGTTCCAGTAATAGTGCCATAACACTCGCCTAATACCCCCATGATAAGTTTCTTCAGTTCCCGGAGAACCCGCAGCCAGAGAGCATGCATCACATAATCCACCGACCAGATGTCGCTTTGCTGCGGGCCATTCCCCAATCAATCCTAATACTCCGCATGATATCCTCTTTTCTTTTGCGTGCAGGTGCGGTTGTGGCCGTCTCGGCGCTTGCCGTTGTGCTGAATGCCTGCGGTGATGACGATTCCACCAACCCCACGGCAACCGATGTAGTGCTTCGGAACCACTCGGTTACCCCTCCTCTGCTGAAGCTCAGGGATCTCTCCGGCATCGAGTTCTTCTCGCTTATCGGCAGCGATGATGTGCTCGAAGAATCCCCGAACTTCATCTTCGGGGGGTCGGCAGATGGTTCCGGCCTGCTGAAAAATGCCGATGGTACGTTCACGATGATTGTGAACCATGAGGACAATTTTTCGGTCTCCCGCATCACGCTCGATAAGACCTTCAAGCCGGTACGGGGGGAGTATCTGGTCAACTCCGACGGCGGTCGCTGGCGTCTCTGCTCGGCAACGCTTGCTACAATAGAGGAGCATGGGTTCGGCCCCCTCTATCTTACCTGTGGCGAGAGCGGCGAGGAATCAATGACCCATGCCATCAACCCGCATGGCCCGGTCGGGCAGTCGAACACGCTGGACGGGCTTGGTCGTTGGAACGCTGAGAATGCAGTTCCCTTGCCAAAAACTGCATATGCCGGCAAAACCGTGGTGCTTATCGGCGACGATGATTCAGGCCCACATGGCGGTCAGGTCGCGCTATATGTGGCAACTACCGTTGGTGATCTGAGCAATGGCAATCTGTATGTGCTGGCGCGCACCGACAACAACGTTCGCGAGATGGATATGGTGGTGGGGCAGACCTATCCTATCGAGTTCCGTGCGATTTCCAACCACAAGACCCTGACCGGTGCCCAGATCAACCAGAAATCGACCGAGTTGAAGTCGATAGCATTCGGCCGTGTGGAGGATCTTGATTACCGCAAGGGAGGAGGCGCCAACGGTCGCGAGGTCTATTTCAATGTAACCGGGCAGAATACTACCGATGCCAATGCCGATTATTCACGCACGAAATATGGCCGTACCTATCGCCTCAGGTTGAACGAGAACGATCCCACAAAGGGAACGCTGGAGGTGATTCTGGATGGTGATGATCGTAACGGCCCGGCCAGGACGTTCCAGAACGTGGATAATATCTGCGTAACGAAGAACTACGTATATATCCAGGAAGATCCGAACTCATATGGTGATGAAACCCACGATTCCTATATCTACCAGTATGATATATCCAGCAAGACCGTGAAGGTGGTAACCGAGCTTGACCATCATCGTGGCGATGCCAAATACAATGGGGCCGACAATTCCAAGTTCGGCTCCTGGGAGTATGGTGCGCTGATCGATATCTCCGATAACGTAGGCATTGCCAACACCTTTGCACTCTGCATTCAGCCACATACCTGGGTCGGGCCACGGTACCAAAACCCTGATGGCGGCTCGACTCGTCCAAACGAGAGCCAGGCCAGCCAGATCGTTATTCTGAAGGGGCTTCCCCGCTAGTAGAGCAGCATCGGGCAGGATGCTCTCCGGAGAAGGGGCTGCGGGAACAGATGGCGTTCCCGTGGCTTCTTCATATACCTTTACCCTTGCAACGAGAGTTGATCTTCTATGAATCGGATAGTCCTATGCAGCGCGGCCGTTCTTCTGGTGGTATTGATCGGGTTTGTTTGTATTGGTGATACCGGCCAGGCATCACGGAGCGGCACTTCATCCTGGGCACCGGTTGTAAAGGAACGGTATCGTGCTGGCATTGCCCGTCTTGATAGCGTTGCGATGCGCCTTGCAACAGCGATTGCTGAGATGGACGAAGAGCTGCCCTCCATCCAGCGTGCGCGTGATCTTCTTGCCGAGACCCGTCTCGCCTATAAACGGATCGAGTTTATGAGCGAGCACTTCTCGCCTGAAACATCACGCGGCCTGAACGGGCCGGTGCTGGACGAGGTGGAGGAGGATGATCCGAACCAGATCGTCCTGGCACCGGAGGGATTGCAGGTGATAGAGGAGAAGCTCTATGCCGATCCCCCTCTGCCGCCGGACTCCATCGATGGCGATATCATCACGCTTCGAGCAAATATAAAAAGGCTGGGCCTGCTAGCTGCTGCGGTTGATTTCTCTGACCAGAATATCTTCGATGCCATGCTTCGAGAGATTGTACGGGTGATGGCGCTTGGCCTGGCCGGATTCGATTCTCCCGTTGCACAGAACGCCGTTCGGGAGACGGCGGCGGCACTGGAGGGGGTACGGGAGTGCTACGAGGTTTATCGCGACGATCTGCGGCAGAAATCCACAGGAGGAGCCGGTCGCGAGCTTGACAGTCTCTTTGCTGCGGCCATCGCGCACCTGGAGAGCAATCCGGCGTTCCTCGGCTTCGATCGTCTTGGCTTTATCCGTGCCTATGCCGATCCGATCTATAGGGCGCTTCATGGGGCGCAGAGGAGACTCGGTATCCCGTTGCCGGATGACCGGAGGGCGATTATGGCAGAGGCCCCGTCGATCTTTGACCGTACGGCGTTTGATGCTCTCTTCTTTGCGCCCAGTTATTCATGGGAAACCACTCCGGCTCATGTGGAGCTGGGGCGCGTTCTGTTCTTTGACCCAGTGCTTTCAGGAAACGGACGGCGTGCCTGCGCCTCCTGCCACCGTCCGGAACTTGCGTTCACCGATGGTGTTGCAAGAAGCCGTGCATTCGATCGCAAAGGAACTGTCATCCGGAATTCGCCCACTCTCCTGAACGCCGGTCTTCAGGGGAATTCCTTTCATGATGGCCGTGTATTCTATCTGGAGGATCAGGTAACGGCAGTTCTTTCCAGTCCGACCGAAATGCATGGGTTGCCTGCTGCTGCGGTGGAGAAGCTTCGCGGCAGCCCCGAATATGTGGCGATGTTCAGAAAGGCATATGGGGAGGATGCGCAGCCGGTGAGCGACCGTGCCATCCGTATGGCTATCGCAAGCTATGTCCGTTCCCTTGTCAGCTACGCCGCTCCGTTCGATCGCTATGTGCGGGGTGAGGAGGGGGTGATGTCGGAATCGGCGAAGCGGGGTTTTAATCTGTTCATGGGGAAGGGCAAATGCGGTACCTGCCACTTTATGCCTCTGTTCAACGGCGCGGTGCCCCCAACATTTGCAAAGACCGATGTGGAGATCCTGGGCGTCACCGAGCGGTTCGATACGCTGCGGCCGACGCTTGATCCCGATCTTGGCCGTTACGCCGTGCATCACATCGAGATTCATCGCCATGGGTTCAAAACTCCAACGCTTCGGAACGTCGAGCTTACAGCTCCGTATATGCATAACGGTGCATTTGCAACACTGGAGGAGGTCATGGAGTTCTACAATCGGGGCGGAGGGGCGGGGATGGGGCTGGATGTTCCCAACCAGACGCTTCCTTCCGATCGTCTCGATCTAAGCGAACAGGAGAAGGCCGATATCATCTCCTTTCTGAAGTCGCTGACCGATACCTCCGGGGTTGGCAATCCTCCTGCACGGCTGCCGGAGATCGCCAGCGCAGCGCACGTGCGCATACGAAGCATAGGAGGAGAGTATTGAGGGGAGCGTAGCGGTGGAGCAGAGTTCACTCTCGTGAACGACATGGCGCTGGAGCTGGACACACAGCAAAAAGACGTCTCTCGCCTTGCAGCGTCTCAAGGGGTCAGGGAATTTCAATGTCTGGCGCTGCGCTGCACGTCCGTTCAGGGCATGCTCGGCGGGTCTGACGTGTCGTTCCAGCACATCGACGTCGCCACACTCTAGCATTCGGTGCTTGTCACGGAAAATCGCTGCGGTTCTAGTCGGCAATCATGAACTTCCGGCTATGGATCTGCCCGCCCTGCACAAGCTGAAGTATGTAGAAGCCGTTCGGAAGGGCGCTGACATCGAACGACATGTCGTGGCCACCCCTGCCCTGCAATGCCTGCCCCAGCACCGTATTTCCGGCCGCGTCAACGATCCGCACGCTTCCGGCCTCCTGTCCGGCCTGACCGTGCATGGAAAGCGTGATTGTGCGTGTATTGACCGGATTGGGGGCCACCGTGAAGCTGAAGCCCGGGTGAATCTCTTCCGTCACGATCTTTGTATTGTTGATGGGCGGCCCCGGCGGCGGGACGACCGGATCTTCAAACCACACGATGGTTTGCGTCTTCTTGCAGCAATAGGCTTTCAGGAACATGCAGTTGTCGGCCCAGGTCAGGTCGCCGGTTTCGCGGCTCTCCCATGCGGGTTTCATGATGCTGTTGGGATCGCCGCAGGGCGCTTCATTGGTATGGGCGAAGCCGAGAAGATGGCCGAACTCATGCACGAGCGCGGTATAGGCGTCCGTATAGACGTATTCCGGCGGCGGTGGTATATAGCCGTAGTTATTCCTCTCCGTGCCGATAAAATGTGTGGGGCGGCCATAAGCATCGGGGCGCAGGAAGGCCGGTTGCTGGTTCAGGACGATGAAGGACTCCGAACAGACCACCGAGCAATTGTCGGGATTGAAGGCCCTGTGCGTCTTGGCCGGGCTTCTCAATATGGCACCATCATCGAAATCATCATTCCGGAAGGACCAGCGAACGGTGATGCGGCAGGGCGGATATTCGGCGTCCGGCCCCTGCGGTGGGCAGAGATCGGGCGTTGACCAGCGCTTGGCGGCGGCCTCGACGATCTTGCGCATGTTCGCGCCGATGAAGACGGGGTATCCGGCAAAGTTCGTATCCGTTCCCTGATAGAACTTGATGACGTCATCGCCTCCCGTCAGATCCGGCTGCAAGGTGTAGTCCAGATAGGTGAACTCTATCGGCAATTGGATCTTCATGAACTTCAAGCCGGGCTCGTTGTTCGGGTCGGCGCTGCATCGAATGACGGTCTCTCCTCCCTTACAAAACGTGTAGGGGAACTTCTGTTGCAGGCAATTGTCATCGGCGCAAAGCCCGTCGTTCTTCTTGGGATTAGGATTCTGGGCATGGCTCAGGCAAGGGGGCAAGAGCAAAGCCAGAACAAGCAAAGCCGTTTTCATTCTCCTTTCTCCTTGAACGATGGTGATTAATAGGTGCCGTTCAGGATTTTATCCCGCAGTTCAAGGAAACGCCGTTTCCATATGGCGTAGGGCGTCAAGGTTTCAGCCGACCAGATATGGTTGACGTCGCGAACCTCTCCGTCGATGACCGGCAATGTCGCGCCTGATCCTGGAGGCCCGAGAAACAACTCGAAAGCGTCGTGGGTGGAATCGAACTTCTGTTCGCTGAAGTGCAGGAATACCACGGCCTCCTGACCGGGGCGCATGGCGAACTTGCGTCCTACATTGATAAAGGTGCTATCGGCCTTTCTATCGGGGATATCGTAGTCGGCGTATGTGCGGGGGTTGTACTGGAAATAGAGGCACGGCAAAGCGCTGATGGCCGCAGGCTGGCTTGCGCCGCCGCCGCGTTGCTCCTCGCAGGTCATGAACTTCTGCCCCTTGAGCGTATCCAGCACTTGTGCCGTCACGTTGAAGATATAGGGGCTGCCAAACGGGGCTCCTGTCGGGATGGAATCGACCGCGAGGGCCTTGATGCGGAGCACGTAATCAGGCAAGAGGATCGCCTTCAGTGCCGCCGCCTCGCCCGGTACGGATGCGGTTTCGGCCAGGGCATCGGGCAAAAAACGCGTTGTTCCCCCCAGTTCCGAGCGGAACAGCCAGCTTTTGAGCGCCGTTTCGTAATCGTATTGCTGGTACCGAAGCGGATCGTAATCCATCACGCTGTAGTAGCTGGCAAGGGTCTTTTGCAAAAGTGCGGGCGCTGCGGTCCATGCGCTGCTGGATTCCACCAGCCCGCCGTTTTGGTTGAAGCGGGCAAGGCTGTCGAGATGGATATAGGAGCGCAGCACGCGTTCCGGCATGTCGCTGCCAAGCGGCGGCAGCGTCCTGATGATCGGCACATGCAGATAGTAATAATGCCTCGCGCTATCATACCAATGCGAGGCAAAGGCCGTCCGGGAAATGACGCGTTGGCCTGATTCATTTTGCGCCGCACCCTGTGCCGCCCCGATCAGAACGAACAGGAGACAGAGCGGAAGCATATGCCAAAGCTTTGGCCGCAGGCCCAAAGCGGCGCGTCTTTGCATAATGTGCGAATGATCCATCGTGGATGTGCAGGTATGATGAGAGATGAAATTCCCGGTGATCATTGCAACGGAGTCCGTAACCTACGAACATCTGTATACCTGGATGAGGTACATCTTTGTGTACCCATCCCTTCCGCGTTTCCTTAGAGCCTGAAGTTGACGTCAACTGCCAGCACCGATGCTCCCCATCCAAGCCGGTGCATTGCAAGCGCCGAAGCAAAGAAGTAACGCACCCCGCGATGCTGCTACTGTAATACGACGCGCTCGTCTCGACGATCCTGCCCTCCGGGCCTGTGCCACAATGCATTCACGATGATGTGGCCGAGGCTAAGGTCCGCGAACAGATCCCATTTTCTGCCGTTCAGGACAAAGTGGTACGCGCCGAAGACGCTGACCGGCACCCACGAATACGTCCAGTAGTAACTGTTGCCCGATCCGCCGGATTATACATCGTCTATCTCGACTTTCCACCGGAGGGCAGGTAAGTCCCCGTTTGTTGTACCCTATGAGAAAGCCCGGATGAAGATCCGGGCTTTCTGCGATATCCTGCGGCTTTTTGGTGCCTGCCTTAAAGGAGACGTGAAACGTTCTCTCTCTGCCAGACCACAAAAAACAACACGGCCATCGCTTCTCAGGGAAACGATGGCCGTGTTCATAGAGCTTGTCTGCCAGCCGATCAGGTCGTCTTTGCACGAACGGCCTTCGGAGCAAGACCGCGCAGATAATAGAGCTTTGCGCGACGGACACGTCCTTCGCGAACAATGCGGACGCCCTGGATGATTGGCGAATGAATCGGGAAGATCCTCTCGACACCCACTCCATTGCTCACCTTACGGACGGTAAAGGTCTCGCTGATTCCAGCGCCACGGCGGGAGATAACGATTCCCTCGTAGTTCTGGATACGCTCCTTGTCTCCTTCCACCACGCGTACGGCAACATTAACAACATCGCCGGGGCGAAATGTGGGGAAAACGACCTCGCTGCCGTCGGCAGTGCGAGCATTGCGGCTTGCCGCGGTTTGAGCAATCAACTGCTCCGTCAAGGCCTCGATCTCTTTCATGATACACCTCCACAGTTCTCGTGCACCATTGCAGCAGGGGGGGCTTACAAGCCAGCGCCAGGCTGATCCGGGAACGAGCTATTGGTTATAGGTTATGTTTTTATTGAACTCTAAAGCTTTCTGATAATCGTTTACTCCTCATCGAGGAGCGAACTGCGGCGCTCGCGGGTGCGTTTCAATGCCTCGTTCTCGCGCCACTCGGCGATCTTTGCATGATCGCCGCCAAGGAGCGTATCGGGAACCTGCATGCCGCGATACTCGGCCGGCTTCGTGTAATGAGGGGCATCGAGCAGTCCGGTTTGAAACGAGTCGCTCAGCGCCGACTCGCTGTCGCCGAGGGCGCCTGGCAGGAGCCGTACAAGAGCATCGGTCACGACCAGAGCCGGAAGCTCACCGCCGGTGAGCACATAATCACCGATCGAGATCTCCCGTGTGACAAGCGTTTGCCGTATGCGCTCATCAACCCCTTTATAATGTCCGCAGAGCAGGATCAGATTCCTCATCATCGAGAGACGATTGGCGGCCGTCTGGCTGAAGAGTTCGCCATCGGGGGAGAGGAAGATCACCTCATCATACTTCCGTTCCGCCTTCAATCGCTCGATGCATTCAAAGATCGGTTCCGGACGGAGTATCATACCGGCACCTCCACCATAGGGGGTATCATCAACCTGTTTATACCGCCCGAGGCCGTAATCATGCAGGTTATGGATATGAATCTCCACCAGGCCCCGTTCCTGTGCTCTTTTGAGAATCGATGCATTGAGGACGCTCTGGAACGTCTGCGGCACAACGCTGATGATGTCGATTCTCAGATAGGGCTTTTCCGCCTTAGCGTTCTCCATCTTCCGGCTCCTCGACGACCATCCCCGGTATCGGACGGACGATCACCTTGCGTTCTGCGTGCCGACTTTCAACGACAAACTGCTCGATGGCAGGTATCATCCATTCACGTCCCTCCAACCGTATCATCCAGATGAAGTGGGCTGGGGTTTTGAAGATCGAGATGATATTGCCAAGGTTCTCCCCGGATTCATCGAAGACTTCGTAGCCAACAAACTGGGGGTTGGCCAGAGGATCTTCATAACTGAGAAGTCCCATATCAACGAAGAGTGCCCGGTCGAGCAGGCGTTCGGCCGATTCGCGGCTGGTATAGCCTGCAAAATAGCAGGTGACATTGCCGACCCGAGCCTCGTATCGTTCCAGCCGAAACGGTTCGGTGAACGATTCCGAAAAGCCGAGCGAAACTTCACATGGCGCTGCAAGCATTGGCACTGCATCGCCATCGATCGAGAGCCGGATTCCACCGGCCAGGCCGAATGTGCGGGTCAGCACACCGAGTCGTACGCGTGATCCGCTGGACATATGCTAAAGTCAGGATACGACCAAACGCAGGGCGGCTCCGGGACCGGATGACGCCCTGCGAGTCGAATGTTCGGAAAGTTCGGATGCCGTTATGCTGCGGCTTCCTCGGTTGGGGCGCCTTCGGCCGCAGTGCCTTCGGCTGCGGCAGCCTCGCTTGCAGCCGCTTCAAGCTCGCGCTGTGCAGCGGCTTCTGCTTCTGCCTTGGCACGAGCTTCTTCCTCTTCCTTGGCGCGAATTGCTGCTTCTGCCTCAAGACGGCGCTTCTCGGCGGCTTCCTGAACGGCGATGAGGTTCTGTGCCTCACGGTTCTGCTTTCTGGCCAGATGGTTCTCTACATTCTGGGCGATCTCCTCCTGATCCTTCCCCTTACGGTTCAGGTGAAGCTCAAGGAGCACTCCTTCACGGCTCAGCAGACCGCGAACCGTGTCGGTTGGCTGGGCGCCAACCTGAAGCCAATGCAGGGCGCGGTCGCGTTTCAGCGTGATCTGGCCGGTGGCAACCATCGGGTTGTACTGGCCAATCCTCTCAAGGAAACGACCATCGCGCGGACTGCGGCCGTCGGCAGCCACGATATCATACACCGGACGCTTTTTGCGTCCCACTCTTCTCAGGCGAAGCTTGACCATTTCTAAGTAGGTTCCTGTTATTGATACGTTGATTATAGAACGATACTCAAGGGGAGCGGAGTGCTTGCAAGCACCTCCGGGGGGGCATCGGTCGCACCTGGCGGCGCGAACAACGATCCCGGCCGGAGCCGTCCCGATGCCATTTTCTAGCGTTTCCGTCCCGCTGCTGCCGGAAGGTTCATGTTGCGCACCATATCGCGCATCTTGCCACCGGTAAGCTGGCGCATCTGCTTTCTCATCTCCTCGAACTGCTTCAGGAGGCGGTTGACATCCTGGAGCTGGGTCCCCGATCCGTTTGCGATACGACGGCGGCGGCTGCCATTGATAAGCTCCGGTTTGTTCCGTTCCTCCTTTGTCATGGAGGTGATGATCGCTTCAAGGCGCACAAAGGCGCGTTCGTCGATCTCGACTCCCTTCAGCGCACGGTCCATGCCGGGAAGCATGCCGATAAGGTCGCGAAGCGATCCCATCTTCTTGATCTGCTGGAGCTGTTCGTAGAAATCGTTCAATGTGAACTGATTTCTGCGGAATTTCTCTTCTAGCTTCTTGGCCTGCTCCTCGTCGAACTGCTGCTGCGCCTTCTCCACCAGCGAGATCACATCGCCCATGCCCAGGATGCGCGAGGCCATACGGTCAGGATAGAACGGCTCAAGCGCATCGAGCTTTTCGCCGATGCCAACAAACTTGATCGGCTTCTGAACAACCGAACGAATGGAGAGGGCGGCGCCACCACGGGTGTCGCCGTCGAGCTTGGTAAGGATAACGCCGTCGAAGTCGAGACGGTCGTGAAATGCTTTTGCAGTGGTAACGGCATCCTGGCCGATCATCGCGTCGACCACAAAGAGAATCTCGTTCGGCCGGGTCTTCTGCTTGATCCGCGCCACCTCTTCCATCATCTCTTCGTCGATGGTAAGGCGTCCTGCGGTATCAATGATGATGACGTTACGACCGGTGCGACGCGCTTCGGCGATCGATTTCTCGGCGATCGCCACCGGGTTCTCGCCCGTAAGGTGGAACACCGGAACATCGATCTGCTCGCCGAGCGTCTTGAGCTGGTCGACGGCCGCCGGACGATAAGTGTCCGCGGCGACAAGCATCGGCTGGCGGCCAAGGCTCTTGAAATAATTTGCCAGCTTGGCGCCGTGAGTGGTCTTGCCAGAACCCTGAAGACCGCAGAGCATGATGATGGTTGGGCCTGCCGGCGCCATCTTGATGTCGGTCTTCTCGCTCCCCATCAGGTTGACAAGCTCATCATAGATGATCTTGACGATCATCTGCCCAGGGGTTACCGAACCGATAACATCCCGGCCAAGAGCTCGCTGCTTCACGTCCTCAACGAACTTCTTCGTTACCTGGAAGTTGACATCGGCGTCGAGAAGAGCACGGCGAACTTCGCGCAACGCTTCGGAGACATTCTCCTCGCTCAGGCGCGCTTCACCGCTCAGGCGGCGTATAGCCTCGTCAAGTTTTGCACTTAAATTCTCAAACATCGGGATCTATGCGTGGAGCTAGGACTTTCGAGAAGGGTTCTGCCTTTGCTACGGTTTGAGCAAAGGATCACTAAAATAGGGGAAGAAAGGGAGTTTGCAAAGAATCTGGCGCTCTTTCGCTGAAGGAGTGGAGCCAGGCCCCTGTTATTTGCGCGCCAGCGCCGTACTGGCAATGCACTGATACAAAAGGATGCTTCCGCTGCATGCCTTGTTCTTCGGACAATCCATGCAATGCGGATGTGAACGGGCCGATGAGGGAACCTTCTGGAACGGTTGTAGTTTCCAGGAAGAGGGATGCCTGTATGCTGCCCGGATCGCGCCCCGGGCAGGATGGCCGCTGCGGCATGACGATCATTATTATATAGACCACGACAGGATACTTCTATGCATCATGTAGCGATCATCGGCAATGGAGTGGCGGGAACCACGGCGGCCCGGCATATCAGGAAGATGAGCCAGCATGCTATCACAATGATCTCCTCCGAGTCCGACCACTTCTATGCACGTACGGCGCTGATGTATATCTATATGGGGCATCTGACCTATGAGAATACCAAGCCCTATGAGGATTGGTTCTGGGCGAAGAATCGAATCGACCTGGTCCGCGGACATGTGGAGGAGGTGGACATCGTGGGGAAGAGGCTGTTGCTGCGGGATGGGCGATCGATCGCATACGATACGCTGGTTGTGGCAACCGGATCGACCGTGAACAACGGTGGCTGGCCGGGAGAGGATGCCGATGGCGTGCAGGGATTGTATGGTCTCGACGATCTGGAGCGCATGCAACGGCATACCAGAGCCATAGAACGAGGGGTGGTGGTTGGGGGAGGGCTGATCGGCGTGGAAGTGGCGGAGATGCTCCGCGCGCGCGGCATTGCAGTCACCTTTCTGATGCGCGAGCAGACCTATCTCTCATCGCTTCTTCCGGTGGAAGAGGGGACGATCGTGAACCGCCATCTGATACAGCATGGGGTTGATCTGCGTGCCGGTACCATGCTGCGGGAGATTCTCGCTGATGAAAACGGCCATGTGCGCGCTATCCTCACCGACGCCGGAGAGGAGATCGCATGCGGTTTTGTGGCGTTGACGATTGGCGTGCGTCCCAATATCGATCTTGCCCGTCGCTCCGGCGTGGAGACGGCACGGGGGATACTGGTGGACGATTTCTTTCGGACAACTGTGCCCGATGTGTATGCCGTGGGGGATTGCGCCGAGTTCCGCAGCGTTCCACCCGGTGTGGCGCCGGTGGAACAGCTCTGGTATACCGGGCGGAGACATGGCGAGATCGCTGCACGGAATATCTGCGGGGAGAGTGTGCGCTACGAGCGGGGAGTGTGGTTCAACTCGGCAAAGTTCTTTGATATCGAGTATCAGACATATGGGAGGATATCACCGAAGCCAGCAGAGGGCGAAGAGACGATCTACTGGGAACACCCGGACGGGCGACGCTGCATTCGGATCAATTATGATGCTGGTACCCGGCAGGTGCTTGGGTTCAATCTTCTCGGCGTCCGGTACCGTCATGCTATCTGCGATGCCTGGATAGGGGAGGGACGGACGATCGAGCATGTTCTGGAGAATCTAGCCGCTGCCAGCTTCGATCCAGAATTCCATTCCCGGTTCGAGCGGCATATCGTGCAGACCTATAACAGCAGCAATGGCGGTTCGCCTGTGGCTCCGGGACGTCGGCGAGGTCTGCTGCGCAATCTATTCGGATGAACATCGCGCCCTATGAACACCTACAATCCAAGTTTTCAATTGACGGCAAATCCGCCATCACATGGCGGTGCCATCGCACGAGCCGGCTTGTTTCTCCTTGCGGCAGGCCTGTTGGCGCTTGTTGTGGCGGCGTTGGGCCCGGGAAGCCGCCATCCCCTTCTCTTTCTGGTTGGTGGATTCGGTCTGGTGATTGTAGGATCGTTGCTCTATATACTAAAGGAGTATGGCCGCGAGGTTGCCGGAGGACACAATACCGGCGTGATGTTCTCTTCGGCTACCGCCCGTGGGGCGATCGGCTGGAGCCTCGGCATCATCTTCACGGGGTTCTATGTGCTTGTGTACTGGCTCCCGGAAACGCTGGAGAATCTGGTGCGTGTCACCGACCCGTTGAGCGCTCTTCTGCGCGGCAAACCTGCCGATCACTGGTTCCTGTATGGGACTCTTTATACGCTTGCGGTGCTTGTCATGGGGGTGCGTGCATTGCTGAAGTATCGCGGGAGCAGATACCAGATGCTCCGCACGCTCTCTGTGATGTTCTTTCAGCTTGGATTTGCCTTTCTGATTCCTGCGCTCCTTCAGCTCTTCCAGAAGCCGGAGTTCTATTTTACTTATTTCTGGCCGCTGAAGTACGATTATCTCTTTCCTGGCACAATCGAATACCTGACGCGCGATGGTGGGCATCTCGGTGTGTTTATGGTCGCCTGGGGGGCGATCATGGCCTTTGTCGCCACTCCCGTGCTTACCTATTTCTGGGGCAAGCGGTGGTACTGTTCCTGGGTGTGCGGCTGTGGCGGCCTTGCCGAAACCGCTGGCGATCCATACCGGCAGCTTTCGGATACCTCGCTTAGGGCTTGGCGGATCGAGCGATGGATGATTCACTCTGTGCTGGTGTTCATCGTGTTTGTTACAGCACTGCTCTGGACGAACTCGGCCACCGAGGGGGCTGTGTTTGGCGATCTCTCGAACATGTTCTCCCGAACCTATGGCTTCATCATTGGTTCGGTGTTCTCCGGTGTGATCGGCGTTGGTTTCTATCCTCTTCTTGGTTCCCGCGTCTGGTGTCGGTTCGGTTGCCCGATGGCGGCCATCCTTGGAATCCTTCAGAAATATCTCTCCCGGTTTCGTATCACCACCAATGGCGGGCAGTGCATATCCTGTGGCAATTGCTCCACCTATTGCGAGATGGGAATCGATGTGCGCTGGTATGCGCAACGGGGCGAGAACATCGTGCGCGCCTCCTGTGTTGGCTGTGGCATCTGTGCCACTGTCTGTCCGCGCGGCGTGCTGGCGCTTGAGAATGGCCCGGTAGATGGACGCTATGGGCGACCCGGGTTTGTACATGTGGATGCGGTGACGATAGCGGAGCGTACAGGGGATGCACCAAAGAGGATATAGCGGAACATGCTCCCGGGCACCAGCAATATCCTGGCGGCGGATGACCTGGTTGAGAGGTTCCGGCTTTATGCACCGGCTCTTCCACCGTATGATGGATAAAGATGCGGGCCTGCCGCGAAAAGGCTTGCAGATACCTGATGCTACGATGCCCCGTGGTGAGGTTCGCACAGGCATCATAGCCGGATGGTGCGACAACCCGGTCGGGCAGAATGTGTGGATATGGCCCACTGTAGGTATCGGCTCTGGTGATAATAACACCAGAGCCGTTCCATCTTCTTATCTCGTTTCCTTGTGGAGCGTATGGCGGCGCAGAAAGGGATTGTATTTCCGAAGCTCCATCCGCACCGGATCGTTTCTCCTGTTTTTTGTTGTTGTATAGCGCGAGGCCGGCTTTCCCTCGCGAGGTCCTTCGGTGCATTCCAACGTGATGATTACACGGTTATCTCGTCCTGCCATCGGTATAGTCCCCTGGTGTTATAGGTTCTGTTGTGTAGTGCCGAATGTTCACGGCTGTTGTCTGTCGTGCTCTGCTGCCATGCTGTAGGTGGCAAAGGGATCGGGGAGATGCCGCCAGGCTTCTTCACCTCCCTGCATTTCCCGGTCGTTGAGTAGTGCGCCGTCCAGCATGCGGCTCAACGCTTCGATATCCATGTCGATGCCGATGATTACCAGCTCCTGCCGGCGATCTCCATAGGGATCGGACCAATCCTGGATGATTGCGTTGCGGGTTGCCTCATCGTCCGGCCACTCCTTCGGTGGAGTCGATGCCCACCAGCGTCCGCCGGTGCCATAGGAGACCGATCTGCCGGCGCCGGAGAGTGTGCCGATCAGATCCATACGGGGGGCCAGCCAGAAAAAGCCCTTGCTTCGGAGCACACCCGGCCATCGTGTGCCGATAGCGCTCCAGAACCGTTCAGGGTGGAAGGGACGGCGTGCTCGATAAACGAAGCTGGAGATCCCATACTCCTCTGTCTCCGGCGTATGTTCTCCGCGAAGCTCGCAGAGCCAGCCTGGCGATCTGCTCGCCTCCTCGAAGTTGAACAGGCCGGTATTGATAACCGCTTCCAATGGCACGCATCCGTGTTCGGCTCTGATGATACGGGCAGTGGGGTTCAGCGTACGCAACAGGCTGGATAACCCTTCAAGCTCCTCATGGCTTACCAGATCTGCTTTGTTCAGCACGAGCACATTGCAGAACTCTACCTGTTCGATAAGCAGATCCGAGATGGTGCGATGGTCGTTCTCGCCGAGCGATTCCCCACGGTCGCGCAGATCCTGCGAGCCTTCGTAATCGTTGAGAAAGCTTTGTGCATCGACAACGGTGACCAGGGTATCAAGGCGGGAGATATCGGAGAGGCTGTTGCCCTCGGCATCCCGAAACGTGAATGTTTCTGCTACCGGCAACGGCTCAGAGATACCGGTAGATTCTATCAACAGATAGTCGAACCGGTTTTCGCCAGCCAGGCGCTCTATCTCCACCAGCAGATCCTCGCGTAGTGTACAGCAGATGCAGCCGTTGCTCATCTCCACCAGCCGTTCCTCTGCGCGGCTAAGGGTGCTGCCTTCGCGTATCAGTGCGGCGTCGATATTGATTTCGCTCATATCGTTGACGATTACCGCAATCCGTTTTCCCTCGCGATTGTTCAGGATATGGTTCAGCAGAGTTGTCTTTCCGGCGCCGAGGAAGCCGGAAAGAACTGTTGTGGGCAATTGTTTCACTGGTGTTGTCCAAGAGAACTTGTATGATGAAAGAACCCATGCTCCCATACTGTCCGGCGTCTGTGGGCATGGATGGGTATGAGCATGAGGGTGCCATGGGCCGTATGGAGTACGGCCATGTCGTGTTGATAGAGTTCGATGAGATCGGGTATACGATGGCGGAGCACCGGGAGGAACTGAGTAATGTCCGCGCAGACACTATATCGTTGAGTTCCTCTGGAACGGCACGACGATGCTTTCCCTCTCCACGGAGTGGTGGAGAGGGCGATCGGCATGTATAGTTCCGGTTAGATCCCGGTGGGTAGAGAAGGCGGTGGGCCGCGTAGAGGGGGGAACGAACGAAGCCGCCGGGTGAGCGGGACCGATATCGCTGCGCGCGGTTGTGGTAGCGATGCCGGGCGGAGCAGTATAACCATGATGGCCACTACCAGCATCACAAGCGAACCATATAGGCAGAACAGGCAGATGCTTCCCTCGGTATGGCAGGGGCCGGGGGCGTCCATTGGGTTATGGGTGCCATGATCCGCCGCATCGCCTTTGTCATATGCCCTCAGGGAGATGCCAGCGGCTCCGGTGCCGTTATGATGCCACAGCTCATGGAGGATGCCTGCGGTTCCGGTGAACAGAAGCGCAAGGGCGAGAAGGAGGGCAATTGCCACATGAGATATGGTGCCAGTACGTACCATCAGGCGGCTAATGTAGCAATCCAGCACCGCTGCCGAAAGGAGAAAATGCAAATCATTTGCAAAAACATTGTCGTGGGTGCCCTGAGCCCGCTTGCCAGGGTCGCGTGATTTTCCGATGTTTACGTCCTATATTAAGTCTGATCATCAGGTGCCCTGGCAACGTCTGGGGAGAATAGGGAATGCCGTGCGTCCTGCGGACAAATCGGCAGCGGTTGCGCCGCTGTAACGGGTGACGATCTCTTGCACACTCTGAGGCCACTGCCACGCTAGCAGGAAGGCCGGAGAGATACGGATGACCCCGGAGCCAGAAGACCTGCCTGATGATCCTCATCGATGATCCGCGTGTTAGGATCGGTTCTCCCGCCAAGGAGAGTGATGAGGGGATGCTCTGCACACCGATCACGGCAACCGGCGCTTGCGTACGGTTGGTCCGGCCACTGTAGCATATCTCCTCTTTCCAATTTCCATTCAATAGTTCCCGGTTGGCATCGGGAGCGCATGCCCTACTGTGTTATGCACATTCGCTCGTTACTTGTTACGCTATGCCTTCTGCCGCTCCTCGGAGCTGTTGCACAAGGGCAGACATCGCGCCGGATCATTGCCGGCAAGAGTCCCGCGTTTCTCTTTGCCGATGAAGCACGTGGGCACGTTCACGTTATCACCGCCGGTATTGATCAGAACTTCAATGGTGTTCTTGAGCTGGATTCGGGTGATGTGGCGCCGCAATGGTTTGTTGTGAATGCCGTTACCGAGACCATCGTCAATTCCACGGCGTTTGATTCCTTCTTCTCATCCTACCCGATTCGTCTGGGTGCCGATCTACAGGGAGGCCGACTCTATGCTGCCCAGCTTGGCCGTGTGCGTGCCTATGATATCGCAACATTGACCGTCGCCCGCGATACGGTGGTGCTCGGCAATTTCGGTGCTGTTTCGTTCGATGAGCAGAATGGGCTGCTGATGCTTGCGGAGCCTATCGGGTTCGCCGATCCCGGCTATATCCATATGGTAAATCCCACCACAGGGGTCACCGTTGCGATCGTCCGGTCCGGCATCGGCCCATCGATGAGCGCCTCGGTGAAGAACACTGCGGCAGGACGGACCGAATATTATTCGATCGCCGAGGGAACGTTCGGCACCAGCAATTCCACCATCAGCTACGCTTCGATGCAGCATGATGTCTATAGGGCCGCAAATGGCCAGGCGCTCGGCGGCGGTGGAAGCTACCTTGCCACGCGTGGCACCAACGCATTTTTTGTGCTTGGCGGCGGGCAGCGTATCCATGCGGTTGACACCCGTACAGGAAAAGACCTCTCATACTCGCCGATCAGCACCGGTGCCATCGGCCCGAATGGCCCACGTTCTCTCGGCTTCCAGAGTGATGATGTGCTGCTGGTCGGTATGTCGCTCGGCAAGGTGCTGCGCGTGCGGATCGACAATGGCGAGCTGATCGATACAATCGAGGTGCGCGGACGGGTCGAATCGATCGCCGTGCGCGACTCGCTCGGCTTTTTTGCCATCAGGTCCAATGAGGGAGGTGTCGATTCCGTTGTTTTTGTGGCAAATCTCAACACGGGAGATGTGGTCGATACGCTGTTCCCGGGAGTAGAGCCAACCGAAGTGTTTGTGGCTGCCAATGGCGATATCCATGTCATCGGAGCCATTTCAGGAGCAAACGCGTGGTGGTGGACGGTGTATAATGGCGCCACGCTTGCAGTTGCCTCAAGCGATACGTTCAGCGGCTATCTCGATGTGCCGCTGCGGACCTTTTACGATGCGACGAGCGATGCGCTGTATCTCGTCGTCTCCGATTCGCTTCGTGCCTATTCGGCGGCCTCGCCTACATCGGCTCCCCGTTTTCTCTACAATGATAAGTTCGACTCTACAAAGTTGAGCGGTGTCTCCGGTGGCAATGGGTATCTGCTGGTTCATGAGATCGGGGCCGTTGCCAATCCGGGGCCGGAGTATCTGCATGTGCTGAACACCGAGGGAACCTTGATGGCGAAGTTCCAGACCGGCAGCCGTCCAACGATGGCGGCGGGGATTCGCACCACCCGCGATAATGCTCTTGCCTTTTATGTCCTGGATCGTGGGACGCCCACGCAGATCGATCAGTTCGAGTTCCAGCCCAATATCCTTGGCTCCGATACTCTCGGCAATGGTGCAAACCATCTAGCCGTGAATGGCATGCAGGGACTGGTAACGATGAATGGCGGCCATGAGCTTGTCGGGGTGGATTTCGAGGCATGGAAGGCCGCGCTGCGGATACCGACCGGAACCTCGGGGTGGGATGGTCCGCGCGAGAGTCTTTCGATTGGGCTTCACCTTCTGGTAACCACCTATGCCGGTGATGTGCGGATGTTTACATCGCCAACCGAGTATAAAACCTTCCCGATGGGGGGCAAGGCAGAGGGCATAACCGCAGTTGCCGGAAAGGTATTTGTCGCCAGTGCCTTCCTGCCGGATTACAGCGTGGACTCCGCCGTTGTGGTGTTCGATACCACATTGCTTGTGGCGTCGGTGGAGCGGACGAGCGATGTGGCTGCGGCGGCAGCGCTGGAGCAGAACTACCCGAACCCTGTTGTTGATGCTACAACCATCCGGTTTGCCGTCCCTGCTTCGATGCAGGTAACGCTGACAGTGTATACGGCGGATGGGCGGAAGGTAGAGACCCTCATCAACGAGCAGATGGAGTCCGGCAGCTATGCCGCAGAGGTGCGGACTGGCGGGCTGCCGAGCGGTTCCTACATCTATACGCTCCAGGCTGGAACATCCATCCTGAGCAGGACGATGAGAGTCGTACGATGATAATGGGAGCACAACTGGCCCGACCGGGATCTGGTCCCGGTCGGCGCTCCGCCATGATGCTGGTGGCCCTGCTTCTGGCAGTGCCGATGGCTCTGAAGGCACAGCCCTGGGAGGATAGCGGTGCCGATGCCATCGAATCCTTCAAACCGGGGATCGGCGCGGGATACGGAGCCGAGTATATGCCAGGCAATGTGCTTGGCCTTCCCGATCCACAGGCCCGTGCAATGGTTGCTACCGTGGCACCGGAGCAGGTCCTTTCGCTCGGAGTTGGAGGGGAGATCGTGCTCCGCTTCGATCGCCATGCGATCGTCGATCTCCCAGGGCCTGATTTTACAGTGTTCGAGAACGCATTTTACTATACGATCGCTGGAAGGCAACGGACCTTCGCGGAGCCGGCCGAAGTCGCCGTCAGCCGTGATGGCCTTGAGTTTATTGCCTTTGCGTTCGATTCCCTTACGCTGAAAGGATGTGCGGGTGTAACACCGACCAATGGCGAGCATAACCCGGGCGATCCCAGGGTGTCAGGGGGGGATAGCTTCGATATCGCCGAGCTTGGCCTCGACTCGGTTCGTTATGTGCGTCTGCGGGATGTTACGAGCATCATTCAGAGCAATCGCCAGCATCCCTTCTGGGACCCCACGTTGACCGGTGCGCCGCCGGTTGCCGGTTTCGATCTGGATGCGGTTGTACGTGTAACCGTGCCCGGCGCCAATCCCTCGGGAGCAGAATATCCGGGCGATGGAGCCGCCATTGGTGCCGGGCTTGCCCCCAATCCATTTGCGGGCACCACCACGCTCCGTCTGCGCCTGGATCGGGCCGCAGAGGTGCGTGTCCGGCTCTTCGATCCGTTGGGGCGGGAGATCCGTATGATCGCAGAAACCCGTCTGGAACGGGGGGAATGGCGTATCGGAGTAGACCCCGATGGACTCTCCGCTGGCGTCTACTTCACAGTGATCGAGGTGGAGGGAATGGCTCCGATGACGATTCGAGCAGTCCATACCGGTTCGGCGCGATAGCTTCTGCCAATGGTGAGCGATCGGCCCGAGCCGGAACATGAATGGCGGCTCTCTGACCAGAGAAGATGAGGACCTCCCGATGATAGCGATTGTGCCTCATACCAAGAATAATCGCAGAGCAGTTGGCATACGCCTGCTGCTCTGTGGCGTTTTATTGCTGCCCGGTGCGATTCTGCACGCTCAGGTTGGGGGAGCCGATACCGTGCGAACCGATACGTTGAAGATCTATCGGGGCGATCAGGTTGTAGTCGGCGCGGATGCCGTCCGTGCGCGTCTTTCGCGGGGTACCCAGCCGTTGTCGGTGATGAGCCGCGAGCAGATAGAGGGAGCAAATGCCGTTGATGTTTCCGATGCCGTCGCGTTTGCTCCGGGCGTGTTTGTAAAGCAGTATGGTGGCCTCGGTGGCCTCCGTACGGTCTCGCTGCGTGGTACTTCAGCTCAGCAGACGGTGCTGCTTATCGACGGGATACGGTATCAAAGCAGTGCCAACGGGCTGTTCGACCTTAGCAACCTTCCGGCCGGGAGTATCGATCGAATCGAGATACTACGAGGGGGAAATGCCGCCCTGTATGGTGCCAATGCTCTTGGTGGGGTCATCAATCTGGTAGGGCGATCGCCGGGCGGGAGAGAGCTTTCGGTTGTGGCCAGCGCCACTGCCGGATCATTCGGGGAGCGACGGTTCAGTGCCGCCGCCGATGGTGCGGTTGCAGGACATGTCTGGGATGCGGGTGTTAGTTCCACGGTTGCAGGAGGAGATTATCCCTTTCTGTTCAGTGAGTATGGGGCGCTGCGTTCATTGCAGCGAGAGAACGCCGACTTCTCCAATCTTTTCGCTCGTGCCGCATGGTCGTATCAATCCGATGCCGGGTTTCGCCTCTCCTCATCGGTGCAGGGGTTCAGCTCGGAGCGTGGTACGCCGGGGGCTGTTGTACAGGGAAATCGCGAGCAGTTGCGGGCGCGTCTGGATGAGGGCGACCTGTTTGCCACCATACGTGGGAGCTATCCCGTTGGTGGGTGGCAGCTTTCGGCAGCGGCCAGCGGCAGATTGAACACCATGCGCTACCGCGATCCTGATGCACGCCTTATGGGGCCGCTTGGCATTGACAACCGTTATGATGGGCACGAGGCCTCGCTGGCTTTCCAGGGACGTACCACAATCGGCACCATCGGAGTATGCGATCTTGTTGCTGAAACCTCCTATGCGACGCTTGCCGGGGATAACCTTGATCCCGATGTAGGATCATTTGTCCGGCGGGTGCAATGGGGCGTTGCCGCTGCGTCGAGCTGGTTTCTGGAGCAGGGGCTTCTTGGCTGGGAGACCGGTATTGATGGCGGGCTGCGAGCCGATCTCTTCTCCGATATCGACGGCGCGATAAGCCCATCGCTTGGCCTGAACTGGCGTGTTGGTTCAACCCATCTGCGCCTTCGCACACGCGTTGGGTTGAGTTATCGTGCTCCTAGCTTCAGCGAGCAATATTACCTGAACTATGGCAATCGTGATCTTCTGCCGGAGCGTTCGGCGAGCTACGATGCCGGGCTGACCTACGAGCTTGCCGAATCGGTTGTGCTGGAGTCCAGCCTGTTCCTGATCGATACGCGCAACCAGATCGTTGCGGTGCCACGCAGCCCGGTAAGCTGGAGCGCGGCCAATGTTGCACGGGTCCGCTCGCGCGGAATGGAACTGGCCGCGGTTGCCATGCTCTTCGATGGTGTGGTGGATGCACGGATCTCCTATACGCTGATGCGGGCCGAAGATCATTCCGGTGGGGTCACCGATGGGAAGTTGCTTGTGTATTCGCCGCAGGAGCTGCTCAATGGTCTGGCAACTCTTCGCCTTGGACGATTTTCTGCTGGTGTCAACTGGCAGTATGTAAGCCATCGCCATACTCTGCCGATGAACGATGCAAGCTCGGCTCTTGCCCACTATGCTCTTGCCGGGGCGCATGCATCCATTGGTTGGAATACCGGCTCGATTGGTCTTACGGGCACTCTTGAATGCTCGAACATCTTCAATGAGGAGTATCAGGTGGTACGCAATTATCCTATGCCCGGCAGAACAGTGCGTGTCGGTGCTGCCATCCGGTTTGTCCGGGAGACAGGGCCATGATATATCGAGCATCCCGGCGGGATGGGGGCTGCGGAGACGCGATGGGGGTGATGCTCCGGTGTGTCCTTGCGCTACTTTTTCTGTCGGGGATCTCCGGTTGCATCCCCGACCCGCTTGCTCCTGATCGGGCTTCGCCGGATACGTTTATCACCAGCGGCGTCATCGTGGTGAACGAGGGGCTGTGGCGGCAGGACAACGCCACGCTGACAGCCTATGATCCGGTAACCGGAGTGGTGATTCAGGATTACTTCGCCCTGAAGAATCCCGGTCTGCGGCTGGGAGATATCGCAAATAGTATTACCGCCCATGAGGGGCGTGGTTACATAGCGGTTTCTACATCGCAGAATGTGGAGGTGATAGACCTTCGCTCGGGATCTTCCCTCGGCAGGCTCCATCTTTCTGCTGGGAACGAGCCTCGACAGATCGCGTTTGCAGACGATAAGCATGCCTATGTCACTACCTTGCTGGATTCCTTAATCGAGTTCGATCCAGGTTCATTGCGGGTATTGCGGTCGTTTCCAACGGGACCGGCACCGGAGGGTGTGGCCGTTGCACATGGGCGAGTTTTTGTCGCAAACTCCGGGTTTGGCTACTACCGCCAGGAGGAACCATATGCCGGAACGTTGGCTATGTATGATCCATCGATCGGACGGCTGGAGCGGTCGATCAGGATCGGGCCGAACCCGCGTGCGGTGCGGTATCTGCCGCTCAACGATCGGCTCTATGTGATCTATGGGCTTGCTTTCGAGGAGGGGGGATTGGTAGAGCTTGATCCGGTCACGTTTCGCGAGACCCGGCGTTGGAACATTCTGGACCCGCGGGGCCTTGATCTGGATCGGAACGCCGGTCTGGCCTATGTGATCGCCAGCCAGGGGGTGGTCCGTGTCAATCTCCTTGCCGACGGGGCATCGGCAGAACCTTTCATTCCTGGCAGCCAGTGGCCGAATACCATCTTCCACTCCCTTGGCGTTGCGCCCAATGGCCTGGTGTACCTTGGTGCCGTTCGCGGGTATACCACGCCTGGCGAGGTCCTTATAGTCGATCATGACGGCACCGTGCGCGATCGTTTCCCGACCGACCTGAACCCCAAGGATTATGCGTTTTTTTGAGCAGCCGGGCAGGTTTGTGGCGGTGGGGAAGAGAGGTGCAGTGCCATTGGTCGGCAGATGAAGGGGCGGGAAAATAATGCGGGCGCTCCGAGTTCTTCAGTGCGCCCGATAACGTTTGTGAGGGATTGACATTTGCTCATTCTTCCAAGGGCATCGGGATCATGCCCGTAGTGCCACTATGATGCCTTCGGTGACATCTGGTAGACGATCTTTCGGATGGTGTCGAACTGGAGATATGGGTGCATCTGTTGAAGTTTGTCGATCGCATCTCCTGCTGACATCCGTTCACGCATCTCACGGTAGCTCTTACGAATCTGATAATCGCGAAGCGATTTCTGATCGATGAGTCTGTGCTGCTGCAATAAAGTGAAGGTCGAATCATCGATAAGGTCCGCGAGAGGGTTAAGGCGGACGTCCTTCTGTACCTGAACACTTACGAAACCATCGTTGGCGATGATTTCCTCCGGAGCATTCTGGGCTGCCTTGGCAAGGCGAATTCTGGAACGCACAGTTGTTCCTGTCATGGTTGATCTCCTACTCGATTCGTGTCTGTTAAGGGTAGGCGTGACGCACAAAGCGTAATCATCGTAACGTTCGTTGTTGATCGCTCTCTTGGTTAGTAGAACAGGGAGAAAAGTTTCCCGGTATGCCGGAAAACCTGGCCGACTCACAATGGCAGTAGGGGCCGGCTCGTCACGATAGTTGTGCGAAGCAAAGCATCGAGCTATGAAAAAAAGGCCGAACTGCGATCAACGCACATCCGGTGATAGCAATACCCGGAGAAGCAATGCTATCTGAATGCGTGCTGCTACTGTTGACCAGATTGACGGATAACCAGGTATCTATCCAAACCAGTCAATAGGATGACTGATTTACCTATGCTATCCTTACAGGGATTTGTTCCTCCATGCATTTTTTTTTTAATGACCATAAAGCAGTGATCTGGCAGGCTCGGAGTTGTGCGCCGGAGATGAGTATTCCTGAGCAGCGCAGGCCAAACTGTAACGTGGTAGTTCGTTGCCCGATAGTGTCGGTATTGCAGTGATTCCTATACGGATCAGGGCTACAATTAAAGACACATCTACCACGTTTTTGTTACTTCCCGGAGAATGATTCCCACTCTCCACAGACCGCTAAACCCATGAGTGGAGAGAAAGTTAGCTGTGATGGTTGTACAAGATAAACGAAAGCCGAGACCAGGCAAGCTACTTTGTTATGCTTTTAACAGATCCCGCAAGGCCCCTTCCAGGTCGGGATGCAGGAAGCGATAGCCAAGGCGCTGGGTTCGCTCCGGCACAACATTCTGCCCTTGAGTCAGGGCCACCGCTCCCTCGCCAAATACCATTGTGAGCGCAAATGCCGGAACGGCAAACAGCGATGGACGGCCCAGTACAGTGCCGAGAACATCGCTGAACTTCTTGTTGCTGACAATGCCGGGGGCTACCGCGTTGACTGCCCCCTTCACCTCCTCATTGTCGATCGCCCAGAGAAGCATGCCAATCTCGTCCTCCTTGTGAATCCAGGGCAGCCACTGCCTGCCGGAGCCTAGAGGCCCCCCAACAAAGAGACGAAAGGTAGGGAGCAACTTGCCGAGCGCTCCACCGGCTGGGTCGAGCACGATGCCGGTACGAAGCAATACCACGCGCAGTCCAAACTCTCCGGCCTGTTCCGCCTCATGCTCCCATGCCGAGCAGACCTCGCCGAGAAAATCGTTGCCAGGGGGAGAGTCCTCGGTAAAGATCCTGGATTCGGATGTGCCATAGTATCCAACGGCGCTTGCGTTGAGAAGCAGAGCCGGTTTGTGCGCTGCTCTGGCTATGGCCCCGACGATGGCGCGGGTCCCTTGAATCCGACTGTCGCGGATACGTTTTTTCTGCTCCTGGGTCCAACGTGTTGCTACCGGCGCGCCTGCAAGGTTGATGATGGCGTCGGCTCCGTCGATGAAGGATGTCCACTCCCCATCGGCCATCGAGCTTGACCATTGTACATATGCGGCGGCTCCCCGTACCTGATTCTGTGCAGCCTTTGGATCGCGGACGAAGAGGATAACCTCGTCTCCACGGTCGATCAATCGCTGAGCGAGCTGTCCGCCGATAAGCCCGGTTGCCCCGGTGATCACGATGCGTTTACGTCCTTGTGCCATAGGAGAGCCTCTTGTAAAAGAATTCCAGACGATACTGCGGTAATGTAACACCGTTGGCGGGGAGAAAATTCCATGCGATAGACGTTCATAGGACTTCCGAGCAAGCATTGAAGGTGAGAAAGCACGATCTTTACCACTTCGATCGTCGAACCACCGGATAGCTCCTCCGGGATAGCCTGATGTTGGTGCCTTGCCGTACCAATGGTCGGTGGTCCGGGTCTGTATATAAGTTGACGGAAAATACCCATCGTGGCAGATAACTATAGAAATAGTGGCCGGCATAGCCGGTTGCGGCGCGCGCAGAAGGACTGGGTAAAGGGAAACCGTGAACGTGCCCAGCGTATTGATCCCGATAACGAGACAGTTGTCATGGGACAGGAGCGGATGCGTCCGAAGGCGATCACCATCGATGATGTTCGTGATGTCGAGGATCTTCCGCGTGGCCAGGTGATTAACGTGGCCAGCGGTCGCTACGATGTAAAGCTCGATTCCACCGGCAGTGTTCTCTCCTGTAGGCTCAAGCGTGGAGCTTCCAGCGAGAACGAGCGTGCTACAATTGTGGTGGTGGGCGATTTTGTTCGAGTGCAGCCATTGGAGGGGGAACGGGGGCTGATTCACCACATTGAGGAGCGAAATACCCGGCTTGGCCGCACCGCCTCTGGACAGGAGGGAATGGAGCTTGTGCTGGCGGCAAATGTGGAGACCCTCTTCTGCGTGGTTGCTGCCGATCGTCCTGATTTTCGTAGGACCATCATCGATCGGTATATCGTCGCCGCTCATCTGGGAGGGGTTACTCCGGTGGTGGTGCTAAACAAGATCGATACGGTCGATGGGGAATTGCGGGAGTTGCTGGAGGAAGAGATAGCCGTGTATACCGCTATCGGTTATGAGACGATGCTGACAAGCGTGGAGACGGGGGAGGGAATTGATGCGCTCCTGGAGAGAGTCCATGGGCGTGTTACCGTCTTTATCGGACAGTCGGGGGTGGGGAAGTCGTCGCTCTCGAACATACTTCTCGGGCGCGATGTGCGTCGCGTGAGCGAGGTGCGTGAGAAGGATCGCCGCGGTGTGCACACCACGATCAGCTCAACCATGCTTGCGGTGCAGGGTGGGGGGTATATCATCGATACGCCGGGAATGCGGGAGTTTGGCATCTGGGACCTTGAACCGGAGGAGCTCGACGCTTATTTCATCGAATTCCTCGACTACCTTCGCAACTGCAAATATCTTCCCTGCACCCATACTCATGAGCCGGAATGCGCCGTTCGTGCGGCGATGGAGCGAGGAGAAATCGACGAGGGACGTTATGCAAGCTATCTGGCGATTTTTGAGTCTCTGAAGCGGGGGAGCCGATAACGGCTCAGGCAGGTTGTAGCATATCGGCATGCTGGGGTCAGGATAAGCGGTTTCAACTTCCCCATCTGCTGTGCACCTGCAACTGATTCCATAGAGAACGAGCGCCCGGCCACGGCTGCCATATTCGATGCCGGTCGTGTCTCCGCCTGCTCTACACCTATCTCCACCCTCCTGGCATATCATCCGCCATTCTCTGTGATATCCTATACGCCATGAGCGGTGCCATGGTAGCCCGTGGCACCGCTCTCTGTGGTCACTTTTCCCCTTTCTGCCGATCCTTCTCTCCTATAAGCTCCGTTTTCTGCGGTCTCTTGAGGAGTTTGGTTAGCTCGAAGCTATGGATTCGTTTCTGTTGCTTGCGGGAATCCGTCTCCTCTTCCTGCGGTGGGGGCGGTTCCACGATAAGCGGAAGACGAACGATGAAGATGCTTCCCTGTCCCGGCTCGCTCTCCACGGTAATGCTGCCACCGTGGATCTGCACAACCCATTGGACGATTGCCAGGCCAAGCCCTGCGCCCCCAAGCTCGCGGCTGCGTGCTTTATCGACCCGATAGAAGCGGTCGAATATCTTCGTACGGTGTTCCGGGCTGATGCCGATACCGGTATCGCGCACACGAACCTCGGCGAAGTTCCCATCACGATGCACCGCTATGGAGATCATCCCCCCCTCCGGCGTATACTTCACCGCATTATCCACCAGGTTGAGGAACATCTGGTAGAGCTTCGGCCGATCTGCCTCGATAAAGAGATCCTCGCTCTGGCGGAAGGTGATATAGATATCCTTCTGCGTCCCAAGAATCATCGCAGCGTCTGCCAGGTCGGCTATGGTCTCGGTAAGATTTGTCGGCTCCTTATGCAGCGAGACATGCCCCATATCGCTGCGCGAGAGAAGGAGAAGCGATTCCACGACGTGCGAGAGCCGTAATACCTCCTGAAGCGCGCTGGAGAGGACATCCTGATACTCCTGCGGGCTTTTACGTGTACGGAGCGCAAGCTCGAGTTCGCCGGTCAGGATCGTAAGGGGGGTGCGAAGCTCGTGCGATGCATCGGCGGTGAATTGCCGTATCCTGTCGAACGAGCTTTCCAGACGGAGGATCATATCGTTAAGGGTCTCGGAGAGCCGTCCGATTTCATCATTTGTTTTCGGTACCGGCAGCCTGCGCGAAAGGTTCGATGCGGTGATATCCTTTGCGGTTTTTGTGATCTCGTCCACCGGGTGGAGCGAGGCTTTCGCCAGAAACCAGCCGCCGATCGTGGAGACAAGGAGAACCGCCGGAGAGAGCAGGATAAGGGTGCTGAAGAACTGTTCAAGCAACGATTGCAGCTCGCCAAGCGGGTATCCTGCTATGATATATGCCGAACCGGATCGGGCGATGGAAACACGGATCGCCTGCTGCTCGTCGTGGCGGGAAACCTCCTGCTGGATGGTCATGAATTGCGCCATCGAATCGCGCGCCTGCTGGATGAATGCCGCTGAGAGGTTCAGCGAGTCCTCGCCAAGGTTCTCCGAGCGGTAGACGATGGTTCCGGTGGAATCCATCACCTGGATCATGAAATTGCGTGGGGTCAGCAGGATATGCTCGTAGATCTCGGTCCAGACCCCATCGACGCTTTCCGGCTCGGTGGTCCTCTTGCTGGATGTGCCCTCGGATCTCAGAGGCCTGATCGATGATTTGATCGCGGTATCGCCTGCCAGCGAATCGGGACGGAGAAACGCGAGCGCATCCTTTGCGGTATCCATCAGCATCAGGGTATGCCTGCGTCGTGATGGCAGTTCCTTCGGCGGCGTAAGCTGGGCCTTCTCCGCCTGTTTCCGAATGATGACATCGATCACCGAAACCACCTTGTTCAGTGAGACGTCGAGATTGGTGAACAGCTCGTTCGATACTGATGTATAGGTCAATGCGCCAAAAAGCCCAAGCGAGAGCGCCATCACCAGCGAAAACCATAGGGTCAGGCGAGCGCGTAAGGAAAGATTCATTCTTTTTCCTCCTCTGGCACTCCCTCGCGCATCACATAGCCTACGCCCCGTATCGAGTGTATAAGACGCGAGCCACCATCCACTTCCACCTTGTTACGAAGCCGGTTGATATAGACATCCACAAGATTTGAGTCGACGGCGAAGTTATAGTTCCAGACATGTTGGGTGATTACCGAGCGGCTGAGCACGCGGTCGGCATTGCGCATGAGATATTCCAGCAGCGCGTACTCGCGTGTGGTAAGCTCTATCTCCGTGTTGCTACGGCGTGCCTTGCGCGAGATCGGGTCAAGCGCCAGATCCCCCACCTTGAGCTGTGTTGTCTTCTCCACGCTTGAGCGGCGGAGCATGGAACGGATACGTGCGGTAAGCTCCTCGAAGTGGAAAGGCTTCGAGAGATAGTCATCGGCGCCGGAATCCAGTCCCGTGATCTTGTCCTGGATCGTACCCTTGGCCGTCAGGATCAGCACGGGTGTTGTGATGCCACGTGCGCGAAGCTCGCGAAGGAGCGAGATGCCATCCCGTTTCGGCATCATAAGGTCGAGAATGATACCGTCGAACTCGCCGGTGATCGCCTTCTCCAGGCCATCCTCTCCATCGTAGGCCAGCTCCAGCTCATAACGTTCCTCGCGGAGGCCTTGTTCGATGAACTTGGCTACCTTTTTTTCATCCTCGATGATCAGAAGCTTCATATAGGTGCACTCTCTTGTTCTCTTGTGAAAAGCAGGCGCGAAAAATACAGAATGCCGAAACGATAGACGCACGGTATAGCGAAACGGTGCATCGCGCCTTGTATACCATGCGATCGGGGCTTCTGCTTGATGCCCTGCCACTTTCTTTGCCGTTGGCACAAGCCCGTGCTCGATCTGCGAAAGCCGATCATGCTGCAATCATTCGCGATGATCTCCATCGGAGCCATGGCACAGAGTTGCGGTGCTGCCGATGAGGATGGTGGTGGCACGTCTGGTATGGTTGCCGTCTCGCGATCTTTCTATGGAAATCCCGAAGAAGGAGCGGCGATAAAAACAGCCTGGCGGGCTACAGACCCCAAGGTTGGGAATATAACCGGAGCATATGCGGCGCTTCCGTGAAAATGAGATGGTGATGCTGTCTGCGGTGAGCAGTCTTGGTTGTACAGGCCCGATCGGTCTGAACCACGGCATGAGCACTATCGGCAGCGATGGCACCAAGGCTATGGGCACGACGGTCGATTCCCATGCGATTCTGATCGAAGATCTGATCTGGAAGGGGGGAGCCAAAAAACAGATAGTGCTACTGCTTGCAGCCTCGTTCCTGCGTATCGGTGCTCTTCTGCCACAGGATGTCTGCGCCGATGGTTCTCGTGGCGCTGTGAGAACAACGCCATGGTTATGGTGCAACGGTGGGCATAGTTGTGGTACGATGATGCCCGCATATAATATCAGGTAATGGAAAGGGCGCTGGAATTATTCCAGCGCCCTTTCCATTACGATTGCCTCTGCCTGTTCGATCGCATGATGTAAATATCGCACAAATGCGTAGCCAGGCGGTTTACAGGGCAGATGCTCGATTACGACGTGATAATAACGTGTCGCATAATTCGGTGCAAAAAATATATACCACAGGCATTCTGTTTATTTTCTGCATTATGGTTGCAGTGCGGTTTTTGCATCGCCGTTTACGCTTATGGTGACGGTTTGCACAGTGCCGAACTGTCGCAAGGTCTGCTCGATCTGTGCGCGGATCGCCGTTACCCGGCACGAGCCAGCGGCCGTATTCAGTGCGCCATCAAAATCCGCATGAGCGTTGCCGTTTGTTATGCTGATTCTGTTCAATCGGGTGCCGGCAGGGATCTCCGAGCTGTAGCCATGCGATTGCTCGAACGGATTTGGTCCTTCCAGCAGTTGCCGGAGTGCCGCTTCGGCAGTGTTGGTTGTCTTCCCGATCATCCGCTGTATCGGGTAGACGGCGCGGCAGTCCTTTCCGCCTTCCTGCTGCGGGTTGGTCAGGAATATCTTGACCGGCATTTCCTCGGCCACGGCAGCCGATCCTGAGACCATGATCGGCACGCGCACCAGATCAATCTCGCTTCCATCCTTGGCCGAATTCTGATATACTTCCAGCACGGCCTTGCCGGTATAGCTGGCGCGTATTCTGATCTTCGTCTCATACGGATTGAAATTTCCCATATCACCCGTCGCGACGATATTCCCTCCGGCGATGGCATTGCCTTCGGTATCACGTACGCGGTAGGAAATGCTGTTCTCGAATGCGCGTGCTGTGCCGGCAAGTTTGAATTCACCTGTTGGAACGGTCGCATTGGGCTGTGGCGAGCTGACCCGGATATTTGCACTGGTTGTCGGGGAGGATGTCCCGTTGCTTGATGGGGTCCCGGTTGTATCGGGAAATTCCTGGGAGGGGGGGGCAGTGGGCGCATCGGAAGGAGCGGTTGTTGTATCGCTTCCCCTGCCGGTTCCGGTTGAGTCGATAGCGGTCTGGACGTTTGTATCGGCATTGCATCCCCAGACGATGAACGCCATAAGGATGGCGAGACAGCCGCGAAGGGCTGAGCGATGCACTACAGGTGATGTGAAGAAGCTCATACTGAAGATTGTGTTTGCAGGCTGATCCTTGCGGACCGTAACGGTTGTAGTATGCTGTTGGCCATGCATATGCGGGGAGTATGGTGAGCGGTATCAGATATATCCTTTCTCAGCCATCGACACAAACTCCTCGCCCGCGATAATGATATGATCGCGAAACGGAATGCCGACGATCGTTCCTGCCCCGACAAGCTGGCGGGTGATACTGATATCCTCTCTGCTCGGCGTCGGGTTCCCGCTCGGATGATTATGCAATCCGATGATAGATGCGGCGTTCTCGACGATCGCTATGCGGAATACCTCGCGGGGATGCACGATTGAACTATTGAGGCTTCCCTCCGATACAAGTCCCATACGTATCACCTGATTGGCAGAGTTCAGCACCAGCACATGAAACTGTTCCTTGGTAACACCACGGAGCAATGGGATATAGATGCTGGCCACATCGTGTGGGCTGCTGATAAGCGAACGGTTCTTGAATGGCTCCGCCTGTGTTCTCCTGCCGATCTCGAATGCGGCGGCCAGCGTTACGGCCTTTGTGGGGCCGATGCCGTCAACTTCCTGAAGCTCGCGGTAATCACGCGTGGCAAGCTCCGACAGCGTATTGAATCGGCACAAGATATTGCGGCTGACCTGAATGACATCCTCCTGCTTGGTGCCGGTGCGGAGCAGGATCGCCAGCAGCTCGGCATCGCTCAGCGCCTTGGGGCCGAGTTGCATAAGCCGCTCGCGTGGTTGCTCGCTCCGATTCCACTCCTTTACGGTTATGCGTTTGCCTGCGGCAACCGTTGCATCGCTTTGTTCTGCCAGATGATGCTCGTCCTGCGGGATGTGCAAGCGTTTCCTGCCGATGCCGGTGGGCCTGCCGAGTGGCTGATAGAATATGGTGGGTTCTGCGGCCCTCCCCTCCATGTCCTGCTGTGCCTCTTCTTGGTATCCGCCGGGCTTGCCGATGCCATGGCGTGCTGCCAGCGCTCCGCCGTCGATGGCAACAAGCGCATCGGCGATCACATAGAACGATCCGCAAATGACGATCACATCGTCCGGCGTGGCATCATCGAGAGCCATTGCAATGCCCTGGGCCACATCTCCTGCAAGCGTTGTTGCAATGCCTGTGCTGGCGATCTGATGGGCGATCTCATCGGCTGGCAACGAGCGGGAATTTTCGGCGCGAACGGCATAGAGTCTGGAGGTTATCGGCCGGAGTATCCTGCCGATCTCCGCCACATCCTTATCCTCGACAGCACCGAACACCACGCGTATCTTCCTATCGAAACCGATATCGAACGACTGAAGCGTATCTACCAGAACGCGTACCCCATCGGGGTTATGCCCCACGTCCAGTATAACACGAGGTTCGCCCTGTATGGTCTCGAACCGCCCGCGGATACCGGTATTCCGTCTGATGTTGCCGAAGCCCTCGCGCAGATGATGTTCCTGCAACGGGTAATGCGCGCCGAGCGCATCGAGCACACCCAATGCCACTCGCGCATTCTCGATCTGGTAGTTGCCGAGAAGATCAATGCGGAGGTCGGCCAGCTCATACTGGTCGATCATAAACGATGCTACGGTGCCGTCCGTATCCATGCGGCGATAGGCGGAGCGGCAGAAGTCATCAACGAAGCGGAGGGATGTGCCCACCTGTTTGGCCTGTTCATCGAAGACGGCGCGCAGACGGGGGGCCACATGGCCCACAATCGCCGGAACTCCCGGTTTAAATATCCCGGCCTTTTCCGCAGCGATCTTCTCCAGCGTATCGCCGAGGTGTTTGACATGGTCGTAGCTGATCGATGTGACCGCAGAAACCAGGGGGGAGATGATGTTTGTTGCATCAAGGCGCCCGCCGAGTCCGGTTTCGATGACGGCGACATCAACCTCGCTCTCGGCGAAATAACGGAATCCGATTGCCGTGGTGCCCTCGAAGAAGGTGCAGTGATGCCGCTCGATCATCGGCAGCATCTCCCGTGCATATCGGGCGAGCACCTCACGAGACATCGGTTGGCCGTTGACCCGTATACGCTCGGTGAAATGAAGGAGATGAGGAGAGGTATAGAGCCCTACACGAAGTCCGGCTGCCTGGAGCACTGAGGCAACCATGGTACAGACCGAACCCTTTCCGTTGGTGCCGGCGATATGAACCGTCGGTATACGGAGATGCGGATTGCCAAGCTCCTCCAGGAGCGCGGCGATTGGATCGAGACCAAGCTTGATACCGAAGGTCTGTAGCGAGAACAGTCGCTCAAGTGCCGCTCGGAGCTCAGGGTCATCATCATGTTGGTGCGTGGCCATGCAACAGCGAGATCAATAGGAGTGAAGAGTCGGATAGATGTCTGCTGGCGCCGAAAATACAACGGCTGCGAACGAGACTTCCAGACCGAAATGAGGGAGGAGAGGGAAAAAAGACCGCCCCGATGCGATCTCGGGGCGGCTCAGGTATCGAGGTGCACTATCGTGACAACGGCGATAATGAGGTAGTAGGAGCTACCGGAAGGGACGCCGGGCGCCCTTCCATCGGCTTCATTCATGGGATGCAGTATTATCTCCCCTTCTTCGCAGCCGGTGTCTTTGTCCTGGATGCCGAACGGGTGCTGGTCCCATCCACTGCATTGTTCGCAGAATGGGTCCTGGACCTGGAGGCGCCGGATGCGGGAGGTTTGCCTGCTACTGCCTTGTCCGCCATATCTGTGGCGGCTTTTCTGGATGCCGTGCCGTTTCCTGTTCCTCCTCTGGCCGTGCCCTTTGCCGGAGATTTCGTTGCGGCAGCCTTTGTTGTACTGGGGCTTTTGCCTATAGCACTTCGTTTGGTTGCCGCAGTGGAGGATGTGGCCGCGCCAGGCTCAGCCTTCTTCGATGCTCTTGCGGTGGCTGCCTGCCTGGGTTTTGCTGCCGAGGTGGTGGCAGTTCCGCCGGATCTTCGCTTGGCGGCTTGTTCCTTTGCGGGTTTTGTGCGGTTGGCGGCATCGCTGGTTGTACTGGCACCGGTGCGAGTTGTGCCATGCGCCGTCTTAGAGGTTACCGTCCCCTTTGTGCTGGTCGCGGTCCTTGGTTCTGCGATCGTGCCGGTTGCTGTCGGTGCTTCGGTTCTGCCAGTGGCGGGAGGGGAGCTTGTACGTGATGCCTTTGCCTTGGTACCGGCCGATGCATTCTTTGCAACTGCCGGTTTTGTATCGGCTGCTGGCGACTTCTTCGCGATCGTTGTACCGGCCGCTTTCGAGGTCTTCGGTGATGTGGCCATGGTGCTCTCCAGAATTGTGAAAAGGAACCGATAGAATCCTCGACTGTCCAGGCCGGGGCAATCGAGGTGTGCTATGCCATAGGTATGGTTATCACCGTCTGCCTGACAAAAACCGATCGTCTGCATCCGATGAGGTTATAGCCACTGAAAGAACTGACACGATACGGATCTAGGAAGACGATGCCATCTGCTCATCATAGAGACGGCGGAGCATTTGAACATCCTCCCAGGCAGGGCGCTTCCACTGCTGGTTGCGAAGCAGCGCTGCGGGATGGTATGTAACGATCACTTTAATGCCATGATAATCGTGAATGCTCCCACGCAGCTCTCCCATCTTTGCCTTCCTTTTTAGAAGAGTATTGGCAGCGGTAAGGCCCAGTGCGAGGATGAATTTCGGCTTGACCAGATCGAGCTGTTTGATGAGGTACGGCTCGCACTGGTCCACCTCGAACCGCTCCGGCGTACGATTTCCGGGGGGGCGGCACTTCAGGATATTGCAAATGAATACATCGCTCCGCTGAAGTTTGATCGCCGCAAGGATCTTTGTGAGCAACTGTCCTGCAAGGCCGATGAACGGCAGACCCGAGGCATCCTCATCGGCTCCCGGTGCTTCGCCTATCACCACGATATCGGCGTTTGGATTGCCGGTACCAAAGACAAACTTGGTGCGCGATTGTCCCAGAGGACACTTCTGACAGGTGCAGATCATCTGGTTGAGCGAGTCCAGCGAAGGGGCGGAGACCCATGGCTCGGTAACCGAGACAAGCCTTTCGGCCAGTGCGGATTCGGCTGCCATAGTGCGTGGTTGCGCTGGCTGCTCCTGCTGGGGTGCGTGTGGCTTGGCACGTTTGGAGATGATAACGTCTCCAAACAGGGAGATCTGCTGCTCCATAAACTCCCGTGCCTCCTCCTTCAACGACTGTTCTGTACGATTTCCTGTTTTCACGTGCTGCTCCTGCCGCTACGTTGTACAAACTCATTGTGCCGTTCGTTTTCGAACAGCAGTTCAATTGCATCGAGTATCGCGACGGCACACTCGCGTTTACTCATCAACGGCAATTCCGTTGAACCGGTAGAAGTGACCAGCATGATCTTGTTGGTATCGACTGCAAAACCCGCGCCCTCTTCATTTGCTGCGTTGGCTATGATAAGGTCACAGTTCTTCTCCTGGAGTTTTGCGCGCGCAGAGTCCAGCAACGATGCGGTTTCCAGGGCGAACCCAACAAGGAGCTGTCCATTGCGTTTGCGTTCGCCGAGCGAACGGAGAATGTCGCGTGTGGGGCGCAGTTGTATTCTCAGATCGTTATCCGCCATTTCACGTCGCTTCAACTTCTGTTCTGCCACATCGGTCGGTGTAAAGTCGGCAACGGCCGCTGCGGCTATCACGATATCGGCCTGGTCGCTGTAGATATCGACTGCCGAGGCCATCTCGGCTGCGGTGGTAACGCGGATGGTGTTCATCCCTGCCGGGTCGGCAAGTGCCGTGGGGCCGCTTACAAGCGTCACCTGCGCGCCACGATCGCGTGCCTCTTCGGCGATTGCGTATCCCATTTTGCCGGAGGAATGGTTGGCGATGTAGCGGACCGGGTCGATCGGCTCATGGGTGGGTCCGGCCGTAACAAGCACGCGTCGTGATGTGAGCGAACAGGTCTTCGAGAAATATTCCTCCAGAGCTTTTATGATATCCTCCGGTTCTGCCAGCCTCCCAGGGCCTACGAGGCCGCTTGCCAGTTCTCCATGGCCGGGAGGGATGATTCCCATGCCGAAGGAGCTAAGCGTTGCAACATTGCGCGTGAGCGCAGGGTACTGGTACATGTCGGTATCCATGGCCGGAGCCACGAACACCTTGCCCCGCATGGCTGTGGCGATAACGGTTAAGGCGTTGTCGCTTAATCCGGTCGCCAGCTTCGCTATGGTTGCGGCGCTCGCTGGCGCAATGATCATGGCATCGGCCCACAGTGCCCAGTCGATGTGCCATGAACCATGGGCCGGTTCAGCCCCAGCCGGCGGGTACATATGTAATGCGACGGGGAACTTGGAAATGGAGGCGAAGGTAAGGGGAGTGATAAAGCGAGAGGCAGCGTCGGTCATTGCGACTCGGATCTCCGCGCCGCGTTGTACCAGCTCTCTAGCGACCAGAACCCCTTTGAAGGCCGCAATGCTGCCGGTTATGCCGAGGATGATTTTCCTGCCGTTCAGCCAGCTCATAGGAGAAGTTTTACGTGCCACAAGTTATATAAAACTGTAATGCGATTGCGTTATCCGCATAATGATATCGTCGACTTTTTTGTATTCGCGTCGTTCTGCCACTGCATCATCCCATGTTCGGGAGGTAGAGCGCTGCAAGCCGATTCTGGCAAAGGGCGCCATGCCCCACCTGTTTGGCACCGCCGGGTGGGAAATGGACCGGGGATGCCAGGGGAGACATTTGTTGGAGAACACTGGTGAAAGTTGGTTGGCTCTGTGCGGGCCGGTGCGCAGACCAGGCGTCATGCTGCTGTAAACAGTGATGGCGGGTTGTAATAGCTGCATGGCACAATCCTGCCGTGCTACGACGCGGGCAGAAGAGATGGTGAACAAAGAGCGACGATATGAACGCTCACATCGTCGCTTTTTATGCTCGTAGCACTATAGGCAGCATTTACGAGTTATCGCTATGTATTGTTGCTGGGGTTGATATTCCCTGTGCCGTCCTGTCGCGGTTATGCGGTATGATGGGCGACTTATGCTGCTGGTTCGTCGGTACAGGCTTCCTCGATCTCGGGGAATATCAACGAGCGTTCCCTGATAACGCCGAGCAGATACGCAGCACAGCTTGGATGGCTGGGAGCATGCGCATCGCTTGTGCCGGGGGCATGCGCTCCCACGGTAAACACTGTCACCTTGTGATGGTTGAGCCTGAAATCCAGTAATGCCTGTTGCAGGTCGCGTGCCGCCTCGGCAAGAATGATAAGGGCAGGGAATTCCTCACGATGCTGGAACAGGTAGCGATATGCATCGGCGCCCGTACGATTGGTAGCTGCTTCGGTGACACGAAGCATCGCACGGCGGAGATTCCGGTTTTTCGCTTCCTCGTAGCTCTGTGCAAGACTATCGCCGTACTTCTCCATGAAGTTTGTAAAGGTGCTCCCCGCCTGTACCGCGTTCTCCCAGTAGAAGCGCTCTTGAGAGCTGTCCTCCGGCGATGTCACGCGTTCAATACCGATCAGTATCTCGATGATGCGGAATTGTGAGGACTGGAATCCGCTTGCAGGATGAAGGGCATCGCGGAACTCGGCGTATCCCTGCTGCGACATCGTCACCAATGGGTCAAATCCATTGAGCGATGTGCGCAGAATGGATGCTACGCGCGTGAGCAGATCGGCCGCATGCTGGGTCTGGTTTGCATCAAGAGCTGCAAGCGCTCCTCCCAGCTCATAAATTGCCAGTTTGAACCATAATTCAAATGTCTGGTGCACGATGATGAATTGCATCTCATCATGAGCCGTGGTAAGCGGACGTTGCAGCGAGAGAAGCTCATCGGTTGCGATATAGTCCCAGTAGGTAAGGGGGGTTGAGGAATCGTTGTCTGACATGCTTCGTATTTCCGGTTAGTTGCAGATCTGGCGACCAATATCCTGTTTTGCTTTTGCAATCGCAAAAGTCGTATGGACTATAGGAGCAGATAGTTCGGAGCCTGGATCTGCCGCATCGAAACCGCAGAAGCTCCGGGTGGCTGTGATGGCCTGTGCGTATTGGCCGCTTCGGGATCTATGATAAAGGCCAAGAGTATTCAAGCAGGCGAGGAGGCCGAACGATCGGCGGCCTTGCCATGCTTGTGCCGTCTGGTTGTACCATCGTCTGTCCCATTGCCATAGGGACCGGTATGGTATGGAAATCGTCCGTAGCACACTACGATACAATCCTCAATGTTAAAACATCTTGACTTGGTGAAGACGAAAGCGGTATGTTCGTGGCTCCTCCAGAACAGCAGGGGGGATGTGATGAGGGAAGAGGAGGGCATCAACAAAAAAGATGCCACAATCGAAGAAAGCTGTTGACAAACGAGTTACGAAAGTAGTAAGTTTGTTGCTCCCCGAAACGACGGGGGGCAGAGAAGAGGGAAACGCAGAGAGGGCGGCAGAAGAAAAAAGCCGC
>CAYVWR010000013.1:0-116387 GCA_964455525.1 uncultured Alphaproteobacteria bacterium
GGCTTTCCATCGCTGTGTTGTACGTCTGCATCTGGCCGGTCTGTGCGCCATTGCCGTTGTAGGAGTACCCATGCAGCGTGTCGTTGCCGAGCACATCGGTTCGCTGGCGATACCACAGACGGTTGCTGCCGGGATAGTACCCGTAGGGCTCGACCAGACCCGTGCTCCTGCTCATCTGCTGGCGACTGCCGACCTCATCGTACTGGTAGCCGGTCGTCACACCGTCGAGTTCCCAGGAACTCAGACGCTGGGCACGGTCGTAGGCGTACTCCTGACGTTTGGCACCGCCATTGCCATGCTCGTACTGCTGTGCGGTGATCTGGCCGCTCTGATCGTACTCCAGACGTTGACGGAAGAGCGGCGAGCCGTTGCGCGTGGCTGTGAGCGATTCAACGAACGTGCGGCGGTTGTATGCGTACTCCACCAGGACATCGATCCATGGATAGGACTGGCGGGCAACGCGATCGGTCTTCGTGTACCAATATACGAGTTCCGGGACACGGTCGCCATGCTCGGCGTACCCGGGAAAGCTCTGCCGGGAGAAATCATCGCCGCTGGCCAGAAGACCGGTGCCAGGGCCATCCAGCCGCGACCACACGCTATCGACACGGCCCTGATGGTCGTGCCCATACCACGTCGTAAACCGCCGCAACGGATCGGCGACCGTCAGCGCGATCACCTGGTTGGCGGAGTTGTACTGGTAGTACACCGCATCAAAGCCGAGGTTCTCGGTGTAGCGCAGCAGTGCCTCCACACGCCCACGCTCGTCGTAGCTGGTCACACTGTAGTGGAACGGCTCGCTGGCTTTATCGCGATAGGCGACCGCTGCCTCGCGCCCCTTCAGGTTGCGAACGCTCCCGGTCGGTGCAAGACGGTCCCACTGCTCCCACGAGGGGAAGTGTCCCCAGACGGCTCCCTGCCGCAGCGGCAGGCGGTCGTAGTGCACGCCGATCCGCGCATGCTCCGGATAGCGTCCCACATCCTCGAACTCCTCCAGCGGTGCGCCGAAGAAGCCGCCATTGCGTGGCGTGTGCATCCGTGTCGGGTGCATGATGAATGGACCATGTGGCGGGGTCGTCTCCTCCAGACGTGCCTCCGCCTCCAGCGCGCAGTTCTTCAACCGGAAGCTCGGCAGATCCGCAACGCTCGGCACGCTCAGGCCCGAGACCGGCGCAAACAGCGTCGGGTTCGCTGTCACCGTCGGCGCCTCTGCCGAGACATACAACCGGTTGCCATCGAGACGCTCGGTCAGGCGATTGCCACCGCCGCAACCGCCGCTGTGCTGGTTGTCCTCGTTGTAGCGGCCACAGTTGCCTCTCTCGTCGATATAGGCTTCTCCCAGCAGCGTCAGCCGGTTCAGATCGTCGTACTCGCTGAACCCCAGCAACCCCTTGGATGCCTGCTCCGCGTCCTGCGAAAAGCGCACGTTGCCCAGATCATCATACGCATAGCTGATCGTCCCAAGGTCCGGATGCGTCTTGTTTGCCACGCGACCGAACTCGTCGTACTGGTAGCGCGTGAGCTGCCCCTTCGGGTTGACCACCTGCACCAGACGGCCCAGCAGGTCGTACTCATAGCGCGTCGTCAGGTTCAGGTTTGACGTGTGCGTCCCATAGTCCTGCACCTCGCAGCGCAGCCGCGCGAACGCATCGCTGAACTGCGCCATGCGCACGCCGATCTCGTTGGTGAGGATTGTTCCCTCGCAGAAGCCGTAGTATTCCTCGTCGTCCAGACCGAAGGCCGAGGGCTTCCCCTGCACGTACTCGACCGTCGTCTTCTCCCCCTCCTGGTTCACCGTCTCGACCACACGGCCAAGCGCGTCGTGGAACGTCTGCACGCTATCGCCGTCGGCATTGATCGCGACCCGCCGGGCGCCAAGGCCCGTGTGGCGCTGCTCGGCAACATCGGTGCGGCTTGCGGGCAGGCCTGCCGCGTCCGGCTCGATCACGGTGCGCTCGGTTTTCTTCAGACGGTAGTCCGCGCCAAAGGAATGCCTGCCCGTGCTGCGACGCACCGATAGATGCTGTCCGGCAAGATCGTTGCTGCTGTGCCGGGCATCGTCCACCTTGCCGCGCACGGTCGTCCTCAGCGCGCGGTCGTCGTGCTCGTAGGCGACCGTGTAGTCGGCGCGGTCCCAGACCTTCCGGTACTCCCCATAGACGTTCAGGCGCGGGCGCAGATCCTCGGCGTTGGTGCCGTTGATGAACGCGACCGTCGCACCCGGCGTCTTCACCCGCAACTCGATCGCCAGCGTGCTCCCATCGGGACGTGCCTGAAGCTCGGAGGCGATCGACGAGAGGTCCACCACAAGCCTGTAGCCGCCAGCCACGCGCGTGATGCCGGTGGCCTGCATGCTCCGCTCGGTTCCGCCTTTGCCGGTGACCCGTCCCTGCGGAGGATCATCCCCACCGCCCGGTGGCAGGTTCGGATCGAAGCAGCCGAAGACAAACGTCCGGCTGAAGATCGTGCCGATGGCCACCTCAAGGTGCACACACTCGCCATCGACCGAGGTAATCATCGTCTCGAAGATCACGCTGTCGATCCGTGTGGCGCGCTTGAACGGGCTTGTTGCATCGATCCCATGCGTGAGCACTCCGGTGAATCCCGTAGAGCCGGTGTACTCGTTGTACGGCAACCAGCGCTCGTAAAACCGCTGCATCTGCCGATCGTTCCCCGTGCGCTTCGTGCTGTTCTCCGGTGGCGACGGCGGCAGCGGCGGGCACTCCGGCACACGCGTCAGCGGCAGCGACGCCACCAGCGTGTCATGGTTCACCGTGCGCAGCACCGGACCCGGGATCACCGTCGAGACCACATACTCCTGCTCCCCATCCCAGCCCTTCTGGCAATGGATCGTATCGGCCTTGCGGTGATGTTGCGTCACACCGTACAGATCGACGCGCTCGGCACCGCTGTAGCTGAACGTGTCGAGCACGCCGGTGCCCGGGAAATCCAGCGGCAGCCAGCCGACATTCAGACGGCCATTGGCATCGTAGGCGTAGCGCGAGAGATACCCGTTGGCATCCACCGTCGCCGATGTTTGCCCGAAGTACGTCCGCTCGGTGTAACTGCGCAGCGTGTCGGCGACCAGCTCCCCGTTGCCATCGTAGCGCCGCACGGTCTGCTGCGTGGCCGTCGGCTTGCCATACCAGTACGCAAGCGGCGACCACGCCAGCGTGTCCAGACGGCTTGTGCCATCGTTGGCGACCACGGTGCCGATCGGTGGCGGCGAGGCGCATTCCTCCCAGAACGGCACATCATCGCAGAAGGAATAGTTGTAGCCGTAGCGTGTCTCCACACCGGCGCCAGTGCGCACCCATGCCGGAAGCTCCCCGGTCCACTCCCGCCGGTAGCCGTAGGTTCCCTTCAGCAGGCTCCTGCCATCGGAGCCAAGGATCGAGTCGGCCACACGCTTGCCGCGCAGGGCACGCTGATCGCCGTCGAGAATATCCGATACGTAGACGTTCCGCGTGCCGGTGACCGCACCGTTTGCATCGGTACGCCAGGACCGCTCCTGAAGACCAAAGACCGGCGGCGCCTGCACCTGCTCGCTCACCTCGTCTTCATCGAAGACCGCCACCGGCGCTCGCAGCATCACCTCCTCCCAGCGACGGCCCACCACATCGGGATGCCGCACGGTGTCGCGCAGGTAGAAGAAGTTGGCAAGGCTCTTCAGCTTGTCCCAGCCGACCTTCCTGTAGCTGATCGTCGTGTCCAGCAGCGGCAGGTGCAGATAGGTCGTGGTATCGGCAAGCAGCGCCACCGATGGCTGCATCGGGTTGAGCGTCCGGGTGACCGTACGCAGGATCTCCATGCCGTAGATCGAGGCGAGATGGTCGGTGCGCCAGACCCTGCGCACCGTATCCAGCGTGTAGCTCATTTCCTGATGGCTGCGCGGGATGCCGTTGACGCTCGTCACCTGCGAGACCGGCAGCACGATGAAGTTCCCCGAACTCCCCCATGACGGCATATTCTCCGGTGTGGCATAGGCCGTCTGCGACTGCGTTGTCACGCCCGCGGCATGCTCGGTCGTCGTTACCAGCACGGTGTGGCGGCCCGGCGAGAGGATCGGCACGTAGTTGTTGAGCGTGTAGTTCAGGTAGCTGAACTGCCGGTGCACCGACTGCCCGCTCACGTGATCGGTTGTGATCTGCTCGCTGAAGGAGGCCGGGCCGAGGTTGGTCGCATCATGGAACAGGTAGCGATCGCTCGTCAGCAACGCGCCGTCAACATCGTATTTCGTGACCGAATCGACCATGTTGTTGAGCTTCACCGGGCTGTCCCAGCCGACCGCCTCGTTCCAGATGGTTTCGTCGCGGTTGCCGTGATAGCTCACCGCGTAGCGCGCGGTCGGCTCAGTGACCGCGCTGAGGCGGTAGTTCTTCAGCGAGAGGGTGACCGTGCCGTTGTTGTGCGGAAAGCCCGCGTTGCGGTAGCGCTTCGTGTAGCTCTGGTAGCCGAAGCTCGTCACGCGGTCCTCAGGATCAATGATCTGCGTCACAAGGCCAAGGAAGCTCTTGTAGAGCGCGGGGCTGGACTCGTCATAGCCGGTATAGTCATCGACCATCGGGGACATCGCGCCGAGGTTGGCATAGGGCATGACCTCGCGCGCGGCCGCCGTGCCACTGCGCATGACGGTGTCGAACTTGATCTTGGTGGTGCGTCCCAGCGCCTCGACGATCATCGTGTTGTGCCCGAAGCGGATCTCATGGCCGGTGAACGAGGTCACCAGCGCGCGGCCACGGGTCAGATCGTCAAGGGTGCCGAGCGGGCCGCCGAACTGCGGGTAATGCCGCGCGCGCTGGAACTCGACGACACTGCCGCCATTGCTTTTGATAGATTCCAGATAGAAGATCGTCGGATGTGCCCAGACCCCACCGGAACGGTTCTCATCGTCGGTGAAGGCGCTCAGTCCGAAGGGAGCCACCCGCTCGCGGAAGACCGCTTCTGTGCCGTCCCCCGGATAGTACCGCAGGATGCGCGAAAAGAGAGGATGGCGCTCCCTGGCCGGCACATGGTCGTCGAGATAGTCGCGCACGGTCGCCGGCATAAAGGCAGGGTCGTACTCCACGATGCCATAACCATGGCTGTTGGCCTCGTTGACGAAGTAGGTGCCGGTATAGAGCCGTGCGCAGGTATCGGGGTTGCCGTTGTTGATCTCGGCCTTGGCATGCACGTTAAGCAGCTCCAGCAGCGAGCCGTCAGCGCGCAGGATGCGGATGACGTCCTGATAGTGCTCCGGCTGCGCCACCGCGCCGAAATCGCGCAGACGCCCGCTGAAGTCATAGCCGTCGATCACCCAGGACAAATCGCCATCGTCGAAATCCTGGATAATCGGGTTGAACAGGCGCGATCCCGGCTGCGCATGAAAATGCGGCGCGGTTGCGATGACGTTGACGGCCCATCCTGCGACGCCGAGAATCCATGCGGGCCTGTTCTGGTGGAAGCGCGACCAGCCGGAGTATTCGGTGCCGAGATGGCGGTCGGAGAGATTATAGTCTTTAAAGGAAGTGAACTGGACGGCGGAGCAATAATTGAGGGCGACAGTGACGGAGTGTCCACCGGAGGTAAAGGAACTGATGGGATAGGAATAAGCGAGGCTACCGTTCTGATTATTGACGGCGAGTTTACCATCGACGGAGATGGCGGCGCTGTGGGAGAATCCCCGTTCATCGTAGAGATCCTGTGCTTTTTTCAGGTCATAGACCTTTGGGTCGTATTGCGACCAGAGGGTGGTCGGGGCGATCACCAGCAGCAGCAGGAATATCCTAAAGAGTGTTCTCATCGTGTGTTGGTATTGACTGGTCATGGATTAGCGGGTAATGATAATGGGACAGGCAGCGATACATGATCCTCCGCCAGCCGGTGAATCGCCGTGCACGATCCGCACGACGTAGTAGCCGCTGGGCATGTGGCGGACATCGAGCGTTCGCCTCAAATGCTCTCGGTCGCCGATCCTCGTTTCCTCGCGCACAAGCCCTTCTCCATTGACCGACACCACTTCAATGATGTAGTCACCGGCAGGAAGTCCCGCCGCTTCAATCATCATGGCATCCCGTGCGGGGTTCGGCGAGATCTGCACAGATCCGCGTGTCTGCGCACTGCCGGAATGGTTCGTTGCGGCGGTCGGAGATTCCATCGGAGCGATGATGGAATCACGGCTGTCAATGGCAAGATTCACCGGCTCCAGGATATAACTCGTCCTGTCGCTCAGGTCGCGCGTTGCTGGCTCTGTCAATTCCGAGCCCTTGACAAGCTCCATTGCAAAAAACGGATCGGCCTGGAAGCGCCCGATATCGGCAATGGTGATCACCGGCATGGCGGTGAGCGCGCGCTGGCCGAAGATCACAAGCGAGCGGAGCGAGTCGCGGTCGGCACCGTGCCCGGTGACGGTGCTGTGCAGATGCAGCACCAGATCGACGAGCGTATCGGAGTTGACCTGCTGCAACGCCACCGATCCGTTTGGAGGCAACGAACCGGGATAGATGATGATCGTCTGAGGCACCGGATGATCCGATGCAGGAAGTCCCGGAGCACCAGCATCGAGCCGGCCATGCTCCTGTGGGAGCGCTCTGCCCCAGAGAATCCGCAGCGGCAGGTATCCGGCAGCGGTTCTGATGCCAAGCACCGTATCGGCCAGAGGATCGGGGTTCAGGTGAACGATGGCCAGCACGACCTCGCACGGCACCGCAGCAGTATCAGTGCTGTATGCGCTCACCGGGATGAGCAGCAGCAGAGCGGCGAGCAGGGAGAGCAGGACCGACCGGCAAGGAGATCGGCGGATGGATCTGGGCACAGGGATATCCGGGTGTTGTATCATAGCAACTCCTCGATCATCAACAAGAAGGTGTGAGAAAAAGAATGAATGGGTGTACGCAGATCACAGCCGGGCGCATGAGCTATCAGGTCGGGCCGGACAGCGGGCACGGGGAGCAATCGTCGATCACAACATCATCATGGGTACAGATATCGGGTGCATCCGGATTGTTCGGAGCACGTTTCGATTCATGTTTGAAACGGCGTGAATATACACGAGCACAGTATCGAACGCAATGTACTTTTCTGGGATTTTCAAGAATAAAATATTCATGAGAACAAGAGTATTCACCGTCCGTAATCATGATTATTTCAGGCAGCAGTGATGAATGACAAGGATTTGTCGCGGATAATTTGGTGATCGCGACACAGATGGTTGAATATATTTCACATATCGTTATCCGTGATTTTCGATAGATTTTTCAGGAATATGGCGATCAGGAAGTGAGATCGCCCCCGGGACTCGAATCTATCACCTACTACCATAGCCTACCTTCCTTTAGATTTACCCAGTGCAGGAGACACGGCAGCAGGTGTAACTGCCAGCCCTGATCCAAGCCGTTTGAACTATTACTACTCCTATAATCCAGTTCCCCCACGTTCGGACAATCAACCACATTTTCACTGGCTGGGAATCCGTCAAGCTCGGTTCCATCATTCTCCACGAATATGTACCTGCCAGAACGGATTCAGTTACAGCATAGTCACGGCGAATTTATCGAAGATGGCAAAGTGATTATGTGGAATGCAGATGCAAGCAACGCTCATGGCGTTTATATGGACCTTCATTACGACGGAGAGGTTTCTCCTACTGAGCACCCGACACTCCCTGACACTGATGTCTGGAAGACCTTGCCCGCTGTAGCAGACGATGGTCAATACTCTCCCTCTGCGAGGGATAGAGATCCGAGATGGAAGTAGAGAGGCCCGGCCATATGAGCTGGGCTTCTCTGTTACCCGACTACATCAACCTCCAGAAGTTGCCCCCAGACCATCCCGCACCATTAAAAAAGCCGCGAAATCTTTACGACTTCGCGGCTTTGCGTGATCCCGCTGGGACTCGAACCCAGGACCCTCTGATTAAAAGTCAGATGCTCTACCGGCTGAGCTACAGGATCGACCCGTTTCACGGACAGAACGGCAAAGATAATGGCTTGAGAAGGGGAGTACAATGCCCGTTTTAGACTGTCACAATCTTGTGAGCAAACGAGACGATCAAACCGTTACCAGGCGTCCGATCCCGTGAGGCAATCCTATGAAGCGTTTCACCACTCTGGCGATGCCTTCGGCATCAAGCTCCAGATCCGCAAGCAGCTCTGAGGAGTCTCCATGTTCCACAAACTCATTGGCAGGCAGGCCATGGGTCATCACATCGACGCCGGTATGATAGGGCTGCGTAGCGATATACTCCAGCACTGCGCTTCCGAACCCGCCTGCCACGACATTGTTCTCCACGGTCATGATCTTCTCGAAGCGTACGCCGATCTCATCGATCAGTTCCGTATCGAGCGGCTTTACAAAGCGCGCATTGATGACCTCAACGGAGATCCCTTCGGACTGTAGCAGCTCGGCGGCCTGCACCGATGGCCAGGCCATATCGCCGATCGCAAGGATGGCCACATCACGTCCGGAGCGCAGACGTTCACCTCGGCCCACCTCCATCCTGGTAAACTCCTCCCGCATCGGCACACCGAACCCTTCGCCACGCGGGTAGCGGAGCGCAACCGGGCCTTTGCCATACTGAACGGCCGTATAGAGCATATCACGCAGCTCCGCCTCGTCCTTTGGCGCCATCACCACGATATCCTGGATAATGCGGAGATAGCTCAGGTCGAGCGAGCCATGGTGAGTTGGCCCATCGTTACCGGCGATACCTGCACGATCGAGCGCAAACACAACCGGCAGATGCTGGATGGAACAATCATGGACGATCTGATCGAACCCACGCTGAAGGAAGGTGCTGTAGATCGCCACCACCGGGATAGCGCCCTCGGTAGCCATACCGGCGGCAAAGGTCACCGCATGTTCCTCGGCGATGCCAACATCGAAAAAACGATCGGGCAGCGCCTTCTGCAGAATGTCCAGCCCTGTGCCATCGGGCATGGCGGCAGTGATGCCGACAACCTTGGGGTTGTTCCGGGCGATCTGCACAAGCGCATCACCGAAGACGACCTGATATTTCGGGGGCTTTGCAGCATCCCCGCTGGAAGGCTTTACAATGGCCTTGCCGGTGATCTTGTCGGTAGGACCGCCAAGCGCATGCAGGCGCTGGAGGGGATCGGCCTCAGCCGGAGCAAAGCCTTTTCCCTTCTCTGTCGTCACATGCAGAAGAACAGGGCCATCGATACCCTTGGCAAAGTTGAAGAGATCGACCAGTTTATTGACATTATGGCCGTTCTCAGGGCCGAAATAATGGAAGCCAAGCGCCTCGAAGAGCATCCCGGGCGTCAGCACCGCCTTTACCCCCTCTTCCAGGCGGGAGGCAAGCGAGCGGAAGCGATCGCCCCATGCCCCCATCTCTCCGGTCATGTTCCAGATACGGCCACGGATCTTCTGCGCGACCGATGTCTGGGCTATCTGGGTGAAATAATTGCTGATGGCCCAGACGTTCGGCGCAATCGACATCTTGTTATCGTTCAGCACCACGATGATCCTGCGTCCCTGAAGGCCGCAGTTGTTCATCGCCTCGTAGGCCATGCCGCCAGTCATGGCGCCATCGCCGATCATGGCGACCACATGAAAGTCCTTGCCGGCCAGATCGCGCGCCGTGGCTATGCCAAGCGCAGCAGAGATCGAGGTGGAGGCATGTCCGGCGCCAAAGACATCGTACGGACTCTCGGTTCTTTTCAGAAAGGGACTCAACCCTCCCTTCTGCCGGATCGTATGGAGCAGTTCCTTGCGGCCGGTTAGAATCTTGTGCGGATATGCCTGATGTCCCGTATCGATAATGATCTTATCCTCCGGCGTATTGAACGCATAATGCGCCGCAACGGTAAGCTCCACCACGCCAAGCCCGGCACCGAAGTGCCCTCCGACCTGGCAGATGACATCTACCATATACTGGCGGACCTCGTTGCTTATCTGGCGCAACTGTCCAGGCTCCAATGCACGGAGATCATGGGGGAACTCGATAGTTTTCAACAATGGATAATCGTCCATGTTGACGATACCATCATCAAGACCAGGGAATTGATTCATAGCTCTTGTATCCAGGCAAAATCAGACAAAATCGGCTTTCCAGGCCCGCATCGATCAAAGGAATCAGAGGGGTTCCTCTCCCCCAGGAGAGGGCGATATGAGGTTACAGAAGGGTATTCTCGGAAGACCGAATCCGCAACATAATGATCTCCGGATTGATAACGGGAAACAAACCGCGAAAATTCCCGAAAATCTCGTGCCGGTTGCGATACTATCGATATCGGCACAAACGCATGGAGGCGAAGCATCTGCGGCGCTCATCTCCCGGAGGAGGCTTCCGATTGCATGCAGATGATTCGCCTCGGCAGTTCCCGCCCTGCTAGCGTACAATCGCCACTTTCTCGATCGTCTCGAACTCCCGTCCCTCGGTATCTCCCACAATCCGCACACGCAGCCTATACAGATACACCCCATTGGCGAGCTGATGGCCATCGGAGTCGGTACCATCCCAGTGCAGCTTGACAAAGCGATCGGTCACCGATCGGGATTCAAGCTGCCTCACCTTACGGCCGGAGGAGGTAAAGATGTCAAGATCCACATCGAGCGGACGGGTCTGGTTATGGCGGAAGAGGAAGTCCGTCTCCCGCGCCATCGGGTTCGGATAGTTCACCACATCGACCACTTTCAACTGCTTCTCATCCACATCGGCGATGCGGAAGTAGGCGGCATTCTCCGAAACGTTGTTGTAGATATCCCAGGCACGCACACGAATATGATGCTCTCCCGGCTCCAGCTCCAGCAGACGGCGTTGCGCGGTCCCCTGGCTGTAATCGGTCGGCTGTGTCTGGTAGGTCTCCGTCAGATCGACCGATTTCGGATTGCCATTGATCCAGGCCTCGATCCGGTGGCCGATGCTTGACCCTGAGGAGTTGATACCGCTTGGATCGCTCAGATCAACGATCAGAAGCGGCTCGGTCGTCACAAGATCCCCTGATCGGAACGAGCGATCATCCAGGAACAGCTTGATATCCGGGCCGCTGTGATCGGTGACGGGGGAATCGTCGGCGCCATAGACGATCACATTACGGGTCATACCGGCGGCATCGCCGTTCTCGTTAAAAGCGTAGGCATAAACCCGGCCATTGGAGGAATCGTAGGCGATATCCTTTGGCACACGGAAGGTAACCGAGAACCTGCCGTTGGCGACATTGGCCGGGCCACGGAAAAGGCGCCCGCCGTAGTACAGAACGTTCACCGTCTCCTCGCCGGACTCCATTTTTGTAGTGCGATCGGCATCGTAGAGGGAGACGATCGCCGTGCCATTGAAATCGGAACGAGCCGCACCGAACTGATCCAGCACCTCCCCTTCGATCGTCACCTGCATCAACGCGCCAACCGTAGCGGTCGCCGTATCCATGCTCGAGGAGTTGATCCTGGTGATCTTCACCGAATCCCTGGGAAGATTCAGTTGAAGAGCGGGATCGCCGAGCAGCAGGAACTTCTGATCGTTCCGGTCATCGGCTCCGCCACGGGCATATTTTGTCATGACAAGGGCCTGCCCAACGGTCGGCAGGCGGCGCGTCATGGAATCTCGCGTGAACAATGCCTTGAAATGCTGGCGCATCAGCACCTCGTTTGGTCCGATATAGACCGCACGGGTAGCGGTCATCACACCGATGGCCCCTCCCTGATGGAGCACAAACAGCTCACCTCCCGAGACCTCGGCAGGATCGTCGAAGTACCCGAAGTTGCAGGTAACCGCCGGTATATATGTCAGCATCGAATCGTTGCGCAGGCGTGCGATGAACTTATCCTTGTCGAGCAGAGTTTCATGCGCCCAGACCTTCGGGTTGCCATGCCCAACCCAGTTGGTGATAACAGCCCCGCCATCGATGGACTGCAACAGATCGGCCTCGGCGCCCGGCTTTCTGCGACCGGCAAGCTGTTCGGTGGGGTATCCGGCAAGATAGATCTTGCGCGACTCGGTCCAATCCGGCATGCTGCGCCAAAGCCCTTCCGACTGGCGGGTGAACCCTCCTCCATCGCCGAGCGGGAAATCGTCATCGGCGGCCAGAATAATGGTCTGGCGCCACAGCCCGTAGTTCCTGGCATCCTCGTAGCGAACGATCTTCGCCACCATATCACGCGCCTGAGCGATCGTCTCCACCGGCAGGCGCCCCACGGCCAGATCGACCTGTGCATCAACCCGTCCAAGGCCATCGGTCGTCACCCTGACGAAGAAGTCATCGTAACTGCTCGATGTGATATGATTGTACTCATCCCCATCATCGGTCTCATAGGCTGGCACAAACTGCTTCTGCTGCGCCATGATATTGCGATAGTCATAGCTGCCATCGCCGAACAGAACAAGGTGCGTAGGGCGGCGAGACCACGTATTGAAGGCGTAGGCCATATAGTTGCGAATCGCTGTCGGGTCGAGGTTCCCGCTGGAGAACTCCGTGTAGATCTCCTCGGTCGTAACATATGCGGCGCTCATGCCCCGGGAGTTCCGGTGTGCCACATACTGCTCGGCCGCCTCACGGAAGTCCTCGTGGGTGATAACGATCACCTCGGCATTCAGCAAGCGCTCGCGCAGCCCGCCGAACTTCGCCTTGGCCACAGCGGCCACCCGGCGTGCTGCGTTGCGTGAGCTGATAAAGTACCGCCGCGCCTTGCCGGGGGGTTGCAGCCTGTCGTTGAAGGTAAAACGCCCATCGCCACCCTGCGAGCGAAGTTCGACCGGATTGGCAGGATCGGTAATATCCAGGCCGAGGAGATTGCCTGTGGTGAAGTTGCTCACCTGAAACTGTGCCACATCGCCGCTGGTGGAAGAGGGGCCATCGAAAAAGATCCGATCGCCATCGGCACGCAGATAGCGCCCATAATGGATCTCGTACCAGTCGAGGCAGCCGATCCCGGATGACACGTTCGAGTAGGTGATCTTCAGCAGGCTGTTCTCCCCCTGGATATCATCGGCACGACCGAAGAAGTCGCGGGTTCGGGCATAGGCGATGTTGTTATCGCCCAGGCTTTCGATCGAGACGGTGCCGAGCACGCTTCCCCCCTGCTCCACCTTGAACGAGGCCTGTCCGGCCCCGGCCGTGGTAGCCGCCGCATTGGCAAGGCGCAGACGATAGAACACCGGAAAATTTCTGTCGAGGCCGGAAAGGTTGTTCGAGAAGACACGGGGATCGGTCTGCCGACCGGCATCGGCCTGGAACTGCGTACCAAACCAGTCCCGCCCCGAGCCACCCTGCTTGCGTATATCCACGGCATTGAACTTCTCCTCCTCCACAAAGATTCGGGAGATGGCGGAGGTTACCGTGATCTGGTGCGCCTCCCCGGTGCCACCGGTCTGAAAGGATCGTGTCTGCTCGCCATCAACTGCAACGATGTAACTGTTGGCGGTGACATAGGGATTGATCTTATGGGTTGGGATCGTATCGCGCAATGTATCCCGGAGCCGCCAGACGCTGGGACCGGCACCATAGAAGAGAACACGTGTTGCACGGCCGCCATTCTGCTCAACAATTGCCGGGATCTGATGCATCGTCTCATGATCGAGCGCCAGATCCTGTTCCGGCAGTGCCCCACCATCGCCACCATAGATGGCAATACGGCTTGGATCGACCATCCCCAGGTCGATGCCCGCCTTGTTGAAATCCTCCGATGTAAGCTCGTACAGCCCATCCTCCTTCACCTCCACTCGCATCCAGGCCCGTGCGGCGCTCACCCCCGACCTTTTTCTCAACGACGGGGCGGGCTGGCGAAGCACCGGAAGGCCCCACTGTTCGGCCGCCGGAGCGTTCACAAATGCAAGCCGGGTCATCGCCCCCGGCTCTCCACGAACGCCCCCCTGTGCAGTGGCAGGAGCCGCTCCGTACTGGAGCCGGAGCCGGATGGAACGAAGGAATCGGACGGAATTGGTAAGGGGATTGAACTCGTAGGGAGCGACGGAGATCGTGCCGGAATGGACATCCCGTGCCACCCCGAGATAGGTAACATCTGCAACTGGCGGAAGGACGAGCGGACGGGCATAGGCGGCCGGATCGGCACGATACTCCGGCATGGGGATATCCCCTCTTTTCTGATAACGCATGGTGGGAACCGGCGCGATACGACCAGCCATCGGCTCATCATATACCACCGAAAGCACCTCGACATGGTTCCCGGTGGCCGAAGGGAACGCGACCGGAATCGGGATTGTCATCTGGATCGGCTCGCCGACATGGCTATGATTGACAACCACTGCCGACCCGATGATCGGAATGATATCACCATTTGCCTGCCGATCGAGAACAACCTCCGGCGTTACCTCCAGCACAAGGCTGCGCGCATCGGAGCTGATGACGCGCACGCCCTCGGTTATCTGCGCATTGCCCCTTGAGCTTAGCCCGGCAAATGCTGCAACCGCCGAAACAAGCACGCAAAGCGTGCTACCATACTGCCTGTTCATGCGTTGGATCATGGTCCTCATAGACGGCTTATGTGGTCCGGTCTTGTCAAAAAACCATGGCCACTGGATATCATAACAGAATAGCCTAGGGATGATTCCCGTTATAAAGATACAACGAGCGCTATATACCTCCCGGATACACCCACAAGGCACTGCTATCAGCCTGCATTCCGTTCCCGATGCCGTAGCAGAGTGCTGGGTTCGACGTCGAGCCGCCTGATCTGATTGTGCCGATAGAAGACTCTGCTTGCAGCACCTCGGCGCATCGGGCTGCCACCCCCTCATCATCTGCCGGATCACGGCAACTCCGTCGCGCAGGCTCCCTTCGCGGATTGAGACTGTTGTCCCGTGCACCAGAACACCCCATCTCCAGCTCCGGCTGTCGCGCTCTACCTGTATCGGCACAATGTTGCCCCCCGCCGCCGGAAGGAAAAGGCAAGAATCGGGAACCTACGGGCCAACCCCATACGGAACACTGCGATACACCTGCAAAACAACATGATCGTCTGGTGATATCCCAGCACTCGGGTGCGCCATCATCGGCTATCACGGTGCTGATATGGGCTGTAACGATTTATCACGCATACCGGTGCGGCTGGCACGTCACTGAACCGGACGAGCGGCAACTCTGCGGCACAACACAATAGGGAGCGGGTGGAGAAGGGATGATGATCCGTTCCAAGACGCCGGACATCAGGAAAAAGCCCGGAGCATCCCCAATCATCATAGAATTTTGCGCAAGGAGACGACCATGCAGCAGCCCAGGTCTATCAAAGGCCCCTCCGCACATCGTGGGCCATGTCTTGCACTTCTGCTTCTGGCTCTGTTCTGGGCGCACGATGCCGTTGCCGAGAACTGGACCGAGGTTCGTGATATGATCCGAAGCGCGGATCGGCTCGGCAAGACCGTCCAGTCCAAGAAGAGCTACCGGAGCGCCTACGAGAAGGCAGCCGCAGGCGTTGCAAGGCCATCGGCCGGTTCCAACGACTACCTGTGGCTTGCGATCGCAGCCGGACGCGTGGCGCAGGTCGCGGACACCAGAGAGAAGATCGCTCTGTCCAAAGTGGTCAAGGAGAACGCTGAAAAGGCGATTGCGCTCGACAAGAACAACGGAGCGGCCTATGCCACGCTTGGAGGGTGGCATTTCTATGTGGCCGACATCTCGTGGGTGGAACGCAACGCGGCAAAGCTTATCTATGGATCGCTCCCCACGGCTTCCTATGAAAAAGCGGTAGAGCTGCTGAGCAAGGCGCTCACGCTTGGCGTGGACAACTCGATGGAGGTCTATTATATCCGCGGCCTTGCGTACGATGAACTCGATGATGATCCAAAAGCCGAGGCTGATTTCCGAAAGGTTCTCTCCATACCAGCAACCACGGCTCGGGAAAAAGAGCTGCATGCCGAGGCAAAGGATGAACTGGATTAACCTGTAGATGACCTTTTTTCCCCGAAAGGCGTTGCCGGGACCACAAACAGGAGCACCTGCGCCTCCTCCATCGTCGTTTGCTCCGCTACGATTCGGCGGCATCCGCAGCATGCCAATTGAACAGAGCCGCATATTGCGGCCAATTCATTTTTCGCGAACAGTTGACTTTCAAGTATATTCTCCCATCAGCCAGAGTTTCATCTCTCCGAAGCAAGCGATAGAGCGTCTGGCAGATCCAAACAACTCGTAATAAACAGGCCCACACCATGAAACAGATACTCTTCGGAGCTATTATCGTAGCGGTTACAACGTTTTCCGCGTGCGCCGATAACAACCAGCCATCCGGCGACGCCGCAACTATCGACAGTGCCACCATTACTCCCGGAGCGGACGTACCGCCGACGACCAATGTGAGCGTACAGCCCGATACATCAGCCCCGAACGCGGTGCCAGCACCTATCACAAGCGAGCCGGTGAATGTCTCAAGCACGCCCGCCAACGTTACGGCAGTGCCGGTAGACCCGAATCAGCCGGGAGCACCCATGGCCCCGCAGATCCCACCTACTTCGAGCGCCTGGTCGGGCAAGCCCAATCCCCCGCATGGCGAGCCTGGGCATAGCTGCGCGATTCCCGTAGGACAGCCGCTGCCGTAGTAGCCTGCGCGCTACGGCGATCGCGATAACGGCACACCGCACCTGCATCACATTTTCTGCCAATTCTGCAAAGCTCCCCCGAGCAGATAAAAAGCCGAGCCACGCCAGTAGCACCGGAACTACTCGCATGGCTCGGCTTTTTTCCCTGCGCCTGGGGAGCCATCGCGGCTGCATGATACATTCACCACCGGCATCGAAGCAGCGAACATGCTCACCCCGCGCCAACAGATTCAGGAGAGGATCAGGATTCGATATCGTTTAGGTATTCCTTCCAGAACTTGAACAGCTCCCATGTCGCCCGGACATCGCGCAGACAATACTCGGCGATCTCCCTGTAGCGCCCCTGGCGGTAGAACTCCGGCACGTCATATCCGGTGATACCTTCTCCTTTTGGTGACGGTATGCCAAAGGACTTGCAGTAGAAATCGAAATTAAAACGCCGCATAGCGCCAGTACGATCGTTGTTCTTGAAGGCAAGCTCCTCCTGAAGATCAATATGGCGATCGTATTTCCAGCGGGTTCCGTCCATCAGATTACGGGTCGGCTTTATGCGAAGCGCTGCCGAGCGGAGCATCAGAAACGGGCAGTCGAAGGCACGGCCATTAAAGGAGATCAGTTGATAGCCCCCTCTGGCGCGTCCCTTGGCAAGCATCTCCCACCATTTCCTCAGCATCTCCCGCTCGGACATCATGCACCATTTCGACCCATCGGCAAGGACATCCTCGTACGGTTCGCCATTATCCTCATGGCCATAGCTTGAATACACGCAGCCGCGTGGCTCGCCGTCGAGCGAAGTGCAGGTGACCATGCCGAGCGCGGTAACCTGTGCTGTAAGAGGGTTCAGGCTCAGCATCCGTTTCCTCTCCTCGCGCTCCTCATCGGTAGTGGTGTTGCGCAGTAGATATTCCTGCTGTACATCGTCGAACGCCTCGAATGGCATGGCGGCGGTCTCGATGTCGAAGACAAGGTAGATCATGGGGGGATAGAGCTTTGGAATGAAGGAACAGGATTAGAGTGCGGGAATAATAGATTCCGGGAAGCCCCTCTCTGGAACGCTTCCAACAGCATACGGCTGGCCGCGCAGGCAACGCGCGGGCGCAACGGGGCTACGATTGCTCTCGTTTCGCCCGTAAAGCATGTGCAACACATGGGGGCACAAACTCGCTAACATCGGCATCATAGCGGGAAAGTTCCCGGATGATCGTGGAATTAAGGTAGGTATAGCGTTCATGCGGCATCATGAAGATCGTGCTGATCTCCTGCTTCATCTTCCGATTCATCAGGGCCATCTGCATCTCGAACTCGAAATCGCTTACCGCACGCAGGCCACGCACAATCGCCAAGGCTCCCTCGGCTTCGGCACATTCCACAAGGAGTCCCCCCCAGCGTTGTACCTTCACATTGGGATAGTCCCGGAGCGATTCCACCGCAAGATCGAACCGCTCATCCTCGGTAAACAATGTCTTCTTTGCACTGTTTACCGCCAGCACCACAACCACCCGATCGAACATCTTTGCCGTACGCGCAATGATATCGATATGCCCATTGGTAATAGGATCAAACGACCCCGGATAGATAGCCGTTCTCATAACAACCTCGTCTCGCAATAATATTCCCCGCTGGCTCCTCCAGCGTTCTGCCGCCTCACCACACACCGGCAGGTTATCGTATCTGCCCGGCCTTTCCCCGATAGATCGTCACCCCCGTCTCCCCGAACGCCCGTTCCAGCATCACCTCCGCTCCTTCGGCACGAATGCCTTTCATCGCCGCAGAATGTTCCAGCACCAGCACTCCCGTCTCGCGCAGCCTGCCGAGCGCAAAGAGATCGTGAACAAGCATCTCGAAGATGGGGGACGCATACGGAGGATCGGCGAAGATACAATCATAGCGCTTCTGGCTCTCATGGATATACTTCATCGCATCCCGAACGATCAGGTTCGAGCGGTGCTCCAGATCGAACGCCTTCAGGTTCCCGGCGATCGCCGCCGCCGCCTTACGATCGCGTTCCACAAACTCGCAGTACGCCGCACCACGGCTGAGCGCCTCGATGCCGAGCGCGCCGGTTCCGGCAAACAGATCCAGAACCTCGGCATCCTCCAGCTCGATGCGAGAGGCAAGAATATTGAAAATCGACTCCCGTACCCGATCGGTCGTCGGGCGGAGCATGGAGGTCTGGGTGCTTTTCAGCAGGCGGCCACGAAGGCTTCCGGCAATGATTCTCATACGTTATTTGACTACGATATGCTGTTTCATCTTCTCGAACTTCTTCTCTCCGATCCCCTTCACATCCATAATATCCTCAACACGCCGGAAAGGAACATGGGTCCGCCGTTCAATGATCGCATCGGCGGTCTTTTCGCCCACCCCCGGAAGCTGCATCAACGCACTCTTTGCAGCCGTATTGATGTTGATCGGGCTGCTCGGCATCGTTTTGCCGCCCGCCCCTGCTGCGGGCCTCAGAACACGCTCCACGGCCTCCTCCATCTCCGCCTCCGCCGCCGTCGATGGCAGCCAGGGGGCGATGTTATCGGAATCGGCCGCATCGGCAACGTCCTGGCCACGCCCGGCAAGGCCCTGCGCGGGGTCCAGCTCGGCGATGCGGGCTTTGCGATACGCCTCTACAACGGAATCATGCCGCAGCCGAAGCCCCATCAGCTCACGGCGTTCGGCCGATGGGGGGCGGGAATCGAAGAATGTCGTATAGACAAATCCGGCAAGAGCGGTACCGGCAAGAAAGAGAGCAACGGTGACATCGCCACGGGTAAGGCCAAACCTGGATTCAAGTTTCGAGAAGGGCATCATGGTGAAAGATCCTCCTTGCGACAATCACCTCGTGCGGAGGGGATTCTACGCGGTAGTGAAATGGTAGGCTGCAAGCTGCCGGAGAAGGGCATTCTGCCCGGCGGGCAAGATAGACGCCGACCCCGCACGATTCAAGAGATTGGAGATTACCCCCATTTTCTCTTCTTCCCTCTTGCCTTGGTACCGAATTCGCACTATTTTTGCCGTCCTAGTTCTAGTTGCCCGCGTAGCTCAATTGGTAGAGCAGCTGATTTGTAATCAGCAGGTTGCAGGTTCAAGTCCTGTCACGGGCCCTTTGCAGAGGCGATCTCGGCTCGTTCGAGGTCGCCTTCGTCGTTTCCACCCTGGCATCGCATCAATCATCTCATGCGCCAGGGCATTGGCTCCCCTCCGTTCCCATCACTCCGGCACTTCTCCCAGGCACCGATACAGCGTAACAAAAAGCCGCCAGGATCAACTCATGGCGGCTTATGGAGCTACGGTTGTATGCGAGTCCTTCTTATAACCCGCACCGCTCGAAGATATAATCCACGTTACGGATCGACTTCTGTAGATCGCAGAGCGCATCGATCTCCTCGATCGGCAGCACCGCGGTCAGTTCCGAATCGCGCTTCAGCACATCGGGGAAGTTTTCGCGGGTACGCCAGACCTCCATCGCGCTCTTCTGCACAAGCCGGTAGGCATCCTCGCGGCTCATCCCCTGCTTTGCCAGAGCAAGCAGAATGGTCTGCGAGAAATGAAGCCCGCTGGTGATGCCGAGATTCTTCATCATGTTCTCTGGATAGACAAGCAGCTTATCGACCAGCGAGATCATCTTATCAAGCATATAGTCGAGCAGGATGGTAGAATCCGGGCAGATCACCCGTTCCACCGACGAGTGGCTGATATCGCGCTCATGCCAGAGCGCCACATTCTCCATCGCTGCAAGCGCATTTGTGCGGACGATACGCGCCATGCCACAGATACGTTCGGAGATGATCGGATTCCGCTTGTGGGGCATCGCGGAGCTTCCCTTCTGTCCGGCAGAGAAGTACTCCTCCGCCTCCAGCACCTCGGTGCGCTGGAGATGGCGGATCTCCGTAGCAAACTGGTCAAGCGTAGAGGCTATCACGCCGAGCGCTGCCATATATTCCGCATGCCGATCGCGCTGGATCACCTGGGTGCTCACCGGATCGGCTTTCAGCCCGAGGTGTTTGCAGACATACTCCTCCACCTTCGGGCTTAGGTGCTCGAAGGTTCCAACCGCACCGGAGATCTGGCCATAGGATATAACCTCGACAGCCCGGCGCATCCGCTCGATGCTCCGCTTGGTCTCCTCGTACCAGAGCGCCAGCTTCAGACCGAAGGTGACCGGCTCGGCATGGATGCCATGCGAGCGCCCGATCATGATCGTGTATTTGAACTCCACGGCGCGCTTGGCGAGCACATCGCGAAAACGCTCCAATCCCTCCAGCAACATCTCTCCTGCCTGCTTAAGCTGCACGGCAAGGCAGGTATCGAGAACATCGGAGGAAGTCATGCCGAGATGCACATACCGCGAAGGCTCACCGACGTATTCGGCCACATTCGTCAGAAATGCGATCACATCGTGTTTGGTGACTTCCTCGATCTCCAGAATCCTGGCAACATCGAAATTTCCCCGCTCGCGCACCGCGCGTGCCGCCTCGATGGGAACATCGCCAAGCTCCGCCTGCGCCTCCACGGCCAGCGTTTCAATTTCAAGCCAGATACGATACTTGTTTTCATCCTGCCAGATAGCCCCCATTGCCGGGCGCGTATAACGGTCGATCATTCGCTTATAGGTTTACGATGTTAGAGAGAGGATGGGCAGCGCCCGCAATCCATGATCCGCTGGGAAGAGAGAGAGGGGAGCCGGAGAGAGAGATCCGGGGCTTGGCACCTGAGCCACGGCAGCCCCGCCGATCCACGCACATGAACGCCCATGCAGGCACCACAAGGGCGCGCTCCAGGGCCGTTGGCAACCGATTCCCTCAGCTCTGTTATCAGCTTTTACTTTCATTTACGAACTTCCAGCGCTTGTACGCTTAAAAATCCTTCGTATGTTTGCTCCAGAACTTTAAAAATGAAAGCTACATGAGATTTCTCACAGATCTCGACTCCATTGACATCCAGATTCTGAAGGCGCTCCAGCAGAACGGGCGCATTCAGCTTGGGACGCTGGCCGAAACCGTGCAGCTTTCCGCCCCGGCAGTAGCCGAGCGATTGCGGAAGCTGGAGGAACGAGGGGTGATACTCGGCTTCACCGCCCAGATAGCCCCGGCACTGCTGGCGCTTGATATCACGGGGTTCATCCAGGTTCGCGTCGACTCCTCGACACAGTACCCCAGATTTCTCGCAAAGGCGACAGCTCACGACGAGGTGATGGAATGCCATGCGATCACCGGCGACGCCTCACATCTTCTGAAAATCCGCACCCGTAATACCAGCACGCTTGAAGCGCTTCTGGCGGAGATCCAGCGCTGGCCCGGCGTGATCGGCACCAGCACAAATCTGGTGCTCTCCACGCACAAGGAGGGGCTTGCCCTCCCCTTCTCCCATCTCGAAGAGATCGTCAGCGAAGGACGCGCAGGTCGGCGCAAGGAATGACCGGCGCCTGCCAGCAGCAGGCATGCCCGCCGACACCGGTGCCCGCAAACTTAGAGAAAAGCAAAACGTTAGATCCTTTCAATCCTTAACATACCCAATCGCAGGAGTGATTACATCGATGGCGATGACCAAGCAGGAAGTATTGAAGCTCGCCGCGGAGCAGAACGTGCAGTTTGTGAACCTACAGTTCACCGATATCATCGGCACGCTCAAGGCCGTGACGATTCCGGTCTGGAAGCTCGAGGACGCGATCGACCAGAACGTGTGGTTCGATGGCTCCTCGATCGAGGGCTTCACTCGTGTTCACGAGAGCGATATGTTCCTGAAGCCCGACCTTGACACGTTCGCGGTGATCCCGTGGACCCGTGGCTCGGGGTCGGGAACCCGTGCCCGCATCATCTGCGACGTTTATATGCCGGATGGCGAGCCGTTCGAGGGTGACCCGCGTGGCATCCTGAAGCGCCAGCTTGAGCGCGCCCGCCGGATGGGGTATGTCTTCAACGTAGGCCCGGAGCTTGAGTTCTTTCTCTTCAAGCGTGGCGCAGACGGCAAGCTGGCCCCCCTGCCTCACGACGAGGCGGGTTACTTCGACCAGACGACCGATCTTGCCACCGAGATTCGTCAGGAGATGACCTTTGCACTCCAGGCCTTCGGCATCGATGTGGAAGCACTTCATCATGAAGTGGCGGTTGGCCAGCATGAAATTGATTTCCGCTACTGCGATGCGCTTGCCGGCGCCGATGCCTCGGTAACGCTCCGCTTCGCACTGAAGTCGATCGCCGCACAGCATGGCCTGCATGCCTCGTTTATGCCGAAGCCGATCACCGGCGTCAACGGCTCCGGCATGCATGTGCACCAGTCGCTCTTCACGACCGATGGGCAGAACATGATGTTCAACAAGGATGGCCTGTACTCTCTCAGCGATTTTGCTCTGGGCTTTATCGCCGGTCAGATGCATCATATCAAGGCGCTGAACGCCATCATCAACCCCACGATCAACAGCTACAAGCGTCTTGTGGTGGGATATGAAGCGCCGGTAAACGTGGCATGGGGCCAGAAGAACCGTTCCGTGCTGATCCGTGTTCCCCGCTATACGCCGGGACGCGAAAAGGCGGTGCGTGTGGAGATCCGCTGTCCCGACCCGGCAGCCAATCCGTACCTGGCGTTTGCGGCATTGCTTGCGGCCGGCCTGGATGGTGTGGAGAAGAAGATGATCCCGCCGGCACCGGTCGAAGACGATATCTTCGAGATGACGCCGGAGGAAGTGAAGCACCACGGCATCGGCTCGGTCGCGGCCAACCTTGTCGAGGCAATCGAGGCGCTTCGCGATAACGAGGTGGTGCGTGGCGCCATCGGTGAGTTCACCTTCGGCAAGTTCTACCAGGCGAAGCTTCAGGAGTGGGACAGCTACAGGATCGCGGTCTCGCAGTGGGAACTGGATCACTATCTGGACGTTCACTAGCGGATTCCCGACCACACGGGGTGCGATTCCGGCGCTCGGAAACGGAGAACAGATCCGGGGATGATATAACAACGGGAGGGCCAGCTATTCTGCTAGCCCTCCCGTTGTCTTGGTTGCTGGTGCACATTGCGCCGCATAAGAATGCGGGCGAAGGCGCAAAAAAATGGTTTTGCCCTGCACCTTGCGCGGCCTTGCGTGCTGCGATGCATCCAGCACATCTTCGAACGTGATCCCGGAGGTTAGCGTATCACCACCATCGGCCCGATTGCCAGGCTTCCATCATCCAGCAGAAGGCGCCACATATAGCGGCCTTCCGGCAGAGGAGCAGTTTCCACGGCAACAACGTTCTCTCCTGCGGCCATTGCTCCTTCATGCAGGAGAAGCACACGCTCGCCGAGCATCGTGTACAATTCCAGGCGTGCGTTCCGTTGCGACGCTGGCAGCACGATCATCAGGCGTGCAGCGCCGCCGACGGGGTTTGGAGCAAGATGGAGCATTGCCCTGGCGGCCTGGCCCGTGCTGCGGGCAACGGCAAGCACCGGACCTTCGGTGATGCTGAAATCATCCATACCAGCCTCCACGACCGATGGGGCGATCGAGTCGCTTGCAACAAACTTGACGCGCATATGACCGGAAAGGGAAAGGCCATTGCGGACCCGGAAGCTGAAGTGCTTCCAGCCACGGGTGGACTCACCGATTTGCGCCAGCAGGGTCCAGCTTGCGCCATCATCATTGCTTATATGCACCTCCAGGGTATCGGAGGGTATGATGGGGAAATTCCTGGAATACCAGGCATCGTTCGAGAACCAGAGATAGCAGTTGATATACGGATCGCTATAGGAGGAGATATCAAACGCCGGGGAAAGCAGCGTGGTAGCACCGCCGAACACCGGCCGTGAATATTCCCCCGGCACCGATATCCCGGTGATAAAGGCACGATCGCCGGGATCATGGGTATGATCGGCACCCGGCTGCACCGCGACCTCATCGTTGCCGCTGTAGAGCGTTACCTCCACCGGCACTCCGCGCTCCCATCGGCCTATCGAGGCGCGGTCCCCGGCAACCCCGAGCGTCCATCCAAGATCAAGCTCGGCGTCATCGGCATATCCTCTTTTCAAACGAATCGGCAGCGACTGTTCGGCGGCCATGCTCAGCTCAAGAATCCGGGATTGATATCCCCACGCTCCGATCTGAACCATATAGCTGCTATCGGCCGGAAGGGCAAGCGACCATGTTGCTCCGGCGCCGCTTCCCTCCCCATTCTCTCTGCCATAGACCCTGTAGAGGAACGTTTCGACAGGCTCACCGGTCTCATCATCCACCACCGGCAGCGAATACAGCGCCAGCGGCAGATTCCGCATTTCGATCACAACCTCATTCCCCTCTCCTTTCAGCTCCAGCATGCCATTCTCGAGGTGATAATTCTGGAGATAGGCGAGGAAATCGACGGTTCCCTCTGCTCCGGCAAAACTGAAACGCCCTTCGTTGTCGGTGATAAGCACGGTGTTATTCTGCGCCATACGTATCTGGACCCCTGGCAGCGGTTCCTTTGTGATCGAGCTTACAACCATGCCATGCACCCGGCCTGGCCGGGCACCATCGAAGGTAAAGACCTCCAGGCCTCGCTCCATATAGCTGGAGATGATTTTACCGCTTGGCAGATAGGGATAGACATCCCAATTGCCAGCATACTGGGCGCCGGTGCCAGGATACGCATCGAAGAACCCTACCTCCACCGGCTGCAACGGGTCGCTGATATCAATGATACGTGTCCCACCGGTATACCACGAAACATAGGCGGTATGCCCTTTTACAAAGACATTATGAACGATAGCGGTCGCCTCCGGGGTAAAATCAGCAACCTTGAAGATCGCATCCAGATTGTGGATATCCCAGAACTTCAAGGTCTTGTCGGTCATCCCCACCTCATCGGTCGTCAGCAGATAGCTACCATCCTCGGTGATCGCGGCATTATGGGTTCCGGCACCGGGATAGGTGATCTCCCCGACCAGTGTGGGATTCTTTCGATCAGGCCCCAGATAGATGATGCTGAGCTTCCCATCGAAGATGGCAGCGGCATACATGGTATCGTTACGGATATAGGCATCATGCACATAATGCCCGGAGAAGGTTCCGACAAGCTCCGGCGCCATCGGGTTCGCTGCCACGTTGAAGATGAGGGTGCCGGAATTGGCTCCTGCGCCCAGATTGGAGCCGTGCACATACAGATAATCCCCTTCAGCCGAAACAGTATGGCCGGTCCGAAGCACCGATGAATCGCGCGTTACAACGGTGGGAGGAGCCGGAAGCGGAGAAAGATCAATGATCTGAAGGCCGCCATCGTTTTCATTGACCACATAGGCATAATTGCGATAGGTCTTGATTTCACGCCAGTCGCTCGGCGGACCCTCGACGAGCGAGACCAGCCGAATCGGTTTTTCGGTGATATCAACGATATAGGTGCCGAGATGCCCCCCCAGCAGCGCGTATTCGCGGCCATCGGGAGCAGCATAGCCGGTAAGCCCGGAATAACGTCCGGGGCCACCGGCCGCCGGATCGAGCGAATCGAAGCGCTCGGTATGATAGGTACGCAATGGCTGTGCACAAACAGTAGAAACTGTCATCATACCAGCCAGAGCAAGCAGTATGGCAAAACGATAGATCATGCGATATCCTTATCAGCTCGTAGCATCAGGAAAGGGTTGAACGGAGAGGAATATGAGGCGTGCAAAGCCAATCGCAGGGTGGGATCGCTCTGCACTGCATCACATCTGTTTATGCTCCCAGGGGTGTTCATCCTACACTACATGAACGATTCTCCATAGACCAAAAAGGCACGGCAGAATGTTCCGATGGGAAATTCCTTCCCAATTGCCTGCCTATAGCAGAATGAGCACCCAATTCGGATGCCCGCTTTTGCACAGCGATCGGCCAGAGGGCCATACGATACGAGAGCGCTCAATGAACAACGAGAACGGTCCCGGAATGTATCGAACCATTGTTATCACATAGCTTCCATCGGCCGTCGCATCGGAATTATGCGTGCTGGCGAACGGATAATTTATCTGCGCCACAAATGCGGATATTTGCGATCGGCACCGAGATACACGATGCTGAGACAATTATCCTGGATGGCCACAGCATACAGGGTATCATCGCGTATGGTATGCCCCCCCTCCCTCTCTCGTTCACCATATAGGCCCATGTTCCGGCCGTTTTCATTTCACGCCAGCCGCTTATCGGCCCGGCTATCTGCGGACAGCCCTGATCGGCTTTTCGGTGACATTGATGACGTAGGTGGCTTCATCCCCCCCATGATGGCATATTCCCGTCCATCACCGACCACATATCCGGTCAGACCGGAATGCCGCCCGTGTATTGCGGGATATGGGGTGAGCGAATCGAAAGCAGCCGTGTTATAGGTTTTCGGCTGTGCCAGGAGAATGGCGGACGTTCCCAGAACGATCAAGATACGGAGTATACCGGCAGAGTACCGTTTCATGGTTTCCATATGGTTTTCATGGCGTTCCTATGCTCCTGCAAGAGCGCTGCATCGGCCACACCACGGTGAAAAAGCCAGGGAAATTTCCGATCTGGGGTAATGTATGCGCAGCGAAAAAAAAAGTTACCGATTCCGGGGAGTGGAGATAAAAAAGCGTGACAGGCACCTTGCCGTGGGCATCCGGCCCCAATAAACAACGGGGCGTCCCTGGCGGGAACGCCCCGAAATTCATCCATTGAATGCAGCCTGCCGCACCGGGATCAGCGCACCAGCGTTGCAGCACCGGTGCACACCTGGCCGTTATCCAGGGTCAGGCGCCATGCATACCGTCCGGCCGGGATTGCCGAACCGTCGATCGTATAGGAGCTGGTACCGGCGGGAATGGCCCCCTCGTGCAGCAACCCCACCTGACGGCCAAGCGCGTCGAACAGCTCCAGACGGGCATCCTTCTGTTCGGCAGCAAGCGTCAGGTCGAGCTGGGCAACCCCGGCGAATGGATTCGGGCGAAGCTGATAGCTTGCAACAACGCCGGCCGATGCGCCCGGCAGAAGCGGCACCGAAGAGGGAGCGCTGCTGCTATCGACCACGGAGAAGTCATCAAGCCCGGCTTCTACCAGCGACTGCTCGTAGAGATCGGAGGCTACCACACGGAAACGAGTTGCCTCGCCGGGGGTGATAAAGTCCTTCAGACGGAAACGATAGTTCTTCCAGACCTGCGGCGACTCGGTGATCCTGGCCAGCGTATGCCAGCTTTCACCGTTATCAGAAGAGATCAGCACCTCCAGAGTATCGTTGATGGCATCGACACGGCCATTACGCGAATACCAGATGGCGCAGCTAAGAACCGGATCATCGTATCCGACCAGGTTCATCGGTGGCGAGGTAAGCGTGGTAACGCCGTCATCGACATCATTGACGCCGGGCTGAAACTGCTCGCTGAAAAGCCCGGTGATAAACGCATGGTCTCCCAGCCCGCCGGTATGATCCGATCCCGGCTGAAAGAGCGTGCCGTCGGGATAGGAACTCTCCATCGGCACGCCGCGCTCCCAGCGTCCGCTGGCGGCATTATCTCCCGGCGCTGCAAGCGACCATCCAAGATCAAGCTCGACATCATCGTAATACTCGCGTATGACCTCCACACGGTGCTCGCCGCTCTGGCCGGGGCTGATATCGACCACCTGCGAACGATATCCCCAGGCGCCAACATAGACATGGAAGGAGCTATCACGCGGCAAGCGGAGCAGCTTCGAGCTGCCCGCAACAAGCCCAGCCGATTCCGGGCGCTCCACGACACGATAGGAAAATCTGGGAAGCGCCTCCCCGGTTGCCTTGTCGACAACCGTCATGGAAAGCTCCATCATTGGAATGGAGGTAAGAAGGATATCATGCCTCGTCCCATCGGCTGAGAGGATCAGGGAACCCGTTGACGAGATATAGTCGCGCTTTGCAATGCGGAAGTCGAGCGTATCGATCGCTCCGGCAAGGCTGTAGCCTCCCTGTGCATCCGTCACGATCGTTCGGCCGGTCTCGGCGATCGAGATAACCGCGCCTGAAACCGGCTCATTGGTAAGAGCATCGCGTACCACGCCGTACACATTGCCTCTGGCAGCGCCATTGAACGTAAAGACATGCAGCCCCGTCTGCATATCGCTGGAGAGGATCTTGCCGCTTGGCAGATACGGATACACTTCCCAGTTGCCGGAATAGGTTGCGGAAGCCCCAGGATAGGTATCATAGAACCCAAGCTCGGCCGGATCGAGCGGATTGCTCATATCGACAACCCGGGTGCCGGCCGTGTACCAGGCAATGTAGGCGATGGAGCCTTTCATATGGACATTGTGGATGATCTGCCCTGGCACCGGCGTCCAGTCCGCCACCTTCGAGATGTTCTCCACATCGCGCACATCCCAGACCTTCAGCGTCTTCGGCGTGGAGCCGATCTCATCGGTCGTCATCACATAGCTGCCATCCGGTGTCAGATCGGCATTATGGGTCCCGGCGCCCGGATATTCGATCGAGTTCACAAGCTGCGGGTTCTTCTGGCCATCGCCCAGATAGACGATATCGAGCTTGCCATTGTTGATGGCCGAGGCGTATAGAGTATCGTTGCGAACGACCGCATCGTGCACATACCGGAGCGACCAGGTGGAGATATGCTCAGGACGGAGAGGATCTTTTGAAAGGTCGTAGATCAGCGTGCCGCCATTTGCCCCCGCGTTCACACCGGTGCCGTTCACATACAGGTATGTACCATGCTGGCTGATGGTATGGGCGGTAAAGAAGATGGAGGTATCGGACCGCACCAGCGTGGCTTCCTGGGGGAGTTTGGAAAGATCGATGATCTGGAGGCCGCCCCCCCCCTCGCTGACCACATAACCGTAGTTGCCATAGGCCTTCATCTCGCGCCAACCGCTGGCCGGACCCGGAATAAATGCAACCTGATGAATCGGCTGCTCGGTAACATCAATGATGTGGGTGCCGTTATACCCGCCGAGCAGGGCATACTCACGGCCGTTTGGATGAGCATACCCGGTAAGCGCCGAATATCGCCCGCCAGACCCCTGAGCGGGGCTGATCTGGCCGAAGAGCGTTGTGTTATAACTTCTAGGCTCCGCAGTCTGTGCTAAGGCGGCCGACCCAAGCAGGCAACAGGCAATGATCGACGTATAAAGTCTTGTCATACGATGAGAAAGTTGTAGAAAGTTGACGCACACTATATGCATACCACAGGTGAGCCTGTTCCGAGCGGAAGGGTTCGCGAACCTGCTTGTCGGATTCAGGAAGAACGCCGTGTATCGCCAGGCAATACGATAGACATGACAATCTGCTCGACAAAATTAGGACATAACGATGCGCACCGGACACCGACGTTCGCTCTGCCGCACATATTTTCCCCGTGGGCACCGATGCCATGCAACCGGCCGCCCCGTACGGAATCCTCAGAACATCATTCGTAATGTGATAGCCCATGCAAGCCCATCAGCATATATTGGAACGGATACTTCATCGAAGGCTGATCGCGGTGATACGGCTCGATGATCCCGTGCAGGCGCTTGATGTGGTTGAAGCCATTGCCGACGGAGGAATCACGACGGTGGAGATCACCCTTACAACGCCGGAGGCACCGGCACTGATCGCAAGGCTCTGCGAACGTAGCGATCTGCTGGTAGGCGCGGGGACCGTTCTGGACATCGCCGCCGCACGTACGGTGTTCGAGGCAGGAGCGCTCTTCTACGCCAGCCCGATACTGGACCCCGCCCTGATCCGCTTTGCCCATCAGCGCCAGCGCATGGCGATGCCGGGGGCCTACAGCCCAACCGAAATCATGGCGGCCTGGCGGGAAGGAGCCGATATCATCAAGGTATTTCCGATGCCAGCCGAAGGGGCAGCGTTCCTGGCGGCCCTGCGAGGCCCCCTCCCCAGCATCAGAATCGCCCCATCCGGTGGGGTGACGGCACTATCGGCGCCCCATCTGATGGCCGCAGGAGCGGTGGCGCTGAACGTTGGCTCCTGGCTAACCCATGAGGCCGATGGTACGTTAAGCTCTCTGGAGAAGATCAGAAGCCGTGCATCGCAACTGACTGCCGCCGTTCACGGCTGAGGCCCCCCCTTCCATGCGGACCACGCCGTCACTGTCCGTTACCTCTTTCTGTACCGCATGGCACCCGGTTTGTCTTATTCTATGACCTAAAGAAGTACCCAAATCCTACTTTTATATTAACGGAGCATCTTACCATGGCAAAGACCAATGGCACAAGCGCATCGAGAGCGCGCTTGAAAGCGAGCAATGAAAGCATCTCACAGGATATCAACAACAATAACCACCCTGGCAGCGCTCTGCTAGAAGCGCTTCAGGTGCAGGTGGCGAATGCGACGATCCTCTATCTGAACTACAAGCATTATCATTGGCAGACCTTCGGGCCGCTCTTCCGCGACCTTCATCTCCTGTTCGACGAGCTTGCCACCGCGGTACTGGCCACGCTCGATGAATTTGCCGAGCGAATCAGGATGATCGGCGGCGATCCCATCGCCGACCCGAGCGCGATCCTGAAGCTCGCGACGGTAAAGGTTGCGGCCGCCAAGGGAAACATGCGCCAGATGGTGGCCGAGGCCGATGCCAACGAGATCACCGTTATTCATGAGATGCGGCGTGCAGCCCGCCTTGCCGACAATTCCGATGATCTGGGAACCGCCGATCTGTTCACACGCATCGTACAGATCCATGAGAAGCATGAATGGTTCCTCCGGGATATCCTTGAGGAAGGCGATGGCCTGATCGACTAGCCTCAAGATGTAGCACTTGCATGATACACAACGCCCGGAGTCGATCGGTCTCGATCTCCGGGCGTTGTATATCATGCCATATCACTGACAGATAGATCCGGTCTCGATCGCGGTTCGGCTGCGAAATGCGACAGAGATATCCTCATCGACCCTCCGCAATCAACCTCACCGGTCCCGTAGAAGCGTACCACGCTGCGGTGCCCACTTCTACGCCAACATCGAACTCCGCAGCGCAGGCAGAATCAAGGGGAAACCGGTATCCTGACAGAACGTTAACGACCGTGCATGCCGCTACAGGTTTGTATTTCATACAGAAAAAGTCCCGGGCGGCACACACAAGGCAACGCCGTGGAATAATAGGCAACGGGATGCCGTCGCCCATTATTCCACCGAGCGCATACGGTTCGCATCAGACGATAGAGAAACAGGCCACCATACCAACTGTGATGGTCGCAAGAATATGTTGTGTGGGATTATAGAATCGGAAACTCGCATGAAAAACATTCCAGCCCGTGCATCAACCGATATCATCGGCTGTACAGTAGATACAGTGATGTATCACAGCCTGCTGATTCCCGTTGAAGAGTACCTGGAACGTTTCATGGCTCATGGAGCAAGAGGCCAGCGGCAATGCCGTACGGTTCCGGCATGAACTGAGCGTGCAACAATTGCAGAAGAGATTGTGGACCTCCCTTCCCGATACCGACACCTGCAAGGTACATCCGCTCATTCATTTCCGTGGCACGGCATTGCATGGTACTACAGCGCTATGAGCTGCCATGCAGCACAGATATCAGCCCGGGCTTATGCCCCCCATCCCGCCAAGCCCCAGACGCACAATACGCCCGGCGACGGACGCAGAAGTACGATCGAGATTTTCAGCAAGCTGATCGTATGTCATCACCCCGCAATATCCGCGAAGGATCTCATCTTCCGTCTCGGTCCAGGGACGAGGTTTTTCCATGGTACGGCGCCCGCTTGTAAGCCCCAGCTTGCGAGCACGCCAGCTTACTAACGGAACGGTACGGCCAATGGCCTCGGCTATCTCTCTACGTGTTTTTTTACCGTAATGCTCCCGAAGATATTCATCCTCATCGGCGGTCCAAACCCGATTATTCGGCCGTGGGCGGTAATTATGCTTGGCAGCGATCCGAAGAATACGACCATTGCTGACTCCGAGTTCCCGTGCCATCTTCTCGTACGAGATCTGCCCGAGATTATCAATCACCCACTGTATCTCCTCCAGGCTCAGTTTTCGGACTTTTCTTCGCAGCCCAAGCTTGCCAGCCTTCAGCTCCACCGCATCAGTGGTTCGGCCAAGCTCTTCGGCCAGCTCAGCCACGCTTACGCGGCCATAATGCTTTTTCAGATAGACTATCTCACCATCTGTCCACGGCTGAGGCTGGTAGGAACCAAGCCCAAGCTGATGAATATGGGCACGCACACTTTGCTCGGTCCGTTGCAAAATGCGTGCGATCTCGATCGCTGTCAGTTTGCCGTAATATTTACGGAGATAATGCTCTTCCTTGCGACTCCAAGGACGCTGGCCGCATCCCGGAACCCCCAGGCGCAAAGCACGGTGCTGAACGCTGGTGTACTTCCTTCCAAGAAGCTCTGCCGTATGTCGCGAACCGAACCGTGTATAGTTCTTTCGTATGATGGCATCCTCCTCCTTGGTCCAGTTTCTCCGAACCGTGGTGGAGCGGCGCTTCTTCGATGCAACGGATTTTGAGTTCTCCTCAGGCCAGTGATACTGCTTGATAACCGCAGTTTCGCCAGCGGTGCCGGTTTTTTCGTTGAATGATTTCATGGGTGCCAACGCAATAATGAAGCAGTAAATAGACCATGACTGTGGGGGTTTGATTGGTATGGGCGTGTGCTTCCGACGGTAGGATTATACGTATGCGGGCCATGGCGAGTCAGGGTCTGGACTATACGCATCCCTGCCACGCGATATCAGCACAGCTTCATGTGCTGCTCACCCGGAATATCATATTCCCTACGAATCGTAAGCTCCAGGCATAAGGGAGCCATGCTCCGAAGATTGTCTGGCATCTTCAGGAACCGGAGATGTTGGGTCTTATGCGGTCAAGGTATTACTACCAGTTGTGCGGAGGCTGGTCGTATCCCAGCTCCACCGCGCCAAAGAATGGAATCAAAGCCTTGGGAAGGGCTATTAACTCCATAACGCGATGAAAGCCACTACAAATATACATCGAAATCGATATAAGCAAATAAATATTTTACCCGCGATGCGAAAAATCGGCGCGTAATTACCACGTTAGCCAACAATTGTGCGCAACAATCCTGTCCCGGAGAATGGGGGTATCATGGCTGCCCACCACAATACGGCCATTGTCGCACACTGTATATAGAGAACGCATCCTGTCCCCATCTACCTTGCCCTGAACAGATACCAGAGACGATAGTACTATGGAAACGCTACAAGCGGAGTATGCTGCCAATCGGAAGAGGCTGGCGGCTGGTGAGTTTGCCCATCGGTTTGCAGTGAGATGGTTTCTGAGGGGCGCTCCAGCGGCCTGCGCACCGGCGGCTCACGATGCTGACAGGATCGCATGAATTCTTACAACCACGCAGACAACACCCGCCTGCCTTCGTAAGTTCATGGCACTACCTGTGGCTTGGCTCTCAGCGTCGCTGCGGCCAAGCCACTCACCGTCAATGAAGAGAAGCATCCATGATTCAACAGATTCTGTTCGGCCTCTCCGCTCTTATTCTCTTCCTCCCCCTACCGCAAGCGCTGGCACAGCCTGTTCCAGCCACGCAGCAGGAGCTGGAGATACAACAACGCAGCCATCGTTATATGGCTCCTGCGGTTGGCGAAACCAGCCCTGTATCGCTGTATGTAAAACTGAAGGATGATCGCCTTATCTCCCCTCCCGGGCTTGATAGCGAGGCGGTCTATTATGGCACCGCAAACGGCAATGTGATAGCCTTTGATGAATTTACCATCGTGAACGGATTCCCCGCTGGAGGCTCAGTCCAAGGCGCCCCCCTTGTCTCCTCAACCACGGTCTTTGCGGCCAGCACCGACAGCATTCTCTATGCATTCGGCAAGAGCACGGCAACGATCGTCTGGACCTATAAAAGCAGCGGGCAGCTTACCACAACGCCATGCCGTGCCGAGGGGGCGATCGTTGTTACAGCAAGCGACGGCTCTATCCATGCGCTCGATGAAAACACCGGCACACTGCTCTGGAAGGCCATCACAGGCACCACACCTGCATCCCCGGTCTATGCCGATGGCATCATCTATGTGGGAACGGCTGAACCGGCCCTGTATGCCATTGTTGCAGCCACCGGCAAACGGCTGTGGCGCTCCAGCGTGGGCGGAGGGGAAACAATGGCCCATGCCGGTCTGGTCTTCTGCTCCTCCCCCGATGGAGCCTTGCATGCATGCGATCAAGGCGATGGAACGGAACGCTGGAAGTTCAGCGCGCCAGACCATACGGCGTTGGCCACTCCATCGGCGGCAGAGAGGATCATCCTGGTGGCATCGCCCCAGTCGGGCATCCTTTTTGCCCTCGATGCGGCAGATGGCACCGAGCGCTGGCAGACAATGGTTGGACGGATGCCATCGGCACCGGCGGCCACCGCAGGTGACTATGCCTATATCGGGACATTCGACTCCCATCTGCATTGCATCGATCTGGAAACCGGAACCAAGCTCTGGAGCGAGGAAGCTGGGTTCGGCTACCACCCGCCAAGCATCCCCGCCCTCCTGGGAGGCTCGCTCTATTATGTTAGCAAGGAGAAACTTCTGATTTTCCAGAACCCGACCACCGAGCCGACAGTAGATGCCGGAGGTGATATCTTTGCGGCCGCCGCCGAGGGGAATACCACCGTTATCAGGGAACGGCTCGATACAGGAACCAACGTCGATACCGTCGATATGAAGGGGCGCACCCCGTTGATGTTTGCAGCATGGAACGGACATCTCGACCTGGTACGTATGCTGGTGGCGCAAGGGGCCGACATCAATAACAACGACCTTCAGGGCCTTACGCCGCTGATGCACACCGCCATGGAAGATCAGCAGGCCGTGCTCAGCTATCTACTGGAACGGCATGCGGCAACCTCGGCAGTGTCAACAGCAGGCATATCAGCACTAGGGTATGCGGTTATCTACGGCTATCTTGAAAATGTTCGGACCCTGATCGCAGCAGGTGCTCCGCTTAATACCGGGGATACCGCCGGCATTACCCCGCTGATGACCGCCGCCAGCAGGGGGCTGGATTCCATCGTGGCGGCACTGCTGAAGGCAGGAGCGCTGGTGGATGCCATGGATCAGGGGGGTGAAACCGCGCTGCACAAGGCCGCGCTGGAAGGGAACACGGAGACCGCACGGCTTCTCCTGGCAGGGGGAGCCGAAGCGAACGCCATCTCCCGCAAGAAGGTATCACCGCTGATCTATGCCGCTTACGCGGGCAGTCATGAGATCGTCGATATGCTCCTGGAACGAAAGGCCGATCCCGACAAGGCCGAGGAAGATGGATATACCGCGCTGATGTTTGCGGCGCAGAATCAATACCCTGCCTGCGTGCGCAGTCTCCTGAAAAAGGGAGCGGACCTTCGGCCCAGAAACGCGTTGGGGATGACCGCCCTCGGCATTGCCAGAATGGAAAAGAACGAGGAGATCATCAAGCTGCTGCTGAAGGCCGGGGCAAAATAAACGAAGGCTGGAAGCCAGACGTGGTTGGAAGAACGAGGCAGTAAGGGGCGGATAATATCGGCGCCTGGGGTGCCCATGAACCGATAGCCCCGCTCCGGCTATGGGCAGCCCGTTCCATATACATGAAATACCCTATGAAGCTTGATATCGTTATTTTTTTCGGCTCGGTTCGTGCCAACCGTCAAGGGATCAAAGCCGCCAGATTCATCCGCACTATCTGTCTGAACCGGGGCCATCGAGTAACCCTTCTCGATCCGGCCGAACGCCCTCTTCCCCTGCTCGACCGGATGTACAAGGAATACCCTCGGGGAGAGGCACCGGAAGTCCTGGAGAGCATGGCAGCGTGCATCCGTTCGGCCGATGCGTTTATCATCGTCTCTGCCGAGTATAATCATAGCATCCCGCCAGCGCTCTCCAATATGCTGGACCATTTTCTGGAGGAATATTTCTTCCGCCCATCGGCGATCGTCAGCTATTCCGGCGGATCGTTTGGCGGTGTACGCGCCGCAATGCAACTCCGCGCAATGCTTGGAGAGCTTGGCATGCCGAGCATCCCCTCCACATTGCCAATCCCCCGGGTATCAAGCGCATTTGATGATGATGGCACGCCGATCGACCAAGCATATTACCGGCGTGTGGAGAAATTCATGGGCGAGCTTGAGTGGTATGCGGTGGCGCTGAAGGAGGCACGTGCCAAAGGCCTCCCATAATGCAAGGGAACACCATAACGTCGCCTCCAAACGCCCGCTCGGCATATGGCGGGCGATGGTCCGGCGGGCGGCACCTGCTTATTCGGCTTTAACGCTGATACCGGCACTGAACCGTCGTATCGGACCAAGCGATGGAAAACGTTCGAGCGATGTCCCGGCACCTCCCCAGAGCACCAGGCTTCCAAGGTCGAGCTGGCCGTTGATCGAAAGAAGGCCGGGCAGGCCAATTCCCAACTGCATGGCAAACCAGCGATCGCCGCCAAGACGTACGCCGAGCGTGGTATACATATCGCCCTGGAATACATACGGAAGGCGTCCCCGTGCATTCCAGAGCAGCGCATACGGGCCAAGCTCCAGCCCGAACGCCCCATAGATACCGCAGCCGACCGAGAGACTCCCGACTGGTTCGACAACGGCCGCATCAACCTGAAGGCCCGCTCCACCAAACTCCCGAGGCCCATGCAGACGCTCTTTCAGCGACGGACGGATCGTATACAGCCCGCTATAGAAGTATGCGCCATAACCGAGGCGTACCGGCCCAAGCTGCTCGGCTACCATATAATGCCCCCGCCCCAGTCTGCTCCGTTCCTCTGGATTGAAGCCGGGCGTGCCCACCCCCTCGACAGCATAATAGGTTCCAGCGGCATCGCCATGTAATGCCACCGGAGCAGGAAGGTTGGTATCATAGATCGCCGGATGATAGAGAGATCCGCAGCCGGTGATCCAGGTTGCGATAACGATGCTCATCACCATCAGCGAAGCACGACGATGGAAACCGCATCCGTTGCTGATCGGCATCAGGTATTTGATAAACGAGCCAGAGATGTATTGAATTGCGGGGGGGAAGCCCCTCTCCACTCCATAGCGATGCGGAGAGCAGGGAACCGACATACGAACATAGAAAATCCGACGGGATGCACGAAAGACAAGCAGTGCGGGCCTGCTGGCAATCGCCATCGCACAGGCAGCCCGAAGCTGTGCACTCCGGCTAGATCACATGCTCCAGGCCTGGTACCGCTGGCGAACGCGCTCGATAGTGTCGAGGTTCGGGCGGAAGGGGCTTGCCGGCACAGACGCGGGAATCTCCATCCTGTGGGACGCTGCAAACGGCGTCTCCTCCACTTTCAGGTTATAGGCCATCAGCATCAGCCGTTCCAGGTTGACCGTATCCTCGATATTATAGGCCAGAAGCGTCTCAAGAGCAGTAGGATCGCCATAGCTGCAATACTCCCGCCAGAGCAGAACCGCAAAGAAACCATCAACGCCCTGCAACTCGCCACGGTCAATGCCGAGCTGCCGTTCGCATCCTTTCAGCCCCCCGCGAAAGCCAAGGCTGCCGAGCACATAACGAAGATCTATATGGGGCTGCTCCAGCTTGATCCGAAAATACTGTTCGATAAATGGGATATCGAAGCACTTGCCGTTGTAGGTCACAAGCAGATCGTATGCGGAGATATCATCGGCGAAGTCACGCAGATTCTCCCCCCGCACATACTGCCGGATACGGCTGCCATCATACAGGGCGATGGTCGTAATGCCATCATCAACCCCACTCATCTCCAGCCCTGTGGTTTCGATATCGAGATAGGCAGTGCGATTGCGAAACTCCGGGAAAACGCGCCAATGCTCGCCGGAAGGCATAGCAGTGGTAAAAAACGGGATATCCCCTTCGACAAGCGCTTCCTGCGAGCGATGGACATGATCCAGTATAAGCGATCCCCGAGGCCCGGCGGCAACGGCGCCATCCATCTCCAGAAAGAGCTCCCAGGAGCGAATCCCGGCCTCCCACAGTTTCAACTCGGTGCGCAATCCCACGCTGGGGATATGACAGAACGTATTGGTAAGCATGCCCTGATTGATATACTCGCAGCGATAACGCTCATCGGCCGCCCGGCCCATCCAGCCTTGTACACACAGACGCCGGGCATCGGAAGACACCGGCCCACGTAAGCGCTCCGGCCATGGCACAGGAAACTACTGAAGCATGAACATCATGCCAAGCATCACCTTGATGTCGCGCGATTGATAGATATCGCCCCGCCCGCCATTATCAATATTGACAAGGCCATACGAATATCGCACGTCGGCAATCACCATGGCGGTAGGATTGACCTTGTAGCCAATCCCCAGGCCAAGATCGAGCGCAACATCGAAATCCTTTGTGGCATACTCCACGCTGCTTACCTCAGTGGAGTCGGGGAAAAGCTCGGCAACCTCGGCCGATGAACGCACACCGATATTGGGGCCTGCAAACGCAAAAAGGCTTACCCGCCCGATATCCCATGCCCCTTTCAGCAGCATTGGCAGCTCCACATAATCAATATGTCCGACAACGGTCAGCTCATCTCCCAGATAATCATCCTGGAGCCGATAGCCCTTCTGCACGTATTGCGGCTCAAACCGGACCGAAAGCGGCCCTACAAGCCCAAATTCCAATGCAATACCGGTCACCAGACCGATGCGGCGCGATGTCTGATAGGAATCGCCATAGGAGAGGTGGATAGAGGCGGCGGCAGAATTGATCCCCATCCGCGCCCCCAGACTTACCTGTGCGCTGGCGGCAACAGCTCCGCAGAGAGCAAAAAGCGCGGCCAGAACGAATATTGACCGTTTGTTCTTCATTGTATCCTTACCTGGGAATAAGTGTCGAAGCCTGAACATCATGAACGCGAGGGGCGCGCCCTCAAAAACTACACATGCGAATAGAGCAACATCGTGCGCTCGGCCGGTACCGATGGAGAAACGTCGCGGGTATCACGCGGGAAGCGATACGGATGGATGCCGTAGGAGCTACGGAATGCCGATCGGATCTGAATTGATGTAGATAGGGGCCTCTATGGGCCAACGGGTAACAGGGTGTGAACTGCCATCAATATACTGGGCTATGACGTTTGTATCAATGAATAAATGTGGCGGGTTGGTTTGAACGAATGCGTAGTGGCAGGCTCTGCCGGACGCGATGCTCCATATGGGATGCGCACACCCGAATGGACAGGATGTGCGCACGCACTTGTGCGCCGAGCCAACGCTAACAAAACGGAGGATCACGCTCCGGCCCCTTGTGGCGCTACCGGCATCATGGCAGAAAACAGTGTTGGCGCTGGTGGCGCTGCATCACCGCCGGAAGCGCCTCCGAAGCGTGATCGGCGTCATGGTTTACCGGAACTCATAGGTAAGCCGGGCAAGGGCAAGCCTGCCGAGTGCCGGGGTGCCTACAAACTCGGCATGGCGCTGGGTGAATGGGCTGCCGCTGCTCCCCTCTACAAACGTCAGAAGGTTCTGCACAGAGAGCGAGAGGTGCAGCCCCTCTGCAAACGGGAGCCGGTATCCAACGTTCAGATCGAGCACCGAGTACCCTGGAACATCGCCGATAAACACGCCGGAGTTCACCGGGAACCCATCCACATGGCGGAACCGAAGCTCCCCGTTCACCCCCAGCCCACTGCTCCTATACTCTGCCGCCACCGAGTATTTGAACCGGGGGGCGTTCAGCGCCAGATCGGCAACGCCATCCAGGTTCTCGAAGTAGTTCTCGCTTACCCAGGAGAGCATGCCGCTCAGCGTTATGCCGTCGGTTACCCCAAGCTGCCAGCCGAGATCAAGCCCGTAGAGCGTCACATCGCCGTAATTGCGTGTGCTAAACAGCACCGCCGTTGGATCGGTCGCCCCCTCCGGCGTAATCACCCCAAGCGGCACTTTCGAGACGGTATCGGCAAGGAATGCGGCAAAGAGCGCTGCGGTAGAGCTGTCGTCGGGGCTTAGGGCCTGCAACTGCTGGCGCAGATACCCCTGCAACTGGCTTCTATTGAAGAAAAGATTGGGGGTGATGGCTTGAAGCGGCCCAACAAAATTATGATAGTGCGAGCGATACAGATCAACGCTCAGCCCAAACCGCTCGGCGATCACCCCCTTGTAGCCAAGCTCGATCGTGGAATTGACCGTTGGACGGATCGGCCCACGATCGGCCACATCTCCCCCCGGCTCGAACTGTGCCGAGCGTGCATTCAGCGTACGCATCTCCACCATGCTCGCAGGCGGCGCGGGCACATCGTCGATGGTTCCCAGGCCCGTCCCCCGCACCAGCGCCTGCAAAGCGGTCCAGGCCTGCGCCACCACCGCCTGGTTATCGACCGCAGCGGCCGGGTTCGTCCCGAAATACGACCGGGCAAGAGGGTTGCCGGACGCATCGCGACCGAAGGTGAAGCCACCTCCCGGAACACCGCTGGCGCGCACGTCGAACAGCGGCGTTCTCTCGGCAACGATATCGAGGAACAGATCGTTGGTGCTCGGCGCGCTGTAGGCGCTGTTGTAGGTCAGACGCAGGGTCTGGTAGCGCATCGGCGTCCAGACAAGCGCGGCACGCGGCGAGAATATCAGATCGTCCAGACGGCTATGTTTGTCCAAACGCCCTGCCAGCACAAGTTCAAGAGCCTGTGGCACCAGCGTGGCCTCCGCCTGCACATACCCGCCGATCTCGGCGATATCATCATCATTTTCGTTGCCGCCGGTAATGGTGGAATCGGTGACCGGTGTGGTCAGAAGGTAATCGACGCCATAGGCAAGCCTTCCAAGCCCATCGAACGTATGGGAGTGCTGAGCCTGCGCAACAAACAGCGACGAACGATCCACGATCGGCTGCCCGGTGCGAAGCAGATAGGTCTCCCCTGCATCGCTATGGTTCAGGAACGCCTGCACAAAAAGATCCTTGTAGAGCACACGGGCCTGATAGTAGGTATACTGCCAGTTGCGCGCCTGCGCAGCTCCCACACCGGTGATATCGGGATTGCTGATGGCACGGTTGGCTCCCACAGCCGCAATCAGTGTCAGATCGTCGGTCGGGATATAATCAACCCGTAGCTCCCCGGCCACCCGTTCGATTGTGCTGTCGCGCAGACCGATCCGCAAGGTATCCGGGTTCACACCATGGTGGTTCGTATCGGCAAGAAACGAGCGGCGCGCCCGTACCTCCGCCGAATCAAGGTACCCCCAGTCCTCGCCCCGCATATACTGCGCGGAGATCTTGTAGCCGAGCCGATCGCCGGCGGTTCCGGCATGCCGTGCCATCCCCTGGAACACGCCACGCTCCCCCCCTGCCAGCGACAACCATGTGCCGGTTGAGGAGAACGGTGATCGGGTGATGAGATGGAGCACACCGTTGGCCGTATTCGGGCCATACAGCGCCGAGCCAGGCCCACGTATCACCTCGATCTGCTGGATATCCTCGTTGACAAGCGGAATGAAGTTATGGGCGTTCAGACGAAGCGACGGAACATTGGCAATCCGGTTATCGGTGAGCATCATCAGCGTCCCGGACCCGGCGTTATTGAACCCACGGGCCACCACGTTGCTCTGCGTCAGCCCCGACTGCACGATATCCAGACCGGTCACCCCCTTCAGATGATCGGCCGTGGTCAACGCCGTCTGCTCTTCCACCCGGCGTGCATCCACCACCGATACCGATGCGGGCGCACTGGTGATCTTCTCCGGCCTGCGCGAGGCCGAGACCACGATCTCCTCCAGACCGAGCGTGCCTGGCACGAGCGCGGCATCGAGCCTGGAAGAACCATCGGCACCGATTCCGACGGCTGGCGCCTCGAACGGGGCAAAGCTGAGGAATGTAATGGTGACCCGGTATGTTCCCGGCGAAAGCCCGCGCACACTGTAGGTTCCATCCGAACGGGTGATCGCCCCGATCTGCCGGGTGGTGGCCTCGCTGCCAAATACGCGCACGGTAGCCCCCGAGAGCGGGCGCCCCGATGTCGAGTCGGTCACACGGCCGACAAGCGTTCCGGTCTGTGCCTGAAGGCTCAGAACCCCGGTAACAAGCAGTGTGGCTGATGCCAGAAGGCGCAGCGCGCCATTCCCTCTGCAGAGATGCATGATCGAACTCCGTACTTGACGTGCATGAGTGCTTCCGGTGGAACCGATGGGGGCCAAGACGCCCCCGAAGTCCTCCCCCGCCCCGGCTCGGCAGAAAAGGACGGACGCCGGGAACAGGCGCGCCGAACTTACATACTGGCCCGGAAGCTTCAAAAAGAAAGAGGTTCCCGCCCCCTGTTGCTTACCTAGGAGCGGTATGTATGTTGTGGAGATAACGCTGGAAGTCGTCCACAAGGATCATATACATCTCATGATCGCGCCATTCCCCGGCAATCATCAGCATCTTTGGCGCGTAACCTATCCTGCTGAACCCACATTTTTCCAGAACCCGCCGCGATGCCACATTGTGCGGCATGATGTTCGCTTCCAGACGATGCAGCCCCAATGAATCGAAGGCGAAGGTCATCACCTGGCGCAGACTCGCAGTGGTGATGCCCCGATTCCGGTGGTCGCCATCGATGGAATAGCCAAACCGGCCATTGCTGAATGCACCCCGTTCAACGGCCGTAAGGGTTATCGTGCCGATGAGAAGCTCGCCATCATCCTGCGGGGTGAAGATACCGAACCGATACTCCCGCTCCTGCCGGAGCAGTTCCATCACAGCCTCAAGACGCTGACGTTGGTATTCGGGGGTGTAAAACGGCGCAGGGGCGATCGGCGACGAGTCGCGATGGAACTCCCTGTTCCGCACATAATAGGCGGCCAGCGCCCCGGCATCATCAGGCGTGAAGAGCCGGACGGCATAGATGGGGGCCTGGCCCCGAGATAGAGTACTGTCCATACGCATAGGGAGCTGGCGTGAGATATGCCCGGTGATTGGGTATGATTACGACCCGGCGCCATCAACAAGAACGTATATACTGGTTAAAGGCGTTTTCAATGCCCAGGATCGTCGCAACCGGCACAGCGCTGCCGGAGAACGTTCTCACACAGAAGGAAATAAAGCAGTTCGCGCATGACCTCTACGGAGAGGCGTTCAGCGATATCGATCGGTTGATGAGCGTGTTCGACAACACGGAGATCGACCAGCGGCATTTCTGTGTCCCGCTTCAATGGTTCGCCACGGAAAAATCCTTCAAGCAGAAGAACGATCTCCATATCGAATGTGCCATCGATCTCTCCACTGCCGCCATCGCACGGGCGATCGAGGCGGCTGGGGTAGACTACAAAGATATAGATTATCTGATCTACGTTTCCACAACCGGCATCTCTACGCCAAGCATCGACGCGCAGTTGATACAGCGGCTTGCATTCCGCCGTACGATCAAACGGCTTCCGATCTGGGGCCTTGGCTGCGCCGGTGGCGCCTCGGCCCTCTCGCGTGCCATGGAGATCGCCCGCGCCGACCGCTCGGCCCGCGTCCTGGTGGTCGTCACCGAGTTATGCGGCCTTACCTTTATGCGGAACGATCGAAGCAAATCGGCATTGATAGCAACATCGCTTTTTGCCGACGGCTCGGCGGCCGTCCTGGTGGCCGGGAGCGATGTTCCCCTTGCGCCGGGGAACCGCTATGCCCGCCTGCTGGCATCCTCGACAAACACGCTCGACGCCTCGCTCGACGTTATGGGATGGGATATCGGCAACGATGGCTTCCGTGTGGTGATCTCCCGGGATATCCCTACGATCGTCCGCACATTCATGCGGGAATCGATCGAGACATTTCTGGCCACCGAGGGACTTGACATCGGCAGCATCGACCATTTCATCGCCCACCCCGGCGGCGCGAAGGTGCTTCAGGCATATACCGAATCGCTTGGCCTGCCGCCACAGAAGCTCGACCATACACGGCATGTCCTCCGCAACTGCGGCAATATGTCCGCGGCATCGGTCATCTTTGTGCTTGAACGGTATATGCAGAGCATCGCCAGGCAGCCGACCCGCAGTGAAGAATCCCGCGATGGAGAATACGGCCTGCTTGGCGCTCTCGGCCCCGGATTCTCCTCGGAGCTTGTGCTGCTTCGCTGGGACCCGGCATAACCAACCGGGAAAGTGTGGTGCCGAGGGCAGAATGCCCCATCGTACGGGCGCGGCACACTCAAACGCATGAGAGCCAACCAGCAGCTCCATACCATTAATCCCTGCAACCTGTGCTTGGCGCGGCATACTCCATATTTCTCGCAAACGTCATCGTTGGACTGCTGGTGAAAACGCACGTCATCACCAGCTCGCGATTCCGCCTCATGCATCACGTTCTTTATTTTTTCGTGATGGCAAGCCTGCTTGCAGCAACAGTAGCAACATTTATCCACGGATCGGCGGCCTACGCATGGCAACAGGTCGGCATGGCAGCGATTCTTCTGGGCATGCCATTGTTTCGTGGACGCAGCAGCGGCCACTGGATGTATGCCACCTTCTGTTGCGCCGCATATTCGGCGCTTGTCTTCTGGCATTAGTTCATTAACGGCACACACAACGTGGAATTACTCGAAGCAATCAGAAATCGAAGGACGACAAATTCGCGTTTTCTCGACAAGCCGATCTCCGACGAGCATATCCGCACAATCATGACGGCCGCGAGCTACGCCCCGAGCCATTTCAACTCGCAGCCCTGGCGTTTTGTGCTGATACGCAACCCGGAACGCCGCAAGCACCTTGGCAGGATCGCCGGACGCTCGATGGTACGGGTAATGGAGCGAGGCGGGTTCTGGAAGCGCTATCTGAAATACTTCCGGTTCAGCAAAGAGGAGACCGAGCGCTCCGGCGACGGCATCTACATCGATGCGATGCCAGCCCCGTTGCGTCCGTTCATCCGCTTTCTCTTCTCGGAGAAAGGGGGCGAGGTGATGAACAGGCTGCGCGTCCCCCATATCCTGGCCATCGACTCCAGACGCCTTATCTCCACATCGCCGCTGATACTGGCTGTTCTGCTGACCAAGGACGAGTACAAAAAGAACGAGCTTTCGGGCATGTACTCGATGCTGGCGCTCGGGATGGCGATGGAGAATATCTGGCTGACGGCGAACTCACTGGGCGTAGGAGTACAGTTCATCTCCCTGCCGATGGAGGCCGGTGGCGAATACTGGCAGGAGTGCATTGCCATGGTGGCCCCGCCGGATGATTTCGAGATGATAGCGCTCTTCCGTCTGGGCTATGTCGATCCGAACGCAAAACGCCCCACGATCGACTGGACAAGCCCACAGCGCAAGGATATCTCGGCATTCTGTTTCGAGGAGACATTCGGCAACGGTTGGCACTCCACAGAATGATGTTCCCGAGAAGATGTGCGGAAAAAGCGCCTGCGCATCGCTGCCATATTCAATCGCGAGCGATTGGTAGCAGAGGCATATATTAGCAGGCACCATTGCCAACGTCCGGCCGTGGCCACTGGCACCTCACATTCCCAATCGGAACATCATATGCCCGAACCAAGCAAGCACAATCAGATCAACGCCGACGCGTTCGAGGAGGAAATAACAACTGATCTCGATGACAGCACTCCAGATACGCCGCGCGGCATGCCGATCCACTCCCGTATCATGATCGGCCTGGCGATCGGCGCAGGGGCCGGGTTGCTGACAAACGCCATCGTGGGGCCGGAGAACGCGACCGTAGCCTGGATCGTGGCAAACATCACCGATCCGGTCGGAACGCTGTTCCTCCGTCTTCTCATGATGATCGTCGTGCCGCTGGTCTTTTCATCGCTCGTGGTGGGAATCGCAGGCGTTGGAGATTTTCGGAAGCTTGGGCGTATGGCCGTGAAGACGTTCGCCTATACGATCGTCATCTCGGCGATATCGGTTGCCATCGGCCTTACGCTCGCCAATACGATACGCCCCGGCGATCGGATCGATCCGGCTACGGCAACGGCCCTGCGTGAACGCTATGGTGCCGATGCGACCAACAAGGTTGATGCAGCAACAACCGATGCGGCCACAACGGACTCTCCGCTGATGATTGCGGTGAAGACGATCGTTCCGGCCAACCCGATCGCATCGATAGCGGGCGATACGCCAAACATGCTTCACCTGATGTTTTTTGCGCTGATCGTTGGCATCGCCATGACGCTTGTCTCGGCAAAGGTTGTGGCGCCGCTTCTGCGAGGAGTGGAAGGAGTATATCGGGTGACGGCCCGTATCGTGGACATGATTATGCGGCTGGCCCCGTATGCGGTGGCGGCGCTCCTGTTCACCAACACCGCCCGCTTCGGCATCGACGTGATGCAGGCGCTGCTCTGGTTTGTGCTCACCGTCCTTCTCGGACTTGCTCTGCATATGTTCGGGGTATATTCCCTCGCTGTCTATTTCCTCTCCCGGATCTCCCCGATCGAGTTCTTCCGGCGCATCAAGACCGTGATGCTTACGGCATTCTCCACATCATCATCGAATGCCACCCTGCCTACGGCCATTCGCATCTCGGAGGAAAATCTTGGCGTGCCTCGCGACATCAACAGCTTTGTGCTGACGATCGGGGCCACCGCAAACCAGAACGGCACGGCGCTTTACGAGGGTATCACAGTGCTCTTCCTGGCGCAGCTTGCCGGGGTTGATCTGACATTCGGCCAGCAGTTGATGGTGGTCTATATGGCGATCCTCGGCGGCATCGGAACCGCTGGTGTCCCGTCAGGCTCGATCCCGTTTATCATCGGCGTTCTTATCAGCCTGGAGATCGACCCTGCGCTTATCGCCATCATCCTTGGCGTTGACCGAATCCTGGACATGTGCCGCACCACGCTGAACGTGGCGGGCGATATCACCGCGGCCACCTATGTTGCCCGCTCCGAGGGCTTTCCGCTGCTGCAAACCACCCCAAACCGCTGAGAGCAGCAGTTGGGGAGCCGCACACAGATAGATGAACGATATCTGCGATAGGGCTTGAGACCCTGCCCTATCGCAGATATACCCGATATCCCTGGGCGCGATCGGTCTCAGGATCGTAGGCCACCACAAGATGAGGACCCAACGTTGAGCCGGGAGTGGCCAGTGCCACCATCGTGCCCGCACGAGCCAGACGAGGATCATCGAACACCACGGTTCCCTTTGCAATAGCAAACACCTTGTAGTAGACATGACGGTCGGCGCGGACGTAGGCGATGGCATCCCGTACGATCAGTTCAACGATATGGCCATGAGGATCGCCAGCCGCTCTTCTGGCGGAATCGCCGGCAATCGCGCTGGCAAAGGCAGCGCTCAACGTTGCGATCCCCTGATTGGCTGTGGAGATGGCACCACAGGTACTCCATGCTCTCCCCTGGCAATCAACTCCCATCTCGCAGACACTGCGTTCAACGGAGTCGCCAGGAACAGCCCAGACCTCCACCTTTGTCACAATCCCATCCCCCTCCTGGCAACTCTCCACGCTGTAGATCATCTTGTTGTTCTGTGCATAGGCTGCCACCGAAGCGGATATGGCAATCACAACCACGATGGCATGGATAACTTTCTTCATAACGGCACTCGTTTGATCCCTGAAGAGGCAGAGACACCTGACTTCGATGATGGCCATATGCCCCGGCGGGGGCCAGCGGCAGAATTGTAGACCTTCCCATGACGTTTATGAAACATTCAGCGTGTACCATCCGTATGGGGCCACCTTATTGGAACACCGAACCGCGCCTGCTTGCAGCCATACCGGATCGTGATCGGCCTTCAACGCCACCCCATATAAAGAAAATCTATTCAAATACAACCCATTAGTTCATCCCCATATCACCGCCAGAACTATGCAATAGTAAATCTACACAACAATCATCATAAATCTATTCCACCATAGCCGATTTCACTGCAACATCGCGCAGGATTCAGCGAACACAGGTATAATTCCATGGAGCAGATCATGCACCGTCTCCAGGATTATTGCCAGTGAACACTACCATCCCAATGGGAGATTGCAACGATGTAGCAGTGGCATTATGAATTACCTTGCCTACGCTGAATTCGCGTTTAGATTCCATCAAGAAATGAAGAACAGTTCTTTTTAGTGAGGAACACGACATGCAAACCAACACCTATTACACTTCGGAGGCAACCTCCATGACAGGACATCCTGCAACCATTGCACATGAAACCCTGCCGGTAGCCACTGGCAGCTCCCCCCTCTTTCACATAACACAGGGAATAATCATGACACGCGAAGAACTACCAAAGACAGAAAAGCTTGCCTATCGAGCTATCCTATTACACCATGGAGGATGGTCAACTGGCCATACCACATGGAGCGGCGACGCCGTAAAGGAAACGGAGGAAGCACCCCGGAACACACAATGCAGGGCATTCAATTGCAGGCTGCAACGCACACGTTACATACCCCCCGGTAGATACACACACATTATAAGTCCTTTGGAGGAGTCATGGCCCTATTCTGTCGCGTGGCGGTGATGATTCTCATCAATATTGCCGCGTTCAATCCCGCCGTTTTTGCACAAACGCAAGCCAGCCAGTCCTATGTTACCATTCAGGGCCAACTGACATTGCTCACGCACCATAATGGCAACATAACTCCAGCCTCGTGGTACGCTCCATCATACAGTTACGAGATGGTGTATGATCCCGCTTGCCGCACACAGTTCACATTCACAGAATGCAAGAAAAACGGCAAGCTGCTGAAGCTTCTCTCATGGAATTACAATCGGCTGGTGCATGCGCCGCCGGAACTGATGTCGCTTAACAGCCGCACCGAGAATGTCCTGGTTCGTACTGGCGACACAATAAGTTTTTACCGTGAATTGGAGTGGTACAACCCGCAAACGAACCGGATGGACACCTCCAATTACTACGCTCTGGACACGCTTGACATGGCCGTTTACCTTGTACGCACCATCGATGGCAAGCCCTTTCTGCTCGACAGCATCGGCATATTGCCACGCACAAATCCCGGCATGCCGACCATTTACGGAAACAGGCCAATTATGGCACTGGTATCCTATGTGGTCCCGCCTGCGCTCAACGGCGATTCAGTGTTTGTTGGCATTACCATCAGAGCACGAGGCAGCGGCCCCTATTACTTCACTCGTATGGATGGGGTAACAGTTGGCATGTCGGAGCGTTTAAAGAATGCACGGTATCATGAATATCTATCCTCGTTCGGCCTGGTATATGCAAAGCGCACGCTTATCGAGCTGACGCAGGCCACAGGCTCTCACGACGCCGTTCTCCGAGTCTCAAGAACGGCGGGATCGCCAAACAATATTCATATTGTATTCAGTGGTCCGCTTGATGGCGGCTGTACAGCCGTTGCGATTTACGATGAATCAGGAAACCTGGTCTTCTACCCCTATACGTCTCGTACCGATGGGAAGCAGTCCGAAACCATGTATAAAGCACCGGCAAGCGGAGTGTACTTTGTGACACTAACGCATAATGGGCAGATCGTAAAAACGAATAAGATTGTCATTGCACAGTAGAGGGATTTATGAAGAGGATATTCGGTATAGTCCTTATCGGACTTTATCTGCAATTCAGCATGTACACACAGGCGAGCGCACGAGGAGAAATACCCCCTCCGCCCCCATTTACCGGCGGCAATACTGGCGACTGGCTCGGTTCAGGACCGATATTCGGTTTTGAAGGGGGCAACGGCTTTGGCGACCCGTGGAAAAACGGTGGAGGCTCCAACGGCGGCTGGGGTGGTAGCTGGTGGGATGGCAGAGGCCCGTTGGGGTCGGGCGGCAACGGTGGCTGGACGGGCTGGGGGAGCGGAAGCGGCCCCGGCGGTTATACCGGCTATGGAGATCTTTCCAACGATTCAATCCCAGGAGGACACGGCTGGCCGATAACAGGTTCGGACAACGGGTTCCGCACAAATTGTTTTAAGGAGACGATGACCGGAGGGTTCTACTCCTGCGTCTGCCAGCTTACCGTAAGCCTCACCAGCCAGCCGCAGTCCGGCCAGTGGATCGTTGGGCAATGCATGCAGGGTGCGATGGGCGGAAGCGACCAGCAGAGTGGATGCAGCGCCAGCGGGCTTCCCTGCTCCATGGAGCTGTGAGGGCCGAACGCTGAACAGAGAGAACGCCCGGGGAAAATCCTCCGGGCGTTCTGACGTTAATGACCACCGCACACGACGGCTCCATGGCAGACCCTTCCGCCACACCTAGGCCCCGTAGGTAAAGAGGTTCTCCGGGTGATCCTCCAGCCGCTGTGCATTGATGATATGGCAGACCCTGACACCACGAAGCGCAAGAGCATCGGCAACCCAGAAACGATGGCAATGGCTTGGATCGGATTCGGCGCACATTAAGGCGATGCGCCGCTGCGATGCAAGCTCCAGCGCATGGCGCAGCCCACGCTTGAAGATGTCGGTCTCCATATACCCGGCAAATCCACGAGAGCGCTCGCTACAGGAGCGGGCGCTATCAATCACATGCTGTGGGGGCTTCACCCCGCCAAGCTCGTTGCAATGCTCGTAGATGATGCCCCCCTCCGGAATGGCCTTTACCATCTCCTCCCGGTTGAACTGGGGATTATGCCGCGAATACGGGATACGCCGGATATCCAGCAGCAGCTCGATCCTGTGCTGTTTCAGCAGGCCTAGAAGCTCCCCCTGGGTGCGGGTGGAGTGGCCGATGGTATAAATGACAAGGGAAGTATCGTGTGTCATGTGGAAATGTCGGTTCTAGTACTACAACCATCGTTGGAAATGTAGAGAGATTTTCGCAGATCGCAGCATCGCCGGTGATTCCGGCGATGCCGTGCTTCACCCGCTATCATGGAATAACACCCGGCCGTATCCGAACGGCTGCCCATGGGAAGGTTGCTTGCACAGTAGCTTGTGCCTTGCCATACATATATAGCGCCTTGCATCGGCCGATACACAGACATGCGCAATCGGAGGCACTATAGCCATGCCTGCCACACATCACCATCCGTTACTCCCCCTCCATCCTTCCTTTTCGCTGATTCTTCTCCACCTCCGTATCTTCTGTGCATTACCCAAAAGAACTCTCACAAGCGCAGAGAAGCGGACGTAATGGCTGAACTTCCTAAAGCATACACTCCATCGGATGCCGAAGGGCGATGGTACCCCTACTGGTACGAACATCACCTCTATGATGCCAAGGCAAACTCCGACCGCCCTCCATACACAATAGTCATTCCACCGCCGAATATAACCGGCATACTGACGCTGGGGCATGTCCTGAACAACACGATTCAGGACATCTATATCCGCTGGCACCGTATGCGCGGGTACGAGGCATGCTGGATCCCGGGCACCGATCACGCCGGCATCGCCACACAGTCCAAGGTGGTCGAAGCGCTCACCAAGGAAGGCATCGACCGGCACGATCTCGGACGCGAAAAATTTCTGGAACGTGTCTGGCAGTGGCGCGAGCAGTACGGAGGCATCATCTTCCGCCAGCTTCGTGCGCTCGGGGTTTCGGTGGACTGGCGCCGCGAACGGTTTACGCTCGATGAAGCGCTCTCCACGGCCGTCAAGGAAGTGTTTGTCCGCCTCTACGACCGTGGCCTGATCTATCGTGGCAAGAAGATCATCAACTGGTCGCCAAAGGCACAGACCACCTTGAGCGACGAGGAGGTGCAGCACCGCGAAGTCGTTGATAGGATGTACACGCTCCGCTACCGGCTTGCAGAGGGAGAGGGGGAACTGTTCATTTCCACGGCCCGACCGGAGACGCTGTTCGGCGACGTTGCGGTGGCGGTGAACCCGAACGATGAACGCTACAGCACCCTGATCGGCAAGCTCGTCGTTGTCCCCCTGGTAGGACGCAGCGTCCCGGTCATCGCCGATGATTACGCCGACCCATCCTTTGGCACCGGCGCCGTGAAGATCACACCGGCACACGATCCGAACGATTACGAGGTGGGACTGCGGCACGACCTCCCGATGCTCAACACCATCAATCCAGATGGCTCGATGAACGAGCTGGCCGGGCCTCTGGCGGGCATGGACCGCTTCGATGCACGCCGTGCGGCGGTGGAAATGCTGCGCGAGCAGGATCTGATCCAGAAGGATGAGGAATATCGCCATGCGGTCGGCTTCTCTGAGCGCGGCGGCGAGCAGATAGAGCCTTATCTCTCCGACCAGTGGTTTGTAACGATGAAGCCGCTCGCCGGACCCGCGCTGGCAGCAGTCATGAACGGGGATATCAAGTTCTACCCGGAACACTGGACAAAGACCTACGAGCACTGGATGGCGAACATCCGCGATTGGCCGATCTCCCGGCAGCTCTGGTGGGGACATCGCATCCCGGTCTATTATGCAGAGGATGGAACATCCACCGCCGCACGCAACGAGCAGGAGGCACGCACACGGCTCGGGATTGCCGACTCGGTGCCGCTTCGCCAGGATGAGGATGTGCTCGACACATGGTTTTCCTCATGGCTCTGGCCCTTCTCGGTGCATGGCTGGGGAAGCGATCAGAAAAACGAGCGAGATCTCGCCTATTTCTACCCAACCGATCTTCTTGTTACCGGCCCCGACATCATCTTCTTCTGGGTTGCCCGGATGATTATGGCAGGGTTCGAGTTTATGAATGGCGAGCGTAAGGCCGATGGAACACCACGCGCCGAGATCGCCGATCTGATCCCGTTCAAGAACGTCTACTTCACCTCGCTGCTTCGCGATACCAAGGGACGGAAGATGTCGAAGACGCTCGGCAACTCCCCCGATCCGTTGGAGGTGATACGGGAATACGGTGCCGATGCACTTCGCTTTACGATCACCTACATGGCGCCGAGCGGCCAGGATGTCCGGTTCTCATCGGAGATGTGCGAGATCGGGCGAAACTTTGCCAACAAGATCTGGAACGCCGGACGGTTCCTTCTGATAAAGCAGGCGGATTTTGTCAATGCCACCGGCGGAGAGATTCCATATGAAGACTCTCTGGAACAGTTGCAACCGGTCTCCGCCTCCGACACATGGATACTCTCGCGGTTCCACTCGGCGCTCCAGGATATCGAGAACGCGCTGAACGGCTACCGGATCAACGAGTACACCAAGCTGCTGTATGACTTCGTCTGGCGGGATTTCTGCGACTGGTATGTAGAGCTGTTGAAGACCGAGATCGCCACAAACGATGACCCGGAAGCTGCGCGCCGGATGATGCGCTTTGCGCTGGGCCTCTTCGATCAGATGCTCCGAATGCTTCACCCTATCATGCCGTTTGTAAGCGAGGAACTCTGGCAGAATCTTGCCCCGCGCACGCCGGGCGCATCAATATCGGTAGCGGCATTTCCGGGCACGGACCCCGCCCGCATCTCACGCCAGGTGGAACGGGAGTTTATGCTCCTTCAGGAAAGCGTTGAAGCGATACGCCGTATGCGAAACGAAGCGGGCGTGGCACCATCAAAAACCGTGGATGTGACGGTACAGGCGGCGGACGCGGCCGATTATGCGATGCTCGCCCGCAGCAGCGAGCTTCTGCGCCGCCTTGCCCGTATCGATGCCATGATGATCTCCTCGGATGCCACCAAACCACGGCTTTCCGTTACCGAGGTTGTGCGCGGCGTTGATATCCATGTGCACCTCGAAGGGCTGATCGATATCGAGAAGGAGCGCGCCAAGACCGGGAAGGAGATCGCCCGCCTTGAAGGGCAGATACGCGCGGTGGAAGGGAAGCTCTCGAACGAGAAGTTCGTGGCAAACGCCCCGGCTGATGTGGTGGATGCCGAGCGCGCCAAGCTCCGCAACTACAGCGAGACGATCGCGAAACTGCGCCAGACGCTGGAGCAGTACGCTGCCATGCAGTGATGGATCGTGCCGCGGATATGCCGTGCGCACCATGGCGGGCCGGGAATGTTCCCGGCCCGCCATGCCAGTGTTGCCGTGCAGTTGCGATGCGGCCCCGGCAGTTGCCGACAGCATCTACTCGTTCGCCGCACCCTCATCATAACGGATCGGAATAAGGATATCCATCTCCGAGGTATCGGATGCTGGATCAAAACGCTCGTCGTATAGCTCCAGATCCGGTCCGGCTGCCCGCTCATAGGGTGCGCCTGGCAGCCAGGAACCATAGATATACTCCATCGTCGTTGGAAGCGTCTCCAGCGTCCCCTTGTGGGTGAACGCCAGATATGTCGCCGCCGGTATCTCCCTGCTGCTCATCCGGTCCGGGAGATCATTGAGCGAATCGACCTGGCATCCGGCGATATAGAAGTATTCATCATCATGTTTCCGCTCCCCATCCGGCAGGCACTCGCACACCCCATAACAGGGTCCATGAATGGCATGCCCTATCTCCCCCATCCGTCTGAAAAGCTCATCCCAAAGCTGCGGGATCGTGTCGGCCGCGGTCGCATCGGGTGAGCGGACCCCGATAAACCGCGCGCCTGGCCCAACGATTTTGAACGCCCCGATCCGTTTGATATCTGGTTGCATCCGTCTTCCTCCGTATGTCCGTTCGAGATAATCCTGTATGATATTATAGCCTGCCAGGAGCTGGAATAGGCCCGTCCCCCCATCCCTCCCACATCGCCCGGGAGCAGAGCCACAGCCCATTTTGAAGCCCCGCGTAAACGCCTCCTGCGACTCGAACCGATGATCGCCATGCGATAATATAGGGCAGGGTAATCGTATCGTTGCCGCAGAGCAATCCAGCATGGCCAGAAGGAAAAATCTTTGATCGGTCGGATGGCGCCCTGCGGCATACGGGCAAGCCGAAGAGGCATCACGGAAAACGATCCGGCACAGTACCGAATTTGTCTTAAACCGCCCATCCCACCCCCAGTCTCAGCCATCGGGCAGCGCAGGCCCCACGCAGCACGCAGCAGGTTCCCCTCATCTGGCATCGAGGATTATCGGATGAACAAATACTAATTGATTTTTTCCGTCCGATAGCCGGGGGATTTCTTGAACTTCGCTCCATAAAGCGCTATACTTTCCCTCGATATTGGTAATCCAGATGATGCTCTACCGCCGAAGATGGTCCGGCTCTTGATAGTTCTCTTCAAAAAGAGTCGAATGATACGATGCAAACCCTCATCCGTACACTCTCGTCGATCCATATACATATGACCAAGGTCCTCATCCTTTCAGCAGCAGCCGGTGTGCTTGCCATATCGCTGGCATATATCCAGGCGGACAATCAGAACGCGCAACAGCAGACCCCGGTCCCGATCGCAGCAGCGCAATTTGCAGTGGCTGTTTCCAGAGATTCAACCGCTCCACAGGACGAAGTGATGGAGGAGGAGATCGCGATCGACACCATTACAACGATTGCGGGCAGCAGCTTTGTCGTGGAGAAAAGCTCCGGCATCGACAAACGATTCGAGCCGGTGATGCAACGGCTTATCAAGGCCGGATGGTCCGAGGAGTTTGTGGCCGCGCGATTCAAGGATAAGCGCATGGTGTTCATTCCGAAGATGGCGATCGTAAAACCGCGTAGTGCCAGCAGCAGCTCCGGCAGCTCCGCCTATGCCTGGATGGACACCCGCGAATCGGCCATCGCCTGCAAGGAATTCCTTGGAAAATATAGCGCCATCATGGCACAGGCCGAACAGCGTTATGGGGTCGATCGGGAGACGATAGCGGCATTGATGCGTTGCGAGACCCGGCATGGCACCGTCACCGGCGATTACCACGTCTTCAGCGTCTATGCGTCGATGGCGCTGATGACCGAACCTCGCTTCCTGAACGAGAGTCTGGAGCAGGGCGAACAGACTCTGAAGGCCCGCAAGGAGAGCAAGGGCAAGGTGGACTCCGAGCTTGATTGGATCAAATCACGGGCGACAAGCCGATCCAAGTGGGCGTATAAAGAACTTGTGAACCTTCTGAAGATCGACCGCGAAGGACACGCCGAGGCGATGTCGCTCTACGGCTCCTGGGCTGGCGCATTCGGCTGGTCGCAGTTCCTTCCCTCCTCCTATCTCCGCCGTGCCGTGGATGGCAACGGCGACAACAAGATTGATCTCTTCGATCCGCATGATGCCATTCACTCGGTGGCGAACTATCTGAACAAGGCGGGCTATAAGATCGGCAACGAAACCAGCCGCCAGAAGGCCATCAGGAGCTATAACAATTCAACCGCATATGTTAACTCGATCATAGCATTGAGCGAGCGCGTGCGCCGGGAGAACGCAACCAAGTAGAGCGTAAAGCTCCGACGCCTGGCACATACCGGGGCCTGTCGCGCTAAACCGTGCGGGACGGGCCTTTTTTTTCTTGCATTCCATGCCCCGGATCGCTACAGCCAAAACCCCCAGACGATGACGATTGGCGATATTTTCGACTCTCTGCCGACGATCGAGACAGCACGACTGCTGCTGTGGGAGATATCCCCGGAGGAACGCAGCGCATTCATCCACCGTCTTCCCCCCTGCGATCGCGCCACGTGCGATCAGGAAGAGCCTGGGCATGGCGCCGCAACCACCATCACCATTGGCCAGCTTGGCGTGCATCATCTCCCCGCCTGGGGGCTTGTGCAGAAGGAACGCGACGAGCTGATCGGTTACTGTGCCTTCGAGACGTGGCATCTGGAGCATGCACGGGCTGCGATCTGCTGCGCTCTGTGCCCCGATCACCGGGGCAGAGGCTATATGACCGAAACGTTGAAAGCCGTTCTCGGCTTTGGCTTCAGGGTCATGGAGCTTAATAGGATCGAGGCGCTCTGCGCCCCGGATAACCGCCAGGCCGTTCGTATGATCCGAAACATCGGCTTGCAGGAGGAAGCGATTCTTCGCCACTATCGTTGTAGCAATGGCGTCCCCAGCGACCGCAGCCTTTTCTCGATTCTTCGGAAGGAATGGTCTCACCGCTAGCATCATCCGCCACGCATACCGGAATGGCGTGCGGTATCTCCCATGATTGATGGAACGTTTATGACGATTGAGGACATCTTCGGGAACCTCCCCACGCTGCTGACCGAGCGCATGATCCTTCGCAAGATCCGAATGGATGATGCGGAGGATATCTTTGCCTATGCATCCAACCCCGAGGTTGCAGAGCATGTATCGTGGAACACGCATAGCTCGATCGAAAGCTCACGCACGTTTATAAGCGCGGTGATCGAGCAGTATGAAAACGGCCTGGTGGCCCCCTGGGGCATCATCGATAAAAAAACGGGCCATCTGATCGGCACGTGCGGCTTTCTCTACTGGAGTATCGAGCACGCAAGAGCCGAGATCGGCTACGCTCTGGCCCGCCACCGCTGGGGGCAGGGATATATGACCGAGGCGACGCTTACGATGATCGCCTTTGGCTTCGAGCAGATGCGGCTGAACCGCATCGAGGCACGATGCTATGTGGAGAACATCGGGTCGGCACGGGTAATGGAAAAGTCGGGGATGAGCTTCGAGGGCACGCTTCGTGAACAGATGCTTGTCAAGGGAGATTATCGCACACTGAAGATGTACTCGATATTGCGGAGCGAGTGGGAAGCCGGGGGTGAGGCGGAATAGATGCCTGCCATGCCGAACAGCGCGAGCAAACAACAATAGCCCCCAAGCCGATGTTTTCCCGGCTGGCACGGTGGCATGATTCTCCTTAAGTTTCCTTCCTCGTTGCGCACAAGGGGGCATCACCAGAAGAGATGGGTCGCCGAAGAGATGAATTGAACGATGCTCCCGTATCGGCCCTTCTCGGATGTTATCACCGCATATCTGGCCGATCCGCCAGGCTGCGGCCGTAGCGAACCCAAGCGAACCTGTGCCGGGGGCCTGCATGGTGAACTCCTTCTCGACCGTCGCGGCGAAGCACAAAAACGCAATACCGGCGCCTCCGGGTCCTGCGGGGGAGGCAACCCGTTTCGGGTGCTCTCTCCCACCATCGAACTTCTCTGATGCTCTCATGATGAACGCACGTTATCTTCTTCCCCTTATCATAGCAGTCCTGCTGACATCGCCGATCATGGCTCAGCACCGTCCGCTTCCGGCACCGGCGGAGATATCCAGCCCCACGAATTTTGTGCAGCAGCCGTTCGACGTGCTCCATTACGATGCATGGATCGATCTTACCAAGGCGCCGGCCAGAGAGATGTCCGGGGTCTGCGAGATCACGCTTCGATGGCCGGGCGATCCTGCATCCGGCCCGTTCTACTTCCACCTTCGCGGCCTTCGGATCGATTCAGCCTATTACAATGGGGCAGCCACGGTGGCAACCGAGCATGAGACGCCACAATCCCCGATCTATCACTATACGATCACGCCTCCGGCGACGGCAACAACCGGTGATACGGCGGTGATACGTATCGTCTACAGCGGCACGATGGAACGCGAGCTGAACGGCACCTGGGGAGGCGTCTCGGCTTCCGGCGGAACGCTCTTCGCGATGGGGGTCGGCTTCAACAACAACTACATTTCCACAACACAGCACTGGCTCCCCTGCTACGATCATCCATCGGACAAGGCGACATTCCGTGGCCGGTTCCTGGTGAAAACCGGCAAGGCAGTCGCCTCCAACGGGCTGCTGACGGTTGTGCCGCAGAGCGATAGCACCACCATCTACGACTGGAACCACACGTTCCCCTGCGCCACCTATCTGCTCACCTTTGCGGTGGACAACTACATACCGGTCGAGTTTCCCGGCGAAACACCCCCGATGGTGATCTATTCCCGCAGGGCCGACTCGGCAGCAACGCATGCCACCTTCAAATTGCTCCCCCGCATGGTGCGCGGGTTCGAGCAGCGGTTCGGAACCTATCCATTTGAGAAGGTCGGCTATGTCAACACACCGATCGGCGCCATGGAGCATCAGACGATGATCTCCTTCCCCCGCTCAATCTCCGTAAGCAGAGACACGGTAAACTCCATTGGCGCACATGAACTTGCCCATCAGTGGTTCGGCGACCTGGTCTCCCCGCTCGACTACCGCCATGCCTGGTTGAACGAGAGTTTCGCCACCTTCTGCGAATCGGTGTGGGAGGAGGAGCTGTGGGGCTGGGACCGCTATCTGGCATCACAGACCGTGAAGGGGTTCGAGTACATGGATCGGGTGGCGCCACGGGAAGGGATCTTTCCGCTTTATGATTTCCCCCGTGCCTCCCCATCGTCGAACTATCCGGTGACCATCTACGAAAAAGGGGCGGTGGTGGTCGGCATGCTCCGATACGAGCTTGGCGATTCGATCTTCTTCCCTGCCATACGTGACTATCTGGCCCGCCATGGCTATGGCACCGCAACCACCGAAGAACTGCGAAGCATTCTGGAAGAACATGCCGGACGCTCGCTCGGCTGGTTTTTCGATCAATGGATCTACGGCAAAGGCTGGCCAACGGTCGGCGTCAGGACTAGTCAGCAGCCGATCGGCAATGGAGAGTATCAGGTGACGATACAGCTTCAGCAGAACCAGGCCGACAGCCTTCCCACATTCATCGGCCTGCCGGTAGAGATCGGCTTCCGTCTGAAAACCGGGGAGATGCTCTATCGGATGATACGGATGAGCGAGCGCTCGATGACGGTGCTGGATACCATCCCCGACTATATGAATGTCACGATCAACCAGGGGCCATCGGTTCGTACGCTGATGAAAGCAAACGCAGATGTGTCCGGCGTGGATGGCGGCAGCTCCCGTGATGGCGCCGAGGACACCGGATTTTTTGTTCACCCGAACCCCTCCACCAATGGCGAATCATTTGCGGTAGAGGCACGGGGACTATCGGACTGCGGGAACATCGCCTACGAGGTCTACGATTCCTCCGGTCGGCACATCTCGGCAGGCCTGTCAGGCTCCTGCCAGTTCTCCATCCCGGCCACAAATCTTGCCAATGGTGCCTATCTCCTCCGCTTTGTGGTGAACAGCAGACCCCATGATGTGCGCATCGTGGTAAGCAGGTAGATCAACGCAGATAAAACGCTCAAGAACATGCGGGTGCCGGGAACGCCTCGGCACCCGCATGTTCCCCGGCCCGATCGCGCCGTGGCGACAACACGGGCTTATCCAGAACCGGCCCTAGCACCAAATCCCCCATGCAACAAACAACCGCCCCGCTGCTGGCAGGCTCTATCGACCACACGCTCCTGAGGCCAGAGAGCACCGGCGCGCAGATACAAACGCTCTGTGAAGAGGCCGCCCGCTATGGCTTCGCGTCGGTCTGTGTCATGCCCTACTACGTCCCACATGCAGTCATGGCATTGCGGGAACGTACCTCCTCTGTAGCGGTCTGCACAACGATCGGCTTTCCGAACGGCGGACATCGAACAGCGGTAAAAATGGCCGAAGCTCGCGTGGCACTGGAGGATGGAGCACAGGAGCTGGATATGGTGATGAACATCGGAGCACTGAAATCGGGCGCTGCAATGATCGTGGAGGAGGATATCAGGATGGTGGCCGATGTTGCGCACGCAGGAGGGGCGCTCCTGAAGGTGATCCTGGAAACCTCGCTCCTCAGCGATAGCGAAAAGCGCCAGGCCTGTGTGCTTGCGGGCAACGCGGGGGCGGATTTTGTAAAAACATCGACCGGCTTTGCTGGCGGCGGTGCCACGATTGCCGATATCCGGCTGATGCGGGAAGCCGTGGCTGCGCATGTACGGATCAAGGCATCCGGCGGCATACGCGATTATGCCACGGCACTGGCAATGATAGATGCCGGAGCAAGCAGAATAGGCACAAGCTCCGGCATCGCGATCATCGCAGAGGCACGGGCTGCCCTTGCAGCAGAGGGCTGACAGCCCCCCCCACAGGAGCATACAAGCCCCGATACGGGCTACTCCGGGACAAGCCCCTGCCGATGCATCACATAGGCATCGACTTCCTTCTCCACCAGTTTCCAGAGGATGCCGAGCACCATGGCATCGTCGATAAAGCCGATGCCCGGAATGAAGTCGGGCGTGATATCGGTCGGGATAACAAAATAGATCAACGCCGCGCCGATCAGCGCAAGGGTCTTCGGCGGAACCTTGTACTCGCGATCGCGAACCATCTGGTAGAGCATCGACACCCGTTCGAGCATCGTGGTCACCCATTTCATCCCACCATCGAGATTGCCGAGATTGAAACCGGCAAGCTTCTTTGGTAGCGAAGTCTCCAATGCGTCGAGATCCTTCTGCTCCACCTTCTCGGCATCACGAAGCAACGTCTTCTTGAAGAACTCCTTCGTGCTACGGTCGCCGGTATCGACATGGATATCTCCGGCATCGCCACCACTTCCATTGCTATGATCTGCGGTCGTCATTGTTCTAAAGAATAGATGAACTAGATAAAAACGTTCAGGTTGATCCCCCCTCTCCGGCATTCGGCTGCACCTGTGAACCGCTTACGCTGGCAACGGGACATGGCTCACGAGGCTTACCACGTACAACCATCGGCACGATAGCGCGCAATATAGTTCTCGTAATTGAGCGCCCCCTGCGCCACCGAGGCAAGCTCCTCATCGGTCAGTTCTCGGATCACCCTGGCAGGTACTCCAGCAACCAGCGTGCCTTCCGGCACCTGGAAGCCTTCGCGCACCACCGATCCCGCCCCGATCAGGGCATTGCGCCCAACCACCGCACGGTCCAGCACCTTTGCCCCCATCCCCACAAGCACCCGTTCATGGATGGTACACCCATGAAGCACAGCGCTATGGCCCACGGTAACGTCGTCACCGATCTCCAGCGGGTGGCGCCGATGCGTTACGTGGCACATGGTAAGATCCTGGATGTTGGTACGCCGGCCGATCCTGATGTAGTGCACATCACCACGGATCACCACATTGAACCAGACCGACGACTGCTCGGCGATTTCAACCTCGCCGATGATTCTGGCGCCCGGCGCGATAAACACGCTGGGGTGGATTCTGGGAGATGCCCCCTCGAACGGAATAACCGTGATGTCGCTACGTGTTGCCGTATCCATGATAAACGATAGGATGCTCTATGTTGACGATGCCGACGCGAATAATACGAAGAAGGAAGAGTTCGATCAGGATATGCAGACACAGATCGGCAACGCTGGAGAACATGGGAGGCCCCCCCCAGCGATCGCAGGAACCACCACGGCTTCCCCCCATGTGCGGCGCTACTTCTGCTCCAGAAGGGCATCGATAGTGCTTCGCTCGGTGGCGTTTGCGGTGATGCGAAGCCGCGTCAGAAGCGCGCGCATCTCGGGATCGAGATGGCTCCGTGCGGCAACCGCAGCCGACGCACGGACGATGCCGGAGCGGTCCAGCACTCCACGGCCGATGGCATCGCGCATGGCAACGGTGGTGGTATCCAGCTTGCCGAGAACATAATAGGCCTGCACCCTCGTATCGGTATTGAAGGTCGGCAGGGTATACTCGCTCACATCATCGGCAAGCGAGCGATACCCCCCGGAGAGCACCGATCCAAGCCATGCTATGGCAAGATGATCGCGGCGGCCGCGCCTGCCTTTCATGGCACGAAGTGTTGGCTCCAGGCCGGAGGTATCGGTCACCGCCAGCATGCCGAGCGTTGCGGCAATAACCTTGTAGCTGCTATCGGCAAGAAGAGGACGCAGCCGCAAGGCCCGCTCATTCCTATCGGCGATCAGGTAGGAATGTTCTACCGCAGCAACCCGCACATTCACATCACTATCGCCAAGCCCCTGGCCTATCGCATCGACGGCCGCATCTGTATCGAGCGTCGAGGCATTGCTGAGAATCTCCTCTCGAACAAACGGCGACGGCTCCCGCCGGAATGCATCGAGCAGGGCAAGCGACCGCCGTTTCCGCTGCCCCGTACCCTCCCCCCGCAGTTTTTGGGCGCTTGTCAGCTCATGTGCGGCAAGCAGCCGATCAATAAAGCGTGCTGAGCCAAGCTGTGCGGCAAGCTCCTCCGGGGCACGCTGGAACTCGACGGTCTTCAAGAGGGCATCGCCCGCATCGAAGATCACATACCGAGGCTCTCCCGGCAGTTTGAAGCTGAAGGTTTCATCCACCCTGGATACCCATATCGTATCATGCACCACCGCATCGCGAAGATGAAATTCCAGCGGCACCGGCATCTGAAAAAGCCCTGTCAGAGAATCGAGCACCTGCATCTGCCGCACACGCAGCGTAAGGGTTCCCTCGGACCACGTTTTCTCCAGCTTATACGCCGGATACCCCGCCTTATAGACCCACTGGTCGAAAAACCAGCCGAGGTTCAGGCCGGTAGCATCCTCGAACGCATTTTTCAGATCATTGGTCTCTACCAGCGTATAAGCATGGCGCTCCAGAAAAAGCTGGCTGGCACGCCAGAAAAGCTCATCGCCGACGATCTGATGAAGCATATGGAGCACGCGGGAGCCACGCTGGTAGATATTGGCGGTAATCTTGTCGCCAAACGCAAGCGGGTCGCGCCCGCGCACCTCCTGCGACTGCACGGCGATCTGGCCATTATCGTACATATCCTTCACAAACACATCATCGCCGTAACGATGCCCCTTGTATCGCGAAGCAAGGTAGGTGGCGTAGCTCTCATGAATCCATAAATGATCCCAGCTTCTGTTGGTCACCAGATCGCCGAACCACATATGCGCCGCCTCGTGGGCAATCACGCCATCCGGGTTATAGTCCAGCAGTCCGCGCTTATCCACCAGCATATAATCGTTCAAGGTGGTTGCCGTTGTGTTCTCCATACCGCCGTACATGAACTCGGCGATCATGATCTGCGCGTATTTGTTCCAGGGATAGGGAACGCCCAGACGGCTGCTCAGATAGCGCAGCACATCGGGGGTGCGAGCAAAGGTAGGCTCCACCCGTTCGGGCATATCAGGATAGCTCCAGTACTCAAGCGGCACACCATCAACCGTATCGCGTGTCACCAGATAGTCTCCTGCGGCCATCATGATAAGATAGGTGGCATGGGGTTTCTCCATCCGATAATGCCAGGTAGCGGTGCCAGGCTCCGAGCCGGGAGCAGTGGAAAGAAGGCTGCCATTGGAGAGCACCTTCCAGCCACTCGGGACCGTAGCCCGCACTTCCGAGGTGGCTCGATCGTTCGGATGATCGTAGATCGGCACCCAGAAGTGGTTATCCTCCTCCTGCCCCTGTGTCCAGATCTGCTCCCGTCTGGATGGCATAAGCGAATCGGGCTGGATGAAATAAAGCCCCTTGGTGGGCGACACACGATAGTCGATGGCAACGGTAAAGGTATCGTGATAGCGGCGGCGAGCCGGAAGGGAGATCGCCAGGGTATCGCCGTGATGCCGATAGGATGCCGGCACGCCGTCTACCTCAATCCGGCTGAAACTCATAGTGGGCGCTGCATCAAGCCATATCGAGCCGAGCGCGGGGTCCAGCGACCGCATCCGGTGTTGCACCGTGCCGATCACCATTTTCTGCGGGATATCGAATCGAACGTCGATGGCAACATGCAGCAGGTCGAAACGATGGGAGACGCCCCCCCGCTCCTGAGTGGCATGATCGAGGATCGACTGTGCAGACAAGGGGGCAGCACAGAGCAGAAGGGCAAGGAGAATGCTGGGAAGATGACGCATGCACGGTAGATGAAATAGTGCTACGAACAAACATCGGCCATATCAACGCCAGATGAAGGCGTATACCTATGCGAGCCGGCAATAAAACAAAATCGCCGATCTCCATGATGGAAATCGGCGATATCATTGAAGAGCCACCACTCGGACTTGAACCGAGGACCTGCTCATTACGAATGAGCTGCTCTACCGCTGAGCTATGGTGGCGGCAGATCGCTAAGGGCTGCAAATATGCAACTGTGCTGGCCCCATCCGCAATATGGAATCGGGGTTGAGACAATCTTTCACGTTTTGGCATGGTGCGGGAGCGCCCGATACAGGCATCGGCAGCGTGAACACGATAGCCAGCGTAGCGCACAAGGGTCATGCTCCATCCTCTCCGCGATAGACGATCCTCCCTCCCACCATCGTCAGCAGCACACGTGTGAGCGGATCGAACGGGTCGCCATCAAGCACAACAAGATCGGCATCGTATCCGGCCTCCAACCGCCCGCGACACGGGCGGGCGGGTATGCCGAGGGGTGCCCAGGCCGTATAGGCGTGCACCGCGTCCTGCCGGGAGATCGCCTGCTGGCCATGCCATGCCCCGTTCCCCGGCACAGGCTCACGGAAATGGTAGGCGCGCAGACCGGCGAGCGGATCGGCGCTTTCAATCGGAAAATCGGAACCGCCAAGAAGGGGCACCCCCTGCTCACGGAGCGAGCGCCAGCCGTAGGCATACGCGCAACGTTCGGCACCAAGACGGGACTCGGCCATCGCGGCATCCCCTGTGCAGTGGGTGGATTGCATCGTCGGGATGGCCCCTATCGCGGCAAAACGGGGCAGATCCTCCGGGTGCACGATCTGCGCATGTTCCACACGCAGAAGCGCAGAGGGATAACGAGCACGGAGCCTTGCATAAGCGTCGAGCACGATCCGGTTTGCTCCATCGCCGATGGCATGGGTGGCAACCGCAAAACCGCGCTCGATGGCCGGAGCAGCCAGGGACTCAAGCTCATCGGCGCTCAGCAGTTGCAACCCGCTGGTCTCGGGAGCATCGCTGTACGGTTGCAGCAGCAACGCCCCTCGTGAGCCGAGCGCACCATCGGCGAAATATTTCACCCCGACGCTATGGAGATGTGGCGCCAGCGTAGCGGGATCGGCAAAGGCGCGCCACCGATCCTCCAGACCGGAAAGAAACACCTGGCAGCGCAGCCCCAAAGCTCCCCGTTCGGCCGCTCGCATCATCGACTCGATCCGCTCCGGCTCCACATCCATATCATGGACTTCGGTTATGCCAAGCCGAAGGCATTCGCTCGCGCTCCACTCAACCCAGCGCCGCTGCTGCTCCACGGTCGGCTTCGGAACCACCTTCTGGACCAGCTTCATCGCATTATCGACCAGAATGCCGCTTGGCCCCCCATCCGCACCGGCAACCACGCTTCCACCATCAACATCGGCGACCTCGATCCCGGCCGCTCGCAATGCTGCGGAGTTCAGCCATGCGGCATGGCTATCGACCCGGTAGAGCAGCACCGGATGATCCGGCACAAGGGCATCGAGCAGGTCCTTCTCGGGGAGCGTCCGCACATCCCACTCCTCCTGGTTCCACCCGAAGCCCACGATCCACTCCCCCGATGGGGTCTGCGCGGCACGGTCTGCGGCACGGCGGGCACACTCCTGCGCCGATCCCGCCCCTTGCAGCGCTACACGACTTGCCATCAATCCCAGCCCGATCAGATGGCAATGAGTATCGACAAAACCGGGAAGCACCACCGCCGCATCCGGTAATGGCAGATCCGCACCATTGATAACAAGGCGCGGGCGCTCGGAACGGTGAACCGATTCGATCACGTCCTGCGAGACAGACAGAGCAAGAGAAGGCATAAGGACACCATCCACCGTTGAAGTATGGAAACCGGTCGCGGCACGGAATATACGCCGCCCGAACAGATAGGGAACTGCGTGTCTGCTCAGCTCGGCAGGATGCAATACGGCACCTTGCAGGCAAGGTACCGCAATCTTCCATCACAATGTTTTCGGCGATCGTGGCAGCGATCTCTGGCAGGGCGGGGCAATGGGGTGCCTAGACCCTGCCCTGGCGCATGTACGTTTTCCATCGCCCATCGCTCCCCCCCGGCACCAGTATTTCAGGTACAGCAACCATGATCGGCAACCCAAAGGGCATGGGCGGTGATGCCCGTTGGGTTGCCGCGATTGCAATCGTCCTGATCTCAGGCCCGCACCGGATTTCGCCCACCGTGCAGAACCTCATATCGAACCGGCAGCCATCGCTACCGTGCCTTGTGCGCCAGCCGGATGCCGTATGATACAGCAACGGACCCTCACGCGGCAATGCCCTTCCCGCATCCGGGGGGCCATCGGCTTATATGGGCAGAGTAAAATCGAGATGGGCATAGGGATTCTCCAGCCGGAGATTGCCACCGGTACGCTCCAGGAACCGGCGCTGCCCCGGCGAGAGGTTTTCAAGATCGAATTTCTTGTGGCAGAAAATATAAAGCTGGAGATCACGGAAACGGAGGAAGCGCGGTATCGTAGCATACCAGAGGGGGTCGATCTCGTTATGCTCCCGGTAACCGGCCATGAAGTGCGGGAAAAATTCCCGAACAAACGCCGATTGTGCCTCCGCATCATCCATCGGTATGGAGAGAAGCGAATAATAGATCGGTATCACGATATCGAAGATGAACCAGAAGCGCGTTGCATCATCGAAATCGAAGACGACCAGCTCACCATCATGCACGAAAAAATTCCCGAGATGAAGATCGGTATGGATAAGGCCATAGGAATCGCGATCGGTTGGAAGCGTTGCCAGCCAGGCCAGCGTATCGGCAAGAAGGCGATGCGGGCGCTCATCCTGGGGCGACAGATACCGCCTGGCATTTACAAGGTCATCCTCGGTCCAGAGCGGACGGCTCATCGTTGCATCGGAGGGGAGATAATCCTTGGTAACCGCATGCATCGCTCCAAGGGCACGCCCCCAGGCCCGGAACAGCGCAGGGGTCCAATGTGGGGAATCTTTCCCATGAACAGGCTCACCCTGCGCCCACTCGAATACGGTAGCGATAAAGTAGGAATCGCCGGCCGGAACCATATGCACAAACGCACCGCTTGAGGAGAGCACCGGACGGACAACGTTCAAACCTCGCCCATGCAGATAAGCAACCCAGTCGAGTTCTCCCCGCACCAGATCGACCGTCCGGTGGCTGCTGTGGGTCAGACGCAGCACAAGCTTGCGTCCGTCCGGGCGGAACGTATAGACGAAGTTCTCCACCTCGCCGATAAGCTCCAGATCCTCCCCCCTGCCATCCCAGAATCCTGCTGCCAGCTCAAGATGCTCCGGCTGTAAAAGCGCAACGACTGATTTCTCCATGCTTGTATCACCACCTATCGGATTGAACGGAATCCGGCTTCAGGACCGGTCCTGAAGCCGGAAGGAAACCAGGCTTTTCGTACGGAAGGGTTCTCAGGTTGCATCAGATAGGGTGATGGTGAACATTGTTGTGCAATAACGGCAATTGTTATTGTTGTGATCGGGAGCATAGCTCAGAACGCATCGATATAATGCCGGATCTCCGGCCTCCCTCCTACGCCGGTGGCATAGTCGATCGCGATGACATCAAATCGGGCAGTATAATGGGCAATGCCGTGTAGATGGATGAACCCTTCGGCCACCCTCCGTATCTGGCGCCGCTTTGCAGGCGTCAACGCCTCCTCCGGCATCCCGAAGCTATGCGAGCGCCGTCCTTTCACCTCCACAAATACATAGATATCACCATCGCGCATCACAAGATCTATCTCCCCGATCCTGCCGAAGTGAAAGTTCCTTGCAACCAGATGGTAGCCCCGAGCCAGCAGATAGGCAAGCGCCATCCCTTCGTGGAAGGCACCATCGGCTCGATGGTTGGCAGGCATTGCGTTCATTGCGGCATCATGTAGTTCAGTGCATGTACGAAGAGGAATCGAACGCCAGAGCCGCTCAGGATCGTCTATCTGGCAAGTTTTTACTATTCTATAGTGTAGTGCCTATCATAAGCGCCATTGCTTGGTCCATTCGCCTGCACTGCATGCCAGGGAGCTGCCCGCCTTGCAGATCCTTCAAGAACGCTCCACACACGGCACCCTGGTCCCTGTCCCATATCATTCAGGAGTGAAATGAGCACAACGATCCCTGTCAGAAACAATGTACGAATCCTTGGCAACGGAGAGCAGACCATGCTCCTTGCTCACGGTTTCGGTTGCGATCAGAATATGTGGCGTTTCATAACCCCGGCGTTCGAGAACGAGTACCGGCTCATTCTGTTCGATTACGTTGGTTCGGGAATATCCGATCAGAGCGCCTATAGCGCCGAGCGCTATAGCACACTCGATGGGTATGTGCAGGATGTGCTCGACATCTGCGAGGCATTGGACCTGAGCGACGTGATATTCGTCGGACACTCCGTCAGCAGCATCATCGGCATCCTGGCATCCATCCGTAACCAGAAGTATTTCAACCGGCTTATTCTTATCGGTCCTTCGGCATGTTATATCAACGACCCTCCATACCTGGGAGGTTTCGAGCGTGCCGATATCCAGAGCCTGCTTGATATGATGGAGAAAAATTATCTTGGATGGGCAAGTTTTCTTGCCCCTGTTATCATGAAAAACCCGGATGATCCCGAACGGACGCAGGAGCTGGAACAGAGCTTCTGTTCAACGGACCCGGCTATCGCACGCAGATTTGCCGAGGCAACATTTTTCTCCGACAACCGGGATGATCTGCCCAAGGCACAAGTTCCATCGCTTATCATGCAATGCTCCGACGACGCCATCGCTCCAATCGATGTAGGAGAATATATCCACCGGCATCTTCCAGGGAGCACATTCCGTCTGATGAAGGCTACCGGGCATTGCCCTCATATGAGCCATCCCGATGAAACAGTCCAGGTCATCAGGGAATATCTGGCAACCACAATACCCAGCGCCCCGAGCGGCAGCACGAACACCTGATATATACCGCATGGACGACCTGCTTGATACAGCCCCATGTGGATTTCTGGCCTTCGCCGACGATGGCACCATCGTCATGGCCAATGCCACGCTCCATGATCTTCTGAACTGTCTTCCGGGCGATCTGCCGGGAAACCATATCCAGTCGATTCTTTCGGTAGGGGCCAAGATATTCTACCAGACTCACTTCTTCCCTCTTCTGAAAATGCATGGCAAAGCCGAGGAGATATACCTCTCGCTCTGCTCCAAAGATGGCAGCAACGTGCCCATCCTTGCCAATGCCGTACGGCGGGAACGCGACGGGGTTGTCATCAACGACTGCATCGTTCTCCCCATCCGCCACCGCAACCGCTACGAGGATGAGCTTCTTCAGGCCAGAAAGGCCGCCGAAGAGGCAAACCGCTCGAAGGCGAAGTTCCTCTCGATGATGTCGCACGAGATCCGAACGCCGCTGCAAACGATATCCGGCTGCATCGATGTCCTCTCGCTTGAGATCCATGGCCCGCTTACCGATCTTCAGCTGAGCGATCTCCAACGTATAAGCAGCGCGAGCGAGTATATGCTGGGCATGACCAACGATATTCTGAACTTTGCACGGCTGGAGGCAGGACAGGTCGATGTGCGCATACAAACCACCTTGCTGGAAACGGTGCTTGCACGAGCCGAGACGATGATACTGCCCAGATTCCTGGAGGCAGGGCTGGAGTATGAGCGCGTGGGAGCCCTGCCGGAAACAACCGTGCAGGCCGATCCCGACCGGCTACAGCAGATCCTGCTTAACCTGCTCACCAATGCCATAAAATTCACAGTTCCCGGCGGGCGGATCTCTCTTGCATATACACATTCGGAGGATCGGATTCAGATCCATATTCGCGATACCGGACGCGGCATCCAGGCCGATCAGCTCGGCAGAATTTTCGATCCGTTTGTCCAAGTGGATCGTCACGCAATCGCATCAAGCCAACAGGGAACGGGACTTGGACTGGCTATAAGCCGTGAACTTGCACGAGCAATGGGGGGCGATATAACCGTAGAGAGCACTCTGGGAGAGGGTTCGGTCTTTACGATAGCGCTGCAAATCCCATAAGGGCCGATCAAAACATTTTCTGAGACTCTGCACGATCACCGTTACGGTTCGGCGAAATCCAATTCTCTTAAATATGTGCGCTCCCCGTTATCAACGATGCGGGCCGATGGCTCACATTCCGGCCCAGGAGTGCCGGGACGGATCCTGTTTATTTTTTTCTGCCGGGCCATATAAACAGATGGGGAGATACGCCGTATACGCATCTCCCCATCTGCACAACCTGAATTTCGATGGAGATCACCCCTGCACCAACCGTAGGAATCGTCGTTTCCCCACCTTCAACACGGCTTCATCGGATGGCTGGTAGACATAGTTTACATCGTCTATCTTTTCGCCATTGATCGAGACGCCGCCCCCTTGAATAAGGCGCTTGGCCTCACCCTTGGAGGGAGCAAGCCCTGCCTCGACCATGATATCCACAACAGCCATTGCGGCGCCAACGACATGCCCCTCCATATGTTCCGGCGCATCCTTTCGTATGAAGATCCGGTCGAACTCCTCTTCTGCCTTCTGCGCGGTCCCTTCGCTTGTATACCGGGCGACCACCTCGCGAGCCAGCCGACGCTTGATATCACGCGGCAGGAACTCACCACCGGCAAGTTTTTCCCTGATCTCCTCAACGGCAGCGGCATCGTAGAAAAGAGCATAGAGAAAATACGTCGGGATCAGCGCATCCGGGATCGAGAGTATCTTGCCATACATATCGTTCGGAAAATCGTTCAGCCCAATGTAATTGCCGAGCGATTTGGACATTTTCTCGTGGCCATCGGTTCCTACCAGAAGCGGCGTGGTAACGATAACCTGCGGCTCCATACCATAGGACCGCTGAAGATCGCGCCCCACCAGAAGATTGAACTTCTGATCGGTGCCACCAAGCTCTACATCGGATTTGACTGAGACCGAGTCCATCGCCTGTGCCAGCGGGTAGAGGAACTCATGCATGGAGATCGGCGTTTCCGACTGGAAGCGCTTATGGAAATCATCGCGCTCCAACATCTGCGATACCGTATACCGCGATGCAAGCTGGATCACATCGGAGAAGGCCATCCTTCCAAGCCACTCGGAATTATAGACCATTCGGATGCGCTTGGAGGAAAGGATCTTGGTGGCCTGCTCAAGGTACGATCGGCCATTGCGCTGCGTCTCCTCGATCGTAAGCGCCGGCCGGGTCTTGGAACGGCCCGTAGGATCGCCGATCATGGCGGTGAAATCGCCCACGATCAGAATCGCCTGGTGGCCGAGATCCTGGAAATCACGCATCTTCTGCAATACCACAGCGTGCCCTAGATGGAGATCGGGAGCGGAGGGATCGGCGCCGAGCTTTATGTTGAGTGGCCTGGAGGCGGCGATCGACCGTTCGATCTTCTGCACCAGTTCCTCTTCAGGAATAATCTCCTCGGTGCTGCGACGGATCAGGTCCATCTGTTCGTTCACCGAGGGAAACTGCAAATTCGACATGGATCAGGAGGTCTTAGTTCGTAATGCTTGATATGTAACAGGAGAACAGGGCAATCGGCCAATCAGGCTGTTGTTGCTATCGCATGGCCGGTTATCAGAAGATCCGGTTGATCTGCTTCGCCCCTGCTTGAGCAAACGCTTCTGCCGGGGCAGGGACAGAGCGCCGCCGATGGCATACGCCCTCATCCTAGTCGTCCCCACCTCGCCGCAGGCTCCGCTCGGTTTCGCGCTTCTTGATCGTATCGCGCTTGTCGTGCAGCTTCTTGCCGCGCGCCACCCCGATCTCCACCTTCAACTTGGACCCTTTAAAATATATTGCAAGAGGTACCATTGTAAGCCCTTTTTCGGCGACCCGCTGAACAAGGCGTTTCAACTCCTTCTTGTGAAGAAGAAGCTTGCGGGGCCGGGTAGGCTCGTGGTTGTTGATATTCCCCTGTGCATACGGCTGAATGGTACACCCCTCCAGCCATAACTCGCCGCTTTGCGCCAAGGCATAACTCTCCTGCAACGAGACATGCCCCTCCCGCACCGATTTCACCTCGGTGCCGAGCAGTACGATCCCCGCCTCGATCTTGTCAAGAATCTCGAACTCGAACCGCGCCTTGCGATTCGTGGTCACTATCTTGATTGGAATTTTTTCGTCAGCCATATCCATTCCCCTTCGCTCAAACCATAAAGGCTACAAAGATAACGATTCGCGGGTAATTACTGCCGGATGCATGCGGCGATGCCGCGTACGATCGTCCTGATCTTCTACCAACACCGATCGGGGCGATATGCGAACCGAGACTGCCCACGATGACGATCTCTCCTGGCTTCAGCCTTGCGCCACTATCTGCTCGACATACCTGATAAGGGCTGCGCCGCCGATGGCCCCTTCAATCGTTATCGGGGCGCTCAGCCGGTCAACCTATCGTGCCAGATGGCATCTTACCACTGACAGCATACGCACCCACAGCAATACCAGCGAAGGGGACGCCCTACACAGCACAACATCCTCTATACTTCGCCCGGCATCGGCTGGCGCTCAAGTTGAATCTCTGCATTGTTCTACTCTCCAACCGACAAACACACGATACCGCATTGTTCAAGCGGATATCCTCAACTAAAACTCCGGTATCAGAGCTTGACCAAAATGTCGCTGCGGCAGCATTATCTGCTCCATCAAACTGCCCGGAAATTACTCTTCTGTCCGTGATAAAGTCGTCCCGGAATTCGCCTGTCAGCCAGAAAACACTACATACGCTTAGCCTATCATTATGGATATAGCAGCCAAGACAATAACTATCGGCCTAAACCGAGATATATCCACTCTCCTCCATTATGTTATTAATATGGTTCAGCTATTTTACAGACCAAACAATTCCTGCCAGTAACGACACGATCATACCCAGCCTGCAACCGCACCCAGAGAGCAGCCTGAGCAGCACTGAAGCACCAGGGAAAAAGCGATGACAAAAAGCGCTTGCGGTGGGAGGAAACCCAGATCACACTACACAGGCGATCGCATCATTCGATGCAGCCGGATCACTCCATAACGGCTCATTTATCCCATTACGGACAAACCCAGCACGAACTCGCGCCGGTTCAGATCCACCTCATTCCATCATAACCTCTACCGGACCTACGGAGTACCGGCTATCTGCCCGCAGAACATACCACCGACACCACTCTATCAGAGCTAGAATCATCGAACGTCGGAATCAACTCACAATCAACAACTCCGGCCCAAAGCACGCCAGATTACATCCAGAGACGTCGATGGACGGCTCGCCAAAGGGCTGGCAGAGACTTCCAAGCTCGTTTCGACGCTGAATAGTGCATAACAGGCTCTAGGTCGGCTGGCTTGTTATACGATCGGCGTTCTGCTGCCGGAGGCTCGTGGCCGACTGGCATTCAGCCTGGCCCCGGCAGGGCATCGGCCTCACCGGGGCCAGCCACCATGATGTCCCGGAAAAAATGCAGCCCCCCCCCGGTAAACTTCCCCTATATCTGTCCATATACAGCGTCTGACCGGTTCCGTACATTTCCTATCCCGGTACCCTTGTATGGTCCTGCCCGAGCAGAACATTCCTTATGGATTTGGGCTTCGATGAACAGCAGAAGCCCCATACAGGCCATAAACGCGCATCATAACGACCGACACATTTCGCTGGTCATGCTTTATCGCTCTCATACAACACTTTTTATGAACTCATACCCCAGAGTGCTGGCAGCAGCGGCAGCGGCGGCGATACTCTTTTTCAGCGGCTGCACAACCGACGACCCTGCATCGCCGAACCCATCGGCCGGCGGCAACATGGAAGCGATGCTTCCCCTCTCCTACTCGTACGTACGGGACTCCGATGGCGGCAGAGCCAAGGATGGCGTGGAGGTCATGCTCCTCTTCGAAGCAAACGGTGTAGCCCAACTTTATGTTGCAGGCGAGGATGATGCCATCGCATATAGAGGAAGCTATACCTATGCCGGTGGTACACTGGCACTGAAATTTACGGATGCCGACTTCAGCCACGACGTGACTGTTGGCCTTGATACCGCACAGGGCACATTGTCGCTCCCGTTCAAACTATTCTCCGATGGATCGGGAACCTCGGCATGGGAGAAGAAGCGATTTCTTCCCCACCATAATTTTTCCGCGATCTTCAAGGCGGCTCTCATCAACGAGAGCCTGAGCATCGACGCCGCGCTGGACCGCGTGATGGCGTATGCACATGCGATTATCAACACAGGCAGGGCCGCAAAGCGGTCGCTGGCGCTGGCCGCAGCCGGAGACCCCGTACTGACCGCGATCGAAAAAACCCCGAACGGGGTCAAGGTACAGTACAACAACGGGCCGTGGAACTATATCCTCCTCTACTCCTGGCCGGTTGGAGCGAATACGGCCCCGTTGCAGCCCGGCCCTCTGGCATCCGACCCTCGGGTACATCTCGATCCACAATCGCCCAGCAGTGGGGTCTCCGACCCGCCCAACAAGACTGCACTCTTCATAGCGCCGTTCAAGTCGCTGAGATTCTTCTCCTGGCTCGATCTCGGCAGAAGCGGCGTGGGCATGCAGCCGGCAGAAGGCTATCATTACAGCGGATCGGAGAACTTCGACTTCGATGCAATGGCAAGCCTGCTGAGCAAGCGCGATTACCAGGTGCAACAGATCATGAACGATGATGCCTCGATAACAGCCATGGCAAGGGCGCTGACCGCAGGATCGTCCGCACCGGGCTTTATCGTCATCAACACCCATGGCCACTCCGATGGCAGCCTCACAAGCGGGGTCTTCCTTGGCGCCACACAGACCATCACAAACGTGAACCTGGCGGATTTCCCACCCTATGTCAAGGAACGGGATGAACTGACGGCCGCCGGATTCGGGGATCTGCTCACCTACGATGGCGGCACCGCCGACGCCCCGAAAACCCTTGCCTGGACGGCGATCGAGCGCGACCTGCGCCCCGGCACCTACTCCTATTATCTGACGATCACCCCGAAATTCTGGGAATGGCTCCGCACCCGGAAAGGGGTAAAATTCGATCACAGCCTTCTGTATATCGCCTCCTGCCTTACCGACGCCAGCGCGAACCTGCGGGATGCGGTCCAGGCCCGCGCACATTTCGCCTTCAATATCCCGGTCCGGCCGGAGCTGGCGGGAGCAACCTTCCAGTATCTCTGCCGAAGCCTTTCGCGTCCGTCGCATTCGGCGGAGGAGAGCTATTACAACATCATTCGCATTGCCACTACACGACAGATGATCTATGCCGAGGATAATCTTTTCAGTGGCCTTACCTCCCCCGACGGCCGAAATCAGCAGACGACATTGAAGGATATTTTCAACGGATATACCTTCGATGGCAATAACATGGTCTCATACCAGTCGGGCGGATGGCTGAAGACAACCGGAGCAGACCCCGGGAGCATCTGGTGGCTGCTGTTCAGCGGACGCTGGGGACAGAACGCACAGGAGGGGGCCGATGGCATGCGAAGCTGCTGGCAGAGCTTCTGGAAGGATGGAAATACCGGCGGCCTGGCAAGCCCCGCCTGCCAGAACAAGGCGCCGGGACGGGCACCAACCGAGGCAGAGGTCGCCTATGCCTCGTATCTCCTGACGGGCATGCCGGTGCTCGGCGACGGCAGCATGACCCGCCTCCCACGCTGGACGCTCAACGACGGGCGGTAATATCGGCGCCCGGTTCATGGCCCCGCTATGGCATCGCCCCAACCCTGCATCACGAAGGCCCGGCCGGAAATTATCCCGGACCGGGCCTTCTGCCATCTCCCCCATCGGTAAAAGCTCGCCCCATCTGTCCATATCCTCCCGCCGCACCGTTCCGTACTTTTATGCCCCTCTCTCTCTCCCAGTCCTTTTTTCATGTAGCGAAGTAGCTATGGTCAGGATAACGACCTCGATAATCGCCAGGATATCGCTGGCATTTCTCACTGCATTTCTGCTCGGCGGGTGCAATCCCGACAACCAACCATCGGCACCGGACAAAGGATCGGCCGAGGCACAGCAACTCCTGCCTCTCTCCTTCTATCATATCCAGGACGCCGATGGCCAGCGCCCAGGCGAAGGCGTCGATGTTGTCCTCCTGTTCGAGCCGGACGGCATCGCCGATCTTTATGTGGCTCGCGACGATGAGGCTATCGCATACAAGGGCACATACTCCTGCGCCAACAATGTCATCGCCCTGAAGTTCAACGACATCGACTTCAAACGCGATGTCTCATTCACCATCGACACGGCTGAAACCACCATCTCACTCCCGTTCATGGCGTTCTCCAACTCCCCAGGCACCTCCACCTGGCGACGGCACAGGAAGCCGCTTGAGCACAATCTTCACCTGGTCTTTGCGGCCGCCACACTTGCCGAGAACCTTCCCACAGCGCAGGCCATCAACCGCACCGTCGCATACGCCAACGCCATCAGGAACATCTCCTCCTTGCAGAAGACAGCCCTGGCAAGCGCCTCTGCGGCACCGGCGATCACCAGCATCGCCCCATTTGAGAATGGTGTGGCAATCCAGTACGACCATGGCCCGACCGTCAACATCGAGCTGTTCGACTGGTCGCTGGGAAGTGGAAAGCCGATGAGGCTCTCTCCGTTGGCGAGCGATCCCCGGGTACATCTCGATCCGGCATCGCCGCACAACGGCGCAGCAGATCCCCCGGAGAAAACCGCGCTCTTCATAGCACCATTCGATAGCGATCGTGAAACCGTTACCTGGTACGACTACGCATTTCTGAACCGCCGCACCGTAACGCCAAGCGAGCCTGTACATAGAAGGCTTGGCGAGGCATTCAAGGTGACCGAAATGGCGTCCACACTGGAGTCCAACGGCTATCGCGTAACAGTATTGAGGGATGCCGATGTAAACCTGGTGAACATGATCGAAGCGCTGATTCCGGGCAAGGGCGCACGAGCGCACTCCCCCGGCTTTATCAGCATGATGACCCATGGGCTGGGCAACGGCAATCTTCTTACCGGCACCATCCTCGGGAATTCAAAGGACTGGCGAGATGAATTCGCCGATCAGGCAGCGCTATTAAAAGCCCGCGGATATGGCGATCTGCTCACCTATGGCGGCGGCACCGAGCAGAGACCGCTTACCATTGCCGCAACCGTTCTCACCAAAAGCATGCGGCCGGGCGGAGGGCTTATTTATTCCCTGACGGTCACCCCGAAGTTCTGGGAATGGCTGCGAACCCGGCAGGCGGATTTCAGCCGTAGCCTTGTCTTTGTTGCTGCCTGCCTTACCGACCTCAATGCCGATCTTCGCGAGGCCGTGCGCGCTCGTGCGTATTTCGCCTATGATGCTCCGGTCAGCATCAACTTCGCGGCAAAGTCGCTTCAGTATTTCTGCAAGAGCCTGGCCCGTCCCACACACTCGGCCGAGGAGACCTACTACAACCTGCTTCGCGTGATGAACACCAAGCAGATGATCTATGCCGAGGATAAGATTCTCGACGGTCTGGCAGGCGCTGATGCAGCACAGGGCGATTCGGCGCTCTTATTCTTCCGGGGCTATGGCTACACCGGGCAAAAGGTTATCTCGTACTCGCTTGGGGGATGGTTCAATACCGCCGACGCAGATCTCGGGGCCATCTGGTGGCTGCTCTTCAGCGGACGCTGGGGACAGGATGCAAAGGCCGGAAGCGACGGGATGCTCAGCTGCTGGCAGAGCTTCTGGAAGGATGGAAAGACCGGCGGTCTGGCGAACCCTGCCTGCCATAACAAGACTCCGGGGCGTGCGCCAACGCACAACGAGGTTGCCTATGCATCCTATCTGCTCAACGGAACACCAGTGCTCGGCCTGGGGAACGCTACTACCATGATTCCCCGCTGGACGCTCAACGACGGACGATGAGAGAACACATGGCATCGGGTTTTATGGCAGCCCGGCAGACATCGTGACTGGCGGAGGCTGGCAGCAGCAGAGCATCCATGCCCGGCAACAGAAGGAGGCCCGACCGGAAGCTGATTCCGGCCGGGCCTTGCCTGGCATACTACACCGGCACAGCCGCAAGGGGCAGCCCGGCAGTTACGCGATCGACTCCTCAAGGCGTGCTATCTCATCGCGAAGCTCGGCAGCGCGCTCGAACTGCAACTCCTTTGCCACCCGTTTCATCTCATCGCGCAGGTGATCGATAAGATCCTTTTTCTGTGCATCGGTCATGTACTTCAGCACCGGCTCCTCCACAACCGAGGCGGCACGCCGCTCGGCATCCTTGCGCTTCTGATCGCGATTCGCCTTTACATCGGCGATAGCCGTGGAGCCGATAATCGCCTCCCGCGATTTTTTCACCGTGCGGGGAGTGATCCCATGCTCGGTATTATAGTTGCTCTGCAACTCGCGCCGCCGCCTGCTCTCATCAATAACGGCGGTCATCGAGGCGGTCATCTTATCAGCATACATGATCACCAGCCCACGCTCGTGGCGGGCGGTACGGCCTGCGGTCTGCATCAGCGAACGCTCGCTCCGAAGAAATCCCTCCTTATCGGCGTCCAGGATCGCCACAAGCGACACCTCCGGCAGATCCAGCCCCTCGCGAAGCAGGTTCACCCCCACCAGCACATCATAGGAGCCAAGGCGCAGATCGCGTAGGATCTCCACACGCTCCAGCGCATCAATCTCCGAATGGATATATCGGGTTCTAATGCCAAGCTCCGTCAGATAATCGGTAAGATCCTCTGCCATCCGCTTGGTCAGCGTTGTTACCAGCACCCGCTCCCGCTCGTCCTTGGTGACACGCTCCCTGATCTCCGCGATAAGATCATCAATTTGATTTTTCACCGGCCGCACCTCGATCACAGGATCGAGCAGGCCGGTTGGACGGATGATCTGTTCAACCACAACACCGCCGGAAAGCTCCAGTTCAAGATCCGACGGCGTCGCCGAGACAAACACGGTCTGGCCGATGCGCTGCATAAATTCATCGAATTTCAACGGACGATTATCGAGCGCCGATGGAAGACGGAAGCCGTGCTCCACCAAAGTCATCTTGCGCGCCCGGTCGCCATTATACATACCACGCACCTGCGGCAGGGTGACGTGGCTTTCATCGACCACCAGCAGAAAATCATCCGGGAAATAGTCCACCAGCGTCGATGGTGCCTCCCCCGGCTCCCTTCCAGCCAGGATACGCGAATAATTCTCGATACCGGAGCAGTACCCAAGCTCCTTCATCATCTCCAGATCGAACAGCGTCCGCTGTTCCAGGCGCTGTGCCTCCAGCAGTTTGCCCGCCTCGCGCAACTCCTTCAGCCGCACATACAGCTCATCGCGAATCTCGCTGATGGAACGTGCAAGCTCCAGCTTGGTGGTGACAAAGTGCTTTGCAGGATAGATCGTCGTAGAATCCATCTCACCAAGCGAGTGGCCTGTAACACGGTCGAACTGCGAGATGCGCTCCACCTCGTCGCCGAACAGCTCGATCCTGATGCCGATATTCTCCTCGTAGGCCGGAACCACCTCGACAACATCGCCACGCACACGAAAATTGCCACGGAAAAAGTCGACATCATTACGGGAGTAATGGATATCGGCAAGCTTGTACAGAAGCTGATTCCGCTCGATACGATCCCCCTTCTTCACCCGCACAAGCTGTCCGCCATAGGCCTCGCGCGAGCCGATGCCATAGATACAGGACACCGAGGCGACGATAATGACATCACGACGATCGTCCAGCAGAGCGCTCGTCGCCTTCAGGCGGAGACGGTCGATCTCGTCGTTGATATTAAAATCCTTCTCGATATAGGTATCGGTCGTGGGGATGTATGCCTCGGGCTGATAATAATCATAATAGCTTATAAAGAACTCCACCGCATTGTGCGGAAAGAAGCTCTTCAACTCGCCATAGAGCTGCGCCGCAAGCGTCTTATTATGCGAGATAACCAACGTCGGACGCTGAAGGCGCTCGATCATATGCGAGATCGTAAAGGTCTTTCCCGACCCCGTCACGCCCAGAAGCGTCTGGAATCGGTCACCCCGCTCGATCCCTTCAACGAGCTGTTGGATAGCTTCCGGCTGATCCCCGGCCGGTACATATTCGGATTCGATCTTGAAGTTCATACGGTGCGCAATGCTCCGACTGGTATGATTGAGAGCAGGAAAAACGCGTAACAAAGTGACGACGAACGAGCGCACAATGGATTGGAGAGAGGGGTGGGGATTACGGGGGTGGCTGATCTCCATGCAACACACTGGCAACGGAGGTACAACGGCAGATCCTTGCACAAGGCCTGGCAGTGCCAGGATCTACCGCTTCCCTGGTTCTACCGCACCCGCTCACCCCGTGTCTCATGGCCATCCTGGTACAGCACCAGATGGTTCACAGCGCCCGCCCCATCCGTCCCGAAGCCGAGCCGTGCATCCACATCAACCAAGATGAACTCCGTTGGGGATACCGGGATGATCCGGAGCTTGAACTGATCGGTTGCCTGGGCAAACAGACGCTCTCCGATCCGGCTGATCTCGATGGCAAAAGCGGGCGTAAGCTGGTATCGTCCCACATACCGATCGAGCGTGGCAGTATCAAGCGCATGAACGGCCGGGACATCAGGACGAGGGGGATGCTGCAACGGCCTACCGGAATCGAGCAGATGGATACCGATATCATCGATATCGATGGCGATGCTCGAAAGCACCACAACGCCGGCACGACGCTCGGGATCGAACCCTACAAAGGAATGATAGCCGCCTGTCTGGCCGTTATGCCAGACGATGCTGCCATTACCGAGGATATGCCATCCCAGGCCGATGCTCATGGTACGGGTTCCGGCCGACCGGCGTGGTACACGAGCCTCCCGCAGCGCCGAATCCAGCGGCGAGGTCGCAAGCCCTGTGGCGGCAGCAAGGAAGCGGAGCATATCATCGGCTGTGGAACGTAAGCCTCCAGCACCGGCCAGCACCCCCATATCCCAGTTCTGCTCCGGCAGCCCCAGAGCGTTGTTGCCGGGAACCAGGCGCTGCCGCATCCCATCCCCGAGCATGATGGCCGTGTTGCTCATCCCAAGGGGACCAAGGATACGCTCGCGCAGCAGGGTTTCGTAGCTCATGCCGGCACGACGTGCCAGCAGGCCTCCAAGCAGCCCCGCCCCCAGGTTGGAATACTCATAGGCCCGCCCCCCCGGCAATCGCAACGGAACCCTCGCAAGAAATCTATAGAGGTCCTGCTCGGCATAATCGGCATAAGGATTTTCAGGATCGGCCGGATTGAAATCGTCCGGCAGGCTCGGCAGACCGGAGCTATGGGTCGCCAGATCGAGCAATGAACGGCCCCCAAGGTTCCCCTTCGCCCCGCTGGCTTCAGGAGGAAGGTAGAGAGCAATGGAATCGCCCAGCGCTACCTCTCCCCGCACAACCATATCGGCGAGGAGCGTTCCGGTAAACGCCTTGGTAACCGACCCTATCTCGAAGACCGCCGTCCCATAGTCGATCGCGGCATTGGAGCCACCGGGCGCGGAAGCGCCAAGAACCTGCCGTCCGTTCTCATTTATCATTCCCACCACGATGGTACCACGAGGATACCCATCAAGGCGCTTTTCCAGGATCGCCAGGATCTCCGGTTCCGTATACCGCCATTGCGCATGAAGAAAAGGGGATGTGAACATAGCCAGGATACCGATAAGAAAAATTCCAGTAGTGAAGAAGAGCATAGCATCCATTTTTTATATGAGTACAGTGCGCAACACAACGATAGAAACCGCCGCTGGTTTCAGAAACCCGGAATGATATCGAATACGATCCCATTATTCCGTACAGCACCACCCACGCGCCCCCGGCTTTCCCCGATCGCTGTCCTGGTAACGGGAAACGCCCCAAATGGGGCGTTTCTCAGAGTGATTGCCTATGCGACCCTGCCAGGGAGACCAGGGTTAGCGACGGAGAGCACGGTTGATGATCTCCTCCTGTTCGCGCATATGCTGGCGCTGGCTTCCGGCAGCGGGGCTTCCGGAGGCGGGACGGCCAAGGAAGCGAAGTTCCTGCCCCCCCATCAGCGCCTTGTCGATCCAGTGCGAGAGCGTGGGCCACGGCCCCATGTTCTTCGGCTCCTCCTGAACCCAGACGACCTCGCTGGCCTGCGGATACTTGGCAAGCTCCGCACGCAGTTCGGCGGCCGGGAATGGATAGAGCTTTTCCACACGAACGATCGCCACATCCTTCTGATCGCGGGTACGGCGGGATTTCAGCAGATCGTAGTAGACCTTGCCGCTACAAAGCACCACACGGCGCACATCGGCAGGATCAATGGGGTCGATCTCGCCGATAACACGCTTGAACGACGAGCTGGCAAGCTCATCCAGCGTAGAGAATGCAAGAGGATCACGAAGGAGACTCTTGGGCGTCAGGATGATAAGGGGCTTCTTGATATCCTGCTTGGCCTGCTTCCGAAGCAGATGGAAGTACTGCGCGGCAGTGGTTGGATACACCACCCGCATGTTATCCTCGGCGCAGAGCGTCAGGAAACGCTCGATACGAGCCGAGGAATGCTCCGGCCCCTGCCCCTCGAACCCATGCGGCAGCAGAAGGGTTACACCGCTTGTCTGCCCCCACTTATCCTCACCGGAGGAGAGGAACTGGTCGATAATGATCTGTGCGCCATTGACGAAGTCGCCAAACTGTGCCTCCCAGAGCACCAGCGTGCCCGGATCGGCCACGGCATAACCATACTCGAAGCCAAGCACGGCATACTCCGACAGCGGCGAATCATACACCCTGAAGGGAGCCTGTGTCTCCGAGAGATGATTCAGCGGAAGGTAACAATTGCCATTGTTCTGATCGTGCAGCACGGCATGGCGCTGCGAGAAGGTGCCACGCCCGGAATCCTGGCCGCTGAGGCGCACCGGATGCCCATCCAGCAGAAGCGATCCAAAGGCCAGAGCCTCGGCGAATGCCCAGTCGATCTTCCCTTCCTGGGCAAGCATCGGACGTTTCTGGAGCATGGAGACAAGTTTGGGATGGGCATGAACATCCGGCGGTACCGTGGAAAGCACCTGGATGATATGATCCAGCATAAACTGTGGCGCCCCGGTTGTCGGATTGCTCCAGATATCAGCAGGGTTGATCCTCTGTTCGGCAAGAGGGTCGCCCCTCAACTGCGATGGCGGAAGCGCCTTGGTTGCGGCAAGCATTTCCTCCAGCTTCGACTTGAAATCCTCCTCGAACGCATCGGCCTCCTTCTGCGTCAGCGTGCCATTACGGAGCAGACGCTCGGTATACACCAGACGTGTGGAGGGATGTGCCTTGATCTTGCCGTAGAGCGTCGGCTGGGTATAGCTCGGCTCATCGGTCTCGTTATGACCATAGCGGCGATAACAGAACAGGTCGATCACCACATCACGTTTGAACTTCTGGCGATACTCGAATGCCAGGGTCATCACATAGACGGCAGCCTCCGGATCATCGCCGTTCACATGAAAGATCGGGGCACTCACCATCTTGGCTATATCGGTAGCATAAGGCGTGGAGCGGGTGGAGCGTGGCCCGGCCGTAAAGCCGATCTGGTTGTTGATCACCAGATGAACCGTCCCACCGGTATGATAGCCTTCAAGCTGGCTCATGTTCAAGGTCTCGGCAACCACTCCCTGTCCTGCAAACGCGGCGTCGCCGTGAATGAGCAGCGGCAGCACCTGATCGAAACCTGACTCGCCGATACGATCCTGCGAGGCCCGCACCATCCCCTCGACAACCGGGTTCACCGCTTCCAGATGGCTTGGGTTTGGCGTCAGGCGGATGCTGACGACATTGCCACTGGAGGTGGTGATTTTGCCACGCTCGCCAAGATGATATTTCACATCACCGGAGCCATGCACGGAGTTCGGATCGAGATTATCCTCGAACTCGGAGAAGATCTTGCCGGGGTTCTTACCAATCACCGTGGCCAGCACGTTCAAACGTCCGCGATGGGCCATCCCTATCATAATCTCGCGCACACCGATGGACCCAGCCTTCTCCACCAGCTCGTCGAGCATCGGGATCACGGTCTCGGCTCCTTCGAGCGAAAAGCGCTTATGGCCGGTGTACTTGGTCTGAAGGAACTTCTCAAAACCTTCGGCCTCGCTCAGCTTGCGGAGCACGCGGCGCTTCTGTTCCTTGGTAAGCTCTGCCGAGTTACGGCTGGTCTCCATATGATCCTGAAGCCAGATCCGCTGGTCAAGATCCTGGATATGGGTGAACTCCACGCCGATACGCTGTGTATAGGTATCGCGGACGATCGAAAGGATCGTCCGAAGGTTGGCACGTTCCATACCGGCCAGGCCGCCGGTCATAAACGTACGGTCGAAATCCCAGATGGTAAGGCCATAGCTGGCCGGATCGAGATCGGCCTGATAGGCGATATCATCGCCGAGAGGGTTCAGATGGGCCTGCATATGGCCCCGTGCCCGGAAGCTGGAGATCATATGGAGAATACGCTGTTGCTTCTCGATGACCTCAGCGCTGTTGGAGTGGAACAGGCCGGGATTGCGATCGCGCGCCCAGGAGAGCGGGCGATACGGCACACGGAGATCACGGTAGATCTCATCATAAAAACCCTCGGCGCCGAGAAGAAGCTCGTGCAACCGCGCCAGGAACATGCCCGACTCGGCCCCCTGAATGATCCGGTGGTCGTAGGTGGAGGTGATCTGCATCACCTTGCTTATGCCAAGCTCGCTCAGCGCCTCCACATCCATCGCCTGGTAGGCGGCCGGATAGTTGATGCCGCCGGTGGCAACGATTGTCCCCTGCCCCATCATCAGGCGGGGCACCGATGCCACCGTGCCGATAGTGCCGGGATTGGTAAGGGTTATCGTGGTCCCGGAGAAGTCATCCGGGCCAAGCTCTCCCTTGCGCGCCTTGCGCACGATAAGCTCATAGGCGGCGAAGAACTCCTGGAAGTTCATCTGGCCGGCCTTCTTGATGCTTGGCACCACAAGCGAGCGAGTGCCATCAGGACGTTCCAGATCGATGGCCAGCCCCAGGTTCACATCGTTACGCTCCAGCAGATATGGCTTCCCCTCGATCTCCTGGAAGGCATTGTTGAGGGAACGATACTGCTTGATAGCCTTGACGATAGCCCAGCCGATGATATGGGTAAAGCTGAGCTTCCCCTGATCGCTCGCCTTCAGGAATCCGTTGATCAGCGTACGGTTCTCCTCCAGCAGCTTCACCGGAATCTCACGGAACGACGTCGCGGTCGGCACCTGAAGGCTCGTCTGCATATTCTGAACGATGCGCGAACCCACGCCGACGATCTGGCGGGCGCCATCGGGAAGCTTCGGTGCAGGTTTCGCAGCAACGGGAGCCGCAGGAGCAGATCGTACCTCCGCCTGCGGTGCCGCCACCGGGGATGGAGGTGGGGGAGCCGGGGCGCTTACGGCCGGAACTCCCTTGCCGTTGCCGGCAGGAACTGAGACGGGAGCACCACCATTAGCTCCTGGCTTCGGGAAACGGGCCGGGAATTCCTGGGCCTGCATCGGCTGATGCTCGGCGGGAATATGGCCGTTTCCACCATTGATGACCGAACCCTGCGAGGTCTGCACGCCTACATCATCCGGCAGATCCTCAGGATTGTTGGGGTTGTAGTTAGAGAAGAACTCGCGCCAGGTCTCGTTGAAGGCGCCGGGGTTCTTCAGATAATCAAAATAAAGATCGTTGATGTAGGCGGAATTTGGTCCAAAGCTGCTCATGATGAGGAAAGCCCAAGCGTAGGAAGTAATGATCGAAGAGAAACTAGCATTATTCGGCTAGCGTCGATCGGAAGCCGTGACCCCACGGTCCGCCACCCATCGCACGAGACCACTCGCACGACCACAGGCATACCGTCCGCAACAGGCCACACACCCCCGGAAGGATCAGCCGGCCATCTTGCCGGTATATGATACGCCAGAGGTCAGCCTCCGTTACCGGTGGCTGACCATTACCAAGTGCAAACATCGTGTAATAAAGCGCCACCCGCAAATCGGTGTCGAACTCGTCACAGATCGTTATACTCCACCAGCCGATAGGCGCCATCGCGCGATTCATCGACAAAAATGAACTTCCGGCCAACCCGGTTGTTATACACCCATACCTCTCGTGGCGGACCCTCCGGTTGCAGCGCCCTGACGACCTCGCTTGGAGGCCCGTAGAGGATATAGATCTTGCCGCGATCGGTAAAGGCTCCGTCGCTCTGGCCTATCGTCTTGAAGTTGAAAAAGGAGTAATCGACCCGCTTGTAATATTCATTCATCGCCTCGTTGAACGCCGTTCCCGGCGTTGGATCGCGCTCCTCCCAGAACCTGATGAGCGCCGGACGCTGCTGCTCGCGTGCCTGCGAGAGCATACGGTCAATCGTCTCATCGCTGGCAATCGGATAGAGTGCGCGAATGGCATACTCCGGCCTGGTAAGCGAAAGCGGCATATCAACCCACCGAAGCTTGAAACGAATGCTATCGGTAACGCTGTTGTTGCCGGCTTCATATGTCAGCAGCAGGAGATAATCACCCACCGGCAGATCCTCCGTGGAGGACTCCAGCAGGGCACCCTGCGAGCGCACCGGAACGCTGCTGTCACCGATCGCACGGCGCATCTTGAAGATGAGATCGTTGCCGGAGGCAACTGCCGTACCGAGCGTGGCGCGTCCCAGCAACCTGCCGTAACCGGTGCGCAAGGTCCCCCCTCCTTTTTCCTTGGCGGCCGACTGTAGCTCGAAGTACAGCGACCGGCCATCCTCTTCGCTGCTGAGCGGCACATACAGCCGGAGAGGCTCACCGAAGAGAGCGGCACCGTCAACCGATGCTGTCACCAGGGTATCGCCGATCACCCGCTTCAGAAATACCGGCACACCGATCGCCGGTGATGGGGAGTAAAAGTCGTCCATCTTGAACGCCCCCGTCGACTGGGTGAACCCGCTGCCGGGGACGCCGTTGTCGAAGGTATACTTCAAGGTATATAGTCCCGGACGCAGCGCAAGCTCCACCGACCCGCAGAGAAAATCCTTTTTGGAGTTCGTCTTCTCGTAATCCCCCACTCTGGCCGTATCGCGCCAGGTGGCGCGATCGACAATCACGCCATCGGAACCTATCGCCTCCATATACAGCGTTGGCGTGGCAACATACATGCCTTCACGACGATAGGGCTGTGATGCCCTCCGAAAGCTCAGCAGATCATACGTCAGCCGGAAGCCGACCACGGCACGCCCTTTTGTCGGCACTATGCCGGGATGCGTGGTCACCTCCAGAAAGTAGTTGTCGCCAAAACTGTAGAAATCTCCAAGCCCCTGCCGTCCCTTCTGTCCGAACGCCGGAAGCGAGACCAGAACAACAACCAGAAGAACGGAGAGAAGTTGACACATGATCGGAATCATAGTTGAAAACGCCGCTGCCAACACAACGACGAACGAGGGAAGATCGTGGTGTGAGACCGTGCTTATCCTTTGCTTTCACACGGGTCCGGCGATTACCTGCCGAACGCTCCTCCGATCGCAACCGAAAGCGATACGCCGTTATACGCCGGGGTCAGCCCGCCATTATCCACCAGGCTGCCATCAGGCTCATTCCACTGCGGCCGGGAGAGCATCATGCCCCAGTCGAGCCGGGCGGTAATGCTCGGTAGAATTGCGCCATCCCCCTCTGCCAGCAGGTGCACCAGCTCGATTCCCAGCGCCATCCTTGGCGCATACCCGGTATAGGTAGCAGAACTTCCCGCAGCAACCGGCACCCCCTGGAAGAACGGGACGGCTTCGCTCTGGTTGTTGCTGTAGTCGAGCGAGTAGCCATAATACCCACCATGAAGATAGGGCATGACGATCGTCTGCCATCCCCGGTAGGCGGTCCAGCCGATATCAAGCCCACCGCCTCGTCCGGTAAGGGTATACTCATCGCGAGGATTCCCAGGACCGTTGATGGAGTAGATCGTGCGATAAAAAACCTGCTGGCCGCTGATGCCAAGGAACAGGTTGCTTCCCAGGAAGGTTCCCAGGTTGCCTCCGACGGTCCAGCCGGTGGTTGGGAAGTCCTCTGTCTGATAGAGAAAGTTCTCCCCGCTCCCACGAACGGGTGTATAGGATTTCAACCGACGGGAGAAGGCGCCATTGTCATATGCCGAAAGCCCACCGCCAACACCGATGATAAAATCCGGCTCCCACGGTTGCTGGGCCATGGCCGTGACGCCTGTAAGCAGAAGGAGTCCAAAAGAAAGCGAGCGAGTCACAAACGTCATCATAGTCAATCCGTAGTTCTTAGAACCTGATTGTGGTACTGTCCGAACAACGCTGTCCGAAGCCTGCCGGGCCGATGATATGCACCGGCCTCACCAATTCGCCAGGCTGCACGATAGATCGCATTACCCGTCCATATCGTCCGAAGATGAGGAAGACGGGCGGGGAATGCAAATGGATGACAGAATAGATGGTGGGAGTATGACGCGGGAAAGACGATACAGGGCAGAGCCAGGAGAGCCGAGGTAGCGGAAGATCATTGCGATGCCGGAACTATACGGCATATGACCGCAGAGCCTATACATCAGCGAGGGGCTTCCGACGACGGAGCCCCTCGCTGCGATATCCCGGGCATGTTCAGCAGCACTATTTTCACATTGCTCGCCCGGTAGCAGTACGGCATAGAACCGAGGACCATACAACCTCCGGTACTCAACCAGGAAGCTTTATGGCCGCAATCCAAAACATTTCACTCCAACAAACTCACATCCCATGCTACGATCCTGACCTGCCTGATAAATCATATTACATTGGCCAGAGACTCTACCTCCGGGGGGTATGCCCCACATATCACCGAAACATGCGCACCATGACACCGTTGGCCCGGTCCATGTCTCACGGAAACAGGGCTTGAAACCAGACGGAATATCGTCCGGCCAGATATGCCCCTTCTTGCTGGTGTCCGTATCAATTCCCCTTCCACCAGCACCCGACCCTATCCCACTGCCCCATCCCCCCCAGCCTCCCCAGCCACCGCCGCCCAACGGGCCATCCCCCTCCCACCATGCTCCCCCCCAGCCACCATTCGAGCCGCCGCCGGGGGGAGGACTGCCCCCGCCACCACCTGAACCGAAGCCACCACCCGTCCATGGGTTGCCAAGACCTCCCTCGAATCCGAATATAGGTCCCGAGCCAAGCCAATCTCCGACATTCCCTCCCATAAATGGTGGAGGTGGCGGGATCTCACCACGCGCATCGGCCTGTGTATGGAGAAGGACTGACAGGAATATCCCAAGCAACACAATCTTGAATATAGATTTCACCGGATATCTCCATTATTTTGCAATAATCTTGTTCGTCTTGACAATTCGCCCATTATGTACCAATGCTACGAAGTACGCTCCGCTGGATGGCGCTCGGTAGGTGGTCTCCGACTGTGCTTCATCGGTACGGGAGTTATACGGATAGAACACCGCCTCACCTGATTCATTATAGATAGCAACTGTTGTCTGCCCTCTGCCTCGCGGACCGTTGAAGGTAATCCGAAGATCCCTCGGCGATCCCGGAATGCTGGTAACATTCAGCATGATCCCTTCCTCACCAGAGGCTTGCATCAGCTCATCGATGCTTCGCTTGGCATACATCAGACCAATGGTGGCCAGATACTGCTGAACCTGTGCATCCTTTATCTGCTCTGATAGCCCGATGGTGACACCATCACGCCGCATGAAGTGGTAAGGACCGCTTCCCTTTGCTCGTACGGTGATGCCGACCAGCACCGAATCACCATCGAGAGCGGAAGGGACCACATAGGAGACCTGTGCCATGATCGGGCGTGACCCGTAGATAGTTGGTACGCCCGGCACCGTACATGGCAGAATGCCAAGACTGTCGAGCTGCACCAATGGGCGACCATCATCCGCATGCACCAGATATGTTATCATCTCCAGCGTATCCAGAGCATAGTAGTTATTGGTATCCTGACGATTGTTTGCTGGGCTGTACCAGTCCATATCACGGTAGAAGCTTATGACATCTCCGGCACGGACGAGGAAATTGACCGTCCGGCTGTTGAACGACATAAGCTCGGCCGGTGCATGCACCACTTTATTATAATTCCATGAGAGCAATTTCAACAGTTCCCCGTTCTTTTTACACTCGGTAAATGTAAAATTCGTGCGGCTGGTTGGCTCATATGCCATCACATACTCATAGGAAGGCGCAAATGCCGATGCCGGAAGAGTATCCCCGCTCAGTTGAAGCAGCGAGAATTTTATACTATCCTGAATCACGACATAACCTGGCTCGGATTGCCCAGGAACCTGGGCAGCGGCCGTTGCACTGAGCGCCACACTCGTGACAAATGCCAACATCATTGCGTAATAGCCATACATAATAAATAACCCTATTGAAATACTATTATCCGTACCACGATAGAACAATGGCAAACGGGAAACCCCTGCTGAGAGATTTCCCCTTCATTTGCCCGGCGTCGGCTGGCGCTCAAGTTGCAGTCCTGCATTGCTCTACCCTCCAGACGACAACACAAACCAATGCACACTTATACCTCCGCAGCCGGAACCTTACCAACACAACAATCACCCGGCACCTCACAATCCCTATTGACTGGAGATCCGCCAACACACACACCCTCGGCATACGTACCTTGCTGTAGTCCGCCCATGACAGCAACCGAACAGAAGCAACTGGACTCAAACACGGTCATACTCCAATCCTGCTTGATTGTCTCCTTCAGACACCCCTTTGCGAATGGGCCACCATTCCACCCACCACCACCATTATCATCCTTCTTCCAATCTCGCCCCATCCAGCCCTGACCACCACTGCCACTGCCACCACTACCACCACCGCCGGGGAGGGGATCATCATCATTTCCCCAAGGGAAATCATTGCCATATGGCATATCCCATCCGAACAACGGCCCGCTACCCAACCATGCCCCAATGTTACCATTCGGCCCACGGTAGGCTGGTGCGCGAAGGCCACGGGCATGCACCTCGCTAACTGTCAGCAACATGAACAGCATGAGACCGACACCAAGAATTACTGCGTTACGTTCCACCGTACAACCTCCTGTAACTGTCCTTGATGAATAAGTGCGATCAGATAAGAACCACTCTGTCCAAATTTATAGGGGAATTCGACCCTCCCTTCTATATCCGGCGCGCCGAGCATCGGATAAAACTGATTATTCCCATTGATATCCGTTATAAGGATTGTGGTAGTCAGCCCAAGCGGCGCCCCCTCAAAACGGATCTTCACATAAGGAGACCCAATGCCGTCACCAAGAACTTGCAAACGTTCTGTCGCACTTCGATCAGTAGCACGCTCCCGCACCTCTCTACGAAAACCATTCGGGCTATAATATGCAATATGCCCCTGATACCACGGCTCGTTCATGAGGCCAGAGATATGTACCGTATGCCCATCCTGCCGTGTAAACCAATACTCACCGCTACCGCGATGATACAGCCGCATTCGCATAAATGCCCGAACGCCATCCAAATGAGAAGGAACGATGTACGAAACCAGTCCCATCAATGGATATGATCCATAGAACGACGGACGACCCGGCGTCGTGCGCGGAAGCGCTCCCATGCTATCAATGAGAGCCACCCGACTAGAGTCATCATAACCAACCAGCTCCATTGCAAAGTCCAGCGTATCAAGCGCAGCATATCCACTACCACTGGGTTGCAGTGATTGCCAACTGAACCACCGGAAAAACGAAAGTGTATCCCCCACACGGCACGTAAACGTATCCGTCTGACTATTAAAGGCAATGTAGTTTGCCGGAGCATTTACCACCCTGCCATTTTCCCAAGTAGGCATACGCACAGGAATACCATTACGCTTCCACTCGGTCAACAGATACTCAACTTCACACAATGAATCGTAGCGCATGCTGTACGTATAGGACGCACATGCCATATGACGGGGCACGGTATGCGTGGCATGCTTCCGAAGAACATACAGAGTATCCTGTACCAGTTCCCACGCATCAGGCTCCGTAAACGGTGGCAACGATGACAACGGTATTTTAGTCTGTCCACTCATTGGAAATGCCCAGACTACCATCACAAACAAGACCATAAAAATCTTCATAGGAATGCACCCTGTTAAATGGACAGTTCTCGACTAAACGACTCTCATGGCGATTAAAAAATTTTACCACGTCCAGGAGAATAACGATCAGGAAAAGCTATCATCAACACCAAAAAAAAGGGAGTACATTTTTGTGTACCCTGCACGCGCCCGGCCCAGAGCATACAATCACACCTGGAGAACAACCTGATTAGCATCAAAGGGGGGAACAGCCTTGTGGAGAGAAACCCCGTATAACCTTACAGACCATTCTCTCACAGCATCCCAATAGCTACTATCAGCCATACTTCAATGAGCAGAGAAACAGGGTGGTCCCCCTCAAACGCCCCCCATTACTCGGCAGGAGCACAACTCAGTACCAGACAGGCAACAAAAAACCGGACTCTCCCATATCATACCGCACTCGATTCGCAATGGCATAATCGGTACAACGGACAGCAGCATAATACGAGCGGGCAGCATGTGCACATCATCCTTATAATCAGCACCCTATTGGGAGCATATGCGTGTGGAGGGGTGCTTCAACATATGATATAAGCGGATATGAGCAGGGTACATCTTTGTGTACCCCTTCCTTTTCTGGCAAACGGCATACCACGTTTATATGCTCGCCTGGCAGTTTAATTCCCGTAATCATCGCTCTTCAACCAAGCGAACGCAAGGTAACCGGTATGAGATAGTGGCGATCTACATACGGCCTACATACACACAAATTCCGATCAAGCGGTCTTAAGGCAAAGCAGAGGCAGGTTCCACCTTGTTGGAACACACAAATCGCCGACAATATACAATAAAACATCAATACTACAATCGGCTACCATCCTAGCTCCGCCATCAGATTCAGGGCACCAAGTATCACCCCCGGTGCTCCCTGGCCGGGGTAAACCGTATCACCGACCAGATAGAGATCGGGAAGGGGCGTGCGAAATTTCGGTGCGCCAAGGATGTTCCGCCTCACCGAATGGGGCACACCTCCCACCATGCCATGAAGCCGGTTGGTATAGTGCTGAAAGGTGCGTGGTGTTCCGGCAAGAAGGAACGTCTTCTCCGCCGCCTGGAACCCTGGCAGAACATCGCCGATCGCCTGAAGGATCGCCTCGGCAAGCTCGCTCTTGCTGCGCTCGTACTCCTTCTGAGACAACAGATCCCACTCCCATGGCTCGGCGATATGGGTGCTGGCAACCACGGTGCGCCATCCCGCTGGAGCGCGCAGCAGGTCATCCCGTCTGGAAAGCGACACAAACACCGCGTTGGCACCGGCACCTGGGAGCGCTCCGCTATGGACCTGATGATAGAGCGTCCCGTAATCATCGAACGTATCGCGAACGGCACAGTAGAGGGTAAATGCCCCCCACGACGTTCCGGCTCGCCCGGCCATCGCATGGAACACGCGTCCCGGCTCGCCCTGTACCAGCCTTGCCAGATCATAGATCGTGACATTGGCGATAAGCCGTCGGCAACTATACCGCTCCCCACGCGAGGTCTCCAGCCACCACCGTCCCCCCTGCCGACTGATCGCCGTGACCTTTCGTTTAAGCCGTACCTGAGCGCCATGGCGTATCATCTCATCGCGCAGCAGTTCGGCCAGCGCATACATCCCCCCGAACGGATACCAGGTATCGGCCGGATAGGCAAGCCCCATCGCGCCGATAAGAAAGGGGGTATCATCGGCGTGATTCTGCGCCGTTATCATCAATAGTTCATCAATGAAGCCGCAAAAGACCTCGTTGCGATCGAGGCCGTACCGGCGCATCACATCGAGAACAGAAGTCCAGGTATAGCGCAGAAGCGGGATGTTCCTGATGTTTTCCAGACGCACCATACCAGCAAGGTCATCAAGATTCTTCGGCGGAAACGTCTGGTTCACCTGCGACAGCCCCCACGCCCGGCCGTTGGTGCGGACAATCTGCTCCCAGAAGGGACGCTGTCCCTGCCGTCCGAAGACACGCTCGCACTCGGCGATCCACCGATCGGGGTCAGCATAGCGGACAAGCAGGCTCCCATCGCGAAGATGGCAGGCCATACCAGGCTCCACCCGTGCAATCCTGGGGCAGAGGCCGATCTTCTCGAAGAGCAGATCGAGCGGTTTACCGGGACCAAGGCCGGAGAGAGTGGTGGCCCCCACATCGAAGCGGAACCGCCGTCGCGAGCCATCCGCCAGGCGATCGTAACGATCGAAAAAACCGGCACAGCCTCCCACCACGCTATGCGCTTCCAGCAGCATCACCTCCCCCCCTTCATGCGCAAGCAACGCGCCCGTGGCAAGCCCGCCAAGGCCGCCGCCGACCACTATGGAATCCACATCGCAACAACCGCTGTCTTCCACGATTTCTCCTGAATTCAATCCGTACGGCTCAAGGCACCCCGCGCCCCGTGCGCCATCCCCATCGCCAACTGCAATGACGCCAAACATCCTGGAAACGCCATCGTATGGGACCGCTCACACAACACAAGCGGGGATAAAGACGTTCCTAGATGTATGCTGGCACCGGCCTTGTTATGAATTGATGTATTTTCCCGCCCAGGTTAGGAAAAAATCTTATGAAGCTCTCGCAACTCAGTTTCTCATGGTTGAACGACCAGCGCATTGCGCTGACCGCCGGAGTCGTCTGCGGCATCGTCTTTGTGGCGACCCTTGCCCCGGCGCCTCCCCTTCCCGATCCTGCGCCATCGCGCGAGTATCGGCCAAACATATCGGCATTGAAACTGCCGGAACAGCTCGATTTCTGCGGTGAGGCGCTTCCGCTGGACGACCCGGAGATCCGCAAGCGGATGGATCGGGAGTTTCTGCTGAACCTGCAATGGGACGGCCAGGTTATGCTCTACCTGAAACGTTCGGGCGAGTTCTTCCCGCTCTATGAGCGTATCCTCAGGGAAGAGGGAGTGCCAACCGACCTGAAATATCTCTCGGTGGCCGAGAGTGCGCTCTACCAATCGCAATCGGGCAAGGGAGCTGTCGGGCTATGGCAATTTATACCGGAGACCGGACGGCGTTATGGGCTTCGTGTGGATGACTTTGTGGACGAACGGCGGCACCCGGAGAAATCGACCAGGGCGGCCGTGCGGTATCTGCGCGACAACAAGAACCGGTTCGGAAGCTGGGCGCTGGCAGCAGCGGCCTATAATATGGGTGAAGGGGCCACAGCCGACGACCTGAACTTCCAGAACGGCAGAAGCTATTTCGACCTCTATATGAACGAGGAGACCTCCCGCTATCTCTTCCGAATCGTAGCGCTCAAGGAGATCATGGAACACCCGGAGCAATACGGCTATTATCTCCGCGAGGTTGACCATTACCGTCTTCCACGAACCAGAAATGTAACCGTCAGCGAGGAGATCCCGAACTTGGCGCGCTGGGCGGAATCGCAAGGCTCAACCTACAAGGCGGTGAAGGTCAGCAACCCCTGGATTCTGAAGCGCACCCTGCCGAAGCCCCCTGCCGGGAACCCCTATGTTATAGCGATCCCCGAGGAGGCGAAGTGATTTCGAGCAGGAACGAGCCGAAGCTCCCCCTCATCTCCATTGCGGCATCTCACGCGGGCGCCCCTGGCGCCCGTAACGCGTCCAGCCCTGGGAGAATGGAATGATCGGAGGGTTTTTCGCCGCAATCGGACGGAACGTTCTGGGATTTTTTGCCGAGTTTGGCCGGATAGCGCTCCTGGTGCGAAGCATTCTGCGCTTTATTCCATCGGCTCTGCGCTCGCGCTCGCTGGTTCTGGAGCAGATGGCCGCAATCGGCGTCAGTTCCCTCCCCCTGGTGCTTCTGGTCGGCTCGTTCACCGGTGCCATCGCGGCCCTGCAAGCCACAAACCTCTTCGCAAAATTCAATCTTCTGGCGCTCGCGCGCCCGTTTGTCGGCGGCTCGATCGCCACCGTGGTCTTCACCGAGCTGTCGCCGGTGCTGACCGCACTGGTGATAGCCGGTCGTGTAGGAGGCTCAATCGCGGCCCAGATCGGCACCATGCGGGTTTCCGAACAGATCGACGCGCTGGAGATGATGGCGATCCATCCCGACCGCTATCTGGCGATGCCACGGGTGCTGGCGGCCATGACCATGATGCCGGTGCTTATCATCTTCTCCAATCTGGTGGCCATCCTGGGGGCGTTTGTGCTGGTGATCTTCAAATTCAATTTTCATCCCGACGATTATTTCGAGTCGATCCGGCGATTCTTCTCGATCAATGAGATCCTTATCGGCATGTTCAAGTCGATGACCTTCGGCGGCGTCACCGCGCTTATCGGCTGCTATATCGGCTTTCGTACAACCGGCGGCGCCGAGGGCGTTGGCAACTCCACGGTTCGTTCGTTCACCCTCTCCTCGGCTGCCATCCTCGTCCTTGATGCAATCTTCGGCTATATCTTCTGAGCCAGCGACCAACCTCTTCTTATCATGATCGTTATCGACAACGTCCATAAGTCATTCGGGCCGAAGCGGGTGCTACAGGGCATCTCGCTGGAGATTCGCGAGCGGGAGACAACCGTCATCATTGGCCGCTCGGGAACCGGCAAGAGCGTTTTATTGAAACTGATCGTGGGATTGCTGGAGCCAGATGAAGGGACGATCACCATCGACGGGATGCGGATCGACCAGATGTCGGAGAAGGAACTCTACGAAACCCGGCGCAGAATCGGCTTTGTCTTTCAGGGCGCCGCTCTTTTCGACTCGATGACCGTGGCCGAGAATCTGGTGCTTGGGCTTCGTGAACATGGAGAACGGAACCTGGAGATACTGGATCGGGAGACCCGATCCAACCTTGTAAACGTGGGGCTTCTGCCCGATCCCAGGACGATAAGCGCAGAGGAGTTCCAGCATGCCTATGACATACTGGCACGCAAGAAACCGGCCGAGCTTTCCGGCGGCATGCGCAAACGTGTTGGTGTTGCCCGTGCCCTTGTCGGCACGCCGAGGTATATCTTCTACGACGAACCCACCACCGGCCTTGACCCTGTCACCTCCGAACAGATCGACAATCTGGTCGCCGACCTCACACGGAAGCTCGATGTTACCTCGATCGTTATCACCCATGATATCTTCTCGGTGTACAAAACCGCTCACACGGTTGTGATGCTGGAGAATGGATCAATCCATTTCCAGGGAACGCCCAGCCAGCTTCGGAGTTCCACCGACCCCATCGTCAAGGAGTTCATCGAGCGTTATGCCATGAGCCATACCGCGGCTGTTATCGGAGGCTCAGCGGACAGGCCCTAGCCTTCCCGGCACCAAACCGAACCTCCCTTGGACCCGGCCGCTCATTGCCCGGTACAATCCGTCACATCCTTTGCTGGCCATCGCTCATGCAGAGCAAAGCGCAGATAACGGCGTACGGAAGAGAAATCCAGCCAGTCCTGCCATGATCTCTCCATCCATCCGGCATCGCGGCAAAGCAGAATGTTCTGTAACCTTCCCCCTTCTGGTGTGTACTTCCATTCGTCTAGCCGAAGAGCCTAAATCAGCGGCGGATGGCCGCTGGGTCTTCTTTTCCAGATTTGCATTGCAGCACTATGATCCTTCGGCACAGGAATCGTTGCAGTTCGGACGTTCCATACTCCGGGCTGTGCCCGCTTTTGTGTGCAGAGGTGCCCGCCGATGTGCTTTTCAACCCGACCTTATGAACAGTTCCATTGCATGATCACCCGTAAACCAGGTACAGGCACCACCATCATCGCCGTGCTGCTTATGATGGCATCGTTTGCATGCGCGCCGCTTCTGCATGCACAACCATTTGGGGCAACGGCAACCGCCGATGGCGTACGGAGCGTTCATCCTTCCGTGGCCGCGCGTCCCATACTCTTCACTGAAAACATCGGCCAATGGCCGGACGGCGTCCGCATGCAGGGGATCGCCGGAAGCACCAATGTCCGATTCGAGGCACATCAGGTAAGCTATAGCTATCTGGTTACATCGCATAACGGCGGGGAAGCCGGATCGCATCTGGACCGCCATCTCCTTCGCACCGAGTTTCTCGGAGCACGTGCAGATGTTACCGTGGAAGGCGATTCGGCCACCGGCTCACTCTCGAACTACTATCTCAGCGCAGATCCATCCACCTGGCGTTCCGGGGCGCGTGGTTTTATGCGCGTTCATTATCGGCAACTGTACGATGGCATCGACGCGATGTATTATGGCCATGATGGAGGCATGAAGTACGATTTCATCGTTGCGCCCGGCGCCGATCACCGCCAGATCCGTCTTCGCTATCATGGGGCCAAGAAGCTACGCCTGAACAGGTCGGGCGAAATGGAGGTAACCACGGCATTCGGCGCGGTTCGCGAAGCCCCCCCCTATTGCTACCAGGAGATCGGCGGCAAGCAGGTGCAGGTCAAGGGCGCCTACCGCCTGCTCGGCGGCAATATCTACGGATTTTCGCTTGGGAGCTATGATCCGCGGTATCCGGTGGTGGTGGACCCCTGCCTTTCGGTGGAATATTCCACCTACTTCGGCGGCGGCGGCTATGATATCGTCACCAATATGGCGGTAGACTCCACCGGATTTGCCTATGCCGTGGGGCTTACCCGTGCGTTCGACTTTCCGACGATACCGCAGCCGGAGACCTACACCGAGAATGTGGTCTTCATCAGCAAGATCAGCCCGGATGGGTCGCGGCTTATCTACTCGACCTTCATCGGCCAGGCATATGAAGGGGCGTATAGTTCCGACAAGAACACCCTGCTCTACGAGTCGATCGGTGAGGATGTGGAGGTAACCCGCAACGGCGAGGCGATTGTGGCGATGACGACCAACATTGATACGCTTCCGACAACCGCGAACAGCTATCAGCGGGCCATGTCGCAGAACAGGCAGAACAGCGCCTGCAATCCCGCCGCCTTTCGCAATTTCGATGGCTATCTGGCCCGCCTGAACGCAAGCGGCAGGCTTGTCTGGGGAACCTATCTCGGTGGCAGCGATAACGATTATATCAGCGATATCGCGCTCGACGCCAACGACAACATCTGCATTACCGGCATGACCTATGGCGCGGTCTGCGGCTCCAGAGGTGATAGCCTTGTGTTTCCGACAACCACGCAGCGATTCGGCTCAGCCGACGCGCTGCGCGGGTTTGAAACCTTTGTCTCGGTGCTCAGCGCCAACGGTCGCACGCTCCAGTTCAGCACGCTGTACGGCGGCACCAGGAATGAATTTGCATCCAAGATCGCCGTCGATGCAAGCAACAGGATCTATATCCTCGGCAGCACCAACTCCACCAATCTGCCCACGACCACAGGCGCCTACAAGAGCAGCCCCGACCCCGGACTCAGCGCATCGGTCTACGATCTATATATCGCACGGATCAACCCGGCGACCGCGCAGCTTGAGTACAGCACCTATTTCGGCGATAATGGGGGCAACGGACGTCTTGGCCTTGGTTTCAACGGCTTTACGCCGCAGTCCCTGTTTGCAGCGATCGATGGATTCCGGCGCCTGGACCGCCGTCAGGGTCTGATCGTGGAGCGCAACGGAAGCTCGATCGTCTTTGCAGGGTCCACGCGAAGCACCACGCTCCCGGTAACCGGGGGAGCCTATCAGAGCAATGCGCCAAACGGCGGCGGCGGCAGCGACCAATCGTTCAACGTTTTCATCGCCCGTATGAACCTTGATGCCGGCCAGCTCCTTGCCGCCACCTATCTCGGCGGCTCCGACTTCGATGGGCTGGGAGGGATCGTCTACGACCGTTTTGGCGATGTGGCCGTTGGCGTCACGACCTCCTCATCGGATTTCCCGATCTCCCCGGTCAACATTCAGGACGACCTGCGTGGCCTGATCGATGGCGCCATCGTCACGCTCAGCCCCGACCTGTCACGCCTCACCTATGGCTCCTATGTCGGCGGCAGCGCAGCGCAGGCAGGCCCGATCCCGGAACAGGTCGTCACAGGCATCACGTCCGATTCCGCCGGAGGACTCTACCTCTACGGCGGGACCACCTCGCGTGATCTTCGCGTAACGCCCCAGGCATTGCAGAAGCAGAACGATTATTACGGGGGCTATATCGTCAAGTTCGCCGCGCCGAGCGCGCCTCGCGTTGGTGCAGGCCTTGGCATCACTTTCGACCCGAACACCTGCGGCGACATACAGACCGAGCCGATGTTGGTCTTCAACTCCGGTCAGTCGCCGATGCGGGTGGATTCGGTCGGCTTCAAGAACGGGCTGCATTACCGGCTGTTGAATCCGCCGGCAACGCCCTTTACGCTTGCCCCCTGCGACACTCTTACGCTCACGGTGGTATTCGATGCAAGCAAGGTTGAATGCAGCACCCGTGCCACCGACTCGCTTATCATCCTGGCAGGCAATGCGGAGAACCCACGGGTTATGATCCCGATGTCCGGCATCAGACGCTGCCTTACCTTCACCTTTCTCCAGACAGCGGTGACGGTAGACCGCTACAAGCTCGGCAGCGGCAAGTATGTTGGGTTTACAGCCAACGTCAGAGGAACCCAGGATCAGTATCTGACGATCACTCCCGACCCCGGCAACAACAACATCTTCGAGCCGCTTCCCACCAGATTGAACTCGGTGCTTGCCGAGGGCACATCGGGCATCGCCTTCCGGGTGAACGCCCAGGATACCGGCTATTATTGCGAAAGCTTTACGGCAACGGTGCAGCCATGCAACAGGATCTTCAAGCTGACGATCTGTGCCCATGTCACCAGCGGCATCTTCACAAGCATCGACACGGTGAACTACGGGCTGATGAGCTGCCGTGAACTCGATCTGCCGCATCTGATCCGCAATACCGGCAACGACACTCTGGAAGTGAACGTAGCGTATGTGGCCGGGCCGAACCCCTCCAATGTGGAGTTCACCGAGAACGTGTCCACACGGCGGTTTCTGGCACCGGGAGAGACCACCACCTATATCCTCCCGATCCGTCCGAAGGGTTATGGGAAACAGTCGTCAACCATCTATTTCCAGACCAATGAGGGGGGAGAAACCGGGCGGCTGCGAGGGATCACCATCAATATCGAGCTTGATTCGGTGGCATTCCGCCTGGCCAATGCAAGCGTTGTAGGCGCATTGGGGCAGATCGTGGAGATGCCGATCACCTACCAGTCTCTCCTTGAAGGACGGCTGCCGCTTGAGGAGCTGACCCTGATGCTGAAGTTCGATCCAAAGCTGCTGGCAGTAAGCGGCATCAGCACAAACGGAACCCTTGCCGCCGGATGGGAGCTTACGAGCAGCCGGTATGTTCCAGACGGGACGATCATCAAGGTTCGCAAGGGGACAACAGGGAGCACGTTCTCCGGGCAAACCGGACGTCTCTTCAACGTGCAGTTCAAGGTGTTGCGCGGCGACACGCTGGCATCCGGCCTGGGCATATCCCTTGCCGGAGCCTCCGCAGGCTGCCTTACCGCAGAGATCGATTCGGCAATGCTCTTCCGTCTGAACGAGGAGTGTGCCACGCCGGACCGATTGATCGTCTCAGGGAGGCGGGTGCTGAAGCAGAGCGTGCCAAACCCGGCAAACGCGATGGTCACGATCCCTTACTTTCTTGCCGAGCCGAACCATGTTACCCTTGTGCTCTACGACGATGGGGGCCGTGAGGTGCTCTCGCTCGTCGATCAGGAGCGTCCGGCAGGAGAATCCGAGGCACGGTTCGACTCCCGGCTTCTCTCCAGCGGAGTATATTTCTACCGGCTGACGATCGGCAACACGATATCAGAAACACGAACGATGGTGATTACACGATGAGAAGGCCCCCTTCATCCTCGCTGCTGGCATTTCTTCTCATTGGAGGATTCAGCTACGGACTTGCACAGGACCTACCCGATACCGCCGGAGGGCGCTCCCGTTTTTCAGGAGGCGCATTCCTCGGCTACACGCAGCATCGGTACTTCGGCGAGGTCGATCTCTCCTCGTATCCTACATTTGGCGGCGGCAACTGCGGCATCTTCAATTCCGGCAACGGCGGCGGCATCGCCCCTGCCCTGTTTCTGGAATATGCGCTGAGCCAGAATCTCGGCATCGGTTTCCGGGTGCTTATGGAGGGAAGCTCCGTGACGATGAGCACCCCGGCGCCGGGAGCCACGGAGTTTCGTCGTAACGATGGCTCGCTTGTCCCGGTGGAAAGCCAGAACACGTTCGGCATCGAACTCTCCGGCTTTTCTGCCGAGATCTATGGCACACTCAAACCGTTCAGCATTCCGCTTGTGCTGATGGGAGGCCCGAAGTTCCATTTCGCCACCGGCAGCGACTATACGTTGCAGGAGGAACTGCTATCGCCGGAGGACATTTCCTTCTTCAACGGCACACGAACACGGCAGTTCGGATCGGGCACGCTGGGAACGGGATTGCGTGTGGGGATTCTGCTTGGCGCCGGCTATGCATTGCCGGTATCGAACAATCTGGAGCTGCGGCCCGAGATCGGGCTTGGATTCTATGTGAACAGCCTGAGCCCATACGGATCGGTATTCGACGCAAACGCACGCGGTGGCTTCGCCGTCCGCTATACGTTCAACCATCCGGCGCCCACCCCGCCCCCACCCCCTCCGTCGCTGCCACCGCCACCGCCACCATCACAGATTGCGGCGCTCTCGGCGGAGCTTCATGCCTACGGCCTTTCGCCAAACCGCGAAGAGATCGCAGAGGTACAGGTGAGCGTGGAGTCGATGGTGCAAAGAAACGATGTGGCGCTTCTCCCCTATATCTTCTTCGAGGAGAAATCGTCGCAGATCCCTTCCCGCTACGGCGCCGGGCGTCCCAGAAAGGGGGATAACGTCCTCGATGTCTATTATAAGATCCTTGATATCGTCGGGGATCGTCTCAAAGCCAACCCGACCGAGAAGATCCTGCTGGTGGGCACGGTCTCCAATACCGGCGAGGAGACAGGGGCCACCTATCTGGCAGGGGCACGGGCCGAGAATATCAAGCGCCATCTGATAGAGCGCTGGAAGATCGAGCAGAGCCGTATTGATGTGCAGGCACGCACACTCCCAGAACACCCATCCAACAACGCGCACCAGCAGGGGCGCGAGGAAAACCGGCGCGTGGAGATCGTTGGAAGCAGGACGATACTTGGCCCGGCCACGATCATCGACACGGTCATGCAGAGCTTCACATCCCCCGGCATCCGTTATGTGAGCACGATCGAAGCGGAGGCGGGCTTGCAGAACTGGGCGATCATGATGTTGATCAACGGCAAGGTAGCGCGGCAGTTGAGCGGGGAACTGGTCGATCATCCACGTCTTTCCGATCAGCTCACGGTAGCTGAGATGGAGCGGCTGGCAAAGGGGCAGAAGCTTTCCTATTCGATGATCGTTACCGATGCCCGAGGAGCACAGATCACCACCGGCTCGCAGGAGATCGGCGTGAATGTGAGCCACCGGACGCAGGAGGCGCCGATCGTCATCGACTCGGCGTTCAGCTTCGGGGATGCCATCATCTTCGATTTCAACAGCGCCGAGCTGCATCCTGGCGCCCGCGAAGCCCTGCACGAGCTACGCTCCCGCCTGCCAGCCGGTCTCTCCCTGCGTGTAACCGGCTATGCCGATGAGACCGGCGATCGCGAACATAACCGCCGTCTTTCGCTGGCGCGTGCACGAGCCGTTGCAGCCGAGCTAAAGGATTTCCCGGTTGATGTGCGCGCCGGAACCGTAGATGGGCCGCTCTTCAACAATGCGACGCCGGAAGGGCGGTTCTACTCCCGATCGGCACGAGTCTCGATCGTGCCCATAGCGGGAACGCCCGGCTCGTAGAAGAAGGCATCAACCGCACTATGCGCTGGCGGCCCGGCTAAACCGAGCCGCCAGCGATCCGAAATCCAAGCCGGGAGAGAAGCGAACAAACATCGGCAGCATCGGCAACCACCTCCCACGCAGGAAATTCCCGGCGGACCCGATAAGTCTTCCGAAGGAGATCAAACCCAGCACGACGGGCCTCCTCCTCAAGCATCAGAAGCTCGCGCACGGCGGCATCGTCGATCATGATATCATAGGCAGCAAGCACCGCCCGGCGCGCCCCATCCAGCGGGCTTGTTCCCGGAGGGATCACAACAGCATTGCCGGCAGAGGACAAACTGCTGGCAGGATTCCAGCGAAGACCGCAACCAAGCGCCATGGCAACGGCCTCGGCGGTCATGGCGGTCCCCTTCAGCTTGGCATCATAGGAGTAGGCGGCGATATGAGGGGTGGTGATGGCACATGCCTCCACCAGTTCCACCGGCACCGACGGCTCCCCTTCCCATACGTCGAGCATACCGGCACCTGTATGGCCGGAACGGAGGGAGGCGATCAATGCGGCGGAATCGACAATGGGACCACGCGACGAATTGATAAGCACGGCACCCGGGCGCATTCTCTCCAGAAAACCTTTATCCACCATACGAACCGTTGCATGCTCTCCGTCGCTGAGAAGCGGCACATGAAGCGAGATGATATCGCACAGGAACAGCTCGTCGAGGGCTGCCGAGCGAAAACCAGGATCGCGAAGCGCCCGTGGCGGATCATACTCCACGGTGTGCATACCGAGCGCCCTGGCGCGTGTGGCAAGCCTTCCTCCCACATTGCCCACGCCCACGATGCCAAGGGTCTCCCCCTGCAATCGCACATGCCCACGTTCGCGCAGCTCAAGCAGACCGGCCACAACATACTCGGCCACGGCACTGGCATTGGCTCCCACGGCGCTTGCGAACCCTATCCCCGCCTCGTTCAGATAGTCCAGATCGACATGGTCGATGCCATTGGTTGCGGTGGCAACAAAGCGGACCGGCGTTCCCTCAAGCAAGGCCCGGCCGACCGCGGTCACCGATCGGACAACGAGGATATCGACATCGGCAAGATCCTCACGTGCAAGGCTGCGTCCGGGAACGAGACGTACCTCGCCGAATTCCCGGAATGCATCCAGGGCACATGGTATGTTCTCATCAACGGCAAGAATCATCGGGTGCCCTTCAGTTCGTTGCGCCGCTCGATATAGTTGCGAAGCTCCCCTCTCCTTCGTATCCCGTCCAGATTGTCGAGAAAGGGATCATGTGTATTCGGATCGGCGCGCACGATATTGCGATAGGCTGCGATCAGGCTGCGAAGGCCGGCCTCCTGCTGATCGACCAGATCAGGCATAGCGGTCCTGGCCGTGACCACGAGGGCCGCGCTGCCAAAGAGGTACTGCATCATCAGTTCCTCCCTATGGGGAAACGGCGAGCGTTGCAGCTCATCAATGGGGAGAGTGGCCGAGGCAAACCCCTGCAACCGTGGAGAGGCCACAAGCCACGCAAAGAGGCGTCGCCGCAGGCTTGCAGAAAGGGTATCGAGCGGATCGCTCTCCAACCTCCGCACCGCGGCCACCGCCTCCTCGTCATCAAAGGCCTCGCTGGCGAACAGCGCCGAATCGCTATTGCCCGATGGGCGATTCCGATCGGCCGCCGATGTTCTCGCAGAGGAGCACCCGACCAGCAGCAGGGCCGATGCGGCAAGCAGGAGCAGTATCAAAAACAGCGCACGTATACCAGAGCGGCGCGGACGCATATCGGACGGGTCGATCATGGGCATATCTTCCGGGGTCTTCTACAAAACCGGGTGAGAGTCTTCACGGCGCTGCCTCTGTATGGCCACCTGAACCTTTAGCGGCTGAGTGCAAATCCATGATAGGGACGGGTGGAAAGGTACAACCAGACGCTGGGCGTCACCGAATAGCGATCGCCAAGAACTATCGGTGCCCCCTTGATGCCAAGGGAATCGTTACTGATGGTATAGGCAAAGGTTCCGGCAACGGCCGGAACGCCGGGCGCATATCCGTTCATCACAACGCTATCGGACCGGAATTCCAGCCGCAGATTGCTCTTGCTGAGCGCCGTATCACCCGGATAGCTTTGCCATGTTCCGACAAGGCTAAGATTAGGGCCATTGAAACGTTGCGAGACGGAGTACGAGATCGAATCGCCATAGCGGGTGAAGCGCCAGTATGCGAGCGAGGTATCCGGGAAAGCATCACCACGGCGCGCAATGGCGATCGCACGGTGATAACTGTCGCCAACGTTCTGAAACCGGAGTTCCATCCTGGAAACCGAGTCGGCAAGCCACTCGCCATTCTCCTGGCGAAACACCGTATCATAGAGCGCTCCTTCGCGTTGCGAGAGAAGCCTCAGCATCATACTGCGGCGCATGGCCATCCCGCTCTTATCCATAACGGATTCATACCGATAGACGCCGACCGGCACACTGGTATCGACCGGAGCCGCTGGTTCCTCGCAGCCTGCCATGACAACAGCAATGGCTATCAGGCTCAGCAGCATGATTTTTCCCATACGGGGGACGGGAACGTTTCCAGCAATACGGTTCATAGAGACAAACGCGCTTCATTGAGAGGAGTGTCCATGAGAGTATGCGCTCGGCATATACCCATGTTTGGCAGGTTATTCCGGCTGGGCGCGGGATGTGCGAACCTCAGCCCGCTTCGGAAGCCAGGGTATCACGTGCATATTGCAGATGATCGGGTTTTCCGATATCGATCCATCTGCTTCCATCCGCCCGATATGGACGGATGCGGTGCCCGCTTCGTGAGAGACGCAGGTACAGCGTGATGATTGAGAAGGCCCCCTCCTCCTCGATATGATCGAAGATGGCCGGGGAGACGGCATGGATGCCACAGAACCCCAGGCGCTCGGCTGCCCCGACCGGATCGCGCACAAGCCGCTCCCCATCTCCCCCCCCCATACCATACCCACAGAGGCCATCGTCATCGAAGACGAGATATCGTTGTGAATCGCGCCGCATCACTGCCAGCGTGGCAATCGCATCACCGCCGCACTGCATCTGATACAGAGCGCCAAGGTTGATATCGCTGAGCACATCGGCATTATGGATCAGAAACGGCGCATCACGACGAAAAAACCGCGAGGCGTTCTTCAATCCGCCTCCGGTATCCAGAAGCAGATCCGGCTCGCCTGAGATCACCGTCTCCACGCCAAAGCCGTTGCGGTCGGCCACAAAGCGGGCGACCGCATCCATATGATGATGGGCATTGATAACAAGGCGTGTGGCACCGGCCGCGATCAAGCGCATGGCGACCCGTTCCAGCATCGGCACCCCGGCGACCTGGATCAAGGCCTTGGGGATCGTGTCGGTAAGCGGCCTGAGGCGGGTTCCAAGCCCGGCCGCAAATATCATCGCATCCATGGTAGTTACGTCAATGCATCGTATGGTGCCACAAGCTCCATCCCGATCCGATCGGAGTTCTCAAAGAAGAGCGTAGAGGTATCGGGGGCGGCAGCATGCGGGGGCCGATCCCGGTACAGGATAGCATATCCGCGTGCCCGCAGCTCTACCCGGAGCCATTCCGCCTGCGTGCACGACGCGGCATAAAAGGCACGGGGGCATATGCAACCGAATATACGGGAGAGGGGAGAAATGCAAACGCCCCCGCCACGTATAACGCGGACGAGGGCGCCCTTAGAATCAAACGGATGGAATCGCCGCCTTAGTAGCGCGAGTCACGACCACGGCCATAACCGCCGCCGCCACGGTTGCCGCCGCCGCCGCTGCCGCCATAACCACCACGGCTGCCGCCGCCGCCGCCGAAGCCACCACGACCACCGCCGCCACCGCCACGCTCCTCACGAGGACGAGCCTCGTTAACAGTGAGGTTACGGCCCTGGAAGTCAGCACCATTGAACTGCTCGATAGCAGTCTCGGCCTCGTCACGATTCGACATCTCGACAAAACCGAATCCGCGCGAGCGTCCGGTCTCACGATCCTGTACCACTGAGGCCGATGCAACCTCTCCAACCTGACCAAAGAGTTCTGAAAGATCCTCGCTGGTGGTCTGATAGGCAAGATTGCCTACATAAATTCTGGTCGACATAGAAACTGATCCTTTCCCCCTTATGGGGCAAATGTAGAGAAGCGTGATCCGAAGGCTTCGGCGAAACGGTGCTGACGGCGAAGTCGTGCGGTCGTGCTCGATGAGCTGCTTCTTGATGTATGAAAGACGAAACGACAATACTCTCTGACTATCTCACAGCCGCCGCACATGAACGCGAACAAAGCAACACCGTCTGATTCCGAGAGTAGAAACGATTACTCCTGCAAATAACCTCTTATGCAGCGAATATGCAAGCGATGAATGCATAAGACAGAGAGATGGCGCCGACGGAATAATTTTTATCGCACAGGATTATCGCCTCAGCCCGAACGATGGGGCGTTCCCGGTTGGCCTAGGAAATCCAGGGCATCGGCCAATGAAGCTCCAAGCACCCTATTGCACCGGCATGCCATCACGAGAGAAGCATCTGGATGGCTTTGGCGAGCCTCTGAAATGAGATAGGTTTGGTCAGATGCTCGGCAAAACCGGCATCGAGGCTGCGCCGGATATCCTCTTCCATACCGTATCCGCTTACGGCTATCCCCTTGATTGGCCTGATACGTTGAAGCGTCCGCATCAGCTCGATGCCGGTACCGTCCGGCAGCCCTATATCGCTGATAAGCAGATCAAAACCACCGGCGCCAGCAACTTCCAGTGCATGGGACATCGTGCGTACGGCAGTCACATCGTATCCACGCCGTTCCAGCAGATGGCACATCACCTGGCTTGTATCGTTGTTATCCTCCACAATCAGGATACGAATATTGGAGCGCCCCTCTCCTGTGGTCGCCACGGTATTTTCCACGACATCAGGCCCATGCGCGGCCGGATCGCAGGTGAGCAGTTCCACCATAAACAAGGCACCCTTATCCTTTCCCTCGCTCGCCGCGCTGATTCGCCCCCGGTGCGCATCGATCAACGTCTTGCTGATGGCAAGGCCAAGCCCCAGGCCACCAAAATTGCGGGTGATGCTACGCCCACCCTGCTCAAACGCATCGAATATTTTTGGAAGCACTTCAGGATCAATGCCGATACCGCTATCCTCTATCTCAATACCAAGATGTCCATCCCGGTTGAACGACCGCACCCGTATCATCCCCCTGTCGGCAGTAAACTTGATGGAGTTCTTCAGCAGGTTCCAGAAGACCTGTTGCAGGCGTGCATAATCACCTCTGACATGAAACGAGGTGGCCGAGAGATCGAGATCGATCGCGATATGTTTGGCGGCAAGATCGGCATCGCAGATATCCATGACGGCTCCGATCACCGCATGCACATCGACGGTACCGAGGTTCAACTGCAATTTTCCCTGCGTAATCCGGGTAAGATCGAGCAGGTCGTCGATCAGGCGCGCCTCCAATTCCACATTATTTCGGATGATCTCGATCCAGCCACGCAATTCTTCGGGAAGATTCGGCTCCTCCTCCAGCACTTGAACCGTGGTAAGGACCGGCGTCAGCGGGGTGCGAAGCTCGTGGCTCAGCACGGCAAGGAACTGATCCTTAGCATGATTGGCCGCTTCGGCCGCCTCCTTTGCATTCTTCAGTTCCAGCTCCGTCTTCTTGCGATCGGTAAGATCGATAACAAAGGCGACCGAGGTATGCTGCGAACCCTCCAGCAGTGCCCGCCCGATCAGTATCGGCACACGCACACCATCGGGGCGGATATATTCCTTCTCGTACGGCGTGCAGACACGCGACTCCTTAAGCTGCCGTATAGCATCCTCGTCCAGATGCCGATACTCCTCCGGGGTAAGGGCATCCCACCGCAACCCACCGGCCACCATCTGCTCGCGCCTGTAGCCCACAAGATCGAGGAACGCGTCGTTGGCCTCGATGATATTGCCATCCAGATCGGAGAACTGAACGCCGATCATATTGGATTCGGCCAGACGACGGAAACGGCCTTCGCTCTCGCGGAGCGCCTGTTCCACCCGCCGCCGCTCGGCAATCTCCCCTTCCAGATCCTTGTTGATCGTCTGGAGCTGCGCGGTGCGCTCCTGCACCCGATGTTCCAGATCCTCGTTCAAGTTTCGGATCTCCTCCTCGGCCTGCTTCCGTTCGGTGATATCGACGCCGGTGGCTATCACATGCGAAATCTCGCCATGTTCATCCAGCAGGGCCGTCGTTGACCAGGTGATGTTACGCCATGAGCCATCGCGGACAACCCATGAACTTTCCGATGCAAGAGGGTATTCCCCGGCATAAACGCGGGCGAAGATATCGCGCACGGCATCCCGTTCCTCTGCCGGCACAAGGATATCCCAGATCTTCCGTTCCCGTATATCCTCGTAGGCATAACCACTGGCACGTTCGCAGGCACGGTTGAACCGGAGGATATGCCCTTCGCGATCCACCACAACCACAAAGCTGCCGGCGGTTTCCAGAATGGCGGCTATAAAATCCCGTTCCTTGTACAGCTCCTTGTTCTTCTGCTCCAGCTCCTTGTACAGTCCTCCGATCGCCTTGTTGGTTTTGCCCAGCTCGCGATTGGTCTGGCGCAGCAGCTCCGCCTGGCGATTTTTCTCCTCCGTTTTCTTGAACAGATCAATAAAGACGGCAACTTTCGCCTTCAGCACCTCTGCCGCAAACGGCTTGAATATATAATCGACAGCACCGACGGAATACCCACGAAACACGCTGGTATCGTTTTTGTCCATCGCCGTCAGGAAGATGATCGGCGTATGGCGGAGCTTGTCGCGTTCGCGGATAAGCCTGGCGGTCTCGAAGCCATCCATGCCTGGCATCTGCACATCGAGCAGGATGACGGCAAAATCATCCTCCAGAAGACAGCGCAATGCTTCTCGACCGGAGGTGGCACGCATTAGATTCTCTCCCAGATCGACAAGAATCGCCTCCAGCGCCATCAGATTCTCGGGGTGATCATCCACGATAAGGATGTTGGCCCGCTCTTCGCTCTGCATGTTCTCCACCTTGGCTTCCTGGAAGTCATCTGACGCCCGGGCTATATGTTCCTGTAGGACCGGCATATTCCTCTAGGACCCGTACTTGTGATTATGATGTATACGACCGTTGAAACCCTGTTGCTTATCGTCCCAGCCACGTCGTTTTCCCGTGGCACGCCCCTTTATATCGCATGCCGGGAAAAGCCGGAGCGATGCGCCCCCGGAATCCCTCTTATTGCGTCAGGCTCTAGCGAAGCATGGCCATGGAGCCGAACCGTTCCTCTCCCCCCTTGCGGCCCTGCCATCGCACGCTCTGCGATCACAGGATCTTGCGAAATAGTGCCTCATCCGGCACCAGCACACCATACGAGGACTCGGACGGAGTATATCTCAGCGTCTCCCTGCGGCCGAGGCCGAGCACACCAAACGTAGCAAGGCTGGAGTAGAGCATGGTATGCACACGGTGCTGCAACGACCGGTCGAAATAAATCATCACGTTCCGGCAGAAGATCACATGAAACTCGTTGAACGAGCCATCGATTGCCAGATCGTGCTGCGAGAACACGATATTCTCCCGTAGCGACGACCGAAAGATCGCACTACCGTACCGTGCGGTATAGTAGTCCGAAAGCGAGCCGGTGCCACCCGCTTTCATATAGTTGCTCGTATACTCCTTTACCAGAGCTTCCGGGTAAATCCCGGAACGTCCACGACGAAGCACGGCTTCGTTCAGATCGGTAGCATAAATGCGGCAGCGGTCATACAGTCCCTCCTCCTGAAGGAGGATCGCCATCGAATAAACCTCTTCTCCTGTGGCGCAACCGGCATGCCAGATGCGGATAAATGGACGGCTGGCAAGAAGCGGCACCACCTTCCGGCGAAAGGCCAGAAAGAACGATGGATCACGGAACATTGATGTGATATTGACCCCGAGTTTCAGGAAGAAGCGTTTCCAGCAGGATGGGTCGTGCAGCACACGAGCCTGCAACCCGGAGACGGTTTTCTCCCCCTCAAGATGCATTGCCTCACGGATACGGCGCCGTAGCGACGCATAGGCATACTCCCTGAAGTCGAACCCGTAGCGTCGATACACACCTTCAAGCAATAGCTGTATTTCTAGCGATTCGAGGTCCTCGTTATGCTTCTCACCTTTTACCATCAGTATTATTTATACAGCCAGACCCGTAGCAACGAGATAAGCTGGTCGATATCAATCGGTTTTGTGATATAATCGGATGCTCCTGCCTCGATACATTTCTCACGATCGCCCTTCATCGCCTTGGCGGTCACGGCAATAATCGGCAGACTCTGGAACTTCTTCAACTTCCTGATGGCCCTCATCGTCTCGAAGCCATCCATCCCCGGCATCATCACATCCATAAGCACAGCGTCGATATCCGGGGTATTTTTGAGCAACTGGATGCCATCCTGGCCGTTTTCCGCATAGACCACGTTCATCATATGGCGTTCCAGCAGGCTGGTGATAGCGAAGATATTTCTGATATCGTCATCGACGATCAGGATCTTGTTATTGGCCAGCACATTCTCGCTCTGGTGAATCTGCTGCAACAGGTTGCGTTTTTCCTCTGGCAGATGTGCCTCCACACGATGCAGGAACAGCGCTGTCTCATCGAGCAAACGATCCACCGAGCGAAGATCCTTTACGATCACAGCTTCGGCAAGGCGGTTCAATTCGGCCGTCTCCTTTGCTGTAAGCTGCTTGCCGGTATACACGATGATGGGAAGTTCGGTAAGATTGAGATCGAGACGGATCTTTTCGATCAGCTCGAACCCGCTCATATCCGGCAGGCCAAGATCGAGCACGGTACAATCGAAATGATCCTGCCGGAGCGCCTCAAGCGCCGCCTCTCCGGTGCCGACGGCGACCATATCAATATCCTCGCCGCCGATAAACTCGATGATGCTCATCCGCTGTGCATCATCATCCTCTACCACCAGCAATTTTTTCACCTGCCGCTCCACAAACTCGCGGATAGTGCCAAGCGACTGTTTTACAGCATCGCCGCTGACCGGCTTCTTCAGATGGGTAAGCGCCCCCATCCGTCTGCCTCGTGGTAGCTCCTCCACCACCGATACGATATGCACCGGGATATGCCGGGTCTCGGGATCATGTTTCAACCGATCGAGCACGGAAAGCCCATGCATGCCTGGAAGCTGGATATCAAGCGTGATCGCATCCGGCTTGTAGGCCTGCGCATATTCCAGCGCCAGTTCACCGCTCGGTGCCACTATCCCCTTGAAGCCCTTCTCGCGTGCCATCTCAAGAAGGATGCGCGCAAAATTGGGATCATCCTCTACGATGAGCAGCAGCCGGTCCCCCGACTGCAAATTGCCCTGATCGTCATCGACGCCGGAGATGGCGGCATGCGATTCATCAGCGTTGCCATCCAGGGCATCGTAGTCGTCTCCCTGCAAGGTTTCGCTGGCGGCCTTATATACGGCAACACCGGTCAGCATCCGCTGCGCGCCACGATCGCGCAGATCTGCCATCTCGGCTTCCTCATCCCCATCGCGCTTGCCGATCGTGGTGGAAACGTACTGTTCCGGCAGATAGAGCGTGAAGGAGCTGCCCTCTCCCGGAGTGCTGACAAGCTGGATCTCGCCGCCGAGCAGACGTGCGATCTCGCGGCTTATCGAAAGCCCGAGTCCGGTGCCGCCATACTTGCGGCTGGTAGTGCCGTCTGCCTGCTGGAAGGCCTCGAAGATCACACGATGTTTATCGGCGGCGATGCCGATGCCGGTATCAATCACGGAGAACGCGACGATCGTATCGGCACGATTCAGCAGCTCATTATCATACTGCGCCCCTCGCGGCGCAGAGCCTACACGCAGCCGTACGGAACCTTCATCGGTGAACTTGAACGCATTCGAGAGCAGATTTTTCAGCACCTGCTGTACCCGCTTGGTATCGGTGCTAATATATGCCGGGGCGGCTGGATCGACCTCGATGGTGAACGCCAGCTTCTTTTCCGCCGCTATCTGGCGGAATAGCCGCTCGACATCCTCGCAGAGCCGCCGTGTGGAGACGTCGCCGATCTCCACAGCCATCGTCCCGGAGTCAATCTTGGAGAGATCGAGAATCTCATTGATGAGATTGAGCAGATCCGAGCCTGAGGAATAGATAGTCTGCGAGAACTCCACCTGCTTTGGCGAAAGGTTCTTCTCGGCGTTATCCGAGAGCATCTTGGAGAGGATCAGCATGCTGTTGAGCGGCGTACGCAGCTCATGCGACATATTGGCGACAAACTCCGATTTGTATTTCGAGGTAAGCGCAAGCTGTTCGGCCTTCTCCTCCAGAGCGCGCCGTGCCAGTTCTATCTCCCGGTTCTTCCGCTCCACCTCGGTCTTCTGCTCCGAGAGCAGGCGTGCTTTCTCCTCCAGTTCTTCGTTGGTCTGCTGCAACTCCTCCTGCTGTTTCTTGAGAAGCTCCTCCGATGCCTGCAACGACTTGGCCTGCTGCTCCAGCCTGCGGTTGGTCTCGGTAAGCTCGCGCTGCTGCAACTGAAGCTCCTGGGTGAGCGTCTGCGACTGCGACAGAAGCGACTCGGTGCGCATATTCGCCTCGATCGTGTTCAGCACAATGCCGATGCTCTCGGTAAGCTGGTCAAGGAAGACGATATGGTTTTCGTTGAACTGATGGAACGAGGCAAGCTCGATCACGGCCTTTACCTGCCCCTCAAAGAGCACCGGAAGCACCACGATGTTCAGCGGCGGCGCCTCGCCGAGACCGGAGTTGATCGTGATATAGTTGCCGGGAACGTTCATCACCACGATACGTTCCTTTTCAAGCGCGCACTGCCCCACAAGGCCCTCGCCGAGCTGGAACTGGTTCGATAGATTCTTGCGCTCCCTGTAGGCATAGCTTGCAAGCAGGTTCAGCGTGGGAGTATCCTCGTTGTGGTCGGCAACGTAGAAGACCCCATGCTGAACGTTGACAAGCGGGGCAAGCTCCGAGAGAATGAGCCGCGACACCGTCCAGAGATCCTTCTGCCCCTGAAGCAGACGGGTGAACTTGGCAAGGTTGGTCTTGAGCCAATCCTGCTCGGTATTCTTGCGTGTTGTATCCTTGAGGTTACGGATCATCTCGTTGACGGTATCCTTCAGATAGGCAACCTCGCCTGCGGCTTCAACGGTGATCATCCGTGTAAGATCGCCTCGCGTCACCGCTGTTGCAACCTCTGCGATCGCACGCACCTGCGTGGTGAGGTTGGCGGCAAGACGGTTTACGTTGTCGGTAAGATCGCGCCAGGTGCCGCTTGCGCCCGGCACATTGGCCTGTCCGCCAAGCTTTCCTTCGATGCCCACCTCACGCGCAACCGTGGTCACCTGATCGGCAAAGGTTGCAAGCGTGTCGATCATCGCGTTGATAGTATCGGCAAGCTCCGCGATCTCCCCCTTGGCTTCCACCGCCAGCTTCCGCTTCAGATTGCCGTTGGCAACTGCGGTGACAACCCGGGCAATCCCCCGCACCTGTGTGGTGAGATTGGCAGCCATGGAGTTCACGTTGTCGGTCAGATCTTTCCAGGTGCCGGCAACGCCCTTCACTTCCGCCTGCCCGCCGAGCTTGCCCTCGGTGCCCACCTCGCGTGCAACCCGCGTCACCTCCGAGGCAAATGAGTTGAGCTGGTCCACCATCGTGTTGATCGTGTTCTTCAGCTCAAGGATCTCCCCCTTCACATCCACTGTGATCTTCTTCGATAGATCGCCGTTGGCAACCGCCGTCGTCACCTCCGCGATGTTGCGGACCTGCGCGGTGAGGTTGCCTGCCATGAAGTTCACGTTGTCGGTCAGATCTTTCCATGTCCCTGATACACCCTTCACTTCCGCCTGTCCGCCAAGCTTGCCCTCGGTCCCCACCTCGCGCGCAACCCGTGTCACCTCCGAGGCAAATGAGTTGAGCTGGTCCACCATCGTGTTGATCGTGTTCTTCAGCTCAAGGATCTCCCCCTTCA
>CAYVWR010000014.1:0-82817 GCA_964455525.1 uncultured Alphaproteobacteria bacterium
GCGAGTCATCGTAGGCACGATACACACGCCATTCGTTCACCTTGCCGAAGTGCACGGCCCAGGCACCCTTGCCTGTGCCGAACACATCCCCGATGCCGCCGACACCTTCGCCAACCTCATCACCACCAATGACCCTATCACCCTCGATCCACCACACCGGATTCAGCCGCTTTGCACCGGGATCGGCCGTGATCGGATCGACCTGTGCGGAAACAGCCGTGCATATAGAGAAAAAAAGGAGAAGGCAATACGTTCCTCCAAGTGTGACGATGGGTGCCACAGAACGATTCACCCTTATACAGATATCCGCCAGCAAACAACTGTTCATACGTTCCAGACTGAGATTTATCAAAACCAGCGATCGAGCCGCCAAGGTTTGTCCGGAATAATAACAGCAGAATACCCCAACCGTACAATCCCAATGATCATCGGACAATGCAAACCGGTGCATGGCAGGCAGTACCCAGCACAACGCCCGGCTCGCGGGTGCTTTGCACGGCCGGGCGTTGCTGATGATGCCTGGAGCCATCCATAACAGATACCAGCCGGGCAGATCACCCTAGCCCCCTTCAGCCGCCGACCCGGAGATGGCGATCATCTCCCGCTCCATCTCCTCTCCTATTTTATGCTGCCGGATGCGTTTCGGGATAATGCCATGCGTTGGCGAGAAAAAGAAGGCAAGCGCAAACTGGAACCCGGCAACCACCGCCATGGCGCCGGCAATGGAACCATCCAGCATATACGCCAGGCAATACCCGCCAATAGCAGATGTACAGCCGAGAAGAACGGCATACAGCAGCATCCGCCCCAGATGATCGGTCAGCAGATACGCCGTCGCCGGTGGCGCAATCAGCATGGCCACAACCAGGATAGCGCCGACCGACTCGAACGAGCCGACCGTGGTAAGCGACACCATTGCCATCAGCAGATAATGCCAGAGCGTTGCCGAAATGCCGAGCGATGTGGCAAGAGCGGGGTCGAATGCGGTGATCTTCAGCTCCTTGTAGCAGATGCCAACAAACAGAAGGTTCAGCAGAGTTATCACGCCAAGCGTCCAGACCGCACGCGGGCCGAGAATGGCGCCGCCATCGGAGATCCAGAGATCGAGCGGCACATAGGCGATCTCACCATAGAGCACACAATCCTGGTCCAGATCGATCTGCCCGGCAAACAGCGTGATAAGTATCACGCCAAGCGCAAAGAGCCAGGTAAAGGTGACGCCGATCGAGGCGTCCTGCTGAAGCTTGCCGCGGCGATGCAGCGTCTCGATAAGAAACGTTGTGATAACGCCAAGCGCGCCAGCACCGGCCAACATTGGAAGCGGGGCACGGCTACCGGAAAAAAGAAAGGCAATGGCGATTCCTGGAAGCACGGCATGGCTGATAGCGTCGCCAAGCATCGCCATACGGCGAAGCACCAGAAAGCAGCCGACAAGGGCACAAGCACTGGCCGCAAGCATGCCGGTCAGTATGATCCAGAAGCTATTGAGATCAAACACAGGCTCTCCGATTGACAATAATGACAGCCACCCCGAATGAACATCAGGAAGCTGCTGGATTCACCGACGGTTCTGCGGCCTGGCCGTCTATCCCCCGGCATCCCCGGCCCATGCCTTCAGATTGCGCTCCATCTGTGCGATATGGACCGGGATATGCCGCTCGTAGACCTGGAGCCAGTCGTCGAGAGTCATCGTTCCGTTCTCCGGGTGCTCGATCGTATTGCCCCAGGCCTCATCCGGCAGATCCCGTAGCAGCTCGCAGGTGGAAGCCCGCAGACAACGGAACAGTTCAAGCGCCAGCGCCACACTCCGCTGAGGATAGCATAGCGCACTTGCCCATGCATTTTCGTCGTAGGCCATCACCGTTTCTCCCGGCTCCGCGATACAACGACGGCAACGGATATAACTGTTCGCCTCGCTATCGGCGATGTGGAGCAGGATCTCGTGAACGCTCCACCGATCCGGCGCTGGTTTATAGTGCCATAATTCCGCTGGCATGCGTTCAACGGCCCTGGCAAGCAGATCATAGGCACGCCCATATGATTTGATTGTCTCCCTGCGATTCTCCGATATACCGCTCATGGTTCCTCCTGCCCATCAATGAGCATTGTGCAGTACGCAATGGGGTGCCGAACAGGGAAGAGCAAAAACATAGGACGAGCTATTCCGGGTTTCGCTCAATTGACGGATGTTCTCATTCCCAGAAACACCGTTCTTCCCTCCAACGGCCCATAAACATACGATGTATCGAAATATTCGCCGAACGGGTTTCCTGGATCGACCAATGGCGACTCCTGTCTGTAATCGAATATATTGGAGACTCCGGCAAATAACTCCGTGCGACCGAACGCATGCGATACCTGGGCATTCCAGATCGCATAAGGCTCCGACACGCCTGGCCGTAGGAATGGTTCCGGGAATTCCGGCAGGGCCTGGCGCCCCACCCATTTGCCAACGATATTCATATCGAGAGCTGGCCCGGCCCAATCGTAATCCAGTTCCCAGAAGATGCGATCGCGCGGAGTATACTTGAGCGCCGATCGAATACCATCCTGCACCTGATAGGCCTCCAGCCACTCATACCCCAATTTTACCCGCAGCGGAAAAGCGAACTGATATTCAATGCCAGCCTCGGCCCCCTGCGCTATCGAATAGCCATTCAGATTACGGTAGATCACCGCATTCGGATCGGTGTCGTAATCGGGGATAATCCGGTTGGAAAACCGCGTATGAAATGCATCAACGGTAACGCGGGCGAACTGATCGCCAAGATCCAGATCGTGGATAATTCCGGCGCTGCCGTTGATGCTGCGCTCTGGCTGCAACTGCTCCTGGATAATCAGCCGACGATACCCCGAGAGCGCGGCATGATCTTCGGTAAAGATATTCACTGAACGGAATCCTGTTCCGGCGGAGAGCCTGAGAATCGTCGAGGAGGCGAGGTCGATCTTCAGGTTCGCACGTGGCTGCCAGATGCCTCCCTGCACGTTATGATGATTATAGCGAAGCCCGAGCAGCAGCCGTACCGGATCAGCTACCACCAGCTCCCCCTCGGCAAATACCGATGCGATGTGGTAGAGCGATGGGGCGCTCCGCGTTGTATCGGCCTCGCTTGCCGTGGCAGGAGTATTATCATCATATCGTTCGTATTTATACGCGGTTCCAACCGTAAGGCGATTGCCGCCGCCGAACCGATAGGTTCCAAGGATATCACCGTACCCGATGAACTGATATGCACGATACGGGGTGCTCCCATAATAGGAGTCCTGCATATGATAGGTCTGCGAGATATGCGCCATAACAATTCCCTGCGGCGACAACTCCCGCTCGATGCCGCCGAAAACCTCCTGGCGGAACGTCCTGATCGACTCGCCGTAGACCCTGCCGCTTCCGCGATCGGTCTGCGCATTCCAATCCATCTCACCGCCGAAACGATCCTCGCTGTAGAGTCGGCCGGTAAGGTCGAACGTGGTTTCATCCCCCACCTCACCGCTCCATCCGTTGGTCAGGGCAAGACGCTGGAACAACGGCGCATCGGTAAACCCATCGCCATTACGATCGCGGCGATGGTAGCTTCCGGCATAACTCCCCGCAAGCGACGTGGCGACCTTCTGCCACCGATGTGTGCCGGTGAGGGCAAGCTGATGTTCCTGGTTCGAGGAGATGCTCGTCTCAACCGCAAACAAGGGCATCTCGGCAGGCCGCTTCATAATGATATTGATCGTCCCGCCAATCGCCTCCGGTCCGAAGAGAACCTGGCCCGGCCCTTTTACAATCTCCACCTGCCGTATGCTGGAGGTGCTAATCCCCATCAGGCCATATACCATGCCGAGGTTCGAGACAATGGGATGCCCATTGATAAGCACCTGCGAATACTGCCCCGGCAAACCTTGGGTGCGTATCTCGTTGGTGCCGCAGACGCCGCAATTATTCTGCACCGTTAATCCCGGCGTATATTCGCACGCAGCGGAAACATCGATGGAGTGAATCTTATGAAGATCGCGGGAGCTTATCACCTCGACCTTTACCGGCAGGTTTTTCACATACGATGCAACTCTGTTGCCGGTGACAACAACCGGATCGCTCAGAGCAACCTTTGTCCGCATGACGATACGAGACGATCCAGCCGCAGCAACCGGCAGCAGTAACGTTGTATCATGATAGCCAACCGCCGTAATGACAACAGAAATCGAGTCGTGCCCTGGCGGTATATTCGCGATGGTAAAACGCCCGGTGGAACTTGAAATAACGCCGATGCCAAGCAACGGCACACGAACGGTGGCCCCGGGAACCGGCCCAAGGCCATCGCCGACAACATCGCCTGCCACCATCCGCTGTGCAAGGAGAGTGGCTCCCGAGAATGCCAGCAGCAGCGGCACCACAAGATATATTCGCTTCATTCCAAACCTTGGATAAGGCCCCTACCGGAATGGGATGCAACCATTCGGCGATCTGCCAACCGCATGCAAGCCGGTTGTAAGCAGCCTATTGTTGGTTGAAGGGAATAACAATCCCCTCCACATCACCATTCCGAAGACGCTGTGAGTGCAATTGTTCAAGAAATTATTGTGTATTCCCGGCGTGCCACGGCCCTGGCTCCCGTCTGCCAGACGGCGCAATGCACCTCACAGGCAGCAGAGATCCGGCCTGAGGCTACCGATACGGAATGGCACGCTTGTGCGGATCGCTCTGCGGACGGTTCAGAATCCGCGTCAGCTCCTCCTCCAGCTCCGGGGTCAGCACATGCTCGATCGACTCGGCATCATCATGCACGTGATCGGAGGCGATCTGTACATAGTCGGTGAGATATACTTCCCAGAGGCGATGCAGACGGGTGGTGCGCTCTCCCTGCCTGCTCCCTTCCGGCGTCAACCGCCATGAATTGCTGCCGGCCTGCTGGAGATATCCCTGCCGCACAAGCCCCCGTAATGCGCGCCGCAGAATGGCATCGGAGAGATGGCGGCGCGACTGTATATCGCCGATGGAACGGGGGTGAAAGGGATGGCCATCAACTTCGCCGAGATGGTGCATCGCCTTGAGCACATTTTCGGCAAGGGTACGGCGGCGATTGCGCCAATGACGATATATCCGGGCAACCGCGCCACGCCTTGGCGCAAAGAGCAGAGAGATCAGAAAAATCGCTGTGATGGCCGTCACGATCCACGGCCCGGTAGGCATGCGGGGAGCGATATAGCTTACAAACGCCCCGGCAACGCCGGAGATCGCACCGAACAGGGAGGAAAGAACGATCATCACCGGCAGGCGTTCGGTCCAGTAACGCGCCGCCGCCGCCGGTGTGATAAGCATGGCGGCCATAAGCACAACGCCCACGGCCTGAATGCCAACAACTACCGCAAAAACGATCAGCGTCGTCAGAAGGATTTCAAGACCACGGACCGGGAACCCAAGCACCGTCGCAAAATCGGAATCGAAGGAAAGAAGTTTGAACTCCTTGTAAAACAAACCGATCGTTGCCACCAGAAGCACGCTGACGCCACCAAAGACATACACATCCTCCTGCAATAGCGATGCGGCCTGCCCGAAGAGGAATTTATCAAGCCCCGATTGATCGGCTGCCCCGCTTGCCTGAATATGCGTCATCAGCAGAATGCCAAGGCCAAAGAAGACGCTAAGCACCAGACCAATGGCGGTATCCTCGTGAATCCTGCTTTTGCGCACGATATAATCCATGACGATCATGCTGATCCATCCGGCGATGGCGGCACCAAGCAGCAGAACAAAGGTATTTTTCGTTCCGGCGGCCATAAATGCAAGCGCCACACCCGGCAACGCCGCATGCGCCACGGCATCGCCCATCAGGGCGCGCTTCCGTAGCAGCGCAAAGCAGCCGATCGCAGCCGAGCCGATCCCAAGAAGGACCGTCCCGATCACTACAATCCGAACATTGAGATCGTGCAGGAGAAAAAATTCCATCGAGAAATATCAATTCCTGGTTCCTGGCGCCCCCAGCAACCATGTTCAGCGATATCCTGAAAATCCCGGCATAAAACCGTATCGAACCCGGCATTGCGGCATCCCGGAAGTCCCGCCGCTACAGGCTACATCGTATCGCGCCCTGTCCGCTCCTGTTGTTTCATAAGCTCGGCAACCTCGCTTAGAACGCTGAGATGCCCACCGTAGGTTTTCTGAAGGAGCGTATCGGTAAACACTTCATTCAACGGGCCAAACGCCACAAGGCGCAGGTTCAGAAGCAATATCCAGTTGAAATATTCAGGGGCAGTCTGAAGATCATGATGAACAACAAGCACGGTTTTTCCCTGCTGGCGCATCTCGCGCAGCAGATCGACGATGGCGCTCTCGGTAGCGGCATCAACGCCCACAAAAGGCTCATCCATCAGGTAGAGATCGGCATCCTGTGCCAGCGCGCGCGCAAGAAATACGCGCTGCTGCTGTCCGCCGGAGAGCTGCGAGATCTGCCGGCGGGCGAAATCCTGCATGCCAACCTTGCGAAGCGATTCATGCGCCACTTCCAGATCGGCAGCGCGAGGGCGGGCAAACAGCCCAAGCTTTCCATAACGGCCCATCAGCACAACATCGAGCGCATTGGTGGGGAAATCCCAGTCCACCGAATTGCGTTGCGGCACATATCCAACCCGCTTGCGCGTACCGGCCAGCTCCTGGCCGAAGATCCGCACATACCCGCTTGCAAGCGGGATCAGCCCCATGATCGCCTTGATTAACGTCGATTTTCCCGCGCCGTTCGGTCCGACGATGCCGATCAGATTTCCCTCCGGCACCGTAAAATCTATATCCCAGAGAACCGGACGGCGATTATAACTCACCGTTAGATCGTGCACTTCAAGAGGCGAGATCGTACTCTGGTTCCCCTGCCCGTGGTTGCTTGTGGTTGTCATCGTAGCGCGTTCACAATTGTGTTCACATTTGCCGACACCATGCCCAGGTACGTCCCCTCCGGCGTTCCCTGTGCTCCTAGCGCATCGGAATACAACTCTCCGCCAATCCGCAGCTCATGTCCGCGGGCCTGTGTCCCCTGCACCACCGCCTCGATAGAACGCTTCGGCACGCTTGATTCCACAAACACCGCCTTGATCTTCCTCTGCACGATCAGATCAACCAGGCCGGAGATATCGGCAAGCCCGAACTCGCTTACGGTGCTTATGCCCTGAAGCCCGCGCACCTCGATGCCATAGGCCCTGCCGAAATAGCCGAACGCATCATGTGCGGTGATAAGCACCCGGCGCTCGGCCGGTATCGTGGCGATCTCCCGGCGTATCCACTCATCAAGCGAGTCGAGCCGGACGATATATGCCGCAGCGTTCCGCTCGTACTGCGTGGCATGCTGCGGGTCAAGCCTCTTCAACTCCGCCGCCACCGTTCTCACCGCATCGGTCCAGATTCGTACATCGAACCAGATATGCGGATCGTAATTCCCCTGGAATCCCGCCGGACGCCGAAGCTTGGCGGTATCAATCCCCGATGCGACCGCAACAACCGGCCGTGTGCGGCCAAGCTTCTCCAGCGCATCCACCATCTTCCCTTCCAGATGAAGCCCATTATAAAAGACCACCTGGGCGGCGCTCAACTGCGACAGATTCCCCTGGGTAGCCTTGTAGAGATGCGGGTCCACCCCCGGCCCCATAAGCGCCGTTACATCCGCCAGGGTATCGGCCACATTCCGCACGGCATCCTCGATGATCCCGGTGGTGGTCACCACCCTCAGCCTGCCGCCGGAGCCGGAAAGATCATCGCTGCCGCCGCCATCCCCGCAACCGGCAAGAGCGAGCACCAAACACACTATCGACAAGAGAGCACCAACGGTTTTCAGCATGAGATGATCTATGGAATATTCGCTGTTATAGAGCACGCATTTATTTTGATATCACCAGTTCCGGCATTCATCATCGCATCCCGTTGAACAGAGCGCCCTGGCAATCCCTTCTCAGCGGCGGATACGAAGCGAACGGAAATACTCCCGGATCTGTTTGAAGAATGAGCGTTTTCTGGGAACAGCCAATCGTGGGCCGCCAAGCGCCTTCTGCACATGGGAGTAGAAATCCGGCGAGCCGAACGGCGCCTGCTCCACCCTGTATCCCATCGCCGTCAGTTCCAGATACATGCCTGCTGCGGCCACGGCATTCATCGTATGAACGATAAAAAAACCATGTTCCCGGCCATTGTTCCGAAGCCAGCGAACCACTTCCATACCACAATCCTCGCGGCTGCTATCGCAGAAGGTCTCGCCGCCGAGATCATGATCGAGCATCACCAGATCGTAGCGGGCGGCACGAAGCCGGGCAATACACTCATCAGCCGTCTCCACAACCGTCAGATCGCACCGGCCGGATGCAAGCCTGGCGCGGATGGCATCGATCCGCTTATGGTCATCATCGAGAAACAGCACCTGTTGACGCCCCATGCTAGTGATGCCTCCCCGATTTCCTGGCAGGCTGGACAAACACGCTGCTGGCGAGCTTCTCGGAGACTACCGACTCGCGTCCATCGGCAAACAGCCGCACCGAACCATCGAAGGCTATCCGTTCCACAACCCGTACCTCCGCCTTGATCGAAAGCCCGAGCGATGAGGCATAACGAAGCAGCTCCGGGAACTCATCACTCACACGCTCCACCGTCCCCTCATCCCCCACCTCCAATGCCGCAACCGGCACCAGCGGACGGTCCATGATCTCGCCGTTCTTGTTTGGGATGGGGTCGCCATGCGGATCATGCGTGGGATAGCCCAGGAACTTCTCCAGCCGGTCGATAAGCTCCTCGGCCCCGATATGCTCAAGCTGATCGGCCAGCGCATGGACCTCATCCCACTCGAAGCCCAGATACTGAATCAGAAACACCTCCCAGAGCCTATGGCGCCGGGTGATGCCAAGAGCTATCTCATAGCCGGTCCTAGTAAGCTGCAATCCCCGATACCTCTCATAGCTGAGAAGCCCCCCCTCGGCAAGACGACGCGCCATTTCGGTCACAGCCGATGCCGAGATGTTCAACTCCTTTGCCAGCGCTGCATTGGAGGCCTTCCCCTCGCGAGTTTCAAGCCTGTACAGCGAACGAAGATAGTCCTCAACGGTCTGGTTAATTTCGATCTTAGGCATACTTAACTTTGAAGATAAACATATCTGTAGATAAAAGGCAAGCGGTAGAAAGAAAAGTCCGGGTATCGAGGAGGACCGTGCACGGCTATAGAGGCACCTCCTGTGCCGGGTTCCGACAGCGTCCTCATAAGCAGATCCTGTCCCATCCGGGCATTGCCCCCCGGAGAGACAGGGAAATCAGCCATACGCGTCCCGACCATACCAGGCTCCATCCCACCTCGAAGCTCCAGGGGGAAACGGCGGGGACAGAGACGGGATGAAGGTCTCCGGCTCAGCGCTCGCACCGCTGAACACCCTGGCAGGGCCACCTCCCCGGACAAGTCATCCCCCGGCCACTTCCTGCCACTTGCAGAAGGGCTTACGGTGCCTTCACAACCAGCTCGGCCCGATACTCCTCCGGCTTCATCGTGACGCCGGATCTGGGTTGTGGGACCAGGCTCACCAGAGCGATATGATAGCGCTGAACGGTGGTATCGCGGGTCAGGCTCCTCATGGTGTTCAGAAAAATCCCGAGCGGCGGATGATCCGGGGAGATATACTCCAGATGCACGCGGGCATTGCCCTCGCTCACACATTCCACCCCGACGGGACAGCGTGAGTCCTCGGTTACCTTCTCGAAGGTCAGACGGAGATGATCCCCCACGCGGACGCTCTCGCCCGGCTTCAGGGTAAAGGCTTCGCCTAATCCTACGCTCCTGCCGCTTTCTCCGCTTCCGGCGCAACCGAGCAGGAGAAGCGGCATAGCTACAAATGCCAATAGACGATTCATGTTAGTTTCCATGCTTCCGTAACTTGCACTGATTCGGGCGCCCCCTTCCCAGGTTCTGCGCCCCCCCATGGACCGCGCTCCGGGCGGTCCTACCATGTCGCTGGAACATACAAGGTAAACGATAAAGGTCAATAGATGGAGAAGACAACGAGGGAGGCCGGCAACGGCATCGCACCGGCAAACGGCACCGGCCTGGCCGCACCGCGGCATACCACTCCTATGGAGAGGATGCAGGCAATGCGGTCCGAGTCGAAGCTGGGCGGCGGCGAAAAGCGAATCGCCGATCAGCACAAAAAAGGAAAGCTGACCGCCCGCGAACGTCTGGAGGTGCTGCTGGATGAGGGGAGCTTCGTGGAGGTTGATGCCTTTGTACGCCACCGTTCCCGCGACTTCGGGCTTGACAAGCAACGTTACCTTGGCGACGGCGTGGTAACTGGAACCGGTGAGATCAATGGCCGTCCGGTCTGCGTCTTTTCCCAGGACTTTACCGTCTTCGGCGGGTCGCTCTCGGAGGCACATGCCGAGAAGATCGTCAAGATCATGGATCTTGCGATGCGGATCGGCGCGCCGGTCATCGGCCTGAACGACTCCGGCGGCGCCCGTATCCAGGAAGGTGTGGTGTCGCTGGGCGGCTACGCCGATATCTTCCTTCGCAACACCCTGGCATCGGGCGTGGTGCCGCAGATATCCGCCGTGCTCGGCCCCTGTGCCGGAGGCGCCGTGTACTCACCGGCCATCACCGATTTTGTCGTTATGACCCAGAACACGAGCTATATGTTCGTGACCGGACCAAACGTGGTGAAGACCGTCACGCACGAGGATGTGACGCAGGAGGAGCTGGGGGGCGCAATGACGCACGCATCGAAGTCGGGCGTGGCGCACTTTGCCACCGCAAACGAGGTGGAGGCATTGCTGACGATACGCAAACTGCTCGGCTACATGCCTCAGAACAACCGTGAGCATCCTCCGGCGATTGATCTGGATGACCCGGAGGACCGGCCCGACTACATGCTCAACGCAATTATACCGGATAACCCGAACAAGCCCTATGATATGAAGGAGGTGATAGGCAGGGTGGTGGATGAGCGCTCGTTCCTGGAAGTGCACGCCGATTTCGCCCCGAATATCATCGTCGGTTTTGCACGGCTCGGCGGCAAAGCGGTCGGCATCGTGGCAAACCAGCCCGCATCGCTTGCGGGCGTGCTCGATATTGATGCATCGGTGAAGGGCGCACGGTTCGTCCGGTTCTGTGATTGCTTCAATATCCCCCTGGTGGTCTTTGAGGATGTCCCGGGATTTCTTCCCGGTACCGATCAGGAGTGGCGCGGCATCATCAGGCATGGCGCAAAACTTCTCTATGCATTCTGCGAGGCCACCGTGCCCAAGATCACCATTATCACACGCAAGGCATATGGCGGCGCCTACGACGTTATGAACAGCAAACATATCCGGGGCGATTTCAACTTTGCGTGGCCAAGCGCCGAGATCGCCGTGATGGGAAGCAAGGGAGCCGTGGAAATCCTCTTCCGCAAGGAGATCACCGAGGCGGAGGACCCAGCCCTGGCAGCAGCGGCGAAGGATGAGGAATATCGGGAGAAATTTGCGCACCCCTATCTGGCCGCCGAACGCGGATATATTGATGACGTCATCGAACCGGCCGAAACCCGTGCGCGCCTGATCCATGCCCTTACATTGCTGAAAAACAAGCAGGACGCCAACCCATGGAAAAAACATGGGAATATCCCGTTATAGAACGGGAGCATGGCTTCTGCCCGATCGTTAAACAGCGTGTAGAACAACCCGGACCGGCATACGGGTCTTGAAAAACAACCCGTATGCGGTCCGGCACCTATTCTTGCCGGACGGATTTTCCCGGAACGTGAGATGTATGCAGAACGTGAAATTCACGCGGAATATCTCTGTACGCCTTGCACGTTATCCTATCGCACGGAAGCGGCACAGTATATGGCACAAGGGGGCATTTCTGGGACGATACGGATAGGCATCGCTACATATCACCCCTGCCACAAAACATTACGGTACCACAAGCACCGATGCTCCCTGACAGAACCACACGACATAACGATCATTTTTTTGTCATTACCGGTGGACCCGGTTCCGGGAAATCGACCCTGATCGAGAAGCTTATCGCGATGCGATATTTCTGTATACCGGAGGTTGCGCGGCAGATCATTCAGGAACAGGTGGCAGCCGATGGGGATGCCCTTCCGTGGAAAAATGCGCTCGCCTACAGAGATATGATGCTGGAGCGCACGCTACGCACCTATTGCCTGGCGGAGAAGATGGGGCGGGGGCATGTAGTGTTCGATCGCGGCATCCCCGACGTTATAGGCTATTCCCACATCATCAACGCCCCGGTACCCGCGATGCTCAAGGCAGCCGCATGGGAGCTACGCTACAACACCCGTGTGTTCATAACTCCGCCCTGGAAGGATATCTATGAAAACGATGCGGAGAGAAAGCAGACCTTCAGCGAATCGGTCGCGGTCCATGAGATGATGGTGAACGTCTACACCACCTATGGGTATACACTGGTGGAGCTGCCACGAGCACCGGTTATCGACCGCATCGGCCATATCATCGAAAATCTGGGGTGATACATGCAGCGCCGCGCACCGAACGGCACGATCTACCGTTGCAGCGCTCTGCCGAGAAGATCGGCGGCCATGCGTACCGGACGCACCAGATAATGTAGCGGGGAAAGCCACGCAGGAAGGGTGAGGAAGGTCTGATCGCGCAGATTTGGGGTGAACGTCCAGAGCCAGCAATACCGCAGCCGATCGGCCAAACGTTCCCGCGATGCCAGGTAGAAACGATGGTCCTCGGCGGCACTCACCGCTGGCCGGTCGAGACATGCCAGACCGGCAATCACCTGCCCGACAAGCCGTTGTACGGCCATATCGCCAGCACCAGCAGCGCGCATCGGCTCCGGCATCGGCATACCCCAGAGAGCGTCGGCAAGGCCAAGCGCAAGCAGCAAGGCCCGCTCCCCTCCGGTTTCACGTGCCAGCGCGGATACACGCTCCCAATCGAACTCCGGGAACGCACCCGGCAGGCGTGCGATGTCGAGAATCCAGCCGAGCGATGACCAGCGATGTTTTGCGCCATGCAGAGCAAGCACCAGGAGCATCTCTTCGGCAGGCAGCACTGGCACCTCCGTCCCGGCCAGCACAAACCGGTCGAGCCGCCCCCAGAGACGTTTCAGATCGATGGGAAAGGCCACATAGCGGGCAAAAAACCGCCAATGCAGTTCCAGCACTACCCCACTCTCCTGCCGTAGAAACGAGCGATCGTGCTCATATCGGAGATACGCCTGCTCCTGTGCTGCGGTCAATGGGGTAACCGGTCGATACCCGGCAGCCCCAAGAAGCTCCTGAACGGCAGGAACATCCTCAGGGCGCACCAGCAGATCAAGATCGGTAAACGGACGAAACGCGAGGTTGCCATAGGCCTGCAACGACAGTACCGGCCCTTTGAACGGCACCACCGTCATCCCCCGCTCGGCAAACATCCTGGCCAGGCGCAGAAGCTCTCCGCTGATGCGAAGATTGGCGAGCAGGGTGGCCGCGGCATTGACGGCAAACCGTTGCCCCCCCTGCTCCGGGATCAGCTCCTGCCCAACCCTGTTCAACGTTGCATGCACAACCGGCAACACCCGATGCCAGCCCGCATACGCCACAAGCCGATCCCAGTCGAGATCGCCCGCGATCAACTCCCGGATGCGCGCATCATGCTCTGCGGCAGGATGCGGAGTGGCGGCGAGCACAACAACCTCAATCTCTGCAAAGCGCTGAAAGCGCCCCGGAACGAGCGTGCTCATAGGTTTCTCCGCTGAAGACCGGCAGGCAGAAAAGAGGAAGATCCGCCGATGGTTCTGGAATGATGCTGTTTCATCTGATCGGCACAAAATAGCGTGAATTGTCCGTGCCACATCGCTGGCGCGGCACATCCGGCAACGACCAGAGCTGGAGGGGGACCGGCACGCGGAACGTGCCCCAGCCATATTATTTTTTATCAGCCAGGGGGAGAAGCCCAGCGCTCCGGGCACCGCCTGTATCCTGTGCCTTTTCTTCAGAGCATATGATCCAGGCCCACGTTCGGAAGGCCCAGATCGTCATTCCTCCGGTGCATGGCACTACCGAAAGATATTATCGCGAGATGTATCTCCACGCGCACGGGTGATCGTACGCTCGTATTTTGCAGCTTCAGTACATGAAGGTTTCCATCTATGCTGTATACATCAGAATCTCTTGAATCAGTCATCGAGCACCTGAGCCGCCTGCCAACCATCGGCCGGAAAACGGCGCAACGGATCGCTCTCTTTTTGTTGAAGCAGCCACGCGAGGATGTGGCGGCGCTTGCCCATGCATTGATCAGCATGAAGGATAAGACCCTGTACTGCTCGATCTGCCAGAATATCACCGAGAAGGACCCCTGTCCGATCTGCGAGTCGCCGAAGCGCGAGCGGAGCATTGTCTGCGTGGTGGAGGACCCGAGCGATGTGCTTGCAGTGGAAAAAACCAACGATTATCATGGCCTGTACCATGTGCTCGGCGGGGTTATCAACCCGCTGGACGGGATCGGCCCGGAGGAGTTGAAGGTACGCGAGCTGTTGCAGAGGGTGCAGGAAGGGATCAAGGAGGTGATCCTGGCGCTTAATCCGAACGTGGAGGGGGAGATGACAACGCTCTACCTGGCAAAGATGCTGAAGCCGTTCGATATCCGCGTTACCCGTATCGCACGGGGCATCCCGCTCGGCAGCGAGCTTCAGTTCATCGATGAGGCAACCATCTCGCGAGCGCTCGAAGGGCGCGTGGCGGTCTAGAGCATCGCAGGGCCGGATGGCGCCCCTTGGCCTCTTTCTCTCAAACATATTGCAATGCCTCCCGGAAAGAGAACCGGCGTGCGACAAGGCTGCACTTCTATAAAGATTATGCATCAGGATATACCAGCGGCACACCTTCCCGAAACCGCCCATGAACCGGACTGGTTCGAGGAGTGGTTCCGAAGTGATTTTTATCTGAAGCTCTATAGCCATCGCAATCAGCAGGAGGCCGAGAGCTGCATCGACCTTATCCTCCGGTCGGTGGGCATGGATTCGGTCTCCGTGCCCCGGCACACAGCGCTCGATCTGGCAGCAGGCCCCGGACGCCACGCGATCGTGCTGGCCGAACGAGGGTTCGATGTGACGGCAGCCGACCTCTCCCCCACACTTCTTTCGGTTGCCGAGCGCGAGGCACGCGAAGCAGGCGTCGCGATCAGGTTCCTCCGCTCCGATATGCGCACAATTGAGTTCCGGCAGGAGTTCGATCTCGTCATCCAGCTCTTCACCAGCTTCGGCTACTTCCAGGAACGCTCGGACGATGCGCTTGTGCTGCAACGGGTCCGCACGGCCCTGCGGGATCGCGGCTATTACGCGCTCGACCTTATCAACGAGCACCGACTGCGCACAACCCTTGTCCCGGAGAATAACCGTACATTCGGCGAGCTGACCGTGCGCGAGGAACGGAGGATCGTGGATGGACGGGTGGAAAAGACCATCACGATACCGCATCCCGATGGCGAACGCCAGTTCATGGAATCGGTACGGCTGTACACGCCGGAGACGATCGGCGGCATGCTGCGCGAGGCGGGGCTTGAGCCGATCGGCTGGTTTGGCGATTATCATGGAAAGCTCTACGATCGCGAGACATCGGACCGGATGCTTATCATCAGCAGGGCACAATGAGGCTGGCGGCACAGATCTGCCGCACGCAGAAACCATGGCCGCCGCTCTCAAGACCCAGGCGGCCGGCCGCCCAGCCGATGCACCAGAAAGAAAGGCAGATGACCGGGCAATGGATACAGGGGGCATGCCCTTGATGCCAGGCATTGCTCTCGGACAACTTCATTCAACAACGCTCCAGCAACCAACGCTCTGCCCGTGCCAGCATTCCATCGCCATATCGCACTGCCATCCGCGCTTGCGCTTGTGCTGGCCGGGTGTGGTCTGTTCAGCACACGCGAGCCGCAGAATCCGATCAACGCAGGCTCTGCGTTCGAGCCACCGACAACACCCACGGTGGTCCTGCGCAACATGGAAGCCGCGCTGGAAGCCGCCAACGCAAACGATTACCGGAAGTGCTTCAGCGACACATCCAAGGGGCTTCCATCATTCGTGTTCATCCCATCCACGCAGGGTACGGCGGCCGCTCCCACGAAATTCGCCAATTGGGGAATTGTGCAGGAGGAGGAATATATCCGCAATATCTTCTCCGAGCTTCAGCAGGGGGGCATTGCAACGGTAACCTTTATGCCATCGGAGATCACAGAGGTGCCGATCGGCGATTCGGTGCAGTTCAATGCAAGCTATCGGGCCACGTTTCCGCACACTCGCGTTGGTGCCGAGCGCGAAGCCGAAGGGATTCTGCACTTCACGCTCCGTCTCTCCCGTCAGAACGAGTGGTACATTACGTCGTGGCAGGATATCGTAAAGGATAACAAGCCCGGATGGTCGCTCATCAAGGCACGATTTGTGGATAAATAACCGGCAGTGGATGGCCTCTTCCTCCGCCGTGCCTATATCCCGTCCTCCTGCACGGACTTCGGCAGCCGGTATCATAGCGTTCCATCCATTCCGAAGGTATCGCGCTCGCGTTGTGAATTTCCGCTCGACCATATCGCCCCTTATCGCCCTGCTGCTGGCGCTGCACACAATCGGGTGCACCAATCCGTTCGCCCCCAGGCTGGAGCCGCAACTGCGGCCGAGCCTTACAACGCTTGGCGACCAGCGCACGATAGCCGGTGTGTTTCAGAACATCCAATATGCTTATACCTATCGCGACACGCTGATCTACGGCAATCTTCTTCACCCGGACTTCCAATTTCGCTATTACAATGCCGAACGTGCGACCGATGTAACGTTCAACCGCGACGAGGAGATCCGCACGACCTATAACATCTTCAAGGGAGCCGATCTGATCGATCTTCAGTGGAACACCATTCTTTCCCAAGATGGCGATTCGCTGCTGGTGGATATCACGCGCAGCTATACCATGAAGTTCGGCATCAAGGCCAGCGATGTTATCCGCATCGATGGCCGCGCAACACTTCGCCTTATCCGCAACTCACCCGATCAGGTATGGCTTATCAGAAGCTGGCGCGACGACTCAAATTTCTGATCGCATCATATCAGCGCCACGGCCTTTCTCATGTGGCCGAGGTATTCCGCCAGGAGGCAGTACGCCGCCGCTATGCACGCGCGCCGGTTCCTCTGCCCGATGCATCGACCTTTATGCGCTCGTTCCGGTGGTTCAACACGGAAGAGACATTTCTCGATGACTTCCATCGCTCCGCCTCCGCCCGCCTTCCGTTTACGCAGGCCAACCGGAAGGATTTCCATATCCACCTTCTCCTCTCGCTGCAATCGTACGACGAGATACTGACGGATGCCGAGCTGATCGCCGAGGGGAAATTCCCAGGCCTTGGCATCTGCATCAACGAGCCGGACGGCCGGTTCGACTGGAGCCGCGATTATTCCTCCGGGAAACGATGGCCGGACGTTCCCTACAACGCCATACAGTTCATGGGAAACGACGGTGCCGATGTGAAATATGTCTGGGAACTGAGCCGGATGTACTGGATCTCGTGGCTCGGCAAGGCATACTGGGTCTCCGGCAATCGTGCATGGGGGAACGATTTCACCCGCCTGATCGATAGCTGGCGCCAGGCAAATCCGCTGGATACCGGTGTGAACTGGTCGATGCCGATGGAGATCGCCATCAGGGGATTCTGGCTTGTGATGGGCTATGGATTTTTCCGGGGAACGCCAACGATAAGCGACCAGTGGTGGCTCGATTACCTCCGTCTGGCCTGGGGGCATGCTACCCACCTGGAACATAATCTGGAGTATTTCAGCAATCTCACCAATCATTATCTCAGCAACTGCTTTGGGCTGCTGGCGCTGGGAACACTGTTCGCCGGGAGCGCCGAGGGTGCCCGCTGGCTGGCCGAAGGACGGCGGCGGATGATCGAGGAGATCGGGCATCAGGTGCTGGATGATGGCGTCCATTATGAACGGTCGATAGGCTATCACCGGCTGGTGCTGGAGATGTACCTGGTGGCGCTGGTCCTGCTGGAACGCGCCGGAACTCCATTCCCGGAACAATCGCGCACGGCGATAGAACGGATGGCCGAGTTCACCCGCGATTACATCCCGCCAGCCGGAACCGTGCCACAGCTCGGGGATTCCGACGATGGGGTCATCCTGCGTCTTGGTGCCGATCAGGAACTCTACGACCACCGCGACACCATGGCGCTTGCAGCGGCAATCTTCCGGCGCAGTGATTTTCGCGAAGCTGCCGGAACGTATAGTGGCGCGGCGCTTCTGATGCTTGGCGGCGAGGGATTCGAGCGCATCCAGGCCCTTCCCCCCTCCGCTCCGCTTGGCTCCCGTCTGTACCGGGCCGGAGGCTTTGCAATCCTGCGCAGCCGGAATCTGCATCTGCTGGCGGATGTCGGGGAGATAGGACTGCATGGAAATAACGATACGCTGTCGTTTACGCTCAGCAGCCCTGGCGGCCCTGTGATCGTTGATCCCGGCACGTACTGTTATACACGCGATCCGGCGCTGCGGGATGCCCTCCGCTCCACACGCGCGCATAACACGCCAACCATTGATGGAGCGGAAATCGCAGAGTTCGACGGGCTTTGGCGCATCAAACGGGACGATACCGATGTGGCCATCATGGAATGGAATGCCGACGCATCCCCCCAGGGCACGACAACGCTGCAAGCCCGGCACAGCGCATACCGAAGGCTGGCAGCAGGAGAAACGATTGTGCAACGGCGCTGGGAGCTGAGCGGCGATGAGCTTCGTGTGCGCGATCTGATCGAAGGCAAGGGCCATCATAGCCTTGCGGTACGGTTTACCGTGCCGCACGATCTTCAGGTACGGCGGGTGGACGCAACATCGGTCGAGATGATGCGAGGCATATCCGAACGGATGCTCTTCTGCTGCTCCCATCCTCTGGAGATCATCGAGGGATGGTATTCGCCAAGCTATGGCGTGGCACTGCCGGCAACATGGGTCGATCTGCACTGCGCTATCGAGCCAGGAGACGATATCACATACAGATTTCAATGGATGACAGCAGAAGAATCACTCTAGCGCAGCAGAACGTCGCCCGCGATGTGGCGAGCAACCTTGCGACGATCCATGATACTGTTGGCCGCGCCCTGGCCCATTCCCCCGATCTTATCATCCTGCCGGAGTACTCGCTATCGGGCACACCTGATGCCATCCCTGCACATGATCCAGCCCGCCATGCCAGGATGATAGAGGCCGGAATGGAAGAGATCGTGCGCCTGTCGCATACCAGCGGCATGGCCCTTATCGTGCCAACGCTTCACTACACCGACCGATGGGGGAACTCATCGGCATTCGAGCAACGGACAGAGGTGTTTCTCCGGGGCCTGCGGGAGCTTTCTGACGCCATTGGGCCGAAGTAGAACTCCGGCCCGGCGCTCCATGGGCTTCCCCGGACTCTAACTCTAAACTCCCCGGCTACTCCAGAGAGGCTCCTGAAGGCTCTGCCTCCCCTTCGGCCAGCACCGTACAGGTTGTGGTGACCACATGATTTGCATCGCATGCGATACGGCATACCCGCATTCCTCCTTCCGGCAGCGGCATCCGCTCCACGATCGTCCATGTATAACGGCCGTTTGGCAGCTCTGTGGCCGTAAACTGGAGATACTCCCCATACCGCTCCTGATCCTCTGCCTCCCCTTCGCTCTCATCATCATACTCACCCCCATCCTCGTATTCACCCTCATCCTCGTATTCATCCCCGACTTCGGCATCGAAATCACGGCCATACTCATCGCTATTCGGCACATCGGATAGGAACGGGACATCGTGGCGAACGTCCCCCGGACCCGCACCAGCCGTTGGTACGGCGATCTGTGCCCATACCGGGAGGGGCATCAACAAAAGAACGATAGCGGCCAACAGCATACAGACTCTCATACAAAGGCTCCAGCATTGGTGTAGATGATTGCAGTACGGGGTGTTATGGGAACCCCATTTCCTGGTTCGGGGAACAAGATTGTGCGGCCACCGTGCTCCTGCGCTACATATGAACTACATACGAGATCCGTCCGCAAGTGTATATTTGCCGGCTACGTTCAAATTTCCAACGATGTCCGAACCGCTCTCAACCGAACATCCCGATACGGGCAGGCCATCCATGTCGCCGATATGGCTGGCGATCTGGGCAGCCGCCGACAAGGGGCTTGCCATGCTCTACGGCGTGGCAAGCATCCTGATAACGATGCGGATGCTCGACAAGGATGAGTGGGGCGCCTGGACGATCTTCAGCGTGGTGTTCATGGTGATCAGCATGCTCGGCGACTTCTTTCTGTTGCAGCCGATGGTGAAGATCGCCTCGGAGACCCACTCCGATCCGCGTCCTGTGATAACATCTGCGCTTATCTTCTATACGGCGGTTACCCTTGCGCTCGGATTTCTGGTGGTGGTCTTCGCCGATGTGCTGGCAACGATCACAAAAACCCCGACCGTGGTCGATTCCTTTCGGCTGATGGGCTGGCTGGCGCTGACCAATATCCTCCGCACCCATGCCATCCGGGTGCTCCAGATCCACTATCGGATCATTGCAATCTTCCTGGTCGATCTCATCTATTTTGCCGGTCTGGTTGGCTTGATGCTCCATGGTGCTCTCAGCGGCACGCTCCGAACATCAACCGATATGATCCACTACAACATCATTGCCTTTATCGCCAGCTCTGTGCTCGGCGCGATATTCGCCTTTCGGCTTCTGATTCCCATGTTCAAGGGGATCGGCAGCTCGACACGGCGGTTGCTCCGTCTTGGCATGCATCAGGGGGGCACCGGCATCCTGACGATGCTACAGCAGCAGAGCGATGTGCTCATCGTCTCGGGAATCCGTGGTGGCTGGGCTGCGGGCGTCTACGGGGCTGCGCGCACCTTCTACCGGTTCTTCGACTCGGTGCGTGATGCGGCGCAGCTACTGCTGGTGCCGGCCACATCGCGCGCCTATGCACAGAATCGGATCGAGGCGGTGGAGGAGATCTCCGAGCTTGCCACCGCGGCGATCATGGCGCTTATGTTCCCGCTGACGCTCGGCATGATCGTGATGGCCCCGCTGTTTATCCCGCTTGTCCTTCCGAAGTTCCCGGAAGCGGTCGATGAATTCCAGTGGCTTATGGCCAATGGTTTTGCCATCCCTTTTGTGATAGTCCCCTCGGTGGTGCTGCTGGGCATCGGCCATACACGCGATCTGTTCCGGGGAACGCTTATCGGCACGGCGGTGCTGATCCTGGGGGGGAGTATCCTGACCTGGTTCTTTGGAGCAGCCGGGATGGCCGCCGGGGTATCTCTTGGCACAACGGTCACGGCGATCCTCCTTACCCGGAGAATGAATCGCTATATTCCCTTCACATTCGGCTCGGTGCTGCGCCGCTCACGCAGCTTCGGCCCGATCGTCCGGCAGAGAATCACGGCATTGCAAGGCTCGCTTCGTGGCAATGCAGGGGCACAGGAGAAGGACTAGGAGCCTCCATCGACCGCACTCGTATGCGTCCCCCTATCATAGAACAGATCCCGGCCACGATGCGCCAGCGTGTGCCAATGGGCATAACCTGGGCTACGTTGCCCCTTGGCATTCCCCCACATCCCAGCAACACCCTGCCATGCACCGATAGGCTGCACAGCCCGCCGACAACGGAGGCACGCGGCCTGCCCCTGCCTTCCGCATGATCGTTGCAGTTGTGCGGTGCACAACCGTGCCGACCGCTGCAAGCACAAGAGAAAAAGGCGAAACCGGCCCGGAGAACGCCCTTCAATTCCGCCCGAAAGTTATTGGGTAGTTCGTAATCGAAAAGACTATGGAAGGGATGAAAAAATGTCTATGTTTGCCCTCGTCAAACGGCACTATCCCACAGAGTGATCCGTCATTAGAATGCATTAAAAATCGCGGTTTTTTCTACGTAATGGCAGTTTTTACGAGACCGCCACGTCTACGAGCAACTCCCATTCAGCAACGAAACAACGTATCATTCCAACCAATAAGTTCAACGAGATTTCTGATATGGCTGCAACAGTCAACGATGCCCGCCAACGGGCGATAGCCAACGCTCTTGAGCAGATCGAGAAGCAGCATGGCAAGGGGTCGATCATGCGCCTGAGCGACTCGGCCGTAGTGCCGGTCGAGGCGATTTCCACCGGCTCGATGTCGCTCGACTTCGCCATTGGCATCGGTGGAATTCCGCGTGGAAGGATCACCGAGATCTACGGCCCGGAATCATCCGGCAAGACCACGGTCTGCCTTCAGGTGATCGCCGAGGCACAGAGGCGTGGCGGCGTGGCGGCATTCATCGATGCCGAGCATGCACTTGATATCCAGTATGCCTCGCGGCTCGGGGTGGATGTCAGCAATCTGTTGCTGGCGCAGCCGGAGTTTGGCGAACAGGCGCTGGAGATCGTCGAAACGCTGGTCCGCTCCGGTGCCATCGATGTGGTAGTGGTGGACTCTGTGGCAGCTCTGACGCCACGTGTGGAGATCGAGGGAGAGATGGGAGATGCGCAGATGGGCTCGCAGGCACGTTTGATGTCGCAGGCCATGAGGAAGCTGAACGCTGCCATCGGCCGCTCCAACGCCATTGTGATGTTCACCAACCAGCTTCGCTCGAAGATCGGCGTGATCTATGGCAATCCCGAGACCACCACAGGGGGCAACGCATTGAAGTTCTATGCATCGGTGCGCATTGATATCCGCCGCAAGGAAGTTCTGAAGGATGGCCAGGATATCGTTGGCAACCGTGTCCGTGCCAAGATCGTGAAGAACAAGGTCTCCCCGCCGTTTAAAGAGGTGGAATTCGATATCATGTACAACGAGGGGATCTCCAAGGTCGGGGATGTTCTCGATATGGCGATCGAGCATGGGCTTATCCAGAAAAGCGGCTCCTGGTTCACCCTGGGAGAGGAGCGGGTGCAGGGACGCGATCAGCTTAAGAAGATGCTGACGGAAAATCCGGAGACCTTTGCAGCGCTGGAAACCCAACTGCGCGAGAAGCTCGGCATGCGCCAGCCACAGCCCCTGAACGGAGCTGAACTGAATGGTGTCGAGGCATCCGAGGTGGCCCCACGCTCGAAATCTGCAAAACAGCAGAGCTAAACGCTCCGGCGCTACCCGGCACAGTATAAAACCAGCGACGCCCGCCCCGGCTACTCCGGGTGCGGGCGTTCTGCGGTGCAGACGTTCTGCAGGGTGGCACTACGACTTTTCGGACGGTCGGGGTTGCCCAGATGAAGAGATCATGCCCGATGGCATTGGACTCAACGGGCGGAAACCTCCTCTCTCTGGCTCCCTTCCCTTGCGTACCGCACATCGGTAAGGGTCTTGAGAAAAGCCACAAGATCATGTTTTTCCTCCCGGCTGAGATCAAGGGCCTTTTCCGAGGCATCAGGACCATCCCCACCCCTGGCATAAAAATCGACCACCGCCTCCAGAGTCGGCACGGTCCCGTTATGCATATAGGGGGAGGTCAGCTCCACATTATAGAGCGATGGCGTTCTAAAACGAAAGAGGCTTTCCAGGCCCGAGACGATGTTTCCCCGCCCGTAATCCATACCCAGCCTCAGACGGGTCGTTCCCTTCTCCGTATATGATTCCACGATCGAACGCTGGCGATACAGCCCATTGTCGTGATAGAGATTGTCGGTGAAGTTGGGAGCCGGATGGCACGAGGCACATTGCGCCTTGCCATTGAACAGATGCAGGCCACGTAATTCCGCCCCGGTCAACTCGCCGGTGCCGGCACGATAGGCATCGTAGCGGGTATGCTCGGTGCAGAGCGAGAGAACGTACTGCGCCAGAGCACCAACCACAAACTTCCGGGCATCCCCATCCCCATTGCCGTATCCAAGCAACCGGATGGTACTATCGAGCATGGAAGTCGACCGGATATATGCCGCCATAATGGAATCGTTTGACTCCATCTCCACTTTGCTTTTGAACAATGGCTCCTCGATCTGGGCGTGTAGGGTGGTAGCACGTCCATCCCAGAAGAAGCTCTCGTAGCGATTGGCGTTCAGCAGCGTTGGGGTGTTCCGTATCAGCCTGCGCGTTCGCGCCAGCCCCACCTGGTAACCATCCTGAAAATGTGCTGAGGGAATATGGCAGGAGGCGCAGGAAAGGGTGCCATCGTTTGAAAGCTCCTCGGCATAAAAAAGCACACGCCCGGCCTCGGCAAGCATCATGGTGGTATCGAGCGCGCTGTGCCGATCGGATCGCTCAGCGGCCGCACCGGTATCCCTTGATGGAAACCAGGAGAACGTAACCGCCACTGCGATAAGTGCTACATAGGAACCGGCGACGATATTCATGACCCCCTCTGGATACATTCTCGGAGATAAAAGCCGCCACGATCAGGATGCCCAAACCTGCAAAGCCTGAAGGGACGGCAGCAGCGGGCCGGCTCCATCGTTATGGAACCGGCCCATCTGTTGCGATTCGCATTGATAACGACGATTAGTCGGGACGCTTCCAGCCGATGACTTCGCCCTTGTCGTTGTAGATCGGCACACCCTCGTACTGCTGCACGCCATAGATCGGCTCTACAACGCGGAGTCTTGTTCCAGCGGCAACCTGGATGTGCAGAAGGCCATCAGGGCCGGTATGGCCATACAACTGGTTCGTTTCAAGGTTGAAAACGGCAGCACCGATCACCGGCTCCTGCCCAAGCGTGCCATCCGGCTCATAGTAGCGCACATCTACAGTGACACGGTACGTCTGTCCGGCCATGAGGACCGAAACATCCCTGGTCTCTTTTGCCGTGCAGGCTTCCGAGCCTGGAGCCATGGCAGCAAATGCGGAGCCTGATAAAAGGGCGGCGCTCAGAGCGACCGTTACGAGTGATTTCATGATGTTCTCCATTGATGTTGAGTGGATGTATAGACATAGGCGCCCATGCGGATTGCCAATGACTATAGCCCTCTTCCGCCGGAAAGCGATCTGCTGATAGAGGAGCAGCCGTTCCGATCGCGAAGCCAAGGCCCTGGAAGCATAGAGGATAGGCAAAAGGCCACCCCTCGGGCCTGATGAGATTCCCCACCAGGCCATATCCCGCCAGCCATCCAGATTCGTTCGGTTATAGTTTGTTGAAGACTGCGTAAAGCGTAATCCGACAAGCCATCAGGAATGCCACCCCCTTCGGTAGAAGGAACCACGCCAGATCGTACCTCACAGGGTGAGATGGATTACTACCTACTTCATCTTCGTTGGTTGCTGTACTTGGTTAAGATGCTCTCAGCGGGCAGAACTGCACATTACCGCAAAAGAATTAATCGTGCGGCATGCTCTTCCCGTATGCAGGCAATACCCTGGAATAATTGTCTGCACAAAAGAATTACCGGCAGGCAGCGCAGGAATTGTTCCGGCAGAACATTACTTTGGTGCCTTCCAGCCGATGATCTCTCCCTTGTCGTTATAGATCGGATCACCGACATACTGCTGCGAACCATAGACCGGCTCCACCGCCCGCAATCTGGTCCCAGGCGCCACAGTGATCTGCAAACGGCCAGCATCGTTTGTCCTGCCGTACAACCGGTTCGTCTCCAGATCAAAAATCTGAACGCCCCCAGCAGGCCTTCCCACCTCACCATCCGCGGTCTCGTAATACACAAAAACGTCGACCCGATAGGAATTAAAGAACGCCGACGATATGGCGTTTCCCGACTCCTTTGCAGTGCAGGATTCCGGGTGCGGGGCCATCTTGGCAAAAGCAGCGCCCGAGATAAGTGAGCCGCAGAGAAGAGCACCAAGAACGGATTTCATACGAATTTTCATGGGATTTCCTTGTTGTTGAAGTGTTTAACCGTGATTGTCTGGCTATCCAGACCTGTATTGCAAAACATCGGCATCCTTTATACCGGACACCATTGTTCCAATCGGAGAGGAGTGCAGGCATGGGCAGATGCCGGGCATGCGATACCCCGCGCCCTTTTCTACTAGCCTATAGGGCCGGCACCACATCTGCCCAAAACGTCCTGAGCGATTCCGAAGCGATCGTGATAACGCTGCCGTGGCCCTACCGCCACCCCAGCAGGCAGTGGCCCGAGACAGACCGGAACCAAGGAGATGATCCCCCCCCTATCCCGATGGATGGAAGAGAATGGTATTCACGACATCGTTTGTGCTTGTTGTATATGATGGTAAGATGATATGACCACGGATATATGCACATTATCAGAATAAAAATCAGCATTGCATTGCATGGCATCGCTCCCTTCATAAACGGCACACGGCAGCATCTGCCACCTATCGCCGCCCGAATACCCGAAACGATATGCAGCAATCCGGCGCACCACGGTGGGGATGTGGATAATGGTGATGGTGTACGCGATAATTATCAGCTCCTACAGCAGAGCAGACGTGCCAGATATCAGGAACCTGTTGTTTTGCCGCGGCCATCAACCATCTCACCGTATGGTCTCCCTGCACAGTCTCCATCGGCATCATTTCACCATCCTTTTATCTCAACATCCTTTTATCGCCATCGAATGGTTTTCCGGCAGGTATGCGGCTCCGTTCGGCGCCATTTATCGCGGCTTCGGCGCGTGGAGCATGGTGTTTATCGTAGAGGATATTCGGTCGTGAAGTCAGCAGGGCCGTTCATGCAGTCCGAAAACTGCCGGGGCAGAGCGGGGCCGATCTGGTTGTGAGGTTAATGAATCCGCGTACGCTCTGGGCTGGTCTGGCGCGATGATTGAATCATCGCCGACAGCATGTACTCTGGCCAGCAAGGGCAACTGCATGGCGGAACATCTCCAGCCAACCAAGACATCGGGGCCGATGGCTCCGTGAGCTGCTTCCCATGGCCGGAATGTCTGCGGACCCCGGAGAATCGGGCAGTTGTCATAGGATGGAGGGAAACAACCGGCAGCCGCCCGGCACGTATACCGTGCCTGGTTAGGGAACCACGGGCTTGATTCCCATGCAGGCATACGCCGATGTGGCAGGCAGAGTGCATACCACACTCCAGCGCTCCCATCGGACAAGGGCGTTACCGGCTCTAACCAGGGGGCACCGTTACAAGCGCTGGTTCCCCCACCCTGCTGAACCTGGCAGCAGAGGGCATCTCAGGAGGCGGCAAGTCATGCGATGGGATACATATGTATCAGGCCGTGGAGGTCCGCAACGCGACGCAGGGAATCTTTCCACCACGAAATCATTTTTTGTGCCTCGACATAGAAACATAGAGTTGCATGGTGAGCTCGGCAAGAGTATTTTCGCTCCGGCCGTTGTTATGTCTGGCAATAGATACGGTTCGATCAGTAGTAGTGGTCCACTGCCAGATGGCAGCAACTCATCTTCCTGATAAGGTTCTTCCTTATCACTGTAAACACCTGACGGCATCCCCCCAGCCTGTGTTATTACCAGCAGAATGCTGCCAATAGGAGAACGACATACGTCGGCGTAACGGCCAGCGTACAGGCATGGCCCAATCGCGGAAACGATCGCAGATAGGACACATGCCCTGCATCATATCGTCCCAATAACGGGTGCCTGGCGCCCATCACAGCAGTTTGTTCCCTTCATTACGTCTTAATAATCACACACAACCATGGCAGAACCTTTCGTTGGCCAGATAATGATGGCCGGTTTCAATTTCGCACCGCGGGGCTATGCTACCTGCGACGGCCAGCTTCTTTCAATCGCGCAGAACACCGCCTTGTTCTCGCTCCTCGGCACCACCTTTGGCGGCAATGGACAGACCACCTTTGGACTGCCGGACCTGCGTGGACGTGTATCGGTGCATCAAGGACAGGGGCCGGGGCTTACTCCCCGCACAATGGGGGAAGCCTCCGGTCAGCAGAGCCACACGCTGATCACCAGCGAAATGCCGATGCATAACCATATGATCACCGCATTCAATGGCGAGGGTGATCTGCCCACCCCATCAGGCAATGCGTTTGCAGGCTCCAACCAGTCCGGCAACAACATCTTTACCAATGCGGCCGCAAACACGACCATGAACCCGATGTCGTGTGGCCTTGCCGGGGGAAGCCAGCCACATAACAACATGCAGCCGTATCTGGTGGTGAATTTCTGCATCGCACTCCAGGGCATTTTCCCGCCACGCAGTTAATAGCGTGGAATTAATGCGCAGGCAGGTCGAAAAAGGCAGCCCAGGTGGCCCGGTTCCCAGGGCCACATAACGCAGCCATCATGCTCGTCCCTCGCACCGACTGCATAACGGGCCTATTCCTTCATTCCTATAGCTGCCCATCAGCAGGTGCCTTCATGACGTCCTAACACCGTCATCCCCCGCAATCAACACAATACGTGCATCCGCACACATCCGCTCTTTGTATGGTATGGATGCGGAGCATCTATCCGACAGGATGATACCTATAACGCCGACGATGGCGGAGTGGATATCTATGCGGATCAGCTTCATAACAAATCACGGGAAGACGGACAATAACGATTGTCCCCCATATCATCATAAGGTTCGTTCATAACCCTCTGGAACGGAGGTTGGTATCGGTTCGCCCATAGAGCTGTGCCACCGATGGACCTGTTGTATGAATGCTGCCTGTTACTTCACGAATAAAGGAGAGATTATGTCAGAACCTTTCATTGGTCAGATGATAATGGTCGGCTTCAACTTCGCACCGCGAGGCTACGCTGCCTGCGACGGAGCGTTAGTCTCAATCGCGCAGAACACCACATTGTTCGCGCTCCTCGGCACCACCTTTGGCGGCAATGGACAGACCACCTTTGGACTGCCGGACATGCGTGGACGTACACCAGTTCACCAGGGACAGGGGCCGGGGCTTACTCCCCGCATAATGGGGGAAGCTTCCGGCGAGGAGGATCACACACTGATCATCAGTGAAATGCCGATGCATAACCATGTGATCACCGCATTCGACGGCGAGGGCGATCTGCCCACCCCACCAAACAATACGTTTGCAGGCTCCAACCAGTCCGGCAACAACATCTTTACCAATGCAGCCGCAAACACGACCATGAACCCGATGTCGTGTGGCATTGCCGGGGGAAGCCAGCCGCATGACAACATGCAGCCGTATCTGGTAATGAACTTCTGCATCGCAACCGAGGGAATCTTCCCGCCACGCAGTTAGCCATAGACAACCACAGAAATCGGCCAGGATGCGAACCATCTTGGCCGTTTCCATATCGAGTAGTTCGTACCAGAAGAAATACTCGTTATACCCCGTGCCTCTAGTCCGGGCCGGAAAATCTCCATCCATACCAGCAATCCAGGCAGCCGCTCCCAGCCTCCGGCCGGAACAAGTAGCTCGGCATGCAACAAACACCATCGGAAAAACAGCCCCCGGGCTGCCCTGATGCCATTCATATGTAGCTGCTCGCACGACCCGATCAAGGAGAATCATGGCCCCATATATAGGCCAAACGATGCTTGTTGCGGGCGATTTTGCACCGCATGGGTGGGCATTCTGCGCGGCAGTGCAGTTGCCCGCGACATGTGCCGACCAATAGTGGCAGCATATCCGTTTGCGGCGATCGGTGCCAGCTTGTACTGGAATCAGACACGGCATCAACACCATGAACGGGCATGCAGCCGTATCTTACGGCTGCATTGCATGTGTTCCAGACACAGGCGGAATAACTCCGGCCAGGATGCAATGCTCTACAAAACGGAGCGCCTGACAAACCATTAGCCCGTGCCCTCTGCTCCCAGCTATAGCATGCCCCTACTCCTATCACCTCCCTGGGGAGATAGTACGCCGGGGCATCTGGAAACATTCAGCGTAGAAACCCTGTTAATACGGAATGGGCCGGCACCTATCATGGCATCGGCCCATTCACCGTTCACGTCCGAAATTCCTGACAGGCTCACACCACGCTGCCGAACCGGAACCACATATCGTTTCAGCCAACAGATATCAGAACTATGACTATCAACGGAATGCAGATCACCATGCGGCCACGGCGGCCGGAGGATGAATCGTTTCTCTACGCCCTGTACGCGGCGACACGCGAGGAAGAACTGGCGCCGGTACAATGGAGCTTACAGGAACGGGATCAGTTTCTCCAGATACAGTTTACCGCACAGAGCCAACATTACGCGGGAAGTTTTCCCCAGGCCGAGTACCTTATCATCCTTCATGAAGAACGCCCCATCGGCCGCCTGATGGTCTATCGTACCGAGACGGAGCACCATTTTCTTGAAATAGGTTTTCTGACGGAATATCGGGGCAAAGGAATCGGGACACGCATCATAACCGATCTTATGGAGGAATGCAGGCAGGCAAATAAGCCCGCATGGTTTCATGTGGAGAAGATCAACCATAAGGCGATGAACCTGTATCAGCGTCTCGGTTTTGTCTTCACCAGCGAGATACCAACACATTTCAAGATGGGCTGGCATCCCGATCCTGTGAAGATGCCGGAAGCATATACGCCTGACCCGGCATCACTTCCCATCCCTATCAGGTGAACACGGCCTCGTAGGTGACGCCATCTGCATTGGCGCCAACCGGAACGATGAAGATATCGAACTGCCCCATCTCCCCATGCTCGAACCGATAAAGACGTTGTGGGAGAAGGATGGCAGCAGGGCCCCTGAGGATCAGCGAGAACGGAGGACGACGTTCCTCGGGCGAATACTGGTTGCGCACATCAATCGGCGAAAGCTTTGTCATATGGACCTCCTTCAATAGAAGCGGAATAGGCTCGTGATCGTCGAACACGATCGAGAAGGTCTGATCGATATACTGCGAAAAATTGGCACCTGTCAATAGATCCTGCATAATCGGTATGGAGGTTTAGGATAGCTGTGTGGATGCTGCCGAAAACATAAGGGGACATTCTGCGTGCAGAATGTCCCCTTATCATTATATCCACCGGGATGACACTGTTCGTTCTTAGAACGTGTACCAGGCGTTCACGCCATCGCTATAGAAGCGGCGGGTGTTATAGAGCGAGTTGATCGTCACGTTGGCAGCACCGTTCACCGTATTGCCGAGGGCGGCCTGCACCGTCAACAGATTGCCGTTGTTATACGTGCCCTGCTCGGAGTTGACGATAATGACCTTCCCAGCAGCCACCGTGTTGGCAGCCGGCAATATCACCGTGATCGGCGTGCTCTGGTTGACACCAACGATCTCGGTGGAAGCCGGGATCGAGTACGGGCTGTTGGCGCTCGTGATCGCCGTACGGCTGAACGAAGGCGAGGCAGAACCCCACACAACATTGGAACCGTTGTACTGAAGCACCTGGCCGGCCGTAGCACCGGAACCGCTGATCTTATCGGTTGTAACCGCAGCGCTGGCAAGGTGACGGTTGGTCACTGCAAAGGTCAGAAGCTTCAACCCGCTGATTGCCGAATCGGCCATCTTCGAGGTTGTCACCGTTCCGTTGGCAACCTTCGACGTCGTGATCGCGTTGGCGGCGATATCCTGGTTCTGCACGCTGCCATCGAGAATCTTTGCCGAGGTGATCGCGTCGGTGGCGATCGTCGGGTTCGGGTATGTGCCCGTCAGGTCGCCACCGGCTGCACCACCAAGAGATGGGGTCGTCCAGGTGAGCGATGCCGAATCTATGTCATTGGTTGCCAGAATGCTCAGCACCTGCCCAGCAGAGCCGACGGCTGCCGGCAACACGTAGTTCCCGTTGTTCGCAACGGCTGGGGCACGGAAGCCAACATACTGGCTGCCACTGCCGCTCGGCTCCTGGAGCCGGATATCCCGGGCCACGTTGTCCGAGTTGGTCATCGCGATACGGGCGTTGGCCGCAATCAGGAATGGGGCGGCAAAGGTTTGAGTGCCCGTCCAGGTATTCGCGCTTCCAAAATTGATACCCAGAGGCGAACCGGCAGTGCCATTGCCTGTCAGCGAGCCATTGGTGATGACCGAAGGAGCGCTTAGCGTCGTCCAGACGATGCTGGAGCCATTGAAGCCGAGCACCTGGCCGTTTGTTGCGCCACTGCTGTTGATCTTCGGCAGCGTCACCGCGCCATCGGCGATGTGACGGTCGGTCACCGCATACGTCAGAAGCTTCAACCCGCTGATTGCCGAATCGGCCATCTTCGAGGTCGTCACCGTTCCGTTGGCAACCTTCGAGGTCGTGATCGCGTTAGCGGCGATATCCTGGTTCTGGACGCTGCCATCAAGGATCTTTGCCGAGGTGATCGCGTCGTTGGCGATCGTCGGGTTCGGGTACGTGCCCATCAGGTCGCCACCGGCGGTGCCGCTAATAGATGGGGTCGTCCAGGCGAGCGATGCCGAATCTATTCCATTGGTCGTCGCAATGCCCAGCACCTGACCAGCAGAGCCGACGACTGCCGGCAACACGTAGTTCCCGTTGTTCGCAACGGCTGGGGCACGGAAGCCAACATACTGGCTGCCACTGCCGCTCGGCTCCTGGAGCCGGATATCCCGGGCCACGTTGTCCGAGTTGGTCATCGCGATACGGGCGTTGGCCGCAATCAGGAATGGGGCGGCAAAGGTTTGAGTGCCCGTCCAGGTATTCGCGCTTCCAAAATTGATACCCAGAGGCGAACCGGCAGTGCCATTGCCTGTCAGCGAGCCATTGGTGATGACCGAAGGAGCGCTTAGCGTCGTCCAGACGATGCTGGAGCCATTGAAGCCGAGCACCTGGCCGTTTGTTGCGCCACTGCTGTTGATCTTCGGCAGCGTCACCGCGCCATCGGCGATGTGACGGTCGGTCACCGCATACGTCAGAAGCTTCAACCCGCTGATTGCCGAATCGGCCATCTTCGAGGTTGTCACCGTTCCGTTGGCAACCTTCGACGTCGTGATCGCGTTGGCGGCGATATCCTGGTTCTGCACGCTGCCATCGAGAATCTTTGCCGAGGTGATCGCGTCGTTGGCGATCGTCGGGTTCGGGTACGTGCCCGTCAGATCACCACCGGCTGCACCGGTCGGCGAGGTTGTGCCCCACACCAGGGTGGTACCGTTGTACTGAATCACGTTTCCTGTAGCGGCACCAGCAGTGTTGATCTTCGGCAGCGTCACCGCGCCATCGGCGATGTGACGGTCGGTCACCGCATACGTCAGAAGCTTCAACCCGCTGATTGCCGAATCGGCCATCTTCGAGGTTGTCACCGTTCCGTTGGCAACCTTCGACGTCGTGATCGCGTTGGCGGCGATATCCTGGTTCTGCACGCTGCCATCGAGAATCTTTGCCGAGGTGATCGCGTCGTCGGCAATTTTCAGCGTCGTCACTGCACCATCGGCAAGCTTCGGCGTTGTCACCGAGCCATCGGCAAGCTTCGGCGTCGTCACTGCACCATCACCAAGCTTCGGCGTTGTCACCGAGCCATCGGCGAGCTTTGGTGTTGTCACTGCGCCATCGGCAAGCTTTGGCGTTGTCACCGAGCCATCAACCAGGTCGGTCGTGCTGATGCTATTGGCCAGATCAAGCTTCGAGTATGCGATAGCGGCCGTCGGGCTGACATCGGCGTTGACGATGGTGCCATCAAGGATCTTCGTGCTGGTCACTGCGCCATCGGCGAGCTTCGCCGTTGTCACCGAGCCATCAACGAGCTTCACCGTCGTCACCGAGTTATTGGCGATCTTCGTGTTCGTCACCGCATTATCTGCGATCTTCACACTCGTCACCGCATCATCGGCAAGCTTCGGTGTCGTCACTGCGCCATCGGCAAGCTTCGGCGTTGTCACCGAGCCATCAACCAGGTCGGTCGTGCTGATGCTATTGGCCAGATCAAGCTTCGAGTATGCGATAGCGGCCGTCGGGCTGACATCGGCGTTGACGATGGTGCCATCAAGGATCTTCGTGCTGGTCACTGCGCCATCGGCGAGCTTCGGCGTTGTCACCGAGCCGTTGACCAGATCGGCTGTGCCGATGCTGTTGGCCAGATCAAGCTTCGAGTATGCGATAGCGGCCGTCGGGCTGACATCGGCATTGACGATGGTGCCATCAAGGATCTTTGCGCTGGTCACTGCGCCATCGGCGAGCTTCGCCGTCGTCACCGAGCCATCAGCGAGCTTGGCCGTAGTAACTGCGCCATCGGCGAGCTTCGGCGTCGTCACCGAACCATCGACAAGCTTCGGCGTCGTCACCGAGCCATCGGCGAGCTTCGGCGTTGTCACCGCACCATCACCAAGCTTCGGCGTCGTCACCGAGCCATCGGTAATCTTAACGGTAGTAACTGCGCCATTGGCGAGCTTTGGCGTCGTCACCGAGCCATCGGCAAGCTTTGGTGTCGTCACCGAACCATCGGTGATCTTGGCGGTAGTAACTGCGCCATCGACAAGCTTTGGCGTCGTCACCGAGCCATCGGCAAGCTTTGGCGTCGTCACCGAGCCATCAGTGATCTTGGTGGTAGTAACTGCGCCATCGGCGAGCTTTGGCGTCGTCACCGCACCATCAGCAATCTTGGTGGTGGTAACGGCATTGGGTGCGATGCTCGGATTGGGATACGTGCCGGTCAGATCGCCACCGGCGGCGCCACCCGGAGACGGGTTGCCCCAGACGATGCTGGTGCCATTGTAGAACAGCGACTGGCCGCTGACAGCGCCAGTTGAATTAAGCTTGGCCGGAGTAACCGCCCCATTGGCAAGATCCACGGTCGCAATCGACCCATCGAGAATCTGGTCACTAGTCACTGCACCGACGGCAATCTTCGGCGTGGTGACCGCACCATCACGGAGCTTGGACGTGCTGATAGCATCATCGGCGAGGAGGGGGTTGGTGATGCCACCAGGAACCAGCGAGAGGGTAACCGACGGGCCTGTCGGGTTCGTGATCGCGATGGCATGATCCACAGAGTTCACCGACGAGATGCCAGCGCTGCTGGAATTGATGGTGAACTGATTGCCATTACGGACGATGGTGGTATTGGAACCGGCGACCAGATTGATATCGCCACGCTGGCCGTTCAGGCTTGTTACCACGGCATTGTCCGGGCTGAGCCATGAGAGCGCGCTCCCTGTATAGCCAAGGAACTGGCCGGGCGCAGCTCCGGTAGCATCGAGCTTCGCGAGGGTAACCGACGCATCCTTGATGTTCTCGGCGCCAACCGAATTCCGCGCAACATGCATTGCACTATCGGCTGTTATGGCTTTAAAGCTATAGGGTGCGGCTGTGAACTTGGTGCGCGGGGCCAATTCCGGGTCGGTGCCAACCGTAAGTCCAAGATAGTAGGGACGATCGAACGTAAGTGAGGTGGGGATTCCGCCGGGGGTGCTTCCACCGATTCTGACATCAAATACGCCCTTCGTTATTTCGACCGACTGGGTCTCGGTAAACAGCGCGGTTCCACCCGTTGCCTGATCATAGATCTTGATCGTCAGGCTGTAAGTGTTAGGCGGCAGAGGGTTACCATTGGGCGCGGTAAGAATCCCCTGGTAGCTGATTTCACGCGGCACCTGTGCTAGCGCGCTTGACGCAAGCAAAGCTCCGAGCAACACCAGCGTGGACCGTGTAGCTTTGAGTCTCATTAGGATCCTCTTGTTAAAGAAACAGAGTATATGTGATCGCTGTCAAAAGCCGTATTCCAGGCAATTTTCCCCAAGACCTTCTCACTATAACGTAGCGGGGCTGTATAACCGGGGGAAAAAGATATGGGGGGGACCAATTCCTGCAAGGGTACGATTAACGGTGCACAACATAAGAAATTGTGCCCGATTAACATTATCCCTATCGTATTTTTTTCGGCACTGTATGCGCGCTACGACCGCTCGCCCCTACACCTCCATCCTCTGCCGACGGCTCTCATCCAACTGTAGATTGATGAGGCAGCCATCATATACACTGCCATCACCGCCAGTCCCCGACAAGCCATATCACAGACACCGGGATAATAACGCTTGCCCCTATAGCCCGGCAAATATTGATATGATCCAGACTGTATATGCGTTATAGATACGGAGAGATACAGAAACCGGCCGAGGATGCATTCCCCGGCCGGTATGGCAGATCCGTTCGGCCCTGTCCGCAGCGGAGATCATGCTCTGGACGGAACTCCATATGAGTGGCAGCTTTCCATCAGCCGCCGAGCTGATCGGCCATCCAAACCTCCACAGTGCCAAACTTCTCCAGTTGTGGCTTTATCTCGCTTGCCTTCCCCACAACAACGATCGAGAGATCCTCGACACGGAGGTAGCGGCGTGCAAGCTCGCTCAGCTCTCTGGGAGAAGTGGAACGGTAGACGCCAAGAAGATCCTTGTAATAATCCTTTGGCATCTCGTACTGGCGTGTGAAGAGAATACGTTGCGCCGTGATGTTCGGATCGGCAACCGACAGGAGAAATTTCCCCTCTGCCGACTGTATAGTACGGTCGAACTCGCGCCGCGAGACCTCCGTTGTCTGCATCAATGCGATTTCGTTCATGATCTGGATGATCGCCGAGTCGGTGACGGCACTGCGTACATCGGCCGCAGCCACAAAATGCCCTCCATAACGATTAGCATCGAACCCGCTATAGGCTCCATAGGTGTACCCATGAGTCTCGCGCAGGTTCATATAGAGGCGCCCGGTGGAGCCACCGCCAAGGATACTGTTGAGAATCGTCGTCTTTGGGCGGAGCGGATCACTGAAGACCGGACCATCCCCGATGATGCGCACCGAGCTCTGCACCGAGCTTGGCCGATCGATCAGGACGATACGGCGTCCCCTGCGTTCTGGAAAGATCGGGCGCGCCGACGTTGGGACGCTGCCGGTGGCCCAGTCGCCGAACACGGCGTTCAACTGTGTGCGAAGCTCATCGACGGAATAATCGCCGATCACGGCAAGCATGGCATTGCCCGGCACTACATAGGTCTTGTAGTAGCTCATGATCGACTCGGGAGTCAGCATTGCGATCATCTTATCGCTTCGCACCTGGCCATAGGGGGTATCGCCATAGAGGATGCGATTGATTGCCTGGTCGGCAAGCCATTCCGCCTGTGCCATCTGCCCACGAAGCCCTGCGATCTGCTCCTGTTTATACTTCCGCACCTCCTCGGCACTATAGGCAGGGGACCGCACAGCCTCGGCGAACAGCTCCAGAACTCTGGGCGCCTGCGACTTCAGCACGGCCGCCCTGATATCAATGGCATCGTCGGTGGCGGTGGCCTGGATACTGCCGCCGAGGAAATCGACCTCCTCGGCGAACGCACCAGCATCCCGCGTTACGGTCCCCTTGGTGAGCAGATCGGCGGCAGCCTCGGCAACGCCCGGGCTATCGCCATCGCTCCCCTTCCCTCCGGCCACCATCATACGAAACGTGACCAGGGGACGTGGATCACGCACCATAAAAACACGCAGCCCGTTATCCAAGGTGAACTCATCATATGCCGGAAACGATGCCGTCGGTGCCGGACCTGCGGCCGGTTGCCTGGTACGATCGACCTGCGCCTGAACCACCCCCACGCTTATGGCAAGCAGGACAAGCACGGCCGATCCGCGCCGAAGGCGCTTGCAGATCCTCTTCATACGGCTCTGCTCTGCTGGTATCGACTTCTGATCCATAATCATTCGGCACCTCCTTCTCCCCCGACCGTGTAATTCAGCACAACCCGATTGGCCGGAACAAGGTAGTGCCGGGCAACCCGCTGTAGATCCTCCGGCTTCAGCCGCATCGTCCGCTCGATCTCGGAATTGATCAGGTTGGGATCGCCATATATGGCCGCATAGGTTGCCAGGCTCTGCGCTTTGCCGAGCACATCGTTGAACCGTGATGCATAGGCGGTACGGAACTGGTTGAGCGCCTTCTGGAACTCACGTGCGGTGACCCCCTCCTGCTGAATCCTGAGTATCTCGGCATCCATCGCCGCCCCAAGCTGCTGCATCGTTGCTGTGGGATTGCCGATGACGATCATCTTGAAAAACCCGGCCTTCTCCTGCTCGCTTGCAAAGGCCACGGTCTCAAGCGCTATGCGCTTATCATCGACCAGGCTCCTGCGCATCCGGGAACTGTTCCCTGCCGCAAGGATCTGCGACAGGAGGCTGAGCGCATAGGCATCGGGATGCCCCCTGCCAACCGTTCGGTATCCATAGATACGCCCCGGAAGCGGCGTCTTCTCCTCGTTGATGGTATAGACCTGCTCGGCCGTGCCAAGAGGGATCGAGAAGTTCGGACGCACGATCTCCCTGCCACGCGGGATGCCACTGAAATACTCGGTGACCAGCGTTCTGGTCTCGGCGATATCGATATCCCCGACAACCGAGAGCACCGCGTTGTTCGGGATATAGTAGGTCTTGTAGAAATCACGGAACTCCTCCAGCGTGGCCTGGTCGATAAACTGGGCCGACCCGATCGGCAGCCATTCGTATGGCGTCCCCTTGGCAAGATGAGCATGCAGATGCTCATGAAAGGAACTGTAGGGCTGGTTATCCAGACGCACCTTCTTTTCCTCCTTGACCACGCTTCGCTGCGTCTCCACGCCTATCTGCTCCACCTTCGCATGCAGCATCCGCTCCGACTCTATCCAGAGCGCCAGCTTGAGCTGGTTCGCCGGAAGCTTTATCCAGTAATAGGTTTCGTCGGCGGTGGTCGAGGCATTCCGTTGTGCCCCTGCATCCTCTAGGATCTCGTCTATTCCTTTTCGTGGAATATTATCCGTGGCCTCGAACATCAGATGCTCGAAGAAATGCGCAAATCCGGTACGGTCGGGACGCTCGTTTTTTGCTCCCACGTGATAATGAACGAAGGTGGCAACGACCGGCGCGCTTGTATCAACGGAAAGGATCACCCTCAGCCCGTTGGAAAGCTCAAACTGTTCATAGGTGACAGCCGGAAAATCCCCGGCCGCATGGCCGGTAGCAGCCGCCATCACCAGCGATGCTCCCGCCAGTAGCAGAGGGCATCGGCGAAGCAGAGCAGGAACCATAGAAGTGTACTCGATTGTGTGAGGATCGCACGCTCTCGAACAGATGGCGAGAGCTGAAATACCATGACTAGCACGGCTAGCGCTACGCCACGTCGATATGGCTAGTTACATCGTCCACGGCTGCTTCCCCCTGGATGTGGCATGAACGGATGGTATCTCGGCATAAATGTCACGCTGGCGGGAACGAGCTGAGCTTGCCGACCACACCCCCAGATACGCCATTCCCTGTTCCCTGCATGCATGTGCCCGCATGTCGTCTCACCGATTGGTGATACCTTCGCACAGCTACTCCTTATCCAATCTTTCAACGGTCGCGTGATAGATACCTATGAAGACCTTTGAACTCGAACTTCCTGATGATATTGCAGATCAACTGGACGAGACCGCCCGATCGCTCGATACAACCCCGGAGGATCTTGCCCGTATGGGAATTGAAGAGAAATTGAACGCTCTTATGGATGAGCTGAGGATGCTCTCGTCCTATCTATATGTGGTGGATCATGGGGCGGTACTGTATCGTCCCCCCGTCTAGGGAGAGCAGCATCATCCTGCTCCTGCACTGCCCACACGCCTCCCGTTGCGTTCCCCTCAGATTTCGCTCGGATACCGCGGCATGCCAGGCTTATAGCACATCGGCAGACCAGCCCCGATAGCTACGGCATGCAACAGCACGCCCCAGTTAGCGAACCACCTGGAACGGACGGGATATCGTTCTGGTGGCGGTTTTCAGGATGCAGTGATAGAGTCCGGGCGGCAGGCCGGAAAGATCGAAGAGAACACGGTGATCGCCAGCCGCAACGTGGCCTTGTGCGATCAAGCCCTCCATACGCCCCGACACGCCGACCACAAAAAGCTCCGTGGTGGCGCCCTGCTCCAACGTCGAGAACTCGATCACGACATGGTCGTCGGCCGGATTGGGATACAGGGGCTTCAGCATGATCTCCCCCTCGTCGAGAAACAGCCGTGGCCGCTCGCCCTCCCGGCACAGCCTTACCCCCACCACTGTCCGATCCAGATCGACCGCAACCGGACACTCCCAGTCCCATTGAAACGATACGATACGCACATCCGACTCCGCAGCATCTCCAAGCGCAACCAGAAAGTTCAGCACCGCCAGAGTATCCCCATCGCCGTTCCATGTTCCGGCGTAGCGCAGGAGCGTATCACCATCCCGCATCAAGGTCGCCACGCCGGTATCAAGCGGCAGCAGCACCCGACGGTTGACTTGCACCTCCATCGAATATCTCCCCGCCACACGCTGCAGATTGGAGGGTCGTACCAGAACCAACGGAAGCGATATGGTCTCGCCCGGCGCACGTTCTGCCTCGGGCGCCCCAAGCACAAGCGCATGCGACGCCTCATCGGAGGGACACCGTCCCTCACCGGCAAGAAGGGCATCTATCAGCACAACGGAACCCGCACGCCGAAACCCGATCCGCCCGGTTGTCCGGCCCGATCGTGCGGGCGCAAACCGGAGCCTCATGGCCCGCCCATCTCCCGGACCCAGGGTAAACGCCCCTCCCCCCTCTTCTATCGTGAACTGATCTGGGTCGGGGCCTAGCAGGTGTGTTGATTCAACATGCACTGCCTGGCTTCCGATGTTTCGGAGCACCACATCCACGGTTGTATCCTTTGTCCTGCCGATCTCCACCACCCCAAAATCAATGATCGGCGCATCCAGCTCCAGCAAACGCTCCAGCCCCTCCCCTCTGATCCCATATCGGAGCGTATCGGCAGCGGTGAGGATTGCCACGCGTCCGATCCGCACGCCAGGAGCCGATGGACGAAAACGGAACTCCACGGCATGGCATTCCCCAGACTCCAGCACAAACGGCGCATCGCCGGAGAGGACGCGGAAATCGGCATCTCCCTCGAAGAACATCGACAGAACCGCCAGGCGACCGTCGCCGGCATTGCAGAGATAGCCCGGAACAAGCGAGTCCCTGGCATCGCCGAGAACGACGGCTCCTAGATCAATCTCTCTGGCGGAGCCGACCGGCGTAACGATGGCCCAGAGGGAATCGGAGCTATCGACCTGCAACGGGAGCGGGCTGAACTCCCAGATCTTGGCGACATTCTTCACCCCCGCACTGATAATCCTGCGGCCATCGGGACTGAACCAGACCGGATAGACTCCTCCGGCCTCGGTGTTATGCGTATAAGTCCGTATACGATCACCAGAAGCGACATCATACACATCAAGGGTTCCGCCGAGCAGATCATCCGTCCAGTTTCCGGTAACCAGATGCCTGCCATCCGGGCTGAAGGTGGCAGCATGCACGCTATCGCGGATCGTCCTGAGAAGCGTGAGCGATGGCCAGGAATACACCGTCACGCCATCGAAGAGAACCGCGAGCAGCGCTCCATCGTCGCTCCATATCGCCCCCCGGCCGTACTCGCTGGGCTGCTGGGTCAGCTTCTGTATGGTGGCCCCTGTGGCAGCATCCCAGATCCCTACGGAGCGATCGTATCCACCGCCGGTTGCGATAAAGCGGCCGTCGGGACTGAACCGTACGGATGTCAGGAAACTCAGGTGCGCCCTGCCTATCAGTTGCAGATTGCCGTCCAGAGCAAAGACCCGGAATGAGCCATCGATATAACCGGCAGCGATACGGCCGCCATCAGGACTGAACGCTGCAACGCAACCACCGTTGAACGTGGCCCCCCCACCGGGGCCGATCTCCCGTAGAAGCGTCCCGGTGGTCGGCTCGTACAACCGTATGATCGCATCGTCGCACCCCACCACAATCGCCCGTCCATCAGGACTGAACTCCACAGACCGGACCCAGCCCGGCTTCCCACCGTTCTCGCTTCCCGGCGTAATCACCGTGAGCAACGCGCCATCATCCGCATTCCATATCCTGACCGTGCTATCAATGCCGCACGTGGCAACCAGCCTCCCATCATGGGAGAATCGGGCATCGGAGAGAAGCCCGGTGTGCCCGTGCAGCGCCAGGGCATCATCACCCCCGGAAAGCTGCGAAACCCGGAACAGACAGCGGCGTCCCGGCGTTGCAGGCACCTTCCAGGCGAGGCTCCCCCCTCCCTTCATCACCCCCTCGCCGATCATATTCCACTGTACTCCTGCATCGGTGCTATACTCCAGGCGCACCGCGGCATCGTCCGGCACTCCATCCCATGCCAGCACGGTATCAGCCCCAACCGGCAGCTCCTCTCCCCCGTTTGGATGGATCACACGGAGCGTAGGGCGCGATGCAGGGCGTCCAGGATACCCGCCTGTCAGAAACGCTGTGACGCCGGAACAGGCGCTGGACTCAACAACCAATGCGGTCATGGCAAAGCCGGAATCGCTCGGGGCAAATCGCACACGTATCTGAAGGCTCTCCCCCGGCCGGAGCACCTGCGCCGGGGGCACCCCACCCCCCACAAGCGTAAATCGCGGGTCGCTTGTGCCGATCGAGCGTACCGTCACCGTCTGGTTTCTCGCAGTGATCGTCATTGTGGTATCGCGATAGCCCCCGACGGGCACACCGTGAAAGTTCACCCTGACAGGATCGTACTCCAGCACCCCGGTGGCAGCAAAGGGAACCGACAGCGAGACCGTATCGCCGATCGCACGCGAAGGGATCGTAACGGACAAGGTCTTGAACGGTCCGCAGATCCTATCGCTCTTCCAGACCAGATGGCAAGGCTCTGCCCCCTGCGCTACTGCCAGGATAGCCCGGTAGACACGCTCCGCTTCCTCGCTCGAACGCACATTCTCGAAACAGAACCCGCCGGTACGCTCGGCAACGCTTCGCAGAACCTCAGGCGCGGGCATGCCGATCGTCACACAGTAGATGGTGACCCCAGCATCAAGGGCACGCGCCACGATACGATCGGCATCCCCTTCTCCCTCGCCATCGGTCAGAAATACCACGATCCTCTTCCGTGTCCCCCGTTCCGCAACCCCGATCCCACCGGCAGGCAGGCCTATCAACCCTGCGTTGTAGTCGGTCCCCCCTTGGGGAGACAGCCCGGCAACGGCCGCATGAAGACGGTCGCGATTGGTGGTGAAGTCCTGATTGAGATAGCTGTTATGATCGAAGCTGGCAATGGCGCAGTCGGAGGCGCCGAGCGGAAGGGCATTGATCCAGGCGCGGGCGGCAGCGCGGGCGATGTCGATATTCGGCCCCCCGAAGGCCATCGAACTGGAAACATCCATCATCAGCACAGAGGAGAGACTTGCCGGTGGTGGCAGAGGGGCACAGGAAACCGAGAGCACCGAACGCGGCACACCGTTTTCACGGATCAGGAAATCCTCTGGCGCAAGGCTGCGAATCAGCACGCCATCGGCATCGGCAGCCACAAACCGTGCGGAGACATCGGGAAAGCCGGACTGATCGACGGAGAACAGGGAAAACACGCCCTGCGCATGCGCCTTTGTGCCAGCCGCAAGAAAAAGCATCGAAAGGAGCAACAACATGCCGATCCCGGCGCGCAATCCCTGCCGCCGGGGGAACAACCTATCACGTACCAATCGCTTATACCAACCTGTGCGCCACTACATGTTGAACAAACGGGAAGAGTTCAGGGCAACATCGCCCCTTCTGTTCTTCCCTACCTGATAACCTCTATCATCCCACTGCTATATGCCGACGCGGTTTCGGCAACAAGAATGTATCGCCCGATGGGAATATCGCCGAGATCGACCGGCAACTGATGCGATCCTGCCGGAAGCTCCCCCTTATACACGGTCGCAACCCGGCATCCGGCCATATCCACAAGATGAAGACAAAGCCGCCCCGCAACCGATACCTCGATGCCGATCGTCATCGCCCCGGCAGTGGGGTTGGGGCGAGGGGGTTTCAGATACAGCTCGTGCCCGTCGCGGAACAGACGTGCAAAGCCCCCTTCACGGCAGACGACCACACGGACCGCCTCCTGGCCGGAACGTTGTACCTCAACAGGGCATGCCCAATCCCAGCCGAAGGAGACCAACCGGAGCGTTGTGGCCTCGGCATTGCCGAGCGCAACAAGAAAGGAGAGGGTCCGAAGCGTATCGCTCCTGCCATCCCAGGTTCCGCCATAGCAGATCAGGGTATCACCGTCGAGCTGTACGACCGCCGCATCCGTGTCGAGCGGACAGAGGATACGACGGTTCAGACGGAGGCTCATGGTAAAACGGCCTCCCTCTGGCGGCAGCCGTACCGCATCCCCCAGCACCAGAGGGATCTCGATGATGGAGCCGGGTTGCACAGCCTCCGTCGGCGCCTCCAGATGTATACGGTGCCGGGCCTCCGTGCGGCAAACGCCCATGCCGACAAGCTCAACCTTCGCAGAAGAGCCATCTCCATCGCAATCGAACAGGATGCTTCCCCGTGCCTTTCCGGGCGAACCCGGCAGGAACCGAAGTTCCATCGCATGCATCTGCCCCGGCTCCAGAGCAAAGGGGCTTCCCCCACTGCGAATCGAGAAGCTGGCAGAGTCCGCTCCGCCGCACCGTGCCCTTTGTACCAGCAACCGGCTCTTCCCCGTATTTCTGACGATGGCGGTGACGATCGTATCATGGATCATCCCCACTTCAACCGTACCGAAGTCTACAGTGCCGAGCAGCACCTCCAGGTGCGGAACGATGCCGCGCCCAGAGACGTTCAGCCGCATCGTATCGCTTGCGGTATATATCACAAGAGTCGCCACCCGCTCTGCTTCACCACCCGGATGGAACCAGAATTTCATGGGCATACAGCCACCCGGAGCAAGTGTATCGGGCAAGGCTCCGGCATGCACCATGAAATCCGCGGCATAAGCCCCTTCGATGCCAACCCCTGCCACCACCACCGGCACCTCGCCTGTGTTGCAGAGAAAGGAAGCGATGGTAGAATCCCGGGTATCGCCAACTGCAACCCCTCCCATATCGACATCGGAAGCGGATGCCCGTGGTGCGACGATCGCCCAGAGCGTATCGGAACTATCCTCTCCCAGCATCCTCTGCCGTGCCTCCCAGATCCGCAGGCTTCCATCATCGCCACCGGTCGCCACAAGCATACCATCAGGACTCCATGCGCTGGCATGCACGGCCGCCGTATGCCCTATAAGCTCCTGGATCATCGCTCCGGTTGCCACATCCCAGATCCTGGCGACCATATCGGCACCACTGGTCAGCACCGCCATGCCATCTGGACTGAAGCTTGCACTATAGGCCGCCCCCGTATGGGCCTGTATGCTATGCCGCCACCCCCCATCTACCGCATGGATCACCACGGAGCCATCCTCCGCTGCCGTCACAAGGAACTCCCCATCCGAACTGTAGTGCACCGCGTTGATGGCCGCATCGTTGGCGATCAGCGTGCGAATCGACTTCAGCGCGCCGATATCCCAGAGTTCCACGATGCCATCGACCCCGCCGGTCGCAAGCCGTGTATCACCGGCACCATAACCCACCGCCGTCAGACGCTGGCTATGGTCCAGCCGTTGTTCAACTTTGCCGTTTCGCAGATTCCAGATCGCAGCCGTGCGATCGCTGATCGTCACAACATGATCGCCCCGCCCGGCGTATGCGCCAGCCGCCCAGTCCTGAAACTCCCATAGGGCAAACTGGAACAAGCCAGCGCCGGACACCGGATCGATCAGCCGTGGCCCCTTCAGAGAGTCCACCGCCAGCAACCGCCCGCCATCGGGGGAATAAGCAAGGGCAAGCAGCTTGCGGGAATCGTTGTCGTAGGCCGCTATCGGATCGCCGCTCGGCAGGTTCCACAGATAGACCACGCCGGGGTTTGCCTGAGCAGCGGCAATGCTACGTCCGTCGGGACTGAACGCCACCGCACGGACCTCCGCCCCGGCGGTCGTGAAATGCTGTATGGGATCATCCGATCTCTCTGCCACCATCCCTCGCATCAGGCAGCGCTCTGCCGGCGTGTTCGGCACACGCCAGCGATGCCGATGCCCCGTAGCCCCCTTCTCCACCGGCAGCCAGGTTGCCCCGGCATCGGTGCTATAATCCAGCCGCACGGGCGTGGAGGAGAGCACGCCGCTCCACTCGATAAGGAATTCCTCTCCGGCAGACAGCCGCTCCCCGCCGTTCGGGCTATGCAGAGTAAACGGTGACGGCAGAGGCTCGCCTCCGGTCACGGCAAAGGATACCACGCCGCACGCATCGGACTCGATCTCCACCTTCGCCGCTACATAGGCCTTGCCGGTTGGCTTATAAGAAACACGCAGCAGCCGTGTCTGCCCTGGCTGCAAGGTGAACTCTGGAGGGGCCTCCCCCATGACAACGGTAAAACGTGGATCGGTGGTGGAGATGGACCGCACGGTGATGGCGCTTCCGACCGCGGTCAACAGAACATCTCCGATCCCCATGCTTCCCGAACTGGACCAGCCGAACGAGAGTCTCGACGGGGTGACCGAGAGACCGAGGACCGCAGAAGCGGGCAAGCGGAACAAAACCGAATCCCGCAGCACGATGTCCGGCGATGTCCTCCGCCACAGCTCTACCGAGAGCATACGGATGCGGTCGCACCCCGGCCTGCTGTTCCACTCCAGCACACATGGCTCCCCGCCCTGTGCCATGCCCAGGATTTCCAGGCAGATCGCCTCGACCTCCTCCGCCGACACGATCTTCTCGTACCATCTGCCCCCTGTTCTCTCGGCAACGTTCTTCAGGATCGGTGAACATTCATAGGTAAGCGCAAGCGAGTAGATGGTGATATGGTTCTGCCGGGCCAGCCGAACGATCTCCTCTTCGTTCCCCTCGCCACGCCCGTCGGAGAGGAGCACAACTATCTTCTTGAACCGCCCACGGGATGCCACGGTAAGCGCTCCTCCCCGCGTGCCAGCAAACGCCGTATCGTAATTGGTCCCCAGACGGAATTGCAAGCCGCTCACCGCCCCGAGAAGCGCGATACGGTCGGTTGTGAAATCCTGGTTGAGATGGGAATATTTGTTGAAGCTTGTCACGGCGCACTCCGAGTATCCAAGCGGCAGCGCATTGATCCAGGTGGAGGCGGCCCTGCGGACGATCGAATCGCGCCCCTTCTGCACCATCGAGGCGGAGCCATCGATGCTCAGCACGCAGGACAGACGCACAGGCGCCGAGGCCGGGCACCGTACCTGCACAACCTGGCGCTCGCTCCCGTTCTCTGCGACACGGACATCCCCCACGCCAATCCCCTCCATTACCTTTCCGGCTTCGTCGAACGCAAGGAACCGGGCGCGCATCAGAGGGAAGGCGCTGGAATCGAGATCGTAGAGGGTACAGGCTGGCTGCGCCAGCATAGCCGTACACGACAGCAGCGCCAACAGTACGGCGCTCAAGAGAAGGTGGTACCAACTGGAAGCCATAAGCTCTCTCCCGGCAAAACATGAGACGGTCGAGGTTGTATGTGCGGCCTTATGATAGAATCATCCCAGGCAAGGAGAACCGATCACAAGCGCACACAGGGCGCGCTTATGGAAAGAACCCCGCAACCCCTGGAAATGTTGCAGCCGTCCCCATATACTTTCAGGAGGCACTACGCAGAACCGATGGTGAACAATACATATGCATCGGCGCCCGGCCGGATGCAACCCGCCATCGACGCCAGCGATGGCATGAGCCATAGCAGTGGATGGGCCACCGGGCCGGTGAAAGAAACAAAAAAGCCCCGCACATCATAGGCGGGGCGCAACAGACCAGCGGTGCAATCGGGCTTCCATCAACGTCGCCGTCGCCCTATATCCTCACGCATCTCCAGTATCTCCGCACGAAGCCCCAGGATACCGAACATCGGCGCCCAAAGCCCGATGAAAACAGCGATCTCGCGCCGATCGCTCTCCTGGCCGACCGACGCAAAGAGGAACAGATAGAGCGCAAGGAGGATCGACACCCCTGCCAGGGCATACCATACGGTAGGACCGGCAATCAGCGGCAGCCTTCTCTGCGATGGGCCGGTCGGTTGCATTGGGATACCGTTCCTGGTTTCAGTGCTACGTGGTTCCATCATCATACAAGCAATCGAGCGATCACATCGTTCCCGACATCCCTCGACAAATGAAGGTGCTCGGCAGGGTATCCATCCTGCCAACCATGGCCGTGGTTCCCCTCCGGGACACCTCGGTATAAGTATCCGGCACGCTTTAGAACATCGCGTTAACCGTTACGCGGTGCATGGCCCCGAGCCGATCGACACTGTTGAAGCTATAATCGAGGCGATAGGCGCTCACAAGAATCCCCAGCCCCGCCGAGAACCCTGCCAGCCCCTTCGACTGCCCGAACGGAATCTCCTGCCGAATACGATTATTATAACCCACACGCAGGCGAAGCGGGCGCGAGAGTGTAAACTCACCGCCAAGACTGAACGCAGCAAAACGATCAATGAATGCATCCGAGTCGTCCAGCAGACGGCTGAAGTTGAGCGCGATAAGCAGCGGCAGCCCACGAAGCTGATGGGAGACGCCAAGCTTCAGATCGAGCGGCAAATCCTCGTTCTCATCGCCAAAGGAGGAGACCTGCGACCCGAGGTGAAGGATCGACAGCCCGGCCTGCATACGGTTGGCGGTGTCCACATAGAGGATACCACCATCAAGCGCCAGCGCCATCGAGTTATAGTTTTCTATCCCGGAGAAGATGGCCTTGCCGTTCACCCCCGCCGAGAATCCCTCTCCCAGCTCCGTTCCCCAGCCAACCACCGCCACGATATCGTTTGCACCGAACTCACCGATATCCTGCCCCGAACGATCGGTCCGCTTGAAGCTGCCGTAGCTGTTGTAGCTCACGCCAACGCCCACATGTCCGATCCCCTCAAGATTGGTTGCAACCGTGGCAGCGCCGCTGTTGATATCGAGCACATGCTTGAAAAAGGTGAACGAGGCCTGCATGGAGTCCACCGTCGTCAATAATGCCGGATTATAATACAGGCCGGCCGGGTCGTTCAGCACCGTTATAAAACTTCCGCCCATCGCCGCGGCACGCGCCGAAGCATCGTTGCGGAGGAAATCGTAGACGTAGGGACGTTGGGCCTGTGCCGAGGAAAACGTTGCCAGGAAAGCCAGGGACTGAACGATAAGAGCAGCCCGCAGGAGTGATTTCTTCATGGAAAGAGCGCTTGCTGAGAAATTGCCGCAACGTCCCGAAGGTTTTTCGGGAAAGAGAGAAGGAAGCTATCACAAATGCCCCGATGCAGGCCATGCGAATCGCCCCATGCCTACGAATTAGAGGAGATACCGCGAGAAAAACAAGGCAGATCGTGAATACCTCGATCCTCGGCCCCGTTACGCCTTACTGTACGGTGGTGGCAACGGTGGGGAACCACTGATACAACATGAAATAGATCAAGACCCCCGTCACCGATACGTACAGCCAGATCGGGAGGGTCCACCGAGCAATCTTTCGATGTTTATCGAAGCGTCCGGCCAGGCCGCGGCTGATCGAGAGGATCGCCAGCACGGGCACAATCGCGGCCAGCAGCACATGGGTGATAAGCATGGCGTAGTACAGGATACGGATCGGGCCATCGCCACCAAACGGCGTGCTCATCCCGCCACGAAGCGCATGATAGGTGACGTACGATATCAGGAAGAGGACCGAGACCGTAAACGCGGCAAGCATCACCTTCTTATGGTCCTGCCATCTCTTCTGGCGTATCAGCACATATCCCCAGAGAAGAAGCACCGTGGCAAGGCCATTCAGCGTGGCGTTCACCGCCGGAAGGATCATCACGTCGATATTCATCGTGCATCACCTCGCATCAGAATTCCGATATCATGAAGAAGCCGCTGCTTGGCCTCCGGTTCCTCGCTGTTGTAATAGCCACGGATGTCCCCGTCGCGATCCACAAGCACAAAACGCTTCGAGTGGATGATCGGCTCAAGCGGATCGGTCCCCTCTTCGATCGCAAGCAGAAAGGACTCCTTCGCAAGCTTCTGCATCTGCTCGGGCCTGCCCGTAAGAAACAGCCAGGTATCCTTCTCGGCCTTGTAGCCATCGGCATAGGCTGCGAGACGCTCGGGGGTATCGTTCTCGGGATCGACCGTAAAGGAAACAAGCATCACATCCCCGGCCTTTCGGAGCGATGTCTGAAGCTCGCTCATCTTGGCCGACATCGCCGGACAACTGCCGCCACACCGCGTAAAGATGAAGTTGGCAACCCAGATCTTCCCTTTCAGTTCCCCGAGCGCAACGCTCGCCCCGCTTCGCTCGGTCAGCGTAACGTTCGGCACCGTTCCAAAATCGGCAAGCACATCCTCTGCCCCAGCACGTACCCCATGCTGAAGCATGAACCATGCGACGGCAGCACAGACAAGAAGGATACCGATAGCGGCCACCAGACTGGCACGCGAGCGCCTGTGGGGCAGATCAACATCGGCGATTGCATTGTTTTCCATGAAGTATCCTATCTATAGAGGTGAAGAAAAACTCCCGAGATACCCCCTCTGCCATCGTCCACCGACAATGCGCCGGAATGCACCTGAAAGCAATCCGAAGGATAGCCCAAACGGCGCTCCGTGCGATGCATTGCCACGGTTTCGGCAACGCTACAGCAGATACAGCAGCACGCCAAGCAGAACCCAGAGAACCGTCACGAAGTGCCAGTACAGGAACACGGCGCCGCCGAACCACCGCCTACCGGATGCCAGGGCCAGAAGAACAACCAGGCCAGGCACCAGATGCAGGGCATGCGCCCAGGAAAGGATATGGAACATGCCGCCGAATATGCTGGCAAATGGCAGAACGTGATCGCTAAGGAGCTGCGCCCATTCGGCAACGGCCAGCCCCAGAAAGGATGCGCCGAGGAGAAAGGAACCTAGAAAGAGCCAGCGATTCGCTGGTTCCCGACCTGTGGCAAGCAGCAGCAGGCTGCTCAGCACCAGAAGGGCACTACGCACTGCGGCGGCGCCGAGAGGCGGGCGCGTCATCCCCTGAAATCCATCGCTGCTGAACCGAAGCACCACATAGGCGGCGATCAGCCCGCCGAAGAGCATCGTCTCGGCGGCGATAAAGAGCAGCACCCCCAGCCGTGCATTCCCTATCGGCAACTCACGGATATCCCCCGGTGGATCTACAACCTTGCCCGAAATCATGCACGCCCCCCTCTCCCTATCGTCAGACACAGGGAGTGAAGGGGCAGACCTTCGCTTACATTGGAGCCGCCAAGAAACGCCACATAGAGGATCGTGAACGCCACCAGAAAGAATGCGACAGCCGCAACAAGCAACCCCACGCGCCGATTGCTCCGCCGCAGCTCCGAATCGGCCCCCAGGATATGGGAGCGGCCGTTGGTATGGTCCAGGTTGGTTGCAGCCATCATGCGAACCCCGGCAAAAGATCTCAGGTCCTGTTCAGCGCCATCAGAATAAGGAGCACCGGCAGATAGAGAAGCGAATAATAGAAGAGGTACTTCGCATGCTTGTTCTTCTTTGTAGCAGCCAGCATCATACCGATGGCGATAAAGAGAAAGCCAAGCAGAAAGGCACCGAAGAAGTAGAACGAGCCGGTGATACCCTGCAATGTCGGGATAAGGCTTATCGGCACCAGCGCGCCGGTATAGATCAGAATCTGGCGGCTGGTGCTGGCGCCGCTCGGGTCCACCACAGGAAGCATCTTGTACCCGGCGCGCTCGTAATCGTTGCGGTACATCCAGGCAAGCCCCAGGAAGTGAGGCATCTGCCAGCAGAAGAGGATGCCAAAGAGGACGATCGCCTCAGGCCCTATCTCTCCCCGCACGGCAGCCCAGCCTATAACCGGCGGCAGCGCTCCCGGAATGCCCCCCACCACCGTGTTCAACGTGGAGAGCCGCTTCAGCGGCGTATACCAGAGCACATAGCTTACCACGGTCGCCGCAGCCAGCAGGCCCGTAAGAGGGTTGGCCGCGATGGTCAGATAGAGCACTCCACCAATCGCAAGCGCCAGCCCGAAGAACAGCGCCTCGGCTGGAGCAAGCTTCCCGGATGGAAGCGGGCGGGTCATCGTACGGCGCATCTGCGCATCGTGCTCGCGCTCCACATACATGTTAAGCGCCCCGCAGCCCCCCCCGATCATAAACGTGCCAAGCATGGTGTGCACCAGCAGCATAAACTCCAGCTCGCCAGTGGTGGCCATGTAGAATCCGGCCAGCGTGGTAAGCACCGAGAGCATCGTCAGACGTGGCTTGGTAAGCTCCACAAAATCACCCAGGCGCGTCCCACGCCGAACTTCGCCTGCTTGCAGCACCGAACCTTCTGTCTCGATCATACGGCAACTTTCTCCGTAACTGTGGTGGAATATGATTCGGCTCTGGCAGGAGCATAGAGGTGATGATACGCACGGATAACCAGCACCACACTGGTAGCCAGTGTCATTGCACCGGTCACAACATGAAGCGACGTGATCGTAAACTGCTTTTCGGTGAGCACCGTAAGAATGCCAAGCGTTACCTGAACGGCCAGCAGCACAAGCAGCAGCACAGCCGGACGGCGAAGCCCGGCGTTCCCCGGATGCTCACGAAATACCTTGATCGCGCTCCAGCATATCATGATCGTGACAACGCCAGCCCAGGTGCGGTGCCAGACATGCGATAGCATCTGCCAGAAATCCACCGCCGGATAATCGAGTTTCCAAAGCTCCCGGTTCGCCTCGGCGAGCCGCTCGCCCGAAAGAGGGGGAATCCAGCTTCCGAACATCGTTGGAAAGTCAGGAATTGCAAGCCCCGACTCCGAATGGCGCATAATGGCGCCGAAAATAAGCTGGGCGAAGATGATAAGCGTGGTGGCAAGGGCTACGCTACGAAGCGACCATGAAGGGCTGTCCGGCATTCGCTGCGGGGTATCCTGCCAACTAGGCGATGTGACAAGCGCAAGAGCAACCACCGTACAGAAATAGATCTGTGCCAGCGTCCCGTGGCTGCTTGAGAGCCATGCCGGAAGATAAAAAAGGACGGTCAGGCCGCCGAGAATCCCCTGTACAAGCACCGCCACCGAGGCCGCCATTGCCAGGCGCTTCACCCACCGGCGGGTGTCCACCCGGTAGACCCAGTAGGTGAGCACAAACGTGAGCAGCCCGACGATCGAGGCGATCATTCTGTGAAGATGCTCCCAGAAGACCCCCCCCACCATTGCCTCCCAGGGGAAGGAAAACATGAAGTGGCCATAGGTATTCGGCCAGTCGGGAACGGAGAGACCGGATTCGGTGCTCTTGACCTGCCCGCCGATAAAGATCAGGATCGCAATCGTTATCCCGACAAGAACCGTGTAACGATGCAATGCGCGCGATCGGCGGGAGAGATGCGGCCGGGCAGGGCCTCCATTCGGCGAAAACCCTACCGTGCGTGTGTCAGTAGTTTGCTGCTGCATGGTTTATCTAGGCGCCATATGCTGTGCAGGCGTGGTTTGCTCACCGCTCGCCGGCTGATTCTGCGGCAGGTAGTCCTCGTCGCTCATCGGCGAACTGTATTCGTAAGGACCATGGTAAACGGTTGGCACGATGTCGAAATTGCCAGGGCCTGCGGGGGAAGGGATTGTCCACTCCAGGGTATTTGCACGCCAGGGATTGTTCCCCGCCGGTCTACCCCGTCGCAAACTATAGAAAATGTTAACGATAAAGAGTAACTGGGCGAAACCAAGCACGATTGCCGAAACCGTCATAAAAGCGTTCAGCGGCCCCATGTGCGCCAGATGGCTATAGACGTTTGGGTCGTAGATACGCCGCATATGCCCCCCCACCCCGATGATATGCATGGGGAAGAAAGTGCAGTTGAAAGCCACGAATGTAATCCAGAAATGGACCCTGCCAAGCATCGGGTTCAGCATCCGCCCGGACATCTTCGGGAACCAGTAGCTTATGCCGGCAAAGGTGGCGAAGAGTGAGCCGCCGAAAAGAACATAATGGATGTGCCCGACGATAAAATAGGTGTCGTGGATAAACGCATCCACCGGTGTGGACGCCATGAAGATGCCGGAAAGCCCGCCGATGGTGAACATAGCGATAAAGGCAAGCGCGTTCAGCATCGGCACGGTGAAGTGAATCCGTCCGCCCCAGAGCGTGCCAAGCCAGTTAAACACCTTGATCGAGGATGGAATGGCGATCGCCATCGTGGAGACCATGAACGTGGTGCCAAGCACGGGGTTCATGCCAGACTGAAACATATGATGCCCCCAGACAAGCCAGCCGAGCACGGCAATACCACAGATCGAGAAGACCATCGCCCGGTAGCCGAACAGGGGCTTGCGTGAGAATACCGAAAGCACTTCCGATACGATCCCCATCGCCGGAAGAATCATGATATAGACCTCTGGATGCCCGAAAAACCAGAACAGATGCTGCCAGAGAAGCGGCTGCCCCCCCCCTACATTGCCAAGCGGCTCCCCGGAGACAAAAAGCCCTGCCGGAAGAAAGAAATTGGTGCCGAGCATCCTGTCCATAAGCAACATGCCGAGCGCTGCGACAAGAACCGGTATCGCCAGAAGAACAAGAATGGAGGTGATGAAGAGCGCCCATACCGGCAGAGGAAGACGGAACATCGTCATGCCGGGCGCCCGCATGTTCACGATCGTCGTGATATAGTTGATGGAGGCGAGAACCGAGCCTACGCCAAGGAGCAGGATGGAGATGATCCAGAGGTTCTGCCCCAGCCCGACCCCGGTGTATGCGTCCACCGCCGATAGCGGAGCATATGCCGTCCATCCGGTCGCGGCAGCCCCCCCCTCAACGTAGAGGCTGGCAACCATGATCCCACCCGCCACAAACGACATCCAGAAGGCAAGGATATTCAATGCCGGAAAGGCCATCCTGCGCGCGCCGATCATCAGCGGTATCAGGAAATTCCCGAACAGGCCGATCATCAACGGCATGATGGCAAAGAAGATCATGAATGTGGCGTGCATGGTGAACAGGGTGTTGTAGCCGCTTGGCTCAATCACCCCATCCGATGCGATCGACTCGGGAAGCAGCCCCCCAAACGGCGCTGGAACTGCCTGGCCGGGGAAACCAAGCTGCCACCGTACATACAAGGCAAGCAGGCCGCCAAGCAGAAGGAAGAAGAGTCCGCTCGCCATATACTGGTAGCCGATCATCTTGTGATCCAGCGGGAAGAGGTACTTCCGTATCCAGCCGACGGGCGAGGTTGCCATGGGATTGAGGGTTGATGTGCGATTGCCTACGGAAGAGCCGTCACCGCAGCGCTTCGGCGGAAATGCCGGACAGGCTTGTGTGGCACGGATTCCACATGAGTTGCTCTGCCGGATTGTCTCGGGGACGATTCACCGGACGGATCGTCTCAGTTCTCCGCGCTGGCCTTGGTTGCCATCTGGGCGGCATACCAGGCGTCGAAATCGGCGGGAGCATGCACGGTGAGATATCCGCGCATCCTGTAGTGCCCCAGACCGCACAGCTCGGCACACGCGATCTCGAAGTGCCCAGGCTCGGGCACGTTGAACCACATCTGCGTTACGATCCCCGGCACCGCATCCTGCTTGATGCGAAACTCCGGCACAAAAAAACTGTGGATCACATCCTGGGAACTCATCTTCAGCAGAACATCCCGCCCGGCCGGGACATGAAGCTGGTTGACCGTCGTGATATCGTCGGCCGTGCCAAAGGTGCCGTCGGCTCCGGCATAGGCGATATCCCATTGAAACTGGCGCGGGCGCACCTCTACAACAAGGGACTTGTCTGCCGACGGCATCTCCATTGTGATCTCCGCCCATAACCCCCGACTGGCAAAGGCAAGAGCGATCACGATAACAGCCGGTATAATGGTCCAGAGCACTTCCAGACGCATATTGCCGTGGGAATAGACGGCGGTACGCCCGGCACGCTCGCGGTATCGCACAAGAAAAACGCCGAGCAGCACCAGTACCAGAACAAGCGATGCCAGGGTTATCCAGAGGATGATATAGAAGAGATCGTCGATCCTCCCGGCAACCGAGGTGGCCCCGTCGGGAAGCCACCACCGGGAATAACGCGGCTCGCCACCCTCCTGTGCCGACACCGAAACCACGGTAGCAACAAGAAGCCAGAGAAGAGAGACGATGCGCGCTGCAACGCGATGAATCATGATGCTGCCCTTGGAAAAAGCCGCTCCGGCAGACGCACGACCATGGAGCAAACAAAACGGTCGGCGCTATCATAGACATGCCGACCGCTCTGAACTCTTATAGATCCTTGAAGGTGAAGCCAAGTTGTGTGCTCCTGCCGGTCTCCACGGTTACCTGCTGCTCCTGCGTCCCGTATTTCTCATGCCATGCGGTCACCGTATACGTCCCAGGAGGAAGGCCGGGCAGGGTAAATGAACCATCGGCACCGCTGACCGAAAAGAACGGATGGGGCAACACGCCCACATAGCTCTTCATCCAGCCGTGCACATCGCAGCGTATCGGGATCATCAGCTCCTCCTTGGCAAAGGACTTCGTATCCACCTTCCCGTACCGTGCCTGGCCAAGATTGAACGGTTTGTTGATCTTGGCCGCGGCATGGACGTTGTGAAGTGTGGAATCGCTGTTCCTGATCTGGATCTCCTGGTCGATCATCACGCCAAGCACATGCGGGTAATATCGGCACCCCTTCTGGTCGAGCAGCGCAGCCTGTGCGGTCGGCTCGTACTGCCCCTCGATCCCCTTGCTTATATATACAAACGCGTTGGCAAGCCTGCCATCTGCTATCACGGCGTCCTCGGCATATACCGGAGTGCCCCCGGCAGCCCGCGAACAGGCCGGATCGGAGTCCATGGCGACCACCTTCGGCTCCGGCGGCGTCCCCTCGAAACGAATGGTTCCGCTCACGGTCCCGGCTGTTGTGGGATCAATCTTCTTCAACGGTCCTGAATTGGCGGGCGCATCTTTATCTCCACCGCAGCCGCCGAGAAAAGCGGCAGCGCAGCAAAGGATAGCCGCATAAGACGAGAAGCTGTAGAACTTCATCTGTAATGCCTGCAATTGGAAGTATCGACTGGTTGAATAACAAATGTCGGGCAGAAGCATCACCCCAAGGAACCGTTGCCACGATCATCAGGCGAGGCGTTGGAACCGGGACGGCTATCGTTACCCTGGCGCCTGTAGGCACGTATGGTAACGGCCCCGACCGTTCCGGCCAGAAGAAAGGGAAGCCCGATCATCCCAAGGATGGTATAGTTCAGACCATCGGCCAGCCCCTGATCCTTCTGGCTGGCAACAGCCTGTTTACAATTCGGACAGGCGCTGGCAGCAACCGGGATCAGATAAATGCCCAGCAAGGCCACCACCATCAGCACACGACCGAAGAACTGTTGCAATGCGCTCCTGCCAGATATATCCATAGTGATCCAGTTGATCGAGCTGCATAGTGACCATGGAATCGTGCGAGATATGCTACTGCGCCGACACCTCGAAGGCGATCTCGGAGACCCCATTTGCGGCAACCGTCACCTGTCTCTGCAACAGATATGGCTGACCGAATGCATACCGTATGATGCGTCCCTGATTGTCTGTCCGTGGCTTCAGATCGAAGCCGTTCAACCACATCTTCACGGTATAGGTTCCGGGAGGAAGGTCCTCCAGAACAAAGGCACCGCTTGTATCGGTGACCACATAGTAAGGGTTGTCCACACCGAAGACATAGGCGTTCATCCAGGGATGATAATCGCATCCCACCTGCACCGGGCCAGGATGCTGGATGGCCATCGGATCGCGATAGCCAGCTTTTGGCTGCGCCACGTTCAACAGTATCGCCTCCGAGGCCAGATCCTCCACCCGGACATTGTGCGCCAGATCGTCGCTGTTCAGGAAGACCACCGTATCTCCCACCGGCACCGCCAGCACATGGGGGATGTAGACGCAATTGCGCTGATCCATCGTCAGAGCCGATCGCGGCAGCAGCGGCATCGCCTTCCCCTCGGCTATCCCCTCGATAAACACCACAGCCGATGCGATCCCCCCGCCCGGCCCAACCTCCAGCCGGTTGTTCTCGGAGGCGGCTGCACACGCTGCCTGGTCGGCAGGTATATGAAATTTTTCCAGAGCCGGATGGTTCCCGGCCAGCATGACCCGCCCGCTGATCTTCCCCCCATCGCGTACATCGATCGCCCTGTAGCTCCCCTGCGAACCGGCCGTGGTATCGGATGGGGCATCGCCGGAGAAGCCCTCATTCTCCCCGCCGCAGCCGGAAGCCGCCAGCAGAAGCAGTACGGAGGCAACGATAGAAAATCCGGTGCTATTGTTCACGTAATTGTGTATCGCAAATGATGAGAGAGAGCCGCTGCCCGGTTGCGCCAACCGGCTTCGGGGAATATAGCCGGTAGAACAGTGAAGAACCGCAACAGTACGTTCGTACCTCCATGACCGATCAGCGAACATCCCCTGCTTGTACAAGTGCAGGCACAACCACGGGGACAGAACGGCAGCAGTGGCATCGGCAATGCCATTGCACCGCACGGCGATCGGGGCAATACAGAGATAACGGAGACACCTCACGGAGCGGGAAGTATGGCAGCCCCAGGAATTCCCGATGCCTCCCTGGTTTGCATGGACCTGTATGGCGCGCTACCTTTGCCCATCTGGAGAAGGAATGAACGATTGATGCCCCTCTCCGGTATCCTCCAACCCCTCTGCAAGCGAGCCGGGACGCCGGATCATCATTCGGAGACGGGACGCTCGATCAGCGGAATTTTCTTTCAGACACTAACGCGGAACTCCCTATGAATCTCTGTGTAGTCGGCACCCTCGCCTACGACACCATCGAAACCCCCTTTGGACGCGCCGACGACGCGCTTGGCGGCTCGGCAACATTTGTTGCCACCTCGGCAAGCTACTTCACACAGCCGATTGGCATCGTGGGCGTGGTGGGAAAGGACTTCTCCCAGGATGCGCTTCGATATCTGGAAGGACGTGGCGCGGATCTCTCGGGCGTTCAGATCAAAGAGGATGGGCTTACCTTCCGCTGGAGCGGACGCTATCACTTCGATCTGAACGAGCGCGATACGCTCGATACCCAGTTGAACGTGCTCGCCGACTTCGACCCGGTGATACCGGAGCATATGCGTGGCGCCGGATTCCTCTGCCTGGGTAATTTCGACCCCGCGCTTCAGTTGAAGGTGCTCGATCAGATGACCGCCCCAAAGTTCGTCGTCTGCGATACCATGAACTTCTGGATCGACGGCGCGCTCGACTCGCTCCGCACGGTGCTCTCGCGTGTGGACTGCCTTATCATCAACGATAGCGAGGCACGTATGCTCTCGAACGACCCCAACCTGATCCGTGCAGCACGCACGATCATGAAGATGGGGCCTCACATCCTTATCATCAAGAAGGGGGAGCATGGCGCGCTTCTGTTCAGCAACAACAGCATCTTCAGCGCTCCGGCCTACCCGCTTGAAAACATCTTCGACCCCACCGGCGCAGGCGATACGTTCGCAGGCGGCTTTATCGGCTATCTGGCCAATTGCGGCGAGGTTACCGATGCCAACCTGCGCCGTGCGGTGATTTATGGGAGCGCAATGGCAAGCTTCTGCGTAGAACAGTTTTCGCTCGACGCTATCCGCGATCTCTCGCAGGAGCAGATCCGCGAGCGCGTCGAATCCCTGAAGAAGCTCTCGCATTTCGAGCATGAGGAGGTCTCGCTTGGCGACGCTGCTGCTTGAGAACATCACGACGCTTGTCACCGTCCGCGCCGAATCGGGCACGGACGGTGAGATGCCACGCCGGTCCGGGGCCACCATGAACGAGATCGGCGTCATCAGAGGCGCCGATGTGGCGATCGACGGCGATACCATCGAATGGGTTGGCCCATCGGGCCAATATGGCTTCCCCGGCGCCGAACGGATCGACTGTTCCGGGAAAACGGTGCTCCCCGGTTTTGTGGATTCCCATACCCATATCGTCTTTGCCGGCGATCGGGCACATGAATTTGCGATGCGGCTTCGCGGCGCATCATATCAGGAGATCGCGGCGGCCGGTGGGGGTATCCTCAGCACAATGCGCGCTGTACGCTCCAGCTCGCTGGAACAGATCGTGGAGCGATGCCGCCCGCTTGTGCAGAGCGCATTCCGCCACGGCTCTACCACCATCGAGGCAAAAAGCGGCTATGGCCTCGATACCGAGAGCGAGCTGAAACTGCTGGAGGCGATCGCCAGGCTTGGGCAGGAGGAATCGCCAACGCTGGTCCCCACGTTCCTTGGCGCACACGATATGCCGCCGGAGCATCGCGACAACCGTGAGGCCTATATCACCGAGATTATCGACCGGATGATCCCGGCCGTCGTCGAGCGTGGGCTTGCCCGGTTCTGCGATGTATTCAGCGACACCGGCTATTTCACCGTGGAGGAGTCCGAACGGATCTTCAAGGCAGCCAGGCGTTATGGCATGCAGCTACGCGTTCATGCCGATGAGCTTTCAAGCTTTGGCGGTGCCGAGATGGCCGCACGGGTCGGCGCGCTCTCGGCCGATCATCTGCTGATGATCTCCGATGATGGCATCGAGCAGATGCGGCAGTCGGGAGTCATAGCAACGCTGCTGCCGGGGACCGCGTTTTTCCTGCGGCTCCCCTATGCACCGGCTCGCACGATGATAGAGCGTGGGCTTTCGGTTGCGCTCGCTACCGACTGCAATCCAGGCTCTAGTATGTGCGAGAACATGCAGATGACGATCGCTCTGGCCTGTATGGGGATGCGCATGACGGTGGAGGAGGCGATAACGGCGGCGACGCTCAATGGGGCCGCAGCGCTCGGCATGTCGGACAGGATCGGGTCGATCGAGCCGGGAAAACAGGCCGATCTGGCAATATTCACCATGGAAGACTATCCGGCAATCGCCTACCATTATGGCGTCAACCAGGTGGAAGCCGTCGTAAAACAGGGCCGATTACACCGGAATTGATCCGGCACCCTCTGCTCTGTAGCATAACAAAACCACCCGGGGAGCGTTCGATCCTATGGTCGCCTGCTCCTCGGGTGGTCTCTTTTTTATGGATGGCGGAACGCAAGGCGCCCCATCATCGACCGGCCAATACAACGGCGCACAGAGGCACCGCGCCAGTATATCAAACGCGGGAACTACTCAGCCACCGGGCTTTCCAGCACACCCGAAGTGTCCTTCCTGGCGCGATAGAGAATCGCCAGCGGAATCACCACGCAGTAGCCAAGCGTAAGAAGGATCGGCGCGACGGTCACCGCCAGTGTATTGTTCCAGACCCCGTCGTTGCTGGCAACCTGGTCGTTTGAGACCATACCGGTTGACATGCAGATATAGCCGATCACAATCAGCAGAAGACCGAACCCGATGCCGATCAGATTCTGCTTCTCCAAGGGGAAACCCCAGCTCAGTTCATATCCCTGGTCGCCCCTGCGACGCGCCGAGACAGGTCTGCGGCCACCGGCGCCTCCTCGGGCTGCGGACGACCGGCGGGAAGCGGGCGTTGATGTCTGTTTTGCCATACTCGGATTCTACAGTGCTTGCTGCGGAAATTGGATTAATCTGGTTTCGATGAGCCGACAATATACGCGATCGTCCTGTAATTCTCCGATGCATTCGTTCTGCCGGATCTGCATACAAGACTCATCCTGCACCATTGTGTCACATCCCCCTCTCCCCTGGCTTGCTTCAGGGTGATCCGGGATGCCAGAGCACGTTGAGGAGAAGCTGTCGGCAAAACGTGCGGCAGTGTATGATAGAAGTAGATGGGGACCAGCGCTGGGGATTTGGAGAGGGCAAAAAAAAAGCCGGTCATGGGGACAGACCAGCTAGGAGCATCTTGCGCAGTGGCCAGGGGAAGGCTACCACTCAGCTTCTGGGACAAAGGTAGCACAAGCAGGCCGCCAAATGCAAGCGCTGAGGTTCGGCCACCTCCTGCAACCTTTCGGAGAATGCTCCCAAAGCCGATATTTCCGCATTTTATGCCGTTGTTCGGCATTATATCAAAGTGCAACCATCCCCCATGCTATTGCTCCACTCTTCGCCGGAGAAGGTAGATAAAGCTGGGCGCCCCCACCAGCGCCGTGATAGCCCCCACCGGAAGCTCGCTTGCGCTTGCATCAATCACCGGCATAAGCGAGCGCGCAAGCGTATCGCAGACCACCAGAAAGATGCCGCCGCCAATCACCGAAAGCGGGAGGAGCGCACGATGATCCGGCCCGACGATGCGCCGTATGATATGCGGCACAACCAGCCCGATAAACCCGATGGCACCGCAGAAGGCAACCGATATGCTGACGATGAACGACCCGACCACATAAGCGACCGCCCGTGTCCTCGTGACGTTCACGCCCAGGCTCGCCGCCTCCTCGTCGCCGAGCGATAGGGCATTGAGCGGATCACCCGTGAAGAAGCTTGCAGCAAGCAACGCTATCCAGAGCGCCACCGAGCCGTAGCCCACACTGGCCGATGCCGTGCTGAGATCGCCAAGCATCCATTGGATCGCCGAGCGAAGCTGCGGGCCGATGAAATGCAGCAGCAGAAAGATCAGCGCAGCACAGATCGCCCCGACCATCACCCCCCCCAGCAGCATCGACTCGGAACGGACGCCATAGGTCCCCCGGCTGATGGATAACACCGCGAGAATCACAAGCCCGCCACCGAGAAACGACATCAACGGTTGCAGAAACGGGCCGGCACCGATCATAAACCCGATGATCGCACCGATGGCACAGCCATTGGAAACGCCAAGGATATAGGGCTCGGCGAGCGGATTGCGGAGCAACGACTGAAAGATCACCCCTGCGCAGGAGAGCGCTGCCCCAACGCTTGCGGCCAGCACCAGCCGTGGCAGGCGAAGCCGAAAGAGAATCGTAGAAGTCAGCGAATCGGGGTCATCGGCAAGCAATGCGGCGACAACCCGCCCCGGCGAGATAAACTCTGGGCCGATGCATAACCCCAGAACGATCGCCAGAAGCAGAAGGAGGAAGGCTCCCGAGACGATCAGGTGCAAACGCTGCCTGGTAAGCCGCCGCCGCACGCGAGGGATGCCTACAACTCGGCTCGCCATGCCTTCAGCTCCCTGCTCATCATCTGGACCAGCTCATCGATCCCCTCGCCGGAGACCGCCGAGATGATGCCCGGTTGTTTCCCCTCGATGCGAAGCGGCTCAAGTTCGGCACGGTTTTCATCGGTCATGGCATCGGCTTTTGTGATGCAGATGATCTTCCGCTTCTGTAGCATCTCCGGGTTGAACTTGCGAAGCTCTCCCAGCAAGGTATCGTAATCCTGCTGCGGATCATCGCTCAGCCCATCGAGCAGGAAACAGAGAACGCCGGAACGCTCCACATGGCGAAGGAACTGGTGCCCAAGCCCTCTCCCCTCGCTTGCCCCTTCGATCAGCCCCGGGATATCGGCAACCGCAAACGACTCCCCCTCGCCCACACGGACGATCCCGATATTGGGGATCAGGGTGGTAAAGGGGTAATCGGCGATCTTTGGGCGTGCGGCGCTTATACGTGAGATAAGGGTCGATTTACCAGCGTTCGGAAATCCGACAAGCCCCACATCGGCAAGCAGTTTCAGCTCCAGGATCACCTTGCGCTCCTCGCCCGGCCGCCCTTTTTCCGCATACCGAGGCGTCTGGTTGGTGGAGGTGGCAAAATGCTGATTGCCCCGCCCTCCATCGCCGTGGCGCACCACCACAAGCCTCTGCTCATCGTGCGCCAGATCGGCGATCAGCACCTTGGTGTCGGCATCGAACACAAGGGTGCCCACCGGCACCCTGACCTCTATCGAGCGTCCGTTACGCCCGGTCTTGCGCGATCCGCCGCCATTCTGGCCGTTCTCGGCGGCATACTCGCGCTGATAACGAAAATCCATCAGCGTCGATATCTGGGAGCTGGCAACGAAGATGACATCGCCGCCATCGCCGCCATCGCCGCCGTTCGGCCCCCCCTTGGGAACAAACTTCTCACGGCGGAAGCTGACAACCCCGTTGCCCCCTTTTCCGGCTCGCACGGTAATCTCTGCGGTATCTATAAACACGGTATCTCGTTGCTATATGCCCGGAATAACGAAGGGCTTGACCCGCAAGCCCCCGCTGATAGTTACAAAACCATGATACGGGCCGTTTCCAGCCGCTGCCAAACACTACGGGAGATAACGCCCGTAGACGCTATCGGTGAACCGAATGGCGGTTCGCGAGTAGGGATCGACGTTATAACGTATGAACAGCTCGTCGAGCACCTGCGAGGCAAGCTTCCAGTTCTGTGCGCTGTTGAGCCGATCGAGCGCCGCCTCGTAATCGGTGCGATTTTTCACGAAGATCTTTTTCACCACCTTGCGTTCCAACGACGGATCGATGAAACGACGCACATCGGACATCGGCCGGGCAGGCGAAGCACCCTGCTGTTCCGGCATAGCCGAGCCAGGCACGGCATCTGCTGGCGCTGCACCTGCTGGTACTGCACCTGCTTGTGCTGCATCTGGCGGGTTCTTCCCCGGAACCTGACCGGCTGGTGCGGAAACTACCGGCGCCATCCCCGTTGCCATGAACCTTCCCGGTACAGGCTCCTGCGGGGCAGCCTCGCGTGGAGCTGGCTTGGCCGACGGTGCCACGGGGGCACTGCTCTGCCTCGGTTCCGCCGGAACGGTGCCAGCATGGGCAGACTCGGCCCCGGATGCATCCGAATGGTTCCGATGAACCCCATTAAAGGCCCTCGCCGGCTCCTGAGATGCAGTCCGGCCTATCTCATCATCATCGTCGTCGTCATCGAACGGGTCGAGAGTCCCCTGCCCGGCTTGCTCCTGCCGATCGCCTCCGCCGAATACCTGCTCCTGGCTCCCGGCACCCAGAGGATTGGCTGACGGGATCGGGGCAAGCAGCTCTCCGACAAGCTCGTCGTCATCCTCATCATCCTCCTGGATACCATAGATCCGTTCCGGCTGTTCCGCATAAAACGCACCGGCCCGTGCCTCCCCAGCATCCAAGCGCCCGCTCGCCGCCTGATCGACGGGTGCCCGAGGCTCATCCGAGGGAAGATCATCATCATCGAAATTCCCGATCATCCACGCCGGCTCCGCCGGATCTGGCAGAGGAGAGGGCGGCTGCGACGGCGGGGCGCTCTCCCCAGCAGGCACGTCCGCAGCAGATAGGCCCTCCCACGATGGGTCATCCCACGATTGCTCATCCTCCTGCTGATCGAGCGGTGCGGCACCCTTGTGCCCCGATTGCAGGTGCTGGCGCACCACATCATCAAGCTCGTCGTTCTGATAGACGCTCGAAAAATCGGCCTCCGGCCCTTCCTCGGCGGTCGAGAGAAGCTCGTCGAGAAGCGATACAAAGTCATCGCGTCCCACATCGCCGCCTCCCCTATCGCGGTATCCTTCCAACTGATCGACAAGCTTCTTGATATTCTTATCATCGAAGAAGATCACCAGCGCATCCACCGGGAGCTTCTGCTCCGGGCCTTCGCCGATAAACTCGAACAGCGGAGTCATCATCTCCAGAAGATCTTCGACCGTGCAATTGAGAAGGATTTGATCGTCGGTACGACGGATCACACGCTCAAACTCGGTTGCCGAGATAGCATCGAAGGTCGGGCGTTCGGCACGCTTCCGTTCCACCCACTCGATAAAGACCGTACGGAAATATTCGTAGTCGATAAACGCGCCGAACCGAAGCATCACCTCGTTCAGCGGCTTTACCGGCTGCCCACGGAAGATGTACCACTTCAGGGTGGTCTGAGGGCGGCAGAGATAATTATAGATCAGCTTCACCGCGCTATCGAGCACGGATACAAACTCCTCCCGCTCGAACCGAGCATGGCGGAATTGCACCTGTTCAAGGTAGTTCAGAAGCGAGGAAAGCTCGGGGTTCTCATAATCGAATCGCTTGTTCGCAGCGCGCGCCAAGTGATCGTTATAAAGCCACCAATGAACCTCGGTCTCGAAAAACGGCTTGATAGATGCGGGAATGCGGGGATCCTGAAGGATATCGACCAGCGGGATGAGCGATCGCTCCTGAAGTGTCTCCGCAGTTATCTTCTGGATCGTCTGTGCGATAACTCGTTCGAACATGCCCCGAAACTACGACTTTTCGGCGAGATCCGCCGACCTCGGCGACGATCTCCTGTTGATTTCATCACGGTTTCGATGCAACCATCGCTCCTGCATGTCCCCTTGTTCCATGCCTGCGACCGCCGTAAGTTCCACCCTTATCTATGCGTTCGTTCTATCCAGCATTTCGTTCGCCGCATCCCTCTGCAATCGGCATCCGCATGCGATACGGGCTCCGGTTGCTGACAGCGCTTGTACTGAGCGCACAGGCAGTGGTATGGGCACAGCAGGCCGAGAGCCTGCCAGGCCCTCCATCAGCACAACGCAACGGCTCACGCCATGTGCTCTCAACGCTTCAACGGGATATCGATGCGATCCTGGCCGATAGAAATTTTGCCGATGCATCCTGGGGCATCTCGGTTGTCTCCTGCGACAACGGCGAGGTGCTCTACTCCCACAATGAGAAGCGCAATCGGCAGGTGGCATCGAATATCAAACTGCTGACGACGGCGACGGCCCTGCGCCGCCTGGGAAGCGAGTTCCAGTATACCACAGAGCTTTATATGGGAGGCTCGGTGGCCCCCAATGGCGAGCTGAGCGGCAACCTGGTGGTTCGCTGCTCCGGCGACCCCTCCCTCTCCCCCATCTTCGGCGTCGATCCCCGCGAGATCATACGGGGGTGGGGACGAAAGCTCGACTCGCTCGGGATTCGCTCGGTGCAGAATGTGCTGGTGGATGCATCCAATTTCGATGATATTCCCTATGCGCCGGGGTGGGCCTGGGACGACGAACCATTCGGCTTCAATGCCCAGATAAGCGCTGCCGCCATCTACGATAACAGCGTGGAGATCACCGTAACGCCCGGCAAAACTCCTGGCGCACCGGTTTCAATCGACATCTCCCCCTCCACTGCCTATGTCACACTGAAGGTAACGGCGATCACCTCGCGAGGGGACTCCGCCTCCACGATCGATATCAGCCGGGAACGCGGAAGCGGCATGATCGTGGTCGATGGCAACATTGCCTCCGGCTCCGATCCGTATGTGGAACATATCAGCGTGGAGAACCCTGCGCTTTTTTTTGCCACATTGGTAAAGGAAGAGCTGAGCCGGTTTGGCATCGTCGTGCATGGTGCCCCCTATAATGCAGCGGAATACCCTGCGCCGTTCACATATGCGGCTCTCCGCAAGATCGACGCTTATCGCTCGTTGCTGCTGCGTGATATCGTGGCAACAACAAACAAGCTTAGCCTGAACCTGGCCGCGGAGATGCTGGTGAAGAAGCTGGGGCGCGAGTATCTGGGGATCGGCTCGACCGAAGCAGGAGTGGAGGTGATACAACGGATGCTTGCGGAAACCGGCATCGACAGCGAACATATCCGGCTGTACGATGGCTCCGGGCTTTCGCGCCAGGATATGATCGCCCCGGCGGATATGACATCGCTGCTGCGCTGGGCCTATCGCTCGCCGATCGCCACGGATTTCATGAGATCGCTTGCAACGGCTGGGGTGGATGGGACGCTCGCCAACAGGCTTCGGGGAACGCTCGCCGAACGGAATGTGATCGGCAAAACAGGGTATCTGAGCGGCATACGCGCCCTGAGCGGCTATGCACGCACACGCGATGGCGAGCTGTTGGCATTTTCCATTATCATCAACAATTACTCGGTGCCAACCAGCATCGTCAACACCGCACAGGATCTTATCCTTATGCGCCTTGCGAGCTTCTCTCGTAAAAGCTGACACCAAGTCCGCCCCACAATCGTCCCGATCGGGACCTTCAGACAAAGAGCGCCGCATCGCTGGCTTCACCGCATGGGACGGCAAACCATCGCGCCGGAACACCCGCCGGGATGTATCCGTGCCCATACAGCGGCCTACCCCCACATAGATGACCGGGCAGTGCCATGCTGCCCTTGATGTAGACTCTCACTTGTACCATCTATAGAAGTATTGTTATGCGACTACCTACAGTACGTACATCGTTGCTGATCCTCACGCTCCTGCTCCTTCCGGCATTGCTGGAGGCGCAGCAAATGACATATGAGACCACCCAGCGTACGATGAAACCGAAAAAGCGCGAGCTGTATTTCTATGGCATGCGCGCCTATCCCTTCGGCAAAATCCCGCAGAACGCCCGGCTGGATGCCATGTATTACACCGAAACGAAGATGAAGCCGTTCGGGCACGGCTCCAGAGAGATGCTCCAGGCCAAACAGTGGCGTGCCATCGGACCATACGATGTAGGCGGCCGCGTCCGTTCCGTTGTCGCACATCCCAGCGATGGCCACACCTTGTGGATCGGTGCGGCCGATGGCGGCATCTGGAAATCGTCGGATCGTGGCGCAACATGGGCCGCGATCATGGATGGTGAGAATGCGATCTCGATGGGAGCGCTTGCGGTAGACCCCAGGAACCCCGATGTGCTCTATGCGGGCACCGGTGAGATGAGCTCGAACATCGACTCGTATACGGGCGCAGGGGTTATGAAGACGACCAATGGTGGGGCTACCTGGCGCCCGATAGGGCTTACCAATGTGGGGGCGTTCTCCCGCGTGGTGGTCCACCCAGCCAACAGCAATCTGATATTTGCAGGGGCAACCAAGAACAACGGCGGATTCTATCGCTCCCAGGATGGAGGCATAACCTGGTCACGCACGTTCGAGGATGCCGTCTCCGATATCACCGTCCACCCGCAGGACCAGAACCAGCTCTGGATCGGCACCATGTCCAAGGGGGTTTATCGCTCCCAGGATGGAGGGCGCACCTTTACCCCGGCCAACACCAACCTTGGTGTGGCCGGCAGCGATTTCGCCCGCATCTCGGTGCAATGCGCCCCATCCAATCCCAGCATCATCTATGCGCTCCTGTATCAGACACAGGGGAGCGGCGACAACATAAGCCATCACTCACGGATCTTCAAGTCCACCAATGGTGGCGATCAGTGGGAGATGATCTTCAATAACAACCCCTCCAACTTTCTGAACAGCGTCAACCCGCAGGGGTGGTATAATAATGTCATCGCCGTCAGCCCCAGCGATCCGAACGTGGTGGTTGCAGGGGGCATCGATATCGTGCGTACCACCAACGGCGGCAGCTCCTGGCAGTTAATCGACACCTACGCCCGTAACTATGATCCGCACCCGGACCAGCATGCCATCGCCTTCGATCCCACCGATACACGACGGATCTACCTGGGAAACGACGGCGGCATGTATAGAAGCGAGAACACGGGGGCAGACTACCAGAGGATATCGAAGGGGCTGGCGATCACGCAGTTTTATGCCATGGGAGTCGATCAGAAACATCCGAACAAGACCTATGGTGGCACACAGGACAACGGCACCGTCACCAATCTCTCCTCCACGTTCGGCGATATCCTGGGGGGGGATGGCTTTTTTGTCGTGGTGGACCCGGAGAACTCCGATATAGTCTTTGCAGAGAATCCGAACGGCGACATGTGGCGGATCAATCTGAGCAACGGCAACCGTATCCGCATTATGAGAGGGATCGAGGGGAACGACATCGCCGCGTGGTCGGCGCCGCTGGTGGCCGATAAAACACGGCCGGGGGTGCTCTGGCATGGACGCCGCAGCGTCTATGCGACCTTCGATCGTGGCACCAACTGGTTGAAGACCGATGCGCGATTTACTGGCCTTGCCTCGGCAATCGGCGTCTCCCCGGTCAATAACCAGATCGTCTATGCAGGCTCCGATCGTGGGGAACTGCTTGTGACAAGCAACGAGGGGTTTTCCTGGACCGACCGATCCACAGCGCAAGGCTCACCAAACCGCGCCATCACCGATCTTATTCCTTCGGCCACCGACCAGAACACGGTCTATATGTCGGTGTCGGGATTTTTTACCGGCCATGTCTTTAAATCAACCAACCGTGGCGAATCGTGGACCGATATCAGCAATGGGCTTCCCGATATTCCGGTAAACGCGCTGGCACTGCACCCGGACGATGAGAACATCATCTATGCAGGCACCGATATCGGCATGTTTATCACCATCGACGGCGGCAGAAGCTGGGCCGCGTACAGCGATGGCCTTCCACGGGCAGCCGTGGCCGATCTGGAGGTGCATCGTTCGAGCAACACCCTGCGGCTTGCCTCGCATGGACGCTCGATGTGGGAGATCGAACTGGAGAAGCCGACGCTTCCGGTGGCGATCGTCTCACCGGTCGGCGGCGAAATCTGGATGGGAGGCACATCGCAGCTTGTCTCGTGGAACGGGTTTGCCGATGGGACGCCGCTGAAGCTGGAGTATTCGCTGGACGATGGGGAGCACTGGGGCACACTGGCCACCAACGTTGGCGGCACGGCCTTCCGCTGGAACATCTTCGACACCTCCGTGATAGCCGCACGCGTACGGGTGAGCAATATGAATGATCCTGCACAGACCGCCACCAGCCGCAGTTTCACTATCATCAAATTCACGCTGGGCGGTGTGCTTGCAGCCGGACAGGTGCCAATCGTTGCCTACGGACTCGCCTTCGATGGAGAATATCTCTGGGCGACCGATTTCTCCAGCAAACGGCTTATGAAGCTCGACCGCGACAAGCTGAGCATCTCCGGCGTTGTGAACATGAACCTGACAGCCGGCGACAGCCTCTTTACCGATCTGGCCTATCATCCGGGGAAGGAACACTTTTTCATCCATAAGCTCTCCAATACGGTGGATAGTGATCCGGGGGGATTCATCTACGAAGTGGACAAAAACGGCCAGCAGATCGGCCGCTGGCAGTCCCCCTGCCAGTATCCAACCGGCGTCGTCTATATGGAGGCAGCCAACGGCAAACCGGAACAGCTTATCGTCACCGATCGCAACGGCACCCAGAACATCTACGCCCTGAGCGTGAGCGACCCCAGCATCCGTCTGGAAACCATGGTGCGTGCCCGCCGGGTGCTCTACGGCCCACGCAGCGCCACAAACGCTCCGGGGGAACGAACGATCTACCAGGTTATCACCGATTTCACCGGCTCGGTGCTCCAGGACGCAACCGCCGAGAAGTTCAATGCCGACAACCAGAACCTGATCTGCTCCTTCTCGCTCAATTCGCCGTTCACCTCCGGACTTATCAATGCACGCGGCATCGAGCTGGACCCCCGCGACAGCAATCTGTGGGTAAGCGATTACGAGGGGAACATCTATAAGGTTATCAGTTGCGACGGCTCATCGAAGGCGCCGCCCATCCCCACGACGGGAGTACCGCTCAACACGATCCCAGCAGGCATGAGCCTTGCCCAGAACCTCCCGAACCCCTTTACCGCATCCACGCGGATAGGCTTCACACTCCCGTCTGCCACCTCGGCACGGCTGATTCTGTACGATATGAACGGACGAGAGGTGGCAACGCTGGCGGATGGACGATATGAAGCGGGGGAACACGTAGTAGATGTCAATCCGGCTGGCCTCGCCTCGGGCGTATACCGGTATTCGCTGAGCATTGACGGGGGGGCCACACTGACCCGTACGATGGTGTTTATCCGCTAACGGAGCTACATATACGGCACCCGTAACAGAAACGCCGATGGGCCTATGATGCCCACCGGCGTTTTTTGTACGGATGGTACAGTATCACAGCCGCTCCCCTACCGCTTCCCGGACTCTGCCGAGATGGTGATCTTGAGCAGAATCGCTCTGAGTACAAAGGTGCGGGGAACAAAAAAAGCCGCCCGGCATCGCACGGACGGCTTATTCATCATACCAGAGCCGATCATCTCCGGCTCACGGTTGCCATAGCAGCATGCGATGGCCCCTCATCTCTAGCGTTCTCCAACGTTCATATCACGCCGTACCGCAGCAAGGGTGCGCCGGGTGTGCTCATCACGGGTCTTCTGCGCCTCGATGGTACTGATAGCATGCATAACCGTAGTATGGTCGCGCCCGCCGAAATGATTGCCGATCGTCTTCAGAGATATCCCGGTAAGCTCACGGATCAGATACATGGCAACCTGGCGTGCAAAGACGATCTCCTGCTTGCGGGTCTTGCCCACCAGAAGCGAGTGAGGCACATCGAGCTGCTTGCACACCGATTGCTGGATCTGCTCCACGGTGATAACCGGCTCCGGCACCGACGCTATGCCGCTGATCACCTCGCGGGTAAGATCAAGCGTGAGCGAGAGGTTCCGCAGCGAACACTCGGCAAGAAGCGAGATAAGGCAGCCTTCCAGCTCGCGCACCGATGTTGTGACATTACGTGCGATATAGTCGATCACATCGCCGGGAAGCTGATAGCCCTCATCGGCGCTCATCTTCTGGAGTATTGCGATACGGGTCTCCAGATCCGGCGGCTGCACATCGGTCGTCAGCCCCCACTGGAACCGGCTGATAAGGCGATCATCCACCCCGCGAAGCTGTTTCGGCGGCACATCGCTTGTCAGAATGATCTGCTTACCCGCCTGATGAAGCGCGTTGAACGTATGGAAGAAGTTATCCTGGGTCTTCTCCTTATCGGCGAAAAACTGGATATCATCAACGATCAGCACATCGATCGAGCGATAGTAGTTGGTGAACTCCTGCGACTTGTTGTGCTGGATAGCGTTCACGAACTCGTAGGTAAAACGTTCGCTGCTGGTATAGATCACCGAGCAGTTCGGACGTTCCTGAAGAATGGAGTGGCCGATCGCCTGCGCCAGATGGGTCTTGCCCAACCCCACGCCGCCATAGACAACCAGAGGATTGAACCGGGTACCGCCAGGATTATCCGCCACCGCCTTGGCTGCGGCATAAGCAAGCTGGTTGCATTCCCCTGTGATGAAATTTTCAAACGTATAGCGTGCGTTCAGGTTCGACTGGACCGGGGGCTGTGGTGCCTGCGGGCGGGCAGGCTGGAACGTAGGAGAGGAAAACGGGGAGAACACCTGGCCGGCAGCACGACGCTGTGGCGGCTCCTGGGCATGCTCGGCAGTGCGCACCGGAAGGGTTATCACCCGATCCTGGGGTGCCTCCACCGCCTCGCCGACGGCATGGTAGACAAGCTGTGCGCTATCGCCGAGCACCTGCACGATGGTCTTGCGGACCAGCCCGTAATAATGCTCCTCGATCCACTCATAGAAAAACTGGCTCGGCACCTCGATCGTCAGCATCGCCCCCTCCAGACGGAACGGCTTGATCGGCTCGAACCAGACCTTGTAGGCCTGGAGCGTTACGTTTTCACGGATAATCTCCAGGCACTGCATCCACACGGTAGCGGCATCGCGCTCTCTTATGAGCATATCATTATGCACAAGCAGCTCCGATGGTTCAATTCGGGCATTATTGATATCGAGCTGAGGTTGTATGCCAATCATATCTGTCACTGTCTTCCTGTTACGTACAGCGTTCAACTCGTTTCTAGCTCCCCAATAACGGGGCCGATATGCGATGCGATCCAGGTTGCTCAAGAGAAAGCACTCCCTCCGCCGATATGAACTGATTCACCCGGCCGTCAGGCAGTAAAAAACATGTAAAACGTATAAGATTGCTCTTCTACCCGGTAGCATGCGGCAGGGAGAGAGGAACCGCCTTCCGGAGGAGAGGTCGTAGCGGAAGCTTCGACGACGAAGTTACGACGGGCTTAAAACTAGTCGCAACAGTTCCACGGTTTCACGAAAGATTTTTCACCGTAGCAAGATGAAACGGGTTTGTGATGGAGAATACAAGCGCTGTTTGTATCTTTGTTGTTCTGAATGATAATTCCTATTCTGTCGAGAGGTACATACCATGAAAAGAACATATCAGCCGAGCCGGCGCAAGCGTCGCAATACGCACGGCTTCCGCGAGCGTATGGCAAGCAAGAATGGCCGCAAGGTTCTTGCTCGCCGCCGTGCAAAGGGGCGCTGGCGCCTTAGCGTTAGCGACGAACCGCGCTACGCCCGCTAACTGACGATTTCTGCCGACAATGGCCCGATTCGTAACGATATCGGGCCATTGTCACAGTATAGAGCACCCTTCCCCTTTCAGAAATGCCATGCAGCAGTTAGCGGACGCACGGTTCCCGCGCGAGGCGCGCCTGCGCGGCCGGGACGCCTTTGGCCGGGTCTTTCGTAGTGGAGAAGGCCTGCGCAGAGGACAGCTTGTCCTGAAATATCGCGTTGTTGAGACGCCGGACGGAGCGCTTCATGCCGGCTTCGGCGTTCGTAGAGGAGTTGGCAGCAACGTTAGAAGGAATCGCCTCCGTCGCCTGGTACGCGAATCCTATCGGCTCCAACGTCATCGCTTTGAGGAATCAGTTCCGGACGGCATTGCTCTGGACCTGGTGCTGCTCTGGTCAGGAAGCCCCGACCAGGCCGAGCGCCCCAGCTTCGAGGCAATCCACGACGATCTTGGTGCAGCCCTGGCCGCACTCCTCTCACGCATGCGCAAACGAGCAGATGGAACAGGACAGCAACGATAATCCAGCCACAGAGAAGCCCACGTTTGTACGGGGTTTCTTTGCCGGCATCATCCGTATCTACCAGCGAGGCATATCCCCGCTGCTCCCCCCGTCGTGCCGGTTTCATCCAAGTTGCTCCGAATATACCCGCCAGGCGATCGTCCGCCACGGTGTCCTCAAGGGGATAGGGCTTGGCATCGTCCGCCTGTCGAAGTGTCATCCCTTCCATCCGGGAGGTTATGACCCGGTTCCGTAATGGCCACAAGGCTCTCTACCCCTTCATTCAGGATCAGCCCCGATCCGAGAGCCTGAGGAATCGTTGATCCCGGTTTCCGATGCCCTCACACCCTCTTCCCACCTCATCAGGCGCACCATCCAGGAACGGATCGCTCATAGTGCGCACCATCGTCGGATGATGTGGATCGATGACAACAAGCGATATTTGTAGCCCCGTATGGGCAGTATCGTACCAGGCAGGCCCGAGAGCTGCCCTTTGTAGTAGTGCGTAACAGTTCTGCATCCAGCAGGGATATAAGGACCGGAAACGCAACCAGACTGCCGAAACGCTGTAGAAGCGACTGCACAACCTTATCACGCAATCCCGTGCACGGCATCGTGCGCGGCATCGCGGGTCAATTCGCGTATAATGGATAAACGAACAATTCTGGCTTTCGTATTGATCGCACTCGTCTTTCTGACCTGGTCGATCTTCTTTTCGCCCAAAGAGCCACCTCCGTCGGCGAACCAGGCCGGGGGACGCACCGATTCGGCACAAATGGCGCAGATCCCCCCCCCGGCACCTGCAACAACACAGCCGCCCGAGACAAGGCTGGGCGAACGCTATGCCAGGCATCTGACCGGCGATCAGCGTTATATCACAATCGAAAGCCCGCTCTATAAGGCGATCCTCAACACACGGGGAGGACTTCTCGCCCGTTTCGAGCTTAAGAACTATAAGACCTGGTACGGCGCTCCGGTCCAGCTTATCTCCGATTCGGTAGGATTTCCAGGCGAGCTTGGCCTTACCTTTACCTCGAACGATGGACGAAAGGTGACCACCGAGGATCTTATCTATCAGATAGACCTGCCGCAGGATATAACGATCGGGGAGAACGACTCGGTTGTGGTGGTTGCACGGCTGGCGCTGGCGCATACCGCCGATTCCATCGCGGACTCCACGGCAACCGCCGGAGCCAACGGCACGACCCCCGGCATCGAAAAACGCTTCGTCTTCCGTGGCAATAGTTACGGGATCGGCTTCGATGTGGCCATGCACGATATGGCCGGGGAAATCGGACAGAAGGGGATCGACCTTACCTGGAACCAGGGACTGAAGTACCAGGAACATAATTCCGTTGGCGAGTCGGGAAGCGCCAAGGCGATGGTGATGAGCAACGGCGAGCTGAACGAGGTGAACGCCTCCGACCTCGGCAAGACCGTCGAGGAGAAGTTTACCGGGTCGCTGGACTGGGTGGGACATCATGTCAAATATTTCGGCGTGGCGCTGATCCCAACCGCACCGATTCCGAATGCATCGGTTGCAATCGGCGGCATCGCCCTTCCGGCCGATTCGAGCGGGCATGTCGAGAGCTATTCGCTGAACCTCCACCTTCCGCTGGATGCACAAAACGGGACCCAGAGCTTTACCCTCTTTCTCGGCCCGCTTGAATATGGGGTTCTGAGCGACTTCGGGCTTCAGGCCATGCTCGACATCGGCACGCGCTTTATCATCCGCCCGATCGGCGAGTTCTTCATGCTTCCGATCTTCCGGTTCCTGCACCAGTTCATCGGCAACTATGGGCTTGTCATCGTCGTCTTCTCCATCTTTATCCGCCTCCTCCTGTGGCCCCTGTCGGTCCCGCAGATCAAGTCCGCCAGGAGAATGCAGCTCCTACAGCCGGAGATCACCAAGCTTCGGGAGAAGTTCAAGGATGACCCACAGCGCCAGCAGATGGAGACCATGTCGCTGTATCGCGAGTATGGCATCAACCCGGTGGGAGGCTGCCTTCCAATGGTGCTTCAGTTGCCGATCCTCTATGCGCTCTGGGGAACGCTCAGCTCGGCGATCGAGCTGCGCCAGGCAGGCTTCGCGCTCTGGATTCACGATCTCTCGATCCCCGATGCGGTGATGCAGCTCCCGTTCTCGGTCCCGCTTCTGGGGGATAAGCTGAGCGGCCTGGCACTCATCATGGGCACTACGCTGTTCGTCCAGCAGTGGATGATGATCACCGATCCGAAACAGAGGATCATGGTCTACTTTATGCCGGTTATCCTGACGCTGACATTCAACCATCTGCCGTCGGGGCTGAACCTCTATTATCTTACGTTCAATATCCTCTCGATCGGCCAGCAGATATATATGACCAAGTTCAGCAAGAATACGCTGACGCTGGAACAGATGCGCACCATGGCCAAGGGGAAGAAGAAAGGCTGGCTTGCCCAGAAGCTGGAGGAAGCGCAGAAGATGGCCGAAGTGCAGGGCAGAGGGAACACATCGGGCGCACAGAAAGTGGATGGGCGCACCCCTGTGGAACCACGCTCGCGCAAGCCGAAGTCATAACAATCATCCTCCGGCACCATTCGTACAGGCCCGGCCCCCTCGTGGAGTGCCGGGCCTTCGCGTATATTGCCCCCGGTCCCTCCGGCATCGCTGCGGACGGGATGGACGCTGGAGAACGGCATGCATGGGCTGGCGGCGACTCGTCGCCGGCCGCATCGCGGAACACACATCGTGCCTATCACACCGGCCGCTGTAGTGGTCGGTGCATAGGTCACACGTTGCAGGAAGAACAGGTCTAGAGTGGTAGCGCCCGAATGCATACGGCAACCGGCGCCCCCCCCTGCCAGCCACGGATCATGGCCCATGTTCGTCCATACGGTACAATCGCGGGCGATGCATCAAGCCTCGGCATACCCACGATGGCCGTAGCCACCGGGCAATGTTCCGGCGTTCAGAAACCGCACTTTTCGGTTATTTCACACGAGAGACGAGCATTACGATGAACCAACAGGCCGACTTCTTCAACCGGCACGGCATTCCCGCCCGCATCGCCCATGTTCTGGTAACCATGCTCGGCCTTCTTGTGCTGGGCCTCGGGCTTCCTTCCTGTTCCCCTGATGACCCCTTCATTCCCACACGGCCATCGGATACCATCGATATCAGCAAGGGAGCATTTCTCCGCGTGGTTCACGCCGCACCGGATGCTCCTGCGGTGGATGTGCAGATCAATGGCACGGCGTTTTTCAATGGCCCCCAGGGATATCTGGATTTCCGGGCCGACAACAACAATGCCCGGTATTACCCGGTCAGCGATACCGCCACGGTCATCACATTCACCAGCAGCGGTTCAGCCGTGGCAGAGGGAACGCTCTCGATGTCCCGTGGCAGCTACCACACCGCATATCTGCATGGCAGCAGCAAAACCGGATACAAGGTGCTGATAACAAGCGATTCGATCGAGGTGAACAGCACATCCGACAAACCGGCGAAATATCGTATCGTGCATCTATCGCCCGATGCCCCCACGCTCGATATCAGGCAGGATGCCCCCACAACCCAGCCGGTGATTACAGGGCTTTCCTATGGAACCGCCAGCAATTATGTGACATCGAAGGCTTACAACCCTCCAACCGGAACCGGCATGTGGATCTATCAGGGAGGGACGGATGCAATTATCCGTGCATTTACCCCTCCATATATTTATCTGCCAACAGGAGCGACCTTTACACTGGTCCTTACCGGCAATGCCAGACCAACAGGAAATGAATCCTTCCTCTTTTTCTCTGCGTTCCAGGAGAACTCCAAGATCGCTGGCAATCCTCTCTACGGAGCGCCCCCTTTTAACATCACGTTCGCCGCGTTACGATTCATAAACCTGGTGGCATCGGGAGATTCGCTTCTGGATGTCACGTTCTATGACGGCAATGCCGAATTCAGACGGAATGACAACTTCCGTCGCAACCTGATCGACCAGCCTCAGACAATGGAGAACGTGACATCGCTTGGCCTGCCCGGACAGCCCGAGGATCGGCGCTATTTCTATATCAGCCTTGTCATCAAGCAGGACTTCCCGTTCCGAGTAGAGTATCATCAACCCGATAATCTTCCGAACGATCAGAATGCCGGAACTGGAGTCTATCGAAAACAGGATGTCCTGGTCGCTCAAAAGGCACTCGCGCTGCAAGCAAACAAACGCTACTCGATCATAGCATATGGACCATATGAAAAAGGGAAGGCCAGATCGGCCGTGCTCGTGGACAATACCCCGACACCACCGGCAGGAATGGCACAGATCCGGTTTTTCCATGGAGCATTCGGCACTTATGAGTCGCAGCAGCTTCGCATCCGCGTCGATGGCGTTACAGGTTTTCCAGTAGCCTATGGCCAGGCTCCCGATGGGTCAAGTTCATTCTCGGTGGCGGCAGGTGACGGCAAAACCATTGAACTTCTCGATGCAGATGGCAACCTCATCAAGACATCATCGCTACGGGAGCTACAGGCAGGGATGGCCTATACTGTCTATCTTTCGCGTGGGCCAAAGGGGGAAGATCTATACCTGCATGCGCTCCCTGAGGATGTCAATATCGGCCAATAGGCTGTGGCCATCTCTTCCGATGCCATACGCTCCTTCCGCACTGCTCGGAAGTTTTTTGTCAATGGTCCTGGCTCTGCCCGATAACTACAGAGAGATTCTAGCAACTTCACGCACTGGCGAATATCCAGACATGCCCGGCAAGTCCCGGCATGTCTGGATTCGTGCGGAACCAACCTGTAGTGCCGCGTGAAGCCGGGGAGCATACGGCTCGCATTGTTATCTCCACGATCCCTCGGGCATCTCTCTTCTACGGCTGTCACGCAACCGGCCATGCACCGATATATGCGATAGAGCGACGGCAGGCCTGTTCCATCTCTGTGCCATACAGGAGGATACAGGCCGTGGCGGGCGAGGCGCCATACCTTGCGACCTTCTCGATTCTGCTATCTTTGCGTTCCTTTCCGACTATCGTCGAAACATCCTGATCCTACTCGCATTCAACATCTCATGAGCTTTTCATTTGCCGTCGTCGGCGCCACCGGTCTGGTAGGACGCTCCATGCTCCGGGTTCTGGAGGAACGTGATGTTCCAATCTCCCGGATACAACTGCTGGCGTCGAAAAATTCCGCAGGCACAAAGGTCCGTTTCAGAAATCAGAATCTGGTCGTCGAGGAGCTTACCCCCGATTCGTTCAAGGGGGTACAGGTGGCGCTCTTCTCCGCAGGAGGGAACGTCAGCCGCCAGTATGCTCCGATCGCCGCCGAGGCCGGGGCGATCGCCATCGACAATTCGAGCGCATGGCGGATGCAAAAGAACGTGCCGCTGGTGGTGCCGGAGGTAAATCCAGACGCCGCCGCGAAACACAAGGGGATCATCGCCAATCCGAACTGCTCGACGATTCAGCTTGTGGTGGCGCTGAACCCTCTCCACGATGCATTCAAACTGAAGCGGGTTGTGGTATCCACCTATCAGTCGGTATCCGGTGCCGGCCAGGCGGGAGTGGATCAGTTGATGACGGAATTGAAGGGGCGGACTCCCGAGAAGCCGAAGTTCAGCCATACTGCTGCGTTCAACACCATCTTTCATGGGTTCGGCGAAGGGGAGGATTACACGGAGGAGGAGGTGAAGATGATACAGGAAACACGCAAGATCATGGGGCTGCCAAAGCTGCCGATCACCGTCACCTGCGTCCGTATCCCTACCGTGGCAGCGCATGGCGAATCGGTGAACGCGCAGTTCGAGAACAACGTGACCCCGGCCAAGGCCCGTAAACTGCTGGAGCGTGCTCCCGGCATCGCGGTCTGGGATAACCCGGCGGAAGACTTTTATCCAACGATCATCGACGCGGGCGATCATGACGAGGTGTTCGTGGGACGCATCCGCAAGGACGCATCGCAGCCCAATACGCTCAATATGTGGGTGGTTGCCGACAACGTACGGAAGGGGGCGGCGACCAACGCCGTGCAGATCGCGGAGCTGCTGATCGAACGGGACCTTATCCGCTAGGCAAGGCGATGGCCCCGCCACACATTGTAGGGGGCATCGCCTCGGTTGCACAGAGCGCAGGGGGGCGCCACTCTGTCCGCCCCTGCGCTCTGTGGTCGATTATCAGCCTCTGCCGGGCCGCCACCAGTGCAGCATCTACTTCCCCGTCGAATTACAGCACAGCAGCCCCTTCAAGGCGCGAGGTACGCCCCAGCAGCCAGAGGTCCGCAATCACCATCAAGGCCATCGCCTCAACCACCGGCACCGCACGTATCACAATGGATGGATCGTGGCGGCCCTGCACCGCGTGGGGCACAACCGTGCCGCCAGATGCACCATGCTGCTGCCTCAGTGCGATGGATGACGGAGGCTTGAACGCAACACGAAATAGCACCGGCATACCGTTGGAGATCCCTCCCTGGATGCCGCCCGAGTTGTTGGTGGCGGTACGAAGCGCTCCCCCATCCTCGATAAACGGATCGTTGTTGGACGCCCCCTGCCGAGCTGCGGCCTCGAATCCGGCTCCCACCTCGAACCCCGTCGCACCGTTGATCGACATCATGGCCGCTGCCAGGCGCGCGCTCAACTTATCGTAGATCGGCTCTCCCAGCCCCGCCGGAACGCCCTTCATCTCCACCGAAACGATCCCGCCGGTGGAATCCCCCTCTCTCTGCAATTTCTCCAGATACGCGGCCATCTCCGGCTCTACGGCGGGATCATCGCAGCGAACCGGGGACTCGTAAATCCGTAGGGCGCTCATCTCCGCGATCGAGCGTGCCACGATCGGCCCAAGCCGCGTCACCGCAGTAGAAATGTTTATACCGGTTGCCGAGCCGAGCACCATCCGGGCAACCGCACCTCCGATCACCCGCGCCAGCGTCTCGCGTGCAGATGAACGGCCCCCTCCCCGGTGATCGCGCAGGCCGTACTTGGCCGTGTAGGTATAATCGGCGTGGGATGGACGATAGAGATCCTTCAGGGCGGAGTAGTCTTTGGAGCGCTGATCGGTATTACGCACAAGCACGGCAATCGGGGCGCCGGTTGTATGCCCCTCGAAAACGCCGCTGAGCACTTCCGGCTCGTCGGCTTCGTTGCGTGCAGTGGTAAGCGCCTGCCCCGGCCGCCGCCGCGCCAGATCGCGCCGGAGCAGATCATGATCGAATCGGACACCGGCCGGGCACCCATCAATGACGGCGCCCACGGCTGCGCCATGCGACTCGCCGAACGTTGTCAGACGAAATATGGAACCGAAGGAATTGGCCACGGTATTGTTCGATTTGCAATCATAACCGGAACTCGCGTGCAAAGACGCAGAGAAGAAAGATATGGACCCAAAGCGTTGTTTGCGCCCTTGCGCACACCCCTTCCGAGGTCCGCGTATCCGCCGCCTTAGGCGCTCTCGGCCAGCAGGCGTACCGCCGCCACATATCCACGCCAGCCGAACCCTTCGATACGCCCTCTGCACACCGCAGCAACCACCGAGCGCTCGCGGAACGGTTCACGCGCATGGATATTCGATAGATGGACCTCTACCACTGGGATCTCTATGGCGGCAATGGCATCACGGATGGCAATGGAGTAATGGGTATAAGCGCCAGGGTTTATCACGACGGCATCGGCAGCACGCTCAAAACGGGCCGCATGCAGAGCATTGATGATATCCCCCTCACTGTTCGATTGAAAGAACTCCAGATCCACCCCAAGTGTCCCGGTCAGTTCACGAACCTTCTGTTCGATATCCTCCAGCGTATCGGTGCCATACACCGATGGCTCACGCCGACCGAGCAGGTTCAGGTTCGGCCCATTGATTACCGTGATCTTCATATGCCTTGATGATGTTCAGCGACCAGCGTAAACGCACGCTCCATCGCGCCGAGTACCGATGCATGGTCGGTGGTTGTATGGATCTGCACTCCGGTCTCCTCCGCTGGCAGAACAAATCGAAGCCCGCTGGCAGATCGCTTCTTATCCCCCTCCATCGCCCGTAGGATCATCGGAAGATCATGGGAGCGCCCGCTCGGGCGGGTAAACGGAAGCGCACGTTGCACGATCCATTCCCACCGATCGGCGCTGAGCATCCCAAGATTCAGGGCCAGATCGGCAGCAGCAACCAGACCAAAGGCAACGGCCTCGCCATGAGCGTAACATCCCGGCTCGGCCGCCTCCAATGCATGGCCGAAGGTATGGCCCAGATTCAGCGAAACCCGCACCGACGATTCCAGCGTATCACGCTCCACAACATCCAGCTTTGCGCGAATGCTCAGACGAATCACCTCCTCCATATTCTCCGGGATCTCGCCGAGGCGAATCGCCGGGGCCGCCGCCTCCACAGCATCGGCCAGCTCCGCCGAATTAGCAATCCCCATCTTCAGCGACTCCACAAAGCCTGAACGAAGCTCCCGTACCGGAAGCGTACGGAGAAATCCGGGCCACACAAGCACATCCGAAGGCTGGCGGAAGGTGCCGAGCAGATTTCTGATGCCGCCCGCGTTCACTGCCGTTTTGCCGCCGATCGCGGCATCGACCTGTGCAAGCAACGTTGTCGGGATATAGATCGCACGCACGCCACGCATATAGATCGAGGCAAGGAAACCTGCCAGATCGGTGACAACGCCGCCACCACATCCAACAACGATGCACTCCCGTGTACAACCAGCAGCCGCCATCCCGGAGGCCAGATCATCCACGACCTTCAACCGTTTTTCTCCCTCTGCTGCATCCACCGTCAGCAGCAGGTGGCGTCCGCCGCCATCTGCCAGATAATCGCCAACGTAGTCTGCGATAGTTCTATCGGCAACGATGCAAAGCTGGCGATCGCCAGCAAGCCGGTCCAGATCGCGCAGCAGCACAAAGAGCGAGCG
>CAYVWR010000015.1:0-49564 GCA_964455525.1 uncultured Alphaproteobacteria bacterium
AGGAGCTTGAGATCGGGCTTGTCTTTGCTCCAGCAGCCGGTGGACAGACCGGTCCGCGCACTGCCACGCTGCGTCTGATGACCGACGATGGCAAGGAGGTCTCCGCGACACTGCATGGCATTGCAGGCACACGCACCGTGCTGGCTAACCCAGATGTGGTCTCCTTCCCGATGACGACGACCGGGAAGTACCAGCGCCGGATGGTGTCGATCACGAACACCGGGACGATGCCGGTGCAGTTGCAGCAGCCGGAGGTGGTCGGTCCTGATGGGGTGAACTTCCACTTGGCGACGATGGACCGTCTGCGTCTGGCCGCAGGTCAGACCGAGTATGTGGAGGTGACATATCAGCCGACGGTGGCCGGGACGATCAGCGCAACGCTGGAGTTCGGTGGGGACATGACCAACGGTCCAGCCCAGATCCAGTTGGGTGGCACAGCCGTGAAGTCGAAGAAGGGGAACGATCCGATCGACATGGTGGCTGGTCGAGGGGGAGTGATCGAGGATGGAGTGAGCCGTCGAGAAGGGTTCGAGGATCTGTCGGTGAGCGGGGTTGAGACCTCGACGAGCGGACATGGGATGACGTTAGGTCAGAGCGTACCGAACCCAGCTCAGCATCAGGTACAGATCAGCTATGGTCTGGCGCAGGGTGGTGAGATGGAGCTTGCACTGTACGACGAGCAGGGTGTGCTGGTACGGATGATCGACACAGGTCATCGTCCGGCCGGGCAGCAGAGTGTGCGGGTAGATGTGAGCGGGTTGCCGAGCGGGACATATTTCTACCGATTGACATCGGGCGCACAGACCCTGACACGAACCATCAAGATCGTGCGGTAGGCCGACAACATTCGCAGATGACAGGCAAAGGGGTCCGTTCGCGGGCCCCTTTCCTTTTCCCGGCCACCACAGCATATCCTTTCCTGCTGGCACAACCTGGCATCGCCCGATTGCGATTGATTGTTCTTCACCCGACATACGAATCCGCACACAAGGCTGCCAGGGGATCGGCAGGGCACGTATATTTGCAGACGCTTATGTACAGAAGCGATCTGTGCACGCAACGCCGCACGCCGCGATCTGGCAGAGCCGCACGTTTTCGCGCCTTTGCCTGACAATAGATGTACATGGCGACTTGCACTCCATTCGGGGGCGACCAGCTCCCCCTGTCCTACCTTTCTCTCCTCTGAACAGATGACAAAGCTCAGCGTCAACGTCAACAAGATTGCCACTCTCCGCAACACCCGCACCATCAACATTCCAGATATAACGCGCCTCTCCGGCATCTGCCTGGATGCAGGCGCTCACGGCATCACGGTACATCCTCGTCCCGACGAACGGCATATCCGCCCTCACGATGTCCATGAGCTTGCCGAGCTGGTGCGCTCCTATCCCGGCCGCGAGTATAACATCGAGGGCAACCCGTTTTACGAGTTCATCGAATATGCACGAGCGGTACATCCAGACCAGTGCACACTTGTCCCGGACACGCCAGAAGCGTTTACCAGCAATCATGGATGGGATCTCGAACGCGACGGCGAGCGCCTGAAGCCGATCATCGACGAGCTGCATGCTCTCGGTTGCCGCGTAAGCCTGTTTATGGACCCCGCCCCGGAGATGTTCGAGCGTATCGCGGAGATCGGAGCCGATCGGGTGGAACTTTATACCGAGCCATATGCGGCGGCATTTGCGCGGGGGGAGTGGAGCGGCGAGCTTGAGCGCTATACCAGGGCAGCCCGTCGCGCCATGGAACTGGGGTTGGGGGTAAACGCAGGGCACGATCTCAATCGCGACAATCTCCCCCCATTTCTTGCAGCAGTACCGGAGATTCTGGAGGTGTCGATCGGCCACGCATTGATTGCCGATGCCCTGGAGTTTGGCCTCCATGAAACGGTTCGGCTCTATCTGCATACGATCCCTGGCAATGCTCCGCCGCCACAACCGGGTTGCTGATGACACGCAAGCGCGCCGGATGGCACCGTGCCCATCCGGCTTTCCGCACTGCCAAGCCTCACGGCAATAACCGCGCATAGACCTGCACCACCCCACTCCTTATTGCCCCGGGCCAGATTCACCGCGACGTTCGTTTTCTTTGAAATCCACCGAAAATCACCGCATTTAACATTTGGCACTAAAATTGATTAAAGCCATAGCAGATGAGTAACTAGCTTCCCCGCTCCTGCTGAACCTGCTCCACGAGAATATTGGTTAAACCATATCAGGTTCAGAGGATCTTGGGGGACACTGATGATAGTGTGATAGAGATGCGCAGGACTGAAGGTACGATCATGAGATATGTAGCGCTGTTTCTGACGGCATTCGGGATCTTCTTCTCGATTGACCTGTCGGCACAACAAGCAATGATTCAGGGAAAGGTGCTCGATCAGGATGGGAAGCCGATGCCAAAGGCGCACGTCAGCCTTACGCGCCCGAACAGGCTTAATCCCATAACGACAGTTGAAGCGGCCGAGGACGGAAGCTATTCTCTGCCAACAGCCGAGCATGGGTTTGTATTGCTCCAGTACCTTGGGGCCGATCACCAACCTTATACGATTGGCGCAGTAGTGGCCGATACCACTCATATGGCGATCACCGTGCGCTTGCAACCGTATAGCTATCGCAAGACCATCGACAGCATCAGAGTGGTAGGTGATTTTAATGGCTATGCGTTTGACACGGCACCGTTCATGGAGCGGGGAGACGATGGGTGCTATTGGCTGGCGCTGCCCACAAGCGCGCCATCGGTCTCGTACCAGTTGCTTGGGCTTACCGATATCGGGGCCATCAACGCGCCGGGAGCGCCCGACTATGAGTTCGATGGCAACGAACGGTACCGCTCGATAGCATATGCAGCCGATGGCATGGTGAGGATCGTTCTCGACACCGCACAGCTTGTTCGCTCGAAGACACGCTCAAGCGCATCGTTTGAAGACTCAACAGCCGCCGCCGTGGCAAAGCTTTATGCCGATATCGCTCTGCGCCGAGAGCAGTACCAGCAGGCGCTGGCAAACAACCGGCTGGCAGGACGCTCGATCAATGAGTTTTCCTACAACTGGCGTGGAGAACTGAACAGGCTGGCAAAGAAGCTTGCAATGGAACAGGACTCACTCCTTCGTTCCATGCTCCTGATAAGCTATCTCGATCTGGGATCGCTCGGCGCTGCCAGGGATGTGCGACCGGCGATCGCAAAGATGGCCCTTGCCACGATTCCCCCAACCTCTCCGTTATGGTCGATCAACCCACGGCTGATCACCATGACGATCAAACAGAGCAGCGAGCCTGATTCGGCTTATCAGGACTATCTGACCCAGGCGATCGATGGGCATAGCGACCCCAACGTCACGTCGATGCTGCTGTACGATGGGCTCACCGTAGCCTACTCGAACAAGGAAGTGGCAAGGGCACAAGCATATTATAACCGGCTCATAAAGGAGTACAGCTCCTCCCGCTATGCGGCAATGGCACGTGTGCAGTTTGTGATAGCCCAGGATGAGGAGAAAGGGATAGGCCGTCCATAAACTGGATACGGCATCATAGCCGGATATCACAATTGGAACAGAGACGGGCCGTATCCGAGCACAGGATGCGGCCCGTCTCTGTTCCCCTCTGCTGCACAACAGCGTTCGGCGCACACTCCGCATCATTATGGCAGGCATCGGTTGCAGCCATTATGCCGATACCATGGTTCTGCGACTTCCATCGGCAGATCCGGCTATCCGGCATTACCCTGCCACCATCAAGGGGGCCCTTGCGCCCAGTGTTTGGAGGGAACGCCCGGCCTGCCGTATGTTCTACATCCCTATAGTGAACAGCTCAACACGATTTATTCTATGCACTATTATCACTCCATCCACTTTACACTATCCGAGGCGGAGGCCATGCTCCCGGAGATTATCAGGATCGCCTCCAGAATGCGTGAACTGAAACGGCAGCTTGATGCCAAGGGATACGATATTCGGATGCACAGACATTTTGGGGGCATGGGCGCAAACGGACTGAAGGCATTTCCCGATCAGATGGAGGAGCTTATCCGGCTATATCAGGAAATCAATACCAGAGGAGTGTTGCTGAAGGATATCGACCGTGGCCTTATCGATTTCCCCTTTATCCGCCGCAACGGCGAAGAGGTCTATCTTTGTTATATGCTCGATGAACCGGCGATCCGCTATTGGCACCGTATCCAGGAAGGATTTCCCGGCCGCGAAGGACTGGACACATTGTAGGCGCGCACAGCGCCAGCCCCCGGCACGCCCCGGCATACGATTACGATACCCACCCATGATCTATCTCGATAATAGCGCCACAACTCCCCTGGCTCCCGATGTCGCCGAACAGATGAGGCTCTGGCAGGAACGGAGCTTTGCCAATGCAAGCTCCGTTCACCGGGGAGGCCAGCAAGCACGTGTACAACTGGAGGAGGAACGGGAGCACATAGCGGGCGCGCTCGGCGCGGAGCCGAAGGAGATCATATTTACCTCGGGAGGGACCGAAGCGGATAATCATGCGCTGAAAGGCTATGCGCTCAAGATCTTTACCACTGCCGGACGGTGGCCGGGAGTCGTCGTCGCCCGCAACGAACATCATGCGGTGTTGCATACGGCCGAGTTCCTCGAACGCCTTGGCGCACCGCTCGTGTTCATCGATGTGGATCGTGAGGGGCGCATACAGCCGGAGGCCCTGCGCCGTGCCATGGAGCAGCTTCCGAACGGGCCGCCCCCTATCGTCAGCGTGATGCACGCCAACAACGAAACGGGCACGATCAACCCGATCGCCCCCCTGGCCGATATGGCCCACGCTGCCGGAGCGGTCTTCCACACCGATGCGGTACAGTCATTCGGCAGAATCCAGTGCACCGCCAGGGCGCTCAAGGCGGATCTGATAACGATCTCCGCCCATAAGATCCATGGCCCCAAGGGGATTGGAGCACTCTACATCAACAAGGAGATCGAGCTGGAACCGCTTGTGCATGGCGGCGCACAGGAACGGAACAGACGGGGCGGCACCGAGGCGGTAGAACTGATCGTGGGGTTTGGCACGGCCACCAGGCTTGCACAGGAGCATCTGGAGGACCATGCCGAAGCAATGGCAGCACGCAGCACACAGCTCCGCAGCATTCTGGCAGAGATCGCGGGGATCGAATTTATCACACCGGTGGAAGGCGCTCTCCCGAACATCGTCACGGTGACCTTCGATGATGCGGCCCATCTGGATGGCGAAGGGCTGATCGTGGGCATGGATCTGCATGGCGTTGCGGTCTCCAATGGATCGGCATGCACATCGGGGAGCATCCAGCCCAGCCATGTGCTCTCGGCAATGGGGCTGCCCCCGGAACAGGCAAAGGCCGCGGTCCGATTCTCCCTCAGCCGCTATACTACCGCCGATGAGATAACACAGGGAGCCGCCGCACTGCGCGATGTGGTAGAACGCATGCGCCGCCGGTAACGACAAACAAAGAGGATCATGCCCCCGGTCGGGAACCACGTCATGCTCTGTGGACGTGAGGCGAACGCCCCCGCCACGTGTACTTCGATATACAGACTGGAACGCCCATGTCATTACAGATCCATGCATTCGAGGCCGGCCCCGTTGCCACCTATGCCTATCTCGCAATCGATCCCGAATCGCATAGCGCGGTTATCGTCGATGCACCGATGCAATCGTACGAACGCATCGTTGCAAAAGCCGAACAGGAAGGGGTTACCCCCGGCGCCCTGATCCTGACACACAGCCACTGGGATCACACCGCCGACGTCGCGGAGCTGAAGCGCCGGTACCCGGAGATGCTCGTCTACGTTCACCCGGACGATGAATACCGGATGCAGGAGCCGATGAAGCATACCGTCTGGCAGCTTCCCTTTACAATCGAGGGAGCGCAAGCAGACCGTCACCTTCATCATGGCGACACCTTCGCGCTTGGCGGCATCTGCTTTACCGTGCTTCATACGCCGGGCCATACCGAGGGGGGCATCTGCCTGTACGATAAGTCCCATAACGCCATCTTCGTAGGGGATACCCTGTTTGCAGGATCGGTGGGCCGCACCGACCTCCCCGGTGGCGATTGGGATACCCTGCTCCGCTCCATCACCGCGCATCTGCTCCCTCTCCCGGACGACACTCGGGTCTACCCCGGCCACGGCCCGACAACGACGATCGGAGAGGAACGGGAATCAAACCCCTTCATCGGCGGCTGAACCTGATCGCCCTGCGCTCATACAGTCCGGCCCTATCGTCGCCTGCATGGATCTACATCGGCCGCGTACCATACAAGGCTCCCCCAAAAACGCTGCAAACCCTCTCGCGGAACGATGCCACGAGAGGGTTTGCCATATCGGATCGGGGTACCAGCCCCTGGGGCCCGCTCCCCCCCGGTGGGGCCTTGCGGGCTGGTAATCCCCCGTCCGCTTCCGCTTCGGGATTACCTGATCACCTGCATGCTGCGCGTTTCCATAGTAGTCCCAATCCGAAGCGAATAGTAGTAGGTGCCGCCCGGCAGCCCGGCCGTATTCAGATATACCGCATGCTCTCCTGCCTCCAGCGGCTCGCCATCGATCGGACGGGCAACCTCACGTCCGGCAACGTCGCTTACAATCATCGTGACCTGCCCTGCGCTCGGCAGGTTGAAGCCGATCGTGGCGGAGTGCGCGGCCGGGTTCGGATAACTCTGGTAAAGCATCCCGCCGCGCGCCATATCACCCTCGGCGCCACGCACCGCCGACAACGGAGCGGAGAGCACAACCTCGCCGGTGCTGATGGTCTGCCCACCGGCGTTCAGCGTGGCAAACCGAATCGTCACCATGTCGCTCTCGGCGCCTGCCACAGTGATATAGATCGGACCGGATGTTTCTCCGGGCGGAAGCGCGATACCATCGGGGCCTATCGTGCCAACACCGCCACGGCCGTCGAACCCAAGCGCCATTATCGAGTCGCCGAGTGCCGGTCCAGCCGCAAGAATCCTTGCCCCCCCCTCGGTCCCGATCAGAAGCCTGCTGATCGGTTCCTGCGATCCATTGCTGTTGCCGAGATGCAAAGCGTAGGTACGGACGCCACTCAGACCAGATGGAGCCGGGGTCAGCCGATCGCCACCAACCAGCCCATCCCTGCGAAGAACTATCGTGAACTCCTCGCTCAGCGTATCATCGGCAACCACATAATAAAGCGTCATCAGATGCGGCAGGGAGGTGCTTGCGCCAAGAGCATTGTAGCGCAGAGCCAGGGAAAGCTGCGTGCCGGGGGCCGCCGAGAAGCTGGCGGAGGCCCTGCTGTTCGCCACAAAAAATTCATAGCCCGGCTCCCCTGCATGCACATCCGCCAGCTCGACACCCTCGGTCTCGATCGCCAGACCAACGTAGGAAGAAGCGGAAAGCCCCTCGGGAAAGTCAGGAAGGACCATCATGATGGAACCGCTATCGGAACCATGAAGCCCGCCGCTTATGCCTGCCCCATCCGCTGCGCCCTGGAACGTTCTTTCCGATCCCTTTTCATTCAGCGGCATCCCCTTGCGTAGATCGAGCTGCTGCCAGATGATGAACTGATTGCGTACGGTCGTATAGCAGATCAGGGTATCACATGTCACACAATTTTTATCGGTGAAGCGAAAGCGCACACAGTACCGGAGCGTGTCGCGCTTCTTGGACCATGCCAGCGGGGGCACGCTCATCTTCAGCGTGAACGGCGTTGCGCTTGCCATAGAGACGCCCGTGGGAATCGTAGGCCAGATAACCTCATGTCCGTATGGAGCCGGAACTCCGAAGGCGATGCCGAAGGGATTGGAGATGCTGCCGTTCTGGAAGTAGCCATGGACGGGCGCCCCATTGACCGAGACATTGGCGAGCGTTGCCTCCACCTTGACGATAGAGGAACCGCCTGTGCCTATCGCGCCGAGATACCCGCTGAGCGTTACGCTACCGCTGCTCGATGCAGAGGAGGTTGCCTTGATGCCTTTGCGGAAATCAGAACAGCAATCCTTCGGTTTGCAGTCGTCCGGCAGTATCACCCTCAACGTCTGCTCGCAACAATGCTGGCGACTCCGATCGCACATCTTGACGACCAGCGTTATCGTCGAACCGGGAACTGCACCAGGTCCGGCGATGACCACCGTCTGCATCGGCGACCACGTGCCCGGAGCAATCGTGCCAAGGATAACCGTGGCCGGGCTGACCGTAACGCCGGAAGGAAGGGAAACGATGTCCAGATAGGTTGCGGGCCAGGAGGACTGGTTCAGAAGGTTGAAACTCCAGACGAACTCGATCTGGTTGTTCTGATTATAGCGGCAGAGAACGCTCTGCTGGCCGATCGTGAGGCACCCCTCCTTCCTGCACTCGGGGAACGTTATTTCAAATCGCCCTTCGCAGCAATTTTTGCGTGTGGTGTCGCAAAGAACACCGGTGATAGTGCGAACACCAGGCGTAGCTCCGACAACTGTAACGCTAACCGTCCCCCATGCTCCCGGAGCAAGCGCAGGTGCAAAGACTATCGGGCTTGGAGAGAAGGTCAGGCCAGGGGCGGAAAGAGTCAGAGAGGCCACGGGCCATGAAGATTGATTCTGCACCATGAAGGTGAGAGCATACCCGGGCTGCCCGGTAGGAAGTGTGATGCATTCCACCTTCTTCTGATCGCTGATTGTGAAACACCCCTGCGGACGCTCGGGGCAATCGAAGGTCACAGTATCACGGCAGAAAATCCTCCCCTGCCCGGAGTAGACCAGTTCCACCATCACCGAACCGCCCGGCGAGGAGAAGCAGGCGCCCATTCCGGTCTGCGTGTTATAGGAAGGAAGATTATTCGGGAAGCTCCAGACGATACTACTAGAGGTGGTCGTTGGAACACCAAATGGTGCGGATGCGCTTTCTACGGTGACACCGGGAGTAAGCACGATGGCGGTGACACCATCGATCCGGTAGGTGGACTGGTTGTTGGCGAGAACAAACTGCCAGCAGCAGCCCTGTCCTTCATACTTCATCATGACCTGTATCGAGTCGCAGGGAGATTCGCCCTGCGCCAGCAGAGCACCATCGCTGGCACCAAACAGGGCCATGAACAGAAGCACACAGCGGATGATCTTCCAATACGACCGTCGATGACGGTGAGGCGCGGGCAGCTTCATGAGAATTTCCCTTAAAGATTTACTTGAAATGTAGGTGTGCAATCACTGGTTGTACAGGCTCTCGTGAGCTTTTACCTCGATCCCTATCTTTGGGGCGTATCGTTATATGCAGGAGATAGAGGCCAAGCCCTGCCACAACGACGCAGCAGAGAATTCCGAGGAGAGCGGAAGCAAGCGTACGGATACATCTGAGCGTTTTCATAGCAGATCCTGATAGACTGTTGCTGAACATCCGGTGATCCAATCGCCTGTGTTGTTCATCGGCGCTCACACGATCATCGAACAGATACAACGCTATGAGCCGCACTTAAAAGGATCTTAAAGGCTTCTAAAAATTTTTGGGCTGCTAGTTCTGGCAGCATGGTATCTGGTGGTGAACGTATCACATGAACGCGAGCGCCGCCCCCCAGGCGCTGCATGCACCCCGGGCCTATCCCCGCTTGTAGCTCATCCAGGCGGGCATGGCACAGGTCAGCTTCCGATCTCCCCCCTCCCCCATCGGTCCGGCCATCGCAATCGCATCCGATGCGGGCAGACGGTCATGGCGCCACCGGGAGTAACCCACAAACCTACTATGGCTCTATATCCCTTCCACGCTCCAACGATGCAGCCACCGCTGGAAGCCGCTCTGCCGGATGATGCAGGTGCCCGCTCTCTGGGGCTGATGGCCGTCACACAGACCTCTCCCCTCCCCTTCTGCCTATCACCCCTACAAACAAACAGCCCCCGCATGAGATGCTTCATGCAGGGGCCATACGTATCAGCTTCATGGTATTCGGGCGAACACCTGCCGGGCAGGGATCACTCTCGAATGTTGAAGTATTTTGCCGCCGGGTGATGTACCACCACGGCACTGGTGGACTGTTCAGGATCGAGCATATACTCATCCGAGAGCGTCACACCGATACGTTCCGGGCGGAGCATCTCGAACAGCTTCGCCTGATCTTCCAGGTTCGGGCAGGCAGGATATCCAAACGAATAGCGGCTCCCCTGATATCCCTGCGAGAAGAGGCGGCGGATCTCGGGCGCATCTGCTGCGGCAGTGCCAAGCTCGATACGCACCGACTTATGCCAGTACTCTGCAAGCGCCTCGGCGCACTCCACCGAGAGGCCATGGAAGTAGAGATAGTCCACGTAGTTGTTTGCAGCGAACAGTTCCGCCGAGTATTCACCAGCACGCCGTCCCATCGTCACGATCTGGAACGCCACCACATCGAACTCGGGAGTTTCGGTCGGACGGAAGAAATCTGCAATGCAGAGATGCCGCCCATGCGACTGACGTGGGAACTCATAGCGCATCCATTCCTCCAGCCCATCCTCGCCGATCTGCACATCGCTCCATTCGCTGGTCAGCCCATCACCCTCCATCCCCTTCGGCTTATAGATCACCAGAGCATTGTAATCGGCCTTGCAGGGAAAGTACCCATAGATCACCTTCGGCTCCAGAAGACGTTCCCGCTTTGCGCGAAGCTTCAATTCCTCCAGCTTCGGATAGACCACCCGATCGAGTTCCTGCCGGTACTCCTCGGCCGATCGCTTCCCCTTCTTCACCTGCCACTGCCCACGGATAAGCGCCACCTCGTTGACATACTCGAACACCTTATCCAGATGGATATTCTCCACCACACGCGAACCATAAAATGGCGGGCGGGGCACCGGCACGGCACGATCGACATCGGAGGTTACGCGAAGGCGATGCACACCATGATCGGTCTGATAATTCTCGGCGTTCACCGGGAAGTCGGCATCGCGGCTCTGCTCCTTCTGAAGATGCATGGAGACGGCAAACGACGAGCCCACGCTATCGGAGACCTGTGCAGCGGACTTCGAGATGAAGAGCGCCGGTGCCTTGCCATAGGTCTCGATACAGTAGTCGATCTTATCATTGGCGATGATCGCACGCGGATCATCCACCGGCACCTGATCGAATCCCAGGGTGCGATAGAAACGAGCAAGCTCGGCATCCTCCGGGTCGCATGTGATATAGATCGGCGCCTCGGGATTTATGTCGCGCACCGCGCGGCGCATCCCACGCACCAGTTCCATACCTGCCCCCGCCTTCCACTGCTCCGGCAGCATGGCGATATTGGTCAGCTCGTACGATCCCTCCAGCGCTGGCAGAATGCGCCCGCCACCTACCACCTGCTCGTTCAGTTCCACCACCATAAGCTCGGCAAGACCGGCAGAGCGCAGATCCTCCACCATCACCCCCATAAGCTCGGCAAGACTGTCCAGCTCATCTTCGGCAGCCGGACGCACCCGTACCGCACCCCGTTCCACCGCAGGAGGGCGCGCATTGGCATACGCATCGCGGCTGGCTTTTTCGTCGATCGAGATATCCTCGCCGTCGCCTGGGGCAGCGCTCCCGGCGGCCACATCGATATCATGCCCCCCCACGCCCCGTCCTGAGAGGATCTGTTCCATATAGTGAAGGCCATCGAACGCATCGCCCGCATAGGCCACATTCGGCCCGTAGATGGTACGCAGATCCCCCTCCACATATCGGCGGGTAAGAGCCGCACCACCTAGAATCACAGGGACATCAATGCCACGCCCGTTCATAAGCTGAAGGTTCTCCTTCATGATGAGCGTGCTCTTCACCAGCAGCCCGCTCATGCCGATGGCATCGGCCTTATGATCGCGAGCGGCTTCAAGCATCCTCTCCACCGGCACCTTGATGCCGAGGTTTACAACGTTATAGCCATTGTTGGTAAGGATGATATCCACCAGGTTCTTCCCGATGTCGTGCACATCCCCCTTGACCGTGGCAAGCACCATGGTGCCCTTTGAAGAATCGACCGCACGATCCATGAATGGCTCCAGATAGGCCACTGCCCGCTTCATCGTCTCGGCCGATTGCAGCACAAACGGAAGCTGCATCTGCCCCGCGCCGAAGAGATCGCCCACCACCTTCATCCCATCAAGAAGGATGTCGTTGATGATCGCAAGCGCCTGGTAGCTCTTCAACGCCTCCACCAGATCGTTGTCGATACCGATCTGATCGCCATCGATGATACGCCGTTTCAGACGCTCCTCGACCGTCAGAGTGGAGGTATCGACCTCTTCCCTGGTACTCTTTTTATCCGCATAGTAGGCCATCAGCTCTACCAGCGGGTCGTATACGCATTTTCTCTCAGTCATAACGGAGGAAGTTACGAAATAAAGGGGCGGGCGAGGATCTCCGATTTGCGACGATGCTTGACACTCCGTATCACCGACGCGATGGCGGCGGTTTCTCTTGTAACAAGTGGCGGACAGGGTGATGGGAGCAGGCGGTTCGGCCAGCCAGCCATGAGCGGCAACCATTATATGGCACGCCAGGCGCTTGCGCGAACTATCCCCACCATTCATGGTTCGCCATAGCCGATCCGGGCCGCTCCCCCCCACCTTCAGAGCATACCAAATCCGCACCGATCGAAGGAAGAAGATTGCCGGTGGGCGCCCCCTTTTCTATGTTGTCCCCTGGTCAGGTTCATCCCCTTGGAGGCATGTCGTTTGCCGGCATCGACCCCGTAGGGCTGAATTGCCAACAGACCAGCGATCGGCTACAGCGCACCCTGGTTGCCCGATCGCAGGCTGAACAGTCCCTTCCGTATCCCCGTTTCCCGATGTTTACACTCGACCAGAAAAAAGCCCACGATCCGTGGCGGCATATCTCCATCACCGCCAACGCAGGCTCCGGCAAGACCCGTGTGCTTGTCAGTCGCTATTGCGACATCGTGGAGCTGTTCAATGCCATGCCGGACGATATCGCCGCCATCACCTTCACCGAAAAGGCAGCATCGGAGCTGCGTGGCCGTATCGCCGAGGAACTGGAACGTCGCCTGAGCAACGAGCTGCATCGGGATTCATGGGGACGCCTGAAGATCGCACGCGAGAAATTTCCATCGGCAGTCGTCTCCACCATTCACGGGTTCTGCTCGCAGATGCTCAGGGAGTTCCCGATCGAGACAAACGTTCCCCCGAACTTCTCGGTAGTGAGCGGATACGAGCGCCGACGGATGAGCGAGGATGCTCTGATGGAGGCAATCGAGTGGTGGCTGAGCGAGGCGGAGAATCCAGAGTTCGACAGCACCTACGATCTGGCCCGCCGCATCGGTCGGGAGAAGATGGAACTGATACTTCGGATGATGATGGATGCGCGCGAGATCATCCACTTCAGCCGGGCCAAGGGCGTGCTTGCGCTGGGACGCGAGGAGACCCTGGAGCGCTGGCGCCGTCAGCTCGACGCCGTGGTGCGCGGGCTGCTGCTGAACGCCGAGACCATTCCAGCAATAGGCGAGATGCTGGAACTGGTAAAGGAGGATATGATGGCCGAGGCGCAGGAGGCGTTTGCGGCAGTGCGTGCCGCACGCGCCGCCGAAGACCTGATCCCGAGAATGCGGGCGCTCCGCGATCTGCTGCTGACCGGCGATGGTGGCCCACGCAGACGCCTCTTCCGCCTGAAGGGGGAGGAGTTCGAGGTGTTGGAACGTCCTGTAGGAGTTCTGAACACCGCGTTTAAACGCGCATCGCGATTCTTTGAGTCGAGCGGCGACCCTGCATTGCATGGCGAGCTTTACGGCGACACGGAGATACTCCTCCGAATCTATGATGACGCCCTCCGTCGCTACGATACACGAAAGGAACGCGCCAACGCGCTCGACTTCGAGGATCTGCAACTGCGCCTTCTGGATGCCATACACAACGAGGAGACACGGCCACGGCTGGCTCGCCGGTTCCGTTATATGATGATCGACGAATTCCAGGATACCAACGAGATGCAGTATGCGCTCGCCCGGCAGTTGCTGGAAGGATTGACCTGGGGACAGATCTGTATCGTAGGTGATAAAAAACAGTCGATCTACGGGTTCCGTAATGCCGAGGTGGAGGTGTTCTCGCGGGCAAGCGATGAGATACGCGTTGCCAACAGGGAGCTGCGACGCGATGAGATGCCACTGGTATTCAGAAACGAGAGGATCGAGCCTGAATCGCGCGATGAGATGCTCGGCGTTATCAAACTGACGGCCTCGTTCCGTCTGCTCCCCTCTATCTGCGCCTTTGTGAACAAGTCGTGCGCGCCAATTCTTCGGGTGAACCCCGGCTCCCCGTTTGGCGTGGAGTACGAGGAACTGGTCTGCGCCAGACGCTCCGAAGGAAAAGGGAGCGTGGAGTTCCTCCTCTCGCCGCCGGAGCCGGAGAACCAGGCCGATGGCCAGGAGGAACGATGCGATGTGATCTGGTGCCCGGAGTCGGAGATGATCGCACGCCGCCTCCTTGGCATCGTCGCACACGGAGAACAGGTCGTCTGGGAAACGCCGCCGGGGGGCGACGCTGAGAGGCCGAGGGGGGCACGGTTCAACGATATGGCGATACTCTGCCGCAAACGCTCCCATTTCCCTGCGCTCGAATCGGCGCTTAGAAAGTATGGCGTTCCCTTCGTCACCCACGGCGGCGCCGGTTTCTACAAGACGCAGGAGGTTTACGACATGCTCAACTACCTGCGCACGCTTCTGAACTCACGCGACGACATCGCCCTGCTTGGCGTGCTCCGCTCTCCGTTCTTCTGCGTCTCGGACACCGAGTTGTTCCGGCTGACGCTTCAGACCAGCGGCGGCGGCAGAGATCTGTGGTCACGAGCGAACGACCGCCTGGCCTCCGGCACTGCCGAAGAGGCGCTCCGCCGCGCCGTGGAGATGATCGCCGACGACCGTTCCATGGCAAGCCGCATCCCCATCTCTCTTCTGCTTCGCCGGGTAGTGGAACGAACCGGCTGGCGTGGGGCGGTGATAGGCTCCGAACGGGGTGAACAGAACCTCGCCAACATCGACAAACTGCTTGAGATGGCACGCGAGTACGAGTCACGCGGGTTCACCAATCTGTTCGATTTTGTGGAGCGTATCACCGAGATGGTGGAACTGGAGGAGCTGGAAAGCGAGGCACCGATCAACACCGGACGCGATGCGGTACGGCTGATGACCATGCATGCGGCAAAGGGATTGGAGTTTCCCATTGTTGTGCTTCCCGCACTGCACTCACCCTCCCGCACATCCCATGAACCGTTCTTCGACAAGGATCTTGGCTTCGGCTGGAACTGGCGGTTCAACAAGGAGGAGTTTCGTCCGGCGATAACCGCGCTGATGGGATTTCGGGCATCGGAACGGGAGCGGGCCGAAGAGGCACGTCTGTTCTATGTGGCAGTGACCAGAGCACGTGATATGCTGATCGTGGCGGGAGAGTATAACCACGATGATACTCCAACGGGCACGATGCTCGCCTGGGCGCTTGCCCCGTTTGCGGAGATACCGCAACAGAATACAACGCTCCTGCTCCCCACCGAGTCCCTCCGTTTTCTCGATCCGAGCGGAGCAAGCCAGCACGCACAACCGTGGGAGCAGACGATAGATGTTCATCTCAGCATCGATGATCTGCCGCAGTACAATCCGTTTGCATCGGCACCGGTTCCATTCCGTGCCGGTGCGGTACAGATCGGCGAACTTCCGGCACGCGCCGAGGGCGAGATCTACTCGGCAACACAGTTCCTGGTCCATAACCAGTGCCCGACGAAATATTATCTGAAATATCGCCTTGGCATACCGGAGGAGATCGGACAAGCCTACGATATCAACCCGGAATCGCGTGATAGCGAGGATGGGACACTCTTCGCACGAATTTTCCGCACCACGGCCATGCAGGTGGATCGGGCGATCGACCCCGGGACCGGACACCCGGTGGCGACGGCCGATGAAAACGGCAGCACGCCGCTGGAGCGGATTATCGATGCGACGCTCCAGCTTGAGCCTCTGCTGCCAACAGCTCGGGAGACGATGCGGTCCCGCTTGCTGCATACGTTTGCCGGCATCTTCGCAAGCGAACGGGCACGCACGCTGCTGTTCCCACCTGATTCACACCCCCATGTCGATTACGAGCTACGGATGCCGTTCGGCACCGAATTTCTTCTCGGCGTTATCGACCGCGTGCTGGAGATGGCCGACGGCACTCGTCTGATCGTACAGTACAAGACACGCCGCCTGCGACGCACCGAGCTGGCACGGGCGGCCGAGGACTATCTGCCACAACTGCGCTTTTATGCCTATCTGATATCGGAGCTGAATCCGGCTCAGAAGTCGATCCAGGCGGCAGTTGTTTTCACGGAGTTCCCGGATGACCCGCAGATATTCACCTTCTCGCGTTTCGAGTCGATGCGTATCAAAGAGGAGCTGCGAGCAGCGATCGAGGATATCCGAGCGATCAGTTATAGCGGACGCCGCGAGCTTCCGCTCCGCACACCGCACTGCCCCCATTGTCCGTATTGGATCGAAGAACGCTGCCTTCTGGCACGAGCCAGACAAGCATAATCTGGGGGTCTATCTCCGATCGTCGGCAAAAGGCAAGGCGCCCCGACCAGCCAGCCGCAGGCAGGCCCCAGGAACAGTTCAGGCAGATCCGGCTGCCGATGATCGGGAAGCTCCGCCACGAGATTCCGCCATAAAAAAAGCCCGGCGAATAATCGCCGGGCAGGAATTACCCATACGAGACTACTGGAGGCAATTCCGACATAGAGCATCATACAGGTTCCGGCCATCGCCGCGCCGAACCATGCGTCACATTTTCTGCCATTCCATCCGTGGAAACCCCCGCTCCCCCTTGTCGTTGTAGAACTCTACAAAACGGAGCTTGAAGCTCAGGCCATTATCCCGGCGCACGACATACACAAACCGTGGATACACCGTGTATTTGCCGCCGTTGATATCGTAGGACTTCCACGAGTATCCGATGGAGTTCACGCTCTCGGTGAACGTATATCCATTCACATCGGCAGCGGTTATCTCATCGAACGTATGCACCGTATCGAGAACCGCCCGTGTGTTTGCGCGGTTGAGAAGCACACCGGTCACCGAATAGGGCATATACTCAGGATCGTAGAACACATGAGTATAGCGGGTCATCAGGATATCCCATGCATCCTTGGGAGGCTCGATGGCAAGCGGCCCGGTATCGAACGAGAAGCCGGTAAGCGTACGGGTCTGGTCGCGTTCCACGGTCACGGTACGTTCGTTCGAGCCGTTCAGATTTGCAAAGCGGAGACGATAGGCCCCGGCATCGGCCCCCAGAACGGTCATCTTCAGATAGCCGCGCCGTTTCCCTTCTGGATCATAACCACGATCGATCAGATAGACATGTCCGCGGGATATGGCCGCGCTCCCCTCCTCCTGCCACCATGTTCCAATCGCGGTGGAATCCCACGACCCATCTGGCCGATCGTGTTCCCACGTGGCGCCGGCAACGCTGCGAACATCCTCGAACGGCACCGTGCCGAGATCGGCCGCCGCCATGATGGTGGCGGTATTAAGGAGGATATGATATCCCCCTGTATCGGAGCGAAGCCCGAGATCCCAGGCCACGATCGGGTTCTGCTGCACCACCGTCCCCGACTCCAGATCGATATAGAACTGGGTTCCATAATCTGCCCCGAGCGGGATTGTCATCAACCGCGCGGGACCGCGATCGTACGGAGCGATCGGAATTTCCTCTGGAATACATCCTCCCAGCACAAATGCCAGGGCAAGCAATGCAGGCAGCAACGGATAGGAGCGATAGGTAATCATGGAACGCGAAGCTGAAGGTCAAAGATGAACGTCCGTCCCCAGGCCACCGGGACACTGGAACTTCCCGATCCGTGGACCGCCCCGGACGAGACTCCAAGGGCAACATCGGTCACATCGGCGATATTCCGCACGCCAGCGCGGAGCTTTACCAGATCGCTCAGGAAATGGTAGGCAACCGAGGCATTCAGCATATGGTAATCATCGCTTGTGCGGCGCTCGATTCTATCATTGGCGCCGAGCATATAGCGTGGCACACGGGCGATATACTTGTAATCGGTCGCCAGCTCGAAATCGTCGAGGAAGCGCCAGCTTGCCTCGGCACCGATTTCAGGAGCAACCGTGTAGGCCGGAACCTCGTCGCGATCGCCCAGATCGCTCGATGATCCAACAAGGGCAAGCCCCAGCTTGGCGGTACCACGTTCCCAGCGAACGCTTGAGGAGAGCAATCCGCCGATCGTGCGCACATCGCCAACATTGCTGTAGACATACATATCGCCCGTATCGGCCACTAGCGTAATCAGATCGTGCACATTGTTGAAGTAGCCATTGAAGCCCGCCTCGAACAGCAACGACTCCGAGCGCCGGGTAAACGTGGCACCGGCGTTGATGTTGTGCGAGGTCTCGGCACGCAACGAGGTATTGCCACGAATGTTGTGATTGATATCGACAAATGTGAAGTACAGATCGCGGAGCGATGGCGCCCGGAACCCGCGACCGTACGAGGCACGGAGCACAAGAGCGCTATCGGGAACAACCTTCACATGAAGCGAAGGGATCGCAGGGGCTGAATACCGTGTGTTATAGGTGAAGCGCACGCCCGGCTGGAGGCTGAGCGATGGCCACGGCGTATACTCCAGACGGGCATATAGAGCATAATCGCCCTGATCCTGCATACTGTTCTCGATGCGCCCACCGGCGATCTCTTCGAGCGTCGCCTCGCCGCCGGTCTCCCATGTCATCGGCGCAAACGCCAGACGGCCGTTTATCCGGGCACGGACGTTCCAGGTATCCACCAGCGATGTATCGTTCTCGCCGACCGCTGCCGATGGCAGCGTCTCCAGCGAGACAAGATTTTTCAGAAACGTATTCTTATAGCGGGAGTAGCTGGAGTAGGCCGCGGAAAACTCGTACGGGTTCTCATCAAGCACCCCTTCGGCCAGAAGCCGGCCGGAGGCGCGACGCGTACGGTAGGTATCGTCGAATGCGGTCTCGCGATACGGCAGCCGTGGCAGCCCACGGTTGAGGATATAATCGTCCAGGAAGCTTGCCGACAGGCCAATGGTATGCCGCCCGATGAACTGGGTGATGTCGGCATCGACCGTGGTCTGTTCACGCGGCTTCCAGCGTTTGGCGCGCGACGTGTCCGGATTTGCATACCCGGTAAAAAGGGTGCGTCCGCCAGCCAGCCATATCCGGGTATCGCCGATAAAGGCTCCCACACGTGCATCGCCGGTATAGCTGCCAACCGACTCGTAATAGGCATGGGCCGAGGCCGAGAGCGCCCCACGTGTTTTTTTCGACGTGATGATGTTGACAACGCCACCGAGAGCATCGGTCCCATAGAGTACCGACATCGGCCCCTCTACGATCTCAACACGTTCAGCGTTGGCAAGCGGAACCTGCGCCATATCGATAGCGCCGCCGATGCGCCCTATCACCGGCACGCCATCGACAAGCACCTTCACATTCTGTCCTGAAAGCCCTTGCAGGCTCAGGCTTGTGCCGAGCACCATATCGTTGGAAAGGCCTACGCCGATCTCGCTGCTCATCAGATCGCGCAGCGTCACAGCCGAGCGGGCATCGATCTGCGCACGATTGATAACACGGACCGCCGCCAGCGAGCGATCCGAGGATGTTGGCTCCGCCTGTCCGGTTACCACCACTGTGGCGGCAGCAATCGACTTCGGACGCAGGTGTATGAAGTGCTCGCCGATCGCCTGGATGGTATCATGCACCACCTGATATCCAACATGGCTGACAACGATGATGGCACGGGCAGTAAAGGGATTGCTCACCACACCACGGGCATCGGAGCGCCGCACCAGCACCTTTCCGGCATCGGAGCCTTCAAGGGCACTGAAATGCAGTGTAGCTCCAGCAACCGGCTCGTCGGTCGTGGCATCCAGCAATGTTACTCGACTCTGTGCCAGAGCCGGGGAGAAGCTGAGGGTTAGAAGCAACGCGCAACCAAGCGCTCGGGCAGAAAGGTTCATGAGAGGCTCTGATCGGAAACGGTTCTCGTAGGAGTGTGTCGAGAGAACATATGGCCGACCTTCCATATAGGGCTGGATGGTAACGCGACCATACCCACCCAACCATACACTTCAGGCCGGCCAAACAATTCGATAGGAGCTACTTATCGGACGATAAGGCGCTGGCTAAGGCGTGCGGCACCACTCTGAATGGTGACGAAGTAGAGGCCGGAGGCGTCAGGGGCGGTAACCGTGGCACGATGCAGGCCAGCGGCGCCATCAAGATCGATCGTCGAGACGATACGGCCGGTGGCATCATGGATCGCGGCGCGGGCACCGGTCGTGGTGCGATCGAGCGAGTAGACAAGCTCAACAACAGATCCGGCCGATGCGATCGAAGGATACAGAGCGGCGACAGCGGTGGCACCATTCTCGACACTGACCGACGAGGCATCCAGACGCTGCTGGTTGAAGACGAAGTCGCCATTGGCGCTTCCGCCGAAGCCGGTGAAGATGAGGCGATAGATGCTGCCGTCATCATCCTTTGCGAAGAAGACAAGGCTATCGTTGATCTTGTAGGTAGAGCCGGTGAACGACTTCCAGTTGTACCCGATGGTGTTGACGATCGTGGTATAGGCGGATTCATCGGGCGCCGCAACCGTTGCAGGCGAGCCGGTCTCAACCTTGGCAAGCTGTAGGCCCGGCCTTGCACGAACGCCGGTCACGGTATAAGGAACGTCAGGACCGGCCATATCGGTATACTTGCCGAACACAAGATCCCAGCCGCTTGCGGCAGGCTCGCGATCGACGACCTTGCCCTCGGTGATCGAATAGTAGCCGAACTGCTTGCCGGCGAAATCGCTCTTCTTCAGCGATGCGGTCACTTCCTCGGTGCCATCAAGGTTGGCATAGCGGAAGTTATAGCTGCCGCCGCTTAGCCCGTCGATCATGATCTTCTTGGCGGTACGGTTCGGCAGCACTATCACATAGACGGTGGTGCCCGAGACGATATGCGTGTTCATGTTGTACTCGCCCCAACCGAAGTTGCCAGTGTTATAGTCAACTCCCATGTTGAACGCGCCCAGCTCCCACTGCTCCGGCGAGTTGTACCAATAATCCCAGGTACTCATGCCGGTGGTATCGAGCGGCCCGTCCCACTCTTCCACGGTCTTGTCCGGGACGCTGTACAGCGCCACACCCATCCCGCCGTTGACCATGATGGAGGAAGCATATCCCTGTATCTGGAACGCTATATCCCAGGCGGCAAGAGGCTCGGTGCGAACAACACCATTGGCCAGGTCATAGTAGACCTCGTTTGCATAGCTAGCACCAGTCGAAACCGTGGTCTGCGCCGATGCGCTGGAGATGACAAGGGCGCTTACGGCAAACAGGAGGGAAGAGGTCTTACGTATTAGTGTACGCATATCTTCAAATAAGCAGCTTGTGAAAGGATACTGTAGAACTTAATTGGACTAAGTCCAAATATAGTCCTTATCACCCATCTTTTACAACCATTGCCGTTCTTTTTTCCGTAAACGCCATTGCCCGCCGCCGGAGCAATGCGGTTATTCCCCATACAAATTCATCGGCCTGGATGGATTGCGCGATAGTCGATAGACAGGTTATAGAGAGCGGAGATACGATGGCGTACTGTATATGTACGGTCCATCGCTGCGGCAACAAGCCGCCAAAGCAGACAAAAACGGGGGAGTATGGTATGACTATCTGATACCATCAGCCTGAACGGAGCAGCATGGCAGCGCCTTGCGATGGACAGATCGCGCACGGCAAAAAAATACCCGGCGATAATCACCGGGCATTTTCACAGCTCTATAACAGTATGTGAACGGATCGGCTAAGGCTCCTTCTGCCCGCCGAAATTCTTGTTTTGCTCGGTGGAGCGGAACGCATCCTCCTTGCCATCGCTGGAGCTTGGGGGAACATCCGGCTTATCCGGCGATGTATGCGGCTCGCCACCATCGGCCCCTCCTGCCCCTGTCCCCATCACATCGCTTGGCGGAGCGCTGTTCTCCAACGGTTCCCGATCGTAATTATAGGGCAACTGATCGTAGGAACGAGATGGCTCGCCGGGGAATTCCCGCTTGTCATACGGCAATCGGTCGTCCTTGTAGACCTTTGCCATAAAACGTCCCCAGATAGGGGCTGCCGCCTTTCCTCCTTGACCATACCAGCCGGTAAACTTTATCCGGTGATCGTCGAAACCAACCCATGCGCCGGCAACAAGCTCCGGGGTATACCCGACAAACCAGGCATCGGCAAAATCCTGTGTGGTGCCGGTCTTTCCGGCCGCAGGATAGTTGAACCAGCGCCTGATCGACGTTGCCGTTCCGCCATCGACCACGCCACGCATCATCGAGACCATCTGGCTGGCAATCTTCGGCGAGAGCGCCTCATGCATCACCGGCTTGGCCTGATAGATAACATGCCCCCAACGGTCCTCCACCTTCAGAATAAAGGTCGGCTCTACAAAGATGCCATCGTTCGGAAAAGCTCCGTAGGCTGCGGTCAGCTCAAGCGGCGTCACCTCGGCCGTGCCGAGGGCAATCGACGGGAACTCTGGTATCGGCGACTTGATCCCCATCTCCTTTGCCAGCTTTATCACTTTCTGGGGCGTTGTCTTTTCGAGGATAAGGCGAGCCGCGACCGTATTGATCGAATATTTCAAGGCGCTGCGGAGCGCGACGGTTCCCCCTTTTCCCCCACCCTTCGGACTCCATACCCCTCCCCCCGGCATACGATAGACGACCGGAGCGGCAGAGATCGCAGAGCCTGGGTTCATCCCCTGCTCCAGCGCCGATGCATATACAAAGGGCTTGAAGGAGGAGCCTGGCTGGCGGCGGATCTGGGTGACATGGTTCAGCCCGCGCCCCGATGCGATATCGCTCCCCCCCACCATTGCCCGTACAAACCCGCTCCGTGGCTCAACCACGACAAACCCAACCTCCACCTCCGTGGCCTCGGACTTCACCGAATCAATGAAGCCCGGTTTCTGGGTCAGCTCCCGGATCACACGCACCTTGTCCTCCTCGGTGAGCGCCTCCTTGTACTGATCGCTCTCGCGTGCAGCACGCGCCACGATAGATTTCAGCAATGCCTCCCTGCCACGCCAGCTCCAGGTTTTGCTGAACTGCGGCTGGAACTCGTTCAGATGCTCCCGCACCGCCTCGTTTGCATATTGCTGGATGCGGCTGTCGAGCGTGGTATAGATCACAAGGCCATCGCGATAGAGATTGTAGCCCTGGAGTTTCGGTTCCTTCGAGAGACTGAGGCGGACCGCCTCGACAAAATGCGAGGCGATGCCGGTACGGCGCTTCCGCTTGACAAAGGCGATCGGCTTGCGGCTGAGATCGGAGAACTGACGGCTGCTGAGATACCCCATCTGCATCATCAGCGCCATCACGGTATTACGGCGGTCGATGGCACGATCGTAATGCTGATCGGCATCGTAGTTCTCCGGCCCCTTCAGCACACCGACCAGATAGGCGCACTCGTCGGCGCTGAGATGGATCGGGAGCTTGCCGAAATAGATCTCTGCCGCCACCTGGATACCATAGGCCCCACGGCCGAAGTACACCGTGTTGGCGTACATCTCGATGATCTCGTTTTTTGTATAGGTGCGCTCGACCTGTACGGCGGTGAACTGCTCCCGGAGCTTTCGGCTTACGGTCACCTCCTGCGACAGATAGAGGTTACGGGCAAGCTGCTGCGTAATAGTGCTCGCCCCCTCCTTGGTCAGATTCATCGACATCACGTTCTTGACCATCGCCTTCAGGATACGCTCCAGATTCACCCCCCAGTGATCGTAGAACTTCTGATCCTCGGTGGCGATCAGCGCCTCCACAAACCCCCGTGGAATGGAGTCGTAACGGATATAGGTGCGATTATGGACAAAGAACTGATCGAGCGGCTGGCCATCTGCCGTCAGGATACGGGTCGATAGATCGGCACGCGGGTTCTCCAGCTCCTCAAGCGAGGGCAGGCCGCTGGCGATCTCGACGAAGTAGAGCACAAAGGCGACAAGCGCAAAAAGGACGATGATGGCGGTGACGCCGAGCGCCGAGCGCACATACGATCGCCTCACTCCCCCTTTCAACTCCGATTCGTAATCGTTGGGAGCACTATTGTCGTTCATTACAATCGAAAATCCGTATGCATGTGATCGGAATCTATTGCCCCGGTCGCAAAGAACCGGGCGCAGCAGCGTATCGCATCCGCCGACGCATGGTTCTGGCAGGAGGATAGCGGATAGCTGACAAACTTCGGCAAACCTGCCGGATGGGGCAACCCTGAACCACCGTCTCCATTGCACGTCCCGCCGGTCACGACGTTACAGGGCCGATCTGTACGACGGCCATGATCGTTCCGGCATGTATCGCCATATCGTCCCCGGCCCCACAGGCCGGGCCGCCAGCGCTCTAGCGAAGCGCAGACTCAAGCGCCGCACGGGCATCGGTACGCTCGTCGCGATACTTGACGATCACCGGCGTGGAGAGCGCAAGCCCATGCTCCTCGGCAAACTCCCCGGCGATCCGTCGTGAGCCGTTGACCACCACGGCACCTTCCGGGATCTCCAGTGGCCCACCGGCCGATGCCGAAAGAACGCGCCCGTTCACGATATCGTAGACCCGGACCGAAGCGGTAAGAACCACCCCAGCGGCCAGCACCGCCCGGCGGCGCACAATCGTTCCTTCGTAGACGCCACAGTTCCCTCCCACCAGAGCATCGTCCTCAACGATCACCGGATTGGCCCCAATCGGCTCCAGAACGCCGCCGATCTGTGCCGCCGCGCTTACATGCACCCGATCGCCGATCTGCGCGCACGTTCCTACCAGCGCATGCGAGTCGATCATGCTCCCCTGACCGACATAGGAGCCGATGTTGATATACATCGGGGGCATGCAGATCACCCCTGGCGCTACATAGGCACCATCACGAATCGCCGAGCCTCCCGGCACCAGACGAACATTGTTCTCCAGGGTCAGGCGGCGCATCGGCAGATTCTCCTTGTCGAAGAAGGAAAACCCGTCAGCGGACATATCGGCAAGCCTGCCAACACGAAAGCCGAGAAGAATGCCCTGCTTCACCCAACCGTTCACCTGCCATCCACCGGCTCCGTCAGGCTCGGCCGCACGGATACGCCCGTGGTTCAATTCCTCCTTTAATGCGGAGAAGATGGCAGCGGTCTCCTCCAGCGGAAGCTCCGCCGCCGGAATCGGGAAAAGCTGTTCGATACGTTGTTGAAGATCGGTCATGGATACTGTGCGGAGAATTCATGATGAGCAGCCCCACGGTTCGGAATACCGAACGGGGAAAAAGGTAAAGATCGGGAGTTGAAATGGATTGTGACGGTGAAGAAATGTGGTGCAAACGCTGGCGTGGCAGAGCCTATGCTACCGGAACATTCGTCGGCAGGGTGGGGGAAACCGGACACGGCGCCTTGCGATGGCCATGCCACACACGGTTCATCGGAACGCTTCATGGAAGAAGGCCGCACGCCGGTATGCACCGCCCGGCACGCTCGACCAGCGCCGGGACCGGGATTTGCATCGCCGAACATCTCTGCAATCCGAGAGCGCCCCCGGAGGCCGGACTTCGTTTTCATGCGGCTCCCGTCGGGATCAGGGGATGTAAGGATCAGACGGTTTGGCTCGGTGCCGGTGCGGGCCTATGGCATCCTCCCACCGGATCGAACGGACGTGGGCGTTGCGTTGAGCCATCCGGTGGATGGCCAGACATGTGGTGGTAAGGTCGCCGTCGCCAGACGCTGGCGGCTCTGCCGGACAACGTCTGGCGACGGTACAAAAAACGAGACGGCAGGGACACATCCCTGCCGCCTTGTTGGCTCCTGTCGGTTGTGATGGTGAAACTCGCGGATAACCACAATACAGGCCGTTCTGGTCTGCGCTCTCGACATGGTTGGGGTCAACGTGGCTGGTAACCACTCACCTCCATGGAAATCGCTATGACGGCCCCACCTCCATCCCCTCTCTCCTCCGCTCAACGAACATCGGGCATATGCCTGACATCCGACCGTGCCGTTGTGGTGCGGCATCGAAATCATCTAGAACCAGTCGCCGGGCCTTTACTGAAAAAGCGTTTCAGCAGAACAAAACATCACAGCCTCATCAACCGGGACGGACCATATGGCGCTTGAACGACTCCACCGAAAGCGCCACCACCACCACGCCTTGAATCCGAACGATATCAACCGGATAGGTCTCTGCTCTGTAGCGGCTGTTCGCCGGCTGAAGCCGTATGGCGACACCCTCGAAAAACACCTGCTTCAAGGTTCCCCCGCTCCCCTCCACCCACACCGCACAGATATCGCCGTTGCGTGGCTCAAGCCCTGGCCGTACGATCACATACTGCCCCGGTTCCAGACCGGCCTCGATCATGGAGTCGCCACTGATCGAGAGAAAAAAATCCCCCTGCTGAAGATCAGGGATCAGATCCTGAAGCTTGTGAATACGTCTGTGAACATCCGCCGTGGTCTCGCAGAGCGGTCCGGCGGGGATTGCCCCCAGCAACGCCCAGGATGGGCTGAGTGCCTGGTGTGTGCGCTCGGTAAGCCGCACCCCCAGAGGGCGGCCGCGCCCTGCTGTAAACACCTCGACATATCCTTTCTTCTCCATCAGCTTCAGATGCTGATATGCGGGAGATGGGTCCTTGAAATTAAAGTGGTTGGCGATCTCCGGCCCGGTTGGTGTACGGCCCATCCCCATCTGGAAGGAGATGAGGAAATCGAGAATCTCTTTCTGACGCTTGGTCAACATTTCCCGAAAACCTTTGCAATACCCTTAACCTTTTGGGTACGAACATACGACAATGGAATGCTCCATGTCAAGAAGAAAAAACGGCTTCCACACAATGGATGTAAAGAATATGTAAACCGCCCACCGGCACCATGATGGATGCTCCAGACGAACGATAATCGTTGAAATCGGGCGTTTTTATGGGATTATGGAGGTGCCAGGGGGATATGAACGCAGAAATAACGGGATGACTCGTGGGTCATTTCACAGAAGTTCACGCGAAGAACAAAGGAGGGATGGGGGCAAAAAACCACCCCGATGTGCAGGGCATGGCAAGAGAATGTTCCGGGTATCCGAGAAACGGAACAATACCCGGAATCATCTACCGGCCATCCGGGATGGTCATTCGGCCGGGAGCACGTTCGTACGGCGAAATCTGCGCCCTGCCTTTCCCGGCACATCGTTCATGACAAGCAGTCCGATAACGATGATGATGCAACCGGCCAGGGCGCTCCACCCAAGCCGCTCACCAAGAAAGACGATGCTCAGAAGCACCCCGGCCGGAGGGAGGAAATAGGTTACCAGCGAGGTAAAGGTTGCGCTGGCACTCTCCAGAAGCCGGTAATACAGAACATACGCCAACGCGGTTCCGAAGACTGCAAGGAAGAGCACCGAACCCACAGCCGGAAGCCCTGGCAGAGCCGTCATGGGAGGATCGAGAATCAGGGCCGCCGGCACCAGCAGCGCCGAGCTTACGGCGAGCTGCGCGCTTGGGGCAACCAACGGCGCCAAGCCCCGCAGATATTTCCGCCCATACACCAGCGATATACCATAGCTGAGCGCTGCCACGGCAAAGGCCAGCAGCCCCCATACGCTTCCGCTGCCAGGCGCAGGCCCCACCATCCCCGGCAGAACGATCGTTACAATGCCCGCAAAGCCTATAAGCACCCCCAGCAGTTTTGTTGGGGTAAGCCGTTCCTCGCTTATCGTGAAATGGGCGATAAGCGCCGTCGCTATCGGCGTGGTACCATTGAAGATCGCCGCAAGGCCGCTATCGGCATACTGCTCGCCAATGCTGAACAGCGCAAAGGGCAACGCCGTCGCAAAAAAGCCCATCACCGCAAAGCGCCGCCAGATCGCTGGCGATGTTGGCAGGGTTCCCCCACGTATCCGAAGAACCGCATACAGGATCAGCCCGGCCAACGTGATACGCCCTGCCGCAAGCGTCAGCGGCGGAATATCATGCAGGCCCACTTTAATGAAGATAAAGGATGGAGCCCAGAGCAGCCCCAGCATCAACAGAAGCAGCCACCTGTTCATCGGGAATCGTTCCAATGCTGCAATGAATGGCCCCCAACCGGCTCCGGCGTGGGGGAGGAGGGGTTTTAGACCTGAACGCCGATCGCCGGAACATCGGGTGTGGCCTCGGCGGCCCCCGTTCCCGCCGCACTCTGCTCCCCCTCGCACGCACGAATGCAGGCAAAGGGAGTAAGCGACTCCACAACGATCAGACCGGCACCGGGGAGCCGTAGGATATGACCGGCACGCACGATATAATCGGCTGGATTCCCCTGTTCGGTCACCCAGATATCGCCATCAAGGGCGAGCAACTCCAGCATCTTGCCATTTGGCTCATGGCACCATACGTTCCCGGTCGTCAGACAGATCGCGTCAATACTATCGAGAACATCATACTCATGTGTCAGATTGCGTGTGTTCATCTCGCTCCTCCAATCCAGATCATATGTTCAGTTAGTCGTCCTCCACCCGGTGATCGAGTGGTAGATCGGTTGTCTCCTTGATCGTCGAGAGAACGATTGTCGTGCGAGTGGAGGTCACGCTCTCGATCGATCCGATCCTCTCTCTGAGAAGCCGTCCCAGATCCTCGGTGTTCACCGCACGGATCTTCACCAGATAACAATCCTCTCCGGCGATATGATGTACCTCCAGTATCTCCGGGATCGCCGCCAGCTCATTGCCGACATTGCAGGTGGAGACCCGCTCGTTGGCACGGATAAAGGCATAGGCCAGCAGGCCAAGCCCAACCACAGCGGGATCGATATGGGCCTTGTACGCCCTGACGACACCCTGTGCCTCCAGTTTCCGAAGCCGCTCAAGCGTGGCCGATGGGGCCATGCCCACCTGACGGGCGATCTCCGTATTGGAGGTACGTGCGTTCGCCTGAACGATCGCCGCTATCTTTCTATCTATATCGTCAATCATGCTGCCTTTTCTAAGTAATAGCGAATATAATACTGGTTATACGCAAGTTTCCAGAAGAAGCTTCGGAATCAATCGTAAAAATGTTCATCTGCCTGTGGTGCCAGCCTCCATCATCCCCTATGCGCGTATAACCAACACGGGCCATGTCCACGATGGACACGGCCCGGACCCGATACGGCATATGGTGCAGCCAGGGGGTCATATCATCGCGTCGATCCCGGCGGCAACCGTGGCAACACCTTTCAGATCAATCCCCTCCCGCCGCACAGCCTTTTTCATATTCGATCCGGGGAGCACAAAGGACTTAAATCCAAGCTTCGCCGCCTCGGCGATCCGCTGATCCACCTGTGCCACGGTCCGTATCTCTCCGCCGAGACCGATCTCTCCCACCACCACGGTCTGCGAATCGGCCGGGATATCGCGGAAGCTGGATACGATTGCCGAGGCAACCGCCATATCTACCGCCGGATCATCCACACGCACACCACCGGCGATATTGACGAAGACATCGTACTGCCCCAACCCCAGCCCCAGCCGTTTCTCCAGAACTGCCAGGAGCATCTGAAGCCGCTTGTAATCGAACCCGGTGGCAGAGCGCTGCGGCACACCGTAGCTGCTGGGCGTGACAAGGGCCTGTGCTTCCACGAGAATAGGGCGGGTCCCCTCCAGCGTCGCCGTCACCACCGAACCACTGGCTCCGTAGCTCCGCTCCGACAGAAAGACCGAGCTGGGATTTGCCACCTCCACCAGCCCCAGCTCCCCCATCTCGAACACGCCGATCTCGTTGGTCGAACCATAACGGTTCTTGGCCGTGCGAAGAATACGATATAGATGGGTTCGCTCCCCCTCGAACTGAAGCACCGTATCCACCATATGCTCAAGCACCTTCGGGCCGGCGATCGCCCCCTCCTTGGTGACATGGCCTACCACGAAGATCGCCACGCCGCTGCTCTTGGCAAGGTGCATCAGCACGGCCGTGCATTCGCGCACCTGCGCCACCGAGCCAGGGGCCGACTCGATCTGCGGATGATAGGTCGTCTGGATCGAATCGACGATGGCCACATCGGGGGCCAACTCCTTGATTGATGAAACGATCAGATCCAGGTTTGTCTCGGCAAGCAGCCGCAACCCCTGCGCTTCCACGCCAAGACGGGCGGCACGCAGCTTGATCTGCCGGAGCGACTCCTCACCGGTCACATAGAGGATGCTGCGATCTCCAAGCCCGGTGCACATCTGCGCCATCAATGTGGACTTGCCCACGCCCGGATCGCCTCCTACCAGGATGATCGAGCCGGGCATGATCCCCCCTCCCAGCACCCGATCGAACTCCATGATGCCGGTAACGATTCTCGGCTCCTCGCCGACCGTTACATCCTCAAGCCGCACCAGCTTGGCAGAGGTGGATGTGGAACGCGCGCCCCGTGCCTTGGCAGGAACGGGTGCAGCCTCCGCCTCTTCCACGTAGCTTTCCCAGGCACCGCACTCGGGACATTTGCCAAGCCAGCGTGGGGAGGTTGCTCCGCACGACTGGCATATATATCGTATACGTTGTTTTGCCATAGAATGAAATGATGCCGCTGGCGCTTCATCGCCCGAAGGGAGTACAACAGCCAACGTTGTTGCGGATTCCGCCCCATCTCCCTGGCACGTTCCACGGTCACATGATGTTCGTACCGATGATAGCGATCGAGGGAACTTCATCACGGTGATCCGTGGTTTCTCTTGCAATAGATTGAGGTGTAGCCCAGTACGGCGGAACTCGCTATCGATTCAGCCCTTTTTGTGCCCCTCTCCCTTTCAACCGCAGAACCATAGTCCCCATGGCAACCAGAATCAGGATGGCCCCGGAGACCATTGCAGAAGCATATAAACATTGCCGGAAAATCACGCTCCGGTACGCAAAGACGTTTTACTTCGCATCGATCTTTCTTCCGGCCCCCAAGAGGAATGCATGTTATGCGGTGTATGCCTTCTGCCGGTATATTGATGATCTCGTCGATACCAGCACGGCAGCGGGCGCCAAGCCCAATCGCACCACCATCGACCGTACCATTGCCGAATGGCAGAGGCGCCTTGATCATGTCTATGCGGGCGATCTGGTGGACGATGCTGTGATGATCGCCTGGGGCGATACACTACAGCAGTTCAAGATCGACCGGCATCTGCCGAGCCAACTGGTAGAAGGGGTGATGACCGACCTGCGCCCCTCGGTACGGTTCGATACGTTTGACGAGCTGCGAAGCTATTGCTATAAGGTGGCATCGGTGGTGGGATTGATGACAAGCGCAATCTTCGGGTATACCGATGCAAGGGCAAAGGAGCATGCGATCGATCTTGGCATCGCAATGCAACTTACAAACATACTGCGCGACGTGGGGGAGGATTATCAGAACGGCCGCATCTATATCCCCCGGGAGGATCTGGAGCGGTTCGGACTGGACGAACGGAACATAGCTTCACACCGTGTCTGCCCCCGCTTCCGCGATCTGATGTGCTTCCAGGTGGCGCGTGCCCACAACCATTATGAACGCGCCGACCGGGGAATCCCCATGCTCGACCGCGACAGTCGGCTCACCGTCACGCTGATGAGCCATAACTACCGGCGCATCCTTACTGTGATCGAACACAATGGCTACGATGTCTATTCCAGCCGCGCATCCGTCCCTCTGCACCGCAAACTTATGGCCATCCCGACGCTCTGGTATGCGATGCGATAGAACATATCACAATGGCATGGCAGACGCCCATCACAGACCGGACGCATCGCAGAGCACCGGATCTTCTCCTACGGTCGCGATGTCCGCATCTCCGTAGGACTCACCGTGCGATCCTGCGCTGACCGCCGTGGCGGCGGCGGCGCTGTCCTGCGGCCGGGAAGAGACCGGCGCACGCCATTGGCATCGATGATCTGGTTACGAACGCTGGTGCGCATCGCGCCCAGCGCACCGATGGCCGAATCGTTCAGTGTAAGCGCAAGCCCCCCTGCATTGCCCAGCGACAGCTTAAAGGTCTCTGCTGCCCGCCACACCTTTGTGAGGCCGCTATCGAGCGTTCCGGTCTCGCTCCGCTTACCATCCATCACAATGGCAAACCAGACCTTTGCCGTAGCCTGCCCGCGTAGCGTAAGGCTATCATCACCGGCAGCGGACTCCCCATCATCATGTGATGCGGAATCCCCGCCGCCACGGGCCAGGATCTCCGTAGGGGACCCGGCCGCACTGCCTGGCAGAGCACCGGCATCATCCTGGTGGGCGTTCTTGTCGGAAAAGAAGATATAGTAGGCCGCGATCAGCAGCAGCAGCACAAAGGCGCCGCTGATAAGCCAGGTGGAGACGTTCGAGCCACTCAGCTTCATCCCCCGGCCGGACGAGAGCCGCCGCAGCACCTCGCCATAGGCCTTGCGCTCCTTCTCGTCGAGCGCGGAAATGGCCGGAGGGGGAGCCGGAGCGTTATCCCGACGGCCTGATGTCCCCTGCCGCCGCACAACCTCGGCGGCAGCCGGAACTGGCGGAGGCTCGAAGGCAGCAAGCAGCGCGAGCGCCTCCTCGGCATCGGCGCCAACAAGCTTTGCATACTCCCGGACAAACAGCCGCCGATGAGAATCGGGGATCATCCCCAGATTATCCTCGTCGATAGCCTGAATGAATTTCGGCTGTATGAAAGTGCGCCGGGAGATATCACCAATGGTCATCTCTCTCGATTCGCGCGCGGAGCGGAGTCGCTGTCCTACAGTCATGAGGAGTGAATTGAACTGGAGCGAAGGTCTCTAGCGAAGCACTGATGGAAAGAGAAGCTACAACGCCCGATGAATGAAATTCAAGCACACCGGACCCATTGCAAAAAAATAGTACGCCATCCTCCTCCGGGAATATCCCAAGCAGGAATGGCGGGATCAGACAATGGTTCGGCGTGGACCGGAAGTATCCGGGATTGAAGTACCAGGAGACGGGAGGCATGACGCTTCCCGCTGAGACTAGAGCGTGGCATGCGCTTCAATCGCTGAAATCGGGACCGATGATCTCCGACTGAAGAGCACCTGACAGGGGCTATAGTATATCAATGGATTGTCCGGCAGAGCCTGCTGTGCTCATCTCCAAACGCCTTCTTGTGCAGAACACGCTCTAGTGCGAGTTCCGGCGCAGGGCCAGGATCGTGATATCATCGGACTGATCGGCCCCCCGCGTAAAATCGAGCACATCGCCTCGCAGACGTTCAAGAGCATCGGCAGCCGATCTAGCGTGGCAATCCTTGAACAGGGCGCGCAAACGAACCTCGCCATACTCCTGGGCCTGCCCGTTCATCGCCTCGCTTACCCCATCGGTATACAGTATCAGCAGATCCTCCGGCTGGATCTGCACAATGCCGACATCATAGGGGAGAATCGACGGCATGATGCCAAGGATAACCCCGCCGCAATCGAGCGATTTTACCCCATCCGATGTGAACAGCAGCGGCGGGTTATGTCCCGCGTTCACATAGCTGAACGTCGAGGTTGCAGAGTTCAGCACACCAAAAAACGCCGTGATGAACTTGTCGGCAGCGGTGTTCTGATAGATGACATCGTTGATACGAGCCGTAAGATCGTCCAACGGAAGATCCAGTTGTGCAAGCGCACGGACGGCAGCCTGCACACTTGCCATCAGCAGCGACGCCGGGGTGCCCTTTCCAGAGACATCGGCGATCGAGATAAGCACCCGCCCCCCGCCAAGCTCTATCGTATCATAACAATCGCCCCCCACCTGATGCGTGGGAATCGTCTGGGCGGCGATATCAAACCCATGAATCGTTGGCAACGATCGGGGTAGCAGCCCCTGCTGTATCTCGGCGGCGATACGGAGATCCTCCTCCATACGCTCCTTGCCGATGATCTCCTCCAGAAGCCGCGCGTTTTCAAGGGCGCCCACGGCAAGATTTGCAAGCGAGCAGAGATATTCCAGATCCTCGTCGTCGATCTCGTTGCGAAAACGCTCGCCGGCCAGCAGCACCCCACGCGTAACCCCCTGCACCTCCATCGGTATCGAAGCGCGCACCCCCCCGGCGTACAAGGACTCCTCCTCCGGCGTGCGCTCCTCCTTCAGGGAGAACACGCGTGTCCCCCGCTCGGCCACCCGTTCAAGCACCTCGGGGGAAAATCCCTGCTGGAACCGATGGTTGATCACCGGAAAATACCCGTTCCGGTTCCGAAGGGCCACGGCAAATCTGGAGATCGCCATCTCGCCCATCAGCGTATAGCCGAGCAGCCGGATAATGGCATCGCGATCGAGCAGGGCATTGAACTCACGCCCGGCCTCGAACAGCGAGCGCAGCCGATGAACACGGCGTTCCAGACGGCGGTTCATCTCCGAGAGCGACCCACGGGCCTTGCATCCTTCCAGCGCCATTGCAGCTATAGCCCCCACAAGAAGGGCATAACTCATCCCATCCGATTCATGAGTTCTCCCCATCATCGACGAGCCAAGCAGAAGAAGCGCAAAAGTTATACCACCGGAACAGACCGGTATCACCTGCTCCACCCCAGCCCGCACCAGCCCTTCACGCTCGGCATCCCCATGAATATGATCGGGGGGGAAAAGACCCTGACGGCAGGATTCGTCCCAGCCGAACGAAAACCCTGCCATCCCAAGCAGCCCCCCTTTTGCCAGAGTAACCGTAAAGACACCCTGGGCATCGGGAATCGCAACGGCTGCGCGCCCCAGCCCAAGCTTTCCCATCAGGGAAAAAAGGACGTTGCTGTAGATAATGGCCGGATCGTCGCACTCGTTCAGGATGCGGCTGAACTCCAGCAGCGCCCCCATATCGAGAGCGGAAGTAAGCATAGATTGTTCGGCCATGATATCGCGCCTGTCTGGATGTAGCATCGCATGCTCGGCAAGCCCATTCCCGCCAATGGCTTCGCAGCACCTGCAAATTAGGTTAGGCCACTACATATTTGAGTGCCCCACACGACAATTGTTGGAAAAACATTCAGGCAACGCCGCCAGCACCCATCCGGCAGGATACGCGCCGACCGCTGCCGGATGCACGGGCGTGAAACCCCATGCATAAAACGGCTTGTTCGGCGCTCCCGCACCGAGAGTACGGAATATTGTCGATACCTCCCCGGCATATCGCTGGCCGGCTCCTGCGCAGCAGGAATATAATGCGCCCGGACGGCCTCACAACGACAATGAGACGCAGACGCTTCAATGAAGAGCCTGCAACAACAATGGCCCCCGCACGGCGATATTCCGTGCGGGGGCCGATTTGTGGCGGCAGGACCGGATGCCTCCCGGCCTCCCTTTACCGAACCAGCTTCAACTGCTTCTCGGTAGTTCCCATCGATGTGCTCAGACGATAGAAGTAGGTCCCGTTCGGAACCGGCTTGCCATCGACCGAAGCACCATCCCAGACGATCTCGTGGCGTCCTGCGGTACGGGCCGCATCGCTCAGGAGCGTGCGCACCAGCATGCCGTTTGCGTCGTAGATCGCAAGCGTGACACGCCCATCGCCCGGCAACGTGAAGCCGATGGCGGTCGCGGTGTTAAACGGGTTCGGACGGGCATTCAGATTGAGCGCACGACCGAGATATCCCTCCTCTGGAAGCACGGGCTTGCCCAGCCAGTCCCGTACCGAAAGCTCGTAGGTCTCGCCGCCGATAGGAGCGATATCTCCCTTGCGGTACTGGGTGATCGTCCACGTATAGGTATCCCGTTCATGCGGAACCTCGCCGGTCGCCTCGAACTCGGCGTGCAGTGTCGCACGTGCCTCCTCATTGAGCGTCAAGCCGCCGATCCATGCATGCGGCTCGGTGATGATAAACCCGCTGCCATCGTACTTCACGCCTGCCCCTCTCCCGCCTCCCTGCTCCCACATGGCCATAAGCTCCTCGTTGAGTTCAACCCTGATGCCGAAATACTTCAACGCATTATCGTCGCCATCCTCGCCCGGCACATCAAACTGTAGCACCGTCTCCACCGCCTCATCGGTGCCGTTGTAGATATCGACCGCGGCACGCGGGGTCCGGCGCTCCATGATCGAAATGTTCCTCTGCGCAATGTTGCTGTTGTAGGGAACGTTGTGCCCAAGGTAGAGGCCCTCGCCCGTTATCGGGTCTTCGGCCGACTCGAACCGGGCAAGCAAACAGAAATGGCGCGCATCGGGATCGCCGAACCAGCTTGGATCTGGGACATTCGACCACTTGATCTTTGCGATGATCTCATTCGATCGTGCAAGGCCGCTCACCGACACCGCACCGATCTCCTCGCCATAGGGGAAGCCGATCTGGAAGCTCACCGGCCAGAAAAGACCCGTGCTTGCCTTGGCATAGTAGACGTGGAGCGTGCCGTTGTTGAGAGTCCTGTTGCCCACGTTCTTCAGCCGTACATAGATCCAGTTATCCTGTCCGCTGATCGCGTTCTGATGGGCAAGTATGTTATCGTCGGCGTTGCGGACGTAGATATCGGGGCTTAACCAGAAGAGGTTATTGAGCGAGAGATTCGGCTGCGCCCCGGCATCGCCCAGATAATCACGTATGAGCACATCGGGCTTGCACGTCCTGCGGATCTCATAGGTCTCGCCCCCGACAACCTCCCGTTTGGTGGCGTCTGGATTCTCCTTGAACTGGGTGATCGCCCATTGATAGGTCGCCGGTGCCTCACCCCCTTCATCCTGATCGTAATACTCGATCTCGACATGCATGGTGTGCCCGTTCCTGGGGTCGAGCCGGATGCCTGCGATCCATGCGTGCGGGGCTGCGATACGGATACGGCCATTGCCCTTGTTCTCGATCCCTTCTCCTCTCTCTCCCCCGGCTTTCCATCGTGCATATAGTTCATCGCCGAGAACGACGCCGATCCCCACGTGCCTCAACACATTGTCCTCGCCATCCTCCTCCGGCACATCGAATCCAAGCCCGGCGTCCATCACCTCATCGGTGCCGTTGTAGATATCGATCGCGGCGCGCGGGTAATCGCAATCCATGATCGACACGTTCTTCCAGGCGATGTTGTTGTTGTTGCGGGTATTGTCCAACACCGAAGGACCTTCCGGGAATGTCATCGGGTCATCCACCGATTCAAGCCGCGCCAGCAGGCAGAAGTGGCGGGCGTCGGGATCGTTGAAATCGTTCGGGTCCGGCACATTGCTCCACTTGATCTCGACAGTGGTTGTCTGGTTGGGACCAAGGTTGGTGATGGTTGCAGTGCCGATCTCCTCGCTGTACGGGTAATTGTTTCCCCAGCTCGACGGCCACACAAGGCCGGTGGATGCCTTCGAGTAATAAAGGTGTACCGTGCCGCTTGTCAGTATCCGCTCGCCGATATTCTTTACCTGCACATACACCCAGTTATCCAGGATCGCGATCGGGTTCTGGTGAACCGCATACCCTGGCAGCAGACCGTCCTGCTGGTTGCGGACATAGATGGCCGGGCTTGCCCAGTAGATGCCACCGCATGCGAAGTTCGGCTCGATCCCGGCATCCCCATTACAATCGCGTATCATGCCATCGGCACGGCAGCGGGTGCGGATCTCGTAGGCCTCGGCCCCGACAACTTTACCCCTGTTCTTATCGTACTGGGTGATATGCCAATGAAACGGCTTGTCCGTTCCATCATCGGCATAGAAGTTCACCTCGACATGGATGGCATGCCGTGCACCCGGTGGCAGCAACAGGCCGCCGATCCATGCATGCAGATCGTAGATGCGAATCCTTCCCTCGCCGATAACTTCGATGCCTTCTCCCTTCCTCCCCGACTCAATCCACATATTGTAGAGTTCCTGTCCCAGATCGACTGTGAGCGTGCAGTGATGTGTTACCGGATCTTCCCACTCATCCTCCGGTATATCGAACCGCAGCTCAACCGCCATCTCATCGTGGGTGTCGTTGAGCACATCCACTGCTCCGCGCGGGTTGGCACAGTCCAGAATCGATATGTTCTTCCAGACGATATTGTTGTTGTTCTGTGTGTTCTGCGGTGTGTTCGCCCCCTCTGGAAACGTCATCGGATCTTCATCCGAGACAAACCGCGCCAGCAGACAGAAATGGCGTGCATCGGGATCGTTATAGTTGGCCGGATCGGGAACGTTGTTCCAGATAACCCCAACGGTCGTGCTCCCCCCTGCCGGCAGGTTAGAGACATTGACCGACCCGATTTCATCGCCGTACAGTACACCATTGTTGTAGTTGTTGACCCAGCTTGTAGGCCATATAAGGCCGGTGGATGCCTTGGCTACATAAAAGTGTACCGTTCCCCTGCCGAGCATTCCCGAACCGATATTCTTCAACTCGGCATAGATATAGTTTGGCTGCCCCGGAATCGGATTCTGGTGAACAGCGGGTGCCGGCCCGATGCTGTTGCGGACATAGATAGCCGGGCTTGCATAGAATGCCCAGCAATTTCCGTTCGGCTCGGCACCGATATCGCCACTGCAATCCTGGAGCATCACATCCGGGACGGTGCTGTTGGGCATAAAAAACCAGCCTAGCTTATACGCTTGCAGGCCGTATGTCATGCCCATTCCTGCCGGAACGGGAAGTTCGGCGTTACCCGGTATGGCCCGAAGAATCTGTGGTGCCGTCGTTGCCGCAATCACTGCGATGAGGAGCATAAGCCCCAGCATCCGTGCCCGTGTTGCGTATGCGGTTACTAATGAACGCAGACGTTGCATACAAACCCCTTGTGGTTAAGGTGATAAGTGAATTCCGGGGGTCTTCTATGTAGATGTTATCAAATGGCCAGATATCGCTATCCCTGCCGCGCCCACATGCCATGCAGAAAAATGCCGGATGCAGCAAAGGAACGTGTGGCATGCAGGGTACGCACTGCAATAGCAACGTGAGGATCATGATATATCCGCGGCATGCTATTACATGATGTACTGTGTTGAACGCTGTTTGTGGCTATTGTTGGAACTGCATCAGCATCTGATAAACGAGTGAAAGCAGAACGTGGACCGGGGGGAAAGTACTCACCGCCTCTACGGGTGATGGGCGGGTTTTAACTTACATGCTCGCGATGATTATTGCAATAATTTATACGCGCAATTACAAGCACATTAACCCACGCATATATATCGACAATATTTTTTTCAATAGAAAAAAAATATGGGCCTACCAAGGCAAGGTCTCACCTGGACAGGTCGGCATATCACAAATGCTCAGACAAAAGTAATGTGATACGCCGATCTGCCAAATCGAGCCAGAACAGGCTTTTCTATCCTGTAGGATATCAGGAGATTTATGCGGCAGCACATACTTCCGGCACTGGCAATGCCGCCTCGCACGTTCTGCTGCATCTCTGCCGGCATTTCCGAGGATTATGGGGGGGGTACACAATGGTGTACTGTTCAACGACAAATGATAACCGTACATTCACACCCAGCCGTGCCAGTCGTCATCTGCGATGTACGGAGGATGATATAGTTCAGGATTACCAGAAATTTTCAGCGATGGCAAAGCCTATACCTTTTCTCTATGCGCTATCCGCATGGAGCCTGGTAGGGTGCATCCGGCAGCCATGATATTCGCACAATACAATGCCATGATATACCGGTGGTTGCACCGGGCATATTCCTATTGTCATTACTATGAGGATGGTATGATGGGCGATGGTCTTTCTTGTTGGCACCTGCCCGGACCGATACGGGCGGCAGAATAGAAGTCATGGATGGAATTCACGCGGCGGCGAACATAGGCGCGCAGTTTGGCCTGCCCTGTCCGGCATGTGGTGCTGCCCTGTTATTCCGAACCAAAGCCCGCCGGTGGGAAACGCCCGATGATCTCGACAACCTGGAATCTGGCGAATAGATCGTTGCGATACCACCGTTCGGCGCGAGTACGCCGGACAACCTCGCGATGCTCAGGGGAGCCATAGGCAAAGGCCTGCATTGCCTGGCGGCTCTCCCACAGAGAGAATGTGGCCTGCCGGATCAGCGGCGCCTCGCCGATGCCCACCGAGGCCAGAAGGCCCGTGGCATTCCGCAGACGGGCACCGACCGGCTCCACCATGCTCCAGAACTCCCGGAGCCGGCCGGGCCGTATCGTCGCCCTGGTAAGCACGGCAAGCGATCCATCCGCACCCTGGCCATCCTCCAGGGCCGGAAGGAACGGATTGCATCCATCCCAGGAGCCATGTGCCGATACGGTTCTGAGCAGTATCGTGGATACGTCCGTGGCCTGCTTCCGGTAGCGGCCCATAAATCGGGAATCGTCGAGAAACGTTCGGGCGTGCCGCTCCTCCTCCCATACGCCCAGCAGAGCATAACGGCTCCAATCGGGCAATCGGGTGAAGCCAAGCCCCCGGCCGGTTCCCATAAGCTTGCGGAATCGCAGCCCGTCGATGCCAGCAAGCAACGGCCGGGCAAACGCCATCTGGGAGAACGCCCAGAACCACCTGCCGGGAGGAAAGCTGAACACCGTCAGGGTTGTCAGAGGGGAGCGTTCGGTTCTGCTCATCACGTTGTACAACTTGTTGAGACAGGCTTCTGCCGACACTCGGCGACAGCCGGGCACACTGGCATCAGAAGCAGATCCGGCAACAGATCGTTCCCCTGCACCGATACACCGATCAGCTTGCAACCTGGGCCTGTTGCGCCATCTTCTTCACCCGCTGATATTCGCTCTCGAATTTTTTGGCAACCGCCTCGCTCTTGATGACAACAACGTTCTCGTCGTTGCTTCTGGCACCGGATGCGCTGAAGTTATAGCTGCCGGTAATGGTCCACAGCCCATCGATGATGATAACCTTGTGATGCATCACATAGCTGTTGCCATCCTTCAACACCTTCACCCCCGCTTTCTGAAGACGGGGAAACTCCCCTCCCTTTCCCTCGGCGCCACGCTTCTCGATCACCCCCTCCACCTCCACACCGTCGTTCAGACGAGCGATCATGGCGTCGCCGATCTGCGAATCGGTGAAGCTGAACGCCATAAAATGCACGCTCCGCTTGGCTGCCCGGATAAAGCGGATGATCTTTGGAGGAAGGTCGTCCTCCGGCGAAAAATAGGTGTAGATGTCGGCGCCCCCCACCTTCACAAGCGAGTTTGGCGTGTTGGCAGTGGAGGTTGGCCCGAACTCGCCGCGCTCGAACATCTCGGCGAACTCCACCCGGTAGTTCCTGGCAAACTCGCGCGAGTGGATCACCACCGCGTTGTTGTTGTTGCGAAAAGCACAATTATCGGTTGCATTGAACGAGCCGGTCCAGACCGATGCACCATCGGCCACGGCAAACTTGTTATGCATCAGGGCACTGCGCCCATCAAAGACCACCGGGATGCCCGCGGCGATCACGGCGTGCATCTCGGGATTTTTCTCGTAATCGCTATCCCCTACCAGACGCACCTTCACCCCTCGCAGATGGGCGGCGATAAGGGCATCGGCCACCCGTTGCGACTCAAGCTCGAAGAACGCGCAGTCGAGCGTGGAACGGGCACTGCCGATAAACCGGGCAAGCTGCCGGTCGATGTTCAACGCATCCTTCTGGCCGATCGAGGGATTGTTTGCATAGGTGTTGCTGAAGTAGACCTCGATCTCCTTTGGAAGCGCCCCGCCCGTTACGGCAGGAGCCTGCGAGTCGGTCTTGGGAACGTCCCTGCGTATCTCCGGCCCGCTTCTGCCGACCGTGAAATATGCGGAAGCGCCGATAAGGGCCGCTATGATGAGAAAGGAAAGCCGGCCAAGGATAGAGGATCGTTTCATGAAGGCTGATTCGTATACGGCTCGTTCGGATCGCTTTCGGCGGCTGATTCGTCGATGGGGAATTGTGATGCCAGATGAGCCATCAATGGCTCGAAGGCTTCCCCCTCCCCCACTCTGCGGTTTACCTCGCGGATCATTGCAAGAAGCGCCTCGGCATCCTGATCCGAAACGGCGACAAGCAACCGCGACTCCCCCCATCGAAGCAGAAGCTCCGCTTCGGGATCTTCAAGGTTGTCGGTCAGCGATTCATCGGCATAGAGGCGGTCGAGCCAGAAAGAGCTATCCATTCGTAGAAGGTTGGTTGCCGATCAAGATACGGGGGGATTGCCTGCCGGACAATCGGGGTTGCCAAAAGTGACAGAGACGAGAAGGTCCGGCCGCTCCCGGTTCCACCGGCGGGGCGGACCGATCGGACCACGGGAACAGCACTGTATGACAAAAAATTAAGCATCGCGGCCTTCCACCATCACATAACGACGATGTAGATTGTGGATTCGACGCAGAGCTGCCGTGCCGGAGACACCCCGTCCGGTCCACTAAAGTAGCCGATTCCGGCGTCGTTATCCAAGGTTATGGCATGGCACAGCCGATGCCAGGCACCTGCACACTCCCGGACTTTCTTACGAGGGTCTCCTCTGCCCCATGCAGGACGGATGCTGCGGCCTATGTAACAGGCACCAGCATCGGTGCGCCGCTGGCGGTTCGGAATCCGCATGCCTGGCAGTACACATATGCATAGAGGTCGGGGAGATGATATCAACTTGCTAACTGCATGAGTAGAACGATAATTCGGACGATAATGGTTCTGGCCGCAGGCATGCTCCTTGCACAGGATGTCATAGCCCAGCCTGAATACCTGGCAGGGGATACGCTCTCCCGGCCGATACAGCCACCGATCGTGGCGGTATCGGGGATCGACCGTGGCAGTGCTGCCGGGACGGGAGCGATTCCTGTGGCAACGGCGCCGCCAAAAAAATATTCGGCCCTGCTTGCACGCGAGCGCTCCACGATGGGCGTGATGGCCGATGCAGTGCTGGATTTTTATCCAGGCGACGAGTTTCTCCGCATCCTGCCCGGCTCGCCACGTTCCCAGATCGTTGCCGCCCCGTTCAATATGCGGGCAAAAAACGCTGGCACATCCCTGCCAGGCGTCCCGTCGGCGACAACAGCGCACCTGTATCAGACCGATTCATCGCTCGGCTCGCTGGTTGACTGGTATTCCAGGGAGTACGGTTTCGATTTTGTTATCACCCATGCGCGGTTCAATGAATCCGCCGGTGATACCCTTACCGTGGCACGCGCTGTAAAGCGCTTCGATAATGCGCTCGTCACGTTGATGATCTGGAACCCCACCTCCACGCCCAAAGGGCGCAAAGGGAAGAGCATCGCCATCTCATCGAAGACAAGCGTGGAGGTGCAGGAACGTTTTTTCCGTCCTCGTGGCGAGCTTATCGTAGAGGGACCGGACGCCATGGTGGAGCTTACCTGGAACGTTCCCTACCAGGACCTGATCCAGAAGGTGAGCATCAAGTACCAGATCGACCCGCATCTGCTGGCGGCACTGGTACAGCAGGAGTCAAATTTCAACGCCGACGCCATCTCCGTCGATAGCGCGCAGGGGCTTACCCAGATGATCCCCGGCACCGCCGAGATGCTTGGCGTGACCAATCCGTACGACCCCGCGCAATCGATCGATGGCGGCGCACGCTACCTGAAGATCCTGCTGAAACGATTCCAGGGAAACGTGGAGTTTGCCCTGGCCGGGTATAACGCCGGCCCCGGCAATGTGGACAAATATCGCGGCATCCCTCCCTTTGCCGAGACCCGCAACTATGTCCGCCGCATCATGGAACGCTACAGGGAAAAGGCCGCCGGACGCTTTGCGCCCACCGCACAGGTCATCAAGAAAAGCTGAGTTTCAAGCTTCCTGAAACTGTATATTATGGCCAGGCTCCTTCCGCCGGAGCCTGGCCGATCTCCACCGGCCCGCACAGCTCCGCCAGTTCAGCATCCAATCCGATATGGCCGCCGTCGTCATGGTGGTCAGATCCCTATGGCTCCGCCGCCAGGGGAGATAGTTCTTCTTCGTCGCCGATCCCTGTTCATCATGCTTCAGGGCAATATTCCTATACAATGGATAGCGGCGATCTGATCCTGTTTTCCCATTTATCAACCGATTTATCAATCGACCGATATCGATTCTACCAACCAGCCTGTTCCATCAGCGGCTGGTGACGGAGCATCAACGACTATGATTCGTACAATCAGGTTATTCACGGTTTTTGCCGCCTCCCTTCTCGTATCGTTCTGCGTTGGGCATGCCCAGCGCAAGGGAAAGCCACAAGGCTCCCCTGCCGGGAAGGATGCAACCGAGGCCGTTGCCATCGTCAATGGCAAAAAGGTGCCGCTTGCACGGTATCTCGAACTCTATAACGATCAGGCGCTCCAGCAACGCAAGATCGGCTATGATACTGCGGTCGATCTTGCCAATGCCGACGCCATCTTCCGGCAGGTTGTTCAGGAGGAACTTCTGCGGCAGGAAGCTACAAAACACAAGATCGTGGTTACCCGCAACCAGGCATTGCAGGCGTTGCTGAACGATCCGCCGGACTTTATGCGCCCCCCCTTCATCGACGACAAAGGAGTCTTCCATGAGGAGGTGTTTCGTCAGGTGGTGCAGAACCCTGCCCTGTTCGGCCAGCTTGCCGGCACCGGCAGGGACCAGAAACAGATAGTGGAGCGATGGAAGGAGGATGTGGAGAAGGTGATCCGCTATGTACAGAACGAGGAGCTGAAACGGAAGCTTGGCGAGGTGCTATATGCCCGCACACCGCTCACCGAACAACAGCTCAAGTACCGCTACCTTGCCGAGAGAACCAGCATCATGGGCTCGTTCATCAGGGTGCTCCATAGCACGGTGCCGGATAGCCTTGTGCCGGTCACCGATGAGGAGGCACGCGCCTGGTACGATACCCATCAGGATGATTACAGCTTTGCCAGCGCCCGGTATGTGGCAACGCTTATTCTGCCGGTAAGCGCGCTCCAGACCGATTCGCTCCAGCAGCACACAAAGCTACAGGCGGCTCGTACAGCACTGGCAAAAGCATCGCCCGCGGATCGCCCGCGGATCATGGATGAGCTTTCGCGGGGTCTGCCGGCCAACAGATTCAGCACCACGGAGGCCGTAAGCCTGATACAGCTCCCCGAAGTGGTCCGCGAACAGATGGCCACGGCAACAACAGGAGATGTGATCGGGCCAGTTGATATCAACGGCGACCAGGCATTGCTCTATGTAGAAGGGACCGGGCCGACCGCCGATACGGTCCTCCGCGCACGGCATATCCTCTTCAAGCCAGGGGATAGAACGCAGGATAGCCTTCTCAACCTCCTGCTGATCGAGCTGAAACAGCAGATCACCACCGACTCCGCCTTCGATGCCGTCGCCCGTATGTATGGGCAGGATGGCACATCCCGGCGCGGTGGCGATCTTGGTTATTTCGCCCGTGGCACCATGGTTGCCGAGTTCGACAGCGCATGCGCGCTTGCCCCGATCGGCACGGTGATCGGCCCGGTAAAAACCCGGTTCGGCCAGCATCTGGTGATGGTCACCGAGCGAAGGACCACAGGCTATAAACTGCGCGAACTGCGGTTCCCGCTCTCGGTATCGCCGGAAGCCAGCGAGTCGGTCATGAGCGATGCAAGGCTCTGGGCGGAGGCATTGCGCAACCCTCAGCCACACCACGATTCGCTGCTGGCCGAGATCAAGGCCAGGCATTCGGATGCGATAGCCGATACATCGCTTATCCGCCGCCTGGATACCTATGGCGATGCGCTGACGGTGACGGACTTCGCCTTTCGTGCATCCCCTGGCGATGTGGCGATCGTCAAGCTCCCCTATGACCGTCTGGCCGTAACAAAGCTCCTCCGTTCCTGGCCTGCGGGTGTGGCACCCTATAGCGATATCAAACGCACCTATGTTATCCCCCATGTGCAGCGCGCCAAGCAGCTCGATATGCTCCGCCCACGGATGGAGGAACTTCGCAACACGCTTACCCCGGAGATGACCCTTGGCAATATCCGCCTGAGCGCGCCGATGGCGGAAGTCTTCGTGGTGGAGAATCAGACGATTTCCTCCCCCCCCGATGAGGACCCAGGTATACTCGACTCGCTTATTGCCGTTACACAGGATAGCTCCGTCAGCGGCCCGGTGCGCGGCACCCACGGCTACTACTTCGTCCGTATTCTGGAAAAGACGATGCGCCCCAGCGAGGAGGATTATGCACGTGAGCGGCAGACCTTTGTTCAGGACTACAAACGGCGACGCCAGGAGCAGATGCTGGAGGAGCTTCTGATCAAGGCCAGCAACTTTGCCGAAGTCGTCGATCAGCGCCCCCTCTCCTCTATCGTGATGCGCCAGTAATCGCGTCACGATACAAGAACAACAGAGGAGATCACAAACCATCGGGGAACCGGGGCAACTATTGCACGGTTCCCCGATCCATACCTCCCCTTCGGATATCGGCACTCCTCCCCCTGCATGAAAAATTCCGGGACGCACCACAGCCCACTCGTTCCACCAACGTCGCGATGCTATCGCTTGCCTTGCATATCAACGTTTTTATGTAAATTTTTAGTCTGTTCCCCGCAGATGCGGGGATGATCCCTGCAAGAATTCCGTGAGGCGTTGGCTGCTCAGCTGTTCCCCGCAGATGCGGGGATGATCCTCCCGGCGAATTATTTGGCTCGCCGGAGGATGCCTGTTCCCCGCAGATGCGGGGATGATCCCATCGGCCAAAGAATTGGCCACGACTGGCAGCGCTGTTCCCCGCAGATGCGGGGATGATCCCCGCTTCGCCGGGGTCGAGCCACGCGCTAACAGCTGTTCCCCGCAGATGCGGGGATGATCCTTCGGTCGTCGGTCTGCCGTCGGGCGGGTCAGCCTGTTCCCCGCAGATGCGGGGATGATCCCGTGGTCGGAGTAGGCCGAACTTGATGGGGCAGCTGTTCCCCGCAGATGCGGGGATGATCCCGTATCGCTGGTATTATACGCGATTACCAGAGCCTGTTCCCCGCAGATGCGGGGATGATCCTTGGTCGCGATTTATCGGCCAGTGCAATGCAGGCTGTTCCCCGCAGATGCGGGGATGATCCCGTATCTCCCCAAATTCCGGCTGGAACCCGTCCCTGTTCCCCGCAGATGCGGGGATGATCCTAAGGTCGCGAATTTAATTCGCCAAGCGCAAGACTGTTCCCCGCAGATGCGGGGATGATCCTTACCCTCGTAGCCAGGGTAGCGCGTAGGCCCCCTGTTCCCCGCAGATGCGGGGATGATCCCGCAAAAATCGCCAGCATCGAGTATGGAGTAGACTGTTCCCCGCAGATGCGGGGATGATCCTTTTTTTCCGTCCGGCCCAATCCCGCGCATCATCTGTTCCCCGCAGATGCGGGGATGATCCTCGCCATATCGGCGCGCAACTCTAGGACGACGTCTGTTCCCCGCAGATGCGGGGATGATCCGGGCACGGCACAGACCTATCGTCACATAGGCCTCTGTTCCCCGCAGATGCGGGGATGATCCCCAACCACAACCCGGGGCGTGCTCGCGGATGTACTGTTCCCCGCAGATGCGGGGATGATCCCGGGCCTGCATCGCAGGCTACCTCCCCATCGGTACTGTTCCCCGCAGATGCGGGGATGATCCCGATCACGCCGCTATCGAAATTTGCTCCATGCGCTGTTCCCCGCAGATGCGGGGATGATCCTACACAGTCCGCTTCAACGATGGCACCCCCGAGCTGTTCCCCGCAGATGCGGGGATGATCCGATCGGCCACCCCTGGATCTCTGCGATCTGCTCCTGTTCCCCGCAGATGCGGGGATGATCCCGGTTAGAAAATCCCATGCATTTCCGAACCGAACTGTTCCCCGCAGATGCGGGGATGATCCTTCCACGCAATAATATCCGTCCCTCCACCAAGGCTGTTCCCCGCAGATGCGGGGATGATCCCGTATCGCTGGTATTATATGCGATTACCAGAGCCTGTTCCCCGCAGATGCGGGGATGATCCCGCTGAAATCCTCGATTCGCTGGATGCAATCCACCGTTCCCCGCAGATACGGGGGAGATCCTCGGGCTTCTCGACCTACTTGACGGTACGATGCTGGATGATGGCTGCACGATGGGCCGGAGTATGCCTCCAGCCCATCGTGCAACCACAGAACGCTATCCTGCAACAGATTCTCCTACAGCACGAAGGAGCGTCGAGAGCCATACCAGCCCATAGCCTATCGGTGGCGTTTCCGCTCTCAGCATCTTTTGGAGGTTTGCCCAGTCATCACCGAGCTGGCCCAGGTCCAGATCGCCCGGCTCCTCATAAGGATTATATCGCTGTGGCATGGGAACATTCCAGTAGTAATCACCCTCGATGTGGAATTGAGTGTGCCCACTTTGTTACTGATATCCTGATAGTAGTCCATAGCAGCGATACCATAGAGGAACTGTGCCAGACGTGTTCCCCGCATCTTGGCGATATAATCCTCCGGCCATGGCAGGCTGCCGAGTATACGTGGAGTCTCTACACCGCCATGATCCTTACCAGCAAGATCATAATGATCCATTCGCTGATGATCTCTCAAGACTCCTCTGAAGGACCAGCCAACTCCTCCGGGCCGACCTCGCCTTGAAAGCTCTCGACGAGCAGATCTATCAGCTCTCTCTCCCTTGTATAAACCAAGAAACAGTAGTTGTCAAACGCTCTGATCTCCACAAGGCTCTGCTCAAAGCTCAGATGTCGGTCGGATTCTGTATCTATTTCCTGACCACGAATAGAGTCAACTTCCTCGGGCCGGGCAGCGATGAAGACTCCCGAAAGGTACTGGTGCACCGTTCGGGATAGAGCAATCACAACCTCGCTTGGACCGATCTCAATACAACCCCATGCGCTGCTGAACGGTGCGATCACTCCCCGGGTAGTATCAACATCGGCGCTAAGCCAGATGACACCTGGCAGAGCAGGAGCAATCCGTTCGATCAGATCCGCCAATTGTGATCCCAGGCAATCGCAATCATCTCCATTGACATTGGTTCCTTTGACTTTGATTTCCATTATCTGGTCCGTTTGTTAATGAAACTATTCCCAGTATCGCTCATCATGTCTCGTAACTCCAATACACACACCTAAAACTGCCTATCACAGACAGTCCCACATGTAGAGTGTATTGGCACTACAATCCCATGGGACAATGGCACTGCGTAATATCTCCGCGACACATTCTTCTGCGCTACCTCTAAACTCCGTTTCGATACCGCCATCGACCAACGCAATACTTACGTTAGTGCATCCACCCATAGAGCAAAGACTGGAGAGGAAGCGCCCCAGACGGGTTTGCATCATAGTCGGGATATAGTCTTCAGGATAGATACGACCGTTAGCAACATCAGCCATATAGACGTACGAGTATCCCATACGATCCCGGAATATCTGCTGCGCCAGGACATGGGCTTCATTCCAGAGATCTGTTCCTTCCCGGTATTGCAATGATTCGTCTACGCGGAAATAAAATTTCTCCTTTGTAGGATTGATCTCCTCAAGCACTTCCTGGTCGTCTTCACCGAGGACGTCAAAAAGAACTGCGAGGCCACTATTCAGGGCGTTCATCTTCATTACCTGGCGCAATAGAGCCTGACACTCTATTTCCGCAGATACTTTGCCTAAGATTATCAGCGACATGGATAGGCTCCTGGTTTCAGTGAGGGGTTTCCATTCCTGGCACAGATTCTTTTACCTTGCTGAAACTTTTGTCTAGGGGGGTTATATCGATGCTGATGGGACAATAGATCTCCAGGCCGTCCAGCATGATCTAGCTGAAACAGAAATGAAGCATCGAGCATAACAAGGCAACCCGATGCTCCTCACAACAAACGTTATGAACTGCTAGAAGATCCATGCTGGGTATCGTATATCATCACCCACGTCTGGAATGTTTCCAGAAGCTCTGTCAGATTAAGCGGGCCGC
>CAYVWR010000016.1:0-40190 GCA_964455525.1 uncultured Alphaproteobacteria bacterium
CGTTGCCCGTCTCGGTGACTCGCACACGTTCTACGCTGTTGGTACGAAGAGCAAGACCAACCGCGTCGGTTGTGCCAAGGAAGTTCCGCGATGGGTCCGTGCCAGCACTACCATTCAGCGACCATGATGCGCTATCGCCAAGCGTCCTGACTCGACTGATGAACGTGCTGTTGTTCGTCAACTCCGTGATGAACCTTGGGCCATTGGCAAGCACCGTGTCGATCTGTGGAACGATGATCGCCGCAACGTTGCTGCTTGCGCCGATGCCACCATCTGCTCCAGCAACCATGATACGCGGACCGCTGCCGGCAAGGCTGTCAGAACGGATTGCTCCGGCGACATCCAAGCGAGCCGTCGGCGTGGCAGTGCCGATACCGACGTTGCCCGTCTCGGTGACTCGCACACGTTCTACGCTGTTGGTACGAAGAGCAAGGCCAACCGCGTCGGTTGTCCCAAGGAAGTTCCGTGATGGATCTGTGCCAGCACTACCGCTCAGCGACCATGATGCGCTATCACCAAGCGACTTGACTCGACTGATGAACGTATTGTTGCTCGTCAACTCCGTGATGAACCTTGGACCATTGGCAAGCACCGTGTCGATCTGCGGGACAATGATCGCCGCAACGTTGCTGCTTGCGCCGATGCCACCATCTGCTCCAGCAACCATGATACGCGGACCGCTGCCGGCAAGACTGTCAGAACGGATCGCTCCGGCGACATCCAAGCGAGCCGTTGGTGTGCTTGTGCCGATGCCGACGTTGCCCGTCTCGGTGACTCGTACACGTTCTACACTATTTGTGCGAAGAGCAAGACCAACCGCGTCGGTTGTCCCAAGGAAGTTCCGCGATGGATCTGTGCCAGCACTACCGCTCAGCGACCATGATGTGCTATCGCCAAGCATCCTGACTCGGCTGATGAACGTGCTGTTGTTCGTCAACTCCGTTATAAATCGTGTGTCGCGTGCAAGCACCGTGTCGATCTGCGGGACAATGATCGCCGCAACGTTGCTGCTTGCGCCGATGCCACCATCCGCTCCAGCAACCATGATGCGTGGACCACTACCGGCAAGGCTGTCAGAACGGATCGCGCCAGCGACATCCAAGCGAGCCGTTGGCGTGCTTGTGCCGATGCCGACATTCCCCGTCTCGGTGACTCGTACTCGCTCCACACTATTTGTGCGAAGAGCAAGACCAACCGCGTCGGTTGTGCCAAGGAAGTTCCGCGATGGGTCCGTGCCAGCACTACCATTCAGCGACCATGATGTGCTATCGCCAAGCGTCCTGACTCGACTGATGAACGTATTGTTATTCGTCAACTCCGTGATGAACCTTGGACCATTGGCAAGCACCGTGTCGATCTGCGGGACAATGATCGCCGCAACGTTGCTGCTTGCCTTTACACGGCCATCTGCTCCGGCAACCATCAGACGATCGCCAGCACCAGCCAATCCATCAGCCAGAATATTTCCTATGACATGAAGACGTTCACCCGGCGTGGCAGTGCCGATACCGACATTCCCCGTCTCGGTGACTCGTACTCGCTCCACACTATTTGTGCGAAGAGCAAGGCCAACCGCATCGGTTGTGCCAAGGAAGTTCCGCGATGGGTCCGTGCCAGCACTACCGCTCAGCGACCATGATGTGCTATCACCAAGCGTCCTGACTCGGCTGATGAACGTGTTGTTGTTCGTCAACTCCGTGATGAACCTTGGACCATTGGCAAGCACCGTGTCGATCTGTGGGACAATGATCGCCGCAACGTTGCTGCTTGCGCCGATGCCACCATCCGCTCCAGCAACCATGATACGCGGACCGCTGCCGGCAAGACTGTCAGAACGGATTGCTCCGGCGACATCCAAGCGAGCCGTTGGCGTGCTTGTGCCGATACCGACATTCCCTGTCTCGGTGACTCGGACTCGCTCCACGCTGTTTGTGCGAAGAGCAAGACCAACCGCGTCGGTTGTGCCAAGGAAGTTCCGTGATGGATCTGTGCCAGCGCTGCCGCTCAGCGACCATGATGTGCTATCACCAAGCGACTTAACTCGGCTGATAAACGTGCTGTTGTTCGTCAACTCCGTTATAAATCGTGTGTCGCGTGCAAGCACCGTGTCGATCTGCGGGACAATGATCGCCGCAACGTTGCTGCTTGCGCCGATGCCACCATCTGCTCCAGCAACCATGATGCGTGGACCGCTGCCGGCAAGGCTGTCAGAACGGATCGCTCCGGCGACATCCAAGCGAGCCGTCGGCGTGCTTGTGCCGATACCGACGTTGCCCGTCTCAGTGACTCGTACACGTTCTACACTGTTGGTACGAAGACCAAGACCAACCGCGTCGGTTGTGCCAAGGAAGTTCCGTGATGGATCTGTGCCAGCGCTGCCGCTCAGCGACCACGATGCGCTATCACCAAGCGACTTGACTCGGCTGATGAACGTATTGTTGTTCGTCAACTCCGTGATGAACCTTGGACCATTGGCAAGCACCGTGTCGATCTGCGGGACAATGATCGCCGCAACGTTGCTGCTTGCCTTTACACGGCCATCTGCTCCGGCAACCATCAGACGATCGCCAGCACCAGCCAATCCATCAGCCAGAATATTTCCTATGACATGAAGACGTTCACCTGGCGTGGCAGTGCCAATACCGACGTTGCCCGTCTCGGTGATCCGTACTCGCTCTACATCGTTCGTCCGCAGTGCCAGAGCCTGTTCATCGGTTGTCCCAAGAAAATTCCGCGACGGGTTTGTTCCCGCACTGCCGCTCAACGACCAGTATGAGCTGTCGCCAAGCGTCTTGAGACGAGTGACAAAGGTGTTGTTATTGGTCACCTCCGTTATAAATCGTGTGTCGCGTGCAAGCAACGTGTCGATCTGCGGGACAATGATCGCCGCAACATTGCTGCTTGCACCAATGCGGCCATCAGGGCTTGCAACCATGATACGCGGGCCGCTTCCGGCAAGACTATCCGAGCGGATTGCACCGGCGACATCCAGACGGGTCACGGGCGTGCTTGTGCCGATGCCCACATTCCCTGTCTCGGTGACTCGTACTCGCTCCACGCTGTTGGTGCGCAGCCCCAGGCCAACTTCATCGGTTGTGCCGATGAAGTTGAGCGATGGGTTCGTCCCTGCACTACCGCTCAGCGACCAGAACGAACTATCACCGATCGTCCTGAGACGAGTAACGAAGGTAGTGTTCCGTGTAAGCTCCGTCACAAACACAGGATCGTGCGCCAAGATCGTGTCGATCTGGGGCACCAGAATCTGGCTCACATCAATATCAGCACGCACACGCCCGCTACCATCGGTTGCAAGGATACGGTTGCCAGCGCCTGCAAGGCCATCAACACGGATAGTTCCAGCAACATGGAGTTTATCTCCAGGGGTGCTTGTTCCTATACCGACATTTCCTGTTTCGGTCACCCGCACTCGCTCGGTATTATCGGTGCGCAGCGCAAGAGCGGCATTATCGGTTGTGCCGATGAAATTCCGCGACGGATTTGTCCCTGCGCTGCCGGTCATCGACCAGTAGGTACTATCGCCGATGGATCTGAGCCGTTCCTGAAACAGTGAGTCACGGATCAGCATGGTAATTAAAAGCGAATCACGGGAGAAGAGCGTATCAAGCCGACGCATCAGGGTTGTCACGGAGACCGAATCGCGCATCACGATCGTATCGCGTCGCACCAACGTGTTAAGCTCTTTGACCAGAGTGGAGATAAAGAGCGAGTCGCGCAGCAGATTATCGACCATCAGCGAATCGCTGATAAACAGGGTATCGGAAGATCCAGTGGTGCGTGCGATAAAGAGGCTATCGCGTGTAAGCTGATTGATGAACACCGAGTCGTGCGCCAGTCCGGCACTTATCCGCACCATCAACTGCCTGATAAATGCCGTATCGGCATTCAACAGGGTTCCAAGCCTCTGAAGAAAATCCTGATCGATGAGATCGCCCAGACGACGGCGCCCGAGCGCACCAGTGGAGTCCGCAACCAGCACGCCCCCTCCCGTACCACGCAGCGCATCGATACGGATCAGGCCATCGCGAGTAATGCGGAGCCGCTCGACATCATTGGTACGAAACACAAGATCGGCGGAATCCCTCGTCCCCAGGAAGTTCTGGCTCGGATCGGTCCCGAGGTTTCCCCGTAATCTCCATGCAAGGCTATCGCTGGTCCCGGTCGATGGCTCAAGAGTGCGATAGGCAACGAGCGCGGTATCACTGGTTCTGGAACGCTGTGCGAAGATGGCATAGGGAACGCTCAGCAACTGCTGGCGTCCCAGCTCCACATAGCTTGTTCCTCCATGAACATCCACTTCCACTGCAAGCCAGTGATTGTTCCCACTCCAGTCGATCGAGGGGAACGTCCCGATCACCGCAGTTCCTCTGCCGATCGTAAGCGTAAACAGACCAAGATCGTCGGTTGTCGGTTTATGGGTTTCGGAGTAGACGCGGGTGCCTCCCACACCACCTGCGAGAATTGACACGCGCACACCGATGGTTTTCCCAGCTATGGGCAATCCAATGCTATCACGCACCGCCGCCTGATAGTTCATCCCCTGGGGTATATCCTGAGCAAATCCTCTCTGTATCAACAAGCCGACAAAGGCGGCTATCCAGATGAATATGAAGTTTCGTATTTGTCTTTTATTCATGGCAACTGCACTCTTCAGATAATTTGATGCAGCATCCGACAACGTGAACTGGCGCAACGCTCAGCCGGGCAATTCTGCCTTATGCCGGGATACAACGATGCTTTCCAGGTGCACAGAGAGGCACAACCGGAACACATCATCCCATCGCCCGTGGATGCGGCCACAAGGCCGTGTCAGGAGCTGTGTTTTATTTCGTCGTGGACTATGAACACGGTATGCCACCCTCAAGCCTCGACTGCAAAGGACCCATATCCCCGCCTGGACGTCGATGCTCTCTGTGAACAGGTATGCACACTGGTTTCCCGTTTGAACCGGCAGCACCAGATCGTGGAACGGACCATCCCCACTGGCAACATTTCTGCCGACTCGATTGCCGCGTCTTCTGTGACTATGATGCGGACGTGAATTTCCACACCATCCCACCTATTGCAACCGTATCACTCCGGCACGCCGGAGATAACCTGGCACAACATCCCCTACTCCCTATATATCATGGCAAATCCGAGCCGAAGATCGTTCGCACGCCATGACAGAGTTCGCGCAACCGGCGTCAGGCCGATTCTATATGACAATTCTGGAGATATCATCAAGGTACGGTCGCTATTGAGCGGCACATCCGCAGAAACCCCCAGATAGAAATCAGCGGAGAACATATTCTCCCCTGGAATTTCCCCGGAATATTCGTTCCGCACATTATCCACATCGCCAACAAATATCCCATAGCCAACCGGCTCTGTCAGAGTTTCGCGTCGCTCGTAATGCGACCAATTATGCAGGCCCAGGCCAAACCCCGTATTTGCCATCAAATCAATACGGCCGAGGGCATCCCGAAGCACTCGATAGCGTATCATCGGCTGTGCCACCAAGCTTCCATATGACGCCTTCAGCCGATGCTCAAATGCTCCGGGAGTAGCCCGGCCGTTTACAATCAGCGTAGTAGGTTCCCGTTCGGTAAACGTAACAGGGGTATATTCATACCCAACTCTGGCACCAGCAAAAAGATCGGCCAGGACCGGATATTCGTAAAGCAGCCCGGCGGAAAACCCTGTACCAGTTCCAACGGTTGTGGTCTGGCAGCATATCGTCACGCCCGACAGCGCCTGAAAATCGGCACTGTGGCTGCCGAAACCCACCATACCGTACACCCCATAACGCGCTTGCGGCACCTCCGTGCTGTCGAGGACGGGCTGTGCATAGAGCATCTCGACCGAACACCAGCCGATGAGCAGTAGCAACGGTGGAATCATCAATCTTTTCATAGGACCTCCGGCAATGTGATAGAATGTCGATGGATATCAATGCTGCACAACGAGCGGATATGATGCCCTCCCCGATACGGTCTCCAACACTACTGTGTAGGAGCCGGATGGAATATGGCTTACATCAAATCCCAGCGCATAGTGCCCCGCATTCAGTTCATCATCGACTATCGTATGGCGCGGACGTCCGAAAAGATCAACGACAGTCACCCGTACCCTGCTCTGGGCATGTACGTCGAAGGAAAGTTCGGTCGAGGAAGCGGCCGGATTGGGACGCAGGAACAGTGAGGAGCGATCAACAGGTTCAACCAGCCGTGGCCCTCCTCCATGGTAGGCCACGCCAAGCAGACTAAACATTCCCGGCACCGTCTTCATTAGAAATGGACCATCGACTGGCGTTATGTCCAGGAGTTCGATGGCCGATGTGGAATCGTTTCCAAGACCGACCATGAAGCGGATGGTTGCCAGTTCAGCCGATGGTGATGGAGCAGGGTTAAAGGGAATCTGCAACTCAATAGTTCGCAGCCCGTTCTGGATGGAGTCGCTCTGGATGATGGCGGCTGGTTCGGAGCCTATAGGCTCCAGCAATGTTGCGTTGAAGCGGATCTTCAGACGGAATGCCGATGTGGATACCGCCGAGAATCTACGATATCCTTCCATCAGGATTTTCATATCCCGTGTATCGCCCGGCTTTCCGGCAAAATTCTGTGCCCGCAGAGAGGCAAACGAGACATACGGCTGCTGGAATCCCTCGGTTAGACGGATGCCCGCATTATCATATCGCTGAATCGCGATCTGGCCTGTAGTCCACGATATTCGTCCACCTTCCATGGAGGCCGATCCGCCGATCGGCGTGATAACCGATCGAGAAATACTCTGGCCTACCGCTAATTCCGAATAGAATAGCAGAAATAGCAGCGGGTACAATCTGGACCTCATGATTACCCCCTGAATAATTATTTTTCCCATGCAGCGCATCCCCATCCCTGTTACTACAGATATGCGAACGCTGCAAGCCAGCCATTGGTCACCCCATCACCACAGCGTAACAATCTGGCTTTTACGCTGCATCAATGGATCAACCACCATAAATCTTCGGTATGCCAAATCTCCATAATCACTTCGCGACAGACACCGTAACCGTACGGTCTCAGCTAGAAAAACATATCCGATGATTGCAGCACGAGAAAGCGTTTCAAACGAATACGGCTTGTGTGCTGACCTCATCATCGCATCGTAATCATTTAGGATGCTGATTATTTCCGGCGCCATTGCATATGTATTCATAGCAACACCCATACTCAAGCCAGCCCCGCCCGCGAACAGACGAAACCACATAAAAGCAGGTCTACGTGATATACGGACTAGTGTTAATGCGATGCCTGGGAATCGTAATGTGACGCCTGGACATCTTCATTATAGATAGTGGCACATGCCACCCATTCCATCCACCCATTGACGGGGCCGGATCGTAGCAGATCGTATAGAAGTCCGAAAGCGCGATACAGCCCGGGCGCGATGTCTCCTCTCCGCGGGCCGATGGCTGTAGTACATGGGACCGGTGCGACCGGAATGCTCCAAGCTTATGGCCACACAGAAACATTCCGCTATCGGTAGATGGAGCGGTTGCTCGATCCCCGCCGCTGACACAACAGTTGCGGGCAGGAGATCGGCTCTCACCACCCACACGTCTAGGTGAGAGCCGATCCTACCATGCCGAGATGCAGTTGCATGGTCCATACCCGACCGGAGAGGCGTCCACTATCGCCTACCCAATACTTCTCAATGTTTCAGTATCGTTACCCCCATTCCATTACAATGTGGGCACCACACGATGTGGGCACCACGTGTCTGCTTCAAGATGGGAAGCTTATGAATACCACCCCCCGGTAGTTCATACCGTCCTTCCATCCCAAAGTCAGACCGTGGGCACCACAACGATATTTTGCACTGCCGGATAGGATACCACCCCCCGGTGATCCATATCCAACCATGATTTCGGATGCCGATAAGGTCTATGTGGGCACCACGAAACCATCTACACTTGATGGAGAGAGCATTGCCGCTGATACAGCGATCAGATTCAATGGAACCTCCATAACGACTCCTCAGCCGTTCATCAGGATATTCAAGAGCGTCAAGGAGACGAACCGACTGTTGGGGGTATGTACTGAAAGACCTGAAGACCACTCCAGCCTCAATCATGATGCCATGATAAGAACAAGGCGGAGCTTGTAGACCAAATTTGCAGTTGCTTCAGGACAGAGCCGGATACTCAACCCGCTGAAGCAGCGCTACGATTCAAAGCTAGTATGCGAACATTAGGCCACCATTAGATCGCGCGGGCCATTTCTCAGATAACTCATCATGATCCAGAAAAAAACTGTTCTGGGATGAGTCCCCCAGGCAGCAGATGCCACAAACAAACAAAGGCGGAGCACAAAACGTTCCGTGCTCCGCCTTTGCTATGCAATGTTTTGCCTATTCCTTTGGCGGCGCTGGAGTGCTTGCAGAGGGCGCCGTTGCTTTGGCAGGCGCACGTTTGACGGCCTTGCTTGCACGGAGCTTGTTATAGTTGATAGAGGCCGAGAGCTTTACCCCATCGCGGATAACGCCCCTGGCACGGAGAGTATCCTCGGCATAGAGGTAGCGGTCGCGGTTTGGCAGCCCGCCACGCACCTCCGAAGGAACCTGCGAGATCGGGATAAGCGCCTCCTCCACCCCCATGGGGTCGGAAGGCAGATCATTGATCGTCTCGCGATTCGAGGCCAGTTCAAGCCAGGGGCCACCCTTTGGCCGCGTGAAGTCGAACATGTCGATGATAATGACGGGGGTCCCGCTAAGCACCTTGATGCGCCCGTTGGTATCGCGTGTGCCCCCTTCGCCCCACTTGAAAAGCCACTCGGCATCGGGCATAAACTGGCGGACACAGGAATGTGAGACCGGGCGCCCCGGCATGGCGAACTGATGGAACGCATTGCCAGCGTAGAGATGGAAGTTCCAGGTATAGGGGAGCTTCCAGTTGTCGTTCAGCGACGAGATACGGAGGCGATCCTTCCAGTTGAGGGCATAACGGCCAGGGAAGGTTGCCTTTCGCTCGGTACCGGTATTGCACGCAGCAAAACGGACCAGCCGCCCATACTCGTAACAGGCATAGGCCTGATATTTATTGGAGATTAGGATCAGTTTCGCGAGCGTATCGGCGCCGGGATAGCGAGTGGGAAATACGGAGTAGGCGCGCAGATCGGCCAGAACGGTATCGGGGGTTACAATGGTGTCGCCAACCCGTATGTAGCCGAACTCCTTCCGATTCAGCGTTGTGATCGCACGAAAGGCGGCCTCGGACTCTTTAGTTTTTTTATACAGCCCACGGATAGAGTCGAGCATGCCCCGGCTGGTGATCGCCAGCCGTGTATACCGGATCTCGGGGAACTCCCCTTCTGGAACCGAAAGCTGGCGTTGCGGCATGGTATCGGCCTTGGCGGTTGCGGTAGAATCGGCGGCGGCAACGGAATCGGCAGCCGTAGCCCTCCCGGTCCCGGCGTTTGTGCCGGTCTGGGGGGTCTGCTCATCATTGCCACCACAACTTATAAGGAAGAGCGTGGGAATAAGGAGAAGGCAGCCCAGACGCAGTGGGCTCGAAGGAGTGGGGATCGATCGGGTCATCTTCATCGTCGAGCTTTCTTGAATTCGGAAATGAGTGTTCGCGCCCGGCATACATCGCCAACAGAGCGTGTACGCAGCAAGGCCCGGCTTTTGAACGGAGGGGAAGACAACAACGAGGCTCAGTCGAGCAACCCTGCCTGGAGTTTCGCAGTACGTTCGGCAAACTTCAATGCAGAGATCACCGGGTCGATATCGCCCTCGATGATTTCGCTGAGCGCATAGTTTTTCGAGTCTCCCTCCAACCGGTGATCGGTTAGACGATTCTGCGGGAAATTATAGGTGCGGATCTTCTCGGAACGGTCACCGCTGCCAACCATCCCTTTGCGTTGTGCGGCATAGGCGCTGTCCCGCTTCTCCTTCTCCAGATCGTACAGGCGGGAACGAAGCATCTTCATGGCACGCTCACGGTTCTGGAGCTGGGAACGCTCCTGTTGGCATGCAACGGCAAGGCCGGTCGGGATATGGGTAAGACGAACTGCGGTTTCAACCTTGTTGACGTTCTGCCCTCCCTTGCCCCCGGAGCGAAACGTATCCAGCCTGATATCGGCCGGATTGATATCGATCTCCACATCCTCCACCTCCGGCAGCACGGCAACCGATGCGGCGGAAGTATGTACCCGGCCCTGCTGCTCGGTTTCCGGGACACGCTGAACGCGGTGCACACCGGATTCATATTTCATCGACCCGAACACATCTTCGCCGGAGAGGAGAAAGGATACCTCCTTATATCCTCCCATATCGGACTCCGAGTAATCGAGCACCTCCAGCTTCCATCCTTTTTCCTCGGCATATCGGGAATACATACGAAAAAGATCCCCGGCAAAGAGCGCTGCCTCCTCCCCACCGGTCCCGGCACGGATCTCGATAATGGAATTCTTGGAGTCATCTGGGTCCTGCGGAATCAGCAGATACCGGATTTCCTCTTCCATTGCGTCTTTACGGAGGCGAAGTTCGGCGTGCTCGGTCTCGGCCATCTCATGAAGATCAGGATCATTGGCCGTCTCCATAAGCTCCCTGGCCCCTGCAAGATCAGAGACAAGCTTGGAATAGGCATGATACGCATCCTCGATCGGCTTAAGCTGGCGTTGCTCCCGCATGAGGTCGCGGTATGTCTTCATATCGTTAACAATCGCCGGATCGCCGAGCCTCATCTCGATCTCCTCGTAACGGCGGTGAATCTGGCTGAGCTTATCGAGCATTTTACGTTCTTTGCTGGAGAGAATTACAGTAAGTTCTGGAAGCGATCGCGACATTCCGACGGGCTATCGACCGATAACAGCACCCCCCTCCTCTGGAGGGCGTTGAACCGACATCCCAGGTGCAATCTAGCAATCTCCGGCAAATCGCTTCAGTTTCAATCACTCCCTTCCGGCTAGGCCACGATGATGCAGCACCGCCCCCTGCGGTATATGCTCTCCTATGCTGAAGCGGCATTATCCGATTGCATGACACAGTATGAATAGCGGGAAATGTACCATAGCGCCCACGCTTGCCGCCATCATGCTTGTGCTGGCACTGGCAGGTTGTGCAGGGCGGGAACGGATGATACGCCCCCAGGTTCAGGATGATCTCATCGGTTCGGACATCGTTCTGGAACAGATGGAACACTCGAAATGGGGTGCCGACCCCTGGAGCAGAAAGCTTGCCGATCGCTACTTCCTGGAAGGCTCGATCCTACAGATGCAGGAACGCTATGCCGATGCCATCGTGCAGTACCGCCGTGCGCTACGGTTCATGCCCCAGGAGTATAGCGTTGTCCATTTTGCCATCGCACGCTGCTATCAATTGCTCGGCATCCCCGATACCGCCATGATCTATGCGCGAGAGGCGGTGCAGCGCGACTCCGAGAACATCGATGCGCGGGGACAGCTTGCAGAGCTGATGATGGCAAACGGCAGAATACAGGGAGCCGTGCGCCAGTACGAGGAGATCCTGCGGATTCAGCCCGCCAACCTTCAGGCACGCTTCAGTCTGGCACAGATTCTCCAGTGGAGCGACCCCACGCGGGCGGCCGAGCAGTATGAGTACCTCAGGACACGTTTCGAGGGGAGCTACGATATCCTGCTGAGCCTGACAGAGATCTATCTGAACCTGGGCAGGTTCGATGAAGCGATCAGCGCAATGCGCGAGCTGGTGGCAATCTCCCCCGCCGATGCCGATCTGTACCGGCTTCTTTCCGATGTCTATATACGTGCCGGGCGCTACGGCGACGCCCTTGATATGCTCCCGGAAATCGAGCTGCATCTTCTGCCAACCACCGCCTTTGAGGAGTTCGTCGACGAAACGCTCGACTCGGTTGCCGAGCGCATGCGTGAGGATCGGGCGCCCGCCTTTGCACACTATGCCGAACGGCTCGCCGAACAGGCATCAGCCCGGTTTCCGCTGAACTGGCAGATCACCTTCAACAGCGGGCTTATCAACTATCAACTCGGCAGAGAAGCAGCAGCCGACTCGCTGCTGCTCAAGGCGCTCTCCAGCGAGGACGCCACACCGGTTGCCTGGATGGAGACCGCCATCCTCTATATAAACGATGGACGGAGCCAGCGGGGGCTTGGCGTCCTGCTTCCTACGAGCGCCCGCTATGACGATGATTATCGCATCCCTTATCTGCTCGGTTATGCCTATCTGCTTCTGGATAGCTACGACAGCGCCGAAAGCAACTTCCGCCGCTCGATCGCCCTGGAAGAGGAGAATAGCGAGGCATGGGGGCATCTTGCCATGATCTACTCCCGCAAGGAGATGACCGCAACCAGCGATGCGGCCTATGAGCGTGCGCTCCAGTACGATCAGTTCAATACCACGTTCCTGAACAACTATGCCTATTCGCTTGCAGATCGGGGAAAACGGCTCGATAAAGCCCTTATGATGGTGCAGCTTGCGCTTGAATCGGAACCCGAGAACGAATCGTTTCTCGACACGCGTGGCTGGATCTATTATAAGATGGGCGAATACACAAAGGCCCTTGTCGATATCCAGCAGGCCGTGGATATCGGCGGCGCCAGCGCCGAGGTGCTTGCCCATCTTGGCGATGTGCAACTGGCGCTCGGCGATCGCGATGCCGCCCGCGAAGCATACGAACAGGCATTGCGCCTTCATCCGAATGACAAGACCATTCGCGACAAACTCGACCTGCTCCGATAAACATCCGGGTCGCTCGCGGTTCATAGAGCTACCCGTCCCCCATGATCCTGCCGAAGCGGCCGATCCATCCCGTCGAGGGAACGGTTCATAGGCCACGGGACCGCATGCCTGCCGGTTCCCGGCTCTGCGGCGCAGATATTTTCCATGATGCAGATGATGAAACCAGCAGATAGCTATCGTTCCATTCTCCTGGCGCTTATCGTGGCAGCGATAACGGCCGCCACGGGCTGTTCCGGTGCAAAACGTACCGCCGCCGGTGCTACTGCAACCCCGGAATCCAACGCGGCAGCCGAGGCGCTCCTGGCCCGGCTGCGCCAGAGTTATACAGCCATCCCCGACCTCTCGGTGAACGGCACCTTGAAGATCTCCGGCACCACCATATGGTTCGATGCCATCGTGCGCGCCCACGATTCGATGAAAGTCAACCTGATAGGACCGTTCGGCGTGCCGCTTGGAGCGCTCAGCGCCACCCAGGAGGAGTTTCTCTTCCTGAACGCACAGGAGGGAGAGGCTCTGGAAGGACGCCCCGACCGCGAGACATTCAGCAAGCTGATGATGATCCAGCTTGATTATAGCGAGATGGTGGCGATGCTCCGTGGAGAACTTCCCCGGTTTCCCGATCCCGGAACCTATACCGCCGTGCTGGACGATAACGAGATTCATTACGAGGCACGCAGCGCCGGAACCCTGGAACGATTTACCATCGACGCCGATGATGTCACCTTGCTGACCTATTCACGATCGGCGATCGCAGGCAGCACAACCTCCGAGGAGCTGGCGATCACCTACAGAGATTATACTCTATCATCAGGGGGCCGATCATTCCCCAGACGCGGCCTTGTCGATATCGGCGGGGGGCAGCAGCGGCTGACCATCACCATCGATCGCGTGCGCGACCGGATCGATGCAGACAGGAGCTGTAGGCTCGATCTGCCGCCGGGGATCGAGCGCAGGCGACTTTGAGAACCATCATGAGGCATTCCTTACAGGGCAAATGCTCTTCCGGGCACCGCTTGGTTGTGTCGGCGTAACACGTATCATGGCTACCTTTGCATCGGAGAATACCGGACACGGCACCTGAATCGCCCTCCCGGATCGCGCATCTATGAAGTTCACGACTGGCTCGATCATATATCTGCTCATACCGCTGCTGCTCCTTGTGCTGAAGCATGGCAGCGCCATTGCACAAACGGATGAACCGGCAAGCGCCGACACCCTGCTGGTTCCGGCACCTGCCGATCCGCCCGGCGCCGACTCGCTGGCACTTCGCACCAGCCGCTCCGGCATCGACACCGTTGTAGATTACTCCGCACGCGATAGCACCGTCTTCGATGTGCGTGGGCGGATCATACGGCTGTATGGCGACGCGGAGGTGGTGACGGGCGCACAGAAACTGACGGCCGCCTATATCGAGATCGACTTTCTCCAATCCACACTCTATGCCGAGGCGCGGTACGACTCAGCCACACGGCGCTACTATGGCGTGCCGGTCTTTCGCGATGCCGCCGAGGAGCTTTCCGCCAACACCCTTACCTATAACTTCAAAACGAAACGGGGAACGCTCGGCGCGGCCGAAACCCGGTTCGAGGACGGGTTCTACTACGGAGAGAAGATCAAGCGGGTAAGCGAGAACATCCTGTTTGTAGAGGATGGCCGTTATACAACCTGCGATGCCCCGCACCCTCATTATTTTTTCTCCGCCCCACGCATGGAGGTGATCGTTGGAGATAAGGTGCTGGCCGATCAGGTTGCGCTGAACGTGGCCGATGTGCCGATATTCTTTATCCCGTTCGGCATCTTCTTCCCAAGCCGTGGGGGGAAGCAGTCCGGGCTGATTATACCGCAATGGAGCCAGAGCGCCGAGCTTGGGTTCACGCTGCGCGGGCTAGGGTTCTTCTGGGCAGGCACCGACTACCTCGATTCCAGGCTGACGGCCGATCTCTACAGCAAGGGAGGCTTCAGCTTGAAAAACGAGACCCGTTTTGCGCTCCGTGGTGTGATCGATGTAAGCAACCTCCAGACAACCTTTGGCCGCACCCGGAACGATCCCGATGAGGAGCTTACCAATAGCTATATCGCATCCTATACCCATCAGATGCGCATCGGGCGGAACTCTCGCCTGGGCGGACGGCTGAACTTTGCATCGCAGAACGCCATCAGGAGAAATTATACGCGCAGCGGGGAGTTCACCGAGCATCTGGAGGATATCACAACACAGCTTATCACGTCGGATTTCTCCTACTCCACCTCGTGGGACTGGGGGAGCGCCTCGGCATCGTTTCAACGGACACAGAACATCATCTCGAACGAGCTTGATGTCTCGCTGCCTCTCAGCCTTTCGCTCCCCACATGGACCCCCTTCTCGGGAGCAACCGGAGCATTGAGCGCGCTGGAAAGCTTTTCGCTCGGCTACACCAGTACCGCAACGGTCAACTGGGTACGGCAGGATACGCTGCCGGGCGGAGGGTTCCGGGTCAGAGATACCCGCGCCGCATGGAATCATCAGCCCACCATCGGCATCTCGCCAAAGCTTGGCTACTTCACATTCCAGCCGTCGATCAGCTACTCCGAAAGCTGGTTTCTACGCCGCGCATTCAAGGAGACCGTGGGCGATACCGTCCTGACATCGTTTCTCCCCGGCCCCTACCGGGCGTATTCCTGGAGCGCCGGAGCCAATGTCTCCACCCGGCTGTATGGCATCCTACAGCCAAGGATTTTTGGCATCAACGCGATCCGCCATACCATAACGCCGACGATCGGCCTGCGCTACAGCCCCGATTTCGGGAAACGGAGCTTTGGATTCTACGACGAGGTGTTCAATCCCCGCACCAACACAATCGACAAATATTCGATCTTCGAGGGGGATGCAAGCGTTGGCTCGTACCCCTCTGCTGGCCTTCAACAGTTGATTACGGTCAATCTGCGCAACGAGTTCGAGGCGAAGATAGCCCAGGGAGATACGCTGGAGGACCGCAAGGTACGCCTGCTCTCGCTTGGCCTGGGCACCGCCTACAATGCTGCGGCATACGACAACTTCCGCTGGAGTCCGGTCACGATGGATATAAGCACGGAGCTTGGCCCGATAGGGTATGTGAGCGGCAATGCAAGCTTCAGCCTCTACGATCAGGATTCACTCGGCAGGAGAATCCCCGAGCTACTTATAAAGAAGGGCAAGGGATTATGGCGGGTGCAGAATGCGGGCATAAGCTTCCAAACAACCTTTAGCGATCAGGGCTTTACCACCGGTGCAACATCGGCCGCCGTTGCCGATTCCGCGGCCGCCCGACGGGAGCGCTTCAACTTCGAGCAGATCCCGTTCAATCAGGCGGAGTTTTTCGGCGAACATGTGCGGGGCGTATCGGAGTTCCAAATCCCCTGGCAGATCGGCGTCAGCGGCAGCTACAACGTCTCCCGTATCCGCGCGGAAGAGCTTCAGACCAGCTTCAACCTGAGCACGACATTCTCCTTTTCGCTGACGCCGACAACGATGATATCGAGCAGCGGATCGTACGATTTCAAGCTCGGCAAATTCCTTATCCCCTCGATCAGCCTGTTCAAGAATCTCCATTGCTGGGAGATGGCATTCGACTGGCGCCCAAGCGGTTATGGCCGCGGATTCTACTTCCGCATCGGCCTGAAAGCCGATCAGCTCAGGGATATCAAGCTGGAGCAGACACAGAGTTTCTATAACTGATGCTGGCCGGACAGATCTATAATTATGACCAGCACCTGCACCAGCCGGAACGATAATGCCCCGTCGGTCGTCTTCCTAGAACGGAAGCTCGTGTCCGGGTGATCGAACTGGCTGCTGACAACTGTCGATATCCTGCCAGCTCCTTGGGGAAAGCAGGAAGGGCATCTATCTTTCCCGGAATATTCCAGGATCACACTTTCTTACGTATGACGGAAATAAAGTTCTCGACGAAGACCATGGCGGCGTATATCTGCATACTCCCCCTGCTTGCGGCGCTTGGCGCCTGCGGCACCTCCACAGGCGCCAGAGGATCGGAGCGGAAGTACGACACCATAATGACAATGACCGGACTCCGCTATATAGACTATGAACAGGGGACGGGCGCCGAGGTGCACTCCGGCATGAGCGTTCGAGTCGATTACGCCGGGTTTCTCTACAACGGCACCCTGTTCGATACCTCGCTGGACTCGGTAGCGGCATTGCATGACCGCTCGGGCAGGCCGCTTGCCCTGCTCCCCGACTCGCTGAAAAATGGGCCACGATTCAATCGGAACGGCTATCCCTTCGAGCCGATCGAGTTCACTGTAGGGACAGGAGAGGTGATCCAGGGTTGGGACGATGGGCTTACCACGGCAATGCGCGTGGGGGGCCGCCGTCGCCTTATCATCCCCTCCGATCAGGCCTATGGCAGAACCGGCAGGGGGTCGATCCCGCCGAACGCGACGTTGATCTTCGATATCCACCTTCTCTCGGCACGGTAACGCCGTGCGGCCCTGGAGAAGGATAAGAACGTAGAATCACGAAGGAATGACAACAGATCCCAGCAGTAAACTTACAGCACAGCCACGGCGCCGTATGCGCTTTCCCGGCATTCGCCGGTTTCGTTCGGCCCAGAACCGCGTACGAAGCTCTCCGTTGATGAACTGGGTCATTGTTCTGGCGTTTTTCGCCGTCGCCCTGGTTCTGTGCTATCATTTCCTGTTCGAGCCGGGCAATCGCATAAGCGCCGATGTGATCGACTTCTCCAAATCCGTCGAACGCATCGAAGAGCTGAGCACGGTCCGCAGCCATATACGCTTTGCCGTGGTGGTGCGGGAGGAAGGGGGAAACATCGTGGTGCGCCGATTTGTTGACCAGGGGGAGTACATCGGCATGGATGGCATCGGCGCCGCGCTTTTTCAGGACCCTACGATGTTCGTGGAACTGCACGGCGTGGCAACCTACGGCGTGCGCCTGCACGACCTGGCAAGCCGGATCGTGCAGGACGATTCAACCGTCACGATCCCTCTCCCCAGGGCCGACGTGCTGGATGTAAAGCTTGTCGCGGCCGATACCCGTGTGGTTGCACAGATGAAAGGGCTTTTCCGAAGCTCCAATACGCAGCTTCTGCTGGCGGCCGACCAGAGAGGCGAAGAATTTGTACGGCAGTTCGCCGAGCAGGATAGCAGCCTGCATTCGCTTGCAATACAACGCGCAACAGATGTGATCGCGCTCCTGGTGGAGCAGGGGGGGAAACGGGCCGTCTTCAAGTGAAAGGAGTTCGGCATCGAAATCGCAGTAGCTCCACCGGAAAACATGCCTATTCCGGAATAATATTCGATTCGTATGATCCTTCAACGGACTCCCGAGGGCGTTATCGCCATCAAGCAGGAAGACCACGCCGCCCTGGCCGGTTTTTTCCTGGAACACTGGTCGGATCACAACTTTGCTCACGATCCCGAGCGCGACGCGATCATCCTTGCCACCGGTGAACATGACAACGGATGGCGCCAATTCGACGAGAAGCCCGAGCTTGACAGCACAACCGGCTTCCCCGTGGAATTCTCCGCCATCACTGCCGATCAGGCATTTGCGATATGGCGGAAAGGCTCGCAGACCTATATGGATCAGGACCCCTTTGTAGCGCTCCTGATCACCCATCACGCCTATTCGATCCACGAACAGACGCAGAAGCGCAATGCGGAATGGAAGCCCTTCTTTACTGAATTCGCCCAGCAGCGCGCCGAGCTGCGTACACGGCTTGGTCTGGCCCATCCGCAGGTGGAACGTGCCTACTCCTATCTTCGGATGATGGACTGGTTCTCGCTTGCCTACTGCTCGCAGTACAACCTGGGGGCCGAGAAGCCGGAGCAGTACGCCGGCTACCATTTCAAACGGGATGGCGACGAGTTCCTTATCCGCCCCTATCCCTTCGATGCCAAGGATCTCCGCTATCAGCTTCCGGTCTACCCCCTTGATCCCAATGGGTATACCGATGCCGAATCGCTTCATGCGGCGTTTGTGACCCCCGAATATCGCGAGGTGATTCTGAACCCGCTGAGCAGATCACGGTGAACGAAGGGATCTATAATGCCGACTGCTATGCAGGAGGCCCTCTTCTGGTGGTGCACGGCGATCTCCCGTCGGCAGCCCTGATCCGCACGCTCCGCCGGGAACACGCCCCGGTGGTCGCTACCGATGGCGCAGCGCTCGGATTGCGTGCGCTTGGCGTGCTGCCGGACGTTATCATCGGCGATCTCGATTCCATCGGCACGGAGCGGGAAAGCTTCACCAGAGCGGGAGTGCGGGTGATACGCCTGGAGAGCCAGGAAACGAACGATCTGGAAAAAGCGCTGCTCTGGCTCGTTGAACAGGGAACCGTGGCGGCCACCGCCATTGGCCTTGCAGGGGGAGCCGTGGATCATACGCTCAATAACTTCTCTGTGATCGGGAAGTTTGCCACACAGCTCCGGCTGCGCCTGCGCGACGATCTCTCCACGGCCTATCTGGTACGGGGTTCTCTTGCACTTGATGTGCAGCCCGGCGATCGTATCTCGCTGATCCCGCTGCCATCGGCCACGCTGCAAACCCAGGGACTCGCCTGGCCACTCCACGACGAACAGCTTGCCATAGGTGTTCGCGAGGGAGCATCGAACATGGCGATTGCGCCACACATTACGATCCATGTACGCCAAGGCACAGCGATTCTGTTTCATTACCCGACCCTCTGCATCACACCCGAGTGAGGGAAACACGAGAACCAAGGGAATCATCATGACTCCGCTACCATCCGGGAAAGCATAAAGAAGGCCGCACCGTCTGGCGCAGCCTTCCAGCGGCAAGCACATACAAACCTTACAGGTTATTCCGAAACCTTGTCACCACTCCACCATGATTCATCCCGGTACAAACGAATCCAGCACGATCTCGCGCCAGTATCAGAATTTTTCATCTGATGCACTCCACAACACGGAACGTTCTGCCATGTTTTGCAGAGAGTAGCCTCGTGGCTCATGTCAACTGCATGGTGCCAACGCCCCCCTCCCTGGTCGGCGCCGACATCCCCGCACATGTCGGACGAACTCACACACGCACGGACTGAAGTGTTCTGAAGCTCGCGTTGATGGCCGTACGCTCATGCGCCATGCGATCATCCTTTCGATGCCCTCTTCCTCTCTCTCTGTCTACGGACATACTCGGGGGCCTTATGCCATCGCATCACCTCGATCGCCCCCCAGGTAACTCTGCATGCACTGCCGGGTAGATTACTGTTCTCCGGGATGCCGGGCGGTGGCCGCGCAGCCGGAGGGATACATGGGATTGCAATAGCGATCCATGTCCCGGCTTCGTACATTTCGCTGTTGATCCGATCGGCGCCAATCGCCGTCCCGTCAGACCAGCCGGGAGTATTCATTCGCACACAGATCAGGTTGATTCACATGGCACAACGACACCACTATTCGCCGCTGCTTGGCGCGCTGGCGCTGGCATCGCTCCTTGTTACCGGATGCACCGAAGATCCGGTCTTCTCTGAAAAGACAGTCCAGGTGAAAGCGCAGCATATGCCGGTCCTGGCTGGCGAAGCTTATTACAAGCTCTGGTTCAGCTATCCAGGCTCGAAGACCTCTATCAAAACTCCAAGCCCGAATCATGGCGACGGAGCATTTTTCAGCGTAGGGGAGTTCAAGATCGGCTCCGATGGAAGCATGACCAACCTGAGCGGAGGCCCCGCCACCTTTGCAATCCCGCAGGGATACAATCCAAACCTTATCATTGATGCCATCGTCACGGTGGAACACACCGCCAGCGATAGCAAATCGCCTGGCTCACGCATGCTGGCAGCACCGTTCAAGGGGACGGCGCAACAGGCCTTTGCACGGCTGGAGCTGACCGATGCCGACGCCTTCGGCAACAAGATGAGGCGCGACAGCACCGGATTCGCCCTGCTTGATGCCCCCACCGGCACTGGCGCAGCCAACGCCGCCCAGGGGATCTGGTTTGTCCGCTTCGTAAGCAATGGCAGCGGCACCGTTGATACCCTCCCCGGCCTTACACTTGCCCCGATGCCGCTGAACACGGATAATCCGTACTGGACCTACCAGACATGGCTGGTAAAGGATGGCGGCACCACAGGGGAGGAGTATATCAAGCTTGGCCGCTTCATCGCCCCCAACCGTCCAGACTCCAACGGCGCTGGGGCTGGTGCCGGAGCATTCCCAACCCGCATCCACTCCGCTCCGGGCGAGGACTTTATCAATGGCACGCCGCGCACACTGAACGACGGCAGCTATGGGCTTGTCATCTCGGCCGAGCCAAGCGGCATCGAACTGGCCCGTCCGTTGATCCCGGTGTTGAAGATCGACCGCATTGAAAACGGCATCGCCCCCGGAATGGGTTTTGCGCTCGGGCGCCCCGACAACCCTCCCTATCTGGAGGTCACTGTTGATCGCTAGACGAAGGTCAATCGTTGCACTGGCAGCCTGTGCCCTCCTGATCGCGGAGGCACAGGCACAGCCGTTTATACCGTTTATACAAACGATCGACCCATTCACCGTCAAACGCGCCGACGGCACCCCCTATCTTGACCCATTCTCCGGGGGGCTTGTGCAACCACGCATCGGGCTGCGCGATGCCACCGGTGACGGACGCCCCGATCTGTTCACGCTCGGCCCTGATAACAAGCTGCGATTCTACCGCAACGAGGGCGGCTTCCTCTTCCGCCGGGTGTTCCCCTCCCCCTACGACAACGCGCCGGTACGAAGCTGGTTCCGATTTGCCGATATCGACAACGACGGCGCCGACGACCTCTTTACCGCCGGGGCGGTCTCGGAAGTGCTCCTGTACCGGAATACCGGCACAACCGCGGCCCCTCTCTTCCCGGCCCAGCCCGATACGCTTCGCCGAGGCGATACCACGATCTTCACCCAGCAGGAGACCGTTCCCTCGCTGGTGGATATCGATGGCGATGGCGACCTGGATCTCTTCAGCGGCAACATCGAAGGCTCCATAAGCTTCTATCGGAACATCGGCACCCCCAGCGCCCACCGCTTTACCTTTGCCACCGGAAAGTTCGAGGATATCCTGGTGATATCCGCCGGCGGCATGCCGGAACGTCCCGATGATCCGGCACAGCCGCTGGCCCGCCATGGAGCGAGCGTGCTCGATTTTGCCGACCTCGATCGCGATGGCGATCTGGATATCCTCTTTGGCGACTTTTTTACCGACAAGCTCCTTCTGTTCCATAATACCGGCACCGCATCGGTCCCTTCCTTTGGTATGAACCGGCTCGACACTGCATTCCACCCAACCGGCGATGTGGTGACAAGCACAGGGTTCAACCAGCCGGTAAGCGGCGATATTGATGGCGATGGCGATATCGATGTGCTTGTCTCGGCACTCTACCCCCTTGCTCCCGACCAGCCGATCGTCCTCTATGAAAACACCAGCGGCAACACTCCCGGCATGCCAGCGATGCGGAGGCGCTCCGCCGAAGTAACCAGCGAGATCGACCTCGGCACATACTCCGCGCCGACCCTTATCACAAACAGCGAGCGGCATGGCATGCTTGTAGGATCGAGCGATGGATCGATCACCTACATCAGCCTGGAGGACAAGAGCACCTTCACCATAGGCCAGGTGCAATCCCGGTTCGCCACGCTCCCGAATCTCTTTCATGCGGTACCCACCACGGGTGATATCGATGGTGATGGGGACGACGAGATCCTGGTAGGCGATGCAAACGACGGCCGTGTCCGAATGTTCCGCTTCCAGGGAGACCGGCTTGTGAACGTGCCATGGCAGCTCGACACGTTCCGGGTAAATCAGTATGCCGCCCCACATCTGGTTGATCTGGATAGGGACGGCGACCTTGACCTTTTTATCGGCGCCGGAAACGGCCAGTTCGTCTATTTCGAGAACATCGGCAGCAGGAATGCGCCGCTTTTTGCCCGCGCCACCCCCCCGGCTCCGTTTGCGACGCTCGACATCGGCCAGAACTCCACGATCACCTTTGCCGATCTGAACGGCGACGGCCTTCTCGATGCGATAGTCGGCGGGCGCACGCGTCCCGAACTGAACACCGGGGTTCTCCGCTTCTACATCAACAGAGGCAGCGAGTTCGTGCAAAGCGACGACTACCCCGATATCATCACCGATCGCAACCCGGTCCCGGTGGTGAAACAGATTCGAGAAGGGCTGTATCTTTTTGCGGGGCAGCAATCAGGCGGCCTTCTGGCATTCTATGCCCTCGGAAGCGCCTCGGTACCAGCCGAACCTGAGAAGGACGCAACCTCCTTCAGCGTCATGCCATCGCTGTTGCGCGGCGGGGCCAGAACAACGACAATCCAATGGAACATCCAACACCAGGGCGCGTCACTAGTAATGGTTGATCTTCTAGGCCGCGAGGTGTTTCGCCAGACGCTCGCCGAACCTGTGGGCAGAAGGAGTCTGGTACTTCCCGACCTGCCGGCAGGGAGCTATTCTCTAAGCGTAGGACACCGGCCGATGGCGCGCATTCTGATCGTTGAGTGAACCGGCGCGCAACACCGGACAGCACACGGCAAGAGAAGATCCGCACACATCCCTATAGTTTATCTATCCATTGGCGAAGGTTGAACGAGATATGAAAAAGACAATGCTGCCCCTTCTGGCCTGCCTGCTGGCAGGCGGCACTGCAATGGCCCAGAACACAGCCACCGATACCGATACCCAGATCGGCACACGGCCTCAGGTTCGGGTGTTCTCCCATGCCTATGCGTTTGGCACAGGAGGCTTCCTCGGCATCCACCCGGTAGAAGTGGACGATGCGATCGCCACGAAGTATGGGATGAGCGAGCCGTATGGCGCTCTACTCAACAAGGTCGAGGAGAATACCGCCGCAAGCAAGGCCGGACTCCAGGCCGAGGATATCATCGTGGAGTGGAACGGAACCCGTGTGGAGAGCGCTGCGATGCTGCGCCGTATGATCGGCGAAACCCCTGTGGGACGCAAGGCCAGCATCGCCTATATCCGCAAGGGGACACGTGCAACGGCCGAGGCCACGCTCGGTGAGCACCCTGCAACGAAGGTGCTTCCGAACAACTTCCTGAACAACCTCCCGAACAGCCTCCTGAACAACCTCCCCCCGAACGGCTGCACCAACAGCATGCCCAAGAAGCTGGAGGACCTTCAAGAGATGATCGACAAGGCCCCCAGGCTCGGCATGATCAAGATGATGGTGGGCGACGGACGAATGGGAGCGACCCTTCAGAGCATCACCCCGCAGCTCGCCACCTACTTTGGCGTCTCTGAACAATCAGGCGCGCTTGTAGGCTCGGTACGCGATGGGTCGGCAGCCCAGAAGGGGGGGCTTCAGGTTGGAGATGTCGTCATCTCGGTCGATGGCCAGAGCATCGCCAACCCCAGCGATGTGGCCCGTGCCATCTCCGAAAAAAAGGCCACAGACAAGGCGGAACTGGTCGTGATCCGCGACAAGAAGGAGACAACGCTTCAGATAACCTTCGACACCCCGCCGACAAACCAGGAGTTCGCCTTCCCGGATATGGACTTCACCTTCCCGGATATGAATGGATCGAATGGCGGGATACGGATCTTCAAGGATCTGCCACCGAATATGCAGTTCACAACCCCGGAAGGCGATATCCAGATCAGAATCGTTCCCCCTTCGGGCAACGATGAGCAGGCGCCGAACGCTTCCGGCACCGACCAGCCCGATCTGGGAAGCCGCCTGATTCCCTGGGGGCCGAGCATCAAGGCGGCCCCGAATAGAGGTGGCTATGGCATACATGACACCAGTCCTCAAGGGCGTGATATCTAGCGAATGCCCTGGCATAGGGCCGTAGAAGGGTAGCACCGGCCGCTCCGGCACGTTCCCGCCGCCGTTTCTTGAGACCCTGGCAGAACCAACAAAGCCCATCGCCGGATCGAACCGGCGATGGGCTTTATTTATATCAGAAGCCTGACGAGAGCGATTGCCACGCAGATGCATCGGCATCGCACGCAGAGGCGAACACCCCCGATTTTTATCGCACCGGGGTCTCCGCCACGATGCTGACGGTACGGCAATAGAAACGCCCTTCCGGCAGATCGTTGTCGTAGAGATCGGACTCGCCGATGCCCTTCACCGTTCCGCCAACGCCGAGCGTACGCGCCACATTCCGAGCACGATCCTCCGAGAGCCGCAGATTGTAGGCGGCATCGCCGGTACGGTCGGTGGAGCCAACAACCGTGACCGTTGCCTCCGGCCGGACGCGGTCCTTCACCCACCGTGCTATCCGCAGGTTCGCCTCGTTCAGATCCGATCTGTCGAAGTCGAACAGGATCAGACTGTAGCGATCAATCTGCTTATCTGCCAGCCGCTCCTCGCGCTTACGCTGAATGGTGACCTGTTCCACCGGAAGCGATCCGGCCGGCGTACGGACGGTCTGCCCGGCTGCATCGGTCACCTGAAGCGAATACTCTATCGGCGTGGGGATACGGGGCATGGCATCACGATCGTCGTCCACATTCCAGGAGAGATCGTGCGGCACCGCTCCGGTGCCGGCAAACTCCTTCAGCAGACGCCCTTCCTGGGTTGCCGCGAGCCTCCAACCGGTCACCCCGGCCGCGCTGTTGACATCTGGGCGGAACCGTATCACTGGCGGGTTCGCCGTGCGCACTGTATCGTTGGTAACGATAGGCTCGATGATCCGCCAGTCGCTCGCCAGAATCTCCACACGGCGATTCTCCTGCTCGCCATCAAGCTCGGCGCGGTTCGATGGCTTCTCCGGTAGATTGCGCGACTCCACCTTCATCCGGTTCGCCTCGATTCCCCAGACATCGCGGAGATACTTGTGTACGGACTCCGCACGTGCTCGTGAAAGCTCAAGATTCCCCTTTTCGGCCGCTGTATCGGCGTTGGTACCAACCAGCCTGATGGTGGTTCCGGGATTATCCCTCATCCGCTTGCCGATGATGTTCAAGATCTGATAATAGGTCGGCAGGGTCTGCACGTCGTGGAGATTCTCCATCTGGAATGCTGCTGCATCCCCGGCCGATATCATACGGTAGCGCGAGGGGATCTCCGCCGAATTAGGCTCGAAGAAGATATACGGGAGCAACGGACGCATGCTCGTCGCAATGAACTCCTCTACCGACAGCCGGAACGCCTCCCGCTCCGAGCCATCATGTTCCACACCAACGGCCGAGACGTTCGCAACAAGAAGCGGCGGCTGTGCCGGAGGCTGCACCGGCGGCGGAGGCGGTGGTGGCTGCTCGGCAACAGGTTTTGGGGCGAACTTCAGCGCGGCTCCCAGACGGAGGCTATTGGCACGCCAGGCTGAATCGCTCTGAAGGTTCGTCAGCCCGATCGTCGCAAACACCTCCGGGGCCAGCAGGACCGTTCCCTCACGGTTGAGCGGGAACTCCATACCGGCACCAAAGACGAGTGCCCCCTCGATCGTCGAGGCCTCCGGTATATCCCCGGAGAAGACGTTGCGCACTCGCTGCCCATTCTCGAACGTACCACGATCCTCCGGCTGTACGATCTCCTCCTTCTGATCGAACGCCCGCTGCATAAGAAAACCGATACGCCCGCCAGCATAGATGGAGAGCCTTTCGATCGGCCGGAACCCGATCATAGGCTCCAGACCGATGGTGCCGATGCTTGCGGCGATGGAATGCTCGAACTCCCCTGAAACCGGGCTGGCAACAAGGGAATCGGTACGAGGATCGCGGTTGAAGAGGATAACCGTGGTAGGCTCGCTCGCCCGAAGCGTGGCCCCCTGGCTGGAATAGCCCCCTCGCAGTCCTAGCCACCATTGCGCTGAGAAGGGAAACTCGTAGAGAAGCCCCAGATCCCATCCAAAGCCGGAACCGCTTTCAAACTGCTGGCAGCAATTGGGAAAGCCGGGAAGGGCACGAAAATCGGCGGAATGGAAATTTAGCCCGGCATGGCCAGCGATACCGTATCGTGGAAGAGGCTCATCCGCAGAAGGGGTGTTTGGCTGGGCGATGGCCAGCACGCTCGTCATGATGAGCGCCAGCGTCAGGACGGCAAGAACTCGTTTCATAGAGTGATTCTATTGTTCGGCACGGTAGATACTGGCCGGGAAAGCCCCGGAATACCGATGCCATGGCACCGGAACGCAGGCTCCCGGCGAGCGTTTGGCCGATAGGCACACGGCATAACGCCGGAAGATACAAGGCTCCGCATCATTTTTCGTTGGAAGTTTTTGCCAGCCCTTGAATACGGCTCATCGGCGGACGGCCACACAATGGAACCTGGGGCAGCGGCGCCCTGTTCATCCTACCGCCCCGCCCCGGTGTCGGCACGATGGCCCCGGCGGGCTTCCTTCGCAACAACTTATCTCGGTCGTGCTGGAGATAGGCACGATGGCCGTATCTTTTTCATCTATTCTGGACCGCATGATATGATGACGACCGACCCGCAGAAAGACCGTGAAGGGGAACAAACTGCAAGCCGAAAAAGGGATCACGTTGATCTCTGTGTTGGCAGCGATGTCGCCTTCCGCGGCAAACGTACAGGGCTTGAGCGATTTGAGCTGGAGCATACCGCACTCCCGGAGATCAATCTGGATGAGGTCGGTACCGAAGTGTCCTTTCTTGGAAAAACCTGCTCGATGCCGCTGCTTGTAAGCTCGATGACCGGTGGATACCCGGAGGCCGAACGCATCAACCGCCAGCTCGGCGAGGTCTGCGAAACCCTTCGCATTCCGATGGGCGTTGGATCGCAGCGCCAGGCGATGGAGAATGCGGAGCATCTGGAAAGTTTCCGGGCAGCCAGGCGCGCCGCCCCATCCATCCCGATATTCGGCAATCTCGGCGGGGCCGAGGTCGCCCGCAACCCGGATATCGCCACAATCAGACGCCTCGGGGAGCTGATCGAGGCCGATGCCTTCGCCATCCATCTGAATCCGCTCCAGGAACTGATGCAGCCGGAAGGCAATCCAAATTTTCGTGGTGTTCTGGAAGGGATAGAGCGGCTGGTGAGGGAGCTGGAAATCCCCCTGATCGTCAAGGAGGTGGGAGCCGGACTCTCTGGCGGCGTGGTCCGCCGCCTTCTCGATGCCGGGGTCCGCTACGTGGATGTGGCAGGCGCGGGAGGCACAAGCTGGTCGGGCGTGGAACTGCTCCGCCGGAGCGATGGCGCCGACGACGAGGCGTTCTGGGACTGGGGAATCCCCACGGCCGATGCTGTTGTGGCGGCACGCCCGCTCTGCGAAAACGCCGGGGCTATCCTGATAGCATCCGGTGGCATCACATCACCGCGCGATCTGGGCATTGCGATAGCCCTTGGCGCTCATCTGGCGGGATCAGCCCGGATACTGTTGAAACGCCTGCTCGATAGTGGAGCAGAGGGGCTTGTGCAGACGATACAGCTCTGGCAGCGGCAGCTTCGCGGCATGATGTTCCTGACCGGCTCGCGCACAGTGGAGCAGCTACGCAATGCACCGCTGCGCACCCTGCCGCCGGATGCATCCGCCATCCCGTATGCACGGCAGTGAACGATTTGGCGCACAGAACTGTTCACGACTAACCAGAACCGGCTGACCGGGGCCGATTCATCGGCCCCCTCATTCCCTTGTCCGAAGAATCTTATGGATTTCAAACAGCATTATCTCAGCTATAAATCTCTGGTCGATGAGCGGCTTCAGGGCTTTGTGCAGAAAAATCAGCCACGCACGCTGTACGAGCCGACCGCGTATGTGCTCGGCGGTGGAGGCAAACGGATCAGGGCCATCCTTGTGATGCTCGCCGCCGAAGCCGTGGGGGGCGATGGGAAGGCAGCGCTCGATGCAGGCGTGGGCGTGGAGATACTCCACAACTTTACCCTGGTGCACGACGATATCATGGATCGTGCCGATACCCGCCGGGGCCGGGAGACCGTACATCGGAAATGGGATGAAGGGGTGGCGATCCTCGTCGGCGATGTCATGATAGGCCTTGCCCATAGCGCACTGCTGTGCAATCCTCCGCAACGATTGGTGGAGGTGATCAACGCGTTCACCCACGGCATCATCGATGTCTGCGAGGGGCAGACACTCGACCGGGAGTTTGAAACCCGCAAGGATGTGACGCTGGAGGATTACCTGTGGATGATCGCGATGAAGACCGGACGGCTGGTTGAAACCGCGGCAGAGGTCGGGGGGCTTATCGGCGATGGTTCCGCCAGGCAGATCGAGGCACTACGAGCATATGCCCGGCATATCGGCCAGGCGTTCCAGATCCAGGATGACCTTCTCGACATCGTGGCTGAGGAGGCGGAACTGGGCAAACGGATCGGCGGCGATGTGATGGAGGGGAAACGCACCTACCTGCTTATACAGGCGCTGGAACGGGTGCACGACGGCGAGGATCGGCATCTGCTCGACACGCTGCTGGCAAACAAGGGGCTTCCGGCAGAACGCATTGGGGATATGCTTGCTCTGTACCGCCGCCACGGCGTGCTCCACTCGGCACAGCAGGATGTGGAAGCCTATATCCACCGTGCCAAGGAGGATCTGCATGCCCTGCCGGATACGCCAGCACGCGAGATGCTCGTCTGGTTTGCCGATATGCTGATGAACCGGACATCGTAGCGATCGGGACGCGATACCATACGAGCCGGAAGTGGGGCCAACCGCCGCTGATGCGGAGATTCTTGGCCCTCGCCTGCCGATCGCATGCAAGAATTTTTTATCGTGTCCCCCCGACAATCGACGGAGACATCTCTCTCCTTGCTATTGTAGCACGTAGTAGCTCATCAAACCCTCTATCTTGCTGTCCTCCATGATCATCAAGACTGTCAAGATCCGCAACCGCGCCGGACTGCATACCCGTCCGGCAGCAACCATCGTCAAAAAGGCATCCAACTACAAAAGTGACTTCTCCATCATCAAAGACGGATTTCGCATCAATGGCAAGAGCATCATCGGCGTGATGACGCTTGCGGCCGAACAGGGATCGGAGCTGACGCTGGAGTTCAACGGCCCGGACGAGGAGATCGCCTCCAGCGATATCTGCGAATATTTCGAGCGGGGATTTGACGAGGAGTATTGATCCTTCTCGCCGACCGATAGAAAAAAGTGCGGCGCCCCCTGCCCGATGGCATGAAAGCGCCGCGCTTCTATTTTTTTCCCTCCCGGCATCCCGGAAGGCAGAACGATCGGGATCAACCCATCTTCACTTCCACATCGCAATCGCTTGTCTTGAGGTGAATCGTACGGGAGGAACGGTCAACCGTCATCTCCTTGACGTTCTCGGGGCGGATCTCCAAGGTCTGGGGATTATCGGTGAAATCCATCAACACAAGCCAGTCCTGCTCGGTCAGCATCACCGTCGAGGTATCACCCTCCCGCATCATTGGGTAAAACTTGAGGACTCGTTCCAGAAGGTTGAGCCCCTGCTGCATATGAAGTGTAGGTTCCATAATGTGCTTCGGTTATACTACGGTCGTTCTCAAACCGGGCCAGGGTCCGCCCGGAACCATGAAAGTTACGCCGCCGCCGCCAACCGCCCAACCATCCGCACAGTTGCAACAGGTAATCCTCTGTATGATTGTCCCGGCTGGGGATCGGCCACATGGCCATCGAGAGACAATCCCTTCTCTATCGGGTCTTTATCTCTACGGAACCGGCCCTAGAATCCGCCCGGACATATCTCATTGATGTAGTATAATTCCATGTATTCAACACCGAAGGTATATCCTATGAACCTGTTCACCCGAGGAAGGTATCTGCTGCTGAGCGCGGCGCTTGTTCTTGCAACCGGCTGCGCCAAGGATCTCCCCACACAGCCCACGCCACGCACCGGAACGCTGCATGGCGCGGTGTGGCTGCACGACACATGGGGAAAAAGATTGACCGATCACAGCGGCGTAACCGTCTCCATAGAAGGAACACCATACCAAGCGATCACACAACCGGGTGGCGAGTGGGCGATGCCTGATCTACCTGCCGGGACCTACACCGTGAAGCTTGCCAAGGATGGCTTCAGCGAGCATAGATTTTTCGGATACGGTTTTGTGGGAGGAGGGGACGCCTATATGAACGAGGCATTTATGGCTCTGCGCCCCGCCAACTTTGAATTCACATCGTTCGAGCTGATGCCCAAGGAGCATGGCATACGCTTTTCCGCATTTATTTCCCGCCCGGAGATGGAGAACCTTCCGGCAAGCATCTACATCGGCACAACGCCGGATGTATCATCCGACCCAGGGAACCACCTGCACGAAGTCGGATTCTCCGTGGCCCCCAGCGCTCCATCCAACGACCCCGCAGAAGATGAGTGGGTTCATCTGCCCTATGATGAACTGCGCGCCCTGGGGGTTCCCCCCGGAACCACCCTCTACTGCCGGGCATACCTTGCCACCAGCCTCTATGGCGGGTATTATGACCCGGTGAAACGCGCTACGGTCTGGACCAACCGATCGGCTACCACCTCCGATGTCATACGCTTCACGTTGCCGTAGGAGGTGTTGGGCAGATATCGCTCTTCAGCCTCTCATTGCCAGCCATGGAGCGCCGCACGCAGACGCAGCGCTCCACGGCTTCCTTTTCGCCCTCCAAATCGTATCTTCGTGGTTTCCCGTCGACAAACAGGTATACATCGCAAACCGGCTATCAATCCTATGCGCATCGGCTCCGACCTGGGGGGAACCCCTGCCTACCAGAAGAACTACGAGACCAATACCGCACTCCTGACATCAATCGAGGAGGTGGCAGAACGGACACGCGCCGGCGGAGGTGCCAAGGCCCGCGAGCGGCTGCACGCCAAAGGGAAGCTTTCCGCACGCGAACGGATCGAGCTTCTGATCGATCCCGGTTCCTATTTCATGGAGATCGGGCTGTTGACTGCGCATGGATTTTACAAGGAGCAGGGAGGCGCGCCATCGGCGGGTGTGGTGGTGGGCGTAGGGCTGGTGGAAGGACGTGAGTGCATGATCGTTGCCAACGATGCCACAGTCAAGGCGGGCGCATGGTTCCCGCTCACCGCAAAGAAAAACATGCGGGCGCAGGAGATCGCCATCGAAAACAGGCTGCCGACGATCTATCTGGTCGATTCGGCCGGGGTCTTCCTGCCGATGCAGGATGAGATATTTCCCGACAAGGAGCACTTCGGGCGGCAGTTCAGGAACAATGCTCTGATGAGCAGCATGGGCATCCCCCAGATCGCCTGTATCATGGGCCCCTGTGTTGCAGGGGGGGCTTACCTGCCGATCATGTCGGACGAGGCGCTGATCGTGCAGGGAAACGGCTCGCTGTTCCTTGCCGGACCGGCTCTGGTGGAAGCGGCCATCGGCGAGAGAACCGATATCGATTCGCTGGGCGGGGCTACCATGCACAGCTCCATCAGCGGCAACACCGATTATACGCCGAAAGACGACCAGGAAGCGCTGGCGATGATCCGCTCGCTCGTTTCAAAATTCGGCCCCGAGCTGGGAACACGCCGCCTCTTCGATCGCATTGCACCGCAACCGCCAGCATTCCCGGAGGATGAGCTGCTCGGGGCGATAGCACACGATCGGACCCGCCCCTACGATACCTACCAGCTTATCGCCCGGCTTGTCGACGGCTCGGAGCTGGACGAATACAAGGCCGATTACGGCAAGACCATCATCTGCGGTTATGCCCGGATCGATGGCTGGGCTGTGGGCATCGTGGCAAACAACCGGAATATCGTACGAACCGCCAAGGGAGAGATGCAGGTGGGAGGGGTGATCTACTCCGATTCTGCCGATAAGGCAGCCCGCTTCATCATGAACTGCAACCAGCGGCATATCCCTCTGGTCTTCCTTCAGGATGTAACCGGCTTCATGGTTGGAACCCGCGCCGAACAAGGGGGCATCATCAAGGATGGCGCCAAGATGGTCAACGCCGTCTCCAACTCCACCGTCCCGAAATTCACCTTTATCGTCGGCAACAGCTATGGCGCTGGCAATTATGCCATGTGCGGCAAGGCCTATGACCCACGCCTGATCTATGCGTGGCCAAGCGCCAACATCGCCGTGATGGGGGGAGCACAGGCGTCAAAAACCATGTTGACGATCAAGATCGCGCAGCTTGAAAAGGAAGGCAAGACCATTGGCGACGATGAGCAGAAGGCGATGCTCAAGGAGATTCAGGACCGCTACAGCGAGCAGACCAATCCCCTCTACGCAGCCGCACGGCTCTGGGTGGACGGCATCGTAGATCCACGCGAGACCCGGACAATCATTTCTCGCGGCATCGCCATGGCGAGCCACAATCATGAGATCCCTCGATTCAATCCGGGTGTGATTCAGGTGTAAGCGATCGGAGTGGCCTGCCTTCGGACCATGGGAGCACAAGCCATCGTCGCTGTGTGCTCCCCTGTTTCGCAGCGATGCTGGCGTCCCGTATACAAGAGGGTTCATCGCACTAAACCCAGCCTCCCCCGCTCCACCAGCCTGTGATTATTGCTGCCAACGCCGCGCTAACCGATCGCGGCGTGGCTCCGGTGGAACATTCGTAGGCACCCACCCCCTCAGTGCGCCATTGCCTCCGGCTCAGTACCACCGCCAGAACGGACGGGCAGCATAAGCGACCCGCACCAGGCTCCAGGTATCGGACGACATATCGGGACCGAGCAGCTCAATGATCCCCTCATACGCCAGACCATTCTCCTCCAGCAAGGCCTGGAACTGCTCGGTGAATTGTTCAATCCGCTCGCGCTCCAGGCCATTTCTCCCCGCCACCAGATCACCCAGATAGGATGTGTTCAGGATAGGATCGCCTGGTTCCACGGGAAAGACCACTCCATTAAGAGCGCTATGGAACCAGCGGCAGAGACCAAGGAGCTTCTCATAGAACCGATTGATCCGTTCGCCGACCGACCCATGTACCCGATCGAGCGAAAAAAGTTCGAGTGGAAGCTTCGCCATAATCGTTCAAATATTCATCCACAGCAGTGGGACTATGCCCTGCCACGACGTGCTACACGGCCAGACTCCCTGTCCGAACGCCATTGAGGCCCGGAGAGGCTTATCCTTGTTGGCTGTTCCCAGCATGATTTCACCCGCTCTCCAGCCCTGAGAGAACCCATCATCGCCGACACGCGCACACATCCCACCGGCGGTCCTCGCAGCAGCCACGCCATCCGGCCCCAGATCCCGTTTCCCCGGGACTGACACAGGCCCCTTCACCAACCACTATACGCTTATCACAGCGCCATAGTGGTATCGTGGATGCCGCCGCCCGGGGATCAATTCACAGCAATCGACCGAAACGTGCCAGAGGAATGCATACGGCAAATTATATTCCATGCACGGAGCGCGCTGGTGCCCCGGCTATCTACGACGCCGAAGCAGAACGAGTCAACACATGCCGATCGTCCGATTTCCAGATATCAAGCACGCAACCCCTGAAGGAATCGTTGCTCTGGGTGGGGATCTTCACTCGGAAAGCCTCCTTCTTGCCTATCGCCAGGGCATTTTCCCCTGGCCCATGCCGGGGCTTCCGCTTACATGGGTGTCCCCGCCGATGCGGGGGGTCCTGGAGTTCTCCGCGTTGCATATCCCGCGCAGCCTTGCAAAAGAACGCGTACGAACGACATTCACCTATACAATCGACCGCGATTTCCCGTCGGTGATCCGGGCATGCTCCCAGATTCAACGTCCTGACCAGCCTGGCACCTGGATCACCAACCAGATGCTCCGCGCCTATATCCGCCTTCACCAACTTGGTTATGCCCATAGCGTTGAGGTCTGGGAGGGAGAGGAGCTTGTGGGCGGGCTGTATGGGGTCGCGATCGATGGCGTCTATGCAGGGGAAAGCATGTTCCACCGTCGCCCGAATGCATCGAAACTCGGCCTCCTTTTCCTTATAGACCATCTCCGGCAGCGTGGTCTCGACTGGATCGACATCCAGATGCTCACGCCCCATATGCAGACTCTAGGGGCCAGAGAGATGCCACGAGAAGAGTTCCTGGAGCTGCTTGCCACGACCCGTACGCGTGGCTATACGCTCTTCCCCCCTCCTGTCGGCGAGATCAACGGCTTGTAGGAACCATATCAATCATATCACTCCTTTTTCGCACTCTCCTCATGAAACGACAAGGCATCGCAGGCAACTCCCCCTGGGAACCAATCGTCGGCTACTCCCGCGCAGTGCGCGTAGGCCCCTTTCTATCGGTAAGCGGCACAACCGCCACCGACGATCACGGGCAGGTTGTGGGAGCCGATGATCCTTATGCCCAGACGGTACAGGCCATCCGCAATATCGAATCGGCACTTGTCCGCGCCGGTGCCAAGCTCCACCATGTGATCAGAACCCGCATCTATGTGGTGAACATTGCCGACTGGCAGGAGATCGCACGTGCACATGGAGAGTTCTTTGGCCAGATACGCCCGGCGGCAACCATGGTGGAGGTGCGGGCCTTGATTGATCCCACGATGCTTGTGGAGATCGAGGCCGATGCGCTTATCCACGATCAGGACTAGAACGTCTTCAGACCCGGCAGGGGGTTTCCGTCCTGCACGCGGCCGCCCTCCGGGGGTCTCCTGAACCCGGCACTACGATCGCTGGAAAGCCCCCGATTGCCGATGCAACACAACGCGACAGCAGCACCACAACTGCACGTGCACTCCCGGAGAATCATCATATGATCACCATCAGGCGAAACAATATGCAGCGTTGATCGGTACGCACTGTTTTTCCGGCTGGCAATCGCTACAGCGTGGGGCAAACATCAGCAGATCATTGCAATCCGGCAATCAACCCAGGAGACACAGGATGATACCACCCGAAGACTCGGCACGCGCCATTTTCGGCGAGCGTGCAACATTCTATACCACAAGCGCCGCACATACCGATCCGCAGGTGCTGCAACAAGTGGTGGAACTGGCCGCAGCACAGCCGCATTGGAAAGGACTTGATATCGCAACCGGTACCGGACACACGGCGCTGGCACTGGCCTCGCACCTCTCGGAGATGATCGGCATTGATATCACCCCGGAAATGCTTGCCGAGGCGGAGCGGCTCCGTATCGTACGTGGCATCGCCAACGTAACGTTTATGGCCGCCGATGCCCACCATCTCCCGTTCCCCGATGAACGCTTCGATCTTATCACCTGCCGCCGAGCAGCGCACCACTTCAGCGATATACACCGTGCGATCGCCGAGATGCACAGAGTTCTCCGCACCGGAGGCCGACTTGTGATCGACGACCGCAGCGTCCCGGAGGACGCCGATATCGACGCCTGTATGAACCGGCTCGATACTCTGCACGATGCATCACATGTGCGCCAATACCCGCCGGAGGAATGGAAGCGGATGCTGGAACAGGGCGGGTTCACCGTTGATACCATCAAGCCCTATACAAAACATCGTCCCCTCTCCTCTCTGACCGATGGGGTTGCCCCCGCAGATGTTGCAACTATCAAGGCCATACTGGCCGGTCTTTCCGCCAAGCTCCGTACCGCGCTGAATCTGGTACAGACCGATGGTGTATGGAAGATCAACCACTGGTATGTCATGATCTCCGCTACCAGGAACTAATCATACGCTCAGAAGCCGGAGCCTGATTACGATGGTCTTGAACGAATTCCCCGATCATACCCGCCCAGATCTCGATGCCCCCTGTCCGGTCTACGGTTGGCCGAACATGATTATCCATGCCACAGGCTCAGGAATCGCCTATCCTGAGCACCTTGGCCCACTTTCCATCAAATGCGCCTTCGGCGGACGCGAGCTCTACGAGACCGCAGAACAGCGCTATGCTGTCAGCGATGCCTCCTACCTGCTCCTGAACGATGGCCAGCGCTATGCAAGCAGAGTGGATGAGGGCCAGGAGATAGAGACCTTCTGCATTTTCTTTCGTCCGCATTTCGCCTCGGAGATCCTTGCAGCCTCCCTTGGCTCCTCCGATACGCTCCTCGACGATCCGTTCCTCCCCTATCAGTATCCCATCACGTTTTTTGAGCGTATCTATCCTCACGATCGCCAGCTTTCCCCGCTCCTTCTGCATATGCGCCGCACCATGCACAACACACCGGTAACAAAAGGATGGATTGAGGAACGATATCACGAGCTGCTGGACCGCCTCCTTGGGCTACACTATCAAACCGAAGAGGAGATAGCCAGGATACCGGCGGTGAAACGCTCAACACGTGTGGAGATCTATCGTAGACTCTACCAGGCACGTGAGTATATGGACGCCCATCTCGGACGCCATATCACCCTTCAGCAGATCGCCCTTGCGGCCTGCTTCTCCACCCATCATTTTCTTCGCCTCTTCAAACAGGCATTCCGGGAGACGCCTCATCAATACCTTACCCGCAAACGGCTCGAACGGGCGTGCGAACTCCTGATACGCACACAGCGGCCGATTACAACCATCTGCACCGACATCGGTTTTGAGAGCCTAGGCTCCTTTAGCTGGCTCTTTCGCAAACGTTTTGGCATCTCCCCGGATACATACCGCCGGACGTGCCGGGGAGAGCACCACACGTTAGATGGCACCGCCGAAGAGCTGGCGCAGTTGAACACAGAGCCGAATGCGGTGGATTGAAGTGGGTCCGGCCGGAACAAACAATGGCACGATCCCACGGCCCGTCCGCATTCCCATTCATTCTTCTTCCCACATGCAGAATCAACCATAAGCAGCAGACCATGCTAACTTTTTGCAGGGCTGGCGTGTATCCGATATGAGCGGTCACAATGTGGCTGGATTGGATGTCGAGATGAAGAGATGGGAGCCGTACACCTTCCCATCGGAAGATTTCTGGAGGGAGATAGTTCGTGTTGATGAGACCAAGGAGACAGGCGCATATGGCATCGGCCGAGGCCATCTCCCTCCGGGTTTTTATCGCATCGCCTTCACTCGCAACAAACACAGTAGCGACATAGGAACCGATCAGGGCAGCCACTGCGGGGCTGACAGGCAGTCTTCTCTGTGTGGCCATCATCAGACGGCACGGCACTTCTACCCAGGCCCCATGTGCCCGAAACTCTCTGTAAGCGAACCAGCCCGTAAGGGGACCACCACCATCATGGCTGGCCGGAAATCGGCATCACAGCCCCCGCCCGCCCACCTGTCATCCACGGACATATAACCCCACCAGGGACATACCGACATGCTCCCCCTATTCCTACCATCCATCATTACGATAGACTGGAAATAGCAGGATTCGAGAAACCATTCTCGGCGTTTCCGTGCTATGTTTGCAACAGCCCGATGGTATTCATACGAACACCAATGGGAAATTACAGAAGCGATGATGCCCAGAAGGCTCTCCATCCCTTGATGCTGCTGCGGCATGCAGCCATCCGTTGATCTGCATTGCAGGGATGGAATATTCTTATGAGGCCCCTTCCCCCATAGCGTTGCCGAGCGCAATGCGGCACGCTGCCAATCCTGACACGATCGGGACTTCACCATATCGATTCAGACGACCGTCAACCGGACAGCGCCGGGATCGTAGAGCTTCATCCGCCGGTATCATACCTCGGAGAAATCATTTCGGACACGGAATGGCGGCTCCCTTGTATGGCGGATGCTCTGCCCCCTGCCAGTTCCATATCTCATAGAACAGATCATAGGAGGAATACGCATGTCACGAGTAGTGCACTTCGACCTTCCAGTCGATAATCCCGAACGCGCAACAAGCTTTTATTCGGAAGTCTTCGGCTGGACATTCGAGAAATGGGATGGAGGGGACGATTACTGGATGATCAGGACAGGCAAGGACGAGGAGCCTGGGATCCATGGAGGGCTGTTGCGCCGCGTGGACCCCGACCATCGGACCACCAATACCATCAGCGTTGAAGATCTGGACAAATCCGTGGCCGATGTGATAAGCAAGGGTGGTGCAGTGCTGGTACCACGGATGAATCTTCCAGGCGTTGGTTATCTGGCGTGTTGCAGCGATACCGAGAAGAACTATTTCAATATGATACAGTTGGATGCATCGGTTACTGCGGACCACACCGAGTCCCTCGCCAATAGCACCGCATCATAAAACCAGCGGCAAAAACAGCCCGGGTATAGTGCATCGGGCTTTTGTAGATACCCCGACGGTCCGGCCAGCGTGACAACCCGGCCGGACCGCCGCCGTTCCCCCTGGTACCGATCGCGGATTGCGGAACCACAACCGGAGGCGATAGAACCCAGAGTGCCCAAACGCCGTACACGGCATGATGCGTTCAATGTCTACCGTAGACTGGTCGCCTCGGCGATGGCCGGGGAGAATGGAACCGATGGCCTGCCGGTCGGAATCGGTTACGTCTGTCGTATACGGCATCACTTCTGCGAAAAGTAACAGGGTCGCAAAACTACGGAGTTTGGGGAAGTTCGTTCGGGCTTCGAGTGTATGGGTGGCTGATGGTCTTGGCGAGGTTATGCTCGATCGTCCGCCTCGGGCACAGATTCGGCTGCGCGATACGCGGATTGGGCTTCCTCGGGAACAGCAGAAGGTAAGGACAATGCCCGTTGCATTTCGCACGACAAGCAGATGTACAAGAGAACATCGTTGCCAGAACGACCACCCCGCGTATCTTGCAATGATGGTAGAACCCAACGTTCCGCGATGTCTATGGTCAGGGCCAGCCCGCCAATACAGCGTACCGATATTATACTAGCAAATACTTACCTGATTTGTGAGACAGCGAGGAGATGCGGGTCACGCGCACCTGCTGAGCATCAGCGTCCCCACCAGCCCCCGGACCGATCACCGTGAAAGACAGTATGATATGCTGCCGAGCGGAGCATCTATCAGAGAACAGCGGGCAGCACCTCGTGCAACAGCAGCAGGATCGGGGCAAGCTTGCAATGGTATCGGAAGAAAAAGAGCCAGTCTATGAGCCATGAACGTCTGCTTCGCGTGGTCTTCAGAATTGCGGCGGTCTACAACGTGATCTGGGGAGTCCTCATCATCTTAGCCCCCAACCTTCTCTTCGATCTGGCAGAGATTCCCAGAATCAATTATCCCTTCCTGATGAGCGGCATCGGAATGTTTGTGGGGGTGTATGGGTATGGATACTGGGTGGTAGCAAACGATCTGCGCCGATACCCCCAACTTGTAGTGATAGGCTTTCTCGGCAAGACACTTGGCCCGATCGGCTGGGTCTATCATGTAGTTCTCGGCGATATCCCCGCTCGTACCTTATGGGTCAATGTCTTTAACGACCTGATCTGGCTGCCGTTTTTTGTGCTCTATGCCATCTGGTACAGGCGCCAGGCCAGCCGGGACGAGCAGAAATAACACAACGAGCGCCTATCAGGATGGAAGATACCTGCTCCACCCCTTTTTTCCCATCGTGCAAGGCGTTCCAAGAAAATCCGGCATGTGTTACGACAGGGATTTGCAGCCAATGACTTCCCCTATTCGGTGCTGCCATGCCATATGCCGATAATAGCAAATACGGATGGGGTGAAATAGATCTGAACCAACGCCAGATTATATGGATGGTGTAGAACCAAAAGGCTACAAAACAAAGGAAGCCCATCAGCATCGGCTGATGGGCTTCCTTCTCTATAAATCTTGGCGGCGACCTACTCTCCCATACCGTTACCAGTATAGTAC
>CAYVWR010000017.1:0-31532 GCA_964455525.1 uncultured Alphaproteobacteria bacterium
GCATGGCCATCGATGCACCTGGCAACATCTATCTCACTGGTTACTTCCTCGGTACTTTCAGCGTGGCCAATCAGAATCTGACAAGCCTTGGCGGCAGTGATGCCCTCGTAGCGAAGTTCTCCGAGAGTGGCGGGCTTCAGTGGATCCGGCGTGGCGGCGGAGCAAACGGGGAGGAAGCACGCAGCATTGCCATAAGCAGCAACGGCTCGCACGGCGTTGTGGGCGGAAAATTCTCCTATACGCTGGGAGGAGCATTGAGCGTCTTCGGACCGGAGAGCCTGATGGGGCTTGGCGGCAACGAAGGATTTGTTAGCCGCCTTGGCATTTTCCGTGTAAACGCTCCACGCGAGGGGAATGTCTGGAATACCGGTTCGCGCAATGCCATTACCTGGACGGCATTCGATGCTAAAAACGTGAAGATCGAATATTCGACAAATTTCGGGGCAACCTGGAACACGATCATCGGCTCGACGCCGAACAATGGCACCTATAACTGGACGCTTCCGCTAACGCATGTAGCGAAGGCAGTGATCCGCATAAGCGATGCGGATAATCCGGCCCTCTTCGGACAGGCAATGAGCGGAGCATTTATGATGCTCGGCACGGCACCGGTCACCGATCTTACAGCCACACCATCCGATCGTCAGGTTGACCTTGCATGGACAGCGTCGGTCTCGCCAGGCGTTACCGGCTATGCGATCTATCGCGGCACCAGCGAGAACAATCTTACACGGATCGCGACAGTGGACGGCCTGCAAAAGAGCTATGTCGACAAGGATGTGGTCAACTGTACCAAGTATTTCTACGGCATCAAGACCTTGATCGGCGCGCTTGAATCCTCGATGTCCGATCTGGCGAGCGCTCGCCCGAGTGTGCCAAAGACCTTGTCCCTGGGCGGCATCACTGCAAACGAGACGGTCACGAGCGGATCAACCAAGAACCTGACCTGGACCTCTGTTGGCTGCATCGAGAACGTGGTGCTTACCTACTCAACAGATAATGGAGAGACCTGGGCCCAGATCGTGCCGCAGACGCCAAACACTGGCAGCTTCACCTGGACGATTCCAGACATCCCATCCTCCTATGTGATCGTGCGAATCGCCGATCAGGAGGATCTCGCTCTCTTCGGCGAAAGCCCCCGGTTCCGAATCTGCAACATGCCAGCACGCATCGCCGTGTCCGGGCGCCCGGCCATCTGCGATGGAGAGAACACCACCCTGAGCGCACCGGCCGGTTTTAGCGGCTATCTCTGGTCGAACGGGGAGACAACGCGATCGATCACGGTGACAGCAGCAGGCACCTTCACCGTCACGGTTACCGATGTCGCCGGGTGCACTGCTTCATCGGACCCGATCGTGGTGCGCGTGGGCACAACGCCACACGCCTCGGTGAGCATCGAAGGGGAGACAACGCTCTGCCTTGGGGAAAGCGTTACGCTGCGCGCACCGGAGGGCTATGCCAGCTATCAGTGGTCGAGCGGCCATACCAGCCGTGAGATCAACGTGGTAAACGCCGGAAGCTACTCGGTGACCGTGACAAACGAGAGCGGTTGCAGCAGCATATCGGAACCGATCGTGGTACGCACCAACCCAAAACCGCAGCCGACGATCATCGCCAATGGACCGACCTCCTTCTATGCCGATCAGAGCGTGACGCTCCGCGCACCAGAGGGTTACGTTAGCTATAGCTGGTCGAACGGAGCCACAACGCGGGAGATCACCGTCTCCGAGGCGGGCACCTACAGTGTCACGGTGATCAGCACCAACGGATGCAGCGGGACATCGCAGAATGTGGTCGTAAAGATCATTCCCAGAACGCAGCCAACGGTTGCGGCCGAAGGGGCCACCATGTTCTGCCAAGGGGAGAGCGTGGTACTGACCGCAGCCGATGGATATGCCAGTTACCGTTGGTCGAACGGGGCAACAACACGATCGATCACGGTAAAGGAATCGGGAAGCTATACGGTAACCACAACCGATGCCACCGGCCAGAGCGGAACATCGGAATCGATAGTGGTAACGGTACATGCAACGCCGGCGGCACCGACCATTGCAAGGATGCCGAACTCCGACTCGCTCTTCTACAACGGCATCAACGGAATCGTACAATGGGAGCTTGACGGCAAGCCGATCGCCGGAGCGGTTGGCATCACCTACGTCGCGGTGTCCGAGGGAGTCTACAGGGTAACCGTACTCGATAGCAACGGCTGCATGGCTGTGTCCGAGCCGATGCCGTTGATACTGGCGGCCAACTCCGGGTTCCCGGTTACCGGTGAGCGTGGCGTACGGCTGCATCCGAACCCCAGCACCGGCCGCTTCACGATCGAGTTTGACCTGAGCCGCACGGTTCCGCTGCGGATCGTGATGATCGACATGAGCGGCAACGAGGTGGTGCGGATCGAGGAGCCTCCGACCAGCGGCGCCTACCGCCGTGATATCGACGCGACAAGGCTCCCCTCGGGCGCCTATGTCATCGAAGTTCGTGCCGGATCGAATAGCTGGAGAAGGAAGGTGGTGAAGCAGTAAGCATCGGCCGATCCTGCGATCCTGATCGAACAACAGAACAAACGGGGACGGGGTGTTAAGCCCCCGTCCCCGTTGTTATTATGCCCCGGCAGACGGATATATCCTCATTGATCTGCCTATTGTGCCATCCATGCCCACCCCACCATGCATGCTGCGCGCAGCCGCCGGAAACAACCCGTCAACAGCTATTTCCACCAGACTGGCTACCTTGCAGCATACAACATCGCGGATCAACCAACCCTGTCCTTATGACGACGATCAACCCGGCTTTGAATCGAAGCGGCTATGCCACCCTGAGCGCCATACTCGGCGCAGGGATCTGGCTGGCGCTGCTGGTGGGCCGACTTGCTGGCAACGAAAGCCTTGGCCTTATCGAGCTGCTTCTTCTGCTGGCAATCCTTGTCTTTGTTCCGCTCGGTTTCGACCTTACCTCAACCCCGGATGAAACCGGCGGCAACGCGGCGGTTTTCCGGCTGGCCCGCTTCATGCAGCCGTTTGGATCAGTGATGGCAGCAGCATCCTTTCTTGTGCCGGTCGGGTTCTGGGGAGGAATGTTCGCCAGCGTATGGTTTGGTGTTGCAGGCCTGATGGCGTTGTTCGGCATCGCCAGGGTGCTCCGGCGCCGGAAGCTGCTGATCGAGGAGTTCTGCATCGACTCGGCACTTCTGTATCTGCCGGTAGGCGCGGCCTGGCTTCTGGCCACACGTGTCGGCATCGCGCCGCTCGGCTTTGGCGGCGTCATAGCCATCCTTACAGCCGTGCATTTCCACTACGCCGGATTTATCGCCCCTGTTATTGTCGGCATGACCGGACGGCTGCTGAAATCGCGCGAGGGACGTACCGGCATCATCTACAGGGCTGCGGCAACGGGGGTCATCACCGGCCCTCCATTGGTTGCGCTCGGCATTACTCTCTCTTCTGCCATGGAGGTTGTTGCGGCAACGGTGCTGGCCATCTGCCTCACCGCCCACGCTGGCGTGCTTATGGTTGCCGTACTGCCATCGATCGCTCCTCCTCGCGCCAGAATCTTCCTCGGCATTGCAGCGCTTGCATCGGTAGCGGCAATGCTCTTTGCCTGCATGTATGCCATCGGCAGCTTCACACAGCAATCGTTCATCACCATCCCGCAGATGGCGCTGACCCATGGATGCCTCAACGCGGTGTTTGCGCTCTTCGGCATACTCGGCTGGGGTATCATACGGCCAAAGGCAAAGAGCGAATAGCAGATACGACGATCGGGGCAGCCCCCAGGAAGGGACGTTATGCCGCTGATCTGCTCCCTCCAGAGAACGCATTCTGAGCCAAGCGGGTATGTATCATCCGTACACCATCGGTCGCACAGCGCTGGCAGTACCATAGCGATATCAAAAAACGAAGGGCGAGCCGATCAGGTTCGCCCTTCGTTCTTGAAGGCATCATCAGCCGGGCCAGACTTATCCCTTTGCAATCGCCGGGTTCTCGCTCACCCCTGCACGATCGCCCCCGGGGGCCAATCCCATTCTGGTCAGGAAATAATCGTAGGTACGCTGAAGGCCCTCACCACGGCCAATATGTGGCTCCCAGCCGAGCAGCGTGCGTGCGCGCGTGATATCAGGACGCCGCACCTGGGGATCATCAGCCGGAAGCGGCTCGAACACGATATCGCTCCTGCCATTGGTAAGTGTCTTGATCTCCAGTGCCAGCTCAAGCATGGTAAGCTCATCCGGGTTGCCAATGTTCACCGGTTCCACTTCATCGGACATCAGCAGGCGATAGATACCATCAACCAGATCGGAGACATAGCAGACAGAGCGAGTCTGCTGGCCGCTACCGAACACGGTGATCGGCTCGCCCCTGAGCGCCTGCGACATAAAAGAAGGAATAGCGCGACCATCGTTGATCCTCATACGAGGCCCATAGGTATTGAAGATGCGGACGATGCGGGTCTCGACAGCATGATAGCGATGATAGGCCATCGTCAGCGCCTCGGCAAATCTTTTCGCCTCATCGTACACGCCACGCATCCCGATCGGATTCACATTCCCCCAATACTCCTCATGCTGGGGATGGATCTGCGGATCGCCATACACCTCCGAGGTAGAGGCAAGCAGAAACCGGGCACCCTTCGATTTGGCAAGACCGAGCGCCTTATGTGTCCCGAGCGATCCCACCTTCAGCGTTTGAATCGGAAGCTTCAGGTAATCGATTGGAGAGGCGGGACTTGCAAAATGGAGGATATAATCAAGTCTCCCTTCAACATAGATGTAGTTGCTCACATCGTGCTGAATGAACTGAAATCGAGGATTACCGAAGAGGTGCCCAACGTTATCGGTTGAGCCTGTAATAAGATTATCCATACAGATAACCTCATGTCCCTCCGCAATCAGACGATCACAGAGATGGGAACCAAGGAAGCCGGCGCCACCGGTTATCAGAGAACGTGGCATAAGACGTGTCGGGATTTAGTGCGTGAGCAACATGTACCACTGCTGCTCTTGAGATATGCGATTCCAGGAAAAGATAAAAATACCACGCATGCCGGGAGTACCATCGTCACGAAGTGCGAAGAAAGGAGCCTGTACGTCGATAAACACCATCGCACTACGAAATAAATATCGATCCGGTACAATATCGGTGAATGGCACGCTGTTTGATCTAAGCACTACCACAGCTCTTTGTCATGGTAGCGTCCCTTCAATATGCATTCGAGGGAGAGATCGAGAGGGTACGGCACGAAGGTAGATGCACCATTAATGATGAGAGAAAATTTGTTTGTCCCAAATATCAATTGGAGTTACGACCATGCGTTTCACAAAGTTAATCGCGATTGCTGCGACGATAGCAATCGGTTTAGGCGCCGCTTCAACAGCCTCAGCTCAGATGACAGTCGACAAGAATCGCTCATATTTCAGCCCTGACCAGCAGTTTGGCATCGGCTTTAATAACCGTGGAGGCCATATCCAGTACGCACTCGGACCGGCATTTCACCTCGGTCTGAATCTGGCACTCGATTTCTATAAGGACTCGGCTCGCTCGGAGACGTACTATGATTTTGGCCCGTACGCAAAGTTTATCTTCTCGGGCAATGTGATCAAGCCGTACGCTTATGCCGCCCTTGGCGTTGTCCAGCCCAACACTGGTAGCGTTACCCTTGGCTCGACCACCGAGGTTAACCTTCCCGATCCGCAGATCCGGCTGTACCTTGCTCTTGGCGCCGAGCATTTTTTCGACCAGAATGTCGGCATCTACGGTCACGTGAACCTTGTCGATGCAAAGCTTTCGCCGTCCCCGTCGAGCACCCAGTTTGGTCTTCAGGGTGCCGCCGTCGGTGTTGAGTTCTTCTTCTAGGATCAACTGCTAGAGTCGTGTAGAGGTAGTTCTACATGGAACTCTGCATGGTCGGTTCTGTGTATAGCACGTCTCGATGGTTCGCAAGAACCATCGGGGCGTTTTAATATTGTGCCCTATCCACCAGCCCACAGATACCCCTAGCATCACAGAAAAGGGGCATACAGGCTTAAGAATCGGCAGGATACCAGAAATGTTTTTTCAGCATCACCGCTTCGCCATTGAATTCCACCTTTTCTTTCTCAAGCAACGTGCGCATCAACGTCGGTGATGAAAAATGATATCTCCCGCTCAACTCGCCTTTGCTGTTCACAACGCGATGGCATGGAAGCCCCATCTCATCGGTCACAGCCATTAATGCGGCCCCAACCATACGAGCGCACCTGGCAAACCCCAGATATTGTGCGATAGCACCATAGGTGGTCACATACCCTACGGGTATTCGCATGACCACCTCATAGACCCTGAAATGGAAATCATCAGGAATTTTTCGTACTGTGCTCATGATATTGCAGAATGCATCTCTACCGAAGCAGCCGGATCGCCTATAATCAGGGCCGACATTCAATAGTCTTTCATTGTGCGCATGCAGTATGAAACTATACTGGCACATCGAGCGGGGATTGCCCAATTCTGGGATATGGCAGCCCCCCATCACCACCGTTTGAGCGCATCATTGCGGCTTCAAGGATATATAATCAAGGCTTGTCTATCACCCTTCTATTTCACATACAAACTTCCAGCGCACTATGGAAGCGAGATAAACGAAACGCTTTGATCCTACATTTTTCACATCATAGTGAAACAGGAACAAACGCCTGAACCATTACCGCACGCGCACAATCATGCCGGTCTTCGTTGCACCATTCATTGCAACACGAACGATACATGCATCGGAGGAGCCTTGCAGTTCCGCCGCCCCGAACGTAATCTCCTGTACTCCCGCCGCCTGGCGATCGAACGACCGTTGCGCCACCAGCTTCCCGAGCATATCAACGATGGTGATATCGACACGTGAGGCACGCTCAAGCTCGTATCCGATGGTCACATCACCGCGATGCGGGTTTGGCCGGACATGAATGTCGATGCCCGTGGGCACTGCCTCCGACTCGACGGGAGCACTCTGCGGCTGTGTTGCACAGCTCCACGTAGCAATCCAACCCCACGAGGTGGTGCTTCCATTGGAAACAAATTTCAGCGTCATGGCACCGCTCTTCGCTGTAACGATCCCTGGGCTTTGGGTTCCGCTATAGGTTCCAATCAGCGGAGCGGTCGTATCCCGCCCATCGTAGATTCGGAGCCGATCGTCCGCGATGTTGAAGCTATAAAACGAAAGCGCTACAGAAGATGCATGGAGCGGCGCTATTGTAAACGTATAGGAGTCATTATCGAAGTAATTCCCGTTCGGCCCCCCCATATCGGTTATGGTGCCGGTGCAGGGAAAAGCGCACGCTGTATATCTGCTGGCGATAACATCCCATGGCTCACGGCGATCATCCTCATAGCCAAGCGCCCAGATGCCGATCCCGGCAAGATTCCGCGAGAGCACCAGATCGTATTTCAACCCCAGGCTCTCCGCATCTTCGTACCAGGTCTGATGCCAGATTCCATCGGCACGATAGATATAATATGGGCTTGACGAGTGGGTATCCCAACGGCGGCCATATCGTGCAGCCTGGTCCTGCGCCGATTTGTAGCGCACGGCCACTCCCGGCCCGGTTGTCGCCGACCCAAGCGTGCTATCAGCCGTCGGCCAGTCATATCCGTAATAGGGAACTCCAAGAGAAAGTTTCCCCTCTGGAATCCCCCGTTCCAGGTAACGAAGGATCGAGCGGCCAGCATCATAGGGGCTCCAGAGCGACCCATTGTTCTTTGGCGCAACCGGCCCCGCCACGCTAGAGCTTCGCCAATAATAATCATATCCCATGATGATGAACAGATCAACATACGGGACCATAGCGGCCACATCGAACGCATTGCTCCAATCAACAGCCGGAAGCGCAATCGAGATAAGCGATCCCGGAATCTCCGTATGGAAGCGATTGGCAAGCTCGGCCATAAAGCCTGTCAGGTTTGCCCGCTGGGCGCCTGGCACCGACTCGAAGTCGATGTTCACACCATTGCCATCACGCAGCCGTACAAGCGCCACAAGACTATCGATCAACGTACGGCGACGACCGGGATTCTCAAGCAATAGGGCATGGTCGCTAAAGAGGGTAACACAGAGATGCACTCTTGTACCGTTGGCCTTTGCAAGAGGCACCAGGCCTGTTGTCTTCCAGTTATGGATATCGCGATAGCCACCGGTGGCCGGATCGACCTCGTAGGAGAAGTAGCAGACATCGGAGAGGAGAGAGTAATCGTAAGTAGTATAGGATGTTCCCATCCAGTACGGACTCCAGCCGAATACGATCCGATCCAGAGGACAACCGGCCGATGGCTGCTTCAGCAGGAAGTTATCGGTGGACCGATGTTTCATGGAAAGGCCAGCACGAGGCATACGGCCAAACAGGCTATCCCACTGCTCCTCGCGCTCGAACCCGTAGGCATCGTAGCGTTCCTGCTCCACCTGCCGGATGGATGCAGGTCCCTGCGCATATACGGCTCCTGCCCCGGACAACACGCCCGCAACCGCCATCAGGATATGAAGTATAACAACGCTCCTACCAACGCCCATCGTAACTTGCTCCGCTTGTTTTCAGGAATGGCTTTGAATTTCGCATGGCAATTATATGCGTGCACGGCCCTGGAACTTATATCATACAGAAACCCGGCCTTGCGAAGCATTGCGCCTTCGCATGATGCATTGGGCCAGGATGGGGTGCTCATGGTATACAGTTGCCTTTTGCATATACGAACCGACTACCTCTTATGATATCGTCTATCGCCGATTACCCGGAGATTCTTCTCCAGTTTCGTCGTGCTGCCGCGCAGTTGCCGCAACGCATAGCTTTACCGGACGCACTTGACGAGCGGACGTTGCATGCGGCCAGAACGTTGGTCGATTCCGCGATAGCACATCCGGTGCTGGTAGGGGAGCCGGGGGCACTACAGCAGCTAGCAGCACAAGCGGGCATCGACATTCAGGGCATTGAAATAGTCGATCCGGCCGGCCCCACTCTGGATGCCTATGCGTCAGAACTGTATCGCCTTCGCAGTGCCAAGGGGCTGGACCTGGATGGAGCACGGGCGCTGATGCGCAACCCGCTCTATACGGCGGCCATGGCCGTTCGCCTCGGGGCCTGCCACGGCTGTGTTGCCGGTTCACTTGCAACCACAGGCGATGTGCTTCGCGCTGCGATTCAGACTATTGGCCTGGCTCCCGGCATCTCCACGGTCTCATCCTTCTTTCTGATCGTCTTTCCCGATCGCATCTATGCATTTGCCGATGGCGCGGTGCTGCCAAATCCAACATCCGAGCAACTTGCCGACATCGCCCTAAGCACGGCCGAGAGCTATCGCCTTCTGGTACGGCAGGAACCCCGCGTAGCATTCCTCTCCTTCAGCACAAAGGGGAGCGCCCAGCATCCTGATGTGGCAAAGGTCCGCATTGCGTACGACCTGGCGCGGCAGAAGGCTCCCACGGGGCTTCTCATCGACGGGGAGTTACAGTTCGACGCGGCCATCGTGCCGGAGATCGCCAGACGAAAGGCTCCTGGCTCGCCGGTAGAGGGGATGGCAAATGTGCTCATCTTCCCCAATCTGGACGCGGGCAATATCGGATACAAGATGGCGCAACGGATGGCGGGTGCCCTTGCAATCGGTCCTCTTGTACAGGGTCTGGCCCGTCCGATGTTCGATCTTTCGCGCGGTTGCTCGGCCGATGATATCGTGGATGTCTCGGCAATATGCTCTATCATCGCGGCCACGATCGCGTAATAACCAGTACTGTGCAATCCCGGCAGGGGAAAGCCTCGCTATCGTTCGTGCACTCGACTACGTTGCACTACAAAATCGGGGGCCAGTGGCTCCTTATCACAGTTCCGGTCACTCAACAGATCTGCATTCATGAGAATACGAACAGTACTTCTCGCGGCAGCCGCCGCACTTGTTTTACTCCTTCCCCGGCCATCGCAGGCACAACCCCAACCGAAGAATTTCGGATTCGGCATTATGTTCGGCGAACCGACAGGGCTGACGCTGAAGGGAGCGCTTGGGGGGAATCACTACTGGGATGCAGGGCTTGGCGCATCCTGGTTCGGGCGTATCCGCATCCACGGCGACTATCTTTGGGCGGCCAATGTGTTCAACTCATCGAAGGCAGGGATGTACTTTGGCCTCGGCGGGGCCATCGGGTTCGGGCGCGGAGGAGGGGTGCTCTACCGAGGGCGTGGAGGCGAATGGTACTACTACGCAAATGAGAACGCAGTAGCGATCGGCGCACGCGTCTCGGCAGGCGTGAACTTTATGCCATTTACCGCACCAGTAGAGATGTATGCCGAGCTGGCGCCGATCATCGGCCTGATACCAACCACCGGGCTTGGCTGGGACAGCTCGATCGGCATTCGCTACTATCCATAAGGGAAGATCGGCATACGGACAAGCATCTATGGCAGCGGCTCGATACCAGGGCGATCAATAGAACCGAGACCACTGAGACCGGGGACTCTGTAAAACGAGCAGAGCGCAGCATGACCTGATCATCCTGCGCTCTGCTATCCTATACTCTATGGTCTCGGTCGCCAGGCATCTGCCCGGAGAACTGGCCTTATGGATTTTTTGTGTCGGCGGCATCGCGTTCGCCACCGGTATCAACAATGCCCTGCACCGAGTCGGTTGGCACGATCTTCTCTGTCGTGCCCGTGGCATTTTCACCATTGCCTGTGTGAAGCGGTGTACCGGCAACCGACGTATTAGCAGCGGGTCGCTCCGTCTCCTCCGCAACCGATGGCACCGGGTGATGGGCAGGACGGCCAACCTGCATCTGCTCCTCGATCTGTAGCAGCGGCTCCGCTTTCAGCATCCGATCTGGAATCTCCTCAACCTTCGGCATCGTCACCGCCGGGGTAGCAAGATCATCCTGCACGCCCCTCATCGGCAGCATGCGGCTGACGGGCTGCCCCGAAGGAACAATGGAGATCGGAGGGACAACGGGGACGGCAACCGGGGCCGGAACGGTTTTTTGCGTCGCGGTCGGCTGAGCAATAACAAGAGGCACCTGAGCCGGTGGCATGGCAACATCCTGGCTCATCACGCCGGAACGATCCACAAAGAAGGCGAGCGACATAATCATCAATGCGCCACCAACCCACCCGGCAACGCTATTAAGCCATCCTACCTGCGACACTGCACCGGAGACGGGGGTGAGGGTAGGACGGCGACGTTCCTGAATCGCTCGCATGAGCTTCGCATCGAAGTCATCAGGAGCCGGAACACGTGGAAGAGATCCCAGGATATGAGGCACTTCTAGCCTCTGCGCCTCAATGGCACGACCGACCCGATCCTCGAAATCGGTAGGAGCCTGCACAGAGGGGAGTGACCGCAGGATCTCCTTTACCTGCTCGTCGCTGATTCGATTCTTACGAAAGATTCTCATGGATGCGAAAGCTCTCCATCTTCTTGGTAGATACCACGCAGCAGTTTCTGAAGCTGTGCGCGCCCACGATTGATTCGAGATTTGACGGTTCCCAGACCCAGACCGGTAATTTCAGTGATCTCTTCGTAGCTCATCTGCTGGATATCCCGTAGAATGACCACTTCGCGGTACACCGGAGATATCTGCATAAGAGCCTGCTGAACAAGCCTCATCTTCATTGAGGCATCGACCTGGGTGTCCGGGGGCATATCCGTATCGAGCACGTCCCAGCTCTGCCACTCATCATCGTTATCCGTGGTTGATATCCCCTGCACCACATAGCGACGCAGAAGATACTCCCTCCGTAATTCGGTTTTGGTGAGGTTCGACGCAACCTTGTAGAGCCACGTGGCGAACTTCGCCTCACGCGAATACGAATGGCGATAATGGTACAGACGAAGGAAAGTTTCCTGCACAACATCATTGGCACGGTCGATCTCGCCAAGGAATCGGTAGACATAGTTTGTCAGCGGATCCTTGAATCTCCGTACCAACATTGTAAAGGCCTCTTCCTCGCCTCGCTGGAAGCGTTGGATCAACTCCTCATCGGAGAGAGGGACTTGATACTCTGATGCCCGGGATGCCATCGCGAATACTTGCAGGAGAATGGAAGCACCTGAGAATTAACTTAAAGATACATCTTCTCAAAGGATTCACAACACTCCAGCCAATACTGATGCCATATCGTTGCAGCATTCCAGTGAACCCCTGCCGCTCAAGCTGATTTCCACGTGAGGAAACGGATTACCGCCCCGTTTGGTTAGCCAGCTCTGGGCAAAGATTCCCGGCACTGCTACCGAGTAGATGCCCGCTTTACCATAGACGTATAACGGGGTGAAGAAATCACACCTGCCCGACAATAGAATACGTTTGTTCTTCATTATTTGCTCCGTAGATTGACCGAACCCGACCAGTTAGAGGTAACCATGACCCAAACTCCTGATACCAAGCAGACACCAGGCCCTTTTACAAAGGCGTTTCAAGAGGCACGGGCGATCATCATCGTCTCTTTCGTGATCGCCATCACCTATAATGTTTTTGCGGCGACCAGTATCCCCTGGATTCGCGAACCACTCAAGAGCGACCGATCCGACCCATTATCACTATCGGACGGTACCGATACCCTGGAGGTCCCTACCGCCGATACATCGGTGATTTCAGCGCCGCTCGATACTATACCCATAGCGGCTGATACGGCAGCCCAACCAGGGCTTTCCCGCCAACAACTCGATAGCCTTGCCAGGGTGCAGAGCGACTCCATCAAGCTGGCAAAGGCGGAAGCCGCAGCCAGAGCCGATAGCATCCGCAACGCAGGCGATGCAGCTTTGTTCGAGCGTCTCGCCACCGCCTCGGAAATCGAGACCGACGTAGCCAAACGCCTCTTCGACTCCAAGAAGGCACTCTTCATCGACGCACGCCCGGAAGATCATTTCCGCGAAGGGCATATCAGGGGGGCAAAAAACGTCTATGCCGAGCAATGGCAGACCCAGATCCCGGAGCTTGTGCAGATCCCACGCGAGCAGATTATTGTAACCTATTGCGGAGGGGGCGATGAGTGCGAGCTTAGCCATGATCTTGCCAAGAACCTGAAAGCGCTCGGGTTCAAGACCGTCGTGGTCTATATGGGGGGCATCAAGGCCTGGACCGACAAGAAGTATCCGATCGCAACCGGCCAGTGAGCCGGACAAGGCTTCCGGCAGATGCTCCCATGCACGACCATCCGGGCACTGGCCGCCGCCGTTATGCCGGCTGCTTCCGTGATACAAACAACTGATAACGATAAATTCCGTTGAACGATATGCAATCCAACCTTGGAACACATCCTGCCATACGGCTCACATCGCTGGCAGCACGGATGCTTCTGGGCATCGTCTTTCTGGTGGCGGGCGCAGAGAAGCTCGGCGCACTGAAAACCTTTGGCAAGTCGATCGCCGCCTATCAGATCCTGCCGGAGGAGCTCGCAAATATCGTGGCTCTCCTGTTTGTCTGGACCGAGATCGTGGTTGGTATTCTGCTATTCGCCGGCGTGGCCATTCGCGGAAGCGGCCTGGTAAGCTCGGCGATGCTGGTCATCTTCCTGATCGCCATCCTCTCGGCAATGGCCCGCGGCCTGGATATCGACTGCGGCTGCTTTGCCGGCAATCCTCAGCCGGTGGGGTGGAAAAAGGTTGTTGAAGATCTGGGACTCCTGGCAGCGGCAGTATTTCTCATATATTTCCCCCGCTCCTACTTCTCGATCGACCGCCTGCTGCGCCGTGAGGCACTCCTTGAGCAATCCGACGGAGAAACGGACAGGCCCACGCCAGAGAAACGCACGACCTCGTACGCATAGATAGGGCGGACGGAGAAGAACGGAAGCCTATCCTATCGACTGGAACTCATCCGATTACATCCACATGTACGATCCACGCAACAAAGCTTTGGCCGACAAGATCATTCAGTACTCCACCTCCACAAAGGCGGGGGAAAATGTGATGATCGAGCTTACAGGCATCAATGGACTTCATCTGGCGCAGGAGATGGCACGCGCCATTATCGATGCCGAAGCCGTCCCCTTTATCGTCATCCGCGACAGCGAGACCGAGCGGATCATCCGTGAGAGGGGAAACCGCGAGCTATGGGCCCGAATGCGCGACAAAAGCGGGCTGCCGCTGATGAAGGAGATGGACGTATATGTTGGCATCCGTGCAAGCGAGAACATCTATGAGATGAGCGGCGTTGGCCGTGAACAGAACAAGGCGTTCTCCGAGGAATACCTTCTTCCGGTCCATATGGAGGAGCGGGTCAACAACACTCGCTGGTGCGTCATGCGTTATCCGTCGCCGGCGTTTGCCATGAACGCCAAGATGCCAACGGCCACCTTTGCCGACTTCTACTACAAGGCATGCCTGCTCGATTACGCGATGCTCAACGAGCGGATGAAGCCACTGCACGAGCTGCTGGCACGGAGCAAGGAACTGAAGATGGTAGGGAACGGAACCGATATCTCGTTCTCGATCGAGGGACAGAACTGGATTCCATGTGCAGGGGATGTAAACATCCCGGATGGTGAGATATTCTCCGCACCTCTTCTGGAATCGGTCAACGGCACCATCAGCTATGCCCCTTCGGTCTACGACGGAAAGCCCTTCGAGTATGTAAAGCTGGTGGTCAAGGATGGGGTGGTAACCGATTTCGACTCCAGCAACAATGCGGGGTTGGAGGAGATCCTTTCCACCGATGAGGGGGCTCGCCGCTTCGGCGAGTTTTCATTCGGCACCAACCCGTATATCGATCAGCCGATGTACGATATCCTGTTCGATGAAAAGATCTGGGGATCGAATCACCTGACGCTCGGCAAATGTTATGATATAGCCCCGAATGGCAACAACAGTGCCGTCCACTGGGATCTGGTCTGCATCGGCGCCGACGTCTACCTGGATGGCGAGCTGATCCGAAAGGGCCGACACTTTGTTCGCGAGGAGCTTCTCCCGCTGAACCCGGAAAACTTCTGATCGGCACGATAGCAGCGGAAGCAACGAGGCGGCCCATATGGGCCGCCTCGCGTATTTCAGCCCTGCGGTAGCCAATAGGCTACCGGAGATATCAGCGGAGATCGGGCTTGTCAGGATCTACACGCCGGAAATCGATCTGTACCCGGCGCAACTGCGAGAGATCGGCGTTATCGGAGGTATCAACATCACCGCTCACGGCACGCCAGCGAATCAGCCCACGATCGGCCAGAGTGCTATACTCGGGGTACCCATCGGCAGCCGCCTGACGAAACAGACGGTCGAAATACTGCACGGCGTAATAGGCGCGCAAGCCCCCGAGCTTGAAATTGGTCAACTTCTCACCGGATTTCATCTCCACCTGATTGCCGCCCATATCGTAGAACGTGACCGGCATCTCACTATACCGACCGGTTACGCCCCTGGGATCGGCAAAGCCATAGACGGTAATCTCCAGATACTCATGCTCCTTTCTTCCTTGCAGATACCCTGGAAAATACTCCTCCACGGCACGGCGGTAGAATGCACTGATAATCTTCTGCACCCGTTCGGCCTGTGCTGTATACTCGGAGAATAACTCCGCATCCTTTGCAACGTTCGCTATATACTTCTGATGTTTCAGATCACCCTGTTCCTGCCGCTGCCGCAGATCGGCAAGCAGCGCCGGGGTATTGATCCGATAGTAACCGCTGACAAACCAGGGGAGATCGAGATTGCCTGCATCAAGCACAAATTCAGGCTGCGGCGGAACGCTGCCAACCTTGATGGTAACTGTGGTATGCCCATTCGGCGCCAGTCCTGATAGCGATCGGCTAACGGCCGGAAAACCATCGAGTGAGAATTCAAGACGATAGGAAAGAGCAGGAAACAGGGTTGCCTCGGCCCCTTGCTCCGTCATCACCACCTCGGTCACAGTGCGATCGAGCGTTGGCTCCACCACACGCACTCTGCCCTGGACAGGTTTTCCGGTTGTGGTATCCAGAACCTTTATCTCTACGGTTGCATAGTCCTGGTTAAAGATATTGGGTCGGATTTCGTAGATATCAAGCCCCCCCTTGCCGCCGGGTCTGTCGCTTACAAAGAGGCAACGTTCCCGGCCAACGCCGAAAAAGAAAAGCTCATTGGCAGCGGTGTTGATCTTATCACCCAGATTGATGGGCGCGCCCCATACTCCATTCTTCTCCCGCTTGCTCATGAAGATGTCCGATCCGCCAAATCCGGCATGGCCGGTGCTGGCAAAAAAGAGGGTAGAGCCATCAGGCGAGATAAACGGGGCGAACTCGTTGCCAGAAGTATTCACCGTGGGCCCCAGGTTGACAGCCTCGGCATACTCGCCACTGGCATTGCGTACGGCCATATAAAGATCCATCCCCCCCTTGCCCCCTGACCTGTCCGAGCTGAAGATGATAAAGCTGGCATCGGGAGCCACCGCTCCCTGAGCCTCCCAGCCATCCGTATTGATCAGATGCAAGGGGCGGACATTATCCAGATCGACTCCATCCAGCGAGACATCGACCACATAAAGATCGGCATCGCCAACACCATCGGGTCGGCCCGCACTGGTAAGCAAACCAAAACCGGGAAAGCCAAGCCGTCGCATGGCATCGGCATCGAGCGTGAATATCTCGGCCAGCATGGGAATAGGTGCCGAGAATGCACCATCGTCACGAACCGTATTGACCTCCTGGCTGCGGATATGCTCAGGATCGCCCCAGGCATCGCCACTATACCTGCTCCGATAAATGCTGGAGGCGCCATCACGCGAGCTGGTAACGTAGAGCCACGTGCCACTTGGCGTGATATATGGCGAGTACTCATCTTCCGGCGAGTTGACAGTCTCCAGGTTTCGGACCGTGACAACCGGCTCATCAGGGGTGGAGCGTGGCTGGGCGAAAAGCAAATCGGCCGAGGTGAGCAGAAGAAGAAGGGGAAGAAGGTTTGATAGCCGCATAACGTAGAACTCACTCTCCGAGATTGTACATAATGCCAAGCGTGGCAACAACTCCGGTCTGCTTAAACTCCTCGGGCGCTTTTAGTGCTGAGGTAAGAGGTGTACTGTAGAACACCTCCGGGTTGATGACAAACCGGCCGATTGAGAGCAGATAACCACCACCGCCACGAAGATCGAATGTGCTGCTCTCATACCGATCGAACGGGCGGTTCCTGATAAGGGTATGCTCGCTTGTGCGGGTATCGCCGAAGACAATGCCTGCCGGGCCGATCAGCCGTTCGCTGTAGTCGTAGGTTCCCTTGCCCATAAAGCTCACCGAAGCGCCGCCAAACACATACACCCCGAAGAACTCCACCCCGGCGGTTGCCTCAAGAGCAAGAGCGGCGATCTGGATATCGGCTCGCCCCTCCTGGCGAAGCTCTACGATAGCATTGGAACGATCGCGCACAGGCTCCCCCGGAAGGGAAATGGTGGCCTTGCCGGAACGCATCTCCTGGCGTACACGTGGCGAGACAAAAAACCAGGGGGTCGCATAGATCATCGCCTTGGCCCCAAACGTCCGCCCTTCGCCGTTGCTTGCACCAAAGGCAACACAGGTACGGTCGCCATCGGCGACCACAAAGTTCCCGCTATTGGTCCACCACCCGTATCCTCCCTCAAGCCCTACATAGATGGGGCAGGGTGCCTTGTAGGGATATAAGACACGATCGCCTGCCCTTCCCCCCTGTGCGGCCAACGACATCGGCATTGCAGTCCATGCAACAAGAAGAGGCACAAGGGCGGAGAGGCCCAGGGTCCGCCAGAACGGACGGTATGCTCCGGCTTCGATTGATCTGCCGAGGGTATGGTTCATAGTACGAGAAGGCTTGGGTTCGTCATATACGGATATCACGATCAGCGTGCGATAAGGATCTTGCGAAGGAAGGTCTCGCCACTACCACCGGTCAGAACAGCATAATAACTGCCCGGAGGGAAGGTAGAGAGATCGACCTGTATGCGAGCCGTTCCGGCATCGATATGGTAGGTCTGGCGGGGAAGAGCAACCCGCCCATCGGCAGCAACAATCTCCAGCGAGATCGCAGTTTCACCATCGGCCGCAACAGGTATCACCACCTGGCGACCGCGCGCAGGGGTTGGGCTGGCATCACCCACGGAGAGCTTGCTGGCCCCTGTATTCGACAATGGCTTCGATTCCCGGAAACAGGTACTATCGAAGGCGACCATGCCGCCGTTGCTCAGAATCACCTTCGGGTTGCCATCCTCGAACCTCGCCTCGGTAAGCGTTACATCGCTGAAAAGAGCATCGCCGCGAAGCACCTGAAACTCCAGCGCAACCAGTTCCCCGCTCCCCCGAAGCCCGTCGCCGGTTACCGTGATGTGTGCCACGGCATCACGACCGGCCACCGGCCCGACCGGTTCTACGATCACAGCAAGACCCTCGGCTCCCGGCAGAACCGTGCGAAGATCGAGCATCGAATTGTTCCAACGCACCTCATAGGTGATGGTTGCCACAGCATAATCAGCCAACGAGGTATCGACATAGATCGGCATGGTGACGATATCGCCCGGGAGGCCGATGCGCAGATCGGAAACCCGGAGGTTCGCCACGGCATACGCAGCGCCGGAAAGATCGGTGGAGGTTGGCTTCTGGCCGCAGTTGTTGTATCGGAAGCTAAGCTTTCCGTAACGCATTCTGATCGTGTCAGGGGTAAAGCACACCGGCACAACAACCTGTTCCCCTTCCGGAATCCGTATTGGAAAGCGTACATCCGATGGGATGTGGAACTCGGTGGTGGCACCGCCAAGGGCATCAGTCACCGTCGCACTATCAACGATAGCCTCCCCCTCGCCGATATTGGTAAGCGTTATGGAGCTACAGATGCTCTTATGCACATGCACGGTATCGAACACCAGGCTTGGCGATGCAGCGATATTCGGTGCGATCACCTTGACTGCAAACGGCTCGAAAAATGTCGTTCCACGGCTCACGATATCGGTGATGGCCTCGAACGCATTCTGAAGCGTCTGGCAATCGTTATCGCTTGCATCAAACGCAACGCCGCCGGTGCCGTTGGCAAGCTCGCGCAGATACATCGCTGCGGTGCCATTGCCATCCAGCCCCACACCGATCGTAAAGATCTTGACACCATTATCCTGCGCATGCTGGACCACCGACGCCGGCGGATGAAACCTTCTATCATGCGGCTCGGCATCACCATCGCTCAGCAACACGATCACCCGATTATGAAGGTCGCTCTGTGCCAGCATATCAACCATCTGCTTGACAGCGGCTCCGGTAGGGGTGCCGCCGTTCGATTTCAGCCCGGCAATACCTGCCTGTGCAACAGTCCGGCTAGCATCAGTGATCGGGGCAAGAGGAAAGGGGAAATCAATTTTGGGCGTCTCACCGGAGTTGGAACTGGAATAGGAACAGATGGCAAGCTGATCCTGTAGGTTGATCGAGGGAAGATACAGCAGCGTCCGCTGGATAAAGTTATTTGCCTGGATGATGGCCTGCTCCAGCCGGTTGCTGACCGTGGAACCACAATGCATCTCGGCGCGCATGCTGCCGCTCACGTCCAGCACCATGCCGAATGCGATGGCACTACGGGTATTGCTTGTGACTTTCAGAGTATCCTTCAACATCCCCCGATCCTGGCTGCTCACGCATACCTGGAATGTGCGCTGGCTATTGGCGGGAACAGAGAATGGGGTGATAGGGGGCGTCGTGAAGCTGAATCCCTGCGCCCCGACCTCCCAAGCCACATCCTCGATCACAAGCGGCGCATTGCCAACATTGGAGAACGTAATATCCGTGCAACTGCCAATCCCGCAGGGCAACTGCTCATTGTTGGCAGGACTAAATCCAGACTTGCTGATCCGAAGGACTGCGCCGGTGCCGATAAGTTCGGTTGCCCCATTCAGATCAAGCCGCAGACGAAAGCTGCACCCTGCCTTCAGATCGATTGGAACGGAATAGACGCCATATTCGGTCGGCCTAAACTCCACATCGATCGTGGCAGAGCCACCAGCAGGGATCACCAGAGGAAGAGAGGTTATCAACTGGAATGGCGGAGGGATATTCAACGACAGCGTGGTAAGCTGGTATGGTAGCTCTCCACTATTACGTATCAGAATGGTCTCGGTGGAACTGGTCCCAACATTCGTCTTCGGGAAGTTCACGGCGATCGGTTCCACATGAAGCTCCGGCCCGATGCCCTTGCCCGCCAGACGTACCAGTACCGTGTCCTGTCCATCGGCAGTGCCGATCACCACCATCAGGGAGTCGACGATGGTACCACGCCGGTTGGGATAAAAGCAGAGAGGAATGGCAACACGGCTGCCGGAAAGGACAGTCTGCGGCAGAACAAACTCCCCCCCAATAGCATAGCTGACGCTATCGCGGATTGTTACCGCAAGAATCTCCTCCGGAAAAATCGAACTGTTGATGATGATAAGCGAATCACAGACGGCCGAGTCGCATGGAGTGCTCGTAAAGCTCAGTACGATGGGGCGTTGTGCCGCTGCCTGCATGGTGAGCGCTACTACTGCCATGAAAAACCCAATCAAACGGACGCGAAGCAGCAAGTACGGAGTTCTCATAAAGGATTTCCATATGAGGATGGGGATTGACGCTCACACGCGAGCGAAGGCCATGCGGAGACGATGGTAGATAACTGTCTTGGTCAGGAATGGAAGATATCCTGCCGGAGGGTGAATGCCAAAAGACAGAGGGATGTGTATGCAATGATAGTGCAATGTAATGTTCGAGAACCGGCAGTATATATATAACTGCACAGCTACCCCATCCATCACATCATCATACTGAAAGCAACGTTATATCATGCCAACAGCCGATAGCACCCCCTTCTTCAGAACAACGGGAGGGTCTCTTTGTTACAGCAAAACGGCAAGGGAACCCCCTATGGAACAGGGGCACAGAGGAGAGGGGAGCCGGAAACAACCTCATGCAATCGCTCACGGATCAGGCCTATGGCCCATCCAATACGCTCCAGTAGAGCGACCCGATACATTCAGCGAAGCAGGCCAGCCAATGATAGCAGAAAAGCCCCACGCCATAGCGGCATGGGGCTTCCGTAGCGACACATATGCTACCACCCCCACACGTGGGGCGGCACGCACGGCTCCTGGCGGAGCATTATTTATTCATCACGACCATAACACGGCTGGCAGCATGTCCATTCTGAAGCATGCGAACCATATAGATGCCATTCGGCAGATCCGATGTATTCACAACCAGCTCATGCTCTCCTGCCTCGTAACGATCGCCGTCAACCAGGGTCTGCACCAGCTCTCCCTTCGGATTGTACAGAGCCAGGCTCACCGATCCGCTCACGACGTTGCTGAAGGTTACCCGAGCCGACCCGGACACAGGATTGGGAGCGATCTCGGAGACTGCGAGCGCAGCAGCCGTCGCATCAGCAGCCCCATCCACGCCGAGCGTGAGATTGTCCACCGTCCAGTTCACCGTCTGTGCATTGAACGAAAGGTTGGCAACGGCAAACACGACCTTGTCGTACGGAACGCTTCCGTTCTGGGCAATCGTGTATTCTTGATCGTTCTCAAGCGCCCAGACCTCTACCGGTGCGGTCCCCTTGTACAGGATCGCCATCACACGGATGGGCTGAGATGCCTTGAACCTTACCTTCAAGCCACCGGGATTGTTGTAGACATTATAGATGCCGGCATACTGCTGCACGGCCAGCGATCCAGAGTTCGGGAATCCATTGCCCTCATAGGTGTTATGGACAGTGGGGGCGGGCCTTGTGCCGCTCCAAAGCTTGATACGATAGGAAAGCTTGGGATCGGAGGCAAAATCGACACCGAGGTAGTTGGCAGCAACATAGTTGGCCATCATGCTCTGCCAATCAGGATCTATCCCGAGAGTACGAAGAGCATCGCCAACACGCTCCATCCCCTCGCTCTTGGTCTCGGCGAACACCTTCAGAAAGCCCTCACCATACTGCTCGGCCATGTAATGAACGAAGGTCATTGCGCGCTGATAGTCGATCTCCAGAAGCTTTCCGGTCAGATCTTCATAGTTCCACTTGAACATCGCGACGTTGACATTGTTCAGATAGCTTCTGTTAAGGCGATCCTTGTATCCGAGCAGAATGCTTGCCACCTCGCTGCATCCCTCGTTGAAAACCGTCTCGCTCTGGGCATTGGCACGATAGTGAATCAGATGCTGGAACTCATGGGCCAGTGTGCTCAGCAGGGAGGTAAGCCCAGAGTTAACTCCCTGGTTGGAGTCGATATAAAGCAGATTCATCTTATTGGAGCCAGGGTTGTTGGTCTGATCCCAAGGCGAGAAGAATCCCCCTACGAACCCACCGCTCATCCCATCCTCGATATCGGTCAGAAGGAAATCCTGTGCTGGCGAGGTTGGATCGAAATTGTTCACCGGAGGCATACCAAACAATTCCTGATCGTTCTCGACGATGCCCTTATCCTTGTTACGCGATGTGGTGCCGGTGGCGGTATCAAGCCCTCTGGCCAGCCCCTTGATGATGTTCTTGACCTTGGTTTTTCCGGTATCTCTGGTATCGACCCAGATGCGGGCCAGCCTGCCATTGAATACAAGCTTTGCCTCGATCTCGTCGTACATACCGGTTACACGGTTCCGTATCACAAACGGGAAGATGATATCATCATTGCTGCTCAGGATACTGCGACGATCCTCGGTCGATTTTGCCCGCTCCACCATCCTCTGATACAGCTCCGGCCGGTTGATTCGCGTTTTCTCGAGGGCCTCCTGATCCTTACCATCGTTGAAAAGAATCGAACCGCAGACGATTTCACCGGCAGCGCCCAGATCATGGTCATGTGCGTGCACGCTCGCCTGTGCGAACAAACTGGTTGTAACGGCGACCATAAGGGCGCCTGAAGCAATAATCCGGTAAAGTAAGCGAGACATGTCTGTACGTTGCTCCAGTTAATGAATGTCCTATAACTTTCAACTTGCTGTGATATCGTTGCGGATGCCGGACTCCATAGGCAGCATCAACCGTCATCGAGACAGTCTCAACAACACGATTGAGAAGGAAGAACTGCTCACACTACACCAAGAGTCCAAGCTCTGCCCGGGAGTAGTACCCCTCCGTACCGCAAGCCGTATGGCAGGCCGTCAGAACGATGTGAGCGAGAAGAGAGTGGATGGGCCGTAACCCTGGATTCGCTCGCGTCTGGATATGTGCCTATGGCCGGGATATTCCGAACGGGCGAACTCGGTTGGTGCAAGTTAACCGAGTTATCCTTTTTATAGCTAACAATACCAAGCCAACGGTGACATCCGTCTCAAGGCAATGCTTGCAGGATATAACATAACCATGATGGGGCCTTCTGGTTACACCCTGACATCATTTACATTCAACAGCAACCACTACCCACATCCGCACAAGCTGTTATGTAAACGAAATGGCCCCACACGGATTGTGACCAGACGCAACGAAAAAGGCCCCTGCCATGGTGGCAAAGGGCCTTTGTTACTTCCGGCTCAGCCATCGGCGGAGCATTTTCCGGAGAGACGCTACTTGTTCAGCACAACCAGCACACGGCTGGCAGCATGCCCATTCTGCAGCATACGCACCATATACACACCGTTCGGCAGATCGGCGGTGTTCACGGTCAGCTCATGCTGGCCAGCCTCGTAGCGCTGCTGATCCACCAGCGTCTGTACAAGTTCTCCCTTCGGATTATACAGAGCAAGGCTCACCGATCCGGTCGTCACAGTATTGAAGCTGAGCCGGGCCAAGCCCGAGGCAGGATTCGGAGCAATTGTGCTCACACCAAAACCGCTCGTTTCGGCGGTTGCATCCTCCACCCCAGCCGCCACCTGCTCTACAGTCCAGCTTACGTTCTGCGCCGCGCTGGACAGGCTGGCAATGGCAAAAACCACCTTGGTATATGGCGTGCTTCCATCCTGCGCGATCGCATACTCCTGGTTGTTGTCAAGCTCTCGCACCTCTACCGGCACCGTGCCACCGCTATAGAGAATGGCCATCACCTGATAGGGGCGGCTTGCCTTGAACTTCACCTTCAGCAGACCAGGGTTGTTGTATACGGTATAGACCGAGCCGTACGACTGCACATCGACCGATCCCGTGGTAGGGATCGAGCCACTGCCGCTATAGGAATAGGTAGCGACCGGCGTGGTTGTCGAAAGCCTGGTCTGATAGATATAACGGGAATCGGAGAAGTCCTTGGCGATATAGTTCGCAACGACATAGCTGACCATGGTGCCCATCCAGTCCGGCTCGCGGCCAATGCCCGTAAGAGCATCAGTGATACGCTGCATATCCTCGGATGGGGTCTTGGCAAACTGCGTAAGGAAAGGCTCGCCATACTGCTCGTACAGATAGTACATAAATGTCATAGCGCGCTCGTAATCCACCAGAAGCTTTCTGCTATCGCTATAGTTCCAGGTGAACATAGGCACATTGGTGCCCCTCAGATACGAGGAGTTGCTACGGTCCTTATAGCCAAGCATGATGCTCGCCACCTCACTGCACCCCTCGTTGAAGAGAACCTGGCTCCGGGGGTTGGTGCGATAGTGGATCAGATGCTGGAACTCGTGCGCGATCGTGCTCAACAACGCTGTTACACCGGCAGCAATCCCTTCCTTGGAGTCGATGTACAACAGGTTCATATTATTGGAGCCATCGAACGTGGTCTGATCCCACGACGAGAAGAATCCGCCGACAAAGCCGGTGCTAAGGCCGTCCTTGATATCGGTCAGGAGAAAATCCTGCACAGGGGAGCCTGGATCGAACTGGTTCACTGGCGGAAGGCCGAATACTTCCTGATTGTTTTCGACGATACCCATGTTCGGGTTGCGTGACTTCGCACCGGTGGCCGAATCAAGCCCGCGTGCAAGATCGGCAATCTTGTTCTTTACCTCGGCACGGCCTGTATCCTTATTATCCACCCAGATACGTGCCCACCTTCCCTCGAACAGCAGCGTAGCCGGAACGACATCAAATCCTCCAGTCTCCTGATTGCGGACAAAGAAGGGGAGTTCCGCCATACTGGCAGCACCGAGTACGCTACGGCGATCCCGCATATGCTTCCCCTGCTCCACGATCTGCCGATAGGCTTCCGGGTTGATTCGCGCGGTTCTCTCCAGCGCCTCCCACTCCTTGCCATCGTTGAACACATGAGCACCGCAGACAATTCCATCTGCATGATCGTGATCATGGTCGCTGAACTCCGTCGTCTGGGCCTGAAGCCCCATTGAAATCGCGATTGGAAGTGCGCTCAGGGTAAGCACCCGGCTAACAAGACGAAACATTCGCATACCGCTCCAGTAAATGTTGAACAAACTGATGCTGTCAGGATCGGCTCAGGAATCGGCTGCGGCCATCAAACACGACCAGCCACCATACCATGGACAGGAGAAATGAACCGTCGGAGAGCCATCTCTATAGAGAAGACACCCAAGGGTGGAAAAGAAGGACAAACTTCTTTGAGATTGTATGATATCACAAAAGAAAATATTTCCCGCCGCCTACAACAGCTTGCGATGGTATTTCCGTAGATATACGGGGGATAGTGATGTACAAATCGGTCAAAACCTCTAACTTTAGTATGCTTCCATTGCTCCACAACCCACCGAGCGATGAGAGCCACCGCACAGGTAGACCATCCCATCGGTTCCCCTGGTGGTGCCGCTACAACGTAGCCCGGAGCGGCTGCGTCCTCCCCCTTCATATTCCTATGAATGGAAGGTTCTATCGACTCGCAGGAATTACCAGGGCGCGCAGAATGAAAGGAGATACAGATGACGGAGCTACAGCAAACGGCCGTCGCGGCCACGGGCATCCGCACCAAAATCGCCAAACTGAGTTCTCTCAGTCGTGAGAACTACCGGAACAACCCTCATTACGCCATCGAACAGGCCAACGAGGCGTTGAATCTGGCAACCGGAATCGGCGATAAGAGTGCCATGGCCTATGCCGAATCGATCCTGGGCGCTTGTCACCTGATGCTTGCCGACTATCCGGCTACCCTTACCCATAGTTCCTCCGCCTACAGGCTCTTCAATGAGCTGAAGGAAGAAGGGGAGGAGATGGCATTGCTGCTGCTGAACATTGGCTACGCCCATATGCGGCAGGGCAAATATGAAAGGGCGCTGGACTCCTTCCGCAAAAGCCTCGATATGCCAGGCTCCGCAGATGACAAGGTCCGTAGAGCCAAGACGCTCTCCGATATCGGCGATGTCTACACGGAGATGGGCGATTATGTCTCGGCGCTCGACAACCTGCATCAAAGCCTTCAACTCCGGCAGGAGATGGAAACCACTGGCGGCATGGGGGCGCTTCTCAACAGTATCGCCAACCTCTACTTCAATATTGGCGAGATCGACAGGGCGCATGAGTTCTATCTCAAGGGCCTGCAATCGTTTCGTGAGGCGGATGATGCTGCAATGGAAGCGGTGGTGCTGGGCAATATCGGCCTTATCTATCGCGTAGGAGAGGACTATCCCACCGCGATCGACTATCAGCAGCAATCGCTTGCCATCTGCAGCTCGATTGGCAATCGAGAGGGGGAAACGCGCGCGTTTGTCAATCTGGGGGATATCTACGAACAGATGGGGCGGTTCGATGAGGCCATCAGCTTTCTTGAACAGGCATCCACGCTTGCCGAGACGATCGGCGATCGTCGTGCCTACGCTGCCGCCCAGGGTACCTATGGCTCGATCTATCTGCAACAGGGAAAGATAACCGAAGGCATCGCTGTTCTGGAACGTGCGCTCGATATAGCCGAGAGCACCGGCAACCGGCAGATCCTCTACGAACTGCACGAGATACTCTCGGAAGCCTATGAAAAGGCCGAGAACCTGAGCGAAGCGTTCAGACACTATAAGCTCTTCAAGCAGATCAAGGAGCAGATCCAGGGACAGGCAACTCAGCGCACCATGGATGACATGCAACGCCGCGTGGAAATGGAACGGGCCGACAAGGAACGGGAGATCTACCAGCTAAAGACCATGCAGCTTGAACTGGCAATACAGCATAAGTCCAGAGAGATGACCGCATCGGCACTGCACCTTATCCAGAAGAACGAGCTGCTCTCAAAGCTCGCCGGACGGATCAATCAGATCCATCAGGCGCCTGAACCGATACGCAACGAGATGCTGCGAGAGCTGCGCCGCGAACTTGAACGGAACATAGGATCGGAAGAGGACTGGGACGCTCTGGAACATCAGTTCAATCAGATCCATCAGGATTTCATCAGAAATCTCTCGCTCCGTTACCCCACGCTGACCCCGGCAGAATTGAAGGTCTGCTCCCTGTTGAAGATGAACCTCTCCACAAAAGAGATAGCACGGCTTCTCTGCATCTCCAATCGTAGCGCGGAAAATCATCGGTATCATATCCGGCAGAAGCTCGGTCTTCCGGCCGATGTAAATCTGACAACGTTTTTCACCTCACTATAACCGATAGAAGCGCGCATCCCAGGTGCCGCATAACGCCGATGACGGATCTTCCACCGAGCCGATCATGCCGGATGTGCTTTTCGATCATGAAAAAACCCCTGTAAATTTCAGGGGATTTTTTATGCCCATCACCGCACCGATTCCGGCAACAGGATAATTGACCTGATATATCTTTGGAATCTATGCGTAATAAATGAGTAGGGCACGTCGGCCAGGAAGCCATTATACTTGTCTGTGCGGGTACACACCATGGGCCTCTCTGAGTAGTGGCCAACTCCAGGAAAACCCCTGGGTAATTTCTCCGCACATGGAGGAAAGTCCAGCCAGCTCTATGAGAAACTATCAATGCTTTATGTACCATTGTGAACTGCTACAAAGCGTCGATAGCATCATATTTTCCGATTGGCTTCAAAAGGCCTTGAACACCGAGGAGAGAATCATCATAGCAACAGGCACTGGTCTTTATCCACCATCGAATTGATGCCAACCTGCATGCAACTCCCGCCCCAAGGGAGGGAGTTGCACGCAGACGTTGTTACGAACTACTTCGAGCCGAGCCACCGTGAACGAGCGCGGCGTTGTGCGACGCTGGCTCCCTCTATCGATTCGATCCTGTAGGGGCGTATATCACGCTCCTCGCTTTTCAGTTCCAGAGTCAGCAGACGCGGCCCACGGAACAGGGCGATGCGGAGCACATCTCCAGGCCGCCTCATTGCCAGCACCGAATCCCAACGCCGCCCGTCCACCCTTTCCTCATCAATGGCAAGGAGCAGATCCCCTGCGCTGAACCCGGCATATTCCGCTGGTGAGCCGGGAAGAATATTCACCACCGGGATATATTCGGCTCGGGCACGCTCCTTGGCATCGGCTATCACCAATCCGGTATAGAGCTGTGGGCACTCGACGATCTTCTCGGCACCCTTTTTTGCGCTCTGCTTCGGCGCCCGCACAAGCTCCAAGCCCACATACGCCAGATGTTCGGTGTAGTCCAACTCATCGGCACTTGCTATCAGATGTTCCAGAAACGTTCGCGCCTCCGCCCCGGCAATGCCCTCTACCACATTGTATACATCGCTCTCGGTATATCCCCTCCCACGGAGAAAATACCCATCCATCTCCGCATCAAGATAATTGACACGATACAGCTCCCTGACAACATCGTCGAGCGAACGCCGCCCGTCCGTCCGTTTGCGCAGCTCCATATCAAGCAGCAGTGCCACCACAGCACCCTTGTTATAGTAGTTGACGTAGGTATTCCTGAGGTTGGAGGGAGGGGCAAGCGGATTACGAGCACCCGCTGCCTGCCAGGTATCGAAGCTTGATTGGCGCAGGTTACGATGAAAACGGCCTGGGGAGGTATCAACGGTATTGATCTCGCCAACCAACTGCTTATAGAATTGCCTGTCCCCCCAGACACCAGCCCGCCTTGTCATCAGATGACCATAATATTGCGTAAATCCCTCGGCAAACCAGAGCAGGGTAGTATAGCGCTCACGGGTATAATCGAATGGGCCAAGCTCGGCCGGACGAAGCCGCTTCACATTCCAGATATGAAAAAACTCATGCGAGCTGACACCGATCAAGGCGTTATAATCATCCTCGTTTGTGATATAACCATTGAGCACAAGACGAGTGGAAGCAAGATGCTCCATACCGTCGCCGGAAGAGGCATAGGGATCGACATTGGCAATGAAATAGTATTCCTGGAATTCCGGCCTGCCAAACGCGGCGGTATAGGCCTGCACCACCTTCTCTATATCGGAGACATAGCGATCGATACGCTCACGTACCTCCCGGCTCCGGCGGCTGGCCTCGGCTCCGGCTATATCGACGATAACATGATAGGTAACATCATCATGCACAAACCGGCGCGCTTCCGGCGTTCCGATCTCCATAGGAGAATCGATGAGAATATCATAATGAGCAGCCTGGAATATCGTGCGTCCGGCGCGGCGGCGACGCTTCAATGAGGTAAACGTCTTCCATCCATCAGGTGCGATGATCTCCAGCTCAATCTCCTCATGCTGACGGCCAACAACATAGCAGAAAAGCGAAGGGCCGTTGATGGCAGCATGCCGATCGTCAAGCTGGGAAAATGTGCCGCTTAGAGTGTTGCCGAACATCCGATACCCGACACGGATCTCCCTCTCCCCGTGACATTGTACCCGCCATGTCCCTTTGCTTATCTTCTCTACCGTAAGCCTCCGCCCGCTCTCCCCATAGGCATGAAACTCCTGGACATTCCGAGCGAAGTCATAGATGAAATAACGCCCCGGCGACCAGGCAGGAAATTCAATATCGACAAAGCCTGTGTCCTCGACCATCAGGCGCAGCTCAACGGCAAAAAGATGGTTGGCGGGATGGTCAAGAGTAAGGAGATACTGTATCATCCGTGGTTCGTCAATGCTAAGTGCCACCACATAAACTCCCTGACATCATAGTGGCCCCGAAAGTCCATTCCGGCTTGATTCAGCCAATCAGAATATCAGAGCGCTTCTGTTTGAGCACTCAGGGTGAATAAGAAGGGTTTGTAATGATACGAAGGTAGAGAATCCGGTGGTTTTGTGCCCAATATTTTCCCCGAAATGGCGCCCGCTGCAATTCAGGCAGGGCCTGGTGAGAGCGCTTCGATGGTGATTATTTGAACACCTCCTGTTTTTTTGCGATCTTCCGGCTCAGCATGCTGATTCTCCTCACGTCGCAAAAATCACTCGGAGAGAGCGGGCGCGATAGATCAATAACCAGAGTTCTGATATGAGCAGCCGTGGCACATACCTGGATACCGGCAATCGTTTTACAAACAGTTCGAGCGAACGCTTTGATGATGGTTGGGAAAGCTTCGCCGATGAGCCTAATCCCCGCACGGAATTCATTGAAGATCGCTCGCGGTCGGCATTTGCCACCAATAGCAGCCCTGATATCCCCTTCACACACTCTATCAACCCATATCGAGGTTGTGAACATGGCTGCACCTATTGTTATGCCCGCCCGACACATGAATATCTCGGATTTAATGCGGGAATCGAGTTCGAGACAAAAATCATGGTAAAGCGGAATGCGGCAGGACTTGCCCGAGAGGAGATGATGAAACGATCGTGGAAGCCGGTAACGGTCTCCATCAGCGGAGTAACGGACCCTTATCAACCAGCCGAACGGACTTTCAGGATAACTCGAGAGATTCTGGAGACGATGCTTGAATTCCGTAATCCGGTTGTCATCATCACCAAAAATGCGCTTATCCTGCGCGATCTGGACCTTCTGAGCAAACTGGCCCACTATGGCTGTGTGGCAGTCTTCATCTCCATCACCACGCTCGACCGCGATCTTGCACGTCGGATGGAGCCTCGCACCGCAACCCCTGAACTGCGCTTGATGGTAGTGCAACGTCTTGCCGAGGCAGGCATTCCGGTGGGGGTGATGATGGCGCCACTCATCCCCGGTCTTACCGATGAAGAGATCCCAACGCTGCTCAAAGCAGCAGCCAATGCCGGAGCACATCACGCCTACCACGGTATGCTTCGCCTCCCTCTGGCAGTACGCCCGATCTTTCTGGACTGGCTGGAGCAGGAAGAACCACATCGTGCGATGAAAGTCCGGCATGCACTGGAGGAGATGCGTGGAGGAAAGCTCAATCTTGCTGCATTCGGCGAACGAATGGGAGGGAAGGGGGTACGCGCCGATATGCTGCGCGATCTGTTCAGACTGACAGCCCACCGACTGGGATTGAATAGGCTTGCACTCAACCTTTCAACGGAACATTTCCGGCGCCCCGCCGCTCATGGGCAGATACACCTGTTCGAGTGATTTCAACAGATCGCTCATCCCTAGCATCTATAAAATAAACAACGGGTCGGCTCGCAGTGCTGCGAACCGACCCGTATCATTTCAAACCGAATCAGAGCGGTTGCTTACTTGGCAACAACCATCGACCGGCTCAGCGTCTGTCCATTGCAGGTCAGACGATAGAAGTACGTCCCGGTCGCCAGGTGGTTCACGTCTACACGCACAACATGCTCACCTGCACCACGAACCCCTCCATCAAGTATCCCGACCTGACGTCCCGTTGCATCGTACAATGCAAGCTCTACTGCGCTCCCCTTCACCAGAACATACCGGATCTCCACCTCGTGCTGCGCCGGGTTCGGAACACTCTGACCCAAGGTCATCCCGTAACCGCTCACCGACGTCCCGACTCCGCTCACCG
>CAYVWR010000018.1:0-9072 GCA_964455525.1 uncultured Alphaproteobacteria bacterium
CGAAGGTTATCAAGAGCGCCGATGACGTCGTGGATGCCGCGAAGGCGGGAAGCAAAGCGGCAGACAAGGTCCTGTCGCCCGGTTCGGGAGTTCTTCGAAGGACAAACGGTGAAACTGCGGCGACAGTGCGTGGGAAGGAAATGCATAAGTGGTGGGATTATGGGGAAGGATTTGTTAAGGAATACAAGCTTCCGAGTGGAAAGAGAGCAGACGCAGTTAATGAAGCTGAGAAGATCGTGAAGGAGCTTAAGCCTAATAATCCGAGAGCCATTAAGAGAGGTGAAAAGCAATTGCAGAGCTATGTTAGAGAGCTAGAGGGACTACATGGGACGCCTTGGCGGGCAGAGGTCGTCACATACGATTAACATAACTAGGCATGCCTCCTGTCAGAAGTGTCAGGAGGCATGCATGGGGATATCCAAATATCGACCATTATAGGAAGCACACTATGGAGTCAGTTGCCAATACTAAAGATTTGGAAGCCATCATAACTGCACAGCTGAAACCGTGTGGTTTTAGGAAGAAAGGATCAAACTGGTATCTCAACACTGATGATTGTGTTCGCATGATCAATCTTCAAAAATCGGAGTGGGGCGGCCAATACTATCTGAATACTGCTATTCTAGTAACTTCTCTTGATAAAGAGCAAAATCCATTGGAATACAAATGCCATATAAGAGTACGCGCTGACTTCCTCGTTCCTGACAAGGCGGAACTCAGCAAAGTACTCGACTTGGAAAACCATTCTGTGCCAAGTAAAAAGCGTGCTGAATTCATTGCTGGAATTATCAGTGATTACTTGATCCCTTTTCTATTGTCTCTAGGGACATTGGATAGCATAAAGGAAGCAGTACTGGAAAATGACATTGTGTCATGCAGGACGACCCTTGCCCTGAAAAGATTCCTTTTTCCTGAAAAGGAGTGGGTATAATGCGATCCAGAACTAGAAGCAGTTCTTCCACGTGATGTGAAGTACGGTGCAAGAGCGATTGAGATTGCTCTAACGAAACTTCTCCAAGGAGATGAGAAAGCAAACGCAAAGTAAGCTACCAAGAGGGGGACTGGATTGCAGCCATCCTCCGTGACGAAGGTCCTGTCGCCCGGCTCGGGAGTTCTTCGAAGGACAAACGGTGAAACTGCGGCTACAGTGCGTGGGAAGGAAATGCATAAGTGGTGGGATTATGGCGAGGGGTACAGGACAGATGTAGTTTTACCAAGCAAGAAAAGGCCCGATGCTGTAAACTTTGAAAAGCGGCATATCATAGAACTGAAGCCGAACAACGCTCGCAAGATCAGAGAAGGCACGAAACAGGTGGAGCGCTACAGGCAAGAGGCTGAAAAAGTTTTCGGTGGTGGAGTTTGGACGGCAGAAGTGAAGACCTACGACTAAAAGCATAACAACCGGCACACACCTGAGCAGCCAGGTGTGTGCCGAAAATTTTCAAACCGGACTAGCCATGGCAAATCTTGCAAATTTAAAAGATCTTGAAGTTGTTGTTACTTCCGTTCTTAAACCGGAAGGATATAGGAAAAAAAAGACGAATTGGTATTTGGAAACGGATGACTGTATCCTTATGGTTAACCTGCAAAAGTCTCGTTGGGGTGGACAGTTCTATATAAACCTTGCCGTTCTTATAACTGATCTCAATAAGAATAATACGCCACAAGAATATGAGTGCCACATAAGGGCAAGGCTTGACGAAGTCGTACCAAATCAAAATGAAGTAAAGAAAACACTCGATTTGGAAGATACAACCATACCAACGGAAACGAAAATCGAGACTCTAGCCAATGCCCTTAATGCATATGGAATCCCCTTCCTGTCATCTCTAAATACACTATCCAAGATAAAAGAGAAGCTGCAAAGGCAGGAGCTGAAAAAAATAGCGATTCGTTTGGATATGAGAGAATACTTGGGCTTCCCGGATGAGTAGGAAGTCAATACCGGATGCGATGACGAAGGATAAGATCCTCGAGATCAAGAATGTCAAGAACCTGTCGAACTCCAAGCAGCTTAAGATGCAGGTGGAGAATGCAGTGAAGACAATGAGAGAGTATAATCTCATTGTCAGCCCTCAGACTTATGTCTCTAGGCCATTGAGAAGGGAAGTTTTGGACGCAGGCGGAAACATTTACCAGTTTGTTAATGGTCAGTTAAGGCCCCTTACCCTTTAACCAAGCGTATGATGAAGCCGAGTATCGCAATCAACATTCTAAGCCCACGGGATCTCGTGGATAAGCAGGAAGGCCGGGCAATCTTTGAGTTGCTCGGCCGGACGGCACCGAACCTCGTACCGGATCGATACAATCTGGTGGAGCCAATCAAGAAAACATTCGCACTCGACAACCTTGATGCCATTATGGAGGAGTGGGACCGGGGGTTTCTCTGGAAGAGAAAGAGTCCTAAATCTGAGGGAAGTGCATGGCTAGCAATTAACAACCGACCTGTACACAGTTGGATAACCGTTGATATCTATCAATACATCAAAGAAATTGAATCTACTGTGGCAGCGTTTAAGGAACTATCTGCCTACGTAGAAGCTGACTTCGCATCACTTCAATTGGTGAGTGAGCGAGATGTTGAACGGGGAAAAGCTAATGGCACATTTAGCTTTAACAATGTGCAACACACTCAGTATATGCATGCAGTATCTTGGCGTCACTTGTTGAAATACATCCCGGATCTGTATTGGGGAACCGTGCTGGGACGACCCTATGTCGAGCTGTTCGGCAGGGATCGTATTCTCTCTGCTCCCGTAGCCGTCGTCGAGGAACTTGCCGAGAACATCTTCTACCTCCAGCTTACCAACGATATCCGTGATCTCGAAACACGCTTCGATGAGGTTGAAGCTGTACGCCAATCGATCAAGGAACATCTCGGTAGCGATGCGTTCTTCGATGAGACGTTAGGACCGGATCACACCTACCGTGTTCCGTTCTTTCCGCTGAATGGTCGCAACACCGGTGAACCGCCTGCACCAGTGCCGGAGGATCTCACCGATGAGGATCTTCTGTCGAAAGCGCTGATGCCCCTTGCTGTGCAACACCTTCAGGAATTCGGAACGTTTGATCCGTTTGCCGCTGTCGTTGAATTAGATCGGTCGGTGTCGATGGTTGCTTTTGCTCCAGAAGATCGTGCGGAACTCGTTGCTATGATCCATGCAATGGTCAAGACAAGGATCAACGAGAAGGGGTTGCGAGCGGTGGGCATCTGCGCGGATGTAAAACAGATGAAGCATCATATAACGGGCGTGCAGACCGATGCGCTGCAAGTGATCTACGAGGATGCTACAGGAGAGGCGTACAGCTTCTTTATGCCGTATAGTTGGAGCGAAGCCGAGGGATTCCAGTTCACGCCATCGTATTCGATAACGAACGAACCGGTGCTGTTCACAGCCGTCGCAGAGTAGTATCAGTACACCAAGAGCGGGCGGCCCGTTGTCGGACGGGCCGCTTGTGCTCTCTATGTGCGGGGATGATCCGTAATCGGCGATTCATCATTGGAAGTGCCGGGGGATGAGGTCGGCGACACCGGTGGCGGTGGTAAGGGAGGCACGAACCTGGAAGGGCCATGGGATACCGGTGGTATGGGACCACGTTCCCCGAATACACCGTCGGGTGTAAGTTGGGGGAGAGGTTCATCGGTGAAAGCACCGAGTGGTACGACAGCAAACAACGGCATGGCTGGCATGCGAGCTGCCCGGGGAAGCTCGGCATGCGGTGGAACTGGCTACCGTTCTTTTCGTGCATTCAAGCGTGCTCAAGGGAAAGCAGGGAAAGGGATGGAATGGCACCATGTAGTAGAGCAGAACCCTACCAACATGGCGAGGTTCGGATCGGAAGCAATCAATAACACGAACAACCTGGTGAAGATCGATGCGGCTACCCATCGAAAGATCAGTGGATTTTACTCGTCGAAAGCAACCTTTACTAAAGGTCAGACTGTTCGGCAATGGGTAAGCCAGCAACCATATCAGGTCCAACAGCAGTTTGGTCTTCAAACCATGAAGGATTTTGGGGTGACAAAATGAACAATCAGGCAATTGTTGGAGCAGATTCGCCAATTCTTGAAGAGTACGCAAATGCGGCAATTCAGCAAGGTAAAGGCACCCTTAGTGGTGATTATACAACAGGAAATCTGGGCTCCGATATACTTATTGGAATCTACAAACAGTTAAAAGGAGAAGGAGTCGAGTCCCAACGTAAATTACAGGCATTGCTGACGCATCCGAATAAGTCTGTAAGGATCTGGGCTGCAACTCATACACTAGAAGTGTGCCCAGAAGAAAGCGAGAAAGTTCTTGAGCAAGAGGCAGCGGAACAAGGGATACTTGCATTCTGTGCACGGATAACATTAGAACTCTGGCGTAAAGGGACTCTAGAGTTTCCATAAAGCAGAAGGGTAACAGCACTGCTACTGTCTGCCGATTCCTTCCAATTATACGCAGTAAGCGGCCCATCTAATGACAGGCCGCTTACTGTATTATATACACCAAACCCTCAATTACTTTCTACTGATAACGAATTCATACTCGTAATCAGTGTAGCCATCTTCGTATGGCTTCGCTCCTGGCATGCAACGGCGCTCCCACCTTACCTTATAACCAAGAGGTCCTGCTTCCTGCTCGATTGCCTGACGTTCGGCATTCACTTCCGCCGCAAGCCGAGGCTTGTCTTCAGGTTTTGCTTGATCGAGTTCAAGCATTTTTACGGACAATGCTCCTGCCTGTTTTTTAATTTCCTTTAAAATTATCATTTTTTAATGCTTTATGTGAATTTTTCTACTTCCACTTTGGAAGTAAACCTACATAAGTAGAAATAGATTATACTAAAAACTAACTCTATTTCCAACAAGAAAATACATCGAGAATCATAGAATTTACCCAGGAATAAATAGTCAGTCGAGCCGGAGCGCTGTAGCAGCATTATCCTCCCAGATAGCGGCAACCCGTACGTACCTATCGACCATTGCTCGTGACTTGTGCCCGGTTTGTTTCATGATCGCACGATCAGACGCACCAACCAGCGCTGAGGAGGTAGCAAATCCGCTCCGTAGGGAATGCCCTGAGAGTTGATCGGGATTGATACCTGCCGCTTCGGCATACCGCTTCACGATCAGGGCAATGGATTGATCGGTGAGTCGGGCTGATTCGACCCTCCCTCCCTTCCAGATGCGGCGAAAGAGGGGACCGGATTCGATGCCTGCGGCCGCGATCCACGCATGCAGTGCAGCCACGGGGCAGGATCGACCATGGGTGAGGGGGATGGCTTTCTCCGATCCCTTTGCAAGCTGGTCAGTCTTGGACTTGCGAACGGTCACCACGGCCCCGCGAGAGACAAACGAAATATCTTCCAGATTCAACGCAACCAACTCCGAACGGCGGAACCCACCATACCACCCAAGCAGCAACAGAGCGTTATCACGGATGCCCAGTGTTCCAGATCGCAGGTGAGCGAGCATGTGCCGGAGATCGGAGGGAAGGATCGGCGCTTTTGCTGTGGTTGTCCGTCCGTCGGCCGCCGCACGGCGTTTGATCCCTTCCCATGTCTCCGCTACCAGGGGGTGAGCGATAGGAGGGGGATGACCGATTGCTCGGTGGCGTTCAGAGATCGCGACCAGGCGCCGTGAGAGCGTCGCCACGGCGAGAGATTCGGCATAGGTGGACAGATAGATGGCAATGGTCCCAGGGGGAGCTGGGAGGGCGTGCAGGGCATGCTGATTACACCAGGCGGTAAAATGCTTCCAGTCGGCCGCATATGCACGACGGGTATTGGCTGAGCGAGCTGCCTCTTGGAATCCCTGCATTTTCTGGTAGGCATCAGCCAAGGTGAGCGTGCCGAGAGCTGTTTCGGCAGTTGGGAGAATGAGGGCGGCTGTGGCGGCCGCCTGATCGTCGGTATCGAGCTGGAATTCTGGTACGACGTGGTTCATACGATCGAGCTGCCCTATGGGGATAGATTAGGTAGTGATAACGGTTACTTATCACTACTAAAACTACCCTAAATCTTCGGTTCTTGCAAGGGAGCACCGATTCTTCGCTGCTCCGGCCGGAAAGCTGGCTCCCAACAGGAAGGTGCTCCGGAGCCGTTGACCACGGGCCCGATCACCGAGAAGCCCGCCCAGACACCGGCAGCAACCTATGTTCCAGCTCCCAGCAACGGTTCCGGAAGATGGGGCCGGGCCTCTGCCCACGGGTTCAGAAGGGAATTTCGCGGAGTAGGCTGTTCTGCACTCGGTGGCTCCAGATGATGCCACAATCACTGAGGTATAGGAGTGGTACGTGGTCTACTGGAGAGCATGGACGCTGCGCTGTCGGCGCCGATGGGTTTACGTCTCCTGACCGTGGTGATCGTCTGTTTCAACCAGAAAGGCCACAGCCCCTGGCAGCAGTGCTGAAGGCTAGCATAGGTCAGCGGGTAGAACTGGTCAGGATCACCGCCGAATCCTTTCTAATGCAAAGCGGGATACCTTACTAGGGTATCCCGCTTTGCTAGCTGCAAACCAACGTCTCTCTGATGTCTGATACATCTACGTCATAGTATGTTTACATCTTCTGACTGCCAATAGCACGATTAAGGCTCTCGTATGTAATTCCAAACCTTGTGAAGACTTGCGTTGTCGGATGCTCGCGGTTGTTAAGTATCGCTAGCAACAAATGCTCACTGTGTGGTAATGAGGAGTTACAGCGTGATGCCTCTTCAAATGCCGCTTGCATCGTATTCTCCGCAGTCAGGGTTAATCGTATCGTGCCTCCTAGGGTTAGAGGTGATGCGGTATCAGCTGACATATCTTCGGTTGATCGCGGGTCAGGATTCAGTCCAATCTCATCCCGAATGCTAACTGTATGGGAATGAGTTACTCCTAACAGTTGATGTACATTGCTTTCCTCTGTTCCTAAGATACCAATCGCAAGGTCATCTACACCAATCGTAGCATGTCCCAGATCAATCGCTGAAGCCCGACTGAGGCGAACCGCCTCTGCTAAGTCCTTAGACATTACGTTCATCACGCTAACCTCTAGATTTAATCCTGAAGTTACTTACATCAAGTAAGTGTAGTACAGACAAGGAGCCTACCTGACGGTGTCACCCACATCCAATTGGTTTCTCCAGTCAGATTTGGTAAGCGTACCGTACATGATTGAGTGACCCCGCCCCAAGTATAAGAGAATGTATAAACAGTATCTGTTCCTGGAGCTACACCTGGGGTTACATCAAACTTTGTGCAGGTGCCTGCGCCCAAGGAACTTGCAGGTGCAGTTCCGACCGTACCACCCACAACAGACATGGTAAGAGCAGTTACAGGCGATGCGGACTTGTTCGTGATAAGGCCTTTAGTAACAGACATATAGTTATACCTCTTGTTATTGCATAAGGAGTTTAGAAAACGTCAGCGCAATTGCATCCCAGTGCCATAGATACTGTCTAAGACAAATAGCCAAAATACCACAGTTTACCGTCTTGATCTACCCACATGTCGCATAACGTACCAGTAAATGGTGTAGGTATTGGCACTGTACATGATTTGGTGATTCCACCCCATGAATATGAGATTACCATCTCCTCTTTAGGGCCAGGAGTCACGTTAAACTTAGTGCATGAACGTGAACCGACAGTTGGATTTGGAGCAGTATTGACTGTTCCTCCTGTAACGGCAAGCGTAAGCGACGTAACAGGGGACGTTGAAAGATTCGTGATGAGTCCATCGAATGTAGCCATTATACATACCTCCCTAGTAAGAATGATGAAACTTCCTGGTAGCAATTACTACGCATGCTTCCAGTACTACAAGCCATAATTATCCGTTCCACATATTGCCCTAAAGCAGTTAGGTTGCATGAACCTACAACAACGATTCACATTTCCTAGTGCAATAAACAGTCCTACTAAAATTGATAGTACCCAAACCGGATTTGCAGCCCATCCTGATGAACGACGAACCACACGGCTCCCATGTAGGGATGTGGCAATTCTAGCCAGAGTCATCAAATTATCATCCGCTCCAACCGCTTTGCTCTACCTGTCAAAACCTGACATGCCTGTGACGTTTCATTGTCGTTCCAGTAGCAGCGTGCAGGAAACGGCGATTCGTGACCGTTTAGACCAGCTGAGGGGATGATAGCAAACGACGACATCCACACGCGTGAGTATCACCTACGGTACGTAGTGATACTCGCGCAACCTCGGCATAGATTCGTCTACCCTCGCCGAATCGCCCCGCCCTACCGTCTAGGTATCATACTCTGTACTGCATACTCTCCATGAGGACCAACCGAACAGTATCTCCTCCGATCAGATTCACTCCGGGTCAGTTCGCGTATCTCGCTATCACCCTCCGGCTCTGTCTGCCCGGCATGGACCGGGCTACAGCACGGTGGGGTGCGGAATCGCTGCATGAGATACGAGATGGGACGGTTCCGCGCGGCACGTACCATCTGGCTCTCTCTTATGGCGCGGATTCCAATGGCCGCTCCGAACCAAGGGTTACTCTCTCCGGTTACGAAGTGGCAGCGCTCCGGATGTCTCCTCTTCGGCCGCCAACCTCCTCACGATGCTAACGGATATGATGCTGGTGGTGCCGAAGCATCCCCCGCAAAGCCGGGCACAGAGCCGGGACGGGGTACGCGCGGCGTAACGGTCTTCTAAAACGCTTCCCTCCAGTGCGTGCGGGCGCGGTGGCCCGTACTGAAACGCCCGTCCCCGGCTTCGATCGGAGCGGGCGTTCGCGTTCTCCGGAGGGGCCACCATAGATTTTAAATTGTAACAGAGAGGCCGCCCGAGTTTGTGGACGACGTTTGGACGACACCAGATCCCAACATATACAACCGCCGCATGCTGCTGCGATCAATCAATCCAGACGAATCTAGCGCAATTCACCGGCGGCAACCGGCGATTTCTGAGAGATTTCCCATACGATGACTTATCACTACCTAATCTATCCCCAGTTCTCACGATAAACAACACATCTCAACCCCTACAGCTTCCGTGGGCTAACCAACCGAGTACGGGTGCGCACCGCCGGAGGCCGGTGGCAGGACTGGCGCTACCGCTCCAACGCGATGGGGGAGCGAG
>CAYVWR010000019.1:0-8841 GCA_964455525.1 uncultured Alphaproteobacteria bacterium
GTTCCATGAGGAGCCACAGAGGACCGCTTTCAGAGCAGAGAGGCGGGTCCGTTGTTCTAAACAACGGACCCGCTTTGTTTTCCGGGAGCGGTACTACAGTCAAGGAAATGTGGTTAAGGGCGAACCCCTGCCCGGTGGCTGGTTTCGATGATAAGGTTGCTGTAATGAACGGAGCGCTGGCATCCTTGGCTATCGGAATAGCAGTAGTGCTAATACAGTAACCTTCTCTATCCCGATCCTTAACCATACACTGCTGGCCCTCCCCCGCTTGAATCGGCGCTGCGGTATGCGCCTATAGTACCAGGATGTCGCCGGGTGCTGTTTTCCTGTATTTCTGTCTGGTAGGCTGAACTTCTACGAGGGAGCTTGAACCGGGCAAGTTCTGATGTACATCTTCCCGCCTCGTTACTCTTCCCTGTATTGTGTATCTTGGCATCTCTTCTTACTCAAATTCCTTCGTCCTTATGTGTGGAATAATTGGCTATATCGGTCCGCAGGAGGCTCTTCCGGTTCTCCTGAACGGGTTGAAGCGACTGGAATATCGTGGTTACGACTCCGCAGGCATTGCCGTAATCGACGGTGACCTGACGGTTATGAAAAAGGCTGGCAAGGTTACCGAGCTGGAGACGATGCTGAAATCGGGTGCTCCAAGCGGACAAATTGGCATCGGCCATACTCGTTGGGCGACTCATGGCGCCCCAAACGATATCAATGCACATCCTCATACCGATGAAAAGGGTGAGATCGCATTGATTCACAACGGCATCATAGAAAACTATGCGTCGATCAAGAAGACGCTGGAAGCAGATGGTTATGTCTTTCGGACCGATACAGACACCGAGGTGCTGGTGCAGCTTATTCGTGCGCTCTACGATAAGCTGGGAAACCTGGAGGAGGCATTCCGTCTGGCGTTGAATCAGGTGATCGGGACCTATGGCATTGCAATGGTGAGCACACTCGATCCCGGGCGTATCTATGCAGCACGTAATGGTTCACCACTGGCGATCGGTATCGGCGACGACGAGTTCATTCTTGCCTCCGATGCCTCGGCCATTGTGCAGTACACACGCCAGGTGATCTACATGACCGATGGTGAGATGGTGGTTGTGGAGAGGGGGCGTTATACGCTCAAGACGATCGATGACGTTCCGGTGAGCAAGGAGGCGGAAGAGATCACACTGGACATTGAGGAGCTGGAGAAAGGTGGCTACGAGCACTTTATGCTCAAGGAGATTTTCGAGCAGCCCGATACTATCCGTAACGCGATGCGCGGCCGTCTACAGCTTGACGAAAACACCGTACGTCTCGGCGGTCTGCGTGGAGTATTCAACCAGTTGCGCGACGCCAAGCGCATTATCATTGTAGCATGCGGCACATCCTGGCATGCGGGGTTGGTCGGCGAGTATATGTTCGAGCAGCTTGCTGGCATTCCCACCGAGGTGGAGTATGCCAGCGAGTTTCGCTATCGTGATCCGATCATCGATAAGAATGATGTTGTGATCGCAATCTCGCAGTCGGGTGAAACCGCCGATACGCTTGCAGCACTTCGCGAGGCAAAGCGCCGTGGTGCCACTACCATCGGCATTGTCAATGTCGTCGGCTCCACGATTGCGCGTGAGACCGACGCCGGGGTCTATGCCCATGCAGGCCCGGAGATCGGTGTCGCTTCTACCAAGGCGTTTACATCGCAGCTTACGGTGCTGGCACTGATGACCGTGAAGCTGGCGCGGATGCGCCGGATGGGAGCCGCCGAGGGAGAGCATATCCTGAAGGCCCTGATGGAACTGCCCGAGAAGGTGGAGTATACGCTCTCCCGATTCGAGCAGGTCAAGAAGCTCGCGTCGGAGTATGCTGGTGCACGCAATTTCCTCTATCTGGGCCGAGGTTACAACTTTCCGGTGGCGCTTGAGGGGGCATTGAAGCTGAAGGAGATCAGCTATATCCATGCCGAGGGATACCCGGCAGCCGAGATGAAGCATGGTCCGATAGCCCTGATCGATGAAAACATGCCGGTGGTGTTCATCGCTCCCGATGGGGATATCTATGAGAAGATCATCTCCAATATTCAAGAGGTACGAGCCCGTCAGGGGCGTGTGCTCGCCATTGCGACCGAGGGGGATACCCGCATCGAATCGCTTGTCGAACATGTCGTCTATGTTCCGGAGACGCTTCCTTTCCTAAGCCCTATCCTTAACGTCATTCCGTTGCAGCTTCTGAGCTACTACATTGCTGTGGAGCGTGGGTGTAACGTGGATCAGCCGAGAAATCTCGCCAAATCGGTAACGGTAGAGTAAGCGGGCAGGGCTTTTTAGGAGCAGTTGGCACTATGAACAACGGTCAAGGGAGGCGTGATGCAATCCTTGACCGTTTGTATTGTATGCCACCCAGCATGGGAAGATGGTCGGTATACCCCCCTATCCTATCCTTTCATGATGTCTTTGCGTGTGGTGCAAGAGATATCCCGCTCCCCTGCTCAATTGGTAAGCGCATAGACGATGATGTTGGTCCCGATCTGGAACGATATCTCCCGACGTTCCGGAGGATCATTGTGAACATCGGGATCGGCCCAGCCATCGCTTGGATTGGTCTCCATGGTATAGAACACACAGAGTCGCCGATCACCGGTAAAAAGTCCCAGACCCTGTGGAGGTTTGTTGTCATGCTCATGGATCTTGGGCAGGCCATGGGGAAATTTGAAGAAGGAGTTGTACATGGCATGCGAGAAAGGCAGCTCCTGAAATTCCTGGTCCGGGAACACCTTCCTCATCTCCCGTCGGATTGATGAATCGAGACCATAATCGTCGTCGATATAGAGAAACCCCCCTCTATCAAGATAGGCACGCAGCCTTCTGGCCTCGGCATCGGTAAAGGATACATTGCCATGGCCCGTGAGGAACAACAGCGGATAGGTAAAGATCAGATCTGTTGCCAGATCAACATACTCGAATGTTGGGCGTACATCCATACCGGTGTTTTTGCGTAGATAGTCCAGCATATTCACCTCTGCCGACTGATCGTTGTACCAATCCCCTCCACCCGAGTATTTCAGCCGGGCGATCACAAACGCGCTGGATGATGCTCCCTTGCTCCCATTCTCAGGCGAGACACCCCCGGGCAGTGGCTCCTGAGCATGAAGCCCAACCGCAACTATCAGTGCGAGCAGCGATATCGCCAGCGTAGCTCTCTTCACCATCATGATGTCGGCAATAGTCATATCGTAGCAGGCCCTGCGCCACCCTTTCTTGAACACATTGAAGATGAATATACCGCGCAATGCCGGACTCTGAATGCTGGAATCGGCATGCCGGACAGAGATGGCGACGTGAAACACTGACTTCTATTTTCAGCCTCTGCTCCCTTCCTGCTGCGATAACCGTGCACCTTACCTATCACCACGGGTATGGCTGCATCTCTCGACTCGTAGGGATGAGGGGGCCAGAGAGCTATCGGGGAACGGGCTTAGGTCGGATGCGGTATCATCGTGAGCAACGGATGGAGTAAGCTTTCCTCGGTGAGTGAGCGATTCCCAATGATAGGCCGGAAGCATGCCATCGGAAGCCAGCAAGCCGGAGCAGATCGTGTTCACGCAGCCACGCATATAGTGATACTGCTGCTCTGTCTCGGCCGAATGCAGGCACCACCTGTGTTAGCATGCAAGCAGGCTCGGCCATAACCAGGCCTGCTTGAACGTATCAGCCGTCGCCGTTGTTGAATGTGCACAGTCTGGCTTGCTCCCTACCACCGGTAATGCTAGGATATGCAAAGGGTACTTGTATGATAAAGGCAGCCATCATGCATTCAGATATCTATGCACGGCATTGCTAGGCTTCCGCCTTGTGGATTGTCGTAGCAATAGCGGCAATGTGTAGTACGTGAATCACATTTCCTTTGTGGTACAAGAAACCTGTGTCAAGCTGAATAGATTCCTGGATGGATATAAACACCGTTTCTGCATACTACCCATTGATTTCTATATCCTAATTATAATGGCCTGTCTGCTCCAATGTTGGAGCTTGCTGGGATAGTCCCATCTGCTATAAGAGATAAGATGCCGGAGATTCAACCATTTGTACCGGCATTGCTCCGTAAAAATATCAAAAGAGGCATTCCATTTGTTCTACATAGACCTGATCCGCTTCAGTAGTGAGCGCCCTCATAGAATCCTGTCATGGCAACCTCCATAGATGCTACGGCAATATGGAACCCTCTCCCCCGTTATTTATTTTTTCACAACTTGCAATATCTGGCATCGTTTCTTATTCTGGTGCTGCATGGGATTCTCGGCTCACCCCCGTAATTGATCCTTCCTCCCCCAGATTGTTACGCGCGAGCCAGGTTGAGCCAACTACAATAGCACGTTTATCCATGTTCATCGGTATAATTCATCAGGAGTCGCGATGAAGAGAACTTACGTCTTTTGGCTCTTTGCTCTGGTTGCCCTGCTTGTGTCAGGGACCCAGGCGAGAGCCGATTTGAGCAACTACGTTTTTGAAGCTAGCCATGGCTCTGCAATAGCTCTTGGAGAGGGCAAGCCTCTAGTCTTCTATGATGATTGGGGTGAGAATTTCGATGACGGTGTCACCGAGATTCAGGACATAGGGTTCACCTTCTACTTCGACGGTATACCTTATACGACATTCTCGGTAACGACGAATGGTCTGGTTGGCCTTGGTGATAAGCCGGCATCGGCATGCTGGGGAAATGATCTGGCAAATATGGGGGGAACTTGTTACGGCCTCGACTATGCACCCTGGCGGTATCAGGAGGGGCCACGGATCTCTCCCTTCTGGGACGATCTGCGGGTTACTGATGATTGGGGATGGTGGGAGGGATCGGTTACCTCCACCGTTGTTGGCAGTGCTCCAAATCGCATCCGCGTTATCAGTTTCAATGGCGTTGAGACCACCTACTACTGGGAGCTGTTCAGTACCTGGCAGGTACGCATATATGAGGGTTCCAACAAGGTTGAAATCTATTATGAGGATCTGAACTCCCTCTATTTCGACGACGGCGGGAGCATCGGTCTGGCTAACGAACGCGGTTTCCTGAGCGTAGTGCCACAGGATGGTGGTAATGCCTTTGCTACTTCAGACTGGGCGTACAACGAATATTACCCCTCTGATGTCGTGATGCCTCCTGGAACGCTGTATTCATTTACCCCGTGCAATGTATCGTTCGAGGGTAATATCGACGAAGGCGGGACCGAAAATATGGCTGAAGGGGACACTCTTCTGCTGACAAAGGGGGTCGAGGTGTTCAGCTCCGCCACCTTCCATCCGGTAGGCCTGGTTGGCCCGGCGTCATGTGGTGAGAAGAAATTCTCGATCGAAATCGAAGGGGATGAGTACACGGTCTCTCCATCGAGTGGGGTGATCGATTTCAAGTCCGGCACATGGCCGACCATCACGTTTACTCCTGTTCGTGCCGGACGTAGGCTTGGTCGGATTACGATCACCGAAGCAAGCGGGTTGCGCATTTCCTACATACTGGCAGCCGAAGGTATACCGCGCATAAAGTATATCGGCGATCTGGCTGAGGGAGGAACCAGCAGTATGGCAACCGGGGATATCCTGATGCAGGATATTCATGTGCGTCGTGGGTTGACGGGGCAGTATCAGCCGTTTACGGTTGTCAATACCAGCAAGAATCCTGATGCTCCGCCTGCCATTGTCACCTTTGCTGTTCGCAGAGTTACCGGTGGCCAGTATTCGATCGACATCACCGATGCCTCACTGCCAGCCGGTGAAGAGGTAACGCCCACCATCACATTCTCCCCAACCGGCGTTGGGCCGATACGTGATACGCTGCTTGTTACAGCCGATGGCGTGACCAATGTATATCCATTGCATGCCATTGCGGATGCACGCGGTGGTGAATTTATGGTTGGTGGCAGTCTTCTTGGACCTGCCTCTCAGCTCTTCGTAAACGAGTATGGATGTGTTGGAAACGGTGAGCTTTCCATTCCCATCCAGGTTAATAATATCGGCAATCTCCCGTTCCAGGTTTCCAAGTTGATTGTGTATCGAACCGATACTACCTACAAACAGGGAGAGCCGGCGTATAGTCTGATACGGGATAAATCGGACCAGCTTGTCTCCGCTAATGATTATGTCCTGCGCGATCATAGCGGTGCCCCGCTTAGTCTGCCGATCACCTTGGCCGTCGGGGAATCCCAGACCTTCCTCCTCACATTTGTTGGAGCAGAGCCTGGTAAGCGGTTTGCACGGGCGTATCTCTATACAAATGATGAGGTTGTGAGCGGTAAGGATGCCAATGGACAGGTGGTTGATGGACTGCGTGTCTTTGATCTCTTCGCTCGCGGATATGGCGCGCAGCTCGCTGGCGATGCAAATGGTACCCGTATCCGCCATGTTGTCTTTCCGGATACCAGAGTCGGGACCACCGCACTTGCAACACTTGAGGTGTTCAACCCTGGACGCTGCGATCTCCGTATCTCTCTGGCTAATCTCCAGATCAGCGGCGGAGATGTTGATGAGTTCGCCGTCGTCTCCACCCCGCCGCCAACCAGTCAGGGCGACGAGCTTCTTGTGAAACCCGGCGACCGTGCCGAGTTTGTCTTCAGCTTCACACCGAAGCAGAACGGATCGCGACGTGCGACGCTGCGGTTGCAGACCAACGACTCCACGCTCCATGTGCCCGGCATCACCGAGCGCGGTGTCTTCTACCTCAACCTCTACGGTGGTGGTGAGACCGGCATGTTCGTTGAGACGGTTGCCTTCGCTCAGACACTCATCGGAGGCGATGCCAGCGAGTGGGACCAGCAGGTCGCACGTGTGGTCAACACCAACCCGGTGCCGCTGACTCTGGCAGATATCCAGATCGAGGGGGATGACAAGGACGAGTTCCGTGAGAATCCACTCCAGCCCTGGACGGCTCTGCCACGGATGCTTATGCCGGGTGAGGAGCTTGAGATCGGGCTTGTGTTTGCTCCGGCAGCCGGTGGACAGACCGGTCCGCGCACTGCCACGCTGCGTCTGAGCACCGTCGATGGCAAGGAAGTCTCCGCGACGCTGCATGGCGTTGCAGGCACACGCACGGCGCTAGCGAACCCGGGTGCGATCTCCTTCCCGATGACGACGACCGGGAAGTACCAGCGTCGGATGGTGTCGATCACGAACACCGGGACGATGCCAGTGCAGTTGCAGCAGCCGGAGGTGGTCGGTCCAGATGGGACGAACTTCCACTTGGCGACGATGGACCGTCTGCGTCTGGCCGCAGGTCAGACCGAGTATGTGGAGGTGACATATCAGCCGACGGTGGCCGGGACGATCAGCGCAACGCTGGAGTTCGGCGGGAACATGACCAACGGTCCAGCCCAGATCCAGTTGGGTGGCACGGCAGTGAAGTCGAAGAAGGGGAACGATCCGATCGACATGGTGGATGGTCGAGGTGGAGTGATCGAGGATGGCGTGAGCGGTCGTGATGGGTTCGAGGATCTGTCGGTGAGCGGGGTTGAGACCTCGTCAAGCGGTCATGGGATGAGCTTAGGTCAGAGCGTACCGAACCCAGCCCAGCATCAGGTCCAGATCAGCTATGGTCTGGCACAGGGTGGTGAGATCGAGCTGGCGCTCTATGACGAGCAGGGGCGCTTGGTTCGTCTGCTTGATAATGGCTATCGTGCTCCTGGTGAGCAGAGTGTGCGAGTTGATGTGAGCGATCTTGCCAAGGGGACGTATTTCTATCGTCTTACAGCAAACGGACAGACACGTACCCGCTCGTTGCAGATTCTGCGATAACAGCGGTGACGGATTGTATATAGGAAGGAGGCGTATCCAGTATCACTGGAACGCCTTCTTCTCTATTAGTACACACCACTGTCAGATACAATATTCATCTTGAATCCACGAGTTTATACTCGTGATTTTGCTCACATTTCGTTATAATGAGTACTCACGCCAGGGGGAGTATCCATACACTCCCCCTGATATACTGCTTGCTTTTGAGTTCAGTCTACTGCTACAGTGGATATCTAACCGGACGGTTGATAGTCTCGCTTCTAATCCCCTTCCTAGAGTACAGTCGGATCTGGAAAGGAGGTATCCATAGAATGGATAAAGTCCATAAGAGTCACCCATATGGATGGGCCATTATACAAGTCCTATTTAAAGGAGCGTACGTCCCATGAGACGTTTCTACACCCTATCGCTCACATTCCTCATGCTGTTATGCCTGCAATTGACGCCAGCATGGGGACAGCTTGATTACTACTTCCTGGAAGGTAGTGGTGAGCCAATTTCCGTTGATTTCCCTACCACCGTGTCCCAGGCAACAGGGCAGGGCGGAGGACGGTCAAACCAGATCTTCAACCTAACCTCCCCATTTCCATTCCGGTTCAATGGGGTCAACTATTCCAATCTGGCGATAAGCACAAACGGGGTTATCTATCCAACGAATAGTTCGATTGCCCCATATGATCCCAATAACAGCCTTACGGGTGCAGGTGCATATCCGGTAATCGCTGCGTTCTGGGAAAGCTTCTGGGTTGGCTATGGTGCACAAGGGTGTTCATCGCCCTTGGTATCATATGGCATAAAAGGTACTACACCTAATCGTATCCTTGTTGTAGACTATAGAGATGTTAGCCTGTACAACGCGAGGTATAACTATAGGCAGTTGACCGCCTTTACCTTCCAGATCCGTCTGTACGAGACCTCGAACAAGATCGAGTTCTATTATGGCAGGATGAGCAATTGTGGAGTCTGCCCTGACTACAATAACTGCTTTGCTACAAGCGCATCGATCGGTATTGCCGCAAACTCCTCCAGCTTCATCAGCGTTGACTATACCGGCGGTCAGCCCGTCGGTAACTCCAACGTCCCC
>CAYVWR010000020.1:0-7360 GCA_964455525.1 uncultured Alphaproteobacteria bacterium
GGGAGCAGTATCGGTCGCAGACACCGTATCACTACTCGTCGAACACCCCGCTGGTAGTGAAAGATCCGAGTGGGTTGCAAGGGCAGAACCTTGGAGAGAAGCAGGACAATGGGGGTGGTGGAGGCACTGGCGCAGGTGGTTGGGCCGAAGGCAAGGGGGGGTACTGGTCGGTTCGGCCAGTGTTTGAAGGCATTCGCCGTCTGTGGCGGAACTTGTCTGGCTCAAATTCACCGACTCCGGCACCGACGACAACAGCAGTGAATCCTGGTACGGCGCGGGATCTCTCCAACTGAGGCAAAGCGAATCCAAAAAGCTGCTGATCGTATAGACAAGCCAATTCATGTTGTTGGAAGCCGTGCAGCAGGAACCGCCAACCCGACATCTGATTGGGATTATTCTATCCAAGGGATTGTTAGAAGAGAATACAACAAGATCAAAAACTCACTGCCGGGAGCTCCTATCAGAGTAGATGGTATGCCAAGACATATGGATGTTTTTAAAGGGCCTCTGCAAGTGAACAAGCCACACGTGACATTCACCCCAGGTCAAAAGCCATAAGAGGAGATATAGAGATGAGTGAGTTTATCACCTTTGAAGAATCGATCTTCCTGAATCAGGTAGCTCAAGGCGTTTATCCGATGGAAGAGCTTACGAAATGGTTTGAACCTATGAGTGAGGACCGGCAGATCTTAGCGCTTAAAGAGGTAGCTCACATGATTCAACAGGCGAAGATTCTACCAGAAGATGGAGATAGTGCAGTAAAGGAGAGTGGACTAAAACCTACGTTTACTCCCTGTATTCTTCTCGGTAAGGGAGCTAATTCGGTACAGGTTAATAGGATCGTTATGCTGCCAAAAGCAGAACGAACAAAGTCGCTGATCTTACTGATGTACTTGTTCAGAGTTGCTGACAGACGTCGCCGAGCGCAAGAGCCTTATGACGAGGAACGACATTGGTGGCATCGTGACCTTAGTAAGCCAGAGATAGTTGAGGAAGTTCGTCTCCTCCATAGAAACCGGCAGATCTAGATCACTGTATGACCCATTGAACACAAAAGGGTGATGAATAGCCATATTCTTGAACGGCATCAAGGCTGGTATCACCGAAACGATTAAATCTAGGTTGTGATGATGCCATTACGTTGCTACATAAGCACGTGTTCGGAACGGAGAATCTACCTCCAATTGTACAATGTGTTGAGGATGTTGATGTATCAACGCTTGACCAAAAGCATGTGTTGCCAAACATAGGCTTGGTGACCGTTCGAGGCATGTGGTTCCCCCAGGGGTATGGGGATATGTCCTAGGTAGCAATGAATCAAATCGGGCCAGATCTGAATCTGGTCCGATTTATTAACTACGTTGGTTGCCTCTGGTGACAGTATGGCACCGTTCGGTGAGGTGATTGCAACCACCGGGGTGAGGCGTCGTACGGGGTTCATTGACAAGGAGACGGCGACGGGGAACTTCGGTGTGCGTCAGTACAACGCGGAGGAAGGACGGTTTACGAGCGTGGACCCATTGTGGGAGCAATTCCCGTCGCAATCTCCTTATCACTATTGGTATATCGTGGCATTCAAAGCGTAGTGATTGCAACTGAATCACTTTCTCAACTAGGAACGCCCACGATATTGCCTTACATGCCCATAGCCTAGGCTTCATCATGAAGCTCGACATTATTGCTCTTCTCACCCTATATGAAACAGATAAGGGAGGCCGTAAGGGGGCAACGCCATCCGATAGGTTCGGTTGCTTGTTTGAACTTGATAGTGAGTATTTCGACTGCCGCCTGCTCTTAGATGGAGTTGGTGCTCTCAGTCCCGGTCAGATAGCAACTGTCCCAATAAAGCTCTTGTCACCAGAACTGCTTAGAGGACGTCTAAATGTCTCTCAAGAGTTCTATGTATGGGATGGACATCGTATAGCCAAGGGGAGAGTGCTGGAAACCTTTCTCACATAATCCAAACTCCTCGTTATAGATTACTATGGCAACGAACGAGACCTACAAGAATCTGCTGTTCGATATTGAAAGCTATTTCAAGAGCGACGCAGCAGATGCCAAGCAATCCTATGAGGCTATGCCTACAGATCCTTTCTCACAAGGTGAACTTGCAGCGTATGAGGAAGTTTTGCAGTGGATGCAAGAACAAGAATATGCTGGTGAAGAGCGGCATATGAAGCTGGCAGAGTCATTAGGTCTGATGCTACGCCAAAGGGCCTTAGACCTTAAAGAGGGCGGCAGCGAAATAGAACATGACCTATTCAACCGTGGAAAACTGCTAAGCTATTACTCCATGATAAAATGGCTTCGTCAGCAGTCAGAACTGTTTGGTATCCCACTGGATCAGATGCACTTGGATGACATTGTACCTGATCGCGATCTCATGTAGCTAAACATGCTATCCCTGGGATGACCCCTTGGGGGAGATCAGCAACCACCAGATAGCAGTTCGGTAATCTGAACTACCCCTCTATCTGCATTATTGGATAGAGGGGTTTCATCGTGCTCATCACGCGTTCATCAGAGCGAAAGAGTGCAAGGTTGTTGTCGATCTGGTAAAGATTAATGCGGCTACCCATCGAAAGACCAGTGGTTTTTATTCATCCAAACCACGTTTTACCGATGGGCTGACTGTTTGGCTCGACCCGAGCAGTGTTGGATGAGCGAGGCAGCAGCAGTCCGTGGAACACGACGCTAGGTCCACGTTCCCCGAATACGTCTGTGGGAGCGGACTAAGGTGTACCAGGGAGAGGGCATCATAACAAAGCAACTAATCAATGGGTTGAGATACCGTATGTAAATGGATAATCTAAAGAAACTCATCTCAATCGGATCTCCAGCATTGCTCAGTCAGATAGCAATGCTGGAAAACCATAGGGCAATGCCTTGGCTTGAGAAGATTACAGATCTACTCACGCTGAAGAATGGTTTTTATGCCTTTGAGTCAGCACTTCATGTATTCCCGCTTGGGAAGCTAGAAGGCGTGATGGACCTTGAACAATGGAATTCCAGTGACCTTTGGCGATTCGAGTATAAAGGGAGTACTGATACTCTATTGTTCTTTGCTGAAGATGCATTCGGCTATCAGTTCTGTGCAAGTAAGGATGGAATCTCCATGTTTAATCCAGAGTATGCCAGTTTAGAGCATATCGCCGACGATATCGAAGAATGGGCCAGAGCAGTCCTTGACGACTACGATGAACTTACTGCCTACCCATTTGCCCGTGACTGGCAAAAAGTGAACGGGCCACTCCGAGTTGGTCGTCGGCTGACATTCAAGATCCCGCTTGTAGCTGGTGGTACAACAGAGATGTCAAACGTGGGTGATATTGATGCCGTGGAGGTAATGCGTTTTCGCGGGTATCTATGGGATCAAATCAAGGACTTACCTCCAGGCACAAAGTTCGAGCTTGAAATCGTTGACTAAATATCGGCATTAAAGAGCAAGGGCAAGCGAATCCAGCAAGGAAACACTGCACTTCACTGAGATTAGACAACTGGGAATCTCGGTGCTGAGATACTTGCCGGAATGTAGAGGAGATGGAAGGGGCTGAGGCCCAAGTAGCTCTAATGGCAGGTTCATATTCTTGTGGAGAATATGAGCCTGCTGCTATTACGGCGCACAGGTGCGTCACATGGTGAGCTACGACACGCCGCAGGAGGCCGGTGGCAGGACTGGCGCTACCGCTCCAACGCGATGGGGGAGCGAGAGCAGAAGCGGCTGTACGAGCAGTCCGGGAGCATCGTGCCAGCACCAGACAGCGTGGTGTATCCGTGGGTATATTACCTGCTGGGTGGCAGCAAACAGCAGCATGCGGTATACCACGGGCAGCAGTTGGACTCGTTGCAGACGGAGTGCGGCGACCTAGGGAAGAACCGTGTGTACCTGTATGCCCAGGAGTACATCAGCTATGGAGCAAGTGATGTAGGGCTGGTGACGACACGCCCAACGGGGAGGAAGGAGTACAAGCTAGCCGATCACCTTGGCTCAACGCGGGCAGTGTTGGATGAGCAGGGAGTGGTGATTGGGAGCTACGACCTGGCACCGTTCGGTGAGGTGATCGCAACCACCGGGGTGAAGAGCCGAAAGGGGTTCATTGACAAGGAAACGGACCAGGAGACGGCGACGGGGAACTTCGGTGTGCGTCAGTACAACGCGGATGAAGGGCGGTTCACGAGTGTGGACCCATTGTGGGAGCAGTATCGGTCGCAGACACCGTATCACTACTCGTCGAACACCCCGCTGGTGATCAAAGATCCAAGTGGGTTGGCAGGGAATCCGACGAAGGATAGGCCATCGGATGCTCCGGTAGATTGTGGGGGCGGTGGCGGCAGCAGCAGTCCGTGGAACACGACACTAGGTCCGCGTTCCCCGAATACGCCTGTGGGAGTGGGGTATACTCCGCGCAGTGGAGGTGGAGGTACACGCTCAGGATCAACAAGCGGAGCCGCAACCGGTCCAACTGGGATGGCCGGGATGAAGGGTGGAGGGACGCCGTCAAAGGCAGCCGAGGCTCCGAGGCCATCGAAGCATGATCTTGATAAGAAAGAGAAGCACAGTGGGCGATATAAGGATGGACAAAAGGCATATCGGACCAATGTGCCACGGGACTCGAAGAATAATCCGATCCCTGACGAGAGAGCCGTTGGTGAGCACACACGACTTCAGAAGGATAAGAAGGATCTCAGTCGAATATTCTCAGGCACAGAGTTCAATGGGAATGGACAGGCTGTCAAACGAGTAGATCATGCCGGACGGCCTGGAGATCTTTTACCACACCAGCATAGCTATAATTCTGGGAATCAAGCGTTTAATAAGTTGAAAGAACCTGTCCCGGGAGTAGTGCATTCCGATTAGAACTAAACGAGGAGGACTATCGTGTCGCTGATCATGCTAGGGAAAGTATCAGCAGAGGCCAAGAGCCATTTCTCCATACGACATGCCATGAAGCGTGTTGCTTCAACCAGTGATGTGACGATTATTTTTGATGCCTTATGCAAGGATGATCAGATGGAGTTGGAGGAGTCACAACCTTCAGAGGAGAAGATTTACTTTCTTGTAAACTCTTCGATGTATGAGCCAGAAGCAACAACTCTCTGGATTGATGCGCTTGATCATGCTCGAAATGTACTGCGGAGAACTGTGGGCGATTCCTTCGTGTACTCGGCAGCTACAATCGGCAGCCTGCCATGGCCGGAGGATTATATCGCCAAGATGCGGGGAACACGTCTGGCACAGTTCCTCTATGGTATCGCTGCTATGGACTACTATCAGGATATCAGTATAGCACTGATCGACGGTGGTATCGAAACGGAGTTCAGAGGTACCGCAGATGAATGCATCGAGGAGATTCTGCGTATGGTAGTGTTGCCCTGGGATTGTGGTCCGAACGGGTTGTATATGTGGAGCCGCCTGTAACATACGCATGCCTATGAGGCAATAGCTGTGAGCGTATATGCCTGGAAGAATCTGGGTATATACGCTCACGCATTAAAAGATGCATTGCAAATGATGCTATCGGCTATGAACCAGGTGGTTCGGACTTGCTGAGGAGACCGACCAGGAGACGGCGACGGGGAACTTCGGTGTGCGTCAGTACAACGCGGATGAAGGGCGGTTCACGAGCGTGGACCCATTGTGGGAGCAGTATCGGTCACAGACACCGTATCACTACTCATCGAACACCCCGCTGGTAATCAAAGATCCAAGTGGATTGGCAGGGAATCCGATGAAGGATAGGCCATCGGATGCTCCGGTAGATTGTTGGGGCGGTGGCGGCAGCAGCAGTCCGTGGAACACGACACTTGGTCCACGTTCCCCGAATATGCCTGTGGGAGTGGGGTATACTCCGCGCAGTGGAGGTGGAGGTACACGCTCAGGATCAACAAGCGGAGCCGCAACCGGTCCAACTGGGATGGCCGGGATGAAGGGTGGAGGGACGCCGTCAAAGGCAGCCGAGGCCCCGAAGCCATCGAAGCCACCGAAGAATCGTCAGAAGAACCCTCCACATCCAGATGCACAGGGAGCGCACACAACGTTCACTCGTGATCGAGAGACGGGCAAAGTGATCAAGTACGACACGTATGAGCCGCCCAAGGATTCCCGTAATCCGAACAAGTGGGAGCGGACTAAGGCGTACCAGGCAACAGGTGAGCCGCATTATAACAAGGTAACCCAACAGGATGTGCCGACACCTCATATAAATAGTTCAAGAGTTCCAGGAGGTGTTCGTGCAGCACACGCCTGGGAAATACCATAAAGGAGATAACATGAGCAACGATATCCTTAAGTGGCTTCAGCAATGGTATCACAGCAATTGTGATGGAGAGTGGGAACATGATTGGGGCGTCACGGTTGAGACTCTCGACAATCCCGGCTGGTCAGTCTTTATTGATCTATCGGAAACTCGGATGGAGGGAGTTGAATTCCAGGAGACCAAAATTGATCGCAGTGAACATGACTGGATATACTGTAGAGTTGAAGAAGGGAAATTCAAGGGAGCAGGTGGTCCATTCAATCTGATTGAGCTGCTGGAGGTTTTTCAGACGTGGGTGATGCTGTACGATACCCAACACGGATCTGCTAGCAGTTCGTAACGTTTGTTGCGTGGAGCATCGAGTTGTCTTGTTGCGCTCGATGCTCTCCCTGTACATATGAAAGGAGATACCATGAACAACGATATCCTTACTTGGCTACAGCAATGGTATCTGAGTAACTGTGATGGAGAATGGGAACGCGACTGGGTTAGCACGATTGAGACTCTTGCTAACCCAGGCTGGTCGGTGTTCCTTAGTATACGGGAGACTCGGATGGAAGGGGTAGAGTTTCATCCAGTCGATATTGAACGGAGTGAACACGATTGGATATACTGCAAGGTTGAAGAGGGGGAATTTAGTGGAGCTGGAGGTCCACTAAACCTGACGGAGCTTTTGGAAACATTCCAGACGTGGGTGATGCTGTACGATACCCAACACGGATCTGCTAGCAGTTCGTAACGTTTGTTGCGTGGAGCATCGAGTTGTCTTGTTGTGCTCGATGCTCCATTTCTGTACATATGAAAGGAGATACTATGAACAATGATGTCCTTACCTGGCTACAGCAATGGTATCTGGGTAACTGTGATGGAGAATGGGAACGCGACTGGGGGGCTAAAATTACTACTCTTGCTAACCCAGGTTGGTCAGCATTTATCAATGTAACGGAAACTCGGATGGAAGGGGTAGAGTTTCATCCAGTCGTAATTGAGCGGAGTGAGCATGACTGGATACATTGTAGAGTTGAAGAGGGCCAATTCAAGGGGGCTGGCGGCCCGCTTAATCTGACAGAGCTTCTGGAAACATTCCAGACGTGGGTGATGAT
>CAYVWR010000021.1:0-7170 GCA_964455525.1 uncultured Alphaproteobacteria bacterium
GTCTACCTCCTTGTCAATGAACCCCTTCCGGCTCTTTACCCCGGTGGCCGCGATCGGCGAGCCAAACGGCTCATTATCATAGCGGCCGATCGCGCTCCCCTGCTCATCCAGTACCACTCGGATCGAGCCAAGGTGATCGCCCAGCTTGTACTCCCTGCGGCCCGTCGGGCGTGTTGTCACCAACCCTGCACCGCTTGCACCGTAGCTGATATATTCATCAGCATAGAGGTACACACGATTTTTGCCAAGGTCATCGCACTCCGTCTGCAACGAGTCCAACTGCTGCCCATGATATACCGCATGCTGCTTGCTGCCACCCAGCAGGTAATACACCCACGGATACACCGTGCTGTCTGGTGCTGGCACGATGCTCCCGGACTGCTCGTACAGCCGCTTCTGCTCTCGCTCACCCATCGCGTTGGAGCGGTAGCGCCAGTCCTGCCACCGGCCTCCTGCGGTGCGCACCCTAGCTCGGTTGTTCAAGCCTCGGAAGCTGTAGCCGAACTGCTCCTCGCGCAGCAGACGACTCTCCTGCGGCGTGTCGTAGCTCAGCGCATGACGCACCTGCGCGCCGTTGGCGTTGTAGGTGTACACGTTGATCGTGTCGCCATCGGCATAGTCCGGCTGCCGTCGCAGCGATAACCGGTTGGTGCCCGCCGCATATGCGTACGTCTCGACCGGACGGCCCGGATGCTGCACATGCTCCCGGCTGCCGATCCGGTCGTACTGGTACTGCGTCGCGCTTCCGTGTCAACCAGCCTGGTAGCTGGTAGCACATAGGCGGCCCGTCGTTATAGGGTTGCCCGTCCTTGCTGAATTGCTGCATTCGCATATTCTTCAAGCAGTAGAGTATCTGCTCCAACGATTGTTCGATTGCTCATAGGTACACTCCTCTACTCCCTACCAGCATATGGTGATATATATATTCCCGGAATCTCCATCGAAGATCCATCTGAATACTCGACCGTGTAGACCTCAACAAAAGCATCATGCGCTAGGACAGAACCTACATCCTCAGGGTTCTCCTCGCTCATAGAGCATATTGCCCCCAAAGCACCCGGCCTATAGATAGCTGGAGCATCAGAAACGATCATGATTACCTGGCCATACTCGTAGTTCACTTCTCCTCCTTTGGATTTTGCTGTATAGGAAGCCACGGTGTACCGTCCGCATTCTCGATCCCTGGGACATGTTCATGGGGTTCAAGGGAGCATGGGTCTGTATGGGCCGGTGGTTTGTGTGCCTCATCTAGACGTCTCAGCACAACACCCCAACGGCCAACGCCGTAGCTGCTGTATTCCCACGGATGGCTGAATCTGCATCCATAAAACTATACTGGGCCGAAGACTCGCCCCGACCCAGTATCCCAGCTCACATCACTGCATCCACGCTACCCATCGATCCCTTCATACCGGTTTGCTACCGATGTCAACACAGTCGCGAAGGCTCCATCCTCTCCATACGAAGATGAATAGTGCTCTCCACAATATCCGAGACCATCCTATCCAGCCTGGTAATCGTCGGCTCGTCGTGCACTCGATCAAGCTGCCTCACTTCAACCATTATACCCCTCATAGCGCTTGGCAACATTCACTAGAAAGTTCCGCACACTTTCAATACCCCATGCCGGATCATCTGCATACCGCTCCAGGAACTCCCGTCGCGATGCCTCGATGCTTGCTCCAAGCGCATGCCTGACGAATTCTGCCGGGCCGGCAATAAGCACATAATCCTCCTTTGTATAGAGCACAGCAAAAGAGCGATTCTCCGGCACCAGCACATAATGGAATACATTGCATTCTCTACGAAAGCTCGTAATTCCTGCTCTGTGCACCGGAACCCGATAATGGTCCACTGCCTCTAATTCCGTCGGAATTGCCCAGAGATAACTACACCCTACCATCGCTGCTGCTTCGGTGAGCCATTCATCGGCAAGCTGAGACAAATATGCACCACTTTCAATCGGAACCACCGCCCAATGGTTCAATTCGATCCATTTCCTGCTGATATGGATCTCTTCCTCAACTATATCAGCAATCAGTGAACGCAGAGATGCAATCATCCCAGGGTCGTCTACCGGTTCGATGACTCGCCCGTCGATCCACTCATAACGTGCAGAGACCGACCGAAGCAGATCTCCAAGCTCTCCTTCTTCATGCCTCGCTGTTATCCGGAACTCATCCCGCACAGCATCAATACTAGCACCAATGCATTTGCGTACGAATTGGTATGGCCCTGCAACAAGGTTATAGTTGCTGGTCGTACATAGGATTGCGAACGCTGCATCCTCAGTTGTTAGCAGATACGGCACTCCAGCGCATTGCAGACTGAACTCTACCAGCCCCTTCGTTGTCATTGGAACGTAATGGGCACCTGTTAGTGCTCCGTCATCTCCGAAAGCAACCGCGACACACTCGCTATGTCCAGATTCTCGACCGGCCTGTTCTATCCACTCGGCATCTCTGTCCAGAAAATGAAGTATTCCCTTGCCAGGAGTTTCGGCCCATTTTGACACTGGCACTATTGCCCATGTCTCTGTGCGTGACTCCCATATTGTCTTTCCACCTGTTCTCAGATATAGTTCATTCTCAACAATATCTGAGACCACTTCTCGGGACCTGTGGTCCAGTTCCATATTGTTTATCATATTACTCGGGTTGATTTTTTCGATAGCGAATCTTTATCACTGGCTTATTATCACCTGCACGCTGGATCTCCAATGTAGGACTCCCCTCCCTGCTCCCACGGACTACTGCGTAACGCCCGTCTGGCAATTTGCCTACTCGTACACTGACTTTATCCTTTGCTTCCGCTGATCCTGGAGTGATGATAGCATTGAAGTCGTCGATTTTCTCCTCCATTCCCCCTTCCTTATTATATTTTTTTTGTACTTGACTTATCACCTGGCACAGCTCCTTCTAACACATCTTCCAGCGTTTTCGGAGGCAGCACCGGCTCGACAGGATTATCCCCAGTCTGATCGGCCGCAAGCAGGGCGATCATCACACCAAACCATGCACCCTCGCTCTGCACATCAGCACGGTTGATCGTGAACACTCCCCCATTGCTCAACGGTATATCCACACTCGACTGGTAATCGATCGGCTCCCACGTGTTATCAGGTGTAGCTGATCCTCAACGACACTCGTAACCACAGAGCGTATGCTCTGGCTCAGTTCTATGGTATTCAGGTGGATTTGTTTTATAGCGGATATTCATTGGTGCTTTTTTGTTGTTATGAATCTCCAATGTGGGACTCACTTCTGTGCTTCCATGGACTATTGCACGACGCCCGTCTGGTAATTTGACTCCCTGGTGGATGGCTGAATCTGCCTCCATACAACCATACTGGGCCGAAGACTCGCCCCGACCCAGTATGCCAGCTCTCATCACTGCTTCCACGCTACCTATCGATCCCTCCCCTCATACCCGTTCCCCACCGATATCAACACAGTCGCGAATGTCCCATCCTCTCCAGCTTGACGATCGTCAAATTGTCGTGCACTCGATCAAGCTGCCTCACTTCAGCCATTATACCCCTCATAGCGCTTGGCAACTTTCACTAGAAACTTCCGCACATTTCCGCTGCCCCATGCCGCCGGATCATCGGCATACCGCTCCAGGAACTCCCGTCGCGATGCCTCGATGCTTGCTCCCAACGCCTGCCTCACGAATTCTGCCGGACCAGCTATCAACCCGTAGTCATCCATCGTATATAGAACCAGACAGGATCGGTCCTCAGCTATCAGAGCATAGTGGAACCCCCAACAGACCTTATAGAAGTTCCCGATCTCGTCCACATCAGTACCAACACGATAGATCCCCATCGAACCGCTTTCCGTCGGGATGCCCCACAGATGGCCGCACTTCATCATCCTTGCTGCTTCGACAAGCCATTCAATAGCAGACGATGTTGGGAGAATATCCCGCTCAATCGGGACCACGGCCCAGTTGTTCGCTTCGATCCACTGCCTGCTGATGTGGATCTCTTCCTCGATCACATCCTCCAGCAGAGAATGCAGCCGGGAGATCTGATCAGGGTCGATGACTTGCGTGATCGACACACCATCGACGCCCTCATAACAATCCGAGATCGACTGAAGCAGAGTTCCAAGCTCTCCGTCTTTGGATCCCGCAGCCCACTGGAAATCCGTTCGCATGGCATCGATGCTGGCACCGATGCTTGTGCGCACAAAAGCATGCGGGCCTCCGATGATGTTATAGTTGCTGGTCGTGCACAGAATGGCGAAGGCTCCATCCTCGGTTGTCAGAAGGTGTGGCACACCGGCACAGTGCCAACTGAACTCCATCACTCCTTCCGCTGTCATCGGAAAGGAGTAAGCACCGGTCGGCGTCCCTCCCTCTGCAAGAGCAACAGCGATACACTCGCTGTAGCCAAGCTCCTGTCCCGCCTGTGCCACCCACTCGGCGGCTCTGTCAAGGAAATGAATTCCCTTTCTGCCGGGGATCGCTGGCCATTTATATACTGGGACGATGGCCCATGTTTCCGCCCGTGATCCAGGCCATCTCCTGCCACGCGTTATCAGGTGTAGGTGATCCTCAACGACACTGGTAACCACAGAGCGTATGCTCTGGCTCAGTTCTATGGTATTCATCATGTTATTCAGATGGATTTGTTTTATAGCGGATCTTTATCTGCGACTTTATTTTCTTAGCGTCTGTTTCAATCTGAATCTCCAATGTGGGACTCCCTTCCGTGCTCCCACGGACTACTGCGCGACGCCCGTCTGGCAATTTGCCTACTTGTACACCATCTTTATCCTTTGCTTCCGCTGATCCTGGAATGATGATAGCATTGAAGTCTCCTATCGCCTCCTTCATTCCTCCTTCCTTTTCATATTGCTTCGTACTTGACTTTTTTTGTGGCAAAGTCTCAGCTCCTTCCAACACATCTTCCAGCGTTTTCGGAGGCAGCACCGGCTCGACAGGATTATCCCCAGTCTGATCGGCCGCAAGCAGGGCGATCATCACACCAAACCATGCACCCTCGCTCTGCACATCAGCACGGTTGATCGTAAACACTCCCCCATTGCTCAACGGTACATCCACACTCGACTGGTAATCGATCGGCATATCAACCGCAGTGCTCACCGCAGGCATCTGCATATACCTTCTGAGATCCCCCATGTCTTCAATGATGCTTACCGCAATGTAGACTGTAATCCCTACGCCGATCCCTACACCCAGGGCTTCCATCACACCAGCCACCACCGGAGCAATCAACGGGTTCTTCCCATTGCCATCAAGCAAACCTATCGGACTGTTGAAGCAGTAGTGATACGGCGTCTGCGACGGATACCGCTCCCACAACGGATCGACGCTCGTAAATCTCCCCGTTGCCGCATCGTATTGCCGTACGCCATGATTGGAGGTGCTTGTCTCCTGGTCTACCTCCTTGTCAATGAACCCCTTCCGGCTCTTTACCCCGGTGGCCGCGATCGGCGAGCCAAACGGCTCATTATCATAGCGGCCGATCGCGCTCCCCTGCTCATCCAGTACCACTCGGATCGAGCCAAGGTGATCGCCCAGCTTGTACTCCCTGCGGCCCGTCGGGCGTGTTGTCACCAACCCTGCACCGCTTGCACCGTAGCTGATATATTCATCAGCATAGAGGTACACACGATTTTTGCCAAGGTCATCGCACTCCGTCTGCAACGAGTCCAACTGCTGCCCATGATATACCGCATGCTGCTTGCTGCCACCCAGCAGGTAATACACCCACGGATACACCGTGCTGTCTGGTGCTGGCACGATGCTCCCGGACTGCTCGTACAGCCGCTTCTGCTCTCGCTCACCCATCGCGTTGTACCGGTAGCGCCAGTCCTGCCACCGGCCTCCGGCAGTGCGCACCCTGGCTCGGTTGTTCAAGCCTCGGAAGCTGTAGCCGAACTGCTCCTCGCGCAGTATCCGGCTCTCCTGCGGCGTGTCGTAGCTCACCACATGGCGTACCTGCGCGCCGTTGGCGTTGTAGCTGTACGCGTTGATCGTGTCGCCACCGGCATAGTCCGGCTGACGTCGCAGCGATAACCGGTTGGTGGCACCCTCGTAGCCATACGTCTCGATCGGCTGACCCGATCGTTGAACCGACTCCCGGTTGCCAATTGGGTCATACACATAGTCAGTTGCTGCGCCATCCAGGTTCCAGCTTCTCAGGCGGTGCAGTTCATCATAGCGGTAGGACTCCTTCGTTGGGCTTTCAGACCCCTGCTGATACTCCTGCTCGGTGATCTGGCCGCTTGCGTCGTAGCGCAACAGCTGCCGGAACACCGGACTGCCCTCGCGGGTGGCTACGAGCGATGCAAGGAACTTGCGATGGTTGTACGCGTACTCTACCAACGTTTCGATCGTTGGATACTCCAAGCGCCTGACCTGATCGGTGCGCGTATACAAATATACCAGATCCGGCAATCGGTCCCCATGCTCGGCGTATCCCGGAAAGCTCTGCTGCGTGAAGTCCCCACCGGCAAGCAACCCGCTGCTCGGCCCATCCAGACGTGACCACACGCTATCAATGCGCCCCTGCTGGTCATACCCATACCACGTCGTGAACCGACGCCACGGGTCGGCAACCATCACCGCGATCACATCGTTGGCGCTGTTGTACTGGTAGTACACCGCATCGAACCCAAGGTTCTCGCTGTAGCGCAGCAGCGCCTCGACGCGGCCACGCTCATCGTAGCTCAGCACCGCATAGTGGAACGGCTCGCTGGCCTTGTCGCGGTAGGCGACCGCCGCTTCCTGTCCCTTCTGGTTGCGCACCGCACCGGTTGGCGCCAGACGGTTCCACTGTTCCAGGGCGGGGAACGCGCTCCAGATCGCACCGGCACGCTCCGGCATCCGGTCGTAGGCGATGCCAACCCGCGCGAACTCTGGATGCGCCGCCAGATCCTCGAACGATGCGAGCGTGGCCCCGGCCACCCCGCCGTTGCGTGGCGTGTACATCCGGGTCGGGTGCATCACAAACGGCGGCTGTGGCGCCTCGGTCTCCCCCAATCGGGCTTCCGGGTCGAGCGAGCAACCCTTGAACTGGAAGCTCTCGATCGCGGCGAACGTCGGCACCTCGGCCGATGGCGCCCGCAGCAGCGTCGGGTTGGCCGTGACCGGGCCATCGTAGCCCGCCACGGCAAGCCGGTTGCCGTCGAGACGATC
>CAYVWR010000022.1:0-7165 GCA_964455525.1 uncultured Alphaproteobacteria bacterium
GGCACCAACAGGATTCACAAGCTATCGCTGGTCCAATGGGGCCACAACTCGCGAGGTATCTATCTCGGCTTCCGGTACCTTCAATGTCACGGTTGCCGATGCAAACGGGTGTGAAGGAACTTCTGCGGCGACAACAGTCACTGTAACCCCAACGCCGACGCCGACAATCGTTGCCGACGGGCCGACGACATTCTGCCAGGGTGGGAGCGTCACGCTTTCGGCACCAGCAGGGTTCGCAAGCTATCGCTGGTCCAATGGGGCTACATCCAGGGAGATCAGCGTAAGCTCCGAAGGCAGCTATGCGGTAACCGTGGCCGATGCAAACGGGTGCGAAGGAGTTTCGGCAGCCACATCGGTCACCGTACACACGAAACCAGCACCAACGATCGCAGCAAGCGGGCCGACGACATTCTGCCAGGGCGAGAACGTCACGCTTTCGGCGCCAGCAGGGTTCGCAAGCTATCGCTGGTCCAATGGAGCAACATCCAGGGAGATCAGCGTAAGCTCCGAAGGCAGTTATGCGGTAACCGTGGCCGATGCCAATGGATGCGAAGGAACTTCCGCAGCCATAGCAGTGACCGTACATCAGAAACCGTCACCAGTGATCTCGGCAGACGGCCCGACAACATTCTGTGACGGCGCAAACGTCACCCTTTCGGCACCAGTTGGATTCACACAGTATCGCTGGTCCAATGGGGCAACGTCGCGCCAGATCATCGCGACAACAAGCGGCAGCTTCACCGTGACGGTAACGGACGCAAACGGATGCGAGGGCACATCGGTGCCAACGGCCGTGGTGGCACATCAGAAACCTCGGCCAACGATCACCGCAAACGGCCCGACGACATTCTGCCAAGGGGGCACTGTCACCCTTTCGGCACCGGCCGGATTTAGCCGGTATCGCTGGTCCAGCGGCGCCACGACCCGTGAGATCATCGTGACCGCAGAGGGCAGTTTTACCGTAAGCGTCACCGATGCAAACGGATGCGAGGGATACTCTGCCGAAATGGTGGTAACGGTTCATCGGAAGCCCCGGCCAACGATCACTGCAAACGGCCCGACGACATTCTGCCAAGGTAGCCAGGTAGTTCTCAGCGCCCCGGCAGGCTACAGCAGTTATCGCTGGTCAAACGGCGCCACAAGCCGTGAGATCACCGTAACGGCAACCAGCACCATCAACGTAACCGTAACAGATGCCAGCGGGTGCGAGGGCATATCAGACATTGCACAGGTTATCGTGCACACCCGACCAACCCCGGCAATCACGGCCGCCGGCCCGACGACATTCTGCGAAGGGGGAAGCGTGGTGCTATCGGCTCCGGCCGGATTTGCCTCCTATCTCTGGTCAAACGGCGAGACAACCCGCGAGATCACCGTGGCACAGAGCCACGACGTCAGCGTTACGGTAAGCGATGCCAACGGATGCGTGGGCACATCAGCGGCAATACCGGTTATCATGCATCCCCGGCCACTGCCAACGATCACCGCAAGCGGTCCGACGACATTCTGCGAAGGGGGAAGCGTGGTGCTATCGGCTCCGACCGGATTTGCCTCCTACCTCTGGTCAAACGGTGTAAGGGCACGCCAGATCACTGTAGCACAGAGTGGCAGTTATACCGTCATCGTTGCCGATGCAAACGGCTGCGAGGGCAGATCGGCTGCAACGCCGGTAACGGTGCATCCGAAACCTCGGCCGACGATCGCCGCCAGTGGCCCGACGACATTCTGCCAGGGCGAGAGCCTGACACTCAGCGCTCCGGCCGGATTTAGCCGGTATCGCTGGTCAAGCGGCGCCACAAGCCGTGAGATCATCGTGACCACCAGCGGCAGCTTCACCGTCACCGTAGCCGACGCCAACGGATGCGAGGGCACATCAGCGGCAACATCCGTGGTGGTCAACACCAAACCGACACCAACGATCACCGCAAGCGGCCCGACAACATTCTGCGAAGGGGAGAGCGTAGTGCTGTCGGCCCCAACCGGATTCGCCGCATATCGCTGGTCAAACGGCGCCACATCACGCCAGATCACCGCGACACGGGGCGGCGAGTACACAGTAGCAGCTACCAATGCCAGCGGATGCGAGGGCACATCGGCACCGACAACCGTAGTTATTCGCTCGAAGCCGCAGCCGGTTGTGATGGCAAACAGCGCAACAACCTTCTGCCAGGGTGAGAGCGTCACGCTGGTCGCTCCTGCTGGATTTGCCGCATATCACTGGTCAAACGGCCAGAGCGCCCGCCAGATCGAGGTACGGGAGCAGGGGGAATACACAGTAACCGTGACCGATGCCAATGGATGCGAGGGCACATCGGCACCGATCACCATACGGGTGAACGAACGTCCTCGCCCGGCAATTACCGCCAGTGGCCCGACGACATTCTGCCAGGGTGGGAGCGTCACGCTCTCGGCTCCTGCTGGATTTGCCTCGTATCGCTGGTCAAACGGCCAGAACACCCGTCAGATCACTGCAACGCAGAGTGGCGAGTACACCGTTGCGGTTGTAGATGCAAACGGGTGCACCGGAACCTCGGCACCGATCACCATACAGGCACATGTACAGCCACAACCGATCATCGCGACAAGCGGACAGACCATGCTCTGCGAAGGGGAGATGCTGACACTCTCGACCACAAAGGAGTTTGCAAGCTATCGCTGGTCCAATGGGGCAACCACCCGCGAGATATCTATCGACAAGGCTGGGATCTACAGCGTAACGGTAGTGGACTCGAACGGCTGTTCGGGCATTTCGATGGATCTGAAGGTCTTGATGAACCCGAAGCCGCAGCCTACGATCGCCGTGCTTGGACCAACATCCATCTGTGAGGGCGATCGTGTCAGGCTCCAGGCACCGCTCGGATTTATGAAATATCGCTGGTCCAACGGTGCTACAACCCGCGAGATCTCAACCACCGAACCAGGACAGTACTCGGTGACCGTGACCGACTTCAACGGATGCACGGGAACTTCCGAGCATGTGGGCGTCATCGTCAACCCAACGCCCCAACCCACTATCACGGCCACCGGGCCAACGACCATCTGCCAGGGGGAGATCGTAACGCTCAGCGCTCCGGCAGGCTTTACGGAGTACCGCTGGTCAAACGGCGCAACCTCGCAGCAGATCGAAGTGGGCGATGCCGGTGAGTACAGGGTAACGGTGATAAATGCCAGCGGGTGCAGCGGCACATCGGCGGCTGTCGCGGTGCATGTAAGCCCGATACCGCAGCCAACGATCTCGGCAAACGACCTGACCACCTTCTGCGATGGCGGAAGCGTAACGCTCAGCGCCCCGGACGGATATCGCGCCTATCGCTGGTCCAACGGCGAAACCGCCCGTCACATCGTGGTAAGCACCCCTGGCACCTACACGGTAACCGTCACCAACAACAACGGATGCAGCGGCACATCGCCGCAGATGGTTGTAACGGTGAATCCGAAGCCGATACCGATCATCACATCGGCCGGCCCGGCATCGCTCTGCAATGGCGAGCAGATCACGCTCTCGGCCCCGGTCGGCTTTATAAGCTACCGATGGTCAACCGGCGCAAGCACGCGCGAGATCGTTGTTGACCGAAGTGGCAGCTATACCGTAACCGTAACCGATGCCAACGGATGCAGCGCCATCTCGAACTCGCTGGCCGTAACGGTACGCGAGAAACCGAAGCCGGTGATTGCCACCGACGGCCCGACGATCTTCCACGAGGATGGTCAGGTTACTCTGATGGCCCCGGAGGGATATGCCTCCTATCTCTGGTCGAACGGCGCAACCGATCGCTCCATCATCGTTCGTACCTCGGGGTCCTTCGCGGTATCCGTCACCAGCATTGAGGGTTGCACCGGTTCGGCCGAACCAGTGGAGGTGAAGGTGGTCTCCCACAAGAAACCGTTCATCACTCCTGAGGGGCCGACAGCACTCTGCCCCGGTGAAACCATCAGATTGATCGCACCGGAAGGTTATCGCAGCTACCGCTGGTCAACCGGCGATAGCACACGGAGCATTGTGATAGCCCATGAAGGGATTTATAGCGTCACCACCGTCGATAACGACGGAATGGAAGGGGTATCCGACCCGATGAAGATCTCGGCGAACAGCGCTCCGGCGAAGCCGGATATCGTCCGCAAGGAAAACTCATCGACCCTTATCTGCACCATCCAGGCGGCCGCCTATCGCTGGTATCGTAACAACGAGGCGGTAGAGAATGGCACCGAGCGGATATTCATGGCAACCGTAGACGGCTTCTACACGGTGGAAACCTTTAGCGAAAGCGGCTGCGCTTCGATGTCGGACCCGATCATGGTGCAGATCGGCGCAACCTCGGGAATTACCGGGCTGCGCTTGGGGAGTACACCTACAATCACGGTACAACCGAACCCGGCAACCGGATCGTTCATCGTGGAGCTGAACACCTGGGTGAGCGGCGAGATTCATATGGTGCTCACCGACATCTCCGGTCGGCCGGTGCTCAGAACCGACGACAAGCATACCGGCTGGGGCTACCGCAGAATGGTGGATATCGCAACGGTACCATCGGGAATCTATCTACTGGAGATTCGTAGCGGCAGCGAGACATGGAAACACAAGGTGGTGGTGAGCCAGTAATCTGACGATCTCGGGCCTCTGGACACAAGGTTCGGCTGGGAAAGCAATTTCCTGGCCGAGCCTTTTTTTTCTTCTCTTTTTCCGGTTCCGAATGGAATCGGTTGACAGCCTACAGGATCACGCGATCGGCATCGTCTACACCTCCTCTGTACCCTGGCAAAAAAACTGTGAGACAAAAGGTTCACTACTATATATTTGTTGGACTCCATACGACATCCAGCTCAGCCCGGGCTATTTTTGCAAAGAAGGCTTCTCCCCCCTACTCTGAAGCCACTATGCGGTGACCTCTCGGTCCGGGATCATCGCAGCCTCGCAGAGGGGAAGCGCCCCCCCTTCCATCCTCTATCACATTGCACGCAATTTTTCAACATATCCGGCAGCCTGTTTCAGTGCCCGGATGAGGTCCACCGTCATCAACGATCGCCCTATACGATCAGACAATCCATATGCTATGAAACAGATACTGCTCGCTACGCTGTTCCTGCTCCTTGCCCTGCCACACAGTATTCTCCTTGCACAGCAGGGGAACGGAGGTACGGCAAGTTCCGAGCGTCTCTTTACCGACCTGTTCTCCCCGCAGGCTCGCCCTATTACGCACGGCATCCCGACGCCCTCATCGGCCGCCTTCTTCACGATCGACCCCATGGCGTTTGACCGCCTTGGATCGGTTTCGCATATAAACGTGGAGATACAACGGTTTCAGATAGAAGCGGGCCGAAGCGTGACACTGGAACTTCGAGGGTTCGATGTGCTCAGTCCAGGCGCCACGATCGTGGCGGCAACAGAGCATGGGGAACAGGAGGTCACCCTGCCAGGCGGCTTTTTCTTTGCCGGCTCGGCCATGGAGATACCTGGATCATTTGTCTATCTGGCAATCTTCCGCGACTACTGCTCCGGCTATATCGAGGTGCCATCGGAGAACGGGTCGGCACGCCGCTATACGATCGCCCCTCTTGCACTGGCCGATGGGCTTCCCTCCACCATGGTCATCTACGATGAAGTGGAGGCATTGCAGCTTACCGGAGCCAGCCATACCCACAACTGGGCATGCGGTTCGGAAGAGCTTCCAGATTATCATGGTGCCGTTGACCAGGTATTCAAGAACTACACCCGTCCGGGCAAGCAGAGCCGGACCCTACAGAAGAATAATCTCCTTGCCGCACAGGTCGCCATCGACTGCGATTCCGGCTACTATGTCGCCCACGGGCGAAATCTCTCCCGCGCAGTAGGCTACGCGCTTACAGTGATGGGAGCGGCCTCCGCAGTGTATCAGCGTGATGTCAACGTTATCGTTCAGGTTCCGTACCTGCGAGTCTGGACCGGACGGGACCCATATCCCGGCACGACAAGCAATACGCTCCTAGGGCAGTTCCGCACCTACTGGAACAACAACATGTCATCGGTGCGGCGGACGTTGTCCCACCTTTTCTCGACAAGCTCGATAGGAGGCGGAATCGCCTATCTGAATACGATCTGTGCCAACACAACCAATGGCTTTGGATATGCTGTTATCGGCCTGGGCAATGGCGTGCTCTATCCTACGACCACATATGTCTGGGATACCGATGTGACAGCCCATGAGATGGGACATAACTTCGGCTCCCCCCATACCCATAGCTGCCAGTGGGAACCAGCCATCGACTCCTGCTATACCGCTGAAGGGAACTGCTTTTCAAAGACCTCCCCGCGCGTTGGCACCATCATGAGCTATTGCCATCTTACCCAGTTTGGCACCCAGCTCTATATGCATCCGCGGGTCGCAGGCCTGATACGGAGCAATGCCGAAAAAGCAGCATGTATCGGTCCACTGGAGGGTTCTACCGCCAATGATGTGGCCGTGGTCAATATCATCACTCCTGCACCGGGCGGACGTATCAAGTCCGCAACGCCCTTTATCCCGTCGGCCATTATCAGAAATCTTGGGACCAACTCGCAGTCAGGACTCAACGTTTCGATAAGCATCGCCGATAGCATGGGGTTTGTGTTATACTCCAACACGCAGAAGCTTACATCGCTGGGAGCTGGCGCAAGCACTACGGTCAATTTTCTCCCGGCCACCCTTAACCCTATCGCCCGGTTCTCCGTCACCGTTATCGTGACACTGGCAACGGACTCCTATCAGACCAACAATACGCTGGTTCGTCCCTTTGAAACCGTCGCCGCGATATCCGGCTCCTTTACGCTTACGGCGCCAAATGCACCGACGATCTTCCATGCAGGGGTAACAACGGATATCACCTGGACCTATACCGGAGATATGACCAATGCACGCCTCGACTTCTCTCCCGATGATGGGGCCACGTGGTACACGGTGAACTCCAATACAGCTCCCAAGAATGGCTCGCTCTCATGGATCGTGCCTCCGATAGCCACAACAAAGGGACGCATACGCATCAGCGATCGCGATAACGCCACGATCTACGATATGAACGATCAACCGTTTGCGATCACCACTCTTCCTCTGGATTGGCAGTGGGCACGATCCGCTGGCGGACCACGCGAAGATGAGGTCACCGCTGTCGCCATCGACAACAACGATAACCTCATCGTGGCTGGCAACTTCAA
>CAYVWR010000023.1:0-4810 GCA_964455525.1 uncultured Alphaproteobacteria bacterium
CGCTACCGATGTCAACACAGTCGCGAATGTCACATCCTCCCTAGCCAGCTTGGTAATCGTCGACTCGTCGTGCACTCGATCAAGCTGCCTCACGTCAGCCATTATATCCCTCATAGCGCTTGGCAACATTCACTAGAAAGTTCCGTACGCCGTCAAAACTCCCTGCGGCAATATCTACATACCGTTCCAGGAACTCCCGTCGCGATGCCTCGATGCTTGCTCCCACCGCATGCCTGACGAATTCTGCCGGACCAGCTATCAACCCGTAGTCATCCATCGTATACAGAACCATGCAGGATCGGTCCTCAGCTAGCAGAGCATAGTGGAATCCCCAACAGACCTTATAGAAACTCCCGATCTCGTCCACCTCAGTACCAACACGATAGATCCCCATCGAATCCCTTTCCGTCGGGATACCCCACAGATGGTCGCACTTCATCATCCTTGCCGCTTCGACAAGCCATTCAATAGCAGCCGATGATGGGAGAGTATAGCTCTCAATCGGGACCACGGCCCAGTTGTTCGCTTCGATCCACTGCCTGCTGATGTGGATCTCTTCCTCGATCACATCCTCCAGCAGAGAATGCAGCCGGGAGATCTGATCAGGGTCGATGACTTGCGTGATCGACACACCATCGACGCCCTCATAACAATCCGAGATCGACTGAAGCAGAGTTCCAAGCTCTCCGTCTTTGGATCCCGCAGCCCACTGGAAATCCGTTCGCATGGCATCGATGCTGGCACCGATGCTTGTGCGCACAAAAGCATGCGGGCCTCCGATGATGTTATAGTTGCTGGTCGTGCACAGAATGGCGAAGGCTCCATCCTCGGTTGTCAGAAGGTGTGGCACACCGGCACAGTGCCAACTGAACTCCATCACTCCTTCCGCTGTCATCGGAAAGGAGTAAGCACCGGTCGGCGTCCCTCCCTCTGCAAGAGCAACAGCGATACACTCGCTGTAGCCAAGCTCCTGTCCCGCCTGTGCCACCCACTCGGCGGCTCTGTCAAGGAAATGAATTCCCTTTCTGCCGGGGATCGCTGGCCATTTATATACTGGGACGATGGCCCATGTTTCCGCCCGTGATCCAGGCCATCTCCTGCCACGCGTTATCAGGTGTAGGTGATCCTCAACGACACTGGTAACCACAGAGCGTATGCTCTGGCTCAGTTCTATGGTATTCATCATAATTATTCAGGTGGATTTGTTTTATAGCGGATCTTTATCTATGACTTTATTTTCTTAGCGTCTGTCTCAATCTGAATTTCCAATGTGGGACTCACTTCCGTGCTTCCACGGACTATTGCGTGACGCCCGTCTGGCAATTTGACTCCATAAAACTATACTGGGCCGAAGTCTCGCCCCGACCCAGTATACCAGCTCACACCAGTGCATCCACGCTACCCATCGCCCCCTTCGTACCGGTTCGCTACCGATGTCAACACAGTCGCGAATGTCCCATCCTCTCCATACGAAGTTGAATAGTGCTCTCCACAATATCCGAGACCATCCTAGCCAGCTTGGTAATCGTGCACTCGATCAAGCTGCCTCACTTCAACCATTATACCCCTCATAGCGCTTGGCAACGGCTGTCAGAAAGTTCCGCAGGCTGTCAATACTCCCTGCGGAAATATCTGCATACCGCTCCAGGAACTCCCGTCGCGATGCCTCGATGCTTGCTCCCACCGCATGCCTGACGAATTCTGCCGGACCAGCTATCAACCCGTAGTCATCCATCGTATACAGAACCATGCAGGATCGGTCCTCAGCTAGCAGAGCATAGTGGAATCCCCAACAGACCTTATAGAAACTCCCGATCTCGTCCACCTCAGTACCAACACGATAGATCCCCATCGAATCCCTTTCCGTCGGGATACCCCACAGATGGTCGCACTTCATCATCCTTGCCGCTTCGACAAGCCATTCAATAGCAGCCGATGATGGGAGAGTATAGCTCTCAATCGGGACCACGGCCCAGTTGTTCGCTTCGATCCACTGCCTGCTGATGTGGATCTCTTCCTCGATCACATCCTCCAGCAGAGAATGCAGCCGGGAGATCTGATCAGGGTCGATGACTTGCGTGATCGACACACCATCGACGCCCTCATAACAATCCGAGATCGACTGAAGCAGAGTTCCAAGCTCTCCGTCTTTGGATCCCGCAGCCCACTGGAAATCCGTTCGCATGGCATCGATGCTGGCACCGATGCTTGTGCGCACAAAAGCATGCGGGCCTCCGATGATGTTATAGTTGCTGGTCGTGCACAGAATGGCGAAGGCTCCATCCTCGGTTGTCAGAAGGTGTGGCACACCGGCACAGTGCCAACTGAACTCCATCACTCCTTCCGCTGTCATCGGAAAGGAGTAAGCACCGGTCGGCGTCCCTCCCTCTGCAAGAGCAACAGCGATACACTCGCTGTAGCCAAGCTCCTGTCCCGCCTGTGCCACCCACTCGGCGGCTCTGTCAAGGAAATGAATTCCCTTTCTGCCGGGGATCGCTGGCCATTTATATACTGGGACGATGGCCCATGTTTCCGCCCGTGATCCAGGCCATCTCCTGCCACGCGTTATCAGGTGTAGGTGATCCTCAACGACACTGGTAACCACAGAGCGTATGCTCTGGTTCAGTTCTATGGTATTTATCATAGTATTCAGGTGGATTTGTTTTATAGCGGATCTTTATCTATGACTTTGTTTTACCCCGGATATTTGTCTCAATCTGAATTTCCAATGTGGGACTCCCTTCCGTGCTTCCACGGACTACTGCGTGACGCCCGTCTGGCAATTTGACTCCATAAAACTATACTGGGCCGAAGACTTGCCCCGACCCAGTATCCCATCTCACATCACTGCATCCACGCTACCCATCGACCCCTTCATATCGGTTCGCTACCGATATCAGGAACTCACGCACCTTCGGCAGCCAGAAATCGTCATCTGCATAGCGATTCAGAAACATGGTTCTAGCCGTCTTGATACTGCAACCAAGTGCTCGTATCACAAAATCCCGAGGTCCTGCCACAACGTTATAATCCTCCGATGTCAACAGAATCGCAAATGCTCCATCCTCAGGGATCACCACGTAATTCATTCCTGCACCTTCAAAACTGAACTCAAGCACTGCATCCTCTTGCACAGGAATACGGTAACAGATAGTACGTGGCACTCCCATCTCGTTCTCCAGGCCATAACAGGTATCGCAGTTGATAGAACGTGCAGCAGCAACAAACCACTCTGCTTCTCGCTCGTTGAAGTTCGGTCCCTTTTCCACAGGAACAGCAGCCCACTTATGCGATAGGAGCCAATCCATACGAAAATGAATATTGCTCTCCACAATATTCGAGACTATCCTAGCCAGCTTGGTAATCGTCGGCTCATCGTGTACTTGATCAATCTGCTGCACTTCAGCCATTATATCCCTCATAGCGCTTGGCAACATTCACTAGAAAGTTCCGCAGGCTGTCAAAATTCCCTGCGGAAATATCTGCATACCGCTCCAGGAACTCCCGTCGCGATGCCTCGATGCTTGCTCCAAGCGCATGCCTGACGAATTCTGCCGGGCCGGCAATAAGCACATAATCCTCCTTTGTATAGAGCACAGCAAAAGAGCGATTCTCCGGCACCAGCACATAATGGAATACATTGCATTCTCTACGAAAGCTCGTAATTCCTGCTCTGTGCACCGGAACCCGATAATGGTCCACTGCCTCTAATTCCGTCGGAATTGCCCAGAGATACTTACACTCTAACATCGCTGCCGCTTCGGTGAGCCATTCATCGGCAAGCTGAGACAAATATGTGCCACTTTCAATCGGAACCACCGCCCAATGGTTCGATTCGATCCATTTCCTGCTGATATGGATCTCTTCCTCAACTATATCAGCAACCAGTGAACGCAGAGATGCAATCATCCCAGGGTCGTCTACCGGTTCGACGACTCGCCCGTCGATCCACTCGTAACGTGCAGAGACCGACCGAAGCAGATCTCCAAGTTCTCCTTCTTCATGCCTCGCTGTTATCCGAAACTCATCCCGCACAGCACCGATGCTAGCACCAATGCATTTGCGTACGAATTGGTATGGCCCTGCAACAAGGTTATAGTTGCTGGTCGTACATAGGATTGCGAACGCTGCATCCTCAGTTGTTAGCAGATACGGCACTCCAGCGCATTGCAGACTGAACTCTACCAGCCCCTTCGTTGTCATTGGAACGTAATGGGCACCTGTTAGTGCTCCGTCATCTCCGAAAGCAACTGCGACACACTCGCTATGTCCAGATTCTCGACCGGCCTGTGCTATCCACTCGGCATCTCTGTCCAGGAAATGAAGCATTCCCTTGCCAGGAGTTTCGGCCCATTTTAACACTGGCACTATTGCCCATGTCTCTGTGCGCGACTCGAATACTGTCCTTCCACCTGTTCTCAGATATAGTCCATTCTCAACAATATCTGAGACCGCTTCTCGGATCCTGTGGTCCAGTTCCATATTGTTTATCATATCACTCGGGTTGATTTTGTCGATAGCGAATCTTTATCACTGGCTTATGATCACCTGCACGCTGGATCTCCAATGTGGGACTCCCTTCCTTACTTCCACGGACTACTGCGCGACGCCCGTCTGGCAATTTGCCTACTTGTACAGCACCTTCCTTCTTTGCTTCCGCTGATCCTGGAATGATGATAGCATTGAAGTCGTCGGTTGTCTCCTTCATTCCTCCTCCCTTATTATATTTTTTTGTACTTGACTCATCACCTGGCACAGCTCCTTCCAACACATCTTCCAGCGTTTTCGGAGGCAGCACCGGCTCGACAGG
>CAYVWR010000024.1:0-3903 GCA_964455525.1 uncultured Alphaproteobacteria bacterium
GCATGGCCATCGATGCACCTGGCAACATCTATCTCACTGGTTACTTCCTCGGTACCTTCAGGGCTGGCAATAGAAGCGTTACAAGCGCTGGCAGCAGCGATGTCGTGCTGATAAAATTCAACGAGGAAGGTGAGATCAACTGGCTGAGCAGAGGTGGGGGAATAAAGGCCGATGAGGCATCTGGCATTGCAATCAACACAAACGGCAACCATGGCTTTGTAGGAGGCAGATTCTCCTACTCGACACCGGCCGACGCAAGCATTTTTGGCAGCGACAGCCTTCGTGGCGCTGGCAGCAACGATGCAATGCTGATGCGCATAGGGCTTTTCAAGGTTACATCTCCAAGCGAAGGAGATAGTTGGTCGCCACATACCAGCAAGAATATAACCTGGACCGGCTTTGGCGCCACCAACGTGAAGATCGAATATTCGACCAATAATGGCACCACCTGGAGCACGGTGATCTCATCGACAGCAAACGATGGTGTTCATCCCTGGACTTTACCGAATATCAACACTCCCCAGGTGATGCTACGGATAAGCGATGCGGATACTCCGCCAGTGTACGGACAGGCGACAAGCGGCACCTTTGCTATCGGGGGCCTGAACCCTCCCACAGATCTTGTGGCAGCGCCGCTCAACCGTGCAGTACATGTCACCTGGTCAGCATCGCCATCAGGGAATATTACCGGCTATGCGATCTATCGGGGTCTCACGCCGGATAATATGACCAGGATCGCCACGGTTGGCGCAGACATCCGCATCTATCGGGATTCCAGCGTAAGCAACTGTACCCACTACATCTACGGCGCGACAGCGATCTCCGGCATGATCGAATCCGTTATGTCGAACACTGCGGAGGCTCGTCCGCAGGCACCTGCAACGATCACGGCGACCGCGCCGGGCGCAGGCGAGCGCATAGCAGCAAATTCATCCAAGAGGCTCGAATGGACATCGACGGGGTGTTTCACCGATGTCACGATCGAGTATTCGACCAATAATGGTTCTTCGTGGAACTCCATCGTTGAGCACACAGCGAACAATGGCAGCTATACGTGGAATGTGCCCAATATCTCCTCGGCACAGACAGTACTCAGGATAAGCGACCGGGAAACTCCCGCTGTCTTCGACCTCAGTGCGGTCTTCTCCATCTGCAATCTCCCCGCAACGATCGCAATCAGCGGTACACTCTCATTCTGCGAAGGCGGGAACACAACGTTGACGGCTCCTTCCGGCTATACAAGTTATCTGTGGTCAAACGGAGCAACAACACGTGAACTCTCCGTGACCCAGGCAGGGAGCTACAGCGTTACGGTGACCGATGCAGGAGGATGCAGCGGTACATCGGCTACGGTAACCGTTGTAAAAAATTCACGCCCGCAGCCGACAATCGCTGCTGGCGGGCCGACGACATTCTGCCAGGGTGGGAGCGTCACGCTTTCGGCGCCACCAGGATTCGCAAGCTATCGCTGGTCCAATGGGGCCACAACTCGCGAGATATCTATCTCTGCTTCCGGTACCTTCAATGTCACGGTTGCCGATGCAAACGGGTGTGAAGGAACTTCTGCGGCGACAACAGTCACCGTAACTCCAACGCCGACACCGGTGATCTCAGCAAACGGACCGACGACATTCTGCCAAGGTGGGAGCGTCACGCTTTCGGCGCCAGCAGGATTCGCAAGCTATCGCTGGTCCAATGGGGCCACAACTCGCGAGGTATCTATCTCGGCTTCCGGTACCTTCAGCGTCTCCGTCTCCGATGCAAACGGGTGCGAAGGAACTTCTGCGGCGACAACGGTCACCGTAACCCCAACGCCGACACCGACAATCGTTGCTGGCGGACCGACGACATTCTGCCAGGGTGGGAGCGTCACACTCTCGGCACCAGCAGGGTTCGCAAGCTATCGCTGGTCCAATGGGGCTACATCCAGGGAGATCACTCTCTCCGCTTCCGGTACCTTCAATGTCACGGTTGCTGATGCAAACGGGTGCGAAGGAACTTCTGCGGCGACAACGGTTACCGTAACCCCAAGGCCGACACCGGTGATCTCAGCAAACGGACCGACGACATTCTGCCAGGGAGAGAACGTCACACTCTCGGCACCAGCAGGATTCGCAAGCTATCGCTGGTCCAATGGGGCTACATCCAGGGAGATCAGCGTAAGCTCCGAAGGCAGCTATGCGGTAACCGTGGCCGATGCAAACGGGTGCGAAGGAGTTTCGGCAGCCACATCGGTCACCGTACACACGAAACCAGCACCAACGATCGCAGCAAGCGGGCCGACGACATTCTGCCAGGGCGAGAACGTCACGCTTTCGGCGCCAGCAGGGTTCGCAAGCTATCGCTGGTCCAATGGAGCAACATCCAGGGAGATCAGCGTAAGCTCCGAAGGCAGTTATGCGGTAACCGTGGCCGATGCCAATGGATGCGAAGGAACTTCCGCAGCCATAGCAGTGACCGTACACCAGACGCCAAGTCCGATTATTGCAGCAGATGGCCCCCTATCCTTTTGCCAGGGCCAGCAGGTGGTACTGAGCGCCCCAGCAGGATATGTGCACTACCACTGGTCCAATGGAGCAACCACCCGCCAGATCACGGTGACAAGTTCCGGCACATTTACCGTCACGGTCGCCAACTCCGCCTCCTGCACCGGCACCTCACCTGCGGTGGTGGTATCGGTCAACCCGGCACCTCTACCAACGGTATCGGCAAATGGACCCACAACATTCTGCGAGGGTCAGAACGTCCGGTTGAGTGCGCCAGCAGGCTACGCAAGCTATCGTTGGTCAAACGCAGAGACGACTCGCGAGATAACCGTGGCACAGAGCGGTGAGTACACCGTCACCGTCACCGATGCATACGGTTGTTCTGGCTCTTCCGTGCCGCTCGTGGTAGTGGCATATGCAAAACCGAGTCCCACCATCGCAGCAAACGGGCCAACGACATTCTGCCAGGGTGGGAGCGTCACGCTCTCGGCGCCAACAGGATTCGCAAGCTATCGCTGGTCAAACGGTGCAACGACCCGGGAGATATCAATCTCCCAGCCAGGCAGCTATACAGTAACCGTGATCGATGCACATGGATGTGATGGTATAGCCCCGGCAGCAGTGGTCACAGTGAACCCAACGCCAACGCCGACAATCGCGGCCGACGGGCCGACGACATTCTGCCAGGGTGGGAGCGTCACACTCTCAGCGCCAGCAGGGTTCGCAAGCTATCGCTGGTCCAATGGGGCTACATCCAAGGAAATCAGTGTTTCGGCCTCGGGCAACTTCACTGTCATGGTAACCGATGCAAACGGGTGTGAAGGAACTTCCGCGGCGACAACAGTTACCGTAACCCCAACGCCGACGCCGACAATCGTTGCCGACGGACCGACGACATTCTGCCAGGGTGGGAGCGTCACGCTTTCGGCACCAGCAGGGTTCACAAGCTATCGCTGGTCCAATGGGGCTACAACTCGCGAGGTATCTATCTCGGTTTCCGGCAATTTCAACGTCACGGTTGCCGATGCAAACGGATGCGAGGGCACCTCAACAGCAATCGCTGTCGTTGTCACCCCGAAACCAACCCCCATCATCGCAGCCGATGGACCGACTGTCTTCTGCCAGGGTGACCATGTAGTGCTGTCAGCTCCGGCTGGATTCACGACCTATCGCTGGACCAACGGGGCCGCCACTCGTACAATCACTGTAACCGCTGCGGGGAGCTATGCGGTAACCGTCGGCGATGCAAACGGATGCGAAGGAACTGCAACAGCCGTAACTGTTGCAGTACAACCAAGGCCGACGCCGACGATCGCAGCGAGCGGACCGACGACATTCTGCCAGGGTGGGAGCGTCACACTCTCGGCACCAACAGGATTCACAAGCTATCGCTGGTCCAATGGGGCCACAACTCGCG
>CAYVWR010000025.1:0-3365 GCA_964455525.1 uncultured Alphaproteobacteria bacterium
ACCAATGTGTATGCCTGCTCCGGTGGCGATCCACGGACGATAGCCGTGGAGATGGCCAACACCGGCTATGGCCCATTCATGATTACCGGTGCGGAGTTCTATCAGATCGACACTGCCTATCAGCAGGGCATTCCACGCTATGCGTTCGTTCGCGATGCTCAGGGCGCGCTGATCCCGTCGCATGACTATATCATCACGCTTCAGCCTCCCACATCGGCAACGGTGCAGTCGGACTTTCAGCCGTTCCTGCTCGCCGAGGGTGAGTCCCGGACGCTGTATCTGACGTTTGTCTCGCAGTATCCGGGCAAGCGGTATGCTCGTGCATACTTCAAGACGAACAGCGAGAACACCGCCGCCCGCGACACAAGCGGTGTGATGCGTGAAGGTCTGCTTGCCTTCGAGGTGTATGGCCGTGGTTCCGGCAGTGCTCTGTCGGATCGTATCGGCGGTGGCAAGCCTCGTGCGGTGGTCTTCCCAGGCACGAAGCTTGGTTCAAGCTCGGAGGCCTCGATTCACCTGTACAACACAGGGCTGTGCACGTTGCGTGTTGCGATGGCCAACCTCGCGATCAGCTCGGGTGATGTGGAGGAATTCTCGATCGTCCGTCGAGCGACGAAGTACATCGACGGTGCGACGGGTGATCTGATCCTAGCTCCCGGTGAGCACGACTCGGTGATCGTGCGTTTCACACCGAGCCAGCGTGGTTCGCGTCGTGCAAGCCTTCGTTTTGCGACGAACGACTCGACCGCGTACATCGCCGGTGTGAGCGAGCGCGGTGTGTACTACATCGACCTGTTCGGCGGTGGCAACACGGACCTGTTTGCACAGAGTGTGGACTTCGGCCAGGCGCTGATCGGCGGCGCAGCCGAGGAGCATCGCAGCGGCACGGTGCGGGTGGTGAACACGATGAGCGTGCCAGTGACGTTGAGCAGCATCACGATCGAGGGCAGCGATGCCGGTGAGTTCAGCGAGGATGCAGCCAGGAGCTGGCCGACGATGCCAGTGGTGTTGCAGCCAGGTGAGGAGCTTAACCTTGGTGTGGTGTTCGCACCGGTGGCCGGTGGGGAGGTCGGAGATCGTTTTGCAGAGGTGAAGATCGTGACCTCTGGTGGCGACGAGGTTGTTGCGACGCTGCGAGGCGAGGCAGGAACACGGACAGTTGAAGTGACGCCACCAGCGATCAACTTCCCGGCGACGACGACCGGGAAGTACCAGCGTCGTACGGTGACGATCACGAACAGCGGTACGATGCCGTTGTCACTGACGGGGATCGAGGTTCTTCCGAGCGCGGAGAACTTCCAGGTGGTGAGCAAGCTGGACCGTATGGAGCTTGCGCCAGGTCAGGAGGAGTATCTGGAGGTGACGTATATCCCGACGGCCCCAGGGACGGTTGATGCGTCGCTGGAGATCGGTGGGAACATGACAAACGGTCCCGGTCAGGTTCAGTTGCGTGGGACGGCACTGAAGAGCCAGCACCCGAACGATCCGATCGACATGGTCAATGGTCGTGATGGAGTGATCGAGGATGGCGTGAGCCTTCGCGACGGGCTAGAGGATCTGTCGGTGAGTGGAGTTGAGACCTCGGTGAGCGGTTACGGGATGACCTTGGGTCAGAGTGTTCCGAACCCGGCGCAGCACGAGGTGGAGATCCGGTATGTTCTGGTGAAGGGGAGCGCAGTAGAGCTTGCATTGTACGATGCAACGGGACGTCAGGTCGGGATACTTGATGGAGGGGTTCGTGGTGCAGGTGAGCATGTTGTGCGTGTAGACGTGAACCACCTGGCGACCGGGACATACTTGTATCGTCTGACCTGCAATGGACAGACGCTGAGCCGGTCGATGCAGATAGTGCGGTAGCACTACCCATTGGATCGTGTACGTAAGAAGGCGTCCCAGAACTACTGGGACGCCTCTTTTTTTACTGGAAAGAACAACTCTATCAATTGTGTAGAGCTACAGTTGTGCGGTACGGTGCTAAAGAGCCAGCATCCAAACGATCCGATCGACATGGTGGACGGTCGTAGAGGAGTGATCGAGGATGGCGTGAGGCTTCGTGAAGGCCTTGCGGACCTATCGGTGAGCGGAGTCGGGACGTCGGTGAGCGGTTACGGGATGACCTTGGGTCAGAGCGTTCCGAACCCGGCGCAGCACGAGGTGGAGATCCGGTATGCTCTGGTGAATGGAGGGAGCGTAGATCTTTCCTTGTACGACGAACAGGGACGGTTGGTACGACTTCTTGATGCAGGAGAGCGTGGATCTGGTGCTCAGGTAGTTCGCGTGGATGTGAGCGATCTATCGAGCGGCCGGTACTTCTACCGCTTGCGTGTTGATGGGAAGGCGTTGAGCCGTTGGTTGCAGGTTGTTCGGTAGGTAAGGTATCGAATAGGATATCACGAGGAGGCGATTTCCAAGCGACTGGATCGCCTCTTTTTTGTGCCGTATACTCTTGGATACGGCGCCGCTTGCCAAAAAATCATCTTGAAGCTAGGAGTTTAGGCTCGTAAGTTTCCTCGCATTTCGTTATAATCGCTATCCACCCCGGGCGGTGGTGTCTATACACCCCATACTAACGTTGTGTGTCATTGGAAACCAATCTGTGACTTGGATCACAGGTGCCCACTAGTGTGGGCCATTACATAAGTCCCATTTAAAGGAGCGTACGTCCCATGAGACGTTTCTACACCTTATGGCTCACATGTGTTGTGCTGTTCTGCCTGCAGCTTACAACATCCTGGGGCCAGCTCAACTATTACTTCCTGGAAAGTACGGGTGAGCCAATTGCCATTGATTTTCCTACGGTTCTTGCACAAGGGACTGGGCCGGGAACTCAGCGCTATAACTATGTTTACACCGTTACTCCTCCGTTTGCGTTCAAATTCAACGCAGTCAACTATACCAACCTGTCGATAAGCACAAACGGGCTTGTCTATCCAACGAACAGCTCGGTGTATCCATATGATCCCAGCAACAGCCTTACGGGTGCAGGTGCATATCCGGTAATCGCTGCGTTCTGGGAAAATCTCCGTTTTAGTGGTGGCTTCCGTGGATGCTCGTCGCCAAAGCTGTCGTATGGTACGAAGGGGACTACCCCGAACCGTATCTTCGTTGTCGATTATCAGGATGTTGGCTTGTACAACGCCATCTATGACTACGGACAGCAACCAGTGCATTCGTTTCAGATCCGTCTGTACGAGACCTCGAACAAGATCGAGTTCTACTATAGCAGGATGAACAATTGCGGCATCTGCCCCAGCTACGATCGCTGCTTTGCTACAAGCGCATCGATCGGTATTGCCGCAAACTCCTCCAACTTCATCAGCGTTGACTATACCGGCGGTCAGCCCGTCGGTAACTCCAACGTCCCC
>CAYVWR010000026.1:0-3331 GCA_964455525.1 uncultured Alphaproteobacteria bacterium
AGAACCCGTTGATTGCTCCGGTGGTGGCTGGTGTGATGGAAGCCCTGGGTGTAGGCATCGGCGTAGGGATTACAGTCTACATTGCGGTAAGCATCATTGAAGACATGGGCGATCTCAGAAGGTATATGCAGATGCCTGCGGTGAGCACGGCGGTTGCTATGCCGATCGATTACCAGTCGAGTGTGGATGTACCCTTGAGCAATGGCGGAGTGTTTACGATCAACCGCGCGGATGTTCAGAGCGAGGGTGCATGGTTTGGCGTGATGATCGCTCTGCTTGCCGCCGATCAGACTGGGGATAATCCTGTCGAGCCGGTGCTGCCTCCGAAAACGCTGGAAGATGTTCTTGATCAAACGGTACCGCAGAAGAACTCAAGTTCAAAGCAAGTTATTAAGGAGGGCACGTATGATGATGCTGTAGGAGATTTCGGCTCCATTACACTTCCTGGCTCTGCTAAGGAAATCAAGGATGGAGGATTAGTAGGAGAACTGCCAAACGGCTCTACCGCTATTGTTAGGCCAAATAGTACTGAAGGGCATCCTACGCTTGAAATACAAAGCAAAGGAAAGAAAACAATAAAAATACGATATCATGAACCAAAACCTTAATCATAGATGAATACCATAGAACTGAGCCAGAGCATACGCTCTGTGGTTACCAGTGTCGTTGAGGATCACCTACACCTGATAACGCGTGGCAGGAGATGGCCTGGATCACGGGCGGAAACATGGGCCATCGTCCCAGTATATAAATGGCCAGCGATCCCCGGCAGAAAGGGAATTCATTTCCTTGACAGAGCCGCCGAGTGGGTGGCACAGGCGGGACAGGAGCTTGGCTACAGCGAGTGTATCGCTGTTGCTCTTGCAGAGGGAGGGACGCCGACCGGTGCTTACTCCTTTCCGATGACAGCGGAAGGAGTGATGGAGTTCAGTTGGCACTGTGCCGGTGTGCCACACCTTCTGACAACCGAGGATGGAGCCTTCGCCATTCTGTGCACGACCAGCAACTATAACATCATCGGAGGCCCGCATGCTTTTGTGCGCACAAGCATCGGTGCCAGCATCGATGCCATGCGAACGGATTTCCAGTGGGCTGCGGGATCCAAAGACGGAGAGCTTGGAACTCTGCTTCAGTCGATCTCGGATTGTTATGAGGGCGTCGATGGTGTGTCGATCACGCAAGTCATCGACCCTGATCAGATCTCCCGGCTGCATTCTCTGCTGGAGGATGTGATCGAGGAAGAGATCCACATCAGCAGGCAGTGGATCGAAGCGAACAACTGGGCCGTGGTCCCGATTGAGAGCTATACTCTCCCATCATCGGCTGCTATTGAATGGCTTGTCGAAGCGGCAAGGATGATGAAGTGCGACCATCTGTGGGGTATCCCGACGGAAAGGGATTCGATGGGGATCTATCGTGTTGGTACTGAGGTGGACGAGATCGGGAGTTTCTATAAGGTCTGTTGGGGATTCCACTATGCTCTGCTAGCTGAGGACCGATCCTGCATGGTTCTGTATACGATGGATGACTACGGGTTGATAGCTGGTCCGGCAGAATTCGTCAGGCATGCGCTTGGAGCAAGCATCGAGGCATCGCGACGGGAGTTCCTGGAGCGGTATGCAGATGATCCGGCATGGGGTATTGAAAGTGTGCGGAACTTTCTAGTGAATGTTGCCAAGCGCTATGAGGGGTATAATGGCTGAAGCGAAGCAGATTGATCAAGTGCATGACGAGCCGACGACTACCAAGCTGGCTAGGGAGGATGTGACATTCGCGACTGTGTTGACATCGGTAGCGAACCGATATGAAGGGGTCGATGGGTAGCGTGGATGCAGTGATGTGAGCTGGTATACTGGGTCAGGGCGAGACTTCGGCCCAGTATAGTTTTATGGAGGCAGATTCAGCCATCCGTGGGAATACAGCAGCTACGGCGTTGGCCGTTGGGGTGTTGTGCTGAGACGTCTAGATGAGGCACACAAACCACCGGCCCATACAGACCCATGCTCCCTTGAACCCCATGAACATGTCCCAGGGATCGAGAATGCGGACGGTACACCGTGGCTTCCTATACAGCAAAATCCAAAGGAGGAGAAGTGAACTACGAGTATGGCCAGGTAATCATGATCGTTTCTGATGCTCCAGCTATCTATAGGCCGGGTGCTTTGGGGGCAATATGCTCTATGAGCGAGGAGAACCCTGAGGATGTAGGTTCTGTCCTAGCGCATGATGCTTTTGTTGAGGTCTACACGGTCGAGTATTCAGATGGATCTTCGATGGAGATTCCGGGAATATATATCACGCCATATGCTGGCGGTGAGTAGAGGAGTGTACATATGAGCGACAGAAGATGTTCTAGCGAGTGTCGAGCAGGCACTGCTGGGTGAAATCTCTGCACACCTTAGATCTGTTGTCGTGCACCATGATGAATCCTCGATTCACTTCGATCAAGCTTGAAATGTTTTGAGGGATTGGAATAGGCCTTTCCAGGGATTGATATAAATCATAGAATCCTTAGTGGTGCCGGGAATCCCCACATGAGACCCATTATTCGTTTTGAACCTACAGCAATACCTACGCCATGAAGAAACGTAAGCGTTATTGGTTCAGCTTTGAGAAGTCAGGAGTGCCAACTCCTTTAAATCTAGGTTGTGGTGTAACAGCCTATGGTTATGATGATGCCATTACGTTACTACATAAGCACGTGTTCGGAACGGATAATCTACATTCAATTGTACAATGTATTGAGGTATCACAGCAATTGTGATGGAGAGTGGGAACATGATTGGGGCGTCACGGTTGAGACTCTCGACAATCCCGGCTGGTCAGTCTTTATTGATCTATCGGAAACTCGGATGGAGGGAGTTGAATTCCAGGAGACCAAAATTGATCGCAGTGAACATGACTGGATATACTGTAGAGTTGAAGAAGGGAAATTCAAGGGAGCAGGTGGTCCATTCAATCTGATTGAGCTGCTGGAGGTTTTTCAGACGTGGGTGATGCTGTACGATACCCAACACGGATCTGCTAGCAGTTCGTAACGTTTGTTGCGTGGAGCATCGAGTTGTCTTGTTGTGCTCGATGCTCCATTTCTGTACATATGAAAGGAGATACTATGAACAATGATGTCCTTACCTGGCTACAGCAATGGTATCTGGGTAACTGTGATGGAGAATGGGAACGCGACTGGGTTAGCAAGATTGAGACTCTTGCTAACCCAGGTTGGTCGGTGTTCCTTAGTATACGGGAGACTCGGATGGAAGGGGTAGAGTTCCAGATAGTCGATATTGAACGGAGTGAACACGATTGGATATACTGCAAGGTTGAAGAGGGG
>CAYVWR010000028.1:0-2866 GCA_964455525.1 uncultured Alphaproteobacteria bacterium
TCCTCACTCCGGTCACTGCGATCGACTCACCGAACGGTGCGCGGTCGTCGCTGCCGACCTCGTTCCCGGTGTCGTCCAACAGTGTATGGCTGTACCATTGCTATGGGAGCAACGGAGCGCTTCCGAATGCACTCCACTGTTAGGACGTTATCGACTTGACCAATAATGCTATTGCCAATAGGACAGGCATTAGCTCATCCTTCATCTCCCGGATCACCAAGTGTTATCTATAGCGCATATACATGTAGAACAACCCGCTGCTGCTCTATATCGAAATAGGCGAAATGTTTATCATCAAGAGCAAACCGGCGAGCATATGATTCATCCATTTCGTGGATGCGTTCTCCAGTCTTCAGCCACCTTTTTCCAGGTAGATGCACATACCAGCTCGTGCTATCGGCATTAGCAGTAATGCCAAAATCCCGGCCTTCAAGATCGGCAATACGGGCACCTGAGACACCGGAGACCGAACGGATTATTATACTATCTCCATCTACTCTCGCTATCTTCTGCTCAGGAGGGCAATAAAGTTCCACAGGACGCCCAGGCATGCGTAGGAAAACCTGTTGCGATCGAAAAAATTTCCGAGGCAATGGCATAACACCTTTTACAGCCAACGATGTGTCCAATATATACACCGAATCTGTCACGTTACATGCATATATGGCATTGCCCGCCACCTGGACGAAGGATAGAGTCCCATTCCGCCGAGACTATCCATGTTGCTTCCGAATCTCTCTTGGTTAAGGTTGTCGATCTGCATCTCGTACATATTCAGCAACTTCGGTGTAATGGTGTCGTGTGTTGAGCGCCCAGGCATAGGTGCTTCCCCTAAGAGCGCTCCATCTGACTTACTGCGCATAAGCGCAGCGTTTGACCCCTCTTGTTGGCAGCTCCACATAGCAGGAGCCAGAAATATCGCGAGCGTAATGAGAGTAGAATTAGTAAGCCTCATAGAATTATCCGGTTCGGTTTACAGAACATTTCTCTAATTGCACGTGCGGCTCACCTGGGCGGTGAACCGCACACAAGCATGCATAACTCTGCACTACTACAGTGTTGGTGTAGGCACTTTTCCTGCTATAGCAGCAGGGACTTCAGGATCATCCCATCTATAGAAGCCGTGTATATTGGGTTCCAAGCGCCCTTTTCCACTCAAGGTTAAAACATCTTTTCAACCCACTACTCAGCGGTGCTTCAGGATATGAACCGGGCTACTCCCGACCTGCCACACTAAGGAATCACTGTATATAACAGGATAGACATACATCTCGTTACCTATCCATCTATATGCGAACAGTGTCTCCCTCTCCCCACTAGAATCACTTTGCAAGATCTTAAAGTAGTCAACCTCAAGCATTCCCTCCATAAAGTCCATTCCCACTTTATAATTAACGGAGTTTCCATTCCACCGAGCACGGCCATCAACTCCAAAGAAAAACTCGTTACCACCATCCCCAGAGTAACTACCGGCCAGTATATTATAGCCAATAAAATCTACAAATGACGGCGTTGCCCTTATAAATGTATCTATTTGAATCCCGGAAGAAAATTCGTACTGCCATATGATTTTTGCATCCCGACCTTCGCCTGTTATTTTTACACGACTACCATAATCATCACCATCGTGAAGCAATTTATACTCTCCTCTGATCGAATCATAGTGGACTGAATCGACAGGATTAACTCCACTATCATGCATATCAACAGAGAACACCATCCAGTAAGAATTACTGTCAGCTTTAATTTCTAGATATACAACATCGCGACCCTTATTTTCATTCAGCATAGAGTATACGGATCGCATGGCCCGCATTTCCCGGTATGCTTTCTGGCTGACCCATTCGCCAACCACCATACCAAATAGTGTATCTAGTAAAGGCTGGCAAGCATAACAGTGTAACCGAGCGTTCCGATGTGCTACTTGTTCAGATTCCGAACGCCCCCCACTATTATGCATATTCGCTTTTTCACTGCTACTGCACTGTGCCAAACCTAGCGCAAGGACTACTCCAAAAAAAACATTTCTTTGCATATAATTCTCCCTTACAGTTGGATGTTGCCGAAGACTGAATGGGGCATTGCATATACAATCCCCCATTCAGTGTGTGAGTTCACGAGATCTATGGCAATGGCGTTGGCACCTTACCAGCTAAGGCAGACGGTATTTCTGGATCATCCCACTTATAGAATCCGTGAATCGAGTTGTTTAACATTTTCTCATATCGCCCATTAGAGGTCTCCCCTAATTGAGAGCTTCCTGGACCCTTAAGTGTGCCGCTGGAATGGATTACATTGAATCCAGTAACTGCTCCATCGTCATCTCGGTAAACATCTGCAATCAAGCCAATATGAGTTGGCCATGAACCTGGTGTGCGAAATGAGACAATGCTGCCTGGTTCAATCTGATCGCGTGTGATCTCACGGGTACCCTTTTCAATTCGTTGTACTCCTGTCGGCTCAGTCTTTACGGTTAACACAGGATCGTCCTTCCCCCCTGCCTTAATACAGGAAGAAACTAAGCCTGAGCAATCTACTTGCTGCCCTGGCTGGCCTTTTGCACCGTTTTTGTAATCATTGCCTGGAGGGGGTGTTCTCTCCGCCAGATACTCCTCTGCCTTCAGCACTGCAAGACGCCGCTGCACCGAGTCCATCCCTGATGGATCTATGAACTTCAGAGGGTTGTTCAGCCCATACTGATATGGCGATCGGCTTGGATGTTTCTCCCATAAGGCGTCTGTGCTCCAGAAAACCCCAAGCTCCGCATCATACTGCCGCACCCCATGGTTTGCAGTGTTCGTTTCGCGATCCACTTCCTTATCAATGAACCCCTTCCGGCTCTTTACACCCCTCACCGCGATCGCTC
>CAYVWR010000029.1:0-2811 GCA_964455525.1 uncultured Alphaproteobacteria bacterium
ACAACGGACCCGCCTCTCTGCTCTGAAAGCGGTCCTCTGTGGCTCCTCATGGAACACAGATAACCACACCATCACCTCTACTCTACTTCACAACCGTCAACATACGCGTCTCCTTCCAGTCTCCCGACACGATCGTGTAGTAGTAGTTCCCTGAACCTAGATTCGTCACGTCCAGCGTCAGCTCGTACCGACCTGGCTGCTGATGCTCGTTCACCAACACCTGCACCAGATCACCGTTCGTGTTGTACAGGTACATCTGCGTCGGACCGTCCAGACCCAGCGTGTACTCGATCTTCGTCACTGGGTTGAACGGATTCGGCTTGTTCTGCTCCAGGCTGTAGGCCGATGGGTTCAACTCGATCATACGCAGGTTCAACCCGCAGATCGGCTCTACCTCGATCGTGTTCGTTGTACCGTTCACCACCAGACACGATGCATCGCTGCGAACAGAGTCCAGACGTACCTCGCGTGTCAGGTTCGCATCGAACAGAACCGCAAACGGTACCTCCAGCAACGCCGACTGGTTCGAGGCCATGTAACCGCTCACCTGGATCGCCATCGTCCCATTGGCACGGTCATGCGTCACGTTCAGCGTCCCAATCCCTCCGGTGCCTGCACCCTTGACCGGGGCACGTGGCGTCAGAAGCTTCGGATCGTAGCTCAGATACACCGTGTAGTTGCTCATGTTCATCCCATTCGGCATTCCCTGGAACGCTGTGCCGAGCCATATCCCTGCTCGCAGTTCATTGCCAAGCTCTGCCTTGGCTCCCTTCGTCCCACTCAGCACAAGCGACGTGTTCCAGGTCTCCTGAAGACCCGTCCCACTGATCGCCTGACGGCCTACACCGCTCGCGCTGTTGTACACCAGCAGGTTCGATGTCTGTGTCCCACGCACACCCGTGTAGGTGATCGTCACCGTCCGTGGCTCGCCCGGCAACACCTGGAACGCTGTGTTCGGATCTGGATCAACGATCACAAACGGACCGCCCTCGATTTCCAGACGTGTCACATCCAGCGCCGCTTCGCCTGGATTGCTGATCGTCACCGTGATCTGGGTCGTCTCCCCGGCACACACCGTGTCGGTCGTCGTCTCCATCACGATCTGAGCGTTCTGGCTCAACCCGACACCACTCCAGTACGACGTCGTGTCCACCGTCTTGTAGCCAGCTATGTTGTCATTGGTCAGCGCTCGCAGGCTCGCCACTCGCGTTCCCGCAAGTCGTGCCTGGAACGTTCCCTCGATCGTATACCGCTCGCCTGCCTTCAGAACATGTGGCGTGCTCAGCGTGATCGACTGCCAACTGTAGTCATCTCCCTTGCTCGCAACGTTATCCGTCGCGAACTCGAACCCGATGATCGTCACCGAGTCGAACTCTCGCGTCGATGGCGTCCAGAAGGCGATCGGGGCATCCGTCCCGCTGTAGCTCACAGCAGGCGCATCCACGTTCATCGAACCGAAGTCATAGTTCGTCGTGAACAGATCCGGCACCGTGCCAAACCCACGAAGCTCCGAGGCTACCTCGTTATCCTGAACCGGGTCGATCGTATACACGATCTTCGTCTGCTTCTGACCGGTCGATGTCGGCGAGAAGTACACATCCAAGCCAATCGAGTCCTGCGGGGCGATCGTGTGGCCTCGCACTTCGTCGATCGAACGCTGATCGATGCTGAACTGATCGGCCTCACCACCGACTATCCCAAGACCTGCGATACGAACCGGTGCTGTCCCGATGTTATGCACATACACCTTCTCAGGACCATATGTGTAGCCCATGCGGCGATCGCGCCAATCGTAGGAGGTCGCATACACCTTCCCTTCGATGCCTCGCACCTTCAGCCACCCCAGCGTGTCGTCGGCATTCTTCACATCCATCGCGTCGCTCGAGAAGAAAATCGTGTCGCGATACTCGATCGACTCATCCGGACGGGCCGTGATCGACAGCGTACGAGTCTGGCCCGGCTCCAGCTTGAACGGCACATCCAGGGCGTTGCCACCCTTCACATCGAAGATCACCAGAGCACCGTTGCTCGGGCCGCTCTTGCTGAACACCGTCAGCGTGCTTCCCTCGATCTTCGAGATGTTCCGCACCTCCATCTGCCATGCTCCCGAGGCGATCTTCACCGGGATCGAGCCATAATCATGGTCGGTCACCTCGATCATCGGCTTGACAACCTGGCCCTTGACCAGTGCCAGATACCGCAGACCGCACTCGTCGCGCACACCAACCGAGTCCTCGAACACCACCAGACCCTCGGTCTTCCCGCGCAGAGATGCCGCGAACTCGATCACGATGTCGATGCTGTCCTTGCCGCCAACGATCACCGACCCCTTCGGGCTGATCAGCTCAAAGCCTTGCTGGCCGCTCTTCAACAGGATCTCCTTCAGCTCTGCTGGCAGATCCGCGTTGTTCCTCAGGCGGATCGTACGCTGTACCTTGTCGCCATCACGCACCTTGCCATAATCTTCTGGCGATGGGAGGATCGTCACATCCAGCGGCTTGTAGATCACCGTGTCCAGCGTCACATTGCCTGCCATATCGCTGATGATCACCACCGCACGAGCCGGCTTGCTGCGATCCATCACCTTCAGCGTGTACTTCGTCGACTGGCTGATGCCAGCCTCGAACGGTGTCACGAACAGCTCGTAGTTATCCGTCGATGCAGGATCAGGATCAAGCTCGATCGTCGCGAGGTTGGTACGAAGCGACTCATCCTCCGGCTTGTCGATCGTCGTCACCTCGACGGTACCTTCGCAGTTCTGCGTCTTGATGACGATTGGTGGATCCTTGTCCGGCTTGGTCAGATCGCCAA
>CAYVWR010000030.1:0-2649 GCA_964455525.1 uncultured Alphaproteobacteria bacterium
CGAGCAGGAGATCGCCGATGCTGACGATGCCGCACGGATCGAAGATATACAGGGTCCCCTGCGGAATCTCGGGATCGCTCGGAGTGTAGTTGTTATTGGGTTTTTCTGTGCTGACCGAAGCATTCCCCTTGGGTTCGGGAGTGACGCTCAGGAAATTCCCCTTATCCACTGCCAGTCCGATCGAGCCTCCATCACCTTTGTATTTCGGATGCAGCAACTCGTAGAGGATCTCGATTTTGTTGGAGCCTTCGTACAGGCGCACCTGCCAGGTGCTGGTAATGCCTGCACTATAGGTGGTTTCCATATCATAAAAATCGATGAGCAGAATGCGATGCGGAGCCTCGCCTACCACCGCTCTTGTAACCGCTCCCAGCACTCTGAGATTATCCCAGTACGGGAGAATGTGCGGGGTTTTCTCAAGAGTATACGAATAGAAATCATCCTTGGTGCCAGGGCAGCGGCCACTGGGGATGGAGATATCGTTTTCCCAGCAGCTTGTTACAGGCGACGGGCCAAGCCCGATCAGGCCATTGCTGCCGACGGTGAATTCCTTGTAGGGAATGCCATCGAAGTAGAACGTGAAGCCGATCTCCTGAGCTTCCGATGATCCATCATCATATGGATCTTTGCCATTGACAAATGGAATCTTGAAGGATTCTTTGGCCTTGATCCATTTGCCGCCTGTTGCCGTGAACTTGTAATCGCTGAGATGCGCCGATGCCTGCACTGTGGGCAATAGCAGCACCACAAGCATAAGTAATAATAGTGGGACAAATCTTCGCATGGGTACTACACTCCTAAAGGGATGACTAGAATACTACATACGTGGAAAGAACTGATCTGTGATTCTCTGGAGATGCCATGTCCGGTACACTATGATCGGCTATGTCAGGCCTAGAGCATCGGGCATGTTATACTGCCGGTTCGGTGAACGTGCTCCTTGATTCGGGTCCTTGGTCACAAGGATTACGAGCTACGAAACGATAGCATAAATCAGGATTCTTCCGCCTGGGTACGTAGTGAGGATAGGATAGCCTCTCACCACTATTCGTGAATAGAACGTGGTGCTCAAGGCATGAGAGTTTTATCTGTTCGTAGAGGATGTCAGGGACGCTCACCCTGAGTAGAGCAGAAGATGTACGGCCCGTTCATGATGGGGGGACGGGCACTTCCGCCTGGAGAAGCAGGGTAGATACTTGTCAACAATAACACATATGAGTAAGGATCGGATATCCGGTTTTGAATCTCATACGGAATGCCGGACATATGCAAGGCAAATCAGAGGAATATACATCCAATTGTTTCATTATAATATCCCTGTTGCAATCCATCTGTTGGTTATGTATAACTATTTTGAGTGCTTATCCGTCACAGAATAGTTTTAATGATATCTGGATGTAGAACGATGGGGGTGGTGTGCAGGGCTTTCGGGGAGATATTGGAGAAATAGTGCCGGAAACGCACCGCTCCTCTTGCTCAGTGTTCGAGATCCAGATGGAGCTTTCGGCCCTCGATGTTGCCGCTGCCAAAGTGATCTCGGATAGATGCTCTCCCCATTGCCATGCATGTCTCCTTCCTCTGTGGCCTGTGGCACGATCCATCGGAGCAAACACAAGCCCGATCTGGAGTTCCTCACCCGGCATACGCAATCCAGTGCTTGTAAGGCGGACAGATAGGAATGTGAAGAAACCGGGCGGGACATGCCGTTTTTTAGCTGACTGCGGCATGCTTATGGCAGATGTCTATAATAAACAAGAGGCGAACCAGTATACTGGTTCGCCTCTTATCATTATCCGAATGTATTATCCGATCGTTACCGCACGATCTTGATGGTTCGTGTCAGGGTCTGTGCGCCCGATGTCAATCGGTAGAAATATGTCCCGCTCGGCAACCCGCTCACATCTACCCGCACACTCTGCTGCCCGGCCGGACGATGACCTGTGTCGATCATCCGTACCAGCACACCCTGCTCGTCGTACAGTGCAAGCTCCATCTCACCACCCTGCGCCAGACCATAGCTGATCTGTACCTGATGCTGAGCTGGGTTCGGTACGCTCTGACCTAACGTCATCCCATGTCCGCTCGTCGAGGTCTCAACCCCGCTCACCGACAGATCCTCGAACCCTTCTCGACGGCTCACTCCATCCTCGATCACTCCCCCTCGACCAGCCACCATGTCGATCGGATCGTTCCCCTTCTTCGACTTCACGGCTGTGCCACCCAACTGGATCTGGGCTGGACCGTTGGTCATGTCCCCACCGAACTCCAGCGTTGCGCTGATCGTCCCGGCCACCGTCGGCTGATATGTCACCTCCACATACTCGGTCTGACCTGCGGCCAGACGCAGACGGTCCATCGTCGCCAAGTGGAAGTTCGTCCCATCTGGACCGACCACCTCCGGCTGCTGCAACTGCACTGGCATCGTCCCGGTGTTCGTGATCGACACCATCCGACGCTGGTACTTCCCGGTCGTCGTCATCGGGAAGGAGATCGCACCGGGGTTGGCCAGCACGGTGCGTGTGCCTGCAATGCCATGCAGCGTCGCGGAGACTTCCTTGCCATCGTCGGTCATCAGACGCAGCGTGGCAGTGCGTGGACCGGTCTGTCCACCGGCTGCTGGAGCAAAGACAAGCCCGATCTCAAGCTCCT
>CAYVWR010000031.1:0-2549 GCA_964455525.1 uncultured Alphaproteobacteria bacterium
ATCGGCACGGTGCTGGTTTTCGGCAGCTTCTATGCTTCGTTTTTCAGGGAACACAAGGAGCTGCGCCAGCATGCGAATCCGACCTACTATTTCTACTCTGTCATCAAATACACGGCGCAGTTGCTGAAAACCGACTCAAACGCGCCCATCGTTGCGGTTGGTACTGACGCCGTGATTCCCGCTTCGGATGTGGACCGCGAGCTGATCATCATGGTGGTCGGTGAAACGGCCCGGGCCGACCGCTTTTCCCTCAATGGTTACTCGCGCGAGACCAATCCGCAACTGCGGAAATTGAATGTGGTCAACTTCACAAATTTCTGGGCCTGCGGAACTTCCACCGCGGTTTCGGTGCCTTGCATGTTTTTGCTGGACGGGCAGGCAAATGCCGCTTCATCGAAAATCACAACCGATGAAAACCTGCTTGATGTCCTGCGACGCAGCAACGTTGCCGTATTGTGGCGCGACAACAATTCAGATTCCAAGGGCGTCGCCAATCGCGCAGCTTTCCAGGACTACAAAACCCCGAAAACCAACCCGTTGTGCGACATTGAATGCCGGGATGAGGGAATGCTGGTCGGACTTCAGGAATTCATCGATTCACACCCCAAAGGCGATATTTTCATAGTGCTGCATCAGATGGGGAACCACGGCCCCGCCTATTTCCGCCGGTATCCTGCCGAGTTCGAAAAATTCAAACCCGCATGCAAAAGCAGCGATCTCAGCCGCTGCAGCCGGGAGGAAATCGGCAATGCCTATGACAATGCAATTCTGTATACCGATCATTTCCTGGCCAAAACCATCGATCTGCTCAGGAAAAACGACAACAAATTCGAAACCGCGCTGTTTTATGTCAGTGATCATGGCGAATCTCTGGGCGAAAACGGCCTGTATCTTCACGGCCTGCCCAAAGCCATCGCCCCCGACACGCAGCTGCACATTCCTGCAGTGATGTGGTTCGGCGCAAATTTCAGGGACGTAAGAATGTCAGCGTTACGCGCAAAAAGCGGCAACCGGTTCACGCACACCAACGTCTTTCACACACTGCTCGGCATCTTTGAGGTCGAAACCTCGGCCTATCGCCGGGACATGGATATATTGGATGAAGCAAGGCCCGCGGAGAAATAGGCCGGAGGCACGATGCTTCATCGCCGCCTTGTGATGCGCATACTCCCTGCATTGACTCGTCCTGAAATAGGTTGGCAGTTAATCAGGACTGTTTTTCAATTGTAATTGATTCTTTAGAAACGCCCGATGCACTGCATCGGGCGTTTTGTATTTCAAGGCCAGGTGCGGTCGCTCCCGGTTATAGATCGCCACCGATTGGCTCACCATCCGCCGTGCCTGCGCCAGGTTCTCCGGGCGGTAGAGCAGGAACTCGGTCTTCAAGATACCGTTGATCCTCTCGGCTAACGCATTCTGGTGGCAGTCATGGCCATCCGTCATCGAACAGGTCAACCCATGCTGCTGATGCAGCGCCTGATAGTAGGTCGAGCAGTATTGAATGCCGCGATCGGAGTGATGGACGAGTCGGCCCCGACTCCGGCGCTCTCTCAGGGCCATTTTCAGCGCTTGCGCTACTTCCTCGGTCTGCAGTGATTCGTGCACGTGGTGCCCCACAATCTTCCGAGAGCAGGCATCCGTGATCAGACTCAGATAGACGCATTTCTCCTGCGTCGGCAAATAGGTAATGTCCGCCACCCAGACCTGCTCCGGGTGCCTTGGCACAGCCCCAGGTGCGGTCGGCTTCAAGAGATTGGGATGCTTGTAGAACCGGTGGAAACTATCCGTCGTCTTGTGAAATGCCCGCCTCGGCGGCACCAGCAAGTGCGCCCGTTTGAGGGTCCGGAACAGCCCATCCCGGCCCAGCTTGATGCCCGCTGCAGCCAACGGCCCGCGCAGCAGGTAGTGCAGCTTGCGGGTGCCAATCCGGGGTTGGCGGCGGGCGGCGCGTCTGCTGCGCCCATTCCACCACCCGCTGGTCGCGCCCCCGACAGGCCGCTTCGGCTTGGACTTGTTTGTAATACGCCTGACGGCTGATTCCTACATGACGGCAGGCTTTGGCGAGACTCAAGCCCGCTATTCGCTTTTGCTCGAGAACCCGCCGGAACGCTTTTTTGGCAGCTTCACCCCATATTCTTTGCGGATCACATCAAGCATGGCCTCAAACAACTGCACCTTCTCGTGGGCGTCGTGGAGCTGAGCCTCCAACTCCTTGATCCGCTGATCCGGGCTCAGCGGCCGATCTTCTTTGCGCATCGCATCACTCCGGCCAATTCCACTTAACGCCAGCCTACCCCAGTCTTGCCGGCCATGTTTACGCAACCAGACCAACACCGTCGAGCGCCCCTGAATTCCGTAGCGCCGCTGCGCCTGTCTATACGTCAGTTCGCCTTTTTCCACCTGATCCACTATCGACAATTTAAAAGCCAGCGTGTAATCCCGTTGCGTACGCTTTTCTGCCGCACCCATTGGACACCTCCACAGAAGTGTCAACCTATTTCAGGACGGCTCACTGAAATAAAAAAAGCCGGCGCAAAGGCCGGCTTTTT
>CAYVWR010000032.1:0-2208 GCA_964455525.1 uncultured Alphaproteobacteria bacterium
CGATCGACATGGTGGACGGTCGTAGAGGAGTGATCGAGGATGGCGTGAGGCTTCGCGACGGTCTGGAGGATCTATCGGTGAGTGGAGTAGAGACGTCGGTGAGCGGTTACGGGATGACCTTGGGTCAGAGCGTTCCGAACCCAGCACAGCACGAGGTGGAGATCCGGTATGCTCTGGTGAATGGAGGGAGCGTAGACCTTTCCTTGTACGACGAACAGGGACGGTTGGTACGACTTCTTGATGCAGGAGAGCGTGGATCTGGTGCTCAGGTAGTTCGCGTGGATGTGAGCGATCTATCGAGCGGCCGGTACTTCTACCGCTTGCGTGTTGATGGGAAGGCGTTGAGCCGTTGGTTGCAGGTTGTTCGGTAGGTAAGGTATCGAATAGGATATCACGAGGAGGCGATTTTCAGGCGACTGGATCGCCTCCTTTTTTTTCTGTATGCCTTTCGTATACCATACCATGCTAAAGTGAACTGGACGGTATCACTGGCAGGGATATATGGATCGGGCAATGATAGTATGGAGATAAACGCAGCATGCGGGGCAGTCTATATGATAGCCGATCTCCTCACAATATCACTGCAACTACTGCTTCATACTGGGTATGGTGGCGCTGATTCCATCTCTCGTATACGGCCTAAACGATTTCCCATCACATACCGATGCTACAATCTGGCCGATCCGGCAATGACATAGTGCCTTGCTCTAGTAAGGCCTATTGGATTATGAGCCATCTCCCCAACCCCATTTACGAGGATAGCAGGCTCTCTAGGAGCAAACATTTGGGAGACCTGTTGCCTGTACTTTGCAGGAAAAGGGGCTAAAAAATTACGAGAAGCCGAGGAAAGTCGTTTTTCCAAGTGTTTATGGAGATGATATATGACAATGTCAGGTAATAAATCGTATTGAATTAGTGCGTTTGCACTCGCAATTCTACTCACATTTCGTTATAATTGTAGCCCACGCCGAGGGAGGCTCCTCTATACTCCCTTCGATATGCTGTTCGTTATTGTAGGTGCAGTCTACTGCTATTAATGGCGTTCAACCAGATTGGTTGATAGTCTCCCTCCTCTTATCTCCTTCCGGGATGGTTGGTATCTGGGAAGAATGTCAGAGTCAATACATTACTGAAATACTCATAAGCAGCTAACAGTTGGTACTTGGAATGATCCTGGCTTGATGCTTCTCCCCGCATCTTCAATGGGGTTTAGATGCTAGTGCCTATATCAGTAAGAGTGCTTGGAAAGTCGCCCATAGTTAATGGGGCATCATACAAATTCTCAAAGGAGCGTACGTCCGATGCGACGTTATTACACCCTATCGCTCGTATTCCTCATGCTATTGTGTGTGCAGTTGACACCGGCATGGGGACAGCTTGACTACTACTTCGCCGAAGGTACCGGAGAGCCGGTCTACGTCGATTCCCCCATCCTGCTGGCCGATGGCATGTGGGGAGGCAGCAGCCAGTATTTCAACCTTAGCATTCCCTTTGCATTCAAGTTCAACGGGGTCAGCTACAACAATCTGGCTGTAAGCTCGAACGGCACCGCCTACCCCACCAATGGATCGCTCTATCCATACGATCCCAGCAACAGCCTGACCGGCGCCCCATACTATCCCGTCTTTGCCGCTTTCTGGGATGAGCTGTGGAACGGCTATGGCTATTACGGGTGCTCTGCACCCTCGATCTCCTACGGTGTCAAGGGTACAACGCCAGACCGCATCTTCGTGGTCGACTACAAAGAGATGGCGGTCTATGAGTCGGTCTACTACTACATGGAGCAGCCCTCCTTCACGTTCCAGATCCGTCTGTACGAGACCTCGAACAAGATCGAGTTCTACTATGCCAAGATGAACAACTGTAGTGTCTGCCCCGACTACAACATGTGCTTTACGACAAGCGCATCGATCGGTATTGCCGCAAACTCCTCCAGCTTCATCAGCGTTGACTATACCGGCGGTCAGCCCGTCGGCAACTCCAACGTCCCCGATAACAACGTTGATGTTGAGGGCGGCAAGATCAAGCCGAATACGCTGTTCACCTTCGCCGAGTGCTCACCGATCATGTCCGGCCGTATCGGCGATGGCAATGGTGGCACCCCGGACCTGAACAATGGTGATACCTTCTTCACCAACGCCAGCACCCCGATCGGCCTGACCGAAGAGTTCCGTCCCCTCAGCATCGCGATGGCTGCGGCTGCATGCC
>CAYVWR010000033.1:0-2182 GCA_964455525.1 uncultured Alphaproteobacteria bacterium
TTCTGCGTCTTGATGACGATTGGTGGATCCTTGTCCGGCTTGGTCAGATCGCCAAGGGCTACCGACAGCGCATAGCCATAGGAATCAAAGGACGAGAACCCGTAGAGATAACCGCCGAAGGGGCTTGGTCCGCGCATCTGATAGGCGCCCGGCTTCATCTCGATCGTCACGCCGAGATACTCCTTGCCATTGATCTTGGAGGGGAACTTCTTCGGCACGCCGACGCCGCCCATCTTCCAGACCGGCTCCCACTGGTTTTCACCGGCGACCGTGATCTCGACATCGTAATAGCCTTCCTCGTCGCAGACCAGGTTCAGGAAGTTCTTCGGGAAGTCTGCCGCTGGTGTACAGAAAATCAAAGATGTCTGATACTGTTCCACCGGGGTCAGCACAAGGAAGAACGGATCGCTCGGCACGTTATCGTAATACTGCGATGGATTGTACTGGGCAACGTAGATCGGCTTGTCTGCCGAGAACTCCACCACATCCTTGCCGAGAGCGCGATACTCAAGCCAGCCAAAGCCCTCCTCGCCACCAACCGTGCTCAGTGTGCTGTATGGCACGCCGTTGATGCTCAGCTTGGTGTTTGGCTCCTTGGCGAAGATGCGCCAGAAATCTCCCTTCAGACGGGTCTGGAAGGGCACACCCTGATAGAACTTGCCCCATGCCGACGTCGGGAACATCATCTCCACGATATGATCGCAGCAGCAGAAGTTCAGCAGGTTCGGGATATAGGTACACTGCTGACCCGCAGTGACCGCTATCGGCTTGTTCGACCGGATGATCGCACCTGACATATCACCACCATAGCCGACCGTCATCGCAGACCAGACGTCGCCGCTATCCAGCTCCACCGTAAAGCTCTCACCGGCTGCATGGTTCGGCGTGCGGTGTGGATGATAGATCGAGACCACCGTGCCGTTGTACGGCGCGATGACCATATACTGCGATGGAAGCTCCTGGCTGACGCCGATAACAGCGCCATAGGAGGCGATGATATACTCACGGCCAAGACCGTTGGTCGGCAATGCCAGCAGACCATCGGAGGTATAGGTGGTACGGTTCATACCGTAGACGATGATCGGCGCCTCGGACTGCACGTGTACAGCCCGCTTGCGGAAAATCCGATCCGGCGGCACTGGTGGCGCATCGGCACGCACAAACATCTGTGCCTCGCCCGGTGCCAGATCCACCGTTGAGATCTTGTTGGGCACGGTGTAGAACACCTTCTTAACACCTGCTCCCGCCCAAACTCTCACCTGCGTGCGCACGCCGGAGGTGATATATAGGCGGATATAATAGGCAGTGGAGCCTGGAAGATCCCAGTTATGAGGGAATGCCAGCCAGAAATCACGGCCGGCATTGGTAGGCCCGAATTGTACCGGGAAATCCTTCGCGTCACCGGCCACACTTTGGGCACGGAGTTCGCCGACCCCTACCACAAAAACGAGCAGTAGAGGTAGTAGGTACCGAACTAGTCTTTGCATAATTCCGTCTCCTTGGTCTAGAGAACTTGAACTGATCTATTGAATCTATCTGATCTTTTGAAGATTCCATTCAGGCGATACGATCCGCGGTGCTCTCCCAATCAGGCCTTCATAGCTGTACTATACCATCAGGGAACAACGTACAATACGACACAACAGAATCGAAGGGAGGCCTTTATATGCTTGATTCTCGTGTAACCTGAGCACTTTTTGCAGCCAGAGGGGTGTACATGGTAGAAACGCCAGAGATTCAGACTGCTTGCTCATTCACATCTTCGTAGAAGCTCTGTAATCGTCTACAAAGGGTGATAGACCTGTGCCTATCATCGCCTACTAAGAACTAAAGACCAAGCAGGGTGGCAAAATGTTTCCGGTTTTGACAAATCATGTACGTTTTATTTGTAACAGGAGTTTGCCAAACAAAATTTTACCATGGACTAGGATGCATATCACAGGAATATACATTCTAAACGGCCCATTTGATGAAGATAGTGTAATGATGTAGCGTATAGAGAACTATATATAGGGTAACGAGGGGAAATCGTGAGGATAGGAGGGGGGGGCACTGCACCTGCCACACAACAGAATGTTGGATGCCCGGATAGGATGGTATCCACAAGAAGCGGGTCCGTTGTTCAGGACAACGGACCCGCCTCTCTGCTCTGAAAGCGGTCCTCTGTGGCTCCTCATGGAAC
>CAYVWR010000034.1:0-1835 GCA_964455525.1 uncultured Alphaproteobacteria bacterium
GGACCGGTCTGTCCACCGGCTGCTGGAGCAAAGACAAGCCCGATCTCAAGCTCCTCACCCGGCATAAGCATCCGTGGCAGAGCCGTCCAGGGCTGGAGTGGATTCTCACGGAACTCGTCCTTGTCATCCCCCTCGATCTGGATATCTGCCAGAGTCAGCGGCACCGGGTTGGTGTTGACCACACGTGCGACCTGCTGGTCCCACTCGCTGGCATCGCCTCCGATGAGTGTCTGAGCGAAGGCAACCGTCTCAACGAACATGCCGGTCTCACCACCACCGTAGAGGTTGAGGTAGAAGACACCGCGCTCGGTGATGCCAGGCACATGGAGCGTGGAGTCGTTGGTCTGCAAGCGCAGCGTGGCACGTCGCGATCCGTTCTGCTTCGGTGTGAAGCTGAAGACAAACTCGGCCTGGTCGCCAGGCTTGACGATGAGATCGTCACCCTGTGCGGTTGGCGGTGGAGTGGAGACGACGGCGAACTCATCAACATCTCCTCCGCTGATCTTGAAGTTGTTGAGCGGGATACGGAGATCGCACCGTCCAGGGTTGAACACCTGGAGTGTTGCCAGGGAGGTTGTGCCGACAACTGTCTTCTGGAAGATGATATGGCGTGGTCGTGCTCCATTGGCATCGCCAGCCAGCTGTGCACCATAGCCACGTGCAAACAGATCGAACGAGAGCAGTCCGGTGACCAGCTTGCCATCGGGATCGGTGTCGGCGGCGATCTCATCGTTGGTGTAGAGGAATGCACGAGCGAACCTCTTGCCCGGCTCATGGGCGACAAAGGTGAGATAGAACGTGCGCGAGGTGTTTGCTGCCAGCGACAGCGGCAGGCTCAGTGGTGGGCCGTTCGGCTCTGCACGGAGGATATACTCGGAACTCGGGATCAGACGATCCTGCTTGTCGCGGATGAGCTTGTAACCTGGCTGACCTGGCTTGTAGCTCGTATCGGTACGATAGACATCAAGGCGGCTGATCTCAAAGGGGAGATTGCCGATGTTGGTGACGTGCAGGGGGAGGTCGATCAGATCGCTGCCGACGCATCCATAGCGGTTGCTGAAGATCTGTGACCCTGGCTGCAGCACCTCGGCCGCAGCGAGGAACTGTGCGCCGATGCCATCGGAGACTGCCTGGAGATTGAAGAGATAGGGAACGCCAGCGACATCAATGAGGAGGATTTCGGGAACGACACCGATCCCCGTTGGCATAAAGGTGATGCTGGGCGTGAAGGTCTCACCGGAAGGGATATCGACCCTTTTCGGGGTGATATCATACTGTCCGTGGCTGATCCCTTGCAGCGCAAGGGTGATGGTGACCGGAGGCGCGTTGGGGTTTTTGTTTGCGTTGACGATAGAGAAGGGAGTATATGCCTTAGTCAGTCCCCGTCGGAGGTGGAGTGAGTGCATAAGGATATCGCCGTTGCTCATCGGCTCGACGCCACCTTGATCGGGATGCCCCACGAAGGAGATGCCGACCTGTCCCTGGGCAGCGAGATAGAAGTTGGTCTGTTTGCCGTCTTCGTCGATGAGTGAGAGGATGGCAATGCGTATACCGACCTCGGTCGGTGTAAAGGTGATGGTCGGTATGACCGGTTTGTCGCCATTGGCGATGCCATCTGTCAGATCGATGGAGTACTCGCTGCTCTTGATCTGGAGGGAGAACTTGCGTTCGCCGGCGCAGGAGAGTCCGATGGAGAGGGGCGAGAACTCGGTGGGCGTGTTGATATTAGCCACCTGAGTCAGGAGGAGAGTATCCCCTTCCTTGAGCCTTGTATCGTGGCCGAGCAGGAGATCGCCGATGCTGACGATGCCGCACGGATCGAAGATATACAGGGT
>CAYVWR010000035.1:0-1819 GCA_964455525.1 uncultured Alphaproteobacteria bacterium
GGACTCGTTGCAGATTAAATGCGGCGATGTCGGAACGAACCGTGTATATCTGTACGCACACGAGTATCTAACTTATGGAGTGAATGATGTAGCGATGGTGCTCACACGTGCGAGCGGGAAGCAGGAGTATAAGGTAGTGGATCACCTGGGTTCGACGCGTGTGGTGTTGGACGCCAATGGGGAGGAGATCGGCCGCTACGACCGTGAGCCATTTGGTGCAGCGATCGCGGTGACGGGTGTAAAGAGCCGGAAGGGGTTCATTGATAAGGAAGTAGATCGAGAGACGAAGACTGCAAACCATGGAGTCCGCCAGTACGATGCTGAGGCCGGTGGCACGTTCCGTAGTCCAGATGCCGCGTGGGAGAGCTTTCGGGGGTGGTCAACGTATCAGTACAGCCGGAACAATCCGGTGAACCGCCTCGACGCCAACGGGTTGTGGGATGTTTATGTATACGTAGCGAGGGATCGAGAGAAATATAGATTCGGTACCGCTGTCGTAATGGATCGAAAGGGGAATGTTGTCTATACATTCCAAGTTCGTGTAGAAGGGATCGGAGGACGAGATAGGATGAGAACATATGCCGATACACCCAATGGCACTTACGATATTGACGATAAGAACCCTTGGATAAGTGGGAAATCACGCCAAAGCTATGGTCCGAACCCACGCTTGAACTTGACTGGCGTCGCTGGAGAAATATCGGAGAGTAAGCGAACTGACATCCGTATTCATGGTGGACAACAGGAAGCGGTCAACCCCACAACCGGCGAACTGGAGGCAGTCAAGGATCCAAAATTGAAAAAGACCCATGGTTGCATACGCTGTCTTGACGGTGACGCGAAAACGCTCAAGGAAGTAACTGATGAGCTGCAAGCAAGTGACGAGGAAGAGTACCCGGGTTTGCTATTCGTGATCCCTAATATGGTCGAGAGTAATGGTGGTTTTAAGCCGCTTCGCACCATAGGAGAATCTCAGCCTGAGCCTTGATGTGTACATTGGCCCTCTTGTATGTATCGAGTATAAGAGGGCCAATGGGGTAAATAAAAAAAATAAAGGAGTGAAGATGTCTATGCATCGCTTGTTCGCATTAGTTGCCGGAATCATGTTCGCTGTTGGCTGTTCACAGCAAGAAGGAACAACAGAGCGTAAAGATTCTGCTGATTCTGTCACGAAAAAAGCAAGAGTAGAAAGCCAAACGATTGCGGATACAGTAAAAATAGCCGATCCATGTATAGTGCTTGCGAGCTTTACACGGTATCTACCAGATATTGCCTTGCAAACTCATTCCATACTGCATGGCAATGATTCGTGCGTGATTGAGCTAATTGATACGTTAGTTGATAGGTTTTCATCTTCCGGTGAGCTTATCTATATCGTTACCCTAGATTCAATCGTAAATGCTGCCGATGGATACATCGGAGAGTATTTGGATGAAGTCTTAGGGAAAATGTTCTATACGCAATTTCCAGTTTTAATTTCATATATCTACAAGAACACTAGACCTCCCAGGCGTTCTCTACGGGATTTTGTAGTCGGTTCGCTGAGTCTGGAAGTGAGCAACGCTCAAGATAAAAAAAATAAGAGGAAGCAGATTGAAAGTTTTGCAAAGCTTATGGCTAAGCGGTCACACCTCGGTCCCGAAGAAATGGAATTTCTACGGAGTTTATTGTTAGATATTAATGAGGACTATTTGAATTGAAGAGGATTGCAGTGGGAAGTCATTAGTGTACGACACCCCCTGGGAGAGCCGCATTCTTCATCGAGAGGAGTACGGGTACAGCTTCCGGGGTCTGATGAACCGGGCGAGCGTTCAAACGG
>CAYVWR010000036.1:0-1711 GCA_964455525.1 uncultured Alphaproteobacteria bacterium
AATCGCAAACAGTTGAAATGAAGAGCCGACCGGGAAGTCCTGAGTAGGTCGGTACATCACATCCCTCTTCTATCGCTGATAATAAACTGCGGCGGGAATCCTTACCCGGTTTACTCCCGGCAACACCCTGTCTAAGCAATCATATGAGGTCCATCTATCGGCAGTTCATATCCATGCCTCGGTAGCAATATGCGGTCTGCCAATCGAGGTCATCGTCTCGTTGTGAAAACATATTTGAAATTATTCACCATGGACTCTATCTGCCCGCTTGCCCACAGCTCATTCATGATATCTAATACTCCCTCTGCAAGTATCGGTGGCGCAGTCACACGCCACCATCCTGTGCCATCATAAGCCGTAAGAACATCCTTATCTTCGACGTCATGGCGACCGAGGATATTCATGATCATCGAGGTATCGGCATTGACCTTTGGTATAAAACGGAAGGTATTATCAAATGCTGAGAAATTGAACTCATCGGCGCTGACTACGCACCCAGCGAAATCGACCAGGCCGCTCTTGCGAAGGGCATGCAGTTCATCCGATACGGTCCCGACGATCTGAGATAAATCGGCTTTCCGATAAAAATGAACACCATTTAAGATCTGCCGCCGACGCTGCATCAGAAGTATATCATCCGTAGGAAGTGACTTTGTGGAATAGTCCTTTACCTCTACCAAGCCGATCGCCCTTATCAACTTTTGAAACTGCTCGTTGTAATCTACATAAGGCAGTACGCAGATCACGTCCCGATATGGTGTATAGGGACGTGGCCGCAGATCATAGATATATGGTTGGTCGGGCCGCGCCAGCAGGACCTTAAATTGCATATTCTCCCATGAGGATAGCACTAGGCTCCGTTCGAGATATCCGACGCAATGTACTTTCACCGTAACCTCCGCCCTGGGAGGCAATGTTGCAGTAAATGCATACAGCTCAGGAGAATACCGGGCTTTGACCGAATCATTTCCCTGGATGAGCAATACATCCGCATCGGCGAGAGGCCGGTCATCGGAATCTACCACATGAACCCTTACAGATATCTCCTGAGTATTGTTCATTGAAAGCGTATTTATAGTGGTACTGGTCATACAAAAATCCGTCGGATACTTTGCCAGCAGATATTGGGCCATACTAACGGCTGAAAGATCAACACAGGTGGCCAATACGGATAGAATGAGGAATGGACCTATCATAGTTGTCATGCCAGTAACCATTACCTGATGGAGAACGGATGAGTTCTGTTCTGTATTTCCGGCTATCCAGGATTGCCATAGCTATTATTTATGAAATGGCTCCATACCCACCCGCTGCACCATGTGCGTGATATCAAATCCATCATATAACCGTGCCGTGTAACGCTCGCCCGGTGACCGGTATTTACGGCTGATTATCATCCCCCCCCGCTCTAGGTCACGAGCCGTGCTATCACACACCTGCGCTCTGAACATACCCGGACTAAAAGTCAAATTCATACCAAACTTTTCGTCACAGACATCATCCAGATATATGTTCATCGTATCCGTATCTCCGATGTTCGATCCCCTCCGGGTGATGCACAGCATATAATCTCCATCACATCCGAAATAGAACGTCAGATACTCTCCGCGCGAAATGCTCATAAGGGATCTGTGAGACATCAAGGTTCCGATAGCATTACGCCGGTATGCAGAGATCGTGAACCGGCCGTCACGGCTTGCCAGATGATCCG
>CAYVWR010000037.1:0-1534 GCA_964455525.1 uncultured Alphaproteobacteria bacterium
ACCAATGTGTATGCCTGCTCCGGTGGCGATCCACGGACGATAGCCGTGGAGATGGTCAACACCGGCTATGGCCCATTCACGATCACCGGTACGGAGTTCTATCAGATCGACACGTCGTATCAGCAGGGCACTCCACGCTATGCGTTCGTTCGCGATGCTCAGGGCGCGCTGGTGCCGTCGAGCGATTACATCGTGACGCTTCAGCCTCCTGTCTTGCCGTTGACACCGACGGAGTTCCAGGCGTTCACGCTCGCCGAGGGTGAGTCCCGGACGTTGTATCTGACGTTTGTCTCGCAGTCTCCAGGCAAGCGGTATGCTCGTGCATACTTCAAGACGAACAGCGAGAACACCGCCGCCCGCGACACAAGCGGTGTGATGCGTGAAGGTCTGCTTGCCTTCGAGGTGTATGGCCGTGGTTCCGGCAGTGCTCTGTCGGATCGTATCGGCGGTGGCAAGCCTCGTGCGGTGGTCTTCCCAGGCACGAAGCTTGGTTCAAGCTCGGAGGCCTCGATTCACCTGTACAACACAGGGCTGTGCACGTTGCGTGTTGCGATGGCCAACCTCGCGATCAGCTCGGGTGATGTGGAGGAATTCTCGATCGTCCGTCGAGCGACGAAGTACATCGACGGTGCGACGGGTGATCTGATCCTAGCTCCCGGTGAGCACGACTCGGTGATCGTGCGTTTCACACCGAGCCAGCGTGGTTCGCGTCGTGCAAGCCTTCGTTTTGCGACGAACGACTCGACCGCGTACATCGCCGGTGTGAGCGAGCGCGGTGTGTACTACATCGACCTGTTCGGCGGTGGCAACACGGACCTGTTTGCACAGAGTGTGGACTTCGGCCAGGCGCTGATCGGCGGCGCAGCCGAGGAGCATCGCAGCGGCACGGTGCGGGTGGTGAACACGATGAGCGTGCCAGTGACGTTGAGCAGCATCACGATCGAGGGCAGCGATGCCGGTGAGTTCAGCGAGGATGCAGCCAGGAGCTGGCCGACGATGCCAGTGGTGTTGCAGCCAGGTGAGGAGCTTAACCTTGGTGTGGTGTTCGCACCGGTGGCCGGTGGGGAGGTCGGAGATCGTTTTGCAGAGGTGAAGATCGTGACCTCTGGTGGCGACGAGGTTGTTGCGACGCTGCGAGGCGAGGCAGGAACACGGACAGTTGAAGTGACGCCACCAGCGATCAACTTCCCGGCGACGACGACCGGGAAGTACCAGCGTCGTACGGTGACGATCACGAACAGCGGTACGATGCCGTTGTCACTGACGGGGATCGAGGTTCTTCCGAGCGCGGAGAACTTCCAGGTGGTGAGCAAGCTGGACCGTATGGAGCTTGCGCCAGGTCAGGAGGAGTATCTGGAGGTGACGTATATCCCGACGGCCCCAGGGACGGTTGATGCGTCGCTGGAGATCGGTGGGAACATGACAAACGGTCCCGGTCAGGTTCAGTTGCGTGGGACGGGACTGAAGAGCCAGCATCCGAACGATCCGATCGACATGGTGGACGGTCGTAGAGGAGTGATCGAGGATGGCGTGA
>CAYVWR010000038.1:0-1344 GCA_964455525.1 uncultured Alphaproteobacteria bacterium
CACCTGTGATCTTCGCATACGCTACGTCCGTGATCTTTGCATCGGTCACTGCACCATCAGCGATTGCTGCTGTTGTGATAGCATTGGCTGCGATCGTCGGGTTCGGATATGTACCGGCCAGGTCGCCACCGGCTGCACCGTCTGGCGGAAGGCTCGTTGGTGCGCCTGTGATCTTTGCATACGCTACGTCTGTGATCTTTGCATCGGTTACCGCACCGTCAGCGAGCTTCGCAGTCGTCACGGCATCGTCAGCAAGGGCTGCGGTCGTCACAGCGTTGGCTGCGATCGTCGGGTTCGGATACGTACCGGCCAGGTCGCCACCGGCTGCACCATCTGGCGGAAGGCTCGTTGGTGCACCTGTGATCTTCGCATACGCTACGTCCGTGATCTTCGCATCCGTCACTGCACCATCAGCGATTGCTGCGGTTGTGATAGCGTTGGCTGCGATCGTCGGGTTCGGGTACGTACCGGCCAGATCACCACCTGCTGCACCATCTGGCGGGAGGCTCGTTGGTGCGCCTGTGATCTTTGCATACGCTACGTCCGTGATCTTCGCATCCGTCACCGCACCATCAGCGATTGCTGCTGTTGTGACAGCATTGGCTGCGATCGTCGGGTTCGGATACGTACCGGCCAGGTCACCACCTGCTGCGCCGTCTGGCGGAAGGCTCGTCGGTGCACCGGTGATCTTTGCGTATGCTACGTCCGTGATCTTTGCATCCGTCACCGCACCATCAGCGATTGCTCCGGTCGTCACAGCGTTGGCTGCGATCGTCGGGTTTGGATACGTACCGGCCAGGTCACCACCTGCTGCACCGTCTGGCGGGAGGCTCGTTGGTGCACCCGTGATCTTTGCATACGCTACGTCTGTGATCTTCGCATCCGTCACTGCACCGTCGGCGAGCTTCGCAGTCGTCACAGCATCGTCAGCAAGGGCTGCGGTCGTCACAGCATTGGCTGCGATCGTTGGGTTCGGATACGTACCGGCCAGGTCACCACCGGCGGCGCCATCTGGCGGAAGGCTCGTTGGTGCACCCGTGACCTTTGCATACGCTACATCCGTGATCTTCGCATCGGTCACCGCACCGTCAGCAAGCGCTGCGGTTGTGACAGCATTGGCTGCGATCGTTGGGTTTGGATACGTACCGGCCAGATCACCACCTGCTGCGCCATCTGGCGGAAGGCTCGTTGGTGCACCCGTGATCTTCGCATAGGCCACGTCCGTGATCTTCGCATCGGTCACTGCACCGTCAGCGAGCTTCGCAGTCGTCACAGCATCGTCAGCAAGGGCTGCGGTTGTGACAGCATTGGCTGCGATCGTTGGGTTTGGATACGTACCGGCCA
>CAYVWR010000039.1:0-1387 GCA_964455525.1 uncultured Alphaproteobacteria bacterium
GTTCCCCGAATACGCCTGTGGGAGTGGGGTATACTCCGCGCAGTGGAGGTGGAGGAAAAGCGGGTTCCGGGACAACATCCAGAGCAGGGGGCAAAAAAGGGGCGAAGGGTGATTATCGACCTACTGACGCTGAAGGGAATCCTACGCCTCTTCCAAAAGACAAGGCTGGCAATCTTGTACCAGATTCTCCGAACCCTCATACACAGATAGGGACTCGCAGTAAAAGCAAACGAGAGGGTCCATATAAGCAGGCTATAGAATTTGATAAGGACGGCAAACCAGTAAAGCGTATTGATTTCTCAGATCATACTACACCGAATATTCATCCCAATCCCCATCAGCATCCTGCAAATCCTTCAAATGCAGGAACGCCGGTATCCTCTATTGGAGGAACATTTAAATGGGGACAGCCCCAACCACTAACAAGCGGACCAGATTAATGGAAATCAAAGTCAAAGGAACTAATGTCAATGGAGATGATTGCGATTGCCTGGGATCACAATTGGCGGATCTGATCGAACGGATTGCTCCTGCTCTGCCAGGTGTCATCTGGCTTAGTGCCGATGTTGATACTACCCGGGGAGTGATATCGCCATTCAGCGATGACCTGGAATGCATCGAGATCGGCCCAAGCGAGGTTCTGATTGCTCTGTCTCGAACGGTGCACCAGTATCTGCAAGGTGTCTTCATAGCAGTGAAGCCCGAGGATGTTGACGCTATTCGTGGTCAGGAGACACATACGGAATTTATGAATCACAAGAGCTTTAAGCAGAGCATTCTGGAAATCAGAGCATTTGACACATCATATTTTTCGATATACATACGGAGGAAGGATGTGGCTGAATTGCTTATAGAGAATTTCCAAGCTGAGATCGGCCCGCGTGACTCAGAAAATCCTTTTCAGGATACCTGAGTCGATTAAGAAGGTTCTAGAACGAGAGCCTCCATTGGAACCATATCTCGTTCTTCCAATTGGAACGGTTCTATGGCGCGAAACCTCTGCATCGGGGTGGGAAGTGGCAGGTATAGAGGATATTGAGGAAGAGTAGTGGCTTGAATGCGCCGACTACGGTCGCTAATGACGCGACACGCCGTTCAGGTTCATTCTGAACGGCGTGTGCTCTGCCAAGCTATGGGAACGACATGCCCAAGGGCTGTACCAGGTCCAATGGGCTACCAAGCAGGTTGACATCGATCGTGTTGCCAATGATGGCCTGTTCCCCGCAGATGCGTGGAGGACCGTTCGCAGTTCATCAAGCCACAGTCGATACCACAAGTGGATGAGCAGGGAGTGGTGATTGGGATCTACGACCTGGCACCGTTTGGTGAGGTGATCGCGGCCACCGGGGTAAAGAGCCGGAAGGGGTTCATTGACAAGGAGGTAGAC
>CAYVWR010000040.1:0-1323 GCA_964455525.1 uncultured Alphaproteobacteria bacterium
AAATCTTTTTAGCACCTCAGGAAGAGCGTATCGAGCTTGAGTATGCGTTGTTGCAATTACAAAATTGCCAGTGTCTTCTGTAGAGAAATCATTTCCGATTTTCTTTAATTCGTCGGTATATCTCAGTACTTTCTCGGCGATTGAAAGAATTCTCACGCCGGAGTAGGTTAACTCTACAATACGGCCACTCTTTCTCGAGAAAACTTCAACCTCTAACTCTTCCTCAAGAAGGCGGAGTTGCTTGCTAATGCCGGGTTGGGACGTAGCCAATGCTCTGGCCGCATCGGAAATATTTAGCCCATGTCGTGCTACTTCGCGAAGATAGCGGAGCTGTTGCAGTGTCATGGTGAATTTAAGCCATTTAGCTGAAAGGGTTTACTTTACGTCAGGTGCTCTCACTATTCCACAGAATAGAAAATTGTAATTGTGGATTAGCGCCACACTTTCATAATGCATATTATGGCTAGAAGTCATTTCATAAATAGGTTCTGTACTTTCAGGAAGGGCCGTGCTACGTTTTTTGCATGGCCAAACGAGAAGAACTCACCGACGAACAATGGGCAATTCTGGAGCCTTTGATCCCGAAAGTGCTGCCTCGCGCCGATGGTCGGGGCAGACCTCCAACGCACAGCGATCGGGCGGTATTGAACGGCATCCTCTGGGTGCTGCGCACCGGGGCGTGCTGGGCCGACCTGCCGGAGCGATTCCCCTCCGGCTCGACCTGCTTTCGCCGCTTCAGTCGCTGGGTGCGCCAGGGGGTATTGCGCGCGATCGTGGAAGCCTTGGCCCGAGACTTGGAGGATCGGGGCAAGATCAATCTCTCGGAATGCTTTATCGACGGCACCTTCGTAGTGGCGAAAAAGGGGGCTTCGCAGTGGGAAAGACCAAGCGGGGCAAGGGTACAAAGCTCATGGTTATTGCGGACGCTGCAGGTCTTCCACTCGCCATGCACACGACTTCTGCTTCTCCACATGAAGTCACCCTTGTCGAGGCTACCCTCGATGAAACCCTCACCGTGGGACGACCCCGACGACTTATCGGGGATCGCGCCTACGACAGTGATCCGCTCGATCAGCGCCTCGCTACCCAGGGCATTGAGCTGATCGCCCCGCATAAGCGCAATCGCATCAAGCCCGTAACGCAGGACGCCCGAGTACTCCGGCGATATCGCAGACGGTGGAAAATCGAGCGCTTGTTCGCGTGGCTGAATAAATACAAGCGCGTGCTGACCCGATGGGATCGCTTTATTGATCATTTCAATGCCTTTGTTCATCTCGCCTGTTCCATGATCCTCATGCGCAGGTATTTATGAAATGACCTCTA
>CAYVWR010000041.1:0-1267 GCA_964455525.1 uncultured Alphaproteobacteria bacterium
TTCTCTATAAATCTTGGCGGCGACCTACTCTCCCATACCGTTACCAGTATAGTACCATCGGCGCTGCGGGACTTAACTACTCTGTTCGGAATGGGAAGAGGTATTTCCCCCGCGCTATCACCACCAAAAACCTTCTGTTTGACTGTGAAGTCGGGATCAGATCACTAGATCAATCTCTCACACTACTATCGGCAATCGTATCACCAAGTCATGTTGACGCTCTGAGCTGTTGAACCACCTTGCGATCGCTCAACTCGCTTCATCTACCGCCACCTTTGATCAATAAAAACAAAATGGCAAGTCTCACGGCTTATTAGTACTCCTTGGCTCCACATGTTGCCATGCTTCCACCGAGAGCCTATCAACCTGGTCATCTCCCAGGAGCCTTCAGATCTGCTTGCGCAGATAGGGAAACCTCATCTTGAGGTAGGCTTCGTGCTTAGATGCGTTCAGCGCTTATCCTTTCTGGACGTAGCTACCCAGCCGTGCCACTGGCGTGACAACTGGTACACTATAGGTCCAGTCACTCCGGTCCTCTCGTACTAAGAGCGACACCCCTCAAGTTTCCTCCGCCCGCATAGGATAGGGACCGAACTGTCTCACGACGTTCTGAACCCAGCTCACGTACCGCTTTAATTGGCGAACAGCCAAACCCTTGGGACCTTCTCCAGCCCCAGGATGCGATGAGCCGACATCGAGGTGCCAAACCTTGCCGTCGATATGAACTCTTGGGCAAGATCAGCCTGTTATCCCTAGCGTACCTTTTATCCTTTGAGCGACGGCCCTTCCACTCGGAACCGTCGGATCACTAACCCCTGCTTTCGCATCTGCTCGACCCGTCAGTCTCGCAGTTAAGCTCTCTTGTGCGTTTACACTCGACGTACGATTACCGACCGTACTGAGAGAACCTTTGGGAGCCTCCGTTACTCTTTAGGAGGCGACCGCCCCAGTCAAACTACCCACCTGACACTGTCCCCCGTGATACACTCACGTAGGTTAGACTCCAAGTAATCCAAGGGTGGTATTTCACCGTTGACTCCACGCCAGCTAGCGCTGACGCTTCACTGTCTCCCACCTATCCTACACATGGCTTACCCGAAGCCAATGCCAAGCTGCAGTAAAGGTGCATAGGGTCTTTCCGTCCATATGCGGGTAACCGGCGTCTTCACCGGTACCACAATTTCACCGAGCCCGTGGTCGAGACAGTGCCCAAATCGTTACACCATTCGTGCAGGTCGGAACTTACCCGACAAGGAATTTCGCTACC
>CAYVWR010000042.1:0-1163 GCA_964455525.1 uncultured Alphaproteobacteria bacterium
TGACCTGGGTACGAAACTTGTGACCGAACAGACTGTGAGTCCTATGGTAACTTTTAATGGGAGACTTACAGATGAAGAAGCGATTTACCGAGGAACAGGTGATCCGGATCCTGCGGGAGGCGGAATCGCCCGGGGTGCAGATCCGGGAGGTTTGTCGGCGTAACAACATTACCGAGCAGACATTCTTCCGCTGGCGTAACAAATATGGGGGGATGGATGTGCCAGACGCCCGTAAACTCAAGGTTCTGGAGGGTGAGAACGCCAAGCTCAAAAAACTGATCGCCGAGCAGCTACTGGTGATTGAGGGCCTGAAGGAGTTCTCCGGAAAAAAATGAGTTCCCCGACTGGTCGGCGCGAAGCGCTGAAATGTTTGACGAGTCGGGGGCTGTCGAAACGTTCGGCCTGTCGGCACCTGGGATGGAGTCGGCGGGTTGCCACGTATGAACTGCGGCAACCGGGAAAAGACCAGGCGTTGGCTGGACGGCTGATGGCGACCTCGCAGGAGTTTCCGCGATTTGGCTATCGTCGTAGTGCTGTCTGGCTCAACGAGAGCGAGCGACGGGTCAAACGACTGTGGCAGCAGCTAGGCCTGAACTTGCCGCGCCGTCGGCCGCGAAGGCGTCGCTGCGGCACGGATATGAGACTGCTCGGGGCCATCCGTCCCAATCACGTCTGGACCTACGACTTTGTGCATGATCGCCTGGCTGGCAAGCGCACCATCCGGATGCTATGTGTGCTGGACGAACACACCCGGGAGTGTCTGGCGATCGAGGTCGCCTCGTCGCTGACCTTCGGCGACGTCATCCTGACGCTGACGCGCCTGATGCGCCTGCATGGCAAGCCGGAGCACATCCGCTCCGATCAAGGGGCTGAATTTACAGCGACACGGGTGATGAAATGGCTGCGCGATCGCAATGTTGGCCCGAGCTTCATTCCGCCGGGCAAGCCTTGGCATAACGGCTTTGTGGAGAGCTTTAACGGAAAGTTACGCGATGAATGTTTGAATCGGGAATGGTTCCGGGATTTGCGTGAAGCCCGGACTCTGATCGAGTCGTGGCGCCAGTTCTATAACCATCGTCGCCCACACAGCGCGCTGGGTTACCTGACGCCCGCGCAGTTCCATCAACAAAGCCGCAATATGACCGCGAACCTCACAGCCTGAT
>CAYVWR010000043.1:0-1128 GCA_964455525.1 uncultured Alphaproteobacteria bacterium
GACGGGGGGCAGAGAAGAGGGAAACGCAGAGAGGGCGGCAGAAGAAAAAAGCCGCAGTTGAAAAAAAGACTTGACAATGGGTGCCAACACGTCGTATGTTTGTGGCCCTTGTCGCTGAACGAGACGCCGCTTGCTGCGGCACTCAGCCAGCCAGAAAGTTCCTTGAAAATCGAGTTGATTGAATCGCCAGGACTGCCGCGAGAGCGCAGAAGAGGTTGGTTCGATGCAAAAAGACAGAGAGATAGTCAAAGCACACACATAGACGAGTAGCTAAGGTTCTCGTACGAGATACGAAACGATGCTCTGGTTGTGATGCTTCCGTCAGTAATGACGATAGTATCACAACGCTCTGATTCACATCCAGCCATTATCGGTAACGATAGTCGCGTGAATCAGGATCAAGGCTAATAACATAGTAAATACTTTCCACAATGGAGAGTTTGATCCTGGCTCAGGACGAACGCTGGCGGCGTGCCTAATACATGCAAGTCGAGCGGGGTCCAACCAGTGGCAACACTGGGGAAGACCTAGCGGCGAACGGGTGAGTAACACGTGAGGAACCTGCCCCGAAGTCTGGGATAACTCGAGGAAACTCGTGCTAATACCGGATGCCCCCATCAGATCGCATGGTCAGATGGGGAAAGTTTTTCGCTTCGGGAGGGCCTCGCGGCCTATCAGCTAGTTGGTGGGGTAACGGCCCACCAAGGCATCGACGGGTAGCTGGTCTGAGAGGACGATCAGCCACACTGGGACTGAGACACGGCCCAGACTCCTACGGGAGGCAGCAGTGGGGAATATTGCGCAATGGGCGAAAGCCTGACGCAGCAACGCCGCGTGAGGGATGACGGCCTTCGGGTTGTAAACCTCTTTCAGCAGGGACGAAGCGAAAGTGACTGTACCTGCAGAAGAAGCGCCGGCTAACTACGTGCCAGCAGCCGCGGTAATACGTAGGGCGCAAGCGTTGTCCGGATTTATTGGGCGTAAAGAGCTCGTAGGCGGTCTGTCGCGTCGGATGTGAAAACCCGGAGCTCAACTCCGGGCCTGCATTCGATACGGGCAGACTTGAGTACTGCAGGGGAGACTGGAATTCCTGGTGTAGCGGTGGAATGCGCAGATATCAGGAGGAAC
>CAYVWR010000044.1:0-1085 GCA_964455525.1 uncultured Alphaproteobacteria bacterium
AGCAACATCTTGTCCGCATCGCTGTATGCTACTCCGCTTGCGCTTAGCCGACCGCCATCGCCATGCTCATACTGCTGTGCGGTGATCTGGCCGCTGCGATCGTACTCCAGACGTTGACGGAAGAGCGGCGAGCCGTTGCGCGTGGCTGTGAGCGATTCAACGAACGTGCGGCGGTTGTATGCATATGCGTGACGGGGAATGAAGAAGGAAGTAGGCCGAGACCCTAGTCTCAGGCCCACTCCTTAGCGTTTATTTCGTCCGTAATGAATCTACCAAGCGTCCCACGTTGTAGAGTTCAATGTAGTATCCTTTCCGAGCAATCATCAGCGACGATGCAGAATCGATCCGGACGCTCAGACGAAATCTCCCCTCAGTATCGGTTGTGTCCTCATACTGCGGAATCATCTGATAGTGATAGCTCGGTGTCGGTGGTCGCCTATCAGCGCTGATGATCTGCCCCTCCCGTCGCTGAAGGGTGCCAATCATAATCAATGCACCCGCGATGACGTTCGAGCTATCGCTCTCCAGAACCTGACCGTTGACATAGAGTATCTGAAGACCTTGAGCATACGATGCACTGTCGATATGGGTCCTTAGAAACCTGCGACCAGAGCCAGGCCGTGATGGCAGCAAGATAGATTGATCGACATACGTACACGATATGGAAGGATCCTGGAGTTCCGCAAGATCAATGCATCTAGGAGTAGTTCCATTACCTGAGAGTGAGCTGTATCGACAACCCACCATGAGAACTGCGCTCAGCAAGCACACCGCTAGCGATTGGAGAGTCCTTTGATTGACTATCATCGTACGATTTTCTTAGTGACTGGGTCGTATTTATAGAGATGAGCCTTCCCACCTGGCCCTTCAAGCCCTACATGCACAAGGCTCCCTCGAAGGTCCTCCACCACTATGACCCTAGCTTGTGCTGGATCGATCGCTAGGGCTTTCGCATGAGCAATCTGGTAATTAGTCTACCCTGGGAACAATTGCGCTCCGATGTAGGACTCATTGATCTCGCGACGCAAGGATCAACAATGGAGTGGGCCGACGACCCGCACCGACCCACTCCTCGGCAATCAGCG
>CAYVWR010000045.1:0-1021 GCA_964455525.1 uncultured Alphaproteobacteria bacterium
GCGCAAGCAGCAACGTTGCGGCGATCATTGTCCCGCAGATCGACACGGTGCTTGCACGCGACACACGATTTATAACGGAGTTGACGAACAACAGCACGTTCATCAGCCGAGTCAGGATGCTTGGCGATAGCACATCATGGTCGCTGAGCGGTAGTGCTGGCACAGATCCATCGCGGAACTTCCTTGGGACAACCGACGCGGTTGGTCTTGCTCTTCGCACAAATAGTGTAGAACGTGTACGAGTCACCGAGACGGGCAACGTCGGCATCGGCACAAGCACACCAACGGCTCGCTTGGATGTCGCCGGAGCGATCCGTTCTGACAGTCTTGCCGGCAGCGGTCCGCGTATCATGGTTGCTGGAGCAGATGGTGGCATCGGCGCAAGCAGCAACGTTGCGGCGATCATTGTCCCGCAGATCGACACGGTGCTTGCCAATGGTCCAAGGTTCATCACGGAGTTGACGAGCAACAATACGTTCATCAGTCGAGTCAAGTCGCTTGGTGATAGCGCATCATGGTCGCTGAGCGGTAGTGCTGGCACAGATCCATCACGGAACTTCCTTGGGACAACCGACGCGGTTGGCCTTGCTCTTCGTACCAACAGCGTAGAACGTGTGCGAGTCACCGAGACGGGCAACGTCGGTATCGGCACTGCCACGCCGACGGCTCGCTTGGATGTCGCCGGAGCAATCCGTTCTGACAGCCTTGCCGGCAGCGGTCCGCGTATCATGGTTGCTGGAGCAGATGGTGGCATCGGCGCAAGCAGCAACGTTGCGGCGATCATCGTTCCACAGATCGACACGGTGCTTGCCAATGGCCCAAGGTTCATCACGGAGTTGACGAACAACAGCACGTTCATCAGTCGAGTCAGGACGCTTGGCGATAGCGCATCATGGTCGCTGAATGGTAGTGCTGGCACGGACCCATCGCGGAACTTCCTTGGCACAACCGACGCGGTTGGTCTTGCTCTTCGTACCAACAGCGTAGAACGTGTGCGAGTCACCGAGACGGGCAACGTCGG